>NZ_CP196673.1:0-5069137 GCF_058744955.1 Paenarthrobacter sp. E2MeOHC11 | reverse complement strand
GACCTCAGCGGAGCCGATGTACCGTTCGGTGGTGTCAAGAAGTCCGGTTATGGACGGGAACTGGGCAAGGTGGGCATGCTCGAGTTCGCCAACAAGAAGTTGTTCCGCTTCGCCAAGTAATTAACAACCCAACAAGAGGAGGCCGGATCATTGACGATCCGGCCTCCTTTTATTGCGGGTGGAGTGAGGTTGTGCCTAGGCCTGGTAGGTGGTTTTCCCGGAAACCTCCGGAATCTGGACCCAGTCGCCGGAGCCGGCGCTACGCAGCGAGGCATCAACGAGTTCGGAGGCTGACCAGCCATCCGCGGCGGACGGACCCAGTTGTTTCCCTTCGGCCACCGAACGCAAGAAGAGTGCCGCTTCAATGGTCTTGAGGTCATTGAAGCCGATGCCGGGGCCGGGTCCGGGCTGGAAGCGGCCGAACTCGCCGAAGGACGGGGGAGTCATGATGGTGCGATAGCCAGTGCGGTCGGTGGCGAGTTCCAATTGGTTCATTCGTTCGAAATTCCAGCGCAATGATCCCTCGGTGCCGTAGACCTCGATGATGTACTCGGCGTGTGGGCCGATGGCGACACGGGTGGATTCGAACATGCCGATTGCTCCACCCTCAAAACGGGCAAGCATGGCAGTGTAATCCTCGTTCTCCACCTCTCGGGTGACGTCGGAAGCCTGACCCATGTCGAAGGAATTCGAGGAGTTGCCAGCTGGGAGCGGCCGGTCCTTGATGAATGTCTCGGTGACGGCGTTCAGCGACGTGATGCGACCCACCAGGAACTGGGCGAGGTCGAAACCGTGGCTCAGTACGTCGCCCAGGACGCCGGATCCTGCACGTGCCTGCTCATAGCGCCAGGTGAAGACTTGGTTTGGATCAGAGGCGTATCCGGTGAGGAGACGGATCTGCACATTGGTGATCTTGCCGAGAGTTCCGGACCTGATCAGCCTGCGCGCTTCTGCCACTGCCGGGGCGTGCCGGTAGTTGAACCCAACGGAGGTGATGAGGCCAGCGGCCTCGGCCCCTTGGGCGATCTCACGGGACTCTTGGGCGCTGCGGCCCATGGGCTTCTCAATCCAGAAGTGTTTACCTGCCTCGATGGTGGCAAGCGCTATTTCATGGTGAAGGAAGTTGGGTGAGCAGATAGATACGACATCCACGTCCGGGTTTTCCAGCACTTTGCGGTAATCCGTGGCCGTTTGCTTGTAGCCGAGCGCGTCTTCGGCGTGATGGCGGCCGGCATCGTCCGGGTCGGCAGCGATCACCAGCTCTGGATGGCGGGGCAGTTCAGGAAAGAACTGCTTGGTCGCCAGATACGCGCGAGAATGCAGCCTCCCCATCCATCCGACCGAAATCAGGCCAACCCCAAGGCGGTTTTGCTGTTCCAAGAGCGCTCCTTAGTCTCTACCGCTGTCCCGCGGTGCTGTGCCGCAGACTGACGGCGGCATCTGTTGATCAGCCTAGGAACGTTGTCAGTGTGCTCTGTGTCTCAATGTGAGACAGCTGGGGGTAGCTGCGCGCTGTTTTAGTGGGACGTACTAGTCCGCCACTGCCAAGCAAGAGGAGCCCGTCGCCGATGATGGACCGCGAGCAACAACTTCGAACGGAACCCCTTCGGGTTCTCATCACTGGTGCAACCTCAGGCGTTGGGGAAGCGACCGCAAGACTCTTCGCCAAGCGGGGTCACCGGCTCGCGTTACTGGCCCGGCGTTCTGAAGAATTGCAGCGTGTGGCAGACGATATCGACGCCGGCGCCCACACGGTGGTTGCCGACGTCGCCGCTGCCAGCGAGGTCAAGAACGCCGTGCGGGGCGCGATCCACACACTAGGTGGCTTGGACGTAGTGGTCAACGCTGCGGGTGTAGCCGGACATGTTGCGTTGGAAGACCTTACCGAAGACCGCTGGCACGAAGTGCTGGAGACAAACTTGTCCGGCACCTTCTACGTGGCGCGGGAGGCTGCACTCCATATGAGACGGTCCGGTGGCGGCTCGATCGTCAACGTCGCATCCGATCTCGCCGCCATGGGCGTGCCAGGCCTTGTTCACTACTGCGCGGCGAAAGCAGGCGTTGTGGGACTCACCCGCGCCATGGCACTGGAACTGGCGCCACTGGTCCGAGTCAACGCCGTTTGCCCGGGACCGATTGACACGCCCATGGTGCGTGAAGGGCTGGCCGCGGCGCCGGACCCAACAGAGGCCCGGAGATTGAAAGAGAGCACTGTGCCGCTGAACCGTCTCGCGGATCCCGACGAAGTGGCAGCAGCCATCTATTTCCTGGCGGTCGACGGAACCTTTGCGACCGGAACCAGCATGGCGTTCGACGGCGGCACCTCGGCCGCGTAGGCATCGTCACCAATTACCTGTCAAGACCGATCAAGCCCAAGGAGCTAAAAGACATGGAAGAGTCGAGCTATAAGGACCTCCGCAGTGCGCGCTGGTTTGCACCCCACGACCTCACGGGATTCGTTCACCGAACAGCGATTCAAGCTGAGGGCTTCTCCCGCTTCGCACTCAAGGACAAACCGGTCATCGGCATCGCGAACTCGTGGTCGGAGCTTGTCAACTGCAATATTCACTTCAAGCTGCTGGCCGACGCTGTCAAGCGCGGTGTCCTCATGGCCGGTGGGCTGCCCCTGGAGTTCCCCACCATTTCCCTGGGCGAGAGTCTCATGAAGCCTTCAGCCATGCAGTTCCGAAACCTCATGGCCATGGACGTTGAAGAATCCATCCGCGCCTACCCGTTGGACGCCATCGTGCTCCTGGGCGGCTGCGACAAGACCGTTCCAGCCCAACTCATGGGTGCTGCGAGTGCGGACGTCCCGACCATCATGCTCACCGGTGGGCCCCAAGAGCCGGCGCACTTCCGTGGTAAGCAGCTTGGTGTCGGCACGGACACGTGGAAGTATGCCGATGAGCTGCGTGCAGGAAAGATCACCGAGGCTGACTTCGACGAGCTTGAGTCGGCTGCCAAGCCCTCTGCTGGACACTGCAGCGAAATGGGAACCGCCTCTACCATGACGTCGCTGGTTGAGGCTCTCGGCATGTGTTTGCCGGGCACTGCATCAATCCCGGCCGTGGACGCGCGTCGTGCCCAAGCTGCCGAAGCCACAGGACGCCGGGCAGTTGAAATGGCCATGTCACAGGGACCAAAGCCAAGCGAAATATTGACGAAAGAGGCGTTCGATAACGCCATCACCCTCCTGATGGCCGTGGGTGGTTCCACTAACGCAGTAGTGCATCTTCTGGCGCTCGCGAGGCGCGTCGGTTACGAGTTGCCGCTGGATCGCTTCCATGAGATTTCGCAACGTACGCCTCGCATTGTCAACGTCCGCCCCTCGGGCGAGTACTTGGTGCAGCAGCTGTTCCAGGTGGGCGGCATTTCCACGGTACTCAAGGAATTGGCGCCGCTGCTGAACAAGGACGCCATTACCGTCACAGGTGAGTCCCTCGAAAATGGTTACAACTCGGCCCCCGAACCCGATGGCGTAGTGGTCAGCACGCTCGAAGCCCCATTTGATGCCTCCGGAGGCATCGCCGTCGTCCGCGGCTCCTTGGCACCCAACGGTGCGGTCATCAAGCGAAGCGCGGCATCCAAGGATCTGTTGCAGCACAAGGGATCGGCGGTGGTGTTCGAGGACATTTATGATCTTGGGCGCAGGATTGACGATCCCGAGCTGGACATCACCGAAGACTCTGTTCTGGTCTTGCGAAACAGCGGGCCCGTGGGAGCTCCCGGGATGCCTGAATGGGGCATGCTGCCCATTCCCGAAAGGCTGTTGCGGCGCGGCATCCGTGACATTGTCCGTATTTCCGATGCCAGGATGAGCGGCACCGCCTTTGGAACCACAGTGTTGCACGTATCGCCTGAGGCGGCGGTGGGTGGACCGCTGGCGATAGTCCGGGACGGGGATCCCATTGTGCTGGACGTAGAGAACCAGCGCCTGGACCTGGATATCCCCGCGGAGGAGATCAAGAGCCGACTTGCCGAACTCAAGCTCCCCGAACCGAAATACCGGCGTGGCTACGGACGGCTCTTCATCGATCACGTCAACCAGGCCGACGAAGGCTGTGACTTCGACTTCCTTAAGGGCCTTCCTGATGAGGAACCGCAGCGTTTGCCCTATGGCCTCATGAGCGGTTGGCAGGGCGGCTGGTGAGTAGCTACGCGTCCGAACACGAGAACAACCGGGGGAGTGCCGATGAGGGGAAGGCCCGGGGAGCTGTGTCGCGGCCGAAAGTGATGGTGATTGTTCAGGAGGGCCGGCCGCTGCCTCCGCTTGAACGGTTGGAAGCCGAAGCTGATGTCGCGGTGGTGCGCACTGCAGATGAGTTTCGGGCCGCCCAGCCAGGGACGGAGATCCTGTTCCTGAACGATTTCCGGACCAAACTCCTTCGGGAAGTAGGACCCGGCGAGTTGCGCTGGATACACACGTCCAGCATCGGTGTGGACAGCCTCATGACCCGGGAGATCATTGACAGCGACATTGTGGTCAGCAACTCCCGCGGCGTGTGTGAGCGCCCCATCGCTGAGTGGGTCCTGGGGGTGTTGCTGATGTTTACCAAGGATTTGCGCCGCACCATTGAGCTTCAGCAGGCCCGGACATGGCAGCACCGCGAAACCGAGCCACTGCTGGGCCGGAAGGTCTTGGTTGTGGGGCCGGGACCGGTGGGCCGCGAAACCGTCCTTCTCCTCCGTGCTGCCGGAATGGACGTCGACATTGTGGGTCGATCTGCGAGGAATGACGCACAGCTGGGACACATCTCCGGTTTTGATGACCTTGACCGGCTTCTGGGCATCGCTGATGACGTGGTGCTGACATTGCCGCTCACAGAAGAAACCCGCGGCCTGTTCAACTCGTCGCGATTCAAGAAAATGCAGCCCGGAGCTCGCTTGGTAAATGTGGGCCGCGGGGCGGTAGTGGTGGAGCAAGACCTTCTGGAGTCACTTGACTCCGGCCGCCTGGGCGGCGCAGCCTTGGACGTCTTCGAGCATGAGCCATTGGATGCCGCTAATCCGCTGTGGAGCCGGCGGGACATCCTGGTCTCACCTCATGCCTCCGGGGACCTGATCGGGTGGCGGGGAAAAGTGGTGGATTGTTTTGCCCGGAACCTCAGTCTCTGGAAGGCCAATGAGCCCTTGAATGATGTGGTGGACCTGAAAAAACTTGATCCAGATGCTTCTGCAATGGCGCCCCAAAGGCCCTGATAAAGCCTTTTCCCATGGGATATTTCGTGAGCTGAACAGGCCGGAATATCCCATGGGATCCCGTGTCCCAAGCTGGTACAGTGCTTCCACGATCCCCGTCGGTAGTGTGATTCAGCACTCAAAATTTCGCGACGAGGATTACATGTCAAGCACACCAAGAGGTACGACGAAAACGCCGGCTCAAACCCAGGAACACAAGCTCAGCGGCAACATGGGCGTAGGCGAGCTCGTGATGAACGTTCTCGCTTTTTCATCACCGCTGACGACCGTTGCAGGCACACTGCCTGTGATGCTTCTCTTCAGCGGCCATACGGCACCGGGCATCTACCTGCTGGTGACGCTCATGCTGCTGATTTTCTCAGTCGGCTTCGTCAAGATGAGCCGCAGCGTTGAAGCTCCCGGCGGTTTCTATTCATTTGTCACAGCCGGCCTGGGTAAACCTGCGGGCCTCGGGGGAGCACTGCTGGCGCTCTTTGGCTACATCTTCATAGGGTTCTTCGCACCGTCCCTTTTCGCTCTCACGCTCCAGAGCTTCGTGGTCAACACACTGAACGGGCCCGACATCCCCTGGTATTGGTACGGGCTCGGCATCATCGCCATCACCACCCTCTTGGCCTATAACCGCATTGACCTCTCGGCAAAGGTCCTGACCGTTGTCATGCTGCTTGAATCTGCAGTTGTCATCATCTTCGACGTTGCGGCCTTCTCCACAGGATCCGCAGAGGCGGTTCAGGGGATCGGCTTCTCGATGCCATGGATCACCGATGCCGGATTGGGGCTGGCGTTGTTGTTCGCCGTCGGAAACTTTTTCGGGTTCGAGGCGACCGTCATCTACCGGGATGAAGTCAGGAATCCGGATCGCACCATCCCCAGGGCCACGTACATTGCAGTGGTGGGCATCGGATTGTTTTACGCTGTGGCGGCGTGGGCTTACACCTCCTTCATCGGTCCTGACAAAGTCCAGGATGAAGCTGCGGCAAACACAGTGAACCTGTTCAACGATGGTGCCACGGTGCTGGTGGGAAAGATCTTTGCGGATATTGCAATTGTCCTGCTCATCACCTCGATCCTGGCGTCAATGCTCTCGATTCAGAACATCGCCGCCAGGTACAGTTTCTCGCTGGCCGCCGATGGAGCGTTGCCCTCGATTCTAGGTCGCGTGCATCCCCGTCATAAGTCGCCCTACATGTCGGCATTGGCCATTGGCCTGTTGTGGGCCGTCGCAACCGTCGTCTTCACCGTCATTGGGGTAGCCCCAGAGGCCTTGTACCCGATTGCAAGCGGGAGTGGCACTTTCGCAGTCCTGCTTCTGATGTTCATCACCAGCTTTGCCGTGCTTGTTTATTTCGTTCGCCGCCGGCGGGTGGACCCGGATTCGGTCTGGAAGACCATCGTGGCTCCGATTGTCAGCGTCTTTTTCCTGGGGCTCATCACCTACTTGGCCATCACAAATTACCCGGAACTTATCGGCGGGTCGGCAGTCATGACTGCCATCTTCATGAGTTTCACTTTTGCCTTGTTCTTCGGCGGGATTGTCTACGCATACCTCCTGCGTTCCAAGCGGCCTGATGTTTATGCGCGCTTGGGCCGGCAAAAGATCGACTAACAAAAAAAGGTTCCTCTTCCTATATAGACCTGGAGATCTGCAATGACGCATCAAATCAGAGTCGGCCTGTTCGGAACCGGGCGCATAGGCCAAGTACATGCCATGAGCTTGGCTACCCTGGACGAGGCTACACTGTCCTGGGTTTGTGATCCCTTCATCGAAGGTGCTAAACAAACCGCAGCTGAATTCGGTGGTCGGGTGACCGACGATCCTGATGAAGTGTTCGCTTCAGGTGAGATCGATGCTGTCATCGTGGCCTCTCCCACGGCGACTCATTTGGACCTCGTCGCAAAGGCGATCGAGGCGGACGTGCCAGTCCTCTGTGAGAAACCGATCGACCTGGAAATTTCCCGCGTGAACGCTTTTCGGGAGATAGCGGCTTTGTCAGACGTTCCTGTTGCCCTTGGCTTCAACAAGCGCTTTGACCGCCATTTCGTGGAGCTGAAACGCCGCGTGGCCGCTGAGGAAATAGGAGTTCTGGAGCAGCTGCTGATCACCAGCCGGGACCCGGGGGAGCCCCCGGCAGCCTATCTTCCCCAGTCCGGCGGAATCTTCCGGGACATGACCATCCATGACCTTGATATGGCACGATACTTCATTCCAAATATCGTTGAAGTTTCAGCACAAGGTGCAAACGTATTCAGCGACGCCATCCGTCACGCGGGCGATTTCGATTCCACCGTTGTCACCTTGCGGGGATCCAACGATGAACTCGTGACGATCATCAATTCGCGCCACTCAGCCTACGGTTATGACCAGCGGATCGAAGCCTTCGGGTCAAAGGGGCTTCTGCAGGTGGGGAATAAGAACGATAACCTCGTCCGGCACTGGGGTCCTCGATCCGTTGAATCCATTGGGCCATACCAGGACTTCTTCCTGGAGCGCTATGCAGAGGCCTATCGACTGGAAGTTGCAGAGTTCCTCCGTGCTGTTCGAGGCCTGCCTTCCAGGAGTCCCGGGTTCGAGGACGGCCGTGCTGCATTGATTCTTGCGGATGCTGCGGAGAAATCCGCCCGAACCGGCACTGCCGTTGAAGTGGACCTGAGCTAATCAGGTAAAAAGGCCGCCTGCCCTGGGCCGCAGATGTTCCCGCAACGACAACTGCGGCCCAGGCCGGGCATTTTTAATTGTCAGAACGCTGGAGATGCGGTGCCAAGGAAAGGATGGGTAGCCGGACATGAACGCAGCCCATAAGTCAGAGAACTCAATGCAGGCCAGCTGGACACCGCCCGCCGGGTTCTGGGAGAAGGTGGAGCCTGGCGACGCTGTCCGTTTGCAGAGGCCCGGTTGGCCTCCCTATGACGGATACGTGGACGACGCGACTCCCGACGGTGATATCGTCTGGGTTCTCTCGGTGGGTGAGCGTCGACTATTTCACGTAGCCGACGGCTACAGCCTCGTTGCGTGGCCGTAAGCAGCTGATTTTAGCTTCCAGTATTCTCGCTGGAAGCTATTTTTGGTTAAGTAATTGAAACGTATCATTCTCGTGTTCCAAAGTGGCACACATCCACGGAACGCTCATCCGTCAAAGTTCTAGTAAGTGAAACAGTGTGGCGAAGGTCACGCGGCTCGGGGCTTTAGAACCATCCCGAATCAGCAGGTCAAACAACGTAGTTTGATGGACCGCGCCTCAAGTGTTTCACCGGATCATTCGCATGGCCCTAACGAACGAGGATGAGATGACCGAAGCACCACCGGCGACCCCTCCACTGGTCGCCCTCAAGGACATACACAAGACATTCGGAGCAGTGTCCGCCTTGCGCGGCGTCAGCATCGATGTCCAGCCTGGCGAGACCTTCGCACTGCTGGGCGACAATGCCGCCGGCAAATCTACGCTCATGAAGGTACTGACGGGCGTGTATCAACCAGACCGAGGTTCCATCGAACTGGACGGCAAAGCGACCGAGTTCCCAACCCCATCAGCTTCACGCGATCAGGGCGTGGAGATGGTCTACCAGGACTTCGCCTTGGCGGACAACCTTGATGTTCGTTCCAACATCTTCCTGGGCCGGGAGCCGCAGAAGAACATCCTCGGCCCCCTATTGCGGATCATCGACCGCAAAAAGATGGAACTCGAAACCAAACGGGTACTCGAACGCTTGGACATCCCCATCAATCCACGTCTCAAGGTCAAGAGATTGTCAGGCGGACAGCGTCAGGCCGTCGCCATTGGCAGGGCGTTGGCATTCGATGCCCGCTTGATCATCATGGATGAGCCCACGGCAAACCTGTCGGTGGCCAAGGTGGACAAGCTCATTGAAGTGACCCAGCGCCTCAAAGATCTCGGCATCGCCGTCATCATCATCACTCACCGGCTGGATGAGGCATTTGCCGTGGCAGATCGTTTCGCGGTGATGCGCCAAGGCCAAGTAGTGGGTCGCTTCCGGGTTGGTGAGGTTACTGAAGCACAGGTGGCACACCTCATCTCCCACGGCACGTTGGATGACTACATCGACGACGGCGCCGGCATCCCCGACAACCGCCGCAAGATCGGAAGCACCTCATCGATGGACGTCGTTGATGTGATGGCCGCTCCTGGCACTACGAATGCGAGCCACTCATGAGTCTCACCATGGAAAATATCAAGACAAAGCTCGGACCCGCTGACCTTAAAGAGGGAATGACTGCCACCAAGGTCAAGCGCTTCATTGGTGACTATGGGATCATCATCCTTTTCGTGGTAATCCTTATCTTCCTCGCGGCTGCTGCGCCAAACTTCCTGACCCTGAACAACATCGTCAACGTGGTCCGGCAGTCGTCCATCATAGGACTGATTGCCCTAGGGATGACGTTCATTATGATCACCGCCGGCATTGACCTTTCTGTCGGTTCAATTGTGGGTTTGGCCGGTATGACTTTCGCCTTGCTGGCCCCGGCAAGTGGTGGTGCCTTCTGGTTGCCGCTGGTTGCAGGCCTCGCAGTAGGCCTGCTGGTTGGATTCCTGAGCGCAGCGTTGGTGGTCTGGGGAGCCATCCTGCCGTTCCTGGCAACACTGGCAACCATGGCCATTGCCCGCACGGCAGTTCTGGTCATGACGGACGGGCAGGTTGTTTCCGGGCTGAGCGGACCTGCTGAATGGCTCGGGTCGGGTTTCATCGGTCCGGTTCCTGTCCCGGTGATTATTTTCTTGATCGCCGCACTTATCTGTGAGTTTGTCCTCAGCCGAACCAAATTCGGTTCGCATGTATATGCCGTAGGCGGCAACGAAGAGTCCGCCAAGAAAGTGGGCATCTCCACCAGCCGGGTGCTCTTCACCGTTTACCTCATCGGTGGCGTGACAGCCGCCCTGGGAGGTCTGGTTCTCACTGCGCGCTTGGACGGCGCGGCGCCGGTTGCCGGAACTGGATACGAACTTCAGGTGATTGCCGCTGTCGTCATTGGAGGAACGAGTCTCTTCGGTGGCGTAGGCACCATCCGCGGAACGGTCATCGGTGTCCTCCTGCTGGGCGTGGTCATGAATGGCATGAACCTGATGGGGGTCTCGTCGTACTACCAGCAAGGAGTTCAAGGCATCATCCTGGTGCTCGCCGTGCTGCTGAACCGGTGGAAGTCTGACTAGCCACTGCAGTAACCGAAATGCCCCGAACCCAATGGGGTCCACAGAACCAACAATCTCCTCAGCAATCAGAACCATTGAAAGGAACCATCATGGGAATGCGACAGAAGCTCGCCGTAACCACCGCTATGCTGGCCGCTGGAGCCCTCACACTCACCGGCTGCGGGGGGAGTAGTACCCCCGGCACGTCGGAGGCTGCAGGCAAGTCCTACAACATTGGCGTTGTGGTTCTTGACCTTCAGGACCCGGACCTGGCGCACATGACGGACGCCATGAAGAAGACTGCCGATGAAAAGGGCGTCAAGCTCAACATCACCGACTCCAAGAAGGACGTAGGAAGTGAGCTCAACCAGGTTGAAGATCTTCTCACCCGTCAGGTAGACGCCGTCATCATGCAGCCTTTGGATGGCGAGGCCAGCCAGAACGCAGCGAAGCGTGTCATCGCGGCCAACATACCGCTGTTCATTTTGTCCACCGAGTTCGCCGAAGGTTCGGACGTTGGATACAAGAGCTACATCGGTGTGGATGACACCGTGGCCGGTGAAATGCAGGCTGAGTACCTGAACAAGGCTCTTCCGGAGGGCGGCAACATTGTGTTCGCCGCGGGCATCTACGGTGCCTCCTGGACCGATCGCCGCAAGAACGGCTTCGACAGCAAGATCAACAAGAACTTCAAGATCGTGGCTGAATTCCAGGCGAAGGGAAGCCGTGACGACGCCAAGCGCAACATGGAAGACACGCTTCAGCGCTTTAGCGCCGGCCAGATCGACGCCGTAGTGGCCAACAATGACGAAATGGCCATCGGTGCAGCCTCCGCTATCGCTGACGCGGGACGAACTGCCGAGTTCAAGGCCGTAGTCGGCGTCGACGGTACTGAACCAGCCATGCAGGACATCAAAGCCGGGACAATGTCGGCTACCGTCCGACAGGACTCTGCTGGACAGGGCGTCAAGGCAGTTGAAGTTGTCACTGACTTCCTCAAGGGCGGCAATGTGGAGAACCGCTACACGCTGCCATTCACGCTCATCACCAAGGACAACCTTTCCGAGTTCTTGAAGTAAGCAGCGAGATCAGTCAAGCGGGCACAGCGGATTCGTCCGCTGTGCCCGTTCTGTTTTGGCACAATCCAGGGCATACCGCGGCTGCTTACACTTCTTCCCGAAACCTACGAATGGAGAACGCAACCATGCCCCATGGTGACAACGGCGACACGGCTCTGAGGCAGTTGCTCGCCCGGTTGGAGCATCACGGCGTGGAGGTGGACGACTCTTCGCGAAGGCTGTCTGAGTACTCCTACGATGCATCGAATTATCGGGTAAGACCCGCCGCCGTGGCTTTCCCCAAAAGTGTCGATGACGTACGAACAGTCGTGCGCCTATGTTCGGCATTGGCAGTGCCGATGACGACTCGCGGCGGGGGTACCTCGATGGCAGGGAACGCCATCGGCGACGGTTTGGTGATGGATCTCTCCCGCCGCATGAATGCGGTAGGGGCTCTCGACGCCGAAGATAGAACAGTTTGGGCCGACGCTGGGGTTGTCCTCGGTGAGCTGCGCGCCCACGTTGAAAAGGCCACGACGGGTACTCTGACATTTGCACCGGATCCTTCCTCCCTGACCCGGGCCACCATCGGTGGTTCCATCGGCAATGACGCCTGCGGAAATCACTCCGTGGCCTATGGGCGCATGACGCATCATGTGCGGGAAGTGGATCTTGTCATTGCTGACGGCGCTTACCTGAGGGCCGGGCGTGGCTTTCTCCGCGCTGTTGACGAATCTGACACCCACTCCGTTGCTCGTGCGCTGGAGCTTACCGAGGGCCTGGAGGCTTTGGCCGCAAAGAACATGGCCAGGCTACGTGTTGAACTTCAGACCATTCCCAGGCAGGTTTCCGGGTACCACGTGGGCCATCTGCTGCCGGAACACGGATTCGATGTGGCCGCCGCATTGGCAGGCAGCGAAGGTACGTGCGCTGTCATCGTGCGGGCAAAGGTGGGCCTCGTGCCGAAGCCCGTCACCACCGCACTGCTCTGCCTGGGATATCGCGACACCATTGATTCCGCCCGTGACGTGATGACCATTTTGTCCGCCAAGCCGAGCGCCATCGAGGGGCTGGATGTTTCGATCGTGGACATCATGAGGCACCGGCGAGGAGCGGCCAGCGTTGAGTCGTTGCCTGGGGGGAGTGCTTTCCTCATGGTGGAGTTTTCGGCTGACACTTTGCAGCTGGCCGACACTTCCTGTCAGGAACTGGCCGACAAGCTCGGCGCGAACGGGCGCGTTGTTGATTTCAGGATCGTCACTGACCCTGTTGAGCGAGGAAAGCTGTGGCGGGTACGTGAAGACGGCGCCGGACTCTCGTCGCTGCGGATCGACGGAGTTCAAACGTGGCCCGGTTGGGAAGATTCTGCTGTGGCCCCTGAACGGCTTGCCGACTACTTGGCGGACCTTCTTCCACTGGTGAAAAGGTACGGCTACACCGCCCTCATGTACGGCCACTTTGGAGCAGGGTGTGTGCACATGCGGTTGGACTACGACCTCCGCAGCGACTCCGGACGTAAGGTCTTCAGTGACTTCACCCGTGACGCGGCTGACTTGGTGGTGACCCATGGTGGCTCGCTGTCCGGCGAGCATGGCGACGGCAGGGCACGCAGCGAATTGCTGGAAGTCATGTATTCCCGGGAGATGATCGGCATCTTCAGGGCCTTCAAACACCTCTGGGATCCGGCACAAATCCTCAACCCCGGGATCATCGTTCATCCAGTTCCCTTCGCTGCCTCGCTGGCCTTGGAAGGTGTCGTCAAGCCTGGACGCACTCACGGTGAGCTGACCGCAGACCCGGGTGCCGCCGTCGTGCTTTCCTCTGGAAATCGCGAACTGCTGAAGGTCTCCAGTCCCTTTGTGGGTAACTCCCACGCCTGTATCGGAGTGGGCAGGTGCCGTTCCACCAGCGGCGGATTTATGTGCCCCAGTTATCGGGCCACGAAGGATGAAAAGGATTCGACCCGTGGCCGTGCGCGGGTGCTGCAGGAACTGACCCGGGCAAACGACAGCAGCAAGGATGGCTGGTCAAGCCCGGAAGTCCGGGAGGCCCTGGACCTTTGCCTCTCTTGCAAAGCCTGCTCCACGGATTGCCCCACAGGTGTAGACATTGCCGAGGCAAAATCAGAATTGGTCGATGAGCACTATCGTGGGCGGATCCGGCCGTTCACGCATTACTCCATTGGGTGGCTGCCGCGGTGGCTTCCGTTGCTGACGCGGGTGGCGCCACTGGCCAACCTGGGAGCATCATTCCGGCCGTTCAGGCTTGCGGGGGAGTGGCTGGGCATCAGTGCCCGACGACGACTCCCGGCTTTTGCGGCAAACGGCAGGATCCGGAAGCGGCTCCGGGAAGCAAAATTTGCGGACAATGCCGACATCCTGGTGTTCATCGACAGCTTTACCCGCGCCTTTAGGCCCGAGGTGGTTCCGGCTGCTGCCCGCGTGCTCCGTGACACAGGCAAATCCGTAGGCTGTACGCCGGACGCCTGCTGCGGTCTGACGTGGATCTCCACCGGGCAGCGCGAAGGGGCCCGACGGCGGTTGGCTCAGTTGATCAGCAAGCTCGACGACGGCACGGAGCGGGACATTGTTGTCCTTGAACCCAGTTGCGCTGCCACCATCCGGGACGAAGGTCCGAAACTGGTAGGCGGCGACGCTGCTGCGAGGGTCGCGGCCAGAGTTCGATCCTTCGCCGTCGCCGTGGACGAGGCCGTTACGCGAGGATGGAAACCAATGGCCCTGCCGCCCGAATCAGCTGTATTGCAAACGCACTGCCATGAGCATGCCGTGTTCGGTTCGGGCGCCCAGAAACGGGTCCTGGAAGCCTGGGGAGTTTCCAACCTGGTGGAATCGTCCTCGTGCTGTGGTGTCGCCGGCAACTTCGGTTTCGAGGCAGAGCACTTTGACATGTCGATGAAAGTTGCGGAGCACTCGATCATTCCATCAATTGGTCAGGCTGATGATGGTGCACTCGTACTTACGGACGGTTTCAGTTGTGCCATGCAGGTCTCGCAGGTGGACCCTGAATACACCAGCAAGCATCTGGCCGAGGCGCTGGATCCGTATAGCGCCCGATGGGCGGACTGAATGGAGTACTTTGGGGTCTTCCTGGTTCTAGTGGCTGCCGGGTTGCGTTTGGTTGGCGAACACTTAGCCAAGCCTGGCCCGCAGCCCCGGGCTACAGCAACAATGCGAGGTGTCCACAGCGTCCCGCCTCGTGCAGCGGCGCTTCTGATTGCTGCGTCCGGGATCTTCATCTTTGTTGTCAGTATCAGTTCGCGTTGAGTCCGTGAATTCTATTGTGCGGTGTCTCAAACTGACACGGATGGAAAGGTCCGCAGGAACCCAAACTGGAATTGACCAAAAGGCACAACTAATTCTTAAGGGTTGATCCCGATGATGAACAGGAAGCTCGCACAAGGACGCCACGTTGAGTGGCTGCGAACCTCACCTCACTCCAGTGAGACGGATTCCGGAGAGCGCAGCGACCATGCACTAAAGCGGTCTGGCAGAACTGTTCATCGACTCCTTCAGGAAATGTCGGAGGGCCGCGATACGAGTGATGCGTGGCCGTGGCCGATTCGGGGCATCTAGACCCTCCAAGCTGCGGTCCGTAGCGCTTGTTCCTGGCACTGTGTTCAAGCGCTCCGGCCCGCTTTCTTTCCTTTCGCAGGAGAACTGAGGGCGTGGTGAGTCTCCAAGATTTGGCTTTCATTGCCTGTGAACCTGGAAAGCTGCTGGTGGAGATACTGGCGCCGGCTGTTCCTGGTCCATACGTAGAAGCATTCATGGAGGCCGTCCAGTCTCTTGAATCAGTCGCAATCAATGGTTTCAAGAAGATGAAAGATGGCGTCCTTCTCGACTACGACGAGCGTTCCATAGGTGCGAAGGACCTCGAGGCTTTCCTAGCGGCTGCCTATTCAACTGTCACCTATGACCATGGCGAGCATCGTCCATCAACGCACATCTTGCCGATCACGTTTGGAGGTCCGGCGGGACCGGACCTGGCTGTGGCAGGCGTCCTTTTAGGTACGTCGGAAAGCACCCTGATCAGGCGGATCTGCCGAAGTAGACACACTGTGAGAATGTTCTCGGAGCCCGGGGCATCTGCGCTCCTCGAATTGCCGTGGTCGGACAGTGGCCTCCAAACACTTCAGGCGAGCAGATCCAAACGGGCTGTGCCTCCAGGGTCGCTGACCCTATCTGGTGCGGGCCTGACCATTGCCAGCCGCGCAGCCTATTCAGACGAACTTATCATCGGGCGGGTGACCGAGAGATCGGTCGGAACTGCCGCGCTCCTGCGAATGGGCGATCATATATGGCTGAGAAAACGCTTGGGTTCTCCCTCTGGGCTAACGAGTGTTCGTTAGCTACGCTGGAGTCATCACTGTCGATCAACGGGGTGGGTGATGTGAGCGAGTCGCCGCGACTGCAAGCTAACGCCGCTGTCAGAAAATTCCTGTCAGGGCGTGATTGGTCACTGCAGACTCCGACCCGGCGCCGAATCGTGGCAGGCTTCCTGCAACTCGCTGCGACCCGCGGTTTTGAGTCAGTCAGCCTGCGCACCTTAGCCAGGGAGGTCGGTATGCAAGCACCCAGCATCTACTCGAGCTTTCCGGGGGGAAAAGACGAGATCGTGGCGGAGTCGCTCCGGTGGTTTACGCATACCTTCGCTTATGACCTTCTGGCCGGAGCCGAGAAGGCGACGTCTGCCGAGGAGTACTGGGCTGCGCTTGTCCAAGGCCACCTGGCTCAGCAACTGCAAAGACCCGAACCGAATATATGGGACCTCCTGATCGCTGCGGATAAGGTGGCACGCTTTCTAAAGGACGAGGTCCGCGCAGAGGCCGACCTTTGGACCAGTCTCCACCAGGACATGTACATTGCCGCAGCCGATGAGATGGGGCTCAAGCTCTCGGCCTCTACCGTCCAACAGATACTCACTTTGCTTGATGGTGTTGGTCGATGGGCCGATCGGAGCGGCGGAGACCGGGAACTTTCTCTACTGACTGACCGGGCCGTGGCACTGACCCTTTCCATCACAGAGATCAACGCCGAAATCCGAAGTGCCGTCTAACTCCACATGCGGCAATAGTGCGGCCTGCTCGGTCTCGCTGGGGCATCCACTGGAAGGTGTCCCAAGGTGGCACAAGGGCGCGACGCCGGCCATCGATACTGTGATTCGGAACTCATAACCAAGTGACGAGGCCTACATGCAACACAAGACAATTGACGCTCCTCAGGCGACGCGCCATGCCCAGGAAACCCGACTCAGCGGCAACATGGGGGTGGGGGAACTTGTGATGAACGTGCTGGCATTCTCGTCACCTCTGGCCACCGTGGCGGGAACTCTCCCCGTTCTCCTGATGTTCAGCGGCCAGACCGCCCCAGCTATCTATGTCCTTATAACTCTGATGTTGCTGATGTTCTCTGTGGGCTTTGTGAAGATGAGCCGGAGCGTCAAGGGACCTGGCGGCTTCTACTCCTTCGTTACGGCCGGCTTGGGAAAGCCTGCTGGTCTTGGAGGCGCCTTTCTTGCGCTGTTTGGCTACATCTTCATCGGATTCTTTGCACCTTCGTTCTTCGGTGTGACCCTTAACGGTTTCGTCATGAATTCCCTGAATGGCCCGGATGTCCCTTGGTATTGGTACGCGCTAGGTATTATCGCTGTGACCACACTCCTTGCGTATAACCGCATCGATCTCTCGGCGAAGGTGCTCACTGTCGTCATGCTCTTGGAAGTGGCCGTGGTGGTGGTGTTTGACATCGTGTCCTTCTCAGCCAACGGGATGGAGGCAGTTCAGGGAGCGGTCTTTGCCCTTCCCTCCCTGGGGGATGCAACTCTGGGCCTGGCGCTGCTGTTCGCCGTCGGGAACTTCTTCGGATTTGAAGCCACGGTCATTTATCGGGATGAGGTCAAGAACCCTGACCGGACCATACCCAGGGCGACCTACATCGCAGTTGTCGGCATTGGGCTCTTCTATGCCCTTGCGGCGTGGGCGTTCATTGCTTTCCTGGGCCCTGACAACGTACAGGCCGCGGCGGAGTCCAATACTGTGAACCTCTTCAACGACGCCGTTGCAGCTCTGGTTGGGAAGATCTTTGCGGATATTGCTGTGGTGCTGCTCATTACGTCGGTACTCGCGTGTATGTTGTCGATCCAGAACATCGCGGCGCGGTACAGCTTTGCATTGGCGCGAGATCACGCGTTGCCAACGGTTCTTGGGCGGGTGCATCCCAAGCACAAGTCGCCATTTGTTTCAGCCTTGGCCGTTGGAGTCATCTGGGGTGCCGCTACGGTCGTCTTCACAGTTCTGGGAGTTTCGCCTGATGTCCTTTATCCAATTGCCAGCGGTAGCGGTACTTTTGCAGTGCTGCTCCTAATGTTCATCACGAGTTTTGCTGTGCTCGTTTACTTCCTGCGGCGCCGCAGCTTTGCACCTGAATCTATTTGGAAGAGCATCATAGCTCCACTGGTCAGTGTCATTTTCCTCGGCGTCATTACGTACCTGGCTATCACCAACTACCCTGAACTGATCGGCGGTTCAGCCCTGCTCACTGTGATCTTCATGAGCTTTACCTTCGCCCTGTTCTTCGGCGGCATCTTTTACGCGCTCTTCCTCCGATCCAAGCGTCCCAACGTTTATGCGAGGCTGGGCCGGCAGAATGTCGACTGATCCGCATCGGGACCTTTCCGCCTTCTTCTCTTTCCCCAAGCGAATCGCCACGGTCGCTCGCTGCTGCCAATGTTAGGAGAATCCCAATGAACAGCTACTACCCGCTCGCTCTTCTGCTCGCGCGACAGGAAGCGGCGCAAAGCGCTCTGGAAACGGCAAACAGCGCTCTTCCACACGCCCCTGTCGTCCCTGTCCACGAAGGATCGTCACATCCTTGGTTGGATGCCCTGCGCGGGCGCGTTGCAACGATTCTCCATCGCGTTGCGTGGGCACTTGAGCCAGAGGATCACATCGGCATCGATCACTAGCCAGGCTTTTCGCGCCAGTAGCGGGTGGACTGATTGCGCTTCCGCGCTCCGATCCATGAACTCAATCTCCCGGACGGTGCCAGGGCTTGGACACGGCACCGTGTAGAGGCCCAGCCCTAGCCCGATACCCCAACAGGGCATCATCGGTCGGCTGTTCCCTTCAGGGCATGTCGAGCCGGGTTTTGTAGGCGGTGTTTTTGTTGGTGTTCCAGCCGGCGATGATGCCGGCTCCGAGCATTTGGTCGGTGAGGCGTGCGAAGCGGTAGCCGGGGTCGGTGTCTAGGGCGAGTTGCATGTATTGGTGTGCTTTGGATCCTCTGCCTTCCCACCAGTTGATGTAGCCGATTGTGGTGAGGATGGGTGCTGCATGTTGTGGGCTGGTTCTGGTGTAGACGTGCAGGAGGAGTTGTTGTGCCCATTCGAGGCGTGACCACTTCGGTGCTGTCTCCGTTTGGGCGAAAAGGATGTGTTGGGGTGGTTCGTCGATGCCGGGGATGTCGGCCATGAGCCGGTCGCGAATGTGGGGGAATTGGAAGTTTGCGATGAGGGTGGCGCAGTCCTCGTCGGTGGGAAAGTCGGTTGAGTCCAGCATCTTGGTCCAGCGCTTGCTGGCATTCTCCGCGGCTTGATGGGGTGCCAAAGCTCGGATGGTGTCCATGCAGTTCTCGACGGCGGTGGCGTGGTCTGCTTCGTCGGTCGGCGTGGGTAGGACTATGCGGCTGGTGGGTTCTATGGTGCTGCCGCGGTAGATGAATTCGGCGTTGACGCGGCTGTACTCGGTGGTGCTGATGGGCATGCTGATGTCTTGTCCGGGTTCGCTGTCGTAGGGGGAGTAGGTGTCGTCGCTGACGAAGATCCCGTCGCGGATGGTGATGCCGTTCTCGGCGAGGACTGCCGTGAGCGCGGCGATGGTGGCCGCGTGTGGTTTGGGTTGACCTGGTTCGCAAGTGGCTGAGGTGTAGAGGGCGAAGACTATGCTTGTCGCGCTGGTGTCGCTCGTGAGGTAGCTGCTGACGGTTCGGGCGTAGGGGAGTTCTGTTCCTGGTTGGCGGGGGAGGTCGATGCGGAGGGTGGCGCCGACCTTGCCTTTGTCCATGGTGATGCAGACGAGGCTCTCGTTGGGCCAGAACCCTAGGGTGTGCCCGATGAAGCTGAGCAGGTCTGCTGGGTCTTTGATGGTGAGCGCATTCATTGTCCTTTTCCTTTGCCTATTTCTTGCTGGTTCCGTGGGCCATTGGTCACGTTGCCGGTCTCGTGCGGCTGGGAAGGGCGTCACCACTGTGGCGAGTGACGCCGTCGACGTCGGCGCCCTGGGCGCGCTGGTTCCGTGGAGGCCGGGTCCAGCAATGACCGGATATCAGAAATGACAAACAGCGGTGTTGCTTCTGCCTTTTCATGGACAAGTCGTTGAGTCGCAGCATGACTCAGCCATCGACTCTGCGGTACGCCGCCGTCGACTAATTTCCCGCGGATGACCTGACCGGGCTGTGCCCGTAGGGCAGCTGGAGTCTTGCGCGCTGCAGCCCGGATCGATGATGCCGAACAACTCAGCCATGGAGGGCAGGGCCGACATCAGCTTGGCCTGTGGCATCATCATCGGCAAAAAGGGATGCAGTCAGTCTGAGGCCTTCGAAATGCTCATGAACTCCTCAAATCTCCGGAACCTGAAGGTTCATGTGATCGCCGCGGAAGTTGTCGCGGGGACGGGGGAGACCCGCCTACCGCCCTTTGAACGATAGGTGACGCTGCTCAGTCCCACATCGTCTCGAGCGTCATGCGGGCTGGCCGACCGGCTCCCGACATACGCGCCGTTATCGGCTGCGCCTATCCCTTTTGTGGATAGGGAAGGGGACTCAGAATCAGCGCGCCTCAAAGGTCGAACGCAATGATGAATGGTTTGCCGTTGGCTTTGCGTGCCTCCGCGAGGACGTTCATGCGAAGTGCCTGTTCCTGCGAAGCAGCAGGGCTTTGGGGAGGGATTCCGGGGAGCAGGGTCCATAGTTCTCGGAAGAGGACCAAGGCCATCAGAATCACTCGCGTTTCCGATTCAATTTCGCTGTGGAGGGGGTCGATCCTCTCGGGATAGATGCTATCCACGATTCGCGGGAGCAGCGCACCTGGGGACCCGTGGGTCTGTTCGGACCATGCCGAGTATAGGAGCTTGTAGTTCACGTGGTGAAGCCGGTTCGTCGATTCCCTGGCTAGCTCTGCGATGTTTCTGCCGCACCAGGTCTGCCTCCATTGAGGCGAACCGTCCCGTCGAGGCTTGGCACGAAATTCGTCGTAAGTTTCTCCTTCGAGGGCCTGCCTGATTTCGAGGACTTGTTTCAGCTGTGTTCGTTCCCCTCGTTCATGCTCGTACTCGAGGTTTGCGAGAGTTGCCAAGGCTTCCTGCAGGCTCCCGAATCTGATGAACTTGATCGCGGCGAGTTCCCTATCGTGATAGCTGTTGAGATGTTCCATGTTCAGGACGATTTCGTAAAGCTGACGGACAGGAGAAGTGGCTGTTTCCCAGTGGCCGGCTGACACGAGGACGCGGGCTGCATGGATGACGCTGATACAGCGTTCGAAGACGCCACGATCGAATCGCCCGAGTTCGGTGTCGGGGTTGGTCGAGAGCGCTACTTTTCTCGCGTCCTGGATGAGGTCGTCCAAGAGTTCCAAGAGCTTTGTGACAATCTCCGCTGACATAGCGTCCTTTCGAATGCGTTGGCCATTGCAGTCTGGCACCAGCGTGACATGGCTGGTGCACTCGGAGCGCATTCGCGAGACGGTCGTGTGGATTATCAGCCCCTAAGTCAATCCTTTGTACCGTTTTGGTACCATGTGGATATGGCAATGAATCTTCGCGTCCCGGAAGACCTCGATCGCAGGCTTGAGAAGCTCGCGGCCGAGGAACATACCTCCAAGTCGGCGTTGCTGCTTCAGGGTGCCGAACTGATCCTGCAGCGCCACGCGCGCCGGAGTGAGATCAGCGAGGGCTTGGAGTTCGTCATGAGCCATGACGCCGAGCTGTTGACGCGGCTTGAGGACGCGTGACCGCGTACCTAGACATTGAGGATGCGCTGCAAGTAATCGACCGGTACGGGTTCCACATCCGTGATGTTGGCTTGCTCGCCTCGGCCCTGGCCCGGCCCGCGACAACAGTCATGGGCTCTGAGGCGTATCCTGAATTGGCGATGAAGGCGGCCGCGTTGCTTGAGTCTGTGGCCCGTTTCCATCCGCTCATTGACGGCAACAAGCGCACCGCCTGGACGCTCATGGTCCTGCTGTTGTGGATCAACGGCTACCGCCATGACTTCACGACTGACGAGGGCTTCGACCTGGTGGTCCGAGTTGCTGCAGGCAACATCGAACTCCGGGATTCCGCCGCCGTGATCTCGAAGCATTTGGTGGAACGGTAATCCTGCCTCACCTTTCAGAAGAGGCCTGAGCACACTTGGCGCCCGTCAGACTCGGCCAGACTGGTATCGGAATGGGCCGTAGTCGGGATGTCTTCGGGTGTGCCCAGTGTTCGCAAGGCTTGGAACGCACTTCGAGTCCCACCTCGGGCACAGCAAACCCCTCGTCAGAGGGGGCTTTTGCCTTAACGAGGCCCCAATAGCCCTCCGCGGGTATCTCATGATTGTCGGTACTCGCCGGTACTCTGATGCCCACCAGTCTATTCAAACGTAGCGACGTCAACAGGGGGTATTCAGTGAGTCATCGATTGCCGCATCTTGCCAGCCAGATCCAAATTGAACAGTGGGGCGAGACGCAACAGGCGCAGTCGCGACTTCCGAATCTTGTTCGAAATCTTGTCGCGGACTTGGTTCCCGATGTTCAGGAATTGGTCATGCCCGGTGATGAGCACGTTAATCTGTCAGGCTATGACGGAGTCGTCCATTCGCCCGTTCAGACTCCCTTTGTTCCAGAGGGGAAGAGCGTCTGGGAGTTCGGCGTCGGCGGCAACCCCAAAGGTAAAGCTGACGCCGACTATGAGACGCGAACGAAGGAGCCTTATGGCGTCAACCCATCCGATACGACGTTCGTCTTTGTGACTCCTCACCGCTGGGCCAACGGGCGTAAATGGGCCCAAGAAAAGACAGCGCTCAATGACTGGAAGAGCGTACAGGTGAGGACAGCTTCTGACCTGTATGCCGCTTTGGAACGGTCGCCGCGGACTCATGTCCGCTTTTCGGAGGAGATCGGAGTTCCTGCTAATGGAGTTCAGAGCCTTATCAAGTGGTGGGAGAACTTCACGAGTGGCACACGGGGGCTCCTCACTCCTGAACTGCTCACGGCAGGTAGAACCGAGGAAGCGGCCCGGCTGCTTACGGCGATAACTGAGGAGCCCGCACGGCATCTGTGGATTGCCGCACCCGATCCAGACGACGTGTTGAGCTTTGTGGCCGCTGTTGTGCACAAGGCAGACCCAGTGATCAGGCAAGACATTCTGGATCGGACGCTGGTCGTTTTCGATCCAGGAGCTCTTGCTTATCTGGGCGAGACGGAAGGGCTACTGCTTCTTGTCCCGTTTGAGGAGTCACTCGTGCGACGTGCCGACCTCGTAAACGGTCATCACATCATCTTGCATAGCTCGTCCGGAACGACGGGGGACTTCGAGCTGCGGGGAACCCCTATCGGAGAGGCCGAGAAGATCCTCAAGAGCCTTGGCGTAGAAGATGACCGGGTGAGCGTCCTGGCCCGGGCGATCAACAAGAGCGTCCCACTCTATAAGCGGCGGCTAACGGGTGTGTCGAGCGCGGCAACCGTCGTAGTCAGGGCCTTCGCGGACGATTCCATCGCACGCAGATCGTGGATGCTGGGGTCGTGGAACCTCAGGTCGCCCGGTGATGTCGCGGCCGTCGAGCGCGTCGCCGGCAGTGTTGAGGCCTTTCAGAAGGCGACGAACGCGTTGCTTGACGGAGCTGCGCCGATATTCACCCGAGTTGGTTCAGCGTGGAAGATATTTGACCGCCAAGACTCCATAGGTCAGGTCGTCGCTAAGGTCACGGCGGATGATCTGACGTCGGTCGAAGCCGTCGTGCAGGAGATTCTCGGCGCCGTTGACCCGAAGCTCGAATTGCCAAGAGACGAGCGATGGAAGGCTGCTATCCACGGAAAGGTCAGGAACCACTCCTCGGATCTTCGGAAGGGCCTGGCCGCAACCCTCGCTCAATTTGGTTCGTTGGAGGGCGACGCCAACCGTGTAGTAGGTGGACAGAGTCTGGGCGGCTGGGCGCAGCTGATGGTCAGGGCTCTCCTCCAACGAGCCAACGAAGACAAGACCGGCAAGGTGTGGGAGTCGCTTCTTGACGTGCTCTCACTTCTGGCCGAGGCTGCGCCCGACTTCCTTCTTGAAGCGGTTGAAGCGGCGCTGGAGCCTGGCGGCGCGCTCAGTGTTGGCATGTTCCCTGACTCTGAACGCACGTTCCTGTCTCCAACCAGCCCACATGTCTACCTGCAGTGGGCCCTTGAAGTTCTAGCGTGGTCTCCGGTGTACTTTAGTGAGGCCTCGCAGCTCATCATGCTCTTGGCGGCCAAGGCGCCGAATGACTCGATATCAAACCACCCGACGGGGGTACTCGCAGGGCTCTTCCTTCCGTGGCGGCCGCAGACTTCCGCGTCTCTGAAGTCGCGGAATACGGTCCTGTCCAAGTTCGTCAAGAGCAATCCGGCCGAGGCTTGGAAGCTCTTACTTGCCCTCTTCCCTGGCCGGCATGGGTTCGTAACAGTATCCGGTGGCCCGGAGTTCCATGATTGGAAGGAACGGGCCACCGAGTCGAACGTATCGATGCCCGACTACGTGGACTCGGTCAGCCGAATTGTCGACCTAGGTATTCAGCTCGCGCGGCAGGAGCCAAGTCGGCTCGTCGACCTCGTCTCGAAGATCGATGACTTGAGCAGTGAGCCGCGCGATCGGCTACTGAGACTATTCGCGGAGCTCGGCCGAGACGGAACATTGGACGAAACGGACTCAGAGGCCGTCTGGAAGCAGCTGACCTCGTTTATCCGGCGGCATCGCGAGTACAGCGACTCCCAGTGGGCCCTCGACGAGGCAACCCTAGGGTCCCTCGACCAGGTTGCTGAGCTTTTCAAACCTGCAAGGCGAGAGGAGCAGGTCTCATGGCTCTTTGATTACCACCCGGAATTGGGTGACATCTCACGTAGAGACAACTATGAAGAGTACGACCGGGAACTTCAACGTCGGCAGACCGCCGCTGCCGAGGAAGTGTTCGCACAGAGTGGCCTCCATGGGTTGCTTGACTTGGCCGCCACGGTAAGGAGGCCGTGGTCCGTCGGCCATGCAATCACTCAATCTTCAAACGTAGATCTCGACGGCGACACCCTAGCCCCTCTCATCGTCGACGAACGTGCAGGGGTCACGGAGTTTGTGCACGCCGCGATCGCGCAACTTGCCAAGGAGGGCGACGAAGCAATCGTGGCATTGGCCAAGCGCCATACTGAACCGCCGCTTCTCGCGGCTCGGATCTTGCGAATCGTTGACGATCTCCCGAGCGCGTGGGAAGCCTTGGAGCAGTTGGGTGAGCAGGTCAGCCAACACTACTGGGAGGAATTCCAGACCCATGGACGCGGTCAATTTCAGCTTGTGAACGAGACTGCTCGCCGTCTCGGAAATCATAAGCGATATGCGGCTGCTCTGGATTTGATGGCGATGTATTCCCATGGCGGCAAGGTCAAGCTGGATCCTGAGCTAATCCTGGATCTGATTGATGCCTTTTCGTCCGAGGATCCTGAGACCGGAGTTCTTTCGCAGTACGATATCGGTGCCTTACTCGATTATGTCGAACGAGACGACGCGATCGACGTGCAGCGGCTTGGGCTTTTGCAGTGGAACCTGCTCCCTGCTTTAGACGAGTCTGCGAGCATCCGAGCGCTTGAGTCTTTGTTGGCTGGTTCAGCTGACTTCTTTGTCCAGATGATCAGCTTCCTCTATCGCAGGGGCGATGAGGAGGAGGAACCCAAGGTCCCTGAAAATGTTTCCTCGAACGCGTGGCATCTCCTGGACCGCTGGACGATGATCCCGGGATCTAATCCCAACGACGGAATCGTTGACGAGACCGCGCTGTTTCAATGGGTCGAGGACGTTCGCCGGCTTCTCGAGGAATCAGGTCGTCTCGACGTTGGAGAGGCCCATATCGGTATAGTTCTCGCCCGGGCCAAGATTGATGCCCAAGACTCGATCTGGCCATGCGTCCCAGTGCGAAATTTCCTCGAGGGCCAGAGTAGCGAAGTGATCAACCGGAATTTCAAGGTCGGTATCTTCAATAAGCGAGGTGCTACATCGCGTAGCTTGACGGAGGGAGGCGAACAAGAGCGAGTACTTGCGAAGGAATACCGCGACTACGCCGACGAGCTTGTCGATGAGTGGCCCAAGACCGCACGGCTCCTGCGTGAGGTTGCCAAGGGGTACGAAGACGATGCGCGCGGGCATGATGAAGAAGCTCAAAGAATTCAGGAAGGGTTCGGGCTGAGGTAGGTGAATTTGGGCTTAATGAACACCGTGCCGACGCTCCTTAGTCAAGGAACAGCCTCGTTTAACCTCTGGTTTCGACTGCTGTAGGCGCGAATTCTTGCGACCTCTTTTGCGAATTCTTCGCATCAGGGTCGGTTTGGCCCACGGTGAAGGCTCCTTTGACTTGCGAGAACGCTGGGTTGGAGGGCTTTGTCTTGTCCGTATCCGTTCAAACCGTGCGGAACGCCCTGGCGAAAGGGCGGCCTTATTGGCGTGAGTCGTAGATTCAGGCAACGGGTACTGCGGGGTCCATCCCTGCGGTTGGTATCCGGCTCGATCTTGGAAGTGCGGGTACGGGTTGCTGCGGGCGGCTCTGAACCGCAGAATCTTTCGGTGGGGACCTTCCCGGCATCCCGTGTCGTGTTAGTCCCGTCAGAATTGGCAAGAGGGGTGTGGACAGTGTCCACACATTGGCCTTCGGACTGGGCCGTACCTAGGCCGGATTGGCCCGGATTCCGCATGTTTCCGCAACTTCCCAGCACTGCCAAGGCCCGGAATCCCGTTCGAGTCCCACCTCGGGCACGGCATACCCCCTCGTCAGAGGGGGTTTTTGCTTTAACGTGTGTACATTCTGGTTGGTCAGGTCCCTCTGACACTGGCCGCGGGGTGTGCCTGGCGCCGCGGGTCGCCTGTTTGGTTGTGGGGGAGCGGGCTCAGGGTCCTGGCTGGTGTGCCCTCCGCATGCTTTGAACTGGGGTTATGTGTTCCTTTCTTGGTTCGTCGGGTAGGTCCTGGTTGGCCTACATCTCTTCATGGGTAGGGCGACTGAGCGCGACATGACCTTCGAGAATCTGGCTCAGAAATTCTGGTACCGGCTCGTTCATGGAGTGAGGAGACGTGGCTGGCGGACGCTTTGTCACGCCAAAGGGGGTGTGGACACTGTCCACACTTAAATCTTCTTTTATGTGTCGGATCGCAATCATCGCTTCGCCCCTCCCTCGTCCTACACCTACTGATCGCATCTGCGTGGCAATAACGACATGACGCCAGTGCGGAAGCGCACTGCCTGTGCGGGGTCGCTCTGACTTGTGAGTTCAGTCGCTAAGCGGATCGAGGGCCTTGGGAATGGTTGATAATAGTCACCGCGTAACGCGCGGATCGACTCCATATTGAGCCGGAGCGCCGAGGTGATCGCGCAGGGTACAGCCGTCATATTCCCGGTGGAATAGTCCTCGATCCTGGAGTATCGGCACCACGCCATCGACGAAGGCGTCAATCCCATCTTCGTACACGTCCGGCGACACCCAGAAGCCGTCGACAGCCCCTGCCTCGAACCATTCCTGCATGTGATCGGCAGCTTCGGCGGCCGGCCCGACGATAACGGGGTGGTAATCGATGACACCGTGCGCGAGGATATCGCGGACGGTCCAACCTTCGCGCGCGATCTCAAGTGCGCGGACCGAGCGAGGATCGCCCGCTGACGGCCGAGCCCTGGACAACTGCTCCGAGGACAGAGCTTCGTCGAGCTGTGCGGGGTCGATATGCAGGCCGAGCATCTGTCCGAGATAGGACGCTCGCTGAGGAAGTATTCGTCCGCTCAGCGTGATGCGTCGATCGAGACCTTCTCGCCTGTCGCTCGCTATCGTCGTCATCAGGCCGGCAAAGAATTTGAGCTCGTCCGGGTTCCGTCCGGCGCGTTCGGCGGCTTCACGAAACGCGGTGCGCTGAGTACGCGCATCGTCGATGGTGAACGCTGCGCCAATGACTGCACTGGCGTAGTGTCCGGCGAGGTCGAGAGCGTTCCGGCTGCCGCCTGCGTGGAACACGACAGGTTGCCCCTGCTCGGAAGGAGGTATGTACAGCGGTCCGCGTGAGGCGACGAAGTTGCCGCCCATATTAATGGGGGCGATCTGTTCGGGCTTCGCGAAGCGGCCGGTCGCCTTATCGTGCACCCAAGCGGTCTGTCCCCAGCTGCCCCAAAGTGACTGCACAAGCTGGACGGTCTCGTGGGCCCTGCCGTAGCGGTCGGCGCTGGACGGCAGTCGTTTGCCGTAATTCGCTGCGACGTCTTCGCCGCTCGATGTTACGGCGTTCCAGCCTGCTCGTCCATGACTCATGACGTCCAGGGCTTTGAATTGGCGGGCCAGGTTGAACGGCTCGTTGAAGGTGGTCGAACCAGTAGCGACGAGGCCAATCCGGCTTGTTTCGCGGGCAACAGCTGCCAAGGTAACCACGACGTCAAGATTGAAGTTAGGCGGCTCATTCTCAATGTCGCCGACATGACTAGGACCGTCCGGGAGGAACAGGAACTGAAGTTTCCCTCGCTCGGCCGCTTGGGCATGCCGGACCTTGGCGTCGAAACTCGAGTAGCTCATCGGGTCTACCGCTGGGGCGCGCCATGCACCCGGCAGGTTGCCGTAGCCGTTGCCCAGATGCAGGCCGATCATCATTCGTTTGGTCATAGTGTCCTCTTTCCGTGCGCAGATCCGAGGTGATCATGCTGCACAGTGTGCTCCGTGCGGAGATGGTCTCCGCTGCGATTAATGGGAAGGGTCGGGGCTGATGGGTGGTGCCGCTGCGCTTATCCGGCAGGTGTCACGTCGGGGAGTGGGGCGGACTGTCGGCGCTTTTCAATGAAGAGGGCGGCGATGACCACGACGACGGCGATGATTCCCGCAGTGATAAAGGCCGCTTGCCCTGCGGAGACCGCTTGCTTGACGGTCAGTGTTCCAGCCTGTGCTGCGTTCGCGCCGATTGTGTAAGCGGAGATGAGGCCTGCGCCGCCGGCGGCACCGGCGAGCTGCTGGGCGGTCGTGAATGTTGCGCTGCCGTACGGATGGAGGTCTGCTCGGAGGGATGAGAGGGCCAAGGTCGTCAGAGGGGCCCACATCATCGCTTGCGCGGCGGACATGATGAGGAATCCGGCCAGGTAGACCCAAACGCCATGGGTGTCATCGAGCATACTGAGGAACCAGATGCTTGCGGTCCAAATGACAGCGCCCGGAATGATCAGCGGTCTCGGGCCGAAGCGGTCATAGATGCGGCCCCCGAGGGCTGAGACGAGGGCGATGACAGCACCGGACGGGACGAGGAACAACCCTATTGCCAACGTGCCGAGGTCTAAGGCACCGGACAGGATAAAGGGAAGCACGAGCGTGGTCCCGAATGCGTTCAGAGCCACCAGCGTCATGATTATCAGCGGCACGACGAACGACTTGGCGCGGAAAATGCGCATATCGATGAACGGGTGGCCGCCATTTCGACGGAGGGAGAGCTGTCGGAAGACGAACGCGACAACGCCGGCAACACCCACCATGATCGGGATGAACGGCGACATGAGAGCGTGTCCGGAAGCGGACTCACCAATCGAGGACAGTCCGAATACCAAAGCGCCGAAACCCAAAGCGGAGAGGGCGAGCGACAAAACGTCCAGAGTCGCGGGTTCCGGGGTGGTGATGTTCTTAAGTTTGAAAGCCCCCAGCACGAGCGCGGCTACCGCGATCGGGAGGACGAGGATGAACAGCCACCGCCACGGGAGGAAGGTCAGCACGAGCCCGGATAGTGCCGGGCCGAACGCTGGTGCGATCGCCGGTACAGCCGTTACCAGGGCCATGATGTTCCCGCGACGGCCTTCAGGAACAAGACGCATCGCAGTGGTGATCAACAGCGGGACGAACACGGCAGTTCCGGCGGCCTGGATGACGCGCCCGATGAGGAGTACCTCGAATCCCGGTGCTGCCGCCGCGACTGCCGTCCCGACGATGAACAGCGACAGTGCACTGAGGAAGATCGCGCGTAGATGGAATCGGCGCATCACGAATCCCGTAGCTGGGATCAGAACTGCCAAGGTCAGCAGATAGCCCGTCGTCAGCCACTGCCCGGAGGAGGGGGTGATGTTCAAGTCGGAGATCAGCGTAGGCAGCGCCACTCCCAGGAGCATCTCGTTCAAAAGCACAAGGAAGGTCGAGCCCATCAGTAGGCCAATGACTAACGCGCTCTCTGGAGATAGCCGCTCGATACGGCTCGCCTTCCGCGAAGATCGGTCGATCGGATCCAGTACGTTCGAGTGGGTCATGGCAGTGTCCTCCTAGAGAACCGTGGGAAAAGTAATGGTGGCGCAGAGGCCTGCGTTATCGGGAAGGGTCAGGGCGCAACAGATAATTACCGGGGGGAGCCGACCAAGGAGCCGGACCCAGGAAAATGACACGCAGACCGAAAGGGAGATAGTCTCCTCTTAGGAAGCAACTATACGGAGACACTCCCCGTTTAGCAAGAAGTGAGGTAACTTGAGTGCGTGAGACCACGAGTAAGGTTCGTGCCCCCCGGGCTGATGCGCTGCGGAATCGAGGCCACATCCTCGATATCGCCGAGCAATATTTCTCGGAGCACGGCGTTGGCGGCTCGCTCGATGCGATCGCAAAACAGGCCGGCATCGGCGCGGGCACCCTCTACCGCCACTTCCCCAACCGGGAAGCCTTGCTGGCCGAGTTACTCGCCGCCCGCGACGAAGCTCTGGTGGCTCGACGTGACGAACTCCGTACCAGGTCGGCAAGCGCGGCGGACGCTCTGGATGGCTGGCTCCGTGCACTCGTCGAATGGGCCGGCGCGTTCGATGGATTGCCCGAGCCCCTGCGGGCAGCGACGGCCGGCCCGTCCCCGCTGACTGTGACATGCCAGGGATTCATCACGACCACCGAGGAATTTCTCCGGGCCGCCCAGAATGATGGAAGCGCTCGCAGTGAGGTCAGGGGCCGGGATCTTTTCCTTGCCACTTTGGCCACGAGTTGGGTGAGAGGTGCGGCTTTGGCCGACGACGAATCTGCCGCTGCCTTGGCGGCTCTCACCAGAAGCGGGTGGGAGTTGACGTTGAGCGCAGATCGCCCGTCTGGCGCCGCGGTTAAGAGGTAGTGCCGAGACGATCATGCCTAATGTGGGTGTGAATGCTGGGGTAGGCAGGCGCAATTGCTGCCGTGCTCATTAGCACTTCACGCGACTGGAAAGGCCTGTTGACGGTGGCCGCTTGCGACCGCACGCTGGGCGGAGGCGAGCATTCCGCAGCTTGATGGAGTAGGTCATCCGGTTGTCGCGAGATCAGTGCGCAGACTTGGCCGTTTGGTGCATTCGACTGCTAAATCCTGCACATGGCCTGGTCATGTTTAACGCCTTAATCGGTGCCTGTCGCCAGTTCCGACTGGCTGGAGGATGCCTCGGCGTGCGCTTCCAGGACGAGGTCCAGCAGGCCGGGGAATCGCCGGTCGAGCTCCTCCCGGCGGAGCCAGTTTCTGTGCCGGTTGCCCTGCGCTTCCTGTCTAATGATTCCGGCCTCTCGGAGGACGCGCCAATGCCGGGTCAGGGCCGATTTTGTGACGCCGAAGTCGGAGTTGCTGCACCCGGTGCCCGGCTCTGCGGCGATGAACTCGACTATTGCGCGCCGGGTGGGGTCGTTCAGAGCGGACATGACGGCGAACAGGTTGAAGTCCTCCTCGGCTGGGATTGTCAACGGATTGGACAAGCGGCTGGCCATCGTATTGCTCTTTCCATCGTTGTTCCACCAGAACCAAGATGTACACATTTGGGTGTACATCAAGTAGGCTTCTTGTACACGAATAAGTGTACATCGGGTCCGCGCTTGTCGGGTGGGACCAACGAACGAAGGAAATACCTATGAAGATCACCGTTGTCGGAGCTGGAGCTATCGGCGGCAACCTCGCGCGTCGTCTCAGCGAAGCAGGTCACGACGTTCTTGTCGCGGACGCCCGCGGGCCGGAAGTCGTGGCTGAAGAAGTCCTGGCCGCTGGCGCGCGTGCCGCTGAGGTGGACGGATCGGTCGCGGCGGACCGCGACGTGATAGTGCTGGCGATCCCGTTCTCGGTACAGCCGGTTCTGGCCGATCTCTTGGCTGGTGCCTCTGAAGACACGATCGTTGTCGACACGTCGAACTATTACCCCTACATGATGGGCCCGGTTGAGGCAGTAGATAGGGGTCAGGTCGAAAGTGATTGGAGCCAGGAACAGCTCCGTCGTCCTGTTGTGAAGGCATGGAATGCAGCCCTCGCCGGTACCCAACAGTCAAAGGGGCTTCCTGCAGGATCTCCAGGTCGAATCGCAATTCCTGTTGCTGCGGACTCCGTCGAGGCTCGCGCAACGGTGATGCACCTCGTCGACGACACCGGCTTTGACCCTTTCGACGCCGGCGTGATCTCGGACTCGTGGCGTCAGCAGCCTGGGACCCCGGCATACTGCACCGAGCTCGGCCTAGAGGACCTCGGCAAGGCTATTGGCGCGGCCGAGAAAGACAAGGCGCCGGTCACTCGTGACCGCCTCATCGAGTACTTCGGCTCCTTCGAAAAGATGCCGTCGTTGGACGATACGGTCGCCATCAACCGCGCAGCACACAACTAGCTACTACCAAACGGCGAACATCGTGGGACTACTGGCCGGCTGGGCAGTCATCATCATCACATTCGTGTAAGGCGGATGAAACAAGGAAACGGCCACTCTGTCCTTGTTGCCTCGATGAAGGCGAGGAGCCGCGGCTCGTGACCGACACCCACGCCAACACCATGATCGGCTTTTGCGCCGCTCAGTAGGAGAGACATTTTGATCCGACATATCGTATTGTTCCGCGTTATCGAAGGCACACCGCCGGAGCGCCTGCAGGAGGCGGTTGATCGCCTCGAAGCACTCGTCGGTGTGATCCCCGGCCTGCGGTCACTAAGGGCAGGCATCGACGTCGGGGTCCAGGGCAACTACGATTTCGGCCTCGTCGCCGAACTCGAAGACCGCGCCGCCCTCGAGGCGTTCTCGACAGACGCCACTCACATGGACGTGGCTATGTTCATCCTCGAGTTCCGCGAGAGTGCCGACATCGCAATCCTCGATCTCGAAATTTGAGGCAATGGGCGGGGGCTCCTGAACCACTGGTTCAGGAGCCCCCGATCGACGCGACTGCAGATAGGCCTAATTACCAGACTGCAAAGACGAATGGAACAGATATCGCCCCCGAAAGGCTGAGGGGAGCAAGACCAACCTGTCTCCGGCCCCACGGACCCTGCCCGGCGGCAGGAGCGTCAGGCTATGGATTAGCACTTCGTGCAGCACTTGTCCGCTCAAGGACGCTGTCGCGTCATCATTGGGAAATGAATCCGCCATCGATAACCAGCTCAGTACCGGTGATGAACTTTGCCTCATCCGATGCCAGGTAGAGCATGCCATACGCGATGTCCGCAGCCTCGCCGGCGTGGGGCGGCAAAGGAACAGTTCCAGGGTTGGCCAGTGATTCCTTCGTGAGCCCGTAACTACGGGTCATGCCGGTGTCGATGGGACCCGGATGCACCGAATTTACCCGGATGTTGTCCTTGGCAAACCACTGGGCAGTGTGTTTTGTCAGGGAGCGGACGGCCCCCTTCGACGCAGAGTAGGCAGCACTGCCGCCGTCGGATGCGCCGCCGACCATCCCGGCGATGGATGACACGTTAACTATGGAGCCGCGGCCAGCGGCCTGCATCACCGGAATGACATGCTTCATTCCGAGCCAAGGTCCGGTGACATTAATGGCCATCACCGTATTCCAATCCTCAAGCTCGGCATCGAGAACACCCTTTGCCATGGCAATGCCCGCATTGTTGATGAGGATGTCAACCGTGCCCCATTCAGCGAGGACGTCGTCAACTACCCGTTTCCAGTCTTCAGCAGAGGAAACATCGTGCGTGCGGGCAATGGCCTCGCCGCCGTTCCCGGTTACTTCTTCGACCACCTGTCGCAGGGCCTCAGCGGAGATGTCGGTCGCCACAACCCGCGCCCCCTCGGACACGAACAGCTTGAGGGCGGATAGCCCCATTCCACTAGCTGCGCCGGTGATGATGGCGACCTTACCGGCCAATCGAGACATATTGATCTCCCTTTCTGATGTGGATTCTTCAGCAGCTGCCGTTTGTTGAGACGGGTCAGGCTTCCCCTGACCGCTTCCGTGACCGTGTATAGGCGTCCAGTGATACGGCTGCGAGCACGATCACACCGAGGGCCACCTCTTGAGTCGCCTGTGGAAAGGCCAGGATGTCGAAGACGTTGTTGATAGTTCCAAAGATCAGGATGCCAACGAGGGTTCGCCACATGGCGCCTTCTCCGCCGAGTAATGAAGTACCGCCGATGATGACGATCGCGATCGAGTTGAGTGTGACGCCGACGGCCACGCCTGGCTGTCCGACGCCGATGACCGAGCCCAGGACGATTCCCGCCAGGGCCGCCAGCATCGCCGTCAGTACGTAGGTACTTGCCCGTAGTGAGATCACGGGCAGTCCGGCCAGTCGTGAGGCTTCATTATTGCCGCCGATCGCGTAAATTCCCCGGCCATACACAGTCTTGGAAAGAGCGAACCATCCTGCTGCGACGAGGATCGCGAGCAGCCAGACGGAAAGCGGGGCTCCCAAGAAGTCCTGGTCCGAGAGAAAGTCGTAGCCTCCTGCGGCCATGGGGACTGGTTTGGAGTTGGTGAACAGCAAGGTCAGGCCGCTGAACAATGAGGCAGTCGCAAGAGTTGCGATGAACGCATTGACCTTCGCTTTTGTGATGAGGAGGGCGTTGATCAGGCCTAGAAGGAATCCGATCGCCAAGGTGATGAGTATCGCCAGCCCCGCGGGCATCATGTGGGACAGAGTCGCGTAGGAAACTCCACCTATAGCCAGTACGGCGGCCACCGAAAGATCGAACCCTCCGGCGATGATGATGAACGTCATCCCTACGGCGATGATGCCAACCGGAGCGTTCTGGGTCAGGATGTTGACCAGGTTCCCGGGGTTGAGGAAGCGCGGATTTAGAATGACCGCAGTAATGACGAGGATGATGAGCACCCAGACCATCCCCAGGCTCGCAGCCCGCTCCCTTAGATTGTTTCCCTTCTTTGCCTGCACGTTTGGAGCAACGGTGATGTCCCTGTCGATGGTGGCGCTCATGCGATCTCCTTCAATCCAAATGCAGCGTTTAATACGTCTTCCATAGCGATCTGTTGATCTCCGGTTCGCTCAATGAGGCCCATACTTTGGCCTTTGGCAACGACCAGTACCCGATCGGAAACCGCCAGCACTTCCTCGAGTTCTGAAGAGACCACGACGACGCCGACCCCTTCGTCGGCCATTTTGCGCAAACTTTCGAGAAGCTCGCCTTTCGCGCCGATATCGATGCCGCGCGTGGGCTCGTCGGCGAGGAGTACCCGCGGACGGTCATAAAGCCAGCGTGCCATCAGCAGCTTTTGTTGGTTGCCGCCGGAGAACCTGTCGCTGCGTTCTCCGAGCCGGGCGGTAGGGAAGTTCAGCGTTGAGGAAGCTGCGGCGACCATTGCACGGAGTTTGCTCCGCCGGATCACGCCCCCGGATGAGGCTGCGCCCAGATTGGAGAGAGCGATGTTGTCCGCGGCGCTGCGGAGCAAGACGAGACCTTCTCCCTTGCGGTCCTCGGGTATCAACCCGATCCCGAGCTTGCGCGCTGCCCGCACTGTTCGCGGCCAAGCCTGCTCGTCGCCGGAGAGACGAATGGTTCCCCGGGCGGTGGGTTCGGCGCCGGCGATTGCACGCAGTAATGTTGATCGGCCCGAACCTACGAGACCGGCAATGCCGAGGATTTCCCCGGGTTTCACTTCCAGATCGATGTTCTCGATGACACCTGGAACGGTGAGCCCAACCACTTCAAGAATCGGGGAGGCGTTCGAGTCAACGGGTCTCGAGTGAATTTCCACGGGCTTATCCATGAGTACCCGACCAAGTGTCTGATCGCCACGCTGCTCGCCGAGCATAGCGCGCACGAGCTCGGCCCGGGTAAGTTCCCCTCGCGCGCTCGTAACGATGGCCCGACCATTCCGGAAAACTGTGACCCTGTCGGCGAGCCTTTCGATTTCGTCGAAGTTGTGGCTCACGATCACGATGGTGACGCCGCGCTTGCGTAGCCCTTCGATTGCTTTGTAGAGCGCCTCACGTTCCTCGACGGCCAACGACGCGCTTGGCTCATCGAAAAGGATGACTCGAGGATCGACCACGAGAGAGCGCATGATCTCAAGCAACTGCTGCTCGGCCACCGAAAGGGTGCCCGCAGGTACGCCGGCCGGAACCACCCCGACCTCCAACTGGGCGCACAGTTGGACGTACCTACGGCGCATTTCGCTGGCGGAAAGGACGCCGAAGCGGGACAGGACAGATCCCAGGAATACGTTCGCTGCTGCATCCAGATGCGGGATGATCGTGAGTTCCTGGTAGATGGCCGAGATGCCGCTTCGGCGTGCAGCGCGCAGGTTTCCCGATTCAAGCGGTTCACCGAAGACTTCGAGGACGCCACCGTCAAAGTCGACTCGTCCGGCGATCGATCCCAGTGCAGTTGACTTGCCTGCTCCGTTTTCGCCGATCAGTGCGTGGACTGTTCCTTCGTGGATTGCTACGTCCACGTCGATCAATGCGCGGGTGGCCCCGTAGGTCTTCGATACCGCTTTGAGCGCGACAGCGATAACCGGTTCCGATTGCGAAGGCTCCATGGCCTGTTCTTCTTTCTAAGCGGGCTGGGGCGACGTTCGAGGGAACATCACCCCAGCTCTTTGCTGGGAGAATTGCGGCGCTAGCGCAGTTCGGAGGGCAGTTCTGTGATCGTGTCCTTCGTGACCACAAAGGGATTCTTTGCAGTGCCTATGACCGAGTCGTCCACAAAGCGTGTGCCGGAGTCCCCTCGCTGCGCGGCGGCGATGGAGTTGAGGTTTGCCTTCATTTGGTTGTACGGGAAGAGCATCGTGGAAAGTTGAACGCTGCCTGCTTCCAGTTGTTGGATCTGGAATTTGCCGAATCCGACGTCCGCAACGTGGATCTTCTCCGAAAGACCAGCGTCTTTTTCGGCCTGAATGACGCCTTGGGTGAGGTCGGGCGATGATGCAGACAGGATGAGCGTGGTGTCCGGGCGGCCCTGCAGGTAGGTCTGGGTTTTGTTGTACGCGTCGGTTGTTGTCCAGTCGGTGTAGATCGTGTCAATTGAATAACCGGTGTTGTCGGCGGCGAGCTTTGCCATCGCGGCTTCTGTGACACGGGTCTGGGTATTGACCGCAGGTCCTAGAACGGCAACTACTTTCTGCTTACCTGGGTTTGCCTTTGCCGTGGCCGCCAACCATCCGTCGACGTAATCGCGGGTGGTGTTGCTGCCCACGAAATTCAAGGTGCCCGGGGCCCAGACTTCATCAACGGTTTTGCCGGCTTTGTTTGCGCCGTCGTCGCACAGGGGTGAGCCTGAAATCGACGTGAGGATATTGGCCTTGGCGAAATCATTGGTCAACAGCTTGCAGGACATGACGCCGTCCAGGGCCATCACTACTGCTGCGTCGAAGTTTCCGGAGGTCATGGCTGTCTGCATCTGGTTCAGTTGCTTGTTCGGGTCATAGCCTGCGTCAAACAAGGTCATGTCCATGCCGAGTTCGGTGGCGGTCTCCTTGGCTGCCCGTTCCTGTTCGATACCAAACTCATTGGCTACACCTGGAATAAAAACGGCGACCTTGAGGCCGGGGCCGGTCTTCAGGTTCACTGTCATGTCGTTGCCGACATCGACTGCGACCGTCCCTGCCGGACCTTGATTGCCTGGGTTATCGCTGGTGCTTCCACCGCAACCGGCTAAAGCGATCAGCATTGCCGTGGATCCCGCGGCCAGCATGGCCCGCGACTTGGTTGTACGCATAATAATTTCTCCTGGGTTGCCTCGTTCCGGCGCCTTGGGCGGCCGGCCTGCATGTGATGTGTCGCGGAGCTTCTTTGCTTTGCGATCTGGATGTCTTGCGCTGTTGCTGTTGCTGTTGTCTTGCGGGTTAGCGCAGTTCGGCCGGAAGTTCGGAGATCGATTCTTTGGTGATGGTGAATGGGCTTTTTGCATCGCCAATTACTGAGTCATCCACGAAACGGGGGCCGGTATCCCCGCGTTGGGCTGCGGCAATGGCCTCCAGCGATACCTTTATCCCGTTGTATGGGAAGAAGAGCGTCGAGAACTGGATATTTCCCGCCTCTATCTGTTCGATTGAGAACTTGCCGAAACCCTGATCCACAATGTTGACCTTTCCGAGAAGGCCGGCGTCTTCTACGGCCTTGACGACGCCTTGTGAGATGTCTGGCGTGTACATGGACAGGATGAGGGTGGTGTCCGCATGTCCTTGTAGGTGGGTCTGCATCTGGTTGTACGTGCCAGTAGTCGTGTAGTCGGTATTGATGGTGTTGATCGTGTAGTCGGGGTTGTCCTTTGCGAACTTTGCCAAAGCAACTTCAATGACCCGCGTTTGGGCGGCAACTGCCGGACCGAGAACCGCGACGACGTTCTGCTTGCCCGGGTTAGCCTTTGCTGCCGCGGAGAACCAGCCATCGATGTATGCGCGCGTGTTGTTGCTACCGACAAAGTTCATGGTGCCCGGCGCCCAGACCTCGTCCGCTGACTTACCGGTCTGATTTATGCCGTACTCACACAGGGGCGTGACATTGTTCACCACCAGAATGTTGGCCTTCGGGTAGTCCTCCGTGATCGTTTTGCAAACAACCGTTCCGTCCAGCGCTTGCACCACCGCTGCGTCGTAGCCCCCCGACGCCAGTGCTGTCTGCATTTGGTTGAGCTGTTGACTCGGGTTATAGCCTCCGTCGAACAATGTCATGTCCATGCCGAGATCCTTGGCCGTCTCTTTCGCGGCGAGCTCCTGGGCCTGCCCGTAGGCATTGGCAACACCAGGAAGGAAAACCGCGACCTTGAGGTTGGGGCTGGTCTTCAGGTTGATCTTCATGTCATTGCCGACGTCGATCGCGACAGTGTCGGCGGGGCCTTGGCTGCTTGCGCTTTCGGCGCAAGCAGCCAAGGCCAGGAGCGCCGCCGTCGAAACGGCAGTGAACATCATTCGCGACTTCATTGTGCGCATTTTTCTCCTTGCGTTTGTTGGCACGTGGGTAGCGTGCGTTCCCGGTCTCCCATACATCCGGCCGACGCCGTTGTCGGCCGGATGGGTGACTCACCGCCAGCTTCTTTGCTTGGCGATCTCGGTGGGTGCTATGCCGACGCTACTTGTGTTTGAGGTCACACGTCAAGAGAAAACTTGCATAATCTGGTTGTTACTATCATGTTGTGAGTGTTTAGGGTTCTTGACGACAGCAGGCTGAATGTGCCGTCAATTGGGGGACGACATGACGAAGCAACGCGTCCTGATCCGGTTAGCGGGTGCAAATCCCGATTAGGGCGTGCGATTGGGTGAGCGCTCTTTGTTCCTTGAAGTCAGCCCCACGCTCCGGCGGTTTCCCATTTGTAAGTCATCCAGACCTCATAACCATCGGCTTTGCTGATGAGCCGTCGCTGGTTTACGCCATCGGACGCAAGCCACAGGATCTCGTCGTCAATCGTCACGGCGTCAACGATTCCCATCCGGACAAACCGTCCATTGAGCCGTATTTGTACTGTTTCCCCGACGAGGGGGAGCCAATCATCTTGCTTGTGGTAAGTCATTTGTCGTGTCCGTTCAGTGATGTCTGTTCGGCCCTTGATTGGGGATTTTCCCGCGGTCCACGTGTATGCGGCCGGTGAGAAGCCCGCGGTTTGAACGCGGAACTGCTCACCGGCCCGACGACGTGGCTCGCCTCCTGAAGGCAAGCCACCCGGATCAGCTGCCGATCCGGTTAGTGGCTTGGAACATGGACCTTGGTTGCATCGGTCTCTGTATCGACTGCATGCAGATCAGTGATGCGCCTGGGTGCCAGCAGTGCCCAGACGATCACGAAGACAGCGATGATGACGGCCGATGCGATGTAGATGCCGGCAAACGTGGCCTCCGGAATGAACCCGTCCGCGCCGGGAACCAGGACGTTCAAGATAATTGCGACGGCAATCATCGCTCCGACGAACTGGATGATGTTTTGCATGCCAACAGTTACAGCCATATTGTCGGGGCGACCTGCGGCCGCAACGAGGGTGTATCCGGTGGTCAGGCAGCTAAGGATTGTGAGCGCGTACAGGAACACCCACAGCCATGACAGCCACATGTGGCCGTGGACCAAGGCCAGCCCAAGGAAGACAACGACCGCGGCGGATCCAGAAATGACCAGGACGGTCTTCGGCCCCAACTGCCGGAGGCCCCATCGGGTCCAGATGTATCCCAGGCCTGCTCCTGGAATCATCGCAAGCAGTACGTACGAGGAGTCGAGGGCGGACAGGCCCTGCCCGTACCCGGACGACACCGGAGTCTGGAGCCATGCCGGCAGCACGAGGAATATGCCCTGTCCAACGAGACTGATCAGGAGAATTCCCGAATAGCCGATGAGCGTCTGGCGGATATCCATGTTGCGAAATGACACCAAGGGTTCCTGCGTGCGGCGCTGCTGAATGATCCAAGCAGCCAGTGTCAATGCACTTACGATGAATGCGCCGAGTACCAGAGGTGAAGTCCAGCCTTGGGCCGGTCCTTCAGCAATACCGATCAGGAGTGCTGTGACCCACAGGCCCAGCCCGAGCGCACCGAACCAGTCCAACTGGACTATGGCGCGGGCGGTGGCGGGCGTCTCGGGTGAGTTCAGGGCGAGGAGCAGCATCACCCCGTATAGAGCGAAAGTCACCCAGAAGACGGTCTCCCACGGCAGGCCCATTCCAACGATGAGGCCGCCGGCAATAAGTGCTAGCGGTGTGAAGATTGCCATAACTGTCGAGAGCACCAGCGAGACCAGCCGGATTTGCCGGGCGGTAGCCCGCGGACGCAGGAGTCCCCAGCTCAGTGGAATCGTGACCGCGAGGCCCATGAGGAACCGGCCCGTGACCAAGGGCCAGAAACCGTTGGCAGTTGCACCCAGTGCGCATCCGACCAGTGCCAGGATGATGAGCCCTATGAGAACTTTGCGATGCCCGAAGATGTCTCCCATACGGGCGGTCAGGCTGACGGAGATTACACTGCCCATCATCAGCGCGTTGAGGACCCAGCCGATTTCCGAGCCCGTTAGACCTGATTCGGTCGCGATCACCCCGATGAGCGGAGCGAGGATCCCGTACTGGATATCGAGCGTTATGCCGCTCAGCAGGAGTAGGGAAATTATTGGTGTGCTCCGGCTGGCGCGCGGCTCCACCGATGTAGCTTGTGTCATCTTTGACCACCTTTTGTTTGACGCCCAGCAGCCGCTGGGGGTGTTCCTGACCGCGGACAATAGCGCACAGGACCGCAGGAGCCGGGGCTCATCATTGGTTCGATGAGGCGCCGACGCCGACGCCATGCATTTTGTCCGGCGGAAGAGCCCGGCATCTTTGCCGGGCTTGCGCAGGCTTCAACGTTAAGTTGGGGCGGCGTCAACCCGACACGGCAATCAACGCCGTATGCCTGGGAATGTACGCCAGGTACGTCGCGCTTTCGAAGGGTGGTCCCATCTGGTCTAAACGCTGGGACTGACGTTGTTCTTGTAATGGGAAGCTTCCCGGTAGGCCGTCGGTGGCATCCCCTTCCACCGCTTAAAGGCGATGGTGAAGCTGGCCGGTTCCGTGTAGCCAAGCCTGCGGGAAATCAGCGCCACCGAAAGATCTGTATTCGAGAGCCAATCGGCAGCAAGGTCACTCAGGGTCTTGTCCCGGAGTTGGGCGAAGTCGTCCCCGGTCAGCTCGAGCTTGCGCTGCAAGGTCCGGGGGGAGACCCGAAGTGTTGCGGCGACATTTGCCAGCTTGCGGTTAAGTTCCGGAGCGGTCCTTATTGCCTTCGCGACGGTGTCGGGCCAGTCCCCGGTTGCCCTGAGAGTGTCGACAATCTGGGTATCCGCTTTGATCCATGACGCATGCTGAAACGCGTTGCCGAAGGGGAGCTCCTGTGTTGAGGTTGTGGGGTCCCACCACAGCCGCAGGGTTTCGGCGTCGCAGTCGATATTGCAGGGGACATTTGCTGTTAGTTCCGGTGATGCCTCGGCCAGGGGGAAGTCAATTCGGGTGAAGGGAAAAGGGCTGCCGAAGAGCCAGCTGAAATTGCGCGCGATGAAACAGAGGTCGCGGTAAACGCTGAAGGGGATCAACTCTTCCGGGGCATCTGGGTAGGTGAACTCCATTCCCGTAACGGTCCCTTCCGCTGTCCTTAGCGACGCCAGCTCGAACAGGGCAGGGCCGTAGTCAGTGGTACTGGCAACTTCCACCCAGGCTTCGATGGTTGGTGCAGTAGCGAGGGCCAAGCCCCTAACCCCAAAGGAGCCTAGCGAGTAGGCGTTCGCCGCCCGCACCCAGAGATCAGTACGATCTCGTGTGAGACCAACAAACTGAAGTTGAAAAGCCAACTCCTTCCTCGCTGGAATGGTGCCTCCCGGGCGGTTCACAGCGTCAGGGTCTATTTCTGCATTCGCCAAGGCGGATTGCCAATCCAGGTTTGCGTCCTCCAGCAGTCCACGCAGTATGTGAACGCTAAAGTTTGGTACCCGCAGGGTTTGATACGTTCCTCCTTTCACCGTTCCCACCCCCTGCCGCGGGCAGGCTGGCGCGTTTCAGTACGTTCAGGAGCGGTTCCGAGATGCATCGTTCTCCTCGTCTTTGTGGAGGGACGGGCTCCTGCTCGAATGCGTTTCGGATAATCCGAGTACAAGAAGCCTCGTGAAGTCACGTCAGTAGCTTTGCACCTCCAGTGGCAGTCAATAGACAAGCTGCCACGTTTGGCGCAGTTTCCCATCTACTTGGCGTTGCCTGTCATGCCGGCCCAACGCCGCAGGCTCTTAACGTTGAAACCAACCAAGGCTCCGCAGTGGAGCCGAACAATCCAACAAAGGAGAGGAACGCGATGACACGCGAAGAAGCCTTCAAATTCTGCCCTGCTGACAGCTACGTGGAGCTCTACGGCAACCAGTGGCTGATCGTTCCATTTGCACCCGTCGCACAGCCCCAGTTCTTTGTTTGCAAACCAAGTCAGCGAAGCTCCCAAGCGCGGTAACTGACGGCGCCTTCGAAGCTAAAGCTGCAAGGTCTATGGGGATCGTTCATCTTGTGATTGAGTGAAGCATGGCTGCCCCGATTGAGGACTATGCGCTGCTTTCGGATCTCCACACCGGACCCCTTATTTCCCGCCACGGCAGTGTCGACTGGCTCTGCTTCCCGCGTTTCGACTCGCCCTCGGTCTTTGCATCCCTGCTCGGCCAAGAAGACCACGGCCGGTGGCTGTTAGCACCGAGCCCGGCGGAGGCCGTCGTCGTGGATCGTCGCTATGTGGACTCGACATTCGTACTCCAGACAACGTGGCAGACCAATTCCGGAAAGGTCCTGGTGACGGACTTTATGCCGGTAGGTGGCGTCCATCCATCACTCGTCCGGCGAGTAACCGGACTCCGCGGAACAGTCTCTATGCATCAAGAGATACGAATCCGGCCTCAGTATGCCACCGTCCTCCCTTGGGTAAGCAGGATCCGCGACAGCATTGACGCCTCCGCACAAATACTTCTCGCCATGTCCGGTCCGGATGCTCTATCTTTGCGGGGCACCTGCCTTCCGCAAGCCGAAGACCACCGCCATGCGGGGGAGTTCACCGTTCAACAGGGGCAGAATGTCGACTTCCACCTGACATGGTTCCACTCCTACCAGGACGTGCCGCCAGCCATCGACATAGATGAATCCCTGGACGACACCATTCTCTACTGGACCACGTGGGCCGCCAACTGCCGCTACGACGGCCCCCATCAGAGAGCAGTCAAGCGTTCACTCCTGGTCTTACGTGCTTTGACCCACTATGAGACCGGAGGCATTGTCGCCGCCCCTACCACTTCCCTGCCAGAAGAGTTTGGCGGACCACGAAACTGGGACTACCGCTACTGTTGGCTGCGCGATGCATCCTTGACACTCGAGGCGATGTTGACGCACGGCTACGAATCCGAAGCCCTGAAGTGGCGCAACTGGCTTCTGCGTGCGCTGGCGGGTGATCCGGAAGATTTGCAAATAATGTACGGCGTAGGGGGCGAACGCGACCTGACGGAAAGGGAACTCCTGCACCTCCCCGGTTATCAGGATGCCCGACCCGTTCGAATCGGCAACGCAGCAGTCTTCCAGCATCAGGCCGATGTTGTGGGGGAGGTGATGGTGGTACTGGAGAGACTTCGCCTCGCCGGGGGCAAGGAAGATCATTTCTCCTGGGCTCTGCAGCGTGCACTCCTTGGGTCAGTGGACAAACACTTCGAGGAGAAAGACTTGGGATTGTGGGAAATGCGAGGCGCTCCCCAGTACTTCACGCACTCCCGGGTCATGATGTGGGCAGCCTATGACAGCGGCGTACGGGCCGTCCGAGACCACGGACTGACTGGGCCGCTCGGGCATTGGGAACGGCACCGGGATCGACTGGCCGCAGAAATCATGGAACGGGGATTCAACCGGGATTTGAATTCCTTCACTCAAACGTACGGCGGGGAGCAGACGGACGCTGCCTTGCTGGTCTTGCCACAGGTCGGCTTTCTCGCCTATGACGATAGACGGATGCTGGGAACGGTCGCTCGGTTGGAAAAGGAGCTGCTCACCTCTGAGGGGCTGCTGATGCGATACCGCACCGAGACCGGCGTCGACGGGTTGGCTCCTGGTGAACATCCATTCCTCGCCTGCTCCTTTTGGCTGGTGGAACAGTACGCGCGTTCCCGCCGGCGGGCCGACGCCGAGAATCTTATGGATGCCCTGGTAGGTCTTTGCAATGACCTCGGCCTGCTGAGCGAAGAATATTCCATGGACGAGAAACGGATGGCAGGAAACTTTCCACAAGCCTTCTCCCATCTTGCCCTGATACGTGCCGCTGACGCGATGCACAGTCAGGGCATCTAAGCCCCGGTTTTTTCCTTGTCCGCATAGCGGGACGCTTCCCTGTAGGCCGTTGGTGGCATCCCATTCCACCGCTTGAACGCGATGGTGAAGCTCGTAGGGTCCGTGTATCCAAGAGTGCGGGATATCCGCGCTACCGAGTGATCTGTTTTGGAGAGAAGATCGGCGGCGAGGTCGCGGAGCGCTTTGTCCCGGAGCTGAGCAAAGTCATCGCCGGTCAGTTCCAGCTTGCGTTGCAAGGTGCGGGGGGAGACCCGCAGTGTTGCGGCCACATTTGCGAGTTTGCGGTTGAGTTCGGGCGCGGTCCTGATGATCTTCATGACGGTGTCGGGCCAGTCGCCGGTTGCCCTGAGATCGTCAAGAATCTGGTGATCCGCTTTGAGCCATGCTTCGTGTTGGAAGGCGTTACCGAAAGGGAGCTCGTGTGCCGAGGTTGCTGGGGTCCACCAAAGCCGTAGTGCATCAGATCCGCAGTCGATGTCGCACGGGACCAAGGCAATAGCTTCAGGGGAAGCTTCCGCGAGTGGGAACTCGACGTGGGTAAACGGAAATGGGCTGCCGTACATCCACGTGAAAGTTCTGGCAATGACGCAGAAATCCCGGTAGACGCTGAACGGGACCAGCTCCTCGGGGGTGTCGGGATAGGTGAATTCCATGCCTGTTATGGAGCCGTCCGAAGTCCGGAGAGGCGAAATTTCCATCAGGCCGGGTGCATAGTCTGTTGAGCTGCCGGCCTCCACCCACGCAGCAATGGTCGGTGCGGTAGCGAGGGCCAATCCGCGAATCCCGAAGGACCCCAGCGTGTAAGCCTGTGCTGCCTTGACCCAGAGTTCGACACGATCCTTTGTGAGAGCCACAAACTGAAGCTGGAAGGCCAGTTCCTTCTTTGCGGGAATAGTGCCTCCAGGACGGTCGATTGCGTCAGGATCTATTTCCGCGTTGGTCAGCGCAGTTTGCCAATCAAGATCCGCGTCCTTCAACACGGCACAGAGTCCGTGAACGCTGAAGTTGGGTAGTCGCAGATTCTGGTAAGAGCTAAGTTTCACTGCTGCCCCCTTTCACCGTTGACGAAGAGGCGCTTCCGGTTTTCAGGGTCCAGGGCAATGAGTCGGAGTGGCCCAGCATGTGAAGCACGTCACCAGCTTTGCATCCCACGCCATGTCTTCACAAGAGGCCGCGGCTGACGCGGTTTCCCATCTGTTTGGCATCTCTTTCCATGCCGCCTGCCTCGTGGAGACACCTAACGTTGAAGCCCTGAGCAAGGGCCGGCAGTGAAGCCGGTGCACTGATATCAAAGGAGATCCGGTGAGTATGTCCATCACTCAAAGCTTGGAAGCTGCAATCACTGCAGACGAATTCAAGGCGGCATTCCGCAACCATCCCGGTGGCGTCGCTGTCATCACTGCAGATGCCGGCAATGGGCCGGTTGGCTTGACGGCAACGTCGGTCATTTCGGCCAGTGCCGAACCAGCGATTCTGGCGTTCTCGGTCTCGGAATTCTCGTCCAGCACCCCGACTATCCTCAGCGCCGATACTGTCGTCGTGCATTTTCTCAGCGCTGAGCAGGTGGGCATCGCAAAACTATGTGCGACCAGCGGAATCGACCGGTTTGCGGATACCTCGCTCTGGTCCCGTCTCGAGACCGGGGAACCATACTTCGTCCAGGCGGGGTCCTGGATCCGGGGCAGGATCGTCAACTCAATGAACGCCGGCGGATCAACCATTGTGGCGATTGAGGCCCTCGAGGCGTCGCCGGCGCTCTCTGGCGATGCCGAGCCGGGAACGCCGCTCGTTTATCACAATCGCGCCTGGCATGCACTTGGCGAAGCCTCGCTGATCTAAACAGCCCCTATCGAGACCACTTCTTTCCACATCCTTATAACTTCCTGAAAGGACGGCAATCATGAGCATCGTTACGAATGAATCTGCCACCGAAAACACCTTCGATCGCGACTTCGTTGCGGACTACACGGTAGAGCGTGACAAGGGCCCCATGGTCGGGGGTGACAACGCCTTCAAGGTGGCCATTTTTGGGGCGAACGTTTCCACCGGGCAAGGCGGCCTGAACTTCGCCGAGAACTCCATCAAGCTTGGCAACTGGGGCGAAGTGCAGCATCTCGCGCAAAAGGCCGACCGGTACGGCGTAGACGGCTTCATCCCCATCGCACGCTGGCAGGGGCTCGCTGGTCCCGACCGTCCCTGGGGGCGTCAGTTCGAGACGTTTACCTGGGCGGCGGGAATCGCCGCTGTAACGCAGAACATTCAGATCATCGCCACGTGCAACGTGCAGTTCATCAACCCGGTACTTGGCGCCAAGATGGTGACCACCATCGACCACATCAGCGGTGGCCGCATGGGACTAAATGTCACAGCAGGCTACTTCAAGCCCGAGTACGACATCTTCGGTGTTGAGCTTCCCGAGCACGACGTTCGTTACGAACTCGCCGACGAATGGGTCGAGATCGCGGAGCGGCTGTGGGCGAACGAGGAGCAGGAGTTCGACTTCGACGGCCAGTTCTTCAACCTCAAGGGCGCGCAGGCGCATCCTAAGCCGGTACAGTCGCCGCGTCCGATGGTGATGAGTGCCGGTTCGAGTCCCGCAGGGCAAGAGTTCGCATTCAAGCACGCAAACGTCCTGTTCGCGTCGGTTGCGACCGTCGAGCACAGCGGCGAGCTCACGCCGAAGCTGCGGCAGAAAGCCGATGCGGCCGGTCGCGAGGACCTGGGCCTGTGGGCCGGCGCGCACATCATCGTCAAGGACACCGAGAAGGAAGCACGCGCCTACGCGGACTACGTGACGCAGAGCACCGACTGGGAAAGCGCGCTTCGCTATCGCGAGATCATCCGCAACGGCACGCAGAGCTTCAACTGGGATGAGTACAAGCAGTCCGAGGACTACAAGCACGACGAGTCGGTGCAGGCCTTTGGCCGCGCAGCACTCATGCCGATCACCGGTACGCCGGAAATGGTGGTTGAGGAATTGCAGAAGTTGCAGGCCTCGGGCATCACGGGCATCTGCACCGGCCTCGTTGACTATGACGAGGGACTCGATCGGCTCAACGAGCAGATCTTCCCGCTGATGCGCGAAGCCGGCATGCGCGCCTGACCACGAAGCATTCATCCATCAAGGAGTGAACAGTGACGACTTTTCCTGATCCCAAGAAATTCCAACTTATCGTCGCAGGGCCGAACGAGTCCGGCGAAGCCGACTTCCTCGACGTCGGCCCGGCCGCCGAGTTCGAGTTCCCCGGCGTGGCAGCCGGTGCCTTTTACTGGGCAGTGGACGGGGGCCACAGCAAGACCAACATTGGTGCCCCGCCCAGCAAGGTCGCCCTTGCAGGGCCCAACGGGTCCACCTTCGGTGTCAGCAGCTTTCCAGCGCACTCGTCTGGAGAAGTGGACGCGTCGACGCTCGACGACAGCATGAGCGCTACCGAGGACGACGGCGACGCCGGCATGCACGCCAGTGACACTATCGACTACGAGGTAGTTATTTCGGGAAAGGTGGACCTCGTACTCCCCGGTGGCAAGAAACGCACACTGGTTCCGGGCGACTTGCTCGTCATGGCGGGCGTTCCCCATGCGTGGAAGAACCCCTATGACGAGGATTGTGTCTACGTTGTCGTCACGGTCGGTTTCAACACCCAAGAGGTCCCATCATGAGCCTGACCTCACCTGGCAAGGCACTGCAGGCAGTCTTCGAGAGCCCTGAGACGGCCCTGATGCCGTTCGGCGCCCTGCCGATCCACGCCCAGATGGCCCAGCACGCCGGCTTCGACGCATTTCAGCTTTCCGGTGGCATGTCTGCCTGGTGGCAAGGAGTGTCGGACACCGGTTGGCTTACCCTGACAGAGGTGGTGGACCATGCGAAGCGAACTGCCCGCGCCGCTGACATTCCCATTTACTGTGATGCCGATACCGGTTTCGGTGCGCCCATCAACGTTCAGCGCACCGTGTCGGAGTTCATCGATGCCGGGGTTGCCGGAATTCACATCGAGGACCAGCGGGAACCGAAAAAGTCAGGTGGCGTAGCCGGTATCGAACTGGTGTCCGATGCTGAGGCGATCGGACGACTGAACGCCGCCGTCGACGCCCGCGACAAGTTCGACAAAGACTTTGTCATCGTCGCCCGCACAGACGGCTACGGTGCCGCCGGCGGTGGCGTCGACGAGGCAATCCGCCGCGGGCAGCTCTATAAAGCAGAGACCGGCGCTGACGTCATCTTCTACGAAGGGTTTCATACCTGGGAGCAGGCCGAACTCGCCCTGAAGGAGACACCCGGACCTGCCTACGCCATCGGAGTTCCGATGATCGGACGCAAGACCGTCGCCGAGATGACCGCGATCGGACAGGCCATCCAGCCCATTCCCTTCGTGCTCCCGGGCATCAAGGAAGTCTGGAACCTCCTCATGCAGGTCAAAGAGTCGGGCGAAGCCACACCAATAGGCGATTACATCGACAGCCTGAACGACGGCCCCGACAGCATCGGCTGGGGCGCAATGTTCGGCCGTCCCTCCACCGACTACGTCCGTGAAACCGAGGACAGGTTCATTCCCCAGGAATCGCGGAGGGACTACGACAACAACGTCCACGTAGGGGAGAGCTACTAATGAACAAGGAGAGACTGATGTTGGAGGACAAAGCCGGACTCGTCACAGGAGCGGGCTCAGGCATTGGCCGGGCGAGTGCTCTGGCGTTCGCAAAGAATGGCGCGCGCGTCATGGTGTCCGATATTGATGAGAACGCGGGACGTGAAACGGTCGAGCTCATCACGGAATCCGGTGGTGAAGCTGACTTCTTCAAGTGCGACGTCAGCGAAGAGGAACACGTCAAGGGCCTTGTCGACGCGACCGTATCAAGCTTTGGCAAGCTGGACTTCGCTTTCAACAACGCCGGAATGAACGGCGTCTTCGCACCCATTGGCGAGACTGACAGCGCGACCTGGGATCGGGTCATGAAGGTGAACTTGTACAGCACCTTCTACTGCCTGAAGCACGAAATAAACTCGATGCTGAAGACCGGAGGCGGCGCAATTGTCAACACAGCCTCGGCCGCCGGCCTGATCGGAATCGCGAACAACGCGCCCTACACCGCCTCGAAATTCGGCGTGGTCGGCATGACGAGGAACGCGGCCATGGACTACGGTCCCTTGGGCATCCGCATCAACGCCCTCACGCCAGGGTCAACGACAAGTCCAATGATGAAGAACGCCTTCGAACAGAACCCTCCGGAATTTCGGGAGAGCATTCTGGCGGCGATTCCATTGCGCGCCTTGGCCGAACCCGAGGATCAGGCAGATGCGGTGGTGTGGCTCTGCTCCGATCAAGCCCGCATGGTCAGCGGAATATGCCTGGCCGTGGATGGCGGCTGGCTGGCTGGAAAGTAAGCCGCTACGAACCCGGAAAGTAACAGGCAGGGCCTACCTGATTGTCGGAGACATGGAGTGATCGAAATGAACAATCTTGATTTCAATGGCCGCGTGGCAATAGTCACCGGCGCAGGGCAGGGAATGGGCCGCGAACACGCGAAAATGCTCGCTTCCCGAGGGGCACGCGTGGTGGTCAACGACGTCAATGCGGAGAACGCGGCCCAGGCCGTAGCTGAGATAACCGAGGCAGGCGGCACCGCCGTGGCTGACAGCCACAACGTCGTCTCTGCTTCATCGGACATCGTCCAAACAGCCCTGGATTCCTATGGGCAGCTTGACATCGTTGTGAACAACGCCGGAATCAACGCCTTCGGTCGTTTCTGGGAGATGGAAGCCGACACATGGTGGCGCATCTTCGACGTGGCCGTCAAGGGCGTCGTTGGTGTCTCGCGTGCAGCCATGCCGCACCTCATCGCCTCCGGCAGCGGCCGTCTGATCAATATCTCCTCAAACGGGGTCATGGGTGTTCCGACTGACTCTGCCTACAACGCGGCCAAGGCCGCGATCTGGGGTCTCGGTATCACCCTCGCGGCCGAGGCTCGCGAGGTGGGAGTTCAGGTCACCACCCTGATGCCCGTTGCCTTGACTCCCATGACCGAGGACGCGTTCCCCAATCCCGTTATCAAGGACGCCATGCGCACCGCTGTTCCGGCGAGCTCGGTGTCAGCTTTCGTGACGTGGCTCGCACACCAGGACACGACAGTTTTCGGCGAAACCTTTGAGATCGCCGGTGTGGCGGCCGGGCGGGTGGCGATCGCGGGCATGCCGCGCATGAAAGTCGAGGTGCCAACGCCAGAGAGCTGGGCCGACAGTGGTGAGACGCTCATGAAGGACGGCGAGCTGCGGGCATTTCGCAACGCCAGCGAGTCTTTCCGAGACCAAATGGTCTATTTGGCACCCGAACTGGACGCCGTACTTCCCGCCGACGCAGCGGACGTGTCGAGGTAACCATCGCATCAAAGTCCATACAGCAACAAGATCAACCACGCCAACCTCACAACCTATTAAGGATTCTCATGAAGATCGGCATTCTAGGAGCAGGATCAATAGGGGCAACACTCGCCCGCAAACTGAGCGGGGCCGGCCACGATGTAAGGGTAGCCAACTCACGCGGCCCTGAAACCATCGGTCCACATATTGTGGCAGCGGGAGCCCGGCCGGTAGAAGCAAAGGACGTGGCCACCGACGTCGACGTCCTGATCACGTCCATACCGCTGAGCAGGATGCCCGAGGTCAGAGAACTCATCGCCGACCTCCCAGCGAACGCCGTCATCGTCGATACGTCCAACTACTACCCCCTGCGTGACGGGCGCGTGGAAGCCTTGGAAACCGGGAAGGTGGAAAGCGTCTGGATCACCGAACAGCTTGGGCGCCCCGTTGCCAAAGCCTGGAATGCCATCACGGCCGGGTCCTTCGAAGCCTATGGAAGAGAAGGTGGCCATCCGGACAGGATCGCCATCCCTGTGGCCGCGGATCGTGACCAGGACAAATCAGTAGCAATGGCCCTTGTGGAGGAGACCGGTTTCGAGGGCTTCGATGCCGGTTCCTTGGCGGACTCTTGGCGCCAGCAACCCGGAGCGCCTGCCTATTGCACCGATCTCTCAGGCCGGAAACTACGCGAGGCCCTTGCTGAAGCTGAGAAGGATCGACTCCCGCAGCGACGCGACATCGTGGTTACGGCCCTTACCGAGCGCTTCCCGAGCTACACGGACGTCAGTCTCCACTACCTTGTCCGGCTCAACAGAGCCATCTACAGCTAAGACTGCGACAACCCGCAGTTGCCGCAGGTCAAGGAGCAGAAGTGAACCGCAAGGAAGATATCGTCATCGTGGGGGCTGCCAGGACTCCCCAAGGCAGGTTGATGGGCCAGCTCGCCACGGTATCTGCCGTCGAGCTGGGCGGCGCCGCAATCGAAGCTGCCTTGGATAGGGCAGGCGTATACCCTGAATCTGTCGACGCTGTTGTCATGGGTCAGGTAATCCAAGCCGGGGCCGGCCAGAACCCTGCACGTCAGGCCGCTGTCGCCGGGGGAATACCGCTCGGGGCACATGCTGTCACCGTCAATAAGGTCTGCCTGTCCGGGCTGAGCGCGATCATCGAAGCCAGCCGGCTGCTCCAACTTGGAGAAGCGGAAGTGGTCATCGCGGGCGGACAGGAATCAATGAGCAACGCTCCACATCTGCTTGCCGGTTCACGCGCAGGGCACCTATACGGGGACACCGTACTGACAGACTCGGTTGCCCACGACGGGCTCACCGATGCCTTCGATCAGGAGTCAATGGGCATCAACACTGATCGCGCCAATGCCATGTTGGGCGTGAAGCGAGCCCAGCAGGACAGGGCCGCTGCAGACTCTCACCGCCGGGCGGCAGCGGCGCGGGATGCAGGGAATTTTGACGCGGAAATTGCTCCGGTCAAGGTGCCGCAACGTCGGGGACCGGCCGAATCCGTCAACAAAGACGAGGGCATCCGTCCAGACACCAGCGAAGAATCATTGAGTAAGCTTCGGCCGGCCTTCTCACCGACAGGAACCATAACCGCCGGCAACGCCTCCCCGCTCACTGACGGCGCTGCCGCCGTCGTCCTCACTACCCGCAGCTACGCGGAGGAGCGCGGCCTAAAGATCCTCGCCGCACTTGGGGCCTGTGGACAAACGGCAGGTCCGGACACCTCGCTGCCGGACAAACCAGCCCGAGCCATTACCAAAGCGCTCAGCACCGCAGGATGGCGGGTGGACCAGTTGGACTTCGTTGAAATCAACGAAGCATTCGCCTCCGTTGCAATCCACTCCGCAGCGCAGCTGGGACTTGGCATGGACCGGGTCAACGTCAATGGTGGCGCCATCGCCCTGGGACACCCCATCGGCGCCTCCGGGGCACGCGTCGTCGTCTCGGCCGTGTACGAACTCCAGCGCCGCGGCGGGGGCAAGACCGCCGTGGCCTTGTGCGGGGGAGGCGGGCAGGGCGAAGCGCTGCTCCTCTCCCTGGCCCGGTAGCTGACGGGAGCACTGGAGCCATGAAAGAGGCTTCGTCGCACATCGGCAACAACGCGGACTGGACCGCCGAAACGGGGCAACTGCATGTCCTCGTTGCCAAACAGGCGTTAGACGAGAACATGATCCGCTACTGCCGGGGCATGGACCGCAAGGATCTTGACCTGATGAAATCCACCTACTGGCCAGAGTCGACCGAGGATCACGGCATGTATGTAGGTCTTTCCCACGAATTCTGCGACTGGGCCTATTCCCTGCGCCAGGGCTCCTCGCACAAGGCCAGCCACTACGTGACCAACATCCTCATCGACCTCAACGGCAACCAAGCCAAACGTGAAACAGCGTTCATCTACCGCACCGTTCCAACCGACGGCGGCCCTACAGACCTGCTCTTTGGCCGCTACCGGGATCTATGCGAACGGCGCCAAGGGGAGTGGAAGGTGCTTGCAAGGACGTGCGTCTGGGACGGGGCGCAAAGACTCGCTGCAGAAGCCGACCCAGCAGAGCTGTTCGGAATCCCGCCCACATCCAACTTCGGCAACCGATATCCCCATGACCCGATCTACGCCCCTGACTGGGGCACAGCACCCCCAGTCAAAACCATGAATGCAAAGGAGCATCCTTATGACTAGCGATCAGATTCTCGCTGGGAAGCATATTCTCATTACCGGCGCCGGACGCGGCCTCGGCGAGGCTTACGCTCGCGCAGCAGCCGCAGAAGGCGCCCGGGTGGTCGTTTCCGACATTAACGCCGAAAGCGCCGAAGCAGTCGCCGAGTCAATCAATCGGGATGGCGGGGAAGCCCTGGCCATCGCGGCAGATGTGACTGACTGGGACAGCTGCCAACGGCTTGTCGCGCTCGCGGTAGAACGCTTCGGGAAGTTGGACGGGCTGGTAAACAACGCCGGTTATTTGGAGACGGTGACTGCGGGCCAGGAGACGGCGGAGCACATTCGCCGCCATGTCGACATCAACGTCTGTGGTACTTACTTCATGTCGGTTCATGGTCTCGCGGCAATGGAGGGCAGCGGATCAATCGTCAATGTGACCTCGGGGGCTGTGGCTGGTCTCCGGATGATGAGTGCTTACGCGGCGGCGAAGGCGGCGATCGCTTCGTTGACGTTCGCTTGGGCCACTGAGTTCGGCGCCGATGGCGGGAACATTCGGGTCAATGCCATGGCGCCTCACGCTGACACCCCGATGATGACTGCAGGGACGGAGGCGTACACAAAGTTCTTCGGCGGCAACCCTGTGGCGCCGCCGCCTTCCACTAATGCTCCTGTGGTGCTGTACCTCCTCTCTGACCTCAGCAAGGGAGTTAACGGTCAGGTAGTCCGTTTTGCGAACGGGCATGACTTGATGCTGCTTTCGCACCCCGCCATCGTGGACTCCGCACTTACCCGTGAGACATGGACGCCCCTTGATGTCAGTGCGGCATTCGATGATGTGCTGCGCGACAGGATGCAGCCGTGCGGCCAATTGACGTACATGGACTCCCGCAGCATCGATCCCGCACTGACAGAGTTTGCAGGAGCCAGCCAGTGAACGAGCGAAACGAACCCGCGAAGCAAAGTGTCGACGTCGTGATTATCGGAGCCGGCCCGGTGGGGCTTTCGGCGGCGATCCTCTTGGGACGGTTCGGCGTCGATACCCTCGTGGTTGAACGACGAACAGAGCGATCACGGCACCCCAGGTCAAGGGCGGTCAGTTGCCGCACCATGGAGGTGTTTCGCGAACTTGGGCTCGCTGAAGAAGTCCGGGCAGCCGCGCTTCCCGGCGGACCAAGGCGCCTTCTGGGAAGTGACGTCGTTTCGCCGTGGCGCTCCGTTGTCACCAGCAATGCATATACGAACGATTCGGCGGACACCAGTTTGGGTCCTGAGACTCTGGATGTGGTGCTGTGTTCCCAAGACGTGCTCGAGCCGATCCTCGTTGACGCGGCCCAGGCTCAGGAATCAGTTGCGGTGGAGTTCGGCAAGACGGTATCGACTGTCAACGACACCGGGGAAGAAGTCCTGGTGTCCATACTCGGTGACACAGGCCTGCAGGAGGTAGCGGCGAAGTACGTGATCGCGGCCGACGGCGCTGCCAGCCAGGTGCGCACTGCGCTGGGGATCGGGACGACGGGTGAACAGGACCTGCAGACGGCGGTGAGCGTGTTGTTCCGTTCACCCCTAATCCAGCGGCGCACGGGCGATCCATCAAGCTTCATTTACCTTGATAACCCGGACACCATTGGGGCCGTGGTGATCGCTCCAGTGGACGCAACTGATCGGGTGGCGATGCTTGGCCGCCCGCTTGTCATGGACCGGGTTCCTTTTGAGGACATTGACTGGACGACGCAGATCCTGGACGCTATCGGCGATCCCCATGAGTCAGTGGAGCTGATGGACGCCAGAACGTGGACGGTGGGTGCCTGGGTAGCCGATAAGTACCAGTCCGGGCGTATCTTCCTGGCAGGCGATGCTGTCCATGTGATGCCACCTTACGGAGGGTTCAATCAGAACACCGGTATCCAGGATGTTCATAACATTGCGTGGAAGTTGGCAGCCGTCATCAACGGATGGGCGGATCCCGGCCTGCTGGAGACCTACGAAGTTGAGCGGCGGCCTGTCGCTGTGTTCAACATGGCAGAAGCCGTCCGCAACTTCCGATCGATCGTCGGAAACGTTGATGAAGGCCCACGATCCTTCCGGCCGGAGAATTTTGTGCACCCCGGACTGGATATCGGATTCCGCTACGACCGGGGTGCCGTTGCCGGGACCACAACTCCCGACGCCGGCTGGCCGGTAGGAGCCTTCACCCCGACTGCAGCTGTGGGCGAGCGGGCCCCGCACATATGGCTCGATGGCGAGGGCGCAGTCTCGACGCTGGACCTGTTCGGGCGTGAACTGGTTATCCTTTCGCGATCCGGTTCGGGGCCGGCAAAGGAGGCCGCGCAGCGCGCTGAAATCCATGGCATTCCGTGCAGGGCGGTAACGTTCGGCCCTTCCGGTGACTTTGTCGATGCGGAGTCGGCATGGGCGGCCGCGTACAACGTTCACGATGATGAGGCCATCCTCGTGCGCCCTGACGGCCACGTGCTCGCACGGTTGGACGGCAGCGACTCGGGTGCCCTGGACCGGGCGCTGCTGGCCTACATTGGACGCTCTCTGTCTCTGTGAAGAGGCAAACCATTTGCTGAAAGGGGTACGTCTTGTCCGACCTGGACCACGATCTGCCGCCTCCGAGCGACCGATAAAACGTCGCCCCGCCGGGGCACTGCCACCGATGCGGATTTCCGCGAAAATCTATTGGAACTAGCACCATGTGTGTATAAGGTTCATATTACGAGAGTAACAAGTGTGGCTGCACTTGAGCATTCTGTAGCCCAACTCAGAGATCGATCACAGAAATGAGGAGATTCACGATGGCGTGGATAACGTTTGATGATTACAAGGATAAGTACGAGCACATCAAGCTGGAGCGTGATGAAGATGGCATCCTGCTGGTCACGTTCCATACGGATGGCAGCGATGTCGTCTGGGGGGTAGGCGTACATGACAACGTTTCCTCCCTTTGGGATGACATCAGCAGGGACCGCGGAAACCGTGTTGTTATCATCACCGGCGCAGGCGACACCTTCATTGATAAGGAAGCGCCGATTGAGAACAAGAACTGGGTAACACCCGAGATCTGGCTTGGTCTCCATCATGATGCCAAGCGCCTGGTGCTCGGCCACCTCGACATCGAGGTTCCGATGATTGCTGCAGTTAACGGGCCGGCGAGGTACCACAATGAGCAGGCGCTGCTGTGCGACATCGTCATCGCTTCCGAGGACGCCGTATTCGCCGATCACGCGCACTTCTCCCAGGGGAACATTCCCGGTGACGGGATGCAGATCATCTGGCCGTTGGTCATCGGGTTGAACCGTGGCCGGTACTTCCACCTCACGGGCCAGGAAATCACCGCGCAGCAGGCGTACGAGTGGGGTGCCGTGAATGAAGTGGTGCCTAAGGGCCAGGTTGTCACCCGGGCGTACGAGCTCGCGCGGATGCTTGCCGCGAAGCCCACGCTGACGCTTCGCTCAACGCGGATGCTGATGGTTAATGAACTCAAGAAGACCATGAATGATGCAGTCAGTCACGGCATGATGACCGAGGGTCTCGTTGCCATGGGTGAAGGCTGGAATCCGAGTCCGCTTACCGGCCCGGAATTGGCCGCTGGTGTCAAGACGCCTGTCTGATGCAACGGGAAAGCGCCGACGACCTGAGGGGTCGTCGGCGCTTTCTGTTCCTGTTAGGAATAGCCGAAGTGACGGGCACGGCGGGCCCATTCAGCGGCATCGATCGCTTCCATGATGGGGACGTAGGCGCCACCTTGTGCCTCGCCCTCGAGGAGTTCTCCTCGCGTCAGGAGCGAGAGGTTTTCACGGAAGCCTGCCACTGCCCCGTTCACAGTATTGATTACCAGCAGCATCTTGACGCCGGCTTCTTCGAGTTCCTTGCGCTCCTCCAAGGTGGGGTTCTTCACGGTCACCATAACGTATTTGCCCGGGACGACTGCGGAGAGCTTGGGCAGGTCGAGAAGGGGGTAGCCGCAGGGGTAGAGCATGTCTGCGCCGGCAGTGGAATAGGCAGCCATGCGTTCGGCGAGATTGTCGAAGCCGAAGCGGCTCGAGTCGGAGCGGGCAACGATCACGGTGTCCGGGTTGGTACGGGCTTCGACGCAAGCGCGGATGATGTCGCTCATTTCCTCGACGCTGCGGAGTTTGAGTTGTGGCTTCCAGCGCTCTCCGCCGTCCTTGGGCGTCCAAAAGTGCTTGGTTGCAGGGATCATGTCTTCGACGAGCAGGGCTGCAACACCTGCTTGCTCTGCAAGTTGGACGCCGCGGAATGCTTGGAGCGGTGAACCTCCGGCATCGTCGAAATCAAGAATGAGCGGAAGGTCAGTGGCGGCCGTGATGCGCCTCCCGGCTTCGATGAGCTCGCCTTGGGAGATGAAGCCGTTATCCGGTACGCCGTAATGGAAGTTTGAGTATGTTCCGCCGGCGATGAGGACCACATCGAAGCCGGCCTGTTCAACCAACTTTGCCGAGAGCGCATCGTAGGCTCCTGGCGCGATGATCATTTTGGAGTCCGCGAGCAGTTCCCTGAGTCGTTGCGCGGGTTTCATGGGCATTTCCCTTCATTCCATAAAAAGTTGTAGCTACGGCGAGAGAGATACCTCGCAAGACGCAGCAATGTTACTATCGTATCACGCGAGTTATATTCACAATGTGATAGCGCAAAATGACAATGGAGTCAGCCTTGGTGCTCTCCTCATCAGTAAGACAGAAGGATGAACCATGCAACAGACCAAGCCCCAAGCGGGAGCAGACAACAACACCAGTGAGCAAACCGTCCACGTCACCGGCTCTGGTGGAGTCCGCGTCATAACAATCACACGTCCGAAAAAGCGAAATGCCATCGACCGACCCACCGCTATTGCGCTTGCGGCTGCGTTCGATGCCTTTGACGCCGATGATTCTGCCAGTGTCGCGATCCTCACTGGCGCCGGTGGTTACTTCTCGGCGGGGGCCGATCTTGTATCGGTCGCTGCGGGAGAAATCCCGGTACTTGAGGGACGCGGGTTCGCGGGCATCACCCGACGGCCGCCGACGAAACCCGTCCTTGCCGCCGTCGAAGGTTACGCCTACGCGGGGGGCTTCGAGCTTGCCTTGGCATGCGATTTGATCATTGCAAGTTCTGCGGCGTCGTTTGCCCTACCCGAAGTAAAGCGGGGACTCATCGCTGCCGGTGGCGGGCTGCTCCGTCTACCGGACCGTTTGCCCTATCACATCGCGATGGAGCTGGCGCTTTTGGGGGAGCCGATTGCTGCGGCACGCCTCGCTGAGCTGGGTCTCGTCAACAGGGTGACGGACCCCGGTAAGGCGCTGGACGCTGCGCTCGAGCTTGCAGGAAAAATCCAACTCAATGGTCCTGTTGCCTTGAAAACTGCCAAGCGCATCATTTCCGAGTCGCGGTTTGCGGCCTCGGAGGAGCGCTTCGCGGCTCAGGAAGAAATTGTTGCTCCACTGCGAAGCGGACCGGAAGCGCGGGAGGGTGCCCTTGCCTTCGTGGAGCGGCGTGATCCGGCCTGGGCGACGCCCGCGCGGGGTGAATCGGTCGACTGAACATCGACCAAATACTCTGGCGTGCATTCCTAGGTATCTGGCGTTCTCCGCCATGTCACCCAGAGGCCGTCAGCTCTTAGCGTTATTTCAGAACGAAGACCGGTGGTAAAGCCGCCGCATTGACATCAATGGAGATCCGGTGGACTTTCCCGATTGTTTCGGGGTGGCCATGGCTTTTGGAAGACTCGCACGCATCGTGGCGGGCGACGTCACTGGGAGCCCCGGGGCCATCATCGGTTCACAAACACGAAAGGCCAAGGCAAGCGATGCCCGAAAATCACCAGAAATTGCACTTCGGACCGGCTCGTACAGAACTTCACGTAGGCGTAGATCTCGACCGGATGCGCCGGGAGCGTGCAGACCGAATGCGGGCATTAATGCGTTCGAAGGGTATACCGGCGCTGCTCCTTACGGGCGCGGACAATGTGCGATATTTGACGGGTTTCTGGTGGGGAGAGTTTTCCCTTCAGGTCGGTTATGCACTGTTTTTCGCAGATGACGATCCCGTGGTGTTCGCACCTGCCGGATCACTCCAACAAATGCCGGACCAAGCGCCTTGGATCAAGCACTGGCGCCCAGCCATTTCCTGGCTTGGCGGTGTAGCGCCCGCTTCTGCCATCGCCGAGCTCTCGGCTGTGTTTGCAGCCCAGATTCGCGATGAACTTGCAGCACATTCACTCACTGGCGAGCAGTTGGCCGTCAGCGAAATCGATGAGCCCGGTATGAATGCGTTGGCCGACGCGGGAATCGAAACAATCCCTGGGCTCCCACTGCTGCTCGAGTGCTCCACGATCAAGACCGCTGATGAAATCTCGTGCATCTCCATGGCGGCGAGCTTAAGCACTGCAGGATTCGAAGCCACGCGGGCAGCCTTGCGGCCCGGAACCAAGCAGGCGGGGATCGCACTGATGGCCCGTCGCGCGATTGAAGACGCCGGCGCCGAGGTCGGAGCTGCCCGCCTACTCTCCGGACCGTTGTCGTTCCCTCGTGGTATCAGTGGTGGAGACCGCATTGTGGAGCATGGCGATCTCGCTTACCTGCTGACGTGCGGAACTTCCTACATGGGTTACACGGCGTGCCTCTACCGTCAGTACGTCGTCGGTCGCGCACCAACTTCCGCCGAGCGCTCGTCCTATACGAAGTTGACGGACCGCTTGGATCTGGCGATGTCACTCATGAAGCCGGGCGCGAGCACTGCTGATGTCGCCGCTGTGCTTGCACCCGCGGAGGACCTTGGTTTCCCGTCCGAAGCGGAGTGCTTCAGCATTGAACTCGGGCATGGGATCGGCTTGGTCAACGCCGGCTCGCGGGCCATCCATTACAACCCGCCCACCATTACCCGATCGTGGTCCCTTGCCCACCCTGAGGAGATCAGGGAAGGCATGGTCATTGCCATCGAAGGCATCGAAGGGGAACACCGCGTCGGAGGCGTACGTCTTGAGAACCTGGTTGTCGTCACGGCGAATGGGGCGGAACTGCTTGACCACTATCCGCGCCTGGACATGGTCCAAACCGCCGGCTGACGAACCCACCCGAAGGAGTAAGAGACACAGCGAAGGCTGCCATGAACCTGATAGTCGAAAAGCACGTCCCTATCGCAATGCGCGACGACGTCACCCTCTCCGGAGATGTGTACCGACCACATGACGGCGCACCCCGCTCGACGGTGCTCATCCGTACGCCCTACTGCAAAGATGACCCAGCGCACGCAAACACGTGGATCAACATCCTGCGCGCTGTGGAAAGCGGCTGGGTGGTAGTGGTCCAGGATGTGCGAGGCCGCTTTCGAAGCGGAGGCCACTTTGTGCCCTTTGCCAACGAAGCCGACGACGGTGTGGACACCATCCACTGGATCCGGGACCAACCGTGGTCGGATGGTCAAGTGGGCATGGTTGGCGGCTCATACGTCGGTATCAGTCAGTGGTTGGCAGCGGCGAGAAAACCTGAGGGACTTATAGGTATTGTTCCGGCCGTCACCGCAGACGATGTACATTCCGGCTGGCTTCATGAAGACGAGAACGTGGTGTTGGGATTCCTCGCGCACTGGATTTCAATCCTCCTCGCCAGCAGCAAATTGGATGAGGAAAGCCGTCCCCGGATTGCTGCCTTGGAGCGGAGCGTGGCAGAGGGGCGCATCCGCACCTTCCACCAGCTGATCGAGGAAACAGGAGACTTCGCACCATATTTGCAGGACTGGCGGGATCGGAGCACTTCACTGGTGGAACCCGAGCTGGCCGGAAGGGTGGAAGTACCAGCATTTGTCATCGGCGGCTGGTTCGATATCTTTCTTCCAGGAACAGTGGCGAGCTTCGTGCGAAGACGGGCGGCCGGAACCCAGCACCCACATGACCGTCTGCTGATCGGGCCCTGGGCGCACGGACTTATGGGCGGCTGGTTTCCGGCCCGCTCGTTTGGTCCGGCATCCTCATTTGATGGTCTGGACCCGACATCCCTCCAGCTCCGTTGGTTGGAGGAAGTTCGCGATGGCCGCACGCCAATTGAACATCCTGTGAGCGTCTTCTCCATGGGAGCTGATGCATGGCGGGACTTCTCAAGCTGGCCGCCTGACAACGCCCACCGACTGCGGCTCCAACTGCATCCCGCCGAAGCAGAGAGCACTCAAATGAGCGCTAATACCCTCCCCGGGGCAGTGTTGGAATCTCCGGTTCCAACCATTGGCGGAAGAACATTTTTCCCGGGTTACAAGGTCGGCGCCAATTCCGGTCCGCGCTTGCTGGACGCCTTGGGCGTGCGAAATGACGTGCAGATGTTCGTTTCCGATCCTCTGGCCGAAGACATCGAGATCCTCGGAACTGCCAATTGCAGGCTAACGGTGCGTGTTGATGGCCCGACACCCGTCGTAGTCAAGCTGGCAATCCTGGGCGACGACGATTCCCCGGAATGGCTCTGCGAGGGCTCGTCATACTGCGATTTTGATGCTGGAAGCGGAAAACCAGTCTCCGTGAGGCTGGGCTCTACCGCGGTTCGGCTACCGAAAGGAAGCCGTTTGTGCATCTACGTTGCCAGCTCGGACTTTCCTCGACTTGAGGACGGGCCACGGTCGTCCTTGGACATCCTTTATGGGGATGGGGGGCCGGTATTGGAACTTGAAGTACTAAGCCTGGCTTGAGCCGCCTTCTTCGTCGTCCAGGCGGCGAGCTTCCATCAGGGCATCGAGGCACCGTTGGAAATACTCCTCGTTGGTGAAGCGATGAAGGGGAACCGTGATGGACAGGGCAGTGCGGGGGCGTTGTGATCCTTCAAAAATGGGAACTGCCATGGCGCAGACGCCCGTGACGTACTCCTGGTGGTCCAGTGCGTAACCTCGGGACCTGGTCAGCTCGAGATCAGCAAGAAAATCCGGCAGTACGGTGATCGTCTGGTCGGTTCGCCGTGCAAGTTGCCCGTTGACGGACCGAAGCCGATCCAGCTGGGATTCCGGACCGAAGGCGAGGAGGGCTTTACCGGAAGCACGCGCGTGAATATCGCCGGAAACGCCAACGCGGAGGTCGGCCACCCTGACAGCATGGCTGCCTTCCTCTACGGCGACGACAGTTACAGTGCTTCCTTGCCACGCGGAAAGGTAGGCGCTCTCACCTGTGGCCTCGACCACCTGATGCAAAAGACTTAGGGCAAAGGGCGAGGGGCGCCAGTCTTCTTCCACCCGCGAACTCAAGTCAAGCATCTTTCCGGCAGCGAGTTTATAGGTGCGCTCATTGCGCTCCAAATAACCGGCATGAACGAGCGTCGCCAGCAAGTGCGACGTAGTGGCGATGTGCAGGTTTACTGCACTGGCTATCGATTGTGCCCGCATCGGCTCCTTGGCTGCGGCGATCACGTCCACGATGTTGAGGGCGCGGGCGACGGACTGAACAAGGTCCTTCGGTGCGTCTGTCCCGGCGGGCGTTTTATCGGTTGCCTTCGCTGTACTTGCCATGCGGAAATCATACGCACATGGCGAAAGAAGGACCAGCTTCGCATCGTCTCTACGAACGAACGAATATCCATTGACAGCAAGATGAAGGAAGCGTAGTTATTACATTATGAAAGCTATTATCACAACAAGAGAATTAGGTGGAAACGGCGACGATGCCGGAGCTGCTGATATGAGGGAAGCCGCAGACATGCCCCTAACACGGGGTATCGAAGGTGCAATTCCAATCGGAAGCGTGGGGCAGATCGGCATCCTCGTGGAGGACCTCGACCAAGCCATCGATCTGTATGGACGAGCCTTCGGCATCGAAGAGTGGAATTCCTACCGCTACGACAAGGAGTTCATGCCGTGGTCCCGCTATGGCGACGAGGAAGGTACTTTCGCCATGCGCCTTGCCATGGGCGGAGCCAATCCGCAGGTTGAGCTGATTCAGCCTTTGGCGGGCCCCAGCATCTACCACGATTTCATCGAGCAGGGCCACAGCGGACTACACCACCTGGGTGTTTTCGTTGAGAACCTGGATGCGGCAATCTCGCTTATGGAAAAGTCCGGTTACCGCATTACACAAACCGCGCGCGGTTATGGGCAGGAGGGCGACGGCGGATTCGCCTACTTTGACACCGATCGTGATCTCGGCGTGGTGGTCGAGGCAATAGAGATCCCAGCCACCCGCAGGCCTGGGACCGTGCGACGGACTGGAGGAATTTAAGTGTTGGACAGTAAAGCCGTTTTGAGCCCCGTGCGTATTGACAACCCACTGAAGGCAGAGAGCGTGGCCGTGGTCGGCCCCTCCCGGGACCCGTGGAAAACCTCAGGACGGACACTCGATTACCTCTCCCGCCTAGGGTTCGAAGGGCGGTACTACGCTGTCAGCAGCGTGCACAAGGAAGTGCTCGGTGTCCCCACTGTAGAGACACTTTCTGATCTCCCCGAAGTACCTGACGTTGCCGTCTTGGTAGGACCCGCCGACAGGGTCATCGAAGATCTTCGTGAATGCGTTGCGCTCGGCGTCCCCTTCGCTGTCGCGTTTGCAGCCGGCTTCGGCGAAACCGGGCGGCATGACCGTGACGAGCGTATCCGTGCGGAATTGGCCAAGGGCACCACGCGACTCATTGGCCCGAACTGCATCGGCTTCATGCACGTGGGCCGGTCGCTGACTGCAACCTTCTCATCGGTCCTGCAACGCAACGCGATCCCGACCGGTCACGTGGCGCTTTTCAGCCAAAGCGGGGGACTGGGAAATGCCCTCATGCAGTCCCTCGCCGCACGCGGTGCGAGCGGGTTGAGCGCTTGGGCGAGCTCCGGAAATGAGATCTCTACGGGCTTTACCGACTGGGCGCAGTGGCTGGGCGCGGATCCGGACACGCATGTCCTCTCATGCATCGTAGAGAGCTTCAGCGCGAACGATGACCTGGAGGCCGCAGCAACTGCGGCAGGGGACCGCGGTATCCCGGTCATCGTCCTGAAGCTGGGGCGGTCCACCCGAGGAGCCATGAGCGCCCAGTCCCATACCGGCAAGCTTGCCGGCAGCGGTCGCGTCGCTTTGAGCGTCCTCCGCCACCGTTTCGGGATGGTGTGCACCTCGCCGGAGGAACTCCTTGATCTGGCCGAGACATTCGACGTCTTCCATGGGCGGCTTTCCGACCGCGAGCAGGAGCTGACCGTCGTCACCACCTCCGGCGCCCAGGTAGGGCTTTGGAATGACCTCGCCGACGACCGCGGCCTGACGTTCCGCGATCTTGACCCGGCAGCTCTTCGCTCGATAGGCGAGGCCGTGGGCAGCAATCACCTCGGCAATCCGATCGACGTCGGCGTACAGTCAACAACCGCCGATTACCTTCGGATTGTGGGGCAGGTTCTCACCACGACGCCGGGCGGTTGGGTGATTGTCACGGCCACCCGGCTTGCGCACGACTTCGATGAGCTGGCGGCCGGTATCGCTGCGATGACCATCCCAGCGGGAGTGCGCCTCATGGTGGTCCCTCTGTCGGAGGACGACCGGGTTACGGCAGACCAGGCCGGAATCCTGCGCAAGGCAGGTGTCCTGTCCCTTCCTACAGCCGGGCGGGCTCTGGATGCCATTTCGGCCGCCGCCTCCTGGGCGCGGGTCCAGAGCACGCGTGCCAAGCGCGGCGATCTGGTGGGGGAGATGCTGAAGAGTGTGACAACCGGCGTGACGTGCAACCTGACGTGGCGGGAGGCGGCCGAATCGCTAGCGAAGTCCGGCGTTCCTGTACCGGCAAGCCGCGCCGTCCGCGATGTTGACGACGTCGTGCGCGCTGCCGAGGAGGTCGGCTTCCCCGTAGCCATCAAGATTGATGATGCAGAAATCCTTCACAAGGCAGACGTCGGAGGCGTTTTCATCGGCGTCAAGGATTCAGACGGCGCCCGCGCCGCAGGGTCCCAGCTCGCATCCATTCAAGGGGAGGCCGCGACCATCTCTGTCCAAGCGATGGCTCCAGGGAAGACCGAAGTCCTGGTGGGACTGCGTCGCGATCCAGAGTTCGGTCCAGTCCTGGTCATCGGCGCGGGAGGCGGGATGACGGAGGCGCTTGACGACATCAGCATCCTCCCGCTGCCAGTGTCCCGGCCGGAAGTCCGTCAAGCCATTGGCGATTCGCGCGTGGTGGCCTCCAGTCTTCGGGGTGAGGGCAGCGAGAAGACCCTCGACACGCTGACCACTACGGTGATGGACATTCTTGCTTGGGCGGAACAGCGCGGGAACATCCACGAGTTCGAGTTCAATCCGATCCTTGCCGACCCGACATCAGCTACCGTCACCGTCGTCGATGCCGTCGTGTCGGTTTACACCCCCAGGCCAGGAGCAACACCATGAACACGGCCACGACCGTTGTACCTGCCCGGCAGATCACCGATGACGACGTCGCCTACATGAAGAGCTTCATCGGCCAGTCAGCCGTTGTTGTCCAATGGAACGAGGAGGCCAGCACCGACTCAATTCGGCACTACGCCTGGGGGATTGGGGATGAGAACCCACTGTGGTTGTCGGATTCGTACGCGCAGGCAACGCGTTACGGCACGAGGATCGCACCCCCTACATTCCTTTACTCCGTGTGCGACGCCGAAGTTGCGATGGGAATGTCAGAGGGCATCCAAGCTATACACCTGGGTGCCGACCTCGACTTCCGCCGGCCGATCCGCCTGGGTGAGCGTGTCCGTGCCCGAGCCTTCGTCGAAGATGTTCGTGAACGTGTGGGCCGCCGCTCCGGCCGCTTGGTGGAGCAGGTGGGGCGGACTGACTACTTTGTTGGCGAGGAGCTTGTGGGAATCGTTCGCAACACAATCGTCTGTGTGGCTCGAAGCTCCGAGGGGCAGCGTATGCACGAGCCTCGGGACCCCCATGTCTACACTGACGAGGAGAAGGAACAGATTCGCGCCGCGATCTTAGCCGAGGAGATCCGTGGCCAGCGCACTCGCTTTGCAGAGACAGTGTCCGTTGGCGACGTTTTACCGCAGGTAGTCAAAGGTCCGCTCGACCTCATCACCATGACCGCATACTATGCCGGGGCAATCGGTACCGCAGGCTATCGCGGCGTTGAGACCCGCGTTCGGCAGCAGGAGCGGGTGCGGAACGGGGACCCAAGCGCGCCAACAAACCTGGGTTCTGAGCACTTCCTTTCCGAGCCCTTCCCCAGCCTGGGGCACCAGGATGCTGCGATGGCGCACGCCATCGGTATGCCGGGCGCATACGACAACGGCAACCAGCGGGTGTCGTGGATGGCACACTGCGTGACCAACTGGATGGGGGACGACGCGGATCTCGTCTCGCTTTCTGTACGAATAAAGCAGCCGGGCGTCTTCGGCGACACCCAGTGGATCGGAGGCGAGGTCACCCGAACGTTCCGCGATGAGCATCTTGGAGCATGCGCCGAGGTCACAGTGAAGGCCATGAACCAACTGGGCGTGGAATCGACGAGTGCTGTTGCGGTCGTCTCGCTGGCCGAGGCCCGGATCGTCTGACCCAATCGTGGACCAGATGAACAACTGACGCATTTTCCCGCCTTATTGGCATCTATTGCCGTGCCGGTCCAACCCCGGCGGCTCTTAGCGTTATTTGTGAACAAGGATCGGCGCAGAAGCCGACACACTGACATCAAAGGAGATCCGGTGGGTTTATCTAAAGTAGGAAATCACATCCAGAACCCCACAGGCGAGCCGGAAGAATATTCCGTCGTCGTGATCGGCGCGGGAATGGGCGGCATTTATGCCCTTCACCGATTCGCCGATCTGGGCCACGACGTACACGGCTTCGAAGGAGCCGACGGTGTCGGGGGCGTCTGGTATCACAACGCATATCCGGGTGCCCGCGTCGACCTGGAAAGCCACAGCTATGCCTTCATGTTTGACCCTGAGCTTTACGCGGGTTGGGATTGGAGTGAGCGATACGCCGCACAGCCCGAGATCCTGCGGTACCTCAACTACGTGGCGGACCGCCTCGATGTGCGCCGTAACCTCTCGCTGAGCACGTGGGTGACATCTGCCGACTGGCAGCCCCACGAGAACAAGTACCTCATCAAGACCAATACTGGCCGCACGGTATGGGCGCGCTACCTGGTAATGGCAACCGGACAGCTTTCCAAGCCGCGTAAGCCGGATTTCCCGGGACTCGATGACTTCGAGGGAGAGTGGTATCAGACCGCACACTGGCCCCAAACACCCGTCGAAATCGCCGGCAAGCGCGTGGCGCTCATCGGAACGGGATCGTCGGGTGTGCAGGCTGCCACGGAGATCGCAAAGACTGCCGGGCAACTCCATGTCCTGCAGCGGACCCCGAACTACTCAATTCCTGCACACAATGGGCCTGCGGACACGCGGAAGAAGGCGCGCCTCAATAAGAAGGTTCTGCAACTGCGCGATGAGTCGTACAACTCTCCGGTCGGCTATGTCATGCAGGGTTTTGCGGGCAAGGCCTCAGACTTCTCCGAGGAGCAGCAGCAGCAGATTCTCGAATCCAGATGGGCGTTCGGGGGCCAGACACTCTTGGGAACTTTCTCCGACCAGGGGACGGACATCGACGTCAACAACGTCGTCGCAGAATTCGTCCGCGGCAAGATCCGCGACATGATCGATGATCCCGCGACCGCTGAGAAGCTGATGCCCACGTCCTACCCGATCGGCATCCGACGCCTGTGCATTGATACCGGCTATTACCCGATCTTCAATCAGAGCAATGTCAGCCTCGTTGACTTGAGAAGTGAACCTATCGAACAGATCACCAAGACCGGGATCAAAACCCGAAACAACGAGTATGAAGTTGACCTGATCGTCTTCGCCCTAGGGTTCGAGGCCTTTACGGGCGCCTTGGACCAGGCCAACGTCCGAAACGAATTCGGTCAGCAGCCGAGCGACCGGTGGAAGCACAAGCCGCAGACCCATTTGGGTGTCATGACCCATGGATTCCCGAACCTGTTTATGCTCACCGGCGCACAAAGTCCAAGTGTGCTGGCAAACTTCTTCGTGGGGAATAACCAGCACGTCGATTTTGTGGCGGACATCATTGCGCATGCCGAAAAGAAGGACGCCACACGCATTGAGGCGAGTTTGGAGGCGGAGCGGGAGTGGGGCGATCACTGCAATGAGATTGCAGCGCCGCTACTGCGCCGGGCCGTGGACAACTACATGGTCCACGTCAACAAATATGACGGTTCGCGCTATTTCATCCCGTACGCCGGTGGCTTTGACAAGTACGTCAAGAAAGTGGAGGAAGTTGTCTCCGACGACTACCGCGGCTTCGTTTTTACTAAGGGCTTATCAACTGGCAATCCAGGACAAGCCGTGATTGAGGGCCGAAGCCGAGACGCCGTACTCACGGCGAAGTAGGTCACCGCCAGCTCCCCGGGAGCCGTGCTGGTCATCCAGTTCGGCTGCCGGGGGGCTCTTTTGTTCTTGCTTGCCATGTATTTGGCGACGCCCAGGCCACGGTCACACCCGGCTTGCGCAGATGGGGGAAATATTTTGGCGCAGTTTCCTTCCTTGTTGGCGCCGATGGCCATGCCGGTGCAAACCCACCCGCTCTTAGCGTTAATTGTGGGCGGATTTAGCAGCGAAAGCCGACACACTGACGTCAAAGGAGATCCAGTGAGCTTGCCGAGTTCAGTACCCACATCCGGCCGTCGACGCTAAGGCCGCGACTACCCACAAACCACACGGATATTAAGGAATGACAATGAGCAACATACTCGAAGGCAAGACCGCCATCATCACCGGTGCCGGCTCAGGCATGGGTTTGGCGGCTGCCCGCCTGTTTCATCAGCACGGCGCCAACATCGTGTTGGCAGACTTCTCGGGAGCCCAAGAGAAAACTGCTGTGGAGCTAGGAGAACGCACGGTGCCGATCCAAGCCGACATCTCAAAGGCCGCAGACGCAAAGGCAATGGTCGACCTGGCTGTCAGCGAGTTTGGCGGACTGGACATTCTCTGCAACATTGCAGGTGCCAATGCTCCAATGGTGCAACACCATGAGGCGCTGGAATCTGACTTTGACAAGATGATCAACGTGAATCTCCGGGGCGCATTCCTCACGATGAAGTACGCCATTCCAGCCATGGCGCAGCGCGGCGGTGGATCGATAGTCAACGTGGCTTCGGCAGCTGCGCTGATGGGTACGCCTTTGTACGGCAGTTACAGTGCCGCAAAGACCGGGCTCCTCGGGCTGACCCGTACTATCGCCCTTGAATATGCAGAGCAGAATATCCGGGCAAACTCCATCTGCCCCGGCCCCATCAGGACCCCAATGATGGAGGAAGCTCTCGCGGAAAACCCCGCGGCAGCCGACTATCTGATCAATATGGTGCCCTTGCGTCGCGTCGGAACCGCAGAAGAAATCGCGGATGCTGTTCTTTTCCTGGCGAGCGACCAGTCTTCGTTCATTACGGGTATCGCTCTCCCCATCGACGGTGGACAGACCGCTGCATAACTGGAAGACCAACCATGAGCCAGAAATATTTGACCAGGCCGAAGGTCAGTACATTCGGCAACGATCCTTTGAAGGTACGAAGCACTTTTGCACAGTTTCCCTCCGGTGTTGCGGTGCTCGCGGTCGAAGCCGGTGATGAGAAGCATGCACTCGTGGCATCTTCGTTCATGGTTGGAGTGTCGCTCGAACCATGTCTCGTCGCCGTAGCTGTGCAGAAGTCGTCGGAGACTTGGGAACAAATTAAGGATGCAGCTTCACTCGGGGTGTCGATCTTTGGCAAGGGTCAGGGACATCTCACCCGAAAGCTCGCAGGCAAGGACCGCGCCGCACGTTTTGAGCAGGTGGCAATCGACGTCGGGGAGAACGGGGCCGTCTTCATAGAAGACGCGGCATTGTGGCTTGAGTGCTCGATCCACGAGGTGTCAGAAGCCGGCGACCACTGGATGGCGCTCCTTGAAGTTGAGAAGCTGGGAGTCGGCGACAACGAACCGCTCATTTGGCACGGCGCCAAGTTCCGCGAGCTTGTTAACGCTCAGTCGATCGACGTCGTCTAACCATGCTGACCCTGGTGGAGTGATGGAAGGAAGTTATGAGCGCCATTGAAACGGCGTCCGGCGTTGGTTTTTCCTCTCACGCTGCCCGCGACATCCCACCGGGTCATACCGTGATAGCGGCCGTCGTCCAGTGGCGGGACAAAATTGCCCTGTTCAGAAGGAGCCGAAACCTCGGTCACGACAGTGGCCTTTGGCATTGCATTACCGGCTTTATGGAAGCCGGAGCCACACCCGAACAGCAGACCCTTGAGGAGCTGTTTGAAGAAACTGGTCTGGAACCCAAGGATCTCCTGCGTCTCCTCCCGGGACCGGACCTGGTGGTGGCAGACGGTTTGGGGAATCCATGGCTCATTCACACTTTCACTGCCTTGACATCCCGTCGTCGGCTGAAGGTCAACTGGGAAAATGATGCCTACCGGTGGACAGCTCCGCACAAGGCCAAGCGATTCGCCAACAGAGTGGTCTGGCTGGACAACGTGCTCGATGCGACAGGGCACGTCCCTGCTATCGCTTCGGCGTATGACCCGGGGCGGCCTCCTGGAGGATGAGATCCAGAAGTCCCGGAAAGATGACCTTGAGGTCGTCGCTGCGCAACCGGCTCATGCGGTGCTGGGCCCAATACGGGCCAAAACGTTCGAGGTTCCCCCATCCACCACACACTCAGAGGAAAATATACATATGTCCACCCTAGGAATCATTGGCAGCGGCAACATTGGCACTGCAATCGCTCGTCTGGCCGTAAATGCTGGCGTCCCTGTAGTACTGGCCAATTCCCGCGGGCCGGAGAGTCTTGCCAGCCTCGTGGCGGAGTTGGGACCCCTGGCGTCCGCAGGGTCCATTGAACAGGCGGCCGAGGCCGGAGACGTCGTCGTGTTGTCCATACCGTTGACGGCACACACGTCCATTCCTGCTTCGCTCCTCGCCGGCAAGGCGATACTGGACACCTCCAACTACTACCCGTTCCGGGATGGAAGGGTTGCTGAACTGGACGAGGAAAGGCTGACCACCAGTGAGTTGGTTCTTCGACACTTCCCGGGAGCCGGACTGACCAAAGCGTTCAACAACATCCTGGCCCATCACATCCCCGAACTGGCGCGTCCTTCAGGTGCCGCTGACCGGACCGCACTGCCGGTTGCCGGAGATGACGCCGCCGCGAAATCCAAGGTGGTCAGACTCATTGACCAACTGGGCTTCGACACTGTGGACGCCGGTCCGCTGGCTGAGAGTTGGCGTTTCGAACCGGAAACCACGGCCTACACCAGGCTGTACGTGGCCGATCCCTCGACCCCGGACGAGAAGCTGCTCGAATCCGCAGCAGGACCCGTTTCGGCCGAGCGGCTGAACGAGGCGTTGAAGAATGTTGAACCGGTCCGGGTTGGAGCGCGAAAGTTCTAAAAAACCGCTGGCCGCCCATGATTGACGCTGTTTCATAACCTCATGGCACGGGTATACCTATTTGCCCTACAGCTTCAGCTCCTAGCGTTGTTCCAAGCGGGGCCGGCAAAGAAGCAGGCCCGGTGCATGAGTAGAAAGAGCTGGATTTATGTCCCTGACAGATGCTCAATTGACTGAGCTGTATGACAAGCAGGCCCTCCACGACAACCTGATGCTGTATGCGAGGGGCGCCGACCGGCACGACCACGAGCTGATGAGATCCACCTACTGGCCTGATTCATTTGACGATCACGGCAGCTACGTTGGAAACGGCCACGGCTGGGCGGATGCTGCCATGACCTGGCACGATAAAATCCACAGCTGCAGCCACCACATTTCCAATGTGCTGTCCGAGATCGACGGGGACCGCGCCAAGCGCGAGAGCATGTTCATCTGCGTAGTTCCGTTCAAGGATCCCGAAGTGACCATGTTCCAAGCCGGCCGCTACCGCGACTTGTGCGAGAAGCGCGACGGGGTGTGGAAGATCCTTCATCGCACATGCATCTGGGACTGGATCGATGTACGGCCCGTCAACGCCGACTGGGACGTCGTGAATGTTCCCCGTGTCTCGCACTGGGGAGCCTGGTATCCGCAGGACCCGATCTACCTCGACTGGATCGAAAGTCCGCCGACCGAATTCTCCCGTTAGCCTGCCCCTGCAGCGGTTCCCGTCCGTGAACCAATAGCAAAGCGCCTGCCAGCCCCATGACGGGGCCGGCAGGCGCTTTGGCTTTGTGCGGTATCAGACTGCGTAGGGGTCTGCGATGCCGATGTATTGGGTGGTGGTGTATTCGGCGATGCCTTCGGAGCCGCCTTCACGGCCCAGGCCGGATTGCTTCACACCGCCGAAGGGTGCTGCGGCGTTGGAGATGACGCCGGCGTTGAATCCGACCATGCCGAATTCGATCTGTTCTGCGACCCGGAGCAGACGGTTGAAGTCCTTGCTGTAGAGGTAGGAGGCCAGGCCGTATTCGCTGGCATTGGCCAGACGGATGGCGTCCTCCTCGGTGTCGAAGGAGGTTACCGGGGCTACGGGTCCGAAGATTTCCTGGCGGAGGATGTCCGCGTCATTGGGTACGTTCGCGAGCACGGTGGGCGGGTAAAAGTAGCCGGGACCGTCCGCAGGCTTACCACCGGTGAGGGCGGTAGCACCGGCGTCGACGGCGGCACTCACCAAGGCGTGCACGTCGTCCCGGGCGCCGGCGTCGATCAGAGGACCAACTTGAGTGGACGGTTCGGTGCCGCGGCCGGTCACCAAGGCTCCCATCGCGGCTGCGAACTTGCGGGTGAAGTCCGCGGCGACGGAGGAGTGGACGAGGAAGCGGTTGGCTGCGGTGCAGGCTTCGCCCATGTTGCGCATTTTCGCGGCCATTGCCCCTGCCACGGCGGCATCGAGGTCTGCGTCGTCGAACACGATGAAGGGGGCGTTCCCGCCGAGTTCCATGGAGGTGCGCAGGACGTTCTGCGCGGCGTCGGCCATGAGCCGTTTGCCCACGGGGGTGGAGCCGGTGAAGGAGACCTTCCGCAGGCGAGGGTCAGCCAGCAAAGGGCCGGAAATCCCTGAAGCGGATGAGGAGGAGACAACGTTCAAGACTCCGGCGGGCAGGCCGGCGTCGAGCATGGTTTGGGCGAAGTACTGTGCCGTGAGTGGCGTGAGTTTGGCGGGTTTGAGGACCATGGTGCAGCCGGCGGCGATCGCGGGGGCGACCTTGCGGGTGGCCATGGCGAGCGGGAAGTTCCAGGGCGTGATGAGCAGGCACGGGCCCACGGGTTTGTGCTGCACCAGGATCTTGTTCTTGCCCTCGGGCGTGGTGAGATACCGGCCGTAATCGCGGACCGTTTCCTCGGAGAACCAACGCAGGAACTCAGCCCCGTACGTGACCTCGCCGCGTGCTTCGGCCAACGGCTTGCCCATCTCCAAGGTCATCAGCAAGGCGAAGTCATCGGCACGCTCGATCACGAGGTCGAACGCACGACGCAGGATCTCGGCACGCTCACGCGGAGCGGTCCGCGCCCAGGAAGCCTGCACGGCGTCAGCCGCGTCAAGAGCGGCCACGGCGTCATCACTCGTGGCGGAAGCCAACGTCGCCAGGACCTCGCCCGTTGACGGGTCGTGGACGTCGAAAGTTCCGCCGTCGGATGCGTCACGCCACTGCCCACCGATTAGTAGGCCGGTGGGAACGGACTTGAGAAGCGCAGCTTCTCGTTCAGATGAAACGGCAGGGGACAGCGCAGAAACAGACATCAAAGGAAGTCCTAAAGAGTTAGAGGGATGGAACAGGGGCGCCCGCGCAGGGGGTGCGGGAGAACGTTTAGTAAGCCTTGACTCTCTGCTCAACCACCAGATGGATGAGGGCAAACACGTTGTCTTCTTCGATGGCAGTCAGTGCCGCTTGGATGGCGGCAGGAACGTCTGCATCATGTTCTACTTTGATTCCGAAGCCACCAAAAGCTTGGGCCATCAGCGCGAACTCCGGGTTCTTCAACTGGGTGCCCGAGATCCGCTGCGGATAGTGCCTTTCCTGGTGGGTGCGGATGGTGCCATATTCCTGGTTGTCCATAACGATGACCAGGGGAGTGGCGCCATACTGGGCCGCTGTGGCCAATTCCTGGCCATTCATGAGGAATTCCCCGTCACCGGCAATCGTCACCACTCGCCTGCCCGGGTACTCCAAGGACGCGGCGATTGCGGAAGGAATGGAGTAACCCATGGAGCCATTGCGCGCGCTGATCATCGAGGCGTAGCGCAGGGTCGGGAAGTATCGATGTGCCCAATTGGTGTGCTCTCCGGCGCCGAGGGTCACCATCGCGTTGGTAGGCAACGTGGGGACAAGGTTGGCCATCAGGGTGTCCATCCGCGCGGGACCTGCCGTCGGCGCCGCGGAGGGGAGGGCAGCGAAGGCCTCTTGTTCCCTGCGCATCGTCGACGTCCAATGCATCCATTCGTCCTTCACGGGAAGGTCGATCTTGGCCAAGTCGCGGACAAAGACGTCCGGCTTGGCCAGGATTTGGTAGGAGACGGGTCCGGAGCGGCCACGGAGGGATGGGTCGATGGTGACGAGGAAGTTCTTCTTGTTCCAGTCCTGCCGACAGAGGAACCCGTCCGTGATGACGTCTCCGGGGACCGTGCCAACGAAGATGAGCAGGTCAGTTTCTTCCAGGAGGTCGTAGGTGGGGCGGGGCCGGCCGTAGCCGATGGGGCCGACGTAGGAAGGGGAACTGAACGGGATGGTGCCTTCAGTGCGCCATTCAGCTGCTGCGGGGATCTGGTGTTTTTCGAGCCATTCGGTGAGTTGGTCGGCACCTTCCTGGGTCCAGTCGTTTCCGCCGGTGACGAATAATGGCTTCTTGGACGCGGCCAGGGCCTCGGCCAATGCGGCCGCGTCCACGGTGGTCATTCCGCCGGTGGCGACCGGAATGGGCGGATGGAGGGCGGCAGGGATCTGCTGGCGGATTACGTCTTCGGGGAGTCCGACGACGACGGGACCTGGCCGTCCGCTCATAGCCGCGAAGAGGGCTTCAGCGACGATTTCGGAGGCGCGTTCTGCGTGATCGAGGACCATCACACGTTTGGCGCCGGTGTCGAACCACGCTTTGATGTCGAACTCCTGAAAGGCCTCCCGGTCTCTGTGGGCGAAGGGGATCAGTCCCACGAACAGCACCATGGGTGTGGAGTCCTGCCAGGCGGTGTGCAGGCCAACGTGGGCATTGGCTGCGCCGGGCCCGCGGGTAACCATCGCAATTCCCGGCAGCTGGTTCATTTTTCCGTCAGCCTCGGCCATGTAGGTGGCACCGCCCTCATGACGGCAAACGATGGTTTCGATGGAGGAGTCGTGAAGACCATCCAGAACGTCAAGGAAGCTCTCGCCAGGTACTATATGGGCCCGCTTGATGCCGTGGGAGGCCAGAGTGTCAACAATGACGTGCCCGGCCGACTTACGGGATGCCTGAAGCAGGTCCCCCCGCAACTCGTCTTGCTCTGCCGTTACTTGTGTCATGAAAATAGGCCTTTTCGCTGGTTGCCGCGTCTTTGCGCAACAGGTTCAGTGGGGGATGCGATTACAGGAGAATGCTCAAGGGGCTTTCGATGCGCTTCTTGAATGCGGCCAACAATTGCGCGGCCACAGCGCCGTCGACAACCCGGTGGTCTGCCGAGAGCGTGCAACTCATGACAGTGGCAACTGCCAGTTCACCGTCGCGCACCACCGGACGTTGCTCGGCTGCCCCAACGGCCAGGATCCCGGCCTGGGGCGGGTTGAGAATTGCGGAAAATTCCCGTGCCCCGTACATCCCCAGATTCGTCAGGCTGAAGGACCCGCCTTCCAGTTCCTGCTGACGGATGCGGCCGGTGCCGGCCCGTTCTTTGTAGTCGCTCATGACCTTTCCCAATGAGCTGACGGAAAGATTGTCCAGGCCGCGGACCACCGGAGTAAGGAGGCCGTCCGTCGTCGCGATGGCTACAGAGACATCGACTGTGGAATAGCGGCGGATGGCGTCACCTTGCCATGACGCATTTGCGGCGGGCACATCTACGAGAGCACCCCCCAAAGCCTTCAGGACAAGATCGTTGACCGTTGTTTTCTGTCCCTGAGCGGACATGTCCTGATTGATCTGTTTGCGCAGGGCCAAAAGGGAGTCCATTTCCACGTCGATTGAGACGTAGAAGTGCGGAACAGTGCTCTTCGACTCCGTAAGCCGCCGGGCGATGGCTTTGCGCATGCCGGACAGAGGCTCGTCCTGGAAGTTCTGCACGCCCCGAACATGCTGCGCAGCCGATGGGGACGGCGCGATGGATCCGCCCGACCCCGACCTCGAGGCTGACTCCGGGGTGGCAACCCGCTTCGTATGGGCAGCTTCGACATCCCCGCGCAGGATCCTTCCGTTGGGTCCGGAGCCTGCCAAGGTTGAAAGCTCGATGCCAAGTTCCTTTGCGAGTTTGCGGGCCAGTGGCGAGCCGAACACCCGTGAGCCCTCACTAGGAGCCCGGCTGGAGGATGCCGGGGTTGCATCGGGAGCAGCAGGCCGGGTGTCCCGGCGGGTAGTTGGCGCTTCAGTGTCCTCGGGGACGGGATGTTCTGCGAGACTATGCGATGCGCCGCCGGCCGAGGCAATCTGTTGGTCTATGGAAGCTTCGTCTTCGCCGGCTTCGACGAGCACAGCAATGGGCTCGCCGACACCTACGGAAGTGCCGGGTCGAATCAGCAGTCTGCCTACGGTGCCGGGAAACTCAGCCTGCAGTTCCACAGTGGCCTTTTCGGTCTCAATCTCTGCGATGGGCTGACCGGCTGCGATGGTGTCGCCTATTTTTACAAGCCAGTCTTGAAGAGCTGCCTCGGTGGCGTCTGCCACTACTGCGGGCATGGTGATGATGGTTGCCATAGTGAATGTCCTTCGATGGTTCCGGTTCAGAAAAGGCCGAGATTGCGGGCGACTTCGTCGAAGCCGTCAAGGACGTCCTCAAGATCGGCATTGGCGGCAGCCTCCAGGACTTTCGAGATGCTGGGAGCGGCTTCCTTGCCCGTAACGCGTTGGATGGGCTGATCCAGATGGTCGAAGAATCTGCGCTGAATCTCGTCAGCCAGCCATCCGCCGTAGGAAGTGCCGCGGGCACCCTGCTCGACGATCAGGACGTTGTTGGTTTTCCGGATTGATGTACCGATCGTCTCCCAGTCCAAAGATGCTCGGTCGAGCCATCGCAGATCAATGATTTCGGGATCGAGTGCAAGTCGCTGCTCGGCTGCCTGAAGCGAAACGTCCACCATGTTCAGGTAGCTCAGGACGGTGACGCCTTGCCCTGTCCGGCGAACCGCAGCCTTACCAACAGGCAGCTGGTAATCGAGATTCCCTTCGGGAATGGTTCCCTTGGTTCCGTAGAGGTCTACGTGCTCAAGAATGAGGACGGGGTCCTGGAGCTCCAAAGCGGTATTCATCAGCCCGACGTAGTCGTGCGGAGTTGACGGCGCCACGATGCGCCAGCCCGGGTTGTTGGCGAAGACGCCGGCGGGATCCATGGAGTGCTGGGATCCATACCCTGCTCCCATTGCCACCTTGGACCTAAGAACCACAGGCATGGAGGACTGGCCGCCGAACATATGCCGGGCCTTACCGATCTGGTTGAAAATCTGGTCAGCGGCCACCCAAAGGAAGTCCGAGTACATGAACTCCACCACCGGCTTGTAGCGTCCAGTCATGGACAGGCCCCCTGCCAGGCCCGCGAAGGCATTTTCACTAATGGGAGTTCCCAGGACACGGTCGGGATAAGTGTCTTTCAGGCCGCGGGTAGCCCCGTTGGTGCCGCCTTTGAGCCGGTGCACATCCTCGCCGAGGACCAGGACGCCCGGGTCGAGGTCCATTCGGCGGCCGAGTACATCTGCGATGGCATCCACGAAACGACGCTCGACAGTCCCGGCTTCGGTTGGTTCGCCGGGCGATGAGCCGGTCAAGGCGGGTTCGCTCCTGACATCTCGGTCTACGGAGGTGGGATCGGGCCAAAGAGCGGGGCGGATCCGGCGGGCACCTTTGGCGCTTTCCGGGTCCTTCTCCGTGATTTCTTCAACAATGCGCGTAATTTGCTCAGTGATGTGGGTGGTGAGGTCGCTGAGTTGTTCGTCCGTGAGGAGGCCCCGCCGGGTCATCTCTGTGGCCAGTTTGGCCAAGGGATCACGATCACGCCACTGTTTCTCCTCCTCCTTGGTGCGATATCCGAACGCGCTCCCCGGGAAGGGCCCGTTCTGGTGGAAATAGCGGTATGTCTCAGCCTCGATGAGTGTTGCACCCTTGCCGGCGCGCATGTGTTCCACTGCAGCCTTCTGGGCAAGGTAAACCGCAAGGGGATCCATGCCGTCCACCCGCCAGGACCTGATGCCGAAGCCGGGCCCACGAGCCGCCAGCCGAGGTTCCCCGGTGACGTCGGCAACGTGGGTGGAGACGGCATAGAGATTATTTTCGATGTAGAAGCAGAGCGGCAGACGCCAGGCAGCGGCCAAATTGAATGTTTCCAGAGTCGAACCAATATTTGAGGCGCCGTCGCCGAAATAGGTCACCGTGACGCCCATACCGCTCGCCAGCCCGCCGTCGTCGTGGACTTCTGCGTCGTGGCGCTGAGCCCAGGCATTGCCCGCGGCAAGCGGCACACCGCCGCCCACGATCGCGTTAGTGCCCAGGGCTCCGGCCTCAAGCCACTGCAGGTGCATTGATCCGCCTCGGCCGCCGCTGAAGCCGGCCTTGAGACCCAAAATCTCAGACATCGTCCGCCGGATGAACTCGGTGATCTGGTCGTTCTTTATGCCGTCGATGATCGACATGCCGTTAGGGGACAGGTAGGCCAGACCTTTGGCCACGAACTGGTGATGGCCGCGGTGGGTGCCGTTGACGCCGTCTGTTCCCTGCAGCGCGAGTATGGACCCCACGGCTGCGCCTTCCTGGCCAATGCTGGAATGGGCGGGGCCGTGTACCAGACCCTCTGCTGCCAACTGCAGAACAACTTCCTCAAAGATGCGGATGGTGTGCATGTGAACCAGCATGGATTCGAGCAACTCGGGAGCTGCTTCGTCCCAGTCGTCACGAGTTGTGCTCAGCTCTGTGCACTCTGTTGAGTAGGTCAAGGGCGTGGTGGTTGACATCTTTGGCTCCCATGGGCGTACGTGCATCGCTTTTGCGTTCGTTTCACCATAGGCAAGCAAATGGATCCAATTCAAGGGAAGTATCCCGGTAAAGCGCGCCATAGTTCCTTGAATGGATCCATTGGGTCATGTTTTGCGTAAACTGTGTGTATGGCAACGGAAGAAGTGCTGTTGAAGAAGTCGGGCGCTGCGAGCCAGCGCATTGCAGACGAACTGAGCCGAAGGATCCTGGATGGCCACCTGCCTCCCGGAACCAGGATCCGCCAGGAGCAGATCGCGGAAGAATTCGGTGTCAGTAGACTTCCGATTCGTGAGGCGTTGCGCATCCTCGAATCGCATGGTCTCGTCACGCTCGTAGCGTCTTCCGGGGCCTGGGTGAGTTCCATGAACCTCGCTGAGTGCCAGGAAACGTATCTGATCCGCGAACGAATTGAACCCCTCGCGCTGGGGCAGGCCATTGGCAACGTCAGTGATGCAACCATCAATCGGCTCAGTCAGTTGGCGGAGGAGATGGAGAGTTGCACAGTGGTGGAGGACTTTGTTGAGTTGGACCGCGAATTCCACCTGCTGAGTTTTCGGGATGCTGGCATGCCTACGTTGTTGGAGATGGTGGAGAGGCTCTGGAATACCACCCAGCATTATCGGCGCGCATACGTGCAGTTGATCGGTTCGGAGGGGCTCGAGGACACGAATTTGGAGCATCGGCTACTGCTGGCGGCCATCCGGCGGGCCGACAACCGCTCTGGGGAGGAATTGCTGGCTATGCACGTCCGCAAAACGCGCATTGCCCTGTTGGATCACCCTGAAATATTTGATCGTTAGATGTGACTGGCATGAGCCGCGTGGACCGTGCTTGCCGACGCTGCCTTCCAGGATGCAGCGCCCTCAGGCAGAGCAGGTGGCTAGGCGCCGCTCAGCACCCCCGGAAGCAGTGAACGGGCACTTGCGCTGTGGCCATCCGGTAGATTTATTCACGCAATGTGAGAGTGATTAAATTAATGTGAGAGTTTTTCTTGACGTGTCGTTATAGGGCGAAGTAGCGTCGGCGTACCGGATCGATGGAAGAAGGGAAGCCTCGGGCCGGAGATCATCCGAAGCCCGGCCACCCTTTGTCGCCGGTGAAAAGCACAGGAGAACATATGCGGACAACGAAGACGCAGGCCCTGCTGACAAATCGATCGACGGCGGAAAAAGACGTGGCAATCGTCCACACCGCAGAATTCAACGAGTTCGGGCCAGAGCAGAAGAAATTACTGCACCGCACTGTTGCCGGCAGCGTCGTGGGGAACATTATTGAGCAATACGATTTCGTCCTGTACGGATCGGTGGCTGCCCTGGTCTTCGGCAAATTGTTCTTTCCGAGTTTCGACCCAACCGCTGCACTGCTTGCTTCTTTCACCACCTATGCGGTCGGTTTCATAGCCCGCCCGCTGGGCAGCTTGGTAGCAGGACACGTTGGCGACCTGCATGGTCGGAAACGGGTCTTGGTAGCCATGCTGCTTATCGCCGGGATTTCGACCACTGCCATCGGGCTACTTCCGACCTATGCCGCTATCGGCTTTTGGGCAACGATTTTCCTCGTGATTCTGCGGTTCGTGCAGGGCTTCTCGTTCGGCGGGGAATACGGCGGCGCCATTCTGATGGTGAGTGAGACGGCTCCGCCTGAGAAGCGGGGGTTTTACACAGGGTTGATCCCGGCATCGTCAGCGATCGGCGGGCTGCTGTCGACCGGTGTGCTCTTCGCTTTGAGTTTCATGCCAACGGAGACCTTCGAAGCGTGGGGATGGCGAGTCCCGTTCCTGCTGTCGATCATCCTCGTCGTGACTGGTCTGATCATTCGGCTGCGGCTTAAAGAGACACCGGTGTTCAAGGCCGCAGAGGCTGAGGGGAAGACTACCCGCAAACCCATTCTCGAAGTCATCAAGACCAACCCCAAAGAGCTCCTCCTCGCAGCCGGAATCAGTTTTGGGTTCGGCACGCTGGGTTACATCCTGGTGACGTGGTTGCTGAGTTACATCACCATTGGTCTGCAGCTCGACGCGGGTGTAAGTCTTATTGCTTTGTCCATCTCTTTCGTTTTCTATGGCCTCAGTGACTGGGTCAGTTCAGCGATCTCCGACCGCGTTGGTCGTCGTCCGGTCATTCTCACTGGTGGAGTGGCTTTCGCCGTCTGGGCATTTCCTATGTTTGCCCTTATCGACACCAAAAATCCCGTTTTGATCACTGTCGCAATGACAGTCGGGACAATATTGGCTGGAATGATTTACGGGCCGCTGGCCTCGTTGATCAGTGAGCTCTTCGCCACTAAATTCAGGTACAGCGGTGCTTCAATGGGATACCAGCTTGGACAGACCATGGGCGGCGGATTCTCGCCCCTTATCGCAACGGCTCTCTATGCGGCGACGATGGCTTCCTGGTCGGTCGCCCTCTATCTCGTCGTCGCCGGGATCATCACAGCAGCTTGTGTCTTTTTCCTGACGGAAACCCAGGGGCGGGACCTAACGCACTGACCGTCATAACCTGTCACGGATCTGTGCCCCAGCAATTCGGCAGAGAGCACGGATGGCATGAGGTGCAGGGCCTCGAAGTGGCGCACATTCTGGCGTTGTTGACGTAGAAAACCATATCTCGCCCCTGCAGCAAGCCATTAGCCTAATTGAGTACTTCGACTTCATCGATGTGATGAGCTCCGATGAACGACATTAATTCTGGGCAAACATCTGCCGTGGGAAAGGAACGAATTCATATGACGGCAGTGACTGCTGAGGGTGTGGGCTTTCGGTCGCGGCGCGGCCCCATCCTTATAGCATTGATGCTTTCGACGGGCCTGGTGGCAATTGATTCGACAATTGTTGCGACGGCCGTCCCCTCGATTGTGGACGACATTGGCGGCTTCACCTCCTTTCCGTGGCTTTTTTCCGCCTATCTTTTGGCGCAGGCCGTTTCCGTGCCGGTCTACGCGAAGCTTTCGGACGTCGTTGGCCGTAAGCCGGTACTTCTTAGTGGCATTGGACTCTTCCTTCTCGGTTCAATCCTCTGCGGAGTGGCGTGGAGCATGCCTGCGCTCATTGCATTCCGTGTGCTTCAAGGCCTAGGGGCGGGAGCCGTGCTGCCGATGTCCATGACTGTCGTCGGAGATATCTACTCCGTGGCTGAGAGGGCTAAGGTCCAGGGCTACCTTGCTAGTGTTTGGGCACTTTCGTCGGTTGTTGGCCCCACCCTGGGGGGCGTATTCGCCTCGTTCGGCATCTGGCGTGGGATTTTTCTGGTGAACATCCCGCTTTGCCTCTTGGCTGGGTGGATGCTGATTCGATCGTTCCACGAGAGTATCGAGCGTACCAAGCATAGGGTCGACTATTTAGGGGCGATACTGCTGACGTTGGCGCTGAGCCTGCTCATTCTTGGCGCGCTTGGGGGTGGCCAAACGTGGGCGTGGGACTCGTTCATCAGCCTGGCCATCTTTGCCGCCGGCGCCCTGCTGTTGGCCACGTTCATACTCGCAGAACGGAGCTCCGCGGAGCCGATTTTGCCTGGATGGGTTGTGTCCCGCCGTTTGCTCGCAACGACCGCGTTAACCTCTGCTGGCGTCGGTGCGGTCATGTTCGGCCTCACCTCCTACGTTCCCACCTTCCTTGAGGGTGCCGCTAAAACCTCCCCGATACTGGCCGGGCTCGCGTTGGCAGCACTGACCGTCGGTTGGCCAATCAGCGCGTCGCAAGCGGGCCGCTTCTATTTCCGCATCGGATTCCGGAAAACGGCCCTGCTGGGCATCTCGGTCACGGTCATCGGCACAGCTTTCCTTGCGCTGACCGCCGCTGCACCCAACGTCTTGGTGGTGGCAACGGGGTGCTTCGTCGTCGGGCTCGGGCTGGGGCTGGTAGCGACGCCTAGCCTGATTGCCGCGCAGACCAGCGTCGATTGGAACGAGCGGGGCGTAGTTACCGGTACTAATCTATTTGCACGGTCGATCGGCAGCTCTGTCGGTGTCGCCGTTTTCGGGGCAGTGGCCAATTCGATCTATGCGCGTGTTCCAGCCGGGGAGTCCGATCCCCAGACGATCGTGTCGGCGTCAGCTGCTGTCTTCATCGCCGTACTGGTCAGCGCCGTACTGACCGTTGTCGCCATTATCACCATGCCTGCAGGTGACAACGAGAGCAATACGCTCAAGATGCCGGCAAAGGACGGATCGGCGATTTCTCGTGGCTAGGCCGCCCGGTGGTGCGTCGACCAGCGAACCTATCGAACGCAACCTTCGCTAATACTGCTTTCGTTCGTACCATCCAATAACGGACCTTCTGTCATCGGCCCAGCCGGGGGTCTTGTCATGATGCTCGGTGTCGTCTCCGCCATGTAATCGATGAAGGAGGTGCAGATACCGTGTCGAGCTATTCATCGTTCTGGCGGGTTAAGTGTCGTCGCGTTTTGAGTTGTCATAACGGCCGGCGGAAGTCAGGCCTTAAAGGTCGGTGCCTCATCCTGACCGGCGGCTCGCGTGCACTGAGAGCTACCGTCCAGCAGGCAATCTGCAGAGGCGGCGGCACCGACTCTCTGGCGCAGGCTTTGAGTGCGCAGAGACGCGGTAAGTCCCCGTTTTTCGGTGCTCTGCGAGCAAAAAAGAAGGTGTGGACATTGTCCACACTCCTCGCTTCGGACTGGGCCGTATTGCCGCCGAATCGGCTCGGATTCCGCATGTTTCCGCCACTTCCCAGTATTTCTAAGGCCTGGAATCCCGTTCGAGTCCCACCTCGGGCACGGCATACCCCCTCGTCAGAGGGGGTTTTTGCTTTAACGTGTTTACATTCTGGCTGGTCAGGTCCTCTGACACTGGCCGCGGTGTGTGCCTGGCGCCGCGGGTCGCCTGTTTGGTTGTGGGGGAGCGGGTTCAGGGTCGTGGCTTGTGGGCCCTCCGCTGGCTGTGATCTGGGGTTATACGTCTCCTTTCTTCGTTGGTCAGTTAGGTCAGGGTTGGCCTACACCTCTTCATGGGTAGGGGGACTGAGCGCAACATGACCATAGGGATCCTTCGACAGAGATTTTCGATATCGACTCGTTCCTAGGCTGAACACACGTGGCTGGCGGACGCTTTGTCAGGCCAAAGGGGGTGTGGACATTGTCCACACTTAAATCTTCTTTATTGCGTCTGATCGCAGCCATTGATTCTTGCCTCCTTGGGCCTCCTTCCATTCATGAATGTGAGTTGCAGTAGCGACATGACGCGGATTCGGAAGCGCTCTGCATGTGCAGGGTCATTTCGAGGCGAGATGTCGGCAACGGTCGGCCGCGTGCTTTCGGGTGTAGTGAGGTTGTCCACGTCCTAGTTGACTCACGGGACCGCCCCGCCGATTCCACCTCCGCCAAGAGCGATGGAAACGGCGGGGCCGCCCCTGTGCGCTGTTTAAAGTGCGGTTACTTCGAGCAGCAGTGCGTGTTCCGGGTTGAGGGCGGGCATAGGTAACCCAACCTCGGCCAGGAACAGCCCGTTTGCAACCGCGCCTTCCGCTAGCCATGCCGGAGGCCGGACCTGGGTAAACGCATGCGAATAGTCCGCGTCACCAGAGGCCGGGAAGATGGCCTCCACGCGGTACTCCCGGGTCAGCTCCAACCCCGGGACGGAGATCCGGCCTGGCTGTTCAGCGGCCGCCGTGCGTGCGCTGACCAAGGCGAAGAGCCCCGCCGTCGTGCCCTCGGCGGTGCCGCTGGGGGCTACTACGCCGTGCAGCATCAGCGACTCGTCCGGTACATCGGCGCGCACCATTCGTCCACTGTGGATAAGACCGCGGTGTTCCTTGTAGAGCCCGATGAAGCGTTTGAGTTCCTCACGTTCCGCCCCGGTGACGGAGCGGACGTCCCATTCCATGCCGAAGTGCCCGAACAGGGCAGTGATGGCCCGGAAGGACAGGTCGTGCGTGCGCGCGGTGGTGTGTGACGTGGTGGGTCCAATGTGCGCGCCAACCAACTCCGGTGGAACCACCATGCCGGTCCAGCGCTGGATGATCTGACGCTCCAGGGCGTCGTTGCAATCCGAGCCCCAAATGCGGTCTGTGCGTTCCAGGATTCCGAGGTCAACGCGGGCGCCACCTGAGGAGCAGCTCTCAATTTCGACGCCGGGATGGGCCTTGCGGAGTTCGTCGAACAGCCGATAAGCGGCGAGGGTCTGTTCGTGGACGGAGGAGCGTCCGGCATGACCATGTTCCAGCAGGTCGCGGTTCTGGTCCCACTTGAGGTAGCTGACATTGTTGTCCCTCAGAAGGGCGTCAATGCGATCGTAGATGTACTGCCACGCCGCCGGGTTTACGAGGTCGATGACGTGCTGTTGCCTCCATTCAAGTGGCAGGCGTCCGCCGTCCTTGTAGCTCTGGGCGGAAGGGCCAACAATCCACTCGGGGTGCGCACGGACGATATCGGAATCGAGGTTGACCATTTCTGGTTCCACCCAGAGGCCGAACTCCATGCCCCGGGACGTTACGGCATTGATCAGCGGCGTGAGGCCGTCGGGCCAGAGTGATTCGTCGACGTACCAGTCGCCTAGGCCGGCACGGTCGTCACGGCGTCCGCGGAACCAGCCGTCGTCGAGCACAAAGCGTTCAACACCAAGCTCCGCGGCGGACTCGGCCAACTCCATTAAGGTGGTCAGATCATGGTCGAAGTAGACCGCTTCCCAGACGTTGAGTACCACCGGGCGGGGCTTGCCAGCCGGGGCTCCACTGGACACGGCGGGCAGCACGTGGTGGGGGCGGGACCGGAACCAGCTGTAGAACGCCTCGCTGATGCCGTCCAGGCCGCGGTCCGAGTACGCGGCGAAGAGCGCCGGAGTGGTGTAGCTGGCACCGGGTGCGAGGGTGACTTCGGCGGGGCCGAGGAGCTCCGAGCCGCCGATCATGGTGCGGCCGTCGCCGATGCTGTCCGCGAACTGTTCGTGATTGCCGCTCCAGGCCAGGTGGGTGGCCCAGACCTTTCCGTGGCGGTTGCCGAATCCGGCGGTGCCGGCTGCGAAGAGCAGCGAGGCGTCGTGACCGGTTCGACCGTGTCGGCCGGTACGGACCCAGGTGCCCTGCTGGATGGGGCGGCGCTGCGGGTGGCGTTCCCGGCACCAGCGCCCCGTCAGGTCAAGGAGTTCGACGGCGTCCGGCGCCACCGGCAGGACGGTCGCCAGTTCATCGAGCTGGTAAGGCGTGCTGCCATCGTTGGTGACGGTGTGCCGGAGTTCCAGCAGGCCGCCGTCGTGCAGTACCAGGGCGGTGGATACGGTAAGGCCGGCGTCGGGATCGGACTGCACGATCGAAGCGGCCGTGCCGTCGGTGTCAGCGCGTACGACGCGGAGGCGGGGCGAGAAGTCAAGGCCGGAGACGCCGTCGGCGATGCGGTGGCCGCGGAGGGCGGGACGTCCACGCCAGCCAGCTGATGCCTGGGGCAGGAGGCCAGTGCGTACGGTGGCGTCGAGTGACGACGGCGGGATAGCCGCTGTGAGGATAGCGAGGTCCGGCAGGATGCCGCCGAGATCTGCGCCCCAGTGGATGACCTCGGCTTCTTGGTTGTCGAAGCCGATGACCAAGCTGGTGCCAGCGGATCGGAGGTGGAGGGGTTCCACGATGATGTCCTTTCATGAGGGTGAACTTAGGGCGTGATGTGAACGCAGTTGGGACAATTCCGTCCGTGCGACGTTGGGCAAGATGTCCGTTGTGCCATGGTTAACCGGCAATGTCGGCGCGGCCATGTTGAACCCGCCCGACGACGCCGACGGCTACTTATGCGCCAACAGGTTGATTTCGGATTCCACGGCGAATTCGTCAATCGCCGTGAGCTCTTCGGTGCTGAACTCCATGTTGTTCATGGCGCCGATGATGTCCCGCATGGTCGTCAAGGAAGGAGTGGCGGAGCCCGGAGGTTCCGCCCCTCCTTCGTCGGGATGCTTACTTGAAGAGGGCATTGACCTTTTCGTTGGCCTCGGTCAGGGTGCTTGCGTCCTTCTTACCGGACACCACTGCGTCCATGGCGGGGCCCATGAGGCCTTCGACCTTCGCCGCGTTTTCGGTGATGGGGAAGAGGAATGTCGTTCCGTCTGTCACCTGAGTGGTGAAGGCGCTGACATCGATGCCCTTGGCCTTGAAGGCTTCTGCGGCCTTTTCGGAAGAGGACTTGACGGCTGGGAAGACGACGGCCTTGGAGGCCACTACATCTTGGCAAGCGCCGGAGGCGAGGTATTCGACCCATTTGACGGACGCGGCCGGGTTTTTGGTGCCAGCCCAGACGGAGTCGGCCAGACCGTTGAACATGCTGGCACGCTTCCCGTCGGGTCCCTTCGGGGTTGGGGCGATTCCGGTTTCGATGCCTTTGTAGCTGGTGTACTGGCCGATCATCCAGGAGCCTTGCGTGTTGATGGCCGCCTTGCCGGCGCCGAAGGCATCAGAAACGCTGGCGCCAACGGTGGTTTCAAGCTTGGGCATGTAGCCCTTGTCTGCGAGGCCGGCCCACCACTTGATGGTGTCCTGGAATCGGGGGTCGTCATAGTTGAATTTGGTGCCCCACGGGTTTTTGTCCGTGTGGGTCCACCCGGTGGTGCCGGTGAGGAAGCTCCACTGGGTCTGGCCCTGGCCGGTACCTGAGCTCTCCAGGCCGAGCCCGTAAGTGGCTACGTTGTTCTTGTCGAACCCTGCTTCGTCTCCGCGCTTGCCGTTCTTGTCCAGGGTCAGGTGTGCGATGGCCTTTTCGTAGCTGCCACCGTCCTTGGGGTTCCAATCGAGGTTGGCCATTTGTTCCGGGGTGATCCCGGCTGCGTCTGTCATGGCTTTGTTGTAGAACATGGCTACGGTGTCCCAGTCCTTGGGTAGCCCGTAGCGTTTGCCGTCCTGGCCCACCCATAGGTCAGCGAGACCCTCATTGTAGACGTCCAGTTTAATGCCGTCTTTCTTGACGGCGTCGTCGAGGGCCAGGAGTTGCTTCTTGTCGGCAAACTCGGGGTACTTGGACAGGTGGTTGGCGAAGACGTCCGGGGCGTTTCCGGCCACAAAGCCGTTAGTCAGCGTGGTCCAGTAGTCCCCGTATCCGCGCTGGGTGATTTTGACTTTAATGTCCGGGTTGATTTTGGTGAAGTCCGACGCGCATTGCTGGTAAGCGGGGAGCTGATTGGCATCCCACAGCCAGTAGTTGATGTCGCCCTTGGCCTCACCTGCGGTGGTGGAGGACCCGCCGCTGCACGCGGCGAGGGAGATGGCGATGGCTGCGGCGGCAGCGACGGCACCAAGAGTTCTTTTCATGATGGACCTTTCGAAGAGGGCGTGAGGATGCCCGGAGCGGGGAAGTGAGGTTAAGCGGTTGGGCTCAGCAGGCTATTTGATGCCGGAGAATCCGATGGAGTTGACTACCTTCTTGCCGAAGGCGAGGAACAGGATGAGGATGGGCACTGCCGCAACGATGGTGGCCGCCATGAGGCCGGACCAGTCCGGGGCGCCTTGGGGGGATTGTGATTTGAAGACGCTGAGTCCCACGGTGAGGACGCGGATGCTCTCATCGTTGCCCACCAGCAGGGGCCAGAAGTATTCGTTCCACTGACCGATGAAGGTCAGCAGCGCCAGTGTGGCGATGGGGGCGGCGGCGTTGGGAAGCACAATCTGGAAGAAGATGCGCAGGTGTTTGGCGCCGTCGAGCATTGCCGCTTCTTCAACTTCGCGGGACATGCTGAGGAAGAACTGGCGGAGGAAGAAGATGGCGAAGGCCGACATGAAGAGGAACGGCAGTGTCATGCCGGCGAACGTATTCAGCAGCCCGAGGTTCTTGATCATGAGGAAGTTGGGCAGTGCTGTGAAGATTCCGGGGATCATCATCGTGGCCAGGAACACCGAGAAGACCTTCTCGCGCCCCGGCCAGCGCAGGCGGGCGAAGGCGTAGGCGGCAAGAGCGCTGAAAAAGACCTGCGCTGCGGTTGTCACGGTTGAGAAGAGTATCGAGTTGCGCAAGTACAGCCAGAAGTCGATCGCTGCACCGGAGCCTCCATCGGCGATGGCCTCCTCCGTGGTTTGCATTCCAAAGACACGCTTGAAGGCGCCCCAGGAGAAGTCTGCAGGTAAGAGGCTCCCGGAGTTGGACGCCAAGGAGTGGTTGCTGGACAGTGCGGTGCGCAGCATCCAGAGGAACGGGAAAATGGTGATGACAAGCGCGACGACGATGGCAATCCAAGCGCCGATACGGCGCCAATTGAGTGCCTTGCGGACCTTAAATGTTTGAGTAGTCATGGCTGAGGTTCCTTAGTCCAGATCTGATTCGTTGCCCTTGAGGAACTTCATCTGGAGGAAGGCCACAAGTGCGAGAATCACGAAGAGAATGACGGACAGGGCGGAGGCATAGCCGAAGTCCGATTCGCCGAAGGCTTTTTGGTAGATGTACATCTGGATGACGCGGGTGGCATTGACCGGACCGCCGCCGGTGGTAACCGCGACGGTGTCGAAGACCTGGAATGATCCGATCACGGTGACCACAAGGACCAGTGCCAAGACCGGGCGCAAGAGTGGCATGGTGATGCTCCAAAAGGTCCTGGAGGGGGAGGCTCCATCCAGGGAGGCCACCTCGTAGACATGGTGGGGGATGGCCTGGAGCCCGGCGAAGATGAGCAGCGCGGTGTAGCCCATGTGCCGCCAGACGTTGACGAAGGCGATGGTGGGAATGGCCCATTGTTCGCTGCCGAAGAAGGCGACGCGGGGGAGACCCATCCAGCTGATGATTTCGTTGACTATGCCGATTTGATAGTCGAGCATCCAGAACCAGAGGAGGGCGACAATGACGTTGGCCACCAGGAACGGCAGCAACAGCGCCCCTCGGATGAAGGTGGATTTGGCCACCCGGTGCATCAGTAGGGCCAAGCCCAAGGCGATCACGGTCTGAAACACAATGTTGAGGGCGACGTACTGGAGGGTGACGCCCATGGCGTTCCAAAAGAGTTCATCCTTGAAGATCGCGGTGTAATTGTCCACCCCGACCCAAGTGGGCTCACCCAGGATGCTGTATTCCGTGAAGCTGAGGTAGATGCCGCGGATGGTGGGGACGAGTGAAAAGGCAACGAGGCCGATCATCGCCGGAAGTATAAACAGCAGCGCGACCTTTGTGTCACGTAGTTTGACCTTGCGGTGGCCCGGACTTGAACGCTGCGGCATCTTCGGCGGTGCGGTGGGTGGGTGTTTGCTGATGGTGGTCATCTTCGATCCCTCTCCTGTGAGGCAGGCAACAATTGACGGCCACTCTACGCGCGTAGTTTTGGAAATGGCAACAGTCTGCCGGAAATGATGGGTTCACAGTTGACTCTTTTTGGCAATATTGACGCGCGTAGATTTCCTGTCCATACTTCTTCTCATGACTTCTTCAATTGGAATCGTTGGTGCCGGACAGTTCTCTGGCGTCTTTGCCAAGCTCTTCGCCGCCCACCCCGGAATCTCAGAGATCTACTTCACCGACCTCGTCGCCGAGCGCGCGGAGGCCCAAAGCCTCAGCGCAGGTGCGGCAGGGACGTTCGACAGCTTCGAGTCAATGCTTGAAAGCGATGTCGACGCCGTGGCAATCTTCACCCAGCGCTGGACGCACGGGCCCCTGGTGGTCCAAGCGCTGCGGGCAGGCAAGCATGTCTATTCCGCCGTGCCGATGGCCATCTCCGAAGCGGAGATCGCAGAAATCATCGACGCGGTCCGGGACACCGGGTTGACATACATGATGGGTGAGACCAGCTACTACAACCCCGCAACCGTTTTTGCCCGCAACAAGAACGCCGAGGGCGCCTTCGGGCGGATCTTCTACGCCGAAGGCGACTACGTCCACGACATGGACCTCGGCTTCTACGACGCGTACCAGTACAGTGGCGGAGAAAACTGGAAGACCACAGCCAGCTACCCGCCCATGCTCTACCCGACCCACTCCGTGGGCGGAGTGCTCGGAGCAACCGGCGGTCACGCCGTCAGTGTCAGCTGCGTCGGGGTCCGGGACGAGCGCGGAGATGGCGTCTTTGACCGCGAGGTAAGCATGTTTGGCAACGACTTCTCCAACGCCAGCGCCTTGTTCGAACTCGACGGCGGCGGGTCCATGCGCATCAACGAGTTCCGCAGGGTGGGGTACCCGTCCCACCTGCGCGAGAGCCGCTTCCGCTACTTCGGTACAGAGGCAAGCATGGAACAGCTCGCCCTGGTCAGCGTCTGGCAGGACAAGCATGAAGTAACCGACATCAGTGACCAGCTCAAGACCCAGGCCACCATGGACCTCGATGACCCCATGCTGGCCGACGTGTCGCCCGCACTTCGCGATGCCTTTATCTCCGGCATGGCGCCCGTGCACGACGCCGAACGGCTGCCAGCAGAGTTCCGCGGCATGCCCAATGGCCACGAGGGCAGCCACCACTTCCTCGTTGATGACTTCGTCACAGCCATCAATACGGGCACTCTCCCTCCGGTAAACGCTTGGGAAGCGGCCCGCTACACGTTGCCCGGCATCGTGGCCCACCAATCGGCCCTGCGCGGCGGTGAACGCCTGCCCGTGCCCGACTTCGGCGAAGCCCCCGCAGAGCTGCCCAACCCGGTACTTCGCGAAACCGCCAAGTGAAAGACAGCTAGCATGGTTGCCATGCCGCACCCGACTTCACAGGCCAAGCCCATCACGCGCGACGACGTCGCCAGGATGGCGGGGGTCAGCAGCGCCGTGGTCAGTTATGTAGTCAACGGTGGGCCCAGAGCAGTCTCGCCTGCGAATACAGCGAAGGTGCGGCAGGCGATCAGGGCACTGGGCTATCGGCCCAATGCGGCAGCCAGAGCACTCGCTTTGGGGTCAAGCGAGATGCTCGCCATGATCGTTCCCGATGCCATGAATCCGTTTTTCGCCATGCTCGCCCGCGCCGTTGAGAACGCTGCGGCCGAGCGTGGCTATACCCTCCTATTGGCGGATTCGCAGGCTTCATTGCGAACAGAGCGCCGACTGATAAAGAACTTCGCAGCACGAAGAGTGGATGGCCTGTTTCTGTGGAGTGAACTGTTGGAGCCCGATTTGATTGACCTCGAATTGGCCGACATTCCCGTCGTCCTCCTGAACCACGGCACCGACCTTGCGACGGCAGGCGATCCCGTCAGCATGAAACACACTGCGGAGGGGCACGGTGCCAGCTCCGTCGGTGTGGCCTTCCAGGATGGAGCGCGCATGGCGGTGGAGCATCTCATCGGTCATGGCCATGAACGCATTGGGCTTGTCATGGGTACCAACGCCGGCGGCGATCGGGACACGCGCGAGGCTGGTTGGCGCCAAGGTATCGAGAACGCGGGCCTCATCCCCGGCCCTGTCCTTCGGGTTCCGTTTACGCGGGAGGGTGGTTACTATGCCGGCCAGGAACTGCTTGCCCGAATCGAGCGTCCCACCGCAGTCTTTGTCAGCTCAGACCAGCAGGCTGTTGCTCTATTGTGCGCCCTTCACGAAGGCGGCATTCGTGTACCAGAGGACATGGCGGTCTTTTCCTTCGACGGCTCACCCGAATCTGAATACACATGGCCCCGGCTCAGCACGGTCGCCCAGCCGGTTGCGGATATGGCCCGAGCCGCGCTGGACGCCCTGCTGGAACCTCCCGCAGAGGAAGTTCAGACAAAGGTCTTCCCCGCTGAACTGATCCTGCGCGCCTCCTGCGGCTGTCACTGAGAATTCATCCGGCTCAATTACAAGGGAAGCCTCGTCCTGGTTGTCAGGGTTCACCATGCTTTGGAACGCTCTTCCTGGCGGTATTGATGTCGTCTCCAACTCTGAGGGGTTGGCCGGCAAAGATACCCTCGTGCGCCAACACCGGCCGATTATCTCCAGCAAGTTCGGCGTAGTGATCTTCGAGTTTTTCCCGTTTCTCAATGCTTCGTTGCCATGCGCGGACAGTGTCCGGGTCTCCGCCGTTGACCTGTTGCCAGCTGCGTGGGCGGTCCTCTTTTGATGGCCCGGGATCGACTCGGCCACTGAGGCCTACGCGCGGAGGTTTCCTCTTCGCGGCAGACGAACATGAAGGGCAATTCGGGTCGTCGGCAAACATCGATGTGAGGCCTGCCTCGAAATCATGTCCATTGGTGCATCGGAAGTCATAAAGAATCACTGGTAGTGACCTTGGTGCGCCCACCGTATCTGGCTCGTCTGCTCGGATTCGTGCCCGAAAATCATCTCGGCGTTCGTCCGCTCTTGGATTCGCCGGAGCTTCTCGACCGACTCAAGCCAGAGAAGGTTATTCCAGACGACGGCGGCGCCTACCGCCGGTGGGCCGAAAGAGTCCCGCAAGTAGACTGCGTCGGAGGTGAAGATCTTCGTCCCGTCCTCCGGGAGATCGACCTGAAGAGACATGGTTCCCCACGTGTGTCCAGGAGTGTCTATGACGGAAACCCCAGGAACAATCTCGGTATCTCCCTCGATGGCATCGATCTTCAAGCCTTCGAAGTCCGCCTTCAGGTGCCCACCAAGGTGCGAGCCCATGATTTCCTGAACTCCCTCCAGTTCCTTACGATTGGCGACAATCTTGGTCTTGCCGTTGTCGAAAAGTCGAGCGTTGCCCGCGTGGTCAAGATGCAGGTGGGAAAGAATGAGTAGGTCTATGTCGGCGGGCTCAAGACCCACTTGGGCAAGAGAAGAGTCCAGGAATCCGGATTCACTCGATGATTCAGTCTTGACTGGGAAGTAATTATCCATGCCGCTCTCTTGCCAGCGGGAACTCCAGTCCCGGGGGACGCCCGTGTCCCAAAGAATTCGACCCTCGGGATGCTCAATCAAGACTGCATGGGTTGGGATTTCGCCCCACTCACGCTGACGCTCCTTGTTGTTGCGGTCCGCAATGATCCGTCCCGGCTTCAACAGGAGCCAGGCCATGTCTGCTTCCATGACCCCGGTCTCAAGTACACGGACCTTCAGCTGATCTTTTTCCATGCCACTCCATTCCCTAGCTTCAAGGCGTATAGCGATCGATCGACATACTGTCAGACGATCGGCCAATCCTCAAGATCCCGGCGGGCACCCGAGAGCTATTGCGCGTGACTGGCCTCACTCCTATACTCATGGAACAGCTCGTTATGATTGTCATACATTCGTTCTTCATACAAACGAGTTGACGCGTATCCGTCGCCGGCTGACGTGTAGTGGTTGTCAGCCAACATCTAAGGAGTTCAGAATGGTCAAAGAAGACCACGATTGTGTTTCTCCTCCCAACAGAGGGAAGAAACTGGCCATGCGTACGGGAGCGGCTTTTGCCCTGGCAGCGGTCTTGGCGCTCACTGCCTGTGGCGGCGGTAATGACTTCGGTCCGGCAGGTGGTTCGGGGGCTGCAACGTCTTCCGAGTCTGCATTGTCATCCCTTCCAGCTGATGCGCAGACCGCCTATGAGAATGCTGACGCGTTGATCGGAACAACGCCCTACGGTGAGGGGTGGCAACCCAAGGGGCCGGCACCGTGGACTATCGGCTATACGAGTCCGTACGCAGGAAATTCCTGGCAGACGACGGCCATGGACCACCTGATGAACGATGTGGTTCCGCGGTACCAGAAGGCTGGCTTGATTAAAGAGGTGATTGTTGCCCAGTCAGGTGGCGACGACACGGTGCAGAACCAGCAGATCCGGCAACTCGTTGACCAAGGCGTCGACATTTTGATCGCTTGCTGCTCAGCAAAAACAGCCCTCAACCAGTCAATTGAATACGCCCACGAAAAAGGTGTTCCTTTCGTTGCCTGGAGTGGGCACGTGGATTCGCCTTACGCCGTCAGTGCCGTGACCAACTACCGTCAGGCTGGGAGCGTGTTTGCTAAGTCAGTCTTCGACAAGATCGGCGGCAAGGGCAACGTCTTGGACGTCCAGGGTGTGCCGGGAGCCACCAATGCCATCGATTTTGAGGCCGGAGTTCAGGATGCGCTCAAGGAATACCCTGACATCAAACTTGTGGGATCCGTCAACGGCATGTGGTCTGCGCCTGTGACGAAGACCGAGGTGCAGAAGTTTCTGGCTACCCACCCGGGCCAGCTGGATGGCATTGTCGCGCAGCCTGCCTCTGCTACGGGCGCCTTGCAAGCGCTTCAGCAGTCTGGCCGGCCTGTGGTACCGATCAATATCGGTGGAGAAACGGGCGCTGCATGCTATTGGGTGAATCATCCGGAATTCGCGGACACCGGCTACAACATTTGGCCGCCCAAGGGTGAAATGGAACTCGGCATCGAGACGGCGGTACGCATCCTTCAGCAGCAGGGGCCCAAGATTCAGTCCATAGTGCTGAGCGTGTCTCCCATAGGTTACGACGAAGCCAAGGAGGCGCTTGGATCGAACTGTGACCCTAATGCCGATGGCTGGTTGGAACCCAAGGGTGGCTGGCTTACAGGTACCAAGCTTGATGCCTTCTTCGAGAAGCCAAGTGATCCCTTGACCTGGAAGAAGCCGTAGAAGCCGGGCGTACTCCGCTTCGGAGATAGCTGATCACCGGAAGCTCTAGTTACTAAGAGAAACAAACTCAAGAAGCTGTCAGATGCGCTGACAGACATCAAAGATGATGGATGGAGAACACAAGAAATGTCTGAGTATGATCTGGTCGTAATTGGTAGCGGTTTTGCCGGGGCCTCCGCGGCTCTGAGCTACTGCGAAAAAGCAGCCGACGAAGGTCGGTCCGGCCGGGTAGCGCTGGTCGAAGTCGGAGCAGAAGACGAACGTTCCGGAGGGTCCCGCTGGACCATGGCTTGGCTTCGCGTCTACGAAGACGGCAGGCTCGACGAATCCTGGAAGGACCGAGTGCAGGAAACTTCCAAGGGGCTGGCTGACTTGGAATACTGCCTGGCACTCGAGCGCGAAGTCCCCGGAACCATCAAGTACCTGGAAGCCCACGGGGTGGAGCTCTACCAGCACTGGGAAAACGATGTTGCTCTTGAATACGAAACGGACAAGAGCATCAAATGGCCTGTCGGCGGTGGTCTTCAAATCGTCAACAACCTCCTCGCGCACTTCAAGAAGTTTGATAATTCAGAGATCCTGTACGAAACCGAAGCTGTAAAGCTCAGCATCTCAGACGAAGGCCGTGTCAACGGCGTGGTGGTCCGCGGTAAGGACGGGCTCCTTCGAACGCTGAGCTCGAAGGCCGTCGTCATTGCATCGGGTGGATTCGAAGGCAACCCGGAAATGTTGACGCAGTACCTTGGCAACAACGCCGTCGACATTAAGCCAATCGTTCCAGGGCTGCACCGCAACAAGGGTGCCGGTATCCGCATGGCCATGGACATTGGGGCGGACACAGCTGGACAGTTCGACATGTTCCACTCGGAGGTAGTCGACTCGCGCACCAGCCGACCGGACTCAGTCATTTGGGGCCACAACTACGGCATCTGTGTCAACCAACACGGTAAGCGCTTCTTCGACGAGGGCGAAGACTACCTGTTTGCCCACTTCGAACTCCTTGCATACGAGGTCTGGAAAAACCAGAACCAGAAGGCGTACTTCATCACTGATAAGCCAGTCATGGAACGCATGCGTCCAGGCTGGGTTTACGAAACCACCGATATGGAGCCTGAGGAGGGCGCGACCCTGGCTGAACTGGCAAGCAAGCTGGGTCTCAGCCCGGAAGCCCTCGAAGCCACCGTTCAGGAATTCAACGCCTCCACCGCCGGCGGACCATTCCAACCCGAAATCCTTGACGGGTTGAGCACCGAAGGTCTCGTCCCGCCGAAGTCCAACTGGGCGAATCGGATCGAATCCGGACCATATTACGGATATCCGCTTGAGGCGAGGATTACGTTCACCTTTGGTGGTCTCAAGACGGATACCGAGGCGAGGGTCATCTCCGGCGGGGGAGTGCCGATCCCAGGCCTCTACGCAGCGGGCGAAATTACGGGATTGTTCTACCACGAGTACCCGCCGGCGACGTCGTCAATTCGCTCCATGACCTTTGGTCGAGTAGCAGGGGCGAACGCTGTGAGCTACCTGAACGAGCTGGAATCAGGCGACGCTTCCGTTTCGGGACCGGCGACTCCACCGGCCAGCCGTGCTGCTGAGGCGGCAGACAGCCAAGGCTCGGCCATCCCGGCAGTGCCGGAGTCCGAAGCTGCATCGAAGGCGGCTGAGGCAGCCGGAAGCAGGCGGTAGAAGATGCAGGTGAGAGGCCTGCCGCGGGGTTACCTCGCCAAGTCCCCATGCTGGGTCAAAACTAGATAACAGGAGCTGGCACGCCTCGGGAACGGGGCGTGCCAATCCCTATTGGAGGAAAGAATGAGTCAACCACGTGTCTTCGACATGCCGCGTATTGAACGAGTCATCGAGGGCGGTGGTGCTATCCAGCAAATTCCCGCCGAACTGGAGCGGCGAGGACTTAAACGTGCCCTTCTCATAGCAGGCAAGTCCATCAGCGCCACCCAACAATTCGATGATCTCGTCAGTGTGCTGGGAGCCAGAGCCGTAGCGGTTTACAGCAGGGTCGAGGCCCATAACCCAGTCAAGCGACTGGCTGAGCTTGTGGAGATTGCTCAGAACGCACATGCCGACGTCGTGGTAGGCATAGGCGGAGGCTCCGCTGTTGACGCAGCAAAACTCACCGCCTTGGGAGTGGGGGAGGGTATTCATTCGGAGCAGGACTTCCTGCGCTACAGCATTTCCCACGGGCTGCCGGAGCTGCAAGGTATCCCGCTTCCTGTCATCGCGGTGCCTACGACCTTATCGGCGGCAGAGTGGAATGGCGTTGCCGCCTTTGTCGACGACACGACCAACACCAAGGAACTGACCAGGTACCTCGCCCTTACACCCAGGATTGTTGTGCTGGATCCGGAGCTGTGCGCCCTAACTCCCAGGAAATTGTGGATCACAACCGGTGTCAGGGCCATCGACCATGCGGTCGAAATTGCTTATGCCACGAATGCGCACCCGTTCACCACCGCTCTGTGCACTGCGGCTCTCCGCACCCTGGCCGAGGATCTTCCCCTGACGGCGTCTGACCCTCATGACTACGAAGCGGCTCTGCGCTGCCAGCAGGCGGCCTGGATGTCACTGGTCGGAGTTCACAACGTACCAGTTGGGTTATCCCATGCCATAGGCCACCAGTTGGGTGCGGCCGGCGTTCCTCACGGCGTAACGTCCTGCATCACGCTGCCTCACGTTATGCGGTTCTACGCTGAAGCGACCGCAAGCCAACAGGCCACGATGGCCACCGAGATGGCAGGGGCAAGAGGAGCAACGAACGCGATGTCGGCTCCTGAGGAGCTGGAGCTACTCTTCGACAAGCTGGGAGTACCGCGGCAAATCCGTGAATTTGGTCTGAGCCCGGAGGCGTTGGAAAACGTTGTTCGCGCGACGATGGGCGAGGCGGAAGCTGTCATTCGTCAAGCACCGCGACCGGTATCAGCCGACGATGTAAGGGAGCTCTTACAGAAGGCCTATTAGCGAGCAGCGTATAAAGCTGAGAACACGGGGTCCTCCTTCGTGCCTCGCAACAGATGCCCAGGCTCGCAATCAGCAGTTCCCGTCGGTCGTCGCGACCCCCAAATAATTGGGGCCGCGGCGACCGACCTCTTTAACGTCAACAGGAGGTTGCATCAGCCGGCATACGGCCAGACTGTCCGTTGGTTAGCCGGTTGCTTTGGCACGGTCCGCCGCAGCGCCAAGCGACTAGGGGCCTCATTGGGAAGCGCGCAAGGGCACGCAAAAGCCCGGCGGAGTTCCCAGCCGGGCTTGAGCGTACTGTCGATCGATGGAGATCATGACACCGTGCGGGCCTTATATGGCCTTGATCTCTTCGGCGTCAGCATCGGCGCCTGTGACTTCGTCGACGTCGGCGGAGCGGGCAACTTCATTGAGCGTTTCCTGGACGACGCGCATCGCTGCGAGTCCGGCAGGCGCACCGCAATAGGCTGTGGCCTGGACGATTGACTCTACGATCTCGCTTGGTTTTAAACCGTTCCGCAGGCCACCCCGGACATGTACAGAAAGTTCATGGTGCTGGTTGAGCGCGACCAACATGCCGATATTCAGGAGGCTTCGGCTTCGACGGTCAAGGCCGGGTCGCGTCCACACGGCACCCCATACTGTTTCGGTGATGTGGGTCTGAAGGGCTTCACTTTCGGTTCCGGCTGTGCGCTCGAGGGAACTAGTGACGTATGAATCTCCGAGAACCTCCCGGCGTACCTTAATTCCGTCATTCCATAGTTCGCTGTGTTCGTCTGCTTCATACTGGTTAGTCATTTCGGTCCTTCATGTATTCAGTCGATCCCGGGGAGCGGCGCCACTGCCGGAGTTCCCCGGGGCAGAAAGTTGAGTTGGGTGTCGGGCGCTAGATTTGCTGTCGGATGTGGGGATTGCGCGCATAGAAGCCGACGAGAGGCACGATCAGTAGGCCGAGTACAAATTGTTGGGCGTTGTTGTTCAGGCCGTAGCCCACCAAGAGCGAGGTCAAAGCGATCAGGACGAGCACGCCGACGAGAGTGCTGCCATATCCGCCCCTGCCGCCAAGCAAGGAGGTTCCGCCCACGGCAACTGCGGCCACGGTGAGGAACAGGTAGGGGTCGCCCACACGCACGAACGCTCCACCAGTGAAGCCGAGCAGGAGTATTCCTGTGGCTCCCGAGAAGAGGCCGCTAAGCGCGTAGACAGTGACCCACCTGCGCGGTTCCGAGATGAGCATGAGCCGCGCAGCTGAGCGGTTTCCACCTAAGGCGTAGGTGCTCCGACCAAACCACGTTGAACGCATGATGAAGATCAGGGCAGCGGCGAGAACAAGCCAAATGAGGATGACTGGAGGTACAGGGAGACCCAGCGTTTCTCCGCTCAGCGAGGAAATGTTGGCGAGCCAATCGGGTACTACACCGCTCGTGCCCCCGGCATTCGATGCGCCTGCGCTGGTTAGAACCTGCGTTGCCCCCACCGTGGCGAATCCAACACCCAGCGTCACGATGAGAGCTTGATTCTGGAGATGGAGACTTATGAGGCCGTTTATCGTGCCGACGACGATGCCGAGAACAAGAGTTATCACGATCGCCATGCCTGCCGGTACTCCAGAGCTGATCATGTAGAGGGTCCCGATGTTGGCCGAACCGATTAAGTAGGGAATGGAAAGGTCAAGCCCGCCGAGCAACGCGCAGAGAGTCTGCCCAACCGATGCCAGTCCAAGGAATGCGCCGAGTAGCAGCATGGAGCGAACATTCGAGCCAGAGAGGAAACCTTGTACTGTGGCCGCTCCGACGGCAAGTAATGCCGCCAGCATGATGAGCCCGAGGATGACGTTCTTTTGCCCCGAAGCCTTGGATAGCAGCGGTACCCGGATGGTGCGTTGCTGCGCTTTGACGGTTGTCATGATGCCTTTACCTCCTGGCGCTTGCGCCACAGTGATGGGATTATCACGCTGATCAGAAGTGCTGCGACCAGGATGAGGCCGTATGAGAGTTGCACAACGAATGAAGCCAATGACCCCAGCGAGAACGTGGTCAGAGTGAATGAGATAAGGGTGACGGCTATGGCCCCGGGAATGGAGCCCAATACGCCGCCTCGGCCACCCGCAAGGCTGATGCCTCCAAGCACCAGGGCCGTGATCGCTGCGAGTGTGTAGGTGCCTCCTTGGGTGGGGTTTCCCGATGCTATTTGACCGGTGTAGGCCAGGCCGCCCGCACCAATCAGCAACCCGGAAATACCGTGGGCGACGACGCGGATCATTGTTACGGGTACTCCGCTGACGAACGCGGTGCGCTGGTTCGACCCGACGAGCCTGAGGTTCGTGAACAGTTGGGTCCTGGTGAATGCCCACCAACCCAATATTGCCGTGATCAGAACTATCGTCATTGGGGCGAGTATCGACCTGCCGGATCCCCATTCAGCGAGCCATCTCGGAGCTTGTCCGCCCGGCTGTGCAAGGATGACCAGGTTGATCCCGGACAGTGCCAGGAATGCACTCAGAGTCACGATCACAGGTTCGATGCGAGCAACCGTAATGACGATGGCCTGGATGATTTGTATCAAGACTCCAATGCCAAGTGCCCATGCGATGACAGCAACGGGTGACCCTATCTGTTGGTCGAAGAGGACTTTGACAAGGGTGACATTGACGAAGATCATCAGCGGACCTGCGGACAGATCGACGCCGCTGCCAACCAGAGCCGTGACGGTAATTCCCATCACCACAAGGACCAGAGGTACGGCCGAGACGAGCAGCCCACCGATTCCGCTGGCGGTGAAGAGGTAAGGCGCGCGAACCGCGCACACGATGAGAAGGACGGCAAGCAAACCCCACGCGGCGAATGCGTAGGCAGATTTGCTGGTGAACCTGCCGAATCGGCTTTGTTGTTTCATTGCTGCTCCACCAGTGCTTTCTCGACGTCGAAGTCTGCTTCAAGGTGCCCGAACATTCCGGCAAGAACGCGGTCGGACGTGATGTTGTCACCCGTCACCCAACCAAGGAGTGCGCCGTCGCGGAAAACAGCGACACGGTCGCAGAGCCCGATGAGTTCATCGATCTCAGTAGAGAGATAAATGATCCCGGCGCCTTCCAGGGCGAGATGCTCCAACTGGGCATACAGTTCACGCTTTGTGCTGATGTCGACTCCCCTTGCGGGATCGTTGAGGGCAACAACCTGCGGATCTTGAGCCAGTTCCCGACCGATGAGGACCTTTTGCTGATTACCGCCGCTGAGGGAGGTGATGGGATTCGACGGTGCGCCTGCCCGAAGCTTCAAGGTTTTGGACATGGCATCAAAGCGGGCGGAGATGGCAGTCCTGTCGATGACGCCGGCACGGCGGTGATGACGGTATAACGGCATTCCAAAATTCTCGATAATGCTGAGATTCGGGAAAATTCCCTCCTTGCGTCGATCTCCTGAAATGTAGGAGACGTTCGCAGCTATAGCCTCTGCCAGGTTGCTGATGGGGTGTGCTGCGCCGGTCCTGGCAACAGCGGTAACTTCGCCGTTGATCGCTTGTCGAACGCCCGTGAGGGTTTGGAGGAACTCGGCCTGACCTTGACCATCCAGCCCGGCAAAGCCGACGATCTCACCACTGTGCAGCACAAAGTCCGAAGGCCGTGCTCCCTGCGTTGCCACGAGGCCGGCAGCTTGAAGGACGATATCTGCAGTTCCGCCTTTGGAGAGCCTGCGCGATTGAGGTGCCAGGCCGCTCCGCTCCTTGACGCCGGTCATGAGTTCAATGAGGCGGGATTCGGTGATCTCGCTGCCTCTGAGGATCCCGACGTCGATTCCGTCGCGCAGAACCGTTGCACTGTCGGCGAAAGTCGTGAGCTCAGCGATACGGTGAGTAACAATCACGACGCAGACACCTTCGGAACGGAGCCGCTCCATTTGGGCGTAAAGCCGTGCGGCCCCCGATAGGTCGAGCGCCGCGGTGGATTCATCGAAGATCACTACTCTCGGGGAACGGACAAGGGCGCGCGCAATGGTGACCCATTGCCGGTCTGCAAGACTCAGAGTTTCCACCAATGCCGAGGCGTCGACGGAATGGCCCATAAGCTGCTCCAGCACATCGGTTGCCCGTCGGTGCTGCTCGCTCCTGGACATGCGGGAGCGCCATACGCCCTGTGATCCGATGAAAACGTTGTCCGAAATACTGGCGCCTTCTGCGACGAGGACTTCTTGGAATACGGTCGCGACGCCGGTCTTGAGTGCTTCGGCGGGACTCGACACGTGGTGCCCATGGATGTCCACGGATCCTTCGTCGGGTAGAACGATGCCGGACATGATTTTCGCCAGCGTGCTTTTCCCGCTGCCGTTCTCACCGACAATCGCGTGGATTTCCCCAGCACGCGCGGAGAAGCTCGCTCCTCGCAGGGCCTGAGTCTCCCCGAAGGACTTCTTCACGTCGTGGATTGCTACTGCTGTCTCGTGATAGTCGGCCACCACTGCACTCGGGGCCGAATCGAGGTTCAGGTCTTCATTGACCATTATTTTGTCCTTACGGTCGGTATCTGCTCCATCCCCTCCTCGGGATGGAGTGCAGATCACACCAGAAACTGCCCAGTACGATTGTCCCAATGCATTTTTGTCATACAAAACAACTCTTTGCTTGAGTATAGGAGCGGGATGTCGTTAGGGCAATAGACTTTTTGGGGTGGGAGAAGGTTGATCCGGGAGAACGTGACGCGATGATGTGTCGGACAATCCGATCGCCAGTCATTATGGCCACTTCGGCCGTGCTCGTAGTACCCTAAGTCAAGGCATATTCACGACGGGAGGGGAGGCTGCCATGGAGTCACCACTGGGTTTGAGGCTGCAGCGCGACGACATGTCGCTGCGGAAACTGGCCGAAAACACGCTGCGGGACGCTATCTTGTACGGCGCCTTCACGCCCGGGCAAAAGCTGATCGAACGGGACCTCTGCGACAGGCTCGGTGTTAGTCGTACCCTCCTAAGGGAAGCGCTGAAGCAATTGGAGGCCGAGGGGCTGATAACCAACGTGGTCCACAAGGGCCCGTCAGTTGCGGTGATCACCGAAGAAGACGCCCGTGAAATTTATGAGGCGAGGGGGCTCATCGAAGGGCACCTCGCGTATTGTTTCACGCTCAAGGCGTCAGACGCCGAAATCGACAAACTCGCAGCCTCTGTTCGAACTCTCCATGAGTCGGACATTGCTGCCAACCAAATCAACGTACTCCAGGCGAAGAACGGGTTCTACGAAGTTCTCTTCGCCGGGTCCGGAAACCATGTACTCGCCCAGATGCTCCAGCAGCTGAACAATCGCGTAACCATGCTGCGTAGGATGACCCTGTCCTCTCCCGGTCGATTTGACCAGACGGTGGCTGAGTTGGACGAGATCGTTCAGGCGGTCCGTAGCCGAGATGCTGATGAAGCCAGCAGGCTGTGCCGTGCCCACGTTAAGAACGCCGGTGATATTGCGCTTGCCAGTTTCACCACTACGGATGCCGAAGGTGCGCCCAGCGGGCACTCGGCCGTGGGGGCAAGTTAGTTCTTTCCGGGCACTGTCAGTTCCCGCTTCGCTGCAGTCGGGGAGTAGGGGCCGGCCTTTTCAGTCGCGCATTTCAACACCCGGATGACCGTCCGGAATGTCAATCCCCGGTGCGATCCGTCGTTGTTGACGCGCCCGCCGACGACAGCAGTACCGCATCCAGCAATCCCGGGAATCTCGCCTGGAGGTCTTCGTTGCGTAGTTTGCTGATACGGGATGTTCCCCGGTAGTGCTGTCGAATGACGCCCGCCTCCCGAAGTACGCGGAAGTGGTGCGTCGACGTGGATTTGCTCACGGGCAGCTCAAATGCGATGCATGCCATGTCATGGTGCCCCATGGCCAGATCTCCGACAATTTTCAGGCGGATGGGATCCGATAGCGCGTGCAGAACTGCCTCGAGTCGAATCTCTTCAGACTCGGGGTGATCCAATAGGCGCGCCTCGGATGTAGCTACGGCAGAGCGCATGGTGTCCCTTTCGTCGGTCATCACCAAAGGTACGACACTCATCGTAGTTTGACAATATGCATACTACGAGGCTTATCGTACTTATGTCGCCTTGCGAACAACGCTGGCCGTCGTCCTCCACACAGAACCAAGAAGGAGATTTCCTTGAGTAGCCTTTTCGCTCCCCTTAAGCTGCGGGATCTAACAATTCCGAACCGGGTTTGGATGTCCCCGATGTGCATGTACTCGGCCGCTGCCGATGGCCCGGAAACGGGCGTCCCCACGGATTTCCATTTGACCCACTTGGCCAGTCGTGCGGCGGGCGGTGCCGGCCTGGTCATGGTCGAAGCCACCGGTGTCCGGCCGGACGGGCGCATCAGCCAGTGGGATCTGGGGCTGTGGAATGACGAGCAAGAAGAGTCTTTTGGCCGTGTAGCAGCAGCAATCCGGTCTTATGGTTCAGTGCCCGCCATCCAACTGGCCCACGCGGGGCGAAAGGCGTCCGTTGACAAGCCTTGGATTTCTGACGGCTACTTGGACGAACGCGACGGCGGCTGGACTGCTGTGGGCCCCAGCCAGGAAGCCTTCCAGGGACTGTCTCTGCCAACGGAGCTGTCCGTCGCCGAAATCAAGCAGCTCGTCACCGACTTCGCCGAATCTGCAAAGCGGGCCCTCAAAGCGGGCTTTGAGGTTGTCGAGGTTCACGGTGCTCATGGATACCTGATCCACACATTCTTATCTCCGGCGTCCAACAAGCGCACGGATGCCTACGGTGGAAGCTTCGAAAACAGGATGCGTTTTGCGCTCGAGGTAGTGGACGCCGTCAGGACAGTTTGGCCCCAGGACCTCCCGGTCTTCTTCCGTACCTCAGCCACCGACTGGCTAAGCGAGAACGACGACGATCCCCGCGAGGGTTGGACCGCAGACGACACCGTCCGTCTGGCCAAAGAACTACAGGCGCACGGGGTCGACTTCCTCGACGTTTCCACCGGAGGCATTGTCCGGGACGCCAAAATTCCGGCCGGCCCAAATTACCAGGTGCCCTTTGCAGCACAGGCACGCGACCAGGCTGGAATTGCTACCGGCGCCGTCGGGCTCATCACCGACGCCCACCAGGCTGAGGACATACTAAAAACCGGACGAGCAGATGCCGTATTCCTTGGCCGCGAGCTGCTCCGCAACCCGTACTGGCCGCAGCAGGCTGCCAGTGAGCTCGGCATCGAACCCCAGTGGCCCGCACAATATGGCTACGCCGTACAACGTCGCAAGAAATAGGAAGGTCTCTCCATGAATCACTTGCATAACAAGACCATCATCATCACCGGCGCATCATCAGGCATCGGTGCCGCAGCAGCCAAGGCCTTGGCAGCACATGGCGCGAAACTGGTGCTCGCTGCCCGGGACCAGGATCGCCTCGACGCCCTCGTCGGGGAGGTTCGTGCCTCAGGCGGAACCGCGGCAGCGCGTATCGCCGACGTTACGGATTCTGCAGATATGGACGCCCTGGCCCATTATGCTGTCGAGACCTTTGGCGGCGTCGACATCTTGGTCAACAACGCGGGACTCATGTTGTTCTCCGCCTGGAAGGATTTGGCCGTCAACGACTGGGGCCGGATGATCGATACGAACATCCGGGGGTATCTCAACGGTATCCAGGCTGTCCTGCCCATCATGCTGGAGCGTCAATCAGGTTACATCTTGAACATGGCGTCTGTGGCGGGACATCAGATCGGCGAATCTGCCGGGGTATACAGCGCAACCAAGTTCTTCGTACGAGCCATCACGGAGAGCATGCGCAAGGAACTCGGAGTACAACACGGTATTCAGGCCAGCACTATCAGCCCCGGAGTCATAGACACCGGGTGGGCTGACAAAGTGGGCGACCCTGCTGGACGCGCAGCAGCCAAAGAGCTCAATGCGCTAGCCATTACGCCGGAGGCCGTGGCCGACGCCGTGGTTTATGTCCTTAACCAACCAGCAAATACCACCGTCAACGATTTGGTGATCTCCCCAACTCGCCAGAATTGGTGACATCAGACGCACGGAGAAGGTGCCGTTCCTTGGAACGGCCCCTTCCCTGTGCAGTTAGTCGTGCCCGTGCAGTTGGTCGCGCTGGTGACGAGGGGTACCTGTCCGCCCTGACGTGAGCGTTAAGCCCAGCAATGCTGTGGCACCGGTCGCCGACGCCAATAGATTGAGCGCACTCACAGGACCGGCCAGGTCGTCACCACAAAAAGCCAACGCCAGTAAACCGGATATCACGGCCCCGGTTGCTGCCACAGACAGCGACTCTGCGGCACTAGTACGACGACGGAGAGACGGAACGGACAGGACCACCGAAGCGACACCCGCACCTATCCCCAGGAAAATCATCATCGTCTGCATGGATCAGCCCCATATTCCTGGTCGACCTGAGCGACTTCCATCCGGCTAAAGCTGAATCCCGGTGTATTTGGTTTCTTTGTAGGCCTCGAGGCCTTCGGTTCCACCTTCGCGCCCCAGGCCGGAGGCATTGGTCCCTCCGAAGGGTGCGGACGGGTTGGAGACGAGACCCCGGTTGATCCCGGTCATTCCGGCATCTATGGCGTTTGCGACACGCAGCGCACGGGCGAGGTTCTCGGTGAAGACGTAGGAGGCCAGTCCGTACGGGGTGTTGTTGGCTTCGTGAATGGCTTCGGCTTCAGTAGCGAACTCGTATATTGCTGCGACGGGACCGAAGATTTCCTCGGTGCGGATGTCTGCGTTTGTTGGGATGTTAGTCAGGACCGTCGCCGGGTAGTAAGAACCATCGCCCTCGGGAATAGTTCCGCCCGTCAGGCAAACGGCGCCCTTGGCGATGGCGTCGGCAACCAATGCAGCCACCGTCTTTACTTGTTTTGCATCCACAAGCGGACCCAGGTCCGTGTCGGGGTGTGCGCCGTCGCCGAGACGAGCAGCAGCCATCCGCTCGGTGAAGCGGGCGATGAATTCCTCAGCGATGCCGGATTGGACATAGATGCGGTTGGCGCCGACGCAGGATTGGCCGCCGTTGCGGAGTTTGGCGAGCATGGCGCCACCGACAGCCTGCTCAAGGTCGGCGTCATCGAACACGATCAGTGGAGCGTTGCCCCCGAGCTCCATGGACGTGTTCATGACGTTCTCGGCTGCTTGGGCCAAGAGCGCACGCCCAACCTGTGTCGATCCGGTAAAGGAGATCTTCCGGACTCGTGAGTCCTTCATAATTGCGGCGATAACGTCGCGGGAATTGGAGGTGGTGATGACGTTGACAACACCGGCAGGGGCGCCTGCTTCTTCGAGAACCCGGGCCAGTAATAGCGAAGTCAAGGGGGTCAGCTCGGCGGGCTTAAGAATCGTTGTACACCCTGCGGCGAGGGCCGGAGCGATCTTCCGTGCGCCCATGGCGAGCGGGAAGTTCCAAGGCGTGATCAGCAGGGACGGTCCCACGGGGCGTTTGGAGACGGCGATCTGGTAATTGCCTCCGGGTTCGACGCCGTACTGGCCTTCGGTGTGTATCCGACCGGCGGATTCGGCGAACCAGCGGAAAAACCCGGCACCGTAGTCGACTTCAGTCTGGGCTTCCGGGAGGGGCTTACCCATTTCTGCGGTGATCAGTGCCGCGAACTCGTCGCGACGAGCCAGGATTCCTTCGTAGGTGCGAAAGAGGATGTCGGCGCGTTCCCGGGCAGGGGTCGCGGCCCAGACAGGCTGTGCGTCGACCGCGGCATCGACAGCAGACATGCCGTCTTGAACCGTTGCAGAGGGAACTTCCGCGATGGGTTCTCCAGTTGCCGGGTTTGCGACGGTGAGAGTTGCAGCGTTGCTCGAGGCGATCCATGAGCCGCCGATGGGCATAAGCTTCTCCGGAAATCCAAGCGGGGGAGCGGAAGCAGTTGTGGTCATTTCCATTGAAGTTCTCGTGCTTTCAGCAGATGGGCACTGCCGGGCCCGCTCGGGCCCGGCAAGTGATTGATTGTTGGCTACTTTGACTCGGTGAGTTGTGGGGTGAGCCAGTTTTGGAAGCGGTTGCCGTGGGTGACGGGGTCGATGAGGAGGAGTTTGGTGTTGGGTTCGTTGCCGGGTTCGGTGCGGGTGTGGATGAACCAGGGTCCGTCTTCGGTGAGGGTTTGTTTCAGGGCGAGGGACAGTTCTTCGGTGTTCTCAGCCCGGAGGACTTTGAGGTCAACGGATTCGGCGAAGCGTCCGAGGTCGATGGTGACGGCTTGGGTGGGGATGGAGGCGGTGGAGGCGTAGACGCCGTTGTCGAGGAGGATGATGACGAGATTCTCCGGAGCGAGGAAGCCGGCGGTGATTGCCGAGCCGGGGTTCATCAGGAGGGATCCGTCGCCTTCGATGACCACGGCGCGGGTGACGGGGGTGTTTTTGATGGCTTGGGCGATGCCGGTGCCGACGGAGATCGCTAGGCCCATGGCGTCCAGGAGGTAGAGGTGGTTGTCCCGGTCGGCGACGGAGGCCAGTTCGCGCGAAGTCGCGGCGCAGGTCGCGATGACGGGGACCTCGGCGGTGGTCTCAACAATGGCCCGGAGGGCTTCGATGCGTTTCATGCTTTTGCCTTTGCGTCTTTGGGGTCGAAGAATTCCATGAGGACCACGACGGGTCGGTAGGTCATGCGGGCGTGGTTGCCGGCTTCGGCGACGGTCGCGCCCCAGTCCTGGGCGGTGTTGCGTCGGTCGACCTGGAACACGGGGATGTTGGTGGAGGCCAGCAGGGCGGGGACGGGTGCGGAGATGGTGTGGATCATGGAGTTGTACTCGCCGAGCCCGCCGCGGGTGTTCGCGACGATGAGCAGGGGCAGGTGGTAGGACACGGCGAAGGTGGTGAGTGCGGTCAGTGCGTTGCCGAAGCCGTTGTCCTGCATGATGATGACCCCGAATTTCCCGGCGAGCGGGTAGGCGCCGACGACGCCGATGGCTTCTTCTTCGCGGGAGACGGGGTAGACCAGTGGCAGGTCGCCGTTGCTTTGGGCGGTGAGGACGCCGTTGATGATCGGGGCGATGGACGCGGAGGGGACGTAGGCGACGCCGTCGGGGGCCAGGCGCACGATCGCATCCACCACTTCGGTGTGGCGGTCCTGGGTAATAGTCGTAGTCATAGGTGGTCAGGCTCCCTTGGGGTGTGGTGTGGTCAGGGTCTGGACGATGCGTCGCAGGCCTTCGGTGAGGTCGTCAATGTGGCAGGCGTAGGAGATCCGGATAGAGTGGGTTCCACCGTCGGGGTCGAACGCGGTCCCCGGGACAACGGCGACGCGTTGTTCATCGAGGAGTCGTAGTGCCAGTTGTTCGGCTGGTTCGGCGGTATCGGGTGTGTAGGTGAGGTAGAAGTAGAAGGCGCCGTCGGGTTGGCTTACCGTGACGCCGGGAATGCCGGTGAGGATCTTGAGGCCGGCTTTGCGTCGTTCCTGGAATTGGATGCGCATCGTTTCCGCCTCGGGGCCCGCGTGGCGGAGGGCTGCGGCCGCGCCGGGTTGGAGGAAGGTGGGGGCGCACACGGTCGTGTACTGGCGGACTCTTAGTGCCGGTGTGATGAGTTCTTTGGGGCCGGCGAGCCAACCGAGGCGCCAGCCGTCCATGGCGAAGGCTTTCGCAAAGCCGCCGATGACCAAAGTCCGTTCGCGGAGGTTCCCTACGGAGGCCGGGGACTGGTGCCGGATCTCGTCGTAGACGAGGTCGGCGTAGATTTCATCGGACATCAGCAGCGCGTCGGTCGGTTCCAGGACGTTGGCGAGTTTTTCGATTTCCTCGGCCGTTGCGACACCGCCGGTGGGATTGTTCGGGGTGCAGAGGATGACCATGCGTGTCGCGGGGGTGATCGCGGCGGCGATCGCGTCGATATCGAGGCGGTAGTCATTGTCCGCGTCGAGCCGGACAGGGACGGGGGTGGCACCGGCCAGGCGGATGCATGACTCGTAGTGCGCCCAGGCCGGGACGGGGAAGATCACTTCATCGCCGGGGCCGCAGAAAGCCATTAATGCCAGGAACACCGCTTCGTTCGCGCCGATCGTGACGAGTACTTCAGTACCCGGGTTATAGATGGTCCCGCGGCGTTCTTGCAGATACCCGCTGATCGCCTCGCGAAGATCAATCGTTCCCGCGTTCGGGCCGTAATGAACCTCTCCGCGGTCCAGCGACGCAGCCGCAGCGTCCTTGGCTACCTGCGGGGTATCAAAATCCGGGCGCCCGATCTCGAAGTGATACACCTTCTCACCGGCAGCTTCCAACGCCGCCGCCTTATCAAAAATCGCTCGGATCGGGGACGGACCAATATCCCGCAACCGATCAGCAAACCGTCCAAACCGTGTAGTGGTAGCTGTACTCATAGGGATACTCCAATTTCAGGGGGATGCAGGTGGTGGAATTGAGCCTGCATCGAAAGCAGGCGGCCGTCTTGGATTCAGCATCCCGCGATCCGGACAGGTTCCGGATGGAGTGCTGGGATAGTGTGGTAGACGTGACCAGCAAGCCTCCAACTGCAAGAATGTTAACATTATGAAATCTGACACCACAGCAAATGTCAAGAACGGAACCCTTCGCGCACCCCTGAAACGTCGCGGAATGGCCCAGGACGTCGCGGACCGGATCCGTGACGCAATTCTGGCCGGGGAAATACCTCCGGGGGAACGGATCAATGAAGTGGAGATGGCCGCGTCCCTATCCGTCAGTCGCGGACCAGTGCGGGATGCCATCGTTTTGCTGCGGCAGGAGGGCCTGCTTCAAGGCGACTGGCACCGGGGATCGCGGGTTACCGTCTTTACACACAAGGACCTTGAAGAGATCTACTCGCTCCGGTACTCGATAGAGTTGCTCGCCGTTCAGCGGCTGATTGCACACCGCACCGGGAAGGATTTGGACCTCCTTCAAGTGCGTGCCGAGGACATTGAGCGGGCGGCCGCCCTGGGGGATAGGGGTGACATGCTCCAATCGGACATTGCGTTTCATGATGCGATCTACGCCTGTGCCGGTCATGAGAGGTTGGAGCAGGTTTGGTTGGGTCTGCGTTCGCAGATCGCTTTGCTTCTCCTCAATCGACAGCAAGGCCATGATGATTACAGGGCCCGCATTGGCCCAGAGCATTGGGAAATGTTCCGCGTCATCCGCGACCAGGATGGTGCGAAGGCAGAAGAGCTGGTGCGTGAGCACATCGAGACTGCGTTCGAAAGAATCAAAGCCGACCTCGACAGCAAGGAACGCCTCCAAGGTGCGGGCTAGTCACACGTCCTTCTGAAAGTTCGCCAGCGGACGAAGCCCGGTGCCGGCCTCGTCCGCGTCGGGAGCTCCCGCGGCGACTTGCCCTCTCCTGCTCTTTGCCGTACAAATGTTAACATTCTTACTTTCGTAACTTAGGTCACATGGGAGCCCAAGGTGAGAAACCTGCACCTCCCACCACGACCGTCGAGACGAAATATCCCCAAACGAATGGCGAACATGGAACTGCAAAAGTTTGTTGACAGCACTTCTGAGGCTGCTGGCGACGAGAAGAAGGCGATGATCTCCATCAGGGGGGTCAACAAGCATTTCGGACCTCTGCACGTGCTCCGTGATGTCAATCTTGAGGTTGCCCAGGGCCAGGTTGTGGTTGTCTTGGGTCCCTCTGGCTCGGGAAAATCGACTCTCTGCCGAACTATCAACAGGTTGGAGACCGTCGAATCCGGCACGGTCGCCGTCGACGGCAAGCCTCTCCCCAAGGAAGGCAAGGCGCTGACGCGCTACAGGGCCGACGTCGGAATGGTCTTTCAGTCATTCAACCTCTTTGCCCACAAAACCATTCTCGAAAACGTCATGCTTGCGCCACTCAAGGTGCGACGAATCGGAAAGGCTGAGGCTCAAACGCGGGCAATGGCCCTGCTCGAGAGGGTAGGTATAGCAAATCAGGCGCATAAGCTCCCCGCCCAGCTTTCGGGTGGACAGCAGCAGCGTGTTGCCATTGCCCGGGCGTTGGCCATGGAGCCGAAGGTGATGCTTTTCGACGAACCTACCTCGGCTCTTGACCCGGAAATGGTCACCGAAGTACTGGATGTCATGACGTCGCTGGCACAAGGAGGCATGACGATGCTCGTAGTTACGCACGAGATGGGCTTCGCTCGACGCGCCGCCGACCGGGTGGTGTTCATGGCTGATGGTCAGATCCTCGAGGACACAACCCCTGACCGGTTTTTTGACAACCCAACCACCGAGCGGGCCAAAGAGTTCCTCGGCAAGATCCTCAGCCACTGACAAGCCACCCCAATCTAGAAAGCAGCACATCGTGAAGCTCAAGTTCCTGGCCATTCCGGCCGCAGCGCTATTCCTTGCCAGCTCGATCGCCGGTTGCTCCGGTGCATCCGACAAGGCGAAAACAGTTGAAGCAAGCGCTCAATCGGGCCACCTCACCATCGGCATTTCCTTTGATCGCCCAGGCCTTGGAATCAAGACTCCGGACGGATCATTCAAGGGTTTCGATGTTGACGTTGCCAAGTATGTCGCCAAGAAGCTTGGCGTCGAGGAGTCTTCCATCACCTGGAAGGAAGCGACTCCGGCGCAGCGAGAGAGCCTGATCCAGAACGGGCAGGTGGACTATGTGGTGAATACCTACAGCATCAACGATGCCCGAAAGGAGAAGGTCGCCTTCGCGGGGCCTTACTTCCTGGCTGGCCAGTCGCTCCTGGTTCGTTCTGACTCCACAGACATCACGGGCCCGGAGTCCCTGAATGGGGGCAAAAAGTTGTGCTCGGTGACCGGTTCCACACCAGCACAGAACATCAAGAAGAACTACAGCAAGGACGCGCAGCTTCAGGAGTACGACACCCCTTCCGCATGCGTTGAAGCCCTGAAGAGTGGCGCCGTTGACGCAATGACCACGGATGATATTCAACTTGCCGGTTACGCAGCTGCCAATCAGGGAAAGCTGAAGCTTGTTGGCAGTACCTTCAGCAAGGAGAACTACGGCATTGGTCTGAAGAAGGATGACACCGCGGGCCGTGCCAAGATCAACGACGCCATTCAGTCCATGATCGACGACGGATCGTGGGCCAAAGCGTTTGAGAGCAACGTTGGACCGTCCGGTTATGCATTGCCCGCCACGCCAGTGGTAGACCGCTACTAGTCGGGGCAGCCAGACAAGAGACTGGATACTTAACATGAACATCCTCAACGAATACGGCGATCAGATCCTGGCGGCCTTCCTGATCACCCTGCAGCTCACGGCGCTGTCTGCGCTGGGCTCGTTGGTATTGGGCACTGTCCTGACTGCCATGCGGGTATCACCGATTTGGGCGATGCGGACGCTTGCCACCGGGTACGTGAACATTGTCCGGAATACCCCTTTGACACTTGTGGTGCTTTTCGCATCGTTCGGATTGGCGCAGCAACTCGGCATCACCTTGGCAGATCCAAAGTCCCCCACATCCATCACGGACAGTTCGTTCCGGCTGGCTGTCCTGGCCTTCAGCCTTTACACGTCGACGTTCGTATCCGAAGCGCTAAGGGCCGGTATTAATACGGTCCCTCCCGGCCAGTCGGAAGCGGCCCGGTCGTTGGGCCTGAACTTTATGCAGGGATTGGGCCACATCGTCCTGCCGCAGGCTTTCCGGGCGGTCATTGCGCCTTTGGGCAGCATCCTCATTGCGTTGACCAAAAACACAACGGTTGCTTCCGTCATAGGCGTGGCTGAAGCCGCCCTTTTGATGAAGGAAATGATCGAGAATACCTCCGCCCTCATCGTCGTTGGGCTGATCTTCGGAGCCGGCTTCATGTGCCTGACTCTTCCGACCGGCGCGGCTTTCGGATACCTAAGCAGGAAGTTTGAGGTCAAGCGTTGAGCAGCACTCGAGCACCCATCAACAATTTGTATGACGTCCCCGGGCCCAAAGGCCAAATTCTGAACGTCGTCATCAGCGCTTTGTGCGTCGTTGGGCTGGCAGCGGCCGGATGGTTCGTGATGTCAGCCCTAGCAGACAAAGGGCAGCTGGCGCCTGAGAAGTGGCAGCCATTTCTCACGCCGGAAATGTGGCAGACGTACCTTCTGCCCGGGATTATGGGAACGCTTCAGGCTGCGGTGTTTGCCATCATCCTGGCCATAATCTTGGGTATCCTGCTCGGCGTCGGGCGTCTCTCCGACAATCGGTTCGTTCGCTACGGGTGCGCCGCCGTGGTGGAGTTCTTCCGGGCAATTCCCCTGCTGATTCTGATGATTTTCTGCTTTCAGCTCTTCGCCGACTACGACCTGTTCCCGTCAACCGATCTTGCCGTTGCGGCGGTAGTTACCGGCCTTGCCCTGAGCAACGGGGCCGTGATTGCAGAGATTGTGCGCGCAGGAATCAAAGCCATTCCGAGAGGCCAGGGGGAAGCTGCTGTGGCTCTTGGCCTGGGCACTGGACAAACACTCCGTATGATTCTCCTGCCCCAGGCGATCACGGCAATGCTCCCGGCAATCGTCGCTCAATTGGTTGTAGCGCTGAAGGACACTGCGCTTGGTTACCAAATCACCTACGTGGAAGCAGTGCGGCAAGGAATCCAGGCCGGCTCTGCGTATTCGAATTACATCCCGGCGCTGGTAGTGATCGCGCTTGTGATGATTGTGATCAATCTGGGGCTATCGCGACTGGCGACGTACATTGAGCTTCGACTCCGAAGCGGCCGCAAGGTCCCTGCCGCTGCAAAGGTTGGCGACGTCCTGGTTCCCCAGATCTAGATGGGGGCGATCATGCGTCAGGACGCTCGTTGCCTCAGTGTGGACTTGCGTTCAGCCGCAATGACGACACTGAGCAAGCCTGGAAACAGCGATTCCATTACGCCCGTCCGGAGCGTGTTGAGAATCGCCGTTCCCTGATAGTGCTGTTCAATGATTCCCGCCTCGCGAAGCACGCGGAAGTGATGCGTGGACGTGGACTTGCTCACGGGCAACTCAAACGCGATGCATGCCTGGTCGTCATGGCCATCGGCCAGTTGGGTCACGATCCGACGCCGGATCGGATCGGCCAGCGCCGAGAGTACGCCGTCGATATGAATCTCGTCGGGCGTAGGGTGGTCCAAAGTTCGCATGCTTCGATTATCCAAGAAGTTCCAAGACCTGGCGATTTCTAATTCCTGCACGAGTCGTACTACGATGAATATCGAACTACAAGCGAAGGGAGAAGCGCATGAAGGTATTCCAAGTAGGCGCAGCCGGGGGAGTTGGCCGGCGGCTGGCTCAACTACTGAGTGGCCGCGGTGACGCCGTCACGGGAATGATCAGGAATCCCGCTCAAGCTGAGACTGTTGCCTCCAGTGGTGCGACGCCCGTGGAGGGAGACCTGATCAAGGACTCCGTTGAGGTGTTGGCCGAAAAGTTCAAGGGACACGATGCCGTGGTCTTCTCTGCGGGCGCCCATGGCACCGGAATGGACCAAACCACCCTCATCGACGGCAAGGGGCTCGAGAAGGCTGCCGATGCAGCCGCCCTCGCCGGAGTGTCCCGTTTTGTCCTGGTGTCCGCCTTCCCGGAGTCAGGGCGTGGTGAGTCGGTGAACGAACGCTTTGAGCACTATATGCGCACGAAGAAGACAGCAGACGTCTACCTCACGCGCACTGATCTGGACTGGTTGATAGTTCGCCCGGGGCTTCTGACTGACGCCCCCGGAGATGGGCGGGTTACCGCGGGTCCTGCGATTGAGTACGGAGACATCCGACGCGATAACGTCGCGGCGTTCATTGATGCTGCGCTTCAAAACTCCAAGTTGAATCGGACTATCGTTGAGCTGACTGATGGTGAAACACCAGTGGCCGAGGCCGTGTCTACCCTCGTTGGCTGACAGGCAGGGACCGCCTTTTCCAAAGGCAGGAAGGGATGCACGCGAATCGCGTGCATCCCTTCCTTGTATTCATTCATGCTTTCATGGGTGTCCAGGCTTAGGCGTCGACTCCATGGCACTAAGTGCGGCTTCCGCGGCGTTTGATGCATGTGCCTCACAAGCTCGCCGGGCTGCCTCGGGATCTCTAGTGATGGCCGCTGACGTTGTGATGTCCGTCAGTTCGGCCAGCATGAGCGGACTTCTCCCCGGGGAACTTGTAGAGAGGGCCCTAAGTACTTGAGTGCGGGCATTGATTTGCCGAAGCATGCCCGAGATTTCTTTGTTGCCAGCGCCAGCCAAAAGCACTTCGTAGTAGCTGTCTTTCGCTGCCAGCAACTGCTGCGCCCCACCGGCTGACTCTGCTCTTCGGATGTCAAAAAGTCTCGCCACGAGTTGCCCGCGCTGAGCTTCTGTGGCTCGCTCAGCGAACAGGTTTCCGGCGAGCGATTCCAAAGCGCCGCGAACTTCATAGAGACTGCGGGCTTCGGTGGGTGTGAGGGTTGCAACTTCGGGGCCCTTGTTCGGCACCGTCACTACCAGCTGCTCGGATTCCAGCTGCCGCAGTGCTTCACGAACCACTGTCCGGCTCACGGAGAACTTATCGCAAAGCGCAGTCTCTACCAGCCTCTCTCCAGGTTTGTACTCGGAGGTAACGATGGCCCGCCGAAGGGCCGCAAGCACCTCTTGGCGCAATGGCGCGGCGGTTCGCTGGATTGTTTCCAAAATCATTCTCGCCCCTCGGGTGCTGAATACCTGTACGAACGAAAAAACCGGGGGAGGCGGTGAGCCTCCCCCGGTTCTGTTCGATTAGGCCTCGTACTGGTGGTAGACCTTGGCGATGATCTTCCAATCGCCGTCCTGCTTCAGTAGGGTGTGGAAGTCGGTGTAGTCAGCACCAATGGCATCGTTTTCCATGTCAACCTTCACCACGGCAGTTGTCTGGGTGATGCCGATGATGTCCACGCGGGTCTTGACATCAGGAGCGGCGCCGTTCTCGGCGACGAAGTCGTACAAGTTCTTGATGGGTCCGCCCAGAAGCTGGCCGTTGGTAAAGCCGTACATAGTGGCGTCTTCATGGAAGGCTTCTGCAACGCCTTCGGGGCTGCCGACGCGCAGGCCTTCGACATACTTCTGAACGGTGGTGATGATCTGGTCATATTCGTCAGTCGGAACGACTTTGAGGTTCTTGGGCATGGTTTCTCCTTGTGAATGAGCGGGTCCGTTTGCGGCACCCTGGGATGGTTTGGTTGAAGAAGAGCTGCTAGCGCTTTCGAATCACGACGGTTTTGTTGTTGGTGTGCGAAGCCAGTCCCTCGTCACCGTGTTCGACGCTCAGGCCGGACTGCTTGTGGCCGCCGAAAGGTGCGTGGTCCGGGTGGCTCTGGCCTTGATTGACCCAGACGTTGCCGGAGTCGATGCGGTCCGCCACGGCCAGTGCCCGTTCTTCGTCTCGTCCCCACACGGTGGCACCAAGGCCGAAGATTGTGGCGTTGGCGCGCTCGATGACGTCCTCGACGTCGTCGTACACAAGGACGGGCACGATCGGTCCAAAAGGTTCCTCCTGGACGATGCGGCTGTTCTCGGGAGGGTTGTTGACGATGGTGACTGGAACGAAATTGCCATCCAGGGACTCGTCGATGGTGCCCCCGAGCGGAACGTCGTAGCCATTGCGGCGAGTGTCTTCGAAGAGGTCACGGAGCTTGTCGTACTGCATGCGGTTGTTGATGGGACCCAGATCGCTGGTGGGATCCATGCCGTCGCCGACCTTTTGCGTCTTCGCATAGTCCACGAGCGCGTTGACGAAGTCTGCATGGAAGGAACGGTGTACGTAGATGCGCTTGGCCGCGATGCACCACTGACCGGAGTTTCCAAAGGCGGCGTTGAACACCTGAGGCACGGCGTCCTGCCAGTCAGCGTCCGGGAGCAGGATCGCGGGGTCATTTCCACCCAGTTCGAGGGTGACCCGCTTGATGGTGCCGGCGGCTGAAGCCATGATCTTGGTCCCTGTTTCCGTGGATCCCGTGAAAGTGATCATCCCGACGTCGGGGCTCTCAGTGAGGATCTGTCCAAGTTCGTTGCCGCCTGTGACGATGTTGAAGACGCCGGGAGGGAAGACCTGGGCTGCCAGTTCCCCGATCCGCAATGCGCAGAGCGGGGTATAGGGAGAAGGCTTGAGAACTACGGTGTTGCCGGTGATCAGTGCGGGGACGGTCTTCCACAGAACGTGGAGGTAGGGATAGTTCCAGGGGATGATGGCCCCCACGACACCGAGCGGTGAGCGACGGAGTTCTACGCGCTTCTCATCGTCCTCCACCAGTACCTTGTCCTCCAGCCTCGACTTGGCTGTGTTGGGGATCCAGGGGTTGGCAAGGTTGACTTCGAACGTCGCCTGGTTGTGTCGTGGCTTGCCTTGCTCCAGTGAGAGCAAGGTAATGAACTCTTCTTTGTGGGCCTCGAGGGCCTCGAAGAATTCGACGATGATCGCTTCGCGCTCGTCTGCGGTCAGAGCTGCCCACGCCGGGAAAGCCCGTTTGGCGGCACCGATGGCGCGTTCCATGTGTTCCCGTGTGCCCTGGGGTGCGGATGCGAGGACCGAGTTTGTGGCCGGGTTGTAGACGTCAAAATGGTCCTCGGTCTGGATGATGTTGCCATCAATGAGCAGTCCGTAGGGTCCGTTGAAGTTCGGGGGCGTGATGGTACGCGTGCCCTCTGTGATGGAAACTCCCATGTGATTCTCCTATCGTGCGGCGGCTTGCCGTGGAGCGGTAAACAAATCGAATAATGAAACAGATTCAGGTTTCAGTTTAGGGGCAGCGGCGTGGGCTTGCAAGACCTTTTGCCAAATTATGAAATACGATATTGTTTCAGCTTAGGATGTGATGATCGACACGATAGCAGTGCGACCTCCCCTGAAGTCCCTTACCAATGAAGCTCAAGGAGCAGACATGAAACTCGACGGACAGTGCCTTTGTGGTGAAGTCACCTACACGATTGACAGCGAGCCGAAGTTCACGGCCTTGTGTCATTGCACCGATTGCCAGCGTCAGACAGGTGGCGCGTACTCGCTGGTCATCGGTGTTGACGACGAAAAGCTCACAATCACAGGCGACGCGGTAAAGACGTTCATTACCGTCGGCTCTGAGCACGAGACCAACACCAACCGGTCGTTCTGCGGGGAATGCGGTTCCCCAATCGTTGGCCGCATCGACGCGATGCCTGGACTGGCATTTGTTAAGGCGGGGACGCTCAACGACACGTCATGGCTCAAGCCGACCGTGGAAGTCTGGTGCCGGTCCGCGCAACCATGGGTCGAGGCTCTCCCGGGTGCCGAGCGGTACGACGGCGACATCCCGGCCTGATTCGGGCCTGAGCGCGGGAGACCGCGCAACGTTGGGGTTGGGTGGATCGCTTCTTTGCGGTGGTCCACCCAGACCCCTTTCTCTATTTTTCGAAAGGAACAAAGCATGATGACGTCCACCGGGATCCTCCGCGGCGACAACAGCATCGCTGATCAGCAGGAAGGCCCCCTGACAGTCGCGGCTGCCGAGGAGTGGATTCAGCGCACATGCTTCTCGACCGGTCCTGCCGGGCGCATCGGACTCGAACTTGAGTTGCTCATGGGTCGAATTGGAGACCCGTCCCTGCAGCGTCCATTTGCCGACGACAACTACCGGCGTTTGTTCTCGGAACTGCGACATCTGGACGTTCACGGAAGTCTTACGCTCGAACCTGGTGGTCAGCTTGAGCTCAGCTCGCACCCCGAAGCCTCTTTGCGAGACCTCATTTTCTCAGTTCACGGCAGCCTGAAATTGTTGCGGGAGCAGGCTGCCGATTTGGATGCAATCCTGGTGGGTGCCGGAGTGTCGCCACACCTCGAACCCAGACGGATTACGCAAGCCCCACGCTACGCTGCCATGGAACAGTATTTTGAACCGTGGGCGCCGGCGGGCGCCACCATGATGTGTTCCACTGCGTCAGTGCAGGTCAACGTCGAGGCGGGCACTGACGACGTCGAAATCCGTCATCGGTGGAAGCTGCTGTATTCAATGGGGCCAGTGCTGGCAGCGACGTTCGCGAACTCCGGCTGGATCGGTGGCCGGCGAAGCGGTTGGAAGAGCACACGGCTCGCAGCGTGGCTCGCTCTGGACCCGACCAGGACTGGCGTACCGCATTTCAGCGCGGCCCAGGATCCCGGGGTGTCCTACGCCCGGTGGGCCCTGGACGCCCCCCTGATGATGATTCGACGTATAGCGGGGGAGTGGCATGCCCCCGCTGGTCTGACGTTCCGTGATTGGCTCCGTCTAGGGACAGCAGTGGTGCCGGACCGGCCGCCGGCAAACCTTGAGGATTTACAGCAGCACTTGAGCACACTTTTCCCGCACGTTCGGCCCAAAGGGTATTTCGAAATCAGATACATCGATGCCCAGCCCGGCTGCTGGTGGGCTGTCCCCGCCGCCGTCGTTTCCGCGCTCATCTCCAATCCCGCTGTCTCAGACCAGGCCAGAGGCATCTGCGCCGGTTCCCCGGACTGGGAAGCCGCTGCCCGGTTAGGACTCGCGGACCCGGGAATCGCATCCCGGGCCAAGCAGTTGATGGCGCTGGCTGCTGACCAGCTTCGGCTCGACACTTCCACGAGGGCCATTGCCAGCCAGGTTGAGGAATTCGCTGAAAGGTGGACGCTCCGAGGTCTATCGCCCGCGGATGACGATCCGTCCGCTTGGCCGGACCGGGATCAGGGCTGCGCTCTGGATAGTGGCATTTGCTAGATCAGCCCAAGGTCCGTGGCAACGATGACGGCCCGTGTTCTGGTTGTCGAAGAGAGCTTGCCCCTTGCGTTCTCCATGTGCGTAGAAACCGTGCGTGGTGAGAGAAAGAGTTCGCTGGCTATTTGGGTGTCCGTCAGGCCCCGCTTTACCATTCGAAGGATCTCCAACTCACGCGGAGTAAGCCCCAGGCTGCGGCTTTGCCTGGCGCGTTCGACCATATCCGCTAGAACCGGTCGCAGAGCCGTCAACATGGGTGCCGTAAGCGCCGGCCAGGCCGCGCGATCCGTACTGAGGTTGCAAGTCCCCACGATCTGCCCCTTTACTGTCAGCGGCATCGTGACACCGTTGTTGAAACCTTCGGGTCCGAAATGCAGAAGCGCGGGCGCTGAGGCCCGGTAGCCTGGCAGGTTATCCCAGTCATAAATGGTGGACTCATCCCGCAGTGCTTGTCTGGCCGCTTTGTCGTGGAGAAGCAGATCCCGGGTGATGTAGTCCACAACGCTGTCCCTGTAGCCTGAGCTGCCGACCGCGATGTGAGTGTGCGCCAGAGGATCCACATACGTCAGAAGGATCGCCCCTGCACCGCTTTCGAAGCGAACGAGGTCGAAGTATGCGTTGCGCCGGCGAATAATGTCTTCGCTTTGTAGGTCCTGCAAGATGAGAACCCGGGAAGCGGAGTCCATGTGGCCTCCATGGTTCGTAGGGAAAAGCTCACATTGGTTGTCAGATAAAACCAACGGCGACAATGACCCGGACAACAAGTCTGTGGGGGTTCGCATGAAGGGCTCGCACTTTGTAAAAGCGATCCGCATCACAAATATACGTGAAATCACCGATGGTAGCCAGAGCGCGGCCTTCCTAGGCTGGATCTACTCCCCAGGAATCACAACCCTGCGGCCCCACAATCCATCCCCCAGGAGGCTCACCACCATGCATCTCAAACCAGCCCTCGTTGCCGGCGTCGCGGCCTTGGCCCTGGCGTCTACGGCCTCGCTCTCGGCCTGCAGCGCACCAACATCCAGTTCGTCCAACGGCGGGTGTTCCAAGACGTACACCGTTGGCTTCAGTCACCCGATCGGGGAAGCCGAGGTGATCAAAGCCTTGAAGTCATTGGCGAAGGAGTACTCCACCAAGGTTGGTTGCGTCGACCTGCTTCTGGACAACACCACGGGAATGAAATTGGAAAGCCAGCGCGCCACGGTCGAAAGCTGGGTGACGCAGCAGGTAGACGCCATCGTCCTTTGGCCGGTCGACTCGACGGCTTTCGCCGGTCTCCAGAAGCAGGCGCAGAGCCAGGGCACCAAGTGGCTCACTTATCTGACCAGCATGGACGGACAAGATGGCAACGTGGGATTTGACAACAAGCTCCAAGGAGAGCAAATCGCGGCGGATGTCACAGAGTGGATCGAGAAGAACTACCCCGACGGCGGGGCAACAGCCGCAGTCACTACGTTGACCACACTGCCGCCTTCTCGCCCCAGATACGAACTTCCCATCAAGGCCATTGAAGCGGCCGGACTCAAGGTCGTTTCTGAACAGAACTGCACGGATCAAGCATGTGGTCTGCAAATTGCCGAAGACGCCCTTCGCGAGCACCCCGATTTGCGCATCTTCATTGGGCTCAGCGATGAGTCCGCGATAGGCGCAATGAAGGCCTTCAAAAACGCTGGAATCGACCCAAATACCGTCTATATAGCTGGCCAGGACGGCTCGCCGGAGGGTCTGGCCGCGGTCAAGGAGGGCGGCATGTACCGGGCAAGCTCCGCGATTCCCATGGATGCCCTTGCAGCGTCCATCGTTGACGCTGCCATGGCCGCCGCAACGGGTAAGGGCGAAACCAACCTTGTCACGCCAACGGTTCTGGCCAAGGCTGACAACCCGCAACTGGTGGCCGATCTCATCGGGAATTTTGAGCGTAAGGGCCAATGAGATGCCACGGGACGTTCTGGACCAGGAAAAATCTGTGACTTTCGGCCTGATGCTATCGGGTATCCGCAAATCGTATGGGGCGAATCACGTGCTGCGGGGCATTGACATGAATATTCCTGCGGGCACAGTTCACGCACTTCTGGGCGCCAATGGTGCGGGGAAGTCCACACTGTTGGGTTGCCTCAGCGGAGCTACCAGTCCCGATGATGGTGAAATCGTCATCGGGGGGCGCCCCTACCGTGGGCTCACGCCGACACAAGCTTTTGAAGCTGGATGCGCCATCATTTACCAGCATTTTCAGCTCATCGCGTCGCTCTCCGTCGCGGACAATATATTTCTCGGCCAAGAGCGTCGGACCGTCCTTGGGGCCATCGATACCCGCCGGCAGGAGCGTGAAGCACAAAGCATCCTCGAATCTCTGGACGTGGACATAAGCCCCAAATCCTTGGTCGGTTCACTATCAGTGGGGGAGCAGCAGATCGTTGAAATCGCCCGGGCGTTGCGACGGAAACCGGACCTGCTCATTTTGGATGAACCAACGGCAGCCCTCGGCCCTCATGAAGTGACGGCCCTGATCCGGCTCGTGCGCCGGCTGGCCACGACGCGGGGTCTCACTGTTATCTACGTGACGCACCTGCTGAACGAGGTGTTGCAGGTCGCCGACGCTGTGACTGTCCTCCGCGACGGCCGGGTGCACTGGACCCGGGATCGCCTGGACCTTGAAATGAAGGACCTGGTTGATGGCATCTCTCCAGGCAGCTCACTGACCGGCCGGGCATCAGACTGCGAACCAGGCGCGCCGATGCTGCAGCTGGAGGCACTACAGTGCTCCTTCACGGGGCCTTTGACGACGACAGTCCATGCCAATGAAATCATCGGACTGTTCGGGCTGTTGGGCTCGGGACGGACGAACCTTCTGGAGTCTCTGGCAGGAGTAAGGAGACCTGTGGGAGGGGGCGTCAGCCTGTCGCGGACGTCCCCTGCCTCCACTCGGTCCAAGTCACTGAGGGCAGGCATTTCCTTGGTGGCTTCCGATCGAAAAGAACAGTCTCTTTTCGGCAGCATGACGGCTGAAGAAAACGTACTTCTTCCGCACTACCACCAGCTCTCACGAGGATTTCGTAGCCGTGGCCGCGAACGGGCGGCCTTTCTTGAGACGGCGGGGAGGATCCGGCTGAGTCCGATGTCTCCAGGGAATCCAGCGGATTCGTTCTCGGGGGGAAATGCCCAAAAGCTGGTTGTGGGGCGTTGGGCCGGTGAGCTTGGCGACACATCGGTTCTGCTCCTGGATGAACCAACTCAAGGGGTGGACATCGGATCCCGACACGAGATCTACGAATTACTCCGCGAGTTTGTCTCCGGTCCTGAGCGATGCGTGATCTTCGCGAGCAGCGAACCCGAGGAAATCCTCGCGCTTGCCACCCGTGTCTTCGTTCTGGTGGACGGAGTGCCTAGGGAAATCGCCCCCGAAGACATCACAGAAAATTACCTACTGTCAGCTGCCCAAGGCAGTTCTGGCGAAGCGGAAGGAACATCAAAGTGACTACGTTGGAGTCCACCACCATGAGTCCCCCAAGCAACAGCCCAAGGACCAAACAGCCTGGCCTTGCCGGCAAAAAGCTGGTTCTTCAGGGCATCAACTGGTTCATGCCGGCCGCCACCCTTGGTCTCATGGTGTATTTTTCTCTGGCGACCAAGTCTTTCCTTACCGGCGGCAACCTCCTTGCGGTACTAACCCAGAATGGGCCGACCTTCATAGTGGCCGTGGTGGCTGCAGTGTTGCTGATGGCCGGATTCGTCGATCTGTCCGTCGGTTCGACGTTGGCCTTGGCCGGAGTGTGCTCCGGGCTCACTTTCTTGAGTTCCGGTCTCATCCCCGGGCTCTTAGTAGGAATCGCAGTAGGTACAGCAATCGGCGCCATCAATGGATTGCTGATTGGATGGCTGGAACTGTCTCCCTTGGTAGTAACGCTGGGAATGCTCGCCGCTACGCGGGGTGTTGCTCAGTATCTCGCCCCTGATTCGCTGTACGGCTTTCCGTCTGATGTCAATATCCTGGGCAATGGCTCCATTTTCGGTGTGTCCTATCTGGGCCTCGCAGCCCTGTTGGTCATCGGCGCAGCCCTGCTCACCATGAATCGTCTCCCTGTTGGCCGCAAAATTATCGCAATCGGGGTGAATGCGAGGGCTTCCTACCTTGTAGGCATCCCGGTCAAACGCTTGTCAGTGCTTCTCTACGTTGTAGTAGGACTGGCGGCCGGTATTGCAGGTGTCCTGCAGGTGGCGAGACTGGACAGCGCCCCTTCTGGCACCCTTGGGGTCGGATTCGAAGTGACCGTATTGACCGCCGTGCTCCTTGGCGGTGTGCCGTTCAACGGTGGACGTGGCAGCGTCCTTCGCGTGGTTCTTGGAGTATGGCTCATCGCCATCCTTAAGAACGGGCTAACGCTACTCAATTTGGGGCCGGAAATCGCCGGAATCGTGACGGGCAGTGTACTGGTCTTGGCCGCCGGCCTTGAGGCAATTCGCTTCTGGGTGCAGCGGTCCAAGTGACGCACTCAGTGACCAGCCACGACTACACCACAAACCTCAAACTCAAGGAGAGAATCATGGACCACGTCACCACTGAAGACATTTCCTGGATGAGCGCGACACATATAAGCGAACAGGTACGCCGCCAGGAACTTTCCCCTGTCGATATCGCCACATCGATGACGGACCGCATCAAGGCTGTGAATCCGCAATTGAACGCGTACGTTACCTTCGACGAGGAGCAGGTCACTACGGACGCCGAACGCCTGCAGACACAGGTGGACTCGGGTGCAGCGCTTGGGCCGCTTCACGGGGTCCCTTTCGCAGTCAAGGAACTCACCGCCATGAGTGGACTGCCGGCAACGTACGGCTACTTGCCGCTGAAAGGAACCGTAGCTCAGCACGATGCTGCCGTCGTTAAGCGTCTCAAAGCGGCTGGGGGGTTGTTTCTCGGAAAAACGAATATGCCCGAGGGTGGCTACTACGGGGGGACGGACAACCATTTGTACGGGCCCACTCACAATCCCTGGAAAAGCGGCTACTCGGCCGGCGGGTCCAGCGGGGGATCGGCTGCTGCTGTGGCTGCAGGCCTTGCACCCATTGCAGAGGGGAGCGATGGAGCGGGGTCGGTTCGGATCCCGGCTTCGATGTGTGGTGTTGTCGGGATGAAACCAACCCATGGCCTCATCCCACAGACAATTCTGGGGGGTCGCTTTTATACCTGGATCTATCATGGGCCGATTGCCCGGACAGTGGCTGACGCTGCGCTCATGCTCAATGTCATGGCTGGTCCGGACGACGAAGACCCAACCAGTCTTCCGGACATGAATATTGACTTCACCGAGGAGATCAAGAAGCCGATCGACGGCCTACGGATCGCCTGGTCCTCAGATCTGGGCCTTGGCTACGTGGACCCGGAGGTCGCGGCGATCTGCAGGTCTGCCATGGACGCTTTCGAGGAACTTGGTGCGGTTGTCGAAGAGGCCACTCCGTCATGGGGCGGAGCCCAGGAAGCGATGTGGAACGGCGTCTGGCTTCCTGGATTTGCCAGCCAGGTTGACCTGCTGGACTGGCAGGGCATGACGGGACAGGTGGATGAGAACCTTCTGGAGATCATGAGTCAATGCAAGACGCTGAATGGAGAAGATAAGGGTCGGGCCGACCTCTACCGCGGTCAGATGTGGCAGACCTTCAGAGAGTTCATGTCAGGTTTCGACCTCTTGATTTCTCCAACCCTGACCTCAGCGGCTTTTCCTCTGGAACAGTTCGCGCCCAGCTGGCTTGAGGGTAAGCCGCTCCGGGAGCAGATCCTCGGATGGTTGCTCACGTATCCATTCAACATGATGACGACGCCATCCATCACGGTGCCCGCCGGATTTACCTCGGGAGGGTTGCCCGTTGGACTGCAAATTGCGGGCGGTTTTCACTCGGATGGGAAGGTTCTGAGGGCCGCCGCAGCATTCGAAGCTGCCAGGCCTTGGTCGCACCTCCGCCCTTCTTATTTGGGGGACCGGGAGCTGACGGCTCCACGTCCCACCTAGGGATTCCTCGAAGACTGACGATTTCCTAGGGCGGCTCTCGCGCCCCGGGACCTAACTGAAATGAATACGGCTTTCTGGATCGGCCCGGGCGTTCGCGTCCGGGCCGATATGTTGATTGCATGTCCATCTGGCTGCGAGCGCGGGATCCTACGGCAGATAGGTGGCCAGGTACTCGATGCTGGAGCGTTTCATTTCCTGCAGCAGCGCCTCGTTGCCTCGATCCGGTGACTCCCGGTAAGCAAGGTCGAAACCCTTGTCGAGCATACCGACGAAAATTTGCGTCACGACATCGAAAGGAACTTGCGGCGCATCCGGCCTGGTATCGGTGATCGTCCTGGCCAAGTAGGCTGCCAGTTCGTTGTCATGCATACGGTTAGCGCGGATCATTCGGCCGGTGAACTCAGTGGAGAACCAAATGGCGCGGAACGCAGGGGTCTCATTGAAGAATTCGATATGGGCCTCAACGCCTGCTTCGGCCTTCTCTTTCCAGTCAGGCCCGCCCAGGTCGAAATTCACCTTATCCAGCCGATTATCAAGGTCCTGAAGGCAGGACACGAGAATTTCTTCCAGCAAGGCCTCCCGGCCATCGAAGAAGTTGTAAAGCCACCCGACCGAAACGCCGGCCCGAGCTGCCACGGTAGTCGTGGTCACTGCTTCAGGTCCGCCTTCGACCAGAAGGTCGATAGCGGCTTTCAGTACCGTCTCCATCTTCGAGCGGCTGCGCTTTTGTACGGCCGTCCTGTGGGCACCGACTGTGGCGGACGCTTCTGTTAGAAGCTCCGAGAGAGAATGCGCTGGCCCCGCGGGTGCCGGCGGATGGTCTCCATCAAAAGGCGCCATGGAACCATCTACCTCGCGTTGCGCTGCCTGGCTCATCGTGGCGCCCCCTCCAGCCTGTCTCCTGTAAGCGTGAAAACTTTTCACTTTCTTTGGTCCAGTCTAGGTGTTCGCCGCGGCTCCTGTGTCCTCCCCAGCAACTGACTCTTGCACGAAGTGTGACTTGTGCCTCATACTTCCAATATGAAAGATGAACTTGTTTCATTCTTTCGAATTCGCTGGACGCAGCGATGCCAGCTCTACTTCATCGGCTCTGTCAGCTCTGCATGCGGCGAATCCTCCACTCGCAGATGGCACGAACGATGCGGGCCTACCCCGTCCCAAATTCTCGACGGTATCCGCACCCTCCCAATGTTCTTTGGCGTGCTCCCCAACAGTGCGTCAAAATTTGAAGAAGGACCCCCCATGGCAACTTCCAGTGCCCTTTCCGCGTCATCTGAACAGACAGAAGTCCATCGCCTCAAGTCCGGTTCCCTCGGACTGGTAGGCATTCTTCTGCTGGCTTTCTCCAGCGCAGCCCCCCTGGTGGGCTGCTTGGGCAACATTCCGCTTGCGGTCGCCTTCGGCAACGGTGTCGGAGCTCCAGCCGGATTCATCGTCGCAATGGGCGTACTTCTCTGCTTCGCCGTCGGCTATGTAGCAATGACGCGACGACTCAGCGCAACCGGCGGCTTTTACAGCTTTATCAGCAACGGTCTGAGTAAACCGCTCGGGCTGGCATCAGGGCTTTCCCTGATGCTGGGGTACCTCTGCGTCCAGGTGGCGGTGTTGGGGGCCATTGGTTACTTCGGCTCTGCCGCCCTGAAGCAGTCCTTCGGGATAGACGTGCCGTGGCTTGTCATCGCAGGTATCGCGCTGGTCCTCGCTGCTGTGGCATCGTACTTCGGCGTCGAACTCTCGGCTAAGGTTCTCGGTGTCCTGTTCATCGGCGAAATTATCATTCTTGCCATCGTCAATGGCGCTATCTTCATGAACGGTGGGCCAGAGGGCGTAAGCCTCGAACCGATCAACCCCATCAACGCCTTCGGTGGAATAGCCCCAGGCATCGGCATCTTCTTCGCCTTCTGGTCCTGGCTCGGATTCGAAGTCGTACCCAACTACGCCGAAGAATCCAAGAACCCCAGGAAGCTCGTGCCGCTGGCAACCTACCTCGCAGTCATTGGCATCGGCCTCATTCTGTTCGTCACGGCCTGGGCAACAATCACGGGTTTCGGAACCGGCAAAGTGGTGGATGAGACTACTGGCCTGTTGGGTCAGTCCTACATCTCGCTCGCCCAGACTTACGTTGGAGCGTGGGCGGCCGATTGCATCAACTGGCTTGTGATTACCGGATGCTTTGCCTCGATCCTGGCGTTCCACCAAACCGTTTCACGCTACATCTACGCAATCGCGCGGGAGGGCGTTCTGTTTCCCAGCAAACTGGGCCACACGCATCCCCGCTACGGAAGCCCCCACCACGCAGCAGTTGCAACGTTCTTCGGAGCGGGCCTTATCCTTGCGCTGTTCACTGCCTTCTACTTCGCCGCCCCTTCGGCGCAGGAATTTGCAGGCAATGACTTCAATACCGCGGCGTACTCCGAAGTATTCGGCTGGTTTGCCATTGCCTGCACTTTCTGGGTCATGCTCAACCAAATTCTGTGCTCCATCGCCACCATCCGCTACCACCGGCTTCCCGCCCACCGAGTTCATGCGCACTGGTGGCGGACCGGCGTAGCTCCTGCAATCGGCGCTCTTGGACTGGCCGGCGCCCTCTACCTGCTGTGGTCAAACCTCAGCCACCTCGGTGGTGACATCATCTGGGTCAGCCTCATTCCATGGTTCTGCATCGCGTGGTTCGTCTTCAGTCTTCTTATTGCTCTCTGGCTTAGGTCCAAGAGGCCGGCAGCTTACGAAGGACTCGGCCGCGTGCTCTCAACGACCGCAGATGATGCCTAGCCGGGCGTAAATCTCCTCAACGCCAAGAATGCCGCCCCAAGCAATTGGGGCGGCATTCTTGGCGTGCTCTGGATCAAGCCAGACGGGGATGTAGTCAGCTCCTTAGTGTGAGGATCAGCTTTCCGCCGACAGCGCGGTTCCCCAACCGGTCAAGAGCGATAGCCATGTCATCCCAAGGCAGGACTTGGGCAACGTGCGGGGTGAGCTTACCTTTCACCATGAGGTCCAGGAGCGTTGCCAGGTCTCGTCCGAAAGGAAGAGGATCAAAGAACAGCTCGAAACCCAGGATCTTGACCAGAGCCCCGTTGTAAACATCACGGACATTGAAGCTACTTGGCTCGTCTGACGAATTGCCAAAGGCAACCAACCGGCCCCGCGAATCCAGCATGGACAGTGCGCGGCCAAGTACTTGGCCGCCCACTGACTCGATGATCACGTCAAAACGATCGCGGGCTTGCTCGATGTCGGTTATCACGTGTTTGGCGCCGATGGCCTTGAGCGCATCGGTGTTCGTGCCCGTGGAGACCAGCGCCGTAACCATGGCTCCTGCTTGTGTGGAGAGTTGAACAGCGAACTGGCCAACACCGCCGGAGGCGCCGGTGACCAGGACGTGATCACCGAGGCCCACAGCCCCGAGCCGCAATGTGCGCAAAGCCGTGAGTGCGGCGGTGGGCAACGCTGCGGCCTCAGCGAACGTTATCTCTTCAGGAATGGCGGCAATCGAGTCCCGGCGCACGGCGACCATCTCTGCCCAGGCGCCATGTTCCACTATTCCGAGAACTCTGGCGCCGGCCGTCAGCTCGTCACTGATGTCCTCCAGGAGGACTCCGGCGAAATCCCAGCCGGGGATGACGCCTGCGGGTGCACTGCGAAGTGCACGCATCTCGCCTCGGTTGAGGGAAATGGCATGAACCTCAACCAGCACTTCATCAGGACGTGCTGAGGGGGTAGGGACGTCCTGAACATCGATTCGCCCGGGCGCCTCAAGGCTGACGGCCAGTGCACGCATCGTCGACTTTGAGGATTGGGAGTACTTCATAGTTCCTCCAGAACTGACTTTGTTGGGCGAAGGTTTACTAAGCCGGCGTGACGACGACACCTTCCCGGTAGTCGAAAGCCTTGCGCTGGTGCGTGGTGTCGGAGACTACCCAGATGACAGTGCAGTCCTCGGTGATCGCGTCGACTGTCGCCGGGTATTGCTCGCCAATGGATTCCCGAACCAGGACGGTCTGGGCAGGCCGAAGCCCGGACCAGTTCTGACTGATCCGGGCTTCGGTGGTGGAGGCTGTTTCCATCCTCGTGCCTTCCTAAGGAGCTTCTGCGGGGCTGTTGGCAGTGACATAGGTGGAAACGGTCCGCGCTTCGAGCTCCGGGATGATGTGGACAGCCCCGATGGTGAGGAAATGTTGCGTCTGTCGATGCAGGTCAAAGTCCTCGGCAGTGTGGTAGCTCTCCAGGATGACAATCTTCCTGTCATCCTCCACTCCGCGGAAGAATTCGTAGGAGATGTTGCCGGGTTCTTCACGGGTTTGGGCTGCCATTTTCTGCAGGTGTCCCAGAACCTCTTCCGTGGTTCCTGGCTTGGTTCTGTATCTGGCAACGACATTGAAGGTGCTGGTCATGATTACTCCTTTGGGTCTTGGTGGGTTGCGCCGATGGCCACGCCGGCCCCGGCAGGGAGTTCCTGGCAGGGACGGAATCGTGCCAGAACGTCCGGATCATGGCCCGCGATGACGGTGAGCCCGCGTTGACGCGCTTCTTCACGGATGAACGAGAATGCCTCATACATGGCCGGCAGATCGCTGATTGCAGTAAAGGGCATGTCGCGTTCCAACTCCTCGTAGAAGTGGACAGCGTCAGAGGCCAGAAGAACGTCGCCCTCCGAAGTGGGGACGTAGACAATTGCCTGTCCGGGCGTGTGCCCGCCGACTTCGACCAGTCTGATTCCCGGAGCCGGTGACGTTTCGCCCGAAAACATTTTGAGGCGCCCCTGGGTTTCGGCCAAGCGAAGCTGGTCTATTTCACCGTCTTCAGCGTAGAAGGAGAACTGGACGTGTCCAGCTGTGGGCGAGGTCCAGAACCGGTATTCAGCTTCGGCAATGTGGATCCGGGCGTTCGGGAACAGGTCAAGGTTTCCGATGTGGTCGTAATGGCCATGGGTCACTATGACGTCACCGACATCGTTCGGGTCAATGCCTAGGTGGGCAAGGGCATCGGCGGGGTGCAGCAGCAGCGTCCGGCCGCGCCGGCGGCCTGCTTCTTCGCCGAAGCCTGTGTCCACAACAAGGGTGCCTTCTGGCCCTTGAAGGATCCAGAAGTAGTAGTCAACGGTGGCCGGTCCGTCGTCTTCCCCGTACAAACGGTAGTTAAGGTAGACGTCGCTGCGTTCAGTGGCCCGGGTGCCGACGCGAACGACGACAACCCGGTAGCCGCCGTCGTTCTTAGCCGGCGCCATTGCCGCCCTCGTGAACTTCCACGGACGGTTCGAGTCCGTCGGCTCCCACAACTTCCCGCCATGCTTCGAATCCGGCCTGGAACGCAACGACGCCGGCCTCCGGAAGCGAAATCTCGATTGCTTCCAGGATTTCGGTGGGCGTCAGGCCGAGGTCAAGCGCCACGCGGATGTGGGACTGAATGTGTCCCTTGGATGCGCGCATGACTGTGAGGCTGACAATGAAGATGAGTTCCTTGGTCCTACGGTCCAGGGTGCGCTCATCCAAATAGGCGGCGGAGACCACATGGTTGGCCGCCTGAAGTACGGGGAAATCGTGTTTGGCCATTACTTTGTGGTAATCGAGGACGTATCCGCGTTTGCGCGCCATGTCGTCGATGTATGTCTGGGCCTCGGCGGTCTGGTCGTTCAGATCAATGGTCATACTGGTGTCCTTCCGGATGGTGCGGCGATCAGCTGGTGCGCAGCGGTGTGCCGTTGAGTTTTTCGTAGTATCGGGCAAATTCGGTGTGGTCCGGATTGTCACTGTCCAAGAGCTCCCGCGCTTTCTCGGCGGTTTCCTGTGCGGTGAGGACGATCGGCGCCTCAGCGGACTGCTGGGAAATGAGGTTTTTGGCAATTTTCAGGTCTTTGAGCATCAAGTCCATGGCAAAGCCGGAATCAAAACTTCCAGTCAGGATGTGGCGGGGATACTTGAACTCTGACGCCTGGCTGCGGCCCGTCGAGCCATTGATGACCTCCAGCATCTTCTCCGGTGCAATTCCAGCCGTTGCGGCCACCGTCAGAATTTCCGCGGCGGCGGCGAGGTTGGTGGCTGACAGCAGGTTGTTCAGCGCTTTGGCTGCGTGTCCCGTCCCTGGGGGCCCGACATGGGTGATGGACTCGCCGAGGTTACGAAGATGCCGTTTGGCGCGTTCGACGGCGGTGCTGTCGCCACCGACCATGATGGCCAGCTTCCCGGTCAGGGCCTTGGCGACACCACCGGACACCGGTGCATCGACGTAATCGATGGCGAGGGCAGCGGCCTCAGCAGCAAGGGCTGCGGTGCTTTCGGGTTCGGAGGAGCTCATGTCGATGATCAAGGTTCCAGCCGTCAGACGCTTCAGGAGTCCCGGACTGGTGCGCAGGACCGACTCGATGATCCGGCTGTTGGGGAGCATGAGGATCACGGTCCCCACATGGGACGGGATGTTCTCGAGGTCCGGCAGAGCGGTGCCGTTAGTCGCCGCAGCCACCTCTGCGGCGACCACCGGATTCGTGTCGTAAACGAACAGTTCGCGGCCGGGGGAGTAGTTGATGGCCATCGGCCGGCCCATGTTCCCGAGCCCTACAAAAAGGGACGCGTGAGTATCGGGGATTACCATGTTGACGTTCCTCCGTCGATAGTGAGCACAGACCCTGTAGCGAAACTGGACTCTTTGGCTGCCAGCCAGACGATGGCTTCGGCAACTTCTTCCGGACGCCCCATACGATGCATGGGCGAACGGCCATTGAGGGAGTCAACGAGCTCTTGCGGTTCTGCTGACTCGGCAATCATCTTGTCGAAGTAGGGCGAGTTGATAGTTCCCGGAGCCACGGCATTGACGCGAATGCCTTGATCCACGTGGTCCAGCGCCATGGCGCGGGTGAGCGCGGATACGCCGCCTTTGGAGGCCACATATGCAGCTCGGTCGCGGATGCCAACGTTGGCTGTATAGGAGGAAGTGTTGACGATCCTGCCGTCACCGGTCTTCGCTAGTTCCGGAATGGCGTATTTTGAACAGAGGTACACGCCTTTGAGATTGACGGACATGAGGCGGTCCCAGTTTTCTTCGTCGATTTCCAGCACGTTCCCGGGGAATCCAAACCCCGCGTTATTACAGAGCACATCAATGCCCCCAAAGTTGTCGACAACAGCCTTGATCATCGAGCGGACACTGGCCGAGTCGCTGACGTCGACGGTGACTGCAAGTGCCTTGGCGCCGGCCTCGTCGGCAACTTCCCGGGCCGCCGCTTCGTTCTTGTCGGCGATGACCACGTTGGCGCCGAGGTCAGCGAATCGCAGGGCGGCTGCCCTGCCGATACCGCTGCCGGCGCCAGTGACTATGACGGTTTGGTCAGTGAAATTCACGAGGCGTTTCCTTTGAGGTCAATGATCTGACGGATGACTTTGCCTTCGCGGAGTTCATCCATGGCGTGATTGATGTCGTCCAGGGCGATAGTGCCGGAGATGAGCTTTTCCACTGGCAGGACGCCATCCAAGTACATTTGGGCATAGCGGGCGATGTCCTCGGAGGGAATGCCGGAGCCCATGTAGGAGCCGATGATCTGGCGGGCTTCAACAACCAGGCTCAACGGCGAGATTTCGAGTCGTGCTTCGGGCCGGGGAAGCCCGACTGTTACCGTGCGGCCGCCTGGTTTGGTCATATCGATGGCACCGGAGAGCGCGGCGGGATTTCCCACACATTCGATCACGGCGTCGAACTTCAGACCTGCGGCTGCTGCGTCGGCAGGTGTGTAGGCGGCAGTCGCACCAATCTCCAGGGACGTTTCCAGCTTGGATGGAAGCATGTCGATGGCAACCACTTCTCCTGCGCCCGCAGCTATGGCCACTAGCGCCGCGGCCAGGCCAACGCCGCCCATGCCAACAATTGCAACAGACTCGCCAGGCCGGACTTTAGCCGCATTGATGACTGCGCCGCCGCCCGTGAGGACGGCGCAACCGAGGAGAGCGCCGACGTCCGCCGGTACGCCTTCGGGCAGCGGAACGACAGAATGCTTGTCCACGACGGCGTACTCGGCAAACGCCGAAACTCCACCGTGGTGGTCCAGGGGCTGGCCGTTGATTCGCAGACGTCGCTCTCCGTGGAGCAGCGTTCCTTCCGCGTTGGCCTTGGTGCCTTCGAGGCATAGCGCCCACCCGCTGGAAGTACAGGCAGTACATTCACCGCAGCGGGGCATAAAGGTCATCGTGACGCGCTGTCCGATCTTGAGATCGTCACAGTCTTCGCCGAGTTCCTCGATGATCCCTGAGCCTTCGTGGCCAAGGACCATGGGTACTGCGCACACGCGCACACCGCTGACGCGCGAGAGGTCCGAGTGGCAGACTCCTGCCGCTTCCATGCGGATAAGGACTTCGCCTCGGCCCGGTGCGTCGAGGGTCAACTCAGCCACATTGATGGGAGTGGTTTCCCCCCAGGGCGTTGATGCCCCGATGGTTTCCAGAACTGCTCCTCTGAACTTCATCGTTCTCCTCAAGTCGCCGCCGTCACCGGCGGAATCATTCTCCGTGAGCTGCATTTGCGCTAATCCAGTATTACAGTAATACCTACAAGCGTGTCCAGTCCCACAATCAGTGTCATCGCGTATGATGGTGAAACCCTTTAGAAGGAATGCCATGACTATTGACGCCATCCGCAGAACAGCTGCGCCGCTTCGCACGGAAGTGGTCAACGCGCTGCGTCGAGCCATCGTTGCCCAGGAATTCGCGCCGGGGGACCGCCTCGTCGAGACGGTGATGTGCGAGAAGTACTCCGTGAGCCGGACGGTGATCCGTGAAGCCCTCAGGCAGCTAGAGTCCGAGGGGCTCGTAACGATGGTCCCGAATCGAGGCCCTGAAGTTGCCACGCTCAGCATTCACGACGCGGAAAGCCTGTATGAAGTACGCCGTGCCCTCGAGTCGCTGGCCGGCAGCCTTTTCGCGGAAAGGGCGAGTGACGCGCAGTGTACTGAGCTGGTTTCCAGGCTTGGCGAAGTTAAGGTGGCAGTGGCCTCAGGGGACCCTGAAAAACGCTTGGCTGCTAAGGATCGCTACTACGACGTGCTGCTTGATGGCACCGGAAACGCGGAGATTGCCCGGATGTTGCGAAGCGTGAATGCCCGGACTCAGATGCTCCGGACGCTCTCCCTGGCGGCTCCTGGCCGTGATGCCCGAACCATCGCAGAGATCACCCGGATCACAGCTGCGGCAGCCGTCAACCGGGATCCCGACGAGGCCCGCTTGGCCTGCGAAGAACATGTTCGCAATGCTGCGGAAGCGGCCCTGGGGGAGATGCGCAAGCTTCACGCCAGCTGAGTCCGACCCCTCCAAGCTCCGGTTCGCCCATGGTGAACCGGAGCTTTTGTTTTGCCTCATAGCGAGTTGACGTGGATCACATGCGCGTTCTAAGCTCGTAACACCGTAATACGGTCTTATGACATTCCAGTATGAACTGGATCCCCCCAACTCTCTGTTTCGAAAGGTTGAGCGTAATGGGCGCATCATCCGCGACACTGGCGTCGCCGCCTTCACCGGCGAAGGTCGCCATGGCCAGTTTCATTGGCACCACGATCGAGTGGTACGACTACTACATCTTTGGCGCTGCCACTGTTTTGGTGCTTAACAGCCAGTTCTTCCCTACTTTGGACCCGTTTGCCGGCACTCTGGCTTCGTTCGCCACTTTCGCGGTGGCTTTTATCGCCCGTCCCTTCGGTGGTGCGTTCTTTGGGCACTTCGGTGACAAGATCGGCCGGAAGAAGATGCTCGTTTGGTCTGTACTGGCCATGGGATTGGGCACGCTCGTGGTGGGGTTGCTCCCCAACTACGCCACCATCGGTATCTGGGCTCCGATTCTGCTCGTGGTCTGCCGGTTCCTGCAGGGCTTCGCAGTCGGCGGGGAATGGGGCGGCGCTGTGCTCATGTCCCTGGAACATGCACCAGCCAACAAGCGGGCCTTCTTTGCCAGCTTCCCTCAGGCCGGCGTACCTGCCGGCACCGTCCTCTCCAGCGGCACCTTTGCGCTGATTGCACTCATGCCGCAGGACCAGCTTCTGTCGTGGGGCTGGCGAATCCCGTTCATTGCTTCCATCCTGCTGGTCATCGTTGGCCTGTGGATCCGACTCAAAGTCACCGAATCGCCTGAGTTCCTGGAAATCCAGGAGAAGAACGAAGTCCCCAAGGTGCCGGCGTTTGAAGTCTTCAAGCACCACAAGCGCTCACTCATGCACGGCATTCTCTGCGGTTTCGCGCCAAACTTCACGTTCTACATCGCAACCGTGTTCCTGGTCAGCTACGGCCCCAAGCAGCTTGGCATACCTTCAAGCACGATCTTCGTCGCACTGATGATTGCCGCCTCCCTTCAGGTGTTTACCTTGCCGTTCTTCGCCACCTTCGCGGATAAATACAGCCAGAAGAAGGTGCTTCTGACGGGCTGCGTTCTGGTCGCCGTGGGCGCCTTCCCGGTCTTCGCCCTCTTTAGCACTGGAACCTTCTGGGGTATTCTGCTGGCGCTCGTCATCGCGCTGCCGCTTCTTCACGGCGTCTCTTACGGGGTAATTTCCGGTTTCACGGCAGAACTCTTCCCCACGGAAGTTCGCTACACCGGCACCTCCCTTGCATACCAACTCGGCGGCATCGTCACATCAGCACCAGTGCCGATCATCGCAACCCTGCTGATTCAGCAGTACCAATCAAGCGACGCAGTCGCTTGGTACATGGTCATCTCCGCAGTCCTCGGCTTCATCGCCATCGTCACCGCGAAGACCATCAAGCACAAGAAGGCCAATGACACCGTTCGCGTGGACGAACTGAGCATCTGATCCTTCGTGGTGCAGGGCCGGAGACGTCTCCGGCCTTGCACCACAGCACTCTGAGTCCGTTACCGAGCGCAGAAAGAAGCTCATGACTTCAACCAACAACACACTCCCTGTCATATCGGACGTGTGGTTCACCCATCTCGCCAACGCGGTACACACTGACCGTGAGCTGCAGGTCATTGGCAAATTCAGCGACTTCTGGATTGACGCCGTCTCACCAGGTAACTGGCGCGTGGTCTTGAACTTCCAAAGTTCCAGCCTGATTCCAACGCCCTGGAAAGACCTGCCCAAGGACCACATCGTCATATCTGCTTCCCCAACCGGCTGGGGACAGATCTTCGACCCCCACCCCAAGCCTTTGCGTCATGACTTGCTGGCGCTCGGAAAGAACAGCCCGGATGTAGCGCTCGGTGGGTCCGACGTCGAACTCGTCCGCAATTTGAGGGTCCTTGCACGTCTGGTGGATCTCGGAAAGGCACTCCATGTCCAGCACTGACACACCTGTAGCCAGCTTCGAAGATGTGGTTGGCCGCTACGTGAACCTGCGTTCGTCAGGCCGCGATCAGCGCATCTACTTCGAAGAAGCCGGCAGCGGACCGGTCCTCCTTTGCCTGCATACTGCCGGCGCTGATTCGCGCCAATTCCGGCACCTGCTTAATGACCCGGAGATCACCAGTCGGTTCCGGGTGGTGGCATTCGACCTTCCCTGGCACGGCCGATCCCTCCCACCGGAAGGCTGGTGGGAAGAAGAATACCTGCTCACCGCTGACGCCTATGTCGCAATTGTCCGAGACTTTGCGGCGGCACTGAATATAGAGCAACCAACAGTTATCGGTTGCTCCATGGCCGGGTCCCTTGTGTTGGAACTGGCCCGCAGGCACGCCGATGAAATCGGGGCAGTCATAGGGTTGTCGGGAGCGCTCAAGGTCAACGGGCGCTTCCAGGACTGGTCCCTTCGGCCGGACGTCAACGCCCAACAGTCTGTACCCACCTGGACATCGAGCCTGATGGCACCGCAAAGCCCAGAGGTATCCCGCCGCGAAGTCTGGTGGATCTACAGCCAGGGCGGCCCCGGTATTTACCGAGGTGACACCTACTTCTACTCCCAGGACTTGGACCTCCGAGGCAGAGGACATGAGATCGACACCAGGGCGTGCCCGGTGTACCTCCTCACGGGTGAATACGATCACGCCTGCACTCCTGCAGACACGGCAGATGCCATCGCCGAGATCCCGGGCGCGAAGGGCGGTGCCATGAAAGACATCGGGCACTTCCCAATGGCGGAGAACTACCCGCTGTTCAAGACATACCTCCTGCCGATCCTCGAAGAACTCCACCCGGGCGTGGCCGGTAAAGACCTTGATTCCCTTGCCTTGGAAGGAACCCACCATGCCTGAAACGGCTACTGTCACCCCTGAACTTGAGCGCCTTCTGCTCTCGACTATCCCCACCGGCCTGCTGATCAATGGCCAGTGGCGCGATGCCAGCGGCGGCGGGACGTTCGCCGTCGAGGACCCCGCAACGGGAAAGAAGCTCCTGGAGATCGCGGACGCCACCAGCGCCGACGCCATGGCGGCACTGGATGCTGCTGACGCGGTGCAAGCGTCCTGGGCGCGGACTGCCCCTCGCGTCCGGGCAGAGATCCTCCGACGCGGCTTTGAGCTTGTTGCCGAACGGGCCGAAGACTTCGCTCTGCTGATGACCCTGGAGATGGGTAAGCCCCTCGCCGAGGCACGCGGCGAAGTGACCTACGGAGCGGAGTTCCTGCGGTGGTTCTCCGAGGAAACGGTCCGCGATTACGGCCGCTACCTGACGTCCCCTGAGGGGAAGAACAAGATCCTGGTCCAGCGCAAGCCCGTGGGGCCATGCCTGCTGATCACACCGTGGAACTTCCCGCTGGCGATGGCCACCCGAAAGGTGGCCCCTGCCATTGCCGCCGGCTGCACTATGGTCCTCAAGCCAGCCAAGTTCACGCCGCTGACGTCGCTGTTGTTTGCCCAAGTGATGCAGGAAGCAGGTCTTCCCGCCGGCGTACTGAACGTCGTCGCTTCATCATCCGCGTCAGCAATCTCGGGTCCCCTGATGAAGGACTCGCGCCTTCGGAAGGTGTCCTTTACGGGCTCGACGCCGGTCGGCCGACGGTTGCTCGCGGATGCGTCCCACAATGTGCTGCGGACTTCGATGGAGTTGGGCGGCAACGCGCCGTTCATCGTGTTCGAGGACGCTGACGTGGACAAGGCAGTCCTGGGCGCGATGGCAGCGAAGATGCGCAACATGGGCGAAGCATGCACCGCAGCCAACCGTTTCCTGGTGCACGAATCGGTCGCAGAAGATTTCACCTCGAAGTTTGCCGCGGCCATGGGTTCACTGACGCTGGGCCGAGGCACTGACCCGGGTACCGCCGTCGGGCCCATCATTGATGGTGGTGCCCGCAAGGACATCCACGCTCTGGTCACCGAAGCAGTAGCGCAAGGAGCCACCGTGGCAACAGGCGGCGCACCGCGCGACGGCGCGGGCTACTTCTATCCGCCGACTGTTCTGGCCAGCGTCCCGCACGATGCAACGATTCTGTCCAGCGAGATTTTTGGTCCCGTTGCTCCGGTCACCACCTTCCGCACTGAGGAAGAAGCCATCCGCCTGGCAAATTCCTCCGAGTACGGACTGGCTTCCTACCTCTTCAGCCGCGATCACGCGCGGATGCTCCGCGTAGCAGAACAGATCGAGTTCGGCATGGTCGGTTTCAACAGCGGCATGATCTCCAATGCGGCCGCTCCGTTCGGTGGCGTGAAGCAGTCCGGACTCGGCAGGGAAGGCGGAGCCGAAGGCCTCGCTGAATACACCACCGCCCAGTACATCGCCATCCCCGACCCGTACGCGGACTAACACGGTGCCCCCGCGTTCTTAAACGCGGAGCATCGCCCACACACTGGCCCCCGCCCTTTGCTCGCAACAGGGGCGGGGGCCATTCCATGCCCAAACAGACGTCAACAGAGAGGTTGTCTTCATGCAAAGCGCAAGCACAACAACACTTCCCGGCACCACAGAACCATCCGCAGCCACCCGCCGCAAGACTGCCCTCGCGGTGGGTATCGGCAACTTCATGGAATGGTTCGACTTCGCCGTTTATGGCTTTTTTGCCAGCATCATCGGGAAACTGTTCTTCCCCGAAAGCACCCCGATTCTTTCCCTGCTGAGTGCGTTCGCAGTCTTTGCCGTGGGCTTCATCATGCGCCCCCTGGGAGCGTTTATCCTTGGGCCCATTGGCGACAAGCATGGTCGCAAGGCAGCGCTCGTTTGGTCGGTTCTGCTCATGGGCGGGGCGACGACTGTCATGGGCCTGCTTCCTACGTACGCAGTGGCTGGCCTTCTGGCCCCCATTCTGCTGGTCCTGCTTCGTTGCGTGCAGGGTATCGCCGCTGGTGGTGAGTGGAGTGGCTCCGCCGCCTACCTGGTGGAAAGCGCCCCGAACAATAAGCGTGGGCTTTATGCGAGCCTCATCTCCGGTACCGCTGCCTTGGCGTTCATCGTCGGAAGCTTCGTTGCGCTTGGTCTTAGCTCTGCACTTTCCCCGGAAGACCTATCGGGCTGGGGATGGCGTCTTCCGTTCCTCCTTGCAGCACCCATGTCCCTGGCCGGACTGTATATCCGCATGAAGCTGGGGGATACCCCCGTCTTTGAGAGCATGAAGTCGGAGGACCGTTTGGCTGGTTCCCCTTTGGCAAAGGCAGGCACGAAGGGCCTTAAACCGATCCTGATCACGTTCGCGTTCTCCAGCGTCTCCGGGCTCGGCATCTATTATTTGGCGACGTACATGAACAACCACCTGACCACCTCGCTTGGTTTGGACCGTGCCTCAGCGCTAACGCTCAGCGGTGCAGGCTTGTTCATTTATCTGTTGATGTGCCCTTTGGCGGGCATCCTGTCTGACCGCTTTGGCCGTCGCAGCTTGAACATTCTTGGAACCGTAGGTTTCGTTGTGCTGTCCATCCCGTCCTTCCTGCTCATGGGAACCGGGAACGGCGTGGCAATCGTTGCGGGGCTTATCCTCTTCGGGGCCTGTCAGGCACTGTGCAGTGTGACCAACGTGGTGCTGCTCGTGGAGCTCTTCCCTGCCTCTACCCGGTCCAGCGGCAGCGCACTCGGCTACAACCTGGGACTCGCCATCGTCGCCGGCCCTGGACCGCTGATCGCAGCAGCGCTGGCAAGCTCGACCGGAACGTCGACGTCGGCGGCTTGGTACATGGCAGTGGTGGCACTCGTCGCCGTGCCGATCCTGCTCAAGTGGCTTCCGGAGACTTTCAAGAAGGACATCCATGCTGGTTAGACAGTGTCAGGGTCAACGACCGTTTGCTCCCCTTGTCAATTGCAGTGGCCAGTGGGAGCCAGCCGATGTTCTGTGAGCGACTGCGGATGTTGTTGAGGGGCCTGATGGCGGCATGTTGTGACGGGCTCTACAAATCGATGCCTGTCCCACTCCAGGATGAGGTCTCAGATAACCCGTAAGGATGAGACCGCCTGAACATCCGGATCAGGCGCAGAACTTGGAGAAAACGGGGCTGCAGTTGTGTGGGTTCGGTTGGGTCGTCAGCTATACATGCTTAGGCATGGAGGCCGTCGACCCAACCTTCCTGCAATTAACGAGGGTTTGCGCCCCCTGGAATGCGGGTCCCCGGGGCTCACTAACGCTCATAATGGAACACTCCGCTGGCGGGCAGAATTACTCATCAGCAGATCTTCTGCAGCGCCTTCGTAGCTTCGGTTTTCAGAGCGGTGAACAACGGCTGTCGCAACTCTGGCGCAGGCAGGTGCGCTTCAGGATGCCACTGGATGCCGACTACCCAGTTGTCGTCCACCGACTCGATGGCCTCAAGCAGACCATCGTCGGCCACAGCGGTGATACGCAGACCTTCGGCGAGGAAATCGACGGCCTGATGGTGGAAAGACGCTACCGGAATCCGGGATACACCGTTGAATGCGACGGCAACGCGGCTGTCCCGCTCGAGTTCCACCTCATGGACGGAGAAGTCCCTGGCGCCTTCTTCGCTTTTGCTTACATGTGAGACGCTGCTTGGTCCCAAGTCGACGTGCAGGGAACCGCCATAAGCAACATTGAGAAGTTGCATTCCACGGCAGATGCCCAACACAGGGATTCCATGGTCTATGCCGTACCTGATGACAGCGAGGTCAAGGCTGTCTTGCGCCACATCAACGCCAAAAAGGGAAGGATCCTCGGCCGATGCACCGAAAAGGACCGGATTGACGTCGCCACCGCCCGGGAGTACGAAGCCTTGGCAGGAAGCGAAGGTTGCCTCGAGCTCCGCATCGCTGGCTGGACCGATAATGACGGGTTCAGCGCCGGATTCCTGGATCAGAGCGACCACTGCGTCGAAGGCCCTTTCGGCCTCCTGCATGACCGGGTCCGAAGCTCCGCAACTGAGGCCTGAGAGGCGGATTGGAATGCCAATCCTGGGGGAGTTCGTTGCAGATGTGGCCAAAATATGCTCCTGAGTGGTGTCGACCAGCTATTAGTGGTTGTGAAAAATTAGGTATTAGGTACGAGCCAAATACCTTAACAGAATGACGGCACCCGCTAGCGACTGTCAACTGGATACGAAGGCCCCGTCGTGGCCATCCTTACTCAACTCTTGACACCTGAAAGTGTGTCATGTTTCATAGTTGGAAGGTCAATGGACCAAACCTCAGACCTTTACAGCGAAGTTGGGCTGTCCATTCACTGCGGCCTTAGTCGCACCTGCAGGCCGCCGCCCTTTCTCACTACTCCCTGGAGCCTTAGATGAAGAAGCAATCCCTAGCCGCCGTCGCCCTGACGATCGGTGCCCTCGCCCTCACCGCCTGCGGTGGCTCGGCAAACTCGAGCTCGTCCAGCGATGCCTCCGCCTTCGGAGACTGTAAAGTCACTGGGCAGCCGGACAGCATCAAGCTCAAGACCCAGAAACCCGATGTCCTGACGGTCGCCGTCGTACTGCCGAACCCAGGGTGGTCCAATGGCACCAGCCCGGACACGGTCAAGAGCGGATTCGAGTACTGCATGGCCGCAGATATTGCCCACCGGGCAGGACTCAAATCGGTCCAGCTGAAAAACTTCGCCTGGGACCAGTTCATCTCTGGGACCGCATCAGGCTACGACATCGGACTGGCAACGGTGACAATCACCGATAAGCGGAAGGAAGTATTTGACTTCTCGCAGCGGTATTTCTCATCAAACCTTGGCATAGCCACCAAGAAGGATTCAAAGGTCACCGCGGACACCCTCCGTGACTCAAAGATCGCCGTTCTGCAGGGCAACGTTGGCGCACAGTGGGTGGCGGACGTGCTCAAGCCCACAAAGTCGGCCGCAGTCTTTCAGTCCGCCGCGGATATCTTCACAGCCCTCAATGCCGGCCAGGTCGACGCAGTTGTTACAGACACAACGATCGCTCTGACCAGCGTTAAAGAAACGGGCGGTGCTCTGGCCGTAACGGGGCAGATAGCTCTCGACCAGGGCTACGGGGTTGTGCTTCCTCGCAACTCGGCGAATACCTCCGCCGTCGACAAGGCCGTCGGCGACCTGGACTCTGACGGGACGTTGAAGACTCTGGCTGCAGACTACCTTCAGCCGACGTTCGGAGTTGACCCCAATTCCGTTCCGTTCTGGGTAGTGAAGTGACCTCGGTTGATGCCTCGCCTCTAGCTGCGACCCCACGTCTCAGCCCTCCGCCTAAGAGTCGAGCGCTTTCATCGGCAGCGGCCGTATTTGCCTTGGTCCTTGTCTTGGCGGTCGCTGCCCTGGGTGCAGCCGCAATGAATGGATCAGAGGAGGGTACCACCCCCTACGCTATTGGCTGGCTTTTGAGTACTGTCGGTGTGCTCTTGGCTGGGGCGGTGCTGTGGATCGCAGTGCGGTCACTGCGTCGGTCTCTTCGCGCGTCCAAGGAAGTGAGTGAAGGGCGGATTCTCGACGCCCGGGCGAGCGGTGCATCGTCGCTGCATGATGCAACGTTCACCTTCGGTCTTGGCATTGCCGTCCTTATAGTCATCACCGGTGCAGTGATGCTTACCGTCAACGACGCAGTCATCCAGAAGACGTTCCTCCGCTGGGATTTCATGGCTGAAAGCGCCGGCGACGTCCTTGCGGCCTTCGGCCTGAACATTTGGATCGCAGTCATCACCGAGATTTTCGTCCTCGCATTCGGGCTGCTGCTGGCAGTAGCCCGCCTTGCCCCCGGAAAATCCTGGCGCCCGGTACGGGCCATTGCCATTGCCTACATCGACTGCCTGCGGGCAGTGCCGGCTATCATCGTCATCTATCTGGTGGGATTTGGACTGCCGCTACTACAGCTACCCGTACTGTCGGATCTGCCGCCGGAATGGTTCGCCATTATTGCGCTGACTCTGACGTTCAGCGCCTATACCGCCGAGACATACAGGGCAGGCATAGAAGCCATCCACCCGTCACAGTGGTCCGCTTCCCGTTCGCTCGGATTCTCCTTCGGAAAGACACTCCGCTTCGTCATCTTGCCTCAAGCCGTGCGGGGGGTCATCCCGCCCCTGCTCAGCTTGTTCATCTCGCTACAGAAGGACACTTCGCTGGTAAACATTATTGGCACGATGGACGCGTTCAACCAGGCCAAGTTCTATTCATCGGCGAACTTCAACCTTTCGTCAGTCACAGTAGTGGCCGTCCTCTTTATCTTGATCACTATCCCGCAGACCCGCTTCGTTGATTGGATGCTGGCGCGAGGCGTTTCCCGCCGTGGACGAAAGGGAAGCAAATAATGTCTTTCATTGAATTGGTCGGCCTGCACAAGAGCTACGGCGCCCATACCGTGCTACAAGGTATCGACCTGCAGGTCGAGCAGCATCAAGTCGTCACTCTGATTGGTGCCTCCGGATCTGGAAAATCCACCCTGCTGCGATGCATCAATGCCCTGGAGCCGATAGATACAGGCGAGATCCGCATTGACGGAGACGTGGTCAGTGGACCCGGCGTGAATGTCAACAGTCTTCGCCGGACCGTGGGAATGGTATTCCAGTCCTTCAACCTCTTCCCCCATATGAGTGTCTTGGACAACGTTGCCATCGGCCCCATCAAACTCCTGGGACTTCGCCCAGAGGTCGCACGTGAACGCGCCTACGCGCTCCTTGAACGGGTCAACCTCGGAAATCGCTCAAGCTATTTCCCGGAGCAGCTTTCCGGTGGTCAGCAGCAACGCGTAGCGATCATGCGGACACTCGCCATGGAGCCCAAAGCTGTGCTCCTGGACGAAATCACTTCCGCCCTTGACCCGGAGCTGGTTGCCGAAGTCCTTAACATCGTTCGTGAGCTCGCGGCGGATGGGATGACCATGATGCTTGCAACCCACGAAATGCACTTCGCTCGCGAAGTATCCGACCTCGTCGTCTTCCTGGAGCAAGGACGGCTCCTGGAGCAAGGGCCTCCGGAGCAGGTGTTTGGTGATCCAGTGCAACCACGCACTCGTGAGTTCCTTCGCCAAATTGTGGAGGCCGGCAGGCTCTAAGTTTTGGTTCTAACCAAGAAATTTAAATAATCGGCGAGTGGCTAATGCCGCGCCCGGCAGTGCTTCCATCCGCGGAGGCCTGCCGGGCTTTCGTCATGCCCTAACTTACGAACTCGTGATGTCGGAGCTTGGTTCGCAACACCAAGGACCCGCGTGCAAGATCCGAGAGGCCAGCGACAGTCACGGCGTCGTGTTCTAAAAGCGTGTTGGGGAGATTCGCCTCGACCAAGTAGACCCGTCTGGGCCTCCCAAGGCCACGTCCCTAGGAGACCTGTTCAGTTTCCGATTTGAGTATTCTCAGGATCTCGTGACGCGTGTGCTCGATGTGGTCCAGCATGGCTTCGTGTGCAAGCAGGGGAGCCCTGTCCTTAATAGCTTCGAAAACGCGCTTGTGCTGTCGCTGATCGTCCTCGACAGGATCTGGATGGTCCAGCATGTCCGCCGGACTGAAGAACTCGCTGCGGGCATTTCGAATGGCGGCCTCAAGCCGTTTACTCCCTGCCGCCTTTGCTACAGCGTCATGGAAGGCAGAATCTGCAAGCCTGTACTCAGCCCGGTTAGTTGCCGCGGCCTGTTGGCTGATGGCGGCCATCATGGCGTCAAGATCGTCTTGCGTTCGCCGTGTGGCTGCCAGGGTCGCAGCATGGGACTCCATGGCAACCCTCACCGTGGTCAGGTCGTCCAGCTCTTCCTCTTGCTCAAGCATGCTGCGACGCCACTCTGCAAGTGGCTGGCTCAAAGCGGTGACGAAATTGCCTCCGGTTTTTCCCCGTCGGACGACGATGTAGCCATCCTCTTGCAGTTGCTTGAAGGCCTCACGGAGACTCACCCTTGCTACGCCGAGGGATTCAGCAAGTTGACGCTCTGGGGGAAGCCTGTCACCGGGACCGAGTTCGCCTCGGCGGATCAGTGCTTTGACGTACTCTGCCACGCCTTGGGGAACTGACACGGAATTCACTTCTTTGGGCATGGTTCCATGTTAATGCCAAAGTGCGCCGGGCATGGTCTCAGGCTCCAGACCTTGTGCGTCCTGCCCCTTGTTATTAGGCCGGGCCCATGCACGGGTCGAGTCTCGGCGAGTGGCCGTTGTGAGTCAGCTCAGGGTCTGGTCCCGTGAGAAAGAGAAGCGTAGCGTCTGATACGTCAACAAATACCGTGGTCGCAGCCGGGAGCCGCGTCGATGGCCGCACAAGAGCCCCTTTCGAAGGGATCGGACATGGCGGGATGGAATGCAGAAACTGCGGCAGGGCCCTTGGGGAACGGGGCGGTCACATTAGTGGAAGGAACGTCCTTCTGCATCTCCTCGTCGAACGGAGACATCCTGCCGGGCTGCCCCCAAGGAGTTTTTGTTCAGGACACGCGGATTCTGTCCAACTGGGGTCTGACTATCAACGGACAATCGCTGGAACCACTGTCAGCGGAGACGAAAGAACCCTACCGGGCACTTTTCATCGGCCGCGTTCCCCGTTCGGACGGCTATGCAGACAGCCCGCTAATTGTTGAACGGCTACGCGAAGTAGGTGCTGGCCTCTTGGAGCGGATCACTATTAGGAATTATTCGGTAACTCCAGTCGAATGTCTGATCCGCCTCAGCGTTGAGGCTGATTTCGCCGACGTGTTCGAAGTGAAGGAAGCCAAGATCGAGCGGCGTTGGGACGAAAGTCCACGACCGAACGATGGTTCACTCACCATCGAGGCAGTCTGGGAAGAGATCAGCAAAGGGGTTGTTGTTACGGCCATTGGTGCTCAGGTGGAGTCGGGTGCTCTGACATACCGGACGGTGGTGGGGCCAGCGAGCGACTGGAAAGCTGTGTTGAGCGTAGTACCGTCTGGTGACCGAGCCGATCATGAGGGACCGTTCATGCATCCGGACCTCCGCGAACCGTCACCCAGCGATGTACGTCGCCGGGGCTGGGTGGCAAAAATCCCGGTGTTGCATATGAGCAACCGTTCCATTGAGCGGACCTTGCAACGCAGCTACGACGATTTGGGGGCCCTGCAGATCGTGGATCCGGATCATCCGGAGCGTGTGGTTGTAGCGGCGGGGGCGCCATGGTTCATGACTTTGTTTGGCCGGGACTCACTTTTGACGTCTCTTATGGCGCTTCCCGTTGACCCATCTTTGGCCTTGGGCACACTGCAAACGCTGGCGGACCGTCAAGGCAGGGTGGTGGACCCCGTTACCGAGGAGGAGCCCGGCAAGATCCTCCACGAGGTCAGGCTTGATGTCTCCAGCGGGCTGGCTTTGGGTGGCAAGTCCGCTTACTACGGCAGCGTCGACGCGACACCATTGTTCGTGATGATGCTCGGAGCGGTAAGCCGCTGGGGTTTTTCTCCGGAGACCACAGCTGCTCTGCTACCCAATGCGGATCGTGCGCTGGCTTGGATCCGGGACTACGGGGACAAAGACGGCGACGGATTTGTCGAGTACGCGCGCCTTAACGATCAGGGCTTATTCAACCAGGGTTGGAAAGATTCCTGGGACGGCATCAATTTTGCCGACGGTACTCTGGCGGAGCCGCCGATGGCGCTATGTGAGGTTCAAGCCTACGTATATGGCGCGTACGTCTCACGGGCATGGATGGCCTACGACGCCGGTGACGACTCGTTGGGGGCCGAACTCGTGGACCGTGCGGAGCATCTAAAGAAACAGTTCAATGAGCAGTTCTGGTTGCCCGATCGTGGGTACTACGCCATCGCACTGGACCGTGACAAGCGTCCGGTCGATGCGTGTGCGTCCAACATGGGTCACTGCCTTTGGTTCGGCATCGTTGACGACGATAAGGCACCGCTGGTGGTGGAGCGACTCATGTCTCCAGAAATGTTTAGCGGTTGGGGAATCCGGACTCTGGCCAGCGACATGGGAGCCTACAATCCCGCGAGTTATCACAACGGTTCGGTGTGGCCCCATGACAACGCCATCATTGTCATGGGCTTAGTACGTTACGGCTTCGTTGAGGAGGCCCAACGTATTGCCAACGCCCTGCTGGAGGCCGCGGAGTACTCTAGCGGACGGCTTCCCGAGCTTTTCTGCGGCTTTGATAGGGGTCAGGTAGCGCAGCCTGTGCCCTATCCCACGGCTTGTTCGCCGCAGGCATGGGCAGCAACTGCTCCGATCGCGCTGGTGACGAGCCTGATGCGATATGACGCGCACGTTTCCCGTGGCGGCCTGTGGCTGGATCCTGCGCTCCCGGAGTCTTTTGGCCACCTGCATATCACCAACGCCCCGACGGGCCGAGGACCCATCACTATCGATGTCCTAGGGGCCGATTGCTCAGTGAGCGGACTGGCCGAGGGCTTGAAGCTTCACCGTGGGCACCGGCCGTGGATGACTGAGCTTGTGGATCAAGCCAGGCAAAACACGAAACGGATGTCAGGGGGCTAGGGTAATCGTGGGGAGCCGCGAGTCTACGAGGTTGTCGTTTTTGTACTTCAGGGTTTCGCGCATGGATCGCCGACGGCTTTGACGCCGGTCCCACATTTGCTCCGCCAGTCCGGTGTCACGTCACTCGAAGTGATGCCCCGATCCGATCGAAGTGATTGGCGCCGTCGTGATCGCTTACCTCAGCTTGGTGAATGTGTCAGGCATTTGGCATGTCACGCTGAAGCTGCGATCAGTACCGGAGCAACCTTATGTAGGTGTCAGTTTTAGTCAGCATGGAAGTGCCTCGTCCTTCATGGGCCGGGGCGCTTCTTAGTTGGCGCCTACGTTGGGCTAGCCGATCAGCGTCGTGATGAGGCGGAGCGATGAAGCGATGATGGCGTCAAGCCCGAGCCGCCTTCTCGATGCCTTCGAAGGTTTTGCATAAGCGGTATTCGACGTGGCTCCAGTAACCACTGCGACCATGGGTCGCTTACCGAGGTGATGGGCGCAGTGTCCCAATAGGCCAGTAACCGAACTTGGCTATGAATTTTGGCACCGCCACGGAGTTCCAACGCAACGTACTTGCTGCTGGTCCAGACAGGAGCTGCGGTCCGGTCGCCCCTGAGGCCCTTGCCACGTGGTTCAGTACGGGCACGTTCGGCTGTATCGGGTGCGGATACTTGGTCTTGTGATCGGCGAAAACCCTAGATTCGGGCTGGACGGCCGAAATTCCGATTGCTGCAGTTAGTCGCATTCTTTTTGTTCTGGGTACTCTCGCTTACGCCGTGGCTGTAATGCGTCTGAGCCCTGTTGGAATGATGATTGAGAATCGCGGCTCACAACTCAGCCTCCAGAGCTATGGCATGTCGACTCGGGTTTTGTAGGCGGTGTTTTTGTTGGTGTTCCAGCCGACGATGATGCCGGCTCCGAGCATTTGGTCGGTGAGGCGTGCGAAGCGGTAGCCGGGGTCCGTGTCTAGGGCGAGTTGCATGTATTGGTGTGCTTTGGATCCTCTGCCTTCCCACCAGCTGATGTAGCCGATTGTGGTGAAGATGGGTGCCGCGTGTTGTGGGCTGGTTCTGGTGTACGCGTGAATGAGGAGTTGTTGTGCCCATTCAATCCGGGACCATTGGGGCGCAGTCTCCGTGAGGGCGAAGAGGATGTGTTGGGGTGGTTCGTCGATGCCGGGGATGTCGGCCATGAGCCGGTCGCGAATGTGGGGGAATTGGAAGTTTGCGATGAGGGTGGCGCAGTCCTCGTCGGTGGGAAAGTCGGTTGAGTCCAGCATCTTGGTCCAGCGCTTGCTGGCATTCTCCGCGGCTTGATGGGGTGCCAAAGCTCGGATGGTGTCCATGCAGTTCTCGACGGCGGTGGCGTGGTCTGCTTCGTCGGTCGGCGTGGGTAGGACTATGCGGCTGGTGGGTTCTATGGTGCTGCCGCGGTAGATGAATTCGGCGTTGACGCGGCTGTACTCGGTGGTGCTGATGGGCATGCTGATGTCTTGTCCGGGTTCGCTGTCGTAGGGGGAGTAGGTGTCGTCGCTGACGAAGATCCCGTCGCGGATGGTGATGCCGTTCTCGGCGAGGACTGCCGTGAGCGCGGCGATGGTGGCCGCGTGTGGTTTGGGTTGACCTGGTTCGCAAGTGGCTGAGGTGTAGAGGGCGAAGACTATGCTTGTCGCGCTGGTGTCGCTCGTGAGGTAGCTGCTGACGGTTCGGGCGTAGGGGAGTTCTGTTCCTGGTTGGCGGGGGAGGTCGATGCGGAGGGTGGCGCCGACCTTGCCTTTGTCCATGGTGATGCAGACGAGGCTCTCGTTGGGCCAGAACCCTAGGGTGTGCCCGATGAAGCTGAGCAGGTCTGCTGGGTCTTTGATGGTGAGCGCATTCATTGTCCTTTTCCTTTGTGCGTGCGTTGTGTCTTTGGTCTTGTGGGCCGTTCTGATAGGGGCCCGGTGCGCTGGTAAGGGGCTGGAGTGCAACTCGGAGGACCGGGGCTGGTCTGGAAAGTTCGGAAGGATCCAAGTGGCGTCGGAGCACCGAGCGAAGTTTCCAGATCGGCGCTGGCCTGTCAGTGCATTGGTTCCGCGGCGGCCCGTCCAGCGATGATCGGGATATCAGAATGACAAACAGCGTTGTTGTTTCTGGCTGTTCATGGGGCGCTTGATGCGCTGCGTCATGACGTGAGCGGCCCTGTTCTTCGGTGTGCCATCGCTCGGCGGGATCGCTGCGCCGGATGCCGGCCGGGGGACTGCTTCCAGTCCCGACATATGCGCCGTTATCGGTGAACTTCGGCCCTGCCTCTGCGGCGCGGTTGTCATTGGTCGCTGCTGGACCGGCCGAGGGGTGCGATCATCCGGCGATATGGTACGGGTCGCCTCAGGCCGGCAGCCTCCCGAGCCAGCTACGTGATCCTTGCCCGCTTCTGAGCTTCGACTGCGGTCTTCGCCGTGAGGCAGCTGCCCCGACAAATGAGACGTTCGGCAGCGCGAGGTGTTCCGGTGCAGAGGCCAGGCTCCCGCCGCCGTCGGGCAGAATTGCACGTGGTGGATGGGCGCCGGTGAAGTGTGCTGAGACAAGCACAGCCTCAGGGACGTCAATTGTGCGCCCCGCCTCAGACTGGCGGGACGCACAATTGCTATTGCTGGAACCAGACTTCGTCAACAATGAGTCCGGGTGGACTCAGATGCTGAACGGCGTCGAATTCAGGGCTGGTGGCGAAGAGGGAAACTCGAAGCGGCGTCTCCCCTCGTGTGTTGATTCCTTGCCCTATCGAGAGCACAAGGCCTTCAGGAAGCTCGACCAGAGCGTTTCTTGCCTCCTCGATGTCCGTCTTCGTCCACGATGCCTTCACTAGGAAGAGGCCGCCCGGACCGAAGTAGGAGCCCAGCAGTTGCTCGACTTCGTCGGGATCTTGGGCAGCGATGACCGTGACTTTCGAGCCAGGGGACACCGTCAGCACTGAACGCGAAAGGATTCGGCCGTCATTAAAGAGGCCTTGGATGGTCGCCTCACAGGCTTCCAGCTCGACCGCGTTTAACGTCCGGGACGGCCCCCGCTGGAACGTGGCCAGATGCGTAGTGAGCCGTGCAGCATCTTCCACGATGGGGTCCGGGGCGGCAGGCCTTTCTTGCCAGGACGTGACTGCCAAACCCCTAGTTTCCCACCGGGCATGCAATTCACCGTGGGTGATGGTTGCATCAGGGCCGCTTTGGACGCCGCTGAGCACTTCAATGCCTGTTGTAGCCCCTTCCTTTGACTGCGGCGCCCGATGAGTGAACCAAGCTCGTTCGCCGGTATGGGTTAGCCAACCTTGTGCACGGACCACTGAGTTCGTAGGAATCAAGGCATCAACTACCCGCATAGTGGTGCAGGCTCCTGTGTGGAATTAGCGCCGACCGGTACTTCTGCGCGCTGCTCACCGGACGGCATGGAAGTGGTCGGAGCGAAGCAACCGAAGCCGTCATCAACGAAGGCATCCATGGACCACTTGTCGTCACCAGGTCCGCGGTAACACTGGAAGCCTATCCAGTCGGGCTGCGATTGGAGCATTTTATTGCCTTGGCTCATGCAGGTGGCTTCGCTGTAGAACCAGTTGTTGTAGTAGCGCTCTTTAACCTCAAGTGCTTGTGCCGGAGCAGCGGTAGCGGCAAAGAATCCACCAATGATGGCTATAGCGGTCAGAACCGACGCAAGACGACGCCTGAAAGTGCTTTTCATCCTAGATCCCCCTAACGATGGGTGTCCCGAGTGGACACATCAACCACCTTTGCAGAGCGAAATTGTGAGTCAAGTCAAGTCCTACAGTGCCGGAAAGTGTTCCCGGCGCCGTAAGGCTGTCATCGGCCAGAAGTTACCGGAATGCGTAAGAGGATCCACGACGGCCGGGAGCAACACAGCGCTTCCTCGATGTCACTGATGTCGACTCAGGATTCGGATTGAAAGGTGCTGACCGAAGGTGTTTTTTGGTTGTTCGACTTGGCAGTGGGAAGCGTCGGTTGGAGATCGATGCCTCATTCATTCAGTCAGTCAGGTGGCTCTACAAATGCATATAAGTGCCATCGAGCAGGACGTGTGTGCAGGCCGTGCGATTACACTGGCCTATTACGAGAGGGCCGGAAGCTTGGTCTTCCTTTTTTGTTGTTCAATCACGAAAAAGGTAGTGTGCACGATGTCCACACTTTCCAACTCGGACTCCCTCGTACAGTCGCCGGATTGGCCCGGATTCCGCATGTTTCCGGGAGTTCCCAGCGGTTGCAAGGCCTGGAATCCCGTTCGAGTCCCACCTCGGGCACGGCATACCCCCTCGTCAGAGGGGGTTTTTGCTTTAACGTGTGTACATTCTGGGTGGTCAGGTCCCTCTGACACTGGCCGCGGGGTGGGCCTGGCGCCGCGGGTCGCCTGTTTGGTTGTGGGGGGAGCGGGTTCAGGGTCCGGGCTGGTGGGCCCTCCGCTGGCTCTGATATGAGGGTACGAGGTCCTCTCTTGGTTCTTCAGGTAGGTCGTGGTTGTCCTACATCTCTGCATGGGTAGGGGGACTGCGCGCAACATGACCTTCGAGAACCTTCGTCAAAGTTCCTGGATTTGGCTCGTTGCTGGAGTTGTGAGCCTTGGCTGGGGAAGCCTTAGTGAGGGCAAAGGTCGGGTGCGAAATATACACACCTAAATCTGATTTGATCCAGTACATGCATCCTTCGGTCCATGCGTTCATTCAGCAATGAGTCTTGGGCGACGTGACGTCCAGGGCTCGCGGAAGCATCAACGTTGACTGCTCAATCTCCTCGGAAGTCCCGGAATGGGCGGGCCGTGGTAGTGAGAGCGGCGCCTTGGCGAGGCACGTCGTTGGCTAAGAGGAACGGGTCGGGCGCGCTAATGCTTACTGACGGTGCTGTGACGCATAAACAGCGCCGGCACTGTACAAGGATGGACGATTCTATACATCAGGGCGATATTCTGCTTTCATGCCCCTCACACTCAGTGCATTGACCGGTAACACGGACCTGCGGCTCCAAGTGAAACATTGGACTCGCGAAACTGATCCGATGGTCACGGGGGCGCATGTCTCTGAGCTGCTGCGTCCCAGCGAATGGCTGGCGGGCGGGGAGATTTTGATGACTATCGGGCTGCTGCTCCCCGTTACCGTCACGGCCGAGGATTGCCGTTCGTACGTTCGGGATGTCAAGGGTGGCGGTGCTGTCGCCCTCGCTCTTGGCCTGGGCAGCGATTTGCCTCACCAATCGGTACCAAGGACCCTTGCTGAAGCCGCAGCGGCGGAGGACCTGCCTCTTTTCGGTGTTCCCGAGGACGTGCCGTTCATTGCCATCACGAGCGCGGTCTATAAGGCACTCGTCGCGGACGAGCGCCAGTCCCTTGACCGCTTGGTTGACCTTCACAAGGCCCTGACTTTCAGTGCCGCTTCCGGCGGAGGACTTGAAGCGATTGTTGCGACCTGGACATCGGCTACCAACATAGGTGCCATTGTCACCGACCCGCTGGGCCTGCGGATCGTGACAAGCGACACCGTCGGTGCCCAGCCAACGGACGAGATGCTGCGCGACCTTGCCAATGTCTTGGCTCCCAAGGGGTTAAGGAGCGCGATGAAGACGACGATCGAGGACATCCCTCTTGAGATCCAGCCCTTGGGGACTACCCGGCTGCGCGGCTTCGTGGTCCTCGTCGGCAACGCGGGGTCACGAATGCCGGTGGCAATCACCGCACTCACCTCAATTCTTGCCCTTGAGTTTGAACGTCGATGGCTGTCCAGCGAGCCGGACCGACACCAACGTGCCCGGGCCTTTCAGAGAGTGCTGGTTGCCGAATCCGAAAGCGACGCGGAGGCCCTGCTTCGTGCCTCCGGACTAACCGGCGAGGAGTTCCGCTGCATCGCCGTCGACCCGGGGGCGGGTGCCGCGGCCGATTTGGTCGCCGATCTTTCCCTGACGATTCGCGGTGGCCTCATCCGCCACACCAACGGAGGCCCTGTGGAGGCCATCGTCATGGCCGACGCCGACATAGAACAGGACCTTCGTAGGTTCGCACCCAACTTAGCCGCCGGAATCGGAGCCCCAACAACGCCAGGCACACTTGCGGCATCCCAGGCACAGGCGGTGGCCGCACTGGTCACCAGCCGCAACCTCGGTCACCCGGTGACCTACCGGCGCGGCTTCACCCAGACCTGGCTCACCAACGCCACTGATTTGGAAATGGCGCAGACATTCAGCGACGCAGTCCTCGCCCCCCTCAGCAACGCCGATCCGAGTGGAGCGCTCCTGGCGACCGTCGAGGCCTGGCTGACCGCGAACTGTCAGATCGACCCCGCCGCAGATCGCCTTCACGTCCATCGGCACACCGTGCGCTCCCGGCTCCGGAAGATCGAACAACTCATTGGCCAGCCCTTGGACCAGCTGGATACCCGGGTGGAACTATGGCTTGCCCTGACAGCGAAGGGCCTGCACCGTCTTCCAACGGGCAGGCCCAACACCTGAGCTAAACCCTCGAGAGCACGGCCGGGTTTTGATCTACGCCCAGATCTTCCATGGCTACGCTCCAAGAGGACTGCTGCCGGATGTGCCGACGGGCAACCCCCATCTGTCGTCGCATGTTGATCCCGCAGGCAGCGGAGATCCGGTCCCCCGATCGTGCGAGCGCCAGGAATCCGCCGTCAGGGAGCTCATCGTGCACCACCATCATCTGGTCCCCGCTTGCCACGCCGACGAATTGTAGGCGTTTGCCGTACAGGTCGGACCAGTAGTACGGGACGGTGTCGAATGGCTCTTTCGCGTCGCTGACGGCGTTGTGTCCCGCATTAACACCTTGCTCGGAAGCGGCCGTCCAGTGTGGGCTTCTAAGCTGCTGGGCAAAGAGTTTGCTGGGCCAGGATGCGATGTCGCCTGCTGCGTAGACACAGGGCGCTGCCCGGAGGAATTCGTCGCACACCACGCCGAATCCATCGAGTTCGATACCTGATCCTGCCAGCCATTCTGTTGCTGGCTCGCCGCCAATTCCGTAGGCGACGACATCGGCGGGGACCATCGACCCGTCGGAGAGCAGGATGGAGGATTCGCTGACCTCGGCGATGCTGCATCCGAGCCTTACGTCTACGCCGTTCGAGCGGTGCAGTTGGACGAGGGCATCGGCCACCTGATCACCGAGTGCCCCGGAGAGTGGCTTCCTTACTGTGCTGATGAGCGTCACGCTTATGCCCCTGGAGCGTGTTGAGCTCGCCAGCTCCGAACCGATGAAACCTGCCCCGAGTATCGCCACGTGCCTGGCGCCGGAAGCGAGGCGTTCCCGAAGCCGCATCCCGTCCGTCACCGTGCGGATAGGGTAGAGATTCTGCTCCTCTCGATTGGTGCTGAAGGTGCGGGAGCGGTAGCCCGTGGCCAGGATGATCGAGGAGTAGTCCAGCCATGCCTGACCCACCCGGACGCGTTTGCCGGGAACATCCAGCTGCTCTGCAGCCTGCCCGAGACGCAGTTCGATGTTGAGTTCGTTTCTGAGCTCGGCGGGGTCGCGAAGGAGCACGTCGGGCGGTGCAGGTGCGGTGATGAAGTCCTTCGACAACGGAGGCCGGTCGTAGGGTGGGTGCTCCTCGTCCCCGATCATCACCAGCGCTCCGGTATAGCCGGCCCGCCTGGCGCCTTCCGCTGCCCGCAGGCCGGCAAGGCCGGCGCCGATGATGATGACGGGCGCGTCAGCGTTCTGTCTCATCATGCCGCCCGCATCTGCACCGTCATGGGGAACGCGGAGTACCCCCAGACGCCGATCCGATCACGTCGGACCACTTGTTCGGTGGCAACCTCAAACGAGTCCCAACGGCTTACCGCGTGCTTCAGGACGGTGATCAATTCCAGGCGGGCGAGATGCTGGCCGAGGCAAGCATGGATACCGCCCCCGAACGTGATGTGCGGATTGGGTGTCCGGTGGATGTCGAGAACGTCCGGGTCGCTAAACACTCGGGGGTCGCGGTTCGCGGCCAGGATGGCAAGTTGGATGGAGTCTCCGGGGCGGATGACGTGTTCTCCCAGAGATATGTCCTTGACAGCCACACGGCCTGTGAACGGAGACGGGGTGGCGAAGCGCAGGAACTCCTCGGCGGCTGCAGGGATCAGACTTGGATCGGCTTGGAGTTCCTTCCACACCTGTGGGAATTGCGTCATTGCCTCGAAGGCGGCCGGGATGATCGTGGTGGTTGTTTCGGTTCCCGCGGCGACGAGTTCGATGAGGCGGACGACGGCTTCCTGTTCGGACAGCAGCGTTCCTTCTTCCATGCCTTGGTACAAACGCTGCAGTACGGTCCCGGCGGGCGCGGTGGAAGCATGGTCCCGAAGCACTCCCTGCAAGTAGTCCTCGAGTGCAGTGGCTGCTTTATCGCTGGCCTCGAGGCTGGCACTGTCCAGGTGCGGTTCCAGTGACCGGGTGAGATCAACGGCCCAATGGTTGAGCTGGAGGGGATCTTCGGCGTCGAAGCCGATCAGCTTGGTGACCACCGCCAACGGTAGCGGCACCGAGATTGAGTCGAGGACGTCAAACCGGGTATCTTCCTCGATGCCCTCAAGCAGCGCGATGACAGTCTGCTCGACTGTCTCAGCGTAGTCCCGCTCTACGGACCGCCGTGTGAGCAGTGGTGCCGTGTGCCGGCGCAGCCGCGGGTGGTCGGGCAGATCCGTGGTGACCAGGGCATTTTCAATTCCGCGGGAGATGGCTGTGCCCTTACCAAATGGGCATTGCTCTGCGTAATCGTTGATTTTGAACAGGCTCGCCTGGGCGTCCTCGAGGTTGTTGAGCACCATAACGACGTCTGCGTGGCGGCTGACGACCCAGCTTCCGGCGCTGTCGGACCAGAACACGGGGTGCTCCTCGCGCATCTTGTTGAAGGCCGGTACAGGGTTCTGATAAAGAGTCGGGTCCGCGAAGTCAAGTGGTTCTTTCATTGTGGGGTCCTTTCGGTGAGTTTGTTGGAGGTGGCTCGTTCTTCCTGGCGGGACAACGCGACAAAGAGCACGGCGGCAACCGTCCCACCGAGAACGATGGACATGTCGATGCCGCCGAGCATTGCGGCTATGGGCCCCTGGTATGAAGCCCCATTCAGTGACAGCAGTGCCACCACTGAGCCGCCGAGCAGCGCGCAGATCCCGGAGAGACGGAATCCGCCTCGATGCCAGTACGGGCCTCCCTGGGAGGGGTTGGACAGGGCGACGCCGTCGTAGCGACCTTTGCGGCGAACGCTGTCGACGAGATAGATGGCTGTCAGGGGCATTGCCACTGAGCCCAAGCACGTCAGCCCTAGCTGGAGGATGTTCAGGAAGCTGTCCGCGAAGAAGAGCACGTAGACCGTGCCGATAGCCGCGGTTAGACCGAGCCCGGTCACTGCAACCACACGGGACACAGGCACCCCGGCGGCTTGGACAGCAAGGCTTCCTCCGTAGATGGTCATGACTGTGTTCATGATCGAACCAATGACGATGACCACGACGAGCACGGTGCCGAACCATTCTGGAACGAGGTTCATCAGTCCTGTGACGGGTTCGGACATGTCCGTGGCCGTGGCGGCAAGGACGCCTACCAGCTCCAGTCCGACGAGGGGGATCATGCCGCCGAGCCCGACGGCGAGAACGATGGGCTTGCGTCTGGTGGTGCTGGGGATGTGCCGGGCAAAGTCCGCTGCGCTGCCCCAGGACAGCGGCATCGCGATGCACAACGTCAGCGCGACGACGAAGCCTATGACAGGATTCTCCGTCGGGACCGGTTGGAAGGATGCCAGGTCCACTTTTTGGAAGACGAAGAATCCGAGCAGAACGAAAGCAGCAGCGATAACCACGGTGAGCACGCCGCTGGTCTTTACCATCATGTTGTAGCCGTACATTGCCAGTCCCGTGGATGCCAGCACGATGATTCCGCAGACGATAGCCGTCGTGGCGACGTCAGGTGCCATGCCAAGCCGCTCGGCAACGACCAAACCACCCTGCGTACCGATCACGAGATTGACGATGGTGACCAGGGTCGACAGAACGACTACCACGCCGGCCCCAAAGACCTTGTTTCCCCGCATGCCGAAAAGAGCACGCGTGATAATCGATGTTGGCACTCCGGATGCGGCGCCGATACTGGCGAACCAGCCCATGAGGAACATGAGGCTGTTGGCCACAAGAATGACCACCACGGCCTGCCACATGCTCAGGCCGAACACCATGATCGTCGCGCCTATGACAACGTACAGCTGGGTCACATTGGCTGAAAGGAACATGAAAAAGAGGTCACGCGGTCTTCCGGATCGTTGCTCATCGGGGATGAAGCTCGCGCCTTGGACTTCGATGGCAGCTGCGCTTTCCTTCATCTCGGGACCTACGCGTTCTCTGCGGAGGATGAGGGATCGGGTTCAGCGAGGGTGATTGCCTGTGTGGGGCACTGTGCGCAGGCGGCCTGCACTTCGGCGAGCGTTGCGCCGTGCACTTCGGCGATGAGGACGCGAGCAATTCCGTCGTCCTCGATGAGGAAGGCATCGGGGGCGAGCTCCTCGCAGACCCCGTGCCCTGTGCACTTGACCTGATCAACAAATACGCGCATTGGCTGTCCTTAGTTCATGGTGAAGATTGATCGACTGGTTGGGCAAGCCGTGCTGGCGCGCCAACTCATACCCGGAACACTATGGCCCCCGTCACACCCGCGTACATGTCCATGGCGTATAAGTTTCCGTAAAAAGTTGTATGTCATGTACATCGCGGTGAGGTCGGCGTGCGTGGTGAAGTTGCGGGACGCAGAGTAGCCCTCTGCCTCGTTCGTTCCTCTTCGTGCAAGGAGAAATGTCAATGACGACAACAGAAGACCAGCAGGGCCGCAGTCTCCTGAACGAATCCAACGCACCTACGCGTTACGCTCAACGTTCCGTGGGGCCGTTCTCCCTGGCTGCCATCTGGTTTGCCATGGCGATCCAAGTGGCCATATTCATTGCCGCGGGGCAACTGACGGCCAGTTTTCAGGTATGGCAGGTCATCGTGGCCATTGCCGCGGGTTGTACCATCGCCGTCGTCGTGGTGTTTTTCACTCAGAGTGCGGCCATTCGCTGGGGTATCAACTTCACTGTGGCGGCGCGGATGCCGTTTGGTATCCGGGGATCGTTGATCCCCATCGTTGTGAAGGCATTGCTCTCATTGTTTTGGTTCGGCTTTCAGACGTGGCTCGGAGCGCTGGCACTTGATGAAATCACCCGGATCCTCACAGGGTTCTCAAACCTGACCTTGTGGGTGCTAATCTTCGGCGCTGTGCAGGTGGTGACCACCTTCTACGGCATCAGCTTCATCCGGTGGATGAACATCTTTGCCGCACCGGTGTTGCTGGCCATGGGTGTGTTCATGGTCTACCTGATGCTTGATGGCGCCGGAGTGACGCTCCGGGAGGTCATGAACATGGGTGGTGAGACTCCGGGGTTGCCGTTCTCCACGGCGGTCATGATCTTCGTCGGGGGGTGGATTGCCGTGGTGGTGAGCATCCACGACATTGTGAAGGAATGTAAGGTCGCCCCGACTCAGTCCGGGGAAGGCCGGGCCAAGTCCGATGCCAAGTATGCGGCGGCCCAATGGTGGGGAATGGTGCCGGCGTCAGTCATTTTCGGATTTATCGGAGCCGCGTCGATGGTGTTGGTGGGGGAGTGGAACCCGGTGTTCGCCATCACCAAGGTCGTAGGCGAAGTCTCCGTTCCCATGGCCATTCTTTTCCAGGTATTCGTTCTGCTGGCAACCTGGTCCACCAACCCCGCCGCCAATCTCCTGTCTCCTGCTTACACGCTGTGCAGCACCTTCCCCCGCGCTTTCAGCTTCAAGACAGGCGTCATCGTCTCAGGCGCCGTCGGCTTGCTGATGATGCCATGGCAGTTCGCCGACACGCTTAATAGCTTCCTGAACATCCTGGCCAGTGCGCTGGGTCCACTCGCAGGCATCATGATCACCGACTACTTCCTGGTTCGCCGCGGCAGGGTCAGCCTTCAGGACCTGTATCGGACCAAGGGCATCTATACCTATTGGCACGGGTTCAACTGGGTTGCGCTCGCGGTCTACGTGGTTGCCTTGGCCCTGGCCTTCCTGACACCTGACCTCATGTTCATCACTGGCCTTGCTGCCGCAGTGGCTTTGCACTATCCCGCCATGAGGTGGGTGGCGAAGAGGTTCCCGTTGTTCTCCGAGGCGGAAAGCGCGAATGAAGACTACCTGCTGGAACAGGAGGACGGGGAACTTACCACTCACCAATGAAGCCAACAGATAACCAGATAAGCAGTATCTCTTCCCAGAAGGAGTGGAGCGTGTTTGACGTTTCAAAAAACTACCGGGGCGTGGCCCCTGGGCATGTCCCGATCATTCACCTGCAGGAGGGAACACCGTGAGGATCCTCGTGATCAATCCCAACAGTTCCAGCGCCCTTACTGAATCGGTTGCGGACGCAGCGCAACAAGTCGTAGCGCCCGGCACCATAATTTCTGCCATCAACCCGTCCAGAGGACCCGCCGTCATTGAGGGTAGCTATGACGAAGCACTGGCCACCTTCCACCTCGTCGAAGAGGTCGAGCGCGCTGAGCGGGAAAACCCGCCTGACGCCTACGTCATCGCATGTTTCGGGGATCCGGGACTTGACGCGGTCAAGGAGCTGACTGACAGGCCAGTGGTAGGGGTTGCCGAAGCTGCAATTCACATGTCTTCGTTCGTCGCGGCCACCTTCTCCATTGTCAGCATCCTTCCGCGGGTCAGGAAACATCTGCACGAACTGGTACGGCAAGCGGGGGCGACGAATCGCCTCGCCTCCATCAAGCTCCCAAACCTGGGGGTGATGGCTTTCCATGAGGACGAACACGCCGCACTGGAGACGCTCAAGCAAGCCGCCAAGGAGGCGGTCCAGGAGGACGGCGCCGAGTCGATAGTGCTCGGATGCGCCGGCATGGTGGGGTTCGCCCGTCAACTGAGCGTTGAGCTCGGCGTTCCTGTCATCGACCCCGTCGAGGCAGCTTGCCGCGTGGCCGAGAGTCTGGTCGCTCTGGGCCACCAGACCAGCAAAGCGAACTCGTATCAAAAACCGACAGAGAAGCAGTACCTCTAGCTAAAAGGAGTGGAATTAGTGTTTGACGTAATAGTTAAGAACTGCCGTCTGGTATCCAGTGACGGAATCACCAAAGCAAACATTCTGGTGAAAGACGGCAAAGTCGCCGCCATCAGCGCGGACACACGTGATGTCGAGGCCAGCCGAACCATTGACGCCGGCGGCAAGTTCGTGATGCCGGGCGTGGTCGATGAACACGTGCATATCATCGACATGGATCTCAAGAACCGGTACGGCCGCTTCGAACTCGATTCCGAGTCTGCGGCCGTGGGAGGCATCACCACCATCATTGAGATGCCGATCACCTTCCCACCCACCACCACTTTGGACGCCTTCCTCGAAAAGAAGAAGCAGGCGGGGCAGCGGTTGAAAGTTGACTTCGCGCTCTATGGAGGCGGAGTACCGGGAAACCTGCCCGAGATACGCAAAATGCACGACGCCGGCGCTGTGGGCTTCAAGTCAATGATGGCAGCCTCAGTGCCGGGCATGTTCGACGCCGTCAGCGACGGCGAACTGTTCGAAATCTTCCAGGAGATCGCAGCCTGTGGTTCAGTCATCGTGGTCCACGCCGAAAATGAAACGATCATTCAAGCGCTCCAGAAGCAGATCAAAGCCGCTGGCGGCAAGGACATGGCCGCCTACGAGGCATCCCAACCAGTCTTCCAGGAGAACGAGGCCATTCAGCGTGCGTTGCTACTGCAGAAAGAAGCCGGCTGTCGACTGATCGTGCTTCACGTGAGCAACCCTGACGGCGTCGAGCTGATACATCAGGCGCAATCCGAGGGCCAGGACGTCCACTGCGAGTCGGGTCCGCAGTATCTGAATATCACCACGGACGACGCCGAACGAATCGGACCGTATATGAAGGTCGCCCCGCCCGTCCGCTCAGCCGCGATGAACGTCAGATTATGGGAACAACTCGAGAACGGGCTCATCGACACCCTTGGATCTGACCACGGCGGACATCCTGTCGAGGACAAAGAACCCGGCTGGAAGGACGTGTGGAAAGCCGGCAACGGTGCGCTGGGCCTTGAGACATCCCTGCCTATGATGCTGACCAATGGAGTGAACAAGGGCAGGCTATCGTTGGAACGCCTCGTCGAGGTGATGTGCGAGAAACCTGCGAAGCTCTTTGGCATCTATCCGCAGAAGGGCACGCTACAGGTTGGTTCCGACGCCGATCTGCTGATCCTCGATCTGGACATTGACACCAAAGTGGATGCGTCGCAGTTCCGATCCCTGCATAAGTACAGCCCGTTCGACGGGATGCCCGTCACGGGTGCGCCGGTTCTGACGATGGTGCGCGGAACGGTGGTGGCAGAGAAAGGAGAAGTTCTGGTCGAGCAGGGATTCGGCCAGTTCGTCACCCGTCGCGACTACGAGGCGTCGAAGTGACCCTGCAGGAAGCGCAAGCGGAGCGCATTGAGAAAGAGATCCGGGAGCTCTCCCGGTTCTCGGCGGAAGGCCCCGGTGTTACCCGGCTGACCTACACTCCAGAGCACGCCGCCGCTCGGGAAACGCTCATTGCGGCTATGAAAGCCGCCGCCTTGAGCGTTCGTGAAGACGCTCTCGGCAACATCATCGGCCGACGTGAAGGCACTGATCCGGAGCTACCTGCGATCGCGGTCGGTTCGCACTTCGACTCGGTCCGAAACGGGGGGATGTTTGATGGCACCGCAGGCGTGGTGTGCGCTCTTGAGGCTGCCCGGGTGTTGCAAGAGAACGGTTACGTGAACCGGCATCCTCTCGAATTCATTGCCATCGTTGAGGAGGAAGGGGCCCGCTTCAGCAGTGGCATGTTGGGCGGCCGCGCCATTGCAGGGTTGGTCGCCGACAGGGAACTGGACTCTTTGGTTGATGAGGATGGAGTGTCCGTGAGGCAGGCGGCTACTGCCTTCGGCTTGAAGCCGGGCGAACTGCAGGCTGCAGCCCGCTCCGCGGCGGACATGCGTGCCTTTATCGAACTACACATTGAGCAAGGGCCGCTCCTTGAGCAGGAGCAAATAGAGATCGGCGTCGTAACCTCCATCGTTGGCGTTCGCGCATTGCGGGTTGCGGTCAAAGGCAGAAGCGACCACGCCGGCACAACCCCCATGCACCTGCGCCAGGATGCGCTGGTACCCGCCGCCCTTATGGTGCGGGAGGTCAACCGGTTCGTCAACGAGATCGCCGATGGCACAGTGGCTACCGTTGGCCACCTCACAGTGGCCCCCGGTGGAGGCAACCAGGTCCCGGGGGAGGTGGACTTCACACTGGACCTGCGTTCTCCGCATGAGGAGTCGCTCCGTGCGCTGATCGACCGTATCTCGGTCATGGTCGGCGAGGTCGCCTCCCAGTCCGGTGTGGCTGCCGATGTGGATGAATTTTTCAATCTCAGCCCGGTGCAGCTGGCTCCTACCCTGGTGGACGCCGTTCGCGAAGCGGCCTCGGCCCTGGAGTACACACACCGGGATATCAGCAGCGGGGCGGGGCACGACTCGATGTTCATCGCCCAGGTCACGGAGGTCGGAATGGTTTTCGTTCCAAGCCGTGCTGGCCGGAGCCATGTTCCCGAAGAATGGACCGATTTCGATGATCTTCGCAGAGGAACCGAGGTTGTCCTTCGGGTAATGAAGGCACTGGACCGGTAGGAGTGCGGTCACACACCGGCCGCTAGGAGTGAGGGGCTGCGCAAAGGATGTACTTACAGCCCTTCACTCCCACTGTGTCGAGTTATTCAGCGTTTGACGGGTACAGGGCGGTCGGATTTTGGTATTCCCTACCGGCCGCTGGGAAATCGGGCTTGGCGTCTCGCCCCTTTTCCCTTGTATGAATTGGTGGTGGGGATGGGGACTAGATGTGGGATTCGAACCGGATGCGTTCTTCATCGACGGTCACGCCCAAGCCAGGCGCATCCGGCACTGTGGCAATGGCATTGGTGATGGTGAGGCCTTCGACGTAGAGGTCATTGAGGAGTTCGGGGCCGTTGAGTTCTGCGGGGAGGGCCAGTTCCAGATTGCTGAAGAGATGAAGGGAAGCCGCGAACCCGATGCCGCAGTCGGTCAGTCCACTGGCCAGAATTTCCGTGCTGTTGGCGGTGGCGACGGCGGCCGTCTTCATGGCGTTACGGATTCCGCCGGACTTGCAGATCTTGATGACCACCATGTCGGCTGCACCGAGGGCAATAGTCCTGGCTAAGTCCTGCGAGGTAAAGCTGCCCTCGTCGATGGCCACGGGAATCCGGCTCGCGGCTTGGACTCGCTTCATGCCTGCCCAGTCGGTGCTGGGCACGGGCTGTTCCACGCAGAAGAGTCCCGGTACGTCGACAACTCTGTCCAGGAGCCGCATCATGGACGATGGGCTGTACGACTGGTTGGCATCAAGCCATAGTGGTTTGCCGCCGGCGACCTCAGACACAGCGTGAACCGCTTCGGTGTCTGCCCGGACGTCACCGGAAATCTTGACCTTGTAAGCGTGATACTCAGAAGATTCTTCGACTCGTGCAACCATGGCGGCGGGCGTGTCGACGCCGATGGCAGAACACAGTTCCAGCTCGCTGTTGACTTTGCCGCCAAGGAGCGCGTGAACGGGGAGTCCCGCTATTTGTCCTGCGGCGTCATGCATCGCTACATCCACTGCAGCGCGGGCAAAAGGGAATCCATTGGAGACCGAGGGGCTGAGAACCTTGTCGGCCCGGCGGTGGAAGAGTCCTACATCAAAGGGGGAGAGGTCCATGAGCAGAGGGCTGAGGTACTTTTCAATGACAAGTACGATGGTCTCCGGCGTCTCGTAGCTCCAGCTCGGCAGGGCTCTCTGTTCCCCCCAACCAACGTGTCCTGAGTCCGTTGTGAGCTTGACGAAGATGACATCGCCGCATTGGCCTGGGGCACCCACTGCACCGCTTCCGAGGACAAACGAATGTTTGAAGGGTACCTTGACCGCGAAGACCTCCAATGACGCGACGCGGGGCATCCGGTATTGGGTCCGCTCTTCCAGAGCGTCTGAGGGGTACAAGCTCATGCCGACCGGGAGAGCGCGTTGAGATCGACGCAGCTTTCGCCGCGTTGCCCGTATTCAAGCCAACTGACCACGTCCTGGATCACGAAGCCCACCAAGGCCTGGTGCCCCTCTACCGAGTCGCCGGCGATGTGAGGAGTCAGCAGCACGTTGGGTGAGGCTGTGTAGTTGGCTGACAATGCGGGAGGTGACTGCGGGTAGACGTCCAAGGCCGCAAAAACCCTGCCGTTGGAAAGCTCGGCCTCAAGTGCGTCGTAGTCCATCGTGGGACCGGTTGACGAATTGATCAGCAGTGCGCCGTCCGGCATGGACTTGATGTGCTCGCTGGTGATCATTCCTTCCGTGGCGGGAAGATTAGGAACGTGCAGGGAGACGATGGGCGCGCGGACAACTTCCTCGAGTTCGCCGCGGCGTACGCCCAGCTGGCGTGCCTTCGCGTCAGAAAGGTAGGGATCATAGACCACTACGTCACAATGAAAAGGCTTCAGAAGCGAGATGAAAGCCCGTGCCGTGGAGCTGGCGCCCACGATTCCTACGGTCTTGCCCGTCAGTTCCCGTCCGCGCACGTTCGCGGGTTTCCATTCGTCCGCCCGCATTGCCTGATCAAACGCCGGCAGCCTTCGGAGCATGGTCAAGGTTGCAGCGAGGCAGTACTCGCCAACCGATTCGGCGATTCGAACACCTGCGGAAAACACTGCGAGGTTCATGTCGAAAGTATCTGGATCAAGCACGTTCTTTACGGTGCCTGCTGCGTGGGCGATGATCTTCGGCGCGGCAGCGTCTGAGAGCATAGCCGCCGTCAGCTTGGGCGTTCCCCAGCTGGTAACCACAACATCGCTTCCCGGAAGCAAACGGGCCAGTTCGTCGGCGTCAAAGGTGTCCGATCCCCAGCGAACATCAAATCGTTCGTCCAGCCGGAGCCTGGTCGCGGCATCGCACACGTCCTCGGCTCGCTGCGGGTTCATGGCCATAACTAGAGTCGTCATCGGATCCTTCAAACTGTGTGATGTGGGCAACTTCTGAGCTGATGAATCCACGGTAAATCGAGGTCGTCATACGTGTCCAAGCGTTTTTATGCATCCGGTGATACGCTCAATGCATGAGCCCAACCCTGTCCCAACTCAAGGGATTCGTTGCCGTCGCGGAAGAGCTGCACTTTGGCAGAGCCGCAGAAAGACTCCACTTAACGCAACCAACGTTGACCCGAAACATTCAAAACCTGGAGCGGGCGGTGCATGCCAAGCTCCTGGAACGTGGAGGAAAGGAGATCTCCCTAACAGTCGCCGGGGCCTTGGTTCTGGCTGATGCACGAAGGATCATTTCCATTGCGGAGGCGCTTCCACAGCTTGCCCATAAAGCAGAAGCGGGCGAGGTCGGTACGCTGCGCCTCGCGTTCACTGCGATGGGCGCGTATGCAGTCCTTAATGAGTTTCTGACCTATGTCAACAATCTCTTCCCATCGGTGGACATCAACATCGTGGAGATGGTGAGCGAGGCCCAATTCGAAGCACTGGCAAACGGAGAACTGGACGTGGGCTTGGCGCGACCCGCGGTTCCTGAGATGTTCGGATCCAGGCACCTTCACTCCGAAGAAATGGTTGCGGCGCTGCCCGCCGGTCATGGGCTGGCCGATGCCCCCGGGCCGCTGACTCTCGAGGGCGCAATGGTTGGCGACTACATTGCCTACAGCAGCCTCGACCAGAAGTACTTCCACGATATGTGCGCCACTATGCTGAACCTGGATCGCTTCTTGACATCCCATAGTGTGTCCGAGATACCGGCCATGCTGGCATTGGTCCGCGCCGGTAGAGGGGTGGCCCTTGTTCCCAAGTCCGCGACGCTTTTGAGAGTGGACGGCGTCGTCTACCGGGAGCTGGACCCGGTGGAGTCCCGGCGGGTAAGTCTCAGCGTCTGCTGGAACCCGGACAACAGCAATCCGGCCTTGCGTGCCCTGCTCCCGCATCTGGACCGCATGCCAACCTACGGATCTCCCATAACGGACAGCGAATCGATTCAGGAGCTCGTATCAATGGGAGCTCCTGACACGCGTTAGGCAAGCCCGGCACCTGTGATGCCCTTTCCCGGAAGTTCGTCGGCGATAGACCGGTATCCGAATGCCAGGTCGTCGGCGTGGTCCTTCGTAACGTCACCCTTTGGTGCAATGCGTCAACACCGGACGCGGTCTTCACGAAGATGCGTTTACCAAGCTGCGACCGTTGGTTGCTTTATGCTGCCGTGAATGTCCGGGTGACGCGTGGGTACTCGGAGGAGTCTGAGCAGAGCAGGAGGTCTGCCCTGCGGCCTGGCGCCAGTTGTCCCCGATCGTGGAGGCCTGTTGCTGCGGCCGGCGCAGCGGTGATCATGCCGATGGCAGCAGGAAGCGTAGCGTGGCCCAGTCTGGCCAGTTCGAAGGCGGCCGGCAGCAGGCTCGACGGCAGGTAGTCGGAGGCCAGGATATGCAGGACGCCGTGCTGTGCCAACTCTGCGGCGGAAACATTTCCTGAGTGGGACCCGCCCAGCAGGATGTTGGGTGCCCCGGCTACGTTGGCGACGCCCCGTGCGGCCGCGTGCCTGGCTGCCTGGACTGTGGTGGGGAACTCTGCGATGGTGGCGTGCCGGGCGATGAGGTCATCGATTTCGTCAGGAGACGTAGGGTCGTGCCCCATGAGCTTGATGGACCCGTCCGCGGCCAGGCTGCTCAGCCACCCCAGGGTCTGCTCCCGGAGGGGGATCTGCTCATCCCTTTCGGCCACCAGCAGGTCAACGTGATGCTTGGCACTGGCCGGCGTCATCTGTTGGGCGTCCTGCAGCCACCGTTCCATGACGGAGCGGTCCTTGTACTGGCCTTGTCCTGGTGTGTGGTCCTCGTAGGACACCAGCGGGGTTCCGGGTTGCCCGGCGATCTGTTCGCGAAAGAGGTCAATGCCTCCGGGGCACCGAACGTCCAGCCGGTGCAGGACCCGATGGTCCATTCTTGGTTCGGGGTAGGCCTGTAAAGTGTCCTGTATTTCCGGTGCCTGCGGGGACTTGATGGGAATACCTACCGCTGACTTCAGCTGGAAAGACATGGCGTGGAAGGCGGTGGTGACCCCTGCCGCGAGCAGGTTGCTCTCGGCGGCGTGGAGGGCCAGCGGAACGGGAACGACGGCGCCGGGCCGGGGGCGGTACTCCCTCGCAAGGGCGTCGCTGTGGACGTCGACCAGGCCGGGCAGGCAGAGCTGTCCGCGTCCATCGACGTCGGCCCGTGTTCCGCTGCGGTGCGGGACGATGTCTTCGATGACGCCGCCGGATACGCTGACCAGCTGGTCCTCGAGGATGCCCTCGGGCGTGACGGCGCGGACATGTCCAAGGGTGTAGCTGTTCAGCATTGGCCCAGTTCCGTCACTACGTCGAAGACGTCGGGCCTGAGGTAGCTCTCCACATATTCCAGCCTTTTCCCCGACTCCGAGCAAGAGATCAGGCCGCGCAGCAGGATCTGCGGCGGCCTTCCCCTGAGCCCGAGGGTCTCGGAAATTTCGTTGGGCGGCGATGAGAGGCGGCTTTGGCTCCATTGGCGATGCGGGGAGTAGCCGTAGTGCCGGCGCAGGACGCCATCCAACGATCCATCGATGGTAAGGATGGCGGCCAGGCGGGGGACAGCGGCGGAAGGAAGTACTGAGATGGCCGTACTGACGGGCATGTCATCGATGTACCGAACCCGCTCCAAAACCGTGACTTTGGAACCTGCCTCCAGCTCCAGGATGTCCCGTTCCTCCGGGCTTGCCTGCCGTATCACCGGCTTGGAGTTGATGGTTCGGGGGTCCGCGCCGGCGGCACGGACCGTCTGCGTAAAGGACGGAGCCAGATCGCGGCTGATCCGGTACTCAAACCGCTGGGTACGGAACGTGCCGCTTCCCTTCACTTTGCGGATGAGCCAGCGTCGCTCCAGTTCGTCCAATGCGGCCCGGATCGTTTGCCTGTTGACCCCGAAGATGTTGCCAAGATCGTGCTCCGACGGCAGGGCGCGATTGACCGGAACATCGGAGAATTGCTCCATGATCTGTTCGGACAACTTTAGGTAGATGGGTTCGGACTGCATGAGGCAATCATAGCCTGCCCGAGTGCGTGCTTCGTTGAAAAATAAGGGATTAATGGCTGATGAACAATCGGAGAACGGTCCAGAATCTGTCTATACAGATTTATTTTTAAGGGCATGCTGGATGCAGCTGCACTGCGTATGACTAAACATCGCAGGACCAAACACTCAGGAGTACCACCAATGATCAAACTCGTGTGCCTCGATATGGCCGGAACAACAGTCCAGGACGGTGGCGTCGTCAAGGAATCATTCATTTCCGCCGTTACTGACATGGGCCTTGCATCAGGCTCGCCGGCAGCCCGCGATGCTGTGCAATATGCCTTGGACACCATGGGTCAGAGCAAGATCGATGTCTTCATGGAGATCTTTGGCGGCGACTCCGCAGCCGCCGGGAAAGCCAATGGCATGTTCGAGGCCGCCTATGAAAGGAACATCGCCTCGCTGGGAGTCAGCGCGATCTCCGGTGCAGCCCAAACCATCAGAAGCCTGAGGCAGGCCGGGGTAAAGGTCGTCCTGACCACAGGATTCTCGCCCGTTACCCGGGACCGCCTGATCACCTCCCTCGGGTGGGAAGGCTTGGTCGACGACGCACTTTCCCCCGCTGATGCGGGTCGTGGGCGCCCGGCACCGGACATGATCCTGACAGCGATGCTGCGGTTGGGGATCGACGACGTCCGCGAGATCGCCGTGGCAGGCGACACCACCAGCGACCTGCTGGCCGGAACGCGGTCCGGTGCATCGGTAGTGGCCGGCGTACTCACCGGTGCCCACACCAGGGAAGACCTCCAGACTGCGCCCCACACCCACATCCTCAATTCCGTCACAGAACTGCCCGGCGCCCTGCTTTCCTAGGCCGCGCCCCCTCACAAAGCTCCAGAACAGGATTCCCAATGAATTTCAAAGCCCTGTCCGCGTCAGTAGTTGGCTTGGCGAGCGTGGTGCTCCTCTCGGGATGCGCCTCAGCCAGTGAGCCCCAACAGTCAAGCGGGTTCCCTTCAGAGATCGTTATCGGTGCGATCCCGAATGAGAACTCCACGGACCTCACCGGTACCTACGAGCCCTTGATCAAGATGATCGAGGCCGAAACCGGCTCCAAGGTCAAGCTCCAGCAGGCCAGCGACTACGCGGGAATTGTTGAAGGAATGATCGCAGACCGGGTGGACATCGCCTTCCTCGGCCCGTTCTCCTATGTGATAGCCACAGCTAACAAGGCAGACATCCAGCCGCTTGGCGCCCTGACCAAAGCAAAGGACACCCCTGCCGGTTATTACTCCTTGGGCATCACCCAGGGCAGCAACGATGCAGTGACCAAGATCGAGGACTTCTCGGGCAAGGACACCTGCTTTGTTGACCCGGGTTCAACCTCCGGCTTCCTCTACCCATCAGCCGGACTGATCAGTTCGGGTGTCGCCTCCAGTGGCAAGGAAGCCGACATCAGCAAAGCGCTCAAACCGATCTACGCAGGCAGCCACGATGCCTCAGCTCTGTCCGTCAAGAGCGGGCAGTGCGAGGTGGGCTTTGCCATGCAGTCCATGGTGGAAGACACCCTTCCCGGCAAGGGGGAACTGAAGACCGGCGAGCTCAAATCAGTCTGGAAATCCGAGATGATTCCCGGCTCTGTCTTCGCGGTCCGCAACAAGCTCGGCGATGACGCTGTGGCCAGGCTGACGGCTCTCTTCACTGAGAAAGCCAACGCCGAATACTTCGAGTCCCAGGGATACTGCACAGGCAAGGAATGCCTGATGACCGGCGAACACGCCTGGGGTGTGGTGAAGGCCGGCGACGCCGACTACGACGGCATCCGCAACGTCTGCCTCACCACCAAATCTGAAAAGTGCGAGCCGTGACCATGACCCAGGCTGCAGCAACCGCGGGCTCGGACGCTCAACCCGAACCAGCCATCCGCGTCCGGAAACTCCGCAAGGACTTCGGACCAGTCACTGCACTTCAGGGAATCGACCTAGAGGTGGCCCCCGGCGAACTCACGGTCCTGCTGGGTCTATCCGGCTCAGGCAAATCGACCCTCCTTCGATGCCTGAATGGCCTGAATCCCATCACCGCCGGCGAGGCCACCGTCCTTGGACAGCCGGTCCATGGCATGACCAGCCGCGAGATGCGCAAGCTCCGCTCCAAAATCGGTTTTATCTTCCAGCACTTCAACCTGGTAGGCAGATTGACGTGCTTGGAGAACGTGCTGATCGGAGCGTCCGGACGGATACCGGGACCACGCTATGGAATCCTCAGCTATTCCCGCGCCCAGCGGCGTGAGGCGCTGACACATCTTTCGAGGGTGGGGCTGGGACAGCACGCGTTTCAGAGAGCCGACTCCCTGTCCGGCGGCCAGCAGCAGCGTGTGGCCATAGCACGGGCACTCATGCAAAAACCCGAACTGATCCTCGCCGATGAGCCGGTAGCATCGCTGGACCCCGAAAACGCTGCCAACGTGATGGATCTGCTGTTCCAGATCTGCCTTGAGAACAAGATCACCGTCCTCTGCACGCTGCATCAGGTGGACCTGGCAATGCACTGGGCCCACAGAATCGTGGGACTTCGGGACGGTGAAAAGGTCCTCGATTCGAACACCGCCGCCCTGTCCCGCGACGATGTCCTGAACGTATACCGGCAACTCCAGCCGGAGGCGGCCCCGGATGGAACCAGGGCATGAAGACCGCCTTGAAACCAGCCGTTGAACCAGAATGTTCGCGGGACAACCAGCAGGCAGCATTTACCAATGACGTACTCCGGCCACCGTTCAGCAGGGAAAAGTTTGTTCTCTGGATCGCGTTGGCGGCAATCGCCGGCCTGACAGTGCTCAGTGCACGTCAGATGGACTTCGACCTTGGCGCGCTCGGTGGCGGATTCGAGGACGTCGGCAACCTGCTGGAGCGCATGCTTCCTCCGGAGCTTGATGATCCCCCGCGTGTTGGGGAGCTTCTGGTGGAAACGCTGATGATGGCACTGCTGGGAACAGTCCTGGCAACGATCATTTCCATACCACTGGCCTTCCTGGCTGCCTCGAACACCACCCCGCATCCGGCAGTACACCATGCAGCGCGCATGATCATCACCATGTGCAGGGCGATCCCGGACCTCGTGTTCGCTGTGCTGTTTGTGCGGGCGTTGGGTATCGGTGTCCTGCCCGGCATCCTGGCACTCGGCCTGCACTCGGTGGGCATGATGGCCAAGCTCTTCGCAGATGCGATCGAGCAGATCGATGAAGGGCCCAGGGAAGCAGTACGGGCAACCGGCGCCGGACGGCTCACGGAGTTGGTCAGCGCAGTGCTGCCGCAAATCACGCCGGCGTGGATCGGCACCTTCATCTACCGGGTGGACATCAATCTCCGGACCTCCGTGGTCCTTGGCTTCGTGGGAGCAGGAGGCATCGGCTTCGCCCTGCAGGACGCCCTCCGCGGGCTGATGTACCAGAGCGCCATGGGTATCATCCTGGTTATTTTGCTCATCATCGCTGCCATGGAGTATCTTGCCGTCGCATTGCGCCGAACCCTTCTGGATGCAGCCGCCGATGGAGCGGCAGCGCCGGCCGTTCCCGGTCCCTCGGTTCGGCCACCTTGGACCAAGGGGCGCACGGTTCGCGGCTTGTGCGCAGCGGTGACAGTTGCCGCCGTCGTGGTTTCCGTCATCTATCTGGGCATCGACCCCTTGGCGCCCATCAAGCAGTTCACGGACCTTGTTTCAGTGTTTGGGCGGCTGATGCCGCCATCGGTGGATGGCCTACAGAATGCCTTGCTGAAAGCGGTGGGAGAGACCCTGGCCATCGGGCTCGTGGCGACAGTGGTCGGAGCCGCGGCGGCCATCCCCATGGGGATCCTGGCCGCCCGGAATGTCTCTCCATCCGTCCACACGTACCACTCAGCCAGAGCCATCATCCTGGTCGTTCGCGCCATCCCCGAGCTCATTCTGGCCGTGATTTTCGTAGCGGCCATCGGACTTGGACCCATGGCCGGCGCCATGGCACTGGGAGTAGGCACCATCGGATTCCTCGGCAAGCTCGTGGCCGATTCAGTGGAAGAAATCCCCGGCGGGCCGCTCGAGGCGGTCCGTGCTGCCGGAGGGGGGTGGTGGGACGTGCTGTTCGCGGCTGTGATCCCGCAGACACTGCCGCAACTCACAGGCCAATGGCTGTACATGCTGGACGTGAACATACGCACATCAACGGTCCTGGGAATCGTTGGCGCCGGCGGCATCGGCTTCCTCCTCATGGAATCCGTCCGCACACTCAACTTCGACGTCGCCGGCAGCATCATCCTGATCATTTTCTTCATCGTCTTCGCGATCGAAAGGCTCTCTGCATGGATACGCAGACTCTTCCGCTGACCGCATCCGCCCAGGTATGGACCGGTGGAAGCGACTTCCGCAACCTCAGCGTGGACCTGCCCGAACTGGCTCATGGCGAGGCGATGGCAACCATTGATCTCGCAACCATTTGCGGCTCGGACATCCACACGATTTCCGGACGACGTTCCGGACCCCACCCCGGCATTCTTGGGCACGAGGCCGTTGGCAGAATCACCAGCATTGGCCCCGGCGGGATACAGGACTTCAAGGGCAGGCAACTTCAGCCAGGCGACAGGGTGATCTGGAGCGTTACCGTCGCCTGCGGCCAATGCGCCAGATGCCGGGCAGGCGTCACGGCGAAATGCGTCGAGCTGCTCAAGACCGGCCATGAACCGCTCGACGGCGTTTGGGGTTTGTCAGGCGGCTACTCGTCCCACATCCATCTTCGCCGCGGCATCACCATGGTGTCGGTCCCGGAGACGGTGAGCGATGCGGCGGCCGCGCCCGTCGCGTGCGCCACCGCAACAGTGATGGCTGTGGTGGAAGCCGCCGGCATGCTTGCAGGCAAACGCGTCCTCGTCAGTGGTGCAGGAATGCTGGGAATCGTTGCCTGCGCTGTCGCCCAGCACCGGGGAGCATCAGCCGTGCATGTCCGGGACATCAATCCGGAACGGCTCGCGCTGGCCCAGGAGTTCGGAGCGACGGACGCAGCCGCACCCAACGCGGACCGCACGGGCCTTGCCGTGGACATCGCAATTGACGTGTCCGGCGCAGCCAAAGCCGTGGAGTCTGCCCTGGGAGCCTTGGACATCTCAGGTCGCTTGGTCTTGGCCGGCTCGGTCTCGCCGGGCCCGGCTGTGTCCTTCGACCCCGAAAAGATGGTCCGGTCCCTGCTGACCATTACCGGCGTCCACAACTACGAGCCCAGGCACCTTCAAGAAGCCATGGATTTCGTCAACGAAACCCGGGACACCTACCAGTGGGACGCGCTGGTGGAAGAACCCCGCGCCCTCGCAGAACTCCCGTTCGTCATGCAACCGCCCACCGGGCGATCACTCAGGAAATCGGTAACCCCCAACGTTGGAACAATAAGGAGAACATCATGACCACCCACAAATCAGTTGGACGACGCGGCTTCCTTGGGGGAGGACTCGCCTCAGCCGGGTTGACCATCGCCGCGACCGTGCCGGCGTCGATCCCGGCGCATGCCGCTGGTGGTGCGCCGATCCGCGCGGCAGTGCTGGAGTTCAACGATCCCTGGACCAAGGCAACCGGCCTGGGGGAGCTGCTGCGCCGGGCCGGGGCAACCGTGATCACCCTCGATCCCGGCCTGCCCGCCACATCGCAAGGCGTCGATCTCATTGCTTTCGGGACGTTCACCAACAACGCGCCCACCTATCTTGACTATGTGGCTGCGCAATCCTCGTCGCTGCGTGATTTTGCGGCAGCCGGCGGCGTGGTGCTGGACATGGCGCAGTCGGACCAGTATTCGCAGAAAGCGTCCTACCTGCCCGCACCGCTGAGCGCCACACGGGCCGACCCGGACCATGACGCCATCTACGCCATGGCGCCCGAACACCCTCTTGTCACGGCGCTGAGGACGGGCATCGACGGTCGGGTCTTGACTGACCGCGCTTCAGCGATCCGCGTCAGCTGGGAAACGTTGGTTGATTGGGAGTCCATGCGGGTGCTGCTCTCCTGCGCCCCCGGGGGCAACCCGAAGCCTCCCGCACTGCTGGAGGGCGCGCACGGAAAGGGCCGGTTCCTGGTGACCAGCCTGACCATCGACAAGTGCTTCAACGCTGCAGGTACAGCCATCCAGCCAGCCACCGCCGTGGGAGATAGTGAAGCGTTCTTTGCCGCGCTGACCAAATACGTCTCCTCCGTAAAGGCAGGGACCGCCCCGGCCGTGGTGCCGACGCCCAAGCCCAAGGAACCGGCCGCCGGACCCATGGTGGGCCACACTACGGATCGGACAACCCGGATCTGGCTTCGCCCCGGCCGGGACCACCACGCCATTCCCCGGTGGGAATGCACGGTCCGCAACCAAAAGGGCAAGGAAGAGCGGGTGCAGGCCACCCTCACCAGCGCGAACGATTACAGCCTGATCTTCGAAGTGGATAAGTTGCACCCCGGAACGCGGTACACGTTCACGATCGTTCCCGTCACCGGCGATCCGGAGTTCACCCCACTGATAGGTTCTTTCACCACTGCACCGTCGGACAACTCCAAGGCCAAGGTGGTCATGGGCGTCGGTTCCTGTGCCCCCTCCGGCTCGGACGCCGTCTGGGACCGCATCCTGGCTGAGGGGTGCGACAGCTTCGTTTTCATGGGAGACACCCCTTACATCGACTCCGTTGATTTGCAGTTCGCCCGCCAGCGCCACCGCGAGTTCCTTCAGGTTCCCGAGCTGGCACGGCTGGTCCGCTCCATTCCGACGTGGGGCACGTGGGACGATCACGACTTTGCGTTCAACGCCAGCCTGGGAGATGTGAAGGGCAAGGTCAACACCCGTACGGCATTCGTCGACTACCGTGCCAACGCCAGCTACGGTCATACAGCTGCCGGGGAACAGCAAACCCGGCGCGACGCCGGCGAAGGCGTCTACACGTCCTTCCGGCGCGGACCCGTGGAAGTGTTCCTCCTGGACCCCCGATGGTTCAGCCGGACCGAGGCAAGCTGGGCCGACGTCGGACAGCCAACATGCCTCGGCACGACGCAGTGGCAGTGGTTCCAGAAGGCCCTGCGTTCCAGTGACGCCACGTTCAAGCTGGTAGTCAGCGGAATGATCTGGGATGACAAGCAGAACGCGGAATCGGACGACTGGGGTACCTTCCCGCACGAACGCGAGGCGATGTTCGACTTCATCAAGGACGAAGAGATTCCCGGCGTCGTCCTTCTCAGCGGCGATATCCACGTATCCCGCGCCTTGAACTACGGTCCCCGCGTCGGATATGACCTCTGGCAATGGATCGTCAGCCCGCTGCACGACCGCACCATCGCGAGCCTCAACGTTCCACACCCTGCGCTGGTGCACAGCGCGGTTGAGCCGAACGTCTTTGCCCGGATCGAGGCTGACACCACTGTGAAGCCCGCAACCCTGAAAGCAACGTGGATCAACCGTGCCGGCGAGCGGATCTTCGAGGTCGCCACGACGTCCACGCAGCTCGGGCATCGCCACTAACCAGCTGTTATGGCTGACTCTGGCCGGCAACCACCGCAACAGGACACGACGTCGGCACCCACTGTGAGTGCCGACGTCGTGCCGACCTATGCAGGGCTGACCGGGCCCGCTAGGGACGGGCGAGCAATGTGCCCCACTTCGGGTCCAGCAGCGGGGCGCCGGCCAGTTTCAACGTGTGCCATAACGTGACCGCCACGGAATCGAGGACGGGTACTCCGGTGCGGTTTTCCACCTCCGCGGTGATGTTGGCGCCGTACAGGTTGGTGCACAGGAAGACCAACGCGTCCGGGTGTGAAGCAGCCAACTCCAGGGAGCCTGGCAGCATTTCTGTATCAGTCACGCGCGCGAAGGATTCGTTGTTGCTGAGGTCCAGGTGCCGGTGGCCGATGGTCTTGATTCCCTCTCGGGCGTAGGAGGAGATCACCGCTTCATTCACATCCACCGTGTAGGGCGTGAACAGGCCGATTCGTTCGGTCCTGAAGGTTTCAAACGCGTGAAGGTACGCGAGCGTGGAGGTGGTGGCAGGGATGCCGGTGGCCTCGGTGATTTCTCCGACCATCGCTTGATCGTGGGCAGCGCCAAGCCAGGATCCTGACGTGCCATTCCATGCGATGACATCCACGTCAGCGGTCGCCAATAGTTCGGCGGCGGCTCGCATGACGGAGGAGTCGAACTGCTTGTCCGAGGAATCGTCCAGGGCGATGCGCGTGACGGGGATGCGGGTCGAGTGAATGGTGACATCACGGCGGTCACCGAGAATTCTGTAGGTCTGCGGTTCAAGGCAAGTGTTGGAGGACGGCACGATCATGCCAATGCGGGTGGGGCGGCTGGTGGAAGGCACGGTGTCTCCTAGGCAGTCAACGATGCAGCGGACAGGGAAACGGGAACGGCAAGAGCGTCGCGGTGTGCCGTGAACCCGTTCCGGGCGACGAAACGGCCCACCGGGCCGGGATCGTGGAAACCGTCTTCGTCCAGGACCACGCGCCCGGCAGAAACCACGACGGCGGGCCAGCCGTTGAGCGTCTTCCCATCGAAAGGCGAGAAGTCGGTTCCTTGGTGCAGCGCACCGCCGTCGACCGTCTGTTGGGTGGCGGGATCGAAGATCACGAGGTCGGCGTCGAAGCCTTCCACAATGGCGCCTTTTTGAGGCACAGCGTTGATCCGGGCTGGCCCGGCGGAGAACACCTCGACGAAATCCTCAACGGAGCCACCGGATTCGGTGACCAGCGCCGTGAACGTTACTGGCATGCGCGTTTCAACCCCGGGGAGGCCGTGCGGCATGTAGCGGACGTCGTCGGTACGCTCGCGTTTCTGGGAGAGGTCGTAGCAGGAGTGATCCGAAGACACGGTATGGACGGACCCTGCTGCGAGGCGGTCCTTAAGGGCGGTAACGGTTTCGGCGCTGCGCATGGGCGGGCAGCAGGCATACCATTCGGGAAAGGCGGAGCCGTAGACGGTGTCATCCAGGGTCAGGTAGTGGGGGCACGTTTCGGAGTAGGCTTCCTGGCCACGCCCGCGGGCCTCGGTCACAAGATCCACGGCGCCGGGTGTCGACTGATGCACGAAGTACACAGGAGCGCCGGTGTATTCGGCCATGGCCAGGGTCTCCTTGACGGAGACTTCCTCAGCCAGCTGCGGACGGGTCCGGTGCAGGTGTTCGATGCCGATCCTGCCATCCGCGGCATGTTGTTCGGTGCAGTCGGAAATAATGGCGTCGTGCTCAGCGTGGATGTAGGTGAGCCCGTCAAGGCGCACCATTTCCCGCATGACTTTCAGGACGGTATCGCCGTCGGCCATAGTGGAGCCACGGTTGGTGGTGTACATCTTCACGGACCGTACCCCTTCGGCGGCGAGCTGTTCCAGCTGCCACGGCACGGTCTCGTCCCAGCTGACGACAGCGCCATGCAGGGCAACATCGCAGCGCGACTCTGCGGCGAGGCGTTTCTTATTCAGCACGGCATCCAGCGGTGTTTCCTGGGCGTCGCGGGGAATGCCGAAATCGATGATGGTGGTGGTTCCGCCCCAGAGAGCCGCCGTGGACGTGGTGCAGTAGTCATCAAGGGTACGGAAACGTCCTGTCACCTGGGCGACGTGGCAATGGCCGTCAATGCCGCCGGGAATCACCAACAGGCCATGGGCTTCGATGGTTCGGACAGCTGCCGGAACGGGTTCGGCAGCGTCGATGAGTTCGGTGATGATACCGCCGTCGACTACTACGTGGGCGGCTCGACGACCGAAGCTGTTGACTACAGTGCCGTGGGCGATGACGAGATCGGGAAGGTGGGACATCGGTGTCCTCCTGGTTCGTGGGTGGGTCTAAAGACTGGGGGACGGGGAATGGTGAGCCGACTGCGCGGTGGCCAAAGCGGCGTCGAGGCTTTCGGAGAGACCTGTGCGGCGCTTGACCGGCGGCGCGGCGAACGAGCCGCCGCGATGGGTGCCGGACTTCAAGGCGACCACTGCCTCGGTCATGCGGATTCCGGCTGAGATGCCATCCACCACGGGGACAGGGATCTGTCCCTCAAGCTCGCGGGCCAGGCCTGCGAGCGGCGCACCGGCCAGGATTACGACGTCGGCACCGTCCTCTTCGACGGCCTGAAGGCTGAGTTCCAGCAGGGTTTCCTTGAAGTCGGCCTGCACGGAGCCGATCGAGTTCAGGCTTTGGTTGATGGATCGGATGGAAGCGAGCCGCCCGCCGAAGCCGAATCGTTCCACGCAGTCCAGGTACCAGGCCTGGATGCGGTCCGAAATGGCGATGATCGAGAACCGGTGGCCCTGAAGGGCCGCCGCGCAGAGGGCAGCCTCGGTGATGCCGATGACGGGCACGTCCACCAGTTCCTTGAGCGCAGGCATGCCTGGATCGCCGAAAGCGGCCACGACCACGCCGTCCACGGCGGGACCGCTGCCCTCGCGGCCGCGGCCAGTGCCGGCGTCGTGCGCGTAGTCGGCGATCAGCTCGGCTACCGCGCCTGCGGCAATGAGTGCCTCGAATCGGGTCTCGATGTATTCGACGCCGTGTCCGGCGGTGCGCACGATGAGTTCCGTATCCGGTCCTGCCGATCGCAGGGCTTCGGCCTCGATCAGGGCGGTGACGTCGTCACTGATGTTGGGATTGATGACCAGGAGTTTCATGGTTTCTTCCGTTGCAGCTTGGGCTCGTTGACGCTGGAGTCCTGCGGGAATTGCTCGCGGTATTTGCCGATGTGCGACGCCGATTGGGCGGCGGCACGGTCCGGGTCGCCACTGGCGATGGCGGCGTAGAGGTCGCGGTGTTCCTGGATGAGTTCCGGGAGGTCGCTGACGTGGCGGAACAGCCAGTGCATGCGCCCCTGCAGGGGTTCCAGTGCGGAGCGGAGAAAGTCATTGTTGGCGATGTTGGTGATGGCATCGTGGAATTCGCTGTTGGCGCGGTGGGCTTCGAGGATGGAGCCTTTGGAGAGGCAGCGATCAGCCTCGTCCAACAGTCCGGCCAGATGCTTGAGGTTCTCGGGCGTTGCCCTTTTTGCTGCCAATCGGCAGGCGAGGACTTCCAAGGACTGGCGGACGTCAAAGAGGTCCTCCACGTCCTTGGGGCTTAGGCCACTGACTTCGGAGCCGCGGCCCGCGCGGTCCCTGATGAGGCCTTCCTGCCGCAGCATTCGCAAGGCTTCGCGGATGGGCAGGCGGGAGACGTTGAATTCGGCAGCGAGATCGCGTTCCACCAGCCGGGTGCCGGGCGCGTAGTGCCCCTCGAAAATCCTGGAACGGAGCGCGTCACGCACGGACTCCCGGAGGGGGCGGTCAGTGTTGTTCGTGTCTTCTGCTGTCAGCATGTGGAGCTCCATTTCGTGATGTGTGAGGCAGTGCGCCCGGCGACCCGGCGGGCGTCCGGCCATCCGGCGGTTCAGGACCGTCCGGCCGGCCGGCCCGGTCGATGCGAGTTAGACCGGAAGTCGCTTGTTGTAATCCAGGGCCAGGACTGAGATGCCCATGACGACCGCGGATCCAACAAAGTACAGCAGGGCCCAGGTGTAGGAGCCGGTGGCCCCGACAATCAGGCCTACCACAATCGGGGTGACGAATCCGGCAATGTTGCCGCTGAAGTTCATGGCACCACCCAGGACGCCGGCGTTGGTGCGCCCACCCAGGATGGACGGGATGGACCAGAAAAGGCCTACCCAGCGCAGGAAGAACAGGACTACCGAGAGAAGCACGACGGCGGTGATCGGGTCTGCGACTACGGTGACGCCTACGAGGCCGCCCACCACTACGACGCTGGAGATCCCCAGCAGGGTGCGCATGACGCGGTTTGCGGAGGCGCCGGAGGCGCGCCACTTATCGGCGATGATGCCGCCGAGTATTTCGCCGACGAAGCCCGCACCGAAGATGACGAATGTGGACCAGCCTATGGTCTTCAGGTCGAAGCCCTTGGCTTGGGCCAGGTAGAGCGGCCCCCAGGTCAGCAGGCCATAGAAGACGCCGTTGAAGCCGAGCCAGCCAAAGCACATGGCCCAGAAGGAACGGAACTTCAGGTAGGGGAGGAGTGCCCGCTTGCCTTGGGCGCCTTCCTTGGCGGCCTCGGCGTCGTCCTCGGCGTGTGAAGCTTCGATGTACGCGGCTTCTGCCTCGTTGACGCCCTTGTGCTGGCGGGGGTTGTCGCGGATGTACCACCAGACTGCCAGACCCATGAGGATGGTTGCGGCACCGGCGATGATGAAGGACATGCGCCAGCTGCCGGTGGAGGCAATCAGCCACGTGATGAGGATGCCTCCCAGGCCTGCGCCGAGGGGAGCTCCGGCGTCGAGGATGGTGGCTCCGCGGCCGCGTTCCTTCTTGTGCATCCAGATGGCGTTCAGTTTGCCACCGGCAGGCATGACGCCGGCTTCGGTGACGCCAATACCAAGTCGGGCGATGAACATGCTCACGAACCCTCCGGCGAAACCGGAGGCAGCAGTCGCCGCGCCCCAGCCGATGCAGGAGGCGGTGACCATCTTGCGGGGGCCGAACTTGTCGATCAGCCAGCCGACGGGGATTTGCATGAGGGCGTAGGTCCAGAAGAAGGCCGACAAGAGGAGCCCGACGAGCTCCGGTGGCAGGTTGAATTCCTTCTGGATGATGGGCAGGGCGACGGAAATGGAGCCGCGGTCGATGTAATTGACTGCGACGAGGACCAGAAGCAGGATGAAGAGTTTCCAGCGAACGTTCGTGCGGCGCTGCACGCCGTTCTCGCCAGGTGTTGGTTCGTTTTCCTGGACTTCCAGGTCGGTGTTTTGGAGAGACACAGCTTCTCCTTCAGTAGGAGTCGGCGGGATGGGATGTCTACGTGATGTCATTTTGGGGGGGGTGAGCCGGGCGGGATGCCGCCGCAGCTGGACCCGTCCGGCGGCAACTGGCGGTCCCAGCCTTTCGGTGGGGAGGGGCCGCAGCCGGTAGTGGAGTCCTTTGGGATCCCGTTTTGGGATCCCAAAATCAAAGATAGATGTGACCCGAAGCACTGTCAAGGGTTTTGGTATACAAGCCTTGGGGACCAATTGTGACCGAACAGGGTCCGCTATGCCTTATTCGGGTGGAGACTGGTGGGCACGGAACCAGGGACATGGTCTTGCGTGGAATTGGCGCCGTACCTGGTGCGGGAGCATGACGTACTACTCCGCTGGGGACGATGCCGAGCATGCCCTGGCCGCTTGGGTTTCGGCCTACCGCAAGCACGCCCAGTTCCCGAGACGATCAAGGAACTCGACCGACAAGTCCTGGGTGGAGCACCGTCGCCGCGCTAACGGCAACGGGGAAGGCCGATCAACGCACGTTCCACTTCGATTACGCACGTCAGAACGGCGTCACGGAGGAAGAACTGAAAGAAGCGATCCTCCACCTCTCCTTCTACACCGGATGGCCCACGGCATGAGCGCAATGGCCGTCGCCAAATAAGTGTTCACCGAGGAGAACTAGAGGTAATGCCTGGAGCGCCAGCCGTCCGGGCTTGCAGGAAGCACCTCAGCGGCATCCTGCTGTAGTGGCGGGCCGTAAGCCCTGGCCGCGACGGCAGCCAGGTGTCCGGAGCCTGCCGGGACGGGGTAAACGTCGAGTCCGTGCACCATCGGTTGATCCGGGCAATAGGCCCGAAGAAGACGCCCGGCCGGATCATTGCCTGAAATCAATGACACTGAGGCTGGCTGAACCATGAGCCCAATTCCTGCGGCTTTCAGCACAGCTTCTTTGGCAACCCATTGACGCATTCTTGACTGTACGTCGGCCTCGCCGATGAAAGCCGCCGCTGGGGGGTTAAGAACGTAGTCGTCAAAGCCGTCGAACAGCTCAGCCGGGACGCGTTCCACGTCGGCACCGACGCTGGCTGACTCCGGTCCCACTGCTGCCATCACCAGGCCGCGGCTCCGGGACAGGCTGAGTGACATTCCCGGCAGGACCGTCCGCCCATGCCCCGTGCTATCGCATCCCGGGCACTGACGCGTGATATCCAATGCCGGGGCAGCAAGAGGGTCCAGCCTCAACTGGTGCGCCGCAAGCAGGCGGAGCAGAACATGCGAGGCTGCATAGTCACGGCTGTCCGCCGTGGTGCGGAACCGTCGTCGTGTGAGCTTTTCTTCCGGAGACAGAAAACGGTCCAGGCCGCCGACGCCGGAACACGCCGCCTCGACGCCGACGGACGGCAGAATCAAGTAGCCGACGCCGGGCGGCAGGGCTTGGGCGCTCACAACTTACTGATGCGGCGGTACTTTGCGATCGCCAGTGGAGCGAACACGGCGATGATGGCAAGGCTGCACGCGACGGCGTACAACAGTGCGTTCTCGGCCGGCCATCCGCCGGGAGCAATGAAACCGGAAGGGGCGGCATTTCCGAAGAGCTCACGCACGGCTGTGGCCACAGACGTCACGGGATTCCACTCGGCGAGGGCCCTCAACGGACCTGGCAGGGACGCCGTCGAAACGAAAGCGCCGGACACGAAGGTGACGGGGAAAAGCCACACAAGACCAAGACTTTGGGCCACTTCGACGCTGCGCGCCGTGAGGGCTATCAGCGCTCCGATCCAAGACACTGCAAACGCGAACAGCAGCAGGACGCCCAAAGCCGCCAGTAATTCCACTGCCCCGGTATTCATCCGCCAGCCGACCGCGACCCCGCAGAGCAAAGTCACCGCGATGGAAACGATGCTCGTGTACAGGTCCGAGGTGGTGCGGCCCAAAATTACCGCCACTCGGGACATGGGGAGTGACCGAAAACGGTCAATCAGCCCCAGCTGAAGATCTTTCGCCAAATACACAGCGGTAAAAGATGCATTGAACGTCAAGGTCTGGGCCAGAATGCCGCCGATGAGGAAGCTGCGGTACTGGTCCCCGCCCAGGGAACCGCCGAAGACGAAACCCAGAAGCAGGACAAACATGACGGGCTGCACGATTCCTGTGACCAGCGCCCCAGGGGTTCGCAGAACGTTGAGCAGGTTGCGGTGGGCAATGACGGAACTGTCCCGGACAGCGGCAGTGATCACGCTCATGCGGGTACTCCTTCCTTGCTGGCGTCGTTGTCGGGCTGCTGGCTGCCACCGGTGAGCTGGAGGAAGACGTCGTCCAAGGTCGGACGACGCAAGGACGCTTCGGCAACGGCCAAGGAACGGGCATCCAGTTCGGCCAGGACTCTCACCAGTACCCCGTGGCCACCGGGCGCTGCTACAGAGACGCTCAGCGCGGCAGGATCCACCTCCGGCGCGGCGAGGCCACCGGTGGCCTCCGCCAATACCGCGGAGACCACTGGCAGGTCTGCCCCATCACGCACAGTGATGTCCACACGCTCGGAGCCGGCACGGTCTTTGAGCTGGGTGGCGGTGCCCTCGGCGATCACGCTGCCATGGTTGATGACGGCAATGTGGTCTGCCAGCCTGTCCGCCTCTTCCAGGTATTGGGTGGTCAGGAGCACAGTGGTGCCTTGGGACACCAGGCCGGCCACCACGTCCCACGTGTCCAACCGCCCCCGCGGGTCCAGGCCGGTGGTGGGTTCGTCCAGCACCACAACTTTAGGCCTGGCCACCACAGCACCGGCAAGGTCAAGGCGACGCCGCATGCCGCCTGAGAAAGCCCCTGCACGTTTGCCGGCCACGTCCGTGAGCCGGAAGTCGGCCAGCAATTCGTGGGCCCGGGCCGTAGCGTTCCGGCGGTTCATGCCGTAGAGGCGCCCCACCATATGGAGGTTCTCAAAGGCCGTGAGCTTCTCATCCACAGCGGCGTATTGTCCGGACAGTCCCAGGTTGCGTCGTACCTGTTCAGGCTCATGACGGACGGAATGTCCAGCAACCCAGGCATCTCCGGAATCCGGTGCCAGCAGGGTGGTGAGCACCTTGACTGTGGTGGTCTTGCCGGAGCCGTTGGGGCCCAACAGGCCCAGCACAGTCCCTTCGCCCGCGGTGAGCGTCAGGCCATCGAGGGCTCTGAAGGCGCCGTAGGACTTGCGCACATTGTCTAGGCGGATCACTGGCTGGCGGCAAGCTCGGCAACCTTGCGCGGAGCCATATCTGTCCACGTCCGCGACACATAATCCAAACAGGCTTCGCGGCTGTCCGGGCCGAACATGGCAACCCACCCCTTGGGAGTGGCCGCGAATGACGGCCACAGTGAGTGCTGCTGGTATTCGTTCACCAGGACGGAGAAGGTTGCTGAAGTGTCATCAAACGGGTTCGTCACGAGGATTCACCTTTCGGGTTGTTCCGGCGTTAACAGTGCCCCGGGTTCCGAGGCGTTGTAGGTCATTCGGACCCAAACCCAAGTTGGATTGCCAAAGCCGGCATGATGACGGGGAGAGCTGTATCACTTAGCATCCGTGAGTGCCTGTCCGGCACCTCGATGTCGGTGATGCGTCCGGAGACATAGGGTTCCCATGCCGAGGCCCCGGGGGTTCCGTCAGGAACGCCCACAGTTGCGCGGAAGAGCAACAGCTCGCCGTCGAATACCGCAGGCTTCTGTTCCCGGATCAGCCGTGCCAGCACCGGAAAGTTCTCCGCCATGGCTTCCACGGCATCCAGCGGAACGGTACCCAGTGGATTGTGGTTCCGGCGCAGGATCTCCTGGGCGCGGACTGCGTCAAGCCCCACCGTGTCGGCCTCGTCGAGTGCATAGCCCTGCGCCTCCAAATAAGCGGCCCATATCCCGGAGCCGTTTCCGACGTCGTCGTTGTTCTCCTCTGTTCCGGGGAACGCGTCGATGATGGCCAAGGATGCAACCTGTTCACCAAGTTCCTGGAGCCGCGTCGCCAACCGGTGGACCAAATAACCGCCGAAGGACCAACCCAGAAGATGATAGGGGCCGGAAGGCTGAATCGATCGGATCCGGGCGATGTAGGAATCCGCCAGTTCCGTGAGGCTTTCTGCACCGACACGATGAGTGGCGCCCGGTTCCATCCCTGGCATCTGAAGTCCGATCAGGGGCCGTTCGGGATCCAATGAACCGAGCATCGAGGCGTAGCCCCACGCTATCCCTGAGGCGGGGTGGACCGCGAACAGGGGAGCCTTGGTTCCGGTGGTGCGCAATGGCAGTACCTGCCGCAGACTCTCCGCCGTGGTGTCCTCCGCGCTGTGGGAAGCTTCCCGAAGGAGCCCTTCCACCGTTGGAGACCGGAAAAGCGACTGGACCTGCAGGGAGGTACCCAGCGCGGCATTGACCCTGGCTATCAAAGGTTGGGCCAGGAAAGAATGCCCACCCAACTCGAAGAAGGATTCGTCCACTCCCGCCCTGTCCAGCGACAATATGTCCGCAAAGATCGCAGCCACGGTCTCTTCACGCGGCGTCCGGGGGACTTTGCCGGAAATGCGGGGAGCGTGCGCCGCTTCCGGCAGGGCAGCAAAGTCCACCTTGCCGTGCGGCGTCAGCGGAATCCCGGCGACGGCCACCACAGCAGCGGGCACCATGTAGTCCGGCAACAAACCCCGCAGATGGGTGCGGACGCCTTCGGCGAACGCCGCCGCATCGTCAGGACTATCAACCAAGGCTTTGGCCACCGGAACCACCCATGCTGCCAGGCGCATAGTGTCGCCTGAAGGTACTGCCCTGACCACGGCATCCTTGACGCCGACAGCGGTGGCGGCCGCTTGTTCGATTTCACCGGGTTCCACGCGGAAGCCCCGGATCTTGACTTGCTGGTCGTTCCGTCCGGAGAAGACCATGTTCCCGTCGGCATGGCGCACTACGAGGTCGCCTGTGCGGTACATTCGCTCACCAGCGGAGCTGAAGGGATCCGCAACGAAGCGTTCGGCTGTCAGGCCCGGCTGGCCGCGGTAACCGTTGGCCAGTTGGCGACCTGCGATGTACAACTCTCCTGGCACTCCCGGAAGGGCTGGCCGCAAAAGCGTGTCGAGGACGTACAGCCTGGTCCCTGTGGTTGGTGCTCCCAGCACCGGGGCCGCGTGGTCCTGTACCCGCGCCGCCAGGGTATCCACCGCTGCCTCAGTGGGGCCGTAGAGGTTCCATGTGGTCACGTTTTCTTTGCCGGAGAGGGCGTCCCAGAGGGTGGCGTCGAAGGCTTCGCCTCCCAGGGCAAGGCTGAATCCGGATACCTCCGCCGTGCCGCCACCATCCAGCACACGGTTGAACGCTGGTTCCTTGAGTAACTGCCGGACATACCCGGGCGTTGTTTCCAGCACACTGATCCGGTGCTCTTCAAGGTAGCCGGCCAATGCTGCAGGATCACGCCGGATGGCATCGTCCACCATGTGGAGTCGATGACCGGAAACCATCCACAGGATGGGATCCCACGATGCGTCGAAGCCAACTCCGGTGGTGTGGGCGACCTTCTGCTGGACTCCCGTGACGCAGGGATCAAGCCCGGCAAATAGCGTCTCCCGATGGGATTCCAGGAGAGCTGCCAACGCTCCATGGCCCACTTCCACGCCCTTGGGCCTTCCTGTAGAGCCCGAGGTGAACATCACGTAGGCGAGGCCGCGGCCCGCGGGTTGACGGTTCAGGCGTTCCTGGACTGGGCCGCGATGCTCTCCACGGGGAGTGGATAAGAGTTCAGGCAGCATGATCAGCCGTGGAGCGGCAATTCCGGGGTTCTGCGCTGCCACCCTGGACAGCAATGCCGCTATGCGTCCGGCCACCGGCTGGGAGGTGACAACCACCGACGGTCTGGCGTCCTCCAGGATCGCAACCACCCTGTCGTCGGGGTACTCGGTATCAATCGGGTTGTAGACAGCGCCTGCGGCCATCACTCCCAACAGGCTCTGGATGGTTCCCGCGGACCGTGGCAGGAACACGGAGACAACATCGCCCTCGGCGAGCCCCTGCTGCTCCAGCCCGGTGGCCAGGGCCACCACTGAACCAGCCAGCTCGGCAAAGGTTTGCTCGCCGCGTTCGCTCACCAGCGCCATAGCATCCGGAACCTTCTTGACGGTAGCGGCGAAGGCGGCCAGGATGCCGTCGGCTGTGTCATGTTGAGGCCCGACGGCGGAACGCCGTCCCGCTGTGAGCGCCTCCAACGCGGTGGCCTCCTCAGGCTCAATCAACGCCAGCCTTGCTATGGGGGTATCCGGATCGGCTGTACTGCGCTCCACAAAACGCACCAAGGTGGTTATCAGGCGTTCAATGGTCTCATCCTGGAACATTGCTGAGTTGTACTCCAGCGTTGCCGAAAGGCCCGTGGTGCCGGGGCGGAAAGTGAAGGAGAGATCGAACTTGGCTTCCCCGGAGCCGTTGCCAGGCAGTGGCCGGACCACGGCGCCTGGGAGTTCCGGGATGGATGCGGGGGAGCTGTCCACAGTGAGCATGGTTTGGAACAACGGGTGCCGCCCCAATTCACGTTCCGGATTCAGCACTTCCACCAGGCGCTCGAAGGGGACATCGTCATGGTCGAAAGCGGCCAGGACGCTGGTCCTGGCACGGTCCACCATGGCCCGCAGGGAGGGATCTCCGGCAGCACTGATCCGCAGCGGCAGGGTGTTGACGAAGAAGCCCACCAACTCTTCCAGCGCCGGATCAGTCCTTCCGGCCGTTGGGGAACCGACAACCAGGTCATCGCCCGCACCTACGCGGTTCAGGAAGCCGGCCAGTACGCCGTGGAGCGTCATGAACAGGCTCGCGTTCGCCTGGGCCGCGACGGAGTTCAGGGCCTCAAGGGCCGAGGCGCTGAGCTGGAAGTTGTGGTGCCTGCCAGGCTGCCGGGCTTCCCGGGGACGGCGGTGATCGGCAGGGAGGCTGAGCTCCGCAGGTATTCCTGAGAGGGCCTCCCTCCAGTGATCAGTTTTCCGCGCTGACGCGCCGTCTTTGGCCAGTTCCTCCTGCTGCCAGGCACTGAAGTCGGCATATTGGACGGCCAGCGGTGCGCGGCTGCCCACTGTTCCCTTGAGTGCGGCCGCGTAGGCCTCCGACAGGTCACGGGCCAGTGGCGCAAGCGACGCACCGTCGCTTGCGATGTGATGCACCACCAACTGGAGTACCCAGCCCGGAGCATTGCCGTAGCGGCGGCACAGCAGCACGGCTCGCAGAGGAAGATCGAGGGTCACGTCGAAGCCACGGCCTTCCTCCTGGGCCAGTGTCCTGGCTTCTTCCTCCTTGGAATGCACCGGGATGACGCGCAGCAGGCCACGGGCTTCCTCTGCCGCGAGGATCTTCTGGTGCGGAGTGCCTGCTGTTGCCGGGTAGCTCGTCCTGAGGATTTCGTGCCGGGCTACCAAAGCGTCGATGGCAGCGGAAAGAGTGTTTTCATCCACCTCGCCTTCCAGCTCTGCGGCCAGGGAAATGTTGTAGTCCGCTGAGCCGGGATCCAGTTGGTTGAGGAACCACATGCGTTGCTGGGCGAATGAGAGACCAAGTTCCCCCCGGCAGGCCGTCCGGCGTGAAGCGACCCATTCCGAAAGGGTTCGCCCACGCTCCGGCGAGTCATCATCGTGAACTTCAGTGCCGCCGTCGTGCATGGAGGCGTTCGGCCGTTCGGACACGACCGCCGCCACCAGTGCACCCGGAGTGGGCTGGTCGAAGAGCGTTCGCAACGGAAGGGAGGCGCCGAACGCTTCCCGGATCCTGCCCATGATGGTGATCGCCAGGAGCGAATGGCCCCCCAGGAGAAAAAAGTCGTCGTCCATGGCCACGGAGTCCAGCCCAAGAACCTCAGCAAAGATTCCGGACATGACATGTTCCTCTGGTGTGGACGGTTCACGGCCGCTGCCGTTCCCGGAGGCTGCAGGGGCCGGGAGGGCAGTGCGGTCAAGCTTGCCATGGGAGGTCAAGGGCAGCGCCGGGATGGACATGAAGATGGCAGGCACCATGTAGTCGGGGAGCTTTTCTGCCGCATGCTCCCTCAAATCTGCACTGTCCACGTTGCCCACCACATACGCGATCATCCGCTGGGCCGGGTTGCCGTCGGGGACGACGGCAACCTGCTGCACTTGGGGGTGGCTGGACAGTGCCGACTCCACTTCCCCCAGCTCGATGCGGAACCCGCGGACCTTTACTTGGTCATCGCTTCGGGAAAGGAATTCAAGCACTCCGCTGGCATCCCGCCTCACGACGTCGCCGGTGCGGTACATGCGGGTTCCATCTGTTCCAAAGGGATTCGCCACGAAACGTGAGGCCGTCTCGGCAGCACGTTGGTCATAGCCTTGCGCCATGCCGGCGCCTGCCAGATACAGTTCTCCGGGGACGCCGGACGGAACTGGCTGCAGGTACGCATCAAGAACGAACGCCGAGATGTTTCCGGCGGGCCGGCCAATTACCGGTGCAGGGCCGGAAATTGCCGCCATGACCGAATCAACGGTGAACTCAGTGGGGCCGTAGAAGTTCAATGCCTGGACGGAAGGGTCCTTGGCCAGTCGTTCCCAGAGAGCGCCGGACACGGCCTCGCCGCCGAGGATGAGGATCAGCGGTTGATCGCGTTGGTGATCCAGCAGGCCATACTGCAGCAGCTGTGTGGCGTATGACGGCGTGGTTTCCAGGACGCTGATCCCATGGTTGAGGCAGTATCGAGTGAGACTTTCGGCGTCGTTGCGTTCCTCATCGGCCACCAGGTGCAGCTCAGCACCGGCAACCATCCAAAGCATCGGATCCCAGGCGGCATCAAAGCCCAGTCCGGCGATATGTGCAACGGAGACAGGCTCATTTCCGGCCACCTCGAAGCGAGGGCCGTAGAGCGTGCGGTGGTGGTGTGCGTACAGGTTGGCCAAGGCGGCATGCGTCACAGCCACCCCCTTCGGCCGTCCTGTTGAACCAGAGGTGTACAACACGTAGGCAAGGTCTTCGGCTTTCGGCATGCGATCCTCAGGGGCGGTACCCGCCACCCTTGCGCCGGTCGTCAGCAGGCCCGAAAGTGTAACGGCAACGGCAGGTCCGACGCCGCTGCGCGCGTCATCGTCAACGATCACCACCGCTGGGCTGCTGTCCTCCAGGATCATACGGATCCGTTCCTTGGGGTAGGAAAGATCGATGGGGACGTAGACCGCACCCGCAGCGAACACGGCAACGGCGGCGGCGGCGATGTCGGCTGATCGGCTGATGGCTACCGCCACGCGGTCGCCTGGACGTACGCCTTGGACGATGAGCCCCTTGGCCATGGTGTTTGCTCGTTCCTGAAGTTGGCCGAAGGTCCAGGAGGTCCCTCCAGCCACCACGGCCGTTTTTGACCGACGCAGGACGACTGTCTCCGCGAAAGACTCCAGGATGGTGGCCCACTGCCCGTCGTGATGGGTGGCGTCGCTGTGCGCCATGACAGCTGCGTGGTCGGCCGGGCTCTGTATCTGCAACCGGTCCAGGCTGACGTCGGAGTCCTTGGCGAACTGTCCGGCAACCAGCTCAAAACCGGCAACCAGCCGTTCCACTGTGCTGCGTTCGAAGAGCGCCGGGTTGTAGGCGAGGGATCCTGCGATGACGTCACCGTCCCGTTCGGCCAGGTCCAGGAGAAGGTCGAATTTCGCACCGCCCGGCTCCCTGCCCAAGTCCGCCGAGGCGTCCAAGCCCGTCATGGCCAGCACGGCGTCGGGGGTGTTTTGCAGAGTCAGCATCACTTGGAACAAGGGGTGGCGGTGGTGCGACCGCGTTGGATTGAGCGCTTCCACCACGCGTTCGAATGGGGCGTCCTGGTTGCCGTAGGCGTGCAGGTTGGTGTAGCGAACGCTCTCCACGAGCTCCGCGGCCGTAGGATTCCCTGACGTATTGGTCCGCAGCACCAAGGTGTTGACGAAGAAGCCCACCAAGTCATTCAGTTGGGTGTCTGTCCGCCCGGCAACCGGCGTGCCGAGCGGGATGTCCTCGCCCGCGCCAGACTTTGTCAGAAGAGCGGCCAGGGCGGCCTGCAGCACCATGAAGAGGCTGGCGTTGTGCGTCTTGGCCAGTGCTTTCAAGCCCGACGATGTGGCGGCATCCAGTTGCAAGGGAATCGACGACGTCGGGAAGTCACCTTCGCGGGTTCCGCGGGGGAAGTCGTAGGGCAGCTGAAGCTCCTCCGGGGATCCCTTGAGCTCTCGTGACCAGAATTCCAGCTGCCGCGAAATTGGGCTCGAAGGGTCGTCTTCGTGCCCCAGGGCTTCCCGTTGCCACAAGGTGTAGTCGGCGTACTGGACGGGCAGCCCAGTGGTGGGCGCCGTGGCTCCGTCCAAATGTTCGCTGTAGGCCTGGGAAAGGTCCCGGGCGAGGGGCGACAGCGACCAGCCGTCCGCAGCAACATGGTGCAGGGTAACCGCCAGGACGTGGTGGTCCGGTGCCCGTTGGAACAGGACTGCTCGAACAGGAAGTTCGGTGGTGATGTCGAAGCCACGCCGTGTTTCTGTCTGCAGTGCCCGGTCCAGGTTGTCCTCGTCGCACTGGACTGCCAGGAGTTTTAGCGGCGCTTCACCGGCAGGCAGGATGTCCTGGTGCGGTTCACCGTCGGACCAAGGAAAGATGGTGCGCAAAGTCTCATGCCGGGAGATAACGTCGGCAAGTGCCGCCTCCAAGGCATCCACGTCCAGGCGACCCTTGAGTGTGAGGACGATCGGGATGTTGTAGGCACCGGACTCGTGATCCAGGCGGTTAAGGAACCAAAGCCTGCGTTGCGCAAAGGACAGGGGGATCATCGCTGGCCGTTCCCTAACGGCCAGCTCGGGAGTGGACGAGCCGTCGCTTTCCAAGGCTGCAGCTAGTCCCTCTACTGTGGGCTGCTCGAAGATGGTACGCAGGGCCGGTGCGCTGCCCGTGGCATCCCGAAGGAAAGCAGCCAACCGCGTGGCCAGTAGTGAGTGGCCCCCAAGCTCGAAGAAGTCGTCCTCGAGTCCCACTGCTTCCAGGCCGAGGATCTCGCGGAAGGCTTCAGCTACCACAAGTTCTGCAGGCGTGCGCGGTTGGGTGGTGGGTGCTTCCTGTCCCGGGGTTGGCAAGGCCCGGGTGTCAAGCTTGCCATTGGCAGTTAACGGGATGGAATCCATGACGGTCACGGCTGCGGGCACCATGTAGTCGGGCAATGTCCTGCGTGCCGCCTTGCGGATGGCGGACGAGTCAAGGGGCTGCGTTGCCCCGCTCCCTTCGGTTTCCTGCCCTGGGTTGCCAGCAGTGACGTAGGCGAGGAGTTGGTCGTAGCCGGCCTTGTTCTTCGCCACGGTCACCGCGGCTTGGGCAACCCCTGGGATACCGCGCAGGACCTCTTCAATCTCGGCAAGTTCAATACGGAACCCACGGATCTTGACCTGCTGGTCCATGCGACCAAGGAACTGCAAGGTGCCATCGTCCAATCGACGCACCACATCGCCCGTGCGGTACATGCGCGAGCCGTCCCCAACGAAGGGATCAGCCACGAACTTCCCGGCACTCAGCCCAGGTTGGTCAAGGTAACCGCGGGCGAGGTTCGGCCCCGCAACATAGAGCTCTCCGATGGCATTGGAGGGCACCGGGTTGAGGCCCGAATCAAGGATGTAATGCCGGCTGTTGGCTACCGATCCTCCGAGGGTGACATCCGTGCCCGGTTCCATCACGGCAGTCAGCGAGTCCACGGTGGTTTCGGTAGGGCCGTAGAAGTTATAGGCCACAACGCCATCATGGGCCGCCAACTCCCGCCATGTGGCCGGGTCCACGGCTTCCCCTCCCAGCGCAACAACGGAGGGGTGGGCGTCCCGGTCGAAGAGCCCGCTCGCCAGCAGGGCCTTGGCAAAGGAGGGTGTTGTTTCGATCGAGTCGATTCCCTTGTTGGCCAGGAACAGGCTAAGGGCCTCGGGATCACGACGGGTCTGGTTGTCCACCATATGCAACTCATGCCCGGCCAGAAGCCACAGAATGGGATCCCAGGAAGCGTCAAAGGACAACCCCGCGGTGTGGGCCACGCGCAAGTAACGGCCGAGCCTTGCCGTGGCGGGGTCAAAAATCCTCTCCCGGTGGGAAGTGAACAGGTTCAGGAGCGCCAGATGCTCCACGCCAACGCCCTTTGGACGGCCTGTGGAACCTGACGTGAAGATCACGTAGGCAAGATCATGCTGGACGGCGATGGGTGCCAAGGGCGTCGAGTCGTGTCTGTCCAAGGACACAGCAGTCATCGCGGAATCCAAGACCGTCACGGGAATGCTGGTCAGCGGCTTTCCTTGGTCGGTGTCACCAGTCAAGGCCGTTTCTGTGACCAAAATGACGGGGGCCGCGTCCTCCAACATCCCCTCCACGCGGCCCGCCGGGTAGTCGGGGTCGAGCGGAACATAAGCGGCACCGGCCTTCAAGATGGCCAGGATGGCAACAGGAAGCAGAACGCTGCGATCCAGCCGGACGGCGACGGTTCTGCCCGGCCCTGCTCCGCGCTCGCGGAGGAACCGGGATAGCTGGTTGGAGCGCCGCTCCACCTCTGCAAATGTCAGGGAACCGTCAGACGCGACGACGGCGATCCGCTCGGGAGCAGCTGCGGCGACCGACTGGAACTCCTCAACAACCGTATGGCCCGGCAGGTCCACTGACTCGGCATCTCCCTCGGCGAGCAGCGACTGCTCTTCCGCCGTCGACGTGACTGTCAGTGCCGCCGTCGGACCGTTCGGGCTGGCCAGAAGCTCACCAAGCAGCCGCACAAACCGCATCAGGTGCTGGTCCAGGCCCGATTGGCTATAGAGCCCGGCATTCGCGGCGAACTGTACTGTCACACCACCCGAGGCTGCGTGGCCCAGCCCGTGGACGATGACGGATAGGTCATCGATGGGCCCAGTGGACAGGATGTGCATGGTGCCGGTTGCCTCGCCAAAGGCGATGTCATCAAGTACCGGAAGGATATTTACCGATGGTCCCAGGTAACTGCCCTGGCTGCTCATGGACTCGTATCGGGTGCGCTGATGGATCAGGGCGCCGCGCAGCTTTCCGCCCGTGGCGGCCACCATGTCCTCCACGGTGGTTCCCGGAGTGATGTCCAGCCGGATCGGGACGATATTGGACAGCATGGACGGCGTGGACTTGGCCAGCTTGCCTCGTCGCGCTGTCACGGGCAGCGCGAGGGATACATGCGGTTCGCCGGTCATCCGGTGCAGATACAGTGACATGGCCGTCAGAATCAACGCCGGCGCGCTGCCGGACGCTGCTTGGAGTGCGTCGACTGCGGACTGGGAGAGCGTCTGGGTGGAACGCAGCAGCGCGTCGGCCGTTCCCGAGGGGCGGCCGGCGAGTCCGGCGGGAGTCCGTTCGTCGTCGAGTTCGCGTCGCCAATAGGCGGCGTCGGCTGCTGCCCCTGCGGAGTCCTGGTATTCATGGTCCTCCGTAATGAGTTCATCAAGCGCGCCAAAATCGAGGATCAGGGCGTCGTCCATATCCTTGGCGGCGCTCAGTGCCTCATAGACTGCGGCGACACGGCGCAGTACCAGCACGGCGGAATATCCATCGAGGAGCAGGTGGTGGACGCGTTGGTAGAAGAAGTGTCTGGTTCCGGAGATCCTGATGATCTCGGTGTGAAGCAGCCTGCCGTCCTCCACTGTCCGTACTTGCGCCATGTCCGAGTCCATCAGCTCGCGTGCGGTTTGTTCGCGCGTCGTTTCGTTCCCGCAACCGCTCAGATCGGTGAATTGCACGGCGGCCTCGGCAGTTTCTGCGTACTGGAAGGGGCCGTCGTCGTCCTCGCCGAATGCCAGGTTCAAGGCGGGCGTTTCCGACACTGCCCGAGCCACCGCCTTCTCCAGACGGGGCACGTCCAACGGACCGTTGATTTCGATGAACTGCCCAATTTGATACATCGGGCTGCCGTTCGCCAAACGTTGCGCGTACCAGATTCCTCGCTGTGCAGCGGTTAAACCCATCCGGGCCGGTGCCTGGTGCTCCGGAATGCCGGGCTGGTCAGGGGAAGCGGGGATAGGGGAGTTCATAGTCCTTCTCTGCAGTGGGGAGGTGTGGGAAAGCAGCGGCAGTCCTGGGAATCAGGACTGCCGCGTCAAGGTTGCGAGGCCAACGTCTTGACGAAGTGGCGCTCGTGGGGTGGGAATCTCGTCTGGTGGGAAGAGGGAGTGGGTTCTGCTACTGGAACTGGCCGAGCTGGAGAGGGCCCAGCACATTGCCGTCAACAAGGGGCCCATTGATGAGCGGCCCGTTGATGAGCCCGCCGTTCAGAATTCCTTCGGTCAGGAAGCCGTTCAGGATGCCACCGTTGAGGAAGCCGGCGTCGGAGAGGGCTGTGGCACCGGTTTCCGGCGTTGGGATGGGGGTTGCTGTCGCTGCTTGTGCAGGGAGAGAAGCGAGGGCGAAGGCGGAGGCTGCAAGGACTGTTCCGACTGCGATGCGGGCGGTGTTCTTGGTGGGCTTGTTCACGGGGTCTTCTCCATTACGTAGCAAATGTTGTCCGCGCGTCACAGGGTGTCGCGCCATCAGTGATTCGGAGCTGCCACCGTCGTGGATGGGAATGGAGATTCTTCACTCTTCGGCAGGACGCGACGTCAGCATGGATGCCCAAGAGCTGCCGGGTCGCTCCGAGTTCTTACTCTGGCCGCGGATTGCAGAAACTGCGCTGTTCGGCCCCACTGATGTTTGCAAGGAGGAGCATCGGCCCCTAGGGTACTAAGGAGGCTTATCTTTTTTGGTGGAGTGCAGCAGTCGATGTGCCGATCAATAGCGAGGAGAACGCGCAGTGCCAGTTGAGGACATCAAGATTCCAGGGGCTCCATCGATTGAGCGACCAGCCGTTGAAGAACCCACAGTGGCCCGTGAGCCGTTGTCGCCGAAGCCTGATCAGCAGGGTCCCGAGGCCGTGTCAGCGACAGGGAGCCCCAGCGGCGCCCCCGAAAACTCACGTGCCCAGTCCGGCCAGTACCTGACAACGGCCCAGGGCCTGAGGCTGGGAGATACAGACCATTCCTTGAAAGCCGGACCACGGGGCCCGATTTTGCTCCAAGACTATCACTTGCGTGAGAAGATCACTCACTTTGATCACGAGAGAATTCCGGAGCGCGTGGTTCACGCCAGGGGAGCCGGGGCGCATGGAACGTTCCGCTCCTACGGCACGGCTTCGAAAATCACCAGGGCAGGGTTCCTTGCGCCGGATGTGGAAACCCCGGTGTTCGTGAGGTTTTCCACTGTCTTGGGATCCAGGGGGTCCGCTGATGCGGTCCGTGACACGCGTGGCTTTTCCACGAAGTTCTACACGGATGAGGGTACCTACGACCTGGTGGGGAATAACATTCCTGTCTTCTTCATTCAGGACGGCATCAAGTTCCCGGACCTCATCCACGCGGGGAAACCGCATCCTGACAGGGAAATCCCGCAGGCTCAGAGTGCGCACGACACGTTCTGGGATTTTGTTTCGTTGCATACCGAAGCGCAAGCCCACACGATGTGGAATATGTCGGACCGCGGAATTCCCCGTTCCTACCGGACCATGGAAGGGTTCGGCGTCCACACCTTCCGGTTGGTGGATGCTGCAGGTAAGACCACTCTGGTCAAATTCCACTGGAAGCCGAAGTTGGGTGTTCACTCATTGGTGTGGGAGGAGGCCCAGATTATTAACGGCATGGATCCCGATTTCCACCGTCGTGATCTGGCCGATGCGATCGAATCAGGTGCGTACCCGCAGTGGGAGCTTGGCATCCAGACGTTCCCGGACACTGAAGATCAAATGTTTGAAGGTATCGACCTTCTGGATCCCACCAAGTTCATCCCTGAGGAACTGGCTCCGGTTCAGCCGATCGGGCTGATGACGCTGAACGCCAACCCGACCAACTACTTTGCCGAGACCGAGCAGGTAGCCTTCCACCCGGGACACCTCGTCCCAGGCATCGATGTCACTAATGATCCGCTGCTCCAGGTCCGCCTGTTCTCATACCTGGACACGCAGATTTCACGGCTTGGAGGACCGAACTTCGCCCAAATTCCCATCAATCGTCCCCACGCACCGGTTAATGACATGCTGCGGGACGGGATGCACCAGACTGGGTTGAAATTTGTCCGCGGACAATGATGCACGCAGCCGGGAAAGCCGACTCCACCTTGACCACCAACTGCAGTTTTCCAAGGTCCTGGGAGCGTCCTCCATGAACGGTGGCTGCCCGGTGATTCACGTGGTGCCCCCGCCCGCCTTTTCGCAGGCTATTCGCTGGGATTCTCATGATCGGGAGTGTCCGGGCTGCTCAGATGACGGGCCAGACAACTCGCGTCTGCCACTTGGCAGGGTCCGGTTCCTTTTCGGGGTCACTCATATAGAACTCCCACATGGTGTCTGAGGGTGTTAAACCTTCCGCACTCATTCGCTCGAGGATGAGCGCGTACGTCTGCTCAAGGGTGTCGTAAGGTCCCTTATGCACAGCTTCGAGGGCGTCCGACTCCGGCAACATTCCGCTGATAACCTCTCCGGCAGCGGAGAAATTCGGTGTCACGGGGAAGCCGGCCTCTACGTCGACGGAGTCGGTTGGCATCCCGTGGTACATGGCGAACGGGGGTCCCGTGGGGCTGGCGTTCTGGGCTTGGACGGCCGCCATGGCAGCGCCAAATGCGCGGCCGAAGAATTCCGTCAATTTCGCCATGGGGACCCGCTCGCGGAGCACTGCAGTGGGTTGCTCGGAGGTTCGAATCAGGGCGGGTTGCTGGTCGAGGATGCTCATACTGCAAGACTTCCCCGATCGGGCTGCTGTTAGTAGGGCCGAACGACTCTAAAACCGGGACAAGCTGGCAGGCGCGACGCAAACGTTCGGTTCGTGGCAACTATGCCGTCTCAAAGGCCTCCTTGATTCACTTCGCAACCTCGGCGTCGACCAAGGCGGAGTTGTGGAGTTCCACGTGATGCATCCACACGGAAGGAGCAGGATGAGCTATTTCTTTGAACCTTGGGGAGTCGAGCTTATAGGGCAACGCCAACGACAACACGGCCGGTACCCCCGAATGGACGTACTTGTACGGTCGCCACAAGTACGCAAACCCACGATGCCGCCGTAGGGCGACCTGGCTCTTGGAGACGTGGACCTGAAAATCACCGAGTCCACCGGCGATGGCAAAGACGGCCTCACAGATCGCGAGACCTTGAGGGGATCCGTTGAAGAAGGCAACAGCATCCGTGGGCAGGACCGTGGTCATAGCGCCCTTCGGAGGCTGCGCCGAAGGAGCCACGCACCACAAAAAAGGAGAGCCGCGGCCATCCCTGCCAGAACGCCCAGGCCAGGCAGGATGTCGGAAAAGGAGGCGTCCCGCCGCTGGATGGCGGCCAGGGCGTCATATGCCCACCGGTGAGGGGTGAGCCACGATATTGACTGGAGTGGTTCGGCGAAGAACTCCGGTGGCACCATGCAGCCGCCCAGACCAGCCAGTACGAGACCTGCGCCTATGCCGATCCCTGTTGCGGCGCCGTCGTGATCCAAGAGCGAGCCGATAATCATGGCCGCTGCGGCCGCTACCGCACTGAAAGCCAGAAGTACCAGTGCGGTGAGCCAGAGGTTGCCCCAATCGACGCCGAAGAGCAGAGCCGTACCAACCAGGATGTATGCACCTTGAACCGAGGCGATCCCAAACCTTCCTGCTGCCTGGCCGATGATCGTCTGACCGCTGGTCACAGGTGCCGCCATGGTTCGCGGGATGACGCCGAACCGGCGGGCCTGGATCAGCGTGGCGGCACCGGTGAGGGAACTGAGGAAGATGAACAGCAGCAGTTGCTGTACCGCCCCAAGATCGAAGACTCCGAGTCCGCGGAACTCCTGGGAGGTGTTGTCGGTGTCCACAACGTCTACCCGGGGTGCCTGAACGGCTTCTTTCGCCTGGGCCAAGGCGGATGCCGCGGCCTCTGCCGGCAGGCCTGTCTGTTCCAAGGCGGCGCGCTGGCTGTGCCGCACGCTGATGGCCATCAGGGAGCCCTTGACCTCCTGCAATGCCGCTTGGGCCGAAGCCTGCGATGCCGTCAGAATTTCCAGATCCGCTACGCGTCCGTCATTGAACGCGGCTGCCGCTTCGGGGCTGATGATGACCCCGACGTCGGCCCTTCCGCGCCCCAGTTGTTCGCGCACCACTTGCGCAGTACCGGATTCCACCTGCATGCCGTCGGCTTCCAACTGTTCCGATATCGACGATTCCAGAACCGTGCCGGAACCACCGCCCAATGCAACCCGGGTTTCGCTGTTGCTGGAGCCGAACTGGGTGCCCAACAACAGAATCAACAGGAGCGGGAAGATGAAGACGAAGAAGATGTTGGATCGGTCCCGCAGGAAGCGCCGCACTTCCACGCCGGCGATGGCGAAGATCACTTTCACGTCTTGGCGCCCCGGTCCGGCAGGAAACGGGAGACGAGGACGCACACAACCGCGAATCCCCACATCGTCATCAACGGCACGGCGACTTCGGCGACGCCGCCGCCGCCGGCCGAGATTCCCAGGCCCCGGATGAACGCACCCACCGGGTTCAGATCCATCAGGACCGCCATGAAACCTGACGCTTGGATGGGAAAGAATGCACCTCCCGCTATACCCAACACCATGGCAACAATGGATTGCGCCACATTGGCTTGTTCGGCTGTCCGAACCACCTTAGCCACAATGAAGGTCAAGCTGGTGGCTGCGGCCGCTGCGGCGAGGACCAGCAAGACCACAACGGCGGGGGACCCGAAGTCAACGCCGAAAAGGAGCGTGCCGCTGGCAAGCAGCACGGCACTGGCGGCGACTCCCAGTGAAAAGCCAACAGCCGCTTTAGCGGCGACAATGGTCCATTGCGGCACAGCGGTGGACCTGATCCGGCCGAGGGTTCCTTGTTCCTTCTCCGCCAACAGTCCAAGGACACCGAACCCCACCGTGAACAAAAGAAACAACCCCGTTTGTCCGGCGACCAAACCGGCTCGAAGCGACAACTGCCCAGCTGGCGCGGTTCCTTCCGTGATATGGAGAATCGGTTCGCCGGCCACCGCGATCCGCCCAATGGCTGCCGCCGCATCAGGGGGGACTCCACCCAGTCTTGCGGCCGCCTCCGTAACTGACGCAGCGGTGAACTGGTCTACGATTCCGGTGACGATCGAGATCAGGACACTCGTCTCGAGGACGGACCCGCTGCCTTCGATAAGTTGGAGCGTGGACGGCTGCCCTGTAGCCAAGGCGGAACTGAAGTCGGCCGGGATAACGATTCCCAAGGCGGCACCGGTAGTGCGGGTTTCGGAGCTCACGGCATCCGCTGGCACCTCACGGACAGTGACCTTCATGGCCTCGACCGACCCAAGCGAGTCCAGCAGTGCAGCTCCGAGCGGGCCGGAGTCTTCGACGCTCACTACGACCGTGGCTGGTTGCAGGTCGACGCTGCCGGTACCCAGTCGGCCAAAAGCCAGGCTCAGCACGCCCATCAGTGCCAACGGGACGATGAGTGAGAAGATGAGCACCGATTTGTCCCTCAGCCGTTGACGAAAATCATTGCCGACCATGGTCCACAGCGCTCGCACGGTCAATCCCTGAGCGCTTTGCCGGTTAAATGCAGGAAGACCGATTCGAGATCCGGACGTGTCACGGATACCGATGCCAGCGTCATTCCTGATCGGGCGGCAGTGGTGACAATCCCTGCAAGCAGGGCGGCCCCGTCCGTGACGGTGAGGATCAACTCGGTTCCCCCTGAATCGGTGACGCGATGAACGCCGTCGAGTGACCCAAGTGCTTCAGCGGCTGCCGTGGTCCGACCCGTCCCCACAAGGCTGATCCGGTCCACTCCGCCGGTTAGCGTGATGAGCTCGTCCCTGGTTCCTTCGGCCTGGACCCGGCCCTGATCAAGAATGGCAATCCGATCACAGAGGCGCTCGGCCTCTTCCATGTAGTGGGTCGTGTAAAGGACAGCCGTACCCTCCGATGACAGGTTTCCCACCGCCTCAAGAATTGAGTTGCGGGACTGCGGGTCGACACCAACCGTCGGTTCGTCGAGGATCAGCAATCCGGGGCGGTGCAGCAGACCGATACCAATGTTCAAACGACGCTTCATTCCACCGGAGTACTTTTTGGTTTGCTCACCCGCACGTTCGGCCAGCCCGAGGAGATCCAGGACTGAGTCCACCCTGGAGGCCAGTTCTTTCCGCCCCAGTCCTTGGAGCCTGCCGAAGAAGTTCAGGTTTTCGCGGGCCGACAGATCCGGATAAATGGCGAGCTCTTGAGGCACCAGCCCCAGATGGCGCTTTGCCGCAGTTCCCGCAGGGTCCATCCGGGTGCCGGCCACGTCTACTGACCCGGAATCGGCGGGGATCAGGCCGGCGACCATGTTGATAATGGTGGTCTTTCCGGCACCGTTCGGGCCCAGGAGGCCGTAAGTCTCGCCGGGGCGGATGGCGAAGGAGACGTCGTCGACGGCGGTCAGGTCACCGAATCTCTTGACGAGCCGGTCTGCTGACAGGACTGTTCCGGTGCGAGGAGGTGCCACCTGATTCTTCAAGGGCGCACCGGACTATTCCAGGCCGGCCCGTGTTGCGTCGTTGAGTGGAGTCCGAAGCGACATCGGCGCTGAAAGGTCGAATCGTCTCCCGGTTACTGAATCCGGAACGATCCTGAAGAGGTGGTCCTGGGCCACTCCCTGCCACGGGAAGAGGGCACGCCTGATTTCGTCAAGACGGGGGCCCTCCGATCCTGCTTCTTCAACGCCGCCTTTCACCACAACGCTCCAGGCGATACCGAACTCGGCGCTCACGGAGTCCGCTTCGATTGCTACCACGGCGTCATCCTCCATGGCCCACTGTTTGGTTCCCGGCCCGGTCCTGAAAACCACAGTGTTGTTATCCACGGCGAAGTTCACGGGAAAGATATCAGGGTGGCCGTTGACGATCACAGAAAGTCGTCCAACGTTGGCCTCGCCGAGGAGCCTCCAGCAATCTTCCGTTTCAAGTACTTCTGCCTCAGGCACTATGTTTTTGTCGCTCATGCGGAGATCCTACGGCCGCTTTTCGGTCCCCAACAGGGCCCAAAGGCCCAGCCTGCAACCCAGTGTCTGTGGCCGGGTGTGGCGAGGCTACTCCAAGCAAAAGCAGGAGCAAACCTACTTCCGCCAAACCCGCTCCGAAGTAGGCCGCCTGCAGGGCGCTGAACGGGATCAGGGCCATTTGGACGAAGATCCACACGAGGATGGAATATCCCGCCGTGGCGGCCGCCATGGATGCCAATCCACGTCGACGGAAGAGCAGGACGAAGGCCACCGTGTGTGAGCCCCCGACGATGACGGCCAGCAGAAGCCCCGGGACCAGGTAGCTGCTGAAGGGTGACCCGTCCAGGTATTCGACCGGTAGCTGGATTTCCGGCGGCAAAACGCTCTTGTCCACTCCCGGCCACGATCCGATGGCCATGACCAAGCCGCCGGCAATCGATGTCAACGCGACCAATGCTTGCACGGTCAGAAGCATCCCTCGAGTCATGGTTCCTCCTAAATGATGGTGTGTCGAAAACGTTGTCCGCAGCTACCGCAACGGAAGCAACTACACCGACACGCCGACGTCGGGGGTTACTGCTGGCTCGTCGTCATTCACTGCAGGCCGGCCCTTCCGTCAGCGTTTGGGGGCTGCAGTTGCTCGGGATCGAAGGCACCCTGATCCAGACGGAACGGCGGATATTCGTCGCGCAGCAGGGCTCCGTAGATGAGCACGCGGTACACCCATCGGTTGATGCCCATGATGAAGGCGAACAGGGGTCGCGGGTAGCTGCCGGTAAACAACAGGATTACCAAAGCGATGAGGACCAGCAGACCCAGCAAGGACAGTCCGCCGCCGCGATCGTTGATCACGCCGGCGGGTCCGTCCTCGGTTCTCCAAGCCCACGTCGCCGTTCCTGTGAACGCCCCCACGATCAACAGGTGCGGTATGAGCAGCAACCAGGACTTTACAAGAACCAGGCCCCGGGAGAGGCGGGCCGGATAAACCACCTCCACGTTCGCCGGGTAGTCCGTCCGGGAGAGGCTGAACGGAGGATAGTGATCGGTCCCGCCTGCGGCGTAGGCATAGAAGGCCACGCGCCAGTTCCATCGGAGGACGCCGACATTGAAATGAAAGAGGGACAGCGGGTAGCGGCCAGTAATAAGGATGGCGAACCAAGCAATGATGCTGGTGACGGCGAACGCGAACCAGAGGAAAAACAGCACGAAGAAATGGGGGATGGCGAGGAACCATTTCACCAGCCACAGCCACGGCGACAATGCGGCGTCCAGCTGGCCGGTGAAATGAAGCGGAGAGTTAAGGGCGCTTACCGGTGCGGGTCCTCGCGCTGCCGGTGATGTCGAAGGGGGTTGCCCCGGTGATCCTCCGCCACGGCCCAGACCTACGGCGCCCAACACCAACAGCGGAACGCCGATAAGGATGGCCAGGATGCCGGCGAACAACAGGCCCATTGCGGCAGGCCTCATGAGGTCAGAACGGAAACCGGCCTGCAGATCTGCGGAGACGCCACCGCTGGCGTCAGCGTTCATCACCACCACAGTCCAATTACCGGGGGCGATGTTCCACGTGAGTTCCTGCTCGCCCGTTCCGGAGGCCGAGGCTGCCCAGAACTGTTGCGCACCGGGCGTTGCAGGGGTGGATGATCCTGGAATGTCCGTGTAAACGGGCCGGAAGGGTTGGAACTTCACTTCACGCAACTCAGTGTGGTGCACCCCTGCAAGGTATGCGTCCACCTCGTTCTGGGGTGCAATGCCAATGAAGACTTCACGCCCGGCTTCCGTCGCGGAGGCACGGAGCCTGAGGGTTCCGACGTCGAAGGGAAGCCTTTCGGGCGTGCCCTCGCCCACCGCATCGAGTTGGGGGGAGACCAATGCCCGGGACGAAACCGTGTACCGCTCTGTTGGGGAGGTGAAGAATGATCCGTCGTTTTGGGAAGAGGCAAGCCATGTCGCTACCGCACCTGCCGCGGCCAACGTGAAGCCGACCAAAGACAGAACAATGCCGACAATGAGGAGGACAACATGACCTGGTTTTTTCATGGTTAGCGTTCTTTCCGGTTGGAGATCAGCGAGGCAACGCCGAGGGCTGCGGCAGCGGCCCCGGCCGCAGCCGGGAACAAAGCCGAGAACAGCATGGTGTTGGACAGTGCCAGGACCCCGTAGATCAGGAGCAGGAACGTCGCACCCCTCGACTGCGCGGAAGATGCGGTCCCGAAGGGCAGTAGGGTCTTTGTTAGCCCTACCGCTTCGATCACGGCAGACGCGCCGACCGCCGGTCGCACTGGAGCTGCTGGTACGGACATCTGCCCAGTGGTCATCTCAATGACCCTTCTCCGGGGAGTGGACCACCAGGACGGGGCAGTGCGCGTGAGCAACGCAGCCCGAACTGACCGAACCGAGGAGAAGTCCACCAAAACCACCGTGACCGCGCCGGCCTACCACCAGAAGTGATGCATGTTTGCTGCCCTCAACAAGCCCTGCACGGGGAGACTGCTGAACAAGGCGGGAACTGACGTTCCTGGGCTTCTCAGTGCCGAAAGCCTCGACCAGTGCCTTATCGAGTCGTTCCTCGGCATCATGGGCGAAGCCATCTATGCCCATGGCCAGATATCCTTCGTATCCCAGCGGCATCTCCCAGCACCCCCACGCTTCAAGCGGTGCATTGAGGGCCAGCGCAATTCGTTGTCCCTGGCGTAGTGCTTCCACCGATGCGTCGGAGCCGTCGACGCCAACAATGATCTTGCTCGGGTCAAGCCAGCCTGCCATCACGCACTCCTCTGGATTCCATATGCTGTGGCAATGGACAAGAGTTCTTCACCCCACGCAGCTGCGCGGGACGTCTGTCCGTCAAGCAAGGGACCCTCAGTTCCCTTGACGTAGAAGGCCATTGGCTCGGCCACTATGCTGGCTCCGGCCTCTTTGAGGGTCTTTGTGATCTTCTTGGCGGCATCACCATGGATGAACAGCTTGACCCTCGTATCAAAGCCGGCAGCAACCACCCCGGAAAGCCCTCGGCTGCCAAGACGGGCCAGAGCCTCCATGGTTTTCTGTGTGGGGCGCCAACCGTTGATCGGGCTGCCGACCACCAACAGGTCACCTGCCGAGATGTCGTCGGATCGCACCTGACCGGCCGGCAGGACTTTCGCGTTCAGTGGGCTGAGGCCTGCGGCAATGGCCTCAGCGATCGACTTGGTGTTGCCAAAGCCGGAATCATAGACAACGAGTGCTTTCATGACTGTTCCTTGTTCTTCTCGTGGGCGTTTTCCCGGGTGCGCGGCCTCCACCGCATAGGGCGGTCACCCATGAAAAGGGTTGCCCAGTACGTCCCCCCACCCATCACGAGGAAACCCACCACACCGAGTGCCAAACTGCCTAGTGGGAAACTCACCAGCAGCAGTCCGAGCCCGCCGAGCGCAGCAAGGCAGCCTCGCTTTATGCCCTTCCAGCGGCGTCGATCGAGGTCTTCCAGGCTCATGAGTGCTGCCAGCCTGGGGTCCTCCTCCAGAAGACCCTGCGAAATGTTGTCCAGTTCGAGCCGTTCGAACTCCGAAAGTGCCATGGTGTGCCTCCTGCCTTCCCTCCCAGCATGTGTGGTGCGGCAATGCGGAAACAGGGCCGAAAGTCACACCAAGGTTCGGGACCAAAGACTCTGCCCGGGCTGGCCCGGGCCGCCCAGAATCAAGGCATGCAGCCAGCCATCGAAGAGTCATATGTCACATGGTTTGAGGACATCGGAATGGGGGATGTTCCCGAAGTGGGCGGTAAGAATGCGTCACTGGGTGAACTCACCACATCGTTGCGTTCAGCAGGGGTGAAGGTCCCCGACGGCTTCGCTACGACGTCCGGCGCGTACAGGAAGTTCTTGGCTGCCAACGGACTCGAATCGGTCATCAGTCATTCCATGAGTGAGCTTAGGTCAGGCAGGTTGTCTCTTCGCGAGACGGGGCATGCCATCCGCGACGCAATGTTGGCGGGCGAGTTTCCGTCCGGACTTATTGAGGGCATCAGGCATAACTATCGGCGCCTGGGCGAACGGGCCGGGCAGGAGCGATTGGCGGTAGCTGTCCGCAGCAGCGCAACGGCAGAGGACCTGCCGGATGCCAGTTTTGCCGGGCAACAGGAAACATTCCTGAATATCTCAGGTGAGAGCGCACTCCTGGATGCCTGCCGACGCTGTTTTGCCTCGCTTTTCACTGATCGCGCCATTAGCTACCGGGAGATCAAAGGGTTTGGGCACTTGGACGTGGCACTGTCCATAGGTGTCCAGCGCATGGTTAGATCCGACATCGGAGCGTCAGGGGTGATGTTCTCCATCGATACTGAGTCGGGCTTTCCACAGAGCGTCGTCATCAGCGCGGCATGGGGATTGGGCGAGACCGTTGTCCAGGGCACCATCAACCCGGACAAGTACCAAGTGTTCAAACCGCTACTTGATAACCCCGCTCTGGTGCCTGTGATCGAGAGATCCGTGGGATCCAAAGAGCGCAAGATGGTGTACCGCTTGGGAGGGACCGCCTCCACGGCGATGGTGGAAACCACCGACAAAGAACGACGTGCCACTGTTCTCCCGGACATCGACATCATCAAGCTCGCGCGGTGGGCCGTGTCCGTGGAAGACCACTACGGACGTCCCATGGACATGGAATGGGCCAAAGACGGCGTCACAGGCGAGCTGTTCATGGTCCAGGCGCGACCGGAAACAGTTCAGGCCCAAAAAAGCGGGACGCTCTTCCGCATGTATCACCTGGGACAGGATGGCCGTCTCCTTGCGTCCGGCGCAGCGGTCGGGAATTCCATAGCCGTAGGCCCCGTCTGCATCATCCGCGATGCCAAGGACATTGAGGCGTTTGTGGATGGGGCCATTTTGGTAACCCGGATGACGGACCCGGACTGGGTTCCCGTGATGAAGCGGGCAGCTGGGATCGTGACTGACCACGGGGGACCCACCAGTCACGCGGCGATTGTGAGCCGTGAGCTAGGCGTTCCCGCCGTGGTGGGTACTGGCGACGCAACTGACGCGCTGGCAGGTAGGGAAGTTGTCACGCTCTCGTGCGCCGAAGGAGAAGAGGGACACGTCTATGACGGGATGCTGGACTTCGAAGTAGAAGAGGTGGACACCGGGAGCCTTTCCGAAACGCGCACGGACATCATGGTCAACATCGCCAGCCCGGCCGCAGCTTTCACCTGGTGGCGTCTTCCTGCTGCAGGAGTCGGCCTGGCGAGGATGGAATTCATCATCAACAACTTGATCCGTGTTCATCCGATGGCCCTTATCCATCCCGAGTTGGTGATGGATGACGCCGAATCAGCTGTTATTGAACAACTGACCAGGGGCTACACCAGCCCCGAGGAGTATTTCGTCAGTGTCCTTGCCACAGGCATAGCCAAGATTGCTGCTCCTTTCCATCCGAAACCAGTGGTTGTCCGGCTCAGCGATTTCAAGAGCAACGAGTATGGACATCTCATCGGCGGCAGCTTCTTCGAACACCCTGAAGAAAACCCCATGCTGGGATTCCGGGGGGCTTCCCGCTACTACAACAAGCACTACCGTGAAGCTTTCGCGTTGGAATGCCTGGCCGTGAAACGCGCACGTGAAGTCATCGGCTTCTCAAACGTCATAGTCATGGTTCCCTTTTGCCGCACAGTGGATGAAGCGGACAAGGTGCTCAATGCGATGTCGGAGAACGGACTTGTGCGTGGAGAGCACGGGCTGCGCGTCTACATGATGTGTGAGATCCCTTCCAACGTGGTGCTGGCGGAACAATTCGCCCGCCGTTTTGATGGGTTCTCCATCGGTTCCAATGATTTGACCCAATTGGTGCTCGGCGTAGACCGTGATTCGGAACAATTGGCAGGGCTCTTCGATGAACGCGATGAAGCCGTGACCACCATGATCTCGGAGGTCATCGGGAAGGCGCATGCAGCAGGAATCCGGATAGGGATTTGTGGTCAAGGTCCAAACAACCATCCGGATTTTGCGGAGTTTCTTGTCCGTGAAGGCATTGACTCGATTTCACTGAACCCCGATACCTTCATCCGGACGGTCCCCTTGATAGCTGCTGCAGAAAAGCATCTCAAACGGCCGGACCCAGTGTAGAGCCATGAAGGGATCACCCACGGCGGCTGCGGCGAGACCCCCTTATGACGCGGTCATCTTCGATCTGGATGGCGTAGTCACCCGGACTGCCATGGTGCATCAGCTGGCTTGGCGCGACGCGTACGAGGCGATTATGGGCGATCCCAGGTTTCCGAAGGTCAAACCTGTGCAGCCGTTTACTTCAAACGACTATTTGTCCTTGGTGGACGGCAAGCCCCGCGAAGTCGGGCTCATGAACCTGCTGGCGTCCCGGGGCGTCGTCGTTGATCTCGGCGCACCAAGCGATGCAACCGGCGATTGGACCGCTTACGGGCTTGGGGCGCTGAAGAACAAGGCTTACCTCGCCCGTCTAAAGAAGGACGGCGTTCAGGCATACCCGGGAACACTGGAGCTGCTGGGCAGTCTGCAGGCGGCAGGGGTTAAGGCGGGGGTGGTGACGTCGAGCCGCAACGCCACTCCCGTGTTGGCCGCGGCCGGCATGGCAGAGACTTTCGCGGTGGTGCTGGACGGTACCGTCGCCTCAAAATTGGGGCTCCCGGGCAAACCTGAACCGGATGTATTCCTGGAGGCGGCCAGGCGCCTGGGGGTCCCGCCGGCTCGCGCCGTGGTCATAGAAGACTCAGTGGCGGGGGTGACATCCGCGCGTCGCGGTGGATTCGGGCTTGTGGTGGGCATCGACCGGCAGGGGACCCGCCGACAACTCGAAGCAGCTGGTGCGCACGTGGTCCTCAACGATGTAGGCGAGCTGGACCTGGGCCTGGTCATGAGTGATCCTTGGCAGCTCACCTACGAAGGGACAGCGCCGGAACACGAGGGGCACCGGGAAGCCCTCACGACGTTGGGCAACGGATATATGGGTGTTCGCGGGGCTGTTTCCGAAGGCGGCCGGGAGTCGCGCTATGCCGGCATGTATCTGGCCGGTGTCTACAACAGGGTGGTCGCCAGAATGGGCGAGGAGTCTGTAATCGACGAGCACATGGTCAACGCACCCGATTGCCTTCCCTTGGACCTCTGCCTGGAGAACGGCACGTGGTGGTCGGAGGGTGGCTTGCGTTTGGTGGAGGAGCGGCGGACTTTGGACATGGGTCGGGCTCTGTTGATTCGTCATGTTCTTCTGGAGTCCCCGGACGGTCGGCGTCTGGACGTCGCTGCAAGGCGCTTGGTCTCCATGGCGGAGCCGCACGTGCTGGCTGTCGAGACTCTCTTGACGCCGCTGGGCTGGAACGGAACAGTCACGGTGCGGAGCGGGGTCGATGTTGGCATCAGGAATGCGAACCTGCCGGAGCCGGCCATGGGAAGCCGCGTCCACTTGAGCGACAAGACGGCAGGAAGCCGTGGTGGCCCAAGCTGCGATCTTCTGGTCGAAGCCGAAACCAGCCAGAGCCAAATACGCGTAGCCGTTGCCTTCCATGCAGATGCTGCAGGCAATGCAGGGTCGCCTGGAAGGGTCAAGGCGTTCCACTTCCTCACTTTTGACGTTGCTTGCACTGATGGTGCGGCAACCGCCTTAACCAAGGTTGCCGCCGTCGTAACATCCCGGGATAAGCCCATATCGTCCGCGGGTTCGGCCGCTTCGGCCGTTCTTGCGAGGGCGGGCACAAACTTTGAAGCTCTGCTGAGTTCCCATGTGGCCGCGTGGAGGCGGATCCTTCGGCCGTTCCTCGTGGAACTCGACTCCTCCACCCAGGTCCAATTGGTCTTGAACCTTCATCTTTTCCACCTCCTGCAGACCCTGACGCATCACACGGCAGAGCTCGACGCCGGTGTTCCGGCCAGGGGACTGCACGGCGAGGGCTATCGGGGTCACGTCTTTTGGGACGAGCTCTTCGTCCTGCCCGTACTTACTGCCAGAACCCCCGAGGTGGCCCGGGCACTGATCGAATACCGATGGCGGCGGCTCCCGGAAGCAAGGCAGGCGGCGTCAAGGCTCGGTTTGCCCGGAGCAATGTTCCCGTGGCAAAGCGGCAGCGACGGCAGCGAAGAAACTCCGCATTGGCTCTACAACGCCAGGTCGGGGCGCTGGGTGCCGGACCATTCCAGGATGCAACGGCACGTGGGGCTCGCGGTTGCCTTCAACGTCTGGGAGTACTTTGAAGCCACTGGTGACAAGGCTTGGTTCCTGTACAAAGGAGCAGAACTCGTTGTGGAGGTGGCACGCTTCTTTGCTGCCATGGCGGCGTATGACCACCATGATCACCGTTTCCACCTGAAAGGCGTCGTAGGCCCGGATGAATACCACACCCGCCGTTCAGGGGAGCCCGATCCGGGCCTGGATGACAACGCCTACACCAACGTCATGGCGGCATGGACCTGCGAGCGCGCCGCAGAGATTCACGGGATGCTGAAGGGCCATGAGCTGGCTGATCTCACGGAGCGTTTGAGCATCACGGCTGACGAAGTGTCGTTGTGGAAGCGGGTGTCCCGGAGGATGTTTGTTCCGTTCCACGCCGATGGTGTCATCAGCCAGTTTCATGGGTACGACGCGCTGGAAGAACTTGACTGGGACAAGTACCGCCAGATGTACGAGAACATCGAGCGGCTGGATCTCATCCTTGAAGCGGAGGGCGACGACGTCAACCGCTACAAACTCGCGAAGCAGGCCGACGTGTTGATGTTGCCGTATCTGCTGGGCCATGAGGGGCTCCGCGAGTTCATGGCGAAACTTGGTTACGCCTTGTCCAACGAGCAACTGGACCGGACTATTGAGTACTACCTGGCCAGGACGGCTCACGGTTCCACTCTGAGCCGCGTCGCCCACGCCTCTGTCCTGGCTTCCGTGGACCCGGATAGGGCATGGGATAGCTTTCGGGAGGCGTTGGACGCAGATCTCGATGACACCCAGCATGGGACAACCAAAGCGGGCATTCACCTGGGTGCCATGGCAGGTTCCATAGACGTCATTCAGAGGAGCTTTGCCGGGCTGAAGTTGGGGCGGGATGGTTTGTCTTTCACGCCGTCCATGCCGAGGGGATTGCGCGCGGTTACCTTTCATGTGAAGTACAAGGGACATTCGTTGAAGATCCAGCTGAAGGATGGTCGCCTCCGAGTATTGTCCGCGGATGGCGATGCCGCTCCCGTTTCTCTTCGGATGGAAGGGCAGGCTGTCATGTTGGCTCCCGGGGAGAGCCGGAGCTTCAGGATGAATCCTGGCCAGGAGGCGCGCCGGTCATGAGGCGCTTGGGGATTCTCACAAGTGGTGGTGACTGCCCGGGTTTGAATGCTGTCATCCGAGGGGCAGTTCTCAGGGGGACCATCAGCCACGACTTCGAGTTCGTTGGATTCCGCGATGGGTGGAAAGGTGTCCTGGGTGACGATGTCATACCACTGCCCAGGTCTGCGGTGCGGGGGATTTCCGGTCTCGGGGGCACGATGCTGGGGACATCCCGGACGAATCCCCTGCGGGACGGTGAATCTGGGGCCGTGAGCCAATCACTTCGCAGGCATGGTGTGGACGGGTTGGTAGCCATTGGGGGTGAGGGAACCCTTGCGGCGGCCCGGATCTTGTCAGAGCAGGGAGTCAACGTTGTTGGTGTACCAAAGACCATCGACAACGACTTGGGTGCTACGGATTACACGTTTGGATTCGACACTGCCGTCCAAACGGCTACCGAGGCAATCGATCGCCTGCGAACAACCGGGGAGTCCCATCATCGGTGCATGATTGCTGAGGTCATGGGAAGGAGTGCAGGGTGGATCGCCTTGCATGCAGGGATGGCCTCGGGCGCCCACGCGATCCTGATACCCGAGCACAGGGTTTCCTTGGAGCAAATAGCCGTTTGGGTCAGTTCGGCCCATGAACGCGGCAGGGCCCCTTTGGTGGTTGTTGCAGAGGCTTTCGCACCCACGGGACAGGAGGCACCGTATTCACCAAGGGGTCTTGATACCTTCGGCCGGCCGCGTCTCGGTGGCATCGGAATAATGTTGGAAGGGCTGGTGCAGGAGATGACCGGGATCGAAACCAGGGCCACCGTTCTGGGACACATCCAGCGCGGGGGCGCACCCACGGCTTTCGACAGGGTCCTCGCCACCCGCCTGGGTATGGCTGCGGTTGGTCTCGCTTCTGAAAGGAAATGGGGGACCATGGTCTCCCTGAGAGGCACCGACATCACGGACGTGCCCCTCGCGTCGGCTTTGGGGGATCTCAAGACCGTTCCGGATGCACGCTTCAAGGAAGCGGAAGCCTTGTTCGGATAGCGGGGAGATTGGTCCGCCGTCATGGGGCATGCCTTCCAGCGTCCAAGGTCCTGCAACGGGACCGGGCAAGAAGCAACGGGACTTCCGGCCCTTACGACCCAACTCTGTCAGCGGGCATCCTGATGGAAGGCATAGGGGGACCGATGATGCCGTGATCAGCAAGTGCAGAAAGGGCGGACCCATGACTGGGATCTTTGAGCTTTTTACTGACGGCCAAGCCAACGTCAGGTTCCGGCTGGTGGACTCCGAAGGACGGGAACTCGCAGTCTCGTGCTCGTACGTAGACAAGGACTCCGCGGTGCGGGGCATCTCTCGTGTCCGTGAGTGCGCGGGGATGGGCTTGGTCCAAGACCATTGTTTGCCGATGTCGCCAGCCGACACGAAACCCGCAGGCAGCCGGGTTCCTGCGCATGGGCAGATGCGCAGGGTTGCCGAATGAAGATCGAACGCAGTTCTGGGAAATCGGAACCCGGACCTCAACGCCCATCTGAGACGGCCGAGCCAGGGTCGGGCAATCAGGGCAGTCAGCCGCAACGCCGACGGGTTCCTTCAATCCCACAGAATCCGCTGGTTCAGCAGTTGTTTCGGATGGGCAAACGCCGCGAGGACGCGGAAGCAAAACTCGAGAAACGGTTCGCGAAAAGAAAGAAAACCTGACGTCCAAGCCCGGTGACGGTGACCCGTCATGGAATCCTCAACACGGCGGCTCCAGTGATTCTGTCATTCGCGAGGTCGTCCAAGGCTTGATCGGCAGCGGCAAAGGGATATGCCGTGGTGGTGGGAATCAATGGCATGTCCGCTGCGAGGGAAAGCAATTCCGTTCCGTCAGCCCTCGTGTTGGCGGTGACGCTGCAGACTTGCTTCTCGTAGAAGAGCTCGTCCGCGTAGCTAATCGAGGGGATGTCGGAGAGGTGGATGCCGGCGACCGCCAGAGTTCCGCCCCTGTCCAACGCCCTCATCGCGATAGGTACCAGTTCACCGACCGGTGCGAAGAGAATGGCTGAGTCCAGCTTCACCGGGGGAGCGTCGAATGCACCGCCGACGTATTCTGCCCCCAGGCTTCGGGCCAAAACCTGCGCTTTCCCGGATCGTGTCATGACGAAGACCGACGCGCCTGAATGGATTGCGATTTGCGCGGTCAGGTGGGCTGAGCCTCCGAACCCGTAGATGCCCAAGCGGCCGCCGGGGGGAAGGGCAGCCCGTTTCAGGGCACGGTAGCCAATGATTCCGGAGCAAAGGAGCGGCGCTGCCTCCTCATCACTGAAGTGGGGAGGAATGGCGTAGGCAAAGTCCTCCCTGACTGTCATCATTTCCGCGAAGCCGCCGTCACGGTCCCAGCCAGTGAAAATCGGTTTGCTGCACAGGTTCTCGGCGCCGCGCTGGCAATAGCTGCAAGCACCGCATGTGCCGCCGAGCCAGGCGATGCCCACCCTGTCGCCGGCTTCAAACCTGCCTGTGCCTGATTCCACTACGATTCCCACAGCTTCATGACCTGGAACAATCCGGGAATGGCGCGGAGGAAGGTCACCTTCAGCCAGATGCAGGTCCGTGCGGCAGACACCACACACGTTGACTTTAACGAGTAATTCGCCCTCGTCAGGTGTCGGTACGACCTTGCTCCCTTGCTCCAGCGGGTGAGTCGAAATGCTTCCTGGCCGTCCCACCCACCACGCCTTCATCGTGTTTGCCATGCAATGAGCGTGATGCAGATGTGATCCGGCAGCAAGAGTCAAAGGTCCTACAGGAACTGGGGTGGGTACGCCTGCTCATCCCTATCGAGGTCTGGACCGAAGATATCGGGCACTTGGGTCTCCGGACACTGTGACCTTCGGCCCTGTTCGATGCTGGCCAACCACGGCATTCTGACAGGAAGGAAAGCCACAAGCGCCAGGAGGAAAAAGAATGAGCAAAGACGGATCACCGGGGAAGATTATTGTGGGGGTGGATGGTTCGGAGCCGTCCATCGAGGCGCTCCGCGAAGCCCAACGTTTGGCAGTCCCCTTGGGGGCAGCAGTCGAGGCGATGGCCTACTGGGATTTTCCGCCGGTCTATGAGGGCTATCTCGCCGTGGGGATCACGGGATTTGAGGAGGCAGCCGGGCAAGTCCTGAAGGAGTCAGTCGAAAAGGCGTTCGGCATTGACGTGCCGGACAACGTCACTTCGCACCTGGAACAGGGCCATCCCCGGCAAGGACTGATCAAAGCAAGCCGCGGGGCTGAGATGGTGGTCGTGGGCAGGCGCGGCCATGGCGGATTCGGCGGCCTACTGATGGGATCGGTCAGTTCGGCCTGCGTCGCCCACGCACATTGCCCCGTTCTTGTAGTGCACACCCCCGAAAAGGAAGCATGAAATGAGTGTGCCCAGCCAAGAACCTGTACGCATCGATGGTGCCCGTCACGTCAGCGAAGACCTTAGTGAGGTGCAGTGCTGGGAGAAGCTGCATTCGCACGACACTGGGCGGATAGGTTTCGTCCACCACGGCAGGGTGATGATCTTGCCTGTCAACTATCTGGTTCACGATCACGCCATTTACTTCCGCACTTCGCTGGAAGGGCTGATTGGTGGGCCGGCGGCCCGGATGCAGACATCTTTCCAAATCGACGATGCCAGGACTGATCGAAGCGAAGGATGGTCGGTGTTGGTCAGCGGGTCCTCAACCCATGTTGTTGACCGGGAGTTACTCACGCGCCTTTGGGGCCACATGACGGCAGAACCATGGGCCGGTGGGGACCGAGGCCTCTTCATCTGTATCCAGCCCACCATCATGACAGGGAAGCACGTTTATCTCGCCTAGCTGTGACGCGAAAGTGCGGGCTTGCCCGGGGGAACCGGCAAGCCCGCACTTTCAGTGCCCTAAGTTTGGGGTGTCATCGTCACTTTCAGTCGGAGTGCTTGACCGGGCTGATCCGCGCGATAATCGTGGGACACGGCAATTTGGTGAGAACCGCATGCGCTGTCGAACCCAACAAGAGGCGTTTGAAACTGCCCCGGCCGCGGCTGCCTACCACCAGCAGTTGTGCTGTGGCCCCGGCCGCGAGCAGTGCTTCGGCGGGCCGCGTGTGGGTGTCGAGGACTTGGTGTACCACCAGATCCGGGTACTTGTCTGCCAAACCGGCGACAGTTTCGGCCAGGACGACGCGCTCTTCTTCCGTGATGACCTCGAAGTAGTTGGTGTTCGGTACACCGCGGGTTACCCAAGGTTCCGGTGTGAGGAAGGCATGGAGAACCGTCAGCTCCTGTCCCTGGCGGTCGGCCTCTGCCGCGGCAAACGCGACGGCCTGTGTGGCCTCTTCAGAACCGTCCACGCCGACTAAAATCCCTTTGCGGTTTGTCATGTCGTGCTCACCGATAACTGCTACGGGACAACGCGCGACGGCGGCAACCTGTAAAGCACGATCGGTCAGGGAACCTCCGGCCCAGCCATGGCCGGAACCAATGACCACCATGGCGGCCTTTTTGGACCTCTTGCCCAAAGCGTAGCCGGCCCCACCCGAGACGAGGTCGGTGGTGACATTGACGGTGGGTTCCATCTTTGCGGCACGGTCCTTGGCAGCAGCAAGAAAGTTGATGCCGGATTCCCGGATCCACTCGTTATAGCCCACAGAATCGTACGCCCAGCGGTCATCCACGGCATGGACAAGCTGTACCGGCAGCTTCAGGGCGGCCGCTCGACGCATGGCCCACCCCATGGCAGCCTCGCTGCTGGGTGAATCGTTGACACCGACGACAATTGCTTCATTCATGGCTTGGCCCGTTCTTCGTTGATGGGTTCCCGGATATCGGCCGGGGCCTTGTTGTCAGTTTGTACCGGGTTCATACCGCCCAGTTAGGGCCGGAAGTCCTTATTCCGGTGTGGCTACGGAGATGGTCTCCTGATACTCCGGAACCCGGGCATTCCACCCCAGTTCATGCTTGATACGAAGCCGGAGTGCCTCGGATGCCTCCGGTTCACCATGAGTGATATATGTCATCCGTGGTGAGGTGGGTGCTGACCGCATCCAACGAATGATGGCGTCCGAGTCCGCATGGGCGCTGAATCCTTCGAGTTGGACTACTTCTGCACGGATCCGGACGTCTTGCCCATAGACCCTCAGCTCTCGTGACCCGGCGGCCAACGCAGCGCCCCTTGTTCCGGCGGCCTGATACCCGCTCAAGATGACTGCGTTCCTGGGATCGCTGCCGTATGCCTCAAGGTGATGCAGTATCCGTCCACCGGTCAGCATGCCGCTGGCGGAGATGATGATCATGGGACCACCTCGGAGATTGAGGAGCTTTGAATCGTCCGCCGTTCGGGTCATGGTGGCCAAGTGGTACATGTCCTTGAATTCTTCCGGGCCCAGCCGATGTTCATCCGGGTGCTGCTGGTACATGTAGGAGGCATCAATTGCCATGGGGCTGTTGAGATAGACGGGAATATCGGGAATGAGGCCTTTTCGGCGCAGGCGCGCCAGCTGCAGCATGAGTGTTTCCGCGCGGCCGACGGCGAATGCTGCGATGAGGATGACGCCATTCCGCTTGGCCACCCTGGACACTACCTCGCCTAGTTCGGTTTCGGGACTTCCGGACGGATGGGTCCGGTTGCCATAGGTGGACTCCGTGATAAGCACGTCAACGGACTCCAGCGCCCGGGGCGGGTACATCAGCGGGTCGTCGTCGCGGCCCAGATCTCCGGTGAAATGAACAGTGTTTCCGCCCACCCGGATGTGAAGCTGCGCGGCCCCCAGGATGTGACCTGCCGGAACGAACCTGGCCTGGACGCCGTCGCCAAGGTCCATGGGCTCGTCGAACTCAACAGGGCGGAAACTATTGAGCGACTTCACTGCGTCTGCCGCCGTATACAAAGGCAGGTCGGGGGTGTGGATTGACGATCCACGGCGATCGGCGTACTTGGCTTCCTCCTCCTGCAGGTGTCCGCTGTCAGGCAGCAGGAGTTTGCACAGTTCAGTGGTCCCGTGTGTGGCATGGACGGGACCCCTGAAACCATCCCTCACGAGCCTGGGAACGTAGCCTGTATGGTCCAAATGGGCATGCGTCAGCAGGACTGCATCAATGGATGCGGGGGAGACAGGAAAAGGCTGCCTGTTCCGTAGGCGGAGCCGTTTGTAACCTTGGAACAGTCCGCAGTCCACCAGGATTCGTGTTCCTTGGAAGTCCACCAGGTAGCGGGAGCCAGTTACGGTGTCCGTGGCGCCAAGAAAGCGCAGAGTTGCGGGACTTTTGGTGGCCATGTCGATGCTCCATCCTTAGGGCAGGGTACGGCTCCACGGGGTGAACAAAGGCCGGGCCGTTGAGGGCTGTTCACTGCGATGAAGCCATTGGCGCCGCGCGGTTGCGCGGCGCCAATCAGTGGTGTGGTGATTATGGCGTGGACGCCACGTGGTGGTGCCTGTATTCCTCAGTGCTTGGCCTGATCGCCAGAGCGGTCACCACCAAAGCCACCGCACCTGGGATCCAGGCACTCCAGGCTGCGCCGGTTGCGGAGGTGAAGCCACCCACCCAAGGAGCCAGGAGGAGGGCTACTGCCACTATTGCCTGGGCCCACTCAGCGACGGGCATGCCGGGCATGGCCAGGTTCACCACGCCTCCAATGACCAGCAAGAGGCCCAACGTGACCATGATCGCCGTCGACGACCCGGTTTGCGTGGTCCACAGAACTGACAGGGCTGCATATGCGCCGGCAGCGATCACGGTATAGTCCTGCCAACGCGTCCATTTCTTCATGGGGATCGATACTCCTTCATTTTGTTCGATGCCGGGGCCGCCCACCTTCTGCGAGCGGTTTCGGGTCTCCCGTTCTTCCAGCGTCGGTACAAAGGCACGTTCCCAACAGGGCCAAAAGTCACACGCGCCGGCAGGGTCCTTGGGCCCTTGTGGGCAGGGCAGGCAGTCGGCAAGAATTTGGCAGAGCCGCCAACAAAAAGCTCTCGATATTGCGGCCATCGGCCGCCGGACAGGAGAATCATGGATCGCCCAGAAACAGCCGGCCAAACCACCGGCGTTTCCCCCGGAGAACCAATCCGCGTCTTCATCCTCGATGACCATGAGTTGGTTCGCAGAGGCCTCCAGGAACTTTTGGAAGGCGAAGGTTTCGTGGTGGTCGGCATGTCTGGTTCAGCGGAAGAAGCGACGCGCCGGATTCCCGCGTTGCGTCCCGATGTCGCTGTTCTGGACGCACGGTTGCCCGATGGCACCGGAATCGAGGTGTGCCGGGACGTTCGCTCCGTCGACCCTGGACTGAATTGCCTGATCTTGACGAGCTACGACGACGAGCAGGCCCTCCGCGCCGCTGTTCTTGCCGGGGCTGCAGGCTACGTCCTGAAGGAAATCGGGGGCACGGACCTGCTGGGCGCCTTAAGGAAAGCCGCCCACGGTGAGTCGTTGTTCGACGAAGCCGTCAAGACGAGAATCGTCCAAGGCCTCACTGCACCGAAGAAGCAGGATCCCAGGACAGCTTCCCTCACGCCGCAAGAGCGCCGTGTCCTTGACTATGTTGGTCAGGGCATGACCAATCGCCAGATCGGTGAGGAAATGCTTTTGGCAGAGAAAACGGTTAAGAACTACGTCTCATCCTTGCTGGCCAAACTCGGGTTTGAGCGCAGAACCCAGGCGGCGGTGTTCATGGCTCAAGCACCCGAAGAGGATGCCGGTTCCCTGCGCTGAAGGATCAGCTCAGCGGGACAGACCATGTCATTGCTGTCCCGTTTCCAGGCGCACTGGTGATGGAACTGGTCCCGTTCATTTCCTTTGCGCGCAGAGCAATGTTGGCCAGGCCGTTTCCCGGGGCCGGATCGACAAATCCGCATCCGTCGTCCACCACTTCCAAGGTCAGCCAACCTTCGGCCACTGAAACTGAAACACTGATGGATTGAGCCCCTGAGTGGCGCACGGCATTGCTGAGGCCTTCAGATACGACAGCCAGAAGGTGTTTGATGATGGCTTCATCGTCCACCAAGTCAACGGCGCCAGCCAGCGTCAGATGTGGCGCGTACGGCAGGGACTTGGCACCGGCCTGGATTGACTGGAGGATGCGGCCGCTCAACGGCTCCCGCTCACGGGTACTGGCCTGCAGCGAATAGATGGTGTTGCGCAGATCGCGGATACTTGTGTCCAGCTCTTCGGTCACAGAGTCGATCCTGCTCAAGGCAGCCTCGCCGGTCGTGAAACGCCGGAGGCTTTGGAGGCTCAGCCCAGCTGCAAACAGCCGTTGTATGACCAGGTCATGGAGATCCCGTGCGATCCTGTCCCTGTCGGAGAACACCATCACTTGTTCCCGGAGCCGGTGAATCCGCTCCAGCGCCAGCGCGAGGGCCACGTGCGAACCGAAGACTGCCCCCATCTCCACATCGGTCTTTGAAAAATTGCCTGAACCGGGATCGCGGGCAAGGACCAAGAGACCGTGATGGGCTCCTTGGGCGCTGAGGTCGATGATCAGCAGCCGGGCCGACACCCCCTCGCTGGCAAGACCGAGGAGATCCTGGGAATCATCAAGGCAAGCGGGCTTTCCGGTGCTTGCGACGCCCTGCACTTCAGTGGCTTTCATCGCCAACGACGCGCCGGCGAATTCAGCGCCACGGGCTCCAGCGGTGCCCGCCACTACATAGGGCTCATGAGGAGACGGAACAAGGATCAACGCCAGATGGGAACCCGATTCCCGGAGGGCCCTCGCCGCGATCAGGTCCAATGCCGAGTTCTCGGCCTGCCCCAGTTGGTCTGCGCCGAGCATTGTTCCCGTAACGTCCATGCAGGCTTCAAGCCAAGAGGCGCGGCGGCGGGCATCTTCATACAGCCGGGCGTTCTCGATTGCCACGCCGGCCGCCGCGGCCAACGCCACGGCAAGGTCCTCATCCTCTGGCGTAAAGTCTCCGCCGCCTTCTTTTTCGGTCAGGTAGAGGTTCCCGAATACCACATCCCGTACCCGCACCGGGACTCCGAGGAACGACTTCATGGGAGGGTGGTGCTGCGGGAATCCGTAGGCTTTCGGATGGTGGCCGAGGTCATGGAGGCGCAGCGGCGTCGGCTCCGTGATGAGCAGTCCGAGGACACCGTGTCCAGTAGGGAGAGGGCCGATGCGTCGGGCGAGCTCGCCGTCTATACCTACCGTAATGAAATGACTGAGAGCGTTGTCCTCCCCGATGACACCCAAGGCGCCATAGCGCGCCTGAAGCAGCCGACATGCCGAGGTCACCACGCGGTCCAGCACCGCTTCGAGGCTTAGGTCTTCTGCCACGGCCACAACCGCCTCGAGCAAGCCCCGTGTTCTTTCCTGTGCCTGGAGAAGCTCTCCCGCGCGGCCAACAAAGTCCTTCAGGAGGTCCTCAATCCGAATCCGAGGCACAACGTTGGGCTGGGGCTCGGGTGCTTCTGAGTCGTTCACCGGTTCCTTTCAAAGAATGCTGGAAATCCTGTGAGGGGACCGAACGGCGCCCTGTTGCCAGACTACTCTGGCGCCCGCGCGGCAACCATGGACATTGTGCATGTGGGCCTTTGGGCCCTGTTGTCCCCGCGCAGCCGGACCTACGGTCTAACCATGACGAACAAACCCACGGTTCCGGAAGCAGAGATCCTGGACAACAAGCAGTGTTGGGAACTGCTGCGCGGTGTCTCGGTGGGCCGCCTCGCAGTCTGGGCGCAGGACCATCCAGACATCTTTCCCATCAATTACAAAGCAGACCACGGCACGCTGGTCTTCCGCACCGGTGAGGGGAGTAAGCTCCACGCAGCCCTCAGCGCCACACCGGTAGCGCTGGAAGCTGACGGAGTTGACCCACAGTCGGGAGTCGCGTGGAGCGTGGTGGTCAAGGGAAAAGCAGAGAGCATCAAGCTGACCCAGGAAGTACTGGACACTGTCGGTCTGCTGCTCTTCCCGTGGCAGGCCGGGCGGAAGGATCATTTTGTCCGGATCGTTCCCACCTCGTTGACCGGGCGCCGCTTCAACGTGACCCCACCGCTGACGTGGTGGAGTCCGCTCGACGACGCCACCCGGGCGGGTTTGGAATGAAAACAAAGCCAAGTGCCGGCGTCGAACGTCTGGAACCGGACGAATGTTGGGACTTGCTGGCGCAGACCAACGTTGGACGCTTGGCCGTCCTGGTGGACGGGCACCCCGATATCTTTCCCGTGAACTATGTGCTTGACGGTGACAGCATCGTGTTCCGAACCGGGGCGGGCACCAAGTTTTGGAGCACACTGACAACCCCTTGCGCTCTGGAAAGTGACGGCTACCGGACCTTCAGCGGAAAGGCATGGAGCGTCGTTGTCCGAGGGCAGACGCACCTGATACTCGACCGGCAGGAAAGAGCCGACGTCGACGCCCTGGGCCTGGATCCTTGGCAACCAGGCATCAAGGACTGCTACCTGAGGCTGACTCCGGAGGCGGTCACTGGGCGGCGGTTCAAGACCAAACGGCCAGATCTCTGGGGGACCCCCTTGAACGACGCCCGCCTGGACGACTTCCACTAGCGCACGCACCAGCGCACGCGCCCGGTGTTTCAGCCAGGCATAACAAGGACGGAGCAACACAATGAAGGCACTCGTCTACGGTGGCCCCGGCGAAAAGTCCTGGACAAACGTTCCGGATCCGGTCATCCTGCACCCCACCGACGCAATCGTTCGCATCGACACCACCACCATTTGCGGTACGGATCTGCACATCCTCAAAGGAGATGTCCCAGCGGTCCAGCCAGGGCGCATCCTCGGGCACGAAGGGGTAGGGACCGTCACCGATGTTGGGAGTTCAGTGAGTTCACTCCGCCGGGGGGACCGGGTGATCATCTCCTGTATCAAGTCATGTGGGCATTGCGGCAACTGCAGGAGGGGCCTGTTTTCGCACTGTCTGGGTGATGAAGGACAGGCTGGAACCGGCTGGATCTTCGGCCACCTCATCGATGGTACCCAGGCTGAATCCGTTCGGGTTCCCTATGCCGAGAACTCCCTGCACAAACTGCCCCACGGCGTGACCGACGACGAAGCCGTCATGCTCTCCGACATACTGCCCACGGCCTTCGAAATCGGAGTCCAGGCCAGACACGTGGCTCCGGGAGACGTCGTGGCCATCGTGGGGGCAGGACCCATTGGACTGGCGGCCATGGCAACAGCCGGACTCCACGGTGCGGCAACGGTGGTGGCCATAGATCCAGACGAGGGCCGGCTCACCAAGTCCCGCGACTTCGGAGCCACCCACACGGTCAATCCCGGCAACCCCGAATGGATTGCGGACGTTCTCGCCCTCACTGATGGCGCCGGGGTGGACGTGGCCATGGAAGCGGTCGGATTACCGGAGACTTTTGACATGGCCCTGCGCTTGGTCCGCCCCGGCGGGCACGTAGCCAACATCGGGGTCCACGGAAAACCCGTCCAACTGCCCCTCCAGGACCTGTGGATCCAGAACATCAACATCAGCATGGGACTGGTCAACACCGACACCACCCCGATGCTGCTTCGCCTGGTGGCCCAACACAAGCTCCCTGCGGATAAGTTCGCTACGCATCATTTCGGGTTGGAGCAGATCATGGATGCCTATGACACGTTCTCGCGGGCGGTGGAAACAGGGGCCCTGAAGGTGGTTCTCAGCCGAAACCCTCATGACTGACCAGCGGACATGACACAACGTCTGCTGCACTCGGCCTTGCGCTTTCCGTTAGTGACAGCGACAGTCGTGGTGCTCGCCGCCGTCGCGGTCCTGGCTGCCATCGGACTCATACCGGCAGCCCAAGGGCTGGCGAGCATATTTGCCCTTGGTGTTGCCCTCTACCGGGCCGGCACCATGATTAAAGGGCTCCTGCACGGACGCTGGGGCATCGACCTCCTGGCCGTGATGGCCATTTGTTCAACTGTTGCGGTGGGGGAATACCTGGCATCCCTGATCGTGGTGCTGATGCTGACAGGCGGGGAAGCGCTGGAACAATTTGCCCAGGGCCGCGCAACCAAGGAGCTCCGTGCACTCCTGGATCGGTCCCCACGGAACGCGCACCGGGAACGTCCCGGACTGCCCGTGGAAGATATCCTGGTCGATGCCGTGATCCCGGGGGACGTGCTGCTGGTCAGGCCGTCAGAGTTGGTTCCGGTGGACGGTAGCTTGCTGTCCGACGTCGGAATCTTTGACGAGTCAGCGTTGACGGGCGAAAGCCTGCCTGCTGAGCGAACCAAGGGCGAACTGCTGCTCAGTGGCTCGATCAACGGGGCCGATGCCGTGCGTATGAAGGCTACGGCCACCGCCGGGGATTCCCAGTACAGCCAAATAGTCGCCTTGGTTCAGCAAGCCGCTGCAAGCCGTGCGCCGACGGTACGGCTTGCGGACAAATATGCTGTGCCTTTCACTCTGGTCGCCTTGGTGCTGGCCGGCGCTGCCTGGTTTTTCAGCCAGGATCCGGGACGGTTCGCTGAGGTCTTGGTGGTAGCCACCCCGTGCCCATTGCTGATTGCTGCACCTGTCGCGTTCCTTGCGGGGACCAGCAGGGCCGCACATGCCGGCATCATCATCAAAAACGCCGGGACGCTGGAGCAACTCAGCAGAGTCAAGACCGCCGTCTTCGACAAGACCGGGACCCTCACCCAAGGCAATCCTTCCCTGGCCGGAATTCGGGTGGCTCCGGCCTCGAATTTGTCCGAAGATGCCCTGCTGCAGCTGGCCGCTTCCGCTGAGCAGTATTCCACCCACGTCCTGGCAGCTTCAGTCATGGCAGCAGCCCGAGCTCGAGGCCTGGCGCTGATACCGGCAACGAGCGCGAGTGAACATGCAACCAACGGGGTCACGGCCGACTGCGGAGACCACCACGTAGTCGTCGGAAAACCTGCCTACGTCGGTTCCCTGGTGAGCGGCTTCGTCAAGACGGCACTGCCCGGAGGCCATCTCGGGATTTACGTCGGCGTGGATGGTGGCTTTGCCGGCACTCTGGTCATGAGCGATCCATTACGCCCAAATGCGAAGGACACCCTGACGGAACTTCGGAGGCTCGGGGTCGCTGAGACGATGCTCCTGACCGGAGACACCGCAACGACAGCCCAACATATCGCTGCGGAGGCGGGCATCAGCAACGTCATGGCCGAATGCCTGCCTGCTGACAAAGTTACTGCCGTCGCGGCCCTTCCGCTCAGGCCCGTGATGATGGTTGGCGACGGCGTCAACGACGCTCCGGTACTGGCAGCGGCCGACGTCGGCATCGCCATGGGTGCCAAAGGTGCCACTGCGGCCAGCGAGTCGGCGGACGTGGTGATTATGGTCGATGACCTGTCCAAGGCCGCGGTCGCGGTTGGCATCGGTCAGCGTACCCTTCGAATCGCGCGGACCAGCATTTGGACTGGGATACTGCTGAGCCTGGGCCTGATGGTGATGGCCTCGCTCGGCATGATTCCGGCTGTCGCCGGGGCGCTGCTGCAGGAGCTGGTGGATCTTGCCACCATTCTCAATGCCCTCAGGGCCTTGGGTCCCGGACGGTCTGTCGCGTCAGTGCAGGTTGCGGAGGGCCGTGGGGTCAATACCGCTCCGGCTCATCACCGAGTTCAAAGTGGCGGCCATGGACCCGGGTGGGAGTGATCTCCACGTAGGTGTATTTGCGCGTCGGAATCCACGGCTTCAGGGGCAGTTTGTCGGCCTCGTCGATCTCCGATTGCGACTCGATCACCCTGGCAGTCCCCTTAAGGACAACACTCCAGGCTTCGGCGTCGACAATCTCCTCCACTTCGAAGGCGACCTTCTCATTGACGGTCAGCTCAGCGAGCTTTGTCCCCGGGTTCGTCCTCAGCAGCAGCCGCTGCTGGTGGGCGATGAAATTCAGGGGGTAGATGTCCGGCTCGCCCAGGACGCTCACTGCCAAGCGACCATGCTGGTTGCGTTCCAGGACCTTCCATGAGTCGGCTTCGGATAGGACGGTTCCGGGGCGTTCGTCGGTTTCCATGGGTCTTTGTCTCCTGGGTGGGGGTGGCTGCTGGCGAATCGCCACGTCACCGTTGGCTTCGATGCTCCCGAGCCTATGGCTGGCTCCCCGCCCCCAACAGAGTCCAAAGTCCCGAGGGCGAAACAGCCATCGTGACCTTTGCCTCTGGTGGTGACGGCCTGCGGGGTGGAACCTGTGAAGCATCGGATGACCGGCCCGGAGGGATACACCATGGTCCAAGGCGTTTATGTTCTGTCCGTTGCACCGGAAGCCGGGAAGTCACTCGTGGTCCTGGGCTTGGCTGACGCGTTGCACCGCAGAACAGGCCGTCTGGGTTTCTACCGGCCAATCGTGAACGGAACAGATCCGGCCAACGACCCGCTCCTCAGGATGCTTCGCAGGCGGTACAAAATGGAGTCAGTCCGCTGCAGGGGCGGAATGACGTTGGCGGACGCCCGGGAAGCACTGGCGGCAGGCCGCGAGGACGAGGTTTCTTCCCGGGCACTCGAGGAGTATGGACGCATCGCGGAGGAATGTGACGTGGTTGTGGTGGACGGTTCGGACCTGAGGGGCGCGGACGCCGGGAGGGAGTTCGACCTGAACGCCCAACTGGCCACCAATCTCGGTTTGCCGGTTCTTGCTGTCATCGGGGCCCAGGGCCTGACCCCGCGGGAGACCACCCAGGCTGTGGCCGAGGCATCACGGCAGCTCGAGGCGGCCAGATGCACGGTGTTGTCCGTCGTGGTCAACCGCGCCCGGCCAGCGGGCATCGACACAGTCCGGGGAGCTGTTAGGGCAGCTACGGGAAGCCTGCCGAGCTATGTGATTCCCGAGGTTCCTGAGATATCGGCGCCCACCGTGGCCGATGTGGCGATGTCGTTGTCTCTTGAACGGCTCTCGGGCAGTGCAGAGCTGGACCGGGACGTGGGCAGCGTGCAGGTGGCCGCTATGAACGCGGAGAACTTCCTGCGGGTACTTGAGCCAGGGAACCTGGTGATTGTTCCCGGGGATCGCACTGATATTGTCCTGGCCTGCATGGCCTCTGCCTTGTCACCGGAGCTGCCCACGCCGTCCGGAGTCATCCTGACCGATGGCCTTGTCCCTGCAAGCTACGTTTTGCCTTTGGTGGCACATGCGCCATTCCCTGTCTTCGCTGAAACTGCGGATACCTACACTACGGCTCGACGGGTCTCGCGCGTCCGCAGCGAGATCCACTCCGGGGAAAGCCGCCGGCTCGCTGCAGCGTTGGGAGTGTGGGCCCGCTCCATCGACGAAACAGAGTTGCTGGAACGTCTGGCGCTGCCGCGTCCGGCAACCATGACGCCACTGCGCTTCCTCAATGACCTCGTTGAACGCGCCCGCCAGCAGAAGAAGCGCATCGTTCTGGCTGAGGGCACGGATAGCCGGGTATTGCGTGCGGCGGAGATTCTGCGTCGCAGGGATGTGTGCCGCGTGACGCTTCTTGGGAACCCGTCGGCGGTCCGGGAGCTTGCCCATGCCGAAGGTATCGAAGTAGCCGGCATCACGATCATCGACCCCGCCCACTCGCCATTACGTGATCGATTCGCGTTGGAATATCAGCGGTTGCGCGCCCACAAGGGCGTGATCCTGGAACGGGCCAGGGAGGTCATGCTCGATGGCGCCTACTTTGGCACCATGATGGTCCACCTGGGAGAGGCCGATGGGATGGTCTCCGGAGCGGCGCACACCACAGCCAACACCATCCGGCCGGCGTTGGAGTTCATGAAGAGCCAGCAGGGCAACGGGCTGGTGTCCTCGGTGTTCTTCATGCTGTTTCCGGACCGCGTGCTGGTGTACGGAGATTGCGCCGTGGTGCCCGATCCCACGGACCGGCAACTGGCAGACATCGCGCTGGCATCTGCGACGACGGCGGGGCAGTTCGGCGTCGAGCCCAGGGTGGCTATGTTGTCGTATTCCACTGGCGTATCCGGCGCCGGGTCGGCGGTGGACAAGGTCAGGCGTGCCACGGAAATGGTGGCGGCTGCCCGGCCGGACCTTGCGGTGGATGGGCCCATCCAGTACGACGCAGCGGTGGATGCGGCCATCGCGAGTTCAAAGTTGCCGTCCTCAGCCGTCGCGGGAAAGGCGACAGTGTTCATCTTCCCTGACCTGAACACAGGCAACAACACCTATAAGGCCGTGGAGCAGTCTTCCGGTGCTGTCGCCGTCGGGCCCATCCTTCAGGGGCTCCGCAAACCCATCAACGACCTGTCCAGGGGATCAACGATAGAAGACATCATCAATACCGTGGCCATCACCGCTGTCCAAGCACAGAGGTAGTGCTAGCCCTTTTTATCCTGAGTGACTACCAGGACGGGGCACTGCGCATGGGCCGAGCAGGCCCGGCTGACGGATCCAATGGGCTGATTGAGGAAACCGCCGGAGCCCCGCCTCCCCACCACGAGTAGTTGTGCCCCGTGGCTTTCTTCGACGAGTACCTTGGCTGGTTCGCCGAACTTGACCGTCACCGTTAGATCCTTGGGGCGGTCTGCACCGAAGGCTCGTTCCACGGCCTCATCGACCAGCCGCTTGGCGGTGTCTTCCAATTCCGTGGTGAAGCGTGTCAGTTCGGGCTCGAAGCGGGAAGCCATGAAGTAGTCGGACATTCCAATACAGGTGATCACCTCCAGGGGGCCTCCCAACGCAGCTGCCATGCGACCGGCCATCTGCAAGGTGTTGGAGGAATATTCGGATCCATCGACGCCGACAACGATCCGATCAGAGCGCGATTGTGTATTCATGGGACCAGCCTGCCGTCCACCTGGCCGCCCCACTAGGGTCGAAGGGCACGGATCCGGCGAGCTGCATCAATGGGGGAGGGCCCCTCCGTGGCGCAGCCGTTTGTAGAGCCAGTCCGCGCCGAGCACGCCGGGAATCGCCAGGAGCGCAACGGCAAAGCCAGGGAGCGGAGGAGGAGCCTGGCCCAGGATGCCCGCAACGGGAGGTAGGTAGAGGAACAGTGCCAACGCCGCCAGTTCCACCCCAACGGCCCACAGCAGCAACTTGTTGGTGAACCATCCCTGCTTCCATGCAGGAGCCGTAGCACTGCGGCAAGCGAAGGCAGTTGCCAACTGGCCAAGGACCACCGCCGTGAACGCAGATCCGGACGCGCCCATCAGCACTCCCTGGTCCAACGGATCCCCACGGCCCCAACCACTGCCAAAGAGCACCACAGAGAAAGCACCCATGGCGAACAACGCCTCGGTGGGACCCATGACCGCAAACACCCTCAGTATGAGTTGCCGATCCAGGAGATGCCGCTTTTCGGGAGGCCGGCTCAACACCCGTTTACCTGGTGGCTCCGCCCCGAGCGCCAGCGCGGGAAGCAGGTCGGTTCCGATGTCCAAGGCCAGTATTTGGAGGACGCCGAGGGCCAAGGGGAATTGACCACCGGACAGTGCCCAAATCACGAAGGGCGTGAGTTCAGCGACATTGTCAGTCAGGTGGTACGTGAGGAACCGGTGAATATTTGAATAGGTGGCCCGGCCCTGTTCTATGGCGGCGACGATGGTGGCGAAATGATCATCCAGGAGCACAAGGTCTGCGGCCTCACGGGCCACATCGGTGCCGCTGAGTCCCATGGCCACGCCGATATCGGCTTGACGCAACGCGGGACCGTCATTGACGCCGTCGCCGGTCATGGCAACAACGTGCCCGCGGCTCTGTAAGGCTTTGGCCACCCTCAGTTTCTGTTCAGGAGAAACCCGGCTCACCACCACCCCATCACGGTCCAAGAGGGCCCCAAGAACCTGTTCGTCATGGGGGAGGTCCGCGCCTTGGAAGACCAGGTCCGGGTGCCCCAGCAGGCCAATTTCCCGAGCAATCGCCGCTGCTGTGGAGGGGTGGTCGCCGGTGATCATCGCAATACGGATTCCTGCGCGCCTGGCCGTGGTGATGACGTTGGCGACGTCCGGCCGGGGTGGGTCGTGGAGGCCAATGAGGCCTAGTCCTTCGAGGTCCCGCTCAGCCTCGTCCGCGGGCCGGTCGCGCCAACTGCCGGCTGCTCCAGGCAGTTCCCTCGTGGCGACGGCAATGACGCGCAGGCCTTTGGCAGCCATGGTTTCCACTGCTTCGAACAGTTGGGCGGCTTCGACTCCGCAGAGGGGAAGGACGGATTCAGGAGCTCCCTTCAAGTAGAGGGTATTGCCCACCATCACAGACTCCCTCCTACGGTCGGCGTCGAAGGCGAACCTTACCGCTGGCTGAAGTTCCCCTGGTGGACTCCCCAACAGGCGTCGCGCCAGAACATCGATCGCAGCTTCCATGGGATCCCCGCTCGCTACCCATTCGTCGCCGTGGAGCACTGCGCGCCCCTGCGAAGCGGCCCGGGCTGCACAGGCCACCCGGAGGGCGTCGGGATGTCCCGGCCCTTCCACCCGGGCCTCGGGTGCGTAGCCGTCGCCGCTGATATGGAGCGACCCTTTTAACGTGAAGACCTCGACGGCGTTCATCCGGTTTTGCGTCAGCGTGCCGGTCTTGTCGGTGCAAATGAAGGTCGTGGAACCGAGCGTCTCCACCGCTTCAAGGTTGCGGACCAGTGCGTTTCTGGATGCCATGCGCTGTGCGCCCATGGCGAGGGACAAAGTAACCGTTGGCAGTAAGCCCTCGGGGATGAGCGCAACCGCAACCCCAATGGCAAACAGGAAGGAATCACGCCACACAATTCCGACGAGGAGCGAAACCACAAAGAACAACCCGGCGACGGCGAGCGCCACGGTGGCAACCAAGCGGACTATTCTGCGCAGCTCCATGGTCAAAGGTGTTGGCGGAGCTTTGGTGCCGCTGGTCAGCGCTGCTATGGCTGCCAGCTTGGTGTTGGCACCGGTGGCGGTCACCAGCCCTTCGGCTTGGCCATTGACCAGGAACGTTCCGCCCCACGCTGTGTCCGTCGCGGTTTTGGGTACGGCCTCACTCTCTCCGGTGAGCATGGATTCATCGATGCTGCATGCTGATGCGGAGATGAATTGCACGTCTGCCGGCAACCTGTCTCCTGCGGTCAGGACCACCACATCTCCGGGTACCAAAGCACTCGCGTGCACGCTCTGACGCCGCCCATCCCGCCGGACAGTGACGTCGGCGGGAAGCAGCCCTTGCAATCGTTCGGCTGCGTGTTGGGCGCGTTCCTGCTGAATATGGGCGAAGACGCCGTTGACGATCACCACGATGATGATTGCGATGCCCAGCTGTGGCATGCCTGCCACGTAGGCGAGTGCCGCTGCAACCCACAGCATCAGGGCGAAGAAGTGCGTCAGTTCCCCGAGCAGTTTTCGCCATTGGGGGACGTTCTTGGCGGTGGGCAGAACGTTTGGTCCGCTTCGTCGCAACAAATCGCCGGCGGCCTGCGAGCTCAGGCCCTCGGCGCCCGGGGTCGCGGACAGCGAGGCGGGGGATGTGTTCCCAGGGGGCATCTTTTCTCCAATGCGGGAATGCCTGTTCGATGACAGACTCCACCGCGGAACTGCCCGCGTCTAGGGTCGAAGGGCACGGTAGGGCGGGACCTTCTGCCCTATATGGGGATAGCCGGAGGGGATAGGCTCGGCCAATGGAGAACACATCGACGGATCAGGACACCAAGGAACTCAGCGTCCACGATTGCTGGAAGTACCTTCAATCGGTGTCCATCGGCAGGATCGCCCTCATCAACGGCGAGGTCCCGGAGATCTTTCCGGTGAACTTCGTCCCGAACTATGGAACTGTTCTTTTCAGGACCGGGCCGGGGACCAAGCTCGACGCCCTGCGGGAAGGGGCGGTGATTGTGCTGGAAGCCGATGGGTTCAACCGTTATGGGACCGTCGCCTGGAGTGTCATCCTCAAAGGAAGCCCGGAGTTCGTGACCCAGCCTGAAGACATCCAGGAGGCAGTGGAAGCCGGCCTTTCTCCATGGCAGCCCGGGGCCAAGGACGTCCTGGTCAGGGTCACGCCAACGGAGATCAGTGGGCGCCGGTTTGTCATTGCGCCTCCGTCCAAGTGGTGGCCGCCGCTGGATCCGACCGCCTCTGACGTTCACGACGGCGAAACTCACGTTGTCCCGCCCGGCACCTCTGGCTAGGGTCGGGTCAGGAGGGTGGGGCACTGCACATGCAGGAGCACATGCTGGGCAACGGAGCCCAGCAGCACGCTCAACCCTCCCCGCCCTTTGCAGCCCATGACCAGCAGCTGCGCTTCCCTTGCAGCAGCTATCAGAGCCTCTCCGGGGCTACGGGTGGTATCCAGGACTTCCTTCACGACGACGGACGGGAACTTGTGGTTGACCCGCTGGACAGCCGCGTCAAGGACATTCCCACCCTCGGCAAGCCCAACGTCGGGCCCTGTCGCATGGACAATCATCAATTCATCATCCAAACGTTGGGCTTCCGTGGCCCCTTGATCCAGGGCATCGACTGACTCAGCGGAGCCGTCAACGCCAACCACTACGCCCGAACGCTGGTGAGGTGCAAGCACCGGGACGACGGCGACGTCGCACTTGCTGGTCACAGCAACCTGGAAACTGACCGAACCGTATCCCTGTCCTTCCGTGCCGGGTCCGCGGTCCGTGCCCAGCACCACCATCGAGTAGGCAGGTGACAAGGAAGCAATCGTTGCGGCAGGTTCGCCAGACAACCGCTGAGTCGTCACGCCCACGTTGGGAAAGGCTGCCGCCAGCCGTTGCGCTTCGCTGTTGAGCAGATCCTCAGCGCGGCTTAGGGCCAGGTGATGGTCGTTCTCGCGGGGGTAAGCCCACTCCCCGGGAACCACGTGGACCAGGGCCAGGCCAAGATCAAGGGAATCCGCTCGGGCCGCAGCCCAGTCAGCCACAGGCGAGCCAGCCCGTGAGCCGTCAAGGGCAACCAGAATCTGCATCTTCACGAACCGACGTTCCCTTCGGATTACCAACGGTGGTGGTCTCCACTATCGGCGGGACGGCCTTTCGTCGCAAGGGCCGGAAGGCCCTCCCACTGAACGGCTCAGTGCATTAGGGTCCAGAGGAGAGGCCTCGACCGTAGCCTTCCCCGCGGAAGTGAGAGGAGAACATGCGTGTTCTTGTGCTGAATCCCGGGTCCTCATCGCTGAAATACCACCTGCGTGAAACGGCAGCTACCAACCCGGCTGCTGCCCTTCTTGCCTCCGGACAGGTTCACTGGCCACCGGACGAGCGTTCCAGCGCGACCCGCCTGCACACTGCCTTTGAAGAGCTGAATGACACCATGAAGCGCCTCGGAGCCGTGCATCCGGAGGCTATTGGACACCGCGTCGTCCACGGCGGCGTCCGGTTCGGAACACCGGTGCTTATCACGGCTGACGTGATAGCGGCGATTGAAGGGCTAAGTCCTTTGGCGCCTCTCCACAACCCCGCCAGTGTCGCTTGTATTGACGCCGCCGGCCAACGTTGGCCCGATCTTCCGCAGGTAGCCGTCTTTGACACGGCGTTCCATCGCACCATTCCGGACTTCGCCGCCCGCTATGCCATTCCGGAAGACGCCTACCGTGTCCATCCAGTGAGGCGCTATGGCTTTCACGGCATCTCGGTGGAGATGGCCTGCCGTGACACAGCAGAGTTTCTCGACGTGGCGCCTTTGACTGCGATAGTGGCCCACGTTGGCAACGGCGCATCCGTCACCGCCGTCAGGAACGGGCTCAGCGTGGACACCTCCATGGGAATGACCCCGTTGGAGGGCCTGGTCATGGGGACGCGGTCGGGAGACCTGGATCCTTCCATCGTCTTGTTGATGCAGCATGGCGGTGCCACTGCCGAAGAAGTTGATGGCATCCTCAACCACCGCTCGGGCTTGTTGGCGCTGGCTGGAACTGCTGACATGCGGGACGTTGGCGCTGCTGCCCGCCAAGGAGAACCTGGTGCGATCCTCGCCCTGGACATGGCCGCCTATCGTCTCGCCAAGTACATAGCTGCCTACTCCATGGTGGTTGGCCGGCCTGACGCCCTGGTGTTCACCGGCGGCGTGGGTGAGAACTCTGCTCTTTTCAGGGCCAGGGTGGTCGCCTGGTTGGGACCACTGGGGCTTGGGCTTGATGAGGACCTGAATACGTCCGTCCAGGAGGGCACTCGCAAAATCAGCAGCACAAATTCGGCATTCCCGGTGCTCGTAGTACTAAGTGACGAAGAACGAGCCATTGCAGAATCGACGGCGGCCTTGCTCGCCATGCCCCCTATGGAAGGTTGATCGCGACATGAGCCTGGATGAGAAAAGGACCGCCACAGACACCGTGCCGGACGCCGGGAACTTTGACCTCCTGCACCGGTATTGGTCCGCGGCCAACTACCTGACCGTGGCACAGATCTATCTGCAGGAGAACGCCCTGCTCCGGGAGCCGCTGCAAGTAGAGCACATCAAGCCTAGGCTCTTGGGCCACTGGGGTACCAGCCCGGGCTTATCGCTGATCTACGCACACCTTAACCGCCTCATTCGTCGCACCAGTGCGGAAGTCCTCATGGTGACGGGCCCAGGCCACGGAGGTCCCGCCGTCGTCGCCAATACCTATCTGGAAGGCAGCTACTCGGAGGTATACCCGACCGTTGGCCAAGACCTGAAAGGGCTTCGGAAACTGGTCCGGCAGTTTTCGACGCCGGGAGGCATCGCCAGCCACGTCGGCCCGGCCACGCCCGGCTCCATCCATGAGGGCGGCGAACTGGGCTATTCCCTCATGCACGCCACCGGCGCGGCCATGGACAATCCGGGCCTGATCGTTGCCTGCGTCGTCGGTGACGGAGAGGCGGAAACCGGTCCACTCGAGGGCTCCTGGAAGGCGCCCTCGTTCATCAACCCCCTCAGGGACGGGGCGGTACTTCCCATCCTGCACCTCAACGGGCATAAGATCTCCGGCCCCACCGTGCTGGGCAGGCGGTCGAACACGGACGTGGCGTTATTGCTCGCAGCGCACGGCTGGGATCCAGTCATCGTCTCCGGCGATGACCCCGCGCTCGTCCACCCTGCCCTGGCCTCAGCAGTGGACTCGGCCTACGCATCCATCCGCGCCATCCAGTCCCACGCCCGCACGGAGGGAGTCACCGGACCCGCACGATGGCCCGCCATCATCCTGCGCACCCCCAAGGGATGGACAGGACCGGCGACAGTAGACGGAAAGCCTGTCGAGGGAACCCACCGCTCCCACCAAGTCCCACTGGCCGGAGTCAGGGAAAACCCGGACCATCTGAAGCAACTTGAAACGTGGATGCGTTCCTACCGGCCGGAAGAACTCTTCGACGACGACGGGCGCCTTATCCCCGAGCTCGCACAACTCGCCCCAACAGGCGATCTCCGCATGGGCGCACTGCCCGCCAGCCGCGGAATGGAAAGTACCGACCTGGTGATCCCCAGGCTCGATCGTTACGCCATAGAGGCTGTTCCCCGCGGGGGCGTGATGCACCAGAGCACCAAACCGTTGGGGGAGATGCTGCGGGATATCTACATCGATACCGCCGATGACCCCCGATTCCGCCTCTTCTGCCCGGACGAAACCAACAGCAACAGGCTCGGCGCAGTCTTCGAAGCCACTGACCGGTGCCTCCTCGAACCAGCCGCCTCCACGGAGGCCGCGCTCGCGGACGATCATGTTTCCGCCAGCGGACGCGTGATGGAAGTCCTGTCCGAACACCTCTGCCAAGGGTGGCTGGAAGGGTACGTGCTGACGGGCCGGCACGGACTCTTCGTGAGCTACGAGGCATTTGCCATGGTGAGTGCTTCCATGACCATTCAGCATGCCAAATGGCTGCAGCATTCACGGGAGCTGGAGTGGCGGCAGCCCGTGCCGAGCCTGAACATCCTGCTGACCTCTACGTGTTGGCGGAATGATCACAATGGGTTCAGCCATCAAGGTCCTGGCCTCATCGACACGGTTCTGTCCCTGTCCAGCACCGTCATCCGTGTCTACTTCCCTCCTGATGCCAACACCTTGCTGGTCACCGCGGAACATATGCTGCACAGCAAGGACTACGTGAACCTGGTGGTGATCGACAAGCAGGAACATCCGCAATACCTGACGCTCGAAGAGGCACGGGAGCATGCAGCCGTGGGCGCATCCACCTGGGATTGGGCTGGAAATGAAATACCAGGGACCTCAGCGGGCATCGCCCCGGACATTGTCCTGGCATGTGCCGGAGATGTGCCCACGCAGGAGACCTTGGCGGCAGCCTGGCTCCTCAGGAAGCACGTCCCGGACATGTGCGTCCGGGTGGTCAACGTGATGGATGCCATGGTCTTGCCACCTCCAGAGGTCCATCCACATGGGCTGGCGGGCGACAAGTTCGAAGAACTCTTCACTCCTGACGTGGACGTGGTGATGGCGTGGCATGGATACGCGAGGGCCCTGCATCAACTCCTGCACGGCCGACCTCATCCTGAGCGGTTCCATGTTCGCGGTTACAACGAGCAAGGCACCACCACCACACCCTTCGACATGGTGGTCCTGAACAAGGTCAGCCGTTACCACCTGGTGATGGAAGCGTTACGCCGCGCCAGTGGGCAATTTGCGGGGGCAGACCACCTGCTGGAGCTTTGCAGGACGCAATTGGACGCCCATTACCGCTACATCCGCGAGCACTTCGAGGATCTTCCCGACATCAGGGACTGGGTGTGGACGCAGCAGTAGCAGGCTCCCGCCCAGGTCCCGTGTCCTTACTCTGTGCTCATGAGTGAGCGGGAGAGTACTTGGCACGGTCAGCACAAGGCTGGCCTGAGCAGGGGTGAGCGTGCAGCCGACTACCTCCGCAATGGCATGGGCAGCTGGATCTTTGTTGGATCTTTCGTCCTGGTGATGCTGGTCTGGGCCGCCGTGAATTCATACCTGCTGGCCGAGGATGCCTGGGACCCTTACCCGTTCATCCTGCTGAATCTCTTCCTGTCCATGTTGGCAGGCCTCCAGGGCGCCATCCTGCTCATCGCCGCGAAAAGGCAGGACGCCATAGCGGCAGCCATGGCCCAGCACGACTACGACACTGACGTGCAGGCCAAGACGGAGATCGACCGGCTCATGGCCATCAACAGCCAACAGCTGGAACTGCTGGAGGAGCTACGGGCTCTTCTACGCCAACAAAGGGCGATCGGGGAGGATGACGACGAAAAACCACGAAGTGGCGATTCGCCGTAAGTCAAAAGATCATCAGCGCTGCTTGGAAGCTTGTCGGTGCCAAACATCAGCGGAGCCAGGAAGGCCGCGGGGTGTCCGTGGCGCCGCGGGTCGCGACGTTGTTTGCTGCAAGGTCGCGAAAGCGGACGGTCCGGATACAGCCACCTCTCTTGGGGCGGCATTTGCCAGGCCTGACCGACTACCGGCCCTGGGAACGGGGATGGTGGCTTCCTCATGGCTATTTCAGAGTTGGAGACAGCGGTACGCGAACGCATCCCGCTGGTGGTCATTGTCTACAACGATTCCACATACGGGGCCGAGGTCCACCACTTTGACGCGGACGATTCAGAACTTGAGGTGGTTCGGTTTCCAACCACCGACATCGCCTCAATCGCGGCCGGATACGCCGCGGCGGCCCTCACGGTTCGACGACCAGAAGACCTGTCCAGAGTGAACGAGTGGTTGTCGGGTCCCCGCGAGACCCCGATGGTCATCGATGCCAGGATCGCGTCTGATGGCGGCGCTTGGTGGCTGGCCGAAGCTTTCAAGGGCCACTGAGGCCGCAAACCCTGTCGGCAGCGTGTGTACATTTTGGGTGGTCAGGTTCGTCTGACACTGGCCGCGGGGTATGCCTGGCGCCGCGCGTCGCCTCCTTGGTGCGTCCGGTAGGTCGTTGTTGTTCTTCCGTCCGCCATCATCTACTCATGCGAGTCAGTGGCCATGACTACATGACGCCTCAGTGTTGCTTGATCTCTGGGGGCGTCGCGTTCGCCCACCCGATTCAGCCCTGCTCGGATAGATCGACTAGCCGGCGGAGTTGGGCGACCGGGTCGGGGATCTCGGGTCCGTGCGAGAAAAGCATTCTTGTTGGTTGTAACTGGCTGAGTTTAAGCAAAGAAAGTTCAGCTTCGGCGGCATCCGCTGTGAACTGGGAAGGACCACGTGTCATGGCCCCTTTCATTGTGCCTACTGTGTCTCCGACGAACAGGATGCCTGCATCGTCGTGGAGCAAACTGATATGACCTGCTGTGTGTCCCGGCGTCTGTAGTATCCGCATTCCGTGGACATGGTCCCCGTCCGAGAGCGGGCGGATTGGTGCATCTGAAGCGATTTGGGGGATGTCCGACGCTCCGGCCCAGATGGCGGCCTCGGGCGCTTTTAATGCCACCTCCGCCAACCCGCCGACATGGTCTGGATGCGAGTGGGTCAGTACGAGATCCGTGATGTCCTTCCATTCCGCTCCGAGCCGTCCCAGCGCTTGTTCTAGCGCAGGTGCGCTGCCCTCAAGCCCGGCGTCGATCAGCACCACCCCGGACGCTTCCCCCACAAGAAAGCAACGCACGTCAAAGTCCAGCTCATCAGCCCCGGCTACTCCCGCAGGTAGATGGATCTGCTGGATGATCGGCTCCACAGAAAGCTGAGGTGCAGCAGCGAAGGGTTTTCCCGGGTCGTTGTTGGTCATGAAGGCATCGTGCCACCGCATGCCCGATTCAGGAAGGCACGAAAGCCGGGGAGGGCCTCACTCGGCGTCGGGCCTGACGTCCCGGGCGTCGCCCCCACCCGCTCCTGGGCAGTGACGCATGGAAGCGCAAGGCGGAACTGCGTTCTGGCGGTTCCGTGGCGTGGTGGTTGGCAGCGCATGGCGCTGGTGCTAGAAGCGGATGAGGATTGTGAAGATTTCTGCAGGGAGGTGGGTGTGGCGGGCTGCTGCTGTTCGGGCCGCATTGGGGATGTCGACGAAGCTGCGGGCCGTACTGGTGAGGCCTGGGTAGTCGTCGAACGCCAAGCCCAGCCGACCGTCGGATGCGTCACTGATGTAGACGGTCACGGCTATTCGCGGTGGTTGTAATGGTTTGTGTTCTTTTGTCGGAAGAGCGGTGAGGGAATAGTAGGGAGTCGACCCCCATCGTTGGCCCGCTGGGATGTCCACTTGGACACTGCCTTCCTGTTCAAGTTCAGCCAAGCGGGTTCTGATGGTGTCGCGGCAGGCGGGTACGGCATTCGTTATGTCGGTGATCGGGCTGGCGCCGTGTCGGTCGAGGTAGTTGATGATATGGGCTTTGATGCGTTCGACACTGGTCCGGGGTGCATACGTATTGGCGGTGGTAGTCATAGCCAGGCTTTCGCTGCAGTCAGAGGTTACTAATGGTGATCAGTGCACTGGGATTTGTGCCGCCGGGCTTGGGGAGAGCCCGGAGTCTGGTACGGCAGGTGGGATCGTTTGACTGGTGGATGCGGTGTCGTGGTGGCGGCCGATGACGGCGGTGGCGATGGCGTTGCCCAGAACGTTGGTCGACACCGCGGCTTCCCGGGGACCGTCGGGTAACAGCCAGTGCCCGATAAGTCCACTGATTATGCCCAGCAGCAGTGCCGCCAGGATCCACAACGTTGGTTTCTTCTTGTTCTTCATGACGGGAATTCCTCCGGTTATCGGATGCCTGGCACTGCGCTGTGCCAGGCAAACACATATTTCGGGTGTGAAAGATCACCCTTTGTACCGGCGCGAACGTGCAGTACAAACGTTGTCCAATGACCACTGGTGCTGGGTGGATATGAAGCCGGTAGAGGTGCCCTGGCTTAGCCGGCGGGCGCCTGGCTACAGCTTGGGAATATCCGTGACGGTGACCGACTCAAGGGCGACTTCCACGCCCTGCAAATGAAGCTCCATTGCACGCGTTGCATCATCGGCCGATCCGCGTTCAATCGCGGCGAAAATTGCTGCATGTTCGGCCCCGGATTCCTTACGGCGATCCACGACCTGGTTCAAGGTGTTCGACTGTTTCGCCATCGCGTCATCGATGTCCTCCTGCATCGTCGCGAACACTCCGTTGCCGCTGGCGCGGGCGATACTGGCATGGAACTCCGAGTTCAGAACCACCCACTGGGACAGTTCTTCCTCATGTTCCATCGCTTCCAGAATCTCCCGCAGGCGATCGAGTTCTTCGATAGTTCGGCGCTGCGCCGCGAGTCCCGCGGCCGGGATCTCGATGTGGGGACGGGCCTCCAGCAGCTGCTGTGCCGAATACTTCCCCAACCGCAGGTCTTTTACGGCTCGGTCGGCAACTACGAACGTGCCCTTGCCTGTATGCGTCGCTGTTAGGCCCAATGATGACAACGATCTCAGCGCCTCGCGCACCATGGTCCGGGACACCCCGAACCGCTGGGCGAGGGCCGCTTCAGCTTCCAATTTTGTCCCGACAGGGATTTGCCCGGACTCTATGGCGGACCGCAAAGCGGCCAGAACACCCTCAGCGGCCCCCACTCTCACCACGGGCCCCTGACCAACTGTCCAGCTGTCCAACAGGTTGTTCATGCTCATACGATGACAGGCCCGTCACTGTGGGTCAAGAAATTCCATGAATATGTCGCAAGAGGTTGCTCTAAGACCGCGGCGCGATGGATACAGCACCCTTACACAGAGGATCGGACCAGAGATTCTGGATACCAGTGACGTGCGGAGCCATCCCCATTCCGCCACTTCGGCGGGTGCCGGACGGGCCGACGAGTACACGACCGGCACAGGCGCGTAACGGCCACGCCCACTACGCGCATTAACAGGGTGCAGACTTAGGCATGAAGACTAATGCGGGCGTCAGTGTACGGAGATTGGTGCGGGCAGCGCGAACGCGAGAGTTGGATTCGACGGATACGATGCCGGCAGAGAGCAGCCCCTACGTCGATGCCGTCCGGGCAGTCCGGACGGGTGAGCTCACCGCGGATGAAGCGGCGAACCAGCTGATCACCATGATGACGGATAGGGAGATCCTCGGGCTGCTCGATGGCGACTCGCCCAGATTGGTGCTCCCGTTCATCCCGATACTGCTGGACAGGGTGCCGTTCGTGGCCGGGGCGGTTTCGAGGCTCGGAATACCGGGCATTCGGTTCAGCGACGGTGGCCGCGGCGTAGTGATCGGCGCCTCTACGGCATTCCCGGTGACCATTGCGCGGGCAGCGACCTGGGATCCATCGCTGGAAGAACGCGTCGGCGTCGCGATCGGTCTGGAAACCAGGGCGCGCGGAGCGAACTACTCGGCCTCGGTCTGTGTAAACCTGCTTCGCCACCCAGCGTGGGGCAGGGCGCAGGAGTGCTACGGGGAGGATCCGGTGCTCACTGCCCGTATGGGATCGGCCCTCACCCAAGGTGTGCGGGTAAATACGATGGCGTGCGTAAAGCACTTTGCGCTCAACTCGATGGAGAACGAGCGCTTTGAGGTGGACGTGGCGGTGGACGAACACTCCTTGCACGAGGTGTATCTGCCGCACTTCAAAGCGGTCGTTGACGCCGGTGCAGACTCCGTGATGAGTTCGTACAACCGTGTGCGGGGCGAGTACATGGATGTCAATCGGGCCCTGCTCACGGACGTCTTGAGGCACGAGTGGGGCTTCTCCGGGTTCGTGACAAGCGACTGGGTGTTCGGTACGCACAATGCGGTCGTCAGCCTCGAGGCGGGAATGGACGTGGAGATGCCGCTCCGGTTGCTGCGCGCCCGCGCGCTGCCCCACGCACTGCACCACGGTGACTTGGCCCGTTCCACTATGCTCCAGTCCGCCCGCCGCATTCTGCGCACGTGCGTGCAGCACGCCGCGACCCGGGAACCGGCGGTCCCCACCCGCGCCGTCATCGCCTCTCCGGCACATCGGGCGCTTGCCCACGAGGTAGCGACGGAGTCTATCGTCCTGCTGAAGAACGAAGCCGTCGGCGCGGCGCCGCTGCTGCCATTGGCTCCCGCTACCCGGCATCTCGCCGTGATCGGACGACTCGCGGCACAAGCGAACCTCGGCGATCATGGCTCATCCCGTGTAAGGCCGCCCTCCACTGTTTCGCCCCTGCAGGGCCTGCGTGAGGCGCTGCCGGGGGTCAGGATCACCACGACGAACGGTCGGGACGAAGGCCGCGCGGCCTCGTTGGCTGCCGCGGCGGAGACGGCGATCGTCGTCGTAGGCCTGGACCAACACGACGAGGGCGAATCCGTCGTCACCGGAGGGGTCGACGTGGGCGTGCTCGGTCGGGAATTCCGCTCAGGGCCCCTCCGACGGTTGCTCATCGGACTCGCGCACCTGGCCTCCCGGTTCGTCCGGGGCGGGGACCGGAGCTCGCTTAACCTGCGTCCCTCTGACGAGCGGCTTATCCACCTGGTCGTCACCGCGAACCCCAAGACCGTCGTCGTGCTGGTCAGCGGCAGCGCCATCCTCACTGAAACATGGCGTGACCGCGTGCCAGCGCTCCTCTTTGCCTGGTACGGCGGTATGGAGGGCGGCCGCGCGCTCGCGAGCGTGCTGACCGGCAGCGAGGAGCCCGGCGGACGGCTGCCTTTCGTGCTGCCAACGGACACCGCACATCTGCCATTCTTCGACTCCACGGCAAAGTCCGTTGTCTATGACAACCAATGGGGTCAGCGCAGGCTCGACGGCCAGGGCCACAGGCCCGCGTACCCGTTTGGATTCGGCCTGGGCTATACAAACATCGAGCACCGACTCCTTGACCACACGTTGGACGACTCTGGCGGCAACGCGAACGTGCACGTAGCGAACAATGGCAACCGCAAAGGCTCCACCGTTGTTCAGGTCTACGCTGCAGATGTGTCCCTCCGCAGGCCTGTGGCCCAGCTCCTGGGCTTCCGGAAAGTGACCCTGGAGCCTGGCGCGGAGACCACTGTGCGGGTCGATTTGGATGCGGGCCCCACCCTGCAGCGCGATTCGACCACACGGCGCTGGTCTGCCCGCTCGGGGGAGTGGGCCCTGCAAGCCAGCCAACACAGCCCGGACAGCTGGGAGAACGCCGTCAGCTTGCGATGTACGGAGGGTCTGATTGACCAGGAAGGTATTTCAGACGGCAAGCCGGCCTGATGTAGTCGGGTGGTTCGGCCGGTTATCCGGGAAGATCGCGGAACGTCGCCAAGGGCCCCTCGACACGGACAGGCAGCGCGTCCTCGCCCCGCAGCATAGCGCGTACCAGCCGACGTTCCTCCCAATGGAGAAGCAGGGACGCCCGGCCTGGGCGCAGCACCAAGTTCCCGTCCGGAGTCGTGTAGCGCTTCTGCAGATCCGCCAACTCCTCCTCTTGCAGCAGCGCAACCGTGCTGCCCGAGACTTGGTCGATCAAGCGGACCAAGGACGACGGCCCCGTGAGATCGGTCGCGACGAAGCGCTGCTCGCTGGCGGCAAGAATCGTCCTTTGCGCCGCCCGCGTTACCACCAGCGGACGGGACGGCCCGCCCAGCAGCTCGCTAAGTACGTCGGCCGCGGCATCGGGGCGACTTGTCCTCTGTGCCGCCGCCTGCATCTTCTGTAAACGGCCGGGTTCGCGCAGCACCCCATCGATTTTCCAGCCGATGGTTGCCGCTGCGTTGCATCGGACTGCCGCCCCCTGCTCCATGAGGTAGTCGCCGTTGCGGACCTCCTGACCAGGGATCGGGTTCACAAGCACCATGGGGAGCCCTGCGGCCATGCACTCCGACGCCGAGAGCCCACCCGGCTTGCCCACGAACAGGTCCGCGCGCTGCAGCAGCTGCGGCATTTCCGAGGTGAATCCGAGCACGCTGTAGCGGTCGCCAGCCGACGCGACGAGCGTCTCGATGCGCTGCCGGAGCGCATCGTTGTGTCCGCACACGACTGTGGCTGTAAACGCGGAGCGCATATGCATCGTCTGCCGCACCACCGAGACAGCGTAGTCGCCACCGGTCGCGCCAGCCGAGATCAGAAGCATTGGCGGCTTGTTGGCATTGCGCACGGGCGCTGGATTGAGCTGTTTGCCGATCGGAATTCCAGAAGCACAGACGCGGTCGGAGGGAAGGCCGAGCGCCATGAGCTCCACCTTTCCCTCTTCCCTTGCCACAAAGATCTTATGGAACGCGCCTGTGAGCGACAGGCCCTGGAAGTCATAGTCGGTGGTCACCACAGCTGTCCGCGCATCAACCACGCCGCGAAGAAGCAGTGAGGCCAACAGCTGAGCGGGGAGGAAATGCGTGCAGACAATCGCGGTGGGCCGGAACCGCTTGATGGCACTGACAACAGGGCCGGCATTCGCCCGCGTCCAGGGGTCGATCGGGCCACGACGCCGGAACGGCGGGTTGCTGATGTCATAGCCCCACTCGACCAGCCAAGGTAAATCCTCCACGAGGACGAAGTAGCCCTTGCCCAGCAGGGCGCGGTAGAGAACGCTGCTCACCTGCAGCACGTCAAGCACCTGCACCTCGGCGATGTCATCGCGGGCGGCACATGCTTGCTGCACCGCCGCCGCAGCGCTGTTATGCCCTGATCCCACGCCAGCGGACAGGATCAGTACGCGCTGTCCGCTGGCGGTGGCTTTGGCTCGTGCCGACGTTGTGCGCATGAGGAGAGGCTAGCAGGCCGCATTCCTGTGGAGGGTTGGCCCGCACCTCTTCATGGACCGGCATGCTGAGGACAACATGACGTATAAATCCGGTTGGAAACTGGTCTGGACAGGCGTCCCGCGAGACGTGCAGCCCTCGTCGATCTGTGTCGGTGCAGGAGGACGACTTGATCGCCAGTAGGTATGCGCAGTTGCCACCAAGAACTCAACGCCGGGCGCCTGCGATGACGGCTCTGAGTTGGACGAAGTCGCTTCCGTTGCCGTCATAGGTGCCCCGAGGTGGAGGCGATGTTTTCGGCGGTGCGTTTTTATCGTGCCCGGCGGCGGTGCCGAGGTCCTGATTGACCTGAAGTCGCGTTCGGGCGGGGCCACGTGCCTGCGCAGGGAAGATAAGCATTGCCATCTAGACGCGTGCTATCCGGTCGATGTCTTCCAGGAATTCCTTCACGACGGCTTCGGTCACTGTTGCACGCGTTCCCTCGATGGCCTGCAGGTAGGCCGCAGTGGTGAGGGCCGTTTCGGTGGTTGCAGGCTGCCGTGATTGAACAGCAAATTCCAGCGCTTTTTGTGAAGCCTTTCTGGCAGCGAATTCTATGTCGGCCGGGGAGAACCGGTCGCTGGCTTTGGCCAGCACTTCCAAGTCGACGTTCTGCGAAAACGCAGGGGGTATATAGCGGTTCCAGATTGCCATGCGAGCCATGAGGTCCGGCGGCCCTATGGGTATGACGTAGTCGAACCGGCCGTGGCGGAGGAAGGCGTTGTCCAGGGAGCGGATGAAGTTGGTGGCGCAGATCAGGAGGCGTCCCTCTTGTTCCCGGAATGCCGGGATGATTTTCAGAAGCTCATTGGTGACTCCTTGGAGTGGGGACGTGACTTCACCTGTGCGGGTGGACGCGATTTCCTCGACCTCGTCAATGAAAACGACTCCATGTTCGAGTTCTCCGATGTCCAGGAAGACCTGGCGCAGGGCCCCAGCTAGACCGTGGGGATGGGAGGCGAGCCGTGATGGAAATACCTCAATGAATGGCCAGTCGAGTCGGGAAGCTATGGCCTTGGCGAAAGTCGTTTTCCCGGTTCCCGGCGGACCGAAGAGGACCACCGAGCGTGGGGGTGTTACGCCTAATGATTTCGCGAGTTCGGTGTGTGCAAGGGGAAGGATGAGGCGCTGCTCAATCAGGTGCTTTTCGTTCTGCATGCCAGCGAGGGCTTCCCAGAGTCCGTGGGGCAGAAGCCGGCCTCCAAGCTGGCTGAGGGGGCGGGTTTCCTTGGGGTGTACCGGTATGGTCCTTTCGAAGTAATGCAGGTCCTCCTCGACGCGGTAGTCGCTGTTTCGGAATGCCCTGATTCTGGTTTCCGGGGCGGGGACCAGCGCGGATATCCTTCTGACTCCACGGCTGGCCAATCGTCCTTCAACGTGGGCGAGCAGCGCACTTCCCAATCCTCGTTCCCGCCATTCTGTGGCCTGGGCAAGTGTCACGACCCAGGCACGGTCGTCCTGAATGACGCAGGCAACTGCGCCAACGATCGTGCCTTCTGTCAGGGCTACGAAGGCCAGCCCGTTGGTGCAGGCATTGATGATCTCGGCCAGTGTGTACACGGGGTGGACGCCGGAGGTTCTGGAGTCTTGCCATACCTCGATCAATTGGTCGAGATCGTCAAGGTGAAAATCCCTGATAATCCAAGGTTGCATAGGAACAATCTCCTGTCGTTGTGCGTCGAGGGGCCTTGCCGGTTATATGGCGAGTTCTCTCGCACGACGGACGGCGGCGGCTGCAGCTCGTTCAAATAGTTCCCGGAGACCTCCGTCTTCAAGGACGGAGATAGCTGCCGCTGTTGTGCCCTTGGGGCTGGTGACGAGTTGGCGGAGTTCCCGGGGTGATTTGTCGGAGTCCACGAGCAGCTCACATGCTCCCCTGAACGTTCCGTTGACCAGAAGAGCGGCCTGCTCGGAAGTGAAGCCCAGGTGTTCCGCGACCGTTGTGAGTTGTTCGATGAGGTAGTACACATATGCCGGGCCCGATCCCGAGATGCTGGTGACCTCGTCGATCCGGCTCTCTGGAACTCTGAGAACGGTTCCGATTCTTCCGAAGAGCGCCTCGGCGAGGGATATGTCCTTCATCGTTCCCCGGGTCCCGGTGCTGATGCCTGAGACGCCCATGCCGACGAGGGCTGGGGTGTTCGGCATAACCCGGATGACGGAAACCGTTTCTGGCAGCAGCGACTCTATGGTTTGAATGGTGACGCCGGCGGCAACGCTGATAACGATTGCGCCGTCGCGTAGGAAAGATGAAATCTCCCGGAGAACGCTCACCATGACGTCCGGTTTGAGCGCCAGGACAACGATGCCCGCATGTCTTACTGCACGGATGTTTGCCTCGGGATCGGTCTCCGCATCGAATCCTTCGACTCCGGGCAGATCCGTGAGTTCTTGCATCTGCTGGGTCCAGTGACCACTGACGCTCATCCCTTCGCTGACCGTCGCGCCGCTTTTGAGGAGCCCCCGGGCAATGGCACCACCCATGGCGCCAGTTCCAAGGACAGCGATTCGGGGAAAGTGTTCCGGCGTCTTCGGCGGCATCTTACGGTGTCCGTTCTTATGGGGAGGGGAGTTTGTGTCGGTGTCGGTGGATCTGGCTTTTTCGGTTCCGGGCATGACGTTCAGGTGCTTGACTGCTGGATCCACACTTCAATGTCATCGGCGGTGCGGGGGATTGCAGCCGAGAGATTTTCTGCGCCTTCTGCTGTTACCAGGATGTTGTCCTCGATGCGCACCCCGATGCCGCGTAGTTCATCCGGCACGGTGAGGTCATCAGGCTGGAAGTAGAGTCCCGGTTCGATGGTGAAGACCATGCCTGGCTCAAGGATGCCGTCGAGGTACATCTCGCGGCGGGCCTGTGCACAGTCGTGGACGTCGAGGCCGAGGTGATGACTGGTGCCATGGACCATGTAGCGGCGATGCTGCTGGTTTCCCTCCTCCAATGCTTGCTCGACGCTGACCGTCACCACGCCCCATTCGACGGTCGCGCGGGCAATAACAGCCATGGCGGCGTCGTGAATGTCACGGAACCGGACGCCGGGACGTGCGACGGCGAAGGCGGCGTCTGCTGCTCCCAGGACAGCCTCATAGACTTTTCGTTGCGCCGCAGAGTAGGTTCCGCTCACGGGAAACGTTCGGGTGATGTCGGCTGTGTAGTAGCTGTCCAGCTCCACGCCGGCATCCAGGAGAACCAAGTCACCGTTCAGAGCGGGTCCGTTGTTTTGGGTCCAGTGCAGGATGCACGAGTGCGGGCCGGCTGCTGCAATCGTGTTGTAACCCACGGTGTTTCCTTCGGCCCTGGCCCGGTTGTTGAACACTCCGTCGATGAGGCGCTCGGCGCGGGCATTGCCACGGATTCGGGGGAGCTCGGCCATGACGTCCGAGAATCCGACGGCGGTGGCGGCGACCGCCTTCCGCAGTTGCTCTACCTCGTAGGGATCTTTGACGAGTCGCAGTTCGGAAAGGTCCCTGACGAAATTGGCGTTGCGCGTGGCGGCATCGGATTGCCGGCTGCCGACAATATCTGCCAGTTCCGGGTCTGCTTCAGGTATCGTCACGGTCGGGTGCAGGACCGTGGATTCTTCTGCTGGTCCGAGGTGCATGAGCAGGTCCAGATCGGCGATGTCGCGGGTCTGGAGTCCGAGGTCGGTGGCTACTTGCCGGAGGGAGGGCCTCGGACCAATCCAGAACTCGCCGATTTCCGGGTTCGCGTAGAACTCGTCCGTGCCGCGTCCGGCCCGTTCGCGGAAGTACAGAGTTACCTCGTGGGCGTCGCCTGCAGGTTCAAACACGAGCACGGCTCCGGGCTCGGAATCGCTGCCCCATCCCGTAAGCCAAGCAAACGCCGAGTGGGCCCGGAACGGATACGTCATATCGTTCGTACGTTGTTTGAGGCGGCCGGCCGGCACCAGCAGCCGAACGCCGGGGTACAGCCCGGAGACTCGGCTGCGTCTCGCTGCGGCAAATGCAGCCTGTTCCCGCGGCGGGGGCAGGACTTCCACGGGGGTGGCCCAGCTTTGGCCAATGTACTTCCTGAAGTATTCGGAATCGGGTGTGGTTGAGCGGTTCGAAGAGGAACCTGCGTGAAGAGGAACAGTGGTTTCTGAGGGGGGCATTCGTCCACCTTTGGGGAGCGGGGGCGTTGTTTTGAATCGCGTGGGGAAGGCGTTGGAAGAACGCCCCGCCTGCCGTGTCCTGGAAGAGTGCCTTGGCTGGGGCATTTTCGTATGGACCTGGCAGGCGAGGCGTCGTCCGTTCTGTTGGTGAGAGCGCTTATTCCAGGCCGAAGCGGCCGATGCGGTCGTAGAGGTGGGGAGTGCGGGATCGCATCCACAGGGCGCGGGCAACGCCTATCCCGAGGACTACAAGGTTGATGCCGGGGAGGATCCAGTTGATAGGGCCGGTCTGGGCGGTGTAGAACTCCATGTTGGCCAGCACCAAGTAGACAACTATGGCCAGGGCGATGGCTGACACTGCCGGTGCCACGTACACGGCCCACGGGGATTGGCCGCGACGGTCCCGCAGGAAGAAGGCGACCACTGCGATTGCCGTGAGTAGTTCCATGGCAGGGATACTGACGGCTACCGGCACGCTGCCCAGAATAAACAGGTCCAGGTAGGGGTCCAGTCCCGCCAGGATGCAGAGCACGATCAGGACCAGGGCGAAGAGGCTATGGGTGAGGCTGGCCACCCAGGGGGCGTTGGTGCGGCGCGAGCGGCGGGTGAAGACGGCCGGGATCACGCCGTCGCGTGACAGCGCCACAAGGTACCGCGTGGTGGCGTTGTGGAATGCGCTGACGGAGGCGAACCAGCTCAGGACCACCAGGACGGTGACGACGTTCGCGAACCAGTCACCCACGTATTGCCGGGAAGCAATGGCGAACATTTCCGTGGGAGTTGCGTTCGCCACGTCCACCACGGTGGCGCCAAAGGCCTGGACGATGTACCAGGCAACGAAGGACTGCAGCAGCGCGATGACGGCAATGGAGCCGAACGTTGCACGCCGAAGAGTGCGGACGGGATGCTTCGCCTCCTCGCGGAACAGCGCAGTGGCCTCAAAGCCCGCGAAAGCCGCGAAGACGAACAGAAGGACCACCCCGATCTGGCCCTCTGCGATGGCGGCCGGACTCAAGGCCTCCATCGAGATTCCGGAGGCACCGCCCTGGCTTACGACGGCGACCCCCAGGATGGCGAGCACCGTCACCTCCGCGATCATGAAGAACCCCAGCACCCGCATGTTGAGCTCGACGTTCAACTGGCCCAGGAGGCCCATCACCAGGATTCCGGCCAAGGCCCATACCGGCCAGGGAACTGCCACACCGAAGAGGGACTGGGCTGTTTGCTCGGCAAATACTGCGAAGGGGCCAACGGCGCCGGCTGAAACCAAGGCGTAGGAGATCGCTGCCACGAATGCGACGCCGATGCCCAGAGGCCGGCCGAGACCTGCCGTGATGTAGGAGAACAGTGCTCCCGCATTGGGGACAAAGCGTGTCATGGCCACGTATCCCACTGCGAACAGCGCGAGGAATCCGCCGGCGATAATGAACATGGCCGCGGTGCCTATGCCGCCGCGGCCTATGGCCAAGGGGATAGATCCCACAGCGAACCCGAGGGGTGCTGCGGCGGCGATCACGAAGAAGATGATGTGGCGGGCGCTCAGCGTTCCGGACGGAGCCCCTTTCGGGCCCCGTCCGTCGGGGACCGTCGCAGTATTCGATGACCTGTCGGTCATGGCGTTGCCTTTCGATGCGAAATACCAAGGGTGGATTCTGGTGCGGAGAATGTGTGTGTGGTGGCGCGAGGAAGCCTCATTGTGCTCATTCGGGACTCCCGAAGCCGCCGCCGCCACCCGTCAGGATCTTCAGCTCATCGCCGGCAGAGAGCTGCAGCCCGTTGACCTTGAGCAAGTCCGATCGGCGGACGCTGCCGGAGATTTCCACGCGCGGCGGTTCGCCGGGGGAGCCGCCGTTCAGTCCCCAGGCGGGGGTGAGGGACCGGTCGAGCCAAAGGAATAGCTGCGTGGGCTCATCGAAGCGGTAGCTTCTGATGATGCCGTTGCCTCCACGGTGCATGCCAGCGCCGCCGGAGTCGTGCCTGATGGCGTATTGGGTGACCGTGATCGGGTATCGGGATTCCAACGCTTCTATGGGAGTGTTCCGGAAACTGCCGTTGAGGACGTTGATGAGACCATCGGCTCCGTCTGACCGGCTGGAGGCACCCCAACCGCCGGCGTGGGCCTCGACGCAGAGGTAGTCCGCACCGCGCAAGTCCTTGCCGGCAAAGTAGGTAATCATCGAATCACCAAACTGGGCCGCAGTGACACGTCCGGGCAGGACTTCGGCGAAGGCGCTGATAAAAAGATCCACCAGAAGTCCCAAGGTGGTGTAATACCAACCGCAAGCCGCCGGTTCCTCTGCATGGTGGACTGACCCCGGGCGTGTCAGCACTTCGACGTTACGGAAGCAGCCGCCGTCGAACGAGCGCTCGGGGGCGAACAGCAGCTTGTAGGCAACGCGGATGGCGGCAACGGCTTGGGCGCGGCCGCAATTGATGGGCCCTGTAGTTGAATCAGGGCTTTCCGTTAAGTCGACGGTGAGTGTGTCGCCGGAGACAGTGATCTTGATCGGGATCCGGACGGGCTTGTCGAGGATGATGCCGTCGTTGTCCATGCAGCCGCTTCCGGTGTAGACGCCGTCGGGTATGTTGCTGACAGTGTCCCTGTCTGACTCTTCGCTCTGGCGGAAGATTTCGTCACGGGATGCCTCGATGACGCCGATGCTGAAGCGCCTGACGATCTCCAGCATGCGTCGCTGGCCGATCCGGCACGAGGAGATCATGGCGTTGATATCGCCAACGATCAACTCTCCACTGCGGCTGTTGCGGCGGATGATGTCGATGATGTCCTGGTTTGGTCCTTGTGCCGTGCAGATTTTTACTGGCCCAAGCAGGAGCCCTTCCTGATACACCTCGGTGGTCTCGGTTCCTCCGCCGGGATCTTTACCGCCGACGTCGGTCACATCGCCGCGGACGGCGACGTAACCGATGATCTCGCCCCCGGAATGTACGGGCGCGAAAAGGGTCACGTCGTTGACATGCGTGCCTTGGATGTAGGGGTCGTTCAGGATGACAACATCGCCTTCGTCGAGCCAACCGGTCCCGCCCCGGCGACGCAGTGTCTCTTTGATCGCTTCATCCAGGTTTCCCAGGAACAGGGGCAGGCCGCTGGACTGGCCCAGGACGTCTGCGTTGCGGTCAAGGATGGCGACGGCGGCGTCCTCGTTTTCGTAGAGAAGCGGCTGGAAGGCCGAGCGCACCAGAGTTGCATGCATGTCTTCTGCTGCTGAAAGGAAAAGGTTTCGGACGATCTCTGTGGTCACTACGTCGGTGTTCATCGGCCGACCTTTCTAAGAATCATGGTGTCAAATTCGCCGCGCGTGGCCTGCCACGACGGGGGGACCAGAGTGGTGGAACCGTCTTCCTGGATGATCGCGGGCCCGTCGACCGTTGCGACACCGAGCGCGCTCCTGTGCACAACCCGTGCGTCATGGGTGACACCGTCAATCCGCACTTTCCGGGCTGATTCTTCCGGGACATCGGAGCCGAGGCCTGATGATTCTGCTGGAGCCGAGCTGACGCGGCCAACAGCAGCGAGCCTCACATTGACAAATTCGACGGGTGATTCGGGCATGCTGTGCCCGTAACGGCGCCGGTAGGCGTCGTGGAAGAGGCCAAGCGCATCCTCCTCGTCGGCAATGGCGACGGAGATTGCGTGCTCCTGACCGACATATCGCATGTCCGCCGAGAACTCGAAGGTCTTGTCCTCGTCGGGGACGCGTTCGGTGTCAAGCAGTATCGATCCGTGGGCTTCAAGTTGCTGGCGTATCTCTCGGAAAGTCCTCAGCGCCTCCGGGGCGTCGGCCAGGCCGGAGAGTGGTGCGGAGACGTCGTGCCGGATGTCTGCGTGCAGCATCCCCCAAGCCGAAAGCACACCGGTAGCGAAGGGGACAATCACCTCCCGGATTCCGAGTTCGTCCGCGAGGGCGGCTCCATGGAGGGGGCCCGCACCGCCAAAGGCCACGAGCGCGAAATCCCGGGCGTCGATGCCCCGCCGCATGGTGAGCGTGCGGATCGCGTTGGCCATCATGCCGTTCGCCACGGCCACGATGCCTTCAGCGGCGGTCTCCGGCTCAATGTCCAAGGCTTTGCCCAGCCGGCCGACAGCCATCTGCGCCGCGTCAAGGCTCAGCTTCATCCTGCCGCCCAGGAACCAGCCAGGATCAATCCGCCCCAGTACCACCTGGGCGTCGGTGACTGTGGGCTCAGTACCCCCCTGTCCGTAGCATGCCGGGCCGGGGTCGGAGCCGGCACTCTTGGGACCCACTCGAAGACCTCCGGCTTCCGCGCGGGCAATGGAACCGCCCCCGGCACCGATGGTGTGCAGTTCAACTACCGGCATCCGCATGACTTGGTCGGCGATTTCACCTTCCGTAGCCAGCGTCATCCTGCTGTCGATCACCAAACTCACATCCGATGACGTTCCACCCATATCGATGGCGATCAGGTTCGGCCGGCCGAGGGAGCGGGAGAGAGTCTCAGCGGCAACGACTCCTCCAGCAGGTCCGCTGAGGATCGTCTGGATCGGTTGGCGCGCGACCAGTGTCGCCGAGCATATCCCTCCGCTGGACCTCATGACCTGCAGGGGAGCACTGCACCGCCGTTTGTCCAGTTCCACCGAAAGTGCTGCGAGGTAGCGGTCAACGGTGCGCGCCACGTAGCCGGTGGCGAGCGTGGTGGAGGTCCGCTCGAACTCTCCTTGTTCCGGTGCGACTTCGTGGGAGAGAACGACGGAGGCCCCAGGCACGAGGGCGGTGAGGCGTTTGCGCAGGGTGATCTCATTGACAGGATTCCGGTGGGAGTGGAGGAAGGAGGCCGCAACGCTCGTAATGCCCTCCGCCAGCAGCCAGTCGGCAACCCGTCGGACGTCGTCGTCCTGGAGTGGCCGTTCAACGGATCCGTCAAAGCGGACCCTTTCATCGACAGACATGATGTCATGCTCGGCGACGAGTGGCTTGGGCCGTTCAGGCGTCAGGCTCCAGATCTCTTTGTTCCCGCCGCGGCCCAGGATCGGAACATCTTCAAACCCGGCGGTGGTGATCAGCGCGACCCGCTCACCAGTGCGGGAAAGGAGGGCGTTCAGGCCGGCAGTTGTCCCGTGAACAAGGAAGTCTATGTCCTCTGCAATGCCGAGCTCGTCCAGGCCACGGAGCATTCCGACGCTGGGATTGTCCGGCGTGCTGAGGACTTTATGGAGGAGCGTGCTGCCGTCGCGCTTGTTTTGCACGACGATGTCGGTGAAGGTTCCACCGATGTCCACTCCTACCCGTAGGTCTTTCTTCATTACTTATCCCTTTATGGTGTGAATTTGATGTGGATTTACTGAGTCAGCCGACGGCTCAATTGGTAGTTGAACAAGGATGCGCGGCCTTGAAGTCGTGGATGACAGAGACTTCGGCGTCGCCCAAGGCGCCCTCCGTGTTGTCGAGCAGAGCAATGAGCTCCTTGGCAGCGGAGTCCCGCTCCGGGTTTTCCACCCAGGACTGGTAGGCCGTCCCGGATTCCCAAAGTGCACTGACGACGACGCAATCCTGGAAGTGAAGCGGTACACGTATCTCCGCTGCCAAGCACCCCGGCTGCGCGAGGGACCTTGCGAGGATGCCACGGTCCGCATAAAAGTCCAGAACATCTTGAACGAGGCCAGGACGGGTTTTCAGGTGCAATTGAGTCCTGATCATTGGATTTCCTTCCGGTCGAACGGGTTTCTGCGGGGCATTCCTGAATCTGGAATCCCACACCATGAAAAGCGCTGACCAATGCAGCAGTGCGACTTCTTTGTCAGTTGGGTAGTCCAGCGAAGGACCCGCACCCTTCCTCCTCAACAACCAGCCATTTCTTCCCGATTGGAAGGGGGATTGGTTGGTCGAATGTTGTGGCGGGGGTAACACTTCGCTTGTCTGAGCGTCCCACTTCCACCAATACCTGTCAAGCGATAGGTAGTGTATTTTTGAAGAAGCAGGCACCTTCACGAAGGGAGGCTGCGGTGATGTCCAGGGTTCCTGCGGTGTGCCGTGCGGCCGGCGAAGGAGAGAGGAGCGTGGTCGGGATTGCCGATTCGGGAAATGACGGAAAGTGGCTACGAACACCCGGAGGGGTGCAGAACCCACGTCGCCAAACTTCTGAAGTTTTTGTGCCCGGGACAGCGGCGGGCTCACTATTCCGGGTGCTCCGAGGTCCCGCGTGAAAGGATGGATTCATGTCAACCGAAACAAGGCCAGTACGCACCGGTCGTCCACGCAGCATCCCGGACTCCGACACTGAGCACTCGCCCCGGGAACAGATCCTCGACGCCGCTGCGGCGCTCTTCGTCGAGAACGGATTCACGGCCACACCGACTCGCACGATCGCCGAGCGGGTTGGCATTCGCCAGGCATCCCTCTACTACCACTTCGCGAACAAAGAAGAAATGCTCGACGAGCTGCTCACCGCGTCCGTTCGGCCCGGCTTGGAAGCTGTGCGCACCCTTGAAGCACTCGTGCCCGCTTCCGCCAGCGCCGCCGGCGCCCTCCACGCTGCCCTCATCCTGGATACAACTACCCTGATCAAAGCCGCGCACAATTTCGCCATTCTCTGGTTGTTGCCGGAGGTGCAGGGTGAGCGCTACAACAGCTTTCGCCTTGAGCGGCAAGAGTTGCTCAATGTCTACGGACGGCTAGGGGCCGCCGCTGCTACCGAGGCCGTAGCAGCTTCGGTCTCGGAGGAACAATTGGGCGCCATCATCATCCATCTGACGGAACTGATCAGCCATTTGCGCAGGAGCGGGGAACCGGACCCCGCCTACTTGGAAGTGATTGCCGCAACCGCTCTACGCGCGTGTGGACTGGACGCCGACGCTATCGAAGCCGCGACCGCCGAATCCCAGGGACTCCGCAACAAAGATTAGGAATCGGCCGGAAAAGTATCCGGACGGCAATTTTCCACTTGCCAAATCTACCCGTCGGTAAGGCATGTTCTGTCGGGCCGTTCGTAAGTTCAGCTGATTTCGTGGTCCAGTCCCCGTCTCAGGTTTGGGGTTCGACTACGATGTCGAGATCTTTGTTCAGGATCCGGGTGAGATGCTTGATCTCGTCTTCCAGTAGCTGGAATGGCAGCTGGGAGCTTGGCACGAAGGGTTTGACGACGACAGTCTGGGCGCGCACGCGCCACGTAGCTACGGCACTGCCCCTTGAGATGACCAGTGGGTAGCCATTTGACGCCAGGGCCCGTTGGGCGGTGGGGATGAGGCGATGGTCGGCAGTGCCGGGTCCGAAGAACCAAGGGTCGAATGCTGGCAGGAGGCGAAGGATTTCGGACGAGCGAGCGGATGCGATGGAGGCCACGTCTTCTGTTAGGGCCAGTGAGGGCACCCCATCAACATCGATCGTTGTGATCTCGGAACCGAGGTCCCCGATCCACGACAGGAGCCTGCGTCGGGGGACACCGAGCCCTTGGGCCAGCCAGTAAGCGAGATTATCGACGGTGGCTGGCGCGTAGGAGTGCAGGTAGGTGCGAATGGACCTTCTGCCGGCTTCATCGACGGCGGCGTCGGCGGGCTCATCCTGCAAGGGGCCGGCCAACTGGAATGTCGCTTCCGTGCCGCGGGTCGGGCCGAAGCAAATGTCACCCCACCAATGCAGCGGTTTGTACAGGCTGTCAGCGCCCGCACCCAACGCCGCCTGCGCTAGATCCCGTAAGCCGGGAATCCTGTCGAGTCTTTCGCTGATCTGCGAGCGGGTCAATGGCCCATCTCCGAGGATTCCGCGCATTGCCTCGCGTAACGGCTGCCAATCGCTGATCGCAAAGCCGCCTTGTTCCTGCCACCGGTTCGTTTCCCATATCCGGGTCGCGGTACGCGTCATCAGCAGATCAGCTGCGATGGAAGGGGTAAAGATGAAAGAGCCGCCGCGAAACGCGTAGCTTCTCACCACGCTCCCGGACTCCAGCGCCTGGCTCAAGGCATCGCGCTTCGGGTCAAGAACCCGTAAAGCGACTGCCAGGTCCGCCGCATCCGAAGGCCAAGCCCGCGTAGCGACCACACGGTCGACCGCATCAGCTACCGAGGTGACAGCTGCGCCAGCCAGTGCGTGCCTTTCGAGCCTCCACTGGAGTGCGTCCACGAAACGAATTGTGCTGCTGGTGTGAGCCATGGTCGGTTGCATGCAGGTCAGCTCTCCTCTAGTGGGCAATACCGTACATCCAAGTGCAGTGGGGGCTGCAATGCCTGCCTGGCGCAGCCAAGATTCGGGTGGACGATGGCGTTTCTGTCATGGAGCATGGTGGCCCTTCCGGGCCGCGGCGGCCGTGCTCGCAGCGGTGCGATGTGTCGACGGTTCCATGTGGGCGTTGTCGGCGCCAGGTTCTGCCCGTGGGTCTCGAACCGGCCGCGACACCGCCGGCTTACGGTAAGTAGCGGGTGGCGAGGTCCGACCCGATGTTCCCGCCGAGGATGCGGCGTTCCGTCTCTGCGAGCTGGTCTAGAAGGTCAACTTGCTCGAGGCCGGGCAGGCAAAGGGTTTCGCCCTTCGTGAAGCTCGACCATGCGGCAAGGGCGACGTTTTCGGGTGTCATTGATTGGGGGCCCTGTGAGGCGCCGCCGTTCCACTCCGAGGACACCAGCCCGGGGCAGACAACGGTGGCCTGCACGCCGGTTCCGTCGAGTTCCGAGGCGAGAACTCGGGTGAATGCCACCATCCCGGCTTTTGCGCCAACGTAGAGTGCGCGATGCGGCAGGGCCCTTCCTTGGTCCGCCGGAACTGTGGGGATCCCCGCGCTGAAGGCGAGGTTTGAGGCAATCGCAATGATTCCGCCCTTGCCGCGTTCGAGCATGCCAGGCAGGGCAGCCCGGGCGAGCATGGGTGTCGCGTCGGAATTGAGCCTCCAGGCGCGGTCGAGGTCGGCTGGATCGATCTCCGCGAACGGGCCGTACGCGCTGACCCCGGCGTTGGAGACGATGACGTCGATGTCTCCGACGCCGGCACGCCGCGTTGCGTCAGTAAGACCGGTCCGCTCCGAAAGATCAAGCGAAAGGGTCTCGCTGTTCGCTCCGATCCCCTCAAACTCTTGTTTCAGGGCAGCAAGGCGGTTTTCGCGCCGAGCAACGAGTACCAAGTCATAGCCGGCATGCGCCAGCAATGCCGATATCGCTGCCCCGATGCCGCTGCTGGCCCCGGTGACAAGTGCGATGGGTCGACTCATGGGGTTCTCCTATTATTGATGACTATCAAACGTTTGATATGTGTAAAGTAATGTATGCTAGCATGATGACAACAACCCTGCCTACCACCGAGCCAGACCCCCGGGATCGGGTCATCTGGGCACTCCGACGCGCCGAATTGGCAGTGCAGAATCTGAAGGATCGAGAACTGCGGGCCTTGGGGATGGCGGCTGCTCATTACACACTGCTCGTCTCTGTGCACGCGGAACCTGGGCTGGCCGGCGCGACCCTTGCCCGACGTCTGAATGTGACACCCCAGGCCATCGCTTCCCTGGTCACCCGCCTGGAGGGACGCGGGCTGATCGAGCGCCGCACGCACCCCCGGCACCCCCAAGTGCAGGAGCTTCACCTCACCACCGCAGGACAGGGAGCGCTGGAGCAAGCGGACCAGGTCATCGCGGTCATTGAACAGCGGGTAGTCGATAGTCTGGGCGCGGCTGGCAGCGACCAGCTGCGCTCAGCGCTTGATCGGCTGACCGCCTCGATTCGCCCGGAATGAAAGCGAAGTGCTCTCCGAAGTGCTCACGCAGGACGAAATCGCCTACCTTGCCCTGCACGTCGCCCGCCTCGTTGGTGATCTGACCGGCTGAAGCGCCGGCTGCCTCCCCGGTGGGCTCCGGACAACAGCTACCCGTCGGCGGACCTATTGCTCCCCCATTGGGGTTCCGTCGATTCGCCCGATTTCGCCACGTTCAACGCTGATCCTTCGGATCTCTACGGCGCGGTGGTCAACCCGGAACGCATTCGCGTGCTGGCCCCTGGGTAACCATTCCGACTCCAAAGGCGCTGAGCAGACCGGAAGCCTCGGAAAGCATTCTTAGCCGTTGACGTAACCCATGTGCGTGGCGTTGTAGCGATCGCCATGGACTCCCAGGCTCCGGGCAAGGGCATCAAGGCCGGCTACTTCGTCAGCGCTGAGCCCCACGTGGGTAGCTTCGGCGTTCTCTTTGATGCGGGTGGTGCGCCGGGTGCCGGGAATGGGGACGATCCATGGCTGCTGGGCGAGCAACCATGCCAGTGCGATTTGGGCCGGCTCCACATCTTTCACCCTTGCCAGTTCGACGACCTGCGCGAGGAGGGCTTGGTTGGCCGCCAGGTTTTCGTCATTGAAGCGTGGGACCTGGTTGCGGATATCGCCGTCGGCGAAGCTGGTTGCCGGGGTCACCGTACCGGTGAGGAAGCCCTTACCCAAGGGGCTGAACGGTACGAGGCCGATACCGAGTTCGGCGAGCGTTGGAAGTACTTCGGCCTCGGGGTCCCGTGTCCACAGCGAGTACTCACTTTGCAGGGCGGTGACGGGCTGCACCGTGTGGGCGCGCCGGATCGTGGCGGCAGACGCCTCAGACAGTCCGAAGTGGCGGACTTTGCCCTCAGCGATCAGATCCCGGACGGTGCCGGCGACCTCCTCGATGGGGACCTGGGGGTCGACGCGGTGCTGATAGAACAGGTCGATAACGTCTGTTCGCAGGCGCTTGAGGGATTCTTCGGCGACGCGGCGGATCTGTTCGGGGCGGCTGTTTAGTCCGACGCTTTTGCCGCCTTGGATGTCCCAGCCGAACTTGGTGGCGATCACCACTTGGTCGCGGATCGGTTCCAGTGCCTCGCCGACGAGTTCTTCATTCACGTAGGGGCCGTACACCTCGGCCGTATCGAAAAATGTGACGCCATGGTCCATGGCTGATCGAAGTACATCAATCATGTCTTGACGGCTCCCTGGATTGGGACCGTAGCTCTGGGACATGCCCATGGCGCCCAGTCCGATAGCTGAGACCTCAAGGCCCTGTCCGAGAGTTCGTGTGTGCATGCTCATGCCTCCGTGGTTCCGTTGTTGTACTTGTTGCTGTATCGGTCGCTGGTTACGTGTTCGTGCGAAGTAGCGGTGGACAGGGTGGCTGCCCAGCTGGCAAGCAGCCGGAGGCGTTCCTGGCTCGGTGATCCAGGTTCGGCGGTGTAGATGAGCAATGACAGGCCTGGTTCGGCGGTGAGCTCCATGCCCTCGTAGGTCAAGGTCAACTCGCCCACTTCATGATGCTGGAAGTTTTTGGTGCCTGAGCCGTGCCGCCGGACATTGTGAGCCCCCCACCGGGTCCTGAACGCGTCACTTTGGGTTGAAAGCTCGCCGATCAGGTCGTGAAGGCGTTTGTCGTGAGGGTCGCGGCCCGCCTCGGTGCGCAGAATCGATACGGTGACGTCGGAGGCGGCTTCCCAGCCCGGGTAGAAAGCCTTGGCCCGTTCGTCGAGGAAGCAGAACCGTGCGAGGTTGCCTTGCCCCGGGCCGTCGAAGACGTGGTCGTAGAACACTCGACCCAGTGCGTTGGTGGCGAGAATGTCCATCCGGCCGTTCCGAACGAAAGCGGGCCCTTCAGTGATCACGTCCAAGGCGCGTATCAGGCTTTCCCTCGCCACCCACTTCTGCGGTTTGCGCTTGCGCACGGGCTGGGCAGCGCCGTTGGCGACGCGTGACAGGTCGAACAGGTGTTCGCGTTCAGCGTCGTCCAGCTGGAGGGCTCCTGCCAGCGCGTCAAGGACCGCATCGGATACCCCCGAAAGGTTCCCACGCTCGATCTTGGAGTAGTACTCCACGCTGACTGCGGCCAGAGTGGCAACCTCATTGCGCCTCAGGCCCGTCACACGGCGGTGTCCGGTAACTGCCAGGCCAGCCTGCTCGGGGGTGACCTTCGCACGGCGGGACATGAGAAAGTCTCGAACTTCATTCCGGTTGTCCACAACCCAAGGCTACGACGTCCAAACCAGGGGAGGGATGCCCTGCTGGTACGCCCCTTATCAGTGACTCCTAAAGGGGATCTATTTGAGGTTCCATTGGAACCTCAGGCTTCAGCGCTCGGTGGCGTTGGAGGCAAACCTCGCGTTGTCAGCGGCTGCAGGAATCTACGAAAGGAATGATGATGGTTGAGAACACAAGTACTGGCTGGACCGGGGGGCAGAATGCGTTTGGGGACTTCGCGCCCGGACTGGTCCACTACACCGACAAGGTTCTCTTCGACGAAGTATGGGAACGCGAAGGCCTGTCCAAAAGGGACCGCAGCCTGCTCACTGTGGCTGCGCTAACCGCAACAGGGAAGAACGACCAACTCATGTTCCACCTCGACTACGCACGCCAGAACGGAGTGACAGAAGAAGAGCTGAAGGAAGCGATCCTCCACCTCTCGTTCTACACCGGCTGGCCCAACGGCATGAGTGCCATGGCCGTCGCCAAGAAGGTCTTCACTGAGGAAAACTAGAAACAAAACATTGAGCAGGATTACAACGAACCGGCGTCTGCTTCGAACGAGCGCAGAGGGGCGTTCCAGCTGGCGAGTATCCGCATGGCGTCTGACGTTGGGGAGCCGGGCGCCACGGTGTAGACCAGCATGACCAGGCCAGGGTCTGTGGAAAGTTCGAATGATTCATACCCGAATTCGAGGTCTCCGACCGTTGAGTGGGTGAGCATCTTGTGCCCGGACCGGTACCTGAAGACATCGTGCGAGGCCCACAATGAGCGGAATTCTTCACTCTGCGTTGAAAGCGTCCCGATGATTTCGATGAGCTCTTTGTCGTAGGGATCCCGGGCTGTTGCGGCATGAAGCAGCGCCACGACATTATGTTTCGCTGTGTCAAAATCGCGATGGAAGCGTGGGGCGCGGGAGTCCAGAAAAAGGTAATGGGCGTAGTTGAAACGGTCACGGGATCCGTCATCGGGGAGGGAATACAGTGCCCGGCCGAGTCGGTTGGCCGCCAGACGGTCAAGTCGCGCGTTCTGTATGAACGCCGGGGCGTCGATGGAATCCAGAACGCTTTGAATCCCCGGCCTGACAGTAGTTCGATGTGAAGGTTTCCGGCGGGGCGGGCGCCGTTGCGTCATTCGGGTGAGATCAAGCAGATGGTCGCGCTCATCCTCATCCAGTTGCAGGGCGCGGGCGATGGCCTCGATAACCTCACGGGATGCGCCGGAGATTTTGCCCCGTTCGAGACGGGCGTAGTAGTCCACACTGACGCCGGCCAGGTGCGCGACTTCCTCGCGGCGAAGGCCGGGTACCCGGCGGGCTCCGCTGTACAGTGGCACGCCTGCCTTTTCGGGGGAGAGCTTGGCACGCCGGGATGTCAGGAAGTTGCTGATCTCGGATTTGGAATCCATGTCTCCAAGGGTATGTCTTGTGCTGTGGGTGCTGGGAGGACCTGTCAGGTCCTCCCAGTGCTCATTGCTTCTCACCGGACGTTCTGCCGGAAACCGGGAATGCGTATCAGTACCATGCTGGTCCGTGGTTGACGTACGGAGCCTCAAGTTCCTGTGCTTCTTCGTCGCTAAGTGTCAGCGATAGCGCATCAGCGGCTTGCTGGAGGTGGTGTGGTTTGGTGGCGCCAACGATGGGCGCCGAGACAGCGGGATTTCGCAGCACCCACGCCAACGCGATTTGGGCCATGGTAACGCCGCGGGCGTCGGCCACAGCTTGGACAGCATTGATGACGGGTTCGTCGTAGTCGTTGTCGAAAGCCTGGACCACTTTGTCGGTGGTTGACCGGGTACTTTGTTCACCCACAGGGCGGGCGAGCCGACCTTTCCCGTTGGGAGAGTAAGGAACAAGCCCGACACCCATGTCAGCGCACATGGACATCAACTCGGGCTCGTCCTGGCGACGCAAGAGGTTGTACTGGTTCTGCATGGACACAAACGTTGTCCACCCGCCGCGTTCTGCGGCGTGCTGGAGCTTCGCGAACTGCCAGGCATACATGGAGGAAGCGCCGATGTAGCGGACTTTCCCGGACTTGATCACGTCGTGGAGAGCTTCCATGGTTTCTTCCACCGGGGTGTCATCGTCAAATCTGTGGATCTGATAGAGGTCGATGTAGTCCGTGCCGAGGCGGGTCAACGAGGCATCGACCTGCTCCAGGATGGCCTTGCGTGAGAGGCCTTCGCCGCCAGGGCCGTCGTGCATCCTTCCGCGAACCTTCGTGGCGAGGACCACGTCTTCACGCCGTGAATACTGTTTGATGGCGCGCCCGACGATCTCCTCGGAGGTGCCGGCCTGGTAAACATTGGCAGTGTCCCAGAACGTGATTCCCAGCTCCAGTGCCTGACGGAAGAACGGCCCGGCCGCATCTTCGTTCAAGGACCATGGGTGGGAATTCTCCGTTGAAGGGTCGCCGTAGCTCATGCAGCCAAGGGCAAGGCGGCTGATCTTCAGTCCGGTGTTGCCGAGTCGTGTGTATTCCATGACAAGTCCTGCTTTCAGCTTGGTGGGTTTGTCTCCTTCGAACCTAAGTGGGTTCCGCACTTCGAAACAGGACCTGTCAGACCATGTCTCAATGGAGCCTTCTCCGCTGTGGAGGAGTACGGGATTGTCAAAGGGGCGGTACATTGCCGCCCTTGACGTCTCATCAGCGACAAAAGGAGCACCAGACGAATGACGACATCCACAACGGCAGAGCCGAAACAGCAGCGGCGGCTCCCGAGGGTCGTCCCGCTTCTTGCGGTGGGCACCTTTCTCATGATCACCACCGAGTACATGGTGGCCGGGCTCCTGCAGGAGATCGCCGGTGACCTGAACGTCAGTGTTGCCCACGTGGCACTCCTGATCACCGCCTTCGCAGTGGGCATGATCCTTGGTTCCCCGGTCATGGCATTGGCAACTCTGCGTTTGCCGCGGCGCGCGACACTCGTCCTGGCCTTGCTGGTCTTTGCGGCCGGCCACGTTCTGGCGGCACTCACCAGCGATTTTGGCATCGTTCTTCTCGCGCGTGTCATCACAGCCCTGGCGGCCGGGGCCTTCTGGTCCATTGCTTCTGTGATAGCCACCCAGGCGGCCGGGCCGGCCAACAGCTCCCGCGCGTTGGGTGTCATGATGAGCGGTGTAGGACCGGCCCCCGTCATCGCACGTTTTACCCCGGAGGACACGCACACCAGCGCACCGTCTGTACGTGCTGAAATTCGGGCCGTCGTGACCGGTCGCATGGTCGTTCTCGTCCTCGCCACCGTTTTTGCCACCGGAGGCTACATGACCGCCTTCAGTTACCTGTCTCCCGTGGCCACCGACCGTGGAGCCGTCCCACTGTGGGCGGTGCCGCTGCTCTTCGTTGTATTCGGCCTCGGCGCGGTCCTTGGCACCAACCTGGCCGGACGATTCGCAGACAAGCGTCCGGTCCGCACCTTCATCACAGCCACAGGAGCAACCGTGCTGTTGCTCGTCATGCTCATCCCACTCTCGGCAAATGCCGTAGCACTCTTCGTTCTCATGTTTCTACTGGGCATCGCCGGCATGGGCATACCGCCCGTCGCAACCGGCCTCGCGGTTACTTTCGCCCAGGGTGCACCGACTTTGGCGGCCGCAGTAGCGGTTGCCGCATTCAACGGCGGCACAGCCATCGGCACCTGGGCCGGTGCAAAGGCGCTCGAATCGGCACTGGGAGTCCTCGGCCCCCTCGTCGTTGCAACCATCATGGCGTCCCTCGGGCTGCTGACGCTGCTGGTCTTCGCCCGAAGCAAGGCCATGACCCCGCTGACCCACAGAACCAGGCTCGACCTTTCTTCGTTGTTGCGCGGTCGAAATGGCTGAGGTTCGACGCTTGGTGCAGGCGCTATGCAAACCATCCTCCCAAGAAGTGAACCGCCCGGGTAGTGTTTGCCCTAGCCGACAAAGGGGTCACCATGAGCTACAAATATCGAACTGTCCGGGTCCGCGGTACCGAGCTCGTTGGAACAATTGCCAGGAAGCACGGGGCTGCGGCTGAGATCTACGAAACATCCAAGGACCTGAGCACATCGGTTGTTCCGGTGTTCTTCGAGGCAACGGGTGAGATCCGCTTCTTCGATAGGTCAGCGCTGGAGGACGTGGTGGCGCCAGTCGGTTGACCGCCCTGCAGCTGGCAATAACGCCGGCCGCTTCGGTCTGCCCGGTGGTGTGGGTCATGAGGCTTCCTTCCCGGCGGTAACGCAGGAAAGGGCGGCAGAGACAGCCCGGTTGCGGGGCCGGGTTCTGGCAGGTATCCGTGGTGTCGCCTCGCGACGCTCGCCCACGGTATTTTCTATGGTTCCAACGCCCTCCACTGTCATCCGCACGACGTCCCCGGTCTTCAGCGGCGGGGGAGTCTTGGACCCGTTGCGTCCCCAGAGTTCAGCGAGGCATCCGCTGCCGCAGGTTCCGGATCCGAGAACGTCGCCGGGGCGCACTACCGAGTCCTGCGATGCGTACGCGACCAGTTCGGCGAATGGCCACCCCATGTTGGACAGCAGATCCTGGCCAATCTGTTCCCCGTTGACTTCCACGGCCATGGAGATCGGCAGGAATCCTTCGTCGTCGTGCAGGTGGTCGAACTCGTCGGCGGTCACAATCCAAGGACCGAGCGTGTTGGCGAAGTCCTTGCCTTTGCAGGGGCCCAGACTGACCTTCATCTCGCGACGTTGCAGGTCGCGAGCCGACCAGTCGTTGAGAATGGTGTAACCAAAGATGTGGCGGTGGGCATCTGCCGCTGACAGGCTACTGCCGTCGCTTCCCGGTACATGTCCGACGACGGCAGCTACTTCGGTCTCGAAGTCCAGTTCGCTGCATCCCGCCGGAATGCCGATCACCTCGCCGGTGCCCGTCACGGTGTGCGGATTCGTGAAGTAGAACGTAGGTGCCTCATACCATTCGGCCACCACGCCCGCTACGCCATCGATGCTTTTCCGAACCCCCTCCACGTGTTCCTCGAACGCCACGAAGTCCCGGATGGTGGCCGGTTCCAGCGGTGCCAGCAACTGGACGTCCACGAGGGCGACCGAAGGTGCGCCGCGAAGCGTTTCCGCGGCAATCTCCAGAGTGGCGGCAAGCCCGGCACCCAACAGGTCATTCACGGTTTGTCCCTCCGGCAACTCGAAGCAACTGCCGTCATCCACGAACCCAGCGTGAGTGCCGCCGTCGTAAGCCCAGCGGGCGATCTTGACCATGTGTTCTTCCTTAGGCTGTGGGGCGGGCGGCGAGAGCTGCGGAGGCGGTGATGCCGAGGGCCGCGGCATTGCCGGCAAGAACTCTGGCGGCGTCGGCCGTGGGGAGCCCGGCTGCGTGGACATCGTCAACAGGTTGCTCCGAGCCCATGTCGAATGGGTAATCCGAGCCGAGCAGCACCTGCCCGGGGCCGACCGCCTCCACCAGGGCGCGGAGTTCGCGGGGGCTATGCACCAGGGAGTCGAAGAAGATCTTTCGAAGATACGTCGACGGCGGTTCGGCGCACCGCTGCGCCTCCGGCCGGACCCTCCACGCGTGGTCGGAACGTCCGATGGTCGTTGGAAGATAGCCCCCGCCATGGGCGGCCACAATCTTGAGGTTCGAGTGCCTGTCCAGGACTCCGCTGAAAATCAGGTGGGAGAGTGCGACGGCGTTCTCGGCAGGCTGGGAGACGGTATTAGCCAGGTAGAAGCGATCCAGTCGTTCGTCCAGGGAACAGCCGAACGGGTGGAGGAAGACAAGGGCGCCCAGTTCTTCTGCCCGGCTCCAGAACGGCTCAAGCCGCGGATCGGAGAGCTCCACGGTGCTGCGTTCAGGGTCTGCCGGCGTGGCAGCAAAGGAGCCGATCTCCACACCGAGGAGTCCACATTCGAGGACGGCATGTTCCAGGGCTTCGACCATGTGCTGCGGGTGCTGGAGGGGGACGAAGCCAAGGCCGTTGAGCCGCTCGGGTGCGCGGTCCACGAAACCGCGAACTGCATCATTTGCCTGCTTGGCGAGCTCCAAGGACAGCTTTTCGCCGGCAAAGTAGTAGAAGTGCGACGGCGAGGGCGAGACGAGCTGGACATCCACTCCTTGAGCGTCCATGTCCGCCAGACGACGATCCAAATCCGTGAGCTGAGGCCACCGTTCTTTGATCATGCGCCCCGATGCAGCGAGCGACTCCTGGCCGTTCCGCCGCATTTCCAAGGCCTGGAGGGCAGCGAAACCGTCAGCGTCGGCCTCCGCCACACGTTGCTGGAGAGCCGGAATCAGGATGTGGGCATGCACGTCGACCGTAGGTGCCGGTGCTTCGGAGGGACGGGTGCTCATGCAGGTTCCTTCAACATCGTGGAAAGCGAGTTCATGAGGCCGGGAACGTTGGCGTCGCGCACGCCATCCAGCATCCATTGGCCGAGCTGGACTGAGGCCTTGACGACGGCCGTAGCCCTCTCCAACCGGCGGTCGGTGAACTCCTTCCAGAGGGTTTCCGTGACGTGGTCGGCTGACATGAGAAGTTCGGCGAGCACCGCAGCGTCCTCGAAGGCCATGGCGGCGCCTTGGGCGACCGTCGGTGGGCAACTGTGGGCGGCGTCCCCGATGATCACAGTGCGCCCGCGGTTCCAGGGTCCATCCACCAAGTGCGTGGTGAACCAGGTGTAGTTGATGCGCGCGCTGTGGTTCAGATTGGCGCGGATCTCGTTCCACGGGCCGCCGTAGGCTGCCGCGAGTTCGGTCATGATGCGAGGACCGTCCTCGTGATTGCGTTCTTGCGCCCTTTCTACAAGGTAGGCGTAGATGGAGTCGGGGCCGGTGGGGCAGTATCCGGCAATGAAGCAGGGGCCGCCGTAGGTGAGATCGGTCCGCACCACGTCCTCGGGGCGTTCCACGAAGGCCCGCCAGATGCCCATGCCGGTTGGTTGGGGTCCGACGTCGATGCCGATGGCCTTGCGGACTGCGGAATGAAGCCCATCGGCACCGATGAGGAGGTCGTAGCGGGAGCTGCCGCCGCCGGAGGTATGGACGGTGACGCTGTCGCCGTCGTCCTCTATGTCGGTGGCCGTTTTGCCGTAGGTGATGCGGGTGCCCGCCTGCAAGGCGCGTTCACGCAGGATCGCAGTCAGGTCCGGGCGATACATTCCAAGCGTGGCTGGAAGATCGTCACCACCGGTCCGGATGTCTTCCAACACGGCCATGACACTTCCGGCCGGATCGGGGGCGCGCAGGCCCAGGGTACTGAACGGGTAGCCTTTCGCTTCCACCTGCTCCCAGACGCCGAGTTCGCGCAGGATCCTCAGGGCATTGCCCTGCAAGGTGATGCCCGACCCCAGCGTCTGCGGCTCGGCGGCTTTCTCCAGAATCTCGACGTCGACGCCCGCGTCGGCGAGGAGGATGGCGGCGGTCAGTCCCGCAGCTCCCGCTCCGACGATTCCAACCTTTTGTACTGCTGCCATCTTTGACTCCTTTGTGGTGACGGCGTTACTGCCTATTGTGCTGCTGTCTGTAACTCCGGGACCTTCATTGGTCCTCAACCTGACAACTGGACCTGTTACCGGACGGCGATGGGATTGACCGGTGAACCGACAGCCCCGGTGATGGGCAGTGGGGCGGCGGTGAGCATGAAGTCGTACTTGCCGTCGGCAGCACATGCTGCGGCCAATGCATCCGGATCCCACATTTCACCCAGGAACAACCCCAAGTTGGGGATGGCGATCTGGTGAAGCGGCTGGAAAGCGCCCTCGAACTCATTGGGCCGGACCTCGAAGCCCCAGGTGTCCGTGGCGATTCCCGCGATCTCCGAGGCATGCAGCCACACCGCCGTAGTGAAGGACAGCCCCGGAGCGGAACCGCCGGCATAGTCGCCCCAGCCTTCACGGCGGACCCGGGCGTATTGCCCGGTCCGGATCACCACGATGTCTCCGCGGCGAACGGCGGAGCTGGGGCCCTGACGTTCGATGGTGCGCTCCAAGTGCTCCGGGGTGATGGCAAATCCATCCGGCAGCTCCCCGACATCGCGGCCCAGCTCCGGGCCGAGTGCATGCCCGACGTCGAGCAGCACGCCGCGGGTCACGATCTTGGCCGAGGCGGTCTCGATCCCGGTGACGAGGTCGCCCTCCGAGGTCACGACGTCCCCAGCGGCACGGCCGTTCCAGGCTTTGCCCCGGTCGAAGATGTGTCCCAGCCCGTCCCATTGCGTGGAACACTGCAACGGCATGGCAATGACGTCATCAGCCCCGCCGAAACCGTGCGGGAATCCCTGGTTGCCTCGTTCCGCGTCCACGCCGGTGTCCGTCATGGTGTGCACCGGATTGGTCCGGCGACGCCACCCCTTCTGCGGGCCGTTGGTGTCGAACGGTTGCGACAAGGAGAACGCCTCGCCCGTGGTCACCAAGGAAGCTGCTTCCACACGCTTGGCGTTGTCAACGTAGTTGAGCGTTCCTAGAACGTCGTCTTCACCCCAGCGTCCCCAGTTGTTGTATTTTTCAGCAGCCGCAGCAATGCTGGCCAGCGGATCGGAGCGCTGGATCAGGGAAGCGTTAGCTGCTTCAGTGGTCACTGTTCGTCCTTGCAGTGGATGAGTTGGGTTCCGAGTCCGGTGATGGTGCCTTCCATGACGTCGCCGTCCTGGAGGAGCCTGCCCCAGTGCTGTCCGTTGCCCGCGGGGCTGCCGGTCAGGACCAAGTCACCGGGCTTCAGGGGCATGATCTGGGATGCTTCACTGACAAGCTTGGCGACACCGAAGATCATGTCCTGAGTCGATTCGTCCTGCATGGCCTTTCCGTTGAGCTTCAGCGTGACCTGGACATCCTGCGGGTCTCCGAAGAACTTGGTTGGTACCAGCAGGGGGCCGGTGGGCAGGAAACCCGGTGCATTCTTGGCGCGGTACCAGTCCGAACCAATGGCGGGCATGTCCTTGCGGAACACATATTCGCGCGTTGTGATGTCGTTGACCATGGTGTACCCAAAGACATGCTCCAGCGCTTGCTCGGGCGTGACACGGAAGGCTTCCTTGCCGATCACCGCGGCGAGTTCCAGTTCCCAGTCGTGGGATTTACTGTAGCCCGGCAGGGTGAGATCGTCCGTGGCGGACGCGATCGCCGTCGGGAGGCCGATGAAGAAGTACGGCGTTCCCTGCCCAGCACGCTCATCCATCATGGCAGCGGTCTTGGCGCGCACCTCTTCTGCGTCCTGGCCGGCGTCGCGATGTGCCACCGCAAGGTCAATCACATGCTTGCGGTAGTTGGCGCCGGTCTGCAGGACCTGCGCCGGTTCAACCGGGGCAAGGACCTCGACGCCGGGCAGCGGCAGGCCTGCTTCGGCGCCAACTGTTGCGGCCAGTTGGTCGAGCTCGCCTTCGGTGGTTTCCCAGTGCTGGATCAGGGAGTTGATGTCACTGTCCAGGGGCAGGACGCGGTCACCGACCAGCAAACCAGCCCGCGGTTTACCTGAACCTGGTTCCTGGAAGCGGACCAGTGCATAGTGTGCCTGCGTCATTAGCCCCGGCCCTGCTTTGCGTAGGGGTTCAGGAGTGCTTCCTTCATTTCAGCGGAAGCGCCTTCCTCTGTGGCAGTGAAACCTTCGGCGGGCGGGAAGGACTCGGTCATGGAGTGCGGCATGGCGCCGTTCTTGTAGAAGTTGTTGGATCCTTCAGAAGGCTTCCAGGTATTGGCGTCCCAGTCCGGGACGTAATTGCGGTAGCCGCCGGAGTTCAGTTCCACGCGCAGGCCGGAGGGGTCGCGGAAGTAGAGGAAGTTCTGCTCGCCCACGCCGTGGATGGACGGGCCGTATTCCATCGGGGTCCCGTTTTCCATCATCACGTCCGCTGTGCGGAGCAGGTCCTCGGTGGCGTCCACCCAAAAGGCGATGTGGTTGACGCGGCCGGCGCGCTGGGAAGTGTCCAGGACGACGCCGAGGTCGTGGGACTTCTCGTTGGTGGTGAGCACGGAGAAGACGGTGATGGGTGCTTCATCCAGGTCCACGAAGGCCATGACGCGGAAGCCCAGGGCTTCGTTGTACCACTTGGCAAAGCCCCGGACGTCGGAGGAAGCGACCGTGACGTGGTCCAGGAACCGGGGTGCGGCGGCGTGGCTGCTGCGGCGCTCGGGACGGTCCGGGTAGGTGGATTCGAAGCCGGGCTCGGCGACGAACTTCTCCACGTCATAGAACAGGCGCATGTGGTGGCCGTAAGGGCCGGTGAATTCGTAGGCCTTGCCGAAGCCGTGGCCACCGGCAGTCCAGCTGCCCTGCACGCCGGTTGCTTCAACACGGGCTGCTGCGGCTTCCAGCGCGGACTGGGAGTTTGTGCGCCACGCCATCCGACCCAAGGATGCTTCGGGGCCTTCGGTGATGACCAGGCTGTAACGGTAGTAATCGCCCCAGCACCGCAAGTAGACGTTGCCATCCACGCGGTCGATGATGCGCATGCCGAACTTTTCCTCGTAGAACCGTGCCGAGGCTTCGACGTCCGGAGTGGTGATTTCGAGGTGGGCAAGATGGGAGAGGGGAGTTTCCACGATGAATTCCTTCTAAATACTGATGGCTCGGACAGTGACCTGCAGGTCCTGTAACAACCATGAGCCACGTCACGTATTCGGAGAAGGGCAACTATCTGATAGCAACTATCCGCCGCACAAATACTAATGGTGCCTTCCGTGGCACCCTCAGCCCCACCCAGGGAAACCACCCATCAACCGAACAAATAGCAGCTATACGGAAACCGCTATTCTCCGCCTGCAGACCCCTTGCCACAGTGAGTGCAGTCCCTCCCGGCACCTCTGCCACTTTTGGGGGATCATCTTCAAAGGCGAAGGAACACCAATGAGCACCACGGATCCAACTGCGACCGAGACCCGCCCACCAGCTGACAACCGAACGGCCGGAAAGACACAGGCCGCACTGCTGGTGGCCGGCAGCTGCATGCCCGTACTCGGCGCAGTCCTGCTGGCACCTGTCCTCCCCACCCTGAACCAGGTCTTTGCCGATACCCCCGGCGTCGCCATCCTCGTACCCCTGGTCCTCACCCTTCCGGCTTTGTTCGTAGCGCTGTTCTCGCCACTGGCCGGCTACGTCGCTGATCGCGTCGGGCGCAAGCAGCTGCTCATCTTTGCGATGCTTGCGTACGCCCTTTTTGGGACAGCACCGTTGTGGCTGGAGTCCCTCGGCGCCATCGCTGTGTCGAGAGTCGGCGTAGGAATTGCCGAGGCGGCCATCATGACCTGCTGCACCACCTTGATCACCGACTACTACTCGGGGCAGCAGCGGAACAAGTACCTCGGTCTCCAGACCATGGTCAGCGCGCTGGCAGCCACTGCGTTTTTTGCCCTTGGCGGCGCCCTGGGCAGCATCAGCTGGCGGACTCCGTTCTGGCTCTATGCGGTTAGCGCCGTGCTGGTGATCCCCATGGTCCTCAAGCTGTGGGAACCTGCAAAAATCGAGCCCACAACCACGACGAAACAGCCTGTGCCGTGGCGGCAGATTGGCACCCCGGCCGCTGTGACGCTGTTCGGTGGCATCGTGTTCTACGCGTTGATCGTCCACTTGCCGTATGTGATCACAGGTTTGGGCGTGACGGATACCGGGCTCATTGGCGGTGCCGCTGCGATCGCCTCGTTGGCCACTGCGGCGGGCGCTATCTCCTTCCGGTACCTTGCCAATCTGGGCACTCGGAAACTGCTGATCGGCGCTTTTGGCCTTGCTGCCGTCGGGCTTTGCCTGGTCTCGTTGGCCGGGAACGTGCCCCTGGCGATCGCGGGCGCCGTCATCGCCAGCGCTGGCACGGGGGTGCTGTTGCCGACGCTGCTGACCTGGGCAGTCAACGGCCTGGACTATGCCCAGCGGGGACGCGGGACCGGCATCTGGACCGGCAGCCTGTTCATCGGCCAATTCCTCACGCCGATCGTCCTCGGAGCTGCGGCTGCCGCCTTGGGAAACCTCAGCCTGGCAATCGGGGCGTTGGGCATGGCGTGCGTCCTTGCCTTGGTAGTTACCCTGGTCCGCGGGCCACGGTTGGTCACGATCAGCCACTAAAATCCCGCTGGCTGGATAACCTATGGGAATGAAGAACCTGGACCTGAACCTGTTGCCCCAACTGCAGGTTCTGTTGGAGCTGCGGAATGTGTCCCGGGCAGCGGAACGGCTCCAGCTCAGCCAGCCGGCTACCAGTGCGGCGATGGCCAGGCTCAGAAGGCATTTCGACGACGAACTGCTGGTTCGGAATGGCCGCACCTACGATCTCACTCCCTTCGCACAATCATTGGTCCCGCTGGTCGATGAAGCCATGCTTCACGTCCAGCGGGCCACACGCATTCGGTCAGGCTTCGATGCCGCTACGAGCGAAAGGGAGTTCGTCATTGCGGCGTCCGACTATGCGGCCGCGCTCATCGTGGGGCCCCTGCGCGGAATCCTGCAACAGGAGGCACCGCACGTGGTGGTGGACTTCGTACCCACCTCGGGCCTGCGGGGCGATCTCGCTGAGTACTCACGCATGGACCTTCTGGTAGGCCCCACCGGGTACCGCATGAAGGGTGATTCCAAGCAGCTATTCCGTGACAGCTTCGTGGCTGTGGCCGACGCGGGAAATCCACTCCTGACCTTGCCCGCGCTGACGTTGGAGGACCTTGTTGAAGTTCCCCACGCCGTCGGGTATTTCGGTGAGGGCATCAGCACGCCGGCGGACAAATTGTTCGAGTCCCGGGGTGTCCGACGCCGGGTGGCGGCCGTGGTGGCGGGCTTCCTGTCACTGCCGTTGTTGGTTGAAGGCACGGATTTGGTCGCCTTGGTACCGCGCATGCTGGCCTCCAGGGCGCAGCGCGGGGCATCCATTGAGGTTCTCGAGTTCGCCGAGGAGTTGGAGGCCGCCCTGGTGGAGGCGATGTATTGGCATCCCTCGCAGACGGAGGACCCTGCAAACGTCTGGCTCCGCTCTGTGGTGCAGCGCGCTTGTTCCCAGCTTCATGAAATCTTTCCGGTGAAGGCACATCCGATCACGGTCACGGCAGTTTCCAGTAACTGACGCGAGGGCTATCCACGTCATGGATAGTTCGTATCCGAAACGGGCCATTCTTCAATAGTTCCCCTGACCGGAGGATGGAGGCATGACACCCGACACCACCGCACCGCCGCTCCGACTCGCAGGGAAGATAACGGTGATCACCGGTATCGCGTCAGGACAAGGCCGGGCGGCAGCCCTGTTGTTCGCCCGTGAGGGAGCAATCGTGGTGGGGTGCGATCTCGATCTCGAAGGGGCAGAGGCAACGGTGGAAGCCATCCGCGCCATGGGCGGTCAGGCGGATGCGGCTCGCGGTGTTGACCTGACCAGCGGGGCTTCCGTGCTCGAATGGGCGAATTTCGTGCTCCAATACCATGGCCGCGTAGATGTGCTGTACGCCAATGCTGCTGCCACTCGCTTCGCGGCGTTGGAGGACATCAGCTACGAGGACTGGACATGGAATTTCCGGCACGAGGTGGACGTCGTCTTCCTTCCCGTGCGGCACTTTTGGCCGCTGCTCAGCAAAGCCGGCCAATCCGCCGTCGTACTTGTCGGCTCGACGGCAGGAGTGACCGGCTCGGTCACCAACGGCCGGCTGGCACACACAGCAACCAAGGGTTCCGTGGTGGCTATGACCAAGCAACTTGCCGCAGAAGGGGCACCCCGGGGGATCCGCGTGAACTGCGTCAGCCCGGGCATGATCCGTACGCCAGCCACCGAAGCGGACCTCTTGGCCGAAGACCATCCCATGCGGAGCATTGCCGCCCACATTCCTCTCGGCCGGGTTGGTGAAGCGGAGGAGGTAGCAAAGTGCGCGCTGTTCCTCGCTTCCGATGACGCTTCCTACGTCACCGGCACCAACCTCATGGTCGACGGCGGCTGGTCGGCTGTTCTGCCCGGCTGACACTTTCAAGCAACGAAGGACCAATCTGCAGTGATTGATATGACCGACCGGACCGTCGTGGTCACGGGTGCCAATGGCGGCCAGGGCCTGGCCGAAGCCCTGATGCTGGTCACGGCCGGGGCCACAGTCATCGCAACGGACCTGACCCCGGAACCGTCCACTGCCCTGGAGGCAGTGGTCACGAAGCACCTTGAGCGGATTGCCTATCGACCACTTGACGTCACGCTGCCCGACGCGTGGACGGCTCTGTCCCGTTTCGTCCGGGATGGATGCGGCGGCCTGGACGGCTTGGTCAACAACGCCGGGATCACCCGCCGCAGCCGCCTGCTTGAGGCAACCCCTGCTGACCTCGCTGCGGTCTCGGACGTGAACGTGACCGGTGCCCTTTTGGGGATGCAGGCCTGCGTCCCGCTGATGGCGCCGGGGGCTTCGATCGTCAATGTCGGCTCGGTGGCAGCCCTCACCGGCCACTACCCGGTGGCCTACACTGCCAGCAAGTGGGCGCTGCGAGGTCTCACCATCGCTGCCGCCACGGAGCTTGGAGCCCGGGGGATCAGGGTGAACTCCGTTCATCCGGGATTCATCGAGACACCCATGACCGCAGGTGCCAATCCCGCGTTCAGGAAAGCGACCATAGCCGAGACCCCACTCGGCCGCACGGGTACGCCCGAGGAAGTAGCCGCCGTCGTGCTTTTCCTCCTCAGCCCCATGGCCGCTTTCGTCACCGGCGTGGACCTTCCAGTAGACGGTGGGCAAAGCAGCCATGGAGGCGCCAAATCCGTGTCGGACGCCTTGCGCTGACCTGCGCGGTGCGGGGTGTTGACACACATGAAGTAACGCGGGTAACCTGAGTCACATGTCCGGCAGGTAACGCGCGTTACTGAACCAGGGTTCCCCGCCGAACACACCAGACTACGAGAGTCTGGTGAAGACTCAGATCGAAGAAATCCCGGAGCATTCGATGGCGAAAAGCACCACCCCAGGCGAGACCGTACCCGTACGGCAGCGGGGCGTCACCATGAAGGACGTCGCCAAGCACGCCGGTGTCTCCCGCACTGCAGTCTCGTTTGTGTTGAGTAACCGCGAGAACGCAAGCATTTCAGAGGAAACCCGCACCCGGATCAACGACGCCGTGCAGGAATTGGGTTACCGCCCCAATGCCGGCGCTCGCGCGCTCGCGTCCCGACGCAGTGATTGGTACGGAATTGTCACTGAGATCGTCACTGCACCCTTCGCCGTCGACATCATCAAAGGAGCCCAGGACCAAGCCTGGCTTGACCGCCGGTTCCTGCTCATCGCGCCCTCCGACCAGGCCGATGCCGTAGGACCCAACCAGGGGCTGGAAGATGCTGCAACCGAAAAGCTGCTGGAACAACGAGTGGAAGGACTCCTGTACGCAGCCACCTTTCACCGGGGCGTCCACGTTCCGGTCAGTGCCAATGAAGTACCCACCGTCCTGATCAACTGCTTCGACGCAGACGGAAAGTTGCCCTCGATCGTCCCTGACGAGCGCGGTGGTGGTCGCGTGGCGGTGGAACATTTGCTCCAAGCCGGCCACACCCGGATTGGCGTCATCAACCTTGACCCAGATATTCCTGCTGCAGTGGGGCGACTGGAAGGTGCCCGCGAAGCACTCGCCGACGCCGGACTGGAGCTGGATCCGGAACTGGTGGTGTCCGGATATGCAACGGCCGACGGGGGCTACGACGCCGCGTGCCGGATCCTGGATCGCTACCCGGAAAGCGACAGGCCGACTGCGCTGTTCTGCCTCAACGACCGTATGGCGATGGGCGCCTATGACGCCATCAAAGAACGGGGACTGACCATCCCCGGGGACATCGCCGTGATCGGCTTCGACAACCAGGAACTCATTGCGGCCTACCTCCGGCCGAAATTGACTACCGTTGCGTTGCCTTTCGAAAAAATGGGCGCCCTGGGTGTCCAGACACTCGCCGCTCTTACAGCAGGACAGCCGATCCTTGCCGACCAGCAATTGGTCGGCTGTCCGCTGCTAGAACGCTCTTCGGTCTGACCGCGAAATCAACGTCGAAGAGCAAACCCTTACCCACCCCTTCACCTAGCGGATGAAGATAGGAAAGAGATAACCATCATGACACAACCCCGATACTTCCGGGCTGCCCGGATGACAGCGGCAAGCCTTGCAGTGGGCGCGATGCTGCTCACCGGCTGCACCGCCAACGTCGCCAAGACAGGGACCTCCGACGCGGGAGCGAACGCCAGCGCGTTCCTCACTATCCCGCGTGAGGACATGGGCACCTTCGTGCAGAACTTCAACCCGTTCGCACCCACGGTTAATCCCATGGTTCAGCAGTCCATCTACGAATCCCTCCTGATCTTCAACCCGGCAAAGGGCGACACGGTGCCGTGGCTCGCCACCGAGTGGAAGGCAGCAGAGGACGGCAAATCGGTCACCTTCACCCTTCGTGACGGCGTGAAGTGGTCCGACGGGCAGCCATTCGTGGCTGACGATGTTGCCTACACGTTCGAGCTCCAGAAGAAGATCAAGGGCGGCTTTGAGTATCTGGACACCGTCACGGCCGAGGGCAACAAAGTCACCTTCACCTTCAACAAGCCGTGGTCGCCAGCCCTCTACGACGTCGGCCAACTCAGCATCCTGCCCAAGCACATTTGGTCCGCGTTGCCGGACCCGGAAAAGGACGCGAACGCCAAGCCGGTAGGTACCGGACCCTATACAGAAGTGGATACTTTCCAGGCCCAGTCCTTCGTGCTGAAGAAGAATCCCAACTACTGGCAGCCTGGGAAGCAGAAGATCGCCGGCATCAAGATGCTCGCTTTCGCAGGAAACGACGGCGCCAACCTCGCCGCCGCGAACGGGGACGTGGACTGGGCTCCGCAGTACATTCCCAACATTGAAAAGACCTTCGTTTCCAAGGACAAGGAACACCGTCAGTACTGGTTCCCGGCCACTGGCGCCATGATCAACTGGCAACTCAACACCACCAAAGCGCCGTTCAACGACGTTGACGTGCGCAAAGCACTGAGCATGGCCGTGGACCGCGACCAGGTCACCAAGATCGGCATGAGCGGATACGCGAAGCCGGCGGACTGCACTGGACTCTCCGGGAACTATGAGACCTGGAAGAACGCCGCGGTCAAGGACAACTGCACGTGGACCAACCACGACGTGCAGAAGGCCAACGAGCTGCTGGACAAGGCAGGTTATCCCAAGGGAGCCGACGGGAAACGCACGTTCAAGGACGGCAAGCCCTTCGAGTTCAAGATCTCCGTGGGCGCGACTTCTTCCGATTGGTTGTCCGTGGCCAACGTCATCGCGCAGAACCTGGCCGAGGTGGGCGTCACTGCCAAGGTGGAGTCCCCCGACTGGGCGGCAGTGGTGGCCGGCTACGAGACCGGCGACTTCGATTCCGGGATCGTCTGGAGCGCCAACGATCCCAGCCCTTACAAGTACTTCAACACCTCCATGGGCACCGCCACTGTGAAGCCGGTAGGCACCAAGACGTTTGATAACTACCACCGCTTCGGCGACACGAAGGCCGATGCCCTGCTGTCCGACTTCGCCGCAGAGGCCGACGAATCCAAGCAAAAGGACATCGCCAACAAGCTGCAGGAAGAGTACAACGACGTCGCACCGCTGGTGCCGCTGTTCTCCGGCCCTGAATGGGGTGCCTTCAACGACACCCGCTTTACTGGCTGGCCCACCGAGGACAACCCGTACGCCACGCTCTCCGTGCGTTCACCTACAACGGTGCTGGTCCTGACCACGCTGGAACCGCGTAAGTAGTCCCTCTTCCTCGGACTTAGGCCCTCCAGGCCTCACACCGCACGCCCGGCGGCTCCGCCGCTGACCGGCCAACCGCCGGGCGTGCCCCCACATTTCCGCAATTCCCGAATGGAGGGAAACCGTGCGCTTCATCCTGCGTCGCCTGGGTTTCTACCTGATCGCCTTCTGGGCATCCATCACCCTGAATTTCATGCTCCCGCGATTCATGCCGGGCGACCCCGTGTCCCGCATGTTCGCCCGTTCCCAAGACCGAATGCAACCCGAACAGATCGAGGCCCTGCGCAAACTGCTGGGTGTTGATGATCGGCCCATGTGGGAGCAGTACATCGACTACATGCACAACATTTTCACCGGGCAGATGGGTGTCTCCATCTCCCGTTTCCCCACTCCGGTCACCGAGGTCATCTCGTCCCAAATCGGCTGGACACTCCTACTGGGCGGAACCGCACTGGTGATTGCCGCCGTCGTGGGTAACCTGCTGGGCATCCTGGCCGCATGGCGGCGCGGAGGCGCGATCGACTCCGCGCTCCCACCCGTGCTGGTTTTCATCGGTTCGTTCCCCTACTTCTGGCTTGCGATGGGGGCGCTGTACCTGTTCGGCGTGGTGCTCGGTTGGTTCCCGATCCGGCACGCGTTTACGGACGGTTTGGAGCCGGCGTTCACCTGGGAGTTCATCGGCGACGTCGGTGCGCACCTTGTGCTGCCCGCGCTGACGATTGTGCTGGTCTCCATCGGCGGCTGGATGCTCGGCATGCGCAACACCATGATCGCCACCAATTCCGAGGACTACATCACCATGGCCGAAGCCAAGGGACTCCGCCCGGGCCGGATCATGCTCCGCTACGCAGCACGCAATGCCATGCTCCCGTCGGTGACGAGCTTTGGCATGGGACTGGGATTCGTCGTGGGCGGTGCCCTGCTCACAGAGGTCGTGTTTGCTTATCCCGGCGTCGGCTACCAGCTCCTCAACGCTGTCCAAGGCCTCGATTATCCGCTCATGCAGGGCCTGTTCCTGACCATCACCGCCGCTGTTCTGCTGGCCAACTTCCTGGTGGACATCCTGTACGTCCGCCTCGACCCGCGCGTGCGCAGCAACTAGAGGACTGATCATGACTACCGCACTTCTGAAGCAGCCAACTCCAACACCGGCTGTCCGCAAGCCCAACCGCAGTTTTGTTCACGGCCTCATCAGCAACAAGAAGGCGCTGACAGGCATGGCCGTGATGGTCATTTTCATTGCCCTTGCCCTGCTGGCGCCTGTGCTGTTTCCGGGCGATCCCTCACGGATCACGGCCATGGCCTCCCTTGAACCGTCGGCCGAGCACTGGCTGGGCACCACCGCCAAAGGTCAGGACGTGCTCGCCCTGACCGTCCACGGCTCACGTAGTTCGCTGTTCGTGGGACTGACCGTGGGCTTGGCGTCCACCTTCATCGGTATCCTGGTGGGCCTGGCCTCGGCGTACTTCGGCAAATTCATTGACGAAGCCCTGTCCCTGGTCACCAACGTCTTCCTGCTCCTGCCCGGCCTGCCGCTGCTGGTCATCCTGGCCGCTTTCCTTCCGCCCGGCCTGGGCACCGTAATCCTCGTCCTGGTGGTCACCGGATGGGCCGGTTCAGCGCGCGTCCTGCGCTCACAAGCGTTGTCCATCCGCTCCAAGGACTTTGTGGCCGCGGCCGTCGTGTCCGGCGAACGGGCCGGGAGGATCATGTTCCGCGAGATCCTGCCCAACATGGCCTCGATCGTCATGGGTACCCTCCTTGCCTGCGTGATCTACGGAATCGGCGCACAAGCAGGCCTGGAGTTCCTGGGACTGGGCGATGTCAGCACGGTCTCCTGGGGCAACAACCTCTTCTGGGCCGGCAATGAAGGCGCCTTGCTGACCGGCAGTTGGTGGGTCTTTGTACCCTCCGGCGTCTGCATCGCACTGGTGGCGTTCGCCCTTGCCCTCATCAACTATGCCGTGGATGAGGTCACCAACCCGCGGCTCCGAAAGATCAAGACCCCGAAAGACACTGAAAGGAGCGCCGCCAAATGACCATCTCCCAAGTTTCCTTCGGCTCCCACGAACCTGTGCTTGACGTCAAGGACCTCACGGTCAAGTACATCGGCGACACCCGCTCGACCACCGCCGTCGACCACGTTTCCTTCAGCATTGGCACCGGTGAGGTATTCGGCCTCGCGGGGGAGTCCGGCTGCGGGAAGTCCACCATTGCCAATTCGATCATGCGGCTGCTGAAGGATCCGGCGAAGATTGCCGGCGGCAGCATTTCCTTCGGTGGAAAGGACGTCCTGGCCATGAGCCCGGAGGAGCTGCGGCGCTTCCGCTGGCAGGACGTGGCCATGGTGTTCCAGTCGGCCATGAATTCACTCAACCCGGTGCTGACCATCGGCGAACAGATCGTGGATATCTTCACCACCCATGCCGGCTACTCCCGCAAGGAATCAATGCGGCGTGCCGGTGAGCTGCTGGAACTGGTAAGGATCGATCCCGCCCGGCTCAAGTCCTATCCGCACCAGCTCTCCGGCGGCATGCGTCAACGTGCGGTCATCGCCATGGCCGTGGCGCTCAAGCCGTCCCTGTTGATACTGGACGAGCCCACCACCGCCCTGGATGTGGTGGTACAGCAAGAAATCATGGCGCAAATCAAGGAACTCCAGCGCGAGCTCGGTTTCTCCGTCCTCTTCATCACGCACGATATGTCCCTCATGGTGGAACTCTCGCACCGCATGGCCGTGATGTACGGCGGCCGGATCGTGGAGACCGCGAAAGCCCAGGACGTGTACGCCACCCCCCGCCACCCCTACACCCAGGCGCTGATGGGCGCCTTCCCGCCTCTCACCGGTCCCCGTGTTCCGCTAACCGGCCTGCCCGACGGCGTGAAGTTCCGGAACATTCCGGACCTCGCCGAGGTGGCACCCGGCCATTTTGTGGCCCCGTTTGGTGCCGACGCCTCGGTTACTGATGCCGCAAACCTGGAAGGGGCTGCACGATGAGCCACTCACTGATGACCCCATCGGCCGTGTCCAACACCGGCACCCCTGCCCTGGAGATTCGCGGTTTGGGAAAGACTTTCCCCATTGGAGGGTTGTTCGCCCGCGATTCTGTCCGCGCCCTGCACGGGATCGATCTCACTATCGGCACGGGCGAAATCGTGGCGCTCGTGGGGGAGTCCGGTTCCGGCAAGAGCACCTTGGCCCGCTGTGTAGCGCGGCTCGAAAAGCCGAGCTCGGGGGAGATCCTGATTGACGGCGTCGACGTCCTCAAGCGCGACCGGTTCCAAGCCTCGCGCGCCTTCCGATCGCAATTGCAAATGGTCTTCCAAGATCCCTTCGGTTCACTGAACCCGGCCCACAGGATGGATCACTTCCTGCGGCGCTCGTTGGCGATCCACGGCAGGAGCGGCGGTTCTGAGAGCGAGACCCAAAGGCGGCTTGAAGAACTCATGACCACCGTTGGCCTGCAGGCGGACATGCTGAACTCGTATCCGCACGAGCTCTCCGGCGGCCAGCGCCAACGCGTTGCGATCGCCCGGGCCCTCGCCGTTGAACCGCAGGTCATCCTGGCCGACGAGCCCACCTCCATGCTGGATGTTTCAGTTCGGATCGGGGTGCTGAACCTGATGCGCAAGCTCCGCGACGAGCAGGGCATCTGCATGCTCTACATCACCCACGACCTCGCGTCCGCACGGTACCTGGCGGACCGGACCGCGGTCATGTTCGCCGGCGAATTGGTGGAGGAAGGCGAGTCCCTGGACCTTTTGGCCAATCCTGCGCACCCGTACACGCAACTGCTGGTTTCAGCTGTCCCGGACCCTGCCCGTGCAGGCTCGTATGATCCGGTCCGCAGGGCAGAATTGCGGCAAGCGGTCATGGCCTCGAAGCAGTGCGCGTTCCACGGCGATCCGAACCAAGCATGCTCGTCCAAAGAACCTGTGCGCCATCAGGTTGGCGACCCCGAAAACCGTCACTGGGTCCGCTGCCACCTCTATAGGCCGTGGGCCGCTGCCGGCAGCCATGCCTTGGCGAGTGAACCACTGCAATCCAGCCACCCGGCGTCGAACGCTCAAGAAGAGGCTTCCGCATGACTGAACTTACCCACCCGCTCGCCACCATTCCGCGGGATGAGTTGCTGTCCCGCGCCGAGGCCGACCCCCTCCGCCCACGATTCCACTTCGTCTCGCCGGCCGGTTGGCTCAACGATCCCAACGGGGTCAGTCAATGGAACGGCACGTACCACCTGTTCTACCAGTACAACCCTGAGGGTGCTTTCCACCACCGTATCCAGTGGGGCCATGCCACCAGCACGGACCTGGTCACCTGGACTGATCAGCCCGTGGCCTTGGAACCTTCCGCGGGACCGGACGCCGAGGGCTGCTGGTCGGGGGTGCTGGTGAACGACGGCGGCACGCCCACCTTGGTGTACTCGGGGCGGTATGAGGACAAGGAACTGCCCTGCGTCGCCGTAGGATCACCGGACCTGCTGAAGTGGACCAAGGATTCAGGAAATCCTGTCATTGGCGCCCCGCCGGCCGGCGTCGACATCACGGCGTACCGCGATCACTGTGTATGGCGCGAAGGCGGCAAGTGGCGGCAACTGGTGGGTTCGGGGATTCGGCACCTCGGCGGCACGGCGTTCTTGTATGAGTCTTCGGACTTGCGGTCCTGGGACTACCTCGGGCCGCTGTTCATCGGCGATGCGTCCCTGGGTGATCCTGCGGACACTGACTGGACCGGGACCATGTGGGAGTGCGTCGATCTGTTCCGGGCAGGACAGGGATCGTTGGGGTCTGCACCCGCTGATGGCTCGCCGGATGTGCTGGTTTTCTCCGCATGGGACGACGGCGAAACCCGCCACCCGCTGTACTGGACCGGCCGCTACGCCGGGGACGCCTTCGAGCCGGAGGCGTTGCACAGGCTGGACTATGGAGGCCGCTTCTTCTATGCACCGCAGTCTTTCCAGGATGAGTCCGGCCGACGCGTCATGTTCGGCTGGATGCAAGAAGGACGAAGCGACGCAGCAATGGTGGAAGCCGGCTGGTCAGGCGTCATGAGCCTGCCGCGCATCACCACTGTGGCGAAGGATGGAACCTTGGCGTTTTCACCGGTTCCCGAAATCGCGAAACTGCGCAGCGATCACGTCAGCGTTCCGGCCCAGGTGTTGGTGGGGGCGGGAACGTCCGTGACGACGGGTGTGTCCGGCAACCAGCTGGACCTGGAGTTGGACGTGCAACTGGCGCCCGGAGCGGAGGTTCGGCTCGGACTGCTGGTGTCCACGGACGGTGCTGAGGAAACGGTGATCGTGCTGGGCCGGGCTGCTGACGGAACACCCACCGGCACGCTCCGCCTTGATCGCACGCGCAGCAGCCTCAACCCATACGTGGATGTGGAGGACAAGTCCGGCGCCCTTCCCATGACGGACGGTCGTGTTCGCCTGCGCGTCCTGGTGGACCGGTCCGCCGTCGAAATTTTCGCCAACGGAAAACCGCTCACAGCCCGTATCTACCCGACCCTCGGCGGTGAGCGCGTGACGCTGGCCGCCACGGAGGGTTCGGCGCGGCTCCTCTCATTCGACGCTTGGACCATGGCCGGAGTCTTTGAAGAGACCCGTAGCCTCCTGCCGGAACGGAAGTGACACCCATGGAAAAGACACCATCAGTCTCCCGCCGCGGCCTCCTGACCGGGGCTGGTGCAGCAGCGCTGGGCGGGTCCTTGGCGCTGTCCAGTGGCCCCGCCACTGCGGCAGGCAGCCCTTCGAAAGGATCATCCCGGATGCGGCCGGTCTATCACTTCAGCGTGCCTGACAACTGGAAGAACGATCCCCAGAGACCCATCTACCTGGACGGGGAGTACCACTACTACTACTTGTACAACGCTGACTACATCAAGGGCGGGGGCGGCACATCCTGGCGCCGTGCCACCACCACCGATCATGTCGCATTCCGGGACCGCGGGGTCGCGATACCCAAGTTCAGCAACGGCAACGGTGACTGCTGGTCCGGTTGCATGGTGGTTGATGAGCGAAACACGGCGGGATACGGGGCGGGCGCGGTCATAGCCCTTGTTACCCAGGCGCCCGAAGGCCGGCAAGCGCAGTACCTCTGGTACTCCAAGGACAGGGGGCGCTCTTTCAAGCCCGGCGGCCAGGCCCCGGTACTGCCCAACCCCGGGGTGCACGATTTCCGCGATCCCAAGGTGATCTGGGACGAGGACCGCGGCCGGTGGTTCATGGCCAACGCAGAAGGGCAAAAGCTCGGTTTCTACACCTCCCCGGACCTGCGGTCCTGGAACCGCGTTGGAGAGTTCCTTCGCAGCGACCTGGGGCTTCTTGAGTGCCCTGACCTCTTTAGGATGACTGCCGACGACGGCACCTCCCACTGGGTCCTGGGCACCAGCGCCAACGGCAAGGGCCGCGGACTGCCCGCGACGTACGCGTATTGGACCGGAGCTTTCGACGGCAGTTCATTTAGCCCCGACCACGCCGAGCCGGAATGGCTGGATTATGGTTTCGATTTCTATGGCGCAGTGACGTACCCGCATCATGATGCTTCGGGTGCGGAGGACCCAACCCTGCGTCGGGCCATTGGTTGGGCAAACTTCTGGGACTACCCCCACAACACCCCAACCCTTGCCACTGACGGCTACAACGGCGATGACATGATTGTCCGCGATGTCCGGCTCAAGCGTGGAAACGGGGCCTACTACCTCGCATCCACTCCCACGTCTGCACTGGAAGACCATGCGAAGCGCACCCATCGACTCGGTGATGTGGCGGTTGCCGGTACTCATGACCTGGCGATCCGCTCCGACGCCTACGATCTGAGCTGCGAGCTGGCCTGGGACCCGGCGGCGCCGCCAGCCAATCTCGGGCTGGAGGTATGCCGTGCGCCTGGTGGAGGCAGGCATGTGGCCGCGGGCGCCTTCCTGCGTGGCCCGTTTACCTACGTCAACCGCCGCCCCACCATCAACCCCACTGCCGGCGAAACCCAAACCCCTGTGGACCCCTCCACGGGGAGGCTCACGCTACGCATACTGGTGGACCGCACCAGCGTGGAGGTGTTCGTCGGCGATGGGCGTGTGGTGCACTCGCACCGGGTTTTCCCGCTTGAAGGCGATGACGGCATCCGACTCTACGCCCACGAAGGAGCGGCCACGTTCCGGAACCTGACCATCCGTGAACTTAAGGTCACGCCGTAGCCCGCCCTTGAGAAGAAGGAGAGACAATTGATGGGTTACCTCAACACCGCCTCAGACCGACCGCATCCCGAGCTTGATGTGATGGTGGTCGGCGAAGCACTTATCGACGTGGTCACCACCGGAAGCCACCGGGTGGAACACCCTGGCGGTTCGCCGGCCAACGTCGCTTACGGACTTGCACGACTAGGTGTCGCCACAGGCCTCCTCACAGCCATCGCCCCGGATCCTTGGGGGAGGCGCATAGAAGGGCACCTCAGTGGCGCTGGAGTAGTGGTGCTGCCGGGATCACAATCCCTCGTCAGGACGGCATCGGCCACAGCAACCGTTGCGGCCGATGGCTCCGCCCACTATGACTTCGACATCACCTGGGATCTGGCGCCCCAAGCCCCTGCGTTCTTCCCGAAAATATTGCACACCGGGTCCATTGCCACTTTCCTTGATCCGGGAGCCGGCGTGGTGAAATCCCTGCTGGAACAAGCCCACCGGCACTGCGTGATCACTTACGATCCCAACATCCGCCCGGACCTGCTTGGCAGCCATGCGGAAGCGAAAGCGATCTTCGAAGACCTGGTGACCTTCACCGACGTCGTTAAACTCAGCGACGAGGATGCACAGTGGCTGTACCCGGGGATGAGTAGTGGCGAGACAGCCGAGCACATCCTGGGACTGGGCACCGGCCTGGCAGTCATCACCAAAGGCGCCGAAGGCTCCTACTTCAGCACCCCGGGCTTTGATGTCACCCTCCCGGCCGTAAAAACCAACGTAGCTGACACCATCGGTGCCGGCGACTCGTTCATGTCCGCCCTGATTCTGGGATTACTCAATCGCGAAACGGAAGGGTTCGCCCCCGGCGTACTGGAGCAGCTTGGACGCACTGCCGCTGCGGCCGCGGCCATCACTGTGCAGCGCGCGGGAGCAAATCCGCCAACCCTTGAGGAGCTGAACGCCGTGGTGCACGTCGGCGCGGTGATCTAAGCCGGATAGTCCTGATGCATGGAGACGACTGCTGGATTCAGCCGTTGTAGGAGGGCCGGATTATAAAAGCCTCAGGCAGGGCCACCTGTAGGGTGGCCCTGCCTAGGTTTCGTGAAGACTTTGCGCTTTTGCGCCCGTCTCTCGGGCTACCGGTTGCGGTGGTGTGCAAGGCGCAAACCCTACGCCGGCCGATCAGTGGTGCCGGCAGCTCTTGGGCCTTGAGGCTATTGCTTGGGCCCTACATGATGCCGGTTGGTACCAACAGGCCCCATGCCAGTGCAGGTGCTGCCATGACTACTCCGCCGGCGTACATCATCAGCTGCTTGTAAGCGCTGGCGGTCCGTACCGCCGTCGGACTCATCTTTTGCTGCCGTGTGGCGGGGCTGGCCATGATGGACCTCTTTCTGACGACACTGACTTCCCAGGGATTCACTCTTCGAACCCAGAAGCCTGCCGGCTTTGCCGGCAGGCTTCCCCCGCTTGACGTTAAGCCGGGCCCGGGGTTTGAGCGCCCAGCGCGTTGTGGAATTGACTCCGCATTTCCTTGCGGTAGCCCTCGATGTCACCGTCCAAAGCAAGCTCAGCCAACTTGTCGTGTTCAACGGCGATCTGATGCAAGTCGCTGTAAGTAGGATGATCCGCCGCGAAGTAGAGACGCAGGTTGTTCTCCCAACCATTCCGGAGACTGTGCAGGGCCGAGTTTCCGGAAAATTGATAGAAGAGCCCGTGGAATCGAAGGTGGGCATCAATGCTCGCCGGAATATCGTTCGTGTCCGTTGCCCGGTAAAGTTCCTCGATGGTCTGTTTGAGCCGAAGCCGTTCCGCCTCCCGCAATGTCGGGGCAGCAAGCCCAGCAGCGTAAGGCTCCACAAGCATGCGGATTGATGCGATTTGCGGTCATCAGTGGCCGTCGGGAGCTTGGCTCGTAGCGGTACATCCAGCCATGAAGTGGGTCGGCGCAGTAGCGAGCCAAAACTCCTCCCGTCGAACTCTTTCGTAGATTGTTGACAATTGCTAAGGTGGATTCATGTTCTCTTCCCACCCCAAACCCGTCATGTAGACGAAGGAAATCCCATGAAAAAGCGACGCCCTTATGCAGCTGCCCCGGACCATTTTGAGACGGCCAGCACGGGTCACCACTGCCCTAAGACCGGATGGTGGTCACTACGTTGGAATGAAGAGGCCCCTACGTTCATCACCGAGGGTCAGGTGATGCCCGCCGTGGGCGGGGTTCCGACTGTGTGGATTCTGCGCGAGGAGGCCAGCCGCGGCCGTGCGGGGGCAACTGTCTTACTTCCAGTCTCCTAGGCGCGCGTAGCGTTGCCGCCCCTTGTCTATCTGCCACAGCCCTGCCTGTTCCACGAGTTCGGTCAGCCACGGCCGATGGCCTTGATGGAACACCATCCCATCCGGCAGGCCCCGCACTCTGGGGACTGAACCGGAAATGTCGATGGTGACCCTGCCACCCGCCATCGGAGCGTTAGTGATGTGTAAGTCGCCGAAAGAGGCCGGCAGTTGTGGATCCATCCAGAACCCGCCGTGGGAAACGTGGGCGTCGTACCTCATCAGGCTCGTGATCAACTGGATGGGCGTTGTCGCTGCCCAGGCTTGGGGTGAGCAGGCTGTGGGGTAGGGCACCGGTTCGCTGTACTGCTCCCGGCTGAACCCACAGAACAGCTCTGGGAGGCGGCCCTCGGAGTAGTCGGCTGCATCCAGCAGGGCTGTGGCGATTCGTTGAGCTTCCTCCACGAATCCGTAGCGCATCAGCCCCGCCGCGATGACTGCATTGTCGTGCGGCCAGACGGATCCGTTGTGGTAACTGGCCGGGTTGTAGGCACCCATATCGGTTGCCAGCGTGCGCACGCCCCAGCCGCTGAACATCTCAGGTGACATCAGCCGTTCAGCTACGAGGGGCGCCTTGTCGTCGTCCACCAAGCCGACCCAGAGGCAGTGCCCCATGTTGGAGGCGCACGCGTCCACCTGCCGCTTGTTGCCGTCCAATGCGATCGCATAGTAGCCCCGGTCCGGCATCCAGAATTGCTCGTTGAAACGTGCTTTCAACTGGGCCGCACGGTCGGCGAGTTCGCGCGCCAAGGGTGCGTCGCCGCCGTCGTAAGCCATCCAGGCCCGGGCCATGTACGCGTCATAGACGTACGCCTGGACCTCGCACAGGGCGATGGGCGGCTCGGCGAGCCGCCCATCCGCGAAGTTGATCCCGTCCCATGAGTCTTTCCACCCTTGGTTGATCAGCCCGCGATCGTTGAGTCGCTCATACTCGACGAATCCATCGCCGTCCCTGTCTCCGTATTCCCGGATCCAATCGAGGGCTCGGTCTGCATGGGGCAGCAGTGCGGCGATGGTGTCCTTTGCGAAGCCCCAGCGGCTCACCGAACCCAGGACCACCACGAACAGGGGAGTGGCATCGATGCTGCCGTAGTAGATGGATTTGCCACCCAAGGCGAGGCTGCTGGAGACGTCCAGTCGGACCTCATGCAGGATCTTGCCCGGCTCTTCTTCGCTTACGGGGTCCACCACCCTGCCCTGCCGCTCAGCCAACGTTTGCAACGTCCCCAAGGCCAGCGAGGGATCCACCGGCATGGCCATTTCCGACGCCCACAACGAGTCCCGCCCAAACAGGGTCATGAACCACGGCGCTCCGGCGGCCACCACCACTCTTTCCGGGTGGGCGGGATCCTCAATGCGGAGGGCGCCGAGATCGTCATAGCTCCGACGCAAGGTCCTCTCGATGGAGTGGTTGCCCATCTGCAGGACGGGAATCTTAGCCACCCATTCCTGCCGGCGTCGATCACTTCGGGACAGTTCGCCGACGGCGGGACGCACCACTGGGGCTGCAGGCGCCGCCCCATCCAGCCCGGGCATCACGGAAAATTCGGTGCCCCACTGTCCCCGCGACGGGATAGTCGTCCGGTACGCGAAACCTTCACGGCCCGCTTCAGCGACATCGGAACTTACGACGACGGACTTCCGGACTTCCTGCCAGCGGGCGCGAATCGTCAGCGCCTTGGCATGGACCTCGCGGCTTTCTTCCCACTGCGTATGGACGCGCGCTTCCTTCACCTCGAAAACATCGGCGAAATCGGAACCTACGGTGATGGAAATGAGGCACTCCGCCGGGTTCGCCGAGTAGTTGCGCACGGTGATGTGCTCCACCATGCCAACGCCCACTTCCCGTGTGCGTTCCACGATCAGCGGGTTGTCCGCGTATCCGTCGGACATGGTGATACGGCCGGCGAAGATTGCCCGGTAGGGTTCCTTCGTTTGGGCGGTCAGGGGTTCCACCGGCTGCCCGTTCACGGTCAGTCCCCACGCGGAGAGGATGCGGGTGTCCTGGAAGAACAGGCCATGTGGATGTTCCGGGCTGATGTCACCGCTGGGCAGCGAGATGCAGAAGGAAGTGCCCTCAACCAGGGTGACTGTCCCGGCGCCCAATGGACCGGCTGCGGTATCGGCATTCCATCCAGCCATTTTCCGGCTCCCTTGGCTGTCCTGTTACGTCCTCAGGGTGAGGCTACTCTTGCCCGTGGCCGTGGGCCACACCTTCGGATCGGGGTCAGCTTCCGGGTGCGATGAATAGTTCGGTTTCGTCGTCGATATGGATGAGCCTGCGATCGCCAATGCGGTCTACTACCCAGATTGTGCGGCCATCAGCAGTGCGATCGTCCACCGAACCGCTGTGGTATTCATACCCACGCAAAGTCACTGTGACCCTGTCTCCGCGGTTCAGGGAGTTCCACAGGGACGCCTGCCGGCTCCTCGCGCTGGAAGAGGTGGCGGTGCTCACCGTCACGTTTTTCCGGTCTACGTTCATTTGGCGCGTTCTCCTAGGTGAGTGGACTGCGCCTTAGGCGAAGTGTCCGTCCTTTGGCTGTTTCCATGAAAGCCTATCGTCGATTGTTGACAATTGCTAGAATGGAGTATGTGCCTTTCCAAAGACGGCGGGCACATTTACTTGGGGCCTCAGGCCCAGAAGGAGCAGTAATGGTCAAGGCCACTGTTATGAACGATGCATTCACCGCCAACCCCGGGGAACACATCCCCAAAGCAACAAGCAGCACACCCGGTCAGACAGAAGTCTCGTTCCGCCTGTGGGCCAGGGACGGGCACAAGACGGGCATCTGGGAGGTCACGCCGGGAGTATTTCAGAGCACACGTCCGGGATACGACGAGATCTGCCAGATCCTCAGTGGCAAAGGAACCATCACCGAAGAAGATGGAAGCAGCTTTGAGGTTGGTCCTGGCACGTTGTTCGTGACGCCGGCCGGTTGGACGGGAACATGGACCATCCACGAGACGCTGCGGAAAATGTGGGTCGTGACTGACGTCCCCACGAACTAGCAGTGGCGATATAGCAGACAAAGGAAGGGCCCGGTACGACCGGGCCCTTCCTTTGTGCGAATCAAAAACGTGCCTAAGCGGTGATGCCGGTGACTTCCGGTTTGGACGTAAGGTCCTCCACGGCCTTCTGCATGTGTCCCTTGATGGCTTCCTGAAGACCGCTCCGATCACGTGCTTCGAGCAGGTCCAGGATCATCTGGTGTTCCTGCACGAGTGCATCGATGCGGGGATATGCCACCTCCAGGCTGAGGATACACATCCTGGACTCGGCAGCAAGGGTCTCGTAGATCCGGATCAGGCGTGTATTCCCGGTTCCGGACACAAACGCGGTATGAAACTGCATATCCAGCCGGGCGATAGCCTGCCAGTCCGACGCCGCGACCTGTTTGGCCATACTGCGGATGATGCCTTTGAGTTCCCGGCAGGTGTCAGTGACCTGGTCCGGCTCGGAATCCAGGAGGGTGGTTGCGGCGGCAAGTTCCACTGCCTCGCGAACTGCGTAGATCTCCCTGACATCCTCCGTGGAGAGCTCCAGCACGAAAACGCCACGGTTGCGCTTGCTCACCAGGATGCCTTCCTGGCACAGCCGCTGCAGTGCTTCGCGGAGCGGGCCCCTGGACGTACTAAGCTGGCTGGCTAACGCTGACTCGTTGACCTGCTGTCCAGGGCTGAAGGCTCCCTGGACTATCAGCTCACGCAATTGATCAGCGATCAGCTGCGCCGTGGGCCGGCCCTCCAATACGAACATTCCCTCCGGTGCCGCCATTGACATCCCCTCATTTCATGCTTCGGCAAGTTGAATCTATTAGACCGCGATTGCTGTGTACTTATACTCCAGGAATTCTTCAATTCCGATTTTTCCGCCCTCACGGCCCAGCCCGGACTGCTTGACGCCGCCGAACGGTGCCGCCGGGTTGGAAACCAGCCCGGTGTTCAGGCCAACCATTCCGACTTCCAGTTCCGCGGAGAACCGCAGGGCCTTTTCCATGCTCTCAGTGAATACGTACCCCACCAGGCCCCATTCAGTATCGTTGGCCAGGCGAAGTACTTCGTCCTCGCTGTCGAACGGAGTGATCGCAGCAACCGGACCGAAGATTTCCGTGGCCATCAGGGTGGCATCCGTGGACACATCCACCAGCACCGTGGGGGAGTAGAAGTATCCCGGACCTTCCGGACGGCTTCCGCCGGTCAGGACCCTTGCGCCCTTGGAAACGGCGTCTGCAACGAGGCTTTCGACCTTCTCCAAGCCTTTCTGCTCGATGAGGGGCCCGACGTCGGTGCCGGTCAAAGCGCCGTTTCCCACCTGCAATTCTGACATCCTTTTGGAGAACTTCTCGCCAAATTCGTCCACCACGGAGCGGTGCACGAAGAAGCGGTTGGCAGCTGTGCAGGCCTCGCCCATGTTCCGCATTTTTGCCTTCATGGCGCCATCGACGGCCTTCTCGATGTCCGCGTCGGCCAGGACGATGAAAGGGGCGTTGCCGCCGAGCTCCATGGAGGACCGCATGACATTGTCCGCGGCCTGCCGCAGGAGAATCTTCCCCACTTCGGTGGAGCCGGTGAAGCTGATCTTGCGTGCGATCCCGCTGTCCGTCCAAGTTCTGACGACGCTGGAAGCGTTCGACGTCGTCACGACGTTCAGCACGCCGTCGGGAAGTCCCGCTTCCTTGAAGATGGCAACGAGCGCCAACGACGTGAGTGGCGTCAACTCCGCCGGTTTGAAGACCATGGTGCATCCCGCGGCGACTGCCGGCGCAATCTTTCGTGCACCCATGGCGAGTGGGAAGTTCCAGGGAGTCACCAGCACGGAAGGTCCCACAGGTTCCTTGGTGATGAGGATGCGGGTATTGCCATCCACGGAGGTGGCATTGTCGCCGCCGATCCGGACTGCTTCCTCCGAGAACCAGCGGAGCATCTCAGCACCATAGGCCACTTCGCCCCTTGCTTCGGCGAGGGGCTTGCCCATCTCGGCCGTCATGATGAATGCCAACCGGTCGGTGTTCGCAAGGACCAGGTCATAAGCGCGGCGGAGGATGTCTGCGCGCTCTCGGGGAGTGGACTTACCCCACGTTGCCTGTGCCTGTCCTGCAGCCTCGATAGCCAAGGCTGCGTCTTCAGGGCTGCCATCGGCGACGTGCGCAATGACTTCGTTCGTAGCGGGATTCTCCACAGCAAAAGTGGCGCCGTTTGCAGCGCTCTGCCACACGCCATTGATGAAGAGATTTGTCTGCAGGGTTGTGGGATCAAAGGAGGTGGTCATGGTGGCTCTTTCAGTGATCGTAAGGTTAGGAAGTGGCCGCTTTGAGTGCCTGCGTGAACCGGGTCAGGCCGGCTTGGATTTCGTCGCTTGTGACGTTCAACGCGGGGATGAGGCGGATGACGTTACCGTGCGGCCCACAGGTGAGGAGCAGGAGCTCTTCCTTGATGGCGGCCTGTTGGACGGCCAAAGCAGTGGTCGCGTCCGGGGTCTTGTCAGTGGCCGTGAATTCGACGCCCTGCATCAGTCCCCGGCCCCGGACATTGCCAATTCCGGCGAACTCGGTTTGCAGCGCCTCCAGGCCCGTCCGCAGTTCGTCGCCGCGAAGAAGCGCGTTCTCCACGAGGTTTTCGCGCTGGATGACGCCAAGAGTGGCGACGCCGGCGGCTGCGGCTACAGCGTTTCCACCGTAGGTTCCCCCCTGGGAGCCAGGCCAGGCTTTGCCCATCAGCTCTGCTGAGGCGGCGATTGCCGAGATGGGGAAGCCGCTGGCGAGGCCCTTGGCGGTAATGACGACGTCCGGCGTGATTCCGGCCCAGTCGTGACCCCAGAACTTACCGGTGCGGCCCACCCCGGCTTGGACCTCATCAAGGATCAGCACGATGCCGTGTTTATCTGCTCGTTCACGCAGTCCCTGGAGGAAGGCAACGGGCGTCGGGATGTAGCCGCCGTCACCAAGCACGGGTTCGATGATGAAACCGGCAGTATCGCTCGGGGCGCTGATAGTCAGCAGGAGGTGGTCCAGTTCTTTCAAGGCGAATTCGACGGCGGTAGCTTCGTCCCAGCCGTACCGGTACCAATGCGGGAACGGGGAAACATGAACCCCACCCATGATGGGGGAGAATCCGGAGCGGAACTTGGTGCCGGCCGTTGTGAGGGATGCCGCGGCAACTGTCCGGCCGTGGAACCCTCCTTGGAAGGAGATGATGTTGGGCCGCCCGGTGGCCATACGGGCCAGGCGGATGGAGGCTTCTACTGCTTCAGAGCCCGACGTGGCGTAAAAGACGCTGTCTAAACCTTGCGGCAATATATCGCCAAGGAGTTCGGTGAGTTCCAGTAGCGGCTTGTGCATCACGGTGGTGTATTGGGCGTGAACAATTTTTCCCACCTGTTCACGGGCTGCGGCCACAACATCGGGGTGGCAGTGACCGGTGCTGGTCACACCAATCCCGGTGGTGAAGTCCAGGTATTTCTTGCCGTCGGTCGCGTGGATCCAGCTACCGGCCGCATGGTCAACAACCACCGGGGTGGCTTGCTTCAGGATAGGGCTAAGTGTTGCCATGGCTTCATACTTTCTTAGGAACTGTAGATTGTCAACAATACGCGATTGGCTGAGATATTCCCAGGACGAGGCGGAACTCGTCAGGTCTCTTGGAACCTCTGTGGCCGAAGGAAGTCCAAACCGTCGAACCAGCGTTTGCCCAGTGCTTCGTTGGCGGCAATTTCCCCGTAGCCGGATGCCATTTTGAAGCCTGCGCCTGAGAACCCGGTGGCGGAGTAGATGTGGCTGGACTCGTTGAGGAAGCCCATCAGCGGCTGCGAGTCGGAGGTAAAGAGATCCGGAAACGCATCGGAGCGCACGACGCTTGGAATCAAACCGGGGAAGAACTCTGAAACTGTTTCCGTGGTTTCGGCGATCTCGGCTTTGGTGAGGTCGCGGGGTACTGAATCGGCCTCGGGGGTCGGTGCGCCACGACCATCAAGGGTGGCTTTGACGGTCACGCCGTCCACGGCGGGTGCGCCATACATGGAGCGATCACCGGAAATCCTGATGAAGATCGGAAACTGCTCCGGCGAGAATTGTTCTGCGTCACGTGCGACGAACCATGAGAGGAAGATCCTTCTGGTTTCGGTGTGGGCCTTGAGATATTCGGGCATGAGCTGTTTGGACCATGCCCCGGAGGCGACAATGACTCGTTCAAAGGTCCAGGAATTTGCGCCGGAGGTGATAACGACGCCATTGTCGGTTTCAGTAATGCTGTCAATTGGAGTGTTGGTGTTCACTGTTGCGCCGTTGGCCTCAGCTGCGGTGACGGCCGCGGTGATGGCACGATCTGTACGAAGGGCGCCCGCCTTGGGATCGTAGACGGCGATGTCATCAGCACGGAGGTTGTGTTGGGGGTAGCGGGAGGCCATTTCCTCACGGCTAAGTATCTGGTGGGTGCCTCCGGTCATTCGCGTGGTCTCGAGCAAGCTGCGGATGTATGGTCCGTCGCTGGTGCCGATGGAGAGTCCCCCACATCGGGTGAGGATGTCTTGTCCGGTCTCCGCTTCGAGTTCTGCCCAGAGTTCGCGCGAGCGTTCCAGTATGGGGTAGTAGGCAGGGTTGCCGCGGTAGATCATGCGGAAAAGCCGGGTGTCGCCACCTGCTGCACTGCGCCCGTGGGCAGGAGAGTGGGCTTCGAATCCCACGACGGAGTCGGTAAGGCGTGAGGCTTGCCAGAGGGCCATGCTGCCGATGCTGCCCAAGCCAATGACTGCGAGTTTCCCGTCCATGGTTAGAGGACCTGCTTGAGGAAGGCTTGGGTGCGGGGTTCTTTGGGGTTGGTGAGGACTTCGCGGGCGTCGCCGCGTTCTACGACGTTGCCTTCGTCCATGAAGATCAGGGAGTCGGCTACTTCGCGGGCGAAGCCCATTTCGTGGGTGACGACCACCATGGTCATGCCTTTTTTGGCGAGGTCTTGCATGACGTTGAGGACTTCGCCGACTTTTTCGGGGTCCAGGGCGGAGGTGGGTTCGTCGAAGAGGATGATTTCGGGGTTCATGGCCAGGGATCGGGCGATGGCGACGCGTTGTTGTTGTCCGCCGGATAGTTCGGCGGGGTAGCGGTCACCGAAAGCGCCGAGGCCGACGCTGGTGAGGAGTTCCTGGGCTTGTTTGGCTGATTGCTTTTTGTCGGCACGTTTGACCAAGACGGGGCCGGCCATGACGTTTTCGCGAGCGGTCATGTTGGGGAAGAGGTTGAAGGACTGGAAGACCATGCCTACGCGGGTGCGCTGTTGGGCTAATTTTTTGGGTGGTAGTGCGTGGTAAGCGGTGTCGGTTTCGTAGTAGCCGAAGTCTTCGCCGTTGACTTTCAGGATGCCGGAGTCCACGGTTTCGAGGCCGTTGATGCAGCGCAGGAGGGTGGATTTGCCGGAGCCGGAGGGGCCGATGATGCAGCAGATTTCTCCGCTGGCGATGGTCAGGTCGACGTCCTTGAGGACTGTTTTGGGTCCGAAGGACTTCCTGATCTTTTGGGCGTGGATGGTGCCGTCAGCGTTCATCGTGCGATGCCTTCCGGTGCGGTGAGTGTCACTTTGCGGGCTTTGCGGGGGACCCGGGCGGAGGTGTGGGAGTACTTTTGTTCGAGCTTGGATTGGGGGTAGCTCAGGAGCATGGTCATGACGAGGTACCAGAGGCTGGCGACGATGAGCAGGGGGATGGTTTCGTAGGTGCGGGCGTAGATGAGTTGGGCGCTTTGGAGGAGTTCGGCTACGCCCAGGACGGAGACCAGGGAAGTGCCTTTGAACATGCCGATGACTTGGTTGCCGGTGGCGGGGATGATCGAGGGCATGGCTTGGGGGATGATGACTTTGCGCATTTTCATGGCACCGCTCATGCCCAGGGAGTCGGCGGCTTCGATTTGGCCTTTGCCTACTGAGGAGAATCCGCCGCGGATGATTTCGGCCATGTAGGCTGCTTCGTTCAGGGTCAAGCCCACCAGGGCTGCGGTGATGGGGCCCATAAGGGCGTTGGTGTCGATCGCGGTGCCGATGTCGGTGAAGGGGATGCCGATGGACAGATTCGGGTACAGGGCGGAGAGGTTGAACCAGAAAATCAATTGGACCAGGACCGGGGTGCCGCGGAAGATCGTGATGTAGACCCCGGCGACGGCGGCTATGGGTTTGATGGTGGAGGCCCGCATGATGGCCAGGCCCAGTCCGAGGAGAGTGCCCAGGGCCATGCTGGCCACCGTGAGGAAGATGGTGAGCATCAACCCGCGCAGGATCGATTCGTGCGTGAAGTACTTCGCCACGACGTCCCATTTGAAGTTCGGGTTCGTCGCGACCGAGCTAAGGACGCCGATACCGACCAGGATGCAGACAACCCAGGAAACGTACTCAAAAGTGCTGCGCCGCTTCAGCCGCGGCTTCAACGCCGAATCCAACCCGCTCATCACTTTGCTTCTTTCCATAGTCACTTGCTTCATCGGAAGACCCACTAGTTCAATTTGGCGTCGGTAATGGCTCCGGACTCGAGGCCCCAGTTGTCGAGGGACTCTTTGTACTCCGGGGTCTGAAGAACGGACTGGAGCGCCGTCTGGAAGGCCGGCGTCAAGGGTGAGCCCTTCTTCAAACCGATTGCGGTCAGGTCGCTGGCCCCCACATCAACGCGGCCCACCAGCTCGAAGGATCCGGGCTGCTGTTTCTCAGCCCACGCAAGTGCAGTTGTGTCGTACAGGATTCCGTCAATGCGCTTGGAGTGCAGCTGGGTCAGGGCGTCCTGGACGTTGGGCAACGTCACGCCATTGATGGCCGGCTGTCCCTTTGACGTGCAGCTCTGTTCGCTCAGAGCGGGGAGGCGCTTAAGCTGGCCTGTTGACCCTTGGGTGACGGCGATGTTCTTACCGCACAGGGTTTCCACGGTGAGCTTGAGCGGGTTGCCTTTGGGCACGGCCACGGAGTTGCCGGCCTTGAAGTAGTCGATCATGTCCAGGACTTTCAGTCGTTCTTCCGTCTTGGACATGGTGGTGGCAGTGAAGTCGAAGCGACCGCCATCAAGCCCAGGAACAATAGTGTCGAACTTCGTGTCCACGAATTTCAGCTTCAGGTCAAGCTTCCTCGCAATGAGCCTGGCGATGTCGGGATTGAGGCCAATCGCGGTCGTATTGTCTTCCGCGAGGAAGGTGGTGGGCGGGTAGTGCAGGTCCATGGCGACCGTGAGCTCGCCCTTGTCCTTGATCGACTGCGGCAACAGGGCCACGGCAGCCGAATCAGGCTGGACGCCCTCGGAAATGTCTGTGGTGTCGGCAGTCTTGCTGTTGTCTGCAGAGTCGCTAGTGGCGGTGCCGCCACATGCGCTCAATGCAAGGAGTATTGCAAGTCCTGCGGCGGCGGTTTGCGCCTTGGTGCGAATCTTCATGGTGGTTCCCTTCGAGGGAGTCGGTCACTGGGGAGGGAGAAGTTTTCAGTTGCACTGTGATCCGGATCTCTCCGTCATCTAATGCAATGCAACCCCTTCAATAGTAGATTGTCAACAATTGACGGAAACTTTTTTCAACAATCGAGTGTATGAGAATCGTTCTAATCTGCGCATTCAAACTGTTGACAATTGACAATCCAGCGGCCTAGAGTCGAGACATCCGGCGACGATCTTTCGCTCGCCCAGCAGGATTTTTGCGGTTCATTTCGCTTCACCTGATACCCCAATAGTGCGGGGCCAGCCCGCTTCCATCTCCCCAAAAGAACGGAATCCCATGGCAGACACCAACTTCCGGCCCAAGTACATCTCTTTTGATATCTACGGCACCCTGATCAACTTCGACATCGATCCCACCACCCGGCGGCTGCTCGATGGTCGTATTTCCGAAGAGCAGTGGCCTGTGTTTAAGAAGCAGTTCCGCGGATACCGCTTCGACGAGGTGCTTGGCGATTACAAGCCTTACGAGGAGATCCTGCAGGATTCCTTTGACCGGGTGTGCAAGCGATGGGGCATTGGGCCGACCGAGGGCGCCGGCGCAGAGTTCGCTGACGCTGTACGCGGCTGGGTTGCCCACGAGGACGTGCCGGCCCCGCTCAAGGTCATGGGCGACAACTACCAGCTGGTGGCTCTGTCCAACGCGGACACCAGCTTCCTGGACATCAGCATCCCCAAGCTCGGCGCAGACTTCCACTCCGTCCTCACCGCCGAGCAAGCCCAGGCGTACAAGCCGCGCTACCAGGCCTTCGAGTACATGCTGGACACCCTGAACGCCAAGCCGGAGGACTTCCTGCACATCTCTTCCCACACGCGCTACGACATGCATCCCATGCACGACATGGGCTTCCGGAACCTCTGGATGCTGGACCGCGGCTATGACCCCATTGGCGACGGCTACGACCTCGACACCGCTAAATCCCTGGACGAGATCAACAAGTACCTCGGTCTCTAAACCGACTACGAGGCGAAAGGCAAACCCGTGAAACTTGTTCCCTACTGGCTCGATACTGCTGAGCCATCCGGCGATTACCGCCGCACTCCGGTCCCGGAAAACGTTGATGTTGCGATCATTGGTGCCGGCTTTACCGGTCTATCCGCAGCACTTGAATTCGCCAAGCAAGGCGCCAGCGTGGCCGTTTTCGAGCGCCATACCGTTGGTTGGGGCGCGTCGGGCCGTAATGGGGGCATGGCTACCACTGGCTTGGCCATTGGCTTCAGCACGGCAGTCAAACGGTACGGGGCCCCACGAGCCGTTGAGATGTTCAGGGAATACAACGACGCCATCGAAACCATCGAGAAGCTGGTGCACGACAACGGCATCGACTGCGACTACAAACGTTTCGGCAAACTCTCCCTCGCGTTCCACAAGTCACACTACGACGGCTTCCTGAAGTCCCAGGAGCTGCTCGCCAACCTTGTGGATCACCACGTAAATGTCATCCCTAAGTCCGAGATCCACAGCGAAATCGGAACAGACTTTTACCAGGGTGCAATGATGGACCCCCTGGGGGCGGGCCTGCACGTGGGGAAGTTCGTTCACGGGCTGGCAAAAGTGGCCGCTGACCATGGAGCTGACATCTGCGAGAACGCAAGCGTCACTGAGCTGAAGAAGGTTTCGGGCACCGTGCATGACGTCCACACCACCCGGGGAATAACCCGGGCCAAACAGGTCCTGGTTGCCACCAGCGGCTACACCGGCAACGTCACTCCCTGGCTTCAGCGCCGCGTGATTCCGGTGGGCAGCTTCATCATCGTCACCGAACCCTTGCCCGAAGAAGTGGTGAATCGAATTCTCCCGAACAGGCGACAGGCTTCGGACAGCAAGATGCTGACGTACTACTTCCGGATTACCCCTGACAACCGGCTGCTCTTCGGTGGCCGGGCGCGGTTCGCCATGTCCAATCCGGAATCGGATGTCAAGAGTGGCGAGATCCTGCATAGCGCCATGACTGAGCTCTTCCCATACCTGTCCAACGCCAAGGTGGATTACATCTGGGGTGGCCTGGTGGACCTGTCCATGGACCAGATGGTGCACGCCGGCGTTCATGACGGACTGTTTTACTCGCTCTGCTACAGCGGCCATGGTGTACAGATGGCCGCACACATGGGCAAGAGGATGGCCCACTACATGGCAGGGGACAAGCAGGCGAATGTGTGGGAAGACCTGAAGAACCCGCCAGTGCCGGGCCACTTCGGCCCGCCGTGGTTCCTGCCCTTCATCGGCGCAGCGGCAAAAGTCATCGACCGGATCAAGTAGCAGGAAAAGGTTTCCATGAGTTCATCAACCAAAGACGCTGCAGCGCGCCCAAAATCAGGGCAGGAGACTGCCTACAGGCGGGCAAGTATTGCCGCCCTGCCTGGCGGTGCCTTCCTGGAAGGCCGTTGGGAAACGGTTGACAGGATCCTTGAAGTCCGGGATCCCGAAGACGGCGTCCTGCTGGGCGCTGTGTGTTCTTCTTCCCCTCAGGATGTGCGCCGTGCGGTTGCCTTCATTCATCGCCACCTCCAGGAAGATGATTGGGTTCTCCGGGACCGCCGGGAGGCCCTGGAACGTGCTGCACTGCTGCTTACGGGCCAGAGCGTGCGGTTCGCGGAGATCATCGCCGCAGAAAGCAGCAAGACCATCAACGAGGCTGAGCGTGAAGTGCGCCGGTGCATAGAGACGTTGCGACTATCCGCTGCGGCGTCCAGCGAACTCGTCGGAGAGACGCTCGCGTTTGAAGACAGTATCGTCGGGGCGAATAAGATCGGCTGGTACAACCGCAAGCCAGTGGGAATCATCGCGGCCATCACCCCCTTCAATGATCCGCTCAATCTCGTGGCACACAAGCTGGGCCCGGCACTGATCGGGGGCAACGGCGTCGTGCTTAAACCCTCAGGCCGAACGCCACTCACCGGCCTTGCCCTGATCCAACTGTTGTTGGAAGCGGGCGTCCCCGCAGGTCGCCTTGCCGCAATCGTCTCGGGGCCGGGCGTCTCAGAAGCGATCGTGACCGACCCTCAGGTGGACCTCATCTCTTTCACGGGTGGACCGAAGACTGCCTACCGTATCGCTGCCGCCGCGGGAGCAAAGAAGATCCTTTCCGAGCTCGGCGGCAACAATGCAACGATCGTCTGCGCGGACGCAGACGCAAACGCCGCTGCCGAGGCGGTAGTGGCCGGCGCTTTCGGAGTGGCAGGCCAAAACTGCCTGTCCGTGCAACGGGTCTACGTTCACATCTCCCTGTTCGATCAAGTCCTTGAAAAGGTGGTCGCTGGAACCCGGACGCTTCGTGTCGGGGCTAAGTTCGATCGCGCCACGGACGTCGGGCCGATGATCACTGAAGCCGAGGCCCGCCGGGTGGAGGAATGGGTGGAGAAGGCCAAAAGCGCTGGCGGAACGGTCCATGTGGGTGGCCAGCGACACGGCGCGTTCTACCAGCCAACAGTGCTCACGGACGTGCCCCCAGACGCCCTGGTCATCCGCGAGGAAGTGTTTGGCCCCGTGGTCAGTATCTTGCCGTTCATCCAGATCGCCGATGCCATCCGTGCCGCCAACGACTCCGATTACGGGCTCCAAGCCGGCGTATTCACGGAGTCGATCGAGCTGGCCCTGGCCATAGCCGACAAGTTGCACGTGGGTGCCGTGGTGATCAACGAGACCAGCGATGTACGGATTGACTCAATGCCCTTCGGCGGCTTCAAGAAATCCGGGGTGGGCCGCGAAGGCGTCAAACACGCGGTCCGCGAGATGACCGAACCCAAAAGCACCATCATCAAATTGGCCGAACCCGCCACCCGCTGGCAGCAACTCAATGCCACCTCAGAACGGAATGCATCATGACGACCCATAAGATCGCAGTTATCGCGGGCGACGGAATCGGAAAAGAAGTTGTTCCCGCAGCCATTGAATGCCTCGAACGGATCGCGCAGCTCCACTCCATCAACCTTGAGTTCACCCACTTCGGCTGGGGCTCGGACTACTACGGCGAGCACGGGCGAATGATGCCCAATGACGGGCTGGAACAGCTGTCGCAGCATGACGCGATCTTCCTGGGCGCCGTCGGCTCACCGGAAGTTCCGGACGCTGAATCCTTGTGGGGCCTGTTGATTCCCATTCGCCGCGAATTCCAGCAATACATCAACCTCCGCCCGGTGAAAACGCTCGACGGCGTGAAGTCACCCCTGGCAAACAAGGAACCGATAGATATCCTCATCGTGCGTGAAAACAACGAAGGGGAGTACTCGGAGGTCGGCGGCCGCGCCTATCGCGGGTTGCCCCATGAGACAGCCGTCCAAGAAACCATCTTCACCCGTCTGGGAGTATCGCGTGCCGCACACTACGCAGCATCGTTGGCATCAACCCGGAAGGGTCACCTGACCTCGGCCACCAAGAGCAACGGCATCATCCACACCATGCCGTTCTGGGACGAAGTAGTGGAAGAAACCACCCGCCTGTACCCTCACGTGACGCTCTCGAGCGAACTGGTGGACGCGCTGGCTGCCCACTTGGTTTTGAAACCCTGGACCTTCGACGTCATTGTCGCCTCCAACCTGCTGGGCGACATCCTCTCCGACCTCGGCAGCTCCGTTACCGGTTCCATCGGCGTAGCCCCCAGCGCCAACCTGAACCCGGAAGGTGACTTCCCGTCCCTCTTCGAACCCGTCCACGGATCAGCCCCGGACATCGCAGGCAAAGGACTGGCCAACCCGGTAGGCCAGATCTGGTCCGGAGCAATGATGCTCCAGCACCTGGGCCACCCGGAAGCTGCCGAGCACCTGCAGCTGGCCTTCGAATCAGTGCTGCGCGAGGGCCTGGGCACCCGCGACGTCGGAGGACCCTCGTCGACCTCGGAATTCACTGCCGCCGTGCTGGCTGCCATCGATGTCTTGAGGGCTGTTGTCTCGCTGGATGCGAGCCCGGCCGGAAAGCCGGCAACGGCGTCGTCATGACGATAGCCGAACGCAAGCGGCCGGTTGTCGCACTCCTGTATCGGGAGGCTCTGCCGCCCGGATTGGACGAGATCGAGGAATTGGCTGACGTGCGCCTGACCACGGCAGACGGCCTCGCTGAAGCAATGGACGGTGCGGATGTGCTGTACCAATGGCATTCCTTCTCGCCTGCACTGCGTGAGAACTGGGCTGCGGCCTCATCACTGAAATGGGTCCACGTTTCAGCGGCCGGCGTCAGCCAACTCCTCTTCGATGATCTGATTAACAGCGACGTTGTATACACGAACTCGCGTGGTGTCCTGAGCCGTTCAATCGCCGAATTTACGCTTGGATTTGTCTTGGACATCGCCAAGGATTCCCAGGACTCGCTGAGGCTCCAGCAGGCCCGGCGTTGGAAGCACCGGGTCACCCGGAAGATCCAAGGCCAGCGGGTGCTGGTGGTCGGGACAGGGTCAATCGGACAGGAGATCGCGGCCCTGTTCCGTGCCGTGGGCCTGCGCGTCAGCGGTGCCGGACGCAGCAGCCGACCAGGGGATGAGTACTTTGATGAGATCCACTCCTCCCGGGATCTGGCCGTGATTGTCCGCGACTTTGACTACGTTGTACTGGCCGCACCGCTGACCGAAGACACCAAGTATTTGGTGGACGCCAACGTCCTTTCCGCCATGAAGCCCACAGCACATCTCATCAATGTGGGGCGCGGAGAGTTGGTTCAGACTGATGCCCTGGTGGACGCACTGCGCTCGGGATCCATTGCCGGGGCCGCGCTCGACGTGGTGCACCCGGAACCACTGCCGCCTGAACACCCGCTATGGAGCATGAACAATGTCATCCTCACTCCACACATGAGCGGCGACACCGAGGACTACCTCGACGATCTTGGGAAGCTGTTCGTCGAAAACCTCTGGCGGTTCAGCCGGGGAGAACCACTGCAGAACGTTGTGGACAAAAAACTCGGGTTCGTTCCCGTTCCCTGATTCCTCCTTACCTCTACCTATTCAGCTTCCAAAGGGACTTTGCCATGAGCACTTAAACGTTGACGCTCACCATCAACCACTTCATCAACGGCGCCGAGTCCGCAGGCGAGGGGACCAGTACCCGGCCGGTGTACAACCCGGCGACCGGCCAGATCTCCGCTGAACTGCGTCTGGCCAACGAGGCAGACCTGAACACCACCGTTGCTGCTGCGAAGAAGGCTGCCGGGTCGTGGGGCGATATTTCCCTGGCCAAGCGCACCGCCGTGTTGTTCAAGTTCCGTGAACTCGTCGCAGCGCACGTGGACGAACTCGCCGAGCTGATCACTGCCGAGCACGGCAAGGTCCTCTCCGATGCGAAGGGTGAGATCGGCAGTGGCCTGGAGGTCATCGAGTTCGCCTGTGGCATCCCGCAGCTGCTCAAGGGCGACTACTCGGACCAGGTCTCTACCGGCATTGATGTCTTCTCCTTCCGCGAACCCCTGGGCGTGGTGGCTGGTATTACCCCGTTCAACTTCCCGGTCATGGTGCCGTTGTGGATGGCGCCGATGGCGATCGCCACGGGCAACGCCTTCATCCTTAAGCCTTCCGAGCGTGACCCGTCCGCCCCGATGCTGCTGGCCCAGCTGTGGAAGCGGGCCGGCTTGCCCGATGGCGTGTTCCAGGTCCTGCACGGCGGCAAGGAAACGGTCGATGGGCTGCTGACCCACCCGGACGTGGACGGGATTAGCTTTGTCGGGTCCACTCCGATCGCCCAGTATGTCCATGAGACCGCCACCAAGCACGGCAAAAGGGTCCAGGCCTTGGGTGGGGCGAAGAACCACGCCATCGTGATGCCCGACGCGGACCTGGACAACGCCGCCGACCACCTCGCTGCTGCTGCTTTCGGTTCCGCGGGGGAGCGCTGCATGGCCATCTCCGTCGCCGTTGCTGTGGGGGACGCTGCGGATCTGATCGTGAAGAAGGTCGAGGAACGCGCCCTGGCCGTGAAGGTCAAGAACGGCACCGAGCCCGACGCCGAGATGGGCCCAGTCATCACCCCGGCCTCCAAGGAACGCATCGTCAAGATCGTCACCGAAGCCGAAACCGCCGGCGCCGCGATGGTGGTGGACGGCCGCGACCTGGTGGTCCCCGGCCACGAAGACGGCTTCTGGGTTGGGCCTACCGTGATCGACCACGTCACGGCCGAAATGACCGCGTACACCGAGGAAATCTTCGGCCCGGTCCTGGTGGTGGTCCGTGTCGCGGACTTGGACGAAGGCATCCGACTGATCAACTCAAACCCGTACGGCAACGGGACGGCGATCTTCACCTCCTCGGGTGCGAACGCCCGCAAGTTCCAGCGCTCCGTGACCGTAGGCATGGTCGGCATCAACGTGCCGCTGCCCGTCCCCGTGGCCTACCACTCCTTCGGTGGCTGGAAGAACTCCCTCTTCGGCGACAAACACATCTACGGCCCCGAAGGCGTCTCCTTCTACACCCGCGGCAAAGTCATCACCTCCCGCTGGCCCGAACCCACCCACGCCTCCGGCGCCTCCTACAACTTCCCCTCCAACTAATCCCCACCTCCACCCTCGCCTCGCAAGCTCGGCCAGGGAGCCCGGGCGGCGTGTGCCCAGCCCCGAAGACACGGAAAGACCCAGTGGTATGCCAATCAACGCCAAGGCCTATGTCGTTTCCTCTCCAACATCGGACCTTGGGCCTGGCGCCGTGGAACGACGGGATCCCGGTGACTTCGATGTGCTGATCGCCATCAGGTTCACCGGGATCTGCCATTCCGACATCCACGCTGCACGCGGCGACTGGGCAGGAGTTAAGTACCCTCTTGTGGTTGGTCACGAGATCACCGGCGTGGTGCAAGCTACCGGCCGAAAGGTCACCAGTCACTCAGTGGGGGACCGGGTTGGGGTAGGTTGCTTTGTTGATTCCTGCAGGGAATGCGCCAACTGCCGTGAAGGGGAGCAACAGTACTGTCTGCAGGGGGCAACGAGCACCTACAACTCGTTTGGCCGGGACGGCCTTCCAACTGCCGGAGGTTACAGCACAAGCATCGTGGTGGACGAGAACTACGTCCTGAGCATCCCCGACGGCATTTCCCTCGAAGCCGCGGCGCCCCTGATGTGTGCGGGCATCACCATGTACTCGCCGCTGCGTCAATGGCGGGCAGGGCCAAGGAAACGCGTGGCCATCATCGGTATGGGCGGACTTGGCCACATCGGCGTCAAGATCGCTTCTGCGATGGGAGCCGAAGTGACAGTCCTCAGCCAATCATTGAAGAAGCAGGAGGACGCCCTCCGGCACGGCGCACATCGCTACTACGCAACGTCCGAAGCCACAACCTTCGAATATTTGAAGGGCCAGTTGGACCTGATCATCAACACCGTCTCTGCGGACATCGACATGGATGCTTACCTGTCCTTACTCTCCATGGGCGGCACCATGGTCCTTGTGGGCCTTCCCTCGAAACCATTGAGCCAGCGTGCGTGGTCCCTCATTGGAATGCGACGAAACCTCACGGGTTCCAAAATGGGTGGCATCCGCCAAACCCAGGAAATGCTGGAGTTCTGTGCGGCCAACGGGCTCGGAGCGGAGGTGGAAGTCATTCCGGCGCACCAGATTAACCAAGCCTTCGAGCGGGTAATGGCGAGCGATGTCCGATACCGGTTCGTCATCGACGCCGACACCTTCTAAAACACTGCCCGTGGGCTCGAACACACTGTTACGCGGGACCGGGAGTGTTGTTACGTCGGCCCGCTAGCGTTATTTCCCGCAGGTGGCTAGGTAAGGCTAACCTAAATATTCTTCACTCTCTCCCATGCCCCTCCCGTTCGGGCATAAACAGCAGGCGGTTCCCTTTGCGCACTCCCGGCCGATCCACGGCAGCCCTTGGGCTGGCAGCCCTCCTCACTCTTTCCGGTTGTGGCCTCAGTGGCGGCCAGCCGACGACCACCGAGAAGTTGGCGGACACCAACCAGCGCATCGTCGTGGATAACTTCCGCGCACCCGTGGCCAACTGGGCCCCCGAGTCCGACGCCGCGTACATCCTGTCATTGTCCGGCTGCTTGGAAACCCTCACCAAGTACGATTCCGCCGAGGGAAAAGTGGTTCCCTTCCTTGCTACGGAATGGAAGCAGACCTCACCGCTGGAATGGGACTTCACCGTCCGTGATGGCGTGAAATTCCAGGACGGCACCGATCTCACCGCCGAAGCTATAGCCGCTTCCCTGAACCACGTTCTCAAGGCAAAAGTGCCTGCCAGGGCGTTCAGCCCCAGCGTTGTTAGTGCTGTCCAAGCAATCGATGCCAAGACTGTTCGCGTGACCACGCCCGAGGAGGACCCACTCGTGCCGTTCCGCCTTGCGAGCGTCAACACCGGCATTCTGGCTTCTGCGGCTTATGCAGGCGCCACTGTTGATCCCTTCGGTCATTGCACCGGCCCGTTCACTCCGGTTTCGGAGAAAGCCAAGCAGTCTCTGACGCTGGACCGTAACGAAAATTATTGGGGCGGAGAAGTGCAGCTTGCCGGGGCGGAGGTCCGCTTCATCACGAACGGCGCAACACGCGCGGCGCAAGTCCAAACCGGCGAGGCAGACATTTCCCTGTCCATCCCGGCATCTGCCCTGTCCACGCTTGGGAATGCCCCCGGAGTCTCCGTGCTGAAGGCAGACTCACCGCGCACGGCCACGCTGTATATGAACAACGGCAAGGCTCCATTCAACAACATCGATTTCCGCAAGGCATTACGCTCGGCACTCGACTTGGAGGCGTTGGCCGCCAGCGTTTACGAGGGCGCTGCACTTCCGGCCGCCGGACCCTATGCGCCTTCAGAACCGTGGGCGTCAACCAATGCGAGCTCACCAAAGCAGAACGTTGAAGAAGCGAAGAAGCTTCTCGCTAGTGCGGGATACACGACGGAGAAGCCGCTGGAAATCATCGCGATCGTAGAGCGTGCAGAGTTCGCCGACGTTGCTACAGTCATCCAGGACAACCTGAAGAGCATCGGTGTCCCGGTCAGTATCCAAGCCAAGGAATACGCCTCCGCCGAGCCCGATGTTCTAGCCGGGAACTACGACATGATCCTTAGCCAGCGCAACCGGCTCATTGACATTGCCGATCCCATTGGCTTCCTGACGGCCGACTACACCTGCAAAGGCACGTACAACCTCAGCCACTTCTGCAGCGAAGAATACGACGCGATCGTCACCGAAGCAGCCCGTACCTCCAGCACAGAGGAACGCTACAAGCTGTATGCCAAGGCCGGTCAGCTGCTGGATGACCAGGCGGTAAACCTCTGGCTCGTCAATGAACAGGCCACCGACGCCGTTCGCAGCAACGTCCTGTCTTACGTCCAGGATCCGCTTTCCCGCTACGTCCTGACCGCCCAAACGGCCAAATCCGGCTCCTAGCCAGAGAACTGAGACCGACAAACCAAAATCGCATGATCACGTTCCTTGCGAAGCGGACGGCGACCCTCATGGTCGCCGTATTGCTGTCGTCTTTTGCTGTTTTCCTGATTCCCTACGTCACCCCGGGCGATCCTGTCCGGAAGATCATCCGCTCCCGCGTCGCCGAGGACGTGGTGGATGACGCCACCGTTCGAGCCTTGGGTGAGAGCCTGGGACTCAACGATCCCCTTCACGTCCAGTACCTGAGGTGGCTGGGTGACTTCTTCAGGGGGGATATGGGGCTATCCCATATCAGCAGGACACCCGTGGTTGACCAGGTGATGCCCGCGTTGGGCATTACCCTCAGCCTGGTGATCGTCGCCCTGGGCGCCGCGGTGGTGGTGTCGCTGCCCTTGGGGATTGTGGCCGCGCTGAAACAAGGCAGTAGAACCGACAAATTGATCACTACGGTTACCCAGTCCTTCATCGCAATGCCTGAATACTGGCTGGCTCCGCTGTTGGTGCTCCTGTTCGCCCTCAAATTGTCCTGGCTGCCTTCTGCAGGTTGGAACACGGCCTCGTCCATCGTCCTGCCGGCGGTGACGCTGGCATTACGGCCCATTAGTTTCTTCACATCGGTTGTGCGCTCGGGAATGATTGATGCCCTCGAAGCAGAACACATCTCCGCCGCACGAGCCCGGGGGCTGAGCCACGTGCAAACCGTCATGCGGCACGTTGTTCCCAATGGCCTGGTCCCGTTGTCCACCCTGTTCGCGGTGTGGTTCGCGGGGCTGCTGGGAGGCTCGGTCATTGTGGAGGTGATCTTCGCGATACCAGGCATGGGCAGGCTCCTGTTTGATGCCGTGGTCAACAGCGACATCCCCCTGGCCCAAGGAGGCGTGGTAGTGGTAGTGGCGTTGGCTGTCGCGATCACCACACTTGCCGATTTCCTGCACCGGATCCTGAGCCCGAAAGTGAGTGGCGCCCTTGCGTAACCGTTCAGCGATCGACGCCGCCGCCGTCGTGATTCTCGTCCTGATAGTTGTAGCCGTGGCAGCTGCGCCATGGCTGGCACCTTTCCCTCCGGATGATCAAAACCTCGCCGAACGTCTTGCACCGCCCAGCGCCACGCACTGGCTGGGAACGGACCACCTCGGGCGGGACACCCTCAGCCGCTTGCTCGACGGCGGTCGCTTCTCTTTGCTGGTTGCCGCACTGGCCACCGTGCTCACCGGCGTCATAGGTTTGGTGATCGGTGTCCTCAGCGCCCGCCGCAAAGGCTGGATGGATGAGTTCTTCACCCGCACCAATGACGTCCTGCTCGCGTTGCCTGAGATGGTGGTGGCGCTCTTCATTGTGGCTGCGATGGGGACCGGCTTCACGTCGCTGTTGGTGGCGCTGACCGTGACAGGGTGGACGCCGTTTGCGCGGCTGGCCCGGACTCTGGCCTATGACATCTCGGCACGCGGCTTCGTGGAAGCAGCGCGGGTGGTCGGTTGTTCGCCGTCGTTCATTGTGGTCCGGCACATCCTGCCGCATCTGGCCGCACCAATGCTGGGGCAGGCGACGCTGCGCTTCGGGCAACTGCTGATCAGCGTGGGTGCCTTGTCTTACCTGGGGCTTGGCGTCCAACCGCCGCAGTCTGACTGGGGATCGATGCTGGCTGCCGCCCAGCCGTATGCGGAGAGGGCGCCGTGGGGCATCTTTGCTCCCGGCCTCGCCATCTTCCTGGTGGCATTGTGTGTGACCCTTATCGGCCAGCGGGCATCACGTCGGACCGGTGAACCCGTGGACGTTCTTGTGGCGGAGGGCCAGCATGTCTGAACTCATCGTTGAGGACCTGACTGTTCGCAGCACCGCAACACAGCGGACTGTGCTTTCCAAGGTGAGTTTTTCCGTAAAGCCGGGCGAGTTCGTCGCATTGGTGGGTGGTTCGGGCTCCGGCAAGACCATGACAGCCAGGTCCATACTGCAGTTGTTGCCTGGGCAATTGCAGATTGCGTCCGGCTCCATCAGGCACGGTGGTGTGGACGTGGGCAGCGCGCCCGAGGCAGAGCTGAATCGCATCCGGGGCGGTCGACTTGGGATGCTGTTCCAGCAACCCAAAAGGATGTTCAACCCGAACCGAACCATCGGCAAGCATCTTAAGGAGCCATTGAAGGTCCACGTCGGCCTTCGGGGCAGGGCTGCTGATGCGAAGGTGCACGAGTTGCTGGCCGACGTCGGCTTTGAGGACCCTGCGTGGGGGGCCCGGGCGTACCCGCACCAGTTGTCCGGTGGCATGGCGCAGCGTGCCATGACGGCCGTGGCCTTGGCTGGCCAACCCGAGATCCTGCTGGCCGACGAGCCGACCTCCGCGCTGGACAAGGTACTGGAGCAGCAAATCCTGGAGTTGCTCGACCGGCAACGGATCCAGCGTGGGTTGGGGATCCTTTACATCACGCACAACCTGGCCTCCGTGGCCGCCTTCGCCGATCGGGTGTTGGTGATGGAGGCCGGAGGGATCGTGGAATCGGGCGCCACCGAAGCTGTGCTGGGAAGTCCCAAGACTGCCTACACGCGCAAACTCCTGGACGCGTCCAACCTGACACCGACCAGCACCGCTGACACCGCGGCAACCGGGCGTAGCGTCCTGACACTAACTAATGTGGTCAAGCACTTCGGCTCCGGCAAACGTCGGATTTGGGGTGGCCGTGAGCGTCCAGCCTTGGACTCGGTCTCCCTCGATGTGAAGCAGGGTGAGATCCTGGGTGTTCTCGGCCAATCCGGATCCGGGAAGAGTACCCTTGCCCGGGCCATTGTTGGACTGGAAGGAATCAGCGGGGGAAGTATCACCAGGGCCCTCGCCGCAGGGGCAACGAGTGCCCCCACTGCCGTGCAGCTGGTGTTCCAGGAACCACACGATTCCTTTGACCCCCGGATGACGCTGCGCGCCAGCCTTGAAGCGCCGCTCCGACCGCGCAAAGAACTGACATCTGCTGAACGGAGCCAGCGGCTCGAAGCGGCTATGGTGGAGGTCGAATTGGACCCTGACCTGCTGGACAGGCACCCAAGTCAATGTTCCGGTGGCCAGTTGCAGCGCGTCACGATCGCCAGGGCACTGCTGATGGAACCCGAAGTGCTCATCTGCGACGAAGCCACATCCGCCCTGGACGCGCTGACCCAGCGGACCATTCTGGATCTGCTTCAGCGCCTCCACCGGGAGCGCGGAATGACCCTTATTGTCATCACCCACGACATGGACGTGGTGCGGCACATGTGCCAGCGGGTTGCTGTCCTCTTCCAAGGTCGCTTGGTGGAACTGACCGGCACCAAGAAGTTCTTCGCCGATCCGCAGCACCAACACAGCCAAGACCTCGTCTCAGCGGCGATCCCTTGCCGGGGGCTGCACCTGAAGAAGATCAGGGCAGTGAGCTAACTGGTTGGAACCGACTCTTTCCCGTGGGGACGTTCCGCCGGGCTTTATGCGTCGACCCGTGGCGATAGCGAGATGACACCGATAAGCAAGCACCCCGTTTGGAGGGCCATTTCCACGTGAGACGTCAGCTGTACGGCTGACCGAGTGCTTTTGGGGTTGGTTTTTGTCCGTATAGTCGGCGCGGCATTAAGAAGGAATATGGGGGAGGTGGTCCAGGGTCTGTGAGCCGTTGCGTTCGCCCACCCGATTCAGTCCCGCACGGATTGGTCAAGGAGCCGGCGGAGTTGAGCGACCGGGTCGGGGACCTCGGGTCCATGCGAGAAAATCATTCTTGTTGGTTCCAACCGGCTGAGTTTGAGCAGTGAACGTTCAGCTTCGGCGGCATCCGCCGTGAACTGGGAAGGACCACGTGTCATGGCCCCGTTCGTTGTGCCTACTGTGTCCCCGACGAACAGGACGCCTGAGTCGTCGTGGAGCAGACTGAGATGACCGGCTGTGTGTCCTGGTGTCAGTAGGGTGCGCATTCCGCGGACATGGTCCCCGTCCGAGAGCGGGCGGATGAGTGTATCTGATGGGATTGTGGGGATGTCGGGCCCCCCGGCCCAGATGGCCGCTGCGGGCGCTTTTGAGGCCACTTCTGCCAACCCGCCGACATGGTCTGGATGCGAGTGGGTCAGGACGAGATCCGTGATGTCCGCCCATTCCGCTCCGAGGCGTCCCAGCGCCTGTTCTATCGCCGATGCGCTGCCTTCAAGCCCTGCGTCGATCAGAACCAGCCCGGACGCGCCCCCCGCAAGAAAGCATCGAACGTCAAAGTCCAACTCCAAAGCCCCGGCTACTCCAGCCGGCAGATGGATCTGCTGGATGATCGGCTCCAGAAAGAACTGAGGTGCAGCAGCACGGGGTTTTCCCGGGTCATTGTTGGTCATGAAGGCATCGTGCCACCGCATGCCCCATTCCGGAAGGCAGTAAAGCCGGGAACGAGGTCTCACGGCGATGAGCTGTCGAAGCCCTGTCAGGTACTCCGGGCAGGAGTCAATGGTGCCTCATTGCTGCCCACATCATATTGGGCCGGGGTCCGGACCCGATCACCGGTCAGATCCCGGGCTCGGGAAAAGGCGGCGGGCCGATGATGTGGATACCGCCATTGAGCCTCCCTGACTCTCGAATGCGATTGAAGTCCACCTCCCCGTCATCCATTCCGGGAGCGAGCGGCTCGCTGGCCTCGTTGTAAAAAGCTTGCGCGCTTCCTGGGGTATGGAGACACAGGACTCGGGTTCCGTCCTGAAGGACCTTGAAGGCGTGGGGAACGCCGCGTGGTGCAATCGCCACGCCACCCGCGGAGAGCCTATGCTCGGTTCCGTCCATGTGCATCAGGATTTCCCCGGTCAGGACGTACATGGTTTCGTCGGCGTCAGGATGGGTGTGCAGGGGAGTGACCTTATGGAGAGCCATCTCGTCTTCAAAAAGAAGGAAGGCTCCACCGGTTTCGTCTTCGGTCGCCTTCCAGGTGTGCACTCCTCCGCCATAGAACCAACGTCGGGAACCTTCTCCTGGCTGTCGGACGATTGCTGATGCGGTCTTGTTCGTCTCCATGGTGTTCGCCTCAATGGTCAAAAGGAAGACTTGTGAGACACATGTCCCATAACAAGACTCATGTACCATGAATGACATGTCAAGAGGTTATGTTGAGGTCGGAAGGACGGGGCAGAAGCGGCGCACGTTTGACGCCCTTGTTGAGGCTGCCCGCACACTCGTCGCATCAGGGATTTCACCCACTGTTGACGACGCCGCGCAGGCCGCCGGGATCGCGAGGAGTACCGCTTATAGGTACTTCCCGGGCCAGCGGGAGCTGCTCGCCGCCGCGCATCCGGAAACCAGCCGGGCATCACTGTTGCCGGTGCCGCATCCGGAAAGCGTGAAGGAGCGGTTGGACGCAGTGGTCTCGGAATTCATCAGGATCATCGTGGACACCGAATCCCAGCAACGCACCATGCTGAGGCTTTCGCTGGAGCAAACTGATTCTGATGGCAACGGTCTTCCCCTCCGGCAGGGACGGGCCATCGCCTGGATCACCGAAGCCCTCACACCCCTTGAAGGGACACTGACGGAGGCCCAGATTCACCGGCTCGTCCTGGCCATCAGGAGTGCCATTGGAATCGAGTCATTGGTGTGGCTGACCGATATTGGTGGTCTGAGTCGAGAAGAGGCTACCGCCTCGATGCGATGGACGGCCAGCGCTCTGTTGGCCCACGCCCTCAGCCATGGACTTGCCGCCCACGAATGAATCACTTTTCCTGGGCGTAGTTTTAGCGATGAAGAGGTATAGGTCAGCGAGCGCGAATCGATCTTCAACGGATAGGGTCAGAACGACCCAGAGCATCCCGCAAACAGGCAATTGGGCAGCGATTTGAGAGCGGGGCGGTCCCTCAGTGACGGCGGTCGCGACATACCCGCTTCCGCGGTGGCTGGGAGTATGGCAGGCCTGACCTATTGCGATGTTGTTTATGGGTCGACCTGCCCACGTCGTGCCTAGCGGCAAGGTCCTCGGGGTCCTATCGCGTCAGCCGCGCATCGCAGGCCGCAAAACCCGAATGAAGTATCACGTGACGCGGCCCCCCATCCGGGCGATGTCTTTCCATTGCGCCAGGAACGATCCTCTGTGGTACCGGCCCAGGAGCTGCGCGAACGCCAAGGGCTGCGTCAGCCCTTGGCGTTCGTATGCCAGGAACGATGATGCCGACCGCAAGCTCACTATGATGCCGACCAACCTGGCTTGGCTGAGCAGTTGTTTTTGGGGCGGAGTCCAGGGCGAACCGGACGTCCGAGTCTCTCGCCATTGCTGTTCTACACGTCGCTGCCGAGGACGTTACTGAGAATCATGGCGTCCTCCGGGGATCTTTCCCATCACGTGGTTCCGCAGCCACCGCTCCGCCCATGAGGTATCGAGCGAATCGGAGCTGACGCCGAAATGGGACACCACGGTCCCACGCAGTGCGGCTGCACTGCGTGGGCTTTCTGTGGACCACTAATGGAGAGTGGTTGGCCCGTAGTTTTTAGGCTGAAGGCTAAGAATCTGGGCAGGTAGTCACGACGTGGACTGTTCGGCGGGGAGTCATCGTGGTCAGCCGGCGGCGGGGCTATGCGCCCCGTATTGATTTACGCCGGACGCCAAAGCGATGATCATGTGTCCCCGCCCTGCCGTATAAAACCGCCTTGGCAATCTGGCGCATGTGAAGATCAGTCTTCTGCGTTCCCGACGCAATAGGCAACCGGTATCGGCCCTCGAACCGGAATGCGGCAGCTTCATGCCTCACTCGACAAGCTTGCCAGCGACGGAGTCCTCGGTGTGGGCCTCGGCCAAGGCTCGGAAGGAGTCTGGAGCCGGGGCCAGCGTTTCGAAGCTGACGCCTTCGCCTGGGGACCAAACAAAGTTGCCCTGCAGTGACGGATCAAGTGCTGGGAAGTCTGCCCGGTTGTGGGCACCGCGGGTTTCGCGACGCTCAAGCGCGCACTCCAAGGTGGCCCGCGCGGCGAGGAGCGATCCCAGCAGGTCGTAGGCGTGGGCCAGGTCGTCGAACCCCGCGATGTCCGGGTGTGCCGTAACGAAACGGGCCCGTTCCTCCAGATCGGCCAGCTTCCGCAGTCCCTCTTGCAGCCCCTGCTCGGTGCGCACCACACCGGCATGTTCGGTCATGACATTGCGCAGTTCACGCTGCAACCGACGCGCTGACTCCGTACCCTTTCCGTTCAGCAGGCCCTGCATTTCGTTGCGGGCCAGCCCGACCGCTGCCGGATCCCGACGGACATCGGTGCGCGAACGCACGTATTCGGCCACGTGCTCGCCGGTAATGCGCCCGTAGACGAGTAGTTCGATCAGTGAGTTGCCACCGAGACGGTTGGCTCCATGCAGGCCCGAGGATGCTTCTCCAATGGCGTACAGCCCGTTCACTCCCGTTCCGTGGTCCTCCGGTGCTACCCAGACTCCGCCCATGGAGTAGTGGGCGGTGGGCGCGATCTCGATCTTGGTAGTGGTGATGTCCAGCATTTGAAGGTCGATCAGGGTGCGGTAGACCCGGGGCAGTTTTTCCATGATGGTCTCCCGAGGCAGGTGGGAGACGTCCAGGTAGACGCCGCCCTTCGCAGTCCCACGGCCTTCTGCGACCTCGGTGAAGCCGGCAAGGGCAACCCGGTCCCGGGTGGAGAGCTCCATCCGCTCGGCGTCGTAACGTTCCATGAAGCGCTCACCGAGTGCGTTGGTGAGGTTGCCGCCTTCTCCGCGTGCCGCTTCGGAGACCAATGTGCCCGCGGCGTCGTCCGGGTCCAGCAGGCCTGAGGGGTGGAACTGGACCAGTTCGGCGTCACGTATCCGGGCACCAGCCAGGGCGGCCAGCCTGAAGGAGTCGCCGGTGTTCTCGTCGCGTCGTGAGGAGGTGTGGCGCCAGATGCGCGTGTGGCCGCCGGCGGCCAGGATGACGGCATCGGCGTGGATCTGCACAGGGGTGCCGTCTACGACGTCGAATCCATAGGCGCCGAATATGGTGCCGTCGGCGACTAGCAGCCGGGTGATGTACACGGTGTCGATGATGGGAACGCTCAACTCGGCGGCCCGGCGCATCAGCGTGCGCTGGATCTCCAGCCCGGTGTAGTCTCCGGCGTAGGCAGTGCGGCGGTATTTGTGCGCGCCGAAGAAGCGCTGGGAGATGCGGCCGTCCTCTTCGCGAGCAAACGGCATCCCCCATTGTTCAAGGTCCTCGATACCGCGGGCAGCGTGCCGCGCAACCGTTTCGACAATGGTCGGGTCGGCCAGGAAGTACGACTCCCGCAAGGTGTCGGCGGCGTGCTGCTCCCAGCTGTCTTCCGGGTCCATGGTGCCCAAGGCGGCGTTGATGCCCCCGGCGGCCAGACTCGTATGTGCATCGTGCTTTCTACGCTTACCTACAGCCAGCACCTGCACTCCTCGCTGGGCGAGTTCAATCGAGGCGCGCAGCCCGGCGCCGCCGGTGCCGATGACCAGCACTGAAGTGGACAAGAGACGTTCTGGAGCTGAAGAAGGGTTCATATCAACAACGGTAGGAGGAGTTCATCGATGTCTCCAATGAATTATCCTGCTCAGGCTGATGCGTTTATGCTATGACCATGAAATTAGACCAGTTGCGCTCCTTCGAGATGGTCGCCCGTGTAGGGCATTTCACACGCGCGGCCGAGGAACTGTATCTCGCTCAGCCGTCACTGAGCCGACAGATCGCCACACTGGAGGCCCATCTCGGTACGGCGCTCTTTGACCGTCGACCTGCAGGGGCCACGCTGACAAATGCGGGAGAGCTGCTCCTGCCCATTGCCCGCCGCATGCTCGGCGACGCGCAGGCAGCGCAGGACCAGATTCAGGAGCTTGCGGGACTGCGCCGCGGCCGCGTTCGCCTTGGTGCACCACCTACGCTGTGCGTTTCGCTGGTGGCCGATGTGCTGGCCGCTTTCCGCAGCGCCCATCCGGGAGTGGAATTGCACATCACTGAAGGCGGTTCGCGTTTTCTGGTTGAAGCGCTTAACGAAAGCACGCTGGATCTGGCCCTGGTGGTCACGCGCGGAACAGACCCCTCTGCTCCCGGCATTGAGTTGGTCCCGCTTCTCTCCGAGGAACTGGTGGTCATTTCCGCCGCCACATCGGGGTCGCCGGAAGAATTCACGCTCGAAGCACTCGCAGGCGTGCCGCAAGTGGCCTTCAACCGCAGTTATGAGCTGCGCGTGGCGACAGATGCTGCGTTCGCCGCGGCCGGTTTAGAGCCCCTGATTGCCGTCGAGGGTGGGGAAATGGACGCCGTACTTCGGTTTGTGGAACGCGGGTTGGGCGTGGCGGTCGTGCCGGCAATGGTGGTCATCGACCGTCCCGGGCTACGCAGTGCACGTTTGGTTCGCCCCTCCCTGACGCGGACCGTCAACCTTGCCCGTCGCAACGACGTCGGGCCTTCAGTGGCTACCGCCGCAATGCAGCAGTTCATCTTCGACACTGTGGACCGGCTCGCGGCACCGGGGACCGAGCTGTCGCGCCTGGTGACGGCAGCGCCACGTACTTGACGGAACGCCGGGCAGGCCGGCCAACCAAGGCAGGGCGACGTCAGGATCTGAAGGTGAGGCCTAACAGGGCGTTTTCGGTGACTTCGGGTAGTGCGGGGTGGATCCAGTATTGCTTGGCTGCAAACTCGCGGACGTCGAGGTCGAAGGCCAGGACGGTGATCATTTGCTGGATCAGGGTTGATGCTTGCGGGCCCATGTAGTGGGCGCCGAGGAGCTTGCCGGTGTCTTGGTCGGCGATGAGTTTGCAGATACCGGTGGTGTCCTCCAAGGCCCAGCCATAGGCGACGTCCCCGTAGTCCTGGACCTTGACCGTGACCTTATGGCCGTGGTCGCGGGCCTGGGATTCGGTCATACCGACGGTGGCGATCTGGGGGTGGGTGAAGGTGGCGGCGGGGACGTGGTCGTGCGGCATTCCCTGCAGGTTATCCGGGTTCAGCAGGTTGTGTCGCACGGCCCGCATCTCGGCGTTGGCCACGTGTTTGAGCATGTAGGGCGAGGAGACGTCGCCGAGGGCCCAGATACCTGCGGCGGAGGTTGACCGACCATACTCATCGACCTTGATGCGCCCGTCGTTTGTCATCTCGATTCCGCCGGCTGGCAGGTCCAGCAGGTCCCCGTTGGGGATGCGCCCGGTGGCGACCAGCAGTACCTCCCCGGTGGCGGAGGAGCCGTCGTCGAGCCTGACAGTTATGCCATGGTCTGTCTGATCGGCGCCGATGGTGGTCCGGCCGGACCGGACGTCGAAACGGTCGGCTGCCACGGTGTTGAACCGGTGGTGCAGGTCATCGTCGAGGTTCCGCAGGAGCGTGGAGCGGGCAATGATCGTGACGTCCGTGCCCAGGGCCTCGAAGACGTGGGCGAACTCCATGGCGATGTAGCCACCACCGATGATAACCAAGGACTTGGGTAGCTGCGGGAGCCGCATGATGTCTTCGTTGGTGTGGTAGCGCACGCCCGACGCGGTGATGGCATCGGGGATGAACGGCCGGGACCCTGCGGCGATAACCACCTGGTCACCGGAGATGGTTCTCTGCTGGGCGCCTTGGCCAGTGCGCAAGGTGCGTTCTCCGACGAAGACGGCGTGCTGGTCATAGACGTCGATGTTCGGGGACTGTGGGCCACGGCGGTATTCCTCACCGGCGGCGGCGATAGGGTCGACGCGGTTCTCGAAGATCCGGTTGACGATGCCCGGCCAGTCCACCGAGTCGACCGTGGCTTGAAGGCCCAGGCGCCCGGACTCAACAATATCCAGCGCGGTGTCGGCGGTGTGCACATACATCTTCGACGGGATGCAGCCTGCGTTCAGGCAGGTTCCGCCGAACGACCCTTTCTCGATGATCGCGATCGACCGGTCGTCGAATTCAGGTCCGGGAATGGAGTTCCCCGACCCGGTGCCGATGATGACCAGGTCGTAGTGTCGATCCACGGTGGTCTTGCTGGCATTGGTGGGCATCTGGGTGGTCCTCACTCCGGGGTCTTCTCCACCTTACTGAACTCGGCGCGAACGGGACGCCCGTGCGATGCCTAAGTGTTCCCGGAAACCAAAGTGGTGCTGTGCGGGTCCAGCTGCTCGCCGGGTGCGGGCTGTGGAAGTCTTTCGGCTCTCATGGATGATGAGGAAGATGTTGACGGTGGCTTCGATAGATCAACTGTGGCGCCGCTGACAAGGATCGTTGGCGCTATCCGCTCGAGATGCGACCGGGTCTGGGACACGAGATCGAGGGTGCCGCCGCTGAGCACCCATTGCTCCGCACCTCACTTGAATGCAGACCTCGTTCGTCGGAATCATTGCCGCCGTTCACGAGGTCCCGCACAAAAACCCCAGGCAGGGCCGCCGGTGTGGCGCCCTGCCTGAGGTGTGTGAGTCTTTGCGCTTTTGCGCCCGTCTCTCGGGCTACCTGTTGCGATGGTGTGCAAGGCGCAATCCCCACGCCGGCCGATCAATGATGCCGGCAGCCTTTCGGGCAATGATGCTTACATGATGCCGGTTGGTACCAACAAGGCCCACGCAAGTGCGGGTGCCACCAGGACTACTCCGCCGGCGTACATCATGAGCTGCTTGTAGACGCGCTGACGGTCGTCTTCGCGGGCGTTGGCCACCACCAGGGCGCCGTCGGTGGAAAACGGCGAAACATCGACGACGGTTGCGGCGATGGCTAGGGCGGCCACCGTTCCCGACGCACTGAGTGAGCTCGTTGCCAGCAGGGGACCAGCCAAGGGGATGAAGGCGGTCAGAAGTGCGGTGGACGAGGCGAAGGCCGAGCCGACGCCGATGACGTAGCAGAGCACCAGGGCGATCAGGAGCGGTGCGCCGAGTGCAAGGGCTTGCTCGGCGAGGGTGTCGATGACCCCTACGTGTTGCAGCAGGGAAACGTAGGTGATCATTCCGGCTACGAGCAGGACGGTTGACCAGGAAATTCCGCCGATGAAGGTCCGGTGTTCCTTGATGTTGACCAGTGCCAGCAGGAGCCCGGCGGAGAGGGCCACGAAACCGATTGGCATGTGGAAACCCAGGGCGCAGACCAGCATGGCGACGATGAGTGCCAGGGTGAGGATCTGCTGGCCGTGGGGCCGGGTCTTGCGTGTCTCCAGATCGGCGTGCTGGCCCGTGGCGCCGTCGCGGAGTTTTCCCAGGAGGGCGAACAGCACCACGGTCGCGACTGACAGGATGAGGTTCAAGGTGAAGCTGGAAGCGAAGAGGGCGCCTTGGGAGATCGGGAAGCCGTTCTTCACCGCGATGTCGTGGACCAGGACTCCGGCGACAGAGAGTGGGGAGAAGCCGCCTGCATGGGCTCCGTTGATAATGAAGGCGCCCATGAGGACGGGGTGGATGCGTGATTCGTAGGCCAAGCCAATGGCGGCAGGGGCCAGCAATGCGACGGCGGCGGGGGAGAACGTGCCCAACGCGGTCAGCGACGCTGCCAGGAGGAAGAAGACCCACGGCAGTAACAACGTCTTGCCGCGCACAAGCCGGACGCAGTTCTGGACAATGATGTCGATGGTCCCGTTCCGCTGGGCCATGCTGAAGAAATACGTGACGCCGATGATAGTGATCACGATGTTGGCGGGGAAGTCGGCCAGGATCTCCTTGTCGGTCATGCCGAGCATGAAGTAGCCGACGCCGAAGGAGGCTACGAGTCCCATCACACCGATGTTCAAGGGCCATTTGGTGGCGACGACAAACATCACCACGAGGATGACCAGCGGGATGATCTGGGTGGCGGTCATGGTCGGCTCCGATTCCGGGGTAGCCGCCGGGTTGAAGATGGCACCCCCGAACAGGATGGCAACCAGACCCAGGATGACGGAAGCGGCAACCGTTATCAGCAGGATACGGCGGCGGTTAATGGGTCGCGGGGAACGTTCTTCCCGGATGTCGCTCTCTGCCTCGGGAGCTGGTTGGTAAATAGTCTTAGCCATGGTGGTTTCTCCTCATCGAGTGGCTGTTGCTAGTGAGGCTTCGACTGCGTTGCCGAGAGTCTCCGGGAGGTGGATGATGCTGGTCGCGATGGTGCGGGCTGTCCGGTCCACGCCCACCAGAAGGGTCCCTTCGTGTTCCTCGCTCCAGGTTTCGATGACCCCGGCAGGTGTCCTGAGTCTCAGGACTGCTTCCGATGTCCTGCCTGTAATGGTGTTGAGCACAGTGCCGGGCGTTCGGGCGGCGAGAGTCAGGGCAATGCTGCCGGTGATGGCCAGGGCAGGATGCGGTTTACCCATGGAGAGCATCATGACGTTGACGTCGTCTTCTGCGTCCGGCCCCGTAGGGGGTCCGACGATTGCAAGCTTGGGGACTGCCCGCGCGGCGTCAGCGGGCGTTGCCGCCATTCCCATGCGGACTGCGGCCTGGCGACGGATAAGATCCAGGGTGTCCAACTGCAGTTCAACGCCGGCCTTCCATGTGTCGAAGCGGGCGGTGTCCAGCCCCAACTCTTCGGCGCGTACAACCACGACTGGCGCTCCGGCGTCGACCATCGAGACGGTCCAGCTTGTTCCGCCGGCCACGAGTGTGTCGGTTGCTGCGCCGGTGGGCAGCAGTTTTCCCGTGGTCTTGCCGGCAGGATCCTGGAAGCCGAGACCTACTCTGTAACCGGGAAACACGACGCCGGGCATCTGCGCATCCGGAACGATCGGCAGGGCGCCGGCTGGAGTTGAGACCCGCTGAATGATGATCTGGCCGGTGTTGGTGTTGCGTGTGACGATGCGCGTGGAATCGCCGGTGGGCACAACCCACCCTTTTTCGATGGCGTAGAGACCCACAACTGCCGAGCAGTTGCCGCAGTTGCTGCCCCAATCGACAGCGGCCTCTTCGATCCCCACCTGGGCGAAGGTGAATTCGACGTCGACGTCCTCTACTGCAGATCGGCTGAGGATCATTGCTTTGCTTGTAGTCGAGGTAGCTCCGCCCACCCCATCAATTTGGCGGGAATCCGGACTCCCGAAGAGCCGGGGCAGGAGATCATCCAGTTTGGCGTGTGCCTTATCCAGATGGTCCGTTTCAAAGACCCAGCACTTGCTGGTGCCTCCGCGCATCCATTCGGCTTCTATCTTCATGGTGTTCCCTGCTTCCCGTGGCTCTTTGTGAATCTGTGGCCTATTACGAGGATGATGCGGATCACATATGAAGACAATGTTGGATAGATTGGGGGGAGTGAAGACTTGCTTCATTCACAGTCGCAGCAGTCTCCAGGGATCTTCTCTTGCGTTCCTGCTCATATCGATTGGGCTCTACAACAGCCCCTACGAACGGTTAACTGCATAGAATGAACCAAATACGAGGAAGGATGAAGCATTGCTTAAGGATGAGAATGTGGATTTATTCGATATCCGGCGGCTCGCCCTCCTGGTGGAGGTGGTGGAACAAGGGTCCATCACGGCGGCGGCTGACATCATGATGTATTCGCCCTCGGCCGTCTCGCAGCAGTTGCGGAAGCTGGAGCAGGAAGTGGGGCAGCCACTTTTGAATCGCCGATCCCGCGGAGTGGTTCCCACTGAGGCCGGTCAGGTGTTGGCAGGACACGCGCGAAAGATCGTAGGACAGATGCGCGCGGCCCGGTCCGACCTTGGCCAAATCGCCGGCCTGAAGCGGGGCTCGCTGACAGTCGGTACGTTTCCCACCTTGGCCGGTTCATTCTTGCCCTTGGTGATCCGCGCCTTCAAGAAGCGCTATCCTGCGATCGGCCTCTCGGTGCGCAGCGCCCGATTCGACGAGCTCGTCTCGGACCTGGAGTCCGGAGTGACCGGATTGTGCTTGCTGTGGGACTACCCATGGAACCGCTTCAATGATGAGTCCATTCGAATCACCGAAGTCTTCCAGGAGAGCACGGTGATTCTGGTGGCCAAGGGGCACCCCCTCGCTGACCGTGATCAAGTGACCATGAAAGAGCTCCGAACGGAGTCGTGGATAGTCCGTGCGGAGGCCCACCCGGTGGTGGAGGTACTTCACCGATCCGCCCACGACGCCGGCTTTGAGCCGAGCATTGGATTCCTGGCCAACGATTACCAGGAGGCCCAAGCCATGGTCAGCGTCGGGATGGGGGTGGCGATGGTTCCCAAGACAGCGGTCGCCCTGCAGCACCCGGATGTCAGGATCCTCAGCCTTGGAGCTGACGCGCCACAGCGACGGGTACTCCTTGCCCAGCGCCAGGACAAGGTGTATGCGCCTGCGGAGGTGGCTTTCCACTCAACGCTTCTGGAAATTGCACGAGAACGGGGTGCGGATTATCTCTGAGGCAGGGCGGCGCTCATCCCATCGACGTCGACATCAACACTCTTGGGCCTCTACTCGTAGACTTGGCCAAAACTGGACGCTGGCCACCTCTGGCCGCCGCCGGACTGCCCGACGACGGCACCAGGGTGGGGGGCATGGGATTCAGACCTTCCTGGGTGGTCACAGGTTCTTCCCGCGTCCCCGACCGTCCGCTGCTGTTTCCGGTCCCCGTCGACGAATTGGTGACGGGGACCGGCATCCTAAGACGGTGCCCGATGGGGTTCAGGCACAAGGTTGAGACAGGCGTCCTGATTGCGGTGAATATCAGGCGTCAAAGACCCAGCCCTTCGAAGCCAGCTCGCAGAAAGCCAAGCCACGATGAAGTCGGCGCCCACAACTCCCAAAGCCGGGAGGACATGGGAGGAATGAGCCGCAACCACCTCGCTCAAGGGCTCTGCTCCGGCATGCGCGTGTCCCGTCGGGGACGTCGCGCCCAGTACGAGGGCCACGTGGAGGAGAGCCATTGCCAGGGACATTCCCACAAGCATCCGGGCCGTACGTAGAGAGGGGGCGCGCCACATGACCCATGCGCAAGGGACGCATACGAAAGCCATGCAGAGACCCATGGCGATCATCCAGCCTCCGGCCGAGACCATCCCCAGGTGGGCTGCGATTCCGACGGACGCCGCTGCGGCGGTCCAACGTGCGTGGCGCCCCAACACTTCTGCCCGCTTGATGGGCAACGCGGCGGCCGGACGTGGCCGGTAGAGGTTCCGTGCCGTCGCTGGAGGAGCGGCATGGGACAGGGTCTCATCCATGAATCAGCCGCCCAGATCCGTGGCGTAGTCAAGTACCAGTCCCTTGCGACGGCGTTGGGCAGCGTACGCCCAACCGACGGCGGCGGCACCTGGAATCAGCAAGAGCAGCCAACGCGCGGTCTCATCCGTGGCCCCCAGGAACTGGTAATTCTGGATGGCGAGCACCAGGACGCAGATCATTCCGATCGCGGCAACGGCCGGAGCGATCCGGGTTGCCCACGCATTTCCTGAGGTTTCGTGTCGTGAGAAGAAGATGAGAATGGAGACGCTGACCAGGGAAAGGACGGCCAGCAACCCTACCGTGCCCAAGCCCACGAGCCAGCTGTAAGTGACGGCCACAGGGTCTGCCCCGGCCAGGGTAAAGGCCAACATGGCTATGGCGATAGTTCCTGTCACCGCCAGGGAGGCTGCTGCCGGGTTGCCGTTACCGCCCTTCGTGGCGCCCAACCGTCGGGGCAGCGCTCCTGCGCGGGCAAGAGCGAAGACGTAACGCGAAATCATGCTCTGGAAGCCGATGAACAGTGCCAGGAAGCTTGTTGCCACCAGGATTTCCAGGAAACGGGTGAAGCCGGGCCCCATGGCGCTTTCCACGACGGCGAAAAAGAAGCCCGCGGGATCCTCAGCCGCGATGGACTGAACTGCATCGGGGCCGACATGGACGGTGATCAACCAGCTTGTCACTGCGTAGAAGCCCGTGACGAAGCCCAGCGAGACGTAGACTGCCCGGCGAATGGTGCGGCGGGGGTCCCGGGCTTCTTCCGAGAAAACCACGGTTGCCTCCAACCCGCTGTAGCACGTCATGGACAGCAGAAGGGCTACTCCGAAGCCGGGGCCGATGATCACAGCTGGGTCGAAGCCAGCCAATGAATATCCCTGCGGTCCACCTTGAACCAGCAGGGCTACGTCCACAATTCCCAATGCCGCTACCTCGACTGCAAGCAGCAGCACCAGGAGCTTGACGTTCACTGAGATCCCCAGGTAGCCAAGGACTCCGACGATCGCGATGCCCGCGAACGTGACCCAGTATGCGTTGAATTCCAGCCCGAAGGTTCCTGCTGCGACAACGCCGGCAATCGCGTAGAAGGCAACCAAGGCTGCCAGATAGAACAGCAAGGTAACGGCGGCTGTTGCCGTGCCTGCAGTGGGGCCCATGGCTCTGGCGACGTATGCCACGAAGCCGCCGGCATTGACCATATGCCTGCTCATTGCAACATAGCCGACGGAGAAGACGGCGAATAGAATTCCGGCAATGAGGTACGTTGCCGGAGTGGCGGAGCCGTGAACAGCGAAGATGACCGGCGTGGCGGCCGCCATGACGGAGACCGGGGCAACCGCAGATACCACCAGACTCGCAATCGACAGTGTTCCCAGACGATTCCTGGCGAGTGCGGGACCACTGGGGGCGGTCAGCGTGGAATTTCTTTGCTCTTGATGTTCTTCATTCGACATTGAAGTACTTCTTTCTCTCAGATGACCACCTTCATTGGTGGCGGTGAGCAGTATTTGGTCGTGGGGAAATCAGGGTGCCAGCGCCTGAGCAGCACACTCGAAGGCTGGCTGTCGTGGGTCGATGAATGCGTAGTGGCCGGTTTTGGTGAGTGTCGTGAGGGAGACGTCTTCACCTGCCGCCAAGGCGGCGGCAGCGTGGCAGCGACTTTGAGCTGCGGGGACGGCCCGGTCATGGGTGCCGTGAAGCAGCACATTTCTGGCGTTTGTTGGCCATTGGTGCTGCAGGCGTGACGCCTCGTAGATCTCAGGGCGGTGGTCAGGTGCGGCGCCGAGCCAGGTCGAAATTGCGCCGTCGTCGGCGCCCGAGCGTGTGGATGCCTCAAGGTCGGTCACTGCCGCCATGGCGACCACGAGGTCGACCGGTTCCAAGGCTGATACCCACTCTGCGAGGTACCCGCCGGCGGAGTGCCCGATCACAGCGACTCTGCTGGATTCAGCGGATGCGACAAAGGCGACCGCCCTGCGGACGTCATCGGTGGTTTCCCTGAAGCCGCCGTGCCCAGGGGGCGCACGCCGGTACTCGATGTTCCAAACAGTGAAGCCCCGGCGGGCAAGGGCCCTCGAAAGTGGTGTGTGGATCTCCCGCCTGTACTCTTCGGAAAAGAATCCTCCGTGAATACTCACAACGATGCGGTCCGATGCTTCGTCCACAAGCTGCCATACGTCGGCCACTTGGTCCGGGAGGTCGCCGTATGGCACTGTCCGTACCGAAACCTCGGGTCCGTCGCTGTGGTTGCGGTCCCAATCCTCCAGGTCTGCGAACCAGTCGCTGAGCAGGTCCTCGGAGGGGTCGAGCGCCGACATCACGAGGCCAGATCCACCCGAAGGACCACAGCTGCCGCGCTGTCCCCGGCCGCGCACCCGGTGAACAAACCCGTACCGCCACCTTTCAGGGTCAGCGCCTCGATTAGCTCAGCCATCGCGCGCATGCCGGTGGGTGCTTGGGGATGCCCATAGATCAGGCTCGACCCATAGGGGTTAAGCAGGTCCGGATTCAGCTCAAGCTCCCGGCATAGCCACAGATCGTTGACGACGAAAGGGTTGTGCGTGGTGACCACATCAAGCTGGCCGGGTGAAATGGCAGCGTCGCGAAGTGCGCGTCCGGCTGCAAGAACCGGTGCCTTTGGCATGGCTCCAAGCTCTGCCCGGGCCGTGCCCACAGAAAGGACCTGCGCAACCCCGTGATTGCTCAGAGATCTGGCGCGGGAGCGGGTTGTGACCAGCATTCCGGCCGCACCATCTGCAGGGTGAGTCTGGGACCCGGAGGTCACTACGCCACCATGAACCGTCGGCGCCAAGGCAGCCAAGCCTTCCTTTGTGGATTCCCGGACACCCTCGTCTGCGTCAACCATCCGGATGCTTCCACGCGGTCCGGGGACTTCGACCTGTACGAAGTAGCGGCGCTGAAATGCCCGGTCCCCGGCAAGGGCGCGCTGGTACTGGGTGGAGCGAAGCAGAGTCATGTCGTCAAGCTGCGCCCTGGAGAATCCTGCTTCGCGGGCAACCCGCTCCGCGGTCTCAACCATCGGTTTCCCGGTCAGCGGATCCCGCGCAAAGTTATCGAGCACCCAGTCCTCCGACTGGACGCGGCCGGATCCTGTTGGGTAGACCAAATGGGGACCATTGCTGGTGCGGTCAGCGGTGACTGCCAGCACGAGTTCATCCTCGTCGCTGCCTTCGACCGTTTGTGCGGCGTGGGACACGACGGCCGCCGAGGTCGCGCAGGCTTGCGCGATCACAGGACCGCCCAGTGCGGGCGCACCGATCCGATACGCCAAGGTCGGCGTCGCGTAAAAGGCCTCAGGCTGTGGAATTGTCATGCCCAGCGCGATGCTGGTGAGGGATGCGGAGTCCACCCCCCGGTCCGCCAGCGCCCGCCGCGTCACATCGGCAGCCAGTTCCAAGCTGGACAGAGATGCCAGGCTGCCCTGCCAACGGCTGAACGGCGTGGACCAGGCAGCCCCCAAGGGGATAAATGCGCGTTCGAACCTCATGCGCGTACCCCTGCGTCTGTGGCGGCCTGCACCCGGATCAGGCGGGTCTTGCCTTCTGATCGTTCCAAAGTGCCGCGCGGAACCAACTCAACCTCGCAGCGGGCAATCAACCGGTCACGCAGCTCCCGCTCAAGGTCTGCCTTGAGCGCGGAGAGATCTTCGGCCTCACCGTGCTCCACGCGGAGCTGTAGGGGTGGCACCACAAGTGGGGGTTCTTGACTCAGCAGAATCTCAAAGGCTCCCGTGGTGGCCGGCACCATTGAGGACACGACGTCGCTGATCGCTGAGGGCCAGACGTTCACACCGTTGACAATGAGGAGGTCGTCGGTTCGCCCAATGCAGGTGATGCGGGGAGACAGCCTGCCGCACGAACAAGCGCCGGTCCTGACGCGAACACGGTCGCGCGTGCGGAAGCGGATCAAGGGGACGCACTGCCGCAAAAGATGTGTCGTGACCAGCTCTCCCTCGGCGCCATCCCCCCAGTCAATGACGTTCCCGGTTTCCGGGTCGATGAGTTCGAAGATGACGTGGTCTTCGGCGAGCAGGTGGTTTCCATCGAATTCGTTGCACATTGCCGCATACACGGGCAAGACGTCGGCATTGCCAACGCTTTCATATACCTCCGCGCCGAACGCCGACTCGATCTCCTGGCGGACCGATGGGATGGATCCGCCGGGTTCGGCTCCGACCAGGATGCGCCGGAATCCCAGGCTCCGAGGGTCCTCGCCGAGTCGGTTCCGCATGTAGTCGATGAGGTAACGCGCGAAAGACGGTGTACAGGAGAGGACGGTTGCGCCAAGGTCGCGTGCACTCTGTACCAAGCGGTCTGTAGCGCCAATACCAACGGGGACGAAGGTGGCCCCGGTGCGCTGCACTCCTTCGGCCAGTGGCAATCCACCGACGAAGAAGCCCAACGCCAGCCCATGAATCACCACATCGTCTTCAGTGACGCCCTGGCAGCGGTACACACGGGCCGCAACCTCCGCCCAGGCGTCTGCGTCTTTTGCCGTGACGCCAACGTAGCTTGGCCGTCCGGTGGTTCCGCTGGACGCATGGACTCTCACTACATCCCTCAGCGCTGCAGCCGCGTGGTCGCCCAACGGTGGGGTAGTCAGCTGGCTTTCGCGAAGTTCAGACTTTTCCGTGAACGGAAGGGCGGCCAGGTCTGCGACGGAACGGATCGCGTCGAACGCTATGCCGGCGTCGGCAAACTTCCTCCGATAAAACGGTGAGTGCCCTTGAACGTATTCGAGTTGGGCCCTTAGCCGTTCTTCCTGGAGGAGACGGACCTGGTCGCGGACGAGGCCCGCGGTCTCCGTCGTGGTGGGGTTTGATTGCATTATTGCTCCTGATGGCTGTAAGGCGCGGAGGCCTGGGGAGCGAGCCTGCCGCTGGTGTCATTGCGCCAGGGACCGGTGCCGGGTGACGAGGGCCGCGATCTGCTGCTGCAGTTCGAGGTCCTCTGAGATGACCAGCACCAGCCCCTGGCTGGTTTCCTCTGCCCCTGTGGAGGAACCGGTGTGGGCCGTTTTGAAGAGCGCGAGCGCGGACCGGCGCACAAGAACCCTTGCACTGTCCAGCAATGCTGCAAGGTTGACGTCCTCGTGGAACGCCCACGTGTCCAAGACGCCGTCAACGGCCGCCACCAAACCCGCCGCGAAAATGCGAGCGGCAAGTTCGGTCTCCGGCTGGGTGGCTTGGCCGCTGCTGCCTCGGTGGTCGAGCTGGCCGACGAGGAATTCCTCGATGGCCAGCTCGTAGGCACGGTCAGCGATGCGTTCGTGATCACGCAGCGCTTGTTCGGTGTGCACCAGCCGGTACCGTGGCCGGTAAAGCTCCGGCTGTTCGAAGTACTCGTGTGCCGATGCCAGGCTCACATCGATGGCGGCCTCAATCGGGTCGGCCGTGAGCACATGCGCCGCCAGTGCTCCCTTGAACCGCTGGACGCGCTCCTCGTGGTCGGGGAAAGCGGCCTGCTCCTTGGTGGGGAAGTAGCGGAAGAACGTGCGGGCCGCAACGCCGGCCTCCGCTGCAATCTCCTCGGCCGTGACGGCGTCATACCCGCGGTCGATGAACAATTTGATGGCGGCGGCTGCAATCGCGTATTTACGACGCTCGCTCGTTGGCGACATGGGCTGGTACCTCCCGGTTGTGCTTCTAACAGTGACTCTGGCAGTGTCCCACGGCCTCCGAGGGTGGCACGTCGATTGCCGGACTCTGTGTGAAGAACCCCGATGGTTTGAGTGCGAATCCCATCCGCGCTACGGGCATGACTGGCCAATCCTCAGGGCGGACCAGGTGGTGATGGCCCAGTGTGTACCAAAGGACAACGTCCTGATCACGGATGTTCCGGTCCTCCGCAGTCCAGACTTGAAGTCCGTCGGCCCCTGGATCCTGGTTGGGGAACATCCCGGCAGGGTACTTCTCGTCCTTGTTCCAAGGTGTCACCCACAGATGGTGGTACATGTACTCAGCCCGGGCGGCGATGGATGATCCCGGCTGGGCGTAGGGCTTGCAGTTCTCACCCGGCACCAACCGGTAGCCGGGGGTTCCGCCCAGCGCATTCTTAGTAGTGGAACTCTCGATCACCCATGAACGGGAGGTCTCCAGGTTCAAGTCCCGGATGGCTTCCAACTCGGTGTTGAAAGTTGTCTTCACCGGATAGAAGGCGTTTCCGTAGGGGTTGCTTGGTCCCAGAGGGTCCGCATGGGTATTGACCTCGGTAACGCGGTTCTGGATGCCGTCCACCATCGGATCCAAGCGGACGCAGAAGAAGTGCTGATGGTGGGGCGCGTACAGGTTCGGGCCCAGTTTGGTCCCGTGCCGGTTTGTTTCTCCATCGTGCAGCGCACCGGTCTGGACGATCCCGGTAGCCTTGACTTCCAGTTCCATGGTGCCGTCCTGATAGAAGTACCAGTAGAACCCATATTCGTAGTTGCCGATGGTGGATATGGACGAGATCACCAGGCGCCGGGAGCGGCGGACTTCGGTCTTGTCGGTGCGCTGGTCGTAGTGCTTCCAGAGGATCCCGGCATCTTCCTCATGGAGGCAGATCACGTTGTTGCGGGGATCGAGGTCACCTTGGGCGCTGATGACCGTGGAGTCGAAGTAGTAAATCTCTCCGAGGCAGTCGCACCCAAGTTCCAAGGCGTTGGCGCACATTCCGAGCCCGTATTCACCAACATCAAATGCGTTCTTACGACGCTGGGTGAGGGATGTGTCACCATACGGAACGGTCATTTCCGCGATGGAAGCACGGTACATGATCGAGCGATCGTTTCCCTTGTCGTTATAGCGGATGTCGTGCAGAACCAGGCCTTCACGCTGGCTGAAGCCGACCCGGAAACTCCACTTCTGCCAGTTGACCTTCCAACCCTCGACCGTGAAACTCGGCCCTTGCGGCTGGACAATGTCGAGGGGCTTGATGTCCTCGCGCATGGTGTCGATGAACTTGGCCCCATAGTTGGCGTCTTCCATTGGGACCGGGTAGACGTCCTCGTCCTCCAGCCCCACCAATTCCAGCGTGTCAAGGTCGATGAGGGCCACCAGCCCGTCCACCGGGTGGGCGTACTGGTTGTCGTCGTTCTGGGATCTCATGTAGAAGACGCCGCGGGCGATGCGCCGCCCTTGCTCTTCTTCCACCCCAAAGTTGCCGGCGGACCAAGGATCCACCATGACCATGGCGCGCTGTTGGAGGTCCAGGCCACGCTTGCGCAAGGCTTCCTGCACGCGAGGGTCCGACTTCGTTTCTATCTCGATATCGACGAACTCGTCGATGGTGATGGCCGGTTGTTGGCCCGGCATGTCGGTCCAGGACAGAACTGTTTCTTTACGGACATCGACACTGAGCAAGTGGGTCACCCGGCGGCGTCCATCGAGAAGCAGCACCTCTGCTTGTCGCTCGATTTCCGCGCCGCTGGCCATTTGCTGTTTGGTGGGCTCAGTTAGTTCTATCGAAGCGAATCGCATGTGGTATTCAAACCGGGCGTCGTGGCGGACCGTGGCGGCCACCCGCTCGTATTCATCAGGCGACAGTGGATCCAGCGGGTGTGCAAATTCTGTGAGTTCCTCTGCACGGGTTGCGTACCGCTCACGGAGGGTCTGTACTTTGCGGGCCCTGGTCACCGCGCGCTCGGGCGACCTCCGCGTGTCGCCAATGGACAGCCCCATTGCCTGCTCTTCCAGGCGAAGGCTTTGAGCCTCAACTGTTTGCTTGGTCATTTCACTTGCTCCTCTTCTTACACAGCTCAGTAGGCAATGCACACCGACTTGGTCTCGGTGTAGTGTTCGATCGCCGCCTTGCCATGCTCACGGCCCAAGCCTGACTGCTTGAAGCCTCCGAATGGCATGTTCGCGTCGAGGACGCCATGGGTGTTGATCCATATGGTTCCCGCTTTGAGGCGGGGTATGAGTTCGTGCACCCGACTGATGTTCTGGCTCCAGATGCTGGCGGCCAAGGCGTACTCGGAGTCGTTGGCCATCTCGACGAGCTGCTCAATGTCGTCGTAGGGCATGGCGACCAGTACGGGACCGAAGATTTCTTCCTGCACCACCTTCATCGAATGATCGGTGTTCGCCAGGATGGTCGGTTCCACGAAGTAGCCGGGTCCGTCTATGGCATTTCCTCCCAGAATGACCTCGGCGCCTTCTGCGCGGCCCGATTCGATGTAGCTGCATACCCTGTCACGCTGTTCGGCAGAAATCAGCGGACCCAGATGAACATTGGAGTCGAAAGGGGAACCGATGCGGAGGCTGTCGGCCAAGGATGTGATCCTCGTCAGGTACTCGTCGTAACGACGGCGGGGCAGATACAGCCGTGAGCCGGCAACGCATTGCTGTCCGGAATTGAAGAACAGCGCGCGCAGCATCCCCGCGCCGATGAATTCCGGATCAATGTCGTCGAGGACCACTACCGGGGACTTGCCGCCGAGCTCAAGAGAGGTCCGGGTCATGTTCTTCATGGCCTCGATACCGATTTGCTTCCCGACGCTGGTCGAACCGGTGAACGCGATCTTGTCGATGCCCTTGTGCTTGCTGAGCGCCGCACCCGCTTGGTAACCCAAGCCCGTGACAACATTGAGGACGCCTGACGGGAATCCGGCCTCAAGGACCAGCTCGGCGAGCAGCAGCGCGGTCAGCGGTGTTTGCTCTGCGGGTTTGAGCACCACAGTGCACCCGGTCGCAAGCGCTGGCGCTACCTTCCATACAGCCATGAGATGGGGGAAGTTCCACGGCACGATGGCAGCCACAACGCCCACTGGCTCACGCCGGGTGAAGGCATGGAACCGCGTGCCGTCGTCGTCGGTTGGCGAAAGGTCGAAGGTGCTGCCCTCGATCTTCGTGGCCCAACCGGCCATGTAACGGACGTAGTCGGCTGCCATGCCGACCTCGACCGTCCGTGCGACGTCGAGAAGCTTTCCTTGTTCCAGGGCCTCCAAAGACGCGATTTCCTCGCCCCGCTCCTCAATGAGGTCGGCGAGCCGGTGCATCAGCTGGGCACGATGATGCGGCAGCACCGATCCCCACGGCCCCTCCAGCGCTGTTCGGGCTGCGCGCACCGCCAGGTCCACGTCCGGCTCGTCGGCCGCTGGAACTTTGGCTATGAAACAGCCAGTAGACGGATCAAGAACGTCTATCTCCGCGCCACTGACGGCATCCACCCACTGGTCCGCGATCAGCATCCGATGCTTACGTGAAAGGAAGGAATCCAGGACTGGGGGTGGAACAAACTCTGTTGAAACAAACATATGACACACCTCACTAAATGACAGTAAATGCCACATTAGTGGCAGTGACTGACAAGCGCAAGGCCTCGACGAGACTCATGAATAGTGCTCGCGAAACGGGGTGCATGCCTCATTTGAGAAACGCTCGCGAAATCATGGGCCGCTGCGGGCACGGCGGTGACGATGAGGGATGGACCTGTCGATGGCAACGCGTAGGGAAATCACGAAGAAGTACGCAGCCGGTTATGCGAAGTCGTCGAAGAATGCCAAGGGATTGGTTCTGGACGAGCTGGTCGCCGTCACGGGCTGGTCCAGGGCCAATGCCCGGCGGGCGCTTTCCACAGCGCGCAAGCGCAAGGGCCCTGCGAGGGTGGCGGTACGGAAGCCTCGGGGACGAACCTATGGCTATGACACGCTTAAAGTCCTGATCGGTGTGTGGCGGCTGGCGGGGATGCCCTCGGGCAAATATCTGGCCGCGACCATGGACCTATGGCTACCGAAGCTCGAAGCGTTTGGTGAACTCGACACCAAGAGACTGACACCGGCTGTCAGAGTGCAGTTGATGCAGGTCTCCGGGGCCACGATCGACCGGCTCCTCAAACCCACCAAGGACGCGGACAAACCCAAAGGGCTCTCCGCGACGAAGGCCGGGCCACTGCTGCGTAATTCGATCACGGTCCGTAAGGCCGGCGACGAGCACGAACAGCTCCCGGGTTTCATCGAGGCGGACCTGGTCGTCCATTGCGGCCCCACCCTGACTGGGGAATTCGCACGAACCCTGACCGCCACGGACGTGTTCACCGGCTGGACCGAGAACGTGGCCGTCCGAAACGGGGCGCACGTCTGGGTCCTTGCGGCCATGGATGAGGTCGTGGCACGACTACCGTTTCCCTTGGTGGGGCTTGATACCGACAACGGCGGGGAATTCATCAACTACGCCATGATCGAGTGGGCCGGGAAGAAGGACATCTACTTCACCCGTGCACGGCCGTATAAGTCCAACGACAATGCTCACGTCGAGCAGAAAAACGGTGACGTCGTGCGCCGGCACGCCTTCCACTACCGGTACGACACGGCGGCCGAACTGAAGCTCCTCAACGCCCTCTACGCCTTGGTCCGGATCCGCCTCAACCTCTTTACCGCGACCACCAAAGCCATCGGCTGGCGCTCAAACAAACACGGCAAAAAGACCCGGATCTATGACAAACCACGGACCCCATACCACCGCGTCATCGACTCCGGGATCCTCACCGAGGCCAAAGCGACCGAACTTGCCGAACTAATGGAGACCACCAACCCGGCCGAACTCACCCGCGGCATCACCAGAATCCAAACCCAGCTCATCGCCCTCGCCGCCGCGAAAACACAGGCTCTAGAAGCCTCAATCACGCGAGCAGAAATAACTGAGGCACGCACAACACTTTCGCGAGCATCTTGACATGAGTCATCACGGGCCTGGGTGCTTCCAACAACAAGAATTGTTCGGGTGGGCGTTCGCGGCCGCCGATTTGCAACCCGGCCAAGGCGACGTGCTCAGCCGCCGGCGGTCCGCGCCTGATCACCGAGCCGCATAGCAAGCTTGGCGCCGTAGACCTGCGCTTCCACCAGGTCGGTGACCGGCGGCATAGTATCTTCGACCAAGACCAAGCACGAGCCGTAGGAAGCCTCCGGGTCGAAGCCGTCCAGGCCGAAGAACTGCCGCTGGAAGTCTTCGCGACTCAGGCCGACGCAGGGGTAGGGCTTCGTCTGCCAGTAAGCGCGCTCGAAGCCGTAGCCGTAATTTCCCCTAGAACAGCGGCCAGGGCACCGCCGGCATGTCACCGCTCGGAGCGGGAAACTGCCCTGCCAAGCGCAACCGGTCACAGCGCGCGGCGAGCGATTCGATTTCTTCATCGCTGAGCAATTCAGCCAGGTCCAGGCCAAGCGCGCCATGCAGCCCTTCGCTGACACGATCGATACCAGCGCGCTCCTCGGCTGTGAGAGTGTCTCCCAGCCATCCCCACAGCACTGTGCGGAGCTTGTGTTCACTGTGAAAGGTGAGCCCATGGTCGACTCCGTGCCGGTGCCCGTCAGGCATGGCAAGAACGTGGTTGCCCTTGCGGTCAGCGTTGTTGACCAGCACGTCGAACACCGCCATGCGCCTTAGAGCCGGCGAGTCTTCGTGGACGAGGGCGACCAGGCTTCCGTCCTCATCGCGTCCCTCAAGAACGTGTTTCCAGCCGGTATCCGGCATATTGTCAGCAGCGATCAGGTCCACGGGGCTTTGGGCGGGGTCCTGTTCCTGCCAGAGCTGCACCATTCCCTGGCCCAGGGGACCTTCACGCAGCCAAGTGCGTGGCACTATGTTCCAGCCCAGGACCTGAGACACCAGATACGCAGCCACCTCCCGGTGGGCGAGTTTTCCGTCGGGAAAATCCCAGAGCGGACTTTCGCCAGCTATCGGCTTGTAGACCACAGGCACGTTGCTGATACTGCCCAGGAATGTAGCGTTTGAGGCCGTCGTAATGCGGCCGGTAAGAGTCAGCTCGGCCGTTACCAGGTCCGGCGCCGGCACTAGGCCTCGGGGAGTGTGCAGTCGTGTCCGTCGGCGTCCATGGGGTACCCGCAGAGCGGGCATGCTGGGCGCCCTGCGCCTACGATCTCACGGGTGCGCTTGGCGAAGGCGCGGGCAGTGCCTACCGGCATACGCACCAGCATCATTTCTGTTTCGTTGGCGCTGTTCTCGTTGAGCGGTTCGTCGATGTCGTCAGGATCGACATCGCTGAGGGGATAGGCCTCTATGACGATCTGAGCCGTGGTTGGGTCCCAATCCAAGGTCATGGCACCGGTTCGAAACTGTTCATGAGGGGCCTCAAGCGGGTCATTGTCGACGAGCTCAATCGGCGTACTCGTAGGAACGCTGAAGGGGTTGCCGTCAATGGTGATGAGCTGGTCAAGGACCTCATCGATCTTCTCCGCAAGCAGAGCCGACTGTTCCTTCTCGAGGGCAATACTCACGATGTTCGCGCCTGTGCGCACCTGCAAGTAGAACGTACGCGCTCCTGGAACGCCAATGGTGCCAATGACAACCCGATCAGGCCAGGAAAACTCGTGAACGCGTGTAGGCATGTCAGTATTTTAGGCACATGAGCCTTACGGCGTCTTCTGCCCTGCACCACCACCCACCGGCGCATCGCCCGAACGGATGCCTTTCGACAGCCATGACAGATCACCTGCTTCTGTGTTGGTCGCGTAGACGCTCGGCCGGCTGGCGCTGTAGTTGACGATTGATACGGAGGCAGGGCTGACGCTTATACGCTGGAACAGGTCAAGGTGCATTCCCAGCGCGTCGGCGAGGATTGACTTGATGACGTCACCATGGCTCACCGCCACCCAGACGGCCTCTGGCCCATACTCGGCTTCGAAGGCTGCATCGTGGCGCCGGATCGCCGCCACCGACCGGGACTGCATCGCTGCCATGGACTCACCGCCCGGAAAGACGACGGCGGATGGTTGCGACTGCACCAGAGGCCACAGGTTTTCGGTCGCGAGATCACTGAGTTTGCGGCCCTGCCACTGGCCGTAATCGCATTCAGTGAGATCGGGATCCACAGGGGTGTAAGGGGTGCCAGCCTGGCGATCGATGATGAGCTGGGCGGTCTGCTGGCAACGCTCAAGCGGACTCGTCACGACGCCGACGACGGGCACGGTCGCGAGCCGCTCTCCGGTCAGAGCCGCTTGGTCGCGCCCCACCTGGTCCAGGCTGACGCCGATGGCACGACCGGCGAGCAGTCCACTGGCATTGGCTGTAGTACGGCCGTGCCGCACGAGAATAAGTGTTGCCATTCACCCAGCCTAACTACCCGCCTGCAGGTGAGGGGTCTAGTTTCCCGTGTACACGCTTGTCACCGTTCCGGGCTCAGTGGTTATCGGGGCCTGGCTACGGGCAAGGCTGAGGCGGCGACGATGGTAGAAGCATCACCTGCGTCTTCAGGCCCGCTGCTCGATGAGGGTGAGCTGCGTACCATCGGGGTCTACGAGGTATCCGGCGCGGAGTCCCCATGTTTGCATGCGGACCGGGTGCAGACGTGGCATGCCCGCCATAGCGACGGGTACACCGGATCGGAGAATGGCGTCGTACAGTTCGTCGACATCAGCAACACGCAAGCAACACATGAAGTTGCTGGACAGCGGATCGAGGTCCGGGGCCGGAAAGAACTCCAGCTGCAGTCCGGCCCGCGTGAGGATCATCCATCCCTGATCGCGGAACAGGCGTTCAAAACCGAAGGCGCTGTAGAACGCCTCGGTCGCATCGAAGTCTTGCGATGGCAGATTTGGAACGGCGAGATCGTGCACCGGGGGCGAGGCCATGGACCAATAGTGGCACGGATTGAACTACTTGGTTGGGGGTGTCCGCCAATGACAGACACCCCCAACAGAGTTTGATTCCCTAGGCGATCGGTGCAGGGGGCAGTTCGCCGCTCAACACGGCGAGGGCGTTGTCGGCAGCGAGCATGGCCATGGCGGTGCGTGTCTCCACTGTGGCCGAGCCGAGGTGTGGAAGCAACGCGACATTGTCCAGGTCCAGAAGCCCGGGATGCACGCGGGGTTCCTGCTCGTAAACGTCCAGTCCGGCTCCCGCGATGACGTGATCTCGAAGTGCCGACGCCAATGCTTCTTCGTCGATGATCGGTCCGCGCGCGGTGTTGACGAGGAATGCCGAGCTCTTCATCGCAGCGAGTTGCTCGGCCCCGATCAGGTGATGGGTGGCGGGACCGTAGGGGCAGTGCAGGGATACGACGTCGGAGACGGCCAGCAGTTCGTCGAGATCGACCCGCCGGGCGTCCAGTTCGGCGGCAATCCTGGGGTCGGTTTCTCTGCGCGACTGATAGATGATCTCCATGCCGAAGGCTTTGGCCCGGCGCGCCGTCGCTTGGCCGATGCCACCCATGCCAACGACCCCGAGCGTCTTGCCCTGCAGACTGCTGCCGAGTAGAAAGAACATGCCCCACTTCCATGCCTGGCCGGAGCGGATGAGCCGTTCCCCCTCACTGAGCCGCCGGGTTGCCATGAGGATGAGACCGAACGCGATGTCGGCCGTGGCCTCCGTCAGCACGCCGGGAGTGTTGGTGGCCACGATGCCCCGTTTGGCACACGCGCGAACGTCGATGTTGTCATAGCCGACTGCGACGTTCGCCACGACTTTGAGTTGCGGGCCGGCGGCGTCGAGCAGTTCAGTGTCGACGCGTTCGGTGAGCAGGGACACAACCGCGTCTGCGCCGGCGACCCTGCGCAGGAGTTCTTCGCGGGTGATGGATTCCGCGCCGGTCCAGGCATCGACCTCATGTTCAGCACGGAGCTTTTCAATCGCTGCATCGGGGATGCGCCCCGTGACGACGACACGGCTCATGCGGTCACGATCCAGTCGCGAAGGCGGCCGAGGCCGTCACGGATATCGGCGACGTCGATACCTGAGTAGGCGAGCCGGATGTATTGACGCTCTTCACCTGGTTGGCGCCGGCCGAAGTGCTCGCGGGTACAGAAAGAAACGCCGGTCTTATACAGTGCGTCGCTGGCGAAGTCGCCGACGGCCGTATACCCCATTTTCTCCATGACGTCGGTGACATCCGGGAAGAGGTAGAACGTCGATTGTGGCACCGCGACGTGCATCCCGGGGACGGCGTTCACGAGTTCGCAGGCAGCATCCCGGCGCTCCCGAAGGTTGTCGAGCATCTGCTGGACGGGTTCCTGGGTTCCTCGGAGTGCTTCGATGCCGGCCCATTGAACGTAGTGGGTGGTGCATGATTCGTCGTTGGTATTGAGGGTGCTGAGTACTTTGGCGATTTCAGGCGGCGCGACCGCACAGCCAAGACGTGAGCCGGTCATGGCGAACTTCTTGCTGAAGGTATAAAGGATGACGGTGCGTTCGGCCATGCCTGGGATCGAAGCGATCGAGTTCGAGACGCCCTCGTAGCGGGTTTCGAAGTAGGCCTCGTCGGAGAGCACCCAGAGGTTGTGTTCCTGGGCGAGCTGGGCGATGGCTTCACGCTCGGCCGCTGTGGATTCCGCGGAGATGGGGTTCTGGAGGTCGTTGTAAATGATCGCAACGGTGTTGGAGGTAATTGACGCGCGGACCTGGTCGAGATCGATGGAGAAGCCCTGGCTCGTAGGCAGGTAGCGGTACGGCACCGCCGTACCTCCGAGGTATTCGATCTGCGACTCATAGATCGGGAACCCTGGGTTCGGGTAGAGCACCTCCTGGCCGGGATTCATGACCGCCTGGAGGAACTTGGTAATGACCGGCTTGCCGCCAGTCATGACGACGATGTTGTCCGGGGACAGGCTGATGCCGCGCCGTGATCCGATGTCTTCGGCGAGGGCTTCGCGCAGTTGGGGGATGCCTGGTCCGGGGCAATAGCCCGTGTAACCGTCTGCGATTGCCTTGGTCATGGCCTCGACAATGTGCGGGGCGGTCGGGATGTTGATATCGCCGAGGTGGAAGGGGTAGACCAGATTCCCCTTCGCCTTCCAGGCCGCCGCGGCTTGGGCGACGCTGAAAGCTGTTTCGGTGCCGAGCCGTTCGAGTCGATGCGCGAGTTGCTGCATGCAGTTCACTCCTCGTTGAGTAAGAGCCGTTGGTAGACATCTAATACGGCATTAATATATCAGAGAGGAAATGGCCCGCTCAATGGCTCCTTATGTGAGCCCAGGGACGTTGAAACCTACGTGCCCCGGGCGTCACACCGCCTGGGCACTAGTGTTCGGCGTCCGCCGCTGCCTGCTTCCTGGCATTTTTTCCGGCGTCCTTTTCGGCCCGCAGGGCCTCGGCCTCGTGTTGCTCCTCAGCCTTTTCCTGATGGATGACGTCGGCGAAAAGCTTCTCCATTTCCTTGGCCACACCAGCCGCCGAGGCAGGGTTCTGGCCGGTCACCAGACGGTCGTCCACCACCACCTTCTCTTCGAATACTCCCGCGGAGACGTGGTGTGCCCCCTGTTCCTCGAGCCGGTCGGCCAGGAAGAACGGGATGACCTTGTCTTTCCCTGCGGCCACTTCCTCGTCATTGGTGAACGCGGCAACGTCCCGGCCTTCGACCAGCCGGAACCCGTTCTCCAGTTCCACCTTCAACAGTCCGGCGGGCCCATGGCAGACCGCCCCGACCAAGCCGCCGGCGTTGTACACGCTGGCAACGAGGTTCTGCAGGCCTTCGCTGTCCGGGAAGTCCCACATAGTGCCGTGGCCGCCAACGAGGTAGACGGCGTCGTACTGCCCGGGATCGATGACGTCCACGCGGGCAGTGTTGTAGAGTCCGGCACGTGTTGTCTCGTCCGTCGTAAAGGCGACCTGGATGGGATCATCCGGGTCCACTTCATCGCGCGGAGGCTGGCCTCCCTTGATGGAAGCAAAATCGACAAAGTGGCCTGAGTCTTTGAAAACCTTCCAGGGATGTGCAGCTTCGGCTACGTTGTAGCCGGTCTTCTCTCCCGTATCGCCGAGCTCGGAAACGCTGGTTAGTACCATGAGGATTTTCTTCATGAGGTGCTCCTTTCGTCCACCTTCCACCCTACGCCCCCTCCAATTTCGGTCCCTTCGGGAAGGCCTGACAGCGGGCCAGGATGGGTACGTTCCTCCAGAACCGAACGGCAGCGCTTGGGGATCGGATCCGGTGTCGCCTGAGCCTGGTGTTCACGACTGCTTGATGGCCAACCGGACAATGACACATGCTTGAGTGGTTCCCTACGTCAGGAGTGTGAGTGCAATGCCCAAGACCGGCAAGAACGATCATGCCCGGAAGGACGAGTTACCGTCGACCCTTCAGCGCTCCGACCAGAAGGCTCAGGACACATTCGCCAAGACCTACGATTCGGCCATGGATTCCTACGATGGCGATGAGGGCCGGGCCGCCCGTACCGCGTTCGCTTCGCTGAAACACAGCTACGAAAAGGTAGGCGACCACTGGGAGGCAAAGGAAGAAAGGGGTCCTTCGGATCAGCGGGCGGAAGAAGGAATCACTTCAAATGCGCCCACGGCTGGGGGAGTGGACGCCAATGCCTCCAAAGAGCACCTCTACCAGCGGGCCCGCGAATTGGATATCAAGGGGCGTTCGACCATGGACAAGGATGAACTGGTTGAGGCCCTGCAAAAAGCCAATGACGCTGCAACCCGAAAAGCCCGGGAAGGATAAGCCGCCGTACAGAATTCGCGCCAGCAATCGTCCCCTGGACCGTGATTGCAGCGGTAGCCCTGCCATGGGCGGCCAGGGTCCTATTTCCCGGTGAGTTCGGCTGGGCGTCGCCTCAAGGTCTTGGTGATGGAGAGCTTGCTGGAGTACTGGATGGAACCGTAGCGGAACAGGTGGACGGCCAACCGCAGGATCAGGGCGCCGAGGATGAAAAGCATGGCGATGATGACGATCGCTTCCCCGGTGCCCAGTGTTCCAAATCCGTTACGAAGCATCGCAGTGACCGGTGCGGAGAGGGGGAAGTACGTGAAGACCTGCACGATGGGCGCGGTAGGGTCCGAAAGGATCAGGCTGATCGCGTAGAACGGGACAAAGATCAATGCCATGAGCGGGCCGAAGATGACACCGGCCTCTTTCGCGGTGGGCATGACCGCTCCAATGGCAACCAGGACTGCGGTGAACAGGGTAAACCCGCTGAGGAGAAGCAGTGCGCCGATGATGAGGGGACCGGGTTCGAAAGTTAACGAGGACAGATCGAAGTCGGGCAAGGACAGCCGGTCGCGGAAGAAGACGTAACCGACAACGACCGGGGCCAGGAAGACCGAAACCTGTACGACGCCGATCAAGAACAGGGAGATGATCTTCCCGACGATGAGCGTGGTCGGATTAAGCGTCGTCAGGATCATCTCGGTGACCCTGTTTTCCTTCTCTTCAAGGGTGCTGTTCAGCATCTGGTTGGAGAGCAGCAGGATGACAACGTAGAACAGCAGCAGGAACATCAGGGGCGGCAAGGCAGAGCCGAATCCTCCCGAGACGTTCCCATCCCGGAACGTCTCGGTCCGGACCTTCACTTCACCGCCGGCGGCCGCCGTGAGTTCGGGGGAGTTGATGGTGGCTTGTGCCGCAACGGCCAGCAATTGCTTTGCGACCGCCTCGTAGGTGTTGTTGGCGAACACGCCCCTGTCGGTGCCGTAGACCCTGACGGTTTCAGTGGCCGGGTCGGCCGGGTAAGCGAAGTACGCATCGCTCGTGCCGGCCCTGACGTCGGAAAGTGCGGTCTCAGGATCAGAAGCCTTGCTGCCACCCATGTCTGTCGCGGCTGCCTCGGAGATGATTCCTGACGCGTCCGTGTAGGTGAAGCTCAGGGACGCATTCTTCTGGGCCTGTGCGGTGGCAGAGGTGGACGTGTTGCTGGCAAAGATGAGCACGAAGATGATGGCCATCACCACAGGTATGGCGAGGGTCGCGATCCAGAAGCGTGGCTTTTTCACCGTTCTGGTGAACTCGAAGCCGACAACAGTGCCGAGGTTGTGGCGGCTCAAGGGAGGGCGCTTGGTGGGTGCTGGAGCTATTGCTGGTGAGGGTTTGGTTGTAGTGCTCATATCAGGCCTCCGCCAAGGTGTTTTGTTCGCCGTAGACGCTGATGAAGATCTCCTCGAGGGAAACCCGTTCAGTGGTGAAGCTGCGGACTCCAACGCCGGAAGAGATGAGCTCCCTCAGCACCGCGGTTTCCGTAGCGCCGTCCTTGGGCGCCAGATCTGCCGTGCCGGGGCCTTGGGCGACGATCTCGAAGAGGGGAGAAGCTGGCAGCGCTCCTTCAAAAGACAGCCGATATACAGTGCCGCCGAACTGGTCCTGAACCTCCGAAACCGTTCCATAGGCGCGTGAGGTGCCGTCTTTGAGGAGGATCACCCGGTCGCAAAGGCGTTCGACTTCTTCCATCTGGTGCGTAACCATGATGACGGTCGCCCCGCCGAGTTTCTGTTCTTCTATGATGTCCATCAGCAAGCGACGGTTCACGGGGTCGAACCCTTTGGTCGGCTCGTCCAGGATGAGCAGCTCCGGGTTGTTCATGATGGTTACACCCAGCTGGATCTTCTGCTGCTGGCCACCGGAAAGCTTGTCCACATTGAGGTTCGCTTTGTCCGCCAGTCTGACCCGCTCGAGATACTCCAGGGACCAGGTGCGCGCAGCTGCTTTGGACAGGCCTTTGAGCCTGCCGAAGTAGACCATGACGTCCAGGACAGGTTCCTTCTTGTACAGGCCGCGTTCCTCCGGCAGGTAGCCAAGCCGGGCACCGTCACGGGGTTCGAAGGCTTTTCCATCAATGTGCAGGGTTCCGGCGGTGGGCTGGTAGATGCCCAGCAGCGCCCTGAGCGTGGTGGTTTTTCCCGAGCCGTTACTGCCCAGGAACCCAAACGTTTCCCCGGCTTGGACATCGAAGGAGAGGTCCTTGATGACCGTCGTCGCCCCGAAATCCATCCTGAAGTCTTTGATGTGAACCAGCGGCTCGATGGCCGCGCCCCCTGCAGTCATGTCATTCACTCTATAAAGATTCTCAAGGAAAGCGCGTCACGATTCGGTTCCAGCTCACACTGTAACCGTTAGGGGGGCTTTGTTCGTTGGCAATTCAGGTCAGGTGGTCGAAATCGCCCCGCACCCAGGCAGCATGTCTCTGAGCCGAATCGTGAAGTGCGGCCTTGGCTCCGGAAGCGATGACGTTGTTGAAATTGCCGTAGATGCGGTCGAACTCGAGCCCCTCCAACTCCGCGGCGATCCGCAACGCCACAGCGCCGGATAGCGGCAAGCGATTAGGGTAGCTGCGCATGAAGGAGATCGAGCGTCGATCAGGATTGGGAAACACGCTGTCACCGGTGAGCAGAACACCTTTCCCGCCTGCACCTGCTGGCCAGTGGGCCACTGCGCTGCCCGGGAAGTGTCCTCCGGTCTGCCGAAGCGTCAAGCCTCCGGCGACAGGCCTGCTGCCTGACCAATAGGCGATGTTCGGATCATCGCGTCCCAGCCATTGACGGTCTGCATCGGCCACCAGGACAGGGACGCCCCCAAGCCTCCGCGACCATTCAACCTGCACGCCGAACATGTGGGGATGGCTGGCGGCGATGGCCAGGACAGGACCCTGTTTCATGACGGCCTCCACGGCAGCGTCGTCGACGTATCCCACGGGGTCCCACAGCAACGAGCCCACGGATGTCACCACCAACTGGGCGGTCTGGCCGATTCCGACTTTCGGTTCAGTGCTGATCCCGATAAGTCCCGGCTCGGTCTCCTCCAACGTTATTCGCTGTCCGGCCAGCATCAGCTCCTCCAGGCTGAGCCAGTTTTGTCCTTCGTCGGGCACATACTGCCGTTCATCAGTGCAGATGGGGCAGAGCTCCGGGACGGGTTCGTCACGCTCAACGGCACAAGCCGCGCAGATCAGCATGGGTGGTCCTTTCCGCCAGAATAAGGGTCCTGCTGTCCGCCTTGCGCCGCAGGCTGGTGGGCCCAGATTATTTCACGGGATCGCTTGCCAGGAAGGGCAGCGCCAGTCCGAACAGTGTTGCCAAACCCAAGCCACAGGATCACAGTGGGATACGTCAGGTCACTAACACGATCAGGGAACCGTGCAGCCGCCGTGGAGGTCAACCATGAGCACCACTTCCGACAACGTCTACCAGGCACCAACCTCAGACGAAGAACCGCAGCTTAAGCGCGTTCTGGGATCGAAACTGCTGCTCCTGTTCATCGTCGGTGACATCCTTGGAGCGGGCGTCTATGCAGTCACAGGGACCATGGCCGGAACAGTCGGGGGCATCGTATGGCTCCCATTCCTCCTCGCCTTCATCGTCGCGACGCTCACTGCATTCTCCTATTTGGAACTGGTGACGCAGTACCCTCAAGCGGCGGGGGCGGCGCTCTATACGCACAAAGCATTCGGGATCCACTTCGTCACGTTCCTTGTGGCATTCGCCGTCGTCTGTTCCGGCATCACCAGTGCATCCACATCGGCCAACGTCCTTGCCCAGAACCTGTTTGGAGGTTTGGAGGTCAACGGGTGGATGGGCGCGCCGGACAGGGGACTGATGACAGCTGTTGCCCTTGGCTTCATGCTGTTGCTCGCAGTGATCAACCTGCGCGGTGTTGGCGAGAGCGTGAAGTTCAACGTCGTCCTGACGTTGGTTGAGGTAGTCGCCTTATGCATCGTGATCGGGGTCGGCTTCTTCGTGCTGGCCCAGGGAACCGGGAACATCCAGGAAATCACTGTCTTCACGGACTACCAGGACAAAGGATTGTTCCTGGCCGTCACTGCTGCCACGTCCATAGCTTTTTTCGCGATGGTCGGGTTCGAAGACTCGGTCAACATGGTGGAGGAGACCAAGAACCCGGAGCGGATCTTTCCACGCACCATGCTGACAGGCCTTGGCATCGCCGTGCTCCTTTACATGCTGGTGGCGGTGTCTGTTGTCAGCGTGTTGTCCCCCGCGGAGCTGGGTGAGATCAGGGAATCCGAAGGGGCGGCCCTCCTTGAAGTCGTCCACAAAGGTTCCCCGGATTTCCCCATCGACAAGGTCTTCCCGTTCCTGGCAGTCTTCGCGGTTGCCAACACAGCGCTGATCAACATGCTGATGGCCAGCCGCCTGATCTACGGAATGGCCCGCCAGAACGTCCTGCCACGAGGTCTGGGCAAGGTACTGCCGGGTCGCCGTTCACCGTGGGCCGGCATCACGTTCTCCACCCTTCTAGCCCTGGGATTGATCGTGTACGTCAGCAGCGATCCGGGAAGCAACATCGTGGCCAACCTGTCCGGGACCACGGCCTTTCTGCTGTTGTGCGTCTTCACTGTGGTCAACGTGGCGTGCGTTGTGCTCCGCCGCAAGAAGGACCCGAACCGCAAGGTCTTCTTCACCTCGCCAGGGCAACTGCCACTGGTGGCCGCCGTCCTCTGCGCTTTCCTTGCGGGTCCGTGGGTCGGCAGGAACCCCATCCAATACCAGGTGGCCGGTGGGCTGATGGCCATCGGAATTGTGCTTTGGTTCATCACGTGGCTAATCACCAGAAAGTCCAACAGCACGGTGGGGCCCAGCGACCCGGAGCAGGGCCGCGGGAGGGTTCCCCGACAATAATCATTATGCTTACTATTGTGCGGCGCTTGAAGTCAGAGCCGGAAGCCACAGTATGTGGTGGAATCCGATAAAACCGGCGCCCGGGCCGCGCACAAAGGCTCCGCGCTGAAAGAGGCGACGTAGCACGATGTCCCGTCACTGCGTCCATCTCCATACCGGTAGCCGCCGCCCGGACCTGGGTCCGGGTGCTACGGCGTTGACCCGGATGCCCTGGGGTGCCAGCTGCCGGGCCAACCCCTTGGTGAAGTTGTTGGTGTTGATGATGGTGGACCCCGCGGGCAGATGGGGACGGGCGGCCTTGGTCAGCCAGAACATCGCGTAGACATTGGCTTTCAGCGTGTGGTCGAATTGCTCGTCTGTGATGTCCGCTGGTTTTCCCCGTGCCACTTGCTTGCCGGCGTTGGTGACCAGGATGTCGACTCCGCCCAGGACGGCGACGGCGGTATCCACCACGCCCTGGCACGTCGCCGGGTTTTTGAGGTCGCCAGGCACTTTCACTCTCTGTCGGCCAGCAGCTTCGATAATGCCTGCGATTCGGGCCGCGTCCTCTTCCTCTTCGGGCAGGTAGGAAAGGACGACGTCTGCGCCCTCCCGTGCGAAGGCAATTGCGGTGGCGGCGCCGATTCCCGAATCCGCTCCCTGACGATCGCCTTGCGGCCTTCCAGGCGGCCGGTTCCACGGTAGCTCGCTTCGCCGAGGTCGGCCTTGGGTGTCAGCTCCACATCCAGTCCAGGTTCAGGCTGGTGCTGTTTGGGCGCCGAAATTTGTTCGTAGGCGGTGACAGGAATGCAGGGATACGTCTGCAAAGTCCCGAGGCGAGTGTCTAGTTCCCGCCGGTGGGTGAAGCGCCCGACGGCGGGAGGTCGCCGTCGGGCGCTTGGTGCGTTTGGTCCGGACTGTTGTCGGATGGAAGCGGAACGTTGGGGAGCCGTGGTTCCTCGCCCTGCAGTTGTCGAAGCGCCAGCAGTGGAAACAGCAGGACTGAGAGCATTCCTGCGCCAACCAGTGCGGAGGAGATTCCACTGGTGATAAATCCGTGTTCCCGCCCGATGGTGGTCACGGCCACGATGATCGGCAGGCCCGTTGCTCCGAACAGGACCAGGGCACGTTTGACGGCACGGGTCGAGCCACGGGGAGCAGCAAGCAAGGACGGCAAGCCGCGGATGATCAGCAGGAGGACCAGGAACAGGGGGATGAGCGCGAGAGTAGCCGGGCTTGATGTCAGCGCGCCAAGATCGAAATCAATGCCGGTGTCGATGAAGAAGACTGGAACCAGGAAGCCGAAGGCGACGGCGTCGATTTTGGTCTCGATGACCCGCCGGTCAACTTCAGGTGCCCGGGCAATGATGACCTGCCAGAGGACACCTGCGGCGAAAGCGCCCAGCAGCATATCGAGCCCCAGCACCATGCTCAGGACTACCAGTGAACTGAGAATGAGCATGATGGACCGCATGGCGAACTGGCTGCTGGTGTGGAGGGTCCTGGTGACTTGGGCATGGAACAACGTGTGCTTTGCCCGTGAGGCGTAGACGATGGCTATGCCGGTCAGGAGAACGAACCCCAGCAGCACAGCGGACGCGGTGCCCACTTGCTTGCCGGTGAAGAACAGTGAGATCGCAATCAGCGGACCAAACTCCCCGACGGCCCCCAGGGCTGCAACGGCAATCCCCGGCGGCGACTTCGATTCGCCGGCGTCGCGGATGATGGGCAGCAGCGTGCCCAGGGCGGTGGAGCACAGGGCGACACCGATGATCACGGCGGCCTCGGGAGCAGGCGCCAGGACAAATCCGGCGCCGACCCCGGCTGCCAGGGAGATGACCCAGCCTGCCGAGGCTCGCTTGATGGGGCGACCCCGGATTGCCGTGAAGTCGATTTCGTTCCCCGCAACGAAGAAGAGCATGGCCAGGCCGAAGTCGGCCAAAGTGTCGGTGAATGGGGTGGAGTGGACCCACCCCAAAAGGCTGGGGCCAAGCAGGATCCCCAGGAGAATCTCGAACACCACGATGGGCACCTTGATCACGGGATCAAGCAAACGCGCGGCAATGGGTGCTGCAACAGCCAATGCTGCGATCAGGACCAGCGACGCGGACAGGCCTTGCATGTCAGGACCCTGGCCGCCCCGGCCACTCCTTGCCGGCCCACGGGTCGTAGTCGGCAATGAGTTCCTCCTGCGCCGGACGTTCGGGCTCGGGAACATGCTGCAGGTTCACGCGCACCCTGTACCAGAGCGAGCTGGACCCCCTCATGCCGTCAACAAGGACGTCAGCAGGGTGCAACGCCGAAACGAGATCCGGGTGCCTCGCTTTCCACTCATCCAAGGCAGTGAGGGCCTCAGGCTTGGTCTTCGTCCGGGCCACCTCAATGAGCGGCATCGTGGACATCCGGCGACCCGAGCCATCCCCGTTCCTGGGAGCCTTCTCGGCAGGGCCCAGTTCGACCGCTAATGCCAGCAGCCCATCGAGCGAACCTGCAGCGTCGTCTATGCCGGCGTGGGGATCACCCACGTCCGAGAAGCGATCGAGCACGGTGCGCACGGTGAACTGGTCCGGCCGAGCCGTGCGCACTTCTTTCCAGGTGAGCGGTGTTGAGACGCGGGCATCCGGCAGGGAACGGACCGAGTAGGCGGAAGCGACAGTTCGGTCCTTTGCGTTCTGGTTGAAGTCGACAAAGACACTTTCACCCCGTTCCTCTTTCCACCACCGCGCCGTAGCGAGTCCGGGGGCACGGTTTTCCACTTCGCGGGCCAGGGTTTCAGCGGCAAGCCGCACGTCACGGTATGACCATTCCGGCGCGATCCGGACCAGGATGTGGAGTCCCCGCGAGCCGCTGGTTTTCGGCCACCCCACCAGCCCGACGTCGTCGAGGACTTCTTGTGCGACGTACGCGGTATCGACGATCTGCGACCAGTCCACCCCTGGCATGGGGTCAAGGTCCACCCGAAGCTCGTCAGGGTGGTCCAGGTCCTCGGCGCGGACGGGATGGGGGTTGAGGTCAAGGCAGCCCAGATTGACCACCCAAGCCAACCCTGCGGCGTCCCGGAGGACGGTCTCTTCCGCGGATGTTCCGGATGAGTAATGCAGGGTTGCGGTGTCGATGAACGGAGGGTGGTTTTCGGGCACGCGTTTTTGGAAGAATGGCTCGGCGTCGATGCCCTTGGGAAAGCGCTTGAGGACCATCGGCCGGCCACCGGCCCCACGCAGCGCGCCTTCTGCAACAGCAAGGTAATAGCGGACCAGATCGAGTTTGGTCAGCCCGGGTTCGGGAAAAACCACCTTGTCCGGATTCGAGATACGGACCTCGGCGCCGTCAATGTCGAGGATCTCCGCTGGGGTCTTGGAGGGGCTCATGCGGCCACGCTAGCAACGAACAGCTGTCCCAGCCAGAGGAACTGAACAAAAAGTGCTTCAATGCCACCCCAGCCCGCCCCTGAATTACTCAACTGGCCACTAAAATATAAGAAGGTATGTTGATGGTAAAGCATCAAAGAATGGAGTGATTGGATTGCCCGGAAAATCCCCAGGTAATGGAAAATCGAAGAAACCCGGAAAGACCAAAGGTAACCCTATTCGCCCCGACCAATGGGCATGGATTGATGCCGGTCGTCAGCCGTGCTGCTCCGACTGTTCATGGCAACCCTCCATGGCAACCCGCCAAAATTATCGGCGGCATTTGTGGAAGACATAAAAGTGCGGACGTGAAGTTCAAATTCACCGCACTCGTTATGCCTGCGAGGCGTCCCATACCCCCTGCGACTCGAATTCATAGGACATGGCCTGGGAATTCGACGGAAACCGGTGGAGGGCAACGTGGAAACAATAAACGGACAGGGTTAACACGTTTTCCTGAATGACGAGGCCACATACATTTCCCTTCCTCCCAACCCTCGCGCAGAGGTGTTGATCCCAGCCGGGGCTAAGCCAAGCCGACTATATTTGGCCATGTCAGCCCACCACCACGAACTGAGGGAGCCTGCACACTATGGCCAAGGAACTTGCCACCCAGCTCATCGAACAACTTCAGGCTGCCGGCGTGCAGCGGATCTACGGAATCGTCGGTGACAGCCTCAACCCGATCGTGGACGCTGTTCGCCAAACCGGAGGTTCGGCGAAGGGAGGCATCGACTGGATCCACGTGCGCCATGAGGAGGCGGCCGCGTTCGCCGCCTCTGCGGAGGCTCAATTAACCGGCAAGCTAGCTGTGTGTGCAGGATCCTGCGGTCCCGGCAATTTGCATCTGATCAACGGACTGTATGACGCCAACCGCACCGGAGCCCCGGTTCTGGCCATTGCCTCACACATCCCCAGCAAGCAGATTGGATCAGGGTTCTTCCAGGAAACGCATCCTGACAGGCTCTTCAATGAGTGCTCGGTGTATTCGGAGCTGGTGAGTACGGCCGAGCAGGCGCCGCGTGTGATGCATAGTGCCATCCAGAACGCGATTGGCCTCGGGGGAGTCGCCGTGGTCACCCTCCCTGGTGACATCGCCGGTCTTGAAGCCACAGCCCCCACCCCCTTGCCTGCCACGTTCCGGCCCGCCAGCTTGGTCCCCGACCCCGACAGTGTCCAGCAACTGGCTGAGGCAATTAACGACGCCGGTAAGGTCGCCATTTTCGCCGGTGCCGGCGTCGAGGGCTCCCACAGCGAACTCATTGCGCTGGCCGAACTGACCAAGGCACCCATTGGCCATTCACTCCGGGGCAAGGACTTTGTCCAGTACGACAATCCGTTCGATATCGGCATGACCGGACTGCTCGGCTATGGTGCCGCGGCGGAGGGCATCGAGGACGCGGACCTGCTGATCCTGCTGGGTACTGATTTTCCGTATGACCAATTCCTGCCCGATACCCGGACAGCCCAAGTGGATCGGGCGGCGCAGCGGCTGGGGCGGCGGACCGACGTCGACATTGCCGTCCACGGTGATGTGCTGCCGACACTCCAAGCGCTGCTGCCATTGGTGCACCCCAAGAAGAACCGCCGATTCCTGGATCAGATGCTCAAGAAGCACGACCGCCTGATGAATAAAGCAGTAGGTGCCTACACTCGCAAGGTGGAGAAGAAGCAGCCGATCCACCCCGAATATGCGGCCTCATTGCTGGACCAGGTCGCAGCCGACGACGCTGTCTTCACAGCCGATACCGGCATGTGCAACGTCTGGACCGCCCGGTACATCAACCCGTTGGGTACCCGACGGCTAATCGGTTCCTTCCTGCACGGCTCCATGGCCAACGCCGTTCCGCATGCGATCGGCGCACAAGTGGCCTATCCCGGCCGTCAGGTGGTATCTGTCTCCGGCGACGGTGGCCTGTCCATGCTGTTGGGCGAGCTCATCACTATTGCGGCGCACAAGTTACCCGTGAACGTGGTGGTGTTCAACAACTCGACCTTGGGCATGGTCAAGTTGGAAATGCTGGTGGACGGCCTTCCCGACTTTGGCGTGGATGTGCCGGACGCCAACTATGCCGGGGTAGCCAAGGCGCTGGGCTTCCACGCCGTGCGGGTCACGGATCCAGCGGATATCGAGGCTGCGTACAGGGCTGCCTTTGCACACCCGGGTCCGTCCCTGGTGGAGCTCATCACTGATCCGAATGCGCTGTCCATTCCGCCGAAGATCTCCGGATCGCAGGTGATCGGCTTCGCCACGGCCATGTCCAAGGTGGTCCTGAACCGGGGCGCGGGGGAGGCCGTGAGCGTGGCGCGCAGCAACCTGCGCAACATCCCGCGGCGCTAGCTCACTGCCCGAGCGCAGCGGCGAGGTACGGTGCCGTCCTGCTTTCCTTTGAGAGTGCCACGACGGCGGGCGGGCCGGCGGCGATCACCATGCCGCCGGCGTCGCCTCCGCCGGGTCCCAAGTCGATCACCCAATCCGCGTCCGCCACTACGTCCATCCCGTGTTCCACGACGATCACGGTGTTGCCGGCATCGACGAGCCTGTTGAGTTGCTTCATCAGCAGTTGGACGTCAGCGGGGTGCAGGCCGGTGGTGGGTTCGTCCAGCAGGTAGAGCGTGTGGCCTCGCTGGATGCGCTGCAATTCGGTGGCGAGTTTGATGCGTTGCGCTTCACCGCCTGAGAGCTCGGTTGCAGGCTGTCCAAGCCTGAGGTATCCCAGCCCTACTTCCTGCAAGGTCTGGAGGCTTCGCGAGACGGACGGGAGGTCGGAGAGGAAGTCAGAGGCTGCGGTGACGGTCATACCAAGGACCTCGGCAATGTTCCGGCCACGGAAGGTCACTTCCAGAGTGTCCGGGTTGAACCGGGAACCGTCGCACTCGGGGCAGGGGCCGTAGCTTCCTGGCAGGAAGAGCAATTCAACCGCCACAAACCCCTCTCCCTGGCACGTTTCGCAGCGGCCTCCGGCGACGTTGAAGGAGAACCTTCCTGCACCGAACCCCCTGGCACGGGCGCCATCCGTCGCCGCGAATTCCTTCCGGACACCATCGAAGAGGCCCGTGTAGGTGGCCAGGTTGGAACGCGGCGTACGGCCGATGGGCTTCTGGTCAACTTTCACGAGCCGGTCGAGCCGGTGCAGACCCGACACGGATCCTGTGTCCGGTGCCGTAGTGGCAGCCTCGTTCTCCAATGATTCCGGATGCAGCCTTGCGCCAACAAGGTCTGCCAGAACCTGGCTGACCAGTGTGGACTTGCCTGAGCCGGAAACACCCGTCACGGCCGTGAGCACGCCCAAAGGGAACTCAACCCCCAGACCGCGGAGGTTGTGCCTGGTGACCCCTCGAAGCTCCAGCGACTCAGTCCAGGATCGAGGACTACGGTGATTCCTTTTGCCGCTTCCCGGGAAGAGGAATGGCTTGGTCACAGAATCATGGACATGTTTCAGCCCGTCCACGGGGCCGCTGTAAAGGACCTCTCCGCCACCTTCGCCCGCGTGCGGTCCCACGTCCACCAACCAGTCCGCGGCCCGGACGAAGTCCATGTTGTGCTCCACCACGAACACGGAGTTCCCGGAGGCCTTGAGTTGGTTCAGGACGTCAAGCAGCGGCTCGGCGTCCGCTGGATGAAGCCCGGCGGAGGGCTCGTCGAGGACGTAGATGACGCCGAAGAGGCCGGAGCGCAGTTGCGTTGCGATCCTGAGCCTTTGCATCTCCCCGGGCGAGAGAGTTGGTGTCGCCCGCCCAAGGGCCAGGTAGCCCAGGCCCAATTCCAGGAGCACGGTGACCCTGTTGAGCAGGTCCCGGGTGATGGCGACGGCAACCTCGTTGCTTTCTCCGGAAGAGTGGGTGCGGGAAGCCGTCCCGGCGCTGGTGAGTTCTGTCGTGGGCCGGATGACCGCCGCCAGTTCGGTCATCGGCAGGGCATTGAGTTCGGCGATGGTCTTTCCGGCGAAGGTGACTGCGAGCGCTTCGGGCCTGAGCCCGCTGCCTTGGCATTTCGGACACCGGCCGGTCTCCATGTAACGCAGCACCCGGTCACGCATGGTGGTGCTCTTGGAGTCCGCGAGAGTGTGGAGGACGTAGCTTTTGGCGCTCCAGAACCGGCCTTTGTAGGGCTTGGCTACACGGTCACGCTGGGGCGTCACTTCCACCACTGGCTGCTCTTCGGTGAAGAGGATCCAGTCGCGGTCTTTCTTCGGCAGCTTTTGCCAGGGTGTATCCACGTCGTAGCCCAGGTGGGTGAGGATGTCACGGAGATTCTTGCCTTGCCATGCTCCGGGCCATGCGGCGATCGCCCCGTCCCTGATGCTGAGGGATGGGTCGGGCACCAAGGATGATTCGCTGACCGTGTGCGCGACGCCCAGGCCGTGGCACTGGGGACAGGCTCCGGCGGCTGTGTTGGGGGAGAATGCGTCAGAGTCCAGCTGGCTGGCGCCTTCCGGGTAACTTCCGGCGCGGGAGAAGAGCATGCGCAGGGAGTTGGAAAGAGTCGTTACTGTGCCGACGCTGGAGCGGGCGGTCGCCGTGCCGCGGCGTTGTTGGAGCGCGACGGCGGGTGGCAGCCCCGTGATGGACTCCACCTTGGGATTGTGGCCCTGTTGGATGAGCCGACGGGCATAGGGTGCCACGGATTCGAAGTAGCGCCGCTGGGCTTCGGCGAAGATGGTGCCGAAGGCCAAGGAAGATTTTCCTGAGCCGGAGACTCCGGTGAAGGCTACGATTGCATCCCTGGGGACGTCCACGTCCACGGTGCGGAGGTTGTTCTCGCGGGCTCCCCGGACTCTGACAAAGCCATCTTCAGGGTCTGCAAACTGTGGGGTCGGCTGGTGGGGAACGGGCCGCTGCGAATTTCTCAGTTTACTGTCCATTGGAATGACTCTATCGGCGTCCGGGGGCCTTCCGGGCCGTGCCCTCCCTCTAGCGCATTCGAACGCTCCCGCTGGGACCTCACACCGCACTCCTCCATCACTTCGGGAGCAAGGAAGCGCTACTGGAAGCCGTGCTGGTCCTCCGCGAAGAGCGCGAGGGTCCATGGCGTAAGGAACTGATCAGCGAGAAGGGGTTGCTCGAAACCGTGCCTGCCGTCATGCGGCACAACGCCGGCATCCGGGGCGTCATTCACCTTGACGCGACCCTGAGGGCAGACGCCATCAGCCCCGACCACCCGGCCCACGGCTTCCTCCTACGGCGCAACACGGATTTTGTTGACTCGGTCCGCTCTGAACTCGAACGCGAACTCGCCGCCGGCCGGCTCCGGAGGGCTTCGCACCATCGGTCCTGGCCCGCCAGATCACCGCATTGGTGGACGGGATCCAACTTGCCTGGCTCTACGACGAATCAGTGGGCATGGCCGAACACCTCCAGGCCTACATGGACCTGATCAAGAAGAACTGACCTACCGCCGGCAACTCCCGTGGTGCGATCCAGCCACTAGGAGGACAATGCGCTTCATGGCTGCAGAAAACATCAACGAAACAGTGGTTCAACGGCTGATCGACTGCATCAACGATCGCCACATCGAGGTCATGGATGAGCTGTTCCACGACGACGCCGTCATGCACTGGCCGCAATCCGGCGAAGTGGTGCGCGGCGCTGGAAACCGGCGCGGCATCTACAACGCCTTTCCCCAGCTCCCCACCATCACACCCCGCCGCCTCCTCAGCGGCGGGAACCTGGTGGTGGCCGAAGCGCTGCTCGACTATGGGGGACCAACCTATGAGACGGTGTTCATCTTCGAGTTCCGGAACGGCCGGATTGCCAAGGAAACTGCGTACTGGAGCGAAGCCTTCCCGGCCCCGGAGTGGCGCTCGCAGTGGGTTGAGACCACCGGCGGCCAGCCGCGCTGATCTCAACGAGGGCGCCTGGTACGCCCATTCCGCTGACGAAGCCGCGGTCACGGGGGCTGGTTCGGTGGTTGGACTACTCGGCAGAAGGCCGGCGTCGTTGCTGTTTGGTGGCTGACCTAAGCTCCTTGGCGGCACGGTGGCGGCGGGCCGAGCCGCGCGTGGGTTTGGAAGCGCGCCGGACGGTTTCGGGGACGAGGCCTTTCCTGATGAGTCCGGCGAGCTTTGCCAGCGCGATTTCACGGTTGCGCAGCTGGGATCGTTCTTCGGAGGCCGTCACTGTGATGACTCCCGCGACCAGTTTCCGCCCCAGACGCTTGAGCAGCAACTGCCGCTGCTCATCGGTCAGCGTCGCAGAACCCGCGAGATCCCAGATTAACTCCGCCCGGCTGTCGGTGGTGTTCACATGCTGGCCGCCTGGTCCCGAGGAACGCGAAAACCGCCAAGCCAATTCCGAGGCGGGAACCGTCAGGGAGGGGGAGATTTCCAAGTCCATGGAACAAGGGTCGCACGTCCCGCATGTCCGCCTTCAACGTGTCCCGCTGACATTCCGGGACACGTTTTTAGGAATTAGGTAAGCCTAAGCTAATCTTTCATTTTGTGATTGAACTGAGTGAACTCTCCGGGCTCGAAGCCACGGACCTGGTCCTCCGCTATGGGGACAGGGACGTAGTGCACGGCGCGGGTCTCCGCCTTGAGCCGGGGCGCATCGTTGCCTTGGTGGGCCCCAACGGAAGCGGCAAATCCACGCTGCTTCGCGCACTCGCGCGGCTTCATGAGGCTTCGTCGGGTTCCGTGACAGTCCGCCCCGAAGGCGGGGAGGCATCGGACGCCCTGATGATGAAGAGAAGCGACTTTGCCCGGCATGTGACGTTGCTCTCGCAGAGCCGCCCCGTCCCGCATGGCCTGAGCGTCCGCGATGTGGTTGAGTTCGGCCGCCATCCGTACCGCGGACGGTGGCGGGCCGCAGATCCCGAGGGGCCCGCCGCCGTCGAGCGCGCCATGAACCTGACGGGTGTCGCTGAGCTCGGCGACCGGGGGGTCCACGAACTCTCCGGTGGCCAGCTGCAGCGGGTGTGGCTGGCGAGTTGCCTGGCACAGGACACGTCCGTGCTGCTGCTGGATGAACCGACCAACCACCTGGACCTGCGCTACAAGGTAGAGATCTTCGACCTCGTCCATGACCTCGCCCGCGTCCACGGAGTAGCAATCGGCGTGGTCCTTCATGACCTTGATGAAGCAGCCGCACTGGCCGATCATGTGGTGGTTCTCTCGGAAGGACGGATTGCAGCAGCCGGTCCTGCCCCCCAAGCACTCGACGCAGCGCTGTTGAGCGAGGTCTATTCAATCCCTATCGTGACCCACACTGACCCTCTCACCGGAAGGCTGCGGACCCGCGCAGTCGGACGACACAGCGGCAGCTGAAGACCTTCAACACAACATAAGCACCCCAACACGAAAGGGACCCTGTGTCCATGAAGATCCACAAAGCCCTGGCCGCAACTGCTGCCTTGGCAGTCCTGCTCACTGGCTGCGGCACCACCGAAGGCCCTGCCAGCCAGGCTTCCAGCACTTCCGGTGCCGGCGAAGCCATCACAGTGACCGATGCCCGCGGCACCGAGGTCAAGCTCGACGGCCCCGCCAAGCGCGTGGTCGGCACCGAATGGAACGTGGTGGAGAACCTGACCACCCTCGGCGTCATGCCGGTGGGCGTTGCGGACATCAAGGGCTACAACGCCTGGGTTACCGCCGGCAAGCTGGACAGCACACCCACGGACATCGGCACGCGCAACGAGCCCAGCTTCGATACCATCGCTTCCTTGGATCCGGACCTGATCGTCGCCACCACCGATCTCACTGAGCCCGTCATCAAGCAGCTCGAAGAGTTGGCACCGGTGGTTGTGGTCAAGTCGGCAGACGGCAGCCGCCAGATTGCACAGGCCGAGGACAACCTCAAGCTCGTCGCGAAGGCCACCGGTACAGGGAAGAAGGCCGACGAGGCCATCGCAGCGTTTGACGCCGCCGTCGCCAAGGGCAAGGCTGACCTCGAAAAGGCCGGCCTTACCGGATCCCGCGTCGCGTTCGCAGACGGCTGGGTAGCCGACGGCAAGGTCTCCATCCGCCCCTACACCACGGGATCACTGCTGACCGACATCAACACCGAATTGGGACTCGTCAACCCTTGGACGGTTGAAGGTGACCCGGCTTACGGCCTGGGTTCGACGGATGTCGAAGGCCTGACCGCCGTCAACGCCGACCACTTCGTCTACATCACCAACAGCGCTGATGGTGACTTCACCGAGCAGTTGACTGACAACGCTGTCTGGAAGTCCCTTCCGTTCGTGGCCTCCGGCAAGGTGCACCGCCTGGCTGACGGCATCTGGATGTTTGGCGGACCTGCCTCGATGACCCAGTACGTCAATGCCATCGTCGCTTCGCTGACCAAGTAGTTCCACCGCATGACCGACACTGTGAAGAGGCCCGCCATGACCGTTCCCACGGCCGTGGCGGGTGCTCCCGTACCCGCCGGGCCGACTGGACAAGCGGCCCGCCGTCCTTTCGGACCGCTTCTGGTGGCTGGCTCCGGGGTAGTTATCCTGGCCGTCTTCGCGATGATCCACCTCACGCAGGGAACGGCCGACGTCGGCCCTCTCCAGTTACTGGGGCTGCTCACCGGAAGTGGTTCCGATCAGGAGGCCGCAGTGTTGGTCGCCTCGCGCATTCCGCGACTCTTTGCCGGCCTGCTGGTCGGTGTCGCTTTGGGGGTGGCCGGGGCAGCACTGCAGTCGGCCACCCGCAACGTCCTGGCATCTCCCGATACCCTCGCAGTCAATGCCGGCGCGCACTTCGCCATCGTGGCCATCGCCGCGTTTGGCCTGACTCTTCCGTCGTTGCTTTCCGGTGGCGTTGCCTTCATTGGCGGCCTCGCCGCGGCGTTGCTTGTGCTGGCGTTGTCCGGCGGGGGAGCGAACGGCAATGGAGGTCCCATCCGCCTTGTCCTGGCGGGCACGGCGCTTGCCCTTGGCCTGCATTCGGCCACCAGCGCGCTGCTGTTGTTGTTCAGCCAGGAAACCACCGGCCTTTACGCCTGGGGCCAGGGCAGCCTGTCCCAGTCACGCACTGACGAACTGTTCCAGTTCACTCCCGTCATTCTGGTGGCCGTCGCCGGCCTGCTTCTCCTTGCCCGCAGGATGGATCTGCTCGGCTTGGGCGACGACGCTTCCAGGCTGGCAGGTGCAGATCCGCGCCTGGCCCGGGTTGGCGCCGTCGTGCTTGCAGTTGTCCTGTCCGCGGCTGCAGTAACGATCGCCGGACCGATTGGTTTCGTGGGCCTCTGCGCCCCGGCGATCGTGCGGCTCCTGGCCTCCCGGCTCCGTGGACTGGGCAGGCATCGGGCCTTGCTTCCCATCTCCGGACTGGCAGGTGCAGTCGTGGTTATCGGTGCTGATGTCCTGGTGCGTGGCCTGTTCGGTGCACAGGCCGGCGTGGAAGTACCGACCGGTGCGGTCACCACTGTTTTTGGTGCTGTTTTCCTGGTGATCCTGGCCATGAGGATGTCCGACTCCGGATTGAGCGGTGCCGGGGACGCATTGGCGCGGCTTCGTTCGCGCCGGTTCTTCCTGGCTGTGCTGATCAGCCTGCTGGTTCTGCTGACCGGCCTCCTGGTGGCCGGAGCCTTGTTGGGTGATGCGAAACTACTGCTCGGCGACCTCCTTAATTGGCTCACCGGCCAGTCCGGAAACCGTGTCAGTGCCGTGCTGGGTACGCGGATGCCGCGCGTCGTTGCTGCGGTCCTTGCCGGGGCCGCGCTGGCGCTTGCCGGCGCCCTGATCCAGGCCGTATCCCGGAACTCCCTCGCCGAACCTGGCATTCTTGGCGTGTCCGGCGGTGGCGGGCTCGCAGCAATCATCGTCATCACCACTGTCCCGACGGCCAGTTCCTGGGTGGTTACCGGCTCTGCACTAGGGGGCGCCGCACTGTCCGCCCTGCTGGTCTTCGGGCTGGCGTTCCGGGGCGGGCTTCAACAAAACCGCTTGGTGCTGATTGGTATCGGCGTCTCCGCCGGGTTGGCTGCGATGATTACTGTCCTGTTGGTGAGTACGGACCCGTTCAACCAGACCAAGGCGCTGACGTGGTTGTCCGGTTCCACCTATGGCCGCAACTTTGCCTCCGTCCTGCCGCCGCTCCTTGCGCTGCTGGTCTCCCTGCCCGTGCTGGCCGGGATGAGGCGCGACCTGGATCTGATTGCCGTGGACGACGATTCGCCCCGGGTGCTGGGCATCGGACTGTCCCGATCCCGCTTACTCCTTCTTTCGGTGGCCGTCCTGTTGACGGCAGGCGCAGTTTCATCCGTGGGGGTGATCGCGTTCGTGGGACTGGTGGCACCGCACGCCGCCCGGACGTTGGTGGGTGCACGGCACGCCCGGGTCCTTCCCGTGGCTGCGCTCATCGGCGCCTGCACCGTGATGTTCGCGGACGTGATCGGCAGGACGGTTATCGCTCCAGCCCAAATACCTGCCGGCATCATGACCGCACTGGTGGGCGCGCCCTACTTCGTGTACCTGCTGTGGCGCTCCAGGGTTGACAGGACGTTCTGAGTCACTTGATGCGCCCCCTGCCGGCACTGGCCGCCAGAGCATAGGATCGACTGTATGGCCGGATCCGTGGATGTTCTTGGCCCCATCCTGGAAATGATGACGTGGGTGGGGTTTGTCCCGGGCGTGCCTCTGTTGATCAGCGCTTGGGTTATCGCAAAGCGCCGATGCGTATGGGTGACCGCTGATGGCGAACGGTTCGCCGCGGGCGGTTTTTTGGGGCTCCACTGGGTGGACCAAGCGAACGAAGAACAGAAAGTCCTGCTCGATGTTCCGGCCGAGACGGGGACCCTTGATTCCGGACCGGTGCTGGTGCACTACGACATCTGCCATCCGGCACGATGTTCCCTTCGGCCGCCGCGCCACGATAACACCGTTTTGATCCTGGGGTGGATGCTCACCGGGGTCGGCATACTGAGCACCCTTGGCGGGTTCGTCCTTCTCCTCCTCTAGCGTGGACCTCTTGAATGCCGGATCGCTCCGGGGCTAGCATTTCCGCGCGCGGTCAACGCGCACTTTCACCGCGCACGGATAAACCGAGGAGACTGCTATGAGTGCAACGAAGGCAACCCTGATGGTGGACTTGATCATCTCCCTGGATGGATACGCTTCCGCCGAGGGGTGGCCCGGCTGGTGGGGACTGGAAGGGCCCGAATACCTGGCGTGGCTTGAGGAAGAGGGTAAGAAGGACTTCACTACCCTCATGGGCGCCAACACCTATCGGCTGATGTCGAGTATGTCCGAGGAGGCTTCTGAGGACAGTTCGGGGTTTTCGGAGGAAGAAGGGGCCAGCTTGACGGGGTTGGCTGCCATGCCCAAGATCATCTTTTCCTCCACCCTGAAGGAACCGCTGGCGTGGCCAAACTCGGAGTTGATTGCCGGCGACGCGGTCGACGCGGTGCGGGAATTGAAAGGGACACGGTCGGGTACCTTCAGCACGCTGGGCAGCTTGAGCCTTTGCCGTTCGCTGCTGGCGGCCGGCCTGGTGGACAGGTATCGGTTGGTCGTCTTTCCCGTGATCACCGGGAAGACCGGGCGTGAGCGAATCTACGACGGATACCCGGACGTCGCACTGGATATGGTGGACAGCCGTACGTTCGACGGGCGGACCCAATTGCTGGAGTACGTTCCCCGGGTCATCGATGGTCCGCTGACCAGAGGCTGACCCGGCTGTTCCGGCTGTTCCGGAGACCAGCTAAGCGCTTTGCTTCGCGAAGAGCGGTTCCAGGCATTCCGAGTAATGGGTCATTACTTCCGAAAACGTCATCAGCCGGCGGCCGTCCACGTTGGGGGTGTCTGCCCCCTGCAGCTCCGCTCGGTCAGCCAGACAGAGCAGCGGTTCCGCACTTCTCCCGTTTGATGTCAGCACTGCTATTCCCCATGGGTCGCTGGGCTCGCCGACCAAGATGCCCGCTTGGTCAAAGGTGTCGCGGAGGACGTACCGCGTGACAGTCCGCCACGATTGGAGAAACGGCGGCTGCAGCTGTTCAACCAGGTCTTCGTCCTTGGCCGCGTAGGCCTCCAGGAGTCCGGTTGCGAGCCCGTCCCATTCCTTGGCGTCGCGAACCATCAGGTGTGCGGCCCTCATGCGGGCGATAGTTTCAATCAACGTCATGGCAGTCCCCAAACTTCCCGTCGCTTCGCCTGCCCCCCGAGGCAGGCCTGACCGCCGTCGGCATGTCACTACCAAGAAGAACGGATAGCGCTCCGGCTTGATTCCCGGAAAGCGTCTGTTTTCTGGTTGTTGGCCAGCTTTCGACATTCCTTGTCCGCCTAGTAAATCAGTAGACTTACTAATAGGCTGTCCACTCGGGGAAGGTCCCCGGCAGGAAGTGAAGCGAGGCGAGGAATGGCTGAAGAGCAGGGAATCAGCAAGGTCGTGGACATTATCAACGACGCCAAAATCGGCATGCTGACCACGGTCAACGAAACCGGCGCGCTGGTCAGCCGGCCGCTGGCCGTTCAGGACGTCAAGGACGACGGCGATATGTGGTTCTTTACCGGACTTGGAACCTCGCAGGTTGCGCACGTGCGTCAAGATCCCCGGGTCAACGTTTCCTTCGGCAAGAACACCGAGTGGGTCTCCGTCGCTGGAACTGTGGAGGTTGTCACTGACCGGCAAAAGATCCGCGAGCTGTGGAACCAGGTTGTGGAGGCATGGTATCCGGACGGGCCGGAGACCCCGGAAGTATGCCTCCTGCGCGTTGACTCTGAATCGGCCGAATACTGGACCAGCCCGGGCGGAACAGCTGCGACGGTACTTCAATGGATCAAGTCCAAGGTCACCCATTCCCGATTCAGCGTAGGCGAAAGCGGCACCGTGGAACTATGACCCACCATGGTTGATGCCGAGCGGTTTCAACTTCTCCTTGAGGAGGAGCGTGATCGAAAACTCGAACTGCTGAAGGCCCTGCAAGGCGACATCAGTTCGGTAAGCCTTGCCCGGCAGGACTCCAATGTGGATGACGAACACGATCCCGAGGGCAGCACCATAGCGTTCGAACTCTCGCAGGCGTCCGCACTCATGGAGCAGAGCCGCGTTGGCCTGGATCAGATCAACGTGGCTCTGGAGCGGATAGCCTTGGGCAGTTACGGGCTGTGCGAAATCTGTTCAATAGCTATTCCGGAAGGCCGCCTTGAGGCCCGGCCATGGACGCCATACTGCGTCGAGCATGCCTCGGGAAAGCCAAAATAGCTTTGCGATGAAACACGAATAACGTGGCGATGAAACCGGTCAGCTGGACATGCCTGGTGCGACAGGCACAAATTCGATGCCCTGCTGGACCTTCTTCTTGGGCCCTCGGCTGAATCCTTTCGCATCCAGATTATTCCCCGCACGGTAGGACGCCAGCGCTTCGTCGTACATCTCGTTGAGTCGTCGCCCGGTGAAAACTTCATGGTTTCCATCGGTAAATACGACGGTGATGGAAACGGTGGCGGGAAAATGCCTGCTCATCCGGATAAAGCCTTGGGGGTCCTGCTGGAGGGAGATCACGAGCCAACCGCGCTTTCAGTAGTGGTAGGTTCCAGTCTTGCGTACTCGAGCCGTATTCGCGCCATGGGGCATTTACAAGCGCTCGACGCAGGGCTATGTTCCCAGCCACACCAAAGCCATGAGCCTGAACCCGCAAGCACACACCATCTGGGAGTCCTTGACCCGGGCCATCAGTTCGTTATTGGGCCTTCGGCGCTACGAGTTGGTGACCCTCGCCGCAGCCCAGGCCATTGGTTCCTCCCACTGCCGATTGGCGCATGGCAAGAAGACCCTCACCCTCATCGACGAGGACCAATTGTGTGCCATTGCCCGTGATTACCGGGATGCAGGGCCTGGCCGTCTCCCATGCCACCGAAGACCGTGCTTACGCCAATGGTTCCGTGTCCGTTCGGATTTCGGCGGTGCTGGCCCGGTCTGCCGGGGCACCCTGTTTCCGGCTGGCCAGCAGGAAAGGCACGGCGATGAGCTCGATGACACCGGCCATGGCCAAGGATGCTTGATATCCGTAGAGATCAGCTCCCCGGCCCAGGAGCGGCTGGATGACCACGCCCCCGCTTGAGCCCATCAGTGAGTCGAAACTCAGGACAGTGGCCCGCTGTTTCGATGGGATCATGTCATTGACATATGCCTGCCGGACCGGGGTGGCTGCAGAACCCACGACGCCCCAGAGTGCCAGCAGGACCAGTGCCACCCAGAAGATGTGGGTGACGCCAAGGACCAGGAGAATCACGCCGCCCACCACCCCTGCAAGGATCAATACCGACGTGCGCTTGTGGAACAGTTGCCGGGCGTGTGGGGCGAGCCAGCCTCCCAGGATTTGCGAGCCCGCCACGATTGCTGCGGCCAAACCCGCGATGGAATAGGCCTTGGGATCGCCGAAGAGATCAAGCAAATATGGCTGCAGCGCATAGAAGACATAGATTCCGACGCCGGCGCTGAAGGGGGCGGCAAGCATCACGTAGCGCACGGGCGGGTTTTTCAATCCGTTGTCGATCGATGCGGTCAGCACGGTACGGACGGCACGGAGAGGGTGCGTCGAACGCTCAGGAGTGAAGCCGACGTCGTGCATGAGCCCAAAGGCGACAGCAAACATGGCGAGCAGCACCGCCACGCGCAGGAGGAAGGGAATGCCAAGATTGGTTGCTTGGGCAATGACGCCACCAGCCACAGAGCCCACCAGCATGGCTACGCCCTGCACCATCTGACCGCGGCCAAGCACTGGCTCCAGTCCGCCTTGGTAGCCCGAGAAGCGCAGGGCATCCACGAGCCACGCCTCCACGGCACCGGAAAAGAACGTGAACCCGAGGCCCAGCAGCACCGACACGACGGCCCACATCCAGAACGGAGCCGCAATCTGCCAGAGTACAAAATACAAGTACGTCGAGGCGGCCAGCGTCACTGTTCCCAGGAGGAAGGAAACCCTGCGGCCCCAACCATCGGCGATGACTCCGGTGGGAACCTCGAAGAGAACCATTCCGGCGGTGAAGAAGGCATTGGCGGCGAACGCCTCGAGGTTGCTCAGCCCGGCATCCAAGAGGAAGAGAGTATTGATGCCCCAGATGAAGGAAGCCGCAATGGTATTGCCCAGCGTCAAGGTGAGATAGACGCGCTGGATCTTTCGGGCGGCGTCGTTCATGGTGTCGCCGCCCCCGCCGGTGCCAGGAGGGACCACCACCTCATTCTCGTCCCGATCCCGGTCCTTTGCCAGAGCGGCCGGGCACGAAAAGGCCTGCTTCCCTGATAGGGAAACAGGCCTTTCCGTAGTTTCAGAAAGTGATCAGTGCCAGAGGCCCAGGGCGAACTCCGCGATCACTGTCGAGAGGATGAAAGACGCGGTGATGGCCACCAAGCCGACGGGAATGATCTTCCAACCGATGTTCCGCAGCAACGGGATGTCCTTGCCGAGCGAAAGACCGGCAAGGGTCAGCATCACCGTCGCAATGGAGAGGAAGTCCACGGTTTTGACGGCTTCATTCAGGACCCCGGAGCCAAAGAACCACGGGCTCGAAATGTAGGCGCCAATGGTGGTGATGAAGACGATGGCCGAGATCTTCCTGGTGATCTTTGCGAGCAACAGGCTGACAAGTACCAAAGCCAGCATGATGCCGTAGCCTGCCAGGATGGACAAGCTCAGGCCCTTGGCGGCCACGGCTGCAGTGCCAACACCCAACACCGTCAGGACGGACAGGGATAGCCACAATGGCAATGTCATGGCGGCCGAGGACTTTGCGACTTCCTCCCGGAACCGGCGGTTCTCTTCGGCCTGGACCTCGTCTTGCGCAAGCTCTGCATCGGTCCGGGCCTGGGGCACCGTGCCGGCAGCAACCTTCTGCGCTTCTTTGTTCCGGGTCAGCACCTTGTAGAACTTGTCAGCCACGGGAAGGGCAATATAGATGCCCACGTACACACCCAGAATGGTGGTGATGAGGTTGGAGACAGCTGCCATGCCGAGGATGGCCTCCTGGTCGGCCGGGTACGCGGCGATGATGCTTGCGGCCGAGGCGGCCATCATGGACCCCGAACCAACACCCGCGCCCATAGCCAAGGCCAGTGGATCGAAGATCTTCCAGTTGGCCACCAACGAGGTCAGCAGTGTGATGAAAATGGCGCCGAACAAGGTTCCAAAGACGTACATGGCCAGGACGCCGCGGTATTGGTCGGAATCAGGACCGTATTTCTCAGAAACCATGGCGAACGAAGGTTCGCGGTCCAGGGAGAAAGTGGCTCCCACAGTGGCTTTGCCCATGCGCAACAGCACGGCAAGCGGAAGTGCCAGGACGATGGTTCCCAGCAAGTGGCCCACTTCCTGTAGGAGGAGTGCGGGGCCGGCCTTGATGAGGCTGGGCAGGCTCGGGCCGATGTTGAAGGCCAGCCTGGCCACCAGGAGCAAAACGGCCACACCCACCAGGGCCGCAGCCACACGCTGCAGGTCCAGGCCCAACGGCTTGAATTTCTGGATGGAGACCAGCAATCCGAGGATCAGGCCCCAAACCATCGGGAAAATGATGATCGCGCCAATGCCCAGATCAATCTTGGCCTGACCGATGAACTGAACCGCAAGGGCGATGACAAAGGCCAGCGCGGCGATCGGAAGCGTAAGCCGTGTGCCGGCCTTATCCGTCCGCGCGGTTTCGGTGTTGGTGCTCATGATGTTGCTTCCTGGATCGGGGCTTCGGGGCGGTAGGCCGCCTGGACGAAGCGTTCTCTCTGCTGGGGATTGGTTGCGGCGCCCGCCACGGTCCACGCCAGCGCTGTGGCTGCCTCGAACATGACGGCGTACGCCTGGGGTGTGTTCGCAAGGGCCGCGAAGCCGTGCGAGTGGATGGGGACATTGGCTCCGGGAATGCTGAGCCAGGGATGCAGGGATGGAATGACCTGGGAAATGTTGCCCATGTCGGTGGAGCCGCCTCCCATGCCAGCTGCGGGCGAGGTGTCCTTGCCGAACGAGTCCATGGCTGCCGTCCAGTGGCCGGCAAGGTCCCCGTCCTGGATCAGCGGTTCGTACAAGGGTTCGGCTGCCGTGATGTCAAGGGTGGTTCCCGTGGCCAGGGCCGCCCCTTCAAAGCAACGCTTGACGCGCTCAAGCAACGCCTCATACTCGGGGAGCGTGAAAGCCCGGCACTCGAACGGCACTACGGCATGATCGGGAATGATGTTGGTGACATGTCCGGCCTCAGCCACATAGCAAGCTACCCGGTGATCGCCAGGGATCTGCTGCCGCAGCAAGCCAATGGCCACTTGGCTGAGCACCGCTGCGTCCCCGGCGTTCACGCCCATATGCGGCGCGGCCGCAGCGTGGGCGGCCTTGCCTGTGAAGACTGCCTCGTACCTGCCCACGGCCTGGGCGGTGGTCCCAGCGGGGTTGTAGGTGACGCCGTCCTGAACCGGATGAACCATCAGTGCAAGGCCAACGCCGTCAAAGGCACCGCCTTCCAGCATCAATACCTTGCCGCCGCCATGCTCCTCCGCCGGTGTGCCAATGGCCTTCAAGGTAATGCCGAGTTCGTCGACGTGGGGGAGCAAGGCCAACGCTGCCGCCACGGATGCCCCGGCTATGAGATTGTGCCCGCAGGCATGGCCTACCGAGGGCAGGGCGTCATATTCGACGCACAAAGCCACTACCAGCTCACCTGTTCCGGCGGTTGCCGTGAACGCGGTGGGGAGGCCTGCCGTTCCTTTGGTGACTTCGAAGCCCCCTTCGGCCAGCAAAGAGGTGATGGCCTCGGCAGCCTGGACTTCCTCGAAGGAGATCTCGGGATTGGCGTGCAGGCTCTCTGAGAGTTCGCGCACCTTGGGCTTCCAGGTGGCGACGCCGCCTTCCAAGGCCGTTCGCAGGTGGTCGGCAGATGCTGTGGTGTTGGTAATTTCCATGATCATTCCTGCTAGTAGGACAGGGACGGGAAGGGAGATCCGGCTGCCCGGGTGGGGACCCAGACCGCCTTTGTCTGTGTGTACTCGTCCAGAACGCCAGGGCCTGAGGAGCGGCCGTGGCCTGAATCGCCAAAGCCACCGAACGGGACGGCTACGTGGATGGTCTTGTACGAGTTGATCCAGAACGTCCCGGCCTTTACCTCGCGTGCGATGTGGTGTGCCCGGGAAATGTCGGAGGTCCACACGGCGCCCGCCAGGCCAAAGTTGGTGTTATTCGCTCGTGCGATGGCCTCGGCCTCTGTATCAAAAGCATCTGCACCCACCACCGGGCCAAAGACCTCGGTGGTTTCCAATCGGTTGGCAGGGGTGACGCCATCCAAGAGGGTTGGCATCACCCAGTGGCCGCCGGCAAGACCGGAGCTTCTCAGCGCCTCCGGCAGGGTCGCGCCGGTAACCCGGCGGCCGCCGTCGTTCATTCCCGTTTCGATCAGCGAGGTAACGGTGGCGAACTGCGGAGCCGTAATGATCGGCCCCACCTCGGTAGTGGAATCCAGCGGGTCTCCGACACGGAGCCGGGCAGCGCGGTCGGCCACCAGCTCGATGAACCTGGCGTGGACGCTTCGTTCCACCAGAAGGCGGGAGCCTGCGACGCAGGACTGGCCTGCACCGGAGAAGATGGCGGAGATGGCGCCATCGGCGGCCCGCTCCAGGTCGGCATCGGCGAAGACGATGTTGGCGCTCTTGCCGCCAAGCTCCAGGAGGGCCGGGATACCGGCCTCGGCAGCAGCCACCGCCACACGGCGGCCGGTGGGCACGGAACCAATGAAGCTGATCTTGCCAATGCGCCGGTCAGTGGTGAGGGTTGCGCCAACGGTCTGGCCCAACCCGGTGGCAACGTTGAAGGCGCCGTCCGGGAGTCCGGCGTCGTGGGCCAACTGAGCCAGCCGGACCGTGGTGGCGGGCGTGAATTCGCTGGGCTTGATGATCACCGCATTGCCGGCAGCCAGTGGTGCAGCTGAGTTCCACCCGGCAGTGAACAGGGGCGCATTCCAGGGCGTGATGGCGACGACGACACCCCAAGGGACCCGTTCGGTGTAGGTATGCCAAGGGCCGGGAACGGGTATGGTCTGCCCAGTCAATTTGTCTGCCCAACCGGCATAGTAGCCGAACATTTCCGCGACTTTGGCCGCTTCGACGCGGGCATCGCGGATGGGCTTGCCTGTGGTGGACGATTCCAGGATCGCCAATTCTTCTGTGTGTGCTTCGACCACCCTGCTGACGTTGCGGAGGATGGCGGCGCGCTCGAAGCCGTTCAACTTTCCCCAGGTCGCAGCGCCGCGGACGGAGCTTTCAAGGATGGCGTTGGCACCTTCGGTGCCGGGATCGGCGTATTCGGCGAAGGATCTGCCCGTGGCTGCGGACGTCAGGGTGATGGTGCTCCCGGAGCCCGGGACTACCTTTCCGTCCATGAAGGCGCCAAGGCCCTGGGGGAAAGCTGAGTCCAGGACTGTCCGGGCGGTCTCCGCCGAGGATGCTGTTGGGGCTGTGGTGATGCTCAATCTCGTGTCCTTTACTTGCGGGTGCGTGGTGACGCGGACGGGGACTTGTCCGGGGCTCCGGCCGGTGTCACGGAAGGGGCCACCGTTCTGGCAATTTCGGTGAAGTCCGCCGCCGGTCCAAGGACGGCCAGTGCGTCCTGCCATTGGCTGGCCGCAGCGGCCAGCAGTTCAGGCTGCTGGCCCACTTGCCGGGCAATGTCGATGGCCAGGGCGGCGTCCCTGGCCATGAGGCCCAAAGAGAACCCGGAATCATGCGTTCCGGATATGACCCAGTTGGGGTACATGGCCTCCGAGACCTTGCTGCCGCCGGAGGCATTGCTGATGCTGGCGGCCGCAACGGCCGGATCGATGCCGTAGGCCTTGGCCACCCCCAGGGCTTCCCCTACGGAGACCAGGTTCGCTGCGGCCAGGACGTTGTTCAGCAGCTTGACGACGTTGCCGCTTCCCGGGCCGCCGATGTGTGCATACTTGCCGCCTGTCAACGCTTTCAGGATGGGCCCGGCCGCCGTCAACGCGCTCTCGGTCGCTCCGACGAACGCACTCAGGTTGCCGGTCGCAGCGCCGTCCCGGCCGCCGGAAACAGGGGCGTCCACGAATGCGGCGCCGCTGGTGGACGCCAGTTCTGCCATGGATTTGCTGGTGCCCGGCTCAGAGGTAGTGGTGTCGATGATGGCGATGGTCCCGGGAGCCGCGAGGAGCGTGGGAACTGTGGCCTCGACGACACTGGCGGAAGGCAGGGACAGGACCGCATACGGGGTTCCTGCCAAGTCCTTTGCCTCCGCCGTAGTGGAGATGCCGGTGAGGGCAGCGGCATCCCGTGCCGCTTCCGAAGGATCGAAACCCGTGACGGTCCAGCCGGCGCGGTGCAAGGTCGATGCCATGGCACCGCCCATGGACCCGAGGCCAATGACGGCGACGCGACGAATATTGCTCATGAAGTACTCCTGGTGGGGCATTGAGGGGTTCTTTTTGTTGGGGGCGTCCATAGGTGGGCCCTGTACGACGTCAGTCCAGGTAGATGTCCAGGTCTTTCCACAACTGCTGTGTGCGCCGGATGGCAGCACGGCTGCGTTCCGGGTGGGCGGCTTCCATTCCGGCCAGTAATCCGTAGACCATCGAATTTGCTGCGGTGACTGACTGGAAGAACGAGATACCTTCCGATGCCACGATCAGCAGGTGGTCCGCGGCTGCGGCGAGGCGGCCCCGGCGCATGTCGCTGATGGCGACCACTGTGGCGCCCGATTGCTTGGCGGCTTCGGCCGTGACGATGATTTGCTGGACTGACCGCCACATGTTGACCACCACCAGGACGTCGCCGGGCCCCAGGGTGTTCGCAGCGGACGCGAGGTGCACGCCGCCGCGGTTTTCCAAGGTGATGGGATAGCCCATGGTTGAGCCGAGGTGGGCCATGACGCTCGCCGGGCCGGCAAAAGAGCCAATGCCGACGGCGGTGATGGACTTGGCTGAGGCAAGGGCGGCGATGGCCGCCTCGACATCGTCTGCGGTGTTTGAATCGAGCGTCAGGCGCAGGTTCTCGATGTCATGGTTCAACGCGTCGTGGAGGGGGCTGCGGTGCTCACCGTGCTCGATCAACGTGTCTTCGGTGGAGATCATCACCAGATAGCGGGAACGCAGTTCGCGCTGCAGGTCCGGCCAGCCACGGTAGCCGAGTCGTTGGGCGGTGCGGACGACGGTGGAGTTGTTTACGTCCGACCGTTGGGCGATTTCCGCGATGTCCGCATACGACGAGAGCTGTGGATTGCGGGCAATGACTTCCACTACGCGTGCCTGCGACTTGGACAGTGCAACGTCCGGCAGGGCATCCCCAAGCCATGCATGATCCGCGGATTCCCTGGCCGCGGGTGCGGCGCTGGCTGTGTCCTCGCTGATCTTCACTGGTTCTCCTTGTAACGAACATCACTCTGCAAACTGCATTGCAATAAAGATACTCTGCAATTTTGTTTGCTTCTAGTGGTTTGCGTTACAGGGATGTAAAACTTCGGTAGTGGTCAGCCGTTAACGAGCAAACTGCCGGCGGACCTTGGCGGCCCGCCGGCAGTTTCCCTATGTTCAGGCTTCGACGAGTCCCGCCGTCGGGTGGGTTTCCAGCACCGGAGCGAAGAACGAGCCGAGTTCCGCCGTCGCATGCAGCGGTAGCACGTTGGCGACGTACTGGTCGGGGCGGACCACCACGACTGCTCCGTCGCGGCTGATTCCGCGCAGTTCGAAGATGTCGGCGTTCGGATCGGCGCCGAAGACCTTCTCAAGATACGTGAGCTTGAACGGTCCAACTGTGGGCTTGAACGCGGCGGGCACGGCGTTGATGTCCACGTCCGTATGGTCCTGCTGGTAGATCACCTTCACATCGAACCAGGCGTCGCGGTCAGCGCCCGACGGCGTCGCGGCCAGCGGCGAGTCCGGCGAGTTCGCGATCCACTCGGCAAGGTCGGCGACGGGCCCTGCCGCGCCGGCCTTGGCGGCGTCAGCGAACACGTAGATGCGCCAGCGACCATCGGCCTTGGCGTGATGGCCAAGGTGCATGGGGTTCGTGTCGCAGACCCGCAGGACCGGTGCGGACTTGAATCGCTTGCCCACGGGGAAGCCCGTGGCGAGCTCCTGGTGCTGTGGCGCTGCGACCAGCATGGAGGGCGCATATTGCGTCATGAATCCTGCGGGGAACTCGGCCGTACTGGTGTAGAAGGTCTCCAGCTCCGCCGGGTCTTCGAACTCCTCCGGCTTCTTGGCCATCAGGGTAGACCACTGCTTGTCGAAGTCGATGAGGTTCTTCGCAACAACCTGGCGCTCGGCGGAATACGTGTCAAGCAGGCTTTCAGGACTGCGACCCTCAAGGACGTGGCCAAGCTTCCAACCGATATTGAAACCGTCCTGCATGGACACGTTCATGCCCTGGCCGGCCTTCGCGCTATGGGTGTGGCACGCGTCGCCGGTGATGAACACCCTCGGCGTGCGCGTACCGCGGTCCTCCGGCAGAACGTCGTCGAACCTGTCCGTGAGGCGGTGGCCCACTTCGTACACACTGTGCCAGGCGACGTTCCGGACATCCAACGTGTACGGGCGCAGGATGTCGTTGGCCTTCTGGATAATCTGCTCGATGGTTGTCTTCCGCACTGCTCCCTGATCGTCAGCGGCGACTTCGCCCAGATCCACATACATGCGGAACAGGTGCCCGCCTTCGCGGGGGATCAACAGGATGCTGCCCCCGGATCCGGACTGGATAGCGCACTTGGTGCGGATATCCGGGAAATCGGTCACGGCGAGGACGTCCATGACGCCCCAGGCATGGTTCGCCTGGTCGCCTGCGAGGTGGCAGCCGATCGACTCACGAACCTTGCTGCGCGCACCGTCCGCGCCGACCACGTATTTGGCGCGGATGACGCGCTCCTGGCCCTCGTTGGAGCCGGAGGTGTGGGCGAGTGTCACTGCGACGGGGTATTCGCCTTCGCCTGAGACCTCAAGGCCGCGGAACTCGTAGCCGTAGTCCGGCGTCATTCGCGTGGGGGAGTTGGCCATGAATTCGGCGAAATAGTCCAATACCCGCGCCTGGTTCACGATCAAGTGCGGAAACTCGCTGATTCCGGCGGGGTCGTCCACGGCGCGGGCGGCGCGGACGATGCGGGAGTGATCGGCCGGGTCCGGCTTCCAGAAGGCCATCTCGGTGATGCGGTAAGCCTCCGCAATAATGCGCTCGGCGAACCCGAAGGCCTGGAATGTCTCGACGCTGCGGGCCTGGATGCCATCGGCCTGGCCGATGGCTAGCCGGCCGGGGCGTCGCTCAACGATGCGTGTTGTCACACCGGGGAACTGGGAGAGCTGCGCCGCGGTCAGCATGCCGGCCGGGCCGCTGCCCACGATGAGGACATCCACTTCGTCGGGAAGCTCGGTTGGGCGGTTGATTCCGACGCCGGCTGCCGGCTCGACTCGGGGGTCACCGGATACGTAACCGTGGTGGTGGAACTGCACGGGCTTTCCTCACTTCTTTGTGGGCTGACAATCACGGATTGTTCGATAATAGAACTCCGTGTTCTATTATTGCTCACATCATCGTAATGCCGCTCACATTGGTGATCAAGTCTTTACCGTCCCTGACACCTGCTTGACCGGCGAATTTGCGTGTGATTCCTGCCGAAAGAACAGCAGGCATGTCAGGATCAGGTATGCCCCGACTGATGCTGCTGGACACTGCTTCCCTGTACTTCCGTGCCTTCTACGGCATCCCCGATTCGATACGCCGCCCCGACGGAACGCCGGTTAACGCTGTCCGGGGATTGATGGACATGATCGCCCGCCTCACCACCGACTATGAAGCAACACATGTCGTCGCCTGCTGGGACAACGATTGGCGGCCGGAATGGCGCGTGGATCTGATCCCTGGCTACAAGTCGCACAGGGTAGCGGAGATCGTTCCGGACGGTCCCGACGTCGAGGTCGTCCCGGACCCGCTGGAGGCCCAAATTCCGATGATCCGGCACGTGCTGCACCTCGCCGGGATAGCCGTCGTGGGTGTCGATGAGCATGAGGCCGACGACGTCGTTGGCACCTACGCGAGCCACGCGCAGATCCCTACGGATGTCGTCACCGGCGACCGCGACCTTTTCCAGCTCGTTGATGACGACCGCGGGGTCCGGGTTATCTACACCGCCCGCGGCATGAAGAACCTGGAGCTCGTCACCGATGTCGTCGTTGTGGGCAAATACCGGGTCCTGCCCCAGCAGTACGCCGATTTCGCCACCCTGCGCGGCGATGCTTCCGACGGCCTGCCCGGTGTTGCCGGGATCGGCGAAAAGACGGCGGCCTCCTTGCTCGGCACCCACGGCTCACTGGAAGGCTTGCTTGAAGCGGCAGAGGACCCCGACGGCGGGTTGTCCGCTTCCATACGCGCCAAACTGTCGGCCGCGGCCGACTACCTTAAGGTGGCGCCCGCCGTCGTGAACGTTGTGCGCGACCTCAAGGTACCGACGCTGGAAGACGTGGGAGCTGAGCTGCGTCCCGTCACCGGCGCAGCGCGCGCCGAACTTGAACAGTTGGCTACGGACTGGAACCTGGGTGGTGCGGTCAAGCGGCTGCTGGACGCTTTGGACCGGGTTCGCTGATTCGGCCGGACCATGCCGATTCGGCCGGAGCATAGGGAGAGTCCCTCACAGCTTCCGGATCACTCTCACAGCGGAATGACAGGTTCAGGACAGCGTGGGCTGGGGTTGTCCACTCATCGTGTTAAGAGGACGGCACTACTGCCCGTCCCTCAGACACCAGCCGTACCAACGGCTCATTGAGGAGAGGTACATGTCGAAAACCAAGAGAATTACGTTGGGAGTGGCGGCCGGAGCCCTGGCATTGGGTGCAGGACTTGGTGCAACGAGCATGGCAACTGCGGCCACCACGCCATCGCCCAGCGCCACTTCCTCTGCGGATGCGACAGCTCCGTCAGACCGCGGTGGTAAACCGGGCGGGCATGGCCACGGACGCGACGGTGGACAGATTGCGGCGCAGTTGGCCAGCAAGTTGGGTGTGGACGAGGCCAAGGTCACCGATGCCTTGAAGGCATTCCGTGAGGCGAACAAGCCCGCTACGCCACCCGCCGAAGGTACCGAAGGCACCAAACCGGACCGCACGGCCCAGGACGCAGCCCTGGCGAAGTCGCTGGCCGAAGCCTTGGGTGTGGACGAGGCCAAGGTCACCACGGCGTTGGAGGAAATCCGTGCCGAAGGTCAAGCGGAGCGTGCTGCTGCGCTGAAGACCAGGCTGGACAAGGCAGTCACAGACGGCAAGCTCACACAAGCTGAGGCTGATGCCGTGACCAAGGCTGTCGAGGCCGGGGTCATCGGTGGAGGCGGCCGCTGAACTGACTACCCCGTTGGCGTGAGGATCCCCCCGGAGTTACTCCGGGGGGATCCTTTTGCCATCCTGTGCCACCTTGCGGTCACCGGGGACGGAATTGGTCAACGACCGGGCACTCGAAGGGTTCTCCGGCGAACAAGCCGACGTCATCCAGATATCTCACCACGATCACGTAGGACGCTGCGAGGCTGGTTTCGGTGTAGGGAATACCTAACTCATCACAGCATGCCTTGACCATCCCGGACGCGCGATGAAGGTAGGGACGAGGCATGTCCGGGAAGAGATGGTGTTCTATCTGGCGGTTCAGCCCACCCATCAGCGTGTCCATGAACCATCCTCCGGAGATGTTCCGGGCGGTGAGTACTTGGCGGTTGAGGAAGTCCGTTCTGCTGGACGTGGGCAGGATGGGCATGCCTTTATGGTTCGGGGCGAAGGACGCGCCCATGTAGAAACCGAAGACACCCAGCTGGACGCCAAGGAAGGCGAAGGCCATGCCTAACGGAAGCATGGAGAAGACCAGAATGGGCACAGCCAGCAAGCGCAGCAAGAGGACGGGGATCTCCACCCAGCGGTGGTCAACTTTTCGTTGGTGCAACAGGTACTTCAACGAATCAACGTGCAGGCTCACACCCAGGAAGAACAACAGCGGAAACAACAGCCAGCCCTGTCGGCGGGTGACCTGCACCATGACGCCCCGCCGGGTACTGGCCGCTTGGGGGTGAAAAGCGATGGCGCCGGTATGGATGTCCGGGTCCTTGTCGATCACGTTGGGGAAGTTGTGGTGACGGGTGTGCTTCTGTGCCCACATCGAGTAGCTGATGCCCACCAATCCGGTACCAACCAGCCGGGCGGACCACTCATTCATTCCCTTGGACTTGAAAACCTGACGATGGGCGGCTTCATGGGCCAGGAACGCGAACTGGGTCAGGACCACACCCATTACCGCCGCGATGAGCAGCTGGAACCAGGTGTCCCGCAGCAACAGGAAGCCGCTCCAGGTCCCGGTCCAAGCAGCCATCAGGATCACAAAAACAGTGATGTAGAAACCCCTGCGGCGTTTCAGCAATCCGGCGCTGCGCACGGACTTCAGGAGTGTCACGTAGCTGTTGACGGTCCGGGTGGCACCCCGGTCCGGCAAAGATTCATCGGACGTACGTTCTGGTGCCATGGTGCCTCGAACCACTTCCAGGCGGACTCAACACAATCGTTTCCCGCCGTCCCTCCAGACTACGCCGATGACGTGGACCGAGAGCCGGGAAATTGTTTTGGACCCGTTGTCGATATGCCCTCGCGCCGTTCGACCTATGGATGAGAAGGTCGAAGGGCGACCTTCCACTTACACAGGAGATTGAGTCAGATGGCTAAATACATGTTGATCATGAGGGCAGACGACGCTTCGTACGCCAAGTTCGAGAACATAGATTTCAACGAGATCCTTGACGCCATGGGGCAATTCAACGACGAACTGATCCGCGCCGGTGTCCTCCTGGCTGCGGAGGGCCTGGAGGATCCAAAAGAGGGTGTCGTGGTCGACTTTACGGGGGAGACCCCCGTTGTCACGGATGGCCCCTACGGCGAAACCAAGGAGCTCTTTGGCGGCTACTACATTCTGGACGTCGCGTCCAAGCAGGAAGCCATCGAGTGGGCCAAGCGGGCACCCATGACCGAAGGGACCAAGACCGAAATTCGGCGCGTCGCTAGCATTGACGAGTTTCCGCAGGACAACAAATGGATCCAAAAGGAACGTGCATGGCGCGAGCAGACGGGCCAACTCTAAAGCCGGCCTCGGGAACTGCAGTCAGCAGCACCTGAGGTGGGCAGCAACGAGGCAAGGGCCGCCGTCGAAGCGGTGTGGCGTAGTGAATCCGCACGCATCGTCGGCGCCCTTGCGCGCTATTCGGGCGATTTCACTTTTGCCGAAGACCTCGCCCAGGAAGCGGTCGCGGAAGCACTGGTGTCGTGGTCTGTCAACGGCGTCCCCGCAGAACCGGCAGGGTGGCTCCTGACTGCCGGGCGGCGCCGGGCGATCGATTCCTTTCGCCGGCGTTCTGCCCGGGACGAAAAGTACGCCCTGCTTGCCCGCGACCTCTCCGAGGAGGAACCGGGCGTGGACACGCTGTTCAACCCGGACTCGATTGACGACGACGTACTCGCATTGATGTTTATCTCTTGCCATCCGGTGTTGTCCAAGGAATCGAGGATCGCTTTGACGCTCCGCGTGGTCGGCGGCATGGGCACGGAGGAAATTGCCAAAGCGTTCCTTGCACCCGTTCCAACCATCCAAGCCCGCATCACCCGCGCCAAGAAAACCCTGGCGGCGGCGCACATTCCGTTTGCCGTGCCCGAGGCAGACGAAATTGCCGAGCGGCTTGGCTCCGTGCTGCAGGTGGTCTATCTGATTTTCACGGAGGGATCGTTTGCCACCACCGGTGACTCGTGGATGCGGACGGAATTGGCCAGTGAAGCACGGCGACTGGCCCGTGTGTTGGTTCGACTGGCACCGGAACCCGAGGTATTTAGCATGCTTGCGCTCATGGAACTCACTGCTGCCCGGTTTCCTGCGAGGCTCGACTCAGCCGGAAAGCCGGTCCTTCTGGAAGACCAGGACCGACGCCGTTGGGACCAGTCCGCGATTCGTCGAGGCAGGGCAGCGCTCTCGACGGCGGTCGGCGCCGGCCGCGGTCTCGGCGCCTATGGATTGCAGGCGTCGATTGCTGAATGCCACGCGGTGGCTCGAACCGCAGCGGACACGGACTGGCAACGGATTGTGATCTTGTACGAAGCACTAGGACGCTTGGCACCATCTCCGGTTATTGAATTGAATCGCGCCGTTGCGGTAGCCATGGCTACAGGGCCAACAGCCGGGCTGCAGTTGGTGGATGCCCTGGCGAACCGCGGGGATCTGCACGGGTCTCACCTGGTCCCGACCGTTCGTGGCGAACTTCTCACCAGGCTCGGCCGATTCGGGGAAGCAAAAGGGGCCTTGGCGGAGGCACTGGCCTTGTGCTCCAACGCTGCCGAACGAACAGCACTGGAGCGCAAGATCGCTGACTTGGCAGGCAAATAGCCTCAGGTCCCAACAACGTGATGGGGGCACCAGCCGAAGTCACACCAACGGCCCTGGTTGCCACGGCACACACCTGTGCGCAGCCGCGACACGCAGGATGCCTGTGTCTGGATCCCTTATGTTCTGTGGGGTGTGTGGTGGTGGTTGCGTCGGGGTGTTTGTTGGGGGTCGATGTGGGGTGGGGGGATGAACCAGGGGACCCCGGTTGTCATGTCGATCCTCCATTGTTCTTTGTGGATGAGGTGGTGGTGGTGGCTGCAGAGCAGGGTGCCGTTGTTGGTTGAGGTGGTGCCGCCGTGGGTCCAGTAGGTGGTGTGGTGGGCTTCGCACCAGGGTGGGGGCATGGTGCAGTCGGGGAAGGCGCAGCCTTGGTCGCGGGCGGTGATGGCTTTGCGGATGTGGGGTGGGAAGATCCGGGTGGTGCGGCCGATGTCCAGGACGCGGGAGTCGCTGCCGAGCAGGACGGGGATGATGTCGGCGTCGCAGGCTATTTTGCGGATGGTGTTCGGGTGCATTGGGCCGGTGAATGTGGCGGTGCCTGTGTTCAAGCGATCGGTGCCTGTTCCTATGCCGGTGGCTGTGCCTGTCCCTATGAACGTGGCGGTGCCGGTGCCTGTGCCTGTGCCGGTTTGTGTCCTGGTGCCGGGCTGGTGGTGGCCGGTGCCGGTGAGTTGTTCGAGGAGGTCGCGGTGGTCGATGGTGACGGTGAGTTGGGGGCGGAGTCCGCCGTTGGAGGGTAGTTTCCCGGTGGTCATGGCGAGGGCGCAGGCGCCGGTGAGGCCGTCGAGGAGTTTCTGTGCCCGGGAGCGGCGGTCCAGGTCCGGGCTGGTGCCTGTGCCGTTGTCTGGGCTGTGCCCGGTATCGGTGTTGTCCGTGGTGCCAGGCCCGGTGCTGGTGCTGGTTCTGGTGCTGGTGCTGTTGGTGAGTCGTGGGTTGGTGGCGGCGTTCATGGTGGTGGTGAGGGTTTCGATTTGTTCGTCGGTGGCGAAGATTTCGAGGTGGTGGAGTCCGTGGCGGCGTCGGCGGCGGAGGAACGCGCCTTGGAGTTGGTGGAGGATTTCTTCGGAGGGTTCGGGGCCGTCGTGGTCGATCCTGTCGGCCCAGCGTTTGGTCATTGTGGTGACGAAGTCCGGGTCGGTTTCGGTGGCGGTGGTGGTCAGGGCGTGTTCCATCCGGGTGATGGTGTCCTGGTCGGTGAGGTTCCGGACTTTGTCCAGGGCGGTGCTGATGATGGTCGCGGACCGGGACGGCACCAAAGCCGATCCGAGGGCCTCGGCGAGGACTTCGCGGCGGGCCGGGATTTCCTGCCCGGTCATGCCCTTCCGGGGGAGGACCTCGGCGGCGAGGGCGAGCCTGCGCCGGGCTTCGCCGATGCCGATCCGCAACCGGGCCCGCAGGAACTCTGCCGCGTTCCGGTACCCTTCATCCACAACACTGGCCTTGGACCCGGCCCCATCCACGGACAGTGCGTTGGTGGAACGTGCTTCACCAGCTGGAACTGTTGCCTCCGGAACCGTTGCGCCCGTGCCACTCGTTGGCTCTTCGGGTGTTTCCGTCCAGCCGGTCCGCCATTCCGGCGCTGCTGCCGAGGACCCCGGCCGGGAGTTTTGTGCCTCAAGCCGGGCCCGTTCCACCGCGTGGGCTGCGACGATCTGTAAGTACTCCACCGATCGGGAAATCTCCTCGACCTTGCCGGCAAAATCAGCAGCCTCAACAAACCCCAACAGGGAAGCCTCATCCGAGGCGGACACGCGTGCGGAGTCCAGAAGTGCAGCGCACTCAAGCAGCGCCGTGATGAGTCCAGGAGCAACCTCGGCGGAACCCAACCGCGGGGGAGAACCATCAAGGAACCCAAGTGGCGCCGTGGACATCAACTCAGCGGTTCCGGACTCCGATGAACCGGCCACCGGTTCATTCCGAAGCAGCACACCGCCAGGCAGTCCAGCGCCAGGCAGTCCAGCGCCAGGCAGTCCAGCGCCCCGGGAGGTATCCGGGGCGGGAGCTGCCGCCGTCGCGACTTTGAAAGCCGCGAGACGCGCGGTGCCACTTTCAGCCCTCAGGGACCGTTGACGCGGCAGCCCACTGGCGCGGGGTGAACTTGCCCGCCGTGCCACGATCTGCCCGATAATTCCCATAACTGAACCCTGTCACGAGGCTCCGACATTTATAGCCGTCTGCCTCCCTTGGTGCTGCCACGGCGACTGCCGGCGGTGATTCCCGGAGGTGATGGCCCCAAGGTGTGCCTAGAGTGTCGGCAGCTGGAATGCGGCTTCAGGTCGATGCACGCCACGGGGCCGGTATCCCAAAGCTTCGGCGCTACCGAGAAGGTCCGCGAGATACCAGATGATGGCCAGCCACATCTCGGTTCCTTGAAGGGTTGGCAGATGCTGGCTGCCGCTCTCCGGCGCGGCGCTGAAGGCAATTCCCTCGCCCGGATGCCACCAGGCAAGGGCCTGCTTCAGCTGGGTCGCAGCCCATGCATTCACCTCATCCCGGCGGTGCATCGTCTGCTTCGACGCAAGCCATAGAGGATGGACAACGTCCAGGACGTTGCACGCGTTCTGCCGGCCGGGAGCGAAATATCGTGGGTCCTTGGAGTGCTCAAGGACGGTATCCACCAGGCGCTCAACGTTGGGGACCGGCAAGCCGAACTGGGCAAACGTGCCTCGGGTGAGGCGGTAATATCCGTTCACTACTTTCAACCGGGTGTCGGCCGTGGGGGTACCCCATGTACCGGCCCCAGGATTGACGTGCGTCAACAGCCAGCCGAACATCGCCTCAACTGAACCCGGGGAGTTCGGATGCCTTTGGGCGAGGTTCCAACAGGCGGCAGTTCCCCAAGCATCCACCCACGCGCCGGACTCCCAGGCTTCCTGACGCCAAGGCAGGGCCTCCAGGGACGCCACCAACCCAGCCGGGTCCATCTCTGCCACGGCACGCACCGGGTAAAGGAACCGGCTGCCCAGCAGATCCACTGCGTATCCCACGGATAGGACGTGGTATGTGGCAGGGCCGGAACCGAACCGAAGTCCGCCATCGGAACCCTGTGGATCAAAACCCAGTTCCGGAACCAGGCCTGTCAATGGATCCTGGAGATTCTGAAGCCGCGATATGTGCTCCTCACGCGACAGTTCCAACGGGGCACAACCCAGAAGAAGATCCGCTATTTCAACTGCATCGCAGTGCGCCCTAACGGTCGGCGCCGTGCCAGGCCGGTCCACATAACTGCCACCGGCGGCAGACGTCCAGTTCCTCGAAAGAATCGCAGGAGCGTCAGCGCGTGCTGCATCGGCGAAGGCCGCCAACCTGGCCAACAACCCGTCGTCGAACGCAGACTCCCCGGCACCGGATGGTCCAGCTGAAGCGGTCTCCCGCCTATCCCGGATCCGGCGGGCCGGGTTCCCTCCAACAATCGACCATTCCGGGACATCCTTGGTGACCACGGCACCGGCGGCCAGGACAGCATGGGATCCGACGGTAACTCCATCAAGGACCACAACGTTGGAGCCGATCCAGACGTCGTCCCCAAGCTGGATGCCTTTACTGGTCAGTGGTTGCTTGAAGACCGGTTCGGACGGATCCATCGAATGGTTGAAGCCAAGGATGGACGTATGGGCACCTATCCGCACGCCGCTGCCCATGGTGACGTTGCCTCGAACCACGGTGAAGGCGTTGACGGTGCAGTCGTTGCCGATGGTGATGGTGCCGGTGACATATGCGTGAGCAGCAATAAACGAGTCGGCGCCGATGGAGAGGGCATCGGGATCGACGCTGGCAAGGGGCGAAAGGAATGCCCGTTCACCGATAGTGACTCCGGCCCGTTCCGCGAAGACCTTCTGATACTCGTGCTGTGCCTCGCGCTCCATATCCGATGCGGAAGTCCAGAACGTCCAAGGGGAGTAGTCGTAGCTGAGGTGGTGAGGGGCATTCACGTTGTTGACTCCGCGGTGAGTAATGGAAAGCGCTTCCCCTATTATTCGCGCCGGTCAAACGCCGGTCAATGCGTCCACCACAATCGATCATGTTCGTTCACCCCGGGTAGCCATACTCCTCGTCGCTGACCAACTCGCCCCAGGTCGTCTCGGAACCATCAGCAACCCCGGTGGTTTCCCACATGGCCAAGTGGCTCATGAAGTGGTCAGGGGCAGCGCCGTGCCAGTGCCACTCGCCTGGAGGTGTGTAGATGGTTTGGCCCTCCTGGACCACCTTTACCTCGCCGCCGCGGGCCTGAACCAAGCAAACCCCGTCAGTGACGTGCAGTGTTTGCCCAGCGGCATGGGTGTGCCATGCGGTGCGGGAACACGGTGCGAAGCGGACGAGATTGACCCGCAGCTGCGAGGGAGCTTCACCCTTGGCGATGACGTCAAAGTAGACATCACCGGTGAAGAGTTCTGCGGGTCCTTTGGTGCTGATGGTCTTGGGGAAGATGTCCATGATTCCTTTATCGTTCCGGGTTACTGGTTGTGGATGTTTCGGGCAGGCGCTGATTCCCGGGGAATCTCCAGCGTGGTGGCGGCCCAGCTTGCGAGCAGTTGCAACGCGTCCGCTGTGCCCGTGCCGGGTTCGGCGTTGTAGACGGTCAGGGTCAAGCCGGCGTCGGCGGACAGATCCAATGCCTCGTACAACAGATGCAGGTCGCCCACGATCCTGTGACGGAAGTGCTTCTTCCCGGTGTAGTGCTGGCGGACATTGTGTGACGCCCATCGGACCCGGAATTCCTCGCTGCGGGTCGACAGCTCGCCTACCAAGTCACTGAGCCCCCTGTCGTAGGGATCCTTGCCGGCTTCGGTCCGCATGATGGCCACGGTGTCGTTGGCGGCACGTTCCCAGTCCGTATAGAAATCGTGGCTGCGCGGGTCAAGGAAGAGGAAGCGCGCATGGTTGGGCGGCCCGGCCGGGCTGTCGTAGATGTCCGAGTACAGCGCCCGGCCCAAGGCGTTGGTCGCCAGCAAATCCAGGCGCCCGTTGCGGATGAACGCGGGCGATCCGGTGATTGCATCCAGGGTAAGTTGCACGCCTGGCCGGATGGCCTGCTTTCGGATCGGACGACGACGAGACCTGCCGCCGTCGCTCGCCGCTCGTGCGAGGTCGTAAAGGTGGGCGCGTTCGGCGTCGTCAAGCTGCAGTGCGTTGGCCAGGGACTCCAGTACGCTTTCCGAGACACCGGAGAGATTTCCGCGCTCCAATCGGGTGTAATACTCAACACTCACTCCGGCGAGCATGGCCACCTCCCCGCGACGAAGGCCCGGGACACGGCGGTTGCCACCATAGGCTGCCAGCCCAGCCCGTTCGGGGGTGATTTTCGCCCGCCGGGTAGCAAGAAAGTCGCGCGTCTCAGTCCGGTTGTCCATGCTTTCAACGGTATGGCCTATGACCAGCTAAGGGAGTCCCTGTCATTACCCCTAACAGCAGTAACTCCTTCCGTTCAGGGAATCAGGGTTAGATGGAGTTATCCAACAAAGAGAACCACGCAGGAGAAACATGCCTACCGCTAATGCTTACGCTGCCCCCTCGGCCACGGGCGACCTGACCTTGACTACCATCGAACGTCGTGAGGTGGGCCCCAACGACGTCCACATCGACATCAAGTTCGCCGGCATCTGCCACTCCGACATCCACACCGTTCGCGGCGACTGGGGCCCGCAACAGTATCCGCTGGCTCCCGGCCATGAAATCGCCGGCATCGTCACTGAGGTCGGCCCGGAGGTCACCAAACACAAGGTGGGCGACCGTGTGGGCGTCGGCTGTATGGTCAACTCCTGCAAGGAATGCAAGAACTGCCTGGCCGGAGAAGAGCAGTACTGCCTCAACGGAAATGTGGGCACGTATGGTGCTGTTGACCGCGACGGCACCATCACCCAGGGCGGCTACTCCAGCCACGTGGTAGTGAACGAGGACTTCGTCGTCACCATCCCGGACGGCCTGGACCTCGATGTCGCTGCGCCGCTGCTGTGCGCAGGCATCACCACCTACTCGCCGCTCCACCACTGGGGCGCCGGCCCTGGCAAGAAGGTTGCCGTCGTCGGACTCGGCGGGCTCGGCCATATGGCCGTCAAGATCGCGCACGCCATGGGCGCTGAGGTCACGGTCCTTTCGCAGTCACTGAAGAAGATGGAGGACGGGCTGCAGCTTGGCGCGGACCACTACTACGCCACCAGCGATCCCAGCACCTTCGAGCAGCTCGGCGGGACGTTCGACCTCATCATCAACACGGTCAGCGCCTCCATCGACATCAGTGCGTACCTTCAGTTGCTGACGCTTGATGGAACGTTGGTCAACGTTGGCGCTCCGGCCGAACCACTTCCGGTGAACGTATTCTCGCTGATCACGGGTCGTCGCCGGTTCGCCGGTTCAGCCATTGGCGGCATCCGCGAAACGCAGGAAATGCTGAACTTCTGCGCAGAACACGGATTGGGCGCTGAGATCGAGGTCATCCCGGCCAGCAAGATCAACGATGCCTACGAACGCGTCCTTGCCTCGGACGTCCGCTACCGCTTTGTCATCGACGCCTCCACCATCGGCTAACAGGCACAGCAGGCACAGAAGCCACAGGAAAGGCCACGCCCCCGGATGCGGGCGTGGCCTTTCCCGTGCCAGGCACCAGAGACAATGGTCTGGTGACTTTCAGACTGGACACCATCGGCAAGGGCTTGGTCTTCGCTGATTCCCTTGAGGCCTTGGCAAACGCCGTGAAGAATCAGGGCGACGGCGGCACTGCAGTCGTGCAAGCACCACCTGGTACAGGCAAGACCACCTTGGTTCCACCGTTGTTGGCCAACCTTATCGATCAACGACAAACAGGCCGGACACGCGTCGTCGTCACCCAGCCGCGGCGTGTTGCTGCCCGTTCAGCAGCCCGCCGTCTGGCGTCATTGGACGGCAGCCGCCTGGGCGGCAAAGTGGGTTACACCGTCCGTGGTGAGAGCAAGACCAGCCAGGAAACCATGGTGGAGTTCGTCACGCCCGGCATCCTTCTCCGACGTCTCCTCGCCGACCCCGGCCTCGAAAGCACCGATGCCGTAGTTCTGGACGAGGTCCACGAGCGGGGCCTGGAAACGGACCTCCTTATCGGCATGCTCTCCGAGGTCCGGGAGCTCCGGGACGACCTCATGGTGGTGGCCATGTCGGCAACCCTGGATGCCGCACGCTTTGCCGCACTGCTGGGGCGGAACGGGTCAGGGGATGCCGACGGCGGGCCGGCTCCCGTCGTCGACTGCCCGTCCGCGCTGTATCCCCTGGAGGTTCAATGGGCTCCTGCCGCTGAACACCGGCTCAACGACCGGGGCGTGGCCCGCAGCTTCCTGGACCACATCGCCCGCACTGCAGCGACAGCCCACGCTGCGGCCCTGGCCAAGCACGACGACGTGGACGCGCTGGTTTTCCTCCCTGGCGCCCGTGAAGTGTCCGACGTCGTGACGCGCCTTCGCGCCCAGGTGCAGGGGGACGTTGAGGTACTGGAGTTGCATGGCCAGATCGGGCCGGACGCCCAGGACCGCGCCGTTTCAGGCCGGGTGCCGGGAGGCCCGCCGCGGATCATCGTCTCGACTGCCCTTGCGGAATCGTCCCTTACCGTTCCCGGCGTGCGGTTGGTCATTGATTCCGGGCTGTCAAGGGAACCGCGGCGGGACTCAGGCCGTGGAATGTCCGGACTGGTGACAGTGTCCTGCTCGCGGGCTTCGGCCGAGCAACGTGCTGGCCGCGCTGCGCGGCAAGGACCGGGCACCGTGGTCCGCTGCTACGACCAGCAGGCCTTGGCGGCCTCCCCGGCGCATCAAACGCCCGAAATCTCGGTGGCAGACTTGACCGGAGCCGCGCTCGTCCTTGCGTGCTGGGGTGCGCCGGGCGGCAAGGGCCTGAAGTTGCCTGATGCGCCCCCGCCCGGGGCCATGAACGATGCCATGGAGATCCTTCGGGAACTTGGCGCTGCCTCAGCCGACGGCTCAGTCACCGCCTTGGGCAAGACCTTGGCCCGTGTCCCCGCAGACCCACGGCTTGCCCGCGCCCTGCTGGATGGAGCTGCGGTAGTTGGCAAACGTGCAGCGGCCGAGACGGTGGCCCTGGTCTCCGGTGACCAGCGTGCACCGGGCGCAGACCTCACAAGGCTCCTGACCTCCCTGCGGTCCGGCTCCGACCCCGGTGCCCGGCGATTCGCTGAGGACGCGAAGCGGATGGAATCGATCGCGCGTCAGGAGGCGGCCGCCGTCGTGCCTTCACTACCGAAGACGGAGGTCACCGCGAGGGAAGCGCCTGGCTTTGTGGTGGCGTTGGCGTTCCCTGACCGGGTGGCCCGGCTGGTTCCCGGTGACGGATCCACCACGTACTTGCTGTCATCCGGGACGCGGGCAGGGCTGCCGGCGGGAAGTCCACTGTCCGGGCATCACTGGCTTGCGGTGGCCGAAGTGTCTCGCGCACAGGGCCGCGATGCAGCCGGAACGGGTGCCGTGATCCGCTCAGCCGCTCCCTTGACGGCGGAACTCGCCGAAGCTGCGGCGCCGGATCTACTGGTCAGCAGGGTGCAGGCGAAGTTTGACCAGGGCAAGGTGACTGCCCGGCTGGAACGCCGACTGGGCGCGATCGTCCTGTCGTCCACACCTGTCCGTCCCAGCGCGGAGGCCGGACGTCACGCTGTTGCTGCGGCGCTGGGAAAGGCCGGGTTAGCGACCATTGGCTGGTCCGCCACAGCTGATGCCCTGCGAAGGCGGCTGGCGTTGCTTTATCACCAGCTCGGCGATCCCTGGCCCGACGTCCGTGAGCCCAATCTCCTGGCCCGGCTTGAGGACTGGCTGGCCCCGGAACTGGAAGCGATGGCCACCGGGACCTCCGTTAATTCCATCAACCTCACGGAACCTTTGCGGCGACTGCTGCCCTGGCCCGAGGCATCCCGTCTGGACAGCCTCGCGCCCGAGCGGCTTGAGGTCCCCAGCGGCTCGCGGGTGCGGATCGACTACCCCGAAGTTTCGGACCGTGGGGATACGGGCGACGGCGGCAGGCCGGTTGTGGCGGTCAAACTCCAGGAATGCTTTGGCTGGGACCGCACGCCGCACCTCGTCGAGGGCCGGGTACCTGTGCTCTTTCACTTGCTGTCACCGGCAGGCAGGCCCCTGGCCGTTACTGATGACCTCGCGTCTTTCTGGTCCGGTCCGTACTCCCAGGTCCGGGCCGAGATGCGTGGTCGCTACCCCAGGCATCCCTGGCCCGAAGACCCGTGGACCGCGCCGGCCACCGCCAGGACGAAGAACCGGATGGGCTCCGGTCCCTCCAGCTAGGCCAGCCGTTCCAGCATGAACTGGATCTCGCCGTCCACGAACGTTCCCACTATGGCGCTGGCGGCCAGCTCGTCCGGGGCTGTGGTCAGGGGGTCGTGCTCGAACGCGGTGAAGTCTGCCCGTTTTCCTACTGTGATGGAGCCCGACACGTCCCACAGGCCGGCAGCCTTTGCCGCGTGCGAGGTGTAGCCCTCCAGCGCCTGGAGTGCGGTGAGTGCCTGGGCCGGCGCGATGGGTTCCTGCTCCGGATGTCCGGATCTCCGGCGCAACTGTGCATCGGCGATGATCGGAAGTGGCTCAAAGGGTGCGATCGGCCAATCCGAACCGATGCCCAACGTCACGCCTTCCTCGCGAAGGTCCCTGCAGCGCCATGCCCGCTCCGCCCTTTCAGTGCCGAGACGGGTCGACCAGTTGTCACTGTGATCCGCGAGGGAATAGTGGGTGCAGTGTGTCGGTTGCATGCTGGCCACCACGCGCGACCCCTTGAAACGAGCGACGAGCGCGTCCGGGACGGTCTCGAGGTGTTCGATCCTGTGGACGGTCTGGCTCAGGATGTCCGCTGGAACAATGCCGGGGAGCGACTCCAATGCGGTCAACACATGCTCCACTCCCGCATCACCAATGGCATGCGTCGCTGTCGGGATACCGCGCGATGCGAAGTAGCGGACGGCCGCGGTATATTCCTCCGGCCGTGGCCAGAATGGTGCGGTCGACTGGCCGTGAACATCAGGTTCGTAGAGCCAGGCTGTCCCGTTGTCCACGGTTCCATCGACGAAGAGTTTGATGGCTTCAACGGACCACCGGCGGCCGCCCGTACCAATCGTGCGGGCAAGTTCCTTCCAGTCGGTTTCATCGCTGCCCGGCATGCACCACGGCGCTGCCCGCAGCCGCAGCGGCAGCCCGCCGTCGGACTCCAACGCCTGGAAGAGTGCGCTGGATTCGTCACTGTGGTCCATGATGTGGCCCCCCGTCAGTCCCGAGCGGGCGAAGTCCTTCAAGAGATCGCCGAGGCGTGCCTTACGTTGGTTGAAGGTCTCCTGCGGGATGTGCCGTTGGACGAGCTCCATGGCTGCGGCTTCAAGCAACAAGCCGGTGGGGTCGCCGTCGGAATCGCACACCACTTCGGAAGCCTGCGCGAATTCGTGCGGACCGTGGATGCCGGCCAGTTCCAGCGCCCGGCTGTTGGCCAGGGCCGAGTGGCCGTCGAACAACCTGATCATTGCGGGCTTGTGGCCGCTGACGTCGTCCAAGACGCTGCGGTGCAACGGCGCTGTCCCAAAGGCATTCGGGTTCAGCCCCCATCCACGCAACCAACCGGCGTCGCTGGCAGCTTCCGACGACAGCAGGGCTTTGACCTCATCCAGCGTCGTCGCTCCCGACAAGTCAACGCCGATAGTCAGGTCCAGGCCGAATACCGGATGGATATGGCAATCCACCAGGCCCGGAGTAAGCGTGGCGCTGCCCAGGTCAACCACCCGCGTGCCGGCTTGCTGCCACTGCTGGGCATCCATGCGGCTTCCGACGGCGGTAATCACGCCGCCGCGGACGGCTATGGCCTGGACAGGCTGTCCGTGGGTTTGCCCATCCATCGTGTGGATGGTGTCGGCAAGGACGATGAGGTCAGGAGTCATGGGTTTCGTAGCTTCCAATCCGGGCGAAGACGTCGGGGCGGGTGGTGCGCAGGCTGCGGGCAATCAGCAGGCCTGCCAGGAAAACGATGGGGGCAACAAGGATCAGGATGGTGTTGGTCAACGCATCGGCAAAGGTGAGGAGCTCGATGTTGATGGCGATCAGCGCCACTACGCCGAAAAGCAGGATGGCCGAGGCGACGCTGAGCGGAAGGAGCAGGCGGTTGGTGACCGCCGCGGGGTTGCGACGCAGGTAGATGAACGCTGCGACCGACACCAGGCCCTGCAGCGCAACGATCCCGAAGATCCCTGGGGTGTTGACCCAGATCAGCAACTGCTTGTAGGGGTCGGCTCCGGCAATGGCGCAAATGATGATGACGACGGCGGCCAGGATGGTTTGGATCTGCCCGGCGCGATGCGGCGACTTGTATTTGGGGTGTGTCCTGCCGAGGAAAGCCGGGAGGACGCCGTCTTTGGCAAGCATGTAGACGTAGCGGTTAATAGCATTGTGGAAGGCCAGCTGCGAGGCGTAGACGCTGGTCACGATGAGGACGTACATGACCACCTCGGCCCACGGTCCTACGTACTCATTGATGGTGGCGAAGAACATTCCATCCGCCAGTTCGCCGGCAGCTGCCACCACGTTTCCGTCACCGTAGGCCTGGATGACGGTCCAAACGATGAAAGCGTAGAACACGGACATGAACCCAACGGCGATGTAGGTTGCCCGCGGGACGGACCTGTCCGGGTTGCGCGCTTCACGCCGGTACAGCACGGTGGATTCGAAGCCCATGAAGGCCGCGAAGCAGATCGCCAGGATGGCAAGGACTCCGGGGGTGAACGCGTGCTCCGGGGAGAACGAGGCGAAACTGATTCCTTGGGCGCCGCCACGGGCGAGGATTGCCACGCCCATGATGCCCAGGATGGCGGTCTCAGCGATGAGGAGGACGCCCAGGACTTTGGCGCCGACATCAATCCCTCGGTAGCCGAGGAACCAGACGGCCGCAATAGCAACCAAAGCAACTACCGGCCACGGTACGTCCAGGCCGAAGAGGGTGCTCAGCATGGCTTGGGTTTGGACCGCGAAGAGTCCGTAGACGCCGATTTGCAGGCAGTTGTAGGACACGATCGCCAGAATGGCCGAGGCCAGCCCCACTGTTTTGCCCATGGCCAGGGTGATGTAGGTGTAGAAACCGCCGGCGGCCTTGACGTGTTTGGTCATGGCCATGAAGGAGATCGCGAAGACGAGCAGGACAGCGCCGGCAATGACATAGCCCATGGGGGCGCCGATGCCCCCGGTGCCGATGGCTACAGGCGCCACGCCGGCCATGACAGTCAACGGGGCTGCGGCAGAAATTACCAGGAAGGCGATGCCGCCAGTGCCAATGGCATTCCGTTTGAGCCCGCTTCCAGCATCCGCTGCTGGAGGTCGGGTTTCGAGGTCAGACATGGGGGTCCTCTGTGGTTATTGGGGGAGGGAAGTTTTAGGAGAATGGAACATAAAGCGAAAGGCTTTCGTTTATCGTAGGGTCTTGTGACTCGCAGCACAATACTTCGACGCAAACTTCTGGCTAGAGTCGTAACAACAACCCTGAATGGAGACACCCGTATGGCACGCCCGCTGGTCCCGCTGATATCCATCGATGCACTCGTTACCGCCGCTCTTGAGTTGGTGGACGAGGCAGGGGACTTCAGCCTGCCGAAACTGGCCAAGCGGATCGGGGTCAGCCAGTCGTCCATCTACAACCACGTCAGCGGGCGTGAGGAGATCCTTGAACTGATGCGCGGCCGGATCATCGCTGAGAGCCCCTATGTCCTCGGGGACGGGCAGGATTGGGAGGCCGCGCTCAGGGCGATCGTCAGAAGTTACCGTGACGCTTTTGCACGCCATCCCCGGCTCGCTCCGCTGTTGGTCCTCCAAACGGTTCAGGATAATCAGGTTCTTGCCCTCTACGAGAACCTTGCCGTGGCACTTGAGAGTGCGGGATTCCGTGGCCGGGACGTGGTGTCAGCGATCTCCACCATCGACAGTTTCGCGCTCGGTTTCGCACTGGACCTCGCCGCCCCGGACGTTGTCTGGGCGCCGCCCGCCCAGGGATTCCCCAGGCTTACCGGCGCCCTGGCCCAAGCAGGTCCGGCTGGGAAGCGCGGTGAGGCGGCCTTCGATTTCGGCCTCGAGATCCTCATCGCCGGCCTCCACGCGCGTCTTCAGTCGACGGTGCTGTGACGGTGGAAGGCGCCGGGAATATCGCCCAAACCTGGTGGGACTCCGTGGTGCGCGGTTTCTCGGAGACCCACACCACGGCAGTGCCATTGCCTGCGCTGCTCGGCATCCTCGCATGTGCCATCCTCCTGAGCATTCCACGCGTTACGTGGCGCTGGTTCGGCCTCTATGTAACGTTCGTCCATGAACTCGGCCACGCCTATGCGGCGCTGATGACCGGCCGCTTCGTGCACAGCCTCCGCATCGGGCTCGACCATTCCGGCCGCCTCGTCAGCAGTGGACGGAGCGCATTTGGTGCGGCATGGTCAGGGTTTTGGGGCTACCCGGCGCCCGCCGTGGTCGGGCTGGGCCTGATTGCCGCCTGTGCCGCAGGCAGGTCGGGCGCGGCCATGTCCGTCGGAGCCGTGGTCCTGCTGGTGTCGCTGATTTTCCTGCGAAACCTTACCGGGATCCTCGTAGCGGTACTCAGTGCCGCCGTCGCCCAGGTCCTGGTTCTGTTTGCAGCCCCCACCACCGTTAACTATGTCGTGCTTGCCCTCGGCATCGCCCTGTCCGTCGGCGGCGTCCGGGACCTCCTCAAGCTTGCCGGCGTCCACATCCGGCGCCGGGAAAGGCTCGCGGCATCCGATGCGTTCATCCTTGGCCGCACTACGGGCGTCCCCGTATTCGTGTGGTTATCGGGTTTCACTGCGGTGATTGCGGGATGCGCAGCAGCGTCCGCCTGGTTGTTGTGGGGCATGCTCGCCGTATAGACCGCTGTTTGGCTGCGCTTCCGCGGTTCGACGGCGGTTCGTCCGCGTTGCTCGCTGCCTGCCCCTTGCCCTGTGGTCGCTTTTGGGTGTCCAATCCTCTTTAACGTTCGAAGTGTTTGGCATTCGGACTCCGTGCCGGGAGATAACACCAGGAGGTGCCCATGTCCGCGAAGGGCACACGCGAAACTGCAAAGGGAAGCGGCACCGGAACGCCCGAGGCCAAGCGGAGCGATAACGGATCGGCATTGGCATTGGCAGCAAGTGATCCTGCCCGCATCCGGAATGTTGCACTCGTCGGCCATTCAGCGGCAGGTAAGTCGATGCTCGTCGAGGCCCTGCTCGCAGCAACGGGCGCCATCTCCCGCATGGGCTCCATCAGCGAGGGCACCACGGTGAGTGATTCCGACCCTTCGGCGATCCACCAACAACGGTCCGTGACCATGTCCGTCGCACCAATCCTGGTAGGAGACGTCAAGGTCAATCTGATTGATACCCCCGGTTACACCGACTTCACCGGCGAACTTCGCGCAGGTTTGAGGGCCGCCGATGCGGCCCTTTTTGTTGTGTCGGCTTTGGACGGCATTGACGGTGCCACCACTGCCTTGTGGGGCGAGTGCGAGAAGGTCCGTATGCCCCGGGTGGTGGTGATCAGCAAACTGGACCACCCGCGCGCTGACTTCAGTGCCGCCGTCGTGAGGTGCCAGGAAGCCTTTGGCGAGTCGGTCCTCCCGCTGTACCTTCCCGCGTCCGGCAACGCCGGCCTCATCGGAGTGCTGGAGGGCGCCTATCATCAAGGCCTGCCGGTCGCGGACGTCGAAGAAGCCAGGGGAACCTTGATCGAAGGCATCATCGCCGAGAGCGAAGACGAAACCCTCATGGACCGGTACCTCGGCGGGGAGGAGTTGCCTCTGATGGACCTGATCAGTGATCTGGAAACCGCTGTGGCCAGGGGGAGTTTCTTCCCGGTGATCCCGACGTCTGCCGAGTCGGGGTTGGGCCTACCGGAGCTCATGGCCCTGGTGACCGATGCCCTGCCATCGCCATTGGAACGCATCGCTCCCGCTGTGATGAAAGCCGACGGTTCATCATTGAAGCCTTTGGAATGTGATCCAACCGGGCGCCTTGCCGCCGAGGTGGTTCGGACCACTGTAGATCCCTTCCTCGGCCGCGTGTGCTTGGTTCGGGTCTTCTCCGGGACCCTGCGCGAAGACTCCTCGATACATGTCGGCGGCAGGGGGCTGGCGGACAGGGGACACGAAGACCACGACGCCGACGAACGCGTCACGCATCTCTACTCGCCTGTTGGCACCAGCCTGAAGGCCGTTCCGAAGTGCATTGCCGGTGACATCTGCGCCATCAGCAAGCTTGCCAGCGCCGAGACCGGAGACACTGTCTCGGACCGCGAGGCTCCGCTGTTGATCGAGACCTGGAACATGCCCGAGCCCTTGATGCCCATTGCCATCGAGGGCGCCTCCCGCAGTGACGAAGACGCACTGGCCAAGAGCATCGGAAAGGTGGCTGCGGCCGATCCAACTCTTCGTTTGGAGCGCAACCAGGACACCCACCAGCTCATCCTCTGGTGCATGGGGGAGGCCCACGCTGAGGTGGTCCTGGACAGGCTTCGCCATCAGGGCGTCAAACTGCAGACCGTGGACGTAGTCACCCCGCTGAGGGAAACTTTCGCCACCAAGGCTGCGGGACACGGGCGTCACGTCAAGCAATCCGGTGGCCACGGGCAGTTTGCCATCTGCGACATCGAGGTGGAGCCCCTCGGCCGGGGTGAAGGATTCGCCTTCACGGACAAGATCGTCGGCGGCGCCATTCCCGGGACGTTCGTTACGTCCGTGGAGAAGGGGATCCGTTCGCAGATGCTCAAGGGTGTGTCTGCGGGGTTCCCTGTGGTGGACATCAAGGTGACCTTGGTGGGCGGAAAGACCCACAGCGTGGACTCATCCGATGCAGCCTTTCAAGCAGCGGGAGCGTTGGCACTCCGCGAGGCCGCCGCGGCCGCCAAAATCCAACTGTTGGAACCTGTCTCATCAGTAGTCATCAGCGTTCCCGATGACTACGTGGGTGCGGTCATGAGCGATCTTTCGGGGCGGCGCGGCCGGGTCACGGGCACCACCGCGGCAGACGGCCAGGGAACGGACATCAGTGCGGAAGTTCCTGATCAGGAACTGCTGCGGTACGCGATCGATCTGCGCGCCCTCAGTGCCGGAACGGGGCGTTTCCGCCGGTCCTACCTTCGCCACGAGCCACTGCCGAAGTAGCCCCTAGGAGTTGGCCCGGATAAAGGACACCACTGCCGGGGCAAGGGATGCTCCCACCTCGGCGGCACTGCGCTTCAAGCCTTTGACCACGAACGAATGGTCACCGCCTTCGCTCCACTGGAGTGTCGCCGTCGGACCGATCCTGTCCACTACGCCCTCCAGCAGGTCCTGTGTTGCAAACGTATCCCGGGTGCCTTGGAGGAAGAGCATCGGAACCGTGACGCCGTAGAGGTGTTCGTCGCGCAGTTTCTCCGGTTTTCCGGGCGCGTGCAGTGGATAGCCGAGATACACCAGACCTTTGGCAGGCATTCCTTCGGCGACGGCCATGGACGCCATGCGCCCACCGAAGGACTTGCCGGCCGCCCAGAGGGGCTCGCCGTCGCTGAGCCCGGCGGCCTTGTCCATTACCGTTCGCCAGGTGGCGATGGCCAGCGGCGGGCGATCAGGGAAACGCCTGCCGGCCTCGCGGTAGGGGAAGTTGAACCGCAGGGTGGCCACCCCTAGGTCAGCCATCGCCACAGCGAAACCCTGGAGGAACGGGTGTTCCATTCCGGCCCCGGCGCCGTGCGCCACCACCAACGTGGCAAACGGATGATCCGGCCGGATGTGGAGGGCGGATATGGCGGACTCTCCGACAGCGATGGCAACAGGTGTTTCAGTGTTTGGCATGTATCCATCTTTGCCCATTGCAGCAAAAACGCCGTGGGTGCTGACGCGCGTGGCCTTAACGGGGTAGCTTGTGCCCATGGCGAGCGAAGCAACCACCGTTACTGTGCCCGGTCCCGACGGCCCCCGGGAGGTCCGGATTTCCAGTCCAAGCCGGGTCATGTGGCCGGAGGCGGGGCTGACGAAACTGGACCTTGCCAACTACCTCATCGACGTCGGCGAAGCGTTTGTCACCGCCAACGGGAACCGGCCCATCAGCCTCCAACGGTACTCAGGCAACATTGAGGGGGAGATGTTCTTCTCCAAGAATCCGCCCAAGGGCGCTCCGGAGTACGTCCGCTCGGTCCCGGTGACGTATCCCAGTGCCCGGTCGCATCCACAATTGGTGATCGATGAGCCGGCAGCGGCTGTGTGGGCGGCGCAGATGAATACGGTGGTATTCCACCCTTGGGCGTCCCGGGCCAGCGATCCCGACAATCCGGATGAGTTGAGAATCGACCTCGACCCCCAACCCGGAACCGACTTCGCCGACGCGATACCTGCCGCGCAGGAACTCCGCAACGTTCTGGCGGAAGCCGGACTGACGGCGTTCATCAAGACCTCCGGCAACCGCGGACTCCATGTGTACGCGCCGATCCACCCCAAGCATGAGTTCCTCGACGTACGCCACGCCGTGATTGCCGCTGGACGGGAGTTGGAGCGCCGCATGCCGGAGAAAGTCACCACCGCGTGGTGGAAGGAGGAACGCGGGACAAGGATCTTCGTGGACTTCAACCAGGCCAACCGGGACCGGACCATCGCCGGCGCCTACAGCCCACGGGCCGTGCCACTGGCCCAGGTGTCCTGTCCGCTGACGTGGGATGAACTGGAGAACGCCGACCCGGCAAAATACACCATCGCCACTGTTCCGGACCGTTTGACGTCGGTGGGGGACCCGTGGGCGTCCATGCACGAACAGCCTGGCGGCATCGACGTCCTGCTCGGGTGGTGGGAGCGGGACGTGAAGAATGGTCAAGGCGAAATGCCGTTCCCACCGGAGTTCCCCAAGATGCCGGGCGAGCCCATGCGCGTGCAGCCGAGCCGGGCCCGCAAGCAGGAGGAGTAAACGGGAGTCCGCATGCCGGAAAGTGCAGCGAGGTTGGCCCTGACCGCGGCAGTCGTGTGCGGGCTGTTCCTCTGCGGTTGCACGGGCACACCGGAGCCGATGCCATCCCAGCCCACCACGCTTGTGGAACCATCGCAGACACCGTCACTGGAACCTTCGATGCCGGTGACGATGGCTGTTTCGCCGGCCTTCCAGGAGCTCCGGGCCACCTTGGAACTCTTCGCCAGGGAGAAGCTGGACGAAGGCGCCTCGGCGGTGCTCATCAAAGTGAAGGCCGGCCAGCAGGAGTGGAGCCACGCAGCCGGAGTGAGGAGCCGTGCTGCGCCGGTTTCGGTCCAGCCCGGTGACCGTTTTGATGGTGGGGATCAGCTCCGGACCATGGTGGCCGTGTCCGTGCTGAAGCTCGTCGAGGAAGGCCGGCTGGCCTTGGACGATCCCATCAACACCCACCTGCCAGGATCTGTCCCGGCAGGCAACCCCGTGACGATCCGCCAGCTCCTTGGTGACGCCACGGAGTTGCCTGCTGCGCCATCGCCCCAAGCCGACACCCTGCTGGGTCTTCTGGTGGAGCGGTTGAGGGGTGTGCCCCTGGAGACGTCCCTGCGAACAGATATCCTGTCGCCCTTGACCCTTGATTCCACATCGCTGCTCGTGCCGGGCTCCGCCACACCGGATGATGTGGTCCACGGCTACGTCCAGCTGAACGGGGAGACGGTGGATGTGACGTTCCCGCACGTACCGAACGGGGCTTCATCCGTACGCCTCCTATCCACAGTGGAGGACCTCACCAGGTTCCAGGCCGCGCTGCTGGAGGGCCGGCTGTTGGCGCCGCAGAGTCTCGTCTCCATGAAAGGGAGCGTGTTCGCGGGCTACGGCCTTGGCTTGGACCATTGGGAAGACCACTGCACGAACGGCTCCTACTACGGCCATGCCGGAGACGTGCCCGGATACGGGAGCATCACCATGAGCAGCGCCGACGGGAACCGCCAACTGGCCATCTTCATGGCCTATCCACCGCAGCCGATTGCACCACAGCCTTCAGCGCTGGCCTTGGAAATGACGGGACTCGCGCAGGTGGCGTTGAATTCGAGCTGCCGTTTCCACTTCCGCTGAGCCTACTCGAAGCGTGAAGGATCGCCCGTTCCCCGGCGCACTACTTCGGCTGCTCCACTGGAGAAGTCAATCACTGTGGTGGGCTCGGATCCAGTGTCCCCGGCGTCGATGACGCCGTCCACCTGGTTGTCCAGCCGTTCCTTGATCTCCCAGCCCTGGGTTAAGGGCTCTTCTTCGTCCGGAAGCAGGAGCGTGCTGGACAACAGCGGTTCGCCCAGTTCCGCCAGGAGCGCCTGGACCACCCTATGATCCGGAATACGTACGCCCACAGTCTTCTTCTTCGGGTGCAGGAGCCGCTTGGGCACTTCACGGGTGGCAGGGAGGATGAAAGTGTAACTGCCGGGGGTAACGGCCTTGATGCTCCTGAAAATGTCGTTGTCAATCATCACGAACTGGCCCATTTGGGCAAAGTCCTTGCACACCAGGGTGAAGTGGTGTTTGTCATCCAAGTGCCGAATGCTCCTGATGCGGTCCAGCGCCTCCCTGTTGCCGATCTGGGCGCCAAGCGCGTAACAGGAGTCGGTAGGGTAGGCGATCAGGCCGCCGCCTTGGAGCATGTTCACCACTTGGCCGATGGCGCGTGGTTGTGGATCTTCCGGGTGCACGTCAAAGAATCTGGCCATGGAAAGAGCCTACGACAAAGCTATGACAAGACGTCCTTGTTGGAGAATTTTGCGTAGGCCAGCGCGCCGCACACTGCGATGTATCCGGCTTGGAGGAGCCCATTCCCGGCGAACGACGTCCAGGAGACCGGCTGGCGCAGCAGATCCGCGAACCCCAGCCAGTGGTGGCTGAAGAGCCATGGATGAAGCCACTCAAGCTGGGGCAGGTTGTCCAATACTTGTGAGACCACCGAAAGGACGATGGTGGCAGCCATGGCGCCTACCGGCACATCCGTGAAGGTGGAGATCAGCAGTCCGATCGCGGACAGCCCAAGGAGCGACACCGTGATGTACGCAGCGATCAGCAGGGACCTCAACGCTGACTCGCCAACGCTGATGGTGTCGCCGGACAGTAAAGTCACCGGGCCCACGGGAAAAAGTACGACGCCGGCCAGGGCGCCGGAGGCAGCGACGGTCGCCGTCGCTGCGAAACAGAAAGCAACGGCCCCGGCATATTTCACCAGCAGCAGGCGGATCCGTCCCGCGGGAGCGAGGAGCAGATACCGCAGGGTTCCCAAGCTGGCCTCGCCGGCGATGGTATCGCCGGCCACCACGCCGACCGTCAGTGGCAGGAACAGCGGAACGCACACCACCAGGGCAGTCACTGCGACGAACAGGCCGTTCTGGGTGATCCGGTCCAGGAACAGTGGTCCCCGCCCGGGTGTCGTGGGCCGGGAGGACAATTTGACGGCCACGGCAATCAGGATGGGCACGGCAGCCAGGGCGATCAGCATGGCCCACGTGCGGAGCCGGCGGAACAGGACGGACAACTCCGAGCCCAGCAGCGCCCATCCGATTCCCGGTCGGCCAATGACGGCGCCGTGAGGCGAAGCAATTTCAGCCGACAACGTCGAACCCCTCTCCGGTCAGCGACACGAACCGATCTTCCAGGCTCGCTTTTTCCACGGTGAAGCCGCGGACACGGACACCGTCGGCCACCAGAGCGGCCACGATCCTCTCGGGTTCGACTCCGTTGAGTCCGGTGCCCAGCAACGCGGTGGATCCCCACGCGCTTCCGGTTCCCGGAGCTTCGCCGGGAACCAGTCCAAGGCGCGTCAAGACATTGGCGGCGCGTTCGACGTCGGGCGTTTGCACCACAACGTGCGCCTGCCCGGCAGCGCGCAACTCATCCAAAGGTCCTTGGGCCACCAGGCGGCCGGCGCTCATCACGCCCACATGGGTACACATCTGTTCCACCTCAGCCAGTAGATGGCTGGAAACGAACACCGTGGTCCCGCCTGCCGCTAGTGAACGGACCAGGCCCCGGACCTCACGCGTCCCTTGCGGGTCAAGGCCGTTGGTTGGTTCGTCGAGGACCAGCAGCTCCCGCGGCCTGAGCATGGCATTGGCCAGCCCCAGCCGCTGTTTCATGCCGAGCGAGTAAGCGCGGACTTTCTTTCCGGCGGCGTGGCTGAGCCCAACGCGTTCCAAGGCGTCATGGACGCGCTGCCGCCGGGTAGAGGACAAAGCATGCCGATCGGCGGCATCAAGGCGCATGAGGTTGCCCGTGCCTGAGAGGAAAGGATAAAAGCCCGGCCCCTCCACCAAGGCCCCCACATCAGGCAGCACTGTTGCCAAGGCCTCCGGCATCGGCTTACCGAGGACGCGGACGCTCCCACTGTTCGCCGAAGCCAGGCCCAGCAGCACCCGGATGGTGGTGGTCTTTCCTGAACCGTTGGGGCCAAGGAAACCGAACACGGACCCACGGGGGACCGAGAGATCAATTCCATCGACGGCGGATCGGTGGCCGAAACGCTTGACCAAGCCGTGCGTTTCTATGGCGGGTTCGGCAGGGACGGGTTCCTTCACAGTGCGGCAGCGGCTGCCTGGAGCCGTTCCAAGGGCACCATGCCCGCGTAGATGCGGCCGTCGTCGAGAATCAGGATGCTCACCAGCGGTGTCCTCAACGCCCGGCCGCCGGCAACTGGCTCCAGCGTTTGCGCAAACTGGGGATTGGAGGTCAGCCCGGACGGAGCAGAACCGGCGGGCAAGGCGATGATCGAATCCCAGCCCTGTCCTGTGACAGTGGGGCGGGGGTGGCTGGTCGTGGGGGAACCCTCAGGGGCCGTCATGGTTGGAACGGGCTTGGCCGGGAGTGCCTTCTCCGACACAGTGGCGCCCGGGGGTGGGGTGAAGTCGAACAACGCGGCATCCGGTGTGGACAGGTCCAGCTCAGTGAAGGCAAGCGAATACGCCGGTTCGGTTTGCCCTTTGGCGCGGACTTCGATGCCCAACGGAAGCCCGGTTTCCGCGTCGACGTCGATGGTCACCGAGTCAACCAGGGTTTCCGCGCTGCGCGGGTGCAGGCTCACACGGTATGCGCTGCGGCCGGCTACTGAGGAAGCCTCGCCGACCGATACCCCTGTGCTGTCATCAATGGCGGCCAGGAAACGGCTCGCCATGGCTTCAGGCGTGGGCACGTCCCGCGCAGAGGTGTCCGGCGATGGCGTGGGAGGGAGCGATTCCCTCGGCCCCGCGAAGGACGGGACTTCCGCTCTGCTTGGCGCCGGCATGGTCAAATGCGTCGCGCTGTTGTCCGCGGAGTTGTAGAACCACGCGTCACCACCGTTGATCACGACGTCACGCTCGGCCATGCGGTCCAAGACCTGCAACCGGGCCTTGAACGGGCCATCGAGGTAAACCCGGGCCGTGTGCGACCCGGTCAACAGTTCCATGGCTGAGGCCGCTCCTGGGGCGGTTCCCGGTCCTGCAGGGACCTCGGGTAACCCAAGCCCGGCGGTCTGTTCCACTGTGCCGGACAGAGCCCGCACTTCGGTGCGCGCGATCATGGCCAGGACCTCGTCGGCGGTCTTGGGTGGGAGGGACACCGTGGCGCCGGCCTGTACTGAGCCGAACATTACTGCCATCGCCACCACAAGGGTGATCAGGACGGCAGGCAGCCACCGCTGCTTGGTCCGCGCCACTGCTACCAACCACCACACGTGAAAGGCATAAATCCAGACTACTCCGGATAACCGTCCGGATCACCTGCCCCCTGCATCAGCCCCGGATAAGTTGGCGGGCCAATTCCACCGCCCCGTGGACTGGGGTTTGCTTAAGGATCCGGATCAACGACGGATCTTCCAAGGAAACCTTTCGGCCAACTGACCCGGCAAGTTGGGTGTGGTTCACCAACAAACTGCCTGCCATGACCAGAGGCAGGTCCAAGCCAAGCTCTCCCAAGACCTGCCTGGCCAGCGTGGCCAGATGATGGGCTGCCTCTGCCTGGATCCGCAAAGCGGCCGGATCGCCTTCAGTTGCCAGTTCAAGGACCAACGGAGCGAGCACAGCCCAGTGGTCCGGCTCAGGCTTCGCATAGAAGGAGTCCATGAGTTGCAACGCATCCACACTGGCCGTTGCGGCCATGAGCGCGCGGACAAGAGTGCCGGGTTCCAGCCCTGCGTAATACTCCCGCAGCGCCTCGCGCACGGCATCACGCACCACCGAATAGCCGCCGCCTTCATCGCCCAGCAGGTAGCCGTATCCACCGCTGCGTGCTTCGCGTCCGTCATGGTTGCGGCCCCACGCCACCGATCCGGTGCCCGCAACCAGGACAACACCGGCGTCGAGGCCGGCCGCCGCGAGCACGATCCGCGTGTCATGGACCACGTCTATACGGGCGCCTGGGAAGTGCTCCGTGAGCAGGGCGGACAGGACTGCCCGGCTGGCCGGGGTGTCCGCGCCGGCTGCTCCTGCGCACACGGCCTCGATTCCGCCACCGACGCTTGCGGCAATCCTCCGCAGGACGGCATCGGCGCCCTGATGGCCCACTGAGGAAAGGTTGGCACTGGCTTCGGTAATCTCTACGCCGTCCGTGGAAACGGCCCCGCCCTGCTCTTCGCTCGTGAGTGCACCGCCTGAGCGGACGGCGTGCGTCTTGGAACCGCCAATGTGCAGGCCCAGAACTGCGGGCGTCACCGGATGGCCGCCGCTTCATCGTTTTTTACTGAGGGACCGGCAGGGGTCCCGGCTTCGTCGTCGGGCCATTTGCCGCCGTTTTCCCAGAACTGCTGTATTTCCTCCAACTGACGTCCCTTCGTTTCGGGTGCGAACTTTCGGACAAACATAAACCCGAGGATAGCCAGAACACCGAACACTGCGAAGGTTCCGGCTCCTCCGAGTCGCTGGAGCATCGTCAGGAAGAACGCGGCAACCAGCACGTTGGCCACCAAGTCCGAGGTCAGCATGGCGCTCGCTCCGAGGGAACGCAGCCGCGAAGGAAAGCTTTCGCCGGCGTAGACCCAGACCAGGGCGCCGAAGCCGAAAGTGAAACCGACGGTGAAAAGAAGGACGCCGAGGAAGCCCAGCACAGTGAGCAGGCCGCCGAAGTTCTGTCCTGCCATGAAGACCCCTACCAAGAGGACATTGGCCAGCACCATCATGCCGATGCCCGTCAGGAGCACCGGGCGGCGCCCCAACCGGTCCACCAGGGACAGGGACACGAAGACGGCAAACAACGCAGCAACCTGGACTGCTGCAGGGAGGAGGAGCAGCGCAGCATTGCCGCTGAAGCCCATCGCCTCGAAGATGCGGGGACTGTAGTACACGACTGCATTGATGCCTGTTATCTGGATGAAGAAGCCCAGGCCCACCACGAACACGGTTGCTCTCAGGTAGGGAGTACGAAGCATTTCGCGAAGGCCACCCCCGCGTTCTTCACTGATAGCCCGCTGCATCTCTGCGAGTTCGTCCTCCACGTCACTGTCCGGCTCGATGGCGGAGAGCGTCCTCCTGGCCTCTGCAGTCCGTCCGCGCATCATGTACCACCGCGCGGTATCCGGGAGTTTGATGACAATGGCCAGGACAATGACTGCCGGAACGGCGGCCAAACCCAGCATCCACCGCCAGGAACCGGTGCCGGCCAAGGCATAGGCGGCCACATAGCCCACAATGATTCCTATGACCGTTGCCACTTGGTAGGCCACTAGGAGGGCGCCCCGAACTTTGGCCGGCGCAGACTCAGCGACGAAAACCGGGACGACCACCACGGACACCCCGATGGTCAGGCCCAGCAGGAGCCGTGCGATCAGCAGGGTGGGTACATCGTTCGACATTGCGCTGAGTACGGCGAAGAGCGCGTAACCCACGGCGAGGCCCACCATGCAGGCTTTGCGTCCAAGGCGGTTGGAGAGCCAGCCGCCCACCAGTGCGCCAAGGACTTCTCCTGCAACGACGGCGGTCGTCACCAGTTCCTGCTGGGAAGTGGTGAGGTTGAACTGCTTGGTGATGAAGAGGAGTGCACCGGCAATATTCGACATGTCGTAGCCGTAAATCACTCCGACGGTCGCGGCAGCGCCGCCCACCAGGAGCCCGAGCCGGGGTGTTTGCCGTAGGTCGTGCAGGATCGACATCTTTGTCCTTGAATCTGTGGAAAAGTAGGGTCTTGCCGGATTGGTTCCGGAATTGGTTTAGACCAACCTGCTCAAGATTGGCATAGACCAATAGTGTTGTCTACAAGTAGGATGTCCAATATGTCCACAGACGTCGGAGCGGCAACGCCCAAGTACTACCTTCTCAAGACCGAAGTACTTGGCCTGATCGCCGGTCTCCAGCCCGGCACGCTCATCCCCACGGAGCGTGCGCTCGCCGAGCAATACGCGACGTCACGCACTACCGTCAGGCAAGCAATCAGCGAGCTCGTGGCCGAGGGGAAATTGGGTCGCATCCAGGGGCACGGCACGTTCGTCGCGCCCCCCAAAGTGACGCACGTCAGGCAGCTGACGTCCTTCTCCGACGACGCCCGCAATCAAGGTTTGCGCCCGGATTCCAGGGTGCTTGCCCTCGATGTCGTGAAGTCTGACGCCGACGTCGCAGCCCACCTGGGTCTTGACCAAGGCGATCCGGTAACCCGGCTTGAGCGCATCCGCTTGATTGACGGGGAACCACTGGCGCACGAGATGGCCTGGCTGCCCGGCAAGCTTCCGAGATTCAAGTCGAACCTCGCCAAGGCGGGCTCGCTGTACGCCGTATTGGCAGATGTCTACGGGATCCATATCGCCGACGTCGAGGACACCGTGGAAACCGCCCTGGCTGGTCCGGCCGACGTCAGGTTGCTGGGAATCGAGATGGGGGCGCCCTTGCTGGTGGTTCATCGCCTGGCACGCGACGCCGCTGGAGCCCCTGTGGAGTGGACCCGCAGCGCCTTCCGGGGGGACAGGTTCCGGTTCGTATCCCGCGTGAAGTCCGGAGCCTGAAGTGGCCAACTCGTCCTCGGGTGAGTCGGTTATCCGGCGAGTAGTCCGGTTGGTAGGAGCGTTCGATGACGCCCACCGCACCATGAGCGTCGCCACCTTGGCCCGGCGTTCAGGGCTCCCTGTCACAACGACGTACCGCCTGGTGGACGAACTCCTCGCCGAAGGGTTGCTGGAGCGGGAGGCAAGCGCCGAGGTTCGCATCGGCACGCGGCTGTGGGAGCTCGTGTCCAGGAGCTCCCGGATGGTTGGTCTCCGTGAAGCGGCCCTGCCCTTCATGGAGGACGTACAGTCGGTGGTCCAGCATTCCACCACCTTGGGGATCCTCGACTCCGACGAAGTTCTCTACATCGAACGGATCGGCTCGCGGGATTCCATGGTGGACATCACCAAGGTTGCCGGCCGCCTGCCGGTTCACGGAACCTCCTCCGGCTTGGTACTGCTGGCCTATTCGCCGCCCGCCTACCAGGACCTGTTCCTGGCGGGAACCCTGGAGAAATTCACCGACGCCACGCTCACCAATCCCACTGAACTCCGCCGCCATCTGGCGGGCATCCGGCAACGCGGGTTCGCTTCGATGCCAGGGATCATCGTGCCCGAATCCAGCGGCATCGCAGTCCCCGTCTTCGGGCGTGCGAGTACAGTGGTCGCCGCCCTGAGCGTCGTGGTCCCAAGGAACGAAGAAAACGCCGCTACCCGGGTGCCGGTCCTGATGACGGCGGCCCGCGGAATTTCCCGGGCACTCGGATGGCGGGGAGAGCTCAAAGGCGCCCTCCGTCAAAGCAACGGAAGCATCTGATTCCCGTTCATCGGTAACGCTGTGGTTCCACTCACACCCACGCTGGCAGAGTGGAAGCCAGCAGGGCATTTCGCCCGGTAACCACACACACGGCCCCTTGGGCTCCGTTCCGTGCTGCCCTGCGCCTCAACCAGGTTTCAGCAGCCGCAATGCCGCGGCAGGAGGAGTTGGTCATGGAGACCGCAACGCACGCACATCAGGAACCCATAACCCGGCGGGTCGCCGGCAAGGTGGCCATCATTACCGGGGGCAGGGGAGACCTTGGCGGCGCAACGGCCCGTTTGCTGGCCGATCACGGGGCCACCGTTGCCAGCCTGGACCGGGCCGGAACGCCCGCCACAGCCAACCACCCCCGCATTACCGAGTACGACGTCGATGTCACCGATGAAGCCAGCGTTGCGGAAACCGTCCGGCTGCTCAGCGCAGAACTCGGTACGCCGGATGTCCTGGTCAATGCGGCAGGAATCATCGGGCCTGCCGGTGCCAGCAACACCGCCACGATGGAGGACTTCAACCTCATTTTTGACGTCAACGTCAAAGGTGTCTGGCTCCTGACGAAGTACGTCGTTCCGTCCATGATCGAGAAGAAATCCGGCAGCATCATCAACTTTTCCTCCATCCATGGACTGACCGGCGGGCGAAACGTGCCGCTGTATCACGCGACCAAAGGAGCCGTCCGCCTCCTCAGTAAGTCCGACGCCGCAGCTTATGGCACCTACGGCGTGAGGGTGAACTCCATCCACCCTGGCTCCATGAACACCCGCATGAGCAGGCGCTCGGCCGAACAGTCGGACATCGGCGCGGAGGCGTACTACAAGCAGTTGGTCGGTGGAAACCCGATACCCCGGCAGGGTGAGCCGGACGAGATCGCCTATGGCGTTCTCTACCTCGCTTCCGATGAGTCCCGGTTCACCACCGGTTCCGAGCTGGTCATCGACGGCGGATACACCGCGGTCTGAGACACCCCACCACGCCCTAAGAGAGGTACCACCATGAAATTCCTGAACTCCACACCCTCCGATACCTACGACGTCGTCGTCGTAGGTTCCGGCGCAGGCGCCCTGACCGCAGCGGCGACGGCGGCACGTGCCGGTAAGTCCGTCGTCGTGCTCGAAAAAACTGACGTGCTGGGCGGCACCTCTGCCGTGTCGGGCGGCATGCTCTGGGTGGCCGACAACCACCACGCCCGCGAAGCGGGACTGAGCGACTCCAAAGAAGCTGCCGCACAGTACATCCGGGCCGTGGCGCGCGGACGGAGCCGTGAAGAGCTCTTGGACGCTGCGCTGAACTACGGGGACGCCATGCTCCGTTTCACTGAAGACGAATGCGGCGTCCGTTTCATCTTCCTCGATAACTTCCCGGACTACCGCCAGGATTTGCCGGGATCCGTGGAGGGCGGCCGAACGGTTGAACCCGAACTATTCAACATCCGCGAAGCGCTCGGCGAGCTTGCTGTCCATGTGCGCTCTGATGGCCGGGCTCCGTTCACCATGCAGGAATACGAAACCTGGGGTGCATTCACCAAGTTCCCTTGGGCGGAGCTGGGCCAACGGCAGGAAGAGGGGCTTGTTGCCAAGGGCCAGGCGCTGGTTTCGATGTTGTTGGCGAGCCTGATCCGTGATGACGCAGCGCTGGTGGTTGGTGCCCGCGGGCACCGGCTGTTGAACGACGGCGGCAAAGTAGTTGGCGTCCAACTCGAGTCGGGCGAAACTTTCCATGCCAACGACGGCGTCGTCCTGGCTACGGGCGGATTCGAATGGGACAAGGCCCTGGCGGATTCCCTGTTGGCCTCGCGCCTGTACATCATGTGTTCGCCTCCCTCGAATACCGGCGATGGCCTCAGGATGGCACAGCGGGTAGGGGCACAAACGAGGGGAACCCGGGAAGCATGGTGGGCGCCGATGTCCATCACGGGGGACACCAGGGACGGCGCGCCGGTTGGAACACTGCTTCGCTTCGAGCGACAGGGACCGGGTTCGCTGATGGTCAACCGGCACGGCCGCCGTTTTGCCAACGAGTCCCAGAACTACAACGACCTCGCGCGCTGCCTGCAGTCTTGGGACTCGCCCAACAACCAGACGTTGAACACCCCGGCACACGTGGTGTTCGATCACAGCTATCTGGAACGGTACGGGGTCCTTGCACATCGGGCGGGCCAGCCGACTCCGGCTTATTTGATCGAGGCTTCCACCCTTGAGGAACTTGCTGCCAAAATCGGTGTCCCTGCAGAGAACCTTGCCGCTACTGTGCAGCGTTTCAACCACTATGCGGTCAAAGGCGAGGACCCCGACTTCGGCCGCGGTGAGAGCGCCTACGACAAGTACTGGGGCGACGACGACTGCCCGTGGCCCAACCCGTCCCTGGGTCCGCTCCACACTGGTCCGTTTTACGCAATGGAGGTTGTCAACGGTGCCTTCGGCAGCAACGGAGGCGTCGCCACTGATGGTTTGGCAAGAGTGTTGGACGTGGACGGCCAACCCATCCCTGGACTGTTCGCCGCCGGAAACACCACGGAGAATGCCTACGCTGCAGGCTACCCGGGGGCCGGTGCAACCCTGGGCCCCATCATGACCATGGGCTACCTGGCCGGCCGCACCATCGCGGGCCAACCGGCAGATTACGCCGCCACCGACGTCCGGGCGGGAGTTGGAGCATGATCCGCCACGCCGTGCTCTTCAAGTTCAAGGACGACTTCCCCGATGCGGACAAGGCTGCCTGGATAGAGGGGTTGAACCGGATGGACGGCAATATTCCCGGGCTCGTGAAGCTCACCCACGGCGCCGACGTACTCCGCCACGACCGTTCCTTCGATTACGCCATTGTGGCTGACTTCAATTCCGTGGAGGACATCGAAGCCTACAACACGCACGCGCTTCATGAACCACTCAAGAAGTACTCGTTTCCCAACAGCGAGCAGATCATTGCCGTTGATTTTCCGCTATAGCTTTCGAGCTGTTCGAACCTGCGCATTCAAGGGAGAATCGCCATGTCAACATCAACCCAGCAGCCTTCAACGTTGCGCAAGACCCCTGGTAAAGCGGCCCTCGCCTCGTTCCTGGGAAGCACGCTTGAATACTACGACTTCTTTATCTACGGCTCCGCCGCTGCGTTGGTCTTCGGGCCACTATTCTTCCCGTCCGAGGATCCCGCCGTCGGCCTGATCGGCGCCTTCGCCACGTTTGGCGTGGCGTATGTGGCCCGTCCGGTGGGTGGGCTGGTGATGGGCCATTTCGGTGACAAACTCGGGCGGAAAAAGATTCTGCTCATCACCCTGGGCGTTATGGGACTCGCCTCCCTCGGCATCGGCTTCCTGCCCAGTTACAGCCAGATCGGCGTCTGGGCACCCATTCTGTTGGTGCTTGGCCGCCTGGCCCAGGGATTCTCTGCCGGCGCCGAGTCTGCCGGTGCTTCCACGCTGACTTTGGAGCACTCTCCGGAAGGGCGCCGCGGGTTCTTCACCAGCTTCGTGATGACCGGGTACGCCTCCGGGATGGTACTTGCCACGCTCGTGTTCATCCCTGTTGCTGCGTTGCCGACTGAAGCCCTCATGAGCTGGGGATGGCGCATCCCCTTCTGGTTGTCCATCGTTGTCCTGGCCATCGCATACTGGGTGAGGACGCACTTGGACGAGACACCCGTGTTCGAGGAAGCCAAAGACCGGCAGGCGGTTGCACCCATGCCGCTCCGGGAAGTCCTGCGCTTCCAATCTGCAGACGTGCTCCGCGTAGTTGGAATGTCCATCATGTCGGTCATGCAGACAATCTTCACGGTGTTCGGGCTGTCCTATGCAACCGGCGCTGCAGGGTTCGACAAGGCGGCGATCCTCACTGTCAATGCCGTTGCCATTGGTTTGTCGATGTTCGTGATGCCCTTGACTGCCAAGCTGTCCGACCGGGTGGGCCGCAGGCCGCTCCTCCTGACGGCAGCCATCGGGTGCTCAGTGACGATCTTCGCCTACTTCGGGGCGTTGTCCACCGGCAACATTCTTTTGGTCTTCGCCGCGGCCTTTGTCAACATGACCTTGCTGTACTCGTGCTTCAACGGGATCTGGCCTGCCTACTTCGCTGAGCTCTTTGCCGCCCCGGTCCGGTATTCCGGTATGGCATTGGGGAACCAGCTGGGTTTGGTGGTGGCGGGTTTCGCTCCCCTGATCGCGGGCCTGCTCCTTGGCAAAGGCCATGACGGCTGGCTCCCCGTGGCTTGTTTCGCGGTCCTGTGCATGGTGATCGCCGGCGTTGCTGCCTTCTTCTCGCGGGAGACGGCCAAGACGCCTATCGAAGATCTGGGCGAGCCGTATTGGCGGGGAGTCTCAGCCCGGAACGGGGCCTAGCAATCAGGAAACCGCAGCCCCGGCAGTTGCCAGCAACGTGTTGCGCACGAACTGTGCGCTGGGTTCGGCGTAGGTGGCAACAATCCGGCTGAACAACGCCGTACCTTCGGCCCCGGGCCAGTCCGCAGGCAGGAATGCCGCCGGCAACCCGGGGTCGAGGTAGGGAATGATCCGCCACCGGTCAATGCACTGGACATACGTGGAAAAGGCGTCAGGGGAAGGCTCCACCACACCGCCAGTATGCACCTGGCTGTCTGGCCCTTGATCGCTGCCCGAACCGTGCTCACGGATAAAATCCTTGTGCAATCCGGCTACTGCGTCCAGGTCCCACCACTTGGACGCAGCATCCCGGAGGCTGCCAACCACCAGCGGGGTTTCGGTCACGAAGATGGTGGCCATGGCCCGCAGCTCAAGATCGGCCAGAATTTCCTCTACTTCCACGCGCAACGAGTCCGGGCAGATCCACAGGCCTGCGGCCACGGTCCCGCATCCGATCCAGTGGAGCCTGCGCCGAAGCTGGTGCCGTTTCTCGCGCTCCGTCTCCGGGATGGAGAAGGAGATCAAGCACCAGGGATCAGATTCCGACATGCTGCGGGGGTTGTAGATCCGGCGGTCGCCGCGGGCCAACATGGTTGCAGCGCCCTCGGTGAGTGTGAAGCCGGCGACACCATCGCGGGCCTCCTGCAACACAACATCCTTTTTGCGCAGCCTGCCCAAAGCGGTCCGGGTTACTGTTCCGGACGTCCCCAGCGCTTCCATGAGGTTCACTATGTCCTTGGCGGACATCCACCCCCCGGCATCACGCAGATACAAGCCAATGACGGTACGGAGCAGCGAGGTTGTACTCCCTGGGCGGGAGTCCATGTCGTCAAGGACGGCACTCATTTCCGGCTCACAGCAGTTCCGAGAGGGCATCACGGATGGCCGCGACTCCCAGCTCGACTTCGGCATAGCTGGTGCTCAAGGGTGACAGGCCGATGCGCAGGCCGTGGGGAGGCCGGAAATCGGGGATGACGCCTTTCTCCCACAACGTGGCAGTGACATCAGCGAAGAGCGGGTGGTCCACGGTGATGTGCGAGCCACGTTCGGCAGGATTCCGGGGGCTCACGATTTTCGCACCAAGTGGCACCAGGTACTCCTCGGAAAGCGCGATCGCGTACTCGGTCAGCTTGATCGACTTCCCACGGACGGCATCCATTCCCACCGTGGCGATCAGTTCAACCATGTCCTTGAGCGGCTGCATGGCCAGCACCGGAGGCGTTCCGGTGATGAACCGGCGCATGCCCTGCGCCGGCTGGTACGAGTCCGTCATTCCAAACGGGTTATCGGCACCCATCCAACCCCAGATGGGTTGCTGCAAACGATTTTGCTGCGAAGCGCTGACATAGGCGAAAGCGGGTGAGCCGGGCCCGCCATTGAGGTACTTGTAGGTGCAGCCGACGGCGAGGTCCACGCCCCAGGCGTCCAGTTCCAGGGGCACGGAGCCAACGGAATGGCACAGGTCCCACAGCATCAGGGCCCCTGCTTGGTGCACCTTTGCGGTGATCGCCTTGGCATCTGCCAGGAACCCGGAGCGGTAGGCGACGTGGCTGAGGACCACGACGGCGGTCCGCTCGCCCAACAGTCCGTCCAGGTCTTCCGCCCGGACACCGCTGGCAGGGTTGGCGGCGATCCACTTGATGTTCGCGCCCCTCTCCTTGGCGATGCCTTCGATGATGAACCGGTCGGTGGGGAAGTTATCGCGGTCGATGATGATTTCATCCCGGCCGGGCTGGGCGTCCACGGCCGCGCGGATCATCTTGTACAGCATGACGGACGTTGAATCGCCAACCGTGGTCTGTCCCCGGGCGGCACCAAGCGCTACTTCGCCGATGCGGTCACCGACGGCAGTGGGCTCGTCCATCCATTGCTCATCCCAACCACGGATGAGGCGGCTGCCCCATGCGTCGTGGACGAAGGAGGCGAGGTTTCCTGCCGTAACCTTCAGCGGGCGCCCCAGCGAGTTGCCGTCCAAATAGGAGGTGAGCTGGTCGGCGTCGGGCGCGTAGAAGGCGTCACGCTGCGCGGCGAGGGGATCGGCGGCATCCAATTCGGCCGACGTTGGCCGTTGGGTTTGCTGTGCTGTGGTCATGGTTCCTCCTGCGGAAAGTGTCGGACGGGCGGTGCCCGTGCTGGTGCTTAGTTGCCGATTTCGGTTCGTACGGCGTAGAGCTCGGGGAAGAAGGTCAGGTCCAGTGCCCGCTTGAGGAAGTCCACGCCGGAGGATCCGCCGGTGCCCACCTTGAAACCGATGGTGCGCTGGACCGTCCGGAGGTGGCGGAAGCGCCAGGCCTGGAAGTTGTCTTCAATGTCCACCAGGTCTTCGCAGGCTTCATAGAGGCCCCACGGGGTGTCGTCCGATTCGTAGATCTTTTGGAAAATCGGGACGAGGTCTTTGCGGAAGGTCCATGGTTCACTCGTGTCCCGCTCGAGGATGTCGGCAGGGATGTCATAACCGGCGCGCGCCAGGACCCGCAGGAACGCGTCGTACAGCGTGTGTTCTTCCAGCAGGCTGCTGAGCAGCTGGTGGGCTTCGGGTTCGCTTTCGAAGACGCGCAGCATTCCACGGTTCTTGTTGCCCAGCAGGAATTCGACGCCGCGGTACTGATACGACTGGAACCCGGATGAGCTCCCCAGGAAACCACGGAACTGGGCGTACTCGCGGGGAGTGAGGGTACCGAGGACGGACCACTGCTCAGTCATGGTGCGCTGGATGGCCTTTACCCGGGCGATGCACTTCAGGGCCTTGCCAAGGTTGTCAGCATCGAAGAGCCTCCGGGCTTCCAGCAGTTCATGCAGGACCAGTTTCAGCCATAGCTCGCTGGTCTGGTGCTGGATGATGAACAGCAGTTCATCGTGGTGTTCAGGCTCGCTGAGGGGGTGCTGGGAGCTGAGCAGGCGGTCAAGGTCCAGGTACCCGCCATAGGACATAGCGTGCCGGAAATCAGTTCGGACGGTGTCCTCGATATCGCGGACGCTCTGGGCGGAATGGACTGTGGGCTTTTCCATGCCTTGAGATTATCACTTCCATGACGAACGTCAAGAGATTGATTTCAACTGGCTGGGCTGCTCGGGTCCCGTAGGCTGAACTTCAACCGCTGGGAGGGGGAGTGGACATGGGTACCGAGGAAAACGCCGTTGTGCCAGTGTCAATCTATTTGGACGTCGACGGCGTCGTGAACCCGTTTAGCCCCACGGGCACCACTGATTGGGGTAACGAATGGACCTTTGCCGACGCCGGCATCCTTGATGTCGCCTTCGCGCCGGAACTGGTAGCCGAACTCAATGACCTTGCCGAGTATCCTGCCGCGCGTTTTGTCTGGCTGACCACATGGGAGCGCCTTGCTCCGGAGTTCCTCTGCCCCGCCATCGGGCTTAAAGGACAGGACTGGCCGGTCCTTTCCAGCCAAGGCTGGGACCAGGGCTCGGAATGGTGGAAGCTCGTAGCTCTCCAAAAGGATCTTGCTGCCACCGGCAGCGAGCGGATTATTTGGCTGGACGACCAGCTCAGCCAGGAATCCGATGCCCTGTCCTGGGCTGAATACCAGCAGGACCGTGTGCTTTGCATCTCACCTGATCCCCGCAAGGGACTGTCCCGTCGCGACCTTGCGGCCGTGCGGGCCTACCTGGGGTGAATCGCAGCTCCGGTACGTTTGTCCACTCACGGTAAGGCACGTAGGATTCTTAAGGTTTCAAGCCCGCCAGAGTGAATCCCGCAAGCCGAGTCAGTTGAACAATTGCTGAACTATGCTGTGGATGGCAGGTATGGGGAAGTGAAACTGCTGAACGTCGACGACTCTGCAGATTGGGCAACAGGTGGATATCACCTTCATGGTCGCGCTGGTAATAGCGTTGGCCCTATTCTTTGACTTCACCAACGGTTTTCACGACACTGCCAATGCGATGGCTACGCCCATCGCTACGGGGGCGATCAAGCCCAAGACGGCTGTCGCCCTGGCCGCCGTGCTCAACCTCGTCGGCGCCTTCCTTTCCACGGAAGTGGCCAAGACCATCTCCGGCGGACTGATCCGGGAAGGCTCTGACGGCATTCACATCACTCCCGACATCATCTTTGCCGGACTCATGGGGGCAGTGCTCTGGAACATGGTTACTTGGCTCAAGGGCCTGCCATCAAGTTCCTCGCACGCATTGTTCGGCGGCCTGATCGGCGCAGCGGTGGTGGGCATCGGATTCCATTCCATCAATTTTGAAACCGTGCTGCAGAAAGTGATCCTGCCAGCCATTTTCGCGCCCCTCATTGCCGGCCTGGTGGCATACATCTGCACCCGGCTCGCCTATGCGCTGACCTCGCGGCATGATCCGGAAACCGGCGACAAGCTCACCCAGAAGCGCGGCGGATTCCGTACAGGACAAATTTTCACGTCGAGTTTGGTGGCCCTCGCGCACGGCACCAATGATGCCCAGAAGACCATGGGCATCATCACCCTTGTCCTTATCGCCGCCGGCACCCAGACTCCGGGCAGCGGACCCCAGTTCTGGGTTATCGCAGCCTGCGCTTTTGCCATCGCCATCGGTACCTATGCAGGCGGCTGGCGCATCATCCGGACTATGGGATCGGGCCTGACCGAAGTGAAGCCGGCCCAGGGATTCTCCGCAGAAACCAGCACCGCGTCAGCTATTTTGGCTTCTTCGCACCTGGGCTTCGCCCTCTCCACAACCCAGGTCGCATCAGGTTCCGTCATCGGCTCGGGCCTTGGCCGCAAGGGCACGTCGGTCCGATGGGGCACTGCCGGCAAGATCGCCCTTGGCTGGCTCTTCACACTCCCGGCCTCGGCCATTGTTGGTGCGTTGACAGCCCTGCTGGTCGGCACCGGAGTGGTGGGCGTCATCATTGCCGCCGTCGCTGGCACGGCGGCGGTCTTGTTCATGTTCGTTGTCTCGCGGAGGTCCCATGTTGGCCACCACAACGCAGTTGAGGTCGAAGAAGCCGGGCACGCTGTCCGTTTCCGGAAGAAAAAGAAGTCACGAAAGACCACGCCGAGTAAGGATGCGCAGCGATGAAATGGTTGGAATTGCTGCAGGTAGCTGGAGTCACCCTCTTCTCCGCGGTGACACTGGTGGTCCTTTATTCACTGGGGGTCCGCCTCACGGCCATCGCCGGTGACGCACAGCAGAAGTCGCCAGGGCTCATGCGTTCCCTTGCCTACGCGTGCTTCGCTGTCTGTGGCGCGGCTGTGCTGTTCGGCATTTACCTCATTGTTCCGTACTTCGGAAAATAGCCGGCTCTCTGGCAGTCACGTCCATTCGGGAGAATAATCAGCAGTGTGGTCATACACATGACTACGTGGTTGTGATCCGGCAGATGTGGGGCTGTCATGAAGTGCCAATCCCGAAGCCACATCATCGGACTGGCGCTGGTTCCGGTCTTGATGCTGAGTCTGTCTGCCTGCCTTCCACCCTCCTCTGATGGCGTCCCGCCAGGTCCTGGATCAGCGTCCTCCTCGGACGGTACGTCGGCGCAAACCCTGCCGTCCGTCGTCGTTCCTACGGCCAGTCAACCCGTTGGTCCGGCGGGTCCTGGCGCACCCCAGGCTGAAGCGCCCGTCGTCCGGTGGGTCCCCATCGGACCGGTCGGACCCAATGACCCGACGTCAGGCCAGCGATACCTCCTCCTCCAGCAATTCCAATGCGACGCCTTGACCCAGAGCGTGGAAGGCGCCGATGACGCGGCCGTCTGGTTGGCAGGCGCTGCCGTGTGCCGCGCCTTGCAAAGTGGCAGCCAGCAGGACTGGCAACGGGCGTCCATCGCGGTCGCCGCCACGCCAAGGATTCCACAAACCCAATGCCTCGAATTCAGGGTGGCTGCCACGTCCGCCGCACTGCTCGCCCAGCACCGAAGCAATCCGGGCGCAACCTTCAAGGTGGAACCGGGCCAGGGCGAAGCATGCCCGCGGCAGCTGGTTGGTTTGACCGTGGTAGACGACGAACTCAGGCCGGTTCCAGGAACGGCACGTGCCTCCGGCCCTCGTTCGGGCGGCACCATTGTGCGTTTGGACGGCTACTACGTACGGGTGGGCGACGTCCTGTTCGACGGCGTTCCTGCCGATGTTGAGTTTGTCGGCGACAGGAATGACTACGGCACCATCTATCTGCGGATGCCACCGGCAAATGGACGGGACTCCGTTCGTATTTCCATCACGGACACCGTGGACGTCGCTGGAACCGTGACCTTCTACTATGACGATTCCACGCCTTCCGGCAGCCCCGCCCCGTCCGAAACGGCCGGCACCGCACCGGCCACGGGGGCGCCCAGCGGTACGGCCCCGCCCACATCGACGTCCGGCGAAGCAACCCCGACGGCCGCCCCGTGAGCACGGTGCAGGAGCCCGAAGAGCGAAGCATCATCAACACCCGTTGGCAGAGGACCCTTGAAGTCCTCTCCGTCATTGGTCCGCCGTTGACGGTTGCCACGGCTTTGCTGGTCTACTTCGGTTGGGCACGTACGGATGCGCAGGCCAAAGCAATGGGCCTCGATGTCAGCCTGTTCGGCTACACGGTCCAGGACTTTATCCTCAGGAGCATCCAATCGTTGTTCCAGCCGTTGGCCTGGCTGGTGGTCATTGGTTTGCTCTGGCTCATGCTGGACCGGGCGGTGTCCCGTCTCCTTGAGGCGGGCCGGCACAGGAAGCCTGTCCGCCTGACCGCCACCATCGTGATGTTTCTCGGCTTTGCCTATGCGGCAGCGATGTGGTTGGCGGTCTCGGCGCGTCCCGGGCAAATCGTGCTTTACGCCCCGTTCCTGATCGCTGGAGGCCTCGTCGTCGGGGCGTGGGGACTCAGTGTGCGCCGCCGGGCCGTAGAACCCTCAGGGCGCGCCCTGCGCATCACGCCCAGGGCCCTTGAGAGGTCCCTGGTGTTCGTACTCGTCACATTGCTGCTCTTCTGGGGCACCTCCGATTACGCCCAGGCCTTGGGGCGGGGCGCAGCCCTCGATTACCAGGAGCGGTCCAGCCTGCTGCCCACCGCCGTCGTCTACAGCAAGGAGCGGCTTGCGGTTACGGCACCCAACGTCCAGGAGGAGTCGGCCGGATCGGAGGCGGCACCGCTGTACCGGTATACGGGGTTGCGGCTGCTGGTGGTCAGCGGGGGACGGATTTTCCTCCTGAACGACGGGTGGTCCCTGGCGCGGGGCCGCGTTGTAGTCCTGCCGGACGACGGCAGTGTCCGCGTGGAGTATGGGAACCCGGCCGCGGACTGACTAGTCTGGCCACATGTCGACCTTCCAGTACTACGTAGCATCCACCATCGACGGCTTCATAGCCTCCCCGGAGGACGACCTAGGGTGGCTCCTGCAGTTCGACCGGGTTGAGGGCGTGAACGAAAGCATCGAGTCCTTCATGGCGGGCGTCGGTTGCATCGCCATGGGTGGAGACACCTACCGCTGGCTCATGGAGCATGAACCGGGCAAGTGGCCTTACCCGGACACGCCCTGCTGGGTCTTCACCCACCATGAGTACTCGGCTCCGGCGGGCTCGGATATTACTTTCGTCCGCGGTGACGTGCGCGAGTTCGCGCCGGACCTGCTCAAGGACGCGGGTGGGAAGAATGTGTGGCTGGTGGGCGGAGGCGACCTCGTGGCGCAATTCGCCAATGCCGGCTTGCTCCAGGAGATGATTGTCACCATCATCCCCGTGGTGTTGGGCGCAGGAAAGCGTCTCTTGCCGCTTGAGGGCCCGACGGCGCCCCTTGAGTTGATCTCGCACAAGATCCTTGGCGGGGCCGCGGCCGAGTTGCACTACCGGTTGCCGCAGCGCCCGGTTTAGGCGCCCCGCTTTCAACAGTCCCGGGGTTCAGTGGCGGTTGTCCCGGATCATGTTGGTGATCCGGGCAGTGGAGAGCCGGCGGCCCTTCTCATCGGTGATGACGATTTCGTGCGTGGCCAAGGTGCCGCCGAGATGGATAGCCGTGCAGGTACCTGTCACCAGGCCGCTGGCCACGGAACGGTGATGGGTTGCCCCCACCTCGATGCCCACTGCGTGCCGGCCCCTGCCGGCGTGAAGCGACGCGGCGAACGATCCCAACGTCTCGGCGAGGACTACGTGGGCTCCGCCATGGAGGATGCCCGCAACTTGGGTGTTTCCTTCCACGGGCATGGTGGCCACCATGCGCTCCGCGCTCATTTCCGTGAACCGGATACCCAGTTTCACCACCAGGGCACCAACACCATGAGCCGAGAGCCAATCGTGGAACGCTTCGGGTACACCTGCCTCGTTGAGCTCATCGGCAAACGGGTTCGGCGTGAAATTGTCCATCATGCCAACTAGGCTGGCACCTGTGAGTGAAACAACCAAACCGGACCAGGTTCCAACGGCCCAAGCTGCTGCCATCGCGACAGCACCCACCCCTTCTGCCACAGCATCCGCCAGCACCGCGGGGGAGGGCCGGCCCAGGTTGCTGGTCCTGGACGGCCACTCCATGGCGTTCCGGGCTTTCTACGCCCTGCCGGCTGAAAACTTCTCCACGGCCAGGGGGCAGTACACCAACGCGGTACACGGGTTCACGTCCATGCTGATCAACCTGATCAAGGACCAGAAGCCAACCCACGTAGCCGTGGCATTCGACGTTTCCGACGACACCACTTTCCGCAAAGCCGAATACAGCGAATACAAAGGCGGGCGCAATGCCACGCCTGTGGAGTTCGCCGGGCAGATCGGCCTCATCGCCAAGGTCATGGAAGCATGGGGCATCAGGACCATCGCCATGCCCGGCTACGAAGCCGATGACGTCCTGGCCACACTCGCATCACAAGGCGACGCCGCGGGCTTCGAGGTCCTGCTGGTGTCCGGCGACAGGGACGCGTTCCAGCTGATCAACGACAACGTCTTTGTGCTCTACCCCAAGCAGGGCGTGAGCAATATTCCCAGGATGGACGCTGCAGCCATCGAGGAGAAGTACTTCGTCAAGCCCGGCCTGTACTCGGACCTCGCCGCGCTCGTCGGCGAAACAGCGGACAACCTCCCCGGCGTTCCGGGCGTAGGCCCCAAGACGGCCGCCAAATGGATCAACCTCTACGGTGGCCTTGAAGGCATCCTCGAAAACCTTGATTCCATCGGTGGCAAGGTGGGCGGAGCCCTCAAGGAGAACCTTGAGAACGTCAAGCGCAACCGCAGGCTCAATCGCCTGCTGACGGACCTCGAGCTGCCCCTGACGTTGGCAGACCTGCACGAGCCCCGTCCGGACCGCCAGGCGATCGAGGATCTTTTCGAGGAACTCGAATTCCGGACGCTCCGCACGCGGCTGTTCGATCTCTACGGTGACGACACCGCCGGGGAGGCCCCGGACACCATCGATGCCCCGGAATACTCCGCCCTCACGGATGCCGCGGAACTTGAGTCCTTCTTCGCAGCCGGCTCCGGTGTGCGCTCGGCGCTGGCAGTGCAGCTCGTCCCCGGACGCATCGGGGATGACGCGAGTGCCCTGGCTGTTGTCAGGAGCAACGGGGCGGGGTACATCGACCTGACGAGTCTGGACGCTGCAGCTGAGTCGGTCTTGGCCCGGTGGCTCAGGGATCCCGAGGAAGCGAAGGTGCTGCACGAGTTCAAGTCGGCCCTGAAGGCCCTTCACAACCGTGGCCTCGGCCTGGAAGGCGTGGTGGATGACACCTCCATCTCCGGCTACCTGATCCAGCCGGACCGCCGCAGCTACGATCTCGCCGAACTGGCCCAAGTGCACTTGAAGATCTCACTTGCCACGGCCGCCGCCCAGTCCGGGCAGCTGGAGCTCGACCTCTCGGGTGAAACAGACCAAGCTGCCGCAGCAGCGCTCGTCCAGCATGCCGCCGTCGTGCATGCCCTCAGCAAGCACTTCGAAACTGAACTTGCCGATATCAAGGCCGATGCCCTGTTGACGACGCTCGAACTTCCGGTGGCACGTGTGCTGGCGCAGATGGAACTGACCGGCATCTTTGTGTCCACGGACCGCATGGACGAGCAGCTCGCTGACCTTACCAAGGTGATCGAGAACGCCCAGGAACAGGCTTTTGCTGCGATCGGGCACGAGGTAAACCTCGGCTCGCCCAAGCAACTGCAGACAGTCCTCTTCGAGGAATTGGGACTGCCCAAGACCAAGAAGATCAAGTCTGGCTACACCACCGATGCCGCTTCCTTGAAGGGCTTGCTTGAGAAGACCGGACACGAATTCCTGGTCCAGCTCATGGCGCACCGTGAGTCCTCAAAGCTGGCCCAAATGGTGGAGACGCTCAAGAAGTCCGTGGCCGATGACGGCCGCATCCACACCACTTACGCGCAGAACATCGCCGCCACGGGCCGTATTTCGTCCAACAACCCCAACCTGCAGAACATCCCGGTGCGCAGCGAAGAAGGCCGGCGGGTTCGTGGAATTTTCGTGGTCAGCGAAGGCTACGAGTGCCTGTTGTCAGCGGACTACTCGCAGATCGAAATGCGCATCATGGCGCACCTTTCCGGCGACGAAGCCCTGATCCAGGCGTACCGCGACGGAGAAGACCTTCACCGCTTCGTGGGCTCCCGGATCTTCAACGTGGAGCCGGCCGAAGTCACCAGCGCCATGCGGTCCAAAGTGAAGGCGATGTCCTACGGCCTCGCGTACGGACTCACGTCCTTCGGCCTCTCCAAGCAGTTGGAGATCTCCGTGGACGAGGCCCGGACGCTCATGAAGGACTACTTCGACCGCTTCGGCGGCGTACGCGACTACCTGCGTGGTGTCGTCGACCAAGCCAGGACGGACGGCTACACGGCCACCATCGAAGGCCGCCGCCGTTACCTCCCTGACCTGACGAGCACCAACCGCCAGGCGCGCGAGGCAGCAGAACGCATCGCCTTGAACTCGCCCATCCAAGGCTCTGCTGCAGACCTCATCAAGCGCGCCATGCTGGGTGTGTCCGCCGAGCTCGCCAGCCAGGGCCTGAAGTCGCGGATGTTGCTGCAGGTCCACGACGAACTGGTCCTGGAAGTTGCTCCAGGAGAGCGCGAAGCCGTGGAGAAGCTGGTCATCGAACAGATGGGTTCAGCCGCCGAGTTGTCAGTCCCGCTCGATGTCCAGATCGGCGTTGGCTCCAGCTGGTACGAAGCCGGGCACTAGTCCGGTCCGTGAATTCCGGGTATCGCCGCAGGGCGCGCCGCCGAGATGGTGGCGCGCCCTGCGGCGTCTGACTAGGCTCGGAATCGTGGCCGATCCCAATGAACCAACCTCCCAAAAATATTCCGTCCAGCGTTTTCCCGCCGTAGCCGACAAGGAAGACGCCGCCGGCTACCGCCGCTGCGCCACGTGGGTGCAGGCTGTATCGCACGGATTCCACCAGCAGCGGCGTGATGACGAGTACGTCGCCAAGACCCTTGCTTCATACCAGACCGACAAGCGTGAGCTGACAGGCGTCTACGTCAACGGCCCCGTACCGGAGCACTCCCTTGGCGCCAATGTGCCGGTGGCAACCTACGCCACCATGCGCAAGGCCCTGAATATCGGTTTTGGCCGGCAGCTTGAAGCCAACCTGGTCACGGCTGTGACTGTCCGCGGAACACACCGCCGCCATGGAATCCTGCGGGGGATGATCACTGCCGACCTGGAGAGCGCCAAGGACGACGGCCTGGCCATGGCGGCGCTGACGGCCTCCGAAGGTTCCATCTATGGGCGTTTCGGCTTCGGTGTGGCTACGTTTGAGCGCAGCATCAAAGTCGACACGGGTCCCCGATTCCGGATGAAGGGACAGCCGCAGGGAACAGTGGAGGTCGCCGATCCATCGGTCCTGTTGGAACTGGCACCCCACGTGTTCAAGCGTGTGCAGCGGCTGACGCCGGGCTCGGTGGACCGCCAGGAGTATTACCGGCTTGTTGCCTCGGGTTCCATTGGGCATGACGGCAAGCCCGACACCAGCGTCCGCTGTGCCCTGCACTACGACCTGTCCGGGGCATTGGATGGCTTCGTCTCCTACCGTTTCAAGGGGTGGGACCACAAGCCGTACACCATGGAAATCGTGGACCTGGTGGCCGCAACCAATTCCGGATACCTCGATCTGTGGCGCTTCCTGGGCAGCATCGACCTCATTGAGGAAGTAACCTGGGCCGAAGCCCCGGTTGACGACGCCCTGGCGTGGGCGCTTGAGGACCCACGCTGCATCGAGGCCTCCGAAGTCCGCGACATGCTGTGGCTCCGGATCCTGGACATACAGTCCGCCTTGCAGGCCCGCCATTACGCCTCGGCAGGTCGCTTGGTCCTGGAAGTGACGGACCCGCTCTCCCTGGCGGGTGGCACTTGGGTCCTGGAGTCCGACGGCGGTGCTGCCGCCGCCGTCGTAACTGAAGCCTCCGGACAGTCACCCGACCTCAGCATGGACGTGGCCGACCTCGCCTCCATCTATCTTGGCGTGGTGTCGCCGGTGACCCTGGCCGCCGCCGGGCGCATCCACGAAAAGTCCTCCGGTGCCGCGTTCCTGGCCCAGCAACTGTTCGCGGTCGAGCGCCCGGCTCATTGCTTGACGCACTTCTAGGCCGCACCACCTCATCACAACCACATAGCCACATCTGAGTAAGGACATCCATGGGGGATTCCAAGCGGCGGCCATTGGCCGGCCGGCGATCAGTGCTGCTTGGAATGGCGGGCCTCGCGTCCGCTGCCCTGGCAGCATGCGCTGACGGCGCATCCGTCGAAGTACCCTCGGCAGCATCGGCGCCCTCCGTGGCGGCGGGGACGGGCCCGGCCACACCACCGCCGTCGATCGCTGCAAGATCAAGCGAACAGGCTGCCGCCGCCCTCGCACCAGCACCGACGTCCAAACCGGCCGCAGTGCCGGACAGGCAGCAGATCGTGGCCGAGTTCGCCGGCAGGCATCCCAGGGAATGGGGGCTGCACATCACTGGAGTGGTCAACAACTCGCCATCGCAGCACGTGGCCTTGACGTTTGACGCCTGTGGCGGGCCGGGCGGCGCGGGGTGCGACAACGCCTTGTTGCGTACCCTCCGCCGGCTCGACGTCCCTGCCACGCTGTTCATCAACAGCCGGTGGATCCATGCCAATCGGTCGTTGTCGGAGGAACTGGCGGCGGACCCCCTGTTCGAACTCGCCAACCATGGCACCATGCACCAGCCGCTTTCCGTTAACGGGAGGTCTGCTTACGGAATCCCCGGAACCGCCACCGCCGCTGCTGCCTATGACGAGCTGATGGGGAACCATGCTCTGCTGCAGGAACTCACCGGGGCCGCCCCTAAGTTCTTCCGGCCGGGGACTGCGTTCTACGACGACGTAGCGGCGGAAATGACTCGCAGGCTTGGCATGCTGCCCGTCAATTTCACAGTCAATGGTGACGGCGGCGCCACCTATTCGGCAGCCACCGTGGCCGCGGAGGTAGGACGCGTGGCGGCCGGTGACATCGTCATTTCACACTTCAACAGGCCGGCGTCCGGGACTGCCGAAGGATACGCCCGGGTGTTGCCGGGGCTGCTCGACCGGGGCGTTACCTTCGGCCGCCTGCGGGACGTGCTGGGCGTGTGACACTCCTTTTGACCCTGCTTTGCCTATGCGACTAGAATAAACGGGCGTGTACTACGTGCATGCATCCATTTTGTATTAATCCACAAATCAGGATGACCCGGTAATTTGCCGTGTTCTGCCGTCCGGACCCGGGCGGCAGCGGTTTGCCTGACCGACTCACTATCCACAACGGAGCCCCTACTACATGACCATCACCTCCACCGAGAAGCCCGGTACCCCCGTAGTCGCCATTAACGACATCGGTACCGCTGAGGACTTCCTCGCAGCTGTCGACGCCACCATCAAGTACTTCAACGACGGAGACCTCGTCGAAGGTACCGTCGTCAAGGTCGACCGCGACGAAGTTCTGCTCGACATCGGTTACAAGACCGAAGGTGTCATCCCTTCCCGCGAGCTTTCCATCAAGCACGATGTTGACCCCGGCGACGTTGTCGCCGTTGGCGATCAGGTCGAAGCTTTGGTTCTCACCAAGGAAGACAAAGAAGGCCGTCTGATCCTCTCCAAGAAGCGTGCTCAGTACGAGCGCGCCTGGGGCGACATCGAGAAGGTCAAGGAAGAAGACGGTGTCGTTACCGGTACCGTCATCGAGGTTGTCAAGGGTGGCCTCATCCTGGACATCGGCCTGCGCGGCTTCCTGCCCGCATCCCTCGTCGAGATGCGTCGCGTCCGCGACCTGGCTCCGTACATCGGTCAGCAGATCGAAGCCAAGATCATCGAGCTGGACAAGAACCGCAACAACGTTGTGCTGTCCCGCCGTGCATGGCTCGAGCAGACCCAGTCCGAGGTTCGCTCCACGTTCCTCAACAAGCTGGAAAAGGGCCAGGTTCGTCCGGGCGTTGTTTCCTCCATCGTCAACTTCGGTGCATTCGTGGACCTCGGCGGCGTAGACGGCCTCGTTCACGTTTCCGAGCTGTCCTGGAAGCACATCGACCACCCGTCCGAGGTTGTCGAAGTTGGCCAGGAAGTCACCGTCGAGGTCCTCGAAGTGGATCTGGACCGCGAGCGTGTCTCCCTGTCGCTCAAGGCTACGCAGGAAGATCCGTGGCAGACCTTCGCCCGCACCCACGCCCTCGGCCAGGTTGTTCCGGGTAAGGTCACCAAGCTGGTTCCGTTCGGTGCGTTCGTTCGCGTCGAAGACGGCATCGAAGGCCTCGTGCACATCTCCGAGCTGGCTGTCCGCCACGTGGAGCTCGCAGAGCAGGTTGTCTCCGTTGGCGACGAACTGTTCGTCAAGGTCATCGACATCGACCTCGAGCGTCGCCGCATCTCCCTCTCCCTCAAGCAGGCTAACGAGGGCGTTGACGCTGACAGCACCGAGTTCGATCCCGCTCTGTACGGCATGGCCGCTGAGTACGACGAAGAGGGCAACTACAAGTACCCCGAGGGCTTCGACCCCGAGTCGAACGAATGGCTCGAAGGTTACGAGACCCAGCGTGCAGCTTGGGAGCAGCAGTACGCTGACGCCCAGACCCGTTGGGAAGCCCACAAGAAGCAGGTTGCCCAGCACGCTGCTGACGACGCTGCTGCTGCAACGTCCGGTGAGAGCGATTCCGGCACCACGAGCTACTCCTCGGAGCCGGCCGCTGCTGAGTCCAACACCGGCGGCGGTACCCTGGCGTCCGACGAAGCACTCGCCGCACTGCGTGAGAAGCTGACCGGCAACTAATTCCGCCTCCCTCACGGGATGTGCTGAATAGCCAAAGAAGGACCCCTGCCTCCGGGCGGGGGTCCTTCTGCTTAAGCCGCGACGTGAAGCCAGCGGCACGGACTGATGCGCCCCCAAACGGCTGAGACTCCTCGTGGTGAAGTCAGCGGGGAAGATCCACCCATTCGGTTCCCTGTGGCCGCAACTCCAAATTCCCGGACGTCAGGGAAGCCAGACGGGCGTGCGCCTCGGAAATGGTTGCCGCATCGTCCGGAAGAGCAATACGGAGTGTGGCGTGCTTGGCTCCATAGCCGGTGTCCGCCATGACGTACCCGGTACTCCGAAGTTCGTTCTCCAGCCGGCCGGCGTCGGCGTGGGGAACGTCAATGGCACATATCCGCAGCCTCCGACGCTGAACCAGTGGAGCGAGATCCAAGGCAGAAGAGACTGATTCGGAGTAAGCGCGGACCAGTCCGCCCGCGCCCAGGAGAATCCCACCGAAATAGCGCACGACGACGGCACTCACGTCAGTGAGGTCCGTGACCCCGGGCATAGCTTCGCGTTTGATGAGGGCTTCGAGCATGGGGATGCCGGCGGTGCCGGACGGTTCGCCGTCGTCACTGGAGCGTTGGATCATGCGGTCCGGCCCGATGACGAACGCCGAGCAGTGGTGGCGGGCATCGTGGAATTCGCGCCGGAGCTCTGCCACCAGGGAACGGGCAGTTTCCTCGTCGGGGGACCGCCGAAGGACCGTGATGAAACGGGACCGGCGTATTTCCAGCTCATGGCGGAAGTCCGGACCGTCCGTCAATGTCGTATAGGTGGTCGCACGGCTGTCTTCCTCGTTTTCCACCGCTTCAGTCTAGTGTTGAGGAGTGCTGAAGATCGGGCTGACGGGCGGCATCGCCTCAGGGAAATCATTGGTGGCATCCAGGTTGCAGGAACTGGGTGCGCTCCTCATCGACGCGGATCTCATTGCCCGCCAAGTGGTGGAACCGGGTACACCCGGCCTCCGCCGTGTCGTGGAGGCGTTCGGTCCGGGCATCCTCGACGCAGACGGCAGACTGGATCGGCCCAAGCTGGGAGCCATCGTGTTCCAGGATCCATCCCAACGCGAATTGCTCAACAGCATCATTCATCCGCTGGTACGCGAGGCCGCCGCCACCATCATGGCAGGGGCCGGCGCCGGCGACATCGTCGTGCAGGACATCCCGCTCCTCGTCGAAACCGGCCAGGGCAGCAATTTCCACTTGGTGGTCGTTGTAGATGCCCCGGACGACGTGCGCATTGACCGTATGGTCGAATTCCGGGGGATGACTCCGGAAGACGCGCGGGCCCGCATGGCGGCGCAGGCCACTCGTGAACAACGTATTGCCGCTGCCGATGTAGTCCTGTTAAACGCGGGGGGCCGTGACGAGCTGCGGGCCGAAGTTGACGCCCTGTGGACTGGGAGGCTGTTGCCTTTCGCGGAAAACATCAGCCGGGGGACAAGGGCGGCTCGACACCTTGGCCCGGTCATCACCCCATGGACACCTGACTGGAACCGTCAGGCCGCTCGCCTCGGGGCCCGTATTGCGGCTGTGGCACCCCAGGACATCCTGGCCGTGGACCATATCGGTTCCACGTCAGTACCCGGGCTGGCAGCAAAGGACGTTCTGGACCTCCAAGTAGCTGTCGCCGATCTTGGGGTGGCAGATCGACTCGCAGTCCAACTCGCCCAAGCCGGGTTCCCTGCAGTGCCGGGAGCCAACCAGGACACACCCAAACCCACCCAACCTGAGCCCGCACAGTGGCAGAAGCGGTTCCACGCCAACGCCGATCCTTGCCGGCCGGTGAACCTGCACGTGCGGCTCGCGGGATCACCGGGGTGGCGTTACGCGTTGCTCTTCCGCGACTGGCTGCGGTCCGAACCCACAGCCGTCACAACGTATGAAGCGCATAAGCGCGAAATCGCCGCAGCACATGTGGGCGACAACAGCAGCACGGGCTACGCGGATACCAAGGAGCCGTGGTTCACGGACGTTGCCTGGCCGCTCATGGAAGAGTGGGCCGACCGCACAGGCTGGCAGCCGCCGTCGTATATGTCTTCTGCCGAGGGCAAACGCGGACAGTAGCTGTCCGTGGCCGGGGGTAGATTTGTTCTATGAGCCTTGCCCAGGAAATCAACCGTGTCGTCGCGCCGTTCGAAGTGATCAGCGAATTCAAACCCGCCGGAGACCAGCCCACCGCAATCGCGGAACTGACGGAACGCATCAATAACGGGGAAAAGGACGTGGTCCTCCTCGGCGCCACTGGTACGGGAAAGAGTGCCACTACGGCCTGGCTTATTGAGCAAGTCCAGCGACCCACCCTGGTCATGGTTCAGAACAAGACCCTTGCCGCGCAATTGGCCAATGAATTCCGGGAACTGCTGCCAAACAATGCGGTGGAGTACTTCGTCTCGTACTACGACTACTACCAGCCCGAGGCGTACGTAGCCCAGACGGATACCTTTATTGAGAAGGATTCCTCCATCAACGAGGAAGTTGAACGCCTCCGGCACTCGGCGACCAACGCGTTGTTGACCCGCCGCGACGTCATCGTAGTGGCCACAGTCTCCTGTATCTACGGCCTGGGTACGCCGGAAGAGTACATCGCGGGCATGGTTACGCTGCGCAAGGGCGCGGAGATGAACCGCGACCATCTCCTTCGGAAATTCGTCTCCATGCAGTACGCCCGCAATGACATGGACTTCCACCGGGGCACATTCCGGGTCCGCGGCGACACCGTGGAGATCATCCCCATGTATGAAGAACTTGCCATCAGGATTGAGTTCTTCGGAGATGAAATCGAGAACATCCAGACCCTCCATCCTTTGACCGGAGAGGTCCTCCGCGACGAAGAAGAGATGTACGTGTTCCCGGCCTCGCACTACGTGGCCGGCCCGGAGCGGATGGCCCGTGCCATCAAGCGCATCGAGGACGAACTTGCCGACCGCCTGCAGGTCCTCGAAAGCCAGAACAAGCTGGTAGAGGCCCAGCGCCTTCGCATGCGCACCACGTACGACCTCGAAATGATGCAGCAGATGGGCTTCTGCAACGGAATCGAGAACTACTCCGTGCACATTGACGGCCGTAATCCCGGGACCGCTCCGCACTGCCTCATCGACTACTTCCCGGACGATTTCCTCCTGGTGGTGGATGAATCCCACGTCACCATCCCGCAGATTGGCGCCATGTATGAAGGCGACATGTCCCGTAAGCGGAACCTGGTGGACTTCGGCTTCCGCCTGCCATCAGCCATGGACAACCGACCGCTGAAGTGGGACGAATTCCTCGAACGCATCGGCCAGACGGTGTACTTGTCCGCAACGCCCGGTAAATACGAGCTTGGCAAGGCTGACGGCTACGTCCAGCAGATCATCCGTCCCACGGGCCTCATCGACCCCGAGGTAGTAGTCAAACCCACCAAGGGGCAGATTGATGACTTGCTGGGGGAGATCAGGACCCGCACAGAGAAGAACGAGCGCGTCCTCGTCACGACATTGACCAAGCGCATGGCCGAGGACCTTACTGACTACCTGGTGGGACACGGCGTCAAGGTGGAGTACTTGCACTCCGATGTCGACACCCTGAGGCGGGTGGAGCTGCTCCGTGAGCTGCGGATGGGCGTGTTTGATGTCCTTGTAGGCATCAACCTCCTCCGTGAAGGCCTCGACCTGCCTGAGGTTTCCCTCGTGAGCATCCTCGACGCTGACAAGGAAGGTTTCCTGCGTTCATCCACCTCTCTGATCCAGACCATCGGCCGCGCAGCGCGTAACGTGTCGGGCCAGGTCCACATGTACGCGGACCGGATTACCGATTCCATGGCCCACGCCATTGAAGAAACCAACCGGCGCCGCGCCATCCAGGTGCAGTACAACACGGACCATGGCATTGATCCGCAGCCGTTGCGGAAGAAGATTGCTGATATCACGGACCAGTTGGCCAAGGAAGACGCAGACACCCAGGAGCTTCTCAACAACAACCGACTCGCCAAGGGTGGCAAACGCGGCAAGACCGCTGCCAAGGGTGCGGCAACGGTTCGGCAGGATGGCCTCGCCGCTGCTCCAGCCGAGGACTTGGTGGGCCTCATTGAGCAGCTGACCGAACAGATGCACGGGGCGGCTGCTGAACTGCAATTCGAAGTCGCGGCCCGCATCCGAGACGAAGTCAAGGAGTTGAAGCGCGAATTACGCCAGATGCAGTCCGCCGGGCACGCCTAAGGTAAGGTTGAGGTCACGTAGGGGAGTATCCCAAGCGCTACGTCCGTCAGCACGCAAGGCACAGATGCCTCGCCGGATCTAGCGGGCCGCCAATTTTTGCATTCACCGCACCCTGGCAGGCCGGAGAGACTTACACCGCTTTCCCGTACCCTGCGAAAGGCACCTTTAATGCAGCTTCCCGTCTGGTTTGAGATCGGCTCGTTTGTCGTTCTCGGAATCATCCTGCTGATCGACCTCCTGTTGGTCGTCAAGCGTCCCCATGAACCTTCCATGAAGGAAGCCGGCCTGTGGGTCAGCTTCTATGTAGGACTGGCACTGCTCTTTGCCGTAGCCATGTTCGCGTTCGCCGGCCCGGAATACGGCGGCCAGTTCGTCGCCGGCTGGGTCACTGAGTACAGCCTCAGCATCGACAACCTCTTTGTCTTCATCATCATCATGGCCCGCTTCTCGGTGCCCCGTAAGTACCAGCAGGAAGTGCTGATGGTGGGCATCATCATCGCCCTGATCCTCCGCGGTATCTTCATCGCCCTCGGCGCCGTCGTGATTGAACAGTTCAGCTGGGTCTTCTACATCTTCGGTGCGTTCCTCCTGTGGACTGCCTGGAAGCAGGCCAAGGACTCCGGCGAGGATGAAGAAGAGGGTGCCGAGAACCCGCTGATCGCCCGCCTTCGCAAGGTCCTGCCGATGTCCGAGAAGTTTGACGGCAACAAGATCCGCACCGTGGTGGAGGGCAAGAAGGTCTTCACGCCAATGCTGATTGTTTTCATCACCATCGGCTTGACGGACCTCCTGTTCGCGGTTGACTCCATCCCCGCGATCTTCGGCCTGACCCAGAGTGCCTTCATCGTCTTCACGGCGAACATTTTCGCGCTGATGGGCCTGCGCCAGTTGTACTTCCTCCTCGGTGGACTCATGACACGCCTGGTGTACCTGAAGCACGCACTGTCCGTGATTCTCGCCTTCATCGGCGTCAAGCTCGTCCTGCACGCCATGCACGTCAACGAACTTCCGTTCATCAACGGCGGCCACCACATCGAGTGGGCACCTGAGATTCCCACCTACGTGTCGCTGGCGGTCATTGTCGGAACCATCATCGTGGCAGTGGTTGCCAGCCTCCTGAGCCCGCAAGCACGGCAGGCCAAGCTGGATGCACGGCTTGAAGAAGATGCCAAAAAGAGCATGAGCGAGGCAGAGTAACTCTCCTCGGAAAGTTGTAGTCTCGTGAAGTGACTACCACTTCAACTACGGCGCTGGACCCACAACGGGTTCAGCGCCGTACTGTTTTCCTGCTCAGTTCCGCACAGCTGCTCAGCGGCGTTGGCAATGGAGCCACACTCTCCATCGGATCGTTGCTGGCTGTGGACCTGTCAGGTTCCGAAGCGTGGGCCGGCTCCATCACCACCGTCCTGACACTCGCGGCGGCGATCGCCGCGCTGCCCTTGGCGCGCCTCGCGGAATCGAGGGGCCGCCGGGTAGGACTGGTGACAGGACTGGTCGCTGCGATGGTCGGGGCGCTCCTCATCATCGCGTCCGTGATGGGCCAGTCATTCGTCCTGCTCCTGCTTGGGGCGGCCTTCCTTGGCCTGGGCACGGCCGCGAATCTCCAGGCGAGGTTCGCCGCCGTCGACCTCGCTGAACCTGAGCACCGCGGGCGGTCACTGTCCACGGTCGTCTGGGCCATTACCATCGGTGCTGTCGCCGGTCCCAACCTGATCCAGCCAGGTGCAGTGGTGGGCGCAGCCCTTGGGCTGCCTCCTATCGCCGGACCGTTCGTATTCTCAGCAGCCGGGCTGTTTCTGGCTGCCGCCCTGCTGTTCGTGGGCCTGAGGCCCGACCCGCTGTTGTTGTCCCGGAGACTGGTGTCGGAGGCCGACGGCAACGGAGGTGCTGGAGCGCAGCCTGTGCGGGGAACCATCCGTTCCGGGCTGCGTGCCGTCCGCGCGTCGCCCCGGGCCTTGTTGGCCTTGGCCGCCGTGGTGGCGGCACACGGTGTCATGGTGGCAGTCATGTCCATGACGCCCCTGCACCTCCAACAACTCGTGGGCGGTTCCCACGAAGGGCATCATGGTGGGGCAACCGACAGCACGGACGCACTGGTGGTCATAGGCCTCACGATTTCGCTCCACATCGCAGGAATGTTTGCGCTTTCCCCACTGTGGGGCTGGCTGACCGATAAAGCAGGGCGCTTGCAAACCATCGCCATGGGGCACGGACTGCTGTTGGTGGCGGTGTTCATCGCCGGGTTTGGCCAGCGTGAGCCCGTGCTTGTTACCGCCGGACTGGTTCTCTTGGGCTTGGGTTGGTCTGCAGCAACCATCGCCGGATCGACCCTTTTGGCCGAAAGCGTTGCACCTGACGAACGCGTTACGGTGCAGGGCGTCTCGGACACGCTCATGGGTGGCGCCGGCGCAATCGGCGGCGCCACCTCGGGCTTGCTCCTGGCCTGGATCGGCTATCAAGGCCTCAACGTCGCTTCAAGCATCCTCGCCGCAGCCGTGTTGGCCCTGACAGCCGTCGCGGCAGTCCGCGGGAGATCGGCCGAGGCGCAGGACCGGACAACGGATAGTCCCGCGGTCTAGCGAGTTGAGCGGACCATCCTGAAAAGCCGGGCGAAGATGCCCTCGCCGTCTTCGCCAATGCCGTCATGGTGGAAGTCCGAGGTGACCCACGGCTGAAGGCCACGCACCGCTTCAGCCGTTTCGAGTGACAGATCGTGATCCACGTAGATGTCGTCCATGTACACGGCTGCGGCTACAGGCACTGTGTTGGCCGCCAATCGTGCGGGGTCGTACAACGGCTTCCAGTCCTTCCTGGCGGCCAGCTGTTCAGCTACGTCACGGAGGGGCACGAGTGCCGGGTCCTGTTCGAAGTACCACGGATAAACCATCTCGCCTGTCAGCAGCGGTTCCGCGGCATCGGGCCTGAACTCCGGATAGGCTTCCAACACGCGCCACGCGGCCCAGTTGGTTGCCTCATCCTGACCGTAGATGGACTCGTGCAGGACGGCGTACAAGGGATTGGCGGCACGGCTAACGAGCCCCCGCACTTGTTCGAGGAACGATTCCGACAGGCGTTCTCCGGACGGCGTGTCGATGAAGGCGTCCTCCAGGAGATAGTGGAGGGCATCCACGCGGGTGTTGCCGCCCAGGAATGATCCCACCATCTGGAAGCGCTCGGTCGTTAGCCTTTCACCACTTGCCAGGAACTCAGGTTGCCGCTCCAGGTGGCGGGCGATCCTTGTGACTTTCTCCCGGTCTTCGGGGTACCAGGAGAAGTATTCGGCATTCCGTGCGGCGACGCGGTGGAACGTCGCGTGATACACCCGGTCCGCCGGACCGTGGAGCGGGGCCAGCCCACCGGTGATGAGCACCTCGCGCAGCCCCTCCGGCGCGAATGACAGATAGGTCAACGCGCAGAAGCCACCGAAGCTCTGGCCGAGGACGGACCAGGGCCCTGAACCCAGGACTTTCCTTATGTATTCAGCGTCAGCCACGATGGAGTCGGCACGGAAGTGGGTCAGGTATTCGGCTTGGGCCGTGGTGTCGCCCCTGAGCCCCAGTGACTGCTGCTCGACGGGCGTGGACAATCCCGTTCCGCGTTGATCCAGCATGAGGATACGGAAATCTTTGGCAGCCGCCTTCATCCATCCGGACAGCGAGGTAACCCGGTTTCCCCGGCCGCCCGGACCGCCCTGCAAATACAAGAGCCACGGAAGCCTGCCGGCCTGCTCAGGCGTGTGCTCCGTGGAGGAGTACTCCCTGGCAAAGATCGTGATTGTCTCGCCGATGTTGCCGGATCCAGCAGCTGTGTGCACCAAGGGGACCGAGAAATAGTGTTCCGCAGTCCGTACCCCCCGGAATTCGTGGTGGGCGCGGATGCTGTGCGCTTCGTTGGGGTGCCGGTCAGCCACGGGCAAGGGCCTCATTGGCGTGGCCCGCCTTCGCGCCGAAGGCGTTAAGGGCGTCGCCGGCCAGACGGAAAGTGGACCATTCCTCCATCGGGAAGGCGCCAAGGTTCTTGTAGAAGTTGATGGAAGGTTCGTTCCAGTTCAGGACGCTCCACTCCACGCGGGCATAGCCATGCTCGACGGCGGTGGTGGCCAGATGCTGCAGCAGGGCCTTGCCATGGCCCTCGCCGCGAGCGTCGGGAATCACGTAGAGGTCTTCGAGGTAGATGCCGTGGACGCCTTCCCAGGTTGAGTAGTTCAGGAACCACAGGGCGAAGCCCTGCACTGTGCCCGCACTGTTTTCGGCCATAGTGGCGTAGACACGGGGATTCTCGCCGAAAAGTACTTCGGTAAGCATCTCCGGAGTGTTTTTGACAGCGTCCGGTTCCTTCTCGTAGATCGCAAGGTCATGGATCATACGGAGGATGGCAGGGACGTCTTCTACAGTGGCTGGGCGGATTACACTCATGCCTTCGAGCTTACTAGGGGAGCCGCGCCTACTGCCGCCAGGCCAGTGCCGAGGTGCCGTACCGTGTAGGGGCCCTGTCATACCGAAGGGGAACACCGTCAACCGTCAATGGAGGTCCGACAAACCGGAGGTGGCCGTAAGGACTCTCCATTTCGAGGTACTCCGGTTCCGGCAGTGAGCTCAGCGCGGACTGCTTGGGCGCCGGCAAACGGAACAGCTCCTCAGCTGTCCGAGCGAGGGAAAGCTGCGCTGTTCCGCCTGCGCCTGTACTGAGCCGTTGAGCCAGCAAGGCCAGCGCGGCTGCTGCGAGACCGTACCCCGTTGCGTGGTCCAAGGCCTGGACAGGGAGCGCGCCCGGCTTCCAACCGTCGTCGTCATGCCGTCCGTACCGTTCAGCGATTCCGCAGGCTGCCTGCACCAGGCTGTCGAAACCGCGTCTGGCAGTCCACGGTCCGCTGCCCCACGCATTTAACGTCACCACCACAAGATCAGGCCGGGTGGCAAGCAGTTCTTCAGGGCCGAGGCCGAACCTGTCCAGGCCGCCGCGGCGGTATCCGGTCACCACGACGTCAGCTGACGCGAGCAGCTGCTGCACCACTGCCAGCACTTGGGCATTGCCCAGGTCGGCTTCCGCGCTGCGCTTGTCGAAACCGGAGTCGACGAAAGCATCGGTGAGCTCAGGAAGGCCCGGGGGATCGATACGGAGCACATCCGCACCCAAAGCACCAAGGAAGCGGGTGGCTGTTGGCCCCGCAATAACCCGCGTTAAGTCGAGGACCCGTAATCCTGCCAGGGGCTGAAACGGCTCCGCGGAGGGCACCCACGACGACGGCCGCGAAGGCTCCGCCTGGGCCGATGCAGGACGGATGAAGCTGATCCAAGGACCCGCGCTTGCCCCGCCGTGCATGGGTGACGAAAGCCACTCTTCCCGTGTGCGAACAGCCGCCGCAACACCTTTCCCGGCCGCGATGGCTTCCTCGGCTTCCGCCGACGTCATGGAAAGCAGGGCCCGGTCTACGTCATGGGGCGTGCTGGCCGCGAGCGTGTCCATCAACCGTGCGGCATGGTGCGGGTAATTGGCATGCAGGCGGATCCAGCCGTCCAGGGTCGGCCGGAATCCCGACATCCGGGCGAAACCTTGGGGCTTCATGCCCGAAATCCTGAGGTGCCCCAGGGAATCGAAGGAAGCAGCCGTTGGGCCTGACGCCACAGCATACCGACCGGCCGTACCTGTCAGGGCCTGGAGGGCCGTGGCTGCTGCCTGTACTGACCCGAGCGCGAGCCCTTCTACGTCCAGGGGGCCGCCCCACCATCGACGCGGACCCAAGCAGCCCGCCGGGAGTGCTGCACGGAGGGCTTCCAGCCCCCGCAGGCTGTCGGTCAGGTCCGGGAAGGGTTCCACAGCGGCTGAACCTAGAGCCTGTTGACGTCTGTTACCCGGACCACCGCGGTGCCGGTCTCGTCTGATGCTGCCAGATCCACCTCGGCCGAGATTCCCCAGTCATGGTTGCTTGCGGGATCGTCGAAGATCTGCCGGACCTTCCACGTGCCGGTTTCCTCGGTGATGATCAGCAAACCGGGCCCGCGCGCGTCTGGACCTGTTCCAATGTCGTCGTGTTCATCGAAGTAGTCGTCCAAGACCTCTTCCCAACGTCCTGCGTCCCAGCCGGCTTCCCCGTCGAGTTCGCCAAGCGCCGCAGAGTCTTCATCAGCGAAGAGTTCAACCCTGCGGAACATCTCATTACGGACCATCACGCGGAAGGCACGGATGTTGGCAGTCAGGAGCGGCGGCGGGGGCGGGGGAGCGTCGTGCTGCGTGGGAACAAGCCCGGACGTGAGCTCTTCCCATTCGTCCAAAAGGCTGGAGTCAACTTGGCGGACCAGTTCCCCCAGCCACGCAATAAGGTCTTCAAGGTCTTCACGGAGCGAATCCTGGGGAACGGTCTGTCGCAGCGCACGGAACCCGTCAGCAAGATAACGCAGGACGATGCCCTCGGAGCGGGCCAAGCCATAGAACTGCACAAACTCGCCAAAGTTCATGGCGCGCTCATACATGTCCCGAATGATCGATTTTGGTGCGAGTTCGAAGTCGCCCACCCAAGGAGCCGCCTTGCGGTAGACCTCGAAGGCCTCGCCAAGAATCTCGGCCAAGGGCATCGGATAGGTGACTTCATCCAGCATGGCCATGCGCTGCTCATACTCGATGCCATCCGCCTTCATGGCGGCAACCGCCTCGCCGCGCGCCTTCTTTTGCTGCGCCGAAAGAATCTGGCGCGGCTTCTCAAGCGTCGATTCGATGACGGAAACAACGTCCAAGGCGTACGACGGCGACTCCGGATCGAGAAGTTCAAGCGCGGCGAGAGCGAAGGGCGAAAGGGGTTGGTTCAAGGCGAAGTTGGCCTGCAGATGTACCGTCAGTCGGACTGAGCGTCCCTCGGCTTCCTGTTCCTCTTCCGGGATCCGTTCCACCACTCCGGCGGCCAGCAGCTCGCGGTAGATACCCAGGGCCTTCTTCATGAGTTTCAATTGCGCGGGGCGGCTCTCATGGTTCTCGCTGAGCAGGCGCCGGGTTGCGTGGAAGGGATCGCCCGGGCGTTCCATGAGGTTGAGCAACATTGCGTGGGTCACGGTAAAGCTGGACGTCAGCGGATCAGGCACCGACTCGACCAGCCGCTTGAACGTTGGCTCGCCCCAGGACACGAATCCTTCCGGGGGCTTCTTCTTCACCACTTGGCGTAGTTTCTTTTGGTCATCGCCGAACTTGGCGGTGGCCTTGGCCATCGCCTTGGTGTTCTCCACCACGTGGTCCGGAGCCTGGACCACCACCGTGCCGGCGGTGTCGTAACCCGCCCGGCCGGCACGTCCGGCAATCTGGTGGAACTCACGTGAGTTAAGCGATCTGGTGCGTACGCCGTCGTACTTGCTCAAAGCGGTCAACAACACTGTTCGGATGGGCACGTTGATGCCTACTCCCAAAGTATCGGTGCCGCAGATGACTTTCAGGAGCCCGGCCTGGGCCAGTTGCTCCACCAGCCGGCGGTACTTGGGGAGCATCCCGGCGTGGTGCACGCCGATACCGTGGCGGACCAGCCTGTTGAGGGTTTTTCCGAAGCCGGCCGCGAACCGGAAACCAGCAATGAGCTCAGCGATGCGGTCCTTTTCGGCACGGCTGCACATGTTGATGCTCATGAGGTTCTGGGCACGCTCAATGGCTTCTGCCTGGCTGAAGTGCACCACGTAGACGGGGACCTGCTTGGTGGAGAGCAACTCCTCCAACGTCTCGTGAACCGGCGTCAGGTGGTAGTAGTGGTGCAGCGGAATGGGGCGTTCCGCGGAGCTCACGGTGGTGGTGGTCCGACCCGTCAGCTCAGTCAGTCCGGATTCGAAGCGGGAGACGTCGCCCAAGGTGGCGGACATCAGGAGGAACTGTGCCTGGGGGAGTTCCAGGAGGGGCACCTGCCATGCCCAACCGCGTTGGGGGTCGGAATAGAAATGGAACTCGTCCATGACCACCGAACCGAGGTCCGCCGTCGACCCTTCGCGGAGGGCGATGTTGGCCAGGATTTCCGCCGTGCAGCAAATAATGGGGGCATCCTGGTTGACGCCGGAATCACCGGTAATCATGCCCACGTTCTCCGCGCCGAAAATGTCGCAGAGAGCAAAGAACTTTTCGGATACCAACGCCTTGATGGGCGCCGTGTAATAACTCCGCTGGCCGCGCGCCATGGCTTCGAAGTGGGCCGCGATGGCTACCAGTGATTTCCCTGAGCCCGTTGGCGTGGCGAGGATGACGTTGGCGCCGGAGGCAAGCTCCATGATCGCTTCGTCCTGGGCAGGGTACAGCTGCAGCCCACGGCTCTCCGTCCACTCCACGAACCGTGTGTAGATTTCGTCCGGGTCCAGGGGATCGGCGGCGATGGTACCGGGAAGCTGTTCAAGAAGTTTCATTGGTTTCCAGCTTAGTGCCCGGACGGTTTAGGCTCTGCCCAGCAGTGGTGCCAGACGCGAGGAGGCTTTGATGAAGTGGGATCCGTCCAAGTATGTGGAGTTCGGCAACCATCGGGACCGCCCGTTCCATGACCTCGTCGGGAGGATCCAGGCCAGTGACCCACGGAATATTGTGGACCTCGGGTGCGGACCCGGGAACCTGACTGCGACCTTGACAGAGCGCTGGCCGGGAGCCCGGGTGGTGGGCATTGACTCGTCGGCGGAGATGCTGCTCAAAGCGGAGTCCCTTGCCGGGCAATCCAGCCGCCTGGAATTCGAGCACGGCGACATCGCCACGTGGGTACCAGGTGCCGACACCGACGTCGTCGTCACAAACGCAGCCCTTCAATGGGTGCCGGGTCACCAGGACATGGTGGCGAAGTGGTTGCGCGCCCTCAAGCCCGGCGCCTGGTTTGCGCTGCAGGTCCCCGGCAATTTCACCTCCCCGTCACATACGCTGATGCGCGAACTCGCAGAGTCGCCCCGCTGGGCGTCGCGCTTGTCCGGCGTACTTCGGCACGATGGTGCTGTTGGTAGTCCGGCGGACTACTTGGGCGTGATGCTCGACGCCGGATGCGCGGCGGACGCCTGGGAGACCACCTACCAGCAGGTACTACCGGGCGAGGATCCGGTCCTTCAGTGGGTTCGAGGCACAGGACTTCGACCAGTGCTGGCAGCACTGTCCACAGCGGAGGCTACGGAGTTCGAGGAGCAATACTCCGCGTTGCTGCGCGAGGCCTATCCACCCTCCCGGCACGGAACAATTTTCCCTTTCCGGCGGATTTTTGCCGTTGCGCGAAAGAACGCATGACCGGCCCGGGCGCGTCCCTCCGCGTAGCAATGGCTTTAGTGCGCCGTGATGGCTTGTTCCGTACGGGCGTCGCTGGTCTAATTCTCGGCATGGACCAAGGACGCTTCGAACAACAGACGCCCCGGGTGACCGCGGCTCTCCGTTGGAGTGCTTCGTGACTCCGACAGGTGATTTTCCAGGCGCATGGCGCCCCAACACCAGCAGCGCGGTGGCGCTCTTCGAACAGTTACGGCTGCGGATCATTGAACTCGCCGACGCCGGAGTCCTGGCAGTCGGAGCAAAACTGCCTCCCGTGCGTAACCTGGCCGGAGTGCTGGACGTTGCCCCGCACACGGTGGCCCGGGCATACAAGGAGCTGGAAGCGGCAGGCGTGGTAGCCACCCGTGGGCGGAACGGCACCGTGGTCTGCGCCCGGGACGACCGCTGGGGAGCGCTGGCTGACGTCGCAGCACAATACGCGGCAGCAGCCAAGGCCCAAGGCGCTTCGTTCGCGGAGGCCGTGCAGCTTCTTGCTGCCGCTTACGACGCGGATTGATACCGATCAGTAGCATGTGAGGAACGACATGGAAATTCGAAGAAGTTTTCGATTAGCATTGGTAAGTGCCCAAAGCCTTAGCTGAAGATACCGCCATCGAATCCCTGAACAGCATCCCTATCGTTCCTGACACCAAGCCCGCGAGGCCAGACCTGTCGCGGCTGGTAGTCAAGGGTGCCCGGGAACACAACCTGCGCAATGTGGACCTGGACCTTCCCCGTGATGCCATGATCGTGTTCACCGGACTTTCGGGGTCCGGTAAGTCCTCCTTGGCTTTCGACACCATCTTTGCTGAAGGACAGCGCCGGTATGTGGAATCGCTGTCCGCCTATGCCCGCCAGTTCCTTGGCCAGGTGGATAAACCTGACGTCGACTTCATCGAAGGCTTGTCGCCCGCGGTGTCCATCGACCAGAAGTCCACCAGCAAGAACCCACGCTCAACGGTGGGCACCATCACCGAGATTTATGACTACATGCGTTTGCTCTGGGCCCGCGTGGGCCGCCCGCACTGTCCTGTGTGTGGAGAGCCGATCGCCCGTCAGACACCGCAGCAGATCGTCGACCAGCTTCTGGAACTGGAGACGGGCACGCGATTCCAGGTCCTGGCGCCGGTAGTGCGCGGCCGCAAGGGCGAGTTCGTTGACCTCTTCAAGGAACTGACCGCCAAAGGCTATTCCCGTGCCCGGGTCGATGGCGAGCTGGTTCAACTGAACGACCCTCCCAAGCTCGGCAAGCAGTTCAAACACACCATCGAAGTTGTTGTGGACCGCTTGGTGGTCAAGGAAGAGATCAGCCAGCGGCTCACTGATTCCGTAGAAACGGCGCTCGGCCTCGCCGAGGGCCGCGTGCTGGTGGAGTTCGTCGACCTTGACGCCGAGGACCCCGGGCGCATCCGGGCTTTCTCGGAAAACCTGGCCTGCCCCAATGAGCATCCCTTGGCGATCGATGAGATCGAGCCCCGCTCGTTCTCCTTCAACAACCCCTTCGGCGCCTGCTCCGCCTGCAGCGGCATTGGTACGAAGCTCGAAGTGGATGAGGAACTGATCGTTCCCAATCCCGAATTGTCCCTGGGCGAGGGGGCCATCGCCCCGTGGTCCCTTGGCACGGCCACCACGGAATATTGGAACCGTCTCCTCGAGGGCCTGGCACACGAACTCGGCTTCTCCATGACTACCGCGTGGGAAAAGCTCCCCAAGGATGTACGGAATACCGTACTGCACGGCAAGGACCACAAGGTTGTTGTCCAGTACAAGAACCGTTTCGGCCGGGAACGTAAGTACAGTACGGGCTTTGAAGGTGCCATCCAGTACGTCCACCGCAAGCACGGTGAAACGGATTCCGATTGGGCCCGTGACCGGTACGAAGAGTACATGCGTCAGATTCCCTGCCCTGAGTGCAACGGTGCCCGCCTCAACCCGGCGTCGCTGTCCGTGCTGATCAACGGCAAGTCGATCGCTGAAGTGGCGGCCCTTCCCATGCGTGAATGCGCCGGGTTCCTGGGCAGCTTGACCCTGACCAGCAGGGAAGCCCAAATCGCCAACCAGGTGCTGAAGGAGATCCAGGCCCGCCTGACCTTCCTCCTGGATGTCGGTTTGGAGTACCTCAACCTTGAGCGGCCGTCGGGTACCTTGTCCGGTGGCGAAGCCCAGCGTATCCGCCTGGCAACCCAGATCGGCTCCGGCCTGGTAGGTGTCCTGTACGTCCTGGATGAGCCTTCCATTGGTCTGCATCAGCGCGACAACCGGCGGCTCATCGAGACGCTTACCCGTCTCCGGGACCTGGGCAACACCCTGATCGTGGTGGAGCATGACGAAGACACCATCCACGAGGCCGACTGGGTAGTGGACATCGGACCTGGTGCCGGAGAGCACGGCGGCCAGGTAGTGCACTCGGGCACTTATAAGGAACTCCTGGAAAACACGGAGTCCCTTACCGGTGATTACCTTTCCGGCCGCCGCAAGATTGATATCCCCAAGAAGCGCCGCAAGTACGACAAGAAGCGTGAACTCAAGGTTGTCGGTGCCCGGGAGAACAACCTCAACAACGTTGATGCCACGTTCCCCTTGGGGCTGTTCACGGCGGTGACCGGGGTCAGTGGCTCCGGCAAATCCACCTTGGTGAATGAAATCCTCTACAAGGTCCTCGCCAACAAGCTCAACGGCGCCAAACAAGTCGCAGGGCGCCACCGGACCATCGCCGGGCTGGAGCACCTGGACAAGGTGGTCCATGTTGACCAAAGCCCTATTGGCCGTACCCCGAGGTCAAACCCGGCCACGTACACCGGCGTCTTTGACAACATCCGCAAGCTCTTCGCGGAGACCACCGAGGCCAAGGTCCGCGGATACCAGCCTGGTCGCTTCTCCTTTAACGTCAAGGGAGGGCGCTGCGAAGCATGCTCCGGAGACGGCACGTTGAAGATCGAGATGAACTTCCTGCCGGACGTCTATGTTCCCTGCGAGGTGTGCCACGGAGCCCGGTACAACCGGGAAACCCTCGAGGTCCACTACAAGGGCAAGACGATCGCGGATGTCCTCAACATGCCCATCGAGGAAGGGGCGGAATTCTTTGCCGCCTTCACGCCGATCGCGCGGCATTTGAATACCCTGGTGGACGTCGGCCTGGGCTACGTACGCCTGGGGCAGCCTGCAACCACGCTGTCAGGTGGCGAGGCACAGCGTGTGAAGCTGGCGGCCGAGTTGCAGAAGCGTTCCAACGGACGCAGCATCTACGTTCTTGACGAGCCCACAACCGGCCTGCATTTTGAGGACATCCGAAAGTTGCTCATGGTTCTTCAAGGCTTGGTGGACAAGGGCAACACGGTCATCACCATTGAGCACAACCTGGACGTCATCAAGTCGGCGGACTGGATTGTGGATCTTGGTCCCAACGGTGGTTCCGGTGGCGGAAAGATCGTGGCCACGGGAACGCCTGAACAAGTGGCCAAATCCACCGACAGCCACACGGCGACGTTCCTGGCCGAAATTCTCGGTTAGTCACCAGAAGTATTCCGGTAGCGGCATGCGAGTTTCAGGCATGCCGCTACTCGTGAGAAACTAACCCGGTGACTCAAACAACGGTGCCCGTAATATTCGATCTGGACGGCACCCTTGTCGATCCTGCCGGCGGCATCACAGGGGGAATCTCTGTGGCCCTGCGTGAAATGAACCTCCCTGTACCGGATCAGGCGGTACTGAATTCCATGGTGGGTCCCAAACTCAGCGATTCCCTGCTGCATTTGGCCAAGGTCCCTGCTGACTTGGTTGATGAAGCCATTGAGCGGTATCGACGCCACTACAAGGAAACAGGAATCGGGCAGAGCAAGCTTTATCCGGGCATTTTCGACCTCCTGGAATATTTCGCGGAATCCGGCCGGCCCGTGGCGGTGGCTACGCAGAAGCCGCAGGCAATTGCTCGACTCGTCCTTGAGCACCACAAAATTGCCGATTTCTTCGTCTCCATCCGCGGAGCTGCCGACGACGAATCCCTGGGCGCCAACACCGCTTCGGGCAAGGTCGAAATTGTGGGCGCAGCGTTAGCGGACCTTCATTCCCAGCCGGCTGTGATGGTGGGGGACAGGCACCAGGACGTTGCCGGGGCCATGGCGAACGGCTTGGACTGCATCGGCGTCACGTGGGGATTTGCACCCGATGGCGAGCTTGAAGAAGCCGGTGCAGTGGCAGTAGTCGGCACCGCACTTGATTTGCGCACCAAAATTGAAGAACTTGACGCTGTCCGTGCGGCAGCCCTGAGCGAGGTACAAAACGATGGCAGTCTTTGATGCGATCCGGTGGACCACCCGGGGATTGATTTCCTCCACGTGCCGTCCCACGGTCATTGGGCTGGAGAACGTTCCCAAGGAGGGCCCGTTCATTGTCGCTCCGAACCACCTCTCGTTCCTGGACAGCGTCATCGTTCAGGCCCTGATGCCACGTCCGGTCGCCTTCTTCGCCAAGGCCGAATACTTCACCACCAAGGGCGTCAAAGGTGCCGTGATGAAGTCGTTCTTCGAAGCTGTGGGGTCGATTCCGGTTGAGCGCGGCGAGCAGGCGGCAAGCGTGCAGGCGCTCAAGACTTTGTTGGACATCCTCGAATCAGGCAAAGGCATCGGCATCTACCCTGAAGGCACCCGTTCCCGCGACGGGATCCTTTACCGTGGGCGGACCGGCGTGGGGTGGCTTGCCCTGACCACAGGCGCACCGGTAATCCCGGTAGGGCTCATCGGTACCGAAAAGCTGCAGCCCGCAGACAAGAACGCTGTCCGTCCCCAGCATTTCACCATGAAGGTCGGCGAGCCTCTGTACTTCGACAAGACCGGCCCTGACCATTCCCTGCCGGCCCGCCGTGAAGTCACTGACAAAATCATGGATGCCATTGCCGTGCTCAGCGGTCAGGAACGGTCCACCAGCTACAACCAGAGCAAGTCGGTCGACTAGCACCCCGGCTCTCCTGCGACGGGGTGGCCATGGCTGTCGTTCCGGTTCACTAGACTGGAATCGTGGCAGATCCAGCAAGTTACCGGCCCCAAACGGGTGAAATTCCCACCACCCCGGGCGTCTATCGATTCCGCGACCCCCACGGGCGGGTCATCTATGTGGGCAAAGCAAAGAACCTCCGGTCCAGGCTCAATTCCTACTTTGCCAACCCGGCCGGCCTTCTCCCCAAGACCCATGCAATGGTCCACGCAGCCAGCAGCGTCGAATGGACCATGGTGGGCAGCGAGCTGGAATCGTTGCAGCTGGAGTACACCTGGATCAAGGAATTCAAGCCACGATTCAATGTTGTCTTCCGTGACGACAAGACCTATCCGTACCTCGCCGTCACCATGGGGGAGAAGTTCCCCAGGGTACAGGTGATGCGTGGTGAGCGAAGGAAGGGCACCAGGTACTTCGGTCCCTACACCGCAGGCGCCATCAGGGAAACCATGGACACGCTCCTGCGGGTCTTCCCGGTGCGCAGCTGCAGCGCAGGTGTCTTCAAGCGCGCCCAGTCCAGTGGACGCCCGTGCCTCCTTGGCTACATCGACAAGTGCGCGGCCCCTTGCGTTGGCCGGATCACCCCCGAGGAACATCGTGCCCTCGCCGAGGACTTTTGTTCTTTCATGGGTGGGGAAGCCAAGCGCTTTATCGGCCGGTTGGAAAAGGACATGGCGGCGTCGGTAGCCGAGCTCGACTATGAGCGCGCAGCCGGACTCAGGGACGACATTATCGCCCTTCGTAAGGTCTTTGAGCGCAACGCCGTAGTTCTTGCCGAAGACACCGACGCGGACGTCTTCGCACTGCATGACGACGAACTCGAAGCGTCCGTGCAGGTCTTCCATGTCCGTGGTGGCCGGGTCCGCGGCCAACGTGGGTGGGTGGTGGAAAAGGTGGAGGACGCCACCACACCCGAACTCATCGAACATTTGCTGCAGCAGGTTTACGGCGAAGTCAGCGACGTCCAGGGACGGATACCACGCGAAGTCCTGGTACCGGAGAATCCGAGCAACCATGCCGAACTCGCTGAGTGGCTTGGCGGGTTGCGAGGGGCCAAAGTTGACATCCGCGTGCCACAGCGCGGCGATAAGGCAGCCCTGATGTCCACTGTGCGCGAGAATGCCGAACAAGCCCTTAAGCTTCATAAAACGCGCCGGGCAGGCGACATCACGGTCCGGTCCGTTGCCCTTCAGGAGCTTCAGGAGGCACTGGAGATTCCTGTCCCGCTGTTGAGGATCGAGTGCTTCGATATCTCGCACGTGCAAGGCACCAACGTCGTGGCTTCCATGGTGGTAGTGGAAGACGGGCTGCCCAAGAAGGCCGACTACCGCAAGTTCTCCATCACGGGAGCGGCAGCGGCGGACGACACCGCTGCCATGCATGACGTCCTGACCCGTCGGTTCCGGCACTACCTGACGGACAAAGCCGCCCAGGTGCCCGTGGTCTCGGGCGAGATCGTCAACCCGACGCGGGCGGGCACCAAGAGCGTGAGTGAAGCGCCGCCGTCGGACCCTTCCATGCCCGCCCCCAAGGCAAAGTTCGCCTACCCGCCCAACCTCGTGGTCGTGGATGGCGGCCAGCCCCAGGTGAATGCCGCAAAGCGAGCGTTGGCCGGACTCGGCATCGATGATGTCTACGTGGTGGGCCTGGCCAAACGGCTGGAGGAAGTCTGGCTGCCCGACAGCGACTTCCCGGTAATTTTGCCCAGGACATCCCAAGGCCTGTACTTGCTTCAAAGGATCCGGGACGAAGCGCACCGTTTCGCGATTACTTTCCACCGGCAGAAGCGCGGCAAGGCCATGACGGTCTCCGTCCTGGACGGCGTACCGGGCCTCGGCGAAGCGAAACGAAAAGCCCTGGTGGCACACTTTGGTTCGCTCAAGAAGATTAAGGCCGCCTCGGTCGAGGAACTCACGTCGGCAAAGGGCATCGGTCCCGCCCTGGCCGCAGCCGTGGTCCAGCATCTGGGTTCTGCGGATGCCAATGATGAAACTGTGCCGGTGATCAACATGACCACCGGCGAAATCCTTGAATCTTAGCTAGGGTAAGAACTTGGCCGTTGGCCGCATAAGCGGTCCGTGGCACGTGGACATGCCAGCAGTGCATGCCCTGCGGCAGGCACCACAGGCTGCAATGATCACTTCCGACGAAACGGGGACAACTGATGGATGAGGCAACGGCAGGATCCGGAACGGAGCAGGACGGCCTCACGCCCGTCAAGCCCCCGGAAGCGGAACTGCTGGTAGTGACCGGCATGTCCGGGGCGGGGCGCAGTACGGCCTCGGACGCCTTGGAAGATCATGGCTGGTATGTGGTGGACAACCTCCCACCGCAAATGCTGGGAACCCTGGCAGAAATTGTCTCGCATGCTCCGAAGTCGATTCCCAAGCTGGCCGTGGTGGTTGACGTCCGCAGCAAGGATCTCTTCACCGACATCCAGACTGCTTTGGGCGCGCTGAGCGCCAGTGGCATCACCTTCCGGGTGCTCTTCCTGGATGCCAATGACGACGTCCTGGTCCGCCGCTTCGAACAAGGCCGCCGTCCGCACCCGTTGCAAGGCGGCGGCAGGATCCTGGACGGCATCGGCATCGAGCGCGAGGTATTGCGTGAACTGCGTGAACATGCCGATGTCGTGCTGGACACCTCCGATTTCAACGTCCACGGCCTGGCGACGGCCATCACCGAACTGTTCAGCGACACCGGCCCGGTGACCCTGCGCCTTAACGTCATGAGCTTTGGCTTCAAGTACGGGCTCCCGGTGGATGCCAACTTCGTGGCCGATGCCCGCTTCATTCCCAACCCGCACTGGGTTCCCAAACTCCGGCCACATACAGGACTGGATGAGGACGTCAGCGACTACGTGCTGGCTGCCGATGGCGTACACGAGTTCGTGGACCGATATGTTAGGGCTTTGGAGCCGGTCCTGGACGGCTACCGACAAGAGAACAAGCACTACGCCACCCTGGCGGTCGGTTGTACTGGAGGCAAGCATCGTTCGGTGGCAGTCGCCGTCGAGCTTTCCAAGCGTCTGGCGCAGTACCCACGCGTGACAGTGACCACCACCCACCGAGACCTGGGACGCGAGTAGTGGGGGTCCTGACTGGACCGTTGCCCCTCATTCCGCCCAAGGGGGTACCCGGAAGCCAGCAGAAGAAGAGCCCCTCGGTGGTCGCCTTGGGCGGCGGCCACGGTTTGGCGGCCTCGTTGTCGGCACTGCGTTTGCTCACGTCGGAACTGACGGCAATCGTCACAGTAGCGGACGACGGCGGCTCGTCGGGGCGGCTCCGCGAAGAGTACGGCGTCCTTCCGCCAGGAGACCTGCGGATGGCGCTCAGCGCCCTGTGCGACGACACCGACTGGGGCCGGACCTGGCGCGACGTCATGCAGCACCGGTTCAACGCCGGCTCCGCCAAGGGCGGTTCGCTGGACCATCACGCCATGGGCAACCTGCTCATTGTGACGTTGTGGGAGCTGTTGGGAGACACGGTGGCCGGCTTGAAATGGGCAGGCGCACTGCTCGGTGCCCGGGGCCAGGTTCTTCCCATGTCCAGCGTGCCCCTCACCATTGAAGGCCAGGCCCGGATTGAGCTTCCGGCCGGCGGCCATGAACTGCAGACGGTTCGCGGGCAGGCAAAGTGTGCCGTGGCCGGCAAACTCGAAGACGTCCGGCTCCTGCCCGAAGACGCTCCCGCCTGCACCGAAGCACTGACGGCCATCGAGCTCGCGGACTGGGTCATCCTTGGACCGGGCTCCTGGTACACCTCCGTCCTGCCGCATTTGCTGCTGCCTGAGCTGCGCCAAGCCCTCGGCGACACTGCCGCCAAGCGCTGCCTGACCATGAACCTTGACGTGGAAACCAAGGAAACCTCAGGCATGACAGCGGCCGACCATTTGGATGTCCTGCGCCGCTACGCACCTGAGTTCAGCGTCGACGTCGTCCTGGCGGATCCTGCTGCGATCCAGGATCTCAAGGCCTTTGAGAAGGCTGCTGGGATGATCGGCGCTGAAGTGGTGTTGGGTAGAGTAGGGGCGTCGAGGCGCCGCCCCGTCCATGATCCACTGCTGTTGGCAGCGGCGTACCACGATATTTTCGGGAACAGTTAGGAACACGCGATGGCACTTACTGCGTCGGTCAAGGACGAACTGTCCCGGCTGGACATCAAGAAATCTTCGGTCCGAAAGGCGGAAGTTTCAGCAATGCTGCGCTTTGCGGGCGGCCTGCACATCATCTCGGGACGGATCGTCATCGAGGCCGAAGTCGACCTCGCCTCCACAGCCAGGCGCCTCCGCGCGGCGATCGCCGAGGTCTACGGGCACCAGAGCGAAATCATCGTAGTCTCCGGCGGCGGCTTACGCCGGGGGAGCCGGTACGTTGTCAGGGTTGTCCGCGACGGTGAGGCCCTCGCCCGCCAGACGGGCTTGCTGGACGGACGTGGACGCCCGGTCCGCGGACTGCCCTCGGTGGTCGTCAACGGCTCGGCCGCAGACGCCGAGGCTGTGTGGCGGGGAGCATTCCTCGCCCACGGATCCCTGACAGAACCGGGTCGCTCGTCCTCGCTCGAGGTCACGTGCCCCGGCCCCGAATCAGCGCTGGCACTTGTTGGCGCCGCCCGTCGTCTTGGCATCCAGGCCAAGGCCCGCGAAGTGCGCGGCGTTGACCGTGTAGTGATCCGCGACGGAGACACCATTGCAGCCCTCCTGACACGAATGGGTGCCCACGATGCCCTGATGGTCTGGGAGGAACGGCGGATGCGCAAGGAAGTACGGGCAACCGCCAACAGGCTTGCCAATTTTGACGATGCCAACCTCCGCCGCTCAGCGCAGGCCGCCGTGGCGGCCGGTGCCAGGGTTGACCGGGCACTGGAGATCCTGGGTGACGACGTTCCGGACCACCTCAAGTACGCGGGGGAGCTCCGGGTGGCCCACAAGCAGGCAAGCCTTGATGAGCTTGGCCGCCTTGCCGATCCACCCATGACAAAGGACGCCATTGCCGGTCGGATCCGGCGCCTCCTTGCCATGGCCGACAAACGTGCAATGGATTTGGGTATCCCGGGCACTGAGGCAAATGTGACTCCGGAAATGATGGACGAATAGCGCACACCCATAGAATCGAAAAAGTGCGGAGGAAATACTGCAAGGCGGCCTCGGGTTGTTCCCGGTGGAGGCAAGAGCAGGTTTCTTCGCCAAGGATTTCCGGTCGGCCCGCTGGCCGGATGAAATAACGAGAGTTACCAACCGGACGACAGTCCACTACATTGGAGGATTTCGTGACAGAGTACGTTCTGCCCGAGCTCGGCTACGACTACGCAGCACTCGAGCCGCATATTTCGGCAAAGATCATGGAGCTGCACCACAGCAAGCACCATGCGGCATATGTTGCAGGCGCCAACAACGCCCTCTCCCAGCTGGCCGATGCCCGCGAGAAGGGCGACTACGCCAACATCAACCGTCTCTCCAAGGACCTCGCGTTCCACACCGGCGGACACATCAACCACTCCGTCTTCTGGAACAACATCTCCCCGGACGGTGGAGACAAGCCCGAAGGCGAGCTCGCAGCTGCCATCGACGACGCCTTCGGCTCCTTCGATGCTTTCCGTGCCCAGTTCAGCGCCGCTGCGCTTGGCCTGCAGGGTTCCGGCTGGGCTTTCCTGGCCTACGAGCCCATCGGTGGAAACCTGCTCATCGAACAGCTCTACGATCAGCAGGGCAACGTCGCAGTTGGCACCACCCCGCTGCTCATGCTCGACATGTGGGAGCACGCCTTCTACCTGGACTACGTCAACGTCAAGGCTGACTACGTCAAGGCATTCTGGAACATCGTCAACTGGGCGGACGTCGCCAAGCGCTTCGAAGCCGCACGCACCAACGCCACGGGCCTCATCGTCCTCTAGTTGGTGAGCCCCGGTTCACGCCGATGTAACAAAAGTCACTTTTTGCGTGAATTGGGGCCAAATGCTGGAAAGCCTGCCTCCGCAGTTGCGGGGGCAGGCTCAGTTAAACGTAAGATGGATCACGGAAGGCGGTTAGCCTTCAGCAACGTGGCTGGTCGCCCTCCGATCTGATAATCACCTCTGCCCAAAGACGTGCGGGGTCTGTTAGTTGGAAATTTTTAATCCGACTCACTAGGCGTGCTTGCAAGAGCACCAAGGAGATTGACACATAGTGACCACCCGTATTGGTATCAACGGCTTCGGCCGCATCGGCCGTAACTACTTCCGCGCAGCACTGGCCCAGGGCGCAGACCTTGAGATCGTCGCAGTCAACGACCTCACCAGCCCCGAGACCCTCGCGCACCTCCTGAAGTACGACTCCGTCGGTGGACGCCTCGCCCAGACCGTGGAAGTTGTCGATGGAAACCTGGTAGTCGACGGCAAGTCCATCAAGGTCCTTGCCGAGCGCGATCCCGCAAACCTCCCCTGGGGTGAGCTGGGAGTGGACATCGTGATCGAGTCCACCGGTTTCTTCACCAAAGCGGCTGCCGCCCAGAAGCACATCGACGCAGGCGCCAAGAAGGTCCTCATTTCGGCACCTGCCAGCGATGAAGACATCACCATCGTGATGGGCGTCAACCACGAGCTCTACGACCCCGCAGCGCACAACATCATCTCCAACGCGTCCTGCACCACCAACTGCCTCGGCCCCCTGGCCAAGGTAGTCAACGATGCCTTCGGCATCGAGCGTGGCCTCATGACCACGGTCCACGCCTACACGGCCGACCAAAACCTGCAGGACGGCCCGCACGGCGATCTCCGCCGTGCCCGTGCTGCTGCCATCAACATGGTGCCCACCTCCACAGGTGCCGCCAAGGCCATCGGCCTTGTCCTGCCGGAACTCAAGGGTAAGCTCGACGGCTACGCCATCCGCGTTCCCGTCCCCACTGGTTCCGCCACGGACCTCACGGTCACTGTTTCCCGCGAAGTCACTGTCGAGGAAGTCAACGCAGCCGTCAAGGCCGCCGCTGAGTCCGAGCAGTTCGCCGGCATCCTGAGCTACACCGATGCACCCATCGTGTCCTCGGACATCGTTGGCGACCCGGCTTCCTCGATCTTCGACTCCGGCCTCACCAAGGTCATCGGCAACCAGGTCAAGGTTGTTTCCTGGTATGACAACGAGTGGGGTTACTCCAACCGCCTCGTAGACCTCACGGAGCTCGTCGCATCCAAGCTGGGCTAGGGTAGACACATGACATCTCACACCCTCAACGAACTCATCGCTGAAGGTGTCCGCGGGCGGTACATTTTGGTCAGAAGTGACCTGAATGTGCCGCTCGACGGCTCTACAGTGACCGACGACGGCCGCATCAAGGCCTCCCTTCCGGTCCTCAAGAAGCTCTCGGACGCCGGTGCCCGTGTGCTCGTAACCGCCCACCTGGGACGCCCCAAGGGTGCCCCCGAAGACAAGTACTCCCTGAAGCCCGCTGCGGCCCGCCTGGCGGAACTCGCAGACTTCAAGGTAGAGCTTGCCGCAGACACAGTGGGGGACTCCGCCAAGGAGCTTGCCGCTGCCCTGCAGGACGGCGAAGTGCTCGTCCTGGAGAACGTCCGCTTCGATGCCCGCGAAACCAGCAAGGACGACGCCGAACGCGGCGCCTTCGCTGATGAGCTGGTGGCCCTCACGGGAAGCAACGGCGCGTTCGTGGACGACGCATTCGGCGCGGTCCACCGGAAGCACGCCAGCGTCTTCGACGTCGCAACCCGGCTGCCCTCATACCTGGGCGATCTTGTCCACACCGAGGTTGAGGTTCTCCGAAAGCTCACAACGGACACACAGCGTCCCTACGTGGTGGTTCTCGGCGGCTCCAAGGTCTCTGACAAGCTGGCAGTCATCGACAACCTGCTCGGCAAGGCCGACACCATCCTTGTGGGCGGTGGCATGCTCTTCACCTTCCTGGCCGCAGCTGGCCACAAGGTCGCTGGCAGCCTCCTCGAGGAAGACCAGATCCCCGTTGTTCAGGATTACCTCAAGCGTGCCTCTGCTGCCGGAACGTCCTTCGTGATCCCCACGGACGTTGTGGTGGCGAGCCGCTTCGCAGCCGACGCTGAGCACGAGGTCGTGAAGGCCGAGGCCATTGAGGACAGTGCTTTCGGCGCTTCCGGCGTCGGCCTGGATATTGGGCCCGAATCTGCCTCGGCATTCGCAGCTCAGATCGAAGGGGCCAAGACTGTTTTCTGGAACGGTCCCATGGGCGTGTTCGAATTCGAAGCCTTCTCCGCTGGCACTCGTGCCATTGCACAGGCCCTGACGGACACGGTTGCCTTCACTGTGGTCGGTGGCGGCGACTCCGCTGCTGCTGTGCGGACGCTCGGGTTCGAGGACTCGCAGTTCGGCCACATCTCTACCGGTGGTGGCGCCAGCCTGGAGTACCTTGAAGGCAAGGAACTTCCCGGCTTAAGCGTTCTGGACCGCTAAGCACCAATCCGACCGGCAGGACGCCAGTGCGTCCTGCCGGCCGTTCCATATCTCAACGCATTCTTTGGAGTTCATGTGACTACCTCTGCCAACGGCAATTTTGTCCGCAAGCCCTTCATCGCAGGCAACTGGAAGATGAACATGGACCACGTCCAGGGCATCACCCTGCTGCAGAAGCTCGCCTGGACGCTGTCCGACGCGAAGCACGACTACAACCGTGCCGAAGTCGCTGTGTTCCCACCGTTCACCGACCTCCGCGGCGTACAGACCCTGGTGCAGGGCGACGAGCTCGATGTTGTCTACGGCGGCCAGGACCTCTCCCAGTTCGACTCCGGCGCCTACACCGGCGACATCTCCGGCCAGTTCCTGAGCAAGTTGGGCTGCGCATACGTCCTGGTTGGCCACAGTGAGCGCCGCACGATTCACAACGAGTCCGATGACGTCCTCAACGCAAAGGTGAAGGCTGGATTCCGTCACGGCGTCACTCCCGTTCTTTGTGTCGGCGAAGGCCTCGAAGTCCGCCAGGCCGGTACCCACGTGGAGCACACGTTGGCCCAGCTTCGCGCCGGCGTCGAAGGGCTCACGGCCGAGCAGGCCGCCGAACTCGTCGTTGCCTACGAACCTGTCTGGGCCATCGGCACAGGGGAAGTTGCCGGTCCGGAGGACGCTCAGGAAATGTGCGCAGCCATCCGCGCGGAGCTAGCCGAACTCTTCGACGAGTCAGTCGCCGCGAAGACCCGGCTGCTGTATGGCGGCTCCGTTAAGGCCAACAATGCTGCCGCCATCATGGCTGAAAGCGACGTTGACGGATTGCTCGTGGGTGGCGCCAGCCTGGACCCCGCTGAGTTTGCTAACATTGTCAGGTTCGAGAGCCACCTCGTCACGGACTAGTCCGGCTCCCGTTTTCCGCTTCTTCGAAAGGCCGTCGTGGACGTTCTTCAAGTCATTCTGCAGATCCTGCTGGGCATCACCAGCCTTCTGCTGACGCTGCTCATCCTCCTGCACAAAGGGCGTGGCGGCGGTTTGTCCGACATGTTCGGTGGCGGTATGAGCTCCGGATTGAGTTCGTCCGGGGTAGCCGAGCGCAACCTTAACCGGTTCACCATCATTCTGGGCATCACGTGGGGTGTTGTCATCATCGGCCTTGGGTTGATCATGCGCTTCACCTCAGGCGGCGACTCCTAGTCATCCCCAAAAAGGGGAGGTTCCTTGAAAGGAACCTCCCCTTTTTTGCCCTGAGGCACCAATGTCTGGTGCCGTCGTCGAACACTCGCATTAGACTGGGCGTGTTGGCCGCAAGGCCCACGGGCCGTGAGGGCCGACCACCGAGTCGCTAGGGGTTCGAAAATGGTTCATGGCACGCCTGGTTATCGGGGCACCCGCGTAGGTGTAACCCAAGGTTCCGCTCCGAGGAATCAAAGCGACCACGGCGCAGGTGAACAACTGCCGCGTATTCGGGTTCCCTATTGGTGCTCCAAGGGACACGAGACGCGGCTTGTTTTCCTTAAGCTTCCCGACGATCAAATACCCATGAACTGGGATTGTCCGAAGTGCGGCTTGCCCGCGTCGCGGGATCCTGGCCATCCCGCCTCAACAAGGCCGGACGAACTCTTCAAATCCCATTTGGACTACGTTAAAGAGAGACGCTCCAACCAAGACGCCGAAGCGGTCCTGGCTGGAGCGTTGGAGCGGTTACGCGCCCGCGGGGTCCTTCCGGACCAGCTGCTGGGGGACGCGTGAGGCTGCATTCTCGTCGATAAGCCACAGGGTCCTCGCGCGGCCGGCGGGACCTGCCGCCGGGACCTGGACCGGGTTGGCACCAGCCAAGGCCAGGCCGACTGCCCCAGCCTTGTCCTCACCGGCAACAACCATCCAGATTTCCTGGGCGGTGTTGATGGCCGGCAGTGTCAGTGAAATGCGCGACGGCGGCGGCTTGGGAGAGTTTTCAACGCCCACCACGGTGCGCTCCTTCTCACGAATGCCGGCCTGCTCGGGGAACAGCGACGCTACGTGGGCATCCGGACCTACGCCCAGAAGAAGGATGTCGAAGCGGGGGAGAATTCCGGCTTGCTCGGGCCGGTCATCAGAGGTGTCGGCGGCGTGCTCGGCCTCGGCCGCGCCTTTGAGTTCTTCAGCGTAGGCTGCAGCAGCTTCCTCCGCGGTGCCGAACTGGTCCGTTGATCCGGGCTCGTGAATCCGGGAAGGATCCACCGGCAGGTGGGCCAACAGGGCGTGATGTGCTTGGCGCGTGTTCCTGTCATCACTGTCTGCGGCAACAAATCGCTCGTCACCCCACCAGAAATTGACCTTCGACCAGTCGACTGCAGGGGCAGCAGCAGAGTCGGCTACTGCCTTCAACGTACCAATGCCAACGGTTCCCCCAGTGAGCACCACCGTCGCTTCGCCGTGCTTGTCCTGGACATCCACGAGCTTGGTGATGAGACGCGCCGCAATGGCGGCCATCAACACCTTGGAATCGGGGTGGATGCTTACTCTTGGCTCAGCGTGCACTGGTCTGGACTCTCCTTTGGCTGGTAAGTGGCAGTCCCATCGTAATCACTTCTCCGAAGACTTCGTCCGGATCGAGCCGGCGGAGTTCTTCAGCGAGGCAATCCTTCAGGCTCCGGCGCGGGAGCGTGATGCGCTGCGCCGGCTGTCCGGGCTGCGTCAGCTCCGCCACGGACAAGCCGGGGCGGAACAGCTGCACGTCGCCGCTGGCGCGGGTGAGGCGGACTCGGCGGATGCCCGTGCCGGCAGGATCTGCCACGATCGTGACAGGAGCCTGCAGGGCAAGGCTCAGCCAGGCGGCAAGCAGCAATGTGCTGGGGGAGTCGGAGGCGCCTTCAACGGCAACGGCCGACACGGGGTCCCCGTCCACCTGGTCGAAGACTGCTGCGAGTTGCATGCGCCAGTTGGTCAGGCGGGTCCAGGCGAGGTCGGTGTCGCCGGCCTTGTACGTGGCGCGGATGTTCTCCAAGGCCCGGCGAGGGTCCGGTTCGTTGGCTGAGTCCGTGATGCGGCGGTGAGCGATGCGGCCGATGGAGGTTTCGCAGGCGCTTTCCGGGGCGCCGTGCGGCCACCAGGCCACGATCGGCGCGTCCGGCAGGAGCAAGGCCGCGACCAGGGATTCGCTTTCGTGGGCCATGTGGCCGTGGCCTCGCAGCACGATGACCTCGGACGCGCCGGCGTCCCCACCGACACGGATTTGCGCGTCGAGCCGGTCCGGGCCTTCAACGCCGGCGTCGGCCAGGACAATGATCCGGCAGGGGTGTTCCCGGCTGGCCTCATTGGCTGCCTCGATGGCTTCTTCTTCCTGCCCGGACTTGGTCACCACCACCAATGTCAACACACGACCCAAGGCGATCACACCGCCCTGCTCGCGCAGGGACATGATCTTCTTGGAAATCTTGGAGGTAGTGGTATCGGGAAGATCTACGATCATGGCCTTCTCCAGGTTCGTCCGTCACGGGCCAGCAGGGCATCGGCCGACGCCGGTCCCCAACTGCCGGGTGCGTAGGGTTGCGGTTGTTCATCCAGCCCGGCCCAGTACTCCTCGAACGGGTCCAGGATCTTCCAGGACAGCTCCACTTCCTGATGCCGCGGGAAGAGCGGCGGCTCACCCAACAACACATCCAGGATCAGCCGTTCATACGCTTCGGGACTGGACTCGGTGAACGAATGGCCATAGCCGAAGTCCATGGTCACATCACGGACTTCCATCTGCGTGCCCGGGACCTTGGAACCGAAACGGATCGTCGCGCCCTCATCAGGCTGGACACGGATCACCACCGCGTTCTGACCGAAGTCATCCTCACCATGATCACGGAACAGCAGGTTCGGCGCCCGCTTGAACACCACCGCGATCTCGGTCACGCGCCGGCCCAGCCGCTTGCCCGCGCGCAGGTAGAACGGCACACCATTCCACCGCCGGGTATTGATATCCACCCGGATCGCCGCGAACGTCTCGGTCTTCGAATCAGCAGGGATACCATCCTCGTCCAAGTAGCCCAGGACTTCCTCGCCACCCTGCCACCCACCAGTGAACTGGCCCCGGGCCGAATGCGTGGACAGGTCCTCGGGCAACTTGACCGCGGCCAGGACCTTTTCCTTCTCCGCCCGCAAATCATCGGCATTGAACGAAATAGGCTCTTCCATCGCCGTCAACGCCAGCAACTGCAGCAAGTGGTTCTGGATCACATCACGCGCAGCGCCCACGCCGTCGTAATAGCCCGCACGCCCACCCGTGCCGATGTCCTCGGCCATGGTGATCTGCACATGGTCCACATAATTGGCGTTCCAGAGCGGTTCGAACAACTGGTTCGCGAAACGCAACGCCAAGATGTTCTGCACCGTCTCCTTACCCAGGTAATGATCGATCCGGAACACCGCATCAGCCGGGAACACCGACTCCACAATGTCGTTCAGCTGCCGGGCCGACTCAAGGTCATGCCCGAACGGCTTCTCAATGACCACACGGCGCCACTGGCCCGGCTTGGCCTGCGCCAGTCCGTGCTTGGACAGTTGGCGGCAGACCTGCTCGAACGCCTTGGGCGGGATGGACAGGTAAAAGCCGTGGTTCCCCCGGGTACCGCGGGTCTCATCCAGCTCATCAAGGACATCACCGAGACGCTCAAAAGCGTCGTCGTCGTCGAACTCGCCCTGGACAAAGCGAATACCCGAAGCCAACTGCTCCCACACCGCTTCGTCGAACTTGGTTCGCGCGTGGGCCTTGACGTTTTCCTTGACCTCGGCCGCGAAGTCGGCGTTGTCCCAGTCACGGCGGCCGAAACCAACCAGCGCGAAGCTGGGAGGCAACAGGCCACGGTTGGCGAGGTCATAGACCGCCGGCATGAGTTTCTTACGGGCGAGGTCGCCGGTGACGCCGAAGAACACCAACGACGACGGCCCGGCTATGCGGTTCAAGCGCCGATCCCGCGGATCCCGCAAAGGATTCCGCAAACCGGCGTTCTTCCTGCCGTTTTCAGTTTCTGGCATGTTTGTTTCTGTGCCTTAGCTTTCGAGTGCGCTGGCCTGGTTGGCCAAAGCAGCGACGACTTCCTGGAGCTGCGATACGCCTGCTGCACGCTCGGTGAGGTGCAAGCGCAGTACGGGGCGGCCATGGCCTTCCAGCACCTGGGCGTCGCCCGAGGCCTGTGCGGCGATGAGCTGCCCGAACGTGAACGGACGCTCAGGGATTTCGAGGTCGGTGGATGATGCTGCAGTGATCTGCAGGAAAACTCCGATGGCGGGTCCACCCTTATGGAACTGGCCGGTGGAGTGAAGGAACCGCGGACCCCAACCGAACGTCACAGGACGGCCGCTGACAGCCGCGAGTTCGTCCCGGATACCTTCGAGCGGAGCGTGCGAAATGCGGTCCAGGTAGGCCTGGACACTCAAGTAACCATCCGTGCCAAGCTGGCTGAGCAGTGCCTGCACAGCTTCCGTGGCAGTCGACGCGGAGCCGAGCCACTCACCGCCACGAACTTCCACAGCGCCGTCCGTGAAGGCAGCCGGGGTGGGTTCGGGGCGGGCATCCAGCAGGCCGCGCGCAGCCACCTTCGCGGCTTCAACGTCGGGCTGGTCAAAGGGGTTGATGCCCAGCAGCCGACCCGCTACCGCGGTGGCGAATTCCCACACAAACATCTGGGAGGGCAGGCCCCCGGCGATTGCCACTTCGTTGTCACGGAGTTCGACGTCGGCATCGGCGCCTACCAGCCGAACCACCAACACGTCATCGGCCCCGTTCAGGGCTTCCGGAGAATCGGGGCCGGCGACCACCGGAAGAACGCCGGTGCCCAGCTTGCCGGTGGATTCGGCGATGAGCTGCTCGGCCCAGTCGGCGAAGCCCACAATCCCGGAACCGTCTTCAGCGATAACGATCTTGTTGCGCAGCGGGCTGGTACCGCCCAGGGCAATGCCCAGGGCAAGTCCGATGTTGTCAGCAGAATCTTCGTTGAGGATCTCCGCCGCTTCTTCTGCCTCATCAAGGAAAGCCTGGATGTCCACACCGGCCAGCCCACAGGGGACCAGGCCGAAAGCCGTGAGTGCCGAGAAGCGTCCGCCAACGTTGGGGTCAGCGTTGAACACGGCACGGTAGCCTGCCTCGCGGGAGGCCTTGTCCAGGGGCGAACCTGGATCGGTGACGATGATGATCCGGCTCTTGGCATCAATTCCGGCGTCGTTGAACGCTTTCTCAAACACCCGTCGCTGGGAATCCGTCTCAACAGTGGAGCCCGACTTGGAGGAAACGACGATAGCCGTCTCCTCCAGTCGGTCATTCAAAGCAGCGCTGACCTGTTCAGGATCAGTGCTGTCCAGCACAGTCAGCTCGACGCCGGCAGTACCGGCAATAACCTCGGGAGCCAACGAAGACCCACCCATGCCACAGAGGACAATGCGGGTAACTCCTTCGGCGTGGAGGGCATCACGAAGTTCCAGAATGTCCCCGACCAGAGCCTGGGACACCGTGGCCGCTTCTACCCAGCCGAGACGGATCGCAGCCTCGGACTCCGCATCAGGCCCCCACAACGTGTGGTCCTTGGCAAAAATCCGGGTTGCAATCTTGTCTTCGACCAGACCGTCAATATGCTGGGCGATGGCCTGCTGGGCGGCACCGCTGGCGTCGTAGCTGATTGTGCTCATGGTGGGTTAGGAAGCCTTCCGTGCGGTGGCGAGTGCGCCTTCGACGTCGGCCAGGAGTTCCTTCCAGGAGCCCACGAACTTCTCGAGGCCTTCGGTCTCAAGGAGCGTTACGACGTCGTTGTAGGAGACACCGAGTGCTTCGAGGGCGTTGAGGGTCTCGTTCGCTTCGTCGTAGGTGCCGGTGATGGTGTCACCGGTAACTACGCCGTGGTCGAACGTGGCATCCAGTGTCTTCTCCGGCATCGTGTTGACCACGCCGGCGGCGACGAGTTCCGTCACGTAAAGGGTGTCCGGGTAAGCCGGATCCTTGACACCGGTTGAGGCCCACAGGGGACGCTGGGGGAGGGCACCGGCTTCGGCCAGCACGGCCCAGCGCTCGGTGGAGAACAGCTCTTCGTACACCTGGTAGGCAAGGCGTGCGTTGGCAACGCCTGCTTTGCCCTTGAGTGCCTTGGCTTCATCGGTGCCGATGGCGTCAAGGCGCTTGTCGATTTCAGAGTCAACGCGGGACACGAAGAACGATGCCACCGAGTGGATCGTGGAGAGGTCGTGACCGTTTTCCTTGGCCTGCTCGAGGCCGGACTGGAAGGCGTTGATGACCGCGCGGTAACGCTCCAGGGAGAAGATCAGGGTCACGTTGACGCTGATGCCCTCGGCCAGGGTTGCCGTAATGGCTTCCAGGCCCTCCAGGGTTGCCGGGATCTTGATGTGGACGTTGCCCTTGTTGACCTTCGCGTAGAGGTGCTTGGCCTCGGCGATGGTACCGGCGGTGTCCCATGCGAGGCGGGGATCCACCTCGATGGAGACCCGGCCATCCACACCGTTGGTGGCGGCAGCGATCGGCGCGAACAGATCGCAGGCGTCGGCCACGTCCGTGGTGGTGATTTCGAAGATGGTCTCTTCAACGCTGGCACCGGCGGCCGCCTGGGCGGCGATGGTGGCATCGTAGTCGGTGCCTGAGGTGATGGCGGCGTGGAAGATGGACGGGTTGGTGGTCACACCAACTACGTTCTTTTCGTCGATGAGCTTCTGCAGGGTGCCGGTGTCCAGGCGGGTGCGGGAAAGGTCATCGAGCCAGATCGAAACGCCGGCGTCAGAGAGCTGCTGCGTGGGAGTGCTAGACATGTGTTTTTCTCCTGTGAGAGGGGAGCAGACTGTTATGCGTTGGCGTCTGCGAGGGAGTCTTTGGCTGCGGCGGCGACGGCTTCGGCGGTGATGCCGAACTCGTTGAAGAGCCGCTTGTAGTCTGCCGATGCGCCGAAATGTTCCAGGGAGATGGAGCGGCCGGCGTCGCCGACGAATTCGCGCCAGCCCAGTGCCAGGCCGGCCTCAACCGAAACACGGGCCTTCACGGAGGCGGGGAGCACGGACTCGCGGTAGGCCTCGTCCTGCTTGTTGAACCATTCAACACACGGCATGGACACAACGCGCGCTGCGATGCCTTCAGCCTGGAGGGCTTCGCGGGCCTGGACTGCGAGCTGGACTTCCGAGCCGGTTCCGATCAGGATGACCTGCGCGTCAACGGTTTCGCCGTCCTTGGAGGCTTCAGCCAGGACGTATCCGCCCTTGGCCACACCGGCGGTGGAACCGAACGTGTCACCAGCGGCTTCACCTTCGCCGCGGGCGTACGTGGGGATGTTCTGGCGGGTCAGGACAATGCCCGCCGGGTTCTCGTGGTTCTCCAGCATGACCTTCCATGCCGCAGAGACCTCGTTCGCGTCACCGGGACGGACGACGTCCAGGCCCGGAATGGCACGCAGGGAAGCGAGCTGCTCCACAGGCTGGTGGGTGGGGCCGTCTTCACCCAGGCCGATGGAGTCGTGCGTCCAAACGTACAGGGACGGGACACCCATCAAGGCACCCAGACGGATCGCCGGGCGCTGGTAGTCGCTGAAGATCAGGAACGTGCCGGAGAAGGCGCGGGTGCGGCCGTGCAGGGAGATACCGTTCACGATCGACGCTGCAGCGTGTTCACGGATACCGAAGTGCAGGACACGTCCGTACGGGTTGCCCTTCCAGGCGTCCGTGGAACGCGACGTCGGGATGAACGACGGCGAGCCCTCGATGGTGGTGTTGTTGGACTCGGCGAGGTCGGCCGAACCACCCCAGAGCTCGGGGAGGACCGGGCCGATGGCGTTCAGGACCTTACCCGAAGCCGCGCGGGTGGAAACGTCCTTGCCTGCTTCGAATACGGGCAATGCCGCGTCGATGCCCACGGGGAGCTTCTTCGCTTCAACGCGTTCCAGCAGGGCGGCGGCGTCCGGGTTGGCGGACTGCCATGCCTCGAACGAGCTCTGCCACGCAGCGCGTGACTCTGCACCGCGGTCCAGGACCTTGCGGGCATGTGCCAGGACTTCCTCGTCTACGTCGAAGGACTTGGCCGGATCGAAACCGAGGACGGTCTTCAGTGCTGCGACTTCTTCGGCGCCCAGGGCGGAACCGTGGATCTTGCCGGTGTTCTGCTTCTTCGGCGCCGGGTACCCGATGATGGTGCGCAGCGAAATGATGGACGGCTTGTTCGTCTCTTCCTTAGCAGCGAGCAGTGCTGCGTAGAGTTCCTGGACGTCTTCGACGTAGTCGCCGGTCTTGGTCCAGTCAACGCGCTGGGTGTGCCAGCCGTAGGCCTCGTAACGCTTCAGGACGTCTTCGGTGAAGGCGATGTCGGTGTCGTCTTCGATGGAGATGTGGTTCTCGTCGTAGATCACGACGAGGTTGCCCAGTTCCTGGTGTCCGGCGAGCGAGGAGGCCTCGGAGGTCACGCCTTCCTGGAGATCGCCATCGGAGGCGATGACCCAGACGGTGTGGTCGAACGGCGATTCGCCGGCGGGAGCATCGGCGTCGAACAGGCCACGCTGGCGACGCTGTGAGTACGCGAAACCAACAGCGGAGGCCAGGCCCTGGCCCAACGGGCCGGTGGTGATTTCCACACCGGCAGTGTGCTTGTACTCGGGGTGGCCCGGGGTCAGTGAACCCCAGGTACGCAGTGCCTCAAGGTCCTTCAGTTCCAGGCCGTAACCGGACAGGAACAACTGGATGTAAAGGGTCAACGACGTGTGGCCAGGGGACAGGATGAACCTGTCACGGCCAATCCAGTCCGGGTTCTTCGGGTCATGGCGCATCAGCTTCTGGAACAGCAAGTATGCTGCCGGAGCCAAGCTCATCGCCGTACCAGGGTGGCCGTTGCCGACCTTCTCCACGGCGTCAGCGGCCAACACGCGAACGGTGTCAACTGCCTTCTTGTCCAGATCGGTCCATGACAGTTCTTGCTCTTCCAAATGTGGCACGAAAACCGAGCCCCTCTCTGTGCTGACGGCAGGCGTACGGACACGGCACGCAGGAAGCACAGGATGGCGCCCGCTGCAATGTGTCTACCAGCCGTTCACCATTGAAACGTTGATCTCTCATCCAGACGCACGGATATCCAAGAATACGGTTTCCCGGATCGTCAACGTGTGCTGATCTGCTCAACAGCTTAGCCCCAAACGTGTCATGGAACTCAGGGAATCCCACTAACTGGACAGAAATTCCCTTATATGAATCACGATGGCCTGTCAGGGGAGTGAAGATTCGGAAACATTGACGTATTTTGCGGACATCGGAGCACTTCCGGCCACGGTATGATATTTGGAGGCCACCAGCGGTACATGCTCCCGCGTTTGCTTTCGAAAACCGGGACGGCAGCCGCTGTGAGAACCCCAGAGCATAGAACAGAGTGACTGCCGCCGTGAGCACAACTGATACGCCCCTTAACGCGTCCCCGGCCCGGGGAAGCATCGGAATTTCCCGTAAGTTGAAGGCGTATCTGGCACTGACGAAACCACGTGTCATCGAACTGCTCCTCGTGAGCACACTGCCCACCATGATCTTCGCCCAACGCGGATTCCCGTCCATCGGATTGATCCTGGCAACGCTCGTCGGTGGCGCTTTCGCCGCGGGGAGTGCGGGTGTCTTCAACTGCTACATCGACCGCGACATCGACAAACTGATGCACCGTACCGAGAAGCGTCCGCTGGTCACCGGTGAAGTAACGCCTCGCGAGGCCCTCGTCTTCGCTTGGATTCTTGGCGCGGCGTCGATCGCCATCCTGTGGTTCGGCGCCAATCCCCTGTCCGCCTGGCTCGGCCTCGGCGCCATCGTCTTCTACGTGGTCATCTACACCATGATCCTGAAGCGACGGACCGCCCAGAACATTGTGTGGGGCGGAGCAGCCGGTTGCTTCCCGGTCCTGATCGCATGGGCCGCTGTCACCAACACAGTCGAGTGGCCCGCCATCGTGCTCTTCATGGTGATCTTCCTGTGGACGCCGCCGCACTACTGGCCCCTGTCCATGCGGTATGGCGAAGACTACCGCAACGCCAAGGTGCCAATGCTCGGCGCCATCGCCGGCGCAAAGGTGGTCTCGGTGCAGGTTGTCCTCTACGCCTGGGCCATGGTTGCCTGCTCGTTGCTGATGGTGCCCGTTGGTGGGGCTGGCTGGGTCTACACGGTCGTCGCCGTTGCCGCCGGGGCCTGGTTCCTTTACGAAAGCCACGCCCTGTACAAGCGCGCACAGGGTGGCGACGTCTCCAACAAGGGCGCCATGAAGGTCTTTCACGGCTCCATCAGCTACCTGACGCTGCTCTTCATCGCACTGGCCGTTGACCCGTTCATTGGCTCAGCGATCGTCGGCGGCTAAGTTCCCCGAACCCCCAAGCAACAACGTTCGACGCCGGTACTCGCCACTTTGTTTTAGTGGTCAGTGCCGGCGTCGCGCTTTTACCCTCACGCCACGGACGCTCTCTCACCTCCCGCGGGCTTGAGCCCTACGCTCTCTCACCTCCCGCGGGCTCCAGAGCGTCCCGCGTCACCCCGCAAATGATTCGACGAGACGCGCCAGCGGCGGGGGTGCTTGCCCAGCATGGAGCGCCTCGATAAGCAGGGGTGCGTAACGTACCTTGTTGCCGCTGCGGCCTCCAAAGAATCGCTGCAGTTGCGCTGTTACGGGCCGTTCGCGAAGCGATGGCTGGCGTTGAAGGAGCCGAAATGACGCCAGCTCGCCTTGAGCTTCGATGACCTCGAGCACAGCGTCGGTTCCCAGGCATCGGATGAGTTCATCCTCCAGATCGGCATCACATACCTGGAACCCGCGCTCTTCCAACGGTCCGGATCCGATACCGGCGCGGATAAGCGCACGGGCTATTCCTTGGGACTCCCCGGCATCACATAGACCAAGCAACCTATGGCCGGCCCCCTTCGGCCCGTAGCGGTCGAGGAAGTGGATGATGCTGGTAGCTCCACCCATTGGGACGATCTGCACATGTTCTTCCGCCAAGTCATGGCCAAGTCGAAGGGCCAGCGCCTGGACCGCCACACTGTCACTTTCGCCCTCGACCAACACCGTTGTGGTTCGCATTGGACCAGTATGGGGGATGCTGGCAGCAAAGCGCCTTGACGCGCTTTGCTACCTAGAAGGCCCGTTGCAGCACCTAGTTCCGGACTCCGGGCACCTAGTTCCTGTCCAAATGCCACCTAATTTGCGGAAAAGTCATCTAGGTGGTGCCGTGCGCAACCTAGTGTTCGTGATGGAACAGAGCTGTTCCGCGCCGCACGAGCATTGGGGAAAACAGTGAAAGCACTCCTGCGTACAGCCGGGATTCTGACGGTTGCTTCGGCTTCGGTCTTGACCGGAGTGACCGCCGCACAAGCCGCACCGGCTTGCTTCACGGCCCGCGTTTGTCTCTACGACAATTACTGGTTCACGGGGACCTCCAGGACTTTCGGTTGGGTCACCTACAACGTAGGTGTGGATGCAAACGACAAGGCGAGTTCCCTCAACGTGGGGCCTCCCACTGATCCCAACTCGCCATACGTCTATTTCTATGTTGACCAAAACTTCAGAGGCGACAGTGTTGTCTTTCGCGCTGGTAACGCCTCGAATGATCTACGCGGTCTCTACATGACTCCCACCCGGAACTGGGACGATGAAATTACGAGTGTCTGGGGATAATCCCTTGAAGCCCACCATCAAGAAGGTGTCCACAACAACGTTGGCGATGGCGGTGATGGCGGTGGTGATCGCCACCACCGCCTGCTCTGCCCCGTCGGTACCAACGCCCACTGAGGCTCCGGCAATAAGTCTGCCCCCCGTAGATCGTTCTGCCGGAGCCGGGGCAAGGGCCTCCCTCAATGAAATCACTGGCGAACTTTTGCTCCCCATGAGCGCGTACTGGTACTCGGATCGGGAGAACGTCATCGTCAATTCTGCCGTGGCCTCCCTCATTTTTGACTGCGTTAGAGAAGCGGGCTTCACGGTGGCTCCCTGGGGAGGTGGGGGCAAGGCCCTGCAGGACGCCAGATATGGACAATGGTCCCGGAACTTGGCAGCGAGGAACGGTGCCCTGCTGGAGATCCGCAAAATTCCTGGCGTGATGGACGAGCAACCCGATCGCCCCGTTCTCAGCGCGGAGCACCAGGCAGCGGAAACAAAGTGCACTAACTCCGTAGGAAGGGCCGGGCTGCCCGAACTCCTGGAAGGTTTGGTTGGTGACACTTCAGTCCAGAACCAGATCACACGGAACGCCGTGGCGCTGACGGAACGCGACCCCGAGTATTTGACCTTCCGACAGGATTGGGAGAACTGCCTGGGCGAAAATGGTGTGAAGCTCACCGGGCCGGGTTCGTGGAGCCTGCAATCGAGCGGCACAAAGGAAGACGAGATACGCGTTGCCCTGCTGGAGGTTGACTGCAAGGACGCAAGCGGCGGTGCCAGGAAGCCTTATGACATTCTCGCTGAGTACCAAGCAGCACAGATAAAGGACCATCAGGCCGAACTCAACGTCTTGGCGGAAGAAAAGGCGGCCGCCGTGGAACGCGCCAAGCAAATACTGCGGGACCACGGCGTGGCTGATGCAAGACTCTGACCCTGATCTGATTCGCCGCGGCATGAGGCGTATTCCACGATGGTGGCTGATTCCTGGCGCGGTGATCGTTGTACTGGGAGGACTGGGACTTGCATACTGGGCCGGCGCTTCAAGCACAGCGGGGACGGAGCCGATGCCGACTCTGGCCTCGGTGGTTCCGGTTTCGGCAACGGTAGAACGCCGTGCGGTGGTCAAACAGGTGGTTCTTTCCGGGAAAGTCGTTCCAGGAGCCCAGTCCACCCTTCAAGCGAGCCCCGCCGAAGGTGTTGACAGACTGGTGGTGACGGACGTGGCAAAAGAGGCCGGGAGCCCCGTGGTTCCCGGTGAAGTGCTGGCGGTCGTCTCCGGGAGGCCGCTGCTGATACTACCCAGCAGCGTGCCGTTGTATCGGGACATCAGCCCAAGGGACTCGGGTCCCGATGTCAAAGCCCTCCAAGCGGCCTTGACGAACTTCGGGTATGCATGCGTGACAACAGGAACCTTTGACCTGGCTACTCAGCAGGCACTGGGATCGTGGTACAAAGCCGCAGGGTACAAAGCCCCCGCTGCGCCCGGTCCACTCCCTCAGGAGGAAGCTGGTAATGCAGCACCAACGAACTCGTCGGGCGTCATGTTTCGCTGGCGGGAATTTGTTCAGGTCCCCGGTGACTCCGGGACTGTAGCTTCCATCGCCGGACCCGGTTCACTTCTGGCCGAGGACGGGATCGTGGCCCGGGTCAGGGTCGCCGACGACTCCATTGTTGCCCGTGCAGATGTTGTTCAATCCGAGACTTTCGTGGTGGGTACGCCCGTAACGGTCAGGGCCGGTTCAACGGTCCTGGACACCACGGTGGTGCAGGTCGGCAGCTTCCTGGAGGGTGACCAGAACAAAAACGAAATCCCTGGAAAAGACATCACCGTAGCATTGCCGCCGGGGACACAGGGATTCGCCGCAGACCAGTCAGTCACCATGACGTCAGGCAGCGCAGTTGCAGAGTCCCTCGCCGTTCCCCTCATTGCGATTCGCCAGGACGGCGGGACACCGTACCTCCTGGTTGAAGGGAACAGCGAGCCCCGCCGCCTGGAGGTCAAGGTCACCGCCCAGGCAGACGGGTGGGCGGCGATCGCGGACGTAGACGGCCTGATCGTAGGGGATCAGGTGAAACTGCAATGAGTGCACTTGTGCCCGCCCACGAATCATCAGCGAGTGCGCAGCGCCTGCCCATCCTCAGCCTACGAGGCGTTAGCCGCGGCTTTCCCGGGACGATGGCGCTGGTGGACGTGGACCTCGACATCCATGAGGGGGAATTCGTGGCCATAGTGGGTCCCTCCGGTTCGGGAAAGTCCACGCTGCTCAACGTCCTTGGTCTTTTGGACACACCGACATCGGGCACATACCGGATCAGAGGTATGAATGTCGCGGACCTCGACGAGAGAGCGCGGGCAGACCGGCGGGCCGATGTCTTTGGCTTCGTCTTCCAGGAATCCCATATGTTGGGGCGTGACGCCGCGGCCCGAAATGCCGTGCTGGGCCTTCGCGCACGGGGAATAGGGCTGTCCGTCCAGAAACAGCTGGTCATGCCCGCTCTGAGGAAATTTGGGCTTGGGCACAGGGCGGCAACCCCGGCGTCGCTATTATCCGGGGGAGAGCGTCAACGCCTGGCCATCGTCCGGGCCGTGATCGGAGCTCCGAAAGTTGTGCTTGCGGACGAACCCACAGGCAGCCTGGACACCGCGAACGGCAAGATCGTCATCCATCATTTGCGTGAGCTCAGTGACTCAGGAACCACTGTGGCCATGGTGACGCACGATCCCGACATTGCTGCAGCCGCGGACCGCATCATCACGATGCGCGATGGGGCCATCGTCAAGGACACAGGTCGCAGCAACGAAGCCACCACGGGCCCTGCAACATCAGCCGCAGGACCAGGAAGCAACAAGCAGGCGTTGGTCCGGCGCCGACGCCACGAGGCCGCGGATGTTGTTGCTGACGCAGTTTCTGCGCTGACGATTCGTCCATCCAAAGCCCTTTTGCTGATCATGGCGTTTCTCCTTGGCAGCGGAGGGCTGGTTGCGGCCATCGGGCTGAGCGAGAGTGCCTCAGTCAAGGTATCTGCCCGGATCGACGAGGCCGCGAGGGACGAAGTCCGGGTCACGCGCGAGGAAGGTTATGCCTCGTGGGAAGCTGTCACCAACGATCTCCAGGCAGCCAGGAGGCTATCCGGTGTGGACGATGCCGGAGTCATCACCGAGCTCTCATCGTCGGTGGTGCAACCATCGACCTTCCGGCCTGGGTCCTTTCCCGAACAACCGGCGTTCAACGGGGCCGTCCGGATCGTCGACTCCGCCTACCTTCGAATCCAAGGGGCAACGGTGTCCGACGGTGATGCTGCCTTGCTCGACCATTCATTCGGAGGGCCCATCGCCATCCTGGGCCAGAATGCCGCCAATGAACTGGGAATCGCAAAGCCAGGTCCCGGCGTCGTTGTGTGGCTTTATGGCCAGCCGGTCCCGGTGGCGGGGATTGTTGATGAGCCGGGAAGTGACCCGGTTCTGCCGTCAGCGGTGATGGTGGGAGTCGGGTCCTACTCTTTGACCAGCAACGTGGCAGCGTCCCTGGTCCTTAGGACGAGTCCAGGGATGCCGGCAGCCATTGCCGAGGCGCTGCCAAAGGCCCTCAACCCTGCTGAACCCGGGACCGTAAAAGTACAAACGGTGGCCGACCTCCGGGAGCTCAAACAAGGGATCAATACTGACCTCGGCAGGCTGGTAGCCATTGTCTCCATCATCCTGCTCGCCATGGCCTGCCTCAGTGCCGGAACCACCATGTATTTGGGCGTGTTGGCGCGGTCCAGCGAGATTGCACTGCGACTTGCCCTCGGCATGCGGCGAGGAGTGCTGGCCTCGATGTTCCTTGTCGAAGGTGCCGTGGTGGGAGCGTTGGGAGGTGCTGCAGGCGCAGCCGTAGGCATGGGAGCCGTGCTGGCCTACGCATCCATCGAAGGTTGGTCTGCTGTGATCCCTTGGTACACGTCACTATGGGGCATAGGGGCGGGACTCGCCAGCGGCACCTTGTCCGCGGTGTATCCGGCCGTGCTGGCCATGCGTTCCAACCCGGCGCAACTGATCCGGGCTTAGGAGATCTATTAACGGACCGGGCTGTGCTTTGCAAGATCGGCGGCATTGGTGGCTGCACTCATGAGGACTGCTGCCCCGAACATGTGCGCACCGACCAAGAGTGCGGGAATTCCGTTGTAGTACTGGGTGAATCCGATGGCAGCCTGGAGCAATGTCACGCCCAGCAACAGGTATGTAGCAGTTCCGAACGGACCGCCGATCTTGTGGCGGATCACCAGGTACACAGCAAACAGGGTTCCGGCGGTGATGAGGTAGGCGGGAACGGCGTGGATGTGCGAGAAGAGGTCCCAGTCCAGGTCGTTGCGTGGAGCATCAGCATCGCCTGCATGGGGTCCGGCCCCGGTCACAACGACACCCAGCATCACAGACAGTGCCGAGAAAACAGTAACGGCCGTCGTCACGGGGCGCGCAATGGCAGGGAGGGAAGCCAGCGTGCGGTTCATGAAGCGACCGGCACGGCCGTAGGCCCTGTTGACCAGCAGCGTGGCGAAGACAACCAAGGCCATGGACACGAGGAAGTGAAGTCCAACAACCCACGGGTTGAGGTTGGACAGCACAGTGATTCCACCGATAACTGCCTGGGCGGGGATGCTGGCAAGGAGGCCCAAGGCCAGCAGGAAGAGGTCGCGGCGTTCCTTGCGGAGGTTCCACAAGTACACCAACATGAGTGCGGCAACGGCGGCGAGGGCGAAGGTGAGCATGCGGTTGCCGAATTCAATGAACCCGTGAATGCCCATCTCCGGAGTGTTAACCAGCGAATCGTTGGTGCATCGCGGCCAAGTGGGGCAGCCCAGGCCCGACGCCGTGAGACGTACAGCGCCACCGGTTACCACAAGGACGGTCTGCCCGATGAGTGACAACAGCGCCAGCCGGCGTACCGCCTTATTCACCTCGGTGGGCAGCTTCGATGTCCAACGCTGGACGGTTTTCGGGAGGCGCGATGCCGTACTCACAGTTTTCTCACTTCTCAGTTCTGCGTTGTTTGGTGGTGCCGGGTTGGGGGGTGCCGGGGTTGGGTGGTACCAGGTTGGTTAGTTCCACTTGAACCATCGAATGGCCGCGGCGCCGGCCAGTACAGTCCAGAGCAGGAGGATAAGAGCCGCAGGCAAGGGAAAAGCCCCCAGAAGGAAGGCATCCCGGAGTGCTTGGCCCAATGCTCCGGATGGAAGGAAATGGACAATGGCTTGCAGCACGGCGGGCAGCCGTTCAGCGGGCACCACGATTCCACCCAGGGCACCGAGCAGTATCCAGAGCAAGTTGGTGATCGCCAAGGTGGCTTCCGGCCGGACCGTGCCAGCAACGAGCAGGCCCAGCGCGGTGAAGGCGGCAGCGCCGAGAACCAACAGCACGAGCCCGGGAAGCCATGCCTCCGGCCGTGGTTGCCATCCCAACAGGCCGGCGATGGCGCCCACCACCAGTACCTGGAGGCAGAGGACTACGAGGACAGCGAGAATCTTTCCGGTAATGAGACCGCCCCTGCCAAGCGGGGTTGTCGATAAGAAGCGGAGTACTCCGTACCGGCGATCAAAGCCGGTGGCAATGCCTTGGCCGGTGAAGGCTGTAGACATGGCGCACAGAGCAAGAATCCCAGGGGTGGCCACGTCAATACGGGATCCACCCAGACCGTCCAGAAGCGGAGTGACGACGAGACCCACCAGCGCCATCAACGGCAGGACAATGGCGAGAATGAGTTGCTCGCCATTCCGCAGCATGGTGATGGTCTCGTAGCGACCCTGCTGGATGATCCGGCGCGGCAGCGATGCCGGGCCGGCGTTGGGGGAGAGGAGATTGCTCATCGAAGGTCCCTTCCGGAAATGTCCAGGAACACGTCTTCAAGGCTGCGGGCTTCCAGGCGCAGCGAGCCCGGCATGATGTTCCGTTCCGCCCACCACGCAGTGAGTGCTGCAAGGTCCTTCGGCGTGATCCCACCTGTGACGGAGTAGCTGCCGGGGCGCGTCTCCGTTATGTGAAGGCCTGCACCAACGGCACCAGCGAAGTCGAGCCCTCCTGGAGCATCGAAGTAAAGGGTCCGGTCGGTCACTGCGGTGTCACCGGAATGATCATGCCGCAGCAGTTCGGCGACTGTTCCTTCCACCACGTTATGACCACCATCGATGATGTAAACGTAGTCCGCCAACCGCTCGGCGTCGTCCATCAGGTGGGTAGTCAGGACGATCCCCATCCCGGCGTCGCGAAGTTCTGCAATCAGCTCGAAAACCATCTGGCGCGATTGAGGATCAAGTCCGGCGCTGGGCTCGTCGAGGAAAAGGATTTCGGGATTGCCCACTAGTGCAGCTGCCAGTGCCAGGCGTTGCTTTTGGCCGCCGGACAGTCGGCGGACGTTGGTGCGGCTGAACTGGCTGATTCCCAGCCGTTCCACCAAGGCGTCAACATCCATGGGGTTTTGGTACATGCCGGCGACGTGCCGCAACAGGGGGATAGGACGGGCCGACGGCGGCAGGCCACCGTCCTGAAGCATCACGCCAACGCGGGACCTCAGCTCAGCACCGGCCGTGTCCGGGTCCGCGCCAAGAAGGGAGATGCTCCCGGCCGTGCGCTTTTGCAAACCCTGGGCGCATTCGAGGGTGGTGGTTTTACCGGCGCCGTTTGCGCCCAACAGGGCAGTGACCTGGCCGCGCTCGGCCACCAGGGACAGTCCGCTGACAACCCGGAGCATTTTGCCGTCAAGGGAGGCCAAAGGGCCTACATCCTTAATGAGTCCGTCTATGGTGAGGACAGGGGATTCGGGTGATCGCACCAGAGTATTCTACGTGAAGTAGTACGGTCACACTTGGCACGCAGCCAAGTCAGCCTTGCCTTACTGGATGCAGGAAACAAATTACGACATGATTGTGTTGTGTATTCCATGAGCAGTCCAGTTTCCATGCCCTCAAAGCGGCATGCTGCAGCGGCAGAGGCATTCGTTGCTTCTCCTGCGCTGCCGGACGCCGATGACCGCACCCGGGACCGCGTCCTGAGTGCTGTTCTCGAAAACGGCCCGGTGAGTGCCGCGGAGCTCGGCGACCTTCTTGGTTTTACGCCGGCTGCCGTTCGCCGCCACCTCGACCATTTGGAACGCAGCGGCGTGATCGAGGTCAAGCGCGTGGCGAAGGCCGGTTCCGGCGCGGGACGCCCCGCACGCCGGTATGTCCTGAGCTCCCAAGGACAATCCACGCTGGGCGACGACTACTTGAATATTGCCAGCTCCGCACTCCGGCGCCTCCAGGAACTTGCCGGTGAAGACGCAGTCCGCCAGTACGCGGAGGAGCGCTTCTCCGACATGGAACGGCGCTACGCTCCCGAGGTCGAGGCCGCCGGTGATGACATCACTGCCCGGGCCATGGCGCTCTCAAAAGCCCTGAGCCGCGATCGCTTCGTTGCCTCGGCCCATTCCATCGAAGCCAAGGCACCGTTGCCTGCCGCGCTGTCCAGTGTCCAGCTGTGCCAGGGTCACTGTCCCATCCAGCGGCTGGCAGCGGAGTTCCCCGTCTTCTGCGACACCGAGACCAAGGTTTTCTCCCGCCTGGTGGGCGTCGATGTCCGACGCCTTTCCACGCTCGCGCAGGGCGGACATGTTTGCACCACCCACATACCTACCGGGCGCCTGGCTGCCACGGCATCCCCAGATGTCGCAGAGCAGTCCGGGAACCCGTACCAGGAATCAAACAACCAGCAAGAAAGGCCGTGATGACGGACCAAATAGCAGAGAAAGCGGTAGCCGAAGGCACTGTGATCTCGGAGATTCTGGAGAAGAATCCCGAACTGCACGGTATCGGAAACTACGAGTACGGCTGGGCCGACAAGAACGACGTAGGCGCAAATGCCCGTCGTGGCCTCAACGAGGAGGTTGTCCGCGACATCTCCTCGAAGAAGAACGAGCCCGAATGGATGCTCGATCTGCGGCTTAAGGGCCTGAAGTACTTCGACCGCAAGCCGATGCCTACCTGGGGTGCAGACCTCTCCGGCATCGACTTCGACAACATCAAATACTTCGTGCGTTCCACGGAGAAGCAGGCCGCAACGTGGGAAGACCTTCCGGAAGACATCCGGAACACCTACGAGAAGCTGGGCATCCCCGAAGCTGAGCGCAGCCGCCTGGTATCGGGTGTCGCAGCCCAGTACGAGTCCGAGGTCGTCTACCACCAGATCCGTGAGGACCTCGAAGCCCAGGGCGTCATCTTCCTGGACACCGACACCGCCCTGCGCGAACACCCGGAGATCTTCCAGGAGTACTTCGGCACCATCATTCCCGTGGGCGACAACAAGTTTGCCTCGTTGAACACGGCCGTGTGGTCCGGCGGTTCCTTCGTGTACGTGCCCAAGGGCGTGCACGTGGATATCCCGCTGCAGGCGTACTTCCGTATCAACACGGAGAACATGGGCCAGTTTGAGCGCACGCTCATCATCGCTGATGAGGACTCCTACGTTCACTACATCGAAGGCTGCACGGCTCCGATCTACACCTCGGACTCCCTGCACTCTGCAGTTGTGGAGATCATCGTGAAGAAGGGCGCCCGCGTCCGCTACACCACCATCCAGAACTGGTCCACCAACGTGTACAACCTGGTTACCAAGCGCGCCATCTGCGAAGAAGGCGCAACCATGGAGTGGATCGATGGCAACATCGGCTCCAAGGTGACCATGAAGTACCCGGCCGTCTACCTCGTTGGCGAGCACGCCAAGGGTGAGACCCTGTCCATCGCCTTCGCCGGCGAGGGCCAGCACCAGGACACCGGTTCCAAGATGGTGCACATTGCTCCGAACACCAAGAGTTCCATCATTTCCAAGTCCGTGGCCCGCGGTGGCGGCCGTGCTGCATACCGCGGCTTGGTCCAGGTCCGCGAGGGCGCCAAGCACTCGGCCAACACGGTCCGTTGTGACGCCCTCCTGGTGGACACCATTTCCCGTTCGGACACGTACCCGTACATCGACATCCGCGAGGACGACGTTGTCATGGGCCACGAGGCCACCGTTTCACGCGTCAGCGAAGAGCAGCTCTTCTATCTGATGTCCCGCGGCATGCCTGAGGACGAGGCCATGGCCATGATCGTGCGCGGCTTCATCGAGCCGATCGCCCGTGAATTGCCCATGGAATACGCTCTTGAGCTGAACCGCCTGATTGAACTGCAGATGGAAGGGTCCGTCGGTTAACAATGACTGATATCACTACTGAAAAGGCGCGCATCGGCGCGCCCTCGGCCCAGCCGTTTATCAACGGCTTCACCGAGGAAGGCGAGAACCTCTCGCCCGTCAACACCGGCACGAACACCAGCACGACGTCGGAGCAGCCTTCCGCTGGTCCCCTCGCCGGGGCTTCGGCCAAGAGCCACTCGCACGGTGGCGGCGTTGGCATCCCGGACAGCTCGCGTGCGGGCCGCCTCACGTCGTACAAGCTGGCCGACTTCAAGCCGCTGAATGGCCTTGAGGAAGATTGGCGGTTCACACCGCTCAAGCGCCTGCGCGGCCTCCACACCGAAGTCCTCAACGGTGCAGCTCCGGCTGTCAACGTCACGGCACCGGCCGGCGTCGTTGTTGAAACCGTTGGCCGCGACGACCAGCGCATTGGCCAGGCAGCCATCCCGGAGGACCTCGTGTCCGCCAACGCCTGGGAGAATTTCGCCGAGGCCACCGTGATCACCGTGCCCGCCGAACTGCAGGCCGGGAGTGAAGTTTCCGTCCTGATCACCGGCGCCGGCGAAGCACCTTCCGCCCAGCACATCGTGATCGTGGCAGAGCGTTTCTCCAAGTCCGTCGTGGTCCTGGACCACCAGGGCACCGCAGTTGTTTCGGAGAACGTGGAGATCATCGTCGAAGACGGTGCTGAACTGACGGTTGTCTCCCTTCAGGAATGGGCCGACAACGCCGTCCACGCGTCATCGCAGCAGGCAAAGATCGGCCGCGATGCCAAGTTCAAGCACATCGTGGTCAGCCTTGGCGGCGACCTCGTTCGCGTCACGCCGTCAACGCGCTTCACGGCTCCCGGTGCCGACGTCGAAATGTTCGGCCTGTACTTCGCCGACGCCGGACAGCACTTGGAGCAGCGGCTCTTCGTTGACCATGCCGTGGCCAACTGCAAGTCGCGCGTCCTCTACAAGGGCGCCCTCCAGGGCCGCAATGCCCACAGCGTGTGGGTTGGCGACGTCCTGATCCGCAAGGAAGCAGAAGGCACCGACACCTACGAGGCCAACCGCAACCTGGTCCTCACGGACGGCGCCCGCGCGGATTCCGTTCCGAACCTCGAAATCGAGACCGGCTTGATCGAGGGTGCGGGCCACGCCAGCGCCACCGGCCGTTTTGATGACGAGCACCTGTTCTACCTCATGGCCCGTGGCATCCCGGAGAAGGTCGCCCGCCGCCTGGTGGTCCGAGGCTTCCTCAACGAGATCATCCAGCAGATCAAGGTTCCGGCAATCGAAGAGCGCCTGACCGCAGCTGTTGAGCGCGAACTCGCCGCGACCGACAACTAAGACAGGCCAGGCAGGGTAACAATGAGTGAAGAAACCAAGGGCGAACTGGTATGCAGTGCCAATGACATCCAGGTCAAGCAAGCGCTGCGCGTCCTGATCGATGACTACCCCGTAGCCATCGTCAAGGATTCGATGGGCGATATCCACGCCATCGCCGATACCTGCTCGCATGCGGACATCTCGTTGTCCGAGGGTGAGGTTGAAGGTTGCGCGATCGAATGCTGGGGACATGGTTCCCAGTTCGACCTCCGCAGCGGTCAGCCGCTCCAGCTGCCTGCTTATGACCCCGTCCCGGTTTTCGCCGTCACCATCGATGGAGACGACGTTTACGTGGACGTGACCAACGTTGTGAACGGCGCCTCGGTAGATAACTACTGAGCGCCCAGTACCGCCAGACTTACGAACGGAAAGAAAGAAGAGCATGTCAACTCTTGAAATCAAGGACCTGCACGTCAGCATCGAGACGGAGCAGGGCACCAAGGAGATCCTGAAGGGCGTCAGCCTCACCATCAAGACCGGTGAAACGCACGCCATCATGGGTCCCAACGGCTCGGGCAAGTCCACCCTTGCCTCCACCATCGCCGGTCACCCGCGCTACAACGTCACCAGCGGCACCATCACGCTGGACGGCGAAGATGTGCTGGAAATGAGCGTCGACGAGCGCGCCCGTGCAGGCGTCTTCCTGGCCATGCAGTACCCGGTTGAAGTTCCCGGCGTCACCATGACCAACTTCCTCCGCACCGCCAAGACCGCGATCGACGGCGAAGCGCCGGCCCTGCGTACCTGGACCAAGGACGTCAAGGCCGCCATGCAGCAGCTTCGCATCGACGCCGACTTCGCTCAGCGCAACGTCAACGAAGGCTTCTCCGGTGGCGAGAAGAAGCGTGTCGAAATCCTTCAGCTGGAACTCTTCAAGCCGAAGTTCGCCATCCTGGACGAGACCGACTCCGGCCTTGACGTGGACGCGCTGAAGGTTGTTTCCGAGGGCGTCAACCGTGCACACGAAGAGGGCAACATGGGCACCCTGCTCATCACCCACTACACCCGCATCCTGCGCTACATCAAGCCGGACTTCGTCCACGTGTTTGTTGACGGCAAGGTTGTTGAAGAAGGCGGCCCCGAGCTCGCCGACCGCCTTGAAGACGAAGGCTACGACCGCTACGCTCCAGGGGCCGGCGTTGCCGTTGCTCCGGCTGTACAGGCCTAGTTAGGATCGTTCCATGACCGACATCAATGTGGCGCGTACCAGCCTCGAGGACGTCGAGGAAGCGCTCAAGGACGTGATTGACCCGGAACTCGGCGTCAACATCGTGGACTTGGGCCTTCTCTACGGACTCAAGTACTCCGATGACGACGGTGCCCTCCTGATTGACATGACACTGACCACGGCGGCCTGCCCGCTGACGGACGTGCTTGAAGAGCAGGTTGGCAAGTCCCTCGACGGAGTCGTTGACGATTGGCGCCTGAACTGGGTATGGATGCCGCCATGGGGTCCCGAGCGGATCACCGACGACGGCAAGGACCAGATGCGGGCCCTCGGCTTCAACATCTGATCGGCAGTTTTCGCGCTCGAAGCGAGCGGGCATATGAAAATGGTTCCGGGCTCAGTGCCCGGAACCATTTTCGGTTAAAGCCCGAAGGGTCCTACAGAACCTTATGGCGCGGCAACTGCGAAGGTGTCGCACTTGTTGATGTCGCCTGTGGTGTACCCCTGGTAGAACCATTTCTGCCGTTGCTCGCTGGAACCGTGCGTCCATGATTCAGGTGACACCCGGCCTGTAGCCGCCTCCTGGATGCGGTCATCCCCAACGGCGGACGCGGCCGAGAGCGCGTCCTGCAGGTCTTGTTCAGTCAGCGGATCCAGGAACGGCTTTCCACTGGCGTCCGTCTGCGTAGTAGCGTGGCGAACCCACAATCCCGCGTAGCAATCAGCCTGAAGTTCCACCCGCACCGCACCGGACTGCGGGCCTTGCGGGTCCTGCTGGGCTAGGTCCAAATTTCCAAGGATATTCTGGATATGGTGCCCGAATTCGTGTGCCACAACGTACTCCTGTGCCAGGGGGCCACCCGAGGAGCCGAACCGGGTCACCAATTCGTCGAAGAAGCCAGGGTCGAAGTAGGCAGTGGTGTCCGCCGGGCAGTAGAACGGTCCAACGGCGCTGGTGGCCGCACCGCAACCGGTGTTCGTAGCCTCGCTGAAGATCACGGTCTTGGGCCGCGGGTATTGAACGTTATAGTCGGCAAGGTAGCCGGGCCAGAAAGCGTTGAGGCTGTTGACTGTTCCTGTGATCCGGCAGTCCAATCGCTTGTCGGCGTCGGCACCGGTCTGGCACTCCTGGACACCTCCGGCGCTGCCACCGTCGACGGCGGGTGGCTGGCTCCCGCCACCGGTCAGGTCTCCGAGGACATTGGGATTGACCCCGAGCAGCACCAGCAGAAGCACCACGATGCCGCCACCAATGCCACCGCCGATTTTGGTCCCGCGGCCCAAACCACCACCGCGTCGGTCTTCTACCTGGGAAGGGTCAAGCTGCGCCCCGTCATTGAAACTCATACAGTCAGAATAGACGTCACTTTTGGTGCCCGGTGCCGGACACTGCCGTAAAATTGTATGGATGCCTTTCCTGGACAAACTTCAGCTCTGGGCCGATGAGCGCCCCCACGACACCGCCGTCGTTGTGGGCAGCAGCCGGCTCACCTGGGCGGGACTCCGTGACGCCGCAGCGACCTTGATCGGCGACGCGGCGGACATGACCGTTCTCGCAGAACCAAACTCCAACCGCTTCATTGAGCGATACGTGGCGGCGGTGGCCGGGGACCGTCGTTGTGCGGTGCTGGACCCGGAATGGCCGGCGCCCATGATCGACGAAGTAGCGTCGCGCATCGTTGGGCAGGGGGCGGCATCAGATACGGAGCTGGTGGACGGAGATCCCTCCACTACTTTCCTCATCGGCCTGACCTCCGGCACTACCTCTGTTCCGAAGGCTTTCACCCGCTCCCGCCGCTCCTGGCAGGTGTCGTTCGAGGCGTCCATCGAATTCTTCGGCCTCTCACAGGATGACCGCACGTTGGCACCGGGTCCCCTTTCCGCCAGCCTCAACCTCTACGCCCTCTCCGAGTGCCTCTACGCGGGTGCTGCTTTCCATACGCTGGAATCGTTCGACGTCGGAGACGCACATGCCGCCATCAGCCACGACGGCATCACCCGCCTCGTGGTGGCGCCAACGATGCTGCGATTGCTCAGCGAGCGGGGGTTGGCCGGCGACGTCGATGCATCGGGTATCCGCAGTATCGTGTGCGCCGGCTCCAAACTGGACGCCCGGACGTTGGAGGCCGCCAGGCGGTGGGCCCCACGCGCGTCTATCTACGAGTACTACGGCGCCTCCGAACTTAGCTTTGTCTCCGGTACCCGGCTGGCCGCCGGTGAACCATTGGACGCCAGGGGCACCGGCATCGGCTTGCCCTTCCCGGGTGTGGAATTGTGCATTCTCGACGACGCAGGCCAGGCTCTTCCCGATGGGGGGCACGGCAACATCAGTGTCCGCAGCGGGATGGTCAGCAACGGTTACCTTTGGGGCGACGATGGACAAGCCCTCCGGTGCCTGGACGGGTGGTACACCGTAGGCGACCAAGGATTCCTTGAGAATGGCGTCCTCCACATTCTTGGCCGCCGTTCCGACATGATCATCACGTCGGGAAAAAACGTCTACCCCCACGAAGTGGAACTGGCACTGGCTTCCGTGCCCGGCATAGATGTTGCCGTCGCTGCTGGTGCGCCTGACGATATTCGCGGCCAGAAGGTGATTGCCGGCGTCGTGCCTTCCTACGGTGCGGTCACCGCCACCCAACTTCGCAGCGGCCTGGACGGGTTACTGGCACGGGACAAACGGCCGTTGCAGTACTACATGTTGTCGGAGCTGCCGATGACGGACCGTGGCAAGGTCAGCAGGAAGGTCCTCCTTGACTGGGTCAAGAACCACGACCCCAGGGCCCAGCCTCTTGGGTAGCGATGGCAGCGCAGCCGGGGGAGTAGCTGACGAATCCCGTCTGCCAGTGATCGTCGCGTCCCTTCGATCACCTATTTGCCGGGCAAACGGCCGTTTGAAGCATCTCCGCGCGCCTGATCTCCTTGCACCGGTATTGGGGGCGCTGCTGGAATCCCTCGCCGTGGATCCGGCGGACGTGGACGACGTCATCATGGGGAACGCTGTGGGCGGCGGCGGAAATGTGGCCAGGTACGCCGCACTCCAGGCCGGGATGCCCCTCTCCGTGCCCGGCCTCACTGTGGACCGGCAATGCGGCTCAGGCCTGGACGCGATCGCTTTGGCATCCAGGCTGGTGGCAGCCGGCGGAGATCAGCTGTATCTCGCCGGCGGCGTGGAAAGCATCAGCACCGCACCGGCAAGGGCCAACCGGAACGGCGACGGCGAACTGGACTTCTACTCCCGTGCCAACTTCGTGCCACCGCAGTTTGGCGATCCGGACATGGGTGTTGCCGCCGAGAATGTGGCCCGCGAATACGGCGTGACGAGACAGCAACAGGATGAATACGCGCTCCGCAGCCATCAACGCGCAGTTCGGACTGCCAAAGACGGTAGGTTTGCGGGCGAGATCGTGCCGATCGAAGCCAATGGAACAGTGGTGGATTCCGACGACGGACCCCGGGCGTCGCTTGCTGCGTCAACCATGGCGAGATTCCCCGCTGCGTTCGTACCCGGCGGCACGGTCACGGCAGCAAACTCATGCTTCGACGCGGACGCTGCATCCGCCGTCGTCATCACGTCCCTGAAGCGTGCACGCGCCATGGGCGCGACTGACGGCTTGTTGGTGCTCGGCTGCGACACCACGGGTGTGGATCCGCAGCTCCTCGGTATCGGCGCCGCACACGCAGCGCACCGTCTCCTGACGAATCAATCCGTGGCCGCCAACAGCGTGGACCTGGTCGAGTTCAACGAGGCTTTCGCTTCGCAGACAATTGCATGCCTGAACCACCTGGGCATCAACCCGGAGAGGGCAAACCTCGAAGGAGGCGCCCTGGCCTTGGGGCACGGCTTCGGCGCATCCGGGGCTGTCCTGGTGACCCGGTTGCTTGCCCAGGCACGCAGCCGCTACGCCAGGCAGGGCGACAGCCCCCTGGCTTTGGCGATGATCAGCATTGCCGGTGGCATGGGAACTGCGGCGCTGATGCAGTACTCGCGGCTCTAGTTTCCGAAAGCAGCGTCATCCGGCTCACCCAAACCCCGTGCAGCCAACGCATCGCCGGTCTGCCTGGCGTATGCCACGGTAGTGATGAAGACCGGCAGGATGAGCGCCCTGGGATTGCGCTCCAGTCCCCGCGCACGAGCTGAGTCCCTCACGTCTGAAAAGGCGCCGGCTATGAAGGGAATGCTCCTGAGCATCACTGCGATGGTCAAGGCAAAGCGTTCAGGGTCGGCACCAAAACGGCGGAATGGCTTGGCAAGGGCAGCCACTCCGTCCAGCAGGTCCTGCACCGGAGTAGTGGCCGTCAGCACTGAGGCCGCTACAACGCACACCAGCACGTTCAGTACGATGCGCGCAGCCGTGGGACCGCCGAGTTGCCACCACTGGAAGAGCCCGATGATAAGCACGATGGGCGCCACCAGCCAGATAGCCCTGACCAACCTTCGCGGGCCTGCGCCGGTCAGCAGGAACAAGCCGCACATGACGGCGAAGACCAGCAGGGAGATGATCCAGTCCACTATCAGGAAGGATGCCGCTCCACAGGCGGCCACCACGACGAATTTCAGCCAGAGGGGAGTGCGGTGGACGATCGAGTCTCCGGGGACATAATTGGCGATCAGGAAGCCATGGCCCCTCACTGGGGCGCCTTTCCGAGCGGTAGGTCGTCCAACGCAGTTGCGCACAAGGCACGGTAATGGGCAACGCCGGCTGCCGCGTCGCCGTCGAATACTATGCGTCCTGACTCGACCACCAGAACGCGGTCCATATCGAGGGCGAGGTCCAAGTCGTGGGTAGACATAATGACCTGCTGGTCGAGTCCGGCCACGGTTCGCCGCAGGAGTTCGCGGTTGCGGAGATCCAGCAGCGTGGATGGTTCGTCGAGGACCAATACTTTGGGATTGACGGCCAGGACTGCGGCAAGGGCCAGTAGCTGCCGTTCACCACCGGAGAGTTCGTAGATGCTTTGATCGGCCACATGCAGGAGCCCGAAGCGATCCAGGACGGCGTCTGCACGCGCAGCCCGCTCCTTGGAGTTCTTTATGGACCGGCGCAGGGAAAGCTCAACGTCTTCCCGCCCGGTGGGCATGACCAACTGGGACAGGGGATCGGTGAAGACGAAACCTACATTGCTTCGGACCCTGCGGACGGCCGACACTGTGTCATCGCCATGGACCAGGACAGTTCCACCGCTCGGTTGCACCAAACCATTCAGGAGCCGCAACAGGGTGGACTTCCCCGATCCGTTGGCACCGATGACGCCGATGCGGCGCTCGGGCAGGTCCAGGGAAAAATCGTGCAGCAGGGTTTTGGGCGTCTCGCTGCCATCGACAGCGACGCGCACCGAGACCCTGCTGAAACTGATGGAGTTCATGGAGTGATGGTTCCCGCTTTACTTGACCCGACGTAACAGGACATCCGGGAAGGCCTTATGGATCGCCATGGCGATGATCACGGCCAGGACGTTCTTAATGATATCGCCGGGGACGAAGGGAAGGTCGGCCAGGAACGCCTTGCTGAAATCCAACCGGGCGTTGACCATCATGCCAAGGACGCCGAGTCCGTGGACGATGACTATGCTGCTCACCATGGTCGCAGCAAACAACCATAGGGCACGGAACTTGACAGTCCGGCGGATGACCACCGTTGCAAGGTAGCCCGTCGCGGCGGCCGCCAGGGGGAACGCAATGATGTAGCCGGCTGACGGAGTCGCCAAGATGCCCAATCCGCTGCGGCCACCGCTGAAGATGGGCAGCCCCGCCAGGCCCAAAAGCACGTACAACCCGACGGCGGCGAAGCCACGTCCAGCGCCCAGCACCAGTCCGCTCAGCATCACCGTCAATGTCACCAGTGTGATGGGCACGCCAAGGGCACCCACAGGAATGCCAGGGACAATCGAGGAGGCCGCCACGAGGGCCGCGAAGACCGCGATGAGCCCGAGGTCGGTGGCAGTCCAGCGTTTGCGGGAAGTCGGGTTGTGCTGCCCAACGGCAGCGTTGGTTTGGCTCATGACGGGTCCAATCAGGTGCGATGCGAATCAGGTGCGATGCGATGAATGCGGAGCTTTCTCCCCCTGTTCTTGAGAATACGGATGCCGCAGGACCGGATTTTTGGAGCCTTTCCACAACGCTGGCGGGTAGTTCTTTGGCGGGTGGCACAGTTTTACCGTTTTTGGGTCGATGTCAGCCTGCGGCCGGGGTGCCGGTAGACTTGAACAGGCTGTTCTCACAGCCACACTCCGCCGCAGTTAACGGACCCACCGGTCCCCGCGCGCGTTCCCCATTGAAAGGCATCACCCGAATTGATTACCGTCCAGGACCTCGAACTCCGCGCCGGCGCACGCCTGCTCATGGACCAGGTTAACTTCAGGGTGGACAAAGGGGACAAGATCGGACTCGTCGGCCGCAACGGCGCCGGTAAGACCACCCTCACCCGGGTCCTCGCGGGTGAAGGCCTTCCGGCCGGGGGTAAAGTGACCCGCAGCGGCGAGATCGGCTACCTGCCGCAGGATCCCCGGACGCCGGACATGGAGCAACTCGCCCGCGACCGCATCCTTTCCGCACGCGGGTTGGACGTCGTGGTCGGCAAGCTCAAGAAGGCCCACGATGACATGGCCAGCGATGACGCAGCTGTTCAGCGCAAAGCCATGAACCGCTACGACCGCCTTGAAGCAGAATTCCTGGCTGGCGGGGGCTACGCTGCCGAGGCTGAAGCCGCCGCAATCTCCTCCAACCTTGCACTGCCGGACCGGCTACTCAACCAGCCGCTGAAGACCCTTTCCGGTGGCCAGCGCCGGCGTGTGGAACTGGCCCGCATCCTGTACTCCGATGCGGAGACGCTGCTCCTCGACGAACCGACCAACCACCTCGACGCCGACTCCATCACCTGGCTTCGTGACTTCCTGAAGAACCACCAGGGTGGCTTGATCGTGATCAGCCACGACACCGAACTTCTCGAAGCGACGGTGAACAAGGTTTACTTGCTGGACGCCAACCGCGCCCAGATCGACTACTACAACATGGACTGGAAGCGCTACGTGCTCCAGCGCGAAACGGACGAGCGTGCCAGGAAGCGCGAGCGTGCCAACGCCGAAAAGAAGGCCCAGGTCCTGATCGACCAGGCGAACAAGATGCGGGCCAAGGCCACCAAGGCAGTGGCCGCCCAGAACATGGCCAAGCGTGCTGAACGGCTCCTGAGCGGCCTGGAGGCCGTGCGCGAGAACGACCGCGTGGCCGCGTTGCGCTTCCCGGATCCTTCACCCTGCGGCAAGACCCCGCTGACCGCGGAAGGCCTCAGCAAGTCCTACGGCTCGCTGGAAATCTTCACGGATGTGGACCTGGCAATCGACCGTGGCTCCAAGGTGGTAATCCTCGGCCTTAACGGTGCCGGTAAGACCACGTTGCTGCGCATGCTGGCCGGCGTTGACAAGCCCGATACCGGGGACATCATCCCCGGTCATGGCCTCAAGGTGGGCTACTACGCCCAGGAGCATGAGACCCTCGACGTCGACCGCACGGTCCTGGAGAACATGCGTTCCTCTGCGCCGGACATGAAAGATGCGGAGGTCCGGGGAATCCTGGGCTCATTCCTCTTCTCCGGTGACGACGTCGACAAGCCTGCAGGCGTCCTCTCCGGCGGCGAGAAGACCCGTTTGGCCCTAGCCACCATCGTGGCCTCCAGCGCGAACGTCCTGCTCCTTGATGAGCCCACCAACAACCTGGACCCCGCCAGCCGCGCGGAAATCCTTGGTGCCCTCAAGAACTACAGCGGCGCCGTCGTCATGGTCAGCCACGACGAAGGTGCTGTGTCAGCGCTGAACCCGGAGCGCGTTGTACTGCTCCCGGACGGCGTGGAGGACCACTGGAACGAAGACTACCTGGACCTGATCACGCTGGCGTAAGCCTGGGGTGGGCCGCCAGCGGCTATCGAACCTGGAGTTCTTCAGCGTTGGTGATAGCCCTTAGTTCTTCGTAACTGATGGAGAACATGGAGTTGTGGTCTCCGGCTCCGGCCCAGAGGACAGGGTGTTCCTGGAGCGACGTGTCCAGGATGGTCCGGAGTTTCCTGGGGTGGCCCACTGGCGCTACTCCTCCTACTTCCTGGCCCGTGTGCTCCAGGACGAAATCCGGCTTCGCCCGGCGAATTCTGCCGGAACCCAGTTGATTTGCCACCAACGATGTATCTACCCTGGCAGCGCCGCTTGCAAGGATGAGCAGTGGTCCGCCGTCGAGCTCGAAGATCAGGCTGTTGGTGATTGCCGCCACCCCGCACCCCAGGACTGTCGCAGCGGCGGCCGCCGTCGGAACTTTGTCCGCGAAAATCCGAACCGTGTCCTGAGCGCCGGCTGCCGTCAAAGCGGACCTTACATTGGCGACGGGATCAGGTCTCGTATCAGTAGCCTTGGGCATCCAGGATTGCGTCTTCCTCTTCTTCGGACGTGGCGCGCTTGTTCTTCCGCGGAGCAGGGGTGCGCTTCTTCGGCGTACCACCGGCGGCTATTATCTGCTCGTCCTCTTCGTCTTCGGCGTCAATAGCCGCATTGCGGGCCTGTTGCCGTGCGGCATAACCGAAACCGATGAACATCAGGACGCCGAAGGCGAACCATTGCAGGGAATAGGAGAGGTGCGTTCCCTCCTCGGTGGCCGGCTTGGGGAACGGCGTTGGCATCGGCTGCACGGCTGGATCTTCACTGGCGAGTTGCCCGTACGCACCAGTGGCTATGGGGTAGGGAAGTTCGCTGGAGAAACTCGCCAAGTCGATCGAAGCGATCTGCCCGTCTACTGCGCCGCGGTCCAACTTGGGTTCGGCGGGCTTGAGCCGGGCTATCACCGTGACCTCGCCCGAAGGGGGTGCCGGAACGACGTCGGGACGGCCGGGAGTGTTGTTGCCAATCGGCAGCCACCCGCGGTCAATCACCACTGCTTCGCCTGTGGTCAGGCGGAAGGGAACCACGACGTCGTAGCCTGGCTGCCCGTTCAACGGCCGGTTACGCACAACCCGCTGGCCATCGAGGTCGTAGCTGCCACGGAGCTGAACCTGCGTCCATTCCCGTTCAGGATCCAGGGTGTCGAACTGGTTCTTGATCTCTGCGTAGGGGATGGGAGTGGCGGAGTAATTGCTGACCACGCGATTGATTTCTGCCAGCGTTTCGGCCCTGCGGTCCATCTGCCAGCGGCCCAGAAACACGCATGCCGTAGCGAAGATGACAGCCAGAACGAAGTACCCCAGCCATTTGCTGGAGAAGAGGAAACGGTACATTCAGCCGGCCTCGTTCGCCGCGGCATCGGCCTCCGTGAAGGGTACGGTTTCCTTCCAAAGGCTGCGCGTTTGCAGATAGTCCTCCAGCCACTCACGGTGGTCTCCACAAGAAAGCCACACTTTGCGCCGCTCGGGGGTGTGGATGCGGGGATTGTTCCACAAGAGTTGCCACTGGGCATGGGATCGGCAGCCCTTGCGGGAGCAGAGCGCGGGGCCGGTGGCCCGTGCGGACTCCTGGCCGGCCCCACCTGGGCCAGCAAGACTAAAAATGTTCATGAGGCCGCCCGTTCATCGCCGGATTGCCCGGCTTCGCTTGCATGACCCGTCGATGGGCCCTCTTGTTTGGTCGGTTGTTCTTCATCCACCAGCTCTCCCTGGAGCACAGTGGGCGCGTCCGACGGTTCTTCTTCAGGCTCGGTGGAACGTTCGATCTCAGGGACTGCAACGTAGTCCAGCAAGGACTCGCTGTGATCCTCGGCCTTGTCGTTGCCGTTGGCGATGACCACGGCGATCCACGGAAGGAACACCGCCCCCGCAATGGCAATGATCTTGAACCAGCCATCCACCACGAATATGAGGACTATGCAGACCATGCGGATGCCCATGGCCACCGCATACTTGATCATGCGCTCACGCATGTCTTCAGAGTGCGCAGCAGCCGCATCCGTGATGCTGTGGACTTCGGGGTCGCCGGAAACAGCATCCGGCTCCCCGGGCACTTGCTGCAGGGGACTGTTTTCTCGTGTCACAACTGAATCATCACGCTCCAAAGGCCTTTATCAATTCTCTCACCAAGGCCGTAGCGACCCAAACCGCGCAACGTGATGGCTACCCACGGGTTCCAGCGGGCGGCGGATAAGATCGAGACAGGAAAATCCCTCTTCAAAGCGGCAAGCGTGTGCCGCAGAATTTCGGAGCGAAAGTATGTCTGAAGCAGTATCCACCGGCCGCAGCGTCCTCATCACCGGAGGCAACCGCGGCATCGGCCTCGCCATTGCCGAATCGTTCCTTGCCAACGGAGACAAGGTCGCCGTCACCTACCGCAGTGAAACAGACCTCCCTGAAGGCATCCTGGGCGTCAGGGCCGATGTCACGGACGAAGCATCCGTGGACGCTGCCTTCAAGATTGTCGAAGAAGCACACGGCCCCGTTGAAGTACTGGTGGCCAATGCAGGTATTACCAAGGACACACTTCTGCTGCGCATGAGCGAAGACGACTTCACCTCTGTCCTGGATACGAACCTCACCGGGGCGTTCCGCGTCATCAAGCGCGCGTCCAAGGGCATGATCCGCCTTCGCAAGGGACGTGTGGTTTTGATCTCGTCCGTCTCCGGCCTCTACGGCGCGCCTGGCCAGATCAACTACTCCGCCTCCAAAGCCGGAATGGTAGGCATTGCAAGGTCGCTGACCCGGGAACTCGGCAGCCGGGGGATTACAGCCAACGTAGTAGCACCGGGCTTCATCAACACTGACATGACTGCTGAACTGCCGGAGGAAACCCAGAAGTCGTACCTGGCCAACGTACCTGCAGGACGCTTCGCAGAGGCCTCCGAAGTAGCAGACGTAGTTCGCTGGGTGGCCAGTGACGAAGCCGCCTACATCTCCGGCGCCGTCATCCCGGTTGATGGCGGCCTGGGCATGGGGCACTAGCCCACTAGGCTGCACCCCCGTTTTTGTCCGAGGCCAACAACTGAATTCATCGTTGCCGCTGGCATGATGGAAGTCGAGGCCACGGAATTTGGATGAAGTGAACAAAAGGAGCATGAATGGGAACGCTGGATAACAAGACCGCCATCGTCACGGGATCATCGCGCGGAATTGGCGCCGAAGTTGCCAAGATCCTCGCCGGCGAGGGCGCCGCCGTCGTTGTGAACTACCGGCAGAAGGCGCCCCGCGCCAACAAGGTTGTGGCGGACATCAAGGCAGCTGGGGGTCGCGCAGCTGCGGTGGGCGCAGACCTGACCACCGATGAAGGTGTCCATGCCCTCGCCAGCACGGCCATGGAGGAGTTCGGTTCCCTCGATATCCTGGTGCTCAACGCCTCCGGCGGTATGGAATCCGGCATGGAGGAAGGTTACGCACTCAAGCTGAACCGCGACGCGCAGGTCAACATGCTCAATGCAGCTGTTCCGCTCATGCCCGAAGGATCGCGTGTCGTCTTCGTCACCAGCCACCAGGCACACTTCGTTGAGACCGTCCCCACGATGCCCGAATACGAGCCCGTGGCCAAGAGCAAGCGCGCCGGCGAGGATGCACTGCGTGCCCTCCTTCCCAATCTTGCGGACAAGGGCATCTCGCTGGTGATTGTTTCCGGTGACATGATCGAGGGCACCGTTACGGCGACCCTGCTGGACCGCTCCAACCCGGGAGCCATCGAAGCCCGCCGCGCCGAAGCGGGCAAGCTGTACTCAGTGGAGGAATTTGCGGCTGAGGTAGCCAAGATGGCCACCGCAGAAGTTGAATCCGGACACACCGAATACGTTGGTGGCGCCGACTACTTCGGTAAGGCTGCCGAGTAGAAGAGCCTCGACAGCAGCGGCCCGGGACGAATGTCCCGGGCCGCTGCTGTTTAAGCGACAGGCCAGCCCATGGCAACGCCATGAAATAACGATTCTCTAAATAATCACGATTTTTGCGTCACGAAATGGAGTTTCTTGTTTCACCTATTTCCGTTTTGCATTTCCGGAAATCATCTGGTTGACTCTCAAAGGCGCCCCAATGAGTAATTGTCAGCATGCTGCATAAACCCGCAATGGGGAGTTTATGCCACAGTCCACCGCCCCAGGCATGATGCTGGAAAGCTTTGCCATGAACTCTCAGGGGCGGCTATCGTCCCCTGGGATTAGGAGCTTTCTTGGACCTGTTATTGCATGCTGAGGATATTCACGCCTCGTACGACCAGCGGCGCATCCTCAAAGGCGTTGGGCTTTCTTTGCATCGAGGCGAGATTCTGGGGTTGATCGGAACCAATGGTGCCGGCAAGTCCACCTTGATGGGCGTCTTGGCTGGATCCCACAAGCACGACCTCGGACAGATCACTCTCGCAGGGGAGATTTACGTACCGGACTCCATCGCAGAAGCGCAAGCCTGCGGAGTCGGTTTGATTCCCCAGAATTTCCGGATCGACCCCGGACTGACCATCACCGAAGCAATATTCCGCGGCACCTTCCAGTCCGGAAAGTCTCATGATGAACTCCGCGACCAAGCGGCCGGACTGATCCGGGAAATAGGCGTCAGCATGGATCCGGATGCCACCGTCGGAACACTCATCCGTGCCGAACAGGCGCTCGTGGAAGTTATGCGCATGGTCGCCGAAGAAGCCCAGCTCGTGATCATGGATGAAGTGGCTGCTTCACTGCCGGATCATGACGTCGCCGTATTGCATCAGGTGCTAAGGATGCTGACCCGTCAAGGCCGGGCGATCATCTACATCACCCATCGCCTCGATGAAGTCAGATCCATTGCGCACCGGATTGCCGTCATGCGGGACGGCAAGGTACACAAGACACTGGAAGCCAGCCAGACCGACGTCGGGGAACTTGCCTTCCTCCTGCTTCAAAAGGAACTGGAGAGAGTCGCCAGGCCCACAGATCCGGCGGCCGCCGACGAGGCGTTGCGGATCGCCAACCTCAGCGTGGGGGACAGGGTCCGCGATGTGACATTCAATGTGGCCAAGGGCGAAATTTTTGGCCTCGTCGGGACCCACCGGTCCGGCGTGCACCAACTGGTTGAGGCTCTGGCAGGTGTTGGTCCAAGCACGTCAGGGCAGATCCACCTGCACGGACATCAAGTACAGATCCGGGGGATCCAGGACGCACGGCGCTTGAAGATCGGCTATTCTCCGGATGCGGCCGACGACTACGAGTACGGAGCCCGCATTGCAGACGGGCTTCAACAAGGCTCAGACGGGGGCAGTGACAGCCTCCAGGACGAGATTTCCCAGCTTCGGGGCGTGGCTGATGTTGTACACCGCATGCGCATCAACACCACCAACATTCAAGGCGCGATCTCCACACTTTCAGGAGGTGACCGCCAGAAAGTGCAACTCGCCAGATGGATGTCCACCAACTGTGATGTACTCATCCTCAGCCATCCCAGCCGTGGAATCGATATCGGGGCAAAGGAGGTCGTGTACAAGATGCTCACGGAGCTCAGCAGCACTGGCGTGGCAATCATCCTCCTGTCCTCGGACCTGTCCGAAATGGTCAGTTGGTGCCATCGGATTGGCGTCATGCGCGACGGCGAACTGGTCACCATCGAGGCCAACGCCAATACCAACGAGGATGTCCTGGTGCATCACATGTTAGGTGTGAAGTTTGAATCGGGTAGCGCCGACGCCCGGCGCGTGAAGAACTAGCCCAATGAAGAAACCATAGGGGCGGCCGCACATGCTGCGGCCGCCCCTATGGTTTCGTGCACGAATCAGATGGAAACTGCCTTGGCGATGTTGCTGAGCTTGTGGCGCGCCAGGGCCAGGTTCGCGTAAGTACGGTCAAGCACCAGGTACACGAAGAGTCCCTTGGACCCTGATGAGTTCAGGACGTTGATCAGGTGATACTGGGAATCCAGCGTGATCAGGATGTCTTCGATATTGCTGTCCAATCCAAGGTCGGCCATGGTGCGGAGCTTTGAACTCACAACGTTGGAGTTTCCTGCTGCGGCAACACCGAGGTCGAAGCCGGGGTTGCCGCCCTGGGCGAGTGCCATCCCACTGGAGTAGTCAACGATGGCCGCGCCTGTGGCGCCTTCGATGGACAGCAGTTGTTTCGTAGCTTCATCAAGCGAGCTCATAAGAAATTCTTCCTGTTCTGTTGTGTCATCACGGGTAGCAATGGAGTTCGCCCCGGTGCGGGACTGTTGATCCTGGAGGATTTCGTGGAGGGGAGTTGTGCGCTCCCCGTCGGAGGCCCGACTGTATTCGAACGTCTCAAATTCTTCGCGACGTTTCCACCATTTCCACGTACGCTCCGAACGGTTCACTTCCTGCCCTGCACTTCCCTCATCCCGGACTGCCGCGTACTCCACGGATTTCCTCGTCAAGTTATTCACTTTACACATCAATTATTCATGAAGGCATGAAATCATCGCAATTTAAGCAAGGCAAATAATTGCACCATCCGGAATTAGTGACAATTTGATAAATAGTTCAAATTGTCGCGTCACGAAATGGGCTTGGCCGTTTCTATGCGTCGATGGGTACGCGGAAGGCGGTACCCCATTGGGCACACGAAAGTGACCGCAGCAGGGGTTGGAACCGGCGGGAAGGGAGACGAGCAGTTATCCAGACATGGTCCGGGGTGATTCCGAGTCAGACGTTGGCGATATGCCGGACCGCGTCGAGGAATGGCATGTTGATCGCGGCGTCCGCAACCGCGCGAACGGCCGGTTTGGCGTTGAACGCAACGCCAATGCCGGCGGCACTGAGCATGTCGAGATCGTTGGCACCATCGCCCACCGCAATGGTGTGTTCAAGGCTGATGCCCTCGGCGGCTGCCCACTCACGCAAGTACTTTTCCTTGGCCGCACGATCGATAACCGCACCGAGGACCTTACCGGTCAACGCGCCGTCGACAATTTCGAGTTCGTTGGCAATCCAATAATCCAGGCCGAGTTCCTCGGCAATAGGACGGAGGATCTGGTTGAAGCCACCGGATACAACGGCAACCACATGGCCGGCATCCTTGAATGCGGACACCAGTTCTGCCGCACCGAGGCTGAGGCGCACCTCTTCTCGTACTGAGTCGACGACGTCGACCGGCAGGCCCGCAAGGACGGCCACCCGGGCGTGGAGACTCTGGGCGAAGTCCAGTTCGCCCCGCATTGCAGCCTCGGTGACTGCGGCGACTTCCTCGCGCTTGCCGGCGTGGGCTGCCAGCAGTTCGATGACTTCCTGCTGAATCAGCGTCGAATCAACATCCATGATGAGGAGCTTCCGGGATGCTTGGCGCAGGGTTTCGGGAACTATGGCCGTGTCGATTCCGGCACTGGCCGCGGCAGCCACCTGTCGGCGGACTTCTGCCAGGTCCGTTGCCGTATCCGAACCTCCAGCGAGTCCTGCCGTGAACACACCGAAGCGATCGTCCCCGCCCTGTGATTCGGATGACACTGCGACTCCGGCGTCGGCAAGCACCTTCCTGACATTCTCCAAGGATTCGGGGGTCAAATTCACGCCATAGCTGACTGCAGCCAAGTTCGAAGTCATGGCCTCAATCCTACTGAGGGCGCTCCGTCCATCCGAATTCGTTTCACCTCGGAATCGCAGGAAACCACCGGTTATCAGTCATGTGCATTTTTGTCCTAGTGTCTACTGCTATGAGTGATGTTCTGGAATTGGCTTCCGTCAGCGTTGTCCGAGGCAAGAAGACCCTGCTGGACAAGGTCGACTGGGAGGTCAACGAAGGGGAACGCTGGGTCATCCTGGGCCCCAATGGCGCAGGGAAGACCACCCTCCTGCAGATTGCGGCCGCCCGCCTTCATCCGAGCAGTGGCAAAGCCGGGATCCTGGACGAAATCCTGGGCCGGGTGGACGTCTTTGAACTCCGCCCCCGCATTGGCCTCTCTTCAGCAGCACTTGCTACCCAGATCCCCGAGCATGAGAACGTACTGAACGTCGTGGTCACCGCCGCGTACGGGGTCACGGGCCGTTGGCGGGAAGGATACGACCGCGACGACGAACGCCGCGCCTTTGCCCTCTTGAATGACTGGGGGATGGGTCCTCTCTTGAACCGGACCTTTGCCACCCTGTCCGAGGGTGAGCGCAAGCGTGTGCAGATTGCCCGTGCACTCATGACGGATCCGGAACTCCTGCTCCTGGACGAACCCGCTGCCGGCCTTGACCTGGGCGGGCGGGAGGAACTGGTCCACAAGCTTGGCGAACTCGCCAGCGACGAAGCAGCTCCTGCCATGGTCCTTGTCACCCACCACCTTGAAGAAGTGCCGCCGGGATTCACCCATGCCATGCTGCTCCGCGAAGGCGGAGTGGTGGCTGCCGGTCCCATCAAGGAAGTTCTCACCGACGAGCACCTCAGCAACACCTTCGGCCTTGCCTTGGATGTTTCGGAAAACGCCGGCCGCTACACGGCCACGGCCCGACGCTAGAGGGGCTCTGTAACTTACTGTGGAGATTCTTAGCAGCATCCTGGTCTTTTTCGCGGGCTTGTGGGCCGGCACCATCAATGCCGTAGTCGGCTCCGGCACGCTTGTGACGTTCCCCGTACTGATAGCACTTGGCGTGACACCGGTTGTCGCGTCCATGAGTAACGCCATGGGCCTGGTGGCTGGAACGGCCGCAGGAGCGTGGGGTTATCGGCGTGAGCTGGCGGGCCGGGGAAGGCAGTTGATGAAGCTGCTTCCGGCCTCGCTGCTGGGCGGCATCACAGGCGCGTGGCTCTTGCTGCATTTGCCGGAAAAGGTCTTCCATTTTGTGGCCCCCGTCCTTTTGGTGCTGGCCCTCCTGATGGTGCTGTTCCAGCCAAAGCTGCAGGCGTGGATTCGTAGCCGGGAACAGAATCCAGAGCATGCCATCCGGGACCGCAGCCACGGGATCCTCCTGGTGGTACTTGTGTACCTTGCCGGCGTCTACGGCGGCTACTTCGTGGCTGCGCAAGGGATCCTGCTGGTGGGGATTCTCGGCGTGTTCCTCACAGGGACCATGCAAAATGCCAACGCCATGAAGAACATCCTGGTGCTGGGCGTCAACATGGTGGCAGCCATCTCATACCTGATCTTCGCCTTTGACCGCATCAACTGGCTGGTGGTCCTGCTCATCGCCGTGAGCTCCACCATCGGCGGGCTTGTTGGTTCCAAAGTGGGCCGGAAGTTGTCCCCCAAGGTCCTCCGTGCAGTCATCTTCACGCTCGGCATAGTGGCCCTTGGCTTCATGATCGCCAACCTGCTGAAATAATCAACCGGTGACCTTCCACTATCTCGAGTCAGCCAACGACCCCAGGGTGACGGACTACACCACCCTCACAGATGTACACCTCAGGAAGTTGCGCGAGCCACGGGAAGGCATGTACATCGCCGAATCCTCCAAGGTCCTCCGCCGGGCACTGGCGGCAGGCCATCAGCCCCGTTCCTTCTTCCTGGCGGAGAAGTGGCTTGAAGACCTCGACGACGTCTTCCGGGCATACCCCGACGTCCCGGTCTTCATCGGCAAGGCTTCGTTACTGGAGGAGATCACCGGATTCCACCTGCACCGAGGGGCAATGGCGGCAATGCACCGGCCGAGCCCCGTTCCGTTGGAGGTACTCCTGGCCAACGCGAAGCGGGTCGCTGTGCTCGAGGACATTGTTGACCACACGAACGTAGGGGCGATCTTCCGGTCGGCCGCGGCCCTGGGCGTGGATGCCGTCCTCGTCTCGCCGCGGTGCGGCGATCCCCTGTACAGGCGCAGCGTACGTGTCAGCATGGGCACTGTCTTCCAGGTTCCATGGGCGCGGCTGGAAAGCTGGCCGGGGGACCTGGACCGGCTCAAAGAGCAAGGCTTCACTGTGGCCGCCATGGAATTGACGGCTGATGCCATGGACCTGGACGACCTCGCGGCAAGGAACTTCCCCAAACTCGCACTGGTGCTGGGAACCGAAGGTGCGGGAATGAGCGAGGAAACGCTCGCCGCCGTCGACCTCGCCGTTAAAATTCCGATGCGGGCAGGTGTCGATTCCCTCAACGTTGCCGCCGCCTCGGCAGTGGCCTTTTGGGAACTCCGTCCACGCGACTGATTGTGGTTCGTATGGCGGTGTGGTTTCCGCTATGATTGGTTGTTGGCCCGGCAGCTGGAATGTCCGCATTGCAGCAACCAGACCACCTCCATTCATACCTGGCAGCTGGCAAAATCCAGTTGCGTGAACAAAAGGTCCCATTATGAAGTCTGATATCCACCCGAAGTACGAAGCTGTTGTCTTCAACGACCTGGCTTCCGGTACGCAGTTCCTGACCAAGTCCACCGTGTCTTCCTCGAAGACCATCGAGTGGGAAGACGGAAACACCTACCCGGTTATCGACGTCGAAATCTCTTCGGAGTCCCACCCGTTCTACACGGGCAAGCAGCGCATCATGGACTCCGCTGGCCGCGTCGAGCGCTTCAACGCCCGCTTCAAGGGCTTCGGCGGCAAGAAGTAACCCACTTCACCCCAAGGCTTTCAGAGGCCCGCATTGCCGGATTCCGGCAATGCGGGCTTTTGCGTTTTCCGGCAAGATGGAAGGCATGACTTCCCAGCCCGTATCTGACACTGAAAACCACGACGACGGCGCGCGCCTCCACGGTGAGTATAAGGTTCCAGGCGGAAAACTCGTGGTGGTGGATCTGGAAGTTGTGGATGGTCGCTTCGCCGACGTTTCGCTGAGCGGGGATTTCTTCCTGGAACCCGATGAAGCGCTGCAGGATATCAACACCGCGCTCACGGGTCTCCCGGATAACTCAACGGCAGCAGAAATCACCGCGGCGGTCACCATGGGTCTGCCCGAAGGGGCCGTGCTGTTTGGGTTCTCCGCGGAAGCCGTGGCCGTAACAGTCCGCCGCGCACTGTCCAAGGCGACGGGCTGGGCTGACCACCAATGGGACGTCATTCCGCCCTCAGTCCTGCCCACCCAGGTCAACGTTGCCTTGGATGAAATCCTCACCGAAGAAGTCGGCGCTGGGCAGCGTAACCCCACCCTGCGGTTCTGGGACTGGGAAGAACCGTCCGTAGTCATCGGCAGCTTCCAATCCGTTCGAAACGAAGTGGACCCCGAGGGCGTTTCCCGCCACGGCATCACGGTGGTGCGCAGGATCAGCGGAGGCGGAGCCATGTTCATGGAGGCCGGCAACTGCATCACTTACTCCTTGTATTTGCCGCAGACCCTCGTGGACGGCATCAGCTTCGCCGACTCGTATGCGTTCCTTGACGCCTGGGTTATGGCTGCCCTGGAGAAACTAGGCATCAGCGCCTACTACGTACCCCTCAACGACATCGCAACAGACCAAGGCAAGATTGGCGGAGCAGCGCAGAAACGGCTGGCCAACGGCGGCATGCTTCATCACGTGACCATGAGCTACGACATCGACGCCGACAAGATGGTTGAGGTCCTGCGTATCGGCAAGGAGAAACTCTCTGACAAGGGAACCCGGAGCGCCAAGAAACGCGTGGACCCCCTGCGACGCCAGACCGGACTCGCCCGCACCACCATCTTGGCCGCCATGCAGGAGGTTTTCATGGAGCGTTATGGAGCGGTGGAGTCCCGCCTCACCGAGGCGGAGCTCGGTGAGGCGAAGAAGCGCGTGGCAACCAAGTTCGGCACCACCGAATGGCTGAACCGGGTGCCGTAACCCCGTTTTGCGGCGGGGCCTAACCTATGGCGGCCTAACCGTTGGCGGCCTGCGCCGTGAGGGCCCGAAGCAGGTGGCTGCGCTGCTCGATGATGATGCGGCGCAACGCCCTCGGAGCGTCCGGGTGGGACTGCAGCCACTGGTCCGTACGGACAAGGACCGGATGTTCCGAAGGCCGCATGCCATCCGCCAGGTCCTGGGCACCCGGGTACAAGCCGCGTACAATCCTGCCCGCGATCTCGATGCTGCGCTCCGCCCATACCCTTTCAAGGCACTCGAAGTACGGCTCAACATAGGGTTCCAGCATGAATCCAGGGCCGATGGCAAAGCCGGTGATCGTTGCACTCAGGATCTCGTTGGAAAGTCCTGTGCTGTTCACCGCGGAATCCCAAGCAGCCGCCTTCACCGGGACCTCCGGGATGGCGGCCGTCGCCAGCGCGTGGCCTTCCCGGCCTGAAGCTGTCTTGTCTGCCTGGAGTTCCCTGTCCAGTTCGGCCCTTGTCGCCTGCCCCTGGGCAGAGAGGGCCTGCCAGAGGCTCCACCGCAGTTCCGCGTCGACAGCCAGTCCTTGAATAACGGTGCCGCCCTCCAGGATTCCCCGCAGGAAGGGAAGTTCGCTGTCTCCGTTCCTGGACACTTCCGCCAAGGTCCTGGCCCAGGCCAGCTGCTGGTCGGAACCCGGAACCGCTGCCTTGATATTGGCGGCCACCACTGCGAGGAAGTCTTTGCGCACCTGTCCGCGTGCCGAGACCGGGACGTAGCGTTCGATAGCGCCGGAGGCATTGCCGAGAACGTTCAACAAGACGCCGATTCCAGTCTCCGATGGAGCAAACTGCTCCACCGCGGCAACATAGCGCGCTGCCGGCGTGACGCCGTCGCGGGCAGAATCCCACAGAGCGGTCCAGCAGAGGGCCCGGGCCATCGGGTCGGTGATTTTGTCGAGTGATGTCCGAACGGTGTCTTCGGAGCTGGGGTCCAGCCGCACTTTGGCGTAGCTAAGGTCATCGTCGTTGACCAGAAGCAGGGCAGGTCGTGGCTTTCCGGCCAGTTCAGGTACCAAGGTGCTGGGCCCTGAGACGTCAACCTCGACGCTCTCGGACCGGACAAGCTTTCCCGATGCATCAGGTTCGTACAGGCCAAGCCGCAAGCGATGGGGACGGAGTTCCTGATGGCCCGTGATGGGATCGATGGCCTCCTGGCTCAGCGTCACGGCGCCAAGGACCCCTCCGTCTTCTACGATCCCGGCCGAAATAGTGGAGATGCCGGATGTCTGCAGCCATTGGCGTGCCCATTCCCCAAGGTCCCTTCCCGAGGCAGTGCCGAGAGCTTGAAGGAGGTCTTGCAGGGAGGTGTTGCCGAACTCGTGATCGCGGAAGTACTGACGGGAACCGGCAATAAACGCCTCGAAGCCGACGTAGGCCACTAATTGCTTAAGGACCGATGCTCCCTTGGCATAGGTGATGCCGTCGAAGTTCTGTTTAGCTGCCTCAAGGTCCGGTATGTCGGCAACAATCGGGTGTGTTGTGGGCAGCTGGTCCTGCAGGTAGGCCCAGGCTTTGCGCTTGTTCGCGAAGTTCACCCACGCGGTGTCCCAGCCTGTGGCCCGGTCCACGCCAAGTGTCCCCATGTAGTCAGCGAATGACTCCTTGAGCCAGAGGTCGTCCCACCAATTCATGGTCACGAGATCGCCGAACCACATGTGGGCCATCTCGTGCATCAGCGTATTGGCACGGGCCTGGTACTGGGCATCGGTGGCGCGGGAGGCGTAGACGTACTTCTCAGTGAAGGTGACGAGGCCGGGATTCTCCATGGCGCCGAGGTTGTATTCGGGCACGAAAGCCTGATCGTACTTTCCCCAGGGGTACGGGTAATCGAAGAGGTCGTTGAAGAAGGCCAACCCGCTCTTGGTCAATCGGAAGAGTTCATCGGCATCGAATGACTTCGACATGGACGCGCGGCAGAAAAGTGCCAGCGGCACATCAAGGCGGGTGCCGTCGTCGAGGGTTGTTCCCCAGTGGTCTGTCGCCTTGAAATAGGGTCCGGCAAGCACAGTGGTGATGTACGTGGACATCCGTTTGGTGGTGGCGAAGTCCCACTGCGAAGCATCGTTCGTCAGTGCTGTCCGGGCCAACTCCACACCATTCGAAGCCACCTCCCAGCCGCTCGGAGCGATCACGTGGAAAGTAAATTCGGCTTTGAGGTCCGGCTGTTCGAAATTGGCGAAAACGCGGCGGCTGTCAGCCGGTTCGTACTGGGTGTAGAGGTAGCACTGGCCATCAGCGGGATCGACAAAGCGGTGCATACCTTCCCCGGAGCGGCTGTAGAGTGCCGTTCCGGTCACCGTCACCGTGTTGTCGGCTGCGAGGCCCTCCAGGACGATCCTGTCGCGGTCAACCACTGACCCAACGTCGAGCGCCTGGCCGTTCAACACGACCGACCCCACATCTCCGCTGATGAAATCCAGGAAGGTGGCAGAGCCAGGCGTTGCAGAGAAGGTGATGGTGCTGGTACTCAGGTAGCCGGGGACTGCGGGATCTTCCGCGTCGCGGACGTCGAGGGTGACGTCGTAGCTGTGGGTGGTGATCAGGGCTGAACGGGTGGCGGCTTCATCGCGCGACAGATTGTGATTCGACACACAGCTATCTAATCATGATCAGGGCGGCGCCCAAGCCCAGCGATGCGATGAGCAGCCACGAGCCCAGGGCCACCAGGACGGCACGCCCTCCGGTGTGGATCAGGGTCCGTACGCGCACGGCTGATCCCAGTCCAAACAGCGCCGTCGCCAGGAGGATGTCCTGGCCGGCCGCCGCGATTTCCAGTGCTGAAGGGGACGCCCAACCCATCGAGCGGACCGCCACCAGGGCGAGGAAACCCACCACGAAAAGCGGAATGATCGGCGGGAACCTTCCGTCGGTTGGGGCGCTTCCGTCAGCGTCACCGTTGGCCCGTTCCCTGACGTCGAGGAATCGCTGGTGCAACCCTGCCGTGGCGGCAACCGGCGCCAGCAGGACAACCCGCGTCAGTTTCACGACGACGGCGATGGCCAGCGCCGATGTCCCGGCAGTTTGCGCTGTGGCCACCACTTGGCCAACATCATGAACTGATGCTCCCGTCCATGCACCGAACTGCTCTGGACTCAGGTTCAGAGGATGCATGAGCAGGGGCAGGACGCCAATGGCCAGAGTGCCGCACAGGGTCACCAGCGCGACCGGCAACACGGTGTCCTGGTGCTTGATGCGCCGCACGGCAGCCATGGCTCCAATCGCCGATGCACCGCAAATGGAGAAGCCCGTGGCAATCAGCAATGCTGCTTCTCCCGGAAGGCGCAGCAGGCGGGCCAGGCCGTAGGTCCCAGCGAAGCTGAGCAGCACAACGGCGGTGATCAACAGCAGCGCCAGCCAGCCAAGGGCGAGCACGTCGCCGATGCTGACCTTCAGTCCCAGCAGGACGATGCCTGCACGCATGAGGTGTTTCCCGGCGAAGTCCAGGCCCGGGCGGGCGCGCCCCGCCGTCAACACCGCGGTGCCCGGTATATTTGCTGAAAGCAAGCCCAAAGCAACAGCGAGCGTCATGGCGGGTACCGCCGGAAACACGGCGTGGATGGCGAAAGCAACACCGGTCGCGGTGATGCCGAGAACCAACCCAGGCCCCAGCCGGGAGAGTTGGGGCGCAAGACTGTTGAAGGGCATGCCTCAACCCTGCCGGATGGGGGCACGGAAAGGCGAACCGGGAGTCTCCGGAAACCGCGACACAATCAGCGCGAAATGCGCTCGACTCAAAAAGGTGATTGTCTAATTCCCATGTCTGACCTATTCCAGGATTACTCCGAGGCTGCTGCACGCAGCGGCGCCTACGACGAGATGTTTGCCCCCGGCCACGTGGCTAGAAAATCCTACGGTCAGGTTTCCGGTGCCCTGCGCGAGCTTTCCCTTGCCGATGTCACCGCGCGTGCGGACTCGATGGCACGAACCTTCCTGGACCGCGGTGTGACCTTCGACTACGCGGGGGAGGAGCGGCCGTTTCCACTGGACATTGTTCCCCGAGTCATTCCGGCCGATGAGTGGGATGTTCTGGAACGGGGCGTCGCCCAACGGGTCAAGGCCCTTGAGGCTTTCCTGAACGACGTCTATGGCCGTATGGCCGTGGTGACTGACGGCGTGATTCCCCGGCAACTCGTGACGACCAGCGCGCACTTCCACCGGGCAGTCCACGGTTTTGAACCGTCAGGCGGCGTCCGCGTTCATGTCTCGGGCATTGACGTCGTCCGGGATGCGGCCGGGACGTTCCGGGTACTCGAGGACAACGTCCGCGTTCCATCCGGCGTCAGCTACGTCCTTGAGAACCGCCGGGCCATGGCCAAGGGCTTGCCTGAGGCCTTCGGTCAGCAGCACATCCGGCCCGTAGAGGAATACCCGCGCCGGCTCCTCTCCGCACTCCGTAAGACAGCTCCGGCGGGTGTGGACGATCCGACAGTGGTTGTCCTGACGCCGGGCGTGTTCAACAGCGCCTACTTTGAGCACACGCTGCTCGCAGGGCTCATGGGCGTGGAGCTGGTGGAAGGCCGCGACCTTATTTGCCGCGGCAACCGTGTCTATATGCGTACCACGGCAGGTGAACAGCGCGTGGATGTCATCTACAAGCGCATCGATGACGACTTCCTGGATCCCCTCCAATTCCGTTCCGATTCCATGCTCGGCTGCCCGGGCCTGGTCAATGCCGCGCGCGCCGGAGGAGTGACCATAGCCAACGCTGTGGGCAACGGCGTAGCCGACGACAAGCTCGTGTACAGTTACGTGCCTGACCTGATCCGGTACTACCTTCACGAAGAGCCGATCATCGCCAACGTCGACACTTTCCGGCTCGAGGAAAAGGAAGCCAGGGAGCATGTGCTGGACCGCCTCGATGAACTCGTGGTCAAGCCGGTGGATGGCTCAGGCGGCAAGGGATTGGTCATTGGACCCGACGCCACGAAGGAAGAACTCGACGCCTTGCGTAAGCGGGTCATTGCCGATCCGCGAGGATGGATCGCCCAGCCTGTACTCCAACTCTCCACTGTGCCGACGCTTTCCGGGGACAAGTTCGGCCCCCGCCACGTCGACCTCCGCCCCTTCGCGGTTAACGACGGCGATGACGTCTGGGTCCTGCCCGGCGGCCTCACCCGTGTGGCACTCAAGGAAGGCTCCTTGATTGTGAACTCCAGCCAAGGCGGCGGTTCCAAGGACACGTGGGTGTTGGCTGATTCACCGCAGATGCCCGCTGAGATCGTCCCCCGGCAGTCCGTGACCGTCCGTGAACAGGTATCTGTGTGGCCCGTGGAAACCAACTGGCGTGACCGCCAAACGGAGCAGCAGCAGTGAACCCGATCCACCACCACTTGAACTTCGACATGCACCACGCGAAGGAGGCTGTTCCATGCTGAGCCGTATTGCTGAATCACTCTTTTGGATCGGACGCTACGTAGAACGCGCCGACGGTACTTCCAGGATCCTGGATGTGCACCTCGAGCGCCTCAACCACCTGCCTCTCGAAGAGCAGCGCAGCGTCGCCCGCGAACTCCTTGCCGTCATGGGCGCCAAACCCCAGAGCGAGGATTTCGGCCTGCCCGAACTACTCCACGCCCTGGCGTATGACAAGCAGAGCGCGTCCTCCATTGCCGGATCCTTGGGCGCCGCACGCGAGAATGCGCGGCGTGCGCGGGAAACCGTCTCCCAGTCACTGTGGGAAAGCCTTAACACCACCTATTACGGCCTCAACCAGCACCGCAAGGATGTTGTGGGAACGTACCGTTTTTGCAATTGGGTTTTGGAGCGGACCGCCATGGTTCGCGGCCTCGCAGACACCACCGTCAGCCACGATGAAAGCTGGTTGTTCATGGTGCTTGGCCGTTCCCTTGAACGGGCAGACATGACTGCGCGCATGCTCTCAACACGGGATGTGCAGTCCGCAGGAATGTCATGGGTCAACATGCTTCGATGTGCAGGTGCCTACGAGTCCTTCATCCGTACCCGCAGGGCAGCGTTCGGAGACCAGCACGCCGCGGAATTCCTGCTCCTGGATCGTCTGTTCCCGCGTTCGATTGTCTACGCCCTGCGCGATGCCGACGAATGCCTGGCGAAGTTGGACCCGTCGGCGCAGCGCGTTGGCTTCATCAACGATGCCCGGCGCATTGTTGGCCAGGCCCGCACATTCCTTGAGTTCCACCGCACAGATGACCTCATGTCCGAGCTGCCCGAGCACATGGAGCGTGTGCAGAAGGCTGTGACGCAGGCGTCGGACGCGATTTCCCGTAAGTACTTCAATCAGGCTGATGAGCACGCCTGGGTGGGAGAAGTTTCATGACCCGGCTGAGCATCGTCCACAAGACGGCCTACAAATACAATCGCCGCGTGACGTTGTCCTACAACGAAGCCCGGATGACTCCGCTGACCGACGGCCAACAAGTGGTCCTGGAGTCCTCCTTGAAGGTCTCGCCCCACCAGGCATCCGTCAGTACCTACCGTGACTACTGGGGAACACGGGTCACCGCATTCGATATGCAGATGCCCCATGAGAGCCTTGAGGTCCTTGCGACGGCCACTGTGGAAGTGCATCGCACCGAGCGGGTGGCAGTTGAGGATGACATTGTGGGATGGGACGTCATCGCGTCGGACAAGGTCCAGGACGAGTTCAGCGACTGGTTGCCCCAGTCCAGGCTCAGCGGACCCGGCGAGGAAGTCCTGGGTATTGTTCCCGGTGTTGTCGAAGGCAAAAATCCCCATGAGGCAGCCTTGGCCGTCTTTTCGTGGATGGCCGGTGAAATGACCTACATGAAGGGCACTACCGGCGTCACCACCAACGCAGAGCAGGCCTGGTCCCAGCGCCAGGGCGTTTGCCAGGACCTGGCCCACTTGGCCATCGGCGCTTTGCGCTGCAGCGGCATCCCTGCCCGCTACGTTTCGGGATACATCCACCCCAGGTCCACTGCGGACATCGGCGAGACCGTTGCCGGCCAGTCTCACGCCTGGCTGGAATGGTGGGATGGGGAATGGCGCAGCTGGGACCCCACCAACCACAAACCGGCGGGTGACTACCACGTGACAGTGGCGAGGGGCCGGGACTACCGCGACGTTCCGCCGCTGAAGGGCATCCTGTCCGGTGGCGGCGGCTCCGGACTCTCCGTGTCGGTTGAAATCACCCGGCTCGCGTAGGAGTCAACTCGCGCAGGAATGTGAGTACGGATAAGGCCCTTAAGAGCTGCTCTCAAGGGCCTTATCCGTACAAAAACTCCAGGTTTTTACCAGGGCGAAGGCTTGTAGTCCTTCAGGAAGACACCGTACTGGTCCTCGCCCTTTTCACCCATCACGATGGGGTCGTACACGCGGGCAGCGCCGTCCACCAAGTCCAAGGGGGCGTGGAATCCTTCTTCCATGAGCCTGACCTTGGTGTAGTGGGGACGCTCGTCGGTAATCCAACCGGTGTCCACCGCTGTCATGAGGATCCCGTCGGAATCCAACATTTCCTGGGCGCTGGTCCGGGTCATCATGTTCAGGGCGGCCTTGGCCATGTTGGTGTGGGGGTGTCCGGGGCCTTTGTAAGCCCGGGAGAACTGCCCCTCCATGGCTGAGACGTTCACGATGTACTTCCGGTGCGCGGTGGACCGCTTCATGGCATCACGGAGCCGGCTCACCAGCAGGAAGGGTGCCGTGACATTGCACAACTGGACTTCAAGCATTTCAAGAGGATCCACCTCGTCCACAACTTGGGTCCAACTGTTGATGGACGCAAGGTCCGGAACCAGCCCACCGGCATCGATGGCCGTCCCTGACTCAATCCGTTCCAGTGACGCCGATCCGGTGGACAACGCCAGCGAGGTAATCGCGTCGCCGGCCAACACAGGGTGTTCAGTGACGCTGCTCGCGAGTGCCAGTGGGTGCTTGTCGTGCGCGTGGCCGAACGTCACCAGCTCAGGTCCACCGTTGGCGGCTTCCAGCGCGGCCGGCAGGGGCTCGTCTTCTGCGTCGACCAACGGCTTGTAAGCGCCCCCGGAGCGTCGCACGGTCTGCGCTGCATTGTTGATGATGATGTCCAGCGGGCCCGCCTCGTTGAGCGAGTCCGTCAAGGCCATCACCTGGGCCGGATCACGGAGGTCGATGCCAACGATTCGCAGCCGGTGCAGCCAGTCTCCGCTGTCTTCCATGGCAGCGAAGCGCCGGGCCGCATCCTTGGGAAAGCGCGTGGTGATGGTGGTGTGGGCGCCATCGCGAAGGAGGCGCAATGCAATGTACATGCCGATCTTGGCACGTCCACCGGTCAACAACGCCCGGCGGCCCGTGAGGTTGGTGCGGGCATCCCGCTTGCCATGGCTGAAGGCCGCGCATTCAGGGCAAAGCTGGTGGTAGAAAGCGTCCACCTGCGTGTAGTGCTTCTTGCAGATGTAGCAGGGACGCGAGCGGATGAGGTGGCCTGCAATCTCTCCGGTAGCGGAGGGGGCCAGTTTGTTGCCGCGGGTTTCATCGTCTATCCGGTCCGGTGCTGCCGTGGCGGTCAGGGCAATCACGGCGCGGTCAGCTTCGGCAATGGAGTCGCGCTTGGTGACACGGCGGTGGCGTTTGACGGCTTTGAACATCTTGCCGGTGGCACGCCGGACGGCAACATAGTCCGGGTGCTCTTCGTCATAGACGTGGATCGTGGTCAGAACCTTGAGGCAGGCCTGGATCTCTTCAGGCGTCAGATCGGTGGAGCTCATTGACCTGATTTTACAGCCTTGGGACCCTATGGCCTGCCTCGGGTGCCCGCCATGTCAGCGGGGGTGCCGGCCGGTTAGTTGGCGGCGCCCTGTGTTGCAGCATCTGCCACGCGTGACTGGATCCCGGCAGCTACCTTTTCAGCGGAGTCACGGATGTCGGGGTCGTCGTGCGTTGCAGCTTTGACGGCTTCCGGGAGGCCCCGGCGGTGCTGGGCGGACAACGCCAACTCTGCCTCGCCGGGCTCAGGAACCACTTGCCCCTTTGCCAGGACAGTGATGCCGGACTCGGTGACCTTGTACCCGCGGGCCTTGTCCAATGCTGGGTCCAAGCCGATGGCGGCACCGGCTGGAACCTTGACGTTCTTGTCGAGGATGGCCCGCTTGATGACGGCGCCTTCGCCGACGCGGACTTTGTCCATCAGGACAGAGTCCTGTACACGGCTTCCAGCCGCAACGTAGGCGTCGTTGGAGAGGACGGAGCCCTCAACGATGCCTCCGGAAATGACAACACCGCTGGCAACAATCGAATCGAGGGCGGTACCCACCGTGTTGTTCTCGCCCCGGACGAACTTTGCCGGCGGCGAAATACTCTGGCGGGTGTAGATGGGCCACTCGGAGTTGTACAGGTTGAAAACCGGTACAGGCGAGATGAGGTCCATGTGGGCGTCGTAGAACGAGTCGATGGTACCGACGTCGCGCCAGTAGGTCCGGTCCCGATCTGTGGCGCCGGGGATGTCGTTGAGTGTGAAGTCGTACACGCCAGCTTCGCCCTGGTCGACGAAGTACGGAATGATGTCGCCACCCATGTCGTGTTTGGTGTCCAGTCGTTCCGCATCCACATGCAAGGCCTCAACCAAGGCGTCCGCATTGAAGACATAGTTACCCATCGAGGCCAGGAACTGCGTGGGATCCGCTGCCAGCCCGGGGGTGCTGGCAGGTTTCTCCACGAAGGCTGCAATCTTCTGAGGATCGTTCTGGTCGACCTCGATCACGCCGAACTGGTTGGCCATGCTCAGCGGCTGGCGCACTGCGGCGACAGTAGCCTTGGCACCACTGGCAATGTGTTGCTCCACCATCTGGGAGAAGTCCATGCGGTATACGTGGTCAGCGCCGACCACTACCACGATGTCCGGGGCGTCGTCATGGATGAGGTTCAGCGATTGGTAAATGGCATTTGCACTGCCAAGGAACCAGCTTTTGCCCACGCGCTGTTGCGCCGGTACAGAAGCCACGTAGCGGCCCAGCTGCGTTGACATGCGCCAGGTTTCCGAGATGTGCCGGTCAAGGCTGTGCGATTTGTACTGCGTCAGAACGACGATTTTCAAATATCCCGAATTAACGAGATTGGATAGTGCAAAGTCAATTAACCTGTAGCCGCCTGCGAACGGAACCGCGGGCTTGGCCCGGTCCGCCGTCAGCGGCATGAGTCGGTTGCCTTCTCCGCCTGCCAATACGATTGCCAGAACTTTCTTCAACGCCATGGTCACAGCTCCCCGTACGTCTTCGTATCCCCCAAAAGTCCGATTTTCCGGACTCTTTCACACTAGAACACATACGCCGGAACGACTACGTTGGTTAGCGTGCGAATAGACATTGTGACTAAAGAATTCCCTCCGGAAATTTATGGCGGTGCCGGTGTCCACGTTGCCGAGCTCAGCCGGGTGCTGGCAAAGCACGTCGACCTTCATGTGCGGGCGTTCGGCGCGCCGCGTGATGCCGACTATCACGGGGCCACCGTGGCGTCCTACGCCACGCCCGAAGACCTCGGTGAAGCCAACCCTGCCCTCCAAACCTTGGGCGTGGACTTGAGGATCGTTCCGGACATTGCGGGAGCGGACCTGGTCCACTCGCACACCTGGTACGCGAACATGGCCGGCCACCTCGCCTCGCTTCTGCACGGCATTCCCCATGTGCTCAGCGCCCACAGCCTGGAGCCCCTCCGCCCGTGGAAGGCAGAGCAGCTCGGAGGCGGCTATGCGCTGTCCTCCTGGGTGGAGAAAACGGCATACGAGGCGGCCGCGGCGATCATTGCCGTGTCCGAGGGCATGCGCCAGGACATCCTCCGGAGCTACCCGGATGTGGACCCGGCAAAGGTTCGCGTAGTCCACAACGGCATCGATGTTTCCCTGTGGGAACGTGATGAAGAGGACGACGCGATCCGGGCCCTTGGCATCGACCCTGCCAAGCCCAGCGTTGTCTTCGTGGGCCGCAACACCCGCCAGAAGGGTGTCCCGTACCTGCTTCGCGCCGCTTCGAGCCTGCCCGACGACGTACAGCTCGTCCTGTGCCTTGGTGCCGCCGACACTCCGGAACTCGCCGCCGAGACTGCACGCCTCATTGAGGAGCTGCAGTCCAAGCGCCAAGGCGTCATTCTCATAGAGAGGATGCTGCCCCGGAAGGAACTCATCCAGGTGCTCAGCCATGCCACAGCCTTTGCCTGCCCGTCCATTTACGAGCCCCTCGGCATCGTAAACCTCGAAGCGATGGCATGCGGTGCCGCGGTGGTGGCCAGCGCCACCGGCGGCATTCCGGAAGTGGTCCAACATGGCGAAACCGGGCTGCTCGTCCCGTTGGAACAGGTCACCGATGGGACCGGGACGCCATTGGACCCGGAGAAGTTCGTCAGCGATTTCGCTGCTGCGCTGAACGAAGTGGTGGCCGACCCAGCCCGCGCCCGCGACATGGGCAAGGCAGGCCGGCGCCGGGCAGAAGAGCATTTCTCCTGGGAGTCCATCACGGAAACAACGCTTGAGGTCTACAGGTCAGTCCTGCGCTGATTGGGCCGGGACCAGGGCCCACCCTTGAGTCCGGACAGTAGGCCAAACCACGACGGCGCCGCCCCCTTTGGTGGGGACGGCGCCGTCGTGCTTTGCAAAAGTTCCGCAACTGTTCACCGCTCGGTAGCGGAGAGCTGCTAGCGGGCTTTTGCCGCCTTCAGGGCTAGAAGCGTTTTCTCGTCGGCGGGAGCGCTGCCGCTGGCGCGCTGTTCGCGGAAGTGCTTCCGGGCCTCGTCCTGGCGGCTGGCTTCTGCGCCTGTGGCGATCGAGGCCCGCAGGTGCTCGGGCCCGTAGCCGAAAGCGTCGACCAGGTCCACGGCGTGCGGACGGATCTTGACGAGCAAACGATTAATGTAGGTACCCACTGTCCGCCCGCGCTGCATCGAGAGGCGACCGTTCATGAGGTACCACGAGAGGTGCTTCTCAATCAGGGACAGGCCGAAGAGGTCGCGCAGCCACGTAAGGACACGCTTGGTTCCCTCATCCGGTGCGTGCGTCAGGGCTTCGGTGAAGGCTTCCCACTGCAGAAGTTCCGCGTGTGCCTGCGCTGCTTCGATGAGTTCGTGCTGGTGCTGGTTGAACAGGGCCGCCGCCTGGTGCTGGGGAAGCTTGTTCGCCCCCTTCAGTGCCGCGCCGACTTCGGCAACCATGGACTGCACGCGGTCGGCAAGCAGGGTCCGCTGGCCTTCCTCGTCCCGCAAAGCCAAAGCCGCTTTCTGGACCGACCCCGTGTCGGCGACGAATTGGGCCACCTGGCGAAGACCTGTCCGGTGCAGTGCCACGCCTGCGGCCTGATCCACTACATAACGCGCAAGCACACCGAAGTCTGCGCTGCGGAATTCCTTGGCGTAGTCGGCGAGGAGGCGTTTGGCGACCAGTTGCAGCAGGACGGTGTTGTCGCCTTCGAAGGTGACGTAGACATCGAGGTCGGCCCGCAACGAAGCAAAGCGGTTTTCGATCAGGAAACCGGCGCCGCCGCAAGCTTCACGGCATTCCTGAAGCGTATCCAGGGCGTGCCAGGTGCTCAGTGGCTTCAGCGCGGCTGCCAAGGTCTCCAGGTCCTGCCGGTCAGCGTCGGTGTCATGGGCGCCGGAGAAAACGTCGTCGAACTTCTGCAGGAGCTGTTCATGGGCGAAGCTGGCCGCGTAGGTGGTGGCCAGCCTGGTGAACAGGCGGCGCTGGTGCCGCTGGTAGTCCAGCAGGACTTCCTCGTCCGTCGCTGAGGAAGCGTTGAACTGACGGCGCTCGGTGGCGTACTGGATGGCAGTCTTGAGCGCCACTTTGCTGGCGGCGACCGCGGCTCCGTCCAAGGAAACGCGGCCCTGGACCAGGGTGCCCAGCATGGTGAAGAAGCGGCGTCCCGGGCTCTCGATGGTGGAGGAGTAGGTACCGTCCACGGCGACGTCGCCATACCGGTTCAACAAGTTGGTGCGGGGGATCCGTACGCCAGTGAAATGCAGCCGGCCATTGTCGATGCCGTTGAGGCCGCCCTTGATGCCGTCATCTTCGCCTCCGATGCCGGGGAGGAATTCCTTGGTTGCTGGATCGCGGAGCTCCACGTAGAAGGCATGGACGCCGTGGTTGACGTTTTGGGTAATCAACTGTGCGAACACCACTGCGGCGAGGCCATCATTGGCCGCGTTGCCGATGTAGTCCTTCCACGCCGCCCGGAAGGGGGTGTTGATCACGAATTCCTGGCTGGCTTCGTCATATGTTGCCGTGGTTGCAATGCTGGCAACGTCGGAGCCGTGTCCGGTTTCTGTCATTGCGAAGCAGCCGGGGATCTCCAGGCTCATGATCCCGGGAAGCCACTTGTCGTGGTGCTCAACAGTTCCAAGATGCATCACCGCGGAGCCGAACAGTCCCCACTGAACTCCGGCCTTGATTTGAAGTGAGGGGTCAGCCGTGACCAGTTCCTCGAAGCCGGCAATGTTTCCGCCGTGATCGTCGGAGCCTCCCAGCCGGGTAGGGAACGCCCGATGGACTGCATTGTTGTCCACCAGGAATTTGAGCTGCTCGAACACGCGGGCGCGGTGCTCGGTGTGATGCATTCCTTCAATCTTCTGCACTGCCGGATTACCGGCCACTTCACGTGCCTGGTGGCGGATGTGGGCCCACTTGCCGAGGAGTTGCTCTCCGAGCGCGGCGACATCAACCGCAGGCTCGACGCCGGTGGCGGCGGCGTCGCTGCCTGAGGGCTGATGGGCTGATGGGGTCCGGTCCACTACTTCAGTCATGTTGCTTCCTTCTTTGGTTCCGACAACTGATGAGTCATTGCTGGTGTCAGGTGGTGGTTTTGAGTGCCGGGGCAATACCGAGGCACAGCCAATCGGTGATCTGTCCGGCCATTGTTGCCTGGTCAGGTTTACCGGCTCCGGCGGGACTTCCCAGCCACATTTCGCCTGCGTTCCTGACAAGTCCTATGGCCGCGGTGGGCCAGTAGACAATGACGGCTTCCTTCTCTGCACCCAGGTACTCCCGCATGGGTTTGGCGATCATGTCCGTGATCTGCTCGAAGAAGTTACCCAGTGCGCCGGACGCGGCGATCGCGTCCTGCGCAGATGCCTCTCCGGGGCTGAGCCGGGTGATGAACGCATACACGTTGGGGCTGGATTCAGCCATTTGAAGGTAGGCGGAGACCATGGCGAACAAGCCCTCGCGGGGCGTCTGCGCACGTTGGGTCGCTTCCTGCATGCGGCGCTGCATCTGGCCAAGCACTACCTCGCCCATGGCTTGCTGAAGTCCGGCTTTATCGCCGAAGTAACGGTAGTAGACGGATTTCGATGTTCCGGCAGCTCCCGCGATGTCCTCCATGGAAGCGTCACTGCCCAGCTTGTGAACAGCCTTCCGCGCTGCCCTGATGAGCTCCCGGCGACGTTCTTCGCGGTGTGACTGCCAGCGTGCTGCCCGCCCGTCAACCAAGGGTCCCGTGTCGGCGGAGGCATCCACCGGCGGAACGGGGGACCCGCCCGTCCGGTTACCGGCGGCGGTGATGGTTTCTTCGTGCTCGCTGTTCACGATACCCAGCGTATCAGGTACGCTGGGTATCAGTAACTGGCTTTGATCAAAGGAGACAACATGGCTGTAGCAGACGAGACCTCAGGCGGAACCCGGAACCAGGGTTCCGCGCCCCAGGCACCACGCGCCGCTGTGATCGTCGGTGGCAACCGCATCCCGTTCGCGCGGACAGGTGGCGCCTACGTCAAGTCGTCCAACCAGGACATGCTGACCGCGGCGCTGGAGGGGTTGATCGCCAGGTTCGGGCTGCAGGACGAACGCATCGGTGAAGTGGCAGCGGGAGCCGTCCTCAAACACTCGAGGGACTTCAACCTCACCAGGGAGGCCGTCCTCGGATCCGCTTTGTCCCCTGAGACCCCGGCATATGACCTCCAACAGGCCTGTGCCACGGGGCTTGAGACAGTGATCGGATTGTCCAACAAGATCAAGTTGGGGCAGATCGATTCAGCCATTGCCGGCGGAGTGGACTCGGCATCCGATGCCCCGATCGCGGTCAGCGAAGGACTGCGCGAGATCCTGCTGGACCTGAACCGCGCGAAAACAGCCGTGCAGAAGTTAAAGATCATCGGCCGGATCCGCCCCAAGGACCTGGCGCCCGACGCACCGAACACGGGCGAGCCACGCACCGGCCTGTCCATGGGCGAACACCAGGCACTCACCACAGCACAGTGGAAGATCACCCGTGAGGCCCAGGACGAGCTCTCTTTCAACAGCCACCGCAACCTCGCCGCCGCATACGATCGCGGCTTCTTTGATGACCTCATCACCCCGTACCGGGGGCTCAACCGCGACTCCAACATGCGGGCCGACACCACGCTGGAGAAGCTGTCCTCGCTCAAGCCCGTCTTCGGTAAGAATCTTGGCTCCGAGGCCACCATGACCGCCGGCAACTCAACGCCGCTCACCGATGGTGCGTCCACAGTCCTTCTGGCGACGGAGGAGTGGGCCGACGCCCATGGCCTACCCAAGCTTGCAACGGTCCTTGATGGCGAAGCCGCAGCAGTGGACTTTGTCCATGGCAAGGACGGCCTGCTCATGGCGCCGGTCTTCGCTGTTCCCCGATTGCTGGCCCGTCATGGATTGACGCTTGAAGACATCGATTTCTTCGAAATCCATGAGGCCTTCGCTGGAACTGTCCTGAGCACGCTGGCTGCGTGGGAGGACGAGGAGTTCGGCCGGACACGCCTCGGCTTGGACGGAGCCCTCGGCAAAGTGGACCGGGCCAAGTTGAACGTCAATGGATCATCGCTTGCCGCCGGGCATCCGTTCGCTGCAACGGGTGGCAGGATCGTGGCCTCCCTTGCGAAAATGCTGCACGAGAAGGGCTCTGTCGACGGACGCCCGGCACGGGGCCTGATCTCTGTTTGCGCCGCTGGCGGCCAAGGCGTCGTCGCTCTTCTGGAAGCAGCATAGGGGAACTCCATGACAGACAAATACACGCAGCTCGTGAGTCAGGGACTGGGCAAGGACGTTGCCAAAAGGCTCGGTCTGCCGCAACCCGTGGTGCTTCGTCGATACCAGCCCGGCGCCCCGCTGGTGACCGGTCCCGTCCTGGTTGTCGGCGACAGCGCAGGAGCAGATGATATTGCCACGACCCTCCTGGGTTGGGGCTTGGACGTGCGGCGAAACGCCTTGCCCAAGGAGAAACTGGGCGCTATTGTCGTGGTGCTCGACGCCGTCCAGCATCCCCGCGATTTGAGCAAATCCGTACTGACTGCGGGCACCTCCCTCCGGGACCTGGCCGCCAATGCCAGAGTGGTCACGATCTCCAGGACGTCACAGTCGGCCCCAAGCCCTGCGTCAGCTGCTGCGCGGCAGGGCATCGACGGCTTGCTGCGGTCGCTGGCCAAGGAACTGCGGGCCGGCGCGACAGCCAACGGCATACTCCTCGACGACGACCTCGCGACCACCAGCCCCTCGGCACTGGGCGCACTCAGGTTCTTCCTTTCCGGGCGCTCCGCGTACGTGGACGGACAATTCCTGACGGTCCGATCCACCTCAGGCAGCCTGCCCAACAATTCAGACAAACCGTTGGCCGGGAAGGTCGCAGTGGTCACCGGAGCCGCCCGGGGCATTGGTGCGGCCATCGCCCGGACGCTCCACCGTGATGGTGCCAAGGTCATCGCAGTGGACATCCCGGCAGCCGGGGACCATTTGGCCGCAGTGGCCAACGATGTTCGAGGCACGGCACTTCAACTCGATATCAGTCGCGAGGACGCTGGGCATAGAATCATCGAGCACGCCGTGGAACGTTATGGCCGGCTCGACGTCGTGGTCCACAACGCGGGAATCACGCGCGACAGGCTCCTTGTCAACATGGACGAAGCCCGCTGGCAATCTGTCATCGCGGTCAACATCGCAGCGCAGCTGAATATCAACGAGGCCCTCCTGGCGTCGGCGCATTTCAAGGACGCGCCCCGCATCGTCTCGGTGGCCTCCACCAGTGGCATCGCAGGTAACAGGGGCCAGACGAATTATGGAGCCTCCAAAGGCGGCGTGATCGGCATGGTCAGGTCAACAGCGGCGTTGATGGAGCCGTTCGGCGGCACTATCAACGCCGTTGCCCCGGGATTCATTGAAACCGACATGACCGCCAGGATGCCCTTTGCCATCCGCGAAGCCGCCCGTAGGCTGAACTCGCTCAAGCAAGGCGGCCAGCCCCAGGACGTAGCCGAGGCAATCTCCTTCCTGGCCAGCGATGCCGCCGGAGGTATCTCGGGCGAAGTACTGCGCGTCTGCGGACAACAATTGGTGGGAGCATGATAGACCCACAGCCGGTGGTGCTGGGCGAGCTGCCGTCGCTGTCCAAGCTCTATGTCAATGCGGCAACAACTGCCGCGCGTCGGCGGGTACTCGGGGCATCTACGGGAGAGAATCGGTTGCCGGCCGTCAGCCACGAAGTCAGGAACGTCCTGGCCGACGTTGGAAACCTGACCGCCTACCAACACCTGGTGGGGGAGTCAGCCAGTGACATCCTGCCGGCGGGCTACGTCCATGCGCTGGCCTTCCCGGTATCCATGAGCGTGATGAACCGTGATGACTTTCCGTTGCCGCTTCTGGGAATGATCCACCTGAGGAACCACGTGGAGCAGCGGGCACCCATCGTTTTTTCGGAGGCCCTGGACATCCGGTCGTGGGCAGAAAACCTGGCCGGCCACAAGTCCGGAACCCAAGTGGACGTGGTGGCGGAAGTCCGTTCATCTTCGGCCGGGGAACTGTTGTGGCGCGGCGTCTCCACGTATCTGGCCAAGGGCGTCTTCATTCCGGGCATCGACAAACCGGGCAGTCCAAACGGTGCGACGGGACCCGCCGACTTTTCACCCCCGGATCCCACCGCGCTGTGGCAACTCGGTTTGGACATCGGTCGCAGCTACGCCACAGTCTCAGGCGACTTCAATCCGATCCACCTCAGTATTCTCTCCGCGAAGGCACTGGGATTGCGCGGGTCCATAGCCCACGGTATGTACCTGGCCTCCCGCGCACTTGCCGATGTTGGGGCTGTCAAGGCTGATTCCTTTTCGTGGGATGTAGCTTTTGAGGCCCCAGTGTTCCTCCCAGCGCGCGTTGCCTTGGACATCGCGACAGTCCATTCAGGGTCCGGAGGTTGGGAGCGCTCGGACTATGTGGCGTGGAATCCACGCAGCGGCCGGCGTCACTTCACAGGCACAGTTTCAGCTATGTCCTAAAGCAAGCACGGACGACGGCGGCAGCTACCGTGAAGTGACTGCCGCCGTCGTCGCTATTCCTTGAGACCGCGAGGTGGTGGATTCCGCCGTTTGCTCCGGTCCGCAAGGTGGCCGTCACGTCACCCGCGGCGTCCGGCTGGAGAGTCAGTGTTCTTGCCACCTGGCCGGGACCGAGAAAGTCTTCGCGCCTGGCCATCTTTGCCTTATGTGAGCAGGGAAGAAACAATTGTGATCAACCTCGCATTGAAGGTTGAGCAGCGACTTGGCGCAAAATAAACAAGGCCCGGAATCCGTGGATTCCAGGCCTTGCGATTGTGCGCGGAGGGGGACTTGAACCCCCACCCCCTTTCGAGGACTAGCACCTCAAGCTAGCGCGTCTGCCATTCCGCCACCCGCGCAGGTGGTATTCAGATGGGCCGTTTCGCACCTTCCGGTGCTTCACTTTCCTCCGAAGCAGCGAGAAAAACTCTAACACGGTTTCGGGTAGCTGAAAAATCGGCGCTGGTCAGGGCGCCTTCCATGGACGCCCGGCGACCCGTGGCGCAACCAATGCCTGACTCAGGTCGCTGCTGGTGAGTAGGCTGATGGGACACGGGACGGGCTGCGGAATCCGCAAGGCGCGTCGCCGGAACCTGCAGCCCAGCCACGCAAGGAGAGTTTCCATGTCTGTCATCCGCCCAGAAGACGAAGTCGTCCGGATCTGCCAGGAGCTCATCCGCATTGACTCCTCCAACTTCGGCGACGACTCAGGACCAGGAGAGCGTGCCGCAGCGGAATACACCGCCGGGCTCATCACCGAAGTAGGTCTCGACGCCGAGATCTTCGAGTCCGCCCCGGGGCGGGCAAACGTTGTAACCCGCCTGGCGGGGGAGGACCCCTCAGCCGACGCCCTGGTGGTGCACGGTCACTTGGACGTTGTTCCTGCCCTTAAGGACCAGTGGAGCGTTGATCCTTTCAGCGGTGAACTGAAGGATGGGCTGGTATGGGGCCGCGGCGCCGTGGACATGAAGGACATGGACGCCATGATCCTGTCGGTCATGCGCGACTTTGCCCGGACGGGCCGCAAGCCCAAGCGCGACATCGTCTTTGCCTTCTTTGCCGACGAAGAGGCCGGCGGTACGTATGGTGCGCGGTACGCCATCGAACATCGGCGCGAGCTCTTCGACGGCGCCACCGAGGCAATCTCCGAGGTTGGCGGATTCTCAGCCACCATCGGTGGCCAGCGGACCTACCTGCTCCAAACTGCCGAAAAAGGGCTGTCCTGGCTGCGACTCGTGGCGCACGGGCGGGCAGGGCACGGCTCCCAGATCAACACCGACAATGCCGTCACCAGGCTTGCAGCTGCAGTAACCAGGATCGGCGAGTACAAGTGGCCGGTGGAACTGACGCCTACCACGCGGCAGTTCCTCGACGGCGTGACTGAACTGACCGGCGTCGAATTCGATGCCGAGAACCCGGACATCCTCCTGAAGGAGCTGGGCACGGTGGCCCGGTTCGTGGGCGCCACGCTGCAGAATACGTCCAACCCCACGCTGCTGCGCTCCGGCTATAAGCACAATGTCATCCCCGAGTCTGCCGAGGCCTTCGTGGACTGCCGCACCTTGCCCGGCCAGCAGGAACTGGTGTTCGAGACCATCAAGGAGCTTGCCGGCGACGGCATCGACATCAGCTACGTCAACAAGGATGTGTCCCTTGAGGTCCCGTTCGCAGGCAACCTGGTTGATTCCATGATCGATGCCCTGCACTCCGAGGATCCCGGCGCCAAGGTGCTTCCGTACACGCTCTCCGGCGGCACGGACAACAAGTCGCTGAGCAAGATCGGTATCACCGGCTACGGCTTCGCTCCGCTGATGCTGCCCGACGAGCTCGACTTCACGGGCATGTTCCACGGTGTCGATGAGCGTGTTCCGGCCGAGTCACTGCAATTCGGCGCCCGCGTCCTGAACAGGCTGCTCAGCAACTACTAACCGCTATCACCAGAAGGAGGCCTGGCCATGGCTCCCGAAGAAATCCTTCCCGACGCCCTGCTTGAGCGCCTGCGCGGTCGCGCGGCCGGCTACGACCAGAACAACGGGTTCTTCCACGAGGATCTGGAGGAGCTGGCGGCGGCCGGTTACCTTAAGCTCTTCGTGCCTGAGGTCGACGGCGGATTCGGGCTCGGTCTCGAAGCGGTAGCTGCCTTGCAGCAGCGGCTCGCCACAGCCGCCCCGGCCACAGCACTGGCTGTGAATATGCACCTGGTGTGGACCGGCGTCGCGCATGCCATGACGGCGAGGGGCGATGACTCATTGGACTTCGTCCTGAAGGAAGCCGGCCGAGGAGAAGTGTTTGCCTTCGGTATTTCCGAAGCGGGCAACGACTCCATGTTGTTCGATTCCGGCACTGTGGCGGAGCCACTGCCCGATGGAAGCTACCGCTTCACCGGCAGGAAGATCTTTACAAGCCTTTCACGTGGCTGGACCCGGCTGGGTACGTTCGGTAAAGACGCGGAAGCACGGGAGGGAGAGGGTGAGCTCGTCTTCGGCTTCCTCCGACGGGACGAGCCTGGACACGAAACCCTCAGCGACTGGGACACTTTGGGGATGCGGGCAAGTGCTTCGAACACTACGCTTTTGCACGGCGCCGTCATTCCAGCGGATCGGATCTTCCGGAAGTTGCCGGTGGGGCCCAATAAGGACCTGCTGATCTTTGCCATCTTCGCTTGCTTCGAAACGCTTCTGGCCGCGGTATATACGGGTGTCGCCGAGCGGGCTTTCACCCTTGGGGTGCAGAACGTCAAGCAACGCGTGTCGGCGAAGCATGGCGGACGCAGCTTCGCCCAGGATCCTGACATCCGCTGGAAGGTTGCCGACGCCGCTTTGGCCATGGACGGCATCTCCCCGCAGATATCCACGATGGCCCGCGACGTGGACAATCTGGTGGACCACGGAGCCCAGTGGTTCCCCAAACTGGTGGGACTCAAATCCCGGGCTACGGAAAACGCACGCCACGTGGTGGACCTGGCGATCCGGGTCACGGGCGGATCCAGTTACTTCAGGGGTTCCGAGATGGAGCGCCTCTACCGGGATGTCCTGGCGGGTATCTTCCATCCATCCAATGACGAATCCGCGCACAACACGGTGGCCAACGCATGGTTGGGGCCGTTGGAGGATCAGGGGGCCTGACGGCGCCTAGACGGTTCGCTGCACGGAATAGACCTTGCGGCGGAGCCAGAAGCGCCTGCCACCGCCAACGTAGAGCACGCTGCGTTCGAGCTCCCACTTGCCATACTCGGAATGTTCGGCGAGCCGGCGGCGGGCATCGGGCAGCGAATCGTCAGGTCCTACCGTCAGGACGAGGTACTCGTACTGACGTGCATAATCTCGTTGGCGCTCCACGGAGCTACCCGGAAATTGTTCTCTCATCCCTCTCCATTTTCGTCCTTTTCCGGCTAACGTGAAGTCATGAGCATCGATCCGCGTGTCGCGCTTCAATCATTGACCGCCGCCCTTGAAGAGCACCTGGCCGCCGCATCCGCCCGGCGCGGTGAGGGCGACCCCAACGTCGAGGCCGCATTTTTCGGCGTGGCCGATGCCTTCGAAGTTTATGAGGACGCACTCTATGAGGCGTATTCCGAGGTTACTCCGCTGCAGGTCTTCGACGACGAGGAGGAAGACGACGAGGAGATCTCCGACGAAGACCTCGAGATCGTCGAGGACTGAATATCCGACGAACCGGCCGCCCTCGGGTGGCCGGTTTTTTTGTGCCGCTGTGGTCATTTCAGTGGTGGTTCCGGCCCGTGTTTCCGCGGTTTATCGTCCTCCAGGCACGTAGTCCCGTCAACGCCAGCTAGGTACTTGCACGTAGGGGCCATAGGTAATCCTGCGCAAAGTTGAGTATCGACTACTGGTGCGCCTCCGGTCGGCCGCAGCTTCACTGATAGGTAGGCAACGGCAGGTCTCCAAAGAAGGCTGACATGGTAAAAGTTCCAGTCTTGCGTTTAGGCAAGGTAGCGGCACCCAAAGGTGCGGCCCATGCCCCCGCGGGGTCGGCCTTCCCGGTTCAACCCGTCGTCGCCGACGTCAATCCGCCGGTGTCTCCCTGGATTGGCAAGTCCGCTGCTGCACAGCGGACTGAAAAGGCGGGACTGGCGGCGCTGAGGCCGGATGTCACCCTGGACCTCGTGCTGCCGCCAGTCACCCACCGCCGCCCGCGGGCAAAGGCTCCCCACAAGGACCGCTTGACGTGGACACGCCTCCTGACCAACAGCCTCCGCCTGGCTGACACGGCCTTGGTTGCCGGCGCCGTCATTGCCGGACTCGTCGTGAATACAAACGGAATGGCCCTGGTGGCCGGCAGTCCTGCCCAGCCAAGACACCTGGTGCTCGGATTGATTCTTGGGGTGGTATGGCTGGCGGCCCTGGAGGTATACAGGACCCGCGATCCCAAAGTTCTGGGCGTCGGTCCCGAAGAGTACAAGCGCGTACTCTCGGCAAGTTTCCGGGTCTTTGGATTCCTCGGCATCGTAGCGGTGGTTTTCCGTTTGGAGGCCGTCAGCTCCTTTGTCCTCATTTCCTTGCCCCTGGGCCTGGTAGCCCTGACGGGCAGCAGGTGGGGTTTCCGCCGGTGGCTAAGCCACGAGAAGTCACGTGGACGTTGCCTCTCACGCGCGATCGTGGTGGGTGAGCCCCAGGACGTCAGGTACGTCATCAAGCAGATCAATCGGAAGTCCGGTGCTGCCTACGACATCCTTGGCGCCTGCCTCCCCGGGGCGCGCCGCGGCACTGTCCTTGCGGTGGACCACCTGCGCGTCCCTGTCTTGTCTTCGATCTACGGTGTTGCCAACACTGTCCGGCAGACCGGCGCCAATGCGGTGATCGTGGCCGGGCCAGTGCCTGGTGGAAACCAATTCATCCAGGAGCTCGGTTGGCGGCTGGAGGAGAACGCCGCCGAATTGGTCCTGGCCGCGACCCTGACCAACGTCGCCGGGCCGCGCATCCACTGGCGGCCCGTTGAAGGGCTGCCACTGATGCATGTGGATATTCCGCACTACTCCGGGGGCAAGCACACGTTGAAGCGGCTCATGGACATCACGGTATCGGCAACCGCCTTGCTGGTCCTGGCGCCGGTCTTTCTCATCCTTGCCGTGATCGTCCGCGCAGACAGTCCCGGGCCTTTCCTGTTCAGGCAGGAACGGATCGGAAAGCAAGGTACCACTTTCCAGATGCTGAAGTTCCGTTCCATGGTGGTCGACGCCGAAGCCCATCTGGATGCACTCAGCAACCAGGACGAGGGCGCGGGCGTGCTTTTCAAGATCCGCGGCGACCCACGCGTCACCCGCTGCGGCCGGTGGATGCGGAAGTACTCCCTGGATGAACTGCCGCAGTTCTGGAACGTCCTGGTAGGAAACATGAGCCTGGTGGGGCCCAGGCCGCCGCTGTCCCGGGAGGTCAGCGGCTACGAGCGCCACACACACCGCCGGCTGCTGATCAAGCCGGGGATCACTGGGTTGTGGCAAATCAACGGACGCTCCGACCTGCCGTGGGATGAGGCAGTCCGGCTGGATCTCTACTACGTGGAGAACTGGTCAATAGCGGGGGACTTAATGATCATGTGGCGGACCTTCCGGGCCATGACCCGGCCGTCCGGCGCCTACTAGTGAAAGTCACGCATTACCTGACAAGAACCGCGCTATCACACAGAAGTCGAGTGGGAAATGAGCATACGAACTATTCCATCAGGACCACTGAACGGCCACGCACTGCGGCCACAGCTTCGCATTGCAGTGGTCGGGGCAGGGTACTGGGGACCTAATCTCGCCAGAAACTTGAAGGCCAGCCCCGACTGGGACCTGGTGGCCATTTGTGACCTCGACGTCGAACGTGGCCTAAGGCTCGCCGAGACGGTTGGTGGCGTGGCCGTCGTCGAGTCCTTGGACGAACTCCTGGACACATACAACCTGGACGCCATCGCAGTGGCGACGCCGGCACACACCCATCACGGCGTCGTGATGACTGCGCTGCGCGCCGGCAAGCATGTGCTGGTGGAAAAACCGCTGGCTGACAGCCGCGCCAAGGGCCTGGAAATGGTGGAGGAAGCCAAAGCCAGGGGACTGGTACTAATGGCGGACCACACCTACTGCTTTACCCCCGCTGTCCTGAAAATCCAGGAGCTCGTGGCCAGCGGCGCGTTGGGCGACATCCTGTATGTCGACTCCGTCCGTATCAACCTGGGACTCGTCCAACCGGACGTCAATGTCTTCTGGGACCTGGCTCCCCATGACCTCTCCATCCTGGACTTCGTCCTGCCCGGCGGGTTGCACCCCACCGAGATCGCCGCCCACGGAGCGGATCCGCTGGGTACCGGCAGGGACTGCGTGGGACATTTGACCTTCGGCTTACCCAACGATGCCATGGTGCACATCCATGTGAACTGGCTCAGCCCCACCAAGATCAGGCAAATGATCATCGGTGGGTCAAAGAGGACCCTCGTCTGGGACGACCTCAATCCGCAGCAACGCCTCAGCGTCTACGACCGTGGCGTCAGCCTGGAACACCAGCCGCGGTCGGCCGCTGACAAGAGGACTTCGGCCATCTCCTATCGCCTTGGCGACACGTGGTCCCCGGCGCTTCAGGAAAGAGAGCCCTTGGGCCAGGTGGTGGCCGAGCTGGCTTCTTCCATCCGGAACCACACCATGCCCCGTACCAGCGGTGAGTCCGGGCTCCGGGTCCTTTCTGTCCTTGAAGCAGTGACCCAAAGCCTGAGCACGGACGGGCAGTCCACCGTGGTGGCCGGCAACGAGGTCAATCTTCAGGTCGCGCGGTGAAAGAGCTGCTGGGGGCCAACATCCTGGTCACAGGCGGTGCCGGAACCATAGGGTCCACCCTTGTTGACCAATTGCTCGACGCCGGTGCGGCGCACGTTGACGTCCTGGACAACCTGGTGCGCGGACGCCTGGCGAACCTTGACGGGGCCCTGGCCAGCGAACGCGTTCAATTGGTGCAAGGGGACCTGCGGGACCGCGACCTGGTACACGGGCTCACCCGCGGCAAGGACCTGGTCTTTCACCAGGCAGCCATCCGCATCACCCAGTGCGCCGAGGAACCGCGGCTTGCACTCGAAGTGCTGGTCGACGGGACGTTCAACGTTGTGGAGGCTGCCGCCGAACACAAAGTGGACAAGCTCATTACGGCCTCCAGTGCCTCCGTCTATGGCATGGCGGAAGACTTTCCCACCAGGGAAAGCCACCATCACCACAACAACGACACCTTCTACGGTGCGGCGAAATCGTTCAACGAAGGCATGGCCAGGAGCTTCCGGGCGATGTCCGGCCTGAACTACGTTGCCCTACGGTACTTCAACGTCTACGGGCCGAGGATGGATGTCCATGGCCTGTACACCGAGGTGCTGGTCCGCTGGATGGAAAGGATCGTTGACGGCCTCCCGCCCGTGATTTTCGGCAGTGGCCAGCAAACCATGGATTTCATCCATACAGCCGATGTGGCCCGGGCCAACGTCCTGGCAGCAGTCAGCGACGTGAACGAAGGGGTCTACAACGTGGCCAGCGGCACCGAAACCAGCCTGGCCGAACTGGCACATTCGTTGCTGTCCGTCATGGATTCCCCGCTGCACCTTGAACATGGGCCGGAAAGGGCAGTCAACGGCGTGGCACGCCGATTGGCGGACACTTCAGCCGCACGCGAGCACCTCGGATTCGAGGCTGCGGTCGGCTTGGAAGATGGACTGCGTTCGCTAGTTTCCTGGTGGCGGCCGCTCCGTGCAGAGATTGCCGCTGCACGGACTGCCAACGGACCGGCTGCTCCTGTCGTTGGTGCGCGATGACTACTTCCGAAACCCGATTGGCACGCATCGACGTCATGAAGCCGTGGCTCGGCGAGGAGGAAGCCCAGGCGGTGGCTGAGGTCATTGCTTCTGGATGGGTTGCCCAAGGACCCAAAGTACGGCAGTTCGAAGATGCCTTCGCCGTGGAACAGCAGGCAGGATTCGCTGTGGCAACTTCCAGCTGCACCACGGCCTTGCACCTGGCGCTGGCCGTCCTGGATGTTGGCCCGGGCGATGACGTGGTGGTCCCTTCGTTCTCCTTCATTGCCACGGCCAACGCAGCCACGTACGTGGGAGCGCGTCCGGTGTTTGCCGACGTCGACCCCCTCACCGGATGCCTGACAGCCTCAACAGTGGAGGCCGCCCTGACGCCGGCCACCAAGGTCGTCATAGCCGTCGACCAAGGAGGGGTGCCCGTTGATCTGGCCCCCCTCCGGGCATTGTGCGACCCCCTTGGCATCACGGTGGTCGAAGACGCTGCCTGCGCCATCGGCTCCCGATACCAAGGCCGTCCTGTTGGGTCAGGCGCAGACGTAGCCGCGTGGTCATTCCACCCCCGCAAAATACTCACCACAGGAGAGGGCGGAATGCTCTCCACCTCGCGGAAGGAACTGGCCGACAGGTCACGACGCCTCCGTGAACACGCCATGAACGTCTCTGCCGCTGACCGGCATGCCAGCGTCCTGTCACCCGCTGAGGAATACCTCGAGGTGGGGTTCAACTACCGCATGACCGACATGCAGGCGGCCGTCGGACTTGTCCAGCTGGGTCGGCTGCGGAGGGCCGTACAGCGCCGACGGGAGCTCGCAGCAACCTACGCAAACGCGTTCGCGGGCATCGAGGGCCTCCGGCTGGTCAGCGACCCGGACTATGGGATCAGCAACTTCCAGTCCTGCTGGCTTGAGGTTGGTCCAGGATTCCCAGTGGGACGTGACGGGTTGCTGTCCGTCCTGGCCGAGGACGGCATCTCGGCCCGACGCGGCATCATGGCCGCGCACCGCCAACCGGCGTACGCGGGCAAAGACACCGGCAACGCCGCACTGGACGCCACTGAATGGCTGACGGACCACACACTCATCCTGCCCCTGTACCACCAACTCGCATTGCATGACCAGGTCCGCGTCATCGATTCCGTACTTCGGGCCGCGGGTCGATTGACATGAGTGAACTCCTCCTCATCGCAGCAAGTGGCCTGGCCAGGGAGGTCCTGGCCATGGTCCGCAGCAGCGGGCCGTTCGACGTCATTGGAATCCTCGACGACGACGAAGACAAACTGGGGCGCGTGGTGGATGGCGCCCATGTCCTTGGCCCCATCCGCGACGCCTTGAAGTTCCCCCACGCTCTGCTGCTGATCTGCATCGGATCCGGGGCCGGGCGGGAAAGCGTCGTGATGCGGCTCAGGACCCTCGGGCTGGACGAAGACCGCTACGCCACAGCCATTGACCCTTCCGTCCAGGTGCCCGAAGGTTGCCTGATTGGACGGGGCAGCATCCTCCTGGCACATGTGAGCATGACCGCGTCCGTGACCATCGGCAACCATGTGGTGGCAATGCCGGGAGTCACGTTCACCCACGACGACGAGATCAGCGACTTCGCGACCTTCGCCTCAGGCGTGTCACTGGGCGGGAACGTCCACATCGGCCGGGCTGCCTACATCGGGATGAACGCCAGTGTCCGCGAGCGCACCTCCGTCGGAGCGAATGCAACCATTGGCATGGGCGCGGCCGTCCTGACCGATGTTCCTGATGACGAGACCTGGGCAGGCGTTCCGGCACGTGTGATCAGGCGGGGGAATTCTCCCGCGTTGGAGGGCATCCAATGAAACTGATGCGGCCTGTCGCTTTGCAGCACTCAACGAGCGTTTCGGTGGTGGTCCCGTGCTACAACTACGGGCGGTACCTGCCTGACGCTCTGGCCAGCGCGTTGACACAGGAGGGCGTGGACGTTGAGGTCATCGTGGTCGACGACGCATCCACCGATGGCAGCGCCGCCGTTGCATGGCGTCTGGCGTCGGAGGATCCGCGCATTAGCGTGGTTCTCCACGAGAAAAACCAAGGGCACATCGCCACGTACAACGACGGACTCTCCAGGGCCCGGGGGCGCTACGTTACCCTCCTCTCCGCCGATGACGTGATCGCTCCGGGCGCCTTGGCGCGGGCTGCAGCGTTGATGGAGGCCAACCCGCGGGTGGGAATGGTCTATGGCCTGCCCAAGGATTTCACCGATCAGCCGCCGCCCGTTTCCACGCATGAGCACGCCACGTGGAGTGTGTGGGAGGGGAAACAGTGGATTTCCCTCGCGTGCACCCGCGGAAGAAACTTCATTCTCTCCCCGGAAGTGGTCATGCGGACCGACGCCGTGCTCAGCGTCGGCGCCTACAGCACCACGCTGCCGCACTCCGGGGACCTCGAGTACTGGCTGCGGGCCGCAGGCTCCTGGGATGTCGGACGGATCAATGGTCCGGTGCAGGCGTTCTATCGGGTCCACGGAGCCAACATGCATCAAACTGAGTTCGCGGCGGCCGCCGTGGACCTCAAACACCGGCTGGATGCCTTCCGCGTCCTCGAGGACCCCCGCTTTCCGACGAACCCCAAGAGCCGGGCACGGCAGTTGCAGCGGGCTAAATATGCACTGAGCAGGGAAGCTGCGCACCTGGGGTTCAGGGAGATCAACAGGGGCGGGTCAATGGAGGCCGCCGTTGAGCTGCGGAAGTTCATCGAGTGCCTGCACGAGGTTCCTGGCAACATCCATAGGGCCAACGCGTTACAAGCCAGGATCACCCGCGGTGCCCGTGGTCGGAAACCAGGGGTCGGGAGGCAGGCTGCCGAGTTTGCACGGGGCCAACTGGACCGGGTCCGTTGGCGTATCTGGGCCATGACGGGAATCTCGTGACCGAGGTGCGCGGTCAGGACCGCACGCTGGGCAACCGGGCTGCGAGCGCCACGCTCTGGGGCGGGGTCAACATGGCCCTGGGCAGGGTCGTCCAGTTTGCCACCACCATCATCGTGGCCCGCATGATCGCTCCGGAACACTTCGGGGCGCTCGCGGTAGCAATTGTGGTCCAAACGATCGCCACGAACATGGCCGAGCTTGGAGCCACTGCAGCGCTTGCCCGGGGCAACGGCGACCCGGACAAGATTGCTCCTACTGTCTTCTCCATTGCACTGGTGACCAGTGGCGTCATGACAGCGGCTGCTGTTGCCCTCGCGCCTGCTTTGGCGGCGGCTTTTGATGACCCGGCCGCGACCCCGGTGATCCAGGTGTTGTCAATCACCATCCTCCTGCAAGGCATTGGCGCTGTGCCTTCGACCATGGTGTGGCGGGAGTTCCTGCAAAAGCCGCGTGTCGTCGTCGACCTCTGCAGCCTGGTGACCGTGCTGGTCCTTGTGGTTCCCATGGCTTTGGACGGTTGGGGTGCCATGGCGCTCGCCTGGTCCAGGGTCGGTGGCCAGCTTGTTGCCATGGCCGGGTATTGGATCATCACGCCGAAGAGGTACGCACCGGGCTTTGACCGTTCAGTGGCCGTGGAGATCCTGCGCCTGGGCATGCCGCTTGCCATGGCCAACCTTGTGGTGTTCGTGACGCTGAACGTGGACTATCTGATGATTGGGCGGATGCTGGATCCGACGGCACTGGGCCTGTATCTCCTTGCATTCAACCTGGCAGGCCTGCCAAGTTCAGTGATCACGGCTGTTATCCGCGCCACCGCGGTGCCTACGTTCGGCAGGCTCTTCGCAGAGGGGACGCTCGGGCCCCTGGCGGCCAGGTTTGTCACGGGCGTCTCCTACTGCGCTTTTCCGATCTCGGCGATGGTGATCGCACTGGCCCATCCGCTGATCGTGACTGCCTATGGTGGGGCCTGGGCGCCGGCGGGAATTGCGCTTGCGACGCTGGGAGTATTCGGCGCCACCAGGATCCTTGTGGAGCTCTTTGCTGACTTGAGCGTCGGGGCAGGCCGTACCGTGTGGCTCTTTTGGGTCCAGGTAGCCTGGCTTGCCGCCCTCACGCCGGCCCTTTTCCTTGGCGTCACGTGGTGGGGAATTGCCGGGGCTGGGATCGCCCACGCAACAGTGGCCTGCCTGGTGGTCATTCCCCTGTATGTACACTCCCTCACATCAGTACTGCAGACCACTGCCTGGCAGCTGCTTCGTGGAAGCATCCCACCTCTGGCGGCTGCCACAGTGGCTGGGACCGCTGCCTGGCTGGCTACCCAGGGGATGGCCAATCCGGGCGTCGCCCTGGCAGCAGGCACCCTGGTGGGCTCGACTTTGTACGTACTCCTGACGTTCCGCCAGGGCAAGCAGCTGGTGACGGACGTTCGTGGTTTGCTTCAGGCCAAGGGTGCAGCGTCCGCACCGTCACATGCCGGCACGGCGGGAAGCGCGGGCACGCCGTGAAACCCAAGGCATTGGTGACAGCGCGCCTGGTCGCGAAGCGGCTTCGCAGGGATGGCTTGCGGCCCGTGGCACGCACCGTAGCGGCCAAGGCCGTGAATGCCGCTGTGGGTGCCTGGCATCTGGCCGAACCGGGCCTTCCCTTGCGGGAGGAAGACATCGTGGACCCGCAGTCCCGATTGCAGTCACCAGTACTGCAGTCATCACCGGTACCCGCCAGGACCGGCCGCCTCCGGGTTGGTTGGGTCTGCACACCCCCTGCCCCCGGCTCCGGGGGTCACACCACCTTCTTCCGAATGGTTGAGGAGATGGAAGAACGCGGCCACCTCTGCACCCTGTTCCTTTACGACCCCAACGATGACGACATCAGCCGTCACGAAGAGACCATCCGAAGCCACTGGCCGGCGCTGCGTGCCGGGGTTCGCAGCGCCACAAATGGGATGGAAGGGGTGGACGCCATTATTGCCAGTTCCTGGCCCACGGCACACGTTGCCGCGGGAAGGGCACCCGGCGGCGTCCACCTCTTCTATTTCATCCAGGACTACGAGCCATACTTCTATCCGCGCGGATTCCTTTACGCGCTGGCAGAGGACAGCTACCGCCTTGGACTGACCAACGTGGCCCTCGGCGGGATGATTGGCGAGGTCATGCAAGCAGAACTGGGCGAACCCCCTCACGCTGTGGTTCCTTTCGGCTGCGACACGGGCACGTACCGACTACTCAAGCCCCCACCACGCAACGTCCGTGCCGGAGTGGTCTACTACGCCAAAAGGAAGGTCGACCGGCGCGGCTATCTGCTGGCCAAGCTGGCTTTGGAACGCTTCCATGCGCTCCACCCCGAACAGGAGATCCACATCTACGGAGACACCGTTACCGGGTGGGATATTCCGGTGACGAACCACGGCAACCTCACGCCTAATGAATTGAATAGCCTTTACAACCGCACCATTGCCGGCCTGGCTATTTCCTTCACCAACATCTCCCTGGTCCCCGGGGAACTCCTCGCAGCAGGAAACGTGCCAGTCCTGAACCATTCCGCCTTTGCCTCAGGACTGCTCAGGGATCCCGACGCCGTGTGGGCACCTGCCACCCCGACCGGGTTGGCCACCGCGCTCGCAGAAGTTGTCGGCGCCCCCGGCATCGAGGAACGCGCCCAAACCATCGCGGGCAGGAAGCGTCCCGACTGGTCCAAAACACGTGAAGAATTCGCCCGTCTGCTGGAAAACTCATGCGCGTCCATGCCTCACCAGGCGCCCTTGCATTCACTGCGCGGAGGCCGGGCATGAAGCGGATGAAGAAGTTTCTCGTGTTCCCTCCGGCCAGGGAAATACAAACCGGAGATCTTGATGGCACCTCGGGGGACGCCAATCATGTGGGCCTCCTGCTTAAATTCGCAGCCTTCGGAATCTTTTTCTTCCCCTCCAACATGGTGGTGAAGCCAATAGGCGCAGTGGGCACCGTTCCCATCATGTTGGCCCTCCTGCTTCTGGTATTTTGGCTCTGCTCGGCCCTTTTCGGACTGCACAATCCACTGAAAAGCAGCCATCCGGGACGGCTCGGGCTGGGAATGCTATGGGTGGGAACGTGCGCGTCCTATGTGGCACTGTTCTCCGGCTTCACCGGCAACACCAATGTTTCCGCCCAGGCCGCGGCAGACCGATGGCTGATCCTGATCCTCGCATGCGGTGGGATAGTCCTGGTTGCCACTGAGGCAGTCCGCACCCTCAACGACGCCATGTCACTGGTGCGGGCAATCCTTGCCGGGGCCTTCTTTTGCTGCCTCATTGCCTTGGTCCAATTCCTTTTCCGTGTCAACCCGATGCTGTGGGTCCAGGAGGCAATGCCCGGATTCACGGATAACGGCGGAAACACGGCATTCCAAGTACGCGGGCTGATGACACGCGTCGCAGGCAGCACCTTCCACTCCATTGAACTGGCGGTAGTTTGCGCCATGTTGCTGCCCTTGTCGATCTGGCGGGCAATCTACGACAGGACCGGCCACAAATGGCTGCACTGGACGGGTACAGGCTTGCTGGTTGTCGCCATCGCCTCAACCGTTTCGAGGTCCGGTGTCCTGGGACTGTTCCTGGGGATGGTGGTGTTCATCCCGTTCCTGCCCCGCTCAGCACGGCGATGGGCAGTAGTAGCAGCCCCGGCAGCCATGGCGGCACTTTTTGTGGCAATCCCAGGACTTGTGGGAACCCTGACGTCCTCTTTCACCGCCGGGGACAGCGACCCCTCACTCACAACGCGCACCAACAACTACCCACGCGTGGCCGAGATGTTCGGTGAACTGCCCTTCCTGGGGCTTGGACCCGGAAACTACATGCCGGAGAACGCCCTCTACATCTTGGACAACCAGTACCTCAACTCCCTGGTCACCCTGGGCCTGGTGGGCTTCATCGGCATGGTGGCCTATCTCGTCCTGCCGGCCATGTCATCGTTCATCGCAGCGCGCGCTTCCCGGATCCCACCCCTCCGCTGCCTCGCCGGGGCAGTGGCAGCTGCAGGTGCGGTGGCCGCCGGTTGCTCGCTGACCTTCGACTCGATGGCATTTCCCGTGTTTGCCCTGATGTACCCCTTCATCATTGGCCTCGGAGGAGGCGCATGGATCATGATTCGCCGTGAAATCGAGCTACGGGAAACCACTGCTCCAGAGAAGAACAACAGCGGCCCGCCCCTGTACAGACTCAACCGAAAACCTTCCACTCCGAATGTCGAGGCGATCACATGGACCCGGTAGCAGTCATCAAGACGTTGTGGCACCACAAATTCATAGTGCTGCCTGTCCTGCTGGTGACGGCACTGGCAGCCATCTACGTGTACTCCTTTGCCCCGCGATCGTATGAGGCGAAGGCAACGTATGCGATCGTCAACCCAAAGATCCCTACTGCTGCCGAGTTGGAGAAGAATCCCGAGCTGAATTCCCTCAATTCGGACAACCCGTACCTTCGATCAGCGGATTCATCACTGATTGCCCAAGTAGTGGGCACACGGCTGAACGACGATACAACCGGGGATGCCCTCCTTCGGGACGGACTGAGCACGGACTTCACCGTCCAGCGCCCGCCGGCCTCGTTCCTGATCGAAATTTCGGCGGCTTCAGAGAGCAAGGACAAGGCTGTTGCCACGGTAAAGGCCCTCGGCTCCAGGCTGGAAGCGGACCTCCTGGCCATCCAGTCAATCAATGGAGCCAATGAACGCTTCCTGTACACATCGCTGATGGTTGCCGCTCCCGACAACGCCACCGAGCAGTTTTCCAGCCGCCTCCGCTCGCTGATCGTTGTACTCGTGGCCGGGATTGTGCTCACCTTCGGCGCTGTGTCCATAGCCAGGGGCCTGGAGTCGTCACGTTCGCGGGCCCGTTCTGCGGCGCCGGCAGGGGAGCGGCGCAAGAAGTCCCGCCGCCCGCAGGACCACAAGGACGAGGACCCCAACGGCCGGCCCACCCTCCCCGGCCTCGAAGAGCTCACAGTCCGTGACGTCCTGAAACCCGCGCCAGCAGATCAGTTCTTCGCCGCCAATGGGCCGTTGAGTGAATCCCTGCGGTCCCACAGCAACGGCAAGTCGCCCATAAAGGAAACATCCGCCTGAAAGGCAACCAGTGAAACCAAGGACAGCAGGCATCCTGGGGGGAACTGTCCTCGCCAGCCTTGTCATAGTGGTCGCTGCCGCAAGCGGCGTTCCACCCTTCACTGGGCCGGACACACCCAATGGCGGTCCACCCACCACTCCAGCAAGCACTCCATCGGGTTTTGACGGAGTGGTGTTGCGCCCCGTCGATGGCGGCGCGGACTATTACGCACAGTTCAGCGGCAGCCTCCCCGCCGATCCAGCGTATTTCCCCATCGCCGTATGGTTCGAAAGTGTCCTGGACCAAGGGAATATCGCCTTGGACAAGGAAGCCGGGCTCAACACCTACGTCGAGCTAACCGCCAATTCCGACCTCCAACTGGTCAAGGCGTCTGGCATGTACGCCATCCCCACCTTCAGTTCCGCAGATGCCTCAGGCTTTGCCCTCAGCGACGAAGTGGACATGTGGGCAGGACCGGGCAGCGCCCCGTGGACAGGCAAATATCCCGGCGAAGGGCCCCTCTGCGTGCCGGAGGCAAGCAAATGCGGCTACACCGTCCAGAAGGAACGCCGCGCAGTAGCACCACAAGGAGCCATGCTGTATGCCAACTACGGCAAGGGCGTGGCCTTCTGGCTTTCCGATGAGGAGTCCGTGGAGTTCTTCAAAGGCATCCAGGACGTTGTCTCGGCTGATACCTACTGGTTCACCGACCCCAGTATCTGTGCCAAAGGTGAAGGCGGCGCGATCGTCGGGTACACACGAGACCTCACACAGGAAGAATGCAGGCTCGCCGCTAACTACGGCTGGACCATCGAACGCATCCGAAAACTGCAGGCAGGCGGAAACACTACGCCCATCTGGGCCTTCGTGGAGGCCGGACACCCCTTCAAGGACTCGCCCAACGCCACAACCATCAGCGCTCCCGAAATCCGTGCAGCGGTATGGAGCAGCCTGATCCACGGCGCCCGCGGCGTGATCTACTTCAACCACAACTTCGGGGGCGACTGCATCTCCCAGCACGTACTCCGTGACTGCGGCGCGCTGGTCAGGCCAACAGTAACGGCACTGAACAAACAAATCTCAGAGCTTGCACCCGTCCTCAACGGGCCCTTCCTCGACGGCGCCACCACGGCCACCGGCCCAGTGGACTTCACCACCAAACTGCACGACCACAAGGTCTACATCTTTGCCGGCGCCAACAAGGAGGCCGGCGGGCAGGCAACCTTCCACGTCCAGTGCGGCGGGAGCACCGCCGTCGTCCTCGACGAGAACCGGACCATTCCCGTGGTGGACGGCAGTTTCACAGACACCTTCTCCGACGGAAACGCCGTGCACCTCTACCGTGTCGAAGGCGGCGGGAGCTGCGGCTTCTGACTAGCGGCTGCTGTCGTCCCGCTCCCAGGCGGCAGCAGGCTTGCGAACCAACAGCGGACGACGGCGGCCCGCAGCAGCGAAGACGGCGTAAACGGCGGCGTCAACTGCAGAAAACGGACCCCTGACGGAGGAAAGCAGTTCACGCACAGTCCGAGACGTCGTCGCCGAATCCTGCCCGTCCTGCTGCGCATTTCCCCGATAGCTCCGCCGCAGGACAGCAAGCAGGGACACCCTGGTCCGCGGCGTCCTCACCACCACAGGCTCAGTGGGCAGGACTGCCTTCTCCTCCGCTGCGAAGAGCCGGTCCACGTAGTAGTCATCCCCGGTCAGGGCCGGAAACGCGCCCAGCCGATCATGCCCGTCCCTGCTGAGGGCGTACGCCCCCGCACCCCAAAGGCCTTGGGCGTTGCCGGGTACCCGGCTCCTGGCCCTGTAATAGGACCGCACCAGCGCAGAAGCACCTCTGGTGTCATACCGGAAGGCCGGACGGGCAGCCAGCAGCGGCCCGCCGTCAAGGGCCTTCAGGACCGACTCGAGGGCCCCGGTGCTGACCTCGATGTCCGCGTCCAGGTATAGGCGGGGCCAACGGTTCGTCGCCTGATCTGCGGCATTCAAAGCCTCGGTCTTGGAAGCAGCATCCAGGGACAGGACCCGCACGCCCGGGAACGTCGACGCAATGGCCTCCGTCCCATCGGTACAGCCATTACACGCCACAATGACCTCAACAGAGCCCCACGCCATCACGCCCTTCAACGACTCAAGGGTCCTGGCGATTACAGCGGCCTCATTATGCGCGGGAATGATGACGGCGCCCGATGGTGGCGGCTCGTCCGACACGGGGGACTGCCCACCGCGGGTGGCATGAGGCAACCCCTGCCACCGCCTCCGGTCAAGCACAGCCAGGGCAGCCCCACGGTGCCCAGGCTTATGGAGACGGACAAGTTCCGAAACCAACACCGCCGCAGTGAACGCCGCCAGCGTGCGTCGACCGCAATACTTCGCCGCATACCGAACCCGATTGACAGACATCAGCGCCGTCAACTGCGGCGACGTCCCGGAGCCCCCGCGTTCATGCCACATCCGGGCGGAAGGCTCAAACCAGATCGAACGTCCCGTCTCCCGAACCCGCCTGCAATAGTCCGTCTCCTCCGAATACAGGAAAAACTGCTCGTCCCAGTCACCCACGTCCCTTGTCGCATCCGCACGGATCAACAGCGCCGCACCCGTCGCCCAATCAACACAGTGTGCATAGTGGTAACTCTCAGGATCAAAATCCATCTCGGACAACCACCCGGGCCTGCCCTGCACCCGGCCGCCCAGGGCCGCATCCCCCAGCGCTCGCAGAACGCCCGGTTCGCGGCGCAGCGACGGGTACACGCTGCCGTCGTCGTCCAGAAGGACCGGAACTACCATTCCTGCGCCGGAGAGTGCCATTCTTCGGCGCAGGGCAGCAACCGCTCCGGGCTCCACACGCAGGTCCGGGTTGAGGATGAGGTAGGCATCCGCTGCTCCGGCCATTCGCATAGCGGCATTGATTCCGCCGGCGTATCCAAGGTTCCCTCCGGTGCTCACGGCGACGACGTCAGGATGCCGGGCCAGTTCGGCCATGGTGAGGTCATCGGGGGAATTATCGGCCACCACCACTTTCAGTGACTGCTCCTTTGTTTCCCCACGCAGGCTGGAGACCAAGGCCTGGACGTCGTCGGCATTGTTGTAGGTCACTACAATCACGGCGACGTCGGCCATTGACGCTGCCGGCAGGAACGATCCCGGACCACGGCTGGGCCCGTGCTCCGGGACGGCTGGGGCTTTGGTCCCAGGGATCACGTCCCTCGAACCGGGCACCGAAGAGGGCAACGCTGCAGTACTGGACATCCGCAGGGTGAAGTACGCCTGCGGTCCGTCCACCAGGTATCGCCGGGCCAGGCGTCGTGGTTCCAGCATCAATCGCCAGGCCCATTCCAGGCCGTGGGTACTGACCCATACCGGGGCGCGCGTGATCCGGCCCGCGAGGAAGTCGACAACGGCACCGAACGCGAGCAACACCTTGGCCCCCGTCAGCTGCCCGTACTCGGCAATCCAGAGCTCCTGCCGTGGTTTGCCCAAGCCCACCACCAGAATGTCCGCCTCGGAGGCGGCAATCTCGGCTGCCAAACGCGAGGATGCGCTCACATCACCAAGCACTGAACGCTCAGGTGCCCACCAACCTGCAACTGCCAGACCGGGACGCTCCTGGCTGAACCTGTTCCGGATGAGTTCCTGCGACTGAGGGCTTCCGCCCAGGAATCCCACGCGGAGACCACGGCGTACGGCCTCGTCCAGCAATGGTCCCACGAGGTCGCTGCCGGCCAGGCGGGGCCACGCAGAGCCGGTGATCCGCCCGGCTTCGGCAACCAACGGCGCACCATCGAGCAACGTCAACCATTCCACTTGTCCAGGCTGGTCCAGCGTGCCGCTCCACCGGCTGCCACGGCCGAAATGCTGGATGTGGTCCAGGTTTGCCGAGCAGACTCCCAAGGGCTTGGCTTCACCGTTGTGCGCACGGCCCAGGATTTCACTCACTGCCTTGTCGAAGTCCATGAGTTTCACTGGTGCTCCGCCCAGGTTCACCCATTGCTCTGCCCCGGATTGTTCCGCGAATTGGTCACTGGCAGTGGCTTGGTCGCTGGCAACCGGTCCCTTGGGCGCCGTGAGCAGCAGCGCTGTATCGTCGGCATCGATGGCGGTGGAACGGTGGGGGAGTGCGCCTCGTCGGGGCGCTATCTTTGGCAGCAGCATTCTCGGCTCTCCAGGCTTCGGGGTCCAGCTCAGGGCACAATAATTGAGCCGGCGATCCAATGCTGCTGCACTGCTTGGATCGCCGTGGACAGCAAATGCTGCCCAACCAACTTGTTCACTTGAGTTGTCTCCCGGCCCTGCCACATTGTGGGCTGCCGTAGGGCAACTTTAGGCCGTTTTGGCGGACTCCGCTAGGGCTCCAGTGCCGCCACATAGTCAGCAAGCCGTGGGGCGGCTGCAGGTGGATCAAAACCGCTGGCTCGAATTCCCGACAGATCCAGCATGCTGCTCCGGGGACGGGGAGCCGTGCCTGGCCCGGAATACGCTGCGGTACTGACGGACTGCACCAAACCGGGGTCGGCCCCGCACAAGCGGTATACCTCCCGGGCAATGTCCGCCCACGACTGCCGTTCGCCGCTGTTGCTGAGGTTGTACGTCCCGTAGGGGGCGTTGGTTTCGAGCAAATGCCGGATGCCCGCCGCGATGTCCGTGGCGAAGGTCAGACGGCCCCATTGGTCATCGACCACCGACGGTGACGTTCCGCGTGCGGCCAGCGCAGCCATGGTGCGCACAAAGTTTCGGCCCTCGCCCACAACCCAGCTGGTCCGCACAATAAAGTGTCGCGGCACCGACGCCACAGCAGCGTCCCCGGCCGCTTTGCTCTGGCCATAGACCCCCAGCGGCGTGGGGTCTTCATCTTCCCGGTGAATGTCCGCCGTGCCGTCGAACACATAGTCGCTGGAGATATGAACCAGCGTCAGCGAATGTTCGACGGCGGTCCTCGCCAACAGGGCCACTGCGGTTGCGTTGATTCTCCAGGCAGCTGCCCGGCCGTCGGCGGTCTCTGCAGCGTCCACTCCCGTGAATGCTGCTGCGTTGATGATGGTGGAATACTTCCGCCAGTCAGTTGCCACATACGATGCTTCCAACGTGATGTCGAACTGCTCCCTGTCCGCAAATTCCACAGTTTCGTCACCTGCAAATGCGGTCCGCAGTGCGTTTCCCAGCTGGCCATTTGATCCAAGGACCAGGGTGCGCCGCCGTTTCATGGGTTCCACTCCAGGTAATCGCGGATGATTTCGGTCCTGCGGGGACACGACCGCCTTGTCCAGGGAAATCGGCCACGGGACAGCCACTGCTTCGTCGGCCAAATTCAGGAAGGTGTAATCCTTCTGCGCCTCCGCGCTCCAATGGTCGTTGACCAGGTAGGTGTAGGCGGTGCCGTCCTCGAGCGTCTGGAAAGCGTTGCCTACACCCCGAGGGACGTAGATCGCGTCCTTGGCTGTCAGCTCCGCATAAAACAGTGTCCCAAAGGTGGTTCCTTCCCGCAGGTCCACCCACGCGCCGAAGATTCGTCCGGAGGCGAGGGAAATGAACTTGTCCCATGGTTCGGCGTGAATGCCACGAGTGGTGCCGCGGGCGGCATTGAAGGAAATATTGTTCTGCACCGGGCCGAAATCCGGCAGCCCAAGGTCCGCCATTTTCTTCCGGTGCCAGTTCTCTTTGAACCAGCCCCGGTCATCCCCATGAACCGGCAGCTCAAAAAGCATCAAGCCCGGGATGGGTGTAGCCCTTGTCCGCAATTGCTGTGCCGGCTCCACTGTTCAGTGGCCCTGACCCGCGTACTTGGATTCTGTCCCAGCTTTCTGCGGACGCCACCAATCTTCGTTGTCCCTGTACCACTTCACGGTGTCAGCGATGCCGGCGTCGAAATCCGAGTACCGCGGCGACCAACCAAGTTCCCGCCTCAGTTTGCTCGAATCGATGGCGTAGCGAAGGTCGTGGCCGGGACGGTCACCCACCAGGTCATAGGCATCGCGAGGCTGGCCCATCAGCGAAAGAATCATTTCCACAACCTCGCGGTTGGATCGTTCACCGTCGGCTCCTATCAGGTACGTTTCACCCACGCGGCCGCGTTCGAGAATCGCCACCACGGCCGAGGAGTGGTCCTCTACGTGAATCCAGTCCCGGACGTTGAGCCCATTGCCGTAAAGGCGCGGCCGGGCACCTTCCAGGATGTTGGTGACCTGCCGGGGAATGAACTTCTCCACGTGTTGGTAAGGGCCGTAATTGTTGGAGCAATTGCTGATGGTCGCCTGGAGGCCGAATGACCTGACCCAAGCGCGAACCAACAAGTCCGAGCCTGCCTTCGTAGCCGAATACGGGCTGGTCGGCCGATACACGGAATCTTCAGTGAAGCGATGCGGATCATCCAGGGCCAGGTCTCCGTAGACCTCGTCCGTGGAGATGTGATGGAAACGCTTGCCGTGTTTGCGTGCGGCCTCAATGAGCGTGAAGGTACCCAGCAAGTTCGTGTCAACAAACGGACGGGGTTCCTCCAACGAGTTGTCATTGTGTGACTCGGCCGCAAAATGCACTACAGCGTCCACGGCGGCAGTCAACGTGTCCACGCTGTCGGCGTCGCAGATGTCGCCCTGGACGAAGTGGAAGCGTTCGGGAGGCAGCCCGGCGAGCGATTCGATGCTGCCCGCATAGGTCAGTTTGTCCAGGACCGTGACATGCAGGCCGGTGTGCTCCATGATGTAGTGGACAAAGTTGCATCCAATGAATCCGGCCCCGCCGGTGACAAGGATTCTCTGCATGGCCCTAGAGTAGCCGCCCGCGGCGAGACTGGGCACAGGTGAGGACGGCTGGTTTGCGAGGAATTGTTCTTGCAGGTGGAACGGGTTCGCGGCTCCACCCCATCACGCTCGGAATCAGCAAGCAGCTGGTTCCCGTGTTCGATAAGCCCATGATCTATTACCCCCTGTGCACGCTGATGCTCGCAGGGATCCGAGACATCCTGGTCATCACGACGCCAGGGGACGCAGCCCAGTTCCAGCGGCTCCTTGGCGATGGATCGCAGTTCGGTATCAACCTCAGCTATGCGGAGCAGCCGACGCCGGACGGCCTCGCCCAGGCGTTCATCCTCGGGGAGGACCACATTGGCAGCGGTAAAGTGGCGCTGATCCTCGGGGACAACATTTTCAACGGCCCCGGCATGGGCAACCAATTGCGCCACTACGCCGACGTCGACGGCGGCGCCATCTTCGGTTACTGGGTCAAGGACCCGTCCGCCTACGGAGTGGTGGAATTCGACGACGACGGCCTGGCCGTTTCCATCGAGGAGAAGCCGGCCGTGCCGAAGAGCAATTACGCCGTCCCCGGCCTGTACTTTTACGACAACAACGTGGTTGCCATGGCGAAAGACCTCCAACCATCCCCGCGTGGGGAACTGGAGATCACGGACATCAACCGCAAGTACATGGAACTCGGCCAGTTGCACGTGCAGAAATTTCCACGGGGTACCGCCTGGCTGGACACGGGAACCTTCAGCGACCTGAACGACGCCTCAAACTACGTCCGCACCACGGAGAACCGGCAGGGCTTGAAGATCGGCGCCCCTGAAGAAGTGGCGTGGCGGATGGGCTACCTGAACGACGACGAACTTCGCCAACAGGCCGCCAAGCTCGCCAAGAGCGGGTACGGGAACTACCTTCTGGACATCCTGGACCGCCAATAGCACCGAATTACGTGGCGGACACGTCTTCGAGGGCGCGGGCAATTTCTGCGGGAAGAACGCTCAATTGCGCGTCCAGTAGTTCTTTGAGTTGCACGGCGTTCCTGGCGCCGACAACAGCTGTCGCAACGCCCGGGCGCGAGAGCAGCCAGCTCAGGGAAACGTCCAGGGGAGACCGCCCCAGTCCGCGGGCAGCCATTGCCACCGCCTCCACCACCCGTGAGGCTTTCGGCTCGAGGTAAGGCTCCACATAGGCTGCGAGACGGCTCTGCGCTGCCCTGGAATCGGCCGGAATCTGCCCGCGGTATTTTCCGCTCAGGACGCCCCGACCCAGCGGCGCCCAGGCCATGAGCCCCAGCCCCGCGTCTTCCACGGCAGGGATCAGTTCCTCCTCGGCCCGGCGCTGAACCAGGGAGTATTCCGACTGGTTTGCCACCAGTGTGAATCCGGCCACGGCGGCGGCTTTGGCTGTCTGCCATCCGTTGTAGTTGGAAATTCCGACGTAGCGGGCCCGGCCGCTGCGTTGGGCGAGTTCCAACGCTGAAAGGGTTTCATCCAAGGGAACATTCGGGTCCCACTCGTGGGCGAACCAGATGTCGATGTAGTCGGTTCCCAGCCTGGCCAGGCTGGCGTCCAGGGCGGACAGCATCGCCCCGCGGGAGGCGTTGATGCTGCGCCTGGAGTCCGACGACGACACCCCGGCTTTGGTGGAGATGACCAGTTCGGAGCGGGCCACCACATCGCCCAGCATGGACCCCAGCATCGCTTCGGCCTGGCCCTGGGCGTACGAGGCTGCGGTGTCAACCACAGTGCCTCCGGCAGCTACGAAGGCGTGCAGCACTTCGGCCGCGTCCTGTTCATCTGTTTCCTGGGCCCAGGACATGGTTCCGAGGGACAAAGAGGACACACGGAATCCGCTGTTTCCGACATAACGCTGCTGCATAGCTGCTAGCTTACGGGCAGTTCCCAGTCTTCATGACGTAGGGTCTATTCACGTGAACTGGATAGAAGCAGCCTTGCTGGGCCTGGTGCAGGGCCTCACCGAATTCCTCCCGATCTCTTCAAGTGCGCACCTGCGGATTGTCGGCTCATTCCTTCCGGGTGCCGCTGATCCGGGTGCCGCTTTTACTGCGATCACCCAGCTGGGAACCGAAACCGCGGTCATTGTGTACTTCTGGCGCGACATCGTCAGAATCGTTCGCGCATGGTTTGGTTCCCTGACCGGGAAAGTCGAACGCAGCAACCCGGATGCCCGCATGGGCTGGTTGGTCATTTTGGGCAGCCTGCCCATCATCGTCCTGGGCCTGTTGTTCCAGGACCAGATTGAATCCGTTCTGCGCAGTATGTGGATCGTTGCCACCATGCTGATTGTGTTCGGCATGATCCTGGCTGTCGCCGACGCCATCGGCCGGCAGGACAGAGACCTCACGCAGCTGAGTTACAAGCACGGCATCCTGTACGGCTTCGCTCAAGCCATGGCACTGATTCCCGGTGTCTCCCGGTCCGGCGGCACCATCACGGCGGGCCTGCTCATGGGCTACACCCGTGAGGCTGCTGCGAGGTATTCGTTCCTTCTGGCCATTCCGGCTGTGTTCGGCAGTGGCCTCTACCAGCTCTACAAGACCGTTTCGAATGACGGCCTTTCCGGACCGTACGGGCTTCCTGAGACCGCCTTGGCCACCGTCATCGCCTTTGTCGTGGGCTACATCATCATCGGCTGGTTCCTGAAGTTCGTCTCCACACGGAGTTACCGGCTCTTCGTTTGGTACCGCATCCTCCTGGGCCTGGCGTTGTATGTCCTGCTCGGTTTCAATGTGATCAGCGCCTAGCACTAAGGTTGAGTCGTGAAATCGTGGACCTCCCGCCCTGTTCCTGAGCTGCCCGGCAGCATGCCGCAACTACGACTGTTCGACACAGCCCTTGGCCGCGTCGTGGAGGTTGAACGGCAACCGGAACAATCCATGTACGTCTGCGGCATCACGCCATATGACGCTACCCACATGGGACATGCGGCCAGTTATGTGGCATTCGATCTCCTGAACCGGGCATGGCGCGACGCCGGCATCCGGGTGTCTTACGTCCAGAACGTCACGGATGTCGATGACCCCCTGCTGGAGCGCGCCACCGCCACTGGTGTGGACTGGCGCGACTTGGCGCAGAGCCAGATCGAGTTGTTCCAGACGGACATGGACGCACTCAACGTACTGGCACCAAACCACTACATCGGTGCCGTGGAGGCGATCCCGGACATTGTGCCCGCCATCGAGCGCCTCATTGCCGACGGTGTGGCCTACCGCGTTCAAGGATCCGACGGTGAACCCGACGGCGATGTCTATTACGACGTCGAAATGGCCGGCAAACGTTCCGACGCAACCGACGCCTGGACCCTGGGCGACGTGTCAGGACTTGGCGAAGCAGAGATGCTGACCTTGTTCGCTGAACGCGGCGGAGACCCTGCCAGGCCGGGCAAACGCAATGCCCTGGACCCCTTGCTCTGGCGCGTGGCCCGCGACGGCGAACCCAACTGGCCCGGCGCGACTCTTGGCGACGGCCGGCCCGGTTGGCACATTGAATGTACGGTCATCGCGCAGAAGTACCTCCCGGCACCCTTCACCGTCCAAGGCGGCGGATCGGACCTCATCTTCCCGCACCACGAAATGGGAGCCGGGCACGCCTACTCCCTCTCCGGCGTCCCGCTGGCACGGCACTACTCGCATGCGGGCATGGTGGGCCTGGACGGCGAGAAGATGAGCAAATCCAAGGGCAACCTGGTCCTTGTCTCCAAGCTCCGCGCGGCCGGTGAGGAACCAGCAGCCATCCGACTGGCCATTCTTGCCAACCACTACCGTTCTGATTGGTCATGGACCGATGCGGAGTTCTCGGCCGCCAAAGACCGACTGGCACAGTGGCGTGAGGCCGCGGAGCATGCACCTACCGGATCGGCGGGACCCCTGGTGGCAGCCATGCGCAATGAGTTGGCCAACGACCTCAACGCTCCCGGAGCCATCGCCGCCGTCGATTACTGGGCAGGAGAAGCGTTGCGCTCCGGCGCGGAGAAGTCCGCACAGGACGCTGCCCTGGTGATGGATGCCATCGACGCTTTGCTTGGGGTGGAACTCTAGGGCGCGAATCCGCACGAAACACCAACGGCCCGAAACACCAACGGCCCTGACGCAATGTCAGGGCCGTTGCTGTTTTCAGGATTGGTTCTTACGGCCGCTCTTTGCCACGCCGCTTCAGGTAGCGCTCGAATTCGCGGGCAATGGATTCACCGGAGGCTTCCGGGAGGTCCGCCGTATCCTTCGCTTCCTCAAGCTGGCGCACGTAGGCAGCAATTTCGGGGTCCTCAGTGGCGAGTTCGTCCACTCCGCGTTCCCAGGCCTCGGACTCTTCGGCCAACGCCTGGCTGTCGAGGGGAACCTGGAGCAGGTCTTCCACTTTGTGCAGGATCGCCAGCTGAGCCTTGGGGGAGGGGGGCTGGGCAACGTAGTGCGGAACAGCCGCCCACAGGGACACCGTCGGCAACCCCGCCAGCATGGCGAACTCCGCAAGCACGCCAACAATCCCTACGGGTCCCTCGTATTGGGATGCCTCGAGGTTCAGGCGCTCACGCAGCGAACTGTCCTCGCTGGTGGTGCTTACCGGAATGGGCCGGCTATGGGGTACATCGGCAAGCAATGCGCCAATCAGGATCACGGAGTCCACCTTGAGTGCTTCGGCGTGGACCAACAATTCGGTGGTGTAGGCACGCCAACGGTAGGAAGGTTCCGTGCCAAGTACGAAGACCACGTCCACGTTGCTGCCCGGAACTGCTGCCTTGTAGATCCGGGTAGAGGGCCACTTGACCTTGCGGGCACCCGAGGATGTGCGGCGCACGGTGGGGCGGGTGAACTGGAAGTCGTAGTACTCTTCGGCGTCCACCGTGGCAACCTTTTTGCCGTCCCAGAGCTTGTTCAAATAGTGCAGCGCATCGCTGGCGGCCTCGCCGGCATCGTTCCAGCCCTCGAATGCGGCGAGCATGACGGTGACACGCTGGCCTTCCGCCGGTTCCTTGAGGAAACGCTCGGGCTCCGCGGTGATGTCCTGCCCTTCGGGGGTCCCGTCCACACTGTTCATCCACTCACCCTACGTCCAAGACCCGTGCCGATGCATGGCATTTGACGTCAATGCGTGTCACCGATTCGCCCACAGCGCAAAGCCCGGACAGCCGCCGGCCAGGTTCCACGTAGACTTGAAACCATGCATTCGTTACCCAGCCAGCCCCTCCTCAAAGCCGTGCTCTGGGATATGGATGGCACACTCGTGGACACCGAGCCCTACTGGATCGCTGCCGAGCGTGCGCTTGTGGAGTCCCATGGCGGAAGCTGGTCGCACCAGCAGGCCATGCAATTGGTAGGCCAGTCGCTGCTTCACTCGGCCGCCGTCCTCCAAGCCGCGGGTGTCCGGCTTGAAGCCCGCGAAATCGTGGACACCCTCAGCGCCCAGGTCATCGCGCAGGTCCGCGAGGAAGTCCCGTGGCGTCCGGGCGCGCGTGAACTCCTGGACGAACTTCATCAGGCGGGCATCCGCTGTGCCCTGGTAACCATGTCCGAGGGCCCTTTGGCCGGCGTGGTAGTGGAAAGCCTTCCCAAGCCCTACTTCGAATTCATGGTCACCGGGGATACGGTAGCCAACGGAAAACCGCACCCCGAGGCTTACCTCACTGCTGTCGAACGGCTCCGGCTGGACGACCCCTCACTCAGCATTCACCACTGTGTCGCCCTGGAGGACTCCGTACCGGGGGCAACGGCCGCCATTGCCTCGGGTGTGGTGACGGTAGGAATACCCCACCAGGTTCCGTTGCCCGAGGACCGCCGCATGATCATGTGGGACACGTTGGTTGGCAGGACTGCCTCCGACGTCAGCCGCCTGGTTCATGACCGCCTCGCAGCAGTGGACCTGCTTGAAGGGGCCAACTAGGTGAGCAGTTCCTCCACGCCCCATCACGCCGCCACCAAAAAAGACGGCATTCCCCTGGGAAAGATCGCCGGTATTCCGGTATACCTCGCTTACTCGTGGTTTGTCATCGCCGGCTTCACGGTGATTGTCTATGGCCCGGCACTGCTGATACGGATGCCGGAGCTCGGCATCGGAGCGTATTTCGTGGCCTTGGGTTATGCCCTGCTGCTCGCCGTCTCGGTTCTGGTCCATGAATTGGCGCACGCGCTCAGCGCAAAGGCCTTCAGCTGGCCAACGGAAAAGATCGTGCTGAACCTCTGGGGCGGACATACCCAATTCGAGAATTTCACGGCTTCCCCTGGACGTTCGGTGGTGGTCGCCTTGGCCGGACCGGCCTCCAACTTCGTCCTGGCGGCCGGAATGTGGGCCGTTCTTTCTTCCGGGGCCTTAAGCGGCGTATCGGACATCCTGGCCAACATCCTGATGTGGGCCAACCTCCTGATCGGCTTGTTCAATGTCCTTCCCGGTTTGCCCCTGGACGGCGGCCGCTTGGTTGAATCGGCGGTTTGGAAAGCGACCGGAAGCCAGGACAAGGGCACGATCGCCGCAGGGTGGTCTGGCCGCATCATCGTTGCCGCATTGGTCATCTGGTTCATCGGGCTGCCGCTCATCAGCGGCACGCCGCTTGATATCAGCCTGATGCTTATCACCGTCCTCGTCTGCGGCTTCCTCTGGATGGGCGCTTCGAGCTCGATCCACCACGCCAAGCTCCGCAGCCGCCTCTACCTCGTGAGTGCAGCTGGACTGGCAGAATCCGCGGTAGGCGTGCCGAACTCGGCCACTGTTGCGGACGTCCTGGACCTTTCCCCGGCCGGGAGTCCCGCCGTCGTGATTTGCGGACCGGATGGCAAGCCGCAGGGTGTGGTGGACTTCGGAGCAGCGGCCGCTGTACCCCCGCAATCAACGGCGACGACGCCCGTCACCGCAGTAGCGCACGCCCTGGGCGCTGGGGCGTACGTCCCGGAATGGTCCAAGGGCCAGGAATTGATCCAGTACTTGGCACGGCTGGAGGGCGGCGAATACGCTGTGGTGGATCACAACGGAATCGTCACTGGCCTTCTCCGCCAGCAAGCGGTAGTGACGGCCATTACAGGTAAGGAAGCCCGCCGGAGCGGGCGCGCCTGACACCCTTGCCGGTAGAGTTGCATGCCGGCGGTTTTACCGAAGAACCCATGGATTTTTGGCGCCCACCCGCCAGCAAGACGTTGCGGCCCAGCCGTACAGGAGCGAGGAACAGTACATGAGCAGCGAAACCGCCGCCCCCGAAGCAAACGCAGGCACCGACAGGCCGGCCGATGGCACAACCGTGCAGCCGACGGGTGCTGCGCGCCGCCGCGGGCCTTTCCGCGTTGGCGAACGGGTCCAGCTCACTGATGAACGCGGCCGCATGAACACCATCAGCTTGGAGGTAGGTGGCGCTTTCCACACCCACCGCGGCTTCCTGAACCATGATGAGATCATCGGCAAGGTGGATGGCTCCGTAGTCAGCAACAACGTTGGCCAGCAGTACCAGACCCTGCGTCCGTTGCTCTCCGACTTCGTCTTGTCCATGCCCCGTGGCGCCGCTGTTGTGTATCCGAAGGATGCAGGCCAGATCGTCACCATGGCTGACATCTTCCCCGGCGCACGTGTCGTTGAGGCCGGCGTCGGGTCCGGCGCCCTCTCCATTTCGCTGCTGCGCGCCGTGGGCGACGGCGGCTACCTCCACTCCTTTGAGCGTCGCGAAGAGTTCGCCGACATCGCCCGCGGAAACGTGGAGACCATCTTCGGCGGACCGCACCCCGCATGGCAGATCTCCCTGGGCGACTTCCAGGAAGAAGTGGTCAAGGCTGAGGCTCCTGGCTCCGTGGACCGCGTCGTGCTGGACATGCTGGCTCCCTGGGAGTGCTTGGACGCTGTTGCCACTGTCCTGGCGCCCGGTGGTGTGTGGATCAACTACGTGGCAACCGTCACCCAGTTGTCGCGCACGGCTGAGGCCATTCGCGCCGACGGGCGCTTCACTGAGCCTGACGCCTGGGAGTCCATGGTTCGCGGATGGCACCTTGAGGGACTGGCCGTACGGCCGGACCACCGCATGGTGGCCCACACCGGATTCCTCCTCGTCACACGCCGCCTCGCCGATGGCGTCACTGGAATCTCCGTCAAGCGCCGCCCGTCCAAGACCGAGTTCAGCGAAGAGGACCTCAACGCGTGGACGCCCGGCGCTGTGGGAGAGCGCTCTGTCTCGGACAAGAAACTCCGCCGGGCAGCCCGCGACGCCATCGCAGGAACCAACGTCCAGGATGATCCCCCAGTCACAAACTGACAAAGGTCACAATAGGGTCCGCATTCCGGATGTCACCAAGCACCCTGCGCTTTTCGGGACTAAGGTCTTGTTAAGCGCAGGAAGGGGCTGATGAATCGTGGATACGTCAAACAACGACCTTGGACGGCCGACGCCGGAAGAAGCACATAACGCAGCGGAAGAAGCGGCGAGCCGGGGGCTTGCAGCTGTCCAACCGCCGGAGCCCTCGAGTGAACTGACGGTTGCCGAACGGCAAATCAATATCCTCCGGGACAAGCTTCGCCACATTGACCGCCAGTTGGCAGCTGCTACCCAGAACAACGGCAAGCTAGTGAGCATGCTGGAAACGGCCAAGGCCGAGATTCTCCGTTTGAAGGGTGCTTTGGAGCAGGAGGGCCAGCCGCCCTATAGCTTCGGAACCGTAGTGCAGATCAACCCGCGAAAGCAGGCAGCCGCAGGCAGTTCCGGCCAGGCCGCTACCGAAGAGTCCGTGGATATCTTCAATGCCGGCCGCAAAATGCGTGTAGGCGTCAGCCCACTGGTCAACCTGAACCAGCTGGCAGTCGGGCAGGAAGTCCTCTTGAACGAGGCCCTCCTGGTGGTGGCCGGGCTGGGCTACGAACGCGCCGGCGAACTGGTCACCCTCAAGGAAATGTTGGGCAAGGACCGCGCCCTGGTGGTGGGCCGGGCCGACGAGGAACGCGTAGTCCGGCTGTCAGGCGCCCTTCAAAGTGTCCACCTGAAGGTCGGCGATGCACTGTCCCTGGACTCACGGACCGGCTACGCCCTTGAGAAGGTGCCGAGGGCCGAGGTGGAGAACCTTGTCCTCGAAGAAGTTCCGGATATCACCTATCAGGACATTGGCGGTCTCGGCCCCCAAATCGAACAGATCCGCGACGCCGTGGAGCTGCCGTTCCTGCACCCGGACCTCTACCGCGAACATGGGCTCAAGGCCCCCAAAGGCATACTGCTGTACGGCCCTCCGGGTTGCGGCAAGACGCTCATCGCCAAGGCTGTGGCAAATTCCCTTGCAGCCCGTGCCGCAGAACGCGCCGGCAACACCGATCTCAAGAGCTACTTCCTGAACATCAAGGGACCCGAGCTCCTGGACAAGTATGTGGGCGAGACCGAGCGCCACATCCGCCTCATTTTCTCGCGTGCCCGTGAAAAGGCATCCGATGGCAGCCCTGTCGTCGTCTTCTTCGACGAAATGGACTCGCTGTTCCGCACCCGCGGTACCGGCGTTTCGTCCGACGTCGAAACCACTATCGTGCCCCAGTTGCTAAGCGAGATCGACGGCGTCGAGCGTCTGGACAACGTCATAGTCATCGGCGCCTCCAACCGTGAGGACATGATCGATCCCGCCATTCTTCGACCCGGTCGCCTCGACGTAAAAGTGAAGATCCAGCGCCCCGATGCCGAGGCCGCGGCGGACATTTTTGCCAAGTACATCACCACGGACCTGCCCTTCCACGCCCAGGACCTTGCCGAGTATGGCGGAGACGTGCAGGCCACGGTGGACGCCATGGTCCAGCGCACCGTCGAAGCCATGTATTCCACGGAGAAATCCAACGAATACCTCGAAGTCACCTACGCCAACGGCGATACGGAAATGCTCTACTTCAAGGACTTCAACTCCGGCGCCGTGGTGCAGAACGTCGTGGACCGGGCCAAGAAATACGCCATCAAGGACCTCCTGACCAATCACCAAAAGGGCCTCCGGATCGAGCACCTGCTGCGGGCCGTGGTTGACGAGTTCCGCGAGCATGAGGACATGCCGAACACCACCAACCCGGACGACTGGGCCAGGATTTCGGGCAAGAAGGGTGAACGGATCACGTACATCCGCACGATTGTCCAGGGCAAGGCCGGCCAGGAACCAGGCAAGTCGATTGAAACCACCGCCAACACGGGCCAATACCTATGACAGCAAGACCCGAAGGTACGCCTGCTGAAAAGTTGCCCGCCGGCGGCGCCATGCGCGTCATGGGCTCGGAAACTGAATACGGAATCCACGCGCCGTCGGCGCCCGGGGCGAATGCCACCATGATGTCCGCAAGGATCATCCAGGCGTACGCCACAGTTACCCGGCAACGGGCAGCCGGGGGAGCAGAGACACGCTGGGACTACACGGACGAAGAACCGTTACACGATGCACGCGGCTGGACCTTGGACAGGTCAGCCGCGGATCCCAGCCAACTCACAGACCAGCCGCCAGTGCTCGACGCCGAAGCGGTTGCGTTGGCGTACGGTCGCCAGGAGTTGGAGCTCGATGGAGCCGACGAATCCGGTTCCCTGCTGATGAACATGGTCCTCGGAAACGGGGCGCGTCTCTACGTGGACCATGCACACCCCGAGTATTCGAGCCCGGAAGTGACGAATCCGCGCGATGCTGTGGCGTGGGATGCTGCCGGTGACCTGGTTGCCTTGGCCACTGTGAGGAAGGTCGCGGCGGACACCACCCTGCCCCCCATCAATCTTTACAAGAACAACACTGACAACAAGTCAGTGTCTTATGGCTCGCACGAGAACTACCTCATGCCCCGCTCCGTTCCGTTCGGTGACATTATTCGTGGCCTGACGCCATTTTTTGTCTCCCGCCAGGTGGTGTGCGGTGCCGGACGGGTCGGCTTGGGACAGGACAGCTCCACACCCGGATACCAGATCAGCCAACGTGCGGACTTCTTCGAGGCCGAGGTGGGGCTGGAAACAACCATCCGACGTCCCATCATCAACACCAGGGACGAGCCCCACGCAACGGCCGACAAGTACCGCCGCCTTCACGTGATCATCGGTGACGCCAACCTCAGCCAGGCCTCGAACTACCTCAAGTTCGGTACCACCGCCATGGTCCTGAGCCTCATCGAAGCCGGACAGGCTCCGAGGATTGAAGTCCACGAGCCTGTTCAGGCTCTTCAAACCATCAGCCACGACACAACGCTCACAGCCACAGTACGGTTGCTCGACGGCCGAAGGGTGACGGCCCTGGACATCCAGTGGATGTATTACGAGGCAGCGGCCAAACTTGCCCAGGAGACTGGCGTGGCGGACTCGGTTACCGGCGATGGCCACACCCACGATGTCTTGTCACACTGGGAAACCACGTTGACAACGCTGGGAAGCGACCTTGCTGCGGCCTCCTCGTCCGTTGAATGGGTGGCCAAGAAATCACTTCTGGAAGGCTACCGGAACCGTGACGGCCTTGAGTGGAACGACGCCAGGCTCGGATTAGTGGACCTGCAATGGTCGGATATCCGGCCCGAAAAGGGCTTGTACTACAGGCTGCTGTCCAGGGACCGCATGATGCGGATCGTCGACGACGCCGACATCGCCAGGGCGGTGACCGAACCGCCGTCGGACACTCGCGCGTACTTCCGCGGACGGTGTGTTTCCAGGTTTGGCAAGGACGTGGTCGGCGCCAGTTGGGACTCGGTAATTTTCGATGTACCGGGGTTGGGGAAACTGCAGAGGGTACCCACCCGTGAACCGCTGCGTGGAACCCGGGCGTTGACCGGAGCATTGTTCGACCGTCACCAGGATGCAGGTTCATTCCTTGCCGATTTGATGGGCCGAAACCCGCCGCCGGCCAGGAGCTGAGGCTGGAACGGCACACCAACATTCGTGCCCTTCCAAAGCCGTACGCAGCAGCCCACGGCGTGGCAATATGGCATTAGGAAGTCTCCGGCATCAGGGGACTGACAGTAGGGAGAAAGAAAATGGCAGCTCAGGAGCAGCAACAACCGCAGTCGAGGGAAACCGAAACTGAAGTGGACGTACCGGAGGCCCCGCCCGCAGCGCCCGAGGCACAGGCGTCGGAGGCAACCCAGGGCGTGGATGACCTCCTCGATGAAATCGACGGCGTCCTGGAATCAAACGCCGAAGAGTTCGTCCGGGCGTTCGTGCAAAAGGGCGGCCAGTAACCGGACCCACACCGTCAGTACTGCCCGGTCGGCGTGAGGCCGCCGGGCATCGGAACGCAGAGTCGAAGGAGTGCAGCAATGCAGGACCCATCAACCGGCCCCCTGGCCACCCAGGCAACGTCTTCCTTTACGGAGCATCTCCAACGCTCGCGTCCCGAATTACTTCCCTTCAGCCAATCATTACCGGCCGGCATGGTTCCGTCGTCGCCTCATGCCACCACCATCGTTGCCCTGACATATGCGGGAGGTGTCCTGATGGCGGGAGACCGCCGGGCCACGATGGGCAACGTCATCGCCAGCAGGCACATCGAGAAAGTGTTTCCCGCCGACGAGTATTCCGTGCTGGGTATCGCCGGCACGGCCGGCCTGGCCATCGACATCACACGGCTTTTCCAGGTTGAGTTGGAGCACTACGAGAAAATCGAGGGCACGCTCCTGAGCCTGGTGGGCAAGGCCAACCGGCTGGGGGCAATGATCCGCGGGAACCTTCCCATGGCAATGCAGGGGATGGCGGTCATTCCGTTGTTCGCTGGGTTCGACCAAGTGTCCGGCGTCGGACGGTTGTTCTCCTACGACGTCACCGGCGGCCGCTACGAAGAGCAGGAACACCACTCGGTTGGTTCCGGTTCGGTGTTCGCCCGGGGCGCCTTGAAGAAGCTGTGGAAGCCGAATCTCACTGAAGAAGCCGCGGTGGCAGTGGCCGTTGAGGCGCTCTACGATGCCGCGGACGACGACTCCGCCACCGGTGGCCCCGACCCGGTCCGTCAACTGTGGCCTGTTGTCTATACCGTCAACCGCACCGGAAACCGCCGCGTTCCGGAACGCGACCTGGCCGCCATAGCCGGCGCCATCGTCGAATCACGGGCCATCGCCGGACGGGAGGCCTGAGATGACGCAGCAGTTCTACGTCTCTCCCGAACAGCTGATGAAGGACCGTGCTGACTTTGCACGGAAAGGCATCGCCCGCGGACGCTCCGTGGTGGTCATCAGTTGCGCCGACGGCATTGCCTTGATCGCGGAGAATCCGTCGCCCTCGCTGCACAAGATCGGCGAGATCTACGACAAAATCGCCTTCGCAGCAGTGGGCAAGTACAACGAGTTCGAAAGCCTCCGGCAAGCCGGTGTCCGTTACGCCGACGTCCGCGGATACTCCTACGATCGCGAAGACGTCACCGCCCGTGGTCTGGCCAGCGTGTATGCCCAGAGTCTTGGCGCGGTGTTCACTGCGGAACAGAAACCGTTCGAAGTGGAGCTGGCAGTCGCCGAAGTGGGCCTGGCACAGGAGCAGGACCACCTTTACCGGCTGACCTTCGATGGCTCGATTGCCGATGAGAACGGCTTTGTTGTCATGGGCGGTCTCGCTGACCAGATTTCCGACGTCGTCAGTGGGGATTGGGATCCCGAGCTCAGTTTGGCCGGGGCCATGCGTTTGGCACTGCGCGCCCTGGCTGCGGATAAGGAGGCTGACGCGCTGCCGGCTACCGCCGTCGAGGCTGCAGTCCTGTACCGCGCGTCCGAAAGCCACCGCGGTTCCCGTAGGGCGTTCCGGCGGCTGTTGCCTGAGGATATGACCCTGTTGCTCGCCGAGGAGGCTTGAGATGGATAAGAGAATATTTGGCATCGAAACGGAATTTGGAATCTCCTATTCCAGCCCGGATTCGCGTCCTCTGGCCCCTGAGGAAGTGGCCAGATACCTCTTTCGCAAGGTCGTCAGTTGGGGCCGGTCGTCCAATGTCTTCCTGACCAACGGCTCGCGGCTTTACCTGGATGTGGGTTCGCATCCGGAGTACGCCACGGCCGAATGTGACGACCTTGCACAGCTGATCGCCCATGACAGGGCCGGCGAACTCATCCTGGACGACCTCGTGGACGAGGCCCAGGCGCGGCTGGCGGCGGAGGGATTCAACGGCACGGTGTATCTCTTCAAGAACAACACCGACTCCGCCGGAAACTCCTACGGCAGCCACGAAAACTACCTCATTCCGCGGCGGGGGGAATTCTCCCGCTTGGCCGAGATCCTCATTCCCTTCCTGGTGACCCGCCAGTTGATCGCGGGAGCGGGGAAAGTGCTGAAGACGCCCCACGGCGCCACGTTTGCCTTCTCCCAGCGTGCCGATCACATCTGGGAGGGCGTGTCCTCGGCCACCACCAGGTCCCGCCCCATCATCAACACCCGCGATGAGCCACATGCGGACGCCGAGTTCTACCGTCGCCTCCACGTGATTGTGGGGGACTCCAACATGTCTGAAACTTCCGCGCTCCTAAAGGTGGGAACCGTGGACCTTATCCTCCGCATGATCGAGGCAGGCGTCATCATGCGGGATATGCGGATGGAAAACCCTATCCGCAGCATCCGTGAGATCTCGCATGACCTGACGGGCCGCGCACTGGTCAGGCTTGCCAATGGCAGGCAGCTCACCGCCCTGGATATCCAGCGCGAGTACCTGACCAAGGTCACTGAGTTCGTCGCCACGAACGGCGCACACAACGCCCATGTGCCGCTCATCCTGGATCTGTGGAAACGAACGCTAGATGCCATCGAAAGCGGCGATACGAGCACCATTGATACCGAAGTGGACTGGGCCATCAAGAAGAAGCTCATGGACGGCTACATGAACCGCCATGACCTTAGCCTTGACTCACCACGCATCGCCCAGCTCGACCTCACGTATCACGACATCTCGCGTCAACGTGGGATTTTCTTCCTTCTGCAAGCGCGGGGGGCAGCACGACGCCTGGTTACGGAAACGGACGTCAAAGACGCCGTGGACGCGCCACCCCAGACAACCAGGGCAAAGTTGCGGGGTGACTTTGTTCGCCGCGCCCAGGAGCTGGGCCGCGACTACACCGTTGACTGGGTGCACCTGAAGCTCAACGACCGGGCGCACCAGACCATTCTCTGCAAGGATCCGTTCCGTAGCGTTGACGAGCGGGTGGATGCACTGCTGGACTCCATGGGCTGACCGGCTCTATAAGCTGGCTCCCAGCTTCGCGGGCTATTCTGGATAGTGGTCTCTTTCCAAGAGCCGCACTGCTTGGATGCGCAACGCGCCTTTCCGAGTGTCCCTTGCCCCGACGAAAGTGTCTTTTTTGTGCGCCGACTCCTAGCAATTCTCCTTCCTGCCCTGTTGCTCATCACCGCGTGCGGAGGAAGCACTCCGGCCGCCGAGCCCACCAGCCAGTCTGCCGGTGACACCTCAAAGCTCGACTCCGTGAAAGTGACGGACAACGGCGACAAAGCACCCGGCGTTGAATTCTCCAAGCCCCTCACCGTGACTGAACCAACCATCAAGATGGTTGTCGAAGGCGATGGTGAGCGCGTGAAGGCCGGACAAACAGCCGAGCTGATGTACCTTGCCGTGGACGGCAATGACGGCAAGACAGTGGAAGATGCCTACGCCAACGGCCCCCAGCCAATCGAACTGACCGACGAATTGAAGACCGGCAACGAGCAAATCTATAACGCGATTGTCGGAGCCAAGGTTGGGTCCCAAATCGCTTTTGCGGCACCTGGCAATGCCACAGCATCTGCCCCCGCCTCCACGCAGTTGGTCGTCTTTAAGCTGGTCTCAGCGAAGGACCCCGCACCGGTACTGGAGAAGCCCGAAGGCGAGACAGTTACTCCTCCGGCAGGGCTCCCCACCGTGAAGGAAGACGACAAGGGCATTCCCCAGATTTCCGTTGAAGGCGTTGCGGCTCCGAAGGAACTCATCGCCCAGGACCTCATCAAGGGCACAGGTGCTGCCGTGAAGGCCTCCGACACCCTGACGGTCAATTACGTCGGCGTCACCCTCGCAGGTGGAACCAAGTTCGATTCCAGCTACGACCGCGGAGAGTCCACCAGCTTCCCGCTCACCGGGGTCATCAAGGGCTGGACCCAGGGCCTCGAAGGCAAGACCGTCGGCTCCCGCGTCCTGCTGGTCATTCCGCAGGATCTGGCCTACGGCGAAGCCGGCCAGGGTGAAGCCAAGGGCGACCTCGTGTTCGTCGTTGACATTCTTGGCGTCAAGTAACCGGCACTGAAATTTCGACAAGACCGTTGGGCACTAGCTTAAGCTTGTTCCTGACACTCATCCGTCCCCTCACACCAAGGAGCCTCCATGTCATTTGGCCAGCGTGATTTCGACCGCACCAAGCCCGAAATCGACTTCCCCGAAGGCGACGTCCCCACGGACCTCGTCATCACGGACCTCATCGAGGGCACCGGCACAGAAGCCAAGGCCGGAGACACCGTGTCCACCCACTACGTGGGCGTCGCCTGGTCCACTGGTGAAGAATTTGACGCCTCGTGGGGCCGCGGCGCTCCGCTGGACTTCAGGGTCGGCGTCGGCCAGGTCATCCAGGGCTGGGACCAGGGCCTGCTGGGCATGAAGGTCGGCGGCCGTCGCCGCCTGGAAATCCCTTCCGAGCTCGCCTATGGCTCCCGGGGTGCTGGTGGAGCGATCAAGCCCAACGAAGCCCTGATCTTCGTGGTCGACCTCGTAGCAGTTCGCTAAGGCAGATAGCCCTGAGCAAGGCGCGTTACCTTCCGGTTCCACCGGTCGGTGACGCGCCTTGCTGCTTTCCCGCTGGTCTTTAGTAACGTAGCAAGGGTGTCCGCATCCCGCACTGAACGACTTCTGAACCTTCTCCTGGCTTTGCTCAATACCAGAGTGGGGCTTCCACGCTCTGTCCTGCGTGAGAAGGTCTACCGCGATTCCGCTGCCAACGATGTCGCCTTTGGGCGTATGTTCGAGCGCGACAAAGTGGACCTGAAGCAGTTTGGCTTCGAGATCGAAACACTGGCGGATCCGCGCAGCTTCGGCGCGGAAGATCCCGCGACAACCCGTTACCGCATCGGTAAGGACTCAAACCGGCTTCCGGACGTCAGCCTGACCCCGGCCGAGTGCACGGTCCTTCTGCTGGCTGCCCAGCTATGGGAACGTGCTGCGCTTGGCACGGCGGCCGCCAATGCCGTCCGCAAGCTCCAGGCGGCCGGTGGTTTCACCGACGTCGACCTCCCATCGGGAGTGCAGCCGCGGATAAGGCCGGCGGGCCAGGCTTTCGACGACGTCGTGGCAGCCATGCATGGCAGGCATGCCGTCCGCTTCGGCTACCTTGCGGTCAGCACCGGGCGCGAGGAAGTGCGGGAAGTTGAGCCCTGGGGACTCGGCAGCCGTTTCGGCCAGTGGTACCTCGTGGGCCTTGACCGGGGGAGGGAGGCAAAACGGCTCTTCAGGCTTTCGCGGATGACGACCGCAGTGAGCCTGGTGCCCGGCAGCAGCTTCGATGCTCCGGACGGTTTCAACGCCCGCGCCGAGCTGGATTCACTTAATGAGCTGCCATTTCAGAACGCCACCCTCGATGTAGACATCGACCGGCTCCTGGCCCTGCGGAAAAGGGCGACGCACGTCGAACCGGCTGCAGGAGAAAACAGCCGTGATCGCCTCGTCGTGGAATTCCGGGATCCCGAGGTCCTCGCGGAGGAACTGGCCTCTTACGGCCCCCACGTGAAGGTGAGCGGTCCGGAGGAGCTGCGCGCCGCCGTCGTGCGTCGACTCCAGGGTGCGGTGAACTTCGACGCCGAACCGTCCGTACCCGTTGGGTTCCCTGACTCTGAGCGGTTGCCACGCGCCCGAAAGCGGACTTCCGAGGATCAGCTGGCCCGGATGCTCCAGTTGGTTCCCTTCCTGGTCCATCACCAGGGCTTGCACATCCAGGAAGTCGCAGACCATTTTGGCATCACCCGCAAGGCCCTGATCGACGACCTCAAGATCCTTATCTGCTCGGGGCTCCCGGAGGGTTATCCCGACGATCTCCTGGACATCCAGTGGGAGAACGACCACGTCTATATCTCTGAGCACCTGGACCTGAACCGGCCGGTGCGCTTCAGCGAGGAGGAGGCCGCGGCGCTGCTGACTGGCTTGGAAATGCTGGGGGACCTGCCCGCCCTGGCCGGCATGTCCGAGGACGGGCCCGGCAGCGCCCTGGAATCGGTGACCATTAAGCTAACCGGCGCAGCGGGACAGGCCGGGCGTTTGGCGGGCTCCGTAGCCGGCCAATCAGTGGCGCCCGAACAGTCCCATGCTTTCGCCACCATTACCCAGGCGATCAGGGACAGCCAACAACTCCGGCTACGGTACTTCTCCCGGCAGCGGGACGAACTGACGGAGCGGGATGTGGATCCCTTGCGGCTCTATTCCCTGGACAACACCTGGTACTTCGAAGCCTACTGCCACAGTAAGGCCGGCATCAGGAACTTCCGGCTGGACAGGGTGGAACTAGTGGAACCCAACGGCCGTCCGGCGTCCGGCACGGCAACGGCCGGACTGGATTTTCCGGCCCGGCTGTTCACGCCCAGCGACGATGACGTCCTGGTCCTCCTGCAGCTCACCCGCCAGGGCGCCGGGCTGGCGGATGACTATTACGCCGAGCGAACAGCACAACTGCCCGACGGCGGGCTTCTGGCCGAAGTGCGGTTTGGCGATGCGGGCTGGCTCCCGATGTTCGTGGCACAGCATGGTGGATCTGCGCGGATTCTCGCCCCGGATTCACTGCGTGGGGAAGCCCGCACGTATCTCGACGCAGCCCTTTCCCAGTACGGCGATCCTTCCGACCGCCCGGCTGGCTAGACTGTTCAGATGCCTTGGTGGTTCTGGATCCTGTTGTGGATCGCGCTCATAGCCCTTTCGTTGCTGCTTCACCTGACACTGGGGTACCGCCTGTTCAGGAAATTCATGTCAACTGTTCATGAATTGGGCGATGCGGGTAAACGTTTCAGCAAACGTGGGCCCGACGCGGAAACCTCCGACGTTGAAACAACGGACGCGCGCGCCGAACCAGGCTCCGCAATTTTTGCCTCCCCGGATCAGATGCGTCATGATTACCTGACGGCCAAAGCCTTCCGCCAGGAAGTTCGTCGCCAGAAGCGCGTCAAGCGCAAAGCAGAGCGGGGTCAGCCCCAATCCCTGCACGACATTGAATTCAGATAGACGTAGGATGTATCCAAAAGGAAAGGACCTCCCCACATGAGGCTCGAAGGCTGGCATCTCATCATCATCATCGTCCTGGCTCTGGTGCTCTTCGCAGCGCCGAAGCTGCCGTCCATGGCGCGCAGTATTGGGCAGTCGATGCGTATTTTCAAGTCTGAAGTCCGGGAAATGAAGAAGGATGGTTCTTCCGAAACGAAAGACTCCCAGGACGCTTCCGACGCCGTCGAAGGCAAGGTAGTAGGCCACCCGGACGCCAAGGCCAAGAACAACGGCGAGACTGACGTTCCGCCCTCCAACCGCGTCTAAAGAGAAGTGGTAGAAACGAAGGGGCGCAAGGCCAACCCCGAAGCCCGGATGGCGCTCCTTGACCACCTCAAGGAGCTTAAGAACCGGCTCTTCAAGGCTGCTATCGGTATCATCCTGGGTACCGTGGTGGGCTTCATTGTCTACCAGCCGCTCTTGGAGGCCTTGATCAAGCCGATCAAGGACCTCAACGAGAAAGAGGGCCGCGCCGCGACCCTGAACTTTGACGGCGTTGCCAGTTCATTCGACCTTATGGTCCAGGTTTCGGTCTTTCTTGGCGTGATCTTGTCAAGCCCTGTATGGATCTACCAGCTCTGGGCCTTTATTGTGCCCGGGCTGCACAAGAAGGAACGGCGCTTGGCATTGTCGTTCGTGGCAGCAGCGGTTCCCCTTTTCGTTGGTGGTGTCCTCCTTGCCTGGCTGGTGCTGCCCAACGCTGTTCGTGTGCTGACCGATTTCACTCCATCGGGTGGGTCAAACTTCATCAGTGCTGAGATCTACCTGGCGTTCGTTCTTCGGCTCCTGCTGGCTTTCGGCATTGCGTTCCTTGTCCCGGTGGTTCTGGTGGGCCTGAACCTTGCTGGAATCGTCAAGGGCAAGCAACTGGTCAAGAGTTGGCGGATCACCATCTTCCTGGTGTGCCTGTTCGCTGCGATGGCTGCTCCCGGCGCCGATGCCATGAGCATGTTCTACCTCGCAGCTCCCATGCTGCTTCTGTTCTTCGCGGCCATCGGCGTCTGCCTCTGGAACGACCGGCGCCGTGAACGTCGGGCCCTCAAACGGGCAGCTGAGACCGAAGCCAACGCAGACATCGCCACCCCGGCAACGGATCTGGAGAATCTCTAGACGTTGGGCCACTAGGCTTGATGTATGTCCTCAATTTCCGGGTCTCAATCTCCATCAGACCGCTATCAAGCGGCAGCCCAGCGGGCAGCTGAGTCGAAAACGTACCTTGGCGCCTTTGCCCGGTCCCTGGACTTCGACCTGGACGACTTCCAGCGTGAGGCGTGCAGGTCGCTCCAGGAGGGCCGCGGCGTCCTGGTAGCAGCCCCGACGGGTGCAGGTAAAACGATAGTTGGCGAGTTTGCCATTTATCTGGCCTTGGAGCGGGGACTTAAGGCCTTCTACACCACCCCCATCAAAGCGTTGAGCAACCAGAAGTTCTCGGAACTGGCGGCCAAGTACGGGGCAGAGAATGTCGGCCTGCTGACAGGCGACACCACCATCAACGGCGAGGCTCCAGTGGTGGTCATGACCACCGAAGTCCTTCGGAACATGCTGTATGCCGATTCAGAGACCCTGGGTGACCTTGGTTTTGTAGTGATGGACGAGGTCCATTACCTGGCCGACCGCTTCCGCGGGGCCGTCTGGGAAGAAGTCATCATTCATTTGCCCAGCGAGGTGCAGGTTGCCTCGCTCAGTGCCACTGTCTCCAACGCCGAAGAGTTCGGAGCCTGGCTGGATACCGTCAGGGGCGACACCGACGTCATCGTTTCGGAGCACCGTCCGGTGCCACTGTGGCAGCACGTCATGGTGGGTCGGGAAATAGTGGATCTCTTCGCTGGCGACACCACCTTTGACGAGATCGCGCCCCAGGCCCCTGGCACACCGGAAACCGAAGTGCCGGACCTTTCCGAGGCTGATGAAGTGGTGGACGAACCAGTGGCCGCTGACCGCAGGAACGCCGTCGCCAACCGCTCGTCTTCCCTCAAGGTCCGCCAGGCAGTCACCGGCCCGGAGTTCGAAGTCAATCCGGACCTGTTGGCCATGGCCCGTTCTGAGAGCCGCATGAACATGGGCGGCCGCTTCGGCCATGGTGGGCGTAGCCGTAGGCGCCAGGACCGCTATCGCGATGAGCGGCAGCAGTCAGAGCAGCGCAGCCCTGTCAGGAAGGCCAGCCGCCCACAGGTCATCGAGAGCCTCAGGCGCCAGGATCTCCTGCCGGCCATCACGTTCATTTTCTCCAGGGCCGGCTGCGACGCCGCAGTGGCGCAGTGTGCTGCATCCGGACTGTGGCTGACAACAGAGCGGGAACAGCAAATCATCGCCCAGCGAGTGGACGAGGCCAGCCACGAAATTCCCGCCGATGATCTCGATGTCCTCGGTTTCTGGGGTTGGCGCGACGGACTTGTCAGGGGCTTTGCCGCCCATCACGCAGGCATGCTTCCGACGTTCAAGGAAGTGGTGGAAAAGCTCTTTGCCGACGGCCTGGTCAAGGCCGTCTTCGCCACCGAAACGCTGGCCCTTGGGGTTAACATGCCGGCCCGTTGCGTGGTCCTGGAAAAACTGGAAAAGTTCAACGGGGAAGCCCACGTCAACATCACCGCGGGGGAGTACACCCAACTTACCGGTCGCGCCGGACGCCGGGGCATCGACGTCGAGGGCCATGCAGTTGTGTTGTGGCAACCGGGAACGGACCCTGCCGCTGTGGCCGGACTGGCCTCACGCCGCACGTACCCCCTGAACTCCAGCTTCAGGCCCACCTACAACATGAGCATCAACCTGATTGCCCAGTTCGGCCGCGGGCGCGCCCGCGAAATCCTGGAGTCCTCCTTCGCGCAATTTCAGGCCGACCGCTCCGTAGTGGGTCTTGCCCGGCAGGTTCGTGGACGTGAAGAGTCGCTGGCGGGTTATGCCAAATCCATGCAGTGCCATCTCGGCGACTTCACCGAATATGCGAAGCTCCGCCGCGAACTCAGTGACGCCGAGAATTTCGCTGCACGCGATCACCAGCGTGCCCGAAAGTCCCATGTTGCCGATTCCCTGGCCCGGTTGATTCCCGGCGACGTCATCAGCATCTACAGCGGCAGGCTGGCCGGGCATGCAGTGGTCCTTGACGTGGACCGAAACGCCCGTGAGCCCCGTCCGTCGGTCCTCACTTCGGACAACCAGCTCCGTCGGATCGGTGTCCACGACCTTGAAGGCCCGGTATCGCCGGTGACCCGGATCCGCATTCCGAAATCCTTCAACGCCAAGGTCCCGAAGGCCCGTCGCGACCTTGCCTCGTCCATGCGCCACGCCATCAGCGAAGACGCACCACACAGTCGCCGCAACAGCAGGCATGAGGACTTCGGCCTCGGAGCCCGCCTGCCGGACCAGGAAAAGAAGATTGCCGATCTGAGGCGCGAGCTCCGGGCCCACCCGTGCCATGGCTGCAGCGAACGTGAAGACCACGCACGGTGGTCGGAGCGGTGGTGGAAACTTCGCAAGGAAACCGACGGGCTTGTCCGCCAAATCCAAGGCCGCACCAACACCATCGCCAAGACGTTCGACCGTGTGTGTGATGTCCTGTCAGCATATGGCTACCTGGAGACGAACGACGCCGGCCAGGTCACCATCAGCCCCGACGGTCAGCGGCTGCGCAGGATCTACGGCGAAAAGGACCTGCTCATCTCCCAGTCGGTCCGCCGCGGTGCCATCAACGATCTCGATGCCGCTGAGCTGGCGTCCCTGGCCAGCACCTTGGTGTACCAAGCCAAACGCGAAGACCGCGGGCTGCGGCCAAAGATGCCCACCATTTCGCTGGAATCGGCTGTGGACATCATCATCCGCGAATGGTCCCAACTGGAGGACACCGAGGAGCACAACAGGCTTCCCTTGACCGGCGAACCGGAGCTCGGCCTGATGTGGCCAATGTATAAATGGGCCAAAGGCCGTCATCTTCAGGACGTCCTCAGCGGGACTGATCTCGCTGCCGGTGATTTCGTCCGTTGGGCCAAGCAGGTGGTGGATCTGCTCGACCAGCTGGCCAAAATCCCGCAGCTGGACCCCCGCGTGGCACGGCTCTGCCGGGAATCCATTGACTTGGTCCGCCGCGGCGTCGTGGCCTACTCCACGGTGGCCTAGCCCACGTCTTTATCTGATTTACTGCTTTCAATGCTCAAGGAGCCCAACCAATGAACCAGCCAGGCGCGCCTGCCGGCGGAAACCGCAACGCAAAGGACCGCCGGGTCACCATGTACCGCAACGGTTCGATCTATACCGCCGCTGATCCGTTCGCCACCGCCATGGTGGTGGACGGCGATACCGTTGCCTGGGTAGGTTCCGAGCAGGCAGCTACCTCCATCGCCGACTCGTCGATGGAGATTATCGATCTCCGAGGCGCCCTCCTGGCTCCGGGTTTTGTTGATTCCCACGCGCACCTGACCGAAACCGGCCTCGCATTGTCGGGCCTGAACCTCACCGCCGCCCGTTCGGCCAAGGAACTCCTCGACGCCGTCGCTGCTGCCGCTGCCGGAGGTTCCGGCAGCGTCCTGGGACACGGCTGGGACGAGACAGCATGGGACGACTCCACTTTGCCTACCCTCGATGAGCTCGAGCGGGCAGCCGGCGGGCGGCTGGTCTACCTCTCACGCATCGATGTCCACTCCGCCTTGGTCTCCCCGTCACTGGCCGTAGCAGCTGACTTGGACGGCATGGACGGGTTCTCCGGCAGCTCACGGGTGGTGCGTGCCGCACATTCTGCCGCACGGCTTGCAGCACGGCACTTCCCTGCGTCGGAACGACGTGCTTACCAGCAACGAGCCCTTCAGGAAGCGGCTTCCCACGGTTATGTCGCATTGGCTGAAATGTCGGCGCCCCACATCTGCGGACCAGATGACCTCCGGATGGCTGCCTCTTGGAATGACGACGGAAGCAGCCCGGAGATCCTCCCGTATTGGGGTGAGCTGGCTTCATCGGCAGAGCACGCCCAAAGCATCATCGACGGTTTGGGTACAAGGGTCCTGGGCCTCGCGGGGGACCTCAACATGGATGGTTCCATTGGCTCCCGAACCGCGGCCCTCATGGACGACTATGCGGATGCGCCAGGGCACCGGGGCAGCTTGTATCTCTCAGTGGATGATGCGGCCCGACACCTTGCCGCTACGTCCCAACTGGGCATCCAGGCAGGCTTCCGTGTCATCGGCGATGCTGGCCTCGATGCAGTCCTTGGAGCGTTGGATGCAGCAGCGGCCGAGGTGGGAGAGCAGCGTATTCGAGCCGCGGGCCACCGACTTGAACACGTTGAGATGGCCGATCAATCGGCCATCGACAGACTGGCCAAGTACTCCATCACCGTCAGCGTCCAGCCGGGTTTTGATGCCGCATGGGGCGCTGCAGGCGGACTCTATGACCAGCGACTGGGCGGCCGGAGCAAAGCCATGAATCCTTTCGCTTCCTTCTATGCAAGCGGAGTGCCGATTGCGTTTGGCAGCGACAGCCCTGTCACGTCCTTGAGGCCGTGGTCCAGTGTTCGGGCGTGCCTGGAGCACAACAACCCGGAGCAGCGGATTTCTGCCAGGGCTGCATTCCTGGGCCACACCCGGGCGGGCTGGCGGGCTGCGAAGCACCGAAACCCCCTGATGGGCCAACTGGTGCCGGGTGCACCTGCCAGCTTTGCCGTGTGGGAAGTCGAAGAACTCATGGTTCAGGTGGCAGACAGCCGCGTACAGTCCTGGAGCACGGACCCCCGGGCGCGGACGCCGCTGCTGCCTGCGCTGGACACCGGCAGCGATCCCCGCTGCTTGCAGACGGTCCGTGAGGGCCAAGAGCTGTTCGCCCACGAAAACCTCCGCGCCTAGCCCGATCATTTTCCTGCCCCGGGAGGGTCACTGAACTGGGCAGACACATGGAACCGCAGGTCACCGGCCGGTTGACAGTGTGGGGGGAGTCCGTAGCATTGAGGCTCAACGGACAATCAACGCAGCGGCAAAAGCCGGGGCTTGGGGGTTCGGCCGTGGCCGGAACACGTTCATGGTGGCGGCAAACAGGTGGGCAGGTCCGCAGCGACCCAGAAAACAGTTCGTCAGGGATTCTATGCCCGGCGCCACTGGTCCTGGGCTTGTGGACCTGCCCGCGGCATTCCGGTCCCTCTCCACGCCAGTGCCTGTGTCCGACACCACAGCCGCTCAAGGAGTGCCCGCCGGCGTCCTATAATGGAGAGTTGCGCCAGAATGCCAGCCGCCAGGCTGGTCCGGCACACTGACCGCTCCATCAAGGAAAGGCCTCTTCTTGCGTGTCCTGACGATCATTCCCACCTACAACGAGCTCGAATCGCTCCCCGTGACACTGGGACGGCTGCGCGCAGCTGTTCCCGAGTCTGATGTTCTGGTGGTTGACGACAACAGCCCTGACGGCACGGGACAGCTTGCCGACGAGTTCGCCGCAGCGGATACCCAGGTGCACGTCCTGCACCGTAAGGGCAAGGAAGGACTCGGCGCCGCCTACATCGCCGGTTTCAAGTGGGGCCTGGCCGCAGGATACGACGTCCTGGTGGAGATGGATGCTGACGGTTCACACAAGCCGGAGCAACTGCCACTGCTTCTCGATGCCGTCAAGGACGGCGCAGACCTCGCAATGGGCTCCCGTTGGGTTACCGGTGGAAGTGTCGTTAACTGGCCGCTGTACCGCCAAGCCATCTCCCGCATCGGCAGCACCTACGCGCGCATCATGTTGGGTGTAAAAATCAAGGACGTAACGGGCGGCTACCGCGCCTTCAAGCGCACCACGCTTGAGGCCCTGAACCTGGACGAAGTCGAGTCGGTTGGCTACGGCTTCCAAGTGGACCTCGCGTGGCGGGTGGCCAAACTTGGCCTCCGTATCGAAGAACGCCCCATCACGTTCGTGGAACGTGAACTTGGTGCCTCCAAGATGAGCGGCAACATCGTGGTGGAAGCCATGATCAACGTCACCAAATGGGGAGTGGCGGCACGCTGGGCTAAGCTCACCCGCAAGTCACCTGCCATCGCAAAGTAGTAGCAGCAGAAGAAAGGCCGGGTCCGGTTCCTTGAGGAACCCGACCCGGCCTTTCGTGTCTGCGTTGCAGGCTATGCGGAACGACGCTCTCCACGGCGTTCACGCAGAATGTTCAAACGATCCTCAAGGATCTGCTCCAGTTCGGGAAGGCTGCGACGTTCAAGGAGCATGTCCCAGTGGGTACGCACAGCTTTCTCATTGGCATCCACAGGACGCTCGCCGTCAACCAGAAGCGCTTCCTTGCCCGTCTTGGAGACCCAAACCGGGGGAATCTCGGCTTCGGAGGAGAAGGTTACGAAGACCTGCTCGCCATCCTCGCAGCGGTACTCGACCCGCTGGCGCGGTGCCGGTTCAACGCCGGACTCGGTTTCCATGCTTTGGGCGCCAAGACGCATACCCCGCAGGCTGCGATCGCTCATGATTACTCCCTCTGTCTGTTCGCGGAGCAGGAACTCCGCGCTAGCCGTAAGCCGTTTTCACGTTCCTTACGGACTACTTCTGCACACCTTGCATCACTAATTGCAACGCCTGGCAAAGCTTTTATGTTCCATCCACACTGAACCAGCCGGACAAATATCCCATTATACGCGGAACAGGTCCTACTACTCAAAAGGCGGTATCGCCAACGAGCGGCCAGCCGGATGGCTGACCGCTCGCAACGCCGTCAATAGTAGTTATTCAGCGGGCTTCGCGTGTTCCCCGGATGCCGTGGGTGCAGAGGCCTTGGGTTCCTCATTGCCACCGAAGAGACCAACAGGGGAGTCCCCGCCGTTCCCACCGAGGGCGCCACCAATGCCCTTGAGCGCTTCGCCGACTTCACTCGGAATGATCCAGAGTTTGTTCGAGCTTCCCTCAGCGATCTTCGGGAGTGTCTGCAAGTACTGGTAGGCAAGGAGCTTCTGGTCCGGGTTTCCCTTGTGGATCGCGTCGAAGACCTTCTGGATGGCTTGGGCTTCACCGTCAGCACGGAGGATGGCTGCTTTCGCGTCGCCCTCAGCAGCGAGGATAGCGGCCTGTCGCTGGCCTTCTGCGGTGAGGATCTGGGACTGCTTGGTGCCTTCAGCGGTCAGGATGGCTGCACGGCGGTCACGCTCTGCGCGCATCTGCTTTTCCATCGAGTCCTGGATGGAGTGGGGCGGATCAATCGCCTTCAGCTCCACGCGGGATACGCGGATGCCCCAGCGGCCCGTCGCTTCGTCGAGGACTCCGCGCAACTGACCGTTGATCTGGTCACGGGACGTGAGGGCTTCTTCAAGGTTAAGCCCACCAACCACGTTACGAAGCGTGGTGGTGGTCAACTGCTCCACGGCCTGGATGTAGTTGGCGATCTCGTACGTTGCTGCCCTTGGATCGGTGACCTGGAAGTAGACCACGGTGTCGATGGAGACCACCAGGTTGTCTTCTGTGATGACCGGCTGCGGCGGGAATGACACTACCTGTTCACGCAGGTCGAGCAGCGGCAACAGCCGGTCGACGAACGGGATCAGGATGGTAAGTCCCGGGTTGAGCGTGCGCTGGTACTTGCCGAGTCGTTCAACGACGCCGGCACGCGCCTGCGGGATGATCCTTACCGAGCGGACCAACACGATGATGACAAAAATGACGAGAACAATCAGCACAATTGCTGCTGCTGTTCCTCCTAAGCCGTCCATACATCTCCTTCGTTCCCCAATTGCGTGGTTTGATGCGGCTATGCGCGGGCGGGCTGCCCAACCCGGCAACCGACTAAATCAATGGGCGCGCTTCAGCGCGGGCTGTTGTCGGCAGACGAGGCGACTACCGCCGTCGCGCCGTCAATTTTGGTGACCTGGACTGTCGCACCGGCGTCGAGGACTCCCGCGGTGCTCCGTGCACTCCAGACGTCACCACCAATTTTGACGAGTCCGCTGGTTCCGCTCACGGCTTCTATGACGAGAGCGGACTGCCCAATCAGGCGGTCGATGTTGGATCGTTGTTCTTCGGGCCCCTTGTGGAGGTGCTTGAGCGCAACGGGCCGCACGAAGGCAATCATGAGGAGGGATACTACGGAGAAGATGACGATCTGCAGCCAAAAATCGGCGCCGGCGAAGTCAGCGATCAGCCCAGCGAGGGCTCCGCCGCCCAGCATGATGAAGAAGAGGTCGAGAGTCAGCATCTCCACCACTGCGAACGCGAGGAAGACCGTGAGCCAGAGGGCCCACCAATTCTCGCCGAGCCATTCAAACATCCGTTCCCCCTTGGTCCCGGATCCCGCGGGCGGGATCACAGTCGCTGTCCTTCCATCCTAGCCCGACGTACCGTCCCACGTCAGGACACGTTGAACACGCTGATCCGGAACTTCGCCGTGGTGGACACCAAACCGTCCAGTTCGGCGAGTTCGGACAGCTGCCCCGGGCGGAGATGGTGGCCGGCCGGGCCCATGACGGCGACGTCGGCCACCTCCGGTCCACTCAACACCAGGGGAATATCCAGGCTGTCGCTGGTCCCTGAACCGAAGTGCCCCCGCATGGTCTCTGCCAGTCGCTCTTCTTTGCCTTCTTCGATACCCAACATGCCTGTCCGGGCAGCGATTTCGGCAAGGTGGCCCGGCCGGGGTGTCACGATGACCAGTTTTCCGCCGGGGCGGAGCACGCGGGCGAATTCTGCGGGGTTCCGCGGGGCAAAAACCACCATGACTGCGTCCACGGAATTATCCGCCACAGGCAACGGGCGCCAAATGTCCCATACCAGGTTGATGGACTGCGGGTTGAGGCGGGCCGCCCTGCGGAGAGCGAACTTGGAGATATCCAAGCCGATGGCAGTGGCTCCGGTTTTCCGGACTACTGCGTGGAGATAATGACCGGTACCGGTGCCCGCGTCCAGAACCACCCCATCGGGTTGTTCAAGCACGCCAGCGGCTATGTCGGCAACTGCATCAGCCAGGGCGGAGTAGTGCCCGCCATCGAGGAACCGGTAACGTGCCGCCACCATGTCCGCCGTATCAGCTTCGAACACGGTGCCCTTACCAGTCAGCATGTTGAAGTAGCCCTGTTTCGCGGCGTCGAAAGTATGTCCGGACCGGCAGGCAAGTGTCCGCTGCGGGTCCGCCGTGAGATTGAACGCCCCTTGGCAAACAGGACAACGGAGGGCAGCGACGGCGTCGGACAACATGGCTTCAATCCTACGGCGGGACGGAGTGTCTGGTGCCGCGCGCGTGGCCGCCGGGCTAGGCTCACCCTCGTGAAACCCGAGCAACTTTCCCTGCTGAACTCTGTGTCCGCCCCGGCCATCCACCCCGATGGGACCAAGGCGGTGGTATCTGTCACAAGGCCGGATTTTGATGCTGACAGTTACGTCGGCCAGTTGTGGAGCATCCCCTTGGACACCACCAAACATCCGCGTCGCATCACCCGGGGCTTCAAGGACACCTCCCCGGCTTTCTCACCTGATGGCCTGGTCCTTGCCTTCCTTCGCAGCGAGCCCGACGGGAAGCCGCAGTTGTTCGTCGTGGAGGCGGCCGGTGGCGAGCCGCAGCGAATCACGGATCAGCATGCCGGAGTGGGTAGTTTCGAATGGGCGCCCGACTCCCACCGAATCGCCTTCGCGGCCCGCGTGCCGGAGCAGGGGCGCTACGGAACGGTCGACGGCGTCACGGCAGGCGGCGAGGACGGCCGCCTCATCACAACCAATCAGTACAGGGCGAACGGCCTGGGATATACCTCCGACCAACGCCAGCAGTTGTTCGTCGTTGAGGTCCCGGAACTGGGTGGCGAGCCGGCAGTCGCCCTCAGGGGGCGGGCCGCACACGAACAACCAGCCCGCGTGGTCTCAGGCGTTCCTGCAGCCAGGCAGATCACCTTTGGCGATGCTGACCATGAGTCTGCGTGCTTCTCTGCTGACGGTTCACAGCTCTATTTCGTGGCAGGCCTGCAGGAAGGACACGACGACGACCTGGTCACCTCGATCTACCGCGTCGATGCTTCCGGAGGCCAGCCCATCGCCGTCGAACCATCAATCGGGAAACTGCAGACCGTCACCGAGGTCCGCACATCAACTGACGGTCGGTGGCTCTTCTACCTTGCCCAGGACCTGGGAGAAACGGGCAAGGATTTCGTGGCACGCAACACCTCGCTCCATGCCATGCCCATCGGCGGGGGAGAGGCCACACGACTGACCGATGTCGAATACCTGGACGTCTCCGGGCCATTGGAGCCGAGCGGTCCCGCGAGCGTGCTGGTCCTGAACACGGCCCTGGGCAGCGTCGAACTGCTGGATGTTCCCGCGGAAGGCGGGATCACACCGCTTGTCCATGGCGCCAGGGTGGTCATTGGGGCAACCGTGGCGGCCAACGGAGAAATTGCGGTCAGCTATTCGGATGCCGCCACCGTGGGCGATGTGGCGTCGCTGGAACGAGGTGAGCTGCGCCTGTTGACGGACTTCTCTGCAGGCCTCAGGAACAACTCACGGGTCAGTGAACCAGTGGACTTCGAGGCATCCGCTGAGGACGGCCACCCCATCCACGGTTGGCTGGTGCTGCCTGACGGGCCCGGCCCACACCCCGTCCTGCTCAATATCCATGGCGGACCGTTCGCGCAGTACACCGGCGCCTACTTCGACGAAGCACAGGTTTACTCTGCTGCCGGATACGCAGTGGTGATGTGTAATCCGCGCGGGTCTTCCGGGTATGGCCAGGCCCACGGGCGGGCCATCAAGGAGCGCATGGGCACAGTGGATATGCAAGACGTCCTTGCGTTCCTGGACTCCGCCCTGGCGGCGGTGGATGCGTTGGGCGGGGACCGCGTAGGCATCATGGGCGGTTCCTATGGCGGCTACTTGACCGCATGGACCATTGCCCATGACCACCGGTTCAAGGCATCGATCGTGGAACGCGGCTTCCTGGACCCCGTCAGCTTCACTGGTTCATCTGACATTGGCTGGTTCTTTGGCGGAGAATACACCGGGGGTACGCCTGAGCAGATGGCAGCCCAGAGCCCTATGGCCGTCGCGGGCTCCGTCAAGACTCCGACCATGGTGGTTCACAGCGAAAATGACTTACGCTGCCCCATTGAACAGGGACAGCGCTACTATTCACAGTTGAAGGCCCAAGGCGTGGAAACTGCCCTGCTGGTGTTCCCCGGCGAGGACCACGAACTGTCCCGATCCGGGACTCCGCATCATCGCAGGCAACGCTTCGAACACATCCTTCGCTGGTGGGCGAAGTTCCTCCCCACGGCGTCAAACCAGCCTCACGCCCAGCAATGACGTCCCGGGTTTCAGCGCTGGAACCCGAGAGCCCGGGCGGCATCCTCAATCTCCGGAGCAGACCAACGCGCCGAGTGCTCTTCGTTGCTGGACAGCGACCGGATTTCGGCTCGGTCCAAGTACAGGCAGCCGTGGAGGTGGTCGGTTTCGTGCTGGACGATACGGGCCTGCCATCCTGAAAACCACTCTTCCATGGGCTCGCCGGCGGTATTGGTAAAGCGCAACTCGACGTTGCGGTGGCGTTTCACAACAGCCTGGTAGCCGGCGACCGAGAGGCATCCTTCGTAGAACGAGGCTGTCTCAATCCCGAGCGGCCTGTACTCCGGGTTGATGATGGCGAAGAATTCCAGGTGTTCCCGGTGGCGCACGGCCGCAGATGCCGGGTCAACCTCGTACTTGTCCTCAAGCACGGCCACTTGCAAGGGGATCCCCAGCTGCGGAGCAGCGAGGCCAACCCCCGGAGCATCGTGCATGACATCGCGCATCCGATCCACCAGGGCCATCAACTCTACGTCGTCGATCTGGCCATCGAACGGGGCGGCCATCTGGCGCAGGACCGGGTGCCCCGCCTGGACAATGACCGGGAGCTCTTCCGAATCAAGCAGTCGGCGGACAGTGTCCCTGATCTGCGTGGGATTGAAGTCAGTGGCAGGGCTCTTGGCCTCGGGATGAGGTTGGTGCGTCATGTGTTGAGCCTAACGCGGCAGTTGCCCGCGCCGGTGGACTAGGCTCGACGGATGAGCGATTCCACCCCTTTGGACCGTGTACTGGGCTTCGTCAAAACAGTTGAAGCCGGCGGCGGAGCTGCTGAGCTGCGGCCCTTCCTTGCCGAGGACTTCAAACTCACCGAGTGGCCGCATGCCTTGTCCAAGACAGGCTCCACCAGGACCCTCGCGGAAACGTTGGCCGGCGCCGACCACAGCAAGGAAATTGTTGCCAATCAGCGGTTTGACGTTGTCCGCACCACCAGCCAGGAAAATCGGGTAGTGCTGGAAATGAACTGGTCTGCCACGCTGCTCCTTGACCTGCCCCATTGGGATCGCGGCGACACCATCCGTGCCCGGAGCACCGCCGTTTTCGAGCTTCGCGAAGGCTTGATCATCAGCCAGGACACCTACGATTGCTACTACACAACGCGGAATAGCTAGCGCATGGTGAAGCGTCGCTCCACCAAGCCTGCGACGGCGGGAACCTGAAGAGCACTGGCGAAGAGCTTGTTTCTGGCGACCATGACATGAGGTGCCAGCGGTCGGCCGAGAGCCATGTTCAACCCGGCCTGTCTGGATGCCCGCAGAGCTGCACTCCGGCGTGACTTTTCGAAGTTCTTCAGAATTCGCCCCACATCGTCCCCCCGGAACGAAGTGCCCATGATGGGCGCGAGTGCAGCGGCGTCCAGCCATCCCAGGTTCATGCCCTGCCCTCCGATAGGGCTTATTTCGTGCGCAGCGTCCCCGAGAAGGACCAGACGGCCGTGAACCATCCGCTTCGCCAGCCGTGAACGCACTTCGAAGGCGCTCACCATCGTGTTGGTGCCGGCATCCAGTACCTCGCCCGTCCTGACCCCAACCAACTCAGCCAGCCCGGCCGCCGTCGAGCCATTGTCCGGCGCTCCCAGCCTTACCACCCACCTGCGCACGCCACCTGGCAGCGGAAACGACTCCACAATCCCCGCAGGCTCCAGAAACAGGACGGCGTCGCTCCCATGCCCGGTTGTATCCGCGAAGTCGCCCATGATGTAAGAGTCCGGATAGCTCCGGGACGGAAGGTGCGGCAGGACCCGCTGACGGAATAACGAATGCGCTCCATCAGCAGCCACCGCCAGGCTGGCACGGAGTTCACGTCTCCCTGAAGATGAGTCCGCCACGATGTGGACGGACCTGAAATCGTCCACTACCTCCTGAACATCGGCGCCGCGGATAATGGCCCCCGGGTCCAATGCCATCACCGTCTTCTCGAGGATGTTCTCCGTGATTGCTTGCGGCACTGCAAGGATGAACGGATATACGGGGTCGCCGTCGAACGCCAAGGTGGCAACCTTCTGCCGTTGGCTGTAGGCCACGCCCTGGCGGATATGGACCCCGGCCGCAATCAGCTCGTCGGCGACCCCGGCTCGCGCCAACTCCGCCAGCGCTGGAGGGTGGATGCCGATGGCCCGTGAACGGCCACTCCTGGTGATGCGGCGCTCGAGGATGCGGACCTGGTGCCCGCCCTGGAGCAACAACGCACCCATGAAGAGTCCCACCGGACCGGCACCGACAATCACAACGTCAAGCATGTTCTTGCCTTTGGTCCTGGGTCACGGCAAGGCGCCGCTCATGGACGAGCAAGTTATGCCACGGGCCGTTCCTTTCGACCCGCCATTCGTCGGGCACCGCTGATGCCAGTTCCGCCGCTGTATAGCTGCGCTTGATGGACGTCAGGCCATCACCCCAAATGTAGGAACCCAGGCCCAAGGGCCAAAAGCCTGCAGCGAACAACAGGTAAGCGACATTGCTGCGATTGAGGTCATTGTGGAGGACAAGGCTTTTACTGAGCGACTCAGAGTCGCGCAGTACGCCTTCGAATTGCCCGGAGTCGAGGTGGTGGAGGATATGGTTCGAGATCACGATGTCGTAGGTCCGTGCCTCCCGAACGAGCTCGGAGCTATGGGCCTGACGATAGGTAACTCCATCCACGCCTCGCGCCTGTGACGCGAATGCATACGCCCTGGCGTCGGGATCGATGGCTGTCACCTCGAGGGTGAAGCCATCCTGCCGAGCCCACAGCGCAAGGCTCCGGGCAACGTCTCCGCTGCCGCATCCGATGTCCAGCAGCGATCCTTTCGTGCCTGCCGTCAGCAGGGGCCGGATCCGTTGGTGGTAGGTGCCCCGCCACCCCGAAAGTAGGCTGTTGACCACCGGAAACCTGGCGTAGGTCCTATTGAGGCGTTCGGAGTCGCAGTCGGCCCTGTCCATCTCCTCAATTGCGTGCAGATCCCTGTCCTGCAGGGATCCCCATGGACTCACAGGGCAGGGGAGACCAGAGTAAAGAGGCCAGTCTCCACCGTCAGGCCCGGACCGAAAGCCATGGAACAGATGCGCTCCTCACGGTCCGTGGCTGGCTTCTCCATCATGTACTTCAGGACAAACAACACCGTGGCGCTGCTCATGTTGCCGTACTCGCGCAGTGTCTCCCGGGCAGGCACCAACTGTTCCTGTGTCAGCTCCAGCTTGGATTCCACCTTGTCCAGGATGCTGCGGCCACCGGGGTGGATGGCCCAATGTGTGATGTCCCTATAAGGGAGCCCGGCCAGCTGAGGCTCCTTCGCGAGAAGCGGCTCCAAGGCTCCGGTGATGTGTTCTTCGATGATGTGCGGAACGTACGAGCCCAGCACCATTTCGAATCCTTCGTCGCCGATGTTCCAGGCCATGGCTTCCTCGCCCACCGGGGTGAGGACAGTTTCGAAATGGTCCAGCCTGATCACCGGATCCGGCCCCTCCGGTTCACGGGCGGTGACGATTGCTGCCGCCGCGCCGTCGCCGAAAATGGCTGAGCCCATGATCGTGTCTGGATCATTCGAGGTCCTGACGTGAAGGGAACAGAGCTCAACACAGATCACCAGAACCACAGCCTTGGGATCGGCCATGCAGAACTGCTTGGCTGCCTTGAGTGCCGGGAAGGCGGCATAGCAGCCCATGAATCCGAGGTGGTACCGCTGCACAGCAGGGTTGAGCCCAAGGGCCCGGACCACCTTGTAGTCGGGTCCTGGATTGAAGAAGCCAGTGCAGGAGACCGTAATGACGTGGGTGATGTCGTCCAGGTCGATGCCGGACGCTTGAGCCACAGCCGTCTTTCCTGCCTCCACGAAAAGCTTGGTGGCTTCGGTGGCGAAGATTTCGTTCCGGACCTTGGTGCTGGGGCTCAGGACCCTGTTGGTTTCGGGATCGAAGAACCTTGGATTCTCGGGATGGGCGTCAAGGCTGAGCTCTTCGACCGCGGTGTAGCGGGTGTCGATGGCTGCTGAATCAAAACAGGTGGTGACCAGACGCGTTCCCAGCCGGGTCAGGCCTGGCTGGGACGCAAAAACTTCGCGTGCTTGTTGCTGGACGAGGATGGTTGGCGGAACTGCGGTTTCAAGGGACCTCACGTATACCGGCATGCTTCATTCTTAGTGAGTGAACCTGTGAAGACAATGGCAGAATCAAACGTACTGACCGAGGTTGGTCAAGGTGAGCCAGGCGACGCCGACGGGGAACTGTTGGGCAGCGCCGCCGAACAGATGGAGAAATCATGACTTTTGCCGCGGGCGCTGACACGCAATCTCCCGATTCGCACGTTGCTGACACCCACGACCTGATCCGGGTTCAAGGTGCGCGTGAAAACAACCTGAAAGACGTCAGCATCGAGATTCCGAAGCGTCGGCTCACAGTGTTCACGGGCGTTTCCGGGTCCGGGAAGAGTTCGCTGGTATTCGCCACGATCGCTGCAGAATCGCAGCGCATGATCAACGAAACGTACAGCGCGTTCGTGCAAGGCTTCATGCCGTCCCTGGCCCGACCGGACGTTGACATGCTCGAAGGCCTGACGACGGCGATCATCGTGGACCAGGAGCGAATGGGGTCCAACCCGCGGTCAACGGTGGGTACGGCCACCGACGCCAACGCGATGTTGCGGATCCTGTTCAGCCGCCTGGGACACCCCCACATCGGCTCACCCAACGCCTACTCCTTCAACGTCCCGACAGTGAAGGCCAGCGGTGCCATCACTGTGGAGCGTGGCGAGGGCAAGACCAAGACTGAGAAGGCCTCCTTCAACCGCTTGGGTGGAATGTGTTCGCGCTGTGAGGGCATGGGTTCGGTCAACGACTTCGATCTGACCGCACTGTACGACGACAGCAAGTCGCTCAGTGAAGGCGCACTTACCATCCCGGGCTACACCATGGATGGCTGGTACGGACGCATCTTCAGCGGTTCGGGTTTCTTCAACATGGACAAGCCCATCGCCAAGTTCACCAAGAAAGAACTCCACGATCTCCTGTACCGTGAGCCCACCAAAATCAAGGTAGAGGGCATCAACCTTACTTACGAAGGCGTGATCCCCAAGATCCAGAAGTCCATGCTGAGCAAGGACATCGACGCGCTCCAGCCGCACATCCGGGCGTTCGTTGAGCGGGCCATCACGTTCACCACGTGCCCTGAGTGCGAAGGAACGCGCCTGAGCCCCGAGGCAAGATCGTCGAAGATCAAGGGCAAGAGCATCGCAGACGTGTGCACCATGCAGATCAGCGACCTTGCCGCTTGGATCCGCGACCTCGACGAGCCTTCCGTTGCTCCGCTCCTGAAGGGACTGCAGCACCTCCTGGATTCCTTCGCCGAAATCGGACTGGGCTACCTTTCCCTTGATCGGCCCGCCGGCACGTTGTCCGGGGGAGAGGCACAGCGGACCAAAATGATCCGGCACCTTGGCTCGTCCCTGACAGACATTACGTACGTCTTCGACGAACCCACCATTGGGCTGCACCCGCACGACATCGAGCGAATGAACCAGCTCCTGCTGCAGTTGCGGGACAAAGGAAACACCGTCCTGGTGGTGGAACACAAACCCGAGACGATCGCGATTGCTGATCACGTTGTGGACCTGGGACCGGGCGCCGGTACCGGTGGCGGCACCGTCTGCTTTGAGGGCGATCTTGACGGTTTGCGGGGGAGCGACACCATCACCGGACGCCACCTCGACGATCGCGCCTCCATCAAGGAGGACGTCCGTTCGGCTGCCGGCAAACTTGAAGTCCGCGGCGCATCAACGAACAACTTGAAGGACGTCGACGTCGACATCCCCCTCGGCGTTCTCTGCGTGCTGACCGGCGTGGCAGGCTCCGGAAAAAGTTCCTTGATTCATGGATCGGTCGCAGCCCGCGACGGCGTCCTCGTGATCGACCAGGGCGCCATCCGCGGGTCCCGCAGGAGCAATCCTGCCACCTACACAGGACTCTTGGAGCCGATCCGCAAAGCCTTCGCCAAGGCCAATGGCGTGAAGCCGGCGCTGTTCAGCTCTAACTCCGAAGGCGCCTGCCCCACCTGTAATGGCGCCGGCGTTATCTACACGGACCTCGGCGTCATGGCGACCGTTGAATCCACCTGTGAAGAGTGTGACGGAAAGCGCTTTCAGGCGTCAGTTCTGGAGTACAAACTGGGGGACCGAAATATTGCAGAGGTGCTTGCAATGTCTGTCAATGACGCAGAGGGCTTCTTCAGCGAGGGGGAGGCACGCACCCCTGCCGCCCACAAGATCCTTGACCGCCTTGCCGATGTTGGCTTGGGCTACCTGACCCTCGGCCAGCCACTCACAACATTGTCCGGCGGTGAGCGCCAGCGCCTCAAGCTGGCAACGCAGATGTCCGAAAAGGGCGATATCTACATTCTGGACGAACCGACCACCGGCCTGCACTTGGCCGATGTCCAGAACTTGCTGGGAATGCTGGACCGATTGGTGGAGTCCGGCAAGTCAGTCATCGTCATCGAACATCACCAGGCTGTCATGGCTCACGCCGACTGGATCATTGACCTTGGTCCGGGCGCAGGACACGACGGCGGCAAGATTGTTTTCGCTGGCACGCCCGCCGAGCTTGTGGCTGGCAAGTCGACGCTCACCGGCAAGCACCTGGCCGCCTATGTGAGCGCCTGAGACCTTCTCGCGTGGCGGGCCGGCAGAGTCCATGCCGGCCCGGCTCCTTCCTGATCCCTTGCATCAGTAGGAGCCTCAATTCGCAGTGTCCCACTGAATGTGATGCCGATACACCCAATCAAAGTTGTCCGTGGACTTCCGTGCGATCCCACGGAAGACCACGGGCAGCACCAGGTCCTCGAAAACGCGCTTGAACTGGCCGCGGATCTTCGGCGCCGCATTTCTGCGCCCCCATTCGACCACCGATTCCGCCCGGGTCCTGCGTTCGTTCTCATAACGCGCCAGCGCCTCCGGAATTGCGTCCGGCTCCAGGCCCTGGAGCGAACGACCCAACGTGACCGCATCTTCGATTGCCATGGAAGCTCCCTGACCGGACGACGGCGACGCTGCATGGGCGGCATCGCCCACCAGAACAAGCCTCTCGCGGTGCCAGCGGGGAATGCTTGGAAAATCCGAGGTCGTGTATGGCCTGATGATGTCATCCGTAGCGGCGATAATGGCCGCCATTATCGTACGGTCCCCGGCGACGAGCCTGGTCAACCAAGCTTTGCGGGCGCCGGCGTCCAAGGTGGCGGGATCTTCAGAGGACCGTTGCAGGGGATTGGCAAACCACCAGATCCGGCCGTCGGGATCCTGCATGTAGCAGTAGAAGCAGCGCTTACCGAAAACCATCTTCATGCGCCCGGCTTCGACGTCCATCGGCCCGGGCTCCAGAACCCCGGCAGGGACTATGCCGCCCGTGTTGAGCAACGGAATGATCCTGGGCGCCGGCGACGTGGGGTCTATCAACGTTCTGACGCGTGAATGAAGGCCATCGGCACCAACCACAATGTCCCCACGTTCTGTGGTTCCGTCGTGGAACACTGCCCTCACGCCGTCGCGGTCTTCTTCCACCATGGTCAGCCGCTTGTTGTAAACGATGCGGATACCGAGCCGACCGACTTCTTCCCTGAGCAAGCTGTACAGCTCGGAACGGGTCATCGTGCGGGCAGTGGTTCCGTCGGGCAGGGACCCGCCGAAGTCGAAGTCCATGAGGTGTTTGCCGTTACTTCCCAAGTACATGGACATGAGTGGAGTACTGAAACCCAAGTTGTCTGCTGCCGCTTTGAGTCCGAGGGTTTCCAAGGCATCGAAACCGTTGACGGCCACTGTCAGGAAGCCGCCGATACCATCCGACGGCGCTCCGTAGGCTTCGAAAATGACAGGTCGATGACCGGCCTTGTGCAGCGCTATGCCGCTGGAGAGTCCGCCAATACCAGCACCCACAACCATGCAATTCAACATCAGAGCCTCCAGTTATTATTTCGTTCGGTCGAACGAAATATATCGCTGAGACTCGGGTGCGTCAATCCTTTCGGAATCGCGAAATACCTTGCTAGCCTCTGAGGATGCACTCAGACGGCGACGCGGACGCTCGAAAGGCCCTGCTGGAAGCTGTTTTCGCTTCCGGCCGGGAACTATCGACGGCGGCCGTGATGTTCCACACGAAACTCTCCGAACTCCGAGGGTTGTCCGCAACCGAAGGTAAAGCCATAGATATCCTGCTGCGGTTCGGGCCCATGACGGCAGGAGAATTCGGCCAGCATTCAGGCTTGGCGCCAGCCTCGGTGACCGGGCTGATGCAGCGGCTGGAAGGCAAGGGCATAGCCCGCAGGGTCAGGCATGACGAGGATAAACGGAAGGTATTGATAGAGCTGATCGGCGACCAGGTAACTGCCGCTACGCCATACTTCGTCGATTTCATGAGTGGATTGACGGGCTTACTTGAGGGCTACAGCAACGACGACCTGCGTGTCATCGCCGATTACTCCGCCAAGGCCGCGGAAATCCAGAAGAACGCAGCAGCGCGCTTGGGAAACGAAGCAGGCTGACGCTCAGCCCGACACCCCTCCTGAGCACTCGTTCATAACGCCGATAATCTACATTATGTAAAGTAGAACAGTGATTATTGCATCTGATGCATGATCGCCTCTCCTCCGCCCGACGCCACCCGTATCGCTTCCATTGAAGCCGAAAAATGCACCCGACCTGCGGAAACTCCGCACTAATGGGCGGCCCAAGCTACTCGAAAGTGCATCGCACAGGCCTCAAAAGCTGGGTTGCATCAAACTGGAATGGCCCTCGGATCCGCGGATTTGCGCCGGTTCTGCATTAATTGCATGATGCTTGCATCCAATGCAATGCAACAGGAGGCTTCGTGGCGGTCGATTCAGCGGGACGGGTGCTCGACTTCGGCGCTGTGAGTTTCCTTCACCCGGAAGACTACGTGTTCACCCAGATGCTCACTGGCTGGCGTAACCAGCAGTTGAGCCGGAACCTGGCGTTTGGCACCATCGAGGGCCGGGAACGGCTAGTGACGCGGTTCCAGGAGTCCACCAACGAGTATCCATGGCAATGGACGCCGGCCCTCGTGGACGAGTTCTTCGGGGATCTTCGCAGCGTGAAGCACGCCGCGCAATCCACCATCCGGAGCTACCAGGCAGCGCTGAGGGCGTTCTGCTCCTACGCGGCGTCGCCTGAGTATGGCTGGGACCGGGTCTGCGAACAGTACTTCGGAACACACCCTTCGCAGGTCTGCTTTGACTGGAACACCGCGGTCCATGCGCAGGCGACAGAATCCACTCCTGTCCGGCGCCCATTTACCAGGCAGGAGTTACAGGCCTTCTTTGACCGAGCCGATGACGAGGTGGACCGGATCGCGACTCTGGGCCGCAAGGGCTGGCTGCCGGCCTACCGCGACGCTGTCCTGTTCAAGGTGGCCTACAGCTGGGGCCTGCGACGCAATGAGGTCAGACACCTGCAGACCGTGGATTTTGCCCGGAACCCGCACGCCCGGGAATTCGGCAAGTAAGGAGTGCTGCAGGTCCGCTATGGCAAAGCCATGAAAGGGGCTCCCCCGAAACGGCGCAGCGTCCTGACGGTGTTTGACTGGTCGGCGGAGATCATCGCAGACTGGCTGGAACGCGGCCACCCCTACATGACCGACGGGCTGGACCTGTTCCCCTCCGAACGCGGCACTTTGGTTTCCGAGACTGCGCTGAATCGCAGGTTCAACCGGTACTGCCAAGATCTGGGGCTCTCCCCCGGCCTGGACATCCACTCGCTGCGCCGCTCCTACGTCACCCACCTCATCGAAGCCGGCTTGGACCCCCTATTCGTCCAGCACCAGGCTGGACACGAGCACGCCTCGACCACGGCCCTCTACACGTCGGTTTCCAGTGATTACCGGGTCAAGACACTGCGCCGGGCCCTGGACTCCACCGTCCGGGACGCCCTTGCCGGAATGGAAGACTGAACCCCATGAAAAGAGAGATCGACTACCGGTGGCGACTCGCCGAACTCATGGCAGCCCGCGGACTGCACAACAGCACCGACCTGGGCCCGCTGCTAAAAGAACGCGGCATCGAACTTTCGGCCTCCCAGGTATACCGGCTGGTCACGCAACGCCCGGAACGCGTCTCACTCATGATGGTCGCCGCCCTCTGCGACATCTTCTCCTGCGGACCCGAAGACCTGGTCACCGTCACGGCAACAGACGCCAAAGTCCGCAAGGTCGCCTCCGACACCAACGTCGTGGACCTGAACAAGACCATCCGCCCCAAACGCGCCCGCGTGATCCGCGATGACGGCTGAGACCACCCCCGGCCTGGCGTCCGTGGCCGACCCCGCACCGCAGGCAACTTCACCTGCGACAGATGCTCACGAACAGCCGGCAAACACCGCACCAGCTGGCCTGAAGGCAGGATCTGCGGAACCTGCTTCACGATCGCCATGCGCACGCACGGACCCTGCCCCGGCTGCCAAACGGCGCGTTTGCTTCCCGGGCGGTCTGCTGCCCACGGCGACCAACCTGTCTGCGTCGATTGAGCGGGCATCACCCAGGATTACCACTGCTCACACTGCGGCACGGAAACCGAGCACTATCGCCAGAACACCTGCGCACGCTGCTCGCTTCGGGATGACCTCACCGTCCTGTTGCGCGTCGACGAGGCCCCGGGATCGGAAACAACGGCGACGAGACTGCTCGGCGCGCTCTGCGGAGCCCAGCGTCCCGAAAGCATCCTGACTTGGCTGCGCAGGGCCAGCGTTCGCGACCTGCTTACACGATTGGCCACCGGAGGCATCCACCTCAGCCACGAAGCGCTAGACAAGGAACCCAACAGCCTGCGCGTGGAACACCTGCGCAGCCTACTCACCCACCACCAGCTACTCCCTGCCCGGGACCACTATCTTGCTCTCTTCGAGCGGTGGCTACCCACCAAGCTCGACGCTATCGATGATCCCGAGATTCGGCGGCCCATCGAGTCCTTCGCCCGCTGGCACCACCTGCGACGCATCAGGAACATATCCGTGAACGGGAAGCCCACCCGAGGCCCGGTGCACAGTGCGAAGCAGGAAATCACCGAAACCATCAAGTTCCTCACTTGGCTCAAACTCACCCACGGTCGGACCGCAGCCTCGTGCGTTCAAGCTGACGTCGACGCGTGGCTGGCGGACGGCCCGACCACCAGGCACGCCATCAGAACCTTCTTCGTCTGGGCTGTCGAGAACCGGACCTGCGCCAACATCACGATCGGTTTTCGGCAGGCCAAGACCACGCCGCTGCTCACCCAGGGGCAACGGCTCTCCATGCTCAAAGCCTGCCTCGCGGACGACATCGACACGTTGCCCTATCGGGTCGCCGCAATTCTCCTGCTGCTCTACGCCCAGCCAGTAGTGAAGATCGCCGCGATGAAGAGCACCGACGTGATCCTCACGCCCGAGGGCCTGCGCCTGTCACTCGGCGACGAACACGCAGCGCCAGTACCCGAACCCTTCGCCGCCCTCCTCGCACAGCATCTGGCCTCCCGCCCCAACATGCGCACAGGGAGCAGTTCTGGCAGCCAGTGGCTGTTCCCCGGCTACCGGCCCGGGCAACACATCCACCCCAACACCCTCATGGAAAGGCTCCGGGAAAACGGCATCAACCTCCTCGGCGCACGCAACGCATCCCTGCGCGCGCTCGTCAAGGAAGTGCCCGCCCCGCTCGTCGCAGAAATGCTTGGCTACAGCTACCAAGTCACACAAAAACACGCTGCAGCAGCGGCGGGCCAATGGCAGCTCTATGCGCCAGGCCGAGCGCCTGCCCGACAGACTGCCACTTGAATTCCGGCAGCCTGGGACTCACCATCCCATGTCACGGGCAACCTCTGTGCGTGCGTCGTCGATCTGCGTCTGGGTGACACCAGGTATGTCCGTCTCAGATTCAATGCGAGCCAAGAGATCCGCCAGGGCCTGTTTCTCCGCCGGGTGCGTTATCGGCACCGAGTTCAGATCAACCGACATGAGCCAGTCGTACAGAACAACAACGTCCGCGCGCCAGAGATTGACGCTAACAGTTGGTATCGAAGGATCCATTTACCAAACTCCCCACCTCTAGTCCGCCCCAAATGGAGGACGCTAGAACAGAATAGTTTGGAATCGAATACGCACGGTTACCAGTAAAGGGAATGAGTCTCCCCTGAGCCCGACCAATTAACCGATGCTTCGGCAGTGGCCAGTCCTGTCGGAAGTCCTTATTGACCTTGTTGGTCCCCGGCGATGTTGACAAGCCACCCGATTCCGAACTTGTCGACGCACATCCCGAAGGTGTCGCCCCAGGGTGCCATTTCCAGCGGCACCGTCACGGTTCCGCCGTCGACCAGTTTGTCCCAGTAGCCACGGAGCTCGGCTTCATCGGCGGATTCCCCACTCAAGGAGACGGACATATTGTCGCCGGGGTTGTACTGCATGCCATTGGGGGTATCAGCGGCCATCAGCGTCAACCCGCCCGGTGTCTCCAGCATGGCGTGCATGACCTTGTTGGCCTCGGCCGGGTCTTCACTGGCCTGATAGTCGCCGAATGTGCTGATGTTCAGTTCGCCGCCGAAGACTGATTCGTAGAAGGTAATGGCATCGCGGGCGTCGTCCTGGAAAGAGATGTATGGATTGAGGCGGGTTGTCATTGGTCGGTTCTCCTCATGGTTGTGATGTGTGCGGCCGTGCTAGCAGCGCCGCGAGGCGCCTGTCCTACAAAGTTTCAGTCGCCGTCGTACGCCTTTTGCAAGGCGTTGATGTCCAGTTTTCGCATCTTCAGCATTGCCTCCATTGCACGCCGTGAGCCTTCAGGATCCGGGCCGTTCAGCAGTCCGGTCATTGCTGTCGGGACAATCTGCCACGACAGGCCAAACTTGTCCTTCAGCCAGCCGCACATGCTCTCCTCACCCCCGGCAAGGAGGGCGCCCCAATACCGGTCGACTTCTTCCTGGGAGTCGCAGTTGACTACGAGGGAAACTGCCTCGTTGAATGTGAAAGCCGGTCCCCCGTTGAGGCCCATGAACTGCCTGCCCTCAATCTCGAACTCGACGGTCAGGGCACTGCCATCAGGCCCCGGCATAACCTGCCCCATGGATGAGTTTCCGAAGGTCGACGTGTAGAACTCCGCGGCCTCGACCGCCTGGCCGTCGAACCATAAACACGTGGAAATCTTTTGCATCAACCACTCCTCAAGGATCTCGGGAAACGCTGGTCCCCCGACCGAGGCTAGTACCGCCGGTCACCGCGCACAATGCACGACGGCGAATCCACCCGACGTCGGTTGTCCCACCGAACCACCGGGCTGCTGACAGTGAAAACCGCTAGTCCCCCGCGGTCCGGACCCGGCTGACCAGCCCCACGGTGTTGGCCTCACTGTCCTCAATGAACGCCATCCACTCTTCTGAATCCCGGGGTCCCAAGGTGTCGTCGTCATGGGTAAAAATCATGTGTGGCTCCGCGATGATCCTCACGCCCCGGTTCCGAAGTGCTGCCACGGTTCCGTGAAGGTCGCCCACCTCCAAATAGATCAGTGCCGAAGGCGCTCCCCTCTCCAGCAAGAGCCGGACACCGCCAACATCAAAGAACAGGAGTCCAGGGGGTTCGAACAGGGCACTCGGTTGGGCGTCCAGCAGCGCAGAGTAGAAAGCTGCCGCGCGCTGCAGATCCTCGGCGTGCTGGGCCACTTGAATAAGTCTCAAGGCGTCCTCCTACGCTGGTTTGGTCCTTTGGCTCCTGTCATCATGGCTGTCACGCCCGTCAACAGGCAAGGAGGCGCCGCAGCCCGGACTTCGCCCCTTTGGCCCATGCCGGATAGTGTCAGGAGCATGCTTTCATCATCCAGATCGTGGATCCCGGCAGTACTCGCCGACGTCGTGTTGATTCTTGTTTTCGCTGCTATCGGCCGGGACGCGCACGCACGGGGCGACATAGTCTCCGGCGCCTTCTCCACGGCGTGGCCATTCCTCGCCGGAGCAGTCATCGCCTGGACAGTCTCACGCGCGTGGCGGGCGCCGTTTGCGTTGTGGCCGTCCGGCGTAGCCATCTGGATCGGCGCGGTGCTTGTTGGGATGCTGCTGAGGGCCGCCACTGGCCAGACGGTAGTGTTGCCCTTCGTCATTGTGGCGACGATCAGCCTCGCGGTTTTCCTGCTCGGGTACCGTGCACTGGTTGCAGTGTTGGTGCGTGCAGCGCAGGGACGGCAACGCGGTGTTTGATCAAGTCGCGTCGCCGGAGAATGCACTACGCTGGAAACAGTCCGCAACGATGCTTTTCCGGAAAGGCCCCACGTGATCACCGCTTTCGTCCTGATCAAGACCGATGCCTCACGCATCCCGGAGACAGCTGAGCAAATCTCTGCCATTCAAGGCATCAGCGAGGTCTATTCCGTCACAGGCGAGTGGGACCTCATTGCGGTAGCCAGGGTCACTAAGCACGACGAGCTTGCGGACGTGATCGCCGACCGCCTTTCGAAGGTTGACTCGGTGGTCCACACCACCACCCACATTGCCTTCCGCGCCTACTCGCAACACGACCTTGACGCAGCCTTCGCACTGGGGTTCGAGTAACAGTTCGCGTTCTGGAACCAGGAGGAATGCCCGAACTCAGCTCCGGCTGAGTTCGGTCCACTTCGCCAGCACGTGGGCAGCCTTGCCCGAATCAACGGATTCTGCTGCGCGGGCAAACGCATGACGCATACGCGAGATCAGGCTGCCGTCGGCGTGCAGATCAAAAGACACCAGTCCGGCTGCGGCATTGAGGAGGACTGCATCCCGTACCGGGCCGGTCTTCCCGTCAAGGACGTCCCGGACCACGCCTGCGTTTGCGGCGGCATCGCCGCCTCGAAGGTCGGCCACCGTTGATGGCACGATTCCGAGTTCCGACGGCGAGAACACCTGCTCAGTGACCGTTCCGTCCCTGATTTCCCAAACTGTCGATGGCCCGGTGGGCGTGAGTTCATCAAGGCCGTCATCACCCCGGAAAACCAGTCCACGACTGCCGCGGCGCGCCAGGACTCCAGCCACGAGCGGTGCCATCCGGGCATTGGCTACACCGACGGCGGAAGCCTGTACGTGCGCCGGATTTGTCATAGGACCGAGGAAATTGAATGCCGTTGGAACGGCGAGTTCCCGGCGCGGGACAGCAGTGTGCCGGAAGGAGGGATGGAAGACCTGCGCGAAACAGAACGTGATTCCGGCCTCCTCCGCATTTCGGGCCACCTGTTCGATCGAAAGGTCCAAGCGGACGCCCAAGGCCTCCAGCACGTCCGCTGAGCCAGAGGTCGAAGAAGCGGCCCTGTTGCCATGCTTAACCACCTTGGCCCCGGCCCCGGCAGCCACAAGCGCTGCCATGGTGGAGATGTTCACGGTGTTCAACCGGTCTCCCCCGGTTCCCACGATGTCCAACTTCTGCCCGGAGATATCGATCGGGTTGGCGTGCTGCACCATCGCTTCAACCAAACCGGCCAACTCTTCGACAGTTTCGCCCTTAGCCCGCAGAGCGACCAGGAAGCCCGCGATCTGCGCCGGAGTCGCTTCGCCGGCCATGATGGTGTTCATGGCCCACTCTGTGTTGCCCACTGCAAGGTCGTCGCCGTTGATCAGTGCTGAGATGAGCCCTGGCCAGGTATTGCTGGCTGCAGGTGCCGATGCCGGAGAAGTCACTCCCTGATGCTATCGAGCCAGCCACGCCGATGACCAATGTGAACGCGGCCGGGAACTTTTCCGCGCGAATTCGCGTCTTTGTAGAAAAAGTCTCCCGAATCGGTGGTTTGCATTGGGAAGTCTGGACTTTTACAGACATAATGTCCTTGTGACATCTGCGACCCATGCCCCCAGTACCCCGGCGCACCCGACGCTGAACCGCCCCAACCTGGTTTCTGTTGGAACCGTTGTTTGGCTGTCCAGTGAGTTGATGTTCTTCGCCGGCCTCTTTGCCATGTACTTCACCCTGCGCTCCACATCCGGATTGATGTGGGCCGAGGAGACGGCCAAGCTCAACTTCCCGTTTGCGCTCGTCAACACCATCGTCCTTGTGGCAAGTTCGTTTACTTGCCAGATGGGCGTCTTTGCCGCCGAGCGGCTCGAACCCCGCCGCACGGGCGGCCCGCTCCAATTCACCCGCTGGGGCATGACTGAATGGTTTGTCCTTACCTTCATCATGGGTGCCTTCTTCGTAGCCGGGCAGACCACGGAATACGCCATGCTCGTCTCGGAGCACGTGTCCCTGTCGTCCAACGCCTACGGCTCCGCCTTCTACATGACAACAGGCTTCCACGGCCTGCACGTCATTGGCGGCCTGATCGCGTTCCTGTTCATCATCGGCCGTGCGTTTGCGGCTAAGAAGTTCGGGCACTTTGAAGCTACGTCGGCGATCGTCACCTCGTACTACTGGCACTTCGTTGACGTTGTGTGGATCGGCCTCTTCCTGGTCATCTACGTCCTCAAGTAAGCCCGGCTTTGACTCTTTTTCTACAAGAGGCAGAATTTCAAGAAGCGGCTCGCGGAGCCGACGCAGGATCGAATAAAGGAACCACCACGTGAAGGCACTCTCGCAGAAGCGACGTCACCCACTGGCAGCCATAGCGCTGTTGTTGATGGGCCTCCTCCTCACTGGTGGGCTCTACGCCGTTGCCACAACTGTCAACCAGGCCAAGGCCGACACCACAAGCTTCAGCGCAAGTGACGTAGAAGAAGGCGGCAAGCTCTTTGCCGCCAACTGCGCCACCTGCCACGGCATGGGTGCGTCCGGAACCCAGGACGGCCCCTCGCTGGTCGGCGTGGGTGCTGCTGCAGTTGACTTCCAAGTTGGTACCGGTCGTATGCCCATGCAGATGAGCGGACCGCAGGCCCAGCAGAAGCCCGCCCAGTTCAACGAGGAGCAGACCAAGCAGCTCTCTGCTTACGTTGCTTCCCTCGGCGCAGGCCCGGCCATCCCCGAGGAACACCTCCTGGACGGCAAGGGAGATGCAGCCAACGGTGGCGAACTCTTCCGAGTCAACTGCGCCATGTGCCACAACGCTGCCGCTGCCGGCGGCGCCCTGACCCGCGGTAAGTTTGCCCCCGCGTTGGCAGGTGTCAGCGCAGAGCACATCTACGAAGCCATGGCGACCGGCCCGCAGAACATGCCCGTCTTCAATGATTCCAATATCACGCCTGAAGACAAGCGCGACATCATCACCTTCCTGAAGACCATCGAAGCCGACGGTTCACCCGGTGGCGCCGACCTGGGTTCACTTGGACCCGTATCCGAAGGCCTCTTCGTTTGGGTTGCCGGCTTGGGTGTCATCATCGCATTCACGATCTGGCTGACGTCCCGTACGTCCTGATCCGGACACCACAAAAACTTCTGCTGCATGGTCAGCAGTTTGAAACTGAAAATAACTCGGCTCCGGCCGGGACAACGAGAGAAGGATGAGGCGAATTATGGGCAACCATAGTGACGGCAGTCCGAACCACTCGGGCACCGTAGCTACGGCTGGTCAGAATGAGGTGGAGAAGTTCCAGGATCCTGGACTCCCTCCGCATCGTTTGCGCCTGGCTGACACGGACCCGGTAGCCGCAAAGCGCGCCGAGCGTCAGGTAGCCATTCTGTTTGGCACCTCCGTCATCGGAACGCTGGTCTTCCTGGTGGCATACTTTGCCATCGACCTTGGCGACGACACCACCATTGCGACCATCCGTACCCAGAACCTTCTTCTGGGACTCGGTACGGCCTTCGCGATGCTTGGTATCGGCACCGGCATCGTGCACTGGGCCAAGGCCCTGATGCCCGATCACGAAGTGTCTGAAGAGCGCCACGCTATCCGTACCGAAGAAGATCGGCAGGCAGCAGTCCGGATCGTCGACGACATCGTCGATGAGACCGGCATCAAGCGCCGCCCGCTGATCCGCAACACCCTTCTTGGTGCCGTTGCGCTTGCCCCGCTGCCCGCTCTCGCCATCTTCGGCGACCTGGGACCGCGTCCTGACGATGCCTTGGCACACACCATGTGGGCTCCCCAGGACGGAAAACTCAAGCGCCTGACCCGCGACCCCGATGGCACCCCCATCAAGGCCTCGGACGTCACCATCGGCTCGGCCTTCCACGTCATCCCCGAAGGCCTCAACGAGCTCCACGAAGGCAAGCTGAACGAGAAGGCAAAAGCCGTCGTTCTGCTGATGCGCCTGGATCCCAACTCTTTGAACCCCTCCGAGGGCCGAGAAAGCTGGAGCTACAACGGAATCGTTGCCTACTCCAAGATCTGCACGCACGTCGGTTGCCCGGTTGCTCTCTATGAGCAGCAGACGCACCACCTTCTGTGCCCCTGCCACCAGTCCACTTTTGACCTTACGCAGGAATGCAAGGTCATCTTCGGACCGGCAAGCCGTCCGCTCCCCCAGCTGCCCATCGCAGTTGACGCAGAGGGCTACCTCGTCGCCACGAGCGACTTCAGAGAACCTGTAGGACCGAGTTACTGGGAGCGTGACGAGCATGAGCGCCTCATCAACAGCTGAAGCCCCCTTCGTTCCGAAGACCAAGGTTGGTAGTTTCACCAACTTCGTGGACGAGCGTGTGGGCGGCTCCGGCATCCTGCGTGAGTTCGGCCGGAAGGTGTTCCCCGACCACTGGTCGTTCATGTTCGGTGAGGTGGCGCTGTACTCCTTCGTCATCCTGCTGATGTCAGGTACATTCCTGACGTTCTTCTTCGATCCGTCGATGGCGGAAACCCATTACCAGGGTTCATACACTCCGCTGTATAACGTCGAAATGTCCGTTGCTTACAGCTCTTCGCTGAATATCTCGTTCGACGTCCGTGGCGGCCTGTTCATGCGCCAGGTACACCACTGGGCAGCCCTGCTGTTCGTGGCATCCCTTGGTGTTCACATGCTGCGCGTCTTCTTCACGGGTGCGTTCCGTAAGCCCCGCGAAATGAACTGGGTGGTGGGCGGCGTCCTGCTCATACTGGCAATGGCAGCAGGCTTCACCGGCTACTCGCTCCCCGATGACCTGCTCTCCGGTAACGGTCTGCGCATCATCGACGGCGTGATCAAGTCGATCCCGGTCATCGGCACGTACACCTCGTTCTTCCTCTTCGGGGGAGAATTCCCGGGTACCGCCATCATTGGCCGCCTTTATGTCCTGCACATCCTGCTGGTCCCCGCGCTCATCCTGCTGATGATCGTGATCCACCTCTTCATGGTGGTTGTGCACAAGCACACCCAGTACCCCGGCCCCGGTCGCAACGACGGCAACGTCGTCGGCTACCCCCTCGGCCCGGTCTACGCAGCCAAGGCCGGTGGATTCTTCTTCATCGTCTTCGGCGTCCTGGCGCTCATGGCAGCTGCTTTCACGATCAACCCGATCTGGAACTACGGGCCCTACGACCCCTCTCCGGTTTCCGCTGGTACCCAGCCCGACTGGTACATCGGCTTTGTCGATGGTGCGCTGCGCCTCATGCCCGGCGTCATCAACGACTTCCACTTCGAGTGGGTCATCTTCGGACGTACCTTGACGTTGAACGTATTGCTTCCGGCACTTGTACCCGCCGGAATCATCTTCACTGTGCTGTTCATGTACCCGTGGATCGAACGCTGGATCACCAAGGACAACCGCGAACACCACGTTCTCGATCGTCCGCGCAATGCTCCTACCCGCACGGCGATCGGTGTTGCAGGGTTCACCTGGTACTGCGTGATGTGGGCTGCAGCTGGATCCGACCTTATTGCGACGCACTTCCACGTATCGCTGAACGATGTGACCTACTGGCTCCGGACGCTGTTCTTCATCGGCCCGATCCTTGCTTTCATCGTGACCAAGCGAATCGCTCTCGCGCTCCAGCGCAAGGACCGCGAAATTGCCTTGCACGGCCGTGAAACCGGACGAATTGTCCGGCTCCCCCACGGTGAGTTCATTGAGGTCCACGCTCCGCTTGACGAGTACAAGCGGTACAAGCTCGTTGGGTTCGAATCGCCGACTCCCCTGCCGGCCGAACCGAACGAACATGGCGTTGTCACCCGTAAGGAAAAGCGCCGCGCGGCACTTTCCAAGTGGTTCTTCGAGGACCGCGTTGCCCCGGCAACTCCGGCAGAGCTCGAAGCCGCCCACGCACACGGCCACCACGAGGCCATTGCAGCTGGCGAAGACCAGAAGAGCCTGAGCCACTAGGGCTTAGCACTCGACAAAAAAGCAGGGCCCGGTCCATCCGACCGGGCCCTGCTTTTTTTGTCTTCTTTAATGGACTGTCCGCGCCAAGCCCATGGTGTTTGGCCCGGGAGCTACCCTTGGAGTGCTACTGGGTTCGGTATCCCGACGAATAGTTTCTCGTAGGCCGTACCCCTGGTCGCTGCAGGGGAACCCAAAGTTTATAGCGGTCTGCCCGATAGTAGGAAACTGAATAGTCCACCATGGCGCGGGCGACGAAGGCGTGGCGCTGAATCTTGAGCAAGGGGGCACCGACGTCGACGTTAAGGAGTCTCGCCGTGGAGGGAGAGGCAGCTGTGGCCTCAATCATGTCCTCACCCCACTCCATGACCAAGCCGAAGCGTTCGCTCAAAACGTTGTACAGCGAGGTAGGTGGTGCCTCATCCAGCAGTCCCGGAACCCTGTGCGCCGGGATAAAGTTCTCGTCAACGCTCATTGGCTCGTTGTCGGCCAGCAGAAGTCGTCGGAAGCGAACCAACGGGGTACCCTCCTCCAACTGGAGCTCCCGGGCGAGGAACGCACTGGCACCAATCTGTTCGAAACTCAGCACCTTGGCCGCAGGAACCATGCCTCGCCGCTGCATTTCCTCGCTGTAGGAAGTGAGCTTGACTTGGAGATCAAGCTTTGGCTTTCTGACGAACGTTCCAAGCCCTACTACGCGCTCGATCACCTCTTCACCCACCAAGGCGTCGATGGCCTGACGAACGGTCATACGCGCCAGACCGAAGCGTTCCGAAAGATCCCTCTCGGACGGAAGCGCTGATCCAGGCGGGCAGGATTGCGCAATGAAGGCCCGGAGGATTTCACGCAATTGAACATAGATTGGCGTGCCGCTGCTGCGGTCGATCTCGCCGGCAATGTTTGCCGCCTCAGGCACGGCAGCTGTCCAGCAAATGAGTCATGTATCAAGGATAATTCAGTGAGGCTTCAGGTCTAGACCACTGAACCGCGATGTGGAGCAGGCACTCCCCCTGAGGCTACGCTGGTATGGATCATTTTCTGACGGGACACCGTCATAACAAAGGAGTTGGGTTGCCGGAGCAGAAGGCCTTCGTTGCCGCCGAAATCGGATTGCACGCCCGGGCGGCCGCGGTATTCGTCCGCGCCGTCACCGAAACCGGTATGCCGGTCACCATTCGAAAGCAGGGTGGTCAACCAGTCGACGCCCGCTCCCTACTTGAGGTCATGACCGAAGACTTCGGTCACGGCTGTGAAGTCTATCTAGAGGTGCAACCAGGTGCCCTCAGCGCCGAACAGACGCTGTCGGGAGCCGAGAATGCGCTGATAGCCCTCTCGGCCGTTCTTGAGGCCATAGAGGCCCGCTGAGAGGTACTACCCGCCCCAGGCTGAACGACCTCGTGCCGGATCCTCGGCATGAGCTTAAAGAGAATGGGCCCCACCGTGAGGTGGGGCCCATTCTTCTGTCTTGCTGACTACTAGTGTGCGTGGTCGCCGCGGCTGTATTCGAAAACCCAACCGACCAATGCCACCAGGGCGAGGCCACCGGCGACGTAGGTTACCCAGAAGCCAATCGCGAGGCCGAGGAATCCGCCGGCACATGCCAGGCCGAGGACCAGGGGCCACCAGCTCCAAGGGCTGAAGTGGCCCTGTTCGCCTGCACCCTCATGAACTTCAGCATCCGGACGATCCTCCGGACGAAGGCCAATCCGCTTGCCGGTGAAGCCAAGGTAGGCGCCGATCATGCCCGCGAGACCGCCAACCAGGAGGATGCCCAGGACACCTACCCACTCAGACCATTCGGTCAGGAAGCCATAAGCAATGGCTACGGGGACGAAGAAGAAGACTCCGGCTCCGAAGAGCCACGATTCAATTTTCATTTGTTGACGTCCCTTTGGTCGGCGTTACCCAAGACAGCTGCTGCGGGCGACGGGGCCTCGGCAGTGTGAACCTGGGCCAACTCCGGGTGGTGAAGGTCCAGAGCCGGGCGCTCGGAGCGGATACGGGGCAAGGAGGTGAAGTTGTGGCGCGGCGGCGGGCAGGACGTTGCCCATTCCAGCGAAGCACCAAAGCCCCAGGGGTCATCGACTTCAACCTTCTTGTTGCTGCGCCACGTGATGTAGACGTTCCAGAAGAACGGCAGCAGCGATGCGCCCAGTACGAAGGAGGAAATAGTGGAGAACTGGTTCATCCACGTGAAGTTATCCTGCGGCATGTAGTCGGCGTATCGACGCGGCATGCCTTCCACACCCAGCCAGTGCTGGATAAGGAACGTGCCGTGGAAGCCCAGGAACAGCAGCCAGAAGTGAATCTTGCCGAGACGTTCGTTGAGCATCTTGCCGGTCCACTTGGGCCACCAGAAGTAGAACCCTGCGAACATCGCGAACACGACCGTACCGAAGACCACGTAGTGGAAGTGGGCAACCACGAAGTAGGAGTCCGAGACGTGGAAGTCCAGCGGCGGGGAGGCCAGGATGATACCCGTCAGTCCACCGAAGAGGAACGTCACCAGGAAGCCGATGCTCCAGAGCATGGGCGTCTCGAAGGTGATGGAGCCCTGCCACAACGTACCGATCCAGTTGAAGAACTTCACACCGGTTGGGACTGCAATCAGCATGGTCATGAACGCGAAGAACGGCAGCAGCACCGATCCGGTCACATACATGTGGTGTGCCCACACCGTGACGGAGAGCGCAGCAATGGCGATGGTCGCATAGACCAGGCCCTTGTAGCCAAAGATGGGCTTGCGGCTGAAGACGGGGAAGATCTCGGAGACGATGCCGAAGAACGGCAACGCGATGATGTACACCTCAGGGTGTCCGAAGAACCAGAACAGGTGCTGCCAGAGGACGGCACCGCCGTTTTCGGGATCAAAGATGTGGGCGCCGAAGCGGCGGTCGGCACCGAGAGCAAACAGTGCTGCTGCCAGCGGCGGGAAGGCCATCAGGACCAGGATCGCAGTGACGAGGGTGTTCCAGGTGAAGATCGGCATACGCCACATGGTCATGCCCGGTGCGCGCATGCAGATGATGGTGGTGATGAAGTTGACGGCACCAAGGATGGTTCCGAAACCGGAGAGTGCAAGTCCAAAGACCCACAAGTCACCACCGACGCCCGGACTGAATGTCGTGTTGGACAACGGAGCATAGGCGAACCAGCCAAAGGACGCAGCACCCTGCGGGGTGATGAAGCCGGAGACCGCGATGGTGGAGCCGAACAGGAAGAACCAGAAAGCCAAGGCGTTCAAGCGCGGGAAGGCGACGTCGGGGGCGCCAATCTGCAACGGCATAATGACGTTCGCGAAGCCGGCAAAGAGCGGCGTTGCGAACATCAGGAGCATCACAGTGCCGTGCATCGTGAACATCTGGTTGTACTGCTCTTTGGTCTGCAGGATCTGCATTCCGGGTTCGAACAGTTCAGCGCGGATCAACAGCGCCATGACGCCACCGAGGCAGAAGAACACGAAGGACGCTATCAGGTACATGTACCCGATGGTTTTGTGGTCGGTGGAGGTGATCCAGTTGACGACGATGCGCCCCTTGGATTTAGGAACTACGGGAGCGTCTAGGACCCCCGCGGCGGATTGAGTGTACGTAGCCACGTCGCTCCCCTTACTTGGTTTCGTTCAGGTTCGGGTTGCGGTCGTATTCCGCACCGAGGAGGCCCGTGTTGCCTTCCTGGCGAAGCTTGTCCATGTGTGCCTGGAACTCAGACTCGGAGACAACCTTGACGCGGAAAAGCATTTCGGAGTGGTATTCACCGCAGAGTTCGGCACACTTACCGTCGAAGGTGCCTTCCTTGGTGGGCGTGAACCTGATGTAGTTCGTCTTGCCAGGGATCATGTCGCGCTTCTGGAGGAACGCGGGGACCCAGAATGAGTGGATGACGTCGCGGGAGTTCAGCTCCAGGTCCACGGACTTGCCAACGGGCAAGTAGAGAGTGGGGAGAAGTTCCTTGTTGACATCGTTTCCGGTCAGGTGCGCCTGGACGCCGGCCTCGTGGAGGTCTTCATTGATGACCTCGCCCTTTTTGTAGTTGAAGTCCCAGGCCCACTGCTTGCCGCGGACGTCGACAACGACGTCGGCAGGCTGCGAGCGGTCATCGATCGCGCGCTGGTCCTGGTCGGTGAAGTAGAAGAACACCAGCACCATGAACAGCGGGATGGTCAAGTAGAAGACCTCGAGCGGCAGGTTGTAGCTGAGCTGCTTCGGGAAACCCGTGGTGCCCTTGCGGCGGCGGTAAGCGATGATGCACCAGACCAGAAGGCCCCACGTGATGATACCGACTGCCAAGGCGGCGATCCATGAGTTGACCCAGAGGTCCATGATCCGGTCAGTGTGGTTGGTCGTGCCGCGCTCTGTAGGCAGCCAACCCTTCTCTACCTCTGGTGAACATCCGGTCAAAACCAACGCGCCGGCGAGTGCCAAGCCAGTGATCGATGTGATCTTTATGCGTCGGCTGCCGGTTCGGTTCTGCGAACTCACAGACGGCCCTTCCTCTTGTTGCTGTCTCCCGGCAGGCCGAAGGCTCACCGGGCACACTAAAAAGTTTTACTACCCGATGTAGAGCTTACCGCTATCAAGCGGATTTCGCGCACATGTCAGCGCCGTGGCTCCGAACGGTTTCAAACCAGTCCGAAGGGGCGCCGACATGCGGCGATGGCTCACATCAGTGGAACGAATCGCCGCAGGCGCATGACCCGCCGGCATTCGGGTTATCGATGGTGAAACCCTGCTTCGAAATGGTGTCCTCGAAGTCGATGCTGGCGCCGCTGAGGTAGGGAACGCTCATCTTGTCTACTACGACCTCAACGCCGTCGTAGTCGCGCACAGCGTCTCCGTCGAGCATGCGCTCATCGAAGTAAAGCTGGTAGATCAGGCCGGAGCATCCTCCAGGCTGGACTGCAACGCGCAGCCGAAGGTCGGTGCGCCCTTCCTGCTCGAGGAGGCTGCGGACCTTGCCTGCGGCGACGTCGGTCAGATTGACCTCGTGCGTGGGCAGTTCGTCGTTGGAGACGACCTGCGCTCCGGTGCTGTTTTCGTTGGTTGCAGTGCTCATTGGCCTACCTTCTTATGAAGCTCTTGGAGGCCGCGCCGGGACGCTGCCTGCCCTTACCCAATTACGTACGGGTTATAGCTAATGCTACGTCGCACAGACGCTTAGCTATAACTCCTGACGTAACCACAGACAGCATTTCGTTGTTCCCGGCGCGCCGCGCAGCCTTCCTAGGCTAGTCCCCGAGCCCGTCGGCATTAAGCCGGGCGAGCATCAGTGCCTCAGCCAACACTGCATGGCGGAAATCGCCGATGTGCAGCGATTCGTTAGCACTGTGCGCCCGGGAATCGGGGTCTTCCACTCCGGTCACCAGGATCTGGGCTTCCGGATACAAGTCCAGGAGATCGGCAATGAACGGTATGGAACCGCCGATTCCCGTTTCCACGGGCTGTACTCCCCACGACTCACCCAGCGCCCAGAGCGCCACGCGCGCGGCAGCCGAGGAAGTGTCTGTGGAGAAAGCGTTGCCCCGCTCCCCCGGGCTGAAAGTCACCTTGGCCCCAAAGGGCGCATGCGCTTCCACATGCCGCTTCAAAGCATCCATCGCGGCTTCCGGGTCCTGCCCAGGGGCCAGCCTCATGCTGAACTTCGCACGGGCAGCGGGAATAAGGGTGTTGGAGGCAACGTCAACTGAGGGGACGTCCATGCCAATGATGGACAGTGCCGGTTTGGTCCACAGACGTGAGGCGATTGTCCCGCTGCCGGCGAGCTTCACGCCGTCGAGCACTGATGCATCAGCACGGTAGTCCGCCTCGGCAAGATCGACCGCCACGTCATCGCGTGCCACCAGGCCTTCGACAGCAACGTTGCCGTCGTCGTCGTGAAGGGTCGCAATGAGGCGCGACAAAAGCGTGGGGGCATCGAGTACCGGACCACCAAACATGCCGGAATGGACCGCATGGTCCAGGACGCGCACCTCGAACGTTCCGTCCACCAGACCCCGGAGGCTGGTGGTCAGGGCGGGAACACCCACCTTCCAGTTACTGGAGTCGGCGACCACAATGACGTCGGCCCGCAGGAGCTCCTGGTGTTCCTCGAGGAACGTACGGAAGGTAGGCGACCCTGCCTCTTCCTCACCTTCGAAGAAGAACGTCACGCCAAGTCCAAACTCTTCACCCAGAACCTTGGTCACGGCACTGTAGGCGGCCAAGTGGGCCATGATTCCGGCTTTGTCGTCGGCAGCACCACGGCCATAGAGCCGGCCGTCGCGTTCTTCGGCGACGAAGGGCTCCGAGTTCCACAGGCTCCTGTCCCCCGGGGGTTGGACATCGTGGTGGGCGTACAGCAGGATTGTTGGCTTGCCGTCGGCGGCTGGACGACGCGCGACGACGGCAGGGCCACCGGGGGTTCCGTCGGCTTTGCTGCTGCGCAGAATGTGCACTTCTTCCATCCCCGAGGCCTCGACCATGGCAGCCACTGCTTCGGCGCTTCGATCGAGTTCGATCGGGTCAAAACTGGCCCATGCAATGCCCGGAATGCCGACGAGTTCCTTAAGGGATTCCATCGTGCTTTCGAAGGAATCGTTAACCGCTGCTGTGAGTGCTTCGACCGGAGTTTCGCCGGAGTGCCCTTGCTTGTTCTGCGGGATCTCCGCATGTGCTGAAGTCATGGCCACACTTTACCGCCGGGGATTCGTCCGCCAGGGCAGGCGCGGCCCGGCGCGATCAAGGCCGGGCATACGGAGGCGTAACCTACGCCACCTCCGTGAGGGGTATTCTGTATGGGTGTTCGGACGCAAAAAGGAAGAGCCCAGCGCTCAATCAGTAGTAGACCAGGCCTACGCCACCGCCCCGGAGCCCGGCGGCGCGAAGGGCGCCCCCACGCCCAAGCGGAAGGACCAGGAAGCTGCCCGCAAGCGCCCCCTGGTGCCCAACGACCGCAAGGCTTCCAAGGCAGCGGAACGGGTAGCCATCCAGGACCAGCGGCAGAAGATGCGGCAGGCGCTCGATACGGGCGACGAGAAGTTCCTTCCCCTCCGCGACAAGGGTCCCCAAAAGCGCTACACACGGGACTATGTGGACGCTCGCTTCAGCCTCGGTGAGTACCTCATGTTCGGTGCTTTGCTGTTCGTGGTGATCTCCCTGATCATTCCGCCCACAAGCGCCGGCATCAGCTATGTGTTGATTGGGTTCTGGATCATGTTCCTGGCCGTCTTCGTTGACGTCTTCATCCTGTCCCGCAAGCTTCGGAAGCGCCTTACCGAGAAGTTCGGCGAGGTGGAACGCGGCTCTGTTTGGTACGGCTGCATGCGGGCCCTTCAGTTCCGCAAGCTCCGCCTCCCCAAGCCGCAGGTCAAGCGTGGGCAGTACCCGGCCTAAGCGCCCAAGCCTCAGACATCTGACAAAGGAAGACCCCGGACCAACGGTCCGGGGTCTTCCTTTTCGTGGCCTGATTAACGCGCCGTCCTCTTGCGGATCTTTACCAGTCCCTTGTTAATACGTGAGGCCCAGAATGGACCTTCATAAAGGAATGCTGTGTAGCCCTGGACCAAAGTTGCGCCGGCATCCATTCGCTCCTGCACATCCGTTGCGGTTTCCACACCACCGACGGCGATGAGTACCAACTCGTCCCCTACAGCGTCCTTGAGCCTCCGTAGAACCTCCAAAGACCGATGCTTGAGGGGCGCCCCCGACAATCCGCCTGCTCCCAGTGACTCAACCTTCGCAGCATCGGACAGCAGTCCGTCACGGGAGATCGTGGTGTTGGTGGCGATGATTCCATCAAGTTTCAGGTCCAAGGCCAGTCGAGCGACGTCGTCGATGTCGTCATTGGACAAATCCGGCGCAATCTTGACCAGCAGGGGCACGTGGCGTCCGGCAGCTTCATCAGCAGCGTCCCCAACTGCCCGCAACAGCGGGCGCAGCGTTTCCACATTCTGGAGCAGGCGAAGACCTGGTGTGTTGGGAGAGCTGACGTTGACTACGAGGTAGTCAGCCGCGGGAGCCAGGCTGCGTGCACTCACCAGGTAATCCTCGGTGGCATCGTCGAGTTCCACCACCTTGGTCTTGCCGATGTTAACCCCGATAACCGGGCGGACGTCCGGGTGCTGCCTTTGCAAAGCAGCCCGCGCAGACTTGAGCCTTGGCGCGACTGAAGCGGCGCCGTCGTTATTGAACCCCATCCGGTTAATCACCGCGCGGTCCTCAACCAAGCGGAACAGCCTGGGCTTCTCATTGCCTGGCTGCGCCTGGCCCGTGATGGTTCCCACCTCCACATGCCCGAATCCAAGCTCAGCCAACGCTTCGATGCCGTGACCTTCTTTGTCGAAACCTGCCGCCAGGCCGAAAGGTGACGGGAACGTCAGTCCCAGCGCCTCCGTGCGAAGTGAAGCGTCGGGAGCTGTCAGCCGGGCAAGGATCCGGCCGGCACCGGAGCGATGGGCTGCCCGGATTCCCTGGAAGCCGATCTTGTGTGCCTTCTCGGCATCCATCCAGGAAAAGGCCAGCTTGAAAAATGTGGGGTAAACACGCATGGTCCTAGTTTTCCGCCTCATGGACAACTCACCAAACCCATGACCACCAATCCCGCTAGCATGTACGCATGCCTGGGGATTATGGTGACGCAAATCATGGACGCTGCAGGATCGATGCCGACGTCGTAGTGGTCGGCGCAGGCCTGTCCGGACTGGTTGCGGCCGCCACAGCCTATGCCGCGGGCAAGACGGTGGCTGTGCTGGATCAGGAGCCGGAAGCTTCCGTGGGTGGACAAGCCCATTGGTCTTTTGGCGGGCTTTTCATGGTGAATACCCCTGAGCAGCGGCGTCTGGGCGTCAGGGACAGCGCTGATCTCGCCCTGCATGACTGGCTCGCCTCCGCAGCTTTCGACCGGTCCGAAGACGGGACGGCCCGTCAGTGGGCCGAGGCGTACGTCGACTTCGCCGCCGGAGAGAAGCGGGCGTGGCTTAGGAGCCTTGGCGTTGGCATCTTCCCGTTGGTGCAATGGGCGGAACGCGGCGGCTATGGGCCGGAAGGCCATGGCAACACCGTCCCCCGCTTCCACGTCACATGGGGTACGGGGCCTGCCTTGGTGGAGCCGTTTCTCGCCAAGGTCCTGGAAGGCGTAAGGAGCGGCCGGGTCAGTTTGCACTTCAGGCACCGCGCCCTGTTGCTGACAACGACGACGGGCAGGATCACGGGCGTTTCGGGCGAGGTTCTTGAACCGTCGACGGCGATGCGGGGCCAAGCGTCCGCGCGGGTCGCCGTCAGTGGTTTCGAGGCCACGGCAGGCGCTGTTGTGGTGACCACGGGTGGCATCGGCGGCGATCACGCCGCCGTCCGCAGCCAGTGGCCCGGGGGAAAGGCGCCCGAGCACATGCTGAGTGGCGTGCCGGCTTCCGTGGACGGCAGTTTCCTTCCCGTCGTGGCAAGCGCTGGTGCTGCTTTGGTCAACGGCGACCGCATGTGGCACTACCCGGAAGGAATCCGCAATTACGATCCTGTATGGCCCAATCATGGAATAAGGATCCTGCCCGGGCCCTCCTCGTTGTGGCTCGATGCCAAGGGCCGCCAGTTGCCCCCGCCGCTGTTCCCCGGTTTTGATTCCTTGGGGGCATTGCGCCACATCGTCGGAACGGGACACGACTACTCATGGTTTGTCCTCAACCGCACCATTGCCCTCAAGGAACTTGCCCTGTCCGGTTCCGAGCAGAACCCCGACCTCACCGGCAAGGACGTCCGACTGCTTGCATCACGCCTGCGCCCAACCGGCGACACACCTATCCAGCGTTTCCTGGACCGGGGCGTGGACTTTCTGCAGGCGTCATCACCCGGGGAACTGGCCTCAAGAATGAACCAGCTCGCAGGCAACTCCCTCATCGGAACCCGCGCGCTTGAAGAACTGATCAGCGCCCGGGACCGTCAAGTGGCAAGCGGCCTTGGGAAGGACCCACAGCTCGCCGCCATCAGGGCAGCACGTCGATTTGCCACGGACAAACTGATGCGGGTGGCACCACCGCATCGGCTGACTGACCCGGCGCATGGCCCGCTGATTGCCATCCGGCTCTCCGTATTGACAAGGAAAAGCCTGGGCGGCCTCGCAACGGACCTTCGTTCAAGGGTCCTGGACCGTGACGGGCAAGCCATCCCGGGTCTCTACGCAGCCGGCGAAGCAGCGGGATTCGGCGGTGGCGGCATCCATGGATACCGGGCATTGGAAGGAACATTCCTGGGCGGTTGCCTCTTCTCCGGGAGGGCGGCTGGCAGGGAAGCCACCGCCAGTGTCTAAGCTAAGGCCATGGAGTGGACGGAAGACTTCCTGGGAGCGGACTTCCAATCCTGTGGCCTTGATGCCACGGGAACCGATGGCGTGGTCCGCCACGCCACGCTGATCCGCCACCGCGTGGAGCCGAAGAACGGGGATACCGGTCGCAGTGAGGGCGCTCCGAAGCGGTTTGGTGCCGTTTTGTTCCTGCACGGATGGAGCGACTACTTCTTCAATACCGAGCTTGCCAGATTCTGGGCGGGGCAAGGATATGACTTCTACGCCCTGGACATGCACAACCATGGACGGAGCCTCCAGGCCGATAAACCGGGCGGCTACGTTGCAAACCTGACGGACTACGATGCCGAGATCAATCGGGCCGTCAGCGTGATTCAGGCCGATCGCTCAGCATCACCGCGCGGCACGCTGACACTTATGGGGCACTCAACAGGGGGTTTGGTGGCCGCTTTGTGGGCCAGCCGCCATCCAGGAGAGATCCATTTCCTCGTCCTGGACAGTCCTTGGCTCGAAATGCACGGCAGCTCACTGGTTCGCCGGGCTGCACAGGCCATGGTGGCACCGCTTGCAAAGCTGCGACCCGAGACCATCTTGAAGTTGCCTGAGCGAGGATTCTACTTCCGCAGCATCAGTAGTACCGCAGAAGGGGAATGGGCCTTGGACGAGAATTACAGGCCCCCTTTGGCGTTCCCTGTGCGTGCCGGTTGGCTTCGCGCCGTATTTGCCGGACATTCGCAGGTTGCGCGGGGCCTGAAACTGGACATCCCTGTCCTTGTGTTGACCTCCACCGCCAGCGCCAATGGAATGGTTTGGCACGAATCCATGCGCCGTTCCGATGCGGTCCTGGATGTAGGTGTGATCGCGCTCAGGGCCATGGCATTGGGCCGCAGCGTCACCTTGGAACGCATCGACGGCGGTCTGCACGACGTCTTCCTGTCGGCGCCTGCGGTGCGAAAGGATGCATATGCGCGGCTGGCCAGGTGGATCAACGGGTTCATGCACGACGCCGTGCCGGAGGGCCAGCAGGAAGGGGAAACATGACCACAACGGAGGGGTCGGTATCAGTGTGGGAGCGCGACATTCTTGGCCACGGCTACGAATGCCTCGAGCTGCCGCTCAAGGCCGATGATGAAGGGCCCGTCAAAGCGACGCTCGTCAGGCACGCCCCACCGGTTGAGCAGGCCTCGCCTCAAGGCATCCTCGACTTCCTGACGTCGTTCACGAAACGCAAGCGCCGCGCATCCCCGGCCGATCCTGGCGGAGCGCCGCGGGTGGTTCTCTACTTGCATGGATGGGCAGACTACTTCCTGCAAACCGAGCTTGCCGAGTACCTCACGGCGTCGGGCTTTCATTTCTATGCGTTGGACCTCCGCAAGTTCGGCCGTAGCTTGTTGCCGGGCCAGACGCCCGGCTACACCTCGGACCTGAGCGTCTACGACGAGGATCTTGCAGCTGCCTTAGTGGAGATCGAACGCGACGTGGCGGCACGGACCAGCAACGGTGCGTCCCCCACTATCCATATGCTTGGCCATTCCCTTGGGGGCTTGATCGCTGCGCTTTGGGCCGACCGAAATCCGGGCAGGTTGGGAACCCTGGTCCTGAATTCCCCCTGGCTTGAGCTTCAAGGCAGCAGCCTCGTCCGCAGTATCGCCATGCACCTGGTGGAGCCTTTTGCCCGCACGGACCCCAAACGCCCCTTCCGTTTTCCGGAGATGCCTGCCTATTGGGAGAGTGTCAGCAATGAAGCCCATGGCGAGTGGATCCTCGACCCAATCTGGCGTCCGAGGGTTTCCTTCCCCATCCGGGCTGGTTGGACGAAGGCCGTACTGGCTGGCCATGCGGCGGTAGAGCGCAAGCTCAACATTGACGCCCCCGTACTGGTGCTCCTCTCCGGGCGGACCAGGATCCAAGCAGAGTGGACGGCTGACCTGATGCGGGCGGACGCGGTCATTGACGTTGAGGAAACCTCGCGACGGGCGCTTGGCCTTGCCCGCCGGACGGCTGTGTTCCGCTACCCGGGCGCCCTTCATGACATCTTTCTGTCGAGACGCACCGTCCGGCAACAGGCCTACCGCGACGTCGCCGTCTGGCTGGCCGCATACCCGTACTGATTCAGCAAGCGTGTGCTAGTTCTTGGCGGGCGCAGCGTCCACTGCTCCCCCGTAGCGCCTATCACGCTTGGCATAGATCTCGACGGCGTCCCATAGTGTCCTTCTGTCGACATCCGGCCACAGAGTGTCCATGAAAACGAATTCCGCATAGGCCGATTGCCACAGCAGGAAGTTTGAGAGCCGCTGCTCCCCCGAACTACGCAGGAATAGGTCCACGTCCGGGAGGTCGGGCTCGTCGAGGTACTTCTGGATGGTCTTCTCGGACACCGCCCCGGGCTTTAATCTTCCTGCGGCGACGTCGTGGGCAATAGCCGAAACAGCGTCGGCGATCTCAGCCCGGCCACCGTAATTAACACACATGGTCAACGTGCATGTGTCGTTGGCCCGCGTGTAGTCCTCGGCCTCCTCTAATTCCTTGATGACCGAACCCCACAAGCGGGGCCGACGACCAGCCCACCTGATACGGACGCCCCACTCATCCAACTGGTTGCGTTGACGGCGTAGCACATCCTTGTTAAAACCCATGAGGAATCGGACTTCCTCAGGCGAACGTCGCCAGTTCTCCGTTGAAAACGCGTAGACACTGACGTATTTGATGCCGAGCTCGATAGCTCCTGCCATCACGTCCAGCAGGGCAGGCTCGCCGGCTTTGTGACCTTCAACGCGAGGGAGGCCACGCTGATTGGCCCAACGCCCGTTGCCATCCATGACGATGGCAACGTGCTGCGGAATGAGCTCACTTGGGATATTCGGCGGCAATGCCCCGGAGGGGTGTCCGTAAGGGGCAACTACTGGTGCCGTCCTGGCCGTTATCGCCTTGCTCTTCTTACCAAGTGCCACTGTCAGCTTCGCTCCACGTGTTTGAGTGATTTCAAGGCCCGCTCCAGATGCCATTGCAGGTAGCTGGCCACCAGCCCCGCCGCTTCGCGCCGATGCCTCGGGTCGGATGAATCGGCTACGACCCAATCGCCGGTCAGCAACGCACCGAGCAGCACTACCGTCTCCGGTGCCGGCGCAGGCGAACCGGGCGGTCGGCAATCACTGCAAACCATTCCGCCAATCGGAGCGGCAAAGGCTGTATGTGGTCCCGGGCGACCACAGCGGGCACAAGCTGTGAAACTCGGCGCCCACCCGCCTGTAGCCAAAGCGCGCAGCAGGTAGGAGTCCAGGATGAGTTCTGGTGGATGGTCGGAGCGGCTGAGGGCGGCCAGCGCACCAACCAACAGATTATATTGGGCCGTCCCGGATTCGGTATCAGCATCCGTCAGTTTCTCGGCGGTCTCGGTCATGGCCGCAGCCACGGTAAACCGCCCATAGTCGGCAGCGATACTGCTCCCGTAAGCACCCTTGGCTACGGCCTGCGTCACGATGTCGAGCGTCCGCCCGGAAACCAACTGCAAGTCCGCAACCATGAATGGCTCCAGGCGTGCCCCAAACCGGCTGGTGGTCCTCCGTACGCCCTTTGCCACGGCACGGACTTGCCCATGGTGTTTGGTCAATAAAGTGATGATGCGATCCGCCTCGCCCAACTTGTGGGTACGGAGCACCACGGCATCGTCCCTGTAGGACCGTGCTGCAAACGACGGATTGGCCACAACTAATCTTCGCACTATGCCTGGATCCAGCGGTGACCGCCGGACCGTTTGGTGACGGTATTTCCCGTCACCAAACGGTAGGCGCCTAGGCTCGGGCGTCCCGAACGGCCCGGTTGACTGCGGAAATCAGTGCCTTGAGGGACGACGTCGTGGTGCTGGGATCAATGCCCACGCCCCACAGGACCCGCTCACCTACGGCGCACTCAACGTAAGCCGCCGCGCTGGCGCTGCCGCCTTCAGACAGGGCATGCTCACTGTAGTCCAGCACACGGACATCAACGCCGTCGTGGTGCAGGATATCCAACAGTGCAGCGATGGGACCATTGCCATGGCCCGTCCGCCGAACTTCCACGCCATCGATCCGCAGGTTCGCGTTCATAGTCATGGCACCGGCTTCATCGGTCTCTGTGCTTACGCTGCCCAGCGCGTAACGCCCCCACTGTGCCTGCTCTTCGTCGGACGGCAGGTACTCGTCCTGGAAGACCTGCCACAGTTGCGCGCCGCTGACCTCGCCACCCACGGCATCGGTCCGGCGCTGGATGACGCCGGAGAATTCGATCTGGGCGCGACGGGGCAGGTCCAGGTTGTGCTCGTTCTTCAGCAGGTAGGCAACCCCACCCTTGCCCGATTGCGAGTTGACGCGGATGACGGCTTCGTAGCTGCGGCCGAGGTCCTTGGGATCGACAGGCAGGTAAGGAACCTGCCAGGTGAAGTCGTCCACAGACCTGCCGGCTGCTGCGGCGTCCTTCTCCAGCGCTTCGAAGCCCTTCTTGATGGCGTCCTGGTGGGAACCGGAAAAAGCCGTGAAGACGAGGTCGCCGCCGTACGGGGAACGCTCGGGGACCGGCAGCTGGTTGCAGTACTCCACAGTGCGGCGGACTTCATCGATGTCCGAAAAATCGATCATGGGGTCAACACCCTGCACGAACATGTTCAATCCCAGAGTCACGAGATCCACGTTGCCCGTACGCTCACCGTTGCCGAACAAGCAGCCTTCGATCCGATCGGCGCCCGCCAGGTATCCCAGCTCGGCGGCAGCGACGCCCGTGCCGCGGTCGTTGTGCGGGTGCAGGGAGATGATGATGCCCTCCCGGGGGTGCAGATTACGGTGCATCCATTCAATCGAGTCGGCGTAGACGTTCGGGGTTGCCATCTCTACGGTTGCCGGCAGGTTGATAATGACCTGCTTGTCGGCGGAGGCTTCAAAGACGTCGGCAATGGCGTTGCAAACACGGGCGGCATACTCAAGTTCGGTTCCCGTGAAGGACTCCGGCGAGTACTCGTACGTGATGTGCGTATCTTCCAGCGTCTCTTCGTACTTCTTGCACAGGCGGGCACCCTGCAGGGCGATGTCGAGGATACCGTCTTCATCCTGGTTGAAGACCACGCGCCTTTGCAGGACGGACGTCGAGTTGTACAAGTGGACGATTGCCTGCTTCGCACCCACCAAGGACTCGTAAGTCCTCTCAATGAGGTGTTCACGTGCCTGGGTCAGCACCTGGATGCTGACGTCATCGGGAATATGGCCGCCCTCGATGAGCTGGCGTACGAAGTCGAAATCGGTCTGCGAGGCCGAAGGAAAACCGACTTCAATCTCCTTGTACCCCATCTTGACCAGCAGCTGGAACATCTTCAGCTTGCGGGCCGGGCTCATGGGGTCGATCAGTGCTTGGTTGCCGTCGCGCAGGTCCACTGCGCACCAACGCGGGGCTTTGGTGATGACTTTATCCGGCCAAGTGCGGTCAGGAACGTCGACGGTGATCTGGTCCTGGAACGGCAGGTAGCGGTGAATAGGCATACCGGAGGGCTTTTGTGCATTACGCATGACGTGTGGCCTTTTCTCTAAGAACTAACTGAAAGCTTAGCCGGACACAACGGAACTCCGCGGCGAGGATGGCCCAGCTTCAGATAGCTTTCAGGCCTCGCCGCGGCAGCTAAGAAGAAGCATCGCCGTACGCACAATTTCACAGTAACACGATGCGTATGATGACAGTGCAACACCTCATGCAACGTCCACTATGCAGACGCCGCCACGGTGGAAACGCCGGCGCAGTGTCCACACAAGGAGCCACAGTGCCACAGTCGGGGATCACTCTTTCGAACATCGATCACAGCGTCCGGCCCCAGGACGACCTCTACCAGCACGTCAATGGCGCGTGGCTCAACAGCACGACGATCCCGGATGACAGGCCGTTGGAAGGTACCTTTACGGCACTGCGGGATGGCGCCGAGCTGGCCGTTCAGGCGATTATCGAAGAAGCTGCCGGCAAGGGCGAGTCCGCAACCGGCGTCGAGCAGCAAGTAGGCGGCCTGTACGCCAGCTTCATGGACCAGGCCGCGGCCGAGGAAAAGGGGCTCGACCCAGTCCGGGGTCGTCTCGAAGCAGTTCGTTCCGTAGGGTCCGCAGATGAACTGGCTGCCCTGATCGGCCGTTTGTTCCGGTCGGACGTCACGGGCTTGTTCTCCATCTACCCGGCGCCGGATGCCGGGAACCCGGAGCGCATCCTTCTGTACATCGGGCAAGGTGGCCTGGGACTGCCGGACGAGTCCTATTATCGGGAGGAAAAGTTTACGGGCATTGTGGCCGCCTACGGCGAGTACATTGCCAGGTTGTTCACCCTCGCAGGCATCCCCGACGCACAGGCGGCCTCCACGCGCATTCTCGGCCTCGAAACTGCCCTGGCGTCGCATCACTGGGACAATGTGACGCTGAGGGATCCCCAGAAAACCTACAACCTCAAGTCGGCCGATGAAGCCGCGAATATCTTCCCGTTGCTGGACACCTGGTTCGAAGCCGCGCGGGTTGAGCGGGATAAGCGTCATGAGATAGTTGTCAGCACCCCGGACTTCTTCGCCGGCGCCGCGGGATTGTTGGAGTCCGAGCCGCTGGAAACGTGGAAGGAATGGCTGACGCTCAGGGTTCTTAGCTCGGCTGCCCCCTACCTTTCCTCAGAGTTCGTCGACACCAACTTCGACTTCTACGGCACCAAACTCAGCGGCACGCCCCAAAACAAGGAGCGTTGGAAGCGAGGAGTTGCCGTTGTCGAGGCTGCGCTTGGCGAAGCCGTCGGACAAATCTACGTGGAGCGGCACTTCCCCGCCGGCCACAAAGCAAGGATGGAGACCCTCGTCGCCAACCTGATCGAGGCTTACCGCGAGAGCATCTCCTCCCTGGACTGGATGGGCGAAGAAACCAAGAAGGAAGCCCTCAGGAAGCTGGAAGCCTTCCGGCCAAAGATCGGTTTCCCGGAAAAATGGATCGACTATTCCGCCGTGGAAATCGATCCCAAAGACCTGCTGGGCAACGTGGAACGCGCCCATGATGCTGACGTCGACCGGCATCTGGACGAGATCGGCAAGCCCGTTGACCTGACCAAATGGCTCATGACACCTCAAACAGTCAACGCCTACTACCACCCCATGCTGAACGAGATCGTTTTTCCGGCCGCGATCCTCCAGCCGCCCTTCTTCAACGCAGACGCTGACGATGCTGTGAACTACGGCGGCATCGGGGCTGTGATCGGACACGAAATCGGACACGGGTTCGACGACCAGGGTTCCCAGTTCGATGGAAGCGGGGCACTGCGCAACTGGTGGACTGAGGAGGACCGGTCCGCATTCGAAGCTCTCACGGCCAAGTTGGTGGCCCAGTACGACGCCCTCTCCCCCTACGCTGCACCCGACCATAAGGTCAACGGCAAACTGACCCTGGGCGAAAACATCGGCGACCTGGGCGGCCTGACGATTGCGTATAAGGCCTACCTCCTTAGCTTGGGCGACGCCGAGCCCGAGGTCATCGACGGCTTCACAGGCCAGCAGCGCTTCTTCATGTCGTGGGCAGCCGGCTGGCGCCAAGTGATCCGCACAGAGGAAGCAATCCGACGGTTGGCCACGGATCCGCACTCCCCGAACGAGTTCCGCACCAATGCCATCGCCCGCAACCTCGACGCTTTCCATGCAGCATTCGGTGTCAGTGCGACGGATGGTATGTGGATGGAATCGGAAGACCGCGTGAGCATCTGGTAGGACAGGGATGAGAGAGGCCGGGCCATGTGGCCCGGCCTCTCTCATGCTCCAATGTTTTCCACGATCAGCTATTGATCGATGTACAGCGGATTTACCTGCTGGCAAACGGCCTCACTGGCTGTCTGATTCACCACGTCCGACGGAACCGACGCTGCGCCGTAGGCAGTACCCGTCCCGAAGTCCGTACCAACGTAAAGCTGGACTCCCGCTACTCCCGGCGCTTCTTGCACCTGGGCCGCCGGGATACCGTACAGAGTGGCGACGTCAGCTGCCACGTCGGCAAAGCCAGCCCCGTAGTAGAGCACTGTCTGGTCCACGGGGTTCGCCAGATATGACACCGCCTGGGTAAATCCATTGCCCGTCAGCACAGCCATCAGTTCCTGGGCCCTCGCGGCAATGCCACTGCCGTTGGCAACTGCGACAGGCTGGATCGCCTTATCGTAGGCGGGGGCCGCGGGCGTGGTGGCTGTGGGCTGGGCCGCAGGGGTTTCCGTCGCGGCCGGTGAAGAGGTAGCACCGGGTGTCGTCAGGTCAAGGTCAGCGCGCAAAGCGGCGAAGAGTTGGGAAGCCTGGGGCTCAATGAGCTCGAGCCTGTTCGGATCAACTGCTGCTGCTTGAGTCGGCACGGCGACGAACGCGACCTTGGACACATCAATGTCCTTCAACCGCCCACCGATGGTCAACAACGACGGCACGGACGCCAGCCCCTCATCCACGGTGAGGTTCTGCGTTACCACGTCTGCTATCTGCAGGAGTCTCTGGGGGTTGCCCAGGGTTCCTTCATCCTTGAGCTTCCTTGTCAGGGACGAAAGGAACGCCTGCTGTCCCTTGATGCGTCCAAGGTCGCCTCCGTCACCAAATGCGTGTCGGGTCCGCAGGAAGGCGAGGGCTTGTTCTCCCTCCACCAGCGAGTCACCTTTGGGCAGGCGAAGCCGGGAGTCCGGGTCAAAGACGGGGTCGCTGACACACACATTGACGCCGCCGATAGCGTGGGACAACTCCTTGACGGCGTTGAAGTCCGCCATCATGAAGTGGTCGATTTCAAGGCCAGTCAGCTTGTTGATGGTATCCACCGCACAACCGATGCCGGCTTCTGCCATGGCCTCGTTGATCATAACGCCGCTGCGGGCGGGGAACGTCTGGTTGTTGGTGTGGTCCGTACATTGGGGCACGTTCACCAAGAGGTCACGCGGGAAACTCATGACGCTGACGCGCTTGTTGTCGGCTGAGATGTCCAGGAGCATCATCACATCGGAGTGACCGTAGCCCGTGGAATCCTCGGAGGTTCCGTACTCCGAGTTCTTTCCGTCACGGGTGTCAGAACCAAGGATAAGGATTTGCAGGCGGTCGGATTTGTCATTGGCCAGGGCCTCCCCGGAATCCCGGGACTCCCCGGCGCTCAAGGGTGCCTTGGTAATGTTGCTCTGCAGCCGGATGAACCAAAAAGCCGCAAAGGCAACACCGGCAACCAGGGCCACGGAAACCACGCCGGTAACAATCTTCAGCCAGAGCGGAAGTCCTTTGCGGACCTTCATATGGCGGGGAGTGCCCTCGGCATCCTCGCCATGGCGGGCCGCAACGGAGCCAGCGGTGCCGGTGCCCTGCGGGCGGGCGTCACGACGTCGCACTATTCGGTTTACCTTTCCTCAAACACGTGGATTCCCGCCATCATAGTTGCCGATTCTGGGAAGTTCCTTATCGGGCCGAAGCCACGCCGGGACGTGTGACGCCGTTTAGAATCCGAGTTTGACCAATTGCTTGGGATCGCGCTGCCAGTCCTTGGCTACCTTGACGTGCAAATCAAGATAGATCCTGGTACCCAGCAGTGTCTCGATTCCCTTGCGCGCGTTGGTCCCCACTTCACGCAGCCGGCTTCCGCCCTTGCCGATGATGATGGCTTTCTGGGAAGGACGCTCAACGTACAGATTTACCCGCACATCCAATAGCGGGTTGTCTTCGGTTCGACCTTCGCGGGGAACGATCTCGTCCACCACCACGGCCAGGGAATGCGGAAGTTCGTCCCGGACACCCTCCAGGGCGGCCTCACGGATGAGTTCGGCAATCATGACCGCCTCGGGCTCGTCCGTCAATTCCCCATCGGGATAAAGCGGCGGCGACGACGGCATATGGCTGATGAGTACGTCAGCGACCGTGGAGACCTGGAAGCCGTCGGCCGCGGAAACGGGAACGATGTCGGCCCACCCCTGCTCGCCGAGGACCTCCCGCCCCAAAGCTGCCACGGCAAGCAACTGCTCAGTCAGCGCTTGACGGTCCACGAGGTCGGTTTTGGTCACCAGGGCCACGATCGGCTTACGCCCCACGGCGGCCAGTTGCGCCGCAATGTATTTGTCGCCGGGGCCGATCTTTTCGTTCGCCGGCAGGCAGAATCCAATGGCGTCCACTTCGGCCAAGGTATCGGCCACGAGTTCGTTGAGGCGCTTACCCAACAGCGTACGGGGCCTGTGCAGGCCAGGGGTGTCTACCAGAATCAACTGCGCATCGTCGCGATGGACAATACCTCGGATGGTGTGACGAGTGGTCTGGGGCTTGGCTGAGGTGATGGCCACTTTCTGGCCGACCAAGGCGTTGGTCAGCGTCGACTTACCGGCGTTCGGCCGGCCCACCAACACCGAGAAGCCTGCGTGGAAGCCGCCGAAATCATCATCGGCATCGAATTTCTTATTTTGCTTGCTCACGTGGAACTCCCTGTTGCGTTGAGTCGGCGTCTTCGAGTAGGTCTTCAAAGTCAGTGTCTTCCTTTGGCATGGCTGCCGCAATGATATGGCTGACCCTGTTTCGGCGACCCTCAAGCCTATCCGCCCTGAGTGATATTCCGTTCACCTCAACGGAGCTTCCTACAATCGGAACCTGGCCGAGGGCCTTGGCCAGGAGGCCACCCACGGTATCGACCTCGTCGTCGTCGAGGTCGATGTCGAACAATTCACCCAGGTCATCAATGCTCATGCGGGCGCTGACCCGGAACGTGCCGTCGCCAAGGTCCAGGGCTTCTTCCGCGGCGGCATCGTATTCATCAACGATTTCGCCCACGATTTCCTCGATAAGGTCTTCCAGGGTGACCAGCCCGGCGGTTCCGCCGTATTCGTCAATGACGATCGCCACGTGGGTTGATTCCTGCTGCAGTTCCCTGAGGAGGTCGCTCACGAGCTTGGATTCAGGGACGTAGCGGACGTCCCTGGCGAGGGAATCAACGTCATGCGCCTGCAGCCCGGGTTCGCCGCGATGCATGGCCGCGGCTACATCCTTCAGGTAGAGAATTCCCCGGATTTGGTCCGTGTTCTCGCCAATAACCGGAATCCTCGAATATCCGGAACGTAGAAAAAGACCCATGGCCGCCTCAAGGTCCGAGCCGGTACCGATGCTGACGATATCCGTGCGAGGGACCATGACCGAACGCACCAACGTGTCGCCGAAGTCAAAGACCGAATGGATGAGCTCTGCTTCGTTGTCCTCGATCATGTCCGACTCAGCGGCACGATCCACGAATTCCCGGAATTCTTCTTCGCTCACAAACGCGTCGTCGCCACTCGGGGCACCGGGAGCCACAGCTTGGCCAAGCGCCACGAGCCAGCCGGGGATGGGACCAAGAATCCAGCAGAGGAACCTGATCAACGGAGCTGTGAAACGTACGACGGGTCCGGAATGTGCACGGCCCAACTGCCTGGGCGAAACACCAACCAGGACAAAGCCGATCACGGCCATGATTCCGGTGGCCGCAAGGCCGGCGAGCCACACGTTGTCCAACAAGCTGTGCAGGACCACCGCAACGGCCACGGCAGCGGCCATTTCGAACCACACACGCCAGAAGCGCAAGGCGCGCATATGCGCGATGGGGGCTTTGAGGATGCCACTTAGGGCTTTGCCCTTGCTGCGGACGATGGATTGTTCGGCCTCATGCCGGGGCAGGAAGTTGAAGGCGGCCTCGGCAGCAGTCAGCAAAGCGACGAAACTGAGGAATACCAGTGCCATGCCGACCAGGATGATCCAGGTCACTGCATGGTCTCCATGGGGGCATCCTTGCCCAGGAATTCAGACAGCAGTTCGCGCTGCAAACCGAACATCTCTTCTTTTTCTTCCGGCTCAGCATGGTCGAACCCGAGAAGGTGAAGGATGCCATGGGTGGTCAGCAGCAGCATCTCGTCCTGGGTAGGATGTCCGGCGTTGCGTGCCTGAACCTCGGCCACTTGGGGGCAGATGGCGATGTCGCCCAACATGCCTTGCGGCGTGGGTTTGTCAGGGGTGCCCGGCGTCAGCTCGTCCATGGGCACCGACAAAACGTCTGTGGCCCCAGGCTCGTCCATGAGTTCGATATGCAGCTTCTCCATGGCGGGTTCATCAACCAGCAGAATTGAAAGCTCGGCCTGCGGATGGATGTACAGCCGCTCAAAGATGAACCGGGACAACGTCACCAGCTGGGCCTCGTCCACCGCCACGCCGGATTCGTTGTTGACTTCAATGCTCATTTGCGTTCTCCACGTTTGTACTGTGTGCCGGCGGCGTCGGTGCGGTGCGCGTCATCCCATGTGCTGTAAGCGGAGACGATATCTGCGACCAGGCGGTGCCGTACCACGTCAGCCGCCTCAAGAATGGAAAAGTTGACGTCATCGATACCGTTGAGGATTTCGCGGACAATCCGCAGGCCCGACGTAGCACCCAGCGGAAGGTCGATCTGGGTGACGTCCCCGGTGACCACCATTTTGGAGCCGAACCCAAGACGCGTCAGGAACATCTTCATTTGTTCCGGAGTGGTGTTCTGGGCTTCATCGAGAATGATGAAGGCATCGTTCAGAGTTCGTCCGCGCATGTAGGCCAAAGGAGCCACCTCGATGGTCCCTGCAGCCATCAGCCGCGGAATGGACTCCGGATCCATCATGTCGTGCAAGGCATCGTAAAGCGGGCGAAGATAGGGATCGATCTTGTCGCTCAACGTGCCGGGCAGGAACCCCAGCCGCTCCCCCGCTTCCACGGCAGGCCGCGTCAGGATAATCCGGCTGACCTCCTTCATCTGGAGCGCCTGGACAGCCTTGGCCATGGCCAAGTACGTCTTACCCGTACCAGCTGGACCGATACCGAAAATCACGGTGTTTGCGTCGATGGCATCCACGTAGTTCTTCTGGTTCAGCGTCTTGGGCCGGATGGTCTTGCCCCTGCTGGAAAGTATGTTGTGCGTCAGGACATCAGCAGGATTCTGCACGGACTGGGTCCTCAACAAGGAGACGAGCTGCTGAAGGACGTCCGGGGTGACCACGGTTCCCTTTGCCACGAGACCACGGACTTCTTCGAGAAGTCTCATGATCCGGGGGATGACGGTGGAAGGTCCCGTCATGGAGAGCTCGTTGCCGCGGACATGGAAATTGACGTCCTGGAACTGTTCCTCGATGTACCGCAGGGCTTCGTCGTGGCTGCCCAGCGAGTGAACCATCTGGTCGGAGTTATCGAACGTGACAACTTCCGTGCGCGTGCCCGGTAAGGTGTGCGGGAACTCGTTGGGCGGCTGGTTGCCGTTTCCGGTCCTGAGCCGCCCGTTCAAAGATTCACTCATAGTGCTGGCCGTCAGGCCTGTTCTCCTCCGGTTGGTCGTAATAACGCCATCGATTCGACATCAGCGGTGGACTTTCAGCGACCGCATTGATGCCGGAATGTCTCCAATCCTACGCCAGCCCGGCCTGCGATGAACCTCAGCAGGCGGCCACGTTCCGGCGCGCATCGTGATTGCCGACTTTTTGTCTCAACTCTGCATCAAGCCGGTATCAATCACGTTTCAGTTGGCGCAGGTCCACGGAATCCCGGCCGCCCGCCGTCGGCAATGTGCCAAGCTGGCATAGCGGGTGGAACCACAACCCCGCACCCCAGCCGCTCCATGGCTCCCAAATAAATGCAGGGACAGGACAGGAAACCCATCAAGAAGTCAGCCAACAACGCTCCGGGCGTGCACAAGCGGACCAAGTCCGCTATCGCCGTGCCTGTGATGCTTGCTGCCCTCTTGCTGACTGGGTGCATTGCCAACGGCGAGAGCACCCAGGCCACATCCAGTCCGCCGCCTTTGACCATGCAGGATGCCCCGGCCAGCAACGCCCCGTTGGAGACTACCCAGGCCTCAACCAAGATCCCGGTCTATTGGATTGGGCGCAGCAAGGAAGAGGTCTACCTCTACCGCGAGTTCAGGGATATCTCCGGCGACGGAAACCCCGTGACCACGGCGCTGCGGATCATGATGGCGGAAAAGCCACTGGACCATGACTTCTTCACGCCATGGCAGGAACCGGCCAGCCTGGCCACGTCCATTTCAGGCAAGAACGTGATTACCGTCGACATTTCCCGCGACGCATTCAATTCGAACCTGGACGCCGGTATGGCGCAGCGGGCCATACAGCAGCTGGTGTATACGGCGACAGCAGCGGCTTCGTCCTCGGGCCTCATCAATTCCGGACAGCAGATCCAGGTGGTCATCCTGGTTGACGGACACAAGGATTACATGGCGTTCGGGCAAATCCAGTTGGGTCAGCCCATGGCCCGCGATGCCTCCCTGGTGGCGCCTCTGTGGATCATCGATCCACAGGAAGACACCTCGATGCCCACAGGCTTGGTCAAGTTCAATGGGCGGAGCACCGACAGCTCCAAACCCATCGCGTGGCAGGTCCTGCAGGACAACGGCAAGGGCGAGAAGACAAGTCTGCTGACGGGTCAAACGAAAGCCACGGGCGAACCCGGACAGTACGGCCTCTTCACGTTCGGCGCCACACTCAAGGCCGGTCAGTACGAGGTACGTGTCTCGCAGGTCGACGATGCTGGAAACACGATCGCGACAAGCACTGACACCCGGTTGTTCAGGGTCGGATAGCTCCTCAGGGTAGCCCGGCCGGCTACCAGCGACCCAGAATGTCGCTCGCAAGAACGACGGCGGCAGGTCCCGCCGTCGACGATCGCAGAACGTGATGACCCAACAGCGCCGTAACGGCCCCGGCGTCACTGAGCCGCGTTACTTCGCGGGGCGAGATTCCACCCTCCGGTCCTACGATCAGAAGTACTTCCCGGAACGTCCCGGTGTCCGGTCCACCCTGCAACACCTCGAGGACAGTCCTCAACGGGTTTTTGGCGTCCTCGTGCAGGATGATGGCCAGGTCGGCGGCGGCGACTGCTTTGGCCAAGGCTCCGGTATCCACGATTGTCCGCACGTCCGGAATCCATGCCCGCCGTGCTTGCTTGGCCGCGGCGGCTACCACAGACTGCCACTTCCCATGGGCTTTGGCGGCGCGGTCGCCCTTCCAGCGCACGATTGATCGCTCTGACTGCCACGGAATCACTGCGTCGATACCCAGCTCGGTGGCCGTCTCGATGGCAAGTTCATCGCGGTCACCCTTGGCCAAGGCTTGGACGAGCACCAAGCGGACGTCGGGCTGGTCCTCGAAGACAACATCGGAAGCAGTGACGGTCAGGCCGGCGGGCCCGGCGTCGGCGACCGTGCCGGTCAGCCGTGTGCCGGAACCGTCGGCAATGTCAACGGGCTCCCCCACTGCCAGTCTCTTGACCGTGACGGCGTGCCGTGCTTCAGGCCCCTCCAGCACGAACGTGCCACCGGGACTTACATCGCCAAGACTCCCGGCCGGGGTGAAGAAAACGGGGTTGCTCACCGCTACAGGTTACCGAGCTTGTCACGCAGCTTTGCGAACATGCCGCCACTGGCCACGAGTTTGCCTTCGGTGAACTGCTCCCCGCGAAGCTTGGCGAGCTGCTGCAACAATTCTTCCTGGGCGGGATCAAGCTTGCTCGGCGTTTCAACATGGAGGTGCACCTTGAGGTCTCCCCTGCCGTAACCGCGCAGGTGGGTGACGCCAAGGCCGCGGAGCGTGATGACCTCGCCCGACTGGGTTCCGGCCTTCACATCAATGTCCTGTGCGCCATCGAACGTTTCCAGTTGCAGCTCAGTGCCCAGTGCAGCGGCTGTCATGGGCACGCTGAGGGTGGCGTGGAGGTCGTCGCCTTCGCGCATGAACATGGAATCGTTGTTGACCCGGATCTCCACGTACAGGTCGCCGGAGGGGCCGCCTGCGGGTCCTGCTTCGCCTTGGCCGGACAACTGGATACGCGTACCGGTCGCAACACCGGCGGGCACCTTGATGGTCAGGGAACGGCGGCTGCGGATGCGGCCCTGGCCGTTGCACTCGTTGCAGGGATCCTTGATGACCGTGCCGAAACCCTCACAAGATCCGCAAGGGGCCGTGGTCATGACCTGGCCAAGGATGGATCGGACGGCGCGCTGGACCTGGCCGCTGCCGCCACAAATGTCGCAACGTTCCGGATGGGTTCCCGGGCGGCAGCAGCTGCCGTCGCACGTAGGGCAGGTGACGGCAGTGTCTACTTCGAGCTTCTTGTTAACACCAAATACGGCGTCCTTGAGGTCAATACGGACACTGATGAGGGCGTCTTGTCCGCGACGAACGCGGGAAGCCGGTCCACCGTGGCCGCCGCCGCCACCAAAGAAGGTGTCGAAGATGTCCTGGAACGCGAAGCCCTGGCCGGAGTAGCCACCGCCGAAGCCGTTGTCCGTTCCGTTCTCATTGCCGGTGGCATCGTAGACGCGACGCTTCTGGGGGTCCGACAGAACCTCGTAAGCATGGGTCACGGCCTTGAACTGCTCCGCGACATCCTCACCCGGATTTACGTCCGGGTGGAGTTTCCGCGCCAACTTGCGGTACGCCTTTTTGATCTCTTCCCCGGTGGCTTCCGGCGAGACTCCCAAAACGTCATAGTGGCTGCTCAAAGTCGGTATCTCTTCCTTGTCGTACTGCGGATGTTTCCTCGGGCCTGCGTTCAGCCGCCGAGAATGCGTGAAAGGTAGCGGGCCACGGCCCGAACTGCTGCCATGGTGGTTGGATAATCCATGCGGGTTGGACCGAGGATTCCCACTTTGGCACCCGAGCCGTAGCCAGTGGCCACCACCGAAGCTTCGGCCAAGCCGTCATAGGGGTTCTCCCGGCCGATGCTCACCGTGACGCCGCGGGGGTCGTCCCCCATGTCGGACAACAACCGGAGCATGACCACTTGTTCCTCAAGGGCTTCCAGCACGGGTCCGATACTCAACGGGAAGTCCACGTTGGACCGGGCAAGATTGGCTGTGCCGGCCATGAGGATGCGCTCTTCGCGGCTGTTGTCGCTCAGTGCCTGCAGTCCGTGCGCCAGTGTTTGAGCCAGGCCACGGAGTTCCGGCGGGCACAGGGCAACCACTGAGGGAAGTACTTGCGGCAACAGGGCCAGTTGCGTCCCTGCAATGCTGCCGAGGAATCGTGACCTCAGAAGCATCAAAGCGTCATCGCCCACGTCCGAGCCTGCCTCGATGACCTTCTGGCCAACGCTCCCGGTATCCGCAATCAGGACGACGAGCACTTGCTTGGGAGCCAGGAGGACGAACTCCACGTGCCGCACCAGCGCCCGGTTTGAGTGTGGATATTGCACGACGGCGACCTGGTTGGTCAGCTGCGACAGGAGCCGCACGGTGCGCTCCAGGATGTCGTCGACGTCGTCGGGCCCTTCAAGCAGCGAATGGATCGCGCGGCGTTCCGCCGCGGACAGCGGCTTGACCTGGGAGATGCGGTCCACGAACAGGCGGTAGCCCTTATCAGTGGGAATGCGTCCGGCGCTGGTGTGGGGTGCCGCAATGAGGCCTTCTTCTTCAAGAACAGCCATGTCGTTCCGGATGGTGGCACTTGAAACACCGAGGTGGTGTCGCTCCACGAGGGCCTTCGATCCGACAGGCTCCCTGGAATGCACGTAATCTTCAACGATGGCACGCAGTACTTCCAACTTGCGCGGTTCACTCATTACTCCACCTCCTGACGACTGCCATGGTCACTGCGACCGGCCACCGCGGGATCCCATGGGATCACCGCACTTAGCACTCAACATGCCCAAGTGCTAACCAGTCTAGTATGAGCCACCCCGTTGCTAGCATTGAAACTGCCCATGGCCAGCATCAAGCAACCCAGCATAAACCAGTACAAAAAGGTAGGAATTCCTTGGCTTTCGACTCTTGGGGTCCGCAGGACCTAGCAGCTCCAGCCAAACGACAACTCCCCGAGGTAGCCGTCCAGCGCGGGATGGTCCTCGAAGATGTCCAGTCAGGCTGGGTGGGCGAAGTCACTCGGGTTGAAAAAACCGGGGGCATGCACATCGTGTCCCTTGAGGACAGGCGTGGTAAAACGAAGTCCTTCCAACTCGGCTTCGGCTTCCTGCTTGAAGGCCAACCCATCCGGTTGATGCCTCCGGCCCCCCGCCAAGCGACGGCCCCCGCGCAACCGGGACGAACGGCCTCGGGGTCGGTGAAGGTCCAGGGACAACGCGCCCAAGTGGCAAAAGCCAGCCGGATCTGGGTGGAAGGAAAGCACGACGCCGAACTCGTGGAGAAGGTCTGGGGCGACGATCTCCGCGTCGAAGGCATCGTGGTGGAGCCATTGCACGGCGTCGATGACCTCAAATCTTCCATCGCCGCCTTTAATCCGGGCCCTGGCCGCCGCCTAGGCATCCTGGTGGATCACCTCGTGGCCGGATCCAAGGAGTCCCGCATTGCGGCCGAAGCCATGACGGTCCCCGGGGCGCCAGGAAATGTCTTGATTGTCGGCCACCCGTACATCGATGTCTGGCAGGCCATCAGGCCGAAGGTGCTCGGCATCGATGCCTGGCCTTCCGTGCCTCGCGGCATCGACTGGAAGACGGGAATTCTCACCGCCTTCGGGTGGCCTCACGAGACCGCTGAGGACATTGGCCTGGGCTGGCAACGGCTTCTCGGGGCGGTTCGCAGTTACGCCGACCTTGAGGCCTCCCTGCTGGGCCGAGTGGAGGAAGTCATCGATTTCCTCACGGTTCCCTGACACTGGCCCCGAAAGCGGCAGCAACTGACGTGTCTTCGTGGCGCTTGTCCCGGGAAGTCCACGGAGGCCGGTATTCTGGGACAGCAACACCGCAGCATCTTTACAGCAAAGGGAACACACCGTGGCAGAGAACGCTCCTGAAGAACCGGGCAGCGCCGCAGGCCAGCCCCAGTACCATGGCGCGCCTGCAAATGCGCTGCCACTGACCGCCAGCGAGGACCGGCAGTGGGCAACCTTGGCCCATTTTGGCGGCATTTTGGGATGCCTGCCATCTCTCCTGATCTACCTGATCTTCCGCGACCGCGGACCCTTCACGGCACAGGAATCCAAGGAAGCGTTGAACTTCACGCTGCCTCCTACAATCGCCGCAGTTTTGGCGAACATCCTGGTGCTGCTGCCTGTGGTGGGCAACATTTTCGCAGTGATCGCCACCGGCATCTGGGTGGCCCTGACGTGCTTCTCCGTCTCGGCGGGCATCCGGGTCAACCATGGCCAGCCGCACCGTTACAAGCTCAACCTGCGCTGGATCAAGTAGCTTCCCGCCGCCTTCGCCCAACCACTGATTGTTAGTCGGGCAGGATCCTGCGCACTACAGCGTCAGCGAGCAGTCGACCCTTCAACGTAAGGATCAACCGGCCCTTGAAGGCCTGCACCGGATCCACAAGTTCATCGGCAATGAGCCCAGCCATCGCGTGGCGACCAATCGCGTCCAACGCATCTACGGCCAACCCGGTACCCAGCCTTGCTTCAAGCATGACGCGCTCGACTTCCCGTGTGTCGGAGTCCAAGGTCTCCCGTCCTGCTGCCGGCGAGCTTCCTGCAGCCAACCGTCCGGCATAAGCAGTGGGGTGCTTGACGTTCCACCAGCGGACGCCTCCCACGTGGGAGTGCGCTCCTGGACCGATGCCCCACCAGTCGTCCCCGCGCCAGTAGGCCAGATTGTGCCGGCAGGCTTGGTCCGGCGTCCTGGACCAGTTACTGACCTCGTACCAGCTCAAACCGGCTTCAGAGATCATTTTGTCGGCCAGTTCGTACTTAGCGGCGTGATCGTCGTCGTCGATGCCCGGCACTTCGCCACGCCGGATTTGGGCAGCAAGTTTGGTGCCGTCTTCCACTATCAACGCGTAGGCACTGATGTGGTCAGGTTCGTAAGACAGAGCCGTCTCAAGCGACAACCGCCAGTCCTCCATGGACTCCCCCGGCGTACCGTAGATCAGGTCGAGGCTGACGGCGAGCCCGGCCTCTCGCGCCCACTGCACAACGAGCGGCACACGACTGGGAGTATGGGTGCGATCCAGCACCTTCAGGACATGCGGCACAGCTGACTGCATGCCGAACGAGACCCTCGTGAAACCGGCCTCGGCCAGTACCCTCAGGGATTCGGGAGTCACCGAATCGGGATTGGCTTCAGTGGTTACTTCAGCACCGGGCTCAAGCCCCCAGTGCCCGACGGCGGCACGCAGGATCCGTGCCAAGTCTTCCGCGGGCAGGAGTGTCGGAGTGCCGCCACCGAAGAAGACTGTGCTCATGCGCCGTTGAGGCAGCCCCGAGGCGTCAAGGGCCACAGCCGCAAAGTCGAGCTCGGACACTGCGGTGGTGGCGTAGGCATCCTGGGAAGCACCGCCTCCCAGCTCGGTGGCTGTATAGGTGTTGAAGTCACAGTAGCCACAACGAACGGCACAAAAAGGGATATGGACGTAGAGCCCAAACTTGCGGTGCTCGACGCCAGCCAACACCTGCGGAGGCAGTATGCCGTCCGCAGGTGCCGGATCGCCCAAAGGTAGGACGCTGGGCATCTACTTCTTGGCCTTGTCCTTGGACTCGTCAGTGGTCAGGGCTGCGATGAATGCCTCCTGGGGCACCTCGACGCGACCCACCATCTTCATGCGCTTCTTGCCTTCCTTCTGCTTCTCCAGCAGTTTGCGCTTACGGGTGATGTCACCGCCGTAGCACTTGGCAAGAACGTCCTTGCGGATGGCCCGGATGCTTTCGCGGGCAATAATGCGGGACCCGATGGCAGCCTGGATGGGCACCTCGAACTGCTGCCTCGGAATCAGCTCGCGAAGCTTCCCGGTCATCATCACACCGTAGGCGTAGGCCTTATCCCGGTGCGTGATGGCGCTGAAAGCGTCCACTTGCTCACCCTGCAGCAGGATGTCGACCTTAACGAGGTCGGCGACCTGTTCGCCGTCGGCCTTCCAGTCAAGCGAGGCGTAGCCACGCGTCTTGGACTTCAGGAGGTCGAAGAAGTCAAAGACGATCTCGGCCAGCGGGATCCAGTAGCGGAGCTCGACGCGGTCCTCGGACAAGTAGTCCATGCCGCGCATCTGGCCGCGGCGGCTTTGGCAGAGTTCCATGATGGACCCAACGAACTCGTTGGGCGCGAGGATGGTTGCCGAAACCATTGGCTCACGGACTTCGGAGATTTTGCCTGTGGGGTATTCGCTGGGGTTGGTGACGTGGATGACCTTCTTGTCCTCGAGGGTCACCTCATACTCCACGTTGGGAGCGGTGGAGATGAGGTCGAGGTTGTACTCACGCTCCAAGCGCTCACGCGTGATCTCGAGGTGAAGCAAACCAAGGAAGCCAACGCGGAAGCCGAAGCCGAGTGCTGCAGACGTCTCGGGTTCGTAAACCAACGCAGCGTCGTTGAGCATCAGCTTTTCAAGAGCATCGCGCAGGACCGGGTAATCCGTGCCGTCAAGGGGGTAGAGACCAGAGAAGACCATCGGCTTGGCGTCTGCGTAGCCGCTGAGTGACTCCGATGCCGGCTTGGCCAGGTTGGTGACAGTATCGCCAACCTTGGACTGGCGTACATCCTTAACGCCGGTGATCAGGTAGCCCACCTCGCCGACGCCCAGGCCCTTGGATGGCGTGGGCTCCGGGGAACTGACACCAATTTCAAGGAGCTCGTGCGTTGCCCTGGTGGACATCATCTGGATGCGTTCGCGCGGGTGGAGCATGCCGTCCACCACGCGCACATAAGTGACGACGCCGCGGTAGGTGTCGTAGACAGAGTCGAAAATCATGGCGCGGGCCGGGGCATCGGGATCACCAACGGGCGCGGGAAGGTCGCGGACAATCTTGTCCAGCAGCGCCTCCACGCCTACGCCGGTCTTGCCGGAAACCTTGAGGACGTCATCGGGATCGCCGCCAATCAAGTTGGCAAGCTCCGCTGCGTACTTCTCGGGCTGGGCGGCCGGAAGGTCGATCTTATTCAGCACAGGAATGATGGTGAGGTTGTTTTCCATCGCCAAATACAGGTTGGCGAGGGTTTGTGCCTCGATACCTTGGGCCGCATCCACCAACAGCACTGCGCCTTCGCAGGCGGCAAGCGAGCGGGAAACCTCATAGGTGAAGTCGACGTGGCCGGGAGTATCGATCATGTTCAGCGCATAACTGTTGCCATCGAGTTCCCACGGCATACGGACAGCCTGGGACTTGATGGTGATGCCGCGCTCACGTTCGATATCCATGCGGTCCAGATACTGGGCCTTCATGTCGCGTTGCTTAACGACGCCGGTGTACTGCAGCATGCGGTCGGCCAAGGTGGACTTACCGTGGTCAATGTGGGCAATGATGCAGAAGTTCCGGATGATGGCCGGATCTGTTGCGGCGGGCACCGGTGCGGTGCGGGCCATGGGAGACACGCAGGATCCTTACTGTCGACACTCACACGGCAATTCCCGGAACTGGGCATAGGCCAGCCGGAACACGCCGCGCATCTGATCCTCTAGTCTCCCATGAACCGGCGCTTCGCCGTACATTGCCTGCCGGGGCTTCAGCCGCATACGGCTGTAGCGTGGTCACATGGCTTTCGACTTGCGCCCCTTGGGCAATCTCATCCTGCGGTCCCTCAAGTCGCTTGGAGGCAATGGCACCAAGGCAACCACCCCCGGAGGTGCCCGAAGGACGCAGACCCGGCGATCCGACGTCGTGCATCAGCCAGGCTCCTACCCAGGCGACTTTCGCGGTTCATTTAAGGTCAGCTACTCCCCTAAGCCCGATGGTCAACCGGACCCCGGCGAAATTGTCTGGAGCTGGGTCCCCTACGAAGAGGACCACACTCAAGGCAAGGACCGGCCGGTGCTTTTGGTTGGTCGGGACCGCGAATGGCTTCTGGGCCTCATGCTGACTTCCAAGGACCACGACAATGGCGCCCGGGCGGACGACTACGTTGACATAGGAACCGGTTCCTGGGATCGGCAAGGCAGGCCCAGCGAAATCAATGTCGGGCGCGTTATCCGGCTTGATCCCGGCACGATCCGGCGCGAAGGCGCCGTCCTGGGAAAGCCGCGGTTCCAGGAGGTAGCCCGGGCCCTCCAAGCGCGGCAATAGAGCGACTGAGTACCGGTTCGGCGTGAGCCCTGACTTTCTGCTATCCTTTATAGCTGTGTGTCCGTGCAGGTCGACGGCCACTCATGGTTGGCTGCCATAGGCATCCCCACGCCGCTCAGTCGATGGCCAACCTGAAAACCCTCTAGACCATTTCCGCATTAAAAAGAGAGTTCATACGTGGCTAATATCAAGTCCCAGAAGAAGCGCATCCTCACCAACGAGAAGGCTCGCCTGCGTAACAACGCAGTCAAGTCCGAGCTGAAGACGGCCATCCGCGCCGTCGCCACCGCCGTTGAGTCTGCTGACAAGGATGCTGCTGGAACTGCACTTGTTGCTGCCAGCCGCAAGTTGGACAAGGCTGTCAGCAAGGGCGTTATTCACAAGAACAACGCTGCAAACCGCAAGTCGGCGATCTCCAAGAAGGTCAACGCACTCTAAGGTTTTTCCAGTTCGACTGAGCTGATCAAAAGGCCGGCACCCTTTGGGTGCCGGCCTTTGGGTTTAACCGGCGATGCCGCCGCGCGCTGGCTTCAGCGTCGACTGGCTGACATGGCAATCACAGTCACCGCATGCTCCACGGCGTAAACGGGGTCACGCGACTCACCCTTCACCTGGGCATCCGCTTCCGCGATGACCTGGATGGAACGGATCAGGCCTTCGGGCGTCCAGCGGCGGACGTCACGCTGCGCCTGCTCTACAAGCCACGGCTGCATTCCCAGGTTCTTGGCGATGGTCGCCGGAGAACCGTTGACTCCGGCAACTTTGGCCAGGGTGCGCAGCTTGGCCGCCAGCGCCGCAACCAGGGGAACAGGATCGACGCCGGTGGCCAGTGCGTGCCTCAGGGTGGACAGCGCCACTGGCCCATTGCCGGCCATTGCAGCATCGGCCACCTTGAATGCCGTAGCTTCCACTCGGCCACCGTAATAGCGTTCCACCGTCTCCGCCGTCACGGCGGTAGTGGCGTCGGCAATCAGTTGGTTGCACGCTGCTGCAAGTTCGGAAAGGTTCGCGCCCACGGCGTTCACTAGTGCCTGGACAGCTTCGCCCTCAATGCGGCGACCTCCGGCCCTGAATTCGGAGACGACAAACGCGGTCTTGTCTGAGTCCTTCTTCATCGGCTGGCAGTCGATCACTGGCCATCCCGCGGACTTCACGGCGTCGAGCAGCTTCTTGCCACGGACTCCCCCGGCATGACGCAGGACAAGGACAACGTCCTGGTCCGGATGCTGGAGGTAGGCCAATCCGTCGGCCAGGAAAGCATCATTCATTGCCTCGAGGCCCTCGACCTCGATGAGCTTGCCCTCGCCAAAAAGCGACGGCGTGACGGTCATGGCTAGGGAACCGGACTCGTAGGAGCTTGCGTTCAGTCGGCTGAGCTCGACATCCGGAGTAGTGGCCCGCACCTGGGTGCGGATGCCATCCATTGCGCGGATCCCAAGGTATTCTTCCGGGCCCATGATGAGGACTACGGCGGCGGGCGCCGCTTCCCGCCAGCTGACGGTGTTTGCCGCGGCACTCTTGGCCCGGGTGTTTTGGGCAGCAGCCACAGATGGTTCCTTCCGGATGTTACTTTGCAGGCTTCAAGTCTGCCATGCTTGCGCCTTGCACCGCGCTCCAGGAGCACCGTCACAACACCGTGCAGGCCCATGACGTGCCGCTTCACAGCCGCAGGATGCAGCGCCGCCCAGACGACCAGCACAGTCACGACCGATGAGAGCACCATAGCCATCATTCCGATCGGCCCCTCAGCCCAGGGCAAAGCAGCTCCAGGCAAACCGGCAAAGAACCGTGCCAGCCCCGCAACCATCCCCGCGCAGGTCCCCGCAACGGCGATCGGCACCACCGCCAGCCAGGGCAGGACCGTGGCCAGCGGCGCAGCGATCGTCCCAAAAATAGTCACCGGCGCCACCAAAGGACCCGCCGCCACGTTGGCGATCAGGGCATACGGCGTGAACTGAGGCTGAAGTGCCACAATCACCGGCCCGCACAACAACTGCGCCGACAAAGGCACCGCAATTCCGGCAGCCAACCACCGTGGTACCCACAACGGAATCCACGACGCAATACGGGTGGCAAGCAGCACAATCCCGAGCGTAGCCAGAACCGACAAGAGAAACCCCACGTTGGCTGCCATGGCCGGGTCCAGCAACAGCAGAATCGTCGTGGCGAGGCAGAGGAAAGTCAAGGACCGGCCCCGTAATCCGCCCGTCAGGGCAGCCAAGCCCACAGCTCCCATGACCGCAGCCCGCAAGACACTCGGGTCCGGCCCAACCATCACGACGAACGACAACAGACCGCACGCAGCGAACGCCCCGGCGGCCGGGCGTACCAGCCGGAAGCAACGCGCCAACAGCCAAGGGCCGGGGTGACGGACAGTGAGTGCCGCCCACCCCGGAACCTAAAAACGGGCACTCGACGTCTTCCCTCGCATTGTCAGCCGCCAGAGCGCCTCAATGAGTGGCAGACTACAATAGGACCCTAGACCAAAATGTGTCATGAGGCCTTATCAAACGAGGAATCTTTGACTAATAGATTTGCCAAACATCGCATCAAAGTATTAGTAATCGGCTCCACGGGATTTATCGGAAGCCGCGTGATGACGGAACTTGATTCGTGCGATAACGTGGAAGTTTCCATAATGACCAGAAGACGGTATAGCGTCCCCAATCACCCAAGAATAAAAGTCTTGCTTGGTGACGTAACCGACCTCACCTCCTTAAACCTCGCTATCAGAGACTTCGAGGTTGTAGTCAATGCTGCCTCGTACGTCGGAGATGATCCCCTTAGAGCACAACAAGTGAATCACCTCGGTGCTGAAAATGTCGCCCATGCATGGAAATCCTCCGGCGCACGAAAACTGATCCACATCAGCACGACCGCCGTGTATGGCACGGGACCTCACCGATCTCACCCGGCCAACCCTACGGTCTATAAACCCGACTCGGTCGTCAGCCAGACCCGGGCGGCAGGGGAAGCATCCATTCTCAACCTCGGCGGAATAGTCATCCGACCAAATCTCATTTATGGGCCGGGGGACCAATGGTTTATCCCAGGAATTATCCGGCTCTTCAGGACGCTTGGCACCCAAATTGACAATGGGGCCGCCAAAATTTCCGTGGTTGACGTTGCAGACTTGGGGCGTCTCGTTTCTGCTTTGGCGACTTCCCCCGCACCCCTAGATGGCGCCTTCCATGCAGCTAACCCGACCCCCACAACACTCGCACGTCTCGCATATACGATCAGGCGCGAGGTCAGCCCGTTACAGATAGAGGGGACTACAACTCTCGACGAGGCCGTTCGCATTCTCGAGCCGGCCGGCTTCCGCCCCCACCAAGTCAAAATGGTAGGCATGGACCATCACTATGAATCGCAGAATCTCTGGGATCTAGCCGAATTAGGCAAGACCTCACCGACGATTTCGCGCGAAGCGGTAGACTGGTATCGTTTAGTTGCGAAGATTTGAAACAACATTCCAGATCCGAGGCATAGTTTGCAGCGCCCCCACACATCCCCACCCCCCAGAATGGAGTCCGAGGGCGGAGCGCCCACCGGCGGCTTCACGGAACCGTCAGCTTGCCAGGCAACGCAGCTCCCAGCTAAGCCGGACATTGATATAATAGATGAATCACCCCAGATTGAAGGATTAGTGTTGAATCAGAGCCGTGCCGTTGAAACGCGAAGGAATATTCTCTACGCGGCAGCGCGTGTTTTCGAGCGCAAGGGATATTCGGCAGCCACAATTGCCGAAATACTGGCTGAGGCCGACGTAACGAAGGGTGCATTGTATTTCCACTTTGAGTCGAAGGAAGCCCTCGCAAACGTAATTGTGGAGGAACAGTCAAACTGGATCGACGAGAACACCGACCCCCGCATCTCGCCTATACAGAGAAGCATCGATCTCAGCTACCGGTTTATTGAAGCTCTCCAAAATGATCCCCTCGTACGGGCTAGTATTCGACTCACCCTGGAACGAAATACTTTCGGCACGGACAATCCATCACCGTACGTAAGCTGGGTCTCTCTCCTCGCAGACATGCTGGAAAACGCAGCTGCACAAGGCCTGCTACTACCGCATGTCAGCCCACAAGATGCCGCGCACCTGCTTGCATCAGCAGTCACCGGAACACAGTTGACATCGGAAGCGATCACACACAGATCGGACCTTAAATACCGAATAGAACAGATGTGGGTAATTCTGCTGCCGGCATTGGTCCCTTCCAGTCTGCTACCGGCGCTGAACTCAACAGCACCGGCCGAAACCTCTGCCGCCTAGAATCAACCACTCAGCAACTGACAAGGCGAAATCTGCCGGGAGGGGTTAATATAGCCCGTTACGGTAGAGAGGCTTGCCCGGAATGGGTGCTGGATATGGCTACAATGGCGAGAGTCCTTCCCAATTGCTTGAAAATGAATGAGCACTCATCGCCGCTTGGGCCATCAGGAACGTCCGTCGCGATCTGAACGGGCTCGTGCAGTTCCCCGTAATTGAAGAATCGCGCACTGATGACGTTGAACGAAGGATCTCCTCCTCTATTCAGTGCGAATGCCTGCCTGGCAGCGTCGATGACCAGCATTCCTGGAATATGGTCCGCAGGGTGATCAAACAGCCATTTATGTGATGTGTTGATAAGCAGATCACCACCGCCCTCATTCAGAAGGACGTCCTCTTCACAAGTCCGCCCCACATGGGAGGCCTCTGCTCTGAGCCCGGGCGAACGGAACTCCTTGGGCTCGGCGCCGTTGCGCACCCGATGGTACGAGTGTTGTTCCAAGACGATCAATTTCCCCCGCCCTGTCCCAATAATGGCTTTATCGAGCCGGAATGTAACCCTGATGCCCAGTCCAATGAGGCGAGTGCCGCTGAAGTCAGGAGTGAGTTCCAGCCAGAGATCCGGCGTTCCAGTCATGCGACAAGAGTCAAGGCTGATCCCGATGTGCTGTAACGAAAAGGCCGATTCCAGCGGCACGCCATACATGGAATGCGCAACGATGATGACGGCCTGGCGGAAAGTCTCTAACGCCAGCATAGGATCACTCATGCCTTGAGATGCAAGACAGTGATACTCCTGCTCCGCTGCCCATGAGGCCGTCAGCTCTGCAGTGTTCTCACACGTGCTTCGCCACCGGGCTATGAAGTTGGCGGCCGCACTGACTTTATGCACAAGTCGATCCTCAGCCGGACGCCATTCAGCGAAAGCTTGACCGGGCAAGTATGCCTCCGCAGCGAGCAGAGCCCCCCCTCCATTGATGTGACTTTGCGTCATCAAATCCCCCCCTAAGAAACCATCCATGCGGTTTTTTAGAGATTAGTCCAATTGGAGGTGAAACTCACAACGCGCAGGTTCCTCCGGCATGTTCCGTAACAAGTAACGAACTTTTGACATGTACGACTAAGGTTGGCGGCCGCTTGATCACGACAGACCAGTCATCGGGTTATGCATCTCCGAGGTCGAGCTCATTTCCGAGGTCTTCGGCGACCGCCCTCCTGTATATGGACTCCGCCGTGGCCACGTCCAGGGCCCCCAGCCCGAAAGGTGAGCAAACGATGGGCCTTTCGGTAGCCTGCACCTGAGCATCCCGGCGAAGCAGTGACGGAATTTCAAGAACGGAAAGTTCGTTGGGGCCGTATGCGTCGACGGCCAAGTTCAGGGATGTTCGCTCCCTACAAGCGTGCTCGAAATCATCTACAACGTTCACGGCATCGCGAAGTACTGCCGGTGTCAGGTCGCGCAATGATAGGTGCAGAATGATCTGCCCGGGCCGAAATCGATGATCCAGGTAAGGCTCACCGGCGGTTGTGGCCAGCAGAACAACATTCTGGACCAATGCGTCCTCCACGGATCCTACGATCGCATCGACTCCCTCAAGGAGTAAGCGGTCTACTGTCGCTTGAGCTCGCAGCGGATCTACGTCAGAGACAACAACGCGACCAAGGCCAAGAACATGTCGAATGTAGTCAGTCGTCGTCGATGCTATGAGTCCAGAACCGACAATGCCTACGTTCGGCCGCTGGGTTCCGCCAACAACTTGTAATGTGAGTGCTGCTGACGCCGCGGTACGGGCGGCATTCACGGGGGCAGCACTCAAGACGGCCTTGAGATATCCCGAATCCATCGAATTCAGTAGGATCGTTGCGCCAGCGCGCTGAAGCCCTCGACCTGTGTTTGCCGGAACGCTGGACACCCATTTCATTCCCGCAACATCGAACAATTCGTCCTTGACTCTGGACAACAGAGCGATAATTCGATCCCCGGGCCTATCGGGAAATTTCAGAAACGTCGACTGCGGCGTTGAGCTGCTTCCCACGCCATGGGCTAAATAGGCTCTTCTCACAGCATCGAGAACCAAGTCCTTATCCTGAAGGACATAAGAGACAACACGAGCGTCAAGAAAATGAATTTTTGTCACAGAAAGCAACCTTCGATAGTTTTTGGAAGATGAAAATCTATTGGGGACGTCGTTCTTCGGCAACGCGCCCGTCTCCTCACCTCGAATAATCAGGGACCGCGGCGGAGGAAGAACGCAGGTAGTCACGAGCTTCTATGAACGGCGCCAAGGGCGGAGTGAAGTACATAGTTCCAGCAATCCCACCCCTTCGAAGGGTCGCGCCAATGTGAACCGGCGGGACCAGACCCGAAGCCGCGATCGAATCCACGTCAAATCCGAATGGAACACCGCGTTGTCTTAACGCCGGGATCCTAAGGTTTGGATGCTCTGTCCACGCTATGTCGTACATGGATTCCGTAAGCCGACTCATGTCCTGCGGCGTTCCTACCGAACCCGGACTCATACACGGAGCAGCGGCAGCCGAAACTGCACCAAGACCTAGCGTCTCCATCAGCAGGCTGTCGCCTCCGCTGTACCCCAGGAGCTCGCGTTCGCTCCTGCCTACGAGCCGGATGGGGACATCCGAGATCGGCGGAAGCGCGGTACGGAACCAGCGGCCGGGAGCACCAGCGACTCTGATCGCAAATTCCTTCTCATTCATGGACATCGCCGTGAGAATTGAGCTTCCAGGTACATCGGCAGCAGCCTCGCTGACTACTTTTGCAGCGGCCATGGCAACATGCAGGAAATGGAAGTCGGCTGACACCAGATAGCCCAGAAGAGAATGAACAGCAGCATTGTCCCAGGAACCACGAACCTTGATGATGCGCTCCTGGATGGCCGCCCTAAAAATGTAGCCGGCGGCGTTCTGCCGCCCATGCATTTCATCGCCCATGGACAAGGCTTCGACCATCATTGGCATCAGCGCGATGGGTGCCATACGCACGTAATGCCCCAATGCGGGTCCGATGACATCGCGAACGAGTTTGAGGTTGCTGTCTACGCATGCGTTCCAGGAACCAAATGTTAGTGACTCCGCGTGACCGCCCTCGTTCAGACGGCACATTGCAATTCTTCCGGACGTTCGATCACGAACAACCAAAACCGGCATGGACGCGCTGCAAACACCTGTCAACGACCCGACAGTGCCGTGATCCTGGCTCGAGGCAAGTTTTATTCGACCCGATCTGATGCCGGCGTCCGCTTCATAAGGATTTGAGGCGAGGCCTTCGAAGATGGAAGCACCGATAATGGCTCCTCGTTGGCATCCGTCATAGTCCTCCCAATCCATGATTGGTCCGGAGACAAGGACCATATTCGCCGACATATCGGGCACTGTGTCGATCGCGCTCACGACGTCAACCAGCTCCGGTTCGACACTTGCCATGGCTGAGGTAGCAATCGTGTTGGGACTGAGCTTGGTTGAAAGGCGTGGCCCCATGGACGTTGTAGCAGTCAAGAGAGCTCCTAGTAGAGGCTTCAATCTGGGAGCTGAAGGTCTGGAAGCTGGCTTCCCAGCGAGAACCGCGCTTTCCAGCGTCAGCAGCTAGTCCAACTTTACATACAAACCGACCATGTGGTTTTCTTTTCTTGGCAGCACACTCCGCTCGCGTCGAACAGATGCGAGTTGGGTGCCATCAGGCCGAGAACAGCGACCCCCATCTATCGGGCCGCCAACCGGAGGACGAAATTTTGATCTACAACAGCGCTCACGAAATTGCCCTGGACGACTGCTTTCTTCGCATGGATACTCTTGTTCCCGGCTCGGAGTTGTTCCTGAAAGTTGAGGGCCTGAACGCCGCAGGCTCCATCAAGTTGAAACCAGCGTTGGCTATGGTTGAGGCCGCAGAGAGGCGTGGTGAGCTGCAACCCTACTCTCAGATTGTCGAGTCCTCTTCGGGAAACCTGGGCATCGCACTTGCCATGGTTGCAGCCAGCAAAGGTTATGGCTTCCTATGCGTGGTCGATCCCAACGCCTCCCGACAGAGCATCGGAACGATGCGCGCCTACGGCGCCACAGTCGTAGAGGTCGCCACCAGAGATGCAAACGGCGGTTATCTCGGAGCCCGTGTCGAAAAGGTCAACTCCCTTCTACAGGAGGATCCAAGTCGTATTTGGCTGAACCAATACTCAAATCCTGCAAATCCCGCAGCACACGCTTCCACCACTGCCACACAGATTCTGAGTGCTATTGGCCGCGTCGACTATCTCTACGTCGGCACGGGAACGGCTGGAACTCTTATGGGTTGCGTAAAGCACTTTCGTCAGTACTCGCCAAAAACCGTGATCGTTGCAGTGGATTCAATGGGCTCTGTGACTTTTGGCGAGCAGGCTGGCCCACGCCATATTCCAGGACTCGGCGCAAGTCGGCCCAGCTCGCTCTACCGCGAGGGGGCCCCGGACAGAACTTCGCTCGTTGCCGAACGTGACGCCGTGTCGATGTGCCAAACGATGGCCAAGCAGCATGGAGTTCTATTGGGCGGGTCGACAGGATCAGTTTTGGCAGCAGTCGAGATGGACAGCCACAGCATCCCAGCCGGCTCCAAGCTCGTAACCCTCTCTCCCGACTTGGGCGAGAAGTACATCAACACCATTTACAACGACGACTGGGTCGATATGAAATACGGCCTACTTGGCTCCTCGGAAGCCATCGCCGGAGAACCTAAGAGCTATGGCAAGGGCAAAGTCGACCCCACCATTCATCCACTGCAAGTCGTGTAGGGACTTCTGCATAGCATCCAAACGTGAAGCACCACTTCTCTAGCTCTTCCAAAGACCAAAAGTGTACGCAAAGGCGGAATCAAAGTTCTCATGACTTCACATAATCCCAGCACTGTTCTAGCACCGCCAGAAGCAGAGCTGATCAATCTTGTAGTTGAACGGATATCCAAGCAGTTTCCCTGGTATGCAGAACTCGCCAAGACTGACGCCCCTTCACTTTCCACCCTGCCGTTGATCAATCAAGCCATTCTTGAAAAGCATTATTACCTGGAGACACAGGTCCCGAACGGAACGGATACATACTTCACGTCAGGAACCTCCGGCGGAACTCGGAAGCGGATCCTGTACGGGGAAGACGATGACAACGCCTACGTCGCTCAGCGGCGCCAACTCTTCGATCGCTTCCTTACCGGGGTACCCCGCGGGTCAAACGCTGTCGCTGATCTGGGTACCGGTCATGCAGCGGCATCTGCCAGGAGAATCTTCGAGGAGATGGGCCTTCAGTCCTTTGACATAGACTTCCAGCGGCCGATCAGTGAACACATCAGCCTGCTGAATGAGTGGCAACCTGACGTACTCTTCACGATGCCGATGATCCTTGACCAATTGATGCAGCAGTCAGCCGCGCTGCAAATAAGCCCACGCAAAATCATCGTGGTGGGAGATCTCGCTACAGCGGCGTGGCGTCAAAGAGTGGCCTCGCATTTTGGGATTCAGTTCAATGACGTTCTCGATCTCTTCGGGTCAATCGAAATCGGTGCGATTGCGTATTCAGACGCAACGACTGGCCGCTACAAATTCCATTCGCACATTATCCCAGAGTTAGTGAACTACGAGGAGGTGACACGAGGCCATGCGCGAGGCAGCCGCAGCGGCTCTGGAATCCTTGTGTTGACTTCAATTAGCCGACGTTATTTCCCGGCGATTCGTTATGTGACGGGCGACTCAATCACCGACTTGCGCAAGGAGACTTCGGGCGAATGGACCTTTGAACGTATCGAAGGCAGGCAGGTCGGAGATTTCAAGCATGGCGAACGTATCAGCAGTCATGACCTTTGCGAGGCCATGGCCACCGTATTCCCCGCTCAGCCTTTTGAAGTACTCGACGGAAATGCAATGACTATCCGCGTTGTGGGTAGCGTTTCGGATAACCAAAGGAAGGAATTCCGTCGCTACGTGCATCATGCCTCCCCTGATATCGCCGTCATGACAGATGCAGGACTCGTAGGTGAAATACTCATCCAATCCGTTAACTCATCGGATGCATTGGTCAGTGGCGCCAAGCGTCGTTTTAACGTTCGCAGCTCCTGATGTGCGGCATTGCAGGAACAGTTACCTTTGACGGGTCAAGGGTAAGCGACCGTTTCACCGAAACGGCGTGCGAGGTGATGAAACACCGCGGACCGGACGAAGTTGGATACTTCAATGCCCCGGATGCAGCTCTCGGAATGTGCCGCCTATCAATCATCGGTTTGCATGGTGGTAGCCAACCTCTGTTCAGCCGCGATCGTTCAGTGGTGTGTGTCGTCAACGGTGAGATCTACAACCACATGCAGCTGAGAGCCGAGCTGGAGCGCTCGGGCTACGACGTCGATGGCACAAGTGACGTGGCCGTGATTCCCGCCCTGTACCAAAGGTACGGCGATTCTTTCGTCACGCATCTCCATGGGATGTTCGCTATAGCGCTCCTGGACATAAATCTACAACGAGTCATTCTGGCAACAGACAGAACCGGCAAAAAGCCTTTGCTGCATGCAACCTCAGCTTCCGGACAGCTCGTTTTCGCGTCCGAGATGCAAGCCTTGCTGACACATCCAGGCATAGGACGTTCCACATGTCCCACAGCGATTGATGCCTACCTGAGCTATAGAGTCGTCCCGGCGCCCGCGACGATATACCAGGATGTCAAAAAGGTACCGCCGGCCACCTTGATATCGCTGGAATCATCAGGCACGCGCACTTGGCAGTACTGGGATTTTCCATTTACAGCTGAGCTTCAGGACGAACCCGAAGAAGAACTTGTAGCCACGATCGATGCCCTGCTGCATCAAGCTGTTCAGGATCGTCTGGAGTCAGAAGTTCCATTGGGTGCCATGCTCTCCGGCGGCCTCGATTCCAGTTTGGTTGTTGCCTTGGCTGCGAAAAAGTCGTCAGAACCTCTGCACACCTTCTCCGTGGGCTTCGATCACCCAGACTTCGACGAGTCGGTATTTGCAAAGGAAGTCTCCGACTACTGCTCCACAATTCACCACAACGTGCAGTTGAACGCATCACACGCAGCCGCAAGCATCGACCGGATCCTTCGTCACATGGGTGAACCCTATGCCTTCCCGTCCGCCATCGCTTCCGATGCCATGTACGCCTTGGCTAGGAAGACGGTCGAAGTAGTCCTCACCGGAGACGGTTCTGACGAAGTATTCTGCGGATACAGGCGCTATAAGTCACTCCTTTCACTCCCCCACGGGAACTTGGCGGATGACTATGAAGGCATACTGGTCGACGGTCTCAGCCAGGCGAACAAAGCACTTCTGTATTCAGATTCAATCAAGAATGCGCTTGGCAACTTCCCTGAAAACCATCTGTCTCACCGGTTCGAGCTGACCGACAGAAAGAGTCCACGACTAGATCGAGCGATGCATGTCGATGCCCGGTTCTGGCTGCCAGATGCCCAACTGGTGAAGATTGATCGCATGTCCATGGCAAACTCCATAGAGCCGCGGAGTCCTTTTCTGGATCATCGACTGATTGATTATGTTGCTCGCATTCCAGCAGCACGCAAGATGGTTGATCTAAATGAAAAGGCTCTGCTCAAATCCATGGCGGTCAACTACCTCCCATCAAGTATCGTCAACCGACGAAAACAGGAGCTGGCTGTCCCTCTTGAGGGTTGGCTGACCACATCACTTCGACCTGCAATTCAGTCAACGCTGCTGTCCGAGGAATCTCTTTCACGGGACTATTTCGATGCAGATGCTTTGCGCATCTTCGTAACCGACTTCAGGCCCGAAAACGCATACGCCCTTTGGACACTTTTCATGCTTGAAAGATGGCATCTACTCCAAACCGGAACTCCCGACCCGATATCCGTCTGAAAGGACTGCTAAATGAAAACTCAACCCATTGGTGAATTCTCGACGCCTGCTGAAGCTGCCCGCTTGAAAGGTAAGTACGACCACGAGCGCATGCAATCAGAGCTTCGCACAGCTACCCGTGAATCCTGGAGCAAGCAACGTTCATATAACGAACACGGCGTTGGAGCCGAAACCGAAGCCGACTGGCGTTGCCTGGCGTTGAGAAGCCCAGGCGGGGACCCCAGCCGGACCGATCCCGGTGGACCCGGCCCGGAACTTTTTTCCGACACAAAATGGATGTCAGAGTTGCCCTACCTGCGGGAGGTTCTCAACAGCATTCCCGCGCCGATGCATGCCGTCCGTCTCATGGCACTTGGTCCCGGAACCGTGGGAATGACCCACGATGATCCGAAGTACAGCCCAAAGTACGGCGTCCTGAGACTGCATATACCAGTAGTCACCAACCCCGACGCACGGACCATTCTCGACGGAAAACCTCACCACTGGGAACCTGGCGAGTTCTGGTTCGGAGATTTCAGCCGGCTGCACCACGTAGAGAATCTTGGTCCCGAACACCGCACGCATCTGGTGATGGATACCCTTGCAGTGCCAGGCACGGCGTCACTCTTTCCAGAAGAATGGAGCGAATACTTTGCCAGCGGTGATGTCCTTTTCAACAGGCAGCCTTCTCCCTTGCGTGAAGACGAAATGCGCAAGTTCGAATGCGACCTCAAGATTCCCTTTGGTTTCACTCTCTGGGAAGAATATTGGCCCTTGGAAGGCCATGCCGACGATGAACAGGCCAGCATCCGACTGGATGCCTCCGGCCTCGCTCTATCACCAACGGATGGCCAACCGATCGTATTGGTGCATGTTGGGGATGGGGAATTCAGGTTCTCCGGCTGGAGTGAAGAACGCACGATTCAATTGTTCCCGGGAGGTCCCAACCCGACAGCCGTTCTACGGCTTCGGGCTGGCCGCGACGTAATCGAGCGCGTCATTCCGATTCGCCCCACGCCATGACCGCTCAGTCGTCACCTCCGAGGGATCCAGTCGTCCTGGTCGTCACAGACCTTGTCGTCTTCCGGCGCCACACTGCGCTGATCGGCGAGATTCGACGCCAAGGATGCGAACCGGCATTCATCTTTGGTCCAGAGACGGATCCTCAGGAATTGGCAGCATGGAGAAACTCCCCGGGTATGCCGCTTGCTGGACTCGATTTGATCTTCCATGTCACTGATACCGACCTCGTATCCCTCATCCATCCGGTTCGTGAAATTCAGCGCAAGTTTCAGATTGCCGGGCTCATTTGTTGTGGCGAGGTGTTTGTTGAAGCGGCCGGGGTCCTGAGCGAGTCGCTCTGTCTCCCCGGCCCCGGCAGCCATGCTGCACGTGTAGCGCGGAACAAGGCACTACAGCGCCTCAGTGTTCCTTCGCTGTCACCCACATGGCATCTTATCGGTACGGACAGGGACACAACCTCAGCTTCTGGCATCGCATTCCCGGCCATACTCAAGCCCACAGGCCGGATGTCCAGTTCAGGTGTCTATGAGGTGAGCTCCCAGGAACAGCTGAGGGATCTCATCGAGTCATATCGACCCGATGAAGAACTCTTGCTCGAATCCCGAGTGAGAGGGCAGGAGTACTCAATCGAATCAGTTGTCGTTGCCGGAGTGATTCGTTGGGTCGGCGTGACTGCAAAAGATACGAACGAGTCAAGCACCAGCTATTTCACCGAAGTTGGTCACACCTCCCCCGCGCATGAACTTGACAGTAGAGATATCGAGACTCTTCTGGCAGCCAATGAACTGCTGCTGGAGCAGATAAAGCTGTGCACAGGCATAAGCCACGCTGAATTTCGAATGACGCCGTCAGGACCCGTTCTCATGGAGGTCGCGGCCCGTCCTCCGGGAGATGCAATCTCAAAGCTATGGCTCTTGGCAACAGGCATATCCTTTGAGGCGACAATGGTGGCCCTGGCCCTGGGGCTGGAGCCAGAGACGCGGCATAGCGTGCGTCGAGCTCGACAAGTGTTCCTGGATCAGCCGACCGGTGTCCTGCAATCAGTAACGTGTGAGGCTGACGTCCCGGTTACGTGGATTCACGAAAGCCACATATGGCCGGAATTTGAACCCGCCGCACCTGATGCGCCGGCCAGATTATGCGCTGTCATCGTAGGCAAACGACCGGGCGATCGCGTTGGTCCCGTGCGGGACTCATCAGAACGTTGCGTATCAATTGTCGTTGATTGCGCATTGGACGAAGACATTGCGGCCATTACGGAAAATCTTGCCAGCTACGTGCAGACCACCTATACGGATACATCGGATGTCAGGAAGCTGACAGAGGTGCCGTCTTGATCAACAGTGAAGCCTATTTTAGCAGCCCAGTAGGTTCGGTCGGATCTCAGAGATGGGCCGAACTCGCCGGAACGAGCTTCATGAGTAGCGAGGAATGGCTGACATACTGCGCCTTGGAAGCGGAGTTCAGTGGTGCAATCCATACCACCGGCCCCAACGGGTTGGGGGCCGTAGCTGTCACTGCGGTCGACCACTGCAGCAACAGCCTCTATCGCTGGGATCGTATTCTGGCTGAACGGGGCTTGGCCTCCCCACCACCATGTGGTCTTCATATCGGACCGGCCAGAGGCTATCAAGGCGACTTCCTCTGCGAAGATACGGATGTCATTCCCGATCTAGTAGCACTCGGCCAAGAAGCTTGCCAGGAAGCTGTACCCCGGAAACTCAATCGGAAAGCACCTGTTCCTTTCGTGGGTATGTACCTCAAGGACCACGACGTAAACCACCTGACTTCACACGGCTTAGGCTCAGAACCACTGTTGATCGCCTTGGATGCCTATATCCCGGTTCGCGGTCAAAATCTTGACGAGTTCGCAGAGGGACTACCTCGAAAGCGGAGACACACAGTGCGAAAGGAACACGGGGAGTTCCTGGACGCCGGCTACGGAACCACCAGCACCCTTCTCAAGGACAGCACTAGGACGGTCGCTGAGTTAAATGTCGAGATGCAGCTCCGCCGAGGCATCGTAGACGACGTTGACGTAACCCAGGGCCTCTTCCAGCAACAGGCGGCCATTTTTGGGGATAAGGCACATGTTGAAATCCTTCACGACAAGGACGGGCAGAGCGTTGGGTTCATGCTCTGGTACGACAAAGGTGACACCCTTTACGTTCGAGCCGTGGGCTTCAAGGAAGACAAACTGGTGGGCGCGTCGGAGTACTTCAACCTGACCTACTACTGTGCCATCGAGATAGCACAAGATCGAGGACTCAACTGGGTCCACGCGGGTATCGAGGCTTCCAAGGTAAAGGCAATAAGAGGGGCAGAGCTGCGTGGCTTGTGGCTTGTGGACTTGTCAACGGACTCGATCCTACTGCCTTATTCCGACGACATCCGACTGAAGAATGGACAATTCATACAGCAAGCAGTATCGACATCACCCCAGGTGGGGGATGCTCTCGTGGGTGGCGCGTCTCTACTCCTCTAGTACTCCCACGGACCCACCTGACCCGATTGAACATACACCGCAGCCAAAGGCAGTCAATAGCCAATGAACCCCCTAAGCAAGCACAAATCTGTGAAGTACGTTTGGAACAGATTCCCATCCATGCTGCTCGACCAGACCGCAGGCTTCATCATTCCTGTATCCGTCTACGCTCAATCAGGCAATGTGGCTCTTTCCGGGATTGTATTCTTGGTGCAATGGGCTCCAAGAGTGCTATCAACCGGATTGTTAGGAACCCTGCTCGATAAATACACCAGTCTTAGAATATTCGCCACCTCGGATCTTGTCCGCGGACTACTTTGCCTTATTGTTGCTGTCTCAGACTCGATGGTGACACTCTTCCTAGGCGCTGCTCTGCTGATGTTCTTCGGTGGCATCGCGGTGCTTGGTATCGAGAAGGTGATTTCGCTGGATGACCTTGATTCCAGAGAGGTTAGCCAGTCCCATCAACAGGTTGCACTTCAGCTCACGCAAGTAGCAGGGCCACTACTCGGTGGGATGTTGATTCTCTTCCTACAGCAAAAGCTCACGTTCCTGATCCTCGCTGGGGGCTTTGTTATTTCTGCGCTGTCGGCGATCGCTTTCCGGACGACGAAGGCTCAAAAGGGCGACGCAAAGGCACGTCGTGCCGTCCATTCATCCCTGTTTCTTGGAGTCCTCCAAGTCTGGCGTAACAAGGGACTTATGAAGCTTCTCAGCATGGGCGTGATGGTTAATTTCATAGCCGGATTGGGATTGGCAATAGCGCCAGCGGTGGTGATTGGCGAGTTCGCCGGAAACGAATCCACGGTGGGGATGGTTAGTGGTGTTGGCGCTTTGATCGGAGCCGCCTCGGCGATCAGCCTCGCGACGTACGTAAGTCGGGGAGGCAAGATATCCCTTTGGATTGTCAAGGCCAGCTTCATTCTTATGTTTGTCTCGGGGCTCGGGATGGGTTTGGCTGGCAATGCCATCATCTTTGCTGCGGCCTTTGGTCTCTGGTCAGCAGGTTTAACTGTTTTTTCCGTTTGGCTCAGAACCGAACGATTGAAGATCGTTCCCGCTGCCGAAGTTGGGAGTACCATTGGGGCTTTTGTTGCTATCTTGTTGCTCTCGGTACCGTTGTCGGGCGCCGTTTTGGCCCTCTTGGGCGGACTAATGTCACCTCGGCTGATAATACTGCTATCGGTAGCCCTCGTGGGACTAGTGGTTGTCCTAATGTCTATTCGATACGGCATGCTCCGGCATGCCCGTGCTGCATCCGGGCAACCTCGCGAGGAGGATTCTATTGTGCAGCACTGACCAAGGTGACATAGTCCGGTTCTGTTGACGTCAGCCACGACGCCGGTGCTTCTCATTGATAGCGGGGCTTCGCCTTAGGCCTATCCCTTCAGTAAGCGGATCGATTGCTCAGCACAGCATCGCTGCCTCACAACTGGCTCAACCAGGCAGCTCTCCCGCGGCGATGCAGTCGGCGGCCAGCTTGTCAGTGAGGTAATCCCCTACGACAGTGGCGGTAGTTCGCCATACGTTCTGGTTATCGTGTGCCTGGACTATTGCTGTAGGAATTGGTCTGAGCTGCGCTGGTCGTTCCTCATACGTTTCGCAATCCTTGTGAGGATGGCGGCTGCTCTATGCGCGGCGGCTAGCCTCTGACTATGCTGGTCTGATCGGTGCCATGAGGTTGACCCGGAACGATGCCTTAACGTGCAGGTCGTCACCGACGACGGCACAGCGAAGCATTGCGCGTCAAGGGAGTCGGTTCCTCGTGAGAGTCTGCTGATGGACAGCATCTTTTCGGAGTGTTGCACTCGATGATGCCCGAGTACCAATTCGACGCGCTGACCGCGCTCCAGGAGCACCGTCACAACACCGTGCAGGCCCATGACGTGCCGCTTCACAGCCGCAGGATGCAGCGCCGCCCAGACGACCAGCACAGTCACGACCGATGAGAGCACCATAGCCATCATTCCGATCGGCCCCTCAGCCCAGGGCAAAGCAGCTCCAGGCAAACCGGCAAAGAACCGTGCCAGCCCCGCAACCATCCCCGCGCAGGTCCCCGCAACGGCGATCGGCACCACCGCCAGCCAGGGCAGGACCGTGGCCAGCGGCGCAGCGATCGTCCCAAAAATAGTCACCGGCGCCACCAAAGGACCCGCCGCCACGTTGGCGATCAGGGCATACGGCGTGAACTGAGGCTGAAGTGCCACAATCACCGGCCCGCACAACAACTGCGCCGACAAAGGCACCGCAATTCCGGCAGCCAACCACCGTGGTACCCACAACGGAATCCACGACGCAATACGGGTGGCAAGCAGCACAATCCCGAGCGTAGCCAGAACCGACAAGAGAAACCCCACGTTGGCTGCCATGGCCGGGTCCAGCAACAGCAGAATCGTCGTGGCGAGGCAGAGGAAAGTCAAGGACCGGCCCCGTAATCCGCCCGTAAGGGCAGCCAAGCCCACAGCTCCCATGACCGCAGCCCGCAAGACACTCGGGTCCGGCCCAACCATCACGACGAACGACAACAGACCGCACGCAGCGAACGCCCCGGCGGCCGGGCGTACCAGCCGGAAGCAACGCGCCAACAAAATGAAGCCACCCAGGATCAGGCTGCAATTGGCGCCCGAAACGGCGGTTAGATGTGTCATGCCCGTGGTCTTCATTGCGGTTTCCAGACTTTCCGGGAGCGCACTGGTGTCGCCTGTCACCATCCCCGGAAGCAACCCGGCCGAGTCCTCGGGGAGCCACTGTGCAGCGGCTACAAACCCTTTTCGCATGTCGGCCGCGGTTTGTCGGACATCGAACCCAGAGCCCGTAACGACGGGACCAGAGGACGCGTTCAGAAGGGCAGCTTTCGATTGCCCCTCCCTCACCTGTTTGAGCGCACCGGTTGTCCTGATCCTTTGCCCTGGCCGGACATTCTGCCATCCGTCGCCGCCTGTGATGACGATGTCGGCAGATCCGCGCACCACGCTTCCCTCGGACCTGAGATCAATCAGGCTCGCATTCACCATCCACCTGTCGTCATGTGAATGCCCCGGTGAACGCGCCGCTGTGGGGCTGCCAGTAATGAGTACATGGATCACAACCCCATCATCGGCGGCCACCGCCGGGGCTAGCGGCCCATTCTCACGGTTGCCGGCCGAGACCCCGCAGTGCACCGCCACAGCGGCTCCCAGAACGCAGGCAAGAGCGAGGGTCGCGAACAGAGTTCTGCCCCGTACTCCGGACGGCCTTTGGCGGCGCCCCAACACCAGGAACACTCCGCCCATCACGGTCAGTGCACCCGCCAAAGCTGCAGACCAGGATGCACCTATGAAGCCACCCGCCAGCGCTACGGACCACGTCACCAACACAACAGGAACGAGCCTCAGGTCAATGCGCTTTCCCGATTCCTGACCACCCAGGGATTCAGCCATCCTGCACCGTCACAAGGTCCTTGAGCGACTCCATGAGCTTGGGCCCTATCCCGTCAATGGCATCCAGTTCGTCCACCGATGCGAAAGCTCCGTGCTCTTTCCTCCAGTCGAGAATTCGCTGGGCAGTTACGGGCCCCACCCGAGGCAAAGTCCCCAACTCTTCCAGGGAGGCTGTGTTGAGATTGACCTTCGTTGAACCTCCACTCGAGTCGCCGGTAGCAGCGCCACTGCCGGCAAGCGCGGACGGGGCAGGCTGCGGCGCCTCTCCTACGACCGGAACGACGATTTTGACCCCGTCGTTGAGCACCTCCGCAAGATTCAAACCGCCGAGTTCAGCGTTGGTGGCTGCACCCCCGGCGGCATCTATGGCCTGAAAGACGCGGCTACCCAGCGGAAGGGAAATAACGCCGGGCTTCTGTACGGCCCCTGCAACATGAACCAGGAGGCTCCCTTGAGCCTCCGATCCCGCTGGCTCCGTCGATTCTGACGGATCCGGAGCTTCCGGACCAACCGACGTCGACGAATCCAACGGTTCTGATGTTGGCTGACCCAGGGAAGACTGCCACAAGTGCCACACAATGAGACCCGCCGCTACGACAGCCAGGAGTACCGCCACCCGCCAGGGAGTCCGCCACCGAAGCCGGACACTTCGAACGTGGGCGCCGGGTTCTTCATGGCCAGCTGAGCCGGGCGGATCTTCCGCTGGCAACTCCAGGAGCGGCGAGGCCTGGGTGTCCCCTGCCATTCGCGAGGCAAAGCGTTGCCGGACTGCCTGCGCTGCGGCATCTGGGGAGGTATCCCGGCTCAGGCGTGGCATACAACGAGCCTATGGCTGCCGCCGCTGCCACGAAGGGGACGCGGTGCCTTATGTGGATAAGACGACCCAAGGGTCAGTCTGTTGGCGTGCTGCTCTCCCCCACGATGACAGCAAGAACGCCCAAGCCAGCATGTGCCGCCAGGACGGCCGGGAGCGCGCTGATTTGGGGCGCGGGACAGTCGGGGCACATTTCGTTCAGGCGGGCAGCCAAGGCTTCGGCCTCCAACTGGTTGCCAAAGTGGTGAACTGCCAACCGTTGCTGTCCGGCCGGGCGGGACGCAACGTCCGCTGCAACAATCTCCTCCAAGCGAGCTACGGCGCGCACAGCGGAACGGACCTTCTCCAGCGGCACGATCTTGCCGCCGTCGACCGCCAAAATGGGCTTGATGGCGAGGACTGTACCCAACAGCGACGCTGCCGCACCGATGCGTCCACCGCGCCTTAACTGCTCCAGGCTGGGCACGTAGAAGTAGACCTTAGTGCGCTCCATACGCCTCTCGGCGAAGCCGCGAACTTCTGCTGCCTCCTGCCCGTCGGCGGCGGCCACCACAGCGCTTTGGACACCCATGCCCTGTGCCATACCGACCGTGCGCGAGTCGATGACCTCAACCGGGATGCTGACGCGGGCAGCGGCAAGCCTCGCGGCATCAGCCGTTCCGGAGAGCTCGGAAGAAATGTGAATGGAGACCACGGACTCGAAGCCGTGGCGCTGGGCAGCGAGATACGCCTGTTCAAACTGCCCGGGCGATGGCCGTGACGTTTTCACCGAAGCACCGGAAGCAAGAGCCAGCGACAACGTTTGGGTGATGTCGTCTTCGCCCTCGCCGTAGATTTCGTTCCCGACCATGACGGGCATGGGAACAACTGCAAGGCGTCCGTCGGCGGTAAAGGCCGACACCCAGTCAGGCGGCAGTGCAGCTGCTGAATCGGTGACGACTGCTGTCTTGACGACGGCGGCCAGCGGCTCGACAACGGATGTAACCGGGGCAGTGGGTTGCCTGAGGCGCGCCACTCTTTCCTTGAGCCATATCCATGCGGGTGGTTCTCGCTCAGGCACGCAACCTCCAAAGATGATGGCTGGCCGCCGGCACAGTGCCGGCGGCCGCGCAATCCCTGCTAGGCAGGGACGATGTTCACCAGTTTAGGTGCCCGTACGATCACGGTGCGGATGCCGCGTCCGTCCAGCGCACGCTGGACGTTTTCCGAGGCAAGCGCGAGTTCGCGCAACTCGTCTTCCGTGATGTCGGGCGAGACATCCAGGCGATCGCGAACCTTGCCCTGGACCTGCACCACGGCAGTGACGGTGTCCTGCACCAGCAGCGCTTCGTCGTGCTTCGGCCAGCCGGCGTTGGCCACGGAAGCGGGGTGACCCAAGGTGTTCCAGAGGTCTTCCGCGGTGTAGGGAGCGAACAGGCTCAGGATGACCGCAACGGCCTCCACCGCTTCCCGTACAGCCGGATCTGCGGAACCTGCACCCGAATCGATGGTCTTGCGGGTGGCGTTGACCAGTTCCATCAGTCGGGCTACCACGACGTTGAACTTGTTGTTGTCAAGGAGGTCAGCGGCGTCGGCGATGGTCTTGTGGGTCACGGTGCGCAGGGCGCGGTCACCGGTAGCCGGGTCTGCACCCGGCTCGCTGCTGACGTCCTGGCCGAGCCGCCAAGCACGGGCCAGGAACTTGGCCGAACCCGACGGCGAAACATCCGCCCAGTCGACGTCGTCCTCCGGCGGGGAGGCGAAGACCATGGTGAGACGGACGGCGTCGACGCCAAATTTGTCCAGCTGCTCGCCGAGGTCAACACCGTTGCCCAGGGATTTACTCATGGCCTTGCCGCCGTTGAGCACCTGGCCTTGGTTGAGCAGCGCGGAGAACGGCTCATTGGCTTCGATCAGGCCAATGTCCTTGATGACCTTGGTGAAGAAGCGTGCGTAGAGCAGGTGCAGGATGGCGTGTTCAACGCCGCCAACGTACTGACCCACCGGCATCCAGTTGTTGATCTTTTCGGGATCGAACGGGCCTTCGGTGTACTCGGGCGAGACGAAGCGCAGGAAGTACCAGGAGGAATCCACGAAGGTGTCCATGGTGTCCGTGTCGCGCTGGGCTGCGCGGCCACAGTTGGGGCACTCAACGTTGACCCATTCGACGGCGGCGGCCAGCGGAGAGGTCCCCTTCGGAGACAAAGCCTCACCGCGCAGGTTGTCGGGCAGCCTGACGGGCAACTGGTCATCGGGGACGGGCACTTCGCCGCATTCACCGCAGTGGATGATCGGGATGGGTGTGCCCCAGAAGCGCTGGCGGCTCAAGAGCCAGTCGCGCAGCCGGAAGTTCACGAACTTCTCGCCGGTTCCGAGCTTCTCAAGAATTTCAATGGCGGCCGGAATTCCTTCGGACTTGGACAGCCCGTCCAGCTCGCCGGAGTTCTTGAGAGTGCCTTCGCCGGCAGTGGCTACGCCCGTCTCTGCAGGGTCCTCGGCACCGGTTTCCAATACCGCCCGGACGGGCAGGCCGAATGCCTTGGCGAAGTCGAGGTCGCGCTGGTCATGCGCGGGCACGGCCATGATGGCTCCCGTGCCGTAGTCGGCCAGCACGTAGTCAGCAGCCCACACGGGGAGCTTTTCGCCGTTGAGCGGGTTGATGGCGTAACGGCCGGTGAAGACGCCGGTCTTCTCGCGTTCGGTGGACTGCCGCTCGATTTCGGACAGGGCCTTGACCTTCTCACGGTAGGCCATGAGTTCGTCATGCTGTCCCGGCGTGACCAGGTCCAGCGCCAAATGTGCATCTGCTGCGACAACGAAGAACGTTGCGCCGTAGAGGGTGTCCGGACGGGTGGTGAATACGGTGACTTCACGCTCGGCGCGGTCCTCGGTGGCTTCGATGACGAAACGCACGTGGGCACCTTCGGAGCGGCCGATCCAGTTGCGTTGCATGGCGAGGACGCGCTCGGGCCAGTGACCCTGCAACTGGTCCATGTCCTCAAGCAGACGGTCGGCGTAGTCGGTGATCTTGAAGTACCACTGGTTCAGTGACTTCTTGGTGACAGGCGTGCCGCAGCGCTCACAAGCGCCATTGACGACCTGCTCGTTGGCCAGCACCGTGAGGTCCTTGGGGCACCAGTTGACGGGCGAATCCTTACGGTATGCCAGGCCACGCTCGTAGAAGCGCTTGAACAACCACTGGGTCCACCGGTAGTACTCGGGGTCAGAGGTGTGGAGGCGGCGCGACCAGTCGGCTGAGATGGCATATCGCTTGAAGGACGCCGCTTGGGTGTCGATGTTCGCGTAAGTCCACTCGCTGGGGTGTGCGTTGCGCTTGATGGCAGCGTTCTCGGCCGGCAGGCCGAAGGAGTCCCAACCGATGGGGTGCAGTACATCGAAGCCCTTTTGGCGCAGGTAGCGTGCCACGACATCGCCCATGGCGAAGGCCTCGGCGTGGCCCATGTGAAGGTCGCCCGAAGGGTAGGGGAACATGTCCAGCACATAGCGGCGTTCCCGCGAGCCGTCGTCGGCGGGCGTGAAGACTTTGAGGTCTTCCCAGACCTGCGGCCACTTGGCTTCCATCGCAGCGAAGCTGTAGACGCCTTCTTCGGGCGCTTCGGCTGCGGCTGTTTGTGCTGTTCCGGTCTCTGTCTCCGGCTGAACGCTCACTGCTGCCCTCTTCTGTTCTTCGATGGCGGTTTTGCCTCCTGCTGCGGTCCCGGATACCCCCGGACACACAAAAGCCCCTCAACTATGGAGGGGCGGCCGCACGGCTATTGAAGCCGAGCGGCTAGCTAAGCAGAAGGATCGCACGCATACCAATACCTTACCCCACCAAACCCATGGGCTTGGTGTAAGACGTCCGTATGCGGCAAGAGGTTCCGGGGACTCCCCGCCATGGTGTGGTGGGCACCGCGAAGCGGGCGGGCGGGAGTCCCCGGAACCTCTGTCAAGAGAAGACTACTTAACGTCCTCGTCGACCCAATCCATGGACTTTGTCACTGCCTTCTTCCAGAGACGCAGTTGGCGCTCCTGCTCTTCAGCGGGCATCTGCGGTTCCCAGCGCTTGTCTTCGTTCCAGTTGGCGCTCAGTTCACCGAGGTCCTTCCAGAATCCGACCGCCAGGCCAGCGGCGTAAGCAGCACCGAGGGCCGTGGTTTCGACGACCTTCGGGCGGACAACCGGTACGCCCAGGATGTCTGCCTGGAATTGCATGAGTGCCTCGTTGGCCACCATGCCGCCGTCGACCTTCAACTCGGTGAGGGGAACACCCGAGTCGGCGTTGACGGCGTCGAGTACCTCGCGGGTCTGGAAGGCCGTGGCCTCCAGCGCTGCACGGGCGATGTGTCCCTTGTTGGCGAAACGCGTGAGGCCAACAATCGCGCCGCGTGCATCTGCCCGCCAGTATGGTGCGAACAGTCCGGAGAAGGCGGGGACGATGTACACGCCACCGTTGTCCTCCACTGCTGCGGCCAGTTCCTCTACCTCCGGGGCGGAACTGATCATGCCCAGGTTGTCGCGGAGCCACTGGATCAACGAGCCCGTGACCGCGATGGAACCTTCAAGGGCGTAGTGCGGTTTGGCATCGCCCAGCTTGTATCCGAGCGTGGTGAGGAGTCCGTTCTTCGAGTGAACAATGTCCTCGCCCGTATTGAAGATCAGGAAGCAGCCGGTGCCGTAGGTATTCTTGGCCTCGCCGGCTTGGAACGCCGCCTGGCCGAAGGTTGCGGCCTGCTGGTCGCCCAGAATGCCTGCTACCGGGGTTTCGCGAAGCAACTGGGAGGTGTGGACCTGGCCGTAGACCTCGGAGGAGGACTTGATGGCCGGCATCATCGAGGCCGGGACTCCAAAGACATCCAGGATTCCCTGGTCCCACTGCAGCGTCTCGAGGTCCATGAAGAGGGTGCGGGAAGCGTTGGTGACATCCGTGACGTGCACGCCGCCGTCCACGCCGCCGGTCAGGTTCCACAGAACCCAGGCATCGGTGTTGCCGAACAAGAGGTCGCCGGCTTCCGCACGCTCGCGGGCTCCTTCGACGTTGTCCAGGATCCATTTGATCTTGGTGCCGGAGAAGTAGGTGGCCAGCGGCAGGCCGACCTTCTGTTTGAAGCGTTCGAGCCCACCGTCCTTGGCCAGTTCATCGACGATCGGCTGGGTGCGGGTGTCCTGCCAGACGATGGCGTTGTAGACAGCCTCGCCGGTGTTCTTGTCCCAGACAACAGCAGTTTCGCGCTGGTTTGTAATGCCGACGGCGGCGATGTCGTGCCGGGTCAGGTTCGCCTTGGACAGGGCTGAGGCGATGACCTCGCGCGTGTTGTTCCAGATTTCGGCGGGATTGTGCTCTACCCATCCAGCCTGAGGGAAGATTTGCTCGTGTTCCATCTGGCCGGTGGAGACGATGTTGCCCGAGTGGTCGAACACGATGGCGCGGGAGCTGGTGGTGCCCTGATCGATGGCGATGACGTATTGGTTCATGGTGACGTCCTTGTCTGAAGTTGTTGTCTACGTTCGGGTGTTTATGGTGTGCGGGTGGGTAGGTGCAGAACTAGCCGGCGATTGCAGGCATGATGTCCGGAACCCAGATGGCCACGAGGCCTGCGAGGGCGCCGCCAACCAGCGGTCCCACGACCGGGATCCAGGAGTAGGCCCAGTCGCTGGAGCCCTTGCCCTTGATGGGGAGGACGGCGTGTGCGATGCGCGGGCCGAGGTCACGTGCAGGGTTGATGGCGTAGCCGGTGGGGCCACCGAGGGATACACCGATACCGACAACCAGCAAGGCAACTGCCAGCGGGCCGAGGCCCGAAGGGGTGCCGCCGAAGGTCAGGATGACGAAGACCAGGACGAACGTGCCGATGATTTCGGTGATGAGGTTCCACGGGGTGGAACGGATGGCGGGGCCGGTGGAGAAGGTGCCCAGCTTATTCGCTGCCAGGGGCTCCTCATCGAAGTGCTGCTTGTAAGCGAGCCAGCAGACAACGGCACCCAGGAAGGCGCCGAGCAGTTCGCCGCCGAAGTACGTGAGCGTCGAGGCGAAGGTCACCGCAACGTCCTTCGCGTACTCATCGCTACCTTTGACCAGCAAACCCAGGGTGACAGCCGGGTTCAGGTGCGCACCGGACTTTGCGGCCACGAAAACGCCCGCGAAGACCGCAATACCCCAGCCCCACGTCACCATCAAGAATCCACCGTTGTTGCCCTTGGTGCCTTTGAGCGCAACGTTTGCCACGACGCCACAACCCAGCAGGGTCAGCATCATGGTTCCGAATACTTCGGAAAGGAAAACAATTCCAAGAGACATCTTTGACTCCTCATTTTTCTGTTGTCAGCCCCCTCGCGGGTGAAGAGGCTGTTGGGACGGTTCCGTTGTCTCCGGAACCGTCCCGGTGTGGTGGTCCCCTGGCGGGCCCACCTACCCCATTCCGTCCCTACCGCACGCTGGGACGGTCAAGCTGTTTTCCGCTGCTTGGTGTCAGGCTACGAGACTGTGCACGTCAACCTTGTGGAATCGCTGCAGTACTTCCTGGGCGTGGCGGATTTCCGCTTCGCGGGCAGCAGCGTCCCACCCCAGCGGCTCTGCCAACGCCGCGGCGATTTCGTTGAGCAACTCGCCGGTAACCAGGCCACGGAAGGCCAGCGATGTCCTGCGGATGAGGACATCCACCAAGTGACCGATCTGCTCGTGCTCGGCCATGAACGCCAGCTCACGGAGACTCAGTTCGCGAGTGGAACGCAGCGGCGCGTCGTGTCCGGCATTGAGGTACTCGATGACAGCGTCTGCGCGTGTTCCGTACCGGGTCAGCAGGACGGCTACGCGGTCAGCGTCGAGGCCCGGCCCCATGTGCTTCTTGATCCATTCCTGTTCGCCCTGCTCGGTGGACGGGAAGCCAGCGCCACCGCCGATGGCGAGTTTCGCCGTCGAGACTTTGCGTTCCATGCCGAGTTCGCGGAGGACGTCGTTGGTCATGTGTTCGGCCAGGGCGCGGAACGTGGTCCACTTGCCGCCCACCAGGCTCAGTACGACGGCGGCCTTCCCGCCTGGCGTTGTGACGGCGTCGCTGCCGGTGCGGACGCTGCGTTCGATGCGGTAGTCACGTGAGACGAAACCGGGCTGGGTTTCGTCGTGGCGCGGCAACGGGCGGACACCGGCAAAGCTATAGACGATCTGCTCGCGCCCAACCTTGATGGTGGGGAACACATGTCCGACGAGGTCGAAGAAGTAGTCGATCTCTTCGTCCGTGCACACTGCGTCTTCGGACATGTCGGCGTCCACGTCCGTGGTTCCGACCAACACGCGGTCGCCCATGGGGTAGATCAGGACGATGCGGCCGTCGGTGTGTTCAAAGAAGATTTCCCTACCGTTGCAGGCAGCGAGGAGTTCCGGGTGGTCCAGGACGATGTGGGATCCCTTGGTACCGCCCATGAACTTGCTGACGGCGCCCATGGCCTGGTTGGTGAGGTCCACCCAGGCGCCGGTGGTGTTGACGATGACATCTGCCTGGAACTCAAATTCCTTGCCGGTCAGTTCATCGCGTAGCAGTACTCCGTCGGGGCCCATGGACACGAGGGAGACGTAGTTGCTGGCGCGGGCGCTTCCTCCCGGAAGTCCGCCGCCACGTCCGGCCTTCTCGCCATCCTGCAAGACGTCCAGGGTCAGGCGTTCCGGGTTGTGAACAGAGGCATCGAAGTATGTTGCTGCGTACTTGATACCGGAGTTCAGTTTGGGAAGCTCGGCAAGGGCCTTGGTCCGGCCACGGAACTGGTGGCGCGGAACGCTGCCGCCGTCACGGGAGAAGAAGTCGTACAGGCTCAGGCCAACCTTGATAAGGAAAGCGCCCCGCTCCTTGGGCTTGCCCTGCTTGTGTGTAAGGAAGCGCATGGGCGCGGAGAGGATGCCGGAGAACGTGCTGTAGATCGGGATGGTGGTCTGAAGAGGCTTGACGTAGTGCGGTGCGATGCGCAGGAGCCGGTTGCGCTCAACCACTGATTCCTGGACCAGACGGAATTCGCCGTTTTCGAGGTAGCGGATGCCTCCGTGGATCATGTGGGACGAGGCGCCGCTGGCGCCTTGGCAGTAGTCACCTCGCTCAACAAGCGCGACGTCGACGCCCTGCAGGGCGAGGTCGCGGAATGTCCCAACACCATTGATGCCACCGCCGATGATGAGTACCTTGGCCGAGGGCCGCTCCTGCAGGGCAACGACGGAGTCGCGCTGCTGTGCGTGCTGTGAGGTACCGGAAATCCTGTTGTGTCCCAAAACTGCTCCCTTGGGCTTGGTTCGTGCGCCGCGCCACTCGCTGCTGCACCGTTCACCACTAATCTTGCGAAGGTGGAAAATGGAGTCAAGCTATTTGCACAAACGTGCAGTAAGGAAATGAGATGGCACGATCACGTCACTCGGATGCGCTCCGGGCTGCACAGATGTATTACCTGCAGGACCTGACCATGGATGCGATAGCCCGCGAGTTGCGGACCTCCCGATCCACGGTGTCCCGGCTGCTGTCCTCAGCCCGGGAAACAGGCTTGGTCCAGGTCCAGATTCGGAGCCCGTTCGACACCGGACCGGAACTGGAAAGCCAGATCCGGAGCCAGTACGGCGTTGATGTCCACGTGGTTCCGGTCCTCGATACCCTCAACGAAGCAGAGACCTTGGACCGGGTGGCCATGCAGGCAGCACGAACAATCGGACCTTTGGTGGACTCGAATGCAATCATCGGCGTGGCGTGGGGGGCGACGCTTAGCGCCGTCAGCCGGCACCTCACCCGCAAGGTGACCCACGACAGCATCGTGGTCCAACTCAACGGTGCAGGAAACATGCAAACCACCGGCATTACCTACGCCAGCGACATCATGCGTCGCTTCGGCAGTGCGTATGGCGCGCGGGTGGAGCAGTTCCCCGTTCCGGCGTTTTTCGACCACGCATCCACCAAGACGGCGATGTGGAATGAGCGCAGCGTTCAACGCATCCTGGATTTGCAGGACCGCATGAGCATCGCAATATTCGGCGTCGGATCGGTCGATTCGGACTACCCGAGCCACGTGTATGCCGGAGGCTACCTCGATGAACACGACCTCACCGTGCTGGCTGCCGACGACGTGGTGGGCGACGTCGCCACCGTCTTCTTCCGCAGTGATGGGTCCTCGGACGGCATCACCCTTAACCAGCGGTCGACCGGCCCCAGCCACGAACAACTCCGTCAGGTCAGGCGCCGGATTTGCGTCGTGTCCGGGGCCTCAAAGATCAATGGCCTCCAGGGGGCACTGGCGGCAGGGTTGGCCACGGACCTCATCCTGGACGAAGCTTCCGCCCGACGACTGGTCAGTTTCAACGGCCATGCCTGAGGCATTCGTGCAGGGAATGGGTAGAGTCGTTGCTATGAGATCCCCAGCCCGGCTGACATTGAACAACGGCGTACAGATGGAACGCCTGGGATTTGGCCTCTATAAGGTTCCACCCAAAGACGCCGACACCCTGGTAGCTACCGCGTTGGGCGAAGGGTACAGGCGCTTCGATACAGCAGCCATGTACGGCAACGAGGTAGGCGTGGGCCGGGGCATCGGCGGCGCAATCGGAGATGCGGCGGCAGCCAACAACGGCACCGGCGGTTCCGGGGAATCTGTGCACACGCTCTCACGCGAAGACCTGTTCGTCACCACTAAAGTCTGGAACGACGACCACGGCTACGATGCCACCCTCAGGGCTTTCGACACCTCCATCTCCAACCTTGGCCTCGACTACGTGGACCTCTACCTCATTCACTGGCCTTGCGCGGGCCGGGGGCTCTTCGCGGAGACATACAAGGCAATGGAGACCCTGTACCGGGAAGGCAAAGTGCGGGCGATCGGTGTGTCCAACTTCCAGCCCGGGCACCTTGAAGAACTCATGCAGAAGGCCGAGGTTGTTCCAGCAGTGAACCAGGTCGAGTTGCACCCCTGGCTTCAGCAGACCCGGTTGCGGACTTTGCATGACCAGTTGGGAATCGCCACGGAGGCGTGGAGCCCACTCGGCCGCGGACAGGTCCTGGCTGACCCCGCCATCGTGGCTTTGGCGGAGCAGTACAACCGGACGCCGGCGCAGGTCGTTCTCCGCTGGCATCTTCAACTGGGGAACCTGGTCATTCCCAAAGCGAGCTCTGCGGGACGGATCAAGGAAAACTCTGCCATCTTCGACTTCGAATTGGACGCCACCGACATGGACGGCATCGCAGGACTCGAACGCCACCACCGGACCGGGTCGCACCCGGACAACGTGAATTAGGACCACCGCATGGAAAGAGTGGACACCGCGCATTCGCCTGACAACGCGCAGGCCCCCAGCGTATTTTTCAGCAAGTCATTGACGGGACGCACGCACGCTTCGGACGTGGATGTCGATGGCAGCAATGTTGCCTACTGGACCTACGAGCCAGTGACCGTAACCCCGGCTACCCGCACCATCCTGGTCATTCATGGGTTCCGTGGAGACCACCACGGGCTGCTGCGCGTCGCGGACCAGCTTCCGGAAATGCGCATCATCATGCCGGACCTGCCGGCTTTCGGAAGCTCGGAGCCGTTCGTCGATGCCGAGCACAGTGTTGAACGCTACGGCCGGTTCATTACCGGCTTCATGGCCGCCCTGGGGATGGGACCCAGGACTGTGTTAGTGGGCCACTCCTTTGGTTCGATCGTGGCCAGCCACTTCGCCGCCTCGCACCCAGGCGCTGTCTATCCCCTGATCCTGATCAATCCCATTGCCGCACCGGCACTGGAAGGTCCCAAGGGAATCATGACCAAACTTGCCGTCCTGTACTACCAGGTGTCAGCCAAGCTCCCCCGCCGCCTGGGACTGGCAGTCCTCCGCAACCGGGCGATCGTCCGGGTCATGAGCATCACGATGGCCAAAACCAAGGACAAGGAACTGCGCCGTTTCATCCACGGACAGCACGATGCCTACTTCAGCGCGTTCGCGGACCGGAAAAGCCTGCTGGAATCCTTCAAAGCCTCGGTCTCCGGACACGTGGCCGAGGTTGCCGAGCAGCTAACCCTTCCAGTGCTCCTTGTCGCCGGCGAAAAAGACGAGATCGCCACCCTTCCCAACCAGCACAAACTCATGGAGCGCCTGCCGGACGCCACGCTGGAAGTCATTCCCGGCGTCGGACATTTGATCCACTATGAGACGCCGGTTCCGGCGGCAGCAGCCATCCGCACCTTCCTGGAGGAACATCCCGCGTGAAAATTGTCATCGACGCCCGCTTTACCAGAACGGACCACCACGATGGCATCAGCCGCTACGGTTCCAGCCTCATAGCCGCCACATCCAAGATTGCGGATGTCACCATGCTGATCAGCGACAAACGCCAACTCGCACTGTTGCCCGATGTCCCCTATGTGATGGTCAACAGCCCCTTGTCCCCATTGGAGTTGTTCGTGGCCCGGCGTGTTAACCCCCTCGGTGCAGATGTTGTGGTGTGTCCCATGCAGACCATGGGAACCCTGGGGCGGCGTTACGGCCTGATTCTTACCCTGCACGACCTCATCTACTACGAGCACCCGACTCCCCCGGGCTTCCTCCCTGCGCCCGTGCGCCTGCTGTGGAGGCTTTACCACAAGGCCTTCTGGCCGCAGCGTCTCTTGCTGAACCGGGCGGACGTGGTGGCTACCATCAGCCGCACCACTGAAGCTTTGATGGCCAAATACAAGCTGACCAAACGGCCCGTGCGGATTGTCGGCAATGCTCCCCAACCAGGTCAGACGCCGCGCGATCCCGCCGCAGGCGCCGAAAAAACCTTGCTGTACATGGGTTCGTTCATGCCGTACAAGAACGTCGAGACCATGATCCGGGGCATGGCAGGCCTGCCGGACTACACCCTTCATCTCCTCAGCAGGATCACCCCGCAGCGCAAGGCGGAATTGGAGGCTTTGGTTCCGCACGGAGCCAAAGTACAGTTCCACAATGGCGTCACGGACGCCGAGTACGACGAACTCCTTGTCCGGGCCACTGCGCTGATCAGCCTTTCCCGCGCAGAGGGATACGGCCTGCCCCTGGTGGAAGCGATGGCCTTGGGTACTCCGGTAATAGCCAGCGATATCCCGATCTTCCGGGAGGTGGGCGGCGACGCCGTGAGCTACGTAGACCCGGAATCGCCGACGGAGTTCGCGGCAGCGGTGACCGCGCTGGGCACCGACGGCCTCTGGCAGCAGCGCTCCCGCACGTCTGTGGAACGCGCGTCAGACTTCAACTGGGACGAATCCGCGCGGCAACTTCTTGCCGCCGCCGAGGAAGTCGTGGCGGTCCGCAAGCGCAGGGCTTAGTCCCTCGCCTAGAGGACGTCCACCCCGTCCAAGCGAAGCTGTACCGGACCAGACGTGCGCTTCGCGGCGTTGGCTGCCCGGACGGCCCGCAGCGCCCGCGTGGTTTCCGCGGCATCAGCATACGGAATGAAGTAGAGCGTCCGGACGTCCGCATCAGCCTCGCCGGTGGTCCCCTGGGATGCGCCGGAGAACAGCTGCACCGGAGCTGGCCCCGCAGTGCGGAGCTTGGTGCCCGCGGCACGCACAGCGCTGGCCTCGAACGCATCTGCAAAGTGTCCGACGTCGGCCCTTGAACCAGTCACTGAGGCCACCCTGACCGCAGGGGGCAACTGCAGTTCTTTCCGAAGGGCCAGCTCCCGCGACGCATAGCCGGGGGCGTCCCACCGCAGGAGTGCTCCCGTGGCGGCGGTATCGTCCGCAGTGATGACCACGAGTCCGCCTTGGTTGGCCGGCTTCACGAGGGAGGCGGCATTGAACCAACGACGGACGGTGTCCTCCCCTGCCCTGAGGTTCTCGCGTCGGAGGAGCGAATTTCCGTCCAACAGCAAAGCGGCCGCATAGCCTTGGGGAGCCACCGGCTCAGCTCCAACCGTGGCCACTACCAGGGCGGAAGCATCAGGCACGGTTGCCTTGATGTGCTCACCTGAAGAGGTCACCACGGCCTTCCCCGGGAAGGCCCGCCCCAGCTCTTCGGCCGTCCGCAGAACACCCGTTGCGCCCTTGCGCAGCCTGGTTGCACTGCAATGCGTGCAGCGCCATTGGGGAGCAGGTGTGGAGCACCAACGGCATGCGGGTATGGCGGAGCTGCAGGAGGCTGCCAGGGGCCCTTGGCAGGCGTTGCAACGGGCAAGCTCACGGCACGTCTCGCACACCAAGGACGGTGCGTAGCCGGCACGGGCCACCTGCACCAAAACCGGTCCACGTTCCAGACCCTCCTTGGCAGCGCGCCAGGCAGCACCGGGCAGGCGTGCGATACGTGCCAACGGATCACGTTCCTGCTCGAAGCTGTCCGCCGTATTGAGGACCCTTGGCACCGTGGAACGGACTGTAGTGCGCGGCGCCTCAACAGGCACTGCCCACTGCATTTCGACAAGGCGTTGGAGTTCAGTACTGCGGCTGTGGGAGGCCATGAGGCATGCCGCCCCCTCCTGCTCGGCGCGCAGCAGCAGGATCTCCCGAGCGTGGGCGTAAGGGGCGCGCTGCTCGATGTGGAGGTCGTCGCCGTCATCCCAGCACACCACGAGACCAAGATCCTTGACGGGCGCGTAAGCAGCCGAACGAGTGCCGATGGCAACCCCGGCCGCACCACTCAGAAGCCGCAGGAAGTTCCTGTAGCGGGGCGTCTGGCCGTCGTCCGCGGTGAGTCGTGCAACGTCCGAAGACGGCAGGACTTTGGTCAGCGCGGCCTCCAACTGCTCAAGATCCCGATAATCCGGCACTACCACCACGGCGCCCCGCCCTGAGGAACGGACTGTTGCAACTGCTGAGGCGATGAGAGCCGGCCAACCCGCAGGTCCGAATCCCTGGAGGGCCGTGAGGACAGCCTTGGGCGAACCGCCGCTGGCAAGGTGCTGCAAATACTGCGTTCCGTTGGAGTACGCCGCCCAGGTGTAGGGATCCGTGAACGGCTTCAGATCCGCAACGTCGCCGGCCAAACCCCCGGCAAGTAAATCCTTCTCCACCTTGGCAACACGGGGAGGAACCGCCGTCCGGAGAACATCGCTGAGCGTACCGGCGTACCGGGCAGCAACCGTACCGGCCAACTCAGCAACGGCCGGCGTCAAGACAGCCACCGGAGAAACCACTTTATGGAGCGCCGTCAGCGGGTGGGCCGCATCCGAGTCCGCACGCCGCTCAATGATGTAGCCGTTGAGTTCCTGGCCATTGAATTTGACCTTCACCCGGACGCCTGGGACGGCGGAGTCGGAGAGTTCGGCAGGCACGCTGTAGTCGAACGGCCTGTCCAAATGGGGCACCGACGACTCAAGCACCACGCGCGCCACGGGATTCTCCGCAGCAAGGGGTGGGCCGTTGATCGGCGCACGGTCAGGAAACCCTTGCAACAACGAGGGCTGGAGCAGCGACGGCTGGGCCTCGCGTCCTGCCATGCCTTTCACCTCATCCTCATCCTCATCGAGCGGTAACCCACCGCACACCTTCAACGCGAGATGCCCGCAGCGGGATTAACCCGCTGCGGGCATCTCTCTGGCTCCAGCCAACCACGAACCACCGACAAAACAACATCAGCGATGGGATCGACCGGAAGGACCAGCAATCAGGCGTTGAAGTATTCCTTCAGGTCAGCCACCCTGTCCAGGCGCTCCCAGGTGAAGTCGGGCTCGTCGCGGCCGAAGTGACCGTGGGCCGCCGTCTTGGCGTAGATGGGCCGCTTGAGGTCCAGTGCGTCAATGATGGCGCGGGGACGGAGGTCGAACAATTCATCGATGGCCTCGCTGATACGGGCCGGGTCCACGGTCTCCGTGCCGAAGGTCTCGACATACGTTCCGACAGGACGGGCCTGGCCAATGGCGTAGGCAATCTGGATCTCGGCGCGCTTGGCCAGTCCGGCGGCCACCACGTTCTTGGCAACCCACCGCATGGCGTAGGCGGCCGAACGGTCAACCTTGGACGGATCCTTGCCGGAGAACGCGCCGCCACCGTGCCGGGAGAACCCACCGTACGTGTCCACGATGATCTTGCGACCCGTGAGGCCGGCGTCGCCTACCGGGCCACCAATGACGAAGGCTCCGGCCGGGTTCAGGATGTTGGCTGTGCGGGACAAATCGAGGTTGGACGCCGCCAGAACGGGATCAATGACATAGCTCGCGAGGTCCGCCCGAAGCTGCTCAAGGCCCGCTTCTTCCGCATGCTGGCTGGAGATGACCACCGTTTCAACCGAAACCGGGCGATCGCCGTCGTACCCTACCGTGACCTGTGTCTTGCCGTCCGGGCGGAGGTATGCCAGCTCGCCGTTTTTACGCACTTCGGTGAGTCGTTCCGACAAGCGGTGGGCGAGCCAAATGGGGGTGGGCATGTACGACGCGGTCTCATCACTGGCGTAGCCGAACATGATGCCCTGGTCGCCGGCGCCCTGGAGGTCGTAATCGTCTTCCTGGCGGCCTTCACGGGCCTCCAACGAGTTGAAAACGCCGCCTGCAATGTCATTGGACTGCTGCCCGATAGACACGGAGACACCACAACGTGCGCCGTCGAAGCCGTTGGCCGAGGAGTCGTAGCCAATGCCAAGGATGGTCTCGCGGACAATCTGCGGAATCTCCACGTAGGCGTCCGTAGTAACCTCACCAGCCACATGCACCAGGCCGGTAGTGGCCATGGTCTCAACGGCCACGCGGGATTCAGGATCAGCGGCAAGCAGCGCGTCCAGGATGGCGTCGCTGATTTGGTCGCAGATCTTGTCCGGGTGCCCTTCGGTGACCGACTCGGAAGTGAAGAGCCGGAGCTTGGACGGGGTGCCATGGGGTTCATGGTGCAGCGGTAAAGTCACTCGACCACCTTACTGGGTTGCGGGACAGCGGTATTTGCCGTGTGTCCCTATGCTAAGAATTCGGGGTGGGCCCGGTTACAAGGCCGGGAAGACGCGTTCGAGCTCGGCCCCAACTCGGTCAACCACGGCAGCCGCGACGTCGGACTTGGAGCCGGCGGCCGATTGTGGCTTGGCACCGTGACCGGACAGAATGACCACGGAATTCTCGTCCTGGCCGAAAACACGGCCAATGCCCACCTGATTGACCACCAGGAGGTCGCAGCCCTTGCGCTTGAGCTTTGCCGTGGCGTGTTCAAGGACATCTCCTTGGGCGTCGCCCGTTTCAGCCGCAAACCCGACGATCAGTTGCTGGCCGCCCTCAGCGTTCCGCCGCTCAACCAGCTCGTGCAGGATGTCCGGGTTCCGGATCAGGCGCACCACAGGTGCGTCCTCGCCGTCGACCTTTTTGATCTTGGTGTCCGAGACCTCCGCAGGACGGAAATCGGCAACGGCGGCCGCCATGATGACGACGTCGGAATCCGCTGCCGCTTTCAGCGCCGCCTCCCTCAGTTCCAAGGCCGACTCAACGCGGACAAGCTCGACGCCGGCAGGCGGCTCAACGTCCATATGCGCTGCGAGGAAGCGCACGGAGGCACCGGCAGCCAAGGCCGCAGCGGCCAACGCAACGCCCTGTTTGCCGGAAGATCGATTTCCCAGGAAGCGGACAGGATCCAGCGACTCCCTGGTTCCGCCGGCGGAGATCGTCACGAGGCGGCCGGCAAGGGGCTTGGCCGCGGCAGGCAAAGCCGTGGCCCCATTCGCGGCCTCAGCCAATGCCATGGCAGCGGCAAAGATCGCCTCGGGTTCGGGCAGGCGGCCGGGACCCGAGTCGGAACCCGTGAGCCGCCCGGACGCCGGTTCAAGGACGGTCACGCCGCGGCCGCGCAGTGTCTCCACGTTGGCCTGCGTAGCGGCATGCTGCCACATTTCCGTATGCATCGCCGGAGCGAAGAGCACCGGCCCGTGGGCCATGAGGAGTGTGTTGGTGAGGAGGTCGCCCGCTTGTCCGGTGGCTGCTCTGGCCAGAAGGTCGGCAGTGGCCGGCGCAACCACGATCAAGTCAGCCTCATGACCCAATCGGACATGGTTGACTTTCTCGACATCGTCAAAGACGCTGTTGCTCACCGGGTTGCCAGAGAGGGCCTCCCACGTGGCCACCCCGACGAACCGGGTAGCAGCTTCGGTGGGAATGACCGTCACCTTGTGACCGGCTTCAGTAAAAAGCCGGAGGAGCGATGCAACCTTGTAGGCTGCGATCCCTCCCCCGACTCCGAGGACTATGCGCACGTGACCTCCGTCAACAGGCAGTCTGCTTTATTCTGCGGGCTCGATCGGCGTGGAAACCAGAAGGCCTTCGTTGATCTCGCGGAGGGCGATCGAGAGCGACTTCTCGTTCAGCTTGGTGTCAACCAGCGGGCCGACGTACTCGAACAGGCCCTCGTGCAGCTGGGCGTAGTAGGCGTTGATCTGGCGCGCACGCTTGGCGCCGAAGATGACCAGGCCGTACTTGGAATCAGCAGCCTCAAGCAGCGAATCGATCGGCGGGTTGATGATGCCTTCAAGGTTCGTGGACACGAATTCTCCAAATTTTAGCGGGCCAACAAATGCAAGCGCTTAGCGCCCGTGCGGGGTAAGCCCCATGAGTGAAACAAGCTCGTCTGCTGCCCGGCGAACGTCGTCATTGATGACGGTGTGGTCAAACTCCGGTTCAGCAGCAAGTTCCAGTTTAGCGGTTTCCAGCCTTCGCTGCTGTTCCTCGGGAGTTTCGGTGCCGCGGCCCACCAGTCGACGGACCATTTCGTCCCAGCTGGGCGGGGCCAGGAAGACAAAATTCGCGTCCGGGACTGCCGCTTTGACTTGCCGGGCGCCCTGGAGGTCGATCTCCAACAGCACGGACTTCCCGTCGGCGATGGCCGCATCAACGGTGCTGCGGAGCGTGCCGTAGCGGTTCTGGCCGTGGACGACGGCCCACTCCAGCAGTTCCCCGTCAGCCACCAGTGAGTCGAATTCTTCGGCAGACTTGAAAAAGTAGTGAACGCCGTCAGTTTCTCCGGGACGCGCGGCCCGGGTGGTTGCCGAGACTGAGAGCCAAACCTCCGGATAGTTGTCCCTGATGTAGGTGGATACGGTTCCCTTGCCAACGGCAGTGGGGCCTGCAAGGACAGTCAGTCCGGGTTTCTTGCTCACGGATTCCTTCGGGGAGATGCGTTACACGCTTTGCTGGGTATCCATAAAATCTACCAGCGCCCGGGCCTGGTGAATTCCCAGGCCCCTGATGCGGCGGGATCCTGCGATGCCAATCTCCGCCATGATCCCGGCCGCCCTGACGGGCCCAATACCCGGCAGGGCCTCCAGGAGTTCCACCACCCGCATGCGTGCAATCGCCTCGTCGGTAGAACCTGAGGAGATCAACTCGGCAATGCTCACCTCGCCACGCTTGAGCCGATCCTTGGCGGCGGCACGCACTGCCCGCGCCTTGGCGGCCTTCTCCAACGCATCGGAACGCTCCTGTGGTGTCAGCTCTTTAAGGCCCACTGCCAAACCCCTGTCAGATCGAGATTGTGATCCAGATCACGCGGACTGATCCTGAACCTACCGGCAGGGGCCCGGTTGCGCAATGAGGCTTGGCAACTTACTCCGGGCGAAGTCCCCGCAGAGTCTCCTCGGTTGCGGCACGCAGCGCTGCGACGGCTGGACCAGCAGCCAGGATCCCACGGCTGGAGGTGGCCAGGACGCTCGGATACGCATCGCCGAAAGTCGCACGCAGATCGGCCGGTGTAGCGCCCTGGGCACCGAGTCCCGGAGCCAGGATGGCGCCGCGAACTGGACCAAGATCGATATCCAGATCCTCCAGTGCCGAACCAATAGTGGCACCCACCACCAAGCCAACCGAACCCAGGGCGCCGCCATAGCGCTGGTTCTCCGTGGTTGCTGCAGCCACGATCCGGCGGGCAACGGAATCAGTTCCGCCAACATGCTGGACCGACTTGCCTTCAGGATTGGACGTCAGTGCGAGCACAAACACTCCCCTGCCGTACTGGGCTGCGAGGTCCAGCGCCGGACGCAGCGACTCAAAGCCAAGGTATGGGCTCAAAGTCACCGAGTCCGCGGCCAAGGATGACCCGTCACGCAGCCAGGCATCGGCATAGGCAGCCATGGTGGAACCGATGTCTCCACGCTTGGCGTCGGCGATGCTCAGCACGCCGGCCTCCGCTGAGGCAGCCAGCGTGCGCTCCAGGACGGCCATACCAGCCGACCCATGACGTTCGTACAGCGCCACTTGCGGCTTGACCGCGGCAGCGAGGGAACCCACGGCCTCCACGACCGTCAGCGAGAAGCGCTCCAGCCCGGCGGCGTCGTCGTTCAATCCCCATTCAGCCAGGAGCTGCGGATGCGGATCGATTCCGACGCAGAGCGGACCGCGCGCGGCCATGGCGGCAGCCAGCCGGGAGCCAAAGGACTCCCGGACCGGCTGCTGCCCTTGCTGTGCTTCAGCAGACTCAGGCATTGGCCGCTTCCACTGCTGCTGCCAGGTTGGCTGCGTGCTCCTGCAAGCTGGTCACGGACCACTCGTAGGTGCGCAGTGCCTCGATGGCCTGCACCGCGGCATTGAATTCGGCGACGGTGGTGATGCAGGGAATGCCGATGGAGGTGGCTGCGGCACGGAGTTCGTAGCCGTCGCTCCGGGCTTCGCCACCGGAGGGTGTGTTGAAGACCATATCGATCTCGCCCGCGATAACGAGGTCCGCGATGGTGCCTTCGCCTTCGGCGCTGCTGCCCTCGGCTACCTTGCGCACCGGAGTCGCCTGGATGCCGTTGCGGCGCAGGACGTCAGCCGTGCCACCGGTGGAGACGATCTCGAAGCCCAGGTCCGAGAGGCGCTTGACGCCCATGATGACCGAGCGCTTGTCGCGGTTGGCCACGGAGACGAAGATCTTGCCCCCTGTGGGCAAGGCGTTGTTCGCAGCGGCCTGGCTCTTGGCGAAGGCGGTGTCGAAGTGCTTGTCGATACCCATGACTTCGCCGGTGGAGCGCATTTCCGGGCCGAGCAGGGAGTCCACGACCTTGCCCTCCGGAGTGCGGAAACGGCTGAACGGCAGAACGGCTTCCTTCACGGCAACCGGCGCGTCCAAAGGCAGCGTGGAACCGTCACCGGTTTCCGGCAGCATCTTGTAGGCGCCGCGGAGCTGGTTGATGGTCACGCCGGTGCCGATCAGGGCAGCGGCCTTGGCCATCTGCACGCCCGTGGCCTTGGAGACGAACGGAACGGTGCGGGAAGCGCGCGGGTTGGCTTCAAGGACGTACAGGACGTCTGAGGCCAACGCGAACTGGATGTTGATGAGGCCGCGGACGCCCACGCCTTCAGCGATGGCACGGGTTGCCGTGCGCACGCGCTCAATGACGTTGGTGCCGAGCGTGATCGGCGGAAGCACGCAGGCCGAGTCGCCGGAGTGGATACCGGCTTCCTCGATGTGTTCCATGATCCCGCCGAGGTACATGTCGGTGCCATCGAAGAGGGCGTCGACGTCGATTTCGACGGCGTCTTCGAGGAAGCGGTCGATCAGCACCGGGTGGTCCGGCGTGATCTCCGTGGCGTTGGCAATGTAGCGGGAGAGATTGGGTTCGTCGTAGACGATCTCCATGCCGCGGCCGCCAAGGACGTACGACGGACGCACCAGGACCGGATAGCCGATCTCGTCAGCGATCTTCTTGGCGTCCTCGAAGGAAACGGCGGTGCCGTTCTTCGGGGAGGTCAGGACGGCTTCGTCCAGAACGCGCGCAAAGGCGCCACGGTGCTCAGCAAGGTCGATCGCCTCAGGGGAGGTGCCCAGGATCGGCACGCCGGCGTCGGCCAGCTGCTGTGCCAGCTTCAGCGGAGTCTGTCCACCGAGCTGCACGAAGACACCCATGACACCGCCAGTGCGCTCTTCGGCGGCGATGACTTCGAGGACATCCTCAAGGGTCAGCGGCTCGAAGTACAGGCGTGTGGAGACGTCGTAGTCGGTGGAGACAGTTTCAGGGTTGCAGTTGACCATGACGGTCTCGTAGCCGGCTTTGCGCAGTGCCATGGAGGCGTGCACGCAGGAGTAGTCGAACTCGATGCCCTGGCCGATGCGGTTGGGGCCGGAGCCAAGGATGATGACGGAGGGCTTGGCGTGCAGGCCGACTTCGTCTTCTTCGTCGTAGGCGGAGTAGTGGTACGGCGTGTAGGCGGCGAACTCCGCGGCGCAGGTGTCCACCGTCTTGTAGACCGGACGGATGCCCAAGGCGTGGCGGACCCCACGGACAACGGCCTCAGGGTTATGCGTCAGGGCACCGATCTGCTCGTCCGAGAAGCCGTGGCGCTTGGCGTTGCGCAGCATGTCTTCGGTCAGCACACCGGCCTTGCGGATCTCCTGCGCGGTCTCGTTGAGAAGCTGCAGCTGGTCCAGGAACCAAGGATCGATCTTGGTGGCCTCGAAGAGGTCCTCCACGCTGGCGCCGCCGAGCATCGCACGCTGCACCTGGTGCAGGCGGTCCGTGGTGGGGCGCTTGGCTTTCTCGATGAGCTCGGCCACTTCGTACTCCGGCACCGAGCTGAAGTCCAGCTGGGACCCCTTCTGTTCCAAGGAGCGCAGGGCCTTCTGCAGGGCCTCGGTGAAGTTGCGGCCCATGGCCATGGCCTCGCCGACGGACTTCATGGTGGTGGTCAGCGTGTTGTCCGCTGCCGGGAACTTCTCGAAGGCAAAGCGGGGAACCTTGACCACAACGTAGTCGAGTGTCGGCTCAAACGAAGCCGGCGTCTTCTGGGTGATGTCGTTGGGGATCTCGTCCAGGGTGTAGCCCAGGGAAAGCTTGGTGGCGATCTTTGCAATGGCGAAGCCGGTAGCCTTGGATGCCAAGGCAGAAGAGCGGGACACTCGCGGGTTCATCTCGATGACCACCACACGACCAGTGGCGGGGTCGATGGCGAACTGGATGTTGCAGCCACCGGTGTCCACGCCGACTTCGCGGATGACGGCAATGGAGACGTCGCGCAGCTTCTGGTACTCGCGGTCGGTGAGGGTCAGGGCCGGAGCAACCGTGATGGAATCGCCGGTGTGGACGCCTACGGGATCGAAGTTCTCGATGGAGCAAACAACAACGACGTTGTCGTTCTTGTCCCGCATCATCTCGAGCTCGTATTCCTTCCAGCCGAGGATGCTCTCTTCAAGCAGGACCTCGGTGGTGGGGCTGTACTGCAGCCCCTGGCCTACGATGCGGCGGAGGTCGTCCTCGTTGTACGCCAAGCCGGAGCCCAAGCCACCCATGGTGAAGGAAGGACGGACCACCATCGGGTAGCCGAGGTCCTCCGCGGCTTTGAACGCTTCTTCCATGGTGTGGATGATGTGGCTGCGCGCGGACTCTGCGCCACAACGCTCTACGACGCCCTTGAACTTCTCGCGGTCTTCACCAAGCTCAATGGCAGCAATGTTCGCACCGATCAGCTCTACGTTGTACTTCTCCAGCACGCCGTTCTTGTCCAGCGCAATGGCGGTGTTCAAAGCAGTCTGGCCACCGAGGGTCGGCAGGATGGCATCCGGGCGCTCCTTGGCGATGATCTTCTCCACCACCTCGGGGGTGATGGGCTCAACATAGGTGGCGTCGGCAAACTCGGGGTCCGTCATGATGGTGGCCGGGTTGGAGTTCACGAGGATGACGCGGAGGCCTTCCTCCTTGAGGACGCGCAGTGCCTGGGTACCGGAGTAATCGAATTCGGCAGCCTGCCCAATGACGATCGGGCCGGAACCGATGACAAGGACGCTCTTGAGATCTGTACGCTTGGGCATTACTTCTTGTCCTCAGTCTTGGAGTCGGTGGTGTTGGCGGCGCCGGACTTCGTCTCAGCCATGAGATCGATGAAGCGGTCGAACAGGTACGCGGCATCGTGCGGCCCGGCCGCGGCCTCGGGGTGGTACTGGACCGAGAATGCCGGGATGTCGAGGCAGGCGAGTCCTTCAACGACGTCGTCGTTCAACGACACGTGGCTGACTTCAACCCGTCCGTAGCGCTCTTCGGGAGCCACCGTGGCACCGTTCATCGGGGCGTCGACGGCAAAGCCGTGATTCTGCGAGGTGATTTCCACCTTGCCTGTGCGGCGGTCCATAACGGGCTGGTTGATGCCGCGGTGACCATAGCGGAGCTTGTAGGTGCCGAAGCCGAGGGCGCGGCCCAGGATCTGGTTGCCGAAGCAGATACCGAAGTACGGCAGCTTCTCGTCCAGCACCGAGCGCAACAGGGAAACCTGGTGATCAGCCGTGGCCGGGTCGCCAGGTCCGTTGGACATGAAGAATCCATCCGGGTTGACCGCGTTGACGTCTTCCAGCGTGGAGGTCGCCGGCAGGACGTGGACGCGCACACCGCGCTCGGCGAAGCGAACAGGTGTCATGGCCTTGATGCCGAGGTCAACGGCGGCGATGGAGAACCGCGGCTCGCCTTCCCAGCCGTGGTCCTTGGGCTCAACGACATACGCCTTATCGATGGAGACTTCCTCCGCCAGCGCTGCACCTTCCATGGGGGCGCTGGCCAGGACGGCATCGACCAGTTCCTTGTCGGATACCTGAGCGGCCTCACCTGAGAAGATGCCGGCCCGCATGGTCTTGTGCTCGCGGAGGTGGCGGGTGATGGCGCGGGTGTCGACACCCTGGATGCCAACAATGCCCTGCTCCACCAATTCGTCATCGAGGCTCCGTTCGGAGCGCCAGTTGGAGGGTCGGCGGGCGGCGTCGCGCACGATGTATCCGGCAACCCAGATACGGCGGGACTCAGCGTCTTCGCTGTTGACTCCGGTGTTGCCGATGTGCGGGGCCGTCTGGACTACCAGTTGGCGCGCATAGGAGGGGTCGGTGATGGTCTCCTGGTAACCGGTCATACCGGTGGCGAACACGGCTTCGCCGAGTGCGGTTCCCTGTGCGCCGTAGCTGCGGCCGCGGAACATGCGGCCGTCTTCGAGCACCAGCACTGCTGCTGAGGAGGTGGGTGTGGTGGCTGCTTTACTATCCGTCACTTTATTACTTTCCACTATCGGCATCTGCCTGAGGGGCTGCGGAGGTCAATTCCTGGAGGGCTTCGAGGAGGAGCTGCTTGTCGGCTGCGTGCCTGGAACGGAACCCGGTGTCGAGTTCCTGGCTGCCGAGCTTCCAACTGATGACCAGGAGTCCGTCCTTCTCGACGAACTTTCCAGCCATGCCGTTGGACTCGCGACTGTCCACTACTGCGGCGCGCGGGATGAACACGGGGGCGGCACCGGATCGGTCGAACAGCACGCCTTCGGCGTGGATGCTCAGTTCCGCGTTGGTCCGGATGCCAAGGCCCTGGACCGCGATCCGGTCCAGCCAGTCCCCTGCCGTGGTGGTGGCAACATACTGCCCTTCCGCGACGACGGTGGCCGGCGTCAGCTGCTCCGGCACCCCGGGAAGGCGTTCGACGTCGGCCTGTCGTCTGAGCCTGTTACGCCACCCCAGCCAGATCATCGCCAGTACGACGACAATCAGTGGCACCGTGATGATCACGGTCAGTGTCTGGTTGTCCATTAATTGCTGCTGACTGCCGGGTACCGGTACGGCGTGTTGAGCTTGCCGTCAAGGACAGTGGGGTGGCCCTTGAAGAAGGTAGCCACAACGGATCCGGGCAGCTCCTTGCCCTTGAATGGTGAATTGCGGCCCATGGTTGCCATTTTATGGGGGTCAACGGTCCAACGCGCAGCCGGGTCCACAAGAATGACGTTGGCCGGCTCGCCAACCTCGAGCGGACGGCCCTGATCAGCGACGCGGCCAATGATCGCCGGAGTGAAGGACGTAACCCTCGCGAAGTCCGCCCATGTCATGAGGCCGGTCTCGATCATGGTCTCCTGGACCACCGAAAGCGCGGTTTCCAGGCCGGTCATGCCCATCGCCGCCTGCGCCCACTCGCATTCCTTGTGCTCGCTGGGGTGCGGGGCGTGGTCCGTTCCGACGACGTCGATGGTGCCGTCGGCGAGGCCCTCGCGCAGCGCTTGTACGTCAGCATCTGTACGCAGCGGCGGGTTGACCTTGTACACGGGGTCGTAACTGCGGACCAGCTCGTCAGTCAGGAGCAGGTGGTGGGGTGTGACCTCGGCTGTGACGTTGATTCCCCGTGCCTTGGCCCAGCGCACAATTTCCACGGATCCGGCAGTGGAGACGTGGCAGACATGCAGGCGTGAACCCACATGCTGGGCAAGCAGGACGTCGCGGGCAATGATGCTTTCCTCGGCAACAGCAGGCCAGCCAGTCAATCCCAGCACTGCCGAGACGGTGCCTTCGTTCATCTGTGCCCCGGCGGTAAGGCGCGGTTCCTGCGCGTGCTGGGCCACCACGCCGTCGAACGCTTTCACGTACTCCAGCGCACGGCGCATGATCACGGGGTCGTGGACGCAGATCCCGTCGTCGGAGAACATGCGGACCCGGGCCCGGGAGTCGGCCATGGCGCCGAGCTCGGCGAGCTGCTCACCGGCCAGGCCCACGGTGACTGCACCCACGGGGCGGACGTCCACCCAGCCGGACGCGCGGCCCAGGCTGTGGACCTGTTCCACAACGCCCGCAGTGTCGGCCACCGGGTTGCTGTTGGCCATCGCATGGACGGCGGTGAAACCACCCAAGGCGGCAGCACGGGTACCGGTTTCCACCGTCTCGGCGTCTTCGCGGCCGGGTTCGCGCAGGTGGGTGTGCACGTCCACCATGCCGGGCAGGGCGACGAGGCCCGCGGCATCGATGACGGTGGCACCCTCAGCCGCAAGGTCCTTGCCGCGGGCTTCGATCATGCCGTCGCGGATCAGCAGGTCCTCGGCTTCGCCGCCGAGGATGGCGGCCCCACGAATCAGGTAGCTGTTCTCGGCCATCAGTTGGTCTCCTTGCTGGACTGGCTTACGTTCGAGGCTGCTCCGCGGGAATCCCCGGAGAGCAGCAGGTACAGGGCGGCCATGCGGACCGATACGCCGTTGCGCACTTGGGCAAGCACAGTGGATCGCGGCGAATCCGCGGCGGCCGAAGAAATTTCCAGGCCCCGGTTCATGGGACCCGGGTGCATGATGATGGTGTCCTTCATTCCCAGGTCATCCAACGCACGGAGCCTCGCGTCATCGAAGCCCCAGCGGCGGGAGTACTCGCGGGTGGAGGGGAAGAACGAAGCGTTCATCCGCTCACCCTGGACGCGCAACATCATCATGGCGTCAATGCCGGCCTCAAGAGTTTGGTCCAGGTCGTAGCTGACCTTGCAGGGCCAGTGCTCGACGCCGATCGGCAGCAGCGTGGGAGGCGCCACCAGCGTGACCTCGGCGCCAAGTGTCTTCAACAACCAAACGTTGGACCGGGCGACGCGGGAGTGCAGGACATCCCCGGCAATCGCTACCCGCATGCCCTTGAGGTCCGCACCGGTGGACTCTGTGCCGTTGACCTGCGACCAGTGCCGGCGCATGGTGAAGGCATCCAGGAGCGCTTGCGTTGGGTGTTCGTGGGTGCCGTCACCGGCATTGATGACTGCTGCGTCAATCCAGTCCGTGGCAGCGAGCCGGTGTGGCGCACCGGAAGCCCAGTGGCGGATGACGACGGCGTCGGCGCCCATCGCGGCGAGCGTCTGGGCGGTGTCTTTGAGGGACTCCCCCTTGGACACAGAGGATCCCTTCGCGGCGAAGTTGATGACGTCTGCGGACAGGCGCTTGGCTGCGGCCTCGAAGGAGATCCTGGTACGGGTGGAGTCCTCGAAGAAAAGGTTAACCACTGTCCGGCCGCGCAGGGCCGGCAGTTTCTTCACTTCACGCTCGCCGACAGCGGACATTTCCTCCGCTGTATCCAGGACACGAATGGCATCAAAAGCGCTGAGGTTTTCGGTGGAAAGGAGGTGTTTCACTTGCCTGCCTCAATAACTACCTCGTTGACGGGCACACCGTCCACGGAGTCGATTTCCTCAAGATGGACGCGGACCTTTTCCGCGGAGGACGTAGGCAGGTTCTTTCCCACATGGTCGGCGCGAATGGGGAGCTCTCGGTGGCCCCTGTCCACCAGGACCGCCAATCGGACAATCCTCGGGCGGCCGAGGTCCACCAAGGCGTCCAAGGCCGCGCGGATGGTGCGTCCCGAATACAGGACGTCGTCGATCAGGACAACAACCTTGTCATCGATGCCGGACAACGGAAGCCGGGTGTGCCGCGGGGGCCGGGTTGGCTGGTGGGAAAGATCGTCACGGAACATGGTGACGTCCAGTTGGCCAACAATCGTTTCAGCGTTGACTGTGGGATCGGCCGCTGCGATCTTGTTGGCAAGCCGCACGGCCAATGGATAGCCGCGGCTGGGAATGCCCAAAAGAACCAGGTCCTGGGAGCCTTTGTTGGCTTCAAGGATCTCGTGGGCGATACGAGTGAGCGCACGATCAATGTCCGCCTGATTGAGAACAACCCGCGACGGCACGTGCGCTGAAGTGACTTCAGTCATCGCTCGTCTCCCCTTTCCCCGCCTCACGGGACGGAATTAAAAAAGGAATATTTGCTTTTCAAAGCTACCACAACGGCCCTTTCCGGCCTCACCCTCAGCGGACGCCGGGCATGAGTTTAAGCTCACATTCCATGCCGTGGAATAGGCTCGTGTCCATGACCATGAACCCGAACGGGCAGCCTGGCGGACAACCCTATCCGCGGCCCTATCTGGAACCTGCGGCCAACCCCACATGGATTGGCCGCGTCCAACCAGGGAACTTCCAGCCTGCGCCGGGAAATCCGGCATCGCTCCCCCAGCAAACCTGGGCCATGCCACCAGCGCCTCGCGGCCGTTCGTTGGGCACACTGCCCTTGGTCATCACGGGCGCAGTACTGGCCCTTGCCAGTCTCCTGCTGGTGGTGCCGTTCCTTCTTGGCAACACTGGCGTCACCGGCTTTGTGGTTGGTTTTATTGCTTCCTTGATTCCCTTGTCGGTGGTTCTGCTGACAGTCCGCCTCATTGACCGTTGGGAGCCTGAACCGAAAAGGCTCCTGTGGTTCGCTTTCACGTGGGGTGCCGCTGTTTCCATCGCCGGGACGCTGCTCATCCAACCGCTCTTCGCCCTGGCCGCGCCAACCAGCAGCGAAGAAGCGTTCACCTACTTCATGGCAACCGTCCAAGCGCCCATCGTGGAGGAATTCACCAAGTCTCTGGGGTTGCTGGTCTTGATCCTGGCCGCACGGAAGTACTTCGACGGTCCGGTTGACGGTGTGGTGTTCGCGTTCACGATTGCCGCCGGTTTCGCCTTCACAGAGAACATCCTCTACTTCGGACGCGAAATTGCCTCGTCAACGGATCCTGGCACTGACCTGGTACGTATCTTCATCCTCCGCGGCGTCATGTCGCCCTTTGCTCATGCGGTCTTCACGGGAACAACCGGCTTGATCATGGGCTTCGCAGCCCGGAAATGGCACCCGGGTTATGCCGTTTTGGCGTTCTTCATCGGCTTGCTGCCCGCAATGTTCCTGCACAACCGCTGGAACAGCATGGGCCAGGACTTCCTGGTGGAGTACTTCGTAGTCCAGGTGCCGATTTTCCTGGTTGCCGCTGTGGGCATCATCCTTCTCCGTGTCGCCGAAGGAAAACTCACACGGCAACGGCTCATGGAGTATGCCCGGGCAGGGTGGTTCACCCCGGCCGAAGTGGAAATGCTGGCCACCGCGAAGGGTCGCAAACATGCCGTTCGCTGGGCATCCTCCCGCGGACGTGGGCCTCAGATGAAAGCCTTCATCAAAGGAGCCACCGCGTTGGCGTTCACCCGCCAACGGATACTTAGCGGCCGTGACGTCCATCTTCACCAGCACGATGAGCTTGAACATCTGCGCAGCATCCCTGGCCTCAGGGCCGCAGTTCTCCAGTAACGCAAAAAAGGACCCGCTTCCACAGTTTCCTGTGAAGCGGGTCCTTGTGCGTTCAAACCAGGCGATGTACCTACGCGAGAAGTGACGGCTTGAGCTTCTGCAGTCGGCCAAGGAGGCCATTGATGAACGCCGGGGACTCGTCCGTGGACATCGTCTTGGCGAGGGCAACGGCTTCGCTGACCGCCACGCCATCCGGAACCTCATCGTTGTAGAGGAGCTCCCAAGCGCCGATCCGAAGAATGATGCGGTCCACTGACGGCATGCGCTCCAACGTCCATCCCTGGGCGTACGTCTGCAGGAACTCATCGATGGTTGCCTGCATGGAAACAACGCCCTCAACGATTTCCACCGTGTAGGGGTTGATGACCAAGTCGGTTTTCTCCCGGCGCGCGGTCATGGCGTCGAAAGCCGAAACGGAGCGCTGCTCCGCCTCGAAGAGTACTTCAAGAGCCCTGCTACGGGCTTTACCGCGTGCGCTCACTAGTCGTTGACCCGACCCAGGTAGCTGCCATCGCGGGTGTCGACCTTGACCTTGGTGCCCTGCTCAACGAACAGCGGAACCTGGATCTCGTAGCCGGTTTCAACAGTGGCCGGCTTGGTGCCTGCCGAGGAGCGGTCGCCCTGAAGGCCCGGCTCCGTGTAGGTAATTTCGAGGACGACGCTCGGGGGCAGTTCGATGTACAGCGGGTTGCCCTCGTGGATGGCAATGTTGACCATCTGGTTTTCGAGCATGAAGTTGGTGGCGTCGCCGACAGTTGCACCGGTGACGGTGATCTGGTCGAAGTCCTGGGTGTCCATGAAGACGAAGTCTTCGCCATCCTGGTACAGGTACTGGTAGTCACGGCGGTCAACCGTTGCGGTTTCGATCTTCAGGCCGGCGTTGAAGGTCTTGTCGACCACCTTGCCGGACATGACGTTGCGCATCTTGGTACGGACGAACGCGCCGCCCTTGCCCGGCTTGACGTGCTGGAACTCGATGATGTTCCAGAGCTGGCCCTCGAGCTTCAGTACGGTCCCGTTCTTGATGTCGTTTGTGGTTGCCACTCGTATCCTCAGGTTTCTCTCACTGGTTCAAGCTGCCAGTTCGTCTATGCCAGGCAGGCATGCCAAACGGCCCGCCAGCGCGTATTTATCAAAAATCCAAGAACCATTCTACCGGCAAATGGGCCGTAGGCCTGCGAACGGGGATTTGACCAGCTTTCAGCAGGCAACTTCGAGTACGTTGCGGGCCCGCTGCAGGGCCACGGCTGATGAATAGATCAGCGCCGCATCGGCAGCCATGGATACCCTCAGGTCCAGCGCCCTGGAGAACTCCTCGGACGCTGCAAGGGCGTTGCCACTCACGAAATAAGCACGGCCCAGATACTGATGGACGATCGCTTCCTTGGAACTGCCCTGGACTTCGTGAAGCAACTGACGGAACAACTGCACAGCCCGGTCAAGGCGGTTGGTGGCCCGGTGGACCTCGGCCTCGAAGATCCTTAGGCGGAATGACTCAGGATCCTTGTAGCGGGCCTCAGCCAGCAGCTCGGCGGCTTCCTTCGGCTGGTTTTCAAGCAGCAAGGCCATGATGCGGTCAGCGGGATCTTCTGAAGCCGCAAGCGCAGACTCCATGACTTCCTCGTTGACGATCACGGGCAGCAGCGTATCCGGGTTCATTCGGACGCCCGGGAAGCCGGCGGTCGGCCAATCGCTGACGCCCTCACGGACTGCAGCGCTCATGATGCGATCTCCTGGTAGGCCGCAAACAGGAGTGAGGTGTCGGGAACCTCCAGGATGCCCGGCTTGGCCACGCCGTCGAGGACAACGAAGCGGAGAAGGTCGCCACGGGATTTCTTGTCCCGGCGCATGCCGTCCAGCAGGCCCTGCCAACGGTCCCGACGGTAGGTAGTAGGCAGCCCCAGGCTTTCCAGGATGGTGCGGTGACGATCTGCGTCGGTATCGGACAACCGGCCCACGCTGCGCGACAATTCCGCAGCGAACATCATGCCCACCGATACAGCGGCACCATGGCGCCATGAGTAGCGTTCCACCAACTCAATGGCGTGTCCCAAGGTGTGACCATAGTTCAGGATTTCCCGGAGGCCGGATTCCTTGAGGTCCTGGGAGACCACCTCCGCCTTCACCGAGATGGCACGTTCAATAAGTTCGCGGACGACATCCGAGCCGGCGTCCAGCACGGCGTCGGTGTTCTTTTCGACCAAGTCAAGGATCGCGGGATCGGCGATGAAGCCACACTTGATGACTTCCGCCATGCCCGAAATGAGCTCGTTCTTAGGCAATGTCTGGAGGGTGTCCAGATCCGCCAGGACGGCTGCGGGAGGGTGGAAGGAGCCGACCAGGTTCTTGCCCTCTGCAGTGTTGATGCCGGTCTTTCCGCCAACCGAAGCATCCACCATACCGAGCAGGCTGGTGGGCATGTGGATGACCTTGACGCCGCGAAGCCACGTAGCGGCCACGAAGCCGGCGAGGTCGGTGACAGCGCCACCACCGACAGCCACGATGGCATCGGAGCGCGTGAAATCATTCTGGCCGAGTACTTGCCAGCAGAAGGCAGCAACCTGAATGTGCTTGCCTTCCTCCGCATCCGGGATTTCGGCCGTGAGCGCGGTAAACCCGGCTGCTTCGAGCTCGTCGCGAACAGTATCCCCCGTCAGGCGAAGGGCGCGTGGGTGGATGACAAGAACCCGCCGGACCCGCTCACCAAGTTTCCCCGGCAGGGTCGCCAGGAGGCCGCGTCCCACCACGACATCGTAGTTTTCATTGACGGACTGGCCAGTCACCTTGATGACAGTTGCTTCGTTGCTCAATTTTCAACTTCCTCTTTCAAGGCTGCATGCTGGCGCAGCCGCTCCTCCACATGGAGGCCGATTTCCGCCACGGATCCGGAACGGACGTCCATGACGATGTCCGCGAGACGCTCGTAGACAGGACGCCTCGTGGCAAACAAGGCCTCCCACCGTGTCATCGCATCACCCTGCAGCAAAGGCCTGCCCGTGTTCCGCGCGATCCGGTCAGCAACTGTTTCCGCGTCACACTCCAGGTAGACCACTGTGCACTCCCCCAGTAATTGCTGGGTGCCGGAGTCAAGGACTGCACCCCCGCCCAGGGAAATGATGGCTGGTTGAACTTTGGCATTCTCAATGGACTTCGCCACCGCTCGCGCTTCTATCTCGCGGAAGGCGTGTTCACCGCGTCCAGCGAAAATATCGGCGATGCTGCCGTGGGCGGCAACCACCACCGCGTCAGTGTCCACAAACGGGAGGCCGAGCTGCTGGGCCAGCTGCTGGCCGATGGCCGACTTGCCGACAGCCATGGGCCCTACCAGGACAACGGGACGGCCGGGACAGCCATCCAGAACAGGGCGGACCACTACCGGCCGACCGAGTCCAGGGTGGCCGGGATGCTGTCGAGGTAGCTCTGCAGGTTTCGCTGTGTCTCGGCAACGGAGTCGCCACCGAATTTCTCGGCGACAGCCTCAGCCAGGACCAAGGCCACCATAGCCTCTGCGACGACGCCGGCCGCGGGCACCGCACAAACGTCCGAACGCTGGTGGTGGGCCTTGGCGGGCTCTCCCGTGCTGACATCAATGGTGCGCAGAGCGCGCGGAACGGTTGCGATCGGCTTCATGGCAGCGCGGACCCTCAGGACCTCACCGATGCTCATGCCGCCTTCAATACCACCAGCCCGGTTTGTCTGGCGGACGATCCTGCCGTTCTCGTCCTTAAGGATTTCATCGTGTGCGGCGGAACCACGGCGGGCAGCGGTAAGGAAACCGTCGCCGACCTCCACGCCCTTGATGGCCTGGATGCCCATCAGTGCTGCGGCAAGGCGCGAATCAAGGCGGCGGTCCCAGTGCACGTAGCTGCCCAGTCCCGGCGGCAGGCCGTAGGCGAGAACCTCAACCACTCCACCGAGGGTTTCGCCCTCTTTGTGAGCGGCATCCACCTCGGCTACCATCGCGTCCGAGGTTTCGCGGTCGAAGCAGCGCAGGGGATCTGCGTCAAGCGCCAGAACGTCCTGCGGCAACGGCAGCGGACGGCCTTCGGGCACGGCTACGCTGGCAATCGAAACAGTGTGGCTGACCAGCCCGATGCCCAGCTGCTTCAGGAATTGGGCGGCAACGGTACCCAGAGCCACGCGGGTGGCCGTTTCACGGGCGCTGGCGCGCTCAAGGACCGGACGGGCTTCGTCGAAGCCGTACTTCTGCATCCCCGTGAAGTCGGCGTGGCCCGGGCGCGGCCGGGTCAGTGGTGCATTGCGGGCTTGGTCGGCAAGGATTTCGGGGTCCACGGGATCCGCAGACATGATCTGCTCCCACTTGGGCCATTCGGTGTTGCCAACCTGGATGGCTACAGGACCACCCTGGGTCAGGCCATGACGGACGCCGCCCATGATGGTGACCTCGTCCTGCTCAAACTTCATGCGGGCACCACGTCCATACCCCAGGCGGCGACGCGCCAGGGCGTCACGAATCTGCGCGCTGGTGAGTTCAACACCGGCGGGCACGCCTTCAACAATTCCGATCAGAGCCGGACCATGGGATTCACCGGCAGTCAACCAACGCAACATATAACCAATCCTGCCATGTAAGGCCTCTAGAACACTCGCCGGGGAAGCCCGACTGAGTCGCACATCACATCTATGACGGCGGCATCCACGTCACAGCCGCTGAAGCGACTGATCTGTTCTGCCGCCTGATACAACAGCATCTCCAAACCCGGAACCACGGCTCCCCCATGGCCGTGCCATACCTGCGCAAGCTTGCTGGGCCAGGGATCATAAGCGACGTCCAGCAGAACACCGGCGCCCGTTCCCGGCAACGCTGCGAGCTCCTGCGCCAAAGAGTCTGCGGCTCGCGGTGGGAAGGTCGAAATCACCAGATCCGCGCCCGCAACGGCAGTGGCCGCTTCAGTCAAAGGCCGGATACTGACGGAGATTCCGACGGCGGCGGCCGCGGCTTCCGCGTCGCCGGCACGTCCTGGGTCGCGGACAAAAACGTCGACGTGGCTGCCACCCAGTTCCTTGACGGCGGCAACTGCGGCAGCCGAAGTGCCACCACCACCAAGGATTGCGGCTTGGGGAGTCGAAGCAACCCCCGCATACCGGACCGCTTCAACGATTCCGGCAACATCGGTGTTGTAGCCCACTCGACGTACCAACCCGCCGTCGTATTCGAAAACCACCGTGTTGATGACACCCAAGTGGGCGCCGGCACCGCGGACCTCGTCCACCTCTCCGACCATTGCTGACTTCAACGGCATGGTGACCGACAGGCCGCACCATGAGTCGTCACCACGGAGCGAGTCCATGAAGGACGGGAGGGCATCGACGGTGACGTCAATCGCCGAGTAGCCGATGTCCGCGCCGAGCTTGGCGTAGGCAGCCGTGTGCAATGCCGGGGATTTCGAATGCGAGATCGGATGCCCCAGGACGGCGGCCCGACGACTCACACACACCGTCCAGCGTTGGCCTGGCACCAGGCGTTGTACTGCTCAACGTAGGTGTTGTGCTCAGCCAAGGTCTTGGAGAACTTGGTCTCCTTGGTGTCCAGGTTGATGGTCACCCAGTAGAGGTAGTCATTCTGCGTGGGCTTGGCCGCAGCATCGATGGCGGTCTTGCCCGGCGAGCCGATCGGTCCAGCCGGAAGGCCGACGTTGGCATACGTGTTGTACGTATTGGACTTATCGGCCTTCTCTTCCTCAGTGAGGTGGAAGGACTTCTTGCCCAGGCCGTAGGTCACCGTGGCATCGGACTGGATCAGGCCGCTGGTTTCCACGTTGTTTGGCTTCAGCCGGTTATAGATGGCGCCGGCCACATTTCCGTAGTCGGCCTGCCCGCCCTCAGCCTGCACGATGCTGGCGATGGTCACGGCGTCATACTGCTTCGCTGGATCCGTGATTCCTTGGGACTTAAGTTCATCCAACGTAGTGGTGACCAGCTTCTGGATGATGTCCTTGGCCGGTGTGCCTAGCTCAAAGCGATACTCACCAGGGGCGAGGAAGCCTTCCAGGTTCTTGGCCTTGGAGGGGACGCCGAACTGTGCCGGCGCCTGGTTGAACCCGCTGAGTTCCTGCATTGAAATACCCGAGCCCTTGGAAATGGCTTCGAGGGACTCATTGATGCGGAGGCCGGCACTCAAGGCAAAATACATCACCTTCGAAGCGTCCTTGTTGACCAGGACGTCCACTGCATCTGAATTCTTCATCTCAGTACGGAAAGTGAACTCGCCCGGGGACAGCTCACCGCCGTCGTTAAGGAATTCCTTGACGAAAGCATCGGCGTCTGCCACCACTTTCTTCTCGACAAGTTCAACGCCCACTGCTTTCGGTCCGGAGCCCTCCGGAACCGTAATGGTGACCGATCCCGTTCCCGGACCCGGGTAGTCAGTGACCTTGTCCATGCCCAGCAAAGGCTTGAGGAACTGGGCGCCAATGGCAATTGCGGCTACGAAGACACCGAGCGTGATCAGGAGTGCGACGACTCGACGACGACGCCGGGCCTTCTTCGCGGCTGCTTTGGATGATGCAGTTTGCTCGACGGGCGCAATGAGGTCATGGTGATGCTCGTCGTGAAGGTGATCATCGGCATGGTGGTCGCCATGGTAATCGTCATGGGCTTCGAAGCCGTGGTGGGCATCGTGCTCAGCGAAGCCATGCAGGTGACCAGCGTCAACGGGGACCGGCTCGAGGTGTTCTGGATCTACGTGTTCTGGATCTACATGTTCAGTTTCTACATGTTCAGGGTCATGATGCCCGGCGATATCCTGTGAAGCTTCGCTTTCCTGGTGGACAACGTCCTGCGCCGGTTCAACATCCTGCACCGGTTCAACGTCATGTTCCGGTTCAGTGGGGTTCGACTCGACAGGCGCTGGAGCAGCAGGCTTGGCCACGGGTACTGGTGGAGCCACGGGCACCGGTGGAGCAACCGGTGCGGGAGGCACTGCGGGAACAGGACGGGGCAGCTCAGGCTCAACGTCCGATGGCGCGGAGGTCTCCCCCGGCGTCGCTTCGGGAACGGGTACGACGTTGTGGTTCTGCGTGGCGAGGAATCGTTCCCGCGCCCGCAGCTCTTTGCGGGTCAGCGGCATACCGCCGCCGGCGGTACCGCTGGAGGGGTCGTTGTTGACCGGGCTCACAGTTGCAGTCCCCTCGTAGAAGAATCGGGTTCATTGCCGGAGGCAGCCCGCAGCGTTGGGGCACTGCTGGGTTTTTCGGATTGCGCCGGTGCCTGCACTCGGCGGCCAACATCCGATCCTCTGGCTTTTTGCATGTCGATTGCGTGCTGAAGTATTCCAGCAGCGGCAACCTGATCAACCACTTTACGGTGGTTCTTGCTGCTCATGCCAGCTTGGTGGAGGTTGCGGTGTGCCGTCACAGTTGAAAGCCGCTCGTCCACGAGGTTCACGGGGATGTCCAAACCGGCCCGCACAAGCTCGTTTGCGAGGAGTTCGGCGTAGCCGCTGGCCATCTCAGCCGACGCTCGTTCCTCACCCTTCATGGTGCGTGGAAGGCCCACAAAGATCTGCACGGCGGGCAATTCCGCGGCAAGCCTGGCCACGACACGGACGTCGGAGTTCTTCTTGGCGTCCCGCGCGAGGGTTTTGAATGGTGTGGCTAATATTCCGTCGGGATCGCACTGGGACAGGCCCACCCGGACGGTACCGACGTCTACCCCCAGCTTGATGCCTTGGGGGTAGACGTCCTCGTGAGTACTTGCAGCCACCGTCAGCGCTTGGCTATCGCATCCACCACCGCTGTGAGGGCCTCAGAGACCTTCCCAGCGTCGGCGCCGCCGCCCTGGGCGACGTCATCCTTGCCGCCACCGCCGCCGCCAAGGATGCCTGCGGCCAGTCGGACCAGCGCTCCGGCCTTCACGCCGGCTTCGCGGGCCGCCTCATTGGTGGCGATGAGGATCACGGGACGGTCATTGCTGATGCCGGCCACGGCCACGGTGGCAGCTTCGGAGCCCAACCGGCTGCGAAGGTCCAAAGCGAGGTTCCGGAGATCGTCCGCTCCGCCAACCTGACCGGCGTCGTGGGCTACGACCCGTACGCCTGCGGCATCCTTGGCGGTGCCCACCAAAGTGGCCGCCGCAGCGGTCAACTGCTCCTTGCGAAGTCGGTCGAGTTCCTTCTCCGTGGCCTTCAACTTGCTCAGGGTGCTGGAGATGCGGTCCGCAAGCTGACCGGAAGGGACTTTCAAGAGCTCCGTGAGCTCTGTGACCAGTGCCCGCTCAGCGGCGAGGTGACGGAAGGCATCCAGGCCAACGAAGGCCTCAACGCGCCGGTTTCCCGAGCCAACAGACTGCTCGCCCAGCAGCGAAAGGCTACCGATCAGGGAGGTGTTGGAAACGTGCGTGCCACCACACAACTCACGGGACCAGGCGCCGTCGATCTCCACGACACGAACTTCGCTGCCGTAGTTTTCACCGAACAGCGCCATGGCACCCAGTGCCTTGGCTTCAGCGAGCCCCATCACCTTGGTGTCCACCCGGAAGTTATTCCGAATGGCAATGTTGGAGACCTCTTCGATTTCGGAGCGCGTGGCAGTGCTGAGGCCCTCCCCCCAGGCGAAGTCGAAGCGAAGGTATCCGGCCTTGTTGTAGGAACCGCGCTGGGTGGCTTCCGGGCCGAGGATCTGGTGCAGGGCGGCGTGCACGATGTGCGTTCCTGTGTGAGCCTGCTCGGCCGCATGCCGGCGTTCACGGTCGACGGCGGCGCGCACCAGCGCGTCAGAGGCAATCTCACCTTCCCGGACAATCGCCTTATGGACGCTGAGGCCCTTGATGGGACGCTGGACGTCCAAAACTTCCACCACGAAACCGTCGCCGGTGATGAGGCCGGTGTCAGCGGACTGGCCACCGGCTTCGGCGTAGAACGGGGTTTCGTTGAGGACCAGCTCAATCTCGTCGCCCGTGGAGGCATGCGCTACCGGCCGGCCACCGCTGACGATTCCACGGACCTTGGACTCGCCCTCAAGTTCTTCATAGCCCGTAAAGACGGTCTCGCCCTTGCCGAGGAGCTCCTGGTAGGCGCTGAGGTCGGCATGGCCACCCTTCTTGCCCTTGGCGTCGGCCTGCGCACGCTGGCGCTGCTCGAGCATGAGCGCGCGGAAGCCTGCCTCATCGACCTTGAGCCCGGCTTCTTCCGCCATTTCGAGGGTCAGGTCAATGGGGAAACCATAAGTGTCGTGAAGCGCGAAGGCGTCGGCACCGGACAACGGAACCCCGGCGGCCTTCGATTCGGCAACGGCATCCTCCAGGCGGGCCGTACCGGAAGCAATGGTGCGCAGGAACGCCTTTTCTTCGGCATAGGCGATGCGGCTGATGCGGGCGAAATCGGTCTCCACCACCGGGTACACGCCCTTCATTGCGTCACGTGAGGCGGGAAGAAGGTCCGGCAGGCAGGCTTTTTCGACGCCGAGCAGGCGCATGGCACGTACGGCACGGCGGATCAGGCGGCGCAACACATAGCCGCGGCCTTCGTTGGACGGTGAAACTCCATCAGCGATCAGCATCAGGGCAGATCGGATATGGTCACCCACGACGCGCATGCGGACATCGTCCGTGTGGTGCGGGTCTTCCGGGGACTCAGCCGAGGTGTACTCGCGGCCGGACAGTTCAGCGGCCTTGTCGATGACCGGACGAACCTGGTCGGTCTCATACATGTTCTCGACGCCCTGGAGGATCATCGCGAGGCGTTCCATGCCCAGGCCGGTGTCGATATTCTTCTGAGGCAGTTCCCCGACGATGTCGAAGTCAACCTTGGAGCGGACGTTCTCGATCTGGTACTGCATGAACACGAGGTTCCAGATCTCGATGTACCGGGTTTCGTCGGCCAAAGGGCCGCCTTCGATTCCGTAGGCTGGGCCACGGTCGTAGTAGATCTCGGAGCAGGGGCCCGCCGGGCCAGGCTGGCCGGTGGACCAGTAATTGTCTGCTTTGCCCATGCGCTGGATTCGCTCAGCAGGGATCCCGGTGTTCTTGAGCCACAGTTCTTTGGCTTCGTCGTCTTCTTCGTAGACGGTCACCCAAAGGCGCTCGGCGGGCAGGCCATAGCCGCCGTCGTCAACGCTCGTGGTGAGCAGCTCGAAGGCGAACTTGATGGCGTCTTCCTTGAAGTAGTCGCCAAAGGAGAAGTTTCCGCACATCTGGAAGAAAGTGCCGTGGCGGGCCGTCTTTCCCACTTCCTCGATGTCGCCGGTGCGGATGCACTTCTGGACGCTCGTGGCACGGCTGTAGGGGGGCTCTTCGCGCGCAGTCAGGTACGGAATGAACGGCACCATTCCGGCCACAGTGAAGAGAAGGGACGGGTCGCTGGAAACGAGCGACGCGGAGGGAACGGCGGTGTGACCCTTGCTGACAAAAAAGTCCACCCAGCGTTTGGTGATCTCCTGCGACTTCATTAGCTGATTTCTTACCCTTCTCAATTCACTGCACATAATGTGCGCGGTACCGGCTGGTGCCGTTCCGCAGTTTTCCATTCTGCCCTGTTGAGGGCGCGGGAGCGAACCGCTCCCGCTAGCGGCGGCCTGTTCCGGCGTCGTCAATACCCAACGCCGCACGCAGGTCCTCTTCGCGCTGGTGCATGCCCGTCCGCACGGCGTCGGCAAAATCGAACAAACCATCAGCCATCCGGCCCACGGCACGATTCAGGCCATCGGGACCGATGTTGGCCTGGGCTTCGGTGATCTTCCGGAAGGCTATGACGCCAATGACGACGCCTATGCCCATCCACGCAATTCTTTTCATGGGTTTCTGCTCTCCCGTATAGTTCAGCGGCTACTGAGTTCAGCGGCTGCGGCGGCCGGAGGTAGGTGATCGGCGCCCAGCAAATGCCGAGCGTACGCCGTAGCTGAACGCGGCCACCTTGATTAAGGGAGAACCAACCGTGGCAGCCACGAGCGAGGACAACGCGGAGATATTGGCCGAGGCGTCCGAGACGTTGGAGGCGATGCCGTCAACCTTCTTCAGCTGCTGGTTGGTGGTGGAGACCGTAGCGGTCACTTCATCCATCAGGGGCGTCGCGCCATCGCTGATGGACCGGATCGAAGTGCGGACCTCGTCAAAAACGCCGCCCAGCTTCAAGATTGGCACAGCCAACAACAACACAAGGAGCGCGAAGACTCCTGCTGCGATGAGGCCGGCGATGTCGCCACCAGACATAGAACTCTTCTCCTAGGGTCGTTGCGCTGCCCTGCACCAGCCGTATATCGGCTTTGGACAAGGCCTCCCCAGTACCTTACCTACTTTGGACCGGTACCTTACATACAAAGAAGCCCGCGGCATGTGCCACGGGCTTCTTTGTATGCGCTGCTGGAATTTAGCGAGCGTAGAATTCGACGACGAGCTGCTCTTCGCAGATCACGGGGACCTCGGAGCGCTTCGGGCGACGAACCAGGCGTGCCTGCAGGGCGTCGATCTTGACGTCCAGGTATGCCGGCACGTTGTTCAGAACGTGTGCGCCTGCAGCTGCCACCTGGAACGGGGGCATGACCTCGGAGCGGCTGTGAACGTGGATGAGCTGGCCTTCGCCAACGCGGAAGGACGGGCGGTCCACGCGGATGCCGTCAACCATGATGTGGCGGTGCACAACCAGCTGGCGGGCCTGTGCGATGGTGCGGGCGAAGCCTGCACGGAGCACGAGGGCGTCCAGACGCATTTCGAGCAGTTCAACCAGGTTTTCACCGGTCAGGCCCTTGGTGCGGCGTGCTTCTTCGAAGGCACGGGTCATCTGGGCTTCGCGGATGCCGTACTGGGCGCGCAGACGCTGCTTTTCGCGCAGACGTACGGCGTAGTCGGAGTCCTGCTTCTTGCGGGCACGGCCATGCTCACCGGGGCCGTACGGGCGGCGCTCCATGTACTTGGCGGCCTTGGGGGTCAGAGCAATACCGAGGGCACGCGAAAGGCGTGCGGTACGGCGAGCACGAGTGTTGTTAGCCACTTGTGTCCTTCCAATTACTGCGGTGTGTCAGTGTTACTGGCCTCCATCAGGGAGAGCATCGGCCAACCGCTGCCTCTTGCTACTAGCCCGGGCGCACAGCACTGTTGAAGGAATCTTCAGTGGGATTGTGCGTCAGGCCATGCCAGACAAGGATCAATCTTACCATGGGCAAGTCCGCTGCCCTGCGGCCCAGCCTTGAGGCACGGGTCCGCGGCTACTCCCCACGCACGATCTTGCGGAGCCGCTCCAACCTGGCCGCAATATCCCTTTCGGCTCCGTTATTGGTGGGCTCGTAATAGTCTTTGCCCACCAAATCGTCCGGCGGATACTGCTGCGTGGCCACACCGTGGGGTTCGTCGTGCGCGTACTTGTAGCTCTTGCCATGTCCCAGTTGCTTGGCTCCCGGGTAGTGCGCATCCCGCAAATGCATGGGAATGCCGCCGCCGAAACCTGCACGGACATCGGCCACCGCTTTGTTCAAACCCATGTACGCGGCATTGGACTTGGGCGCGGTAGCCAGATGGACCACGGCTTCAGCGAGAACGATCCGCCCCTCCGGCATGCCGATCAGCTGCACTGCCTGAGCCGCCGCTACCGCCGTCTGCAGTGCTGTCGGGTCAGCCATTCCGATGTCTTCGGCCGCGGAAATCACGATGCGCCTCGCAACGAACCGCGGGTCCTCCCCGGCCTCGAGCATCCGCGCCAGGTAGTGCAGAGCGGCATCCACATCAGAGCCACGGATGGACTTGATGAATGCACTGGCCACGTCATAGTGCTGGTCCCCTGCCCGGTCGTAACGAACTGCTGCCGCATCCAAGGCCCTCTCGGTGTGGCGTAGTTCCACCAGTACCGGGGCGTCAGGTGCGCCGTCGTTGGCGAGCCCCGGTTCGCCGTCGTCAGTCTCCCCATCCGGCCCGGGCCCGCCTCCATCCGCCCCGGCAGCGTCGGAAGTCCCGACGGCGGTGGTGTCACCGAACGCGACACCGGCGGCGGCCTCCAGGGCTGTCAGTGCCCTGCGGGCATCGCCTCCGGAGAGACGAACGAGGTGGTCCAAGGCTTCGGGACTGAGTTCCACGCGTCCGGCAAGGCCGCGGGCATCTGCGACGGCCCGCTGAAGCAGTCCTGAAATGTCGTCATCGGTGAGCGGCTTCAGCGTCAGCAGGAGCGACCTCGACAACAGCGGCGACACCACCGAGAACGACGGATTCTCCGTCGTGGCCGCCACCAGCACCACCCAGCGGTTCTCCACGCCCGGCAGCAGGGCATCCTGTTGTGCCTTATTGAAGCGGTGGATCTCGTCGAGGAAAAGGACGGTGGTCTTCTTATTAAGATCGCGCGCAGTCAGTGCTTCGTCCATGACACGGCGGACATCCTTGACTCCCGCGGTGATGGCGGATAATTCAACGAACTTCCTGCCGGGGCCCCGTGCGATCACATGGGCAAGCGTGGTCTTACCGGTTCCAGGCGGCCCCCACAAGATCACGGAGCTCGGGCCGGCGGGGCCGGCAGCCTCGGCACCGGCCGCCAGCTGCCGAAGCGGGGAACCTTGCCCCAGCAAATGCTGCTGCCCCACAACGTCATCCAACGTACGGGGGCGCATCCGGACTGCCAACGGACTGCGCTGGGAGGCCATCCAATTGGCGTCGGAAGGTCCCCCGGCGGCAGGCAGGTCCTCCGACTCGTCGTCGTTGACTGCACCGGCACCAAAGAGATCTTCCACATGGATAGGCTACTCATAGTTCCAGCAAAGGAGACATCGACGTGGACCGCCCCCCATCCACCCCACCGCCGAAGCAACCAAATACCGTCTCACGCACCGCACTGGTACCGCCTCAGCGGATCCATGGGTGGGTGGACAGGTTCACCGCCGGCCATGGGCCCCTGGTTGAAGACTTCGACGACGCCGGACTGCTCCTGCATGCCGCTGACGGTGCCACCGCTCTGCTGAGGCCGCCTTGGCCCGCAGATGGAAGACCAGGCCGCGGAACCACTGGGCTTGAGCGCCTTGCATCACTCGCCGCCCAGGAACGCGCCCTCGGCCTGCTGCTGGTTCGCCGCGGCGGCTACGCCCTGGCCTCGGCCAGCGGAACCACCGTCCTTGCTTCAAAGAGCGGCAACCGCTTCATCGACGCCAAGACCACAGCGGAGCACGCGGCAAAAGTCTTTGCCGGACAACACATCGAATACATCGTTCCCGGCGGTGACAGGGCCCTGGTGGAACAGGTCCTTGCGCAACCCGCCCTTAAAGCCTTGGGGGGACGCACACGCCTGGCCTTCCTTGATGTTCAGGCGGCCAAATCCGCGACCCTTCCCAAAGCGGCCGCCGACGCTTGCTCTATCCGGATCACCGTGACGGATCCCCCTGGTTAGCAGCCGCTGACCGAACGTTTCAGGGGAGCCTGCCGGTACAAGTAGCTGCCATGCTCCGTGAAACCTGCTTGGGCGTACATGGCCTGGGCGCCATGATTGGCGGCTGTGACCAGGAGCCAAAAACCCTCAAGGCCCCGCTGTGCACCGGCCTCCAGCAACCCGTTCAGCACGCGCGTGCCGTAGCCCTTCCTCCGGTGTTCCACAGATGTCGCCATGCTGTAAATGCCACCCCAGCCATCCACCAAAGCGAGGCGTCCGACGGCGGCTGGAACGCCGTCGTCGTCCCTCACCAACGCGTACGCGGCCGGGCAACCGGAGAGAATCTTTTGCGCGACCGAAAGTTCGGGGTCGCCGCCACGACCGTCGACAGACCACCACACACTGAGCCATTCCGCCGAGGGAACATCGCTGAGTTCCACGTCCGGCCCTGGAAGGTTGGCCGGCACACCGTCGCGGCCGCGGACCATGATCTTCGTTTCGGACTGCCGGGTGAAGCGCTGCTGGTCCAGGACGCCGTTGAGGGCAGCGCTTCGGGAGTCATCGAACACCTGAAAGATCAGGGGAAGCCGGCGACGCCTGTACCACTCCGAGGCGGTGCGGACGGATCGCATAAGGCGAACGTCCGAGTCAGCGGCAGCAGTGAATGCCGGCGCCATCGGCCACACAGAATTGGCGCGCTGCGTTACGCCCTCCGAGGCCCGCAGCACCCACTTCACCGTGCTTTCGCACTCAAGGTCTTCCCGCTCGATGGCAGGCCACGCCTTGTCCATGAGTGTTTCGATGGTCGCTTGGTCAACCACAGTCCCGTCTCCTTTGCTGGCAGAAACACCAAAGGCTCCCCACCGCAGTGGGGAGCCTATGGGCGTTGTTCTATTCGGACGTCGATTCTGCCTTGGCGGCAGGCTTGGCCTCGGGCTTGAAGTCGACGCCGGCCTCTTTGCGCTGCTGCGGCGTGATCGGCGCAGGTGCCGCCGTCAGTGGGTCGTAGCCGTTACCCGACTTCGGGAACGCAATGACGTCGCGTATGGACTCCACGCCGGCAAGCAAGGCAACAACACGGTCCCAGCCAAGGGCCATGCCGCCGTGCGGAGGAGCGCCGTACTTGAAACCCTCCAGCAGGAAGCCGAACTTGGTCTCGGCGTCTTCCTTGTCCAGCCCCATGAGCTGGAAGACGCGTTCCTGCACTTCGCGCTCGTGGATACGGATGGAGCCGCCACCGATCTCGTTGCCGTTGCAAACGATGTCGTAGGCGTACGAGAGTGCGGACTCCGGATCCTTATCGAAGGTGTCCAGGAACTCAGGCTTGGGCGAAGTGAACGCATGGTGCACTGCCGTCCACTGGCCTCCTCCGACAGCTACGTCACCGGAAGCCACGGCCGCGGCGGCGGGCTCGAACATGGGAGCGTCCACGATCCAGACGAACGCCCAGTCCTTGGGATCGATCAAACCGGTGCGGTGACCGATTTCAACCCGGGCAGCACCGAGGAGGGCGCGCGCTGCGGACTTCTCACCTGCGGCGAAGAAGATGCAGTCACCGGGCTTGGCACCTACGGCATCGGCCAAGCCGGCGCGCTCTTCGTCCGTGAGGTTCTTGGCGACGGGACCGGCGAGCTCGCCGTCTTCCTTGAAGAGGACATAGGCCAGGCCCTTGTGTCCGCGCTGCTTGGCGAATTCCTGCCAACCGTCCAGGGTTCGGCGGGGCTGCGAAGCGCCACCGGGCATGACCACGGCGCCGACGTACGGTGCCTTGAAGACGCCGAAATTGGTGTCCTTGAAGAACTCCGTGAGTTCCGTCAGTTCCACGCCGAAACGCAGGTCCGGCTTGTCCGAGCCGTACTTGGCCATGGCGTCCAGGTACGTCATGCGGCGGATAGGAGTGGGGATTTCAACGTCAATCAGCTGCCACAGGGCCTTGACGATCGCCTCCCCAAGCTCGATGACATCGTCCTGGTCCACGAAGCTGGCTTCGATGTCCAACTGCGTGAATTCGGGCTGGCGGTCAGCGCGGAAGTCCTCATCACGGTAGCAACGGGCAATCTGGTAGTACTTCTCAAAGCCGCCTACTTGGAGGAGCTGCTTGAAAAGCTGGGGCGACTGCGGAAGGGCGTACCAGGAACCCGGGGCCAAGCGGGCCGGAACGACGAAGTCGCGGGCGCCTTCCGGCGTCGAACGCGTCAGCGTGGGGGTCTCGATTTCGATGTAGCCGCGCTGGTGCAGCAGTTCACGTGCTACCCGGTTGGCTTCAGAACGAAGGCGCATGTTGCGGGCAGGGCCGGGACGGCGAAGGTCCAGGTAGCGGTGCTTGAGCCGGGCTTCCTCGCCAACTTCCACGTGCTCGTCTATCTGGAACGGGAGTGGCTCGGACGTGTTGAGGATAACAACCTGATCGGCGATAACCTCGATTTCGCCTGTCGCCAGTGCCGGGTTCTCGTTGCCTTCAGGACGCTTGTTGACGGTGCCCGTCACCTGCAGCACGTACTCGTTTCGCAGGCCGTGGAAGACTTCTTCCTCACGGACTACCACCTGGGCGACACCGGAGGCGTCACGCAGGTCAACGAATGCAACGCCACCGTGATCACGGCGGCGGCCCACCCAGCCGGCCAGGGTAACGGTTTGTCCAATGTGCTCGGAGCGAAGTGATCCGAGGTCATGTGTGCGCAGCACAGCATTCCTTTCAGCATGAAATTTAGAGGGACCACTGCGAAGCGGTCCCGTCCGAGTTTACCCGCCCCGGCCACGGCTCCTGCCATAAGGCAGGACAAGCATTGTGTGTCTCAGGCAGTGGTGACGCGGACGTGCAGGTCCTCTTCTGCAGGCGTCCATTCCGCGGGGTCGGCGTCTACCTGCTCACCGGTGCGGATGTCCTTGACCTGGTGCTTGCCGTCGTCGTCGGTGAACCACACGAAGGGGATACCGCGTCGATCAGCGAACTTAATCTGCTTGCCGAACTTCTCAGCCTTCGCCGCGACTTCGGTAGAGATGCCCCGGCCACGCAATTGCGCGGCAATGTCCTGGGCCGCAGACCAGCTGTCGTCAGTATTCAGGGCGACCAGTACCGCAGTGGGCACGGCCCTTGAGGCCGTTGCCAGTTCCTGGCTGAGGATGCGCGAAACGAGCCGCGTGACACCGATGGAAAGGCCGACGCCGGGGAACTTGCGGTTGCCCTTGCTCGCCAGGGCGTCGTAGCGGCCGCCGGAGCAAATGGAACCCAGCTGCTCGTGCCCCACCAGTACGGTTTCAACGACGGTCCCTGTGTAGTAGTCCAGGCCGCGGGCGATGCTCAAGTCAGCAACAACCTTGCCGGGGGCGCGCAGGACGGCCGCCTGGATGACCTGTTCCAGTTCGTTGAGACCTTCTTCGAGAAGCTCGTCAGTGACACCCAGGGCGCGCACCTGCTGGACGAACGAAGTATCTTCCGTGCGGATACCCGCCAGTTGCAAGGCAAGGCCTGCTTGCTCATCCGTCGCGCCGAGCTCACTCTTCAAGAGCTCAGCGACCTTGGCCGCACCGATCTTCTCCAGTTTGTCGATACTGCGCAGGACACCTGCAGTGTCCGTCAGGCCGATGCCGCGGTAGAAGCCTTCGGCCAACTTCCGGTTGTTGATCCGGAGCCGGAAATCCGGAATCGGCAGGGCGCTCAAGGCCTCGGCAATGACCAAGGCGATCTCGACGTCGTAGCGGAATGGGAGCTCTCCGTCGCCCACGACGTCGATGTCTGCCTGCGTAAACTCGCGGGCGCGGCCTTCCTGGGGGCGCTCACCACGCCAGACCTTCTGGATCTGGTAGCGGCGGAACGGAAACGCCAAATAGCCGGCGTTCTCCACCACGTAACGGGCGAAGGGAACTGTCAGATCGAAGTGCAGTGCCAGGGCATTGGGGTCAGCCTTATCCGACTTGGCCGCCTCACCTTCATCGTCCTGAAGCCGGCTCAGGCCGTAAACCTCTTTGTCGATCTCGCCTTTACGGAGCAACTGCCCGACCGTTTCAACCGCCCGGGTCTCGATGGAGGAGAATCCATGCAGCTCGAACGTCTTCCGGAGCGTGTCCAGCACATGCAGCTCCACCAACCGCTCCTGGGGAAGCCACTCGGGGAATCCGGACAGGGAGGCGGTACGAGCCATGGTGGAAAAGTCTCCTCGAAGAAAGTTGACGCCGACGCCGGCCCGGCAGCTTTAAACGCCCGTTCGGCGTTTACAGGGCGGGCGTCCAGCCGGTCATGCATAAACTATGTGCGGCAGCCAGTTTATGCTTTCCGCGCGTGCACATCTAATGCAGCATGCCCGGGTTCCTGTCGGCAGCCTCGGAAAGTGGACACAATCAGGAGGACTCTTGGCAACAAGGTCGCGGGATGACCGCGAAGCGAAACGTCGCATTCGGCAGATGGAAGCCAAGCGTGCCCTGCGGCAGGAACAGGGCAAGCGGCGCAAACGCGACAACACCATCGCCGTCGGCGCGGGTGCAGCGGCCGTGGTCCTCGCCGTCGTGCTTCAACTGACGGCCTTCAGCTCCAACCCCACCGAGGCCGAGTTTGCCGCGGCCGAGGCCGGCCTCAGTTCCCCCTCAGCATCGCCGTCGGCTTCTGCGTCGAACAGCCCCGACGTTCCCAGCCCTGACACGGCAGCGGGAAAGACCTTTACCGGTGAGCTCGCATTGAACGGCGGAGTTGTCGGAATCGAGTTGAACGGCACAGCGGCACCACAGGCAGCCGCGGTCTTCAAGTCCCTGAGCGACGCTGGCTACTACAACGGGAAGTTCTGCCACCGCCTGACAACGTCCGAAACATTCGGGCTCCTGCAGTGCGGCGCCACCGACGAAAACGGGGCAGACGACCCCAACTACCGATGGGGTCCACTGGAAAACGCGCCCGCAGACAACAAGTACCCTGCGGGGACCATTGCCGTGGCGCGCACCGGGAACGACGCATACGGCAACGGCCACCAGTTCTTCGTCGTCTATAAAGACACCACCATCCCGGCAGACGCCGCGGGCGGGTACACCATCGTGGGCAAGGTAACCAGCGGGTTGGACGTGGTCACCAACATCGCCGCCGCAGGCCTGAAAACCGGCGAAAACGCCAGCGACGGCGCCCCTGTGGCACCTGTCACGATAGACTCGTTTTCTCTGAAGTAACCAGCTCCAGGCCCCGGCCCGGGGTGCATTACCTTAGCAGTCCCTCCAAGCGAAAGACTTTTAGCGGTGACAGACAGTCAGAAATCCGACGAAACAGCAGTAGTGGCCAACGAAGAAGCAGTCGAGGCAAACGGCACCAACAGTTCTGAGACCCCCGACGCAACGGCACCAGCTGCGGAGCCAACCCAGGCTGAGTCCGCAGCATCCGAGGCCGGGGAACCAGCTACCGATGCCGAGGCTGCAACCGAACCGGCCGCAGCCGCCCCGGCCGCAGCCGCCCCGGCCGCACCGCGCCCGGTCCCGTCCGCAGCTCCTTCCCCAGCGGCATTTGCAGCACGTCCCAAGGCTCCCGCCGCCGTCGTTCCTGCCGCCCCGGCTGTGTCCGCTGCCTCACTCGCCGAGGCCGCCAAGTGGGGTCGGGCTGAAGGTGACGGCCACGTCTTCCTGACGCTCGACGGCGAAGAAATCGCCGTTGGCCAATACCCCGGCGTCAGCCCTGACGAAGCTTTGGGTTACTTCGCCCGGAAGTTCGACGACATCATCGCCCAAGTGGTCCTTTTGGAACACCGCGTGGAGTCCAAGGCACCCGCAACGGACATGCAGAAGACCGTCACCCATCTTCGAGAGCAGCTGGGTGAGCGCAACATGGTGGGCGACATCCGTTCCGCCGAGGCTCGCCTGGACGCCCTTTCCACCCAGGTCGTGGAACTGGAAAAGTCCGAGAAAGCTGCCCATGACGCCGTGCGCGCCACTGAACTTGCAGCCCGGGAAGCGATCGTGGCCGAAGCAGAATCCATCGCCGGCCAGGACCCCGCGCAGATCCAGTGGAAGACCTCCAGCGCCCGCATGAACGAGTTGTTCGAGACCTGGAAGGCCGCGCAGAAGAGCGGCGTCCGGCTTGGTCGGAGCAACGAAGATGCCCTCTGGAAGCGGTTCCGTTCTGCTCGAACAGTGTTCGACCGTCACCGCCGTGCCTACTTCTCGCAACTGGACAGCAACAATTCCGCTGCAAAGTCCGCCAAGGAAGCTTTGATCGCCGAGGCCGAGGCCCTCTCGTCGTCCACCGACTGGGGATTCGCTGCCGGCGAGTACCGCAGGCTGATGGACCAGTGGAAGGCAACTCCACGTGCCAGCCGCAAGGACGATGACGCACTGTGGGGCCGCTTCCGCGCCGCCCAGGATGTCTTCTTCAGCAACCGCCAGGCCGCGAATGACCAGATCGACCAGGAATACACGGCCAACCTGGTGGTCAAGGAGCAATTGGTAGCCGAAGCGCAGGCGCTGCTGCCCATCAACGACCTCAACGCTGCCAAGAAGGCCCTTCAGTCCATCCGTGACCGTTGGGAAGACGCAGGTAAGGTTCCCCGGGGGGATATGGGCCGAATTGAGGCAGGACTGCGGAAGGTTGAAGACGCAGTCCGGGAGGCCGAGGAAGAGAAATGGCGCCGGAGCAACCCCGAGACAAAGGCCCGCACCAACAGTGCGCTCTCACAGCTCGAAGCCGCCATTGCCGGCCTCACAGACGACCTTGAAAAGGCGGAGAAGGCCGGCGACCAGCGACGCATCAAGGCTGCACGCGAGGCATTGGAAGCCCGTCAGGCATGGCTGGACCAGATCCAGCGTTCGGCGAGCGACCTCGCCTAGCTTCTCCTGACGATTCGGTATTCTGCAGGCTCTGTTCCGGTTATCCACATAACCGGGGCGGAGCCTGTACTCGTAGGTCGCGGGCACGGAATGATCGGTGGATGGTCCCCGCTGCTGCCCCGTCCCTCTTGGAGCCTGTCATCCCCGAGCTCTACTCCCCCAGTCTCATCTTTTCGTGGAACGAGCTCCAGAGCATGGCCTTTGACGGCATTCTCCTGCCCCTCTACGGCAAAAGTTATGCCTCCCCGGGCATCGCTGTCACGCATCGTCTCAGGGCCCGCGCAGCAGCCCTCACGGTTCCGGAACGGATCCGGACAAAGGTAGTTGCCGGCCGACTCACCGCAGCCTGGATCTACGGGTGCGCAAAGCCGCCCGAACACCTGTCCCTGTTGGTTGACGCGAAGCACCGCATCTCAAGCCTGCGGGGAAGCACTGCGTGCAGTCTCCATGAGGTGAGGCTGGGCCAGATGGACGTGGTGAGCCTCGGTGGAATGCTGGTGAGCAGCCCTCTTCGTACCGCGGCAGACATCGCCTTGCACGTCGAAAGCGATCGCGCCTTGCCTGCTCTTCGACGCCTCCTGGACAAGGAAGATCTGGGTGTCCGGCTGCGGCTGCTCACCTTGGCCGTCGAAGCAGTCCCACGGGTACCCCACAAGCGGCGTGCCCTGGAAACCTTGTCACAGCTGGCTTCCCAGTCCTGAACTAGCTGCGGCGCCTGTTGCCAGTAGTGCGGTAGACGTCAAAGACACCGTCGATGCGCCGCACTGCGTTCAGTACGTGGTGCAGGTACTTTGGATCGCCCATCTCGAAAGCGAACTTCGAGATCGCCACCCTGTCACTCGAGGTGTGAACCGAGGCGGCGAGGATGTTGACGTGGTTCTCGGACAGGATGCGGGTCACATCGGACAGCAAGGACTTACGGTCCAGTGCCTCCACTTGGATTTCCACGAGGAAGACACTTGACTGTGTCGGAGCCCATTCCACTTCGACGATTCTGTCCGGCTGGTCCCGGAGCCCGGAGACGTTGGTGCAGTCTGTCCTGTGGACGGATACTCCTGAGCCGCGCGTAACGAAGCCGAGGATGGGGTCCGGTGGCACCGGGGTACAGCAACGGGCCAGCTTGACCCAGACATCGCCCACGCCGCGGACTATGACGCCGGAGTCCGAGAACTTGGACTTGGCAACCTGCGTGGGAATGCTGACTTCGTCGAGGTCTTCGTCCGGGGTTTCATGGCCGCCCAAGTGCTCGACGAGCTTTTCCATGACGGACTGGGCGGACGTATGCCCGTCGCCGACGCCCGCGTAGAGCCCGGAGATGTCGACGTAGTGGAAGTCTTCGGCGACAGTTGACAGTGCGTCATGGGTCATGAGGCGTTGCAATGGGAGGTTCTGCTTACGCATTGCCCGTGTCAGCATGTCCTTGCCCCGGTCGATCGCTTCTTCGCGACGTTCCTTCGTGAACCACTGCCGGATCTTGTTGCGTGCACGCGCAGACTTGACGAAGTGTTGCCAGTCCTGGCTGGGGCCGGCTCCTTCGGCCTTGGAAGTGAAGATCTCCACCCAATCGCCGTGGTTGAGCTCACTGTTCAGCGGGACCAGCTTGCCGTTGACACGGGCACCGATGGTCCTGTGACCCACCTCGGTATGGACGGCATAGGCGAAGTCCACAGGAGTGGAACCCGCCGGAAGGGCCATGACCTCGCCTTTGGGTGTGAAGACGAAAACTTCCCGTGCGTTGATTTCGTATCGCAGGGAGTCCAGGAACTCGCCGGGATCAGACGTTTCCTGCTGCCAGTCGACCAGCGACCTCAGCCAGCCCATGTCGCCATCACGAGGACTGCCAGGGCCTTGCGCGGTCCGGTTGGGTTGGTCCTTGTACTTCCAGTGCGCTGCCACACCGTATTCTGCCCGGCGGTGCATCTCATGGGTACGGATCTGGATCTCAACAGGCTTGCCGCCCGGGCCAATCACTGTGGTGTGCAGAGATTGGTACATGTTGAATTTGGGCATGGCGATGTAATCCTTGAAACGCCCCGGCAGGGGGTTCCAGCGCGAATGCAAGGTACCCAGGGCTGCGTAACAGTCCCGGACGGAGTCCACTAGGACGCGCACGCCCATGAGGTCGTTGATGTCGTCGAAGTCCTTATCCCTGACGATCATCTTTTGGTAAATGGAGTAGTAGTGCTTGGGCCGGCCAGTGATGGTCGCCTTGATCCGCGCGGTCCGAAGATCATCCGCTATCTGGTTGCGGATGACGCTGAGGCTCTTTTCGCGCTCCGGCGTACGGTCGCCCACCATGCGCACGATTTCTTCGTACACCTTGGGGTACAGGGCGGCGAAGGACAGGTCTTCGAGCTCCCATTTGATGGTGTTCATGCCTAGGCGGTGGGCCAGGGGCGCGAAGATTTCCAAGGTTTCGCGGGCCTTGCGCGAGGAGGACTCAGCAGAGACGAAGCGCCATGTGCGTGCGTTGTGAAGACGGTCGGCCAACTTGATCATCAGGACGCGGATGTCTTTGGCCATGGCCACGACCATCTTGCGGACGGTTTCCGATTGAGCGGCCTCGCCAAAGCTGACCTTGTCCAGTTTGGTCACACCGTCCACCAGCATGGCAACCTCGGGACCGAAATCCCGTGTCAGGTCAGCGAGGGTGTAGGGGGTGTCCTCCACGGTGTCGTGAAGCAACGCCGCCGCCAACGTGGTACCCGTCATGCCGAGCTCAGCCAGGATGGTGGCCACCGCCACAGGATGGGTGATGTAGGGATCACCGCTCTTGCGCTTCTGGCCCTGGTGGCTTCGCTCCGCAACGGCGAAGGCCCGCTGGATCAGGTCAAAATCTTCTTTGGGGTTGTTGGCCCGCACCGTCCGCAGCAAGGGTTCCAGGATCGGAGAGTACGGAGCGACACCGCGGCCAGTCAGCCGGGCAAGCCGGGAACGTGTGCGCTCCCGCCGCCCGGGGAAGGTGGGACGCACGCCAGGGGTATCGACCGGAACCGCGCCTGCAGTCCGTCCAGCCACGCTTGTTGCCGGAACCGCCACAGCATTGTGGCCGTCTTCCCCGCCCGCCGGTGGTGCCGACGTCGCACGTTCTTCCACAGAAGTACCCCTCACAACCGATTTAATTCTCCCAGTCTATTCCCGCATGTGAATGCTTCTGCAACTGGGCAGCACATGACGAACGGACGGGCAAGTCAAAGAGCCGGCCCCCGCATAGGCGCGGGGACCGGCTCACAATCAAACTACAGCCTTAAACAGTGGCTTCAGCCCTTCGGTGGCTGACCTTCTTGGCCTGCTTCACAAGGTCAGGCTCACCTTGTCGCAACCATGCATACAGGGGTGCCGCAATGAAGATCGTCGCCGCCGTACCGATCAGGATGCCGACGAACAATGCCAGCGAAAGGTCGCGCAGCGTTCCCGCACCGAGAAGCCCGGCACCGATGAAGAGGATCGCTGCCACCGGGAGTACAGCCACCATCATGGTGTTGATGGAGCGGACCAGCGTTTGGTTGACGGCCAGGTTGACCTCTTCGCCAAAGGTGCGGCGCGTTGAGGTGGAAATGTCGGCAGTGTTTTCGCGAATCTTGTCGAAGACCACCACAGTGTCGTAAAGCGAGTAGCTGAGGACGGTCAGGAAGCCAATGATGGCCGACGGCGTGACTTCAAAGTCACTCAGGGCGTACACGCCCGCTGTGGTGAACATCGTGACGAGCATGCCAACAAGGGCCGACAACGACATCTTCCAGGTCCTGAAGTACAGCGCCATGAGGACAGCCGCCAAACCAACAAACACCACCAGGCCGATGAGGGCCTGCCTGGTGACATCCTGTCCCCAGGTCGGGCCCACGAAGTTGGATGTCACTTCGTTCTCAGTGACGCCGTAAGCGCTGGTGAGGGCATCCTTGATGCGGTTCGTCTCGTCGTCGGTCAACTGGTCCGTCTGGATCCGCATGGTGTTGCCCGCCACGTTTGCGACACGGGGGATGGCGCCCGGTACGACGTCGTGCACGGCCTTTTCGCCGAGGCTCGCATCGGTGGTGCTCACGTTGGAGACGGTGAACTCCGAGCCGCCGCGGAACTCGATGCCAAGGTTGAAGCCGCCCTTGGCCACCGGGATAAGGATGGAGAGGGCCACGGCAACAGCCGCGATAATGAACCAGACCTTCTTCGAATTGACGAAGTTGTAGGAGCGCTTGCCCGTGTACAGCTCATGGCCGAAGGTTGCGAAGCTCGTAGTCATTACTTCTCCTCCTTGGTTGCCTTGGAGGAACCAGTCAGCTGGCCCTTCTCGGCAAGACGCCGTTCGGCGATGGTCATGCGACGTTCGGCTTCGGCAACAGCACCGGTATTGCGCGCACGCACGGGTGTGGGCTTCTCATCGGGCGTACGGAGCCGCCCCGCGCCACGGTACAGCGGAATTGCACCAAGACGGTCCGGGGAAAGGCCCGAGAAACGGTGTCCTTCTCCGAAGAACTTGGTACGGGCCAAGACCTGCAGCATGGGGTGCGTGAACATGAACACGACCAGGAGGTCGGCAAGGGCCGTCAGGCCCAACGTGAAGGCGAAGCCGCGCACGTTGCCAACCGCGACGAAGTAGAGGACAAGTGCGGCCAGGAGGTTGACAGCCTTGGATGCCAGCACCGTCCGCTTTGCCCGCTTCCAGCCGTTTTCGACGGCAGATACCAGTCCACGGCCTTCGCGGAGCTCATCGCGGATGCGCTCGAAGTAAACGATGAATGAGTCCGCGGTCTGTCCGATAGCCACGATCAAACCGGCCACACCGGCAAGGGAGAGTCGATAATTCTCGGTCCACCCGAGGATCGCAATGGCCAAATAGGTCAGGACACCGGCCACCACGAGGGAGGCGATGGTTACCAGGCCAAGGGCCCGGTATTGGAAGAGGGAGTAAACCACCACCAGGAACAAGCCGATCATGCCAGCCAGCAACCCGAGGCGAAGCTGGTCGCCACCAAGAGTGGCCGAGATCTGCTCCTGCGACTGGATCTCAAAGCTGATCGGAAGCGCGCCGTAGCGAAGCTGGTCGGAAAGCGCTTTGGCACTCGCCTGGGTGAAGTTGCCAGTGATCTGCGGGCGTCCGTCAGTAATCACTGCCAGGGAACGGGGCGCGGAAATGACCTTGTCGTCCAGGACAATGGCGAACTGCGACTTGGGATCGTCGGTTCCTTGGGCCTGCGCCGCTACGTAGTACTGGTTGAGCCGCTCGGTGACGGCCTTGAACTTCTCTGTGGCATCGGCGTTAAAGACAATGTTCACGCCCCAGGAGTTGGTGACCGAACCCTGCGCGCCCTGCACCTGGGAGAAGGTGGAGTCGCTGATGTCCTGGCCCCGGACTTCTACCGGCCCAAGGATGTACTTGATGGCGGGCGTCGTGGACGTGGCAGCTTCGCAGGTCACAAGGGGCTTGGCCGGATCGGAGCGTTCACGCCTTTCAGTCGAAGGATTGACGCAGTCGAGAGCTTCGAATTCCTTCTGGACTTCGGGGGTAATCCAGTTGACATCACTCGCGTTGGCCGGCTCGGCCGTCGGCTTGTTCAACTGGTCATCCGGTGTGCGCGATTCCACGGGAACGGCGGCGGGATCGCCATAGGTGATCACCGGGCGGAAGTTCATGTCGGCCGAAGCCTGTATCAAGTCGCGGGTTTCCTTGGACGGAGTTCCCGGAAGGCTGACCACAACATTGCGGCCGGACTGGGTGCTGATTTCGGCTTCAGCAACGCCGGAGCCATCCACACGCTGCCGGATGATGGCAACAGCCTGGTTGAGCTGCTCCTCATTAATCTCGCTGGATCCCTCAACCCTGGGCGCCAGGATCATCTGGGTTCCGCCTTCGAGGTCCAAAGCCAGCTTGGGAGCCCAACTGGCGTTGCCAGTTACCACTCCGCCAGCCAGGACAGCGGTGAGTACAACGAATATTGCTCCAAGCCAGGTCAGCACCCTGCGGGCTGAATTTTTGGGGCCGGTCCGTGCCATTATCGATCTTCCTGTTATCGCCGGACAGCCGCCGGCTGACGCTGGTGAGCGTCTGCCGGCGGCTTTCCGATGCCGTAGAAGTTGCCTTGCGCGGTGTTGCCGCGACTGACGATCCTAGTTGTCCTTCTTGTCCTCTTTGTTGAGGCGCGCAATGGTTTCTTCCGGGGTCTCAACTGCGGCAGAAGCTTCAGCCTCTGCGGCGGTCAGGGAGGAAGCATCGTCCGGGACAACCGGGGCTTCCTCGGCAGGCGTTTCCACTACCTTGGTGACGGCCTGGCGGTGAACCGTTGCTTCGTTACCCGGGGAAAGTTCGATGACGACCTTGTTCTCGGCCTCGTCGATGGAGACGATGCGGCCAAAAAGACCGAAGCTGGTCATGACGTTGACGCCCGGAGCGAACTTGGACTGCATCTCAGCCTGTTGCTGCTGGGTCTTCTTGTTGCGGCGGAACATCATGAAGACAAAGAGTCCAAGCATGACGAACAGCAATATGGTCATTGGATCCACAGGGAAGTTCCGTTCTGTACTTACGTTTTGGTCCACGGCAACGTCCCTGGCGGATCCGCGAGGCGGACGCATGGATCAAGGACTCGAACGTGCCGAGCGTCATACCAGTCTAGAGGGAAAAGCTGAACACGGCGTGTTAACCGATGGTATCTACGCTTTCGGCGTGGTTTTCATCGTCGCCGAAGAGAGCCAGGGCCTCCTGTCCGAACACCCCGGCCGGCACAGCATAACCAAGATGCGTCCAGGCCGATGCCATGGCGATGCGGCCCCGCGGCGTGCGCCCCAGCAGTCCCTCGCGCACCAGGAACGGCTCGGCCACCGTTTCCACCGTTTCCGGCTCCTCACCTACAGCAATGGCCAAAGTGGACAGGCCAACAGGACCACCATTGAACTTGGTGATCAAGGCTTCAAGCACGGAGCGGTCCAACCGGTCCAATCCCCGGGCATCCACTTCATACATATCCAAAGCCGCCGACGCCGACCTGGCGTCAATTTGTTCGATGCCGTGAACCAGGGCCCAGTCGCGGACGCGGCGAAGGAGGCGGTTCGCGATACGGGGAGTGCCACGGGACCGGCCGGCGATCTCCGTAAACCCTGCAGAGTTCACCTTCAAATCCAGAAGACCGGCCGAACGGCGAAGGACCAGTTCCAGCTCCGCAACCGAGTAGAACTCGAGGTGCCCGGTAAAGCCGAACCGGTCGCGCAAGGGACCTGGCAGGAGGCCGGCGCGGGTAGTTGCCCCTACCAACGTGAAGGGCGGAAGTTCAAGGGGTATGGCGGTAGCGCCTGCTCCCTTGCCCACCACGATGTCCACACGGAAGTCCTCCATGGCCATGTAGAGCATTTCCTCGGCCGGACGGGACATCCTGTGGATTTCGTCGAGGAACAGGACCTCCCCTTCGGACAAAGAAGAGAGGATGGCGGCGAGGTCTCCGGCGTGTTGGATGGCCGGACCGCTGCTGATGCGCAGCGGCGCGTTCATTTCCGCGGCGATGATCATGGCCAGCGTGGTCTTGCCGAGTCCGGGCGGACCGGACATCAAGACATGGTCGGCGCTGCGTCCCCGCATTTTTGACGCTTCAAGGACGAGCGCCAGTTGTTTACGGACGCGGTGCTGCCCAACGAAATCGTGCAGGTTCTTAGGGCGGAGGGCGGCTTCAATAACCCGCTCTTCCGGCTCCTCTCCCCCGCTGACGAGAGACTGCTCAGCCACGGCTGCCTACGCGGTTGCCGGCGCGGGCGCCGTCCTGGCCCAGCCAACGCAGCGTAGCGCGGAGGATTTGAGCCACGTTTCCTGCATCCACCAGCTCCGGCGAATCGGCCATGGCTTTGTCGATGCTTCCTGTGGCATCTTTTTCGGACCAGCCCAGGCTGGTCATCGCAGCGACTACCTGCGGCTTCCATTCGGCCTTGATGGCGGCCTCAGGGGCCGAGGTTGTGCCTGTCCCGTGCGGGACCAACTTACCCGCCAGTTCCAGGACAATCCGGCCGGCGACTTTGGGGCCAATTCCCGGTACCTTGGTGAATGCCTTGCCGTCGCCGGTGTGCGCTGCCACCCGGATTGCTTCGGGCTCGTGCACAGCCAGGACGGCCAGCGCCAACCTCGGTCCCACTCCGCTGACGCTGAGCAGGACATCGAACACTTCGCGTTCGTCGTCGTCCGAGAACCCGAACAACGTCAGTGAATCTTCCCGGACGATCATGGAAGTGAAGAGTTTGGCTTCGGTTCCAACTTTGAGGTGGCTCAGGGTCTGCGGCGTGGCGTAGACGCTCATACCCGCACCGTTGAGGTCAATGACGGCAGTGGACAACCCCACGTGGGCTACGGTTCCACGGAGAAAACTAATCAAGACCCGGCTCCTGAATTAATACGGCCCAAAGCTGTTAGGGCCCGATGCGGACTATCCGAACATATCTACGAATACCCTAGCAAGGACGGCGCACAATCACCGTCCACGGCGCGCTTTTGCTTCGGCTTCGGCCCATGCCTTTTGCGCCGGAGTCAGCGAACCGGCACCCACAGCGCCACCCGCCGCCCCCATTCCGCTGCCAGCACGCCACGCGTGAGTGAGGGCGAGGGCCAGGGCGTCAGCGGCATCTGCAGGCTTGGGTGGAGCATCCAAGCGCAGGATCTTGGTCACCAACTTGGTCACGGCGTCCTTGTTGGCCGTCCCGCTACCGGTCACCGCGGCCTTGACTTCGGACGGTGTGTGCAACGCGACCGGGATGCCCCGGCGGGCGGCCGCCGCAATCACTACGCCGGAGGCCTGGGCGACACCCATCACGGTACTGACGTTCATCTGGGAGAAAACACGTTCGACGGCGACGACATCGGGCTCGTGCCGGTCGAGCCATTCATCGATGGCTTCGGCGATCACCAGCAAGCGCTTGTCCAAGGTCAAGTCCGCCGAGGTTCCAACAACCCCCACGGCCACCATGGTGGCGCGGCGGTTCCGTTCGATGTCCACCACGCCAATGCCGCAACGGGTAAGGCCCGGATCGACTCCCAATACGCGAAGAGTCAAGTCCGGGCCTTCCTGTTTGATATCAAAATTGTGTGCTGCCCCGGCCTACTCGGCGTCGAGGGCAGCCTGCACTTCCTCGCTGAAGTCCGCATTGCTGTAGACGTTCTGGACATCGTCCAGGTCTTCCAGTGCATCGACGAGCTTCATGAACTTCTTGGCACCGTCAACATCGAGTTCAACCTGCATGGACGGTACGAACTCGGCCTCATCGGTTTCGTAGTCGATGCCGGCATCCTTGAGGGCGTCACGGATGGCTTGAAGGTCGGAAGGCTCGGAATGGATCTCCCAGTTCTCGCCACTGTCCTTGACTTCTTCGGCTCCGGCTTCCAGGACGGCCATCAGGATGTCATCCTCGCTGAGGCCGTTCTTCGGCAGAACCACGACGCCCTTGCGGGCAAACAGGTAGCTGACCGAACCGGGATCGGCGATGGTGCCGCCGTTGCGTGAAATGGCGAGGCGCACCTCTGAAGCTGCCCGGTTCTTATTATCGGTCAGACATTCGATCAGCAGGGCCGAACCCTGCGGACCGCGGGCTTCGTACATGATTTCGGTGTAGTCGACTACCTCGCCGGTGAGGCCCGCTCCACGCTTGATGGCGCGGTCGATGTTGTCATTGGGAACCGAGGTCTTCTTTGCCTTGGTGACAGCGAGTTCCAAGCCCGGGTTACCGGCAAGATCCGGGCCACCCATGCGGGCAGCAACTTCGATGTTCTTGATCAGTTTTGCGAACGACTTTGCACGCCGGCTATCGATGATGGCTTTCTTGTGCTTGGTGGTCGCCCATTTGGAGTGGCCTGACATGCTTTACGCTTCTCCTCTGATCATTCGAATAAAGAGTTCATGCACGCGCTTCTCCCCAGTCACTTCCGGATGGAAGGAGGTGGCCAACAGGTGGCCGGAGCGCACTGCAACAATTCTAGCCACTCCGTGCAAAGTAGCCGTGTGGCTGGCATGGTCCGGATCAACCTGCGCCAGGATTTCAACGTCCGGTCCTACCCGTTCAACCCACGGTCCACGGATAAATACAGCGTGGACGGGATCCACGCCGGACTCCCCGGCGCTGAAGTCCAGGCCCTTGAAATCAAGATCCGTTTCGAAGGATTCGCGCTGGCGTCCAAAAGCGTTCCGGCGAACCGTGATGTCCAGGCCGCCGAAGGTCTGCTGCGGATTACCGTCAAGATCCTTTGCGGGGTCGGCAATTTCTTCGGCGAGCAGGATCATTCCAGCGCAGGAGCCGTAGACCGGAAGGCCGTCCCCTATCCGCTTTCGGATCGGATCGCGAAGTTCGAAAATCCGGGACAGTTTGTCGATGGTGGTGGATTCGCCGCCGGGGATAATCAGGCCGTCAATGTCTTCCAGCTCGGACGGCCGGCGGATGCCCACGCCGGTGGCTCCAGCGGCCTCCACTGCGTGGATGTGCTCGCGGAAGTCGCCTTGGAGTGCCAGAACGCCGATCCTGAGTCCTGAACCCACGCGCGATGAAGCGTCGGAAAGGGGGTTGGTCATTGATCCATCATAGTGCGGCATAGCTGCCGCCACGTCTTCTGCGACCTCCGTGGACGGCCCGCGGGCCGGGTTCCATGCCCTGACTGGGATATATTACAGAGCATGCTTTCCTTCAGCGTCCCCCTCGGCAAGCTGGTCCGCACACTGTCCCGGCTTCGGGGTGGAGGATCAGCTTTTCCCGGCCTCGTGGTCGAGAAAATCGACCCCGGCTTCATGCAGCGAACGCTGGCCTCCCTTCCCCACGGCGTTGCCGTAGTCAGTGGCACCAACGGCAAAACCACCACCACCAAGATGGTGGTGGAGCTCCTCGAAAGCCAGGGCCTGAGGGTCTTCACCAACCGCACCGGCAGCAACTTCACCCGCGGCGTGGCCGCTTCACTCCTCGGTGAGGTGGATTGGCGCGGAAGGCTTGACGCCGACATCGCCATTCTTGAACTCGATGAAGCCCATGCGGTGCACTTCGTCAACAAGGTCCAGCCCCGCTTCAGCCTCCTGCTGAATGTCCTCCGCGACCAGTTGGACCGCTTTGGCGAAATCGACAAAACCGCCCGGTTGCTGGAGCACATCGCGTCCAAAACAACGGACACCGTGGTCCTGAACCGCGAGGATCCACGTGTTGCGCGCATCGCCAACATCCTCCAGGCCGCTGACGCGCTGCACCACCCCAATGTCAGGTATTTCGGTCTCGATGAATCATTGCGGAGCACCTTTCCCAACGACGACGACATGCGCACTTCCGGCTCGGGCCCGTCGCCATCGGGCACTTCGGTTGCCGCGGCGGTTGGTGAGGTGGTCGATTTACCGGCGGCCGACGTCGTACTCCGCCGGGTTGGGGCGCAAGACGCTGACTTTGAGTTCGACGGCCGGACAGTCAGCACGGAAATGAAGCTGCGTGGCGTCTACAACATCTTCAATGCAGCTGCCGCCCTGTCACTGGCGCGCGCCGTCCTTGGCACCGGCCCTGTTGACACTCCCAAGCTCGTCAAGGCCCTGGCCGATGTAGCTCCCGCGTTCGGTCGTGGCGAAAGCCTTACCGTGGATGGACAGCCCCTGGAACTTGTCCTCGTGAAGAACCCCAGCGGGTTCAGACTCGGGCTCAAGTCCTTCCCCGCCGGTGGTTACGCAACGATGATCGCCATCAACGACAACTACGCGGACGGCAGGGACATGTCCTGGCTCTGGGACGTCGAATTCGAGTCTCTGCGGGCAGATGGCGTGGAAGTCCTCACCGGTGTCCGCGCCTATGACATGGCGCTGCGGCTGCAGTACGACGACGTCCCCTTCGGCGCCGTGGAACCGGATATCACCGCCGCCTTGCGCCTCTTCATCAACGGCTCCCGCGGCAAGCCCAAGCGGATCTTCTGTACCTACACCTCCATGCTCGCCATTCGCCGCGAACTCGCCAAAATCACCATAGTTGAGGTGGTCTCATGACCTCGGAAGCACAATCCACCCCAGAGGCGGAGCAAAGCAAAGGAAGACTTCGTATCCTCCAGCTCTACCCGCGGGAAATGAACATTTACGGTGACTGGGGCAATGCACTTGTCCTGAAGCAGCGCATCAAATGGCACGGCTACACTCCGGAGCTGCTGGAATACAACGTGGGTGACGAATTTCCCGACGACGTCGACATCGTGGTCGGTGGAGGCGGACAGGACAGCGGACAGGTGGTCATTCAGGATGACCTCCAGTCGCGGGCCGATCACCTCCGGGAACTTGCCGATGCCGGGGCACCCATGTTGGTGATCTGCGGTCTCTATCAGCTTTTTGGCAAGTTCTTCAAGACCAGCGCCGGACCCGTCATTCCCGGCATCGGCATCCTGGACGTCGAAACCCACGGGACCGATGAGCGGCTCATCGGAAACGTGATCATGAAGTCAACCGAGTTCGGAGACATCATGGGCTACGAAAACCACAGCGGGCAGACCACCCTGGGTCCCGGCGTCGAGCCTCTCGGAACCGTCACCAAGGGTGCAGGGAACAACAGCAAAGATGGACACGAGGGCGCACGCTACAACAATGTCGTAGCCAGCTACCTGCACGGCTCCTTGCTGCCGAAGAACCCGGCGATTGCCGATTTCCTCATCCGGACAGCGGCCGAGCGTAAGTACGGCACCTTCGTCCCGGGAGCGCCCGACGACGACTACGCCCGCCTCGCGCGCGAACACGCTGCCCGGCGGCCGCGCTAGGGCCTACTTTTCCTTGGTGATCAACAGTTCGTGGGCGCCGGCAGTTGCTGCGCCCATGGACTCGACCACCGCTTTGGTTCGCTGGTGGGTCGCAGCGTCCGCGGCGGGCGTTGCGCAGACTCCCTGTGGAGCATCGCTGGCCACCGAGCACCACCGGTAGGGATCCCGGACGATCACGGAAGGCGCCCATGCAAGGTCCGATGCGGTCCAGGCACCTGCGGCGTTCTGGCTGAACTGTGCCCTGACCAGCAGTCCTTCGTTATTGACCACATACCAAGGCGACAATTCCGTGATGCCGTTTCCCAATCCGTACACAATCCACGTTCCCTTGTAATTCTCGATCGGCAGCACAGAGTGGGTGTGGTGACCGTAGATCATGGTGAACTGGCCGCTGTCCACCAACGCGTGCGCAACATCCTGCTGCTGGGTATTTGCTTCGCTTGCGTACTCGTCACCGGCATGCATGACTCCCAGCACGATGTCCGCCCCCAGCGCCTTGGCCTGCGTTGCTTTTGCGATCATTGCTGCGGGATCAAGCTCATCGACCAACCACGGGTACTCGGGAATTTGTCCGTTGTGGCCGTAGGTCCCGATGATGACTGCCACCTTTGCGGCGTCCGTTTCAAGCATGAGTATTTCCTTGGACGCGGCCTCCGTCCGGTAGGAACCCGTGTGCTTGAGTCCGGCCGCGTCGAGTGCATCGAGTGTCCGCAGAAGCCCATCGGTCCCACGGTCAATGGTGTGGTTGCTCGCCGTGGTGCACGCCTGGTAGCCAACATCCTTGGAGGCTGTGATGATCTGCGGTGGAACGTTGAACGAAGGGTAGGCCGAGAAAGGCCCCTCCGGCGTGGCCACCGGTGTCTCCTGATGGCAGATTGCGAGGTCGCTGTTGCGGATATAGCGCCGTTGACCTTCGAGGAGGGGGACAAAGGTGTAGCCGGGCAACCCCGCCGCAGCGGCGTCGGCCTTCGCTTGTTGCCAGAGCTGGGTATGGACCAGCATGTCGCCCGTCACCGTAATGGAGGTGCAACGCAGTTCCGGGCACGCAGGGCCTTTGCCGGGGGTTGGGTTCGGAGCGGGAGTGCGCGTCGGCGCCGGCGTCTGCGGGGCTGGAGCCGATGCGGCATTACTGCGGTTCTGGTCCTCGTTTTCGGCAATGACACCGCAGGCACCCAGAGACAGGGCAAGAGCCGCAGTCATCAGCACGATTGCCGGCTTTGGAGGACGGATCCACGCCACTGTAGATGTGATTTTGCCCATGGTTTTCATCCTAGGGCGGAAGGCCGGTGGAACCGGGCGCGCCGCTCTTGAGGACACGATTCTTACGTGAAAGAGTCACTTCATGACCAATCCCCTCTTGACTCCCAGCACCCTGCCGTACGGCCTGCCGCCCTTCGCCGGCATCACCCCCGGGCATTATGCCGAGGCTGTCGACGCCGGGCTGGCCGGGCACCTGCAGGAAATCCAGCTGATCACCGGCAACCCCGAACCCGCGACCTTCGAGAACACGGCCGTGGCCATGGAACGGTCGGGACTTCTCCTGAACAGGGCGGCAGCAGCGTTCTTCACGCTGGTCGCAGCAGACGCCTCCGATGCCATCCGAGAGCTTGAGACGAAGCTATCACCCAGGTTCTCGGCGCATCAGGATGCCGTGTACATGAACCGGGAACTCTACGAACGGTTCGCCGCCATCGACACCGGAGATCTCGACGCCGAGTCTGCGCGTTTGGTCGAGGAGTACCTCAAGGAGTTCCGGCAGTCCGGCATCCAGCTTGACGATGCGGGCCAGTCACGGCTGCGCGAAGTCAACGCGGAACTCTCACGGTTGGGCACCGAATTCGGCCAGCGTGTCAAGGAGGCCATGAAGTCCGCGGCGCTGGTGCTCGATGACGCTGGAGACCTCGCTGGCCTGCCGGCCGAGGACATCGCCGGCGCAGCCGAAGCCGCGAAGGCCGCCGGACATGACGGGAAGTACTTGCTGACGCTGATTCAACCCAGCAACCAGCCAGCCCTGGCATCGTTGGAGAACCGGTCCATCCGCCGTCGTCTGCATGAAGCGTCCCTGGCGCGCGGAATCGATGGCGGGGACTTGGATGTGCGGGACCTCGTTACAGCAACGGTCCAGCTGCGCGCGGAGAAGGCTTCGCTCCTGGGATTTACGAACTTTGCCGAACTGGTGGTGGACCAGCAGACAGCACCTGGCTTCGGCGACGTCCAGGCGATGCTGCACCGGATGTCAGCTGCGGCCATCCGCAACGCCCAGGCAGAGGCCGACGCCCTGGCGGAATCAGCGGGGCATGATCTGGAACCGTGGGATTGGGCCTACTATTCGGCCCGGGTCCGCAAAGACAAGTTCGAGGTGGACGAGCAGGCGCTGCGCCCCTACTTCAGCCTCGAGACCGTTCTCACCGACGGCATATTCCATGCGGCCACGGAGCTTTACGGCATCACGTTCCACGAACGAGCCGACCTTGTGGGCTACCACCCTGACGTACGCGTGTGGGAGATCCGCGACCGGGACGGCAGCGGACTTGGCCTGTTCCTCGGCGACTACTACACGCGGGAGTCCAAGCGCGGAGGAGCCTGGATGAACTCCCTCGTGGAGCAATCCCGGCTGCTGGGCACAAAGTCCGTGGTGATCAATAACCTCAACATCACCAAACCTGCCCCCGGCGAGCCGGCGCTGCTGTCCCTGGATGAGGTCCGGACCGTCTTCCACGAATTTGGGCACGCACTGCATGGCCTGTTCTCGGATGTCACGTACCCGCGCTTCTCTGGAACATCCGTTCCCCGGGACTTTGTGGAGTATCCGTCGCAGATCAACGAGATGTGGATCATGTGGCCCGAGGTCCTGGCCAAGTATGCCCGCCACTACTCCACGGGCGAAGTCCTCCCCCAGTCCACCGTGGACAAGCTCAATGACTCACTGCTGTGGGGCGAAGGATTCGCGACCACCGAGTACCTTGGAGCTGCGCTCCTGGACCTCGCGTGGCATGTCCTCCCGGAAGCAGGCGTCCCGGACGATGTCCTCGCCTTCGAGGCCAAAGCCCTTGCCGACGCCGGCATCGCACACCCCCTGATTCCACCCCGGTACAGAACCGGCTACTTCCAGCACATCTTTGCCGGCGCAGGCTACGCAGCGGGCTATTACTCTTACATCTGGAGCGAGGTACTGGATGCAGACACCGTGGAATGGTTTAAGGAAAACGGCGGCCTGACAAGGGCGAACGGCGATCACTTTCGCTCAGAGTTGCTATCACGGGGTAACAGCCGGGACCCGCTGGTTTCATTCCGGGCATTCCGTGGCCGCGACGCAGAGCTGGAACCCCTCCTGAAACGCCGCGGACTGGAATAAAAACGACGGCGGCCGGTCACCTCGGAAGGTGACCGGCCGCCGTCGTACTGCTTTGCTTGCTACCAGCCGCGCTCTGCGAGGCGGTGGGGCTGCGGGATGTCGTCGACGTTGATGCCCACCATGGCTTCCCCGAGGCCGCGGGAGACCTTGGCAATGACATCGGGGTCGTCGTGGAAGGTGGTGGCCTTGACGACGGCGGCGGCACGCTCGGCCGGGTTGCCGGACTTGAAGATACCGGAGCCAACGAACACACCATCGGCGCCGAGCTGCATCATCATCGCAGCATCAGCCGGGGTCGCGATGCCACCGGCGGTGAACAACACCACGGGAAGCTTGCCGGTCGCGGCAACTTCCTTGACCAGCTCGTACGGGGCCTGCAACTCCTTGGCCGCAACGTAGAGCTCGTCCTCGGGAAGTGCTGCGAGCTTGGCGATCTCCGAACGGATCTTGCGCATGTGCCCGGTCGCGTTGGAAACATCACCAGTACCGGCTTCGCCCTTGGACCGGATCATCGCCGCACCCTCGTTGATGCGGCGCAAAGCCTCACCAAGGTTGGTGGCACCACAGACGAACGGAACGGTGAAGTTCCACTTGTCGATGTGGTTGATGTAATCCGCCGGGGTCAGGACCTCGGACTCGTCGATGTAGTCAACACCGAGGGACTGCAGGACCTGGGCTTCGACGAAGTGGCCGATGCGGGCCTTGGCCATGACCGGGATGGACACGGCGGCGATGATCGCATCGATCATGTCCGGATCCGACATGCGGGACACGCCACCCTGGGCGCGGATATCGGCCGGGACACGCTCGAGCGCCATGACAGCGACGGCACCGGCGTCTTCGGCGATGCGGGCCTGCTCGACGTTAACGACGTCCATGATGACGCCGCCCTTGAGCATCTCCGCCATGCCCCGCTTAACGCGGCTGCTGCCCGTGACGCTGTTCGCGGACGAACCGGCTTCGTTGCTTACATCTGGTGTAGACACAAAAACCCCTATGGGTAGATAAACGACCTTCTTGCCGGAGGCACGCGCAGCCACACGACCGCAATCAGCGCACACCGGGTTTCAGGTCAAGGTGACCAAGTACTAGTAATAGTAGTCGCACGTTGCATGGTGGCAGTACATTCATTACTGCCTTCACGGGCAACAAAGGGGGCTGTGATAGGACAGCTGCACAACCGCCGGGGACAGAATCTGGTCGGATGCCAGTTCCCATGGGAAGGGTGGCGGCGTAGGCCTTCAGCCAGCTGGCGGTCCATCAGCCTCGGCCATGGCCTGCCGGCGCACAGTAGCCATCCGCTGAATGATGGTCACGACGCTGGCCAGTGCCAGCAGGATCAAGGTCCCGAACAACACAACGGGCGGAAGCCCCAACCCCGTCAGCCCTGCTATGAGCAGCACCGATGCCAAACGCTCGGCACGCTCGGCGATCCCTACGCTCGCTTGGTACCCCAGGGACTCTGCTTTGGCCCTGGCATAGGAGACAACCATTCCAAGGACAAGGCAGACGACGGCGGCAGTACCGATCGCTGAATCCCCGCCGTGGGTGAAGAACCAGATGGCGAGGCCGGCAAAGATTGCCCCATCTGCCAAACGGTCCAGGGTGGAATCCAGGAAATTGCCCCAGCCACCGCTTCTGCCCTGGAGACGCGCCATGATGCCGTCCACCACATCCGAGAACGCGAAGAAAGCCACGACGACCGAACCCCACCACAGCTGGCCCAGCGGATAGAGCACAAGGCCGCCGAGGATAACGCCGGCCGTACCTGCCATGGTCACAGCGTCAGGAGACACGCCGATCTTGAGGAGCCAGCGCGCAAGGGGGGTGAATAGTGAAGTGAAGAAGCCGCGCGCATGCCTATTGAGCATTCGACTCCCCCGGCCAGGCTTCGGCCACTAGCTTGCGCACCTCGTCAAGTGTTTGGGTGATGGCCTTGGTCTGGGCGATGATCGGGAAGAAGTTTCCATCCCCGCCCCAGCGCGGAACCACATGTTGATGAAGATGCGCAGCAATGCCCGCGCCGCCGGTGACACCCTGGTTCATGCCCAGGTTGAAGCCACTGGGATTCGAAACCTTCCGGAGCACCCGCATGGCGGTCTGCGTTAATTCGGCGAACTCGGCCGTCTCCTCCACCGTGATGTCCGTGTAGTCAGGCACATGGCGATAGGGACAGATCAACAAGTGCCCCGGGTTGTATGGGAAAAGGTTGAGGACCACGTAGCAGGTCCTCCCCCGGTAGACGATCAAGGATTCCTCGTCGGAGCGCGTGGGCCCTACACAGAACGGGCAGTCATCCTTGTTCTTGAATTGATCCTGCCCGCCCTTGATGTAGGCCATGCGGTGCGGAGTCCACAGGCGCTGAAACGCGTCCGGTACGCCCGCCAATCCGAAGTCATCGGTTACGTCGGCGTCACCTGGTAGGTCAGCTGCCGCGCCTGTGTTCTCCTGCACCGTCTTTGTGTCCGTTCCGTCAGCTCTCGCGGTTCTTGACGGCGTCCACGATCCTGCGGACGGCCTCGGCCACCGGCACGCCGTTGTCCTGGCTGCCATCGCGGAAGCGGAACGAGACCGCGCCGGCCTCAGCATCCTCACCGCCGGCAATCAGAACGAAGGGGATTTTGTCCTTGCTTGCAGTGCGGATCTTCTTGGGGAAGCGGTCCGACGAGATGTCCACTTCGGCACGGATGCCCGCCGCCTTGAGCTGGCCCACGACGTCGAACATGTAGTCGTTGAATGTCTCGGCCACAGGGATGCCAACTACCTGCACTGGTGAGAGCCATGCGGGGAACGCCCCGGCGTAGTGCTCGGTCAGGACACCCATGAAGCGTTCAACGGATCCGAAGAGGGCCCGGTGGATCATTACCGGGCGCTGGCGCGTGCCATCCGCTGCCTGATACTCCAGTTCGAATCGTTCCGGAAGGTTGAAGTCCAACTGGATGGTGGACATCTGCCAGGTCCTGCCCAGGGCGTCTTTCGCCTGGACCGAGATCTTGGGACCGTAGAAGGCAGCTCCACCCGGATCCGGCACCAGCTCCAGGCCCGAAGCAGCGGCAACCTCGGACAAAGTGCGGGTAGCTTCCTCCCAGGCGGCGTCGTCGCCAACGAATTTTTCTTCGTTCTTCGTGGAGAGCTCCAGGTAGAAGTCATCCAGGCCGTAGTCCTTGAGGAGGCCCAGGACGAAGTTCAGCGTGGTGGTGAGCTCTTCCTTCATCTGCTCGCGGGTGCAGTAGATGTGGGCATCGTCCTGTGTCATGCCACGGACGCGTGTCAGGCCGTGCACAACGCCGGACTTCTCATAGCGGTACACCGAACCGAATTCGAAGAGGCGCAGCGGAAGTTCGCGGTATGACCGGCCGCGGGAGCGGAAGATCAGGTTATGCATGGGGCAGTTCATCGGCTTCAGGTAGTAGTCCTGGGCCGGCTTGCGTACGGTGCCGTCGTCGTTGTACTCGGCATCCACCTGCATCGCCGGGAACATGCCGTCCTTGTACCAGTCCAGGTGCCCCGAAACCTCGTAGAGGTGTCCCTTGGTGATGTGGGGGGTGTACACGAACTCGTAGCCGGCATCCACGTGGCGTTGGCGGGAGTAGTCCTCCATGGCCTTGCGGATGATGCCGCCCTTGGGGTGGAACACCGGGAGGCCGGAGCCCAGCTCGTCCGGGAAGGAGAAGAGGTCAAGTTCGACGCCGAGCTTGCGGTGGTCGCGGCGCTCGGCTTCAGCGATGCGTTCCTGGTAGGCCTTGAGGGCTTCCTTGGTAGGCCAGGCTGTGCCGTAGATACGCTGCAGCTGCTGGTTGTTCTGGTTACCCAGCCAGTAGGCGGCGGACGAGCGAGTCAACGCGAACGCATTGGAAATGATCTTGGTGTTGGGCAGGTGCGGGCCGCGGCAAAGATCGCACCAGACACTCTCGCCGCTCTTCCTGTCCACGTTGTCGTAGATCGTGATGTCGCCGGCGCCGACCTCGACGTTGACGCCCTCAGCGGCGTCGCTTGCGTCATTCTTCTTGCCCAGCAGTTCCAGCTTGTAAGGTTCGTGGGCCATAGCCTCGCGGGCTTCATCCTCGTTGACCACACGGCGCACGAACTTCTGGTTCTGGTTGATGATCTTTTGCATCATCTTTTCCAGCGTGCGCAGGTCTTCCGGGGTGAAGGGTTCAGCGACATCGAAATCGAAGTAGAAGCCGTCAGTGATGTAAGGGCCAATGCCGAGCTTTGCATCGGGGCGCAACTGCTGAACTGCCTGGGCCATGACGTGGGCAGTGGAGTGGCGGAGCACATTGAGTCCGTCGGGTGATTCGATGGTGACGCCCTCGACGTTAGTGCCTTCGGCGAGAACCTGGTCAAGGTCCGTCAGCACACCATTGACTCGGGCTACAACGACGTCGCGGCGCTCGAAGAAGAGTTCCGCGCCGGTAGTCCCTTCCGTCACCTTGGTCTCTTCGCCATCGACGATGAGGGTGATCTGTTGGGCATCTGACACGGGTGTCTCCTATTCATAGTTAAGGCTTCATAGCTTGTGGCGTACGGGGACCACAGCCAGCCACCGTCAATCGTATCTGCTTCGGCTGGGGCGGCCAAAGCAGCGCGCCGACGCCGGATTCAGAGGCCGGATCAGCTTCCAAGGCCAGTGATGGCAAGGTTCCTGGAGATGCCGTGCAGGGGCCCTCTGTGCGTGTATTCATCAGGCAGGCCACCTCCGGCAGGGCGAAGCTCTGGGTATGGCAACGTTTCAGGCTGGCCGAGGTCCCAGGCTTTGGTGGCGCTCAGGCTGATTCCCTTGGGACCGGTGCGCCTTGTGGTTCCACGGATCAACAGAAGGCGCGTACCAAACAGCAAGGGTCCGGATTCTTCCTGGGCTTCATGGAAAAAGACCGAATCCACGCAACCAGTGCCGTCATCGATGCTGATGAAGACCACGCGCCTTCCACCACGCATAGGCGGAGTTTGCGTTGCTACCCGCACCCCTGCCACCAGCACTTCTGTCCCATTCCGAAGCCCGAGGAGTTTATCGGCAGTGGTGACTCCCAGCTTGTCCAGGAGGGGCCGGTGACTGTCCATAAGGTGCTCACTGACATCGACGGCCATCAGGTCCAGCTCCGCCCTGACGTTGTCCACCATGGACGGCTCGGGAAGCTTTGCAGCCAGGTTCCTCAACTCAACATCGCCAAGAGCAAAGGACAGCTGTCCATCGATAACGTCAGTGGTCTTTTTGCTGGGGCTGCTTTGGAGGGCCTGCAGGTGCTGCACAAGATCCGCCCGGTTCGCCTTGCCACCTGAGTCCTTGTGAAGGGCATCAAAAGCCCCAAGTTGGGCAAGCCTCTTAATGTTCGGCTTGCTGACTCTTGCGCGTGCCCTCAGGTCTGCGAGGGAATCGTAGGGCTGTCCTGCCACGATCCTCTTCAATTCAGCGCCCGATAACCCATAGATTCCAGTGAAGCTCAAACGAATACCAAGCTTGCCCTGATCATTGCCCTGCTGGATTTTCTCCACCCGGTATTCGGCATGGCTCCGGTTGATGTCCAGGGGAAGGATGGGTATGCCCAGCCGACGCGCTTCGGCGACCAGAAGGCGTTTGGGGTACATTCCAGGATCGTGCTCCCACAATCCTGCCAGGAACGCCTCCGGATGATGGGTTTTCAGCCAGGCAGATTGGTAGGTGGGCACGGCAAAAGCGGCTCCGTGGGCTTTGCAGAATCCGAAGCTGCCAAAGGCCTTCAAGGTTCCCCAGACTTTGTCCACTACCTCCGGGGAGTACTTCTTGATCGCTTCCCGCCGGAAGAATGCCTCAACCCCCGGTTCATGGATTTCATCGCCCAAAGCCCGCCGGAATTCATCCGCCCTTGCCAGTCCACAGCCGGTCATGACCTGGAAGGTCTTCAGGATCTGCTCATGGAAGACAGTAACCCCATGGGTCTCTTGCAAAACCGGTTTCAAATCCGGATGAGGGTAGACCTCCGGGGCAAATCCGTGCCTGTGCTCAAGGAAGGGCCGCACCATGTCCGATTTCATGGGGCCGGGCCGGAACAGCGAGATATCGATAATGAGGTCGTTGAATTCCCTGGGAGCCATCTTTCCTATGAGTTCACGCTGGCCTGGGGACTCGATCTGAAAACAGCCGAGCGTGTGGGTGCTGCGGATCAGTTCATAGGTGGGCTCGTCGTCGAACGGTACGGCGTTAAGGTTGATCCTGCCGTCTGCGGCGATGAAGTCCGGCCCTGTCCCGCCCGGCTCAACAGGATGCTTACCTGCGGCCACAACTTCTGCTTTGGACGGGTGAAGGCGAATGACTTCACGCACGGCAAAGGCCATGGCACTTTGCATCCTCACGCCAAGGACGTCCAGCTTGAGCATTCCCATGGGGTCCATGTCGTGTTTATCGAACTGACTCATGGGCAGTCCCAGTCCGCTGGGTTGAACCGGAGTCCGGTCCAACAGCGTGGCGTCGCCCAAAATCACCCCGCATGGATGCATTGAGATGTGCCGGGGAAGGCGGTCCAGCCTTTCGGTAAGGTCCACCAGGAGATCGAGTTGCTGGTTCTCCTCCAACCCACCTTGTTCCACCCGCCCGGCAAAATCACGGAGCTCCGGCTTCTCCACCAATGCTTCGCGGAATTTGCGGGCGGAGAACCTCCAGAGTTGCTTTGCGATCTCGCCTATCTCGCCGTCGTCCATCCCGAGTGCCAGTCCTGCGTCCCGGACAGCTCCTCGAGCCCTGTAGCCGTTCTGCATGCTCATGAGGGTGACGCGCTCGGATCCGAAACGCTCAAATATCTTTCGATAAACATTGTGCCGTTCAGCACTTTCGACATCGATGTCGATGTCGGGAAGCGTTGACCGGCGGCCTGACAGGAAACGTTCAAAAATGAGGTCGTGGCGGATCGGATCCACCTGGCTGATATCGATCAGGTAGTTCACAAGGCTTGATGCGCCCGATCCCCTGGCGGCAACCCTGACGCCCATATCAAGGATCATCCGGGATACCTCCGCCACGGTGAGGAAGTATGAGGCAAAACCCAACCGGGCGATGATTCCGAGCTCATGGTCCAACCGCGAGCGCAACTGCTTTTCGGCTTCTCCCTTGATGCCTGGGAATCTTCTGGTGATTCCTGCCTTGCAACGTTGCGTCAGTTCGACCATGGGGTCGCAGTCAATGCCGATAATGGTGGACTCCGGAACCACTGGTTTCTTCCACCCCATGTCCAGGACGGGGTCTATGCGGCATTTGTCTGCGAGCGCCTCAGTGTTGGCGAGCAGTTTGTGGAGGTCGGCTCTTCCCTGGCCTGCCGCGGTCATGATTTCTTTTCCGAGTTGGAGCATTTGCTGGGGTGTTTTCAGCCAGCCCTGCCCTGTTGGTTGCAGCAGGGGTTCCGTTGAGAGTTCAGGGAGGGATTTGAGGGTGCGTGCAGAGTCAAGGACGTCTGCGGTGGCGGCGCCGTCCTGGGCGCAAAAGCGCACGGCGTTGGTGAGGATGGCGGGGACGTTGTGCTCGAGGGCGAGTTTGAGCATCCGCACGGCATGTGCCGTACTGAGCGGTTCGCCAGGTGCGCTGAGGTGGGAGACGGTTTCGGTGACGATGGTCCCGGGCGGCATGGCGTCGATCCATTGCTTGAAGAGGGTCCTTGGACGCAAGTACTTGCGTCCACCCATGGCCCTGCCTACATCTGAGTTGGGGCCGATCAGGACTGTTAGAACCTGTTTGAGGGTTTTGGGGTCCAGTGTTCTTGAAGCGAGTTCACCTCTGGTGACTGCGACGGGGATTGCTCCGCCGGCTTTACCTGAGGTGCGTGCGTGGGCGTCGGATATGAGGCGGCAAAGAGCCCTGTATCCGGCGCCGTTGTTGTTGCCGTGGGCGAGGACGACGACGCGGCCCGCCACTTGGGTGCGTTGGTCGCCGTCGTCGTCGAATACCGCCAGGTCCACCCCCACGATGGGGTCGATGCCTGCATCCATGCATGCTTTGAGGTGCTTGACGGTGCCATACAGTCCGTCCCGGTCTGTGCAGGCGAGCGCGGTTGCGCCGTCTGCTGCGGCTGCTTGGGCCAGTTCATCCGGCCAGGAGACGCCGTAGTGTGCACTGAAGGCTGTGGAGACGTGCAGGTGGGTGAAGCTCAAGGGTCACGCTGCTTCGTCTGGCTCTACGGCCTGTGCCGGTGCTGCGTCATGGATGCGAAGGACCCTCCAGCGTCCGCTGCCAACGTGACGGACCAGGTCAAGTGTGATGGTGTCGGCGGTTGGTGTTCCTTCCTCCAGTTGCTGAAGCTGAAGCTGAACACGCCAGATCTCGTGGTCTACCAGTCCGGCACCGCTGCCCAGGGGTGCGCGGCTTTCTTCCAGCCACCATTGGCGTCTCTCAAACCATCGGACCGGTTCGTTGGAGACTGTGTACCGTGCCCCTTTCCATTGGACTTCCTGGGGCTGGCCCGTTTCCGCGCAGATGACGCCGACGGACTCACTGAACAGCCCCATTTCCACACCTCGTTTGCGTCGGAGATCCTTATTCGAATGTATGTTCGAATAAATTCAGTTTACGCCGACGCCGCGACAAAACCTACTTCGAAGTTCCAGCCCCATCCCGGGCTCTTGATACCCTCCTGCCCACCTGTTTCAGCAAGGCGTCGCGCCAGGGTTGCATGCCTTGGGCAAGGGCGATGCTCCCCATCAAGGAGGAGGCCATCCGTAGTTGCTGGGTGCGCAGTACGCGCTTCCTGCCATAGGCGGCGAGCGCGTCCTTCAATGGCAGGTCGTTGAGGAGCCCACCCAAGGTCACGGCATCGATCAGTGCTTCGCAGGCGCCCCTGCCCAGGTTGGGCGTCATGGCGTGGGCGGCATCCCCGACCAAGACCACATTGCCCCGCGCATAGCGGCCCAGTGGCGGGGTTGTCCAGATGCGTTGGGCCAGGGAATTGTCCGGAGTTGCCCGGTGAAGTACCTCCAGCACGGCCGGCGAGTAGTTGGCATAGCGGTTTCGCGTCAACTCCAGCGCTTCTGCGACATTTACCCTGTCCGGGCCCAGTTCTGAGCGGAAGGAGGCGTACCAGTTGGCTCCACCCCCTGCAGGTGCCAAGCCGAAGATCTCTCCGCAGCCCCAGTACTCGCCGACGTCCTCAGGGGAAGGGGTTCCAGGAACCACTCCGCGGACAGCCAGGAACGGCGTGGGTTTAGCTGCACTCCGATCACCCCAGGCGTCCCGCCGAACAACGCTGCGGACGCCATCTGCACCAACGGTCAACCACGCATCGCCGGGCAGGTGTTCCACCCTCCCCGTCACCCGACGCACGGTTTCAGGCACGGCAGAATCCAGCAACGCCAGCAGTTCAGGTCGGGAAAGCCCCATCAGCCCCTCCCCCTCCATTGACAGCATGGGTTCCCCTGAAGGGCTGCGGAGCGCACCGGCCTTGATGGTGGCTCCCCGGCTACGCGCTGCACCTAGAAGGCCCAGCACCGACAGTGCCTGCTGGGCTTCGGTCCACATGGCCAGGGTTGTTCCCACAGGGGGCAGTTCCGGCCGCTGTTCGTAAACCGTGACGTCGAACATCCCGGGATCGAGCCGGCTTGCGAGCGCCAGGCCGGCTATTCCGCCGCCGATGATCTCCACTTTTTTCATGCCCACACTGTACTACTACATTTGTAGTGCCGGTAGTGGTTTGCCGCTAGACTTTCGCCATGCCTGACCGACGAACACAGTTAGCCGATGCTGCGCTCGCAGTCGTCTCGGCGCAGGGCCTCAAGGGCCTGACGCACCGGGCGGTGGACGCCCAAGCCGGCGTCGCCGTCGGAACTACCTCGAACTATTTCCGCAACCGGGCCGCACTAGTGGGTGCCGCCGTCGACCGCGTTGAAGAACTGGACAGCCTCCTGCTGCAGGAAGGGAGGCTGGAATTGCCGACGTCGGCAGCGTCCCTGGCGGAGCAAATCGCCGGAGCGGTCATGGGACTCGCCGGGGAAAACGCCGAACTGACCCGGGCCCGTTTCGTTTTCGCGCTGGACCAGCCCGAAGTCGTCGCCGACGGGCACGAACGTTTGGTAGCGGCCTTGGCGCAACTGCTCGAAGCCATGGAGATCCCTGAAGCCCGGGCACGGGCCGAAGCAGTCTCCGATTACAGCGACGGCCTCGCGTTGCACCTGCTGACCGCCCGCAAGGGGCAAGTCAAGGACAGATCCGAGGTCGCCCGCACCATCGAGCGCCTGTTGGAAGGATGAGTCAAAGGGGTGGACGCCGGCGGGTCCACAGAGCAGGATTGTGGCATGAGCACCAATGACGCACTCCTGAAGCAGGTCAACATCTCCGCCGAAGACGACAACCTTGTGGCAAGGTTCGAAATCGATGGCAACATACCAGGCTCCGGCGCTTACGTCGTGGGCCTTGTTGCTGCCAGCGAGGACTATTCCTCACAGCGCAGGCTCGGTATCGAATTCATGAATGGCGAGGCGATCTCGTTCTATTCCTTCAACCATTCCCTCAGTGCCGAGGAAAACTATGACATCAAAGGCGTGGAGCACTCGGGCAACGTCATCACGGGGAACTTTCCGATGTCGGCCATCCATGGGCTGAGCAAGGGCCACGTCATGACGGGCTTCAGCGAGGCGGACGGCCGGGAGTTCCAGTCCGGCGTGCCGGTGACAGAGGCTCTCTGACCGCTAGAAGAGGCCTTCCACCGGCTCGATGAGTTCCGGGGAGTTGTTCCGGACGTTCCCCACGGCACTGCCCACAGGATCCAGCGTCCAGCCAGCAGCGGCATCGTGGGCCCTGGAACGGACCAGTTCCACCAGCCCTCCGGCGTCCTTCTCCCGCGGATCCAGCCAGGCTTCCATCGTCTCTGTGCTCATGGGCAATGGAACACGGTCATGGAGCGCTGTCAGTTCGTCAAAGACCGAGGCGCTGCGCCGCGTCCGGGCCACATCTGCCGTGGGAGTGTCCGCGGTTAGAATGGACATGGACAACAACCAGCGGCCCGGGTCGTCATCAGATGCCGACTGATCCCGCCACCACTCATACAAGCCCGCAAAGACCAGGCCTTGGCCATCTCCCGGGTGCACGTAATAGGGCTGCTTGTTCTTCCCCTCGCCCTTTTTCCATTCGTAGTAGCCGTCAGCGGGAACCGCGCAACGACGTGCAACAGCGGCCTTCTTGAAGGAAGGCTTCTCCAGAAGGGTCTCGCTGCGTGCGTTGATAAGGCGCGCACCCCCCTTGGGATCCTTCGCCCATGAGGGCACCAGGCCCCACTTGGCAACATGGAGCTGCCGCTTCGGGTTGTCATCGACGAGTCTTTCCAACACGATGGGAACAGCGTCGGTTGGTGCTACGTTCCACGACTTCCCAAGGGCAATTTCGTTCTCAAGTTCGGCGTCGAAATCGGCAAGCAGGTCCCCCACCGCACGGGCCATGACATAACGTCCACACATGCGACCAGTCTGCCCTTTCCTGAATGAACGCACCAGCGCAAGGGTGTGACGTCACCCCGCTACCCGGCCGCACGGGAATTATTCGGTCCCGGGTTACCGTTGTTACGAACGAACCACCACCGTGAAAACGACCACTACTGAGGAGAGCTCTGTGGACTTCACTCCCGACTCCGGCACCATCACCATGTTCTCGACCACCTGGTGCGGCTACTGCAACCGCCTGAAGAAGCAGCTGGACGCCAAGGGCATCGGCTACACCGAGATCAACATCGAAGAAGTAGATGGCACGGCCGAACTCGTCGAGAAGCTCAACGGTGGCAACCGCACCGTCCCCACTGTGCTGTTCCCCGACGGAACCGCGGCCACCAACCCCTCCGCCTCCGAAGTTGAGAACCGCCTCGCAGCATAGGCGCCATCAGCCGGCCGAGGTTGGGCCCGCACGGAACAATCCACATACTGTCTGCCACGTGTGATAGACAGATTGGGAATCCGTAGCGGGCCCTGCTGCATTTAAGGGCCCTCTCTCCGCGAGCCCGAAGGGAACATCTCCATGGTCCACGCTGTCAAAGGTGTCGTCGTCCGCTCCAAAGGCGCACCCGCAACCCTCGAAACCATCCTGGTTCCCGAACCTGGCCCCGGCGAAGCCCTGGTGGACATCCTCACCAGCGGCGTCTGCCATACAGACCTCCACTACAAACTCGGTGGCATCAGCGACGACTTCCCGTTCCTGCTCGGCCACGAAGCCACCGGCGTGGTCAGCGCAGTAGGACCCGACGTCACCGATGTCGCCCCCGGCGACCGCGTGGTCCTCAACTGGCGCGCCGTCTGCGGCAACTGCCGCGCCTGCAACCGCGGCCAGGCCCAGTACTGCTTCAACACACACAACGCGACCCAGAAAATGACCCTCGAAGACGGCACTGAGCTCTCTCCCGCGCTGGGCATTGGCGCCTTCATCGAAAAGACCTTGGTCGCTGCCGGCCAATGCACCAAGGTAGACCCCGACGCCGATGCCGCCGCCGTCGGCCTGCTCGGCTGCGGTGTCATGGCAGGTTTGGGCGCAGCGCTCAACACCGGCGGAGTCAAGCGCGGCGACTCGGTTGCCGTCATTGGTTGCGGAGGCGTAGGCGTTGCAGCCATTGCAGGAGCCGCGCTCGCAGGCGCCACCACCATCATCGCCGTGGACATCGATGCCAAGAAGCTCGAACGCGCCAAGGAACTGGGCGCCACGCATACCGTCGACTCCTCCGCAGGCGACCCCGTGGAGGAAATCCGTGCCCTCACCGGTGGCTTCGGAGCAGACGTGGTGATTGACGCCGTCGGACGTCCCGAAACCTACAAGCAGGCCTTCTACGCCCGCGACCTCGCCGGAACAGTGGTCCTGGTGGGCGTCCCCACCCCGGAGATGACCCTGGAATTGCCGCTGCTGGACGTCTTTGGCCGAGGCGGGTCACTCAAGTCTTCATGGTACGGAGATTGCCTGCCCTCCCGGGACTTCCCCATGCTCGTGGACCTGTACAAGCAAGGCAAGCTTGACCTGGATGCGTTCGTCACCGAGCGCATCACCATCAACCAGGTCGAAGAAGCGTTCGACAAAATGCACCAAGGCGCCGTCCTCCGATCGGTGGTCGAACTGTGAACACCCTCCAGATTGATCACGTTGTCACGTCCGGCACTTTCTCGCTCGACGGCGGTACCTGGGACGTTGACAACAACGTCTGGATCGTCGGCGACGACTCAGAATGCATAGTGATCGACCCCGCGCACAATCCTGACGCTGTCCTGCAGGCTGTCAACGGCCGCACGGTCAAAGCCATCCTGCTGACCCATGGCCACGACGACCATATTCGCTCAGCCGGTGAATTCAGGGAACTTGCCAAGGCCCCCATCCTCCTGCACCAGGACGACTGGATGCTGTGGCGTGCGGTGTTCCCCGAGGTTGACCCCGACGCAGCGATCGCTGACGGAGAGGAGTTCACCGTTGCCGGCGCCACCTTGAAGGCCGTTCACACCCCGGGGCACTCACCGGGGTCCGTGTCCTTCCACCTCGCGGGCGAAGGAACGCTTTTCAGCGGGGACACCCTCTTCCAGGGCGGGCCGGGCGCCACGGGACGCTCCTACAGCGACTTCCCCACCATCATCGAATCCATCCGGACCAAGCTTCTTAGCCTTCCGGATGAAACGGTGGTCCGCACAGGGCACGGGGACTCCACCACCATCGGAGCGGAAAAGCCGCACCTGGACGAATGGATCGCCCGCGGGCACTGACCCCAGGGCCGCTGGTCGGCTGCCGTCCCATAAACCGGTGCGGCAGCCGGCTCAAGCCGGGGTATTGCTTTCCGCCGCCGTCGAATCCGGCGGCACCAGCACGTTGGCCTGCGGATAGTAGGCAGCGGCGCAGCCCCGCGCAGTGAAACGACGCACGTGCCCCTAGCCCACAAGGCTGCGGAAGTCGCCGTCGACGACGTCCGCATAACCGCGGTAGGCCTCAATGACTGCGTCCTCGACAGTCTTCACGTCCAAGTGCGGCAGCAGGTCGTTGGCCGCACCGGCGGTTGCGGGATCCCACTCGAGGCCCAGGGCAGCGTAGCTCGCCGTCAGGACATCGCGAATGGGTTGGGAGTTCTCCACCACTATCACTGAACTGAACAACCAACCACCGGAAACTACGCGTTGGGCGGTGCCTATCAGTTTGATGCTGTGGGCTGGAAAGTCCGGATCCTCGCCGTGGACGCTGAACTCACCGGGGCAGTATTCTCCCGGGATTTCGCCGACGGCGGCATGGACACCGACGCTTCGGAGCGCACCAGCCAGCAACTCACCGAACTCGGAAAAGCGGGCCTTGGCCCGAACGATTGCGTCTGGATGCGGCTCAATGTGGTCAATCACCAAGGTGCCCTGGTGATATGCGGCCGCCCGTCCTCCGGCTTTCCGTATCAGGGGTTCGAAACCAAGCTCCCGACAGGCTTCCTCCGCAGCAGGGAAACCAGGAAGGTTCGCGTCCCGCTGCCCGAACGCTACCGTGGGCAGCGGACGGTACAGGCGAAGAGAAGGACCCAACTGTCCGCTGCGGGCACGCTTCAACAGTTCCAGGGCGAAATCGAGGTCCTCCGCCGCACCCATCGATTCCAATTGGCGATACGCCGTGAGCTGGCTCCGCGCCTCGGCCGACATCAGCTCTTCCTCAACGTCAGGATTTGCTCGGCCCTGCCAAACGGTCCGTTGACGTCGTGGAGCACGGTGGACGTCAGGCCGATGCCGTCGCTTCCGAAGGAGACTTTGTTGTCCAGTCCCAGCCATTCACCGGACGGCGCCCGGTACATGTGGATCTGCAAGTCAACGTTGGGGAAGATGTAGCTGTTCTCCCCCGGAGGAACCCGGGCGGCGATCCCGTTGGCGGTGTCCACCAGGCCCATCAGCCGAGCAAGATCCGTGCTGTCCTGCTGGTCCGTCAAGGGGTGGGAGGTGCGGATCCACACCTTGCCGGATCCCGGACGGTGACCTTCAGCCAAGCGCATCTCCAGCGACCGGATGTAGCCACCGGGCCACACGCTGGCTCCGTCCCATGGCTTGCATGCGCCCGGGGCGGGCATGGACTCGTCTTCCACCGCGGCTACCGCACTGGTGTCGCTGGTGACCATACGCCAAGCCGCGGCGCGGATTGCCACCCTGCCTCCGGCCGAGAGTTCGGCTTGGATGAGCTCAATCGTCCGTCCCGGCCTCACCGTTGAGGTGGTGATGTGGAACTCGCCGCCTGGTATCAGCCCGAGGATTTCGTAACTGATCCGCGCCAGGCGGACATCGTCCCTGGGCTCATGCCTGACAAGGGCCTCGGCAAGGATGCCGGAGGCTGGAGCCATGTGTTGTTCATGGGGATTCCAGGCGCCCTGGGCATGGATCGTGGAACGGTAGCGTCCCTCGCCCAACGATTCGTAATAGGAATCGCCATCCGCCAGTTCCGGTAATGCAGTAGTCAACCCCGAGCCTTTCGCCGATCCAGCAGTAGAACTCAGACCACTGTATCCGCTGATTTGGCCGCGGAACGACGCCTGCGAGCCACCACCACCCAGGCAATGACGGCAGCCAGCGCCACAACTCCCACCCCAGCCCCAACGGGCGACGCCGCTGCGACCGCCAGCCATGCCTCCAGGGCGGCAAGTCCGATGGTCGCGTAAAGAAACGCCCACATGACAGACCCGGCGATGGCGGCCGGCAGGTAGCGTCGCAGCGGCATTCGAGCCGCACCGGCCGCAAGATTAATGGCCGTCTGGAGGCCGATGGTCAGGAAGGAAAGCACGACGGCGTACGGACCCCATCGCTTGATCAGGGCTTGGGCACGGGCTACTTTGGGACGCTCCAAGGACTTCCCAAAACGGGTGTGGGCGAACCCGGCCACGGCGCCCCGGCCAATCCAGTACGTAACATTGACGCGGATCATGACAATCGCGAAGAGCGCCGCGAGGGCGACACCGAAGGGCAAGCTCATGATCTGATCCACCCGACTTAGGCTACCCTAAGCATCGCCGGAACGCGGATTCGGTCGCAGGGGCCGCCACGATGAACCCTAGGATGAGTTCATGGACCTCCGCGACGCCGCCCAGGAGTTGTACGCCGTAGTGCCCCGTGACTTCACAGCTGAGCGAACTGCCTTGGTCCGCAAAGCCAAGGACGACGGCGCTAAGGACCTTGCGAAAGAGATCGGCAGCCTCCCCAAGCCTGCCGCCGGCGCCTGGGCCATCAACATGCTGGCCGTTCACAAACCTGAGGTGATTGACGGCGTCGTACGTTTTGGCGTTTCCCTCCGAAACGCCCAAGAGGAGGGCGACGCGGAGTCCTTTCGCGAGCTGGGTCAGCAGCGGCAAGGACATCTGGCCGCGGCAGTACATGCAGCAAAAGACCTCGCCGGCGAACTGGGTGCACCGTTGAGTGCCGCCGCAGTTACCGATATGGAGCAGACCCTGAGGGCGGCGATGGCTGATGCCGGCGCCGCCGCCGCCGTTGCGACGGGCCGGCTGGTACGCGGCCTGAGCGGCAGCGGCTTCGAGTCCGTGGACCTCACCGGTGCGGTTGCTGCGGTTGGCCCCGGGGACCAGGCTGCGCCCGGACAAGAGAACACGGCGAAGCCGGTGGCCAGGAGCGACGCCAGGAATGCTGGTACTAAGGCCTCACAATCGCCGTCCAAAGAAACGCCTGGGGCAGAGAAGGCACCGCAAGAGCAGGCGACATCCCTGGCGGATCGCCGCGCAGCCAAACAACAGGCAGCGCTGAAGGAAGCACGGAGCGAATTCGAAGACGCCAACAAAGAAGCTCGGATTGCCGAAGAAGCTGCGTCCGAAGCGTGGGACCTTGTCAATGAGCTGTCAGCCCGCAGAACAAGCCTCAAATCCGACATCGAAGAGGCCAGGAAACGCCTGGCCTCCTTGGAAGCGGAACTGATTGGACTCACCAGGGACGCCGATGCCGCGGAATCAAAGAAGAAACTCACAGTCCGGGAAGCCACGCAAAAACGCCGGACCGCGGACCAGGCCCAGCGTCGCGTCGCTCGACTCAGCTAGTCCTTTTTCCTGCCGTCTGAATTTTTTCCGACGGAGGTCTGCAGGTGATGCGTTGCTGGCCCTTCGAGGTACTTGCCCTCGGGCGTGAAACGAGAGCCATGCAAGGGACAATCCCAGGACTTCTCCGCGTCGTTCCAGCTCAGCAGGCCACCCAAGTGTGCGCAACTGGCGGATACCAGGCAGACCTTGCCCTCCACAGTGGACACGGCCGCTGGTTCACCGTTGTAGAGGCCGACGACGCCAGTCCCCTCCGGCGGGCGGGTCTCGTCGGTGATTTCGGGGTTCTTCCGGGCACTGGCCCTGTCCTCGATCATCCGGCGGGCAATGTCTGCGTTGTGGCGGATGGCCTCCGCCGCGCCCTTGGGCGAGGTGACGCGATGATGAATGACGGTGGCCCAATCGGACTGGCCACCCAGGATGTCCGAGGTGATGGAAAGGGCGGCCGCCACCCCGTTGCTCATCCCCCACTTGTTGAAGCCGGTACCAAAGAAGATCCGGCCGTGTCCCCGCGGCAGCTTCCCGAAGAACGGCACAAGGTTGGTCGCTTGGTAGTCCTGCGCCGACCACGTGTGGGTGACCTCCGCGCCCGGGTAGTGCTTGTTGGCCCATCCCAGCAACTCGTCAAGATGTGACTGCGTCGACGCAGCCCGGCCGCCCGGATGTCCATAACCGCCCACCAAGAGCAATTCGCCGTCAGCGGTGGGCTGTGTCCGCTGGGACCGGGTGGGCGCGTCGATGGACAGGTACATACTTTGTGGAATGTCGCCCGGCACCCGCAGGGCCGCTGCATAGGAACGGTGCGGTTCGAGCTTGGCGAAGTACAGGCCACGGTCCAGGATCGGCGTCCCGGTGGCGAGCACTACGGTGTCGGCAGTGAAGCTGCCCCTGCGGGTGGTCACGTCCAGGGGCAGCCCTGATCCCACATCCTGGACCTGGACACCCTCAACAATGAGCCCGCCATGCGCCCGGATATCCTTCGCGAGGGTCGCCAGCACGTCCATGGGGTGAATTTGTGCCTGGCCTTCCAATTCCAACGCTTCCACTACGGGAAACGGCAACCCCGCGTCACGGCTGAAATGGACGTCAAGACCGGCGTCCCGCGAAACCGCAGCTTCCTTGCGGAGCCGCTGCCCGCCGTCGTCGGTGGTTGCAAAGGTGACCGCGGTCCGGCGCTGGAATGGGACGCCTTGCTGTTCCATGTACTGCGCGAGCCAGGCCTGTCCGGACTTGTTGGCCTCTACGTAGGCCCGGACCACTTTAAGGGAGTACTGGCTGCGTAGGGCGGAGAGCACACCACCTTGCAGGAGGCTTAGCTTGCCGGTGGTGTTTCCCGTTGTGACGGCGCCGAGTGTCCTGGCCTCGAAGACCATCACGCGCTGGCCGGACCGGGATAAGAGCAGCGCTGTGACCATTCCCGTGAGGCCTGCGCCCACCACGATCGTGTCGAAATGCTTTTCGTCAGGAATTTCGTCGGAGGTGAAAGGCGATTCGCGATCCAACCACAGCGATTTCATCAAACAACCTGCCTCTCAAGTCACTGGCATGTGTTGAGGGAAACGCTAGGCCGGTCATTGGTGCTTATCAAGGGGTGGGGCCGCCTGTGGCGAGGGCCGCGGCATGGCGCAATTCAGGGTCCGTGCCGGTCGCCCAACGATCCAGAACGCGCTCAGCGCGGTCTTTCGCCGGCCCTTCGAGTCGGGCCAGCAATGGCCTGACAACGTCTTTGGCCAGCGGATCCACCAGTTCCCGCGTCCCGGCGTCCCTGATGAAACCTTCGATGCGGGTGAGGTCCGTGTTGACGAGGAGCGACACTTTGCTTTGCAACAGAACCACCGCTGCGAGACGCCTTTCGAAGACCGGCTCCTCCCAAAGTTCCGAGCTCAAGGCGGTGATGTCGTCATGGTTGAGGTTCTTGTACCGCTTCAGCGTATCCCGGATTGTTCCGCGAACTGCGCCCACAGACGCGCCATATACCTTCAAGGCTTCGCCTAGGCGTTCACTGGCCTCATCGGCCTTTTCCCATGACGACTCACGCTGCAGCGTGTAGTCCACAAATTCGGCGGCTTCACTCACCCACCTATTTTGTCAGTGCCTCCCCATAGCGTGATGCCAACAGTAAACGACAGGAGCACCATGCCGTCCCAAGAGCTCGCTACCGAGGCATCCTTCCCGGGTGTCCCTGCTGCTTCGTCCATGCCCGATTGGTACCCCACCTTGCTCCATACCGTGGCCCAGGAAGTACGCGTTGGCAGGACCCGGGCGCTGGCAGCCGCCAATAGCGAGTTGTTGAACTCCTACTGGAGCATCGGCCGGAAATTGGCGGAGCGGGAATCCGAGCAGGGTTGGGGCGCCAAGGTTGTGACACGGTTGTCTGCCGACATCCGGACACGGTTCCCGGAGGCAAAGGGCTTCTCCCCCAGGAACCTCCGTTACATGAAGAGCTTCGCGCAGGCCTGGCCGGACTTCCCAATGTTGCAAGCGCCGCTTGCAACATTGCCCTGGTACCACCAGATCGCCCTTCTGGAGAAACTCGACGACGCCGCCACGCGGCTTTGGTACGCGGCGGCGGCGGCTCAGCACGGCTGGTCCCGCAACGTCCTGACACATCAGATCTCAACCCGGTTGCACGAGCGTTCCGGCCAAGCGATCACCAACTTCAAGTCCACCATGGTGCCCGCTGACTCCGACCTGGCGCAGCAGGCCACCAAGGATCCCTACGTTTTTGATTTCCTGGCCATGAGTGACCGGCACAATGAGCGGGACCTGGAGCTGCAGTTGGTGAAGCACGTGGAGAAATTCCTGTTGGAGCTGGGACAGGGCTTCGCCTTTGTTGGAGAACAAGTGCGGCTCGAAATAGCCGGCGACGAGTTCTTTGCGGATCTACTCTTCTACCATTTGAAGCTGCGCTGCTACATGGTGATCGAACTCAAGGCCGTGAAGTTCGAACCCGGATTCCTCGGACAGCTTGGAATGTACATGGCAGCCGTGGACGATCTCATGGCGCACCCTGACGACAAGCCGACCATCGGTTTGCTGCTCTGCAAGGAGAAGAACAGCGTGGTGGCCGAATACGCATTGCGCGGTTTCAACGCGCCCGTGGGCATCGCTGAGTGGCGCACGTCCGTTGCCGACTCGTTGCCTGATGAATTGGTAGCGAGCCTGCCGAGCATCGAGACGTTGGAAGCCGAGCTGGCAAGTGAGGCTGCTCGGCTGAACGGGTGACGCCTGGCTGTTTAGACGTTGTCCTTGAACCACGTCAGGGTGTCGTTCCATGCCGCCGTCGCCTGGGCCTCGACGTAGCGTTCACCGGTGTCGTTGTGGAACGCGTGGTCCACGCCCGGGTAGACCTTGAGCTCATGCTTGACCGTTGATGCGTCCAAGGCTTCCTGGAATTGGGGCATCGCGCCAGTGATGCGTGCGTCATTCTCCGCATAGACACCCAACACAGCCGGCTTGATAGTGGGCACCTTGACCAGGTCCGGCGCTGGACCGTAGAAGGCAGATGTTGCTTTGAGCCCACTGATTTCCGTAGATGCCTGCCACGTGATGCCGCCGCCGAAGCAGAAGCCGATCATGGCGATGCGGCCCTGCTCCACGAAATCCTGGCCGTTAAGGTAGTCGAAGGCCGCTTTGAAGTCGGAGACGTGGCGTGCCGCACCAGCTTGGGTCAGCGCCCCTGGAACGGCGTCCGGATCCATCGACGCCGTACCGCCTTCCCGGCTCAGCAGATCCAGCGCCAGTGCTGCATAGCCTTCTTTGGCGAAGCGGCGGGCAACATCCTGGATATGCGGCGTAAGGCCTCGATTCTCGTGACAGATCAGAACCCCGGGGCCTTCTTGGCCTCCGTCGGGCCGGGCCAGATACCCGCTGATTTCTGTCCCGCCGGAGTCGAATTTCACCGTGGCCGTCGTGAGTCCGGCTGCACCCTCCGGAACCGACAACGGGCTCTTGGCGTTGGGAACCGCGGTGGTGGGGCCTGCCGCTGATGTGGCCGACGACGTGGGCGATGGCGTTGGCATTGGGTCCGTGGTCCGCGGAACCTCGTCCGGCGTGCAGCCCACAAGGGCCATGGCCGCCGCAGCCGCGGTCATGCTTCCCATGATGAATGCCACCCGCCTGGTGAATGTCTTGTGCGACATCTCGCCCGACCGGTAGTCGTCGTAGAACTCTTCAATCAAGTACTTTTCGAACTTCTCAAGCTGCACCATGCTGAACCTTCCGAAGATGGCATTTATCCTCCCCTGATGTCTAGACGCGGGCAAGGGCGGGACGGTTCACTGCCCTCGAAAGCCGCATGGCCGGGCCGGTTGACGAACAGCTAATAATGTCGGAGCCGTCTGGGAGAGCAAGGACATGGAGCAGGTTCGGGAAAGGCAGGCAGGCGCTGAGGTGTCGGCTGCGCTGGTTCGTGTTACTGCTCAAGGTCAGGCGCCGGACGTTGACGCTCTGCCTCAGACCCGCACGGTAAGCCGTGATCTGATCAATCAATTGCGCGCTCTAGAAGACATGAAATCGGCCATCACCGGCTTGCAGGCGAGGATCGCGGTGGCGTTGGATCTGGCACAACGGCAAGAGCAGGCCGAGGCTGGCGTGCCCGTGTCCGAGCGGGGTAAGGGTGTTGGGGCGCAGGTGGCGTTGGCTCGGCGGGAGTCCCCGAATCGTGGCTCCCGGTTGTTGGGGTTGGCGAAGGCGTTGGTGGTGGAGATGCCGAGGACTCTGGCGGCGCTGGAGTCAGGGGAGTTGAATGAGTGGCGGGCTACGCTGCTGGTCAGGGAAACGGCGTGCTTGTCTGTGGAGGACAGGTGCGCGGTGGATGAGGAACTCGCCGCGGACACCGGAACTTTCGACGGCGCTGGGGATCAAGCGATCATTGCCGCGGCGAAAGCGGCCGCGTACCGGCGTGATCCGCGGTCGGTGGTGAAGCGTGCCTCCCACGCTTTCACCGAGCGGACCGTGAGTCTTCGTCCGGCGCCGGACACCATGACGTACCTGACCGCGTTGCTGCCGGTCGCGCAAGGGGTCGCGGTCTATGCCGCGCTCACGCGTCGGGCTGATTCTGCCCGTGCGGCCGGTGATCCCCGGAACCGGGGCCAGGTCATGGCCGACACCCTCGTCGAGCGCATCACCGGTACGCCGGGCGGGATCTCAGGGATCAACCTGGACCTCGTCATGACCGACCGAACCCTCTTCCAGGGCGATGCCGAACCCGCACGCGTGAAGGGCTACGGAATCGTCCCAGCAGGGTGGGCCCGGAAACTGGTCGGTGCAGGCGGTGCAGGCAGGGAGATTCCAGTCGTCCAGGATCCCTCGGCTGGCAGCGACTCCGGTCCTCCGCGGGATCCTGAGTTCCAGGTCTGGGTCCGCCGGCTCTACACTGCACCGGCCACAGGAGATCTCCTGACAACGGATTCCAAAGCCAGGCTCTTTCCACCGCGGCTCAGACGCTTCATTGAAACCCGCGATGACACCTGCCGCACACCCTACTGCGACGCGCCCATCAGGCACATCGACCACATCGTGCCCTGGCACGCCGGCGGCACCACCACCCTGAGCAACGGTGCCGGACTCTGCGAAGCCTGCAACCACACCAAAGAAAACCCGGGCTGGAGCGCCAACACCAGGCCCGGGGAAAGACACACCCTGGAAATACGCACGCCCACCGGACACAGCTACCGTTCCCAAGCGCCTCCGTTGCCTGGGCATCGGCCCTCCAGAACGTAATTACCGCCGTTCAAACCTGCCCACAGCGGCATCCGGTTCGTCGCAATGCAAGCTACCGGCACAGGACGATACTTTGTTCGTGGCTGTCCAGGCTCAAGATGTTCAGACACAAGAAAGGCGGACAGCGATTACTCGCCGTCCGCCTTTCCAAAGAGGTAATGACTGTGAGATGCCAAGCTAGTTGGCCAGTGGCCAACTATTTGTCCCCTGTGTTTCCGGGAATTTGCGTCTACGTGCAAGGGGCCCGATGTGCCAACTTAGTTGTCATCGTTTCGGAGGCCACATGCCAGCACCGCATCGCTTGGGAGCGGACAATGGGCACATGTCTTCCGCACCTGAAGTTCTTTACCACTACACATCAGCCGCAGGCCTTCTCGGGATTCTTAGCTCCAGTTCATTGTGGATCTCGAATGCACTGTTCATGAACGATGCTGAGGAGCTTATTCACGCTTCCCAAGCGGTTTCCACTGCCATGAACGCCAGGGCGGACGAACTAAGAGCTCGCTTAGCCAGAAACGAACCTGAGTTCCCAAATCGACCACTGCTTGCCGTATTCGAAGACATGATCGGCCAGTTAGAGGACCTGCACGACCGGGGGCCGTCCTGGGGTGATGTTTATCTTGCGTGTTTCTGTGAGGACGGCGATCTACTCAGCCAGTGGCGTGGCTACGCCGGATCGGGCGGGTACGCCCTTGGCCTTGATCCATTGAAACTACAGCTTAGTGACCCGACGGCCTATATGGGCTCCAGCCTGGCCCGAGTTAGGTATGGATTGCCCGAGGCCATTGACGACGTTACAAGCCTAGTAGAGAGCATCGATCCAGGCTCTGGGAATCATCCCGGGTCATTGGCTGCCCATGAATTCCTTACGGTCGTACGGCTCCTTGCTCAGGTCAAGAACCCAGGCTTCCGCGAAGAGCGTGAGTGGCGGTTGGTCAACATCTCCGATGACAGCAGAGATCTGCATTTCCGGGAGGGCTATTCCGCGCTCATACCCTACAAGACTCATCCATTTCCTTCGGACGCCATCCTGAGCATCACCATAGGGCCGGGAGGAAACAGGCCCTTGAGGGAACGCTCAGTGCGTCAAATGGTCGAGAAGTTCTATCCAGACAGAAGGTGGGACATAAAGGTCACCGCGTCACAGGTCCCTCTACGCTAGAAGTCGCATCGATGCCAGTGGCTGCGCTAAGAGCGGCTGATCTTACGACTTCTTACGCAGGACTCTGAAAAGCCCGCCTCTTGTCGCCGGAGCCAATACCCACGCTGTTAAAGTCTCGGCCAGATCCCTGAGAGTTACGTCCACAAGGCCCTCCAGGACGTCCCTGTCACGGCCGGAGTAGGCCCTAATCATGGAGTCGAAAGTCCAGTCACCCTCGACGCGGTCCTTCAAATCAGCGAAACCCAAGTGAACGAGGCCGTTCCTGAGTTGCCGGTACCTGCGTTCGGCTAGCATCTCCGCTGCGAACGGCGCTTCAAGGGCGGTGGTCAGGTATTGCCTGGCAATGGGACCCAAGGCAACTGTCGAAGCATTGAGGGAGTCGAGGGACTTGAGGATTTGGTAGAGCAGGACGAATCTGTGTTTGAGGGCGGCCGACTCACAGTCTGTGCAGCAGCGCGTGCGGGCATATTGCTCCGTTATCACGCAGGTACCTTGGATCGTGATGAGAGCGGCGGACATCGCAGGGTCAAACTCCCCTGCAAGGATATTTGGGAAGCACTTCTTTGACTTGCCATCCCACCATGAAATCTCTGGGCCGTTCAGAATATTGGAGTGTTGATGTATTTCCTCAGCTCCGACGAATCTGCTTGCCATGTTTCCAATGCCTCTGGCGAGCAGGAAAGCCTGTTCACCCGCCGACTCCCAGGATGCTACGTGGTCGGCGGTCATCCCCATCAGGTAGTGACCGCCTATGTTGGTTAGCAGTGGCACGCGTCCTTGAGTAGCTACGGCAAGGTCATCGCGCAGTAAGTCCAACCACGGCGCTCTTCTGTCTCGTGGGAAAAACGTGCCGTGATTCGACTCGATCAAGTCCTCGAAGTGTCCTGCGACTCCCTGGATGAGCCTTCGGTTGTCCTCAAAGAACTTCCCGCTGGTCCGGGAGGCTGCAGCCACATCGTCATCCCACGTGACCGCCAGATTCCACCCTTCAGTCCGCTCGAAGTGTGTTTTGGCCTCGTACGCCACCATCGCCCCATATTGGACAAAGGGCCACTGTCGGATTGATCCCTTGCCCTGAGCCGAATCCAACAGGACGGACGAAACGTAGGAAAGGTCCGCCTTGGCTATTGATAGGGCCAGCTGCTCGTAATCCGCTGCTTGCGAATCCAGTTCAAGCCCCTGATTCCTTACTGGCAACTCGCTCCCTCAATCACGCCATCCGCTTCGTTTGCCATGGGATCTCTCGCAGGGTGAGTTAGTCGGCCCTCAGAATGATTGGCACTTCAGGACAACATTACCCATAAGCATCGTTGGGCCCGAAGAAACTCCCTTATCGGCGGGCTCTCCCGCTCGCAATCTCATCCCATACGGAGTCTGGCTTGCTCTCGGTCGGGCACAGCGCTGACGCGGTTGATGTCTACTGGACTTTGGGCGTTGAGATCATCGACATGTGGGAGGCGTGAGTGCCCATTCCGCAGCGCGGAAATCTTCTAGCGCCAGTCGGACGAGGACCCAGTGCCTGACCGCCCTCCGTTGCGCTATACCTGCGGGGCCTCGCGGCCAGCCGACGGAACCCACAGGACCTGCATGGTCGCCGACTACGGCTCCGAGAACGACCGCTCCTTCCTCGTCACCGATGGCCGTCGCGAGTACCTCGTAGATGGTGTCAGCAGAACCTGAGATGCTGACAGCGAATTTATTTTGATGCTAGAGCCAGGTGGGCTTAGCGTTGAACTGGAAGCCCACCGATCCCCCATCGGCGGGCTTCCTTAGCGTTGCGGCCGTAGCTCTCCTAGGCATGGTCCCAGCGCGTAATACAAGCCACTGTCCCTCCGGCGTGCACATAATTGGAGCGTCGGACAAAGTTCGGCATCGGCAATGGGGAAGCATGAAGAAAACGCTGATGATCGGGGCACTCGTTGCCGTTCTCGGACTGGTATCGGCAATCCTGGCTTCGAAGTTAAGTCGATCCCTTTGTCTGCCCCCCCGGATTGGTCAGCTGGGCATCGGTGAATCCCCAGGCCCGCATCCAGTCCCGGGCGTTCAGCTCCGGGTCCTGCCACGTTGCGACCTGCCGTGGTGTGGGTCCGGTCATCAACGACCTCCTTGCTTGGGGACTCGCTGCCGCAGGTATGCGTCTGCGCGGCAGGTAATGCAGGCAAATAGCACAGCACGAATCAAAGGCTTTGCCTAGATGGACCCGCCGACAACGCGCCAAAAGAGCCTGATGAGCTGGCGCGTTGAGACGTCGCGGTCGATCTTTGGCCGCATAGACTTGCTGGGTCGCTTGGACAAGTCTGCGACGACGTCGGAAAGTGGCAACGAATCGAGAGGGGCCTCGTGGCGGACGACTATCCGTTGGAAAACCTCAGCGACCGAGCCTTCGAGCAACTGACCGTTGCGTTGTCTCTGAAGGTTCTTGGTGCCGGCGTTCAGGCCTTCGGGGCCGGCAAGGACGGCGGGCGTGAGGCAACGTACAACGGGCCGGTGAATTGGTCGGCGACCACGGACATGGGGTCCGATTCATGGAACGGCTACGTGGTCATACAGGCCAAACAGAAAGTCTTCTCGGATGCGGATCCAATGAAGAACGCGGCCTGGCTGCGCGGCCAAATCAAGGACGAGCTGGACAGGTGGGAGCATCCGGACAGCAAGCGCGGAAAGATTCCTGAGTATCTGATATTTGTCACCAACGTTCGGCTTTCCAGCGTCCCCGTCAGTGGAGGCATCGACAAGCTCGACAAGTACATTTCCGAGCGAACAGCTAAGTCGTTGGGTGAGCAAGGCTTCAAAGGGTGGAAGATCTGGCATCGAGATCAGATCAATGGGCTCCTGACGGTTCACGGCTCCATAAGGCATGCCTTTCCCGCCATGCTCACCGTAGGCGACGTGCTTGAACGCCTGGGCAGTCTTTCGGCGAGACTGCCCAAGATTGATGAACTGCGGGAAGTTCTTGTCGACCATGCCAGAACAGCCCTCGCTGGAGAGCGCTGGGTGAACTTTTCTGAGGCCGGAGGTGAAAGCCGCGACTCGGTCGAGAACGTCATCATTGACCTGCCCGCCCAGATGCAGGAGGGCGCACACGGATTTGCGCTCCGGACGCTGTTGCAACAAGGCGAGTACGTACTCCGCGAATCCATGCAGGACAAGCACCGTCCGCGGCACGTCGTGCTGACTGGAGCCCCGGGAAACGGGAAAAGCACACTCAGTAAATTCCTCGTCCAGGTCTACAGGGCCGCCTTCGTTGAACTGGATCCGGTTCTTCGATCAAGTCACGAAATCGTCGAAGGGACCCACAGCGCCCAACGCCGGCTGAGGCTCGAAACCCCCAAAAACAAACGCTGGCCGGTGAAAGTTAACCTCGCCGAGTTCGCAGACGCCATCGGCCCAAACGGCAGCACAACCCTCATGCGTTGGATCAGCGAGCTAGTCACCAAGCGCTCCAACTTCAATATCGATCCGGCAATGCTGGGCAGCTGGCTCCGGGTCTGGCCGTGGCTCTTGGTGCTGGACGGTTTGGATGAAGTAACCTCCCCAGAGGTACGGCGGCGGGTTCTCGACGAAATTGATCACTTTGTTGAACGCGCCGACGCCGAAGGTGCCGATCTTCTCGTTGTCGTCACAACCCGCCCCACCGGATATACCGAGCGGGTTTCTCCCCGCAACTTCGTCCAGCTGGACTTGGGATACCTGGAATCGTCCAAGGCAGTAGAGTACGGAACTGTCGTGATCAACCGGCGGCTCGCCGACGACCACGAACGCTTGGACAGCGCTCTGTCCCAGTTCAATAAGGCAGTCCTTGACCCAAATGCCGAACGGCTCCTCAAGACACCCCTTCAGGTCCTCATCCTCACCTTCATTCTAGACCGCCTTGGTTCCTTGCCGGCCGACCGTTACCACCTTTTCTGGCGCTACTACGAGACGCTGTATGACCGCGAAGCGTCCAAAGCGACCTCGCTCAGGTCCCTTTTCGCACAACACCGTGACGACATCACAGAGCTGCATGAGCGCGTCGGTATCCTGCTACAAATGCAGGCTGAGACCCTAGGGGAGGCAAAGTCCCGCATGCCGATGTCGGTGTTGCGTACCCTGGCCACGGAGCGGATGATCGAAGTTGGGCATGATGCAGGCACGGAAGCCAAGAAGATAGCCCAGCGCATCGTTCAGGCGGCAACTCATCGGCTCGTCCTCTTGGTTCCCGGAGAGGAAGATACAGTCAGCTTTGAGGTGCGCAGCCTGCAGGAGCTCATGGCTGCCCGCGCGATCAGCTCAGGATCCGATGACGATGTCCGACACCGGTTGGAGGTCACCGCCCCCAGCCCCCACTGGCGCAACACATGGGTCTTCGTCGCAGGAAAATTGTTTACCGACGGAAGCGACCACCAGCGTGACCTACTGACCAGCATCGTCTCGGCTGTGGACGAAAGCACTGCCTTCCCCAGCTGGTTGTGCCCGGTAGCACCTGAACTCGCGGCCGACATCCTCGACGACGGGCTGGCGGCAAGCAAACCCAAATGGCAGCGCCGATTCGTGGACATTAGCTTGAAAGCTCTTCAAGGCTGGGTCCCCCGTGACCCCCGCGGCCTGGCGCTGGGCCTTACTGCCGCAGCAGAAAACCAACCCCTGCGCGTTCACATACGAGGGGCGCTCAAGACCGCCTTGGCAGGTGCCCCTAAAAGCCTCGCCGTCGCCTGCATCACGATAGGTGACAGCAAAATCGGCGGCGCCGCCCCGATGCTCCCCAAATCCGTTTCAGGGTACCGGGCGATGTGGGACGGATCGCCGCCTGAGAATCACACCGGAGTCATCGGACTCGGAACCCTGCTTGCCGGCGGCACGCGGAGTGAGTTGGATCCGGAATCGGCAAAGTTGGTAGACGCATGCTTGGTCGAACTTGACCGCGTCCGGCTCTACGAAACGACCGCAATGGGTCTCTGGCCAAAGCTGCCGGAAGCCATCGAGACGTTCCCGGCAACCGCAGCCGCCCTCAAAGACGAGGAAGCGTCAACGGCCATCGAACTTCTCTGCGATCAGCTCGAACCCAACCAATGGCTGGCCCAAGCACTACTGGCTCGCATCATGTGGCCACCATTAACAAGACAACCAGTCGGTTCCCGCATCCAGATGAGCTTCCGCAATCCATGGATCGAAACACTGCACCGCTGACAACGGTGGCCCGGGTCGACAATCTAATCGGCCCAGGCGAGTATAGCTGGGTGACTGACGAGATGCCCGATATAGCGACCACTACTCCACCTGGGTCGTGGATGGAAACCACCGCGAGTGTACTTCCTGTACCTTTCAGAGCGCCCTTGCCTTACACATTGGGGGAAGCGGTCACTGAATTGGGGCACTGGGCGCGACTCGCCCGGAAAGAATCTTGGGACAATACCAAGAACCGAGACTCCTTATACGGTGACATTCACCATCTCCGAGCGATGGTCGGGCCACGTCTGAGGCATGTGATGCAGGCTCGGACCGAGGAACTTCTAGCTGCCACATCGCGCGATGAAATAGTGGACTGCGCGGGCCGGTTCTTCGATCTCTGGCAACAGCCGGAGAGTACTTCTGCAGCATTTCGGGACTTGTGCCAGGCGACGAGCGTGACTGGGGTTACAAGCTGGGACGTACGGCCGCTGTCTGACATTCTGGCATCCCAGCATGGTCCCTCAGCTGTGGGTCCATGGAGCCGATTGGAGAACGCGGCGACAGCTCTGGATGGGGAACCCCACCCGTTGCAGTTGGAAGCCTGGTTTGAGGGGGCTCCTGTCCCCGAGCCCCTCACGGCCTTTGATCGTCTTCGACTCGCAGAGCGACTAATTGTTGCGCGCCCGACGAGCGGCGAAGTGGTTGTTTGGCTTGCTTATCACCGCGCGATGGTCGCTACACGCACAGTAGCTGGCCCGATCACTTTCCTTCGTCCAGAGTGGGCCATACCCAACGCCAGGCAAAAGGACGGGCCTCCCTTTCCAGAGCGGGACGAACTCCTCACTCTTCTTCGAGAGAGCACATGGATCAAGGAGGTAGAGAAAGCAGTCAATGATCCAGAGAACGAAAGCATGCTCGTGCTCGCAAGGGTGGCGATGGGCAACCGGGAAGCGGCAGGAGCTGTTGATGACGCTGAGCGGACCATCGAAGCAGTCTTGAGCATCGCTGTCGGGGCGGGCGGTGTCTCGTGGCAAAAATCTGGAAGCTCGGCAACCCTCCTTGACGGCCGGACTGCCAGCAACTCAATGGGCGCACATCTTGGGAGTCGTCCTCACTTTGAAGATAAGTACGGAATCCGGGCCACACACTCCGTGCTTGCTGACGTCTCGGAAAGACTGAATGCTGCCATGAACGACACGCCCATGCCGGACTACCTCGTAGAAGCTCTCCTCGCACTCCGCGAGGCAGGCATGGCCAATCACCGTGACGTGCATTTCTACGGAGCACGCGCCGTCACGCCACGGTTTTCTATGGCACTCCAAGATCACGCCATGGAATTGATCGCGTCCTTCGGGTCGATTGGAGCTGCCCAGCTCGCAACTGCCTTGGAGAAAGACGAGACCGACTGGGTCTTCATGCAACGCTTGCTTACGGGAGTAATGGCACCGTTCGACGCCTCCCAGGACGGGCTAAGTGATCCTGGTGAACGTCAAGTTTTGGAACGGACCATCAGCAGATTCGACGGCGAATCGAGGGTTGTTTCTCTTCACAAGGCCGTTGACCTCCGGGAAGAGATCCTGGGCCTTCCGATGACAGCTCTGGCGAGGGCCGACCTCACAGCCGCCATGGAAGTGTTATCGAGACCTCGCAAGGAAGCACAGCTCCTCGGCTCCATCCGCGACGACGTCAGGAGGATTCGTGAACGCCATCGCCGGGTACGGAATGCAGTTAACCACGGCAATCCGCTCACGACTGCTGCTCTTGAGAGTGTCCGTGGCTTCGCGGAACGGACGTCCCGGGCTGCGTTGAACATGGCCTTGAACTCGTACGCGTCCAAGAAATCACTCCCAACTCTGATCGACGCCGGAGAGTCAGCTCGACGTGCCCAGGAACAGGGACGCACAAACGGCCAAAGCTTCATCGCTCGCAACCCCCCGGTCGACGGCACCAACAGCGGAGAAAGATAAAAATGCGGCCAGCTGCCGTGGAGGGGTGGCCGACTTCCGGAAGAAGATCCTGGGACCGGAAGGCCCGTCGCATGCCTGCAACCAGTACTAACAGCGACGAGCTCTCCCCTGCTTCGGGCTTGTTCGGACCCTGACCGACTCGAAAGTGGACTGACCATCGTCGCGAACACTTCCGACCCGGACTGGTTCGCCGAAGACCCGTCCCTGGCCAGACAACGCTGCATTACCGTCTCCCATAGCCGGCCACCACCGGCTATGGGCAACCGCACATCCCTACCCTCGGGTGAATGCGATGCTTGGTCCACCGTCCGCGTCATGCCGTCACTGCAGGAATCGAAAAGAAACTAAGGCTGGAATGACGGCGGGACGGGTGGAGTAGCGCAGGGCAAGAAAACCCTGACCAAGGACGCGGCAGAAGATTATTCCTAGGTCAAGCTGAACGCCTTCATCGAACCTCGCCGAAGCACCCTTCACCTTCAGGGTGCTTTTCGACGTGTGGCGTCACTATATGAGTTTCGCGAGCCATTCTTGGACCTCGGCTATTGTTTCCTGCGGTCGTGCAGCTGCGGAGTACACACGTATCTCGTGGTAGTTGGCGTGGTCCACTGACAGGCTTGGCAGGTCATCTTCGCGCAGTCGCACCACTAGGTGTCCGGCGGCCAGAAGATCCAGGGTTTTGCGTTCGTCGGTCAGGACTTTTGCCGGTGCTGAGTGCCAGTAGGCTCCGTCATATTCGATGACCAGGGTTCTCCCGTCCAGCTCTGCGCTGATGTCGGCGGTCCAAGATCGGCGGGTCGTGAAGAGTTCGTCACGAAGCACGCGTCCCGAGTGCACCCCTGTGAAGGCTTTCTTTGCCGCAGCCAGATGGGCCAATTCAACTTTTGACTTGCCCGCTACTTTGCACTCCGGGCATTCGGCCCCATTGGACCTACCCGGTAGAGGACTCTCCCAAATGTGTAGGGGGTTTGTTGCGCAGATCCATTTGGGCAGATAGGAGGTCTGGGCATAGGGCCGGACCTGCCACGCGGTCTGTGGATTCTCGGGACTCCATTCAGCTGCCAGTCCGGGGTCCGTCCACGCCAGTGATCCCAGAATGGTTTGGCATCTCGGGCAGCGGAGTCGTTCGAATTTGTCACGGAATCTTGGTGAGGCTTCCCACTCGTGGCCGCAGCAGTCAGCCCGCCATATCATGGGACGTTGCGAATCCCATACGACCGTCTGTGGGGTGTACTTTCCATTGAGGCTCGGGTGGAACTGCGAAGCGATTTCCGGGAGCGTGTCGGCAAGCCAGTTCTTTTGGGATTTCCGGGTTGCCGCCGCACGGCAGCTGGAGCACCCCGACACCAAGAAGGTCGTGGCCTGAAGACGCGGGTGATGGCCGGCGGGGCATTTGAAGCGACGAAGTATCCATGAGTCCTCTCCGTTGACCATGACGGTTCGTGGGTCGTCCTCATCTGCCCATGCCGCTGCGAGTTCGGGTACGTCAGCGATGGGGGTCGTCCTCCAGCGCTCGAGCTGCTGCTTCCATTGGGCTAGCGCGATTTCACTGCAGTCAGGACACGACTGACGTCCAGCAGTCATGTCCAATACTCTCTCCGGAAATGAAAGGCCGCATTCCGGGCACAACCAGTGACAGGTCCTCGTAGCGCGAAGGGTCACGGTACGGAATGTTTTTTCATCGTTTCGCTCGTGGTCCCACCATGCCAGGGCTGGATCGTCGGAGTCCACGAGCAGGTTTTTACGCGCCTTTGGGCCGGCAGGACTCGATGAACCGCCTGTGCTGGAGGCGTAGGCGGACTTCGCAGAGACCGGGTTGCTGGAGCGGACGTTGCGGCTGCATGAGCACCCCCAGCTGATGTCATCAAGACGTTCGGCAGATAGCCTTCCGCATGACCTGCAGCGTGCCACGATGGGATCGTTGCCATCATTGAAATCAACGAGGGTGGCGATCAGGTCATAGCCGTTCTTCTCAAGGTGGATGGTGATTTCCTCGACGGAGTACCCGGCATTTGGTGTAGGCGTTCCGGATGTTTCCCGGACGAATTTTGTCCACTCCATCCAATGGCATGCCCGGCATGTCTTTTCCTGCTGTGAGTTCTTTTCCAGGGTGTAGACAAACCTGTAATGGGTCTGGACTCCGCAGTCCAAACAGGTCGTCAACCGCCATTCCTGAGGTCCGGTAAAAGGTTCGTCCGCCCGGAGTCCACCCTCACGCAGAATGTCGTCTATACAGTCCGTGCACCACGCCGGCTTGCTTCTCGTCTTGAATGCGGCCGGCTTGTTGCACCGCTCTGACGAGCAAAGCTGATTGGTGGTGGTTGCGCTCATGGGTCCTCGTGTTTCGTATGCTGCGCCCGTCGTTGTGCATGGACGGGAGATATGACCATATCCGGCAACGACGGATCAGAAAAGGAACGACACAACGCAACTATCCGGTCCGGGCATTCCGGAGGTCAACGCCATCCTTGAAAAGGACGAGGTGGCGCCGTGATCTAAGTTGCCATGCCCAACTGAGTGCCGCCGATCGCCTCGATCCGACAGCACGATGACGCGCGGCTTCAGAACGCCGGACCATTGCAACCTGCCAGGGCACTGGGACTGGGACCTCTCCCTACAAAGGCAAGGGCCATCTGAGGTGATAAGAAGGAGTTCGCAGGGAGGTGGCGGAAACCGAGCGGGATGGCAGGTGATCGCGGCCCGGTTTGCTGCAAGCGTCTGTCCAGGACCCCGGCGGATTCGCCGATGCCCGGGTTGGCTACTCACCAGCGCAGAGAGCCGGAGGCTCATCAAGTCGGATCTCCGTATGCTTGACGGATGCATGACCATGATTACAGACCCATTGCCATATTCGGGGATTGGCATGGCAACGCTGGCTGGGCACTGACGTCCGTGCGGTCAGCTGCACGTGCTGGAGTACGTACTGCACTTCATGTAGGTGACTTCGGATTGGATTGGCCGGGGGCGAAACGCGGACGGTACGAATCCAAGCTGAACAAATACCTCGTAGATCTCGGAATCACGCTGATCGTGTCCGGAGGCAATCACGACAATTGGGACACGCTTGGAAAGATGGTCGTTGAGGATGATGGCTTGGCCACGCTGCGGTCACATATCCGAGTGCTTCCTAGAGGAGGACGCACCGTGGTGGAGGGTCTGGTCGTCGGTGGCTTGGGAGGTGCCTTTAGCGTGGATCTCCGCCACAGAACCGAAGGCAAAGACTGGTGGTCGAATGAAGAACCCACAGTGGAGGAAGCCGAGCGACTCGTCGCGGGCGGCCCCGTCAACCTACTCATTACCCATGACGCACCCGCAGGCGTACCGCTTGTCGGTGACTTCAAGCTGTCCCCCGAAGTTGCGGAGCGCGCCAGCCGCACCAGGATGTTGTTGAGACAAGTCGTCGATTCCCTCGCAGTTCCGCATGTTTTTTGTGGACACTGGCATCAACGACGGACTTTCGAACTGGCGCGCCCTGGTGGAGCCCTCACCCGGGTCGATGTGCTCAACATGGAGAACTCGAGGCTGGGGAATGGCGTGCTTGTATGGCCCGGGGAGCGGCCGCTTCGCATTGAACCGCTCGATATACGCGGAAACTAGCTGGGTTCGTAGAAGGAGACGGAGCAGACATTAGCTGACTACCGCAATGATGGTGGGAGCCTATTCGTGGCGTCGGCAGTTCAATCCCAGTGCAAGAGACAACGTTAGACAAGCTTCGCCACCAGTACTGGGGTCGAAGCCGTTCAGCCTCGGAGGCCGACGAGGGTCATCGTTGTCGAATTACGGTTCCGACAACAGCAAAAAATGGCACCACCCAAACCGGCGGTATACCCGTTCATCATCTGGAAACTGTGGGAACTGTAGCATTTCGATACAGGTGGTACTGGCGTAGTCTCCAGCTGAAGAACCAAGTTGCCCTGTTGCGGCAGAGTCATCACGTCTAGGTTTGCTCCCGGCGCCGAAGCATCGAGTAGGCGAGCCAGTCTGTGTCCGATTCCTTAGCCCGCGTGGTGAGAAACGCCACGAACTTCTTTTCTCGCGCGGCGATTTCTTCTGCGGTCAGAGTGGTCAGGGCAAATGGGTCGCCTCCTAAAGCCCATGTGGGTTGGGGGTCCAGCATGAGGTCGTACGTCAATGCCACCCGTCGGTGCGTCCCGTCAGCGTTGCGTACGACCAATGAATCCATCAGGTCCCCGGTGTCCTGGGAGTACTGGCACGCGGCGACACCGCTCCAGGATGATTCCAATGCTGAAGCTAAGATGTCCAGTTTCGAGACCTCACGCTCAGTGAGGCCAGATGCCGTCCGCTTGACTTCGATCGGGATGAACTCGCCGCGCCGAGTCAGCATGAGCAGGTCAGCTTCACCGATTTCCCTGTTCCCGTCAGCAGGAAAAACGCTCATCCCGGGGTGCATGCCAATCAGATCACTCTGAGTGGCGCGGCCAAAGAGCATTTCGAAGAATCGAGCAACAAGAATGTGTCCCATGGCATCGACCTCGTAAACACGCCGAGCCTGTTCGCTGAGCCGGTACTTGAAATCGATCGTGTGCCGGTCGCCGAACGGGAATTCGATTGCCTTTGCACACCCGCGACAGGTTACAGGTGGCTTGAAGTTCCCGATGGGAATCCATTGCTTGGCACCGCACTTGGGGCACTGGAGGGGGAAGCCCTTTATGACCACGCTGGATCGTTCGGCCCATGCGAGCCAGTACTTGGTCGCGACTTCACTGTTGCTGAGGGCGCGTTTGAAATCATGGAATGACTTCTCAGGTAGCTCGTCAATTGATGAGCCAACGGATTCGCCTGGGTTTGCTTGGATCCCTGCCTGCCTAAGCCGCTCCTTGTACCAGTTGAAGCCTTGCCTAGCGGCCATTGATTCGAGCAATTCAAGGAGGGGCGCGTGGCAGAGTAAGGACGCGTCGCTGAGACCGCCCAACATCTCCACCATGATCCTCGCGGCAATCCCGGGGGCGGACTCGCGCAGCTTGAGGTTTCGGATCGATGCAAGGCTACTGGCGACGAGTTCACGGGAAGGCCATTCGATCGTGGATATTTTGTCACCATGACTCAGAGAAGACCATCTGGTGTGGGCGCCGTTGTAGAACGCACCGTTGTAGTGGTCGACGCGGTAGTCGTCACTGAACGGAAGAGGTGCGTCTTCGACCGAGATGTCATATTGCATGACGAGTAGTCTGTTGATGTTGCGCTGATGCAGGACCTCCTGATGGCGAGCTGAGTCCAAGGACATATAAGCTGCTTGACCCTCCTTCCAGATTAGGACTTCATCACGACTCAACCCCAGAACAGATCCGAACATCAGCATTTCCTCGGGCGGGCGCACGCTCACATGTCTCAGGCCTGTGAGCGCTTCGGACAACTCGTCTGTTGTTACGCTGCAACTGGTCACATAGAGAACGGTTGCTGCCATGCCGTTAAGCGCGATACCTGGCGAGGAAGTCAGCCTCGTTAGGGCATCGGCCGAAAATTCGGCATGCGGGATCCCGATGGGCGTGGCATAAAAGTCACCATGGGCCGCCCTAAGATTCCAGAGCAGGGCAAGGTCTTCCAATGAACCGGGAGAACAGACAACCAGGATGTTAGGACCCGCGTCATAACGCGCGAACCAGGGTTGCGGGAGGACCGGTCGATCCAGTCGGATCGAGGTACTAGCTGTCGCCGCATATGACAGGTTGTGCATCGAGAGCTGACGAGGTGTGAGAACATGTTCCTCCGGCCAGAGCCGAGCACGCAGATCGCTCAGCGATCCAGTCGCCGTTACACGACGGATGTCCACAAAGTCACTGAAGTCGATGTCGGGCAGCCATTGCCCCGCTTGGACAATGTTTGGGTCGACCTTCTCCGGCAATTTCCCGAGGCAGGTGAGATATATCCCGTGCCAAGGGTCCTCAGTGTCCAGGGTAACCACCTCGTGGGTCACTTTGTTTTTGGTAGCCCTGAACGGTAATAACCCTGCGGCTAGCTGTGCCCGGTCAACGCTTCTGGTCTCAGTGAGGTTGATCTTGTCGTTCAGTGCCATTTCCGGGTCATAGCCAGAACCGTGCACGTCGTCGATTTGGGAACCCGGCAGGATCCGACGGTAAAGGTCAGGGATGTGGCCGCTGCTCGTGATGGGCAGGATGATGTTGGCTGCCCCTCCCCATAATTGGCACTCCAGTTCGACGGCATCTTCGAGACTTCGTGGGCCTCCGACCGCCAGCGGGAGCGCAACCCTTCGCGGTCGGGCACTGATCCGCGCGACGTGAGGTCCGTTGAGGCGTTCATTGTCGAGAAATAGCGTCATGCAGTGATGATCCCATGGGAGGCTACACGGGCTGCGGCGGCCCACGCAGGTGATCGGCCCCAACATGATGAGGTATCAGCATTGCCCTCCCGCCCTACATCGCTGCTGCTGTCCTGAGGCGGTCGCGGCCTGTGATGCAACATGGCTCTTGGCCGTCCAAGGTCCGGTTTCATGAGATGCCCCCGGCACACTGGTAGAGGCGAATGCACTGACCTCAGGCTGACCTGGCTGTTGGTGCCAAGAACGTTGAAGGTGTGATGTTCCGGCGGAATCCCAACTCACAGCTAGCGAAGTGATGGCTATGACGACGGTGTTGCAATGCGCGATGGCCGAAAAGATCTCCTGGAAGAAGCAACGGCAACACCGCACACAATCTCTGCCTCCATGGAAGCAAGAAGCGCACTCGAACACAGGGCCTTCTGGTCCTTCCGTGTTACATGTCCGGATCGCGAATCACCGCTCCGAATCCACTCAAAGTGAGGAGAAGCCTCAATTGTCGAGTCTTCAGAAGACGCTCTGTGAATGACGTCGCAGATTCCGCAGAGTGACTTCCAAAATAACGAAGACAAAAGCAACATCAGGGCAGCGGCGCAGTTTTCTGCTGTTCTCCGAGGCCATAACGCGGGCACATTTTGGGGAACAAAACGACACGCACGGTTCGTGACGGGCACTGCCTCTTACCAAACGGTACGCCCGGTATGCTTTGGGCATTCGAAATTGGGGGCAGCACGTGACGCAAAATATATCGACTACGGCCGATTGGCGGGATCCGCAGTTCAGGTCGACGGTCAGCAGGGAGCTCGTCCATCGACGCTCGGTTTCGGAGGTTTTTCCAACCGCAATTACGAAGGCATCCGAGACAGAGTTCACTGTCTGTGCGCAGTGGCCTCGATGGCATGTCTTTTACGCCCCGCCCAACAGCAGCTTCGACTCAGCGTTGGTCGTGGAGACGTTGCGCCAACTTACCGTCCTGATTGCCCACACTTACCTCAGGGTTCCGCTTGGAAGTCCTTTCCTGATGCCCCAAATTGGGGTCGTCATGGAAGCAAACTGTTCCCGAGACGCCTCCCGCCCCGTCGAAGTCACGGCCAAGGTTCAGGTGACCAATCAGCGCACGAGTCGCCATGGCGTCGCAACCTTCGGCACGGCCGCCGTGTTTGTAGTGGACGGTCAGGAAATCGCGAGAGGCGATGCAACGGCCAGGATCGTAGATCCTGCGATTTACAGCCGCTTGAGAAACGCCCATGTGCCGTCGTCCACGGCTGGGCTCGTTCAACCGGCATCAGCCGGGGACGTTGGACATCTCTCTGATTGGAATGTCGTGGTGGGTCGCCCTACGGAACAACGACGGTGGCCGCTGCGGGTGGACACAACCAACCCGATTTTGTTTGACCATCCTCTCGACCACATTCCGGGCGTTCTGCTCATAGAGGCCGTGCGGCAGGCGCTGCGGCTGGAATTTGAGGATCCTGGCTTGGATTTCGCCGCCTTCGAGTCACAATTCCTCGCCGTGGCCGAATTGGGGGCAGAGCACGATGTGGTCCTCGAATCCCTGACAGATGACCATGGCACCCTTCTCGCCGTGGCCGGCGTTCACGCGGGAGATGACGTCCTGATGCGCACTGTCGCTCGGATCAGGCGCCAGCCCCCACAGCCCTTCGCGCTACGACCGTCGTCTCGGCTACCAAGGCAGCAAGTGCTTCCGGATCCAGGCCAGAACTCTCATGGATGATTCCCGGAAGAAGTATTTCCCACATCTGTCGTATTCGCTCGATAACGTCTTCGCGACCGGTCAGAACATTGGAGACCATTTGGACCCCGGTGAACGAGGCAACGATGTACCGCGACAGGAACTCCGGATCAACGGAAGAACGGACGTGTCCTTCTACGATGGCTTGCTCAGCGAGACGGCCCATGGTGGCCATCCAGTCTTCGTAGGGCCTGCGAACGTCCTGGTCGAATGCCGACGCTTCAAGCGTGAGCCTGATACCAGCCCGCACAACTCCATCGGCCGCCAACAGCTCGCCAAAGGCGCCGCAGAGCCGGATCATGGTTTCCAGCGCCGGAGACTTCTCAGCAAGTATGCGCTCTCCTGCCGCCATGGTAACTGCGTGTTGTTCTTCCAACACCGCGCGGGCAAGTTCGTCTTTGGACTTGAAGTGGAAATACATGGCCCCCTTCGTAACCTTGGCAGCCTCAGCGACGAGCGAAATGCTCGCGGTCCCGAAGCCATGCTCTTCGAAGACCAGGGCAGCTCCGGCGATGATCGCCTCCCGAGTTGCCTTTGCGCGATCTTGAAGGACCAACGATGAACCTCAGCTCTAGTCGAAAAACGTATGAGTTGCTTCCAAAGCTCCACCAGGACGGTGAGTCGAAGCGGGTGCTGCTGGTGGGGGCAACCGGATTTATCGGAAGCCACATCTTGCGTGCTTTAAACTCACAAAGCGATACCACCGTATCGATCCTATCAAGAGGGCATTACAACGGCGTCGGATCCTATGACAACTCCGTCATACCGGGCGATGTCACCGATTTTTCCAGCCTGTCCTTGGCCTTGGAAGGTATCGATGTCGTGATCAACGCAGCCTCATATGTGGGCTCGCACGCAGCAACAGCCATAAGTGTGAATCTGGAGGGCACGCTGAACATACTTCGCGCCTGCGAGCAATCCTCAGTTAGCAGAGTCATCCAACTCAGCACCACCGCCGTCTACGGATCCGGACCCCACCGGGGTCCGAAACCCTCAGCGCCCGGCTACCATCCGGAGTCCATCGCCAGCCAGAGCCGCGCAACTGCGGATCAGGAGGTGCTGGCCGCCGGTGGGATCGTCATCCGCCCCAACCTGGTCTACGGCAGCGGTGACCGCTGGGTCATACCTGGAATTGTGCGGATGTTCAGCACTTTAGAGGCGACAATCGACAACGGTGATGCGCTGGTGTCCCTCATCGACGTCGAAGCCCTGGGCAGATTATCCGCAAGTCTGGCCAGGACGCCATTGCCCCTGTCGGGGGCGCTGCACGCCGCCGGCACAGAACCGGTGAGCGTCAGTAACCTGCTGACCCACATTTCTGAGCAGATCCAGAAGCTGGACATCAAGCGGGACTGCTCACTGCATGAGGCTGTTCGCCTACTGGAACCGGCGGGATTTCGCCCCCATCAGGTCAGCATGCTTGGCGCCGATCATTATTACGAGTCCTCCGAGCTCTGGGAGATTGCCGGGCTGCCGGAACCCGCATTTCGCATCTCACCAGATGCTTCGCTCTGGTACCGGCGCTTCCTGACACGACACTGATTCGTCCATAAACATCTGCCCCTCTGCACGGCTTCCCAACAGCCCGCAACCACGACACGCAGGAAATATTTCCAACAACTTGACTCTTTTAAGAAAACCGGACGTAAGGTTTGTTTTGCAGCGATCTCGCACCTTCACTCACGGAGTCGCTGGGACAACAAGATCAACAGTATGAGACAGGAGAAATGTCATGAAACGACCGATACAGATCGGTTTGCTGGTTCTTGGTTTGGGGGTTGCCTCGGCGACACCGGCGTTGGCGGGAACCATCGTCAACGTCGGTGGCGGCACATGGAGCTACGGAACCTCATTCCAGGCTCCATGGTTCAAGAACGTCTGGTCCCACTATGTGAATCCGACGCAGTACCACTCTGCGACGGCCATCGGTGGTCCCAACAACGTCAAGATTTACGCCAACGCAGGGTCGTGGGCCAACGCCGGCACCCAGTGCGGGTCGGGAGAAAACGCAGCGCAGTACTGGAATAACTACTAGGGATTCCAGCCACGTGGGTGACCGCCGACCACGTGGAGCTATCGGCGAACATCGCCACAGACCAGGCCTGGGAGCAGGAACAGTCGGAGCCGCTCCCAGGCTTGGTCTCCGGCGGTCACCATATTTCCGCACCACCGCCCCGGAAGGGTGTCTCCATTCATGAAGTGGGTTCTCGTTGCTTTTCTCCTCCTTTTGTCAGCGGCCGGGGCGGGGGTTTCCTTCGTAGAGGCCGACAACGCCGAGCGGACCAGCATGCAGCAGGCTGCAGCGTCCGTCGGCCGCCCCTTTGATGTACCAAGCGACGCAGCGCTGGCGGACCCGGTAGTGGCTCTTGAAGCCCTCGGGAAAGCGGCGGATTCGGCCAAGGTCAACGTGTTCCGAACCTCCATCGGCTACAACAGCGATGATCAGCCTCAGATGACCCACTACGCCCTGCTGGCCGGTGACACGACCACATTCTGGGATTCCTTCCGGCTGCACAGCGGCCGTCTGCTGACTCCATCCGACACCAGGGAAGCCGGTCCAGTGCTCGCCTCGTTGGCAACACAAGAGGCCCAACAGGTGGGTGTTCTGGAGGATCTAGGCGGCAATGACCGCGTCTTCATCAGGAGCCTGCGATCAGCATTCGATTCGCTCCCGGCAGCCGGGGCCTACTACGTCGAATGCAGCACGACGGCCGCATGTGACCAGTTCACAGCAAGCCTGGCTCAGAACTTCAATGACATACTGGGGACAACCAGATGGACCGCCGCCGACTTCACAACGGCCGCGGCCCCATTCGGAGGACTGCAAACAAACACCGCTGCGCTGCTGACCGTCCTCGTTTACGGTCTGGTCTTCTTTGTCGTCGTACTCCTCGTTTACCGCCAACTCTACGAAGCAAAGCGCTCCGGAGTGCTGAAACTTCATGGATACAGCACCTTGGCTATCTGGTTCCGGGTCTCAGGATCACTCATTGCCATCACCTCGGCGGCCTCCGGAATTGCCATCCTGTCAGCCTGCCTCCTGATACCGGGCCACACTCCGCAGTTCCTTGCTGCCGTAGCCTTCAGCCTCATCAAACTCGCAGCCATTGCCCTGCTGGCCTCGTTGCTGACGTGCATGTACATCCGACGACTGGAGATCTCTGCTGCCATCAAGAACCGCAAAGAAACGGGACTCCTTTTCGTCACAAGCACCGTTCTCAAAGCGGCATTTACGATGCTGCTGGTCGTAACATCGGCCGGTCTTTGGAGCCAATACACCGAAATCCAGCACCAAAGCGCACTGCTTAAGAACTGGCAGTCGACGTCCAAGTACGGCATCTACTACCCCACCAGTGTTGGCAACGACCTCATCGACCTCCAGACGGGACGCTCCGGCCCCACCGAAGCCCAGGTCTACGGGCTCTATCCTTCACTGAACGCCATGGGCTCCGTGTTCATCGACTCCACAAACTTTGAGCCAGCCGCCCTGGCCAACCCAGTCGAGCCGGGCGGGTTCCGCTCCATGCTGGTCAACCCCAACTACCTCAATGAATTCCCCATCAAAGGCACGGACGGGAACCCTGTGTCAGTGCAGGAGAATGACAGCAACTGGGTGGTATTGGTCCCGGAATCCTATCGGGACCATGGCCAAGAAATTCTGGCCTACTTCACGGCGTCACGCACCGGAGGACCAAATCGTCAAGGGGTGGCACAAGCCGAAAAAGTTGTCTTCGGACGGGATGTTCCTCCCGAGGTGAAAACCCAGCAGGTGCGCATCATCTGGACCGCGAACGATCAACGCGTTTTCAGTTTCAACCCCGCTGTTGCACCCGAAGACGGAAACGTCGTTACAAACCCCATCGTTCAAGTCATGACCGACTCGAACAGTGCAGGAATTGACCGCAGCAACATGATCACAGGCGCCGCAGGAACAGGCCTGAAGATCAAGCTCACAGACTCCAGCACATCGGCAACCCAGGCCGAGCTCGGGCCCTTGCTGAAAAGTCTCAAACTCGAAGACAACCTTCTGCACCTTGTCACCATGAACGACTACGCGCTCGGCCAAGTGGAATACCTGCAGCAAGGCATCAGAAACATCGCCATTACTGCCGCCGGGCTGCTCCTGACAATGCTTGCCCTGGCGTTCCAGTGCCTGACATTGACCTTCGAGCGGTTCTCCCGCCGCATCGTCGTTCGGAGGCTGTTCGGAACGCCCTTCATCAGCCGGTACCAGGAATTCCTCACGGTGTTCACCCTCGTCTGGGGCATCCAACTGGCCGGGGCCTTACTGCTCAATGCCGCCGGGGTTTCGCCCTTCGCCACAGCCACAAGCTCCGGCACGGCCAACGGATCCGTCGTGCTGGCCACCGCGGGCACTGTCCTGGTATTGGAGCTGGTCTTCTCAGCCTTTGCCTTGGCACTCATCGAGACCAAACGAACAACAGACGTACTGAAAGGCGAGTTCTAATGAATACCGAACCCGTATGCGAGCTCATCAACGTGAGCAAATCCTTCCGCGGCCGTAAAGTCATCGACAACCTGAGTCTGACCATCACCCGAGGAGAAATGATTGCACTCACCGGCCGAAGCGGCACGGGAAAATCCACGGTATTGAACATGATCGGCCTCCTGGAATCCTACGACTCAGGGGAAGTTTCCCTCTTCGGCGGAACTGCTCCGAGGGTCAAATCCAAACAGGCCGAAAAAGTGCTCCGGCATCGGCTCGGCTACCTGTTTCAGAACTACGCCTTGATCGACGGCGAGACCGCCGAATACAACCTTAAGGTCGCCCAAAAGTATGTAAGGACTCCCCGCAGCGAACAGGCCCACCGTCGCGCGGAAGCACTCCACCGCACCGGTCTGGAAGGCTTCGCCGACAGGAAGGTTTACGAGCTTTCCGGCGGTGAGCAGCAGCGGCTCGCGCTGGCACGGCTCATGCTCAAGCCCTGCGAGCTCGTCCTTGCCGATGAACCAACCGGCTCCCTGGACACCGAGAACAGGGCCCACATCCTCGAGATTTTGCGAGGCATGCGCGACGCAGGGAAGACCATCGTCATCGTCACCCATGACAGCGTGGTCGCTGACGCATGTGACCGGGTCCTCAGCCTCGAAGGCACACCCTTGGCCGCGCGGGCCCCGCAGCCAGCTCACGACATCGCGTGACCACTGGACCAACCAACACCCGAAGGAACTTCATGACTGAATCAGCAGCGTCCCCACAGCCCCTTCCGGCGACGCCTCCCATCTACCGGCCATTTACCATTGCCAGGGCCGGCGAATTGGCAGCCTACAAAGATCTGACGGCGGCTTCCCACGCACAGATCACGCCGGTCTTCATCGTCGCTGCCCGTGACTGGGACTACGACAACGAAGTCTTCGCAAAGAGCCCGACAGCCCATCTGGCCGATCTGCCCAAGAAGCTTCACGCCGCCCGCGGCGACCGCCTGGCGTATATCGATTTGTCGTTACTGGACGACGAAGGGTTGGTCCACGGCCAGCACCCTCTGCATTGGCTTGTCACCGAAGCCCAGAAACTGGGGCTCCTCCTGATGCCATTGGCCACCCCGCAAAGTTCTGCCGCGTTCCTTGCCGCCGCCAAATCACTCCATGCAGCCAACGGACGCGGAATAGGCATTCGCCTGACAACAAACGACTGGCCCGGCATCAACGCCGCGGCTGCCACGACGGTGATGTCCGCTGTCGGTGCCGGACATTCAGACGTCGACCTTTTTCTGGATTTTGAGGCCAAAGTCGACGCTCTGGTCGTCGCGGCAATTCAGAACGAAATGCATGCTGCATCCAGTACAGGATGGCGCCATATCACCACGGGCGGCCACAGCTGGCCCAAGGATCTGCCGACCGGCCAAGGCACGTTCGTCCTCCGTCGGGCGGAACTGGCCCAGTACACCGCCAGTTACTTGGGCTTGAAAGGAATCAGCGCACTCCTGCCTGACTTTTTTGACCATCTGGTGGCAAACCCTGAGGTCACCCTTGATATTGACCCCAAGCTTCTGACCATCAGCGCCACCCTCCGGTATGCGGCAGAAGCCCAGTGGGTCTTTGTCCGCGGCGGTCTTTATAAGGCCTCCGGCGGCAAAGGCAAAGGTGGCGCATCGGTAGCGCCGGCACTGCAGGCCCTCATTGGGCACACCCTGTACGGGACCCCGGTCCGCACGAAAGCGGAAACCTGGATCGAAGCCGCCGCGGCAGGGGGCCCGTCAGGCAACCCCATGACCTGGCGGCGATGGGCGACGTACCGGCACATCGAGGTCACGCTGCATTCTCTCGCCAATTCACTCTGACTCCACCTGGTCGCGGACAGCGACGTGCATCCACCAGCCGCGCCGTATGTTCATGGCGCGGCTGGTCGCGCACAGCCAACCGCCGGCCCACCACAAGCGGCGTATCCCCGCTACCAGACCCGAATCTCGAGGCCACAGGGACGAGCTGGTCCAGAGAGGTGATGTTCGCTGTGCCAGCTCGCTGGCCTCGGGCAGCTACCGGTATCGAAAAACAAGTAGACACACCTGCTGGGTCGCGGCGCCATCGGCTCTCGCAGGGCGGGCATGCGGGGAACATGCTGTAGCCAATCCAGACTGAACATCAGCGTCCTCGGGCAGTGCACGAACCGCCACCCACACGGCTTGCGCCGCAGATCGGAGCCGATCTTGTCAGGCGGAATGCCGCCCTCTCCGGTGCCGCAGCTCCGGGACCATGAGTACAGGAACCGCTCGAAGCATGAACTGATCGAAATGCGGCACAGTGAAGGCTGCATATCCGTGGTTCGGCGTGTAGAGCAATCCCTTGTCAATCAACTGAGACCGCGTCGGACCCACCTGCTGGGACGTGCGATTCAGCAGTGTCGCCACATCGTTGGCCAGTTGGGGTTCAGGGCCCAGTTCGGCCATGGCGCGAAGATAGGCTTGTTCAAGCTCCGTCGTTCGATCCAGACGGACCCTGAAGAAACTGCCATCAAGTTTCTCCTCAACGTACCGGTGAGCGTCGTTGACGTCCCGCGTCGTGATCTTGTTGTCCTCGGCCAGGTTCCACACCGCTGATCCCATTTCCTGCAGAAAATAGGGGTAACCTCCGGTGAGGTGCACAGCCTGGTTGGCGGCGGCCTCATCGAAAACAACGCCGCTGTCCAGAGCCGGTCGACTAATTGCCTCGATGGCATCGACATCCTTGAGCGTTCCGATCTTCGGGAACTTGAACAGTCGCTCGGAGTAGGATTTCGCCTCGCCCGCCAACTCGGCTATCTGTGGAAGGCCCGCGCCGACCATGGTTATGGGCAGTTCCCGCTGAACAGTCTTGTGCAGGGCAGCGATCAGTGACTCCAGCTGGGCCTTGGAAAGGAACTGCACCTCGTCGAAGAGCAGAACAAGGCCGGTCTTATGGTCCTGGGCTGCCTCTCCAACGGCCAGAAAAAGGTCGGTAAGGTCAACGCCGAGCTGGCCGCTGTCAGCTTGGCCTTCGACGGCCTCGACGTCAAAGCCGGCAGTAAACTTGCCTTCCGGATCAACAGAGACCGTGAACGAGCGCAGCACACCGGCCGCTCGCCTTGCACGATCCGTCCACTTGGCGCGTGGGGAGATTTCCAGCAGAGCTTTCCGGAACTCCACCGCCAGCTGGCGCCGGAAGTCCCTGTCATCGTGCTTGCTCACCTCAATGTCTATGACAGCCCATTCAGCGGATATGGCTTCCTTCCGGAAGGCACCCAGTAGCACCGTTTTCCCTACCCCACGGAGCCCGGTGATGATCATTGACTGTTCGCTGCGTCCGCGCGCCAGCCTGGCCAACAGGAGCTTGAAGGAGGCAAGCTCGTCGGTTCGGCCGACGAGCACCGGCGGATTCGCGCCAGCGTTGGGTGTGTACGGATTCTCAAGGGGGTCCATAGCAAGAATTTTAGCGGTTTATTAAACATTTATAAAACGTGCATAAGCTAGAAACACCCCACACAGGTGTCGCCGTGTCGGGACTACGTGGACCCGCATGGCAACCCGTGCGCCGGGGTGGTGAGGCCAATAATCCACTACGTCAGACCGGGGCCGAAGCGGCGCCCGGGAAGGACTCGCCGCGATGCTGTCGAGGTAATAAAGAGACGGGGCAGCGACCGAAGAGGCACCCGAGAGATCTGCACCAGTGGCGATGAAGCCTTGAACCGCTACTCCTCGAGGACAAATCGAGCCTTAATGGGAGCGCGCTTGCCGGACCTCGTCGACCATCCGGTGGCAACTCGGGAAGCGACCCTGGACATCGGCCCTAAACTGTTGACGATTCGCGCCGAATTCCGCTGCGCGACCGAAGCCCGATGGGCTTTCGTTCGGTGAAGTCTGTGCGAGGCCTCCGTCGGCAAAAGCCAAAGGTGGCCCACCGTAGCGCCGGCACAGCAGGCCCTCATTAGACGCGCCCTCCTCGAAACCCCGATCCGAATGAAAACGGCGAAACCGGAAGTCTGGATCGAAGGGGCCGCAGCCTGTTGGCCTCAGGAAACGCCGTACCGTGGCGGCGCAGGGCAACCTAGCGTCAAATCGAGGTCACGCTGCACTCTCCCGCCAATTCACTCTGACCTTCAACTGCTCGCGGACAAGAACCCGCATTTGGTCGACGTCAAGGTGCTCCACGAGCCGTGTCATGAGCACATGTCGCGGCTTGGAGCGCACTCCCCTGTCGATGCCGCGCTGTTCCAAAGCATCCAGAAGTTCCTCCCGCCACAGCAGCGTGGCGAGAAACGACGAATCGATGCCCGGGTTGTACTGCGCTTCCCGGAGCTGTGTAAGGACCAGACCCTCATCCGGGGAGATGGCGGCGGTCATGACACCCCACCACTCCGGAAGCAACGGCAGGGCATGGGCGAGGTGTTTGTCCGCGACCACCAACGTCATGTGGTCGAGCATTTTTGAGTACACCTCGACCTGCTTCGGAAGGCGGCGCAACGTATCCTGGGCACTCTTGATTTCATAGCCGGAAAAAGCGCCGTTGAGGACAGCGACGTCAACACGCACTTCTCCAGCCAAGCTCAGTTCATCAACGAACCGGGTGTCCGCGCGCTCATGACTGTGCTGGCGCTCCAAGGCGGCGTGTAACGCCATACGAACATCCCGATCCCACATACAGCCAGATTAACATTTTGCTCCATCGATTAACAGTTCAGCCAGCGCTACGAGCCAGCCGACGACCTTTTACGGCCTTGTCGTGCACGTCGCATGGGGAATGATCTTCGCCGGCAAGAAGCTGCTGCGGCAGGTCAACGGTGGAATTGGTTGCGACGGCCCATTCGGAATCGGTCAACTCCCTGGATCCGCCACAGCTCAGAACGGCTGTAGACGGCACGTCCGTCCAACCAGATGAATTGCCTTGCATAACGTCTTAGTTGGGCCTACAAAGCTCCGCCTCCCAGCGAGGGTGCAGCAATCTGTTCTTTGAAGGCTTCAAATTCCTCTTGGAGACATTCAGGCTGCTGATCCCGCACTCGGACACCCCAGAAAGACCCATCTCTGTAAATGACGCGAATCGATCCGGAGTGAACAATGGTCGCGACGCACCAGTCCGAGTCATCCTCATCATGGCTGCCATTCATTGCCGTACCGTCGTTATGCTCCTCGTGTGCTGACCGAAAAGGTTCCAACTGACTTAGGTTATGTGTGCGCCGGAGAACGAGTTCAATTATCGGAAAGTCTCTCCGTGCGAGTGCTAGCCCTATTTCGCTCATCTGGTGATGCTACACGCCACTTGCAATTGTCCGTTGGAGGCTCCCAGCTGTCTTTGGTTCTGAATGTCCCTGAGTTTCGCTGAATGCAAATTTCAGGAACACACCCGAACTCGGCCGCATTGTGACGTGATACGATGAGCTGTATTTTCGGCCGTCCGCTCAGCGCCGGGGCAATCCGCGGGCTCATTCCGGGCTTCAAGTCCAAACAGATGCGACTCTTGCCGCACCGCTGCACCGGTGGACTGCCGGCACGGAACCGTCTTTGTTTCGCCAACGCGCAAAGAGTCTCGATGCGTTCTCAATGCTCGCCAAGGCCTACAGGGACTGCGTTGGTGCCAGGTCTTCTCAGGATCTTCCGCCACCAAGTCAAACGCCGGGTCTTCTTAGGATCTTCCGACAAAACCCACAATACCTGAGAGCCGGGTCTTCATTGTTTCCGTTTTCCCGGATGCGCTGGGGATCAATGGGTGAACTCCGCGGCGTGCGAAGGACGAATCGAATGGGACGATTCGTGGCTCGACCGGGCACTCGTCCGAAACGACCACCACTCGACCAGCTGGTCGAGTGGGAAATCCCTTGCAAACAAAGGGAAGGAGGCCCCTCTACTACTACTACTCTACTTAAACGACCAGAAATATAGATATATATAAGGGGGCCAGTGTTCTTTCACCAGGGGACACCTTTCTTCTAGAAAGAAAGCAATCTCCCTAGAGAGGCATGTGCCCCACATGGTCGTTTTGGTCGAGTGGGGGTCATTTTGGACCCAAATTCCCCGCCAGCACTGGGATGCAGGGCCGTCAAGCCACTCGACCGGCGGTCGATTCCCGAACGAATTGGCCGCTTATGGTGGTCGAGCGTGAGAGACCGGCATTTTAATGCATGTGATAACCTGAGGAACGAACCTCCTCCTCCAGAGACGAGGGTTATCACATGGCCCCCAATTTGGGGGCATCCGCATTTTTGGGCCGGCATTCATAACCTCTTCAAAGCCACCGAAAATCCGCATTCCATTACTTGTCGATGGCACATCTGGATAGAAATTTGCTGCGACCTCGAGCCTTGGCCACTGCACGACGAAGGCCATCGGACGTCTGTCCTGCACCCACCCGTCTCCGGCGCGGCAACCCAGGGACCTGACCGTGACGGCATCAGAAGGTCCAAGTACCCGGACGGGGAGATGGACTGATCGTGTTCGCAATCTCCCACTCGTACTTCACTTCGTTAGCGAGGTTGTACTTGGTCCACGTCGAGTCATCTACGAAAAGACTGTGGGAGAACCACGCATCCTTGCCTTTCCAATGCGGCAATATGCGCCTGTGGGGAAGCTGGTGCTGGCCAAAATTCAATGAGCTTTGATTACGCAGGCCATCTGCGAGCATGACCAGGTCTGCCCGTGAACGCATGAGGAGGACTCTGGTGACGTTAGGCCTGATGGCATTCCATTCATCTTCGGAGCGGGGCAAGACGGGAGTGTGGAGAAGGACCAGAAGCTTGACTTTCTCCCCGGCAGCTATGCGATTGAGCGCAACGTTTCCGCCGTGGCTGTGGGCGTAGAGGGTATCGATGGATTTGACGCCCTGGGCCCGCTTCCACAGCGGAAAATCATCCGAGCCGCTTCTGCGTTCTTGTTCGCTGTAACCGCCGGACCATCTGAAGTACTCGGGGTTTGAGAACAGATTGCTGTTGACCTCGCTGCGGATATGGGAATGCAACGTCGACCCCGGCGCATACCACCGCTGTTCGGCCAGCCGGGCCCACGTCCCATGAATGGTCAGGCTTGTTTCCGGTTCCGGAGCCGAGCGGCTGCCCTCCACCTCAGTGTCCCTAACCGTCGATCGGCGCGCGTTCTCCCCAAGGGCTGCCTCTGCTATCTCGGCCGCGAGGGGGTCCCGGGACGCCAGCGCTCGTTCCAACACATGGACCGCAACGGCGTACGTACCGGTCGTGAGGCTGTGGACGGCAGCCGATGCGGCGACCTGTTGGATCTCGCTTTCGCTCCATACGGACAAGCTAATGAGGGCCACAGCGGAGAGTGCGCGACGGGTCAGTTCAACATCCCGCCACAAAGCCAATTGCTCCTCAGGTCGACACGGAATTCCCGGACGCCATTCCAAAGATTCACGCGCGACTCCGTGATCCTGCATGGCCATCCTCGTGAGGGACTCGAGCGAATCCGGATTTTTCCAGCTTTCGAGTGAACCATCGAAGCTTTCGACGTACGGCACGGACAGATCATCAGCGTCAGGTTGCGCGGCAATTATCTGGTCAGTTGAGCCGAGCAGATAGGTCCCCAGAAGAAGGAGCTGGGCGGCCGAACTGAGCTGGCCGGCGCGGCTTGCATCCATGAACGCGCGGCCGCCCGTGGGTGGTCGCCCGTCGGATTCCTGCGAGCCGGAAAAGTCGTCGTTGACCATGGTCCCTCCCCTTTTCGCAGAATCTATCCTGTCGCGCGGACAGGAGGAAGAGGCCGCCACTGGCCTGTGATAGCCCGGCCAGTTGTTTGACACCAGCCCTTGTCCCCCGGTTGATAGAGTCATCAACGCGGCGTTGCCGCTGATCGTGACTTCTTCAGGGGGAACCAGTGGGGATTGGCAAATGGGTTCGGCAGCTAGTCGGAGGAGCGACGGTCACGCCGCCAATAGCGGAGATCAAGAAACCACGAACAACCGAACAGCCGGCTTTTCGTATGGTTCTGTCCTTCAACCCCTGCGTTGAAGTTGCCGGCACAACCACTTTCGCCCGTGAGGCAGTAGCGGCACTGGCTGACCGTGAAGCCTTCGGCACCGGTGGCTACTACGAGGGCGCGGCCCAGCTGCAGCGCGAACCGGAAAACCCCGCAGACCCGCAGGCAGTGGCCGTTCTGGTGGGCGGCGAGAGAGTCGGATACCTGCCCTCCTTTATTGCGCAGAAGATCGCGCTGCCTGAAGGCGTCAGCCACCCTGCACGGTACCAACTTCATGTTCAGCGCGAGCAGAAGCTGCTTGCGAAGGCCTACGTTTGGCTTGGCGAAGGCGAGCCGGAATGGGCTTACGCACCCGAGGACCCGCCAGCACTCACGGCCCACGACCGAACCAACAAAGCCCACACCGATGCTGCTGCGATGGTGCAGGAGGCGTTGGCGGAGGGCGGTGAACGCGCAGCCCAGTTCAAACGGGGCATGGTCGATGGAGTCCACTACCTGGAATTGGTTGAGCCGATCAAGCAACTGAAGCGTGAGGGCCGCAACGAAGAGGCACTCGTCCTTTGTTACAAAGCCATCCAGGCCGCTGAGGGCGACGCAGGACGGCGGGAACCGGCACCTTGGTACACGGAGCAGGCCGCAATCGTCCACCGAAAGCTCGGGCAGAAAAGCGAAGAAATCGCCGTCCTCAAAAGGTGGATGGACCGCTGCCCGAAGGCGCGCCGTGACGGAAGCCGCATCGGAGAACGACTTGCCAAGCTGGAGAAAGGATCTGAATCATAAGGAGCGGTGAAAGACATATTGTGGATCAATGACTCTCTTGACTTCCCCGGGTGAATGGCAGCTCCAGAAGGTCATCCCAAATCCTTGGGGCGCAATCCCGCTGACGGGCGGCGGCGACTTCCTGAACCAGCAAGCGAAGCAATATTACAAACGTCTCCATGACTCCGCCGAAGCATCAGACACGAAGGCCCGCCGCCACCATTATGTGCCGAAGACGCATTTGAAGCGCTGGTCCGCTGATGGGAAGCGGGTATGGACGTTAAACACCGAGACCGGGAGCGTTAAGCAACTGGGTGTCAACGACGTCTGCGTCACCGAGAATTTCTACCGGGTTGTCGGGATGGACGGCGAAGCCCACAACCGCGTGGAATTGATGTTCGGAGCCGTGGATGAAGAGGTCCGTCGGATCCAATACATTCTGCTCACACTCGATCAGGGAAGCGACCTCAGCTTCGAAGACTTCATGGCCGCCGGAGTCACGGCAGCTCTTCAACGGATGCGGACCTCTCAGAGCCGCCGGCTTATGCAACAGCAGGATCTGTGGTGGGGCGAGCAGCAGGCAGACGGGTTCACCAGCCCGATAACTGATCATGACCCACTGCGTCTGAACAACATCCACACCGAAATCTTGTTCCGCACCATGTGGAAGGCGGCTGACGTCATGACGACCCGTCAGCTGGAAATTTGGGTTGATCCGAAAGGACGTTTCATAACTTCCGACGCTCCGGTCCAGAATCCGTTCGTGGGCGGCGTGCGTCCTGGTTTGGACGAAGCCAGGACCATCTGGTGGCCAATCAGCCCATCCCGGGCTGTCGCCTGGAGCAATGAGCTCACCGGCGAAAAGGTCACGTTCAAACGGGCCACCACGTCGTTGACGGACAAAGTCCGGGCCATCATGCTTCAGGGGCGGGACCGATTCATCATCGCTACAGAGGACCAACTGCGGACATTGCCGGTAGGTAAAGGAATTCCACGGCGGGCACAGATGCGTCTGCGATGTTCTCAGCGCAAGCCCAACGGCGAGTACGTCGAACCGCCAGGTTGTGTGGTGGAGACCAAGGAATGCTACAGCAACGGCCCGGACGTTCTGTTGTGCGACAGCGGCCTTCACCGCCATGTTCCGACGCTAGCCGAACACCGCTAACAGCGACTGTGTCCCCTAAGCCCGCGAGAAAATGCCGGCTCTGCCACAGACGGCCAGCGGTCCCGGACGCTGTGCGTTCAGAGCAATTCCGTCAAGCAATCTGGGCTTTTAGCGAAGACCTCTCCGACGACTTCTCGAGGTGCGCAGGCGCTTCAGTGATCTGGCAAAACGCCACCAATCTCTCATGGGGCGCGGCCGCAACAGCCCCAGGTCGGGGATGGGTTTATAGTAGTCGCGACTGTGGGGACCGAAAGGGACCGGTATTGCCTCACGGTACGTATAAGAGTCGTAAGGCTCCCGGCCAGGGGACCCGTGACGCACGAAAAAGATCGCTGAGCCGTCGAACTCGTCACCGTTGGGTGAAATGTCTTCAATCCACCGCCACGGAATGTGCCCGCAGCGAAGCACCGGCGGAGCGGCGGTTGGAGACTTTTTCAACGTCCGCCTTCCAGAGTCGTCGTAGAAGCTTTCAACGACTCCGGCGATGACCACCACTCCCGCGTGGTCAACGTCAATCATCTCCGGTCCTGTGTACATCCACCCCCGCCACGTCAACTCATTGCTTCCGTCGTATCCGCGCTTGTAACGGTCAACGTTCATGACGATGATTTTGCTGTTGAGCCCTTCCACCCTGATGGGCCCAAGCACGCCCCAAGCTTTTCCCTCCAGCTCCGTTATGCGTTCACGCTGTTGCCGGAAAGACAGACGCCGACCCAAGTGGAAGATCGCAACTGTAACCACGAGGGAAGCCACACCTACGGCCAACGAGACCAGGTCCGCCCATGAAACGTCGTTGGTTAACGACATCAAACAACACCGTTCATCGCGGGGTCGGCAACAAGACGCTTGCACACGAAAACTCTGGATTTGTTGCTCATCACACGCTCGTCCCCCGATATGTCGTCGTAGATTTCATTGACCCCTTCAGCTTTCCCTACCGCTTTGCAGTGAGTGCCGTCCAGCTCCGTTTGCATCAGGTAGGTCAGGTCGCACGCGCATCGCGCCACAAAGGCGTAGAACCTTCCTCGATTCGCCTCGCGGAGCAGGGTTACCGGGTAGTGGAGGACATGCTTTCCGCATACCGCCGGGACTTGAACCCGGTCCCCAACAATGATGCTCCGGGCCACGTTGGTTGCCGGGGTCCAAGGATGAAGTTCAAGATGCTTCAAGGCTGGGCTCAACATTTTTCCATCGGCGAACTGGAGAAATCCCGTTCTGTCACAAGGCTGTCCTGCGGGCCAGGTAAGGTTTCCGCGGGAGGGCCACACCTGTGGCATCCCGAGATCGCTCTTGACGGGAAAATCCCTATCCGGTGCGGTTACTCTCAGGGCCTGCAGGATGAGGTGACCGAGCACGATGGTCATGACATATCCATGGGGAAAGTCGGGTTCCGGAAACGCAGACATGCGCATCGTGACCGGAGTAACCCGCACGGCCCAAAATCCATCCGTTCCTACATAACGCCCAACCCAGAAACGGCTCGCATCCAAAGGCCGCATCTGATCCCGGCGCGCATACAACTCGGAGTACTCGGACGACGGCAGGCCGTACCCTTCGTCACGTTGTTGGTCACTGGAGATAAGCATCGCAGTGAGGGCTGTCTTGTGGATCCACATGGCAATCGCGGGTTGGTCTTCGAAGTCGATGGTTCCTGGTTCACCAAGGATCAAGGGTGTCAGAACCCTTTGGGCGGTGCCCTCCAGGTCGCTCATCCAGCCGTTGTTGCACGATGCACAGAAATTCTTTACGGTCTGGCGGTATGGGGGTTGACGGCCCATGTCGCGCGGGAGTCCGTTCAGTGGGCCTGCTTTGTGCTGTACGGGGCTTAGGTCAAGGCCGATTTTACTGACCCATTGGCCGAAGACGTGTTCGCGGGTCATTTGCTGCGTGGAGCCGCAGAAAGCGCAGGAAGGCATGTGTTGATTATGCGGGCGTCGGGGACAGTGGACGGAATTAGCGCACTCTCTCAGTCCGGGAGGTCACCCACCGCGATGTGCTCAGCGGTGCGCTTGTACGCTTCGGCGATGTACTCTTCGACGTCGTTGGCTCCGATGCGCCACACGTTCCTCCCGCCGACCTGGAGCCCGCGCAACTCACCTGTCTTCAGCAGTGCCCGCACCTGGGATACGGAGACGTTCAGTTCTTCGGCGACCTGTTCAATGGTCAGGAACCTGTGTTTCTTCTTCTCATCCGACACCGCTCCATCCTAGAGGGGGCCCGGGCATCTCCCCGTGATTACCTACCTGCGTGATTACCTACCTGCGTGATTACCTACCTGCCGGTAATTCGTGCAGAGCCGGACGAAAGACATACTTCGTTCGTCAGTTGAGGCAGCCTACCGATTGCCTTGGGATGACCGGCCTGGTGCGCCGAGTTCGCGGGAGATGGTCCGGGCAGCGTCCCGCAGTTGACGGACGGTCGCTTCATCTGCTGGCCACTCACTTGTCGGGAGTACGACGGAGAGCGCTGCGACCACTGCCCCGCTTTCACCGTAGACGGGAACCGCCACGGACGCTTCACCGATGACAGCTTCTTCATATTCGAAGGCGGTTCCGGTTTTTCGTACTTCCGAGAGCTGCTCGTGAAGCTGTGCCGGATCAGTCAACGTATCACCGGTCAGCTCTACCAGTGGCTTATTGAGGACTTCCTTTTCAAGTTCAGAGCTGTAGGCAAGCAACACTTTGCCCAAAGCCGAGGCATGGGCGGGCAGATTGAGCCCCGTTTCTGGCATCTGTTCGGTGCCATCGGGGCGCCGGTCATGATGAATGATGAGGACCTCGTCCAAAACAGTCACCCCCAACCTTGTCGCGCAACCGGTCCGCCACGACAGCTCGTGCATCCAACGCATTGAACGCGCCCGGACATCAAGCGTGTCGAGGTAAACGCTGGAAAGTTTGAGTAGTGCAGGCCCGAGCACGTAGCGGTTGCCTGATATTTCCTGGGCGACCAAGCCGTGTTCCTGAAGTGACTTCACGAGGCCATGGACCGTCGATGGCGGAAGGCTCAGTGCCGAAGCCAGCTCCGAGATGCCCAGACGGCGGGCGCCCTGGAGGAGTCCGAGGATCTTGGCTGCGCGGTCAATCGACTGGATCACAGGTCTCAGCACCCACTTTCATATCATCCGTTGCCTACACGTTCAACAAGCAAATTTAGCCCCTTGACAGGCTCGAAGCCCAACCGGCATGATTCGATAATAGCAAATGGCATTCGATAATGTCGAATGCTTGCTTCGCCTCACTTCACCCCACTTGTTCAAAGGAGAACTTCGTAATGGACGAAAACCGCACCTGGCAAAAGCTGGCCGCTGAATTCCTGGGCACAGCGTTCCTCGTGTTCGTGGGCGTCGGATCCGTACCTGCCCTCGCTATGGCGCGAGGGACCGAACCGTTCACCGGTTCGGAACTCGGATTCATCTCGCTCTCCTTCGGAGCCGTTGTCATCGGCACCGTGTACGTGTTCGGTTACATTTCCGGAAACCACATCAACCCCGCGGTGACTGTCGCCCTCGCCGCCACCGGGAAGTTCCCATGGCGGGACGTCCCCGGCTATCTGGCCGCACAGGTGCTTGGCGCCGTCGCAGGTTCCCTCGCGATCATCGCAGTCCTTGGTCAGAAAGCCAGCGAGCTTGGTCTGGGCGTTGCGGCCTACGGCGACATCCCCGTATGGCAGGCATTTTCGGCCGAATTCATCGGTACGTTCCTTCTGGTCTTCACCGTTTTCGGCGTCATCCACCGCAAGGCCGCACCAGGATTCGCCGGTATTGTCATCGGCTTCATCGTCTTCGCCGCGATCATTCCCGTCGCACCGGCCACCGGCGCTTCCATCAACCCGGCCAGAACCACCGGACCGATGCTCATCCAACAGCTGATGGGCGGCACCGTTGCCTGGGAGCAGTGGCCGGTCTACGTCATTGCTGAACTGGCCGCCGGTATCGCCGCAGGCCTGCTGTTCGGGGTTATCTCCCGCACCCAGGCCGACCGCACCACCCTCACCGAAGCGCTGACCGAAGAGGAGTCCCGCGCATGAAGAAATTGATCAACTCACCGCAAACGTTGCTGGCTGACGCACTGCGTGGCGTCGCCGCAGCACATACCGATCTCGCCGTTGATTTCGCGAACAGGATCGTTTTCAGCACCGCACCCCGGGAAGGACGCGTCGCACTGGTTTCCGGCGGCGGTTCCGGACACGAACCCCTCCACAGCGGTTTCGTCGGCGCCGGAATGTTGGATGCGGCCTGTGCCGGTGAAATCTTCACCTCTCCAACTCCCGACCAGATCCTTGCAGCTGCAAGCGGAGTGGACTCTGGCTCCGGCGTCCTCTTTGTTGTCAAGAACTACACAGGGGACCTGCTCAACTTCGAGATGGCGGCCGAACTCGCCCGTGAACAGGGCATCGAAATTGCCACGGTCATCGTTGCCGACGACGTCGCAGTCGAAGACTCAACCTGGACCGCCGGGCGCCGCGGCGTCGGCACCACGTTGATCCTGGAAAAGGTCGCCGGCGCTGCAGCAGCTCAAGGCTGGCCGCTGGAAAAAGTACAGGTCCTAGCCGAACGGGTCGCCCACGCAGGGCGCTCCATGGGGGCAGCACTGACAAGCTGCACGGTGCCGGCCGTCGGCAGGCCCAGCTTCGATCTTCCCGAAGGGGAAATGGAACTTGGTGTGGGCATCCACGGCGAACCTGGACGTAAACGCGTGCCCGTCATGTCCGCTGCCGAACTAGCCGAAGAACTGGTCGAATCGATCACCACCGACTACGCCTTCACCGGTAAACCCGTCATCGCGTTGCTGACCGGCCTCGGCGGAACCCCGCTGATCGAGCTGTACGGCATGTTCGCCGAAGTGGCCGACCGGCTCAAGGAACGCAACATCACGCTCGCACGATCACTGGTCGGAGACTACGTCACCAGCCTGGACATGGCCGGCTGCTCCTTGACTCTCGTTGAAGCCGATGAGGAAATCCTTCACCTCTGGGACGCACCCGTCGACACCCCTGCCTTGCGCTGGAAGGCCTGACATGACCGAAGCACTCACCGTCGAAGCCCTTCATGCCTGGCTGCAGCGCTTCGCCGCGGACATCACTTCCCAAGCGGACTGGCTCACCGAACTGGATTCAGCCATCGGGGACGCTGACCACGGCACCAACATGGTCCGCGGCACCGCCGCTGTCATCGACAAACTCGACGCCGTCACCCCCGCCACCGTGCAGGAACTGCTCAAAACCGTCGGCATGACACTCGTTTCCACCGTCGGCGGGGCCAGCGGCTCCCTCTACGGCACCTTCTTCCTCGAAATGGGCCGCAACAGCCCTGCAACACGGCAGTTGAAAGCCACAGAGTTCGAAGAAGCTGTCCGCGCCGGCGTGGACGGGGTCATCGCCCGGGGCCACGCCGGGATCGGCGACAAAACCATGATCGATGCCCTTGAACCCGCCACGACGGTTTTGTCGAAATCACTGGCGAGCGGTACTGACCTGCGCGGCTCCATCGCCACCGCCTCAGCCGCGGCGTCCAAAGGCAGGGACTCCACCAAGCCCCTTGTCGCCCGGAAAGGTAGGGCTTCGTACCTGGGTGAGCGCAGCGCCGGGCACATCGATCCCGGAGCCGCATCCGCAGCGATCCTGGTCGCAGCCTTGGCCGCCAGCGTCGAGGAAGGACCTACCCGATGATCGGTATCGTCCTCGTCTCACACAGTGAAGCACTGGCTCATGCTGCCAGGGACCTCGCCCTGCAAATGGTCCATGAGACCCGACCAGCGATCCGGATCGCCGCGGGAGCGGCAGGAGGCTTCGGCACCGACGCGACTGCCATCGCATCGGCGATCGATGAGCTGACCGACACAGACGGTGTTCTGGTCATCACCGACCTGGGGTCTGCTGTTCTCAGCTCATCCCTGGCCCTGGACCTGCGCGAAAGCACCCACCCCGTCATCATCAGTGACGGACCATTCGTGGAGGCGACAACAGCGGCTGTCGTTGGCGCCGCCGCGGGCGCCACCCTGAAGGTCATCGCTGTGGACGCCAGCAACGCCCTCGATGCGAAAAAGTCACAACCCGGCACCGGGCCAACAGACATGCCACCGGCGTCTGCTCTAAACGATCACGAAGCCAGTGCCGAGGAACGCCTCGTCAATCCCATGGGTCTGCACGCGCGGCCTGCAGCACTGCTGGTCAAGACCGCCGGCGAGTTCAGTGCCGAGATCGAACTGACCAACACCACGGCCGGGCGCGGACCAGTGGACGCTTCCAGTGTCATCGGGATCCTGTCCCTCGCCGCGAGCAAGAACGACCAGATCCGCATCGATGCCAACGGCCCCGACGCACCACAGGCGGTCAACGCGGTCAAACAACTCGTCCTCCAAGGATTCGGCGAGCTCTAACACCTCTCGTCCGACTTACATCAACCCACCATAAGAACCGGAGTAAACCCATGCCCACAACCGTGCGCCGCCACATCGTCAACAACCCCCACCACGTCATCGACGAAGCCCTCGACGGATTTGCCCTCACCTATCCCGAACTGGTGACGTTCAACAACGAAAACAACCTCATCTCCCGCAAAAACCTGACACCCGGAAAAGTCGGGCTGGTCTCCGGCGGCGGCTCCGGGCACGAACCTCTCCACGCCGGATTCGTTGGCAGTGGCATGCTCGATGTAGCCGTCTGCGGTGCTGTCTTCGCCAGCCCCACCGCCGATCAGGTCCACGCCGGCACCCAGCTGGCCAACACCGGCGCCGGGGTAGTACAGATCGTGAAGAACTACACCGGAGACGTCCTGAACTTCCAGATCGCCGCCGCCTTGGCAGACGAGGACGGCTTTGCCGTGGAACAGGTCCTGGTCGACGACGACCTCGCCTCCGATAACGGCAGCGACGGCCCCGGACGCCGGGGAACCGCGGCAGTGGTCACCGTCGAAAAGGTCTGCGGCGCCCTGGCCGAACGCGGCGCCGACGCCGGCACCATCGCGGCCCTTGGCCGCGGTGTGGTAGCCCGCTCCCGCAGCCTCGCCATCGCCTTGGACGCCGGCGCCCACCCGGGAGAATCTGCAGCAGCCTTCGAACTCGAACCCCACGAAGTTGAATTCGGTGTTGGAATCCACGGCGAACGCGGCACCGGGCGAATCCCGTACGCACCGGCCGACGACCTGGTCGAACAACTCGTCTCCCCCCTTGCGGCCAGCCTTGACCTCAAACGCGGACAGTCGGTCATCGCGATTGTCAATGGCCTCGGGGGTGCCTACCCGTTGGAACTGTCCATCGCCGCCCGCCACGTCCACAACCTCCTGAACAGCCGCGGCATCACTGTTGCCCGCTCGCTGGCAGGAACCTACGTGTCGTCCCTGAACATGCATGGCCTGTCGGTCACTCTAACGGTGGCCGACGAGGAACTGCTCAGCCTCTGGGACGACACCGTCCGCACCCCTGCCCTTACCTGGTAAACGAAACAACAACTAAAGGAAATACCATGAACAACCTCATCGACGGCGCCGCTGCACTGACGTGGATCACCTCATTCAGCGAACGGTTCGGCTCAACCCAGGCCTACCTGACTGAGTTGGACCGGCTCGCCGGTGATGGCGATTTCGGCACGAACATCGCCTCCGCCTTGGAACGCACCCATGCGGGCCTGCCCGCCGCTGCCGAAGCCACTTGCATCAGTGTCTTCCAGGCCGCCAGCCGCGGCTTCATGGCCACCGGCGGCACCAGCGGCCCGTTGTTCGGTATGTGGTTCCGTGACATCGCCAAAAGCACGAAGAATGATGCCGCAGCTGTCCATGAAATCGCCCAAGGCATCGCCTCAGGCCTGGCCACCATCCAGAAGCTCGGTGGAGCCAAAGTCGGCGACAACACCATGATCGACGCACTGGAACCGGCGTCCGTGGCGCTCACCGCAGCAGCAGAACGTGGCAGCACGTTGGCGGAAGCCCTTCTCGAGGCGGCGCTGGCGGCCCGCGCAGGCGCCGAATCGACCACTGACCTCATCGCCGCCCGTGGCAGGGCAACCTACGTGGGAGAGCTCGCCCGCGGCGTCCTGGACCCGGGTGCGGTGACCATCGCTCTGTTCTTCGAAGCGGGTGCCGACGCCGCCGGAAACTCCCGGGTGTGGCAGCCCCTGGGTGCATCCGCGTAGTGAGTGCCTCAACGACGCGCCTCAAGCCAGAACCGGTGGTGCCCGGAGGCGCGGGCAACGATCTGCTGGACCGCTACGTTGCGCTCGAGCTTGTACACGCCACCGAAGCTGCAGCGATCAGCGCCCAACGATGGATCGGCGGCGGGGACAAGAACTCCGCGGATGCAGCCGCTGTGGATGCCATGCGGGAGTATCTGTCCACCGTCGACATCGCGGGAAGGGTCGTGATCGGGGAAGGAGAGAAAGACGCCGCCCCCATGCTCTTTAACGGTGAACTCGTCGGCACCGGCCGGGGGCCGGCGTTGGACATCGCCGTGGACCCCATCGACGGGACCACCCTGACAGCGGCCGGCAGGCCCAATGCCCTGTGCGTGATCGCTGTTTCCGGGAGGGACACTATGCTGGACGCCTCCGCGACGTTCTATATGGACAAGATCGTCACCGACGCGGCCGGGCGCGGAGTGGTCCACATGGACAACACCGTCGCGGCCAATGTACAAGCCCTGGCTAACGCGAAAGGGAAACCGGTCAACCAGATCCAGGTCGCCGTCCTGGATCGACCCCGGCACAAGGCCCTGATCGATGAGATCAGGTCATCCGGTGCCATCACACTGCTCATCCCCGACGGCGACGTCGCAGCCGGCATCAACGCCGCCCGCGAGGGCTCCGCAGTCGACATGGCCCTCGGGGTCGGTGGCAGCCCCGAAGGAGTGCTGACGGCCTGCGCTGTGAAAGCCCTCGGAGGTTACATGCAGGTCCGGCTTCACCGACCAGATCCGCTGGACGGGGAAGCCGCCGGGCTATCACGCATCTGGGAGGCAGAGGATCTCGTGCAAGGACCGAACGCGTTGTTCATCGCTACGGGCCTGACCGATGGTGACCTGCTGCGGGGTGTGCAACGAAGAGGCGACCGGGTCCGCACGGAAAGCCTGATCCTCAGCAGCGGAACCCGGACCATGCGCAGAGTGCAGTCCGACCACACAACCGGCAGGCCCTCTACATGACAGGGAGAAAACACGGGCATATCGGGTTGGGTTTGGCGGCCATCGGTCGTCCCGCCTACATCACCGCAGGACGTGACAATGACCTGGGCGATTCAGCCGAACGTACGCCAGCGCACCTGCGCAACCGGGCCCATCAGCTGCTCGATGCCGCATGGGATGCCGGGGTAAGGTACTTCGACGCTGCCCGCTCCTACGGGTACGCCGAAGAGTTTCTCGGATCCTGGCTGGCCGGATACCCAGGGCGGCGTCCGGATCTTGTCATCGGTTCCAAGTGGGGGTACGAGTACGTCGGCAACTGGACGATGGACGCGGACGTGCATGAACGCAAAGAGCACTCCCCTGCCATGTTCGAACGCCAGTGGCCCCAAACTGTTCAGGCGCTGGGCACCCCACCGGATTTGTACTTGATCCATTCGGTAACCCCGGACAGCCCTGCACTTTCGGACACTCGTCTGCTCGAACAGCTCAGACAATTGAGCCATGCCGGGGTACGGGTTGGAATTTCCACCAGCGGTCCAGCTCAAGGCGAAGTGATCGATCGGGCCCGCTCACTGCCAGGCTCACCCTTTCAGGTCGTCCAGGCCACGTGGAACGTGTTGGAGCAATCAGCGGCACCGGCACTGGCGAGAGCCCACGAGGCGGGGTGGTTCGTGGTGGTCAAAGAAGCACTGGCCAATGGACGGCTCACCGATGGTGGTCCCGTCGAGTCTGTGAATGATCTGGCTTGCTGGGACGGGCAAACGACGGACGCGTTCGCGCTCGGTGCCGCTTTGGCGCAGCCGTGGGCCGACGTCGTCCTTAGCGGCGCGGTTACCCCCGCCCAACTGTCGGCGAACTTGGCCGCCCGAACTCCAACGGACGATCGGGAACTCGCCCCGTTGGCCGTGGACCCAAACCGCTACTGGTCTGAGCGGGCAGTTCAGGCCTGGCAATAAGTCCGTCAGCCCGGGTTTGCTCGATCAAAGCAACCCCGGGCTGACCGCACCATAGATATGACCGGGTCCGCAGCACCGCTTCGTGGGTGATGAACGATTCTATTGAGTCCCTAAAACGGGTCACGTTTGTTCCACGATCATTCGCGAACGCGGAATACGAAAACGTGAGTTACGCCCAGGATCCCGGAACCTGGGCACGCTCCTGCCCGGCGAAAGGCCACCAAAACCTTCACCTATATAGCGTCACCCCAGCCGATGTCGCTCACCGCGGTGAACTCTGCAGCGCCGTGGGAGCCTGACTACGAACCGGGCAGACCGAGGCTTGGTGGGATGAATGTGACGCTGCGGGGCTACTGCACACCCCTTGTTTGCAAACTTTAAGGGTGCCTCATGCCCCCGGTGTCGCAGCGTCCGAGAAGTCGCTGTGTAAAGCCCTGCTTACTTCGCGAGCCATACCGGCAGGCCTGGAATTCACATAGGACCGCCGCTGCAGCTATATCTCGGCGACTTCTTTGCCACCGTCCACAGTGGCAAGCTCAAACCACCGTCGCAACATCAGTGTAGATCTCCGGTGGAGGTCCCTGACCAGTTCCTTCTTCGACATCCCTGCGAGTTTGCTTGCGATGAACTTGTCGTAGTCCGAGCCCTTCGTATGGGCGGCCACCCGTGAACGGAGCTCCTGTATTTCTCTGAGCAACGAAAGGTCCTCATCGCCTTGGTCGTAGCCGACCTTCTCGAAGAAGCGTTGAAGCTTTCCCAGGCTTCTTTCGTTCTCGGGTCCCTTACCAACAACCTTGCCAATCCCTTTGTCGTTCAGGAAATCAACAAGAAGTTTCGCCAGGATCATCAGCTGGTCTTCGAACTCGGTCTGGGTTTCATTGAGGGGAACATGCAACCTATCCAAGATCCCTTCGTCGATCTTGTGAGGATTCCGATGGAGCTGCCATCCATGGACCTGGAGCCACCGGGACTGAAGGTCCTTGTAAGCCCGTTTCAATTGATGGTCAGGCTGCTCCGCGTCGGCCCACTGTCCCAAAAACGAACGACGGACATATGTGCCGCTCATTTCCCCTGAAGGCGCCACGTTGAATGCTCGCCAGTACTGACGCTCGGACTCCGGAAGGTCCCCGCCCAAATCCCCTAGGAAGACGGCCACGTGATCGCCGTGGTCGTTGTCCAGCCTCAGGTGCCAGCGGCCTTTGCAGGATACGGAACCTTCCGTAACCGTGTACAGCTCGGGGTTGTTGTAGTACTTCTGCAAAACTTCGCTACGGAAGAAGACAGGCGTGAGGTAGTTGGGTGCGTCAGGGTTCTTCCCAAAATAGTCGCCCAGTTTATCTATTTCACAGGTGAACTTGATGGTCCGACCGACTTCATCTTCCCCGATGATGAAGTCCTCGTATGTCTCGTCCCGAGCCTCGTACTGCCACAAGTTACAGTGTTCGATCGGTGCCGGACCAAGGTACTTTTTGGCCCGGAAGAGTGCGGCCGGGTAATCGAGGCGGAGGCTTACATGGTTGAGCCCGGCAGAATCGGCGTTCTTCCATTTTGTGTTGAATTGCTCGAAGTTACCATCCTGGCTCAGGGCAGGGAAATGAGTGATCGTTTCGGTGTAGAGCCACAAGTCGAGCTGTTTGAGGGCTCGGAAGCGAGCGAGGAAGGAAGTCCTGATACGGACATTTCGTCCCGACACCTCGACAACGACTGTCTCAGTGCCATCCTTTTCAACACTGACGAAGTTTCCTGAAGCCTTGTCTTCGAACAAGTCGAAGACCAGCCGGAACTCCTGGTTCAGGATTACCTCGGCCTCACGGGTGCCTGCTCTGTCGGTGACGATGACAAGCGGTTCCCAGCCGTCGTCGTTGCCGAATTTTAAGTATGACGTTTGACGCGTCTCGCCGAAGGATGTGATGATTCCGGGTCGACCCCAGCCAATAAGGACATCCCAGCCCTCTTCGTCCAGGAATTCGGCTCTTAACGCCGGAGGAGCAAGTACAGAGTAGGCGACTGTCGAGACCGGCCTGGTGGCCACTCCCTCACCGGCGTAGACCACGGTCCATGGCTCTGTGCCGGCCCGCATGAAGTCGTCCATCAGCTTTTCGCCACGCAGCGCCTGCAGCTCCGAAGTGCTGAAAACGTCAGTCAAAGTCCTCATCCTCGCTTCACGAGTCCGTCATCTTGTCCAAAGTCACTGACACCAAGGAAAACTCCGGAGCTTTTGTCCGCGAACCTGAACAAAGCGGGCAGAGCGGGAACAGAATCTTCGCAACAGCCTCAACCTCGAACGCGAAAATCCGTGCAACGTCGGGTCCAGCCCCACGTCGCCTTCTACGCGTAGCAGATGCTTAGAGTAGGCAGGTTACGGATTTCACAGCCATGCCATGTCGGATCAGCGCGCAAGAGCCAATCCGGGGACTTCAACGCCCCTTATCCAACTCGACCGTGCATAGCATTCCTGATCTGACAGACTGCAGATATAGTCGGCGATGGCCCGGAAGTGGTCCGGCGAAAGAGTACCCGGCACCTTACCAGACGCGCCGGGAGAGGCATCTTTCAAATAGTCTGCCAGTGGCTGCGGCAACTCAGCAAACATGGGCTCTGACCCCACCCATTCACAGAGGCCCTCAAACAACTCTGTGAGCACCTTCCGCTGCGCACGCTGGATGAGGCCGATCTTTGGGGTGTCGACGACATACCGCCGGGTGATCGTTTTCAAGCACTGCATCATATGCCATGCATGCGGCTCCAGGTAGACGCTGGGCCCGCCCTTCCACTGTGGATCGGCACTGACCCGGACGGCCCCGAAGAACTCCTCGATGGTCACGCCCATCTTCGACTGTATCCGGCTGGCCTGCAGCCGGCTGCCACTGTGCCGACTGGCAAGGCCGCCAGTCTCAAGCATGTCCTCAGTCCTCGTGAGTTTGGCGACGTAGCGGTCTTTATTGAAGTACTCGGGGTAGTCCTCATTCAGCTTGAGGGCAGCCTGCACAAACGGGTTCCGGTCCGCGCGGTCTATGTCTTTCAGCTGAGTCTCGCCCAGTTTCTTGTGGGCTCGTCTGAGATCAGCGCGCACCTCGTCAAAGTCGATGGCATCTTCCTGGTGGAAATCTTCCAGGTCGTGGATGGCGTATGTAATATCGTCTGCCAAGTCCATGATTGATGCTTCCAGCGATTGCCGATCGCCGCGGACATCGGAGGCCGTATGCTTCATGACCCGTTCAAATTCGTTCTTGTCCGAGACATAGGCGCCAAACTTGGGTGGTACCGATGCTGCCTTAAGTTCATCGCTGCCCTTGAGCATCTGTTCGGGTGGACACATGAACGGATACTTCAAGATTGCGGCTAACGTGACCGCCGTAAGATTCAATCCGGTTCCCAAGGCGTCAATGCGCCGCGAGTCCAAGCGTGTGACAATACGAAACGACTGGGCGTTACCTTCGAAGCCATCCGCGACGCCTTTGCGTCTTAAGAGCTCGTTGAGAACAACTTCTCCGACATGCCCGAAGGGCGGATGCCCGAGATCGTGCGCCAACCCCGCTGCTTCGGTTGCGGACACGTCCAAGCCGCCGAAGCCTTTGATGACCTTGGCGAGATCTGCATCCACCGCCGCCTGTCGGGTTATCTGCTCGGCGATTTCGCGTGAGACCAAGCCAACTTTCTGCGAATGCGATTCACGGGAATGAAGTCGCGGAGTGCCGAGGTCCGGTGATACGACCTGTGTAACCCCAGAAAGGCGCCGCAGAAAACCCGAATAATTTATCCGGCCACGGTCCTTTTCGGTCTCCGTGCGCAAGTCGTGCTCGCCCGGGCTACCGGCAAGACGTCGATTATGGCGACTTGTTTTTTGGTTCTCCACGACCAGAGACCCGTCGGGCAATTTTTCCAGTTCTTCACCCAATGGGTCCCCAATCGTCATGGCGAAGTAGCTTAAGCGATGGCCGTAAGGAAGCCGGCGCTGTCCGCCATGCTGAACCTGTGGGTGGCTTCCCCATAGACCACGCCGTAATCGACTTCATCAACCGTCGTCTTAAGCTTTTCTGCAGCTTGTTCCCGAGACGCCTTGAGCGACATCGTCCCGCCTTCGGCCACGAGCAGGTCCGAAATCGTATCGGACATCAACTTCATGCGCTTGACCTGCTCATCAGCAGCCAGGTCTTCCAACCTTTCGGTCATTGCTCTCCTCAGTACGCCGGCGGCGCGGCTACCTCCGCTAGGTCGCGAATGATGCGTCTGCACGCCGAGTGGTGAATGCTATGCAGTAATCATAGTCACCATCGGCAGTATCCCTGAGACCGCTGCGGCGTTTCGCGGCCGCCTCTGCGAACGTGGATACAGGGACGAGGTTGTGAGAATACTGCCGGCTCCAACCCCGGCCCGCGGCACGGAAGACGGCATTTCAAAACATGCCTTGGTCAACCGCTCCCTCTGTGGTTCGTTTGATGAACTCACTCAGCAACGGCACAGCAAAGGAGTACTTGCCGAAACGGTTCTTGTAGATCAACCCCTGATCACTGAGGCTGCCCAGTATCTGGTTGACGTGGCTGGGCGTGAAGCCTTTATGCAGAACTGCCTTGGATGCTTCCACCAACTCTTGGATCGTGAACTCATCGTCACCGCGGTTGAGCGAAGTGGCGGCAAAGAGGAGTTGACGCTGCCTGTCAGTTACCTTCGCCCACCGCCCCGCGAAGAAGTCGGCGTCCAATTTCCGCTGGATGGCGTCCACCGGCACGGGCTGCATCTCGCCGCGCGCCGCATGTTGAATGATGACGTCAAATACTTCCCTGCACATGAACTGGATGAAGTAGGGGTATCCCCCGGACTCCCGGATCAACGTTTGCACGGACGCCTCGTCAAACAGCACAGGGCAGTCCGCGACGTCCAAAGGCTTCAGTATCGCCTCTTTACTTTCGTCTTTGCTGAGCCGGCCAAGCGACAGAACACGAAACATCCGCTCTGCGTAGGTTCTGGATTCGACCAGTTTAGGAAAGAGCGTCGGCAGCCCAGTCAGCAGGAGCAGGAAGGGTATCCCTTCCCGCTGCACCGATTGGAAGGCGTCCAACAGCACTGAGAGGGGAAACTCATTTCTGGCAGAGTTGTCCGCCAGGTTTTGTGCTTCATCGTAGGCAAAGACCACCTTGGGCGTCCCGATGGAGGCCAGACACTCATGGGCAAACCGAAGAACGGCCTTAACCTTGTCAAGAGGGAGACCCGGGGTGTTCTCGTAGAGTTTCATCAGTATCTGATAGGTCACGGGCACTCGTACGCGGGAAGGTGCCTTCGCACTGAACCCCGTGGGAACGTCCACGCCCTGCTCCACCGACACCGAAGAGGTTGCCACTGCCAGATCCGTGATGAGTCTGGTAGCCATGGTGGCCTCGGTAACACTGGCAGATTCCGATAGATCAGTGCCGACCCACACCCACCCCGAAGCAATGGCACGAGGACGGAATGTCTCCATGAGTACTGTTTTACCGACGCCCCTAAGCCCTGTCAGGATCAGATTGTCCACGACCCTGTCCTGCTCCAATAGGCGTTGGAAGTCGCGATACTCGCTCTCTCGGCCGGCCAAATGGGGCGGCATGTGTCCAGCTCCAGGGCGGTACGGGTTGGCGAAAGTCATGGCCTGCATGGTTTCTCTTTCATACGCGTTTAGTCCTACGGCTAAATTTAGTCGGAAGGCTAATTGTGGGTCAATTCTCCTGACGATGAGCACCGAGATCGCCCGACCGAGCCCCCGTCGAGGCGCGTCCCCGTCGGCTGCTCGCGCAATGAGGGAAACTGCTCACCTCACGAAAACGCCGCTTTGATTCGTTCGCCTATATTTGGATGAGCCCCTCACGCGTGCGATTATTGGCCACTGTCGGCGGGTATAGCTGTAAGGGGTCCGCATTGGTGAATCAGGGTGCGATCGGAGGAGCCGCGGGAGAAAGCGGCTCCAACCATCGGAGCATAGCTGCGGCACTCATCGCCGCCTGCGGGCTGAACGGCAAGAGCGTTCCCTGGCTGGGACCGGATGCATGGCCTGAAAGAATCTCACTGGAAACGGACAATGAGGTCGACGACATTGAAGTCGTACTCAGCGATGGCAATACGATCCACATACAAGCTAAGAACTCATGTGGTCTGGGTAAAGAGTACAAAAAGTCCGTCGCGCAGTGGGTGGCCGCGGAGTTCAACGGCACGGCAGCGGCGGTAGACAGGTTCATTCTTCTGGTGGCCACGGCCTCCGGGTCACTCACGAAGCTCGGTAAAGCGCTGGAACACCAGCGGGCCAACACATCGCTCTCGTCGGGTGAAAACACGGCGATCGAAGATGCGATCCGCCTTTTGACCGAGCACCACCACCTAGGCAAATCCACTGCGCAATCATTGCTGGGAAAAGTACACATAGTCATTCTCGACACCTCCCCCCAGGGACAGGCAGTCCAACTTGGGAGTGCCTTATTGGACTCTTCAGTTGTGGCCCCGGGAAGTGGAAACGCCGCCTTTGCAATCCTGGAAAGCTCATTTCACGATCAGAGCCGCCAGCGTGCGGGTAGCGACATTGCCGGTTGGCGAGCCGTCCTTCGTCACGCACACATACCTGTCCTTGCCGACCCTATGGGCGCTCTCGCCGCCCGCCAACAGGCACAGGACGACGAACTAGCCATATTTCGGTGCGATCTCGCTGCCCAAAAAGACTTGGTCCACTTCCCATCCACTGAAATCCATCTAGAAGCCTTCACAAGACCTGAATGTTCACAGGCACTGAGGGTACGACTGAATCGACCGGCTAAGTCCGAGGAACCCAGGAGCAAATCCCGCGACGAGTTCTCCCTGCTAGATGTGACCCGGAGACAAGGCCGATACCTTCTGGTGGGCGGGCCAGGGACTGGGAAGTCGTTTTCGCTGACCCAGATCGCAGCAAACTTCGCGGCAAATGAAGCCGCACCTCTCCCGTTGCCCTTCCGCCTTCGTGAACTCGCCAAAGCCATGGAGGTCCGTTCCACGGTTCAATGGGGTCTGCGAGACTTGGCCCAATTCCTTGCCAGTGGGAATCAAGTTCTGGAAAGCGCCTTTCTTGCGGCCATGACGGAGGGCTTCGTCATTTACCTGTTTGACGGCCTGGACGAGGTCTCCACTCACCGTTCCTTGGTGGCGGGTTGGCTCAACAAGTTCCTGAGGGGGCTCCAGGGCCACACGGACTTGGTTGTCTCGAGCCGCTACCCGGCGGCGGCAGATAGCGGCATCCGTCTGCCCCACGTCGAACTTCTACCGCCTAAAGATCTGTCGTCCTTGGATGATGACCTCCTCGTCAGGTTCTCTGAGACGGTAAAAAAGAAGACGGACCGCGCCGAATGGTTGCAAATCCGACGCGCCTTCGTCGGGTCATCCCGGCGTCAAGATGGTGATCTTTGGGCAGTGCCGTTGCTGGCGATGCTGATGATTTCGGTTCTTGTCGCCCACGGACCCGCAAGTGTCCCACGCTCCCGCTCCGGGTTGCTCCGGGCCGCACTGGACTCCAGCGTTAAACGTTGGGAGATGGCGCGAATAGACAGCATCGCTCCGGGCCTGGCGCTTGATTATCAGGCTCATATCGTCTTAGACACTTTTGCTGACATTGCGGGGGTTGTGGCTGGCGACGGGGAATGGACGACGGCGCTGGAGGCCGTAGAACGTCGTCTCCAAAAGGCATGGAACATCCCTGGCCCAGCCACTTACGACTATGCAAGAGCCATCCTGAGCTTTTGGGACACTACTGCGGCAGTCTTCGTCACTTCCACAGAAGAAGGACTGCTACGTGCACGTTCCAGGCTCTTCGCAGAAATCGGCGTTGCCATGCTTCTCGCCCGTGACATCGATGTCATGAAGGCCTGGGTGCTTGCCAACAAGTCCGATCCGGAGTCTTTCGTAACGGTGCGCCTACTGTGTGGGCTCAAAGCTGAAGCAATGGAATGGATCGCCACCATCGCGGCCGACGGCGAGGTGGAGTTCTTGGATGTCGTACTCGACGCAGTTGATGAAGGGGCCAAACTCAGCGACGCAACTTTTGCCCGGGTGCTGGATGCGCAAACGCAAAGGCTTCCATTCATGCCCCGCGGCACGGATTCTAACAATGATTCGTCCGGAATCGACGCCCTGAAATTTCTAAGCGGCCCCGAGGATTCTGCCTATCGGTTGGCTGTCAGGCTCGCTGGCTTGCCCCTGTCCAGCAAGCAGAAGCAGCAGCTGCGCGATTTTGCGGACTTCCAGTTGGAGAACCGGCAAAAGGCCGTCCTCTTGGCTCTGCTGGCAATAGGCAACTCTCAAAACACTCAGACGGAGGAACCCTGGCAGCTTATCGAAGCAGCGCTGCCTCCCGTACCGGATAAGGCCTGGTCTGACGGCTACGTAACGGCCTGGCAGGACATCGATGTCTCGGGTATAGAGGTGGTTGCCGAACACGCTGCGGAGATCATTGACCCATCCCAAAGCCGGCTGGCGTCCCGAGTGCTTGCTGGCTCCTTGATCGGCCCGACCGAAAGTTTCGACCATGTCCGGAAACTGCTCAGGGCAAAGGGATTTCATGACGAAGTCGCGTTCCACGACAGCGGTCTGGAAGGGGACTTTCTTGCTGCCTTCCCTGAGTCATTCAGCAAAACCTCGCAGCCCGACGAATTGATGAGAGATGCCCTAGGGGAGCCTGAAGCGTGCTCAGCCGCTGACCTCTGGCATTTGGATGCTGCATCGGCTGCTTACACTTTGCTTCGCATCAACGATTTGCCGTTCGGACAGCTCTACTGGGCGGCGGAGAAGCATCACGCGCTGGCGTGCCAAACAATCCGAAGGCTTGTAGACGACTCCTCCCTCCCCACAGGCCAAGTCGCAGCCCAGATAAGGGCGGTGCTTGCGGTAGGGCCCGATGAGGGACTAAGGCTTACCGTCCCATCGCCAAGAACACCAAAAGCCACACTGTCCCCTTCTGCCGGGTGGGAAGACGACGCCCTGTCAGCTTGGCGGTCGCGAAACAATTGGCTTGGCCGTTTGGCCTTCACCTTGTTTCTGGCCGCTACGGAGGTCTCAGATTCAGCCATTAAAGAGCTGGAGCATCTTGTGGCGGCGGTAACGCCCCAGGCAAAGAAGGAACTCGGCATCGTTACCGAATGGCATCGCCCCGGCATGAAGTGGGTCGATGAAGACGCGCTATGCCGAAGCGGGGCCAGACGGGTTCAAACCATTCGTGCTTGGGAGAAGAAGGACTATCCAACGTTGATACAGAACTTCCAGGACAGTGATCTTGAAATCAGGAATGAATCTCTCCCGGTCCCTGAGTGGCCGAAGGAACTGATCGACCAACTTCCGACCGTCATCCAGGAAGCAACGTCCTGGACATGCTGGCAGTGCGGACAGCCCATGGCTCTTACTGATGATGTTTGTACGCAGAGCCATCCCCGGCCCAAGGATAAAGTGGCCGCACGGCTGGCACAACTGGGCAACCGGGATTCCTCCGCGAAGAAAGGCGAGATTCAGCGGTAACCGGGCGGACTGCCCAGCACGGGACCACCTCCAAGCATTCGCGACCCGCCCGTACCGGAGTGCCCTGCTCCGGCACCCGGGGGCCTGGACATGCTCAGATGAGCTCGCCGTCGACAACCTGAGTAACGACCACCCGCCATACAGGAACTGTCCAGCCGTGCACTGTCCACTTCCCATGGCGCCACAAGCCGAACAAGCCTGTTCGCCACCACGGGAACCTGGTGAGCTCTGGTCGCTGTGCCACTTGCGGCCATCACGCATGACGAGATCACAGACGGAGCATCCAAATGTGGGTGCACGATAGTCGGCAAGGGACAATAGGCAACGTGACTCTCCTGGATCAGCAAACCAAAGCGCAAGCGTTCAAATCGACCCTCCAGCAGCACGCTGGCCTGCTACTGTCGAGCGCGCTCATTGTGCTTTGTGTTACTCGCATCTTGATGTTCTCGCGAGGAGACTCTTCCATGGCGCTGGCCATTCTGAGCGTCGGCCAGCAGTTCACAATTCTGACGTCAACTCTATTTACGGCCTTACCCATTGCAGCGGTGCTGGCATACTTTCTTCCCAGCATCAGTCGGTACCTGTCCCCGGAAACCAACCCTAAGAGGTCATGGAAGGTCGCCGGCACTCAAGGAGCCTTGTTAGCTCTCTGCGTGCCGCTGATCTTCATGGCAGTTCCCACGCTTTTCATTGTGGTAGCTTTCGCAGGGCTCATACTTTTCATTCTGATCTCATTGATCCAGCTTGTGCTGCGGAAGATGAACAAGGAACCGAAGAGACTCCCAAAGATACTCAGGAACCTCTTCTTGTGGGGAGTCACGCTGAGCGTACTAAGTATGGTCATTTTCATCACGTGGAGGCCTTGGGTTCCATCCGAGAAGATAGCCGTCAAAAGTGGAGCAGAAACCAGGACGGTTTACGGCTATGTCATCGGTACGCAAGGAAAGCAAACCATGGTTGTAAATATGAAACAGACTGACATCACATGGATCGGAGAAGATGACTTGGGAGAACGGACGATTTGCACGGCACCTACTGGTCTGCGGGAGTGGTACTGGCAGCCACCTTTCGCATTTTTCGCCACGGAGAAGGCAGCGCGTCAGGAGTGCGGGGTCTAAATTCCAGGAAACACGGGTGCTGTACACCGGTGCATGGCCGCCGGGCGCCGCGGCCATGCCTTGGTCCGGCTAGGACATTCCCCCAGTCCTTCAAGATCTTCCACGCTTTCTCGGCAAGGTAGCCAACAGAAGTCAGCAGGTAAGCCCAGTCCTTGGGAGTCCACTTTGCCAACCCGGGTCTGGGTTTGGAATGTCTGCCCATCGCACACCTCGTTTCCGAGGCCAACCGACCAGAAACACGGCCACTTGGTTGTTGCCCGTCGGCGAACAGCCTGCGTACCATGAAGCCAGCAGCGGACCTCTATCTACTGCTCTTTGGCCGGGCACCCCTTCCCTTGTCGCCAAACTTGTTGGGGGTGCTCGGCCCGGTAAGAATCACGCTAAACCTGCGCACATTCATTTCCGCAATCACCTGTCGGCAAGTCGCATGTCCGGATCGTTAAATTCCTCGGAACCGCGAGTAGTCACCTGCGCCGGTCACCTCAGCAGCTCATGCAGGATGAGGGCCAGGAGGGTGCGGGCCAGGCACACCATGCCATCCGGTCGTCATGAATTCAATGTCAACGAGCTGTGGCAGCTGCAGGCGCAGCGGCGGCGCGCTTCCGCTTCAAGGCGCCGCACCGTGACTTCTTCCCAGCCCTGCCCCAGGACGGGTTCCCCTGACTCCCTGGCCAAATCGAGCGCTGATGTCGGGGTCGCTCGGTTGAGTCTCGCATCCAGGGTGACCCGGAGCTTCGCGGCGGCACGCTCGACACGGCGCCACCCGTTCGCTTCGGCAGCAAGCTCGGCACGGGATATTGCCTGAGGGGCTTTGCGGCCGCAGAGACAAAGGTCATGTTCACTATAGGTGTGAAGCTCCCCGGTATCGACGGATCCTCTCGTATGCCTGCCAGCCATCACCCGCAGCCTTTCTCCAGGACTGATTCGTCTTCGCCTGTCCTCTTCATAAGAGTCCTGCGGCACTACCTGGGAGTCAAGGCTGGATCGGCCGGTTCGGTCTCGGCTGATCGCCTCCGATCCGGTGGGCAGGCTGTACACCCCCCGGCGCGAAGCCTGTTGCGGAACATCATGTGCTGATCATGGCCGTAACTGCATGTCCACCACCAAAGTCTGCTGCCCGGTAGGACATCCTCCGCCGAAAGGCCCCCGTTCCGTGCACTGTTCCAATCTTTGGCGAGGGCCGGATACTGGGTTGCGAGGTCGTTGAAGCCTACGAGCAGCTTCCTTTTCGAGCAGTACGGGCACCCTGCTTTCTTGTATCCGGTCCTGTTCACGGGGAAGGCGTCGTACGAGTGCCCCCGGGGGCACCTCCAATACACGCTCTTTTCACTTCCTGCCGATACTGCCTCTGGTGTGAGTTCTCCGTTGAGTTCCTTATCCCACTGGGCTGCCAGCTTCGGATGGGTGGTGGCCAGGTCGTTGATCCCAGGCATCACTGTACGTCCACTGCAGACCGGGCATCCTTGGCCGGACTTTCGTTTGCTGATTGGCTTGTAGTACGTGTGCCCCTCCGGGCACAACCAGGCAAACCTGCCTTTCTGGCCCCCTATGAACTGGTCCGGCGTCAGCCCATTGTTCAGCTCGGGATGCCATTCCGCTGCTAACCCGGGATGCGTGGTTGCTAAGTCGTTGACCCCAGGCTGTAGGAGGAAGTTGGCGCAGACAGGGCATCCGGACCCATTTCGTGTCCGGTTGACGATGATAGCCACAAACCTATGGCCTACAGGGCACATCCATGCGGCACGCTTGTTGCTGCCGGGGATCACGGTTTCGGGTCCTCGGCCTTCGTTGCCGGGGGTGTCCCACTGAAGTGCAAGGTATGGGTGTGTGTCGGCCAAAGTGTTGTACCCAGGCAAAGGCGTCTGACCGCTGCAGATCGAGCAGAGCGCACCGCCGGAACTTATGGACTGAACAATCTTGCCTCGGGAACGCTCGATGACGTGCCCTTCTTTGCAGATGATGAGAGTTGCCGTTCCCTTGGGGAGGTCACCTGATTTCGCAGCCCTATTGCCCGGTACAGCATAAGTTTCGACCCAGGATTCCAGTTCGTTTTGTCGTGCACCCTGTCGGAGATACCGGCCGAAGGGTTCCAAGGGGCGGATCACCTGGCTGGCGAGGGCTGGGTCGCAGCTCGGGGAGATGATGGGTGCGAACTCATTTCCGGGGAAGGCCCCCAGCATAGAATCCCGTACGGCTAGGAACGTCGGTCGGAGCAGCAGCCAGACTCCGTCTACCGTGGCCGGTCGTACCTGAGGGATCAGCGTGGTGATCGACTCAGTCAGCTGGCGGTATGCCTCCGCGAAGGTTTGTCGTGGATCCAGTAGCGGTTCCAGAGCGGTATTGTCCGTGAGGAATTGCAGGAGCTTAACGACCTCAGTGTAGTTCGACGGAGTGACGATGTGCTCGGTGGCCCTTCCATGCGAGGTGTCCACGATGCCGATGATCGCTATGATCAAAGTGAGGTTGGTCCGGCCTTGGCTCACCAGATCGCGATATGTGCCCTCAGACGTGAGGATTTCTTTACTTATAGATACAGATGACCATCGACCAGGAGCCATGGGTACTTTCCGCTGGCCGGCCAGCGGCCCCGGTTCCGGGCCCGTCCATTTATGGTGGACAAGGCAGCAGTTTCTCTGCATATGGGGAAGCGTTTCGACCAGTTCGTGGTTGGCACAGTCCGCGCACAGCAGTCGAATGCCCGTACCGGGTATGGCGTATAAACGTTCTTCAGCAGCGAACCACCCGTTCTCAATACCGCATAGTTGAGCGGCTATGAGAGTCACTGCGTCAATATCGTCATGGTTGGGCCGGGTCGCCTGGGACCGGGCTGCGGTCGAGCCCGCAACTGAGTGCAGGCCGCCGTTCCCCAATCCCAAGGCACCCTCCAGGCGCCTGCTGAAACTGCGTGAGGTTTCCAATGGGTAGGGGCTAAGCCGCATGGGCCCTGGCAGCTGCCTATGCTGCATGAGGTTTCCTTGATGAGAGTTTAGCCCTGGCTTTGGCGGCCGCGCGGGTGCGCAAAAGTGTTGCCTCTCCCGCTTCGGCCCGCAGATCCCGCAGGGCTTCACTCATCAGTTCGCGGCTCAAGCGTTCGTTCTCCGGATCATCAGCATCGATCACCCTGAACGCTGACTGCACAAGGATGCTCTGAAGCGTGCCGATATTGCCGCCGCTTCGCTCGTGCAACCATTCGGCCTCCACCAGGAGCGACTTCGGTTCGTGATTGAACAGTGGGAGTGCTTTGGAGAAGCCCATGACCACGCTTCTCCATGACCTACGTTGCTCCGGCGTCGCGTAACCATAAACCTGCATGGAGACCCTGCTGAAACGTCGGGAAACTTGATCGCCCCGTTCACCGGCAAGCAAACCGCCGCGGTCCAGATGGATTCCGGCATATACGAAGGTAGCCGGGCAGTCGTTGGACAGGTCTTTGAGCGTGTCTACGCTTTGCCCGTTCACTTGACTGATTCTGGAAAGGTTGTGGAGTTCGTCCACGACGATCACTTGTGTTCTGCATTGCCTGACGGCCGAAACCACCATTTTCCGCAGTGCGTTCAGTGAGGTGCGTTCGGCGTAAGGGAGTGCATAGAAGTCGGCGAACCGTTGCATGACGCCCTTCGGGGTTGAACTCGGTGGCACTTCGACGTAGGCGACTGGGATTGCCCCGTCAGCAACATACTCCGGGCATTGGCGATTGAATTCCGCGTAGACGTACCTCATCAACGCTATGCAGGCGGTTGTCTTGCCTACCGACGAAGGCCCGGTGACCATGACACCACGCCGGCCTGCAGGGGCGGCGTGATTCTGTGCCATGGCCATTTCGGTGGCTCGGATCAGATCGTCCAGTTGCGGTGTCTCGATGGTGATTTCTCCGCTGAGAAGACGTTTACGGCGTGCGTTGAAGGACCCAATGCCGATGGTGTCCAGAACCCGATACTCTTCGATGTCGGGCATCTGGAAAGGCTCATAGTCCGCGGAAACCAACCGGGTCAGGGCCTCCCAGGTGTTCAAAGTAACTGTGGTGTTGTCTGTGAACTGCATTTACCTGCTGCCCTTCATAGGGTTGAATACGCTGTACTCTTCATACGATTCGTCATCGAGGATGTCGACGTCGGGGACAACTACCAAAGGAGTCGTCGCCCGCGGAAATTGTTTGCTCGATCGTTCAGCCAACACTTGTTCCATGGCTTCTGCCGCGTCACGCCGGGCCTTGCCGATCTTTGCGTTCTGCGTTTGGGCGATCATCTCGACGGTGGCCTCAGTGCTTTCCTGGTCTCCCAAGACCCCGAATGCTTCGGTAATTTGCCGGGCAGAACGTCGGATGGAGGCTGAGAAGGGCTTCTCGAAGGCGTCCTTGTTCATCCATCGGCATTCCATCCACTCCCCCGTCTCGGGGTGGCGGACCCACACCGCGGCCGGGTTGTGGGGGTTGTAATGGATCACCCATTTTCCTCCGGTGTCGGAACGTCCCGACGGTTGCAGCCGGTAAGGACCCAGTTCGGGCGAGTCGTAGCGTCTGTAGTCGACGTTGATCCCGTCCGCCTGGATAGTCCGTTCCAGAGTGGGAAGCAGGGCAATGTAGTCCTCCGGCGAGAGGGGCACCGGCACGAAACCTGTCATATCAAACATCGCCATGTACATGCTGTTGGGTGAATGAATGACCCTCGGATCCAACGGATCCCTGAGCGCCTCATGGGTCATGTTTTGCCAGACCACGCTGACCCAGCGATCAAAAAGTTCCGCCAAGGTGTAGATGTCCAGAAGGTCTTCCTTTTCGACTGCCGCGCCGCGTCGGTCAACGCTGCCGCCCGTGTTTCCCGGCAGGTACTGAACGAACTTCGTTTTGATCGTGTGGAACGCCCGTTCGACGTTTGGTTTGTCTGTAGGTGTATGGATGGCGGAGCGGGTGATGTCCACGCCAAAGGTTTCACAGGCGGACATGAACGTACTTGAGAGATAATCCTTGCCGTTGTCCGTCATGATGCGTTGCGGCTTGATGAAGGGACGGGTCAGGTCATAAGCGGCCACCTCATCAAGGCTGAGGTGCCTGGCCCACGGCATGGCCTTCAGTTCGGTCTCGTTGGGCAACGCTCCACCACCAGGGCGGGCGGGCCTGGGAACCAGGCATTGGGCCAACATGAAGGCAAGGTCGACACCTTTCACGCCTCGCACGTTGACGCTGGTCGCGATGATGCTTTGCGTTGCCTTGCACAGCATGATCGTGAGTTTTGCCCTCACTGGCCTGCCGTCGATGCCCCGTGCCAGTACATCGAATGGCGAGGAATCGATCTGGACTTCGTGGCCGGGACTGATAGCCGGCCGGGCGCTGAACATGCGCTTGGGTGCGTTGTCGGCACTCCTGCGGTTCGCCGCGCTACCGGCGGTGTATTTGCCTTTGGTGAGAACGCCTATGTGGCGCCGCAGGGACCTGTCCGAGGGGATCGGAATTTCCTCTCCCGGATATTTGCGCAAAAGCTCAGCCTTCGCCTCGTGGATGAGCCGAATACCGGTGCCCGTGGAGCGGTTGGTGGCTTTGGTGATTGCTGCAACCAAGGCATCCCGGACCCGGATGTCCAAGTTCCCAAGAGGTACATCCTTTCGTGATTGTCGTCCGTCGACCAAGCCTGCCGGCCCGGATTGCCGGTATAGATCCACCCACCGCCGGATGGTTCTCTCCGAAACCGGATGGCCGAGGCGGGACAGTTCTACCGCTTTGCGCCGCTGGCGCTCCAACAAGCCGACGTGCTCAGGGTCATACTCCTCCCGGCAGGTCTCTTCCCCATGGGGCTTACCGTAGATGACCTCCTCGATATGTCGGGCCATGGTTCTGGTGCCTTCGGCCACCTCCGCAGGCAGGGAATCGAAACTTCTGGGGCCTGGACGGTCAGGCCCCAGCACGGGCGGCAGCGCCAGCAGGCGCGGCACCGCGGAGACGTGGATCATGTTCAGTTCCTGACTGCGCAGGTTTCGCAGGCGCAGCGTTCCACCTGCCATGGACTCAACCAGATAGTCTCCATCGGCAAGTTCAAGGGTGTCGCCGATGCGGAAATCAGCCACTTTGGTACCTTCTTAGTTCTGTGCCCCACGACAATGGGACGGTGTTGTCGTAGGCGATCTCGCGCGCCCACAGGAGATGAAAAATCGCCGGCATGCCCTTCGAGGGCTCACCGGGATTCAGCAGAGCACTGACGTCGTCCAAGGACCGGGGCTGGATCAGTATCTCGTGTATGCGCTCTGATATGTCCTCGCTGGGCCGGACCCACGGGTGACGGTATCCGGCAATCCATTCGAGATTGTGCCGTTGGACGCCCTCGAGCCCATGCAATATTTCGTAGCCCCACCCAACCCGTTCACAGAGTTGGGCTGTCTTCTGGAACTGTCCGACCGTCGTTTCATCAACCAACGACAATGGCCGCACGTCATACATCACTCTCACTCCCGAGTCATGGAGAGCGAAGTAGTCCGGGTAGTGCCGCGTACCGTCAGCGAACTGAATCAGTGCTGGCTGTGCCGCGATGGCAACCAGGCTGCTCTGATGATCCAGGTTCATGAGGGCGCTGTACTCGGACATGGACTCGTACCAGACGTGCGACCGGGTACCGGCGCACCAGTAAAGGCCGTGATAGTTCCTTTGATGCCTGTAACGATGTCCGACCCTGGCCGGCATCGCCAGATGCAAGTCCATTGGCGTACAGGCACCGGAGGCCTTTCTGCTGCGGATCTCCCCGGAAGAATCAATCCAGGAGATCACGTCCTCCCCGTTTTCGAACCCCAGAGTGCTCAAAGCCTCGTGATTCGTGGCTTTCTTGTTCATGTACCGTTCCTCCTTCACGGATTCCTATGCGGTTCCGGAATTCACGGGTGGCGCCGTTTGGCGGACGGCCGGGATTAGCTCAATTGGTGGTTCTGAGGCACGGGAAATATCCGTGGGGCTTCCGGCTCGTGACCGGGCACCTGGGCGGCGCGGCACGCCGGAGAGCGGGCAGGGAATCAGGGCAGCAAACAGCACGCCGAAGTTGCTGCATCCTTGAACAAGTTCATGAGACCAAGAACTTGAAGAGGACGCAGGCGTTGAGGCGTTCATCCCCCGGGGCCGGTGCAGTTTCCTTCGAACTGGTCGAATGCATCCCGAATTTAGGGTCGCATCTTCCGCTTACGACACCGGAGGAGATACGTCCTGTGCCGTGCGGGACTTAGGCAACCTTGAGAGAAGTGCCATCGTGTGATTCCTTTCGCCGCAAGGCACAGGAAAGTTTGGACACGATTGAAGGTTTGCTCATGAGTGTTAGATGGGCTTACTGCGCCGTTGTCCGAGCTCCTGGTCCCTGGTTCCTGTCATGAGACCGGTTCTAAAGCCGAAGGATCTGCAAATCCACTAATCCGGCCGGGCCGGTCCGGGAAAACTTACCCCGTCCCTCCAGAGTGATCCAAGGCGCGGGGCACGTCAACGGTCTTGTCAATTTCCTTGACGTTCGAGCCGTGGCCGCCTACTCTGGCCGGGTCGGAGCGCATGTAGATCATGCATCCCGCGTCGGCATCCTGTTATGAACAGTTGCTGTGGCTGCAACCACGCAACAGCGATAGAAGGGCCACGGTAAAATCGTGGCCCTTTGTCCACCCCCAGGATGGCGGATCGTTGTGCGGTGGACGGCGCGGGTTGGGTATACAGCCATGGTTGTGCCGCTGATATGCTCTGCAGACCTCGACCATGCACCCCGGGCGCTTCAGCACATGCCGACCTGCACCAAGGTTTCGTATTCGCGATCCTCGATCAGAGTGTGTCCGTTCTCCAGACTTTTCATCCGCACCTGGCCGCCTTTCGTCACTGTGTCGACATGGAAGGTCGAGATGGTGCGGCACAGTGGACAGTCTCTAACGACCAGGTATGGACGCAGCAGGTGCCAGTGGCCCTCCGGATCAACGACGTAGAGGCTGTCACGCTCGATCTCATTGGAAGCCACCGATGTCGTCTGGGACTTGACGACCCAATGATCGCCTACCATTTCCCGGAAGGTTATGATCGCCTCACGGGCATAGGAGTCCCAGGACGTACCTGTCACGTGCAGCAGTGGCATGTCCACCAAGAACCTCGCCGCATGGGCCAGGGTGCGCAGGTCCCCGAGAGCGGTCTGTATCTCGTCGCGTACTTCGACGGCCTCAACCCTGCGGTTGTGTGCTTCATCATTCCTTCGTGCGTTCAGTCTCACGCGAGCGGCTTCAACCCCGGGTAGACGGAACATGCCTCGGATTTCTGCAAGGGCACCCTGCGATTGAGCAAAATGCTTCGACGTAGTCTCCTGAAGTACTGCCGCCCAATCCCCCATGCCTGGACCGGACCCTGCCTTGAACTTGCGCTGGATCGCGGCCTTCGCCTTCACCTCAATGTTCGACGCTTGAGCCAGAACCAGCGTCAGTTGGGCTAGGAGCGCCAGTAAGGATTCTGTGGTGTCCAGGATCGAGGTGTACCCCTCCTGAGGTGTTGCCGCGCCAGAAAGGGCCGCTTCCATGACCCTCCATCTGTGCGCTACCGGGTAAGGAAATGCACGGCGGACAGCGAAGTCGGGGTCATCAAGGTTGCGGGCTTCACGACTTCGCGAGCGGACGCTGCGCCCAGCTTCGATGATGCGGGGTCTCGCTTTTTCGACGGATGGATAATCGAAGATCGAATCGATGACCGCCCCGGCTTCGTCGGCCCACTCAAGAAAGTTACTTTGGGCATCCCGAAGATTTTGCAAGGCAGCCAAAATCTCCTCATCAGCGACCGGCACAACCATTTCATCAAAGCCCCTGCCGAGCCGGATTTCAGGGTTCATTTTCAGGTACACACGTCTGGCTGCCGGAGATCGAAGGTACCGCAGGGAGAAATCAATGATTTCGGGGGCAACGGATTCACGCGGCCGGAGAACGACCATGGTAGGCCCGGCAACGGCTGGCCCATCGCAAGGCGAGTGGGCGACCACGGTGAAGCCCTTGCCGTTGGATCTGGGCGTAAAGCCGGGGGTGAGGAAGTCTCCCGGTTCCAGCAACTGCCCCGGGTCCACGGTTGCCCATTGTGGGCGATCCCGATCCGATTGCAATGGGCTTTCCGTAATGTCGCGGCTCCAAATGATGCGCGCTGCTCCTGGAGTATCCGCCCGACAAAAATCTTGATCCCGGAATCTTATGCGACGGATCTCAAAGAGGTCCTTCAGCGCGACAGTCCGTCCGAAGTTGGCAAGGTCAGTCCGCGTCGCCTGCAGCTTCGGGTCCCGCAACCCATGGGTGAGAATATCTCCGGCCTCAAACCCTCCCCTGAGAACGTAGCCGAAATCCGTGTAGCCACCGGCCATACGCTGCAGTCGGGCAAAATCGGCGATGACGCTGGAGGGGTCAGTGTCATTCGGGTGGCCGGGTTCGAAGAACCGCGTGCTCCCGTCGGCGAAGGCTTCCGGCCTGAGCCCAAGGAGGACACATTCAAATCGCGCGGCGACGCCGGGGATCGCGCCCTGCAGCACAACAACGTCGGTGATGCTCCATTTCGCCATAAGCCCGGCCCGGAAGGCGCGGTATCGTTCGGTCCTCACCGCGACGACCGGCAGCAACACAAACAAGTGCACGTCCGACTGCGGAACGGATACTGCCAAAGGAATTTGTTCTTCCCAGCCCGGAGGTTCGGGTTCCACCGGCGCCCCGTCACGAATGAGAACCCTTCTGCGTTTGGACCCGGGCGGCAGCCCCCAGGGCGGCACCATCAAAACGAGATGTCGGTCGCTGAGCAAGTCTTGTGTAATCGCTGGCATGGCCGCAGGGTCAACGAGCTGATGATCCCAGGATTGGGGCATCCCCGAAGCCGATGCCGTTACTGGAGGTGCCGACTCGGAACGTACAGCCACGACCTCACGGGCCGCTTGCTTTGGTCCGGCGGCAAGCATATTCACCAGAGCCACAACGAGTCCATCATCGTTCAAGCAGGCCTGCGCATCATCAGCGCCCATATCCTCTGCATCCCTCCTGTCCCGCCGTCAGGGCATAACCAACTAAGTTTATGTGGCGCGCACAAGCAGACAGGACCGCGGGGGACGACAAAGCCGGCTTCGTCGCTGCGATGCTTTTGCCTTGTAATGACCGCTAAGCTCAAGGCATGACTCAGGAGCTGAGCAATGATGACTTGGGCCGATTCCTGATAAGCACAGCAACGGGCAGCCAATACGTTCTTGACCTGACGGGCAGGACAATGGAAAGGCACGGCTCCGTCAACGCCCCAATTCCGGAGTTCCAGGTCGTGGAACTGACGCAATTGCGGCGCGATGGCGACGTGCTCGACCTGCTCATGGTTGTATCCTGCATCGTTGGCGAGTCAGCTCAGTTCTGGATACAAATCCGTGAAGATCACGTGCCAACTCTGCGAACGACTTCGCCTGTAGTCAGCATCGAGGCCTTGCCGCCAGTGACAAGCGAGGACTAACTTACGCTCCCGTCCGGCTGTGGATCTGGGTCCATCACCGGGGCTGAACTAACGCGCATTAGTCATTCTTCTGTTCCACGGCTGGGCGACGATGCACCCCGGTTCAGGCTGAGCAACCAGTTCATTCCAGAGTGATCCGGATCCAGGCAGTATCGCGGCGAGGTCGGATGTCGTTCCCGCCGGCGTTGTCGAGCTTCCCTGCCTCGATGAGCCGCTCCGTGAAGGCCAAATAGTCACCGTAGTTGAGCCGGTCCCTAACGACTGGCTCAAGTCGGTTGTAGAGCACTTCGGGATGCAAAGCGAACCCTTCGAGCCCGGCAGCGGCCTTTTGAAGGGGAATGAAGAGTTCCCGGTCCTGTCGGTTCAAGCGCACCTGTTTAAGGTCCACCAGAAGGGGTAGGACCGCGGGAAGAAGCTCCAGCGGTATCTGATCGGCCCCAGCAACGAACAGGCCGGCACCCACGACAGCTGATGTGACGAACGTACGCACGACGGACGTGCCAAGATTTATCCGCCAGCCTCCGGGTCGCATGTGGAGTTCCCCGGCGCTGTTGTCGGCAGCGCCTACCAGGATGTCTTCGCAAATGTCCGCCATGTAGTTGTCGGCTTTGATGCCGAGCGGCGCGAGCACATCTGAGCTAAGCCATTCGCGGCCGAACTCTTCAGGAATGTCCCGTTCCGAGAAATAGTCATACAGGTTAACGGTGGTCGTCATCGGGTGTCTCCTGCGGCGAAGGAAAAGAGTCGTTCTTCAAGAAGGATATGGGCAGCAGAGAATCGGACCAGCGGCAGGTCCCCTAGCGTGTCGTCATGCCGGGCCCTCCCCACCGTGCTCTGGGATTCGTTGAGCCACAGCAACAGTCCGGAACTGTACAGCCGGCTCACCGGAGAGATGTAAATGCGCGATGAGCTGGCGCCGTCTTCGATCTGGAACACCAGCAGACGAACCATCCCGACCCTGGTCTCGATCCCAACCATCGCATATCTCACCGTCAAGGCAGTCTCCCGCAACCACCCCTGCAGGTTCACGGACGGGCGTAGATCGCACAGAACGGAGGCCTGTTCTCGTCCGAGGAGCGGCTTCCAGTACTGCTGGATGGTCTCCTGGGCCAGGGAGGACATGGCAATGCTGACAACCACGGCCCCGGCGCCGGAAATCGCGGCTGGGCTCTGGTCCGTCACGTCGAGGATTTCGACGGTGCCATCTTCACGTACGCGGCGCAGAACAGCCACGTGGGGTGCCTCGCTGAGGGAACCACCGTTCAGCTGATACTGCACGAGCAGGCGCTGCCGGGGGCGGATAGCGAGAAAAAGGTGCCTGCGGTCACCGTCCCCGGCGAGAAGTTCAGCGGGCGGTGTGCCCGCGGGCAGAACAACTGCAGGCAGTGGGTCCTCAAGGACCAGCGTCTCCGATTCGACGGACATCAACGCAATCAACGAAGACGGCACGTCGGCAGGGTTCTCAGGAAGCCCTATAGCCTCGCGAAGCGAATCCACGTGTGGAAGGTGCCCATCGTAAGGCAGCGTCGGGCAACCCGAAGACTCAAGGAGCGCGCGGCACCATTCATAGGCTGCCCGGTTGAGCTCACCCCACCCCGGGTCGCTCTCATCTGCGAAACGCTCCGGGCTCATGTCGACAGCATCGCCGACCCAGCCCTCCAATGGTCCCCAGCCATGCTGGGAAAGCGCACGCTCCAGGCGTTGCAGTCTGACATCTGGCCGCATGGTGTGATCAAGCATGCCCGCCGTGAGCGTCGAAGGGTCCTCAGCAGCAAGAAGTCCAGTAAGGGCGGCCGGTTGCATACAAGCGCGGGCGACCGCTTGAGTAGCGTGCATGGCCAGATATGGGCCATGCAGGGCTTGCACGCGCCTTTGAGAACGGACCAGGTGCAGTGCATAGATGGGAAACGCTTGCCTCAGAGTTTCGACTCCCCATCCGGCAGGAATCGTGGACATCCAGGTGGCGTATTCTTCATGTACTCGGGCGGAACCGCGCTGCAGCGCCATGGCCTGCGCGAGAGCCTGCTCCTTTTGATCTCGTGTTGCCCGTTCCTGGAGCAGAGCCACTGTGCAGCCGTAAATAGTCGTCATTTGAAGCCTGTCGTGCATCGCTTCGTGCATTGAAGCAACGAGTACGTCCGCTGCCTCTGCGTCGTCACCGACCTCGATGCGCCAGCCGCGGTGATGGTACAGACCGGAAACCTGTCGCATCAGGTGGACGCCGTGCCGTTGAAGCGCAGCGATGACTCCGTGCCGAGCACTGAAGCGGATACAGCGGACAGTACCGACATCCACTCGGACCAGTCGGCGTCGTCCATGATGAGGCGCTCACCGAGAAGGTCCGCGAGCTGTCCGGCAAGAAGTTGGATGGTGAGGTCGTCGGCGATGGCCAGGATGACGTGGGGGTGGCCGTCCACGTGGAGAATGAGGGCTTTTACGGTGGGGTCGGCGACCCCCATGTATGCCCCATAGACCCTCTCGTCAGCACCGAGCAAACGGCCGGCACCGATAGTTCCCAGGAATCCTGTGTCCAGCAGCACCACCGTTGGACGGGGGTTCAGTACGGGCAACCACACTTTCTGCCACCCGCCCTGGGCGAAACAGCTGGCTGTGATGCAGTTCGCGATGAGGTATTCTTCCGGCCAAGCCTCTGCCAGTTCTCGGTAGGCATTCGTGCTTGGAATCGTCGCATTCAGTATGAGGTCCTGCCCAGCGTGATCTACGAGCAAGCGCACCGCAAAGATCGGCGTCCGTTGGTCCTCGTGGTCGACAGGGTCGGCAGCCAAGAACGTGAACGCTTCGGATAGCTGCACCGGCATACGCCCATGAATCAGCAAGAACGCTACCGGACCTGCTGCGCTCAGACCCATCACATCAGCACTGTCCACGTCAGTGCCGACCTCGGCAAGAGCCGATGACCACGGCTCCTCGCGAAGTCGCAGCTCCGTCGCACTGAGGATACGCTGCACAGATTCGGCATCACTGAGCGCCTGCTCACCCGCGTCCTGGGTGAGAGACATGGGGATGCCGCGACTGGTAGCCGCGTGAACAAGTTGCCCAACCCCGGCCAGGTGGTCGTTGGCCGGGACGTGGGCCAAATCGCGCAGCCGGGGGGTTGAGGATACGACGCTGTTGATAAACGTTTCCTCCCAGGTTTTCCACGCAGCCTCGAGCAGGTCATCGCTCGCCTCGAGAGTCAGCGCATCGATTGGTTGTCCATAGGTGCGGAGAAATCCTGCGTCTGCCGCGTTCACCGCGTCAATGATGGTTTCCGGGCGAACACAGCCGAAGCGGCGAAAGCGCTGGTCGGGGTGCCACGCGGATGGGATGTCAGCCAGCCTCACTCTGCGAGGGTACAGATCAGATACGAGCGCCAGCACCGGAGGGCTCATGCAGAATCGGGCGACGGCAGTGGCGGCTATCTCTTTCCGGTGCCCTTGGGGTACATGCGTGAGGAGTCGCTCCATGCGCACCATCAAGGGACGGTAGATGGGATACGCTTCTAAAACCTCTTCGACGTTCTCGTGGCGTAGCCCGGCATATGAGGCTGACATGAAGCTGGCGAATGCTTCATGGATGACGCTGCAGCTTCCCACGAGCTGCGCGAGAAGGGCAGTGTCCCAACCGGGGTGTTCGGCGGTGAAATGGATGAGTGATCCCCACGCCGTGTCGTCGTTCAATCCTTTGTGGTGGATCTCATGAAGGACCGTAAGGTGATGCTGTGCGGTGACGCTTCCTTTCAGACTCAGCGTGTAGCCGCCCGGGAGATACCGCCCGGACGACTCCCCGTTCGTGCCCTGAAACAGCAGACAACAATTCGCATCATCAGCGCTGATGGGCCCGGAATCGGCCGCCCCAAATTCGTCCTCAGGCAATGGAGCTAATTCGCTGACAACCGGTTGGTCTGGAGGCTGGGTGTGATCCACGGCATCATTTTCGCACGCGAGCAGCTTAGAACGGGCTCTCAATCACTGTGGTGGATTCCTGGAGAGTCGACTTACTTGTTCGGCGGAGAATCTTGCGGGCTGGTTGCTGGCGCCTTGGGATCTGCGCTGGGACTTGCGCCGGCCTTTTTCTTGTGGATGCCCTTTTCACTTCCGGACTCGGCCTTAGCCTCGGCGGGAGTCGACTCTTGGACGTTGTCCGGAGTCACTTCCGCCTTCGTCCCACCTGAGACCGACTCCATCGAAAAATACTTGAGAGGATGCCTCATGTAGTGCGCAATCCACTGACTCGGTAGGCACCCTTCTTGCTTTAGAGCTTGCAACACTGTCAGGACTTCTACTCCGTCACCCATCGCCCGGGCAGTGGTCCACGCCTTTTCCAACCGGGCCAGCAGAGTTGAAGGCTCATGGAGCGGCAACATGAATACGTCCTCGCCCGCGACGGCCATGGCGCCCGCATCGGCACTCGTTTGAGGGGTGACGTAGCAGATGAAGGACGACTCGGGGGCCTCTTCCGTACGTTTGGTGGCGGTAAAGGTCAGATGAGAACTAGCCTCCCGGGAGTAGCGGGCGGGAACCTTTCCTCCCGGCTTTGCTTCGCTCTTCGCCTCCCAGGCTACCCACAGCAGGTCCCCGAAGATCCATACAGCATCGGGTGCTGCTTGCTCTCCATTGTTGCCGAACGACTCGCTTGCACCGGCCAGCATTCCCAAGGTGACTAGACCGCCCTCGAAAGGCTTGTAGCTGTTTTGGTTGAGCCCCCGCACGGCCTGGTCCAGCTGATCCCGGGTTTCTCGCCCCCACGTCTTCGCCTTGATCCTGTCTACAATCTGGGCGGCGGCGAAGCGGTCCAGTTCGTCGTAGGATTCGACGGACACCCCGTCCTGGTCTTCCGGGTCGAGGTGCCTGAACCAAGTTGTCCCGCGGGCGTGCTCCCGCACGTTGGCGAAATGCTTAACCGCGGCCCGATGCAGTGAGCGTTCAGAGTCTCCTCGCTGATCGGCCAGCATCTGAGTCCAACTGCAGGCCAGCAGGAACCATAGCGCAGCGTAGCGTCCGGTTTTCGGGTTACGGGCCAGTTCATCCAGCACCGCGCGTGCCTGCCGCAGCGCGCTCTCAAGATCCCCTGACCACAAGGCGTCCATTGCCTGCACTTCGTAGGAGGCGGCACTGGCCAATTCAGCAGTTCCGTGGGGACTGACACGTTTCTTCATCAGGCGGTCAGTCGCGATTTGAGCGTTGACGGCGGACCAGGCTTCGCTCTGTGCCAGGAAGGCAGCCATGTTCTCGTTGACGTCTGCGATGTCACGGCCAAGGCTCTCCTCGCGGCCAAACTCTATTTCAGCCTGGATTTCTTCCCGGAACGCCTGCAAGACCTCAGGGCGGTACATGAAGTTCGTCAACTCAGTGCCGAGAACGACTACGGTAGAAAAATCGTGTTGATTCCTCGTGGCCCGGCCCATGCCCTGCACCAGCCGGGTCCTGATCCGTTCCTGAAGGACGTTCTGGGCGCCGAGTGAGTTGTATTGGAACTTCTCCTGCAAATCGCTTTGAGTGGGGAGGCCGGACAAAATGACCAGCCGGCATGCTTCGTTGGGGAGATCGACCCCGTCGTAGCGGTTTGCGAGATCAAGGATCGACTTCTCATCGTTCGTGAAGATTGCCATGTCATTCTCGACGGTGTGCCCGCTCAGACGTGTAAAACCTTCAGGAATTGATTTTTCGAGCACGTTTGAAGATTCAGTTGCGCTGGGAGTAAGAAGTGCCGTACGGCCATGGACTTCGACAGTCTGCTTCACCCACGGAGCGAGAAGGTCTGGGTCATCATTCAACTCATTGGTGACAGCCGGGAACACAAAGAACCTTCGGCCCGTGCCTTCTTTGTCCCAACCCCGCGGGATGGGCATCCTGGCGATGTCCGGGACTCCGAAAGAACGCTCAAGCTCGCCCCCCTCCCCCAATGTTGCGCTCATGAAGATCCGGCGCTGGGGCGAACTGAAAGCATCGTGTGTTGCTGTGGGGCAGATAAGAGGTCGAATCTCCAACTTTGAGTGGGATGCGTAGACCATGCAAAGTCCAAGGTTGCCCCCGATCATGGACGTTCTGTATCCGCGGTCCTTGTTCCCATCCGCCGCGATGGCAGCCTGCAGCTGGGGCTGAGCCGCGAGGACAGCTCGGGGTGAGACCAGGTAGACGCTGCCGTCGTTCCGGAGGCTGGATCCGTCGTCGCGGAGGCTTTCGACCGTCGCGGAGTCCAGACCGGCAGAGAGCGCAGTCAGTAAGGTGAAGTAAAGGGATTCTGACCGCGGAACTGAGACGGTCCAGGCGGACGAGACATAGCTGGCGCCGGCGTGGGCGTCATCGAAAATCAACGTGCCGGTGTCCCGGATTTTCGGGTATGCGTTGAAGACGTGGCTATAGGTGGCGACCGCAACAGACTGGGCACTGGTGAACTTTGCCCGGTCCGCCGGCGGCCAGCCCGACGATTTTCCGGTCAGGTCTACGGCGGAGATACCGTAGGACACCAGTTTCTCGTGGGCTTGCTTGGCCAATTGCCGGGTTGGGCAAAGATATGCCACCGGCTTATGCTCTTCCCGCCTGATCCACTCCGCGATCAAGCCGCCCACCAAGGTCTTCCCAGCACCGGTGGGAAGCTCCAGAGCAACATTTTCGTGGCCCCGGAAGTGTTCGTGCCAGCCGAGGAGAAGTTCCTGCTGATGTCCCCAAAGATAGGCCGGACCTGCATTGGTCTTGGCGATCTGCCTGTAGAGAGCCTCCGGGTCGGCTGCCGCTACTGACTGAATTTTCGTAGTCCTAAAAGCCACGGTCCTGTCCCCCTGCTAAGAGCCGCCGACTGACCTAGCAGGAGAGCATCTTCCGTGACCCCGGAAGCCTAGACTCTAGGCGCGCGCATCTGTCAGCGCGACGGACAAAATTTGATGATAAAGGGACACCAACGCATCTGTTGTCCCCGGTGCTTCTACACGCAATGCCGGCTTGACTGCGGAACGCAAACCAACCCCTGCAGGCCGCGGAGTTCCACGCCGACCTATACGGATGAACGTGGAACCAACAGCTGTAGCACCCTGGAACATGTCACGTGGCCGAGCAACCTCTAGGAGCCAACCCTGAACGCCGCACACACAGCGCACCGCACGGGGCCATGCTCCATCATTTCCTCAGCCCTCATGTTCCAACACCAGTCGGGGTGCCCCCGTCAGAGAGTGACAGGGGCACCAAAACATACGGACCGATCGACGGGAGCTTAGGAGAAATGGCCAACTAAATTGTCCATAGGACTCGAAAGCGGCCAAATAGCCTGTCCGTTGGCCACCTTGTCTGGCCATTGGCCACCTAAGTTGTCATAATGGCCAACTAGCCTGTCATCTCACAATGACTACTAGAACTCCCAGTCCTCATCTTCCGTGTTGACAGCCTTGCCAATCACGTAGGAGGAGCCCGAACCGGAGAAGAAGTCGTGGTTCTCGTCGGCGTTCGGGGACAGAGCCGACAGGATGGCCGGGTTTACGTCGGTGACGGACGCCGGGAACATGGCCTCGTAGCCGAGGTTCATGAGGGCCTTGTTGGCGTTGTAGTGCAGGAACTTCTTGACGTCCTCGGCCAGGCCTACTCCGTCGTAGAGGTCGTGCGTGTATTGGACTTCGTTTTCGTACAGCTCGAAGAGCAGCTCGAACGTGTAGTCCTTGATTTCCTGCTTGCGGGCCTCGGAAACCTTCTCCAAGCCCTTCTGGAACTTGTAGCCGATGTAGTAGCCGTGCACTGCCTCGTCGCGGATGATGAGGCGAATGAGGTCAGCCGTGTTCGTGAGCTTGGCGCGGGAAGACCAGTACATGGGCAGGTAGAAGCCCGAGTAGAACAGGAAGCTTTCCAGCAAGGTGGAGGCAACCTTGCGCTTCAGGGGATCGTCGCCCTGGTAGTAATCCATGACGATCTGGGCTTTCTTCTGCAGGTTCTCGTTCTCGAGGGACCAGCGGAAGGCGTCGTCAATCTCCTTGGTGGAGCACAGGGTGGAGAAGATGGACGAGTAGGACTTGGCGTGCACCGACTCCATGAAGGCGATGTTGGTGTACACAGCTTCTTCGTGCGGGGTAATCGCGTCCGGGATCAACGAAACGGCGCCGACGGTGCCCTGGATGGTGTCCAGCAGGGTGAGGCCGGTGAAAACGCGCATGGTGAGCTGCTGCTCATCAGGCGTCAGCGTGTGCCACGACTGGACGTCGTTGGACAGCGGCACCTTCTCCGGGAGCCAGAAGTTGTTGACCAGCCGGTTCCAGACTTCCACGTCCTTGTCGTCCTGGATCTTGTTCCAGTTGATGGCCTCGACGTGTGTCAGCAGCTTGACCTTTTCGGTCATTTCATCCCCTTAAGCGATGGTTTTCTTGAGATAAGCCTACGACGGCGGGTGGAAACCCGCCGTCGTGCTCTTTAGTTTTGAGTACGGCCGGGGCCGCAATTAATCAACCAATAGAGGCTGATTACAACATGCAACTGACGCAGCCTTCCACCTCCGTGCCCTCCAGCGCGAGCTGGCGGAGACGGATGTAGTAGAGAGTCTTGATGCCCTTGCGCCATGCGTAGATCTGCGCCTTGTTGATGTCGCGCGTGGTGGCGGTGTCTTTGAAGAACAGCGTCAGGGACAGGCCCTGGTCCACGTGCTGCGTGGCAGCGGCGTAGGTGTCGATGATCTTCTCGTAGCCGATTTCGTAGGCATCCTGGTAGTACTCCAGGTTGTCGTTGGTCAGGTACGGAGCCGGGTAGTAGACGCGGCCGATCTTGCCTTCCTTGCGGATTTCGATCTTGGCGGCCACCGGGTGGATGGAAGACGTGGAGTTGTTGATGTAGCTGATGGAACCGGTGGGCGGTACGGCCTGCAGGTTCTGGTTGTAGATGCCGTGCTCCATGACCGAAGCCTTCAGCTCGCGCCAGTCATCCTGGGTGGGGATGTGGTGGCCGGCGAAGAGCTCCTGAACGCGCTCCGTTTCCGGAACCCATTCCTGCTCGGTGTACTTGTCGAAGAACTCGCCGGAAGCGTAGGTGGACTTCTCGAAGCCGCCGAACGTCTGGCCGGTCTCGATAGCGAGGCGGTTGGAGGCGCGCAGCGCGTGGAACAGCACCGTGTAGAAGTAGATGTTGGTGAAGTCCAGGCCCTCTTCGGAACCGTAGTGGACGTGCTCGCGGGCAAGGTAACCGTGGAGGTTCATCTGGCCGAGGCCGATCGCGTGGCTCTGGGCGTTGCCCTGGGCGATGGACGGCACCGAGTTGATGTAGGACATGTCGGATACAGCGCTGAGGGCGCGGATGGACGTCTCAATGGAGCGACCAAAGTCTGGCGAATCCATGGTCTTGGCAATGTTCATGGAACCGAGGTTGCAGGAAATGTCCTTACCCACGGTCTCGTAGCTGAGGTCTTCCGCGTAGATGGACGGCGAGGAGACCTGCAGGATCTCAGAGCAAAGGTTGCTCATGGTGATCTTGCCGTCGATCGGGTTGGCTCGGTTCACGGTGTCCTCGAACATGATGTACGGGTAACCGGACTCGAACTGGATCTCCGCAAGGGTCTGGAAGAACTCGCGGGCACTGATCTTGGTCTTCTTGATCCGGGAATCGTCAACCATCTCGTAGTACTTCTCGGTCACCGAAATATCGGAGAACGGAACACCGTAGACCTTCTCGACGTCGTACGGGGAGAAGAGGTACATGTCCTCGTTCTTCTTGGCGAGTTCGAACGTGATGTCCGGGACCACAACGCCCAAGGAGAGGGTCTTGATACGGATCTTCTCGTCGGCGTTCTCGCGCTTGGTGTCCAGGAAGCGGTGGATGTCCGGGTGGTGGGCGTGCAGGTATACGGCGCCTGCACCCTGGCGGGCACCGAGCTGGTTGGCGTAGGAGAAGCTGTCTTCGAGGAGCTTCATGACGGGGATGACGCCGGAGGACTGGTTCTCGATCTGCTTGATCGGGGCGCCGTGCTCACGGATGTTGGTGAGCGAAAGGGCCACACCGCCGCCGCGCTTTGAGAGCTGCAGCGCGGAGTTGATGGCGCGGGCAATCGACTCCATGTTGTCCTCGATGCGGAGCAGGAAGCAGGAGACGAGTTCGCCACGCTGTGCCTTGCCGGCGTTGAGGAACGTAGGGGTTGCCGGCTGGAATCGGCCATCGATGATTTCGTCGACCAAACGGTTGGCAAGGTCTTCGTTGCCACGGGCAAGGTGGAGGGCAACCATGCAGACGCGGTCTTCGTACCGCTCCAGGAAGCGCTTGCCATCAAAAGTCTTCAGCGTGTAGGACGTGTAGAACTTGAAGGCGCCGAGGAAGGTCTCAAAACGGAACTTCTTCTTGTACGCGCGGTTGAAGAGGTCGCGGATGAAGTTCATCGTGTACTGGTCAAGGGTTTCGCGCTCGTAGTACTGGTTCTTCACCAGGTAGTCGAGCTTCTCTTCCAGGTCGTGGAAGAACACCGTGTTGTTGTTCACGTGCTGCAGGAAGTACTGGTGCGCAGCTTCACGGTCAGCTTCGAACTGGATCTCGCCGTTGGGTCCGTACAGGTTCAGCATGGCGTTGAGCTCGTGATAGCCCAGGCCCTTGAAAGCCTCAGGCAGCGGCTTCTTGACCGTGTCCACAGCGCCCCCGGTTACTTCTGTTTCTGCGACAGTTGTGTCCAAAACTTTTCCAGCCCTTCGTTGACCCGCTGAACGTCTTCCGGCGTCCCCATGAGTTCAAATTTGTAAAGATGCGGCACCTTGCACTTGACGGAGATGATGTCCCCCGCTGCGCAGTAGTTGTCCGCGAAATTGGTATTCCCCGCTCCGATAACACCGCGGATCAGTTCCCTGTTCCCGGGATCGTTGAGAAATCTGATGACTTGCTTCGGCACGGAACCTTCGCCGTTTGTTCCACCGTAGGTAGGCAGTACAAGGACGAAAGGTTCGAGGGCTTGAAGCGGAGCATCCTGGGCGTAGAGCGGGATGCGTGCTGCATCCGTACCCAGTTTCTGGACGAATCGTTTGGTGTTTTCGGAGGTCGAGGAAAAGTAGATGAGGTGACTCCTCGTGGTCACAGCTTCCGCAGCATCGCGTACGGGTGCCGCTGCCAGCGGTGCCATGGGAGTCACCTCGACTACATAGGAATTCTTAGTGTGTTGTGGTGGCGAAGTTTGAATGAAACTTAGGCCACGGAGGAAACGGCCTGGGCCAGTTCCTCGATCTTGTCCGGGCGGAAACCAGACCAGTGGTCCTGCTCGGTGACGACAACCGGAGCCTGCATGTAACCCAGCGCCTTGAGGCGCTCAAGGGCCTCGGCATCCTGGGAGATGTCGACACTCTGGTAGGCAATGCCCTTCTTGTCGAGTGCCCGGTAGGTTGCGTTGCACTGAACACAGGCCGGCTTCGTGTAAACCGTTACGGTCATGATCCCTGTCCCCTTAGTTGAAGTCTGTCGCTCTTCGTATCTGGCGGGCTCAACCGGAACTAGCTACTGAATCCGATACCGGCCCGCGGGCTGCCGTGACAGCCAACACGCTCTGATTTTGTCTTGTGCTGGTTTCCCGCTCAATCCGTAAATCGATACTACATGTAGTGCAAGCGCCGAACTGGAACCCCAAGATGATGTATTACAAGTATGTCATTCAATCCACTGCTCGTCCACAGGCGAGGGCCCTCAAAATGTCCGTGATTCCGCCAAATTGAGAGATGTCATCCACACCCTGTGGACTACTTAGCCACATTTAATCTCCAGCGTGTCGCCGGGATACGGCGTGTCGTGGCACTTTGAAAATGTGGCGTGGCGAACAGCTAAAATCTGCTGATGGTCAATCTCCTCCACCTCCGGACGCTGATGGAAGTAACCCGTTTGGGTTCCTTTGCTGCTGCCGCCGCCCAGCTTGGCTACACAGCCTCGGCAGTCTCCCAACAGATGGCCGCGCTGGAGCGTGATACCGGCGTCGAGCTCTTCCAGCGGTCGGCCCGCAGTGTCGTCCCTACCGAAGCTGCCGTGACCATGACCCGACATGCGTCCAAAGTGCTGACGGATGTAGAGGCCCTCATGGCGGCGGCGTCGAGGACGAACGACTCCCCCGCCCAGGAACTCCGGCTGGGCATCTTTCCGAGCCTGGCCACCTACGTTCTGCCGGACATCCTGCGAAATGAGCGTTGGAACGGGCTGGGCATCGAACTTCGTGTCTCCGTTGCTGAACCCGCCCAAACCATCCAGGGCTTGCGCAGCGGCGGCGAACTGGACGTGGCATTGGTCTACCAGGTGGGGCAATCCGGTTTGGCGTGGCCGCATTCGTTGGAGAGGCAGTGGATCGGCGACGACGACTTCCGCGTGGTGCTGCCGGCCTCATGGAAGATCCGCGAGGATGCCGAGATTGAAGCGGCCCATCTTTCGGACATGCCCTGGATCGTCCACCACCCCGGCACCAGCGATGCGTTGGTGATTGAGCGCCTCTTTGCCAGCTGCAACCTCCACCCCCGCGTGGTGGCCTACAGCGACGACTTTCACGCGAGCCTGGAGATGACCGCCGCCGGCCTGGGTGCCTCGCTGGTTCCGGAACTGGCGCTGCGGAACCGGCCACCCGGCGTCGTGGTCCTTGACGTACCGGACATCCGGCTGGCGCGAAACGTGTTCGCGCTGCTCATCAATGAAAAGCGAACAGCCCAAGTGCAGTTGTTCACGCAACTGCTTGCCGACACCCTCAGGGACACGTCGGGAAAGAGCGGTCTCCACCCCCTGAAACCCGCGCCTGTCAAGGGTCCGCAGCGACGCAGGTGAATTATCCCCAAGTGCTGGAACCCGCCGGTTGATGGGGTTAGATTGATCACATGGGCAAGGTAGCGAGCAAACATTTTGGGGAGATCGAGCTCAACCACGGGCGTGAGCATTGCTTCGTCGCCAGACATGAGCTGGCCGGCAACCAGCTGGAATTGGACCTCAACGTCACCGCGCACGATCACTTTGACGAGGCCGCCATGCGCAAGGTGGACTACCGGCTGCGCTTCCTGCCGGAGCTCGTGGACCAAGTCCGGGAAATGATCGCCGATGAGCTTGACCAGGACGGCACCAACCCCCAACAGTTCCTGCATTTCCACAGTTCACAGCTCAAGGAAGAGCAGCTTGAATCGGTCTTCGGTGTCCGCGACAAGGGCCAGCTCACCAACGACGTCTTCCTGAAGGCCCTCAAACTCGGCCACGTGGCCATCTACCCCGGCCAGCCCGAGCGGTACTTTGTGTTGGATTTCACCCTGGGATCGCATTTCACGGACGAGCTCCTGGTCGTCGCCGCAGACGAAGACGGCGTGGTGGACGACGAAATCCTGTGGGAGTCGTAAACAGGCTTTACGAACTTTGTTCGCCGAAAGTGTCACCATGGCCTGTCAACGCGTGGCCCATCGTCAGGGCTGCGCAGGTATTCTCCCCGTTCCTGCCCCTCGGAGCGCTCCCGCTGGGCCTGTTGGGCGCTTTCCTCCAGGTGCTTGAGTTGGTCCTCTTGCGGGGCGGCCGGAGTTTCCTGGCCGGGCTGCTCTTCATCACCACTTTGGGATGCGCCTTCGGAGATTTTCCCGCTGAGCCGTTCACCGGCAGCGTTCAGCGTGTCCCCTTCCCCGGCTGCGTTCGCCGGACCGGCTACATGGCATTGAGATGGCGCGGCCTCCGCCGTGCTAAGAGCCTCCCGGAACAGCAGGGCCGCAGCATCCCGGTCCCCTGTTGAGTCCCCCAGCTTCTCGATGCTCAGCACGAGGTTGACGCGGACTTTGCAGTCGTCGACGCCGGGCCCGGCTTGGAGCGCTGCTTCGAAGTACCTCCGGGCGTCGTCGAACTCCCCCGCCATCGCATGCGCATCTCCGGCGGCAAACAACGCTTTGTGGGGCTCCACAACGTTCGCGATCTGAAGCCACGTGGCAACTCCGGCCAGCTTGCCCTGCTCCTTGGCGGAAAATGTCTCAGCTGCTGCACCACCCAAGGCACCCACGCTCAGGAGTTTGGCCGCTACTGCGAGCGCCACAAGGGCCGGAGGTGCGGACCACAGCGCACGCCGGAGTCGCCGTCGTCGTGCGGTGTTGCTTGTCATGGGGAGGGCTCCTTTCGTGCTGGAGTGCGGAGATTGATGAGCGCGGCAAGGTGGCGAAGGGGCTCGTGCAATGCCAGCAGGAAGGCGACCATGGCGAGCAACCAGTACAGCTCAATACGTCCAGGGGTGTCGCCGTCGGTGATGGTGAGGGCACCGGGTTGGGCTTTGCCGAGCATGTCGGACGTTGCCCCGGTGCCGTTCCGAAGTGTGTACGGGACGTGGAGTTGGTCGGCGATAGTGCGAAGTTGCCCTTCGTCGATTCGTGAAACGGCGTCGCGCGCGCTATCTGAGCTGCGGTCCTTGAGGTAACCGGCGTCAGTGTCCGAGGTTTCCTTCATGCGCCCGCCCTGTATGGTGCCGTATCCGAGGACTGCTCCCCCGGCCACGTTGGCGGCATCCATGGCCGAGGGCCGTTCGGCGCTGGTGTTTTCGCCATCGCCGGCGTAGAAGACCAGCGCGGGGCGTCCAGGGTGCTGCTCCGTGGCTGCCGCGAGCTTTTCCTTCAGGAGTTGGCTGGCGCCGGTCACGCTGCTGCCCGTGGCATAGCGCGCGTTTTGGGGCTGGAGCGTGGTCATGGCTGCCTGCAACGCTGTGGCGTCACGGGTGAGGGGCATCCGGAGGTTGGCTTTGTTGTCGAAAGTGATCAGGGCGAACTTGGCGCCGGCAAGCTCTTTGGCTATCGCCATGACGTCCTGTGTGGCACCGGCCAGCCGCGTCTGGGTGCCGTTGTAGTCTTCCGCAGCCATGCTGGTGCTGGTGTCCACTACAAAAAACACGTCCATGTCCGACGCCGCAGTTTGCGCTTGGCCACCGGCCCAGCCAGGTCGCATGGCGGCCAGAAGCAGAAGGACGACGGCGGCACATCGGAACGCTGCCGGCCTCATGGACCGTTGTGGTTGGCTTCGTCCCCTTCGCAAGGGACCCCACGGCGTGAAGGCCAATACGGTGAGGGCCAGCACTGCGACGATGGCCAACACCAGCAGGGGCCACGGAATAATGGGGGCGAAGGTCATAGCTCCATCCGCCATCCGAGCACCAGCATTCCTGTACCGGCCATCAATGCGATCCCGAGGGGCCAGGCGGGAGCGTCCGTTATCACCGCTTGGGGTGCTGCATGGTAACCAGTGGCCTCTGATTCCTGGACGTTACCGACGATGCCAGGAACGGCCTCGGCGCTGTCCACGGTGAAGTAAGCGCCCCCGGTCCGCTCTGCGGCGGCCCTGAGACGGGCACCCGGCTCATCGGGGCGGTCTCCGTAGTCCATGTCGCCGGGGTTCAAGGCATAGACCTTGATGTTTTTGGCGGCCGCCAGTGTTCCGGCTTCATCCAGGGTGAAGATCGGCTCGCCGGAAAGGAAGTTGTCAGTGGCCAAGACCACGGACCGCGAGCGCTTGGGGTCCCTGTCGTCAGGGAAGCTCTGCACGCAGGACGCCAGGCCGTCGCCGATCAGTGAGGAGCCTTCACCGTTCCACGTGCCGTCGAAAAAGGATCCCGCGCCGCTGTCCAGGGCTTCCTTGGCTTCGGCGAGTTGTTCCACGACGTAGTGGTAGTCGTCCGTGAGGGGAAAGAGCTGCACGCTGCTGCTGTCGAAGATGACCATGCCGATGCGTTCGCCGTCGAATTCCTTGGCGAGTTCCTGGAACACGGTGGCTATGGCGGCGTCGGTGCTGGTCATGGAGCCGGAGACGTCGAGGCAAAGCACGATGTCCCTGTTCCGGATTTCCGGTTCCTCCGTGGTGCGCAGGATGGGCCTGGCAGCGGCTGTCGCGGTGGCGGCGAGGAACACTGCCCCGAGCACGACGGCGAGCGCCAGTCTTCTGCGGTGCCGGCGCAGCGCCCCGTGATATTCAGGCAGGTCGGTGAGCCGGTCACCGTGCGCTACGGGTCGGGTTTGTTGCGGACGACGACGGCGGCGGTACAGCCAGGCGCTGAGCACCACCGCTGCTGCGGCGAAAGGAAGGACCCACCAGTAACTTAGTTCCATTCGAGCACCACCTGGCGCGCCGTCTCTGCCGAGTGCTGCACGGAGTGGACGGGCACGGGGGCGAATTCGTTGGGATAGAGTCCGGCGATTCCTTTGGTGAGTCCCTCGAGTCCTTGGTGCCGGAGCTCCTCAAGTGTCATGGACGTCACCGGTAGCCCTGTCGCTGCCCCGGCGAATTCCCGCACCAGGAAGCTGAGTCTTTGGTGGGCATCGCGCACGGGGAGGCGTCCGGCGTCGGCCTCCTCTGCTGTGGCGTTGATGGCAGTGAGGCAAGCGGAGCGCAGCGCGTCAAGGTCCGGTGTGGGCGCTCCTTGGGCGGCAGGTTCCTTGCTGCGTGTGGGGCGGAAGATCCAGGCATACCAGCCGGCAATGGCCAGCAGGATCACCAGCCCCAGCCATAGCCAGTAGGGCTGGTAGGCAAGCGGCGCGTAGAAGCCGGCGTCATCCTGCACGTGTGCCGCCTTTGGTGGCGCTCCGGGCGGTCAGCGCGCCGGAACGGTGCTTCTCCAGAAGGGCGAAGACTGCGGACAGGACGTCCAGGCTCCCGACGGTGTGCTCCTCGGCTATGCCCCCGCGCCGAAAAATGCCGCTGCGGTGTTCGCCTCGTTCGACCATGGCAGCCGCATACGCCGCCCGGACCTTGCTGTCGGAGCTCAGCGGCGCTGGAATTCCCTGCCCCGTTGCCACGTCGGTACTGTCCGGGTAAGGGCCGCCTGCCCCTGGAGCGAGCTCCGCATCCTTGATGGTGAGCCACAGTACTTCATGCCGGGCCCGAAGCCTGCGCATCAGGTCCTCCGTGCGGGCGTCCGGCATGAATTCGTCGGCAACAGCAACGATGAGAAGCCGCCCTTTGATGTACTTCAGGACGTAGTCGAGTTGCTCTGCGAGGGAGCTGGGTGGCCCATCCGAGGCTACGCTCGAATCCACCACCCGCAGCAACCGTTCCAGGTGCTCTTCGCCGCCACGGGGTGGGACGTACTGTGATGCGTCCGCGTTCCCGTGCAGAAGGCCAACGTCGTCACCGTGACGGCACGCCAAATATCCCAGAACCCCGGCTGCGTGCACGGCAATGTCCTTCTTCGGCTCACCTGACAGGGTCTCGGCGGCCATGTTCCGTCCGGTATCCACCAGCAGCAGGACAGAGTGGCGGCGTACTGCCACATAGCGCTTGACCAAGGGCGATCCGTGCCGTGCTGTAGCCTTCCAGTCGATGTCCCTGACCTCATCGCCTGGGACATACGCACGGAGTTCGTCAAAGTCCAGGCTGCGGCCTGCGAAGACCGAACCGTATTCGCCGTCGAGCAGGGCGAGGGTCCTCCGGTGGGCGAAGATGAACATCTTCGACTTAACCCGGCGAAGCAAGCTTGGCACGCGGTGTCCCCGCTACGGTGTCTGGACAGATGCCACGACGGCATCGATGACGGATTCCACCGGAATGCCTTCAACCACAGCATCGAAACCCAGGATGATGCGGTGGCGAAGAATACGGTGCGCGAGGCTTTTGACGTCCTCGGGAATGACATGGTCCCGACCCTGGATCAAAGCCAGCGCCCTTGCTGCCTGGCTGAAGGCGATGCTGGCCCGCGGGCTGGCACCGAACTCCACGAGGTTGGCAAGCTTGGGCTCCAAGTACTGCGAAGCATTGCGGGTGACATAGGCCAGACCCACGATGTATCTGACGATGGCCGGATCGATATAGACCCGCCGCACGAGTTCCTGCACCTGCACCACTGCGTTGAGCGAAGCAGCGGCGGGTGGCTTCTGATCGGCGCTGAACACACCGGCGTCGATCCTGCGGATGACCTCCGCTTCTTCAGCCGGACTGGGGTAATCCAACACGTCCTTGAGCATGAAACGGTCCATTTGCGCTTCGGGAAGGCGATACGTTCCCTCCTGCTCGATGGGATTCTGCGTGGCCAGCACGAGGAACGGTTGCGGCAAGGGGAAGGTCTCTCCACCAATGGAGGTCTGCCGTTCCTGCATGGCCTCGAGCATGGCGCTCTGTGTTTTGGCGCTTGACCTGTTGATCTCGTCCAGCAACACGATATTGGCGTGGACCGGACCCAACTGGGTGACAAACGTACCCTTGGCGGCGTCGAAAATCTGTGTGCCTGCAATGTCGCTGGGCAGCAGGTCCGGGGTGCACTGGATCCGGCGGAACTCCGCACTGACCGACTCCGCGATTGCCTGGGCGGCTGTGGTCTTGGCAAGGCCGGGAACACTTTCCAGCAGCACGTGGCCGCCTGTCAACAACCCGATCACCAAGGTCTCACGCAACCTGGCCTGGCCCACCACTTTGTTCTCGAAGCTGCGAATGATGCTGCCGACGAGTTGCTGGGCACGGGCCATATCCGGTGCATCGATTCCGGCCGTGGCTGTTCTCTGTTGCACTCGTGGTCCCCTCGCTGGCGTCTTGGTCTCCCGGCAGGCAGCCGGCACGGGTGCCTGGCACAAAGTGCTTCCGCCTGCAGAGGCCACTCTATCCAAGCCCTCCCTGCTCAAGCCCGCAATGGGGACCCCTCCCCATGCAGCCGTCCGAGGTCTATCCTTTTGCCATGCATCAGCTACCAGCCGCCTACCAGAACTACCTCGCCGCCCAGGACCAGCACGTCATCGACGCTGTACGGCCCATTCTCCTGCAATCAGCCGCCGACCAACGCCACGGGGTCAGGATCACCTTCAACAGGGGACCAACCGGTCATCAAGCCCACCTCGACGAGTCCATCCCTTACGGCGAGATCATCGAAGACATCGACTAAGGTTCCACGGCCCCCTCACGGCTCCAGCTATCCCTTCATGGCCCCGGACAGGGCAAACGAGTTCCCCATGCCGCGGGAGACCAGGGCGTAGAGCACCAGCACCGGCACGGAGTACAGGATGGAGAATGCAGCCAGCTGGCCGTAGGCAATGGCGCCATGCTGGCCGAAGAAACTAAAAATTGACACCGCAGCCGGTTGCTTGTCCGGTGACAGCAACAGGATGAAGGGAACAAAGAAGTTTCCCCATGCCTGGATGAAGACAAAGATGAACACCACACCGAGCCCCCGTCGCATCAAAGGCAGGACGATTCTCCGCAGCGCCGCCATTGCCGACGCCCCATCCATCCAAGCCGCCTCCTCCAGCTCCAGGGGCACCGAGTCCATGAAGTTCTTGGTCATCCATATCGCCATGGGCAAAGTAGTGGTTGCCATGAAGAAGATGGTGGCCGCCATGGAATCCAGCATCTGCAGTTGGACGAACAATCCGTAGACGGGCACCATGATTGCCGTCACCGGCAACGACGTACCGAACAGGACCGTGTACATGAATGGTTTGTTGAACCGGGACTGGTACCTGGACAGGGGGTAAGCGGCGAGCACCGCAGCAATCAGGTTCACCGCGGCCGTGCCGGCGGACAATAAGAAACTGTTGGCCAACGGCTGGAACAACAGCTCCGGTGTCAGCACGGCGCTGAAGTTCGCCAGCGACGGCGCCGACGGCACCTTGGTCTGGTAGCCGGCCTGGGGATCGACGGCGGCCAGCAGCAACCACAGCAAAGGCGCCAGGAAGCAGATTCCGATCACCGCAAGGGCGATATCCGCACCCAGCTTGGCCCTGAAGCGCGAGCGGCCACCCGCCGTCGCGCCTTCCATCCTGTCCTGCGCTCGCAGGCTGCTGGTGGTCATGGGCGCTGCTCCCGCAGGAGCCGTACATAGACAGCGCCGAAAACCATGCCCAACAGGATCAGCACGGAGGCCACCGCCGTACCGTATCCGATGTCGCCGAACTTGAATGCCTCCTGGTACGCCAACACAGGCAGCGTAGTGCTGGCGCCCGCCGGTCCGCCTGCCGTCATCACCCAGATCAGGGTGAATACGGCCAGCGTCTGGAGCGTGATCAGCATCAGGTTCGTAGCGATGCTGCTGCGGATCAACGGCAGGGTAATGAACGCGAGCCTCTGCCAGCCCCGGGCTCCGTCCATGAGTGCGGCTTCCGCGATGTCCCGGGGGACTTCCGCCAGTGCAGCCCTGTACACCAACATGGAGAAAGCGGTCCCCCGCCAGGTATTGGCAAGGATGATGGCCACGAGGGGGAACGAATACAGCCAGTCCAGGCCCTGGCCTCCGAGGAGGCCCACCACCTGGTTCAGTGTGCCATCCCGGTTGAAGTAGGCGTAGGCGGCGAACGCTGCCACGATTTCCGGAAGTACCCAAGCGGCAACCACGGCCGTGCCCACCAAGGCCGAGACCGCGTTCCGGGACCGCGTCATCAGAAGCGCGATCAGCAAGCCGAGGACGTTCTGGCCAATCACCGCCGAGGCCACCACGAACACCACCGTCAGCCAGGCAGCCAGCGGGAAGGAGTCGTCGCTGAACATCCGCACATAGTTGTCCGCACCCACCCATTGCGGATCCCTGGCAGCCTTGCCGGATAGGGCTGCGTCGGTGAAGGACGCGTAAAAGGACCAGGCCACCGGGGCCAGCAGGAAAAGGAGGAGCAGCAGAATGGAGGGGACTACCGGCAGGAAGCGGCGGATGGTCATTTCTCCAGGACCCTGTCCTCCCCCACAATCTTCCGGACGGTGGCGTCGTATTCCGCAGCAGCATCTTCAGGACTTTGCTTGCCGGTGATCACTGATTCAGTGGCCACCTGGACAGCAGTGGAAATCCTCGGGTAGTCAGCGGTGGCGGGCCTGTAATGCGTCACTGCCACCAAGTCCGAAACATCCTTCACGAACGGGTTGGCTGCCAGGTATTCAGCTTCGGAGGCTACATCCGTACGGACGGCGATCTGCGAGTTATTAATGTCATAAGACAACGCGTTCTTCTTGTTCAGTGCTGTGCTGAGGAACTGGAAGGCAAGGTCCGGATTCTTGCTTTTGGCCCCCACTGCCAGCGTCCAGCCGCCTGACATGCTGACGCCACCGGGATCCTGGCCATTCCGGGTCGGGAACATCGCGACCCCCATGTCCTGCTCATAGCCGGCCCATTCGTACGCGCCGCCTTTCTGCCAGAACGACGGCGTGTAGGAACCTTCCACTGTGGCCGCCAGCTTGCCTTGGGGGAACCACTCGCCAAAGACTTTCTTCCATACGTTCGCGTCCAGCGCCTCGGCAGGACTGACAGAGAGCTTCTCGTCGTAAAGGGTCTTAAGGAAGGCCAGCGAATCCGTGAAACCTTGGGAGCCGACCACCCATTTCTTGGCTGACTCGTCATACAAAGTGCTGTCTGTCCCATAGAGGAGCTCGTAGAACCCCTGCATGACGGTGCCTTCGCCGGTACCCTTGCCCGCGTACATGTTGAATGCGATCACGTTGGGATCCGATGCTTTCACGGCACGGGCCGTTGTCAGGATGTCCTCCCAGGTCCTGGGCTGCCACGGAACGGGAATGCCAGCCTTCTGAAGGACAGCCTTGTTGTACCAGATGGCCCGAGTATCGGTACCCAACGGCACCGCATAGATACTGCCGTCATCTGCCCGGCCGGCGGCCTTGGCTGCGTCATTGAAGTTGGACCAGTCATCCCAGTTCGCAAGGTAACTGTCCAGTTTCAGGAGGTAGCCGGCGTCGACATCCGAGCGCACCTTGAACGTGTCCTCGTAGAAAACATCCGGCGCTGTGTCCGCTGAACGCTGCGCCAACGCGAGTTTGGTCCCGTAGTCATCATCATTGGCCTGAATGGGCTGAAGCTCCACGGTTACCCCGGAGTTGGCGGCTTCGACTTCTTTCTTGGCCTCCTGCATCACGGCATCAAGGGCCGTGGACGCATCCGTTTTCTGATAGACGATCTTGAGCGTCTTATTCTCCGCGGCCTCAGGAGTGGGCGAACAGGAAGTCGCTGCCACCAGGACGGCAGCGACGGAAACCATGGCAGCAAACTTCGCTGCGGCCGGCTTCACTGCGGCACACGTCAAACCGGCTAGCTTCATTGGGCGGCCCATGGTGCTCCAATCCTTCAAAGGTGCTGCTTGCTTAGCGCTCCAGTTAATTAGCCCTCCAGCAGGAGCCGCTGTGCCCGCGGAGCCAGCATGTGCTCCAGGACGAGGCATGCCGCACCGATGGCGCCGACGTCTTCGCCTACTCCGGTCCCTACTACTTCGAGGTCGTGGATCATACGGGCGGCGTTGTTCCTGTCCAGGAGTTCCGGAACACGTTCCAGGAAGTACGGTGACATCCGCGCCCAGAACGGACCGCCGAAGACAACCCGCTCCACATCCAAAGTGTTGGTCACCACGGAGACTGCGCGAGCGACGAGCGTTGCCGACCTATCCAGGATGGCAATAGCCTTCCGGTCGCCGGCATCAGCTTTGTCGCACAACTCCGCAAAACGTTCCTGGACTTCGGGACCGTCTGCCCCTCCCCGGTGACCGTCAAGGACACCGGCGGCTTCGGCCTCTGCCACCACTACCTGTGGGATGCAGGAGGACTTAACGCATCCGTGCAGTCCGCAATCACACAGTGGACCGCCGGGGTCAACCACGATGTGGCCGATTTCGCCCGCGTTCCCGGACGTTCCCCGCACCACTTCGTCATTGAGCACAATGCCGCAGCCGATGCCTGTACCCATATACATGAAGACAAAGCTGCCGGCACCGCTGGCGCCGCCTGCCCATGTCTCGGCCACCGCTGCGCTGGTTACATCCTTGTCCACAAGGGTTTCCAGCCCGGTGGCCTCGCTCAATGCCTCGCGGATACGCACCCGGTTCCACCGCGTCAGCAGTGGCGGTTCCACCACGGAGCCCTCGTCAAGGTCAATCGGGCCGGGAACAGCAACGCCGAGCCCGGCGATCTTGGACGCATCCACGCCCGACTCTTCGATGAGGACCTTGATTTGCGCAGCGATGCTGGTGATCACTCCGGCCGGGTCTCCCCCTGGAGTTGCCATCCGAGAATGCCGGACGACGTCGCCTAGAAGGTCAAGGACCACGAAAGTAATGACAGCAGGGTCCAGATGGACGCCTACCGCATACATACCTGCGGGATTGAGGCGCAGGATGGTTCTCGGTTTGCCTGGGCCGGAGCCTTCTTTACCGGCCTCGACGATCAGCTGCTGGTCCAGGAGCCGGCGGGAAATATTGGAAATCGTCTGTGGGGAAAGTCCAACGATCTGTGCCAGTTCGACGCGGCTCAGCCCGAGCGACGAGCGACGGATCGCCTCCAGAATGACGGTCAGATTGAAGTCCCCCATACGGGGTAGATTCGTTCCGCGCCTAGGTGTCGGCTGCCGGATCTCAGTCACTGATGCCCCTCGTCATTCGGAAAAACTTCGTCGAATTTAGTCTGTGTCTGCATCGTACGATACCCACGCCCCTACGGGTACGAGCACACGCTGGCGTCGGAGTCAGGGGTTGGTAACGATGACACTGAATTCTATGCGACGGCCATTCAGACCGTGCGTTGATGACGCCAGATCAGGATTTGATGCTGCGTGTCACCGTGAACTTCGGGTTGCGGCCTTCTTCCGACGTTGACCCGATGAGCCGTTCAAGCACAGCCCGATACTGCAGGTGACTGTTGTACACAGTCCAGAGCTCCCCTCCCGGAGCAAGGACCCGCGCGGCGGCTTTAAACATCTTCAGTGCCGCGCCGGCGTGGACAGTGGCGCCCAAGTGGAAGGGCGGGTTCAGGAGGATGAGGTCTGCGCTGCCTGGTTCCAGTGTTGACATGGCGTCGTCGTGAACCACCGCAACCCGCCCTCCCAAGCCATTTGCCTCCGCAGTACCACGGGCAGAGGCTACAGCAGCTATGGACTGGTCTGTCGCAATCACTGTTGCCCCATCATGGCGTCGCGCATACATCGTGGCCAGAATCCCAGTACCACATCCAAGGTCGACTACGCGGTGGGCGGCGGGCATGCGGTCCAGGAATGTCAGCAGGAAACGCGTACCGATATCGAGGCGCGTACCGGAGAAGACAGCGCCATGGGCACTTACCGCAATCCCCAGTTCCGGCACGGGTTCGACCACCGGGAACGGCGGCGTGCCGTGAACGGTTTTGGGGTCCCTGGCTATGAGAACCCTGGACTTCTGCCGGGCAAGCTGGGGTTGGACCGAGGAGAAATACTTGTCCAGGACCGTGTTCATGCCCATCGTCATGTGCTTGACGCGGCCGCCCGCCAGCATCACCGCATCCGGCGCCGCGAACCGGGCAAGGGCGTCGGCAATTTCCTCCAGTTCAGCCAGCGACTTTGGCAACTGAACAAGTACCAGGGCCGCGCTGCCCAACAACTCCTGGCCGATTTCATGCTGGGTGAAGCGGCCCTCAAGACCAGCTGCCTTGGCGTTGCGCGCCAATGCGAGGCGACCAGTGAAGAGGTCCTGGTGGACGCGCACCTGCCCGACGCCAAGCCAGGACAACGCGCCCAGCGTCAAGGCGCCGTACCGGTCTCCGACGACAACCACCGAAGCGCCCGGGTCAACAAAACCCGCGGCTGTTTCCAGCAGAAGGCGATCAGTAGCGTCGTATGCCTGCAGGTTGTCTGCTTCGACGTCGGGAAGCCTGGACAATGAGCTGAACAGGGCCTCAAGCTCCAATGCCGTCACGGTTAATGGTCTCGCTTTCATTGCGTATTTGTCTCGACTTTGGTGGCGCCTTGGAGGAACCCTGGGGGTGCACCATACAAACACCTGTTTGTCTCGTTGGAGACTGCAACTATCCCGGCAGCGCAGGCACACGTCACGGCGAATCCTCGGAGCCAGGCACCGGGACTACCTATCATTCGGCTCCCCTCCCCTGCGAGAAGCCATGAGTGTCAATGTTGTCACGAACCTCGAAGTAAAGTCCCACAACTCTCCCGATGAAACACGCCGACCGGGCAAATCCGTGCTGGACCTCGTCACCGGGTCACAACGCCAGGGTGGTAGCCGATCAACCGTTCCAAGGCGTTGAGTTCGTCAGCGGCGCCGAATTTGCGCGACCTCCGGGTTGGCAGACTCCGGGTGAGGGGCAAACAAAAGGACCCCGCTCGAATGAGCGGGGTCCTTTTCCGAAGTGGAGCTGAGGGGACTCGAACCCCTGACCCCCTGCATGCCATGCAGGTGCGCTACCAGCTGCGCCACAGCCCCGGATTTGCTGACTTAGCGGGGAAGTATTTCCCTTCCCGGCGAAGCAACTCGTCAATAGTAACCACAATCCACCGAGAAGCGAAATCGCCCGAAGGTGAAGTGCATCACGCACTCGGCAGCCGAGGTGCGTTGGACGAATCCACCGCACCTCCCCCCAAACCGGCTGCCGGGGAGTCAGCGCTCGAATACTGCTGCTCCAGTTGAAGTCTAGAATCCGTGGGCCAATAAACCAAACCGTTCAGCCGGTTTATTCATGTCCGCTGGATGATAGCGTTGTGGGGTCTCAGCGGCGGCCCGAGCGCCGCGCGTCCGGCACCACCCGAGAGGTTCCATCCACCCATGCAGCAACGTGCGAAAGAAACCCGGCTTGCCGTCATTGAAGGTGCTGCGCGGGTCTTCGCGGAGATTGGGTATGGGAACGCCAGTTTGGCCGACATTACCAAGCGCGCCGCCGTGACGAAGGGCGCCCTGTACTTCCACTTCACGTCCAAGCGCGAACTCGCCTTGGCCGTGATCGAAGAACAGCACGCAATAGTATTGGCGGCCGGGTCACAGATAGCCGCATCGGACATTCCCGCCCTGGAGAAAATCGTCCGGCTTTGCAGAATGTTCGGCCAGCAACTGCTGGACGAACCGATCGTCCAAGGCGGGATCCGCCTCACCTTTGAAGCATCCGCATTTCAAGCTGACGTATCCGGTCCATACCAAGACTGGATCAATACTGCGGAGCAACTGCTGATCCAAGCCCAAACGGATGGCGCCGTGAGGCCTGACCTCGATCCGGCAGCGTTCGCCCGCTTTCTGATTGCATCCTTCACCGGCGTCCAGATGGTTTCCGAGGTCTTGAGTTCACGTGAAGACGTCATGCTACGGATCGAACAAATGTGGGCATTCATGCTGCCGGCCCTGATATCCCGCCCGGTCAGCTAAGACCGCATCGGTTGCCACACCCCGGATACGGGAAAAGGTCCTGCTTTCCGTGAGGAAAGCAGGACCTTCTTTGGTGGAGCTGAGGGGACTCGAACCCCTGACCCCCTGCATGCCATGCAGGTGCGCTACCAGCTGCGCCACAGCCCCATATTTTCGCTGCTTCGCGTTCAGCATTTCCAGCTATCCGCGCCGAAGCAACTCAAATATCTTAGAACAGCATTTCCGAAAATTCCAAATCGGGCATATTCGGTCGCCGTCCGTTGCTAGTGCTCGGAATCCTCTGCTGAAACAGCCTTGGCAGAAGCGTCATCCCCCAACTCGAGGTCCACCACCGGGCAGTCCTTCCACAGGCGCTCCAGGGCGTAGAACACCCGATCCTCGGCGTGCTGGACGTGGATCACGATGTCGGCGTAGTCCAGCAGGACCCAGCGGCCTTCAGAGCGTCCCTCACGGCGAACGGGACGGAGGTCCTGCTTCAGCAGTTCTTCCTCGATGCCATCGACGATTGCGTTGACCTGGCGCTCGGTGGGAGCCGAAGCAATCAGGAAGATGTCAGTAAGGGCCAAACGCTCGCTGACATCCAGGGCAACGATATCCTCGGCGAGTTTGTCCGCCGCTGCACGCGCGGCGTGACGGGCGAGGGTGATGGATTGTTCATGTGCAGACACGGGGACTCCTTGTTGTGGCCTGTGGCCGATGTGTGGCGTGAGCCGTAAATTGAGCGGAACTAGCCGCTGGTGATCATGATGATGCCGACAATGAGCGCAACCAAGCCCAATGCCAGAACGCCGAACTGCAGCAGCCTGTTGCGTTGCGCTCTGGCCAGTCCTGCCGTGTTGACGTCCAAAGGGTCCAGCCCATAGGCCGCACTGGCAGAGACCGGCGGCCTCTGCTCTTCCTCGCCTGGTTCAGCCAGTGCAACGGGCTTCTTCCTGGCGGACCTGGCAACCGCTTCCGCCCGGGCAAGAACCCCGGCCCGCCCTCGTGAGCCCGGCTTCTTTCCCTGAGGCTGCCCGCCGTCAAGCTTGGGGCCGGCGGAGGTGATCAACGGAACGAAGGTGGTACTGGGTCGCTTCATTACCGGCCGTTCAACACCCGGAACCTTGACGAACTCCAAAGGAGTCACCATCGCCAGGTTGTTGGCTGTGGAAGGACCTGCGGTGGCGGCTGGAGATTTACCGTTATCGGCCGGCTTGGCCTCCGTGGACGCCTTGCCCTGCTCAGCTTGGTTTTGCTCGGCAAGTTTTTGCTTGGCGGCTGCACGCTTGTTCAACACTGCCGCGCGTTCTGCCAGGGCGATCTGTTCCGCCAGCACCGCCGGATCAACGGCCAACGGATCCTGCTCGGCAATATGTTCCAGCTTGGCGGTCTGGTTTTGAACCTGGGCCGCTATCAACTCCCGGACCGCCAGCGCCTGCTCCACCGACATTTCGGACTCCGCAGGGCCGCCGGGAACTTTGTCCGTTGCGGCGATCTTGTCCTTGGAAGAGTCCTTGGCGGCCTCGGACTTGGAAGAGTCCTTGGCGGCCTCGGACTTGGAGGCATCCTTGGCGGCCTCGGACTGTGAAGCGTCCGGGGTGGCACCGGCCGCTGGAACGATCGGGTTCATGGACGTGGCAACTTCAGCCTGGAGTTGCTGCAGACGAAGTTGTCGACGAGTGGGGGGCCCACCTCCGGAGAGTTGCTCTTCCTTGTCTGCAAGCTCCTTGATGGTCCGCAGCGCAGCACGATCGCGGGCCCTGACCTGCGAGGATCTCTCCTGCGCGGCGGTTCCTACGGCGTCTACCGGTCCATCCGCGACCCGACGGTTACGGCCTGTGGGACGGTCCGTTTCACCGGCAGTTTCGGCATTTGCGGGCGCGTCCGGTTCCACCTTGGCGTCCGGCTGCGCGTCGGGGTGCTCTTCCCGGGCACGGCGAAGCTCGCGCCTGCTGCGGATGGGTCGCTGTTCCTGGCTGCTCATTCAAAACTCATTCAGTACGTGCTTGGTCGTCTGATCCGGACAGTGCGGGCGTCAGCTCTCCTGCCACAGGATGCGCCGCGTACAGTCCATATTTCGCGATGTATTGCACCACTCCATCAGGCACCAGGTACCAGACGGGGTTCCCTGCACCTACGCGGGTCCGGCAATCCGTGGAGGAAATCGCCATGGCAGGGACCTCCAGCAAACTGACGTCATCGGTCCGTCCAAGATCATTGAGTTCATGTCCAGGGCGGGTCACGCCGACGAAATGCGCCAAGGACCATAGCTCGTCCACGTCCTTCCAGGACAGGATCTGCGCCAAGGCGTCCGCGCCGGTGATGAAGAAGAGGTCTGCGTCGGGCCGCTGCGCCCGGAGATCGCGGAGCGTGTCGATGGTAAAGGTGGGCCCTGGCCGGTCAACGTCCACCCGGCTGACGGTGAACCTTGGATTCGAAGCCGTGGCAATCACCGTCATCAGGTACCGATGCTCCGGCTCGCTGACCAGCTTGTGCGACTTCTGCCAAGGTTGGCCCGTGGGCACGAATACCACTTCGTCGAGGCCGAACTTGGCTGCGACTTCGCTTGCAGCCACAAGGTGGCCATGATGGATTGGATCAAAGGTTCCACCCATCACGCCCAGCCGAAGCCTGCGCCCCGACTCCCCACGCGGTGTTGCGGCGATAATGTTAGTGGCCCTGCCCGTGGGTGTGCTTGTTGGGGTGCTGGCGGTGCGGATCGGAGTGCTCTTCAACGGCCTCGTGGCGGTTACCCAGGTTGGTGTAGGAGAGGGTGACGAACATGAGGACAAGCAGGAAAGCGAACATCACGATGCCGAAGACCCACGGCTCAGCCCACAGCGGCGCGAGTTCCTCGTGTCCGCCTTCCGTTTGGGCGGCAATGGACGTGGCGATCTGCTGAAACAGCATCTTCTCCCCTAGTTGGTTCTGAAATGTTTTGCACGGCAGGACTCCCCACCGTTCCGGACTTCTGTTCTATGTTACAGCGTTGCTAGCTGCGGACTTGGCCTTCACCCTGGACGATCCACTTGGTGGTGGTCAGCTCCGTCAGCCCCATGGGACCTCGTGCGTGCAGCTTCTGCGTCGAAATACCCACTTCGGCGCCGAGGCCCAGTTCACCGCCGTCGGTAAACCGTGTGGACGCGTTGACGATCACCGCGGCGGAATCAATCTCGGCAATGAACTTCTCGGCGTTGGCCAGGTTGTTCGTAAGGATCGCCTCCGTGTGCCCGGTGGTCCACGTCCGGATGTGCTTAACGGCATCATCCAGGGTGTCCACCATGGCCACCGCAAGGTCAAGGTCCATGTATTCGGTGGCCCAGTCCTCATCATCTGCCGGAACGGTGTCCACGTCATTGCCCAAGGCGGCAGCGATCCTTTCATCCACGTGGAGGGTGACCCCGGCCGCCCGCAACGCGGCGGCAACGGCCGGCAGCACTGTGGAGCCGGAATGAACCAAAAGCGTCTCGACTGTGTTGCAGACGCTCGGACGCTGGGTCTTGGCGTTGAGGAGAATCTCAACTGCCATCTCTTCGCCCGCGGACTCGTCAATGAAGATATGGACGTTTCCTTCGCCAGTCTCGATGACAGGGACAGACGAGCTGGTCACCACAGTCTGGATGAGGTCGCGTCCGCCACGGGGAATGAGGACATCCACGCGTCCCCGGGCGCGCATCAGGACGTTTGCGCCTTCGCGGCCGTACTGATCCACTGTCTGAACAGCGTCGGCAGGCAGGCCGACGGAATCGAGCGCTTCGCGAAGGATCTGCACCAATGCCTCGTTGGTGTTGGCCGCGGCAGACCCACCGCGGAGGATCACGGCATTGCCACTCTTCAGGGCCAGGCCGGCGATGTCCACCGTGACGTTCGGGCGGGCTTCATAGATTGCCGCCACTACACCCATGGGCACATTGACCTGGCGCAGGCGAAGACCATTGGGGAGGGTTTGCCCCCGGACGACGTTTCCCACGGGGTCAGGCAGGCCTGCCAGGTTCTCCAACGCTGCAACAAGGCCGTCGATGCGGGCGGGAGTCAGTGTGAGGCGGTCAAGAAGCGCCGCAGAGGTGCCATTGGCGCGTCCTACGGCCACGTCCTTGGAGTTGGCCTCAAGTATGTGCTTCCGGTTCTCGACCAAGGCTGTTCCGATGGCGCGCAGTGCACGGTCCTTCCATGCACGGTTTGCCTGTCCCATGCGGCGGGCAGCTTTGCGGGAACGGTCGGCAATGGCATGAACCGCAGCTTCGACATCCTCAGCGGACAGTGGAACGCCGCCTGCCGCAGGGTTCTCCGGCGCCTGGCCGGGGGCACCGGACACGTCGGAGATCACAGGGGCGTCAGGAGTCAGCGCTTCAGTCATGCTCCAAGTTTAGATGAGCGGGACGACCGCAGGAGTACCAGATCGTCAACATGAACAACTTCGCGGTCATAGCCCCTGCCCAGTGCCTGGCCGAGCTCCTGGGTAGTGCGGCCCAGCATGCGCGGGAGTTCGTCCGAAGAGTAGTTCACCAACCCACGCGCCACAACGGTTCCGTCGTGGGCAATCATCTCAACGGGATCGCCGGCTTCGAAGTCACCGCTGACATCCGAAATACCTGCAGGAAGGAGTGACCTGTGCCGGTCGCGCACGGCTTTCACCGCGCCGTCGTCGAGCATCAACCGTCCGTGAACCGTTGCCAGGTGAGCCAGCCACAACAGGCGGACAGGCTTGCGGTTGCCGTTCACGGCGAACCAGGTGCCCACGTCCTCCCCCGCCAGGGCAGCGGCAGCGTTGGCAGTTGACGTGACCAAGGCGTGAATACCCGAGCCGGCGGCGATGGATGCCGCTTCCACCTTGGTCATCATGCCACCGGTTCCGACGCCGGCCTTGCCGGCCTTGCCGATGGTCACGTCCTCAAGGTCCTGCGGACCGCGGACCAACGGTATGCGCTTGGCACCCTGGGACGGCGGGCCGTCATAGAGGGCGTCGACGTCGGAGAGCAGCACGAGCGCATCGGCGCGGACCAAGTGTGCCACCAAGGCAGCGAGCCGGTCGTTGTCGCCGAAGCGGATCTCGTGCGTTGCCACGGTGTCGTTCTCATTGACCACCGGCACCACACCGAGATTGAGCAGCCGGTCCAAGGCACGGAAGGCGTTGGTGTGCTGCGTGCGCCGCATGAGGTCATCGGCAGTCAGCAGGACCTGGCTGACCGTGACGCCGTGGGCACTGAACGCCTGGGTATAACGCGCCATGAGGAGTCCCTGGCCAACGCTTGCTGCGGCCTGCTGGGTTGCAAGGTCCTTGGGCCGTTTTGCCAGGCCCAGCGGAGCCAAGCCTGCAGCGATGGCACCGGAGGACACCAGAATGATTTCGGTGCCGGCATTCCGCTTGTCGGCGAGGGCATCCACCAGTCCGGCAAGGGACTTCTCGGAGATGCCACCTTTGATGCTGGTCAGCGAGGAAGACCCCACCTTGACCACAATCCGCTTTGCGGTGGCGAGGGCCTGGCGTTCCAGGCCCTCAGCCGTTGTCGGAGCGTTGATGGTCCTAGTCGTCATCACCGGAGTCCAGGGTGCTTTCCCTCACGGTCTGCGCACGGCGGCCGCTGACGGATTCAGTCCAGATGCCCGCCTTGCGTTCGGCTTCGAGCTCGGCGCGCGCGGCTGCCTTGGCTTCGCGGCGCTCGATCTGTTCGTCACGCTTTTGCGAACGCGTCGGACGGTCACCGATGTCCGCAACACGGATGTCGGTGCCTCGCGGTGTCGCCAGAAGTTCAGCACCGGCCATCATGGTGGGCTCCCAGTCGAAGACCACGCCGTCGTCTTCGCCGATGACAACGGTATCTCCGGGCTTGGCGCCAACCTTGAAGAGCTCGGTTTCGACACCCAGCTTGGCCAGGCGGTCGGCGAGGTAGCCAATGGCTTCCTCGTTGGTGAAGTCCGTCTGCTTGACCCATCGGACAGGCTTTTCGCCCAGAACGCGGAACAGCGGCTCAAGGTTCTTTTCCTCGCGGCGGATCTTGAAACCGGACTCGTTGACTGCCCTCGGACGCAGGACGGGCGCGGCAACCTTCGGAGGAGCAATCGCTACTGCGTCGCGCGCTGCCTTGACGATCTCCGCCATGGCAAAGCCCAGCTGACGCAGGCCCTCATGGCTGGTGGCTGACACTTCGAAGACCCGGTATCCGCGTGCTTCCAGGTCCGGACGAACGAATTCGGCCATGTCCTTGCCATCGGGGAGATCCACCTTGTTAAGGACAACAAGCTTGGGACGTTCGTTCAGCGGAACAACCTCACCGTCAACACCGGCGTAGCTCATGTCAACCGCGTATTTCTCCAGTTCGGCCTCAATGATGGCGAGGTCGGACAGGGGGTCGCGGTCAGATTCGAGCGTTCCGCAGTCCAGGACGTGCACCAGCGCGGCGCAGCGCTCAACGTGGCGGAGGAAGTTGTGGCCAAGGCCCTTGCCTTCACTGGCGCCCTCGATCAGGCCCGGGACGTCGGCAATAGTGAAGCGGACTTCGCCGGCCTGAACCACACCAAGGTTGGGGATGAGGGTGGTGAAAGGGTAATCGGCGATCTTCGGCCGGGCGGCAGACATGGCAGCGATGAGGCTGGATTTACCGGCAGAGGGGAAACCAACCAACGCAATATCTGCGATGGACTTAAGTTCCAGGACAATGTCGCTGGATTCACCTTCGATGCCCAGCAGGGCAAAGCCCGGGGCGCGGCGCTTTTGCGATGAAAGGGAAGCATTGCCCAAGCCGCCCTGGCCACCGGCGGCTGCGATGAATTCGGTACCCTCGCCAACGAGGTCGGCCAGGACTTCGCCGTCCTTGGTCTTCACTACTGTGCCGTCAGGGACCGGAAGAATCAGTGTCTCGCCGTTCTTGCCACCACGCCAGTCGCCCATGCCCGGGCCACCGTTGGTGGCGTGGCGGTGGGGAGCGTGGTGGTAGTCCAGCAGCGTTGTGGTCTGGGCAGATACCCGCAGGATGACATCGCCACCGTTACCGCCGTTACCCCCATCGGGGCCGCCAAGCGGCTTGAACTTTTCCCGCTTTACGGAGACACAGCCGTGGCCGCCGGTTCCGCCGGATACGTGCAGGACTACCCGGTCTACAAAGCTCGCCACGTGGATCTCCTCAGTTGCTGTCTTACAGCGTTTGTTGCTGTTGCCAGCGCTGTTGCAAAACCAGCGCGCCTGTGGGCGCCCCAGTCGATTGTAATGCGGTTAAAAGAACGGTGGAGCGGGCCGATTGGCCCGCTCCACCGGTTCAGAACTTGTTGTTACTCTGCAGCTGCAGCAGCAACGATGTTCACTACGCGACGTCCGCGGCGAGTACCAAACTCAACCGCACCGGCCTGCAGGGCGAACAGGGTGTCGTCGCCACCGCGACCGACGCCTGCACCCGGGTGGAAGTGGGTTCCACGCTGGCGAACGATGATTTCGCCTGCGGAAACTACCTGACCACCGAAGCGCTTTACGCCCAGGTACTGAGCGTTGGAGTCACGACCGTTGCGAGTGGAACTCGCGCCTTTTTTGTGTGCCATGTGAAATGCCTGCCTCTAAATTTCTGGGGAAACTGAAAAACCTGAACAGCGGGTAACGAAAGTTACGCGATGCTGGTGATCTTGATCTTGGTCAGTTCCTGACGGTGACCCTGACGCTTCCGGTAGCCGGTCTTGTTCTTGAACTTCTGGATGACGATCTTCGGACCACGGAGGTCCTCGAGGATCTCAGCCGTGACCTTGACGTTGGCCAGTTCCGCAGCTGCGGAGGTGACCTTGTCGCCGTCAACCAGGAGCAAGGCGGGCAGCTCAAGCGTGCTGCCGGCTCCACCGGGGACGCGGTTAAGCGTTACGTAGTCTCCAACGGAAACTTTTTCTTGGCGGCCGCCTGCGCGGACAATCGCGTACACCACTTGGGTACTCACTTCTCTCGACGTTTATAACTAAATTTGCGTGCGGAACCTTGAACCGGAATCAGGCCTGGTTCGCGCTGTGCCTCAACGCCGTGGACTTCTGATCGAAGTCCGCGAGTCATCCCATGAACAATTCCAAGGGGCATAACCCAAGTGTTGGCGTAAGCACCGAAGATCAAGATTACGCTAGTTTGACCTTCAGCTGCAAATGAGGCCGGGTCCGGAGGCTACCGCGTGACTTGCGTCACCAGTTGTAACGGACTCTCCCGGCACCGTGCCCATACAGCCTACAGGGTTTGGGCACAATTAACGCGATTAAGCCCGCGACGCGCGGTAGTGCCGGCTTATCCGGACGCTGAAAGATCCAGGAATCGGGCTACGCGTGAAGCCGTGGAGCATCGAAAAACGCTGTTTCATAGCGGCAGGACTGGGCGAAGGCCTCCACCATGGCGGCCCTTTCCCTCTCGGAAGCTGCCATCGCAGCGCCATCAGTGAAGTTGATCGCATTCCTGGTAGCGGCAGCGAAATCCTCGTCCGCGTACGTCGTGAGCCACGCCGCATAAGGGTGCTCCGTTGGAGCCCCTGCTTCCACGTACGCTGCATGGAGCTGCTGGCCCACTTCTGCGTACAGCCAGTAGCAAGGCAAAATTGCCGCGAGCACCACCGCATAACTACCGGAAGCCGAAGACGCCAGCAGATGGTCCACGTACGACTTCGTGACGGGACCGGTGGCCGTTGACGCCTCCCGGGTGCTCAACCAGTTCCGGTGAAGCTCCGATTCGACCTCAAGGCACTGCTGTGACGCTTTGGCCCAGAACAGCTGTTCCTTCTCGCTGGGAGCAAGGGCGCCGGCGCGGGCCAGGACCCTGGAGTACCCATTGAGGTAAATGGCGTCTTGGGCAAGGTAGTAGTTGAAGGCGGCTTCCGGAAGGCTGCCGGATTGCAAGCCGTCAATGAAGCTGAGCTTGTAGATTGCTTCAAGCTCCGGGGTCGCTTCCTTCCATAGCACCGACGCGAAATCTCCCGGCCTCGGGCCCGCATGGTGGTGGAAGTGGTGCACTGGTCCGCTTCCGTGGCCTACTTCGAGAATGTCGGAATGCGTCAACGCCTCGATCAACCATGGCTTCACCTGACGCAATGACGCCTCCCAGTCACCGGTACGGGCCTGCGCAGTGGCCAGGGCCGAGGACAGGGAACAGCCCGTGCCGTGACTGTTTGCCGTCTCCACCCGCGGACCGGGCACCTCGATGACGTCCTGCCGCAACAACCCGCTGGTGTTCACCAGCGCATCAGGGCATTCGGAACCGGCCAGATGGCCACCCTTGACCAGCACGGTGTTGCCGCACTCAGCGGCCAGCCGCTTGCCCTGATCCAACGCCGAGGGCCAGTCAGCGGCCTCCGGCTCCCCCAGCAGCATGGCAAGTTCGGGCAGGTTAGGCGTGATCAGGTCTGCCAGCGGCAGGAGCTGGCGCAGGGCCTTCCCGGCGGACTCCCGCAGGAGGCGGTCACCGCTGGTGGCGACCATCACCGGGTCAAGGACCACGACGGCGGGACGCACCGCTTCGAGCCAGCCGCGGACTTCGTGGATCACGGCCGCGTCACCAAGCATCCCGATTTTGACTGCATCGATGGCAATATCATTGCTGATTGCCTCCAGTTGCTGGCGCAGGAACTCCACCGGAGGAACATGGACAGCACGGACTCCCACAGTGTTCTGCGCAGTCAGGGCGGTGATGGCTGCCATGCCGTAACCGCCATGGGCTGCGATGCTCTTCAGATCAGCCTGGATACCTGCGCCGCCGGATGGGTCCGAGCCTGCGATGCTCAGTACCCGCGGTATTTGCCGGCCGGAAACGGCCAACGGGTAGACGGGAGAATACGACGTTGAAGTCATGGGGACATCCCTTCGCCGGTGCTAACCGGACAGGTTCAACGGGTCTGGATCTCAGCCTGGCCCAACGCCCGGCACCCCGTGTCAGTCCCCAAGCGTAGCCGGGAAGGGCTCGGTCCCGGGAACCGTGCCACGCCAATGGCCGGATATGACTGTCAATGCCTTCATCCACCTGACCAACGCATTCGCGAAGCCGGGCTTGCAGTGGACAGCAAAGGGCCCTGCACCACCCGCCTGTGGCGGATCGTGCAGGGCCCTCATGCTTGGGTTTCCTTGCCCGTGCTAGAGCTCGGAAGCCGGTACCCCAACCCCCAGGATAATGGGCTCCTCGGACGCTGCCTTCTTGGCCGGTTCCATGGGTGCTTTGGCCTCGTGTGCCGTTCCTTGACCAACCGAGGCAGTCACCTCATGGTGCTCGACGCTTGTTTCGTTAGCCGCACCTTGCGCCCTGCTCGCGCTGCGGTTGCGGCGGCCACGGCGGGCCCGCGAGGCGGGAACAGCTTCGGGATCCGCTTCGACGGCCTTCGGAGCAAACAGCGCTTCGGGCTTTTCCTCAGGAGCTGCGCCAAGGTGGGAGAACGCTTCAGCCAGGAGATCAAGGCTCATGGCAGGCTTTGCGGCCGGCGGTTCTTCGTGGTGTTCACCGAACGGCAAAGCAACTTCCTCCCCACCGAAACGCAGGACCGGCGTGGACCTGCCTTCGCGAACTGCGGCTTCCTCTGCCTCGGCGGGCGCCACGGACTGAGCGGCAGACTCCTGCTGTCCAGCTGCCCGTGCCTGTTCTTCTGCACGGTGGACTTCGTCGTCGTGCAGGTGCGCGGCATGGGCGGCAGCGGCAATCGTGGCCAAAGCAGCCCTGGTCGCCTCGGCCTTGGCCTGCTTCGCCGGATCCTGGGGCTCAGCGGGAGCAGCCGGCGCAGCCGGCGTCGACGTGGTGGTGTGGACCTGCGCGGACGCTTCGGCAACGGGCTGTCCCCCGCCCTTGCCCCGGCGACGCTTGCGTTCCGTGCGGCCAGCAGGCTGCTGGGTCTCCGTGTGGGGGCGGTGGTGTTCGGCGGCCACGACGTTGGCGCGGCGGTGCTCCACAGGTTCATCGTGCGTCACGACGCCCCGGCCGGCACAATGCTCGCACTGCTCACCGAAGACCTCCAAGAGGCCGGTGCCCATGCGCTTACGGGTCATCTGGACGAGGCCCAGCGACGTCACTTCGGCCACTTGGTGCTTGGTGCGGTCGCGGCCAAGGCATTCCACCATGCGCCGGAGGACGAGGTCGCGGTTTGATTCAAGGACCATGTCGATGAAGTCGATGACGATGATGCCACCGATATCACGCAGCCGGAGCTGGCGAACTACTTCCTCGGCCGCTTCAAGGTTGTTCTTGGTGACCGTCTCCTCAAGGTTTCCGCCACTGCCGGTGAACTTGCCGGTGTTAACGTCCACTACGGTCATGGCTTCGGTGCGGTCGATGACCAACGAGCCACCTGACGGGAGGAAGACCTTCCGTTCCAGCGCCTTGTGGATCTGCTCGTCGATGCGCCACGCAGAGAAGATGTCCTGGTCCTTGGTCCACTTTTCAAGGCGGCCCACCAGATCTGGGGCGACGTAGGTCACGTAGGCTTCAATGGTGTCCCAGGCGTCGTCGCCGGAGACGATCAGCTTGGAGAAGTCCTCGTTGAAGACATCGCGGACAACCTTGATGGTCAGGTCCGGTTCGCCGTACAGCAGTTCCGGAGCCAGCACCTTGGTCGAGGAAGCCTGCCCCTCGATGCCTTCCCACTGCGCGCGGAGGCGGTTGATATCGTGCGTCAGCTCTTCCTCCGACGCTCCTTCTGCGGCCGTGCGGACAATGACACCGGCGTTTTCCGGCAAACGATCCTTCAGGATCCGCTTGAGGCGGTTACGTTCGACGTCCGGCAACTTGCGGGAGATGCCGGTCATGGAACCGCCCGGCACGTACACAAGGTAGCGGCCCGGCAGGGAAATCTGGCTGGTGAGGCGGGCACCCTTGTGACCCACGGGGTCCTTGGTGACCTGGACCAGGACGGAGTCGCCGGACTTCAGGGCGTTCTCGATCCGGCGCGGCTGGCCTTCGAGGTTGACCGCGTCCCAGTTGACTTCACCGGCGTACAACACTGCGTTTCGGCCGCGTCCGATGTCCACGAACGCCGCCTCCATGGACGGAAGGACGTTCTGGACTTTGCCCAGGTAAACGTTGCCGATCAAGGAGTCCTGCTGGGTCTTGGAAACGAAGTGCTCAGCCAGCACACCGTCTTCCAGGACACCAATCTGTATTCTGTCGTCGCGCTGGCGGACGATCATCTGGCGGTCCACCGACTCGCGGCGGGCCAGGAACTCGGCCTCGGTGATGACTTGGCGGCGGCGTCCGGTCTCGCGGGATTCCCGACGACGCTGCTTCTTGGCCTCAAGCCTGGTGGAGCCCTTGACGCTGGTTACGCGGTTGGACGGGGCTGTCTCCGTCACAGGGCGGGGAGCACGGACGCGGGTCACCGTGTTGGGCGGATCGTCGTCCGACCCTCCGGTCAATTCAAGATCCTGGTCGCCACGGCGGCGGCGACGGCGACGGCGTGACGTCACGCCTTCATCGAGGGCTTCGGTCGCTGGAGCTTCCTCGTCCTCGGATTCGCTGCCATCTTCGGCTTCGTTCTCTTCGCGCTCGGTTCCACGACGTCCCCGGCGGCCACGGCTCCGACGACGACGCCGGCTGCCGGCATCGTCCAACTCACCTTCAGCGCCGGATTCGGTTTCCGCTTCCGGTTCCTCGTCTTTTTCTTCGACGGCGGCAACGCGCGGGACCGTGGTGAGGTCCGGGGCCTGGAAAATCATGGATGTGATGGAAACAGGCTCCATGAACAGGGACGTGGACGCAGCGGGAGCAGCGTCGTCCTCCGCCCCTTCGGCCTCCGCTTCTTCGGACGCGGGCTCTTCAGCGGCTACCGCAGCAACAGGGGCCACGGGCTGGGTGGGTGCATCCGGCGTCGTGGTTTCTGCGGCGGCAGGCTCTTCTACCGGCTCGGCCTTGGGCTTGGCAGCACGACGACGGCGGACCGGCTTTTCAGGGGCAGGCTCGGCTGCAGCTTCGGGCTGGCTCTCCACGGCAGCTTCAGGCGCCGCAGTGGCGTCGTCACCCAAACCGGGCAGCGGCTCAGCAGGCTCTGCCTTCTTGCGGGACCGGGTACGGCGCACTGGTGCTGCTGGGGCTTCGGTTGTTTCAACAGCGGACGCTTCTGCGGCAGGCGACTCTACCTCTGCGGCAACCTTGGGCGCAGCCTTGCGCCGGGTCCGGGTGGCTTTCTTTGGCGCTTCCGCGGTTTCCGCGGGAGCTGCCTCGTCATTAACGGCTACAACTTGGTCATTATCCATATGTGGCAACACTCCTGCCCCAGCGACACCGCCACATCCGGCGCCCAGTGGGGCAAATATTGTCAAAACCCGCAGGCGTTGACAGAAGTCGGTAGTATGCCTTCCGGTTCGCACCATCATTGGGGTGCGGCAGCCCTGGAAGGCCGGCGGCTTTATTCTGAAACCCGTTGTTCTGCTGCCACAACCAGGTGCCGTCCATTGTCATGGCGGGCCTACCGGGGATCACGTGATCCAGGCATGCCCAGCTCATACTGGCGGTCTTGGGAACAAAGTCACCGGACCGGATTCCGAATGTGGATCGGCTTCCAGCCATGTTCATTCTCTCACACCCCTGAACATTCCCAAGGTAAGCCGCTGTGTCGTGCAGTGCCCGGGAGGACCGGAGCTAACGAGAAGCTGGGGGCAGCGCCCAGCCTCCGGCGTTACAATCCTCCCAAGAGCCGTTACCGGCAAGGCCGGGCCACTTGTTGAAAAGGACTACATCCGCGATGCCGAGCACAGCCAAGGGAAACCTGGCCAACCAAGCCACAAACCGCGTGGAGGATCTGCCCACCCAACCAGGTACCCGGCAGGATTCCCTTCCAATGACGGTCCGGGACAAACCTTTCGCCTGGATCCTGCTGATCACCGGTGTCATCGGGTGGCTGGCGTCCGGCGCACTGGTCCTTGAGAAACTTGAGGTCCTCAAGGATCCCAACCACGTGACCGTGTGTGATGTGAACCCCTGGGTTTCCTGTGGTGCCGTGATGCAGACACCGCAAAGTTCCGTGTTCGGGTTCCCCAATATGTTCATTGGCATCGTTGCCTTTGCCGTCATCATCACAACGGCCATGGGCATTCTTGCGGGCGCCAAGTTCTCAAGGGGCTACTGGTTGGGCCTCCAGGGAGGCGTAACCCTCGGCTTCGCCTTCGTGGTCTGGCTGTGGTCCCAAGCCCTCTACGCCATCCACGTACTGTGCCCGTTCTGCATGGTGGTGTGGGCAGCCATGATCCCGTTGTTCGTATGGGTGGCCATCCGCAACATCACCCAGGGAGTCATCAAGGCACCACCGGCCCTGGCCAAGCTGCTGGGCGAGTCCGGCTGGATCATCGTGGCTCTGCTGTACGTTGCCGTCATCGCCACCATCTTCTTCTCGTTCATGCACATCTTCGTGGGTTCCTCCGCTTAGGAACAACCCCTCCCGGGATAACAGGAAAGGCCAATGTTCGTGATGAACATTGGCCTTTCCTGTAGTTTCGGTGCAGCGTTATCAGCCAGCGAACCAGATGTTGATCTCACGCTCAGCGGATTCAACGGAATCCGAGCCGTGAACCAGGTTCTGCTGGACTGCCAGGCCCCAGTCCCGGCCGAAGTCGCCGCGGATGGTGCCCGGTGCCGCCGTCGTGGGATCGGTGGTTCCGGCCAGTGAACGGAAGCCCTCGATCACGCGGTGGCCCTCGAAGACTGCCGCGATGACCGGTCCGCTCAGCATGAACTCAACCAAGGGCTCGTAGAACGGCTTGCCCACGTGTTCCTCGTAGTGCTGCTCCAGCAGTTCGCGGGTGGCGTTGACCTTCTTCAGCTCCGCCAGGGTGTATCCCTTGGCCTCGATCCGGGCGAGGATGCTGCCGCTCAGGTTGCGGGCGACGCCGTCGGGCTTGACCAGGACAAGGGTCCGTTCAATGCTCACAGTTGCTCCAATGTGGTTGGTCGGTGGTTTTCCCAGCCAGTTTACGGGGTTTGCGGCTCTGCTTCGTCACCGTGTGCTGCATCCCATTCCGCCTGTTCACGGTCGCGCTGGGCAACTTCGCGGTCGATCCTCATACCCGCCCTGATCCCGTACCACCAGCAGATGGCAAACAGGATGCCCACGATGAACATCGTCGGCTCGGCGAAGCCAGTCAGGATCAGCACCAACTGCAAACCCCAGCCGACCGCGATGCCCCACGGCTTGGACAAGACGGCACAGGCCAAAACAAGCACCACGGTCAGGGCGATACCGACCCCCAGGATGATGGCCGGGTCCACCTGGCCACGCTTCAAACCGAAGACCGCGAGGGTGCCGAAGAACGCGACGAAGGCTTCGAGCAGGAGCACTGTGGAAGCAAACATCACCTTCGTCGACCGACGCTTCTTGGGCATTCCCGGCCGCCATTCGCGCTGCGCCTTAGTCATTTTCGCCATACTAGGCACTCGCCTTTCCGAGCAGGATCCGAGCCTCGGCCACTACCGTAATGGAGCCTGTCACCAGGACGCCGCCCGCGAGGTCGTCGTTGGATTCCGCGCGCTCCACGGCCCACTCAAGGGCGTCATCAAGCTTCTCCGCGATGTGCACGTTATCCTCGCCAAAGCCGAGATCCACAGCCAGCTCTGCGAGTTCTCCTGCGGGAACGGCACGGGCAGAGTTGGATTGCGTAAAGCAGAATTCGCCGGCAAGGCCGCCAAGGGACTCCTTGAGCGTCTTCAGGATTTCCTCAGCGTCCTTCTCCCGCAGGACGCCCACCACCACGACGAGTTTGCTGAAGCTGAAGGCCTCCTGGATCGCCTCGGACGAAACTCTGATGCCGTCGGGATTGTGCGCAGCGTCCACCACGACCGTGGGGGCCGTGCGGACCACTTCCAACCGTCCCGGCGACGTCACAGAACCGAACGCTTCCTTGAGTACCTCGGCGTCGAGCTCCTTCTCTCCCCCGCCAAAGAAGGCTTCCAAGGCAGCAACGGCGACCGCGGCATTCTCAGCCTGGTGGGCGCCATGCAGCGGCAACAGCAGGTCCTCATACCGGCCGGCGAGACCCTGGATGGTGATCATCTGTCCCCCCACAGCGACAGCGCGGGACTCAACACCGAACTCAACGCCCTCAAAACGGAAGGGTACATCTACTTCGCGGGCCTTCTCCAACAGAACCTGGGCCGCATCCACCGGCTGGGCGGCGCTCACCAGGAAACCTCCGGGCTTGATGATGCCCGCCTTCTCGTAGGCGATGTCCTCGGTGGTGTCGCCCAGAAGATCCGTGTGGTCCAAGGAGATAGGCGTGATGACGGAGACCTGGCCGTCGCCAACGTTGGTCGCATCGGTGATGCCACCCAGGCCAACCTCCATCACGGCAACGTCGACAGGCTGGTCGGCAAACACCGCAAAGCCCAGGATGGTCAGGCATTCGAAGTACGTCAGGCGTGGCTGGTCATCGGCAACAAGTTCGCTGTCCACGATTTCCAGGTAGGGACGGATTTCGTCCCAGATCCGCACGAAGGTAGCGTCCGGCACCGGTTCGCCATCAATGCTGATGCGCTCAGTCACCTTGGACAGGTGCGGGCTGGTGTAACGGCCGGTGCTGAGGCCATGGGCACGCAGCCCGGACTCAATCATGCGGGCTGTCGAAGTCTTTCCATTGGTACCTGTGATGTGGATGATCGGGAAGGCCTTGTTCGGCTCCCCCAGGACGTCCATGGCACGGAACAGCGGAGCCAGGCGCGGCTCCATCTTGTTTTCCGGGGCACGGCCCAGGAGTTCGGCATAGACGCTCTCAACTGAAAATTCGTCAGTCATGGTTCAGGCTCCTGCCTTTGCAACGGTGACCTGGGGTTCCTCGACGCTGGCCAACAGAACCTCAAGTTCCAGGGTCAGCGTCTCGGTCCGGACCAGTTCCGAGTTGGCTTCCAAGGCGTCGACGACGTCCTGCGCTGCCTCCACCGTCGTACGGATCCGGTCGCTGACGTTCAGTCCTGCGTCCTTGCGTGCCTGCTGGATGGCGCGGACCATGTCCCGGGCCAGGCCCTCGGCGGCAAGCTCCGGAGTAACTTCGGTGTTCAGGACCACGAATCCGCCTCCCGGCAGAACGGCAACTGCCGAGCTTCCGCCGTCGGCCGCTTCTGCCACCACTGTCTCCAGTGTGTATTCGTGCGGCTCGAGCTCCAAGCCACCGGCAACCACCACACCAGCATCGTTGACGGACCAGTCGCCGGACTTGGAGCCCTTGATGGCCTGCTGGACGTTCTTGCCGAGGCGCGGCCCCGCGGCACGGGCGTTGACCACGAGCTTCTGCTCGATGCCGAACTCCTCCGGCGAAGCAGTAGCGGCATCGAGCAAACGGACCGACCGCAGGTTCAGCTCATCAGCGACGACGGCGGCAAAGCCTTCCAGCGCATCGGCACCGGGTGCCACCACAGTCAGTTCCTGCAGCGGCAGTCGAACGCGCAGGTTCGCGGCCTTGCGCAGGCTGGAACCGGTGGAGCAGATCTGCTGGACACGGTCCATGGCTTCCACCAATGCCGGGTTGGACGGGAACAGCGAAGCGTCAGGCCAGTCAGCCAGATGGACCGAACGGCCACCGGTCAGTCCGCGCCAGATCTCTTCCGAAACAAGGGGCAGCAAGGACGCCGACACCCGGCACACTGCCTCGAGGGCCGTGTACAGCGCGTCGAAGGCGTCAACGTTCTCATCAAAGAAGCGCTGGCGGCTGCGGCGGACGTACCAGTTGGTGAGCATGTCCAGGTAGCTGCGCAGTGCATCGCAAGCTCCGGAGATGTCATAGCTGTCCAGGCTGGCGGTGACGTTACGGACCAAATCGCCGGTGTTCGCCAGGAGGTACTGGTCCAGCGTGTCAGCGTAGCCGTCATAGCGGAGCTGTGCATCGTAGCCGGACGTTGTCCCATCCACTGCGTTGGCAGCGTTGGTGTACAGCGTGAAGAAGCTGTACACGTTCCACAGCGGCAGGATGACCTGGCGGACACCATCACGGATGCCCTGTTCGGTCACCACCAGGTTGCCACCGCGCAGGATGGGGCTGGACATGAGGAACCAGCGCATGGCGTCGGAACCGTCGCGATCCAGGACTTCGGACACATCCGGGTAGTTCCGCAGGCTCTTGGACATCTTCTGGCCGTCCGAGCCCAGCACGATGCCATGGCTGATGACATTACGGAACGCGGGGCGGTCGAACAGCGCCGTCGACAGGATGTGGAGCATGTAGAACCAACCACGTGTCTGGCCGATGTACTCCACGATGAAGTCCGCGGGGTTGTGGGTGTCGAACCATTCCTCGTTCTGGAACGGGTAGTGCACCTGTCCGTAAGGCATGGATCCGGAGTCGAACCAGACGTCCAGGACGTCCTCGACGCGGCGCATGGTCGACTTACCCGTGGGGTCGTCCGGGTTCGGCCGGGTCAGGTCGTCAATGAACGGGCGGTGCAGGTCCACTTGCCCGTCGTTGTTGACCGGGAGGCGGCCAAAGTCGGCTTCCATCTCGGCCAACGATCCGTAGACGTCAGTACGCGGGTACTCGGGGTCGTCCGACTGCCACACCGGGATGGGCGAACCCCAGTAGCGGTTACGGCTGATGGACCAGTCGCGGGCGTTTTCAAGCCACTTGCCGAACTGGCCGTCCTTAACGTTCCCGGGGATCCAGTTGATCTCCTGGTTCAGCTCGGACATGCGGTCCTTGAACTTGGTGACCTCCACGTACCAGGAGGACACGGCACGGTAGATCAGCGGGTTCCGGCAGCGCCAGCAGTGCGGGTAGCTGTGTTCGTAGCTGGCCTGGCGGACAAGACGGCCATCGGCCCGGAGCACCTGGGTGATGGGCTTGTTCGCATCGAAGACCTGCAGGCCAACGATGGAGGCCAGCTCACCGTGCGCGAACAGAGGCAGGAACTTGGCGCCCTCGTCCACGGAGAGGACCACGGGGATACCGGCGTCCTCACAGACCTTCTGGTCATCCTCACCGTAGGCCGGAGCCTGGTGGACGATGCCCGTACCGTCGGTGGTGGTGACGTAGTCGGCCACCAGGAAGCGCCAGGCATTCTGCGTCCCGTACTTCTCAGCATCGGCAAAGTCGTTCCACAACGGCGTGTACTCAAGGCCGGCCAGCTCGGCGCCTGTGTGAGTGGAGACAACGGCGGCCGTTGCGGCAGCTGCGTCGTCGTACCCCAGGTCCTTGGCGTAGGACCCCAGCAGGTCAGCCGCGAGCAGGAAGCTGCCCGTGACCGGCGCTTCGGCGGAAGCGGCCTTGACTCCGTTAGGTCCTGCAGGCAGGACAGCGTAGGAGATCTCAGGCCCGACGGCGAGCGCCAGGTTGGTGGGCAGCGTCCAGGGCGTGGTGGTCCAGGCGAGCGCCTGCACACCGTCGAGGGCCTGGGAGAGCTCGGACGCACCCGCCTTGATGGGGAACGTCACCGTCACCGTCTGGTCCTGGCGGTTCTTGTAGACGTCGTCGTCCATCCGGAGTTCGTGGTTGGACAGGGGCGTCTCGTCCTTCCAGCAATACGGAAGGACGCGGTAGCCGTTGTAGGTGAGGCCCTTCTCGTGCAGCTGCTTGAAGGCCCAGAGGACCGACTCCATGTACTCGACGTTGAGCGTCTTGTAGTCGTTCTCGAAGTCCACCCAACGGGCCTGGCGGGTGACGTAGGCCTTCCACTCGTTGGCGTACTTCATCACGGAGGCGCGGCAGGCGTCGTTGAACTTGTCGATGCCCATGGCTTCGATCTGGGTCTTGTCCGTCATGCCGAGCTGCTTCATGGCCTCGAGCTCTGCCGGCAGGCCGTGGGTGTCCCAGCCGAAGCGGCGCTCCACGCGCTTACCGCGCTGGGTCTGGTAGCGGCCTACGAGGTCTTTGGCGTAGCCCGTGAGCAGGTGGCCGTAGTGTGGCAGGCCGTTGGCGAAGGGAGGGCCATCGTAGAAGACGAATTCGTTGCTTCCGTCCGTGCCGGCATCACGCTGGTCGATGCTGGCTTGGAAGGTACCGTCTTCATCCCAGTATTTGAGGATGCGCTCTTCGATTTCCGGGAACTTCACGGAGGCGGACACGCCGTGCGCGCCGGACGAAGACGCTGAGGCCTTGGGGTAGTGGGTCATCTCATATCCTGTGATAGCTGGTTGACTGTCAGGATGCGAGGACGGCTACGGTATTGACCTGCGTCAACACCGGTACCGCGGTACCACCTCACTTACCGGAACACGTGGTTCCGGCCTCTCATTACTGCTGTGACGGGCTTACCCGTCCGGTTCTAGTGGGCCATGGCCGCCGAATAGGCGATCAGTGCTGTTCTTCCGGAAGCTCACCGGTGATGGCCGGTTCAAAGCTGGTCCTCCAAGTCTAGCGCCAGCGCGCCGTCCGGCTCTACCCGGCGACGAGACTCATGAATAGTGCTCGCGAAACGGGGTGCATGCCTCATTTGAGAAACGCTCGCGAAATCATGGGCCGCTGCGGGCACGGCGGTGACGATGAGGGATGGACCTGTCGATGGCAACGCGTAGGGAAATCACGAAGAAGTACGCAGCCGATTATGCGAAGTCGTCGAAGAATGCCAAGGGATTGGTTCTGGACGAGCTGGTCGCCGTCACGGGCTGGTCCAGGGCCAATGCCCGGCGGGCGCTTTCCACAGCGCGCAAGCGCAAGGGCCCTGCGAGGGTGGCGGTACGGAAGCCTCGGGGACGAACCTATGGCTATGACACGCTTAAAGTCCTGATCGGTGTGTGGCGGCTGGCGGGGATGCCCTCGGGCAAATATCTGGCCGCGACCATGGACCTATGGCTACCGAAGCTCGAAGCGTTTGGTGAACTCGACACCAAGAGACTGACACCGGCTGTCAGAGTGCAGTTGATGCAGGTCTCCGGGGCCACGATCGACCGGCTCCTCAAACCCACCAAGGACGCGGACAAACCCAAAGGGCTCTCCGCGACGAAGGCCGGGCCACTGCTGCGTAATTCGATCACGGTCCGTAAGGCCGGCGACGAGCACGAACAGCTCCCGGGTTTCATCGAGGCGGACCTGGTCGTCCATTGCGGCCCCACCCTGACTGGGGAATTCGCACGAACCCTGACCGCCACGGACGTGTTCACCGGCTGGACCGAGAACGTGGCCGTCCGAAACGGGGCGCACGTCTGGGTCCTTGCGGCCATGGATGAGGTCGTGGCACGACTACCGTTTCCCTTGGTGGGGCTTGATACCGACAACGGCGGGGAATTCATCAACTACGCCATGATCGAGTGGGCCGGGAAGAAGGACATCTACTTCACCCGTGCACGGCCGTATAAGTCCAACGACAATGCTCACGTCGAGCAGAAAAACGGTGACGTCGTGCGCCGGCACGCCTTCCACTACAGGTACGACACGGCGGCCGAACTGAAGCTCCTCAACGCCCTCTACGCCTTGGTCCGGATCCGCCTCAACCTCTTTACCGCGACCACCAAAGCCATCGGCTGGCGCTCAAACAAACACGGCAAAAAGACCCGGATCTATGACAAACCACGGACCCCATACCACCGCGTCATCGACTCCGGGATCCTCACCGAGGCCAAAGCGACCGAACTTGCCGAACTAATGGAGACCACCAACCCGGCCGAACTCACCCGCGGCATCACCAGAATCCAAACCCAGCTCATCGCCCTCGCCGCCGCGAAAACACAGGCTCTGGAAGCCTCAATCACGCGAGCAGAAATAACTGAGGCACGCACAACACTTTCGCGAGCATCTTGACATGAGTCATCACGCCCGGGAGTTCATCCTCCGGATGGAGTCCGGACCGGCGCGGGATGCATAGACTCGACCCCATGACGCACCCCGCTCCGGCCATCCCTGACGCCCGCCCTCCGAGGCGACGGGCATCCTTGGCGTGGTCTGTGCTCGCCTTGTTGGTTGTGTTGCCAGTTGCGGGGGTATCGATGTTCCGGGCAATCCCAGCGGAGTGGCCCCTGATCGTGGTGCAACTTTTGTCCTTCACGCCCTGGATGGTGGTGCCTGCGGCTTTGGCAGTGATTCTGGCGGCCCTGGGTCGTCGCCTGTGGGTGATCATCACGACGGCGGCCCTGCTGGCTGTGCAGCTGTACTGGCTGTTTCCGCTGGACACCGGACGCGTGCAGCCATTGCCTCCAGGGACTGCCTCCGTCTCCGTGAAGGTCATGAGCCTCAACACCGAGTATGGCGAGGCGGACGCTGCCACCATAGTGGGGCTTGTCCGTGACAACGGCGTTCAACTGCTGACCCTTCAGGAACACACTGAGGGGCTGGAGGACCGCCTTCGTTCGGAGGGCTTGGAAAAAATTCTGCCCAACCTGGTGAGCGAACCCCATGATGACGCGTCCGGGGGTGCGGTCTATTCCGTATTTCCGCTGGAAGCGGCGGGGCTCTTGCCTGATACGCCGTTCCGAATGGATGTCACGCGCGTACTGTTGGCGGACTCCGGGACTGGTTCCAAGGCCACGCTGAGTCTTACCAATGTCCACACGCTTCCGCCGGTTGACGAGCGGATCGCCCAGTGGCGCAGCGATCTCATGAAGGTGGCCCGCCAGGCTTCACGTCCCGGGAACCAACTCCTGGTGGGCGACTACAACTCGACGTTTGATCACTCCGAGTTCAGGGAATTGTTGGACTCCGGACTGGCGGGCGCACCACAGGGTGGATCGAAACTCGTGGATGTCGGGACGGCCTCCAACGGACGGTTCTCCGCCACGTGGCCCATGGAGGGGCCGCCGCTGCCGGGAATCGTCATCGACCATATGGTCACGACGCCCCGGATCAGCAACAGCAACTACTCCGTTCACGAGGTGCCTGGCAGCGATCACGCAGCCATCATGGCGACACTGGGCATCCCCGCCAACTAACTGCCGTCCTTAGCCCTCCTTGCGAACCAACTTGTGGTTGGCTGCCTGGGCGACCGGTCGGACCACGATTTCATCAAGGTTGATGTGATGCGGCAGGGAGACGGCGTACTTCACGACGTCCGCGACGTCTGCGGCAGTCAAAGGCTTCTCAACGCCTGCATAGACCTTCGCGGCAGCGTCCTTGTCACCCAGCCGGTTGAGGGCGAATTCCTCGGTGTGCACGAGCCCGGGAGCCACCTCAATGACCCGGATGTTGTTGCCCACCTCTTCCAGGCGCAGGGCATTGGTCATGGCGTGCTGGGCGAATTTGGCCGCGTTGTAGCCGGCACCTCCCTCGTAGGCCGAGAGCCCGGCCGTTGATGTGAGGTTCAGGACCGTACCTTCACCGTGCTGCCGGAGCATGGGCAGGAAAGCGCGGGTAATCTTCATGGTGCCCAGGACATTGACCTGGTACATCCACTCCCAGTCGTCTGTGTCTGCGTTCGCGATGGTGTCCGCGCCCCGTGCGCCGCCGGCGATGTTGATCAGCGTGTCAGCACCCCCGGCTTTGGTGACGGCCGCGAGCAACGCTGCAACGTCGTCGTCGTCCGTGATGTCTGCCGGGAACGGAACCGCACCGGTTTCGGCACCCAAGGCACCGAGCCTTTCAGCCCTTCGGGCAACGGCAAAGACCGTCCATCCGGTTGAGACCAAAGCCCTCACGGTCGCTTCGCCTATCCCGGTGCTGGCACCGGTAACGACGGCCGTCTTGTTCTGTCCTGCGGGGGTGTTCTGCGCTGCCAAAGTCATGGCACCACCTTATCGGGGGCGTGGAGTCCTCCCGCGGCGGGCTGTAACGCCAGGCCATGAAACAATTGGTCCATGGCTGAATCAACGCAGGGTACAGACACGCCCGCCACCGCCCCCATCAACGTTCCCGACAAGCCGGCCCTTGAAGGCCTTGAGGCTGCCCTGACGCAGCGCTGGCTGGAAGAAGGAACCTACAAGTTCAACCCGGACACCACCCGGGAGCAGGTCTACTCGATCGACACTCCCCCGCCTACGGCATCCGGCTCGCTCCACGTGGGCCACATGTTCTCCTTCACCCAGACCGACGTCCAGGCCCGCTACATGCGCATGACGGGCAAGAATGTCTTCTACCCGATGGGCTGGGACGACAACGGCTTGCCCACCGAGCGCCGGGTCCAGAACTACTACGGTGTCCGCTGCGATCCCGCCATCCCCTACAAGGCCGATTACGCTCCGCCTGCACAGCCCGCCAAGAACCAGCGCGATTTCGACGTCGTTTCGCGCCAGAACTTCATCGAACTGTGCGAGGAACTCGCCGTTGAGGACGAGAAAGTCTTCGAGAACCTGTTCCAGACCCTTGGCTTGTCCGTGGACTGGGACCTGACGTACCGCACCATCGACGACACCTCCCGCGCAGTGTCCCAGCGGGCCTTCCTGGCCAACCTGTCTGCCGGCGATGCATACATGGCTGAAGCACCCACCCTGTGGGATGTCACGTTCCGCACTGCTGTAGCGCAGGCTGAGCTTGAGGACCGCGAAGTTGCCGGCGCCTACTACCGCTACCCGTTCTTCACCGAAGACGGGGAAAAGATCTTCATCGAGACCACTCGTCCGGAACTGCTCGCCGCTTGTGCAGCCCTGGTAGCCAACCCCGACGACGAGCGGTACCAGCCGCTGTTCGGCAAGACTGTGAAGTCCCCGCTGTTCGATGTGGAGCTCGAGGTCAAGGCCCACCCGCTCGCCAAGGCTGACAAGGGCTCCGGCATCGCCATGGTGTGTACGTTCGGTGACCTGACCGACGTCACCTGGTGGCGTGAACTGCAGCTGCCCACGCGCGCCATCATGGGCCGCGACGGCCGCATCATCGCTGAGACCCCTGACTGGATCACCACCGACGCCGGCAAGGAAGCCTACGCCGCGATCGCCGGCAAGACCGCTTTCTCCGCAAAGGAAGCCGTGGTTGAACTGCTCAAGGCAGCGGAGCTGTTGGATGGCGAACCGAAGAAGATCATGCACCCGGTGAACTTCTTCGAGAAGGGCGACAAGCCCCTCGAAGTAGTTACCTCCCGTCAGTGGTACATCCGCAACGGTGGCCGCGACGAAGAACGCCGTGAACGCCTGATCGGCCGTGGACAGGAAATCACCTTCCACCCGGCATTCATGCGCTCCCGCTACGAGAACTGGATTGCCGGCCTGAACGGCGACTGGCTTGTATCCCGCCAGCGCTTCTTCGGCGTGCCCATCCCCGTCTGGTATCCCTTGGATGCCCAAGGCAATCCGGACTACGACAACCCCATCCTGCCGTCGGACGAAATGCTGCCTGTGGACCCTGCCGCGGATGCCGCACCAGGGTTCGAGGAATCCCAGCGTGACCAGGCCAACGGCTTCACGGGCGATGCCGACGTCCTTGATACCTGGGCCACCTCCTCGCTGACTCCCCAGATTGTCGGTGGCTGGAGCCGTGACGAAGACCTGTTCTCCAAGGTCTACCCCTTCGACCTCCGTCCCCAGGGCCACGACATCATCCGCACCTGGCTGTTCTCCTCGGCCGTCCGGGCCGACGCCTTGCAGAAGAATGCTCCGTGGAAGCACGCTGCCATCTCCGGCTGGATCCTGGATCCTGACCGCAAGAAGATGTCCAAATCCAAGGGCAACGTTGTGGTGCCGACCGATGTGCTCAACGAGTACGGTTCAGACGCTGTCCGCTATTGGGCAGCATCGGCCAAGCTCGGCGCTGACACAGCGTACGAGATCGCCCAGATGAAGATTGGCCGCCGTCTAGCGATCAAACTGTTGAACGCCTCCAAGTTCGTGCTGAACCTTGGCGCCACCGAGAACTCTGTCGTGTCCGGCGACCTCTCGGTGCTGACCAATCCGCTGGACCGTGCGTTGCTCGCGCAACTGTCCGACGTCGTCGCCCAGTCCACCAAGGCGTTCGAAAACTACGACTACGCCCGCGCGCTCCAGATCACCGAGTCGTTCTTCTGGCAGTTCACAGACGACTATGTTGAGCTGATCAAGGACCGTGCCTACGGTGCCGCAGGCGAGACCGAGCAGGCTTCCGTTCTGGCAGCGCTGGCAACAACCCTCGACTCGCTCCTGCGCCTGTTCGCCCCGTTCCTGCCCTTCGCCACTGAAGAGGTCTGGGGCTGGTGGCGCACAGGCTCCGTCCACCGTGCAGAGTGGCCCGCCGCCCTGGAAATCACCGACGGCGACACCACCATGCTGGGCACTGTGGGCACTGCGCTCAGCGGTATCCGCAAAGCAAAGTCAGAGGCCAAGGTCAAGCAGCGCACAGAGGTCCTGTCTGCATCCATCACCGCCTCGGAGGTCCTGGTCGCCCAGTTGAAGGCCGGCCTCGGTGACTTGAAGGCTGCCGCCAACGCGCAGGAGATCACGCTCCAGTCCGGCGAAGGCGAGCTGACAGTCAGCGATGTTGTCCTGGCACCGGCCGAGGAAACGCCCGCGTCCTAGCCTTCCGGCGGCCGGAGTTCAAGAGCCCAACAGTTTTTGGGCAAAGGGGAAGCCCCATCAGCGTTTTGCCGTTGGTGGGGCTTCGACTTTTCGGCTGTCTGGTGACGTCTTGACAGTCTGGCGGAATCCTTGGAATTTCAGGTCTTCCTACCTCGTCACTGGTAGCTTGCTTCCAACTTTGCCAAAGGCTGCGTTGGTTGCATATCACTGAATCTTTGGTTTCCGTGTCCCTCTTCTTTCGAAGTGGGTAAGAACCATTGTTGTCCTGCCGACGGAGATGCACAAGGCTTCCGGACGAACTACAGTCCTGTAGTTCTCCTGCGGCCCAGGTCCTACCTGTGGCAAAGTATTGTCCATGCCGGAACTCCCAGAAGTGCACGGCCTGTGCATGTATTTGGACACCCAACTCCATGGAGCTGTGCTGACCGAGGTCCGTATCAATTCCTTCTCAGCACTCAAGACTGCGGATCCTCCCTATTCCGCCCTGGAAGGCCGGACTGTTCAAGGTGTCCGACGCATCGGGAAGTTCGTCTGCGTTGACGTCGACGGCCTGTTTTTCGTGTTCCACCTGGCGAAGGCAGGGTGGGTCCGCTACACGGAACATCCCTCCTCGGCCGGCTTGCGAATGGGGAAAAGCAACATCTCAGCACGGCTCCTACTCCACCGACCCGCGGATGATGCCCACATCGGTGTCGACCTGACGGAGGCCGGAACCAAGAAGAGTTTGGCAATCTACGTGGTGCGTGATCCCCAGGACGTCCCGGGGATAGCAACCTTGGGCCCGGAGCCACTCAGTCCCGACTTCGACCTTGATGCCCTGGCGACGATCCTTGGATCCAGTTCACAGCAGATCAAGGGATTGCTTCGGAGCCAGGGCGTCATTGCCGGCATAGGCAACGCCTACAGTGACGAAATCCTGCACGCCGCAAAAATCTCTCCCTTCGCCAGCGCCAAGTCGCTGGACCAACAGACAGTCGCACGGCTCTACGCGGCCATGCAGGAGGTTCTGGTAGGAGCCGTCAACGCAGCCGCGGGCAAGCCGTCCAGCGAACTGAAGGACACCAAGCGCAGCAACTTCCGGGTGCATGCCCGGACCGGGCTTCCATGCCCGGTGTGTGGTGACACAGTAAGGGAGGTGTCCTTTGCGGACACCTCCCTGCAATACTGCGCCACTTGCCAGACCAACGGGAAGATACTGGCCGACCGCCGGACTTCGCGTTTCCTGAAGTAGCGTTTGGGTTAGTTGAATTCCGGGCCTTCGCTGCGGCTGCGCTTCAACTCAAAGAAATGCGGGTATCCGGCCAGAGTGACGGTGGCGTCCCAGATGTTTCCTGCTTCTTCGCCGCGCGGAATACGCGTCAGGACGGGACCGAAGAACGCCGTTCCATTGAAGGCCACAACGGGGGTGCCTACGTCCTGCCCCACCAAAGAGATCCCCGCCTCGTGGCTTGTGCGCAAGTGAGCGTCGTACTCATCCGAGTCCGCAAAGCGTGCCAGGTCGGCGGGCAGGCCGACCTCGGCAAGGGCCTTCTGGATCACCGAAGCACGGTCCTTGTTGCCCTCATGGTGGATCTGCTCCCCCATGGCGTCATACAGCGGCTTGACGTACGTGCTGCCATGCAATTCCTGGGCGGCAATAATCACGCGGACCGGACCCCAGCTGTCATCCATCATCGCCCTGTAATCGGCCGGAAGGTCGCGGCCCTCGTTCAGGACGGAAAGGCTCATGACATGCCACTCGGTCTGGATCCCCCGGACCTGCTCCACTTCGCCGATCCAGCGCGAGGTGATCCAAGCAAACGGGCAGACAGGATCAAACCAGAAATCGGCTTTGTTGACGGTTTCTTCGGACACGATCTGATCGGGCACAGGGAACTCCTCGGAAGGGTGGGAAACGTGGCAAGCAGGCGGTCCCAGCGGAACCGCTCCTTGCTTAGGCCAACAGAAGGCTAGGCCGACTTATTCCGGCGCTTGGCTACGACGTCATGGGCGATCATGGTCGGCTGCGCCTTCTTCGCTACGACGTCGGCCGTAATGACCACGGTGGCGATGTCATCCCTGCTGGGGAGATCGAACATGACCGGCAGCAGCACTTCTTCCATGATGGCCCGGAGGCCACGGGCGCCGGTACCGCGCTCAAGCGCCTGATCCGCGATGGAATCCAAGGCGTCGTCGTCGAACTGCAGGTCAACGCCATCCAACTGGAACATCTTCTGGTATTGCTTCACCAATGCGTTCTTGGGAGTGGACAGAATCTGGATCAGGGCAGGCCGGTCCAGGTTGGACACCGTAGTGATGACAGGGAGGCGGCCGATGAACTCTGGGATGAGGCCGAACTTCAGCAAGTCCTCAGGCATTACTTCGCCGTAGGTGTCCACATTGTCACGGGCTTCGTTGAGCGGCGCGCCGAATCCAATACCCTTGCGCCCGGACCGTGAACCAATGATGTCCTCGAGGCCTGCAAAGGCGCCGGCAACGATGAAGAGGACATTGGTGGTATCGATCTGGATGAACTCCTGATGCGGGTGCTTACGGCCTCCCTGAGGGGGCACTGACGCAACGGTTCCCTCAAGAATCTTCAGGAGTGCCTGCTGCACACCTTCGCCGGACACATCACGGGTAATCGACGGGTTTTCGCTCTTCCGGGAGATCTTGTCGATCTCATCAATGTAGATGATGCCCTGCTCGGCCTTCTTGACGTCGTAGTCAGCGGCCTGGATGAGCTTAAGCAGGATGTTCTCGACGTCTTCACCGACATAACCGGCCTCTGTCAGGGCGGTCGCATCGGCTACGGCGAAGGGGACGTTAAGGCGCCGGGCCAGCGTCTGGGCCAAATAGGTCTTACCGCAACCCGTGGGGCCAATCAGGAGGATGTTGGACTTTGCGATCTCCACGTCCTCGTGGTGTGATCCCTCACCGAGGCTCCCGGTCTTGGGTGCGTGGCCTGCCTGGATGCGCTTGTAATGGTTATAGACCGCCACCGCCAACGACCGCTTGGCCGGTTCTTGACCGATGACGTATTCCTGCAGGAAGTCGAAGATTTCACGGGGCTTGGGCAGTTCGAAACTGCCGAGATCGGAAACTTCAGCGAGTTCCTCTTCGATGATCTCGTTGCACAGCTCGATGCATTCATCGCAGATGTAGACACCGGGCCCGGCAATCAGCTTCCGTACCTGCTTTTGGCTCTTTCCGCAGAAAGAACACTTCAGCAGATCCGTGCTCTCGCCAATCCGAGCCATGTGGGAATCCCTTCGTTGCATGCGGGTGATGCGGCTCCGCGCCGTCATCAAGTGTGCGGCCAAGCCGCGGCTGGCACCACCGTGACAACATCCACTCTAGGTCACAATGGGCTGCTTGGGTGGAAACAGAACGCCGGTGCGGTCCATATTTCGCGAACCGCACCGGCGTCGAATTCCGTGTGCTACCGGGAGATTGCCTGGGGCTTGATCTTGCGGGAGTCCAGAACCTGGTCAATGAGACCGTAGCTCAGGGCGTCCGCCGCCGTGAGGATCTTGTCGCGCTCGATGTCATTGTTGACCTGCTCGGAAGTACGGCCCGAGTGGTGCGCCAGAGTGTCCTCAAGCCAGGTGCGCATGCGCATGACTTCAGCCGCCTGGATTTCAAGGTCGGAGGCCTGCCCACCTTGGCCACCGGACAGAGCCGGCTGGTGGATCAGTACACGTGCGTTCGGAAGCGCCAGTCGCTTACCCGGGGTACCCGCAGCGAGCAGAACTGCAGCTGCACTGGCGGCCTGGCCCAGGCATACCGTCTGGATCTCCGGACGGATGTACTGCATGGTGTCGTAGATGGCCGTCATGGCCGTGAATGAGCCGCCTGGCGAGTTGATGTACAAGGTGATGTCGCGGTCCGGGTCCGTTGACTCAAGGACCAGCAACTGGGCCATGATGTCGTCGGCGGAGGCGTCGTCAACCTGGACACCGAGGAAGATGATGCGGTCCTCGAACAGCTTGGTGTACGGGTCCTGGCGCTTGAAGCCGTAAGGTGTGCGTTCCTCGAACTGGGGCAGGACGTAACGGCTGGACGGGAGATTACCGGCAGACCATCCGAAGTTGTAGTTCATGTTCTTTACTCCTGGGGTTTCAGTGGTTCTTGGTGCCGGTTAGTTTTCGGAGTTCGACTCTGCGCCCGACTGGTTGGCCGTACCGCCACCACCGGCAACAGAACCGGCGTGCGCCGAGATCTTGTCGAAGAAGCCGTATTCCAACGCCTCGGGGGCCGTGAACCACTTGTCGCGGTCATTGTCCTTGAGGATGGTCTCTACGGACTGACCGGTCTGCTCAGCCGTAAGTTCCGCCATGACCTTCTTCATGTGCAGGATCAATTCAGCCTGGATCTTGATGTCCGAGGCCGTGCCGCCGATGCCGCCGGAGGGCTGGTGCATCAGGATGCGGGCGTTGGGCGTGGCGTAACGCTTGCCCTTGGTGCCGGACGACAGGAGGAACTGGCCCATGGAGGCAGCCAAGCCCGTTGCGACTGTGACGACGTCGTTCGGAATGAACTGCATGGTGTCGTAGATGGCCATGCCGGCCGTCACGGACCCACCCGGGGAGTTAATGTACAGGTAGATGTCCTTCTCCGGGTCTTCGGCCGAGAGGAGGAGGAGCTGGGAGCAAATGGCGTTGGCATTCTCGTCACGGACTTCAGAGCCGAGCCAAATAATGCGCTCTTTCAGCAGGCGGTTGTAGATGTAGTTGTCCTGGGCTGCGGGATCGACAGTTGCCATCCGGGGAGCCTCTGATTGCTGTGACATAAGTACTTACCTCTCGCTGGTGCCAGTGACCTCACTGAACTTCACTACTTGGACACTAACCGTTTTCCGGGGTGATTTGTTCGCCGGAATCGCGCTGTTCGCTGACGGCGCACGTCTACGCTCGGCAGCAATGTTCAGCCTTAAAAGCAAACCGGCCCCGGATCAGGAGATCCGGGGCCGGTCGAAGTCGTTGACTAGAACTTCACTGCTGCGGGGTCGTCGCTTGCTGCAGCGTCGGCTTCCTCAGATGCCTCGACAGCTGCGGCCTCTTCGGCTGCTGCTTCACCGGCAGGACGAACGAAGTCGGTGAGGTCAACCTTGTTGCCCTCGGAGTCGACAACCTCTGCCTGGCCCAGCACAACTGCCAGCGCCTTGCGGCGGCGGACCTCGGAAACCATCATGGGAACCTGGCCGCTCTGGTCAATGATCTGAGCGAACTGGTTGGGGTCCATGCCGTACTGGCTCGCGGTGGTGACGATGTAGTCGATCAGCTCGTTCTGGCTGACATCTACTTCTTCCTTGTCCGCGATGGCGTCAAGGATGATCTCGTTCTGGAACGCACGCTCGGTGTTGGCCTTGACCTCGGCACGGTGCTCCTCGGTGTCGTGGTCACCTTCGCCGTGGGCGTTCTCCGGGTTGAAGTGCGCTTCGATCTGCTCTTCGACCACGGAATCCGGAACCGGAACCTCAACGAGCTCAACGAGCTTGTCCAGGACCTTGTCGCGTGCTTCTACGCCTTGCTCAACAACCTTGGAGTCGGCAGCCTGCTTGGCGAGGTCCTCACGGAGCTCGGCAAGGGTGTCGAATTCGGAGGCAAGCTGGGCGAAGTCGTCGTTTGCTTCAGGAAGTTCGCGCTCCTTGACAGCCTTGACAACAACCTTCACCTGAGCGGACTCGCCGGCGTGGTCACCGCCTACCAGCGTGGTGTCGAAGATGGCTTCTTCGTCCGCAGAGAGGCCGGTCACGGCTTCATCGAGGCCTTCAAGCATGGTGCCGGCGCCAACCTGGTAGGACAGGCCCGACGCCGAATCGATCTCTTCGCCGTCAATGGTGGCGGTGATGTCGATGGTCAGGAAGTCGTCGTTCTTCGCGGGGCGCTCCACGGACTTGAGCGTGCCGAAACGGCCGCGCAGTTCGTCGAGGGACTTATCGATGTCAGCGTCGGAGGACTCAGCTGCAGCGACCTCAACCTTGATACCGGCGTAGTCCGGCAGTTCGATCTCGGGGCGGACATCGATCTCAACCTGGAACTTGAGCTCGCCATCGGTGGACGTGGGGTCCGGAACCTCGGTGATCTCAACCTCGGGGCGGCTCAGGGGGCGTACGCCCGTTTCCTGAACTGCGGCCTGGTACCAACCGTTGAGGCCATCGTTGATGGCCGTCTCCAGGACGTAGCCACGGCCAACACGCTGGTCGATCAGCTTGGTGGGAACTTTGCCCTTGCGGAATCCGGGAACCTGGATCTGCGAAGCAACGGTCTTGTACGCGGCATCGATACTCGGCTTCAGTTCCTCAAAGGGAACCTCAACGTTGAGCTTGACCCGCGTTGCGGTGAGGTTCTCGACAGCGCTCTTCACAGTCTAAGTACTCCTGATTTTGTGGGTATGGGGTTCTGTCGCGTCCCAAAGGCGGACACAAACACAGAGTCGGGGTGACAGGATTTGAACCTGCGACTTCCTGCTCCCAAAGCAGGCGCTCTAGCCAAGCTGAGCTACACCCCGAACGCACAGGACAGTCTACGGGCAAGCGAGCCAGGAATGCACATTTGACACTGCCGCCGGAATTAGGTTTAGTTGTACCCGGCTTCAACAGCCACCGGGAAGATGTCCAGAACGAGGATATCCGTCCTGGGGACGTAGCTTAATGGTAAAGCCTCAGTCTTCCAAACTGATTACGCGGGTTCGATTCCCGTCGTCCCCTCCAGCAAAAGCGCCCCGATCCACGGATCGGGGCGCTTTTTTGTTGCTGCCAAACCTGTTTCCGCTGCTGCTACACCTGGCAGCCGGGACACCAATAAAGCTTGCGGGCGCCAATTTCCGCCATGCCCACGATCGTCCCGCAGGCCCGGCAGGGCATTCCGTCCCGCTTGTAGACGAAGTGGGCATCGGCGTCGGGCGCTATCGCAGCGCCACCGGTCCACAGCGTGGGAGGCGTCGTAACAATCCGTCCGTCACGGACTCCGTCGGACATGGTGTCCACAGTGTCGTCCCACAGATGACCGGCGGACTCCGCGTCGATACTGCTTCCCGGGGTCCAAGGATCCATGGCCTGCCGGAACAGCACTTCGGCGCGATAAATGTTCCCTACGCCGGCCAAAACCGATTGGTCCATCAGCAAGAGGGCAACCGCTGTCTTGCGGCGGCGGAGGCGGCGGATGAATTCCTCGCGGTCCCCTCCCCTGTTGTGCAACGGATCAGGGCCCAAGCGATCCAGCACGGCTTGGGCCTGAGCCGAGGTGACGGCAGCACAGGTCGTGGCACCGCGGAGGTCGGCCCAGCCGTGGTCGGACACCAAACGGACGCGGACGGCACCCACAGGAGGAGGCGGTCCGGCGTATCCAGTGTCATCGGCCGCGGGCCCGGTCTCCTTTTCTCCGATGCGACGGGGAGCACCAATACTGGAGGCTCCCGTAAAGGTGCTGTCACCACCAAAGTTCCACGCACCGTACAGTCCAAGGTGGACGTGGAGGAACAGTTCGTGGTCGAACCTGAGGAACAACTGCTTCCCATGGGCCATGGCCTCAACCATGGTGTGCCCGGTCAGCAGCTGGGCTCCGGCGGAAAACCGTCCTTGCGGACTGGAGACGTCCAGGCGCCGGCCGCCAAAAACATCCTGGAATTGGCGGGCCAGGCGGTGGACCGAGTGCCCTTCAGGCACTACTCGACGATTTCGCCGGTGGTTTCGTACACGGCAATTTTGCCGATGCGGCGCACATGGCGTTCGTCGTTGCTGAATGGTTCCTGCAGGAACGCTTCGATGAGCTCGGTGGCTTCTTCAACGGAGTGCTGGCGGCCGCCAACGGCAATAACGTTGGCATCGTTGTGCTCGCGGGCAAGCTTTGCGGTGGAAAGGTTCCATGCCAGCGCAGCGCGAACACCCTTGACCTTGTTGGCGGCGATTTGTTCGCCGTTGCCGGAGCCGCCCAGCACGATGCCCAGAGCGTGGACACCGGCTTCCTGGTCCGCAACGACAGCAACACCGGCATTGATGCAGAACGAGGGATAGTCGTCCAGTGCGTCGTACTCCTTGGGACCGTGGTCCACCACGTCATAGCCCTTGGCGGTGAGGTGGCTGACCAGGTGGGCACTGAGCTCCATGCCGGCGTGGTCGGTGGCGATGTGGACGCGGGGTGTAGTCACAGGAAGTCCATTCTTTCTGGCGCGCGGCTACGGCCTATGGCCGGGCGCGGCGATGAGGGATGCGCTACCTAGGGTACCGCTACCCGCATTATGGGGCCTGCCCGTCCTCATGTGCCCGGTGGGCGGCCCTGTTCAGAACTCCCGCAAGGTTGTCGGCTGAGGCCTTTGTGCCGGCGCTGAGCGCCACCCGGCCTCCGTTGAGTTTCCGGACGACGACGGCGGGGCCACTGCTGACGAGCATCGCCGTGGCGTCGTCGTGGTGCCGCCAGCCCCAGCCGCCGTAATCGGCAGCCTTCACCTCGGTGGGTGCTGCCGCTGCGATATCGACGGCGGGAACCGTCAGGACACGCACGATGCCACCGGCAAATACCTGCAATCCCCCACGGTCGGCACGTACTCGCGCGAACAGGAACCCGGCGCCACCCAGAGCAGCCACCGCCACCAACGCCCCCAGCCATGGGACTGCGATCGCTATTAAGGCAGCCGGGAACAGTGCGGAGACAATGATCATGACGAATACCGAACTCCGGGCATGCACCCACAGCCTGAGCGAGTCACGCGCCAGGTCCGGATCTTCGAGAAGGCTCAGTTCCTCCTGCAGCGCAACGTCGTCCTCCCGCGTCCACCGCGGGTCGGGCTTGAACGCGAACATCATGACGACGCCCAGGGCAACCGCCGCCCCACTGCCCATGGCCAGGATGATCGGGTCCACGTGGGACTGTCGGGCATCAGCCAACCCTGACTGGCCGACCAGTCCGGCGGCCAGCACCGTGGTGATGAAGAGGCTGACCATGAGGCCCACGCCCATCATGACGCGCCGCATAACTACCGGCCGGGTAATGGATACCGCTTGGAGGAACACCGCCCACCCGCAGAAGGTGATGAGCGCTGCGCCGCCCGCGACGTAAGCTCCGAACGGCGCGAAAGAACTGCCGCCGTCGGAGTTCCACATGACGGCAACGGGGTTCGGGAGGTCGTTGCGCAGCATTTGGGCGCACACTGCGAAGCCCACGGCGAGGAGCAACGGAAAGGCGACCGCAAACCTCAGTGCGCGGAAATCGAGAGTGTCCCGGAACGATCCCATGATCCAACGCTACTCCGTGGGGCGACACTGTGGTGTTCGCTCCTTGCCTTCCCGGCCCGGAGTGAAAGAATGGCTTCACACCAGGGTCCGGCCGCGATCGGCCGGCCATCCCAAAAACTTCCGGAGGCACCACTTGCCAGGCCTGAACCTTACGCGCGATGAAGCCGCGATCCGCGCCCAACTGCTCAACGTCGAGTCGTACCACGTCACCTTGGACCTGACCCAAGGCAACGAGACCTTCGGCTCCACCACCGTGGTCACGTTTTCTGCGACGCCGGGATCCTCGACGTTCATCGATGCCATCACCGATGCAGTACACAGCGTGACGCTCAACGGCACGGAACTCGATCCCGCCGAGGTCTCGGACGGCGTCCGCATCCAACTCCCCGGCCTCGCCGCCCGGAACGAACTTGTTGTCGTGGCAGACGCCCCGTACATGAACACCGGCGAGGGCCTCCACCGCTTCGTTGACCCCGTTGATGGCGAGGTGTACCTGTACACGCAGTTCGAAGTTCCGGACTCGCGGCGCATGTTCGCTGTCTTCGAGCAGCCCGACTTGAAAGCAAGCTTCACGTTTGCCGTCACCGCGCCCTCGCACTGGGACGTCATTTCCAACTCCCCCACCCCGGTTCCCGTTGAAGCGCCGGCTGCCGGCGATGGCGGCGCCCGCTCAGTGTGGGAGTTCGCGCCCACCCCGCGCCTGTCCTCCTACGTCACCGCTTTGATAGCCGGCCCGTACCAGTCGGTCCGTTCCGAGGTCACCAGCTCCGACGGCCGCGTCATCCCGCTGGGAGTCTTTGCCCGGAAGTCGCTCATGCAGTACCTCGACGCGGACAACATCTTTGAACTGACACGACAGGGTTTTGAGTTTTTCGAGGCACAGTTCGGCTGCCCCTACCCGTTCGAAAAGTACGATCAGTTGTTCGTCCCGGAATTCAACGCCGGGGCAATGGAAAACGCCGGGGCCGTCACCATTCTTGAAGGCTATGTCTTCCGCGGCAAAGTAACCGGCGCGCAAATTGAGCGCCGCGCCATCACCGTCCTGCACGAACTCGCACACATGTGGTTCGGGGACCTGGTGACCATGCGCTGGTGGAACGACCTGTGGCTCAACGAGTCCTTCGCCGAGTACATGTCCCACCTGGCCGCCGTGGAGAACACCGAGTTCGACCGGGCCTGGACCACGTTCGCGTCCGTGGAGAAGTCCTGGGCCTATAAGCAGGACCAGCTTCCCACCACGCACCCGATTTTTGCCGAGATCAACAACCTCGAAGACGTGGAGGTGAACTTCGACGGCATCACCTACGCCAAGGGCGCTTCGGTTCTGCGCCAGTTGGTGGCCTGGGTGGGCCCGGAACAGTTCATGGCCGGGGTCCGTACGTACTTCGCCAAGCACGCCTGGAAGAACACCGAACTCGCCGACCTGATGGTGGAACTCGAAGCCGCGTCCGGCCGCGACCTGGACGTGTGGGGCAAACTGTGGCTGGAAACGGCCGGCGTCAACACGCTGGCGCCCGAGCTGAGCGTCGACGCCGATGGCACCATCACCGGCTTCGCGATCCTGCAGACCGCCATCGCCGAACGGCCCACCCTCCGCCCGCACCGCCTCGCCGTCGGCTTCTACACGCTCTCCGGTGACGGCAGGCTGGAGCGCACCCACCGCGAGGAGCTGGACGTCGACGGGCCCCGCACCGAGGTACCCGCCTTGGTGGGGCTCACCCGCCCGGACCTGATCCTGCTCAACGACGATGACCTCGCCTACGCCAAGGTCCGCCTCGACGAGCATTCCCTCGCCACAGCCAAGGCCCACCTCAAGGACTTCGCAGCCAGCCTGCCCCGCACCCTGGTCTGGGGATCGGCATGGGATGCAGCCCGCGACGGCGAAACCCCTGCCCGCGGCTATGTGGACCTGATCCTGGCCAACATCGCCCACGAAACGGATTCCTCGGTGATCCTGGTCCAGCTGCGCCAGCTCGCCACCACCCTGACCTACTACGTAGCGGCCGAACACAAGCTGGACACCGCCATCGCGGCCGCCGATAAACTCCGGGAGCTCGCAACCTCGGTTGAAGCCGGCTCAGATGCCCAGTTGCAGTTCGCCAAGTCTTTTGCGCAGCTCGCGCGCAGCGGCGGCCAACTGGACCACGTCCAGGCACTCCTGGACGGGACGGAAACCCTGGAAGGCCTCACCATCGACCAGGACATGCGCTGGGAGCTCCTGACGGCCCTCGTGGCCGGCGGACGGCAAGGCCAGGAACGCATCGACGCCGAACTTGCCCGCGACAACACGTCCAACGGCCAAAATGCCGCCGCCCAGGCAAAGGCAGCCATCCCTACCGCTGACGCCAAGGCAGCAGCCTGGGAGTCGATCGTGGTCAAGGGAGAGCTCTCCAACGCCTTGCAGGCATCCGCTGTGGCCGGCTTTATGCGCGTCCAGGATGCTGCCTTGTTGGAGCCTTTCGCTGCTAAATACTTCGACGCCGTGCCCGGGATCGTCAAGGACCGCACACACGCTCTCGCCCAGCAGATCGTGGTGGGTCTCTACCCGGCGCAGCTCACCACCCAGGCCACAGTGGACCGCACGGACGAGTTCCTGGCCGGACTTCCCGAAGAAAGTGCGGCCTTGCGCCGCATGATGCTCGAAAACCGCGACGGCGTGGCCCGCGCCCTCCGCGCACGGGCAGCAGACGTCTAGCCCCGGCACCACATGAGGCTCGTGCGGACAGTTGGTGCCCCATAGCTAAACTGTCCGCATGGGCCTCAATGAACACCACTACGCGCTGACCGTCCGCTGGACCGGAAACCTGGGCGAGGGCACGGTCAGCTACAGGGGATATTCCCGGGACCATGATGTCGACATCCCAGGCCTTCCCACCTTGCAGGGTTCTGCGGATCCGACCTTCCACGGAGACCGGACACGCTATAACCCGGAGCAACTGCTGCTCGCGGCCTTGTCTCAGTGCCACATGTTGTCTTTCCTGCACGTTGCCGTCAAGCACGGCGTGGTGGTCACCGGCTACGAGGACAACGCAGAAGGCCTCATGAAACTCAACCGGGACGGCAGCGGGCAATTCGAGAGCGTGACGCTCAAACCACACGTCACCATTGCCGATCCCGGCCACGCCGGCTTGATGCCACAGTTACACCACGAAGCCAACCAGGTCTGCTTCATCGCCCGCAGCGTCAATTTCCCGGTACGGCACGAGCCAAGCACGACGGCGGCGGCGGCCTAACGCTGTTCAGCCCGCCATTGCGCCACGAGCCGTTGTTCGGTTTCCCGGCTCAGCCCCGCTTTGCGGTCCCTGTTCAGGCCCTTGTGCCTCTCATCCTCAAGTGTCGCTGCCAGCGTCTCCTGCCACGGCCGCAGGAGCATCCCCCGCTCCCGTGCAGCACGGTTGGTCCGCGCCTGGAATCCGTCATGATCCGCCGGCAACCATAACGGCAGTGAGTCCGGCCCCGCCCAGAAGTCCACCCCTTGCTCCACCAGCCACGCTTCGTCAGCCCGGACAATGTTTCCAGCCGGAGCCCCGGCTGCATGTTGGGACTCGGCGATGAAGTCATCAAACCCCACAACGTCCCCCAGCGCGTTGTAGACGCCAGCCAGTCCTTGTTCGGCCGCACGCAGGATCCACGAGGCCAGGTCCCGCACATCGATGATCTGGGTGGCGGCGTCCGGGACATCGGGCACCAGCACCGGATCATGGTTGGCCGCGAAACGGGCAGGCCAGTAACCGTAGCGATCCGTACCGTCACCTGGGCCTCCGATGAGCCCCGCCCGGACGATGTGGGCCTGGTCCCCCACCGTGGTCAGCGTCATCTGCTCAATTGCCGACTTGGACTCGCCGTAGGTTTCCGGAGTGCCCGCTTGGCCAGCCGGCAAGGGTTCCAGAAGTTCCGCGCTTTCATCGGCGCCGGGGACCGAGTGGTCCGCGTAGACCGAACAGCTTGAGACAAAGGTCCAATGGCCTGCTGCCGGGCCCAGCACCTCCAAGGCCTGGCCGGCCTGGACGGGATCGCGGGACACCTCAATAACCGAGTCCCAGCCTCCGTCGAGGTCTGCCAAGGCCGCAGCACCCAAGGAACGGTCCCCCCGTACCCAGGTGGCGCCGTCGGGCGGATTCGCTGAAGTACCGCGGGCAAAACAGGTGACGTCGTGCCCGGCGGCAACTGCCTGCCGTGCGATTTCTGCTGACAGGAAGGCTGTGCCACCGAGGACCAGGATGCGCATACCGTCACGCTACGGCGATAGGGTTGTAGGTGGACAGAGTGTTCCGCGCCCGGCGAACACGGGCCGACGACAAGGAGCTATTCCACCTTGACCTCCATCCCCCTGGCAGAAATTGTCACTTTGGAACCCGAAAAGATCGATCTCGTATCCATCCTCATCACCGTTGGCGTGGGCCTGGGTGTGTGGATCGTGGCGAGATTCGTTATTTTGCGCATCACCCGAAGAGTGTCCGCGGGAAGTTCCTTCTTCAAGAAAGCCCACTTCAAGTGGGTGCAACCAGCCATCCGCGCGCTGGACCACGAACGCCGCTCGCAGCGCGCCGAAACCATCGGCACGCTGCTGACGAGCCTTGTAAGCGTCGTGGTGGTGGTGATTGTGATCATCTACGTCCTCAAGTACATGAACGTGGACGTCGCGCCGCTGTTGACCAGCGTCGGCATCCTGGGTGTCGCCATCGGTTTCGGTGCCCAACAGTTGATCCGTGACTTCCTCGCGGGAATCTTCATCACCATCGAAGACCAATACGGAATCGGCGACGTCATCGTCACCAGCGAAGTGGTTGGTACCGTTGAATCCGTGGGCCTGCGCATTACACGGGTCCGCGCTGAGGACGGGGCGATCTGGTACCTGCGGAACGGTGAAATCCTGCGGGTGGGCAACCGCTCCCAAGGTGATTACGTTCCGCTCGAGACACCTGAAACGAACGAACCCGGCGCTGCGGCTGCACCCGTAACTGCAGGCGCACCCCGCGTGACCAAGGCCGAGGAGAAGTCCAATGAGTAACAACGCCGGCGCACAACCGCCAGCACCACAGGTGGGCCCCCGACGCCAACTGATGCAGAACGATCCCTTCAGCCAGCCCGCCTACACGGACAGCTTCTACGCCGCAGTTGGCGGCCACGAAACGTTCGTCAAGCTCATCGACGTCTTCTATGACGGCGTGGCCACGGACCCGTTGCTGCGTCCGATGTACCCCGAAGAGGACCTGGGCCCGGCAAAGCGCCGCTTCCTCATGTTCCTGGAGCAGTATTGGGGTGGTCCCACGACCTACGGTGAAGAGCGCGGCCATCCCCGGCTACGCATGCGCCACATGCCGTTCAGGGTGACCCCGGAAGCCAAAGACCGATGGTTGTTCCACATGCGGACGGCCGTGGATTCCTTGGAGCTCTCGCCGTTGCATGAAGGCACGCTGTGGGACTACATGGAGCGGGCCGCGCTGACAATGATCAACAGCCCGTCGGCTGGCGCCTGATCCCTAGAACCCGAGTCCCAGACCTGCGCCGGTGCGAACCAGCACATGGCCGCGGGGGCCGCTCAGGCGGAACCAGCGGCCGTTACGGAACACGTGCTGCTCGGCGTCGCCCAGGAAGCCCAGGGCGAAAGCGGCGAACGCCGCCCCGGCGGGAAGGCCGGTAGCGCCGGGAAGTTCACGGCCCCAAACAGCTGCCCGGGCGCTGTTTACCACTGCGGCTCCCGCCAAGGCAGGAATCACGCCGGCCACCTCCGCGATGCCGGCCTCCGCTGCCGACTTGAGGTCGGCGTCGTGCATTGTGCCCTGGGCCTCCCAGCCGCTTCGGGGGGCGCCAACGCCCGCCCAGGACTCAGAAACGGTCGACGGCGGGATGGGCAGTTCCACATCCTCGGCGGCCGAGCGGGCCAACCGGTCCATGACGGAGGCAAGGGTGACGGTGACATCTGCTTGCGCCGGCTCGGCCAGGGCCATGGTCCGCAGGCCAAGGATGGTGGGGGTGGACTCCCCCAGGATTCGCGGCCTCAGGACACACACATAGGCAGCCAGGACGCTGCCCGCGGCCTGGAGGCGGATGGCTCCGTCGTCGATGCTTTTTGCCCGGGTAACGAAGGTCCGCAGGTCTGCGAGGTCACGGGGATCGGCGAAGCGGAAGGACTGGGTCAGGACGTCTGTCACATCATCGACTCTACCGGCATGTCCCCGGTTGAGAGGGGTCGGGGCGGCGTCTAAAGTCGAACCATGACTGAGACGAACGCTGGCCTCGAGGTGGAAGCACCCGTAGAAGACCCCATGGAAGTGCTGATAGGCCTGCTGGATCTTGGCGACTTCGACGGTGCCAGGACCAACGAGGACATCTTCCTGGGCCCGTCGCAAAAGCAGCCACGGCATCGTGTCTTTGGCGGTCAGGTTTTGGCGCAGTCAATGATGGCCGGGATGCGGACAGTCGAGCCGGACCGGGCGGCGCACTCCATGCACGGCTATTTCCTGCGGCCAGGTGACGCCAACAAGCCCATCACGTTCGGTGTCGAGAGGCTGCGGGACGGGCGTTCGTTCTCGGCCCGCCGCGTGCACGCATACCAGGACGGTGTGCCGATTCTTTCGATGATCGCCTCGTTCCAGGTGGAAGACAGCGGCCTGGACCATCAAGCAACCATGCCCGAAGGCATCCCCGATCCCGAATCACTACCCAGTACCGCAGAACTTCTCTCCCACTACGACCACCCCATGGCGCGGCACATGTCCTCGGAGCGTCCTTTCGACGTCCGCCATATCGACCCCGCGCTGTATGTCTCCCCGCCAACGGAGCACGTAGCCACCAACGCGGTGTGGATGAAAACAATGGGTCCCCTGCCGGATGATCCCAATCTGCACCGGGCAGCTTTGGCTTACGCAAGCGATTACACACTGCTGGAGTCCATTCTCCGAAAACACGGCCTTGCCTGGATGACGCCTGGCATGAGTGTCGCCAGCCTCGACCACGCCATGTGGTGGCACCGGCCCGTCCGCGTCGACGAGTGGATGCTGTACGTCCAGGAATCCCCCAGCGCCCAAGGCGCCCGGGGGCTTGCCACGGGCCGGATCTTCAACCGCGACGGGCAGCATGTTGCCACCGTAGCGCAGGAAGGCATGGTCCGGATTCCGTAGCACGGATTCCGTTCCTACGGATGTACACGCAGAAAGGCCGGTCCCAAGGGACCGGCCTTTCGATGTTTCTGGCCTGCTGTTAGTCGCGGGTCAGGCGGCGGTGCGTGACGCGGTGCGGCTTGGCAGCATCGGGGCCCAGGCGCTCAACCTTGTTCTCCTCGTAGGAGTCGAAGTTGCCCTCGAACCAGTACCACTTGGAGGGGTTCTCGTCGTCACCTTCGTAGGCGAGGATGTGGGTCGCTACCCGGTCGAGGAACCAGCGATCGTGCGAGACCACCACGGCACAACCCGGGAATTCGAGAAGGGCGTTTTCAAGGCTGCCCAGGGTTTCGACGTCGAGGTCGTTGGTAGGTTCGTCAAGCAGCAACAAGTTGCCACCCTGCTTGAGCGTCAAGGCAAGGTTGAGGCGGTTGCGCTCACCACCGGAGAGGACACCGGCCTTCTTCTGCTGGTCCGGTCCTTTGAAGCCGAACGCCGAAACGTAGGCACGCGAAGGCATTTCGACATGACCGACCTGGAGGAAGTCATGGCCTTCCGAAACAACTTCCCAGAGGGATTTGTTGGGATCGATGCCGCCACGGGACTGGTCAACGTAAGAGATCTTCACGGACTCGCCGATCTTGAGCTCACCATCGTCCAGGGGCTCCATACCGACGATCGTCTTGAACAGCGTGGACTTACCCACACCGTTGGGTCCGATGACGCCAACGATGCCGTTGCGGGGCAGCGAGAAGGAGAGGCCATCGATCAGGACGCGGTCGTCGAAGCCCTTCTTCAGGTTCTTGGCCTCGATGACCAGGGAACCCAGGCGCGGTCCCGGCGGGATCTGAATCTCTTCGAAGTCCAGCTTGCGGGTGCGATCGGCCTCCGCAGCCATTTCCTCGTAGCGGGCCAGACGGGCCTTGGACTTGGTCTGGCGGCCCTTGGCGTTGGAGCGCACCCACTCAAGTTCCTCGGTCAGGCGCTTGGAAAGCTTTGCGTCTTTCTTGCCCTGGACCTCAAGGCGGGCCTTCTTCTTCTCCAGGTAGGTGGAGTAGTTGCCCTCGTACGGGTAGAGGTGACCACGGTCAACTTCAGCGATCCACTCAGCCACGTGGTCAAGGAAGTAACGATCGTGGGTCACGGCAAGGACAGCGCCAGGGTACTGGGAGAGGTGCTGTTCCAGCCACAGCACGCTTTCGGCGTCCAAGTGGTTGGTGGGCTCATCGAGCAGCAACAGGTCAGGCTTCTGGAGAAGAAGCTTGCAGAGGGCTACGCGGCGGCGCTCACCACCGGAAAGGACGGTGACGTCGGCGTCGGCCGGCGGGCAGCGCAGTGCGTCCATCGCCTGTTCGAGCTGGGAGTCGATATCCCAGGCATCGGCAGCGTCGATGGCTTCCTGCAGCTTGCCCATCTCGTCTAGGAGCGTGTCATAGTCCGCATCCGGGTTGGCCATTTCCTCGGAGATCTCGTTGAATCGCTGGATCTTGCCGTAGATCTCGCCAACGCCTTCCTGGACGTTGCCCAGGACGGTCTTTTCCTCGTTCAGTGGCGGTTCCTGCAGGAGGATGCCCACGGTGTAACCGGGGCTGAGGCGGGCCTCGCCGTTTGAAGGGGTGTCCAGTCCGGCCATGATCTTCAGGATGGTGGACTTACCAGCACCGTTCGGTCCCACGACGCCGATCTTCGCGCCAGGGTAGAACGACATGCTGACATCGTCCAGAATAAGTTTGTCGCCAACGGCCTTGCGAGCCTTGGTCATCGTGTAAATGAATTCCGCCATGCCCTTAAATCTAATGGCTAGGCGTACTTAACTCACATTCGAGGAGCCCGGCGCAGCTAGCGGGCGTCTCCGATGAAGCATTTTCCAGTGGCCAGCACCGGCAGCACTGTTACAACGACTCCACCGTCGCGGATCTGCCCCATGACGCAACTCCCGCCAGTCAAGGCCGCGGCTTGCATGGCGTCGACGTCAAGACCTGTGGGCGTGCGGCTGACAGAGACCTCGACGTTGGCTTTCGGAATGCCGGCCGAGACCAAGGCCGTCCGTAAGGCCTCCCGGTCTGGTTTTGGGTTGCCGGCAACAAGGTTTTTCAGCGTCTTTTCGACTGCGGTGGTCGTCGCGGCAACGGCGGGATCCACGGTGGCCGTGACCTCGGAGTCGGTGGAAGGTGCCGGCGTAGCGACCTTCTGGCCTTCGGTCGAAACGGGGGAAGCCGTGCAGCCCGCGATCGTCAATGCCGCAGCAATGACTAAAGTCAGTCCGGCGACACGGACGTTCGCTGCATCTGCTGCCCTGCCGAAAATCCGGGCGGTTCTCGTGCTCATCACCTAGCCATTGTGCCATTCACACGGAGCCCCCAAGGGCGTAGCGTTTCTCCCGGATGGTTTCGCCGTCCGGGTTGAGGAATGGAGAGCAGCATTATGAGCGGACAGGCACCTGATGCCGTCGCATCGACAACCGTCCCTGCCCGGCCCGAAAGAGTATGGGAGGCCCTGACTGATCCCGAACTCATCAAGCAGTACTTCCTCGGAACCAACGTCGCGACCACCTGGCAGGTAGGCGATCCGATTACTTACTCCGGGGAGTACAACGGCAAGCCCTACGAGGACAAAGGGACGATCCTCGCCTTCGATCCCCCGGAGCTGTTGAAGACCACTCACTACAGCCCAACCTCGGGGCTTCCTGACGCTCCGGAAAATTACCACACTGTGGAGTACAGGGTGGCCGAAGCAGCTGACGGAACAACTGTGACGATTAGCCAGGGCAACAATTCCAGTGATGAAGAGGTGGAGCAGTCGACTGCCACGTGGCAATTGGTGCTGCAGAATCTCAAGGAATTTCTTGAGTCGAGGCCCTAAGGGTCATCCCCCTTGGACGCTTGTTCCAAGGGGGATGCATTTTGTGCCCCAGGAGGGAATCGAACCCCCGACCGGCGGATTAGAAGGCCGCTGCTCTATCCCCTGAGCTACTGGGGCGCACTGGCGCCATCACCGACGTGGGTCGCTGGCGCCACAAAGAGTTTACAGTGCCGCGCGCCGGATGCTTGCCATCCCCCCGCCGGTTCTCTCTACTCCTCCACAGCGGCCATTAATCGGGTTTTATTCACATAGCCGGATGCGACACTCCCTTCCCTGTCTCCGCTGGATGAAGCTGAAGGAGCCGGACAGGCACTTCCCTACATCGAGAAGGACCACAATGAATGACATGATCACCGTCCGGGGCTTCGTGGCCTCGGAGGTCAAGAGTTCCACAACTACGCGGGGTACGGCCACAGCTTCCTTTCGCTTGGGAACCACGGAGCGCCGCTATGACCGCGCCACCAACACCTGGGTGGATGGCAACACCAATTGGTATACGGTGCAGTCATTCCGCTATCTTGCCGGGCACGTGGGATGCAGCGTGAAAAAGGGACAGCGCGTCCTGGTCGCCGGAAAGCTCAGATTGCGGCAGTGGGAGCATGAAGGCCGCGTTTATCACGTAGCGGAAATCGATGCCGAATCCGTCGGCCATGACCTCATGTGGGGGTCCGCCAACTTCACCCGTATGAACGCCGCCTCGGCTCCTGCCGACTCTGTCTCCGGAGATGCGGCTCCGGCCCATGAGGCGCCCGGCAATCCTGGTGGCAGCAGCCAATGGGATGCCGACGACGAGGAGCAAGCTCCCCCGGAAGACCAGTCTGTAGCATCCGGGGTGGATGACCCTGAGGGTAATGGCCCGTTGATGGTGAACACCACAACGGGAGAACTGGTGGGTGCCGGCGTTTGAACCCTGAGCCAGGTTCCCCGGGCACGCAGGACCAGCCCTGCGTGTGAGGCCTATTGTGGGTCCATGGCACAGTACGATGCAGCCTCCACGCTTGATACCGCTCCTGCCTCATGGGCAGCTGTTGAGGAATTGTTCGGAACCAAGGGCGAGCCATCACGGTGTTGGTGCCGCTGGTTCGCCCTTTCCGGCAAGGAGTGGACAACCACGACTCCAGACGATCGCAAGGAATTACTGAAATCGGCCTTCCATGCAGGTCCTGCGCCGGGCGTCCTGGCGTTCAGGGATGGTCATCCAGTTGGCTGGTGCGCCGTGGAACCCCGGGCACGTTACCCGCGGCTGAAGCGGTCACGTGTCCTCGGGACAGAACGTCAGGAGTGCCCGGGCGACCACGGCCTTTGGGCGGTTGGTTGTTTCGTCGTCGCGCCGGGCCATCGGCGTACGGGAGTGTCCTCAGCCTTGTTGGCAGCAGCCGTAAGCCACGCCTTCAACCACGGCGCGGAAGTCATCGAGGCCTACCCCGTCGATACAGAATTGAGGACCAGGGCAACGGCATCGGATCTTTTTCACGGCACTCTTTCCCTTTTCGTTGCTGCCGGATTCAGCCCGGTGTCCGAGTCCGTTCCAGGCCGGCCAGTGGTGCAGCTCAAGAAGGGTCACACTCCCGACTAGGGCAACGTCAGAACCATGGGACCTTCTGCCGTGATCGCAACGGTGTGCTCGCTATGGGCAGCCCTGCGCCCGTTCGCCGAACGAAGGGTCCACTCGTCCTCATCGTGGTAGTAGTCGTCTTTGCCGCCAAGAATCAACATGGGTTCTATGGCGATGACCAAACCCTCGTCGAGTTTCATACCCCGCCCTGGCCGTCCGATGTTGGGGACAGGTGGTTCTGCGTGCATGGTCCTGCCAATGCCGTGCCCGCCATGGTCGGCCAGCAAACCGTAGCCAGTACGTTTCGCCTCACCGCCGATAGCGTAGGCGAGGTCACCCATTTTGTTGCCCGTACGCGCAGCCTCGATCCCCCGGGCCAACGCGGCTTCCGTCGCGGCGATGAGTTCCAGGTCCAACGCATCGCCCTCCCCCACAACGAAGCTGATGGCCGCGTCGCCGCACCAGCCTTCCAGGAAGGCGCCACAGTCAACGCTGAGGAGGTCGCCGTCTTCAAGGACGTACCCGTTCGGGATTCCGTGCACCACGGCATCGTTGACGCTGGTACAGATCACGCCTGGAAACGGCACGGCCGCCCAGCGCGGGTGATAGTCAAGGAAGGCGGGCTTTGCACCGGCGTCGGAAATCACTGCCGCTGCGACGTCGTCCAGCTCTTTCAGCGAGACGCCCACAGCAGCGCGTTCCTTGACGGCTTCCAGTGCGTTGGCCACCACCCGGCCGGCCTCCCGCATGATTGCAATTTGAGCCGGGGATTTCAGCATTGACATCAGGGGTCCTCCGTTGGACTCGCGTTCAGGGGCGGCGTTGAGCTGGCGCAAGGAAATGCCGCCACCCTGCCCACTCTACGACGCCCCATCGACGCGTGGGAGGGCGTTTCGGCGACTCCTGTATCCCAGCTGCCAAGCAGCGGCCCTAAAGTTGTGGCATGCCCCAGGATCTCGTGCAGTCAATCCGTTCCACGCTCCGCTCGGCGGGGGACGCTGAAAGGGCCAAGGGCGCCCAGGCCTACATGAAGTCCGAGATGCCTTCACTCGGTGTCCGGGTTCCGGAGGTGCGCAGAATCGTCAAAGCCGCAGCAAAAGAGTTCCCGGTTTCATCTCCGGAGGAATTGCGGTATGCCGTCCTCGAGCTATGGCGACAGGCAGAGGCACGGGAGGAGCGATACGCAGCCATTGACTTGACGGGCTTGCGGTTGGTCAAGGAGGATCTGGACATGCTGCCCGTTTACGAGGAAATTATCCGCACGGGCGCGTGGTGGGACCTGGTTGACGGTGTCTCCCACCGGATCTGTGCGCTGTTGCTGGCGCACAGGACCATCATGACCCCCCTGCTGCTTCAGTGGGCCGAGGACAACGACATGTGGGTCCGGCGGGCTGCCATCACTGCCCAGCTTGGTGCTAAGTCCATGACCGACCGCAGTTTGCTGGCAGCTGTCATCAAGCCCAACCTGCCGGATAAGGAATTCTTCATCCGCAAGGCCATCGGTTGGGCGCTGCGCGAATTCAGCAAGGCAGACCCTGAATGGGTCCGTTCTTATGCTGCCGACAATGCGACAGCACTTAGTCCGTTGTCCACACGTGAGGCGACACGATTGTTATCGTCCCCCTGATGCAGCTCAGATGATGGGGCGAAGGCCGGGTTCGTCTCGCTTGCGGAACAAGCTCTTGGTCTTGGGATCGACGAAGATCAGGTACACGGCGAAGAGCAGGGCGATGATCGCGGCCGCATTCCGGGCCAGTGTGAGCGCGAGGCCCAGGTCTTCACTCTGAAGGTAGGGGAAGACATCCAGCTGGTCCGAGATCGCGTAGACCATGAAGAAAGAGACGACGAAGTAGACGGCCTTGACTTGCCAGTCATTGCGGATGCCTGTCACCGCAAAGAGCGGTATCAGCCACACCACGTACCAGGACTGGATCATCGGCGCCAGCAGGACAATGGCCGCAAACGCCAGGGTGAGGCGGCGCATCAGGCGGTCGTAATCGCCCCGGAAGACCTGCCAGGCGATGGCACCCACCATGAGGACCTTACCGGCGTCGTAAACCCACTTGGCCATGCCCCAGCCGTCCAGGCCAAAGACATTGAAAATGGAGGCCACAACCAGGCCGATCAGGCCGATGGGTGCGTACCAGATCCACACACTCCCGGGGGCGGACAGGCCGTTGATCCAACCGAACCCGAAGCCATTGACCATACCCATGGCATACAGCAGTCCAAAACTCAGCCCGGCCGTCAGGAACCAGAAGACGAACTTCCGGGGCCAGGAAGCTCCCTTGCCTGCCCACAAGAGTCCGATGAACGGAAGGAAAACGACAGTGATGGGCTTGACGGAGATGGACAGGGTCACCAAAACAATTCCCAGGATCACACGCCTCGTTGCACAGTAGTACAAGCCTGCAAGGGCCAGCCCGATCATGAGTGCGTCATTGTGGACGCTGGCAATGAAGTTGGTCAGGAAGAGCGGGTTTGCAGCTGTCAGCCATAGGGCCCGGTGCGGATTGACTCCGTGAAGTTCCGCCAGCTTCGGCACGTAGATGATGCAGAGAACAATGCCCACGAGGGCTACCAGCCGGAAAAGCATGATGCTTGCTTCGGGTTGAACGTTCGTGACCCAGACGACGAACTGCTCAATCCACAGGAACAGCTGACCGTAGGGCACCGGCGCTTCGGTCCACATCTTGTCTGCGCCCAGTTGGAAGTAGTTGGGAAGTGCAGAGATCCCGTTCTCATAGGGATTGATGCCTTCGACCATTAATCGGCCCTGACCGATGTAGGCGTAAACATCCCTGCTGAAGAGGGGAACCGTGAACATCATGGGCAGCCCCCAAGCCACCACCGCCTGAAGCGTTGCCTTGCGTGCTTCCAGTCCCCACACCCGGACACGCTGGCCCAGGCGGAGCCAGGCCCGGACAAGCAACATGCCCCCGACGGCCAGCAGGACAATCGATACTGCGACGCCGACGCCTTCGGTACGCATCCAGATGAAGAGGGGCAGCCGCCGAAGTTCGGAAACCGGGGCGAGCCAGCCGACACCCAAAGAGCCGAACATCATGAACATTGATCCGATGAAACCGGCGATCAATGGCGAACGTGCGTTATCTACCTCGCTGGCTGCAGCATCCGCCGTCGGCGCTGCTGTCCCTGCCTTCTGGGCGGCGGGTACTGGCACCGTCATGTGGTCGTCATCCAATCGTTCGCCCGGGTGTGTTCGGGACAAATTCAGCGTCTTTGGGGCTTTCCGCAGCAGGAAGAAACGACACTGCCGCGCTCAAAAATCGTACCATCGGAGTACTTGGAAGCGCCTGAAGGATAGGCTGGGCGCGTGCCTATTACTAATGAACGCATCGTGTGGATCGACTGCGAAATGACCGGCTTGGACCTCAAGAACGACGCCCTCATCGAGGTTGCGGCGCTGGTGACGGATTCCGAGCTCAACATCCTGGGTGACGGAGTCGACGTCGTCATCAAGCCGGACGATGCCGCACTGGAACAAATGAACGACTTTGTGCGGGACATGCATACTCGCTCCAAGCTCCTTGACGAACTTCCCCGTGGGAAGACCATGGCCGAGGCAGAAGCCCAGGTCCTTGAGTACATCGAGAAGTGGGTGCCGGATCCCCGCAAGGCTCCCCTGGGCGGCAACTCAGTGGGAACGGACCGGATGTTCCTTGCCAGGGACATGCCCAACATCGTCGAGCACCTCCACTACCGCGTGATAGACGTCAGCACCATCAAGGAACTCTCACGCCGCTGGTTCCCGCGCGCCTACTTCCAGTCGCCGGCCAAGCACGGCGGCCACCGCGCCCTGGGCGACATCAAGGACTCGATCGACGAACTTCGCTACTACCGGGAAGCTGTCTTCGTTGCCGCCCCCGGGCCGGACACCGCAACAGCACAGCGCATTTCCAAGGACATCATTGCCACCGCCGAGACCTTGGGATCCAACGAAAAGGTGTGATCTGCACCATTTTTCAAGGTTTTTTCGCCAAAACCGGCAAAAGTGGACTTTGCACCCCAAAACAGCAGGTAAGCTATTTGTCGTTGCCTTGAAGGAAAGCCGGTCAAACGGTTCAGCCCCAAAGGCACATGGTGGGCTTAGCTCAGTTGGCAGAGCGCCTGGTTGTGGTCCAGGAGGTCGCGGGTTCAACCCCCGTAGCTCACCCCACCGAGATTGGCTCCAGAGCCGGTTTCCACAAAGGCCGCACCGGTTACCCGGTGCGGCCTTTGCTTTTAACCCGAATGCGGACCAACGCCGCTCCGGACTTCAGCGATCGACAAAGGAAGAACTGACATGACCGTCCTGCCAGTCACCATTTGGGGCGAACCTGTTTTGCACCGTCGGGCAAGTGAAGTCGAGGCTTTCGACGACGAACTCCGCACCCTGATCGCGGATATGTTCGAGACCAACGAGGCCGCGAACGGGGTGGGGCTCGCCGCCCCCCAGATCGGTGTGGGCAAGCGGCTCTTCGTCTACAAGTACGCCAATGATGACGACGTCCCGGAGCAGGGTGTCGTGGTCAACCCGGTCCTGACTCTCTCCAAAGTCTCAGGAGCACTCCCGGACCCTGACGAGCATGTGGAAGGGTGCCTTTCCTTCCCTGGCGAGTACTACCCCTTGCAGCGGGCTGAATGGACCCGGGTTCAAGGCTTCGATGGCAATGGCAACCCAGTGGACTTTGAAGCGACCGGTTGGTTCGCCAGGATCCTGCAGCATGAGTTCGACCACCTGGATGGCAAGCTTTACGTCAACCGGCTCGTGGACAGGTATTCAAAGAAGGCACTCAAGCAAGCCAAGAAAAACGGTTGGGGTGTGCCCGGCCTGACCTGGATGCCCGGCGTCGACCCCGATCCTTTCGGACACTAAGCATGTCCGCGAGCACGCACAGCGAACTTTTCGGGCTCTTGGACATCACTGGCGCCGATGCGGATGAATGCGCCCGCCTTCTGGCTACGCCGCCCGATGAATCCGTGCTGCGGTCCATGGCAGCCCTGCAGCAACGCCTCGGAACCTTTCCGCTGGAGAGCATCAGGGAAGACAACGCCAGCGAGACCGTATGGATCGAAGCACTGCTCCGCTTCGCCCCAGCCGTTTACTCCCACCATCTGGAACGTGGAATCAGTCCGGAGGTATCCGCGGCGTCCTTGGCCGACATGGGCCTGCAGCTCCGGATCAACCGCCGGGTCCACGGACGTTTTGGCCTTGATACCTGGGGTTGGCTGACCCTACACATGGCAGGGAATCTGTTCAGGCTGGGCCGGTTGCAGTTCCATCTGGTCCGCAGCCCGGAGGAAACCGCTCAAGCCGGTACTCCAGCGGAGAACCAGCGCTGGGTACTCGGCGTTCATATTCCCGAAGATGGCGGGCTCTCCCCCGCCTTGGTGGATGCCAGCCTGGCCGAGGCCCGCCTGTTCTTCGCCCGCTATTTCCCGGATAAACCAGCAGCTGTTGCCACCTGTGATTCATGGATGCTGGATCCCTACCTCGCGGACCGGCTCCCGGACAGCAATATTGCTTCCTTTGCCCGGCGCTTCACGCTGGATCGCTGCACGGACGCCCCAACTGATGCCGTGTACTTCACGTTCCGGCAACGCGGGCTACAGGACTTGGACAGGCTCCCCCGGGACACCTCACTCCAGCGTGTGGTCTTGGAGAGGATCGACGACGGCGGCACCTGGCAATTGGGGCACGGTCACCTGGCACTGTAGATAGTCTGCTGCTCCGGGCAGGAGGACAGGACGCCCTTCATGGCGTCCTTCTCTGCTGGTGTCACCCACAGCTTGTAGGCAGCCTTCACCGAAATCTGCCGGGCGACATAGTGGCAGCGGAAGTTCTTATTAGCCGGCAGCCAGGTCGCGGCGTCTCCTGCGCCCTTTTTAACGTTCGCGGGGCCATCAGCGGCGATCAGGTTCAGGGGATCGTTTGCGAACATCTGCCGCTGCTGGACAGTAAGCTGCTGTGCACCTTTCTGCCATGCGTCTGCCAAGGCAACCACGTGATCGATTTGAACGGCTGAGCTGGTGTCCTGGCCTCTCCGGAAGGATACCTGCGCTCCGGTGTAGGGTTCGTGAAGGCTGCCGCCTGCTACCTTGCACGATGAGCCTTCCGTGAACTCGACGGCTTTGAGATCCCGACGCAGGATATCGTTCCGGGTATCGCACCCGTTCCTGTCGGCATCGGCCCAGGCCTGCCCGAAGGCAGCCCTGTCATAGTCCGTTTTCGCAGCCCTGCCCTTTACCTGCAGCCTATCCAAGGCCTCGGCCGCTTTTTCGGCAGCCACGGGAGCAGCGCCGCGGAGCGGCTTCATCCAGGCAGGGTCGAAAACAGGGGCTTCGCTTGGTCCCACGACCCACGAATCGGCAGCAGTGAATTGGCCTGTGGTGAAAAACCACGAAAGCCCAGCCACGAGGGTTGCGGCGGCCAGGCCAAGAATTGTCCATGCTTGTCGGGATCTGCGCCGAGCGCGTTTATAGGCAGACCAGGTGATGCTCAAGGGACTCCATCCAGTGGGGGCAGGCTTGTCCTACGAGCGTAGGACAAGGCCCCGACAGTCAGAGCCGGTATCCACAGTGTGGAGGAGAAGTCACACCGTGGAGAAGGTCAATCTGCGAGGTTATTGCTCGCGCATCACGCGCTGGAGGTCCTCCGCTGCTACCGCGAGGAGCCCCCGCAGTTGCTCCACCCGTTGGTCAGTGACGTCGCCAGCGGAGTTGGCCGCAACGGCTTGATCCAAGAGCTTTTGAGCTTGCTTATGATTGGCGCGGGCCACGTCCAGCGCGTGTTCCAGCGTGGTCTCGTGTTCAAGCGTTGATTCATTTTCCATGAACCCATTTTGGTCAGGTTTCCCGGCTGATACCAGTGACACAGCCGGGAAACCCGAGAATACTTCCGGGTGCCTAGGCTCCGGCCGTTTCAAGCACTGCGATAGGAGCCACGACGTCCCGGGCCGGGAACGACGGCGGGTTGACGCCGGCCATTTCCTCCATGACGCGGACTACCTGGCAGGAGTAACCGAACTCGTTGTCGTACCAGACGTACAGTACGAGGTTCTTGTCATTGGAGATCGTGGCGAGGCCATCAACAATGCCCGCACGGCGTGAGCCAACGAAGTCTGTGGAAACAACATCGGGAGAATCGATGTAGTCGATCTGCTTGCGAAGATCCGAGTGCAGGGACATTTCGCGGAGGAAGTCGTTGACCTCATCCCGGGTAGTGCCCTTTTCAAGGTTGAGGTTCAGGATGGCCATGGAAACATCCGGCGTCGGAACGCGGATGGCGTTGCCGGTCAGCTTGCCCTGCAGTTCCGGGAGCGCCTTGGCTACGGCCTTTGCGGCGCCTGTCTCGGTGATGACCATATTCAACGCTGCGGAGCGGCCGCGGCGATCGCCCTTGTGGAAGTTGTCGATCAGGTTCTGGTCGTTCGTGAACGAGTGCACCGTTTCAACATGGCCGTGGATGATGCCGAACTTGTCGTTGATGGCCTTCAACACGGGTGTGATGGCATTGGTGGTGCAGGACGCGGCGGTGACGATCTTGTCCTCATCCGCGATGTCCTTGTGGTTGATGCCGTGAACGATGTTCTTGAGGTCGCCCTTGCCCGGCGCGGTGAGCAGGACGCGGGAAGCGCCCTTGCTCAGCAGGTGCTGGGAGAGGCCTTCGGCATCGCGCCAGCGGCCTGTGTTGTCCACGACCAGGGCATCCTTGATGCCGTAGGCCGTGTAGTCCACCGTGGCGGGGTTGTCCGAGTAGATGACCTGGACCTGCACGCCGTTGGCGGTGATGGTGTTGGCTTCCTCGTCCACGCGGATGGTGCCCTCGAAGGAACCATGCACGGAGTCGCGGCGCAGCAGGCTGGCACGCTTCACAAGATCGTTCTCAGCGCCCTTGCGCACCACGATGGCGCGGAGTCGCAGGCCGTGGCCACCGCCGGCCTTCTCAATGAGGATGCGGGCCAGGAGACGACCGATGCGGCCAAAGCCGTAAAGAACGACGTCGGTGCTGGTGCGGTCGTCAGCGCCGCGCTTTCCCACGATCTCAGCGAGCTCTGCTCGCAGGTACTCATCCAAGGAGGCGCCATTGCCTTCAGCCCGGAACTTCTCGGTCAAGCGTGCAATATCAATGGCTGCTGCGCCGAGTTCCAGCTCCGACAGGGCGTTCAGCAGGGGTGCGGTCTCTTCGAGCAGGAGCTCGTGGTTGCTCATCCGGCGGGCAAAGCGGTGCGCCTTAAGGATGTTCATGGTGGACTTGTTGATCAGGCTGCGGCCGTGGATGCTGGTGACCACGTTGTTTTCCCGGTACAACCGGCCGATCACCGGAATCATGGCCTCGGCGAGAGCCTCCCGGCCCATCCACTTATCAAGACAAGAATCTGACGTCTGGCTCACAGAACTACCTTCCTTGGGTCAACCACATACGTCCTCGTATGCAGATGGCAGCGGCCGCCCGGAGTAGTCCTGCGGCACATGCGCCAGCGGGCTTCGGTCCACCCACAGCGCCTTGAACGAGAGCAAAGAAAAATCCGCCGGCTGCGAACGCAGTCCCGGCGGCAGAACATCTACGTTCAGTAACCATTCTAAGGCGGAAGGAAGGAGCATAGGCCGCGCGAAGGCGTGAAATCACTCACACGCCGGTTTTGCGGCAGTCATAAATGGATGGGTCGACCGATACGCCGGGTTCTGTCATCCCCTGCCGTTACCGGCAGAGGAGTGGCGGCCATCCATCTACGAACGCCGTTGCCGACGCCCTCCAGCAGCCTACCCGGACACTCGGGCGAGCAGCCCTCGAACGTGTCCTGTCTGGCCTTGCTCCGGGTGGGGTTTACCTAGCCTCCCCGGTCACCCAGGGAGCTGGTGGTCTCTTACACCACCGTTTCACCCTTACCTGCTGCCGCGTGATGCAAACACCATGCGGCGCAGGCGGTCTGTTCTCTGTGGCACTGGCCTGCGGGTTACCCCGAGTGGGCGTTACCCACCACCCTGCCCTGCGGAGCCCGGACGTTCCTCGAGCCACTTTCATGACGCGCGACCGCCTGGTCGACCCATCCGCCGTCCAGTCTACCGGCGTTGGGACCGGCCAAAGTCCCCGGTAATATCGACTGGTGCTGATTCTGCTGCCGCCTTCCGAAGGCAAGACCCCCGCTCCCAAAGGTCCCGCCATCGATTGGGAGTCGCTCAGCTTTCCGGAACTGAATCCATATCGGGCAAAGGTGCTGGAAGCTTTGGGTAGCGTGAGCGCGCACGAGGACGCACTCGCGTTGCTGGGCGTCGGCGCCTCGCTGCGCGACGACGTCGAACGCAATACCCGACTCCATGCGGAACCGGCAGCGCCGGCACACCAGGTCTATTCCGGGGTTCTCTACGATGCCCTGGGCTACAACACCATGACGCCAACACAGCGCCGTAAGGCGACCGAGTCGATCCTCGTGGTCTCCGCCCTCTGGGGCGCCATCGGCTTTGGTGACCATGTACCCGCCTACCGGCTGTCCATGGGAACTGCCCTGCCCGACGTCGGACGCCTCGCCTCCTATTGGAAGCCGCAACTTAGCGCAGCCCTCGCCTCACGTGCCGAGGGCCATCTCCTGGTGGATTGCCGCTCCAGCACCTACGCCGCAGCATGGGCTCCCCCTACGGCGCAGACCGTCAACGTCAACGTGTTCAATGAAGCAAACGGCAAACGGACCGTAGTGAGCCACTTCGCCAAGCACACGCGTGGTGAGCTGGCGCGGCACTTGCTGACAAGGCGCGGCAAAGCTCCAGCAACTCCGGATCAGCTCCTGAAGGCCGCCGGCGAAGTCTGGACTGCGGAGCTTGTTGAGGGCACGGCCCGGAAGCCGCACGCGCTCAACATCATCCTGTCCAGCTGATGTAGGGGCCGGTCAGTTCCACTCGGCCGAACGGACCAGGATGACACCGGAATCCGGGCAGAAGACGATGTCGTCTTCAGCAGCGGCCTTGACTTCGGCCAAGTCGCCAGGGCTGAGCATCATGCCCGACCCCTCGGACTTCCCATGGAACAGCCGGGCGGCACCGACGCCACGCTTGGCGATGGTCTTCTCGTAGACGGCGAGCACTCCCCCGTCCAGGGAATCGGCGAACGCTGCCCGCTGTCCACGAACCACGGTTTCTTCAGCCGCGATTTCAGCAATGGCTTCATCGAGTTCGGCACGGATGCTGCCGAAGGAGCCTTGGATATCGTCAACGATCGCCTGCTGGGCTGCTTGCCGCTCACGCAGCGTGTCCAGTCGCTCCAGGATTTCGAGCTCAACATCCTCAAGGTCCGAGCGGCGTTTGTTGAGCGATGCAATGTCATTCTGCAACGCCACCAGGTCCTTGGACAGGCCGGTGCCGCTGTTGAGCCTGGTCTCGTCGCGTTCAATGCGGGTGGCAACCTGCTCCACGTCAGCTTCCGCCCGGCGAAGTTCGGACTCGGCATCGTGTACGGCGACCTTGGCGGCTCCCAGCTCACCATTGGCGACGCTAAGGGCATCTGTGAGGTCCGTGATGCGGGGGTCCGTTTCCAAAACCTTCCGGCGGCCTGCCAACGACTTCAGCTTGGCGTCCAGCCCCTGCAGTTCAAGCAATTTCAATTGTTCTGCCGGTGCTGCTTTCGCCACGCTTACCTCCGCTTGTCGCCGCCGGAACCGGGTATCAGTCACGGCCGGACGGCCTCTATCTGTTGAGGCTGTCCATGTCCTTCTAGACTCTAGTCCCCGCCGGGAGTGAGTATGAAGTCCCAAGGATCACTGTTGGTGCTGCTGACACGGATTTCGACGTCGTAGCCTTGGTCCGCAAGCACGTTGCCCAGTGCTTCGGAGGCGGCAGGCAGCCACAACCATTCGCTGGCAAAATGTGAAACGTCAATCAGGTAAGGCCGGCCGTTGCTGGCACCTTCGCGGGCTTCGGATGCCGGATGGTGGCGCATGTCTGCTGTGACGTACACATCGGCATGGCTGGCCCGGACGGCGTCGAACAAGCTATCTCCGGCACCACCACAGACGGCGACGCGCCGCACCAATCCATCTTTGTCGCCGGCCACACGGACTCCACCGGCCACCGCGGGCAACATTTCAAAGACGCGCGCCGCGAAATCACCAAGCGTGACCAGGTCAGGTAGGTCACCGACCCGGCCGATGCCCTCTTCCGGCAAGCCGTTGGCTGCAGCAGTGAGGGGAACCACGTTGTCCAAGCCGAAGGCGTCGGCGAGAACGTCGGACACTCCTCCGACGGCTGAGTCGCCGTTGGTGTGAACGGTCAGGAGGCCAGTACCAGACTCAATCAAACGGTGGACGGCAAGGCCCTTGGCCGACGTCGCGGCGACGGAATTCACGCCTTTGAGGAGCAAAGGATGGTGGGTAATCAGCAGTTCAGCGCCCCACTCAATGGCTTCGTCAATCACGGCCAACGTGGGATCTACGGCAAAGAGCACCTTGGTGATCGGAGCATTGGGCCTACCGACAACAAGGCCAACTTCGTCCCAGTCCTCGGCCAAGGACTCCGGCCAGAGTTCCTCGACAGCCAACAACACCTGACCCAGCGTTGGATCGCCGCCGGCTTCAACTGTTTCGTCCTCTTCGACGGAATCCGCATCAGAAATGTCAGTGTTTACTGCTTCCATATCCTTATTCTTCCCTACGGCGCTGGATCAGGCTGATTCTGCACATGCCAGTCCCCGTAATTCTCCCGTAAGGTGAAGCGGGAATCATCGAGCCCTCCGATCCATTGAAGAGAACATGAAAACTTTCGTACTTGGCGGTGGCTGCTTCTGGTGCCTGGACGCCGTTTACCAGAAAACCCGCGGCGTCAGCTCCGTAGTCTCCGGCTACACCGGCGGCCACGTCCGCAATCCTGATTACTACGAGGTCTGCTCAGGAACCACAGGTCATGCGGAAGTCGTTGCCGTGACCTTCGACGAAACCGTTGTACCGGAGACGGTCATCCTGGACATGTTCTTCGCCCTTCACGACCCCACTACCTTGAACCGGCAGGGTTACGACGTCGGCACCCAGTACCGGTCATCGATGTTTTATACAACCACGGATGAAAAAGTGCTGTTCGAGGAAGCCATCGAACGCGCCCAGGCCCTGTGGTCCGATCCGATTGTGACCGAGGTCAGCCGCCTTCCGGAGTTCCATGAGGCCGAGGAAGTACACCAGAATTACTATGCCAAGTTCCCCTACCAGGGGTATTGCCAGGTGATCATTAATCCGAAACTGGCCAAGGCCCGGAAATATTACTCTGCATGGCTTACTGCTTAGCAGGGTTTCGATCCGGCTGGTTAGGCTGACCTCAGCATTCCCTCTTCAGAGATAGGCGTAATTTTCATGGCAAGGATCTACGACGACGTCACGCAGCTGGTTGGCCGCACTCCACTGGTTCGTTTGAACCGGCTGACAGAAGGCCTCGACGCCACCGTTGCAGTCAAGCTCGAGTTCTACAACCCGGCCAACAGCGTAAAAGACCGCATCGGCGTGGCGATCATCGATGCCGCTGAGAAGTCCGGCGCTTTGCAGCCGGGCGGAACCATCGTCGAAGGTACCTCCGGCAACACAGGCATCGCCTTGGCACTGGTGGGCGCAGCCCGCGGCTACAAGGTCATCCTGACGATGCCTGAGACCATGTCCACCGAACGTCGCGTCATGTTGCGCGCTTACGGTGCCGAGATTGTCCTGACGCCCGGTTCCGAAGGCATGCGCGGTGCCGTCGAGAAGGCCCAGGAAATCGTCGCCAACACTGAGAACTCCATCTGGGCCCAGCAGTTCGCCAATGAGGCCAACCCTGCGATCCACCGCGCCACTACTGCCGAGGAAGTCTGGGATGACACCGACGGCGAAGTCGACATCTTTGTTGCAGGCGTGGGTACCGGCGGCACCATCACCGGCGTTGGCCAGGTCCTCAAGGAACGCAAGCCGGGCGTGCAGATCGTAGCTGTCGAGCCCAAGGACTCCGCAATCCTCAACGGTGGAGCCCCGGGCCCCCACAAGATCCAGGGAATCGGCGCCAACTTTGTTCCGGAAATCCTGGACACCAACGTTTACGACGAAGTCCTGGATGCCACGCTGGAAGATTCAGTCCGCGTTGCCCGTGAACTCGGTGCCCGCGAAGGCATCCTCGGCGGCATTTCCTCCGGCGCCATCGTTTGGGCGGCCCTTGAGCTGGCCAAGCGCCCCGAGAATGCAGGCAAGCTGATCGTTGCCGTCGTCTGTGACTTTGGAGAGCGTTACATCTCCACTGTGCTGTTCGACGACATCCGCGGCTAAGACTTGGCCCGCACGCCTTCATTTCTGTAGAAAGGTCTTTGTGAGCTTCTTCGCAAGGCTTAAGGAAGACCTCGACGCCGCCCGGTCGCATGACCCGGCGGCTCGAGGCTCTTTTGAGAACTTTTTCGCATACTCCGGCCTGCACGCCATCTGGGCGCATCGTCTGACGCACCGGCTGTGGCAGAACCCGGCGCTCCGTTTTCCGGCGCGCCTGATCTCACAGCTGGCCAGGTTCCTGACGGGCATCGAGATCCATCCCGGCGCCACCATTGGCCGCCGTTTCTTCATCGACCATGGCATGGGTGTGGTGATCGGCGAGACCTCCGAGATCGGCGAGGACGTGATGATCTATCACGGCGTGACGCTCGGAGGCCGCTCTTTGGCCAAGGTCAAGCGGCACCCGACCATCGGTGACCGCGTCACAATCGGTGCTGGCGCCAAAGTCCTGGGGCCCATCACCATCGGCGCGGACAGCGCCGTCGGCGCCAACGCCGTGGTGGTCAAGGACGCTCCACCGGAATCGATCATCACAGGAATTCCCGCAACGTGGCGTCATCGCGATGCGAGGTCCGAAACCAAGCCCGCAGTGGATCCGGCAGAGTATTACATCGAGTACCGGATCTAGCCCGCGAGTCTTTTGTAGAAATTCCAGAAGACCGCGTCGAAGGCGCGGTCCGGAAGAATTCTTCGCATTGCCAGGACGCTCCAGGCCCCCCTACCCACCGGGTAGCGGGTCCTGGGGCGTCTTGCTGTTGCAGCTCGAACTATGGCTTTTGCAACGACCCTGGCCGGAGTGGACAGCACGTGACCGGCTCCGGAAGTGGATGCCAGTGCGGCAGCGACGACATGGGCCTGTTCGCTGTAGGGCCCGCCACCGGAGGCGACCAACAAACCCTCGCCAGCTATGGTGCCCCATTCCGTGTTTGTCCCTGACGGCTCAATAATGACGACGTCGATGCCGTGCGGTTTCAACTCCAGGCGCAGGGAATCGCTCATCCCCTCCACTGCGAATTTTGTGCCGTGGTACCAGGCACCCAGGGGCTCGTAAATTTTTCCGCCGATGGACGTGACGTTGATGATCCGGCCTGAGCGTGCAGCCCGCATCCCGGGAATGACGAGTTGCGTCATCCTGGCCAGGCCCATGACATTGACTTCGAACTGGCGCCGGCCCTCGGCCAACGGAACTTCCTCAAGGGATCCGTACGAACCGTAGCCGGCATTGTTGACAAGGACATCGATGTGTCCGTGGGCCGCTTCCACCAGAGCCACTGCAGACGCCATGGATTCCTCCGACGTGACATCCAAGGACATGACCGTGATGCCGTGACGCTTCAGGGGCTCCATCTTCTCCCGACGGCGTGCACCGGCATATACAGTGAACCCTGCCGCCTTGAGGGCGATGGCCGTGTCGAAGCCGATTCCCGTGGAAGCCCCGGTGACAAGCGCGATGCGGGATGCCATGGCAGTTCTCCTTCATTTCAGGTACGGCAAGTTCACTTCAGGTACGGCAAAGGCCGGCCCTCCCCAGCGTAACTGGGAGGGACCGGCCTCTTGCGGGAAGCTGACGCTAGTGGGTGTCGACTGCCGAGATCTCGGACTTGTCTTCGCCCCACAGGGTGTGGAACGTACCCTCGGTGTCGACGCGACCATAGGTGTGTGCACCGAAGAGGTCGCGCTGGCCCTGGATCAGGGCAGCGGCAACGCGCTTGCGGCGCAGGCCGTCGTAGTACGCCAAGGAGGAGGAGAACACCGGTACCGGGATGCCCAGCTGAACAGCGGTTGCCACAACGCGGCGCCAGGCCGGGAGTGACTCGGCGATGGCCTTGGTGAAGGCAGGCGCGAACAGCAGGTTGGCGGGCTTTTCTTCGGCGGCGTAGGCCTTGGTGATGTCCTTGAGCAGTTCTGCACGGATAATGCAGCCTGCACGCCACAGGGAAGCGATCTCGTCCAGCTTGAGGTCCCAGCCGTACTCCTTCGCGGCCGAGGTCAGCATGTCAAGGCCCTGGGCGTAGGAGACCAGCTTGGAGGCGTAGAGAGCCTGGCGGACGTCCTCGACGAAGGTCTCGGGGATTTCCACGGAGGCTTCTTCGCCGGCCAACAGTTCCTGGCCAAGCTTGCGCTGCTCGGTCTGGGAGGACAGCGCGCGGGCGAAAACGGATTCGGCGATGCCGGAGACCGGCGAGCCGAGTTCCAGGGCGGAGATGACCGTCCAGCGGCCCGTGCCCTTCTGTCCTGCGGCATCGACCACGACGTCCACGAACGGTTTGCCCGTCTTGGCGTCAACGTGTCCCAGGACCTCAGCAGAGATCTCGATCAGGAAGGAGGACAGATCGCCCTTGTTCCACTCAGCGAAGATCTTGGACTGCTCAGCGGGTTCGATGCCGGCGCCGGAGCGGAGGAGGTCGAATGCTTCACCGATGACCTGCATGTCGGCGTACTCGATGCCGTTGTGGACCATCTTGACGAAGTGGCCCGCACCATCGGTGCCTACCCAAGCGCAGCAGGGCTCGCCGTCCACCTTTGCGGAAATCTTCTCCAGCAACGGGCCAAGGGCGTCGTAGGATTCCTTGGAACCACCGGGCATGATGGACGGACCGTTGAGCGCGCCCTCTTCGCCACCGGAAACACCGACGCCGACGAAGTGCAGGTCTTTCTTGGCCAAGGCCGCTTCGCGGCGGCGGGTGTCCTCGTAGTGCGAGTTACCGGCGTCGATGATGATGTCGCCGGCCTCGAGCAGCGGTTCGAGCTGCTCGATCACGTTGTCAACGGGAGCGCCTGCCTTGACCATGATCAGGACGCGGCGGGGCTTTTCGAGGGAGTCGACGAGTTCCTGCAGCGTTTCCGTGCGGATGAAGTCGCCGTCCGTGCCGTGCTTTTCGAGCAGGGCGTCAGTCTTTTCCACGGAGCGGTTGTGGAGAGCCACGGTGAAGCCGTTGCGGGCGAGGTTGCGGGCCAGGTTGGCGCCCATCACCGCAAGGCCGGTGACACCGATGTGTGCTGACATCAAAACTCCAATTCGTTCGTGTACAAACAGTCCCGACGTACCCATAGGGGATACGCAGGAAGCGATTTCAAAACCAGGGGCTGCAATAAACCATACGTATTAAAACCTTGGGCGGGAAAGCGGTGCCCACGTTTTGGAAGGGGCCCGCGTCATAAACAGTCTATGATGGGCGCCCGGTTCCACTGACGCGCTGCCAGGCATGTGATACCGGGTCCGGCACGCAGGCGTCCTCTGCGCCACTATGCTTACCTCTATGTCAACCAGCCTCCACCACCGCGCCGTTGAGCATTTGGGAACCCGGATTGTGGGCGGCGCCCTCCCTACAGGCCATGTCATGTTGGCGGAGCACCTGGAAGACGAACTCAACGTATCCCGCTCCGTGGTCCGCGAGGCCGTTCGCGTTCTGCAATCGCTGGGCCTCGTCGAGACCATCAAGCGGGTAGGCATCCGTGTCCTTCCTGCGCACCGCTGGAATCCGTTCGATCCTTTGGTCATTCGTTGGCGGCTTGCCGGCGAGGGACGGGGCGCCCAGCTGAGGTCGCTCGCTGAGCTGCGTTCCGCCGTCGAGCCCGTGGCCGCCGAACTTGCCGCAGGCAATGCCCCGGAAAGCCTCAGGCAAGAGCTGGTGGGCATTTCCCTCGCCATGAAGGAGGCCGGCGATGCCGGAGACATGGCCAGGTTCCTTGACCTTGATATCCGGTTCCACGCACTGGTGTTGTCCGGATCGGGCAACGAAATGTTCGCCAACCTCATTGGTCAGGTCACCGAGACCCTCACCGGTCGTACCGTGCACGGGCTCATGCCGGAGCACCCCCAAAAGCAGGCACTCCAGTGGCATATGGACGTCGCTCACGCCATCGACGCCGGGGATGGTTCCCTCGCGCGTGACGCGGCAGCGAAGATCATGCGGCAGACCATCGCGGAGCTGGCGCCCAGTTGGGACGACCAGCCCCGCGTGTTCGTCCCCGTGTCCAGGAACTAGCTACTACCGGAAGTTCAACAGAACCTTTCCGGACTCCGCCGAATTCCTGGCCACCTCAAAGGCCTCCAAACCATGGGCGAGGTCGAATTCATGGGTCACAACCGGGTCAACAAACAGCGAGCCGTCAGCCAGCGCTGCGATGACATCGTCGATTTCGTTGTTGAAGCGGAAGGACCCCAGCAGTTCCAGTTCGCGCGTGATGGCCAGGGAGATGAAGACCGGCTGCGGCCCTGACGGCAGAAGTCCCACCATCACTACTTTGCCGCCGCGGGTGGCACCCTTGATGGCCGATGCGAGGCCGTAGTGGCTGCCTGAGGATTCAATGACTACATCGGCGTCCACTGCAGCTATTGCATCCGCTTCATCGCCCTTGAGGACTTCATCCGCGCCAACGGCGCGGGCGATTTCCAGCGGCTTGTCATGCATGTCGACGGCGACAATCCTGGCCGCGCCGGCACGCTTCAGGACGGCGACGGCGAGCGCACCGATAGGACCGCTGCCGATGACAAGGGCCGTCTTTCCTCTGACATCGCCGGCCCGGGCAACGGCGTGCCAGGCAACACTGGCCGGTTCTACAAGCGCAGCCGTGCGAAGGTCCAGGCTTTCCGGCAGTGGTCGCAGCATCCTGGATGGAAGGTTGGCGTAACGGCTGAAAGCACCGTCTGTGTGCGGGTGCCGGGCAGCACTGCCCAGATAAGTGCATCCCGGGGAGAGATTCGGCCGGTCCTGCGGGAATCGGACATCACCGGGAGCAGGAGTGGCTGGATGGACAGCAACGGGCGTTCCAACCACGGGGCCACTGCCGTCAGCAGCCTGCTGGGCCACGACGCCTACAATCTCGTGGCCGAGGACCATTGGCTCCTTGAGGATTGACTCCCCTGCCGCGCCGTGCAACCAGTAGTGAAGGTCGGAACCACAGATCCCGCCGTACGCTATCTCCACAATCGCCTCATCGGACGCGGGAGCGGTCAGTGGGATGTCTTCAATCCGGAGATCGCCCTTTCCATGGGCAACCACTGCGGGGCCGGAAACAGGAAGGGTGATACCCATCAGACCACCACCGTCATTCCGCCGTCGACGAAGATTGTCTGGCCGTTGACGAAGTTGGACGCCTGCGACGAAAGCCACACCACGGGCCCTGCGAGATCGGCTACGGTCCCCCACCGGTTGGCCGGGGTGCGGCCAAGGATCCAGGAGTTGAAGTCAGCGTCGTCCACCAGGTTCTGGGTCATTTCCGTGTGGATGTACCCGGGGGCGATTCCGTTGATCTGCAAGCCTGACGCGGCCCACTCTGCCGTCATGGCCCGGGTCAGGTTGCGGAGTCCGCCCTTCGCTGCCACATAGGGTGCGATGGTGGGGCGGGCAAGGTCTGTCTGGACCGAACAGATGTTGATGATCTTGCCCTGGCCCCGCGGGATCATGTGCCTGGCTGCTTCCCTCCCTACCAGGAAAGCGCTGGTCAGGTCCGTGGTGATCACGCGGTCCCAATCCTTGACGTCCAGGTCCAGCATGGGCACACGGTGTTGGATCCCGGCATTGTTCACCAGGATGTCCAGCGGTCCGACGTTCTGCTCGACCCAGGCCACCCCTTCTGCGGCGGACGTGGCATCGGTAACGTCGAAGGCGCGACTGTGCACCCGCCCGTCCGGGTAGTCAGCTGCCATGGCCTGATGGGCTGCCTGGAGCCGGTCCGCGTTGATGCCGTTGAGCACTACCGTTGCTCCGGCATCGGCGAGGCCCCTGGCGAGGGCGTTGCCGATCCCCCTGCTTGAACCTGTAACCAAGGCAACCCGCCCGGCCAGATCGAAAAGTCCACTCATAGTTTGTTCTTCATTCCTTCTACGGTTGCGCCGGTTCAGTTGCTGTTCGTCGAAGCAGCGTGCGTCCGGCTCAGGTTGGCGATGGTTTGACGGACCACGGCGAGGTCTTGATCGCCGAGTCCTTGTCGTTTCAGTTCTGCGTAAAGGTCAAGGGCCGCCGAGGCCATGGGTACGGCCGAGCCGGCAGCTTCAGCACTGGCAAGGACGAAGCCCAGGTCCTTATGCATGAACTTGGCAGGACCGGTGGGCGCATAATCCTTCGTGGCCAGACGAGGGCCGACATTGTCCAACACACGGCTTCCCGCCAGCCCTCCGGAAAGAACTTCGAAGAGGGCTGCCACGTCCATGCCGGAGCGTTCGGCGAGTTCGGCCGCTTCGGCGAGTGCCGCCGTCGTGGTTCCGACAATCAGTTGATTGCACGCTTTGGCGAGGGAGCCGGATCCCAGTGGCCCCAACCGCCGCACGGTGGTCCCCATGGAGCCCAGAAGCGGTTTCAGGTCGTCGAATTGGGATTCGGTGGCGCCGACCATAATGGCCAGCGTTCCGCCCTGCGCACCTGCCGTCCCGCCACTGACTGGCGCGTCCACCACACAGGCGTTGCCATTGCTCGCCTGGTGGACAGTTTCGCCGAACTGCCGTACCGCTGTTGGCGAGACGCTGCTCATAATCACGACGGCGGTACCCGGCTTTGGTGGTGCGCTCCGCCAGGATTCGAGCAAACCCGAGGCAGCTTCTTCGATGAACGGCAGATCCGGAAGCATGAAGATGATGGCGTCCTCGTCCCGCAGTCCGGCGACGCTGGCTGCCCGCTGGACACCGGGGAGGCCATCGAAGGCGGCATCGGAACGGTTCCAGGCGGTGATGGCCCACCCGGTTTTCGCGATATTTGCGGCCATGGGTGCGCCCATGAGGCCCAGGCCCACGAAGCCCACACGTTGATTGGTCACGGCAGGTAACTCCTCACTTCGTTGTGGTCATCTTCAGGAATACTGTTCAATATCCTAGCCTCCATTCAGTATGATGAACACTATGACGACTGATGAACTTACCATCGCCATCGCTGTACCGCTCGAAGCAGAGCATGTAGAGCTGATCCGCGCTGTAGATCCTTCCGTAACGGTTCTCTACGATCCCGAGCTGCTGCCCCCCGAGCGGTTCCCCGCCGACCATGCCGGCGACCCCGGCTTCAAGCGGACGCCAGAGCAGGAGGAACGATACTGGGCCATGCTGAACCGGGCGCAGGTTCTCTACGGCTTCCCCAACGAGAGCCCGGCAGGACTGGCACGCATCGCCGCCAGCAACCCCCACCTGCAGTGGATCCATGCCATGGCCGCCGGCGCCGGCGGAGCAGTCAAGGCCTCCGGCCTGGACACCGAAACCTTGCAGAAGTTCCGCGTCACAACCTCGGCAGGCGTTCACGCCTTGCCACTGGCAGAGTTTTCCGCCTTCGGAATCCTCAACGGCTTCAAGCGCAGTGCGGAGATGGCGCAGGACCAGGCCGCCAAGCTCTGGCCCGAACTCCGCACCCCCACCAAGTTGGCCAACGGATCCAAGGTGGTCATCGCCGGCCTTGGTGAGATCGGCATGGAAACGGCCCGCATTGCACGCGCCCTTGGCATGAAGGTCAGCGGCACCAAGCGCAACGTCGAAGCCATCGAGGGCATCGAGGAGGTCACCGGCAATGACGGCCTCCCCGGATTGCTCGCCGATGCCGACGCCGTGGTCAACACACTTCCGGGCACGCCATATACGGAGAAGCTGTTCAACAAAGAAGTCTTCGGTGCCATGAAGCCCGGGACTGTGTTCGTCAACGTGGGACGCGGAACCGTTGTCGATGAAGAAGCCTTGCTCGAAGCCCTGGACAACGGCCAGGTCTCCTACGCCTGCCTGGACGTCTTCGCCGTGGAACCGCTTCCCCAGGACAGCCCCTTGTGGAGTCACCCCCGGGTGCTCGTATCCCCGCATACCTCCGCCCTGAGCTCGGCTGAGAACCGACTCATCGCCGAGCGGTTCTGCAGCAACCTGCGCACCTTCATGGCCGGCGGCGAACTGCCCCACTTGGTGGATCCAGTGCACTTCTACTAAGCCACCTTCTCAATAGCAGGTCCATGCAAGGGGCGCGGCCAGGGACAGACCCTGGCCGCGCCCCTTGCCGTGTTGCCTGCAGTAGCATCGGCACATGAACCGTTCAGAGGGCCCGCAGCGAAGCGTCGTCCGCCTATTTCCGGACTACGCGGATAGTGTGCTCTGGCTCGATGTTCCCATCAGCTATGAACTCACGGGGTTGACCGAAGGCCTGGTGCATGAGCTCCGGGACTGGGAGCAGTTCTACTACGAGTCCCTGACGCGTGATTTCACTTGGAAGTCAGCGGACCGGGCAGCCAACTACACAACTGAAGGTCATCGACTGGCGCAGCGAGTTGCTGATGAACTCGGCGACGGATACGAAGTCGAGTTCAGATCTTACGAAGAGAACGCCCGGACGCACCGGTTCCGCGGCACAAACGGCCCCAACCCCCGGGCCGTTGCTGCTTTCGATGTCCTTGTAGCTGTGGCGCGCGCGGAAAAGGACAGAATCACCCGCGCCCTGAAAGCCAGCCCGTCCGGAGAAGGTACTGGATGGTTCGCCACCTCGCCGATTTCGGGAAGCGTGTTCAAGCCGCCGCGGGAAGTGCAGGAATAGTCCGTCCGCACCCTTCAACAGCCTGGCCTCTGACAACAGCAGCGCGGCACCCTCCGCATGGAGAGTGCCGCGCTGGCGTGTTTGCGGTTAGCGCGAGAGTTACTTTGCGTCTTCCGTGCTGACGAGGTCTCGTCCGGCCGTCTCCGGCGTGAAGAAGGTGGTCACGAAGGAGATGAGGGCCAGGACCAGCGAGTAGATGGCCAAAACCAGCCACGAGTGGTTGGTGGCCGCCAGCATGAGAGCACCCAGCAGCGGAGCGAGTCCGCCGGCAAGGACGGCTGAGATTTCCCGGCTCATGGCAACGCCGGTGAAGCGGTACTGGGATCCGAACAATTCCGGCAGCAGCGGGCACTGGGGGCCCAGCATCGACTGGACGCCGATGGCGATGCCGACAGCCATGACAACCCACACGAGGGTGACGTTCCCCAAGGTGACCAGGTAGAAGGCAGGAACGGCAATGATCGCCTGGAACAATGCGCCGTAGCGGTACACGGGAACGCGGCCATATTTATCGGAGAGAGCGCCGAATGTCACCACCAGGACGGCAGCGAATCCTGCGGCGATCAGCAGGCCTACTGGTCCGATCGAGTTGTTTCCAGCAAAGACGCCCGCAGGCATGCTCATGAACGAGACCAGCAGCGCTGAGTAGATCGACGAGTTGCCGTTTTCGCCCATACGGAGACCGATACCCAGGAGCACGTTCTTCTTGGAGTGCTTCCACAGGGCACCAATGGGGTTCTTGACCACGTTCTTGTGCTTCTCAAGCTCCTGGAACGCAGGGGTTTCCTTCAGCTTGAGCCGGATGAAGATGGCCACCGCGATCAGGATAAAGCTGGCCAGGAACGGTACGCGCCACAGCCAGCCCTGCAGGACGGACTTGTCGGCCATGGCGATCAGGGCGAAGGTGCCTGCACCGAGGAGCGTACCCAACTGGATGCCGACGAACGGCAGTGATGCGTAGAAACCACGACGGCGGCGCGGGGCCACCTCTGAGATCAGCGTGGTGGCGCCTGCCTGCTCGGCACCGGCGCCCAAGCCCTGGATGATCCGCAAGGTCACCAGCAGGACCGCCCCGAGCATTCCGGCCTGCTCGAAGGTGGGAAGCAATCCGATGGCAAAGCTTGCCGTTCCCATCAAGGCGATGGTGAGGATCAGGACCATTTTGCGGCCGAACCTGTCGCCGATGTAGCCAAAGATCAAACCGCCAAAGGGTCGGGCGGCGAAACCGACGCCATACGTGGCGAAGGAGGCGATCAAAGCACCGTCCGGGCCCAATGGGGAAAAGAACAATGGGCCAAAGATCAGCGCGGAAGCCAATCCATAGATGTAGAAATCGTAGTACTCCAAGGCTGAGCCCACGGAGCTTGCCAGTGTTGCCCGGCGTAGCTGTTCCGGCTCAACAACAGCGTCGTCAGCCTCAGCTGCGAGCCGTGCATTAGTACGAGTTATCACAAGCACTCCCTCAAAATCACCCCAGGCCCCCGTTGGCCCGGCGAGATAGCGATGGCATCACCGCCAAGATCACTATAATGAACAGCGTACAGCTTGTTGAACTCACTGCCAAGGTTGTAATCAGATTTATTCCGCGAGGTGTGAATGTGACGCCCGCCATCCCCTTAACCCATGGGGTTGCCGAGGGATCGTGCCAACTCCTTAAGTTCCTTGACCATAAGCGCGCCCTGCTCTTCCGAGTAGGTTGCCTTCAGGGCGGTCACAGAGAGGCCCAGGCTTGGGCCGTGGGCGCCATGAGTGGGTACGGGCACGGCAAGGCAAACGACACCAACCGTTGACTCTTCGTCCTCGAAGGCGAATCCCTGCTTGCGGATGGCCACCACCTGGGCCTTGAGTTCTTCAGCTGTGCGGAGGGAGTTGGCGGTCATCACAGGGAGTTCCATGCCGTCCGGGAACATGGACTCGATGTCGTGATCGTGCAGTTGCGCCAACAGCGCCTTACCGACGCTGCACAGCGAAACCGGCATCTTGTCGCCAATATTGGACGTCAGCCGCACTGCGGGATGCCCCTCGTAGCGGGCCAGGTAGATAACGTGATCGCCGTCGAGCATGGCAATGCGCACGGTCTCACCAGAGAGCGTTGGGGCCTGCTCGCAATATTTGTAGAACTCCTGCACCTCATCGAGGCGGCTGAGGTAGGCGGCACCAAGTTCCACCAGCTTCCTGCCCAGCGCAAAGTCCGCACCCTGCCTGGTGATGAGGCGTGCTTCCTCCAGCGCCAGCAACAAGTTCGACGTGGACGACTTGGGAATACCCAGTTCCCGCGAAAGATCACTCAGAGTGAGGCGGCCTGACGGAGATCCAGCAAGTGCCTCAAGAACTGCCGCCGCGCGGGTCACTGCAGGTGCAGGCGACGAAGCGCCCAGCCCTTCGGAACGGGTGGTGCGGGAATCGGCCATGATTCTCCTTCGTCGATACATTCTGCTTGTTCATTCAGCTGAACACTTCCCATCATAGTGGCAAGCGCTTAGCCCTATCGGGAGGTGATTCGACGCATTTCCGACATGTGGCAGGACCGAGGCTGGCTCCGCTTTTCAAAACCCAAGAGTTCGCTGTATATTCATCTTCGAGCTCTCCACCGCGGCATCCCCCAATAGTCGTGGTGGAGAGCTCATCCATTTCCCGGGAATTTCAGGCCGCAACGACTTCTTCGCCCCTGAGGCACCAGCCCCCGCCAATACCGTCCCGCACCAGCTCCCACGTCGCGATGCCGGACCGGTCATTGTTTCCCAAGCGAACCTGGACCTGCCAGACCTCCACGTCCACGCGGCCCTGTCCCCGGGGCATGCGCCGGGAATGCTCCCACCAGGAAACCCGCTCAAACCAGCGGACAGGGTCCACCACAATCTGCCACTCGCGGCTGCCCCTGACGACGGCGACCGGCGAGCCTTGCAGGCTGGTCCGGATGTAAATGTGCTCCATGGAGGAGACCCTACGAGCGGGCCCCGACAATTTGGGGCCGCCTCAAAAGTCCGACGCGTGGACAACAAAAAACCCCGCCGCTCCGAGCCACAAGGCTTGGAGTGACGGGGTTTTGCTTGGTGGGTCCTACCGGGATCGAACCGATGACATCCACGGTGTAAACGTGGCGCTCTACCAGCTGAGCTAAAGACCCAAGTCGCAGTTTCAGTGCCTCAGCGCTTCAACCAACGAACAATGACTCTACATCATGATTCGAGAGAAACACCAATCGAGGCTTCAGGCCCGGAAAGATCAGGGAGATTTCGGGACAGATAGTCCAGCGCGCCACTGACGCCGAGCTCTAATTTCAGTTCGGCAAACCCGTCTCCACGCGTGGGTCCCCTGTTGATGATGATCACGGGTTTTGCGGCTTTCGCGGCGTGACGTACGAACCGAAGTCCGCTCTGCACCGTCAGGGACGAGCCTGCAACCAGGAGCGCACCCGCCTCATCAACCATGGCGTACGCGCGCTCGACCCGGTCCTTGGGTACGTTCTCGCCAAAATAGACAAAGTCAGGCTTGAGCGTCCCACCGCAGATGGGACAAACAGCCATAACGAATGAGGTAATGAGTTCTGGATCCTCAACTGTGGCATCAGCATCCGGGGCCATTTCCACCACTCCGGACTCCAGCGCATCAGCAAGGAACCCTGGATTGATTTCCTCAAGGATCGCCGCGATCAACCGCCGGCTGAAGATATGGCCGTTTTCCAGGCAGATCACCTGGTCAAATCGCCCGTGGAGATCCACCACGTTGACGCTGCCGGCATCCTCGTGGAGCCGGTCCACATTTTGGGTGATGAGGCCCGATAGTAGCCCCCTGCGCTCCATCAGCGCGACGGCGGCATGCCCGGCGTTGGGGTCGGCGTGCCTCAGGTGGGACCATCCCAAGTGATTCCGGGCCCAATAGCGGCGCCGGTTGGCCTCACTGCCAATGAACTCCTGGAAGGTCATTGGGTTACGGGGCGCAGAACCTGGCCCCCGGTAGTCGGGAATACCGGAATCTGTACTCAGCCCCGCTCCCGTAAGTACGGCCAGGCGCTTGCCGCTCAAGACTCCGAGTGCCTGTCCAACAGCGTCAAGCTCGTGGTGGTCAAGTTGCGGTGCGGGAGCCGGAGCCATGCTGGCAAAACCAGTCATGCCTACTCCGGGCCGGCCCTGGCTCATGACTACTGTTGCCCCAACGCCGTGAGCGCGCGACGATATTCAGTAAAGTCACGTGCCTGGCCGCGCGGATTGACCACGACGTACCGCACAACTCCAGAGGCATCGATGATGAAGGTTCCCCGCAATGCCATGCCGCTGACGTCGTCAAAAACACCGTAGGCCCGGGCTACCGCACCATGCGGCCAGAAATCGGCCAGCAGGTCAAAGCCGTAGCCTTCCTGTTGGGAGTAGGCCCTCAGTGTGAATTTGCTGTCCACAGAGACTGCAAGCACCACAGCGTCCGATTCCTCGAAAGCCGCGATATTGTCGCGAATCTCACACAACTCTCCAGTGCAAATACCGGAGAACGCAAAGGGATAGAACACGACCACCACATTGCGGCCCCGATAGTCGGAGAGGCGAACGGGTTCGCCAAACTGGTTCACCAACTCAAAGTCCGGCGCAGGCTGCCCCGGCTGCGGAACCACGCCGGGGGCCGGCGCCAGCCGAACATCGGTCACTTGTTCTTCTTCGGCACCAGTCGGGTGGCACTCCAGTCCTTCGATACCCCGGCAGAGGTAGTGAGGTGCAGCCCGGATGTAGGGGCCGCGTCCTGGATATCGGCGGGGGAAACGTAGTTATCGCGGCCGGACTTGGGCGTCAGAACCCAGACAACTCCGCCTTCCTTCAGCGTGGTGAGCGAATCCATGAGGGCATCAACAAGATCGCCGTCGCCATCCCGCCACCAAAAGACAACGGCATCTACTACGTCGTGGTCGTCTTCATCCAGCAGCTCAGAGCCTGTGACATCTTCAATGTCATCACGCAAGTCGAAGTCGACGTCGTCGTCGTAGCCGCGCTCCTGAATCAGATCCCCATCTTTGAAACCCATTCGTTCCGCCACATTTACCGATGTGGCGGCGTCGGCCTCGCTCACGTTTCCTCCTTTTGAAGTGACTTCCATTACTAACAGCCAACACCCTTTGGGCGTGTGCTTCAAGCCATTGTCCCTGCCACGGGCCACATTCCGCATTCCCCGGGGTGTTTCGAGGCTGTGACAGTCACGTGCTTTCCGTCACGCAGGCCAGCCAGGTGTGACATACAACGCCCCTCAGGGCCCACGGCTACGCATCGCAGCGCCGTGAAAGCTAGAGTGGCCATGAGCGCTCTGGCTGCAGGGCGATCGCCCCGCAGAATTCTACTGGGCAGCCAAGCGCTCACAAGACCTGCCCGGCGCATCCGACCGGGCTGTTGAAACCGAGATGTCGCACACGACGCGTTCACGACGGGCAGTTACCCTGCCAGACCTGAGGCGCCGATGCATGCGCCTAAAGGAAGGTTGGACGTGGCTGCAGGAGAAGAGACCTCACACATCCTCAGCGGGTTGACTGCCCAGCTGCCTGATCGTGATCCGGAAGAGACCGCGGAGTGGATTGAGTCCCTTGATGCGTTGATCGCGGAGCAGGGTACCGAGCGTGCCCAGTACATTATGCGTTCGTTGTTGCAGCGTGCTGGTGCCCGGTCGGTGGGTGTGCCGATGGTGACGACCACTGATTATGTGAACACGATCCCGGTGGACCAGGAAGCGCCGTTCCCGGGGAACGAGGAGTTCGAGCGCCGGTATCGTGCGTACATGCGGTGGAACGCCGCGGTGATGGTGCATCGTGCGCAGCGTTCCGATATTGGGGTGGGCGGGCATATTTCCACGTATGCCGGTGCCGCGACCCTGTACGAGGTGGGCTTCAACCACTTCTTCCGCGGTAAGGACCACCCCTCCGGTGGAGACCAGGTGTTCTTCCAGGGCCATGCCTCCCCGGGTATGTACGCCAGGGCGTTCATGGAAGGCCGCCTGACGGAGGAGGATTTGGACGGGTTCCGTCAGGAGAAGTCCAAAGAGGGCCACGCCCTGTCCTCGTACCCGCACCCGCGCCTGATGCCGGACTTCTGGGAATTCCCGACCGTGTCGATGGGTATCGGCCCGATGAACGCGATCTACCAGGCCCAGTCCAACCGGTACCTGCAGAACCGTGGCATCAAGGACACCTCCGACCAGCAGGTCTGGGCGTTCCTGGGTGACGGGGAAATGGACGAGCCCGAGTCCCGTGGCCTGCTCCAGCTCGCCGCGAACGAGAACCTGGACAACCTGAACTTCGTGATCAACTGCAACCTCCAGCGCCTGGACGGACCGGTCCGCGGCAACGGCAAGATCATGCAGGAACTCGAGGCGTTCTTCCGCGGTGCGGGCTGGAACGTGATCAAGGTCGTCTGGGGCCGGGAATGGGACACCCTCCTGGAGAACGACGCCGACGGGGCGTTGGTGAAGATCATGAACGAAACCCCCGATGGTGACTACCAGACCTACAAGGCCGAGTCCGGCGGGTTCGTCCGTGAACACTTCTTCGGTAAGTCCCCGCAGACCAAGGACATGGTCGCGGATTTGGACGACGAGCAGATCTGGGGCCTCAAACGCGGCGGGCACGACTACCGCAAGGTCTACGCCGCGTACAAGGCAGCGACCGAATTCAAGGGCAAACCCACGGTCATCCTGGCCAAAACGGTCAAGGGCTACGGCCTGGGCCCGCACTTCGAGGGCCGCAACGCGACCCACCAGATGAAGAAACTGACCATGGAAGACCTCAAAGCCTTCCGTGACCACCTGCGCATCCCCATCAGCGATGACCAACTCGACGCGGACCTCTACCGGCCCCCGTACTACCACCCCGGCATGGACGCCCCGGAAATCAAATACCTCATGGACCGCCGGGCAGAACTGGGCGGGTTCGTCCCCGAACGCCGCCGCAAACACACCGACGTGGTCCTCCCGGACGCGAAGTCCTACGACGTCGCCAAACGCGGGTCCGGGAAACAACAAGCCGCGACCACCATGGCCTTCGTCCGTTTGTTGAAGGACCTCATGCGGGACAAAAACTTCGGCGCCCGCTTCGTGCCCGTCGTCCCGGACGAATCCCGCACCTTCGGCATGGACGCGTTCTTCCCGACCGCGAAAATCTACAACCCCAAAGGCCAGAACTACCTCTCCGTGGACCGCGACCTCGTCCTGGCCTACAAAGAATCACCCGCAGGCCAACTGATCCACCCCGGCATCAACGAAGCCGGCGCCGTCGCAGCGTTCACCGCCGCCGGCACCGCCTACGCCACCCACGGCGAACCCCTGGTCCCGATCTACGTGTTCTACTCCATGTTCGGCTTCCAACGCACCGGGGACTCCTTCTGGGCCGCCGCGGACCAAATGACCCGCGGCTTCATCATCGGCGCCACCGCAGGACGGACCACCCTCACCGGCGAAGGACTCCAACACGCCGACGGACACTCCCCCATCCTGGCCTCCACCAACCCCGCCGTGAAAACCTACGACCCCGCCTACGGCTACGAAATCGGCCACATCATCCGCCACGGCCTCGAACAAATGTACGGACCCGACGCTGACGCGCAAGGAACCAGAACTGCGTCAGATAAAAACGTGATGTACTACCTCACCGTCTACAACGAACCCATCACCCAACCCGCCGAACCCGAAAACCTCGACATCAACGGACTCCTCAAAGGCATCTACCGCCTCGCCGAAGCCCCCACAGGAGACCCGAACCGCCCGACAGCGAACATCCTCGCCTCCGGCGTGTCCGTCCCCTGGGCCCTCGAAGCCGCCCGGATCCTCAACGACGACTGGAACGTCGCCGCCGATATCTGGTCCGTGACCTCCTGGAACGAACTCCGACGCGACGGACTCGCCGCCGAAGAACACGCCTTCCTCAACCCCGGCCAACCCGCCCGCACCCCGTTCATCACCGAACAACTCGCAGGCACCACCGGACCCGTCATCGCCGTGTCCGACTACATGAAAGCCGTCCCCGACCAAATCCGCCAATTCATCCCCAACGACTTCGCCTCCCTCGGAGCAGACGGCTTCGGCTTCTCCGACACCCGCCAAGCCGCCCGCCGCTACTTCAAAAACGACACCCACTCCATCGTCGCCAAAACCCTCCAACTTCTCGCCGCCAAGGGAGAAGTTGAAGAAGGCGCCCTGGAGAAGGCCATCGATAAGTACCGGCTTCTGGATGTGAACGCCGGCACCACAGGCGGCGCAGGCGGCGACGCCTAAGTATTGGTTGCCGGACGCTGTCCGGCAACGGAGCTAAGCCAGCGGTAAACGCGACGGCGGCTTCCACCGAAAGGTGGGGGCCGCCGTCGTGGTTTAACCAAGCGGGATGCCGCGTCCGACCATGTGACCAGCGACAACGCAAGTTGTAGCCTTCTCACAAATGGAGCTTGCGCGGGATGGCCCGTATGCTCATTCCATGGCAGAGCCAAGCAAAACAACTTCCAAGCGCAAGGCAGCAACCCAGGCGTTGTCGCCTGAAAAGGCCGAAACTCTGCGGCAGCTCCGCGCCAACGTGGGCCAGCTGTCCACCAGCACCATGCGCCAACTCGAGAAGTCGCTGCCCTGGTACAGCCGTCTCAGCTCCGATGAGCGCTCCGCGCTGGGACTGGTAGCGCAGAATGGTATCGCCGCATTTGTGACGTGGTACGAACGGCCAAGTTCGCCGTCATGGATCCTGACTGACGTCTTCGGAAACGCCCCCACCGAGCTGACGCGCTCCATCAGCCTGCAAAAGGCCCTCCAGTTGATCCGGATCGTGGTGGAAGTCGTCGAGGACCAGGTTCCTGTCATCGCGCCGGAATCAGACCAACCTTCGTTGCGGGAGGCCGTCCTGCGCTATTCGCGTGAAGTGGCTTTCGCAGCTGCCGACGTATACGCCAGGGCCGCCGAATCCCGCGGTTCCTGGGACACCCGCCTTGAAGCGCTGATCGTTGACGCCATCCTGCGCGGCGAGAACACGGACGCGCTCAGGTCACGGATCGCCGCCCTCGGCTGGAAGGCACAGGAGCGCTTCACAGTAATGGTGGGCAATTCGCCGTCGGAGCCCAGCGCCAGCTACGTCAGCGAACTGCGCCGAACCGCCGGGCGTTTCGCTGAGGATGCCTTGGTGGGAATCCAAGGCGACCGGCTGATCCTGATCCTTGGTGGTGTGCAGGACCGCGACACCGCGTACGTCAAGCTCAGTGAGCTTTTCGCCCCCGGTGCCGTTGTTTACGGGCCGGAGGCGGGGTCGCTCCTTGAAGCGAGCAGTTCCGCGCAGGCGGCATTCGCTGGGCTCACGGCGGCCCGTGCGTGGCCCTCGGCACCGCGGCCCGTTGCAGCCGATGACCTACTTCCTGAGCGGGTTGTCTCCGGAGACGATGCTGCACGCAGGTCGCTGATCAAGAACATCTACCGGCCACTGTTGGCCGCCTCGAATGGCTTGGTGGAGACCCTTGGCACCTATCTCGAACTGGGCCACTCCCTGGAAGCCACAGCCCGTGAACTGTTCGTCCATGCCAATACTGTGCGCTACCGTTTGAAGCGTGTCTGCGACGTCACAGGCTGGGATCCGCTTCTTCCAAGGGAGGCTTTTGTGCTGCAAACCGCCTTGGTAGTCGGCAGGCTTTCGGCCCAACCAAAAGCCGCCCCCGAACGTCACGCGTCGCGTTCACAGAACTGAACCGTTGTAGACTTCCTACAAACTGACCCAGTGAGCTTGGTGTACCAAAACACCAGTGGATCACGTGGCAATTTGGAAAGCTGGATACGTGCTTGCAATCGTCTGCCCTGGACAGGGCTCCCAGACCCCCGGATTTTTAGCCCCTTGGCTGGAACTCCCTTCCGTCGAAGGCCAATTGGCCTCCCTGAGCGAGATCGCAGGCATTGACCTCAAGGCCCACGGAACCACCTCGGACGAAGAGACCATCAAAGACACTGCGGTGGCTCAGCCGCTGATTGTTGCAGCCGGCCTCGTAGCCGCCAAGTCTTTGTTCGACGTCGAACTCAGCACCCTTCCTGTCATCCTCGCCGGGCACTCCGTTGGCGAGATCACGGCTTCGGCCCTGGCAGGCGTCCTCACCGAGGCCGAAGCCATGACCTTCGTCCGGGAACGCGCCAACAGCATGGCCGCGGCAGCCGCAGTGACCCCCACCGGGATGAGCGCTGTCGTCGGAGGCGACCCCGCCGAGGTCCTGGCGGCCATCGAGGCATCCGGCGCAACTCCAGCGAACGTCAACGGCGCAGGCCAGACAGTTGCCGCCGGTACCTTCGACCAGCTCAAAGTCCTCGCAGACAACCCCCCGGCGAAGGCACGCGTGATCCCCCTCAAGGTCGCAGGCGCATTCCACACCTCGCACATGGCTCCGGCCGTCAGCGCGCTCGAATCCCTCAAGCCGTCGCTGTCGCCTCAGAATCCGGTTGTACCGCTGCTGTCGAACTACGACGGCCAGGAAGTCACCGCAGGACCTGCCGCTGTAGACAGCCTGATCGCCCAGGTCTCCCGCCCTGTCCGTTGGGACAAGTGCATGGAAACGCTGGTTGCGCGCGGCGTCACCGGGGTCATCGAACTTGCCCCCGCCGGCACCCTCGCCGGCTTGGCCAAGCGCGGAATGCCCGGCGTCAAGACAGTTGCCGTCAAGACCCCGGATGACCTGTCCGCGGCCCTCGCACTCTTCGCCGAATTGGAGGGACAAGCATGAGCACTCCCGTATTGAACAAGGCTGCCGTCAACGAGAACGCCCGCATCCTGGGTATCGGCGCCTACCGCCCCGACGTCATCGTCACCAACGACGACGTCTGCCAGTGGATCGACTCTTCGGACGAATGGATCCGCCAACGCACCGGAATCATCACACGCCACCGCGCAGCAGCTGACGTCAGCGTCATCGACATGGCCGAAGGCGCCGCACGCGAGGCGCTCCAGCAGGCGGGTATCGAAGCATCCCAACTCGGCGCCGTGATTGTGTCCACTGTGACGCACCCGTACGCGACGCCGTCAGCTGCCGCTGCACTCACTGATCGTTTGGGCGCGACGCCGGCACCCGCCTACGACATCTCGGCCGCCTGCGCAGGGTATTGCTATGGCGTGGCCCAGGCCGACGCCCTGGTCCGTTCCGGCGCAGCCGAGTACGTTTTGGTCGTGGGCGCGGAGAAACTCTCCGATGTCATCGACAACCACGAACGTACCATTTCCTTCCTCCTCGGCGACGGCGCCGGCGCTGTCGTAGTGGGCCCATCCGACACCCCTGGAATCGGGCCTTCGGTGTGGGGCTCGGACGGCAGCAAGTGGGACGCCATTGGCATGACCCACTCCCTTGAAGACGTCAAGAAGCTGGGCGAATCGGCCCGCCACTCCGACGAAATCGACGACCCCGCCATTCTCTCGGCAACCCAGGACGTCTGGCCGACACTGCGCCAGGACGGCCAGACTGTGTTCCGCTGGGCAGTTTGGGAAATGGCAAAGGTAGCCCAGCAGGCCTTGGACGCCGCCGGCATCGAGGCCACCGATCTCGCCGCGTTTGTACCGCATCAGGCAAACATGCGAATCATCGACGAGATGGTCAAGAAGCTCAAGCTTCCCGAATCCGTTGTCATCGGCCGCGACATCGCCCAGGCGGGCAATACGTCCGCGGCTTCCATCCCGCTGGCAACGCACCGCTTGCTTCAGGAAAACCCTGAGTTGAGCGGCGGCCTGGCCCTGCAGATCGGGTTCGGCGCCGGACTGGTCTTCGGCGCCCAGGTAGTAGTTCTGCCGTAGACCTGGATTGGCCTGCAGCCTCCAGCCAACTGAATACGACTTACAAACCCAAACCGCAACCCGCGGTTTGCCCCCTTTCCGGCAGTAGCCGGTACAACAAGAAAAGGAGCCAACAATGGCTAGCAACGAAGAAATCCTGGCCGGCCTGGCTGAAATCGTCAACGAAGAGACGGGCCTCGCCACCGAAGCCGTGGAGCTGGACAAGTCCTTCACCGAGGACCTGGACATCGACTCCATCTCCATGATGACGATCGTTGTCAACGCTGAAGAGAAGTTCGGCGTTCGCATCCCCGACGAAGAGGTCAAGAACCTCAAGACCGTCGGCGACGCCGTCAGCTTCATCGCCAACGCACAGGCCTAGTCCTGACACCAGCTGTGCCGGGCCGGGATTCCTATCCTTGCGCCCGGCACAGCCGCAGTAACGCCCAAAGATTTTGTAGCCTTCCCCTGTGAATCCCTGCAGGCGGAACGGCTGATCCGACAGAGAGTGATCGCATGGCACGCAAAGTAGTCATAACCGGTCTGGGGGCCACCACTCCCATCGGCGGCGACGTACCCACAATGTGGCAGAACGCGCTGAAAGGGGTCTCCGGCGCCCGCACGCTCGAAGACGAGTGGGTGGCCAAGTACGACCTCCCCGTCCACTTTGCTGCCCGGTGCTCGACGCCGGCCCTTGAGGTCCTGAGCCGGGTTGAGGCCAAGCGTATGGACCCATCCACCCAGTTTGGCGTCATCGCAGCACGTGAAGCCTGGGCCGACTCCGGGATCGAGGACCTCGACCACGACCGCCTGGCTGTTGCTTTTGCCACCGGCATCGGCGGCGTCTGGACCCTTCTGGATGCCTGGGACACCCTCAGGGACAGGGGCCCCCGCCGGGTCCTGCCCATGACCGTTCCCATGCTCATGCCCAATGGCGTAGCCGCGGCGGTCAGCCTCGACCTCGGCGCCCGCGCTGGAGCGCACACTCCCGTCTCAGCCTGTGCATCAGGCACGGAAGCCCTCCATCTCGGCCTGGAGCTCATCCGTTCAGGCAAGGCCGACGTCGTAGTGTGCGGTGGCGCGGAAGCTGCCATCCACCCGATGCCCTTGGCCGCTTTCTCCTCCATGCAGGCCCTCTCCCGTCGCAACGACGAGCCGGAACGCGCGTCCCGCCCTTACGACATCGACCGTGACGGCTTCGTCATGGGCGAAGGTGCCGGCGCTTTGGTTCTCGAAGCCGAAGAGCACGCAATCGCCCGTGGAGCGCGCATCTACGCCGAACTCGCTGGCACATCGGTAACTGCGGATGCCTACCACATCACGGCACCGGACCCCGAGGGCCTGGGTGCAACGCGTGCCCTGAAGGCCGCCATGTTTGATGGCCGGATCCAGGCTGAGGACGTAGTCCACGTCAACGCGCATGCCACGTCCACCCCGGTTGGCGACAAGCCCGAGTACACGGCCCTGCGTGCCGCGTTGGGGACCCATGTGGACAATGTCGCGGTCTCCGCCACCAAGTCCCAGATGGGCCACCTCCTGGGCGCTTCAGGCGCCGTTGAGGCTGTCCTGACAGTGCTGGCCGTCTATGAGCGCAAGGCACCGGTCACCATCAACCTTGAGAACCAGGATCCGGAGATCCCGCTTGACGTCGTGACATCGGTCCGGGACTTGCCTGCCGGCGATATCGTCGCGTTGAGCAACTCCTTCGGTTTCGGCGGACACAACGCCGTCATCGCGGTCAGGAACGTCTAAGCCCGGTTCGCTGCCGATGAGATGAGACATGAAGAGGGCCCCACCAACCGGTGGGGCCCTCTTCGTTGCTATGGGGTGTCCGTTGCCTCGTCGTGCTAGCCGACCTGGTGCAACCAGCGCACGGGGGCACCTTCAGCTGCGTGACGGAAGGGCTCAAGCTCTTCATCCCAGGCCTCGCCGAGGGCCAGTGAGAGCTCGTGGTAAACGGCTGAGGGATCTCCAGCACCGGACTCGTACGCGTATCGGATTCGGTCTTCGGTCACCATGATGTTGCCGTGGACATCAGTGACGGCATGGAAAATACCCAGCTCCGGGGTGTGGGACCATCGTGCCCCATCCACTCCCTGGCTTGGTTCCTCGGTGACCTCGTAGCGCAGGTGCGCCCAGCCCCGAAGGGCCGAGGCCAACTGCGCCCCAGTACCGGGCGTTCCCGTCCATGACAATTCGGCCCGGAACATCCCGGGAGCGGCGGGTTGAGGGGTCCACTCAAGATCGGTCCGCTTATCAACGACCGATCCGATGGCCCACTCAACATGCGGGCAAAGTGCCGTCGGGGCCGAGTGCACAAACAGGACACCGCGGGTTGTTGCAACAGACATTCCATCCTCCATAGCTGTAGGTACGTCTTCCCCAACGACCTCTGCCTGGATGTTTGCTGTTGCTGCCGGATGCCCTTGGAAGAGGCGGACCCTGACAGGCTATTCAGTTGTGCGAAGTGCTACTGACGATCTTGGCACAGATGTAACCCTCAACTGTGAATCGAAGGTTTCCCCGTGGTGCTCTTATTTTGCCGCACGCTGCCCGTTTCCGCCAGTGCGGCTCTTGGGAGGACTTGTTCACGCCCGTGGGTGTGCCTGCTGATAGCTCTTGCGGAGTCGGTCAACGGAGACGTGGGTGTAGATCTGCGTGGTTGACAGGCTGCTGTGACCGAGAATCTCCTGGACGGCGCGTAAATCGGCACCGCCGTCCAGCAGGTGGGTGGCGGCGCTGTGCCTCAGTGCATGGGGGCCCGTCGCAGAGGTATCCCCCAAAGCCTGCAGCAGTTCGTTCACTACGGACCGGATCTGACGGGGATCAACCCTGTTGCCCCGTGCGCCGAGGAACAGGGCGGGTCCGCTGGTGGCCGTCAGCAGAGCGGGACGACCTCGCCTGAGCCAGTCGTCTACTGCAACAGCTGCCGGAACACCGTATGGCACAGTACGCTCCTTGTTGCCCTTACCCAGGACGCGCAATGTCCGTCGGTCGGGGTCCAGGTCATCCATATCCAGGCCGGCAAGCTCGCCGACCCGGACGCCCGTGGCATAAAGCAGTTCCACCATGGCGCGATTCCGCACGGCCATGGGACCACCGTCTACAGCCGCAGTGTTCAGATCATCCACGATCCGGTTTACCTGTTTCTGTTGCAGGACGCCCGGCAGAGATTTGTCGCGCTTGGGCGCCTGCAGCCGGACGGCCGGGTCGATGGAAATGAGTTCCTCCCTCAACGCCCATCCGGTGAAGGACCTGGCGGTCGCCGCACGACGTGCCAGGGTTGCCCGGGCCATGCCCGCCTCGCTCTGCGCGCCGAGCCAACGCCGTAGGGAACCGAGCTCCAATTGCCCCAGTTCCTCCACACCCTCCTGCACGGCAAATCCGAGGAGACTTTCCACATCAGCGAGGTATGCGCGGACCGTGTGCGCAGATCTGGCGCGTTCACCCTCAAGATAGCGCCGAAAGCCTTCTACTGCGCTTTGCATCGATGCGGGAAGTGATTGTCCGTCCACGGATACAACTGTGCCAGCATCCGGCAAGAACAAGGCGTATCAACATGATCTTCCGGACCGCCTATGTGTTCCTGTCCCTTTTCCAGGCGCCTCGTTCCGATCGGGCCAACCCCATCAGTCCCAGTCGGCCGAGGCCCGCGCGCACGGCATCCACGCTGAGTCCTGCCACCACTGCCAGTTTCTCCACCGAGCTCGTGGAACGGACCGGCAAAGCGTCGAGGAGGAGAAGGTCCTCCAGGGCCAGGCCGTCATGCACTGCCGCATCAGTACTCCTTTCCTCACTGGTGGATTCGCCCATTCCGCCGGCAAGCTCTGCGATCTCGCCTACGTCCGTGACACAAACAGCGCCACCATCCCGGAGCAGGCGGTGGCAGCCTGCGGAGTTGGCGCTGTGAATGGACCCCGGAACTGTTGCAACAACCCTGCCGATGGATTCAGCATGATTGGCTGTATTGAGGGCGCCGGAACGCCAGCGCGCCTCGACCACCACGGTGACTGACGCCAAGGCAGCGATGATCCGATTTCTTTGCAGGAACCTGTAGCGGGTTGGCGCGGATCCGGGGGGAACCTCTGAGATCACAGCCCCTTGGGTGGAGACCGCCCTGAGGAGGTCGTCGTTGCCCGAAGGATAGAATCGGTCCACTCCCCCGGCCATGACGGCTATGGTGGGCAGGTCTGAGGCCCCTCCGCTGAGCGCCCCGCGATGTGCATGGGCGTCGATGCCATAGGCTCCGCCCGAGACCACCGTGTAACCGCGCTGCGCCAATCCATAGGCGAAGTCTCCAGTGACGGAGGCCCCGTAGCTTGTGCTGTCCCTCGATCCCACGAGGGCGATCATTCGACGGGCAGCGGGCAGGGGTTGCTCCGGGCCCCGCCACCACAGGCAAAGCGGCTCCTGGAGCCCAAGGTCCCCTAATTGCTCCGGCCACAGCCCATCTCCCGGAACGATCAACCGGCCACCGAGCCGGCGCATGGTTTCGAGGTCACGGTCCGGGGCAAGGTCGCTGACACGTGGCGCCCATCGCCGGAGGCTGGCTGGAAGCCCTGCCCACGAGGCCGGACCTCCTTCGTCAACGAGCAGGGCGGATATCTCCTGCTCCAGACGCGGACCTGCTGCCAACTCCCCGGTTGCCACCCCCAAGGCGTCGATGGGCCCAACGGCCCGCACCAGTGCGAGCCCCACGGAGTCCTGGGGCTCCATGAGGCGCGCAAGGGCTGCCCTGGCAATCCTTTCCTTGTCCTGCTTCTCCACTGCGGCCACTTCCATCGTTCCCTTCGTGTCGCTATTGCTCATGGTGCGGCCGCCGCCTGGCGGAGCCCGAGGGCTTGGCCAATGTGGTCAATATCCGGAGTCTCGCTGTGTCCCAGGTCTGCAAGTGTCCATGCCAGCCTGAGGACGCGATCGTAGCCTCGAGCGGTCAGGGCGCCCCGTTCCAGCGCGGTGTCCAGAATGCGCGTTGTTCCGGCAGGTAGCCGCAAGTCACCCCTCAAGGTCCGTCCCGGTACCTGCGAGTTGGTTTCCAGCCCCAAAGGCTGCAGTCGCTCGTACTGTCGCAACCTGGCAGCCAGAACCCGGGCGGCCACGGTGCCGGTATCCTCTTCCGTGCCTGCATTCCCGAAATCAGCCAAGGAAACCCGCTCAACCTGTAGCTGGATGTCCACGCGATCCAACAGGGGACCCGAAATCCGACCGAAGTAGCGGCGGCGCATCATGGCAGTGCAGGTGCAATCCATGCCTTTGCCGGATGCCTTGCCGCACGGGCAGGGGTTGGCTGCCAGGACGAGCTGAAAACGTGCCGGGTATGCTGCCGTTCCCGCCGAACGATGAATGACCAGTTCCCCGCTCTCCAAGGGCTGCCGTAAGGCATCGAGGACCCGGCGCTCATACTCCGGGGCCTCATCAAGGAACAACACGCCGCGATGCGCCCGCGAAGCTGCCCCCGGCCGGGGAAGCCCTGACCCACCTCCGATGATTGCTGCTGCGGTGGCACTGTGATGTGGATTCTCGAAAGGAGGCCTGCGTACCAAGCGGACGGCCGAGGACTGCACCGCAGCCAAGGAGCGGATGGCCGTGACTTCCATTGCAGCCGTGTCTGCCAGGTTCGGGAGCAACCCTGGCAAACGCTCGGCCAGCATTGTCTTTCCGGCCCCCGGCGGCCCGGTCAGAAGCATGTGGTGTCCACCCGCGGCCGCTACCTCAAGTGCGCGGCGTGCCTCGCCTTGCCCGGATACGTCGCAAAGATCCGGGACGATGCACGCGGCGTCGGTCTCCTCATCCGGGGCATCCACGTTCGGAGGGTCGTACTCGAGCGCGAGCTCCTTGGGGTCTGCGCCGAAGTCGAAGGCGAGGCGGGCAAGCGTCTTGTAGCCGCGAACCTTGGCACCGGGGACCAGTGACGCCTCAGCGGCGTTGGACTCTGCCACTACGACATCCGGGTAGCCGGCCTGGACGGCCGCCATTACCGCGGGAAGGATGCCCCTGACCGGCCTTAGCCTGCCATCCAAACCCAGCTCCGCAATGAAGACAGTCCCGCCAATGGAGCGGATATCGTTCGCCGCGCAAAGAACTGACATAGCGATGGCGAGGTCAAAGCCCGACCCCCGTTTTGGAAGGGACGCCGGTATCAGGTTGGCTGTGATCTTGCGCCGGCTCAGGGGTATCCCGGAGTTTTGGGCTGCAGATCGGATTCGCTCCTTGGCCTCGTTGAGGGCTGCGTCCGGTAGCCCCAGGATCACGAAATTCGGCAGGGTCTGGCCTATATCGGCTTCTACCTCCACGATGTAGCCGTTGAGGCCAACCAAGGCAACACAGTAGCTGCGTCCCACCCCCATTCAGCCCACGCCCCGCAGGTGTTCAAGCTCAGGCTCGCCCACGCCGTTGTCTATGACCGACACGACGTCGACCCGCCTGCGCGGCGCACTTAGCTCGTGTTCCCGGCACCACGACGATGCCAGCCGGTGGAGCCGGGCCAGTTTGGCAGTCCCCACCGCTTCAAACGGATGCCCATAGTCCAGGCTCCGGCGGGTCTTGACTTCGGCCACCACCAAGGTGTCGCCATCGATCGCAACGATGTCGATCTCACCCTCTGCGCATCGCCAGTTCCTATCAACGATCCGCATCCCCTGGTTCTCCAGGAATCCGGCCGCCAGCGCCTCGCCGGTTCGGCCCAGCAAGTCTTTTGCTCTCATGAGAATCACCTCCGCTGACCAGTTTTCAGGCTGGTGCAGGCGGGCGGCAGGGCCTCACGATGCTATGTGGGTAACCCGGTGGGATCAGTACTGTGGAGGAACAGTGGTGGAGCTAGTTGCCAAGATCTCCGAGGTCGCCGAGGCCGCCATCCTTCGGCAGCGACAACTCTTCGCTACGGGGCAGCTCTTCGACATTGACATCCTTGAAGGTGATCACCCGGACGTTTTTCACGAAACGGGCCGAACGGTATACATCCCACACCCAGGCGTCCTGCAGAGTCAGGTCGAAGTAGACTTCGCCGTCCGCGCTGCGGGCCTGAAGGTCCACATGATTGGCCAGGTAGAACCGCCGCTCGGTTTCCACGACGTAGCTGAACAGACCGACAACATCCCTGTATTCGCGGTAGAGCTGCAGCTCCATGTCGGTTTCATAGTTCTCAAGGTCCTCGGCGCTCATAGTTCCATCTTGCACTATCTGCAGGGCAGCCCGCGCCACCACGGACGCCGGAGGAGCACGGCACTGTTCAGGCTGAGGTCAGTCGGCTTGTGGCCCGGTCAGGTTCCAGCTGGTCCGGTGGTAGGCGCTGGGCCCTTGGAGCCGGATCACGTCCCTGTGCCCGGACGTGGCATAGCCTTTGTTTTCATTCCACCCGTAGGCGGGAACCTCCGAATGGAGATCCACCATGATGCGGTCACGGGCTACTTTGGCCAGGACACTGGCTGCGGCAACACTGAGGCAACTCATGTCCGCTTTGACACGGGTATGTACCGGCGCCTCGCACCAAGGACCAGTAGCGGGCGCATCAAAAAGGGAGGCTTGAAGGTCCGGCGAAAGCCAATTATGGCTGCCGTCCAGCAACACCACATCGGGAGTGATTCCGCCTGCCAGGATCTCAAACCACGCTCGTGTTCCCGCCAGCCGCAATGCAGCGATGATGCCGATCTCGTCAATTTCCCGCGAGGACGCATGCCCCACTGCCGAGGCCACAGCCCAGTCGCGGACCAGGGGTTCGAGCCTGTCCCGGTCTTCGGGCTTGAGCAGCTTGCTGTCCTTGACGTCGGCCAACAAGCCGTGGTCCTCAAGGTTGACCACAGCTATCCCCACGCTGACCGGACCTGCCAAGGCGCCACGGCCTACCTCGTCAACGCCGGCAAGCAAGCGTACTCCCGGCGAGAGGAAAGACCTTTCGATGTCAAGGGTGGGAAAGCCAACAGGGCTTTTGGCCTTTGTGCCCGGTTTGCTCTTCTTCTTGGCGAGGACCTTGACCTGCGTCTTGCCCTTGGGACCGGTAGCCGTTGTTGCCATTACTTTGCCGGGGTGCTCTCAGGGACGTCGCGGAAAACGTCCTGGTAATTGTCAAGAATTGTCCAGCGGTTGACCGGCCAGGCAATGACTGTGGCCTTGCCCTCGACGTCCTCGATGTTGACGAAGCCGCCGTTGGTTTCCTGGTGCGCCCTGGAATCTGCCGAATGGTTTCGGTTATCGCCCATCACCCAGACTTTGCCCTCCGGAACCACGATGTCGAACGGATTGGGCTGTGGTACTTCGGCCGGGTTGATATACGTTTCGTCCAAAGGCACACCATTGATGCTGACGCGTCCCTGGGCGTCACAGCACGAAACCCGATCTCCGGGAAGTCCGATCACGCGCTTGACGAGGTGCTGTTCATTGTCATCGGCAGCCAAGCCCACAAACTCGAGGGCATCCCCTACCCAATCCAGCGGGCCTGCCGGCTTTTTGGCAACGGGGGTCAGCCAGTTCTGCGAGTCTTTGAAAACAACAACATCGCCATGCTGCAGAGCGAAGGGTTCTGGAACAAGGAGGTTGATGAAAATGCGGTCGTTGACATCCAACGTGCTTTCCATGGATTCCGATGGAATGTAGAAAGCCCGGAACAGGAATGTCTTCAAGAGGAAGGACAACACCAACGCGATAGCCACCACCGTGACGATCTCCTTGACCCAAACAAGCACCGGGTTCCTGCGAGGCTTCTCCACTGCATGGGCGCCGCCATTGGACACACGGGCCCCAGGATCGCCGCTGTCTCCACTGTTGCCGGGCGCGCTGGACGCGGCGTCGTCGGCCTGGCGGGGTTCCACCACACCGGCCGAGCTCGCCGTTCCGTCCGAGACCCGGGCGTCGTCGTCGTACCGCTCGGGGGTCTCTGGAGCCTTGTCCGGCATCTATTGTCCGTTCTTCGATGTTTCGGCCTGCGTAGAGCGAGGCATCTCTGCAAATCTATCAAGTGGCCAGATGATCTGGACGGGTCGGCCGATCACCCGTTCCACGGGAACCATCCCGCCACCCGGTGCGCCCAGCAACCCTCGGGAGTCGGCGGAACGCGAGCGGTGGTCGCCCATCAGCCATAGGCGTCCCTCAGGCACCACGACGTCGAACTTCTGCTTGCTGGGTTCATCTCCGGGATAGACATAGGGTTCCTCAACCGGCTGACCGTTGACTGTGAGAAGGCCGTTCGAATCGCAGCACTGAACGTGGTCCCCCGGCGTTCCGATCACCCGCTTGACGTAGATCGTTTCGCTTCCGGTCAGTCCGAACCATTGGCTGGCGGCCGATACTGCGTCGACAAACGGGCCCTTTCCGCTGCTCAGCGGGGCGAAGGAACCGCGGCCGTCGAATACCACGATGTCGCCGCGGCGTATCGGTTCGGTATTGAAGGCCGTCCGCGAGACCAGGATCCTGTCCCCTGTACCGAGCAGGGGTTCCATGGATTCAGAGGGAATGAAGTAGACATCCAGCCACAGGGAGCGGACCAACCCACTGATCGCGACCGCAAGCACCAGTGCGAGCAAAACAAAACGCCAGCCCTGTTTCCGGGGCTGGCGTTCTGTTGTGTCCATGACTCGTATCCCTGTTGCGTTGCGGATTGCTCCGGAACAACCGGGCACGAATCCTGGACCCGTTGCGTAAGTCGCAGGACCTACTTGGCGAAGTCGCGCTTTTCCTTGATCTTCGCAGCCTTACCGCGCAGTGCACGCATGTAGTAAAGCTTGGCGCGGCGGACGTCACCCTTGGTGACGACCTCGATCTTGTCGATGATCGGGGAGTGTACCGGGAAGGTACGCTCTACGCCGACACCGAAGGAAACCTTGCGCACGGTGAAGGTTTCGCGAACGCCGTCGCCCTGGCGGCCCAGGACGAAGCCCTGGAATACCTGGACACGGGAGTTCTTGCCTTCGATGATGTTGACGTGAACCTTGAGGGTGTCGCCCGCGCGGAACTCCGGAACATCGCTACGCAGCGAGGCTGCATCTACGCTATCGAGGATATGCATTAATCCACTCCTGGTGAACGCCACAGGTCATTCACTTTGGGTTACGGCGAACAAGCCCGGGGCACGAAAGCCAGCCGGAAATTTCCGCCGAAGTTTCTTTGTGTCCGGCTCCACCACTGATTGGTGTCGCCGGGTTGTCCGACTGTTGGCTGAACTCCCCCTGTGGCAGGTGTCAGCCCAGCAGACACAAGGGTTAATTCTGCCACATGCGCACGCATCCGGCCAACTGCCGGACTCCCGGAATGTTCGACGCCGGCAGGCACCTTTAGTTTTCGGCGTCGCCACCAGGCCGGGCGCGCAGGCGGCCGTCAACAACCGCGTACCCGAGGTCCGCGAGGGCGTTGCGGTCAGCGCGGCTCAGCGTACCGGCGTCGAACCCTTCCAGGAGGTCAGGCCGGCGTTCCGCGGTGCGACGGAACTGTTCGTGGCGTCGCCACTGGGCAATCTTGCCGTGGTTGCCGCTGAGAAGGATGGCAGGGACCTCATGGTCCCGCCACGCTGATGGCTTTGTGTAGACGGGGTACTCCAACAAACCGTCGGAGTGGGATTCCTCAACCAATGATTCGGGATTGCCGACCACTCCCGGAAGGAGGCGTCCAACTGCCTCCACCATGGCCAGGACGGCTACTTCGCCGCCGTTGAGCACGTAGTCGCCCAAGCTGACCGGACGTACCGTGAAGTGATCATGAGCCCAATCAATAACGCGCTCATCGATGCCTTCGTAGCGACCACAGGCGAACACGAGATGGTCCTGCTCGGCGAGTTCATACGCCAGCGCCTGGTTGAACCGCTCGCCTGCCGGTGAAGGAACGATCAGAACGGGCTTGGAACCTTCACGGACAGTGGCAACCGATTCAAGGGCTTGCGCCCACGGTTCCGGCTTCATGACCATCCCGGCGCCACCGCCGTACGGGGTATCGTCAACCGTCCGATGCTTGTCCGTTGTAAAGGCGCGGAGGTCATGGACGTTCAGTTCCAGCAGGCCATCCTGGCGGGCCTTGCCTATGAGGGAGAGCTCAAGCGGGGCAAGGTAATCGGGGAAAATGCTGACGACATCAATCCTCATTCAGGCATCATCCCCTGCGCCATCGTGGGGCTCCGATGTCGTTTCGTCGTTGACCTCAAAGAGGCCGGCCGGCGGCGTGATGAGGATGAATCCGTCCTCAATGTTGACCTCGGGCACGATTTCCTCCACGAACGGAACAAGGATTTCCTTGCCGTCGCCGGTCTTGACCATCAGCAAGTCCTGGACGGGCATGGTGTTCAGCGCGGCAACCTTGCCCACGACCTGCGAGCCAACCCGGGCTTCCAAGCCAACCAGTTCGTGCTCGTACCAGCCTTCGTCGTCGTCCTCGTCGTCGAGTTCTTCTGTTTCGATAAAGAGCTTCGCGCCACGGATGGCCTCGGCAGCATTGCGGTCGGCTATTTCCTCAAAGCCAAGAAGCAGGATGTCCTTGTTCCACCGGGCACTGCGGATGGTCAGCGGGCCGGCCGAGACCGGCTCCACGACGAATTCGGTTCCTGCGACAAATCGTTCCGAAGGCGCGTCGGTGAGTACCTGCACCGTGACCTCGCCGCGAATGCCGTGGGGTTTGCCGATCCGGGCCACCTGGAGCTGCATGGATTCCTCTGAATTCTTGTGTACCGTGCCGCCGGGCAGCCACGGTGATGAAATGGTGGATAAAGCAATCCGGCCCCTCCACCATATTCGGTGAAGGGGCCGGATCTAAGACAAGTAGTGCTGAGCGCGTTACCGGCGGCGGTCGGTGTCGACGACGTCGACCCTGACCTGCTCGCCACCTGCCAAGGCTGCAACCACAGTGCGCAATGCACGTGCGGTGCGTCCCTGACGGCCGATCACCCGTCCGAGGTCCTCCTGGTGAACACGCACCTCAAGGGATTCCCCGCGGCGGTTGTTCTTGGCACTGACCTTGACATCCTCAGGGCTGTCAACGATCCCGCGAACCAAGTGCTCGAGCGCTTCTGCCAGCAACTTACTCAGCCTCGGTGGTCTCTGCTTCAGCCTCGGCCGGAGCTTCGGCTTCGTCCTTCTTGGCCTTCTTGGTGATGGCTTCCGGGATGATGACGGAACCCTTCTCCGGGGCTACGAAGGCTTCCTTCGGAGCTTTGGTCTTCAGGGTGCCTTCCTGGCCCGGCAGGCCCTTGAACTTCTGCCAGTCACCGGTGATCTTGAGGATCGCGGCAACCTGCTCGGTCGGCTGGGCGCCAACGGAAAGCCAGTACTGGGCGCGCTCGGAAGCGACCTCGATGTACGACGGCTCTTCGGTGGGGTGGTACTTGCCGATTTCTTCGATGGCACGGCCGTCGCGCTTGGCGCGGGCATCCATGACGACAATGCGGTAGTACGGTGCGCGCATCTTACCGAAGCGCTTAAGGCGAATCTTTACGGCCACTTTTGTGGTCACTCCTGTTTCTGAAACGAGGTGAACCCGACGTTCTGCACCCGTGGGGCGGGCCATACTGGACGGTTCGAAGGACAAGATACGAGCACGGAGAGAGGGGCCGCACCGATCGAGTACCTGTCTATTGTGCCAGATGCCCGCAGCAAATACGACTTACGCCACGTGGTGCGGTGTGTTGTTGCTCACTCGCAGGATCGGAACGCTGCGTGCGGCGTGGACTCGATGCCGCTATTCGGACCAGACGTACAGCCCGGAGCGCTCCACCTTTTCGACGTCCGTGGCCAAGGCGGCCAATTGCTGGACGTACTGGCGTGATTGGGCAGCGTCGAACGGCATGTCGTCCTGCGCAGCCCAGGCGGCAGCTACGTCGTCGAGAACATTGGCGTCACCTTCGCTCTCGTACGTCAACAGTTCGGCAAGCGCCCGCACCATGGCTTCAGGGACACCCAGGAGCGCATCACTGGTGACATCGACCAAGGCAAGCTCATAGTCAGCTCCGGCGGCATGGACCGCCTGGCCGGCCAAGTCACCCAGCTGCTCGACTTCAAAATCCGTGATGCCATCGATCCTGACGGCAGGACCCACCACATCCGCGCCCTTATCCAGGGCAGCTGCCCGCTGGAGTGCTTCGTCGTGGGTGGCTACAAAAATTTCGGCAAAGCCCATGGAAAGTACTCTCATTCCTTCGTGCTGACGGGGCGGCGGCACGCGAACCGAGTGGCTCCGCGCCGCCACTGACCAGCCTAGTGCAGCGGGGAGCCGCCAGTGGCGCCTCAGCGCACGGCGACGCGCAGCTTGTTGCTCCAGGGGTCGTCAAAGCGAAGCTCGGAACCGGTGTGATAATGCGCCACGCCTGCTACCTTGAGGCGATCCCCCAAGGCCGCCACGTCTTCCGCGGCGGGGACCTCGATCAGGACTTCGCCCAGGCCGAGCGTATCTTTCCGGGGGCCGGCGCCACGGCTGTTCCAAACGTTCATGGCCATGTGGTGGTGATAGCCGCCGGCTGAGACGAACAGCGCCTGGCCATGCCATCCAGCGGTGCGCTCGAAGCCCAGGGTCCCGACGTAGAACTGTTGCGCAGTCCCAACATCACCTACCTGCAGGTGCACATGCCCGATGTCGGCAGCCGCCTCGCGCTGTCCGGTCACGGCAGCTTCACTCAGGTGCTGCTGCAGGAACCGCTGGGGCGGGAGGGCAACATTGTCCATGACCACATTCTTGCCATCCCACTGCCACAGTTCGCGGGGCTTGTCGTAGTAGAGCTCAATGCCATTGCCCTCGGGGTCGGTGAAGTAGAACGCCTCGCTGACGAGGTGGTCGGCACTGCCCGCAAAGGCGCGGGGCTCATACTCGGCCGCGGTGGCGATGGTCGCCGCCAGCGAAGGCTGGTCCTGGAACAGGATGGCCGTGTGGAACAGGCCGGCTTCGCCGCGCCCGGGAATCTGCAGGCCGGAGGCCGGAGCCAGATGGACCACAGGCTTTCCGACACGCCCCAGATACAGTCCGCCATCCTGTTCGGCAACCACCTCCAGGCCCAGGGCGCGCTGGTAGTAGTCGCTCATGACCTTCATGTCGCCCACCTTGAGCATGACGGTGCCCATGGTGAGTTCGGCAGGCAGAAGATCCTGGCTGATTGGTCTGGTCATGTGAAGCTCCCGTTTCTGAGGTTGCCGCGCATCGGCACCTTCTACTTCTATAAATTACTTGAAGCTTCAATTTATTCCTAACGGACAGTGATGCCCTGGAGGACGACGTGCTTGAGTTCCGATACAGTCTCCGGATGGCGCCTGGGATCGGCACTGCACAGGACGACGTCGGCACCCGCCCCCTCGCTGATCCCCTCCACCCCCAGCCACTTCCGGGCACCCCACGCCGCAGCGTCCAGGACTGCCGCCGGCGGCAGGCCGGCGTCGTGCAGTTCCCGCATTTCATCCGCAATCCGGCCGTGCTTGATCACGCTGCCCGCATCTGTTCCCGCGTAGATGGAGACCCCCGCCTCAAAGGCCTCCTGCACACGCTCGCGCCTACGCTCCCACAGGCGCATCATGTGGTCCGCGTACTCCGGAAACTTTGGCGCTGCCTGCGCGGCGATATCCGGGAAGGTGGCGATGTTGACCAGGGTGGGCACGATGGGCACCGACTGTTCCACCAAACGCGGAATGTGCCGCGGCAAGAGGCCAGTGGCGTGTTCGATGCAGTCGATGCCGGCATCGAGCATGTCATCGATCGTGTTCTCTGCGAAGCAATGGGCCGTCACCCGGGCACCTTCGTCGTGGGCAGCTGAGATGGCATCCCTGACGATCTTTGCCGGAAAGGACGCGGCGAGGTCGCCGACGCCGCGATCGATCCAGTCGCCCACAAGTTTCACCCAGCCGTCGCCGTCGCGCGCTTCCTTGCGCACGGTCTCCACGAGCTGCTCCGGTTCAATTTCGTGGCCCAGGCCACGGAGGTAGCGCCGGCTCCTGGCAATGTGCCGTCCTGCCCTGATCAGGCGGGGCAAGTCTGTCCGCTGCTGAACCCAGCGGGTGTCGCCGGGTGATCCACAATCACGGATCAGCAGCGTTCCGGCGTCGAGGTCCGCCTGCGCCTGCGCCAAGGTTGCCTGCTCGTCAACCGCGCCGCCTGCGCCGAGCCCGATGTGGCAGTGGGCATCAACGAAGCCCGGCAGGACCCAGCCATCCAGTACCCGGTCCGGAGTGGCCGTGGGGCGTTCGAAGGAAAGGACTCCGTCAACAGACCACATCCCCTGGCGCTCTTCGTCCGCCGAGACGAGTACAGGTCCGCTGAATTCGATGATGTTGGCCATTGCAAAAGCCTAGTCCGCCGCAGTGCCTTCGGAGCTGGTGCGTTCATGTGACTGGGTGCCTGTTGGGAGCTGTGGTAGCTTCGTCTACGACCACACGGGGGCCCCTGCAGGGGCTGAGATCGGACTGACGCAGTCTGCGACCGTTGAACCTGTCCGGGTAATGCCGGCGAAGGAAGTGAGTAATCCTTTGAGCACCACCGAAACACAGCACAGCCCTGTCCAAAATCGTTCCAACGCAGGCCAAAATCGTTCCAACGCAGGCCAAAACCAGGCCGGTAACGGCTTGGAATCGGCGGAACCCGTCACGCAATCGCTGAAGTCCCATTCATTGGCGTGGCTGGAAGATCCCGACAACGGGATCCGCGTGCCGATAACCGAGATTTCGCTGGAGCCCTCCCCCAATGGGCAGGCAAATACGCCGTTGCAGGTATACCGAACCGCGGGTCCGGGCAGCGATCCTGTGGTGGGACTGGAGCCGTTCCGCGCACCATGGATCGAAGGCCGGGCAGACACCGAACCATACTCCGGGCGCGAACGGAACCTGCTCGACGACGGCAAGTCCGCGGTCCGGCGCGGTGCGGCGTCAGCGGAGTGGAAGGGCGCGCAACCGGTGCCCCGCCGCGCCGTCGAGGGCAAGACCGTCACCCAAATGCACTACGCGAAAAAGGGCGTCGTGACGCCGGAGATGCAGTTCGTCGCGCTGCGGGAGAACTGCGATGTTGAACTGGTCCGCGGCGAGGTCGCCGCAGGCCGGGCCATCATCCCCAACAACATCAACCACCCTGAATCCGAACCGATGATCATCGGCAAGGCCTTCCTGGTCAAGATCAACGCAAACATCGGAAACTCGGCCGTGACCAGCTCCATCGCCGAAGAAGTGGACAAGCTGCAATGGGCCGCCCAATGGGGCGCTGATACCGTCATGGACCTCTCCACGGGAGATGACATCCACACCACCCGCGAATGGATCATCCGCAACTCCCCTGTTCCGATCGGCACAGTCCCGATCTACCAGGCGCTCGAAAAGGTCAACGGCGAAGCCAACAAACTGACATGGGAGATCTTCCGCGACACAGTGATCGAGCAATGCGAGCAGGGCGTGGACTACATGACCATCCATGCAGGGGTGCTCCTGCGGTATGTGCCACTCACAGCCAACAGGGTCACAGGCATCGTTTCGCGCGGTGGTTCGATCATGGCCGGCTGGTGCCTGGCACACCATCAGGAAAACTTCCTCTACACCCACTTTGACGAGTTGTGCGAAATCTTCGCCCAGTACGACGTCTCGTTCTCGTTGGGCGACGGCCTGCGCCCCGGATCCATTGCCGACGCAAACGACGCCGCCCAGTTTGCAGAACTGGACACGCTCGCGGAGCTGACGCAACGCGCGTGGGAGTTCGACGTCCAGGTCATGGTGGAAGGCCCCGGCCACGTTCCGTTCCACCTGGTCCGCGAGAATGTGGAGCGGCAACAGGAACTCTGCAAGGGTGCCCCGTTCTACACGCTCGGCCCCCTGGTCACCGACATCGCCCCCGGCTACGACCACATCACCTCGGCGATCGGTGCGACCGAAATCGCCCGGTACGGCACAGCCATGCTCTGTTACGTGACCCCAAAAGAGCACCTCGGCCTGCCAAACAAGGACGACGTCAAGACCGGGGTTATCACCTACAAGATCGCCGCCCACGCAGCCGACCTCGCCAAGGGCCACCCTGGTGCGCATGAACGCGACGATGCCCTGTCCAAGGCACGCTTCGAGTTCCGCTGGCGGGACCAGTTTGCCCTTTCCCTGGACCCTGTGACGGCCGAAGCCTTCCACGACGAAACATTGCCGGCCGAACCGGCAAAGACAGCGCACTTCTGCTCGATGTGCGGCCCCAAGTTCTGCTCCATGCGCATCAGCCAGGACATCCGGGACGAATACGGTTCAGCCGAGTCCCAGGCGGCAATCGCAGGCATGTACGACGGCATGCGCGAGAAGAGCCAGGAGTTCCTGGCTTCGGGCGGGAAGGTGTACTTGCCGGAACTCCAGGTCCCTGCAAGCCAAGGCACCACCAGCTCAGGAAGCCTGAACTGACATAGCCCTTCCGACGTCCGCGATAAAGGAGCGGATGGCCCGGTCCCCTTCAGGTGAATCCTGGGGCCGGTGTCCTCCCGCTGCCACGCGGCGGAGGGCACCGGTGTCCTGCAGGTATGCCGCGATTTCCTCGTAGAGGGGTTCCCACCCGCCGGTGAGGACCAACGTGGGAACGCCCGGAACGATGTGGAGCGGCGCCTCCCATGGAGGCGCTTGCAGCCTCAGCCTGCGGGCGGAGCGGCGGGCTTCGGGACTGTCCAAACCTCCGGTTTCGGCAGAGAAGGCCCGGCGGTAGAACTCACGCTGGTAGTCGGCGTCGTTGAGCTGGTTCCTGACGTCGAACAGCGGTTCCATCAGTGCCCGATGGGATCCCGTCGCCGGAAGTTCGGCCGTCAACGACAAACAGGCGGGCTCCACCAGGGTGAGCGAGTGCACCAGATCAGGGCGTTCGATGGCTGCGAGCATGGCGGAGATGGCACCTTGCTCGTGAGCCACGATGTGGCCGCCGCCCGAATCATCCAGTGCGTTGATCACAATTGCGACGTCGGCCGCCACACTGGATTCCACGGGTTCGGCATTGGCATCAAAGCCGTGGCGCCGAAGGAACAGTGCGTCATAGGCCAGGGCCATGCCATGTTGCCTCGGCCATGCCGCAGCGCCGAACGTGCCCAGGCCGTGAACGAAGACTACGCGCTGCTTCTGCATTGGTTCAGCCTATTCCACGGCTCTGACATCCCAAGGGGCCGGAAATCCCGGCTCCTTGGGAAGCAATATCTACTTTCCGAGGAACTTGTCGAAGCCCTTGGGAAGATTCAGCGACGCCGGGTCGAAGTCCGCGGCGCCCTGTCCGAAAGCGGCACCCGTGGGTGCGGCCGAAGCGGCATTGGCCCGTTTGGCCTCGGCATCACGCAGTTCCTGCGCTGCCTTTGCAGGGTTGCCGGAACGGGCCTTCTTCTTAGGGGCGTTCTTACCGTTCTTGCGGCCGCCGCCGGGGCCACCCAACCCGGGCATTCCCGGCATGCCTGGCATGCCGCCGCCTTGAGCCAGTTTTTTCATCATCTTCTGGGCCTGGGCGAAACGCTCCAGCAGTCCGTTGACCTCTGAAACGTGGACGCCTGAACCCCTGGCGATTCGGGCGCGGCGTGAGCCGTTGATGATCTTGGGAGCAACACGCTCGTGCGGAGTCATGGAGCGGACGATTGCCTCGACGCGGTCGATCTCTTTTTCGTCGAAATTCTCAAGCTGCTGACGGATGTTCTGCGCACCCGGCATCATCATGAGCATCTTCTTCATGGAGCCCATGTTGCGGATCTGCTGCATCTGGGCGAGGAAGTCGTCCAGGGTGAAGTCTTCCTGGTCGGCGAACTTCTTCGCCATCCTGGCCGCTTCGTCCTTGTCCCAGGCCTTTTCAGCCTGTTCGATCAGGGTGAGGACGTCACCCATGTCCAGGATGCGCGAAGCCATACGGTCCGGGTGGAAGAGCTCAAAGTCGTCGAGGCCTTCACCGGTGGACGCAAACATGACCGGCTTACCGGTAACGGATGCAACCGACAGCGCGGCACCGCCGCGGGCGTCGCCGTCGAGCTTGGACAACACGATGCCCGTGAAATTGACGCCTTCGTCGAAGGCCATCGCCGTGTTGACGGCATCCTGGCCGATCATGGAGTCGATCACGAAGAGGACTTCGTTGGGGATGATCGCCTGACGGATGCGTCGGGCCTGGTCCATCATTTCGGCGTCGACGCCGAGACGGCCGGCTGTATCGACGATGACGACGTCGTGCAGCTTCTGGCGGGCTTCCTCGACGCCGGCCTTGGCTACGGCCACCGGATCGCCGGCGGGGTGCTCAAGTTCGGAGGTTGCGCCCGGGTGCGGAGCGAACACCGGGACACCGGCGCGCTGGCCAACAACCTGGAGCTGCGTGACAGCGTTGGGGCGCTGGAGGTCGCAAGCTACCAGCAGGGGGCTGTGGCCCTGCGCCTTGAGCCACTTGGACAGCTTGCCGGCGAGGGTGGTCTTACCGGCACCTTGGAGGCCTGCGAGCATGATGATGGTGGGCCCGGTCTTGGCCAGGCGGATACGTCGTGTCTCGCCGCCGAGGATCTCCTTGAGTTCCTCATTGACGATCTTCACGATCTGCTGGCTCGGGTTCAACGCTCCCGAGACCTCGGCGCCCAGGGCCCGTTCGCGGATACGGCCGGTGAACTCGCGGACCACGGACACCGCAACATCCGCGTCCAGCAGGGCGCGGCGAATCTCCCGGACAGTGGCATCGACATCAGCCTCGGTGAGGCGGCCCTTGCCACGGAGGTTCTTGAAGGTTGCTGTCAACCGGTCAGAGAGTGAATTGAACACGCGCCGTGCACTTCTTTCGATGGTCTACGAATGGCGGCCAATGCGGCACACCAGAGTCTTGACGATTCTTGCCCCGGCAAATACGACTCAACTACGGGACTCGACTATCTAGGGTACCAAGTCGCACCTGCAAGATGGCATGCTGGCACAGTGACCAGCAAAACAACTGTAAAAACGTTGCTCATCCTCGGCGCGTCCGGGGACCTCACCGGCAGGCTGCTCCTGCCTGGACTGGCCGGACTGTTGGCTTCAGGGCGGGCTCCAGGTCTCCGTTTGGTGGGCGCGGGATCCGATCCCTGGTCTCCGGAGCAATGGAGGCAAAGGGTCAACGGCGCCTTCGAGGCCGCATCAAAAACAGCCGACACCGCCGGGCGTGCCGCTTTGGCCGCCGTTGCCGAAGGCACCGAATACCAGCAGGTTGATGTCACGGCCGACGGTCCATTGGCCGATCTGCTGGCACGGCTTCAGGGTCCGGTTGCCATCTACTTCGCTTTGCCACCGCATGTCAGCCAGAAAGCCTGCGAGGTACTCCATCCCGAACAAATGCCAGCCGGGACGCGGTTGGTCATGGAGAAGCCATTCGGGTCGGGTACCGAATCCGCACACGAGCTGAACAGGACCTTGGCCGCATTGGTCCCCGAGGACCACATCCACCGCGTGGACCACTTCCTGGGCAAGGCAACGGTGCTCAACATCCTGGGCCTTCGCTTCGCCAACAGGTTCCTGGAGCCGGTCTGGAACCGCGAACACATCGAGAAGGTGGAGGTCATTTTCGACGAGGACCTCGCCCTTGAGGGCAGGGCCCGATACTACGACACAGCCGGGGCTCTTCGGGACATGATCCAGAGCCACCTCCTCCACATCATGGCGTTCCTCGCCATTGATGCTCCCGCCACCATCGAGGAACGGGACCTTCGTGACGCAGTGGCCACCGTCTTGCGGGCAAGCAGCGTCAAGGCCCCGTACGTCGATTCCACGCGACGAGCCCGCTACACAGCGGGAACACTCGGCGAAAGGACCGTGCCGGACTACGCTGCCGAGGAGGGCGTGGACCCGTCACGAAACACCGAAACCCTTGCAGAAGTGCGCGTGGACATCGACAACTGGCGTTGGAAGGGCGTCCCCTTCATCCTGCGCTCCGGCAAGGCCATGGGGCGCAGGCGCAAGGAGGCCGTTATCACCTTCCGCCCTGTCCCCCACCTTCCCAAGGGCTTCTCGGGCGTGGACTCTCCCAACCAACTGCGGATCGGCTTTGGTCCGGACCTGCTGCAGCTCGACGTCGATGTGAACGGCCCCGGCGACATTTTCACGCTGGACCGAACCACCCTGGTGGCCGAACTCAACGAACCCGGAATGCTGCCCTACGGAGAAGTCCTCGAAGGCATCCTGACCGGCGACCCCCTCCTGTCAGTTCGGGGCGACACTGCCGAGGATTGCTGGAGGATCGTCGAGCCGGTCCTCCGCGCCTGGGAAAGCGGCGACGTCCCTCTGGACGAGTACGACGCCGGCAGCGAGGGGCCCGCGGACTGGCCCACCGCCGTCGTGGACTAAAGACAGTCCTGGACTAACGACGATTGGTGACCAGCGAGGGCTGGTGACTGAGCACAGCGGCGACACAACAGCGGGCCGGGTACCTTGACTGGTACCCGGCCCGCTGTGCTGCGTCGGAAATAGGATCCGGTCAGAACCTAGATCGCGGCTGCGCCGCGCTCACCGGTCCGGACCCGTACTGCTTCGTAGACATCCACGGTCCACACCTTGCCGTCACCGGCGCGGCCAGTGTTGGAGCTGGCGATGAGGACATCCAGGATGTCGTCTGCCTGCTCATCCGTGGCGAGGACCTCGATGCGGATCTTGGGCAGCAGATCCACGTTGTATTCTGCTCCGCGATACACCTCGGTGTATCCGCGCTGGCGGCCGTAGCCGCTGGCCGCGCTGACCGTCAGGCCCTGGACCCCGTATGCTTCGAGGCCTTCCCGGACCGCTTCAAGCTTCTCGGGACGGACGATCGCTGTGATGAGCTTCATGCCTGGACACTCTCCTTGCCTTCTGCGGCGGCCTTGGCTGCTGCTGTCTCCGACTTTCCAGTCATGGCCTCGTGCAGCGGCTGGAAGCTGCCACCGTGGCCGTTGACTCCGAATTCGTAGGCCGTCTCAGCGTGGAGGCTGAGGTCGACGCCAACGTTCTCCTGCTCCGTGGAGACCCGGAAGCCCATGGTCTTGTGGATGGCGAAGGCGATGATGGCCGTCATGATGGCCGAGAAAGCGATGGCGATGCCGGCTGCTGCGAGCTGGGCCCACATCTGGGTCATGCCGCCGCCGTAGAAGAGGCCGCCGCCCACACCGTCGGTGGGAAGGGCGATGAAGCCCAGTGCCACGGTGCCGATGATGCCTGATACCAGGTGGACGCCTACAACATCCAGGGAGTCATCGAAACCCCAGCGGAACTTGAGGCCGACTGCCAGGGCCGAGGCTACACCGGCAACCACGCCGAGGCCCAGGGCGCCGACAGGGCTGACGTTGGCACAAGCGGGGGTGATGGCCACGAGGCCGGCAACCACACCGGATGCTGCGCCGAGGGAGGTCGGGTGTCCGTCACGGATGCGTTCAGTGATGAGCCAGCCGATCATGGCCGCTGCGGGAGCTGCGAGGGTGTTGATCCAGATCAGGCCGCCCTGTTCGGCGGTGGTTGCTGCACCACCGTTGAAGCCGAACCAGCCGAACCACAGGATTGCTGCGCCGAGCATGACGAACGGGATGTTGTGCGGGCGGTGGTTCGGGTCCTTGCCGAAGCCACGGCGGTTGCCGATGATGAGAACCAGGACGAGTGCCGCCACACCGGCGTTGATGTGCACTACAGTGCCGCCGGCGAAGTCGATGGCCGGGCCGAGGGCCTTGCCGATTGCACCTTCAGGACCGAACAGTCCGCCGCCCCAAACCATGTAGGCCAGCGGGCAGTAGACGAGGGTGACCCAGACCGGAACAAAGATGCTCCAGGCGCCGAACTTGGCGCGGTCGGCGATTGCGCCACTGATCAGCGCAACCGTGATGATGGCGAAGGTGGCCGCGTAGCCAACCTTGATGAGGCCATCAGGAGTATTGATGCCTTCGAGGCCGAAGGTGGCGAACGGGTTGCCCACGATTTCCATGAAGCCTTCGCCGGAGCTCATTGACGCGCCCCACAGCACCCAGACAACGCCGACGATGCCGATGGAGATGAAGCTCATCATCATCATGTTCAGGGCTGCCTTGGCGCGTGTCATGCCGCCGTAGAAGAATGCCAGACCGGGTGTCATGAACAGCACAAGCGCGGCTGCCACCATGACCCATACGTGACCTGCGGTAAGTTCCATGGTGCACGTTCCTCTCTTGCTAGATCTGCGGTTCAACCGCTGTCCTGACGCCGTTTGCGTCCTGCTTAAGAGTTTTGTGCCGCCGTGTTTCACCTGCGCGGGTTTTATATTGCGCGCCGGTTACAACAACCTCCCCAACGTAAATGGTGCATATCTGCGATGTTACGGATATGTTTCAGGCGTCAGACTTCACCGGAAATACCCAGCTTTTGACCAGATGAGCCCCGAACCACCTTGAAGGACCAACCCCGTATGACCCAGTCGCCCAGATCCGTCAAAGCTCCAAGGGTCCGGCAGGAGAAAACACCCTTGCCCCGCGATATCAAGGTGATGTTGGCTGCGGCGTTCCTGATCGCGCTGGGCTTTGGCCTCGTGGCGCCGGTCCTGCCGCAATTCGCCACGACGTTCGACGTCGGCGCTACCGCCGCCGCCGTGATCGTCAGCATCTTCGCCTTCATGAGGCTCGTGTTTGCCCCGGCGGGAGGAGCCCTGATAGGACGGTTCGGCGAGCGGAATGTCTACGTTTCAGGCCTGCTGATCGTAGCGGTGTCTACTGCGGCATGCGCCTTCGCCCAGGACTACTGGCAGCTGCTGATCTTCCGCGGCCTCGGTGGCGCCGGCTCCGTCATGTTTACGGTTGCTGCCATGGGCTTGCTCATCCGGTTGGCTCCCCCGGAGCGGCGCGGGAGGGTCTCCGGTGCCTACGCTTCGGCTTTCCTGATCGGGAGCGTGCTGGGACCGGTCGTAGGCGGTTTGCTGGCAGGCTTCGGCCTCCGTGTGCCTTTCCTTGCCTACGCCGGCGCCCTGCTGGTGGCAGCCTTGGTGGTCCGGACCATGCTGAGCGGCGAGGGCAATGCGGCGGAAGATACTGCGACGGCACCAGCCATGACCTTGAAGGAAGCACTGACTGACTCTGCCTACCGGGCCGCAGTGTTCTCGAGTTTCGGCAACGGCTGGGTAACCTTCGGCGTCCGCATGGCCACGATCCCGCTGTTCGCAGTGGCCGTCCTGCAGTCGAAGCCGGAAACTGCCGCGTGGGCATTGGCCATCTTTGCCATGGGCAACGCCACTGCCCTGACCTTTTCCGGGCGTTTGGCTGATGCCTGGGGACGCAAGCCCCTGCTCATCCCTGGCCTGGTCATCACCGGCCTGGCCACCGGCGTCATTGGCTTGACCACGGATTTGCCGGCATTCCTCATTGCGTCCGCAGTGGCAGGATTCGGCTCAGGTTTGTTGGGTCCGGCGCAGCAGGCCGCCGTCGCCGATGTCATTGGCCGGGGACGCTCCGGGGGCAAAGTGCTGGCGGTCTTCCAGATGGCGGCGGACACCGGGGCCATCATTGGCCCCGTCGTGGCAGGCCTGCTTGCCGACCGCCTGGGCTATGGCTGGGCCTTCGGCATCACAGGCGGCGTACTCCTCCTCACGGCAGCAGGCTGGTCGCTGGCACGCGAACCCCTTAAACCCAAAAACTGACTGGCATTTGTGGTTGCTCCGAGGACTCAGGACAACCACAAATGCCAGCCAGTTTTGTGCGGAGTGCTAGTTGAGCAGCGCGTCCACAAAGGCTTCGGCGTCGAACGGCGCGAGGTCATCCGGGCCTTCGCCCAAGCCGATCAGCTTAACAGGGACACCCAACGACTTCTGGATGGCGACAACGATGCCGCCCTTGGCTGTGCCATCAAGCTTGGTCAGCACGATGCCCGTGATATTGACAACCTCAGCGAACACACGGGCCTGGTTGAGGCCGTTCTGCCCTGTGGTGGCGTCCAGGACCAGCAGGACCTCATCCACTTCAGCCAGTTTCTCGATCACGCGCTTGACCTTGCCGAGCTCGTCCATCAGGCCGGTCTTGTTCTGCAGGCGCCCTGCAGTGTCCACCATGACCACATCGACTTCCTGGTCGATGCCGGCCTTCACGGCTTCGTAGGCAACCGAGGCGGGGTCGGCGCCGTCGATGTCCGACTTCACGGTGGGCACTCCAACGCGTTGTCCCCATGTGGCCAACTGCTCGGCGGCCGCGGCGCGGAAGGTGTCGGCTGCGCCCAACAGCACATCCTTGTCTTCGGCCACCAGGACGCGGGCAAGCTTGCCGACGGTGGTGGTCTTGCCGACGCCGTTGACACCGACAACAAGCACGACGGCGGGCCGGTCGCCCTTGCGTTCGACATTCAAGGAGCGATCCATATCGGGATCCACCAGCTTGATGAGTTCTTCGCGGAGCATGGCCTTGACGTCCTCGGGGCTACGGGTGCCGAGCACCTTGACACGCTCCCGCAAGGCCTCGACCAACTGCATGGTTGGTTCGGTGCCAAGGTCCGCCAGCAAGAGGGTTTCTTCAACCTCGTCCCACACGTTTTCGTCGATCTTGTCGCCGGACAACAAAGCCAGCAGCCCCTTGCCCAGGATGCTGTTGGATTTGACCAGGCGGGCGCGCAGGCGGGTCAGGCGACCCTCCACCGGTGCCGGAGTGTCAATGGCGATGGTTTCGAGCCCTGCAACGTCGTCAGGCACGTCAGTGCCTTCGACGGTTCCGTCAAACGTCGGCGCCGGCGCCTTGACCGAGTCCGGGCGGTCCTCCACCAGGGTTCCGCCGCTTGCTGCCGACGACTGCAGGGGATCGTTCGCATCCCGCGTCCCGGGGTACTTTGCCCCGGACTTCCGGGCCTTCAGCAGCACCGGCACGAGTCCGCCGACCACCACGAGCGCAGCGAGAATGGACAGAATTATGGGTAGGAAATCGTTCACACCCCTACCTTCTCATAAAGCTATGCCCCGGCACCGAGCCTCTGGCTGATGACGGTGGAGACGCCGTCGCCCCTCATCGTCACACCGTAGAGGGCGTCAGCCACTTCCATGGTGCGCTTCTGGTGGGTAATCACGATCAATTGGCTGGACTCCCGCAGTTCCTCGAAAATGGTGATGAGGCGCCCCAGGTTGGTATCGTCCAAGGCCGCTTCCACTTCATCCATGACGTAGAACGGCGAGGGCCGGGCTTTGAAGATCGCCACCAACAGGGCCACTGCCGTCAGGGAACGCTCACCGCCGGAGAGTAACGAAAGCCTCTTGATTTTCTTGCCGGCCGGACGGGCTTCCACTTCGATTCCCGTGGTCAGCATGTCGTCAGGGTCCGTGAGCACCAGCTTGCCCTCGCCGCCGGGGAAGAGACGGGCAAAGACGTGGTCGAACTGGGCCGACGTGTCGGCGAAGGCCTCGGTAAAGACCTGCTGAACCCTCGCGTCCACCTCTTTGATGATGTCCAGCAGGTCCTTGCGGCTGGACTTGAGGTCTTCGAGCTGCGAGCTGAGGAACTGATGCCTTTCTTCCAAGGCGGCAAATTCCTCCAGGGCGAGCGGGTTCACTTTGCCCAGTGCGGCCAGCTCCCGTTCCGCTTTCTTGAGTCTTTTTTCCTGCTCCGCCCGGGCGAACGGAATACCTTCAACGATTTCGTCGCCGTTCTCGTCCACGGGGGCACGGAGTTCGGCCCACTTGTCGGTGGTGGTACCGGCAGGCATTGGCACAGGCAGGTGGGGGCCAAAATCAGCAACGAGTTGCTCCGCGGAAAGGCCAAGTTCCTCGATGGAGCGCGTTTCCAGGGCTTCGATACGCAGACGCTGCTGGGTCCGCGCCATCTCGTCCCGGTGTACGGAGTCCGTCAGTTCGGCAAGCTCCTTGGCCAGGGCATCGTTACCGGACCGGACGTCGGAGAGCTCCTTCTCAAGTTGTTCCCGTGTCTGCTCGGCGAGGTCACGCTCCCAGCCCGCCACCTCCACTGAGACATCGATGAACCGCAGTGCCTGCTCCACCGCAGACGCAACGGCCGAAGCACGCTGCGCCTGTGCCCGGCGCCGCTGTGCCCTTCGGGCCGCCTCTTCTCGGGCGCGGCGTTCTGTGGCCGCAGCCCGCTCGAGCGAGGCTGCCCGGTTGCTGATGGCGCCCAACTGCTCTTCCGCAGTCCTCAGCGCCAGCCTGGCTTCCGTTTCAAGGGAACGGGCAGTCCTGGCTTGCGCGGCGAGTTCGTCACGCTGATCCGTGGACGGTTCCTCGTCCGGCGCTTCCTGGGCGGCGGCGAGCCGTTCCGCGGCGACTTCGAGGTCCAGTTCGGCGGCAGCGATGTTGGCGTCAGCCTTGGCCATTGATGCGGCGAGCCGATCACTTTCACCCACGGCACTGCGAAGAACGGAATTGAGGTGGCCAAGGCGCTCGGCCACTGCGGCGAGCCGGGCATCGGATTCGTGCAGGCGCTCCAAGGCGGCATCGGCCCTGTCCTGTGCCTCGGCGCGGCGGGACTGGGCGCCGGCCAGGGCGAACCGGCCACGCTCCAAGCGGGACGTGACCTCCTGGAGCCTGGCTGCGGCGTCGTCCACTGCTGCCTGGACTTCCAGCAGGGACGGCGCAGTTGCCGAGCCGCCAGTAACAGTCAGGGCCGTAAAGACGTCGCCCTCGCGCGTGACCGCTTTAAGCGCCGGTTGTTCAGAGACGAGCGCTGCCGCAGTGTGAATGTCATCGACGACGACGGTTCCCGCCAGCAGCGCCAAGGCACCTTGGGCTGCGGGGTCGGAGATTTTCACGACGTCGGAGGCCCAGCGGCTGCCGGGGGGAAGCAACGCGTCGGCTGGGGCTTGGTCATCGCCGGCAAAACTGCCGGCCAGGAGCAAGGCCGCACGGCCGGCGTCGTCATCCTTCAAGGACAAGATTGCTGCTGCTGCGCTGTGCGCATCTGCAACCACCAAGGCGTCCGAGGCACTTCCCAGAGCGGCAGCGATGGCGGGCTCGAACCCAGGCTCGATGGCAACCACGGCGGCCAAGGGGCCAAGGATGCCTTCGGCCTCCAAGAGACTTCCGGAACCATCCTTGCGGTTGAGTCCGAGCTGCAGCGCATCGCGTCGTGCAGTCAGGGCATCCCTCTCGCGGACGGCCTCCCGTTCGGTGGCTTTCAATTCTTCGATCTCGGCGAGGACAGCGTCCAGGACCTCATTCGCATTTTCATAGTCGGCGTCGAGGCTTTCCTCGCCGTCCTCAACCCCGGCCACCTGGGATTCAAGGGCAGTGAACTCGCTTTGGGCCTTGCGACGCCGTTCATCACCGGACGCGAGGGATTCCCGGAGCCGGCCGCGCTCAGCCTCGGCAGCTTCCGCCTTGGACCGGGCGGCGGCCACTTGGCCTGCAAGCTTGGCGAGCCCTTCCCTGCGGTCAGCGGCAGCGCGCAGCATGGCCGTCAATCGTTTGTCCTCGGCCGCCGACAGCGACTCAGCGGCATCCTTTGCCACCGTGGCTTCAAGGAGCGCTGCTTGTTTGGCCAGGATGTCGTGTTCCAAGGCCGACTCTTCCTCACGGACACGGGCCGCTTGGCGTTCAAGCTGCTCCGGGTCCCGCCCCGACTCAGCGGTGGCTTCCGAGGACCCCAGGAGCCTGCGGCGTTCAGAAGCGAGGGAACCCAGGGAACGCAGGCGCTCCCGTCCGGCGGAGAGCTGGTACCAATGGTCGCGGGCGGCATTGAGCTTCGGGGTTGCTTCGGCGGCCTGCTGCTCCAGCGCGGCCTGGCGTCGCCGTCCAAGTCCCAGCCCCGCCTCCACCACCTGGCGGCGCTCCTTGAGCGCGGCTTCGTCGGCAACATCCTGTTCAAGGCTGGTTGTCAGCTGGACCAGGTCGTCCGCCAGGAGGCGGGACCTGGCGTCCCGGACATCGAACTGGACTGTTTGGGCGCGGCGGGCGATTTCTGCCTGCTTTCCCAACGGAGTGAGCTGCCGCCGGATTTCCGCAGTGAGGTCACCGAGCCGCGCCAGGTTGGCCTGCATGGCCTCGAGTTTGCGGACGGTTTTTTCCTTGCGGCGGCGATGCTTGAGGATGCCCGCGGCTTCCTCGATGAAGCCGCGGCGGTCTTCAGGAGTGGCGTGCAGGACGCGGTCCAATTGGCCCTGACCCACAATGACGTGCATTTCACGGCCCAGGCCTGAGTCCGACAGGAGTTCCTGGATGTCAAGGAGCCGGCACGGAGCGCCATTGATGGCGTACTCGGATCCGCCTGTCCTGAAGAGCGTCCGGGAGATGGTCACTTCGCTGTACTCGATGGGAAGAGCGTTGTCCGCATTGTCGATGGTCAGGGACACATGCGCGCGGCCAAGGGGTGGCCGGCCCGAGGTGCCCGCGAAGATGACATCTTCCATCTTGCCGCCACGCAGGGTCTTGGCACCCTGCTCCCCCATGACCCAAGCCAGGGCATCCACAACATTGGATTTGCCCGAGCCATTGGGCCCTACGACGGCAGTGACGCCGGGCTCAAAGTCGAACGTCGTGGCCGACGCGAACGACTTGAATCCTCGGACAGTCAAACTTTTCAGGTGCAAGGCGCTTCGGTTCTCCTGGGTGGCCCGGGTGGTTGTACCCCCTAAATCTACTGCCGATTCTGCGAAATCTACGGATCTGTTGCCGGAACGCCTTGTGGTCGGCAGGCCACACCCCTACACTCCTGCCAAGGGCAACTTGGCCTGTTCGTTCCGGTGATCCGGTGACGGCATGAACTTCAGTTCAGCCGCTGCCGGATCCGGTCCCGATCTTCGGAACGACCATCCAAGTGCAAAAACCCTGAGTTCCATAACTGAAGATCTTGGTTTGACCCTGGCTGGGGAGCGGCAAGCAGGGACCGTGCCTGAAATCGCGGACCCGTATTCGCATTTTCGGCGCGCCACCCCCCAGGAGTTCTGATGCCCGGTACTTCAGCCAACCGACCCCAGCGAGTCCTCAAGGGTTTCTTAGTGCCCATGGTGATCGCGATGGTGGCGGCCCTCTTGCCCCTCACTGCACCAGCGGCGGTGGCTGCGGGTCCCTGTGACCCCGTGGTGAACCTTGTGGCCTGCGAGAACTCCAAGACCGGAAGTCCGCCCTCCGAGTGGGATATCAACGGTGCCGGTGATGACAGCATCCAGGGCTTTTCCACCGAGATCAGCGTCAACGCAGGCCAACCCATACGTTTCAAGGTGGATACGAACGCTCCCAGCTACACCATAGGGATCTACCGGACGGGCTGGTATGCGGGCAACGGAGCACGCAAGATCGCCGATGTGACGCCGTCGGTCCTGCGCCAGAGCCAACCGGCCTGCCGCAGCGACCTCACCACGGAACTCTATGACTGTGGCACCTGGGCAGTATCTGCGACGTGGCAGGTCCCGGCCACGGCTGTGTCCGGCGTCTATATTGCGCTCCTCACCCGCCCTGACACCGGGGCAAAAAGCCACATCACGTTCATCGTCCGAAACGACGGCAACCGCTCCGCAGTGGTCTTCCAGACGTCGGACCAGACCTGGCAGGCCTACAACACCTACGGAGGCTCGGACTTCTACCAAGGCGCGGCCAACGGCCGGTCCTACAAGGTCAGCTACAACCGGCCGATGGCAACCAGGGACGGTCCCGGCGGCAGGGACTTCTACTTCTCCAACGAATACCCCATGGTGCGCTTCCTGGAACAGAACGGCTATGACGTCAGCTATATCAGCGGCCTTGATACGGACCGCAATGGCGCCGAGCTGCTGAACCACAAGGTCTTCCTGTCCGTTGGTCACGACGAATACTGGTCGGGCCCACAACGGGCCAATGTCACAGCCGCGAGGGACGCCGGTGTGAACCTTCAGTTCCTATCGGGCAACGAAATGTACTGGCGCACCAGGTTTGAGCCCTCGACGGTTGACGGTGCAGCCAACCGCACTCTTACCTGCTACAAGGAAACCTGGGGTAATGCCAAGATCGATCCCAGCGCACAGTGGACGGGCACGTGGCGTGACCCGCGCTTCGCTTCCCAGGCCAACGGCGGAGGCCTGCCCGAAAATGCTGTGACCGGGACGATCTATATGTCCAATCACTCTGACCTGCCGGTCACGGTGAAAGCGGACGAAGGCAAGACCCGGCTCTGGCGGAACACCACCCTGGCGTCTCTGCCTGCAGGTTCCTCGGCCGCCCTCGCGCCGCACACCGTCGGTTATGAATCCAATGAGGACCTGGACAACGGGTTCCGGCCGGCGGGACTCATCCGGCTGTCCACCACTGTGGGCAGCGTTCCCGAGTACCTTCAGGACTTCGGTAATACCGTCGCCCCGGGAAGCACCACGCACAACGTGACCCTCTACCGCGCAGCCAGTGGCGCGTTGGTCTTCTCTGCCGGCAGCGTCCAGTGGACCTGGGGCTTGGACCAGGAGCACGACGGCGACGGCGCGGCTGCCGATGTCCGCATGAGGCAGGCGCAGGTCAACATCCTCGCGGACATGGGCGCGCAGCCGGCCACAAGGGCTGCCGGACTGGTTGCCGCCGTGGCGAGCACTGACACCACCAAACCAACAGTGGCCATCTCGGCTCCCGCCACCGGAGCCACCGTGGCACACGGCAGCAGCGTTACCGTGACGGGAACAGCCGCCGACGTGGGCGGTGTGGTGGCCGGCGTCGAAGTCTCTACCGACGGCGGTGCAAGCTGGCACCCTGCCCAAGGAAAGCAGAGCTGGACCTACACGTACATCCAGAAGGGCATGACCACGGCCACCATCCAGGCACGGGCCATCGATGACAGTGCCAACATCGGCGCGGCCGTGACCAGGAGTATCACCCTGAGCGGCCCTTACAGCGTCTTCGGCCAGACGGTACCGGTGGTCAAGGATTCCGGTGACGGCGGTGCCTACGAAATGGGCCTGCGTTTCACCCCTTCAGTGGACGGCTTCATCACCGGCGTCCGTTTCTACAAGAGCACGGCCAACACCGGAACCCACACGGGCTCCCTGTGGAGCTCCACCGGCGAGCGCCTGGCGACGGCCACGTTCACCAATGAAACGGCCTCCGGCTGGCAAACTGCCCTGTTCAGCCAAGCCGTGCCTGTTGCGGCCGGCCAGAAATATACGGTGTCCTATTGGGCACCCAATGGCCACTACGCCACCAAGGACCACCAATGGGCGAGCTTCGGTTCCACGGACGCCCCGTTGAAGGTGGCCGGTGGTTTCGGCGCTGAACCGGCAGGCGTGTACAGCACGTCCCAGGGCTTCCCCACCACCAGTTACAACGGTGGCAACTACTTCGCGGATGCGCTCTTCAGCACTGTTGACAGCTCCCCCATGACGGTATCGGGCCACACGCCCATCCCGTCGTCGTCGAGCGTGTCCGTGAATACCAAGGTAAGCGCCGTATTCTCCAAGCCCGTCATGGCGGCCAGCGTCCAGCTGACGTTGCAGTCGCCGTCGGGTCCAGTGGCAGGAACTACGGCGTACGACGCCGCGACGCGGCGGGCGACCTTCACGCCGTCGAGCGCGTTGGCGTTCAACACCCAATTCACGGCTACGTTGTCCGGCACCGATTCGATCGGCGGTCCAGTGACTGCCGGTGGAACCTGGTCCTTTACGACAGCGGCAACGCTGCCGGTTCCCGGTGCGTGCCCTTGCAGCCTCTTCGATGACTCCGTCACGCCGGGGATCGCCGAGCTGCGTGAAGGCGTGCCGGTGACCTTGGGCGTACGGTTCTCGAGCGTTTCTGCCGGCGAGGTGCTGGGTGTTCGTTTCTACAAGTCCGCAGGAAACACCGGCACCCACAATGGCGCCCTGTACACGGCCGCAGGGCAGCAACTGGCAACAGTGGCGTTCACCAACGAGAGTGCGTCCGGGTGGCAGACTGCCATGTTCAGCCAGCCGGTCCAGATGGCTGCGAACACCGACTACATCGTGTCCTACAAGTCCCTGACCGGAACGTATTCGGCAACTGCCAACGGATTCGGTTCCGGGCTGAGCGTCGGACCGCTCCGGGCAGCGTCTGACGCCGGCGCCTACACGTACAGCGGCGACTTTGCGTCGTCGCGGTCCACAGCCAGTTACCTGGTGGACGTAGTGGTGACGGTGCCCAACACGCCGTTCACCGTTGGTTCGCATTCACCGCTGCCCAGTGCCTCCAGCGTTCCGCTGAACACTGTAGTCAGCGCAGTGCTGTCCGAGGCTGCAGTAGCGTCCAGCGTCAGCATGGCAGTGAAAGTGACCAGCGGCGCCGCAGTCGCCGGTACATCGGCCTACGACTCCGCAACCCGTAAGGTCACGTTTACGCCGACGGCTCCGTTGGCGGCAGGGACCTCGTACACGGCGACGGTGACAGCTACGTCTGTCTCCGGTCAGCCGATGTCCGCTGGTGGTACGTGGACCTTCACCACGGTTCCTGCACCGCGCACGCCGGGCGTCTGCCCGTGCACGCTGTACCAGGACACTGTGACACCCACAACGCCCGACGCCGACGACGGCGTTCCGTTGTCCCTCGGTGTCAGGTTCGCCAGCGACACTGCGGGCCAGATCACCGGCGTGCGTTTCTACAAGGCGGCCGGCAACACGGGAACACACACCGGATCGCTCTACACGGCCACGGGACAACTCCTGGCAACTGTCACGTTCACCAACGAGTCAAGTACGGGCTGGCAGACCGCAACGTTCAGCCAGCCGGTGACCATCGAGGCCGACACTGAGTACGTGGCCGCGTACAAGGCTCCCACCGGCAAGTACTCCTACACGGCCGGCGGATTTGGTGCAGGATTGACCAGTGGACCACTGCGCACGGCCGCTGACTCGGGCGCTTTTGGCTACAACAGTGACTTCCCGGGTTCATCGTCCACCGCCAGTTACCTGGTGGATGTGGTGTTCGCTACGCCAACGCAGGCGCTGACAGTGTCCGAACAGGTACCGGCCCCGGGCGCCACAGGCATTCCGACAGACGTGAAGCCTTCCATCACCTTCTCGTCCGCCATTAATCCAGGAGCATCGTTCACCCTGACCGCGAACGGCAATCCGGTAGCCGGTTCAGCTGCCCTTTCTGCGGACAGCAGGACCGTTACCTTCACACCGACCGCGGCATTGCCCAACAGCACCGTGATATCCGCCAGCGTGGCCAACGTCGTCTCCCAACAAGGGCAGGCTTTCCCCACCACCAACTGGCAATTCACCACCGCCGCCCCCACCGTCCAGGTGTCCACGATCTTCGGCTCGCTGACGCCCCAAACGGTCTCGGCGCCGGACATCCTATCGGTCGAGCTGGGGACAGCCTTCACCGTTTCCCAGGCGGGGAACGTGACAGGCATACGTTTCTACAAGGGGGCTGGCAACACCGGAACCCACGTGGGATCGCTCTGGAACTCGGCTGGCACCCGCCTGGCTCAGGTGACGTTCACCAACGAGACGGCCACGGGCTGGCAAACAGCTACGTTGGCTGCGCCGGTGGCGCTCGTGACAGGCCAAACCTATGTGGTCTCGTACAGGGCACCCAACGGCCGGTACTCCTACACCTCGGCGTTCTTCAACCAGACCTACACCAGTGGTGTGTTCACGGCCAGTGGCCCGAACAACGGCCGGTACCGGTACGGCTCCGGCGGAGTCATGCCGGCCAGCTCCTGGAACGCGACCAACTACTTCGTGGATGTGGTGTACTCCACCACCGCTCCCCAACAGTTGGTTGCACCGTCACCATCGCCCACAGCTACTCCGACGGCCACGGCTACTCCCACACCGTCACCCACGGCGACGTCCACTGCCTCACCGAGTCCTTCACCGAGCCCCTCGCCAAGTCCAACGCAGTCCGGCGGGTTGCTCTGCGGGTTGCTCGGGCTCTGCTGAGGCTACCGGACGGCCAGCAACTGCTTTCAACCGGACAACTGCCTTCAGCGGACTACGCTGGGTGACCACGCATGGGCAATGAACATAGCCGGTTGGTCACCCGGAGTGGTGCCCAGCTGCCAGATGTTGCTGTCCCCTTCCACGGCCTCGTCTGCCAAACCGTAAAGGAGGTTCTGGTTGTCCAGCCATTCAATCTGGTCATCCACGCTGCGCTTCTCGGAAAGGACCACTTCCTGTCCCGTAGCGAGGTCAAGCACAGCGACTTTCCAATGGGCAGCCAGTGCCCCGCCGTCGTTCTTCTTGTAAGCGATCCGCTTGCCGTCGGGCGAGATCGATGGGCATTCCACGTTGTCGTGGATGGCAGTCAAGGTCTTGGCGGACAGGCTCCCCCGGACCAGCCAGATTCGACCCGATGATGCAGCGGTGGCATAGAAGACGTCATTTTCGCCCGGCGCGAAGGTCACCCCCCAGATGTTCCTGTCCGTTGCTACCAATCGCTCACCGTTGACCATCAGCGCGAAGTCCTCGAGGTTCCCTGAGCTCCCACCCGGCAGGCTGATCTCGGTGGCCGTGGAAAAGCCGGCCGTCGCATAGGAGTGCCCGGTAACAAAGACCGTCGTGGCGATCATGGAGCCGTCAGGGCTGATCCTTGTCCTGCTCGGAATACCAGGGACGGGCCACGAACGCTGCACCTGCCAGTCGCGGTCCAGGACGGCCGCTTCGAAGGTGGTCACCAGCCCACGGTTTGTCTTGAGGCACACCACGGTTTCGGCTGCCCCATAGACCCTGTCGCACTCTTGTTCACTCACGGCCCGTGTACCCCCGGGAGCGGACAGCGGAACTGTTGCCGCGTTGCCATACCCCTGGCCCGATGCCGTGTTCCGGAAGAGGACGAAGGGAGCATTGGGAAGCGGCTGGCCCGCCGTGACACCCACTGATGAAGCTGCGGTCCGGCTCTCTTCAAAACGCTGGTAAGCCCCAAAGGCGTAGATTCCTGCCCCCACCAGGACAATGACGGTGACAGTGAGGAGAATGCCCCATCGCATCTTTCCTCCGGCCAGCGCTCCGCTCATGCGCGGCCGCCCGTGTCCGCGCCAACTTGGGGCCGGGCACTTCTCAAGATAAAGACGACAGCCACCACTGCACAAGCCAACAAGCCCCCTGCCACCACCATGGCCGTCGGTGCCCCCACGGCATACCAGAGCACTCCAAAGCCTGCAGAAGCAGTCATCCTGCTCAGGGCCACCACCGTTTGTGCCGACGCAATGCCGGTGGCAAGTCTGCCCGCAGGCGTGAGTTGGCTGGCCAAGGCAGCCAGTACGCCATCGGTCGCGGCGTAGAACGCTCCCAGCAGGACCAAGCAGCCCAAGGTTCCCCACAACCCTCCAAAGGGTGCGGCGGCGAGGAGATATGTAGCGAGCAACGCGATGTGTCCGCCGACGAAAACCGGCACCTTGCCGACCCGGTCAGCCAGCCGCCCCAACGGAATCGCGAGAGCCAGGAAGACCACATTGGTGCCTACAAACAACAACGGAAACCACTGGACAGCGAACGAGTCCCTGGCTTGGAGCACCAGGTAGATGAAGCCGTCGCCGACGGTCACCAAGCCCAAAAGGCCGGCAGAGATCAGAAGTTTGCCGAGCCCGGGTTCCTTCAAATGACTCCACGAAAAGGCGAAGAGCCGCATGCCCTCCCGCCCGTCCGCGCTTTTCAGGCCATGGGCCCGGATATCCGGAACAACCAAGGCCAGGACGGCAACCCCGATCACTGCGAACGCCAGGGACACCACAAAGACGGTGCTGAATCCATTGGGAATCATCAAGAGGACAAAGAATGCGATGAGCGGCCCCGCTGCGGCCCCAATGTTGTCCAGCATTCTGTGGACGCCGAAGGACCTGGCCAAGTGTTCGGGCTGGGCGGACACCGAGATCAGCGCATCCCTGGGGGCCGTGCGAATGCCTTTGCCAATCCGGTCGCCGGTCACAATGGCCGCGATTGCCCAGAACCCTCCAGCGAAAAGGAATCCAACCCTGGCAAGCATCGACAAGCCATAGCCGGCCAAAGCTATCCGTTTTGGATGGCCGCTGCGATCGGCTGCCCAACCGGCCGCGATCCTGACGATCGCACTGGCACCCTGGTTGATGCCGTCAATAAAGCCAAAGGCGATGGTTGACAGTCCGAGGAACCCCGTCACATACAAGGGAAGTACTGCCGTGACGGATTCAGAGGAAACATCGGTCACCATGCTCACGATGCCCAACCACAAGATGACCGGAGACAAACGGAACGGCACCTCTGCTTTCAGTGCCGTTCCGTTGCCCTGTGATTTGTCCCGTTTACCGCCGCTGCGATCTGAGAGCGAAATGTACATGGGTTCCCCTACTCCGCCGTTGTGTGCAGGCTGCCCAACAGCTGGAAGCGTGAGCTCCCTGTCCCCGTCGTCGACACAGAAACAGTCACCGTGTCTGTGCCTCTGACGAACCGTGCGGCCACGGCACCGTCCGCCGCCGGGGCTTCCTCTGACCAGAAGCCGTGGGAGACCAGCGATTGGCGGAAGGAATCCAGGACCTCGGCCCGCGGCTTGGCAATGATGCCGTCCGCTGTCAGTTGGAGGATGTTGCCCGATGTTGAAACAGACGTGGACCCGATGGTGGTCCCGGATGGCAGCGAAAGGACACCGTCCGGCCAACCGTCCACCAGTTCACCGTCCGCGCTGCCAGGTGCCGGGAGTGCCCCGGTAATAAGGGGCGCCGGTGTGGTCGGTTCAGGCAATCCAGTAGGAGTAGCGGTCACTGGCGGCAGGACCTCGAGTGGCTTTGAGGTGGGTGCGCTGGCATTACCATCGGCGCCGCCGGACCCAGTGCCGCCGGCCCCGCTGCCGCTGCCCTCGGTTCCGCCGTTCGCAACCCCCGACGGCGTACTACCGGGGGTGGGCGTGGCGGCACCGGTGGAACCCGTGCCGGGGCTTGAACTGGACGATGACGGCCCTTGCGCGGAGGTGGATCCTGGCTTTGCCATTTGGTCCAGCACAATGGCCACGGCGGCAATGAGCACAGCCAGGCAGAGACCAGCTATGACCAGCCGCCGCGCCATCATGGCGTACCTGGACTGCGAAGAGGTCGACCGGTCCGGGATTCAAAAACGGCTGCAGGTAGAACTGACGCCACCCACTTTGTGGTGGCGTTGATCCTTGCGATGGCGATTCGAAGCGCCAAGCTGTTCATGGGGACAGTCTGCCATTGTGATCCCGATTCCGGAACAGTTTTGGCGCTACCAACGTCCGTTCCGTGGCCGGGGTTGGCACACCGGGCATGTATAGGAGGAACGGTTCATGAACTGTTCCCTTTTCATGATGCTGTGCAGGCCGATTGCCTCGCAGCGGCCGCACAATTCGCCCGCACGCCCATAGGCATTGAGCGACCGGGCGAAGTACCCGGAATCGCCGTTGACATTCACATAGAGGGAATCGAAACTTGTCCCGCCTGCAGCCAACGCAGCGTTCATCACGTCCCTCACCGCCTCTACGAGCCGCTCTGCATCGGCACGGCGCATGGTGTCCGTGGCCCTGGCGTAGTGGAGGCGGGCGCGCCACAAGGCTTCATCCGCATATATGTTGCCAATGCCCGAAATGACGGACTGGTCCAGCAGCGCCCTCTTGATGCCAGTCTTGCGGTTCCTGATCTTTCGATGGAACGCGTCGAACGAAAAGAACGGGTCAAGCGGATCCCGGGCAATGTGGGATGCTTCCTCCGCGATCTCAGGCAAGGGCGTTTCGCCCAAGCCGCCGGGGCCGCCGTCGGACGTCGGTACCAGGGACGTCACGAACAGGCCGCCAAAAATCCTTTGGTCCACGAACCGCAGCTGCTCCGGCATGTCATCCAACGGGCTGAGCGTGATCCTGACCTTGAGATGCTTTTCGTCCGGCACGGCCGGGTCCTGCATCAGCAACTGGCCGCTCATTCCCAGATGCGCCATCAGCGCCACTTTGGGGAGCTCTCCGGCTGTGGCTTCGTGTGGAGTGTTCATGGCAAGGGGCATCCAAAGGAACTTTCCCCGGCGAACGACGTCCAGCACAGTGGCGTGCTCAAGGTTTCCGATGAAGTCTTCCGTGCCCAGGGCATGCCGCCTGATGGAACGCGGATCGAGGACCTCGACGGCGGTAATGGAACGTCCACGGACCCAACGGGCCAGGCCGCGACGCACTACCTCTACTTCGGGAAGCTCAGGCATGGGCGTTCAGGCAGACGCAGGGCCGGCTGGCGTCGGGTCCAAGGCGGTCAAGGCGCGCCAGGCATCAGCGGCTGCTTCCTGTTCCGCTTCCTTTTTGGAATGGCCTGAACCGCGGCCGTAAGGAGTGCCGCCGATGTTCAGTACTGCCTCAAAAGTGCGGGCATGGTCCGGCCCCGAACCTTCCACTGCGTAGTGGATGGCACCAAGTTGCCGGCTGGCAGTCAATTCCTGGATGCTCGTCTTCCAGTCGGTCCCGGCACCAAGGGCCCCGGCGTCCTTGAGGAGCGGACCCACCAAGCGCATGACCAACTGGCGTGCGGTTTCCATGTCATTTGACAGGTATGTGGCGCCAATCAAGGCTTCCATGGTGTCAGCCAGGATGGAGGCTTTGTTCTTACCGTCGGTCAGCTTCTCGCCTTGCCCGAGGTAAATGAACTCACCAACACCGATTTCGCGGCCGATTCCGGCCAGCGCACGCGTGCTGACGACAGCGGAGCGCCGTTTGGCGAGCTCGCCTTCGGGCAGCGTGGGGTTCTCACGGTAGAGAGAATCGGTGACGGAGAAGCCCAGGATGGAGTCGCCGAGGAACTCGAGGCGCTCGTTGGTGGGAATCCCGCCGTTCTCATACGCGTATGAGCGATGTGTCAGAGCAAGACGAAGCGTCTCGGTGTCAATCGAGACACCGAGACGCTTCAGAAGCTCTTCAGTTGAAGACATCCTTTGTCAGCCTGTACGGCAGATTAGGCGTCTGCGACCTTGCGGCCCTTGTATTCAAGGAACAGCGCGGTGCCGGCAGAGTCAGTAACGACCTTTGCCTGGTGCGGCAGGCTGTAGGTAACCTGACCGTTTTCGATGGTCTTGACCAAGTTGGGGGCAGTTGCCTTCCACTGGGCACGGCGGGCGCGTGTATTTGCGCGAGACATTTTCCGCTTGGGAACAGCCACGGCTATCTCATTTCTCTCTTAGACGAACACTTACTAATCGGTTTGCCGGTCAGTCTTAGCCAGATCAGCTAGGGCAGCCCAGCGAGGGTCAATGACCTCGTGGTGGTGCCCCGGCTCGTCTTCCAGGCGCGCTCCGCATTCGGAACACAGACCCTGGCAGTCTTCCCGGCACACCGGCTGGAACGGCAGCATAGTGACAACTGCGTCCCGCAACACCGGCTCAAGATCGATCAGATCGTACTCGACTCGACGTTGCTCTTCATCGTCTCCTTCACCCGAAAGCTCAACGCCTTCGTAGAAGAAAAGTTCTTGCACATTGACCTCAAGGTCATACGCAAGGGGATCCAGGCATCGACCGCATTCGCCAGTTACTTCGACGTCCACGGTTCCAGATACCAGAATTCCTTCGTGTACGGCCTCAAGACGAAGATCCAGCTCGATATCCGAGCCTTCCTTTACGCCAATGAGCGCCACACCAAGGTCACTTGGCGCAGGTACATGCTCGTTGAGTGTCCGCATGGTCCCTGGACTGCGTCCAAGGTCCTTGACTACCAGCGCCAAGGGCGAACTTGCATCTCGCTTAATGAGAACTCCTGTAGAACATATGACCGACGTACCATCTTAGCCTGATCACGCTTGAGGACTCAAACCGACGCCGGGCGCGCGCAAATGCACGTGGTTTCAGCTTGGGGCACTCCGCATAAGGGCGCGAGGTACCCGTCAAGCTTACCCTTTGCGCGGGTGTTCCGTTGGCGGCTCGCCAGCGAGCAGCCGCTTCAGCACGGATTTGGGGACAAAATCAGAGATATCCCCTCCCAGAACGTTGACCTCTTTGATGAGGGTGGAGGACAGGTGGACGTAGTGTGCTTCCGCCGGGAGGAAGACGGTCTCCACTCCGGCCAACTGGCGGTTCATCGTGGCCATCGGCAACTCGTAGTCGAAATCCGAGGACGAACGGAGGCCCTTGACGATGGCCGAGACGCCCCTGTGCCGGCAGTATTCCGCCAACAGTCCTTCACCCATCGGCTCGACGATTATCCCGCGAAGCGAGGCCAGCGTTTCGCGGGCCATCTCCATCCGGTCTTCGAGGCTGAACCGGTACTTCTTGGCGTAATTGGTGGACACGGCCACAATGACTTCGTCAAACAAGCCCGCGGCCCGGGCAATGACTTCGAGGTGTCCATTGTGGATAGGGTCAAAGGATCCAGGGCAAACCGCGCGTCTCATGAGACGAACCTACCCCATAGCTTCACCGGGATACCATGGCTGACATGGCATCCGCAGGCAGCAGCCCCTCCCTAGATATCAGCGCAGGCACCACCCCGGACGCCGGTCCAGCACCCTGGCAACGGGCTGCCATCGGAGCCAACCTGCTCTCGCCTGAGGGAGGGCTGGGAGTGACCATCTTCGAGGAGATGACCACGCTGGCACTCTCCACCGGCGCCATCAACCTGGGCCAAGGCTTCCCCGATGAAGACGGACCCGACGAGATCAAGGCAGCAGCCCGGACTGCCATTGAATCCGGGGCAAACCAGTACGCACCCGGCAAAGGCGTTCCCGCCCTCAGGGAGGCCATCGCGGCACACCAGCAGCGCTTTTACGGGCTGACCCCGGATCCGGACACTGAAGTCCTTGTCACCACCGGCGCCACGGAAGCGATCGCCGCCACTCTGCTTGCCTTCGCCCAGCCTGGCGACGAAGTACTGACCTTCGAACCCTTCTACGACTCCTACGGGGCCATTATCGGGATGGCAGGTGCCACCCACGTCACCGCTCCCCTTCTGGCCCCGGATTTCCTTCCTGACCTTCCGGCATTGGAAAGCGCCTTCAGCAGCCGCACCAAAATCGTCCTGCTGAACAACCCGCATAACCCCACAGGTGCCGTTTTCCCCGAAGGCGTCCTGTCCAGGATCGTGGAACTGGCCGCCAAATACGGCGCCATCATTGTCAGCGATGAAGTCTACGAGCACCTGACGTTTGGCGTGGCCCACATCCCCATTGCGTCCCTGCCGGGGGCATCGGAACGGACCATCACCATCTCCTCCGCCGGGAAGACCTTCTCCTTCACGGGCTGGAAAATAGGCTGGCTCAGCGGACCGGAACACCTGGTCTCGGCCGTACGTACCGTGAAGCAATTCCTGACTTACAGCTCCGGCACGCCCTTCCAGAGCGCCATTGCCGTGGGCCTCGGCCTTCCCGATGAGTTCTACACGGGTATCGCCACGACGCTCCACCACAAACGCGACATCCTGGCCGAAGGGCTGCGCGCAGCAGGGTTCGGTGTGTACACCCCCAGCGGTACCTACTTCATCAACGTGGACACAGCACCGCTGGGCATCCGTGATTCCGTGGACCTGGCACGGCGCCTGCCGGGCCTTGTTGGCGTGGCAGCCATTCCCGTTCCCGTCTTCTGCCACCCTGAAGGAGCCGAGCGGACACGGAGCCTGCTCCGGTTTGCCTTCTGCAAGAAGACTGATGTCCTGGAAGAAGCCGCCAGCCGCCTGGCAACGCTCAAGGACCGGCTCTGAATCCCGCAGGCTCCGGCCAGCACTACGCCAGGCGCTTCCTCCGGACGACGGGGCAACACGCCACCATCGAACCTGACTCCCTCATTGAGGGCAGCTTCGTCCTCAGCATCGGCGGCGCCGAGCAATCACACGTGAATCTCACGGAACCAAGCGAGGTCTTCTACGAGTACTTGCGGAGGATCGGCCATGTGGTGGACCTGGCCGCTGAACCAGGAACATCCATCAGAGCCCTGCATTTGGGCGCAGGCGCGCTCACACTTGCCCGCTATATCGAGGCCACGCGCCCGGGCTCTGAACAGTACGCGGTTGAACTCGAACGCGAACTCCTGGACTTCGTGCTGCAAAAACTGCCCATGCCTGAGGGCACCACACTGCACACCCATATTGGCGACGCACGCGATGCCTTGGCGGAGCTTCCCGCCAAGGTGCTGTTCGACGTCGTGATTCTCGACATCTTTTCTGGGCCTGAGGCCCCGGCGCACATTGCCTGCAAGGAGTTCTACGAAGAAGCTGCGGTGCGGCTGCAGCCCCATGGGGCGTTGATCATCAACGTGGGCGATGAACCTGCGCTGACACTGGTACGCAGCCAGGTGGCGGCCATGCGCGAATCCATGCCTGACGTCGCCGCCTTTGCTGAAACGGGAATGTTCGCAGGCCGTTATCCGGGCAACATCATCTTGGTAGGCACCCGCGGGCAGTGGCCGCCGGAGTGGACAACAGAGCTTCTGGCGCGGGGTCCGCATCCAGCCACCGTCCTCACCGGCATGGACCTGGACCGGATAACCGGCTAGCGGGGTTGCTTGGCCTGTCAGGCCGGTTCAGCGAACCAGAGTTTGGTCTCGCCATACTTCTTGTCCGCGAAGCATTCCAAGGACTCAGGCCACTCTGGTTCGGGGCTGCGTGAACTTCGTTCCACCACAATGACGGCGCCCTCATCCACGTGGGGCGCCAATTTTGCGAGCACCGCGCTCAGGGCCGGTTCGTCCAAGGGGTAGGGCGGATCAAGGAAGACCAGATCCCACACGTCAGCGTCCCCCGCGCGTTCCAGGAAGGATTCCACCTTGGAGCGATGGACCGAGACCTTCCTGCCGCCCAAAAGCTGGTTGACCAAATCGGCATTGCGCTGGCACACGTCGCTTGCCTTGGCATCGAACTCCACGAGATCCACGGTGCGGGCACCCCGGCTGGCGCTTTCAATCCCCAAGGCACCCGAGCCCGCATAAAGGTCCAGGACCCGGGCGTCGTCAATGGCCGCATAGGATTCCAAACGGGAAAACAGCGCTTCCTTCACCCTGTCCGTGGTGGGCCGGGTAGCGGTTCCGGGGACGCTGGTGAGCGGGTTTCCGCCGCCCACCCCGGCAATGATCCGGCTCACAGGCACACTCCATGAATGGGCTCCACGTGGCTGTGGACGGCCCTTGGATGACTAACCGCGTTCAAGGAACGCCTCCTTTTCGGGGTTCAAGTATTCGTCGATTGCCGCAGCAAGTGCCGGCTGGTGTTGCAGGGCAGGGTCCTCTGCCACAAGGCTTTGGGCATCCGAACGCGCGCGGGCAATGATGTCCTCGTGGTCAAGGACGCGGAGCAACTTGAGCGTGGAGCGCCCACCGGATTGCGAAGCACCCAGGATGTCGCCTTCGCGGCGGAGCTTCAAGTCTTCCTGTGAGAGTTCAAAGCCGTCAGTGGTCGAGGCAACTGCTTCAAGCCGCCGGCGGCTCGGGTGTCCGGGTTCCAGCGTGGTCACCAACAGGCAGGTACCCGGCAGTCCTCCACGGCCCACCCGGCCGCGGAGCTGGTGAAGTTGCGAAATTCCAAAGCGATCGGCGTCCAGGATCACCATCAAAGTGGCGTTATGCACATCCACACCCACCTCAATGACAGTGGTGGAAACGAGCACCTTGGTCTGGTTGGCTGCGAACGATGCCATGGTCTCGGACTTCAGTTGCGGGTCCTGCCGGCCATGGAGCGGCGCCACTGGAACACCCGCCAGTGCCGGCTCCTGCAGCAAACTTTCGACGACGGCCGTCACCGACGCCAGCTCCCGCGCCGACCCTTCGTCTGCGAGGTCGGCGTCGCTGGGTTCCGCTTCGCCCGGGCTGAAGTCACCGTCGTCGTCGTCTCCGATTTTGGGACACACCACGTACACCTGGTGGCCTGATTCGACTTCTTCGCGCGACCGCTTCCAAATGCGGTCCACCCACCCGGGATTCTCCACGAGTCCCACCACGTGCGTGGAAATGGGTGCGCGCCCGGCAGGAAGCTCATCGAGGATGGAGGTCTCAAGGTCACCGAAAACCGTCATCGCCACCGTGCGCGGAATAGGGGTGGCAGTCATGACCAGCAGGTGGGGTGGCCTCTGCGCTTTGGCCCGGAGGGCATCACGTTGCTCCACGCCGAAACGGTGTTGTTCATCAACCACGATCAAACCGAGGTCCTGGAAGCTCGTCTTATCGCTCAGCAACGCGTGGGTGCCGATCACGATTCCGGCATTTCCGGAGGCCGCATCCAACATTGCCTGCTTGCGCGCCGCAGTGGGCATGGAGCCCGTCAAGAGTGTCACGTGCACGGAGTCCGGCGACGAGTCCCCGCCGAGCATCCCTGCGCCACCGAAAACATGATCGCCCGCCAAGGACCCCAAAGTCCTGCGGATGGACTGGAAGTGTTGGGCCGCCAACACCTCGGTAGGCGCCAGGAGCGCAGCCTGGCCACCTGCGTCAACCACCTGCAACATGGCGCGCAAAGCAACAATGGTCTTGCCGGAACCCACTTCGCCCTGCAGCAGCCGGTTCATGGGTGCGTCCCGGGCAAGTTCTTCAGCAAGTGTCTTTCCGACGGCGGATTGGCCGGCGGTCAGCGTAAAGGGCAGGTTCTGATCAAACTTGCTGAGCAAACCACCCACTCTGGGCCGGCGTGCGGTGGCTTCCTCCGCTGCAAGTTGGGCGCGGCGGCGGGCCAGGGCCGTTTGCAGCACGAGGGCTTCCTGGTACCGAAAGCGCTCCTGGGCCCGTTGCCAATCCTTGGAGGTCTCTGGTGAATGGATCAAGCGGTACGCCTCAGCGACGCTGAGCAACCCGTCCCTCTGGACGATGCTTGAAGGAAGAGGGTCCGCCAATGCATCAAGGTCCACGGTCTGGAGCAAGGCAGTAATCACTTTGTGGATGGACCAACTGGTCAGCTTGGCCGTTGCCGGATAGACCGGGATGGGCATCGCTGCAAGCTTTTCGGGGTCCACGGAGCCACCCGCCGCCGGATCCTCGTCCAGCAGCAGGAAGTCCGGGTTGGTCAGGCCGAGCGCTCCGCCATAGCGGCTTACCTTGCCCGAGAACATTGCGCGTCGGCCGGGAAGGAGTTCTGCCTTGGCCCGGAATCCATTGAAGAAGCTGACCTTCAAAGTGCCAGGAACGCCGCTTCCCCCGGCCTCGTCCGTCACCACCACGTCCGTGATGGAACCACGGCGGGCCCGCATCTGGCGCGTGCTGTTGGACAGGACACGTGCAATGAGGGTGACTTCTTCATCCAGCGGCAGATTGCTGATAGGGGTCAGCTCACCGCGGCTCAGATACCGGCGCGGAAAGTAGTTCAGCAGGGCACCTGTGGTCTTGAGGTCCAGGTGCTTTTCGATGACCCCTGCCGAACGCTTGCCGATTCTCCGCTCGAGGGGTAGTTCCAGCTCAGTAATCATGCCGTGACTGGCCTGTAATGCTGGGCTCGTGATCCTCGGCTGGATCCTGTGCAGCCGAATCCTGCGTGTTGCCGCGGGCCAGGGCCAACTGGCTGACGGCGATGTCCGTGGGCTCGCCCAGCGAACGGATAAGGGCTACTGCCGGCTCCGGGTCAGGGACGTGGACATGGACCCTCCACCGGTAGCTGACTTCCACCGTCGATTCGTCGTCGTCATCCTGGTTTTGGGCACCTCCCACCTGGCTCATGATGACCGAATCGCCCATCTCATCCAACCGCTGCCGCAAAATAGCTGCATTCAACGGAGAGAGGTTGATAGTACACATGACTTCCACGCCGTCATCGGCCGGCATGTGCTCATGGATGTGGGGATCCTGCAGTTTGTAGCCATGGAGGCCGTCCAGGAGTTCGTCCTGGAGCTCCTCACCCAGGACCGCTGACCGGAGGCAGTCCAGGACAAGCAGCATGCCAACGCCACCAGCGTCAACGACGTGGGCTTCGTGCAGTTGTGCGAGCTCGTCCTCAGTGCGGACCACGGCCTGGAAGGCAGCTTCCACTACGGCATCGAGTGCCAGGCCCAGTGCATGGTTGCTGTCGTCGGCGTTGTGGGATGCGTCCACGGCCTGTGCAGCATGGGCAGCTGCCTCCAGGACCGAGAGCATGGTCCCGGCTACAGGTTCGCTCAACGCGGACCAGGCCCGGATCTGGGCCCTGTTCAGGGCAGTGGCGAGAAGCGGCGCGCTAAGGCGTGATTTGCCAGCCAACGGCTCAGCGGCGGCACACAGGAAGACAGCAAAGAGAGTGCCCGAGTTTCCCCGGGCCTGCTCCATGGCTGCCTGCCCGGCACGCGACAAAACCGCGCCGACGTCGTTTCCGGTTTCGCTCGTTTCCGGCCCAGCGCCGTCAAGGGCGGATACAGCCGCCCGAACCGTGAGATACAGGTTGGTGCCGGTATCACCGTCAGCCACCGGGAAGATGTTGATCGCATTGAGGCGGTCGCTGTGGTTGCCAAGAACCACCTCCGCCTTGCCGAGCCAACGTTTCATGGCGTGCGCATTCGCGGCGATCTTAGTCTGCAAAGTGATCCCATCCAACGGTGTCAGCAGCTTGCCCGGCAACCCGGACGCCGCTGCCTGGCGGCCCGACAACGGCTTGAACTGAGCCTATCGCAGTGAACCCCTGCGGCAGCTGAATTCCTGCTGGGAACGTAGCGAGCAATCCGTGGTCCTCTCCCCCGCCGAGGACCCAAGGCATGGCGTCCCGGCCCAGCAATGCTGCTGCCGGTTCCAAGGGCAGCGCGTGGATCCTTAAGGCCACCGGATCAAAATCCAGGACCACCTGACTTGCCGCGGCCAACCTGCTGCCGTCGCGGAGAAGGCCGTCTGAAATATCCAACATTGCGGTGGCACCGCCCTGCGCAGCCAGTGGTCCGGCGGCAAGTGGTGGCTGCGGACGGCACTGGTTGTCCACCAATCCGCGCAGCTCCGGCGTCAGGCTTTCCAAGGGGACATTACTTTCCAGCAGCGCCCAGCCGGCCCCTGCACGTCCCAACGTCCCTGCGACCGCGACGACGTCACCCGGCGTGGCCCCGGACCTCAGCACCGGTGCCATTCCGCCCAGTGTTCCCATGACGGCTACAGTCACCGTAAGTTCACGCCCCCTTCCGAGGTCTCCCCCGGCGACAGAGCAGTCAGGAGCGCCCAAGCCGATAATCGCCGCCGTGAGGCCATCGGCGAACGCCTCCACCCATTCCACCGGCGTCGATGGTGGCATGGTCAGGCTCACTACCAGGGACGTAGCCCGGCCGCCCATGGCATTGATGTCACTGAGGTTTTGCGCTGCAGCCTTCCAGCCGACGTCGAACCCGGTGGTCCGGTAACCGTTGTTCCACTCCAGCCTGAAGTCCTGGTCCTGGGTTTGGGTATCGATGGAGATCAGCGTTCGGCCGTCCGGGGCCGCGATCAGGGCAGCATCGTCTCCCGGACCCAACAAGACGCCGGGACTACGGTTCAGGCGCGGAAAAATCCTGGCAAGGAGCTCGGATTCCGAAAGGTCTTGGACGGTCAACTGTTCTGCGGGCACTGCACTCAACTGTTCTGCGGGCACTGCACTACGCTATCGCGATCCGCTGACAGAATAACGCCGCGCCCCCATCTCCAGGGGAGGATCTTCAATGTGACCACGGATACACGAAATCCGGTGGACAGTGCCCGCGGGATAGGCTGGATGGATGCATCAAATGACCCTCCGCCGGACTGCGCTGGCTGTTTCCGTGGCCTCAGCTTCCGTCCTCGCTTTGTCGGCTTGTTCACCCGCAGTTGACGTCACGGCTGCTACAGACGCCGCCAATCCTGCCTGTGCCCCCATGATGGTCGCCCTGCCGGACCAGATCGGGGATGCAGCACTCCGCAAGACCAACAGCCAGGCCACCGCGGCATGGGGTGACCCTTCGCAGGTCATCCTCCGGTGCGGCGTGAACGTACCGGGTCCCACCACAGACCGTTGCGTCAGTGTCAATGACATCGACTGGGTCATCAAGGAAGGCGATCCGGTCTACACCCTGACCACTTTCGGCCGCGAGCCCGCCACCGAGATCCTGATTGATCCGGCCAAGTTGGAGACCGCCAACATCAGCTCCGCAACAGTCCTGACCGAACTCGCAGCAGCCGTCGGCAAGATCAAGGCCACGGGAAAGTGCGTAGGCCAGGAAGACCTGCAGAACCTGCCCACCAGCAAGTAGCAGCAGTTCCGCAGGCCGCCTGGCTGCTAGCGAAGACCCGTCTTGCGGGTCAGTGCCAGATAAATCAGTTCATCGATCAACTCGCCGTAGGCGAGGCCTGATGCCGCCCACATTTGCGGGTACATGCTCTTGGGTGTGAAGCCCGGCATGGTATTGATCTCATTGATGATCAGTTCACCGGCAGGGGTGTAGAAGAAGTCCACCCGGCTGAGGCCCTCGGCTCCCACGGCGTCGAAAGCCACGGCGGCAAGTTCGCGCACACGGCTGATCGCTTCGTCCGGCATGTCGGCCGGGCAGCTCAGCGCAGCGGCGCCGTCCTCCACGTACTTGGCCGCGAAGTCATAGAACTGGTGCTCGCCGGCGGCCACCGCAATTTCACCGGGCATTGACGTCCGGGGTGCCTCCGTGCCGCGTCCTTGCAGGACTGCGCATTCGATCTCGCGGCCAACAATTCCGGCTTCGATGACCAGCTTCAGGTCATGGCGGCGGGCTTCTTCAATGGCGGAGTCGAGACCCTCCATCGAATCGACCTTGGAGATTCCCATGGACGACCCCGCCCGGGCCGGCTTGACGAAGACAGGGAATCCGAGCTTGTCGACGCGCTTCCGGACGGCCTCCGCATCCGTCAGCCATTCACGGTCCGTGACGGCAATGTACGGTCCAACGCCCAGTCCGGCAGATTCGAACACCACCTTCATGAAGTGCTTGTCCATGCCAACAGCCGACGCCAGGACACCTGCGCCCACATAGCGGGTATCGGAGAGTTCCAGGAGGCCTTGGATGGTCCCGTCTTCTCCCCAGGGCCCGTGAAGAAGGGGAAACACAACGTCCACGGAACCCAATTCCTGCGGAACGGCATTGGGCTCGGTCACGATGAGCTGGTGTTCGCCACCAACTTCGGCCAAGGTGACGGTCTTGCCCGAAGGCGCCACCTCGGGAAGCGCTGTGGAACTCAACGACCATTGGCTGGTATCTCCCGAAGCAAGGACCCATTGTCCCGACTTGGCGATTCCAATGGGTATGACCTCGTATTTGTCCTTGTCGATGGCCCCCATGACACCGGCCGCGGTGACGCAGCTGACGGCGTGTTCGCTGGAGCGCCCGCCAAAGAGAATTGCTACGCGGGGGCGGCCCGCAGGGGTGGAGTTATCTGTCACCATCAGTAGTCGCCTTCGGACTTCAGGGCCCGGGCCAGCAAGCGTGGTCCCAGGTCGTCAACGGACATTCTGCCTTCCAGCACCGCTACCACGGCCGCTGTGATGGGCATTTCAACGTTCAGTTTGCCAGCCAGCTCGTGCACGGCCGGGCCGGATTTGATGCCTTCGGCAGTCTGCGTCATCTGCTCGGCCACCTGCTCCAGGCTGAGACCCTCGCCGAGCAAACGGCCAGCGGTGTGGTTGCGTGACAGGGCCGAAGAACATGTTGCCACCAAATCGCCAAGCCCGGCCAGTCCGGCCATGGTGTGGGCTTCTCCGCCAAGGGCCAGCGCAAGCCGGGAGGTCTCAGCGAGTCCTCGCGTAATCACCGAAGCCTTGGTGTTGTCACCCATTTGCCGGCCCTCGCAAATGCCCACGGCAAGCGCGATCACATTCTTGACGATCCCGCCGATCTCAACACCCACCACGTCGGTGCTGGTGTATGGACGGAAATAGGGAGCGGTGCAGCACAGGGCAATCGCAGCGGCCGTATCGGCGTCGCTGCAGGCAACCACGGACGCTGTGGGTTGCTCCCGGGCGATCTCCATCGCGAGGTTGGGGCCTGAAACCACTGCCACCCTGGAGGCAGGAAGCCCCAGCTCCTGGGCAATGACTTCACTCATCCGGGCGTCAGTGCCCAGTTCCAAACCCTTCATCAGGGATACGACCACGGCATCGGGGGCCAGCAACGGCTTCCACTCACCCAGTTGCGGGCGCAGTGATTGGGCCGGCACCGCCAGGACCACCAGGGTGGCGCCTTTGAGGACCTCGGCCACATCCGTGGATGCGGAGACGGAGCCTGGAAGCTCGATGTCTTTCAAGTACTGCTCGTTGCGATGCAGGGAATTGATCTGCTCCACGACTTCTGGGCGACGGCCCCAGATCCGGATGCTTCGTTCGGTACCCGTGGCTGCTGCAGCGTCCGCCAGGATCTTGGCAAACGTGGTGCCCCATGATCCGGCACCCAAAACCGCCACAACGTCCGGCGCTTGGACAGTGCCTTGGAGAATGGTCATTTACCTTCCTCAGGTTCCGGCGCCTCTGATCCACGTTCAACGAAGCGGCCGTGCTTGGACTGTTTGTGGACAGCCGGATCCCAGCGTTCAGCTGGGGCGGCCTCGTTGCGCAGTGTGGCCAGAAGTCCAGTGATGGCTGCCATGATGACTTCTGTGGCCTCGGTCAGGGTGGCGCGGTCCATCGGCCGGTCGCTGAAGGCGCTGAGGTCCACCGGCTTCCCGATCAGGACACGTACGGTTTTGCGCGGGAAAATGTGAAAACGCTTGGCATAGCGCGGGAAGACTTCGTGGGCACCCCAGTGCGCCATAGGCACCACAGGGGCACCTGTTTGCAGGGCAAGCCGGGCAGCCCCGGTGTGTCCCTTCATAGGCCAAAGGTCGGGGTCGCGGGTCAGGGTTCCCTCGGGATAGATGATGATGGCACCGCCGGCATCCACCACCTCTTTGGCAACTTGAAGCGAACGGTTCGCTCCCGCCGTCGAGCGTTCAACCGGAATCTGTCGGGTGGCATGCAGCAGGGCTCCCAGGACAGGGACCTTGAAGAGGCCGGTCTTCGCCAGGAAGTGCGGCGGACGCTTCTGGTTGTACACCATGTGTCCGATCACGATGGGATCGATCTCGGTGCAGTGGTTCGGCACTGCGATGAAACCACCCCGTGGAAGGTTCTCGATTCCCTCCCACTTCTTGGCCATCAGGATGTTCATCAACGGACGCGCGAGGCCCGCCAGGATAATGAACGTGGCACGGCTCTTGGCCGATTCCTTCAAAGGATCCCCCGCTACTTGGTGGTGGTGATATCGAAATCGGCGCCGAGGCCGGCCAGCTTCTCGGTAAAACGCTCGTAACCGCGGTTGATGATGTCGATGCCTGTGACCCTGGAGGTTCCGGTGGCGGCAAGAGCCGCTATGAGGTGGCTGAAACCGCCGCGAAGATCAGGAATGTCGATGTCGGTGCCACGGAGCGGTGTGGGGCCCGAGATCACGGCTGAGTGAAGGAAGTTCCGCTGCCCGAAGCGGCAGGGCACGCTGCCCAAGCACTCACGGTGCACCTGGATGTTGGCACCCATCCGGGCCAGGGCATCAGTAAATCCGAAGCGGTTCTCATAAACGGTCTCGTGGACGATCGACACACCCTCGGCCTGCGTCAAGGCCACCACCAGGGGCTGCTGCCAGTCCGTCATGAAGCCGGGGTGAACATCCGTCTCAAGGACGAGCGGGGAGAGCTTGCCGCCTTGATGGTAGAAGCGGATGCCGTCGTCGCCGATGTCCATCCCGCCGCCTACTTTGCGGTACGTGTTCAAGAACGTCATCATGTCGCGCTGGGACGCACCTTCGACGAAGATGTCACCCCGGGTGACCAAGGCAGCTGATGCCCAGGAAGCGGACTCATTGCGGTCCGGGAGTGCGCGGTGGTTGTACCCGCGCAGGTCCTTGACGCCCTCAATCCTGATGGTCCGGTCAGTCTGGACGCTGATGATGGCGCCCATTTTCTGCAGGACCGCAATGAGGTCGATGATCTCGGGCTCCGTGGCGGCGCCAATGAGTTCGGTAATGCCCTCCGCGCGCGTTGCGCTGAGCAGGACCTGTTCGGTGGCGCCAACCGAGGGATACGGCAGGGAGATCTTGGCTCCGTGCAGACCGTGCGGGGCGGAGATGTGGATACCACCAGGGCGCTTTTCCACTACTGCACCGAACTGGCGCAGAACATTCAAGTGGTAGTCAATGGGCCGGTCGCCAATCTTGCAGCCACCCAGATCCGGGATGAAGGCCTCGCCAATGGCGTGGATCAGGGGTCCACACAACAGGATGGGAATCCTGGAATCGCCGGCATGGGCATCAATGGCTGTGCTGGAGGCCGTCTTGGCATCCTTTGGATCCAAGGTGAGATCACCCGTTACCGGGTCCTTCGCGACGGTCACGCCGTGCAACTGCAGCAGGCTGGTGACAACCTCTACATCCTTGATTTCCGGCACGTTCCTCAGCACCGATGGTTCACTGCCCAGCAACGCCGCCACCATGGCCTTGGGCACCAGGTTCTTGGCACCGCGAACGGTCACTCGCCCTGTTAACGGGACGCCACCGCGGATTGTCAGAACACTACTCATCTATACCGGTTTCCTCACGACTACTCGCCCCCCAAACTTACAAAGGCTCCAGCTAAGCATAGAAGCTCGCGTTACCGAACCGAAATGGACGCACCCTGCGGCAAAGGTCTCAGGTATCAGTTGAACGTTGACGAAAAAGGACCGGCGGGCAGTCCCCAAGGGTGCCCACCGGTCCGATAGCCACAGAGCTGCGGCCTCACAACAACAAGCTATCCGGCGTCAACTTTCGCGGGAAGCGTCTTCGGCTTGAAGGAAGGACGCGTGGCCTCGTAGGCGGTGATGTCCTCTTCGTGCTGCAGCGTCAGGCCGATGTCGTCGAGGCCTTCCAGGAGGCGCCAACGGGTGTAGTCATCGATGTCGAACGGCGCCACAATGTTGCCGCACTCCACGGTCTTGCTGACCAAGTCAACCTTGACCTCTGTGCCCGGATGATTTTCCAGGACCTTCCAGATCAGTTCGATGTCGTCCTGTGCCACCTGGGCTGCGAGGAGCCCCTGCTTTCCGGAGTTACCCCGGAAAATATCGGCGAAACGGGAGGACAGGACGGCTTTGAAGCCATAGTCCTTCAGGGCCCAGACCGCGTGCTCGCGGGACGATCCCGTGCCGAAATCGGGTCCGGCCACCAGCACGGAGCCGGCGTTGAACGGAGCTTGGTTGAGGATGAAGGACTCGTCCTTGCGCCACGCGGCAAACAGGGCGTCTTCGAAGCCTGTGCGCGTGATGCGCTTGAGGTAGACGGCGGGGATGATCTGGTCGGTGTCCACGTTGCTCTGGCGCAGCGGAACTCCGATGCCGGTGTGGGTAGTGAATGCTTCCATGATGATCCTCCTAGACTGCGATTCCGGTCAGGGTGCCTGCAGCAGCGGACTCAAGGTCCGACGGCGAGCTCAGCGTGCCACGGACGGCCGTGGCTGCGGCCACTACAGGAGAGACCAGATGGGTTCGGCCACCCTTGCCCTGGCGACCCTCAAAGTTGCGGTTGGACGTTGAAGCGCACCGTTCACCCGGCTCAAGCTGGTCAGGGTTCATGCCCAGGCACATGGAGCAGCCGGCAAAGCGCCATTCAGCACCGAATTCCTTGAAGACCTTGTCCAGGCCTTCAGCTTCGGCTTCCAGGCGGACACGGGCTGAGCCGGGAACAACCAGCATGCGGATGTTGGGGTCCTTTTCACGGCCGCGGATGATGTCCGCGGCAACGCGGAGGTCCTCAATCCGGGAGTTGGTGCAGGACCCCAGGAAGACCGTGTCCACACGGATGTCCTTCATGGGAGTGCCGGCTTCCAGGCCCATGTACTGGAGTGCGCGCTCGGCGGCGGCCTTGGCGTTCTCGTCACCGAAATCTTCCGGGGAGGGAACCTTCGCTGAAAGGGAGACGCCCTGGCCGGGGTTGGTACCCCAGGTCACGAATGGCTCCAGTGTGTCCGCGTCCAGGTCCACCTCAACATCAAAGGTGGCGTCGGCGTCGGTGTGGAGCGTGTTCCAATACTCGACGGCTGCATCCCAATCAGCGCCTTCGGGCGCATGCGGGCGGCCCTGCATGTAGTCGTACGTGGTCTGGTCCGGAGCCACCATACCGGCGCGGGCACCGGCTTCGATGGACATGTTGCAGATGGTCATGCGGGCATCCATGGACAGCGCCCGAATGGCGGAGCCACGGTATTCGAGCACGTACCCCTGGCCACCACCGGTGCCGATCTTGGCGATGACGGCAAGGATGATGTCCTTGGCCGTGACCCCGGGACGCAGGGTGCCTTCAACGTTGATGGCCATGGTCTTGAACGGCTTCAAGGACAGTGTCTGCGTGGCCATGACGTGCTCCACCTCGGAGGTGCCAATACCCATGGCCAGCGCACCAAAGGCGCCGTGGGTAGAGGTGTGGGAATCGCCACATACCACCGTCATGCCCGGCTGGGTCAGTCCCAGCTGCGGGCCCACGACGTGCACAATGCCCTGTTCCTTGTCACCCAGGGAGTGGAGGCGGACGCCGAATTCCTTGCAGTTGGCGCGCAGGGTTTCAATCTGGGTGCGGCTGGTCAGATCGGCAATGGGCTTATCAATATCCAGCGTGGGAGTGTTGTGGTCCTCAGTGGCAATGGTGAGGTCAACGCGGCGTAAGGGCCGGCCTGCCAGCCGGAGGCCTTCAAATGCCTGCGGGGACGTCACTTCATGGACGAGGTGCAGGTCGATGAAGAGAAGGTCGGGCTGGGCATTGGCTCCTTCGCCCTCGCCTTTGCGCACGACGTGCGCATCCCAGACTTTCTCGGCCAGTGTCTTTCCCACGGCCTTGCTCCCTTCACTGCGGTTGGATGGAGGCCATCCACTTGAACTGTTCTTCATCTACTGAAGCAGCAGGCTCGTGAAATAGGCCAGTGAAACAACTTGCATCTCAGATAATGAGACGGCAATATCATTACATGGACAATTCTAGTGGAGTCGGTGTCATTGATAAAGCGGCCCAGGTACTCGATGCACTCGAGGCCGGGCCCACGACACTCGCGCAACTTGTAGCGGCCACGGGCCTTGCCCGTCCCACGGTTCACCGGCTCGCGCTGGCACTGGTTCATCACCGGCTGGTGAGCCGCGACATCCAGGGACGTTTTGTCCTCGGCAGCCGTCTGGTGGAGCTCGCATCCGCCGCCGGTGAAGACCGCCTCATCGCCTCGGCAGGCCCGGTCCTCATCCAGCTGCGTGACGCAACCGGTGAAAGCGCCCAGATCTTCCGCCGGCAGGGCGACTGGCGTGTTTGCGTGGCCTCGGCAGAACGCCCCATCGGCCTGCGCGACACCATTCCGGTAGGCACCCAGCTCTCCATGAAGGCCGGCTCCGCCGCCCAGGTACTGCTGGCCTGGGAAGATCACGACCGCCTCCTGGAGGGGCTGCAGAACGCCCGCTTTACGCCCACCGTCCTGGCAGGAGTACGACGCCGGGGCTGGGGTCAGAGCCTCGGCGAACGCGAGCCTGGGGTCGCCTCGGTTTCCGCTCCCGTTCGAGGCCCGTCCGGCAGGGTCATCGCGGCTGTGTCCATTTCAGGTCCGATCGAGCGCCTCACCCGCCAGCCGGGCCGACTGCATGCCGAAGTGGTCTGTAACGCCGCCCGGGTGCTGACCGAGGCCCTCCGAAAGAACAACGACTAGGTTCACCATGAACAGCTACGCGGTGTTCCTTCGCGGCATTAATGTGGGCGGCATCAACATCAAGATGGCTGACCTCAGGACAGCGCTTAATGACTATCCGTTTGCCAAGGTCAAAACCCTGCTGGCCAGCGGAAACGTTGTGCTGCAGAGTGCTCTCAGCGCCGAGGACGTCAAGGCCCGGTTCGAAGAGTGCCTCCGGAAGACGTTCGGCTACGACGCATGGGTGGTGGTGCTCACGGCCGCCAGGGTTGCCGAACTGGTCCACGCCTGCCCCTACCCTGCCGACGACAAATCCACGCATAGCTACGTCACACTTGCTTCCGATACCACGATGCTTGATGACCTTTTCGAGGCCGGCGCGGCCCTTGGCGGGGTGGAACAAGTGCGCCTGGGCCCCGAAGCCTCCGCCTGGCTGGCACCGGCAGGCGGAACCTTGGACAGCCCGTTCAGCAAGCTCTCCGCCAAGGCACGCTACAAAGCCAGCACCACTACCAGGAACCTTCGCACGCTCATCAAAGTCCGGGACGCCGCAGCAGCACTCTAGGCCGAACGTGCCGCTTTCAACGCCGCATTGAAGGCCTTCAAGCGCGTGATCTCCACGTCGACAGGCTCCACAATGCGCTGCTCGGCAACACGTGCCACTGCGGACTTCAAACGTTTCGCTGCCCCTGATGCCCGCGCCCTCGCAGCCCAACCGCCTACGATGCGGCCAGCAATGGCCAGCACAATGCCCAGCAGTACTCCCCCGGCCACCATCAATGTCGGCCAGGGCCAGCCCTCCGTCCGTGGCACCTCCGGCACAGGCATCTGGAAGTACCCAAGGGCAGCCAGGACGCCGAGCCAGCCCAGCCCGCCAACGGCGAGGAGTAGTGCCAGCCATTGGAGGGTATTGAACAGCACCCACCACAAGGGACGCTTCATCGCTTTCAGGTCCGTTCCGGCAATGGCCTGATCCAAAGCATCAGACAGTTGTTCCCTGCCATCACGTGCCACACTCCGAATGGCTGCCCGCCAGGGTCCCGGCGCTCCGGTGGATGCCTCGTCCACAAAATCCCGGACAGCCGCATCCGTCCGCGCGCGCTCCGGTGCGCCGGCAGGCGGTAATGAGGTCCGGCTGAGCTCAGGCCTGGTATCCGGCTTGCCCAGGTTCAGTCGCCGAAGCGGGTCCGGTCGAAAGCGCAACAGCCACCGGGTCACAGGCCAACCCGTCCTGCGGGCCGATTCCCTCCGGAACGACCGCTGCACGGCGTCCACCACGACAGGTACGTTGGCCGCCGTCGCCAGTTCAGATGCGAGCCGGGATTTTGCCCGTCCGTTGATGCCCCGGGCTTCACCTTCGCCGGAGGCACGAGCGAGTTCCGCGGCGGCCTTGGCTACATCGGCTGCAAGGCGCTGGGTTGTTGCCTCCCGCTGTACTACGACGTTCCTGATGGCCCCGCGGACGGCCGGGACGCCGTCGCCAGTTACGGCCGACGCGCCCAGAACGCGGACCTTTCCCAGTCCATCACGCTGAAGGATTCCCTCCAGTGACTCCATGACGGCGGAGGCGTCGGCGGCGCTGAGCTTGTCCACCTGGTTCAGGACAACCAAGGTAACGGCGCCGTGGGAGGCCATGGGCCGAAGGAAGTCATTGTGCACGGCGGCGTCGGCGTACTTTTGCGGATCCAGGACCCAAACCAGGACATCCACCATGCCAACCATGCGTTCGGTGATCTCACGGTTTTCCACCCGGGTGGAGTCGAAGTCGGGCAGGTCCAGGAGCACCAGGCCAGTGCCCTCATCAGCCAACCCCGGAACCGGCGGCAGTGTGTGGCGTTCCTTGACGTCCAACCAATCGAGCAGCGGCCCGCTGCCGTCTTCACCCCAGATTCCTGCCAACGGCGCGGATGTCGTGGGTCGTCGGGCCGTCGCGGTGGCGAGCCCGCTTCCAGACACGGCGTTGAACAAGGACGATTTTCCGCTGCCGGTTGCACCGAAAAAGCCCACCACAGTGTGTCCGGCGGACAATGACCGCCGCGCCGTTGCCCGATCCAGGACGTCATAGACAGACTGCAGGTCCGCGTCCGGGAGCACGCCTTCGGCGAGTTCGCGGGCTGTGTTCAGCGATTCGAGGCGGCGCTGCAACTGGGAAGATTCACGGACCTGGCTGTGGCGGCTCATGCGGCTCCCGCCAGGCGGCCGAGTGCCTTGGCGTGCCGGGCCAGGTCATTACCGGAGCTTGGATGGGCGGCCTCAAGCCTGTTCAGGAACCGCTGTTTCTCATCGTCCAGAAGCCTTTGGCACTGCGTGTGCAGGTCATCCCGTGCCTGTTGGGCAAGGCGACGCACCGCGTCCTCGCCGAACACTGCCTCCAACAGCTTCTGGCCAACCACAGCCGTTCCACCTGCGATGCCGATCTCCAAACCACTCAGGCCGGCCGTCATGGAGAACACCACCACCATCAGCGCTGCGCCAAGCCCGTTGACGCCGAAGGACAACCACCGGGCTTGGGTTCGCTTTCCTTGGCCCTGTGTACGGATCATCTCCATCAGACCCACCTGCCAGGACCGGATCGCAGCAGCAGCCTTTGCATCAAAGTCGTCGCTGGTTCCGGACAGGTCATGGGCGCCGAGGAGTTGTCGGCCTGCGGGGTCCGAACGCCATCGCCTGTCCACGTTCTCTGCTGCGTTGGCAGCTTCATCCAGGATGACGGCCTGAAGCCCGGTTTCGATGGCGGTCTCAACCTTCACTGCCGGGGCTGGTTCGCCGCGGAAGAAAGCCCCCACACGGTCCCGGAAGCGGCCAATGTTCTGCTCGACAGCCCTAAAGAACTCGCCGGTGCCTACGAAATCCTGCCACCTGGCCAGCACTTCCCCGCGCAGCAATGCTCCATCCTTGGTCGCATCAAGAATGCGCAAAAGTGCCTGCTCATACTCCGCGATGCACACTGTCTGGAGTTCATGCGCAGCGGCATCCTGTTCCGCGGCAGCGTTGGCAATTCCTTCCAAACGGACGCTGACTACCTTGACGGCACCGTTGAGTGTCCTGCGGGCCACGTCCGCCCTTCCCGCCGCATTGGCGGCGAGGGCGGCCAACCACTGCCCCAGTGGCGCCACCGATTCCGCGGGGAGCATCCCGAGCCCGTCCAGGTCGCTTTCCGGAACGACGAAGAGCTTCGCTGCCCCGAGCCCCTGCCGGTCAAGCATTGCCTGAAGGTCGGCCTTGACTTCGTCTTCAGCGGTAGCTGGCACCCGGTCCAGAACCACGGCTACGGTGATATCCCGCGAAGCCGCGTCCAGGAGCAGGCGCCAGGGTACGGCGTCGGCGTAGCGGTTCGCTGTGGTGACGAACACCCAGAGGTCAGCGGCAGCAAGCAGCTGTCCAGCCAGCCTGCGGTTGTCATCGGAAATCGAGTCGACGTCAGGCGCGTCCAGGAGGGCGATTCCCTGGGGCACCGCAGCATGGGCGACCAGCACCAACGACGTGATGGCCTGCGCATCGGGGGCGGCACCTGCCTGGTTTGCCGGCAAAGGACTCGTTGAGACAGTGCCCTTGATGCGGTCCAGGCTCGGAAGAATCCTGTGGCCTTCAAACCACCCCGCATCCCCGGGATGGTGGAGCAAGATGGGCTGGCGCGTGGTTGGCCTGATGGCGCCCGCCCGGGTCACCGGGTAACCCACCAGCGCGTTGACCAACGTGGATTTGCCCGCACCCGTTGAACCTCCGACGACGGCCAACAGCGGAGCCTCCAGGCTTCTGTAGCGGGGAATCACGTAGTCGTCGAGCTGCGCAAGGGACTCGCGAATCCATTGGCGGGCTTCCTCGGCTTCCGGCACGGCGAGCGGAAGGGTGGTGGCCGCCAGTTCAGCACGGGCCGACTCCAAAGTTTCGACGGCGGCCGCCGCACCTTGGGCTACGGATTGGTGCCGGCTCGATGCCGGGTCTTGGTTTGCGGTCACAGCATCATCATGCCAGCCGGATCCACCTTGCAAGCGCGAGGCTGGCACGGCAGGTGGAAAACGGGCAAAAGAAATCCCCCGGAACGTGAGTTCCGGGGGATTCGGTGGTGACCCCAGCGGGATTCGAACCCGCGTTACCGCCGTGAGAGGGCGGCGTACTAGGCCGCTATACGATGGGGCCTTGCACTTTTTATCACCGTTTCCGGCGATCAAGCTGAATGAGTATTTCATACTTTCAGCCTCGCTCCAAATCGCTTCTGCTACTTGGAGGTTCCGAATTTCCAGCGTGTTGACGCGGATTTTCAGAGCTGGGATACCAGGACTCGAACCTAGAATGACGGTACCAGAAACCGTAGTGTTGCCAATTACACCATATCCCAAAGTGACTTTCGGACCGGAGTTCCGCGCTTCGGTTTCCCTCAGCTTTTCCCTCCGTGCCCCTCAGCACGAGTAATGACTCTACCGGAGTCTTGCCACCTGCACAAATCGAGAAGCCGTTACCTGCATCACATGAATCTCACGCCGCAGTAGGGGCTTTAGCGAGCAGCCGCGACAGTGAGTCCACCTGGCGTCCTGTGAACTCTTCCACCACTTCCCCGGTCCTGTTGAGCCAGACGCCAATGAGTCCGGCCGCCGTCGCACCATCGGCGTCGAGCAGCCTGTTGTCACCGACGTAGAGGGTCTCCTCCGCGGCGGTACCCAGCAGGCGGACACCCTCAAGGTAGATGGCAGGCTCCGGCTTGGCCGCGCCCACAGTGTCTGTGCCCACGAGGACCTTGATCCTGGAAAGGCCCGCACGGTCCAGCTTGGCGCGCTGGTAGTCATGAACGTTGTTGCTGACGGCTCCATAGGGAATGCCGGCGGCATCGAGTGCGTCCAGGACCTGTTCGACGTCGTCGAAAGCCCTCACGTACGCCGTCTGGCGTTGGTGGTACTCGCTCACCCACGCCTGCGATTCGTCACCATCGCCAAGCTCCACGCCAAAATGGCCAAGGGCAGCCCGGCCGCGAAGCAGTCGCTGCTCGTTGAAGGTCAGCTCGCCGGCCAGGTAACGGTCGTAGAAGTGCGTGGTTTCGTGGGTGAAAATGCGCCCGAACTTCACCCACCCGGCCTGGTCGAGGCCGGGCAGGAGATGTTCACTGACATCACGCAACGCTGTCGTCATGGCGTACTCAAGGTCCACCAAGGTGTCGTCGATGTCGAAGAGGACACCGCGGATGGTGCCGAATGAGCTTGCAATAGCCATGACGTGGGCTGCTCTTAGCCGCGGAACGCGCGAACGCGGCCCAGGGACGAGTCCTTACCCAGGATCACCATGGACTCAAACAACGGCGGGGAAATGCGGCGGCCTGAGATGGCGGTGCGGACAGGCCCGAACGCTGCACGCGGCTTGATGCCCAGGTCCTCGACCAGCGCCTGCTTCAGGGCGCTCTGGATGTTCTCGGCCGTCCATTCTTCGATGGGCTCCAGGGCCGCCAGGGCAGCATCAAGGACTTCCTCAAGGTTGGCCGGCAGGCCCTTGCGCGCGTCATCGGCAACGTCGATCGCGTCGTCGGCCTTGAACAGGAAGGCCAGCATCTCGGGAGCCTCGCCCAGAAGGGTGATGCGTTCCTGGACCAGCGGGGCTGCCTCTGCGAGGATCTCTTCCTGCCGCGGAGTGAGGATCTCACCTACGAAACCTGCTGTACGAAGGTACGGGACCAACCGCTCTTTGAAGTCTTCCGGCGCGAGCATCCGGACGTGTGTTCCATTGATGGCTTCGGCCTTCTTGATGTCGAAGCGGGCAGGGTTGCCCAGGACATCGTGGATGTCGAAGTTCGCCACGAGCTGCTCCACCGTGAAGATGTCCTCATCCGCGCTCAGGGACCAGCCCAGCAGCGAGAGGTAATTGAGCAGGCCCTCGGGAATGAACCCACGTTCGCGGTGCAGGAACAGGCTGGACTCCGGGTCACGCTTGGAAAGCTTCTTGTTGCCCTGGCCCATGACATACGGCAGGTGGCCGAACTCCGGCATGTACTCGGCCACACCGATGGCGTAGAGCGCACGGTACAGTGCGATCTGGCGCGGGGTGGAGCTCAGCAGGTCCTCGCCGCGCAGGACGTGGGTGATACCCATCAACGCGTCATCCACCGGGTTCACCAGGGTGTAGAGCGGGGCACCGTTTGCGCGGACCACGGCAAAGTCGGGGACGGAGCCGGCTTTGAAGGTGATCTCGCCGCGGACGAGGTCGTTGAACGTGAGGTCCTCGTCCGGCATGCGCAGACGCAGGACGGCATCGCGGCCTTCGGCCTTGAACTGTGCCAGCTGCTCCTCCGTCAGGTGGCGGTCGAAGCCGTCGTAGCCCAGCTTCGGGTCGCGGCCGGCAGCCTTGTGGCGGGCTTCGATCTCATCAGGCGTGGAGTAGGACTCGTAAACGTGTCCTCCGGCCTTGAGCTTGGCGATGACGTCCTGGTAGATGTCGCCCCGCTGTGACTGGCGGTAAGGCTCGTGCGGTCCGCCAACCTCCACGCCCTCATCCCAGTTGATGCCGAGCCACTTGAGCGCATCCAGAAGCTGGTGGTAGCTCTCCTCGCTGTCACGGGCAGAGTCCGTGTCCTCGATACGGAAGATCAACTTTCCACCGGTGTGGCGCGCATAGGCCCAGTTGAACAGGGCGGTGCGGATCAGGCCAACGTGCGGTGTTCCCGTCGGTGACGGGCAAAAACGGACGCGGACCGGAGTCTCGGCGTTAACGGCAGGGATGGCGCTGGGGGCAGCGTTCGACGCAGAAGCAGTAGTCATAGTGGTTCCAACTTTACCGCTTGGCACAGCTTGGGTTTCCCGGTCGAAAGTGCTCGACGGCGGCACTTACCTTTCGTGTGAAAGGCGCGTGCCGCCGTCGGCGTTTGGCATGTTGAGGTTTAGCCGGGAGCCTAGCGGCGAACCACCGGGTTGGAGAGGCGGCCGATGCCCTCAATCTCCACTTCGAAGCGGTCGCCCTCGCTGACCAGGCCAACACCGGCCGGGGTGCCGGTCATGATGACGTCACCCGGAAGGAGGGTGAAGGCATGCGAAACGATCGAGACGAGTTCGCGTACGCCTCGGATCATCTGGTTGGTGCTGCCGTCCTGGCGGAGTTCACCGTTGAGGCGGCCTTGGATGGAGAGGTCCTCGTGGTCGAGTTCAGTTTCGATCCACGGACCCAGCGGCGCAGAGGTGTCGAAGCCCTTGGCACGGGCCCATTGAAGGTCCGTTTTCTGCACATCGCGGGCAGTGAGGTCATTGCCACAGGTATAGCCGAAGATGACGTCGTCCGCCCGCTCTTCGGGGACGTCCTTGCAGATGCGGCCAATGACCACGCACAGCTCGGCTTCGAAGGAGACTTCCTCCGAGAACTCGGGAAGGATGATGGGGTCGTTCGGCCCGATCACCGAAGTATTGGGCTTCAGGAACAACAACGGCTGCTGGGGAACTTCATTTCCCAGTTCCGCTGCGTGCTCGGCGAAGTTCCGGCCGACACCAATCACCTTGCTGCGGGGAATGATGGGCGCCAGGAGCCGCACGTCCTCGAGCTTGTGCTTCACATGGGTACGTTCGACGCCGTTGAAGAACGGGTCACCATTGATGACAGTGATTTCCTCACTGCCGGGCTCACCTTCGACAACGCCGTAAAGGGGATCAGAATCAACTACAAACCGGGCGATACGCATGGGCTCAAGCCTACCGTCCGGGCTTAGCTCCGGAGGTAATCCACTTGGGCCGCAACCGAAGTCTCAGCGGCCCACCTGACGGAGGGGTCGACGTCGGGATACACGGCATCGGTGACCGCAGGGATCGAGGCGTCCGCGCCCAACTGGTTCAGCGCCGCCCTGACTTGATCAAGCCGTTGTTCCCGGTGTTCGCGGTATTCACGGCATTTCGCGTCCAGGGCTGGAAGCACGGGTCCATGGGCTGGGAGGAGCGTTGCGGGGCCGAGCGCTTCCAAGCGGTCCAAGCTGGCAAGGTAGTCGCCCAGCCTGCCATCCGGGTAGTCCAGCACCGTGGTGCCGCGGCCCAGGATGGTGTCCCCCGTCAGTACTGAGCCATGGGGACCGTCGGCGGGGAGATGGAAGCACACTGAGTCGGAAGTGTGGCCCGGGGTTGCCACGACGCGGATTTCGATGCCGCCTGCGTTCAGGACTTCGCCATCGTGGAGGGGCTCGCCGCCATGGCAGTGTTCCGGGGATACAGCCCGGACCGGGGCTCCCGTTAGTTCGTGGAAGCGCGCGGAGGCTTCCGTGTGGTCTGCGTGCCGGTGCGTGATGAGCACGACGTCCACTGCGCCGGCCGCCGCCAACTCCGCCAGGTGCTGTTCGTCTTCCGGACCCGGGTCAACTACAGCTACGTGGCCCGATCCCGGGGCTCCGATGACGTAGGAATTGGTGCCGTCCAGGCTCATCGGTCCTGGGTTCGGGGCCAAACGGAAGCGGGTGAGGTCACTGCTGCGCTGCAGGGAAGAGTCGTTGGAGGTCGCTATTGATTCAGAAGTCACTGTCCCATCTTGGCACCGATGCGATGCTCTCTCACCAATCACCCCCATCCAGCCATCCCCCTCTCACCAACCACCCTCAAAAGGCCCGACGCCGTCACCCGGCCGTAGTGCCGCCGTCGCCGATTAGAGCGCCTCCGACAGGAGGTGAGAGAGCGGTCACAAGAAAGACGCGAGAGGTGAGAGCGCATCCAGACGCAGAACGGCGGCCCTTCCGCTTGTCACCAAGGGAAAGGACCGCCGTCGTGCGTTTCGGTTGTGGCAGGAAATACTGAGACTTAGACCAGGCGCGTCAGCCAGCCGTGTCGGTCCTCGACGGTTCCGGTCTGGATGCCCAGGAGCTGCTCGCGGATAGCCATGGTGGTCTCGCCCGCCTTGGCGTCCTCGGAGCCGATGAATTCCGTTGCGTCCTTGAGGACACCGATCGGCGTGATCACAGCCGCGGTGCCGCAAGCGAAGACCTCGGTGATCTCGCCGGAGGCAACGCCATCACGCCACTCATCAAGGGTGATCTTGCGCTCGGTGACTTCGCGGCCCATGTCCTTGGCCACCTGGATGACGGACATCCGGGTAACGCCTTCCAGGATGGTGCCGCTGAGCGCGGGAGTGACAAGCGAGCCGTCCTTCATGACGAAGAAGACGTTCATGCCGCCGAGTTCTTCCACGGCGTCGTCGTTGAAGTGGTCCAGGAACAAGACCTGCTTGCAACCGTTCGCTTCGGCTTCCTGCTGTGCGATCAAAGAGGCTGCGTAGTTGCCACCGCACTTCGCTGCGCCCGTACCGCCGCGGCCTGCGCGTGCGTATTCACGGGAGATCCAGATGGAGACCGGCTTGAGTTCGCCGCCGAAGTAGTTGCCGGCGGGAGAAGCGATGACGCGGAAGGATACTTCGCGGGCGGCACGCACACCCAGGAACGCCTCGGTAGCGATCATGAACGGACGCAGGTAAAGGGCTTCGCCGTCGCCGGAAGGAACCCATCCCTTGTCAGCCTGCACGAGTTCGCGGATGGCGCCGAGGAAGTACTCCTCCGGAAGTTCCGGAAGGGCAAGGCGGCGGGCCGACTTGTTCAGGCGCGCAGCGTTGGCTTCGGGGCGGAACGTCCAGACGGAGCCGTCAGCGTGGCGGTAGGCCTTGAGGCCCTCGAAGATTTCCTGGCCGTAATGCAGGACAGCAGCCGAGGGGTCCAGGGAAATGGGTCCGTAAGGCTCGATCCGGGCATTCTGCCAACCGCCATTGCCATCGGCGTCAACTTTGTAGTCGACGACGGCGGTGTGGTCGGTGAAGTAGTCGCCGAAGCCTGGGTTCGCCAGGACGGCTGCACGCTCCTCAGCAGATTTCGGTGTTTCCGAAAGCTGCTGGCTGAATTCGACGCCATGGGCAGTCTGAGTCATGTTTCCTCCACAGTCAGCTACCTGGCAGGGTGAACCGGGTCCCAAAGGGTGTGGTTCAGCGATGGACCAGGGAAGCAGGTAAATAATTCAAGACAAGCTTACGCCTGAGAATTGGGCCTAAAGTGCGGCCGCGATAGCGTCGCCAATGGCAGCTGTGCTGCGTGGCTCGCCGGTGCGGCTCTCGACGTCGGCGATCACTGCCGCCTCGATCTTGCGGGCCGCCGTGGTGTAGCCAAGGTGGTCCAGGAGAAGCACTGCGGAGAGGATGGCCGCGGTGGGATCGGCTTTCTGCTGACCGGCGATGTCCGGAGCGGAGCCGTGGACGGGTTCAAACATGGACGGCGCTGTGCGGTCCATGTTCATATTGCCCGATGCCGCCAGGCCGATGCCACCGGTAATGGCAGCAGCGAGGTCGGTAAGGATGTCGCCGAACAGGTTGTCGGTGACGATGACATCAAAGCGGGAGGGGTCGGTCACCATGAAAATGGTGGCAGCATCGATGTGCAGGTAATCGTGGGTGACCTCGGGGAATTCCTGGGCCACGGCTTCGACGGTCCGCTTCCACAGGTGCCCGGCGTAAACCAGGACATTGTGCTTATGGACGAGTGTGACGTGCTTGCGCGGACGCTCGCTGGCGCGGCGGAACGCATCGCGCACCACGCGCTCAACGCCATGGGCGGTATTGAGCGAAACCTCGGTTGCAACCTCGTGCGGGGTGCCGCCACGCAGCGTGCCGCCGTTGCCGACATAAGGACCCTCGGTACCTTCGCGGACCACGATGAAGTCGATGGTGCCGGGGTTCGCCAAAGGGCTGCCGACCGTTCCGTACAGACGGGACGGGCGCAGGTTCACGTAGTGGTCCAGGCTGAAGCGGAGCTTGAGCAGCATCTCGCGTTCGATGATGCCGGAGGGGATTCGCGTATCGCCGGGGGCCGCACCCACTGCGCCGAAAAGAATGGCGTCGCGCGTGCGCAGGTCCGCCAGGACCTCGTCCGGAAGGGTCTCGCCAGTCTCCAGCCAGTGCTGGGCACCGAGCTTGTAGTTGGTCAGCTCAAGGGCGACGCCCTCCACGGCGACAGCCTTTTCGAGGACCTTGACGGCTTCGGCGATGACCTCTGGGCCAATGCCGTCGCCAGGGATGACAGCGAGATTGATGGACGTTGCACTCATAGCTCTATCTAGCCAAGCAATCCACATGCTGGTCAAAATCGTCTCATTCTGCGAACACGCAACAGCGCGAAGTCAGACCACGGCATGATGTCCGGGCAGGGAACAAGCGCATAGAGTCTAAGCGTGGATAGAAGGCACGCAGTTTACGAATGGTTCCGCATCAACCGCTTCACAGTGGATATGACGGCCACCTCGCTGCTGATACTCCTTTTCGGTCCGGTCTACCTGCTCGCCTCCCGGCCCGGGCTCTTTGTCCTTTCGTGCAGCCTCCTGCTTCCGCTGGCCTGGCGGCGGACGCGCCCGGCTGTGGCGGCCGGCGTCGTCATTCTTGTATGCCTTATTCAGTGGGCAGTAGGCGCCGAACCGGTGGCGGGCCAGATCGCAGTCCCGCTTGTCATCTATGCAACCGCAGCCTACGGGCCGGCCTGGGCGAGCCGCACGGTGCTGGTGGCCGGCATGCTGGGTGGCATCATGCTGACTACTCGCGAATACTCCAGTACTGCCGAGTCGGGGATCATGGGGCTCACCATCGGAGCGCTCTACACGGTCCTGATTTGGATGCTGGTCCTGGTGAGCTGGACCCTGGGCGATCTGACCCGGGTACGCCGGCTCCAACTTCAGGCCCTCGAGGACCGGACACGGCGGATGGAAGTGGAACAGGTCCAGGAGCGGAAACTGGCCGCCGCCGACGAACGCTCCCATATCGCCCGGGAAATGCACGACATCGTGGCCCACTCACTCTCAGTGATCATCACCCAGGCGGACGGCGCCCGTTATGCAGCCGCCGCGAAGCCCGAGCTCGCTACCGAAGCGCTGGCAACCATTGCCGCGACAGGCAGGGACTCGCTGGGTGAGATGCGACGGCTCCTGGGAGTCCTCCGCTCCGATGACGACTCCCCCACGCGCCCGCAACCCCGGCTGTCCGACCTGGACGAACTGCTCCTCGGCTTCCGTGCCGCTACCTTGCAGGTGGCTTTCGAACAGAGTGGGGTCCCCCGCCGGGCCCTCCCCGCTGGCGCGGAACTCACTGCCTACCGGATCATCCAGGAAGCCCTCACCAACGTCATGAAGCATGCTGGACCGAGGGCGACGGCGGGCGTCACCCTGACATGGCAGGCACGTGGACTTCAACTGGATATCGTCGACGACGGCCGCGGCGCCGCGGCGGATCCGCCAGCAGCCGGTGGCGGCAACGGCTTGCTGGGAATGGGAGAGCGGGTCTCCCTCTACGATGGTTCCTTGACCGCAGGTCCGGAACAGGGCGGCGGTTTCCGTGTGTCCGCTTTTATCCCCTACTCGGAGGCCTAAGCCATGCCAGAAGTTCCTGCGCCCATCAGGGTCGCACTCGTTGACGACCAGCATTTGGTCCGTTCGGGCTTTGGCATGCTGATCAATTCACAGCCCGACCTTGAAGTGGTCGCCGAGGCGGGAAACGGGATCGAGGCTGTCCAGGCCCTTGCCGCCACCGCTGCCGATGTGGTCCTGATGGATGTTCGTATGCCCGGGATGGATGGCATCGAGGCAACCCGCCGCATCCTGGAGCAGGCAGCGGCGCAACCTTCTGGATCCCAACGCGCGGAAATCAAAATCGTCGTCCTGACCACGTTCGATCTCGATGAGTACGCCCTGGCTGCTATCCAGGCCGGCGCCAGCGGGTTCCTCCTGAAGGATGCGCCACCCGAAGAACTCCTTGAAGCAATCCGGACCGTTTACCGTGGGGACGCCGTGATCGCTCCCTCCACCACCCGGCGTTTGCTTGACCATGTGGCGCCGCTGCTGCGGACGCAGACCCCTGAACAGAGCGAGCACGCCGCTGCCGTAGAGCGGCTAACGACCCGCGAGCGTGAAGTGTTCCAACTGATCGCGCAGGGACAGTCGAATCCCGAGATTGCGGCGGGCCTTTTCCTGTCCGAGGCAACAGTGAAGACCCATGTGGGCCACATCCTGGCCAAGCTTGGCGCCCGGGACCGTGTGCAGGTAGTGGTGATTGCGTACGAGACAGGGATTGTGGCGCCGGGGATCTGAGAGCTCAGACCACGGTATGAGCACCCCTGCCAGATAATGGACCCCAGGCCCGATCCCGGCGCGACGCACCAAAACATAGCGTGGAACCATGACAACATTCACGCCTCTCCCCCACCCGTCAGGAACCGACCACCCCACGGGATCGGACGCCGACCAGGCGCGTCCCGCCGTCGAGGCCTTCACCCTGTCCAAGAGTTACGGACGGGCCGATACCCGCGTGACGGCCCTGAACGAAGTGTCGGTGAGCTTCGATGCCGGGAAGTTCACCGCGATCATGGGGCCCTCCGGTTCGGGAAAGTCCACCCTGATGCATTGCCTCGCCGGGCTTGATACCGCGGATTCCGGACGGATTGTGCTGGGCGGCACGGATTTGACGGGGCTGAACGATCGCCAGCTCACCGCCCTTCGCCGGGAGCGGATCGGCTTCGTCTTCCAGGCGTTCAACTTGGTGCCCACCTTGACGGCCGAGCAGAACATCACGCTTCCGCTTGCCTTGGCGGGAACCACCGCCGACGCCGGATGGCTGGATACCGTTGTCAGTACCCTCGGCCTGAAGGACCGCCTGAAGCACCGACCCCATGAGCTTTCCGGGGGTCAGCAGCAGCGCGTGGCCGTAGCCCGCGCGCTGCTGACGCGTCCCGACGTCGTGTTTGGCGATGAGCCCACCGGCAACCTCGATTCCAAGGCCGGCGGCGAAGTCCTTGCGCTGCTCCGTCGAAGCAGCCAGGAAATGGGCCAAACCATCATCATGGTCACCCACGATCCCGTGGCCGCCAGCTACGCCGACCGCGTGGTGTTGATGAGCGACGGCGGCCTGGTGGGCGAGATTCACGATCCCACGGCAGATTCCGTCCTGGCCGCCCTCGGCAAGCTGGGGGCCTGAGGCATGTTGCGTGTTGCCCTTTCCCAAGTGACGACGCATTTCCGGCGGTTCGTCGCCATCGGACTGGCTGTGATGCTGTCCGTGATGTTCCTCTCCGCCACGCTGATGGTGGGTGCAAGCACGAATGCGTCCCTGGGCGCCAGCATAGGAGAGGCCTATCGCAACGCTGACCTCGTTGCTACGTCAAAGAACGGTGAAGCGTTCACCCAGGCCGCAGTGGATGCAGCCGTGTCCTCCCCCGCAGTGGATGATAGCTACGCCGAACGTTCCACTTATGTCACGTTCGAGGCCGGCGGCGGCGAGCAATACGGGCGGCTGCGAAATGCAGCCCCCGCGTCGCTTGAAGGCGCGGTCCTGTCGTCCGGATCCATGCCGGTCAAGGCTTCGGAGGCTGTTATTGACGTCAAGACGGCTGAACATCTGGGCCTCGCCGTTGGGAGCACACTCGAGCTGCACGGGCCCGGACCTGTCAAGAATGCCACAGTGACCATCACGGGCCTGACCCAGGCCACGAATGACCCCTTCTCGTCATCGGCGGCGCAGTTGGTAGCGTCCGAATCGGTCCTCAACGCGGTCCAGGATGCCGGGGCCGGGTTCACCGGGGTGCAGTTCTCGCTCAAGTCCGGGGAGGATGTCGCCGCCGCCAAGGAGTACATCACCCATCGAATGGAAGCTGCGGGGGCCGTTGAGCCCGTGCTGGAAACGGCACAGGAGAAGGTTACGTCCACGGTGGCCATGCTCAGCGCAGGACAGGACCAACTGACCGTGGTGCTGCTTGCGTTCGCCGGCGTAGCCATCCTTGTCTCGACGTTGGTGGTGGCCAATACTTTCTCCGTGCTGGTGGCCCAACGGACCAGGGAGTTGGCACTCCTGCGGTGCCTCGGCGCCGGCCGGGCACAGATCCGCGGATCAGTCATGCTTGAGGCCCTGGTGGTCGGCTTCCTTTCCTCGGTGCTGGGCGTCCTTGCCGCGACCGGCCTGATGACCGGGTTGATTGCATGGGCAAGGTCCCAGCCCGAGCAGGCCTTCGCGACGTTGGCTGTACCGCCCTCGGCTATTGTTGCCGGCCTTGTTGCCGGAACATTGTTGACCGTAGTCGCTGCGCTGGTGCCCGCCAAGGCGGCCACCGCCGTCGCACCCCTTGCCGCCTTGCGGCCCAGCGATGACGCCTCCGTCCGGAACAAACGCGGAAAGGTCCGGCTGGTTCTGGGCCTGGTGGCCTTGGCCGGAGGAACTGCGCTGCTGGTGTACGGCAGCGTGAACGTGTCACTGGGGGTGGCACTGCTGGGTGGTGCCGCCTCGTTCGTAGGGATCCTGCTCTGCTCCAGCCTGTTCATCCCCACAGTCGTTGCAGTGGCCGGTCGCCTGGCCGCTCCGGCTGGCGTCCCGGGCAAGCTTGCCGCCGTCAACGCCACCCGCAACCCCGCTCGGACCTCGGCTACCGCGGCTGCGCTTCTGATCGGCGTCACGCTTGTGTCCCTGATGATGACCGGCGCAGCGACCTCGAGGCAGGCGTTTAACGACACCCTGGCAGAGAACTATCCCGTGGACCTGTCCACGCAGACAGCAGTGGACGGCCCGGGCGAGCCCAACCAGGCTTTGGAAAGGATCAGGACCCTCGACGGCGTCAGCGCCGCGGTCCTGCTCCAGCCTGTGGGAACACTGAGCGACACCACCACCCCTGACGGAGGCACGACGATCTACGGCCTCTCCGCCGCTGATGCGGCATCCGTGCTCCGCGACAACAACCTGAAGCCGGCCCCGGGCACCGTGTACCTTCCTGAAGATTCTCCGAAGGGACCCGCCACGATCACGACGGCGGCCGGCAGCGTTTCACTCGACGCCAAGGTTTTGCGGACCCGCCACGTCCCGGCCTTCGTCGAAAGCACCAGCATCTCCGCCGCCCCGTTGCCGGAAACCCCTGCCATGGTGTGGGTGAAACTGGACGATTCTGTGTCCACGGACCGAGTGCAGGCTATTCAGAAGGAAGTCGCAGCAGCCTTGGGCGTTCAGGAGCGTACTGTCAGCGGGGCCGCGATCGAGCGGGTGACGTTCAACAGCATCATTGACGTGCTCCTGCTGGTGGTCACCGGGCTGCTTGGTGTCGCGGTGGTGATCGCGTTGATCGGCGTGGCCAACACGTTATCGCTTTCGGTCCTTGAACGGACCAGGGAGAACTCGCTCCTCAGGGCGCTGGGACTCACCAAGGGCCAGCTGCGCGGAATGCTGGCCATCGAGGCAGTGCTCGTAGCAGGCGTGGCCGCCATCATGGGTGCCGGCATGGGCGTCGTCTACGGATGGCTGGGGGCGCAGGCAACCCTGGGCGGCGTGGCGACCGTTGTGCCCGCCGTGCCCTGGCTGCAGCTGGCAGCGGTCTTTGGGGTGGCCGTGGTGGCCGGACTCCTCGCATCCGTGATCCCGGCCCGACGCGCTGCACGTCTGTCGCCGGTTGAGGGGTTGGCCACCGCGTAGGGCCCGCACGCCCTCCCACCTCATCCGGCTTAAAGAGAAACGCTCTCTCACTTCCAACGGTCATACGGCCGGGAAGTGAGAGAGCGTTTCGCGTTTGACTGCAGGCAGTGAGAGAGCGCCCTGAGCCTTAAGCTTCGACGGGTTCCTCGTACCTCGGGAAGACCGGTGCGGGGGCCGGCAACTGCGTTCCCGCCACGATCGGAGTCGCGATGGCGGCGAACTGCCGGGCTTCGCCTTCGGACTGGCCCAGGACTCCAAGCAGCTTGGCCGACGACGACGGCATGACCGGCTGGGCGAGGATCGCCACAATCCGGACTACTTCCAACGTGACGTAAAGGACCGTGTTCATGCGCTCGACGTCGGTCTTGCGAAGCACCCATGGCGCCTGATCGGCGAAGTACGCATTCGTGTCACCCAGCACTGTCCAGATGGCCTCAAGGGCACGGCTGAACTCCTGCTTGTCGAACGCGACACGGGCAGTCGTCAGCAACTCCCCTGCCTGCGCCAGCAATGCCTTGTCTTCTGCCGTGAACTCCCCGGGCACTGGAACTGTTCCCTCGCAGTTCTTCGCCACCATGGACAACGAACGTTGGGCAAGATTGCCGAAGTTGTTGGCCAGGTCCGAGTTCATGCGGCCCACGATGGCTTCATGGTTGTAGTTGCCGTCCGCGCCGAAGGGGACTTCGCGGAGGAAGAAGTAGCGGCACTGGTCCAAACCATACTGGGCAACGAAATCCTGCGGTGCCACCACGTTGCCCAAGGACTTGGACATCTTCACACCGTTGTTGGTGAGGAAGCCGTGGATCATGACGCGCTGGGGCAATTCAAGGCCGGCGCTCATGAGGAACGCGGGCCAGTAGATCGCGTGGAAGCGTGAAATATCCTTGCCAATGACGTGAACGTCGGCCGGCCAGAATTTCTTGAAGGACTCAGACTCAACGTCCGGGTAACCCACGCCCGTCAGGTAGTTGGTCAGGGCGTCAACCCACACATACATGACGTGCTTCTCATCGCCCGGAACCGGAACACCCCAGTCGAAAGTGGTGCGGCTGATGGACAGGTCCTCGAGCCCGCGCTTGACGAAGCTGATGACCTCGTTGAAGCGGGACTGCGGCGCACCGAACTCAGGCTGTTCTTCGTACAGGGCAAGGAGCTTGTCCTGGTAGTTGGAGAGCCGGAAGAAGTAGCTTTCCTCAGCCGTCCAGGTCACCAAGGTGTCCGTCTCCTTGGAGTAACGGAGACCGTCTTCCTTCACTACGGTGTCGTCCTCGACGTAGTACGCCTCGTCACGGACGGAGTACCAGCCCTCGTACTTGGACAGGTAGATGTCGCCGTTGGCTTCCATCTTCTTCCAAATGGCCTGCGAGGCGGCGTAGTGGTCCTGGTCGGTGGTGCGGATAAAGCGGTCGTGGGAGATCCCCAGGTCCTGGCTCATCTGCTTGAACGCAGCCGAGTTGCGGTCCGCGAGTTGCTTGGCAGTGATGCCTTCCTTCTCGGCCGACTGCTGCATCTTGAGTCCGTGCTCGTCCGTCCCGGTCATGAAGAACACTTCATGACCGTCCAGGCGCTTGAAGCGCGCCATCGCATCAGTCGCAATGACCTCGTAGGCGTGGCCGATGTGCGGTACGCCATTGGGGTAGCTGATTGCGGTGGTGATGTAGAACGGGGATTTCTCTGGAGACGTCACTCTAAGAAGTTACCTTTTTTTGGGATGAAATAGCTTTAGTTAAGTTCGGTCAGCGTATCGCTGAGCCGTACCAGCTCATGGTCGTGGGAGGCCACCAGGACAGCGATGCCATCACTGGTGGTGTCCTTCAGGATTCCGATGATGCGGTTGGCTGCGGCCCGGTCGAGGCTCGCAGTGGGCTCATCCACTACCAGCACGCGGGTACCAAGGATCAGGGCGCGGGCAATGGCCACACGCTGGCGCTCACCGCCGGAGAGCTGGGCGGGACGGTGACGCATGCGTCGCCCGAGGCCCACCAGGTCCAGGAGGTCCTTGGCCATCTCCGTCCGCTGTTCCACTTCCCCATCCGGCACGGCGGGAAGCAAGACGTTTTCCAGGGCACTCATGCCGTCGATCAAAGCGCCACCCTGGTCCACGTAGCCAATGAGTGCACGGCGACGGTCTGCGATCTCGTCGTCACCCATGGTGTCCAGCGGCAGGCCTTCCCAAAAGACCTTGCCCGACGTCGGAAGCGTCAATCCGGCGCTCACCGTCAGGATGCTGGTCTTTCCGGAACCGCTTCGACCGGCGATGCAGTGCATCTCGCCGGCGTGCAGCGTGAGGTTGAAGTCATCGACGACGTCGACTTCCTCAGCACCGCCCTTGTCGCCACCGTAGTGGATGGTGACCCGGCCCAGTTCCAAGGGAGTAGCGTGGTCCGCGGCCTTCACAATGGTGTTGGCGCGGGTTTGCAGCGACTCGTCCGTGGACTCCGGGGTCGCCGTCAGCTCGGGGTTGAGGTTGTCAGTCATTTGACTACTTTCGTTGCAATCGGAATCCAGCAAATTACGGCCAGCAGACCGGCCAGTCCGGCCCAGAGAGCCGCGTAGGGTGCCAGGAGCAGTCCCAGCCCGAGGGCGCCCAGGACACCCAGGGGTAGAGCCACGGTGCCTACCAGTGCGTTTTCAAAGAAGCGGACCTGTCCAAGCATGTCCGGGTTCCAGCCCATGGCCCGCAGGGTACCGAGGTATTCCCGCTTGGCGTGGAGTTCGAAACGCCCGGTGACCAGCGTCAGCAGCAAGCCGACAACCACGCCGAAGATGGCCAGGATGACGCTCGGCAGGGCAATGCTCGCAGCGGCCAGCCCACTCAAGGCACTGGCTCCTGCTGCCCGGGGGATGTCGATCAGCAAGGCGATCAACGCACCCACTGCAGCACCGAACACGCCCACTGCCACTGCCAGCGAAATCGAGTTGAACCTGTTGGTGGTCAGTTGCCTGTTGGCGAATGTCAGCGGTGAGTCCACTGTCACGAGGCGGTCATCGTGCTGCGGTTCCTGATCAATCACCACGCGATGACGCAACTGCTGGGCGGCCAGCAGCGCTGCACCGACGTAGATGACCAGCATGGTCACTGACACGATGACCGTGGCGAGGTTCCAGCTCAGCAGGCTGAGAATGACGCCTGCTGCAGCAAGGGCTGCGGCACCGACGGCAAACTCCTCAAGGACCCAGGATCGGATGCGTTTCTGCGTCCAACCCATCGCCCGGAGAATTCCGGCTTCGCTCCGGCGCTGCCGGATGTAGCTCACTGTGGACGCGCCTGTCAGGAGCGTCGCGCCAAGAAGCGTCAGGAAGAGCAAAGTGATGTTGGTACCGGTCAGGGAACCGGAAACTGCGTCGGCCGCATCCTGGCGGACCCACGACTGCTGGACAGTACCCAGCGGCGACTCCTTGCCGGCGTCGTCCTTGCTGTACCCGGGGACGAAGATGTTGGCGTCTTCACGTGCGGAACCGGCCACGACAGTGGCTTCGAGGCCGAGCTCGCGGATTTGCGTCGCAAGCTTCTCCACCTCCGGCTGCGCCGTCTTCCAGTTGCCGGTGGCGGATGCCTTGACCCGGATGGCGTCAATGACGTCGGCGTTGGTGTCGTAACCACGCGCTGCTGCGAGACCGTAGTAATCGGTGATGGCACCGGCGGACTGGCTGACCAGGCCTGTTGCACTCAGGGAGGGCTTCAGTTCCGTGCCTTCGACGTCTTTACCTTCAGCGTCCTTGCTGAGCGTCATGGGAGTGGGATCGTAGCCGCCAAGGGGCAACTTGTTGACGTCCCCGGCTGCGGACTGGACATCGGCCGGGTCGAAGGTGCCGTACACCATGGGCAGCGGCGCGGCCGGCTTCTTGCCCGTTTCCAGGTCTTCCCGGTAGGAACGCTCGTCAACCGGCTTGCGTTGGGTCTGGTCCACAGCCGCGCCAAAGGACGACTTCTCGGGCAAGCGGTTGACAGTGACCCAGTCCCCCGGCGTCGCGCTCTTCTCAGATGCTCCGTTGGAGGCCTCGTCGCCTTCCTTGTACTGGGGCGCCGCAGCAAATGCCGTGCTCCACGTAGCCGGGTTGTACAGTCCCTGGCTGAAGGAGGCTGTGCTCCCCAGAAGCTTGCTGTGGTCCGTGGATCCCGGCCATTCGAGGGCGAACGGGGACTTGGAGACGAACGGAAGGTAGTCCTTGTCCAAGGAGCGCGTTACGGTGCCTACCTCGTTGACCACCTTGCCGCTTGCGTCAAGTTCCTCGATTTTCACCGAGTACTGCAGGTCAAGGGATGTGCCGGAGCGGACAATCAGCGGAATGGCCTGGGAATCATCGGTCAGCAAACCGTCACGTTTGGCCTGCTGGTACTGCGTCATCAGCGGCGCCCAGTACTTGAGCTTGACGCCCAGGAAGTCCGGTCCTTCTTCCAGCTGGTCCATGCTCAGGCCTGTAGTGAACAGGCTCTCGAAGTGGCGCCCGATGGCACCCGCATCACGGGCATCGGCCGGCGGAGCCTTCTCAAGCGGAGCCAGGAAGTCGCCTGCGGAGCCCAGCAGCGCCCTCTCAGCGGCCGGGTCGACTGCGACGACGGACTCAGTCACCTCAGGGGCCAGGGGCAGTGCCACGGAGAGATTGAAGAGGTTGTGCTCAGAGCCAAGGGCTGGAGCGGGGAACTTGATGCCGGTCTCGCCATCAGCGCCGGCAATCCTGACGTTGGTGCCGCCCGCAGCCTGCTCCTGGACCAAGCGGCCCTTGCCCAAGGTGCCCTCGGCGCTGGTCTTGAACAGCGTCTGCTGGTTAACTCCGTCAGAGCTCGTAGCCGAGGCGGTCAAACGGTACTTCTTGGGGCTATCGGACAACACCGATTCCGCAGCAGGCCACTTGCTGGAATCCATGGCGGAAGGATCCCCTGCTGTCACAGCTCCGGCAAGGCCGGCGTTGTACCCGAGGTAGTCCATGGCATTGAGGCGGGGAGCCTCCAGGTTCTGCGATACGCGGGAGACGAGGCTGATGGGTGCGGCCACGGCTGTCTGGCCCATGGTCCGGATCTTTTCCAGCTGCTCAAAGCTGATGCCGCCCTGGCCGTTGGCGATTTCCGGCTGGATCAGGGCACCGCCGTCGCCGTCTTGGGCCTGGTCAGGCTTGGCCTGGACCAGGATGTCGTAGAGACCCCGCGAGTTCTCGTCCACTGTCCGGTTCAAAGCAGCCTGCGACTGGCTTTGGACGAGGACTGACAAGCACATAGCGACGATCAAAATGGCCGCGGTCAGCAGCAGCACACGGCTTCTGATGAACCTTTGGACGGCGTTCATTGGGCTCCCTGAGACCTTGATTGCGGGCGCGCACACAGAGTCCGTGTTTCCTCAAAAGACACAAGGGAATACCGGGCTGTATGTGCAAAAGTTGTGGCCGGCCTGCTGCCGGGTCCGAATCACGGACTCAGCCATTGTAAGCAGACCGGCCACTCCTGCGTGCCAAAGGTGTGTCGCCGGCACGCGAACTTAGCGGGTGGAAATCAGATCCAGTCCTAGTCCTCCAGGTCCACTTCCCGGACCATGTCTGCGCCGATACCGGCCTTGATGGCCTCCAGGACCTGCTGCGGGACTGAACTGTCGATGGTCAGGAGCGCAAGAACCTGGCCGCCTTCAGTCTGGCGGGCCACCTGCATGCCGCCGATGTTGATGTTGTTCATGCCCAGGATATGTCCGATGGTGCCGATCACGCCGGGACGGTCGGCGTAGGCCACAACAACCAAGTGCTCGCTGATGGGGATTTCAACGTCGTATCCGTTGACGCCCACCAGCTTCTCCACCTGCTTGGGACCCGTAAGGGTACCGGCAACAGAGATCTGGGAACCATCGCTGAGTGCGCCACGGATGGTCAGGACGTTGCGGTAGTCCTCAGCGTCGGGAGTGGTGATGAGGCGGGTGTTGATGCCGCGCTGTTCGGCGATGACCGGAGCGTTCACGTAGGAGACCTGCTCGGTGACGACGTCGGCGAATACGCCCTTCAGTGCGGCCAGTTCAAGAACCTTGACGTCCAGTGCCGCAATTTCGCCAGCGACCTCGACGTCGATCTGCGTCAAGGATGCGTGGGTCAGCGCAGTGAAGATCCGGCCCAGCTTTTCGATCAGCGGGATGCCCGGGCGCACGTCGGGGGCGATGACGCCGCCGGCAACGTTGACTGCGTCCGGAACAAGTTCGCCGGCAAGCGCCAGGCGGACCGACTTGGCAACAGAGACGCCGGCCTTCTCCTGGGCTTCGTCGGTGGACGCTCCAAGGTGCGGGGTGACAATGACGTTGTCCAGCTCGAAGAACGGGAGGTCGGTGCTCGGCTCCTTGACGAAGACATCCACGCCGGCACCGGCAATCTGGCCTTCCTTCAGCGCAACATAGAGAGCCTCTTCGTCCACCAAACCGCCACGGGCAACGTTGATGACGTACGCAGATTCCTTCATCTTGCGGAATGCGTCAGCGCCCAGCATGCCCACCGTCTCCGGCGTCTTGGGCATATGGATGGTGATGAAGTCGGAATTCTGCAGAAGTTCATCCAGCGTTACCAGCTTGACGCCCAACTGGGCCGCGCGGGCCGCCGTGATGTAGGGGTCGTAGGCAAGAATCTCGGTTTCGAAGCCCTGCAGGCGCGCTGCCACCAAGGCGCCGATGCGGCCCAGGCCGATGATGCCGATCTTCTTCTCGAAGAGCTCGATGCCGGTGTACTTGGAGCGCTTCCACTCGCCGTTCTTCAGCGCGGAGCTGGCCTGCGGGATGTGGCGGGCCAGGCTCAGGATGTGGCCCACGGTGAGTTCTGCGGCCGAGACGATGTTGGACGTGGGGGCGTTGACCACCATGACGCCGGCCTGCGTGGCGGACTTGATGTCCACGTTGTCCAGTCCGACGCCTGCACGGGCGATGACCTTGAGGTTCTTGGCCGCAGCAATGGCTTCGGCGTCCACCTGCGTGGCCGAACGAACCAGGATGGCATCGACGTCGGCGATTGCGGACAGCAGCTGGGAACGGTCGGCGCCGTCGGTCTGTCGGATTTCAAAGTCCGGGCCCAATGCCTCGACTGTGGCGGGCGAAAGTTCCTCGGCGAGGAGGACGACGGGTTTGCTGGCTGACACGGGGTGGCACCTTACTTTGGACAACTTTGGGACAGAACTGGACAAGGAGCGGATGCGTGGCCCGGGCACGGCGCCGGGACCAGCCCAGAATATCGAATCCGGGCGGGGATTCCGTTGCCGGCGAGGGATGTTACGGCCGGACCGGTAGCTGTTGTGAAGAAGTTCACAGCCAGGGTGGCTGGGCTATTCGGTGGAGAAACGACGGGTAAAACGGCGACGCCCGCCCGGCTGTGTTGGCCGGACGGGCGTCGTGCAGGGCATGCGCCACTGGGCTCATGCTCCCAAGGATCAGCGGGCTGCGGAACCTTCAACGTAGTCGGCGTCCTGCTGCTGCCAGGAGAAGAGGGAGCGCAGTTCGCGGCCGACCTCTTCGATGGGGTGCTGCTCTGCCTTGGCACGCAGTTCCTTGAACTCGGCGCCGCCGTTGTCCTGATCGTCGATGAAGCGCTTGGCGAACGCGCCGCTCTGGATGTCCGCGAGGACAGCCTTCATGTTTTCCTTCACCTCGGGGGTGATGACGCGCGGGCCGGAGACGTAGTCGCCGTACTCAGCGGTGTCGGAAACGCTCCAGCGCTGCTTGGCGATGCCACCCTCCCACATGAGGTCCACAATGAGCTTGAGCTCGTGGAGAACCTCGAAGTAGGCGATCTGCGGCTGGTAGCCGGCTTCGGTCAGGGTTTCGAAGCCGTACTGGACGAGCTGGGAAACGCCGCCGCAAAGGACGGACTGCTCGCCGAAGAGGTCGGTTTCGGTCTCTTCGGTGAAGGTGGTCTTGATGACGCCGGCGCGGGTGCCGCCGATGGCCTTGGCGTAGGACTTCGCCAGGTCCCATGCGGAACCGGAAGCGTCCTGCTCAACAGCGATGATGTCCGGGATACCGCGGCCGGCTTCGAATTCGCGGCGCACGGTGTGGCCCGGAGCCTTCGGAGCGATCAGGATGACGTCAACGCCGGCCGGAGCCTCGATGTAGCCGAAGCGGATGTTGAAGCCGTGTGCAAAGGCAAGCGCCTTGCCCTCGGTCAGCTTGTCCTTGATGGAATCGTTGAAGATCGAGCGCTGGTGCTGGTCCGGTGCCAGGATCATGATGACGTCTGCCCATTCGGCAGCGTCCGCAACGTTCTTGACCGTGAAGCCTGCATCCTCTGCCTTGGCGGCCGACTTGGAGCCGTCCTTCAGTGCGATAACAACCTCGACGCCGGAATCGCGCAGGTTGAGCGCGTGGGCGTGGCCCTGGGAACCGTAGCCAACGATGGCTACCTTGCGGCCCTGGATGATCGACAGGTCTGCGTCGTCGTCATAGAACATTTCAGTCACTTGCGTAACTCCTCTTGAGTGGTTTTCTTAGATATTGATTGTGGTGCTGCGGTACTGGACGCACTGCTCACGCGGAGCGGAGCGCCCTGTCACTCATGGAGCGGGATCCCCGTCCAACGGCCAAGGTGCCGGACTGCACGATTTCACGGATGCCGAACGGCTCGAGCACTGAGAGCAGTGCAGCGAGCTTCTCGGGGGTACCGGTTGCCTCAATCACCAACGAGTCGGTGGACACGTCGACGACGGCGGCACGGAACAAGTCTGCAGCTTGGGTAACCTGCAGGCGTGTCGCGGCATCCGCACGTACCTTGACCAGGATGTGGTCGCGTTGTACGGAAGATTCTGAAGTCAGCTCCACAATCTTGATCACGTTGACCAACTTGTTGAGCTGCTTGGTGACCTGCTCAATGAGGTCGCCGTCGGCGTCGACGACAACCGTCATGCGGGACATGCCGGGGACCTCGGTGGGTCCCACAGCCAGGGAATTGATATTGAATGCGCGCCGGGCGAAGAGGCTGGCCACGCGGGTCAGCACGCCGGGCTTGTCTTCTACCAGAACGGACAGTGTGTGGCGGGTCATGCCTAGTCCTCCTCTTCCCATTCCGGGGTCATGTTGCGGGCAACCTGGATCTGGTCATTGCTGACGCCCGAAGGCACCATGGGCCACACCATCGAGTTGGGGCTGACGACGAAGTCGATGACCACCGGGCGGTCATTGATCTCGAGGGCCTTCTGGATGGTGGCGTCGATGTCTTCGTCACGCTCACACCGCAGTGCGGCGCAACCGTAGGCATCGGCCAGTTTCACGAAGTCCGGAATCCGGATGGTGTCATGGCCTGTGTTCAGGTCCGTGTTCGAGTAGCGGCCCTCGTAGAACAACGTCTGCCATTGGCGGACCATGCCCAGCGAGGAGTTATTGATGATGGCCACCTTGATGGGGATGTTGTTGATGGCACAGGTGGCCAGTTCCTGATTGGTCATCTGGAAGCAGCCGTCACCGTCGATGGCCCAGACCACGCGGTCCGGTTCGCCGACTTTGGCACCCATGGCTGCCGGAACCGAGTATCCCATGGTTCCTGCGCCACCTGAATTCAGCCAGGCGTGAGGCCGTTCGTACTTGATGAACTGGGCGGCCCACATCTGGTGCTGGCCGACGCCGGCAACGTAGATGCCTTCGGGACCGGTGAGCTCACCGATGCGCTTGATCACGCGCTGCGGAGCCGTGAGCCCGTCTTCAGGCTCCGTCCAACCCAGCGGATATGTGTCCCGCAGGTTGCCCAGGAAGGCCCACCAGGAATCCAGGTCCGGGGTCCCGCTGAGTTCAAACTGCGTTTTTACGGCTTCGGTGAGCTCCGGAATGATTTCCTTGACCGAGCCAACAATCGGGACATCGGCTGTACGGTTCTTGGAAATTTCCGCGGGATCAATATCTGCGTGGATGACCTTGGCGAAGGGGGCGAAGGTCTTCAATACACCCGTGACCCGGTCATCAAACCGGGCACCAAGGGTGATCAGCAAGTCGGCCTGCTGCAAGGCAGTCACGGCGGATACTGAGCCGTGCATGCCGGGCATGCCAACGTGCTGGGGATGGGAATCAGGGAATGCGCCACGTGCCATCAACGTGGTGACCACAGGGGCGCCGGTAGCCAGCGCGAGTTCCATCAGCTCGGCCGAGGCGTGGCCCTTGACTACGCCGCCGCCCACGTACAGGACCGGCTTGCTTGCTGCGGCGATCAACTTGGCAGCTTCGCGTACCTGCTTATTGTGGCCGCGGACCACTGGACGGTAGCCCGGCAGGTCAACCTTCGGCGGCCAGGAGAACGTCATCTGGCCCACCTGGGCGTCCTTGGCAATGTCCACCAGCACAGGACCGGGACGGCCCGTGGATGCGAGGTGGAAAGCTTCTGCCATGACGTGCGGAATGTCGTTGGGGTCCGTCACGAGGAAGGAGTGCTTGGTGATGGGCATCGTGATACCCACGATGTCCGCTTCCTGGAAGGCATCGGTACCGATGACTCCGCTGGAGACCTGGCCGGTAATGGCCACCATCGGCACGGAGTCCATGTGGGCGTCCATGATGGCGGTAACGAGGTTGGTGGCACCGGGGCCCGAGGTAGCGATGCAAACGCCAACCCGTCCAGTGACCATGGCGTAGCCTTGCGCGGCGTGGCCGGCTCCCTGTTCGTGACGGACCAGGATGTGATTCATGCTGGAAGCCATCAAGGGGTCGTAGGTGGGCAGGATCGCGCCACCGGGCAAACCGAAAATATCGTCCACGCCGAGTTCTTCGAGCGAGCGGACAATTGCTTGCGAGCCGGACATCACCGTTGGGGGTACAACGGTGTTCGGCCCAAGTACAGGAGAGAGAGGCGCAACAGCGTCGACGACGACGGCCTCAGCCGTACGGTCGACCTTTTCCGGAGCTTTGTGGGCTCCAGCGGACTTTGCAGCCATCAGCGAGGGGCTGATCGGCGATCCTTTGCTCATCGGACTCTTCCTTAGTGGATCTTCAATAGATGGGTCTTGCTTAGGGGAATAAAAAAACCCCTCAGCCTTCCGGCTCTTCGAGGGGTTTGCGCGTGACAGTTCGTTACCGGTCGGACTAAGCCACGCGCTTGGTAAGGACGACGACGCCGACGGTAACGAATGTGATCATGCGTTCAGTGTTCCCTCAAAGTGAGATACGTGTCAATTGACCACTACCGTATCTCACTATTTGGACAGCGATGTCCGCCCACCGGACTCCGACTGTCTCATGGCAGCCGGAGCCCACGGTAGGAACTATCCGCAGTACGCCCCAGTGGAGGCACTGTGGACCAACTTGGCGTACTTGGCCAGGACACCCTTGGTGAACTTGGCCGGCAGCGGCTCCCAGCCCACCTTGCGGGCTTCAAGCTCGGCTTCGTCAACCAGGAGGTCGAACGATCGGGCCGCGATGTCGACGCGGATCCGGTCGCCATCCTGCACGAAGGCGATAGGACCGCCGTCGACCGCTTCCGGCGCAACGTGGCCGATGCACAGGCCCGTGGTACCACCGGAGAAACGGCCATCCGTGAGCAGGAGGACATCCTTGCCCAAGCCCGCGCCCTTGATGGCTCCTGTGATGGCCAGCATCTCCCGCATGCCGGGTCCACCCTTGGGTCCTTCATAGCGGATGACCACAACATCACCCTTATGGATTTCGCCATTGTCCAGCGCGTTCAGTGCGCCTTGCTCACGCTCGAACACACGCGCGGTGCCTTCGAAGACATCGGCGTCGAAACCGGCGCTCTTCACCACGGCTCCTTCCGGGGCCATGGTGCCGTGGAGGATGGTGATGCCGCCGGTCTTGTGGATGGGGTTGTCCAAGGCGCGAAGGATCTTGCCGTCAAGGTCCGGCGGGTTGATCGAGGCGAGGTTTTCGGCAAGGGTCTTGCCGGTGACGGTCAGGCAGTCACCGTGCAGCAGGCCGGCGTCGAGCAGCGCCTTCATGATGACGGGCACGCCGCCGATCTTATCGACGTCAGTCATGACGTAACGGCCGAATGGCTTGAGGTCCCCGAGGTGCGGGATCTTGTCGCCGATGCGGTTGAAGTCATCCAGCGTCAGCTCAACTTCCGCCTCGCGGGCAATGGCCAGGAGGTGCAGCACGGCATTGGTGGAACCACCGAATGCCATGGTGACGGCAATGGCATTTTCGAAGGCCTTCTTGGTCATGATGTCGCGGGCCGTGATGCCCAGGCGCAGCAGGTTGACTACCGCTTCACCGGACTTCCGGGCGAAGTCATCACGACGGCGGTCTGCCGAGGGTGGGGCGGCCGACCCCGGAAGGGACATGCCCAGGGCCTCGCCGATGCATGCCATGGTGTTGGCCGTGTACATGCCGCCGCAGGCGCCCTCGCCGGGACAAATGGCCTTTTCGATCCGGGTAAGGTCCTCCATGCTCATCTTGCCCGCGGCGCAGGCGCCGACGGCTTCGAAAGCGTCGATGAGGGTAACTTCCTTCTCCGAGCCGTCCTCAAGCTTGACCCACCCCGGCATGATGGAGCCGGCGTAGAGGAAGACCGAGGCGAGGTCCAGGCGGGCCGCGGCCATGAGCATGCCGGGAAGCGACTTGTCGCAACCGGCCAGGAGAACCGAGCCGTCGATGCGCTCGGCCTGCATCACGGTTTCCACGGAGTCGGCAATGACCTCGCGGGAAACGAGCGAGAAGTGCATGCCCTCATGGCCCATGGAAATGCCGTCTGAAACGGAAATGGTGCCGAACTGCATCGGGAAGCCACCGCCGGCGTGGACGCCTTCCTTGGCACCCTGCGCGAGGCGGTTGAGGGAGAGGTTGCAGGGGGTGATCTCATTCCATGAACTGGCGACACCAATCTGGGGTTTGGCAAAGTCGTCGTCGCCCATGCCGACCGCGCGGAACATCCCGCGGGCGGGTGCCGCGTGAATGCCGTCGGTCACGACCCGGCTGCGGGGCTTGATGTCCGGCGTGTTGTCTGTCGCAATCTGGGTGGTGTCACTCATGAGCAAAGTCTATGGGTACCTTGGGGCCGCCAGTACTGTTCCCCACCGGTTTATGCATGATCAGCCGAATATTGCGGTCATAACCTGATCCGGACCTTATGTGTCGTGGTGGGAATCGTGGAGTTCGCTGCCGATTGCGGCAGCCTCGTCCTTGAGCATGTCCACGACAAGGGAGATGGTGGCCCGCGCGGCAACCTCCTGGCGCAACAAGGCAACGATGCTCCTGCTGGCTTTCACCTCCGTGAGTGGTCGAAGGACCAAACCTCGTCTGGCACTGGCCCGGGCCGTATAACGCGGGAGAAGGCAGATTCCGTGGCCGGCACCCACGAGGGCCTCAAGCACCCTCAGGTCCGGATACCGTTGGCCCCTTGAAGCCTGCCTGCCGGCGTTCAGTTCAATCTGCCGAAGGACGGTGTCAAAAGGGAACCCCTCCGGAACGCCGATCCAGGGGTAGTCAACGACGTCCTCGGGACTTAGCACGGCCTTGGCCGACAGGGGGTGGCCGGCGGGCATCGCGACGTCCAGGGCCTCTTCCAGCAACGGCACCACCATCAGTCCCTGACGAGCGAAAACCTCCGACCCATCCACGCTGTGGGCAAGGACGATGTCGTAATCCGCCACCAAAGGTGCGAAATGGGCTGTACCCGGGTCCTCGAAATGGGCGTCAAAGGTGAGGCCGTCCACAGCCGCGACCCGATGCAACACACCTGGCAACAGCATCTCGGCGGCGCTGGGGAAGAAGGCCGCCGAAACGCGCGCCTGCCAGCCCTTCCGATAGGTGTCGATGGTGGATTCCGCCCTTGCCATGGCGGTGGCGATGTCTGCAGCAGCGGCGGCCATGGCGTGCCCGGCCTCCGTGAGCTGAACACCCCTGCCCACCTTCTCAACGAGCACAACACCGATTTCCGCCTGCAGGGTCTTCAATTGCTGGGAAACAGCAGAAGCAGTGACATTCATGGCATCAGCCGTTGCGCCAACGCTTTGCCGGTCTGCCAACTCGCGCAGAATCTGCAGCCTTTTGAAGTCCATTCAGCCAGCCTAGGCGACCCACCGGAATTCCTTTCCACAGCATTTTCCGACCCCCGCACATTCCTAAGCAAACTGATTAAGTTCCGTGGAACAGCAGGTCAAACGCTGGACAGCCCATTAGGAGGCACGTAACGTCAGGAACACCACGAACTGCACCGCTGTGAGCAGAAGGGCATCCACCATGGACTGGTTAATTTGGGTCATTGTCATTGTGTTGGTCATTGCTATTGTCTGGTGGCTGATGAACCGCAACAAAGCACGTAATTCGGTCTCAACCCACGCTCCCGCCGCAATGGAGCCCAGCAACACCTCTCCCCTTCCGGATGCAGCCGCCGCGACAGCAGGTGTAGCCGGCCTGGCCGGAGTAACGAATTTGGGCAAGGCTGCCGCCGAGGGCAGCGGCCCCGCAGGGGAAGAATCAATCAGCGACGAAGCAAGCGACATCAAAGCCAGCAGGGAAGAAGGGACCAACAGCGCCTCCTCCATCGGCGACGTTGACGACGCGCCGGAGACCCCCTCCCCCGAACCCCACCCGGTGGAAACTCCGGGCTTGACGGTGGAAGAACCTGTCATCGCCGCACCTGTCATTGAGGAGCCGGTGATCGAGGAGCCGGTGGTGGATGAACCCGAAGTGGACACCGACGCGAAGCTGCATGCCGCCGACGCCGGCGACGTTGACGACTGGGATGCAGGTGCTTCACAACCAGCCGCCGCAGCAGACGCAGTCGATGCAGCAGACGCAGTTGATGCGGCAGACGCAGTTGATGCGGCAGACAAGGCCGAATGGGAATCGTCATGGACCGATGAGAGCGGCGCCCCGGTCCATCACCATGAGTACACCGACGCCCACTCCCCCACGCTGCCGGGCGCAGAGTCTGCCGCGGCCGAGGATTCCGCAAGTTCCGGACACCTTGCGGCCGAGCACCCTTATGGAACCGGGTCCTCCAGCGCTTCGGGAGACGGCTACCCCGTAAAGGCCAACGCCGCCGCCATGACCTACCACGATGAAGACGCGGCAGGGTACGACGACGTCACCGCGGACGTTTGGTTCGAGTCGGCCGCACATGCGGAAGCTGCCGGCTTCAGGCCGCCCAGGCGCAACAGGCACTGAAGCGGCAGTATCCGCAGGCATAGGCAACGGACGCAGGCATGGGCAGGCACGCAGTGGCACGGCGCATCTCGCTCATGCCTGCTTCGGCATTCGCCCTGATCCTGGCCCTGGCTTCATGCACTGGCAGTCCATCGTCGCCGGGATCCGCAGCGACCCCGGGGGCGACAGCCCCCTCCTCAACTGCCAGTGCTGGTGACGGTCAGGGGACGGTGGGCACCCAGCCCGCCACTGACCTCCTGGGGAAGCTCGACGTCGGGTTGGAGCTCCCTTGGTCCGTCGTCTTCCTGCCGAACGGCACAGCGGTGGTATCCGAGCGCGATTCGGCCCAGGTCAAGGGCATTCGAGATGGCCGGGCCACAACCATAGGAGAGGTTCCCGGCGTCGACCCCGGAGGCGAAGGTGGCCTGCTGGGCCTTGCCGTGTCGCCGACTTACCCCACAGACCGTTGGCTGTATGCCTATTTCACTTCTGCGAGCGACAACCGTATTGCGCGGATGCGGCTCGACGAGGACGCAGGCGGGAGGCTGTCACTCGGCGACCCGGAAGTCATCTTCTCCGGCATATCCAAGGCATCAACCCACAACGGCGGCCGGATCCGCTTTGGCCCCGATGGATTCCTTTACGTAGGCACAGGCGACTCCCAGCGCAGGGAACAGCCGCAGGATACCAATGCCTTGGGCGGCAAGATCCTGCGCCTTACTCCGGAAGGACGTGCCGCCCCGGGAAATCCGTTCGGTGAAAATCCCGTCTACAGCTACGGTCATCGCAACGTCCAGGGCTTGGCATGGGACAGCGAAGGAAGGTTATGGGCCAGCGAGTTTGGTCCGGACGTGGATGACGAACTGAACCTCATAACGCCGGGGGGCAACTATGGATGGCCTGCAGTGACCGGCGCACCCGGCAGGGCCGGACTGATCGACGCCAAGGTCGTGTGGCCTTCAACTTCCGAGGCGTCCCCGAGCGGACTCGAAATCGTGGACGGCGTGGCCTACACAGGCGCCCTGCGAGGTCAACGGCTCTGGGCAGTCCCGCTCAACGCCGGGACGGCTGGTGAACCTGTGGCCTATTTCACAGGTGAATATGGGCGGTTGCGGGATGTGGCCAGAGCTCCGGACGGCACGCTGTGGGTCCTGAGCAACAACAAAAACCCCGACTTCGCGCTGATCCTGCGGGGCTCATCCTGAGGTCCGCAGTCGATTGGGAGTCGATTTCACACTTCGGTGGAAGTCGTGTAGAGTTACATGTCGTTGCGGAGATCGCCGGGGAATGAAAAGCCCCTGGGTTGATCGAATACAACAGCTGCACCTCTAGCTCAACTGGCAGAGCAATTGACTCTTAATCAATGGGTTCCGGGTTCGAGTCCCGGGGGGTGCACCAAAGAAAGGCCTTGGAGCGAATATTGCTCCAAGGCCTTTTTGCTTTCCCGGGAAACCCCGGAAAGCAATGACATGGCATGCATCACGCTGCCCCCCCCAATGGTCATTAGCCCGCAAAAAGTGGTGTAGAGTTATTTGTCGTTGCGGAGCTCGCCGAGGAATGCGAATTACCCGAAGCACCCCCAACGAAATGCTGCACCTCTAGCTCAACTGGCAGAGCAATTGACTCTTAATCAATGGGTTCCGGGTTCGAGTCCCGGGGGGTGCACCAAGAAAAAAGGCTCCGGATCGTCTTCCACGATCCGGAGCCTTTTTTGCTTCTCCGCCAGGGCTTCCCAAGAGGGAAACCCTGGCCTTCCTCAGACTTTGGGTACGTCGGTGCCAGTCTCCGGGGACTCCGTTTCCGGAGCCGGCAGCCCCGCCAACCCCCGGACTACTATCCTGAGTTCCTCCCGCAACCGTGCGGTATCAACGGCTACGGGGGACAAGACATCCTGCTCAAGCTTTACAGCTTCCGCGAGGGCTGCGCTCCCGGCCTCGGTAAGGGTGACCACGTGGCTCCTGCGGTCGGAGTCGCTGCGTTGGCGGGTGATGTGCCCATGCAACTCCAGCCGCGCGAGGGTAGTGCCCATTGTCTGGGCCTTGACCCGCGCAACTTCGGCCAGCGCCGCCTGCGTAATTGCACCTTTGGCGGCAAGCACCTGCATGGCAATGACTCCGGCGTGGGTAAGGCCGATGGACTTAAGTTTTTCGTTCCACGAGATTTCCACCAGGCGCGCAGCTGTCGAAAGCAATCGGGTGGTGGGCCATCTCTCCATATCTGGCATGCCGACAGTATATGCGCGGAGGGGGATGAGACGCGGCTTCTGCGCACTAAACTGGGAAATCGCGATCGAAAGCAAGGAGCATATTGTGGCAGAACGACTTATCCCGGGCGACGTCGCCCCGGACTTCACCCTTCCGGACGAATCAGGCAATAGCGTCAGCCTCTCGGACTTCCGTGGGCGAAAAACCATCGTCTATTTCTACCCGGCAGCGTCCACGCCCGGCTGCACCAAGGAAGCGTGCGACTTCCGCGACACTCTTGGTTCCCTGCAGGCCGCCGGCTACGACGTCGTAGGCATCTCCCCCGATCCCGCCAAGGCGCTGGCAAAGTTCTCGGCCGAGGAACAACTGACATTCCCACTCCTCTCCGACGAAGACCACGCCGTCGCGGACGCCTACGCGGCATGGGGCGAGAAGAAGAACTACGGCAAGACCTACATGGGACTGATCCGTTCCACGATCGTTGTCGACCCCGACGGAAAAGTGTCCCTGGCGCAGTACAACGTTCGCGCCACGGGCCATGTTGCCAAGCTGCGCCGGGACCTCAAGCTGGACAAGTAGCGGGTACAATGTAGTCCGGTATATGGCAGGGTCCGCCCAACAGGGCGGCACGCCTGCCGGCCAGCGCGAGTGGTGAAATTGGCAGACACGCAGGATTTAGGTTCCTGTGCCTTCGGGCGTGGGGGTTCAAGTCCCCCCTTGCGCACAGTGTGAAGAAGCACAGTGGTTTCGGGCCACACGGAACACCCCCGGTTGCGGAACTCTGCAGAACCGGGGGTGTCTTTTTCCTCAAGCAGTGGGGATGGTTTCCTGAAAATGCGCTGGGAAGCGCACTCAGGACGTTCAACTAGACTGGAATGCGGTCTGGCCGAAGCCGGCCACAGCACTTCCAACCGGCTTGAGGGGACAAGAGTGGCAAGCATCAAAATGCGGCGCCTGACCGTACAGTTCGGAGCTGCCGTAGCGGTTTTGGGACTGGCAGCGTGCACCGGATCCCCCGGGCCGGCACCGTCTTCGTCAGCAAGCAGTTCCGCCCCCGCGGAGCCCGCGGCCATCTTCAACTTCGGCACGGCCTCCATGCCCTTGGGGTTGGACCCCGCTATGACGGCCGATTCCGAGTCCTACCGGATCACCCGCCAGGTCCTTGAAGGACTGGTCGGCGTCGATGGCGCGACAGGCGAGACCACCCCCCTCCTTGCCACGGAGTGGAAGGACAGCAACAACGGGCTCAGCTACGATTTCACGCTTCGCTCCGAAGTAACATTCCACGACGGCACGCCCTTGGACGCTGCCGCTGTCTGCGCCAACTTCAACCGCTGGTTCACCTTCCCTGCGGACCTCCGAAAGCAAGCACCCGGGATTTCTTTCCAAGGTGTTTTCAAGGCCTACTCCGACGAACCAGTGTTCTCCATCTTCAAAGATTGCAAGGTGGTCTCGCCCAACGATGTCCAAATCAACCTGACCCGGCCCTTCACCGGTTTCCTGCAGGCGTTGACCCTCCCCGCCTTCGCCATCTCCTCCCCGGCGGCCCTTGAAGCACAAAAGGCCAACGTCCTGGACCAAGCCCGCAATGGCCAGGCCGTGTCCGCCTATGCCTCCCATCCCGTAGGAACGGGGCCCTATGAGTTCAGCGCCTGGGACCAGAACAAAGTGTCACTCTCCAGCTATAAAGGTTACTGGGGAAACAGGGGCCAGATAGCCACCATCAACTTCATCCCCTACGATCGCGCTGAAACGCGGCAGCAGGCCCTCCTGGACGGCAAGATCGACGCCTACGACCTCGTGACGTCGGGGACCTTTGACCAGTTGGTCAAAAAGGGTGTCCAGATCATCCAACGCGACCCCTTCTCCGTGATGTACCTCGGCATCAACCAGGCAGTGGCGCCCCTGGAAAAGCTGGAAGTCCGCCAGGCAATCGAAATGGCAGTCGACAAGGAAACGCTGATCCGTCGGTTCTTCATCGACAACACGGCGCAGGCATCACAGTTCGTGCCGCCCAAGCTCAGTGGCTTCAATAACAATGCCCCCTCGCTGGGCTACAACCCGGAGAAGGCCAAGGAGCTGCTGGAAAAGGCGGGCTACAAGGGCGAGGAAATCAAGTTCTACTACCCCTTGAACGCCACCCGCGCCTACATGCCCACTCCCGAGAAGATTTACGCCGAGATCAGCCGGCAATTGGTTGCAGTGGGCTTCAACATCAAGCCCGTGCCGGTGGACTGGGAGGACGGTTACCTGCAACGGGTTCAGTCGGCGGGCGACCGCGGCCTGCACCTTCTGGGCTGGAACGGCTCCTACGCCGACGCCGACAACTTCCTCGGGCCCCTGTTCGGTGAGACCCGGGCTGAGTTCGGATACTCGGACTCGGAAGTCTTCCACAAGATCGAGCGGGCACGTGCCATGCCCAACGGCGACGACCGAAACGCCCAGTACCAGGCCATCAACGCAGAGATCGCGGCGTCGGTCCCTGCCGTCCCGATTGCCTTCCCCATCTCCGCGTTGGCGTTGTCCAACAAGGTGGAAAGCTACCCGGCTTCACCAGTCCTCAACGAAGTTTTCACAAACGTCCGCCTAAAGCCTTGACGATTCCCCGCAATTTCAGTATTGAGTCTGCGCGGGGATATTCTGTGACAGCCAGTGCCGCCGCTAACGGAGATTGATCGTGACCTTCATTTCCAAGACTCAACATGCCGACGTCGTCCTTATTGGCGGCGGAATCATGAGTGCCACCCTCGGTGCGTTCATCAAGCAACTTGAACCCACCTGGACCATCTCGCTGTTCGAACGACTCGACGAAGCGGGGCTTGAGAGCTCCGGGCCGTGGAACAATGCGGGCACCGGGCATGCCGCGCTGTGTGAGCTTAATTACTCCCCCGCAGCCAAAGATGGTTCCGTTGACCCTTCCAAGGCCCTCCACATCAACGAGCAGTTCCAGCTCTCACGCCAGTTCTGGTCCCACTTGGTGGACAGCAATGTCATCGGCTCGCCCAAGGGCTTCATCAACACCGTTCCGCACATGAGCTTCGTCATTGGCGATGACCACTCGAACTTCCTCAAGACCCGGTACGAGGCCCTCAAGCCCAACACGCTGTTCCGCAGCATGGAATACACCGAGGACCAGGACCAGATCGCCAAGTGGGCCCCGTTGATCGTCAAGGGACGGGACCGCAAGCAGCGCGTTGCCGCCACCCGCGCAGCTGAAGGTACCGACGTCGACTTCGGCGCCCTGACACGGGAATTGACCACCTACTTGCAGGACGGCGGCGCAGAGGTCAACTACGGCCACGACGTCACCAACATCAGCCGCGCAGCAGGTGGCGGATGGGACTTGTCCATCAAGCACACCAAGTCCGGCGAACACGGCCGTATCCACGCGAAGTTCGTCTTTGTCGGAGCCGGCGGCGGCGCCCTGCACCTGCTTCAGGCCTCCGGCATTCCCGAAAGCAAGGGCTACGGCGGTTTCCCCGTGTCCGGACAGTTCTTCCGCTGCACGGATGATGCCATCACATCCCAGCACAGCGCCAAGGTCTACGGCCAGGCGTCCGTGGGTGCTCCTCCCATGTCGGTCCCCCACCTGGACACCCGGTACGTGGATGGCAAGCGCTCCCTCCTCTTCGGCCCGTACGCCGGCTTCTCCACCAACTTCCTGAAAACGTCCAGCTATCTTGACCTCCCCTTGTCCATCCGTCCGGGAAACATCATCCCGATGCTGGCAGTGGCCAAGGACAACATGGACCTCACGGCATACCTCATCAAGGAGGTCGCCAAGCGTCACGAGGCCAAGGTGGAGGCCCTTCGGGAGTACTACCCCGAGGCCGCCGGCGCCAATTGGGAATTGATCACCGCAGGCCAGCGCGTGCAAATCATCAAGAAGCACCCCCAGAAGGGTGGCGTCCTGCAGTTCGGCACCGAGGTCATCGCTTCCCGCGATGGTTCCATCGGCGCACTGCTTGGGGCTTCCCCGGGAGCATCCACCGCCGTGCCCATCATGATCGAACTGCTGCAGAAGTCCTTCCCCAAGAACTTCAAGGGTTGGCAGTCCAAGCTCAAGGACATGATGCCGGGCTACGGCGTCAAGCTCAACGAGAACGCGGACCTCGCCGCCGAACTGGAAGCAAGCACCGCCCGGTCCTTGCAACTGGAAGTGGCCAACGCCGTCCAAAGCTAGGCCATACCCGGGGCTGCGGCCGGTTCCCGTCAGACGAATCGTTACGTAGACCCTGGGAGTCAATGCAATGTTCCGCCTGGCCAAGCTTTCTCTGGGAAACCGGGCCCTGATCGCGCTGATCACCGTCTTTGCGGCGGTGTTCGGCGTGATCACCATGGGGTCCCTCAAGCAGGAACTTATTCCGTCCATCGAGTTCCCGCAGATCACTGTGGTCACTTCCATGCCTGGCGCTTCGCCTGAGGTCGTGGACAAGCAATTGAGCCAGCCACTGGAAACAGCACTGAACAGTGTTGAAGGCCTGGAATCCACCACGTCAACGTCCCGCAGCGGCGTATCGCAGATCACCATGGTGTTCACGTACGGATCCAACCTGGACCGGGCCCGAAACCAGATCGATCGGGCCATCTCGAACGCCAAGCGGGTGCTGCCCGCCGACGTCGAACCCCAGTCCATTGCCGGGAACATCAGCGACTTCCCTATCGTCTATCTGGCGGTGTCCTCGGACAAACCGCTCAGCGAACTCAACGCCGACCTCTTGCGGCTGAGCGTTCCCCGCCTCCAGAAGATCGACGGCGTCCGCGGCGCCGATGTGACAGGCGGGTCCAGCCAGCACATCCTGATCCAGCCCCGTCCAACGGACCTGGCAAGCAGTGGCGCTTCCATCCAGGCCATCAGCAACGCCTTGAAGAACAACGGCACTTTGGTTCCCGTGGGCACCATCGAGGACCAGGGCAAGACGTTGTCCCTCCAACTAGGCAGTCCGGTCGATTCCCTTGACATCATCAAAGGGCTTCCCCTGGCGGGGGCGAAGGGCGCTGCCACCATCGGGGCGGTGGCCGACGTCAGCATTGAGGACGACGCCGCCACCTCCATCACGCGCACCAATGGCAAACCGACCCTGGCGCTGTCCGTCACCAAAAAGCCGGAGGGCGATACCGTCGCGATCTCGCACGCGGTGCGTGACGCGATCGGGCCGATGCAGGACGAACTGGGCAACAACGCCACGTTCACACCGGTCTTCGACCAGGCCCCGTTCATCGAGAAATCAATCAAGGACCTCACGACGGAAGGGCTCCTCGGCCTGGGCTTCGCCGTGGCCGTCATCCTGGTATTCCTGATGTCCGTGCGGTCCACCCTGGTCACGGCCGTCTCCATTCCGCTCTCGCTGCTGATCACGTTCATCGGCATCTCCGCTACCGGATATTCGCTCAACATCCTCACTTTGGGGGCGCTGACCATTGCGATCGGGCGTGTGGTTGACGACTCCATCGTGGTGATTGAGAACATCAAGAGACACCTCAGTTACGGCGAACACAAGCTCACCGCCATCCTGACCTCCATCCGGGAAGTCGCCGGAGCCATCACGGCGTCCACCCTGACCACAGTGGCGGTCTTCCTGCCCATCGCGTTCGTGGGCGACCTCGCCGGGGAACTGTTCCGGCCCTTCGCCCTGACCGTGACCATCGCGCTTCTGTCGTCGCTGTTGGTGTCCCTCACGATCGTTCCCGTGCTGGCCTACTGGTTCCTCTCCTCCACGCCCAAGGGCGCTGAGGCTGCAGCGTCCGCCCAGGCAGCGGCAGAGAAGGCCCGTGAGGCCGAGCAGCGTAGCCGGCTCCAGCGCGGATACCTACCCATCCTGGCGAAAACCCAGAAACACCCGGTCATCACGTTGTCCGCCGCGGCTTTGGTCCTCGTGGCGACCATTGCCGTGTCTCCGCTCCTGGCCACAGACCTGCTGGGCCGCTCAGGTGAGAACAGCATGACCGTGCGCCAGGTCCTGCCAGCAGGCACAAGCCTGCAGGCAACCAGCGATGAAGCCGCAAAGATCGAGGACGCCCTCAAGGGCATTGAGGGAATCAAGGATGTGCAAGTCACCTCCGGAAATGCGCAGACGGGCTTCGCAGCCCTGACATCCACCGGTTCATCCAACTCCACGTTCACGATTGTCACCGACGAGAAAGTGAACCAGACCAAACTCCAGGACGAGGTCCGTTCCAAGCTTGAGGGGGCCGCGGGGAAGGTCACCGTAGGGTCCCAGCAAGGCGGATTCGGAACATCCTCCACCGTGGACATCACCATCCGGGCCGCGAACTCCGCCGATCTCCAAACTGCCAGCGATGCCTTGGTCAAAGCCATGGACGGAGTGCCAGGCAGTTCCGAGGTGGCCACCAACCTGGCCTCCACGCAATCGGTGGTGCAGGTTCGGGTTGACCGGGCCAAGGCCGTGGCCGCCGGCCTGACGGAGGAGCAGGTGGGAGCCTTCCTTGCCTCCACTGTCAGCCCCATCCCTGCCGGCACCGTCAGGATCGACACCAACGACTACCCTGTGCAGATCGGTGAGGGGACGCGCTTTACGAGCATTGCCTCGGTGCGGGCGCTGCAGCTGCCGACCGCACGCGGTTCGGTGGCGCTGGAGTCCATCGCCGCCGTCGAACAGGTGGACGCTCCCGTATCCATCACCAGCAGCAACGGGCAGCGGACCGCGCGGGTAACAGTGACGCCGTCGGGTTCCAACCTGGGCAGCGTTAGCACCGCGGTGCAGGAGCGCCTGGCCAACGTGGAACTGCCGGCAGGGGTTACTGCCACCATCGGTGGGGCAACGACCCAACAGGCGGAGTCGTTCCGGCAGTTGGGGCTGGCACTGCTGGCCGCCATCGCGATCGTCTACGTCATTATGGTCGCGGCCTTCAAATCGCTGATACAGCCGCTGATCCTGCTGGTCTCGGTCCCCTTCGCCGCCACGGGCGCTGTTGGCTTGCTGCTGTTAACCGGAGTTCCGCTGGGCCTCCCCTCACTGATCGGCATGCTGATGCTTGTGGGCATCGTCGTGACCAACGCGATCGTCCTGATCGACCTCATCAACCAGTACCGCAGGCCGCACGACGGCAGCCCGGGCATGAACGTGGCGGACGCCATTACCCACGGCGCCCGCCAACGTCTCCGCCCTATCCTGATGACGGCGCTGGCCACCGTGTTTGCGCTGACCCCCATGGCACTTGGACTTACGGGCGGCGGTGGGTTCATCTCACAGCCTCTGGCCATCGTGGTGATCGGCGGGCTGGTGTCCTCTACGGCGTTGACGCTGGTCCTGGTCCCTGTCCTCTACAAGTTGGTGGAGGGCCGCAGGGAGAAGAAAGACCTGCAGAAAGCCTTGAAGGACAAGCCGGAGCCCACGTCGGGCAACGGCTCTGCCGGGGATCCATCGGATGAGTTCCAGGACTGGACCACGGGCATGATCCCCCGGGTCAAGGGCCGCCGGGCGGCCCACAATCCCGGAGAATAGCGGGCACCCAACAGATTGACCCCTTGACAGGCAGGGCCGGGAACAATTCCCGGCCCTGCCCTGTTACAGACATCGATACATGCAAATGCATCTAGTTTGGGTTACACTGTTTATAGAGCCCGGGACCACGGGCAGGGAGAAAGGCACATCATGCAGATCGGCGTATTCAGCGTCAGTGACATCACCACTGACCCCACCACGGGCCGCACCCCCACGGAAAACGAGCGCATCAAGGCGTCCGTTGCGATCGCCAGGAAGGTCGAAGAAATCGGCATGGATGTCTACGCCCTGGGCGAGCACCACAACCGGCCATTCTTCTCCTCCTCCCCCACCACGACGCTGGCGTACATCGCCGCGCAGACCGAACGCATCACCCTCTCCACCGCCACGACACTGATCACCACCAACGACCCCGTCAAGATTGCCGAAGACTTCGCGATGCTGCAGCACCTGTCCGACGGCCGCGTGGACCTGGTCCTTGGCCGCGGCAACACCGCACCGGTCTACCCCTGGTTCGGCAAGAACATCCAGGACGGCGTGGAACTCGCCATCGAAAACTACAGCCTGCTCCGCAAGCTGTGGGACGAGGACACGGTCAACTGGTCCGGCAAGTTCCGCACGCCGCTGCAGAACTTCACGTCCACACCACGCCCGCTCGACGGCGTCGCTCCCTTTGTCTGGCACGGTTCCATCCGCACGCCGCAAATCGCAGAAGTTGCGGCATACTTCGGCGACGGCTTCTTTGCCAACAACATTTTCTGGCCCAAGGAGCACTACCAGCAGCTGATCGGCCTCTACCGTGAGCGCTACGAACACTACGGGCACGGCAAGGCAGACCAGGCAATCGTGGGCCTCGGCGGCCAGTTCTTCATGAGGAAGAACTCCCAGGATGCAGTGAAGGAATTCCGTCCGTATTTCGACAACGCTCCGGTCTACGGCCATGGACCGTCCCTGGAGGACTTCACCTCACAGACGCCCCTGACCGTGGGAAGCCCCCAGGAAGTCATCGAAAAGACCTTGACGTTCCGTGAGGCTTTTGGCGACTACCAGCGCCAGCTGTTCCTGATCGACCACGCGGGTCTCCCCCTGAAGACCGTCCTTGAGCAGTTGGACCTCTTCGGCGAGGAAGTCCTTCCCGTCCTGCGCAAGGAGTACGCTGCCCTGAAACCGGCCCACGTACCCGATGCACCGACGCATGCATCCCGCGTTGCCGAAGCACTGGAAGCCAAGGTCAGCGAGTCCGCAACCGCAGGCGCCACGGGGCAGGACGCCTGATGTCCAGCCCGTCGGCGTCCTCCGCCGTTCGCCTCGCCGCCGAGACCTGGGAGTCATTGTTCCGCTCCCAGGTGGCGGTGATGCGGAAGCTCCAGTCGGGACCGGCGTTCAAAACCCTCCCCGTCAAGGAATACGACGTCCTGTTCACGCTCTCCAAGTGCCCTTCCGGGCAGCTCCGGCTCAATGAAATCAACGACAAAGTGCTGCTGAGCCAGTCCAGCTTGAGCCGTTTGGTGGACCGGCTGGAGAAACGCGGATTGGTGGAGCGGACAACAGCCCCCGACGACGGCCGCGGAGTATTGCTGTCACTCACCGAAGCAGGCAGTGAGCTTCAAAAGACGATCGGCCGGGAGCATGTCCGCGACATCGCCCACTTGGTGGCGCCGGCGCTCACCGCCGAGGAACAAAAGGAGCTCCTTCGCCTGACGGAAAAACTCCGTGCTTCCGTGGCGGGACACTAACGCAGGCTGATGAGCTCCCGGGGGTCGTCCACCGGGAGCTCGCCGTTGACCGAGGCGCCCACCTTGAGGGTCTTGAGCGACAGGCTGCCACCCACAGTGGACAGGAACGCCGTGTCCGAGGAGTCACGTCCTGCAGTGATCCTGAGCATGGACCTCCGCGGTGCCAAACCTGTGGGATCGATGATGTGCCAGGCACCGTCAATATACGCTTCGGCTACCGCATGGAAATCCATGGGACTCAAGCCCGGCGCGTAGACCGCCGCGAGTCGGGCGGGTATATCTTTCGCCCTCAACAGCGCAATGGCGAGGTGGGCAAAGTCGCGGCACACACCCTTACGGTGAAGCAGCGTTTCCACGGCCCCGTCCGTACCCCGCGAAGAACCGCTGACGTAGCGGAGCTCCCCATTGACCCAGTTGCGGACAGCGTGGAGCAGCTCGGCTCCCTGCAGGCCGCCGAACTCGGCGTATGCGGTGGGCAGGAGCCGATCAGACTCGGCATACCGGCTGGGACGTACGTACCGGATCAGTTCCATGGGAGAGGACTCATCAGGGACGCCAAAGCCATGGACGGTGGCACGGTACTCCACCGACACTTCGCTCGGTTCACTGAACTCCATGTAGTGGAAACGGCCTCCGTGGTGGTCGCTGAGTTCGGCGAAAGGAACGTCCATCCCGGCCGTGGTGATGGACAGGGTTTCCGTCACTGACCCGTAGCCAGGGTTCCCGGCCACAGCAATGGCCATGGCCACCTTTGTGTTGGCTGCGGTCTTGAAAACGAGCGTGGCAGCAACGTTGCGTTCCATTGATCTCCGGGGTGGGTTGCGGCGGGAAGCCCCCATCGCCGCCATATGTGTGAACCAGCCAATCGCAGGACTACAGATTGACCTTCAGAGACAGTAGCATCCGCTGGACATCGGCGAATTCAGAACCATGGACCGCGTACTTCGCTGCCAGGTCCAAAGTGTCGAAAGCCTTGGCCGGCGCCACCTTCTCGTCAGTGGCGTAGGAATGGATTGCCGGCACGTCACCGAAGGAATAGTCGCCCTTCCCTGAAGGCCCCTGCACTCGGTTTCGGAGTTCGCAGGACTGCCCATCCGCCCCCGCCACCATGTTGGTGATGCCGTAGGAGCCGAAGAACTTGTAGCCCTGGATCACCCTGAAGACCACCCTCGGATCAATGGTGTCCGGGCCGTCGGAGTGCGGGATGTCCAAGGGCACGCTGCTGATGACTACGTAAGGGCGCCCCTGTCCGGCAGGGCAGGCAACGGGAGTGGATGGTGGGAGCCCGGTTTGCAGGGTGGCAATATATCTTCCTGTCGCATCCTTGACTTCCACCTTCACGGCTCCGGCCAAGGATCCGGCTTCGGGTGCTGCCGACTGGGCAATCCAGTCCCGGGGAAGATCGAAACTGACGGTTTTGGCAGCGTCCGTGTAGGTCTTCCATGACACCGCTGTTGCCGGCGCGCTGGGGCTGGCGGTGGCTTGAGCCGTGGACGTCCCATCCGAACCGGGCGTCACGGACGGTGAGCTGCCCGCGCTCCCAGGTTCCGGCGTCGTGCTCTCTGTTGGCTTTCCTGTTCCGGACTCCGAACTGTTCGGCTTTGACGTGGCCGTGGACGTTACTTGTGGTCCCTTGTTTTCGGCGGAACAGGCTGTCGTCGCCGCGAGCACTGTACCCGCCAACGCCAGGGCAGCAAGCTTCGCTGGAACGCACTTCCGGTTCATGATGCCCTTCATGACCACAGCCTATCGGCGGCGGTGCCGCGACACGCACAGGACTAGGCTGGGGGTATGGCTCCCGATCAGCAGGACTATTTCGAGGACGACATCCCCATTATGTCAGCGGTTGATATAGCTGACTGGCGCCTGCGGACGTTCGCTCTCTACGACAAGGTGCGGCAGCTTGCAGCCACCAATCCGTTCGATGCGCACGTTTTCTGGCGCCAGGAGCGGGACCTGCTGTTCGCCACCCATCCCGCATCGGCGCTGACGGCGGACATGAAGGCTTCCTTCTCAGGTCTGCGCACAGCCGGATATGACCCCGCTTTCCGCCGACACGCGGCCCTATCGCCTGACGGTGCCGGACAGGAAATGAACGTTGAGACCGGCACTGACGGTGTCGTGCCTTTTGTTCGCATCGGCACTTTCGAGCTGCCTGGACTGGGCTCATTGGCCGCATGGAGACTGCGGAGCTATGGCGGCGGTATCTTCGTACCCTTCCGCGACGCAACGGCCGGGAAGGACGGCGGCAGCTACGGAGCCGGACGATACCTGCTGGACACGGTCAAGGGCTCCTTCCACGGGACCAGGGGCGCTGCAGGAGAACAGGAATTCATCCTCGACTTCAATTTTGCCTACAACCCCTCGTGCGCCTACAACGAAGCGTGGGCCTGCCCCTTGGCAGGCCCGGACAACCGGCTGACCACGGAGATTCCCGTGGGTGAGCTGTACTTGGGCTAGCCAAGCAGCCCTCCGGGGCCAACAGCTGCGAGCGCCGCGATGGCCGCCACGATGGTCAGGGGTGCCACGATCAGGCCGAACACCGCATAACCCTTCCACTTGATCAGCACGTTCATCCGGACCAATCGGTCATGCCACAGCAAGGTGGCCAGGGAAGCCCACGGCGCGATCAGGGGTCCCGCATTCACTCCGACCAGCAGTGCGGCCATTCGCTCCGGACTTCCGGCCAAGGGTTCCGCCAGTAGGTAGGCGGGCAGGTTGTTGACCACGTTGGAGCCGAGCGCGCCCGTCATGGCCAGCCTGAGCAGTTCAACGAACCCGCTTCCCTGGCCTGCCACCTGTCCCAGCAGTACTGAGGCGCCGAGGTATTGGGTGGCCTCAACCACCAGGAAAAGTCCGCAGGTGAAGAGCAACAACGACCACGGAATCAGGGCCATCCTGAGCACCTTGGGGCGTCGGATGGCGAACGTGCCGGCGAGGATGGCGGCCGCCACCGTGGCAGGAATCCAAATGGCAACCCCGGACACCAGTGACGGCAACAGCAGCACCAGGACCACCGCGCTGACCACGAGCAAGACTTTGTCGGGGGCGGCGGTGGACGAAGGTGCTTGAGCAGGACGGGCGGAATCGAGGGCATAGGTCTTGCGAAGTTCACGTCGGAATACCAGCGCGATGAAGGCCAACGGAACTAGGACTGCCGCCAGCGACGGTGCCCACATCAGCTGGGCAAACTGTGCGGGACTGATGCCGCCCAGGTTGTGCTGCGCCAGAAGGTTGGTCAGGTTGGAAATGGGAAGCAACAAGCTGGCGGTATTCGCCAGCCACACGGTCGTCAACGCGAAGGGCAGGACCGGCAGTCCGGCCTGGCGGGCCACCGTGACCACCACGGGGGTCAGGAGCACCGCCGTTGTGTCCAGTGACAGGAACACGGTGCTCAGGGTGGCGAACAGCGCCACAAGCAACCACAGCAGGACACTGCGCCCACGCCCCCACCCGCGCAAATGGCGCGCGATCCACTGGAACGCGCCGGCTTCGCTGACGAGCTCCGTCACCACGGTCATGGCAACGACGAAGGCCAGGATGGGTGCTACCCGGTCCACCAGGACCGCCACTTCCTGCCACGGCAGGACACCCGTGGCGACGGTTACCCCACCCGCCACGAGGAGAACCAATCCGATGATCGCCAGCCGCATGAATCGGAGTCTAAGCCCCGACCCTGTGTATCTTCCGGCGACACATCCTGAATCAGCGTCACCGTACTGTAAGCAATGAAGCCCCTGCAGCATGGCTGGGAAGCCTAGCCTTGAACCATGAACCGATTGCGGAGTTCGATCCGGGCCCACAGGACCCTCGCTGCGGTGGCAGGCCTGGTACTCCTATCCCTGGTGGTGGTCGGGGCTGCCCTCTTCCAACCATGGCGGCTCTTCACCAGCAGCAGCCTGGACGAAGCACTGCCGGCCGCCCCGGTGTCCACGAGCGTGCCGCCAGAGGTTAAGGCCGCAGAGGTTGAAACCCCGGCGGCGGACGGACCCGTGGTTGTCAGCTCGGGCACCTTCGAATCGCAGGAACATGAGACAACCGGCGCGGCCCAGTTGCTGAAGCTCCCGGATGGAAGCCATCTGCTCCGCTTGGAGAATCTGGCCAGCAGCGATGGGCCTGACGTCAAAGTTTGGCTCAGCAGCCTGGAGGCCGGGGGCGACTGGTTCAAGTACCGCTCCGGCCGCTATGTGGACCTCGGTGCCATTAAAGCCACGCACGGCAACCACAATTACGCCATTCCTGCAGGAACCGACGTTGCAGGGCTGACGTCTGTGGTGCTCTGGTGCGACCGCTTCAGTGTTGCGTTCGGGTCGGCCCCGCTCACCTGATGCGTTGCGGGGCCCGCTCTGCATGCCAAGCGAACGTCTTAAGGCGTAAACCGGGCCTCGCAACACTCGGGCACCACGCGCGGAGGACGTAGGATGTCATCATGACTTCACCCCTTCCCCGTCGCATCGCCCGTGTCCGGCCTGCAGCTGCCCCGCCCATGGCCGGTCAACCCCAAGACGAGCAATTCTTCGTGGCCAATGATGCTGAAGACTTCGACACGCACGCGGGCAAGGTATGGATCGTCATCGACTCTCCATTCCCGGCTTCACGGGCCAACGCAAGCAGCCCTTCCCGTCCCGGTTGGGAAACCGGCGCAACAGTCAGTGAAGACGCTTTTACCTTCCTGGCCCCATCAGTCCCCGTCAACGTCTTCGGCATGGCCCACAACACCGGGCAGCCGGGCCGGGACTTGCCGCCACAGGCTTTCCACAAAGCGGCCTCGAGCGTCATCGGACCCGGCGAGGCGATCCAACTGAGCTCCACCGTTGGCTATGTGGACCCGGAAGCCGAACTGACCGTCGTCGTCGGCAGTACCGCCCGTGGCTTGACGCTGGAAACAGCGCGTTCGGCAATCCTTGGCTACACCATCGGCAACGACGTCTCGGCAAGGGACCTTCAAAAGACGGACGAACTCTGGATCAGCGCCAAAAGCCAGGACACGTTCACGCCCACGGGTCCGTGGATGGTCACGGACCTGGATGACGCGAACCTGGAGATCGGGATCGTCCACAACGGCACCGAACTAAAAACCGCCAGTTCAGCGGACCTCGGCTGGAAAGTGGACGAAATCATGGTGTACCTGACCTCGTTCATGACGCTTCAGCCCGGCGATCTGGTGCTCACAGGCTTCCCCGCCGAGTGCGCCCGCATCCAACCAGGCGACACTGTTGTATGCCGGGTTGAAGGAATCGGTGAGCTCCGGAACCCCGTCACGGGCGCTTCCTGGGAGGTCACGCCGGCATAGTGTGTCAGGCTTAACCCATGGAGACAGCCGCGGATGCCACTGAGCTACGGCCGTCTCCCCCACAGAAACCACCGCGCCGACGACACCGCGGAGTCCTCAAGTACCCGGTGGTGCGGCAACTGATCCGCTTCACCGGCGTCGGAATTGTGTGTACTGCCAGTTCGCTGGCCATCTATGCGTTGCTGCGTCCCTGGATTGATCCACAGTTGGCGAATGCCGTGGCCCTGATCGTCACCTCATTGATGAACACGGCGCTGAACCGCCGCTTGACCTTCAAGATCACCGGTAGGAAGAAACGCGTCCAGGATCACCTGAGTGGGGTCATGGTGATCGCCATTGCCCTGGTGATCACCGGAGGCAGCCTCGGCATACTGCATCTCTTCCGTCCGGAAGCTACTGTCACCGAGGAACTGTGGACCACCACGTTGTCCGGGTTCGTCGCCACCGCGGTCCGGTTTACCCTGCTGCGGCACTGGATCTTCCGGCGCGCACGGCACGTGTAGCTAACCCGCTTGCGGGGACGCCAGATTCCGGACACGCCCGACGGCGGTTTCCACGGCAGCGGCGGCCTCGTTCAGTTCAGCGTCGGTCACTGTTGAGGTGAAGCTGAAGCGGACAGCCGTCTGGGCCGTTTCAGGGGCGATGCCAAGTGCCACCAGCACTGGCGAGGGCGCGTCGGATCCTGCGGCGCATGCGGAGCCACTGGAGCACACCACGCCAAGGCGCTCCAGTTCAAGCAACACCGACTCGCCGCTGGTGCCCGGAAAGCAGAACGACGCCACTGAGGGCAGACGCTGGCTGCGGTGCCCCGTCAGCAAGGCATCGGGTACGGTGGCGAGGACCTGGTCGATGAACTGGTCCCTCAAACCCGAAACCCGTGCTGCCTGCTCCGGCTGCTCAGCATGGGACAACCCCAGCGCCGTGGACAGCGCCACAGCTCCGGCCACGTTCTCCGTACCTGAGCGCCTTGCTCGTTCCTGGCCCCCACCGTGGACCAAAGGCTCCACCCGCAAACGGCCCTTGGTGAACAAGACACCGGATCCCTTGGGCGCGCCAAGTTTATGTCCGGAAATACTCAAAGCGTCCACGCCCAGCGCCTTGACGTCCAGGGGCAACCACCCGGCAGCCTGGACCGCATCCGTATGGAACGGGACGCCGTGTTCCCGCGCCACGGGCGCCAGGGATGCGATTGGCTGGACGGTTCCGATCTCATTGTTCGCATACATGATGCTCACCAACGCTGTTTCGGGCCGCATTACGGCCCGCAAGCCGTCCACCGAAACCAAGCCCTCCCGATCCACCGGCAGCACGTCCACAGCGAAGCCGTGCACACGTTCGAGGTAGCGGGCCGACTCCTCCACCGCGGGATGCTCGATGGCGCTGATCACCACCCGGTTCAACGAGGGGTCAGCCAACTGCCGGGCCAGGGCAATGCCCTTAACGGCAAGGTTGTCCGCTTCCGTGCCTCCGGAAGTGAACGTCACCTCGCTGGCCCGACAACCCAGGACCTTCGCGACGCCGGAACGCGCCCCTGCGAGCGCAACTGCTGCCGCTTCGCCTAGGCTGTGGTGGCTGGAGGGGTTGCCGAACTCACCGCTCAGGTACGGCCACATCGCCTCAAGGGCCTCGCGGCGTACTGGAGTGGTGGCTGCGGCGTCGAGGAAGATCATGGGGGCGTCAGGCCGCCTTCAAGACGACATCGAGGCCCAGGTCCAGGGCGCTCACGCTGTGGGTCAGTCCTCCAACGGAGATGACGTCAACACCGGCGGCAGCGATTTCGGTGACTGTGCTGATGTTCACGTTGCCGCTTGCTTCCACGATGGCCCGCCCGTCCACCTGCTTGACCCCGGCCCTGAGCTCCTCAAGGGAGAAGTTGTCCAGCATGATGGTGTCCACACCGGCCGCCAGCACGGGTTCGATCTGCTCGGCCCTGTCCACTTCCACTTCGAAGTGCGTGGTGTGGCCAAGCTGGGCCTTGGCGGCAACCAGCAGCCCGGTCAGCTTGGTGGAGTCGCCCCCGGTCATGACAGCCAAGTGGTTGTCCTTGGCCAGGACCGCGTCAGAGAGGCTGTAACGGTGGTTCGCTCCCCCACCACAACGGACTGCATAGCGTTCCAGGACACGAAGGCCTGGCGTGGTCTTGCGGGTGTCGGTGATCCGGGCCCTGGTCCCTTCGACAAGCCTCACGAATTCGGCCGTCTTGGTGGCGATGGCGCTCATCCGTTGCACCAGGTTCAGGCCGACCCTTTCGGCGAGCAACACCGACCGGGCCCTTCCGCTGACCCGGGCGAGGTGGGTTCCGGCGTCGAACGCTTCGCCGTCGGCGAGGAGCAGTTCCACCTCGGTCTCCGGGTCCACCAGCTTCATGGCGTCGCGGAACACGGTGCCTCCGCTGAAGACGCCGGCGACGCGCGCATTCAGCACGGCGGTTGCCCGGGCGTCGGCGGGGATCAGCAGCTGCGAGGTGATGTCGCCGCTGGGTGCGTCCTCAGCAAATGCCCGTTCCAGGATGTCCCGGACAGGGGCTGCGGGGAGGGTCAGGTTAGTCATGGACGAGGCTCACTTTCCGGCTCAGGGTGTAACGCTTGTCAAAGTCGTCGACGGCGGCTGGTTCCGCCACGCTGTCGCTGCGGTAATGCGCCCCCAGCGACGCCTTCCGCTCCCGCGCCGCATGAACGAGCAGTTGCGCCGCCAGCAGCACATTGGAATCCTCATGCTCCCGGACATCCAAGGACTCCGGCTCGTTCAACGGCAGGACATCCCCCGCCCAAGCAGCCAACGTTACGCCGGCTTCACGAAGCAAAGGGCCGTCACGCAAAACCCCGGCCTTGGCTGTCATCAACCGCCGCAGAGCTTCCCGCGAAAACGCGCCCGCCTGCGCAAATGAGGCCTCAAGGGCACCCGGCCCCGGCAAAGACTCAAACTCCCAGGAAACCGGCTTTTGGACAACGTCGTGCCCTCGGGCGAGCGCAGGTGCGAGCGCAGGTGCGAGCGCAGGCGCCAAGGGAACTGTGGAACTGCGCCCAAGGAACCCCTCCACAGCCCGCCGCCCGAACACCAGGCCTTCAAGGAGGGAGTTGCTCGCCAAGCGGTTGGCCCCTTGCACCCCGGTACAGGCCACTTCACCGGCCGCCAGCAGCCCTGGAACGGACGTCCGGCCGTAGAGGTCGGTGACCACTCCGCCCATCCAGTAATGAGCCGCGGGTGCAACGGGAACGAGGTCCCGGGTCCAGTCGACTCCGGCTTGGCGGGTCCGTTTGCTCAGGGTTGGGAAGCGCTTGGCCAGGAATCCTCCGCCCCGCTGTTCTTCGATCACGGTGGCATCAAGGAACACGTGGCCGTTGGGGTCGCCGAGTTTTGCCAAGTGCAGTGCGATGCTGCGGGAGACGACGTCCCGGGGTGCCAGTTCTGCATCAGGGTGGTAGTCGGGCATGAAGCGATGCCCTTTGGCGTCCAGGAGGATGGCGCCCTCGCCCCGCACTGCTTCTGAAATCAGCAGGGGGTCGTTATTGCCTTCTGCTTCCCGGGCCTCGTCCGGGAGCACCATGCAGGTTGGGTGGAACTGGAAGAATTCCAGGTCAGCAACGGCGGCTCCGACACGCCATGCGAGCGCCAGGCCATCCGCTGTGGCCACTGCGGGGTTGGTGGTTTGGGCGAAAAGCTGCCCGGCTCCCCCTGTAGCAAGCAGGACGGAGTCGCCGTGGACGCCGAGGTGGCGTCCGTCGTGGAGGAAATTCGCTCCCACCACACGGCCACCTTGCTCTCCGCCCAGCGAGAGCGATGTCACCTGGGCGTGCCCGATGACCTGGATCTTGCCTGCCGCCTGGAAGTCCAGGACTGTCTTTATCAGCGCGGCCGCCACCCCGGCACCGGTAGCGTCGCCGCCGGCATGCAGGATTCGTGGGGCGGAGTGTGCCGCCTCGAGGCCCAAGGCGGGGTCTCCGTCGTCGTCGAGGTCGAACCGGACGCCGAACCGCCCCAGCCCGGCGATATCCAACCGCGCCTCGGTGCACAACACCCTTACTGCCTCTTCGTTGCAGTGCCCCGCACCGGCTTTGAGGGTGTCCGCGATGTGTGCGGCCACCGTGTCACCGGGGGCCGGCTCGTCCAGGACGGCCGAAATGCCGCCCTGGGCGTAGTAGGTGTTGCTGTCCGCGAGCGCACCCTTGGTCAGCAGCACAACGTCCGCACCGGCGTCCGCGGCAAGAAGCGCAGCGTAAAGTCCCGCGATGCCGCTTCCGACGACGATCAGACGTTGGGGGGCAGGCCCTCCAGCAACGCTCGCTGTAGTCATGTGACGCTCGATTCGGCTAGTCCGCTGTGATGTGCCGGTTTGGTTAGGCCGGCTTGGCTGCCAGCATGCGCTCCAGCGCAATCTTGGCGTTGTCCTGCACGGAGTCATCCACGGTGATGCGGTTGACGACACGTCCTTCCACGAGTTCCTCCAGGACCCAGGCGAGGTAGCCGGGGTGGATGCGGTACATGGTGGAGCACGGGCAGATGACGGGATCCAGGCAGAAGATGGTGTGCTGCGGGTTTTCGGCGGCCAGACGGTTCACCATGTTGATCTCGGTACCGATGGCGAACGTGGTGGGTTCGGTGGCGGCCGCGATCGCCTTCTTGATGAAGTCGGTGGACCCGGCGGAGTCAGCAGCGTCCACGACCTCCATGGGGCATTCGGGGTGGACGATCACGTTGACGCCCGGGAAGTCCTGGCGGGCTTTCTCGATCTGGCCTACGTTGAAGCGCTTGTGGACCGAGCAGAATCCGTGCCACAGGATGACCCGGGAGTCGAGCAGTTGCTGTTCGTCGTTGCCGCCCAGTTCCTTGCGCGGGTTCCACATGGGCATCTGCTCCAGCGGAACGCCGAGTGCTTTGGCGGTGTTGCGGCCCAAGTGCTGGTCGGGGAAGAACAGAACACGCTGGCCACGCTCGAAGGCCCACTCCAGGACCACCTTGGCGTTGGACGAGGTGCAGACTATGCCGCCGTTGCGACCACAGAAAGCCTTGAGCGCGGCGGACGAGTTCATGTAGGTGACAGGAATGACCGGTACGCGGCCCTTGGCGTCCGGTTCGGTGCCAAAGATCTCCTCGAGCTGCTCCCAGCACTCCTCGACGGAGTCTTCGTCTGCCATGTCTGCCATGGAGCAACCGGCGGCCAGGTTGGGCAGGATGACTGCTTGCTCCGGAGTGGAGAGGATGTCAGCGGTTTCTGCCATGAAGTGGACACCGCAGAAGATGATCGCTTCGGCGTCCGGCTTGGTCAGGGCCGCGTTGGCCAGCTGAAAGGAATCACCCACGAAGTCCGCGTACTGGATGACTTCGTCGCGCTGGTAGAAGTGCCCCAGGATGACGGCACGGTCCCCGAGCGTCGCTTTGGCCGCCCGAATGCGGGAATCGAGTTCGGCGTCGCTGGCCTTCTTGTACTCCTCAGGCAACTGGCCCTGCCGAGGAGTAGCCATGGGTGCGACGTCAGCGCTGGACGCCCCGGGCCCATACGCGGGGGCGCCGGCAACGGCTTCGGCGAGGTCATACTCCCATGGGCCCTTGGCCAGGGCCGGGCTGCACGTGGACCCCGCGCGGGAGAGGCCCTTCTCGGCTTCTTCGCGGGTGATCAGCTGGACGGCAGTGTTGACGCTGCTCATGGTGTACTCCTGTTATCTGGCCCGAGGCCGGGCGTGCCGGTGAAGCGGTAGAGGCGTGGTGGACGGTGTTTCCCGCCCTGGAGGTATTCACCGGTCTCTTCGATTTCCGGTGTTGCCTTGACGTGTCGGCGGAAGTTCGCGGGATCGAGCTGGCGGTCCAGCACGGCCTCGTAGACTTCGCGGACCTGGGCGAGGGTGAAGAACTCTCCCAGCAGGTGGTAGGCGATGGACCCGTAGGCCATCTTGTTGCGGAGCCGCCACAGGGCGTAGTCCACGATTGCGTTGTGGTCGAAAGCGAGTTCGCCCAGCCGGTCTGCACGGAACCACCGCACATTTTCCGACTCATCAGCCAAAGCAGCTTCCGTGGGCTGCACCAGTGCCCAGTACACGATGGAGACAACGCGCTGGGTGGGTGACCTGTGGAGGCCGCCGAATGCGTAGAGCTGCTCGAGGTAATGCGGCGTCAGTCCAGTGGTCTCGCGGAGGTTCCTGGATGCCGCATCCTGGAGCGATTCGTCGTGGGCCAACGGACCGCCGGGGAGGGCCCACATGTCTTTGTACGGTTCCCGGATCCTCCGGACCAACGGCAGCCACAACGTGGGGCGGCCGGACTTTTCACTGGGGCGAAGAGCGAAGATCACCGTTGAAATAGCCAACGACGGCGGTGCGAGCCGCCTCTCGGCGACATTGGCTGAGTTGGTGTTCACGGCGTTCACCTCGCTTCATTGCCGTCCGGAGCACTCCCCATTGAGTACTGGAGCACTAGTTAAAGTCATCTTGACTAGAACTAATGGTACGACTCTCCGGGCACTTGGCAAAATGCTTGACGTCACAAGGGCTTCGCCGCAGCTTCCATCAGCGGCAGTGTCCGGCCTTGGATGTGGCTGTTCAGGACAATCACCGACGAACACCGAACCACGGACTTCGTGGCGATCATGGCATCGAGCACCCGCTGCATGTCCGGGTTGGAACGCGCCGCAATCCGCACCATGAGGTCCGAGTTCCCCGTGACCGTGTGGACCTCGATGATTTCCGGGATGGCGCCCAGGCTTTCGATAATGGCGTCATGTCCAATCTCCTGGGTGATGGTGACCGAACAGAACGCCACTACCGGGAACCCAAAATTGGCCGGATCGGGCTGCGGAACCCACGAACCAATGACTCCGTTTTCAATCATTCGGTCAATCCGGGACTGCACGGTAGCCCGGGCAACCCTGAGCACCCGGGATGCCTCCAGCACTGAGGATCGCGGTGAATCCGTGAAGAAACGTACAATTTTTGCATCAAGCGCATCGACCAGCATCAAAGTTCCTGTCCCCGGGGATCCTTACCCATCACATCGCTACAGCAAAAAGTGATGTATCTTACAAACTGCGAGAATTATTCCACGGCTCTTGCTGCGTCGTCGACGCCCGCTTGCCAGGCCCATGAGGCCGGCACGCCACACCAGCATGTAATCCATAGAAGGTAGACACGTATGACAACGAAGTCCATCGCGGCTCCTGCGCCAACATCCGGCCTCGGCCATTCGCTGAAACCCCGCCAGCTGACCATGATGGGACTTGGCAGCGCGATTGGCGCCGGCCTCTTCCTCGGCTCCGGCGCGGGCGTACAGGCCGCCGGCCCGGCAGTCCTTATCTCCTACCTCGTTGCCGGCACGCTGATCATCCTGGTCATGTGGGCCCTTGGCGAGATGGCAGCTGCCAACCCCAACAGCGGCGCCTTCTCCGTGTACGCAGAGAAGGCCCTGGGCAAGACGGCCGGCGGTACCATCGGCTGGCTGTGGTGGCTTCAGCTGGTGGTGGTCATCGCGGCCGAAGCCATTGGAGCGGCCGGCCTGCTGTTCTCCATCTGGCCAGTCATCCCCGTATGGGTCCTTGCCCTGGTGTTCATGGTGGTCTTCACGGGCATCAACCTTGTGGGCGTCCGCAACTTCGGCGAGTTCGAGTTCTGGTTCGCCATCCTAAAGGTGGCAGCAATTGTCATCTTCCTGCTCATCGGCGCCGCCCTGCTCTTTGGCTGGTTGCCGAATGTCCCTTCCCCCGGATTCTCGGCCTTCGGCGATTTTGCCCCCAACGGCATCGGTGGCATCGCCGCTGCACTGTTCGTGGTGATCTTCGCCTTTGGCGGAACCGAGATCGTCAGCGTCGCGGCCGCCGAAACCGAGAACCCGGCCCATAGCGTCGGCAAGGCCATCCGCACGGTTGTCTGGCGCATCCTGGTCTTCTACATCGGCTCCGTCTTCGTCATCGCAGCCGTCCTTCCCGTTGGTTCCGAAGGCCTGAAGTCTCCGTTTGCCGGAGTCCTGGACCTGGCCGGAATCCCCGGCGCCGGCGCAGCCATCACCCTGGTAGCCGTCGTCGCCCTGCTCTCTGCACTCAACGCCAACCTGTACGGCGCCTCCAGGATGGTCTTCTCCCTCTCGGAGCGCGGGGAAGCTCCCCGCTTCCTGTCCCGCCTCAGCGGCTCCAAGGTTCCCGTTGCCGCCGTCGGAATTTCGGTTGCCTTCGGCTTCATCGCCACCGTCCTTGAATTGCTGTTCCCGGAGAAAATCCTGCCGGCACTCCTGAACCTGGTGGGCTCTACCTGCCTGGTGGTCTGGGGCACCGCGCTGGTGTCGCAGTTCATTCTCCGCCGCAGGGCTGACAAAGAGGGCACGGAACTGCCCCTGCGCATGAAGGGCTTCCCCTTCCTCACCATCCTTGGCCTCATCCTGCTGGGCCTGATCCTGGTGGTCGGCTTTGCGAACCCCGAAAGCGCCGGGCAGCTGATTGGCACCTTCATCCTGATCCTCGCCATCGCCGCCGGGTGCTTCATCAACGCCAAGGCCAAGGCCTCCAGGCAGTCCATGCCCGTGGAGTAACTGCCTGCTCACCACCCATGGAAAGCCCTGCACAGTTTGTACCGTGCAGGGCTTTCTTTTATGTCCAAATTGTACAAAGTGTTCCGTTCCAACTGAGCTGATTGCGCATGGCAGGATCCGGTGACTAGGGTCACACTCATGACTACAGAACCCGTGCTGGCCGCCGTCGATGATGACGCGGCCCCGCTCACCCACCATCAACTCCGTGAGTTGTACACGCTGATGGCAGCAGTCCGGCACCTGGACTCCTCGGCCGTCGCCTGGCAGCGTCAGGGCATCATCCCTGGCTATGCGCCGGAGCTCGGCCAGGAAGCCGCGCAAGTAGGCAGCGGCTATGCCGTCGACCGAACCCGCGACTTCGTGTTTCCCACCTACCGGGAAATGGGCGTTGCCCGGGCGATGGGCCTGGACATGGTGGGCTATATGTCTACTCACAAGGCCACGTGGCACGGCGGCATGTACAACCCGCTTGAGTCCAGGTTCGCTCCCATCCAGGCGGTGGTGGCCGGTTCCGTTTTGCACGCTGTGGGCTGGGCCCATGGACAGACCCTCTCCGGGGCGCCGGAGATGGGCGTCGCCATGACGTACTTCGGTGACGGCGCTTCCTCCCAGGGTGACGTTCACGAAGCCATGAACTTCGCCGCGGTCATGAAAGCCCCCGTGGTCTTCTTCATCCAGAACAACGGCTGGGCCATCTCGGTCCCCACCGAACGCCAGGTTGCGGGCGGCTCTGTAGCCGCACGAGCAGCCGGTTACGGAATCCCCTCCCTGCAGATCGATGGCAACGACGTGGTCGCTGTCTTCGAAGCCACACGTTCCGCTTTCGCGCATTGCCGCGCAGGGAACGGCCCCGTGGTGATAGAAGCCATGACCTACCGTCGTGGCCCACACTCCACCGCCGACGATCCCGGCCGCTACCGCACCCTGGAGGAGGAACGCCTCGACGGCGGCGAGGATCCGCTGGAGCGCTTCAAACAGCGGCTTCTCGCAGAAGGCGTAGCGGATGCAGCCTTCTTCGCGGAGGCGCAGCGCGCGGCCGAAGATGAAGTGGAAGCCATCCGTGCCGGCATCGCCGACCTCGGCCCACGCCCCGGCGCCGAGATGTTCAGCCTGGTCTTCCAGGAACCAACACCAGCCCTTCAATCCCAGGCCACCTCGTGGCGCGAGGAGTCCGAACATGCCTGAGACCATCACCACTGATCGCAGCAGTGGAAACAGCACTGATACGGGCGCCGCAAACGTCCAGCACATGTCCATGCAGCAGGCCCTCAACCGCGCCCTCGACGAGGTTTTGGCCGAAAACCCCAAGACCGTCATCTTCGGGGAGGACTGCGGCCGGCTGGGTGGCGTCTTCCGTATCACCGATGGCCTGCAGGCAAAGCATGGCGAGGAACGCGTTTTTGACACCCCGCTTGCTGAATCCGGCATCCTGGGCATGTCGGTTGGCCTCGCAATGGCCGGCTTCCACCCCATTCCCGAGGTCCAGTTCGACGGCTTCGCCTACCCGGCCATCAACCAGATCGTTTGCCAGATCGCCCGGATGAACTACCGCAGCCGCGGAACCCTGCCCATGCCCATCACATTGCGGGTCCCCAGCTTCGGCGGCATCCGCGCCCCTGAACACCATGGCGAGAGCCTGGAAGCGCTCTTCGCCCACGTCCCGGGCCTCAAAGTTGTCTCTCCATCAAACACGCACGACGCCTACCATCTGCTCAAGTACGCTGCCACCAGGCCGGACCCGGTGATCTTCATGGAGCCGAAATCGCGCTATTGGCAGAAGGGACCCGTGGACGTCGCCAGTGCCGCCCAAGGCCCAACGCACGACGCCGGAGTAGACGACGGCGGCAGCCTCACCGGCGCCCGCGTGGTGAGGGAAGGCCGCCACCTCACTCTGGTGGCATGGGGGGCCATGGTCTCCCGCTGCTTGCAGGTTGCCGAACTCGCAGCCGAGGACGGCATCGACGTCGAGGTCCTGGATCTGCGCTGGCTGAAGCCAATTGATGCCGATGCGTTGGCGAGGTCCGTTGGGAAGACGCGGCGCGCCGTCGTCGTCCATGAGGCGCCCCTGACCTCCGGACTTGGTGCCGAAGTCGCCCAACTCATCACACAAAGCTGCTTCGCAACCCTGAAGGCGCCCGTGGAGCGGGTGACCGGATTCGACGTTCCCTACCCCTCCGGCGACCTGGAGGACGAATACATCCCCAACATCGACCGCATCCTCTTTGGGATCCAACGCGTACTGGAGTACCGCCGTGGCTGAAATTTCCTTCCCCCTTCCCGACTTGGGCGAAGGCCTGATCGAGGCGACAGTGCTGGATTGGCTGGTGGAACCCGGCCAGCAGGTGGAACGCAACCAGCCGATAGTGGAGCTTGAAACCACCAAGTCGGCCCTCGAATTGCCCAGCCCGCAGGCGGGTAAAGTGGTGCGTATCCACGGGGCGCCAGGTGACACCATCAACGTTGGCGAACCGCTGATCGTGTTCGAGGTTCCGGATGATACTGCCGGTATCGTGGGCACTGTTCCAAAGGACGAAGCACCCAAGCGCCGGGTCCGCCTGAGCGCCGTACTCGATGAGGACTGACATGATGACCGGCAGGCACACCATGGAACAGCACAGGCACACAGTAGAGGGCACGGACCCCGGGCTGTCCGTGGAAGTCCATGAGCCATCCACGGACGCCGGCCTGCGGCCCGTCCTGCTGATCCACGGCTTTTCTTCCTCCACGAAACTGAACTGGGTGGATAGCGGCTGGATCACCACCCTTCAGGATGCAGGCCGTCGCGTGATCACCGTAGACCTGCCAGGCCATGGCAGGAGCCACTCCCCCGAGGACCTGGATTCGTACACGCCCAGCCGCATACGCGCTGACCTCCTCCAGATAGTGACCGACGCCGGAGCCCGGCCACTGCGCGATGGTGACCCGTCCACGGGACTGGACGTCATTGGCTACTCGCTCGGCTCGAGGCTGGCTTGGGAGTTCGGCGCCACCCAGCCGGATCTTGTCCACCGCATCGTCCTGGGTGGACCCAGCTCAGCGGATCCGTTGGCAGCTTTCGACCTCGTCGCTGCGCAACGGCACTTGGCCGACGGCACGCCCATTGAGGACGCGTCCACGGCCGGATTGCTGAAGATGGCACAGATGCTTCCCAGCAACAACCTCTTCTCCATGTTGTCGCTCATTGAGGCCATCAAGGGGGAACCTTTCGATCCTGCCGAAGCTGCCCCGCATATGCCCGTCCTGCTCGTTGCCGGCGAAAAGGATGAAAGGGCAGCCACCATGCCGGAGCTCGCCTCGATTGCGGGCAGGCATGGCGGTTTGGTGGAAACGTTGGTCATTCCAGGGCGCACCCACACCAACGTCATCACCAGCCGGGCGTTCAAGGAAGCTGCTGTCGAATTCCTTGGGGTGTAGGGCCCCCGTTCCCTGGGAGGGCTCAGTGGGGCGCGGCTGGTTTTGCCGGCTGGAAGTCAGCGGGCCAGCCGCTCCGCGTTGAGGCTCATTCGTTCCAACACGCTCAGGGCCATGGCGTACTCATCGATGCCGATGCCCATGGAAAGGTCCTGACGCGCCGCTTCCACCAACCGCTGGGCTTCGTGGTATTTTTCCCGTCCACGGTCACTCAGGACCAGCCGGTCATCAATCATGGTGATCATTCCGCGGCCCACGAGGGCTGCCAGTTCCCTCTCCCGCATCCGGATGTCGTTTCCCCACAACGGCTGCAAAGACTCCTCGAGCTGGTCCGGGAGCATGGCGCCCTCGGACAGGACACTGAGGGTATGCCATTGGCGCCGGCTGAGCTTGATCTTGGCAAGGATGGTGTCCAGTTGGGCTTCCAGTGCGGCGTCGAGCCTCTTGATCCAGTATCCGATGGGCTTGTTCACACGCCCATGCTTTCAGCGGAGACGCTACCGGGCAAGGTCTGGACGGTAGGCTTGGAACTGCAACGACTTACGTGGAAGTGGAGCAGATGGGCATGCGTTTCAAGGACCGCGCGGAAGCCGGTCGACGCCTGGCTGAAGCCCTCCCGCAACTCAGGGAAAAGCCGGACACCATCGTCTTGGGCCTGGCACGTGGAGGAGTCCCCGTGGCCGCCGCGGCAGCGGCCGAACTGTACCTGCCCTTCGGCGCGGTCCTGGTCCGCAAGCTCGGCATTCCGGGTCGCGACGAGACGGCTTTTGGGGCACTGGCATGGTCTCAGGGCGACGTCCTCCGGATCGTCAACAAGCCACTGAGGGACCTCGTCCTCGCCCACGGCATCTCCCAATCCGCGCTCGATGCCGTGGAAGCACACGAACGTTCCGAGCTCCTCCGGCGCGCGCAGAACTACCCGGGCACCAGGCATGACCTCCGTGGGAAGACCGTAGTGCTGGCGGATGACGGACTTGCCACTGGTGCCACCATGCGGGCCGCCGTGGAAGCAGTTCGTTCTGCCGGCGCACGCACCGTAATAGCCGCAGTACCGGTTGCCTCGCTGGAAGCCTCGACGTCGCTGGCACGGGTGAGCGATTTCGTCATGGCCCTGCACACGCCGGGTAAGTTCCATGCCGTGGGCGCCTTCTACGAACACTTCGGTCAATTGTCCGATGCCGACGTGGTGAGCCAGTTGGAAGGCGCCACAGCCGGCGGGCGCAAGTAAGCGCCGTCGTTCTCCAATGCAAAGGCGGGTGCGGTCCGCTGTGGACCGCACCCGCCTTTCCTATGCCCCGATCTAGTGATGGACGCTGTAGCCCAGGGGCCGGCCGCGGGTCTCCTTGGCGAGGATCACGCCAATTGCGGAGATTACGCAGAGGACCATGATGTAGATGCCAACAGAGCCTGACCACTTGGTGGTGTCCAGGAGCGCCTGGGCGATGAGCGGTGCGAAGGCGCCGCCCAGGATTGCTCCCAAGGCGTACCCAATGGAGATTCCGGAGTAGCGGACCTGGGCGGGGAACATCTCCGCATACATCGCGGACATCGGGCCGTAGGACAGGCCCAGGCCGATCGTCAAGACGAACAGGGCGGTTCCGTAGAGCACGATGTCCTTGGAATCGATCAGTACGAACATGGGAATCATCCAGGCGAAGACCAAGCCGTACCCGATCAGGAACGTCTTGACGCGCCCGATCTTGTCGGAGAGCCAGCCGCCCACCATGGTGAAAATGAGCCAGCCAAATGAGGCGACGGTCGTGGCCAACAGCACCTGCGGAGTGGGCATCTTCAATGTCCTGGTGGCGTAGGAGATGAAGAAGGCAATCAGCAGGTAACCGGCTGCGTTGTTGGCGATGAAGATCAGTGCAGCGAGGACAACTTCCTTCTTATTCTTGCGGAAGAGGTCTCCAAGGGGCGCCTTGCTTTCGGCCTTGCGCAGGGCAATTTCCTTGAACACAGGGCTTTCGCCAACGGCACGCCGGATGAGGTAGCCCACCACAATAAGGACCACCGACAGCAGGAACGGCACCCGCCAGCCCCAAGCCGCAAAGTCTTCCTTGGACATGCCCGACTGGAGGAGGAACAGCAGGCCGGTGGCCAGGATCATGCCGATCGGCACACCGATCTGCGGGTAGGCGCCGAAGAGTCCGCGCTTCTTGATGGGCGCGTGCTCCACTGCCATGAGTGCGGCACCGCCCCACTCACCGCCCGCCGAGAAGCCCTGGACCACACGCAGGGTGATCAGCAGGACCGGAGCCCAAACACCGATGGTTGCGTACGTGGGCAGCAAGCCAATGAGCGCCGTAGCTGCGCCCATCATGACCAGCGTCATGACCAGGACGGCCTTGCGGCCCATCCTGTCGCCGAGGTGCCCGGCAACAAAGGCCCCGAGAGGACGGAACAAGAAGCTGATACCGATCGTGGCGAACGACAAGAGCTGCGCAACGCCCGGGTTGGACTTCTCCAAGGGAGATAGGAACAGCGGCGCCAAGAGCGTGGCCGTGAGCTGGGCAAAGATGAAGAAGTCGTACCACTCAATGGTGGTGCCCACCAGTGTCCCGGCCAAAACCCGGCGCTCTTCACGCTTGCTGCTGGGTCCTGACGGAGAGTCGACAGTGGAAGTTGCGGTCATTGGAACTCCATGGGGTGAGAGTGACTGGTCGGCGCTTGACGTGCATTAACCGACAGAACGGTCAGTTAGGAAATAATACTACAGCCTGTGACCCAAAGCACAGACCCTTGGAAGGTTCCTTCAACATAGGATGGTTCGCATGAATCCCCGCAGCGACGTCAAGGGTCCACCGGAACCAACAACCCAGGTACCGCCGTCGCAAACGCTCTCACGGGGAATCCGCGCGCTGGAAATCCTCGCCGCGGCCGAGCGGCCCCTCACCATCGCAGAGCTCACGGAGGCGTTGGGGGTGCACAGGTCCGTCGCCTATCGGATCCTCAGGACCCTGGAGGACCATTCCCTGCTGGTGCGTGACGACTCCGGACGCGTGCAGCCCGGCCCCGGCCTGGCGGTCCTGGCCAGCGGCGTCTCACGGAACCTTCAAACCGCGGCCCTTCCCGAACTGACGCAACTTGCCAACACCCTCCACATGACGGCCTTCGTCGCCGTGTGGGACCACCAGGAATGCGTCACCCTGGTCACCGTCGAGCCGCGGCACTCCGGCGCCGCCCTCGCCCAACACCCCGGCAGCCGCCACCCAGTCAGTACCGGCGCTCCCGGAATAGCCATCCAGTCAACCATGACCGAGGAGCGCTGGCAGCAGGTGGGCGCCGGCAACCCTTACCGCCCCGAAGCCGACGAAGCCCGCCGCCTCGGCTACGCCACCAGCCATGACGAGGTCATCGCCGGACTGTCCTCCATTGCCGCCCCCATCAAGGTTCCGGGCGGACGGCCGGCAGCGATCGCCGTCGTCTATATCCGCCTGGACCAGGACGCCGACGCCGTAGGCAAGGCACTGGCTGCCAGCGCCGCCCGCATCGAAGGCCAGCTCGCCTGAACCTTTCCTTACGGGTCAAACAACGTGCTTCACAGCACAAGACCGGCAGCAACGGGAACTGAATACTCAAGTAAGGGCAGGACACCCGTCCTGTCCCTCTTCGAGTACGAGAAGGAACCCATGAGCCTGAATCTTCTTGACACCTCCAACTGGTTGCCCCTGGAAGGACTTGCGCCTGGCTTCGATGCCAACAAGGCCCCAACAGTGCACGACCTCGCGGGACAACAATTCCGGGTCCGCGGCGATGGCGGCCCCATGACGTTCAGCTTCGACGACGAAGAAGTGCAATGGGCAGCTGCCGGGCAGGCAGGAACAGCTCCCTACGAGGCTTTCCTCGTGGCCGGGCAGCTCTACTACGCCCAGTGGCACAGCGTCGTGGAGCCGGACCTCGCCATTTCCCTGGTCCTGGACCTCACGAATGGAACGGCGATGTATATCGGCGCAACGCTTGGAAAGCCGGCCCCGTCCAGCGTGGCAGTCCAGCACGATTTCCGGCCTGGCACCCTGGACGGTTTCGCCGCCGGAGCAGCCATTGCCGAGAGCACCGGACTCATTGGACGGCGTGTTGAGTGGGTTTACAGCGAGTCGCACGCCTACGAGCACATCTACCTCAGCCCCACCTGGTACACGTGGCAGTGCCTCGCCGGGCCTGAGCGGGGCCTGGCAGATACCGATTCAAACACTGTGTTCCAGGTCCGCCCGGGAATTTTCGTCTTCACCTGGCGCGAAAAGGTTATTCCCTGCGGTTCCGTCACGATTGCCGACCACCGCGATGTCAATGCCATCCGTTCCCACGGCAGCTTGTTCGGCTGGGACGAGTCAGGCACGCAACCAGTGCACTTCACGTTCGGCGCCCACGGAAGGTTGATCAGCATGACCCACCACCGGCCGGAACTGGACCCGGCCCTCTAGCCCTGGAGCACGAAAGGCTGCCCCGGCGGACTCTCTGTCGAGTCCGCCGGGGCAGCCTTTTCCTTGGGGGCTCAGTCTTCCGAGCCGTGGCCGATCCGTGCGTACAGGGCCGGCTGCGAGCGCCGAAGCCGCAAACCCCAGACGACCCCCACCACTCCGGGCAGCAGTACCACTGCAGGGAGAACGAACGATGCGGCGGTGGATTCAGTTTGTCCAAGCAGGACATTGAAGTTGGCCAGGATGAGCACGAAGACAATTGCCAGGAGGACGAATCCCAGGACAGGTGCAATGACCCTGACCCAGAGGCTGGCCCCGTGCTGGTTTCGGCGGAAGAAGCCGATGACAGCCACCGATACCACCGTCATCAGCAAGACCAGGCCCATGGCACCACTGTTGGTCAGCCAGGTGAACATCGTCAGTACGGGGTACAGCTCGCCGAGTTCGGAACCCGCCCCGGCAATGGCGAAGGCTACGGTCACGACGACGGCAATCACCGTCTGCGCGAGGGAACCGGCGAAGGGCGCACCGCTCCCCCGCCTGACCTTGGCAAGCACCGGGGGCAGGACCCGCTCGCGGCCCAGCGAGAAGAAGTACCGTGCCACTGCGTTGTGGAAGCTGACGAGTGCAGCAAAGAGGCTGGTGACGAAAAGGACCTGCGCGATGTCGCTGAGCAGCACTCCGCCGTTGGCGCCAAGGAATGCGAACATCATGTCCGGGCCGTTTGCGGCCGCTGAATCAATGACCGCCGAGGGCCCTGCGCCCACGGTCATGGCCCATGCGGAAACCGCATAGAACACGGCGATGATCCCCACGGCAGCGAACGTTGCCCGTGCGACCGTTCGCTGGGGATCCTTTGATTCCTCGCCGTAGATGGCTGCGGACTCGAAGCCCATGAAGGCAGCGATGCCAAAGGAGAGTACGGCACCGATTCCCGGCACGAACAAGCTCTCCGGGCTGAAGGCCACAGCACTGACCCCCTCGGGAGCGACGGCCAGGCTGATGACGTCGTAAACGATGACGACCAGGAACTCGAGGGCGACCAGGACGCCCAGTACCTTGGCAGACAGGTCCACCCGGTTCACGCCCAGCCACCCGACGATGGCGATGCATACCAGGACGGGGATCCACCACGGAACAGTGACGCCGAGCCGCGCCGACAGGAGCGAGGACACCGTGAAACCGAACAAGCCGTAAATGCCAACCTGCATCAGGTTGTAGGCCATCAGGGCCACAAGGGAAGCGCCAACTCCAGCCGGCCTGGAAATGCCTTGCGCAATGTAGGCGTAGAAAGCTCCTGCGTTGGTGACATAGCGGCTCATGGCGGCATATCCCACAGCGAACAGCGCCAGAATGCCGCCCAACAGCAGGAAGGACAGGGGCACACCCATCACTCCGGTGACAGCGAACGTCGTAGTCACACCGCCCGCCAGCACGGTCAGCGGCGCCGAGGCCGCGATAATCATGAAAGTCACAGCCGGTACCCCAAGAAGCCTCTTGGTGTTTGCGGGCCCGGCGGTCCTGCCCTTAACTGGGTTGTCCACGCTCATAGTGTGCTCCTGCCTCGGTGCCGCGGGAGATGTACGCGGCACGGTGTCGGTCATTCCGCAATCTTCCACCGCGGAAGCACCGAGTGACTTGTCTCACACGGCAGGGTGTTTGTCGGTGGACGCACGCACGTCGCGGCACGGAGGCCCGGTGTAGAATCGTGGGCAAGCTCACGTCCTCTCCGATGGCCCACTGGTCGACAAATAAGTCGAAAGACATGAGGCGGCGCGGGCCATTGAAAGGGAGTTTAATGACTGTCGCGGCTGATACAGGCCCCACAACCGTGGAAACAATCGTGGCGGAGTCCTTTCAGGAATGGAGTCGGGCCATCTCCACCTCCTTCGTGCCACTGCTGGCAACGGGGCCCCGCGATTCAACATTCCACGGAACCATGCGGGCACGGGTGCTGGGACAAATTTCAGTCGTGGAGATCAAGGCCGGCCCCCACACCGTCCTCCGCACACTGGAGCTGATTGCAAAATCCACAGGACGCTTTTTCAAGCTCAGCATCCAGCTCAGCGGTTCCGGACGCTTGGTCCAGGATGAACGCGAAGCGGTGCTTCGGCCCGGCGACCTCTCCATCTATGACACCTCCCGTCCCTACCAACTCACGTTCGACGACGACTTCCGCACCTTGGTGCTGATGTTCCCCCACGTTCTGCTCGACTTGCCCGCCGAGGCCATGGGGCACGTGACGGCACTGCGGATTCCGGGAGACGAAGGCCTGGGCGAGCTCATCAGCCCCTTCCTGGTGAAGCTCGCTGACAACCTCGAAGCGCTCTCCGGGACCAACGGGCTCAGGCTGGTCCATAACGCATTGGACCTTGTCACCACGCTCTTCAATGGCGAACTGGACCAGCTCATCGACACTGGACGCGACCCGCACCTGCTGCTGCTGGGGCGGATCCACGACTACATAGAGGCCAACCTTGGCGACCCCGGGCTCTCCCCGGGAACCATCGCTTCAGCCCACTACATCTCCACGCGGCACCTCCACGATCTCTTCCAGGAAATCGGAACAACGGTGGCCTCCTCCATCCGGCAACGGCGACTGGAACGATGCCGCCGCGACCTCCGGGATCCCGTCCTGGCTGACCGACCAGTGACGGCGATCGCGGCACGGTGGGGGTTCACCGACGCCGCCCACTTCAGCAGAATCTTCAGGGCAGCGTTCGGGAACTCCCCCACGGGGTACCGCAACGAGGCTTAGCGGTTCCAGTGACGGAACGGCAGGATGCCGGCCTCGTGTCCTACGCGGCCGCCGTCGGCGCTGTTCCTTGGTCGGCCAGCGCGGCCATCTCCTCCAGCATTGCCCGCGTGAGGCGGTCCTCCAATTCCGTAAAAGCAGGATCACCCGCACGGTTATGGAGCTCTCCGGGATCGCTGCAGTGATCGTACAGTTCACAGGTTTCCGTCCCGAAATACCGCGTCAACCGGCCCTCGGCAGTGATGACGGTCCTGATCCTGACTGGACCGGGGAGTCCATCGAGGCCGAACGGCTGTTCTTCCTCCACCAATACAGCGTCCCTGTGATGCCCCGCGATCCCCCGGAGTACCGGCACAAGCGAGCGACCTTGGATACCCCGGTAGCCTTCGGATCCCGTGAGTTCGAGCAAGGTGGGTGCCAGGTCGGCGCTGGAAACCAGCGCATCGGTGCGGCACGGTGAACCACCGGGAACATGCAGTATCAACGGAACATTCGTCACGGCACGGTAGTGGACAAAGTGCTTGAGCATCAGGCCGTGGTCGCCAAAAAGGTCTCCATGGTCGCTGGTAAAGACCACGATGGTGTCTTCAGCCAGGCCCTGCCTGGCCAATTCGTCCAGTATGCGGCCTATGTGTTCATCCATCATGGTGATCAAGCCGTATTGGGCTGCCGCCGCGTACCTGTATTGTTCCTCGGTGGCCGCCCAGGTCATGGTCGGGTCGGGGTTCGGCTCGCCACGATGTTCGATCATGGCCCGGACATGCGGGGGCGATGCTGAATGGTCTTGTTCGAACCCGAGAGGCAGCGGCAACGCATCGGGATCGTAGAGGTCCGAATAGCCCGCTGGAGGTGAGAACGGATGGTGGGGGTCCGGGAAGGAGACAAACATGAAGAACGGTTGGTCCTGGCCCGCTGCGTCCTTCAGGTGCTCTATGGCCTTCTCGCTGATGTAGCTGGTGGGATGCACTTCGGCCGGAATCGCCGTCTGATATACCTGTTCCCAACCGACATATGGCCTGGAGGAGTTTTCCGCCCCGCCCAGCGTCCCGGGGTCAACGCCCCGCTCCCGTGCCCAATGCACGTAATGGCCCCCGGGGCGGTCCCCATGCCCGATCACCAGGTCCACATGCTGATAGCCGTAGTAGTCGGCGGGGAGTCCAATAAAGCGCTCGTCGTGGGCGTCACGGTTTTCCCATTGGTCCCAGCCGGGCGCGTGCCCCTGACGCCGGGCATCACCTGATTCCGGGTCCAGGAGCATGGGATCCGTTGCCCGGATCTCGTCGGCCTGATGCGGCTCGAACTCCCAGCCCATGTTTTGGTGGTGCAGTTTTCCGACGCCCACTGTCCGATAGCCACCGGCCGCCAAGGAACCGGGAACTGTCCGGGTCTGGGGATCGAGGGTGATGCCGTTGCAACGGGTTCCATGCGCTGAAGGCCACCGGCCAGTCATCAAACTGGCGCGGTTGGGCATGCAAGTGGGGTTGGCGACCGTCGCATTGTCGAAGACAACACTTCTGGCTGCGAGCGCATCGAGGTTCGGCGTTTTTACGGTGTTGTTGCCAGCGAAACCCAGATGATCTGCCCGAAGTTGGTCGGCAATGAAGAACAGGACGTTTGGCCGGCGTTTGGCCCCTGCACGCATTCCGCCCGTCACGCCGGCCTCTTAATGAGTGACAGCACTTCGGTGCGTTGCCGGGCGAACTCCGGCAGCGATCGCGTACTGATCTGTTCACGCGGAGCCGGAAGGTCCACGTCAACCACCTTCAGGACCCGTGCCGGCCTGGATCCCAGCACCACAACGCGGTCAGCCAGGTACACGGCCTCGTCGATGTCGTGGGTAACCACCAGGATGGTCATGTTGAAGTCGCGCCTGATCTTGAGGCACAGGTCCTCGAGATCGAAGCGCGTCTGTGCGTCCACGGAGGCGAAGGGCTCGTCCATGATGAGGATCTCGGGACGGTAGGCCAGCGCGCGTGCGATCGCCACCCGCTGCTGCATGCCCCCTGACAACTGCCACGGGTACTGGTTGCCGGCGTGGGAAAGCCCGACGGCGGCCAGTGCACTGTCGCACCGTTCCTTCAATTCCGCTGCAGGGAGCCGGAGATGGCGCAGTGGCAGGATGAGGTTCTTCCGGACAGTCAGCCACGGCATGAGCGAGCGGTTGTAGTCCTGGAACACCAATGCCATCTCGGGAGGTGGACCGCTGATGGACCGCCCGTCAATGGACGCCTGTCCGCTGCTTGCCGGATGGAGGCCCGCCAAGCACTTCAGGAGGGTCGTCTTGCCAACGCCGGAAGGGCCAACGATGCAGACAATCTCGCCCGCATTCACCGTAAAGGTGAGGTCTTCGATGACTGTGTGGGCTTTCTCTCCGCTGCCATAGGTTTTGGCGAGATGTGCCACGTCCAGCCGTGGCGTGGTGGTACTGATACGGGTTTCCGGTTGCTGTGCCATGGCGGACTTTCTTGGTCGAGGGGAAAGAGTCGGGAGTTGCCGGATGCTCATGCTGCACGCGCCATGCGCCGTGAGCCGATGTACCAGGACAGGACCCTGTGTTTGAGCAGGCCGAACAGGACGTTGACCAGGAACCCGATGACGCCCAAGAGCAGGATCCCCGCCCACATATCAGCGGTCATGAAGCTCTGCTGTGCGAGCAGCGTCATCGCGCCGATGCCCTGTGAACTGCCCAGCATCTCGCTGGCGATCATCACGATGAAGGCCACCTGGAGGCTCACCTGCAGCCCGGAAAAGATCTGGGGAGTGGCCGCGGGCAGGAGAACATTGAGCAACCGTTCCTTTCGGCTCAGCCGGTAGACCCTGGCGACGTCCATGAGGTCGTTGCTGACGCTCCGGATGCCGTCCACTGTGGCGATCATGGTGGGAAACAAGGCCGCCAGCGCGATGCTGGCCACGCGCATCTCCGGACCGAACCCAATAAGCGAGATGAAGATCGGCACCAAGGCAACAGGAGGAATTCCACGGAGGAAATGGATCAATGGGTCCACCATCCAACGGACCGTGGGAACCAGGGCAGTCGCAAACCCGATCCCAACACCCGCCACCGCTGCGATCGCAAAGCCCACGAACAGGTTGCCCAGGCTCAACAAGACGTCGGACTGGAAGTGTTCAAAGAGCCACAGCTCCTGGAAGCGGACCAGGATAGTCCGCAACGGGGGGAAGAACGGATCCGTGGAATTCTCCGACAAGAGCCACCATGCCGTCAGGAGCAGCACAGGTGTGCCGGCACCAATCAGCCAGTTTCGAATTTTGACGTTCATCATCAGGGCACCACTTCCCGGTAGGACTCATGCCAGTGCAGAACCCGGCGCTCCGCGACCCGGGTGGCACCTTGGAACAACAGACCCAGCAGGCCAAGGACAATCACCAATCCATAGAGACCGGCGTAGTCGCCGGCTGCTTGGGCCTGGTAGATGCTCTGGCCCAGGCCCGGACCACCCCCGAGGAGCCCGGCTACGACCGTGACCACCAAGGCTGCGGGCGCTGCAACGCGCAGGGCAGTGCCGATGTACGGCATGGCGCTGGGAAGCACTACGCGTGCCAGGATTTCGCCCTCCCCCATTCCGTATGACCGCGCCGTGTCCCGCGCTACGGGATCAGTACTCTGAACGCCGTCGACGGTCTGCATGACGATGGGCAGCAAGCAACCAAACACCACCAGGAAGAGCGACATCTCAACTGTTGGACCCAGCACCAAAACGGCCAGCGGAAGAATGACGATGGGCGGTACCGGCTTGAGGAATTCCAGCACCGCCAACGTGGCGTAACGAACGGATTCGAAGCTGCCCACCAGCAGGCCAATCACTATCCCCGCCACGGCCGAAAGGGCCAGGGCAAGCAGTGCGATCCCAATGGTGGAAGCCAACGAAGACCAAAACCAACCCAATCCCAGGGTTGTTGCCAGGTTGGCGAAGACAGTGGTGGCTGACGGCAAGGCATTTCCGGCCACCCTGGCTTCGGCAAGGACCTGCCAAATGACCAGGGCTGCCACGATCCCCAGGACGCTGAACGCCACCGGACGGATGGACGGTTTCATGATGACTCTCCCATGCCCGGTCCGCGCCTAGTTCCCGAAAACGAGGTCGCCGGGAAGCTTCACTGGTGCGCTCAGGAAACCAAGGTCGGCAAGGTTGTTGTTGGCTCGTTCAATGTCCTCGACGCGGACTTCCTCCGGCCAGTAGTTCACGGCGCCGGATTTAACCACGTCGAGCGAAGTCTTGGTGATCTCGGCGCTGAGCTGCTGCGCTTCGTCGGTGTTGCCATTGGCGTAGGCGTTTGCCTTATAGATAGCGGTCTTGAAACCCTCCAACGCCTTCTGCTTCGACTTCACTGTGTTGGCGCCGGAGACCCAGAGCCCGATCGCACCTTGTTCAAAGAACTCGACGCCGGGTGAAGCCAGGAGCCGGTTTCCCTCCGCCACCGCCTTGGACGTGAACGGCGCGACAAGTGAGGCTGCGTCCACGCGTCCTGAATTCAGTGATTGGAGTGCCGACGAAGGATCCAGGACCATCCAGTTCACTTTGGCGGGATCACCGCCGTCGTCCTTGATGAGTTTGCTGACTGTCACTTCCAGCTGGGCCTTGCGTGCCGGGACACTGACGTTCTTGCCCTCAAGGTCTTTCGGCCGGGAGATGGCGGACGCTTTCTGGACCAGCAGGCCCGTGTCATCGACGCGGTTGAGATCGGACTCCTCGCCGGCACCGTCTTTATAGCCGTCGGCAGCTGCCACGATCTTGAGGGGGACGTTCTGGTTCAGGGCATTCAAGAGTGGGATGGAAGGGGTGTAAGTGACATCGATCTGGCCGCTCTGTGCCGCTGCGATGCCGGCTGGAGGGTTGGCGATGACAGATATCTCGACGTTGAGGCCCTGTTCCTTGAAATAGCCCTTGTCGACGGCCAGCCGGATGCCGGCGTCGGACCCGATGCCGATGGTGCCTACCTTGAGGGTGGTGGTCCCGTCCGCGGCGGGAGTGGTTGCCGGGCTTGAACCGCCTCCGCAGGCTGCAAGGGTCATGGACAGGACTGCGGCCAGTGCCAAAGGAATACTGCGTCGCATGTGGTGCTCCTTGATGTACGAATGGTTGGAACGGGTGGGGAGGGTCTAGTTGGTTGTTCGATGGACTACCCGGCCGCCGCTCAGCGTGAGCGTGATGTCCAGGTCGAGAAGCTTTTCGATCTCTTCGTCTTCCGGCCACGGGCCTGAAAGCACACAAAGGTCAGCGGCCATCCCTGGTGTGAGTGCACCCTTGAGATGCTCGGCGTGGTCCTGCCAGGCAGCGTCGATGGTCATCGCAGCGAGGGCCTGAAGTCCGGCGATCCGTTCGGGATCGCCGGGGTCGCCCGGAGTTGAACGCGTACCTCGCCGAACTGCCGCCACCACCGTGCGACGCCAGTCCGAACTGGTGACGGGTGCGTCTGAGGCAAGGTTGAACCGCACACCGGCGTCGGCGGCCGAACGAAGGGGTTGGTGGACAGAGAACCGACCTTCGCCAAGTACCTGGCGCATCATGTCCCCTGCTTCGGCGCGGATCAGTGGATTGGTGCTGTAGCCAATGCCGTGGGCGGCCATGGTGGCCAAAGTGCTGGTATCGGTGAAGGCTCCATGGATGATGTAGTGGCGGTTCCCCGCACCCATGGCACCGCGGCTGACCGCCGTTGCAAGGATGGCCTCCACTGCTGCGGCAGTAGCGGCGTCACCCGTGGCGTGGATGCCGGCCTGCAACCCGGCATCCGTGATGAGTTCAAGGATCGTGTGGAGCTCGGCAACCCGTTCTGCGTCATCGGAGCCTTGGATCACAAGGCGGCCGTGGGTACACGCTTTGCCGTAGGGTTCGCTCATCCAGGCGGTACCGCTGCGAGGGATGCCGTCTGCAAAGATCTTTACGCCCGCGATCCGCAACTGCTGCGGATCGATGCCGCGGTTGGCAAAGGCCTCCGCCAGTCCGGTTCCCAGTCCCTCGCCAATTGCCGTGGCATTCGCGCCGCCAGTTCCGGCGAACAGCATCAGGACGTTCACGCGCAACGTCAGTTCCCCCGCTTCGGCGAGGTCGCCCAGCAGCTCAAGTGCCGCCGTCGAACCTGCGCCATCCATGAGTCCGGCGCTGGCGGGACCCAATCCGGGATCGGTGAGTGATGTGATCCCCAGGGCATGCAGGTGCTCCTGGAATTTCAGCAGGGCCGGACGCAGCGTGGATACGGGCACGGGTGGCATTGCCCGCGAGAGGAGTTCCATGGCGCCGTCCTGGAAGAGGCCCGTTGGGGTGCCGTCCTCCGCCCTCGCTATGACCCCGCCGTCGAGGTCTGCTGTTTCAGCGTTGATCCCTGCCCTCTTCAGCGCTTCCCGATTGGCCAGTAACTGGTGGCCGGTCGAGTCGAAGGCCACTACGGGAATGCCCGGGCGGCATTCGAGCAGGTTGTCCCATGCCGGGCCCATGACGACTTCGTCCCAGCCATGGGCCCGGACCCAGCCATCCCCACCCGCAGGGGCTGCGTTGATGACGTCGACGACCGCCGCCCAGTCCGGCGCGATGCCCGGGTCCACGCGGACGTATCCGAAGGCCGACATGGCTGCCGAGACAAAATGCAGGTGGGCGTCGTTGATTCCGGGAATGACCGCGCCACCGGCGGCATCCACGACGTTGGTATGTGGTCCAATCGCCCGGCGGACATCCTTCCGGCCAAGGGCAGCGATGCGGCCGCCCTTGACTGCAACTGCGTCGGTCATACGGTGTGGCCGTGCCGGGTCCATGGTGTGGACCGAGGCATTGACGATCACTAGATCGGCGAATTCCTGCATCGGTTCTCCTCAGGTCACTGCACACGAATGTGATGCAGACAACGTTCCTGAAAGAAGTATGTCGCTTGACTGGGTCACTTGACTAGGTTTTGGCGTAAAATTTCTTGAAAGGTCTTTTCCGGGCCCACACGGCACGGCCAAGACAAGTCCCGAACGGATACCGCCTACGATCAATGGGACCGCCGGTCGGTGACCCGATCACGGGAATACAAAACAGAAGGGGTGTACGGATGGCCAGGGTTCCCGCTGAAGAACGGCGGCTCCAGTTCGTGGAAGCTGCGGCGAGGGTGATTGCCCAGGACGGCCTCGCCTCGGCAACAACGCGGCGCATCGCCAGTGAAGCCGACGCCCCGTTGGCCGCGCTGCACTACTGCTTCCGCAGCAAGGACGAACTCCTTGAAGAGGTGTACAACTTCCTCAGCAGGGACTACGCGAAGGCGCTCGAACCCGTTGCCGATCCTGGCATGGGGCTGCGCCATATGATTGGCGCCCACGCCCGCCGCATCTGGATGCGCATGCTGGAGAACCCCCACGAACAGGTCACCACGTTTGAACTGCTGCTGCGCCGGTTCCGGGTAGAGGCTGACGACCAGCCACAAGCCCAGCTCATGAACCGCTCCATGTACGACGGCTGGGTCAGCTCTACCTTAAAGCTGTTCCGGGAAGCGGCTGATGCAGCAAACGAGCCCGTTCCCGACAACCTCGAAGACATCACGCGGCTGTTCATCTCGGGCATCGACGGCATCAGCATGCAGCATCTGGCAGACCCCGACGAAGAACGGTCATCGCGGCTGGTGGAACTTATGGCCCGCTCGCTGGCCGCCGGACTGGACTAACCCTGGGGCTGGCGCTTCATGACCAACGAGGTGAGGACGCCCAGCAGCAACAGACCGGCAGCGGCCGCCATGGAAACCACGAATGCAGCGCCGGGGCCCTGCGCTTCGGCAAGCTGACCCGCCAGGTAGGCGCCCAACGCCGTGCCCGCGACGATGCCGCTGGCAAGAGCCGTCATCACCGTAGCCATGCGGCCTGCCGGGGCCACCACGCCGCCGATGCTGAAGACGGTGACCATGACCGGCCCCACGGGAATACCCAGTACCAGCAGGACAAAGATCATCGGCCAAATACCGGCCGGCAATAGCAGCAAGAGCGACAATCCGGACATCGCCAAGGCCGCCGCAACCCACCGCGAAGCCAAGCTGAAGCGCTGCGGCCAGAACGCGACGGACAATGCGGCTACGGCTGAACTAAGGCCCATCACCGCGTAGAGGAGCCCCGCGATCTCGGCCGTGGCATACTCCGCGGAAAAGGCACTCAACGCGTTTTGCGTTGCACCAAAGAAGGTACCCATGCAGACCATCGCCACTACGGGGACGGCCACCACTGCGCCCGCCCAACGCTTGGCGCGTTGCGGACCCGCCTGAGGACCTTGCCCGCCGGCAGGTACGACGCCGGCGCTCACGTTCCGGGGTGCCGGCACCACGGCCTGTTGGCTGGGGTGAACTGCGAACGCGGGCACCAGCGTGATCGTCATGACGGCCGCCAGTGCCAGCGGCAACCACGGCGCCACCATGCTGGCGAGGACGCCGACCAATGCAGGCCCAAGGACAAAAGTGACCTCGTCCGCGGTGCCCTCATAGGACAACGCGGTATCGAGGTCGGCGCGGTTGGCAGCGACGCTTTTGCTGCCGCTGGCTGTGGCAGGGGAAAGATTGCGGGTCGTCAAGGCCATCCAGCGAACCCTGGCCATCGGGCCAACCTGGGGGCAGCTGGCCCCGGCGAGGAACGCGGTGATGAGCACGGCAAGAGCGTCGTTCACTGACCCGTAGCCCGGAGTGAAGTAGGCCGCCGCAAGGAGTCCCAGCACAGCAAGGGTGTTGATGACCGACGCGACCAGGAGAACGATGCGTTGCCCGGCACGATCTGCCAACGAGCCCAGCACGGGGGCACCCAGGGCCGAACCGATACCAACGGCGCCGGCGGCCATACCGCCGATTGCGTACGACTGGCTGACTGCCGTCACGAGCGTCAAGGTCCCGACGGTCAGCATGGCAAGGGGAAGCCTGGCGAAAAGGCCCAACGGGAGGAACCCGGGCCCCGCCAGTTCGGGAAGCCGCGCGAAACGGCCTGGTAGTCGTGAGGGGCGGCGTGCGGGCGCCGATGACAAGGCCTGGGAGGCCACTGAAGAGTTTTCCATTAATCCGGGTTCGCTAAAGTATGCGCATCGTCCCTCCTCCCGATGCGCGCGACCCGGTGTAACGGGTTAAGTCTATCGGATATGTCTCAGACCGGAACTGCTTCGGCAATTCGCACGTTTGATCCGTGGCGTCCCTTGACCACCTGAAGCTGACTGGTAATGCGCTGCTTCATCTCCCCAACGTGGCTGACAAGGCCAACCACCCTGCCGCCGTCGCGAAGTCCTTCCAGGGCGTCCATCACCTGCTCCAGCGCCTGCTCGTCGAGGCTGCCGAAGCCTTCGTCGACGAAAAGCGTCTCGATGTCCACGCCGCCGGCCTCTTGTTGAACGACGTCCGCGAGACCGAGGGCCAGGGACAACGACGCCATGAAGGACTCGCCGCCGGAAAGGGTGGATGTGTCGCGCCGCTGGCCCGTCCATTCGTCCACTACCTCGAGCCCGAGCCCTGACTTTGCCCCGCGCGCTGCCTTGGCATCTGTATATTGCAAGGTATAGCGGCCGTCGCTCATGGCGACGAGCCTTTCCGAGGCGGCTATGGCGACTTGCTCCAGGCGTGCTGCCAGAACATAGGTATTCAGGCTCATGCGATAGCTGTTGTCACCGGAGCCCCTTGCTGTGTCCGCCAAATCAGCCAACAGGCGGGCCTTGTTCCGTGGCTCCATCCCGGCTGCTGCAAGGTCCTGGTACTCCTTCCGGCAGCGAGCAATGGCTTCCACCGAATTAGCAGCCAGCCCTGACTGCAAGGATGCGGCCCGGGCACTGTCCGTTGCACCAGCAGCAGCGAGCTTCGCTTCGGCAAGTTCGGCCTCAAGCAACGGCATTTCGCCAATACTGGCTTCCTTGGCCGCCAGCACCAGGTCCTCGCTGGCAAACAACTCGTCCAAGCGGGACGATTCGGCGTCGAAATCGGCCAAGTCCTTTTCAAGGCCCACAACATCAGCCGGCGGGAGGAGTTCCCCACGTGCTTCCTCGGCCGACTCGAATCCGGATTCCGGCAGGACCTTTCCCAGGGACGCGACAGCGTCATCCCGGGCCTGTCCGGCAACTTCCAGTTGTTGGCCGGCATCGGTGGCTGCTTGCAGAAGTGCGCGCTCAGCCGAGAGCGCCTCCAACCGTTCACGCAGGCTCGTGAAGCCGCCCCTTAAGCCAGCGAGATCCGCTTCAAGGGAAACGTATTGCTCCTGCAGCAGCAGCACAGCCGAGGACGCCTGTGCTTCTGCGCTTACTGACCCGGTAAGTTCTTCCTGTACGCGGACGATGCGTTGGGTGAGGGCATCGTGCTCGACGCGAAGCTTCTCCAGCGAACCTGCTGCCTTGCGTGCCACCGAGGCGGCCGCTTGGGCAGAAGCACGCTTGGAATCGGCTTCGGCGGCGTCCGTTGAGCCTCCCTGCGCCACCAATCCGGCAAGAACCTGGGCTGCCGAGGAGACCTGCCCGGCGAGGAGTCCCGCAGCTTCCTCGCTTACATCAAAGCGCTCCTTCGCTTCCTCCTCTTCCTGGGCGAGGGAAAGCGCCGATCGCACGGCTGCGGCAGGATGAGGGTGGTCTTCGCTGCCGCAAACGGCGCAGGGCTTCCCGCTTTCCAACGACGCCGCCAGCTCCCCTGCCGCGTTGGCAAGGCGGAGCTCACGGATATCGAGCCACCGCTGCCTGAGGTCCTGCGATGCCGACCGGGCGTGGAGATGCTTCGAGGTGATCTCATCCAACTCGTCAGCGGCAGCAGAGTGGCGTGCCACTATTCCCACCAGTTCGACGGCCGCCGCAGCATCGCGTTCCAGTTCTGCCAACTGTTCAGCCAGGGGCTCAAGGGGCTCAATCTGTGACTCCATGGTGGCCACATCGTCACGAAGCTGCTCAAGTGCGGTACCGGCCGCTTGCGCAGCAGCTTGATGTTCAGCCAGTTCATCGCGTTTGGCGGCCAGCCGGGCCGCGATCCCGTCCATACGCTGTTCGTCCGGGAGACGGGCCTCAAGAACCGCGCAGCTTGCTTTGACACCTTCAAGGAGAGCAGCCGGGTCTTCTGCGTTCATTCCCGCCGAAACCAGCTTTTCCCGAAGGTTTGATGCCAGCGCTGCTGCGTCCTGGACCTTGCGCACGGCCGAATCAACGGCTTGGAGTTGGCCGCTGAGAACGGCAGCACGGCGGTGCTTTCCCAGTGTTTCCTTGTTCTCAAGCGCCCGCGGTGCTGCCAGTTCAAGAAGGACACGCCTCTGCATCGCGGCCCCGAGCCGTCCGTGCCGTATCGACTTCTCCTGGGCCGCCTGGAAATTTTCCGCAAGGCGGGCAGCCATCGATTCAGCCTCAGCGGCCTCATCCCGACGCCGCTCCCACTCCTTGTTCGCTTGGGCTTCCACTCCGGCAAGCCACGCCTCGGGCTCTTGCCCGGCGGCTGGAGCGTCGGCGGTATCTCCGGCAGTCCTGGAATCCCCGGATCCGAAATCCCCAGGCCCGAAGTCCTCAGACCCGTCAGGATGAAGACCAAGCTGCCGGCTCTCTGAGGCAACCTTGTCCAGAAGCACCTTGAGTTCGGCAGAGTTCTCCTGCACTGCGCGTGCGGCCACTGCTGCTTGTTGGGCGAGCTGGCGTTCAACGGCTTCAAAACGGTGGGTGCCGAACAGCTTCTGGAGGAGATCCAGACGGTCGCTGGCCTTGGATCTGAGGAACGCGGCAAAGTCGCCCTGCGGCAGCATGACCACCCTGGTGAACTGGTCCCGGTCCATCCCAAGGACGTCGGAAAGCTCGGCCCCTGCCTCGTCATTCCTGGACGACTTCTCTTCCCAGCTCCCGCCTACGCGTTCCCGAAGGAGGGTTTTGGCCTGCTGCGTCGTGAATCCATTGCGGCCCCGGGCACTGGGGCGATCCCATGCCGGTGACCTGGTGACTTCAAAACGCCGTCCGCGTGCAGAGAACTCACACACCACTCGCGGTTCCGCACTGGGTGCCGCGTGGTCGCTCCGAAGCCGCTTACTTTCCTGGCGTGCGCCAGGGACGGATCCGTACAAGGCGAAACAGATGGCATCCAAAATGCTGGTCTTGCCTGCCCCGGTGGCGCCGTTGAGGAGGAACAAGCCCTGCGCGCTCAATTGGTCGAAATCTATGTGCTGGGGCGTCGCAAATGGACCGAATGCTTCGATGTCCAAGCGATGGATTCTCACAGCTCCACCTCCTCCAACCGGACTGCTTCAAGGGCTTCCCGCAAGGCGGCCTCTTCGGCATCGCCTGACCTCCGGTCCCGAACATGTTCCAGGAATCCGCAGCAGACCTCGAGGTCGTCTTTCGCCTCGGCCAGCCGGTTGCTGTAGCTGGTCCTGGTCCGGACCTCGGCTCCCTGAGGATCGAACGAGAGAACCAAAGTGTCGGGGAATCGGGTGCGCACTTTCTCCATCGCCTGTGCAGGCCGCTGCGCATCCGTCAAAGTGACCTGGCAGTAGGCACCTTCCGCCCATGCGTGGTCCGGCGATCCCAGGAGGTCATCCAACTGCCCACGCAACGTGGCAAGGGCCCTGGGTGCGTCCCAACGGACTTCCTCAATTTCAACTGCCCCGCTGGCGTCAATGTCCACCAGCCAGGCGCCCTTATGGTGCTTGGCTTCCGAGAATGAATAAGCAAGGGGTGAGCCGGAGTATCGGACATTCGGGGCCAATTCCTGACGACCATGAAGGTGGCCCAGTGCGGTATAGGCAAAGTCCTCAAAGAGATCCAGCGGCACTGCACCCAATCCGCCGATGCTCAGGTCCCGTTCGCTGTCGGAAGTAATACCTCCGCTGGCAAAAGTGTGCGCCAACACCACAGGGTGGACCGGTCCGGATTCCCTGCGGCGCTGGACATCACTCCGGATCCGATCCACCGCCGCCAATGTGACATCGAAGTGGTTGGCGCTCGCGGCGCCGAGTCGTTCGGCGACGAGCCTGGGTTCGAGATACGGAATGCCGTAGATGGCGACCTCGCCGGCGCTGTTCTTGTCCCCCGTGTTGGCGTCCGTTTCCAACGGGAACACCACTGGTACGTCCAACTCCTCCACCCGTGTCCGCAGGTGTACTCCCCCACGCTCCAGCAGGCGGGAGGCAAATCCCAACCTGATGGCGGAGTCGTGGTTGCCACTGGTCAAGACGACAGAGGCACCAGCGTGCGTGATACGCACAAGCGCGTCATCGAGAAGCTTGACCACGTCCAGCCCAGGCAACGCGCGATCGTAGACGTCGCCTGCTATCAAAACGACATCAACGGCCCTTGTTTCGACGAGGAACACAAGCTGGTCCACAAAGTCGCGCTGGGCATCAAGCATGCCAACGCCGTGGAATGACCGGCCAAGGTGCCAATCGGAGGTATGGAGTAACCGCATATTCCCAAGTTAACCGGGGGCACCGACAATAAAGCGCAGGCAAGCCGCCCGCCGTCGATGCTGTCCGGCTTTTAGCCCTTTTTCCCGTCAAAGAAGTCCCGTGCGTCATCGCCGGCAGGAGCCTGTGGAGACGGTCGCGAAGATGCTGCGTCCGTTGTTGCCGGAGCCGGCACGCTGTTGTCGGCCGCGCTTTCAGCAGCGTCCTCCGTGAGGTCATGGTCAGCGTCGAACGCGTCGTTGACTCCGGCATCGGTGCTTGCCTGGAAATCGCCAGCCTCGGCAGTGTTACCACCCGAGAGTCCCTGGAAGCCACGGAACACGAGTCCGGCAAGGGCCGCGCCCATCAGTGGCGCCACCCAGAAGAGCCACAATCCTTCAATGGCCCATGACGAGCTGAAGAACGCCTGGGCCGTTGCGCGTGCAGGGTTGAAGGGAAGGTTGCCCAGGACCTGGCCGAGCTGAAGCAGCACAGCCATCGCAAGGCCCACGGCGAAGGGAGTCATCGCAGGAACAGCCCGGCGACCGGCCGACGCCCCCAGGAATACTGCAACCAGCAGGGCGGAACCAAGGATTTCGACCAGCAGGACTCCGGCCATCTGCGTTTGTGCCGCAGCATGCTCGCCATACCCCGGCGCCACCACATCGAAGGCAGCTCGGGCGTCCGTCAGCACAGGCACAGTGGTCACCACGAAGTAGATCAGCGCAGCACCAACAACGCTTCCAATGAGCTGCGCAGCCAGGTAAGCGACGGCGGCGACGGCCCGGATCCGGCCGGCAATCACGTTGCCCAACGTGATGACCGGGTTGAAGTGTCCGCCGGAGACGTGCCCGAAGGCCAGCATGGCCACAGTCACCGTGAGGCCGGTGGCCAAGGCGACGGGCACGGGTGCCCCGCTGGGATTTGAAAAGATTCCCACGCCTACCGCTACGACCACGACGAACATCGATCCCAACGCTTCAGCCGACAGCCGGGCAAGAAGCCCCGGCTGGTCTTCGTGAGTTGCCTGTACAGGAGAGGTCATGTCGAATGTGTCCTTAGGGTTGGTATGGAAGCCGGCGTGGGCGGCAGGCAGCGCACTGCACGATGATGTGGACGGCGTAGTTCTCCGACGCAAAGTGGTGGAGCCCTAGAGCATCTTGCCAGCCGAGTCTGGGCAGTTGCTGAATCCCGCCTCCGAGCCTAGCCGCCCAATGCTATGGCCGCGATGGCCGTACCACCAAGGCCCATCACGGCCAGCGTGCTGACCAGGACCAGCCGGGCCGATGCTGCCCCGTTACCAAGGTGCAGCTGGCGTGAGCGAATCCACACGACGGAGGCCAGGACGATGGTGGCCGCAGCCGCCATGAGCGCACAGATCCCCTGGTAATCAAGTCCGGGAAGGCCGGCGACGAGGTTGCCCGTGGAGGGCTCGGACGTCAGCCAACTCCGCCAAATGAACAGGTCAACGACCACAAGGGAGATCAGGGTCCGCCGCCATGCCAAGGTAGTGCGCTCGGGCTGGAGGCCGGGATCGCGGGTTTCCATGCTTACCGGGCAACCCTTTTCATCGGGCCACCAGGATCAGCACGGCAAAGGCGAATGCCGCCACGGCCACCACGATCGTCATGAACAGCATGACGCGGGAGAAAGGCAGTGCTTGGTCGTTGCGCATGGCCGCTTCCATCTGGCCCCACCTGCGATAGGACAAGGCGGCCAAGCCAGCCCCAACCAAAGCCAAAAGTACGCAAAGGACCAGCCGGACGGGCGTCGGCGCGATATTCGGGGCAAGCTGGTCAACGGCAACCGCACCGGCGAGCAAGGCCAGGGAGGTGCGGATCCATGCGAGGAAAGTGCGTTCGTTGGCAAGCGAAAACCTGTAGTCAGGTGTCTTGCCTGTCCGTCGCCAAGCAGGTTCGCGCACGTTGTCTCTCCAAGGTTTCATAGGTGCCGGGCAGCTTCCCCACCATACCAGCGGGGGTTCCCGGGCACGGTAAGTTACTGGCATGAGTGTTGAACCTTCCTCCGCCGCCGCGCCGTCCTTCGAATCCCGTGTCCATGGCTCACTCTTGGGTGGCGCGCTGGGTGATTCCCTTGGCTACGCAGTGGAGTTCGATTCCGTTGCCGCTATTCGCGGGCGCTACGGTTCTGCCGGTCTTACCACTTTTGCGCAGCTCGAGGGCGCAAGCCACTTTTCGGACGACACCCAGATGACGCTCTACACGGTTGACGGACTGGTGGAAGCCCTCGAATGGGCGAACGACGGCGTTGCGGCCGACGAAATCGCCTGCCTGTGGCTCGCGTACCTGCGGTGGCTCAACACCCAGGATGTCGTTGCTGGAGCCTCCGCTCCCGTCCCGCAGCCGCGATGGATCGACGCCCAGGAAGTCCTGCGGCACCGCCGCGCACCGGGCAACGCCTGCCTCAGCGGCTTGGCAACGGGCGCCATGGGTACTGTGGCGCGGCCCGTCAATCCCGATTCCAAGGGTTGCGGAACAGTGATGCGCTCGGCACCCTTCGGGCTCATCCCCCACATTTCCCGGGAGGCCGTTTACAAACTCAGTTCCGACGCCGCCTCGCTCACGCACGGTCACCCCTCGGCTCGACTCAGTGCAGCTGCTTTCAGCCTGCTCATCCATAACATCGTGGCCGGCAGCGATGTCCGCGACGCTGCCAACGAGGCACTCGACTACGTGAACGGGGTTCCCACAAAGGCCCCCGAACTGGGGGAAAGGCTTGAAGTTGCACTGCAGTTGTCACTTCGGCCAACGGTGGTGAGTCCCGAAGAACTGACCACAGCGCTGGGCGAGGGGTGGATAGCCGAGGAAGCACTCGCCGTCGGGCTCTATGCGGTGCTGGCCACCAGCGGCACCTCACCGGCGGAGCATTTCCGCAACGCCATTGCCCTTGCCATCAACCACAGCGGCGACAGTGACTCGACAGGATCCGTCGCGGGCAACATCCTCGGGGCCCACTACGGCGAAGAATGCCTGCCCGGCGACTGGCTGGAGGCTTTGGAGGCACCGGAGGTCATCCGCGGCATGGCAGACAGGCTGCTCGCCGTCACCACCGGCTAGTCAGGCCTACGTCCGGCGAAGCGCGATGTTGTTGCACGCTTCGCAAATATCAGCCGGAATGAGGCCACGGCGCTGCAGGAAGCCGAAAATCGCGCACCCGAGGCAGAAACCAACAAACGCTTCCAACGAGGCAGCCACAATGAGGAGCGCCAGCAGGACCCAGGCCGCCGGCTGGTAGCCGATGAAGAAGAGCACGACGGCGGCACTCGTCAAGGCAGCACCCATGCCTTGGGCGAAGCGCTTCGGAGGTCCGGCCACCAACTTGGCGTGCCCAATCCTGGGCGCCAGCACCTTGACCGAAAGCAGCGCGAGCGGGGATATCCGGGGACCAAAAAGCACACGAAGCCAGAAGCCGACCGCAAGGACCACGAAACCCCAGCCCCAGCCGGTCAGCAGCGTTGCGACAGCCAGCACCACGACCAGTCCCGCAGTGATCCGGGCGGCGTATTCGTTCACGGGGTTGGGGAAAGCGAAAACAGCCCGCCAATCCACCCCGCCGATTGTGGCGGCGCTGGCAGGCCGGCGCTCGGCTGGTGCGGAAAGGGTTGGTTTGGTCATGCCCCAAGGCTAGGAGCGCTGCTGTTGAAGCGGGAAGCATTGTTGCGCAGTATGACCATCTCAGCTGCTGGTTGCAGCTAGGCCCCGCCCACCATTTGCAGGAACTCGCCCTCGGAGACCACTTCGATCTGTTGGCCCTTGGCGTGAAGTTCCAGGACCCGTTTGGCCTTGCCCGTGAGTCGTCCGGCGCGAAGGTCCCCTGCCACGAACCCGTCGCCCACAATGAGCACAGTGGTCCGTGCGGTCACCCGGCTTTCGGGCCGTGCCCCCATGTCGGCCGCCCGTGATTTTGCTTCCGGGCGCGTGATCGCGAGGTCGCCCGTGAACACCACAGTCTGTCCAAAGAGCGGATGTCCAGGCTCCGCCGCGGGGTTGGGCAAAGGGTTGGGGCCTTCCTCCGGCCAGGCAGACCAACCGCTGGGGCCACCGAGGGCTCGTTCGAGGGAGGGTTCGGCAGTGCTTCCAGTCCTGGCCGCGAGCGCCGACATTGTCGCTTTGGAGAGGCCCTGCGCGGGATCGAAGGCCGGCTGCTGGGGCAGGTTCAGGCCAAGGGACAAATAGAGTTCGGCGATGCTGTTGGCGTTGTTCCGCCGGGCGATGTCCACCAAAATACCGGCGCAGGCACGGGCGTCCTCTGCGGCGTCGTGGTGGTTGACCAGGGGTACGCCGGCCTCTTCCGCCGCGTAAGGCAAGGAGTTGGACACCAGTGAGTAGCAGCGGCGGGACAGCATCACCGTGCACACATAGTCATAGGCGGGTCCGGCAAGCCCTGATACTTCCAAGCCTGACCGGATGACGCCGAGGTCGAAGGCTGCGTTGTGTGCGGCGAGTACGTCGCCCCCGATGAAGGCGCCGATCTCAGGGAAGAGTTCACCGAACCGCGGGCGACCTGCAACGTCTTCGGCCCGGATGCCATGGATACGCGTGTTGTGGAATTCGAAGTGGTCATGGTTCTCCGGTGGCCGCATGAGCCAGGAGGCTTCTTCCACCACAACACCGCCGCGGACTTTACTGAGGCCCACCGAACACGGCGACCCCCGGAAGCCGTTGGCTGTTTCAAAGTCGATCGCCGTAAAGTCCAATGCCACTGGACAAGATTACAGCCGGAAAAGGCCGCCCCAGCCGATTTCCCCGGCGGGGCGGCCCTTCCGGCCTGCTTTGTGGTGAACACTACATTCGAGGCTTACGGCGTCGCCCTGCGAAGGGTTGTGTAGGATCCGGCTGCGAGCACAACGCACAGCAGGGCTGCCCATCCACTGACGCTCAACGGGGTCTGTTGGGCGAACCAGCTTCCAACGTGTCCCCACCATTCGAGCCAGGTGGCGAGGGCGGCAAGGCCAATCAGGGCCACTGCCGATCCCAGTGTGGAGACCAACGTTCCGCTTGTCCCCCAGCGCTTGAAAATGGTGGCGAACCAGAATCCGATGATGAACATGAACATCATCACAACGAAGAAGAACGCTGCGGTGGAGTACCAAGGCCCGTCTGTTACCCACGGGATCTTGAAGAAGTAGCCGTAGACACCCCACCCGTTGGTCGCCCCTTCAATCACACCGCCCAACAGGTAAAGGCCCGTCATGCCGAGTGCGATCAGGGAGAACAGTCCCAGGGTGCCGAGATAGAACGCCCTGCGGCTGATGCTCAGGCCCTGCGAGAACGGGAAGACCAGGGTCATGCTCTGGATTCCGAGGACCAGGAAGTACCACATTGGCGCCTGGCTGCCCCCTCCGTACTTGCCTTCCTGAACGGGGATCAGGGCGAAGATGGCGAGCGACATCAAGAAGGACGCCGCCAGGATGGTCAGGGGCCATCCAATGTATGTCCACTTGTTGATCAGCTGCATCCGGGCAACTGCCATAGTCCTGCTCATCGCTTTGCCTCCAACGTGTCATCGGCGAATTCGCCGGGGGTGGGTCCTGGGCCGGCAGCTCCATCACCGCCTGCCCGGATCATGGTTTTACGGACCACCAACTGCTGCAGGGAAACGGGCGACAATTCAAGGCCCAGCTCCTGCGCCTCGGCTCGCTCACTGCCTCCGAGGACCTCGTCCACTGTCACCGATGCCAGCGACCCGAGAGTCTCACGGTGGAGAATCTTCTTGCCCGCCAGGAAGGCATCCACCTTGTCAGCGGAACCGGAGACTGTGACGGCAGAACCCCGGATGTCCTCGGCATCTGCGTCCATGATGATCCGCCCCCTGTCGATCACCACCACGTGTTCCAACAGGTTGGCCACTTCATCGATCAGGTGCGAGGACAGGATGATGGTGCGCGGGTGTTCCGCATAGTCCTCAACGAGGCGGTCGTAGAACAACTGGCGGGCAACGGCGTCGAGTCCCAAATATGGTTCGTCAAAGAAGGTCAGCTCGGCCCGTGAGGCGAGGCCAATGATGACTCCGACGGCTGAGAGCTGGCCCCGGGAGAGTTTCTTGATACGCCGTTTGACGGGGAGCTGGAAGTCTTCAGCCAGACGGTCGGCGAACTCCTGGTCCCAGTTCTTGTAGAACAGCGCTGCGGATCGGAAAGCGTGGCGCGGCTGGAAGTCGTCAGGGTATTTCTGCGATTCGCGGATGAAGCAGATCCGCGACAGCACGGCCTCGTTTTCATAGGCGCTGGCGCCGAAGACAAGGGCTTGGCCGGATGTGGCGAAGGCCTGTGCGGTCAAGATGGACATCAACGTGGTCTTGCCTGCGCCGTTTCGCCCGAGCAGCCCGTAGATGCGGTTCGCGGAGAGGCTCAGGTTGACGTTGTCCAGTGCGTTGACGTCTTTGTAGCGCTTGATCAGGTTACGGGCCTCGACGATGGTTTCGTTCACAGGGCCGCGCTCCTTTCCTTGTCTGTCCCTGGTTCCGGGGCAAGCCCGGAGCTGCGTTCAATCATGGTGTTCAGCTGCTCTGCCGAGATGCCCAGCTTCCGGGCCTCCAGTGCCAGCGGCTTGACGTACTGTTCGAAGAATTCCTCGGTCCGACGCGCTATCAACTGGGCACGCGCTCCCGTTGCAACGAACATCCCTATCCCCCTGCGTTTGTAGAGAATCCCTGAGTCCACCAGCACATTGACGCCTTTGGCAGCCGTTGCCGGGTTGATGCGGTGGAAGGCTGCGAACTCATTGGTGGAGGGCACTTGGGATTCCTCGGCCATGCTGCCGTCCACAATTCCGTTCTCGATGAGTTCGGCGATCTGCATGAAGATCGGCTTGCTGTCATCGATCATGAGCACCACCGCCTCACTGGTTCATTACTCATGTAACTAACCATACAAGCAACGAGGCAACTGTCAAGGCTTCTACGGAAAATCGCGACGACGGCCGTCAAGTAGGCTTGTTGGGTGATCTTTTCTGCGATAAGCGACCTTGCCGTATCCACTTTCGGGGGCGCGGGACCGGTGCAGCCTTCCATGGCTTCGTTCCTGCCGGACTGGTTGAACCCCCAGATCTTCCTGGCCGACCCCGCCCTGGCACCTTGGGTTGTGCTGCTGGTGTGCGGCATTGTCTTTGCGGAGACCGGCTTGCTGGTGGGCTTCTTCCTGCCCGGCGACTCCATGCTGTTCACGGCGGGCCTACTGGTTGCCACAGACACGATCAAATTCAACGTCTGGGCGTTGGCAGGCCTGATCATCGTCTCGGCAATCATCGGGAACCAGACCGGCTACCTCATCGGCTCCAAGGCCGGCCCAGCCATCTTCAACCGCCCCGACTCAAAGCTCTTCAAGAAAGAGAACGTCGAGAGCGCCCACGCCTTCTTTGAAAAGCATGGCGGCAAGGCGTTGATCCTGGCGAGGTTCGTGCCCATCATCCGTACCTTTGTGCCGGTAATCGTCGGCGTTGCCCAGATGGACAAGCGGAAATTCTTCCTCTTCAACGTCATTGGAGCCGTCCTCTGGGGCGGCGGAGTTACCCTGCTGGGCTACGTCCTCGGCGATCGTGTTCCGTGGGTCAGCGACAACCTGGACATCATTTTCATCGTCATTGTCCTGATCTCCGTTATCCCGGTCATTATTGAGGTTGCCCGGGGTTTCATGGCCAAGCGCAAGGCTGCAGCCCAGGGCACCGATCCCGTGGAGGAATTCATCGAGGAACACGAGGGCGGCAAGCACAGCGAGCCCTGAGGCTCCTCCAACGCTCACCTCAGATGAAAAAGGCACCCCGCATGGCGGGGTGCCTTTTTGCTTGCAGTCAGAGGCTACGGGGCTTTGGCCCCGGTCAGCGCAGACACGATCGCGGGAAGCAGGGCACGGAACGCCTGGCCACGATGGCTGATGGCATTCTTCTCCTCGGAGCTCAGCTCCGCACAGCTGCGGTCCATCCCTGCCGGCTGAAGCACGGGGTCATAGCCGAAGCCACCATCACCGCGGGGTTCACGCAGGAGTGTTCCTTCCAGCTGGCCATACTCCACGGTCTCGTGGGCGATGCCCTCGGTACCGGGCACAGCCAAGGCCGCAGCACAGACAAACGCTGCTCCCCGGAACGAATCGGGTACATCGGAGAGCTGGGCCAACAGCAGCCTCAAGTTGGCAGCGTCGTCGCCGTGGGTTCCTGCCCATCGGGCGGAGAAAATGCCCGGAGCCCCACCCAGGACATCCACAGCCAAGCCGGAGTCATCCGCGATGGCCACCAAGCCCGTCGCCTCTGCCACAGCGCGGGCTTTGAGGAGCGAGTTCTCGGCAAACGTCACGCCAGTTTCCGCAACGTCCGGGCCGCCTGCCGCAGCGGCATCCACTACTTGGGTGTCGACGTCGAGCCCTGGGACCTGGCCCCGCAGCAGCTCGCGGAGTTCCTTTAGCTTCCCCTTGTTGTGAGTGGCAAGGACGAGGCGGGGAGCCCCGGATTCCAGTGCGCCGCTCACGGGGCTTCGGCCAAGGTCTCGCGCTGGATAGCGGACAATTGGCTGGTGCCCAGGAGGGCAAGGTCCAGCAATGCGTTCAGTTCGTCCCGGTCGAACGGTGCGCCCTCTGCGGTTCCCTGGACTTCGACGAACTTGCCGGAACCGGTGACCACCACGTTCATGTCCGTCTCCGCACGGACATCCTCCACGTACGGCAGGTCAAGCATGGGGACCCCGTCGATGATGCCAACGGAGACAGCTGCAATCGTGTCTACGAGCGGCTCGGCGTTGCGGGCGATGAGCTTGTTTTCCCGAGCGAAACGGATTGCTTCTGCCAGCGCCACGTAGGCGCCGGTGATCGCAGCCGTGCGGGTACCGCCGTCGGCTTGCAGGACATCGCAGTCAAGGACGATGGTGTTTTCACCGAGCGCCTTGGTGTCGATGATCGAGCGCAGCGAGCGGCCGATCAGGCGCGAGATCTCATGCGTGCGTCCGCCGATCTTGCCCTTGACGGACTCGCGGTCCGAACGGGTGTTGGTGGCACGGGGAAGCATCGCGTACTCGGCAGTGACCCAGCCGCGGCCTTCGCCCTTGAGCCAGCGCGGCACACCCTCGGTCAGAGAAGCCGTGCACAGGACCCGGGTGTTGCCGAACTCGATCAGCGCCGATCCTTCGGCCTGCTTGGACCAGCCGCGGGTAATGCTGATGGGTCGCAGTTGGTCGGGTGTACGGCCGTCAGCACGAATGACGGGTGTGGCTGTAGCTTCAGAAGTCATGGTTCAAGCTTAGCCAAGCTGATGGCACTGCCCGACGCCGGTAAAGCTAGATCGTGTAGTGGACTCCGGCCACGGCAACGGCGACATCGCCGGCGAACACTGGTTTGGCCTCGGAGAGCACCTTGGTTTGTGATGTCCACACAGGGATGTGGGTGAGGAGGAGGCGCCTTGCCCCCGCGTTCGTTGCGGCCTCGCCAGCGCGCTTGCCGGTCAGGTGGACGTCCTTGATGTCGTCGTCCCTGCCTTCCTCGAAGGCCGCCTCGCAGAGGAACAAATCGGATCCCTTGGCCGCGTCTTCGAGCCCTTGGCAGGAATCGGTGTCACCCGAGTACGTCAGGATCTTGGTCACCGGGACGCCGTCCTTCCCGGGCTCCGTAGCCGTCACGCGCAGAGCGTAAGCCTCTTCAACAGGGTGATTAACGGCGTAGGGAGTCACAGTGAACGGACCCACGGTGACAGGCTTGAGTTCGGCCCAGTTGGTGAAGTCGAATTCCTCGTGCATGCCGGGATCCAGTTCCAAGCCATAGGCGGTGGCCATCCGGTCCGCTGTTGCAGCAGGGCCCCACACCGGCAGCCTGTCCCGGCCCCATCCCCCGGGCTTCCAGCGAACAGCCACGTGGAGCCCGCACAGGTCCATGCAGTGATCCGGGTGCAGGTGGGTGAGGAAGATCGCATCGATGTCCTCGAGGTCGGTGTAGCGCTGGATCGCTCCCAAGGCTCCGCTGCCCAGGTCCATGACGATCTTCCACTCGCGCTCACCGTCGTGCGCTGTTACCAAATAGCACGACGCCGGTGATCCGGGGCCTGGGAAGGAACCGGTGCACCCAACAATGGTCAGTTTCACAGTCCACGCCCCAAGGTTGCGCCCGCTCCGGCGTTGAGGGTGTCGCCGGGTTGCACGAAATACGAACGGCGGGACAGGCCGGAACCGGAACGTGCCGCTTCCAGCATCTCGGGAGTAATGCGGGCGAGGCTGCCTGTCGGGTACTGGGCAGCTACGTGATCCACGTGCTTCACGGAGAGGACTTCAGGTCCCAGGAAGCGCCGGGCCAGGGTCTCGAACTGGTCGGCATCGCCGGTGGCGATGAATTCGTGGCTGGGCGTGCTGGACTCTGTCCGCTGGATCCCATGGTTGGCCAAAGCCCGGTAGACGTCCTTGGCGGTCTCCTCGGCGCTGGAAACGAGCGTGACGTCCTCTCCCATGACGAAGGAGATAACACCTGTCAGCAGCGGGTAGTGCGTACATCCCAGGACAACGGTGTCCACACCGGCGCGTTTGAGCGGCTCCAGGTACTCATGTGCAGCGGCGAGCAGGTCCGGGCCGGTAGTGATTCCGGCCTCCACAAAGTTCACGAAGGCGGGGCACGCCACAGATGTGATGGTGAGGTCCGGAGCGGCCGCAAAGGTGTCCTCGTAGGCACGCGATCCCACGGTGGCCGACGTTCCGATGACCCCGATCTTGCCCGAGCGCGTAGCGGAGACCGCACGACGCACTGCCGGCTGGATGACCTCGATGACCGGAATGCCATAGCGGGCCGTATAGCGTTCGCGGGCGTCCCGCAGCACGGCCGCTGACGCCGAATTACACGCAATGGTCAGCAATTTCACGCCCGAGTCCACCAACTCGTCCATCACGCCCAAGGCATTGGCACGCACTTCGGCGATGGGAAGCGGACCGTAGGGGCCGTTGGCGGTGTCGCCGACGTAGAGGATTGATTCATTGGGGAGTTGATCGATGATGGACCGCGCTACGGTCAATCCGCCCACGCCGGAGTCGAAAATGCCGATCGGGCGGGCGCTTACCAGTTCCCCCGCGCTGATGGAGGCCCCACTGTCCGGCGCGATGCCTGGTGAACCCGATGCTGAAGTCATAATTATTCGAGAATAAGGCTTCCCATGGTGTGCGGCCATTACCTGTGGTCTCCGCCTCGTGTCTGATTTGTCACAGGGCAGGAGCACCAACGGGCCGTCGTGATCAGGATTTCCCCTGCCTTGCGGCCATCATGGCTTGAACCAAGGACTCCTGGAGCCACGTAGTGAAGTTGTAGACCAAGGCCAGGTAACTCTCTACGTCCTCCGCCTGGCTCCAGTCCTGCATGCTGTGAATGTGCTCGGCGTCCGCTTCGTCCCGGATATCCAGTCGTTCAGCCAGGACCAGCCGGACGTCGTTCAGCGCCATGGACCAACGAGTAGCATCTTCCGGCGACAGGACGAGGTCGTCCTTGTCCAGTCCCAAGGCGGCAGCCTTCAGGGCCCCGATCTTGTTTTCCCGCACGGAGCGTTCGGTGAGTTGCCGGAACTCCAGCGAGCCGCCGTCGTCGTCCTTCATGACGTTGGGCAAGAGCCGCAGGAGGGCGCGGTCGCTCGGCTGCTTGACGTCCATGTCCAGGCCGATGAGCGCCGCCAGTGGGTCTTCGTTCTCCCGCACGTCCTGCTCCAGCATGGAGATGACGTCGTCCAGCAATCCGCGCAGGAGATCGCGTTCGGCGGGTTCTAGGTATCCGGAGATGCCCTTGAGTCCGTACTTAAATGCCTTAGCCACGCTGCCGGCCGCCCTTTCCGGGTGTTTCATTGCCGCTTGCAGCTTTCTCCACAGTGGCCCACAGACCAAAACCGTGCATGGCCACCGCGTGCTGCTCCACTTGTTCCTTGCTGCCGTGCGCCACAATCGAGCGGCCCTTCTTGTGGACCTCCATCATGAGCTTGTGCGCTTTGGAGTCGGAATAGCCGAAGTAACTCTGGAAAACAAAGCTCACATAGCTCATGAGATTCACGGGATCATTCCAGATCACAAGGTTCCACGGGATATCAGGGGCTGTCAGGACATCGGTGGAGGACTGCTCCGCGGCTTTGGTCCGCTCATCGATGTCCGTGCCATACGCAACGCTAGGGCTCATCTGTCCATTCTATGGCGGCTCGCACTAGAGTGAATTCGTGAGTAGAGCCACGTCCTGGGACCATCCCGCAACTTCCTTGTATACAGACCACTATGAACTGACGATGCTTCAGGCCGCCTTGCACTCGGGTGCAGCGCATCGCCGGTCGGTGTTCGAAGCCTTTGCCCGGCGTTTGCCCGATGGCCGGCGTTATGGCGTGGTGGGGGGCACCGGGCGCCTCTTGGAAGGCATCGCCGACTTCCGGTTCGGCGATGCTGAACTGGCATTCCTTGAACAGAACAAGGTGGTCAACCAGGAGACCCTGGACTTCCTTGCCGGCTACAAGTTCAGCGGCGACATCTGGGGCTACGCCGAAGGTGACGCCTATTTCCCCAACTCCCCCATCCTCATCGTGGAATCCACGTTTGCCGAGGCCTGCATCCTGGAAACCTTCATCCTGTCAGTCCTCAACCATGACAGCGCCATAGCATCCGCTGCCTCGCGGATGACCTCCGCGGCCGGCACCCGCCCCTGCATCGAGATGGGCTCCCGGCGCACCCAGGAGGAATCGGCGACGGCGGCAGCCCGCGCCGCCGTGATTGCCGGCTTCGCCAGCACCTCCAACCTGGAGGCCGGGCGGCGCTACGGCATCAAGACCGTCGGTACGGCCGCCCACTCCTTCACGCTGCTCCATGACACCGAGCGCGAAGCGTTCGAAGCACAGATCGCGGCCTTCGGACCCGGGACGTCGCTGCTGGTGGACACCTACGACGTCGAAACCGCTGTGCGCACCGCCGTCGAACTCGCCGGCGACAAACTCGGGGCAGTCCGCCTCGATTCCGGCGATCTGATTGCGCAGGCACAGTGGGTCCGCCAATTGCTCGATGACCTTGGCAACGTCAACACCCGCATCGTGGTGACATCGGACCTCGACGAGTTCGCGATCGCGGCCCTGCAGTCCGCCCCGGTGGACTCCTATGGTGTTGGCACATCGCTGGTCACCGGTTCCGGCGCCCCGACCGCCAGCATGGTCTACAAGCTGGTCAGCCGCACCAACGACGCCGGGGAATTCATCTCGGTGGCCAAGGCCGCCAAGAACAAGGCGAGTGTTGGCGGACGCAAATACGCCCTTCGCAAACTCAATGACCGAGGCCGGGCCACCCAGGAAGTCGTGGGGATCGGCCACCGTCCCGAAGACGACGGCAACGACCGTGCCCTGCTTCACCAGTTCGTGAAGAACGGCGAGGTATTGCCGGGCTGGACAGGGCCCGAAGGCGTGGTTCGCGCCAAGGAGAGGCACGCCGCAACCATGGCCGAGCTTCCCGCCGTCGTCAATCGGCTGCAGCGCGGCGAGGCCGCCATTCCCACAATCTACGAGGAGAACTGATGTCCCGCGCCCTGATCATCGTCGACGTCCAAAACGACTTCTGCGAGGGCGGCACCCTGGCCGTCGAAGGTGGTGCGGCCATCGCCGGAGCCATCACGGAATATGTAGACGCCAACCAGCAACACTTCGACCACATCGTGGCAACCCAGGATTGGCACATCGAACCGGGCGACCATTTTTCCGATGACCCCGACATGGTGGATTCCTGGCCTCCGCACTGCCGGGCCCGGACCAAGGGCGCGGAGCTGCACGAGGACCTGGACCCCGAGTACATCCAGGCATATTTCCGCAAGGGCCAGTACACGGCGGCCTACTCCGGATTCGAGGGCGTCCTGGCGCCCGAGGATGACGTTCCGTCAGGAGACATCAAGGCAGGTGCAGCCGTAGCCGAAGTCTTCGACGAAGACGCTATTGGCCTGGACGACTGGCTGCAAAGCCACGACGTCGAGGAGGTCGTCGTGGTTGGCCTGACGACGGACTACTGCGTCAAGTCGACAGCGCTCGACGCAGTCCAGGCCGGATATGGCACGACGGTCATTGCCGGGCTTACCGCAGGAATCGCCGGGGACCTCGATGGGGTGTTCGACGAAATGGAAGCGGCCGGCGTCGAAGTTGAACGCGACTGAGACAGCGTAATGACAGCAAAGGGCGCCGCAACCGCGGCGCCCTTTGGCGTATCTGACTGGGTCTGGAGGCGGCTATTTCCGGCCGATGAACCAGTCCTGGAGCTTGCGCAGGCGGGCCTGCAATTGCTCCTCATTGGCTTGGGCGACTGCAGGGCCGCCACACACTTCACGAAGTTTGGTGTGCACAACTCCGTGCGGGGTGCCGGTACGGGCAGCCCAGGCAGCGACGTTCTTGGCCAGCTCGTTCCGAAGATCCATAAGCATCCGGTGGTCAGGCACAGCCGGTGCGGCCGCAGCCGCCAGCGGTGACTGGCGTTTCTTGCGCGACTGCTGATCGTGCTGGCGTTGACGCAGCAGCGTCCCCACCTGCTCGGCGTCGAGGAGCCCGGGAATGCCCAGGAAGTCCAGTTCATCATCGGAACCGATGTCCGCTCCCGTGCCGAACTCGCCACCATCAAAGAGGACGCGGTCAAACGACGCTTGGGAGTCCAGTGCTTCGAACTTGCCCTTGGTGAGCTCGTCCGATGCTTTGTCCTCCCGGTTGGCCTCGGCCATGAGGTTCTCTTCGGGATTGAAAAGGCCGTCCTCGTCCTTCTCCGGGCGGTCCAAAGCGTGGTCGCGCTCTGCCTCCATGGTGTTGGCGAGAATCATCAACGGCGGCACGGACGGCAGGAAGACCGACGCCGTCTCGCCCCTCTTGCGGGCACGCACAAAACGTCCCACGGCCTGGGCGAAGAACAACGGTGTGGAGGTGGAGGTGGCATAGACGCCGACAGAAAGGCGCGGCACGTCAACACCTTCGGACACCATCCGGACAGCCACCATCCAGCGCTGTTCACCCGCGGAGAAGTCCTCGATCTTGCTCGAAGCCTTGGAGTCGTCCGAAAGGATCACCGTGGGCGACTGGCCCGTGATTTTCTTCAACTGGCCCGCATAGGCGCGGGCGTCGTCGTGGTCCGTGGCAATGACCAGCCCACCGGCGTCCGGTACCGTCCGCCGGACCTCGCTGAGGCGCTTGTCCGCCGCTGCAAGGACAGCGGGGATCCACTCACCGGTGGGGTTCAACGCCGTGCGCCACGCCTGTGAGGTGATGTCCTTGGTGACGGCAGCTTCACCCAGCGAGGCAGCCATTTCGTCACCGGCACTGGTACGCCACCGCATCTGCCCCGAATAAGCCATGAAGAGCACGGGGCGGACCACGTGGTCCCGCAGCGCATTGCCGTAACCGTAGGTGTAATCGGCTTTCGAACGCCGGATACCGTCACGGTCCTCGGCGTATTCGACGAACGGAATAGGCGAGGTATCCGAACGGAACGGGGTACCTGTCAGGGACAAGCGCCTCGCAGCCGGATCAAATGCCTCACGCAGGCCGTCTCCCCAGGACAGGGCTTCGCCGCCGTGGTGGATTTCGTCCAGGATCACCAAGGTGCGCGCCGCTTCAGTCTTGGCGCGGTGCAGCATTGGCTTGCTGGCTACCTGCGCATAGGTGACGGCCACGCCCACGAAACCGCGACCGTGCTGGCCATCGGAGTTCTTGAAGTTGGGATCTATCGCGATCCCGACCTTGGCTGCGGCATCTGCCCATTGCCTCTTCAAGTGGTCCGTGGGAGCAACGATGGTAATCCGGTTGACCACGCCGCTGTCCAGCAGCGTGGTGGCGATACGCAGGGCGAAGGTGGTCTTGCCGGCGCCCGGCGTTGCCACGGCGAGGAAGTCCTTCGGGTTGCGGGTCATGTAGAGGTCAAGGGCCTCCTGCTGCCAAGCGCGAAGCTTGGGCGCGGTGCCCCAGGCGGCCCGTTCAGGGTACGCCGGAGGCAGGGATGGACCACCAAAAAGTGTCTCTGTCATGCTGACTCCCCCGGCCTGATGGCAACGACCATTAACCCCGGCTCCTTGGGCACACCAAAGCGCACAATAAAGCGGTGACGATCAGAAGGGACCCGTGTTCTCTTCCCACCCACTACTTGGAGTTGCCCGGGCCGCCGTTTTTTCCACCGTCGTTGCCGGGGCGGAGGCCTTCGTAGATCTCCTTGCACTCCGGGCAGACAGGGAACTTCTGCGGATCGCGGCCCGGGGTCCAGACCTTGCCGCATAAGGCAATGACGGGCTCGCCGGTCAAAGCCGACTCCATGATCTTTTCCTTGCGGACATAGTGGGAAAACCGCTCACGGTCGCCGGGTTCCACTTCCTGGCGCGTTTCCTCGCGCTCAATGGTGGCAGTGGACGTTCCGGCTCCGGAAAGCTCGCGCATGGGGTCGTTTTCGAATGGATCCGGAGGAAGCGTAGTCATGCCAAACATCTTACCGTCTACAGCCCCTGCCACTCCGGCTTGTTGTCGTAGGTGTGCCGATAGTAATCAGCCAGTTTCAGCGAGGACGCGGCTGCCTCGTCCACCAAAATAGTGGCGTGGGGGTGCATCTGGAGGACGGAGGCCGCGCAAATGGCGGCTACCGGCCCCTCTACGAAGTCGCGCACAGCCTGCGCCTTTTGGGCGCCCGTTGCGACCAGGACCACATGCCGGGCATCCATGATGGTCCCCAGGCCCTGCGTCACCACGTGGTGGGGAACATCGTCAATGGTGTCGAAGAAACGGGCATTGTCCTTGCGCGTCTGCTCAATCAAGGTCTTGATGCGCGTCCGGGAGGCCAGGGAAGAACCGGGTTCGTTGAAGCCGATGTGCCCGTCGGTCCCGACACCCAGGATCTGGAGATCCACGCCGCCCACGGCCTTGATGGCGTCCTCATAGGCCTGGCATGCAGCCTCAAGGTCCTCGGCCGCACCGTCCGGTCCATGGACATTCTCCGGCTTGATGTTCACGCGATTGGTAAATTCGCGCCGGATCACCTCGCGGTAGGACTCCGGGTGACCGGCTTCAAGGCCTACGTACTCGTCCAAGGCGAAGCCGTGGGCTTCACTGAAGTCCAGTCCCCCGGCGTCGTAACGGCGTGCCAGTTCGTCATAGACAGGCAGCGGAGAGGATCCCGTAGCCAAGCCCAGCACTGCATTCGGCTTGCGGCGCACCAACGCTTCAATGGCATCGGCTGCAAGTGCACCGATCTGCTTGGTGCCAGGGAGAATGACAACTTCCATCGTCACGGCCTTTCTAAGTAGGGTCTAAGAGCTTTCTGACACAGACGTTATCCCATGTCCCACCTATGGGCATGGTTGTTACGGAGCTAGCGGTTCACGCTGAGCTGGGCGAACATTTCCGGACCCCGCGCATCCAACCATTTTCCCCCGAGACGGACGCCGACGACGAACAGGATGACGCCCAACAACGGACCTGCCACCAGGTTGATCCAGCCGGCTTGAGTACCCCCAGTGAAAGCCTGGACGGCCACCAATGCAAGTTCCGGCACCAACAGCAGGGCCAGGACGCCCATGCCCACAAACTGAACGGCCAAGGTCTGGGCGACGTTGCCCGGCGGTTTCTTGAAAGGGCTGTCGCCCGGCAGTGGTACGGCGATGTTGTAGCGGGCCGAAATGACCGATGAAAGTCCCAACCCGGTGAACAAGGTTCCGATGGACAACCCCAGCAGGTTGGGCAGCCACTGCCAATCGCCGGTGACAAACAGCGGCCCCACGGTGAAGATCAACACTATTGGAAGCGATATGGCCAAGCAGGCCAAGGCGCGGCCCAACCTGTCGTCGACTCCCCGAACCCCCGCAGCGAGGTGGAGGGCGAACGCGGTGTTGTCGTAGGAGACATCAGCGCAAATGGACCAGGCCATGACGAAAGCCGTCAGGGGTCCCAGAATCATCAGCAAGCCATAATTACCGCTCTGGGAGCCGCTGAAAAAGAAGAGCACCGGGAACAAAGGAACAATCACCAAGGACGCGGCGTACCTGGGATCCTTCAACCAGTAGATCAATGCCCTGGCGGCAACAGCCCCGGACGGCGTTCCGGGAAGCAGGCCGAACAGACCGAGTTTCCCGCCCTTCCGGGCAGATCCTCCGGAGTACGGCGGGGTCACCAAGGCCCGCTTCAGAAGCACATGCCAGCACAGGAGCAGACCGGCAATTGTGGCCACCGAGATGAGGAGCTTCAACCCCGCTGCGGCCACGCTGCCTGAGTCAAGGTCGCCACCGAGGGACCATGCAGCACCAAGGGGTGTCCACGATACTGTCCTGGCAAGCACCGGAAGGTAATCGGCACTGCCACGCACGCCGTCCACAACTCCCAGCATGATGGGACCCAGCAAGACCAAGGGTATGAAGACGATGATGCTGCTGACATCCTTGAAGCGGCGTGACGCTGCCAAGCCGGCTGTCGCCGTCGTCACCACTTTGGACAACACTATGCACGTCAGCGCGCCAAGGATTGCACCCAGCAAAGCGCCGGCCACGGCCGGAACACTCCGCCACCAGGTTCCTACTGTCCCCAGGGCGGCCAGCAAGGTGGCCATGCCGGGGATGCCGATGAACCCTGCAAGGGCCAGGCCGGTCAGGAGTTGTTTGGCCGGTATGGCGAACGTGGTGAACCTCGCGGGGTCCAAGGTCATGTCCGCTGCGGAAGCAACGAGCGGGATGATCGCCCAGCCCAGGACCGTGGCTGCTCCACCCAATACCACCACGGTGTGGGCGATCTCCGGATCAGCCCACCGCAGCGCTATGAGGCCTCCAATCAGGAGCACCAGCAATCCCAACGCGTAAAGCAGTCCTAAAGCCATGCCAACCAACTGCCACGGACTGCGTTTGAATCCATTAAGCAGCAGACGCCACTTCAGGCTCAGAAGGTGCGCAACCATTCCAATCCCTCCGTCCGGTGTCCGCCGCCTACCAACTGAACGAAGCGGTCTTCCAGGGTTGAACCGTTGCGGACCTCGTCAACCGATCCCGCTGCCAGAACCCGGCCACCGGCCACAACCGCCACGTGACTGCACATGCGCTGGACCAGGTCCATGACGTGGCTGGACACGATGACAGTACCTCCGGATGACACATAGCCCTCCAGAATTCCCCGGATATTGGCAGCCGAGACAGGGTCGACGGACTCAAAAGGCTCATCAAGAACAAGGAGACGGGGCGCATGGATCAGTGCAGAGGCCAGGGCGATCTTCTTGGTCATGCCGGCGGAGTAATCAACCACCAACGAACCGGCATCGGCCTCAAGGTCCAGGGCGGCCAGCAACTCAGGAACCCGCGAACCAACAACGTCGCGGTCCATGCCGCGGAGAAGTCCGGAGTAGGTCACCAATTGCTCGCCCGTCAGCCTGTCAAAAAGGCGCACACCATCAGGCAGGACGCCCATGAGCTTCTTGGCCTCCAACGGCCGCGCCCATACGTCGACGCCGTGGATCAAGGCCGTGCCGAAATCCGGTCGAAGAAGACCTGTAGCCATGGACAATGTTGTGGTCTTGCCAGCGCCGTTGGGGCCGACCATTCCGTAGAAGGAACCCGCAGGCACTTCGAGGCTCACACCATCCACGGCGATCTTGTCGCCGAAGCGCTTGGCCAGGCCCCGGATGGACAGCGCGGCCAGCGGCGCACCCTCGCCGGAAGCCTCAGGAGGCAAGGGCGCACCAGTTGGCTGTGGCGGTAGTGCTGCAGGGGCTTGTGGCGGCGCGGAGCCTTGTGGCGGTGCGGACGTGGGCGTGGGTTCATGGCGTGATTCCGTCATGTGACCAGCCTAACCTCGCTCACGGAACCCGAACCCGGTTCTAGAAGCCGTGGCGGGGGACGGCACGTTGGTACTGCGGAACCCAGGGGATGTCGTGGCCCAGCTCATAGGCTGCCCTCAGCCACCAGTGGGGATCGCGCAAGGCCGCCCGGGCCATGAACACGGCATCCGCCCTGCCATTGGCAACAATGTCCTCGGCCTGGGTTGCACTCGTCAGCAGCCCCACCGCTCCGGTGGGGACGCCGGCGTCGCGCTTTACCAGTTCCGCAAACCCTGCCTGGTAGCCGGGCACCGCCCGGATCTTCTGGTGCGCAACGGCGCCGCCGCTGGAGACATCCACCAGGTCAACACCGCGCTCAGCCGCAGAACGGGCCAGACGGACTGACGCCTCACCATCCACTCCCCCGTCAGCCCAGTCCGAAGCCGAGATCCTCAGCAGGAGGGGCATGGAATCGGGAATGACTTCCCGCACAGCGTCCACCACGCTGAGCATGAGCTTGTTACGCCCCTCCTCGCTTCCACCCCAAGTGTCGGTTCGAGTGTTGATGAGCGGGCTTTGGAACTGGTGAAGCAGGTACCCGTGGGCGCCGTGGATCTCCACGGTGTCAAACCCCGCGGCAACGGCGCGGGAGGCAGCTGCCGCAAAGTCGGCCACAACGCCCTGGATGTCTTCCTCGCTCATTGCTGCAGGCGCTGCATAGCCGTCGAACGGCAGGTTCGTCGGCCCAACGGTGACCCATCCGCCGTCGGACGCCGGAACGGAACCAGAGCGGCCGGAAAAGGGCCAATAGGTTGAGGCCTTGCGCCCGGCATGGGCCAACTGGGCCCCGATCTTACAATCCACGGCCCCATGCCGGTGGACGAAGTCAACAACGCGTTCCCAGCCGGCAGCCTGCTCATCGGAGTACAGGCCGGCGTCCAAGGGGCTGATTCGCCCAACGGGGTTTACTGCTGCGGCCTCGCTCATGATCAGCGCGGCACCACCGGTCGCGAACGAGCCCAGGTGCATCAAGTGCCAGTCGTTGGGGACGCCTTCGCCGGTCTCAGGGTGGCAACTGTATTGGCACATCGGCGAGACCCACCCACGGTGCGGGATGGTGAGTGATCGCAGCTGAAGCGGAGAGAACAGCGCGGACGGCACTAGAAGAGAACCCTCGCGAGTCCCTGGCGGGCCTTGGCCACCCTTTCGTCCTGGGTTCCAACGACCTCGAAAAGCTCAAGAAGCCGCACACGCGCAGTCTCGCGCTCCGGGCCGAAATTCCTGCCAATGAACGTGATGATGCGGTTGAAGGCGTCCTCGATGTGCCCGCCGGACACGTCGAGGTCTGCAACACCCAGCTGCGCGTCGATATCATCCGGTTGCTGGGCGGCAAGGTCGCGGAGGTTTTCTGCCTCGGGAGCAGAGAGGTTCTCCAACCTGGCCATCAATTCAACCTGGGCCAGGCCGGCTTTGGCGTCAGCGTCAGCCGGCTGCTCAAGGAGGGCTTGCTTGTACGACGCTGCTGCTCCGGAGTAGTCACCGGCCTCGATCGCGTCAATGGCAGCCTGGTGCAGTGGCGGAAGGGGCTCCGGTTCGGCTTCTTCACCCTGCGCAGCGGCGTCACCGATGCTCCCGGTGACCCCGTTCGCGGCAGCTACTTTCAGGAGTTCCTCCACCAGGTCCCTGATCTGCGCGTCATCTGCGGGACCTTGGAAAAGGGGAACGGGCTGGCCCTTGACCACGGCAACGGCCGTGGGGACTGCCTGCACCTGGAAGGCCTGCGCCAACTGCGGGAAGGCGTCAACGTCGGCGGCCGCGAGAACCAGCCGTCCGCCGTAGCTTTCAACCACCCGTTCAGCAGCATCCAGGACTGCGGGAGATTCCGGCGCGTAACGCGACCAGAGAAGGAAAAGCACCGGAATCTGCGCAGACAGCTGCACCAGATCCTGGAAATTCGTTTCGGTGGCATCCACACGAAGGGGCGCCGTGCCGGCGTCGCCGTTGGGCGTTCCACCGCCGTCCGCGCCGCCATCCGCCGACGCGGCGGCCGGAGGCGCCTGGGGCGCGGCTGGACGGCGCAGAGACGAGAGGTCTACGGCGCCGCGAAGGTTGAGCTGGCTGGCAGCGGCTGGAGTGGGTCGGTATCCGGGCGAACTCATACCGTCCACTCTAGCCGCTGCCCTGCTGCGGCAATGCCTACTTGAAGCTGGCTCCCACCAGGCCGCGGGTAGCCGCAACGAGCTTCATGGGGTCGGCCGATCCTGCCGGCGGAATGTAGACGGCAACGGATTCGGCGAAGTTCAGGACCATGCCCGTGGTGGTTTCCTTGCCACCGGCGAAGACGGCGGAGTCGTCTTCAAGCAAGAGCTTGTCGCCCGCTGCCTTGGGCGTGCCCTCGAAAGCGAAGTCCAGCCGCCCAACCACCAGCGCGCCGCCGTCGGCTGTACGCAGCACCACGGTCTGGTTGGTCACGGGAGTGTGGGTGAACTTGAAGTTGGCGCTGGTCCCGTTCTTCACGGTGTCCGCCTGGTAGGTGAGGGCACCTGCGATGTACGGCGATGCCTGGCCATCGGCAAGCTTGCTCCGGTTCGGGGAGTCAGGCGTGGTCAACATTTCGGCCAGGATGCCCAGTGCCTCGTTGCCGCTGTAGGCCAAGCCGGTGTTGTCGCCGGCCGGCACAGGTTCGGTCCCCTCGCGGGGAACCGGGAACGACGGGAAGTTGGTGCCTGGCTGCAGCGGCGCGCTGCCCCAGAGCTTGTAGTTCTCGCGGGGCGACAGCTGGACCAGCGTGAGGACCTGCGGGACCACGTTGCCCTCGCCCTGGGTCAGGGCGAAGACCGTACGGGGCCACTCGCGCTTGGTGCTGATGACACTGCTCTGAAGCTTCGTGGCCCGGACAGGCATACGCGCTTCGTAGGCGGACACAGCAGTGCGGATCTTGTAGTTCTGCGTACGGATCTGCAGTTCCATCTTGTCCACGCGGGGAGCCAGTTTGGCCGCATCCTTGGCGGCATCAGCGGCGTCGACGGTGCTGGCGACCTGTTCAAGGATCCGCTGCAACTGGGATTCCAGCAGGACGGGAGTGCCACCTTCACCTTCGGCAGGAGCTGCGGCGGAAGAAGTGGATGTTGCCTCGGGTGTTGTGGTTGCCTGTGCAGCCACGGCCGTACCGCCGACCATGACCGCCGCGAGTGCCGCAGCAATTGCCGTAACCCGGAGCGCTGGACCTTCCGTTTCGGAACCACGACGCCGACCCGCGTCACCCGAAGGTGACTGGACGGGCAAGGTAGTGGTTTCCCCGCCGTCATGCGGTCCCTCATCCTGGCCGTCCTTGCGGCGGTTGCTGAGGGCCTTGGCGATGAACGGCAGGGCCGCTCCTGCGAGGATGATGATGATGCCCAGAACAATCAGCGGCACAGCCCAGGGGGTGGTGGCGTTGTTCGGGAAAGTCATGGAAATCGACGACGGCGCAGGCTTGGTTCCGTCGCTGGCCACCAGCAGGGACCACTCGCCATCGGCAGGAGGGTTCCAGGTGTAATCCAGCTCGCCGCTGGCGTCTTCAGTGCTGACCCACAGATCGGATCCGGCCGGTGATGGCGCGGCGGCTTCACCATCGGCAGAGGTCACCTCCAGGGACTTCTGGTCTGCCGACACGCCCGTCAGCGTAGTGTGGGCAGTTTCACCCACCCAGGCTTCGACGTCGTCCGGGCGTCCAGTAGCAACCATGAAGTTGCCTTCACCTTGGATCTTGATCTTCACCGGCCCGTCGTGGAGGGCAATCAACTTTTGGTCGATCACGGTCAGCGGGGCAGCTTTGGTATCGCCGGGAACCGAGGCGGTCACGGTCTCGGCGGGGGCCCAGAATGTCAGCTGGCCAATGCCGGCCAGCATCGTCAGCAGGCCCAGCAGCACCAGCACGGCTGCAGTCTTCAAACGCACAGGATCACCTATCATCAGCGGTCGTTGAACTTCAAGGGTAACCGTTTTGTTATCAGAGAGTCAGATCGAGGTGATCTCGCCAACATCCGGAAAACCCCGCCATCGCGCCGCCAAGGCGGCATTCCACGCTCCTGATAGTGTGGCGATGATCATGATATACGGGCCGTTCTGCGCCTGAATCAGCCCTTTACCTCTACTGAAAAGGCAGCAAAACCGCGTGAAAGACCACTTGGAGCCCCGCCCCGCCGATGAGCCCGGGTCAAGTGCGGTGGATGCCCCGTCAGACGGCGCCGCCGCAACGGTTCCTGTACGTACCGGACGCCTGGCCGCCCTTGGCCGGAGGTTAAGGCAGCCCATTCCGGGAGCCCGCACCCGCGTCCGCTTCGAGATGCCCCCGGAAGACGAAACAGACGAAGTATCTGCAGGGCTCCGGCCTGAAGACGACCACGGCTTCGGCGCCCCGGGCCCGCGCATGTCATCCCAGCACCCCCTCTATGTCGGTTTCATGGGGACAGCCGGCGTCGGCATTGCCCTTGCAGTGTTCTATATCGCCAGCAACACCACCCAGCTCATCCTGTGGATCGTTGCAGCCCTCTTCATTGCCCTCGGGCTCGATCCCGTGGTCCGCTGGCTCGAGTCCCGCAAGGTCCCCAGGCCGGCCGGCATCCTGATCTCCGTCTCTGCCCTGGTCCTGGCCGTGGCCGGGTTCTTCGCAACGTTGATTCCCACGATCGTTGAACAGGTATCGGAAATCGTGCGCCAAGCTCCGGAATGGATCCGCGGCTTCCTCGACTCGGACTTCTTCCGCAACGCAGACAGCCAGTTTGGCGTCCGGGACCGAATCACCACCGAACTGGATAAGTTCGTCAAGGATCCCGAGGCCATGGGCGGGATCTTCGGTGGCGTGGTCGGTTTCGGCTCCACCGTGGCCAATGGGCTCTTCGGTTCCCTGATCGTGCTGGTCCTCAGCCTTTACTTCCTGGCGGCCTTGCCGTCGATGAAGAAATGGGCCTACCGCCTGGCTCCCCGATCCCGCCGGCCCCGTGTTGAGGCCCTCTCCGAAGCGATCACCGATTCCGTCGGTAACTACGTGATAGGCCAGGTCTGCGTAGCGCTCCTGAATGCAATCTTTGCTTTCATCCTGATGACCATCCTGGGTATCCCGTTCAGCGTTCTACTGGCTTTCGTCGTTGCCTTGCTGGCGTTCATCCCGCTGGTGGGCGGCATGATTGCCGCGGTCGTGGTCATCCTGGTGGCCCTTACCGCCGGCTGGCAGACCGCCGTGATCTACGCGATTGCCTACTTCGCCTACCTGCAATTCGAGGCGTACTTCATCTCCCCGCGCATTATGCAGCGCGCGGTGGCGGTCCCGGGTGCCGTAGCGGTGATCTCGGTGATTGCGGGCGGCAGCCTTCTCGGAGTCCTGGGCGCGCTGATCGCCATTCCTACAGCGGCCGCCATCATGCTCCTGATCAAGGAAGTCTTCATCATGCGCCAGGACCGGCACTGACGTCGTCCGCTGCCGGGTTTTTGTACAGATAATGCCCCTTAACCGCGAGGTTAAGGGGCATTATCTGTACAAAAACCCTTCGCTACCGGACTATCCGTTCGCTACCGACCCCGCCCACTCGCGGGGCAGGCCCTCAACGCCGGCACCTGCGGGAGTGACGTCGTCGACGATTTCATTCAGGACGCGCGCCGCGTACTTCTCGCCCACCCACAGGTGCTTGGCACCGTCGACGCCGACCAGCCGGGCCTGCGGCACCAGGCTGAACCGCTGGGCTGCTTCGGCAGGCTGCAGGTAGTCGTCGTGCTCCGGTACCAGGACCGTGAGCGGCTTGGCGGAGGCGGCCCACTCCTTGAGGTGCACGTCCGTGGCCCTGTGCAGCGGCGGAGACAGCAACACGGCCCCTTCGATCTCCGAGGCCACCGGCTCCACAGCGCCGTACATCAAGGCGAGCTCAGTGCCGAAGGACCAGCCCACCAGCCAGCGGTTCGGCAGTCCGCGGTCCACGGCGAACCGCACAGCGGCCTCGACGTCGTAACGCTCACCGATGCCTTCCTCGAACTGGCCCTCGCTGGTTCCCCGCGGAGACTGCGTGCCGCGCGTGTTGAACCTCAGCACGGCAACTCCGGCAAGCGCAGGAAGCCTGTACGACGCCTTGCGGTAGACGTGCGAATCCATGAACCCCCCGTGCGTCGGCAGCGGATGGAGGGTGATCAGCGTAGCGGTAATCTCCCCTGATTCCGGCAGGGCCAACTCACCCAGCAACACCTTGCCGTCTTCGGTGGTGAACTCCACATTCTCGCGGCGGGCCGGGAGGACCGTGGAAGCACGGATCTCCGCAGGCGCATCCTGCGGGGTGAACACGAACGAGGCGGGGTCGAAAGTCATGGTTCCAAGCCTAGCGAATCAGCGGTATCGGTACGTCCGGCCCGTCCAGCAGTTGGTGTGCCAGTGCCTGCGTTCGGCCAGCCCGGCGGCCTGCCCGAACAAGTGGCTGTCGGACCACACCACCAGGTGGGCGATGCCCGGGACGATCGCGGTGGAGCAGCCGGGACAGATGTACTGTTTTTCCGCTTTTTTGGCCGTCATGGTCCGGACCATCCAGTCGCCGTCCGGCGCGCTCTCACGCCGGGCAATCCCGCCGCGCGCACGCTCAAGGTCAAGCTCGGGCGCCGGTTCCGTCCATTTGCCGCCGGCGCTGCCGGTGCGTGTGCTGGACGCGTTGCGACGAGGGCGGTTGGAGCGGGGCATGCTTCCATTCTGCCTCAGCCACTCTGTCGTAGATGGTGAGACGGTAATGTGGGGCGGGTGCGACTCGTCATAGCCCGTTGTTCTGTTGATTACGTTGGCCGCCTCAAGGCCCATCTCCCCCTCGCCACCCGGCTGCTGCTGGTCAAGGCTGATGGCTCGGTGCTGGTGCATTCGGACGGTGGCTCCTACAAGCCGCTGAACTGGATGAGCCCTCCGGCCACGCTGCGGGTTACCACTCCGGAGGAGACCGAAGTGGAGGAAGGCGTGGTGGAACAGTGGACGGTCCAGTCCGCTAAGACCGATGACCGCCTCATCATCAATATCTACGAGCAACTGCACGACACGTCACACGATCTCGGTACCGATCCAGGCCTGATCAAGGACGGCGTGGAAGCGGACCTGCAACGGCTCCTTGCAGAGCAGATTGAAACTCTTGGAACCGGCTACTCCCTTATCCGGCGTGAATACTTCACGGCCATCGGCCCGGTGGACATCCTGGCCAGGGATGCCAGCGGCGCCACGGTGGCTGTCGAGCTGAAGCGCCGTGGCGATATCGACGGCGTCGAGCAGCTGACGCGCTACTTGGAACTACTCAACCGTGATCCCTTGCTGGCGCCGGTGCGCGGCATTTTCGCCGCCCAGCAAATCAAGCCACAGGCGAAGGTTCTTGCCAACGATCGCGGTATCGACTGCGTCACGCTGGATTATGACGCCATGCGAGGCGTGGATGACAGTGAGTCGCGGCTCTTCTAGGCCCTCCCCCAACGCGTGTGCCGCAGGCCACTAGAATCAAAATCATGACTGCCGCAGATCGTTTCCCCAGTTCTCCCGCGCCCAGCCACCAGATCCTCAAAGGAACACTGGTCAGTGACGGCGAGGTGGTTGAGGACGGCCTGGTGGCCATCGATGGCGACCGGATCGCCTATGCCGGCCCGGCCGGCGGTTTTGATGCCCAGGAATTCGAGGGCTTCCAAAGCGCCATCCGCCTGGGGGTGCCCAGTGGCAGCTACCTCATTCCCGGCCTGGTGGACGTTCACTGCCACGGCGGCAACGGCGGCGATTTCCCTGGCGGGGAAGAAGCTTCGGCCCGCAAGGCTGTCGACTTCCTCCACCGTTCAGGGACCACGACATTCCTGGCCAGCATGGTCACCGCTCCCCGGGAGGACCTCCTCCGCGGCATTGAGCTCTACGTGAAGCTCGCCGACGAAGGATTGGTAGCCGGAATCCACCTTGAAGGCCCGTTCCTGTCCCATGCCCGCTGTGGAGCCCAGAACCCGGACTACCTGCTGGAGCCCGACCTGGACCTCATGGACGAACTTGTGGGCGCCGCAGCCGGCAAACTCGCCACGATGACCTACGCCCCGGAGCTTCCGGGCGCCGCAGCACTGGTGGATCTCATGACCTCCCACGGCGTCACGCCCTCCTTGGGGCACACGGACTGCGACGACGCAACGGCAGCCGCGTCGCTTGCCGCCGCCCGCGAGGGACTTGAGTCCGCAGGGTTCGACGGCGTCAGTTCGCTTCCTACCGTCACTCACCTCTTCAATGGGATGCCACCGATGCATCACCGCGCTCCTGGCCCCGTCGCGGCCTGCCTCCGGATGGCCCAGGAGGGCAAAGCGGTTGTGGAGCTCATCGCCGACGGCACCCACCTGGATCCGAGCACAGTTGCCACCGTCTTCCAGCTTGTAGGCGCCGCCAACATCGTCCTGGTGACTGATTCCATGGCCGCTGCCGGCCTATCCGACGGAAGCTACATGCTCGGCCCCTCCCCCGTGACGGTCAGCGACGGCGTGGCCACTCTTGATGCGACAGGCTCCATCGCGGGTGGCACCGCCACCCTTCTGGAGGTCGTCCGTAAAACCGTGGCGGCCGGCGTCGCACTTCCCGATGCCGTTTGTTCTGCAACAGCAGTACCTGCAGCCGTACTCGGACTTTCCGATGAGATAGGCGGGCTTCGCCGCGGCTTGCGGGCCGATCTCGTTGTGACAAACGAGGACCTGGAACTATCAGGCGTCATGCGTAACGGACGGTGGTTGTCCTAGCGTGAATTGAATGCGCCCGCGTTACCTTCTTTTTACCGAAAATTTTCCCGAATTGCCCAAAAGACCGTTGACCTCCGGCAGGGCACATGAAAGTGTTGTAGCAGTCTTTGTGTAGGTGGTTTTCATGCTCGCAAGACGAGTTGCGAGCGTGAAGCTCCTGCGAAACCAACCGGGCCTTGCCTGGACGGAATCCAAGGTCTTCTCGCGGAGTAACAAAGCCGGTACGAGGTGTATCGGACTGATGTTCCACAATGAGGAGAAATACATGGCACTGGGAACCGTCAAGTGGTTCAACGCTGAAAAGGGCTTCGGCTTCATCACCCCGGACGACTCGGATGGGGACGTTTTCGTTCACTACTCCGAGATCCAGACCGGTGGCTTCAAGACCCTCGACGAGAACCAGCGCGTTCAGTTCGAGATCGGTCAGGGCGCCAAGGGCCCCCAGGCAACCGGCGTTACGGTCGTCTAGCCTTACCCGTTGAATTCTGCTTGTTGCAGTTTCAACAAACACGTTGACCCCGGCTTTTGGCCGGGGTCAACGTGTTTAAGGGCGGTTATGTCTGATATTTCGACAACAACTGTTACTAACCGTGAAGAAAGACGAAATCCCCGTTGTGAATGGGCGTTGACAATTCAAGCAACCAAGGTCCGGAGCAGCCGAGCCGAATGCCGTACCGACAATCCAGGAAGATAGGCGCGGCTGAGTGCACGTCCCATTGCAGGAAGGTGCAGGGGGTCTTGGTAATACATGTACAACGTTCGGTACTCCGGCTGGAATCTCGACTTAAAAGAAGCCAGGGACCTGAATCCATAAACGGGTTCCAAGGCTTGACCTACGGCGTCAAGAATTCCGGCCAGGCCTTCGGCACGCTGTTCGATTTCGCCCCTCTCCCGGGCCAAGGGAGAGCCTGACAGGGAGATGACCTCCACGGAGCTGCGCAGGTGCAGGATGGCTGAGGCAACCAGGAACTCCATGACACCCGGGAAGGTATCGCCACGCCGCCTCATGAAGTCCAACGTCCAGCTGACGACCCGCCCCTCTTCATAGACCGGCAACCAGCTGGTGACTCCGTAGACGAACCCCGCTTCATCCACGGCGACGCAGCAGAGGACGTCGTCGTCCTCCAGTTCGTCCAGGCCGCCCAGGGTGAAGCCCATCTCAGGAATCTTCTTTTGGGCTGCCCACTCCTCCGAGACCTCCGTGACCTGGGAGCGCACGCCGTGGGAGAACTCAGAGTAGCGGCCCCAACTGGCCGTTATTCCCAGCTTCGTGGCCCGGTTCAACGACGTCCTGACGTTCTGCCACTCCTTGCCGCGGAATTCCAGGTCCCTTATCCGGAGGCGGGTTTCCTGGGCAACAGCCACCCGGCGGAACCCGCGCGCCTGCAGGATGGGCCACAGTTCGTCGGTGCAGGAATAGAAGCACGGGATCAGCGCCTGTTGGGAACAATACTCAAGGAAGCCAGTGGCAGTGTCCAAGTGGTGTCTGCTGGCGCCAAACGGGCCAGCCAGCGTCAACGCCACGTGTCCGTGCTGTTGGTAGGCCACTCCCCCGGTTCCTCCGGCGCTGAACCAATACTTGTTGGGTTCCCAGAGCGCCATCCAGGACAAGGAGTCGCCGCCGGACCTGACCAGCGCGCGCGCCCTCTCGCGGGCCTGGTGGTCGAGCCCTCCGGAGTGGTGTCCACGGATGAGCAGGATCCATACGCCCACCAACGCCACCAACCAGAAGACCGTGCCGGAGTAGGAGAAGAGGAACACCTCCACCACATCACGTTCGGCGAAGACTTTCCGGTAAACGCCCGGAAGTGGAACGGGGAGGTACTGCCTGGCCAGCTCAGCGGCCAGGCCCAGCAAACCGCCGTCGCGATCCATACCGCCGGAGGCCAGCCACACCACGATGTATCCGAGGCTTAGCCCTGCCCCGGTCATACCCACCAACCAGAAGATCCTGCGCCGTAGACGATCCGAAGACACCACCCGAAAGTGACCACGGTACGCAAAAAGGAGTACAGCAAGGATAAGCGGCACCAAGACCAAGGGGATGAGATGGACTACCGCCGAGTTCAACATGGACACGTGGGGACGTCCCTGGAGCCTGGGCATTCCGGCAAAGAGGCCAAGGTAGATCGCCGACAATGCCACCACCACCAGCTGGACACCGATCGCGATCCCCAAAGCCAGCCTGCGTCCACGCCTCATACCGTCGGCGCAAATGAGGAGCAGAACCACAGGCACCACGGCCAGCGCTAAACCGAACGGGCCCGTGTAGCCCTGGCGACCTACTTCCAGACAGGCAACGTCAATGGTTCCCCCGCACGTGCTCTCCAATTGGCTGAGCGTGGGCAAAGGATTCAGGATGACGTCCCTCAGCAGGGCCAATGGCCCGGACGGGCTCTTCGCGGCCGCAGTCACAATGGGTCCCACTGCGAAGATTGCCATCGTCAACGACAGGAGGTTCCGCACTTCCCTGCCCGTGGACCGATGCAGGTGAAGATGTCCCTGGCTGCTTTGCATCCACCACCCCGCGGCCAATCCAATCAGCGCGCCAAGGAATCCCACCACTGTCTCGGCGTGGCCAACGTACAACACCAGGAGCAACGAGACCGAAAGGGCAACTGTGCGCAATCGTCGTTGCCACAGTGTGGGAAGCAGTGCACTGGCAGCCAAGGTAGTGGCTAAAACTGCACCGTAGGGGCCGATCAGCCGGGTGTCTGCCATCCGGGAAAGCCAGCCGTCATCGGAATGCTGTGCCACCTGGGTGACCAAGAGGAACGCTGACACGCAAGCGAACTGGCTGCCCAGGAGGACCGCGGCCGTTGTGAGCGAACCCAACTGTCGTTCAGCAAGGCCCAAGAGGAACAGGATCATCAGGATGGCCGTGGCATAAGCCAACGGGTTGGTGGTGAAGAACAGCGACGTCCAGATGGACCACCACTCGCCGGACTTCAAGCCATCCAGGGATACGCCGGCAAGGGAAAGCCACGGCTCCGGCGGACCGGACAGGATGCTGCCAGATACCAAGGACACGCCCACGAACAGGACCAGCATCAACGAGGTGAACGGCGTGGCCCGCACGTGCCTGCCCGCGTGCAGCAGTGCCGGCTTGATCACACCCTTGAGGGCAATACTCACTGCGTCAACCCCCACCGCGCAGCCAGGAAGCCCAGGCCACCGGGCATTCCCCTGACCACGGCGTCCCAGGAGTGCCCGGCATGCTGGATGGAGTGTTCTTCGGTGTGGAAGCCCGCATCCCTCGCGGCATTGGCGAGCTCATGCATGTAGTCGATGAACTCGTGGTCGGTTTCGCCAGCAGTTAAATAGACGCCGCTTCCTGGGTACTTGCGTTGCTGCATCAAGACCAAAGGCGTCCTGGACTCGAAAGCCTCCACGTCGCCGTCGAACGAGTCTTGAATGGTCTTGTTCCGATCCTTGGCAAGCGCGGGTTCACGTTCTGCCGAGAACCCAAGCACCGAGGGAAAGAGCTCCGGGTGGGCTGTACCCATTTGCATGGCACACGTTCCGCCGAACGAGAAGCCGCCCACCGCCCACAACCGGGGGTCGTTGGAAACATCCAACGTCGACTTGATCCAGGCAGGAACATCTTGGGAGAGATATGTATCCGCTGGGGCAATCCTGCTGTCCATACACATGGTGTTGGCGCTGGCTGAACCATTCGGATCCACCACCACCGTCACCGGAGCGAGGCCATGGTGCGCTTGGGCAAAGCGGTCAAGTTGTAAGCGGAGCTGGCCACCGGTCAGCCAGTCTGCAGGCCCGCCTGGCTGACCGGAGAACAGCACGAGAACAGGCAGGCTCGGACGGAGCTCCGTCTGATAGGCGGGAGGAAGGTAGATGTACGCTTCGCGTGCCGTGAAACCGGAGACGGTTCCGGGGATGTCAGCTTTGCGCAGGATTCCGTTTCCGGGCATGGACTCCGGGGCTTTCCACCCTTCGAGGGGCAGAGAGGGCTTGCCGTCCGGGTTCCGTTTGAGGCTGGCCTCCAACGGTTGAATCCTGGCTATCGCGGTTCCCAGCAAGTCGGCTACAGAGTTGTTCAGGCCGAAGTAGATATTAACCTGGACCGCGCTGAGAAGGACGACGCCGAACATCGCCAGGACGCTGAGTGAGCGCCCCTTGGCGGAATTGCGGGGAAAGCGCGCCGCGCAAAGGAGGATGGCTGCCACGGCCGGCACAGACCAGGCCAACGTCTCAAAGGGCAGGTTCTCCGAGAATGTGGCCATGAGATCCACCAGGATCCAATGAACCAATGCCACAATGCCAGCGGACAGAGCCAGCGAGGCCACAACGACCAGCGGCCAGGAACGTCGACGCCGCCAGAGGAGGTACGCCCCACCGGCAGCACCGCAAGCGATGCTGAACCAGAGGAACGGACCACCAACCAGGCTGACGTCGGAAAGAAAATCCATAACGCCTAACGCCAGGTACCTACGCCGATGACCGGACCGGCCTCCAGCCAGGAAGACAGCCCTGCATAGGCGTCAAAGTTCATGGCAAGCATGAACTTCTTACCTTCGTACTGCAACTCAACCACCACGACGCCGGGCTGCACCTTCACGAGTTCATCTTCCGTGGGCTTGCGGCGACCCAGAAGTTCCAGCGAGCTGCGCGTAAATCTATGCTTGGGGATCACGCTCAGGGACATCAAGCGGAACCACTCCAGCTCATTGTCCTGATAACGACAAACCCCCATCTGCCAGCTGTTTCCAGCCGTGCAAATGGAGGCGTCTACCGTGCCCAGGGCACGCCGTAGGTTGAAGCGGCGCACCCCGAACAGGCACAGTGAAATGATCAGCAACGTGAACGCTGTTGCCAAAGCGATGAACGGAATAAGGGAATCGTCCATCAAGGTCGTGCTATCGGATCCCCGCTGTAGCCGCTTCGCCCAATTTGGCGTTGTCAGCAACAATGACCACGCGATCGTTGTCGACGGAGAAGAATCCGCCGTCCACTACTACCGCAATGCGATCACCGGAAACCGGCTGGATTGCCAGCTCGCCCGCAGCCATGATGGCCAGAAGGGGCGAGTGGCCCGGCAGGATTCCGATTTCACCATCGCTGGTGCGGGCCTTCACCATCTTGGCCGCACCGGACCACACGAAGTGGTCCGCTGCGACAATCTCAACCTCGAGCTCAGCCATACTACTTGGTCTGTTCCTGGATCTTGGCCCAGTTACGCTCGACGTCATCCAGGCCGCCGACGTTGAAGAACGCCTGCTCTGCGATGTGGTCCAGCTCGCCGTCGCAGATGGCCGTGAAGCCTTCAACCGTGTCCTTGATGGAGACGGTGGAGCCCTCTACGCCGGTGAACTGCTTGGCGGTGTAGGTGTTCTGCGAGAGGAACTGCTGGATGCGGCGTGCACGCGACACGACGATCTTGTCCTCTTCAGAAAGTTCGTCAACACCGAGGATGGCGATGATGTCCTGGAGTTCCTTGTTCTTCTGCAGGATCTGCTTAACACGGACAGCCGTGTTGTAGTGGTCCTTGCCGATGTACTGGGGATCCAGAATACGGGAGGTCGACGTCAGCGGGTCAACGGCCGGGTACAGACCACGGGATGCGATTTCACGGGAAAGTTCCGTGGTCGCGTCGAGGTGTGCGAAGGTCGTTGCCGGAGCCGGGTCGGTGTAGTCATCAGCCGGCACGTAGATGGCCTGCATCGACGTGATGGAGTGACCCTTGGTGGAGGTGATGCGCTCCTGGAGCAGACCCATCTCGTCAGCAAGGTTCGGCTGGTAACCCACAGCGGACGGCATACGGCCGAGCAGCGTGGAAACCTCCGAGCCTGCCTGCGTGAAGCGGAAGATGTTGTCGATGAAGAGCAACACGTCCTGGTTCTGGACATCGCGGAAGTACTCCGCCATGGTCAGAGCGGACAGGGCCACGCGCAGACGCGTTCCCGGCGGCTCATCCATCTGGCCGAAGACAAGGGCGGTGTCCTTGAGAACGCCGGCCTCTTCCATTTCAACCCAGAGGTCGTTGCCCTCACGGGTACGCTCGCCAACACCGGCGAATACGGAAGTACCACCGAAGTTGCGGGCAACACGGGTGATCATTTCCTGGATCAGAACGGTCTTGCCAACGCCGGCGCCGCCGAACAGGCCGATCTTTCCACCCTTGATGTACGGGGTGAGAAGGTCGATGACCTTGATGCCGGTCTCGAGCATCTCCGTGGAGCCCTCGAGCGAAGCGAAGGCCGGAGCCTTGCGGTGGATCGGCCAGTAGGCGTCAGCCTTGATCTCCGACTCGTCAACATCCAGCGGCTTGCCGAGGACGTTGAAGATGTGGCCCTTGACGCCGTCGCCGACGGGCACGGAGATCGGAGCGCCGGAGTCCTGCACGGTGGTACCGCGGACGAGGCCGTCGGTTGCCTGCAGGGAGATGGCGCGAACGAGGTTGTCACCCAGGTGCTGGGAGGTCTCGAACGTGATGGTCTTCGTCTGGCCGTTGAGAGTGATCTCAGTGGTCAGAGCGTTGTAAATCGAGGGGATTGCGTCAGCCGGGAATTCGACGTCGACAACCGGACCAATAACACGGGCAATGCGGCCGGTGGCACCGGCCGTTGCTACGTGTTCGGTAGCAGTGGCAGTCATCTCTCTCACTTCACTCAGTAGATGGCGTGGGGTTAAGTTTATCTGTTTGTTGCAGGTGCGGCTTCGAGCCGAATCCGATGCAGGCTAGGACGCGAGGGCGTCGGCGCCGGCAACGATTTCGGAAAGCTCCTGCGTAATCTCGGCCTGGCGGGCCGTGTTGCGAAGGCGCGTGTACTTCTTGATCAAATCCGTAGCGTTGTCACCGGCCGACTTCATGGCACGCTGGCGGGCTGCGAGCTCGGAAGCAGCGGCCTGCAGCATGGCTGCGAAGATGCGGGACTCGATGTAACGCGGAAGCAGTGCGTCGAGCACCTGCTCTGTTTCCGGTTCAAACTCGTACAACGGCAACAGCTCGGATTCCGAGGCTGCTTCCTCTTCGACGACCTCCAGCGGGAGCAAACGGATGACCGTGGGCTCCTGCGTCACCATGGACTTGAAGCGGGTGTAAACAACGTGGATTTCATCCACGCCACCCTCTTCGAAGTCAGTGGAGAAGTCTTCAAGAAGTGCAGCTCCGACTTCCTGCGCGGTTTCGAATTCCGGTGCGTCCGTGCCGCCGGTCCATACGCGGGCGTATGACCGGTTGCGGAAATCGAAGTACGCCTGCGCCTTGCGGCCAACCAGGTACGCCTTGACTTCCTTGCCTTCTGCGTGAAGAAGCTCGGTGAGACCTTCAGCCTGCTTAAGCACGCTCGCGGAGTACGATCCTGCAAGGCCACGGTCCGATGTAATGATCAGGACTGCGGCGCGGCGGATCTGCTCCGGCTCGGTGGTCAGCGGGTGGTCGATTTCGCTCTGAGTTGCGACAGCAGAAACGGCGCGGGTAATCGCGTTCGCGTAGGGCAGTGAAGCTGCTACGCGGGCGCGGGCCTTACCGATGCGCGAGGTAGCGATCAGTTCCATCGCCTTGAAGATCTTGCGCATCGACGTCGTCGAGCTGATCTTCTGACGGTAGACCCGAATCTGGGCTCCCATACTTATCCTTTCCTAAGTTCCCGATGTGCTGCCCTGCCGGGGTCCTTGCGGACCCCGGCAGGGCAGATCATCGAAACTAGCGCTTCTGCTTGACGATCTTTTCCTGGTCGACGTCGCCGCCGGAGATCGCTGCGTGCTCTTCGTGGCCGGCGCCAACCAAGTGGTTGTCGCCTTCGCCGAAGAAGCCCTTCTTGAAGGAAATGATCGCTTCCTTCAAGGCTGCAGCGGTGTCGTCATCCAGGACGTTGGTCTGAGCCAGCGTGGTCAGGATGGAGGACTTGTGCGTGAGGTGCTCCAGGAACTCGGACTCGAAGCGGCTGATGTCCTCAACCGGAACGTCGTCCAAGTAACCGTTGGTGCCGGCCCAGATGGACACAACCTGGTTCTCAACCGGGAACGGTGAGTACTGGCCCTGCTTCAGCAGTTCCATCAGGCGTGCGCCACGGGTCAGCTGCTGGCGGGAAGCAGCGTCAAGGTCAGAGGCGAACATGGCGAATGCCTGCATGTCGCGGTACTGGGCCAGGTCCAGCTTCAAAGTACCGGAGACCTTCTTCATGGACTTGACCTGTGCAGCGCCACCAACGCGGGACACGGACACACCAACGTCAACAGCAGGACGCTGGTTGGCGTTGAAGAGGTCCGACTGGAGGAAGATCTGGCCATCGGTAATGGAGATCACGTTGGTCGGGATGTAGGCAGAGACGTCGTTTGCCTTGGTTTCGACGATCGGAAGACCGGTCATCGAACCTGCACCGAGCTCGTCGGAGAGCTTGGCACAACGCTCCAGCAAGCGGGAGTGCAAGTAGAAGACATCGCCCGGGTAAGCTTCGCGTCCCGGCGGACGGCGAAGGAGCAGGGACACGGCGCGGTAAGCTTCGGCCTGCTTGGACAGGTCGTCGAAGATCACCAGAACGTGCTTGCCGCCGTACATCCAGTGCTGGCCAATGGCCGAGCCTGCGTACGGTGCCAGGTACTTGAAGCCAGCGGGGTCGGATGCCGGGGACGCCACAATGGTGGTGTACTCCAGTGCGCCGTGGTCCTCAAGGGTCTGACGGACGGCCGCGATGGTGGAAGCCTTCTGGCCAACACCGACGTAGACGCAGCGAACCTGCTTCTTGACATCGCCCGAAGCCCAGTTGGCCTTCTGGTTGATGATGGTGTCCACGGCAATTGCGGTCTTACCGGTCTGGCGGTCACCAATGATCAGCTGACGCTGGCCACGGCCGATCGGGATCATGGCGTCGATAGCCTTGAGGCCGGTCTGCATCGGTTCGTGAACTGACTTGCGTTCGGTAACGCCCGGAGCCTGGAGTTCCAGTGCGCGGGTGCCCTCGGCCTTGATTTCGCCGAGGTCGTCGATCGGCTGGCCCAGCGGGTCAACAACGCGACCCAGGAAGGCGTCGCCAACCGGAACGGACAGGATCTCACCGGTACGGTGAACTTCCTGGCCTTCTTCGATGCCGGTGAAGTCACCGAGGATAATGACACCGATCTCGCGGACGTCAAGGTTCTGGGCCAGGCCCAGCGTGCCATCTTCGAAGCGAAGCAGCTCGTTCGCCATGACCGAGGGAAGACCCTCAACACGGGCGATGCCGTCACTTGCGGTGGTCACACGACCAACCTCTACGCGCTCTGCGTTACCGGGTTCGTAGGACGCCGCGAACTCGTTCAACGCATTACGGACGTCGTCGGCGTTGATGGTCAATTCGGCCATCTGCAGTCCCTGCTCTCCTGTTTTCGTGATCATCGTTGCTCACGATGACCGGGTTTTATATCAGTTAAGTTGTGCTTTGTCTTCGCTAGCCAGCGAGCTGACGGCGGAGTTCGCTCAAGCGGGCGACAACCGAAGCGTCAAGCACTTCGTCACCCACCTGGACACGGATTCCACCGATCAGGGCGGGGTCAACGTTGAGGTTGACCTTCAGTTCGCGGCCATACAGGGCATCAAGCCCGGCCTGCAGACGGCTGGCCTGCGTTTCCGTCAACGGACGGGTAACGCTGACAGTTGCAATCCAGCGCTGCTGACGCTTGGCTGCAAGCTTGGCGAAGGACTCGACGAGCTTGCTCGGCTTGACACCGCGCGGCTGTGTAACTGCCTGGCTGATGAGAACCTTTGCTTCCTCGCTGCTGCCAGGAACAAGCTTCTCGGCCAGTGCAATCTTTGCCGCAGGGGATCCCTGCGGCTCAGACAGAGCACGTTGTACTTCGTGGCTGGAGGCGACGACCTGGTTGAAGGCAAACAGATCGTTTTCCAGCTCTTCCAGCCCCGTGATACCGGAGGCAGAAACGGCCGACTTGTTTTCAGCTACGGCAATGACAACCGTGGCGGCAAGCGTCTCGAGTGCATCGCCGATATCGCGTGCCGATGCCCAGCGTGAGCTGGCCAGTCCGCCCGCAATTTCAGCAGCATCAGCGGAGACTTTTCCGCCAACGAGCTGCTTGACCAGCGCCGACTTTTCGTCTCCACTACGGGACGGGTCAGTCAGGGCGCGGCGCAAGCCAGCCGAGCTGTCCACCGTTCCCAGGATTCCGAAGAGGTCCTTAGCCAACTGCAGCGAGGCGAAAGGAAGCTTGGCTTCCAACTGCGCCAGTGCTGTGGTCAGCGATTCGCTCGATATACCTGCCATTACTTAGCTGCACCTGCGCTCTGGGTCTCCAGATCTGCAAGGAAGCGGTCCACAACGCGTGCGGCGCGCTGATCGTCAGTGAGTGCTTCACCAACGATGCGGCCGGCCAGCGTGGTGGCCAGGGTGCCTACCTCGGAACGAAGCGAGACAACAGCTGCCTGGCGCTCCGATTCGATGGCAGCGTGCGCCTGCTCGGTGATCCGAGCGGACTCTGCAGCTGCCTTGGCCTTCAGGTCCGCGAGGATCTGGGCGCCTTCGGCGCGTGCTTCTTCGCGGATGCGGTTGGCTTCGGCGCGGGCGTCGGTGAGCTGCTGCTTGTACTCTTCAAGAGCTGCAGAAGCTTCCGCCTGGGCCGCTTCGGCCTTTGCAATGCCACCTTCAATTGCTTCGGCGCGCTCTGCGAAGGTCTTCTCGAACATCGGGACAATGAACTTGACCACGATGTACAGGAGGACCGCAAAGCCGACGAGGACGACGCCCATTTCCCAGACATTGGGAACGAGAGGGTTGGCGGCCTCGCCTTCAGTGGCGGCTGAGATGATCAGCTGATTCATATTTCACCCGTCCTATCTACTCGGTTGCGGAATTCGCTTCGTTCTAAATCCGAAGACTAGAGAACGAACGCGAAGACGAGTCCGAGGATGGCGAGAGCTTCGGTCAGTGCCAGACCAAGGAACGCGATCGGCTGCAGCACGCGCTGAGCTTCCGGCTGACGAGCAACACCGTTGATGTAAGCCGCGAATACGAGACCCACACCGATACCACCGCCGATTGCGGACAGACCGTAACCTACGAGGTTGAGATTGCCTTCCATTTTTTTCCTTTCAAGATGCCACCCATGTGGCAGGTTGTTTGGTTTACTTCAATCCCCATCAGGGGAAGATTTTGTGCCTAGTGGCTGTCGGCGTGCAGGGCGCCTTCGATGTAGATCGCGGTCAGCAAGGTGAACACGTAGGCCTGCAGGGCCATGATCAGCGCCTCGAGCATGTACATGGCGATAGCGCCGACGAGGACCAGAACCGAGGTGCCCTTCAAGAGGACGTTTTCCTGCATGACCAAGTACTCGATGCCGGAACCGGCGAGCATGACGATCAAGTGGCCGGCCAACATGGTCGCGAACAGACGGAGGCTGTGCGTGACGGGGCGGACCAGGAAGTTGGAGATGATTTCGATCGGTACCACGATCGGGAGGATGTACCACGGAACACCTGAAGGAACGGTGGCAAGCTTGAAGTACTTCAGGCCGTTCTTCTTGATGCCGATGATGATCCAGGTGAAGTACACGATGCCGGCCAGCACATAAGCTCCACCGACGTGCGAGAAGCTCGGGAGCTGAATAACGGGAATCGCGCCGTAGATGTTGTTCACCAGAATAAAGAAGAACAAGCTGAACAGCAGCGGGACGTACTTGATGAAGTCCTTGCCGCCGATGATGTCCTTGGCGATGCTGTTGCGGACGAAGCCGTAGGCCATCTCGCCTGCGAACTGCAGCTTGCCGGGAACCAGCTGCTGCTTACGTGCAGCGAGGATGAAGAATGTAGCGATAATGACGACCGAAAGGATTACCAGCAGCATCTGCTTGGAGAATCCGTCGTGCGCACCCCAAGGCAGGATTGCCGGCAGGTGCATTTCGTCGATTCCGGGTGGGGTGAATGACCCCGAATCCTGGGCGGGGAGCGCAAGCGCGATCAACGCGTTTCCTCTCTGCTGTGTCCATCATTGGGCATTGGTTGGAATCCGGTCGCGTTGGACGCATCCGTGTTCCATGTGAAATTATTTGGCATTACTGTCCCCGTCCGTGGACGGACCGCTGTCTGCGTTGCTCTCGCCAGAAGAGGAGCTTTGCCTGGTGAGGCCGTGCATATGGGAAAGATAGAACCCTCCTGCGGCTCCCAGCAGAGCGCCAAGGAGCACAATCCAGCGGGTCCCCCACAGATTATCCAGACCCCAGCCTATCAAACTCCAGACAATGATCCCGCCAACGATGTAGCTGAAGACGGCGATGCCGGCGTTGTATCCGCCGTCGTTTCCGGCTTCCGCGGTCTCACTGGCTTTTCCAGGTTGCTGGGCTTGTGCGGCCGGGCGTGAATATCGCTTACGCGGAGACATCCGGGCCACCCTTCTGATCTTCAGGATCGTTATAGATCTGGAGGCGGGCCTTGCTGAAACCATAGATTTCTGCTGCCTGCCAGAAGACAACGGTGACCACGGCGCCAATCAGGAACCAGCGGTGGTGGAGCCAATCCGGCGCACCGAGCACAAACAGTACTACGGCGAAGCCGACCACTTTGATGAAATATGTAGCAACAAAGAGGCCAACAGCACCGGAAGGGTTGTTGCGGCCCACATAGTGGCCTATCAAAAGGCTGATGCCAAAGAAGAGCATGACCAGCGCGGCACCGAACGCTGCTGAGAGCGCGCCCTGACCGCCGTTCAACACGGCCGCGATCACGCAGGTGACTGCAGTGGCCGCGGCTGCAGCCGAGGCGCTCAGAAGAAGCAACCGCAGCCAGAGGTTCGACGTCTCTCCGGAGACTCCAACACCACGTTTACCGGACGGGCGTCCGGTTTCGGCGTTGGATGTCATGGGGATACCAATCCTCGTGGCACAGGTGCCATATTCTCAAAGTGGGGTTACGGGCGAGTGACTGTCCGCAGAAAGAATTCTACATGAGATAGAACTGTGACGATAACCAGCCGTCACATCTACTCCCCCTGCCGAGTCGAGTTCCGGGTGAAGTAGGGCCACGCCGTCACGGCGGCCATGATGAGCGCTGCGGCGATGATCACGATGAGCACAATTTGCCACGGGAAAACAGCGAAGGCGACACCGCCGAAAGCCAGGATGCACGTCCAGACGTACAGCATGACGACGGCGGTGCGGTGCGAGTAGCCAAGGTCCACCAGCTTGTGGTGGAGGTGCCCGCGGTCAGCGGACCACGGTGATTGGCCCCTGGCTGTCCGTCTGACAACTGCCATCCCCAGATCGAGAAGGGGCAGGGACAGGACGGCGAACGGCAGCAAAATCGGAACGATCGTAGGAATACCGTTGGCGCGGTCGTAGAGGCCGGAACCAATTTGCCCCGTAGCCACCACACCGGCGGAAGCCATGAGCAAGCCAATAAGCATGGCCCCGGAGTCGCCCATGAAGATTTTGGCGGGGAACCAGTTGTGCGGCAGGAACCCGATGCAGCTTCCCACCAGGATGGCCATGAGGAGTGTTGCGAGGTCTGAGTTGTCGGTGGACGGGTTGTTCCGGTGAACCCAGTACGCCGTAAGGAAGAAGGCCCCGCCACCAATGATGGCGACTCCCGCTGCCAGCCCATCCAGGCCGTCAATGAAGTTGACTGCGTTCATGGTGGTGACAATCAGACCAGCCGTGAGCACAATCTGAAGGACTTCAGACTCAAGGAATATCGGTTCCGGGATGAACGGGACCACCGACATCCGCACGCCCCAAATTGCGACGATGAAAGCAGCCGCGCCTTGTCCCAACAGCTTGATCCACCATCGGATGTCCAGGATGTCGTCGGCCACTCCAACGGCGACAATCACTACTGCGCCGGCCAGGATCCCCCACGGAGCATCGTTGTGCCTGAAGATGTCCTTGACGAAGAAAGAGTTGCTGGCAACCACCAAAGCCACGAAGAAGCCGGTAAAGATGCCCAATCCCCCGAGTTTGGAAATCAGTGCCGAATGCATGTCCCTGCTGCGGATCGGACGGTACAGGCGCAGTTTGTTTCCGGCGACGCGGGCACCCCACGTTCCCGCGTAGGACACCACGGCAGCCGTGAGTGCCATCAGCAGATACATGATCATGATGCGGCTCCCGGGAGCGGCCCGCCCGCTGTTCCGGAAACGGTGACCAGCGGACGCAGCCGGCGCGTCGCGTGTAAGCCGGTGGTTTCCGGGCACCTTGAGGGGTGGAATTCTGTCTTTGGATAAATGGAACTACTCCGTCGCCATGCCTGCACCGGCTGTGCCGAATGTTGCGGGATTTCTGTGGACTCTAGTCACGATACTAATGCCAACGGCCGTGACCACCCTGTGACGCAGCCGCAAAGCCCCCGCCTGTTGAGCAGGGCCTAAGCTGCGAAGTTGTCAGCTCACCGGCTCTTTGACGTTCCGCAATGGGTAGATTCCCTCAAGCACCTTCTCGTTGGAACGCGGCGCCTTCAAACTGTGGCGCAGGCCCTTGAAGAGCCCGTCAATCAGCACTTTGCGGTTGGACGATGCCGCGATGGTGCGGGTCCAGTTACGCAATGAGGCGCCGGTAAAGAGTATCTTCTCCCACGGTGCAAGTGCGCTGGAACGGGTGTACACCCAGAGCTTGTTCCGCACTTCGTAGTAAAAGCGCGGTCCGGGATCCGCGCCCGCGTCACCAAATACTTTGGTGTGATGGTTCGCCACCGATGCGTCGGTACTCAGGGCCGTCCCCCGGCGCGAGACCCGGGCGGTGTACTCGAGGTCGTCATTCCAAATGAAGTAGTCCGCAATGGGCAGGCCGTACTTCCGGATCTCTTCGGCACGGATCAGAACCGACACGAACGAAGCACTGCGGATCTGCGTGGCACCAACCCGCGCTGCAGCGTTGCGTGCTTCTTCGGTGGCACCCATCCGGGGCCGCATGCGGTTCATGGGGTGGTCCCGGCCATCGGTCCACACGACGCGGCTCGCGATGAACGCCGGAACATCTCCGGTTTCCTGCAGGTAGGCGTTGGAAACGTCCAACGCTTCGCCCAGCGCCCCCGATTGGGGTTCCGTGTCATCGTCCATGATCCAGACGTGGTCCGCACCGTGGTCCAGTAGGGCCCGCTCCATGCCAACCACAAATCCACCGGCGCCGCCCACGTTGGTATTCAGCGTCACCACGTCGGTGGTCAGCGGCCCTTGGTAGCCCTGCAGGAATTCTGCGGTTCCGTCCGTGGAAGCGTTGTCCACGACGACGACGGCGTCCGGCACCCGGGTGCCGGAGGCGATGCCCGCCAATGTGGTTTGGAGGAGCTCATGCCGGTTATAGGTCACCACGACAGCGACCACGACAGCTTGGGATGTCATTTACTTGCCTTTGGTCTTGGGTGATTGAAAACGGCGCCGAATCAGCAGGCCGGCCAGCTTCCAAGGTTCAACGAAAACTCTGTACGCAACCCGGCCCGGATGAAGGACCAAGCGCCACGCCCATTCAAGCCCTAAACGTCCAAGCCAGCGCGGAGCCAGCTTCTGGATACCCGCGACTTGCTCGATGGCCCCGCCAACGGCGCAATAAGTAGCAGGCGGCAGTTGCCCAAGACGGCGGTTCAAGACGTGTTCCTGAAGCGGCATGCCCAGCCCAAGCAACACCAGCTGGGGCCGGAACGTGCTGAGCCAGCCAACCACGGCATCTTCAAGCGCATCGTCCCAGCCTTCGCCGGGCATGCCGTCTACTGTGGCTCCGGGAAGGATGGAGCGCAGGCGGACGACCGCTTCGGTATTGGCCTCACGTCCGGCACCGATGACAGCAACCCGGTGCAGCCCGGGAACCTTGCCGAGTTCCGGGATCCAGTCCATGGAACCCAAACGGTAGGCCATGGCTCCTTCGCCCAGGGGCGGAAGCTGCCGTTTGCGAGCAAGTCCCCATAACAGTGTCGCCGGGGCTCCGTCCAAGAGGACTATCGAGCTTTCCTCATAGAGTGCCCGAACGTCGGGACATGAATGAAACAACGTGATGCTGTGCAGGTTATGTCCGAGCACAGTGCTCGTGGTCCCGGCAGCAATGAGTCCGCCCATCGCATCAATAAGTTCGTCGACGCGCAACGGAGTAGCGTCGACGTCAAGGACGGGGACGCGCTGGCGGTCCGGAATCATTCGGGCTTGGCTTCTCGTGCAGCCTGCGGTTCCACATGGTCGTCAGGGGTCGACTCACCCTCCGGCGTCGATTCCTCGACGACGGCGGCTTCGGTCACTTCAGCCGTTTCTGCACCAGCATCCTCTTCGAGGGCGACCTCATCTGCTGGAGCCGGCGTCTCTACGGGCACGGTCTCGCCAAAGCCGAGGATTGTCGGAACGATGCTGCGGAGGCTCTCCAGCGAGATGGCTCCTTGGCGCACTACACGGAACGGGGCAGCAGTTGCGTCCACAATCGTGGACGGCAGAGCGGCGGTGCCCTCCACCGGCCGGAATCCACCCTCCAGGTAGACCTCAACGGACTCCGCCAGTTGCATGCGCGCTTCCGAAGCGGTCTGCGCTGCTTCCTGACCTGTGCGGTTGGCCGACGATACGGCCAGCGGCCCCGTGAGCCCGAGGAGCTCCAAAGCAATCTCGTCGTCCGGCATACGGAGTGCAACGGTGCCCTTGGTATCGCCCAGATCCCAATCCAGGGAAGGCTGGGCATGAAGGATCAGAGTCAACCCGCCGGGCCAAAATGCCTGCGCCAGCGCCCGGGCATCGGCCGGCACGTCGGTGGCCAGGCCGTCCAAGGCATTGATTCTGGGAATCAGGACCGGAGGAGGCATCTGCCGGCTGCGGCCCTTGGAGGCCAGCAACATGGTCACAGCCAAGGGAGAGAAGGCGTCGGCGGCAATGCCGTACACAGTGTCCGTCGGCAGCACGATGCACTTCTTTTCACTGATGGCACGCTGTGCGTGCTGAAGTCCTTCAGCCCGTTGGTCATCGGAAGTGCAGTTGTAGGTTGTGGTCACAGCGCTATTCTTTCACTCATCAAGGGCGGTGCTTGCCAGCATCGCGCTGGTGGCACGTTCCTTACCGTTCAGGTCGAAATGCGTGGTGACGTCGTTCCAACGTCCCGTGCGTCGCAGCATCCCGGCGATCCAGCCGGCTTGGACTTCTGCGTGTTCCATCACGAAGTAGCCGCCAGGCTTCAGAAGCCGGGCGGCGGAAGCAGCTGCCGCCGTCGGGAGTTCCATGCCGTCCGCTCCCCCACCGTACAGTGCTTCGGGAGGATCGTGGAGCGCGACTTCCGGTTCTGTGGGTATCGCTTCTGCCGGGATATATGGCGGGTTGGATACGACGACGTCGAAGGTTCCGTTGTGTTCGGGCAGCGCATCCCGGAGGTCGCCCTGAATGAGGACGACGCCGAGTGGCTCAAGGTTCTTCGCAGCCCAGGCATGCGCAAAAGTACTGAATTCCACAGCGTGGACTTCTGCCCCCGGCACCTCATGGGCGATCGAGCCGGCGATGGCACCTGATCCGGTGCCGAGGTCCACCACTTTGGGGTTCGTTATTCCTGCCACGTGGTCAATGACCAGTTGGACCACCGATTCGGTTTCCGGGCGGGGTATGAAGACGCCCGGACCCACGCGCAATTCCAAGTAGCGGAAATATGCGACGCCGGTGATGTGCTGGAGGGGGACGCGGCCCGCCCTCTCCTGGACGAGCTCTTCGTACCCTTCAGGTGCGGGAGCATCACCCAACAGCATGGCCCGCAGGCGTCCGAGCCCCACCCCCAGCAAGTGATCGGCGAGCAATTCCGCGTCCACGCGCGGTGTGGGGACGCCGGCGTCGGCGAGAACGGCAGCAGCCTCGCGAACAGCGTCCGCGAGGCTCTGGCCTTGGTAAAACGTCATGGATCTACTCTGCTGATGGTAGGAGGCAGGAGCTATTCGCCGATGGCGTCCAAGCGCGCCTGCTCGTCCGCCTCAATCGCCGATTGGATGACGGGCTCAAGGTCGCCGTTCATGACGGCGTCAAGGTTGTAGGCCTTATAACCGGTGCGGTGGTCCGCAATACGGTTTTCCGGGAAGTTGTACGTGCGGATACGCTCCGAACGGTCCATGGTTCGGATCTGCGACTTGCGCTGTTCCGAGTTGGCGGCGTCGATTTGTTCCTGCTGGTGGGCCAGGAGGCGGGCACGGAGCACGCGCATGCCGGCTTCGCGGTTCTGCAGCTGCGACTTTTCGTTCTGCATGGCCACCACGATGCCTGTAGGCAAGTGGGTGATACGGACTGCGGAGTCGGTGGTGTTCACGGACTGGCCACCCGGACCTGATGAACGGTAGACGTCGATCTTGAGGTCATTCTGGTTGATCTCAAGTTCTTCGGGCTCGTCCACTTCGGGAAGCACCAGCACGCCGGCAGCCGACGTGTGGATCCGTCCCTGGGATTCCGTCACGGGAACACGCTGCACACGGTGCACGCCACCTTCGAACTTCAACCGCGCGAAGACGCCCTGCGCGGGATCGTTGGAGTTGCCCTTAATAGCCACGGCAACGTCCTTGTAGCCACCAAGATCGGATTCGGTGGCCGAGATCATTTCCGTCTTCCAGCCACGCGATTCGGCGTAACGCATGTACATCCGAAGAAGGTCGCCAGCGAACAAAGCAGCTTCGTCGCCACCTTCGCCACCCTTGACTTCAAGGATGACGTTGCGGGCATCGTCCGGATCACGCGGGATCAGCAAACGGCGCAAGCGCTCCTGCGCCGCAGGAATCTGTTCCTCCAACTGAACAACTTCTGCGGCAAATTCGGGATCCTCATCAGCCATTTCCTTGGCAGCTTCCAGATCGTCATTGAGCCCGCGCCACTTGTTGTACGCCTCCACAATGCCCTGAAGCTGAGCAGACCGCCGCCCCAACTTCCGGGCCGCAGACTGATCGGCATAAACAGCAGGATCGCTCAACTGCGCCTGGATAGCAGCATGCTCATCAAGCAATCCCTGTACGGACTCAAACATTTTCAAACCTCTTTCGACTTCTACAAGTCTAATAACTGCATCGTGGGGTCACGCACAGCCCATCTGGGGCCCACTGGGCCGTTTCTGACCTCACGTGGTGTCGGGCCAAGGATTCCTTAAACAAAGACCGCTCAAAATATGCCGGCCAGGGAGTGGCTTCGGGCCTGCCGGAGCCGGGTAGCTTCCGATCGCAGATCGGAAGCTACCCGGCGTAGGGGCGGGGCCGGCATATTTTGAGCGGTTACAGCACAGCTATTTGTCGTTGTCCGACTTCGCTCCGAGCGTCGTCTTCTGTACCTGCATGAGGAACTCGACGTTGCTTTGCGTCTCCCGGATCTTGTTGGTCAGCAGCTCAAGGCTCTGCTGCTGCTCCAGGCCGGAAAGGACGCGGCGCAGCTTCCACATGATCTTGACTTCTTCAGGCGAGAGCAGGTTCTCTTCACGGCGCGTACCGGACGCGTTGACGTCCACGGCCGGGAAGATGCGCTTGTCTGCCAGCTGGCGGGACAGGCGGAGCTCCATGTTGCCGGTGCCCTTGAACTCTTCGAAAATGACTTCGTCCATCTTGGAGCCGGTCTCAACGAGAGCCGTTGCCAGGATGGTGAGCGAGCCACCGTTTTCGATGTTGCGGGCTGCACCAAAGAACCGCTTGGGCGGGTAAAGGGCCGCGGAGTCCACGCCACCGGACAGAATGCGGCCGGAAGCCGGTGCTGCCAGGTTGTAGGCGCGGCCCAGACGCGTCATGGAGTCCAGGAGGACCACCACGTCCATCCCCATTTCCACGAGGCGCTTGGCGCGTTCGATGGAAAGTTCGGCAACCGTGGTGTGGTCGTCGGCGGGACGGTCGAAGGTGGAGGCGATGACCTCACCCTTGACGGTGCGCTGCATGTCCGTGACTTCTTCGGGACGTTCGTCAACCAGCACCATCATGAGGTGGACCTCAGGGTTGTTGGTGGTGATTGCGTTCGCGATGGACTGCAGGATGAGCGTCTTACCGGCCTTCGGCGGCGAGACGATCAGGCCACGCTGGCCCTTGCCGATCGGAGCCACGAGGTCGATGACACGCGGACCGATCTTCTTGGGGTCCGTCTCGAGGCGCAGGCGCTCGGACGGGTACAGCGGCACAAGCTTGGCGAACTCGACGCGGTCCTTGAGTTCCTCCGGCGTCTTGCCGTTGACGGAAGTGACACGGACCAGTGCGTTGAACTTCTGGCGTGCGGACTGCTGGCTGCGGTCTTCGCCATCACGCGGTGCACGGATGGCACCGACCACGGCGTCGCCCTTGCGGAGGTTGTACTTCTTGACCTGAGCCAGGGAAACGTAAACGTCGTTCGCACCGGGAAGGTAGCCGGACGTACGGATGAACGCGTAGTTCTCCAGGACGTCCAGAATGCCGGCTACGGGAAGCAGGACGTCGTCCTCGGTAACCTCGACGTCGTCGACGTCCGGTCCCTGCGCACGGCCACGACGACGCTCGTTACGGTCACGGAAGCGGTCGCTGCGGGTGTTTCCGTCCCGGCTGTCCTGCCCCCCACGACGGTCGTTCCGGTCGTTCTGGTCGTTGCGGTCGCGACGGTTGCGTCGGTTACGGCGGTTGCCGGTGTCCTCGCCGTCGTTGTTGTCTTCACGGCGTCCGCGGGTGTTGTCGCGGCGTTCGCGCTGGTCGCCCGAATCGGCCTGTTCACGCTGTTCGGTGCGCTCAGCACGCTGCTCACGCTGTTCGGTGCGCTCAGCACGCTGCTCACGCTGTTCGGTGCGCTCAGCACGCTGCTCACGCTGTTCGGTGCGCTCAGCACGCTGCTCACGCTGTTCGGTGCGCTCAGCCCGCTGCTCACGCTGTTCGGTGCGCTCAGCCCGCTGCTCCGCGGCCGGTGCTTCTGCTGCCTCAGCAGGAGCTGCGGCAGCTTCGCCGCGACGGCGGTTGCGGGTGCGCGGCTGGCGGCGCTCGGTGCCGGACTCGCCGGCTTCGGCCGATGCAGGAGCTTCAGCAACCGGGGCAGTCGCGGTTTCAACAGGTGCTGCGGCTGTTTCCGGAGCAGCTACGACACCATCGCTGGTAGCGCGGCGGCTGCGGCCACGACCACGGCCGCGGGGAGCTTCCTGGGCCGGGGCCTCGGACGCTGAATCAGCAACGGAACCGTTGTCGGCGGCTTTTGCTTTCGGCTCCACAGCTGCCTTGGGCTCCGCTGCCGGGGCTTCCTTGGCCGCGGTTGTGGCGCCCTTGGCCGAGGCGGTGGCCTTGGCCGGTGCCTTGGTAGTGGACGTGCCGGCACGGTGGGCGGAAATGGCGGTGACCAAATCCCCCTTGCGCATACGCGATCCCCCGGAGATGCCCAGCTGGCTCGCGAGAGCCTGAAGCTGGGCGAGCTTAAGGCCTGCAAGGCCGCTGCTCTTGGTGGTTGCTGCCGTTGACGGCTCAGCAGCAGAAGATGATGTGTCCACAGCTGAAGCCAGCTCAGTGGTTTCTGTCACGAAGGATCCTTCCCCCTCGACGGCGTCCAGAGCGAGAGCTGGACGCGATGATTTGTTCTGGGCTGCAGTTCAGATCTGCAGCCGGTGATTTCGGCCGTGCCTGATGGATTGTGGCCAACAGGGCCGGTTACTGATCGTCATCACTAAATCCGGTGACCCGGACAGCCGGCTGAAAGTTCAGGGAACAGAGAGAATTCTCGGCACCTGAGACAGGCCGGAAAGAGACGACACCACCAACGTTGGCACAGTTGACGAAAGGTACGGCGAAACCACCGAGATCCAAAATCAGGGAACTGCCCGCGGCTTTACCGGCGGTGCACTTCCACTCTAGCACCTTGAACGTCCACAGCCAGCGTCATCACGCGCCAACCAATGTCGGGTGTGTTGGCCGCCGTGTAGGACCCAATGAAGTCAGCAACCGCCGCGGCTTCGGTTTCCCCGTTGGCGAGCACCATCACGGTGGGACCGGCACCGGAAACAACGGCCGCATGGCCCGCGGACCGAAGCGCTGCGATGAGGTCGGCGCTCGGTCGCATGGCCTGGGCACGGTAGCTCTGGTGCAGGTAGTCCTCGGTGGCAGGCAACAGGAAAGCTGGTTGCGCTGTGAGTGCGTGAATCAGTAGGGCCGCGCGTCCAGAGTTCATTGCTGCCGCGTGATGGCCAACGGAGGCCGGCAATAAACCGCGTGCTGTTTCCGTTGACAACTCGAAGTCCGGCACCGCTACTACCGGGATGACCGAAGGAACGACGTCGGCGTGCGTGCTGCTGTACTGCTCGCTGTCCTGCCAGGACAGCGCCAGTCCGCCGAAAATCGCGGGTGCGACGTTGTCTGGATGGCCTTCGAGCTCGCTGGTCAGCTGCAGTATCCAGTCACGGTCCTGCCGTGACTCCTCCGGCACCAACGCATTGGCGGCAGTGACGGCAGCAACCACGGCCGACGCTGAAGAGCCGAGGCCCCGACCGTGCGGGTTGACGTTGTCTGCGGAGATTTTCAGGCCTGAACGCTGGTAGCCGAGGCGGTCCAGTGCGAGGTCGATGGCACGCACCACCAGATGGCTGGCATCGCGTGGGAGGGTATCGGCGCCCTCACCGGAGAGCTCAAACTCCAGCTCTCCGGTGCTGAGCGTTTCCACAGTCAAGGTGTCGTAAATGGACAGGGCCAAGCCGAGGCTGTCGTAGCCGGGGCCCAGGTTGGCACTCGTACCGGGGACCTTGACTGTCAGCCGCTGGCCTGCCGCGACGAGTGCACGATCGGTCGCGGTGGGCTGCGTTGATTCCACTCTTAGTTTTCTTCCAGTCCCAGTTCTGCGGCGACGGTTACGACGTCGTTTGGCACCTTGACAGGCTGGACATCGCTGCCGTCCTCGGTACGGAGGGCCCACTGCGGGTCCTTAAGTCCGTGCCCGGTAACGGTGATCACGATGGTCTTGCCTGCCGGCACCTCGCCTGCGGCATGTTTCTTGATCAAACCCGCGACGCCGGCAGCTGAGCCGGGCTCGACGAAAACGCCTTCCTTCGCAGACAGCCAGCGGTGGGCGGCCAGGATCTCGTCATCCGTGACTGCTTCGATGAGTCCGCCTGATTCGTCACGCGCTGCAACGGCGGTGTCCCAGGACGCCGGGTTGCCGATGCGGATGGCGGTGGCGATGGTATCGGGCTCCGTGATGGGGTGTCCGGCGACGAACGGCGCAGCACCTGCAGCCTGGAATCCCCACATGATGGGGGTCTTCGTTGAAACGGCAGGAAGCGTTCCGTTAGCGGTCTCGAAGGGCGCGGAGTACTCCTTGTAGCCCTTCCAGTACGCACTGATGTTACCGGCGTTGCCAACGGGCAGCACGTGGATGTCCGGGGCATCGCCCAGCGAGTCCACGACTTCGAAGGCACCGGTCTTCTGCCCCTGGATGCGCGCGGGGTTGACCGAGTTGACCAGGAAGACCGGGTAGGCTTCGCCGAGCTTGCGTGCGATGTCCAGGCAGTTGTCGAAGTTGCCGTCCACCTGGAGCAACGTCGCGCCGTGCGCAATTGCCTGGCTCAGCTTGCCCATGGAGATCTTGCCCTCGGGAACCAGCACAGCGCACTTGAGGCCAGCGGCCGTGGCATAGGCTGCAGCGGAAGCGGACGTGTTGCCCGTGGAGGCGCACACTACGGCCTTTGCACCGGCTTCCACAGCCGCCGTCATGGCCATGGTCATGCCACGGTCCTTGAAGGAACCCGTGGGATTCATGCCTTCAACCTTGAGGTAGACCTCTGAGCCGGTCAACTCGGAGAGCTTCTGCGCGTGGACGAGCGGGGTGCCGCCCTCGCCGAGGGTAATGACCTTCGTGGCTTCCGTTACAGGCAAACGATCAGCGTATTCGCGGATTACTCCGCGCCATTGGTGAGCCACTTAGACCCCTTCTACCCGCAGTACGGATGTCACAGAATTGATGACGTCCAGGCCCTTGACGGCCTCGACGGTTGCTGCGAGTGCAGCTTCGGACGCACGGTGGGTCACGATCTTCAGCTCAGCCGATTCAACGTTCGACTCAGAGTCGCGGTGGATCGTTTGACGCATGATCTCGATCGAGACACCGTTTTCCGCAAAGATGTGTGCGATCCTCGCCAGAACGCCGGCCTGGTCAGCTACGTCCAAACCGATGTAGTAGCTGGTATCGGAGGCGTCGATGGTCAGTGCCGGGACATGCCCCGTGGTGGTTTCCGTTCGACCCGGACCTCCCAGGACCAGGCGCCGTGCCGCGGAGACGAGGTCGCCCATGACGGCAGAGGCCGTCGGTGTTCCGCCTGCGCCCTGGCCGTAGAACATCAGCTCGCCGGCGTTCTCCGCTTCAATGAATACGGCGTTGAACGCACCACGAACTGCGGCCAGCGGGTGTTCGCGCGGCAGGAGCGTGGGGTGGACGCGCACCGAAATGCCGCTTCCGTTCTCTGATGAGTCGATCTTCTCGGCAATCGCGAGCAGCTTGATGACAAAGCCGGCTTCCTTGGCGGACGCGATATCCGCAGCGGAGACCTTGGTGATGCCTTCGCAGTAGACATCGTCCAGGGAGAAGCGGGTGTGGAAGGACAGTGACGCGAGGATGGCGGCCTTCGCCGCGGCGTCATGTCCTTCAACGTCGGCCGTGGGGTCCGCTTCGGCGTATCCAAGGCGCTGGGCTTCGGCAAGGGCGTCGGAGAACTGTGCACCGGTGGTGTCCATCTGGTCAAGGATGAAGTTGGTGGTGCCGTTGACGATTCCCAGGACGCGTGTGATGCGGTCGCCGGACAGGCTGTCGCGGATGGGGCGCAGGATGGGGATGGCACCGGCTACCGCGGCCTCATAGGACAATTGGACACCGGCCTTGTCAGCCTCTTCATAGAGGGTGGGGCCGTCCTGCGCGAGCAGTGCCTTATTGCCCGTGACAACGCACGCGCCGTTCTGGATGGCCGTCAGGATCAGCGACCGGGCGGGCTCTATGCCACCCATAAGCTCGATGACCAGGTCTGCATCCTTGACGAGGGTATCGGCATCCGTGGTGAAAAGTTCACGGGGCAATTCGACATCACGCGGGGTGTCGATGGTGCGGACGGCGATGCCGGACAGCTCAAGGCGGGCGCCGCTGCGGGCAGCAAGGGTCCCGGCGTCGTCAATCAAGATCCGCGCGACCTGGGCCCCCACGTTGCCACAGCCCAGCAGGGCCACCTTCAAGGTTCGCACTTCAGACATTCGCCACTCCCATGTCGCGGTTCAAGAGATCTTCTTCGGTTTCCCCGCGGACAATGAGCCGGGCAGCTCCGTCGCGTACAGCGACAACGCCAGGCCGGGCCAGGTAGTTGTAGTTGCTGGAGAGGGCCCAGCAGTAGGCGCCGGTACCCGGTACTGCGAGCAAATCACCGGCTGCCACGTCCGCGGGCAGATATACATCTCTAACAACTATGTCGCCGCTCTCGCAATGTTTGCCCACTACGCGGGACAGCTGCGGAGCCGCCGAGGAGTCACGGGAAGCCAAAATCGCCGAATAATCCGCGTCGTACAGCACCGGACGGGCGTTGTCGCTCATACCGCCGTCCACCGACACATAGCGGCGCGGATACGTAACGTTCTTCAGTCCTTCTTCACCCTCAGGGGCGTCGACCCGGACGGTTTTGAGGGTGCCGACTTCGTACAGTGTGAACGTGGTGCTGCCTACGATGGCGCGTCCGGGCTCGATGGAGATGCGCGGCGGCGTGATGTCCAGCTCAGCGCACTTGGAACGCACGACGGCGGCCATCGCCTGCGCAATCTCGGCTGGCGGGCGGGGGGTGTCCACCGGGGTGTAGGCGATGCCGTAGCCACCACCCAGGTCCAGTTCCGGCAGGAGAATCGAGTACTTGGCCTGCATGGCGGCAAGGAAGCCCAGGAGCTTCTCTGCTGCCACGGCGAATCCGTCCGGCTCAAAGATCTGCGAACCGATGTGGCAGTGCAGGCCGAGCAACTCGATGCTGGCGTACGAGGTGGCAACTGCCACAGCTTCTTCTGCTGCCGAGAGACCGGCTTCCTCTGTGGAGTCACCTGCCATGGAAAGACCAAACTTCTGGTCCTCGTGGGCAGTGGCAATGAACTCGTGGGTGTGCGCATGCACGCCCGGGGTCAGGCGCAGCATGACCTTGGCAACTTCGCCGCGGCTGGAAGCTATCTTGGCAACACGTTCGAGCTCATCGAGGCTGTCCACCACGATCCTGCCAAGCTTCATGTCCAGGGCGCGGTTGATCTCGGCGTCCGACTTGTTGTTGCCGTGCAACCCAAGGTTGGAGCCTTCGATTCCTGCTCGTGCAGCAACAGCGAGTTCGCCGCCGGAACACGTATCCAGGCGGAGGCCCTCTTCGGCCACCCAGCTGGCCACAGCGGTGCAGAGGAAGGACTTTCCTGCATAGTAGACATCCACTCCCCCGCAGATGTCCGCAAAGGCGGCGTCGAAGGCGTCCTTGAATGCGCGGGCACGGGAGCGGAAGTCTGATTCGCTCATGACGAACAGTGGAGTGCCGAATTGTTCCTTGAGCTCACTGACGGTAATTCCGTCAATGGTGACCTCGCCGGCGTCGTTCTTCCCAACCCCGGCCGCCCACAGGGGCGCCTGCAGGGCATTGAGGTCTTCGGGGACAGCCAACCACCCGGGAGCCAGCGGAGAAGCGTGCGCAGCGTCTGTGTTCATAGCCCTACATCCGTTCCGGCGCCGAGACGCCAAGCAGTTCGAGTCCGTTGGCAAGGACTTGGCTCGTGGCGTCGTTGAGCCAGAGGCGTGTGCGGTTGACGTCCAGGACGGGATCGTCGCCCTGCGGGGACACGCGGCAGGCGTCGTACCAGCGGTGGTACGCGCCGGCGATGACCTCGAGGTGCCGGGCTACGCGGTGCGGCTCGCGCAGTTCGGCCGCCTTCGCCACGATGGACGGGTAGCTGCCCAGGTAGGAGAGCAGCTCGTTTTCCGTGGCGTGGTCAAGAAGTGACGCGTCGAAGGCATCCTGCCCGTCAACCTGGCGCTCGACGCCGGCCTCGGCAGCGTTACGTGCCGTGCCGCGGGACCGTGCATGGGCGTACTGCACATAGAACACCGGGTTCTCATTGCTGTGCTTCTTCAGCAGTTCCGGATCCAGCGTCAACGGCGAGTCGGCCGGGAAACGGGCCAGCGAGTAGCGGACCGCGTCCTTGCCGAGCCAGGAAATAAGGTCCTTGAGCTCGATGATGTTGCCCGCTCGCTTGGACAGTTTTGCGCCATTCACAGACACGAGCTGGCCGATGAGGACCTCGATGTTGACTTCAGGGTCATCGCCCGCGCAAGCCGCAATGGCTTTCAGGCGGTTGATATACCCGTGGTGGTCGGCACCGAGCAGGTAGATCTTTTCGGTGAATCCGCGATCCTTCTTGGAGAGGTAGTAGGCGGCGTCGGCAGCGAAGTAGGTAGGTTCACCGTTGGCGCGGATCATCACACGGTCTTTGTCGTCGCCGAAGTCGGTGGTGCGCAGCCAGACGGCACCACCGTCGTCAAAGACATGACCCTGCTCCCGGAGCCTGGCAACGGCGGATTCGATCGCACCGGCGTCGTGCAGTTCCTTCTCCGAGAAGAAGACGTCAAACTCAACACCGAAGTCTGCCAGCGTGGTCTTGATATCGGCCATCTGTGCCTCGTAGGCAGCGGCGCGGATCACCGGAAGGGCTGCCTCGTCCGTCAGTTCGCGGATGTCAGGGTGGGCCTTCAGGACTTCGTCGCCCAACTCCCGGATGTATTCGCCCGGGTAGCCGCCCTCCGGAACTCCCCGGCCGTGCAGGCGGGAAAGCACGGAGTTGGCAAAGACGTTCATCTGCGAGCCGGCGTCATTGATGTAGTACTCGGCGGTGACGTCAGCTCCCGAGGCACGCAACACCCGGGCGATGGCGTCGCCCAGGGCGGCCCAGCGGGTGTGCCCGATGTGCAGCGGACCAGTGGGGTTGGCGGAAACGAATTCCATGTTGACCACGCGGCCCGCGAGCGCCTGGTTGGTGCCGTAGCCCGCGCCGGCCTCAACAATGGCCTTGGCCAGGGCACCGGCCGTGGCGGCGTCCACGGTGATGTTCAGGAAGCCTGGACCGGCGATTTCCACCCCGGTAACACCGGGAATGCCCTGCAGGTGGTTGCTGAGGATACCGGCGAAGTCGCGGGGATTCATACCGGCTTGCTTGGAGAGTTGCAGGGCGATGTTGGTGGCCCAGTCTCCATGATCCCGGTTCTTGGGTCGCTCCACTCGCACGGCGTCAGGCACGGCAGATTCCGTCAAGGCGATTTCGCCGGTAGAGACGGCGTCCTTAAGGCAAGCGGATATGGCAGCAGAGAGTTCTTCGGGAGTCACGCATCTAGCCTACCGGGGGCCTGCAAAGTCGCGGAATTGAGGGTCGCTTATGTGGATAGTTTGGTCACAGCCAGCGCACAGGAACGGCTGGCGGGTGGCACAGACTGAACCATTACGCTGAATTCAACGTTGTGAACACGTAGGAGGTGGCCGCGTTGGTCATCCCGGGAGAACCAGTCCATTGATCATTTCTTGTCCAGTTGAAACGAGCAGACCCATGACTACGCCACTCCGCAAGAGCCTCTACACCGGCATGGCCGGCCTGTCACTCATCGGTGCCGTGGCCGCCTGCGCACCATCTGCGCAGTCGCAGCCCGCGGAGTCCTCGCCGGCCGGCGAGAACGGTGGCCAGGCGAGCACATCCAGCCCCACCACTTCATCCACCACGTCCGGCTCCACCACCTCGACCACCGCATATAAGGACGGAACCTACAGCGCCGACGGCACCTATACCTCTCCCAATGGTCAGGAGACTGTGGGCGTGGAACTCACCCTCGCGGGTGACACTGTGTCCGCTGTGAACATCACGGTCCATCCCTCCAACCCGAACACCAAGAAGTTCCAGGGCGAGTTCGCCAGCGGTATTTCGGCGCAAATCGTCGGCAAGAGCATCGATGAGCTCAACGTCTCCAAGGTGGCTGGTTCTTCCCTCACCTCGGGCGGATTCAACGACGCCGTGGAGCAGATCAAGTCCCAGGCCAAGTAGCACCATGCCGCATCCGGACTGGAGCAACTTCAGTTTCGAAGGCATAGGCACGCACTGGGAGATTTCGACGCCGGAGCCGCTGGCACCCGCGGTGCGCAACCAGCTGTTGGAAACAGTGGGTGATTATGACCTGACGTACTCGCGGTTCAGGGCAGGTTCCTTGGTGTCCAGCCTGTCCCGGGCACCGGGCAGGATCACGTTGCCAGAGCATGCCAAAGACCTTCATAAGGTCTATGCCGCCTTGTATCGGCTCAGCGATGGCGCCATGACCCCGCTCATCGGCAGCAGCCTCGAACGGCTTGGCTACGATCCCGGATACACGTTGGCTCCGTCCGGAAGCCCCCAGCCTCCGCCCCGGTGGGAAGACGTCCTTGAGTGGACGGATGCGGCCTTGACCGCCACGGAGCCGGTGGTCCTGGATATTGGAGCCGCCGGAAAGGGGCAGCTGGTGGACCTCCTGGGCGAGGTCCTTCGCGCCGCGGACCATGCTGAGTTCCTGGTGGATGGCAGCGGCGACATGGTGCATGCGGGGACGCATCCGGTGATGGTCGCTTTGGAACACCCCTACAACCCTGGCCAGGCCATTGGCACCGTTGAACTCCACAATTCCGCGCTCTGCGCCTCGGCTTCGAACCGTCGGGCCTGGGGTGATGGATTGCACCATGTCCTGGATGGGACCACCGGCAAGCCCGTTAACACCACGGTGGCCACGTGGACCATGGCTTCGAGCGCGTTGTTGGCCGATGCGTTGGCAACGGCATTGTTCATCCTGGAACCGACCCGGTTGCGGGATGAGTTCGATTTCTCCTGGCTCAAGGTTTCCTCCAGTGGTGCCGCCGCGTTTTCGAACCGTTTCGAGGGGAGACTGTTCACATGATTGCCGCTAAGTCCTGGGTGGACACCTGGTTGGGTCGCTTGACGATGTACCGCTTGATTCTGTGGGTGCTGGGTGTGCTGGTGGCCTACAGCATGCTGCTCAACATCCTGGGATGGCTGACATTCGGCCTCCCGGAAATGCTGGTACACCTTGCGCTCTGCCTGGCGGTGACATACGCATCCAACCGATTGCTCGCGTTGGTCTTCCGGGTTAAGCCGCACACGGAGTCCTCCCTGATTACTGGGTTGCTGCTGTATTTCCTGTTCTGGCCGACGTTCGGGCTCACCGACATGACGGGTGTCGCACTGGCCTGCGTGTTGGCTAGCGTGTCCAAGTACGCGCTGGCTTTCCGCGGGCGGCACATCTTCAACCCAGCGGCCGCCGGGGCGTTCATCACCGGCCTGACCGGTTTGAACATCGCGACATGGTGGGCTGCCACCCCGGCAATGCTCTGGCTCTTGGTCCCCGGCGTGCTGGTTGTCCTCTACCGCACGCGAAAGCTGCTGATGGGCACGGTTTTCCTGGCGGCGGCCACCACCATCATTACGGTGGAGCTCCTGAGCCGCAGCATGACGTTCGGGCAGGCCTTGTGGCAATCGCTGGCGCAGCGCCCGTTGCTGTTCTTCGTGGGTTTCATGCTCTCGGAGCCGCTCACCCTGCCTCCCCGCCGCTGGCAGCAGGTGGCGCTTGCCGGCGTCGTGGGTGTTGTCTTCGCGGTTCCCTACAACTTCGGATTCGTCGCCAACTCCCCCGAACTTGCCCTGTTGCTGGGCAACCTCCTGGCTTTCTTCCTGGGCCAGCGGGGCGGCGTTGAGCTGACGTTCAAGGGTTCGCGTGCCCTCACTCCGGGCAGTACGGAGTTCAGGTTCGAGCCGCAGCGGCCTGTGCGGTTTGTGGCCGGTCAGTTCATGGAGCTCAACTTGCCGCATTCCGGTTCCGACGGCAAAGGCCGCCGTCGTGTCTTCAGCATTACCAGCCCGCCCGGTTCGCCGGAGGTGACTTTCGGAGTTGGCACGGCCGAGCCGCTGTCTACGGCAAAAAAGGCGTTGATGGCTTTGAAGCCCGGCGACAAGCTCTCTGCAACTGCCGTAGGTGGAGACTTTCTCTTGCCGAACGACGCCGGGAAGCCGGTCCTGCTGATCGCTGCAGGAATCGGGATCACACCTTTCCTGTCGCAGCTGGCTGCCGACGCCCCGGCGCGCGACAGCGTGGTGGTGTATCTCGCCAAGGGCCGCAATGAGTTGGCCTGCGTAGAGCAGTTGCAAGCGTCAGGGGCGAAGGTCATTGCCCGCCTCGCGGACGGATCAACTCCCCCGGATTTCATGCTCGACGCCGGCGCCTCCAGGATCGATGCCGCACGCCTGGCGGAGTTGGTTCCGGACATCGCGGACCGGGAAGTGTTTGTCTCGGGCTCCCCGCGGAGCGTCGACTCCCTCCGCGCTGCCGCCCGAAGCGCAGGAGCACACCGGGTCCACGTCGACTCGTTCGCCGGGTACTAACCGGGTACTGATTGGCGGGCCCCTGAGCTGGGCCCGCCGCTGCGGTGCCGGGTTTTCATTTGCGGCATAGTGGCTGCTAAGCTCTAGGACGTCCCACCGGCAACGGAGGGAACCCTGGATGCCCTCGTAGCTCAGGGGATAGAGCGTCTGCCTCCGGAGCAGAAGGCCGTAGGTTCGAATCCTATCGAGGGCACATCAAATACCCCGCCAGTCCTGCTGGCGGGGTATTTTTGTCTGCCGGTGCCGCGCTATCAGTTCGGGGCTTGCCGGGCGTACACCGCAATATTGTCTGCGGCTGCTTTTAGGCTGAATCCAGTTGGACTTACCGATAGCCAAAGGGGTTTGCCGTGATGTGCTCGATCGTCCCGCCGTACATGCTTCGCAAGATAGCCGCCCAGCACGAGCCCCGGCTGCGGGCCGTCGCCAGGGCAGCCAAAGAGTCGCTGCTGCATATTAAGGACCTGCAGGCCACCCGCACAGCCCCCGTTCCGGCGGCACCGCCCAGTGCCCGCCAGACCAAGCCGGGACCTCCGAAGCGGACCATATTCGATGCCGAATCCTCGGAAACCCTGCCGGGGCGGGTCGTCCGGAAGGAGGGCGCGGGACCCGTCGGGGACGTAGCTGCAGACGAGGCCTACGAAGGCCTCGGGAGCACGCACCGCCTCTACAGCGATATTTTCGGCAGGGACTCCATCGACGACGCCGGTCTCGCCTTGGACGCGACCGTCCATTACGGGAAGCTCTACGACAACGCCTTCTGGGATGGATCCCAGATGGTCTTTGGCGATGGTGACGGCCAGATTTTTCAGCGCTTCACCAAATCCGTCAGCGTCATAGGGCATGAACTGGCTCATGGTGTCACGCAGTACACAGCCAATCTGGCATACCGCAACCAGGCCGGCGCGCTCAATGAGTCCATGTCGGATGTGTTCGGCGTCCTGGTGGAGCAGTACCTGAAACAGGAGCCGGCAGGGCAGGCCAGCTGGCTGATCGGCGAGGGCCTCTTCACTGACCAGGTGCAAGGTGCTGCCCTGCGCTCCATGAAGGCACCCGGGACCGCTTATGACGACGACGTGCTGGGCAAGGATCCCCAACCGGACTCCATGGATACGTACGTGCGGACAAGTGCTGACAACGGTGGAGTGCATATCAACTCCGGCATCCCGAACAAGGCTTTCTACGTGGTTGCCTCGGAACTCGGTGGCAATGCGTGGGAGGCGCCGGGCCAGATTTGGTACGGCACCCTGACCAGCGGTTCACTCCCCGCGACGTGCACGTTTGGAAAGTTCGCCAAGACCACTGTGGCCACCGCTGGGGAACTCTTCGGTTCCGGTTCAGCTGAACATGACGCCGTCCTCAAGGCGTGGGAGACTGTGAAGGTCAAGGTTTAGTCACAGGGCGGGACCGGACAGTGCTTGTTTGTGGTCCCGCCGGCTGGCTGGCCATGGAATGTCGAACGAGAAGCAGCCGGTCATGAAGATCACCGTCCAACGCAGTGGGGGAATCGCCGCGATGACACGCGTCTGGAGCGTGGAGGCTGTCTCCCCCGATGAGAAGGAACGATGGGTTCCGATTGTTGAGGCCTGCCCGTGGGACGAAGCGAAAAGCCAGCCCCGTTCAGCTAACGAACCGGACCGGTTCATGTACTCCATCAGGGCGGGCCAACGCCGCGCCACCCTCCCCGACCGTGCCGTCACAGGCCCGTGGCAGGAACTGGTGGAGTGCGCCAAGGCTGAGGGCTCGGAGTCCCGTGGTCGCCTCGGGAGCCGGCGCTAACGGTCCCGGTTCCCCTAGACGGCCTCAGCCAGCTGCCCCCGGAAGGCACGCCGGTAACTCTGCGGGCTGGTATCCAGCACCTTGGTGAAATGATGGCGGAGCAGCACCGAATGCCCGAACCCTGCTTCCCTGGCGATCTCGTCAATGTTCAGTTCTGTGGTCTCCAGTAGCTCCTGTGCCCTCAAGACCCGTTGCGAATTGAGCCACGCGGCAGGAGTCGTGCCGGTTTCGGCCCTGAAGCGGCGCGCGAAGGTTCTGGGAGACATGTGGAGACGTGCGGCGAGTTCATTCACGCTGTGTTCCTCGTCCAGGTGTTCCACCATCCAACGCAGGAGCTCCTCCATGGGCGCTGAACCACAGCGCGGCATGGGGCGGTCGATGAACTGGGCCTGGCCGCCGTCGCGATGGGGCGGAACCACCATGTCGCGCGCGATGGCAGCGGCGACGTTTGCTCCCAACTCGACGCGGACGAGGTGGAGGCAGGCATCGATTCCGGCTGCGGTGCCGGCGCTGGTGATGATGGTTCCGTCCTGCACATAGAGGACGTTCTCATCCACGATGATGTCCGGATAGCGGCTGGCCAGGTCTTGCGAATAGTGCCAGTGCGTGGTGCAACGGCGCCCGTCCAGCAGACCGGCACGGGCCAGTGCATAGGCTCCGGAACAGATGGACATCACCCATGCGCCGCGCGCGTGGGCGGCCCGCAAGGCATCCATGACCGACTCGGGGACCTCTTGGTCCCGGCCGAAAGGCGCCATGATGACCAGGTCCGCATCGGCTGCTGCCTCAAGGCCCAGATTCACATGCAGTGAGAGGCCGGACTTCATGCGGATGTCCCCAGGCTCGGGGGCGACCACCCGGAAATCGAAGGCCGGAACTCCGGCGTTTCGGTCCGATCTGTCGATGCCGAAGACCTCGAAGGCCGTCCCGAATTCGAAGATCGAGAAGTTGGGTACAACGATCACCGCCACTGATTTCAACATAACTCCAGTGTGGCAGAAAATTGTCTAAATGGGGCATTTCTGCCACTGTTTCTTGGTCTGCCACAGGAGCAGGCTTGAGGCATGGAAATCTTCGGAATCATCCTCTTCATCGTCCTCATCACCGCCGTCGCAGCTACCATCTCCGCCCTGTTGAAGGATGGTCGCGGACATAACCCGCCCGTCAGCTCCAAGGAACCGTGGAGCGCCTTCGACGCTCCGAGCAGCCCGTACTGGAACCCCCGCATCTACTAGGGGCATGCCAGTCCACTGCAAGGTCCACCACGCCATAACCAACCGACGCCCGTCCGTTCAAGGAATTCTGCAGGATTCCCCCAACGGCGGGCGTCCCTATTTAAGGGCTGCATGTTTCCTGGCTCTCACGCCTCGGACACATGGACTAGATTCACTTGCATGATCCAAACCTCTGCCCGGTTGCTCCAGCTGTTGTCGCTGTTGCAGGTTCGTCGGGAATGGACAGGCCCCGCCCTCGCTGACCGCATGGGCGTTACCGAGCGGACGGTCCGACGCGACATCGATAAGCTTCGGAACCTGGGATACCCCATCCATGCCTCACCCGGCATCGCCGGGGGCTACCAGCTTGGAGCCGGCGCGCAGCTGCCACCCCTCCTCCTGGACGACAACGAAGCATTGGCGGTCGCCTTGGGCTTGAACTCGGTGGCCGCAGGTCCGGTAGCCGGAATCGGCGAAGCTTCGGTCCGCGCCCTGGCAAAGCTGGAACAAGTCCTGCCATCCCGGCTTCGTCCCAAGTTCGCCATGCTGAAAGCCGCTGTCACCACGCTTCCCAGCAACGCGGCGACAGTTGATCCCCAACAGCTGACCGTTGTCTCAGCCGCCATATCAGACCGGCGCCAGATTTCCTTTGACTACGTCAAGTCCGACGGCGAATCTGCTCGGCGGCTTGTGGAACCCTACAGGTTGGTGGACACCGGCCGCCGCTGGTATCTGGTGGCCTGGGATGTGGACCGCGAGGATTGGCGGACCTTCAGGGCTGACAGGTTCGCTACCCTGCCGTCCGAACGCAAGAAATACTTACCACGTCCGCTGCCCGCGGAAGACTTGGCTGCCTACGTGCAGCAGTCGATCACCCGCTCGCCGTACAGGTTCGATGTCGTGGTGCGACTCCGCGCGCCGCTGGCCGAGGTAGCCGCCGTCGTGAATTCCCAATACGCGACGCTGACAGCAGACGGCCAGAGCGCCACCATCCTGAGCTCCGGATGGGACAACCTGGCCGCACCGGCCGCGTATCTGGCCGCGCTGGACATGGACTTCGAGATCCTCGAGCCCGAAGAATTCAGGTCCTTCGCCCGGCACCTGTCCCGCCGGCTCACCGCAGCAGCCGGGACTGTGACGGAAGCAGCGGACGCAGGACCCCGGCCACAGTAGACTGGCAGCAGCCATGACACTTCATATTTCCTACCCCGCAGAGCTGCCCGTCTCCGAGCGCCGCGAGGATCTGATGGCGGCCATCGCCGCAAACCAGGTGACCATCATTGCCGGCGAGACCGGCTCGGGCAAGACCACCCAGATCCCCAAAATGTGCCTCGAGCTTGGCCTTGGAGACAAGCGCCTGATCGGGCACACCCAGCCGCGCCGCCTGGCTGCCCGCACGGTGGCCGAACGCATCGCGTCGGAGCTCGGCGTCGAGATCGGCCAGGAGGTCGGCTTCCAGGTCCGCTTCACCGGCGAGGTGAGCGCGTCCACCAGGATCAAACTGATGACCGACGGCATCCTCCTTGCCGAGATCCAGCGGGACAAACTGCTCCGGAAGTACAGCACCATCATCATCGATGAGGCCCATGAACGCAGCCTCAACATCGACTTCATCCTGGGCTACCTCAAGCGCATCCTCCCCCAGCGCCCGGACCTCAAGGTCATCATCACCTCGGCCACCATCGATCCCCAACGCTTTGCCAAGCACTTCGGAAACGACGAAGAGCCCGCGCCCATCATTGAAGTTTCCGGACGCACTTACCCGGTGGAGATCCGTTACCGTCCGCTGTCCCAGCCAGCCGGCGCGGACGAAGAAAGTTCGGACGACGAACTCGAAGAAGACCGTGATCCCCTGGATGCTGTCTGCGACGCCGTAGACGAACTCGCCAAGGAAGCTCCGGGCGACATCCTCATTTTCTTCTCCGGCGAACGCGAAATCCGTGACGCGGCGGAGGCCATCAATGGCCGCATCCAGACCAACCGCCGCCTAGCCGGGACCGAAGTGCTGCCACTGTTTGCCCGCCTAAGCCTCCAGGAGCAGCACAGGGTCTTCAACCCTGGTGGCAAGCGACGCATCATCCTCGCTACCAACGTGGCGGAGACATCCCTGACCGTCCCGGGCATCAAGTACGTGATCGACACCGGAACGGCCCGCATCTCCCGCTACTCGCACCGGACCAAGGTCCAGCGCCTTCCCATAGAGCGCGTGTCCCAGGCCTCGGCCAACCAGCGCTCCGGTCGTTGCGGCCGTGTGTCCGAAGGCATCGCGATCCGCCTGTACTCCGAGGAAGACTTCGAGTCGCGTCCCCAGTTCACCGACCCGGAAATCCTCCGAACCAACCTTGCTGCCGTCATCCTGCAAATGACGGCCATGGGCGTCGCCCGCGGACCCAAGGATGTGGAGAACTTTCCCTTTGTGGAACCCCCGGATTCCAGGGCCATTAACGACGGCGTCACTCTCCTGCGCGAACTCGGTGCCTTGAGTTCGCCCACGGCGGCAGACGCCGGCAGTAACGGTCGCAGCGGCAGCGGGCTGACCGCCGTCGGGCAGAAGCTTGCCCAGCTGCCTGTGGATCCGCGGCTTGGCCGGATGATCGTGGAAGCCGGCAAGCGCGGCTGCGTCCGGGAAGTCATGATCCTCGCGGCAGCCCTCACCATTCAGGATCCGCGCGAACGGCCAACTGACAAGCAGCAGCTCGCTTCGGAGAAGCACGCGCGGTTCCGCGATGAGATCTCGGACTTTACGGGCTTCCTCAACCTGTGGAACTACATCCAGGAAAAGCAGCGCGAACTGTCTTCCACGCAGTTCCGCAAGCTGTGCCGCAATGAGTTCATCAATTACTTGAGGGTCCGCGAGTGGCAGGACCTGTTCACGCAGCTCAGGCAACTGGCCAAGCCCTTGGGCATCGCGTTGGACAACAAGCGCGAGGCCGATCCCGTAGGGAACTATGAGGGCATCCACATCAGCCTGCTGTCCGGGTTATTGAGCCACATTGGCCTCCTCGATGAGCGCAAGCGTGAATATGCGGGGGCCCGCGGCAGCCGCTTCGCCATCTTCCCCGGCTCAGCCCTGTTCAAGAAGTCTCCTGCGTTTGTCATGGCTGCGGAGTTGGTGGAGACGAGCCGCCTTTGGGCGCGTGTCGCCGCGAAGTTCGATCCCCTGTGGGCCGAGCAGGTAGCCCCGGACCTGGTGAAGCGTTCCTACAGCGAACCCCATTGGTCTTCCCGGCAGGGCGCCGTCATGGCCCATGAGAAAGTCACGCTGTACGGCGTGCCGATCATTCCCAACCGCCGGGTCAATTACGGGCGCGTCGATCCCGAGCTCTCCCGTGAGCTGTTCATCCGCCACGCCCTGGTGGAAGGCGAATGGAAGACGCACCACAAGTTCTTCCACCGCAACCGTGCCTTGCTCCAGGAGATCGAGGAACTCGAGACCCGCATGCGCCGGCGCGACATCCTTGTGGACGACCAGACGCTGTTCGAGTTCTACGATGCACGCGTTGGCCCGGACGTTGTCTCCGAGAGGCACTTCGACAAGTGGTGGAAGGATGCCCGCCACGCGGATCCCAACCTCCTGGACTTCGACCAATCGCTGTTGATGAGCGAAGACGCCGAGGCACTGGACGACTCCGCGTATCCGAAGACCTGGCTGCACAAGGGCTTCGAACTCCCCCTGAGTTACGAGTTCCATCCCGTGGCGCCGGGATCGGCACCCAACCCATCCGATGGTGTCACCGCCGAGGTTCCTGTGTTGTTCCTCAACCAACTCGATGATGCCCCCTTCCGTTGGCAGATTCCGGGGCAACGTGCAGAGCTGGTGACGGCCCTCATCAAATCGTTGCCTAAGCAGGTACGGAAGAACTTCGTCCCTGCCCCTGATGTGGCCCGGCAGGCCACGGCCGCCCTGGAGGCAGACTTCGACCCCGCCGCAGACGACCTCGAAGCGTCATTGGAACTCGTACTCCGCCGGCTCCGTGGGCACGTCATTCCGCCCGGATCATGGAATTGGGATGCAGTACCGTCCCACCTGCGCGTGAGTTTCAAAGTGGTCGACAGCAAAGGCAAGGTGCTGGACGAAGGCAAGGACCTCGCCGAACTCCAGGAGAAGCTGGCTCCTGCCACACGCCGCGCCATAGCGGAGTCGCTCGGCGCCACTCCCGCAACGACGTCGCGCGCCAAGGGTGGCAAGGGAACCGGCAGCGCCAACAGCCAACCGTCGACGGCGGCCGTTACCAACGCAACAGCTGGCAACGGAGCGGTGGCGGAACGCAGCGGAATCACCGAATGGGACTTCGGCACCGTGGAGCGTCAGGTCACACGCACCGTGAAGGGCCATGACGTCACTGGCTTCCCTGCTGTCGTTGATGAAGGCAAGTCGGTCGCCCTTCGGGTATTCCAGACCAGGGCTGAACAGGAAGCCGCCATGCGCGGTGGTGTCATCCGGCTCCTGGCGCTGCGAATTCCGCCCCCGGACCGATACGTGCTGGAGCACCTGAGCAACATGGAAAAACTGACCTTCAGCCAGAACCCGCACGGCTCCGTCAGCGCGCTGATCGCGGATTGCGCCCTTGCTGCCATCGATAAGTTGACGCCGCAGGACTTGCCGTGGGACAGGCCGTCTTTCGATGCGCTGTATGAAGTAGTCCGGGCAGAACTGATCGATACTGTCTTCACGGTGACTGCCGTCGTCGAGCGCATTTTGGCTAGTACGCGCCGCATCCAGAAAGAGCTCAAGTCCAACGCCAGCCTGCCGCTGATCACTGCCCTTAATGACATGAAGAGCCAGCTGGAACAACTGGTCTTCCCCGGCTTCGTGGCACAGACGGGCTACGCACAACTCAGCCAGCTGCCCCGGTACTTGCAGGCTATCGAGAAGCGGCTGGAAAAACTGCCGGGAAACGTCCAGCGTGATGGCCTGAATATGGCGATCGTACAGGCCCTGGAGGACGACTACGACGACGCTGTTTCTGCGCTGCTTCCCGGACGCAGGGCAGGGACGGAGTTAACCCGCGTGCGCTGGATGATTGAGGAACTGCGGGTGAGCCTGTTCGCCGTGGAGCTGGGCACCGCCTATTCGGTGTCGGAAAAGCGCATCCGCACGGTGCTCAACCAGGCCCTGGCCCCCGCCTAGCGGCAGACAAAGGAAAACCCGGCGGAGCTGATTAAGCACCGCCGGGTTAACTAGTCCCGGAGCTCAGTCTTCGGGGACAGCATCTCCGTGTCCGGCCGTCCGGAGTGCGGCACGAAGCTTTACTGCCGTGGCATCCATCACTGCGGGGTCCGGGTTATGGTCTACGTTGTGGACTTCAAAGTCCGCGGTGGAGTAGGCCGGCCACACATGCACATGCAGGTGCTCCACCTCAAACCCCTCCATGAGGACGCCCACGCGCTTGGCGTCGAAGATCTTCTCCTGGACCTTGCCGATGCTCTGGGCGACGTCCATGACTTTGGCCAGGAGTTCCGGGCTGGCATGTGTCCACGAGTCCACTTCTTCGCGCGGCACCACCAAGGTGTGTCCGTGCGTGAGCGGAGCGATGGTGAGGAAGGCGACCACATCCTCGTCCTTCCACACGAAGCGGCCGGGGATCTCGCCATTGATGATCTTGGTGAACAGCGTGCTCATGCGTCTGCCCTTTCCGATGGTTTCTGAAGTGTTGCTGTGTCCAGCACGAAACGGTACTTTACGTCACCGGCAACCATGCGGTCGTAGGCCTCGTTCAGCTGTTCGGCCCCCACGATTTCCACGTCGCTGGTGACTCCGTGTTCCGCGCAGAAGTCCAGCATTTCCTGAGTTTCCGCAATGCCGCCGATCAACGAACCCGCGTAGGCGAGTCGGCGGCGGATGAGCAGGCCCGGGCTGACCGGCGGCATGTCGTCGGCAGGAAGGCCCAGCTGGAACAGCGCCCCATCCAGGCGAAGCGTCCGGAAGTAGGGGTTGAGGTCGTGCGGCGCGGCGACAGTATCAATGATGACGTCGATGCTGCGGTTGGCGGCCTCCATGGCGTCGGCGTCCTTGGAGAGAACCACGTGGTCGGCACCAAGTTCCCTAGCGGCGTCGAACTTGGATTCGGAGGTAGTAAACACAGTGACTTCCGCCCCCATGGCCTTGGCGATCTTGACGGCCATGTGCCCCAGTCCGCCCAACCCCACAACGCCTACGGAGTCGCCTTCTTCGACGTCGAAGTACCGCAGCGGGGAGTAGGTGGTGATTCCTGCGCACAACAACGGCGCTGCCGCAGCGGGGTCGAGGGCTTCTGGAACGCGCAGCACGAAGCGCCTGTCAACCACCACCGACGTCGAATAGCCGCCTTGGGTGACCGCGTCACCGTGACGGGGGTCGGCAGCGCCGTACGTGCCGATGTTGCCCCGCTCGCAGTACTGCTCCAGGCCATCGAGGCAGCTCCCGCATTCGCGGCAGGAGTCCACCATGCAGCCGACACCCACCCGGTCACCCGGCGCAAAGTCCTCCACTGCGGTGCCCACGCGGGTTACCCGGCCAACTATCTCGTGGCCAGGGACCAGCGGGTAGGGGGGAATTCGCCACTCCCCCCGCGTCGCGTGCACGTCGGAGTGGCACAGGCCGCAGAATTCAACCGCGATCTCTACGTCGTCCTCAGCAGGTGCACGGCGGGAGACAGTCAAGGGAACCAGGCCACTATCGGGGGACGTAGCGCCATAGGCTGCAGCAAGGGTTTCCTTACCGGTTACGCTGGTGTCCAGGGTGATGGGTTTGGCAAGGGGCGGGGGCACAGGGCGTCCGGGGGTCATGATCCGACGCTACTCCCGGCAGCTGTGCTTGTGCCACTTGCGCCAGCGTGATCAGGGGCACCCTCAGGGCCCTCGTCAAAAGGATCGCTTCCAACGGCTACGGGATTCGCGGCGTTGTTGGACCATTGCGAGAAGGATCCCGGGAACAATTCCGCCCGGTAACCAGCAATCTCCAGAGCCGCGATCTCGTGGGAAGCCGTCACCCCGGAGCCGCAATACACGGCAATGCGGGCTGACCCATCCACGCCCAGCTCCTCGAAGCGTCGTTTCAGTTCCTCCGCCGGCAAGAAGGTCCCCTCGCCCGTGACGTTTGCCGTGGTCGGTGCGCTCACAGCGCCCGGAATGTGTCCCGCCCGGGGGTCGATCGGCTCCACTTCGCCGCGGTAGCGCTCTCCCGCCCGGGCGTCCAACAGCACGCCGTGGCTGTGCCACTGAGCCGCTTCCTGCTCGGTAATCGCTGGCATGTTGCCCGCGCCCAAGAGGACATCTCCGACGGCGGGAGTCACCTCACCGGATTCCACCGGGTAACCCTCCGCACGCCAGGCCGCCAAACCGCCGTCGAGCAGGTAGACCGAGGAAGCCCCGGCGTTGCGCAGCATCCACCAAACGCGTGCTGCAGCCATGCTGCCGCTGTTGTCGTACGCAACCACGGTGTCGCCGTCGTTGATTCCCCACTTTCGCGCGGTCTCCTGGAAGTGTTCGCGCGACGGCAACGGGTGCCGGCCACGGCCGGGCTGCGCGTGGTCTGCGAGCTCAGTGGGGAGGTCCACGTACACTGCGCCGGGCAGGTGCCCGGCCAGGTATTCACTATGCCCGTCAGTCCGTCCCAACACCCAGCGGACATCCAGGAGCACAGTGCGCTCCCCGGATTGGAGGCGCTCGTGCAGTTGTGACGAACTGATCAGCGTGGACATAAGTTCTCCTTCGTTCCGGCGGCCGGTCTTCCCGCGCAGCTGCTGGTGCTGCCGCCGCCCGGAATCCAGCCTAGGCTTATCCAGTGAGCAATTCGTGCATTCAGGACAGGGCATGGGCCAGCGAGGCCATCCGCAAGATCGAGGCTGAGAACAACCGCTCGGCGGACACGCACCTTTACGCGGTTCCCCTCCCGGAACATTGGGGGGTCCAGCTGTATCTGAAGGATGAGTCGACCCACCGCTCGGGCAGCCTCAAGCACCGCTTGGCGCGATCGTTGTTCCTGTACGGCCTGGTCAACGGATGGATCACGGAGGGCACCACCATCGTGGAAGCCTCCAGCGGCAGTACTGCCGTGTCCGAGGCTTACTTTGCGCGGCTGATTGGCTTGCCCTTCATCGCCGTCATGACCAAAACCACCAGCCCCGAGAAGATCGCCCTGATCGAGGACTTTGGCGGCGCGTGCCTGTTGGTGGACCATGCGTCGGAGGTCTATGCCGTGGCCGAGGAAACCGCCCAAACGTCCGGCGGCTACTACATGGATCAGTTCACATATGCAGAACGCGCCACAGATTGGCGGGGCAACAACAACATCGCGGAGTCGATTTTCGACCAGCTCGCCCTTGAGGAACACCCGATTCCCGACTGGATCGTGGTGGGCGCGGGCACCGGTGGCACCAGCGCGACCATTGGCCGCTACCTGAGGTACAACCGCTACCCCACGCGCCTGGCCGTAGTGGACCCGGAAAACTCCGCCTTCTACCCCGCTTGGCGCGACGGCGACACCGCCGCAGCCACGGGCCTGCCATCACGAATCGAGGGCATCGGCCGTCCAAGGTCTGAACCCAGTTTCGTCCCTGCGGTGATCGACCACATGATCCAGGTGCCCGACGCCGCGTCCGTTGCCGCCATGCGCCATCTCCGCAAGCTCACGGGCCTGCACGCAGGGCCCTCCACCGGGACCAACCTGTGGGGCGTCTGGCAGTTGGTGGCCGGGATGGTGGCTGAGGGGCGTCAAGGCAGCATCGTTTCACTCATGTGCGACAGCGGCGACCGCTATGCAGGCAGTTATAACGACGCCGGCTGGCTGGCGGCCAAGGGCCTGGATCCTTTACCGCACGAAGCAGTCCTGGAGCGGTTCCACAACACGGGGGCTTGGACAGGCTAGACCTCTACTGAGTCGCGCGGCGCAAGGCGTTGGTAGCTGGTCCCGTAGCGGGCGCCGATTCGGGTCACGTGGCCCTCCACGATGCCACGTCCCAGCTCATTGAGCAGTGCGTCATGGACCGGAAACGCCCTGGGAGCGCGGACTGAGATGACGAAGTCCACCACCTCGCCCACCTTGGACCACGGGGCATGGATGGGCACCAGGAGGGTTTTGACGTCAATCCCGTCCGGGACGACGAAGGAGTCCCCCGGGTGGAACACATTTTCGTCCACCAGGTAGCCGATGTTCGCCACCACCGGGATTTGCGCGTGGATTACCGCGTGCTGGCCGCCGAACGTCCGCACGCTGAATCCTGCGGCTTCGAAATCAGAGCCGGGCTCCACGGCGTGCACCCGTTCGGCCACGTCGCCATCTTCCCGCAATGCCGTGGCAATACCTGCAGGAGCATGGACTTCCAACGATGGATTGCTCCGCATGGCTGCCAGAACGGCCGGACGGTCTATGTGGTCATTGTGCTCGTGAGTGACAAGTACGGCGTGGGCCCCGCTCAATGCTTCCTCCGATTCGGAAAACGTTCCAGGATCAATGACCAGGACGTTTCCCTCCTTCTCCAACCGGACACAGGCGTGGGTGTACTTGGTGAGCAGCATGTCCTCAGCCTAGGACCACCGGCTGACAGTTTCCAACCCTGCCCTGCTGGTAAAATTGGGGTTTGCCAGCATCCCCACGGAAGTGAGTCTTTCCATGCCACACGGCACCAATTCCGCCACGACCGGCCCTGCGGCGCCGGCCACCAGCGGTGTCAAGGAGCAGCGTGTCACCAAGCAACGCTTGGCCGTCAGCGCCGCACTGGACGAATTGGATGACTTCGTCAGCACCCAGGAGCTATACCGGTTGCTGCAGAACAAGGGCATTTCCGTGTCGCTGGCCACTGCGTACCGCATCCTTCAGTCGTTGGCCGATGACGGACTTATTGATGTCCTCCGCAATGGCGAAGGAGAAGCGGTCTACAGACGTTGCGCTGTCACGGGACACCACCACCACTTGCTGTGCCGCAACTGTGGGAAGGCAGTGGAAGTGGAAGCACCCGCCGTCGAAACCTGGGCTGCACGAACTGCCGCCGAACACGGTTTCACTGAGGTGGCCCACACCGTCGAAATCTTCGGACTCTGCCCGGAGTGCACCGCGAAAAAGGCTGCCGGCAAGCTCTAGAGTGCGCCCGCGGGCTGGTCCCGTGACACTCGGCCGTTAAGCCCCCTGTTGGTCCGGACCCGTCCAATGACCCGGCACACCACGTAGATCAGGAATGACAAGGTGGTGACGTAGGGGCTGATGGGGATCCGGCTGCCGAGGGCCAGGAGGATGCCTCCCACAGTGGCAGTCATCGCGAATACCACGCTCAGCAGCACCACCAGGCGAGGCGAAGTAGTCACGCGCAGCGCCGCAGCCGCGGGGGTGATAAGCAATGCAAGCACCAGCAGCGCACCGACAATCTGGATGGACAGCGCCACGCTGATGCCCAGCAGCACCATGAACCCGATGGCCAGTCCCCTGACCGGAACGCCCCGGGCTTCAGCCATTTCGGGGTCCACGCTGGCGAAGCTCAGCGGCCGCCAGATAGCAGCCAACGCTGCCATCACCACCACCGCTGTCCCGGCAAGAACCTGTAACTGGACGGTGTCCACGGAAACAATCTGACCGGTCAGCAGGCCGAATTTGTTAGCCGCACGGCCCTCATACAGCGCCAGGAACAAGATGCCCAGGCCCAGGCCGAACGGCATGATCACGCCAATGATCGAGTTCTTGTCCCGCGCCCTCACGCCCATGAAACCAAGCAGTACTGCTGCAGCCACCGAGCCAATCAACGAACCAAAAATGATGTCGGCACCAATCAGCAAAGCGAACGCCGCACCGGCAAAGGACAACTCGGAGATGCCATGGACCGCGAAGGCAAGGTCCCGCTTCATGACGAAAGTGCCAACCAAGCCACCCAGCAACCCCAGTACCGCACCGGCCCAGATGGAGTTCTGGACAAGCACCAGCAACTCGCCATAGTTCTCGAAGTTGAAAATGGTTTGCAGGATGTTGTCGGGATCCACTTAGAATTCCTCCCCGGCATTAGCGTGGGCTTCGTCGTGGAAGTGAGTGGTTGCGTCGGGAAGACCGACGACGACGATCCTTCCGTTGGTGTGGATGACCTCCACATGGCTGTCGTAAAGCTCCGAAAGGACTTCCGTGGTCATGACTTCCTGCGGCGTCCCGACACGGAACTGGCCGCCGGCCAGATAGAGGACGCGGTCAACATAATCCATCACCGGGTTGATCTCATGGGTCACGAAAACCACAGCGCTGTTGCGCTCATGGCACTGCTTGTTGATCAGCGAGCTCACGCCCTGCTGGTGGTGAAGGTCCAGAGAAAGGAGCGGTTCGTCGCACAGGAGAACTTGCGGCTCCGTGGCCAGCGCTTGCGCCACCCTGAGCCGTTGCTGCTCGCCACCGGACAGTTGCCCCACCGGAACCTTTGCGTAGTCCGATGCCCCCACCAACTCCAGCAATTCGTCGACACGCTGGTTGACCTTTCCTGCAGAAAGCCGCATGCCCCAGCGATGCCCATCAATGCCAAGTCCCACCAGGTCCCGGGCGCGCAAAGGCGTATCCGGAGCGAACGACTTTTGCTGCGGGATGTAGCCGATGCGCTTACTGCCGCGCTCCACGGGGTGACCACCGAGAGTCACTGATCCGGAGTGCAGCTCCTGAAGTCCGAGGAGGACTTTCAGGAAGCTTGTCTTGCCACTGCCGTTCGGGCCAAGGACTGCGAAGAACTCTCCCGGATTAATGTCCAGATCAAGATCCCGCCAAAGCGTCCTCTTGCCGAACTGCAGGCTCGCTCCGCGGAGGCTCACTACCGGTGTCAAAAGTTGTCCTCGATCCACGCGCTCCGGGGAACGCATTCTGATGCCGCTCGTGTTCGCGACTGGGTGGTGGCAGCAAAAGGCCCCGCAGCCATCCCTGAATATCTTAGGACGCGGGCGGGGCCCTTCACCGCAATTTGATGCTGGTAACGCTACTTCTTCAATGCTGCAGTGACGGCTTCCACGTTGTCCGTCATCCACTGGACGTAGTCCTTGCCGTCAGGCAGCGTCTCAGTGAAGTTCACCACCGGCACACCCGCAGCCTCGGCGGCCCGCTTGACGGCTTCGGTCTGGGGTCCTTCGGTCTGTTCGTTGTATGCCAGGAACCGCACGGAGTTGGCACTGACCAAGTCCGTGGTTTCCTTCAATACAGCGGCCGGGACATCGGTTTCCTCTTCAATGGCGGCGCTGTAGGCCTCGGGAGTCTTATTCTCCAGGCCCGCCGCTTCCAGCAGATACAGCGGCACGGGCTCAGTGACCGCTACCGGCGCGTGCTCGTTGGCCGCCTTGACGGCGTCGAGTTTTCCAGTGAGGTCAGTGAGCTTGGCTTTGAACGCGTCGGCATTGGCCGTGAACGTCGCGGCCGATCCCGCATCCAGGCTGCCAAGCTTGGCGGCAACTGCGTCGGCCACCTTGCCCATGGTGGCCAGGCTGTACCAGACGTGTTCGTTGAACTCACCGTGATTGTGCGCGTGGTCCGCTTCGCTGTGGGCTTCCTCGCTGTGTCCCTCTCCTTCCGGAGCAAGCCCGGAAATTTCGACTGCGCTGATCATGTTCTCGTGGCCGACCTTGGTTTCATCAGCAATCTTGTGGAGGAACTCGTCATAGCCTCCGCCGTTCTCCACTACGAGCTTTGCCTTGGAGATGACCAACTTGTCCTGGGCAGATGCCTCATAGGAGTGCGGGTCCTGGCTGGTCTTGGTGATGATGGCGCTGACGTTGACTTTATCCCCACCGATTGCTTTCACTACGTCGCCGTAAACATTCGTGGAGGTGACCACCTCGATGGCGCCGGACGATGACGGATTGGTGGCCCCAGCCGTACCGGCACAAGAAGAAAGCAGGAGGGCGGCAATACCTGCGGAAGCGGCCATGGACAGGCGGGCGGCGGAACGACGCACGAGGACCTCGGATCTACTCAAAATGAGAATCAAACACAATTACTGGCAGGTTCCAGTGTAGCCCTAAATAGGAATGATTCCTATTTAGACGAGACTGGCGCCGATCGGTTTCGATCGGCGCCAGTTTGTTCTGTCGTTCCACTACGTTCGTTTATTTCGTTTGCTGGTCTCCGTAGCGGCGGATGCCGGTCGCCTGCGTGGCGTCGCGAATCTCGCCAACCAACTGTTCAATGACGTCCTCGAGGAAGAGGACACCCTGTGTTTCTCCGCCAGTGCCGATAACACGGGCAAGGTGGGAGCCGGTGCGTTGCATGACGGACATTGCCTGCTCGATCTCGTCATCCGGCGCCAGGTTGGCCAGAGAGCGGATGCGCCCTTCGGCGATGGGATGCCTTCTGCCCTCATCCGGGATGGACAGGATGTCCTTCACGTGCAGGTATCCGGCGAGTTCGCCGTCGTCGTCCACCATCGGGAACCGGGAGAAGCCCGTACGGCTGACCGCCTTTTCCAGGTCCACCGGGGTGGAAGCCGTCTTCAGCACCACCAGCTTGTCCAGAGGAACCATGATGTGCGAGGCCGTGTGCTCCGAGAACTCAAGGGCACCACTCAACAAGCCTGCTTCGTCGTCCACCAGGCCATGGCGTGTGGACTCCTGCACGATCGACTGCACTTCCTCCAGCGTGAACGACGAGGACACTTCGTCCTTGGGCTCGATCTTCATCAGCCGCAGGATGTGGTTGGCCAGCCAGTTCAGCGACCAGATGATCGGGTTCACCACGCGTGCAATGAACATCAACGGGGGTGCCAACACAAGCGCAGCTTTGTCCGCCACGGAAACCGAAATGTTCTTGGGAACCATCTCGCCAAAGGTGACATGCAGGAACGTGACGAACAGCAGGGCAATCGCAAACGCGATGACGTCCGCGAGTTCCACCGGAACGCCAACCAGCTCAAGAGGCTCAGCCAACAAATGGTGGATGGCTGGCTCGGCAACCTGAAGGATCAACAGGGAGCAAACAGTGATACCCAACTGGGCACAGGCGAGCATCAGCGAAACGTTTTCCATGGCACGCAGTGTTGTCTGCGCCCGCTTGGACCCGGCTTCAGCCAAGGGCTCGATCTGGCTGCGGCGTGCCGACATGACGGCAAACTCCGCGCCCACGAAGAACGCGTTGCCGATCAGGAGAACGACGAGCCATACGATTCCTACCCAGTCGCTCATACGGCACCCGCTTCATGGCGCGGCTTATCCGCATGCTCTGCTGTGGACTCGTCCAGCGCCACATGATGGAAACAGATCCTGTCAATCCTCCGGCCATCCATCCTGGTCACAGTGAGCGTCCCGCCCACTGTGTCCACGACGTCGCCCGTCTTCGCAATGCGGCCAAGCTGGCTCATGACATACCCGCCCACGGTTTCATAGGCAGACTCGTCAGGAACGATGAGATTGGGGATCTGCTCCGACACTTCGTCCGGCCTCAGCAGCCCCGGGAAGTACCAGTCACCGGACGCGCTCTGCAGCACTCCCGGACGGACCTTGTCGTGCTCGTCAGCGACTTCGCCGACGATCTCCTCCACCAGGTCTTCCAAGGTGGCGATGCCCGCTGTTCCGCCGTATTCGTCCAGCACTACGGCAAGCTGCAGGTTGCCTTCGCGCAGTTCGGACAGCAACGCATCCAGGTGGATCGTCTCAGGAACCTGGAGGACGTCGGTCATGATCGCTCCGGCCTCCAGTTTGGCCCGGCGCTCGGCCGGGACAGCCACGGCCTTCTTGACGTGCACCACACCGCGAATGTCGTCCGTGGAATCACCAATGACAGGGAACCGTGAATATCCGGTTCGCCGCGCGGCGTCGAGGATGTCGGCCACCGGCTGGTCGGCGTCGATCGTTTCCATGCGGATGCGTGGCGTCATGACGTCAGCGGCCGTGCGCCCGGAAAAGTTCAGGGTCCTAGCCACAAAGTTGGCCGTACCGGCATCCAAAGTCCCAAGCTCAGCTGAACGCCTCACCAGGGAAGCGAGTTCAGCGGGGGTCCTTGCCCCGGAGATCTCTTCCTTGGCTTCCAGGCCAAACAGGTTCAGCACCTTGTTCGAGAAACCATTCAGGACAACGATGGCCGGCTTGAAGACGGCCGTAAACATCAACTGAGGGCGGGCCAGCCGTTTCCCCAAGGGAAACGCCAGGGCAATGGCCATGTTCTTGGGAACCAGCTCACCCAATAGCATCGACAGGAGCGTGGCGAACGCCATCGCCACAATCAATGCCACGGAATGAACCACTTCAGCCGGGAGGCCCAGCAGGCCGAGGGGCCCCAGGAGCAACTGCCCAACGGAGGGTTCCATCACGAAACCCGTCAACAGCGTTGTCAGGGTAATGCCAAGCTGGCAACTGGAGAGCTGGGTGGAGAGCGACTTGAGGCACTTCAGCAGCGGGGCGGCAGCGTGGTCGCCGTTGTCAACCGCACGCTGAACGCTCGCCTGATCCAACGCAACCAGGGAAAACTCAACTGCTACAAAGAAGCCGGTGCCCAGAATCAAGGCGAAGCCGGCCAGAAGAAGAATCCATTCCACTTAGCGCATCACTCCATGAGTGGGCGCGTGCAATGGGGGGAACACCTGCGGCGCGGGGAGTCGCCCCGGCGGAGGCTGGTCGGGTCCCGCGGACGCGTGGTCCGTGGAACCACCGGCTGTGAGCGCCGGCGCGTGATGGGCATGTGAACGGGTATTGCCGGCTCGACGGGCACGCTGTGCGGAGTTGCCAGATTGGCTCCCCCGACAGTTCCCAGGCCGGCACCTAGATTTACTGTCCATAAGGGTTTCAGTCTACAGTCCAGCGGCCGGGCGCCTCCAACGGCGGGCTTAACTCCGCGACAAAAAAGAAGAGCTTCTCCACTAAGTCAGCCGCAACATGATTTAGGTCACCACTATTGGCAGTTAACCAACGATCCTAACTAGACTGTCAGGGGTCTGAGTTCGCGGGACCCGGACCCTGTCCCATCGTTGCGGAAAAGCAACTTTGGCCAGCGGGAAAACAACACTCATGGAAGAGGCGTATTTCAAGTGCCAGAGCAGCCCAGCCACCGTCTACCAGAGGAATTTGGCGGAAACGAGTGGCTCGTTGACGAACTGTACGAGCGGTACCAACAGGACAAGAATTCGGTCGACACCAAGTGGTGGCCACTCTTTGAATCCTTTGCTTCTGCTGACGGCACTTCTTCCAACGGAACCTCCGCAGCTGCAACAGCTGCCAATCCCCCTACCCAAGTACTTCCCGTGGTAGCTCCGGCTGCAGCGGCTCCGGCACCGGCGCCGGCCGCTCCTGCAGCGGCGCCCGCCGCGGAACCTGCCGCACCGGCGGCTCCCGCCCCGGCAAAAAAGGCACCGGCAACGGTTGCCCGGGACGGAGCAAAGAAGCCCGCTGCCGGCACCACTGCCCAGCCCATTCCTGCCCAACTGCCCAAGAGCACCAAGGCGCCTACCGCACCCGAGGAAGACGTCGTTTCCGTTCTCCGGGGTCCGGCCAAGGCCATCGCCACCAACATGGTGACCAGCTTGGAAGTACCTACCGCCACAAGCGTCCGGGCAGTTCCCGCCAAGCTGCTCATCGACAACCGGGTGGTCATCAACTCCAACCTTGCCCGGGCCCGCGGCGGCAAGGTCTCCTTTACGCACCTCATCGGATACGCCGTTGTTCGCGCACTTTCCCAGTTCCCGTCGATGAACGTCTACTACGACGAAATCGATGGCAAGCCCAGCGCCGTGCAGCCGGCACACGTCAACTTTGGCATCGCCATTGACATGCCCAAGCCCGACGGCACCCGCCTCCTGATGGTTCCCAACATCAAGAAGGCCGAGACCATGGACTTCGCAGAGTTCTGGCACACCTACGAGGACCTCATCAAGCGTGCCCGCAACGGCAAGCTGACGGCTGATGACCACGCAGGCACCACGGTTTCGCTGACCAACCCCGGCGGCATCGGCACCGTTCACTCGGTGCCGCGCCTCTCCAAGGGGCAGGCTGCCATCATCGGCGTCGGCGCCCTTGACTACCCGGCAGAGTTCCAGGGTGCCAGCGAGAAGATCATCGCGCAGAACGCCATCAGCAAGATCCTCACCTTGACCTCCACCTACGATCACCGCGTGATCCAGGGTGCCGGCAGTGGAGAGTTCCTCAAGCTTGTCCACCAGCTCCTGCTCGGTGCGCAGAACTTCTACGATGAGATCTTCGAAGCCCTGCGTATCCCGTACGAGCCCGTCCGCTGGAGCCCGGACCTCCAAGTGGATCCCGCCGACGAGATCAACAAGGTTGCCCGCATCCAGCAGCTGATCCACTCCTACCGCGTGCGCGGCCACCTGATGGCCGACACCGATCCCCTGGAGTACGTGCAGCGCAAGCACCCCGACCTGGACGTGCTGACCTATGGCCTGACTTTGTGGGACCTGGACCGTGAGTGGCCCACCGGCGGATTCGGCGGCAAGCCGCAGCTCAAGTTCCGCGACATCCTCGGTGTTCTCCGTGACGCTTACTGCCGCACCACGGGCATCGAGTACATGCACATCCAGGAGCCGGCGGAACGCAAATGGTTCCAGGACCAGCTGGAGCACCCTTACTCCAAGCCAAGCCGTGAAGAACAGCTGCGCATCGTCTCCAAGCTCAACGCCGCTGAGGCATTCGAGACGTTCCTGCAGACCAAGTTCGTCGGCCAGAAGCGGTTCTCCCTCGAGGGTGGCGAGTCACTGATTCCGCTGCTCGATGCCGTGATCTCGGACGCAGCAGACGACGGACTGGACGAGGTTGCCATTGGCATGGCACACCGCGGCCGCCTCAACGTGCTCACCAACATCGCCGGCAAGACCTATGCACAGGTCTTCCGCGAGTTCGAGGGCACCCAGGACCCACGCTCCGTCCAGGGCTCGGGCGACGTCAAGTACCACCTCGGTACCGAAGGCACCTTCACCTCGGACAACGGCAAGCAGACCAAGGTCTACCTCGCCGCCAACCCGTCGCACCTGGAAGCCGTGGACTCCGTCCTTGAGGGCATCGTCCGCGCCAAGCAGGACCGGTTGGACCAAGGCGAGTCGTTCCCCGTGCTGCCCATCATGGTCCACGGTGACGCCGCGTTTGCCGGCCAGGGTGTTGTGGCTGAAACCCTCAACCTCTCCCAGCTGCGTGGCTACCGCACCGGCGGTACCATCCACGTGATCGTCAACAACCAGGTTGGCTTCACCACAGCGCCGTCGTCATCGCGTTCGTCCACGTACTCCACGGACGTTGCCAAGATGATCCAGGCTCCGGTGTTCCACGTGAACGGCGACGATCCCGAAGCAGTGGTGCGTGTTGCGCAGCTCGCCTACGAGTTCCGTCAGCGTTTCCACAAGGATGTCGTCATCGACATGGTCTGCTACCGCCGTCGCGGCCACAACGAAGGCGACGACCCCTCGATGACCCAGCCGCTCATGTACAACCTGATCGAAGCCAAGCGCTCCGTCCGGAAGTTGTACACCGAGTCGCTCATCGGCCGTGGCGACATCACCGAGGAAGAAGCAGAGCAGTTGCTCCGCGACTACCAGGAGCGCCTCGAGCGTGTCTTCGCTGAGACGCACGCAGCGCAGACCTCGCCGATCCCGATCATCACTGCGGATTCCGCTGCGGTCTCGGACATCGAGCGTCCCATCGCCCAGCAGGCCGACTTCGGTACCAACTCCCCTGCGTCCACCGCCATTTCCGCTGACACCCTTGCCCGGATCGGCAAGGCGCATCTGGAAATTCCCGATGGCTTCACGGTCCACTCCAAGCTCAAGCAGCTCCTGGAAAAGCGTGAACAGATGTCCCGCGAAGGCGGCATCGACTGGGGCTTCGGCGAAATCGCAGCCTTCGGCTCGCTGATCATGGAGGGCGTGCCTGTTCGTTTGGCCGGCCAGGACTCCCGCCGTGGCACGTTCGTGCAGCGTCACGCAGTCTTCCACGACCGCGCCAACGGCAACGAGTGGCTGCCCCTGGGCAACCTTTCCGATGACCAGGCCAAGCTGTGGATCTACGACTCCTTGCTGTCCGAATACGCAGCCATGGGCTTCGAATACGGCTACTCAGTGGAGCGTCCGGATGCCCTGGTCCTGTGGGAAGCCCAGTTTGGTGACTTCGTCAATGGCGCCCAGACCATCATTGATGAGTTCATTTCCTCGGCAGAACAGAAATGGGGCCAGCGCTCCTCGCTGGTGCTCATGCTCCCGCACGGCTACGAAGGCCAAGGTCCGGACCACTCGTCGGCACGTATCGAGCGCTTCCTGCAGATGTGCGCCGAGGACAACATGATCGTGGCCAACCCCACCACCGCGGCATCGCATTTCCACCTGTTGCGCCGCCAGGCCTACAGCCGTCCGCGCAAGCCGCTGATCATCTTCACGCCGAAGCAGCTGCTCCGGCTCAAGGGCGCCGCGTCCGCCGTCGAAGACTTCACCACGGGCGGCTTCCGGCCGGTCATTGCCGATCCGGAAGTACAGCCGGCTAACGTGGACCGGGTCATCCTGGTCTCGGGTCGCTTGTACTACGACCTTCTGTCCAACCGACAGAAGTCCGGCGACACCTCCACCGCGATTATCCGCGTCGAGCAGCTGTACCCGCTGCCCAAGGCTGAGATTGACGCCGAGCTGGCCAAGTACCCGAACGCTGACATCGTTTGGGCACAGGATGAGCCTGCCAACCAGGGTCCGTGGCCGTTCATGGGCTTGAACCTGGCACCGGAGCTTGACCGCAAGCTGCGCTTGGTCTCGCGCCCGGCTTCAGCCTCCACGGCTGCCGGTTCCATGAAGCGCCACGCCGCTGAGCAGGATGCCCTGATCAAGCAGGCGTTCGAACGCAAGTAAGCGAAACTGCCCGGCCTGAGGAGCGAATGCGCGCCTCAGGCCGGGCAGTTCTGTTTAATGGGACAGGTACCCGGTTCCAGAACCGGCCGATGATCCGGCAAACTGTGCAAGGACCGTAACGAGTGTGAAGAGGTAACCGTGGAAGACAGGAAGCTGCGCATCGCGGCTGTAGGAGATGAACTGCTGGCGGGCCTGGGGGATCCCCGCGCATTGGGTTGGCTCGGACGAGTGCTGGCCCGCACGCCCCAGGACTCCGTCGTGGTGGAAAGTTTCCCGCTCCCCTGCCCCATGGAAGGCACAGAGGGCTTGGCCGCCCGCTGGCAGGATGAAGCCGGTCGACGTTTCAGTGATACCCACGAGAACCGCCTGGTCATCGGGCTCTCCGGGCGGGACCTGGAGTTTGGCCTGTCCACGGCACGAAGCCGCCTGAACCTGGCCAACATCCTCGACGGCGCCTCCCACAGCAGCGTGGAGGTCTTTGTGGTGGGCCCGCCTCCCACACTGGACCCGGCACGGAACAAGCGCCTCGCTGAACTCAACACGGCCTTTGCCGATGTCACTACCAGGCGGAACCACCATTACGTTGACACGTTCTCCCCCTTGCTCAATCATGAGCAGTGGAGGACGGACCTCGCAGCCAATGGGGGAACACCGGGCCAGGCCGGCTACGGATTGATTGCGTGGCTGGTCCTGCACCGCGGCTGGTTCCAATGGCTTAATATCGCCCAACCGGAGTAGCCATGACGCGGAACATGCAGGTTTCTGTCAGAGCAACAGTCGCAGCGGCCGTCGTCGCCGCCGTAGCAGCCACAGTTTCCTGCAGTTCCGGTCCTCCCGCTCCCGCAACGTCCTCCACGGCGCCCGCATCGTCCACACCGCCGTCCGCCGCCACATCTGCCGCAGCATTACTGCCCTTCGACGCGGGAACGTTGCGTGCCGAATTCGAACGCACGGCCAAAGAACTCCTGGTCCCCGGTGCAGTGGTGCTGCTGCAGACTCCCGAGGGATCGCTGACGGCGTCCTACGGCACGGGGACCCGCGGCGCTGACCGTCCAGTTTCTGCCCAGGACCACATCCGGGTAGGTTCCGTCACCAAGACCTGGACCACCACAGTCATTCTGCAACTCGTACAGGACGGCAAGCTTTCTCTGGGCGACCCTGTGTCGAAGTACCGCCCCGACGTCCCCAACGGCGAGTCGATCACCCTCGAACAGATGCTGACCATGCGCAGCGGCCTGTTCAACTACACAGAGACCCTTGAACTCAACACGGCGATGGACCAGGATCCACAAAGAGTCTGGCAGCCGGAAGAGCTCCTTGCCCTGGCATTCGCCCATCCGCCGTATTTCGGGCCGGGCCAAGGCTTTCATTACTCCAACACGAACACGGTTCTTCTGGGCCTGATCGCCGAGAAATTGGAAGGAAAGCCGCTCGGAACCCTGTTCAAGGAGCGGATTTTCGAACCGCTCGGGCTAAAGGGTACGGTCTTTCCCGAGATTTCTTCCAATGCGATTCCGGAGCCCCATCCCCAAGGCTATTTCTACGGCGACAACGTCCTGACCATGACCAATCCGGCCCTTCCCGAGGACATGCAGAAGGAGGCCACGGCCGGCGCTCTGGCGCCGAACGATGTCACCGACGTCAATCCGTCGTGGGCTTGGGCCGCGGGGTCGGGCATATCCACGGCTGAGGACCTCAAGATTTTGGGCGAAGCCCTGGTCAACGGCAAGCTCCTCAAACCGGAACTCCAGCAAAAACGGCTTGAGAGCGTCACCCCCACCAATCCCGACAATACCGGTGGCGCATCCTATGGTTTGGGAATCGCAAAGTTCGGTAACTTGTATGGGCACACCGGCGAGTTGCCGGGCTTCAACACCTTTATGGGTCATGACCCCGCCAATTCAGTCTCGTTGGTGGTGTGGACCAACCTGGCGCCCGCTGCCGACGGGCGGGACCCCGCGACCACCATTGCCCGCACGCTGATTGGCAAGTTGTACCGCCCGGCTGCTTGATTGTCCCCAGGCCCTTGCCCCCAAGGGACTCGCGATATATCGTGAATTGAACAACGCGATATATCGCAACCTGGAGGAATCATGTCTGAGGAACTATGGACCGTGACGGGTCCGCAAACCATCGATGTGGACGACGTCCGCTCCCTCAAGCTGGGAATCGTGAAGGGCCGCTTTGACGTCATGACCCATGACGAACCATACGTCCGCATCGAAATCAGCGAGATCACGGGCGACCCCCTGACGGTGACACTGGTGGACGGACGCTTGGAGGTCCGTCATCAGCTGCAAGGGCCGCAGGGTTGGTTCCGGAACCTGATGGGGACCGTCAATAACACCAGCACCAACTCGGTGGTAGTGGGGATCGCCCTTCCGCCCGGCGTCGACGTCGAAGCTGGAACGGTGAGCGGCGACGGCATGGTCTCCGGGATCAGTGGACGGACGCGCCTGAACACCGTCTCCGGTTCCGTCATGGCCGACGGCACCAGCGGCGAACTGCACGTGAACACCGTCAGCGGGGAGGTCATCGCCAGGAACCACGACGGCGTCCTGACCGCCAAGAGCGTGTCAGGCGAAGTTACCGCTTCGGGAAAGTTCAAGAACGTCCGGGCCAGCACCATTAGTGGCGACCTCAGTTTCGATCTTCAGGACTATACCAACGACTTCGGCGCCAATTCCGTTTCCGGTGACCTGACCATCCGGCTGCCCCATGATGTCGGTCTGGACATCGTGGCAAAATCCGCCAGCGGGACCGTGGTCATCGACGATCAGTTGTACGCCCAGCCCGGCAGCAACGTGCACACGATCGTCGGCCCGGACGAACGGCTCATGCTGGTGCGCACCAATACAGTCTCCGGCAAGACGTACATCATGCACGGGTCGGCGCCGGCCACGGATAATAACCACCACTTCCCCGGCGAAGCGGGCCTCTGATGCCGCCGGTCTTCGCCCACGGAGCGTTGCGCCTCTATCTTCTGGCGTTGCTCGAAACGGGTCCTAAACACGGATATGAACTGATCAAGGCGCTGTGTGACCGCTTCGGCGGCACATATTCCCCCAGCGCGGGAACCATCTATCCACGGCTGGGGAAGCTGGAAGAAGAGGGCCTCGTCGCAACTGAGACTGAGGGCCGCCGTACAAAATACTTCATCACTGATGCGGGCCGCGCCGAGCTTGATGGGCGGCGCGAGGAATTGGCGGACGTGGAAGACACCATCTCGGCCTCGGTCAGGAGGCTCGCGGACAACCTGCGGGACGACATCCGGACCAACATGCGTGGACTGCGGGCGGACCTGGCGGCTACCGCGGAAGCGGCGCGCACCAGCGCGACCTCTGCGACTTTCCGAAGCCGTACCGCGGGCTATACACCCGATGGCCAGCGCATGCTGAAGGAGGCGGAGTTGATGGTCCAGGCATTCAGGGACGATATCCGCATCGAGTTGCGCCAACACGGCGCCTCGCACCCGTTGACGCCAGTGGCACTTGAAACCGTGCGCACAGTGTTGGACCAAGCCCGTATTTCGATCCGGAATTCGTTGGGGAAATGACCTCCTTCCGAACCGGGCCACTGCAACACCAGGCCCGGTTCGCGACGCGGCACCCGGATGTGCGAAACTGGAGGGCAGCTCTATTGAGTATCAATCATTGAAGGAGGCCAGCTATGAGCAAGCGTGCACGTAAGCGTCGTGACCGTAAGCGCGGCGGCGCGAACCACGGCAAGCGTCCCAACACCTAAGCCAGCGGCTTAGTGTCACAGGCTTAAGAGCGAGGGCCCCGGAAACCATGCGGTTTCCGGGGCCCTTGGCGTTGTGGCCGGCTCTGATCAGGCCTCTACCGGCTTGATGGAGTGGATCCTGTCAAGAATCGAGTTCTTCAGGTTCTCCGGTGCCGATTCCGTACACGAGCGCTTGACCATGGTGCGGATAAGGCACTCGAGGTCATACTGCTCAGAGCATTCCTCACAGGTGTCCAAGTGCTGCTTGATCTCAGTGAGGTCCTCGCGGGTCAAAGCGCCGTCGAGGTACTCGTAGATCCGCTGCATTCGCGTATCGTCGCAATCGCCCAATCCCTGGCAGTCGCTCATTTCTCTTTCTCCTGATTGTTGCTTCCGGCCGCGGCCTGATCTTCGGTATGGGCCCTGAAGCCCCGTTCGGTGGCGTAGTCCGCCAGCATGTCCCTCAGCATCTTCCTGCCTCGGTGCAACCGTGACATGACCGTGCCGATCGGGGTGTTCATGATTTCTGAGATTTGCTTGTAGGCATAGCCTTCGACGTCTGCAAAGTAGACGGCCAGACGGAATTCTTCCGGGATCGACTGCAGCGCGTTCTTGACATCGGAGTCCGGCAAGTGATCCAGTGCCTCAGTTTCGGCGGACCTCAGGCCTGCCGACGTGTGCGATTCTGCCTTGGCCAACTGCCAATCCTCGATCGTGTCCGAGTTGGACTGCAAAGGCTCCCGCTGACGCTTACGGTAAAGGTTGATATAGGTGTTGGTCAGGATGCGGTAAAGCCACGCCTTAAGGTTTGTTCCCGGCTTGTACTGGTGGAAAGCCGAGAATGCCTTGGTGTAGGCCTCCTGAACCAGGTCCTCGGCATCCGAGGGGTTGCGGGCCATCCTCATGGCCGCCGAATACAACTGGTCCACGTACTGCATGGCGTCGCGTTCGAAGCGCTCCCGCCGCTGTTCGGTAGTCTCCGTGGCAAGGTCGACGTCGGTCGCGGCCACTGCGTCGTCATTCGCGCCGGCTGCCTGGTCCGTGGCCGCTGCGGCCGGTTCCGTGGTGCTCATCGTTGCCAAGTCTACTGTCAGCTGCCGGGATTCCGGCTGCATGCCGTACCCGGGCTCCGGTAGAACCACCCGGTCCTTAACCAAAGTCAAAAAACCAACTCCGTTCACCAAGGCGGCAACACCTGCCGCAGTCCGGTCTCCACCGCACCACTAGTTCACAACGGCCGCGGCTGGGTAAATATTCCGCAAAGGTGCAAGACTAGAGCAGACTGCACCCCTTGAACACAACACTCATTGACATCGTGTGGCAAGCCACCCAGGAGGCAAGACATGTCTGTTATCCGTTTTCTCGCCCGTCCCATGCTCGCGTCCAGCTTCGTCGTCGCAGGTCTGGACAAGCTCAGGAACGCGGACGACACCGCCAAGCAGCTCTCCCCCGTCCTACGACGCGCCTCCGAATCCCTCCCTTTCAAGGCCGATGAGAAGACCCTCGCGCGCCTCATCGGTGGAGCACAGCTGGGCGCCGGAGCATTGCTTGGACTGGGAAAGCTTTCCCGTTTCGCCGCCACTGTGCTGGCTGTGACGTCGGCTTTGAACTCCTACGTCGAATGGCGTTCGGCCGATATCAGCACCAAGGAGGGCCGGAGCGCCCGTAAGGCACAGCTGTTGAAGAACATTTCCCTGACGGGCGGAGTCCTTCTTGCCTCTGTCGATACCGACGGACGTCCGAGCATCGCCTGGCGCGCAGAGCACTTGGCTGCCGATGCCAAAAAGGTGACGGGCAAGCAGATCAAGCGGGCAGACAAAGCAGTACGCAAGGCCGTAGACAACGCAGTTGGAGCATAAGGAAGCATGACAGGTACCACCGCCGCAAACACAGGATCGACCGAAGCCGCCGCGCTGCCACTCTGGCCGGCCCCGTACGCCAAGGGGCCAGTGGACGCCACGGTGACGGTGCCTGGTTCAAAGTCGCTGACCAACCGGTTCCTGGTGTTGGCGGCTTTGGCGGATGGCCCCTCGAGGTTACGCGCTCCCCTGCATTCCCGTGACTCCGCACTCATGATCCAGGCCCTGCGGCACTTGGGCGCCACCGTCACGGAGGTCCCCGGTGACGGCGACTACGGTCCGGACCTTGAGATAACGCCCATGGATCCCGCAGCCTCGGGCTCGGAAACTGCCATCGACTGCGGCCTGGCTGGAACCGTCATGCGTTTCGTGCCTCCCCTCGCGGCATTGCGCAACGGGCCCACCGTCTTCGATGGAGATCCACATGCCCGCAACCGGCCCATGGGCACCATCATCGAGGCGTTGATCGCCCTCGGCGTTCCCGTGGCAGCGGAAGGCGGCAGGACGCCGTCGGCCCTTCCGTTCACAGTGGAAGGCACCGGCGAGGTCCGCGGCGGCCACTTGGTGATCGACGCCAGCGCCTCGTCCCAGTTCGTCTCCGCCTTGCTGCTGGTGGGCGCACGGTTTACCGAGGGGCTTCACTTGGAGCACGTCGGAAAGCCGGTACCCAGCCTCGACCACATCACCATGACCGTGGAGGTCCTGCGAAGTGTCGGAGTCTCCGTGGACGACTCCGTGCCCAACCATTGGCGGGTCTCCCCCGGCTCCATCAAGGCCTTTGACCAACGGATCGAACAGGATCTTTCAAATGCGGGGCCGTTCCTGGCCGCAGCGTTGGCCACGCAGGGAACCGTCCGCATCCCCAACTGGCCGGCCAGCACCACCCAGGTCGGCGATATGTGGAGGACGATCCTCGCCACTATGGGGGCCGAGGTCACCTTGGCGGACGGGACCCTTACCGTGACCGGCGGGCCGGCGATCCTCGGAGCCGACTTCGACGAAACCAGCGAACTCGCTCCCACTGTTGCGGCCTTGTGCGCTCTTGCCGCAAGCCCCTCGCGGCTGACGGGCATTGCCCATCTCCGTGGTCACGAAACGGACCGGCTTGCTGCGCTTGTCGCTGAGATCAACGCTCTGGGTGGAGACTCCGAAGAAACTGCCGATGGCTTGATTATCCGCCCCGCGGCCTTGCACGGCGGTGTGGTGCACAGCTACGCCGACCACCGCATGGCCACTGCGGGTGCCATCCTCGGACTCGCGGTCGAAGGCGTCCACGTGGAAGATATCGCCACGACGTCAAAGACCATGCCGGAGTTCCCTGAAATCTGGGCAAGTATGCTCGAATCCGCCGGCACGGACGAGGCCAGCAACTGACCATGGGCCGCGATGCACGCTCCTGGGACGAATCCGACGTCCGGATCCGCCCCAACAAAAAAGGATCAAGGCCCCGGACCAAGGACCGGCCAAGCCATGATGACGCCATTATTGGCCGGATCATCACCGTGGACCGCGGGCGCTACAGGGCCATTGTGGACGAAGATTCCGCGGATGAACGCGTCATTATCGCCGCCCGCGCCCGTGAACTGCGGCGGAACCCCGTGGTCCCCGGCGATTTCGTCGCCTTGGTTGGTGATGTCTCCGGCGCCCCGGACACGCTTGCAAGGCTGGTCCGTGTTGAAGAACGCCGCACCCTGCTGCGTCGCAGCGCCGACGACACTGACCCCATCGAACGGGTGGTTGTGGCCAACGCCGATCAGCTGGTGGTGGTTGTTGCTGCCGCCAACCCCGAACCGCGCACCGGGTTCATCGACCGCGCCTTGGTGGCAGCGTACGACGCCGGCATAGAGCCGCTGCTGCTCATCACCAAAGCGGACGTCAAGGATCCGGCGGAATTGCTCGCCAACTACCTCAGCCTGGACTTCCCCGTGATCATCAGCCGCACAGCGGACACTGAAGCCAGCGGTATTGACGCGCGTTCGGATGACGGATTATCAGCACGTTTGGACAGGGACGCCGTGGCCCAGCTGCGCTCCCACCTCGGCGGCAAGGTGACCGTCATGCTCGGCCACTCAGGCGTCGGCAAATCCACCATGGTCAATGCTTTGACAGGGGCGGAACGAGCCACGGGCGGCGTCAATGCCGTGACGGGCCGTGGACGGCATACCTCGTCGTCTGCCTTGGCCCTGAAACTTGCCGATGCCCCGTCCGGCAGCTGGATCATCGACACCCCCGGCATCCGCTCCTTTGGTCTTGCGCACGTGGATCCGGACCGGATCCTGCATTCGTTCCCTGACCTTGAGCCCGGCACGGAAGCCTGCGAGCGTGGCTGCAAGCATGACGCCACAGCCATCAATTGCGGGCTGGATCCCTGGGTGAACGAAGGCCATGCAGGGCCCTCCGGTGTGGCCCGGCTGGCTTCCTTGCGCCGCCTGCTGGGTGCGGACCCCCGGCTTGAAGCCAAAGAGGCCAAGGAACTGGGCACCGTCAACTGATCCTTACGGCGCCACGTCCCCACCGCAGCTAATGATTCAGGATAGTTTGGTGGCATGACCCATCCCGTTTCCACCTACAACGATGACCTGCGCCTTGCCCACGTCCTCGCTGATTCAGTCGACGCCCAGACCATGGACCGCTTCAAGGCACTGGACCTGCAGATCGAAACCAAGCCAGACCTCACACCAGTCACCGATGCCGACAAGGCCGCTGAGGAAGCAATCAGGGGTCAGCTGTCCCGCTCCCGGCCGAGGGACGCCGTCCTGGGCGAGGAGTTTGGCAGCAGCGGCCATGGCTCACGGCGTTGGATCATAGATCCCATTGACGGGACCAAGAACTTCGTCCGCGGCGTGCCGGTCTGGGCAACGTTGATCGCCCTCGTTGACGAGGGAGAACCTGTTGTCGGCGTCGTCAGCGCACCGGCATTGGGCAAGCGCTGGTGGGCGGCCAAGGACATGGGCGCCTACATGGGCCGCTCCCTCGCGTCCGCTACGCGCCTGAAGGTCTCGAACGTTTCCCGGTTGGCCGACGCTTCGATGTCGTATTCAAGCCTGTCCGGGTGGAAGCAGCGAGGAAACCTCGACGAGTTCATGGGGCTCACCGAAGACATCTGGCGAACCCGAGCCTACGGTGACTTCTGGTCCTACTGCCTGGTGGCCGAAGGCGCCGTGGACATCGCCTGCGAGCCGGAGTTGAACCTCTACGACATGGCAGCACTCGTCCCGATCGTTACCGAGGCCGGTGGCCGTTTTACTTCCTTGGAAGGCGAAGACGGCCCCTTCGGCGGCAACGCCCTGGCCACCAACTCGATCCTGCACTCCGAGGTCCTCAAACGGCTCAACCCGGGGCTGGACGACCTCCTCTGAGGCACAGTTGCGGGCGGTCGCGGTCGCGCGCGTTTTCCGAATTTTCGACGGCGGATTCCCCCTTTTGGGGGTGTCCGTCGTTTTTTCTTCGCCGGATGCCCTGATTCTGCCACCGACGTAACAAAGCGCTTAACAATGCGAATCAGCTTTGGAGCGGTCCCGGGCAGTGCCCTAACCTTTTTACAGGTCACGAGTGCCAGCGCTAAACCCCGGTTTGCTGGCCGGCAACCCTCCATTCGCGGTGGGGTGCCCCGGGTGACGACCCGGCCGGTCCGGAACGGATGCGGCAAGCGCGGATCCCCCTATGGGGGTCCCTCTTGAGTGAGGTCCCATGAGCACTGTCACGTTCGACTCAAACATCATTCCTTCTCTTGCCGAAGAAACCCCGGCGCAGGCTGCCGCCGCTTCAAGGCCGCTCTCCGCAGTCACGGGTGCAGAGTTACAGGCTCCGCTGATCCAGGGCGGGCACGTTCGGTACGCCAACCTCGATTACGGAGCATCGGCGCCTGCCCTGACCATCGTTTCTGCATACCTCAACGAAGTCCTGCCGTACTATGCGAGCGTTCACCGCGGTGCGGGTTATGCGTCCCAAATCAGCACGTCTGTCTACGAAAATTCGCGGAACATCGTCCGTGAATTCGTCGGAGGACGCCCCGACGACTCCGTGATCTTCACCCGTAACACCACCGACTCCTTGAATCTTCTCGCGGGATGCCTCCCGCAGGTTGACAGCCTACCGACGGGCGAAGTCCTGTATTTGGACATCGAACACCACGCCAACCTCCTTCCATGGCAGGGTGTCCCGCACCGCAGCGTCGTCGCAGCGTCTACCTTGACAGCAACATTGGACAGGCTCCGCACGGAGTTGGCCCAGGGCGGAGTAAGCCTGCTTGCCGTGACAGGTGCCTCGAACGTCACCGGCGAAATCCTTCCCATCGCGCAACTAGCTTCCCTGGCCCACGAATACGGCGCCCGTATCGTGGTGGACGCGGCCCAGCTCGCACCGCACCGCCGGATCAACATCACCGAGGCGGACGTCGACTACATCGTCTTCTCCGGACACAAGCTGTACGCACCGTTCGGCGCTGGTGTCGTGGTTGGTCGCCCGGATTGGCTCGACGCCGGAACGCCGCACCTGGCCGGCGGCGGGGCCGTCCGTGAAGCCCGCCTGGACTCCGTCAGCTGGGCAACCGGTCCCGCCCGCCACGAGGGTGGCTCGCCCAACGTCCTGGGTGCGGCAACCCTCGCCCGCGCCACGCAGGTCCTCGCCGGACTGGACCAAGAGGCGTGGCACGCCCATGAAGCAGCCATCCGCTCCTACCTGGTGGACGGCCTGGAGGCCATCGATGGCGTGACCGTCCACCGGATCTTCAGCGACTCCGAAGACACCATTGGCGTCGTCAATTTCTCCGTGGAAGGATTCGACGCCGGGTTGGTCGCCGCGTATCTGGCGGCGGAGCACGGCGTTGGTCTCCGGGACGGACGCTTCTGCGCCCACCCCCTGCTCAAGCGGCTCGGCCTGCCCTCAGGCTCCTTGCGTGCCAGCTTTGGCGTCGGCTCCCGGTTGGAGGACGCCACGAGGCTGCTGGCAGGCATCGATGAACTCAAGCGCAACGGGCTGGGTTGGGACTACGTGGTGGACGAGGGCCGCTGGGTACCTGCCAATGACCACCGAACCTACCCGGAATGGGCTCCCAACACACCCGGCACTGCCGGCGCTGCTCCCTGCACCGTGGACTAGAACCCCACCGTGGACCAGGGACGCGGCTAACCCCGAGATCCAAGCTCTCCCGCTGCTGCGGTAAATTCGTAGGGTATATTTTTGGCGACCCTGTGAAGGAGTCTTTGCGTGGCATTGCGTTCTCCGGCTCCATCAAACGGACAGCCCGGCATTCCCGGACCGGCTGGACCGCGCGGTCCGAAACTCCATGCCAAACGTCGGCAAGAACTCGGCCAGAGCTTTCAAGACGGCGGTGAGCACTATGATCGCGTGCGGCCCGGCTACCCCGCAGACTCCCTGACGTGGCTCCTTCCCGATAGAGCAGAGACAGCTGCGGACATTGGAGCAGGTACCGGAAAGTTCACTGCCCTCCTCCTCGAACGCGGACTTGAGGTGGCCGCCGTCGATCCTTCCACTGACATGTTGGAACAACTGCGGAAGAGCTATCCGCAGGTCAGCGCAGTGGAGGGTACGGCCGAGGCAACTGGGCTGGCGGACTCAGCATTCGACGTCGTCAGCGTTGCCCAGGCCTGGCACTGGTGCGACTCCCTCCCCGCCAGCACCGAAATCTCCCGGATCCTGCGCCCGCAGGGAATCCTGGGACTGATCTGGAACCAGTTGGATACGTCGGTTCCGTGGGTCCACAGGCTTTCGCGCATCATGCACGCCGGAGATGTCCACAAACCTGGCTTCCGGCCTGCCATCGGTCCGGAGTTCGCCGGGTTGCAGAGCCACCTCACGGCGTGGGCGGACCCCACCACGCCCGAAGAGATCATGGAGCTGACCAAGTCGCGCAGCTACTACCTCCGGGCCGACGAAGCAACGCGGGCGAAAGTCATGGGAAACCTCGAGTGGTATCTGTACCACCACCTTGCGCACGCGCCAGGGGGGACCGTCCAGTTGCCCTACGTGACGCAAACCTGGCGGGCGGTCAAGGTTCACCGCGCCCTGCCACGGTAGGCTTGGGTTGTGAAGACCAGTACGCCCTCCTCCTCGATCGAGGACTACGTCAAGGTCATCTACTCCTACACGGAGTGGCAAGACAAGCCGATTACGTCCTCCCAGCTTGCCCAGCGCCTGGGTGTGGCCAACTCGTCAGTGTCTGAGATGGTCCGCAAGCTAAAGGACCAAGGCTTGGTGGACCACCAGCCCTACAGCGCCATCAGGTTGACTCCCGAAGGCATGCGCCTTGCCCTCTCCATGGTCCGACGACACCGCCTTATTGAGAGTTACTTGGTGGAAGAACTCGGGTACAGCTGGGACGAGGTCCACGATGAAGCCGAGATGCTGGAGCACGCGGTGTCAGACACCTTCATCGAGCGGATGTCTGCCAAACTTGGCCATCCCACCAGGGACCCGCACGGGGACCCCATTCCTTCGGCAGATGGCTCCGTTGAATTGCCGCACGCCTACCGCATGATCGAACTGGACCAGGGCCACTCCGGCCGTATCACCCGGATCAGCGATGAAAACCCCGATCTCCTCAGGTACCTGGCAGCCGAAGAAATTTCCTTGGACGCTCCGGTTGAAGTCGTCGGACGCAAACCGTTCGGTGGTGCACTCGTAGTCAGGATCGGAACCGGAGCCCAAGGCCGCGAGTTCGATCTCGCCGATGAAGTAGCGTCTGCCCTTTGGGTTCAGAGCGCTGAAGTCCATGAAGGTTGCGTCCTGCCCGCCCTGTGACCGAAGCCCCGCATGAGGTCAGTTGGGTAGCCCGACCGCCCCGCCGTCGTCGGACGCTGCATCCGGTTCGCTGCCAGCGGCCGGCGCCGCCTCCTTTGGAGGGTTCCGGATTCCGACGGCGGATGCCACTGCCCCCAGCACGAACAGTCCCGCCGTTACCACCAGTGCGTTGAAAAGCCCTTGCCGGGTAAAGACCGGGCCCACGATCAGCCCTGCAAAGGCAATGGTGATCAACCCGGCGATGCGCGCCACTGCGTTGTTCACCGCAGACCCGATCCCGGCTTCGTCGGTTGGGACAGCACCAAGAATGGCGGCCGTGAGAGGCGCCACGAGAGTGGCCAAACCCAAGCCGAAGACGATCTGTCCCGGGAGCACCTGGGTCCAATAGTTCAGTGGCTCCTGAACTGAGAGTGACAGCAGGAAGCCCACCGCGCACAGCAGCGGACCCACGGTCATGAACCAGCGGGGGCCGTATTTTCCGGCCAGGCCGCCAAAATACGATGCACTGAGCATGAGGATGACGGTACCCGGGAGCAGGGCGATGCCCGCCATCGTGGCTGCCATGCCGCCAACTTGCTGCAGATAGATTCCCAGTACGAAGAATCCGAGGGAAATTCCACCGTAAATGGCAAGGGTGGCAAGGTTCCCCCAAGCAAAATTGCGGATGGCGAAAAGCCTGAGGGGCAGCATGGGCTCCGCCGTCCGGGCCTCATGGACCAGGAAGAGCGCCATGGCCACAATGCCCACCGCCAGGGGCACCCACACCTGGATGCTTCCCCAGCCCATGCGGCCTTGCTCGATGAAGGCATATACGGGGCCGCCGAGGCCCACCATGGCCAGAAATGCCCCGAGGTAGTCAATGCGCTTGCTCTTGTCCCTCGCTGCGTCGGACGCCCGGAGGCCGGCCAGCATCGGCCAGATGGCGACAGCCGGAACGACGTTGATGAAGAAGATGACACGCCAGGAGAGAAGGTCCACGGCCATCCCGCCGATCAGGGGCCCGACGATGGCTGCAGCACTGGTCCAACCGGACCACTGGCCGATGGCCTTGGATTGCGCAGGTCCGGAGAAGGACGTGATGATCATGGCGAGCGAACTCGGAACCAACAAGGCACCGGCAATTCCCTGAAGCGCCCTCGACACCACCAGAACTTCGCCGGTCCAGGCCAGCCCGCACAACACCGATGTCGCTGCGAAGCCCGCGAGGCCCCATTCGAGGATCCGTGCCCTGCCGAAATGGTCGGACAGCGAACCGGCCACCAGTATCAGTGCACCCAACGTCAGCAGATACGCATCCACCACCCACTGCTGGATGACCAAGCCTCCACCCAGCTCGCGCCCTATGGCGGGGAGTGCGAGATTCACCACAAATCCATCAAGTATGGCGATGAACGAAGCCACAATTGCCACCACCAGCACGCGCCTTTGGAGCGGAGTACTGGGTAGCAGGGCCGCTGCGTCAGTCATGAGCACAGCCTACGCCCGGGAAGTCCCGTATCGTTGAATGGTGATTAGCAGACGTGATGCCGCATTGGCCCTTGATATTTCGATGGAAATGGCCCAACGCCACGGTATTCCGTCCCGGCTTTCAGAGGCCGAACTCCGCGAAATGCAGGACAACCCCCCGGCGTGGCTGGTTCAGTCGCGTGCCAACCGAACCGGCAAACGACCAGTCTGGGTCCATCTGACCTGTGCCGTGTGTGGCTACTCCGAGGCCGTCCGCCCCAAGAAATGGTGGCCTGACTTTTCATTCGTCTACTGCGGCACCCATCGGAACAGCGACCTTCCCAAGCTCTTCCTGGGTGAAGTGCGCAGCGAATACGAAGGTGTGGGCAGCCGCTTCGTCGGCGTCGTCGACGTTCCGGAGAACCAGGCCTAGCCAGGCTTCATTGCTGTTGGCTCATTTCTGAGGGCACTGCGATGATCTGCAGGGCCTTTCCTTCCCTGAGCACTGTCAGCGGAAAGGGTTCGCCGATGGCGTCCTCGAACAATAGCTTCTGAAGGCTCTCGGCGCTCGACACTGCCCGCCCCTGGGCGCGCAACACCAAGTCCCCTGCTCGGAGTCCGGACCACTCCGCTGGGGAGTTGGGAATCACCTCCACCACCCGCAGGCCCTCTTTCTGCCCCGTCCTCACTACGGCACTGGCATCAAGCGGAATCGGAGTGCTCACCAAACCCAGGTAGGCGCGTCGAACACGGCCGTCCCGCAGGAGGGAGGCGACGATGCGCTGCGTTGTCGTGTTGATCGGTACTGCCAGCCCGAGGCCCAGCCCCGCCACAGCGGTGTTGATGCCGACGATACGCCCCTTGGTGTCGGCCAAAGCACCACCGGAGTTCCCGGGATTCAGGGCGGCGTCCGTTTGTATGACATCCTCAATGACACGCCTGTGTTCCCCCGCACGGACAGGGATGGACCGTCCAAGACCGCTGACCACACCCGCGGTCACCGAACCGGCCAAGCCCAAGGGATTGCCCACGGCGATGACCAACTGCCCAACCCGCAGCGTGTCGGCATTGCCCAACAACGCTGGCGGTGGAGTGGACTTCACGCCCCGGACCACGGCGAGGTCTGACAACGGATCTGCCCCAACCAGCTCCACATCGGTGTGCTTGCCATCGGCGAACACGGCCCGCCCGGACCGGATTCCTGCCACTACGTGGACGTTCGTGAGCATGTACCCATCGCCGGTGAAGACAACGGCCGAGCCGCTGCCCATGCGGATTTGTCCCCGTCGTCCGGTGCTGGTCATCTCGATGGCGGCAACATGCGGCGTCACTGACTCGGCCACGCGAATCACGATCCTCGAGTAGGCATCCAGTGCCTGCCCGTCATCAGGGTCGTCCAGTTCGAACTCCGGCTCAGTACTCATCACAAGCCTCCTGCCACCGCTCCACCGTGTTTCGGCGCCTATCCTGTTCAACCGCTGAGCCGGTTCCGGTAGTCCTGGGGTCGGTACGCCCTGGGTGAACGCCTAAGCGCCCCTGGCATTCATCAAGCACCCGGGCAAAAGAAAACCCCCGGATCACGAGGATCCGAGGGCTTTCCGGGGTGGAGATGGGGGGAATTGAACCCCCGTCCGATGTCGTTTTGTCAGGGCTTCTCCGGGCGCAGTTCGCGTCGGATTTTCTCGGCCCCAGCCATCCTGCGAACAGGTGGCTGATCCGGGCCCAGTCATCTAAGAGTCCCGTTTACCTCAATGACGAAGGCAAACAGCAGTGGCTATCTAAATGACGCCAGGAACCGGGGCGATAGCAACCCCGGGCTGACGGACTGTCTTACTGCTTAGGCAGCGAGAGCGAAGTCAGTGCGCTTAGATTCGGCACTTATTGGTTTGCAGACAGCGTTTACGAGATAATTCTGCATCCTCGGCCCGCTTCACCTGTCGCGACTAACATCGTCGAAACCGATCATCCCCGTATTTTGTTACCAAACCCGACCGGCACATCGATCATGTCGAGTTCCCGTCGGACTACCCATCATAACGCATTCATCCGTTGGAACATTCCCCGGACGCGATTGGCGTGGCGCCTACCGGCGGTTGCGTTCCCGCAGCTCACGCAGTGATTCACGCTTGTCCTGTTGCTCACGCAACGTTTGGCGCTTGTCGTAGTCCTTCTTACCCCGGGCGATGGCGATTTCCACCTTGGCCCTGCCGTCAAGGAAGTACAGCTGCAGCGGCACCACAGTGAATCCGGACTCGCGGATCTTTTGCGAGATCTTGTCCAGCTCTTCGCGGTGCAGCAAAAGCTTACGACGCCGGCGTGCTGCATGGTTGGTCCAGCTCCCTTGGTGATACTCAGGGATGTGGATACCCTCCATCCACAACTCGTCGTTGTAGAAGGTGCAGAAGCCGTCCACCATGGAGGCGTGGCCCTCACGGAGGGACTTCACTTCTGTCCCCATGAGCGCGATGCCAGCCTCATAGGTGTCCAGGACATGGTAGTTATGCCGGGCCTTCCGATTGGTGGCCACTACCTTACGGCCACTTTCCTTGGGCACGGTAGAACTCCTTGTTAGTTGCGGATTTCAACTAGTGTACGCCAGCACGACGAGGCCCCCGCGCTGGCCCCACGCTAGAGAAGGTTCATGGGATCCACTGCGGAGCCGTTCAGCCACGTTTCGAAGTGCGCGTGGCAGCCGGTCGAGTTACCGGTGCTTCCCGAGTATGCGATGAGCTGGCCTGCAGAGACCCGCTGGCCATTCGCCACCACGATGCTGCTGTTGTGGTAGTAAATCGTGGTCAGTGAGTTCCCTTGGACAACACCGTGAGACAGCTTTACTCGCCAGCCCCCTCCGTCGGCCGAGTTCCAGCCTGAGTTGAAGACTTCGCCTGCAGCTGCCGCATAGACGGGTGTGCCGCATGCCGCACCGAAGTCGATGCCGGTGTGCATGTAGCCACCAGTACCGTAGAAGTCGATGGTGCCCGGCGGGGTTGCGCGCCAGCCGAATCCAGAGGTGATAGGCACATAGCTTGCGAACGGGTGACGCAATCCAAAGGCAGAGGGCGAACCCGCAGCCGGAGGAACATAGGGCTGCTCCGGAGGCGCAGGCCGCCCCTGTGCTGCCGCTGCGGCCGCAGCGGCAGCAGCAGCTTCTTCGGCAAGACGCCGTTGCTCTGCTTCCCAGGCTTCCCTGAGTTTCCTGTCCCGTTCCACGATCTCGGCAGCAACGGTGTCCTGTTCGGCCTTCACCCTGGCAAGGTTCGCTTCAATGCCGGGCTTGGCCGCCTGAAGTTGCCCGTTGAGGCGGGTGGTGTCTTCGATCAGCTTGTCGACTTCGGCTTTCTTGCTCGCAGCCTCGTCCCTTGCCGATTTTTCGCGTTCCAGCGCAGCATCCGCTTTCGCCTTGAGGTCCTGGATCTCCTCTTCGACAGCTACCAGCCTCGCCTGCGAGTTCACGTTGGTGGCGTTCTGCTGGGTCAGCTTGGTCATCGCTGCGTTCTGGCTCCGCATGGCCTGGTCTGCCAAATCCATGGATTCCGTCAGGTTGCCGGACTCGCTGGACCCGAACAGAAGGGCAATATTGGTCGGGACGCCACCGGATTTATAAGCCTGTGACGCGATCTGGCCGATCAGCTTCTTGGTGTCGGTGATTTTCTGCTTATCACTTTCCAGCTGCTCGGTGATCTTGGCCTTGTTCTGCTGGGCAAGTTCAACCCTCGCCGCCAATGCCTCGACTTCCTTGACCGCACTGGCCACCCTGCCTTGGGCCTCAAGCAGGGCCTGCTGCGCCCCTGGAAGGCGGCCTTGGTAGATCACGAGGTCGCCGGCGGCCTTGGCGATGTTGGCGTCCACAAATTCGAGGGACGCCTGGACGCGGGCAGCTTCTGCTTCGAGTGCAGCCTGTTGGTCTTCAAGGTTGTCGGCCTGCGCCGCGGGAGCGCCCGACAAGAGACTGACAGCCAGACCCACAGCAAGGACTGCACCTAAAATCCGAGCATTGCCCGACGCAAGGCGCCGACGCAGGGATGTCGGGTCCAACGTGGTCATCAGGAGTCCTTTTCCGTCGTGATCATGATTGTCAATCGAGTCAGAGTTTTCATTGCGTTAGACCTTCAGGTAACGCCGGAGCGTCAAAAGCGAGGATATCCCGGCAAGGCCAGCGCCAAGGGCGATCAGCACCGGTGCAATCACCAGCACTTGGGTGGAGGAAATGAACGGTGTGTTGAGGAACTGCGTGGACAAGTCGCCGTTGAGCCAGAAGTGCGCCATCAGCCATAGCGTGACCGAAGCCAACACCGCCCCCACAACAGCTGCGATGACACCTTCCAGGATGAAGGGCAGTTGGATAACCGTCTTGGAGGCGCCCACCAACCGCATGATTCCGGTTTCCCGCCGTCGGCTGAAGGCCGAGAGACGGATGGTGGTGGTGATGAGCAATACCGCGCAGAAGATCATCACCACGGCCACACCCATCGCCGCAACGGACGCCCCGTTCATCCAGGAGAAGATGCGTTCCAGAACCTGCCTCTGGTCGCTGACCGTCTCGACTCCCGGCTGGGAAGAGAACGTCTCGCTGATGATCTGGTATTTCTCAGGGTTCTTCATGTTGATCCGGAAGGATGCCGGCAGTTGGTCCTCAGAGACCGAATCCACAATCGGTGAATTGGAGAACTGTTCCTTGAAGTGGGTGTATGCCTCGGCCTGGGATTCGAACTGGAAATCGTTGATGTATTGCTTGACCGCCGGCGACTCCAGCATCGCCTGAAGGTTGGCTTGCTGTTCCTTGGTGGCCGGACCCGAAGCGCAACCAACCGCCGTCGAACCGTCGTTGCAGAGGAAGACGGCCACCTGGACTTTGTCGTACCAGTAGCCCTTCATCTGGTTGATCTGCATTTGCAGCATTCCGGCGGCACCCACGAAGGTCAGGGAAACGAACGTCACCAGCACCACGGAAATCACCATGGAGAGATTCCTGCGCAGACCGCTGCCGATTTCCCCCAGGATAAACAAAAGCCTCACAGCTGTGCCCCCTGTGCACGGTCGAGTTCCTCACCGCTGGCGTCCCGCAGCCGACGCGATTCGCCAACCACCGGAATCATCGACGTGTATAGGGCCTTGGCTTCGTCTCGAATGACCTTGCCATTCTTGAGCTCCACCACGCGGCGGCGCATTTCATTGACGATGTCGTCGTCGTGGGTTGCCATGACTACCGTGGTGCCGTTCTGGTTGATCTTGTCCAGGACTCCCATGATTCCCATCGACGTAATGGGGTCCAGGTTTCCCGTCGGCTCGTCCGCCAGCAGGATGCCGGGACGGTTTACGACGGCGCGGGCGATCGCCACGCGTTGCTGCTCGCCGCCGGAGAGTTCGTGGGGCATGCGGCGTTCCTTGCCCTCCAAGCCCACAGTTTTCAGGACCTCAGGAACTGTTTCGCGAATGATTGAGCGGCTCTTGCCGATGACCTGCATGGCGAAGGCAACGTTGGCGAACACGTTCTTTTGCGGAAGGAGGCGGAAGTCCTGGAAAACAACCCCGATGCCGCGCCGGAGCTTGGGGACGCGCCAGCTCGAAATGTTGGCAACATTCTGGCCGGCAACATACACGGATCCGGAATAGGCTTTGTCTTCCTTCAGGATCAGTCGCAGAAAGGTTGACTTTCCTGAGCCCGAAGCGCCCACCAGGAAGGTGAATTCGCCGCGGTTGATCTCAAGGCTGACAGAGTCGAGCGCCGGTCGGGCATTCTGCTCGTAGACCTTGGTGACATTCTCAAATCTGATCATGGCCCTTTAGAACCCCGCCGGACATGACATAGTCGCCCAGTCCAACAGCCGGAGCACGGGCTTTCGATGGGGGAAGTGAGAGCACCGGCCACTCGACTATACGCACGGACGGACCGGGTTTCCGGGCCTTTGGGGGGCGTGTCGCAGAATCCCGAGGGTCAGTCCGAACCGGACCCCGCCTTTCGGGGTCTTAGTTGGCAGCAGCGTTACGATTGCCCGTGCGCCAACGGATGCCGGCGTCAATGAAGTCATCGATATCGCCGTCCAGCACTGCCGAGGTGTTGCCCACTTCGTGTTCTGTACGCAGGTCCTTGACCATCTGGTACGGATTAAGAACGTACGACCGCATCTGGTCACCCCAGGACGCCTTGACGTCTCCGGCCAGTGCCTTCTTTTCAGCGTCCTGTTGTTCCTTCTTAACCAGCAGCAACCGGGACTGAAGCACACGCATGGCAGCGGCCCGGTTCTGAAGCTGTGACTTTTCATTCTGCATCGAGACCACGATGCCCGTGGGAATGTGAGTCAACCGCACAGCTGAGTCAGTGGTGTTGACCGACTGGCCGCCGGGGCCCGACGAGCGGAAGACGTCAACGCGGATTTCGTTGTCGGGAATCTCAATTGAATCGGTCTGTTCGATCAGCGGGATAACCTCGACGGCAGCGAAGGATGTCTGCCGGCGTCCTTGGTTGTCGAACGGGCTGATACGGACCAGCCGGTGGGTACCTGCCTCAACACTCAACGTACCGAAGGCATAAGGTGCCTTGACTTCGAAAGTAGCGGACTTCAGGCCTGCTTCTTCCGCATAGGAGGTGTCCATCACGGTGGTGGGGTAGCCATGGCGTTCGGCCCAACGCAGGTACATCCTCATGAGCATCTCGGCGAAATCGGCAGCGTCAACGCCGCCGGCCCCGGCTCGGATGGTAACTACGGCTTCGCGTTCGTCGTACTCACCTGACAACAGTGTGGTGATTTCGAGTTCCGCCAGGGCTTTGCGTATTGACGACAGTTCCTTCGCAGCTTCCGCCATGGAGTCTTCGTCGCCCTCGTCCTGGCCGAGTTCCACCAGGACTTCGAGGTCGTCAATCCTGGAGGCAAGCTTGGAAAGGCGCTCAACTTCCGACTGTCTGTGGGACAGCCGCGACGTGACCACCTGGGCCGAAGCGGGGTCGTCCCAGAGGTCCGGAGCGCCGGCTTGCTCGCTCAGTTCAGCGATCTCCGCCTTGAGGGCATCAACATCAGTGACGTTCTCGATGGAGCTGTAAGTTGCGCGAAGTGCGCGGATTTCTGCGGGAAAATCTATCTCAGCCATGGTCATCCCAGCGTACGCTATTCACCGCGCTCCCCCGACGGCACCCATGTTGCCATGCCGGACCATTACTGGGTCAAGGAAGACCGGGCGACGGACCTGGCCTCAACGAGGATCCCATCGGGCAACAGGAAGCTGACCACCGGAGGATGTGCGACTGCTGCCAGAACAACCACCGCCGTACCGCCGGGTTCGCTTCCTGTACCGGCCGTGAGAACCAGCTGATCATGACGCCCGAAGGCACCGTTGGCTGTGAGGTAGGAGCCTGCTGTCGCCTTGACGCGCTCTTCCATCAGCGAAGTTGCGGGCAAGCTCCCTGCCCCAATATCCCCCACCAGAAAAGAGTCAGCGGCCGCCAGGGCTGCTCCGTCCGCCAATGACAGCAGCTTCTTATGTTCCAAGTAGACCGCCGAAGCAGCCATAACCACGGTGGCCAGAAGAAGCGCCAACACAACGTAGCCAATGACGAGAACACCGATCTGGCCATCTTCGCGTGGTTCACCGACGGGAGGACTGGACCCGCGACGCCGGAGCGATGTCATTGGTAACGCCCCACGACCTGGGTCGACGACGCACTCAGTCGGGCGGCGTTCAAGTGCAGAGAGTCTGCGAACGGCAGCATGGGCAGAGGTACATCCAGGCCCACGGTCACTGTGACGCTTGCTCCTGCCGACAAGCAGTCCGCTCGATCGCATGCGATATCGACGCTGGCTTGGTTCGCTGTATGACCGTAGTCCCGAACGGCCAGGAGGACGGCGCCCTCAGCTGCAGCCCTTGCACCCGTGGCATCCGTGCGGGTCACAAAGACCTTGGCGGCCTGGTCGGCAGCCCCGACCACCGCGAACGACCCGCCTTGGATCTGGCCTACTGTCACTACGAAGTAGACCAGCGGAACCATGAGCAGCACCGCCAGGAAAGTAAACTCCACGACGGCGCTGCCCTTTTGCGCCTGGCAAGTCCGGTTGCGGTCCCCGAACCCGTCGACCACCTCGACAGGCAGGCACAGAGCCTCACTCAGCCTCCGCAGGAAGGCGTCCAGCACTCTCTTGGTTGGCTTATCCGGAGAGTGCTGCATGCCCCTTCACCTCCAGCAATCCACCGGGACCTACGAGCCCGACCACCGGCAGTGGTGCCTTCACCGTCACCTCCAAGGCACGAACGCCGTCTACTGTGACCTCGGAACAGGAAATGTCCTTGGAATAATCGCTGTTCAACGCCGCGTGGATAAGCTGCGCAGTCCGCGCTTGGGCATCCGCCTGGGTGCGGTCCGCCAGCGCTCCGTAGCGCGCGCCGGAAGCTGCGGCATCAATGAGCGTGTTGTTGATATGCAGCACCAGCGTGAGCTGGACGATCGCCATAAAGAAAACGGTCAATAACGCCCCTACCAGGACGAAGTCCACAATGGCTGACCCGCGCTCCTCGGCAGCTCCCTGCCGCTCACCCATGGCGGGCGACGCAACCGCGGTGCTGGTACACCGCATTCCCTACTTGCCTACCTTGCTCATTGCCTGCTCGAACATGCCCCTCAGTGCCGGCGTGGCAAGGGCAAGAAGCCCGGCTACCAGCACGGCCGACATCAGTGTGATCATGACCCAACCTGGGACGTCGCCGCGATCACGGTCTTCGCGACGGGGCATCCCTCTCATATTGATCGTCATGAGCCACGAGCCGCAGCCAAGGATCATGATCGATGAGGTGGACAGTAATCTTGCAATTTGCTTCATGGTTTTCCAATTCGAGTAGTGCGGTCAGCGGATTCATCGTGAGTTGGTCAGATTCTGTTGTGGACGCCCTAAAGACTCATTTCCAAAGCTGCAACGGCCGGGAACGCGGCAAAAACGACCGTGAGTGGCAGCACTCCAAAAACCAGGGGCACCATCATGGCAATCTCTTTTCTGCCGGCGGACTCCATGAGGTCACGCTTTGCGGCATCGCGGACATCTGCAGCCTGTGCCCGGAGGACATCTGCCAGCGGTGTCCCCCGTTCGACGGCGACCACAAGACCGTCAAAGAACCTGACCAAGGGAGGCAACTCCGACCTTGAAGAGAAGGCTTGGAGTGCCTCTGAGAGGGGCTTCCCGGACCGGGTGTCGGCAAGGACGATGTCAAATTCCGCCGAAAGTTCACCGTGGGAACTGCGGCTGACTCTGTCCATGGCGCCCATCGCGCTCTCCCCTGCCGCGACTGCGAGCGCCATCAACTCCGCGAGACTGGGAAACTCGGCCAGCATTGCTGATTCACGCCGTTTGATCCGCTGGCCCAGTAGGTAGTCGCGGAGCAAGTAGCCACCCACGGAACCTGCGACGACTGAAACCAACGCGAATGCAGGGCTGAATTGGCCAGCCGCGGCGCTGACCGCGACGACGAGCACCATGAGCACAAAACCAACACCGGCGCACATCAGCTGCTCGGCCCTGAAATCCAGCGTGGACTTTGTTGAACCGGCGCGGGCCATTCTCTTTACCAGCGCAGCCGACCCCGGATTGAAGCGGGACAAGTACGTGACAGCGTCACCGATGATCGGGCGGAGAATCCGCTCCAGCGGCCCGAACGGCGTGAGATTGGAAGTTGGTTTCCGCAGGAGGCGTGACTCAAGATTGCGGGACTTCAACTGGGGCTCGATACGTTCCGAAAATGTGGTCGCACGCATGAAAGGCAGCCGCACCAGGACGAGCCAACAACCCGACCCCAGAAGCAATCCGCAGAGCACGGCGAAGGCCAACGACGTGCTCATCGAAGAACACGCTCGTCTTCGGGCAATGCACCCACGCGCAGCATCACGGAATAGCAGAAGACCGAGACCAGGAGCCCTCCCAGCAACACCATTGCTCCCACACCAGAGTTATAGGCAAGCATTGCTTCGGGACGGCTGGCCATGACAACCAGCACTATCCAAGGTGCGGCAACAGCCAGTCGCGCGGCGTTAATGGTCCATGACTGCCGCGCCTCAAGCTCACTACGGGTGCGGGCACTGTCCCTGAGGAACTCAGAGAGGATGCCCAACATCCGTCCGAGGTCTGAGCCACCCACTTCGCGGGTCATTCTCAATGCCTCGATAATGCGGTCTGCCACGGGATCAGCCAGTCGATCCTTGAGCCGATTCAGCGCGGCTTCAAAGTGGCCACCAGACCTGTAATCGGCCCCGAAATCCAAGAATAATACCCGAAGCTCTTCGGGCCCCTTATGCCCCAATTGAATGAGCGCCTCCGGCAGTGCCAGACCGGCCCGTATGGCTGAGCGCAGGTGGTCTACGACATCCGGCCACAGCAGCCGAAGTGCTGCCCGGCGCTTTCTTGCACGCCAACGGACTGCAGCAAAGGGAATCCATGAACCGAATATCGCAAAGCACACGGCCACCGGGGGCGATCCAGTGACAACGAAGAACACGAGCAGTGTCAAAAGGCCGAAGCCCGCGCAGGTGAGAAGAAGTCCCCCACCCGTTACCTTCTCAATTCCAGCCGACATGAGCAGCAGGTCCAAGCGTCGGGGCCTTGGCTCTTTGGCTTCCACCGGCGGCTGCACCCATGCGGACCACCACACCAGAAAGACACCAAGACCGAAAAGAATACCGAGAAGTGGCGCCATCAGTTCAACTCCAGAAGCGCGGCGACATCGAAGCCCGCGCGGGAAAACTTCTCCGCGGCAGGCATGGAGTTGGCCCGCGGCTGCAATTGACCGGCGACCATCCCGAACACGCCTGAGGACTCGATGACGCCGTTCTCCACCCTTCGCCCGAGGGAGAGGATTTCGGTCACCTGTCTACGCCCCGTGGAATGGCGGCTGCAGTGCACTACCAGGTCAATGCAGGACGCCACCGTGGGCACCACGAAAGCACTGGAAATATTGGCCCCCGCCAGTAGCGGGAGCGTGCAGATCTTGGTGACCGCGTCATGTGCGGAATTGGCGTGGACAGTGCACATGCCTGGCAAGCCCGAGTTAAGGGCAATGAGCATGTCAAGGCTTTCCGCCTCCCGCACCTCGCCCACTACCAGACGGTCCGGCCGCATTCGAAGGGCCTCCTTGACCAACCGCCTAAGCGGTATTTCACCTTCCCCTTCCAAGTTGGGTTGGCGGCACTGCAACCCGACCACGTCGCGCAGGGGTAGTTGCAGTTCGAAGATTTCCTCCACAGTAATGACTCGTTCACGGGAACCAATGTGGGCGGCAAGGCAGTTCAACATAGTGGTCTTCCCCGCTTGGGTAGCACCCGAGACCAATATGTTGAGCCCGCTGGCCACTGAAGCTCCCAGAAACCGCGCGGCTTGTGGCGTCAAGCTTCCAAGCTCCACCAAGTGCTCAAGTCGGCTCGCCCGTGCGATGAACTTCCTGATGTTGACAGCCCAATGCTTCCGGGTGATGTCAGGTATGGCTACGTGCAGTCTGGAACCGTCCGGAAGCGCGGCGTCAACGAATGGTGAAGACAGGTCAAGCCGGCGCCCGGAGCTCTTGAGCATCCGTTCCACGAGGTCACGAACCTGCTGCTCGTTGAGGCTGATGGCGGTCAGTTCGGATTCACCATTGCGGGCAACGTAGACCTCGTGGGGCGCGTTGATCCACACCTCTTCCACCGCGGCATCATCCAGGAGTGGCTGCAGCGGCCCGAACCCGGCAACGGCATCGAAGATGTGCCTTCTGGCTGCATCAAGGTGCCCCAGGGGAGGAAGCGGTCCCAGGAGCGCCCGTTCGTCGTAGTCGTTGACTGCTGCTTCCACAAGCCGTCTGACATCCGCGGCCTGCTCGAGGGGATCCAGCCCGCGACGTCGAATGAGCTCGCGGACTTCACCTTCGACGATCCTTACAGCATCCACATCTTCCCCAAACGATCCCGAGCCCGTAAACGAGAGGCATATCTCGAGTCATTCACGCTAAGGGAGCCATCACCCGCCCTCAAGTCACCTGGCATGGCATGTGGATAACTTAGGAACACCAGCCACGTGAGCAACCTGGATCCCACTAGTCACTCCAGTTTCAGGATGTTATGGTAAAGCCCGTTAGGAGCTGGCCTTTGGTCTCATGCGCAAGCGCCCGCCCCGGAGCTTGTCCGCAAGCCACCCCATGCGCCGCTGAGCCGCGGTACAGGGCCGGATATGAAGATGAAAAGACGTGCAAGTGCCCCGTTCGGCCGCAGCCTACTGGCCCGGGCAGGCCTGGCGCTAACGACCGCCCTCGTAGCGGGCAGCTGCCTTGGTTCGCCGTCATGGGCAGAGTCCTCCGGACCACGACCGGCCCCATCGCCTGAGGCGCAGGAAACAATTCCAGCGCAGGGACCGCAGCCCGCAGGTGCCGGGCAGCAACAGCCGCTGCCCGCCGTCGAGCCTTCACCCGACATTGCGCCGTTGCCCGCCGATCCCGGTAACGGCTCCGAGGGACAGCTCCCCAAAGCGCAAGCAATGCCCGGCAACGCACCGGACGCGGAAACGATGAAGGCAGCCATGCGGGCAGCCATCCCGGCAGGCGGCGCGGAAATGGGACAACGATCCCCCAGGGTCCTGGCAGCGCAACAAAGCAATGGCACCCCGGCAGCTTCAGGCTCACGGGCCATAGGCAGCGCAGTCAGCTCCGCGGTTTCCATGGCAGCAGATCCGGGCCACTGGCGTCCCACCATCGGCGTCGCCGGACAGGACGTCAGCGCCCACCAACCCAACATCAACTGGCAGAGCCAATGGAACCAAGGATCCCGCTGGGCTTACGTCAAGGCATCCGAGGGCAACTACTACCTCAACGAGCAATACACCCAGCAGTACAACGGCTCCCGCAACGTGGGCATGGTGCGGGGCGCCTATCACTTCGCCATCCCCAATTGGTCATCAGGCGCTGACCAAGCACGGTATTTCGTGGCGAACGGTGGAGGCTGGACGGCCGACGGATACACCCTCCCGCCCGTTCTGGACATCGAGTACAACCCGTACGCCGGACGAACCATCAACGGTTTCTACTTCGGCAACACGTGCTACGACATGTCCAAAGCCCAGTTGGGGCAATGGGCAGCCGACTTTGGCAACACCGTCAAGGCCCTGACCGGCCGCTTCCCTGTCATTTACAGCACCACCGATTGGTGGAACACCTGCGTCGGCAATTCCACCTTCGGAAGCTACCCCTTGTGGATCGCTTCCTACTGGAACAACCCCACAAATTCGCCGGGCTCCATGCCGGCCAGCTGGGGCGACTACACGATGTGGCAGTACAGCAGCACAGGTCCGTTTGAGGGTGATTCAAACATTTTCAATGGCAGTTATGACCAGCTGCGCACGTTTGCCCGCGGGGTCTCCTACCCTTCGAATCCGTCCATCAAGTCTGCTGCCGATGTCCTTGCTACGAGCCCGGGCGGACGATTGGACGCCTTCCCTGCAAACGGTTCGGGTCGAATCACCGGACCTGTCGCCATCGGGTCAGGGTGGTCCGGCGCAAAGTCGCTCTACGTTGTGGACTGGAACCAGGACGGAGTGCAGGACATCCTGTCCCAATGGTCCGATGGGACGCTAAAGGTATTCCGGGGCGCCCCTGGGGGGTCTTTCTACGCACCCATCCAAGTCGGTTCCGGGTGGCAGGAAATGTCCCTGACAGTAGGGTGGTGGAACGCGAAGGATGCCTATCCGGGTGTGATCGGACAGGACTACCTGGGCAATCTGTACCGGTACCCGAACAGCGGCGGTGGAGGACTTGGAAACGGTGTCTTGATTGGCACCGGATTCAGCGGCCACCAACTCAACCAAATCGACTTCGACGGCGACGGCAACCAGGACATTGTCACACGCACTTCGGACGGAACCCTCCGTCTTTTCCGTTCCAATGGCGTCGGCAGCTTCATCAGCGAGCCCGGCAGGGTGATCGGCTCGGGCTGGGGTGGCATGACGGCAGTAAGCTCGGCAATCAACTTCAATGGAGCAGACTCCCAAGGTCTCCACGCCCGTGCAGCGAACGGCGATCTTTACTACTATCCTGCAGGTTCCGGGTCATGGGGCAACCGCAGCCTCATAGGGTTGGGGTGGAACGACGCAAGCCTCATCAGTGGTGCCTCACTGGATGTGGAGACAACCCTTGGCATCGACCAGGAAGATGTCCTGGCGGTCCGTCCGGATGCCAACCTCTACCGTTATCCGGGGACCGGCACCACGGCCCTTTTGCCGGAAGACCTCATCGGAACGGGCTGGGCGGGCTTCAAAGCAGGGTTTGTCACCGACTGGAACGGCGACGGCGCACTGGACATTGTCGCCCAATGGTCTGACGGCCGGTTAAACGTCTACCCGGGCAGGAACGGCAGCGGCTTTGGGACGGCGATAGCGTTGGGCAGCAACTGGAAGGGCTGGACCCTGAGCGTAGGCACCTGGAAAAAGGCAGACGCGCACCCCGGAATTGTCGGCTATGACTCCGCCGGCCGGCTGTACTACTTCAATAACCCCAGCGGCAAGACCCTTTCCGCGGGGGTCTACATCGGCGTCGGATGGGCCGGCCTGGACATTGCCCAAATGGACTTCGACAAGGATTCCAATGCTGATCTCCTCGTCAAAACGGGCACCGGGGACCTAAAGCTGTACCGCACTAACGGTACCGGCAACTTCATTCAGGAAGCTCCAAGCGTTGTGGGTACCGGCTGGAACGTGATTTCCGGATTCGGTGCCGTTCGTGGATTTGCGGGTGCGGGCTCACTCGGCGTCGTTGCACGAACCACCATCGGTGAACTGCGCTACTACCCTGTAGGTTCGAACAAGACCTGGGGAACGCCAACCAGGATCGGCACAGGCTGGAGCAACCTCACAATCCTGGCACCGGCCGCCGGTTAGCAGGACCCCCAAGCTCAGACCACGTCATGAATGAGGGGCCCATCCGCGGAAATCCGTGGGCGGGCCCCTCATTCATCATTGCCCTTAGCCGGGCCAACTCTATGCAAGCAAAGCATTCATGGCATTTACCAGTGTGGTCTCCACGCCATTAGTGCCGGCTTTGAAGTGCGCCAAGTGGCCGTAGACAGTCATCGAACCCCCCGCGATTCCAGGGAAGTCGGGCTCCCATCCACCTTCATAACTGCCCAGAGGCATGAAAGGTGGAAAGAACTCATTGCTTGGTATATAGCAGCAGGATTCATTTGCATATCCACCGACAATAATACCGTTGGTCCCACCATTTCGGCCGCGAAAATAAGCCGCATAGCCGCTGACGAGTTCGCCACCGATCATGGCTATCTTCAGCTCCGGGCTGCCATTGAATTTCCACACCTGGAACGGGGACGGTACAGCCGTTTCAAAACTGTTGCTGTCAATGCGTCCGATCATTACCTGCGCGTGCCGTTGGTACCACTGGGGCTGGCCGTTGGGATTGGCCAGCCTGGCAACGTAGGAAGCACGCACCGCGGCCAGATTTCCGGCTGTCGGAGTGATATCCAACGGCAGTTGGACTTCCTGGTAGCGCGTCACCATGGGACCGCTGAGGGCACGCCCCGCAGATTGCATGTTCGAATGGACCGTGGCACCAAGGGCGTCTCCATGCTGGTCCCGGAGTTCCCAGCTGCGGACTCCCCCGGGGTCTTGATCTCCAGCCGGACCCTGCACGAACATCGCGAAACAATTCGGATTCCGGTTTTCGATGTAATTGCAGGCGCCTGCAGCAAAATCTCCATCAAAGAGCGTGCGCAGACCTGCACTGATGGGATGGCACCCATAGCTAAATATCACGGCAGCCGGCGTACCATTGCCTCGCCTGGCGACGAGAATTAGGACTGCCGTTTCCGTGTATGGCAGTCCCACGCGGTTGGCGGAGAAATTCTGGGTTGAAACTTTGTAGTCGAAAGTCACTGCCGTTTCATCCGCGTCCAAGGCTTCCCGGGCGAGGTCAACGATGGTGTCTTCAAGATCGGCACTGTAAGAACGCACCAAGCCCAAATCCGCCAGCCCGTAAGCCATGAAGGGATGGAGAGTGTCAATCAAGGCGGGCCCATTGTGCGTATGCGTCGCCTGGATCAGGATGTCGCTGCTCGACCAATCCGCGAGCTCGATGATCCTGTCCCGGATCCGCTGGTGCATGGATCGCGGCAATGCCAGGACATCCAGGCTGATGATGATGTGGGGATGGGCGTCTTCCCAGATGAGGATGGCCCGAGCGTACAAGGGCTCGAACGGTGAACTGCTGGTGGCCTCGCGTCCGCCGTCGGTAGAACCATATCCAGCCATATACGGATTGGTGCTCAGCGACGGCGTTATGTCAGCGCTTGCAGTTCCTACTCTAAACGCCATAAAAGATCACTCCTTGATTGTGCGCAACGGGTGATCTTCGTTTGCCCCCAAACAAAGTCAGTTTCCCAAATACGCTGAACAGCCAATACGTGAGACCACCTTCATTAGACCATGTGATCCCGCAGATTTGTGTGGTTGGTAGCGATGAATATCGCCCTGAAATGCGCCGCCCCGGCTTGAAAAATCAGGGCGGAATCTGCGCCTTCTCCGTGTCTAGCCAGGCACTGCAGTCTTGAGCCACCTGGTCAGCAGCGCAGCCTGCGGAGCCAACGGGGCCAACGTCAGTGCGCCCTTCACTACGGGTATCCCGTAGGCCGCGAGTGAGGCTGCCAGTGTCCTGTGATCGGTACGCGTGCACGCCCTGATGATGAGCAGGCACAGAGCCGACGCTTGGCCGGGAGCCGCACCGGCGGCCACGGCCGCGTTGACGGCAGCCGTTTCTTCGGGAGTCAGGATGTGCGGTCCACTTCCGACGTAGGCCACCTGGCAGTCCGTGACGTGCATGTACCGCGTGGATGCCCAGACTTCCTCGAGGCTCGAAAATTTGCCAATCAGGCTGCCGTCTGCCGCAGTACATGTGAATTGGTACCGGATGAGAGGCTCCGGACGCTCAATGGGGACTTTGTCATCATTTGCGATAACAGGCGCCAAATCGAGTGCGGCTGGTTGGGAAGTATCTACTTTGGTTCCTGAACAACCGGCCAAGGCAAGAGTTGCCACACCGAGTTGAAGAACACTGCGCCTGCGCATGTCCACCGAGGGATCCCCACTTCATTCGGATGCTCCCCAGCTCCGCATGCATTGGTTATTCGCCCCAAGCCGTTTCCGGCTGCGTCTTAGTACATCTTCCCCCAAATTCCGCATTTGTCACTAGTAAAGTTTTGGCCGGCCTCAAGCTCGACGTTTTTGCCGGCCTCAGGGACTCCTCCGCTGGCGACGACGGAACCGTCCTGCGCAGCGACGGACCACGTACATTCGCTGGCCAAAGCGCCGGGCTTGACGAGCTGGACTCCGCCGGCTTCCACGGTTTCGCCCACTACATGGCTGCCGTCGCCAACCCTCGTACCTTGAGCCCAGCCAGCGATGATTTTCCCCTGCGGCGCGTCCGGACAAAATGCAGCCGCAGCGAGCAACGTCCCGTGACTTGCCTCCTCGAATCCGCCGGGGCCTGTTTCATCGCTGATGCGCGTGCACAACCGGAGGACATCCTGCATGGCTGCCAGACCATCCTCGGCTACTGCACCCTGCGGCGCGGCCGTGGAAATAGCTTCAGCTTCGCGGGGCGTTGGAACGAATGGTTCTTCACCTGCGTAGGTGACTTCGCAGGAGTCCATACGGGTGTAGTTATTGGCAGCCCAGACCTCCGCGAGGCTCGACAACTGGACTTCCGGCGATGCGTCAAGGCTGGTGCAACGGTAGGAGAAACGACCCGGGTCGTCGTCGCCTGCTGACGGACCGGGGTCGCCAGTTTCGCGGCTTCCGGGAGCGGACGACGACTGGCTGGGCCCTGCGGTAGCAGTGTCACTACTGGGTGCCGGCGTACTGTTCCCAGGAGTTGGCTGTGATGAAGGGGCCGTGCAGGCGACCAACAGCATCACCATCGGCATTGCCATCAGCAACATTCTGCGCATTGTGACCTCCACCTCAATCGTGCGGTGCGGCGGTTGTGTGGTCAAGACGGACTGCTTGACGCCCCTGAATCCGAGGCCATTCAGGAATGCACTAGTGACAAATGTGAAAATTGGTGGAAGATGTACGTAGACGCAGCCGGAAACGGCGTGGGGCGAATAACCAATGCATGCGGAGCTGGGGAGCATCCGAATGAAGTGGGGATCCCTCGGTGGACACGCGCAATCGCAGTGTTCTTCAGCTTGGTTTGGCATGTCTTGCCTTCGCCGGTCGCTCAAGAACCTCTCATAAGACTCCCCGCCGCATTGCACTCAGCAAGGCGGGCGAAGGACGGCAACGCCACAAACTGACGGCAGTTCTGGCCACTGCCAGCCTTGCGACGGCGGCACTCACCGGCGTCCTGACAGCGGGCCCGGCCTTCGCGGACCAAGCACGCCAGACAGTGGCCACAGGTCTGACCAAAGCCGCAGGAACATTGGTGGACCCGGACGGACGCCTGTGGGTTTCCGACGCTCGGGCAGGGTTCTGCCGCGTGACGGAGGCTTCGGGCGCAACCGCGGGGGGCCTCGAAACGGACACCTGCCTCGGTGGAACCCTGACTGGTCACGACAACGGCCCGGCCTTGGCCGGAACGCCCGCCATGATCGATCCGTCCCCTGCCAACCACGGCGATGGTGACGAAGTGGCCTTCATTCCGGATGCCGCCGTCGGAAGTTCCGACGTCGTACGGGCCCTGTGGAATCCTGACAATGGCGTATTCGAGTACAACGGCGCGCTAACCATCTTCGATGGCGACCTGAGGCCAAATGCCGTCAGCGACGGCCCCGACGGCAACATCTACCTGTCGTTTGCCAACGCCCGGTCAATCGTCAAAATCGTGGATCCCACGGCCCTCCATCCGAGCATCGAATCCATCGCTTCGGTCAACTCCAGCTCCCTCAGCCTGGCTGCCACGCACCGCAACAGTGCGGGCAACGTAGTGGTGTATGTCGCAGAAACCACAGGGTTGACGGTGTTTACGGCACCCGAAGACGGTGTACTGACCAACTTCGTCCCAGCGCCGCTCTATAACGTCGGCAAGCCGACAGCCATCTACTACGACTGGCAGTCGCCCCTCGTCCTCTACACAGGAACCGGGGTCGGAACCACCACAGCCGATGCCGGGAAGGACACCATCTCCCGCATCGACCTGAGTACGGACACCGTGGACAACCAGTGGGCCCTGGGCTTCAGCAAGGTCGGCGGCCTGACCATGCGGGACGGCAAACTCCTGGTCATGGAAGACCCGGGACAACTGGATCCTGCCAAGCCCGCTGAGCGCGGAAGGATGCTCACCCTGGGTGGCGTTGTACCTTCCATCGTCAGCGGTCCGACGGCGGCAAATGGAACCCAAGCGGCCAACCCGGCGTTCACCAACGACTCCACGCCAACGTTCACTGTTGCTTCAACGCCGCCGGGCGGCGCCCTTGAGTGCAGCCTCCAGTTGAGCACGGCGACGCCGGTCTGGCAGGTATGCTCCGGCGGCACCTTCACGCCGTCAACGGCTTTGGCCAGCGGCGCTTACACGTTCTCGGTGAGGGCAGCTCCATCAGGCCTTCCCGTATCGCGGACTTTCACAGTCGACCTGGCCGCACCCAGCGCACCGGTGATCACCTCACCCGCGGCGGGAGCAACCGTCAACGGCGCGCCGGTCCTCGGCGTCACCTCCGATCCCGATTCGACGTTGTCCTGCTCAGTCGATTCCACGACAGCGTTTACCGCCTGCGCCAACGGGCACGTTTTCAATCTCACTACCGCGGGGCAACACGTCCTGCGGGTCCGAGCCACGGACATGGCCGGCAACGTCAGCACACTTGCGTCGGTAACCGTGACCGTCGACCTGACCGCGCCCCAGGTATCCATCAGTTCACCCGCGGAAGGCGCAACTGTCGGCATCTCGCCATCCTTCACCTTCACCTCCACCTCCACGGACATTGCAGGATTCAGGTGCAAGCTCGGCTCCAACGCCTACACGGCCTGCACATCTCCCAAGGCCTACACGAACGTTCCAAGTGGTCCTGTCACCTTCACGGTGGAAGCCAGGGACAACGCAGGCAACACTTCCACGGCTGCAAGGAACGTGACTGTCTTCGCTCCTGACACAGCCCCTCCCGTCGTATCCGTGGATCCGGCCGGAGGAACGTACGGTGCCGGCAAGACCATTGCCTTGTCAGTCAATGAAGCGGCCACCATTTACGTCACAACCAATGGCACGACGCCGACTACATCGAGTCCGGTTTATTCGGGCCCGATCCCCTTGACGTCGATGACCCTGAAGTACTTCGCGCGGGACACCGCAGGAAATTCATCGGCAGTGGTCACGCAGACGTACGTGCTGGACAACACGGCTCCGACCCTGACCGTCACTCCCGGGGCAGGGGGCTATGCCTCAGGACAACTGGTCACGATGTCTTCCAGTGAACCGGGAAGCATCTTCTACACAACAGACGGGACAAACCCCGCAACTACCGTTTCGGGAACCACCAAGGCCTACACTGCGGCGTTTGCGTTGACTGCCAACACCACCGTAAAGGCCTTGGCCGTGGACGCTTCCGGAAACGTCTCGGCCGTCACCACGCGCGCCTACACGGTTCTGGATACCACTCCTCCGGTGGTAACTGTGACACCACCCGCTGGCAGCTACCCCGCCAATCAGCAGATCACCCTCACCGCCAACGAGGCTGGATCCAGCATCTACTTCACCACCAACGGAACGAACCCCACCGCCACAGCGGCCAACAAGTACTCCTCAGCGATCACGCTGACGGCAGCCATGACGCTGAAGTATTTCGCGGTGGACACCTCCAACAACAGTTCGGTCATCGTCAGCCAGGCCTACACCGTGACAGCCCCACCGGCGAATACCTGGAAGGACTACACCGGTGATGCAAAGAACGACGTCGTGGCACGCGACAACGGCGGCACGCTGTGGCTGTATCCGGGCAACGGATCCGGGGGTTGGTTGACCCAACGCTCCCTGGGAACCGGCTGGAACTCGCTGAATGCCATCGTTCCCACGAAGGACTTCAACGGGGACGGACGCAGCGACGTCCTGGCCCGGGATGCGAATGGTGTTCTCTGGCTTTACCCGGGCAATGGATCCGGTGGCCTCCAGACACGCGTCCAGGCGGGGACCGGCTGGGCCGGAATGACGCTCATCCTGGCGCCAGGCGACTTCAGCGGTGACGGCAAGGCCGATGTCCTCGCAAGAAACTCGGCAGGCGTCCTGTGGCTCTACCGCGGCAATGGCACAGGCGGCTTCACCTCAAGCGCCCAAGTTGGTACGGGTTGGAATGCCATGAATGCGATCCTGAGTACCGGCGACTTCAACGGCGACAGCAAGACCGATGTCCTGGCCAGGGACACCTCAGGAATCCTCTGGCTGTATCCAGGCAACGGCACGGGTGGTTGGCTTAGCCGGGTCCAGGTTGGGAGCGGCTGGAGCGGGATGACGGCCATCCTCGGACCGGGCGACTTCAACGGTGACGGCAAGAACGATGTCCTCGCCCGTGACGCCGGTGGCAACTTGTTCCTGTACCCCGGCAACGGAACATCCGGATGGCTCTCCCGAAGCCAGGTCGGCTGGGGTTGGGGAGGATTCACTTCCCTTCCATAGGAACATGAAAAAGGGAGGGTCCGGACGCTTGGCGTCCGGACCCTCCCTGTTTTAACTTTCAGGAGATCCTAAGTGCGTTCCTTCATGGGATGCATGGTGGGCCTGTTCGGACTCGCCTGGATATCCAACTGCAGGGATACCAGGAGCATCTGCACGCCCAGGACAAAGGGCACCACAGCCAACATCACCGACCCGGCCGTCGGAGATCCCACGCTTGCCGCGAGGACCCAGATTCCAGCCACAAGGCCCATGACGATGAGGGCAATGCCGGCGATCAGCAAGAGGGCAACAGCGGAGAAGGACCACACCATGTACTTCCACCACACACGGCGCCAGAAACCGCCAAAGAGCATGGCAAGGAGTTCGGGAATGACCTTCCGCAACTTGATGCTGGAGACCTCGTTGCCATAGACCGCAGGAATCGGCACATCCACGATCGGAACATCAAGAATATTGAGGTGGATCAGGAGGTCGTTTTCGAAACTGTAGCGCGCTGCCACTTTATTCATGGGAAGGCGGCGGAGGACCTCGGTGCGGATGGCGGTGTAGCCGTTCTGCGGATCGAAGATGTGCCAGTAGCCGGAGGCAAGCTTGGTCATGAAGGACAACACGATGTTGCCGAAAATGCGGTAGCCGGGCATTCCTGCAAACGACTCTCCCGAGAAGAACCGGTTGGCCTTGGCGAAGCCATAGCCATCTACCACGGGATCAAGAAGTTGGGGAAGGTAGTCGGGATCCATCTGGGCATCGCCTGCCATGACCACGTTGATGTCGGCACCCAGTTCCATGGCTGCTTTGTGGGCCGTCAGGACGGCACCTCCCACGCCCTGGTTGACTTCGTGCCGAATCAAGGTGACGCGACCGTCGTCGGCGCGGCGTGCGGCTCCCGACGTGTCGTCCGGGCTGCAGTCATCAACAATGACGATGTCATCAACAAAATCAGGCATCGTTTCGATGACCTGGGCGATGTGGTTTTCTTCTTTGTAGGCCGGTACTACCGCGGCAATTCGAACGCCTCGATACATCGATTATCCTTCGCTGCTGTTTGGTGTGAGTTTCTGTGTTGGCGTGTCGGTGCCCGACTGGCCATCTAACTGTTCGCTGCCGCTGTTCGGTTGCTTCTTCTGCGGAAAGACCCAGTGCTTGTAAATGAAGTAGTTCCACCCCATGGTCACGATCGTCGCAACCACTTTACCCACTACGTAGCCGGCACCGATGAACTCGAAAAGCTCAACAATGCCCATCACAGCCAGCGTATTGAAAACCAGGAGGCCTGAATACCGAAGCACTCCCCCGAGGGCCGTTCCGCCACCGTTGAAGGCAAAATGGCGCTGCAGGAAGTAGTTGAAGAAGAAGCTGCCCCAGAAGCCTGCACCGGTGGCCAGCCACAGCGGCCAGCCAAAGACCTGGAAGCACAGGGCCAGGAGACCAAGGTCCAGCAGGAAGCTCAAGCCTCCGATGAGCAGGAACTTGAACAAGCTGGATGCCAGGAACTTGGAGATAAATGCCTTCATGATCAGCAGATCCTTCCTAGCGGTGCAATGCCGTCCGGATTCCGGTTTTCAAGAATCCCTGATACGCCGTCAAGCTGCAGACGGTCCTTCGCCGCGGCATCGAATGCCTCCTTGCCACCAGGCAACTGGGACCAGTCGATCCTGTACAGGGCAGCGTTTCCTTCACGCACCACGAGCTGGAGGTATGGAATGGAATCAGGCTGCGTGAGCCCCGCCTTGGGCTCATCCCATGCCCTGATCCTGCCGTCGGCAATGTAGACCCATTCGATGCCCAATTCAGCGGCCGCGTCGCGTACCTGCGGATCCGTTGCAAGTTCAGGGAGCTTTTGGAGGACGAGCAACTGACGGTTTGTCGGAAGAATCTCGAAATGGCGGATCATCGGCATGCGGTTGCCCAGTGCGTACATCCATACCGAACCATCGCATGAGTCGTTCAGCACGGTGGCGTCCGCCGGCACGTACTGGTCGATCTTGCTGAGAAGCCCAACTTCTGATGCACTCAGCGTTGCGCCATCAACCTTGGTATTGATGTTGATCCGCTCGGCGTTCTGCTTGAAGTAGGGGATGGCGGCAATACCACTCACCAAGAGCACGGCCGCAGCTGCCGCAGCAGTCACTACATGGCTGGGCCTGTGGCCGGCGTGAGATCCCTCCGGGGCGGATTTCCCCGACCTGCTGCGTATCTTTGCGACCAACCACGCGATGGCTTCGGCCAACTGCGCCACTCCCAAGCCTGCGAGCGGTACCAGGAGCATTACGAGGATGCCGAAGATACGCCACTGGTCGTCGTAGAACGGAGCCGTCAACGTCATGAATCTAGGGTTGTCGGTACCCATTGTGTAGACCGACAGGAATGCGAAGGCCAACACAGGACCGAAATACCACCACATGCGGATCCTGAGGATCACGGCCAAACAGCCCAGTGCCACGAGGGCGGTCAGGATCGGCATAGCCATCGAACCATGGTTCAGGAACATGATGTTTTGGATGGCTCCGTTGCGATCGGTGTCCGCTGCCCACACCTGCTTGGAAACGCGCTCGGATTCCTTCAGCATCTGGGCGATGATCGGCCAGCCGAGGACCACCGCGAGGACACCTGAGACGGCGAGGTATACCGTAATGCCGAGAATCCTGCCCTTTCGGCGGATCAACGCCGAAAGCAACCAGAAGAGAAGTACGGGAAGTACAACGAAGGCCAGCGAGGGATGGACGGCGATAAGTCCTACTGCCCCGAACGCGATGCCGGGGACCCAGAACTTCTGCCGTTCCACCGCTCCCTTCACTGCCAGCAGAGCGAATGGACCTACCAGCAGCATGCCGGCAAAGAACGGAATCAGCGGGCCACGCCACAGGAGGTCATAAGGGTAGACCGTAAACCAGCCAGCAACGGCCGCAGCCGCAGCCACGGCGATCGGGCGGCGAGTGACCAGCATCGTCAGTGCCATGGTGCTCAAGGGCAGTTGAACTGCCATCATCACCAGGACAAAGACGTTAAGGAACACGGGGATGCTGACACCGCTCATCGGCCAGAACAGCGACAGCACGGCGTGGAAGGCAATCGGGTAGCTCCGGATGGGAGCTTCAGGAATATTGGTGTCGTAGTAGGCGAAGTTGCCCGCGATACTCGGATCCCACTCGTGGTTCACCGAGATCAACCGGATCATGTTGGCGTGCCACGGGATATCCCAGTCCTGATTGATCCCCTGGAGGCCTTCAGTTCCAACAATCCATGAGACAGCGGCTACCGCACCGCCTGCGATCAGTCCTGCAAGGAGTATCCACCAGGAGCCTGCAAACCGATGCTTGCCAAATATCGCCGGTTTGGCCGCGGACCCGAACTTATCCGGGAAATAGCGGCACAATGTGATGCGCAGGGCGAACAGGAGTGCAGAGAGAACCAGCAGGACAGCCGTCACTGGAAGCAGCTGCCAGCTGAGTCCCAGCGCATTTCCCATCACGCCGATCACGGTCAATACGCCCATTCCGAGCAATGGTGCCACCACGGGCAGCAGAACCCGGCGAACGCCCAAGGCTTCCCCCAAGATCCAGCCCGGGCCCCACCACAACACAACGATCAGGAGTACACACAACAGCAGCGGGCCGATACCCATTCCTACGATCGCCTTTCTTAGATGCTTCCACTAGCCATCCGTTGACAGACGACTCTTTGCAATTGACTGCGGTTAGTTGCGTTCCCGCAGCCACGCCACAGCTTGGTCCGCCGGACCCTCGAACTGGACCGTGCCGGAGGACAACACCACTCCCCTGTCGCAAATCCGCGAAATCATGTCAAGGTCGTGGCTGACAACCACCAGGGTGCGGCCTTCGTCGGAGAGTTGCTTGATTTTGGCAAGGCACTTCCTCTGGAAGGGCTCGTCACCCACCGCCAGGATCTCGTCCACGAGGAAAATATCGGGTTGGGTATGGACGGCCACCGCAAAAGCAAGCCGGAGGAACATTCCCGAAGAGTAGAACTTCACCTCAGTATCAATGAACTGTTCGATCTCGGAGAAGGCAACGATGTCGTCGAACTTGTCCTGGATCTCCTGCTCAGTCATCCCAAGGATGGCTGCGTTGAGGTAGACGTTTTCACGCCCGGACAGATCCGGGTGGAACCCGGCTCCCACCTCGATCAAACCTGCAACCCTGCCCTTGGTACGCACGGTGCCTTCGTCGGGCAGGATGACACCCGAGATCAGCTTCAGCAAGGTGGACTTGCCGGAGCCGTTGAAGCCCAGCAATGCCACTGTCTCCCCCGGCTGGATCTCAAAGCTCACGTCATGGAGCGCATCGAACTTCTTGGTGAGGTCCCCTTTTCGCCCTTTGGCGAGCCAAACGAGGGTTTCCTTCATGGAGTGCGAGTGACGGAGGTTGAATGTTTTCTTCAGGCCCTTGACGATTACTGCGGCGCCCATTTAGACCTCCTGCGCAAAGTGGCCCTCGAGCCGTCGGAAGACGATCTGGCCAATAACAAGGAACAGTGCTGCCATGCCGAGGCCTATGAAGCCCGTCACCAAGAGATGCGGAGGCAATTCGACGGGCTGGTCGACCGTCGGATACCAGAAGGCCCAATGGAATAGCTCCACGGCAACGGTGATGGGGTTGAGCTGGTAGATCGTGAGAACCCAGGGCGCTGCCAACCGGCGGATCATCGTCCAGTCATAGAGGACCGGCGAAGTCCACGTCACGATCATCATCAACATATCGACGATGTTCTCGGCGTCCCGGAAGAACACATTGACGGCACCGGCCAACAGGCCGAGGCCGGTTGCCGTGACGGCCACAATGACAAAGCCAAGAAGGGCGCCAAATAACTGCATGACATCCGGATGCCACCCACTCAGCAGGGCCGCGGCCAGCAGAACAATCAATTGCGGAAGGAAGTGGACCGCAGCGACCCAGACGGAGGCTACGGGGAACAGTTCACGCGGAAGATAGATCTTTTTGACCAGTGCCGCGTTCGACACGATCGACCTTGTGGCATTCGAAAATGCTTCGGAGAAGAAGTTGATGACAATGACGCCGGAGAACATGTACAGGGCGTAGTTGGGAATTTGGTCCCCGACGCGCAGAACGATGCCCAAGGCGAAAAACAACACGACGTACTGGACGAGCGGCTTGACGTACGACCATGCCAGACCCAGTACCGAACCGCGGTAGCGGACACGAAGTTCTTTGCGGACAATCAGTTTGAGGAGGTACCGCCGCCGGTACACGTCCAGCAGTCCGGCGCCCACCCCCGGAACAGCATAAGTATCAGTGGAGTTCGACATCGCTACTTGCTGGGCTCCGACGCTTCAAAAGTTTCCCGCCAGGATTCCATGGAAGTGATCTCTGGAAGGGCTTCGCGATACTGGGCCCGCAAGGTCTCCCAGTTGGAGAAGAGCTGGGCGTGCAGTTTTGCCGATTCCACCACGAGCTGGCGGGCCAGCTTGGGGTCACGCAAGTGCCACGACGCTCCCGTTCCATCCGCATTGGAGACGACCGCACTGTCCAGGTGCGCAAGGCTCCACCATTTGCCGTCCTGGTGCGCCACCTGTGCCTCGGGGTTCTCCTTGGCGGAGTCACGCACGGGGGCTAGCGTTTGCTTCAGGACAGTCTTTACGGCCCACGGCAGCAAGCCCAAAGCTCCGGGCTGCTTGTAGGACTGCGGCTTCTTGGGGGGACGCTTCCGGAAGACCTCCGGGAAGGCCCCGGGATCCGTCTTGACCTGTGAGTCCTGGAATTCTTCGCGCATTGCACGGAGTTTAGGCATCGTGGTGGGCAACTGTTGGTGCAGGTTGCCCGGACCCTCAAGGACATCCCGCAGGGCCATGATCCGCGCCTGCTCCGGGTAGTACTGCATGGACACCAAGTGCTTGACGTCCGTGTTCAGGCTTTCGCGCAGGATGCGTCCGCCCTTGGGGAACGGCGAGTGCAGGAGAGTCGCGATAAGCCTGTTGCGCTCGTGGTAGTAGGCCTGCCAGTCAACAGAGTCGTCCTTGTCGGCCCAGGAGACGTGCCAGACTGCCGCCCCGGGAAGAGTGACCGTCGGGAACCCGGCTGCACGGGCGCGCAGTGAATACTCTGCGTCATCCCACTTGATGAAGACGGGCAGGGAAAGGCCGATGGTTTCCACCACGGTCTTGGGGATGAGGCACATCCACCAACCGTTATAGTCGGCATCCCAACGCCTGTGCAGCTGAGGGGTGGACCGCAACCCTGCAGCAGAGAAGTCGTGGTTGCCAAGGCCTTCGACCGGTCCCCACAGGAAGCGGTAGAAGTTGACGACTTCCGAGTAGGCGTGGAGGACAGACTTGTTGTACATGTCAAACATATGTCCGCCGACGATGGTTGGCTTGCGGCAGAGATCAGCGAACGCCACTGCACGCATGACGCCCTCTGTCTCAAGCTCAATATCGTCATCCAACAGCATGACGTAATCGCTCTTGTCGGAAACGACCATCTCGTACATGTTGCGGGCGAAGCCGCCCGAGCCGCCCAGGTTGCCCTGGTTGATAACGCGCAGCTGGTCACCCATCGACTCAGCGACTGCATCAAACCCGGCCTCGTCGGCAACCTTTTTGTTGCCTTGGTCGACGATGATCAACTCCGCGAGGATCTCCCTCAGCCCAGCGTCAGCGTCAATCGACTTGATGGTTTCGAGGCAGTAGTCCGCGCGGTTGAATGTCGTTACCCCGAGCGTGACCCGGCCCTGTGGGCGGCCTTCGTCCGGAACTGCCCAGTGTGCGCCCTTGAGGGTCATGCCATCGCCGCCGGCGATCAGATCGAACCAGTACCAGCCGCCGTCGCCAAACGGCGCAAGGGTCAACTCGAAGTCGTTGCTGGCTGCGCCTTCGACGAGGATGGAATCCACACGCTGTGAGGCGCCACGGGCGTTGGAGCGGTAAACAATGACCGTCCCCTCGCCTTCGGTGTCAAGGTGCAGGACTGTCTTCGTGGCGACGGTCCATTTCCGCCAATAGCTTGCCGGGAAAGCGTTGAAGTACGATCCAAAGGAAAGTCGTTCTCCACGACGAACCTGCACGGAACCCCGGTCCAGGATGTCTTCCGGATGGAGTTTCCGCGCCATGCCAACTGCCTGGACTACGGTGCTGCTTTCGCCATCTTCCTTCTTCACCTTGCTGGTGTCAGGGTCGACGTACAGCGGAAGGGTGTCAAGGTCGCGGTTGGCAGGGAACACCACACGCTGAACGATGCGGAGGTTTTCTTTGGCCGGTGCGTCCGTGGTTGTCATCGCCGTCTTCTGACTTTCGTTTGTAGTAGCCGTCATGCGTCCACTCCCCCGCTTTCAAGCTTGGCGCCGCCAGTGAAGTGCGGCTTGATCTTGTTGTCGTACATGGACAAGGCGGAGCCAATGGCCATGTGCATGTCGAGGTACTTGTACGTGCCCAGGCGACCGCCGAACAGGACAGACTTCTCGTCGCGTGCGAGGTCGCGATAGGCCAGCAGCTTCTGGCGGTCATCAGAGGTATTGACCGGGTAGTACGGCTCGTCGCCTTTTTCGGCAAAGCGTGAGAACTCCCGCATGATAACCGTCGCGTCCTTGGTGTAGTCCCGCTCGGGGTGGAAGTGGCGGAATTCATGGATTCGCGTGTAGGCCGCGTCTTCGTCCGGGTAGTTCATGACGGAACAACCCTGGAAGTCCTCAATGGGGAGGACTTCTTCTTCAAGGTCGATGGTTCGCCACGACAGGTCACCCTCGGCATAGTCGAAGTAACGATCCACCGGGCCTGTGTAGATGACTGGCACCTGACCGAGGACTGATGACCTGCCGAACTCGCCGTCGTCGAAGAAATCCGTGTTCAGGACGACTTCAATGTTCGGGTGATCGGCCATACGCTCAATCCAGGCGGTGTAGCCGTCAACCGGGAGCCCTTCGTAGGTGTCGTTGAAGTACCGGTTGTCATAGTTGTAACGCACGGGAAGCCGCGAAATAATTTCAGCCGGCAGGTCCTTGGGATCCGTCTGCCACTGCTTGCCCGTGTAGTGCTTGATGAAGGCTTCGTACAAGGGGCGGCCAATCAGCTGGATGCCCTTGTCATTGAGGTTCTGCGGATCAGTTCCAGCCAACTCGCCGGCCTGTTCGGCAATAAGTGCCTTCGCCTCCGTTGGGCTCATGGCCGAGCGGAAGAACTGGTTGATGGTGCCCAGGTTGATGGGCATGGGGTAAACCTCGCCCTTGTGGCTGGTGTAAACCTTGTGCTGGTAGTTGGTGAACTTGGTGAAGCGGTTCACATAATCCCAGACGCGTTCATTCGACGTGTGGAAGAGGTGCGCGCCGTAGCGGTGTACCTCGATTCCTGTCTGGGCCTCATTCTCGCTGTAGGCGTTTCCTCCAATATGGTGGCGGCGATCAAGCACCGCGACCTTCAGCCCCAACTCGGTAGCGGCGCGTTCTGCAATGGTCAGGCCAAAGAAACCCGAGCCGACGACGACGAGATCAGCGTTCACAAACTCTCCTGTGTATTGGCGTGCGGGCACAGAAATGCCCACGTCTACTGGTCAAGGCTACCCGACATGACGAGGGTTCCCCGTATCCGGGGCGGCACACGGTGGTGATGGGCGGCGTCGGGAAACGGCAAAGGGAGACTGGCCGGCGGCCAGCCTCCCCTCGGTGCCTTGCTTTATGTGGATGGCTCAGAGAGCGATGACTGAGCCGGATTTTGCCGAAGCCAAAACGGCCTCCGCAACCCGCAGAGTCTCAAGCCCCTCTGCCATGGTGACGATGTTCAGTGACTTTCCGAGAACTGCATCACGGAAGGCCTCATGCTCCATTTTGAGGGGTTCGCGCTTCGCCAGCGCGAAGCGGGTCGAGGATCCCTCGGAAACGCCCCGGAAGGCTGCAACCGAATCCCAGTCCGTCTGGAACGTCCCGTTCTCCACGAACGTAAGGTCGGCGGAAATGGTATCGGCGATGAACGCCCCGCGTTCGCCAAGAACCACCGTAGTGCGTTCCTTCATGGGCGAGAGCCAGTTGACGATGTGGTTTGTCACGACCCCACTCTTGAGATGGCCAATAGCCGTAACCATGTCTTCGTGCTCGCGTCCGCTGCGGGAGGTGGTGTGGGCAACGACGTTGATGAAGTTGCTCTGGGCCAGCCACGCCGTGAGGTCGATGTCATGGGTTGCCAGGTCCTTGACCACGCCTACGTCTGCGATGCGGGCCGGGAACGGTCCTTGCCTTCTCGTGCTGATTTGGTAGACCTCACCCAGGTCGCCGTTCTCCAAACGGTCCCGGAGGCTCTGCAGAGAAGGGTTGAACCGTTCAATGTGCCCGACAGCACCGATAAGTCCTTTGGATTCAAAGGCTTCGGCAATGCGACGGCCGGACTCGGAGTCGTTCGCGATCGGCTTTTCAACGAGGCAGTGCACACCGGCCTCGGCCAGCTGAAGTGCCACTTCTTCGTGCAGGATGGTAGGCACGGCCGCTACGGCCATGTCTATTCCCTGCGCAATGAGCTCCTCGACCGTGTTGAACACTGTCAGGCCGTCGGCAACGTTGTGGGGGTCCCCGAAAGAATCGGCGACGGCGACCAGGTCAACGCCCTCCAGTTCACGGATGACGCGGGCGTGGTGGCGACCCATCATGCCCAGTCCAATAAGGCCGGCGCGCAGATTCGCCACTAGCTGCCTGCCTTGGCAACGGCGTTGACAGCGGCAACAATCCGGTCAAGGTCGTCCTGGCTGAGGGACGGGTGCACCGGGAGCGACAGCACGCTTGCTGCTGCTTCTTCAGTGACGGGGAGGTCATCCGAGGTCTGGAAAGGCGCAAGCCGGTGGTTGGGGATGGGGTAGTAAACGCCGCACCCAACGTTGTACTCCTCGCGGAGGGCCTTCGCAAACCCGTCACGGTCCTCGGCAATGCGAATCGTGTACTGGTGGTAAACGTGCTCGTAGCCTTCGGCGACCTTGGGGGTCACGACACCTTCGATGTTTGCATCAAAGAATGCTGCGTTTTCCTGACGGGTCTTCGTCCAACCATTGACTTTGGTGAGCTGAACGCGGCCGATGGCAGCGTGGATGTTTGTCATGCGGCAGTTGAAACCGACCAGTTCATTTTCGTACTGGCGTTCCATGCCTTGGTTGCGGAGCAGCCTCAGTCGACGTTCAACATCCGCCAGACCAGTGCTGACCATGCCGCCTTCGCCTGACGTCATGTTCTTCGTGGGGTAAAGGCTGAACATAGCGAAGTCGCCGAATGTACCCACCTTGCGCCCGTTGACGGCTGCACCATGAGCTTGGGCCGCGTCTTCGAAAACCTTGACACCGTGCTTAGCGGCGAGTGCACCGATGGCGTCAACATTAAACGGGTGCCCATAAAGGTGGACGGGCATGATGGCAGCGGTGCGATCCGTGATTTTCGCCTCGACCGAGGCCGGGTCCAGCGTGTAGTGGTCCGGGTCCACATCGGCGAAAACAGGAGTGGCACCAGTCAGCGCTACCGAGTTTGCGGTCGCAGCAAACGTGAATGACGGGACGATGACCTCGTCCCCAGCCCCAATGCCCGCTGCCAAAAGGCCCAGGTGCAAACCGGAAGTGCCGGAGTTAACGGCAACGGCTGCCCTGCCATCGAGGAGGACCTGCGAAAACTCCTGCTCAAAGGACGCCACCTCCGAGCCCTGGGCGAGTTGGCCCGAGGCCAGCACGGCATCGACGGCCCTGCGCTCTTCATCGCCGATGATGGGTTTGGCCGGGGGAATGAATTCGGGGCTCATGCCTCTACCTCTCGAAGGGTCTCGTTCTGTTCAACATACGTTGCGCCGGTTTCCGGACATACCCAGTTCTCACCGCTGCGCTGCAGCGGGAAACCAGCTTTGCCGACCCAACCGTGGCGCTTGGCCGGAACTCCGACCATCAGGGCAAAATCAGGGACATCCTTGGCCACGACGGCTCCGGCGGCAACTGTGGCCCACCGACCAATGGTTACTGGAGCGACGCAGACGGCACGGGCACCGATTGATGCACCTTCACGAATAGTGACGCCTACCGGCTCCCAATCGTGAGCGCTCTTCAAGCTGCCATCCGGGCTGACCGCACGGGGGTAGGTGTCGTTTGTCAGCACTACGGCCGGGCCGATGAAAACTCCGGCTTCAAGTACCGCGGGCTCGTAGACAAGTGCATAGTTCTGGACCTTGCAGTTGTCCCCCATCTTGACCCCAGTGCCGATATAGGCACCCCGTCCTACGATGCAATTGACGCCCAATTCGGCCTGCTCGCGGACTTGGGCCAGATGCCAAATCTTTGATCCATCACCAATTACCGCCTTGTCTGAAACATCGGCGCTCTCCGCAACCACTATCACCGGTGAAGGTCCTTCCTCATTGAGCACACGCGACAACGAGATTCATCTTAGCCGAGACACCATGCCCCAGCGTCAAGCTCACCAGCGTTGTGGCCCAGCCCGGGTTGTCCACATACGCCGCACCGGGTGCTGCGGTCCCGGCTCCAAGCCCATAACGTCGGCCGTAGCGTTCAGGCCAGCGAGGGTCAAGACCACCCATTGATGAGGCGGGAGAGGGAAGCAATGACATTGGAGTGCACATTGGTACGCGGCCCCGTTGCCGCGGAGCCCCCCACTCCGGAGGAACTAACCATCGCGGTTCCTGCCGGCACGTCCGGCGCCCATCTTGAATCCATTCTCATGCGCGAACGTGGAACTGGCAGGTTGTTCGTCAAGGGACAGGATCTATCCACCCTTACGGTTGGCATACCGCCCCTGGTGTCAGGCGTTGTCATAGTGGATGGCACCGTGCCGAAGCGCGACTTTGGACCGGAGTGCATGTCTTTGATACTTCTTACCCACTCCGGCCCCAGCGCAGGTAAGGTCTTCCGGATTCAACGCGGCCGGTTCCGATTAGGGAGGGGTCCGGTCGATCTCCCGGTACCAGACCCGGGCATGTCCCGGGAGCACGCCGTCCTGGAGGTATCCAGCACCTCCCTCACTTTAACGGACGTCGAGGCTGCCAACCCGGTCCTCGTGGATGGACAGCCCATCCGCCACATGTCAGTTACCTCCGAATCAACGATCCGGTGCGGCAACTCCACGTTCACAGTCTCCGCCGAAAGCGGTCCACTTCCGGATATTTCAACCAATGCCGGCCGCTCCGTGGAAGAGGCCCTGGAGGTATCGCATGCGGGAAAATCCGGAAACCGTGCGGCCGTGATCCTGACGGCGGGGCTGCCCTTGATTGCCGGGATCGGACTGGCTGTTGCCACGGGGATGTGGATGTACTTGGGTTTCACAGCCATCTCGGCAGTAAGCCTCCTTGTCCCCTTCCTCACTGGCCGCAAAAGCCGACGGGAGTGCAGACTCGCTGTAGCGCGCGCGGCGCGGGAAGATGCTGACCGGCGCCGTCGGTGCTCGCCGTCTGCCGCAGAGCTGGTGCTTGCTGCGCATGGTAGGTCCGGGGCCTTAGGCAGGCAGATTGCTGAAACAGCCCAGGAGCCGGCTGTTTCAGCAGCACTGCTGGGTTCATCATCACAATCAGGAGGTGAGCCGTCAGGGGTATGGATCCGGCTCGGCACAGCGGAAGAGTCGGCGAACATCCGATTGGCTCCCGATGATCCCCTGTTCAGTCCGCCAACAATCGGCTTTGTGCCAGTGACGTTGGATCCACGGCATGCTGAGGTAACTCTGCGGGGGCCGAACAGTCACGTGGACGCCGTGCTCCGTTTCATGGTGATGCAGCTTGCCGCATACCCCTGCGCGGCAGAGTCCGCTGTCATTTTTCTTGGACGCCTCGGGAGGCTGCCCATGAGCGCCAGATTCCTGCCTGAAGTGATTCTTACGACCAATCCTGAGGCCGCTCTCGCTGCCCTTGACCACCTGAAAAACAGCCCGGACGGGCGGCTGATCGTGCTGGACCATCCGGGCTGTCAAGACGACGTCCTTACCGCCGTCGTCAATTCAGCTCGTCTGGCGGGGTGGCAAGTAGTGCGTTGCGGGACATCGGCCGAACGGGCTGGACCCCTCGTCGAAATTTCGCAGTCCGGGACAACGGGCTATTTGGAGTTTGGCGGCGAGCGCCGGACTTTCGTTCCGGATCTGGTCCCTGAGGGAGTCTTCGACGCATTCTGCCGAAATCTGGCGTCGATACCCCGCCCTGACAGTGCCGGCATCGGCCGTAATGTTCCTCTCCGATGCTCCCTGACCGATCTGCTTCCACTCGGACCACGAAGGATCCTCCTTCGTTGGGAACAGACCGCAATGCTGGACGGACTTTCGGCTGTGCTGGGCCAGGGCCCGGGAGGGTGGGTTGGATTTGATTTAAAAGTCGACGGTCCCCACCTATTGGTTGCCGGGACCACCGGATCCGGAAAGTCGGAACTTCTCAGGACGCTCGTCGCTTCAATAGCGCTGAGCTATTCTCCCGCCCATACAACGTTCCTGTTTTTTGATTTCAAAGGCGGTTCAGGGCTGCGGCCACTTTCCGGACTGCCACACTGCGTCGGCCTCCTGACGGACCTCGGCAGGCACCATCTGGATCGTGCGTTGGCTTCCCTTCGCGGAGAGGTCAGGCATCGCGAGGAACTGTTCGCAGCGGCAGGTGTCACGGATCTAACCCAATATCGCCATGCCGCTTCGGACGAGTTTCCTCCCATCCCGCATCTTGTCTTGGTGATCGACGAATTCCGCATGCTGATAGACCAGGCCCCCGGCGCTCTTAGTGAACTCATGAGAGTCGCTGCCATCGGCCGCTCCCTTGGCATTCATCTGGTGATGGCCACGCAAAGGCCCCAAGGAGCCCTGACCGCAGATATCCGGGCAAACGTCACCTCAAGTATCGCCCTTCGAGTGCAATCGGAGACTGAGTCCGTGGACATCATCAATTCCAAGGCCGCTGCCTCGATACGTGCGGACACGCCGGGGCGGGCATACCTGGCACGGGCCTCGGGCAGGCCGGAAGAATTCCAGACTGCGTCCCTGGCCATTTCCAGCGATTCCACGGCACCCGAGGGGCGGGGGGAAATCTCGCGGGATCTTGTCCGTTCGGCCGGGGATGCCCTGCACCGCCGCTCCGAGGCGCAATCGGTGTCAAACCGCCAAAGTGGCCTCTCCGATGCTGGTGTCCAACAGCTCACGGCTGCCGTCCTGGATGCATGGGGTCGGGTGGGCAGCCCCCTCCCGAGACATCCTGTAGCTGTGCCACTGCCCTCGCAGATCCGATGGCATGAGGAGCTTCCAGGCTCGGATGAATCCCCCCAACCAGCCACACTTTGGGCAGTAGGGCCGTTGGCCTTGATTGACAGACCGGCCCGCCAAATCGTGGAGCCTCTGCTGTGGCTGCCGGCCGAGCACGGCCATCTGGCAATGATCGGCAGTCCCTCAGGGGGAATGCACAACTGCTTCAGAGCCGTCTCTGCCATGTTGGCAATACACGGGCCTCAACCACACATGTACATCCTGGATGGGGCCGGGATACTGGGCGACTTCGATGGCTGGGAAGGAGTCGGCGCCAAGGCGGGGCTGCACGAGTTGCCTCTCGCGGTCAGTGTCCTGAGGCGCCTGTCAGAGGAAATGGACCATCGGCGAAGAGCCAATGAAGCCACCCGGACCAAACCACTGGCGTTAATGATCACGGGGTGGTGCTCGTGGGCAACCGCGTTCCGGTCCGGACCTTCAGCGTGGGCAGAGGGTGTCCTGCAGGATATCGTGAGGGACGGCTGCCCCTTGGGCATCACAGTGTTGATTTGTGGCGACCGGGAACTGGTCAGCTCACGGTTTTTTGCGGCGATACAGAGTCGTGCCTATTTCCCTCTCGGGTCCACGGAAGAATCGAGGTTCCACTGGCCGCGCCTTCCGGACGTGGAACCACTTCCGGGCCGCGCCATAACCACGGGCAGCTTCGTCGGAGGAGAGCTCACCGTCACACATTTTCGTGAGGCTCCGGACATAGGAAGTTGGCCGTTCGCGAACATCACGTCATCGGAACCTCCGTTCCGCCTAAGGCCCCTCCCGGGTCGCCTCAGCGAACACGAATTCCGCGACCGGCTGGCGACGTTCGAGGCTCAGCGGATGCGTGCAGGTCAGGGTTCCGCATCGTGGTCCGATCAACGGGGCGCCACAAGCGGGCCGGGCCATCCTGAAGGCAGCTCGGGGGCGCAACTCTGGGTCGGCGTTGGAGGTGACGAAGCCGTCCCTCTGTCGTTGCCCCTCCGTTTACACGCTGTCACCGTTATCCTCGGAAGCCCTCTCTCCGGGAAGAGCTCAACGCTGGCCTCTCTCCACAACCTAAATCCCTCTGTTCCATGGGTCTTCCCAACCGTTGGAACATCCCCTGCCCCGTTTTGGGCGTCAGTCGCACGAAAGGCAGCCGAAGGAGGCCTGAACCCCAACAGCATTCTGCTGGTAGACGACGCTGACTCTTTGGACAAGCAAGGCCGCCAGGCTCTCGCCAGCTTGGTGGAAGGCGTCCGCGGCGTCGTCCTGACGGCCACTCCAGGGCCTGCACTGGTCCAGCAAATTCCACTTGTCCGGGAAGTGCAAACCTCGCGCACGGGTTTGGTCCTGGCACCGCGAACACCCCACGATGGCGAACTCCTTGGTGTCCGTCTTGAAGTCGATCGGACAGCCCACGCTGGTCGCGGCTATCTCGTGAACGGAGCTGATGTGCAACCGTTTCAAGGAGTGCTGGCAACGGGCTTTCCCCCCCAGGTGCAAGCATGATTCGCCAGCGCAGTTGCCTTAGAGGACCCCGGGCGTACCGCCTGTGCGTGATGCGTAAGCAATAACGTCCTTGTGGAAGAGGAAGACGATCGCCGCAATTGCAGGGACGACCATCGCGAGGCCCTGCAGTACCAGCCCGGCGGTCATAGTGGGGAACCCAATGGTTAGGACAAACAGCTGGGCCACCAGCGCCGCCGCCCGCGTCCATCGATATCCGCGGAACAGGAAATGTCCCACTGCGAACAACCACGCCGAGAAAGCCAGGAGGAGCCCCAGAGTAAAGACAGCTCCCCAAAAAGTCAGCACCGGCGCCCCGGTGAGGAGTTCGAACGCGTACCAAGCGGCGGCACCTAGGAGAGCGAGGGCTTCCAACAGGACTACGGCGGAAATCACGAGGACGCCCCGGGGTCGGTGACTGCCGCCCGGGCTGCTGGTTTTGTGGTGCGCCTGCACATCTGAATCGTCCCGAGGCTCCGGTCCGGAGGCGGGTTGGGCAGGGTTTACGGGAGGTCTTGACACACTGGCACACTACCGGACATAGTCGTCTAGCAGTGAGGGCACTGGCGGCTGATGTGATGCATCGCTCACGGATTCCGGGCATTTCGACCACTAACACCCCTTGTTTACAAGGCGTTAACATGAAACGCTTGACTCAGACGACCAAGGGGGCCCATGCGGGCCCCTTTCCTTTGGAGCCTCTCGTGAATGTTTTCACAAAAGGCCTATCTAGTTCTCACGAATGGAGTGACTGATCAGCATGGATTGGCGTAATCGCGCAGCCTGCCTCGACAAGGACCCGGAGCTCTTCTTCCCAGTCGGCAACACCGGACCCGCACTTCTGCAGATCGAGGAAGCCAAAAGCGTCTGCCGCCGCTGCCCCGTCGTGGACACCTGCTTGCAGTGGGCTTTGGAGTCCGGACAAGACGCCGGTGTTTGGGGCGGCATGAGTGAAGACGAACGTCGGGCCCTCAAGCGTCGCGCCGCCCGCGCACGCCGCGCTTCCTAGACCTCAGGATCAAGGAAGGCCGCGGACCATTTCGGTCCGCGGCCTTTCTCTTTAAGCCAAGCGTCAGCTTTTAAGCCAAGCTTCAGTGGTGCGCTCTCCCGGGTAGTTGAGGGACCATCCGAAGTCCTACGCGCGCGCCAGGTTCAAGACGATTTCGACGGCGGTGCCCCCTCCGTCGCGTGGGCTCCACTGAATGGATCCACCGAGCTCGCTTGTCACCAACGTGCGGACGATCTGCAAGCCCAGGCCCTCCGTGTACTGTCCGTCCGGCAGCCCCACGCCGTCGTCGGCGATTGTCACGGTCAGAAATTCGTCGTTGCCGTCGCCATCTGCCCGATCTGCCAACAGCCACACCGTACCCGTACGGCCCTCAAGGCCATGCTCCACGGCGTTGGTAACAAGTTCGTTGATCACCAACGCCAGAGGGGTGGCAAAATCACTGGGCAACTCGCCGAACATCCCCGAGCGCTCGGTTCGCACCTGTTGGGACGGTGACGCGACTTCGGCAGACAGCCGGAACTGACGCCCAATCAGTTCGTCAAAATCGACACTCTGCGTTAGCCCCTGGGAAAGGGTCTCGTGCACCAGCGCGATGGTGGCCACGCGTCGCATCGCTTGTTCCAGACCCTGCTTAGCTTCGTCGCTGACCATGCGCCGCGATTGCATGCGCAGCAGGGCCGCCACAGTTTGAAGATTGTTCTTTACCCTGTGATGGATTTCCCGGATGGTGGCGTCCTTGGTGACGAGCTCCATTTCCCTTCGCCTCAATTCCGAGACGTCACGGCACAAGACAAGGGCACCGAATCGATGCTGCTCATCTCGCAAAGGAATGGCCCGCAGGGAAAGACTGACGCCCCTTGATTCAATCTCGCTGCGCCAAGGCATTCGGCCGGTGACAACCAACGGCAGTGTCTCGTCCACCATGCGGCGGTCCTTGAGGAGGCCAGCTGTCACTTCCGCCAGAGACCGGCCCTCGAGTGACTCAACTTCACCGAGTCGGCGGAAGGCAGAGACGCCATTCGGGCTGGCATACTGGACGATGCCTTCGGCATCGAGCCTGATAAGGCCGTCCCCTACACGCGGCGCTCCTCGCCGAGAACCCGTCGGAGAAGCGAAATCGGGCCACAGCCCGAGGGTTCCCATCCGCAAGAGGTCATACGCGCACTGGCGGTACGTCAGTTCCAGCCTTGAAGGCATGCGGGAGCTGGACAGGTCCATGTGGGACGTGACAACCGCGAGTGTCCTGCCGTTGCGCACCATGGGGACAGCTTCAACCCGAAGCGCCATCTCGCTGCTCCAGCTTGTCTCGCTGGAACGTTCGATGGAACGGCTGTTCCATGCCTTGTCCACCAAGGGGCGGAGGTCAGATCGGATGCCCTCCCCCACGAAGTCCGCGTGGAACACCGTATGGGATGTCGACGGACGAACGTGGGCGAGGGCGATGTACCCAAACTCCGGATGCGGGAACCACAGCGCGAGGTCCGCGAAAGCCAAGTCAGCGACCATCTGCCAGTCACCGACGAGGAGGTGCAGCCATTCGGCATCTCCAGGCCCGAAATCAGCGTGTTCCCTGATGGGGTCTGTAAAGATTGCCACTGCACCTCCATTTGCGACGCCGGGTGTTGCCCTAGCGTCGAACGATTGACCTCAAGAGCCTTAATGCTACCGACAGTGAAGCCATGTCGTCGGCTTCGAGAGCGTTGACCTCATCAAACATGGTCTTGGCACGCCCGAGTTGCTCGGCATTCTGGCCTTCCCAAGCCCTCAGCCGGTCTTCAGCCACGGTGCCGGACTCCGTCGACTCAAGGACCGACGTCGTCATATCCGCCACTGTCGAGTACAAGTCATCCCGAAGTGCTGCCCGAGCCAGCGCCTGCCAACGGTCATCCCGCGGCAATGAACTTATTCGTTCCAGCAGCGAGTCCACGTGGAAGCGGTTGAACACGGTGTAATAGACATGCGCAACATCCTCGACGCTGTCGCCGCCGCCTTGGGCAATCCTGGAGATGTCCAAAAGTGCGTAACTCTCGAAGAGCTCCACCCACCGGTGGGCAAGATGCTCAGGCAGCTCCCAGCCGCGGGCTTTCTCCAGCCAACTAGTAATGCGGACCTTGTCCTCGCCCCGAAGGTAGTCCAGGAGTTTGGCCCTCAAAGGCACCATCATCGGCTTGAATGATTCGACAACCTTGGAAATCGGCTGTGACGCCATCCCTTGTCCCAGCACCCATCGCACTGCCCGGTCGAGCAGTCGACGGATATCCAGGTGGACTTCACTCCAGTGTTCCGTCGGGAAAGATGCAGGGAGTGCGTTCAGCTCCGCCACCATGGGATCGAGGTCATAGATTTCACGCAGCGCCACGAATGCCTTGGCGACTGCTACCTCGTTCGCCGACGTCTCTTCGATCGCCCGGAAAGCAAACGTGATGCCGCCCAGGTTGATGATGTCATTGGCCACTACAGTTGCGATGATCTCGCGCCGCAGGGGGTGGGTGTCCAGCTCGGCGTCGAATTTCTCCCGCAATTGCTGGGGGAAGTAGTTGCGGATGGTGTCCGCAAACCAAGGATCGTCGGCAAGGTTGCTGTCCCGCAACGCAGCGCCGAGCTCGATCTTGGCGTAGGCGGCCAGGACCGCCAGTTCGGGCGACGTCAAACCCTGGCCCTGCTCCAACCTCGCACGAAGGGTATCCGTGGTGGGCAACGCTTCAAGATCACGCTTGAGGTCGGCAGACTTCTCCAGCCAGTCCATCAGGCGCTCGTAACTCGGGCTCCAGTCGGCAACCCGTGTCCGATCGTTCAGGAGCAGGATGTTTTGGTCGATATTGTCCTGCAGGACGAGGCGTCCCACTTCGTCCGTCATGGCCGCCAGGAAAGACGCGCGCTCTGCAGCATCCAGCTTTCCGGCCGCGACCATGCGATCAACGAAGATCTTGATGTTGACCTCGTGGTCGGAGCAGTCCACTCCGGCAGAGTTGTCGATCGCGTCTGTATTAAGGATGACCCCCTGCAAGGCCGCTTCGATACGTCCGCGCTGCGTCAAACCGAGGTTTCCGCCTTCGCCCACGACCTTGACCCGAAGGTCGCGGCCGTCCACACGAATGGCATCATTTGCTTTGTCGCCAACGGCCGCATGTGTTTCCGTGCTGGCCTTGACGTACGTGCCAATGCCGCCGTTGTAGAGAAGGTCTGCCGGAGCCAACAAAATCGCACGAAGAAGTTCGGGCGGACTCAGCTGCGTCGTGCCATCGGGCAAGCCCAGGGCCTTGCGGACTTGGTCGGAAACCGGGATGGTCTTGGCATGGCGCGGGTAAACGCCGCCACCTTCGCTGATGAGCGACCTGTCATAGTCGTCCCAGGACGACCGAGGCAATTCGAACAGTCTCTGCCGTTCCGCAAAGGACGTCGCGGCATCAGGTGCAGGATCAAGGAAGATGTGCCGGTGGTCGAAAGCCGCCAGAAGCCGGATGTGACGGGAAAGCAGCATCCCGTTACCGAAGACGTCACCGGACATGTCGCCAACACCAACTACGGTGAATTCTTCGGTCTGGGTGTCCAGGTCGAGCTCGCTGAAGTGCCTCTTGACTGACTCCCACGCACCACGTGCAGTGATACCCATGGCCTTGTGGTCGTAGCCGACGGATCCGCCGGAGGCAAAGGCATCGCCCAGCCAGAAGCCATAATCGGCAGCCAGCCCGTTGGCGGTGTCAGAGAACGTCGCCGTTCCTTTATCCGCTGCCACCACCAAATAGGAGTCGTCGCCGTCGTGTCGAACGACGTCCGACGGCGGTACAAGCCTCTCGCCATCAGCCGAAGTTACGAGGTTGTCGGTGATGTCGAGCAGACCCCGGATGAAGGTCTTGTAGCTCTCAATTCCTTCAGCCATCCAGGCTGCACGGTCGGTTGCCGGGTTGGGAAGTTTCTTGGCAAAGAACCCACCCTTGGCGCCAGTAGGCACGATGACTGCGTTCTTGACAGTCTGCGCCTTCACGAGGCCGAGGATCTCGGTCCGGAAATCTTCCCTGCGGTCCGACCAGCGAAGGCCGCCGCGGGCCACCTTTCCGAACCTCAGGTGAACGCCCTCTACCCGGGGAGAGTAGACCCAGATCTCGAACATGGGACGTGGGAAGGGCAGCCCGTCAATCGACGTAGGGTCCAGCTTGAAGCTGAGGTATTCCTTGTTCTGGAAATAGTTGGTCCGCAGGGTGGACTCAATCAGGTTCACGAAAGTGCGCAGTACACGGTCCGCATCCAAGGTGGCAACCTGCTCAATGGACTCCGAGAGGGCTGCCCGGGCGGCGGCTTGGCGTTCAGGCCGGAGATCCTCCGCTACCGCAGGATCGAAGCGGGCGGAGAAGAGGGCGTTAAGCCCCCGGGCGACATCGGGGTTGCCCAGAAGCGTGTCGGCTATGAAACCGAACGAGTTGGTGTTGCCCATTTGGCGCATGTACTTGGCGTACGCGCGGAGAACCACCACCTGCCGCCAGTGCATGCCTTCACGCAGCACCAGACGGTCAAAGTTATCCGATTCCACGGCCCCCGTGACGGCAGCTCCAAAGGAATCGGCGAGAAGGTCGCCGGTGGCGATGGGATCGACACCGGCGGGATACTTCAGCCCGAGGTCGTAAAGGAAGAAGTCGCGGTGGTCGGACGTTTCTATTTCGAAAGGCCGTTCGTCCAATACCTCAAGGCCAAGATTATGGAAGTACGGAAGGATCTGGCTCAAGCTCTTGGGCTCCATGAGGTAGAGCTTGACGCGGGCGTCCTCCTCCAAGGCTTCGCCGGCACCGTCGGGAAGGTACACGTGAACACCCGGCTTGACCTGCTTGGTTGCTTCCCCGGCACGCTCGGCCTGCGCTCCGTATTTCTCGAAGCGTTCGATGTCCTCCAGCGCATCCTCAACCTCGTAGTCGACGCGGTAGCCTGCCGGGAATGCCTCGGCCCACAGCGCAGACAGGACATCGGCATTCTCCGCGGGGCGGTGTTCGCGGAGGACCTCGGCAACACCTTCGCTCCAGGATCGGGATGCCCTCATCAGCCGGTGTTCGAGCTCCGCCACGTTGACTTCAGCGAGTTCAGCTGTACGTGGCAGCCTGATCCGGAAGAAGACACGAGCCAAGGCAGACTCGGTTATTCGAGCCTCGTAATCGATGCTCTCAGCTTGGAAGGTTTCCCGTAGTTCTTGCTCGATCCGAAGGCGAACGCTGGTGGTGTAGCGGTCGCGGGGCAGATATACGACTGCAGACATGAAGCGGCCATAGATGTCAGGGCGGAGGAAGAGCTTGGTCCGGCGGCGTTCCTGCAGGCGCTGAATGCCGGTAGCTGTGGCAGCCAGGTCCGCTATTTCGATCTGGAACAGTTCATCACGCGGGTACGTCTCCAGAATGCCGAGGAGATCCTTGCCGGAATGAGAGTCAATCGGGAACCCTGCGTTCCGCAGTACGGCGTCGACCTTGTCGCGAACGATGGGGATGTTCCGGACAGATCCTGTATACGCACTCGTTGCGAATAGCCCGATGAAGCGCCGCTCCCCATTAACGTTGCCCAAAGCGTCAAAGCTCTTGACTCCGATGTAGTCGAGATACGCGGGCCGGTGAACTGTGGACCGGGAGTTCGCCTTGGTGATCACCAGTGCGCGCTTTTCCCGGGCACGCTTACGACCGGCATCGGTCAGATGCTGGACCTGGCGTGTGGTGTCGCCCGCGCGGAGAAGCCCAAGACCGCTGTCATCACGCAGTTGAAGGACGTCCTCACCTTCTTCGTCAACGAGATCGTATTCGCGGTATCCCAAGAACGTGAAGTTACCGTTATCCAGCCACCGCAAGAGATCCTGGGCCTGCCGGAGTTCGGCGACTTGTTCAGGGTGGGATACGCTCCCAAGTGCTTCAGCCAGTTCAAGTGCTTTGCTACGCATCTTTGGCCAGTCCTCGACCGCCGCCTTGACATCACCGAGGACACGTTGCAGTCCTGCGATCAATTCTGCACGGGCTTCGTCGCTGACCCGGTCGATTTCCACAGCGATCCACGACTCCATATGGGAGGCGTTGTCGCCGTCACCGAGAAGATGGGCAATGCTGGGTAAGGCAGCGGTATCGCCGCTGGATATTCCGACGTTGGACGGAACTCTGGAAATATTGCGCAGTTCCCCGGACACCCGATCACGGGTGACCACGAACAAGGGGTGCATTACCAACCTGATGGCGCAGTTCTGGCGAACGAGTTCTGCGTTAACAGAGTCGACAAGGAACGGCATATCGTCCGTGACGATGTAGACGACGCTTCGGTCAGCCTCACTGGCGATCTCGACGACGGCGTTGCCCGGCAAACGGGACTGCGCGACACTTCTGTGATTGGTAGCCCGCGATATCAGAAGCTCAGGAGAGTATGCGCGGGAGTCCTCCTCTGCGAGGTGCTCATAGTAGTCACCAAAGAACCCCTCCCGGACAACTGCTGCATCGGACCGATCCTCTACGCTGGATCCTGACGACATCGACAAACGCCTCCATCACATGTTGATTGCTGCGACTCTGCAGCCCACATGGTGAGCCTAGCGCTTTAGGAAGCGGGAGGCTCTGGTAGTTAGTACAGAAGATTTTGGATTTTGCTGGGCAGGCGCACAGACCAAATTGGCAATGGCGACACGAAGCGCCGATTCTGGTGCAACTTCGAGTAGAACCGATCCGGAAAGCAATGCGGCGTCGCAGGCCACCGGATCAGCCGGCAGGTAGGCATGGATTCCCGTTCCCGGGCCGTAGCGGTCCCAGGCGTCCTCCAATTGCTGTTTTGGCGAATGGCCCACGGTGGAGCGCCTGACCTTGTTCAGCACGATACGTGGGGATGCTTGCGGAACTGCTGCTTCAAGTTCGGCCAGTCCACGAACCAAGCGTGGCACCCCGACCGCATCCGCTGCCCCCACGGCGAACACGACATCTGCTGTTTCCAGGCTGCGGAGGGTTGCAGCGTTTCTCCTCGGTGCCATGGTGTCAAAGCTCAGCTCTTCATCCGATTCGAGGCAGAACCCTGTGTCCACGACCACAACATCCGCCAAGTGCCTGGCTCGTTCGAGTACCAGTGAGAGTGCCGCCGACCTGAGCTCGGTCCAACGGTCAGCGCGTGTAGTACCCGTGAGTACGCGGAATGAGCCACCCTTGGTGAAGACAGGGATAGCCGTCGTCTTAAGGGAGCTGACGTCAAGCATGCCCTGATCTGCGAGCCTGCACGCTTGGGCCAGGCCGGCGGACTCGTCCAAGAGTCCCAGAACCGCAGAGACGCTGGCACCGTAGCTGTCAGCGTCCACAAGAAGGACAGATTGACCATTCAATGCCAATTCCGCTGCGATATTGACCGCGACGAGGGTTCGGCCTGGCGAACCTACAGGCCCCCAGACGGCAATGACCTGGCCTGCGCCCCTTGACACTTCGTCCGCAATTTCGGTTGCCGGCATTAAGACCAAGTCCTCCCCGGCATCTGCGAATCCCACGTCATGCCCCGACCCCAGACGGCCGCGGGTGTGCTCGCGGGCAACAGCCTCGGAGATTCTGGCTGCGAGTGCTGAAGGTTCTATTCCGGAAGCTGCTGCGACAACACCGATTGACCGCAAACGGTGGGTTTCGGCTGGATCGTCCGTCAAGGCTACGATGGAAACTCCAACCGCCCCAAGCCGATCGACCAAAGTTGTCGTCAGTTCCTCGGAGCCCTCAGCCACGACAGCAGCCATCGCAAGGCCGCTTTGGCAGGCAGCCATCAGCTCAGCCAGCTCAGAACAACGACGAACCACCGTCACCGGGCCATGAAGTCGTTCCAGCCCTCCGACTACGGCCTCTTGCGCACTGCCGACAGTAACAATGGGAATACTCATTGGCCTGAGCCTGCTGGGTTCCAGACTACGGAAATATTAGCTTTGTTCGCCTGGGCACCCAACAGTTTGGGTATCTGCTCATCAGTCACCAAGACCTGAACCACGGTGGTCTTCGAGGCGCCCAAGGTATCGGATCCCGAGGCCACATTGGCAATTTCTGCACCTGGCAGCAACAGCTGCGGCTTGTCATACGCATTGTTCGAACCCGGCATGGAAACCCATACGTCCACGCGCGCACCAGGCGTTGCTTGCTCGGGGAGTTCTTCATCCATTGAAATGGCGACTGGCTTCCTGTTCAAGGCGTCGGCCTTGCCCAGGCTCTGCTGGGGAATAAGCTGATTCTTCTCCACCCGCTGCAGAGCGACTTTGCCCGCTGCAAGGCCCTCCTCCACTGTCACGTAACTTGACTCGATGTCACCAAGCCGGACTTTGACGATAGACAAGTCCGCTGCCGTCACCGCCTGGCCCACGGAGATATCTTCCCGGGCCGCATAGACCTGCGTGGTCCTGTCAGCTGTGCCGACCAAGGCTATGACGCCCGCGATGGACGCCAACACCAGTAACACACCAATAAGAAGGCGGGGGTCCTTCCACGATGGCTTCTTCAGTCTCTGGCCGGCAACGATGGCTGCTGAACCCATTTCCCTGCTCCCCCGTCATGAGTAATGGCATGGACTACTGACCCGCCACACCATTCTTTACCGACGACTTCTCATGCACCAAAGCCAATGAGGGCAAATGGCCTGAAACTGTGGATAAGTGCACCAAACGGGGGCATCAGTGGCAAAATGGATCCATGCCCCGATTCCTGACTCTGGCGGACGTCGCCGAACAACTCCAAATCAACTCCCCACAGGCGTATGCCCTTGTCCGAAGCGGAGAATTGAAAGCCATCCAGGTAGGGGGCCGGGGGCAATGGCGTATCGAGGAAACGATGCTTGAGCAGTACATCCAGGAACGTTATGCAGAAGCCAGCCGCATGATCGAAGAGGCTAAGACCAAGTCACCCCAGACCTAGTAGTTGCCGCGGGGCAGATCCTGGCCGCCGGCCGATGACAGTGCTGCCAGCGAGCTGAAAGGGATGGTCAACACTGCCCTCACGTTGCCGACCCGACGCACCTCGCCGTCGGGGACAACCGCGAGATCGAAATGATCGCGACCGACCCTGTCGATGACGCCTTGTACTTTGTAGCCATCCCCCGTCCGAGCACTAAGGTAAACAATCAGTTCGGCACGGTCCCTGGCCAACGCCCTCAAGGCAGCGGAAATCCCCAGCGAACGCTGCATCGGGGACAGAGGCTTTCGGACCGATCTGCCCAGTCCCTCGTATGAGAGCACTGAAGCGCAGGGAACCAGCCATTCCCGAGATCCGTCCACCAGCCCCAACCACTCGCCGCCTACATGTCGCAGGCTTCCGCGGATGATGCTGCCATCAGCCAGGACAATTTTGATCCCGGAACCGGCGACGGCTCGAAGGCGGTCCCCCAGCTCAATCGCAGCAAGTTCGACCCTGGCCCGCTCCGATATCTCGGATTCCCTTTCCAGGGCGCGCTCTGCTGAAAATTGTGCTTCCAAGTCATCGAAGAGAGAGTCCCATCTCATGTGGTCAGACTAGGCTGCAACATGTAGGTACGGCGAATCCCGTTAAAGGCTCGTCAATCCGATTGGACAAGCACTAACAAATGTGCTCAAAATAGTCCAAGCGGTTCAAATGACATCAAAATCGATCAAACGGAGCCTGGGGGCCTGAATGGCACGAGCATTGCGCAATGACACTGCCCTGGCCGTATCGATTCTTGGACTAGGGCTGCTCCTTAGCTATGTGGGCCGCGTGCTCGTGAGTCAGTGGCAGTCCGCGGAGCGCCACGGGCACAGCATGTCGTTTGAACACCTCCTCGGTTTTGTTTCGAGCGCCGTCGGTGCGGGGATAGTAATGTGGTGGATCCTTTCCCTTCTGATCGCCTTCCTCACCTCGCTCTTGCACCGTGGCGGACAGCAGAGAAGAGCTGACTTCATCTCCAAGTTCAGCCCCGGATTCATGGTGCGACTGGCAGTGGCAGTGCTGAGCTTGAATCTGTTTGGTGCATCAGTGGCGCACGCCAGTATGGAAACGCCCGATCCGGGCTGGAAACCGCAAGCCGGTAAATCCGTGCAGGCTGCACCCGCAGTGTGGACGCCGATGTCCTTGGTCGGCTCCGCCTCTGTCCCACAAACGGCCGGCGTCGGAGAAACGGGAACCCCGGTCGATGATCCACGCTGGCAGCCCGGGCCCCTAGTGACTGATCCAGGGCTGCTGAGCCGTCAGTCCTCCCGGCAGGTTGCCACTGCCAACGAAACCGGCGTGGTAGTTGAAGCAGGAGATACCCTCTGGTCGATCGCCGCTTCGAGGCTGGGCCCTTTTGCCACGGACGTCGACATCGCCTTGGCCTGGCCCAAATGGTACGCCGCCAACAGGACCGTCATAGGCGGTGACCCCTCCGTGGTGCTTCCGGGCCAAGTGCTGCGGCCGCCCTTACCCGGCTAGCATCCAGGGTCTCCGCCGCCCTTTCAAATCTTGGACGACACCCGCTCAGGGGCCAGGTCCGCGCGTCAAAGTTAATTCCAGCGTCATCCCAGCAGAAGCCATTCGAGCAGGGCGTCCCCACGCCCGGGCTCAAGTAGTGAATGCCAGAGGGTATGACCATGACCGTTGCAACTGCAAGCCACCCGGCAGGGCGCCGGAGCGCCAAACGTCCTATCGCCGCGAAGGGCTCTAAGGCCCCTGATATCGATGTACGGCTGGTTGCGCGCAGCATCGCCCAGGCAGCGTTGGAGGTTCTGGCCGGCACCCGCCCGGTCAGCCAGCTTTCCAGGTCCTTGGATCCGGAATGCTACCTTTCCCTCCAGCATCGGGCCGCCCTCACGCGCAAGCACGCCGCCAGAATCCGGGCCAATTTGCGGCCACACCGGAGCCCCATGGTCCGTTCCGTCAGGGTTTGTTCCATATCCGCAATTATTTGCGAAGCAAGCATCGTTGTTGCAGAAGAACAAAGATGCCGGGCCATCGCCATGAGGTTGGAGCGCTTCGACGGCATCTGGCGGGTCACCGCTCTGGAAATCGGTTAGCACCACCGCTCCCGGCCACCATGACCACGTACGAAAAGGGTGGACCCCGGACAATGAGTCCGAGGTCCCCCCCTTTACATACCGCGCTTGTCCCGCCCCAGCGGAATGGCTCAGCGACGCTTCTTTTTTGCCGTCTTGCGCTGATCCTGGCTTGCTGCCTTGGCAGGGTTACCCGATCGACCTGAGGCACGGCCCTCGATGCGCGTTTGAGTGGCCCCATCCTCGCCGGGAGCAGTGTACTGCAGCTGTGCCGGCTTCTCTGGCGCCTGCAGGCCGGCCGCCCGGATTTGTGGCTCATGATGTTCGGTGTGCGCTCCAGCGGCAGTGTCGTCAGCCACTACAACATCCTCGGCGGGTGTTACCTCTACCTCAAGGTTGTAGAGGAACCCAATACTTTCTTCGCGAATGGCTTCCATCATGCTCTGGAACATGACAAAGCCTTCGCGCTGGTATTCCACCAAAGGATCGCGCTGGGCCATGGCCCGGAGACCGATTCCCTCCTTGAGATAGTCCATCTCGTAAAGGTGTTCCTGCCATTTGCGCCCCAGCACCGAAAGCACCACCCTGCGTTCAAGCTCACGCATGCTCTCAGACCCGATGGCCTCTTCGCGTGCCTGGTAAACGAGCCGGGCATCTGAGAGGATCTCATCCCTCAGGAAGTCGGCCGTGACCCTGGACCTGCCGCCCGCTTCCTCAATGATTTCCTCAGCGGTAACGGTTGCCGGGTAGAGCGTCTTCAGATTGGCCCAAAGCTGGTTGAAGTCCCAATCGTCCCCAGTTCCCTCGGCAGTGGCGGCATCAATGAGGGCGTTGATGGTGTCTTCCAGGAAGAACTGGACCTTCTCGTGGAGGTCGTCACCCTCGAGGATTCGACGACGGTCCCCATAGATGGCTTCACGCTGGCGGTTGAGGACGTCATCGTACTTGAGGACGTTCTTACGCTGTTCGGCGTTGCGCCCTTCCACCTGCCCTTGGGCGGATGCGATGGCTCTCGAAACAAGCTTGGATTCGAGCGCAACGTCATCCGGAACGGAGCTGTTCATGAGCCTTTCTGCCGCGCCAGAGTTGAACAACCTCATGAGGTCGTCCGTCAGCGAAAGGTAGAAGCGGGACTCACCAGGGTCGCCCTGGCGTCCTGAACGGCCGCGCAGCTGGTTGTCGATCCGGCGCGATTCGTGGCGCTCGGTACCCAGCACGTAAAGTCCACCAAGGTCGAGAACTTCTTCATGTTCGTCCTTGACCGCTTGCTTCGCTGCCGAAAGCGCCTCTGGCCATGCTGCCTCGTACTCTTCCGAGTTCTCTTCAGGGTCAAGCCCGCGCTTTGCAAGCTCTGCGATGGCAGTAAATTCGGCATTGCCGCCCAACATGATGTCAGTTCCGCGGCCCGCCATGTTCGTGGCGACGGTAACAGCCCCTTTTCGTCCGGCCTGGGCCACGATGGAGGCTTCGCGCGCGTGGTTCTTGGCGTTCAGGACTTCGTGCCTGATGCCTTCCTTGGCCAGCAGCTTGGAGAGGTACTCGCTCTTCTCGACACTGGTGGTGCCGACCAGCACCGGCTGTCCGTTCTCGTGCCTTTCGGCAATGTCCTGCACGACGGCGTCGAACTTCACGACTTCGTTCTTATAGACAAGGTCGGACTGGTCAATGCGCTGCATGTCGCGGTTGGTGGGGATGGGAACGACACCCAGCTTGTAGGTGCTCATGAACTCCGCGGCCTCCGTCTCGGCCGTGCCGGTCATGCCGGCAAGCTTCGAGTACATGCGGAAGTAGTTCTGCAAGGTCACTGTGGCGAGAGTCTGGTTCTCGGCCTTGATCTCGACGTTTTCCTTGGCCTCGATGGCTTGGTGCATGCCTTCGTTGTAGCGTCGTCCAGCCAGGATACGCCCGGTGTGTTCGTCAACAATCAGGACCTCGCCGTCGAGGATGACGTAGTCCTTATCCCTCTTGAACAGTTCCTTGGCCTTGATGGCGTTGTTGAGGAAGCCGATCAAAGGCGTGTTGGCCGATTCGTAAAGGTTTTGGATTCCGAGGTAATCCTCCACCTTTTCAATACCGGCTTCGAGCACGCCTACGGTTCGCTTCTTTTCGTCAACCTCGTAGTCGACCTCTGGCTGCAGCCGGAGCACGACCTTGGCGAATTCGCTGTACCACCGGTTGGTGTCGCCCTGCGCCGGCCCGGAAATGATGAGCGGAGTACGTGCTTCATCAATCAGGATGGAGTCGACCTCATCCACGATCGCGAAATTGTGGCCACGCTGGACCAGTTCGCTTGCATCCCACGCCATGTTGTCGCGCAGGTAGTCGAAGCCGAACTCGTTGTTGGTTCCATAGGTGATGTCTGCGGCGTATTGCTGCCGGCGCACTGAGGGGTCCTGGTTGGAAAGGATGCAGCCGCTGGTGAGGCCCAGGAACCTGTAGACGCGGCCCATGAGTTCTGACTGGTACTCAGCGAGGTAGTCGTTGACCGTGACGACGTGGACGCCTTTGCCCGCGAGGGCGTTGAGGTAGGCCGGCGCCGTGGCCACGAGGGTCTTGCCTTCACCGGTTTTCATTTCTGCGATGTTGCCCAGATGAAGTGCGGCACCACCCATAAGCTGTACGTCGAAGTGCCTCATGCCCAAAGTCCGGGAGGAAGCTTCACGAACAGCAGCGAACGCTTCCGGGAGGAGGGCTTCCAGAGTTTCGCCATCTTGGTGGCGGGAACGCAGATGGTCCGTTTCCTCGCGTAGTTCGGCATCCGTGAAGGACTTGAAGGAGTCTTCCAGGGCATTGATGGAATCGGCATAGTTCCGCAGTTGCTTGAGTGTCTTTTTGTCACCCGTGCGGAGAAGTTTTTCGATTAGTGATGCCACGTGAAATTGCTCCCAGTCTCATGCTGCCGAATTCTGGCTGTTTCAGTCTACGGGAGAGACCAGCGCCACGTTGCCGGGTTCCCCTGTGAGCGGACTGCCCGGTTGCCCGTGCTCTTTCGTGCGATCACGGCGGCGTGCCACGGCCTCGGCGAGCACGCCGGCGAGATCTCCAACGGGCCACACCACCACTTCCTGCAACCCAAGCCAGGAGGCCATGAGGTCAAGTTCGGCAGCAAGTTCGACGGCGGTATCCGCCGGTGCACCAACCTCACCGAATGCCGAGCGTACCAAGAGCTGGCCGGACGCCCGATCCGCTTTCAGGTCCACGCGCGCGACGATCCCGTCGCGAAGCAGGAACGGCAAGACGTAGTAGCCGAATCGGCGCTTGGCGGCAGGGGTGTAGATCTCAATCCTGTAATGGAAGCCAAACAGTTCTTCAAGCCGCCGGCGCTCAAAAACCAGGGAATCGAATGGACTCAGCAGCGCCCGCCCTTTGGCTATGCGTGGTGTTCCGGCGCTGACATGCTGATAGATTTCCCTGTCCCAACCACTGACTGACACTCGTTGAAGGCGACCAGCCCTGACCAGCCGCTGAACCGAATCAGCTCCCGCCTTGAGGGGCGTCCGGAAGTAGTCGGAAAAGCAGCGCACAGTACCAATGCCGTGGGCTTGGGCGGCTGCATCCATCAACCGGTCAAGTGACTCCTCAGGGTCGCCTCCGGACAAGGCCAAGTTTGGTACGACCCTTGATGTCAGGGTGTACTTTCGCTCGAATTGAGGGGTCCGGGAAGCAGCCGACACTCTTCCCTCTTCAAACAGATGTTCCAGGACCCGCTTGACGATGTTCCAATTCCACCCCCAGTTGTCACGTTCGGCTGCCTGGGCATGTCCGAGTTCTGCGGTGAGTTCGGACGCGGTCATGGGACGTCCTGCCGTGAGGGCTGCGAGGATGCGATCCTCCATCTCCTGACGGACACCGGGATCCAGGTGGTGGGCTCCCACCCACGCCCGCTTTTGCCACACCAACAGGTCCTGAAAGTGCTCCGGGCGGATAAAGCTGGCCTCGTGTGCCCAGTACTCCATCATCCTGCGTGGCTTCCGGCCAGCCATGGTTTGGAGGATGAGTGGGTCGTAGTTGCCCAGCCGGGAAAAGAACGGAAGGTAGTGGCTTCGGGCCACGACGTTTACGGAATCGATCTGGACAAGCTGGAGTTGGGCAAAGGTCCGGCCCACCACCCGTGCAGTCACGGGGCCGGTGGGCCGGACCTTTGCCAATCCTTGAGCTGCCAATGCGATCCGCCGTGCCTGTGACAGGCTCAGCGAAGCGGTCATGGAAGTCCCTTCATTCAGGAAATATTGCCTTACTTGGCTGTCGAAGCCTGGTCGTCAGAGCGGTAGGCGTGAATCTTCTCTTCCACGGCCTCCTCGCCAGGCTCGCACGTGGAGTCAAGGGTAATCACACCGTACGTCCAACCACTGCGCCGGTACACGACAGACGGCGCATTGGTTTCCTTGTCCAGGAAAAGGTAGAAGTTGTGCCCAACGAGTTCCATGCTGTCCACTGCATCATCCAGGGTCAGTGACGCGGCGGGGAACACCTTCCGGCGGATCAGGACGGGTGAATCGCCAGCCGGAATGTCGTTCTCGATGTCGTAGGGCGAACGCTCTTCTGCCTGCGGCACAGACTCTTGGTGATTGCTGGCTTCAACGTAGAGCGGTTCGCTCGCACTGGCGGGCTCAAGTGTTGCTGTGGCTTCCCGCACTGCCTTAGGCGTGTGGCGGCCGTGGTGCACCTTTTTCCGGTCCTTCGCACGGCGAAGCCTCTCAAGAAGCTTGTTGTACGCGAGATCGAAAGCAGCGAATTTGTCAGCGGCTGTGGCCTCGGCACGGATGACGGGGCCGCGGCCCAGGACTGTCACTTCGACGGTGAGCTGGCCCGGCGTCTGCCGGGGATTGGTTTCCTTGGAAACCTTGGCGTCGACTCGCTGGACCTTATCCCCCAGCGATTCAATCTTTGAGATTTTCTCGCCGGCGTATTCGCGAAAGCGGTCAGAAACTGTGAGATTTCGTCCGCTGATCATGAACTCCATGGTGCCCTCCAAATAACTCAGGTGACACGACAACGACGCTGTTGGGGGCTAGTCTGACGGACAGTCGAGCCCCTTTCCGAGCCGCTATCGACAGGTACATCTGTTCTTGGTACCCACAACCGACGTTAGTTCATCGCCACGCGTTATTCATCCTTTAGCCACTTATTTTTTGATTGAGTCTTAAGGGCTTCACGCGGATAGTCTGCGGTGCTGTTTGAAGCGTAGGCTGGTGGCCTCGTGGCCGCGAGCACGACGGCGCCGCACACCACTCCGCCAGCAGCCCTGACGGCCCGCGCTGCCTCAGCGAGAGTGGCCCCGGTGGTGAGGACATCGTCCACAAGAATGCACCTCATGCCTCTGATCGTGTCCAAACGCCGTCTGCGTACCCTCATGGACCCCCGGACCTTGCTGGCCCGCGCACCCCTCCCCAAGCCCTTTTGGCCGGCTTCGCGGCCTGTCCCGTCCTTATCCGAAACGATCTGGAACATCCGGGCAGTGAGCCCCCGCAAGGAATCTCTGCTGACTGCGTGGACCGGTATTGCCGGCCTCTTCTCAAGTGCGTCAATGATGGGGCATTGCGGCAGGACGCGGCGCATCCGCAGACATCGAAGCAGGAGGTGCAGGGGGCTGAATCCGCGTTTGCGGTATGCCCGGCCGCTCGTGGGAACAGGGACGAGGCAATAGCCTGGCTGTCCTCCAATGGCGGTCTCCACCGCCTTGCCGAGGCAAGGAGCCAAAACACCTGCCAGACGCCACTGGCCAAAGTGCTTGAATGACAGCAGGCATCGTGCCAGTTCATCCCGGTACGGGCCCGCTGCGACCACTTCGAGTTTTGCCGTGCCATCGACGTCAACCAATGCGGGCGATTCCTGCTCCGCACGGTAAGGCTGCCTGCACAGTTGACGGACACGCTTCGCGCAGCCGCCGCACAAAACGGTGTCCTCCACTCCGCAGCAAACGCATTCAACCGGAACCAACAGAGCCATCAGGTCAGCCATGGCTCCCCGCAGTGCGGATATCAGCCGGTCAAAGCGACGCTGTTCCCCACCACGTCGGTGCGCCCTGACAGGATCTGAGGCGTGGAGGTCGGGGTCCCCGCTCACGACCCGCCAACCACGGTGCCCGTTCCTGATGCCTGGGGAAGTCATCCTGCAAGCCTGCCCAGTTACCGGCTCGGCCGGAAGTCGCTGTGAGCCCTATGTGGACAATCGACCCGGCACTTCTGGTGGCAGGTCAGCCCGGGAAGGCTGGCTCCGTAGGCCCCTTCAGCTGGAGCTCCCAGCCATTTCCGACACGTTGGAAAACGCCCGCCTCCGATTGGCCATAAATCTGCTCGGAGCCGTTTCCGGCGCTGAGGCTGGTCAGCCCGTCCCAAGGTGCCAGCTGTTGAGGCTCGCCCGTTGCCAAAGACAAGAGCTCGGGAACCACGGTTGCGGTGGCCGAACTGGACATCACTGCCACCGTCGAGCCGTTGACCCAGACACCTTGGTCAGCCGTGGCAGTGCTCAGCAGGGTGACAGGAGTGGTGAGGTCCTTGGGAACGCCGTCGGGATTCCGGACGATTCCGGTGATCTGCACCGTGGACTTTCCATTCGCCTCGGAAATGACCAGTGCCCTGGTCCCTTCCCTGGAGACCCTGAAGTCCTTGACGGTCCTTCCGGACAACCAGGAGGGAGTCAAGGTGACATTGGGTATGGCCATGCCGGGTGCAACACCGGTGGGCTTGAATGCCACGACCTCGGCGGCCCCGTTGGCACCCGGTCCTGCCGTCCATACCCAGTCGTGCGGACTGAAAGAGGGGCCGGTCAGGGTGCTCCGGGTGGTCAATTGACGTGCGGGTTGCCCGGGTTCGATCGCGTACAGAGTTGTCTTATCACCGTTAAGGAATGCGGCCGTTTGGGACACCGGAGACTCCGCCGGCGAGTGGGGCCCCAATCCAGCTACCGATTGTATGTCCGGCAGCGGAGTGATCCGGTTGTTCTCATAGCGCACCAGGTCACCGTTGTTCACCGCGATTTGGCGGGCGGGAACACTCTTGTCCAGTACTGGGGGCAGTACAGTGCCGTTGTCTTCAACCCGCACAAGGTCCTGGTCCGCACGCAACTGGACGTTGATGACGTCGGGCTGGTCCCGGAAGGTCAAAGCCAACTGGTTTTGCATCCTCTGGCGGTCTTCCGCAGAGGCCTCGAACAGTTCCTTGGCAGACAGGTCCACCTGCGCAGAGCCTGATACGACCGGCACGGATTCCCGTGCAAGCTTCATCCCGGAGGGGAACGCACTGACAACTGCACCTCGAAGGTAGGGAGCCGGACCTGCCAGGAGTGCGCTTGTCATGGATTTGACGGTGTTCTTCTTGATGAACCACCTGTAGTCAGGAACAGCGTAGGTAAACGTGGGGTCATAGAAGTAGATGGGATTTGCCCCATAAATGACCTTGAATGTTTCCTCCGGGATAGCCGTGCCATCCGGCACCTTGGAAATCCGCCACTCCCCTTCCACCTGTTCAAGTGTCAGCGGGATGGTCTCCTTGGTCCCCGGCGGAAATTGGGTAGCAACGCCGTCAGCATCCACCGAATAGGCGAGGTCGAGTTCGTAAAGGTACTCATTCTCAGCGGCGGACTTGACCACCTGCGCCTCACGGAAAACTATGGCGCGCTTGTCAGGCTTCCATGTAACCGACTGCGCTTGGGTCAGATACTGGCGCGCCACAGGATAGTCGTCCTCGTAGCCGCTGCCGGCCATGTAAAAGTCCTCAATGACAGTCTCGGGACTTGAACCGGCGCGTGGGGCCGCAGGAAAGAACACGGGCGCATTGGGATTGCCTGCACCCTCGTCCTTGCTCTTGCCAACTGGACCGGAACGGGGAATCTGCGCACAGGAGGCGAGCAACACCATCAGCACCGCCAGGACGGCCACAACCGCCTTGGAGTTCCGGAGATGCATCATGCTCCCTCCTCGGCGCCATCGTCGGCCACCATGGGCCGGCCGGTTCCAGCCTCGGACTTTTGCGGAGGACTTCCTAATTCTGTCCCAAGTATGAGCATTTGGCGCTCGGTCCCGGCCCCGGGAAACTTAATATCTGTGGGTTCAAGCTGCAGCGGCGATTTCACGATGGTGCCTCCTTGCCTGAGTGGCAATGTCAGCCGGAAATTGGAGCCGGCCCCCTTGCGGCCCCAGGCCTGAAGCCAGCCATTGTGCAACTTGGTATCCTCAGCCGCGATGGAGAGTCCCAGGCCGCTGCCCCCCGTGGTTCGCGCCCGCGCGGGGTCCGCCCGCCAGAAACGGTCGAAGACCCGTGCAGCTTCTGCTTGACTCATCCCAATGCCATGGTCCCGCACTGACACAGCTACGGCATCGTGGTTGGCGGCAACTGATATGTGGATTGGCTTGCCCTCGCCATGTTCCAGGGCGTTGAGCAGCAAGTTGCGGAGAATCCGGTCGATTCTCCTGGAGTCCATTTCCACCACAATGCTCTTTTGCCTGGCATTGAGCCTGACATCGGACCCATATTCCACCGCCACGGGTGCCGCACCCTCAGTGACGTGGGAGATCACTTGGAAGATGTCCTGGGGTTCTGCGTCCAGGACGGCAGCGCCGGCGTCGAAGCGCGAAATCTCCAACAGGTCCGAAAGCAACGACTGGAAGCGTTCCACCTGGTGGTAGAGCAGCTCGGCTGATCTTTTGTTCATGGGGTCGAAGTCCTCACGGGCTTCGAAGAGGACCTCGGCCGCCATGCGGACGGTGGTAAGCGGGGTACGCAGTTCGTGGGACACATCAGAGACAAAGCGCTGCTGCATTTGCGACAAAGTTGCCAACTGGGTGATCTGTTCCTGCAGGCTGGCAGCCATATGGTTGAAGGAGGCACCGAGCCTGGCGACCTCGTCTTCCCCTTTGACCACCATGCGTTCCTGGAGCTGGCCTGCCGCGAGCTTTTCCGAGACTACGGCGGCATGACTGACAGGACTGACCACATTGCGCGTCACGTACCACGCGATGGCCCCGATCATGAGGACAAGGGCTGCGCCGCCTGCCCAGAGGACGTTCTGGATTTCGTCCAGTGTTTGTTGGGCCGTGTTGAGGTCGTAAATCAGGTAGAGCTCGTAGGACGTGCCATTGAACGTCACCAAGTTGCCGACGGCAATGCCGGGGCGGTCCTCATTGCCTACAGGGAATTGGGTGGAAGCCCAGAACTGCTGCTTTCCGCCTTCCTGGACAGCCTTGCGCAACTCCGGCGGTATGACCCTCACCGTCAGTTGATCGGACGCGCGTGACTCGACCCAGCGGTTTCGCGGCTTTGTTTGCTCCGGTTTCGCTTCAAAGACGTATCTGCGCTGGATCACTGAACCCCGGCCCTCCACGGCAGTCAGTGTGTCGTAAACCAACGTGATGACACTGGACTGGTCGGTGACCTGCGCGCCGTCGAACGTGTCCTGGACCTGCTTGACGTTGTAGCGCGACTCGGACTCGGCCTGGGCCAGGCGTTCCTGGAAGAGGTTGTTCGCGATTTGGTTGGACAAGTACGCGCCGACAATCGCAAAGGACGTGACAGCGAGCAGCAACGTGGTGAGGACTGTTCGAAATTCCAGCGATCGCCGCCAACGCCGAAGCAAGGAACGCCAGAGGTATCGAAGTCCCGGCCTGATCTGGCGCACGCCGAAGGACACCAGCCGCGAAACCCGAAGAATCAGGATGAGTCCGCGTCGGGTCCAGATTCGTCCGCGCGACAGCAGCCACGACAGGTTCCGGGTCTTCGGTCCCGACCCCTCCGGGGACTGTTCGGGGTCGGTGGATGGTGCCGGCGTCAAAGGCTGGACACCGGCCGCTTCCGGACCCCTTGGTTCAAGGTCCTCGTCTGTCGTGCCGGCCTTGCCGACCGGGGACTCAGGAACCTGCTTTATATCCGACACCACGCACCGTCAAAACGACCTCGGGCGCCTCCGGATCACGCTCAATCTTGGACCGCAGGCGCTGGACGTGCACATTGACCAGACGCGTATCCGCGGCATGGCGGTAGCCCCAAACCTGTTCAAGGAGCAGCTCGCGGGTAAAGACCTGCCAAGGCTTGCGTGCCAGCGCCACCAGAAGATCGAACTCCAGGGGGGTCAGCGAAATCCGCTCACCGCCGCGCGTGACCAAGTGGCCCGCGACGTCGATGGTCACGTCCGCGATACGCAGCGTTTCGGGGGCCTTTTGGTCGCCCGGCCGGAGCCGCGCACGAACCCGCGCCACGAGTTCAGCCGGCTTGAAAGGCTTGGGCACGTAATCGTCGGCACCCGATTCAAGACCCCGGACGACATCGGACGTATCAGACTTTGCAGTGAGCATGACAATGGGGACGTCCGACTCACCACGGATCTGCCGGCACACTTCAATGCCGTCAGAGCCCGGCAACATAAGATCCAACAGCACCAGGTCCGGCTTGGAAGAGCGGAAGACCTCCAATGCCTGGCCGCCATCTGCGCAGAACACCGGCTCGAAGCCATCATTGCGCAAGACGATGCCAATCATCTCTGCGAGCGCTTCGTCGTCGTCAACTACCAGAATGCGTGCCTTCATAGTTATATATTCCCTTATCACCAAGTCTTTGTCCCGTTGGGCACGGCGCACGGCATGGCGCCCCATGGGCAGTTCCACCGTACTGCACAACAGCGCCACTCCGCCTTTGCCGGCTGGCCGGGCGGCGGGCTATGAGGGACGACGACGGGACTATAGGCTGGGTGCCAAGGTCCGTATGGGGGACGTCGGATGTCGACGGGCCGGGTCTTATGGGGAGGATATCGTGTCACAGCCAGAGCACGGCCAAAATCCATCGCCGGGCAGTCAGCCCGCGCCGGGCAACCAGCCACAGTGGGGCAACCAGCCACAGTGGGGCAACCAGCCACAATGGGGCGGTCAGCCACAATGGGGCGGTCAGCCACAGTGGGGTGGTCCCCCGGCCTGGGCGGCACCGCAAAGCGGTGGTCACCAAGCCCAACCCACCCCTGGATGGCCGCCGGGCCCATCTTATGGACAACCCTTCTATGTTGCTCCTCCCAAACCTGGCGTTATCCCCCTGCGTCCGCTCCAGTTCGGAGAGATTCTGGACGGGTCCTTCCAGACGATTCGCCGCAACGCGGCATCGATGTTCGGTTCGGCCCTGATTGTGCAAGCCCTTGGGGCGGTGTTCGTCGGCATCGTCACGGTGGGGATGTTCCAACTGTCGATGTCTTTTGAATCCGTGACCTCCGAAGCGGAATTCAACGACGCCATGGGCCCCTTCCTCGCCATCATGGCAAGCACCCTGGGCGTCTCGGTGCTGATCGGTTTTCTGGGCTCGGTCCTTCAGGGCGTTCTGGTCGTGCCGGTAGCCCGCTCGGTCCTCAACCGACGGACCGGCTTCAAACAGATGTGGAAGCTCGCTGGCCGACGGATCTGGCCGCTGCTGGGCGTTGCGGCCTTACTGACTTTCGGCGGGATACTCGCAGTCGCGGCCATTGTGGGCGTTTCGGTCCTGTTGTTCACGGCCATGGGACCCGGCGCCTTGCTCGTTGTCCTGCCATTGGGCCTCGGTTCGATAGTGGCCTTTGTCTGGGTCGGACTGAAGCTGATGCTGGCCCCTGCCGCCATTGTGGTTGAGCGGACCGGCGTCTACGACGGACTCCTCAGGTCCTGGCAACTGACAAGGAACAACTGGTGGCGCATCTTCGGGATCACTCTTGTTGTCGCCATCATGGTGGGCATCATCGCCCAGATAGTGCAGATCCCTGCTTCCTTGGCGGCGGCAGCCATTGGTGGTGTGGTTGCCCCCCACCCCGATGCCGAAACCGTTGCTTCCACGCTGGTGGTCACCACAGTGATTTCCTCGGCAATCGGCGCGCTGGTCGGGTCCGTCACTTTCGCCTTCCAGGCCTCCGTCTTCGCCTTGATCTATATGGACCTCCGCATGCGTCGGGATGGTTTGGACGTTGAGCTAATGCGGCTGATGGAAACCGGCGACGATCCGGAAGGCATACCGGGCGGTCCTTCGAGTCGGCCCGCAAGCACATTCCAGCCCCCGAACGGCGGGCAGTTTCCGTCCGTTCCTCCCGGGCCGCGTCCACCGGCATGAGGGTTCCGCCGTGGGATGCGCCCGTCGCCCTGGCAGCCATGGAACCACCCGTGACGCCCGACCGCGACGAGGCGCGTCGTTGGGCCGCCGAAGAACTGTCCAAACCCCAGTACCCTGACGCCCAACCCAGCTGGTTGGACCAACTGTGGCGTGATTTCCTGGACTGGCTGACGTCCTTGGAGGGGGACGGAACAGGCTCCGGACCGGACTTTGCTGCTCCCTTGATAGTCGCGTTGGCCGTTGCGCTCATCATCGTTGCCGTCATTGTGGTCCGCCCCCGTCTGAACGCCCGGCGAAAGGCCGCCCACGCTGACATCTATGGGGACGACAACACCATGGATTCAGAGGGGTACAGGAAACGCGCGGCAACCGCGGCCGACGACGGCGACTGGCCGGCCGCCGTCGTCGACCAATTCCGTGCGCTTGTCCGCTCAGCTGAAGAGCGTGACGTCATTGAAGTCCGAGCCGGAAGAACGGCCGATGAAGCGGCAAGGCAACTAGGGCAGGTCTTCGGTTTCGCACAGGCCCGGCTTGACGCGGCCGCCCGCCTCTTCGACGCTGTGCGCTACGGCGAACAGGGCGCCACTGCATCCGGCTACGAGGCCGTCCGCCAGCTGGATGGTGACCTTCTTGGGGTGAAGCCCGACTTCGCAGGGCAGGCGCACGCCGGATTTGCGGTGCCCCGATGACCACGCACGTGAGGGATGAAGCCCGGGCCCGGGGCCATGCGGCCGACGTCGGACTTCCCCCGGGCCAGGGGTTCGCAACCTGGTTCCGGAAGCACTTGGCGTGGATTGGGATCGGCGGATTGCTGGCTGGCCTTGTTGCTTTTCTTGCCATCTCCAGCGTGTCCGCCTCGAAGGATCCACGGCCGCTGTCCGCACACAATCCAGCGCCCGATGGTGCCATGGCCGTGGCCGAAATACTGGGGCGCCAAGGCGTATCCGTCACGCCGACAAACACCTTTGAAGACACCATGGCGGCCTTGACCAACCAAAACGGCGCCACTGTCCTCGTCCATGATCCGCGGGGGTTCCTTGATCAAACCCAACTGGCAGACCTCATGGCCGGGGCTGATCGGGTAGTCCTGGTCAAGCCACGGCTCAAAACAATAACGGCGGTAAATCAAGGCTTCCGTCCCGGTGGCGTGGTTCCTGAAGCAACAAAGGTCATCGATCCCGGATGTGATCAGGACGACGCCAGGGCGGCAGGCAGGATCTCGGCACAAGGCTCCATCTATTCGGGGCCGGTAGTCTGCTATGCCTTGCCGGGCAATCAGTCAGGCCTCTATGCCGCGTCGGCGGACAGCCGGGTAATAGTCCTTGGCAGCACGGATCTGGTTGACAATCAACACCTCGCATTGGAAGGCAACGCCGCCGTTGCGCTCCGTACCCTTGGCGCCAACGCCAACCTCGTCTGGTACCTACCGGGAATCGAGGACCTCTCGGCGGCTGGATCGGCCCCCACGCTGAACGAGTTGGCGCCGCGTTGGCTGGCTTTCGCCGGACCTTGGCTGGGACTCGTGGTGGTCCTGGCCATCGCTTGGCGTGGCCGACGCCTGGGCCCGCTGGTGTTCGAGCCACTTCCCGTGGTGGTCAAGGCCGCGGAAACTGCAGAAGGCAGGGCACGCCTTTACCAGGACTCGCGGGCTGTGGGGCTTGCCGCGGGCAATCTACGGGCAGGGGCATTGACCCGCTTGGCCAAGCACTTCAGCCTCGGCGCAGACGCAACCAAGGACGCCATTGTGGACGCCTGTGCCCAACACCTGGAGCGGCCTGCAGCGGACATACGGTCCGTCCTGATCGACTTTTTACCGGAAAACGAAGGACAACTGGTGCAGTGGGCACAACAGATCGAACGAATCGAACAGGAGGCGACCGCCCGATGAGCAGCCAGCCGAACAGCTACACGGACAGCAACAGCCAATACACGGGCGGTGCCCCGCAGCAGCAGGGCCTCCCGCAGCAGAGCGTGGCGCCAGGCAATGACGCCCTGGGAAGTAGTCACCGCACTGCAGCTGGGGAGCCGCGGACAACTGATGACCCTGCCCGCCAATCCCTGCTGAATGTCCGGGCCGAAGTGGCGAAGGCGGTTGTCGGGCAGGACCCTACGGTCACTGGCATGCTTATTGCGCTGCTTTGTGGCGGCCACGTGCTCCTGGAGGGCGTCCCCGGCGTAGCAAAAACCCTGCTGGTGAGGGCCTTGTCCACCGCGTTGAGCCTGGACACCAAGCGTGTTCAGTTCACCCCGGACCTCATGCCCGGCGACGTTACGGGCTCCCTCGTCTACGACTCCCATTCTTCCGAATTCACGTTCCGCGAAGGTCCCGTCTTCACCAACATCATGCTCGCGGACGAGATCAACCGTACGCCGCCGAAGACCCAGGCGTCCCTCTTGGAGGCCATGGAAGAGCGTCAAGTATCCGTGGATGGAGTTTCGCGCCGGCTTCCGAATCCGTTCATCGTGGCCGCCACCCAAAACCCGGTGGAGTACGAAGGTACTTATCCCTTGCCTGAAGCCCAGCTGGACCGGTTCCTCCTCAAGCTCACCATGCCGCTGCCTGGAAGGGCCGAGGAGATCGAGGTGATCCGGCGCCATGCCGCCGGTTTCGATCCGCGAAACCTCGCCGCTGCAGGTGTGCGGGCGGTGGCGGGCGCCGTCGAGCTTTCCGCTGCCCAGGCAGCAGTAGCGCATGTAGTTGTCGCTCCCGAGATCCTCGGTTACATCGTTGACGTTGTACGCGCCACGAGGTCCGCGCCTTCCTTCCAGCTGGGAGTCTCGCCCCGTGGTGCGACGGCACTGCTCAATACCTCCAAAGCATGGGCGTGGCTGTCCGGGAGGTCCTTCGTCACTCCGGACGACGTCAAGGCGTTGTCGTTGCCGTGCCTTCGGCACCGGGTTGCCCTCCGTCCGGAAGCACAGATGGATGGAATCCAGGTGGACGATGTCCTGGGCAGCATCCTCGCTTCGGTTCCGGTGCCGAGGTGAGCTCCGGCCGGATCCTGCCCGGGGCGGCCTGAATGGCCATCACGGGTCGTTTCGTGCTGCTTGCCCTGGCCGGATTAGTGCCGTTGGTGTTGTTTCCCGCAGGAAGCACGGTTCTGTTCACTGGCGTCGGGTTACTGATGGTGCTGGTACTTGACGTGCTCCTGGCGGCGTCGCCTGCAAAGCTCGGACTGGACCGCCAACAGCCCGGAAACGTGACCCTGCAGGGCAGGGCGGACTCTGTTGTGACGCTCACCAACCCCACCCGTCGGAAATTGCGGGCCGAGGTAAGGGACGCGTGGCAGCCCTCTGCCGGTGCCGTGCATCCTGTCCAACCGTTGGTGGTCCCCCCGGGCGAGCGGCGTCGCATGAGAGTGGAGCTGGTTCCCAGCCGCCGCGGTGACCTGGAAAGCCCCCACGTCACCATTCGTTCCTTCGGACCACTCGGCATGGCGGCCAGGCAACGGACGCGCATCCTTCCCGGTCAGCTGAGGGTCCTGCCGCCTTTCCACTCGAAGCGCCATCTGCCCTCCAAGCTCCGCAAGCTCCGGGAGCTGGATGGCAGGGCAGCCGTGCAGATTCGCGGGGCCGGAACAGAATTCGATTCCCTCCGCGATTATGTCCGCGGTGATGACGTCCGGTCCATCGATTGGCGCGCCACAGCACGCCGGACATCAGTGGTTGTCCGGACGTGGCGCCCGGAACGCGACCGACGGGTGGTCATTGTCCTGGATACCTCTAGAACAGCCGCCGCCAGGATCGTGGACGAGCCCCGCCTCGATACGGGAATCGAAGCGGCCTTGCTGCTCTCGGTACTTGCCGAACGCGGTGGGGACCGGGTTGACTTCCTTGCTTACGACCGCCGGCTCCGGGCCCGGGTCGAATCGGCGTCCAAAGGCAACCTCCTGGGCCAACTTGTCCAGGCCATGGCTCCTTTGGGAGCGGAACTGATCGAACTGGACTGGCAGCAAATCCCGGCGCAAGTGCGGGCGGTCTCGGCGCACCGCTCGCTGGTGGTGCTGTTGACGGCGCTCGACGGCGGCGCCCCCGAAGAAGGGCTCCTCCCCACTGTGGCGCAATTGTCCCGCCAACACGTGGTGGTGGTTGCTTCGGTACGGGACCCCCTGCTGGCGGCCATGAAGGAAGAACGGACCACAGCAAGCCAAGTGTTTCGTGCCGCCGCCGCCGAACGGGCTTTGTTGGAAAGGGCAGCAGTGACAGCCCAGCTCCGGCAACTGGGGGCCGAGGTGGTCGATGCAGAGCCGCTGGAGGTTCCACCCCTGCTCGCCGACACGTATATCCGGCTCAAAGCCGCCGGAAGGCTCTAGTTCCCATTGTCCGGAAAGGACTGCCATGAACGCCCCGATCTACCAGCTCGCACTTGGCGATGACTTCACCAAGCTGACCCCGGAGCTCCAGGACTACTTCTCGCTGGCCGCCGGTTCCGGTTCCTACGGAATAGGGGAAGGCACCTTTGACGTGGTGGGTTGCCGGCAGAAGTGGCTGCGTCCCCTGCTCGCCCTCACGGGGAGCGAGCAAGCATTCTTCCCGGAGTACGGCGAGGGCATCCGGTTCCGCATCGAGAACCACGCACACATTGATCCTTTTGGACGCCCTGCCCTGACTGCCCGGCGTGAGATCTATTTTCCCTCCGGGACAAGGCTGTTCCACGATACAACGAGCGCGGTCATGCCGGACCACGGCCGGCAGAGCGGACCGGAGCGGGCCCATCTGGTGGACCACGTGGGACGGTATCGGCGGCTGGTGACGGATCTGGATGTCAGTGTCACCACCGAGGGCAGGCTCCGTGGTGTTTCCAAGGCGAGCAGGCTGTTCCTGGGCCCCCTTCGACTTCCTTTGCCGGCAGCGCTGGACGCGCGCGCCTATGCGGAGCAGTGGTGGGACAGTGCCGAGGGCAAACACCGGATCCAGGTCAAGGTGATCCAGCCACAGATCGGATTGGTCCTCGTGTATGCCGGACGCTTCGACTACCGGTTGGCGCCGTACCTGCCCGGAGCAGCACCGGGCACAGCCCTGCCGCGCTACGCAGAACCAGACCGTTGGGAAAAGAGGATCTAGCGCGGCCGCCTACGGCCCTGCGTCACCGTCACCCCTGTGCCAACTTCACCCTTGTGCCAACTGGTCCAGCCCATCGGCTGTCTGGGTCAGTTTCTTCAGCACATCCATGGCCGCTGAAGGCTTGAAGTCCGCGAGGCCCGAGGAGGGTGTGACGCGGATTCCGGCCAGGCCCGAGGCCGGCAGGCCAAGCTGACGCCACGGCTTCCAGATACTCTCAACAACGTCTGAAGTCCGGGGCAGCCGCCCTTGCGGGTCGCTGATGTGCAGCGCCCCGGCCCACACGCGTTTGCCGCTCTCCACAGCGCCCGCGAGCTGTTCCCACTGGCGGGTGGTCAGTGCCCTCAGGGGAACGGCGACGCCGTCGGCTCCTGCAGCAAGAATCCGTTCGATCGGCGCCTCTATCTCTGGAACGGAGACCACAGTCTCGACGACGCCTGCAGCCTTGAGTGCCTCGATCACCAGACGCCATCCCGCCGTGACTTCTTCGCCGGCCACGGACCGGAGCGTGCGGTAGCCACTCGCCGTCGGGATCGTCCCAGCCATAACCGAGGCGATATCCGGTTCGTCCACCTGGACCACGATGCCGGCGCCTGGAACTGCCGCCGAGATCCGACGGACATGATCGGCGACGCCAGCGGCCAGGGACTCCGCGATGTCCCGGCGGGCTCCGTAGTCCAGTAGCGCCCGTTCGCCGTTGTGCAGGTGGAGGTTCGCCGCGAGGCTCAGGGGACCCAACAACTGGATCTTGAGTTCCGCCGCAGAAACGTCTTCGGCGCCCGCAACGTCGGCAAGGATATTGATGTCCGTCGACAAAGCCGAGCGTGCGCGCCGGGCGTCCTTTCCTGGCCTGTCAACCAGGCGCCACCCGTGCGGTTGGACGTCAAGGGCCAGGTCAACAAGCAGGGAGCCGGTCCGCCCAACCGGATCCGAGCCCACTCCGCGGTCCGGCAGCTCGGGCAGGAACGGAAGGTGGGGATCCCCCAATTCGCCCCGGATTATCCGGATTGCCTCCGCAGGATCGCTGCCTGGCCAAGGGCCCAGTGCAGTGGCGCTGGCGCGCTGGTCATTCTCGGACGACATCAACTATGCCTGCAGGCGTGAAATCTGGTGATCCTCTGCTATGGCTTCGTGGTGGCGGATCACTTCGCTGATGATGAAGTTCAGGAATTTCTCCGCGAAGGCGGGATCAAGGTGTGCATCCTCGGCAAGCCGGCGCAGGCGGGCAATCTGGGCAGACTCGCGGCCCGGGTCTCCGGCAGGAAGCTTATGAGTGGCCTTGAGCACCCCTACCTTTTGGGTTGCTTTGAAACGCTCCGCGAGCAGGAATACGAGTGTTGCGTCGATGTTGTCGATGCTTGACCGAATGGACAGCAGCTCATCCATGACGGCACGGTCCACCTGGCCGGCCAAGGAACTCGCTGCCGGATTGAAGGAATCGGCATCATCGGAAAGGGCGTTGTTGTGCTCGGTCATGCATCCCAGTCTATGGTGCCGGGCGGCACCGCCGCGGGTGTTACCTTCGCACGTCGGACCCAACAGGCCAATGCGGCAAAGTCGGTTTCCCCGCGACCGGGATCGGAGCACAATGGCAGCATCACTGCTGGTTTGGCAAAGGAGCTTCCATGAAAATCGCGGTTCTGGGCACGGGTATGGTGGGGCACGCCCTGGCGGGCAAGCTGGTGTCCTTGGGACATGAAGTAACCATGGGATCCCGGGAACCCGGCAATCCGAAGGGAGAGGAATGGGCCCGGCAGGCCGGCACACAGGCCCATGCCGGCTCCTTCGCCGATGCAGCAGGGCAATCCGAGCTGATTGTGAACGCCACGCCGGGCACTGTGAGCCTGGCAGCCCTCGCCGAGGCAGGCGAAGCCAACCTCAAGGGCAAGATCCTGCTGGACGTGTCCAATGCCCTGGACTCTTCGAGTGGCTTTCCCCCATCACTGGCCGTATGCAATACGGACAGCATCGCTGAGACCATCCAGCGGACATATCCGGACGTTCGGGTGGTCAAATCTCTGAATACGGTCAGCGCGCCGGTCATGGTGGAGCCGGCCAGGCTCCCCGGTCCCCATGACATTTTCATGGCTGGCAATGACCAAGGGGCCAAGTCCACTGTCTCCGGGTTGCTGCAGGAATTCGGCTGGGCACCTGAGCACATCAGGGACCTTGGCGGCCTCGACGCTGCCCGCGGATTGGAGATGTGGCTGCCGCTATGGCTCCGGATCTTCATGCAGCAGCCGCAGGGAAAAATGTTCAACATCGGTATCGTTTCCGAATAGCCCGAGCACCTCCAGCACAGGAAAGGCACGCCCCTCGCCATGGGGCGTGCCTTTCATTTACCAGGGCCGGGTCTAGCCGCCCAGCAGCGCGCGGTGGGCTTCCCGCCGTCGTGCCTGTTCGTCAGGGTCCGGTACCGGCAGGGACGCAATGAGCCGCTTGGTGTAGTCGTGCTGAGGCGAGCCCATCACATGGTTCCCGATCCCCTGCTCCACCAGTTGGCCCTTGTAGAGAACCCCCACCCAGTGGGACAACATGTCCACCACAGCGAGGTCGTGGCTGATGAACAGCGCCGCAAAACCGAACTGCTCCTGGATGTCCTTGAACAGGTCCAGGACCTTCGCCTGAACGGAAACGTCCAAGGCGGAGGTGGGTTCGTCGGCGATCAGGAGGCGTGGGTTCAGCGCCAGCGACCTCGCCAAGGAGGCGCGCTGCCGCTGCCCGCCGGACAGCTCGTGCGGGTAGCGTTGCGCGTACGACGCCGGCAGCTGGACTGACTCGAGCAGCTCACCTACCTTTTTCCTCGCCTCAGCCGCGCTCGGCTTGGTGTGGATCATGAGCGGTTCAGCGACGCACTCACCGATGGTGAGGTGCGGATTGAACGAGGCCGCCGGATCCTGGAAGACGAAGCCGATCTCCTTGCGGAGCGGACGGAAAGTACGCTCCTTGAAATCCAGCATTTCGTAGCCCAGCACCTTCAGGCTGCCGCCGGTTGTCCGGTTCAGCCCCGCAATGGCCCGTCCGATGGTCGACTTGCCCGAGCCGGACTCCCCCACCAGGCCAAAGACCTCGTTCTCCGAGACCGTGAAGCTGACGTTGTCCACGGCTTTGAACCCGTGCCTGCCGAACCTGCCCGGGTATTCGATGGTGAGGTTCTTCGCTTCCACCAGGATTTTGCCGTCCTGGTGGAGGCGCCCCCGGGCGCCTTCCGAAGCCGAATGGCGTCCCAGATGCGGCACGGCCGCCAGCAGCTTCTTGGTGTAGTCCTCTTGTGGATCAGCGAAGAGGACCCGGGAAGGAGCTTCCTCCACCACGTCGCCCTGGTACATGACCACTACCCTGTCCGCGAGATCGGCAACCACACCCATGTTGTGGGTGATGAGCACAATCGAGGTCCCGTAGTTGTCCCTCAAATCACGCAGGAGCTGCAGGATTTCTGCTTGAACCGTGACATCTAACGCGGTGGTCGGCTCATCGGCCACGATCAGCCCCGGGTTCAGGGCCAGCGCCGCCGCAATAACCACGCGCTGTTTCTGGCCGCCGGAGAACTGGTGCGGGTAGTAGTTGACCCGGGTTTCAGGGTCGGGGATACCCACCTTGCGCAGTGCCTCGGTTGCCCGTTGCTTTGCCTCCTTGGCGGAGACGCGCTTGCCGTCGGTTGCGTGCGCCCGGATGCCTTCGGCAATTTGCCAGCCAACGGTAAAGACGGGATTCAAAGCCGTGGAAGGTTCCTGGAACACCATGGCCACATCGCGTCCGCGGATCTTGCGGAGCGTGGATTTGCTGACGCTGATCACGTTGTTGCCGTTGATCACCACCGCGCCCGAACTAATGGCTGTTTCCGGGAGCAGGCCAAGGATGGTCTTGGCGGTCACGGTCTTGCCGGATCCCGACTCGCCCACGATCGCAACGACTTCACCAGCCTTCACGTCAAGGCTTACGTCCTTGACGGCGTGCACATCGCCGCCATCGGTGGCGAAGGTGACCTGGAGACGGTCGATGGTGAGAACCGGCTGGCCACTGCCCGCCCGGTCCGACACATTTCCAAGGTTGGTGGTCATGGCTTACCTGCCTCTGCCGGGGTTGACGGCGTTGTTGGTGCTGCCGGAGTCCCTGGCGCGGGTGTTCTGCCCGCGCGCTTGCGTCCACGGATCCGGGGGTCGTTGAGGTCATTGATGCTTTCGCCCACCAATGTCAGGCCCAGGACTGTGAGCACGATCGCAATACCAGGGAAGACTCCCGTCCACCAGATACCGGATGAGGTGTCAGCCAAGGCCTTGTTGAGGTCGAACCCCCATTCAGCAGCGGAAGTGGGCTCGATGCCGAAGCCAAGGAAGCCCAGGCCGGCGAGCGTCAGGATTGCTTCCGAGGCGTTAAGGGTGAACATCAGCGGCAGGGTCCGGGTGGCATTCTTGAAAATGTGGCGTCCGATGATGCGCATGCTGGACGCGCCCAGGACCTTGGCCGACTCGACGAACGGCTCAGCCTTCAGCCGGATGGTCTCGGCGCGGATAACCCGGAAGTACTGCGGGACGAAAACCACGGTTATGGAGAACGCACAGGAGAAGATGCCGCCCCAGAAGCTGGACTGGCCACGGCTGATCACGATGGAGATGACAATGGCCAGGAGGAGGGTGGGGAACGCGTAGATGGCATCCGCGACAACCACCAGGATCCTGTCCAGCCAGCCGCCGAAATAGCCACTCAGCAGGCCGAGGGCCACACCGAGGAACAGGGACATCGCCACTGACACGATGATCACCGTCACAGCGGTCTGCGAGCCCCAAATGACACGCGACAAAACGTCGTAGCCACCCACTGTTGTTCCCAGCAGGTGTTCACCGCTGGGGGCTTGTTGGGTGGGGAACGAACCCGACTCATCGCTGAGCTGGGAGTAGCCGTACGGTGCCAGGAGTGGTGCGAAGATGCTGGTCAGGATGAAAAGCCCGCTGAGGACGACGCCGACGATGAGCATGCCGCGCTGGAGGCCCACGCTCTTCTTAAGGTGCGAAATCACGGGAAGCCGGGAGAACAACGGCTGCTTGGGTGCGGTCAATGCAGGAGTACTCATGGTCAGTACCTCACTCGGGGGTCGATGAGCGCGGCGATGATATCCACGATGAAGTTGGTGACTGCAACGATGATGGCCAGGAGCACCACGATTCCCTGGACGGCGACAAAGTCGCGGGCATTCAGGTATTGCACCAACTGGTAGCCCAGTCCCTTCCATTCAAAGGTGGTTTCGGTCAGGATGGCACCGCCGAGCATGAGGGCAATCTGCAACCCCATGACGGTGATGATGGGAATGAGAGCCGGCTTGTAAGCGTGTTTGGTCACCAGCCGGAACTCACTGACGCCCCTGGAGCGACCGGCCTCGATGTAGTCCTTTCCCAACGTGCCGATGACGTTGGTACGCACCAGCCGCAGGAAAACGCCAGCAGTCAGCAGGCCGAGTGCTATGGCGGGAAGGACGGCATGGGAAGCGATGTCCCCCAATGCCGTGAAGTTTCCGCTCCGTAGTGCGTCCAGCCAGTAGATACCGGATGGCGCCGCCAAGCCGCTCATGGTCAGTTCAGTCCGGGTGGAGGCGCGCCCCGCCACCGGGAACCATCCAAGCCACACGGAAAAGGTCAGCTTGAGCAGCAGGCCGGAGAAGAACACCGGAGTGGCGTAGCAGAGGATCGCGAAGAACCTCAGCAGAGCATCCGGAGTCTTGTCGCGGTGCTGGGCTGCGATGAGCCCGAACGGAATGCCGACTGCCAGCGCCACGATCAGTGCGTTGATGGAAAGCTCAAGCGTGGCTGCACCAAAGGTGGTCAGCACCTCCACCACTGGTCGCCGATCGGTGATGGTGGTTCCGAAATTGCCGGTGATGAGCTGGCCAAGGTACTCGAAGTACTGGACCAGGACCGGCCGGTCATACCCGGCGTCGTGGATGCGCTGGGCCAGGACATCCGGGGGGAGGCGTCCGCCTTGGGATGCGGTGATGGGGTCTCCGATGACCCGCATCAGGAAGAAGACCAGCGTTACCAGGATGAAGACGGTGGGAATGATCAGGAAGAACCTGATCACGATATATCTGCCCAGCCCTCCCCCGCCTTTGGACTTGCTCTTGGGAGCTACGATGCCGGGCTCAGCCTCGGGTACATCTATAAGTGTTGTCATTTGCTACCTGCATTTCCTGCCCGTGGATTACGCGGGGTTGTCTCATGCGTGCCGGCCATGTTGGTGGTCAGCAAAGGAGGCGGGACACCGGATCAGTGTCCCGCCTCCCTTCTCATCACAAAGGTGCGGCTACTTGGAAATTACTCCGAGACGGAACTTGAAGGACGGATCCAGGGTCTTGTCGACGCCGTTCACGCCACTTCCGACCACCGCCACCTGAGCACCCTGGAGCAGGGGCAGGGTGGAGATGTCCTTGGCCAGCGCGTTCTGGACTTCCTTGATGTCCGCTTCGCGCTTGGTCTTGTCTGCTTCAGTGAGCTGCTTGCCGATGAGCTCGTTCACCGTGGCGTTGTTGTAGTGGTTCTTCAGGAAGCCGCCCTCGGGGAAGAACGGAGTGAGGTAGTTATCGGCATCGCTGAAGTCGGGGAACCACCCAAACTGGAACAACGGGTACTCGTCGGCACGGCTGGCCTTGCTGTACGTGACCCATTCGGTGGACTGCAGGTTCACCGTGAAGAGGCCGGACTTCTCCAGCTGCTCCTTGACCATGGCGTATTCGTCTCCGGAGGATCCGCCGTAGTGGTCCGGGTTGTACTGCAGGTTCAGTGCGACGGGTTCCGTAATGCCGGCGTCGGCCAGGACCTTCTTGGCCTTGTCCAGGCTTGGCTTTCCCGCATCGCCGTAAGCATCCTTGAAGGACTCGTTGGCGCCGAGGAAGCCGCTCGGAACGTTGGAGTACAGGGGCAGGTAGGTGCCCTTGTAGACCTGATCGGCAATGGCCTGGCGGTCAACGAGGTTGGCCACGGCCTGGCGAACGGCGAGTGCCTTGGCCGGGTCTGCGCCTGCAGCCTTCGTTCCGTACGGCATGGTGTCGAAGTTGAACGTGATGTAGCGGATTTCGCCACCCGGTCCGGTAAGGACCTTGACCTTCGAGTCCTTGCGGAGGTCGTCGATGTCCGTAGCGCTCAAGCTGCGGAAGGCAACGTCAATTGCTCCTTGCTGGATTTCCAGCTTCAGGTTGGTGGGGCTGGCGTAGTACTTGATGGTGGCTGCCTCGTTCGCGGGCTTGCCAAGAACGCCTTGATAGTCGGCGAAGGCCTTGAAGCTGACAAGTTCGTTCTTCTTGTAGCTGTCAATGGTGTACTGGCCGTAGAACGCGTTCGCCTTGATGATCTCGTCGTCCGAGAGGACCTTGTCGGCCGGGAAGACTTCATCGTCCACGATTGGCGCGGCGGGGCTGCTGAGGATCTGGCTGAACGTTTGGTCGTTTGCGTTCTTCAACTTGAAGACCACAGTGGTGGCGTCGGGGGTGCTCACGCTCTCGATGTTGGTCAGCAACGATGCCGGACCAGCGGGGTCGTTGATGGCCACTTGCCGATCAAACGAGAACTTGACGTCCTTGGAATCCAACGTGTGGCCGTTGGCCCATTTCAGCCCGGACTTGAGCTTGACAGTGTATTCCGAGGGTGCTGTGAACGACGACGATTCCGCGAGGTCCGGTACTGGCTCCGCACCGCCGGGCTTGGAGTTCAAAAGGAAGGAGTAGATCTGGTTCATCACCATGAATGAACCGTTGTCGTAAGATCCGGCCGGGTCCAGGGACGTGACCTTGTCTGTGGTGCCGTAGGCGATGGGGCCCGCGGCAGCCGGGGCAGATGATGAGCCGCCGCCGGAGGGTCCCGTGCATGCCGTCAAAGCGAGCGCGGAGATGCCCGCCAGCGCGATAACGCCGTGCAGGGCCTTCTTGTTCAGTGCCATCTGGTGAACCTTCTGTTCGATGGATTCGGCGCGCCGCCGTGGGATATTTGTGACGGCGCACACTCTTAGTGCCTCGATTCAACCAGACTTCGAAGGATACGAACCCTTGAAATAGTGATTTGAGACACAAAATTTACTTTCCAGTAGCTTCATTCGCCTGTCCAGGGCCATTGTCCCGGTAGGGGTGCGGGAATATCGTTGTCGAAGGGTCTCCACTCACTGAACGACAGCCCAAAGGACAGGCACATGAGCAAGGCAGCACTCTGTGTAGGGATCAACAAGTTCAAGTTCCTACCGCAATCGAGTTGGCTCAACGGCTGCGTCAACGATGCCGAAGACCTCGCCGAAATGTTGGAGAAACACTACGGCTTTGAAAGTTCCGCCATCACGGTGCTGCGCGATGCCAAGGCAGTGAAGAAAACGGTGATGGCCGAACTCAACAAGTTGGTGGACACGGCGGTGGCGGGCACAGCCAACCACATCGTCTTCACTTTCTCCAGCCATGGAACGCAAGTGCCGGACACCAACGGAGACGAGGGCGACCGCCTGGATGAGGCCTTCGCATGCTACGACATCAACAATTCCGGTGATGCCTGGGATCCGGACACCGTGATCTCGGACGACGAGCTGGCAGTGCTGTTCGCCCGGCTCCCCAAAGGTGTGCTCATGGATGTTGTGCTGGACACCTGCCACAGTGGGACCGGGCTCAAGTCTTTGGACCTGATTCCCGGTCGCCGCCCCCGCTTCCTGCCGGCCCCTACGCCCCGCGCAGTCATCGCCAACGAATCCAAGGACACCCGCAGCCTGAGGGACATGGTCAGGACCGCGAAACTCTCGACGCCGGTCTTGATGGCCGCTTGCCGTTCTGACCAGACAGCCGCAGATGCCTTGATCGATGGGCGGTATAACGGTGCGTTCACCTACAACTTCGTGAAGTCCCTGCTGGGCGACAGCACGGTGGGACGGGCTGAGATCCTGAAGCAGGTCAGCAAAGGACTCAAGTCCGGCGGCTTCGACCAAGTCGCCCAATTGGAAGCTTCGACGGCGGCAGGCAAGGCTGCTTGGGGCGCCTGACCCGCGCTGCCCGCTTCATCCCCTCATCAGCTAGTCGCCCGTGCCATGGAACTTGTCCCGGACTCCGGACGAGGCAGCTTCTTCGGCATCATGACGTTGGTCGGAGCCAAATAGCTGTCCTTGGCGCTCCCTGTCCATGACTGGTTTCAGGGCGGCATACACAAGGCGGCCGCCGGCGTCGAAGCGCAGCAGCCCTCCCCCACGGATGTCCACGAAGTCCCTCCGCGTCCTCAGGCCAAGGCGGACGTACGCCTCCCGTCGGCTCATACGGACCGTCTGGATGAACGAGGCCCCTATCTCGGAAATGATGAAACCGTCCGGGGAGACACGCTCAGAGGTGCGTACACGCGTGGAACTCAGGGGCGTCCGCCGTTCAAGCCGCGCCGCCTCCAGGAGCCGGGGATTCTCCCAGACGAAACGTTGCACCTCCTGGGGGTCGGAGCCGAGGGCAGAAAGCCTGATGGGATAACGGAGTCCCTGGTAATTGTCCACGCCGCTGATGTTGTTCATTGACACTCGACGGATACCGATCGCGGAGAACTCGGTTTGGAGTGCCTCGCGATACCCGTAGTTGTCTTCGGGAACCATGTCCACGTCAGCGGCAATGATGCCGCGCAGGAGATCCCGCCACGAGACGTCAACCGGAGGCATATACGAGAGTCCGCGAATCACCATCCGCAAGACCCTGATAGCCACGATCGAACCCGATTCGGCCTTCTGTTGGAGGCTTTGACTGTCCCCGAAGCGGGCGTTCCGTTCCGACCACAGTCGTTGGACGGACCGTAGCACCGCACCCACCACGACGGCGCCGCGCGCATGGGGCTCCGGCATTGCCTGCCAGTCTTCCGGCACGGCGCCGACGAAAGGTTCACGCAAGGGACCGCGGGCAAAAAGGTCGCGTGCGAAGTCGAAGAGGGAACGCATCAGGACGGCATCATCCACAACCTGCCCGGCCTCAAAACCACCGCCTGCCGCTTCGAGTTGCCGGTAGACCACTTCACGGGATGAGAAGACGGAAAGAATGGCTACGATATCGGCCAAGGCTTCGTGCATGGCCAGTTGCTCCATGGTGGCCATCTGGTCGGCCCAGGCCGGCCGGAAACCATCCAGAATCGCGTGCGTCACTTCGTGGGCAACTATGTCGCGATAGAGGGCAGTCGGCACTTTGTAGCCCATTCGGTCCACGGACCCGAAGCGAATGACGTTGGTTCCGCGCTCATAGCCTGTGTCAGTGGCGGTGATCATGTCCCGCGCCTTGAGAACCACCCGGCCCTCAGGATTCCATGGCATGCGCCTGCCGAGCGTGCTTTCAAAAATGTCCAAGGTGCTCATCGCCACGCCATAGACGTGCTGGGCCAGGAAACGGGTGTCATCCAAAAGTTCACGTAAGCCCGTTGGCGGAGGTTCCGAGACCAGCTGCCAAGGATCTCCCTGTTGGGTCAGGGTCACCGGGGACACCGTAGTGCCGCGCCACTTCCGGATGTGGATGGCGTAGCGGTGACCCGTGGGACCACGCCTTAGGCGTTCCACCGGAATGCGAACCTGGGCTGTCAGCGGGGGCGCCCCCGAGGCGCCAATCGGCCCCTCGGCCAGAACGGTCACGGAGACCATCTGCCCGGCTTTGATGTCTCCCGGACTCTTCTTTGGAAATGCCACAGTCATCGCCATCCCGAATGCGGACCCCAAACACCGCAGCGGAAGCGCTGCTTAGCCCAGTATGGAGTCGGTGGAATCCGGTGGCAATAACTACTAGAGCGCTGGAACCTAAAGCGCTACGCGCTGAAGAGAGCGGGCGGCGTCGATGGTCGCCTGGCCCAAGACCCGGCTGCCCTGATAAAGGACCACGGTCTGGCCCGGAGCCACACCGCGGAGCGGATCGGTCAGTGTGACAACGAGCTCGGCCCGCTGAACACCCGATTCGTCGTCGACCAATTCAACGTGTGCCACCGCTGGAACGGGGTCACCGTGGGCCCGCACTTGGGCATGGCAGCCAAAGTCGGCGCCAGTAGCAACCTCGGAGATGGGCAACCCTGCCCACGAAACCTTGATGCCCCTGATTTCGTCGATGGCCAGCAATGCTTCCGGTCCCACAACTACCTTGTTTTCCTTGGGACGGATCTCAAGGACGAAGCGTGGTTTGCCGTCAGCCGCGGGGGTTCCCAGCTTGAGGCCGCGACGCTGTCCCACCGTGAAGGCGTTGGCGCCGGGGTGTTCTCCCACCTTGGCCCCGGTCTCGTCAACGATGTCGCCGGTGGTCATGTCGATCTTTTCGGCGAGCCACCCACGGGTGTCGCCGTCGGAAATGAAGCAGATATCGTGGCTGTCGGGCTTATTGGCCACGGACAGGCCCCGACGTTCCGCTTCGGCGCGCACTTCTGCCTTGGACGGGGTCTCCGCCAGCGGGAACATGGAGTGCTTGAGCTGCTCATGGGTCAGGACGCCGAGGACGTAGCTCTGGTCCTTGGCCCAATCTGCAGCCCGGTGGAGTTCTCGGTTGCCGTCGGCATCTTCGATCACCTTGGCATAGTGCCCGGTGCATACGGCGTCGAAGCCCAGGGCTATGGCTTTCTCCAAGAGGGCAGCGAATTTGATGCGCTCGTTGCACCGCATGCAGGGGTTGGGGGTGCGGCCAGCGGCGTATTCGTCAATGAAGTCCTGGACGACGTCTTCCTTGAAGCGTTCCGAGAAGTCCCACACGTAGTAGGGGATGCCCAGGACGTCGCAAGCACGCCAGGCGTCACGGGAGTCCTCGATGGTGCAGCAGCCCCGGCTTCCGGTGCGCAGGGTGCCGGGCATCCGCGACAACGCGAGGTGGACTCCGACGACGTCGTGTCCGGCCTCTACGGCGCGGGCGGCGGCCACGGCGGAGTCCACTCCGCCGCTCATTGCTGCAAGTACTCGCATGCTGGCTTTCTGTATTTGGGGCTATGGCATCGATTCCGGCTCAGGATAGCCGGGGTGCCCATCTATTCTAGCTTGCCGTGCAAGGGCTGCGCTAAATCCCTTGACCGGTCCGGCATGCGCTTCTAAAGTCAAAACTACTGGTTTTAGAATCGAGCTGACATGGCACACGAACGAATCGTCATCGCCGGCGGTGGGCTTGCCGGCGCCACCGCAGCCCGGACATTGCGGTCCGAAGGCTATTCGGGTCCCATCACACTGATTGGCGCCGAGAACCGGATTCCCTACATCCGTCCGCCGTTGTCCAAGGAATTCCTCGTGGAAAAGGTGGGAGACGATGCCGTTGAGGTGATGCCGGCCGGTTGGTACCAGGACAATGACGTCGAGGTCCTCCTCGCCAGCCCCGTGAGCGGGATCAACCTGGGAGACCATGAGGTCGCCCTGTCCAATGGCCGGGGCCTGGGATACTCCAAGCTGCTTCTGGCAACCGGCGCACAACCGCGGACAGTCCCGATCCCCGGCGCAGACCTGGACGGCGTGATGACGTTCCGGACCTTTGACGACAGTCTGCGGCTCAGATCCCTCCTCAGGGAAGGGGGCCGAAGCGTCGTCATGATCGGGTCAGGCTGGATCGGAATGGAACTGTCAGCGGCCGCGCGCACCTACGGCAACGAGGTCACCCTGCTAGGTCTCGAAGACATTCCCCTGAGCGCGGCAATCGGGCCCAGGCTTGGCAGGTATTTCCAACAAATCCATACCGAACATGGCGTCCACTTCCGGCTTCCCGCCAGCGCCGCAGGGATTGAAGGGAAGCACGGCAAGCCCACAGCGGTCCGGACGAATACCGGGGAAACGCTGGCAGCCGACGTCGTCATCATTGCAGTTGGCGTTCTGCCGAATACAGCACTTGCCGAAGCAGCCGGGCTCGCACTCCGCAACGGAATCCTGGTGGACGCGGGACTCCACACCAGCGCGCCCGACGTCTTCGCAGCTGGAGACGTGGCAAATGCCTTCCACCCCTTCACCGGGGAACATCACCGCAGCGAACACTGGGCCAATGCGCTCAACGGCGGGAAGGTGGCCGCAAAGTCCATGCTTGGCCAGGAAGCCGTTTTGGATGTAGTGCCCTACTTCTATACGGACCAGTTCGATCTCAGCATGGAGTACTCGGGGTTTCCGTCCCTGGCGTCCGGCGTTGAGCCTGTCATCCGCGGCTCACTGGATGACGGCAGCTTCATTGCCTTCTGGTTGCGGGAACAGCAGGTAGTTGCCGGCATGAGCGTCAACCAGCGCCGCGTGCAAAAACCCATCAAAGCGTTGATTTCGACTCGCGTCCGCGCGGACGTCGCTCTGCTTACGGATCCCGGGGTGCCACTGGAGGAACTCTTGCCCAGCGGGCATCGAAGCTAGTTCGGTTCGGCCGCACCCTGCCGGGCTACCGTGGCAGCCGTTTGGATGCTGGATTCGTGACCTGCCATACCGGCCTGCCGCGCCCGGGAGCAAGCCTCGGGGAGTGCCTTGAGGAGCGCGTCCACATCCGCTTCCGTGGAGCTGTGGCCCAACGTGAAGCGCTGGGCTCCGCGTGCGGTGTCCTCATCAAGGCCCATGGCCAACAAGACGTGCGAGGGCCGCGGGACTCCGGCCGTGCATGCAGAACCGGTGGATGATTCAACACCCGCGAGGTCCAGGAGGAACAGCAGCGAATCTCCTTCACACCCCGGAAAAGTGAAGTGGGCATTTCCTGGCAGGCGGCCTGCACCAGCGGCACCACGCAGCACTGCATCCGGAACAGAAGCGCGAACGCCATCGATGAGATGGTCGCGCAGTGCGCTGAGTCGCTCCCCCTCTTGCGCCAGATTCACAGTGACTGCCTCAGCAGCGGCGGCAAAAGCGGCAATCGCCGGCGTGTCCAGTGTTCCCGAGCGAACGTCGCGTTCCTGCCCACCGCCGTGCTGCACAGGCGTCAACTTCACGGACCGTCCCAGGAAGAGCGCACCAACACCTACAGGGCCACCAAGCTTGTGGCCCGACACAGACATGGCAGCGAGGCCGGAGCCGCGGAAATCCAGGGGGACAGAGCCGAAAGCCTGGACGGCATCCGAATGGACCGGGATTCCGTGGGGCTTTGCAAGCTCCACGATGTCCGCCACCGGCTGGATGGTCCCGACCTCGTTGTTGGCCCACATAACTGTCACCAGGGCCACGGATTCGGGGTCCCGCTCAATTTCCCGCTTGACGTCCCCAAGCTGCACCGTGCCGGTCCCATCGACAGGAAGCCACACAACATCCGCGCCCTCCTGCCGCTCCAGCCACTCCACGGTGTCCAGGACCGCATGATGCTCGACGGCGGAGCACAGGATCCGCTTCCGGCGGGAATCCTCGCCGTGGCGGGCCCAGAACAGGCCCTTGACTGCCAGGTTGTCTGCCTCCGTCCCACCCGAGGTGAAGATAACCTCCGAGGGGTGCGCCCCGGCAGCTGCGGCCAATGTTTCGCGGGCGTCCTCAACCGCGCGCCGGGCGCGGCGACCCGCACCATGCAGCGAGGACGGGTTGCCCGTTCGCCCCAACTCACGAGTCATGACGGCGAGCGCCTCGGCCGACAGGGGCGTGGTGGCAGCGTGGTCAAGGTATACAGGCACCTTGCCATTCTACCGACGGGGCTTAGGACACGTTCGTTTCGGCCGCGATGCGGGCGCAACAGTGGCCTGCACCGGAGTCCTGCACCACTGCGCCGGTATCGCGGCCGGAGGCCACTGCGACTCCGGCGAGAAATGATCCGTTCATTGAGCAAACCACCGCATGGTGATCCTGCGACAACCGGTGAAAAGGACAGTTAAGCAGGCGGTATCCGCCTGTGGCATCTTGTGCCGGCTCGTATCCAAGGTCGGCCAAGACTCCAAGGAAGTCACCCGGACGTCCTGCTTTGCGCCCCTTCGCGTCCGCCACGGCCATCAGCACCTCCGCAGCCGGCGTACCTTGATCCGATGAGCCCTCGATGGCCGCGGCCATGAGATCGGCAGCGAGGTCGTACTGGCGTGCCGGGACTGATGCGCCCACCTCGTCCAGCACTGGAGTGTAGAGCTTGGCAGGGCGCCCGGAACCTGGCCCGGCTTTGTCCGGTGTCTTCCTGAACTCCGGCCGCAACAAACCGTCCCGCACCAGCCTGTCCAAATGGAACGACGCCGTGCTGCGCGGAAGTGCCATGGCCCGAGCAGCTTCGTCGCGCCCCACGGCGTGGCCCGCGTTCCTGACATAGGCGTACAACGCCCTTCGGCAGGCATCGTTCAGTGAGGCGATAGCCGAAAGCCGTTGGAGCCACGTGAGGCCTGACACGCTCATGGAGCAACAGTAGCTCTAAAAACAAGACACGTTGCTTTATAGCCCTGACCACACATTGCGGATCAGAGCCAGGGCTATCCCGGCGGCACCACTACGAGCCGGGCCGCCGCTTCTGCGCGTGCCGTGGACAAGGCACCATCATCCGGGCAAGCCAACGACACATACACAGAGGACGCCGGGACGCTGAACAAACGGGCCATCACAACAGCGGCCTTGCCGCCCGACGCCGCAGACGATTCCAACGCGAGGAATTCGACATTGTGAGGCGGTTTGTCCGAATCCTCTCCCCACCGCAGTGTCACCGGCTTCAGGTTGTCCACCGCAATGCCGGGGTCAAGATAGTGGAAGAGCTCCTTCGTTGACGCCGCATCGTCTCCTTGGGCGACCAACGGCCCCTGATTGACACTGACGCGGACAGCCAGCGTGCAGCCGTCATTCTTCCGGTACCGGACTTCGCCCTGGAGTCCGGAATGAACAACAACCCATCCCGGAACCTCTTCCAACCGGGTGGAGACCGTCACGGGATCTCCCGGGGCCAACGTGTTCCCCTCAGTCAAGGGCAAATCCTTCGCCGCCACGGCGGCAGCATCGTGCCCGGGCGTGATGGTGGGCGTCGCCAGGACCGACTCCGAGGGCGACGGCTTTGGTGCCGCTGGATCCGGAATGTTCACGGTGCAGGCTGCCAGCGCGACACCAACGGTTCCCAAGGCAGCAATCCCAGCCACCCGTCGTCGAACCTTACGCGCCACCATCGCTCCTTAGTCACCATGCCAAGCCATCTGCCGCGATCGAGTCTAGCCGCCGGGCTTGCCTAGGCAAGCACGCGCAGACCCCCCGGAACAATGTCGACATCCACAGGCAGGGGGGCGACGCGCTCGCCGTCGGCATATGCCACCACGGCTTCTGCCTCCAGCCGTACCTTCCGCACACGCTTGATCTCCACGGCAGGGTGTCCGGTGTGCTTGCCGGCGAAGACCTTCGGGAAGACAGCAAGGAAGCGGAGCCGGGACAGGGGTCGGACCACAAACAGATCCAGCATGCCGTCCTCGGGCGAAGCATCAGGGGTAATCCGCATGCCGCCGCCAATGAACTGCCCGTTTGCCACCGAAATGAGCAGCGCAGGCTGGTTCCAGGTCACGTCGTCGGCAGTGACCTTGTATTCGATCCGCCGGAAGGAGCCCAGTTCCCTGAGCATGGCAAGGTTGTAGCGGCTTTTTCCACGTGGCCAGCGCCAGGAATTGGCCCTCTCATTGACCGCAGCGTCAAACCCGGCCGAGAGAACGCCGGCAAAGTAGGTTGCCCGCCCCTTCGCTGTGACGCGTCCGACGTCGATCTTCCGGCCGCCTGATGGCATCGCGGCCAGGATCCTCCGGCAGGCGGCCGAGGTGTCATGAAGGGGCAAATCCAACAGTCGGGCAACATCGTTTCCCGTTCCGCTCGGGACGATGCCAAGGGCAATGTCCGTTCCGGCGAGCGCGTTGACCCCCAGATGGACCATGCCGTCACCGCCCACCACCACCAAGGCGTCCACCCTGGTGCCGGCCAGGGTCTGGTCAACAAGCCGCCTCAGGGCGTCGTAACTGTCAGCCGTGAGTACGACGAGGTCCCCGCCGGCGGCACGGAACTTGGCTGCGGCCAGGTCCCCGGCGTTGCGGGTCCGGCCAAAAGAGGCCGCAGGGTTTATTGCCAGTGCGATCGTCCCCGGCACACTGGACGGGATTTCAGTTGCCGGTGGAGTCACAGGCTGAATTATGCCAGCCGGGAACCACCAGCCCCGATGCCGACGTTCACATAGTGGCTGGATAAACTGCCAGTACCGCGTCTCATCGGAGCGCACCGACATTTAGAGAAGGGCCCGTGCTTGGCCGAGGGCAGCAATTCGCACTATCAGGTTCTCCGTGTTTCCGTCACAGCCACGGACAAGGAGATCAAAGTGGCCTACCGGAAGGCTGCCCGGAAGGCACACCCCGATCACGGTGGAGAAGCGGAGACTTTCAGGCGCGTGACGCTCGCCTACGAAACCCTGATCGATCCGCAGCGCAGGGCTGAGTACGACCGGAGGTACGCCAGCGGCGCCTCAGGCCCCAGCCAGCCAAGGCCCGGCGACTACACGGGCACCGCTGCTCCGGGCCCCTTTGCCACAAGCAACGTCAGGCGGCCCCAGGCCCAGCGCAACACTGCCGGTGATCCCGCGGTCTATGTTCCCCCTTTTGACGATCCCAACGAGGTTCCGCTCATTTCTGCGGCGGAAGCAGCCCAACAAGTCCACGGACTCCCCCGCAAACGTGGAATCTTTGGCGCCGAAGCGCGTATCCAGAGGGAGATGCGCACGGTCCAGCTCATCAGCCGCCAGGTACTGCCTGCCATTCCCGCCGCGAGGCTCATCAACGGCCTGCGCTCACCGTCGGACAATAACCACATCGACCACGCTGTCCTCTCCGGCTACCGGCTGGCGTTGGTCGGATCCATGTTGCTGCCCAAAGGCGCCTATGCCTGGGACGGCAATTCCCTGCGCCACGGCGGCCGTTCCGTGGCTCCCCCGCACCTTGCCCACATTGTCCGCCATATGCAGGACATCTTCCCCGAACTCAACGTCACGGGCTGGGTGGTCCTTCACAGTCCCGACGGCAACCTCCATGAACCGGTCATCGACCAGTACGGCAAGGGCCAATCCAGCCACAATGCCGTGGAGGTAGTCAATGGCGCCGGGCTCGTCAGGGGGCTCAAGCAGTTCCTCAGCTCGGGGCCGGCTCCGAATACTGTGGTGGTGCCGGTCCTGGCCCGGCTGCTTCGCGGGATGCACTAGGCCACCGGAACCTCCGAAGACCGGGATGCGGCCGCTCCGGACAGCCTGACTAAGATGGGACGGTGTTCCGCATCCTCTTCCACACCCCAGAAATCCCGGGCAATACGGGCAACGCCATCCGCTTGGCCGCCATCACGGGAGCTGAGCTCCACTTGGTGGAGCCCCTTGGCTTCGACTTTTCCGATGCCAAGCTGCGACGTGCCGGCCTTGACTACCACGATCTTGCAGTAGTCACAGTTCATAAGGATATCGACGCCGCCTGGGCAGCACTGAAGCCCGAGCGCGTCTTCGCCTACACTTCCGACGGCGAGACGTCCTATACCGATATCAGCTATCGCGAAGGCGACGTCCTGATGTTTGGGCCGGAGTCGGTTGGCCTGCCGGACTGGCTGAAGCAGGACCCCCACGTCACCGCACGCGTTCGCCTTCCCATGAAGCCGTCGCTCCGCTCACTCAATCTGGCCAATGCTGCCTCTATCGCCGTGTTCGAAGCCTGGCGGCAGAACGGATTTGCCGGCGCCAAGGTCTAGCCCATCCAACGGCGCCACAGCACCGAATACCTTATGCAGGGACAAGTCCTGCCTTGGACATTCGTTGAGGAGCCTACGTGAGCGCGCTGCAGACCAGGGTGATGACGGTAAAGCACCGCACTGCCGCGTCCGCAACACAACATGGACGTGCTGCCACATTCAAACGGGACGACATATGCTGGACGGTGATGGACATCCCCAACAACCCCGGCCCCCCGGTCTTTGAGGCTACTGGCACTGCAGCAGATTTGAATGCGCAGTTGACTGGTTTGCTCGAGCTCGTGGCCACCGGCGACCAGCAGGCTTTTGCCGAGTTCTACCGCCTGACCTCCAGACGGGTCTTCGGTATGGCCAGGCGCGTCCTGATAGACCCTGACTTGAGCGAGGACGCCACCCAGGAGGTTTTCATCCAGGTGTGGCAAGGAGCGGCGAAGTTTGATCGCGCGGCCGGAACCCCACTGGCCTGGCTCATGACCATTGCGCATCGACGGGCCATAGACCGTGTTCGCACTGTCCAGGCCGCAACGGACCGTGAAGCCAAATACGGTGCAGCGAGCCTGGACCCGGACCGCGACCTGGTCGTCGAAGAGGCTGACACGAACTTGGAAGCCGAAGCCGTCAGCCGATGCCTCGGCACGCTCACGGACACCCAGCGCGAGTCCGTCCGCCTCGCATACTACGGCGGTTTGACGTATCGGGAGGTCGCCGAGCAACTCGGCGCTGCCGTCCCGACCATCAAGTCCCGCATCCGGGATGGACTGCTGCGCCTGAAGACCTGCCTGGGGGTGGGTTGATATGAGTGAGAACACCAGTGGAGGCTTTATCCGCAGAATGTTTGCCAACGACATCGCTACCGACCTCGCCGAGGGCCGCGTCCTTGAACTGGCTGAAATCTATGCTTTGAACGCTGTCAGTGACGAAGAACGGGCCTTGATAGACGACTACATCAAGGATGCTCCAGAAGGTCCGGAGTTCCACGAACGGGTTCGTGAAGCCCGGGAGACTCTGGCGGTCAGCTTCGCGCCGGAGGAAGCGCCCCCTGCAGGCCTGTTCGACAACATCATGGAGCGTATTGCCAACGATCCCTCCGTGAAGCCCGCCGCAGAGCCGGTAAGTCCCGGACCTGAGATCCCTGTCGTCGATGAACTTGCCGCAGCGAGAATGAAGCGCGAGGAGCGCAGCCGGACTGGTGGCGCGCGCCGATGGATCGTTGGGGCAGCCGCTGCAGCCGTCATTGCTCTCGGCGGCATCGGAGTCGGCACCTACGTCTCGGCGCAGAATGACCCAGTCAACCAGGTGCTGCAAGCACAGGATGTCCAGAAGAAGTCCGCGCCGGTTCCCGGCGGCGGTACAGCCACCATCTCCGCGTCATCGGCCAAAGACTCGTTCGTGGTCCTGATGGATGGAGTTGCCCCGGCGCCGGAAGGCAAGGTCTACCAGTTGTGGACCCTTCCCAAGGACGGGTCGGCCCCCGTACCCCAAGGCACCATGGACGCCCAGACGCTCTCCAAGCCCGCCGTTGTGAAGGGCCTGGCATCCGCATCGTCCGTAGCCATCACGGTGGAACCCACAGGCGGATCGAGCGCACCCACCACTGAGCCGGTCCTGGTGGTCGCGCTCAGCGCCTGACCCTCGGGAAGTTAATGCACGACGGCGGCCGTCCCACCTTGGGGACGGCCGCCGTCGTGCGTGTCGGTACCTTCAGCAGCTATAAGACGAGCGATAGAAGCATCACGAACCCGAAACCCACCACGGAGATCAGGGTTTCCATGACCGACCAGGTCTTGAATGTCTGTCCAACGGTGAGCCCGAAGAGTTCTTTGACCAACCAGAATCCGGCGTCGTTCACGTGGGACAGGAACAGCGAGCCTGCGCCAATTGCCAAGGCCAGCAAGGCAGCGTGCGTCGGGCTCAAGCTGCTCGCCAGTGGCGCCACAATTCCCGCGGCCGTTACCGTGGCAACCGTAGCTGAGCCAGTGGCAAGGCGGAGAGCCACAGCCACGATGAAGCCGAGCACCAGGACCGACATGTTGGCACCTTCGGCCCATTTCTTGACGGCATCCCCTACCCCGGCGCCGATCAGCGTCTGCTTGAAACCGCCGCCCGCTCCCACAATGAGGAGGATCGCGGCGATCGGCCCAAGGCTTTCACCCACCTTCGAGGTGATCTTGCTGCCGGTGAAGCCCACGGCGTAACCGAAGGTCACGATTGCAAGGAGCACAGCCAGCGTCATGGCCACCAAAGGCTGGCCCACGAAGTCGAAGAAGATCCGGATGGCTGGTGCCGTTTCGGGGTTTGGCCAGATGATGCCGCCCAGCGCCTTGAGCAGCATCAGGACCACGGGGAAGATGATGGTCAACAGAGTGACCAGGAACGAGGGCTGGCGCTTGACTTCGCTCATGTCTGCCGCGTGCTGGGTGTCGATACCTCCGGCCACGGCGGGCGCGTCAACAGGGACCCACCGGGCCGCCAACCGCGAAAAGAGCGGACCACAGATGATGACCGTGGGAACCGCCACGAGGATGCCCAGACCGAGGGTTGTTCCCAGTTCGGCTTTGACTGCGCTGATCGCAATGAGTGGTCCCGGATGCGGCGGCACGAGCCCGTGAAGCACAGATAGGCCAGCCAACGCCGGAATGGCGATGCGCATCAGCTTCATCTTGGACCGCTGCGTCACCAGGACAATCACCGGAAGCAGCAGGACGAGCCCGATTTCGAAGAACATGGGCAGCCCGATGATGACCGCCACGAGCGTGATCATCCAGACCAACTTGTTGCCGCTGGCTTTTGCCAGCAAAGTGTCCACTACCCGGTTGGCGCCACCGGAATCGGCCAGCAACTTCCCGAGCATGGCTCCCAGGGCAATGAGCAGCCCGACTTCCTTGAGGACACCACCAACCCCGTCTTCGAAGTTGGTGATAACCTTGCCCAGTTCCACGCCGGAGGCCAGGCCAACGAAGGCCGAGCCCAGCACCAGCGCAAGGAACGGATGAAGCTTGAGCTTGGCAATCAACACGACAATCAGGGCAATGCCCAGCGCGGCCACCACAAGAAGTTGGGTGTCGTGCCCGGTCCATTCCTGTACTTGCCTCGCGGTTTCCAGGACCCTCACGAGGCTGTCGCTTCGGGGCCGGCGCCTGCGGGCCGGAGACCGAGCCGTTCAATGACTTCGTCGGCTTCTTCTGCCGGCGAAGCCGAAACGCACAGCGAGATGTGGTTCTCGTCTTCCGTGGGCTCCTCCAAGGCGTCGAACTGCGATTCCAGGAGTGATGGCGGCATGAAGTGGCCGTGCCTGGATGCCAGACGATCGGAGATCTTGTCCTTGCTCCCCTGCAGGAAGACGAACACCACTCCCTCGCCGCGAAGCACGTCGCGGTACTTCTTTTTCAGAGCCGAGCACGTAATGATCGCCGGGGTTCCTGCATCCGCCCGCTCGCGGATCCAGTCCGAAATGATGCCCAGCCAGGGCCAGCGGTCCTCATCGCTGAGGGCCAGCCCCGACTGCATCTTGGCTACATTCGCCTCCGGGTGCAGGTCGTCGCCTTCGGCGAGATCCCACCCCAGCTTGCCGGCAAGAACACCGGCTACAGTCGATTTGCCGGAACCGGAGACTCCCATAATCACCAGTACGGGTTGTTGCGCAGTCTTCGCCATCAAAGTCTGCCTTCCTCGAATAAATATGATTTAACCGAGATCAAGCATATGACACGGGTTACACCACGGCAACGTCAGAAACCTGCGATGGTGCTTGAACCGTTGACGGACACCACGTGGAAGGCCTCAGCACTGGTACCCGCAGTCAGGCCGGCCCGCTCGCCGTTCGCCAACAGCATGCTCCTGACAACGCGCTCCATGCCTTCAATATCGGGATGCTGGCTTGCATGGACACGGATGGCCTCGAGCTTGGCCTCGACGTGTCCTGAGACATCCACAAAGTGGTTCTCCCTGGCTTCGGGGCTGGAGATAAACCACAACCACGGCAGCTTGTAGGCACCCAGACCGGCCTCGGCCAGTTCTGGATAGGCAAAGGGATTCTCCACCGCCGGATAAACCGCCCGGGTTACGGCTTCCCCGGCCGCCAGGTGGTCCGGGTGGCTCTTTTGAAGTCGGTCCCAGTTCCGTTCCGGGTGCATGGTCAGCACGATGTCCGGCCGGATTTCGCGGATCAGCTTCACAACCTGCTTGATGACGCCATGTGTCGGTTCAAGGTAGCCATCGAGCTCGTGGAGGTAATGGATGTCGGTGACACCTACCAGGGCGGCCGCCCGCCTTTGCTCCTCTGCGCGGAGTTCAGTGATCCGATCCCTGTAGGCCGGATCGAAACCGCCGGCGTCACCGTCGGTCATGATGCAGTAGCTGACCTCGACGCCGGCCGCAGTCCACGCTGCAATGGTGCCAGCAGCGCCGAAGTCGATGTCGTCAGGGTGGGCAGTAAAACAAAGCACCCGCTCGACGCGCTCCGTGGAGGCGTCGAACGGGCTCTTTGCTGACATAGCGCCAGGAGGCAAAGGGATCAGCCTTTCCGCTTCTTGATCTCGGCCGTGGCCTGTGGGAGAACCTTGAACAGGTCACCGATGATGCCGTAGTCGGCAATCTCGAACACCGGCGATTCTGCATCCTTGTTGATGGCCACAATGACTTTGGAGGTCTGCATTCCGGCCTTCTGCTGGATTGCGCCTGAGATGCCGGCCGAGATGTACAACTGGGGCGAAACCGTGACACCGGTTTGGCCCACCTGGGCGTCGTGACCGATCCAGCCTGCGTCGGTGGCGGCACGGGAGGCGCCCACCGCAGCGCCCAAGGCATCTGCGAGCTCTTCAACCGGAGCGAAGTCGCCGTCAACGCCGCGGCCGCCGGCTACGACGATCCTCGCTTCGCTGAGGTCCGGGCGGCCGCTGACCGGCTTCTCGGTCCGGGCAGCGATGCGGGCAGAGTTGGCGATCGCGCCCGCCGGTACTTCAATCGTTGCAGTGGCCGGGGCAGCCGCGGCACCAACCGGCGAAGGCTCTACGTTGTTCGCCTTGACCGAAAGAACTGTGACCGGAGTAGTTGCCTTCGCCGTGGTGTTGTACGAGCCGGCAAGAACAGACTTGTGCGCGGTGCCATCGGCTTCAACGCCCACGACGTCAGTGATCACGCCGGCGTTGAGCTTGATACCGAGCCTGCCCGCGATTTCCTTGCCCTCCGGAGAGTTGTCCAGGAGGACTGCCGTGGCTCCCGAGGAGGCCACTGCAGCGGCGAGGTAGGCAGCCTTCGGGCCAACCAGGTAGTTGTCGAGGTCCTCCTCCGACGGCAGGTAGACCGTAGTGGCGCCGTAGGCACCCAAGGTGGCTGCGACGTCGTCGTTCAGCTCACCGGTGAACGCGACGGCGGTCTCCCCCAGCGAGCGGGCGATGGTCAGGAGTTCCAGGCTGCTCTTCTTGAGAGCCGCTCCGGGGTTGTCAATGAAAACAAGTGCATTTGCCATGGTTGGAATCCCCTTTAGAGCAGCTTCTGGGCGGCGAGGAAGTCGACCAGCTTGATGCCGGCGTCGCCGTCGTCGGTGATGATGGTGCCTGCCGTCCGTGGCGGACGCGCCTCTGCGGATTCCACCACTGTCCAAGAACCGGCGAGACCCACCTGCGAGGCATCCACGCCAATGTCCGAGAGCGACAGGGACGCGATCTTCTTCTTCTTGGCGGCCAGGATGCCCTTGAAATTGGGGTAGCGCGGCTCGTTGATCTGGTCGGTGACCGAAACCACGGCAGGGAGCTGCGCTTCCACCGTTTCAGAGAAGGCGCCGGCGTCACGGCGGGCGGTGACCTGATTGCCCGCAACCTCAAGGCTGGACGCGAACGTCACCTGCGGATAGGACAAGCGTTCGGCCAACTGGGCCGGGATCAGCGACGTCTCACCGTCGGTGGACGCCATGCCTGTGAGGACCAGGTCCACCGGGCGGCCATCAGCCGAGATGTGGCGGATAGCGGCGGCGAGGGCCAGCGAGGTGGCAGCTGCATCAGAACCGGCCAAAGCGTCATCGCTGAGGTGAACGCCCGAATAAGCGCCGATCTGCAATGACTTCTTCACCGCGTTGACGGCACCGGAGGGACCCATGCTCAAGGCAATGACCTCGTTGCCGGCCTTCGGGCCGCCGCGTTCCTCGGCCAGCTGCAGCGCTGCCTCAAGGGCGTACTCGTCCAGCTCGGACAAGATGCTCTCATCACGGTCGGTGGTGTTTCCGGGTCCGGTAATGTGCCGGTCGAACTGCGCGTCCGGGACGTGCTTGACCAGAACGACAATCTTCAATGTCTCTTCCACTGTCTTCGAAGCAGCCTTCCATGCTTGTGGACGGCCAACCGCAGCAGCGTGGCCGTGAATTGCCCAGCGCGTGGGCTCGTCCTAGCTAAGCATATTGCCCGCAGAAAGCCACTCCCAGCGTTAACCCCTGTTTCAGCTGCCCGCGTGACTTTCGTTGGGCTGATGCCGTGCCGGGTACGGCAAAACGGCGGGCGACACCCAAAGGTGCCGGCCCGCCGTCGTGCGCTGTTCCCGCTGCCTACTGCTGGGCGGCGTCGAGGGTTACCTCAACCTCCTGGGCCTGGCCGCCGCGTTCAATGGTGACCTTGACCTTGGCACCGGCCGGCTGTTCCCGTACCGCAGCCGTCAGCTGGTTCGGGTCGCTCACCGCGTAGTCGCCGAACTTGGTGACAACGTCGCCTACCTTGAGTCCTGCTTTGGCTGCCGCCGAACCGGTGGTCACTGAGGCAACTTCGGCGCCGACAGAGAAGCCGGAATCACTCCCTGTGGACGACTTCGAACGGACCGACACACCGAACTGGCCGTGGCTGGCTTTGCCGGTGTCGATGATTTCCTGTGCCACGCGCTTGGCATGGTTGATCGGGACACTGAAGCCAACACCGATGTTGCCACTGGACGACTCGGACGTTCCGCTGCCGGCAGACGCGATGGCGACGTTGACGCCGATGACCTCACCCTTGCTGTTCACCAACGCACCACCGGAGTTACCGGGGTTGATGGCGGCGTCTGTCTGGATGACGTTGATGGCAATGGAGCCTTCGTTGGCTGTGGACTGGCTCTGGCCACCGTTTGGAGGCGCGAACTGGAAGCCTTCGTCGCCGCCCTGGCTCTCGTCGGGTGTGCCTTCCGGCACGGCAGACGAGGCAACGCTGATGGTGCGGTTGAGCGTGGAGACGATACCGTCCGTCACCGTACCCGTCAGGCCCAGAGGCGAACCGATGGCGACGGCGGTGTCCCCCACATTGATCTTGGAGGAGTCACCGAGCGTTGCCGGAACCAACCCGGACGCGTCGCTGACTTTGATCACCGCGAGGTCCGAGAGTGGGTCCGTGCCTACAACTGTGGCCTTGAGGACCTTGCCGTCGCTTGTACGTACCTCGATGGCGGCATTGGCCGTGGCACCGTCCAGGGTCACGACATGCGTGTTGGTGAGAATATGGCCCTGGTCATCGAGGATGATGCCTGAACCGGTTCCGCCCTCGTTGCCGCTGGTTGCTTTGATCGTTACAACACTCGGCGATGCCTTGGCGGCTGCCGCAGTGATCACGTTGACGTCATCCTTGTTGTTGACGATGACCGTGCTGGACTGTCCGCTCGTCGATGCTGCCGGAGCCGGCTGGTCCCAGAGCACGTTGCTTCCGGCCACTACACCGCCGCCGATGAGGCCCGCCGCGAGCATGCTGGCTACGAGGGTTCCGACGCCGAACGCGGGCTTGCGCTTGGTGGCGACCGTTGAGTTACCGGGTGCGTGCTGCATTCCAGGGCCGTGCTGTCCCTGGGGGTTTGCGCCCGTGCCGTAGAACGGCTGGTGCTGGGGGTAGTTCGGGCGGTTCGCCGGATCCTGGTGCTGCGGAGCGCCGTAGTACTGCGGCTGCTGCTGGGTGGCATTGGGCTGGCCGGACGGCTGGGCGGGTGCTGCGTGGTGCCCTGGGTGCTGTGCTGTGTATTGCTGGGGCGCCTGCTGGGCAGGGGCTGCGTGCTGACTGGCATGCTGTGCCGGCGCGTTCTCCTGATCCGGCCGGCCAGCCGGGCTTGCAGGCGGCTGGAACGCTGGCAGTGGCGTGGTGGGCTGTGCACCGTTTCCGGCACCTGCCTCCTGCCCTGAAGGCTCGTGCCCTGAAGTCCAGGCAGGCTGCTGCTGGGTGGCGGTGGCATCGGTGTTGTCGCTGGTGGTGTCCCGCGGCTCGGATGGCTCGCGGTCCTCCGGTGCGGTGCCCTGCGCTGGGTTCTCCGTCATGGGTCTTCCTTTCGTCCTCGTCTTCAACAACTATGGACCCAATAACTGGAACAAAAGCGGACGTTCGCTGGGAGCTTCCTGAAAGGCTCAGTAAGACCCTTTCAGCCCCTCCGCAATTGCCCTTAACGCCTGGACAATCCTGCTCTCTCCTATATTTCGCTGGTGGCATATTCACCCCTGTGGACGGGTTAGGGGGTGCACCATAGAATCAAGAGGAATTGCCACAGCGACCTGCGGCTTTACACCATGCGTGGGGGCGCTGAGCATTCTGTGACGATTGGTACGCCTTGTTCCAGTCGCAGACGTGCTGAAGGGTTGCACATGCGGTCAATATTTAAACGCGTACTCGCCGGGATTGGCGTGGCTGGACTGTTGGCCTTCCCGGCCACAGCGGCTTGGGCTGTCGATCCGGTGACCATTCCGTCCGGACAGAACATCGTGGACGACGCCAACGTCCTGGGCAGCCGAAAAGGCGAGGTCCAGGAAGCCATCCAAAAGACTCTCAAGGACCACAAGTACAACCTGTACGTTGTCACCGTGGATTCCTTCACCAACCCCTCGGACCCCAAGGAGTGGACCAAGGCCGTTGCCGATAAGAAGCTCATGGGCAAGCCGGACGCCATTCTGGCAATTTCCACGGCTGGCCAGTACAACTTTGCCCTGAACTCGGGCAGCTCCATCTACTCCAAGCAGTCGGCAATCGCTCAGAACGCCGTTGTTGCCAATCTGGCAGGCGGCAAGAAGGACTACGCCCAAGCAGCCATAGATACGGCTGCTGCCATCGGCGACGCCGCAGGCGGTGGAAGCGGGACAGTGCCCAGCGGCAACGCCGGTGTTGGCGTCCTCGTTGGAGTCGGTGTAGTAGCCGCCGGTGGCGCAGGGACGTACCTGTACTTGCGTAACCGCCGCAAGAAGGGCAGCAGCCAGGCCACCAGCGCTAGCTATGGACCGCAAGGTGAGCAGCTGGACCCTCTCGCGGGGCTGAGCATCCCGGAGCTACGTCAGAAGAGCGGCTCACTGCTGATCGAAGCCGACGACGCCATCAAGTCCAGCGAACAGGAACTCGGCTTCGCACAGGCCCAGTATGGTGATTCCGCGATCGGCAACTTCACCAAAGCCCTTGAAGAAGCAAAGGGCCACATGACGGAGTCCTTCAAGTTGCAGCAGCAGCTTGATGACCACATCCCGGACACCGAAGAACAACAGCGGAGCTGGCTCGGCGAAATCATCCGCAGGTCAGAGGCAGCACTTGCTTCGCTGCGAGACCAGAAGGCCGACTTTGACTCGTTGCGTGAGCTTGAAAAGAACGCCCCGCAGGCCTTGGCGGCAGTGTCCGCCGGAGCCAGGGACGCGGATTCCAAGATCGCCAACACAGAACAGTCGCTGGAGGGCTTGCGCGCAAAGTACGCCGACTCTGCCTTGACGCAGGTCTCCGATAACATCCTGCAGGCAAAAGAGCGCCTCGCATTCGTGCAGAACGCCGTCACCGCAGCCCAGGAGAAGTTGGCGGCCGGCGAGAACAGCCTGGCCGCAGTGGCCGTTCGTGCCGCCGAGGAAAGCCTGCACCAAACCAACGTATTGATCGATGCCATCTCCAAGACGGCCGGCAGCCTGGATGAGGCACGTGCCTCCCTGGAAGGCGCAGTTGCGGAGACCAGCCAGGACCTCGCCCAGGCCAGGGCCATGATCCAATCGGGTGAGCACCCCGAACTTGCTGGCCCCGTAGCCGGTGTGGAAGCCGCCTTGGCACAGGTGAAAACCGAGATCCAGGGCGGAAAGATTGATCCCATCGCTACGCTCAGCCGGGTGGAATCAGCCCATCAAGCCCTGGACCAGTCACTGTCCGGTATTCGCGACCAGCAGGAGCAGGCCCGCCGGGCGCAAGCATCACTGCAGCAGACCATCATGGCTGCCCAGGCCCAGATCAGCGCCACCTCGGACTACATCACTGCCCGACGCGGCGGCGTAGGTACGGAAGCCCGGACCAGGTTGGCCGAGGCTCAGCGCAATCTGGATTACGCGCTGTCCATCTCACGCAATGATCCTGTGACGGCACTGACCTACGCCCAGCAGGCGCACTCACTTGCTGCCCAGGCGGCCCAACTTGCACAGTCCGACGTCGACCAGTTCGGCTACGCAGACCAGGGCCAAGGCTACGGACGCGGTGGCATGTTCGGCGGTGGCGGCGGAGGCGGCGGCCTTGGCGGCGCCATCCTCGGCGGTATCCTCATCAATTCCATCCTGAACGGCGGCGGAGGCGGCTGGGGCGGCAACAACGACGGCGGAGGCGGCGGTGGCTTCTTCGGTGGCGATTCCGGTGGCGGCGGAGACTGGGGCGGCGGCGGAGGCGACTTCGGCGGCGGAGACTCCGGCAGTTTCTAGCCCGACAGACTAGGTGGGGTCCATGCCCCGCATAGAAGCGGTACAACAACTGATCACTGACTTCAGTGGCACCACTGAGCAGGACGAAAGGCAACACCATGGTTAAGCAGTCCATTTTCGGTCGGATCTCGCAGCTCGCCAAGGCAAACATCAATGCCTTGCTGGACCAGGCTGAGGACCCGCAGAAGATGCTGGACCAGATGGTCCGCGACTACACGAACAACATTGCCGAGGCCGAGTCAGCCGTGGCCCAGACCATCGGCAATCTTCGGATGTTGCAGGCGGACTACAACGAGGACATCAAGAACGCCCAGGACTGGGGCAACAAGGCCCTCGCCGCATCCCGCAAGGCCGACGAGTACCGCTCCGCCGGCGATTCCGTCGATGCCCAGAAGTTCGACAACCTTGCCAAGGTGGCCATCCAGCGCCAGATGACTGCGGAGTCAGAGGCAAAGTCGGCTGAGCCGAGCATTGCGTCCCAGACAGAGGTCGTCGACAAGCTCAAGACCGGGCTTGACCAGATGAAGAACAAGCTCAACCAGCTGACCGCCAAGCGCAACGAGCTCGTTGCCCGCTCCAAGACCGCAGCGGCCCAGTCCCAGGTACACGACGCCCTCAAGAGCATCGACATCATGGATCCCACCAGCGAGGTTGGCCGCTTCGAAGAGAAGATCCGCCGCGAAGAAGCCAAGGTCCTGGGCCAGCAGGAGCTTGCCAGCTCCAGCCTCGACGCCCAGTTCAACCAGCTCGAGGACCTCGGTGAGCAGACGGAGATTGAAGCCCGCCTTGCAGCCCTGAAGTCCGGTGGTTCCAAGCCGGCCATCGGCGCCGGAGCTCCTGCTTCAACCGGCGCTACCGTCGACGAAGCCGACTTCGACAAGCTCTAGTAACCATCAGGCGGAGCGCCTGTGACGTACAACTGAACCAAGGCAATGGGCCGGATCCTGCAAGGATCCGGCCCATTGTTGTCTGATGTCTATTTACCCCGCAGGTGATTGCACAACTGAATCCTGCCCGGGACTGACATCCGTTGCCACTTCAGCGCGGATCTCGAAACCCCTGGGATGGAAGTACGTCACCGTACATTCCAGGACCTCCCCGTGAGGGCCCAGCGTCGTCCGCTCCAGTCGCGGCACCATGGCAAAGCCACGGACGTTGAGAGCGTCTGCAAGGTGTTCCGGGGGCTCATGCATCGTGACGGTGATTTCCGCCCGCTGGAGCGGCTTCAGCGTCCTGTCCTGGATGACCTGGTAAATGGAGTTCCGCTCGGCATCCGCCAGGCTGATATGGCGTCCGATCTGCGACGGGATGAAGATCTCTGCAATGGCATAAGGCCAGCCGGCGCTTGAGTACGAACGGCGGATCACCAGGACGAGGTTGTCATCAGAGACCAGCTTGGCCGGTACTGACTTGTCTTTTTCCATCCATTTGTATTCGATGAGGCCCTTGACGGTCTTCATGCCTGCCGCCGTGAACGTCTCCATGAATGGCGCCAGACGGTTCAGCATCTTGACGGGACGCTGGGCCATCACGAATGTCCCCTTGCCCTGCCTGCGGACCAGCAAACCCTTCACCACGAGCGTTTCGATGGCTTTGCGGACGGTAGTACGACTAATGCCGTACTCGTCCATCAAGGACTCTTCGGTCGGTATCCGTGACCCGGGCTCCAAACGGCTGACCTGGTCCGTGAGAACTTCAGCCACCTGCTGATAGACCGCGACAGGGCTGTCCCTCTGAAGGACTTCACGATTGAGGCCGGGGTTGAAGTCTTCGTTGACCATAGCGCCATCCCATCCGTTGTCTAGCCTCAGCAAATCCGGATCCGATGCTAGCACCGGCATTCCGGCTCCCTGCTCAACAGCCAACTGCCTGCTCACCAAAGGAGGACGGCGTTAAACAAGAGATCCGGATCAGTATTTACTGATCCGGACCTCTTCTCCAGTTGCGGGGACAGGATTTGAACCTGTGACCTCTGGGTTATGAGCCCAGCGAGCTACCGAACTGCTCCACCCCGCGTCGCAAGAACAACTCTACCGCACCCCTCAGGGTACTTCTGACCATATGAGGGCAATGGTGCCGCAGATCACTTCCAGCATGCGCGGCTTCCACTGGATCCTCACGGGAAAGGTGATCAGGTTCGTGGCTCCGGGCAATTTCGGGCAAAACAAAAGGTCCGGATCAGTAATTACTGATCCGGACCTTTTCTCCAGTTGCGGGGACAGGATTTGAACCTGTGACCTCTGGGTTATGAGCCCAGCGAGCTACCGAACTGCTCCACCCCGCGTCGCAAGAACAACATTACCGCCCGGTGAATGGGAGACCAAATCCTGGCTACGTGATGTACATCTCCCCCATCGCGAAAGGGCCCGTGCCCGCTCCCGAAGGAAGCGGGCACAGGCCCTCTGCAGTCACTGTCGCCGCTTAGCTGCTCGGCGAAGCCGACGGTGTGGCGCTGGGAGTAGCCTCCGGCGTCGCCGTCGGAGTCGTCGTGGCGCCCAGACGTGTTTCCGCGTCCAGAGCCTTCTTCAAGGCGTCTGAAAGCTTGGTCTGCTGGGCCCCGTAGGCGGCAAAGTCACCCTTGGCCAGGGCAGCCTGGCCATCCTGGATCGCCTTGTTGGCCTCGTCCAATGCTGCCTTGAGGTCAGCCTTGGCATCGGTCGGGCCAGTGGGCGGCGTGGTGGTGCCAGGAGGTGCAGTGGGCGTCTGGCCGTTGTTGTCCGCGTCGCCGGCCGTAGCACCGGAGTTGCCACCGAAAAGTTGATCGAGTGCCTCGTCCAGGGTCGGGGCAAAGCCGATCTTGTCACCGAAGGCCACCAGCACGCGCTGCAACGTCGGGTAGGACGTCTCACCGGTGGACTTCAAGTAGACGGGCTGCACGTAGAGAAGGCCGCCACCTACAGGAAGGGTCAACAGGTTGCCGTTCAAGACGTCCGACGCTCCCTGTCGCAGGAGGTTCAATGCCTGGGACACGGTTGGATCAGAGTTGAACTTGTTCTGCGCTTGTCCAGGACCTGGAACCTGCGTATCGGTGGGAAGCTCCAGGAGCCGCAGCTTTCCGTAGCTCTCCCCCTTGACGCCCTTCACGTTGCCGGCATCAGAGTCAGCAGCGAGGAAGCCGTAGAGGATATTCCTCGCGCTGCCGTTTACCGTCTGCGGGATGAAGGACGACGTCAGCTGGAAGGCCGGCTTTTCCTGGTCAGGCATTTGCAGGGACATGTAGAACGGCGGCTGCTTCACGGCCTCCGATACGGTGGGATCGTTCGGAACGCTCCAAGCATCGTTGTTCTGGTAGAAGCTGTCCGGGTCCGTCACATGGTAGCGGCCGAGCAGTTCACGCTGGACCTTGAAGAGGTCCTCCGGGTACCGGACGTGGCTCATGAGATCCCCGGACATCTCCGAGTAAGGCTTGATGACGGTCGGGAAGACCTTCTGCCAAGCCTTCAGGATGGGGTCCTGATCGTCCCAGGCGTAGAGGTTCACGGAGCCGTCGTAGGCATCCACTGTGGCCTTGACGGAGTTCCGGATGTAGTTGACTGAGCTGTTCGGAAGGGCAACAGTCCGGCCGGCACTTGTCTGCGAGTCAGCAGTCGCGTTCTGCAACTGCTGCGGCTGCGAGTACGGGAAATACTGGCTGGTGGTGTAGCCGTCAACGATCCACTTCACGCGGCCGTCAACGACAGCCGGATAGGCGTTACCGTCAACAGTCAGGTACGGAGCCAGCTTCTCGACGCGTTCGCGGGGGTTGCGTTCATACAGAATCTGGGACTCAGCATTGACGCCATCGGACAGCAAAAGGTCCGAAGACTGGAACTTAATGGAGTACAAAATCCGGTTGAGCCAGTTTCCAACGTTGGGTCCACCGTTGCCACTGAATGTGTACTGGGTCTCTCCACCGCCTTCCCTGCCTGCTGGCCGGTCCTGCTCACGGTTCGGAGCCCCGTCCGGTGCACCCACGATGGAGTACTCGGGCGAGTTCTCACCGAAGTAGATGCGGGGCTCATACGTGGTGTCGTTGCCGAGGACACCATTGGACGGGATGCCCGACTGCAGGAACTCCGGCTTGCCGTCGGCCGTAAACTTGTTGCCCTTGGCTGCGACCACACCATAACCGTGGGTGTACACAATGTGGCGGTTAACCCATGTCTGCTGGTTGGCGCTCAGGCCATCCGGGTTGAGCTCGCGGACAGCAATCACCGTGTCCTGGACCTTGCCATCAACCATGTAACGGTCAACATTCAGGGTCTGCGGGAACTGGTAATACGGGCGGTATTGCTCCAACTGGGCGAACGCGGAAGAAATCAGGTTCGGGTCCAGAAGGCGAATGTTTGCAGTGGTCTGGGCATCTGCAGCGAGTGCACCGGTTGTGGCAGTGGTGGTGGCATTGTAGGCCGATACATCAATCTGGTCCAGGCCATAGGCGGCCCGTGTCATCTTGATGTTGCGGTCTATAAACTCCTTTTCCAAGGTGTTTTCCGAGGGGCGTACCTGGAATTGCTGGATAACCCACGGATAGACGCCACCGGCCAGGATGGCCGTGATGACAAGCATTGCAGTACCGATGACCGGCAGGCGCCAGCGCCCGATGATCGCGGCAATGATGAACAGGATGGCAACGAGGCCGGCAGCAACGGCGAGGATTGCCTTGGTGGGCACCACGGCATTGACGTCTGTGTACAGGGCACCGGCCCAGCGGCCGGAGTTGCTCTGCACCGTGGTGTACCTGTCGAGCCAGAAATTAATACCGAGCAGGATCAGGAAAAGCGCACCTGTCACTGCGATATGGATCTGGGCAGCACGGCTGGTGAAGATGCCGCGTTCCATCAGGCGGATGCTGCCGTAAAGGTAGTGGGTCAGGATGCCCGCGATACCGGCCACAACGGCGATGCTGATGAGGAACCCGGTGACGAAGCCGAGGAACGGCAGCGACATCAGGTAGAAGCTGATGTCGAGGTTGAACAGCGGGTCCGTCTGACCGAAGGGCTCCTGGTTGAAGAACAACAAGGCTTTCTGCCACTGGCTGGCTGCGGCACTGCCGGCAAATAGACCGAACAGGATGGGCAGGCCGATCATGACGACCCTGCGAACAGGCTCAAGCTGGGCCTGGTAGCGATTCAGGTTGTCCCGTGACTCGGCATCCGGAGCATAGACGGGGCGGGAACGGTACGCGATCCTGATGGCAAAGAAAACAGCAGCGAACATCATGGCGAAACCGATCAGGAACGTGATGATCCTGGCCAGGTTTTCGCGTATATAGACTTCGAAGAAACCAAGCTGCTGGTACCAGAGGACGTCAGTCCACACATTGGCGAAGAAAATGAACCCGACGACGGCCACAGCCACGACAATTAGCGTCGGAGTAAGGGCACCTCGTCTCAGCGGTGATCTTCCGGGCGGGTTGGAGCTGGCGGGACGGGACAAACTCTGTACCTCATTGGTGTCAGTGAACAGTCGGTATGCGAGTGGTTGACTTTCTCTGCCGCTGGGATATGGCGGAGGCCGTCATATATGCCACGAGTGGCGGTGAAGCTAAGTTCCACCGCCAGTCTAGTTGTTTGTGCAGGTGGGAAGGCCCGTCGTGTCTTCTCCGGACCCGAGTCGCTCCACGGCGGAGGTAGCGTCTGCCAGCGTTTCCACTTTGACTACCTGCAGTCCGTCCGGCACATGGCCCACCACGTCGGCGCAATTGGCGGCCGGCGCGAGGAACATAGTGGCCCCCTGCTGCCGGGCTCCGATCATCTTCTGGGCAATGCCACCGATGGGTCCCACGGCGCCATCGGCAGTGATGGTGCCCGTACCTGCCACGTGTTTGCCGCCCGTCAGGTCCCCCGGTGTGAGGTTATCGATAATGCCCAGGGCGAACATCATTCCGGCGCTGGGCCCTCCCACGTTCTCCAAGGAAATACTGACGTCGAATGGAAAGATGAAATCACTGGCCAGGAGCACACCCAGAACATAGCGGTCAGCCGCATTCCTGGTGGGAGTGATTGTTGCCGTCACTGGAGTACCGTTCCTTTCCACGACGACGGCGACCGGCGCGCCGGCTCCCGCGGCCAGCTCAGCCTGGATCACGCTCATGGAGGTAATGGCCTTGCCGTTAATGGACTTCAGGAGATCGCCTTGCTGAATTTTCCCAGCCGAAGGTGATGCTTCCGAGAGACCAGCGACGTTCAGCTTTTGCTCGAACGGGATGTCCAGCTCGCGCAATGCGGCAGCAAAGGCGTTCTCCTGGGACGTCTCCATGGCAATCTCGCCCTCTTGCACAGTCTGCTCAGCAGTAGTGCCTTTGGGGTAGATGAGCTCCTCCGGATAAATGGCCTTTGAGCTGTCCAGCCAGGCCCGGAAGACATCGAAAATGGTCGCCGGGCTCTTCGGGCCGCCGGTCATGACGACGGTGGTCAGATCCAGGTTGCCATTGGCAGGGAAGGACTCACGGCCCGAAATGCTGATGACCGGTTTATCGCCGTCCTTGCCCAAGGTATTGAAGGTGGGCCCGGCCGACTCGATAACGTATGGAACCGGCAACGCTGCAGCACCAATGCCGAGGCCCAGGGCCAGCAAGCCTGAGATCACCATGATCATGTACCTGGTGTCGCGGGGAGGTGCCGGAGGCACTGAGGAGGAATCGGCGTCGGGTGTTTGACGCGGGTCCAATGAGCCCTCGGGGCTGGGCGAAGTAAGCATTGAGGCCTCTCTATGCCGGCACTGCTTGACCGGTTCCATGGCTTCTGCCACCGAAGACAACGGCGGCACATACCAAGCATCAACACTACGCGGTCCAACGTTGCGGCACTGCTTTGCCTACAGCGAACGGCGCCGTATCCGGGCAGACAGCATACCGGCTGCGGGGTACGGTGAAAGAGATCACCAGCCAGTTCGACGATCGGCGGCACCATGACATCCAACCCCAACAACCCGTCCAACGAAGACGACGACACCCCCAAGGATCCCCTGGCAGAAATGCTGCAGAACCTGATGGGTGGCCAGGGCATGGGCAGCATCGATCCCGCCGAGCTGGCCAAGGCCGCAGGCCTGCCCAACGATCCCCAGCTGCTCCAGCAAATGTTCGCGCAGGTCCAGGCCATGATGAGCTCGACCTCCGAAGGCCCTGTGAACTGGCAGCTCGCCCACGAAAATGCGCGGCGCGTTGCAGCGACCGGCAGCGATCCCTCCGTCAACGCCATGCAGGCCAAAGAGATCGACGAAGCTCTCAGGCTCGCCGAACTTTGGCTTGACCCCGTGACTGATCTCGCGGCAACAGGCCTCATCGGCCGCGCATGGTCCCGGGCCGAGTGGGTTGAAGCGACACTTGGCACCTGGAAGCGACTCACCGAACCCGTGGCGAACAGCGTCGCCAATGCCTTGTCCAACGCGCTCACCCAGCAGCTGCCCGAGGAAATGAAGTCCATGATGGGCGGCGCCTCGTCCATGCTGCAAAACATGGGCGGCGCCATCTTTGGTATGCAACTGGGTCAGGCAATCGGCGCGCTCTCGGCAGAGGTTGTCAGCTCCACCGACATCGGCGTCCCGTTGGCAGATCTTGAAATGGCACTGCTGCCGGCCAATGTGGCCAAGTTCGGCGAAGGCCTCAGCCTCCCCGAGAACGACGTCCGGCTCTTCCTCGCCGTTCGTGAAGCAGCCCATGCCCGCCTGTTCGTCCAAGTACCGTGGTTGCGCGGACACCTGCTGGGTGCCATTGAGGCTTACGCCCGCGGCATCCACATCGACATGTCCCGCATAGAAGACCTGGCCAGGGATCTTGATCCCAGCAACCCCGAGGGAATCCAGGAAGCACTCTCGCAGGGCGTCTTCACCCCGGAACGCACCCCGGTTCAGACAGCTGCACTGGAGAAGCTCGAAACAGCACTGGCGCTTGTTGAAGGCTGGGTGGACGAACTCACAGCTGAGGCTACCGACAAGGTCCTGCCCTCTGCGACCGCCCTCCGCGAAACCGTACGGCGTCGTCGGGCCACTGGCGGACCTGCCGAGCACGCTTTCTCGTCCCTTGTCGGTCTGGAACTGCGTCCGCGCAGGCTCCGGGAGGCTGCCACGCTGTGGGCAACCCTGAAGGAAGAACGCGGCATCGCCGGTCGCGATGCGATCTGGCACCACCCGGACCTGCTGCCAACCGGTGAAGACCTTGACGATCCCAAGGGGTTCTCCGAACGCCGGAGGCTTGCCGAGGCCAGTGACAGCGAAGTTGATGATGCCCTGCAGAAGCTGTTGAGCGGCGGTTACGATGCTGAAGAAGCCCAGGACAGCACTTCAGAAAAGTCCGATACACAAGGCGATCCCGCCGGGAACGGCCCCGGCAACGAAACTGAAACGGACGACACCGATCCGGAATCCCCAGCCAAATAAGTCCTCGTAAGCAACGGCCGCCATTCCATTGGCGGCCGTTGCTTCGTTAAGCTGCGTTAAGTCGTCGAGTCCGAATCTGCCGGGAGGCCCCTGGCCGTAGCAAAGGCAACGCCCTCCAGGAAGGCCTTCGCACGCTGGGTCTCTGGGTAGGCCTCAACGAGCCGCCAGAAGTCGGCGTTGTGCCCAGCCACCAGTAAGTGCGCGAGCTCGTGCACCAGGACGTAGTCGATGACCCACTGGGGCATGGCCTGAAGCTTGTTCGAGAGCCTGATCGTGCCATCCGCCGGAGTAGCCGAACCCCAGCGCGAGTTCTGGTTGCTGACCCAACGTACCGACGTCGGAACTGCCCGGCCGCCCAAGTACGTCCGGGAGAGGTGGGCGGCGTGCTCAGCCAGTACTTCATCGGTGGCCGGACGGCGCTTGCCCCGGCCGGATCTTTGCTCGCCCTGTTTCTTCAACTTGGCCAGCATCCGGTGGACCCATTCCCGTTCCTGGGATGTGGTGAAGGAGGCCGGGATGGCCACAACGGCCTTGCCGTCTTCCCAAAAGGCTGCAACAGTCCTGCGCCGTCTGACCGAACGACGCACCACTACCGGAGCACCGTCGTCGGTGACCAGTGGAATTTCTGCCGACCCGGCCGGTGGGCGGGGCATCAGAGTTCGCTGCTCTCAGTCAGGACGGCCAGGACTGCTTCGCCATAGCGTTCAAGCTTGGACGGTCCAATTCCGGCAAGGCCGGCCAGTTCTTCAAGGGAGGACGGTTTGGCCTCTGCGATCGCCGTGAGGGTGGCGTCCGTGAAGACGACGTACGCCGGGACATCGGCGGACTTCGCTTCATCCTTGCGCCACTGCCTCAACGCATCGAAAGTTTGTTCCTCGTATGAAGGCGGGCACTGGTTACAGCGCCCGACCTTGCGTTCGGCTCCGCTGGCGAGCATACTCCCGCACACCCTGCATGACGCCGGAGCAGCCGCCTTACGGCGCGTGGGACCTGTCTTGCTGCGGGCGCTGGCCGACGCCACCGAATTAGGGCGAAGTCCGTCAAGGAACCGTGAGGGTTTGCGGTTGGCGCGGCCACCCGGCGTCCGGGCCGTGGACCAAGACAAAGTGAGGTGCTCCCGTGCCCGGGTAATCCCGACGTAGAGCAACCGGCGTTCCTCATCCACGTCCTCAGGAGTGTCCGCAAAGGAAATGGGCATAAGGCCTTCGCTGAGGCCCACGAGGAACACCGCATCCCATTCCAGGCCCTTGGCAGCGTGGAGGGACGCCAAGGTCACGCCCTGGACCGTGGGTGCATGCTGCGCCACCGAGCGTTCCTGGAGTTCATTGACGAATTCGGCCAACGTGAAGGACTCGCCACGGCTGATGGCAAGTTCGTCCGCCAACGCGACCAAGGCAGCCAATGATTCCCAACGCTCCCGGAGGGCTCCCCCGCTGTGCGGTGCGGCATCCGTGTAGCCAAGCGACGCAACGATGTCACGAACAATCTGTCCCAGTGCTTCCTGGGGCCCCTCGGCCACTGCCCGCGTTGCGGCCCTCAGTTGGAGGATGGCGTCGCGGACTTCCTTGCGGGCGAAGAACCGCTCGCCTCCCCGCAACTGGTAGCCGATGCCCGTTGAAGCAAGGGCTTGCTCGTAGGCCTCCGACTGGCCATTCGTGCGGAAAAGGATTGCGATCTCACTGGCTTTGACTCCGGTGTTGAGCAGTTCCTGGATCCGGCCTGCCACCACGGCGGCCTCGGCTTCGTCATCCGGGCATTCCATGAACCGCGGTTCCGGACCGGCTGGCCGCTGCGCGACGAGCTTGAGCGGCGGCGCCCATGCGGCATCCGCCACCGGTCCACCGCTTCGACGGGAACCGAGGAGGTCATTGGCCAACTTCACCACTTGCGGTGTGGACCGGTAGTCGCGAATGAGCTTGACGACGGTTGCCCCAGGGAATTGTGCCTTGAAGCCGAGCAGGTGCTTGGGTGAGGCGCCGGTGAAGGAGTAGATCGTTTGGCTGGCATCGCCCACCACACACAGCTCGTCCCTGCCGCCGAGCCATAAATCCAGGAGCCGCTGTTGCAGCGGCGATACGTCTTGGTACTCGTCCACCACAAAGTGACGGTACTGTTCACGGACGGTTGCAGCGACTTTCGGATCCTCCTGGAGAATACCCACCGTGATCAGGAGGACGTCTTCGAAGTCGATGACGTTGCGATCTGTCTTGATGTCCTCATATGCCTGGAAGACCCTGGACACAGCCGTCAGGTCAAAGCCGCCAGGCGTTCCCCGGTCCTGGGCGTTCTCGAGGTAGTTGGCCGGCGTGAGCATGGACACCTTGGCCCATTCAATTTCGGCAGCCAGGTCCCTGATGGTCGCCCGATCAGTACTGAGCCGGAGCCTGCGGGATGCTTCTGCGATCATGTTGGCTTTATGGTCCAACAGATTCGGCAAGGTACCGCCGATGGCCTGCGGCCAGAAGAACTGCAGCTGCCTCAGGGCAGCGGCATGGAAGGTACGGGCCTGCACGTTGGCCACCCCGAGGTCGCGAAGCCGACTGCGCATCTCGGCCGCCGCCCGCGCCGTAAATGTCACCGCCAGCAGGCGCTGCGGGCTGTAAACGCCGGAATGGACTCCGTAGGCAATGCGGTGGGTAATGGCACGCGTCTTTCCAGTGCCGGCCCCGGCGAGTACGCACATCGGCCCCGTCAGGGTACTTGCTACTTCCCGCTGTTCTTCATCCAAGCCGCCGAGGATGCGTTCCTCAAGTGAACCGCCGGCGTCGAAAATGTCTTCGGTCACGGCTGTAGGTCTTCGATGACGCCGCCGTACCAATGTTCAATCAGTGAACGAGCGATGGACAGGCGAGTCGAGATGGTGATCTCGCCGTTGGAGACGGCGTCCTGGAGCTCTTCGCGGCTGAACCAGCGCGCCCTGGTGACTTCAACGCCATCCGGCCTGGCAACAGTGTCTTCCGTGACGGCGGTGAAGCCCAACATCAGTGAGGCAGGGAACGGCCAGGATTGCGAACCGAGATACTGGCAAGCCGTTACACGGACGCCTACTTCTTCCCCGATTTCACGCACAACGGCCTGCTCCAGCGATTCACCGGGCTCAACAAAGCCGGCGAGCGTGGAATAGTTCCTGGCGTCTGTAGGACCACCGCCACCAAGAAGGATGCGGCCGTCAGGTCCAACAACCGTGACGATAATTGCAGGGTCGGTTCGCGGATAGTGCTCCGAATTGTCCCGGGGACAACGGCGCACCCAGCCCCCGGCCTCGACGTCGGTGGGATTTCCGCACTGAGGGCAGTGAGTGTGCGTGGCGTGCCAGTTGGAGATTGCGCTGGCCTCGATGAACAAGGCGGTGTCATTGGCGTCCAAACGCGCAGCGACGTCCCGGAAGCCGGCCCATTGGGCGTCCGCAGGTACCGTGGCAGTGCCCGGCGCGGGAGGTTCAGCAACCGTGAAAAGCAGAACGGACGTGCCTTCCGCCAAGGAGGAAGGTCCCAGAGTGGTGCCCAGATAAATGGCCGCGGCAGCACCGCCGTCGGCTCCGTTGAGGACGTTCCACAGCGGTGTGGCATCCCCGAACCAGAGCCCATCGGCAGTCACCAGCGCCTTGCGCTGGGAGATCACCATGGCCTTTGCCGTGCCGGACGCGATGAGATCTTCAACCATGCCGGGCTTCATCCGCACCCCGGAGCCGCGATCCACCATGGCAGGGCGCACTGGAAGAACAGTGTCCATCAGGTGGTTGGCCAGCGCCCGCGACTCAATATAACTCATGTATCTACCGTACTGACTCGTACCGACAAAAAACATTTGGAAGGTCCCCGCCCTGTGGATGCGTCCATACCGGACTGCCGGGGAGGCACAATTGCCCTGTTTTGCTGCGGATCTGAAGACTCGCCGCACTGCATCATGGCCACAGGCCACACTCAATCTACCGTGGAGAACGTGAGAAGAACACCGCTCGAACTGGCCGCCATAGCAACCGCGGCGGTGCCTGGCCTGGCGCCGACGGCTACAGCCTTTTCCCCCGACGACGACGCCGATTTCGACTCGGCGCTGCTGCTCGACTCGGAAGGCAAACGCTGGCGCGTCCGTTGCCCACGCCATCCGGAAGCCAGCACGCGGCTGGAGACCGAGTTCATGGTGCTGCGTGCTTTTGCACCGGCCATCCGTGCCGAGCTGCCCTTCCACGTGCCAACCATCGCCGGCACCGTGCGTCAAGGCGCCCTCACCACGTTCGTATACGCCCATCTGCAGGGCTCGACGCTGTCCATAGATGAACTCTCCGCAGGCAGCCTCGCCCTGGCCCAGGAGATCGGGGCAGCCCTGGCAGCCATTCACGACCTCCCGCTGACCCTCGTGACCAACGCGGACCTGCCGAGTTACTCTGCCAATGAGTTCCGGCAGCGCAAGCTCAATGAACTGGACCAAGCGGCAACCACCGGGAAGATTCCGGCCACTCTCCTTCGCCGTTGGGAACACGCCCTCGAAGACGTTGCCCTCTGGCGGTTCAATACATCAGTGGTCCACGGAGACCTCCATGAAGACAACCTCATGGTGCAGGACGACTCCGTAACTGCCTTGACGGGGTGGACCGACCTCAGGATTGGTGACCCTGCCGACGACTTCGCGTGGCTGGTTGCGTCCAATGAAGCCACGTTCGTTGATGCCGTCCTGACCCATTACACCCAGGCACGCCGGGAGACCCCGGATGGCCACCTGCTCCGTCGTGCAGCGCTGCTGGCAGAATTCGCCCTCGCCCAGTACCTGGTCAAGGCCATGGCGGCCGGACACCAGAGCATGACCGCCGAAGCTGAGTCCATGCTCCAAACACTGGCCGATGACATCGAGGAGCAGGCCCGACGCGAAGAAGAAGCAGCGCAAGCGGCTGAGGAAGAGGTCGCTGAGTTGCAGGCACCTGAAACTCCAGCCGGCCAGCAGCCTCCCGTCAGCGTCGCGGCAATTCCCGACGCCGGTCCAACCGTTACGGTAGCGGCCATACCGGCCGCTTCGGCGACTGTTGCAGGGCCTCCCGGGCAGTCTCATCCGCCCGTCCCAGAGGGAAGCGGTGAACCGGTATCAGCCGTAGACACCGGGGAGGATGAAAGGTCTGTGCCCTCGAAGGACAGCGATTCCGCTGACTCGGCAGACCCGGATGACACGTCAACGGCTGCGATCAGCGTGGTCAATGTGACACCGCTCCACCCGGCCGAGAGGTCCTAGCACTACCAGCGGTCCAGCCCCTAGCCGGCGCTTTCCAAAGCCCTCGCCACGATCTGCTCCAGTTCCTCGGCACTGCCCAGATCGTGTGGGCGCACCACTGAGTCCTCCGCCACGTAGTAAAACGCAGCGCTGACGTCGTCAAGTGGCACGCCCTTGAGCCGGGCCCAAGCGAGCCGGTAAACAGCCAGCTGCACCGCCCGGGTCGCCAACTGCTGACCCGCGGGGCGTCGTCCGGTCTTCCAGTCGATGAGCTGCCAACGTCCATCGGCGTCACGGAACACTGCATCTATGCGTCCACGGACTACGACATCCCCGATCCGGGTTTCAACGGGCACTTCGACAAATGCGGGCGCGCGCTGTGCCCACTCGGACTGCTTGAAGGCCGCCACCATGTCATCCAAGCCGTATGCCTCGTCGATGTGGGAGTCCGAGCCTGGCGCCTCATCGAGGTCGAGCATGCCGGTGGTCCCGAAGTACTCCTCAACCCACGCATGGAAGGCCGTACCTTTGCGGGCTGAAATGCCAGGTTCGCGGGGAACAGGCCTGCGGAGTTGGGTGAGGACGGCAGCCGGGTCAGCACCGAGGTCCACGAAAAGCGAGGCCGAAATATGGCTCGGCAGGTGAACATCCTGCACTGACTTACGTTGCTGTTGGCGGTCCAGCAGTAGTTCTGCCTCCTGGGACCATTTACGGGCAGGGCCACCGGGCTCCGGGGAGGGTGCCTGGCCGACGGCATCATCGATGTATGCACGGACCCTTGCCGCCGCCTGGTCCATGGCCAGCCTGCGCCCGGGGACCAACCTGAGGCGGGCGCCGCTCCGGGGATCGGAAGGGCCTTCGAGGGGATCATACGGGAAGCCGGCGACCTCAAGCACTGCGGTCAGCGGGCTCTCTTCCGGGAGTGCATCCTCGGCTACGGATTCCGGGTGGACCACTGCGCAGCCGGGCGTGAGGGGGCGGCTTGAACCGGCCTCGGGGTCGACTCCGGCAAGCGGGGCCAACTCGGAGAGGAAGGCAGAGATACCGGCCATCCCCGAGCGGGAGCCGTTCCAGGCGGCGCTGGAGGCCCACAAGACGAATTTCGCCCGAGTGTAGGCGACATAGGCGAGCCTCCGTTCCTCGGCCTCGCCATGATGTTGGACTTCGGACTTGAATTCCTTCTCCGCGTCCAGCCACCCCTTTTGGTCAGGCTGGTCGAGGTCCCACTGGGGGAGGTCTGCGCGGTCACCCCGCAAAGGCCAAGGCAACGCAGCAGCTCCGCTGCTCCATCGCGAATCCCTGCTGCTGGGGAACGAACCTTCGTTGAGGCCGGGGACGAAGACAACATCCCATTCCAAGCCCTTGGAGGCGTGCACCGTGAGCAACTGCACGGCCTCCCGGTTGGTTTCGACGGGGGCAACGTCCAGGCCGCCCTCCTCGGAGGCCGCAGCCTCAAGCCATGACAAGAATGCCAAGAGATCGATGCGCTGGGACGTCTGAAGGAATCCGGCCGCGGCATCTTGGAAGGCGTCAAGGTTCCGGCGCGCCTGGTGGATGCTGAGTCCAGGCTTGGCCGCTACTTCAATGTCCAGGAGCATGGCACGTTCGACCTCCCCAAGGAGCGTCGTGAGGTCGTCTCCGATGTAGCTCCTCAGGGAACGAAGTTCCGACGCAAGTCTGCTCAGCCGCTCCATGGCGGCGGCACTCAGGCTCCTCCCGTGCCCGGACGTCCAGCCCGGCCGAGGGAGGAAGTCCAAGGCTTCCACGAGGCTGGCGGTATCCGTGATGTCGCTCTCGACCACTACCGCGGCCGGTTGCTCGTTGTCATCTGTGGTTTCGGAGTAGCCGTCCGGAGCTGAACGCCGACGGGCAAGGAAGCGGGACCAGTCGCTGAACGCCATCAAGTCTGCCGGGCCAATCCGCCAACGGGCTCCGGCCAGCAGCCTCATCAAGGCATCGGACCGCCCGGGATCGGCGAGGACACGCAGGGTGGCCACCAGGTCCACAATCTCCGGCGTGTCCAGCAAACCACCAAGTCCCACGATCTCATAGGCAATTCCCTGCAGCTCAAACTCCCGGCGAAGGCACTCCATCTGTGCGCGCCTGCGGCACAGGACCGCCATGGTTGGCTTGACCGGCGTCCCGTCCTTCTCTTGCTCGAAGACGGTGCGCTGATAGCGGCGGACATCGCGGGCTACGACAGCGGCCTCATTCTCATCCGTACCAAAACGGCCGATCACGACGCTTCCGTCGACCGCCGCCGGGCTCGGAACCAACGGAGGCACAGAAACGCTGCCGGCTGTCCCCCTCTCGCCCGCAGGGCCATCCGATGCTGCGGCTTTGTTCAAGGGCGCTGCGATGGTGTTGGCAGCTTCAAGAATGTCCCGACCGTTCCGCCAGGCTGTAGTCAGGTACGACGTTGGAGCCACGGAATAGGCCTCATCATCCCCTGTCGCGTCCATGTTCCTGACGGGGAACTCCTGGACAAAATGGAAGAGCTGTCCGGCCGAAGCACCGCGGAACCCATAAATCGACTGGTTGGGATCTCCCACCGCGGTGACGGCGTGTCCTCGGCCGAAGAGCCGCGAAAAGAGAACCAGCTGGGCATGGGATGTGTCCTGGAATTCGTCCAGGAGCACCACTTTGTAGCGGGCCCTCTCCGTTGACGCCGCGAGGGGAATGTCACTTGCAATCCGGGCAGCGAGAGCCACGAGGTCGCCGAAATCGAGGACTCCGCGTTGCCGCTTTGCCTCTTGGTAGCGAACCACCATGTCTGCCACGCTGGCGCGGGTTCGGAGCATGGCTGCCAGGTCTGCAGCAGCCTGGGTCGGGTTCTTCTTTGCACCGGCCGCGTAGGGAAGCTGGCCAAAGGTCTCGACGCGTTCAAGGACCCAGTCCCGCACGGAAGCAGGATCCTGCAGGTGTTCGGCGCACTCCCCGGCAAGTTGAATGACGGCATTGACGAGGGTGGACTTGGCCGCGGTGAAGTGCTCATAGTCGCCGTCGTACGCCTCGACTACTTCGCTGGCCAGCTGCCAGGATTGTGCCCCACCCAACAGGACGACGTCGCGCTCGATGCCCAACCGCAGACCATAATCAGACACTATGCCGCTGGCGTAGGAGTGGTAGGTGGAGACCTTGGGTTCAAGGTCGTCAGCACCCACGAGTCCGTCGGGGAACCCGATGCTGCCGTCATCCTGCGCTGCAATTCGCTGGAGAGTGGCCAGCTTGTTCCGGATCCGGCTGGCCAGTTCTCCTGCAGCCTTGCGCGTGAAGGTCACACCAAGTACTTCCTCCGGACGTACCCAGCCATTGGCTACGAGCCACACCACCCGGTCTGCCATGGTGGCGGTCTTCCCCGAACCGGCACCGGCAATCACCAAACGCGGTGACAGCGAGGAAGCGATAATGTCCGACTGTTCGGGGGTGGGATGGTTCTTTTCGCCAAGGATGTCAGCAAGGTCGGAGGGTGAAAAGCGGGGCTCCGGAACATCTGCCTCGCCCTGAGTGCCGGATGGAGCGGGGGCAAGGCCGTCCAGGAGCTCAGTTGTCATTCGGTGACCTGCTTTCCTCTGGCGCACAGTGGACAAATATCCGGGAGACGGCAGCCATGGCCGCCATGCCCCCCTTTGCTGGGATCGTGCCGGGCTTCGAACGTTGCTCCGGCCATCAGCGCAGCAGCCTCGTTGACCAGGTTCTCCGCCCAATTGTCGGAAGGGTCCAACGGATCCTGCTGCTGCACTCCCGGACTCTTGGTCTTGGTCCCTAGTTGGGCCAGTACGGCACCCCCGGGGACAACGCCGTTCGGGGTCCCGGCGAGGGGACCGGCGTCGGCCGTTGGTTTACCGGTTCCCGCATCCTGGAAGCCGCCCTTGAGCACGGCCGCCTGATAGGCGCCCAGTTGCGGGTGCTTGGCAACCTCGGCCTTCCCAGGTTGGCGCTTGCCGGTCTTGAGGTCCACGATGACGAGCCTGCCCTCGGGATCGATCTCAAGGCGGTCCACCTGGCCACGGAGGACCGCTCGCCGGGTGGACTCCCCGTCACTTCCATCCGGAGTGGCCGCCTCCACACGGACATCAGGAAGCTGGACTTCAAAGTCGTGCTCTACCGCCAGCAGGCTTCTTCCGTCACCGCGCATGATGAGAACGTACTGGGCCAACTTGCGGACCATCTGCTCCGCGCGTTGGAAGTCAAGCCTCCCTTCCCAGTTGTCCTTCATACCCAATGTGGGCCATCGGCGGACAAGTTCCGCGACGTACTCCGACCCCGAAGCGTCGGGAAATTCCTGGGCAATACTGTGGACCAGCGTTCCCAGGCTCCGTGCAAAATCTGTGGCAGCCTCACCTCCAGCGGCCTGGACAAACCAGTCCAGCGGCGACTTATGGACGGCTTCAACCTTGGAAGGTGAGACCGGGACCGTTCCGCCAGGAGGAACAACTGGCTCCACGGAACTCAAGGGCGCCAAGCCCCACCAAGTGTCCGGGTGGGCGCCGGGAACAGGCGGTTCCGTACTTGCGAGCCGGGCCAGCAACCGCGCCGCCTCGTGCCCGGCGCCCGTGCCGGAATCTTCGGACTGGGCATGTTGCCTCAGTTCCGCGACAAGTGCCCGAAGGGTCATAGGGCGGTCCACGGGCGTGTACTCGCGCCTGTACTCGCCGGAATCCAGTGGTGCCACATAATCCAGGAAGGCGGAGGGTTGCTCATCGTCGGACGAAACGGCCGTACAAATCAGGACCTCACGGGCACGCGACACGGCGGTCGAAAAACTCCTGAGTTCGTCATACCGGATATCCCGGAGCCTGCTCAGAGGTCCACGACGAACGGCATAATCCACTCCATGCTCCACGGCGTCGGCATACAGCGTGCTCCCCAAAAGCTCACCACGTAGACGGGTGTTGGGCCACACACCCTCTTGGAGGCCGGCAACGATCACCACCGGCCATTCCCGGCCCGCTGCACTGGCCGGAGTCATGATCTCCACGCAGGCCTCGAGCTGGGCCCGTGCGGCGAGGGTGTCCATGGGGAGTTCCTGGTTCAACAGATACTCCAGGAACTGTTCAGGACCGGATCCGGGCAACTGGTCGACGAAGCGTTCGGCTGTATGGAACAGGGCCATCATGGCGTCGAGGTCACGATCCGCCCTTGCGCCGGCGTTGCCTCCCTCAAGTGCCATTTCAGCCCACCGGGACGACAATCCGGTGGCTTGCCATAAGGCCCACAGAACAGACTCGGCATTTGCCCCGGGCTCAGCCGCAGCCCCGGATCCAGCCGCTATCATGCGGGCCAGCCGGCGGGCCGAGCTCCCCTCTATTCCCAGCGACGCCAGGGCTCCGGGTTGAAGCAGGGCCTCCACCAGGAGGGCGTCGCTGGATCGGCCACCTCCGCCCAGAAGTTCCTCGCGGCGGAGCGATTGCCTGAGCCTGCGCAATTCGATGGCAGTAGCCCCGCCGACACGCGATGTAAGGAGGGAAACTGCCGTTTCGGGAGTCAACTTAGCTGGGTCCAGGACTATCGCAAAGGTCTCCAACAGGGGACGTACGGCTACTTCGTCGCGGACGGCTGAGTCTGCCACCGGAACGCGTACCGGGATTCCCTGGCCGCTCAGGTACCGCTGCAGCTGCGAGATCTGTCCGCCGTTGCGAACTATCACCGCGATATCGCTGAAGTCCCGGTGTTCCCGTAACTGCGCTTCCAGAATCCTCTGGGCAACGTACCGCATCTCGTGGACGGCGGACGGAAGCACATGCCCCTCCACGCGGCCTTCGCCGGCCGACGCGGGCTCCGCCATTGGTGGTTGCTCCAGCCTCCGGGCCAATTGACCACCGGAACGCTGCGAAATTCGAGCTGCGACACGCGTCCATGCTTCGGCTACCTCGGGCAGGTGACGGTGCGTAACCCACAGCGGACATTCTTGAACTGCCTGCTGCAGGCCTCCCAACAGGGCAGGCAGCTCAGCAACAAGGTCCGGACGTGCACCACGGAAACCCTGCACGACAGTATCCGGGGAGTACGTCACCACAACGTCCTTGGCCTCCGATATGTCGGCGAGCAGCTCAAACACGGCAGGATTGGACTCCTGGGCATCGTCCACCAAAATGAGCTGGAGGCGTTCGCGTTCGGCGGCCAGGAAGGCCGGCGAATCCTGGAAGATCTGCCGCGCCGTGGTGATGATTCCCGCGGGGTCGAAGGCCTCTGGCATGCGCAGGTCCAACACATCCCTGTATTCGCTGTAAAGCTCGGCCGCGGCGATCCAATCGGGACGTCCGCATTCATGGGCAAGACCGAGCAGGTCCTCCGCCGTACGGCCCGATTCAATGATGCGGTCGAACAGCTGACGGATCTCGTGGCGGAAGCCGCGGGTGGGAAGTGCCGCCGCGAGGTCCTCCGCCCAAGGCAACTGGAAACCGGGCCGCGAGTGCCCCTCGAGCAACTCCTTGATGATCAGGTCCTGCTCCGGTCCGGACAGAAGCTTCGGGGGCCTGGCAAGGGGCAGGACGCCTTCGGCTTTCGCCCGCCGGATGACATCGAAAGCGTACGACGCCCAGGTGCGTGCCGGCGTCGTACTAAGGCTGCGGTCAAGCCGCCCCGTAAAAGTATCCCGCAAGGCTGCGGCAGCATGCCGTCCGGGCGCGAGGATCAGTATCCGTTCGGCGTCCAGTCCATCCTCACGAACGCGTCGGACCGCGGATTCGACGAGCACTGTGGACTTACCGGTTCCCGGGCCCCCGGGCACCAGGACCGGACCGCTCCCCTGTCGGAGGGAAACGACTGCTTCTTGGTCCGGGGACAAACCGGGCGACGCGTAGTGGGTTTCGCGCGGAGGCAGCAGACGAAGAGCTGCCGGTACTTGGCGGGTTTTGGTTGGAGTCGCGGTCACACAGTCATTTCATCATCGGGCACCGACAATTTATGGAGTTGACGCTCCAACTGGTCGGAGATCACATCCAGTTGATCGAAGTCGGCGTCCGTAGGCGCCCAACGCGCCGCTGTCAGGTCCACCCGCCAGCGACCTTCGCCCGTTCTCTGGAATGCTTCGTAAGCACCGTGGAGGGGTGTCGATTCATCCAAGTAGTGCCGAAGGGCGTCAGCTTCGTGGCCCGGGGGCGCCTCCCCGCTTGCCCGAAGCACCCTCCACCAAGCCACCGAACTGCCATAGTGGCTCATGACCGCGCCAACTTGCCTGGGTCCACCGGCTCCCAGGAGCTCCGCGACGTCACCATAGGAGACCGCAGAACCCGACGGAACGAGGTCCACAACGGCCAGGACCGCCGTTACATACTCCATCCGCATGTGTTCAGCGTAACGGCAGGAGTGTCGTGCCCAATAGTGTCGGAGCCAGCCGGTAACTTGAAAACATGAGCTCCTGGAACACCCTCTCCCGTGCCGCATTCGACCTCGAGACCACCGGGAAGAACTCGCGGTCGGCGCGGATCGTCACCGCCTCCATCACTGTCGTGGACGCCCGCGGGGAACTGGTGGCGGAGCATGAATGGCTGGCCGATCCCGGCGTCGAAATCCCCCTCGAAGCCAGTGAAGTGCATGGTGTCACCACGGAAAAAGCCCGTGCTGAAGGCCGCCCGGCGGCGGAGGTCACGCGGGAAGTCGCCGCGGCTCTCCAGGAACTTTTCGACGCCGGCACTCCAGTCATCGCTTTCAACGCCAGTTACGACTTCACAGTCCTGGCCGCCGAGTCCGCCCGCTACGGCGTCCCGCAATTGAGCCGTTTCCCGGTTCTGGACCCGTACGTCATGAACAAGCAGGTCGACCGCTACCGCAAAGGCAAGCGCACCCTGACCGCCCTGTGCGAGGAATACGGAGTGGACCTGACCAACGCCCATACGTCTGCTGCGGATGCGCTTGCCACTCTCCGCGTGTTGGATGCCATGGCCGGCAAATTCCCCAAGCTGCAGATGCCTGCGTCCACGCTCCATCAACTGCAAGTAGACTGGGCTGCATCCCAGGCCGCCGATTTTCAGCAGTACTTGCGGCGCAGCAAACCCACGGCAGTCATCGAAGGTGAATGGCCGGTACTTCCGCCCGAGGACGCAAGCCGGGGCGGCTTCTAGGCCGGGAACATTCCCGCGTACGTTACTTTCTGCGACGCAAGTCACAGCAAATTCGGGAACCCCCAACCCGGGCTTGGTCATGCGTGGATTCCATGCGGAGAGCTACTCCCGAAATAGTCCGGAGTCCCGCCGCCGTTCCAAGGGAATTCTGTTCGGCGTAATCGAGTGCTGGCAACCGTTTGTTCGATTCACTATGCGTTGGCGGGCTGGTGACATAATTAAGTTTGGCGGGTTGAAGTCTGCTAGGGCAGCCAACCTTCTTTCGGTTGCCACATTCCCCGCCCACCGCGAAACGTCTCCGTGACCCGATGAAAGTGATTTCTTTATGAAATTCAAAGCCCCTAAGTGGCTGTCTGTTGCCCCCGTGGCCGCAGCCCTGGTGATTTCCCTGGCAGCATGCGGTGGAGGCTCCTCCGAGCCCAGCGGCTCCCCCACCGACGCCCTCGCCGGCAGTGACCAGCAAACGCTGGACAAGTACACCACCGCCGATGTCACTCCCTTGGACAAGATCGATAAGTCCAAGCTCGGCCTCGCGACCGAAGGCACCCTGCGCGTCGGCACGCTCTCGGATGCCCCTCCGAACATCTTCATTGATCCTTCCGGCAAGTTCACCGGCTACGACAATGAGCTGCTCCGCGCCATTGGCGACAAGCTTGGCCTCAAGGTCGAATTCGCATCCACCGATTTCTCGGCGCTGCTCTCCCAGGTCGCCAACAAGCAGTTCGACGTCGGATCGTCCTCGATCTCCACCACGGACGCCCGCCGCAACACCGTAGCGTTCACCAACGGCTACGACTTCGGCTACATGGCTGTCGTGACCAAGAACGACTCGAAGATCAAGGGCTTCGCCGACCTCAAGGAAGGCCTCCGCGTCGGAGTAGTCCAGGGCACCGTCCAGGATGACTACATGACGAACACCCTCAAGATCGAGCCGGTCCGTTTCCCCGACTACAACACGGTCTACGGCAACGTGAAGAACGGCCAGATCGACGCTTGGGTGGCTCCCTCCCAGCAGGCTGAGGGCCAGGTCAAGGAAGGCGATAACACCACCATCGCCGAAAAGGTCGTCAACACCCAGAACTTCACCGCTTACGCCGTGAACAAGGACAACCAGCCGCTGATCGACGCCCTGAACTCCGGTTTGGACGCTGTCATTGCTGACGGCACCTGGACCAAGCTCACTGCCGAGTGGTACAAAGACCGTCCCACTGCCGCAGAGCAGACTCCCCAGGGCTGGACGCCGGGCAGCAAGGCCGTCCAAGTTCCCGCCAAGTAACCCGGACGTTCCATGGATATCCTCAATCAATTAGCTGACGCCTTCCTGGACTGGGAGGCGATGGGCGAAGTCATCCCCAAGATGTTCGCCGTCGGTCTTCCCAATACGCTGATCCTGGCTGTTACGTCGGGCATCATCGGGACAGCCATCGGTATGCTGCTGGCACTGATGGGGATCTCCCGGAACGCCGCAGCCCGGTGGATTGCCCGCATTTACACGGACATCCTCCGCGGCCTGCCGCCAGTGCTGACCATCCTGGTCATCGGATTCGGGTTTGGCCCGATCGTTCGTGAGCTCACGGGTTCCAGCAACCCGTATCCCATGGCCATCACGGCTTTGTCCATGATGTCCGGCGCGTACATCGGTGAAATCTTCCGCTCGGGTATCCAGAGCGTGGACAAGGGCCAACTCGAAGCAACCCGTGCGTTGGGGTTCAGCTACGGCTCTTCGATGCGCCTCGTGGTGGTACCCCAGGGAATCCGCAGGGTCCTTCCGGCCCTGGTCAACCAGTTCATTGCGTTGATCAAGGAATCATCGCTTGTGTTCATGCTCGGCCTGCTGGCCACGGAACGTGAGATCTTCCAGATCGGCAAGGACGCCGCTGCCAACAGCGGAAACCTGTCCCCGTATGTGGCTGCAGCCATCTTCTACCTCGCGCTTACCATCCCGCTCACGCACTTTGTGAACTGGATCGATGCCCGGATGCGCTCCGGCCGCCCGGAAAAGAAGGAACCTGACGAGGCGGCAGCCGTCGTTGGAAAGGGGGCCCAAGCATGAGCGAATTCGCTTCAGGCACATTGACGGCGAAGAACATCCATTTGTCCTTCGGCAGCAACCACGTGTTGCGGGGCATTGACCTGCACGTAGAGAAGGGCACCACGGCTTCCGTGATCGGTCCTTCCGGCTCAGGCAAGTCGACGCTCCTGCGCGTGATGAACCGGCTCATTGAGCCTGACCAGGGCGACATCCTGCTGGATGGGCGTTCAGTGCTCAAAGACAATCCGGACGAACTGCGCCGCCGCATCGGCATGGTCTTTCAGCAGTTCAACCTCTTTCCGCACAAGACGGTGGCTGAGAACATTTCGTTGGCACTCCGCAAGCTCCGTGGCATGTCCAAGGAGCAGGCCCGGGAGGAGGCTTTGGCCCAACTGGACCTGGTGGGCTTGAAGCACAAGGCTGACTCGCGTCCGGCCAACCTTTCAGGTGGCCAACAGCAGCGTGTAGCCATTGCCCGTGCCCTGGCCATGAAGCCCGAGGTGATGTTCTTCGACGAAGCCACCTCGGCTCTGGACCCGGAACTCGTCAAGGGTGTCCTTGCCCTTATGACAGACCTGGCCCAAGGCGGCATGACCATGGTGGTAGTGACCCACGAAATGGGTTTCTCCCGCAACGTCTCAGACGTGGTGACCTTCATGGACGCCGGTGTTGTGGTGGAATCCGGCCCTCCGGAGCAACTGTTCACCAATCCCCAAACGGAACGCCTTCAAGGATTCCTTTCGGACGTCCTCTAGCCAGGGCCAGCAGCAACTGCTCAGAACCCCGCCTTCGCTGCGAAGGCGGGGTTCTTTGCTGTTCTCATTGCCCGGACTTGACCCGAAGAACCGTCAAAGCCGCGGCATCCACTTTTGCCCGGAACGCGGTATCGCTTTGCGCCTTCTTCACCACGGCCTGATGCATTGCTGGAATACTCGCGGGATCAGCGCACACCAGCATGGTTCCGCCTGCGCCAAAGAAGTTCAGGGCTCGATCCGCATCGGACCAGGCTTCCAGCTGCGCGGCACTGCAAAGGTCATCCGAGAGAACGATGCCTTTGAAGCCCGCATCCGCACGCAGCATGGTGTCCATGACCGTCGGTGAGAACGGTGCAATGTTGGCAGGATCGATCCGGTCATAGAACGCATTCGATACCATGACCCATTGCGTGCCCGACTTGATGGCTGCGTGGAACGGCTCCAAGGCAGGATCATCCCGCGTGGTGACGGTGTCCCGGACATCGCTGGTGACGTCCGTGTTGGGAACAACCCTGCCCAAACCGGGGAAGTGCTTCACTACAGGCGCCACTCCGGCGTCCTTCATGCCATCCGCAAAGGCGTTGCCCAGGACGGAAACAGTGCCGGGTTCGTAGCCGTACTCACGTTGAAAGTGGCCGATGGGAGCGTTGGACGGCGCGAACTCCGGGCTCGTGACCGTGTCCAGGACCGGCGCGAGATTGACGTTGACGCCAGCGCTGCGCAGCTCCCTGCCCCATGTTGCAGCATCAGTGCGGAGCTTGGCAGGACCGGAGGATGCCTGCACCAAGGCCGTGGGAATCGTGGAGAATCCAGGGCCCGAAAGAACCTGGACGTACCCGCCCTCCTGGTCGGTGGCCACGTAGAGGGGTATGCCGCCGGTGGTGGCGGCCGAGACCGTTCCCGTCAACGCAGACACAACGCCGGCAGTAGCGGCAGAGCCTGCTTTGCTGCGCCCACTTAGGTAGACGTTGCCCGCGTGATACTGCTTCAACGCTTGCATGGTTCCTGGCTCGGCGCCGGTGGCCTTGGCCGCCACCATAAACAACTGGCCCACGCGCTGCTCAAGGCTTAACGCAGCCAGCTGTTGCTCGGCCACAGTGGGAGAGGTGGTGGCCGGCGCGGCAGAGGGCGAAGGAACCTTTGTCGGCTTCGTTGGCACCGCTGACGCGGTGCTGGGCTTCGGGGTGCCTGACGGCGTGGAAGGGGAGGCCGACGGCGTCCCTTCAGTTGTGGTTTGGGCGGTGCTTCCGCTGCCGGTTGAGCAACCCGACGCCATGGCGAGGATAGCTCCAGCCGCCGCGATGCTCACACCGAGGGATGCAATTCTCTGGATCTTGCGCATGGTAAACCGTTAGTTCGTTGGGGTTGGGTTTCCATCTACGAGCCTACCCCGTAGGGACACCACCATGCCCCGGGCAGCTGCTGCGCGCAGTCGCCCGGGGCATCAGCATGATCAGGCGGACGCGGCAGCCGCAGCTTTTGCAGCCGCCGGCAAGGCATCCACGATGCGGTTCATCGCGGCGTCGTCGTGGGCCGCTGACAGGAACCAGGCCTCGAAGACGGACGGCGGAAGGTAGACCCCGGAGTCCAACATGGAGTGGAAGAACGGCGCATAACGGAACGTCTCCTGGCCCTGCGCATCGGCGTAGTTGTGGACGCCGTGGGCCGAAGTGCCGAACGCAACGGAGAATAGGTTTCCGGCCCTCTGGATGGAGTGGTCCACTCCTGCAGCGTCCAGGGCTGACGACAGCGCCGCCGAGAGTTCCAGGGAACGGGCATCCACAAACGCATAGACCTCGGGGGTGGCGTTTGTCAGCGTTGCTACGCCGGCGGCCATGGCAACAGGATTCCCGGACAGTGTGCCTGCCTGGTAGACCGGGCCTACAGGAGCGAGGTAATCCATGACGTCGGCACGGCCGCCAAGTGCCGCCGTCGGCATTCCGCCGCCGATGACCTTGCCGAAGGTCAGCAGATCCGGCGCCCAGCCTTCCTGGCGGCCCGTCAGCCCCCAATAGCCGGCGTAGCCTGTGCGGAATCCCGTGAGGACTTCGTCAAGGATGAGAAGCGCACCGTGTTCCTTGGTGATGCGGGACAGCCCTGCGTTGAAGCCCTCCCCCGGGGTGACAACGCCCATGTTGGCCGGAGCCGCCTCGGTAATCACAGCGGCGATGTTGCTCCCGTGCGTCGCGAAGGCGGCCTCGACGGCGTCGAGGTCGTTGTAGGGCAGCACCAAAGTTTCAGCTGCCGTAGCTTCCGTGACGCCGGCCGAGCCCGGCAATGCCAGCGTGGCGACGCCGGAGCCTGCGGCGGCAAGCAGCCCATCCAGGTGGCCGTGGTAGCAGCCAGCGAACTTGATGATCAGGTTGCGTCCGGTAAAGCCGCGGGCAAGGCGGACCGCAGTCATGGTCGCTTCTGTGCCAGTGGACACCATCCGCAGGCGCTCGACGGCCGAGACACGCTCTTTGACGATCGCCGCAAGATTGGCTTCATCCGGCGTGGAAGCACCGAAGGACAGCCCACGGTCCACTGCTGCGTGGACGGCGTCGAGTACTGCCGGGTGAGCGTGGCCCAGCAGCGCCGGACCCCAGGAGCACACGAGGTCCACGTATTCCTTGCCATCGGCATCCGTGAGGTAGGCCCCCTTGGCCGAGACCATGAACTTCGGGTTTCCGCCGACGGATCCGAAGGCGCGGACCGGGGAGTTGACCCCGCCGGGCATAAGGGACCGCGCGCGGTCGAAGAGCTGGTCGGAGACAGGGGTGTTTGAAGTCATGGTTCCTATTCTTTCAGTGATTCATCGGCGGCAAGGCCGCAAGCTACGAAGCGCCAGCCAACAGTTCAGCGACGCGAGGGGCCACCTCTGTGCCGTAGAGCTCGATGCAGCGCATCATGGACTGGTGCGGCAACGTTCCGTTGCTGTACTTGAGGTCGAAGCGATCCACTCCAAGGTTGCGCTTCAGGAGGACGATCTTTCGCGCGACGGTCTCCGGAGAGCCTACGTAGAGCGCACCCTCGGGGCCACACATGGCATCGAACTCGCCCCGGTTGCCCGGACCCCAGCCCCGCTCGGCGCCGATCCTGTTGCGCTGCTCAAGCCAATGCGGGAAGAGCTCCTCCCGGGCGGCCTCATCGGTATCGGCGATGAATCCGGGTGAATGGGTTGCGATCTGGCGCATCGGGTGGCCGTACTTGCCCATGGCCTCGCGGTACAGGTTCACCAGAGGGGCAAAGCGGCGGGGCTCTCCCCCAATGATGGCGAAGATGATCGGATACCCGTATTCAGCACAGCGCAGAACGGACTCAGGCGTGCCGCCCACACCGATCCAGGCCGGCAGAAGGTGGTGCTGCAACCGCGGGTAGACCTGGAGTCCACCGACGTTGGGCCGTGTGCGCCCCTCCCAGTGGATGGGTTTCTGGGCGCGCACCTTGTCGAACAGCTCAAGCTTTTCCTCGAAGAGGACCTCGTAGTCCGCCAGGTCCAGGCCAAACAGCGGGAAGGACTCCACGAAAGAGCCTCGCCCCAGCATGACCTCAGCCCTGCCGTTGGCGATGGCATCCACGGTTGCGAACCTTTGGAAGACCCGGATCGGATCATCGGAGCTGAGGACCGTGACGGCCGATCCCAGGCGAATCCTGGACGTCACAGCGGCTGCGGCTGCAAGGAAGACTTCCGGTGCGGAGACAGCAAAGTCCCGCCGGTGGTGTTCGCCCACGCCAAAAGCATGGATCCCGACGGCGTCAGCCAGTTTTGCTTCCTCCAGCAGCTCGCGAAGCACGCTGGCATGCTCCTTGGGGTTGCCTTCGGCGTCCAGCCCCGCGTCGCCGAAGGTGTTCAGGCCCAGCAGGATGCGGTTGGCCGCTACCGGCGCTGTGGGGTCGGAGGGAACGGACGTCATCAGGACTCCTTCAGCCAGCCTGCAAGTTCGGAGGCCCAGTAGGTCAGCACGGTATCGGCCCCGGCACGCTTGATCCCCAGGACGGATTCGGTGATGGCACCGCGCCTGTCGATCCAGCCGTTTGCCGCAGCCGCTTCGATCATGGCGTACTCACCTGAAATTTGGTAGGCCGAGACCGGCACGGGACTCATGGCTGCGACATCGGCCAGGATGTCCAAGTAGCTCATGGCCGGCTTGACCATCACCATGTCGGCGCCCTCTTCGAGGTCCAGTTCAACTTCCAGGATGGCTTCACGGCGGTTGGCCGCGTCCATCTGGTAGGTCCGCCGGTCACCCTTGAGCTGGGAATCGACGGCTTCCCGGAAGGGGCCATAGAAAGCAGAGGCGTATTTGGCGGCGTAAGCCAAGACCGCAGTGTTCTTGTTCCCGGATTCCTCCAGCGCCTGGCGGATCACGGCGATCTGGCCGTCCATCATTCCCGACGGCCCCAGCACATGGGCGCCTGCCTCGGCCTGCGCCACCGCCATCCGGCCGTAGATCTCCAGGGTGGCGTCGTTATCCACATATCCGTCAGCATCCAGCACACCGCAGTGGCCGTGGTCGGTGAATTCGTCCAGGCAAACGTCGCCCATGATCACCAGGTCATCGCCGACTTCCGCTTTGACATCGCGGATGGCCTTGTTCAGGACACCTTCAGGGTCGAGGGACGCAGTACCCTGCGCGTCACGTACCGCCGGCACACCGAACAGCATGATGCCGCCCACGCCCAGCTCCACGGCTTCGGCTGCCGCACGCTTCAAGGAATCGGTGGTGTGCTGGACGACTCCCGGCATGGAGCTGATGGGGCTGGGTTCAGTGAGTCCTTCACGGATGAAAGCCGGCAGGATCAGGTCTGCGGGTGCCAGTCGATTCTCAGCGGTGAGCCTGCGCATGGCGGGAGTTGTGCGCAAGCGGCGGGGACGATGGTTTGGAAAGCTCATTGCGGGTTCCCTTCGTTGGCGAAAACAGATTCCAAGGCGGCCACGATGCCGTCCGGGGTTGGTTCTTTGGCTGTGGCAGCGACGGTGAGGCCGAGGCGGGAAACCTCTGCCGCCGTCGGACGTCCTATCGCGATCAGGCGGCAGGCGCCCAACGATGGGAACATCTCGGCGATGCGCCGTGCGGCACTGGGTGAAGCAGCAACTACAGCGTCCAGCGTCCCGGCCTCGAGCGCTGCCAAGGCGTCTTCCGGGGTGAGGATCGGCACCTGTCCAGTTTCGGAATCAACGACGGCGGCGGGCAGCTGCGCTTCCAGCTTCCGTCCTGTCCGGGCGGGGTAGTCTACGGTCTGGTAGGCAACAACCGTGGCCACTACCGCACCCTTCGTCGCCAAGCCTTCCCGCAGGCCGGGTGCTGCAATATCAGCCTGCGGCAGCAGTACCCGTACGGGGCCCGGTTTCCACGCAGCAAGCAATCCTTCTGCGGATTGGACCTCCGCAGGAGCCAAAGCGACGGTGAGGCCAACGGACTCAAGGACATCCCGGGATGATGGGCCGATGGTCGCCACCTTGGTTTCGGCAGGGACCAGGTCCGCGAGGGACTTTCCATGCCTTGCAGCCTTCTCCAAGAGAACCCGCACGGTGGTGACGCTGCTGAGCACCAGCCAGTCAAAGTCGCCTGCGGCCAGCCGGTCAAGGGCGTCATCGAGGGAGGCCTGGTCCTCAGCCCGTTCAAAATCGATGAGGGGCAGGACCAAAGGTGTGGCGCCCAGGCTTCCAAGGAGTGACGCCAGCGGCCTGGCACGATCGGCGCTCCTGGTAATCAGGACGCGCCGACCGCTCAGCCCTTGTGATGCATGCAGCTCAGGACGCGGCAAGGTCCGCGATCTCCGCGGCGCCGGCAGCAAGCAAGAGCTCCGCCACTTCGATGCCGAGCAACGTGGCTCCAACGTCGGTCAGGCCGTCCGTGGCCTTTTTCTCGCGCACAGTTTTGGTGCCATCCACGGCGCAGACAACGGCTTCCAAATAGAGCATGCTGCCCTTCCGGAAAGCATAGGCGCCGACGGGCGCGGCACAACCGGCTTCAAGCCTGGCCAGTACGGCACGTTCGGCCGTTACGGCCAGGCGGGTGTCGTCGTCGTTCAAGGCTGCCAGTGCCTGCGCCAGCACACCGTTGGAGCCCTCAGTGGTTCCTGCCTGACGTGGAGCCTCCTCCGTGCGGCACTCAATGGCCAGCGCGCCTTGTCCTGGTGCGGGAAGCATGACGTCCGTGGCGAAGAACTCGCTGACAGTATCCAGTCGGTCTATACGTTCCAAGCCGGCAGCAGCCAGCACCACAGCGTCAAGATCGCAGGACTTGCCCGGAACAACCTCCTCAGTGGCATTTCCGGGAAGCCCCGGGACGCGTCCAAGGCGGGTGTCCACGTTTCCGCGGATGTCCAGCACTTCGATGTCAGGCCGGGCGGCCCGGAGTTGTGCTGCCCGACGGGGTGAGCCTGTGCCCACTCTTGCCCCGCACGGAAGCTCCGCAAGGGTCAGCCCATCGCGGGCGCATAGTACGTCCCTGACATCAACGCGCTGGGGTGTCGCAGCAATGCTGAGGCCCACGGCGGCCCCGGTGGGCAGATCCTTGAGGGAGTGCACGGCGACATCGCAGCTGTCAGCCAGCAACGCGTCACGCAACGCTGCAACGAACACGCCTGTTCCGCCCATTTGGGAAAGGGAACCGGTCTTGACGTCGCCTTCGGTCTTGATGTGAACGAGCTCCACCGGGAAGCCGCCAACCGCAGCCAATTTGTCTGCCGTCTGCTGCGTCTGCGTCAGAGCCAGTTTGCTGGCCCTTGTGCCGATGCGAACGGTCACTTTGCTGCCTCCGAAGCCGGGTAGGCATCATGGCCGGTACCGGTGGTAGTGCCAACCTCTGCAATGACGGGCTTGGCGCCTCGGAAGTTCTCGCAGCAATTGGGCCGGCACACGTCGTACCAAGGTCCAAGGTCCGTGACATGGGGACGGTCGGCGATGTTGTTCTCCACTGTCCGTTCGCAGATCAGGTCCACCAGGCCGGATACGAAAGCCGCATGCGTCCCCGGGGTAGGAACGCGAGTGGCTTCGATGTCCAGGTTCTTGCAGGTTTCCAGGGCCTCGGTGTCGAGGTCCCAGGCAACTTCCATGTGATCGCTGACGAAGCCAAGGGGAACAATGACCACACCGCGGACGCCCTGGGGCGCTATTTCCTCAAGGTGGTCGTTGATGTCCGGTTCCAGCCACGGGATGTGCGGCGCACCGGAGCGGGACTGGTACACAAGATCCCAGGCGACGTTCGGCGCCACAACGTCCATGATGGCCTTGGCATTTGCCAGGTGCTGGGCTGCGTATGCGGAGCCTTCTGCGAATTCGCGCGGCTCGTCGTCGGAGCTTCCGGCGGCCTCGGCGTCCCTGGTGGGAATCGAGTGCGTTGCGAACAACACGCGGATCCCGGCGTCAGGGTCGGTTTCGCCAGCTGCGGCCAACTTGCCACGGATCTCTTCAAGACCCGCTGCCGTACCCTCAAGGAAGGGCTGGACTACGCCGGGGTGGTCGAAGTACTGGCGGATCTTGTCCACCTGAAGCTTGCCGTCCAGACCGGTTTCCGTCAGGGCAATGCCGATGTCTTCGCGGTACTGGCGGCAGCTGGAGTAACAGGAGTAGATGCTGGTGGTGAGCATCAGGATCCGGCGGTGTCCGGCGTCGTACGCGTCCTGCAGGACCGGCGCGATGTAGGGATCCCAGTTACGGTTGCCCCACAGAACCGGCAGCTCAATTTCCCGCTTGGCCAGTTCAGCCTCAATGGCGGCCTTCAGCTCACGGTTCTGCTGGTTGATGGGGCTGATCCCGCCAAACGCGCGGTAGTGGTGCGAGACCTCTTCGAGGCGCTCGTCCGGGATGCCCCGGCCACGGGTGACGTTGCGCAGGAAGGGGATGACGTCGTCCTGGCCTTCGGGACCACCAAAGGACGCAAGAAGCACGGCGTCGTAGCGTTTGGCTTCCTGGCGGCCGCGCTCAGTGATGGCGTTGGGTGCTGTGGAAACTACGGGGCCGGTCATGCGAGAACCTCGGCAATCTCGGCCGCCGTGACGCGGCGGCCGGTGTAGAAGGGGATTTCTTCGCGCACGTGGTGGCGTGCCTCGGTGGAGCGCAAGTGGCGCATCAGGTCCACCAGATCCACCAGCTCAGGTGCCTCGAGACCGAGGATCCATTCCCAGTCGCCCAGAGCGAACGAGGAGACGGTGTTGGAAATGACCTGCGGGAATTCGCGGCCCAGCATGCCGTGGTCGCGGAGCATCTTGCCGCGTTCTTCCGTCGGAAGCAGGTACCACTCATAGGAGCGCACGAACGGGTAGACGCAAAGCCAGGTGCTGGGCTCCACGCCGCGGGCGTAGGCGGGCACATGGCTCTTGGAGAACTCGGCTTCGCGGTGCACGCCCATGGCGGACCAAACGATGTCGGTTCCTGCAAAAAGCTTGCTGCGGCGGATGGAGCGGACTGCGGACTGAAGGTCCTCCGGCTTGGGGCCGTGGAGCCACACCATGATGTCAGCATCCGAGCGCATTGCCGAGACGTCGTAGCTACCGCGCAGGATCACGCCGCCGTCGGCGAGCTTCTCCGCAAGGGCTTCGAATTCCTGGGCAGCATCGCCGCTGCGCAGAACGTCGGCCGAGCGCTTGAAGACCGTCCACAGTGTGTAGAACTGTTCTTCGGTTTCAGCAGTTTTAGTGACAGATTCGGCAGAAGTGTGGCTCATGGTTCAAGTTTGCCCCGTGCCAGCCCCTAAGTCGAAACGGATCAGTTCTACAGCGCGTAGAAGTGACACAAATCACAGACGGGAGTGCTTTTGGCCCCATCCCGTCGCCAGCTGCCCCCGGGTGTCCGCCACCACGGCCGCCAAGCCATTTCCGGCCAGCCAGCCGCCCACGACAGTCAAGCCATCCACTTCGGCACACGCTTTGCGCACCTGCGCAACCCGCTGTTTATGACCAACGGCAGCAAAGGGCAGGGCGCCGGACCAGCGCACCACATCCCAATCAACAATGTCCGCACGGGACACCGGAACCGTCAACAATGCTGACGCGTCCTCCAGGGCCGCAGCCAAGAGGGAACCGTCGTCGGTGGCGGATTCCGCTCCCCCACCAGTCTCTTCGCGCCGCCCATAGGAAAGTCGCAGGACATGCGTACCCGGACCGGCTTCTGCTGCCAACCAATCCCACTTGGCAGTCGCGTGCGTCAGTGCCTTGGCTTTGATTCCGGGGGTCTGCGGCGCAACCAGGATGCCTGTGCCCCTGGGCCTTCGATCCAACTCCGGCAAGTCCACCACCATCGTCACCAGGCTGACCAACGGCCCCGGAGCGGGACGCAGGCCGGACAACCCGGGCAGGGACGGCTCCAGCAGCCCGACGGCGGCAGGACCGTCGAGCGCGACGACCAGCCGGCCGGCGTCGTACGCGGAATCGCCCGCGGTAACCAGCCAGCCATCGCGGGTCCTCACGACGGCATCGGCATGTTTGCCGGTCAGCAAATCGACTCCGCGCTTCCGTAGGTCGCCGACCAACGCAGCCACCAGCGTGTTCATGCCACCCTTCAAACCGGCGACGGCGGACCCTGGCTTTGCTGGACTGGAGGCGGAGCCGGTGGCGTGCTTGCGCTGGGCCGCGACAGCGGCAGCAAGCGAACCGTGCTTGCGGATACCTGCCCTGAGCCCGGGTGCAACCATGTCAATGTCCAGGAGGCCGGGATCGGCGGAGTGAACGCCACCCACTACCGGGGACACCAAACGTTCCAGGACCTTCTTGCCCATACGGACACGTACCAATGATGAGACGCTGGTGACCTCGGCAGAGGTTCCGATCGATGCAGGCAGCCAGCGGTCCATGGATGCCCTGATGGCGCCGATCAGCCCCAGGGAACGGCGGACTTCCCGGTCCCAGGGATTGGCGGGAATGCCCAGGACGCCGGTCTTGGGCAGTTCCTGCGGGCCATCCGGCAATTGCACCCAGGCACCTCCAGGGTGTGGGGAAACGATGTTGTCCGCCAAGCCGAGTTCGCGCGCGAGGTCGGCTACGGCCGGAGACCGTGTGGCGAAGGACTCGGCGCCGCTGTCAAGGCGCAGTCCCGCCACGACGTGGCTCCCAACGCAACCTCCCCACTCCTGGCGTGCCTCCAGGACCGTGACAGACATGCCCGCCAAAGCGAGTTCCCGCGCAGCGAGAAGGCCCGAGATCCCTCCACCCACCACCACGGCGGTTTCCTTGGGTGGGTGCGTCTTTGGAGTTGAGTGTCCCCCGCGCATTGGCCCTACTCTGCGGCGATCGAGTGGATGAGCTCCACGACGCGCGTCAGTACCGTGGGGTCCGTCTCCGGAGGAACGCCGTGGCCGAGGTTCAGGACATGGCCCGGCGCGTGCGCGCCCGCCGCGATGACCTCGCGGACGTGTGCTTCAAGGACCTCCCACGGTGCCGAAAGCAGCGCGGGATCGATGTTCCCCTGCAACGGCACTGTTCCACCCAAGCGACGATTGGCCTCGTCGAGGGGCAGGCGGTAGTCAACGCCCACCACGTCCACACCGACATCGCGCATGGCGACCAGGAGCTCGGACGTGCCGGTGCCGAAGTGAATCAGCGGAGCCCCCAAACCGCGGACGTGGTCGAGGGCCCGCGTCGAGGCAGGTGCCACGTACTTGGTGTAGTCGGCCAGACCCAGGGATCCTGCCCAGGAGTCAAAGAGCTGTGCGGCCGAAGCGCCGGCCTCAAGTTGCGCCTGCAGGAACATGCCGGAGGTATCGGCTGCCCAGTTCGCCAAGGCTTCCCACGTTTCAGGATCAGCGTGCATCATGGTCCGCGGGCCGAGGTGGTCACGCGACGGCTTTCCCTCAACCATGTAGGCAGCAAGGGTGAACGGTGCACCGGCGAACCCGATCAGCGGCGTCTTGCCAAGTTCGGCAACGGTCAGGCGGACGGCTTCGCGGATGGGTTCAAGGGCTTCCCAGGTCAGAGTGGGAAGTGCCGCCACGTCCTCAGCCGTGCGCACGGGCTTGTCCAAAACCGGACCCACACCGGGGACGATGTCCACGCCCACCCCGGCAAGCTTCAAGGGGATGACGATGTCGGAGAAGAAGATAGCGGCATCGACGTCGTGGCGGCGGACCGGCTGAAGCGTGATCTCAGCGGCCAGCTCGGGCCTCAGGCATGAGTCAAGCATCGCAACGCCCTCGCGCACCTTCAGGTACTCGGGCAGGGAGCGACCGGCCTGGCGCATGAACCACACGGGCCTGCGGGAGGGCGTGCCACCGCGGTAGGCCGTGATCAACGGGGAGTCCGAGGTGCGGCCGTCCTTCAGCGGGTGGTTGGCGCCGAGGGTTCCCGCCGGGGCGGTGGAGGCCGTACTGTTGGATGCTGCCGCGCTAGAAGTCATGCCTTCGATTGTGCCGAAAATCCGGGGCAAAAGATAACGACAAGCTGTCACGTCGCGCCCCGCCCGGGCCGTTGTGGCCGGGATCACTCGCCTGCGTGTGGATCACCACGGCGCCACATTGTTCTACCGGGCTACGAAAAAGCTATGATTGGGGTGCTGTGGTTCTTTTCTCATTGGTGGCTACACACGCCGACATCGACCTCGAAACTGTCGCTCAGTTGAGCAACGGTTCCTCTGGGCTTGCCTCCGCTGCCCTCATCGATTCCCCTGTGGTTTCCGGAACGGTGGTGTTGGCCACCTGCAACCGCTACGAGGTTTACGGGGAAACAGCCAATGGGGCCGACCTTGAAGCAGCCCGCTCCGCCCTCGTTTCGCAGATCAGTGAGCTGAGCGGCCTCAACGAGCAACTCGTATCCCGCTCCTTCGCCACCCACACTGGAGCCGATGTCACCAGGCACCTCTTCGCCGTGAGCGCGGGCCTGGACTCCGCGGTTGTGGGCGAACGTGAAATCGCCGGCCAGGTACGCCGGGCACTGATTACCGCCCAGCAGGAAGGCACGGCTAGCTCCGGGCTCGTCCGGCTTTTCCAGGCGGCTTCCAAGACCGCCAAGGATGTCGGTGCGCAGACTGCCCTCGGCTCCCGCGGCCTCTCCATCGTCTCCGTTGCATTGGACCTCGCCACTGACCTCGCTGAAAACGATGATTGGTCGACCAAACAGGTAGTCGTCTTCGGTACCGGAGCGTACGCCGGCGCCACAATGTCGCTGCTCAGGGAACGCGGCTGCACTGAGGTCTCCGTCTATTCTTCCTCCGGCCGCGCCGAAGGCTTCGTCGCCACCCGCGGTGGGACCGCGCTCGACGCCGACACGCTCCCCGCTGCTGTTGCCGCAGCTGACGTCATGATTGGCTGCAGCGGTTCCGACAACCGGGTTGAGGCCGCTGAACTTGCCCGCGTCCGGGAAAACTCGGGCAAGCCGTTGATCGCGATCGACCTTGCCCTTACCCATGACTTCGACCCCGCTGTGGGAGAACTCGACGGCGTTGAGCTCCTGACGCTTGAGTCCGTTCGTCTCGCCGCACCCCAGGAACAAGCAGAATCGCTGTCCCAGGCCAGCGCAATCGTCACCGGGGCTGCCGCGTCCTTCGAGTCAGAGCGCGAGGCCCGGTCTGTGGACACGGCCATTGTGGCGCTGCGACGCCACACCATGAATGTCCTGGACGCCGAGATGGAAAAGGTGCGCGCCCGCCACGGTTGCACTGCTGCCGCCGAAGAGGTTGAGTTCGCGCTGCGCCGCATGGTCAAGCAACTCCTCCACATCCCGACGGTCCGTGCGCGCGAACTCGCTTCCAACGGCCAACAAGATGACTATGTAGCCGCCCTTGAGGCCCTCTACGGCATCCAGGTGGAACAGCCGCAGTCAGCAACCCCGGCCGCGGAGTGCCCCGTGGACCACCAGCAACTCCGCTCCGAAAGCGCCTGACGCAACCGCTAGGCGAAAGCGTTCACGCCCGTCATCCCAGCGGAAAGCTCCCACAGTTTCCTTGCCGCGTCCTTGTCGACGGCGTGGGGGTCTACTCCCTGATAACGCGCCAGCGGTGACTCCTTCTCCGTGGGATGCGCTATATCGCAGTCCTCGCAGTAGACACCGCCCTTGCCAGCCAGCGCTTTGGACGTAGCAGCCCACAGCGACGTCGCTGCACCTTGTTCCGGCGTCTTGAAACCCTCACGAAGATTGCCCTCGGCGTCCATCCAGCCTGCGGCCACCATCTCTTCCTTGGGCAAGTGACGTTGCAGCTCGGTCATGATGCCCCCAGGGTGCACCGCGAAGGCACGCACGCCGAAGTCCCGGCCCAGCCGGTCCAACTCGACGGCAAAAAGCGCATTTGCGGTCTTGGCCTGGCCATAGGCTCGCCATTTGTCGTAGCCGGCAGTGAAATTGATGTCGTCGAACCGGATGGAGGACAGCTTGTGGCCGGTGGAGGACAAGGAAACAACGCGGGCGTCACCGGAAGCAGCCAAGGCCGGCCAGAGAACGTTGACCAGCGTGTAGTGCCCCAGATGATTGGTGGCGAACTGCGCTTCCCACCCCGGCCCCACACGCTGCTCTGGACTTGCCATGATGGCGGCGTTGTTGATCAGGATGTCCAGGGTGCTCTGCCCTTCCAGGAAGCGTGCCGCAAAATCCTTCACGCTGCCTTGGTCTGCCAGATCCAGTTGGTCAATCTGTACGTCGTTGGCCAGGCCGGCTTCCGCAAGGACGACTCGGGCGTGCTCCAGCCTGCGGGCCGGAACCGTTACCCGCGCTCCGGCCGAAACCAGGGCACGCACCGTTTCCAGTCCGAGGCCTGAGTATCCGCCGGTCACAATAGCCGTCCTGCCTGAGAGGTCGACTCCCGACACAACGTCCATGGCCGTGGAACCGTGTCCGAATTCCGAACCAAGCGGCTGCTGGGGTGTATCCGTGATTTCGCTCATGGTTGAGCTTCCCAGACGCACCGGCCCGGCAGCAACGAACTAGTAGCTCGGCTTCCCGGGCTCCACGTCGCGGACCCAGGCGAGAATGCCGCCGTCGAGATGCCGGACGCGGCTGTAGCCCGCCTTCTGCGCAGCTTCCAGGACAGCAGCGGAGCGCGTACCGGCCTTGCAATGGAAGATGATGTCCTTGTCCAGCGGCAAGTCCACCCACGCCTCACCGGAGAGGATCCTGCCCTGCGGTATGAGGACGGAACCGTCGATGCTCACGATGCTGTGCTCGCCCGATTCGCGGACATCCACCAGCTCGAAGTCCCTCTCCCCAGACTCCCGCTCAGCCAGCAGTCCGGCGAGTTCCTTGGCGGACACGGTGTGGTCCCGGTCAGTCGGAGCCAAGGGCGTCACACCACAAAAGGCCTCGTAGTCGGTGAGTTCGGTGATGGGGTCGGCTTCCGGATCCTTCGAAACCCTGATCTCGCGCCAGCTGCCGCCCAAGGCGTCAAAGAGCGCGACACGGCCCAGCAATGAACGCCCGACGCCGGTAATCAGCTTCACCGCTTCGGTCACCATGAGCGAGCCAACCGCTGCGCACAACATGCCGAAAACCCCGCCCTCACCACAGGACGGCACGGAGCCGGCGGGTGGCGCTTCGGGATACAGGTCCCGGTAGGTAGGTCCGTGGTCAGCCCAGAAAACACTTACCTGGCCGTCAAAACGGAAGATGGAACCCCATACGTATGGTTTGCCGAGAATGGCTGCGGCGTCGTTCACGAGGTATCGGGTGGCGAAGTTGTCGGCGCCATCCAGTACGAGGTCATACTGCGCAAACAAGTCCAGGGCGTTCGAGGAGTCGAGGCGAACGTTGTGCAGCACCACGCTCACCAACGGATTGAGTTCGGTGATGGCATTGCGTGCGGACTCGATCTTTGGAATGCCCACGTCCTTGACGCCGTGGATGACCTGGCGCTGCAGGTTGCTGAGGTCAACCACGTCATCGTCCACTATGCCGAGCGTGCCAACACCGGCAGCCGCCAAATACAACAGGGCCGGGGAACCAAGTCCCCCTGCGCCTATGACGAGGACTTTCGCATTCTTAAGCCTGCGTTGGCCCACGGCGCCGATTTCCGGAATGATGAGATGCCGGGAGTATCGCTCCACCTCGGCCGGCGTGAGTTCGGCAGCAGGTTCAACGAGGGGCGGCAGGACAGCGGGCGCAGCAGAGTGGGCAGCAACAATTGAGGCCATACCCCAATGTATGCCTGCCGATGCCGCCCGGTCATATTACCCACGAGTAGAGTGGTCATAACTGCAAAGGAAAGGCGGCAGACTGTGGCTGACGGCACACGGGCAAGCGATGGGGCACCAGCCAAGCAGGAACGGGCTGGTTCAACGCGTTCACCAAGGTTGCCGCGGGACGAGCGCCGCGCACAGTTACTGAACGCGGCGTTGGAAGTTTTCGTCTCCAACGGTTTCCATGGCGCTGCCATGGACGAAATCGCAGAGGCTGCCCACGTGAGCAAGCCTGTGCTGTACCAGCACTTCCCCTCCAAGCGAGAGCTCTACATGGCCCTCCTGGACAGCCACTTGGCAACGCTGACGGAACTGATGCTCAGTGCCTTGAACTCCACCACGGACAACAAGGAACGCGTTAAGGCTGTGATGCGCGCCTATTACAGGTTTATCGCTGATGACGACCAAGCCCACCGCCTGGTGTTCGAGTCCGACCTTATTAATGATCCCGATGTCAGCTCCCGTTTGGAGACTTTCAACAAGACGTTCGCCGACGCAGTCGCCCACGTCATTGCGGAAGACACCAAGCTGCCGCCCCTGGAGGCACAACTTCTTGGCCGTGGTCTGGCTGGAATGGCGCAGGTCAGCGCGCGGTACTGGCTTGAAACGGATGGAAACCTGGACCTCGATGTGGCCAGTGATCTGATCTATCGTTTAGCTTGGCGCGGAATCAGTCGATTCCCCAAAGAGTCCTAGGCTACAAATAGAGGACTGACTTAACACTTGATTGGCTTGGAGGCCTTGCTGTGGAAGTAAAGATCGGCATTCAGAACGTTGGCCGTGAAATCGTGCTCGAATCCGCTTTGGATGCCGATGCCGTTGCCAAGATCGTGGCCGAAGCCGTGTCCAAGGGCTCGGAACTGCGCCTGACCGATGAGAAGGGCCGCCAGATCATCGTCCCCGGCAGTGTCCTGGGTTACGTGGAGATTGGCGCCGAGGAAGTCCGCCGCGTCGGTTTCGGCGCCCTCTAGGGCATTGCCCACCTAACGTCGTCCGCTAAGGAGTCTTAATGCTTTCACTCGTGGTGGTGGTTCTGGCCACCGTTGCCACCGGCTTCATCGTGTGGGCCAACGACAAGAGGCACGGCAAGTACGGCATCGCCTTGCCGGCCGGCGTCTCTGCAGCCGTGGGCACCCTGAGCTGGATCGCTTTCATTAGTGCCGGTCTGGGCTACCAGCCAGGCGCAACGTGGATCCCTTGGGTCCTGCCGATCGTTCTGGGGACAGCTGCCGCCGCCGGCGTAGTGGTCTTCCTGGGCCGAACACGCACCCAGCACGATACTGCCGCCCTGACCAAAGCACTGAGGCTCTAACAGCGACAACCAAGCAACAGTGACCATCGCCCCTCGGGTGATGGTCACTGTTGCTTTAACGCTCCGCCAGTCCTGTTCAGGCGCCCCGATAGCGCTCCGGCTGGGCGGCGGCACCAATCCCGGCTGCGGCCTCACTCACGGAAGCCGCGGCGGCGACGTCGCGTTGGGTCACCTGCCCACCCGCATCGTGGGAGACGTAGCGCACGAACACCCGGTTGTAACGCCAGTCAAGATCCGGATGATGGTTTTGTTCTTCGGCGATCCGGCCGATCGCGGCGATAAGAGCCAGGGCAAGGGCCGCCGTCGGGGTTTTATAGACGGTGACGAGGCCATCCTGATATCTCCAGTCCGGAAGGTCCCGAAGAGCGCCTTCGACATCCGCCTGAGTCAGGTGGTCATCGTTGCCCGCCACGACTACTCCTTCCACACAGGAGAACCCTGCATCTAGAGGAACTCCGCCCGGCCCTCCATGGCTGAGGACGCCAAGGCGTGCTCTCGCCGCGGAATCCGGCCTGCTTGCTTGGCCAGCCTACCGGCGATGACGGCGTGTTTGAAGGCTTCGCCCATCTGTACCGGGTTCTGCGCCCTGGTCACTGCGGTGGCCAACAGGACGGCGTCGCAGCCCAACTCCATGGCGAGGGCGGCGTCGGATGCCGTCCCGATTCCAGCATCGAGCACCACCGGAACTGAGGCCCGGGACACGATGAGCTCGATGTTGTGCGGGTTCAGGATGCCGAGGCCCGTCCCAATGGGTGAGCCCAACGGCATGACGGCAGTGGCTCCCAGGTTCTCGAGCCTGAGTGCCAGTACGGGATCATCATTGGTATAGGCGAAAACCTTGAAGCCCCGGTTCACCAGTTGTTCCGTTGCATCCACCAGCTCCACGGCGTCCGGAAGCAGTGTGTGTTCGTCCGCGATGACTTCCAGCTTCACCCAGTCGGTCTCCAGGGCCTCGCGCGCCAGTTCAGCGGTCATCACGGCGTCCTTGGCAGTGAAGCAACCCGCCGTGTTGGGCAGCACGCGGATGCCATGGTCCACAAGGAGTTGGAAGAGCGATCCGGTTTCGGCCGGCGAGTAGCGCCGCATGGCCACAGTGGTGAGCTCGGTCCCGGAGGCCAGGAGTGCGGCGCCCAGACCGTCCAGGCTCGGGGCACCTCCTGTCCCCATGATCAGGCGGGAGCCGAATTCGACGCCCTCGATCACCAGCGCGTCGGTAGGTACGTCCGTGGTGCGGACCTCAGTGTTTGCTGTTGTCATGCTTCAGCCTCCTTGGACTGCGGTAACGAGTTCGAGTTCGTCTCCGGCGGCGAGCGCTGTCGCAGACCATTGGCTGCGCGGCACCACCTCGGAATTGCGCGCGACGGCGACACCCAGCTTGCCGCCGTCGGCTGCCTGTCCGCGGTGGTCCAGGACGCGGCCGGTGACAGCGGTGACGAGTGTGCTGACGGAAGCGTCCTCCGGCACTGCGTGGTCGGATCCGTTGAGTTTGATGTTCATGCTGTTTCCTTACTCGGAACGTGTGCCGGCGTAAGAGCCCGCGATAGGGATGTGTTGGTGGCGAAACGGTCCGGACGGAAGTGCGCCCATCGGGGGTCTGCCGAACCGTTGATCAGGTCGCACACGATCCTGGCGGCCACGGGTGTCAGGAGAACACCGTGACGGAAGAATCCTGTGGCGATCACCAGCCCGTCAACGTCTCCGCTGGTAGTGGCGACGCGGCCAAGAAGCGGTGCATTATCCGGAGTCCCGGGGCGGGCCCGGGCTGTTGCTTCAAGGAGTTCCAATTCCGCCACGGCAGGGACCAGGGTTTGGGCATCCCGCAGAAGTTGATATACGCCGCCGGCTGAGACAGCGTTGGACGACGCAGACAAGCCGTCCTCGCGTTGGGTGGCCCCGATGACCACGGTGCCATCATCCCGGGGAACGATGTACACCGGTACGCCGCGCACCATGCCGCGGACTGTGGAAGTCACCAACGGCCGCAGGTGGTCGGGGACGCGAAGCCTGAGGATGTCGCCGTATACCGGCCTCACAGGAAGGCTGAGACCGTCAGGGAGTCCGGACAACTCCGCGGCCCCCAGACCGTTGGCCACCACGGTTTCACTGGCGTGGACAGTGGCGCCGGAGTCGAGCTCCACTCCTGAGACGCGCCCACCGTCCCACAACAACCGGCGGGCGCCGGCACGGACCCCGTACCCGTCATCCGTTCCGTGCACCCACGTAGCGTCCCGGTGCGAGTGGTTCTCCAGTTCAGTCACCAGGCAGGCCGCCAGCTTCCGGGGATCCACTTGGTGATCGGCCGGGATGTCGAAGGCGCAGGAGATTTGCGGGCTGAGGAGCGGCTCGCGCACCCTCGCGTCGCGAAGGGCCAGCGGTTCAACGGCCAGGCCGGCTCCAAGCTGTACGGCGCGGAGATCGGCGAGCGCCCTGCGGTCGGCGGCGTCGGCACCCACGGCGAGTGTCGGCGTCGCGCGGTATCCAGTGTCAGTACCTTCACGGGAAAGTGCGTCCGCGAAGGACGGCCACAGGTGCGAAGACTCCAGCATCAGTTCCAGGAGGTCTTCCTCCTGGTAGTGCAGTTCGCTGACAGGGGCAAGCATCCCTGCCGCAGCGTAAGTGGCTCCGGTTGCCGGTGCGGGATCGATCAGTGCCACCGAGCGGCCCAGCCGCCGGGCTCCGTGGGCGATGCCAAGGCCAATAATGCCGCCCCCAATGACCGCCACGTCTGCGTGGAGGGGGGTATGGCGGGATTCTGCCATTCGTTTCCTTCCCTACGCCGGTACTAGCCGGATCAGGTCAAGCGGTCGGCGCTGAAGCCCTCTCAGCCGGACGGTCATATAACGAACGTCGCGGCTCCCGCAGTACGTGCCCAGTTTAGAGGAACTACTCTGGTTTCCATGACCCAGCCTGATGCCCTCTCCGCCGCCCGCCTGTACTTGTGCACCGATGCCCGCAAACAGCAAGGCGATTTCGAAGACTTTGTGGACGCCGCTTTCGAGGGCGGCGTGGACATCATCCAACTCCGCGACAAGGCGCTGGAAGCGGCCGAAGAATTGGAAATGCTGGCTGTCCTGCGCAGCGTGGCCCAACGTCATGGAAAGCTTTGGGCAGTGAACGACCGCGCCGATGTTGCCGGTATTTCCGGGGCTCCGGTGTTCCATGTCGGCCAAAAGGACCTCCCTTTGACGGCCGCCCGGACCCTCCTGCCGAACGTCACGGGAATAGGCCTGTCCACGCACACCACTACGCAGATCGATGCCGCAATCGCCGCGTCGTCGAGCCCCACCGGACTGGACTATTTCTGTGTCGGCCCCGTCTGGGCAACACCGACCAAACCCGGTCGGCAAGCCGTCGGTCTGGACCTGGTCACATTTGCCGCGAAAGCGGTCAAACACGCAGAAGTGGATCTCCCCTGGTTCGCCATCGGCGGCATCGACCACAGCAACGTGGAGCAGGTGGTTGCCGCTGGCGCCAGCCGCATCGTCGTCGTCCGGGCCATCACTGAGGCCACGGATCCGACAGCGGCCGCCAAGTCGCTGTTGCAGGCACTGGACACCGTATAGCGGAAGCAAGCGGCCAGGAGGTTACGCAGTCAGGCCGAGGCCTGTCATCCGTCGTGCGTGCTTCTCGGCGAGCTCGCCGGTCAGCCTCTTGACTGCTGCACGGGCGTCGCCACCGCTCCTCAGCGTGGGCCCCAGCTGCGGGTGTTCCGTGCCGACGCGTTGGGCCTGCGTCAGTGCTTCGCCCACCAGGCGTCGGCCCCAGAGGGCCAGACGCGAGGCCAAGCGGGGGTCATCGGCCAGTGCCCGCCTGAGCAGGACACGCAGGACCTCCGTTGCCTGATCGGGAGAAGCCACGCGATCAACGAACTGTTGGGTCGTGGCATCAAGGAATACCGCGACGGCCCTGTAAAAGTCCGATGACACGGTATCGATGACGTAGGCCTTCATGACGGATTCGAACCAGTCCCCTGGCTTGGTGCGTTCATGGAAGTGGTCGAAGGAGCGCTGGAACGGCAGCATGGCCTCTTCGGGATCGATGCCCATCTCGGCCAGCCGATCGTTGAGGAGTGCAAAGTTTCCGTAGGCGCCCACGGCGATTTTTGCCAAGACTGAGCGGTCATGAAGCGTGGGGGCGTAGCGGGAATCGACGGAGAGCCGCCCAAACGCTGACAACTCGCCATATGCCATTGCTCCAAGCAGCTCCGCGGCGAGTTGCCCGGTTGAAGCTGCAGCGTCCGGGGAAGTGCCCATGATCCAAGACTATCCGCCGGATTCGGGCTAACCTGATTTTCGTGTCACATCATCGGATTGCACCCAACGTCGACGATTCGTCGGACCAGCTTGCCGCCGCACTGGCTGCCCTGAGGACCGAGCTGGACCTTCCTGGTGCATATCCGGCAGCGGCCGTAGCAGAAGCACGCCAAGCCGTGGAAACCCTGAAGTTGCCGGACCGGGACATGCGCGAAATCCCCTTCCTGACCATCGACCCTGCCACGTCGACAGACCTGGACCAGGCGTTGTTCATGGACCGCTCCGGTGACGGATACAAGGTTCTCTACGCCATCGCCGACGTGCCGGCCTTCGTGGTCCCCGGCGGCGCCCTGGATGCCGAGACACGGCAGCGCGGGCAGACGTTCTACGCTCCTGACGGGCGGATCCCCCTGCACCCGGAGGTCATCAGCGAGAACGCCGGAAGCCTGCTGGCCGGCCAGGTCTGCAGTGCGTTCGTCTGGGAATTCGAGCTGGATGCGCAAGCGGATGTGGTGGCAGTGTCGATGGCGCGCGCTGTTGTTCGCAGCACTTCCAAGCTGAGCTACACGGGCGCCCAGCAGCAGATCGACGACGGAACAGCCCCACCCGTCCTGCAACTCCTGAAAGAAGTTGGCCTCAAGCGCGTTGAACTCGAACGGCTGCGCGGGGGCGCAAGCCTCAACATGCCGGAACAGGAAATAGTACAAGCGACCGACGGCGGCGGGTACAGGATCGCTGCCGCCCCGTCCTTGCCTGTGGAGGACTGGAATGCCCAGATCTCCCTCATGACCGGCATGGCCGCCGCCCAACTGATGCTTGACGGGAAGGTTGGCATCCTGCGGACCATGCCCGCGCCGGACGACCGTTCGCTGCTCCATTTCAAACGGCAGACCGTCGCACTGGGAAAGCCTTGGGACGGCAAGACCTCCTACGGCGAATACCTCCGGACGCTGGACGCATCCGATCCCAAGCAACTGGCCATCCTGCACTCGGCCGGCACCTTGTTCCGCGGCGCCGGCTACACTCCGTTTGACGGGGAGGTGCCCGCCAATGTGGTTCAGGCAGCCATTGGAGCTCCCTACGCCCACACCACCGCACCGTTGCGGCGGCTCATTGACCGTTTTGTCCTGGTGATCTGCGAAGCCCTGAGCAATAACCACCCGATACCGGCCTGGGCGCGTGATGCCCTGCCCTCCCTGCCCGACATCATGGCGTCCTCGGATCAGCTGGCCGGACGCCTCGAGCGCGCCGCCTTGGACACTGTGGAAGCGGCGCTGGTGGCCAACCACGTCGGGCAGGAGTTTGACGCCGTGGTCATATCCGGGTCCAAGCCTTCAAACGGCAATGCCAACGGAAAAGGCACGGGCAACGGTAACGGCAATGGAAACGGGAGCGGTCCTTACGGCGTCGTCCAGATTGCCGAACCTGCCGTGACTGCCCGCTGCGACGGCGAGTTGGAGTCCGGGACCAACGTTCGGGTACGGCTGGTGAAGGCCGATATTGCCAGCAGGGAGATCCGGTTCCAACTGCTTCCCTGACGGCCTTCCCGGCGGCGATCCGGGCTTTGCCGGCGCCAGAGGATAGACTAAGCCTGTAGTAATGGATGCCCGGTCGTTGATTCAGTGAATTTTTGAACTCAACAAGCCCGCCCCTACGCGATCTTGAGATGTACCAACTGGTCACCAGTGCCAGTACTTAGATAGCCCGCGATCGGCTTCCACTGGATTTGCTTGCGCGCCCGTTCGTGCTCCGGTACGGCTCCGCCGCCCCCGTTGAGCATGCAGCGCCAATGCCCAAATGAATAAGGAAACTCCCTGTGAGTGAATTGCATACCCATGAAGTCCTGACGGACTCCACCGGAACTGAAACCATCGAGCCCGAGGAAACGATCACCTCGGATGAGACGCCCCACGAGATCGAAGAAAAGTCGTTCGCTGACTACAACGTCCGCGCGGACATTGTTGAGTCCTTGGCCGACGCCGGGATCACCCATCCCTTCCCCATCCAGGCAATGACCCTGCCCGTAGCCCTGAGCGGCCACGACATCATCGGCCAGGCCAAGACCGGTACAGGCAAGACACTGGGCTTCGGCATTCCCGCGCTCCAGCGTGTGGTCGGCCGCGACGACGCCGGCTACGAAAAGCTTGCTGTCCCGGGCGCACCCCAGGCCCTGGTGATCGTCCCCACGCGTGAACTCGCGGTGCAGGTTGCCAACGACCTCCAGACTGCTTCACGCAAGCGCAACGCCCGCATCGCGACCATCTACGGCGGCCGTGCCTACGAGCCCCAGATCGATGCCCTGCAGAAGGGCGTCGAAATCGTTGTCGGTACCCCGGGCCGCCTGATCGACCTCTACAAGCAGAAGCACCTGAGCTTGAAGAACGTCAAGATGGTGATTCTTGATGAGGCGGACGAAATGTTGGACCTTGGCTTCCTCCCGGACGTTGAGACCCTGATCGCCGGCACCCCTGCCGTTCGGCAGACGCTGCTCTTCTCGGCCACGATGCCCGGCCCCGTGATCGCGATGGCACGCCGCTACATGACGCAGCCAACCCACATCCGCGCTGCTGATCCGAACGATGAAGGCCTCACCAAGCGCGATATCCGCCAGCTCATCTACCGTGCCCACAGCATGGACAAGACCGAAGTCGTGGCACGTATCCTGCAGTCACGCGGGCGCGGCCGGACCATCATCTTCACCAAGACCAAGCGCACCGCAGCGAAAGTTGCCGAGGAACTCGTCGACCGCGGATTCGCCGCTGCGGCCATCCACGGCGACCTTGGCCAGGGTGCCCGCGAGCAGGCCCTCCGGGCCTTCCGCAACAACAAGGTGGACGTCCTGGTAGCAACCGACGTTGCCGCCCGCGGCATCGACGTCGACGACGTCACGCACGTCATCAACTACCAGTGCGTTGAAGACGAGAAGATTTACTTGCACCGTGTTGGCCGCACCGGCCGCGCAGGCAACAAGGGCACTGCCGTCACGTTCGTGGACTGGGACGACATGCCCCGCTGGGGCCTGATCAACAAGGCCCTGGGACTCAGCGTTCCCGAGCCTGTTGAGACGTACTCCTCCTCACCGCACCTCTACACCGATCTGGACATCCCCGAGGGCACCAAGGGCAGGCTGCCGCGCAACAAGCGCGTCCTCGCCGGCGTAGACGCCGAGGTACTTGAAGACCTTGGCGAGACCGGCAAGAAGAACGCACGCTCCGGCAGTTCCGGCCGGGACGGCGGACGCGATGGCGGCCGTGGCCGCGACGGGGGACGTGGCCGTTCCGGCAAGTCCGGCGACTCCGACTCCAGCGAATCCAAGGGCGATGGTGGACGCAACCGTACGCGCCGCCGTCGTACGTCAGAAGGCGAAGCAGCCCCAGCGGCCGGCGCCTCAGACGCCCGCACGGCCGCATCGGACAGCGCTGAAAAGCCTGCCAGGACGCGTCGTACCCGCACGCGCCGCCGCAACGGCGAAGTGGTCTCCGGTGAGACTGCAGCTGCCCAGTCCGGCAGCGCCGAGGCCTAAAAACCTCAATGACTGAAACTGTTTGGGCGCCGGACGGCGGCAATTTGGTGGTGCACGCGGACAACGCGGAATTCCTCCCTTCGCTGCCGGACGGCGCCTTCACACTCATTTACGTGGACCCGCCCTTCAATACCGGCCGGGTCCAGCGTCGCCAGGAAACCCGCATGGTCCGCAACGCGGACGGCGACGGCGACCGCGTCGGCTTCAAAGGCCGGTCCTACGACACCATCAAGGGCGCCCTCCACAGCTACGACGACGCCTTCAGCGACTACTGGTCCTTCCTGGAACCCAAGCTCGTAGAGGCCTGGCGGCTGTTGGCTGACGACGGCACCTTGTACCTTCACCTCGATTACCGTGAGGTGCACTATGCCAAGGTGATGCTCGACGCCATCTTTGGCCGGGAATGCTTCCTCAACGAGATCATCTGGGCCTACGACTACGGCGCCCGCGCCAAGAACCGTTGGCCAACCAAGCACGACAACATCCTGGTGTACGTCAAGAACCCCACCAAGTACCATTTCGACAACGCCGAAGTGGACAGGGAACCGTACATGGCACCGGGCCTCGTCACGCCCGCAAAGCGAGAGCTCGGAAAATTGCCCACGGATGTCTGGTGGCACACCATTGTTTCGCCCACCGGCCGCGAAAAGACCGGGTATCCCACCCAGAAGCCCGAAGGACTGGTCCGCCGGATCGTCTCAGCATCAAGCCGTGAGGGCGACTGGTGCCTGGATTTCTTTGCAGGCTCCGGAACCCTCGGTGCCGTGGCAGCCAAACTGGGCCGCAGCTTTGTGTGCGTAGACCAGAATGAACAGGCCATCGAGGTCATGCGCAAACGACTGGGCACCAAGGCCGTCTTCCACGAGATCCAGCCCACCAGCCTCTAGAGCGTTCAAACCGGGCTTCAGGCGACGCCTTTGACGAAGGCCGTCACGGAGTCTGCGATCATCTGCACCGCAATCGCGGAGAGCAGCAGGCCGGCGATCCTGGTAACAAGCTCCACGCCGTTCTCGCCCAGCACGCGCTGCACCACACCCGCGAACCGCATCGCCAGGTACAGCGAGGCCAGCACTGCCGCGATGCCAAGTCCCACGGCCAAATATTCGGACAATTCGGTGGACTGCTGGACAAAGACCATGACCGCCACGATCGCGCCGGGACCGGCCATCAAGGGAGTACCCAGAGGCACGAACGCGACGTTCTTGTACTTGGCGGCATTCTCCTCGCCGCTGGTGGAACCAGTCAGGAGCTGCAATGCGATCAGCACCAGCAGCAGGCCACCGGCACCCTGCAAGGCCGCCAGCGAAATATGCATGTAGTTCAGGATGGACTGACCGAAGATCGCGAACACCACGATCACGCCAGTGGCCACCAAGAGCGCCTGGAACGCAGAGCGGTTTCTGTCTTTCGCGGACATCTGGGCCGTCAATGACATGAAAATGGGCACCGTACCGGGTGGATCCATGATCACGAACAACGTAACGATCACCGATGCGAGCAGCTGCAAATCCATCAGCGGACCCCCTTCACCGAATCACCGTGGATCCTGTTGCCAACTCCTCGATCCGTGCCAGGACCTCCGGCGATGTCATGTTCTCGCCCAAGAGGTTGGGTTTGCCCGCTCCGTGATAGTCGGAGGAGCCCGTCATGAGCAGGCCGTGTTCCGCCGCCAACCCCCGCAGGAACCCGCGTCCATCCTCCGGGTTGTCCCGATGCTCGACTTCAAGTCCCAGCAGTCCGGCGTCGATCATCTCCCTGTACGTCCGCTCCCCCACGATGCGTCCCCGCGATGACGCCACCGGGTGGGCGAAGACCGGAACGCCGCCCGCGGCACGGACAAGCTCGACGGCGAACGCCGGGTTGGGCGCGTAGTGCTGCACGAAGTACCGCGAATGTGAGGTGAGGATGGAGGTGAAGGCTTCGGTCCGATCGGCGACGACGCCAGCGGCGACCAAAGCATCGGCAATGTGGGGGCGCCCGACAGTTGCACCTGGGGCGACGTGGTGGATGACGTCGTCCCAGGTCAAGGGATAGTCCTCGGACAACAAGGTGACCATGTGCTCGGCACGGGTGAGCCGGGCATCCTTGGACTTGGTGATCTCCTCCAACAATCCCGGGTGGGCGGGGTCGTGCAGGTAGCTGAGCAAGTGGACGCTGATGCCCTGTTCCGTTCGGCACGAGATCTCCATGCCCGGGACAAAGGAGATGCCATGTTCCAGGGCAGCTGCAGCCGCTGGCTCCCAGCCATCCGTGGAATCGTGGTCAGTCAGAGCGACCGCGTCCAAGCCTGCCGCCACAGCGGAAATAATCACCCCCGCGGGTGTCTCGGTTCCGTCGGAAACGTTGGAGTGCGCATGCAGGTCTATCCTCACTTTCACAGCCTATTGGATGCAGCCCGGCTTGGAGCGCTGCGCCGTTGGCCTCCTCACGGAACTGGTGGGACGATGTAACGGTGAACGATGCCGAAAACACCCAAAACATGGACTCCTCAAATTCCCAGCCGCTGCAAGAGCGCGTCAACAACCGCTCACAGAGGCCCACGTCCGATGCCTTCAAGGCATTCATGGCCAGCAATTGGGCGCCTGCCGCGCAGGTGACCCCTGCGCGTGACGCCGTCGCGGACCATGCCGCCCGCCGCCGTCGTACCCTCTCCGAACTGTTCAAGGGCGAGCGGCTTGTTGTCCCGGCCGGACCGTTGAAGGTCCGCTCCAACGACTGCGACTACCGCTTCCGCCCCCACTCGGGGTTCGCCCACCTCACAGGGTTGGGCCTGGACCACGAGCCCGACGCCGTCCTGATCCTGGAGCCGGCTGCGGAAGGAAAGGGCGACGACGGCGGTCACCACACCGCGACGCTCTACTTCCGTCCGCTGGCAGGCCGCGATACCGAACAGTTCTACGCGGACTCCCGCGCCGGCGAGTTCTGGATCGGCGCCCGTCCCACCCTGGCCGAATTCGAAGCACGGCTGGGCCTGCCCACCGCGCACATCGCCGAACTCGAGATGGCCATCACCAAGAACGTGGGCGCCCCGGAAATCGGTGGCATTTCCATCCGGCTGGTCCGCAAGGTGGATGAGAACATCGATGCCCTGGTGGACACAGCACGCTATAACACCGCCAAGGACCCCGAGACCTTGGACCTCGGCGAACTCGATGCCCTGGACGAAAAGCTCAGCGAAGCACTTTCTGAACTGCGCCTCCTCAAGGACGAGTGGGAAATCGAGCAGATGAAGATCGCCGTCGCGGCTACCGTTGAGGGCTTCGCCGACGTGGTTCGCGCACTCCCCCGTGCCTTGACCCACAAGCGCGGCGAGCGTGTTGTTGAGGGTGCCTTCTTTGCCCGCGCCCGTGAGGAAGGCAACGAACTCGGCTACGACACCATTGCCGCCTCCGGAAACAACGCCACGGTGCTGCACTGGAACCGCAACTCAGGAACCGTGAATGCCGGCGAACTCCTGCTCCTGGACGCCGGAGTGGAAGCCGATTCCTTGTACACGGCCGATGTAACCCGCACCCTTCCTGCCACCGGCACCTTCACCGACGTCCAGCGCAAGGTGTACGAAGCCGTCCTCGACGCCGCCGACGCCGGCTTCGCGGCGGCCCAGCCTGGCGTGAAGTTCCGCGACATCCACACAGCGGCAACAACGGTCCTGGCCGAACGCCTCTCAGAATGGGGGCTCCTCCCTGTCTCCGTCGAGGAAGCGATCAGCCCCGAAGGCCAACAGCACCGCCGTTGGATGCCGCACGGCACCAGCCACCACCTCGGCTTGGACGTCCACGACTGTGCCCAGGCAAAGCGCGAACTCTACCTTGATGGGATCCTCACCGAGGGCATGGTGTTCACCATTGAACCCGGCCTCTACTTCAAGGACGAGGACCTCGCCATTCCGGAGGAATACCGCGGAATCGGTGTCCGGATCGAGGACGACATCCTGATGACCGCCGACGGTCCCGTCAACCTCAGCGCCGCATTGCCGCGGAAGGCCGACGACGTTGAATCCTGGATGGCCGGCATCTACCAGGAGGCGCAGGGCTAAGCCTGACCGCATTTCTTTGCAAAAAGGGAAGGCCACCGGAGATCCGGTGGCCTTCCCTTATTCAGAACTTATTCTTGTCCAGCACTTATCTGCTTCTACTGCTTGGACGAATCTTCGGAGCCGGACTCCCGCCCATCCCCCTGCTGTGCGTTCTGGCCTTCCGTGACGCGCACACCGTACTGCGGTCGGCCGTCGGGCAGGTCCGGGTAACGGACGGCTGCCGGCGCCGGGGTCTGCACAGGCTCCTGGGCGACAGGGGCCGTTGTCCCGGCGGGTGCGTTCTGGCCCTCAGGGACGCCGGCGGTGGGCTCGGGGCCGCGCTGGCCGTAGGGGTCGTTCCACGTGGAAGGACGCTCCGGCGCTTGGCCCGGCTGATGCAGCGGAGGATTCTGGGGGCTGTAGTTTGGCGCCTGGGCCGTGGCTGCCTGCGATGGGTTCATGGGCAGCTGCTGGAGCAACCGCCGGGCTTCGTGCGCTGCCTCCACGGCAACGATGACATCGTAATTGGTGGCCACCACCTGGCTGGTGGAGGTGAAGTCACGCTTCCCGCGTTGCGTGGCGTACGTGACGATTCCGAAGAGCATGAAGAACGCCGCGCCCATCAGCACCGAGGTGATGATGGAGAACGGACCACCCGCAGGTGTGAAGAAGGAGAGCATGACACCGACGAAAAGGCCGAACCACATGCCACTCAAAGCGCCTGACAATGCCACCCTCGGGTAGCTCAGGCGGCCGGTCACGCGCTCCACCATTTTGAGGTCGTTGCCCACGATCGACACCAGCTGAACCGGGAACTGCTGGTCCGCGAGGTAGTCCACCGCCTTCTGGGCATCCAAATACGAGGTGTATGAGCCCACAGTGTCGCCTTGGGGGACGCTGCGGGATTCCTCTACGGCTTTGGGAGCACCAAAAATGTTAGACATAGCCCCATTGTGTCTCATGGACATGTGTAACAGCTGGAATTCAGCTAAAAGAGAGCAGACTCGGTAGCCTGTAAACATGAGCACACATCCTTCACGCGTCTTTGTCGCGCGCCTGCTCGGCTTGGACGTCTTCGACCCCTTGGGCGACCGTCTAGGCCGCCTGCGCGACGTCGTGGTGCTCTCCCGCGGGACCCGTGGAGCCCCCCACGTGGTGGGCATCGTGGTGGAGGTGCCGGGCAAGAAGCGCGTCTTCGTTCCCATGACGCGCATTACGTCCATCGACCAGACGCAGATCATCTGCACCGGTTTGGTCAACCTGCGCCGCTTCGAGCAGCGCGGCGCCGAAACGCTGGTGGTGGCCGAGATGTTCGATCGCCGTGTGACGCTGGCCGACGGCAGTGGAGACGCCACGATCGAGGACATCGCCATGGACCAGCACCGGTCCAAAGACTGGTTTGTCAGCAAGCTCTTCGTCCGCCGCGGACATTCTTTGTCGCCGTTTGGCAGGCTCCGCCGCAACGAGACCCTCATCATCGATTGGGCCGATGCCCAGACCGGTGCCCACAACGAGCCCCAGGCCGCAACCCAGTTCGTTGCCACCCACGAGGACCTCAAGCCCGCGGACTTTGCCGAGGCCCTGCAGGAAATGAGCGACAAAAGGCGTTTTGAGGTGGCCAGCGAGCTTCAGGACGAACGCCTCGCCGATGTCCTCCAAGAGCTACCGGAGGATGACCAGGTGGAGATCCTTTCCGCGCTGGACGTTGAACGCGCCGCAGACGTGCTTGAAGAAATGGATCCTGACGACGCCGCCGACCTCCTCGCCGAGCTTCCGTCCGCGCAAGCAGAAGAGCTGCTTCAACTCATGGAGCCCCAGGAAGCCGAGGATGTCCGCCGCCTCCTGGAGTACGACGAAGACACCGCAGGTGGCTTGATGACCCCTGTCCCGGTCATCCTCCCGCCGGAGGCGACCGTAGCTGAGGCACTGGCCCACGTCCGCCGCGAGGAGCTCTCACCCGCGCTGGCCTCATCCATCTTCATTGCCCGCCCGCCTTTGGAGACACCCACCGGCCGTTTCCTTGGTGTGGTGCACATACAGCAGCTTCTGCGTTTCCCGCCACCGGAACCTCTGGGCAACCTCGTGGACAAAAACCTGGAACCGCTTTCGGACCAGGCCCACATCAGCGAAGTTGCCCGGACCTTGGCCACGTACAACCTGAATTCCCTTCCAGTCGTGGACGACGACGGCCGCCTTGTGGGGGCGGTGACTGTTGATGACGTGCTGGATCACCTGTTGCCGGATGACTGGCGCGCCCACGAGGACGATGCCCCTATAAGGAAACTTGGAGGCCGCATTGGCTGATAACAACGCCACCCGATCCACCAAGTCCACAGGACGCTCCGGCAGCAGCCTGGATACGCCCCTGAGCGGCCGGCAGCGGATACTGCCCAAGTTCTCCCCCAACCCGGACGCCTTCGGCAACGCGACGGAGGGTTTCGCCCGTTTCATGGGTACGCCCACGTTCCTTGTCTATATGACGGTGTTCTGCGTGTTCTGGCTTGCGTGGAACTCCTTCGCGCCCACGGACTGGCAGTTCGACCGGATGGAGTTGGGTTTCACCCTTCTGACCCTGATGCTGTCGCTGCAGGCCTCTTACGCCGCTCCCCTCCTGCTGCTGGCCCAGAACCGGCAGGACGACCGGGACCGTGTCTCCCTTCAGCAGGACCGCCAACGCGCCGAACGCAACCTCTCCGACACCGAGTACCTGACCCGGGAGTTGGCTTCCCTCCGCATCGCCCTGCGCGAAGTGGCCACCCGTGACTATGTCCGGACCGAGCTCAGGAGTCTGCTCGAAGACATCATCGATGCCCAGGAGGAACTCCGCGAGAACGAAGGCTCCGCTGATGGCTCGGAGTCGCCGGGCGAGAAGGTCAAGGAGAAGCTCAAGGAGAAGCGCGATAAGTCGCGTGGTCCCCGCACCCAGCAGATTCCGAAGGTCCGCCCGCCCCGTGCCAGCGGCCCGCAGCACTCCACCGCCAAACCAACTCCCGAAGACCCTGAAAGCCGGACCTGACCGTATGAGCACCACATCCGCCGAGGCTCTTCATGCTGCCCTGGCAACCGTTATTGATCCCGAGCTCCGCCGGCCCATCACGGAACTCGGGATGGTGGAATCGGTGTCTGCCGACGATGCAGGCGCCGTGCACGTAGCTGTCCTGCTGACCATTGCCGGGTGCCCGCTGCGCGAGACCATTACGGAGGACGCCACAGCGGCGTTGTCCAATGTCCCCGGCGTGACAGGCGTGGACGTGGAACTGAAGGTCATGACCCCGGCCCAACGCGAAGCCCTCAAAGAGCAACTCCGCGGACCCGGCGGACAGCGCGGCATACCTTTCACCAAGCCTGGTTCGCTGACCAAGGTCTACGCCGTTGCCAGTGGAAAGGGTGGTGTCGGCAAGTCCTCGGTCACCGTCAACCTCGCCTGTGCACTGGCCGCCCAGGGCTTGCGCGTGGGCATTGTGGACGCCGACGTCCATGGCTTCTCAGTGCCGGCCCTGATGGGGATCACCCAAAAGCCCACCCAAGTGGACGACATGATCCTGCCCCCGGTGGCGTACGGCGTGAAAGTCATCTCGATCGGCATGTTCGTTGCAGGCAACCAGCCGGTCGCCTGGCGTGGACCCATGCTCCACCGCGCCCTTGAACAATTCCTGACGGACGTCTATTTCGGCGACCTCGATGCCCTTTTCCTGGACCTGCCTCCGGGCACGGGCGACATCGCCATATCCGTAGCCCAGTTGTTGCCCAACGCCGAGATCCTGGTAGTGACCACGCCGCAGGCAGCTGCAGCAGACGTCGCTGAACGCGCCGGAACCATCGCCACCCAGACAGGGCAGAAGGTGGCGGGCGTCATCGAGAACATGTCGTTCCTGGAGATGCCCGACGGCGGCCGGATGGAATTGTTCGGAAGTGGTGGAGGTGCCATCCTGGCTGAGCGGTTGAGCGCTGCCGTAGGCAGCGAAGTTCCGCTACTGGGCCAGATTCCGTTGGACATCCGATTGCGTGAGGGCGGCGACGCCGGGAAGCCCGTGGTCCTGGCAGCACCCGAAACGGCCGCTGCCAAGGCGATGCTGGAAGTCGCCGCCGCTTTGGCCTCACGGCCCCGCGGATTGTCGGGGCTGTCACTGGGGATCGAACCCCGCTGACCCTTACCGCTCGCGAGGGCGGCAACATCAGTCGGGTCAGGTTGCCTCGGAATCGAAGGGTGCAGCTTCGCCCTCAGCCAGCCGCTCGATGACCCGGGTGGGGGTCTTGGGCTTGGTCTCCGACGCAGCCGCGCCCGCAGCAGCAGTAGCTGCAACAGCAGGCGCACCGGCGCTGACGGGCTTGGTGTCATCATCAAGGAGTGCATCCTTGATGATGCGCCGGGGATCGTACTGGCGGGGATCGTACTTCTTCCAGTCGACTTCATCGATATCGATGCCGACTTCTTCCTTGATCTGCTCACGCGCACCCGAAGCCATCCGCCGGACTTCCTTGACCAGGTTTGCGAGCTTTTGAGTGTATTCGGGCAAACGGCTGGGACCGATGACGAGTACGCCGATAATCAGAAGGAGTATGAACTCCGGGCCGTTGATTCCAAACACGCTACGAAGATTACCTTGTCTGTGGTGTCGCTCATAAACCGGCGGGCCGGAGAAGGGTCTGGAGCCCGCGCAGCAGTCTCGCATGCCATGCCTCCGACCCTTCGTTGGAAGGCAGAACGGCCATTGACTCCCCAGCCCGGACGATCTCGGGGACGGCGTCATCCGCCGTATCTGCCGGGAGGTCGGACGCATAGCTGATCACGGCCGCAGGCATGGTGTAGACAGCCTTCCACGGGCTACCCTGCGTGACGGAAAGCTGCGCCGAGGTGGATCGTCCGGTGCCGGGCTGACCCGCCGGCAGGTGTTCCTCCACAATGGTGGCGTAGTGCCCATTGCTTTCAAGACGGAGCTCCACAACTGGATGGCCATTGCGCTCGGTTGCCTGGGCGGACACGATGTGGAAGCCCATCGCCGACAGTTCGGGGCATGCCCATCCGTCTTCGCGCAGGCTATCCAACTGTGCATCACTCAAGCTGATGGTGCTGCCGGCGCGGAAAGCGGGTCCCAGTGTGGTTTCTGCCGGGGTTCCCGTCCACGCGCCCGCGAGTGCACCAACCTCGCTGGTTCCCGTAAGCACCTGGGCCTCATTATCGCCTGCTACGACATACGCCGAGACTGCCAGGGCGCCAGCGCTGACCGCCAGGGTGCCCGCGGCGACGCCCGCAATACGTAGGCCACGACGCAGCCCTCCCCTGGATGCCTGGGCTGGGATCAAGTAATCCGGCTCGTTGGCAAGCCGTTCGGTGTGCTGGATGAGCCGGGCAGCGAGATCCTGGCTGGCCTCAGGCACGGAGGCACTCTGAAGACGTTCAAGGTACTGCCGCTCCCGGCGCAGCGCCGTACTGCAGGCAACGCATTCCTGCACGTGTTCCGGGCTTCGCGTATGGCGCAGCGCAGCCAATTTGCGCCGGGACGACCGTCCCGGACGAAGAGGATGTCGGGGCATCGACGTCCTAAAGAATGCTGGCGATGCGCGGCATCTTCAGGCGCGGCTTGCGTGCCTCCGCGGGTCGGGGGTCACGGTGGGCAAGCTTCTCGCGCAGCATGGTCCGGCCGCGGTGAATACGGGACCTGACGGTGCCCAGCTTCACACCCAGCGCCTCTGCAACCTCGTCATAGGAGAGGCCTTCAAGATCGCACAGCACGACGGCGGCGCGGAAGTCCGGCGGCAACTCCTCCAACGCGCGCTGGACGTCCAAATCAAGGTTGTTGTGCTCGAAGCTCTGCTCCGGACCTGGTTCGCGGCCGGGCAAGCGGGACTCGGCGTCCTCTGCAAGGGCATCGAAACGGATACGGCTCTTGCGACGGGCCTGGTCCAGGAACAGGTTGGTGGTGATACGGTGCAGCCAACCATCCAGGGTTCCCGGTTTGAAGTTCTCCAGCGACCGGAACACGCGGACAAACACCTCTTGGGTGAGGTCCTCGGCGTCGAACTTGTTGCCGGTCAGGCGATAGGCGAGGCGGTATACCTTGGCGGAGTGGTTCGCAACCACTTCCTCCCAGCTGGGCATGACCCAGTCGCTTACGGCCTCAAGGCTTTCCGATGTTTGGACTGGCGCAGCATGCGATGCCGGCATCGTCCACTCCCCTCAAACTGTGGTTCACCGAGTCTTCGGCGCCGCCCACCTCATGGATGACCGGAGCAATATCATCCCAAGGTTGTCTGGGAATTTCCTGACTGGCGGGCGTTTTTCCCGCAGGGCTGAATACACTCGCGGACACAGCTTCAGGGCGGCTGCCCAACAGCGGGTATACGGGGGCAGACACAGTAGTCTGGTACAAACACCCCTACCCGCGGAAAGCGAAACCCTTCATGAGTGCCGACAAGTCAAGCAGCTGGTCCTATGCAGAAGATCTGCCTGCTGAGGATGACGTCTTGTTGCGCGCCCGGGAGCGGTCCTTCGAGCTGGGAGTCACGCCCATCAGCCCGGGCGTCGGGGCGGTCCTGACGGTCCTGGCTGCCGCTTCCAAGGCCCAGACCGTGGTTGAAGTGGGTTCCGGCGCCGGAGTTTCCGGCGTCTGCCTGCTGCGGGGCCTGAGCCCCCAGGCAGTCCTGACCACCATCGACGTCGATGTCGAACACCTCAAGGCCGCCAGGGAAGCGTTCCTGGAATCCGGCAGCCCAGCCAACCGCACGCGCACCATATCGGGCCGCGCCGCCGACGTGCTGCCACGCCTGACCGATTCCGCCTACGACCTCGTTTTCATCGACGCCGACAAGCCGAACCTTCCCAAGTACGTGGAACAGGCGATCCGCCTGCTCAAGTCCGGCGGAACGCTGGTGATCAACGACGCCCTGGACAAGGACCGTGTAGCCAACCCGGCAGCGCGCGACTCCACCACCGTGGTCCTGCGCCAGATTGGCAAGGCAATCCGCGACGACGAGCGGCTGGCTTCAGCCATGCTGCCCACCGGCGATGGCCTGCTTGTGGCGGTCAAGAAGTAGCGTGTGCCTGGTCCGAGCGGGCCTAGACAAGAGCCTTAAACAAAAGCAGGGCCCGGCTCCCGCCAGGCCCTGCTTCTAAATCTATTCGGTCACACCTACGAGGCATTCCTTGAGGTTTTCCGCTTCGGCGGCATTGAGTTCGACTACAAGTCGTCCTCCGCCTTCGAGTGGCACACGCATGATCAGGCTGCGTCCCTCTTTGGTAACTTCCATAGGGCCGTCGCCAGTACGTGGTTTCATAGCCGCCATTAGGAAAATCCCCTCCATTTGTCCCAAGTCACGCCCAACCCGGCCGGGCTGGATCCGCGTCGCAATTGCAGCCGGCGGCACCGCTTGGGAGGCCGCCTTGGCCGGGCACTTTTAGGTGCTTTGTCCTTGCTCGTAGTCCATTATCCCGTACTTACCCGTCCGTAGCGAATCAGCGGGCTATTTGTCCGGGCTTTGTACATATTGTGTTTCCCGGGCAAAGCTCCACGTCAGGGCGGATAGTCGCCACCGCCGGGTAACGGAGCCCACGCCCAAAGCCATACCACCCACACGATTTGGAGGAGAACGAACAGGACCACCACAGTCCCCCGATAGGCCCTGGACTTGGACAGCAGCGCCGCACCCAAGGCCAGCGGGAAAAGAGGTAGCAACATCCGGAAGGTACTGGTCTGCGGATGCAGGAATACCAGCAGATAACCCATATAGCAGGCGCACCACAGGCGGAGTTCAGCCCCTAGGGCCCGGACGGGCTTGGAGATCATCACCAACACAAAAAGGGCGGTGAAGACAAAGGGCGCCAGCACACCCAGAACTGGCCCGAACAACATCCGGCCAGTATCAAACCACGGTTTAAAGGGGACAAGATCGTGTCCGCGCCATGCCGTTTCCGTACGGGTGTAGGCCGCAGGGTCCCCAGTCACGGCCCAGGCGATGGCTGGCCATGCCAAGGCTCCCAGGCCAGTCGCGAACACCAGGACGGCCAGTGACACCAAGCTGCGCGTCGACGTCGGATCTGTTGTGGTGCCACCTGTTGCAGTGCTGCCTACTGTTTCCAGCGCTGCTGCCGGCGGCCGCAGCCGGCCCCATAACCGCCACAGGAACAGGAGCCCCAGCATGGCGGCAAACGGGACTCCGGTTGGCCTGGACAAACACATCAGGAGCACAACCGGGATGGCGGCAAGGTAGTGGCGCCGGACGACCAGCAGCAGGGAGGCCGCCAGCAGCAGCAGGTTCAAGGACTCGGCATACGGGACTTGCAGGATCGGGGACACCGGAAAGGTGGAAACGAAGACTACGCCCCACATCGCCGTGCGCCTGCCGGCGAACTCCCGGAAGAGCTTGTAAATGACAAGTGCCGCACCCAGGCCGGCCAGCATCGCAATGGCCGTGAGGGCAGGCAATGCACCCATCCCGGTGATCGCGGACACGCCGCGGGCCAGGAAGGGAAACAGCGCATAGAAGGCCCAGGCATTTTCATTGACCACGCCGTTCGCATCCACGGGCAGTTCCGAGGGATAGCCCTTGTCTGCGGCTTCCTGGTACCAGCGTCCGTCCCAGATGGTAATGAAGTTCCAGTAATCCGGCGCTGGCGGGAACCACGGGTTAGTTCCCTGGTGAATGGCGGCGGCCATGAAGATACAGGCGCTGACCACTCTGGCCGCCACAAAGACCAGGGAAACCTGCAGCCACCACGGCCACGCGCCCATCCGGGCCACCGTGGCCGAGACCGCATGCGAAACCCGGGCCGTAGCGCCTTCGGTCTGGATCGGAGCCGTCCGGCTCACGGTTGTATCCGCTTGGTTTCGCCGTCCTCCAGCCGCGGCTGTGCCAGTGCATTGAGTCTTTCGATCTCACGGTCTTTGGCCAGCAGCTGGTCCCGCAGGTCATCCAGGACCTGGTCTACCTGGTCCATCCGGTACCCTCTCAGCCCCAATGCGAAACGCAGGGAATCGACGTCGGAGGGCTTTGCTTGCGACGGCAGCACCACGGGGGGCAGGTTTGGTACGGGGTCGTCGAGGCCCGCTCCAATCGAGCGCCCCCGGACCATCCCGGCTCCGAGGTACAGCGCAGCGCCGAGAAGGACAATCGCGAGGAACACCAGGAAAAAGCTCACAGGTCCATCGTGCCAGAAAGGAGTGCCTATTCCGGGCGCTGGTTTCCGTTGGGCGTGGGAGGAAGCGGCGCCCCGTGCAAAACGCGGTGCACCGCATCTGCAGGGTCATCAACCAACTGGATCAGGTCAAGGTCCTTTTCGGACACCATGCCCTCCGCAACCAATGTTTCCCTGATCCACTCGATCATCGGACCCCAGAACCGCACGCCCAGGAGGACGATGGGGAACGACGTCACCTTGCGGGTTTGAACCAGCACCATTGCCTCAAAGAGTTCGTCCAGCGTTCCCAGCCCACCAGGAAGGACCACAAAGCCCTGGGCGTACTTGACGAACATCGTCTTGCGGGCGAAGAAGTACCGGAAATTGATGCCCAGATCCACCCACTGGTTGAGGCCCTGTTCGAACGGCAATTCAATGCCGAGACCCACGGAGACTCCATTGCCTTCCACGGCACCTTTGTTTGCCGCTTCCATGGAACCAGGCCCGCCGCCGGTGATCACCGCGACGCCCGCTTCGGCAAGTTTGCGACCAACATCCACGGCCATCTCGTAGTACTCGGTGCCCGGCTTTGTACGTGCGGAACCGAACACGCTGACAGCCGGGCCCAGGTCAGCAAGGGCCCCGAAGCCCTCCACAAATTCGCTCTGAATCCTCAGGACACGCCACGGATCGGTGTGAATGAACTGTCCGGCCCCACTCGTATCCAGCAAATGCTGGTCCGACATGCCCGTATCCGCTTGTTTGCGCCGAAGCTCCAGGGAGCCTTTGTGCTTCGCCGGGGCAATCTCCGAAGGCAGGGGCACATGGGCCGCCTTGACGTGGCCGTTGGCATCGGAGTGGGGTACTGGGTGCTGGCTGATGCTCATTGCCCAAGGCTAGCGCCTATGAGTGCCTGCTCTGTCGCCGCGACCCGCTTCTTGCATTGCAGTCTGGTATATCGCTGTGGGGCAGGTTTCTGTTCAGTCACGATCTTCAGGAAGTTGCCGTGACCGTGGTCATATTTGCTTCTTTGTTCGCTAGATTCGTCGTATGACTACTCAAGCGTCCGGCGATGCCCTCGTCTCCCTGAATGGCGTCAACAAGCACTACGGTCAATTGCACGTCCTCAAGGACATTAACCTTCAGGTCAAGAAGGGTGAAGTGGTGGTGGTCATCGGGCCCTCCGGTTCCGGTAAGTCCACGCTGTGCCGTGCGATCAACCGTTTGGAAACGATCGATGACGGCGATATCGCCATCGACGGGAAGAAGCTTCCCGAAGAAGGCAAGGATCTCGCGCACCTGCGTGCCGACGTCGGAATGGTCTTCCAGTCCTTCAACCTGTTCGCCCACAAGACGATTCTTGAGAACGTCACCCTGGGCCCGATCAAGGTAAAGAAGGTGGCCAAGGGAACCGCTGACAAGGAAGCCATGGCCCTCCTGGAGCGCGTAGGTGTCGGGCACCAGGCTCCCAAGCTTCCCGCCCAGCTCTCCGGTGGCCAGCAGCAGCGTGTGGCTATCGCACGAGCACTGGCCATGAAGCCCAAAGTGATGTTGTTCGACGAGCCCACGTCGGCGTTGGACCCCGAGATGATCAACGAAGTACTGGACGTCATGATCCAGCTGGCCAAGGAGGGCATGACCATGATCGTGGTCACCCACGAGATGGGCTTTGCCCGCAAGGCTGCTGACCGTGTGGTGTTCATGGCTGACGGCCAGATCGTGGAAGACGCAACTCCGGAGGAATTCTTCACCAACCCGAAGAGCACCCGTGCCAAGGACTTCCTGTCCAAGCTTTTGACCCACTAGCTCCTTATCGCCCGCACCCCAGGCCGTAAAGACCTCACCCAGGCCGAACGACGGCCAACCTAAGAAAGGAATGTCATGAAGGCTTTCATTACCCGGAGGAAGTCGCTGCTGGTGGCCGCTTCTGCCGTGCTCGCCCTCTCGCTGAGCGCATGTGGCGGCAGCGGCACCACCTCTACCCCTGTGGCCTCGGCGAGCTTCGAAGCCGGCACCACGATGGAGAAGCTGAACAAAGCCCAGAAGATCACCATCGGCACCAAGTTTGACCAGCCCCTGTTCGGCCAGAAGGGCCTTGACGGCAAGCCTGTCGGTTTCGACGTCGAAATGGGCAAGGCAATCGCCGCCAAGCTGGGTATTCCTGCCGACAAGATCGAATGGGTAGAGACCGTCTCCCAGAACCGTGAATCGTTCATTGAGCAGGGTCGCGTTGATCTGGTCATCGCCACCTACACCATCAACGACGCCCGCAAGGAGAAGGTTGCCTTCGCCGGACCTTACTACGAAGCCGGCCAGGCCCTGCTGGTGAACAAGGACGACAACTCCATCACCAAGCCTGAAGACGTCTCCGGCAAGAAGGTCTGCTCCGTGACGGGCTCCACCCCGGCAAAGACCATCGCAGAGAAGTACGGCGCAGAGGTTGTTCCGGCCGCCACCTACACCGCTTGCCTGGAGCCGCTGCGCAACAAGCAGGTAGTTGCAGTAACCACGGATAACGTGATCCTCGCCGGCTACGTGGACAAGGAACCGGACGCCTTCAAGCTCGCCTCGGACGAGACCTTCACCAAGGAGCCTTACGGCATCGGCCTGAAGAAGGACGACACCGTCTTCCGCAACTGGATCAACGATCAGCTCGAAGCATTCCAGAAGGACGGCGAATACAAGAAGGCTTGGGAAGCCACCGCAGGCAAGGTCATCAAGACCACTCCTGAACTTCCTGCGATCAACCGCTACTAGTCGGGATCCGTTAGCTGCCGCCGCCCCTTCCGGACGGCGGCAGTTGACCACTCCAGGACCCTGTTCCCTGATTAGCTGCAGTCAAAGGAAGCCATGGACGCCGTCATAGCAAGCCTCCCCGAATACTGGGACGGATTTCTCCGAACCCTTTATCTCTCCGTAATTTCAGGAATCATTGCCCTCCTTGTCGGCACACTCCTGGCGGCCATGAGGGTTTCCCCCGTGGCTGCACTCCGCGGTTTCAGCATGTTCTATGTTGAAGTCGCCCGTAACACCCCGTTGACCATCATTTTCTTCTTCGCAGCCATCGTTCTCCCCCGGCTGGGCGTCAAATTCGAGCAATTCGAAGTCGCCGCCATCATCGCGCTGAGCAGCTACACGGCAGCCTTCATCGCCGAAGCAGTCCGTTCCGGTGTCAACAGCGTGCCGGTGGGCCAAGCAGAAGCTGCCCGCAGTATCGGCATGACATTCACCCAGGTCCTGGGCTTCATTGTGCTTCCCCAGGCCGTCCGAACCGTCATACCTCCTTTGATCAATATCCTGATCGCCTTGGTCAAGAACTCTTCGGTAGCCGGCGCGTTCTTCGTCCTCGAGCTGTTCGGCTACGGCCGCCAGCTCTCCAACGACTACGGAGACCAAGTCCTCTGGATCCTGCTCGGGGTGGCCTTCTTCTACCTCCTGATCACGGTGCCCCTGGGTCTTCTGGCGCACTTTGTTGAACGAAAGGTGGCGATTGCCCGATGACTTCGGTCCTGTACGACGTCCCCGGGCCCAAAGCCCGCCTTTACTCGCTCCTGGGATCCGCAGCCGGAATCCTGATCATCCTCGGTGTCCTTGCCATTGCCGTCACAACTCTGGCTCAGCAGGGCATCTTCGACGCAGACCGCTGGGAGATCTTCTACGGCCCCATGGCCCCGGATGTCTGGAGCCTGATCGGCCAAGGCATTCTCTCCACGCTGGCCGCAGCTGCAGTCGCAGCAATCATTGCCTTCCCGTTGGGCATAGCCCTCTGCCTGCTGAGAATCTCCCTGATCGCCTGGATCCGCATTCCAACCCAGGTGGTCCTCGAGTTCCTCCGCGGCATGCCCGTGGTCCTCATGATGTTGTTCGTCCTGCTGGTTTTCGCAACCGGTCAGTTCCAAGCTGTAGTGGTGGGTCTAACGCTCTACAACGCCGCCATCTTCGCCGAAATCCTCCGTGCAGGCATCCAGTCCCTGCCGAAGGGACAACGTGAAGCCGGCCTGGCCATTGGCCTGCGGAGCTTCCAGTCGCGGATGTCCATCGAATTCCCGCAGGCAGTCCGCCGGATGCTGCCGTCGTTGATCGCCCAGCTGGTGGTCCTGCTCAAGGACACTTCCCTCGGGTACATCGTTGGCTACGAGGAACTTCTGAGGAAAATCCAGATCATGGCCGACTTCCTGGGCCCGGACTTCCTGTTCCCGGCCTTCTTCGTCGGTGCTGCGATCTACATCCTGATCAACCTGACCGTTTCACGGATCGCCATCCTGATCGAACGCCGCGGCTCCAAGAAGGCCGCTGGTGGCGTGGCTCCCCCCAGCCTCCGGACAGGGCTCGTGGTGGGCGGTAACGACCCCATCGCCAAGGACTCCGTCGAAGGCCCGAACAAGGCGTAGTCCTGCACCAAGCCAGAAGGTCCGCAGCCACCAGGCTGCGGACCTTCTTCTTTGTCTGCGTACGTCTTAGCCAGCCAGCCAGGTCCGCAGTGCGCGGAGGCACTCACGGATGGCATCGGCGTCGACGTGTTCGTTGTCCTTGTGCGCCAGCAGCGGGTCGCCTGGTCCGAAGTTCACCGCCGGAATGCCAAGTTCACTGAAACGCGCGACGTCGGTCCAACCGTATTTGGGCTTGGGCTCAGCGCCCACTGCGGCAACGAAGGACGCGGCGGCGGGGTGGTTGAGGCCCGGGCGCGCGCCCGCGGCAGCGTCTGTGCGGACGACGTCGAAGCCTTCCAGCAGCTCGCGGACGTGCGCTTCGGCTTGGTCCGGTGTCTTGTCCGGAGCGAAGCGGTAGTTGATCTCCACCACACAGCGGTCCGGGATGACGTTCCCGGCCGTGCCCCCCTTGATTTTCACAGCGTTGAGGCTTTCGCGGTAGTCGAGGCCGTCAACGTTGATGGTCCGGGGTTCGTAGGCGGCCAGCCGGGCAAGGATCGGTGCGGCGGCGTGGATCGCGTTGACGCCCATCCATGCTCGCGCAGAGTGGGCTGTTTCGCCGATGGTGGTGGCTTCGAAACGGCTGGTTCCGTTGCACCCGCCTTCCACCGTGCCGTGCGTAGGTTCCAGGAGGATGGCAAAATCGCCATCCAGCAAGTCGCCGTGATTGCGCACCAACCTGCCAAGGCCGCTCTTCACCGCCTCCACTTCCTCATGGTCGTAGAAGACAAAGGTGACGTCCTTGTCCGGCTCCCGACCGTCGTCGAACAACGTTGCCGCGAGGGCGAGCTGCACCGCGACGCCGCCTTTCATGTCGGTGGTCCCGCGGCCGTAGAGCACACCTTCGCCGGGAACGCCGGACTCCCAGGTGGCCGGTACTGTGCCCAACGATCCGTCAACCGTGGGCAGGGGAACAGTGTCCAAGTGCCCTGCGAGGATGACGCGTTCAGCGCGGCCGAGTTCGGTTCGGGCGATGATGGCGTCACCATCCCGGACCACCGTGTAGGCGGGGATGGCACGCAATGCGGTCTCAACGGCGTCTGCCAGTTCGGTCTCGTTGCCGGAGACACTATTGAAGTCAATGATCGCGGCCGTCAGCAAGGCAACGTCCTGGCGCAGGTCAAGGAGGGCGGGAGCAGGGTTCAGGGTCACCCGTCCAGCCTAATCCCCGGAAACAACCACAAATGCGACTTCTACGGCATGAGACGGGTTTTAACCGACCTCTGCCTGCTGGATAGACTTGGCCCATGACTGAAACTGCTTCCTCTGCTGTGCCCGCAACCGCGCCCGCCAACCCCCGATCGGCTTATGGCTTCGGCCTCGCCACCATCGCCACCTCGGCTTCCGGGGAAGCAACCGTGCTGGACGTCTGGTACCCCGCACCCGCACTTGGTGTGGCGGCAGATACCCTGCGCGATGTTGAGAACGCCGATCCCGCGCTCACTGCACTGGCCAACGACGGCAAGGATGCCGATCGTGGCACGGAGCAGAAAGTGGTCTTCGCGCAGATTGACCTCGACGCCGCACCGGCAGACACTGCCGATGCCTACCTGCGCCTGCACCTGCTGTCCCACCGCCTGGTCACGCCGAACAGCATCAACTTGGATGGCGTCTTCGGCAAGCTTCCCAACGTCGTGTGGACCAACTTTGGCCCGGCCGCCGTTGATGGTTTCGAACTGACCCGCGCCCGCTTGCGTAAGCGCGGCAACGTGGTGGTCTATGGAGTGGACAAGTTCCCGCGCATGGTCGACTACGTTGTCCCCACCGGCGTGCGGATTGCCGACGCCGACCGCGTCCGTTTGGGTGCGCACCTCGCCGAGGGCACCACCGTCATGCACGAAGGCTTCGTGAACTTCAACGCAGGCACCCTGGGCACCTCCATGGTGGAGGGCCGCATCTCGGCCGGCGTCGTTGCCGGCGATGGCACCGACGTTGGCGGTGGAGCCTCCATCATGGGCACGCTCTCCGGCGGCGGCAAGGAAAAGATCGCACTGGGCGAACGTGTACTGCTGGGCGCGAACTCCGGTGTGGGCATCAGCATCGGCGACGACTCAGTAGTAGAGGCCGGCCTCTACGTCACCGCCGGTACCCGCGTGCGCGTCCCCGGACCCAAGGACGAAAATGGCGAGGACACCAGCAAGATCATCAAGGCCGTGGAACTCTCCGGCGTGCCCAACCTGCTCTTCCGCCGTAACTCCACCACAGGCGGCGTGGAAGTCCTTCCCCGCAAGGGCCAGACGGTAGAGCTCAACGAGGCTCTTCACGCCAACTAGCAGGAGGACCTCCGTGCGCCGGTTCCGCCGCGCCATCGTTGCGGTGCTGGCCTTGGCCCTCGTAGCAGGTGCCATCTACGCGATCGTTGCTGTGCTGCAGCGCTCCGAGACCTTGGTCACGGAGCGCTGCGTCGCCGTCGTGGGTTCAGACAGTCATGAGCTGGCCACGGATCAAACAGCGAACGCTTCGCTGATCTCCGCGATCTCCGTCCAACGCGGGCTGCCGCCCCGGGCGGCGAGCATAGCCCTTGCGACCGCCATGCAGGAATCGCGGCTCCGGAACATTAATTATGGCGATGAGGCGGGCCCCGACTCCCGTGGCCTGTTCCAGCAGAGGCCATCACAAGGCTGGGGCACCGAGGCCCAAGTCATGGACCCGGTCTATGCAACGAATGCTTTCTACGACGGCCTGGTCAAAGTTCCCGGTTTCGAGACCATGGAAATCACCCAGGCGGCCCAAGCTGTCCAACGGTCGGCCTTCCCCCGCGCCTACGCCCAGCACGAGGGCATGGGCCGCGCTTTCGCGTCGGCCCTTACAGGGCACTCTGAATCATCGCTGGACTGCGAATTGCGCATGCCCGACGCAGCTGGTGACCCTGCCGCCGTCGTGGATGAAATCACGACGGCGTTCGGCACCCAAGCGGCTACGGTACAGGGCCGTACGGTCCAGCTGGACGTCACGGGCACGCAGGCGTGGGCAGTGGCCCACTGGGCCGTGGCGAATGCCAAGTCGTTGTCCATCACGCAGGTGGACGTAGGCGGACAGACGTGGAACCGCGAGAAGCGGAATGGGTGGCAGGCCGCGGCCGCGCCTTCTGAAACGGTCACCGTTACGGTGTCGGCGCCCACCACCTAAGCACTGCTTCCCCAACGTCCTTCAGGCGAGGATCTCCACCACCGGCTGGACGTAGCTACGGAACACATCGGGCTCTGACAGCAGCCTGTGGCTCATGATCATGGTGCTGGGCTCCAAGTACCACGCACGGGGTTCATTGAGGGGAAGTTCAATGATCGTGAGGTCGAAGTCGCGGGAGCTGCGGCCGACTTCCAGGAGCCGGTCCTCCACCATTTCGTTCAACACCTGCGTCACGCCGTTGGCTTCCCTGGCGGCCTCAAGATCGGCGTACTCGTCAATCCTGTCTGTGGCCCAGCCCAAGGCCGAGCCAAAGTGGGCCTGCAAGACCCGTTGAAGTGCAGGGGAATTGCCGAACGCCTTGAAGCTTGGCGGTGAAAGCTCATGAGCCGGTTGGGGATACGACCTCACCAATTTCTCCCACCAGGCCTCCCATTCAGTCTTGAGGGCCTGGACGCCGCCTACGTCAGAGGTGAGGTGGGTGTGGTCCGCATGCCGGACTTTGGGGGCTGCGTGGGACAGGCTCGGTTTTCCGGCACCGTCCAGTCCAGCTACATCGCGCAAGTACAGGGCGATGAGCATCGGCCCGGACGTGTCCATGGTGATGCGCCATCCCGGGCCGCCTGACTCATGCATCCGAATTCCTCCCTTGGCAGGTTCCCGACAAGTCCCAGTCTATTCCCGTTGAGTCTGGACGGTAGTGGCGGGGCGGCACTGGTTGACGGAAGCACCCGTCCTAGTGCGCCGGCACTGCACCCAGGGATCGCAGGTGCGCGGTGAGGACGTCGCTGCACATTTCCGCCGTCATCCATTCCGGCTGCAGCAGCGCATGCATGCACAGCCCATCCATCGTGGCCAACAGCCGCTCGGCTTCGATGACGAGGGTTTCCTGGACGTCCGCACCCCCAGGGCTCAGGAGCATGATCAAACGCCCGACGACGGCCGCTACGGTGCGGTGGCTGCGCTCGGCTTCGGCCGCCAGGACGGGCTTGATCCGGGCAGCGTGCCTGAACGCCATCCACACGCAGGCATCCACTGCGAGTTCCTCGTCCAACGGCAGGAACTGTCCCAGCAGGTTGAGGACAGCGGCATGCTGTTCCGGGCTGCCACCCGCCTGTTGCTCGACTACTGTCAGCGCTAATTCAAGCCGTCCGGCAATGCGGTCGATCACTGCGCCAAACGAGAAGACCAGGAGGTCGTCGCTGCTGGCAAAGTAGTGCCGGACGGAACCCACGGCCAGTCCTGCCTCGTCCGCTACTTCCCTAAGGGATGCCCGCTCCAGGCCATCGCTGGCAATGATCCGGAATACAGCGTGGACAACATCAAGGCGCCGGGCTTCGGCATCAACTATTTTGGGCACTAATAGTTTTTAGCACGAACGTGCTTCAACACCGCTCAACACAGAGCGGCGTGGCTCCGATTTCCGCTAGCGTAGGAACCATGAAAATTCTTGTCACGGGTGGCACCGGCTACATCGGTTCCCACACCGTTTTGTCCCTTCAGGAAGCCGGCCACGACGTCGTCGTGCTTGATAACCTCGTGAACTCCAGCGAGGAATCCCTCCGCCGGGTTTCGGAGCTCACCGGCAAAACCGCCGCGTTCCACAAGGTGGACCTGGTGGACGAGCCCGCAGTTGAGGCCGTGTTCGACCAGCACCAGATCGACGCCGTCATCCACTTCGCCGGGCTGAAGGCCGTGGGAGAGTCCGTTCAGGAACCCCTGGCTTACTACTACAACAACATCGTGGGCACCTTGAACCTGCTCCGGGCCATGGACAAGCACAATGTGCGCTCCATCGTTTTTAGTTCTTCTGCAACGGTGTATGGCGAGCACAACCCGATCCCCTACATCGAGAAGATGGAAATCGGCGCGAACAACCCGTACGGCCGCACCAAGGAACAGATCGAGGACATCCTCTCGGACCTGGGCAACGCGGACGACCGCTGGCATATCGCACTGCTGCGCTACTTCAACCCGGTGGGCGCGCACCCGTCCGGCCGCATCGGCGAGGACCCCCAAGGCATCCCGAACAACCTCGTTCCATTCATTGCGCAGGTAGCCGTCGGACGCCGCGAAAAGCTGATGGTCTTCGGTGGGGACTACGACACCCCCGATGGCACCGCGCAGCGGGACTACATCCACGTGGTGGACCTGGCGGATGGACACGTAGCAGCCCTGAACTACATCGCAGAGCGCGCCGGCGTGCGCCGCTGGAACCTCGGCTCCGGCCGCGGCTCCTCTGTCCTGGAGGTCCTGCGCTCCTTCGAGAAGGCCGTCGGTCAGCCGATTCCTTATGAGATCACCGGCCGCCGGGCGGGCGATCTTCCCGCCTTCTGGGCCGACGCTTCCTCAGCCCTGGCCGACCTCGGTTGGTCGACCACCAAGACCGTGGACCAGATGTGCGAGGACCACTGGCGCTGGCAGAAGAACAACCCCTTCGGATACAACGCTGCTGCTGCGACTTCCGCAACAAACAACGCCTAGGCGACCAACGCCTCAGTAATTAACGACGGCGGCCGCCCACCTCGCGCGAGGTGGGCGGCCGCCGTCGTTATAAGGCCTGGTACTAGTTGGCCGGGTAGTTGCGCTCCGGCTCCCCTGTGTAGAGCTGCCGCGGGCGGCCGATCTTGGTCTGGGGGTCGTTGATCATTTCGCGCCACTGGGCAATCCAGCCCGGGAGGCGCCCGATGGCGAACAACACGGTGAACATCTTCTCCGGGAAGCCCATGGCCTTGTAGATGAGGCCGGTGTAGAAGTCGACGTTCGGGTAGAGCTTGCGCTGGATGAAGTAGTCGTCAGCCAGGGCCTTCTCTTCGAGGCGCATGGCGATGTCCAGCAGTTCGTCGTTGCCGCCGAGCTTGCCGAGAACTTCGTGGGCCGTTGCCTTGATGATCTTGGCGCGGGGATCGTAGTTCTTGTACACGCGGTGTCCGAAGCCCATGAGGCGGACGCCGTCTTCCTTGTTCTTGACCTTCTCCATGTAATCCTCGGGCTTGATGCCGTCGGCCTGGATCTGGCGGAGCATTTTCAGCACGGCCTCGTTGGCTCCACCGTGGGCGGGTCCGAAGAGTGCGTTGATGCCGGCGGACACCGACGCGAAGAGGTTCGCGTTGGACGAACCCACCAAACGCACGGTGGACGTGGAACAGTTCTGCTCGTGGTCAGCGTGCAGGATGAGCAGCAGGTCCAGCGCCTTGACGACTACCGGATCCATTTCGTACTGCTCAGCCGGGAGGCCGAAGCTCAGACGCAGGAAGTTCTCCACCAGGTTCATGGAGTTGTCCGGGTAGAGCATCGGCTGGCCGATGGACTTCTTGTGGGCGTAAGCGGCAATGACGGGCAGCTTGGCCATGAGGCGGATGGTGGAAACTTCCACGTGCTCCGCGTTGAACGGATCCAGCGAGTCCTGGTAGAACGTGGACAATGCCGAAACAGCCGAGGACAGTACCGGCATGGGGTGTGCGTCGCGCGGGAACCCGCCGAAGAAGCCCTTGAGCTCTTCATGCAGGAGCGTGTGGCGGCGGATGCGCTGATCGAACTCTTCCAGCTCCGTGGGGGTGGGAAGGTTGCCGTAGATCAGCAGGTAGGAAACTTCGAGGAAGCTCGAGTGCTGCGCGAGCTGCTCGATCGGGTAGCCGCGGTAGCGCAGGATGCCTGCGTCGCCGTCGATGTAGGTAATGGCCGAGGTGGTGGCCGCTGTGTTCATGAAGCCGGGGTCATAGGCAACGGCGCCCGTCTGCTTCAGCAGCTTGGAAACGTCGTAGCCTTCGTTTCCTTCTACAACCTGGATGCGCGGCAGTTCGAGTTCGCCGCCGGCATGGCGCAGTGTTGCGCTGGTGGTCTCAGTCATGGAGTCCCCTTCATGAGGCCTTTGGGCCTCTATCGAACGCTTGTCCAACCAACTTCTGGTGCCGCCGCCTTCGGCCCTACTGTTGCAGGGCTCCAACGGCCGAAGTGCTTTCTTAGTGAAGGCCACCATTGATAGTCAGTTAAAAAGCTACCGCCAGTAACCCTACGGAACTAATCCGTGCCGTCCGGTTACTGGCGGAATGACGCTGTTAGTGGTGCAAGTCACAGCATTGTTATGCGCTGGACCCAAGTCGGTCCACAGCGGTGTCGATTCGTTCGTCGCTTCCCGTGAGGGCGACACGGATGAAGCCATTGCCGGCGTCGCCATAGAAAACTCCGGGACCGACCACGATGCCAAGCTCGGCGAAACGAGCCACCGTGTCCCAGGTTGCCTCACCGGCAGTCGACCACAGGTAAAGGCCGGCCTTGGATTCGTGGATCTGCAATCCGAACTTTTCCAGCGCGGGCACGATTCTCTCGCGGCGCCCACGGTACAGATCCTTTTGGGCCAGAACATGGCTCGCATCACCCAAAGCAACGCGCATCGCTTCCTGCACGGGGAAGGGAACAATCATGCCGGCATGCTTGCGGCTGTTGACCAGATTGGCCATGATCGTCGAGTCGCCGGCCACGAAGGCGGCACGGTAGCCGGCCAGGTTGGACTGCTTGCTCAACGAGTACACGCACAACAGGCCGTCGGTGGACCCACCTGTGACGCGGGGATCCAGGATGCTGGGCACAGCTTCTCCCCCGCGCTGGGCGTCCCATTCGCCCCAGCCGAGCTCTGCGTAGCATTCGTCCGAGGCCACCACGGCACCGAGTTCGCGGGCCTGGCTCACGATCCTGCGGAGCGATTCCACGTCCCGGACACTGCCGGTGGGATTGCCCGGCGAGTTGATCCACACCAAGCGGACCTTCGCGCGGGTGGCAGCATCCAGTTCATCCAGGTCGTCGGCAGCCACGGCCGTGGCGCCTGCCAGTGAAGCGCCAATGTCGTACGTCGGGTAAGCAACCGTAGGACGCACAACAACATCCCCGGCGCTGAGGCCGAGCAAGAACGGCAGCCAGGCCACCAGCTCCTTGGAACCCACCGTCGGCATGACGTCCTTGGGGTCCAAGCCCGGGACGCCGCGGCGGCTGGCGAACCAATCCACCACGGCCTGCCGCAGTGCTTCTGTGCCATGAACTGTGGGATAGCCATGGGCGTCCGCAGCGGCGGCAAGGGCATCACGGATCAGCCCCGGGGTGGGGTCCACAGGCGTACCAATGGAAAGATTCACTGCACCGCCCGGGTGCTTGGCGGCCGTGGCGACATACGGCGCCATGGCCTCCCACGGGTAGTCAGGCAGGTTCAGGCCGAAAGCCGGTGCCGCAGAAATCAAAGCAGGTACCGCCCTTAGTGGTCTTGGTTCTGCGGGGGCAGTGCCGAAATGAACGGGTGGTCCTTGCCTGTGTTGCCAATTTTGGCAGCTCCGCCCGGAGAGCCAAGGTCGTCAAAGAACTCGACGTTGGCCTTGTAGTAGTCAGCCCACTCTTCCGGGGTGTCATCCTCGTAGTAAATGGCCTCAACCGGGCACACGGGTTCACAGGCACCACAGTCGACACATTCATCGGGGTGGATGTAGAGGGAACGCTCACCTTCGTAAATGCAGTCGACAGGGCACTCTTCAATACATGCCTTGTCCTTGACATCCACACACGGCTGCGCGATTACGTACGTCACGTCCCAGACCTCTCCACGGTTTGTCCCGGCGATGGCCGGGTAATACTGCCGGCATCATGCCGGACACTCAACTTCCGAGCCTATTATCCAACAGTCCGCTAACGCCAACCTAGCCCGCGTCTTAGTATGAAACGGTGACTCCCCCGCATTTGCCGCCCAGACAGTTCCTCCTCACTGCAGAGCCAGGTATCCGGGTGGTGGTCCGTTACAGGGTCGACGACGGCCTGACGGACGCATTGGGCTACCTTCTGGACACCAGCGAGAACAGTTGCACGGTACGGACCCGCACGTCCGACGTCGAAATTCCCCTGGCGATGGTCATCGCGGCAAAAGAGGTTCCACCGCCACCGCCGCGGCGGCAGGCTGTCCGGCGCGAAGGCGGCTCGCCACCACCAGCATGACCAGTGTCACTGCTGCGATGCCGAAGACCCATACATTGCCCACGGCGTCGCCGAGGACCAACTGTTTGGCCGGTCCCGCGGATGACAGGACGCCGACCGCGGCGTAGCTCACCACGCCGGATACCGCCGTCGGCAGTATCGAGCGCGACCAGGCGGCCAACCACAACTGCACGGAGGCCAACAGCACCAGTGCCGCCACAACGCCCCACGGAACCTCGACGCCGGCCATTGACGCTGCTTGGCGGTGCAGGGCCGTACCTGCCGTGGCAACGAAAAGAGCCGCCAGTACGGCCGCGGCAATGCCACGAACCGTACCGGCGGCTCCTCTCTTCATTCAGCTGTTCCTGACTGTGTCAGTCAGTGCAGGCTAGGACTTGGCGCGGGCGCGGTTGGCCTTGGCGCGCTCGTTGGAGTCCAGGATGACCTTACGGATACGGATGGCATCCGGGGTTACCTCGACGCACTCGTCTTCGCGGGCGAATTCGAGGGACTCTTCGAGGGTGAGATCACGCGGCGGCGTCAGGTTTTCGAAGGTGTCGGAGGAAGCGGCACGCATGTTGGTGAGCTTCTTTTCCTTGGTGATGTTGACGTCCATGTCATCAGCGCGGGAGTTCTCGCCGACAATCATGCCTTCGTAAACCTCGGAGGTGGGCTTCACGAAGAAGGAACCGCGCTCCTGGAGGTTGATCATGGCGAACGGCGTCACAACGCCGGCACGGTCTGCAATCATCGAACCGTTGGTACGGTATTCGATCGGTCCGGCCCACGGCTCGTAGCCCTCGGAGATGGAAGCAGCGATACCGGCGCCACGGGTGTCCGTCAGGAACCGGGTACGGAAACCAATCAGGCCACGCGCAGGGACGATGAACTCCATGCGGCACCAGCCGGTGCCGTGGTTGGCCATGTTGGTCATGCGGCCCTTGCGGGCAGCCATGAGCTGCGTGACGGCGCCCAGGTATTCCTCAGGCACATCGATGGTCATGTGTTCCATCGGCTCGTGCAGCTTGCCGTCGATGGTCTTGGTGACCACCTGCGGCTTGCCGACGGTCAGCTCGAAGCCTTCGCGACGCATCTGCTCAACCAGGATGGCCAGCGCGAGCTCGCCACGGCCCTGGACTTCCCAGGCGTCGGGACGCTCGGTGGGGAGGACCTTGATGGAGACGTTACCGATCAGTTCCTTGTCCAGGCGATCCTTCACCTGGCGGGCCGTGACCTTGGCGCCCTTGACCTTGCCGGCCAGCGGCGAGGTGTTGATACCGATCGTCATGGAGATCGCGGGATCGTCCACGGTGATGAGCGGCAGCGGCTGCGGGTTCTCGGCGTCGGTCAGGGTTTCACCAATGGTGATTTCCTCGATGCCGGCCACAGCGACGATTTCGCCCGGGCCTGCGGATTCGGCAGGAACACGGGTGAGAGCCTTGGTGGCGAGCAGTTCGGTGATCTTGACGTTCTTGAGCTCACCGTTTGCACGAGCCCAAGCAACGGTCTGGCCCTTGCGGAGGGTTCCGTTGTAGATGCGGAGCAGGGCGAGGCGGCCAAGGAACGGCGAAGCGTCCAGGTTGGTCACGTGTGCCTGCAGCACGCCGTCCGGGTTGTAGGTCGGGGCCGGGATGTGCTCAATGATGGTCTTGAAGAGGGGCTCGAGGTCCTCGTTCTCCGGGGCCGAGCCGTTAGCCGGCTGGTCCAGGGACGCACGGCCAACCTTGGCGGCAGCGTAGACGACGGGAACTTCGAGGACCTTATCCAGGTCCAGGTCGGGAACTTCGTCCGCGAGGTCCGAAGCGAGGCCGAGGAGCAGGTCCATGGATTCGTGGACAACCTCATCGATGCGGGCGTCCGGACGGTCGGTCTTGTTGACCAGGAGGATGACCGGGAGGTGCGCGGCAAGTGCCTTGCGAAGCACGAAGCGGGTCTGCGGGAGGGGGCCCTCGGAGGAGTCGACCAGCAGGACGACGCCGTCAACCATGGACAGACCGCGCTCTACCTCGCCACCGAAGTCGGCGTGGCCGGGGGTGTCGATGACGTTGATGGTGATGGTCTCGCCGTTGGACGACGGGCCGTTGTAGGCAACCGTGGTGTTCTTCGCGAGGATGGTGATGCCCTTTTCGCGCTCCAGGTCACCGGAGTCCATGACACGGTCCTCAACCTCACCATGGGAAGCGAAGGAGTTGGTCTGCTTGAGCATGGCGTCGACCAGGGTGGTCTTACCGTGGTCAACGTGTGCGACGATCGCGACGTTGCGCAGATCGCTCCGCGACGCAGTGTTGGTGATGGTTTCAGACATGCGTTAATGACTCGTTTCAGTGGTGAAGTCAGCTGTTTGTATCCGCGCGCATACCTGATCGACTTGATCGGAACACACAGCGAAAAGACCCCGGGACACAGGGCACCTGCATCCAGTCTAAACGCAGTTGCATTTCCCAGCCTAAAAAGCAAGCCATTCGATGCTGCAATGTGGCACTGCTCACATATCGTCACGCTTTAGTAACCGCTACTCCAGATGCTGGATTTTCCCGCCGTCGTGCCCCATGATTGCTGCAGAACCAGTGCCACACGGAGACCAATCGATGCGACAATCTTCGGCCGCGTTCCGCCTGCTCGCACCATTGATCGCCATCGGCGTTCTGTCGGTAGGCTGCGGACCAAGCCCAACCACCCCAGTTCCTGCCCCTTCGCGTTCCGTCGCGCCCGGCCCTGCCCAGACGGCCGCCGCCGCTTCGCCCTTAAGGACGGCCCCGTCACCGAGTGCCCTGGACTTGCCCGTTGGCTCGCTCTACAAAAACCCGGCCAACAACCGCAGCGAGCTGGTGCTGGCTGATGTTCGCCACACTGCCGTGCTGATCGGCGATTCACAGTCGATGCCGAAGGACTCGTGGCCTCAGCAGGGCATCGCGGCCCTCGGATACAAGTTGCACGTGGTGGGCATGGGCGGCACCGGTTTCGTGGCCGCCAACGGTAAAACAGGCAACTACATCGATGCATTGCAGCGCGGCGACTGGATACTGCCGTACGGCGACCCCCCTCTGATTGTGGTGCAAGGGGGCGGCAACGACGCCTCGCAGAAGGCCACCGACGCACAGATCGCCAGTAACGCCGAGCGATTGTTGGCCGCCCTGAAGAAGCGCTACCCCGGCGCTGCCTTGGCGGTGATCGGAACCTTGGCACGCGGCGCAAGCAACGGAGGGGGCCGTCGCACTGAAGTGGACGCCTTATTAGGGCGGATTGCTGCCAAGCACGGAATCCCGTTCGTCAGTACTGGTGATTGGCTCACCCGTTACGACGCAATTGAGGATCTCCAGGACGGCGTGCACATGAAGCCCTCCGGGCACGCCAAGCTTGGCGCGGTCTTGGCCCGTGAGCTCACTGCATTGGGTCTCAAGCCCCGCCCCGACAACGAGGCCCCGGCGAAGACTCCCGCTCCGTAGCGGGCCCCTCAACGGGCAGATAAGACAGCAAGAGCCGGTGGTTTCCTTTCGGGAACCACCGGCTCTGCCGCTATCCAGCGATCAAACGTTCGACGCCGGTCAGGCCACTGCGGGCGGCAGCAGAAGTGAACCACCAGGAATAGCGTCCAGGAGAGCCTGGGTGTAAGCCTCACGGGGGTTGTCGAAGACATCGTCCGTGCTGCCCGTCTCCACCAGCTTGCCTTTTTCCATGACGCAAACGTGGTCCGCGATCTGGCGGACCACCGCGAGGTCGTGCGTAATGAACAAGTACGTCAAGCCCAGGTTGTCCTGGAGGTCAGCCAGCAGGTTCAGCACCTGCGCCTGCACCAGGACGTCCAGCGCCGAGACGGCCTCATCGCAAATGATGACTTCGGGGTCCAGTGCCAGAGCGCGCGCAATGGCAATACGCTGACGTTGGCCACCCGAGAGTTCGTTGGGGTAACGCTGCATCATGGACTGGGGCAAAGCCACCTGGTCCAACAACTCACGGACCTTCTTCTCGCGGCTGGCCGCATTCCCGATCTTGTGCACACGCAGCGGCTCTTCGATGGTCCTGAAGATGTTGTACATCGGGTCCAAGGAACCGTACGGATCCTGGAAGATGGGCTGCACGCGGCGACGGAACTTGAACAGCTCCTTGCCCTTCAACCCCGCGGTATCCACGCCGTCGAAGACGATCTGGCCCTCAGTGGGCTTCTCAAGCTGGAGAACCATCTTGGCAACAGTGGATTTGCCCGAGCCGGACTCGCCCACGATCGCCGTCGTGGTCCCGCGCTTGACGCTGAAGCTGACATCGTCAACAGCAGCGAAATCGGACGTCTGCCCCAGTCCCTGGCGCAGTTTGTAGATCTTGCGCAGGTTCTTGATCTGGAGGACCTCGTCCTGGGCACGGTCCTTCGCAGCCGCCACAGGTGCCAGGAGATCTTCTGCTTCGACACCCTGCTCCTTGGCCACCTGGATACGGCGCGAAGCCAAGGAAGGAGCCGACTCAACCAGGCGACGGGTGTACGGGTGCTGGGGGTTGCGCAGCAGATCCAACGAAGGACCTGCCTCAACAACATTGCCCTGGTACATGACGATGACTTTGTCGGCCCTCTCGGCAGCCAGTCCGAGGTCGTGGGTAATGAGCAGCACGGACGTACCGAGCTCAGTGGTCATCTTGTCCAAGTGGTCCAGGATCCTACGCTGCACCGTGACATCCAGTGCCGACGTCGGCTCATCCGCAATCAGGAGCTTGGGCTGGCAACTCAGGCCGATGGCGATGAGTGCACGCTGGCGCATACCACCGGAGAACTCATGCGGATACTGCTTTGCGCGCCGTGCAGCATCGGGAAGGCCGGCTTCAGCGAGGACACGGGCAACGTCTTCCGGGCCGTCAGGTCGACCGTTCGCCTTCAGGGTTTCCCGAACCTGGTAGCCGATCTTCCATACCGGGTTCAGGTTGGACATCGGATCCTGGGGAACCATGCCAATGTGGCTGCCACGCAGCTCGATCATGCGCTTTTCAGACGCATGGGCAATGTCTTCGCCGTCGAGCAGGATCTGTCCGCCCGAGACGCGACCGTTGTTGGGCAAAAGGCCGATGGCGGCCAGCGCCGTCGTCGACTTTCCTGAACCCGACTCCCCCACAATGGCGACCGTTTCGCCCGGCATGATGGACAAGTGCGCGTTCTTGACCGCTTTGACCTCACCGGATCCGGTCTTGAAGGTAATGGCCAGGTCCTTGATCTCCAGGATGGGCCGTACGGGTGCAGTGGCTTCATCAATTCTGATGTTGGCAGAAGTCATGGTCGCCTCCTTAGCGCTGACGGCTCTTGGGATCAAGAGCATCGCGGACGGCGTCGCCAAGCATGATGAAGCTCAGGACGGTGATGGACAGGGCGGCTGCCGGATAGAGCAGGATTCCGGGGTTGGTGCGGATGGACGCGTTCGCCGCGGAAATGTCGTTACCCCACGACATCACGCTGCCAGGCAGCCCGACACCGAGGAAGGACAACGTGGCCTCCAGGACGATGAAAACGCCCAATTCCAACGTGGCAAGCACAATCACGGGCGCCAGGGCGTTCGGCAAAGCGTGCTTCACCAGTGCGCCAAACTTGGAAACACCCAAGGACCGGGCCGCGGTGACGAAATCCGCGTTGCGCACCTCGATGACGGCACCTCTGGTGATACGCGCCATTTGCGGCCAGGCGAGCAAGGATATGGTCAGGACCACGGTCCAAACGCTCCTGTTCTCCCGGAACAACGGCAACTGGGTGATAACAAGGGCGCCGAGGATGATCGGCAGCGCGAAGAAAATGTCGCCGAGACGTGCAAGGACAGAGTCCAGCCAGCCACCGTAGTAACCAGCCAACGCACCCAGGGTGACACCAATCAGTACGACGGCCAGCACGGACAGGACTCCGACAGACAAGGAAGCCTGCGTACCGTGGATCACGCGGGAATAGACGTCGCAACCCTGGAGGGTGAAGCCCAGAGGGTGGCCGGCAGTGGGCGCACCTTCGGAGTTGGCCAGCTGGCAGTCGTTATTGGGTTCCACGCTGGTGAAGAGTCCCGGGAAGACTGCAACGATCACCAGGAGCAGGATCAACAGCGAGGAGACGATGAACATGGGACGGCGGCGAAGCTTCCGCCAAGCATCGGCCCAAAGGCTCAGAGGCGCCTGATCTGTCTTGACAGCGTCAGTGGCCAGAAGCGGCGTTTCCTCGACGGGGGCCACAAAGTGTTCAGTATTACTGGTCATAGCGGATCCTCGGGTCAAGCCAGGCGTACAGGAGGTCAACCAAGAGGTTGGTGATGACGAAAACAAGGACCAGGACGCTCACGATCGCAACGATGGTGGGGCCCTCGCTTCGCTGGATGGCCTGGAAGAGTTTGTTACCGACACCGGGCACGTTGAAGATGCCCTCGGTGACAATGGCGCCGCCCATGAGCCCGCCGAGGTTGGCACCCAGATAAGTCACCACGGGGATCAACGAGTTCCTGAGAATGTGGGCCATCACGACGCGGGGCCGGGAGAGACCCTTCGCGGTTGCCGTACGAACGTAGTCCGCGTTCATGTTCTCGCTGACGGAGGCGCGTGTCAGTCGGAGGACGTAGGCAAACGACACCAGCCCCAGCACGACCGCCGGGAGGATCAGGTTGCCCCAGTCGGCATTGGCACCCACCGTAGGTTTGGCCCAACCTAGTTGGACGCCGAACACGAGCTGGAAGACGAAGCCCAACACGAAGGTCGGGACGGCGATCACCAGGAGCGACACGACGAGGACGGTGGAGTCGAAGAGCTTGCCCTTCTTGAGGCCAGCGAAGACACCGAAGGCGATGCCGAACACGGCCTGGATAATGAGCGCTTCGATGGCGAGCATTGCCGTGACGGGGAAGGCCCTGGCCAGGGAATCGGCGATGGGCTGCTGGGTAAAGTCAACACCAAGGTTGAAGGTAAACAAGTTCTTGATGAAGAGGCCATATTGAACCCAGAATGGCTGGTCCAGGTTGTACTGGGCCCGGAGGGCGTCGATGACGCTCTGCGGTGGCTGGCGATCCCCGAAGAGGGCAGCAATCGGGTCGCCGGGTAGTGCGAAGACCATGTAGTAGACGAGGAGCGTGGTCCCCAGGAATACCGGGATGACCTGGAGGAGCCTACGGAAAATGAAGCGAACCACGGGTCACCCCTCTCCGGTGGTGGGGCATTGGTGTGTCATGTGTGCCTTCCTGCCAAGCAAGCAAGGGGGGCCCGGCGCTTTGGCCGGACCCCCTTTGCCCTAAGGCAAGTTCAGATCCTGGAGACTACTTGGCCTCGATGTCGAAGTAGCGGACGCCGCCGTTCCAGCCGGTTTCAGCTGAGACAACGTTGTTGCTCCACACGATCGGGGTTGCCCGGTACCACAACGGCAGGCCGGGGAGGTCCTTGAACAGGATCTCCTGCGCCTGGTTGAACTTCTTGTTGGCGTCTTCCGGAGTCTTGGCTGCAAGGCCTTCCTTGAGGAGCTTGTCGAACTCGGGGTTCGAGTACTTCTCGTAGTTGGACGATGCGTTGGTTTGCCACACAGGTCCGAGGAAGTTATAGAGCGACGGGTAGTCACCCTGCCAGCCGGCGCGGGTCAGGCCCGGGAGGGACTGCGACTTGCGGAGGTCCAGAACTTCAGCGAACTTTGCGAACGGCTGGATTTCGGCCTCGATGCCGAGGTTGTTCTTGAAAGCGTTGGCTACGGCGTCGATCCATTCCTTGTTGCCACCGTCAGTGTTGGAGGCGATCAGGAGCGGCTTGGAACCGTCGTACGGCTTGATCTTCTCGGCTTCGGCCCAGAGATCCTTTGCCTTCTGGGCGTCGAACTTCAGCACGTCGCTGCCGGGGATGGCGTCGTTGTAGCCGTCGAGCACGGGAGCTGTGAACTCGGTGGCCGGGGTACGCGTGCCGTTGAAGATGACCTTGGTGATCTCTTCGCGGTTGATGGCGTGAGACAGTGCCTGGCGACGCAGGAGGCCGGCTTCACCCTGGAAGTTCGGGTTGTAGCCCGGGATGTTCAGGGTGGCGTTGTTGGCGTTCGGGCGCGTGGAGTTACGGTCAGGGAAGTCCGTGGTGTAGGTCTTCAACGCGTTCGACGGAACAACGTCCGTGATGTCGAGGTTGTCGGCCTGGAGATCCGTGTACGCGGGGCCCGGATCGGTGTAGAACTTGAAGGTCACGCCACCGTTCTTGGCAGCACGCGGGCCGGTGTAGTCGGCGTTCTTGACCAGGGAGATGGACTGGTCGTGGACCCAGGCACCTTCCTTCTCGAACTTGTAGGGGCCGTTGCCGATCGGGTTCTCGCCGAACTTCTTGGAATCCTTCAGGGCCTCTGACGGAAGCGGGTAGAAGGCGGAGTATCCAAGTCGCAAGGACCAGTCAGCTTCAGGCTGGGTCAGCTTGACCGTAATGGTCTGGTCGTCCGTGGCAGCCAGGCCGGACATGGTCTGTGCCGTGGGGGCCGGCGTCGAGGTCTTCTTGCCGTCGGCGGAGGTGGTCTCGGTGACTGCGCTGACATCGGCGTAGCCTTCGATGGACTCGAAGAAGAAGCCGTTGTTCTGGAGGTTGGTGCTCAGTGCGGCAAAGTTCCAGGAGTCAACGAACGTCTTTGCCGTGACGGGCTCGCCGTTGGTGAACTTGGATCCGGATTTGACCTTGATGGTCCAGTTCTGCGAGTCCGTGGTTTCAATCGACTCCGCAAGTGCGTTAACGGGCTTGCCGTCCGAGTCGTAGGCGCGAAGGCCCTCGAACAGCAGCTCGACGACGCGGCCACCGTACACCTCGTTGGTGTTGGCCGGAAGCAGCGGGTTCTGCGGTTCGTTGCTGTATGCGGAAATGACCTTGTTCGGGTCAGCTGCGGCAGAGCTGTTTGTGCTGGTGCCGCCACCGCCGCCGCAACCGGTCACTGCGAGGGCGATGATCGCCGCTACGCCTAGAGCTTTGGAAGTGCGCGAGAAACGCATTCCGCCTCCTATGAGTCGTGGAGTTGAGCAGGGAAAATTCGTGATTTCCCCCAGGCACAGGCACAGTTTCCTACTGTGACGTTGCCTACATGTGAGTGTAAGCCTACCCACATTGTGTCCGGATGATGGGACATGCTGGCCAAACTGTAACCGTTCCGCAACCTACACATGCCTAAATTGACGCGGATTTCAAGTCAAACGCTACTCGGTGGTAATATTCGCTGTCTGACAGCAGGACAGGACGATTTCTAGGCAAAGAAGGGCCCCGATTCCATGGAACCAGGGCCCTGTCCCACACCTGGGAAAGTCTTTGCCGTAGCGGCTACTGCCGCTCGGCCAAAGTTGCCAATTGTCCTGTCACCAAGCTCCAGCCCTCCTGCAAGCCAAGCTGCTCATGCTGTGCGCGCGACTCCGGATCCCCGTGACGCGCGACGATCCGGTACAAGGTTCCCTCTGTGTGGTCTGTGAAGGTGACCTCTCCCGTGACCGCGACGGGCATGGGTCGGGCGGGCCTAAGGCTGCTGTCTACGGCATTGGTAAACACCAGTCGCTCCCCCTGATCAACAACGAGGAAAGCTGCGTCCATGTGTGGAACGAACGCAGAACCGTCCTCGCTCATGGAAGTTACGAAGCCCCCGCCAGCATGCGGTGCGAACGACTCCAACCTGCACGTGTAAGGCTCGGGAATCCACCACCGCTCGAAAAGTTCAGGCGTTGTCCAAGCGCTCCAAACGGTGGCCCGCGACGCACGAATGACCCTCTCGATAACGAGGTCAAGATCACGATTCATGGTTCTCCTTGAAGTTGCTGGTACTGGAGGCCGCGACGTCCTGACCTATTATGCTGGGCGGATGTCTACTGATGAAGAAAAGGATCCGCCCATCCCGGCTGATGTTGAGGGCAAGATCCCCAAAAAGACACACGACAATCCAGACACTGAACAAGAGCAAAAAGGCACGAAGCCGGTCGATTCTTAACAGGCTCGTTGCTGGACAGCGTTGTAATCCATGCTGGACATCGCTGATCCGGGCAACGGAGAAGGCCGCGGGCGATGAAGTATAGAACTTCATCGCCCGCGGCCTTCTGAGGCGCCACAGATTACTTGGGCCCCGACCGGATCACACGTTGAAGCGGAACTCCACGACATCGCCGTCGGCCATCACGTACTCTTTGCCTTCAATACGGACCTTGCCGCGGGACTTCGCCTCTGACATGGAACCGGCGTCGATCAGGTCGTCGAAGGACACAACTTCGGCCTTGATGAAGCCACGCTGGAAGTCGGAGTGGATCACGCCGGCGGCCTGCGGCGCAGTGTCACCCTGGCGGATGGTCCAGGCCCGGGTTTCTTTGGGGCCGGCCGTCAGGTAGGTCTGCAGGCCAAGAGTGTGGAAACCGACGCGCGCCAACTGGTCCAGGCCGGATTCGGTCTGCCCGTTCATTTCCAGCATCTCGCGGGCTTCTTCCTCGTCCAGTTCAACGAGGTCTGATTCCAGCTTTGCGTCAAGGAAAATGGCGTCAGCAGGGGCAACCAGAGCCCGCAGTTCGTCCTGCTTCGCCGGGTCTCCAAGAATGCCCTCGTCCGCATTGAAGACGTAGATGAAGGGTTTGGCGGTCAGGAGTCCGAGTTCCTTGAGGTGTCCCATCTCCAGCTTGTCGCTCTTGATCGACGAGAAGATCGTGTCACCGCGTTCCAGGACCGCTTGGGCGGCCTTGATGGCTGCAAGCTCGGCAGCTTCGCGCTTCTTGATCTTGACTTCTTTTTCGATACGCGGGATGGCGTTTTCGATGGTCTGAAGATCGGCCAGGATCAGTTCGGTGTTGATGGTCTCCATGTCGGAGCCCGGGTCAACCTTGCCATCCACATGGATCACATCGGGGTCATCGAACACGCGGACGACCTGTGCGATGGCCTCTGCTTCGCGGATGTTGGCGAGGAACTTATTGCCGAGCCCTTCGCCCTCCGAGGCGCCCTTCACGATCCCGGCGATGTCCACAAAGGACACCGGAGCCGGCAGCAACTTCTGCGAACCGAAGATTTCGGCCAGCTTCGCCAGACGCGGATCCGGCAGGTTGACCACACCGACGTTCGGCTCGATCGTCGCGAACGGATAGTTCGCGGCGAGCACCTGATTACGGGTCAGTGCGTTGAAAAGGGTTGATTTGCCGACGTTGGGCAGTCCGACGATGCCAATAGTAAGAGCCACGAGCATAGATTCTACCTGCTGGAACCTTGTCAGTGCTTGTTCGTGCTTGCGGCGGGCGCCCCGGACGGTCCCTTCACTAAAACTGTCGTACCCCTGTGACAGGGTTGCCTCATGGATGGATTTGGATTGGTTTTGGCCCTGCTCATGCTGCTGATCGGCGCCGCCGTGGGTCTGGGGGCTGGCTATGTCGTCTTTCGGCGCCGGGGTGCTGGCCTGGAGGAAGATTTCGACGCCGTTTCGTCGCGCCTCTCGGAGGTGACCGCGCAGCTGGCAGCGGCCGACGCCGAACGCCGGCTTTTGTTCACCCAGAACCGGGAGTTGACTGCTTCGAGGAACGGGGATGGCAGCGTCCTGCGTGCGCTCGCTCCTGTGGCTGAGAAATTGACGGCAGTCCAGCAGCAGGTTTCCCTACTGGAACGCGATCGGGTGGAACAGTACGGACAGCTTGCGCAGCAACTGCAGGACGCCCGTCTGTCAGATGAACAACTCCTGCGGTCGACGCACGCCCTGGCATCCGCCCTTCGCTCCAACAGCGCTCGTGGGCAGTGGGGCGAAGTTCAGCTCCGCCGGGTAGTGGAAGCCTCGGGAATGCTGCGGCACGTGGACTTCCATGAGCAGGTTCATTCCGGCCGAACCGAGAACACGCTGCGCCCTGACCTTGTGGTCCAGCTGCCCGGCGGCAAACAACTGGTAGTGGACGCCAAGGTGCCGCTGGGATCCTACCTCGCAGCCCAGGAACAGCTGCACGGCGACGGGTCCTTTGGTGAATCCGTAGCACCCGCCAGCAACCATGACTCAAAGACGTTGCTGGCGCACCACGCCAAAGCCCTGAAAGCCCATATCGATGCTTTGGCGGGCAAAAAGTACTGGGACATCCCGGGGAACTCACCCGAATTGGTGATCTGCTTCCTTCCGGCAGAATCCATCCTGGCGTCAGCCCTCGAGGCAGACCCGGCCCTGCTGGAATATGCCCTCTCCCGGAATGTCGTATTGGCGTCGCCTGGAACCTTGTTGGCCGTCCTCAAGTCGGTGGCGTTCACCTGGCGCCAGGATGTGCTCACGGACAGCGCCCACGAGCTGTTCGAGCTCGCCAAGCAGCTCTACGAGCGCATGGGGACACTTGGTGAAAATGTCGGCAAGCTGGGTAGCTCGCTGAAGACGTCCGTAGATCGTTACAACGCGATGGTAGGAACCCTTGAAGCCCGTGTCCTCCCGACGGCACGAAAGCTCAACACCATGGACGATGCCGGCCTTGCCGCGCCCATGTCAGTAGAGGCAGTCCCACGGGCCTTGGCAGCCCCTGAACTGCTGGCCGAGGACGCCGAAGAGTCTGCGGCTTAACGCACTGGCCCGCAGTGGGCCGTTTCCCCGGAGGGCAGCGACCACTGCGGGCCAGATTCTTTTTGTCTGTTGTGTGGCGAAGACGTTATGACGTCGAGCGGTTTCCCCGGCCGCCGAGCGCGCGTGTCACGTCGCCGGCTTTCTTCAGGGTGGCCCGCAGCTCCTTGGGAAGGGAGAACAGGAGGTCTTCTTCGGCAGTCACCACTTCCTGCACGTCGCCGTAGCCGTAGTCGGCCAACAGGCGCAGCACATCTTTGACGAGCACTTCCGGAACAGAGGCCCCGGACGTCACACCAACGGTGGCCACTCCTTCGAACCATGCTTCGTCCACTTCATTGGCAAAGTCGACTCGATATGAGCTCTTGGCGCCATATTCGAGGGCAACTTCAACCAGTCGGACCGAGTTGGAAGAGTTGGCTGAACCCACAACGATGACAAGGTCAGCTTGGGGGGCAATCTTTTTGATGGCCACCTGCCGATTGGTGGTGGCGTAGCAAATGTCGTCGCTGGGCGGATCCTGCAGGGTCGGGAACCGATCCTTCAGGAGGCGGACAGTCTCCATTGTTTCGTCCACACTCAGCGTCGTCTGTGACAGCCAGATGGTCTTCTCGGGATCCCGGACCGTGACCTTGTCTACCTCGTGCGGACCGTTGATGATCTGGATGTGCTCCGGGGCCTCACCGGCTGTTCCTTCGACTTCCTCATGACCCTCGTGGCCGATGAGCAGGATGTCGTAGTCTTCCTTGGCGAAGCGGACAGCTTCTTTGTGGACTTTCGTCACCAAAGGGCAAGTGGCGTCGATGGTGCGGAGACCTCGGTCCTCTGCGGACTGGACCACGGCAGGGGAAACTCCGTGCGCAGAGAAGATGACAAGAGCGCCCTCGGGGACCTCGTCTGTTTCCTCGACGAAGATGGCTCCTTGTTCTTCCAGGGAGCTGACCACGTGGACGTTGTGGACGATCTGTTTGCGGACGTAAACCGGGGGCCCATAGTGCTCAAGGGCTTTTTCGACGGCGATGACGGCCCTGTCCACTCCAGCGCAGTACCCGCGCGGGGCGGCTAGCAGAACCTTCTTGGGACCCGTGACGGGGGCCGCTGCCTGTACCTCTTCGGGAGAACGCCGTCTGCGCGGCACCGTGGGCATAGGAATGGAAACTGCTGTGCTGGTCATCCCTCCATGCTACCGGCCCGGCCTTTAGCTCCGGGCCGAACGTGACCCTTGTCGCCCTGACACCACGGAAGCTATGACGCCAACCACCAAGACAGCCCCGGACGTGACAGCGGCGATCAGGACCCACTGGCCAAAACCTGTCCGCGCCGCAGTGAGGAACTCCTGCTTGAACAGCTCTGCCACACCATTGGCGCTGGCAAGGTTTCCGATCATCCCGCCAGCCAGATCCGCCCCTGCCGTCCATAGTGCCGCAAGTGCGAGTCCGCCGAGCCCCAGGAACACCAGGACCAGCGAGCGTCGGCGGGCGGCGACGAAGGCCAGGAGTGCCGCCACTAAGGCGCCGGCAGCGGCTACCCACCACAGGGGTGCGAAGGCAGAAACGCGCTCAACGAGTTGCCGGTGCGAAGGCTCCCCCAGAGAGACAAGGCTCTCAGCGGGAACATCAAGCCTGATCCGCGTAGCCTCGGCAAAATGATCGCGAATCAGCCTCACCAGTGGCCCTATATCCAGGACCAGGGCCGTGGAAGAAGCCGATTCCTCCGCTTGCGTGGCTGCTCCGAAGTTCAGCCTGTGGCTGTTCCGAACCGTTTCCTCCCAGGCTTGGGGGTAGTCGCTCCACGATTGCATGCCCGTGGCCGCATTCCGGAGCGCATCGGCCGCCAGGGACTGGATCGGCCCGGGAAGGTCCACCGAGGATTCGAAGGTGCCTACGGCGGCGGTTGCAAGGCGGCTCTGGAAGTCGGGATCGTTGCCCAACGCTCCCGCGATGCGAACGAAGCCCTCTTCCTTGACGATGTTCTGGTCTACCCACGCTGCTGGCACGGCGACGGCCGTCAGCAGAACGGCGAGGACCACTCCCAATGCTGAAACAAAAGTACGCAAGGTCATCCTCGGGGCTCGGGGGCTGTGCCACCATCCTAGGTCTGTCCACATGATAGGAAAAATGTCGGGGCCCGGCACTAAAGCTATGGATAGAGTTGGAAAGCGGCCGGCACCCAAGGCCGCATCCCTGAGCGAGGACAAAACCATGCTGCAACAATCACGGACACCGGAACAGGCACGGACCGCCAATGTCCGCTGAAGCGACGCCCGAATCCACCTTGCCGGGGACAGCTGCCGAAACCAGCCCTGATAATCCCTGGCCGCTGCAACTCCTGTCCAGGAAGCTCAAGGCGCACATCGAACGGGCGCCTGCGGCATGGATCGAGGGACAGGTCATTGAGCTGAACCGTCGGGGTGGAAACGCATTCCTGACGCTGCGTGACGTTGACGCCGAGATTTCCCTGCCGGCATCCGTGTGGTCCACGGTGCTGGACCGCCAAAAGGTTCCCTTGGAACGCGGGTCCCGCGTGGTCGCCTTGGTCAAGGCGGACTTCTGGGTCAAAACAGGTCGGCTGAACATGTCAGTGAAGGACATCCGTCCAGTTGGCCTGGGTGACCTGCTGGCGCGGATCGAACGGCTGAGGCAGGCGTTGGCTGCCGAGGGACTCTTCGCTGATTCCCGGAAGCGCAAGTTGCCTCTCCTCCCCCACCGCATCGGACTCATCACCGGCCGGGACTCGGACGCCAAGAAGGATGTCCTGCGCAATGCAGCCTTGCGTTGGCCGGCAGTTGAGTTCGACGTCCGCGAAGTTGCCGTCCAAGGCAACACCGCTGTTTCCCAGATCATCGCAGCGCTGAAGAAGCTGGATGCGGATCCCCATGTGGATGTCATTGTCATCGCCCGAGGTGGCGGGGCGCTGGAAGATCTCCTCCCCTTCAGCAACGAGGACCTCATCCGCGCTGTTTCAGCGGCAACAACGCCAATTGTCAGCGCTATCGGCCATGAGGCTGACCGTCCCATCCTGGACGACGTCGCGGACCTCCGCGCTTCCACCCCCACCGATGCCGCCAAACGGATCGTTCCTGATGTCGCAGAAGAATTGGCCATGGTGCGCCAGGCCCGCGATCACCTCCGCCGCAGCATTGGCCGGATGGTGGACAGGGAGACAGACCGGCTCCATGCCTTAAGGTCCCGACCGGTTTTGGCTACCCCGGCTTCGATGGTCGACGCCCGCGCAGACGACATCCACCGGCTGCAACGGCGTTCCCATTCAGCTGTGAGCACTGCGGTCGTCCGCGCCCTGGATCAGGTGCAACACCTGAGGGCACAAGTGCGGGCATTGTCTCCGCAGAAAACACTGGACCGCGGTTATGCCGTGGTCCAAATCGTCGGCGAGGACCAAGCAGGGCACACGGTGGTCAGCAGCCCTGAGGAGGCGCCAGAGGGCACCGCACTTGCCATCCGCGTAGCTGACGGTCGATTCCGCGCAGTATCCAGCGGCCAAGGACAAGTCGCCGAACGCTGACACGGCAGAACCCAACGTCACTCCCAACCACAAAGGACATCATGACTGAAAACACTCCAGCGGACCTTTCACCGGAGTCCCTCGACTCTCTGAGTTACGAAGAAGCCCGTGAGCAACTTGTCAGCGTAGTGGGCCGCTTGGAAGCGGGCGGTGCCAGCTTGGAAGAGTCCTTGGCGCTCTGGGAACGGGGCGAAGCCTTGGCCAAGCGGTGTGAGGACTGGCTTGAGGGCGCACGCAAGCGCCTGGCGACCGCAAGAGATGCTGGCAACGACGCCGGGGCTGCCGCCAGCTCCGGCTAACAGCTGCGGGACGCTACCAGTCGCGGGAGCGAATGGCTTAGGACTCCATGACGAGGGCGCGCTCCTCGGCGACGTCGAAATTTGCCTTGGGCCAGTCCAGCTGCAGCCCCCCGAGGGCATCCAACAGCAGTTGCTGCACTGCGATGCGCGCGTACCACTTCTTGTTGGCAGGTACCACGTGCCACGGAGCAGTTTCCGTTGAGGTCTTCTCGAAGGCCACGCTATAGGCGTCCATATAGTCATCCCAGAAGGCCCGCTCGGCGAGGTCCGTCCGACTGTATTTCCAGTGCTTGGTGGGATCGTCAAGCCTGGCAATGAGTCGCCTCTTTTGCTCGTCCTTGCTGATATTGAGCATGACTTTGACCACGGTGGTTCCCTGCTCGGCAAGACGGGCTTCGAAGTCATTAATCGCGGCATACCGGCGCTCCAACTCGGAAACGTCGGCCCATTCGTGGACGCGATGAATCAGGACGTCCTCGTACTGTGAACGGTCAAAGACTCCCACCATTCCGGCAGCAGGGACTTGCTTCTCGATCCTCCACAGGAAGTCGTGCGACTTTTCCTCGTCAGTTGGGGCCTTGAACGCGGATACTTGAACGCCTTGCACGTCCATGGCGCCCACTACGTGGCTGACAATGCCACCTTTCCCGGCGGTGTCCATGGCTTGGAGTATCAACAGGAGCCGTTTCCCGCTGCCCGCCCTGCCCTCGGCAAAGAGCTTTTCCTGCAGCTCCGCCAGCCGCGCATCCTGTGCCTCCAGCAGCGCTTTGCCATCCGTTTTCCCACCGGTGTAGCCGGGGGTGGATTCAGGATCAACGCCTGCCAGCGAAAACCCAGGCCCCACTCTCAGTACCTCGGCCGGACTTTTGGCGAACTCAACTGCTGCAGCCATTGACGTGCCTTTCTGCCAGGCCGCGCCCCCGTGGCGCGGCCATGGACCTCAGGCTAATTGCCCGGGTACCTCGACAGGAAGTCCGCCATGCGGCCAATTGCCTCTTCGATGTCCTTCACGTTGGGCAATGTCACCATTCGGAAGTGGTCCGGGCGCACCCAGTTGAACGCCCTCCCGTGTGACACCAGGATTTTCTGTTCCTTCAACAGGTCAAGGACAAACTTCTCGTCGTCGCGGATGTGATAGACCTCGGGGTCCAGTTTGGGGAACAGGTACAGTGCTCCCCTGGCCTGCTGGGTGCTGACTCCGGGGATGGCATTCAACAGATCGTAGGCCTTGTTGCGTTGTTCCAGCAGCCTGCCGCCGGGCAGGATGAGGTCGTTGATGCTCTGGTAGCCACCAAGCGCCGTTTGGATGGCGTGCTGGGCAGGAACATTGGCACACAAACGCATGTTGGCCAGCAGGTTGATGCCTTCAAGGTAATCGGCGGCATCCTTCTTGGGCCCCGAGATGGCCATCCAGCCAGCGCGGTAGCCACAGACCCGGTAGGCCTTGGACAGGCCACTGAACGTCAGGCACAGGACATCGTCACCGGTGAGCCCGGCGAGGTTGATGTGAACAGCGTCCTCGTACAGGATTTTCTCGTAGATTTCATCGGCGAAAAGCACCAGGCCGTGTTTTTCGGCGAGGGCGACAATCTTCTTGAGCGTCTCTTCCGGGTACACCGCGCCCGTGGGATTGTTGGGGTTGATCACCACAATTCCCTTGGTCCGGGGCGTGATCTTGGCTTCCATGTCCTCAAGGTCAGGCTGCCAGCCGGAGTCTTCATCACAGAGGTAGTGCACTGGGCGCCCGCCGGCCAAGGCGACCGAAGCCGTCCACAGCGGATAGTCCGGTGTGGGAATCAGGACCTCGTCGCCATCTTCAAGGAGGGCCATGAGGGACATGGTGATGAGCTCGCTGACACCATTGCCAAGGTAAATGTCATCAACGTGGATGTTCTGGATGCCGCGGGTCTGGTAGTACTGCGACACGGCCGTCCGGGCAGAGAAAATACCGCGGGAATCGCTGTAACCCTGGGCATTTGGCAGGTGGCGGATCATGTCCACCAAGATGGCGTCAGGCGCTTCAAAACCAAAAGGGGCCGGGTTTCCGATGTTCAGTTTGAGGATCCGGTGACCCTCCGCCTCCATCTGCTGGGCGGCCTGAAGAATCGGTCCACGGATGTCGTAAAGGACATTATGAAGCTTGGTGGACTGCTTGAATTTCGCCATCCCTCAAATATGCCACACGGGTGATGGACTTCAGCTGAGACTTAACTCACATATACGACGACGGCGGTGACGGTCCCACGCGGGTCCGTCACCGCCGTCGTACGCGGTTTTAGTCAGGCGTTACTTGACGATGCCCTTGTCCTTCAGCCATGCGGCTGCTGCATCCTTGGGTGCCTGCTTCTGGTCGCCGCTGACCGCACGGTTCAGGTTGATCAGGTCATCGGTGGTCAGGATCTTGGAGACGTTGTTGAGCGCTTCCTTGGCCTTGTCCGTCATCTTGGCCTCCTTGACCAGCGGCAGGACCTGCTGGGCCTTGAAGTTGTTCTTCGGGTCTTCAAGGACCACGAGGTCGTTATCTGCGATGGAAGGCGTGGTGGTGTAGATGTCGGCCACCTGGACTTTGTCCTCCAGGAGGGCCTGGAGGGTCAGGTTGCCGCCGCCGTCGCTGAAGGGCTGGAGGCCCTTGAGCTCGCAACCATAGTTGGCCTTCAGCCCCGGGAAGCCGTAGGCACGCGTTTCAAACGTTGCCGGAGCCGCCATGGTGAAGTCCTTGCAGACCTTGGCCAAGTCCTCGATGGACTTGAGCTGGTACTTCTCAGCCGTTGCCTTGGTAACCACCATGGCGTCCTTGGACTCGGCCTTCGCCGGCTCCAGGACGGCGAGTCCCTCCGGAAGCTTGCCTGGGAGGGCTTTATAAACATCCTCCGCGGAAACTTCCTTTGCTTCGGTGTCCACAAAGGAGAGCAGGTTGCCGGAGTAGTCCGGGACGAGGTCGACGGAGCCATCCTGGACGGCCTTGAAGTAGATTTCGCGCGAACCGATATTCGGCTTGGACGTGGCCGTCAGACCTGCGGCGTTGAGAGCGCCGACGTAGATCTCGGCGATGACCTGGCTCTCCGGGAAGTCGGCCGAACCGACAACCAGGGAGCCACCGGCAGCGGAGCCGCTCGGCGCAGAGGTGGAGGGCGTGGCCAACGGGCTGCCGCCACACGCGCTCAATGCGAGGGCTACACCCAGTCCAGCTGCGAGGCCGCCGAGACCACGGCGCGTAAGGGTCATGGGAACGGGGTTTTTCATGGTGTACCTCCTTGAACGGCAGCCCCTGCGGGAGCTGTGGCTGTGAGATCATCGGCCGCCTTCTGGCGGCCGCTTGAGTCGAGGGTCAGGCCGGGCGAGAGGATAAGCCTCTGCACGCCGGCAAGGATAAGGTCCACGGCGATGGCCAGCCCTGCAATGAGCAACGAACCGCCGAGCATTCGGGGGAAATCCTGCAGGACAAGTCCGTCAAACAGGTAACGCCCCAGCCCACCCAGCGGCAGGTAAGCCACCACTGAAACAGTCGCGATGACCTGCAGAACCGCCGTGCGGATGCCGCCGAACATGACTTGGAGGCCATTGGGCAATTCCACCCGGAACAGGATCTGGAGTTCGGTCATGCCCATGGCCCGGGCGGCGTCCACCACGGTGGCATCGACGCTGGAGATGCCGGCGTACGTGCCTGCCAACAGCGGCGGAACCGTAAGAATGACAAGGGCCCACACAGGCGGCATCAAGCCGGTGCCGGCGAGCAAGGCGAAAAGGACCAGCAAACCCAGTGTTGGGAGGGCGCGAAGTGCCCCGGCAACTGCAACAGCGACTACCCGGCCGCGGCCCGTGTGCCCGATGTAGAGACCGATAGGCATTGCGATGGCGGCTGCGATGAGGAGCACCAGCGCGCTGTACTGGAGGTGTTCCAGTATCCGGGTGGGAATTCCGCCGCTCCCTGTCCAGTGGGTGGGATCGGTCAGCCAGGCAATGGTCTCGGCGAAGATGTTCATGCGGATGCCCCCGGATCGGGGCGAAGGGCTGCGTGCTGGGTGGCAGGTCCTGCTTTGGGCTCGGTAACGAGGGTATTGGCATCCGGCCGGTTCGGCTTACCGCCGGCCGCCCGCGTCCAAGGAGTCAGAAGGCGCTCCAGAACCACCAGGACAGCATCCATCAGCAGTGCAAGCACCAGAATCGCGATAATACCCACCACCACTTCGGTGATAAACGTGCGCTGGAGCCCGTCGGTGAACAGGAACCCGAGATTGCCCACCCCGAGCAGCGCAGCGACGCTGACCAGAGAGATGTTGCTGACAGAGACGACCCGCAGGCCTGCAAACATCACGGGCAGCGACAACGGGAGATCCACTTGGAAGAAGCGGGCCAGGGGTTTGAAGCCCATGGCGACGGCAGCGTTGCGGAGATCGTCGTCCACGGAGTCGAAGGCGTCCATGGCCGCACGGACCAGCAAGGCGACAGCATAGATGGTCAACGCCACCACAACGTTCAGCGGATCCAGGATCCGGGTGCCCAGGACGGTGGGGAGAATGATGAACAGTGCCAGGGAGGGAATGGTGTAGAGCAACGACGTGGCCGTGGCCACGACGGACCTGAGCGTGCTGTTGCGCCTGGCCAGCTGGGCCAACGGGATGGAAATCAACAAGCCAAGGATCATGGGAATGAGGGCAAGCACCATGTGCTGGCCCGCCAGGCCCAGGACCATGCCACTGTTATTGAGGAACCACTCCATCAGGTGGCGTCCTCCCTTTGGTGGCGGACTTCTTCAATGAGCGACAGGACTTCCGGCGCCTTCAAGACCCCGGCCACCCGGCCGTCGTCGTCCACTGCAACGCCCAGCCCCGACGGCGACGACAATGCGGCATCCAAAGCACGCCTCAGGGTGTCGCCCTTGCGGAAGAGCGATCCGCCAGGGATCAACCCGGCACCATCACGGGGCGAGGACCACCCGAGCGGACGCGAATCCTCATCCACGACCAAGGCCCACTCGCCCGTTTCCCGGCCCGCGTGACGGCCATCGGAAGGACCGACCATGGTCACCGGGTGCAACGTCACAGCGTCCGCGGGGTTGAAGGCAAGGTGCCTGAAGCCGCGGTCGCGTCCCACGAAAGAGGCAACAAAGTCGTTCGCCGGTGCCCGCAGGATCTCCTCCGGCGCCGCATATTGCGCCAGCTTTCCGCCAACGGCAAAGACGGCAACTTTGTCGCCAAGAACCGTAGCTTCATCGATGTCGTGCGTGACGAAAACGATGGTCTTGGCCAGTTCCCTCTGTAGGCGCAGGAGTTCCTGCTGCAGTTCGTCCCGGACCACGGGATCCACAGCACTGAAGGGTTCATCCATGAGCAGGACAGGCGGATCAGCAGCGAGCGCCCGGGCAACCCCGACGCGCTGCTGCTGACCACCCGAGAGTTGGGACGGGTACCGCTTGCCAAGAACGGAAGCCAGTCCGACGACGTCGAGCAGTTCCGCGGCACGTTTCCGCGCCGCTGCCTTGGGAACGCCGTTAAGCCGCGGGACGGTGGCGATGTTATCCAGCACCGAACGATGCGGCAGCAGGCCCGATGACTGCATGACGTAGCCCATTGAACGGCGGAGCTGCGCTGCAGGCACGTGCGAGACGTCCTCGCCTGCCACTGTGATGGTTCCGCTGGAGGGCTCCACCATCCGGTTGATCATGCGCAGGGATGTGGTCTTGCCACAGCCTGAAGGCCCAACGAACACCGTGATCGAGCCTTTGTCGATGGACATGCTCAGGGCGTCCACCGCCGGCTGCCCGCCCTGGTATTGCTTGGTTACGCTCTGGAACTCAATCATGGCTTCGGCCATACCCGGGCTTACCTATCTGTGGTCGAAAACATCGGTGGTCGAGAACATCGGTAGAGCCACACGATCATATGCACTCTTATTACTTGGCTGCAAAGCAATCTTCACCCAGCGTAGCCAGCCCCACCGGCGATGTCAGCGCCGCCACGTTTTCCGTAATGAATCGGCAATGTTCAGCGTTTCCTTCGTTTGCCGCCTTTCCCGGCCCGTTCCTCAGCTTGATCGTGCCTGTATCGTTCCGCCGCGCGCTGGCCCCTGCTCGCTGAGACGACCTTCTGGTGCCATTCGCGCTGGTAGGCCCGCCGCGCCGCTGCGTCATGTTTCCTGGCAAGGGCTGCCAACTCACGTTGCAATTTCTGGTAGCTTGCCCAGCGCCGGGGATCGAGGGCTTCTTCAGCCAGTGCTTCCTGAACTGCGCACCCGGGTTCGGCTTGGTGGACGCAATCCGCGAAGCGGCAACGGGTGAAGAGTTCCTCCAGGTCCCCGAAGATCTCCTCCATGCCATCGTCTGCATCAAAGAGTCCAAATCCGCGGACGCCTGGGGTGTCCATCAGGACCGCGCCGCCGGACAGGGGCACCAACTCGCGTGATGTTGTGGTGTGCTTGCCTTTGCCGTCGCCAGCGCGGACCGCGCCGGTTTGTTGGACGTCCCGGCCCGCGAGGGCATTGATGAGCGTTGATTTCCCTGCGCCGGAAGGGCCAAGCAGGACCAAAGTAGCGCCAGCGGGAATGTGCTGCATCAGTTCGTCGAGCCCGTCGCCCTGCTCCGCCGACGTGGTGACGACATCCACGCCGGCAGCTTGCAGGATGACTTCACCCACGACGTCGTCTGCCAAGTCGGCAAGGTCCGCTTTGGTAATGACAACAAGAGGCGTGGCACCGGAATCCCATGCCGCCACGAGCGTCCGCTCAAGGCGGTTATGGGTGAGGGGACGGTCCACTGGGACGACCACCGCGACGATATCGATGTTGCTGCCCAGGATTTGTTCCTCCGAGGAAGCTTCGAAGGCGCGTTTGCGGCTGAGTGCGGAATGCCGCGGCAGGACCTCGACGACGGCAGGCTCACCTGCGTTGTTGTGGCCGAGCCATACCCAGTCTCCGGTGGCTGGCACAAGCCCGTGCAGTGGATAGGGCAGGTGCAGGAAACCCTCTGCGGATGCTACTAGCACCCGATTCCGGTCCAGGCGCACTACGCGGCCCGGGCTGGAAGTTTCCTGGGCGGCCGGCGCCGGGTGGGCAGCGAAAAGTCCCACGGTCTTGTCCGTGAAGCCGTACTCCACCGGTCCGTGAAACAGATTTTTGGGAAGTTGCTTGGTGGAGCTGAAGGAAGGGTCGCTTGAAGAAGCGTAAGTATTCAATGAAATGCCTCTGGTGAGGCCCGGCCGCCTAGTTTCGGCAGGCTGATGCCGGGACAGGATTGGTGGGCTGATGACGGCACGCCGCAACTGAGTGCGGGGCGCGCAAGATCTTGGCAATCATCAAAATCCACCTCCTCGGCATCCGGCCGGCAGATGAAGTGCCGGCAACGTTGTTTAGCGTAGCCAAGCGGTGACGCTTTGGCTAGTCTTTCGCGGCGCTTTCTAGCTCAGCTTCCCGTCTGCCGGGCGCTCCCGGTGCATGCGCAGTGCCGTGTCCACCAAGGACACCCGGTTGAGTTTCCCGATGTCCAGCAACGGAATCCACGCGGCGTGGGTGGTGCTGCCATCCACCTCGTGGGTTAGTTCGCCGCCCACCACCGTGGCCTCATAGACCAGGCGGAGGGCTTGGAAGTCCTTCACGGAACCGTCAGGTCTGGCCTCGCCCGGCCAGTGGCCTACATCGATGCCCAGCATGCGTTCGATGCGCGCTTCGTAGCCGGTTTCCTCGAACACCTCTCGCCTGCACCCATCCACCGGGTGTTCGGCCAGATCAAGGCCTCCGCCCGGAAGCGTCCACCCTTCTTTGCCGTCCTGCTTCCAATAGGCCAGCAGGATCTTCTCCTCCTGGACAATCACGGCGTACGCGGCTGGGCGGGTATCGAACTGCAGGCTCATGCAGCCAGCATAAATCCTTGAATCACATCGTTAGGGAAGCTCAGCGGCGGTGATGGGACCTGCTTCTTCGGGACCAAGGTCAGGCGCCTCGCGAAGCTCGACGACGGTGCCCGGCTTACCAAGCTCCAGCACCTTAATGCTGTTGCGGCCGGATTTCAGCAACGGGGCTGGCGCATAGAGGGTGACTTGTGGGCCCTTCTCCCAATACCTGCCCAGGAGGAAACCGTTGAGCCAGATGAAGCCCTTACCGGAATCGGGCAAGGCAATGTAGGTGTCGGCCGGCTCATCTACCTCGAAGTCGGTTCCTGCCAGGGACTCCAGGTCCTCTTGCTTCCAGTCGGCGAGCGCAACGGGAGTCTGTGTCCAATGGAAGGTGTACCGCTGGTTGATGAGGACACCGCCCAGGATGCCCTTGCCCTGGCCTGTCAGGGGTCCGTAGTTGATGCGCCCCAGGTTCTCGACCAGGATGTCCAGCTTGGCTGGAATACCTGTGCCGGTAACCGTCAGGCCTTCCGCTCCAGTGACGTCGTCCAGGACGCCGGCGAAGACGCCATCCACCCAAACATAGGCACGGTCGTTCAGGCCGGTGATCTTTAGCCGGCTCTCCGTAGGAGTATCAGCCCGTCCTGGCAGGATGGCTTCGGAGCTGTACAGCACCAGGCCGGCGTCGAGTCCCAATTCTTCGAAGCTGAGTGGCTTGACGCTGCTGACCACCCCGCCTGCGTTTCCAACGAGCTCCAACAGATCCTGCCCCTCCGTCAATGGCAAGGTCTGCGCCGGAAGCACCGGGGCCCCGGCCAGCAACTCAACAGGGAGTTCGGGCAGCTCTTCAATGCCCTGCGCGCGGAAGAACTCCCGGCGGAAGGCGTGGAACTTCGGCGTGAGTGCACCGTTCTCAGCGATGGGCGCGTCGGAGTCGTAGCTGGTGACGGTCGGCTGAAGCATGGTGCCGTCATGGTTGCTGCCGGAGCTGAGGCCAAAGTTGGTTCCGCCGTGAGCCATGTAGGCGCAGATCGAACCGCCGAGATCGAGCATTTTCCGGGCTTCGAGTGCTGCGTCATCGGCGTCGCGGCGGTGGTGCAGTTCGCCCCAGTGGTCAAACCAACCGCCCCAGAACTCAACGTTGAAGAACGGCTCACCGGGCCGTCGTCGCTGCCAGGTGGCTACGGCCTCGTCGCCGCGGCTTCCCAACGTTGCCGTCGCCCAGGTGCCTTCGATGGAACCGCCGTCGAGGAAGTAGTCGTTGCCACCGTCAGCCGTAAAGAGCATCTCCGTGATACCGCGTTCTTCAAGCACCTGCCGGTTCCAGCGGATGTAATCATGGTCGTCGCCGTAGCTGCCGTACTCATTCTCGATTTGAACCGCCACCACAGGACCACCTGCAGAGCTCTGCCGCGAGGCAATGATGGGAAGGAGGTGATCGAACCACTCCTCGATGGCTGCGGTGAACACTGGGTCCATGCAGCGCAGGCCAAGGCCCGGGATGCCTGTCAGCCAGGCGGGAAAGCCGCCGTTGTCCCATTCAGCACAGATGTACGGCCCGGGACGGACGATGACGTCCAATCCTTCACCAGCTGCGACGTCAATGAACCGTCCCAGGTCGCGCCATCCGCTGAAGTCCGGAGCCTGATCGCGCTTAGGCTGGTGGAAGTTCCAGGCAACGTATGTGTCAACAGTGTTGGCGCCCATTGCCTTGAGCCGGCGCAGCCGGTCCTGCCACAGGTCCGGATGCACGCGGAAGTAGTGGATGGCTCCGGCGAGGATGCGATACGGTTCACCCGAACGGTAAAGGACGGCGTCGTGGTAGCTCAAGAGGGCGTTGTTCACACGGAACAGATTAGCTCAATTTCCAACATTTATGCACAGGTGATGAACACATGACCAATCTTGATACTTCTCCGGCACAAGAAGTGTGCCCGGCAGCTACGGAAGATCAGGGTCCGTGCGTTCAGCTGTGGCCCGAACGTGAGGTTCCCTTGGGTGGGGTTCGTGCCATGAATGTCATGAGGACGCTGCCCCAGCGCGGGCTGCCGACTGTTGGCGCATGGTGCTTCCTGGACAGCTTCGGCCCCGACAGGGTGGCCATGAGCGTCCTTCCCCATCCGCACTGTGGGCTCCAAACGGTCACCTGGCCTTTGGAAGGCGCAGTGCGGCACCGCGACAGCGTGGGCAGCGATGTCGTGGTACGGCCGGGCGAGCTGAACATCATGACAGCAGGCCATGGCATCTCACACTCGGAGTTCTCAGTCCTCCCCTCCACCACCGCGACAGGATCAAGCCCCGAGGCGCAAGGGATTCCCGTTTCGCGTGGGCTCCAACTGTGGGTAGCCCTTCCTGACGAGCACCGCCACCGTCCGCCGTCCTTCGAGCAGGTGAAGGACCTGCCGGTAGCAGTCGGCGAAGGCTTTACGGCCACCGTGATGGTGGGCGAATTCGCCGGCCAACGCTCCCCCGCCACCATGTTCAGCCCCATCGTTGGAGCCGATATCACGGGCTCCGGCCCACTGGAGCTGCCCTTGCGTCCGGACTTTGAACACGCAGTATTGGTGCTGGACGGCCATGTGGTCATCGACGGTCAGGACATAGAGGCCGGCCCGCTGGCCTACCTGGGGGCGGGCCGGACCAACCTTGATGTCGTAGCCGGGCCGGACACGCGGTTCATGCTCCTCGGCGGCGAACCGTTCGGCGAGGATCTGCTCATGTGGTGGAACTTCGTTGGGCGGACCCACGAGGAAGTCGAACAGGCGCGTGAGGAATGGGAAGCAGAGGGACTCCTCGACGACGACGCTGCCACCGCCTCACGCTTCGGCTTCGTCCCCGGCCATGGTCCCGATGCCGGACCGGAGGCCGGCCGCATTCCCGCTCCTCCGCTTCCCGGCGTTAGACTGCGGCCACGAACCCGCGGTTAGGCCGCTGCTAACGGCGCTGCTCGGCCACCAACCGCGGGACGCCGAACACGGGATCCTGCTGAAGTATGCGTACATCAACAATGCCGTCTTCGGCCAGCTTCGCCTTGAATGCTTCCTGCAGCCGGGGAACATTCATGCCAAGTCCGCTTCCCAGGATCACCGGCCCGTCCAGTCGCAACTGCCGAACGGCTTGCCCGGCGAGCTCGGCGAGGTCGCGGCCTGCCTGTTCCACCAAAGCCTTGCTGGTTTCGTCGCCGGCGTCGGCTGCTTCCACCACGAGGCGTGCTTGCTGCGCCCAGTACCGGCGACCCGTGTCCGGTGAGTGGAAAAGGGCGATCAGCTTACCGGGTTCGTCCACGCCGCACGAGTCCAACAGCGCACGGCTAAGCCGGTCCGGCTCCAGGCCTTGGTTCATCCGGCGCAGGCTGTGCCGGACGGCTTCCCGCCCCAGCCAGTAGCCGCTGCCTTCGTCACCCAGAAGGTATCCCCAGCCGCCTGCGCGGGCTTCCTCTCCGGCGTCGTTTTTTCCCCACGCCGCTGAGCCGGTCCCCGCAATGACCGCTACTCCCGTGCTGGCTCCGCCGGCTGCCAGAAGCAAACGTGAGTCGTGAACCACCGTGATGCGGGCGCCGGGGGCATGGGGCGCGATCAGCTCGGCGAGCGCCTGGGCGTCCTGGTCCGTATCGATCCCCCCTGCACCGGCGTACACCTCGTCAACGTGTCCGCCACCGACCTTCGCGAACAATTCAGCGAGGTTGGCCGCGGCCTGCTCCCGGCTGACATTTTGCACGTTGGAACTGCCAGCACTTTCGTCTACGACCGGCAAACCATTTTCAAAGCGCACGCCGCGTGTTTTCGTACCGCCGATGTCGAGCCCGATGACGGTTCCGGGCACGGCTTCCGTATCGGCGGGGGAATGCTGGGCAGAGTCAGGATTGTTCACCGTGACAGACTAGCTTGGAGCGTCCGGAGGAGAAACCGCACATGCCCGATTCCCTGTTTGGTACAGCGTTTATTGCAGCCCCCATGGCCGGGGGAACGTCCACGCCCGCGTTGGTGCAGGCAGTTCATGAGGGCGGCGGTCTGGGTTTCCTCGCCGCAGGCTACAAAAGCCCGGAGGCGATGGTTGCCGAGATCACGGCGACGCGGGCCCTCAACGCCCCCTTTGGCATGAACGTCTTTGTGCCTGATGCCCGCCAACTCGCGCCCAGCCAGGCTGAGCAGGCGCGGCTTCAGGCCTACCGGGCAGAGCTGGAACCCGATGCGGCGCGCTACGGGGTGGCCCTGCCGCCCCTCCGCCTTGACGACGACGATGCCTGGCAGGACAAGATCGATGTTTTGCTGGCCAATCCCGTGGAGTTCGTCAGTTTCGCTTTCGGCCTGCCTGGGAAGCCGGTGGTGGCCGCGCTCCGGAAGGCCGGAACCGCCGTCATTTGCAGCGTCACCAGTGTCCGGGAAGCCCTGGCCGCTGCCGAGGAGGGACCGGACGCCCTCGCCGTCCAGCACAGCTCAGCGGGCGCACACTCAGCGGCCTTCCTGCCGGGCGGTAAGGAATCAGCCGGAACCCCGGCAGCCCGGACGACGGCGGAACTGGTCACCCAAGTGCGTGCCGCCGTCGGGCTTCCGCTGATCGCGGCAGGTGCCATCATGGACGGCCCGGGGTTGCGTGATGTGCTGGACGCCGGCGCGTCAGCCGCGCAAATCGGGACTGCCCTGGTTCGGACCCACGAAAGCGGCGCCCGGCAGCTGCACAAGGATGCTTTGGGTGATCCCGCGTTTACTGAAACGGCCATGACCCGCGCCTTCACCGGACGTTTGGCCCGATCGCTGGTCAACGACTTCGTCCGCGACCATCAGGATGCTCCGGAAGGCTACCCGGCAATCCATCATCTCACGGCACCGGTGCGGGCAGCCTCGTCCGCAGCCGGTGATCCACAGCGCCTGAATCTGTGGGCGGGCACCGGCTGGCGGTTGGCCCGTGAAGGATCGGCGAAAGACGTCGTCAGGGAGTACCTGAGCGGGCTCTGACAAGTTCGGCCAGCAACTCTCCGCCCTCCGAGATGACGAGTTCGCGGAAGAGCCGAACGGCGTCGGGTTCGAAACTTCTCTCCCGCCAGGCGATGCCAATTTGCCGGAACGCCAACTCGGACTCAATCGCCACTTCGACGAGCCCGAGTTCGGCCTTCGGAAGAAATTGGCCGGTACCTGAGCCGGGACCCGCAGGCGGAAGGATGCTGAACCCGAGGCCGGCCGAAACCAGGCCCCTGGCGGAGGTGGACTCCTGGACTTCGAAGGCAATCCTTGGGCGGAAGCCTGCTTCACGCAGGAGTGCTTCCCCCAAGGCCCGCAGCCCAACACCGGCTGGAAGTGTCACGTAGGGATCGTGCCGCAATTCTGAGAGATGCAGGCTGGACCGCCCTGCCAGGGGATGCCGGTAGTGCAGGACCACCCTGAGCGGCTCGCGGTAGAGCGGCAGGGAGTGGATGCCCCTGCCTTCGGGTGCGATCGGCGCAATCAAGGCAAAATCGCTGTCCCCGCTGGCCAATTGTTGCAGGCAGTCGTCGCGGGGACCCTGCCAGAGTTCGAACACCGCATGGGGGTGGCGGCCGCGAAATGCGCTGATGAGCAGGGGAAGAGTCGCCTCACCAAAAGTGTGTTGGAAGGACACTCCGATTCGTCCACGGACTACGTCCGACTCGTGCCTGACCCGGTCAAGGCCGGCTTGGAAGTCCTCCAGCGCGGCTTCTATGTAGGGCAGCAGGGTCCTGGCGGCGGAAGTAAGACGGATCCCCCTGCCCTCGCGCACCAGCAGGTCCATCCCCACAATGGCACTGGCCCGTGCCACCGCCCGGCTGACCGTGGACTGGGGAACTCCAAGGATCTCCGCGGTTTCCGTCATATGTTCCGTGCGGCCAAGTTCAGCCAGAACGGGAAGGAGCGGAAGGAGTTGGATGAGTTGGTGGTGGTCCGGTTCCACGGTCGTCTCCCTTCAGCAGTGATCCCTGCCTGCATATCTCCCACTATTCATGCTCTATTGCATCAATTCTAGACGACTCATGCATTGGAATGTGGTGTCCGGCGAGGCCTAATCTTGCCGGGTGAGTAAAGCAATCGCCTTGGGCAGCGCAGAAACATGGGACGGGCACGCCAAGGGGTCGCGCGGCTACAGCCGGGTGCTCGCCGCTTTGGCGCTTGCCGGCGTTGCCACCTTTGCACAGCTGTATTCCACCCAGGCTGTCCTGCCCCTCATGGCCAGCGACCTCAACATCACAGCAGCCGAAGCCGCCCTCAGTATCTCCCTCGCCACCGTGGGCCTTGCCATCACTGTCCTGCCATGGTCTTTCGTGGCCGACAGGATTGGGCGGGTCCGTGCCATGGCCATAGGCATCGCGGCCGCGACGCTCCTGGGGCTGTTGGTTCCGCTGGCCCCCACTGTGCCGCTGCTGCTGGGCCTCCGAACCTTGGAAGGCATGGCCCTGGGTGGAATTCCTGCCATAGCCATCGCCTACCTCAACGAGGAAGTCACGAAAATACACACCGCGTTGGCGGCTGGAACCTACGTTGCCGGCACCACCTTGGGAGGGCTGGCGGGACGCCTTGTGGCCGGACCCGTGGGCGAGCTCTGGGGCTGGCGGGCCGCGGCCCTGGCAGTGTCCCTGCTGGCCACTGTGTCCGCAGTCCTGTTCCTGGTCCTCATTCCCAAGCAACGCCGCTTCAGCCCGGCCCCGGCACTGGGATTCCGCGGCGCCCTCCGGACCCTGAAGGGACACTCCAGCAACCCCAAGCTGGTGTCGTTGTACTTACAGGCTTTCCTCCTCATGGGCGGCTTCGTGGCCGTGTACAACTACCTGGGCTTTCGCTTGCATGCCGAACCCTTCGGACTTCCCGCCACGGTTGTCAGCCTCATCTTCCTTGCCTACTTGTCCGGAACCGTCAGCTCACGCTGGGCTGCGGCGCTGACCACGAGATTTGGCAGGCGCAACGTCCTGGTGGCCGGGATCGCCGTCATGTCGGCAGGCCTGGCGTTGACGTTGGTGGAGAACCTGGCAGCCACCCTGGCCGGGCTTGTCATCTTCACAGGTGGCTTCTTTGCAGCCCACAGCGTGGGATCTGGCTGGACCGGAGCAATCGCTACTACTGGCCGCGCACAGGCAGCGTCCCTGTACAACCTGTCCTACTACCTGGGTTCGAGCCTTATTGGATGGGCCGGCGGTTTGGCCTTCCAGGCGTTTGGCTGGCCTGCGTTGGCTTTGAGCGTCATCGCCCTCTCATGCACGACGGCGGCCGTCACCTTGATAGTGCACCGGAGGCCCTAACACCCCGGCTGATATCAACGGTCCTGCCCCTACAATCAGAGGCATGACACAGGTCACGAAACCCCGCGAACTGTCGTCACCGGAGCGTTTGCAGGCGTTTACGGATGCCGTGGTGGCGATTGCTTTGACGTTGTTGATCCTTCCGCTGATGGATAGCGTGGGTGAGTTGGCGGACCACGATGGCACTACGGCCCAATGGTTGGCCGAGGAGCAGTACGCCTTACTGGGCTTCGTCCTGAGCTTTGTCCTCATTGCCGTGTTCTGGGTGCACCACCACCGACTGTTCCACAAAGTCCGGCGCATCGACTCCGGACTGTTGTGGTTGACGGTTGCTTGGATGTTCACGATCGTGCTGATGCCCGTCGCTACCTCGCTGTCCACCCAACTGCAATCCGACTGGGCCCAGCCCCTTGTCTACATCGGAACGCTTTTCGCTACCAGCCTTATGCTCCTTCTGGCGCGCGTCCACCTGCGGTCCCACCCGGATCTGCACGACATGGATGCCGCTGAAACGACGTCAGGGATCCGGGCAGGCGGCATAGTGTCCGGGCTATTCCTTGCGGCTCTTGTTGTGGCCTTGGCCGTTCCGACCGCCGGCAACTTCCCCCTGTTGCTGATGCTTCTCAGCGAGCCGCTCCAACGCCTGGCCAACCGGGGAGACCGGCGGGCCCGCCCCAAACGATAGTCACCTGAAGAATTCACCGATTAGGATGGATGAAAGGCAATTTCAGGAGGATCCGTGAGCAACCCCACGAAGAATGTTCGGTCAAGCACCGGCAGCGCAGAGCCGCTGGACGCGATCGACGAACGAATCCTCGCAGCGTTGGTGGACGACGCCCGTATCTCCAACAAGCAGTTGGCGGAGCTGGTCGGTATCGCCCCTTCCACGGCCCTGATGCGGACCAGGGCGCTCTCCGAACGGGGAATCATCGAAGGCTTTGAAGCCGTCTTGAGCCTGCCGGCCATCGGCCGTTCGGTACAGGCCCTCATCGCCGTTCGCCTTCGGGCCCACGACCGCGACCAAATCGACCGCTTTACTGCCCGCGTCCCTAAACTCCCGGCGGTCATCTCCACCTTCCACACCACCGGTTCCGTGGACTACCTGCTCCATATCGCCGTCGCCAACACTGACGACCTCCGAAACTGGCTCCTCGACAACCTCGCCACTGACCCCGTGGTGGGTCACACGGAAACCACCATGGTTTTCCAGCACATACCCGGCAACCGTGGACCGCTGCCCGAATAGGGCCGGGAATCAGGAACGCACTACGCGTCGAAACGAGACGGCCGCAAGGACCATCGCCGCCACGCCGCACAGAACCGTGAAACCCACGACGGCGGCCTGCAGACCGAGCGCCGAGACAGCCAGTCCCAGCCCGATCACCGGAACGGCGCTTCCCAAGTAAGTGATGACATAGACGGTGCTGATGACCTGCGCGTGGCGCGCAGCCTCAACCTTGCCGGCAACTTCATTGAAGACCTGCCGGAACGCAATGCCCTGTCCCACGCCTGCGGTGATGCTGGCTGCCACCAGCAGCCATGGGCTTGACCATGCGGCCGCTGCTCCGATGAGAACCACGGAGGAGCCCAGAACCACCAAGGCCAGGGGAACAACAAAGCGTCCGCGCGTACCCAGCAGCTGGCTCAGCGCGGAAGCACCCAAAGTGACCCCTGCAAGCAAGCCAATGAGGGGCCTCGAATCAGCCTGCACCACGCTGGCGAAGTAGCCCGGCGCCAAGGAAAGGCAGAAGCCGAAGACGGCGAAGCTGAGGAATCCCGTGGCCGCTGCCATCCAGAATGCTCCGCGGGCGTCACGCGAGATGGACGGCCTCCGCGGAGCGAGGACTTTCAGGGGCTTCGGTCCTCCCGCGGGTGCAATGGCTGGCCGCGCCTTCAAAAGCCACAAGGGAACCAGCGCTGCAAGCAACACTGCCGAGTGAACGTAGTAGGGAGTTCGCGTCGAGTCCGGCAGGAGTGATAAGAGGCCGCCGATTGCGGGACCGGCGGCCACGCCTCCGGCAGAGGACAGAAGGGTAAAGCGGGAGGCCCAGTCGGGCCGCTGGGGCAGCAATTCACGCAGGGCTGCGGCGCTGGCTCCTGTCGCAAGTCCAACTGCTGCTCCTTGGAAAGCCCGGCCCAAGGACAATGACACCAAGGTGTCCGCGTTGGCGAAAATCACTCCGCCCACCAAGCCAACCAAGACAGCCAGCACCAGCGCCGCACGGCGTCCGATGTGGTCCGACCAGTGGCCCGCCACCATGAGGACGCCTACCAAGGCAAGGACGTAGCTTGAGAAGGCCACCGTCACGTCAAGCGAGGACAGGCCAAGCCTGGCCTGGAGCAGGGGGTACAAGGGTGTGGCCAGGTTGGCGCCAACCAGGAGCGTAAAGATCACAACCCCCGTCAGGACCAGCCGGGCAGTGGTGGAGGCATCCCATCCCCAGCGTTCGGCGGTGGCCGGACGCATGCGGAGTTCGCTCAAGACAGTCATTTCCATGCCTTCGGGCTCGGTCGCCGGTTTCGGTTTTCCTTGTGGGAAGCGCAGTCCGGCTAAGTAGTGATGGCAATAGAATGCAATAGTGCTGAGCTCAAAGAGCTGCAAAAGTGCAAGGATTGAGCAAAATACTCAAAGTAGTAAGCGACAAATGAGCTGGAGTGACCATTTGAACACCCTCGACCCCATGGACCTGAAGATCCTGCTGGAACTCATTAGGGAACCCCGCATCCAGATCGCTGAGTTGAGCGACGCCCTGGGCATAGCCCGCAATACCGCCCAGAGCCGCGTGAAGCGCCTTCTTCGGACCGGAGTGCTGCAGGCGGCCGGCCGTGAAGTGGACCTCGAAAAGGTGGGGTACGACGTCGTTGCCTTCGTCACGATTGAAGTCACCCACCGGGAACTCGACGGCGTCATTGGCGCCTTACGCCTGATCCCCCAAGTGCTGGAGGTCCACGAGATATCAGGGCGCGGCGATCTGTGGTGCCGGGTGGTGGCAACGGACACGCACAACCTGCAGTCGGCGTTACGCTCGGTCCTGCGCACCAAGGGTGTCATCCGGACAGAAACAGTCCTGGCCCTGCATACGCATATCCCGTACCGCACTGAGCCGCTCATCGAAAGGATGTCCGCAGCCCCAACACGCCCCAGGCAGGAGAGCCAGAGCACCGGCCCGCAGGCCCGAACGGACTAGGATTTCAGGCATGGATTGGCTCTCACACATCTCCCAGATCAACTGGTTCGCTGTACTTCTGGCTTTCGTTTCAAGCATGGTCATCGGCTTCGTCTGGTACATGCCGGCCGTCCTTGGACGCAGGTGGATGCAGGCGATCGGCAAGACCGAAGACGACCTCAAAAACATCGAAGGTGGCGCCGGCATCTGGGTTCCCATGATGGTGGCCGCGGCCCTGACCAGCATTCTCCTGGCTGTCCTCATCAGCGCGCTGGAGCTCAACACTTTCTGGGCCGGCGGTTTCTTCGCGCTGATCGCGGCCTTGGTATTCCGCGCCGGCGGCCATGTCATTCACAACGGCTTCGCCGGGCGCCCCGCCGCTGTGACAGTGATCGATTCCGGCCACGACCTCGTGGCCATGACCGTTGCGGGCGCCATCATCGGAGCCATGCAGTAGCGTTCACCCAGTGACCATCATCGATAACGCCGTATATGTAGACGGCGTCCGCACCGCCACCCCGCACAGCCTCGAGCAAACGTTCGAAACACTGGCCGAACATGGTGGCATGGCCTGGATCGGCCTGTATCGGCCCACGAAGGACGAGATGGCCGCCGTCGCCCAGGAATTCGACCTCCACGAGCTTGCCGTTGAGGACGCTGTTTCTGCACACCAGCGGCCCAAGCTCGAACGGTACGACCACAACCTGTTCACTGTTCTCCGCCCAGCCAGATACCTCGATGAAACCGAGACTGTGGAGTTCGGCGAGTTGCACGTCTTCACCGGACCAAATTTTGTGGTGACCATCCGGCACGCTGAAACCGGTGGAGTCGCCCGGGTCCGCCACCGGCTGGAGACGCGTCCGGATCTGCTCTGCCATGGACCTGAAGCCGTGCTCTACGCCCTCCTGGACCAGGTAGTGGACGACTATGCGCCAGTGGTGGCGGGCCTTGAGAACGACATCGACGAAATCGAAGACCAACTCTTCAGCGGCGACAGCACCGTGTCGCGTCGGATCTACGAGCTCGCCCGTGAAGTGATCCAGTTCCAGCGGGCCATCCAGCCGCTTCCGGACATGATGGCGCTGCTGGAAAAGGGCTTCGAAAAGTATGGCGTGGATATCGAGTTGCAGCGTTCCCTTCGCGACGTCGAGGATCACGTTCAGCGCGTCATCTCACGGGTGAACTCGTTCAGGGATCTGTTGCAGAACGCCCTCACTTTGGATGGCACGCTGACCGCGAACCGGCAGAACGAGGCCAGTGCTGCGCAGAACGAACAGGTCAAGAAGATCTCCTCCTGGGCTGCCATCCTCTTTGCGCCGTCGTTTGTGGCAGGCGTGTACGGCATGAACTTCGACCATATGCCCGAGCTGCATTGGGACTTCGGCTATCCCTTGGCGGTGGGACTCATGGTCGGCGCCGCACTGCTGATGTACGCCATCTTCAAACGCAAAGGGTGGCTGTGACGCCTCTCTTGAGGCCTGCCCCGCGTACGGCGCGGGACATTGCCGGGACTTTGGTGGCCGGCATGGAGCACGACGCCGGGCGGTCGGGTTTCGAACTTGAGCCCAGCCAGCGGAAAGCAGCTGAGCGCTTGGCGGCTTTCGCCGCCCAAGTGACCGGCCGGCGTCGTGCGCTCTCAAGGAGGACGCCGCGAAGCCTCTACCTCCACGGGCCGGTGGGCCGCGGAAAGACCTGGCTGATGGATAGCTTCTACGGACGGCTGGAGGCACGGAAGAGGCGTGTCCATTTCCACGACTTCTTCCGCAAGCTCCACTCCGGGACACACGGCTTCGAGCCCGGCAACGGAACGGCCATCCAGCAGTCGGTGGACTCCCTGCTGGATGACATCGATGTGCTCTTTTTCGATGAGTTCCACGTCCATGACGTCGGCGATGGCATGTTCATTGCCCGGTTGTTACGGTCCGCAGCCCAGCGCCGGATCCCCTTGGTGGTGACCTCGAACTACGCCCCGGACGACCTCCTGCCCAATCCCCTCTGGCATGACCACTTCGTACCCACCATTGAAGCCATCAAGGAGATGATGGACGTCGTGGAGATCAATGGTGCCTCGGATTTCCGCCGCTTTCCTACTCCCGGAACCGGTCCGGCCACAGGATTTGAGGCTTTTCGCGCCGGACGCATCATCTCCCCCGGCACACCAACGCAGTTGGGGCGCCTTGGCCTCTTCCGGCCCCAGCCCTCACAGAGCCGGATCGTCAGCCCCACCACGCAGCCATTGCTTGTCAAAAACTCAGACGCCGACTTGCTCTGGGTCGGTTTTGAGGAGCTTTGCGGCGGGCTGACGTCAACATCGGACTTCCTGGTTTTGGCCGATACCTATAGGACGTGGGTCATTGACGACGTTCCTTCGCCGGAAGATGGTGATTCGGCATCCGCACCGGCATGGCAGCGGTTCAGCAATGTGGTGGATGTGCTCCACGACCAGGACATCACGCTGTTTCTGGTCGGGGCGGGGCCTTTGAACTGGGATATCGATGTCCCGGGCAGTGTCCTGCCCGTTGACTTGGCGCGTATTGCCAGCCGTTTGTCCCTTCTGGGACGTTCAGACCCGGACGATGCTGTGTCAATGGAAGAAGCCCCCGGAAGCTGAGCTTCCGGCGGCCTCCTTGAAAACGTGGGCTGGGTGGATGGCTAGATAACGCCGCCGGCCGCAGACGGGGCACTGGCATCGTTTCCGCCATCGCCTACAGTCTCCCGGGCGACATAGTTCTCGATGTCGAAGAGGTTCTCGGCACGCTCGGTGATGTTCAGCAGCGTGGTCATGGAGGCGACCTCTTCCACCTGTTCCTTCAGGAACCAGAGCATGAACTGCTCGCCCAGGGCATCCCCCTCGGCGCGGGCAACACGGAACATCTCCTCGATGTTCCTGGTGACTTCCTTTTCCTGTTCCAAGGCCAGCGCGATGGGTTCCTTGGCGTTGGTGAAGTTGTTGCGAACCGGGGCAATACCGGGGATCTCCACGTGCACGTTACGGTCCAGCATGTACTGAACCATCATCATGGCGTGGTTCCGCTCCTCAAGGGATTGACGGTAGAAGTGCCGGGCCAACTGCGGCAAGTCCTCGCCGTCAAAGTACACAGCTACTGCGATGTATTGCTGGGAGGCCGCAAACTCATTGGCGACCTGGGCGGACAACAACTCATTGAATGTCTTCTTAGCCATGGCTCGATCCTACAGGCGGGCCATGACACTTTTGAGGGTGAGGTTCACCACTGCTCAAGGCACCAGCAGGCTGATACTTACTCCAGCCGCAGCGGCAAGGACGCTAAGCGCCATTGTGCCCAACCCATTGATGATGGCCAGGGCCGTGCGACCACTTTGAACAAGCCGGATAGTCTCCAGGCTTGCGGTGCTGAAGGTGGTGTAGCCGCCCAGGAATCCGGTACCGAACACCAGCAGGAGGGATTCCGGCGCTTGGCCACGCATCACGAACCCTGCCAGTAGGCCCAGCAGCAGGGAGCCCGAAATGTTGATGGCAACGGTCCCCCAGGGAAAAGCGGTCTTGAGGCGTGCCCGGATAAGCCCGTCCACCACAAACCGCACGGCGGCACCTACCCCGCCCGCCAAGGCAAGAAGGATGACCGTCACGATTGGCGTCCAGTTGCGCGCTGGTGATGGCGGGCCCCCAGCCAGATACCCGCAAGGGTGGCAACAGCGCCGCCCACCAGGCTCGCTGCCAGATAACCCGCAGCTGCAGGAGCCGCTCCAGCGCTGAACAGGTGCACCGCATCCAATGCCAGCGTGCTGTAGGTGGTATACGCGCCAAGGAACCCCGTACCCAGCCCGAGCCGCAGGACCCGGCGATTGCCGGCGTCGGGACCCCTGCGGGAGAGGCCCTCAAGCAAAGCGCCCAGCGCCAAGGCGCCGGAAAGATTGATGACCAAGGTGGGAAGTGGCCATGCACCTGGCGCCGGGATGGCAAGTCCCAGACCATACCGTGCCAGAGCGCCCAGCACACCACCGGCCGCAACAATACCGATAAATCCCCAGTGAAGGTGGACGGGGCGTTTGTCCTCAGTCGTCATCGTCGGTGTGGACCCGGGGATTGACGGGAACAACGAGTACCGGCAGTCCTTGGCAATGGGACAGGTGGCGGGCGACGGAACCGGCCGTCAGTTCCTTCAGGGCGGCTGTCAGTTTGTGCTCCCGCGTGCCCACCACGATCATTGATGCGCCTTCAGCTTCGGCTTCCCGGGCCAAGGCACGGGCCGGTTCCCCTGCCAATGGGACCATCGACCATTCGACGCCGGTGCCGTCCAGTTGCGCGGCGATGGCCTGTCTCAGCGATTCGGGGATTTCGTAAGAATCGTCGTCAACGCCGTCCGGATCGATCGGCGCCGCGGGACCTCCTGTACTGCCGTCCACGGGGTACACCGTAACGTCGGCATACGCGCACACCAGTGGCAGCCCGGCACTGGCGGCCACCTGGACTGCTTGCGCAAGAACCACGGGGTGCTGCCCCGGCATGACACCTACCAGGATGGGGCCGGACATGCCGTTGGAGGCCTCAGAACGCGGAGCGGGGGTCTCTGTCACAGGGCAAGTCTACGACGCGGGCAGGTGGCGCAAGCTTGTTCTCACACGCGACGGCTTCCCGACCACAAGGCGAACAGCAGCGGCACCACGGAAACGATCATCAGCACATTGCCGAGCACCATGTCATCGGCACGGACCACGGCCCCTGAGATAAGCACCGCTCCGAAGATCACTGCGCCGACTGCTCGCCGGACCAACAGGATGAGCCGGGCCATCTGCCGTTCGAGCCTGCGATTTGATACCTGCAGGGAACCGTCCTCCAGTTGAGAGACCAATCCATCCAGCCGTTTTGGCAGGCGCAGGGCTATGGCAGCGGCATCGAACGCCTGGGATGCGACGTCGTTGATGAGGTTTCCACGCTCGTCGCGCAGCAGTTGCGCCGCGTACGGCTCCACGGAGTCCCACAGATTGAAGCGGGCATCCAGTGAGCTGCACACACCCGAGGTCAAGGACATGGCCCTGATGATGAGCAGGAAATTCTCCGGCAACTGGAAGGGCAGGGAGCGAATCACGCTGCCGAACTCAGCCCCGAATTCGCGGAACTCCCGCGGATCAACGTCGCGAAGCTCCGCGAAACCCATCCCGCCGAAGCGCGCGAAGAGCTGTGTCATGGCCCGCTCAAGCTCAGCTGTGTCGGCCGACTGCATCAGCACCCCCACGTCGCTGATCGCGGTCACCAGTCCTTTGCCGTCCCGTGAAGCAGCAGCGATCAGAAGCTTGCGCAGCCCGCTGCGCGTCTTCACGGGAACTTCGCCCATCATGCCGAAGTCAATGAACGTGAGTTTCCAGGGATGTTCACTCGACGGATCGTTGGCCGGCGTGACGAAGATATTGCCGGGGTGGGGATCGGCATGGAAGAAACCGTTGGTGAACAACTGGTCAAACATCACCGAGGCGAAGACTGGAGCCACAGTGGCCGGGTCTATGCCGGCCAGGCGAAGCGACTCCGCGTCCGTGATCTTGATGGCCGTGACATCTTCGAGTGTGAGCACACGGCGGGTGGTTCGCTCCCAGACCACAGCTGGGACAGTTACCCGTGGGTCGTTGGCGAAGTCAGCGGCAAAACGCTCTGAGTTGGCCGCCTCATTCAAGTAATCGATTTCCTCCAAGCTGGTCTGCGCGAACTCCTTGATCAGGGCCGGCACGTCTGCGCGGCTGGAAACGATGCGGATGCGGCTGAGCCAACCTCCCACTTTCCGCAAGGCGGCCAGGTCGACGTCGACGATTTCGGCGATGCCGGGCCGCTGCACCTTGAAGACCACGCTGCTGAGCCCGGTATCCTCGGCATTGCCGGCCAGGAGTTTTGCCCGGTGTGCTTGCCCGAGAGATGCTGCCGCAATGGGCGTCTGCTCGACTGAGGCGAACACCGCCTCCAAGGGGGCACCGAGTTCGGCTTCGGCCAGCGTCCGGATGGCAGGAAAGGGAACGGGCGGCACTTCGTCCTGAAGCCCCTCCAGCTCCGCGGTGATCTCCGGTGGGAGCACGTCCAGCCGGGACGACATGAACTGGCCCACCTTGATCATCAGTCCGCCGAGCTCCACCGCAAGGCCGTGAAACCGCCGGGCAAACTGCCGCATTCTGTTGGCTCGGTTGCGTTCCGTCAGCCGACGAAGGCCTACCTTGGGCAAGAACAGCTCAAACCACCACGTCACCGCCAGATGCCATGCGGCGAATCGCAGGATTCGGCGGTAGCGGGCGCGGGGATCCCCGCTTCCCGGCGTGGGATCTGCCCGATCGCGTCGAACCGACGTCACCCCTTCAGTCCTGGGCGAGGATCGAGTACAGGCGGCGGCGCGCCTCCTCGAGCACCGTCACAGCCTCCTGCACTTGCTTGGGCGTTCCGGTGCGGCCAACCTGCGCGGCGGCCTGAGCCAGTTCCACGCCGGCCTTGGGCAGGGCTGCGAATCCCGGGCTCGACGACGTGCCCAAGGAGTCCCACGGTGCAGACGTTTCAGAACCGGCAACATCCTCCCGGCCGGCTTCAGTCAGGGAGTAGATTTTGCGTCCGCTGGATTCTTCCGCACTGACGAAACCCTCGTCTGCCAGCAATTGCAGGGTGGGATAGACGGAACCGGCGCTCGGCTTCCAGCTGCCCCCACTGCGCTCTTCGATTTCATGGATGATCTGGTAGCCGTGCATGGGGCGCTCGGCAAGCAGGGCGAGGATAGCCGTCCGTAGCTCGCCCCGGCCGGCACGGGTTCCGGAGCGCTTTTCGAACCGGGAGCGAAACTCCTCAACGGCCTGCCACATGCCGTCCAGGTTGTTGCCCATGAATCCGTTTGCAGGGAATGAATTGTGCATCAAGCTCACCTCAGTCAATCGCGAACGATACTAAACGATAGTTAACGATATACCCGAGCGCAGCGCCGTGGAAGCCTCATAGCGCAGGACCGGACAGCACTTCTGGGTGATGCCGTCCGGCCCCGGCCGCGGAACCTTCGGGCAGCTTCGGCAAACGAGGGGGGTCATTGGCCGACGCGTGGGATCCGCTGGCTTCAGTAAAGGCGAACCGGCCACCTAGGCACACGAGTAGTTGGTACTCGTCTTTTCCTGGCGCTGGAAGGGGCGACTACTTGCGGGGCTGGGAACCCTGATGCCAAATGTGGAGCTAAGGAGATTCGAACTCCTGACCTCTTCGATGCGAACGAAGCGCTCTACCAACTGAGCTATAGCCCCTGGGCCAAGCTGTACGGCCTGGCCAGTGTCCCTAGGCTACAAAGTTTCGTCGTGCTTTTCCAACCACGACACGAACGTCTCCGCGCCATCCTTCCGCCCGGGGATCAGGTTGTTGCCGGCACGAAGGAACGACCCCATGGCCCCGGCCAGGGGCAGCTCCACGATCTTGCCTCGCCTCCCTGTGACCGTCTTCCACGACTCCGCCATCTGACGCATGGTGAGGACCTCCGGACCGCCCACAGTTCGTATGCAGTGCCGCTCACTACCCGGGGCTCCGAGACAATCAATGACGACGTCGGCACCTACCAAAGCGGCTGCCAGCCCCTCTCCTGTGGTGACATCGCCCGTAAAGTAAGTTGCGCCGTCGTGACGCTTCGCCGAGCCGGCAGCCGGTACGTGGCGGGAAAAGGCCGTCACCGTAGGCCCCGCAGACAGCGCGAGCCGGACGACGTCCCGACCGACCTACCCGATGCTACCCGCGACGCAGATGCTGTTCATGGAGGTTCTAGGCGCGACGGCGCTGCAGAACGTCGTCCAGGTTGCTGAGCGCGCTCTGCCCCTTGGCAGAAACAGTGGCCGCTGCCTCCGCTTGCTCAGCGCCCTGCTTCAGAACGGGCTTGCCCACAGGCTTGGGAGCCTCAGGGAGGTCCAGGGGCTCGGGAGCCGGCCTTGGAACCTTGGCGGCCTCGACGTACGTGGGCTTGGGAACTGCGACCGGCTCCCAGCTGGAGCCCTTGGAGTCCCCGGCCGTATGGGCGGATTCGTCTCCCGCGGCGACTGCAACGGCCAACGCGGCCTGGCGAAGCTCAACGGCGGACAGGCGCGCAGCTTCACGATTGGTGGCTTCGGCGTCGAAAACGGTGGTTTCCTTCGCTTCCACTGCCGGTTCCTTCGGCAAGTAGCGCGCCGGCGTCGGAATGGGCGCAGCTTGCGCAGCACGGCGCGCCCGGCGTTCGCGAAGATCCCGGAGGGCGAGCTTCCGCAGGGTCACGACGGCGAGCACAGCCCCAATGAAGGAAACCAACGGCAACCAGACGGATGCGGCGCCAAAGGCGAGGAGAACGCCGGACACCACTGACGTCACCAGCAGGGCAAGGCCCGCCAATGCCAGCGTGAGCCGGGCGTAGCGGATGGTGAAGGGAGTGGTGGGGGCTTTTCCAGGGAACGACTCAGCCGCACGGGATTCCTGGGGCGACGCCTGTGCTTTGCTGTGCATGGTCTCCATCGGTTTCTCCTGCTGAGGTGCCAAAGTCAGTACCACCCCTGCCTGCGTTTCGTCTGGTTCGTCGTCGATCGCCCCTGCCGGGACAGTGGCTGTTTGGACTTGTTGGCGTCTGTTCCGCAAAACGTAGGGCGCCACCCAGACCATCCACAGGGCAACAGTGACCACGAGTATCACTGAGCTGCTGAGAGGGAAGTCCACATTCAAAACCGTAGAAGCAAATCGCCGGGCGCGGCGGCATTGCGGCCGGTGTGTCGTCGGCGAGTCCGCAAATGACTGGATATACGGCCAAAAAGGCCTATGACCTGCCCGTTTATCCCCTGAGCCACCGACGTAACAGACCCTCCGGAACTTCCTCGGAGGTCAGCGCGAAGGAGCGGTGGTCAGCCCATTCGCCGTTGATATGCAAGTAGCGTTCGCGATAGCCCTCATCGCGGAATCCGAGCTTTTCGACCACCCGCAGGCTGGGTGCGTTTTCAGGCCTGATATTGATCTCCATGCGATGGAGGCCCAACACCCTGAAACAGTGATCAGTTGCCATGGCGACCGCCGTCGGAGCGATACCAAGCCCGGCACGCTCCTTGTCAACCCAATAACCCAGCGTTGCCATCATGGCCGATCCCCAGACAATGGAGGAAACGGTCAATTGCCCCACGATTCGCGGTTCCCGGAATCCGGGGGTCCGCTCAACGATGAGGAAGGGCAGGGCCGTGGAGTGGCGGGCTTGGTCGTTCAGCGAGCCCACCATCTGCCGATAGCTGGGCAGGCGCCCACCCGGTGCGGGGTTGGACGCCTCCCATGGAGCGAGCCATTCGCTGTTCCGCGAACGGACTTCAGACCACTCCCGCTTGTCGCGGTAACGGATGGGGCGAAGAAGCAGGTTTCCGCTCTCCAGCGTCACCGGCCAGATCGCAGAGCCGTACATCCGGTGTTACTTGGGAAGCGAGGCAGTAAAGGTCGGCAACCACTCACGCAGTTCGGGGCCGAGGTCTTCGCGTTCGCACGCCAGCTCAATGCATGCCTTGAGGTAGCTGAGCTTGTCACCGGTATCGTAGCGGCGGCCGCGGAAAACGACGCCGTATACGCCGTAGCCCTCACCTTCGCCGGCGGCAAGGACTTCAAGGGCATCGGTCAGCTGGATTTCGCCGCCCCGGCCCGGAGCGGTTTTCTCCAGAACATCAAACACTGCCGGGTGCAGCACGTAGCGGCCGATGACGGCGAGGTTGGACGGCGCTTCTTCCGGAGAAGGCTTTTCCACGAGCTGCTTGATGCGGACGTAGCCGTCTTCGCCGATCTCTTCGACGTCGGCGCAACCGTAGGCGCTGATCTTGGAGGGTTCCACTTCGATCAGGGCAACCACGGAACCGCCGGTCTTCTGCTGGACGGCGATCATGTCGCTCAGCAGGTTATCGCGGGCGTCGATCAGGTCATCGCCCAGGAGAACGGCGAAAGGCTCGTGGCCAACGTGCTGCTTTGCACGAAGGACGGCATGGCCCAGGCCGTTCGGGTCGCCTTGGCGGACATAGTGGATGTCGCCGAGGTTGGTGGCGGACTGGATGGCCTCAAGCTTGGCGGTATCGCCCTTCTCAGCCAGGGTCGCTTCCAACGCCGGCACGCGGTCAAAATGATCCTCAAGGGCGCGCTTGCTGCGCCCCGTGATCATCAGGACGTCGTGCAGGCCAACCTTGACGGCTTCTTCGACGACGTACTGGATGGCTGGCTTGTCAACCACAGGCAGCATTTCCTTCGGCATCGCCTTTGTTGCAGGCAGGAACCTGGTGCCAAGACCCGCTGCGGGGATGACGGCCTTACGGACAGCATTGTTATCGAGAGTCACCGGACTAATGTAACGGAAGGAATACATCATCGGCTAAACCCTCGCCGTGCCGGGAACACATTTCGGTGTGCCGCATGGCGGCCTTGGTTGCTGGACCGGCATCAGGCTCACCTCACGATCGGATACGCATGGCATCGAAAGAAGACATCCGCAGCAGCCGCCGCCTGCACAGGCGAGCCCTCTCTCCGGAACAGATCGCGGCGGCCGGCGAGGGGATCGCACATCATGGATCGGCGTGGGCGGCAGCTGCCTCCCCTGCCACCGTCTCCACGTTTGCCGTCTACTTGGGGGTTGCCTTCGAGCCGCCCACCATGCCGCTTATCGAGGCGCTGCACGGGGCCGGCCACCGCGTTCTGCTTCCCGTCTGCGAGCCCGGACGGCAGTTGAGCTGGGTGTATTGGACGCCCTCGACGGCGTTTGTCCGCTCCGCCTACGCCCCCATCGACGAGCCCGAAGGCGAACGACTGGAAAGCCAGGTTGTCGCCGGAAGTGCGGGTATCTTCATGCCTGCCACTGCGGTGGACATGGATGGCAACCGGATCGGCCAGGGGGGCGGCTACTACGATCGACTCCTCCATGGCCTCGACGCTTCCGGCCGGCGGCCGCCCACCATTGCTGTGGTGTACGACGACGACCTGTTGCCAACAGGTTCGATCCCCGCCGAAGCTTTTGACCGCCCCGTGCGGGAGATCCTGACGCCATCCGGCGTCGTCCGTCTCGAAGGCACGGCGGGTATGGCCTGACTGCCGCACCTCCTTGTTGACTCCGGCACTTGGAGATATCCAACACATCCGCTGGCGCACGCCAAGGAGACGGATGATAGAATTGGCACTCAGGCCCTGCGACTGCTAATGCGGAGAGTTATTCCGCCGCCGCTGCACAGGACCTGAACTTTGTCCTGAAGGAGGAATTCAGTGCCCACATACGCATACGCCTGCAAAGACTGTGACCATGCCTTTGACATCGTCCAGTCCTTCTCTGACAGCTCCCTGACGGAGTGCCCCGAGTGCAAGGGCGCCCTTCGCAAGAAGTTCAACAGCGTCGGCGTAGTCTTCAAGGGTTCAGGCTTCTATCGGACTGATTCCCGCGACGCCAAGGGCAGCACCGTTTCGGCCGCAGCACCGGCCCCTGCCGCGGCGTCGCCGGCCCCCGCTGCAGCACCGGCAGCGGCCGCAGCCAGCTAGGTCTCCACCTTTTCCACATAGCGCACCAGAGGGCTGTTTCGCGGCGCTGGCAGCTGGCTAACGTGGCGGCATGCCACATCAGTCACGCAGTGCCTTCCTTGCCCGCGCCGAGCGTTCGGCATCAACCGACGCCACTTGGCCCCCGGTCCCGCGTGCAGGAACGAGGCGATCCAGTGTCTTAAGCGGCATTCCCGCAAGGTTCAATCCGCCACGCTCCCGGGATCGCACTGACCACCGGGGCCACAAGCGAAAATTCGGCTCCTGGATCGGACGAAACCGCAGGCTCACCGTTGCCCTCCTGCTCTGCCTTGCCACCGGTATGGCAGTCCAACAACTGACGCCGGCATCAGAAGCACGCATCAGCGTCCTTGTCGCAGCCCACGATCTTCCAACAGGCACCAGCCTTGCGGAGTCCGACTTCACCAGCCAGGGTGTGCCGCCTGACCTCGCCATCACCGGCGCCCTGACAGATGTTCAGGCCCTGGTTGGCCGCCAACTTGCCTCACCCCTGGGCAGGGGGCAGATCCCTACGGAGTCCAATCTTCTTGGTCCAGGCCTGCTCACCGGCGCACCGACAGGGGCGGCTGCGGTGCCGCTGCGAATGGCAGACCCGTCATCCATCCAGCTTCTCTCCCCCGGCCAGTTGGTGACGGTGGTCCTGACGGCGGCCGGCTCCTATGACGAATCCAGGCAAAGCCAGGTGTTGGCCGGCCCTGTCCCAGTGCTCTGGACTTCAGCTTTGGGCGGCAAGACCGGCGAATGGCTCGGTACCAGCGACACCGAGGGTTTGGTGGTGGTCGCCGCGGATCCCCAACAAGCAGAAAAGCTTGCCGGCGCTTCAACGCAAGGCAAGCTTTTCTTCGTTTTGGTAAGTCCGTGATGCGGGACCCCTCTACGGGCGGCCGATCAGCCCCAATGCGGAGGCCTTTGCTCTTTGAGCCACTGCTCGTGGTCATAGCCGGACTCATCGCCCCAGCGGCGGGGATCGTCTTCCGCAGCTTTAGTAGGAAGTATCCCGCCGGCGCCGGGCCTGGCCGCGGTCGTCGTGGAGACCGAAGCTTCTTCGGCACCGTCGGCCCCCGTTGCGTCGGGTTCGGCCTTGGCCCCGTTTTCCGGACCGGATGCTTGTTCCATCAGTGGTGCTTCTTTCCCATTCTCTGCAAAGCCATGTGCTTCTCCGGCAGCGTCCTCGGGCCCCCCGGCTCCCTGCAGTGCCGCACTCGGCGCAAACGTTGGCTGCCCCTTTTCCACGTTCAATTGTTCAACATCCATGTCCAGGAAGCCATGCTCAGGCGACGTCGACCGTGGGATGTGATTCTCCAGCCCAAGGTAGGACCCAATGCGGTCCGCGCAGGACGAAGGATCAGTAAACACTTCAATGGTCCACAGGGACATGTAGCGCCATCCCATGCGTTCCAGCAACTGCGGACGCAGCCGGCTGCGTTCGCGGACGCTCATCCTCTTGTAGCGTTCTGTGCCATCGGATTCGATTGCGACGGGGGTAGGGATCTCTGCACCCTCACGGCCGATGGTGTGGACTGGATCCGCGGCGGCCGCGATGTCCAGCACGCCATCGTAGAGATGCCAGACACGGGCTCCCCGGGCACGCAGACGCTCGCCAAGGTCGGCCACCAGCGGGTCCTCGCCGAGCGCTTGCTCACTGGCAACAGCGCGGGACGCGGGCGTACCGAGGTTGCTGTTTCCCGAGAGTTCCCGGTCCAACAGTTCGTAGAAGTCCACCGCACCGTGAGCCAAGCGATCAAGGTCGAGGTCCTCGGGTCGGAAACAACTCAGGACGTGCATGGAACGCCGGGCACGGGTCATCGCCAAGGCGAACCGGTTCCTGCCACCTTCCGTGGACAGTGGGCCAAACGAGTGCAGCGCCCGGCCATGAGGTGTGCGGCCATAGCCAAGGGAGAAGATCACGTGGTCCCTCACCAGCCCCTGCGCACGCTCAAGGTCCACCACGCGGAAGGACTCGGCGCCAGCCCCGAAGAACGTGGCCAGCAAGGGATGGTTGGGCAGTTGCAACCTGATGGCCTCGCCGATTCGGGCGGCATGGCGCAGGCTGGCCGTCACTACGGCCAACGACGTGCGGGGCCGGAGCCTGGCATGTTCGAACACCAGGTCCACAACACGGTTGACCTCAGCGGTGACGGACTCGACACCTTCGTGGTCTGCCCCCGGAAGCCCGGTGCCGTCAGGAATGTACTCGACGAGGATGGAACGGTCCAGGCCCGTGACCGAGTTGCCATCAGGCAGGCGCCGCAGGCCACCGTCGTAGTAGTTCTTGCTCAACTGCAGGATCAGGTCTTCGTCCACGGCGCGGTAAACCCAATTCAGCTGCCATGTGGGCAGAACCCTGGCCAAAGCCTTGAACGCACTGTCGACGTTCTCGTGGCTGGCAACACCGGCAACCGGCGGTTCCACGGCCACGCTGAACGTGCGCGCGTTCGCGATCTTCGCATCGCCGAAGGCCACAACCTGCTGCGCCCGGGCAATGGCAGGAAGAACGGCCTGCAGCGACGTGGATTCGGCGTCAATAATCACAACCGCGTCAAACTTCTGCTCAGCTGGAAGAACACCAGTGAGAAGGTAGGGACTGACCGACCAAACAGGGACCAGCAGCGGCACAAGTTCCGGAGCTTGGGCGCTGAGCGCCGGCAGCGTCACCCGGCCGTCCTTCAGCAGTGCGCGAAGCAATTCCGCCTGTCTCGGGTGCTCGAGGAGGCCCTGGCGCCACTTCCCGGCCAACTGCCACCGAAGGCGTGCGGCTCCACTGGCAATGTGCGCCTGGTCGGCAAGACGGTATTCAGCTTCGAGCCGGCGCAACGAATCACCGTCGGACATGGCAAGGTAGTCGTCGCCACTGATCATGGCTTCCAAAGCGGACTGCCACCAGGCCAAGTCCAGTTCGGCGGCCACGGAGGCTGCCGGGACTTCCCTGGCAGCCAAGTCGGAAAGCAACTCGCCGAGACCATGCTCGCGCATTTCCTCGATCAGGAGGGTGCGCTCGGGAAGGGTTTCCAACGTGGCTGTGTCTGCAACAAGCCGTTCCAGCCGCTCCATCAGTTCCAGATACGGCGTACCGTGCAGCGACCCTCCGGCGCTGGTGTGCTTGAGCGCTTCACCGAGGCGACGCAGTTCGCCGTCGAGTTCACGGTAGAGCGCACCAAGATCGGCAAGCCCGGAAGGGACAGCCGGGTGGCGCTGGGTAGTGGCGTAGCCAGCCCAGAGAGCGCGTTGCTCCTGCACCAGAACCAGGGAGCTGTGGAGATCGGCGATGTGGACACCGGGCCGCACGTATTCCTTGGCAACGCGGCGGAGGCGCGAGCGCTGCATGGAGGGCATCTCCAAGTTACGCTCACGGCGCCAAGCGGAGCTGGCGGTAGCGGAAATAAGGTCGTGCACCGGACGGTCGAAGATGTCCGGAGTGAATTTATCCAGGCTTTCGCGGACGGCAATCAGGAGTTCGAGCTGGGCACCCCACTCCGTGAACGTCTCTCCCAACCTGATCTCGGCGTGGTCCGAAAGCTGTTTCATCCGCTCCCGCAGGACGGGCAGCTTCTCCTCTGCCAGGCGGGCGAGCTGCTGCGCTTCCTCGGTCTCCTTGCGGGTGACCAATCGGGCTCCATACCAAGGGCTTGTGGTGGAAGCCCGGCTGAAGCTGCCCAGCTCGGCAGCCCGACGCAAACGGCCAGCGAGTTCCTCACGGTCCTTGATGTTGTCCAGGACACTGCGCTTCAGACGGACCGTCGTGGACGGCGCAGGGTGGATGGACGTCAGCTCAGCGAGCGATTGCATTGCTTGGTACGGCGAGCAACCCCAGCGCTCACGGACGTTGTGCAGTGAGGCAACGTGGTCCATCAGGGCGTGGCGGTGTCCGGTCAGAGTCTGGTGAAGGTTGCCCAGTTGTGGTTCAAGTGCTTTTTCATTGCGCATGATGGCCCGGACCAACTGGCCCTTGAGCTGCTGCGGGGTGGTCCCGTTGCCGGGGCGGAAGAGCATCGAATCCAAGCCAAGGGATTCCAAGTGCGATGAAAGGCCGGCGAGGCTGGACTGCCTGTCCCCCACCACGAGCACCGACTTGCCTTCGCTGACCAGCGCACCGATTGCGTTGATGGCTGTTTGTGTCTGTCCGCTTCCCGGCGGCGTGCTGACGACCAGCGAATCTCCTGCACGAACGGCATCCACCACATACTGCTGATCAGTATCAGCGTCGAGCAAGAGGAGCTCATCCGCCGGATCGCGGAGGTCAAGGCTGGGGAAACGGCCTGCCTTGATTGGTTCGGCCTCAATGTCACCGCCGTTGGCGGCAATGGAGAGCGCCGCAACAGTGGCGTTGTTTGTATTGATCCAAGGATCATCCAGGTTGCCGGAAAGGTCCGCCAGCGTCGTGACCAGTAAGTTGAACTCCACGTCGGCACCGTGAATCGGCTGGACGAGAGTGGACAGGCGATCCAGCACCGGTTGAGGATCAAACCTCGCAGTGTTGTAGGCCATCCTCGCGACGGCGTTGACGTCAAAGACAATCCCGTGGACTGATTTGAGGTGACGCACCAAGGCCGGGTTCATGCGGGCCTGCTCGGTGAGCTGGAGTTCGAAGTCGTCTTCGCCCGGCCTCACCGTCAGAATGATGGACGTGAGCATCACGGGGGCCGATACTCGCTGTGGCTTGCCGCCTACAGCAGAGGTCCAGACCACAGTGCCGGCAGAGAGGTAGCCGGCCTCAATACCGCGATCGTTGCTTAGCTCGAAGATCTTGGACCTGATGTTTCGTGCTGCCCGCGCCGCCACCAAATATTGTTGGCGGTCCCGGATCAGGGTGGACAGGCGCGTCCTGCGGCCTGCCAGCAACTGCGCCAGTCCCGAGGGGTGGGCGTTGCTGAGATCAATGGCGCCTTCGGGCGTCTTGACGAAACGCAGCATCGTGTCTGCCCCGGTGACGGGCTTAAGACCAGACAGCCATTTACGGAGCTCTTCGGAGCCCTCTTCCTGGCCTTGACCTACTGACACAACTTCTGCCTTCTTTTCTGTACTAGCTTTAGACGCCTTGGACCATACCGGCATACCTTCGAGGGTAGCGGGAATACCCTGCCAGCCCGCTCCGCAACGCTGTTCCGACGCGAAATTCGCCGTCATTTCACAGGTGCCCGCCGGTTTCGAAGCGGTGAAGTGCTTACGGATACAAGCAAAGAGGCCGGCCTCCCAGAGGAAGCCGGCCGCTCACATTGCTATTCCCACTCGATGGTTCCCGGTGGCTTGCTGGTCACATCCAGCACCACCCGGTTTACTCCATCCACCTCATTGGTGATGCGGTTGGAAATCCGGGCCAGGAGGTCATAGGGCAAACGCGACCAGTCCGCCGTCATGGCGTCTTCGGAAGTCACCGGGCGCAGCACAATGGGGTGGCCGTAGGTACGGCCGTCGCCCTGGACACCAACGCTGCGAACGTCCGCCAGGAGGACCACGGGCATCTGCCATACGTCGTTGTCCAAGCCTGCGGCCGTCAGTTCTGCGCGGGCAATGGCGTCAGCCTTGCGCAGCAGGTCCAGGCGCTCCTTGGTTACTTCACCCACGATGCGGATTCCCAGGCCGGGACCCGGGAAGGGCTGGCGACCGACGATTTCCTGCGGCAGGCCGAGCTGTGCACCGACGGCACGTACTTCGTCCTTGAACAAGGCCCGCAGGGGCTCGACGAGTTCGAACTGCAGATCCTCAGGAAGCCCCCCCACGTTGTGGTGGCTCTTGATGTTTGCAGCACCCTCGCCGCCACCGGACTCAACGACGTCCGGGTACAGCGTTCCCTGGACCAGGAACTTGATCTTCTCGCCCTCGGCAGCGGCCTGGGCGATGATGGCCCGCTCCGCTTCCTCGAAGGCCCGGATAAATTCGCGGCCGATGATCTTGCGCTTGGTCTCCGGATCGCTGACGCCGGCAAGAGCCGACTGGAAGCGTTCCTGCTCGTTGGCTACGTAGAGGTTGACGCCCGTGGCTGCCACGAAGTCGCGTTCAACCTGCTCGGCTTCACCTTCACGCAGGAGGCCGTGATCCACGAAGACACAGGTCAGCTGGTCACCAACGGCGCGCTGGACCAAAGCGGCAGCTACTGCGGAGTCGACACCACCGGAGAGGCCACAAATGACCTTGGAGTCCCCGATTTGCTGGCGGATACGATCCACCTGCTCTTCGAGGATGTTGCCCGTGGTCCAGTTGGGGCTCAAGCCCGCACCCTTGAAGAGGAAGTTTTCCAGGACGTGCTGGCCGTGGACGGAGTGCTTGACCTCGGGGTGCCACTGCACGCCGTAGAGGCGCTTCTCCTCGTTGGCGAAAGCAGCAACCGGCGCACCGGCCGTCGAGGCGAGCACTTCGAAGCCTTCAGGGGCCTCGTGGACGGAATCGCCGTGGCTCATCCACGTGTTCTGGGAAGAGGGGACGCCGTCCAGGATGGAGCGGGCATCGCCTACAACAAGCGCTTCAGTGGCGCCGTACTCCCGGAGACCCGTCTGGGCCACCTTGCCGCCCAGTGCGTTGGCCATGGCCTGGAAGCCGTAGCAGATGCCAAACACGGGCACCCCGGCTTCGAAGAGGTCCGCGCCGACGCTCGGAGCTCCCTCTGCGTACACGCTGGAGGGCCCTCCGGAGAGAATGATGGCTGCCGGGTTCTTGGCCAGAAGCTGCTCGGTGGTGAAGGTATGCGGAACAATTTCCGAATACACATTCGCTTCGCGGACGCGGCGGGCAATCAGCTGCGCGTACTGGGCACCGTAGTCAACAACCAGCACCGGCTTCTGGGAAGTTTGGGGTGCGGTGGGAGTAGTCACCAGACAAGACTACTTTGCCGGGCCGCCCCGGTGCACGTTGGCGAGGGCGGCCGGGGGCCAAAAACGGCCCTACCGTTAGGCATCTCACATCTGGATGCCGGTACAGCCTAGTAGCGTTTGGTTGCCTGCGGGTTGGCGGCGAGTTCGGCCTCGACCTGGGCGTGGAATTTCTTCTCCACAATGAAGGACAGCAACGGGACAACTCCGCCAAGTGCCAGCAGGACCATTTTGGAGAACGGCCAGCGCATGAGGGACCACAGTCGGAAGTTGGAGACGAGGTAGACCACGTACATCCAACCGTGCACGATCAGCACCGACGTGGAGATATTGAAGCCGCCGATCACACCCTTGGGCTCGGATTCCGCGAAACCGAAGCCAAAGGGCTGGCCTGTGACAGCGCTCGTACCGCCGGCGAAGAGCGAAACGCCAAAGCCGTACCGGGCGATCAGTTCCGCACACAGCAGGAGCAGCATGGCGCCCGTGAGGTATGCCATGACTTTGTAGAACTTCAACGCCGAACGGATCTGGGCTTCCGTTCCGCCGAACCGGCGCTTCTTGGGCTTGGATCCGGATTGTTCGGGCTGGATGGCCGGTTTTGGCTCAATCATTGCTGCACCTTTTGTTCTGGCTCTGGGCTTGTAGGTTCTGTCGTGGCCTCGGCATTGGACGGCTGCTCGGGGTCCACATCATCGAAGTCGTCATCTTCGTACTCGTCCTCTTCGAGGTCGCGACGGTAGTCGTCCTTCACAAGCCGCCACCAGATAAAGATCGAGAATCCCGCAAAGACAACCCATTCGACCGCATAGAAGAGGTTCAGCCAATTGACCTGCTCTGCAGGGGGTTGCGGCGGAATATTGAGGGCCTTGACGTCATCGCCGAGGGGAATCGTCACGCCGCCTGAGACTTCCGATGTCGCAGCGACAAACCCCGGGTAGCTGGATACTTCCCACTGATTGATGAGTTCGGCAACGGACACCGCGGACGCACGGCCTGGACCGGCGTCGACGTTTGGAACGGGTGCTTCAGAAGGAATGAGGCGACCGGTCAAGGTGATGGTTCCCGACGGCGGCGGGCCGGCCTGGGCGGCATCGGCCACCCAGCCGCGCGCAACAGGGATCCACGTTTGGGGCGACGCGGCGACACCGTTCAGCGTCGGCGCGTTGTTGACGGCAAAGGCGGAGACGATCCAGAAACCTTTTTGGTTGTTGTACAGGCGGCCCTCAACGAGGACCTGCTTGCTGGGATCGTACGTTCCCGTGGCAGTCACCATCTGGTCCGAGACCGAACCGGGGAAGAATTGGCCGGGCTGGAGGACGTCCACCAGCGGTTTCACTTCCTCAATGCTGGACGGCGCGGGAGGCTCGTGCTGGGCGGACCGGCTGAGCTGCCACTGGCTGAGCAGCACAAACACCCCGGACAACAGAAGCGCAAAGACCAGTCCTGCGATCCAGCGGGGTTTCAACGCGGTTTTCAACACCCCTTAACCGTACTTCGTCCGGCTGTAGAACAACGAAACGAGGCAAAGCGGATAGCCAGCCCCTCTGCCCTGGAGTGGGGCAGCAGGGTCCCTACGTGGCGACGGAGTCGACACGACAAGCCCTGCCCTAGAGTGGGGCAGCAGGGTCCCTACGTGGCGACGGAGTCGACACCAAAAGCCCTGCCCTAGAGTGGGGCAGCAGGGTCCCTACGTGGCGACGGAGTCGACACGAAAGGGCCTGCCCCAATCTCTAGTGGTCGAAGAACACCAGGCTGGAGTTGATGAGTTCGGAGATGACTTCAGGATCGTGGGCCCGCCGGAGGGACTCGCGGAACGACTCCTTGGACAGGGACCGGGCCAGCGTGGCCAAAACCTCGAGGTGGTCGGAAAAGGAGCTGGCGGGCGTGGCGATCAGAAGAACCAGGGTGGCTGGGCCGTCCGTTGCTCCGAAGTCCAGGGCATGGCCGAACTTGGTCACACCGACGGCAATGGAAATCCTGTCCACGAATTCACTGCGTGCATGGGGAAGGCCAATGCCGCCGGGGAGTCCTGTTGCGAGCTGATGCTCCCGTGAGTGCACTTGCTCCAGGAAGCCCTCGAGGTTGGTGATCCTGCCGGCTGCGTGAAGCTTGTGGGCCAGTTGGGCCGCGGCGTCAATCTTGTCCTCTGCGACAAGTTCAAGGATGACGGTGTCCGGGGTGGTCAGTTCCGCGTCATACCGGTCAAGTGGTTCTGCCAAGTCGTGTTCCCTCCAGTGTGGCCGTCCGGCCGCATTACCTTGGGCTGTTCAGCGAAGGGGAACGATGTCATCCACTCCCATGCGCGCGGCGTCGGCCGATTCGTCGTCGGGCTGCTGCTGACTGAGCCGTTCAGCCTCCACGCGCGCGAGGTAGTGCTTGATTTCGCTTTCGCGCTGAGTCTCGCTCCAGCCAAGGATTTCTCCCATCAGCTTAGCCACTACGGGGAGGGCAGACACACCCCGGTCCCACGATTCGATCGAGATCCGGGTTCGACGCGTCAAAACGTCGTGAACATGCCGGGCTCCTTCATGGGTAGTTGCGTAGACAACTTCCGCCGCGAGGTAGTCATCGGCACCGGGCAAGGGTTCGCCCAACTCCGGACGGTTGGAGATCAGTTCCAGCACTTCGGACGTCATCGATCCGTAGCGGTTCAAGAGGTGCTCAACCCGGGCGACGTGCACCCCGGCCTCCTCCGCCGACCGGGCCCGTCGGTTCCAGGCGGCCTTGAAGCCTTCTGCGCCCAGCAACGGGATGGTTTCGGTGCAACTGGACGGGACGCGTTCATCCATGGCCCTGGTGGCCTCATCCACGGCATCCTTGGCCATGACCCGGTAGGTGGTGTACTTGCCGCCGGCAACCACCACGAGTCCGGGAACGGGATGGGCGACGACATGCTCGCGGGAGAGCTTGGCCGTGGAGTCATTCTCTCCGGCCAGCAGGGGCCGAAGACCGGCGTAGACCCCTTCGACGTCCTCGCGGGTCAGGGGGCGCTTGAGAACCTTGTTGACGTGCTCCAGGACGTAGTCAATGTCCTTGCTGGACGCCGCCGGATGGGCCTTGTCCAGCTTCCAGTCCGTGTCTGTGGTTCCGATGATCCAGTGCCGGCCCCACGGGATCACGAAGAGCACGGACTTCTCCGTGCGCAGGATGAGGCCCACCGTGGACTGGAAGCGGTCGCGTGGCACCACGAGGTGGATGCCCTTGGATGCGCGGACCTTCAGCTGGCCCCTATCAGTGACCATGGCCTGTGTTTCGTCGGTCCATACGCCGGTTGCGTTGACCACTTGCTTGGCCCGGACTTCGAAGACGCTGCCGTCTTCCTGGTTTTCGAGCTTCGCTCCAACCACGCGCTCACCTTCGCGCAGGAAGTCCACCACACGAAGCCGGTTGGCGGCGTGGGCGCCGTAATGGGCCGCCGTCCTGACGACATTCACCACAAGCCGGGCGTCATCCACCTGGGCATCGTAGTAGCGAATGGACCCCACGAAGGCGTCGTCCTTCAAGCTGGGAGCCGCGCGCAGTGTTCCACGCCTGAACAGGTGCTTATGCATGGGAACGCCGCGGCTGTGCCCTGATGTCAGGCCCAAGGTGTCGTAGAGCATGATGCCCGCGCCCACGTATGGCCGCTCCCAGAACCTGCGGGTCAGTGGGTAAAGGAAGGGAACAGGCCGCACCAGGTGGGGTGCGATCTGTTGGATCAGCAGTCCCCGTTCCTGGAGTGCTTCCTGGACCAACCCGAAATCCAGCATCTCCAGGTACCTGAGGCCTCCGTGGATAAGCTTGGAAGACCGCGACGACGTGCCGGACGCCCAGTCCCTGGCCTCCACGATGCTCACCGTGAGGCCACGGGTCACGGCGTCCAGGGCCGCTCCAGCACCCACCACTCCGCCGCCGACAATCAGGATGTCGAGCTCCTTGCCGGCTTCCGCAGTGGCTTTCAGGACTTCGATCGACGCGGCACGCGATTCCGGGCTAAGTGCTCCCGGGGCATTCACTTGCGGACCGCCTGCGACATTGCTCATCGGACCCCTCCTCAAACGCAACAGCTGGTAGTCCCCTACCCTACTTGTTGGCTGCCGCCTTGGGCAGGGCACAGGTCAGAGTGGCCCGAACTGCTTGTTTCCCTGTGGATCGTGCCAGGAGAGGGACAGTGCTTCGAGCTCACGACGAAGTTCCGGATCCGAAGCTATGCGACGCCGAAAATGCTCGCGGGCGTGCTCCGAAAAGTAGGCGGGCGCAGCAAACAGGCAACCCGTTGCCAGCAGCAGGAGGGCGTAGGCCGCAACGAATCCCAGCGCTTGACCGGCCCCCTCGTGAAGCAGTGGATTTACCACGGGGAAGAGGCCCACCCCCAAGATGGCCGAGAGGAATACCGCCAGCCCCACGCCGGAGGAGAACTTGCCAGGCGCGCGGGACGCCATCACTGGACGAACTTTGGGAACTCCCCGAAGCCTGGCACGAAGTCCGGCAGCGACGCAGAATAGGGCCACACCCACACCAGCGAAGGAAATCACCACGCCGGGGCTGCCCCCCAGCACCAGAACCAGGAGCGCGGCGCCCAGCAGGCTGACGGCTGTACCGAGGCACGCCACAGAGAGTCCCAGAAATTGGCCCCTGTTCCACGCCATGTCCCTCAAAACGGAGGGTACGGTGTCCGGGACCATGCGGCCGGAAGAGATCCAATAGTCCAAGGGGAACTGCTGTGGCCATTGTCCGGATGAGGGGAAGTGCTGGCTCATGCGAAGGTCAGGGCCGCCGCGAATTCGCCGAAGGCCTCGCCAGGCGGGACTGGACGGTGCGGCGGGTTGTCTTCGTCCCCAGTGGCAAGAGTCCAGCTACCGTCGGCACCCGCTTTGAGATGGGCTGTGAGCGGGGACCCCTCAGCCCGGTGGTGCTTGATCATGGCCGCGGCGGGAAGCCCGTCCGGACCATCCACCAGGTAGTGGCGGGCAATCTCAATACCGAGGGGCAGCATTCCGGAGCGGGAATCAATCGGTTGAACCTCGTGTACGCCGTAACGGCTGAGGTTGAGGAGAACGGACCCTTGGTCCGAGCCGGCGGTGAACAGCACATGGTCGCTGTTGGGCGTAACCAAGGCCATTTCCAACCATTCATCTGCACTGGAAACAACTGCGGCCACTATGGCGCCCCTGTCAACGGGGACAATGTCCTCACCATCGACTTCTGCCAGGCCGCGCACCAGCAAAGTGGTGATCCCGGCCTGCTCCAGCACCTCTTTGTCCGCGACCCCGGAAAGCCGGAACAGTTCACGGGTCTTCTCGGCTCCGCTGGTTGGGCGCATGGCCAGCAACGCCAAAAGCTCGTGGTCCGTCAGCCGCAGGGTTTCCAGGTTTGCTGTTTCTGTCATGCCGTCCTCATGTTGGTTTGCTGGTTCCACGCTATCTTAGGAAATCCGGTCAACCGCCCAGCCAACCCCACACCTTCTTCGCCCCATCGGCCACAACTTTGGCGCCATCCTCTACGGCACCGGCGACGGCTTTGGCGCCGTCGACCACCATTTCCGAAGTGGACCCGTAGCCGAGCCCTTTCGCAAGGAAGCCCATTCCGGCCCATGCGAGGCTGGCACCGGCAAAGAAGGGTCCCACGACAGGTACGAAGCTTCCGGCCGCCAGAACAGTGGTAATACCTCCGTCGGCCATGGCGTAGCCGTCGCCGCGCATGTAGCCATCCGCAAACTGCGCCACACCCCCGATGACGCTCAGGACACCCGCTGCACGGCCCACCATGGAGAGACCGTTCAGGAGCTGTGTGCCTTTGAGGTACCCAACGCCGGGCATCTGCCCGAATTGGGCACCCAGAAGGCTCCACGGCTGGCGTACCAGGAGATTCGCCTTGGCCATCTTGTTGAGGAGGAGGTCGGCAATGAAGCCCCCACCGGAAGCGGCAAAGTTCAACCCTTGGTAGCCCGTGTTGCCGTTGGCTTCCACCACCGGCGAAAACGGGGTGGTCCCTGGCCCGGACCCCGTCCCGGAACCGGAACCTGAACCCTGCGACGTTCCGCCGGAACCTTGGCTGGCCTGTTCCTGCTCATCTGCCTGGACAAGCAGCGACTTCGCCTGGGTGCGAAGCGATTCGCTGGCCTTGTGCAGCATGGGCCGCATCTTCCCGGACCATTCCGAGCGGAACCGCTCGCCGTCGGCGCCCTTCCAGGCAGTGGACGCGACGATGCCGTTGATGTTGAGCTCCAGGCTGGACAGGGAGTTTCCCGAGGCCCCCATCACTTTGGACAGTGACCTTAGCTGGGCAACATCTGCCCCAAAAATGCCCGGTGCCATTCCCTACCCCCACGTCTCTGCCAGCAAAAGTTCTTCGGCCGCCAGATTACTGGGATCGGTGGATGGCCGCGATGGGGAGAACTTCCCCGGGACACAGGAAGCCCCTATCCCTCCGACAAGTCGGAAGGATAGGGGCTTCCTCAGGGGCCGTGCTGTCAGTTGCCTGCGTACGGCGAGACGACGACGTCAACCCGCTGGAACTCCTTGAGGTCCGAGTAGCCGGTGGTTGCCATGGAACGGCGCAGAGCACCGATCAGGTTTGAGGTTCCGTCCGTGTGGTGGCCAGGTCCGAAGAGGACCTCTTCCAGCGGACCGACCGTGCCAACATTGACGCGGTCGCCACGGGGCGACTCGAGGTGGTGCGCTTCCGGACCCCAGTGCCAGCCGCGGCCAGGTGCCTCTTCCGCGCGTGCCAGCGCGCTGCCGAGCATCACGGCGTCAGCGCCCATGGCAATGGCCTTGACGATGTCGCCGGAGCTGCCCATGCCGCCATCGGCAATGACATGAACGTAACGGCCACCGGACTCATCCATGTAGTCGCGACGTGCCGCAGCGACGTCTGAGATGGCAGAAGCCATGGGCGAATGAATACCCAGGGCTCGTCGCGTCGTGGTGGTGGCACCGCCGCCGAAGCCCACCAGGACGCCGGCAGCACCGGTACGCATGAGGTGCAAGGCAGGCGTGTAGCCGGCCGCTCCGCCTACGATCACAGGGACGTCAAGTTCGTAGATGAACTGCTTGAGGTTCAGCGGTTCGTGGTTCTTGGAGACGTGCTCAGCAGAAACCGTTGTTCCGCGGATGACAAAGATGTCGACGCCGGCAGCCACCACTGTCTTGTAGTGTTCCTGCGTGCGCTGCGGGGTCAGAGAGCCTGCAACGGTGACGCCTGCGGCACGGATCTCTGCAAGGCGGGAGCTGATGAGTTCGGGCTGGACGGGCGCCTGATAGAGGTCCTGCATGCGGCGGGTAACGGCCGGGCTGCTGGTCTCATCGGCCAGGGCGGCGATCTCGTCAAGGACCTTCTGGGGGTCCTCGTAGCGGGTCCAGAGACCTTCAAGGTCCAGAACACCAAGGCCTCCGAGCCGGCCAAAGGCGATTGCAGTGTCCGGAGACATCACCGAGTCCATGGGTGCCGCGATCACGGGGGTGTCGAACTTGTAGGCGTCGATCTGCCAGGAGACAGAGACGTCCTTCGGGTCACGCGTCCGGCGGTTCGGGACGATCGCGATGTCATCCAGGGAGTAGGCACGACGCCCACGCTTGCCACGGCCAATCTCAATCTCATAAGTCACGGCTCTTACTTTACTGGACCCCTCCCAGAACCCCGATTCGGCAAATAAACACTTCACAAAGTGTGCCAATGGACTCCGGGATGGCTTACCTGATCACGCCACTTCCTAAACTGGACTCAGAACCGCTGAGGAGAAGGCAGTAATGACCACCCAGAACGAAGAAGGCCAGGCGTCGGCCATCACCAACCATGAGCTCATTGCTCCCCTAGCCCTGGAGGAAAACCCCTGGTGAGCTACCAGACCGGCCCCACTCCACTTTCCCGCTCTGCCCTCCCCCTGGACTACTGGCTTTCCACGGAGCTCTCCGCCATTACTCCGGCCGGTGCGCGCTCCCGTCTTCGCGAGATCGCTGATGCGAGAGGTTCCTACATGGGCGCTTGGGCCGCCGGCGTTGGCATGGGGGCAGTCCTCATCCTCCTGGGTGTCATCCTCACCATCCGGTTGGGCACGCTGGTGCCGGTTCCCTCCCTCAGCCTTCCCGGCGCGGCACTCGCCGTGCTCTCCTGCGTCTTCTACCTACGGGTACGGGACCGGTTGCCGCGAACCAGCCGGGCGATCGTCAATCGTGGGCCCGGGAGCCTACGGGGCGCGCTTTCATTCGTGGGGTTCATCCTGATCGCCTTCATAGGGCTGTTCGCCCTCATGGCCAAGCCATCGACGTGGCAGGATCCTGCCGCGCTGCTGACGCTGGCTACGGTTCTTGCCTTCATGGTGTGCCTCCTCGTGGTGGGGATCATCGTCCCGGCCACCATCGCGGGCCGTTCGAGGGAGTCCCTTCGCCGCAAGGCTGCAACAGATCCCCATTTCCGGGCGATGCTGGAACAGGACCTCGCCACGTGGCGTGATCCCTACGGCAACGCAGGATACGGCCCGCTCTAATTCTCAGGGGGTGTTCTGGCTGGTTTCGTCCACAGAGAGTTGGGACTCGAACATCCGGAAGTAGCGGCCCCTCAACGCCACCAGCTCCTTGTGAGTCCCCTGCTCCGCAATCCGGCCATCTTCGAGCATGTACACGATGTCGGCCTTCTCGATGGTGGCCAAGCGGTGGCTGATGGCGATGATGGTACTGCTTCGGTCGGCGAAGAGCCTGGTGAAGATACGGTGCTCTGCCAAGGCATCTATGGCTGATGTGGGCTCGTCCATGACCATGAATGAGGCATCCCGGTAGAAGTTGCGCGCCATGGCCAGCCGCTGCCACTGCCCGCCGGACAGCCCACTGCCCTTGCGACCACGCGGGTCCTCCATCCAGTTGCTGACATGGTTTTCCAAGCCGTTGGGCAGTTTGTTGATGAACTCCATGGCTTCGGCGTCAGAGGCCGCCCGCCTGATGCGGTCATCGTTCCGGGGTTGGTCCACGTCGCCGAGGTAGATGTTTTCCGCGGCGGTGGCGAACTCGTACTTCAGGAACTCCTGGCTCAGCACAGCGAGGTGCCTGTGCCAGCTGGTGACGTCGATCCCGGCAAGATCCACGCCGTCGAGCAGTACGTGGCCGGAGTCAGGCCGGTACAGTCCCGCAAGGATACGGATCAGTGTGGACTTTCCCGCGCCGTTTTCGCCGACAATCGCAATGTGCTGGCCCGCCGTGATGGTCATCGAAATGCCCTTGATGACCTCGATGTCGCTTCCGGTATAGCTGAAGCGGATGTCGCGGAGCTCCACGGTGGTGGGCGAAATGGTCAGGGGTTTTTCGTTGCCGCTGGGAACAGGCAGGGCCATGAACAGCTCATAATCCTTGAGGTTGGCGAGGTCCTCGTCGATGGAACTCAGGGAAGAGACAAGACTGTTGGCCGTGGAAAGTGCCCGGCTCACAATCTGCTGTACGTAGAGGAACTGACCCACCGGCTGGGCCCTGGCGATGATCTGCCCGACCACCCAGATCAGGGAAACCACCTCGGCGCCATACTGCAGGGAGTCCGCAGCCAGCTGTTTGGGAATATACCGCTTCTGGAAATCCAAGCGTCGCTTCTCGTCTGCGTCCCGCAGCCGTGATCGCAGGTCCATCAGGTATCCAACAATGCCGTAGAGCCGCATCTCCGCGATGTGCTGCGGACGAAGCAGGTTCTGTTCGATCATCCGGCGTTGCCGGCGCGAATCCACTTGGGTGTTCCAGTGCGCGATCTGCTCACGCGACAGTTTGAACTGCAGATACACACTGGGCACGATGGCCACCAGAACGATGACGGCGATCCACCAACTGACCAGGACCAGCGCACCGATGGCGAGGATCACGGAGACCAGTTGGGTGAAGATTGCGGCAATCCTGTCCAGCACGCGGGCGTAGGAGTCCGAGAACCGCTTCGCGCGGTCGTAAAGGTCCACCGTTTCCTTGTCGTCGTAACGCCAAAACTCCAGCGCCAGGAAACGCTGGTACATCATGTCCCCTACGATCGCGCCCACCTTGAAGCTCATGAGCTGTTGGATGTAGCGGTCAACACTGCTGAAGGCACCCCAAAACAACCCCAGCGCAGCAGTGATGACGACGTACAGGATGGCTTGGGGACCGGCGTTGGGATCCCCCGCATAACCGGCTGCCAAGGCTGTGGTGGTCAGGGCGGCGAAGTAGGTGGTGACCAACGGAAGCGTGGCGGAGATCAACGAGCCAAGCACCTTCATGATCACCGCGACGGGTGAGGCCTTGAAGCTCACCTTCAGGACCTGCCCGACGGCGCGTGCATAGGGACGCAGCGCCAGCTTGCGGGGCGGCGTGTTGTTCAGCCGGATGGACTCCGGGTGCCGCGGTTGTGCGGGCTTTTCAGACATGCCCCCAGCCTATTCTCCCGGGCCGACAATTCCGCTTGCCCGTCAACAGCCGGTCCGTTAAAGAACTGTTCCCCGCGGAGGTCTCCGCGGGGAACAGGCGATTCTTAGCGTGAGCCGTAATTGGGGGCTTCCACTGTCATTTGGATGTCGTGCGGGTGCGATTCCTTGAGCCCGGCAGGGGTGATGCGGACGAACTTGCCGCGGGCCTTGAGCTCGGAGATGGTGGGTGCGCCCGTGTAGAACATGGTCTGGCGGAGGCCGCCAACCAACTGGTAGGCAACGGAAGCCAACGGGCCGCGGAAGGCTACGCGGCCTTCGATGCCCTCGGGGATCAGCTTGTCATCGCCAGAGACGTCGGCCTGGAAGTAACGGTCCTTGGAGTAGGACGTGTTCTTGCCGCGGGACTGCATGGCACCGAGGGAGCCCATTCCGCGGTAGCTCTTGAATTGCTTGCCGTTGACGAAGATGAGTTCGCCCGGCGATTCCTCGCAGCCAGCCAGCAGGGAGCCGAGCATCACGGTGTCGGCACCGGCGACCAGTGCCTTGCCGATGTCGCCGGAGTACTGCAGGCCGCCGTCGGCGATCAGCGGAACTCCGGCCGGGATGGCTGCCTTGGCGGATTCGTAGATAGCGGTGATCTGCGGAACGCCGACACCGGCAACAACGCGGGTGGTGCAGATGGATCCGGGGCCAACGCCTACCTTGATGCCGTCGGCGCCGGCGTCGATCAGCGCCTGGGCGCCTTCACGGGTTGCGGCCTGCCCACCGATGATGTCCACGTGGGCAGCAATCGGATCCGACTTCAGGCGGCGGATCATGTCAAGCACGCCCTGGGAGTGACCGTTGGCGGTGTCCACGAACAAAGCATCCACGCCGGCGTCGATGAGCTTCATGGCGCGCTCCCAGCCGTCGCCGAAGAAGCCGATGGCAGCACCGACGCGCAGGCGGCCTTCGTCGTCCTTGGTGGCCAGCGGGTACTGCTCAGCCTTGGTGAAGTCCTTGGTGGTGATCAGGCCCTTGAGGCGGCCCTGCTCGTCAACGAGCGGGAGCTTCTCGATCTTGTTGGTGGCCAGCTTGTGCGAGGCTTCCTCGCGGCTGATACCCACGTGCCCGGTGATGAGCGGCATCTTGGTCATGGCGTCGCTGACGCTGCGCAGCGGGAATTCCGACTCCGGAATGAAGCGGGTGTCGCGGTTGGTGACGATGCCCAGCAGGCGTCCGTCAGCATCCACGACGGGAAGGCCGGAGACGCGGTAGCGGGAACACAGTTCGTCCAGTTCCTGCAGCGTGGCCTGGGGGCCAATGGTCAGTGGGTTGGTGATCATGCCGGACTCGCTGCGCTTGACGCGGTCAACGTGCTCGGCCTGGTCATCGATGGACAGGTTGCGGTGCACCACGCCCAAACCACCCTGACGGGCCATGGCGATGGCCATGCGGGATTCGGTCACCGTGTCCATGGCAGCGGAGAGCAGCGGGGTCTGCACGGAGATGCGCTTGGAGATGCGGGACGACGTGTCCGCGTCGGACGGAATGACATCGGTGTGGCCCGGGAGCAACAGGACGTCGTCGTACGTCAGGCCGACAAAGCCAAAGGGATTGTGTTCGGGCTGGGTCATGAGTGTGCGCCTCTTACCTGGGTTCTTGGGGGCTTAACTGGTAGGGGTTGCAACTGATGACCAGCCCGTCATTACGGGACTGGCCTGTGCATCGGTACTTCGGCATGGGTACTGCGTGGGAGAAAGTGCTGCCGGGTATTGAATAAATAGTAGAACCTTCGCGCCTATCGCCATATTCCGCGACGCCCCAGTGTGAGCAACAGCACTGGCGGCAGGCCGGCGTCGCGCGTGTCGAAGCCCGGCCGCAGGCCGAACCCAACCGAAGGACGAAACTAGCCGCCGGACCATCCCGTGGCGGCCAGGAGGCGCTCTTCAAACATGGGAATCATGCTCTGCACGTACGTTTTGGTGAGGTGGTTGTCGTCCTTGTAGACATAGACGTTGCCCACCACGGCCGGACATGTCCCCTGCTCGCAGATGAAATCGCTCATGTCCATCAGGTAAAGCCGCTCCACCTTGCCCAGGTAATCGTCCAAGGGCGACGACGCCGCCAAGGACTCCTCGAGCGGGGCATTGCAGTCCGGCGAATCGGGTCCCTTCTTCTGCACGCATTCAGGCATGTTGATGCTGAACCGCGGATTGTCACGGACACCCACAACATCGATGCCGGCATCCGTGAACGGCTGGATTCCCTCGAGGTAACCGGGGACTTCCGTCTCGAAAGGCGCCGTGACGTGCGTCAGGGAAGCAACGGTGAACACGGCATCCGGCTTATGTTCCATGACATAGGCGGCACTGGCCTGGTTGAACTCGTTGCACTCCTGAGTCCGTTCAGGGGACTCTGCCCCGAACCGGCAGCTGCCCTTCAGGAGCGTGACCACTTCCCATCCATGCTGCTTGGCAATCGGGCCCAGGGCAGCCATGTACTGCTGGGCATGCGAATCGCCGAGCACCACGATTTCCTTGGTGACTTCCTCGGGCTCCTCGTTCTGCAGGCACCCTTCCAACAGAGGGTCCGACGGCACATTGTCGCCCGTGCAGAGTCCGTCGATGTCTGCCCACTCGTCCTTCATGGCAGCCGGTGCCGGGATGATCATGGCTTCCTGCGTGGGCGCGCCGACGTACTCCGGGGACAGGGCTGCGGCTCCCGGGGTCAGCTCCTTGGGCTGGTCCGCGATCGCTGCGCCTTCCGCCGCAATGGCGCCCTGCCACGCGGTGACAGGCAGCGCCAGCAGCGCACCGCAGCAGGCAATCACGACGGCGGCACGCCAGGACCGTACGTCGGGCCACTCCCAGCGGCGCATTGGTACTTCCACGTACTTGGTGGTGGCCACGGCCAGCAGCATGGAGGCGGCCATGATGCCCAGGCCCTGGAGGAGGTTGGGTGAAGTTGCCCCGGAAACCAACAGGAAGAAGACAAGGACAGGCCAATGCCAGAGATAGAGGGCATAGGAGTTATCGCCCACCAGGACCAGAGGCCGCGAGCTGAGGAGGCGATCCACGCCGAAACGGCTGCCGCTCTGTCCTGCCACGATGACCGCCGCGGCGGCGAGGGTAGGCCACAGCGCCACGAACCCCGGGAAAGAGCGATCCACGGTCAGGACCAGACCGCAGGCGAGCATGGCGGTGATCCCGGTCCACCCAAGGAAGACGCGGAGCCGGCGTCCAGGCTTCAGGTAAGGCAGGGCCAGCGCCAGCAAAGAGCCCAGGGCGAATTCCCACAGACGTGCGCGGGTATCGAAGTAGGCGTACTCCTGGTTGTTGGCGGTCTGCTCGATGGAGAAAGCAAGCGAGGCCACGAACACTGCCCCGAACGCCAAGAACAGCAATGCCCGGTGGGCAACAGCCTTCCGGCCCGGGAAAAGCCTGGCCAACTGCGGCTGCAACAAAGCAACGGCGGCGAAGACCAGCGGCCACAGAATGAACACCTGGCCTTGGACGGACAGGGACCAGAAATGCTGGAGCGGGCTGGCACCCGAATGATCCTGGGCGTAGTAGTCCACGGCCGTGTCAGCCAACTGCCAGTTCTGCCGGTACAACAGCGACGCCCACGCCTCAGCGAGGACATCCGGCCAGCGGCTCTGGGGGATGAAGGCCCAGGTGGCCGTCAGGACACCCAACAGGACCACGACGACGGCGGGCAGCAGCCGCTTGAAGACGTGGAGCCAGTGCCGCAGGAGCCGTAAGGGCTTATGGCTTTCCAGTTTGCGCGTGAACGACAACGTCAGCAGGAATGCCGAGATCAGCAGAAAGACGTCCACACCGCCGGAGACCCGGCCAAGCCAAATATGGTAGGTCGCCACCATCAGAACAGCCAGTGCGCGCAGTCCTTGGACCTCCGGACGGAAGCCGGCTTTCGACGTCGTGCGTTTCTGTCCGACGGCGGGTGCCGTTTCGGTAGCTTGAGTGTTCATCATCGCTGCCACCCGGTCGCGGCAAACCACCTTTCTTCAAACATCTCGGCCATGCTGGTCACATATGTCCTGGACAGGTGGTTGTCATCCAAGTACACGAACATGTTGCCCACCACGCTCGGACACGTGATGCCATCGCACAGCAGGTCGGTCATGTCCAGGAACGCGGCGCTGCCAAAGCTCCCCTGCACGGCAGCGAACGGGCTTTCCGTGGCGAGGACGTCGGGCTGGTCAGACTTGCAGTCAGCGCTGTCCACGCCCTTGGACAAGGCACATTCGGTGACGTTGTAGTCGTACCGCGGGTTGTCACGGATAGCCACAACCTCAATGCCGAGGTCGTTGAAGTTGGTGACCGTCTGCTCAAAGCCGTACACCAACTGCTCATCGGGCGATGACGGCGATGCCATGGTTCCCACCATGAAAACAGCGTCCGGCGCTTGGGCCGCGGCGTACTTGAAGGCGGCGGCGTTGAAGTCGTTGCAGCCGTCCTCGGCGTCGGGGTTGTCCGGCATGAAATGGCATCCGCCCAGCAAGAGGGCGGTTACCTTCCAGTGTTCGGCCTCGGCAAGGGGGCCAAGTGCGGCCAACCATTGCTGCGAGTGCGAGTCGCCCAGCACCAGGATGTCCTTGACGGCGTCGTCGTCCGCCACGGCGTTCTGCTGGCATTTATCCTGCAGCATCTTTTCGTCCGGTTTCGACCCGCCCTCGCACGGTCCTGCGAGAGTTGCCCAGTCCTCCGGCAATTGCTCAGCCGTGGGAAGGGTCTTCGCACCGTCGCTGACCAGGTCAACGTATCCGGGGACGAGTGCGTGGGCGCCAGGGTTGTCATTGAAAGCCTGCGCCTGGGCCGCTTTGAGGTCCAGGTCCTGCTTGTACTGGAACCCCAAGAGCGGCGCGCACGCCACGGCAAGGCAGGCGGCGATGGCGATGGCAGAGCGGCGGCGCTTGACCTCGGGCCATTTCCATTCACGGAACGGCTTCTCCACATACTTGGTGGTTAGGAAAGCCAACGTGAGCGCCAGCGCGATGATGGCGGTTCCCGACAACCAGCCTGCGTGGTCCTTGCCGCTCCAGGCCAGGGCGATCACCAAAATGGGCCAGTGCCACAGATAGAGGGCATAGGAGTTGTCGCCCAACCGAACCAGGAACTTTGAACTCAGGATCCTGTCCACGCCGAAGCGGCTCCCGGTCTGGCCGGCGGCAATGACGGCGACTGCCGCGAGCGTGGGCCACAGCGCAACGAATCCGGGGAACGCCGTCTGCACCTGGAGCAGGATCCCACACGTGAGCATCGCAACCACACCGATCCACCCCATGACCACTCGCACGGGCTTCGCGAAGTTCAAGCCCGGGATGATCAGTGCAAGCAAGGTACCGAGGGCGAACTCCCAGAGCCGCGCAAAGGTGTCGAAGTAGGCCACAGCCTGGTTGCTGGCAGTAAAGATCACTGAGTACGTGAGGGATATGACGAAAATGATCGCGAAAACGTAAGCGAGAGTGGCCCGGTACCGCAGGCTGAACCTGCGGCAAATAAGCGCAACGGTGGCGAAAATGACGGGCCATAAGATGAAAACCTGGCCTTGGATGGACAGGGACCAGAAGTGCTGCAGAGGACTGGCGAGGCTGTGGTCGGTTGCGTAGTAATTGACCGCCAGGCCTTGGAGGAGCCAGTTTTCGAAGTAGAACAGTGCGGCCCACGCCTGGTGGACCACCTCCACCCAGCGTGTTGGTGGGAGGAAGGCGAAGGTCGCCGCGAGCGTACTCAAGAGGACCACGACGACGGCGGGAAGCAGCCGCCGGAACAGGTGCAGCCAGTGCCGCAAGAGGTCCATGGGGCGGCCCTGCTTGTAGCGTCCGGTGAACTGCAGCGTCATGAGGAACGCTGAGATAAGGAGGAAGACGTCCACGCCTCCGGAAACCCGGCCAATCCAGATGTGGTAGCTCACCACCATGAGGACGGCGAGGGACCGAAGGCCCTGGATTTCGGGGCGGAACTTCGACTTTGCAACGGGTCCGGAAGGCCGCCTGCCGGCACGGGCAGGGGCTGGGATCGTTGGCATAGTCACGTTAGGCAGTTCCTCAAAGCTGTGGCACAAAGCATCAATCATACGCGGATTGGCGGCCCCAACCCAGTCGGGACAGCCTTCTGGACCGGCTTCCGAGGCTTAATTAGCTCAGGTCAGCCTATGGATTTTCCCAGCCCTGCCTGTGCGTGGCCTGTGCCCGGATCACCGCAAACCACACCATGCGGAACTACGCTGGAGCCGGGTCGAAGGAAGGACATCCATGATCGTGCAACTGCGCCTCTGCGTGCCTGCGGACTTGTCCGAGGCCGTGCTTGAATGCTGCTCAGGTCAAACCGGCGCCGCGGAGGTGGCACTTCACAAAGGCGCGTCCGTGGTACCGCCCGGCGACGTGATCACCGTCCAGATCGCCCGGGAATCCGCGGAAGGGCTGATCGGGCGGCTTCATGCCCTCAAGGTTCCGGACCTGGGCTCAATCTCCGTCTCGTCACCCGACTTGGTCTTGTCCAAGCGCGCCGACGACGCCGAGAAGGCAGCGCCCGGCGAATCGGCAGACGCCGTCATTTGGGACGAGGTTTCCAGGCAAACGGGCGAGGACTCAAAACTGACGTGGAGCTTCCTGGCATTCCTGGTGATTGCTACACAGTTGGCAGCGATCGGAATTGTGACCGATTCAACGATCGCAATTGTGGGTGCCATGGTGGTTGGGCCGGAGTTTGGACCCCTTGCCGCGTTGGCGGTGGGACTGGTGGAACGGAAGTGGCGATTGGTACGGGCCTCGCTGCTCGCCCTTGCTGTTGGCTTTCCCCTGTCCATGGTGGTCACCGCAATTGCCGCATGGTTGTCCGTACCCCTTGGGTTGTTTCCGGACGACACGCTCGAGCGCGGATCCGCCGTCGAGTTCATTTACCATCCGGGCCCATACTCGCTGATAGTGGCTGCACTCGCGGGCGGGGCGGGAATGCTCTCCATGATCACGCATCGATCCTCAGCGCTGGTGGGTGTCTTCATTTCCGTCACTACTGTTCCGGCTGCCGGCTATGTTGCCGTCGCCCTGGTGCTGGGTGAATACAGCAAAGCGGCAGGATCAGCCATGCAGCTGGCACTCAACCTGGTAGGAATCGTGTCAGCTGCAGCTGCTGTGTTGCTGTTCTACCGGCTCGTCGGCAAGCGGGTCTCCCTGGCCCGGCGACCATCCGCCTCAGGACGACGCGCTGACATGGGCCGACGCTCCTTCGCCAACCGGCGGGCCAGGTAGCGGGCATCGCGGGCAACTCCGGGAAGTGTTGCCGACGCGGCAGCGAACAGGAACTCCTGGCCGATGAAGTACACGCCTGGAACGTCGTTGGCCACTCCCCTGGTCTGCCTCGGCTCACCTCGATCGTCGAACACCGGCAGCTTCACCCACGAGTAATCCTCGTGATAGCCCGTGCACCAGATAACGTTTGCGGCCTCGACCCGTGTCCCATCATCCAAGACCGGCAAACCGTGTGAAACCCCCTCCAATCTGGGGCCAAGCTGGACTCCGGCGGCCGCCAGGTCCTTGGTCTTTGTCCTGATCAGCGGGGCAGCCATGCTCTTAAAACCCGGAGCTGCCTTTCGTCCGATGGGCGTGTTGAGCGTGAGGACATGGACACCAAGGAATTTGACGACCGGCAAGGCAAAACGCGCCGCTGTCCGGCCGTGGCGCATCGGCATCTCGCCACTGGGCTTGCCGGCAAGCACAGTGTGATGGGATCGCCCGAGCTCAAACGCGATCTCCGCCCCGGAGTTTCCCAGGCCGACCACCAGCACAGTTCCAGCCTGCAGTTGACCCGGGTTCTTGTAGTCCTGTGAATGCAGCTGGACAATCGCTTGATCCAGCTCTCCCGCGAAGGGTGGCTGCTTCGGAATACGGTGTCCGCCCGTGGCAATCACCACGTTGCGGGCGTGCCAGGTGCGGTCCCCTGCCCGGACTGCGAAAACATCGCCGTCGGCTACGATTTCGTCCACACGGGTGCTTGGAACGAAGGGTAGGTCGAAGCGGCGTACATAGTCCTCCAAGTAATCGGCCAACTGATCCTTGGTTGGGAAAGCCAGGCGGTCGCCGGGGAATGGACTGCCCGGAAGGCCGTCATACTTGGCGGGTGTGAAGAGTTTGAGGGAGTCCCACCGCTGCCGCCAGGCCTCCCCCGGCCTCTTGTATTGATCCAGGATCAGGAAGTCCCGCCCTTCCCGGGCCAGCCAGAACCCGAGCGCGAGCCCGGCCTGGCCACCTCCCACGATCACGGTGTCCATTTCTGTGTCCTGATGCGCTTCCATGGCTGTTCCCCTTCCATCTGTGGTGCTGCCTGGGTGCTGATACAGCCAAGATATTGCTGCGGACTCCGCCACCGCGTCGGCCGAATTGCGCATACCAGGAGCCGGGGCATGGGTATTCCTACCCACCAACTGAGGGAAATTCAGCGAATCAGGCCGTGCTCAAAGGCGTAGCTGGTGGCAGCCGCCCTGGACGGCACAGCGAGCTTGGAAAAGATATTGCTCAGGTGCCGGGCCACGGTTTTCTCGCTGAGATACAGCTCGCGTGCAATCGCTTTGTTCGCCAGGCCACCGGCGACGAGCCGCAGGACTTCCACTTCCCGCACCGTCAGTGAGGACGGGTCCTTGGGTTTGTGACCGGCAAGTTCCAAGACTTCGGCCGCTGCCGGGGTTGCCCCCAGATCAGCGAATTCAGCTGTGGCCGCCTCGTACTCCATGGCCGCGGAGTCCACATCGCCCAATGCTGCGCACGCCCGGCCGGCAAGGACCCGGCATCGTGCAGCCTGATAGGGGGCTTCCAAGCTGTACCAAATCCGCCAAGCCCTCCTCGATGCTTGAAGCGAGCCCGCGGGATCGCCCTCGGCAAGCAGCACATGGGCTGAGGCCAGGGAAGCAAACGCCAACTCCAAGGGCCGGCTTTCACTGTGCAACGGTGCAGACAACTCATCTGAGGCGGCCCTTGCGGCGGCCACGTCTCCTGCGGCAAGCTCGATGTCCACGACGGCGGGGAGCAGCCGGCGACGGTTGGCCGGATCCGCGCCGGACAACGCCCGGCGCATGGTGTTTTTCGCCTGTGCCGTTTTGTGCTGGACCAGGTGGAGGTACGCGATTCCCGGGACGGGTTCGAAGCCTGTCTCTGCAGCCTTTGCATAGGCACGACCTGCGTCGTCCAACCACCCCGTCAGACGAAGAACTTCGCCCTGCTGGTACCAGCTGCCGAAGGTGGCATCCGGGTCACCCTTCCTGATCCGCCCCTCGGCCGCCCGTGCAACGGACAGGGCTTCGTCCCAGGCACCATGGAGGATGAGCAACTCTGCACGGTTTGCCTGGCACTGGCCACTGAACATCACCATGTCCGGACGTTCGCCGCACCACCGTTCCAGTGCGGCCGTCCACTCCTGGGCCCTGTGGACGTCCTGGGCCAGGCGGCAACTTCCCAGAACGGCGCAGTAGATGATTCCCGCAGGTATGGGAGAGACTTCTCCGGAAGTCACCGACACCATGACCTCGTCAAGGAGTTCCAGCCCCTCATCCATGCGTCCAAGTGAAACCCGTGAGGTGCCCACTCCGAGCATTCCCATCGCTTGGAGATCGCGGTCATGGAGGAGGGTGCCAATCTCCAATGCCCTGCCGAACACACCGTGCCCGGCTTCAGGGTCGCCCGCCCTCAGCAAACCCAGTCCGGCAGGAATGAGGAGGTAGCCTTCCGCGGAACTGGGGCCGGCCAGGCCCTCAAGCAAATGCTTCGCGCGGGCCAACCATCCTTGTCCGAGTGCCTGCTCGCCCATGTCCATGAGGAACATGACCAACCAAGCGGCGCATCGCGCTGCACTGTTCGCGTCACCCATGGTCAGGTATTCGTCGTGCGCCCGGGTCAGATACTGCACACTCTCCGTGTTCAGTCCGAGCAGCATGGCCACCGAAGCAACCAGCTCAATGTCCTGGGGAGGCAGTCCGCCTTCGGCGTCCGCGCGGACAAGGCAATCAAGGGCATCACTCCAGCGGCGTTCGGAGTATGCCGAGCGTCCCAGGTCCAAGTCTGTATCCGGAGCTGTCATGGCTCACCCTGCGGGTGGTGGCGGCCCGGTTGGTACCCAAGCCGCAGCGTTTAGCGTCAGGTTACCGCCGCCGTCGAACGCCGACAATAGCGTCGCCGCGCCGCAGGTGACGACAAAAAACCCCGGTCACCAACGTGACCGGGGTTCCTTGGACAGGCTGCTAGTGGCTGTGGCCTGCGTGTGCGTCTTCTTCCTCAGCCGGCTTCTCGACAACCAGGGTCTCGGTGGTGAGAACCAAGGCAGCGATGGAAGCGGCGTTGCGGAGAGCGGAACGTGTGACCTTGACGGGGTCGATCACGCCAGCGGCGATCAGGTCCTCGTACTCGCCGGACTTGGCGTTGAAACCGTGGTTGGCTTCCAGCTCGGAAACCTTGGCAACAACCACGAAGCCGTCGAAGCCGGCGTTCTGGGCGATCCAACGCAGCGGCTGGATCAGGGCGCGGCGGACGATGCCCACAGCTGCTGCTGCGTCACCTTCCAGTGCCTTGACGGCCGGGGACTCGTCCAGTGCCTTGAGGGCGTGGATGAGGGCGGAACCGCCGCCGGAGACGATGCCTTCTTCGAGGGCTGCGCGCGTGGAGGAAACAGCGTCCTCGATGCGGTGCTTCTTTTCCTTCAGCTCAACCTCGGTGGCTGCGCCTACCTTGATCACGCCGATGCCGCCGGCCAGCTTGGCCAGGCGTTCCTGCAGCTTTTCCTTGTCCCAGTCGGAGTCCGTCCGGGTGAGCTCAGCACGCAGCTGTGCTACGCGGTCGGCGACGTCCTGGGCCGTACCGGCTCCGTCCACGATGGTGGTGTTGTCCTTGGTTACCGTGATGCGGCGCGCGGTACCGAGTACTTCGAGGCCAACGGTGTCCAGTGTCAGGCCGAGGTCCGGGGAAACAACCTGGGCGCCCGTAAGCGTGGCGATGTCCTGGAGCATGGCCTTGCGGCGGTCGCCGAAGCCCGGAGCCTTGACGGCAACAACATTGAGCGTGCCGCGGATGCGGTTGACGATCAGCGTGGAAAGGGCTTCGCCTTCGATGTCTTCAGCAATGATGAAGAGCGGCTTGTTGGCCTGCAGGGCCTTCTCCAGAAGCGGCAGGAAGTCCTGCAGCGAGGAGATTTTGCCCTGGTTGATCAGGATGAGGGCGTCTTCGAGGACGGCTTCCTGGCGCTCTGCGTCGGTGACGAAGTACGGGGACAGGTAGCCCTTGTCGAACTGCATGCCTTCGGTCAGAACCAGCTCGGTCTGCGTGGTGGAGGACTCTTCAATGGTGATGACACCGTCCTTGCCAACCTTGCCGAACGCTTCGGCGAGGAGCTCGCCGACCTCGTCGCTCTGCGCGGAGATGGCTGCAACGCTGGCAACCTGGGTGCCTTCGACTTCGCGGGCGTTCTCCAGGAGGCGGGCGGCGATGGCTTCAACGGAAACCTCGATGCCGCGCTTGATCTCGCCCGGAGCGGCGCCGGCAGCAACGTTGCGCAGGCCTTCCTTGACCAGGGCCTGGGCAAGCACGGTGGCTGTGGTGGTGCCGTCGCCGGCGACATCGTTGGTCTTGGTGGCTACTTCCTTGGCCAGCTGGGCGCCAAGGTTCTCGTAGGGGTCGTCAAGCTCAACTTCGCGGGCGATGGTGACGCCGTCGTTGGTGATCGTGGGAGCGCCCCACTTCTTGTCCAGCACGACGTTGCGGCCGCGCGGGCCAAGCGTCACCTTGACAGTGTTGGCGAGCTTGTCGATACCGGCCTCAAGAGACCGGCGGGCAGCATCGTTAAAAGCAAGCTGCTTTGCCATGGTTGTGTCCTTTCAAGACAGAAAACCCGCACCGCTGACGGTCGGAATGATTCCAACTCGGCGGCGGTGCGGGGCTCCGGGAAGTTACTTTACGACGATCGCAAGGACGTCGCGGGCGGACAGAACGAGGTACTCGTTGCCGCCGGTCTTGACTTCGGTTCCGCCGTACTTGGAGTAGATGACGACGTCGCCAACAGCTACGTCAACCGGTACGCGGTTGCCGTTGTCATCGAAACGGCCGGGGCCGATTGCAACAACTTCGCCTTCCTGCGGCTTCTCCTGTGCGGAGTCCGGAATTACCAGGCCGGAAGCCGTGGTCTGCTCTGCTTCGAGCGGGCGAACAACAATACGATCCTCAAGAGGCTTAATCGAGACCGACACTCGGACTCTCCTTTTCATGAGCTGATTCATGGACTAAGAACTAGGGTGCCGGAGCGTACAACCGTCGTCGCGGTGCCGGAAGACGCTTGGCGTGATTAGCACCCTCCGGGGGAGAGTGCTAACAAGACTCTATGTAAGTGGTTAGCACTCGGTCAAGGTGAGTGCCAGCATTTCGTCATGGGTGAACGTCCATCAACGGCCGGTGAGGTCGTCCAGATCGTAGTCTTCGCCGTCATCGTCCTCATCAAGCGGTGCATTGCCGCGGTTCAGGTACAGCAGCACGGCAGAAGCAACAGCGACGACGCCGGCAATCACCAGGGTGATAATGCCACCGGTCCGGGCGCCGCTGTAGAGCTCGCGGATGTCGCGTGCCTCGTCGGTGGCGTCGTTGACGCTTTTCCCGGCCACCGAATACGTGGCCGCATTAAACGAATCCAGCGCGAAGATAATGATCAGCAGGCCGATGCAAACCACCGCGATCACGGCCCCCGCGATGAGGGCGGGTCGGGCAAACTTTGTGATGGTGGAGGGTTGCGGGGCTGCGTTGTCGTCCATGAAAACAACCCTATCTGGCTGATTCGCAAGTCACGTTGTCAAGTGCCGCGCCGTTAGGCTTGATCCCATGCCGCACGCACCGCAGGAACAGATCGCACCCTTGCTGACCACCGAAGGATGGGAACTTCTTGCCTCCTTGGGGCCTTACCGGGAGTCCGAGGCATTCAGCGTCAACGCCGATCTCCGGAAGGCAGGCCACTCCCCTGAACTCGTGGCGGCGGTCCTGACCCAATCACGGTTGAGGACCCGTGCGGAAGCCAAGTTTGGCGAGTTCGCGCGCCAGATGCTGTTCACCCAGGCCGGCTTGGAACAGGCCACCCGGTTGAACGTCGCTGCCCGGCACGCCGAACGTTTCGCCAAGGCCGGCATCACCCACGTGGCAGACCTTGGATGCGGGCTCGGTGCCGACTCGATGGCGATGGCCTCCATGGACATTGCAGTCACGGCCGTGGAAATGGATGAAACCACAGCTGCGTGCGCCACCATCAACCTCATGCCTTTCCCACACGCCACCGTGGTGCACTCCGATGCCACGTCCGTGGAACTGGACGGGATCGACGGCGTGTGGCTGGATCCAGCCCGGCGCACCACCTCCACATCGGGGACAAAGCGGATCTGGGACCCGGAGGCGTTCTCCCCGCCGCTGTCGTTCGTGGAGCGCCTGGCGGCCACCGGCCGCGCCATCGGCGTCAAAATGGGTCCGGGCATCCCCCACGACTCCGTGCCATCGGGCTGCGAAGCCCAGTGGGTCTCGGTGGGCGGCGACGTCACCGAAGTCACCTTGTGGTTCAACGCAGTGGCCCGCCCAGGCGTGCGTCGGGCCGCCCTGGTCATTGGCAGCCAGGGCGCAGCCGAAATCACCAGCGGCGAGGATTTCGACGGCGGTCCGGTAGCCGCCGTCGGGCCCGTTGAAGGCTTCTTGTACGAGCCCGATGGTGCGGTGATCCGCGCAGGCCTGGTGGCCGACGTCGCTGAGCGGCTCGGCGGGCACCTGGTGGATGAGCACATCGCCTACATCTGCGCACCCGAACTGCATGACACTCCATTTGCCCGCGCCTACAAGGTGCTCGAAGTGATGCCCTACAACGTCAAGGCCCTCAAAGCCTGGGTGAAAAACAATGGCATCACCGTGCTGGACATCAAGAAGCGCGGCACGGCAGTGACCCCGGAGGAGCTACGGAAGCAGTTGCTCCCCGCCAAGCCATCCAAGGGCAAGGACGCGAAAACAGCCACCCTGGTCCTCACCAGGATCGGCGAGGAGAGAGTGGCTGTTGTGGTGGAGCCGGTCTCGGTCTAGCCCGGGTCAGCGGCGCGAGAACTCCGAAGCTTCGCGGACCTGGGCAGCACTGGGGCGCACGCCTGTGTACAACACGAACTGTTCTTCTGCCTGGATGGCGATGACCTCGGCCCCGGTGATCACCTTCTTGCCGGCGTTCCGGGCCGCAGTGATGAGCGGAGTCTCCGAGGGCAGCGCAACGACGTCGAACACTGCCTGGGCAGCGGCAATCGCAGCGTCGTCGAAGGACTGTGCGGTCTCACCTTCACCTGCCATTCCGAGCGGTGTGACGTTGATGATGAGGTCCGCAGTTGAACCATTGACGTCGTCCTGCCACCCAAATCCGTACAGGTCCGCAAGGGCACGGCCAGTGGTTTCGTTGCGGGCAACGATGGTGACGGCGGTGAATCCCGCGTCACGGAGGGCTGCGGCCATGGCTTTGGCCATGCCGCCGGCACCGCGTAGCAGAACAGTGTGGCTCTGGGGAACCTGGTGGTCCTTCAAAAGCCTTGCGATAGCGATGTAGTCCGTGTTGTAGGCCGTGAGCACGCCGTCATTGTTCACGATGGTGTTCACCGAATCAATGGCCTTGGCCGATGGGTCCATCACGTCAACCAGGGGGATGACGGCCTCCTTGTAGGGCATGGACACCGCGGCGCCCCGAATCGGGAGGCCGCGGATGCCAGCCACTGCGAGCGTGATGTCCGCCGGGGCGAACGCCTTGTAGACAAAGTTCAAGCCGAGCAGATCGTACAAATAGTTGTGGAACCGGGTACCGATGTTGCTCGGCCGGGCCGCGAGCGAAATGCACAGGGACATGTCTTTGTTCAGGATTGGCATTCCCCCATTAAACAACGCCCATTAACCCTGCCGCTTAGCCTTGCCGCGCCTTCATCCGCGGGTTGTTCTTGTTGATCACGAATGTGCGTCCACGACGCCGGACGATCTGTGCCCCGGGAATCTTCTTGAGGGCTCGCAGCGAGTTCCTGACCTTCATGGTGTTTCTCCTTCTATTGGGGTGGGTTGGCGTGTTGGGTTGGCATGGGCTTAGAGGGCGTCGCTGAGCTCCAGGGGGTCGTCCCAGACCTCGAAGCCCAGTTCCATCTCCGCCTCGGTGAGTTGGCAGCCGTCCAGGAGCCCGCGGATCTCCCCCGCGTCGATGTCCTCGCAGCGCCCGGTGATGGCCAGGACCGTGCCGCGGTCGCCATGATGCGGATGCCAGTCCAGGAAAGCGTCGACGTCGGCGCCCGGCTTTCCGGCGTGGGCCTGTCCAGGTGCGGCAGCAGCCGAGTCGGCCAGCCACCTCCCCGTACTTTCGAGCCAGACCCTCGGCCCGATTCCCTGGACCGCGATGCGGGTGGCGGGAGCAGACGCAATCCACAGGCGGCCACGCATCCAATGGGTGCCTACGGCCAGTTGGGGCAGCGCATCACGGAAGCGCCCCGGATGCAACGGACGGCCTGCTTTGTGGAGCACCGTCCGGAAGGAACCTGACGTTTCGCTAACGGGAACACGTACGACGCCGGGCCGGTTACGGGCCGCTGCTTCGGCGTCGTCGAAGCATCCCGGCCGGAAGTCCCCTGCGGAACCAACCACGTTTGCATGGGGGGCCAACTGGCCAAGAAGTTCCAGTCCCAGCAGCCATGCCGCCGACCCCTCGCGCGGTTCCCCGGTCAATACTGCGCCCAAGCCGGGTCGAACCATCACGGTGTCCACCTGCCCAAACTCCCCGATCAGGAATTCGCCGCTGGTGCGCTCATCCTGTGGCATGGAGGTGAACCCGGATTCGAACAGGGTGTGACGGTCCCAGATGTGGTCGTCCAGGTCCACGGGGTCCAAGGCGAGCACGGCGTTGTCTATGACGGCGGGCCGGCTGAGGCCGCGGCGAAGCTCTGCTACGGCCATTCCGGCCGCGACTCCGGGTGGCAAGCCGAGGACCACGTGGTCGAAACCGCACGCGGCGAGGCGTTCCGCCGTCGGGACTACATCCAACCTGACCGTGCAACTGAGGCAGCCATGTTCCAGGACTGTGGTTTCGCGTTCAAACAACTGGCCGCCACGGTAGACCCGCCGCAGGACCAACGAGCCATCCAGGAGGTCATGGAGGACCACGACGGAATTGGCGTGGGTCCGGCCGAGCCGTTCAGTGGTGGCCTCACGGCATTGGCTGTCCAGGGAACTGACGACTGTGAGGTGCATGCGTCGATTCTAATGAGAATCATTATTATTAGCAAATGACGGCTCCTTTGCCCCACCAATCTGCCGATATCACCGGTGTTCCGGCTGCATTAGACTTGATCCGACCGCTGGCGGCCCCGCAGCGGGGAACCGCGCCCGGGTGGGAGAACACAATGAGGGGACTACGTGCAGATTGATTTTGCGCCATCCAGGCAATCGACACTGGGTGTGGAATGGGAGTTGGCGCTCGTCAATGCACGCACCGGGGAACTGGTATCCGTCGCGAACGATGTCCTCAAAGGCGTTTCCGCCAACCACCCCGACCTCAACGAGGACGACGAACACCCCCACATCAAGCGCGAGCTGCTCCTCAACACCGTTGAACTCGTCACGGGGATCTGCGAAACGGTCAAGGACGCCAAGGAAGACCTCAGCCGCTCCCTCGCCGCTGTCCGCGAAGTCACTGACCCCATGGGTGTTGAAGTGTTTTGCGCTGGAAGCCACCCCTTCAGCCCGCCCTTGCTCCAGCCCGTGACGGACAAAGAGCGCTACGCCAAACTGATTGAGCGGACCCAATGGTGGGGCCGCCAAATGGTGATCTACGGCGTTCACGTGCACGTGGGCATCGACCGCCGCGACAAAGTGCTCCCCATTCTGGACGGCCTGGTCAACTACTTCCCCCATTTCCAGGCGTTGTCCGCCTCCAGCCCCTACTGGGCCGGGGAAGAAACCGGCTACGCGTCCCAGCGAGCCCTCATGTTCCAGCAGCTACCCACTGCAGGGCTGCCCTTCCAGTTCGACACGTGGGAGGCATACGAGTCCTACGTCCAGGACATGTTCACCACTGGCGTCATCGACTCCACGTCCGAAATCCGCTGGGACATCCGGCCCGTTTCCAACCTGGGCACCATTGAGATGCGCATCTGCGATGGCCTTGCCACGCTTGAAGAAGTGGGTGCCATTGCTGCGCTGACCCAGTGCCTGGTGGACGAGTTCTCCTCCATCCTGGACGCCGGCGGCACCATCCCCACCATGCCTCCGTGGCATGTGCAGGAGAACAAGTGGCGTGCCGCACGGTACGGCCTGGAAGCCATCATCATCCTCGACGCCGAGGGCAACGAGCAGCTTGTCACGGAGCACCTTGCGGAAACCGTCGAGCGGCTGGGTCCGGTGGCAGCAAAGCTCGGCTGCTCCGAAGAACTGGCCGACGTCTTGAAGATCGTCGAACGCGGAGCCAGCTACCAGCGCCAGCGGCGGGTTGCCGCTGAGCACAACGGAGACCTGCAGGCAGTGGTCATGGACCTCGTCCAGCAAATGCGCAAGGGTCCCGACGCCTAAGTCGCCGGTTGGGTGCCTTCCCGGGCAGGAAAAGCCTGGGCGGGCACCGACACTGTAGTCACCGGCATCGAGGAATCGGGCGCGAAAGAGACACCGCTCGGGCCGATGCCTGCCATGATCAGCTGGGCACCGAGGGCCGCCACCATGGCCCCGTTGTCCGTACAGAGGTCCAGCGGCGGCACATGCAGCGTGATTCCAGCTGAAGTACAGCGCTGCCCGGTCAGTTCCCGGAGCCGCGAGTTGGCTGCCACTCCCCCGCCAAGGAGGACGTCGGTGATGCCGTTTTCCTTGCAGGCCAGGACGGCCTTTGAACTGATGACGTCAACCACGGCTTCCTGGAAAGCCGCTGCGATGTCGGCCACCGGCACTTCCTCGCCACGGGCCTCGAACTGTTCCACGCACCGGGCCACAGCTGTCTTCAAGCCGCTGAACGACCAGTCGTAGCGGTGCGGGCCCTTGTCCTCGGCGGTCCCCATGTACTTGGGCTGGGTAAGGCCGCGCGGGAACCGGATGGATTTGGGATTGCCCTGACGCGCCAGTTTGTCGATGGCGGGCCCACCCGGGTAACCGAGGCCAAGGATGCGGGCAACTTTGTCATAGGCCTCACCGGCGGCATCGTCGATGGTTGAGCCAAGCAGCTCAACGTCGTCAGTGATGCTCCTGATGCGCAGGATTTCGGTATGCCCACCTGATACCAGCAGTGCTCCGAGGTTCCCGGGCAGCTTTCCGGCTCCCAGGCCGGCGGCAGCACCGGCGTCGTGCTGTCCGTCAGTCCTGCGACGCCCGTCCAGCAGCCCCACACCGACATGCGCCACCAAGTGATTAATCGCGTACAACGGTTTGCCCGTAGCCACGGCCAACGCCTTTGCAGCACAAACACCCACCATCAGGGCTCCGGCCAGGCCCGGACCGGAAGTGACGGCAATGGCGTCGATGTCGTCCAAGGTCACTCCCGCTTCGTGGAGCGATTCCTGGAGTGTCGGAACGAAAGCGTCCAGGTGCGCACGCGACGCGATCTCAGGGATGACACCGCCGAATCGCACGTGCTCGTCCATGGATGAGGACACCGTGTTGGTGAGCAGGGTGGTACCCCGCACGATGCCGACGCCGGTCTCGTCGCAGGAAGACTCGATACCGAGCACCAATGGCTGTCGGGGCTGTTCCGGATAAGGCCCGCTCACGCTGTGGCTCCTTCGTGGGGTTTGTTCAATTCAAGCCGCATGATCAGGGCGTCAGTGCCGTCGCGGTAGTAGCGGGGACGGACGTGGATCTGCTCGAACCCGAAGCGCAAGTACAGTTGCTGCGCGCGGGGATTGTCCGCGCGGACTTCCAACAGCACGTCCGCCGCACGGCGGCGCCGCGCTTCATCGATCAATTCGGTCAGGACAGCGGAGCCGATTCCCCTGCCTTCGAATTCAGGCACGACGGCGATCGTCTGGACGTCCGCGATCGGCTCGATGCACATCAACCCGGCGTAGGCCACGATCTCCCCCGCAACCTCGGCCACCACATAGCGACGGGTCCCGGGCTGGGCCAATTCGTCGAAGAACATCTGCAGTGGCCAGGCGTCCACGGGGAACAGCCGACGCTCCAAGGCCTCCACCGCCGGGATGTCGGCCTCCGTCATGTCCCGCAGGGATACCCCGGCGAGCTCAAGCTTGGGTGAGAGTTTCACAGGTTCCGTCCCATCACAGAGCACGCTTCCGGGGCCCGGGAACCTGGGCATCCGATTCCCGCAAGTACAGGGGTGTGGAGTCGAGCAACGCCTGCCCGGCCGTGAGCTTGGCCAAGGCGAACTGGCCCAGCGACGCTGCATCGGGCTGGGTCCGGGCGAAGTCGCCATCCGCCCTGAGGACGTCGGCGTACAAGCCTGCGCCGGCGCCGAATACCGGCAGGTCCGGAAGTCCGGAGGCGAAGCCCACATGCGGGCCGTCCACGAGCACGGGAAGTTGGCTGTCGGCCAGTGTGTATCGCGCCCAGTAAACCTCTTTGCGCCGGGCATCTGTGGCCACCAGGAACTCAGGCGCGGCCGAGGTGGACCCGGCCACCTCAAGGGCGATCGCGTCCAGGCTCATCAGGCCGTACAGCGGCTTGTTCCACACGAAGGCCAACGTTCGCGCCGTTGCAATGCCGGAACGCAGGCCCGTGAAGGGGCCCGGCCCTACCCCCGTGACGATCGCATCAATGTCCGCGCCCGTGACGCCTGCTCCTGCCAGGAGCTTTTCGATGCCGGGGGCCAGGACTTCAGCGTGGCTGCGGGTGTCCTCTGTAGCGAAGGAATCCACCACGCTTTCCATGGCATCGTCCGAGATCAAGGCGGCGCTTGCCACCGCGGAGGTGTCTATGGCCAGGATCAGCATCAGTTGCCTTCCTCTGGTGACATGGTTTCAAGAAGTCGCGGAGCCTCGGCCCAGCGGGGACCATACCCCCGGACAACAAGGGTGCGGGGTTCGTCGTCGTCATCGATATCGAAGTCCAGGACATCGTCCTCTGGCGATGGCATGCCAACTGCCCGGTACAGGTCAATCTCAAGGCGGCTTTCCGAGAGATGCTCCACGCGGTCCCGGCCCCATTCCACAACGGTGACTGAAGTGTCCATCGTGTTCTCCAGATCGATGTCGTCGATCTCTGCCGCCGATTCCAGCCGGTACGCATCCACATGAACCAGGTCCGGGCCGCCGGGCCGCGGACCATCGGCAAGATTGGGGTGGATACGGACCAACACAAAGGTGGGTGAAATGATGCCGGCACGGACTCCCAGACCCTCGCCGAGCCCCTGGGTGAACGTCGTCTTGCCCGCACCCAGCTCCCCGGTCAGGACCAGGAGGTCCCCGGCTTCAAGCACCTCACCCAAAGCGGCTGCGAGCGCGTGGGTCTGTTCCGCCGTCGTGACCTTCAGCGTGCGCTCCCATTGGGGATCGCTCACAGCGCCGCCGCTTCCGGTGCCTGGCGTGCAGCCGTGTGGGCTTCCGGCTGGCCGGGCATCTCGTTGATATAGCTGCGTGGTACGCGGGGACTGATCCGGGTGACGATTTCGTAGTTGTTGGTTCCCGCGGCTGCCGCCCAATCGTCTGCGGTGGGGCCGCCGTCGGCACCGTTGCCGAGCATGACGGCTTCAGCGCCCTTGAAGGCAGCCGCCGCTTCAGTCGTCAGTGGTCCGAGGTCGATGACCATTTGGTCCATCGCGATCCGGCCCACCACCGGGTAATTGACGCCGTTAACGCGGACCGGCCCGCCAGTTGCGATACGGGGAACGCCGTCGGCATATCCCAGTGGAACCAGGCCGAGTGTGCTCTCCTCACTGGTGCGGTAGTTCAGACCGTAGGAGACGCCCTGCCCCTGCGGCACCTTCTTGCAGTTGGACAGAAGTGTTCGGACAGTCATTGCCGGATGCAGGCCAAGCTCGGCGGACGTGGCGCCTTCGAATGGTGAGAGGCCGTAGATGCCGAGTCCGACGCGGACAAGGTCGAAGTGTGAGTCCGGGCGGGACAAGGCGGCGGGCGTGTTGGCAATGTGGCGGACTTCCGTGTCCACGCCGGCGTCCTCAGCCATGGCGATTGCCTCGCGGAAGATTGCGAGCTGCTCATCGGTTTCCGGGCGGTGGGGTTCATCGGCAACAGCGAGGTGCGAGAAAATACCAACCACCCGCAACAGGCCCTGGTCCTGGTATTCCATAGCCTGGCCCAACAGCTGGTCCAGGTCCGCAATGGTGCAACCGTTACGGCCCAGGCCTGTATCCACCTTCAGGTGGACCCGCGCGGGCCGTTCCTGTTCGCGGGCTGCCGCGACCACGGCATCCAGCTCCCAGCCTGAAATTCCGACGTCGATTCCGGCGGCCACCGCCGCTTGGAAGTTGCTTTCACGGGTGTGCAACCAAGCAAGCAAGGGGGCATCCACGCCGGCTGCGCGCAAGGCAAGTGCCTCCGAAATGTGCGCGACGCCGAGCCAGGCGGCTCCGGCGTCGAGGGCTGCCCGGGCCACCTGGACGGCTCCGTGGCCATAGGCGTCCGCCTTCACCACCGCCATGACCGCGGCGGGCGATGCGATGGCGACGAACTGTCGAACATTGTGCCGCACGGCTTCAAGGTCAATCACGGCGGAGCGTTCCAGCACCGCCGACTTTGCTATGGAGGCTTTCGACCCGATACCGATTTCTGCAGCTGCTTCGTAAGTCACCCTAGAGATTCTAGTAGTGCCGGTGAATTCGGGTTAACTGCGGCGCCGGCGCTCCGCTACTGTGCATCCGACAAATGCGCGATCGTTGCCCGGGCGCGTCGTTGGGCCTCCGCAGGGATGTCCTTCACGATCGGTTCCAGGAACGCGAAGCGCCGCAGCCACTGGCTGGACTGGCGTTCCTTTCTCGCGTTCGCCCGTTGCCACCAGTCGGCGATGTCGCCCCACCCGGGCGCAGCCAGGGAGCCACCCACTTCCTGGACTGCAAGCGAGGCGCACAGGTTGGCGAACCGGAGCCGGTCCCCCAGCCTCCATCCCGCCAGGCTCCCCACAATGAACGCTGCCCCGAAGCAGTCGCCCGCACCAGTGGGGTCGTAGGCGGATACAGGCAGGGAAGGCACCCATTCTTCCTCGCCGGTCTCGGAGTCCACGGCCACGGCCCCCTGTGGCCCGAGCGTCACGACGGCTACGGGAACGCGGTCAGCCAAGGAATAGAGTGCAGCCCAGGGGTCCGCCTTACCAGTGAAGGCCATGGCTTCGGGCGCGTTGGGCAGGAAAGCGTGGAAGTTCTCCAGCAAGTCAAGCCGGCGCTCGGACCACTCCCCGGTGGGGTCCCACCCCACCACGCCGAACAGTTTGGTACCGGACTCCTTAGCTGCCAGCATCCACGGCTCCAACTCCTCGCCCAGGTCAGCGACGGCGGCGAGCGCCTTGGGCGGCTGCCCTATCAGCTCGGAGGAACTGATAGGAGCGGGATGACCGTGGGTGACCATGGATCTGTCCTGGTTGACGCACATGGAAACAGTGACCGGCGAGTGCCAGCCCGGAACCGTCCGCGACAACGAGAGATCAACGTGCTCCTGGGTTTCGAGGATCTGCCAGTTGTAGTCCCCGTAGCCATCGTCTCCGAAGGTCGCGGCGAGGTTGGTCCGCAGGCCCAACCGGGCAGCAGCGATGGCTTGGTTGGCCACGCCGCCAGGGCAACTTCCCATGCCCTCGCTCCAGACCTCCGTGCCGGGTTCGGGCGCGTGAGGGAGTCCCGTGAAGATGATGTCCTGGAAAACTGTTCCCGTCAGGAGAAGATCGCAGTGGTTGTCCCCATCAGGGCGCACGGCAGCAAGGGGGTCAAAACGTCGCTGGGGCATAGCGTCCATGCACCGCAGACTACGCTGCACCTGCAGGGCTGCATAGACTTGCGGCGCTGCATAGACTCGGACCATGCGGCTCATGATCGCCGGTGGCGGCGGCTTCCGGGTTCCCCTTGTCTACCGGGCTTTAGGCGCGGGTCCCTTCGCCGGGCTGGTGGACGAACTGGTGCTCTACGACGTGGACGCCTCGCGGCTCTCAGCCATCGAAGCAGTTGTCCGGGACATGCCCGCCACTGATGGTTCCGCTCCCGCCATCGTGGTCTCCACTGACCTTGGGGCGGCCCTCACCGGGACAGACATGGTTTTTGCCGCCATGCGCCCAGGCGGCACTGCCGGGAGGATCGCCGACGAACGCGTGGCACTTGAGCTCGGCCTGCTGGGCCAGGAAACCACGGGCGCCGGCGGGATCGCCTATGCGCTACGAACCATTCCCCGCATGCTTGAACTCGCCGAGGCGATGCGGCGTCACTGCCCCGATGCGTGGCTCATCAATTTCACCAATCCCGCCGGCATGGTGACGGAGGCGCTGGTACCTGTTTTGGGCCGCAAGGTCATCGGCATCTGCGATTCGGCCGGAGGCCTGGTCCAGCGGGCGGCCCGGGCTGTTGGCGCGCCGTTGAAAGAAGGAACTCTCGACGGCGTGGGCTACTTCGGGCTGAACCACCTCGGTTGGCTCTACCGTTTGGCACCGGGCGGCCGGGATCTGTTGCCGGGACTGTTGTCTGACCATGCGGCGCTGGAGTCCATGGAGGAGGGCAGGTTATTTGGGCAGCACACCCTGCTGCAGCTGGGCTGCCTGCCCAACGAATACCTTTACTACTACTACCAAACGGCGCACGCAACGGCTGCCATCCGCCGGCAACCTCAAACCCGTGGGGCGTCAATTCACCAGCAGCAGAGTTCCCTCTACCCGGCATTGGTCCATGCCGCCCACCCGTTTGAGCTGTGGGACGCCGCCCGACGGTCCCGCGAAGAAGGCTACTTGGCCGAGGCACGGACGCATGGAGAGCAACGGGACGAGGAAGACCTGGCCGGAGGCGGTTACGAACGCGTGGCGTTGTCCGTCATGCGTGCACTCTCAGGCGGCGGGGCTGCCCAGCTGATCTTGAATGTGCCCAACGCTCCGGTGTCGACTGCAGGCGGCAGGGCCCCGACGGAAGTGGCCGTACCCGGACTGCCGGGGGACGCCGTCGTCGAGGTTCCGTGCGAAGTGACTCCCGACGGCGCGTTGCCGCTTGCGCAGGAACGGCCGGGCGGGCAGTTCCTCACCCTGATGCAGCACGTCAAGGAGGTGGAGCGGCTGACGATCCGCGCAGTCGCTTCCGGCGAGCGCAACGCCGCCATTGGCGCATTCGCGGCGCACCCGCTGATTGGCTCGGCGGAGTTGGGTGACCAGCTCCTTGCAGGCTATGAGGCGGCTTTTCCGGAACTGGCGCAGTTGTGGGGCCCTACAGCTTCCGGTACATGACGTGCAGGCCGACGTAACCAATCTCCGGGTGGTCAAATGCCTCAGGCACGGTGGCGAGGATCCGGAAGCCCATGGACTGCCATAACCACACCGCGCGGACGTTGCTCTCCACCACCGCGTTGTACTGCATCGCGTAGAACCCGGCGGCTTTGGCCTCGCTGAGGGAGTAGGCGCACAAAGCCCGGGCGATTCCCTGGCCCGAGTTGTTGGCCCCTACCATGTACCCGGCGTTGGCTACGTGGCTCCCTCCACCTGCTTGGTTGGCGTGGAACTCCCCCGTGCCCAGTACCTCGCCCGTGTCCTTGTGGACAGCCACGAATGTCTGACCCGGAGCATCTTTGATCCATTTGCTGCGGGCGACTTCCTCAGTGGTGTCGCGGTCCCAGGTGAAGGTTTCGCCGTCGCGGATTACCGGTTCAAGGATGGACCAGATACCGGGCCAGTCCATACGGGTTGCTGTGCGGATGTCGAAAGTCTGTTCTTGGCTCACAGCGGCCACGCTAGCAGCCTTGGACACTGCGGGGTTGTCCCCAAATGCAGTTGGAGGGCAGGAGTAGTGTTTTCTGCAGGGCAAACATGGTTTTGCTGTTTGCTGTGAATGTCAGGAGGAATGCGGTGCCGTTGATCCGTCGGGTGGCGTTCCTGTCGTTGCATACCTCCCCCATGGAGCAGCCCGGGGCCGGGGATGCCGGCGGGATGAATGTCTACGTTCGGGCATTGGCGATGGCGCTGGCGGAGTCCGGTGTGGAGGTGGAGATCTTCACCCGTTCCACCAAGGCGGGCCAACCCGCCGTCGAGCATCCCGGGCCCGGCGTCTGCGTCCACAACGTCATGGCCGGACCGCGCCGGAAACTGCCCAAGGAAGAACTGCCGGCGCTCCTGCATCAGATGGTGGAGGAAATCGACAGGATCCGCGGCAGCCAGCTGCACGGCCGCTACGATGCCATCCATTCGCACTACTGGGTTTCCGGGGTGGCCGGGCTTGAGTTGTCCGAGCTGTGGGGTGTTCCACTGGTGCACACCATGCACACCATGGCCAAGGTCAAGAACCTCGTCCTCGAATCCGGGGAGCGTCCTGAGCCGCGCCGCCGCGAAGAAGGCGAACAACGGATCGTCGATGGTGCTGCCCGGCTGGTGGCCAACACTCCCGCCGAAGCTGAAGAACTGGTTTCGCACTACGGTGCCGACCTTGACAGGATCGATGTCGCGCCGCCCGGGGTGGACCTCAAAGTATTCACGCCGTCCTTCCGGCGGAAATCGCGTTCCTTGCGGGATGTCAGGCCGGACAGTTTCCATATCCTCTTCGCCGGTCGCATCCAACGACTCAAGGGCCCCCAGGTGTTCGTCAAGGCGGCCGGTATCCTGCGCAAGCGCCGGCCGGACATCGATCTTGAGATGACCATCCTGGGATCACTCAGCGGGGCCAAGGACTTCAACCTCCAGCACATCATCGAAGACGCCGGGCTTGCCGACGTCGTCACGCACCGCCCGCCGGTGGTGGCTCCTGAACTGGCCAGTTGGTTCCGTTCGGCAGACGTCGTGGTGATGCCCTCGTTCAGCGAATCCTTCGGTTTGGTCGCCTTGGAAGCACAGGCGTGCGGCACACCCGTGGTGGCTACAAATGTAGGCGGCCTGTCCCGCGCCATCTCGGACGGAAGGACCGGAATGCTGGTGGACGGTCACGACCCCTCCGACTGGGCAGACGCCCTCGAAGACCTGTATGACGATGCCCAGACGCGGGAAGACATGGGCCGGCTGGCCGCCACCCACGCCGAGTCCTTCGGATGGCAACGGACGGCAGCCATCACTTTGGAGAGCTACCGCGAAGCTGTAGGAGGCTTGCTGGTCCCGCGGCGCTGAGTCTTCGCCCGGATCCCGCTCCTGGGCTGGTAGATTGTCGCGCACAGCGTATGAAAGCCTGCAGCACCATCCACGCTGCAGGGACACTCAGCCGAAGGACAACGATGTCTGAAAAGGTCATGACTGATCTTGAAATTGCCCACAACGCCACCATGCTGCCCATCGAGGACATCGCCGAACGCTCGGGCATCAACGTGGATGCCCTGGAGCTGTACGGGCCATACAAGGCCAAAATCAATCCGGCCAAACTGGTCCTCCCGGCCGGGAAACCGAACGGCAAGGTGGTGCTCGTATCGGCCATGTCGCCCACTCCTGCCGGTGAAGGCAAATCCACCACCACAGTGGGACTTGCGGACTCCCTGGCCCGTGCAGGACACAAGGTGATGATCGCTCTGCGCGAGCCCTCCCTGGGTCCCATCCTGGGAATGAAGGGCGGCGCCACGGGTGGCGGCTACTCCCAGGTGTTGCCCATGGACGACATCAACCTGCATTTCACCGGCGACTTCCACGCCATCACATCTGCGAACAACGCGCTCATGGCGCTGGTGGACAACCACATCTTCCAAGGAAACGAACTTGGAATCGATCCTCGCCGCATGACCTTCAAACGCGTGCTGGACATGAACGACCGCTCACTGCGCGAAGTCGTCATCGGGCTCGGTGGGCCCATGCAGGGAGTACCCCGGCAGGACGGCTTCGACATCACGGTCGCTTCCGAGATCATGGCAGTCTTCTGTCTCGCCACGGACCTCTACGACCTTCGGGCACGTCTTGGACGGATCACTTTCGGGTACACCTATGACCGTGTGCCGGTCACTGTGGCTGACCTTGGTGTCGAGGGTGCCCTGACCATGCTCTTGAAGGACGCCATCAAACCCAACCTCGTCCAGACCATCGCCGGAACGCCGGCGTTGGTGCATGGTGGACCGTTCGCCAATATTGCCCACGGCTGCAATTCCTTGATCGCCACCACCACCGCAATGCAACTGGCCGACATCGTGGTCACCGAGGCCGGGTTCGGAGCCGACCTCGGTGCCGAAAAGTATATGGACATCAAGGCGCGCATCGCCGAGGTGACGCCATCCGCCGTCGTGGTCGTAGCAACCATCCGTGCCCTCAAGATGCAGGGCGGGGTTCCCAAGGACCAACTCAGCCAACCCAACGTCGAGGCCGTGGCCGCGGGGGTGGAGAACCTGAAGAGGCACGTCGGGAACGTCGCCAAGTTCGGCATCACCCCTGTTGTCGCCATCAATAAGTTCGGCACCGACACCCCCGAGGAACTTCAGTGGCTCCTGGCTTGGTGCGCCGCGGAAGGCGTGGAGGCCGCCGTCGCTGATGTTTGGGGCCACGGAGGTGGGGGCGACGGCGGTGACGAGTTGGCCTCCAAGGTCGCAGCGGCCCTGGACTCACCGTCCACCTTCCATCACCTCTACCCCCTGGAACTCAGCATCGAGGACAAGATCCGAACGATTGTGCAGGAGATCTACGGTGCCGAGGGCGTCGAATTCTCGGTTCCGGCCTTGAAACGCCTCGCCGAGATCGACAAGAACGGGTGGTCCAGTCTCCCCGTCTGCATGGCCAAGACACAGTATTCGTTTACGGACGATGCCTCCAGGCTCGGCGCACCCAAGGGATTCAGGGTCCATGTCCGCGAACTGATCCCCAAGACCGGGGCAGGGTTCATTGTCGCGTTGACCGGGGCCGTCATGACGATGCCAGGCCTGCCAAAGGAACCGGCGGCGATGCGCATGGACGTGGACGCTGAAGGACAGCCCACCGGACTCTTCTGACGCTCTCTCACCTTTCAAGCCATTCCACCCGTTCCTCTCTCACTCTCTTGAAGAAAGTGAGAGAGGATGCGCCGACAGGCGAGAGGACGTGAGGGAGCGTCGGGAAACGACAAACGCCCCCGTATCGGATACGGGGGCGTTTGATGTAACAGGGGTTTAGCGCTCGATGTCACCGCGGATGAAGGCCTCAACCTTGTCGCGGGCGAGGTCGTCGTTGAACTGCTCCGGCGGCGACTTCATGAAGTAGCTGGAAGCGGAGAGCAGCGGGCCGCCGATACCGCGGTCCAGGCCGATCTTGGCGGCGCGGATGGCGTCGATGATGACGCCGGCGGAGTTCGGGGAGTCCCACACCTCGAGCTTGTACTCAAGTGACACCGGGGCGTCACCGAAGTTGCGGCCTTCAAGGCGGACGAAAGCCCACTTACGGTCATCGAGCCAGGCAACGTAGTCCGACGGGCCGATGTGGACGTCGTCGGCGTGCAGTTCAGCCTCGACGTTGGAGGTGACGGCCTGGGTCTTGGAGATCTTCTTGGACTCAAGCCGGTCGCGCTCAAGCATGTTCTTGAAGTCCATGTTGCCGCCAACATTAAGCTGGTACGTGCGGTCAAGCGTGACACCGCGGTCTTCGAACAGCTTGGCCATGACACGGTGCGTGATGGTGGCACCGATCTGGCTCTTGATGTCGTCGCCCACGATCGGGACACCGGCTTCGGTGAACTTGTCAGCCCATTCCTTGGTACCGGCAATGAAGACAGGCAGGGCGTTGACGAAAGCCACGCCGGCATCAATGGCGCACTGCGCGTAGAACTTGGCAGCCTTGTCCGAACCGACAGGCAGGTAGCAGACCATGACATCGGCCTTGGCTTCGCGGAGCGCTGCGACGATGTCGACAGCTTCTTCCGGTGCCTCAACGATGGTCTCGCGGTAGTACTTGCCAAGGCCATCCAGCGTGTGGCCACGCTGGACTGTAACGCCCGTTGCGGGAACGTCGGCGATCTTGATGGTGTTGTTTTCGCTGGCGCCGATGGCATCTGCCAGGTCCAGGCCAACCTTCTTGCCGTCAACGTCGAAGGCAGCAACGAACTGTACGTCGTTGACGTGGTACTGGCCGAACTCCACGTGCATCAGACCCGGGATCGTGGCCTTGGGGTCAGCGTCGCGATAGTACTGAACACCTTGGACCAGCGATGCGGCGCAGTTACCTACACCGACAATGGCAACACGAATCGGATGTGAAGACACGGAACTCCTTTTGAGAAAATAACCTCATGCGCCAGGCGCAGCCCTGACTGAGTCCAGGGCACGACTGATTGGCACGGCGCCATTCGGCGCACTCTTGCATTGTAACCAACACAGCAGGGGCCTGCTTTGTTCCCGGCAGGCCCCTGCTGTTTTATCCCGTAACTCCGGAGGCTACTTCTGCGCCCACCGGTTGATGTCAGATTCCACTGCGAACTCGTCAATGGCAGTGAGCTCATCGGTTGTAAACGCCAGGTTGTTGATCGCGCTGAGGGTGTCCTCCAGCTGGGCCACGCTGGACGCACCGACCAGTGCGGACGTCACCGGCGAGCCCTTCGGTTGGTCGCGCAGGATCCAGGCAATGGCCATCTGGGCCAGGGTCTGGCCCCGGCCCTCCGCGATCGCGTTCAGTCCCCGCACACGGTCCAGCTTGTCCTCGGTCAGCTGGGATTCCGACAGGAACCGCTCCTTGGCAGCACGGGAGTCCGCCGGCACCCCGTTGAGGTAGCGGTTGGTGAGCATGCCTTGGGCGAGCGGGGAGAAGGCGATCGAACCGGCGCCCACCTGGTCCAGTGCCTCGTACAGGTTGGGCGAGCCGTCCTCGGTCCACCGGTTCAGCATCGAGTAACTGGGTTGGTGGATGAGCAGTGGGGTGCCGAGTTCTTTCAGGATCCGGGCAGCCTCCAGTGTCTGTTCCGGCGTGTAGGAGGAGATGCCGGCATACAGGGCCTTGCCGGAGCGGACGGCGTAGTCCAGCGCGCCCATGGTCTCTTCAAGCGGCGTCTCCGGGTCCGGGCGGTGGCTGTAGAAAATGTCCACATAGTCCAGGCCCATGCGCTCCAAGGACTGGTCGAGGCTGGAGATCAGGTTCTTCCGGGATCCCCACTCGCCGTACGGGCCGGGCCACATGTAGTAGCCGGCTTTTGTGGAGATCACCAGTTCGTCACGGTACGGCTTGAAGTCGTCCTTCAGGTGGCGGCCGAAGTTCGTTTCGGCTGATCCGTCCGGCGGGCCGTAGTTGTTGGCGAGATCGAAGTGGGTAACGCCCAGGTCAAACGCCCGGCGCAGGATGGCACGCTGTTCATCGAACCGCTTGTCATCGCCAAAGTTGTGCCAGAGGCCCAGCGAGATGGCCGGCAGCTTGAGTCCGCTGCGTCCGACGCGGCGGTAGGGCATGGTTTCGTAGCGGTTTTCCGCAGCCGAATAAGTCATACGTACCATCCTGCCACTGCACAAACCGGGGCGACGGCGCTGTCCGCCATGTGGGCGCCGTCACCCTCGGCGTGGGTCGGGTTTAGTGGAGACGAACGACGGCGGCGCTGGCCCCGGGAAGCGTCAGAGTTCCTTCGTCCAGGGCTGCTTCACGGTCAGTGGCCAGCAGGATGGAGCCGCTCAGGGGTGTTCCGAGTGCTTCGTCGCCAAAGTTGCACACCACACGGACGGTGCCGCGGGACATCTGCAGCCATTGTTCGTCGTCGTCATACTCCACCACCGTGCTGCCGAAGCCGCCCTCCACCAACTCCGGAGTGTTCCGGCGCAGCTGTGCTAAATCCTTGTACAGCTGAAGCAGGCGCGCATGGTCCCCTTCGCTGGCTTCTTCCCACGTGAGTTTGGACCGCAGGAAGGTTTGCGGGTCCTGGGGATCAGGAACAACCGCAGGATCCCATCCCATGCGTTCGAATTCCTTGATCCTTCCCTCGGCCGTAGCTTTGCCGAGCTCGGGCTCCGGGTGGGAGGTGAAGAACTGCCACGGCGTGGACGCACCGAACTCCTCACCCATGAACAGCATGGGCGTGAAGGGGGATGTCATAGTCAGCACGGCGCCAACTGCCAACTTCCCGTAGCCCAGCGAGGCGGTGAGTCGATCTCCGATGGCGCGGTTGCCGATTTGGTCGTGGTTCTGAAGGCAGACCACCAGCGCCGACGGGTGGGCCAGATCCCGCCGAATGGGCCTGCCGTGGTGCCGGCCGCGGAAGCTGGAGTAGCTTCCGTCGTGGAGGAATCCGTGTTCCAGAACCTTCGCCAGGACGGCCAACGAATCGAAGTCCGCGTAGTAGCCGGTGGTTTCCCCGCTGAGGTTGACGTGCACGGCGTGGTGGAAGTCGTCACTCCACTGGCCTTCGAGTCCGTAGCCGTTGTCCTTGCGGGGATAGATAAGCCGCGGATTGTTCAGATCCGACTCCGCGATCAGGGTCTTGGGAATTCCTGTCTCGGCCTCGATCTGATCGCCCAAGGCTCCAAAGTCTTCCAGGATGTGCACTGCCCGTTCGTCGCGCAGGGCATGGACGGCATCGAGGCGGAGTCCGTCCACGTGGTAGTCCCGGAGCCACATCGCCGCGTTTTCCAGGATGTAGCGCCGAACGTCGTCCGAGCCCGGGCCATCCAGGTTTACGGAGTCCCCCCAGGTATTCCCTTCCCCCGATTTCAGGTACGGCCCGAACTTGGGAAGATAGTTTCCACTTGGCCCAAGGTGGTTGTAAACGACATCCTGGATGACACCCAAGCCGGCAGCATGGGCAGCATCGACAAACCGCTGGTAGGCCGCCGGTCCACCGTAGGGCTCGTGGACTGCATACCAAAGGACGCCGTCGTAGCCCCAGTTGTGCACACCGTTGAAACCGTTGACCGGCAGCAACTCGATGAAATCCACGCCAAGGTCCACCAGGTAGTCCAGTTTCTCCGCGGCAGCATCCAAGGTCCCCTCCGGGGTGAACGTACCGAGGTGGAGCTCGTAGATGACCGAACCCTGGAGGGTCCGCCCTTGCCAACCGGAGTCCTGCCATTCATGGGCGGAGGGATCAAAGGTGACGGACAACCCGTGCACACCCTCAGGCTGCCTCCGCGAACGCGGATCCGGGAACGGTCCCTCGCCGTCCACGACGTACCCGTACGGCACATTGTCACCTGACTGGGCCACCGCATCAGCCGGCGCCCGCCACCACCCAGTGGCGGCGCCGTCGTGATGATGTTCCATGGCGTACTCATGCCCGCCGGCAAGCAGCCGGACCGAATCAGCATTCGGCGCCCAGACGTCGTAACGGTTCTTTCCAGCGGCGTGCTCCAGCATCATGCTCCCCTGTACATATTCAAGCGTGCGTTGCAGTGACGGTGAGGGTGGTTCGAAATCAGTCGGTGGGCACCAAAAGGGCCACCGGGTACTGCCCCAGGAGAGTGGCCACCGGGACGGCACCGGCACTGTACGTAGCTCCGGTGAGTTCGTCCCGGACGTTCGTTGCCAGTTCGATGGCCGTACCGCGCCAGCCGCCATCGGCTGCCAGGCGTTTGGGCAGGCGAGTGCCAACGGCCACAGCACCCGGGGCATCCGATCCCCGGTCGAAGGCAACCACGTGGGCCGCCGCTTCGCCATGAACATCCACGGCGCGGTAGCCCCCAAACAATTCGGGGCGGTCGCGGCGTAGCCTCAAGGCCCGGGAGACAACAAGGAGCTTGGCGGCTTCCTCGGTGTAAGCGGGCTTCGCCCCCTTGTCCACATCTGCCAATGCTGCGATGCGGGCCTGGAAATCCACGGGGCGCCGGTTGTCAGGATCGGTCAGCGAACCATCCCTGAATTCAGTGCCTTGGTAAACATCCGGGACACCGGGCATGGTCAGCTGAATGAGCTTGGCGGACAGCGAGTTGGAGGTGCCGTACGGTTCGAGCTCAGCTACGAAGTTCGCGATGGCTGCGGCAACTTCCGGCGCATCAAACGCGGCGTCGACGGCGGCAGCCAGGTGGCGTTCGAACTCCTGGTTGGGGTCGGTCCAGTTGGTGGAATTGCCGGCCTCACGGGCCGCTTTCAACGCGTACGACTGGAGCCGGCTACGATCAGCCGGCCACGCGCCAACGATCGACTGCCACACGAGTGCAGCCAAGGGTCCATCCGGGATAGGGGCCAGCTCCTGGACCGTCCCGAGGAACAATTCCCATTCCGGGACAGCCTCGGAAATGACGGAGATCCGTGCCCGGGCGTCCTCGCTGCGCTTGGTATCGTGCGTGCTCAAGGTAGTCATGGACAGCGGCAGTTCAGCTTGGCGACGCGCCATGCGTTCGTGGAAGTCCTGGGTGGACAAAGCAAACTCGGTGGGGTCTGCACCCACCTCGGTGAGTGTCCCCAGCCGTGTGTAGCGGAAGAACGCCGTGTCCTCCACGCCCTTGGCCATCACCATACCGGACGTCTGCTGGAAACGCCGGGCGAGCTCGCCCTCAGTGTCCAAGAGGTACGGCGTCAGGTCTTCCAGCACCGCCTTCAGGTCTTCGCGGCTCTCCGCCGCACGGTTGATGGACTCCAGAAGGATCTCCTGCCCATACGGGAGATACGTTCGGTAGATGGGGAAGCAGCAGATGACTTCCGCGATGGCGTCAGCTGCCATCTCCGGAGACAATTGGGCGGCCTCCGGCACAAGACGCGCGAGCCGAAGGATTTCCGAGCGCAGGATGCCGTCCGCAATACGGCGCTTGGTCCCATGGATCATGGCTTCGTAGTCCGCCGGAGCCTCCGCATCCCGCAATCTGGCATCCAAGGAGTCGAGGTATTCCTCCGCAGCCGGGTCCACAAACAGGCGGTCCACGTCAGCGAGTGCGTCATAGCCGGTGGTGCCTTCACAGTCGAAGGTATCCGGCAGCGCCTCCCCCGGTTCCAGGATCTTCTCGACAAGAAGGTAGGCCCCACCCGTTGCCTCGCGGAGCCTGGTGAGGTAACCCTCAGGATCCGCCAGGCCGTCCGGGTGGTCGATCCTGAGGCCGTCCACCAGCCCCTCACGGAACCAGCGGACGATCTCTTCATGGGACTCGTCAAAGACCCAGGGGATCTCCACGCGTACGCCGGCCAAGGTGTTCACTGCGAAGAACCGGCGGTAGTTCAGTTCCGCATCGGCCCGGCGCCAACCCACCAACTCGTAGTGCTGCCGCGCATGGACATCCCGTGGGCTCTCCCCGTCGCTGTAAGTGCCCTCGGCCAGCGGGAGCCGGTGATCATAATAGTGCAGCTCACCGTCCACGATTGTGAGCTGGTCAAGGTCGTCGTCGCTGCCCAGGATGGGGATGCGGATTTTCCCGCCCCCGAAGTCCCAGTCGACGTCAAAGGCCTCGGCGTACTTGGACGCGCGCCCCTCCTTCAACAAGTCCCACCACCAGGCGTTCTGCCCGGGAGAGGCAACGCCCATGTGGTTGGGCACTATGTCGGCAAGAATGCCCAGACCCTGCTCACGGGCGGCCTGGGACAGGGCAGCGAGCCCCTCCGGACCGCCGCGTGCGGGATCCACGGTGGAGGGATCGGTGACGTCGTAGCCATGGTCCGAGCCCTCCTCCGCCGTAAGGATCGGCGAGACATAGACCCAGTCAGCTCCAAGGGACCGAAGGTAGCCAGTGACCTCGGCAGCGTCCTGGAGCGTGAAGCTTGGCCGGATCTGGAGCCGGTACGTCGAGACGGGAGTCCTCATGAGTCCGCTTTCTTCGTTGTTCCGGACTCCTCGTCGGCAGGGGCGTCTCCCTTGTAGTCGAAGGGCAGCGACGTCACAGCAGGAGCCGTGATGGACGCCGTTTCCGGAGTGCTCGTCTGGGTCAGCGCAGCCAGCGACGCTGCCACAGAGTGGTCGGGCTCCACTTCGGGTGTGCTGTGCGCACGCAGCACTACCAGGGACTTGGCGCCGACCATGAGGATCTGGTCCGGCTTGACGACACCTGCCTCGGCTCCTTCTCCGGCGGTGTCGATCATGACATCCCATGCGGGTGCGTACTCGTCCGAAGGAATCCGGAAGCCTACCTCGTCCTGATCCGCGTTGAAGTAGAGGAGGAAGTTGACGTCGGTAATGCGCCGGCCCTGGTTATCCCGGCCGTGGATACCGTCGCCGTTGAGGAACACGCCCACCGAACGGCCCAACGCCTCATCCCAGTCGGAAGGACTCATGGTGCTCGCGTCAGCGTCCAACCAAACGATGTCCGGGAGGCGTTCCCCTTCACCACGCAACACCGGACGTCCGTCAAAGAACCGGCTGCGGCGCAAGCTGGGGTGCTTGGCACGCAGGGCGCACACGGCAGCGGTGAACTCGATGAGCGGCTGGTCCACGTTCTCCCAGTTGATCCACGTCAGTTCAGAGTCCTGGCAGTAGCCGTTGTTGTTGCCGCGCTGTGTCCTGCCGAGCTCGTCGCCGTGGAGCAGCATGGGGACGCCTTGCGAGAGGAAAAGCGTGGCGATGAAGTTGCGCTGTTGGCGCGCCCTCAGGCCCAGGACTGTGGGGTCCTCGGTGGGTCCTTCGGTGCCGCAGTTCCAAGAGCGGTTGTGGGATTCGCCGTCGTTGTTGTCTTCGCCGTTGGCCTCATTATGTTTCTCGTTGTAGGAAACGAGGTCAGCCAGGGTGAAGCCATCATGGGCAGTGACGAAGTTGATCGATGCCACCGGTCGGCGGCCCGAGTGCTCATAAAGATCTGCGGAGCCGGTCAACCGTGACGCGAATTCACCCAAGGTGGACGGTTCCCCGCGCCAGAAGTCGCGGACAGTATCGCGGTACTGGCCGTTCCATTCAGTCCACTGCGGCGGGAAGTTCCCCACCTGGTAGCCGCCGGGACCAACGTCCCACGGCTCGGCTATGAGCTTCACCTGGGAAACCACCGGATCCTGCTGGATGAGTTCGAAGAAGGTGGAGAGTTTGTCGACGTCGTAGAACTCGCGGGCCAGCGTGGAAGCGAGGTCAAAGCGGAAACCATCCACGTGCATCTCGGTCACCCAGTAGCGCAGGGAGTCCATGAGCAGTTGAAGGGAGTGCGGGCTCCGGACATTCAGCGAGTTTCCCGTGCCGGTGTAGTCCATGTAGTACTTCTGGTCGTCTTCCACCAGGCGGTAGTACGCAGAGTTGTCGATGCCCTTGAAGGACAACGTGGGTCCCAGGTGGTTGCCCTCTGCCGTGTGGTTGTACACCACGTCCAGGATGACTTCGATGCCCGCGGTGTGCAGCGCGCGCACCATGGCCTTGAAGTCCTGGACCTGCTGGCCGGTATCGCCCTTGGAGCTGTAACTGTTGTGGGGCGCAAAGAAACCAATGGTGTTGTAACCCCAGTAGTTATTCAGGCCCTTGTCCTGCAGGATGCCGTCGTTGACGAATTGGTGGACCGGCATCAGCTCAATGGCAGTAATGCCAAGCTTCTGCAGGTGGGAAATCACCGCAGGATGCGCGACTCCGGCATATGTGCCGCGCTGCTCCTCGGGAACCTCAGGATGCATCTGGGTCAGTCCCTTGACGTGGGCCTCGTAGATAACCGATTTGTGGTACGGAATCCGCAGGAGCTTGTCGCCGTCCCAGTCGAAGAACGGGTTGATGACTACGCCCAGCATCATGTGCGGCGCTGAATCCTCATCATTCCGGGATTCAGGATCGCCCATGTTGTACGAGAACAGGGACGGGTCCCAGTCAATCTGCCGGTGGATGGCCTTGGCGTAAGGATCCAGCAGCAGCTTGTTGGGGTTGAAGCGCTGACCCGCATCGGGGTCGTAGGGGCCATGGACCCTGTAGCCGTACTTCTGCCCCGGCTGGGCTTGCGGGAGGTAGCAATGCCACACGTAACCATCCACCTCGGTGACGTCAACGCGGACTTCCCCGCCGTCGTCGTCGAAGAGGCACAGTTCCACTTTCTCGGCCTTCTCGCTAAACAGCGCAAAGTTGGTGCCGGTGCCGTCAAAGGTGGCACCCAGCGGATAAGCCGATCCAGGCCAGACTTCCATGCGTTCTCCTCTTGATGATGCGAACAACTGCTGCAAGCCTACTCATGACCCATGACACGGACAGTAACCTTACGGTCTTGTACGGTCGCATTCCGCGTTGAGCGAACCAATGACGCGCGGTACCGCGGCCATGATCGCCGACGCTGTAATGGGGCCGCCATCCAATTCTGCGGACGCTGCCGATCCTGCCCGGCCGTGGACGCTCGCGGCAACGGCAGCCAAGGCAGCCCAGCGGTCGGCAACGTCCAAGCCCAAGCGGGCGTACGCGCCGTCGTCGTCCGTGATCGATTCTGCACACTGCGCCAGCAAGGCGCCCACCACGCCGCCCAGAACATCGCCGCTGCCTGCAGTCGCCATCCACGCGGTGCCCTCGGACTGGCTGAAAACAACGCCCGACGGCGAGGCCACCAGGGTGGTTGCGCCCTTCAGGAGCACGGTTGCGCCGGTCTGTTCAGCGGCCTGCCGTACGAAGTGCAACGGCCGGGATTCGACGTCGTCCCGCGTCACGGCCACCTCGCCCGTGGAAGGAAGGGATGCCAGCAAGGTGGCGAGTTCGCCTGCATGTGGGGTCAGGATCCAGTGGGGCGGGCAGCGTTCCGGCAGAAGGCTCAGTGCGCCGGCATCTACCACCACAGGCAAATCAGCCGCGAAAGCCGCCGCAGCGGTGTCCTTGGCGCGTTCCAATTGTTCCTCGCCGTCAACACCGGAGCCCAGCAACCACGCTTGGACGCGGCCAGCCTCAGCGGATTCCCACAACGCTTCCGGGGTTTGGGCCAGCACTAGCTGCGCGACGGTTTGGGGGCCGAGGTACCGCACCATCCCCGCGCCAGCAAGGGCCGCTGCATGGACTCCCAGGACAGCGGCACCGGCGAAACGCACAGAACCTGCCACAACGCCAAGGACACCGCGGGAATACTTGTGGGCACGCCGGCCAGGCATGGGCAGCAGCGCGCCCAACTCCGAGGAAGTGAGGCGGCGCAACTCAGCGTCTTCGGGTGGCAGCGACTCCTCAATACCGATTCGTACGAGTTCGATACGTCCGCAACATCCTTCGCCCGGATCCGTCATCAGCCCGGCCTTGATGCCACCGAAAGTCACCGTGACGTCGGCGTCCAGCACCGGCCAGTGCACTTCTCCGGTGTTGGCATCGAGCCCGCTGGGGACATCGCACGCCACTACCAACCGCGGACGCAGTTCCTGCAGGGACGCAACCAGTTCCGCAGAGGCGCCGCGTAAGCCCCCACGGCCCCCTGTGCCCAGCAACGCATCAATGATCACGTCGTCGCCGGCGCATAGGACGGCGAGCTCTTCAGCGTTCCCGGGTTCCAAGCGCAGTGCCCGACCACCGGACGAAACAAAAGCAGCCAGCGCCTCAGGATGGACCTCGGCAGCGGCGAGTACCGCCGTCGCGCGCATTCCCCGGCCCGCAAGAAAGGCCGCGGCAAAGAGGCCATCCCCACCGTTATTGCCTTTGCCCACAAGGACCGTGACGCCGGCACCGGTGAGCCTGCGCCGGCGCTTGACCTCGCGAACCACGGCTTGGGCAAGGCCATAAGCAGCCCGTTGCATAAGAACAGCGCCCTCACCGGAGTCCAGGAGCGGTTGTTCCGCATCCCTGATCTGTTGTCCGGTGAAGGCGCTGATCATTGCTGTTGAGGGTCCGTTCAGCCCTCGGCGAGGACAGTCGCCGTAGCGATGCCGCCGTCGTGGCTTATGGACAGGTGCCAGCGCTTGACGCCCTTGGCCTCGGCCACGGCAAGCACGGTTCCTTTGACCTGGACCGTAGGGCCATTCTGGTCGAGGCCGATCCAGCAGTCCTGCCAGTTCATGCCCGCTGGAGCGCCCAAAACCTTGGCCACGGCTTCCTTGGCTGCGAATCGGGCGGCCAAGGACCGGGTGTTGAGCTCCCGTTCGGCAGGAACAAACAGGCGGTCCCGGAGTCCGGGCGTCCGTTCCAACTGCCGGCCGAACCGCTCGATGTCTACGACGTCTACGCCAATGCCAACAATCATGGCGTTATTCTACGGTCACGCTCTTGGCGAGGTTACGCGGCTGGTCTACGTCGTAGCCCTTGGCGCCGGCCAGTTCAGCAGCGAAGATCTGCAGCGGAACGGTGGTGAGCAGCGGCATCAGCAGCGTGGGCGTCTCGGGAACGTAGAACACGTGCTCTGCGTAGTCCTTGACCGACTCGTCGCCTTCTTCAGCGATCACCAAGGTACGGGCACCACGTGCACGCACTTCCTGGATGTTGCTGACCACCTTGGAGTGCAGGGAGTCGCGGCCACGCGGGGACGGCACCACGACGAAGACCGGCTGGCCGTCGTCGATCAAGGCGATCGGACCGTGCTTGAGCTCACCGGCGGCGAAGCCTTCAGCGTGGATGTACGCGATTTCCTTGAGCTTCAAGGCGCCTTCGAGGGCAACCGGGTAGCCAACGTGGCGGCCCAGGAACAGCACGGACTTCTCGTCCTTCATGCTGCGGGCGAGCTCACGCAGGGGTCCTGCGTTGTCCAGGATGTGCTGGATCTTGGCCGGGATCTTGTTGAGGTCCGCGAGGACGTCCTTGATCTGGCCGGAGAAGATGTTGCCGCGCAGCTGCGCCAGGTACAGGCCCAGGAGGTAGGCAGCGGTGATCTGCGCCAGGAACGCCTTGGTTGAAGCAACTGCGATTTCCGGGCCGGCGTGCGTGTAGAGCACGGCGTCGGATTCACGCGGGATGGTCGAACCATTGGTGTTGCAGATGGAGATCGTCTTGGCGCCCTGTTCGCGGGCGTAACGGACGGCCATCAGCGTATCCATGGTCTCGCCGGACTGGCTGATGGAAACCACCAGCGTGTTGGAGTCGACGATCGGATCGCGGTAGCGGAACTCGTGCGCGAGTTCCACCTCAGTGGGGATACGGCACCAGTTCTCGATGGCGTACTTGGCAACCAGGCCGGCGTAGGCCGCGGTACCGCAAGCCAGCACGATGATCTTGTCTACCTGCTTGAGGAGCTCCGGGTCGATACGGAGCTCGTCCAGGGTCAGCTTGCCGTCAAGATCCGAGCGGCCCAGGAGGGTCTGCGCAACGGCGTCCGGCTGGTCGTGGATTTCCTTCTCCATGAAGGAGTTGAAGCCACCCTTTTCGGCAGATGCCGGGTCCCAGTCGACGTGGTATTCCTTGCCTTCGGCAGGAGCGCCGAAGAAGTCGGTGATTTCCACGGAGTCCGCGGTGATGGTGACGATCTGGTCCTGGCCCAGTTCCACGGCACGACGGGTGTAGTCAATGAAGCCGGAGACGTCGGAGCCGAGGAAGTTTTCGCCATCGCCCAGGCCCACTACCAGCGGAGAGTTACGGCGGGCAGCAACGACGACGTCGGGCTGGTCTGCGTGCACTGCAAGAAGGGTGAAAGCGCCCTCGAGTCGCTGGCAAGCCAGGCGCATTGCCTCGGTGAGGTTGCCGCCGTCGCCATTGAGCTCGGTGCGGAAGATGTCGCCAACCAGGGCGGCTGCAACTTCGGTGTCGGTTTCGGACTCGAAGGTAACGCCCTTGGCGAGCAGTTCCTGCTTGAGTTCGGCGAAGTTTTCGATGATGCCGTTGTGAATAAGTGCAAGGCGGCCGCCGTCGGAGAGGTGCGGGTGCGCGTTGCGGTCGGTGGGGCCGCCGTGGGTAGCCCAACGGGTATGGCCGATGCCGGTCAGGGATTCAGGGACTGGGTTTGCTTCCAGTTCACTGATCAGGTTGCTCAGCTTGCCGGACTTTTTACGGGACGAGATTGCCCCGTCAGCCACCACTGCGACGCCTGCGGAGTCATAGCCGCGGTACTCAAGACGGCGCAGCCCTTCCACGACGACGTCAAGGGCGCTGTGACCAGCTGCCTTGCGAGACGAATTGCCAACATAGCCTACGATTCCACACATGGGTACAAGCCTAACGGCTAGCGCAAACAACTGACGTGGGACATCCCAGCTCCTCCTCTTGCCAGTATGATGTCCAACCCTCACAATTCACCCTCCCGTCGTCGCGCATTTCCTGATCCGCCGCGTGGAGGGCAGAATCATGAGCGTGACTTTGCAACGCACCGAAGCTAATGGCGACGGCGCTTCCCCGTTTGTAGAGCTGGACCGCCAAACGTGGTCCAGGCTTGCAGCGCAGATGGAGCAGCCCCTCAACGAAGAGGACATCTTCCGTCTCCGCGGCCTCGGCGATCCCCTGGACATGAAGGAAGTCCGGGAGGTCTACCTTCCGCTTTCACGGCTCCTGCACCTGTATGTCCAGGCATCGCACCAGCTCCACGCGGCAACAACCACCTTCCTGGGCGAACAAACCCAACGCACGCCGTTCGTCATCGGCGTCGCAGGCTCCGTCGCTGTCGGCAAATCCACCATCGCCCGCGTGCTCCGGGAAATGCTCCGACGCTGGCCCGGGACCCCCAACGTGGAACTCATCACCACGGATGGCTTCCTCTACCCTTTGGCCGAGCTCAAACGCCGGCACCTGCTCGAACGCAAGGGATTTCCCGAGTCATATGACCGCCGCGGGCTCCTTCGCTTCGTCTCGGAAGTCAAAGGTGGCGCCGAAGAGGTTCGGGCACCTTGGTATTCCCACGTAACGTACGACATTGTTCCGGGCAAGGAAGTGGTGGTTCGGCGTCCCGATGTCCTGATCGTGGAGGGCCTGAACGTCCTCGCCCCCGCCCGCCCCCGCATGGACGGCAAGCAAGGACTGGCTGTCAGCGACTTCTTCGACTTCTCCATTTATGTGGACGCCAAGACCTCCTACATCGAGGAGTGGTACGTGGACCGCTTCCGGAAGCTGCGGACCACAGCCTTCGCGCAGCCGGAGTCCTACTTCCACCGTTATGCCACGCTGTCCGATGACGACGCCGAATCGACCGCCCGCGGCATTTGGAAGCGCATCAACGAACCCAACCTCGAGGAAAACGTGCTGCCTACCCGCGGCCGGGCGCAACTGGTGCTCACCAAGGACGCCGACCACTCCATCCGCCGCATGCTGCTGAGGAAGGTCTAGCGTGGCCGATCCGACGCCGCTGCCCAGCCGACGTACCTTCGCGGCCATGCTGACGGCCGGCGCGGGAATGGCCGCCCTGGCTGCGTGCACGCCCGAGAACGCTGTCCCCTCCCCCGTCGCCGCCAATGCCGCAAGCGGGGCTGCTTCAACCCCGGCTGTGCCCTCTGGGATCGCTTCCAGCGCCTCTACTACGGCTCCGGCGACGGTACCCCCGGACGCTGTTACGCCATCACCCAGTGCCGTGCCATCCAGTTCTGCCCCCTCCAGCGCCGTCGCTCCGCAGCATTCGCTGACGGACCCCACCAGCCCCTGGGTCATTGTCAACAAACACCGCCCCCTCAACCCCCAGGACTTCGTCCCGGCAGATTTGGTCCAGCCAAACATCCGCCTCGCGGTCAGCGGCGAAGCTGCGTTGCTGAACAGCACGACGGCGGCTGCCGCAGAAAAGCTCTTCGCGGCCGCTGCGGCGGGGGGCGTCATCATGACGTTGGCTTCGGGCTACCGCTCCTACTCCACCCAAGTGGCCACTTATGGCGGGTACGTGGCCAGCACGGGTCAAGCGGCAGCAGACCGCGCCTCAGCCCGCCCGGGGCATTCCGAACACCAGACGGGCTGGTCCTTCGACATCGGAGACGGCGGAGGGGCATGCAGCTTCCAGCCATGCTTTGCCGAACAGCCCGCAGCAGTGTGGGCGAAAGCCAACGCGCACAAGTTTGGCTTCGTGGTCCGCTATCCGTGGATGTTCCATGACACCACGGGCTATTTCTATGAGTCCTGGCACCTGCGCTACATCGGTGCGGAGGCTGCCACCGATATGTCGGCGCGCGGCATCGCGACGCTGGAAGAGTACTTCGGGCTCGAAGCGGCACCCGACTACCTTTAGCCCTTAAACGGCTTCGGCCCGCTCCCCGCCTGTAGAGGGGAGCGGGCCGAAGCCATTCTCAGACTTCTTAGACAGCCATCTCGCTGGAAGCGCCCAAACGCTCCTTGACCACTGCAGCAAGACCACTGCAGATTCGCTCAGCCGTCTCCATGTCAGCGGCTTCCACCATGACGCGGACCAATGCCTCGGTACCGGAGGGGCGGAGGAGCACGCGGCCGGTCTCGCCCAATTCGAGTTCCGCTGCAGCCACAGCAGCGGCAACGCCTTCATCAGTACCGGCACGGGCCTTGTCCACGCCCTTGACGTTGATCATCAGCTGCGGGAGTTTAGTCATCGCCGTCGCAAGATCCTTGAGGCTGCGGCCGGTCAGGGCTACCTGGGCTGCGAGCTGCAAACCGGTCAGGACGCCATCGCCTGTGGTTGCGTAGTCGGAGAAGATCACGTGGCCCGACTGTTCGCCGCCGAGGTTGTAGCCGCCGTCGCGCATTTCTTCGAGCACGTAGCGGTCACCCACTCCGGTTTCGCGGATGGTGATACCGGCACCCTTAAGGGCGATCTTGAGCCCGAGGTTGCTCATGACGGTCGCAACAAGGACGCTGTCCTTGAGCTTTCCGGCGTCGTTGAGAGCCAATGCCAGGATGGCCATGATCTGGTCGCCATCCACTTCGTTGCCCTCGTGGTCCACGGCAAGGCAGCGGTCGGCGTCGCCGTCGTGGGCCACGCCAAGGTCTGCGCCGTGCTGAAGCACAGCTTCCTTCAACGGGCCCAAGTGGGTGGAGCCCACGCCCTCGTTGATGTTCAGGCCGTCCGGTTCGGCGCCGATAACGACGACGTCCGCGCCGGCATCCTTGAATACCTGGGGTGAACAACCGCTCGCTGCGCCGTGGGCGCAGTCGAGGACTACCTTCAGGCCATCCAGGCGCTTGGGAAGCGTGCCCAGCAGGTGCACGATGTAGCGGTCTTCAGCGTCGGAGAACCGCTGGATGCGTCCAACGTCCGCTCCAATCGGGCGCTGCGGCTCTTTGCCAAGCTGCGCCTCGATGGCGTCCTCGACGTGGTCCGGGAGCTTCTGGCCGCCCCGGGCGAAGAACTTGATGCCGTTGTCCGGAGCGGGGTTGTGCGAGGCCGACAACATAACGCCGAAATCGGCGTCGAGATCTGCCACCAGGTAGGCGGCCGCAGGCGTGGGAAGAACACCGGCGTCATAGACGTCGATGCCGGAGCTGGAAAGCCCCGCTTCCACGGCGGCGGCAAGGAACTCACCACTCGCCCGGGGGTCCCTGGCGACGACGGCGCGCGGCCGCTTGCCGTTGGTTGTGCGGTCATGGCCGAGTACGACGGCGGCGGCCTGGGCGAGCTGCATAGCCAGCTCTGCGGTGAGCAATCCATTCGCGAGACCGCGCACGCCATCTGTTCCAAATAATCTAGACATCGGCTCAAGTTTAGACGACGACGGGACACCGGCCGTCCAGGGGGCGTGTCGGAGCGTCACATGCGAGCCATTCCCGGCGCTGTTAACCCTCGGCGTTAACGACGAAAGCCCGCCCCGCCGAAACGGCGGAACGGGCTTTCGATACCCCAGCGATCCGGGGTGAAGCGAATTAACGCTTGGAGTACTGCTGAGCCTTGCGAGCCTTCTTGAGACCGGCCTTCTTACGCTCGATGACGCGGGCGTCACGGCTGAGGTAGCCGGCCTTCTTGAGGGTGGCGCGGTTGTTGTCGACGTCGATCTCGTTCAGCGAGCGAGCAACGCCGAGGCGCAGTGCACCGGCCTGGCCGGAGATGCCACCGCCGTGGATACGGGCGATGACGTCGTAGGCGCCTTCAAGATCAAGGATCTTGAAGGGCTCGTTGACATCCTGCTGGTGCAGCTTGTTCGGGAAGTAGTTGTCCAGCGTGCGGCCGTTGATGGTCCACTTGCCGGAACCCGGAACAACGCGAACGCGCGCAACGGCTTCCTTGCGGCGGCCAACAGCTGCGCCTGCAACGGTCAGCGCCGGGCGCTCCTTCTTCGGCGCGTCTTCAGCAGACGTGCTTTCCGAGGTGTAGCTGGTGAGGGTTTCCTCAGCCTCGACGGCTTCGGCGGTCAGTTCTTCGTTCTGAGCCACGGTTCTCCTTGTAATGAAAAGTTGGTTGGTGGCCAGGACTACTGGGCGACCTGGGTGATTTCGAAAGTCTTCGGCTGCTGTGCAGCGTGGGGGTGCTCGGGGCCTGCGTAGACCTTGAGCTTGCCCAGCTGCTGAGCGGCGAGGGAGTTCTTGGGGAGCATGCCCTTGATGGCCTTCTCAACAGCGCGAACCGGGTTGGATTCCAACAGCTCGGCGTAGTTGACGGAGGTCAGGCCGCCCGGGTAACCGGAGTGGCGGTATGCGCGCTTCTGCTCCAGCTTGGCGCCGGTGAGGGCAACCTTTTCAGCGTTGATGATGATGACGAAGTCGCCCATGTCCATGTGGGACGCAAAGGTCGGCTTGTGCTTTCCGCGCAGCAGTGTTGCGGTCTGGCTGGCAAGACGACCAAGGACAACGTCGGTGGCGTCAATGACGTGCCACTGGCGGTTGATATCGCCGGGCTTCGGGGTGTACGTACGCACGGTTTTGCCTCGTTCTTGTTCTGGCGTTCATGTTTTAGGCGACACGCAATAAGGCGTGTACCTACTATGTATGCGCTACCGGAGCAGAGGTGAGGGCTCTATGTACCAGTCATCCCAAGATCTCGAAATGCCTCAGGAGTTAGCGATCCTGCAACTGGATCCCCCGTAAGGCATGTGTCATCGAGATAGGACACGCACAACGACTCTAAACAATACCGTCAACGGGGCGTCCGGGTCAAAATGGGGTATCCGCCCCCGGGGGTCGCGCACTGATTGAGGGAGAGTACATGTCCGACGGGCCCGCCTTTCCGCTCATCGTCGCCCTGGCCGGCCTCCTGCTGAGTCCGGCCGCAGAATGGCTCATCTCGTGGCGGCTGCCGCTATTTGGCGGGCTCCCCTCCCCCAAGGTCCGCATCACGACGGCGGCAGTCACCGCGCTGCTGTTTGGCTTGCTCGCGTGGCGGTTCGGCATCTCTTTGGAACTGCCGGCATTTCTTTTACTGGCACTAATTGGCGTACAGCTTTCGCGGATCGATTTCACGCTGCATCTACTGCCTAATGCCCTTATTGCCGTACTGCTTGGCGGCGGCTTGCTGCTCCTGGCGCTGCCCGCCGTCCTCGCCCCCGGGTGGCCCGAGCTCTTCCGGGCCCTCGCCGCAGGGGCAATCCTCTTCCTTGGCTACCTGATTCTCGGACTTTTTTCGCCTGGCAGCATCGGAATGGGCGACGTGAAGCTCGCAGCACCCGTTGGCATGTACTTGGGGTACTTGGGTTGGCAGCAAGTACTCTTCGGGGGACTACTGGGATTTGTGGTGGGCGGGGTGCTCACGGTAGTGATGTTGCGCCTGCGACGCGCGGAAAAGCCTGCGGAAACGGCCCATGGCCCGGCAATGGTCATCGCCGCCCTTGGCGTCGTCCTGGTCATGAGCTAGTCCGGCTTAGTACGCACTTACCTCCCCCGGCACACGTTCCCCAATTAATAAGGCAGCTTTCGAAACCAAGTAGTTTCGACCCCTTTTTCATCGGAAACCGAGTACTTCCTGCCCTCCGCTCGCGCCGGCGAGTAGCACCCCCCTCCCCAAGTCGAGTACGGCTACGCATTGTCGCAGCCGCTTTCCAGGGTGAATTCTTATCTCATCGAATTCCGGACCGCTAAAGGCACCATGGGGGTAGTTCGGGAGTCGAAGCAAATTCCGATAATTTGCTGGACCTATAACCCAATTCGCAAATGCTTTTTCTGGGAAGGAAATTCCAATGTCTGCACTTATGCTTTCTGTCACTTCGTTCATCGCCGGCGTCAAGACCCGCTTGGTCAAGGAGGAGAAGGGCGCGACGATGGTTGAATACGGCCTCATGGTCTCGTTGATCGCAATTGTCGTGATCGCGGGCCTTCTGATTTTGGGCCCCGCCATCCGCGACCTGTTCATCGGCGTTGCTGGCCAGCTCTAAACCGAAAATTGCGGTTGGCTGCGCTGGCGATCCAGTCGCCGGCGCAGCCAATCCTCCTCTTAACGCCACATTTGCTTCCGCGATTCTGGGCCTGGGAGATGCTCGTGAAAACGAAAGAGAAAGAACGCGGCGCAGTAGCCGTGGAAATGGCAATCATCTTGCCGCTCCTCCTGCTGATTCTGGTAGGGGTCATTGAGTTCGGAAGAGCCCTGAACGTTCAAGTTTCACTGACGCAAGCAGCCCGCGAGGGTGCCCGCTTCGCAGCTGTTCATTACCAGGACGGCGCAGTGGACGTAGCTGGGACTGCGCTCTCGTCCGCACCTTCGCTCGATGGCTTGGGCGTTTCGGTTAGCGACAACGCGTCGAGCTGCGCTCCAGGCGGCAATGTCACCGTGACAACCAGCGTGTCTCTGCCTTCAATGTCCGGATTTCTCGACTCGGGCCTGTTTGGCGCGCCGGGTCTCTTTCCAATGAACATGACCGGAGTAGGGGTAATGAGATGCGGTGGTTAGCTCGCATCCGCCGACGGGCTCGGTTAGGCACTGATCCGCAAGAGTCCGAGAGAGGCGCCGCCACAATCATCGTTGCCGGAATGATGGTTGTCCTTCTCGGCTTCGCAGCACTGGCCGTGGATGTCGGCGCACTCTACGCGGAAAAGGCACAGTTGCAGAATGGCGCTGACGCAGCCGCTCTCGCCATCGCCACGGACTGCGCCGGCGGAAGCTGCGGCAACAGTGCGGCCACGGGGAATCAATTCGCCAACAGCAATGCGAACGACAATGCCAGCGGCGCAACTGTCACCTTCCCGGCTGCAACTACCGTACGAGTGGTCGCCAATGCCAGAGACACGGCCGGACAAAACAGTTTCTCGTTGTTCTTTGCGCGCGCCCTCGGAATCGAATCGGCGACGGTGGATGCAGCAGCTGAGGCGTCCTGGGGTGCTCCATCTTCGGCAACGACTCTCCCCTGGACGGTCAGTGAGTGTGTATTCAAGAAATACCTCTCACCAACGCAACTGGCATCGCTGAACTCAACCGGAAACTTCTCGGGTGATCCGGTACCGACGCACATCTTGCTCAGGTATGACACGAATGCACCGACTGTCCCGGGGTGCGCCGCGCAGAATGGCTACCAGCCGGGGGGATTCGGATGGCTCGTCACCAACGCTGGCTGCTCGACTGACATTAACCTGAACTCAACCGTCAATGGTCAGACCGGCAATCACTTCCCGAATGCGACTGGCTGCAATGCAGCCTTGGCCACCATCATGGATGAGCCCGCGCTCATCCCCCTTTTCAAGACGGCGACTGGTAATGGCAGCAATGCGAAGTACACGCTTATTGGCTTCGCCGCCTTCCAGGTAACCGGCTACAAGTTCAGCGGCTCTGGGGCCGTTGTAGATCCCCTCGCTCCGAGCTGCAACGGAAATTGCCGCGGACTCCAGGGGTATTTCTCCCGCTTCGTTTCGCTCGAAGAGGGCATGCAGGCTACCGAGGGAACCCCCAATTACGGGGCCTCAGTGGTCATGCTCACTGAATAGTCGACTGAAACGCCGCTGTTCTGGAATCCGAAAGAATCAAAGGAGTAGAAAGTGAAAACACGCCTACTGGGAGGCATTGCAGCACTGCTTTTGGCAGTCATAGGCACCGTTTTGCTGGTTACCTATGTACAGGGAGCCGACAAGCGGGCGCAGCAAGGGCTTGATCCCGTCACCGTGCTTGTTGTTAAGGAACGCATTCCTGCCGGTACCAAGGCGGAGGAACTTCAGGCCAAGGTCAAAACCGAAACATTGCCGCAATCGGCAGTCGCGCCGGGAACCATCAGCGCCCTCAGTGACCAGAAGGGCAAAGTAACCTCTGCAGACCTACAACCTGGAGAACAACTGCTGGGTGTCAAGCTGGTGGACCCCAAAGAGCTCGCACCGGGTACTGTGCCCGTTCCCGAGGGGTTGCAGGAAGCAACATTCGTTCTTGCACCTGAGCGAATCCTGGGTGGTCGGATTGAGGCGGGCGACACCGTGACAGTGTTTGCTTCTTTTAAATTGGACGAAGCGGTTCCGGCAGGTGCGAACCTTCCGGCTGGTTTGACCGGATGGAAAGACTTCACAGAACTGCTCTATCACGACATTTTGGTCACCGCAGTCCAGCAAGCGGCACCTGACGCAGAGAAATCAGCAGGAACTGACAAAGGGGTGGCACTTCCCAACGGATCCGCGTACGTCACGGTGGCACTCAGCGACGCCAGCGCTACAAAGATGGTTTTTGGCGCCGAGTTTGGCACCCTTTGGCTATCAAAGCAGACTGACAAGACCGTCAAGAGCGATCCTCCGACGACGACCTTTGGAGGGCTGGTCCAATGAGCCGCTTCGTAGCCATCACCGCCGTACGTGACTTTGAAGGACGCGTACGCCAAGCCATCAGTGGCGCACTGCACGGCGACCTGCAAACGCTGTCTCCGACGGTCCTCCAAGCCGGCACCGACGAAATCTTCAAGCAGCTTACCGGTGCTCCACCCGAGGTCATGATCCTCGGCCCAGGTGTCAATCCTGACGATGCGTTCAAGTTGGCCACAGTGATTGACCTTCAGTACCCGGAGATCAGCCTGCTGATGGTGGCCGAACCCAGTGCCGAGATTGTCCTCAAGGCCATGCACGCGGGCGTCAGGGATGTGGTGGCACCTGAAGCAGAGATCAACGAGCTTCGCGTCCTTTTGGAACGCGCATGCCTGGCCGCAGCGAGCCGGCGGCGAGGAATGCAGCCTGCCGTCGAATCCGGACAGGAGCGCGGACGAGTCATAGCCGTCATGTCACCGAAAGGTGGCGTAGGAAAGACTACTGTTGCCACCAACCTCGCCATTGGTCTGGGGACGCTTGCACCGATGAGTGTGGTGATTGTGGACCTGGACCTGCAGTTCGGCGACGTTGCTTCCGGCCTGTTACTCGAACCGGAGCACTCCATCACCGAGGCGGTCCACGGAGCTGCGGCCCAAGACTCCATGGTCCTCAAGGCGTTTCTTACCGTCCACCCGGCCGGAATCTACGCACTCTGCGCACCGCAGAAGCCATCTGATTCGGACTACATCACAGCTGAACACGTCACTCGGCTCCTGAACCAGTTGGCCACAGAGTTCAAGTACGTTGTGGTGGACACTGCACCAGGTCTCGGCGAACACTGCCTGGCGACCTTGGAGTTGGCCACGGACGGCGTCTGGGTGTGTGGCATGGATGTGCCGAGTATCCGGGGACTCCGGAAGTGCTTCAGTGTCCTTAAGGAACTTCAGCTTTTGCCGCAAGGCCGGCATACCGTCTTGAATTTCGCGGACAGGAAGAGTGGTCTTTCCGTCCAGGATGTCGAAGCTACCATCGGGGTTCCCATCGACACGGTGATTCCCCGGTCCCGCACGCTCCCCTATTCCACGAACCGCGGAATTCCTGTACTTCAGGGGACTGCTCGGGATTCCGCCACCAAGGGACTAAGGAAGCTGGTCCAGCGTTTTGACCCGCGTCTGGAATCCACACCTCAGAACAAACTGCACCGGAGGGTGGTGGTGTCGTGAAACTCTCAGAGAGGCTCTCGAAGAACAATCCCTTTGCTGCCAGCGGGATCATCGAAGCATCGTCCGGATTAGCGGTCGCAGGTGACTCTGCTGTCTCATCGGGTCCTCCCGTATCAGGGCCCTCCGTTCCCATGCTGGGCGGCGCTCCGTCTGTTCCGGTTGTCGACGCCCTCTCAGGGCTGAAGCAACGCGCCGCTTCGGCACTTTTTACTCGAATGGGCTCAAGGATCGGGGATACGTCATCCTCCGAAGAGGACCTTCGGTCTTTCGCGGTGGATGAACTATCAGCGGTTATTGATGAAGAACAAGTCCCGCTTTCTCCCGAAGAACGCCGTAGGTTGATCCGTGAGATTTCCGACGAAGTGATGGGCTACGGGCCGCTTCAGCGCTTGCTGGAAGACCCCTCCGTCACTGAAGTCATGGTGAATCGCTTTGATCAAATCTATGTCGAACGTCACGGCCATCTGGCCCTGACGGAGCTGCAGTTCAGCTCAGATGATCATCTCCGGAAGGTCATTGAACGGATCGTTTCCAAGGTGGGACGTCGCATCGATGAGTCTTCTCCCCTGGTGGATGCCCGTCTGGAAGACGGCTCCCGCGTCAATGCCATTATTCCTCCGCTGGCGGTCAACGGCCCCTCGCTGACGATCAGGAAATTCAGCCATGTTCCTCTCACGGTGGCAAACCTGATCGAGTGGGGATCCATGACCCAGGAAATGGCAGAGTTGCTGAGCGCCTGCGTCCGGGCACGGCTCAACGTCATCGTGTCGGGCGGAACCGGGACAGGCAAAACGACCCTCCTCAACGTATTGTCGTCGTTCATCCCGGCCTCTGACCGCATCGTGACAATTGAAGACGCGGTCGAACTGCAGCTGCAGCAGCACCATGTGGTGCGTTTGGAAAGTCGTCCCCCCAATATCGAGGGCAAGGGTGCAATTACCATCCGAGATCTCGTTCGAAACTCGCTCCGCATGCGGCCTGACCGGATCATCGTGGGTGAGGTACGCGGAGGTGAATCATTGGACATGTTGCAGGCCATGAACACCGGCCATGACGGATCACTTTCCACCGTGCATGCCAATTCTCCCCGAGATGCGATCGCTCGTCTGGAGACCCTGGTGCTCATGGCTGGTATGGACCTTCCCCTCAGGGCCATTCGCGAACAGGTTTCATCAGCTGTGGATCTGATCGTCCAAATCACCCGGTTGCGCGACGGCACACGGCGCGTCACCCACGTAACTGAGGTTCAAGGAATGGAGGGCGACGTCGTGACGCTTCAGGATGCTTTTTTGTTCGACTATTCTGCCGGATTCGATGCTCAAGGCCGCTTTCTGGGGCGTGCCCTTCCGACGGGCATTCGTCCACGCTTCCTGGACCGCTTCACTGAGCTGGGAATCGCCGTTTCCCCGTCAGTTTTCGGCGTAGCTCCTGCTCCCCTCGGAAGGCGGTAGCCGTGGATTCCCCCGTGCTCTTCGTGGTCGCTATCGGGCTGTGCTTTGCCGCTATTGCAGTCTTGGTAGTGATTGTCCTGAAACCGAACAATGGAGCCATTCCGATTGAACGCCGCAGGCTCGGTGCCCCAAGCGATGACTCGGCAGTCGGAAAGGTCTCGCAGTCCGCCGTCCAATTCGTCGACTCGGCAATAGGTCGCTCCGGAGGACCATTCAACCGAGAAATCCTCTACCAAGCAGGCGTGAAGAATGCGCCCGCTGACTTTACGGTCATGGTAGCCATCGCAACAATCGCAGTTGGTGTCCTGGGATCACTGCTTGTCTCGGTGATCATCGGAATCCTGATGGCATTGGCTACTCCGTTCGTGGCCAAACTGGTTTTGGTAGTCAAGACCGACAAGCGCCGGTCCAAGTTTGATTCACAACTGACAGATACTATTCAGATGCTCATCGGTGGCCTCCGGGTGGGACATAGCATCATGCGCTCCCTCGAGGCGGCCGCACAAGAAGCACAAACACCCACGTCCGAGGAGCTGTCCCGAATCGTCAACGAGGTGAGGATCGGTAAGGATCCCCGCCAAGCGCTGGAAGAATGTGCCACCCGGATGGACAGTGAGGACTTTCGATGGATTGGGCAGGCTATTCAGATCAATCGTGAGGTTGGTGGTGACCTGGCAGAGGTCCTGGAGCAAGTTGCAGGAACCATCCGGGAACGCAGCGAGATCAAGGCCCACGTCAAAGCCCTGAGCGCCGAGGGCAAAATGTCTGCTTATATCCTCATGGCACTGCCGGTGGGTGTCGGTCTACTCCTGACGTTGATGAACCCCAAGTACATGTCTGTCTTCGTCAACCACCCTGTTGGGATCGCCATGCTGGTCGCCAGCGCAGTCCTCTTCGTCATTGGCGGCTTCTGGATGAGCCGAACCGTAAAGATCACGTTCTAGGAGGACTGTCATGACGCTCATCCCGTGGTTGATCATTGCAGCGATCATCCTTCCCGTCGCTTACTTCACATGGTCTCTGGCAACGATCGACCGGAAAGGCACCGTAGCCATCCAAAGCAACTTGGGTTCCGGCTTTGCGCATGGAACCGGCGTCGACGTCCGACGTCCACCGCTACTTCTGGGAGTCGCCCGGAAACTCACTCCAGGAAGCTACGAAGCCAAGCTTGACCACTGGCTCGCTTTGGCCGGCCGCCCCAAATCAATGCCACTGACCAAACTCATCGCACTAAAGCCGATCCTTGCGGTGTCAGGAGCCGTTGCAGGTCTGCTGCTTATTCTTGCGAACCCCAGCCCGCTAAGCATCGGGTTGTGTGTCTTCCTCGCAGTCTTTCTCTATTTCATTTCCGACCTTCTCGTGTACAACACAGGGCTCAAACGTCAGGAAGCCATACAAGTAGAGTTCCCCAACACCTTGGACCAGATGCTGATCTCGGTTGAGGCTGGACTTGGCTTCGAATCGGCCATGGAGCGTGCTTCTGCATATGGGGACGGTCCGCTGGCGCATGAACTCATGAGAACTCTTCAGGACATCCAGGTCGGCCGTCCTCGGCAGGAGGCCTACGAAGCACTCGCAGAGCGCTCCACGGTCCCCGACGTTCGCAGCTTTGTCCTTGCGGTGATCCAAGCCGATAAGTACGGAATCGGCATAGCCAATGTGCTCAGGGCGCAGGCCAGGCAAGCACGAGTCAAACGTCGTCAAAACGCTGAAGAGAAGGCGATGAAGTTGCCTGTCAAGGTACTTTTTCCCTTGCTGTTCTCAATCTTCCCTGTGCTGTTCATAGTCCTTCTGGGTCCTGCAGTGATCAAGATATTCGAAGCCTTCTCCTGATCCTGCAGGCGCTCAATAGACCGGCACTTCGCGGATCCCAGACCACGGAGTGCCACAACGGCCCCCTTCCGGTACCCAGAGCCGGGAGGGGGTCCTCCCACGTCCGCACAAGTCGGCGAGACTAAGCCCGCCGCGCCCGCGTCAGCTCAGCGCGGGCCAGCAGCTCGGCATCCGACGGATACGCGACTTCCTCCAGCACCAGCGGGTGCGGTGCAGCGAGCACGGATTTGGCATCCCGCTTCCGCTCCAGGAGGCGCGAGTGGAGCCAGCCCGGAGACTCCAGGCCCTCCCCCACACGCAGTGCAGATCCCACCAAGGACCGCACCATGTTGTGGCAGAAAGCATCAGCCTGCACGATGGCAACAATGACCCCGTCGCTACCTCGTTCAAACGAGAACTTCTGCAGCTCACGGATGGTGGTGGCACCTTCCCGGGGCTTGCAGTAGGAGCGGAAGTCCTGGAGTCCCAGCAAGGAAGACGCACCCTTGTTCATCAAGGAGACATCCAGCGGCGCCTTATGCCACAACGTGATACCCCGCAGCACGGGATCCCACCGTTCGGGACCGTCGGCAATCCGGTAACTGTACCTGCGCCACAACGCTGAAAAGCGGGCGTCGAATCCTTCCGGCGCCAGACCGGCGTCGTGCACTTCCACCGACCCGGTGAGGTCACCGAGTATCCGGCTCAAAGCGCCACGGAGACGCCGCAAGAGCGCGACGCCGGGGTCGAGTTCGTGCCCGCGCGGCAATGAGAGCCACTCAGCTTCCGTCAGGTCCAGGTGAACTACCTGCCCGCGGGCGTGGACGCCGGCATCAGTCCGGCCGGCAACCGTCACGCGGACCGGCCGTTGCAACAGGAGCGCCAGCGCTTCTTCCAATGAACCCTGGACGGTTCGGAGACCAGGCTGAAGAGCCCACCCACTGAACGGGCCGCCGTCGTACGAAAGATCAAGCCGGACACGCAAAAACCCGCCGCCCCCCAAAACGGGGGCAGCGGGTTTTCGTTCGTTCATAGACCTAAGTCTACTGCGAAGAATTCAGTGAATTACTTCTTGTCCTCAGCGGCCGGAGCCTCTTCGGTTTCAGCAGCTTCAGCTTCAGCAGCGTCGGCTTCAGCGGCCGGAGCCTCTTCCGTCTCAGCAGCTTCTGCTTCTACGGCTTCGGTCTCAACGACCTCTTCCTCGGCAGCCGGAGCAGCCTTGGCAGCGGCAGCAGTTGCTTCAGCAACAACGGCCTGCTTTGCCGAAACCGGCTCGAGAACGAGCTCGATGACAGCCATGGGAGCGTTGTCGCCCTTGCGGTTGCCGATCTTGGTGATACGGGTGTAGCCACCATCGCGGTTGGCAACGGCGCCGGCGATGTCGGTGAACAGCTCGTGGACAACGCCCTTGTCGCTGATCAGGCCGAGAACGCGGCGGCGGGAAGCGAGGTCGCCACGCTTGGCGAAGGTGACCAGACGCTCTGCGTACGGCTTAAGGCGCTTGGCCTTGGTGACCGTGGTGGTGATGCGCTTGTGCTCAAACAGAGCAGCTGCCAGGTTCGCGAGCATCAGGCGCTCGTGAGCCGGGCCGCCTCCGAGGCGCGGACCCTTAGTGGGGGTAGGCATAGTTATTTCTCCTGTTATGTAAGCCGGTCAGGTCCATCGCTGGACCCGGCGGCCAAGATCTGCTGTTTAGAGCTCGTCGTCGCTGAACGCGGCGTCGTCCTCTTCGATGGCTGCGGCGCGGGCTGCGAGATCGAAACCGGGAGGGGAGTCCTTGAGGGACAGACCCAGTTCCACGAGCTTTGCCTTGACCTCGTCAATGGACTTCGCACCGAAGTTACGAATGTCCATCAGGTCAGCCTCGGAGCGGGCAACGAGTTCACCCACGGTGTGGATGCCCTCACGCTTGAGGCAGTTGTAGGAACGGACGGTGAGGTCCAGATCCTCGATCGGCAGAGCCATGTCAGCTGCCAGGGCAGCGTCCGTCGGCGACGGGCCAATCTCGATACCTTCAGCTGCGGTGTTCAGCTCACGAGCCAGACCGAACAGTTCCACCAAGGTGGTGCCTGCGGAAGCAACAGCATCGCGCGGGGCGATTGCCTGCTTGGTCTCGACGTCGACAATGAGCTTGTCGAAGTCGGTGCGCTGCTCAACACGGGTAGCTTCCACGCGGAAAGTTACCTTCATGACCGGCGAGTAGATCGAGTCAACCGGAATACGGCCGATCTCGGAGTCGCCGGACTTGTTCTGAGCTGCCGAAACGTAGCCACGGCCGCGCTCGATGGTCAGTTCGAGTTCGAACTTGCCCTTCGAGTTCAGAGTGGCAATGTGCAGATCCGGGTTGTGGAATTCGACGCCGGCCGGCGGAGCGATGTCCGCGGCGGTGACGACTCCGGGGCCCTGCTTGCGCAGGTACGCAACAACCGGCTCATCGTGCTCGGAGGAAACCGAAAGGTTCTTGATGTTCAGGATGATCTCGGTGACATCTTCCTTGACACCCGGAACCGTGGTGAACTCGTGCAGCACGCCATCGATCCGGATGCTGGTTACAGCGGCACCGGGGATGGAGGAGAGCAGGGTACGGCGGAGGGAGTTTCCGAGGGTGTAACCGAAGCCCGGCTCCAGCGGTTCAATGATGAAACGGGAGCGGTTCTCGGATACAACTTCTTCGGACAGGGTGGGGCGCTGTGCAATGAGCACTTAGGTTTCCTTTCGGCGAGCATCCGCTATATGACGCAACACAGGTGGTGGAAATCGGCTTCGGTTTCCAGCCTGACCAGCCGGGCCATGCTGATGGAGGGCAGAACCATCCATAGCAGGCCCGGCCGGTCAGGCAGGGAAGACCTAATTAGACGCGGCGGCGCTTCGGCGGGCGGCAACCGTTGTGGGCGCTGGGGGTGACGTCCTGGATGGAGCCAACCTCGAGGCCAGCGGCCTGAAGCGAACGGATTGCGGTTTCGCGTCCGGATCCCGGGCCCTTGACGAATACGTCAACCTTGCGCAGACCGTGCTCCTGAGCGCGCTTTGCAGCGGCTTCAGCAGCCATCTGGGCGGCGAAGGGAGTGGACTTACGGGAGCCCTTGAAGCCAACCTCACCGGCGGAAGCCCATGAGATGACAGCACCGTTCGGGTCCGTGATGGACACGATGGTGTTGTTAAAGGTGCTCTTGATGTGCGCCTGGCCAAGCGCGATATTCTTCTTATCCTTGCGACGCGGCTTACGAACCGCTCCACGAGTCTTCGGGGGCATTGTTTCTCCTACAGAAAGTTATCGGGGGAAAACCGGATCAATCCCGAGGGATTAACGTCCGGCCTTCTTCTTGCCGGCGACGGTGCGCTTCGGGCCCTTGCGGGTACGAGCGTTGGTCTTCGTACGCTGTCCGCGTACGGGCAGGCCCTTGCGGTGGCGCAGGCCTTCGTAGCTGCCGATTTCTACCTTGCGGCGGATGTCGGCGGCTACCTCGCGGCGAAGGTCACCCTCAACCTTGTAGTTGCCTTCAATGTAGTCACGCAGCTGGACCAGCTCGGCGTCAGTCAGGTCCTTGACGCGAACGTCAGCGCTGATGCCGGTGGCAGCCAGGGTTTCGTGTGCACGGGTCTTGCCCACGCCGTAGATGTAAGTAAGCGCAATTTCCAACCGCTTTTCGCGGGGAATGTCTACGCCAGCGAGACGAGCCATAGTGGCAGTACTCCTTGAATAAACCGGAGGTCGTAGGCAGTACACCCACACGTTCAGTGTGGCCCCAGCCTCCGACCGGGGGTTCGCTGACCAGGCTCTGTAGTGCAGTCCTGGCACAGCTTGTGCTGCCTTTATTTACTTGCGTGGGCTAGCAGCCCAGGTTTGCCCTTGCGGGCGCTGATTCCCTATAGGGGAATTAGCCCTGGCGCTGCTTGTGGCGCGGGTTCTCGCAGATCACCATGACCCGGCCGTTACGGCGGATCACTTTGCACTTGTCGCAGATCTGCTTGACGCTCGGCTTGACCTTCATGGCGTTCCTTTGCGTGTTTTGCAGTTGATCTGCTGGAGCGGCTTAGGCACTATTGCCTTGCCGCCCAGCAATTTACTTGTAGCGGTAGACGATACGACCACGTGTGAGGTCGTATGGGCTCAGCTCCACCACTACCCGGTCCTCGGGGAGGATTCGAATGTAGTGCTGTCGCATCTTCCCAGAGATGTGTGCGAGAACGACGTGCTTATTGGTGAGCTCAACACGAAACATCGCATTGGGCAGCGCCTCAGTCACAACGCCCTCGATCTCAATGACCCCGTCCTTCTTGGCCATATCCTCCGCTAACTGTTGTTTGCCACCGTCCTTCAGTTAGGCACCGAAGATCCAGCGGACGTTTTTTGTTTGCTTGGCTCTCTTGAACCACGACACCAAAAAGGGCGTGGCTGCACAGACAACCAACAAATAACTCTACGCCAATGAGGCCGGAAAGTTAAATCCGTCCATGGTAGCGCAAGCGTCCGCCGCCGTCACTCCCCCGCCGGCCGGAAGGCAGGGAATTCACCGGCCGTTGTGGTGACGCTTTCAGCAGATGTCACACCGTCCAGAATCGCCAGGCGGACCGCTTCCGCCGCGGCGCTTTGCAGCGTGATCAGAGAGACTTGCCGCGCTTGTTCAGTACTGCGGTCAAGCACGACGGCGCCCGTCGCCAACGCGAACACGGTATCGCCGTCGGCCAAAGTATGGGACGGGTCCAAAGCGCGGGCCAATCCGGCATGTCCGGCAGAAGCAGTCCGCTTGCACTCGGCCACATCCAGCACGGCATTCGTCGCAATCACTACGAGCGTTGTATTGAGCCCCTGCGGAGGAACGACCGAACGCGCAGCGGGCCTCAGGTCTACCTGGCCAAACACCGGCGCCCCGAGTGCGTTCACTACCGCCAGCGCACCAACAACCACCCCGCCCTCGAGAGTGATCGACGAGGTACCGATCCCGCCCTTGAACTGCCCGCGCGCTATGACGGCACCAGCGCCGGCCCCGACATTTCCACGCTCGACGGCGGCATGGTCGCCTGAGGCGAACGCTGCGACGGCTGCCTGGTAACCCATGTCGGCGCCGGGCCGAGCTTTGACGTCGCCACCCCGCCCGAGGTCGAAGATGGCCGCAGCGGGAACAATCGGCACCACGGTCCCCGGAACAGCGAACCCCCTGCCCTGCTCCTCACACCACAGTTGGGCCCCGCCAGCCGAGGCCAAGCCAAACGCACTTCCACCCGTCAGCACCACAGCATCAACGGTGGATACGAGCGTGGTTGGATCCAGCGCATCAGTTTCATGGGTCCCGGGGCCTCCCCCGCGTACATCCACAGACCCCACGGTTCCCACCGGAGGAAGGACGACAGTCACCCCGGACAGCCACCCCTCCCCTACCCTCTGCACATGCCCAACCCGGATGCCGGCAACATCGGTGATCGAATTCATGGCTCCATTCTCCACCCGCCGGGAGCCGAACGAACTGGAGGTGCGCCGGGACCCGGCAGCGCGCGTCTAAGGGAGGCACGACCGAGCGCGCCGAGGGTCGCGGCGTGCCGGCAGGCCCGCCGGTGCGCAGACCGAGGCAAAGTGGGAGCCGAGCCTCAAATACGAACAAGCGAGTAACGCCGAGTAAACGGGTTCGGAAGTGTAAGACAACTATCGCTACGGGGCACTGTTTTGGCCCGAACAGGGACATTGGGTGTGGTGAGCTAGGCCTGTCTTTGCCGCCCCGGTCCGGGAGCTGGCACCCCACGTTCGCCCGAAACCGTAAGTGACCCATGACTACCCGACAGATTCACAGCAGCACCGCCCCTGCAGGCATGCCGGACCCCGCGCCGCCGGTCCCGCCAGCCGCGGCAGAACAGCCCCAGCCGGAGAGACGGCGCTGGTCCGGCCGCAGCCGGAAGGACTTCCTGGTCTTCCTTGCCATGGCTTTGCCCAACCTGGTGCTGATCGGCACCTTTACGTATTGGCCGTTGATCAACAACATCTATTACTCCACGTTGGATTGGACGCTGGGTTCGGCCTCGGCCACAGTTGTCGGGCTCCAGAATTACGTCATCTTCTTCACCGGCGAGGATGCGCCAAAGGTTCTGGGGACCACTGCCATCTTCACGCTGGTGACCGTTGGCGGTTCCATGGTGCTCGGCCTGCTGGTTGCCCTGGCGCTGAACTCCAAGGTTCGCGGCACCACGTTCGCGAGGTCTGCAGTGTTCGCGCCATATGTGCTGTCGGGAGTAGGAGTCGGACTGGTGTGGCTCTTCATTTTCGATCCCGGATACGGAGTCCTTGCCTGGATCCTGCGTGGGTTGGGCCAGCAGAGCCCGCAGTGGATCAACGATCCACAGCTCTCCTTGGTGATGGTGATCATTGTGTACATCTGGAAGAACCTCGGCTATTGCGCGGTGGTCTACTTGGCCGGCCTGCAGTCCCTTCCCCGCGACGTCATGGAGGCTGCGGCGCTGGACGGGGCAAACGGAGTACGCCGGTTCCTCAACATCTCCCTGCCGCTGCTATCCCCCACCACGTTCTTCCTGTTGATCACCACCATGCTCAGTTCGCTGCAGGCCTTCGACCTCATCAGGATCATGACTCCGCTGGGCAACGGCACCAGCACGCTGATTTACGAGGCGTATCTTCAAGCCTTCGGCGCCTATAACCGGGCAGGCTACTCGGCTGCGATCTCGGTGATCCTTTTCGCCATCCTGCTGATCATGACGGTTATCCAACTGCGGTTCGTTGAGCGAAAGGTCCACTATTCATGAGCGCACCGTCACCAGCCGCCGTCGTGGTTTCTTCGCAGGAGAGCGAACAGCACGAGCCTCCGCGCCCTTTCTCCAGTGCCAACCTGCTCCAGACCGTGGCCACCAACTACGTCCCGTTGATCATCGCCACGCTGGTGGTGTTCCTGCCCCTGCTCTGGATGTTGCTGAGTTCCTTCAAGCAGCCTGGGGAAATCGTCACCATGGATCTGAAGATTCTGCCGGAGTCCCTGAACCTGGAGAATTACGCAACGGCGATGACCACCGTCCCGTTTGCGCAGTTCTTCGCCAACAGCCTGATCGTCACCGTGGTGGGTTCTTCCATCAAGGTCATCCTGGCCATCCTGACGGCATACGCGTTGGTGTTCGTGCGCTTCCCGTTCAAGAACGTGATCTTCGTGCTGATCCTGGTGGCGCTCATGGTTCCGGCGCAGGTTTCCATCCTTCCCAACTACATCCTCATCGCTGGAATGGGCGGGAAAAACACGTTGTGGGGCATCATCCTCCCGGGCCTCGGCACGGCGTTTGGGACCTTCCTGCTGCGGCAGCACTTCCTTACACTGCCGCCGGCCATCCTTGAAGCGGCCGAAATCGATGGCGCCGGCCATTGGCGGCGCCTGTGGCAGATCATCGTGCCGGTGTCTGTTCCGTCGATTGCCACGGTCGCTTTGGTAACGGTGGTCAGCGAGTGGAACGACTACATTTGGCCGCTCATCATCACGGACCGCCCTGAAACCATGACGCTCCCCGTGGGCCTGACGTTGCTGCAGAACTCCGAGGGCAACGGGGCAGGCTGGGGAATCCTCATGGCCGGAGCCGTTCTGGTGATCGTCCCCATCCTGCTGGTGTTCGCCGCACTCCAGCGTTACATCGTTGCCGGGCTGACCCAGGGCAGCGTCACCGGCTGATTTTCTCCACCCGCACTATTCGCATCGAAGTAACTTATTGAGAGGAAGCACCATGCGTACCAACCTTGACCGCCGCCATTTCCTGGGGCTGGCAGGCCTTGGAGCCGGAGCAGCGGCCATGGCCGCCTGCGGCGGGCCCTCGACGGCGGGCACGGCAGACGCCGTCGACACTGCAACCATCGACTTCACCGGAGTGAAACCCGCTGCGTCCATCGATTTCTGGACGAACCACCCGGGCAAGTCCCAGGACGTTGAGAAGGCGATCATTGAGAAGTTCCACGCCAAGTTCCCGGACATCAAGGTCAACCTCGTCACGGCCGGCGCCAACTACGAGGAAATCGCCCAGAAGTTCCAGACATCCCAGGCAGCCAAGACCGGCCTGCCGGGCCTGGTGGTCCTCTCGGACGTGTGGTGGTTCCGCTACTTCTCCAACGGCAGTATCATCCCCATCGATGGCTTGGTAAAGCAGTTGGACATCAAGATCGACGATTTCCAGAAGTCACTGGTTGACGACTACAAGTACGACGACAAGCAGTGGGCACTCCCCTATGGCCGCTCCACACCGTTGTTCTATTACAACAAGGATCACTTCAAGGCAGCCGGCCTTCCGGATCGTGCGCCCGCAACCTGGCAGGAATTCGCCGACTGGGCCCCGAAGCTGAAGGCCACGTCCGGCGCCCAGTACGCGTACATCTACCCTGCACTTGCGGGCTACGCGGGCTGGACCCTGCAGAACAATCTGTGGGGCTGGGGCGGTGGCTGGTCCAAGGACTGGGACATCACGTGCGATTCCAAAGAGTCCGTTGCGGCCCTCCAATGGGCACAGGATTCCATTTACAAGGATGCCTGGGCAGGTGTTTCCTCCAAGGAAGCAGCCGATGACTTTGCCGCCGGCATCACCTCGTCCACCATCTCCTCAACCGGCTCGCTGCTCGGTGTCCTGAAGGCGGCCACGTTCAATGTGGGCGTTGGCTTCCTTCCGGGCGGTCCCGAGGCGCCCAGCGGAGTCTGCCCCACCGGCGGCGCCGGCCTCGGCATCCCCAGCGGCATCACCAAGGAGGAACAGCTGGCAGCGGCAACGTTCCTGAAATTCATGACGGAGCCGGAGAACACGGCCGCGTTCTCCGCCGCAACTGGATACATGCCAACACGGCTGTCAGCCGATATGTCGGCCGTTCTCGCCGCCACACCGCAGATCAAGACCGCCATGGACCAACTCTCAGTCACCAAGGTCCAGGACAACGCACGCGTGTTCCTGCCGGGCGCCGACCAGGAAATGGCCAAGGCCGCAGCCAAGATCCTGACGCAGCAGGGCGACGTCCAAGCAACCATGACCGAGTTGAAGAAGACCCTCGAGGGCATCTACACCAAGGACGTGAAGCCGAAGCTGAAGGCCTGATTCCTTCGGCAGGTATGGGAAGAGCCGGGCTGCTTCAGCAGCCCGGCTCTTCCCATGCAGGTGTTACGGGACGGGAACAGGCACGACGCCGAGCGGCGCCAACTGCTCGGCGCCTCCATCCGGGGCGGACAGGACCCAGATGCCCTTCTCGTGCACAGCTACCGAGTGTTCCCACTGGCAGGAGCGCTTGCCGTCGGTGGTGACCACTGTCCAGTCGTCGTCGAGTGTCGCTGTCTCGATGCCGCCACGTACCAGCATGGGTTCGATGGCCAGGCACAGGCCGGGGCGGATCTTGGGACCACGGTGGCCGGTCCGGTAGTTCAGGACATCCGGTGCCATGTGCATTTCGGACCCAATACCGTGGCCCACGTAGTCTTCCAGGATGCCCAACGGCTTGCCCTGGACGGAGGACACATAGTCATCGATCGCGTTGCCGATGTCTCCGACGAATTTTCCCTTAGCCAACGCTGCGATTCCGCGCCACATGGCAGCCTCAGTCACATCGGAGAGGCGCTGGTCTTCGGGATCGGCAGTGCCGACGATGACGGTCCGGGCGGAGTCTGAATGCCAACCGTCAACGATGCAGCCTCCATCAATGGAAATAATGTCGCCATCGTTAAGGACTTTGCCCCCGGGGATCCCGTGGACAACTTCCTCGTTGACCGAGGTGCAGATGGTGGCGGGAAAGCCGTGATAGCCCAGGAAGTTCGACTTGGCTCCTGCATCGTTCAGGACTGCGGAGAAGACATCGTCCAAGTCTTTGGTGGTGACGCCCGGCTTGGCCGCCGCAACTGCAGCGTCGAGTGCACGGCTCAGGACAAGCCCGGCCTCCTGCATCTTGCGCATCTGCTCGTTGGTCTTGTATTCAATGCGGGGCTGACCGAACGCCATGTTCTCCTCTGGAAGTTTGCTGTTGGGACCCATCAGGTCCCGTGCTTGAACCATTTTCCCGCATCCGTGACTGTGGTCGAAATTGGCTCGATTCCCAACTCGTGGCGGAGGCGTTCCAAGCTGTAGGTTCTCTGCCGCCCGAGCTGGCTTACGGCATAGCGCGTGAGCCTCGGCGGCCGGCCCGTGGCTGCGGAAAGGGCCTCCGCAACGCCCGCCAACGCCATGGCTACCGGTTCGGGAAGGTAGGTAATCGGAACACCTGAATGACCGGACAGGTCGAGGACTTGGCGAAGTACTCCGCCGAGTTCAACAGGCTCGGCGTCCCCGACGTTCACGGCGCCCCGCACCCCTGACCGGCAGGCGGCCAGCACGGCCCGCGTCAGGTTATCCACGTGCGTCAATTGGTGCTTCACCTGGGGGTGTCCCACGCTCAGCAACCGGCCATGCCGAACATTGCCGATCAGGCGTGGCAACAGCGTCCGATCCCCTGGACCGTAGACACCGTGGGGGCGAAGTGCCACGGCGTTGCCATGTTTCCGGGCTTCGACGTCGGCGAGCGCCTTGCTGCGTCCATAAGCATTCAGGTGTCGCGTGGCTACCTCGTCCTCGCCCCTGTTCACGCATGACTCCCACCATGGATAGACGCTGGAACTTGAGATGTGAACCAACCGGGTTCCTGCGTAGGCCTCGGCCACGGCCCGTGTGCCCAGGACGTTGGCCCGGTGGAAGACGGCAGGGTCTCCCCAATCGGCAACGTGTGCTGCAGCGTGGACGATCGCGTCAACGCCGGGAACCGTCGCCGGCGGAAGTCCGGTCAGGTCCCAGTAGGTCAGCCCTTGCCCTTCGTGCCGCGCGAAACGGACGACTTCCCAGCCTTTGGCCTCGGCGGCCTTGGCCACGGCTCCACCGATGAATCCGGTGGCACCTGTGACCGCGATCCTCACGTCGCCGCCTCTTTTAGCAGGGGGCGGGAGGTGAACTCTTGCCGCAGCGCAGCCCTGTCCGGCTTCCTGTGGCGGCCACTTGACGGTATGGCATCGAGGACTTCAATGCGGTCAGGCAGTGCGGACTCGTCGATGAGCCTCGGGAGTTCCCTCGCAAGCCGGGCCTTCACGGCCGCTGCAGACGTACCTGCATCGGCCACCACCGCCAACCAGACTGCTTCGTCTCCGACCCCGTCCGGGACGCCCACCAGCACGGCTTGCCGTACTCCGGCAACTCCTGCGATGACAGGCTCATACAACGCAGGGTAGATATTCGTTTTACCCCGGATGATCATGTCCTTCTTGCGGCCAATCATCACCAGCCTCGCAGCTCCATCGCGGTGGTCCAACCGCACCAGGTCTCCGGTGGCGTGTTCCACCATCGGATCTTCGCCCAGATAGCCGTGGCACATGTTGGGTCCCCGCACCATGAGTTCGTGGTCTTCCGCTACTCGGATTTCGACGCCGGGCAGCGGCTCCCCGAGGAAGTCGCCTTGGCCGCTGCCATCCGGTGCGGTCACGTGGGCCTCAGCTCCCGAGGCGAAAGCCAGCTTCTCCTGGCCATCTGCAATGGCGACCGGCAGCACTTCCGTCATCCCGTAGATCAGCTTGAAGTCGACGCCAGGCAACAGGTGCATGGCCCGCTTCAGGAAAGGTGCCAGGACCGGCGCGGCGCCAAGCATGACTGTCCTCAGGGTGCGCGGCAGCCTAACGGTACCGTCTTCCACTGCGTCCAGGATCGGCGCCAGCTGCGACGGTACCAGGAAGAGGTGAGTGGCGCCGTCGTACGATGCCTGTTTGCCGGAGACCTGCCCCAACTCGCTTGCCAGCCGAAGCGGATCAATGTGGGCGGAGAGTCCGTACGAGGGCATGGTCCAGTGCGCACCGGCGATGAGGGCCGGCAGGCCCATCATGAGTTGCTCCGAATGGACCCTGTCCCCCTCGCCGAACGTGCAGCGCCGGGTCAGTTGTTCAAAACCGGCTGCAAGGGATCCCCGGGTGTGGACTACGCCCTTTGGCGCGCCCGTAGTACCCGATGTGAAGATGATGACAGCTTCCTGCCCCGCTGCGTTCCCTTCATGGGGGCAAAACTCTCCTCCGGTGGACTTCGCCGCCAACGCCTTCACCGGCCTTGCTCCCCAGGGCACACCCGGGAGCCACGGGCCCGAGTAGTAGTGGCGGACGTCCATGGCCCCGTAGTCCGGGAGCAACAATCCCCGCTTGCGTGCGAGGGGCCGCAACGGGCCCTTGGTGCTCAGTGCGTACAGCAGCGACTCGGATGCTGCCCACCGTGGTGACGCAAGCTCAGTCCGGTCCCGAAAGAGCGACGGTCCGATTCCGGGATCGATGAACACCACCGAACCGCCCGCGCGCACGGCCCCCAGAGCAAGGATGAAGGCAGCCGGACTGGGCCGGACAGAGAACAGCATTCGCTCACCGGAGCCGAACCCGTCTTCCTGGAGAGCCAGCGCTGTGGCTTCTATCCCTTCCACCAGCCCGCGGTAGGTGATGGTCTGCCCAGGCTTTAGCGCTTCGCTGCCGCCGCGTCGTCTGAACCGGCTGGCTTTGCCCGGCGCGGTGATGGCAGGGTTGCCTGGAACCCGCTCCGCCACTGCATACACGGCCGCGATCAGGTCCGTTGTGAACGCACTTTGTTCCGTAGGGTGATCAAACATTGGCAAGCTCCAATTTCCTGTAGGCCGGAATTAGCACGCCCCTGCTGACACGACGCGCCGATATGGCCCAGGGTTGCTGGAGATACCTGTTCAGCAGTAGCTCAAGCGTCGCGTTGATCTCGGCCATCGCCAGCGGCATGCCGATACAGAAGTGCGGGCCTGCCCCGAACCACAGCTGGCGTGCCTGCGACGGCATGGCCTGGCCGGGGTCGAACCCGCCGATACTTTTGGCTGCATGGACGGTGGACAACAGCACACGGTCTCCAGCCCGGACGGCCATCCCGCCGATGGTTCCCGCTTCCACGGCATCCCTCAGCATCATGGGCGATGGCACAGTGAAGCGGAGGGCCTCGTTGATGGCGGCAGGAACGGTTGAGCGGTCGTTTGCCAGCTCCCCAATGTGCCCGCTGTCCGCAAGCAACGCAACCAAGCGCGGAACGAACGAGACCAACGTTTCAGTGCCCACCATCACGAACGCGCTGATGATCCCCATCGCTTCGTCTTCGGACATTCCCAGTTCCCGGAGCCTGCCGGGAAACGTTCCGGGGTCACTTTCGCGATAGGCCGTCCTTGCCGGCCCGGACAGGATCCCGACGGCGGAGCGCCCCTTCGCGATCTGGCGCATAGTCAGTGTGGGACGTCCCAGACGCACCAGGGAAGAGATGGAGGACGCAAGATTGAAAAGTTCTTTGTCGGGAAGCCTTCCCGGTGCATGCTCAGGAACCCCCAGCAGCCGGGAGATCACTCCTCCGGCCAGTCCCTTGACGCAGTCCACCAAGTCCACAGCACGCCCGGCATCCAGTTCCTGGGTGATTCGTGCGTCGAGGGCGGACGCGGCCGGTTCCACGATCCCTGTTACTGATCGCGGAGTGAACAGGTCGCCAAGCCGCTGCCGCAACTCCCTGTGCTCTTCGCCGTCCATGTTGACCAACGCTTTGGGCCCCACTACTGGTGTCCAGAGGGCACCCGAACCCGAAGGGCCGTTCTTAACAAATCTCCGCTGGTCCATGAGCACCTCGCGTACCAGGCCGGCTTCGCTGACCAGCACCCCGAGCCCGGGCAAACGAAGCACCGGGCGCACACTGCCCAAGCCCCGAATGACGGGGTAAAGCACCGGGTGGGCGCCCAGGTGGATACGACGCTCCCATCGCTCAGCAGTGGTCGTGTCCTTGGTCACCGGATGTCCACGTGCTCGGGGCGGTAGCGATGGTCCGCGTACCATGCCAAGGTGTTCTTCAAACCCCAGGCCTTGACGCGGCGGGAGGACCCGTACACCACAACATCGCGGCGCAGGGCGTAGCTCCGCGTTAGTTTTCGGACCTGGTTGGACAGTGCACGGTCCTCATGGAGGTCTTCAATCCTTGACCGGGGGAACCCACCGGAGCGGTGGTACATGTCCGCAGTGATGGCCATGTTGCATCCCGGGAGCATCTGGTAAGGGCCCAGATAGCCCTCGCCCTTGTTGCCGGGACGAATGCGGCCGAAGAATGAGGCAACTTCCACGGCAACCAACATCAGCCGCCGCTCTCCGGCCGTGATCCCCTCATCCAGCCGGGGATTGAGCTGCCCCGCGATCAATTCCAGCCCGTCGGCAAACGCCGCCATGATTCTGGCAGTCCAGTCCGGTGCAGCCAGGCAATCGGAGTCGGTGCGCGCCAGCCAGTGCGCGCCGTGCTCCACTCCAAAGCGCATGCCCGTATCCGCCGCGGCGCCAGTGCCCTTCTGCGCTTCGTGCCGCAGCCGGACGTCCATCCCGGGATGTTCCTGGGCAAACTCCTCCACGATCGCGCAGCTGCCGTCACTGGAACCGTTGTCCACCACCACTACCGTGAAATCACTTAGCTCCTGCGCTGCCAAGGAATCCAGGGTCTGCCGGACCAGCTTCTCCTCATTCAGCATCGGGACGGCGATACACAATGGCCGGGTGGGAGCGATGCTTGCCAATCGTGTCACCGCGGGAAGGGGTTCTGGCATCCCGGCCGTCACAGCCGCACCACTGCCATACCCAGGCTCACGCCACCAGCCAGGCCGACCAACGCCACGAGGTCGCCAGGCCCACCCCGTCCGCTGTCCATGGCCAGTTTCAGTTGCAGCGGCAGGCTGACCGAAGCCAGATTGCCAAAATCTTCTACGGAAGGGACCAGCAGCTCGTTCGGGACCCCCGCACGTGCTGCGAAGATCTCCCTGTAGGGAGCACTGACTTGGTGCACGCAGACCACGGCGAAGTCGGTCCATTTCAGGTCAAGCCGGGCCAGGGTCTGGTCAAGGACATCGCACCCAAGATCCAGGAAGGCGTCTTTGAGCTTTTCACCGTCCATGCTGAAGTAACTGGCTTCCGGATCGCGTGGAAACGCAGAGCCACCGGCCGCGAGCGTCCCCACAGACCAATGGCTGCTCCGGGCCGTGAATGCCATGGACAGGATTCCGGCCGCTGCATCGACCCCAGACTTCGGCGGGTCTGCCGCCTCAAGCAATACTGCAGCGCCGCCGTCGCTCATGGTGTACCCGGGAAAGCTCGACGCAAAAGTCTCGAAGTCCGGAACCCGCCACCGCACGGCCCTGGACGGCGATTCACCCGTGGCCACCAGTACCCGGGCGTAGCGCCCTGTGCCGATCAACGAGTCCGCCACTTCAACGCCGTTCAGGAAGCTGTTGCAAGCATTCTTGACGTCCATGACGGGGCACGAGAGGCCCAGCTTCGCCGCAACCATATGACCGGTGGCGGGCTCCACCATGTCTTGGCTGGCCGAGGCGAAGATCAGGAGGTCCACATCCGGCGCCTGCAGGCCACACTCGGCGAGGACCTTCGCGGCGGCATTGGCAGCAAGGTCGGACGCTTGTTCTGTATCCGCCATGACACTCCGGGACCGGATACCCGTCACGCGGCCGATGAGTCCCTTGGGAACGCGGAAGCCAGGACTACTTTCGGCAATGCGGTGCTCGACGGCGGCAGTGTCCAGTCGCGCGGGCGGCAGGTAGACCTCAAGCCCGGCAATCCGGCTGTGTCCGTTCAAAGCTGTTTTCATGCGGTTCCCCCAACAGTCTGCCGCGAAACGAAAAAGGGTGTGTCCCGCACCAATGGTACGGGACACACCCCTTGGCTCCAGCGCCGGCGAACCGGCTATGTGGAGAACAGGCTAGACAGCCTTGGCCGACTCAATCGCCGTGAGGACACGATCGGTAACTTCATCGATACCGCCGATGCCATCAACCTGGGTGAGGATGCCACGCTCGGCGTACTTGGCAACAACCGCTTCGGTCTGCTCGTGGTAGAGGTCAAGACGGTGACGGATCACGGTCTCGTTGTCGTCCGAGCGGCCGGTCTCCTTGGCACGGCCAAGGAGACGGGTTACCAGTTCTTCGTCGTCGGCGGTCAACTGGAGCACGACGTCGAGCTCCTGCTGGCCTTCGGCGAGGATCTGGTCCAGGTAATCAACCTGCGCCGTGGTGCGCGGGTAGCCATCCAGGAGGAAGCCGTTCTCCACGTCGCTCTGGCTCAGACGGTCCCGAACCATGTCGTTCGTGACGCTGTCCGGAACGAAGTCGCCCGCGTCCATGTACTTCTTGGCTTCAATGCCCAAGGGGGTTTCACCCTTGACGTTGGCACGGAAGATGTCGCCGGTGGAGATGGCGACTACGCCGAGGCGCTCGGAAATCCGCTCAGCCTGCGTACCCTTGCCCGAACCGGGAGGTCCAATGATCAGCATTCTCGTCATCGCAAAAGCCCTTCGTAGTGACGTTGTTGTAGCTGCGCATCAATCTGCTTGACGGTTTCCAGGCCGACACCCACCATGATCAGGATTGACGTGCCACCGAACGGGAAGTTCTGGTTGGCGTTGATCAGGACGAGTGCAACCAGCGGAATCAACGCCACGAAGCCCAGGTAAAGGGCTCCAGGCAGGGTGATCCTGGAAAGCACGTACTGCAGGTAGTCCGCGGTCGGTTTACCCGCCCGGATGCCCGGAATGAACCCGCCGTACTTCTTCATGTTGTCCGACACTTCTTCAGGGTTGAAGGTGATGGCCACGTAGAAGTACGTAAAGAACACGATCATGGCGAAGTAGAGCGCCATGTAGATGGGGTGGTCGCCACGGGTGAGGTTGTTGTTGATCCACTCAACCCATGGGGCCATGGCCTCCCCTGCGGCCGGCTGGTTGAACTGCGCAATCAGACCAGGCAGGTAGAGCATGGAGGATGCGAAGATGACGGGCACGACGCCGGCCATGTTCACCTTGATGGGGATGTAGGTGCTGGTTCCGCCTACCGTGCGGCGCCCGATCATACGCTTGGCGTATTGAACCGGAACGCGGCGCTGGGACTGCTCCACGAAAACCACAAGGGCCACGGTCAGCAAGCCGACAGCCAACACAGTGAAGAAGGTTCCGGGGCCCTTGGTTTCCCAAATGGAACCCAGGGAACCGGGGAAGCTGGCAGCAATGGAAGTGAAGATGAGGAGCGACATGCCGTTGCCAACACCCTTTTCCGTCACCAGCTCGCCCATCCACATGATGAGGCCGGTACCGGCCGTCAACGTGATGATGATGAGGATGGTGGCGATGATGCTCTCATCAGGAATGATGGGCAGGTTGCAGCCCGGAAGCAACTGGCCGGACCGGGCAAGCGACACCAGCGTGGTGGCGTTCAACAGGCCCAGGGCGATAGTGAGGTAACGGGTGTACTGCGTCAACTTTGACTGTCCCGAAGAACCCTCTTCGTAGAGCTGCTGGAACCGGGGAATGACCACCCGAAGCAACTGAACGATGATGCTCGCCGTGATGTAGGGCATGATGCCCAAGGCAAAGACTGATACCTGCAGCAACGCGCCGCCGCTGAACAAGTTCACCAGCTGGTAGATGCCCTGCGAGGTGTCACCGTTGTTCAAGCATTGCTGGACATTCTGGTAGTTCACACCAGGCGAGGGGATGAAAGCTCCCAAGCGGAAGATTGTGATGATTCCCAGCGTGAACAACAACTTGCGTCGCAAATCAGGCGTCCGAAACGCCCGGCCGAATGCGCTTAGCAAGCGTCCTCCTGAGTAGAAAGTACAAGGATGTGGATGGGCTCAATGAAACCCAACAACCGAGTCTAACTGCTTGTGACGCCGTCGTAATAATCGAGAGTCCACAATCACGCAAAAAATCCCGGTACACAGGGCCGAAGCCCCGCGTACCGGGATCTTTTCACAACGGGCATATGCCCCACTGGCTCTTAGAGAGCAGTGGTGCTTCCGCCTGCTGCAGCAATCTTCTCCGTAGCGCTGGCGGAGAATGCGTGGACCGTGACGTCAACCTTGACGGTGATGTCGCCGGTGCCCAGCACCTTGACGGGCTGGTTCTTGCGAACGGCACCCTTCTCAACCAGAGATTCAACGGTGACAGTGCCACCTTCCGGGAACAGCTCGTTGAGCTTCTCCAGGTTTACAACCTGGAACTCAACCCGGAACGGGTTCTTGAAGCCGCGCAGCTTCGGCAGGCGCATGTGCAGCGGCAGCTGGCCGCCGGCAAAGCCAGCCTTTACCTGGTAGCGGGCCTTCGTACCCTTGGTACCGCGACCAGCGGTCTTACCCTTGGAGCCTTCACCACGACCAACACGGGTCTTGGCGGTCTTGGCACCCGGGGCGGGACGCAGGTGGTGGACCTTCAGAGTGTTCTGCTTCTCAGCAGTCTCTGCGGCGGTCTTGTTCTCTGCCATTACTTCGCCTCCTCTACATTCACGAGGTGCGGAACCGTGTTCAGCATGCCAACGGTCACGGCGTCGGCGGTACGGACAACAGTGTGTCCGATGCGCTTCAGGCCGAGGGACCGAAGGGTGGCGATCTGGTTCTGCTTGGCGCCAATGACGCCCTTGATCTGGGTGATCTCCAACTTGGCGTCGGAGGGAGTCAGGTTCTTAGCCATGACTAAACACCTGCCTTCTGGTTCTGGAGCGCGCGCACCAGAGCAGCAGGAGCAACCTCGTCCAGCGGCAGGCCACGGCGGGCAGCCACGGAAGCGGGCTCTTCGAGCTGCTTCAGAGCGGCAACGGTCGCGTGAACGATGTTGATCGCGTTGGAAGAACCGAGCGACTTGGAGAGGATGTCGTGGATACCCACGCACTCCAATACCGCGCGGACCGGACCACCGGCGATAACACCGGTACCGGCGGAAGCCGGACGCAGCAGGACAACGCCTGCAGCAGCCTCACCCTGCACACGGTGCGGGATGGTGTTGCCAACGCGGGGAACGCGGAAGAAGGACTTCTTGGCCTCTTCAACGCCCTTTGCGATAGCAGCGGGAACTTCCTTGGCCTTGCCGTAGCCAACGCCGACCATACCGTTGCCGTCACCGACGACGACGAGAGCGGTGAAGCTGAAGCGACGACCACCCTTGACGACCTTGGCAACGCGGTTGATGGTGACAACGCGCTCTACGAACTGGCTCTTCTCGGCTTCACGACCGCCGTCGCGGCCACCACGGCCACCACGGTCGCCGCGGCCCTGGCCACGATCGCCGCGCTCGCCACGACGTCCGCCGCGGCGGTCATCGGTAGCGGGTGCGGTCTCAGTTGCTTCAGCAGCTACAGCTTCAGTCACCTGAACGTCCTTTTCGTTATTTTCAGCGGTCACAGAGCCAGCCCACCTTCGCGAGCACCGTCAGCGACGGCGGCGATGCGGCCGTGGTACTTGTTACCGCCACGGTCGAAGACAACAGCCTCGACGCCTGCAGCCTTGGCACGCTCGGCAACGAGCTCGCCAACGCGCTTGGCCTTGGCAGTCTTGTCTCCGTCGAATGCACGAAGGTCCGCTTCCAAAGTGGAAGCGAAAGCCACGGTTACACCCTTGCTGTCATCGACAACCTGGACGAACATGTGACGTGCAGAGCGGTTGACGACCATACGAGGACGTACAGCCGTACCAGTGATGCGCTTGCGGATACGAAGCTGGCGACGGCTGCGTGCAGCCGACTTGCTCTTGTTCGTACGCTTCTTGTTAATTGCGATGGCCATGGTTTACTTACCAGCCTTTCCGACCTTGCGGCGGATGACTTCGCCGGCGTAACGGACACCCTTGCCCTTGTAGGGGTCAGGCTTGCGCAGCTTGCGAATGTTGGCAGCAACCTCGCCGACCTGCTGCTTGTTGATACCCGCAACAGAGAGCTTGGTCGGACCCTCTACTACGAAGGTGATGCCTTCGGGTGCAGAGACGTTGACCGGGTGGCTGTAGCCCAGAGCGAACTCCAGGTCAGAACCCTTGGCCTGAACGCGGTAACCAGTACCAACGATTTCAAGCTTCTTCTCGTAGCCCTCGGTAACGCCCTGGATCATGTTGGCGATCAGGGTGCGGGTCAGGCCGTGCAGCGAACGCGAGTTGCGCTCGTCGTTCGGGCGGGTGACCGTGAGAGTGTTTTCTTCCTGGGTAACCTCGATCGGGCTGGCCACAGTGTGGCTCAGCTCGCCCTTGGCACCTTTGACGCTGATGACGGAGCCATCGAGCTTGACCTCAACTCCGGCAGGAACGGTGATGGGGAGACGTCCAATACGTGACATTATTCTCTTCCTTTCCCGTTACCAGACGTACGCGAGGACTTCGCCGCCCACGCCCTTCTTGCCGGCCTGCTTGTCAGTCAGGAGGCCGGAAGAGGTGGACAGGATTGCGATACCCAGGCCACCCAGCACGTGCGGCAGGTTGGTGGACTTCGCGTAAACGCGGAGGCCCGGCTTGGAGATGCGGCGGACGCCAGCGATGGAACGCTCGCGGTTCGGACCGAACTTCAGGTCGATGGTCAGCTTCTTGCCAACCTCGGCGTCTTCTTCCTTCCAGCCGGCAATGTAGCCTTCTGCCTTCAGGATGTCAGCAACGCGTGCCTTCAGTTTGCTGTACGGCATGGACACGGTGTCGTGGTATGCCGAGTTTGCATTGCGCAGACGCGTGAGCATGTCTGCGACAGGATCTGTCATAGTCATTTGGGCTATAGCCCTTCCTCGTACCGGTTTCCGCTGCGCCTGCTCTTAGGAGCCTGCGCGGACGGACCTGTCACGTAGTTAGTTTTCGGTCTTGAACGGGAAACCAAGCGCCTTGAGCAGCGCGCGGCCTTCGTCATCGGTCTTGGCGGTGGTGACGACCGTGATGTCCATACCGCGAACGCGGTCGATGGAATCCTGGTCGATTTCGTGGAACATAACCTGCTCGGTCAGACCGAAGGTGTAGTTACCGTTGCCGTCGAACTGCTTGCCGTTGAGGCCGCGGAAGTCGCGGATACGCGGCAGTGCCAGCGAAACCAAACGGTCCACGAATTCCCACATGCGGTCTCCACGCAGAGTTGCGTGTGCACCGATGGGCATGCCTTCGCGCAGTTTGAACTGTGCGATCGACTTGCGGGCCTTGGTTACCTGCGGCTTCTGGCCGGTGATCAGGGTGAGGTCGCGGACAGCGCCGTCGATCAGCTTGGAGTCCTTGGCGGCATCTCCAACACCCATGTTCACAACAACCTTCACCAGGCGGGGAACCTGGTTCACGTTCGCGTAGCTGAATTCGTCCTGCAGGGACTTCTTGATGGTCTCTGCATACTTGGTCTTCAGACGCGGAACGATCTTTACTGGAGTCTCGAGAGTCTCAGTCATTAGATGTCCTTCCCGGTGGCCTTGGACACGCGGATACGGACGGTCTTGGTAGCGCCATCCTTCTCAACGGTGTCGAGACGGAAACCAACACGGGTCGGCTTCTTGGTGGACGGGTCAACCAGAGCAACGTTGGATACGTGGATCGGGGCCTCAACGACCTCGATGCCACCGGTCTTGGTGCCGCGCTGCGACTGACCGACCTTGCTGTGCTTGGTGACGCGGTTGATTCCCTCTACCAGCACGCGGTTGGTGTCGGTGAATACGCGCAGGACCTTGCCCTGCTTGCCGCGGTCGCCGCCACGTTCCTGCTTGGCGCCGGTGATGACCTGAACGAGGTCACCCTTCTTGATTTTCTTAGCCATGGACTAAAGCACCTCCGGGGCCAGCGAAACGATCTTCATGAACTTCTTGTCGCGAAGTTCACGACCAACCGGGCCGAAGATACGGGTACCGCGGGGGTCACCGTCGTTCTTCAGGATCACAGCTGCGTTTTCGTCAAACTTGATATAGGAACCGTCCGCACGGCGGCGTTCCTTCTTGGTACGAACGATGACAGCCTTGACGACGTCACCCTTCTTTACGTTTCCGCCGGGAATAGCGTCCTTGACGGTAGCGACGATCACGTCGCCAATGCCTGCGTAGCGACGACCAGATCCACCGAGAACGCGAATGGTAAGGATTTCCTTAGCACCCGTGTTGTCGGCGACCTTGAGTCGCGACTCCTGCTGAATCAATTTTTACTCCTTGCGTCGCGCCGGTTCTCAGACCGAAATCATGCATACGGAATGAGCCTTGCGGAACGGTTGATCGGGGTGTCTCTTGACCTGCCTGGATTTTGCCAGAACAGGCCTAAACGCCCGTGCCACAAGCATCAGCTTCCCTTGCAGAAAACTCTGCGCGGGGCAGTATGCAGCGGCACGATTGTTTACGAGGTAGTTGATGACGCACAAGTGGCGCCATACAAACTCAATATCCTAGCACGATTACGGCCTGAAACCGAACCGGCCGGAGAAGCGGAAAGGCCCGCGTTCCGTGAGGAACGCGGGCCTTTCCAGTGAACCCTGCCAGGCGTGCCCGGCGTCGGATTTACTTGGCCTTTTCGAGGATCTCCACCAGACGCCACCGCTTGGTAGCGGAGAGCGGGCGGGTCTCAGAGATGAGAACGAGGTCGCCAATGCCGGCGGTGTTCTCTTCGTCGTGAGCCTTGATCTTCGAGGTGCGGCGAATAACCTTGCCGTACAGAGCGTGCTTCACGCGGTCTTCAACCTGAACAACGATGGTCTTTTCCATCTTGTCAGAGACAACGTAGCCGCGACGCGTCTTACGGTAACCGCGCTGTTCAGCGCTGGCTGCTGCTTCCGTCACAGTTTCCTTCTCGCTCACTTGGCGTCCTCTCCAGCTTCAACCTCGGCCTTTTCAGCCTTGGCAGCCTTCTTGGACTTCTTTTCTTCCTTGGCTTCCACAACCGGTGCGGCAACCTCGGCACGAATGCCCAGCTCGCGCTCACGGAGAACGGTGTAGATGCGTGCGATGTCCTTCTTTACCGCGCGCAGGCGACCGTGGTTCTCCAGCTGTCCGGTGGCGGACTGGAAACGCAGGTTGAACAGCTCTTCCTTGGACTTGCGGAGTTCTTCAACGAGACGCTCGTTGTCGAAACCGTCCAGCTGTGCGGGTGCGAGATCCTTCGACCCTACTGCCATTTCTATTCACCACCTTCGCGACGCACAATGCGTGCCTTCAACGGGAGCTTGTGGATTGCCAGGCGCAGGGCCTCGCGAGCTACCTCTTCATTGACACCGGAGAGTTCGAAGAGAACCCGGCCCGGCTTGACGTTTGCGACCCACCATTCCGGAGAACCCTTACCGGAACCCATGCGGGTTTCAGCAGGCTTCTTCGTCAGCGGACGGTCCGGGTAGATGTTGATCCAGACCTTGCCGCCACGCTTGATGTGGCGGGTCATCGCGATACGAGCGGACTCGATCTGACGGTTGGTTACGTATGCCGGGCTGAGAGCCTGGATACCGTACTCACCGAAGCTGACCTTGGTGCCGCCCGTAGCAGCGCCGGAACGACCCGGGTGGTGCTGCTTACGGTGCTTGACTCGACGTGGGATAAGCATTTAAGCCTGTCCTCCTTCTGCTGCCGGAGCAGCAGCTTCAGCGGCCGGTGCTTCAACGGCAGCGGGTGCTGCCTCAGCTGCCGGACGGTCGTTACGACGACGGCGGTCGCCACCCGGGCGGCCCGGACGGTCTCCTGCGCGGCCACGGGACGGAGCAGCAGCTGCCTGCTGAGCCAGTTCCTTGGCAGTTACGTCACCCTTGTAGATCCAAACCTTCACGCCGATACGGCCGAAGGTGGTCTTGGCTTCGTAGAAGCCGTAGTCGATGTTCGCGCGGAGGGTGTGCAGGGGCACACGGCCTTCGCGGTAGAACTCCGAGCGGGACATTTCTGCGCCACCCAGACGGCCCGAGCAAGCAACACGGATGCCTTTGGCACCCGCACGCTGTGCGGACTGCATTGCCTTCTTCATCGCACGGCGGAAAGCCACGCGGGAAGTCAGCTGCTCAGCGATGCCCTGGGCAACAAGCTGTGCTTCCATCTCGGGGTTCTTGACCTCGAGGATGTTCAGCTGAACCTGCTTGCCCGTGAGCTTTTCGAGCTCGCCGCGGATGCGGTCTGCTTCAGCGCCACGGCGGCCGATAACGATACCCGGGCGTGCCGTGTGGATATCCACGCGGACACGGTCGCGGGTGCGCTCGATCTCGACCTTGGCGATGCCGGCGCGCTCCATGCCGGTGGACATGAGCTGACGGATCTTGATGTCCTCGCGGACGAAGTCCTTGTAGCGCTGTCCGGGCTTGGTGCTGTCAGCGAACCAGTGCGAAACGTGGTCGGTGGTGATGCCGAGTCGGAACCCGTGCGGGTTTACTTTCTGTCCCACTTAGCGAGCCTCCTCTTTCTCCGGGGTTGCGACAACCAGCGTGATGTGGCTGGTCCGCTTCCTAATGCGGTAGGCGCGGCCCTGGGCACGCGGCTGGAACCGCTTCATGGTCGGGCCTTCATCAACAAATGCTTCGGTGATGAAGAGGTCGCTGTCGTCGAATGCAACGCCGTCACGGTCCGCGAGGACACGTGCGTTGGCCATTGCCGACTGAAGTACCTTGAATACCGGCTCCGAAGCTGCCTGGGGGGCAAACTTCAGAATTGCCAGAGCCTCATTCGCTTGCTTACCACGAACAAGGTTGACGACGCGCCGGGCCTTCATAGGCGTTACGCGGATGTGACGCGCAATAGCCTTGGCTTCCATTGCTTTCCTTCTCTCGTCTAAGACGTAAAGTCAGGCGCCTAGCGGCGCTTGCCCTTACGGTCGTCCTTAACATGGCCGCGGAATGTCCGCGTGGGAGCGAATTCGCCGAGCTTGTGCCCGACCATCGACTCAGTGACAAACACCGGGATGTGCTTGCGTCCGTCGTGTACGGCGATCGTGTGCCCGAGCATGTCGGGGATGATCATCGAACGGCGGGACCAGGTCTTGATGACGTTCTTGGTGCCCTTATCGTTTTCCCGTGCGACCTTCACAAAGAGGTGCTGGTCAACGAAAGGACCTTTTTTCAGGCTGCGTGGCATGTGTCCAGGCTCCTATCGCTTGTTCTTGCCAGTACGGCGGCGACGAACAATAAGCTTGTCGCTCTCTTTGTTCGGACGGCGGGTACGGCCCTCGGGCTTGCCGTTCGGGTTAACCGGGTGACGTCCACCGGAAGTCTTACCTTCACCACCACCGTGCGGGTGGTCAACCGGGTTCATGGCTACACCACGGACAGTCGGGCGAACGCCCTTCCAGCGCATACGGCCGGCCTTGCCCCAGTTGATGTTCGACTGCTCGGCGTTGCCGACCTCGCCGACGGTTGCGCGGCAGCGCACGTCAACGTTGCGGATTTCGCCGGAGGGCAGACGCAGCTGTGCGAAGCGGCCTTCCTTGGCAACGAGCTGTACCGAAGCACCTGCGGAACGAGCCATCTTGGCGCCGCCACCCGGACGCAGTTCAACTGCGTGGATTACGGTACCAACCGGGATGTTGCGCAGCGGCAGGTTGTTGCCCGGCTTGATGTCAGCGTCGGGACCAGCCTCGACGAAGTCACCCTGGGACAGCTTGTTAGGAGCGATGATGTAACGCTTGGTGCCATCAACGTAGTGCAGGAGTGCGATACGAGCCGTACGGTTCGGGTCGTACTCGATTTCGGCAACGCGGGCGTTGATGCCGTCCTTGTCGTGACGACGGAAGTCGATCAGACGGTACTGGCGCTTGTGCCCACCACCCTTGTGACGGGTGGTGATCTTACCGGAGTTGTTGCGGCCGCCAGTCTTGTGCAGCGGACGCAGCAACGACTTTTCCGGAGTCGATCGCGTGATTTCAGCAAAGTCGGCTACGCTCGAGCCACGACGGCCCGGGGTAGTCGGCTTGTATTTACGGATTCCCATAATTTATTTCCTCGTTAAAGTGGTCTCCGCTACGCGAGCGGACCGCCGAAGATGTCGATTGTGCCTTCTTTGAGGGTGACAATTGCACGCTTGGTGCTCTTGCGCTGTCCCCAGCCGAATTTGGTGCGCTTGCGCTTACCGGCACGGTTGATGGTGTTGATCGAGTCAACTTTGACCGAGAAGATCTTCTCTACGGCCAGCTTGATCTCGGTCTTGTTCGAGCGAGGGTCCACCAGGAAGGTGTACTTGCCTTCGTCGATCAGACCGTAGCTCTTTTCCGATACGACGGGTGCAAGCACGACGTCGCGCGGGTCCTTGATGGTGGTTACGCTCACTTGGAGGCCTCCTCGTTCTTTGCCTTGTCAGCGACGAACGCCTCGAAAGCAGCCTTGGTGAAGACCACGTCGTCGGAGATAAGCACGTCGTAGGTGTTCAGCTGATCTGCGTACAGAACGTGAACATCCTGGAGGTTGCGCACGGAAAGTGCAGCAACATCGTTGGCGCGCTCGATAACGACGAGCAGGTTCTTGCGCTCTGTGACGGAGCGCAGCGAAGCCAGTGCGTCCTTGGCGGACGGCTTGGTGCCGGCTACCAGTTCAGCGATGACGTGGATGCGGCCGTTGCGGGCGCGGTCAGACAGGGCGCCGCGGAGTGCAGCAGCCTTCATCTTCTTGGGGGTGCGCTGGCTGTAGTCACGAGGGGTCGGACCATGGACAACGCCACCGCCGGTCATGTGAGGAGCACGGATTGAACCCTGACGGGCGCGGCCGGTGCCCTTCTGCTTGAACGGCTTGCGACCTGCACCGGAAACCTCGGCGCGGGTCTTCGTCTTGTGAGTACCCTGGCGTGCAGCAGCGAGCTGTGCGACGACGACCTGGTGCAGCAGCGGCACGTTGGTCTGGACGTCGAAGATCTCTGCAGGCAGGTCTACCTTGACAGTGCTAGTCATTGAACTAGGCTCCCTTCACGGCGGTGCGTACGAGTACGACCTGGCCGCGGGCACCGGGAACGGCACCCTTGATAAGGAGCAGCGACTTCTCAACGTCAACAGCGTGAACCGTGAGGTTCAGCGTGGTGTGACGCTCGGCGCCCATGCGGCCGGCCATTTTCAGGCCCTTGAAGACGCGGCTCGGGGTGGATGCGCCACCGATGGAGCCAGGCTTACGGTGGTTCTTGTGGGCACCGTGGGAAGCGCCAACGCCGTGGAAGCCGTGACGCTTCATAACACCGGCAAAGCCCTTACCCTTGGAAGTGCCGACGACGTCGATCTTCTGGCCGGCTTCGAAGATCTCAACAGAGAGCTCCTGGCCCAGCTCGTAGGATGCGGCGTCTGCGGTACGCAGTTCGACGACGTGGCGGCGAGGAGTTACGCCAGCCTTTTCAAAGTGACCAGCCAGCGGCTTGGTGACCTTGCGGGGGTCGATCTGGCCGTAGCCGATCTGGACGGCGACGTAGCCATCTACCTCTGCGTTGCGCAGCTGCGTGATGACGTTGGAGTCAGCCTGGACGACAGTTACCGGGATGAGCTTGTTGTTCTCGTCCCAGACCTGGGTCATGCCGAGCTTCGTGCCCAGCAGGCCCTTTACGTTACGGGTTGCGGTCATAGTCTCTCAGCACCTCCCTAGAGCTTGATTTCGATGTTCACGTCTGCGGGCAGGTCGAGACGCATAAGCGAGTCAACAGCCTTCGGCGTGGGGTCGATGATGTCGATCAGACGCTTGTGAGTACGCATTTCGAAGTGCTCACGGCTGTCCTTGTACTTGTGAGGAGAGCGAATAACGCAGTAAACGTTCTTCTCCGTGGGCAGCGGCACCGGGCCGACTACCGTTGCGCCTGCGCGCGTGACCGTCTCAACGATCTTCCGCGCTGAAACATCAATGACCTCGTGGTCATATGACTTCAGCCGGATGCGGATTTTTTGTCCCGCCATGTCGCCTGACTCTCTTTCAGCTAGTGCTGCTCTAGTTAGGGCTGCTCTGTTTACTTACCTGTTGTTGTGGCCGCCGAAGCGTTTGAGGTATTACCACCACACGCCGCACAAGCTGAATCCGGATATTCCGGGTTCCTCAACCTGCCGGCGCACCGACCCCCGCGGTCGGGCGTGTCGCGATTTCCACGCAGACTCGACCGCATTCCATGGGGTTCAGGGTTATGTTTGGGCTTCCACCTGGACCCTGACACCCGGCATTATCCGGATCGGGACACGAAGAAGCGCTTGAACAACTCATCCAGTATGGCGGAAATATGAGGCAAAGGCCAATCGGCGCTATAAGGGCCCCGCAGAACCATTGCCCGGTGGCCTGCGCCTGAGGAAGATTGGGACATGACCGTCCAGGATTCAGGCTCCGTGGAAGATCTTGCCGCGCGCCTGCGTCCGGGTTTCACGCTGGGCGTGGCCTCGGCAGCTTTCCAGATTGAAGGGTCGCTGACCTCTGATGGCCGCGGCCCCTCAGGGTGGGATGCCTTCGCGGAAAAGCCAGGAGCAATAGTCGACGGCGGCTCTCCCACTGTAGCGTGCGACCATTACAACCGCTCCGATGAAGACATCGCCTTGATGCAGGAGCTTGGCGTGGACTCATACCGCTTCTCGTTGTCCTGGCCGCGGATCCAACCCGGCGGCAAGGGCTCCATCAATCAACGCGGCCTGGACTTCTACGATCGCCTCATAGACAAACTCCTGGCCGCCGGCATCTCCCCCATGGCCACCCTGTTCCACTGGGACACGCCATTGGAACTGGAGCATGCGGGAGGATGGATGAACCGGGACACGGCCGAGCGCTTCGCCGTTTACTGCGCGGCCGCAGCAGACCGCTTCGGTGACCGCGTTGATCACTGGGTCACGATGAACGAGCCCGTGTCAGTCACCGTGCAGGGGTACTCGTTGGGTGTGCATGCCCCGGGCCGGCAGCTGCTGTTTGATTCGCTGCCTGCCGCACATCATCAATTACTGGGACACGGGATGGCCGTTCGGGTCCTCCGGGACGCCGGCGTCAAAGGACAGATCGGGGTGTCCAACATGCACTGCCCCGTCGAGTCCGCCAGCAACAGTCTTGGCGACCGGCTGATGACGCAGGCGCTGGACCTGATCCTCAACCGCATCTATGCCGACGCGATACTGCTTGGCCGATACCCCAAGCCGCCCTGGCCCATGAAGCCGTGGTTCCGCTCACTTGGCACCATCCACGACGGCGATCTTGAACTGATCGGCCAACCTTTGGACTTCTACGGGCTCAACTACTACTACCCCGTGAAGGTGGCAGCGGGCCCCGGGCCGGCGGAGATCCCCACCGGGAGGTCAACGGAGATGAGCGAAGTTCCTTTCCACTTGGCCGCCTACCAGGAGTATGAAACCACAGGGTTCGGCTGGCCCGTCGCGCCGGATTACCTGGCGTTGCTGCTGCGGCAAATGAAGGACCGGTACGGGGACGCCCTTCCCCCGGTATACATCACCGAAGGCGGGGCAAGTTTTCCGGAACCTGCCCATGTTGACGGGCCCATCCAGGACACCAACCGCATTTCCTACCTGGCTGAGCACCTGGGCCACGCCCTGACAGCAACGGGGCCGGGCGGCATTGCCGAGGACGTGGACCTACGCGGCTACTACGTCTGGACGTTGCTGGACAATTTCGAATGGGCGGCAGGCTATTCCCAGCGCTTCGGGCTGGTCCACGTGGACTTCCATACTTTGGAACGGACCCCCAAGGAATCCTTTTACTGGTTGCGTGCACTGGAACGGGCCCGCACCCACGAGCCTTAGCCCAAGCTTGCTAAAACGACGTTACTTGTTCTTGTTGGCACGCCTGATGCGCTTGGCGCGTTCAATTTCATTCCGAAAGTTCTTGCGGCCCCACAGCACGCCGCCACCGATGGCGGCAATGACTGCCAGGAAAATCAGGAATTCCATGCTGCGCTCCTCTTTGTAGACTGCCAGATTATCGGATTCCGTCCCGGCTGCTGTCCGGACTGACGTCGCTTTCCGGTGCTGGCACCGACCCAGGCAGTTCCGGTTTCCGGTTCAAACGCCACACCGCGAGAATAATCAGCGCCAAGGCGACAAGCGCCAGCATAGCGAAGGCGTACGAGCGCAAGGCCCACATGACGCTCAGCGCGACACCGGCGGCGCCCCACCAGACCAAGACCCTTTCGGCCAGGAACAGCCCTGCGACCAGGAGTACCGCGTGACCCACCAGAACATACAGCTGCTGGGATGTGGTGCCGCCAAAAATGGTCCCCAAGGACGTCAACGACAAGGCGCCTGCGGCGATGCAGAGCCGAAGCAGGCCGTCGCTCCGTTGGCCCCTGATGTAGCGCAGTCCTGCTAAAACAGCGACCGCCAGGACGTACCACTGAGCAACCCAGAACCACTGCGGCCCGGCATCACCGACGAACAGCACTGCACGTTGGAATGCCGCCACGGAGGCCAGCGCCGCAATCTCTCCAGCCAGCCACTTGCTGGACGGCAGCTCCACAACTATCAGCACGCCGGCCGCCACCACCAGGACGAAGCCGACCCACGAGGTCTCATCGCGGACCATTCCAACGGCAGCCGAGGAGACCAGCGCCACCGCCGCGGTACAAACAACTGCATTCCGCCGAAGGGGTTGCCCCACGATGGCCATCCCGCCAAACAGCTTCACCGCATACAGGGCCACTGCTGCACCAACACCGCCCACCAGCCAGGGAGCGTAGTCGCCCCACACTCCCGGGGGCATCCCCCTCAGCAAACCCTCGACGGCGGGCACGGCACCTACCAGCAAGGACGGGGCCGCACCGAGATAGAGGACGGGCAGCTCCTCTACGTGCGAGGCAGCAAACAGGACGCCGGCAAACACCACGACGGCAAGCCCTGTCATGGCAGAGGACACGTCCAGCGACATCAGACCACCAGTCACCACGAAGGCAAGCGCCGCGACGAACCAGAACCAGCGCTCCGTGGAGTGCGGCCCAGTAATCTGCCCGGGACGGACCACATGGCGAACTACCCGTACAACCACGAACAAGGCGGCGAGCCCGAGGAGCAGCGCGGGCACCTGAGCCCTGTCAAGCAGCGGTTGGTGGAGCCACGTGCCGGACGGGAACAGCAAGGACGGGCCCGCTGCGATCACTGCACCGCCCAGGCCAGCGACACCAAAGTACTCGGATCCACGTGCACGCAGGAAACGCCGGACGATCCCAGCGGATGCCACGGCAAGCGCTAACTGGACGATGACCACCCAACGGCCGCCGCCGTCGAAATCGCGCCCCAGCAGGTAGGCCGCTGGCAACAGGAGTTGGGCAGCCAGAGTGCCCCATACCGTGGCCTGTTGGAAGGCGATGTCCAATCCCCGGCTTCGCTGGAGCAAGGTCACCACATGCTGCAGCACGAGGACCACCGTCACGGCCATGGACACGATGGTGCCCGACCCTGAAAGATCCTCGACAAGCACCCCGATGAAAGCCAGCGACAGGACGCGAACTCCCAGCATGTAGCCGCCCCGGACCATCCGGTCCCGTTCCACAGCAACCATGAAAGCGCTGTAGGTCGCGAAGATCCCCAGCAGGATCTCCAGGTCCCGCACATTCCCCAGCCGAAGCGCCAGGAGCAGCACAAAGGCTGCCGGAGCAAAGATCCAAGCTCCTTGGTGGCGGCGCAGGACGACACCGCAGAGAACAGCCGCCAGGGCCGCTCCAATGGCCACCGCCCCCGGCTGCCACCCCTCACGCTGGAACCGCTCTCCCCATGCAGCGGAAACAGTCAGGACCGTGGCTGCCCCTGCCATGAGGATAACTACCGCTCCGGCGTCGACCATGGAGGCGCGGGGGAAACGCCGCTGGCTTTGCACCCGCAGGGGTAGAACCAATTGCAGGCCCGCCGCCAGCGCTACGACCAGCGGAACGGCGGGAAGCTCACCGGCAACGCTGAAGCTCCAGCCATGCCGTATTGCGTCGAAGTAGGCCGATCCGGCCAGCAAGGTACCGACCGCACGCGCCATCCACCAGTAGCTCTGGCGGTGGTATGAAACCGGGATCCGAAGCGCGGTTGCCACAAGGTACGCGACGGCCACCAGGAGGACAACGTTTGCCAGAGCCAACGAGACAACTGCCGCGGCAACCACGCCGGCAACAAGGGCCGTGGCTGGAGCAAGCGATTCCCCCAGGGTTGGCCGCCAGGACACGGAGCCAGCGTTGCGCTGGCGGGCCGACGGGAACAACAGCAGCCCCGACGCCACCCCGGCTGACAGGACCAGGAGCACTCCCGCCAGGACAAACGGGTGTCCCACCGCGTGGTCGACGATGGGCAGGACAAGGAGGCTGGCCATGGCGAGCCCGGCGAATCCAGCAAGGGACGCCTGCGGGGCAAGCAGGCGGATACCCGTGCGATCAAGCCCGGCACTGATGATTAGTTGCACCACGGCCGCTGCGAGGAGGGCCGCCAAGGACAGAGCAATCCGGTCCGGGTTCTCCTCAAAGATGCCGGCCACCATGGCGGGGACGGCCGCCGTTAAGGCAATCCGACCGGCAAGGATCAGCTGTAGACGGAACGATGCCGGGCGGACCGCCGCCAGCAGGAACCAGAACAACCCGGCAGAAGCCAGCAGCGCAGAAACCGGCCATGCTCCCAGAAGACCCATGAACGGGAGACACACTGCGAGAACGACGCCCGCTGCGAACTCCGTGCCGTGGCCCAGCTTCCAGCCCACTACCATGGCCGTGAGCATGGTGACGGAGAGAGGAAGATACGCGGGCAGCTCGTAAGTCCCGAGACCCAACACCACAGTCAGAATGGCTGCCGTGGCCAGCTGCAGGCCCAGGCAGGACACAGCATCGTTCCACCATGTGCGCAGCTTCAGCGCCGCTCCCCCGAAGGCAACTCCCAAAGAATGGACGGCACAGCAAATGACTGCGGCAAACATCACGGTGCTGATGTCCGAGCTAACGTCCCAGACCAACCCCAGCAACGCCAGTGTCAAGGCTGCACGGGCACCATAGAAGTGCTGCAGCCTGTACCGGGCCTGTGGCACGAAGGCCATCACGGCAAAGTAGATGCCACACATCAGCATTACCAGGGGGTACTCGCCCTTGGATAACAGATACGGCGTGAACGTCACCGCAAGCGCCACCAACGGCACCACAAAAGGATGGAGCACCATCAGCGGACGGACATAGAGTGGCGGCAACCATCGCGGACGAATCAACGCCCCCAGCGTGAGGATGATGGCGACCCCGATGAGCGCAGTGAAGTACCAAACCAAAGCACCGCCCAAAACGGAGACCCCTGACCACGCAGTGGAGACAACGAAGCTCAGGGAAAGGAAGGCCAGCACTTTGTTGTCGAGCCGCACCGCAGTGTAGGCGTACACAGCCGTCCCCAGCAGCGAGGTCACCAGCCAGGCCGCAGGACCGTTGGGCAGCACGAAGTTGTACATGGCAAGCCCCGTGACGGGGACGAGCGCCAAGCCCGTACCAACAAAAGCCACAGCGGCCGGACGCAAACGGGGCATTTTGGCGTGAATTACCAAACCTGCCACATAGAACACGGTGGTGATGAAGCATATGCCCGCGAAGCGGAAGAGTTCCGGGAGGCTTGTCCCCACAAACAGGGCTCCGGCCGCTACCAGAAGAAGGCTGGCAACGTAGAGGGTGACGTTGATGTTCTGCTGGTCGCGCTTCGATTTACGGGCTGCAGCGGCCTCTGGCGACTCCCGGACGACCGGGGTGTGCTGGCCCTCGGCCCAACGCTGCTGTGCTACGAGCGGGCGCTGCGGAACTGCGGGAGGTTGGACTCGCGACGGCGGCAAGGGCATGGACGCTGGAAACGGGGTGCCCACGTGTGTTGGAGGATGCACTGGCGGGGAGGCCGGCATCACGGGGCGGCCTGCAGCCGCAGGGGCATATGGGGCAGGCGGGGCAAATGACGCAGGCGGAGCAGATGCAGCAGGCGAAGCAAACGGATGGGGCGCAGGCACCTCCACCGCCCCCTTCTTTGCCTCGGCATCGCGCCAACCCGCCAGGTGCCCCGCCATGTATCCAGCTTGATAGGAATGCTGTTCGGCCATCTCCGTGGAGGCAGCAACCCCCGCAGTATCCCTTCGACCCCGATTCCGACCAATGGAATGGCTGACGGCTCCTGTCACAACAAGGAGTATCAGTACTAGCAGGATTTCCATGGCTACTCCTTGACGTCACAGGGCATGGGACACCCCGCGTTAATCCATTCGATAGATAAATAGTAGCAAAGAAGAACCCCATCGCCGAAGCGACGGGGCCCTTCTTTACGTGACTACCGGCTGGGCCGGAAAGTCAGTGATCTACAAGTAGTGACTACTTGATGATGCTGGTGACACGTCCCGAACCAACGGTGCGGCCGCCTTCGCGGATAGCGAAGCCGAGGCCCTCTTCCATAGCGATCGGCTGGATGAGCGCAACGGTCATCTCAGTGTTGTCGCCGGGCATAACCATTTCCGTGCCTTCCGGCAGGGTGATAACGCCGGTTACGTCCGTGGTACGGAAGTAGAACTGCGGGCGGTAGTTGGAGTAGAACGGGTTGTGACGTCCGCCTTCGTCCTTGGAAAGGATGTAGACGTTAGCCTCGAAGTCGGTGTGCGGGGTGATGGAACCCGGCTTGACGACAACCTGGCCACGCTCGACATCGTCGCGCTTCAGACCGCGGAGCAGGAGGCCACAGTTCTCGCCGGCCCATGCTTCGTCGAGCTGCTTGTGGAACATCTCGATACCGGTAACCGTGGTCTTCTGGATCGGGCGGATGCCAACGATCTCAACCTCGGAGTTGATGGCGAGGGTTCCACGCTCGGCGCGGCCCGTAACAACGGTGCCACGACCGGTGATCGTGAAGACGTCTTCGATCGGCATCAGGAACGGCTTGTCGCGGTCACGTACGGGGTCCGGAACGGACTCGTCGACAGCTGCCATCAGGTCCTGGACGGACTTGACCCAAACCGGGTCGCCTTCCAGAGCCTTGAGGCCGGAAACGCGAACAACCGGAGCCTCATCGCCATCGAAGCCCTGCGAGCTCAGGAGCTCACGAACTTCCATTTCGACGAGGTCGAGGAGTTCTTCGTCATCAACCATGTCGGACTTGTTCAGTGCGACCAGCAGGTAGGGAACACCAACCTGGCGGGCGAGCAGAACGTGCTCACGGGTCTGAGCCATCGGACCATCGGTTGCAGCAACCACGAGGATTGCGCCGTCCATCTGGGCAGCACCGGTGATCATGTTCTTGATGTAGTCAGCGTGACCCGGGGCGTCTACGTGTGCGTAGTGGCGCTTCTCGGTCTGGTACTCCACGTGGGAGATGTTGATGGTAATACCGCGCTGGCGCTCTTCCGGAGCAGAGTCAATCGACGCGAAGTCGCGCTGCTCGTTGAGATCCGGGTACTGGTCGTACAGCACCTTGGAAATGGCGGCAGTCAGCGTCGTCTTACCGTGGTCAACGTGACCAATGGTGCCGATGTTGACGTGCGGCTTAGTCCGCTCGAACTTTGCCTTTGCCACAGGTTCCTCCTAGAACGATTTCAAGTGAAGTGCTCCTCGGCCGCGCTTTTCGCGGCAGAAACTTTAGCAAGTCTACTTGGGGGCTTGGTTTTGGTGAAATTGCAGATTCAGGAACCAATGGTAGTTCCTCGAGCCTGTTTGCGCAGGGGCCGGGCCACGGCTGTCGCCGCAGCCCCGCCTCACACGCTTAGATGCCTTCCCGATACCGGAATTGCATCCGTTACCGGGAGATTACTCGCCGCGGGTTTTCTGGATGATCTCGTCGGCAACTGCCTTCGGGACCTCCGCGTAGCTGTTGAACGTCATGGAGTACACAGCGCGACCCTGGGTCTTGGACCGGAGGTCACCGATGTAGCCGAACATGCCGGACAGCGGAACGTGTGCACGGATAACCTTCACACCTGCTGCGTCTTCCATGGACTGCATCTGGCCACGGCGGGCGTTCAGGTCACCAATAACATCACCCATGTATTCCTCAGGTGTGCGGACCTCAACATCCATCAGCGGTTCAAGCAGAACAGGGTTCGCCTTGCGTGCAGCTTCCTTGAAAGCCATACGGCCGGCGATCTTGAACGCCATTTCCGAGGAGTCAACATCGTGGGACGCGCCGTCAATCAGCGTGGCCTTGATGCCGACTACCGGGTAACCGGCCAGGACGCCGTCGTTCAGTGCATCCTGGATACCAGCGTCAACGGACGGAATGTATTCACGCGGAACGCGGCCACCAGTGACCTTGTTCTCGAATGCGTACAGCTCGCCGGAGGCGGTGTCCATGGGCTCGATCGCGATCTGGATCTTTGCGAACTGACCCGAACCACCGGTCTGCTTCTTGTGCGTGTAGTCATGACGCTCGACTGCGCGCTTGATGGTTTCGCGGTAAGCAACCTGCGGCTTGCCGACGTTTGCCTCGACCTTGAATTCGCGGCGCATGCGGTCCACCAGGATGTCCAGGTGGAGCTCGCCCATGCCGGCGATGATGGTCTGGCCAGTGTCTTCGTTGAGGGAAACCTGGAAGGTCGGGTCCTCAGCGGAGAGCTTCTGGATGGCCGTGGAGAGCTTCTCCTGGTCACCCTTGGTGTTCGGCTCGATGGCAACCGAGATCACGGGCTCCGGGAAGCTCATGGACTCGAGGACGATCTGGTTGTTGGCATCACACAGGGTGTCACCCGTGGTGGTGTCCTTCAGACCGATGGCTGCGTAGATGTGGCCGGCGGTAGCGCCCTCAACGGGCATTTCCTTGTTGGCGTGCATCTGGAACAGCTTGCCGATACGTTCCTTCTTGCCCTTGGTGGAGTTAACCACCTGGGCGCCGGCCTCAACGTGACCGGAGTACACGCGGACGAAGGTCAGCTGACCGAAGAACGGGTGCGCAGCAATCTTGAAGGCGAGGGCCGAGAACGGCTCGTCAGCAGAGGGCTTGCGGGTGAGTTCCTTCTCTTCGTCGCGGGGATCGTGACCGATCATCGGCGGGACGTCGAGCGGGTTCGGCAGGAAGTCAACAACAGCGTCAAGCATCGGCTGGACACCGCGGTTCTTGAAGGCAGAACCACAGAACACCGGGTAGAGCTCGGAGTTGATGGTCATCTTGCGGATGCCGGCCTTCAGTTCCTCAAGGGTGAGTTCTTCACCTTCGAGGTACTTCTCCATGAGTTCTTCGGAAGCCTCGGCCACAGTCTCTACGAGCTGTGCACGGTACTCTTCAGCCTTGGCCTGGAGGTCCGCCGGGATTTCCTGCACTTCGTAGGAAGCGCCCATGGTGACGTCACCCTTTGCGTCGCCAGGCCAAACCAGGGCGCGCATTTCGAGGAGGTCAACAACACCAATGAAGTCGTTCTCAGCGCCGATGGGCAGCTGCATGACCAGCGGCTTGGCACCAAGGCGGGAGATGATGGTGTCTACGGTGAAGTAGAAGTCAGCGCCCAGCTTGTCCATCTTGTTGACGAAGCAGATACGCGGAACGTTGTACTTGTCAGCCTGGCGCCAAACAGTCTCGGACTGCGGCTCCACGCCTTCCTTGCCGTCGAACACTGCGACTGCGCCGTCGAGGACGCGCAAGGAGCGCTCAACCTCAACGGTGAAGTCAACGTGGCCCGGGGTGTCGATGATGTTGATCTGGTTCTTGTCCCAGAAGCAAGTCACGGCGGCAGACGTGATGGTGATGCCGCGTTCCTTTTCCTGTTCCATCCAGTCAGTCGTCGAAGCGCCGTCGTGCGTCTCGCCGATCTTGTGGTTCACACCCGTGTAGAACAGGATGCGCTCGGTAGTGGTGGTCTTGCCGGCATCGATGTGGGCCATGATGCCGATGTTGCGGACCTTATTAAGGTCGGTAAGCACGTCCTGTGCCACGGGGTCTCCCTTTCGGATGGACTACACGTTCGCCGCCGGCTCAGTGAGCCGGCGGCGTCCGGAAAGTTTTTACCAGCGGTAGTGTGCGAAGGCCTTGTTGGACTCGGCCATCTTGTGGGTGTCTTCGCGACGCTTCACAGCGGCACCAAGACCATTGGAGGCATCCAGGATTTCGTTCTGGAGGCGCTCGGTCATGGTCTTCTCGCGGCGGGCCTTGGAGTAGCCCACGAGCCAACGCAGAGCGAGGGCGGTGGAGCGACCCGGCTTGACCTCAACCGGAACCTGGTAGGTGGCGCCACCAACACGGCGTGAACGCACCTCGAGGGAAGGCTTGACGTTGTCCATGGCCTTCTTGAGAGCGGCAACGGGGTCGCCGCCGGACTTGGCACGTGCACCTTCGAGTGCACCGTAAACGATGCGCTCTGCGGTGGACTTCTTGCCGTCAACAAGAACCTTGTTGATCAACTGAGTGACCAACGGGGAGCCGTAAACGGGATCGGAAACTAGCGGCCGCTTCGGGGCCGGACCCTTGCGAGGCATATTACTTCTTCTCCATCTTTGCGCCGTAACGGCTGCGGGCCTGCTTGCGGTTCTTGACACCCTGGGTGTCGAGTGCGCCGCGGACGATCTTGTAGCGGACACCCGGAAGGTCCTTCACGCGACCACCACGGACGAGCACGATGGAGTGCTCCTGGAGGTTGTGGCCAACACCGGGGATGTAGGCGGTAACTTCCACGCCACCGTTGAGGCGCACACGTGCCACCTTACGGAGAGCCGAGTTCGGCTTCTTGGGGGTGGTGGTGTAAACGCGGGTGCAAACACCGCGGCGCATCGGGCTGCCCTTCAGCGCGGGAGCCTTGGTCTTGGAGACCTTCGGCGTGCGGCCCTTACGGACCAGCTGGTTAATCGTAGGCACTTTCGTGTTCTCCGTTGTTTGATCTCTGCCCCCACACACTGGCACCAGCCGGTGTAAACGTGGGAACTTTGGCGTTGCTCGTGCAGCCGGCCGAAACTCCGGTAGGCGTGCAAAAGTGCGGCATTCGTTGCGCATGTTGCCCGCAACCCGGAAACAGGCTCCACCCAGCACCATGAGAACAAAACCAAAATGATGCTGCGGCGGCCTTCATCCACTGCCACACAGAACAATTACCAAAAGTCTAGCACGGCTTGATCTGGCGCCTTAATCGGGTGTATGGAGGCCGACGGCGGCAGCCAGGTGCCGCCGTCGGCCTCCACTCCCCCGGGTCGCCGCGCAAAAGTGCGTTAACGCGGGTCAGGCCCCGCACTCTAGAGTGCGGGGCCTGACCGTCAAAGCGCTGACAACCGTTTTTTAGCGGAAGTCGTTGCCGAGATCGTAGTCATCCAAAGGGATGGCGTGGAACTCGGGAGCGCCGTCGCCACCCAGGGCGTCATAGGAGAAGTCGGTGAAAGCGCTGGGGCCGGTGAACAGGCTTGCCTTTGCTTCCTCCGTCGGCTCCACAGTGACCTCTGTGTAGCGGGGCAGACCCGTACCAGCCGGGATGAGCTTACCGATGATGACATTTTCCTTCAGGCCGAGCAGAGGATCGCTCTTGCCTTCCATGGCCGCCTGCGTCAGGACGCGGGTGGTCTCCTGGAAGGAAGCTGCCGACAGCCAGGACTCGGTAGCCAAGGAAGCCTTGGTGATACCCATGAGTTCCGGACGGCCCGAAGCCGGGGACTTGCCCTCGGATACGACGCGGCGGTTCTCGTCTTCGAAGCGGGCACGCTCTGCAAGCTCACCGGGGAGCAGGTCGGAGTCGCCGGATTCGATGACGGTCACGCGGCGCAGCATCTGGCGGACGATAACCTCGACGTGCTTGTCGTGGATACCAATACCCTGGCTGCGGTAGACGCCCTGAACTTCGTCCACGAGGAACTTCTGTGCAGCACGCGGACCCATGATGCGCAGAACCTGCTTCGGGTCCACGGGACCGTTGATCAGCTTCTGGCCGACGCTGACGTGCTCGCCATCCTCAATGAGGAGACGTGAACGGCGCAGCACCGGGTAGGCAATCTCTTCGGAACCATCGTCCGGAGTGATCACCAGGCGCATCTGGCGCTCGGACTCTTCGATGGTGATACGGCCGGCTGCTTCAGCAATCGGTGCGACACCCTTCGGAGTACGGGCTTCGAAGAGCTCCTGGATACGGGGCAGACCCTGGGTGATGTCGTCGCCACCACCGGCGGATACAGCACCACCGGTGTGGAACGTACGCATGGTCAGCTGGGTACCGGGCTCACCGATGGACTGTGCGGCAATGATGCCCACGGCCTCGCCGATGTCAACGGTCTTGCCAGTGGCCAACGAACGGCCGTAGCACAGTGCACAGGTACCGACCTTGGACTCACAGGTGAGGACCGAGCGGACCTTGACCTCAGTGATGCCTGCAGCCAGCAACTGGTCGATAACGACGTCGCCGCAGTCGGTGCCGCCGGCAGCCAGGACATTGCCCTTGGCGTCAACGACGTCGACAGCCAGCGTACGAGCGTAGGCGCTGTTCTCGACGTTCTCGTCCAGGACGAGCTCACCGTTGGAATCCGGCACGGCGATCGGCGTGAGCAGACCGCGCTCGGTACCACAGTCCTCTTCGCGGACGATGACGTCCTGCGAAACGTCCACCAGACGACGGGTCAGGTAACCCGAGTTGGCGGTACGGAGAGCGGTATCGGCCAGACCCTTACGGGCACCGTGCGTGGCGATGAAGTATTCCAGCACCGACAGGCCCTCGCGGTAGGAGGACTTGATCGGGCGAGGGATAATCTCACCCTTCGGGTTGGCCACAAGACCACGGATACCCGCGATCTGGCGGACCTGCATCCAGTTACCACGTGCACCGGAGGACACCATGCGGTTGATGGTGTTCATCGGAGACAGGCTGTCACGCATCGCCTGGGCGATTTCGTTGGTTGCCTTGTTCCAGATTTCGATCAGTTCCTGGCGACGCTCGTCGTCGTCGATCAGGCCCTTGTCGTACTGGCCCTGGATCTTTGCGGCCATGTTCTCGTAACCGGCCAGGATGGCAGGCTTGGAAGTCGGCACCTCGATGTCGGAGATGGCAACCGTGACACCCGAACGGGTGGCCCAGTAGAAGCCGGCGTCCTTGAGGTTATCCAGCGTTGCCGCCGTAACAACCTTCGGGTAGCGCTCTGCGAGGTCGTTGACGATCCGGGACAGTTCGCCCTTGTCTGCAACAGCCTCAACCCAGGGGTAATCCTCAGGCAGCGTCTGGTTGAAGATGACCTGGCCCAGGGAGGTCTGGACGAGAGCCTGCTGACCGGGCTCCCAACCTTCCGGAGCTTCCCAACCTGCGTAAGGCACGAAGTTGTCCAAACGGATCTTGACCTGAGAGTTCAGGTGCAGATCACGGGCGTCGTAAGCCATGATGGCTTCCGAAACCGAGGAGAAGATGCGGCCTTCGCCGGCAGAACCGACGCGCTTGGTGGTCAGGTGGTACAGGCCGATGATCATATCCTGCGAAGGCAGGGTCACCGGACGGCCATCGGACGGCTTCAGGATGTTGTTCGAGGACAGCATCAGGATGCGTGCTTCGGCCTGGGCTTCCGGGCTCAGCGGCAGGTGGACTGCCATCTGGTCGCCGTCGAAGTCAGCGTTGAAGGCGCCACAAACCAGCGGGTGAAGCTGGATTGCCTTACCTTCCACAAGCTGCGGTTCGAAGGCCTGGATGCCGAGGCGGTGCAGGGTAGGTGCACGGTTGAGCAGCACCGGGTGTTCGGTGATGATCTCTTCCAGCACGTCCCAAACCTGCGGACGGTAACGCTCGACCATGCGCTTTGCCGACTTGATGTTCTGGGCGTGGTTGAGGTCAACCAGGCGCTTCATCACGAACGGCTTGAAGAGCTCCAGGGCCATCTGCTTGGGCAGACCACACTGGTGCAGCTTCAGCTGCGGGCCGACGACGATGACCGAACGGCCGGAGTAGTCAACACGCTTGCCGAGGAGGTTCTGGCGGAAACGACCCTGCTTGCCCTTGAGCATGTCGCTCAGGGACTTCAGCGGACGGTTGCCCGGACCCGTGACCGGACGGCCACGACGACCGTTGTCGAAGAGGCTGTCAACAGCTTCCTGAAGCATGCGCTTCTCGTTGTTGACGATAATCTCCGGAGCACCGAGGTCAAGCAGGCGCTTGAGTCGGTTGTTGCGGTTGATCACACGGCGGTAGAGGTCGTTGAGGTCGGAGGTCGCGAAGCGGCCACCATCCAGCTGGACCATCGGGCGCAGTTCCGGCGGGATCACCGGGACGGCGTCAAGGACCATGCCGAGCGGGCTGTTGTTGGTGGTCAGGAACGCGTTGACAACCTTCAGGCGCTTCAGGGCACGCGTCTTGCGCTGGCCCTTGCCATTCTGGATGGTGTCGCGCAGGGACTCAGCCTCAGCCTGCATGTCGAAGGTCTCAAGACGCTTCTTGATGGCTTCGGCACCCATGGAGCCTTCGAAGTACAGGCCGTAGCGGTCACGCAGTTCGCGGTAAAGGCCCTCGTCGCCTTCAAGGTCGGCGACCTTGAGGTTCTTGAAGCGGTCCCAGACCTGCTCAAGGCGCTCGATGTCGGCGTCGGCGCGCTTGCGGACGTTCGCCATCTGGCGGTCAGCGGAGTCGCGGGCCTTCTTCTTGTCGGCAGCCTTGGCACCCTCGCCTTCAAGACGGGCAAGCTCGTCTTCAAGGTCGCGGGCGATCGTGGCGATGTCGCTGTCGCGGTTGTCCACCATCTGCTTCTTCTCGAGGTCATGCTCAACCTGGAGGTTCGGCAGTTCGGCGTGACGGCTTTCGGTGTCAACGCTGGTGATCATGTAGGCAGCGAAGTAGATGACCTTCTCAAGGTCCTTCGGTGCCAGGTCCAACAGGTAGCCCAAGCGCGAGGGAACGCCCTTGAAGTACCAGATGTGGGTTACAGGCGCAGCCAGTTCGATGTGGCCCATGCGCTCACGGCGCACCTTGGCGCGGGTGACTTCAACGCCACAACGCTCGCAAATGATGCCCTTGAAGCGGACGCGCTTGTACTTGCCGCAGTAGCATTCCCAGTCGCGGGACGGGCCGAAGATCTTCTCGCAGAAGAGGCCGTCCTTCTCGGGCTTGAGCGTGCGGTAGTTGATGGTTTCCGGCTTCTTGACCTCACCGTAAGACCATCCGCGGATGTCTTCCGCGGTGGCGAGGCCGATCTGCATGAGGCCGAAGGAGGATTCGCTGGACATATGGTCCCTGTTCTCTCTTGTTCTCTAAATTCTGAAGTCTTGGTTACGGGAAGAGGGAGTTGTTCCGACGGACAGCTGTTCAGGCGGTCCGTCGGAACAGCTGCTAGACCTCTTCTACGGAACTGGGCTCTGCACGAGACAGATCGATGCCCAGTTCTTCCGCAGCCGTGAAGACTGCGTCATCAGAGTCACGCATTTCGATCGTGGTTCCGTCGGTGGAAAGGACTTCCACGTTCAGGCACAACGACTGCATTTCCTTGATCAAGACCTTGAAGGACTCGGGAACGCCAGGCTCAGGGATGTTCTCGCCCTTGACGATGGCTTCGTAGACCTTCACACGACCATGGATGTCATCCGACTTGATCGTGAGGAGTTCCTGAAGGGTGTAAGCGGCACCGTAAGCTTCGAGCGCCCACACTTCCATTTCACCGAAGCGCTGGCCACCGAACTGAGCCTTACCACCCAGCGGCTGCTGCGTGATCATGGAGTACGGGCCGGTGGAGCGCGCGTGGATCTTGTCGTCCACCAAGTGGTGGAGCTTCAGGATGTACATGTAGCCGACGGAGATCGGGTCCGGGAACGGCTCGCCGGAGCGGCCGTCGAACAGACGGGTCTTGCCGGAGGAATCGATCAGGCGGTCGCCGTCACGGGTCACATTGGTGGAGTCGAGCAGGCCCGTGATTTCCTCTTCGCGGGCGCCATCGAACACCGGGGTGGCAACGGTGGTCTGTCCGGTTTCACGGGGCAGGTTCGGGAGGTTCTTGACCCACTCCGGCTCGCCTTCGATCTTCCAACCGGTCTTGGCAACCCAACCGAGGTGGGTTTCCAGGACCTGGCCAACGTTCATTCGACCCGGAACACCAAGCGGGTTCAGGACGATGTCCACCGGGGTACCGTCTGCAAGGAAGGGCATGTCCTCGATCGGGAGGATCTTGGAGATAACACCCTTGTTGCCGTGACGGCCGGCGAGCTTGTCGCCGTCGGTGATCTTACGCTTGGCTGCTACGTAGACGCGGACCAGCTGGTTCACGCCCGGGGGCAGTTCGTCGTCGTTGTCGCGATCGAAGACGCGCACGCCGATGACCGTACCGGACTCGCCGTGGGGCACCTTCAGGGAGGTGTCGCGGACTTCGCGGGACTTCTCGCCGAAGATAGCGCGGAGAAGGCGCTCTTCCGGGGTCAGTTCGGTTTCACCCTTCGGGGTGACCTTTCCGACCAGGATGTCGCCGGCTTCAACCTCGGCACCAATGTGGATGATGCCGCGCTCGTCCAGGCCTGCAAGGACTTCCTCGGACACGTTGGGGATGTCACGCGTGATTTCCTCGGCACCAAGCTTGGTGTCGCGGGCATCAATTTCGTGCTCCTCGATGTGGATGGAGGAAAGAACATCCTCAGCAACAATGCGCTGCGACAGGATGATGGCGTCCTCGAAGTTGTGGCCTTCCCATGACATGAATGCCACGAGCAGGTTCTTACCGAGGGCGAGCTCACCCTGGTCCGTTGCGGGACCGTCAGCGATGATGCCGCCAACTTCCAGGCGCTGGCCTTCGTTGACCAGGACACGGTGGTTGTAGCAGTTGCCCTGGTTGGAGCGGGCGAACTTGTTGATGCGGTAGTTCGTCTCGGTGCCGTCGTCGTTGATCATGACAACCAGCTCGGCGGAAACCTCGGTGACCACACCTGCCTTCTTCGCGATGACAACGTCACCGGCGTCGACGGCTGCTGCGCGCTCCATGCCGGTGCCCACGAAAGGAGCCTCGGAACGGACCAGCGGCACGGCCTGGCGCTGCATGTTGGCACCCATGAGTGCGCGGTTTGCATCGTCATGCTCAAGGAACGGGATCAGGGCAGTTGCCACGGACACCATCTGGCGCGGGGAAACGTCCATGAACTGGACTTCGCCGGCGGGAACCAGAACGGGCTCGCCTCCACCACCACGGGCACGGACAAGGACGGTCTCTTCGGAGAACTTCTTGTCAGCATCCAGCGGAGCGTTGGCCTGTGCGATCAGGACCTCGGCTTCGTCGTCGGCCGTAAGGTACTGGACCTCGTCGGAAACGACACCTTCGGACACCAGGCGGTACGGCGTCTCGATGAAGCCGAACGGGTTGATGCGGCCGTAGGAAGCCAGCGAACCGATCAGACCAATGTTCGGGCCTTCAGGAGTTTCGATGGGGCACATACGTCCGTAGTGGGACGGGTGAACGTCTCGAACTTCCATGCCTGCACGGTCACGGGACAGACCACCCGGGCCAAGTGCCGACAGGCGGCGCTTGTGGGTCAGACCCGAAAGCGGGTTGTTCTGGTCCATGAACTGCGACAGCTGGGACGTTCCGAAGAACTCCTTGATGGCTGCGACAACGGGACGGATGTTGATCAGCGTCTGCGGCGTGATGGCCTCGACGTCCTGCGTGGTCATGCGTTCGCGGACGACGCGTTCCATGCGGGAAAGACCGGTGCGGACCTGGTTCTCGATCAGTTCGCCCACGGCGCGGATGCGACGGTTGCCGAAGTGGTCGATGTCGTCGACGTCGACGCGAAGTTCGTGGTCTTCGCCGTCGCGCTTGCCCATGAGGGTCTTCTCGCCGGCGTGGAGCGCAACGAGGAACTTGATCATGGCAACGATGTCTTCAACGTGCAGGACCGAAGCTTCCTTGTCGCCAAGGGAGCGGTCGATGCCGAGCTTGCGGTTGATCTTGTAACGGCCAACCTTGGCAAGATCGTAACGCTTGGCGTTGAAGTACAGGTTGTCCAGCAGGGACTGGGCAGCCTCGACTGTGGGCGGCTCGCCCGGACGCAGCTTGCGGTAGATATCCAGAAGCGCGTCTTCGCGGGTCTCGGTGGCGTCCTTCTCCAGCGTCGCACGCATGGAGTCGTACTGGCCGAACTCTTCCAGGATCTGGCCTTCGGTCCAGCCGAGAGCCTTCAGGAGAACCGTTACCGACTGCTTGCGCTTGCGGTCGAGGCGGACGCCGACCTGGTCGCGCTTGTCGATTTCGAGTTCGAACCATGCACCACGGGACGGGATGATCTTCGCAGTGAAGATGTCCTTGTCACTGGTCTTGTCAGCGGTGCGCTCGAAGTAAGCGCCCGGCGAACGGACCAGCTGGGAGACAACGACACGCTCGGTGCCGTTGACGACGAACGTTCCCTTTTCAGTCATGAGGGGGAAGTCGCCCATGAACACGGTCTGCTGCTTGATTTCGCCCGTGTTGTTGTTCATGAACTCGGCCTTGACATACAGCGGTGCCGAGTAAGTGGCGTCACGGTCTTTGCATTCGGCCATGGTGTACTTCGGGTCAGCGAACTCCGGCTCGGAGAAGCTCAGGGACATGGTGCCCTGGAAGTCCTCGATAGGGGAGATCTCTTCGAAGATGTCGGCAAGTCCGGAGGTAGTGGCGACGCTGAGGTCGCCCTCCTCGACAGCCTTCGCTACCCGCGCCTGCCAGCGTTCGTTTCCGACCAGCCAGTCAAAGCTGTCCGTCTGCAGGGCGAGAAGATTCGGAACATCCAAGGGTTCGTGAATCTTTGCGAATGAGAGGCGGCGGGTGGCACCATCGGTGCTTGCCGTGTTAGCGGTTTCGTTATTAGAGGTGCTCGAGGCGACCAAGAGGGATCCTTCCACAGACCTTCAGGCGTTTTCAGATCTCCCCCGTTTGCATCCCGCAGAGTGCTCCGCAGGATACTTATTCCGGTTCCGCTATATGACCCGGACCCAGCTTGCGCATGGTTGTGCACGTTGAGGAACGGCACGTCAATGTCGCAGCTGAGAGGTAAAGCCCACCGCTATATGAAGGCTGAAGGTTAACAGGGAAGACGCAAATATCTACGATACGGCAAAGCAGCCTTCCTGTCTACCCCAGATCGTCCGTGATTGCAAGCACCGTTGCTGCAGGCACCTAAGCGGGTACCCAGGCACGGCTCCGGCGTGGAACCACCCGATGGAATGCGCGGACCGGCACAACCGTTGAATGGGTAGGCTGGCGCATGCCCCGCGATAGCCTTGCAACACCACTCCCGGATCGGAAGAGAGATCATGACCAACTCCGCTGACGACAATGACGTTGTCATCCTTGCCGCTTCCCGTACCCCACAGGGTCGGCTCAACGGTCAATTGGCGGGGTTCACCGCCGTCGACCTCGGCGCGCATGCCATCACCGCAGCCCTGTCAGCCAGCGGCGTCAAAGCAGAACAGGTGGACGCCGTCATCATGGGCCAGGTCCTCCAGGCAGGCGCTGGCCAAAACCCTGCCCGCCAGAGTGCGATTGCAGCGGGCGTTGGCTGGAACATCCCGGCGGTGACCATCAACAAGGTCTGCCTGTCCGGGCTGACGGCCGTCATTGACGCCGCGCGGATGATCCGCAGCGGGGATGCCACCGTGGTTGTTGCCGGCGGCCAGGAATCCATGACCAGGGCTCCCCACATACTGCCGGGCTCCCGTCAGGGTTGGACCTACGGTGCAATCCAGGCCCTGGATGTCGCCGCCCACGACGGCCTCACGGATGCCTTCGATGGACAATCCATGGGCCTGTCCACGGAAACCAAGAACGTCACCCTCGGTATTGACCGCAAGGCCCAGGATGAGGTGGCGGCTGCATCACACCAGCGCGCCGCGGCCGCCATCGCAGACGGAACGTTCGACGTCGAAATCGCTCCGGTGCGCGTCAAACAGCGCAAGGGCGATCCGCTGGTCCTCACCACGGACGAAGGCGTTCGACCCAACACCACAGTGGAAACCCTGGCCCCGCTGAAGGCAGCTTTCGCCACGGACGGCACCATTACCGCCGGAAACTCCTCTCCCCTGTCCGACGGCGCCTCCGCACTGGTGCTGACCAGTCGCCGCTTCGCCAAAGACAATGGGCTGGATTACCTGGCAGTCGTGGGAAAGCCCGGCCAGGTTGCCGGGCCTGATAACTCCCTGCACTCCCAGCCCTCCAACGCGATAGCCCAAGCATTGAAGCGGGCCGGCTGGACCGCAGAGGACTTGGACTTCATCGAGATCAACGAGGCCTTCGGTTCGGTCGCCGTCCAGTCCCTCAAGGACCTGCGCTATCCCTTGGAGAAGTGCAACATCCATGGTGGAGCCATTGCCTTGGGCCACCCCATCGGGGCGTCCGGCGCACGGCTAGCACTGCACGCAGCCCACGAACTCAAGCGCAGGGGAACGGGTAAGGCCGCAGTTTCGCTGTGCGGCGGTGGCGGCCAGGGCGAAGCCCTCCTCCTGTACCGGGACTGACGGGGAACTACCGCGACTGATGGGAAACGACGTGGATGAACCTGTAATGGACGGCGCCGAACGGTTCCTGGCCGACGCCGCCGCCCGCGGACTGGCCGTAGACGTCGTCGAACGTCCTGCAGCCCGCAGCCTGGAAGAGGCTGCGGGCATCCTGGGCATCAGCCCTGCCGACATTGTGAAGTCACTGGTGGTCAAGCACCGCGACGGCAGCTTCCTGTTCGCGCTCATCCCCGGGGACCGCCAGATCTCGTGGCCAAAGCTGCGCGGGTTGGTGGGCGTCAACAAACTCTCGCTCCCCCACGCCGATGTTGCTTTGGCTGCCACCGGCTACGAACGCGGCACCATCACGCCCTTGGGCAGCACCACCCCTTGGCCGGTCTACGCTGACGCCAGCATCACGGGGCGACGCATCTCCATGGGTGCCGGCGCCCACGGCCGCAGTGCCTTCGTGGACGCCGATGCACTCACCGCCGCACTGGGCGCCGTGGTAGCTGACATCAGCGAACCCAACTAAGTAGCGGTTGAGTGCGTAGTGAGCCCTCAAAACGCACTCAACTGCGATCTACTTGGGGGCCGTTAAAGGCAGGAAGCCCCGCCCCGTTCCTTTGCCGGAACGGGGCGGGGCTTCCACAAGCAAGACGAGTTACTTGAGGGTAACCGTTGCGCCAGCTTCTTCAAGCTGAGCCTTTGCCTTCTCTGCGGCTTCCTTGGTGGCGCCTTCGAGAACAGCCTTCGGTGCACCGTCAACCAGGTCCTTGGCTTCCTTGAGGCCGAGGGAGGTGATGGCGCGAACTTCCTTGATCACTGCGATCTTCTTGTCGCCAGCAGCTTCGAGAACGACGTCGAATTCGGTCTTCTCTTCAGCAGCTTCAGCAGCACCGCCGGCAGCGGGGCCAGCAACTGCAACAGCAGCAGCCGTAACTTCGAAGGTCTCTTCGAAGAGCTTGACGAACTCGGAGAGCTCGATGATGGTCAGTTCCTTGAAAGCTTCAATGAGCTCTTCGTTGCTGAGCTTCGCCATGGTGGCGTCCTTCCATTAGTTGGTGCAGATGCGGACCATGCCGCTCCATGCACCAGAGTTTGATTGGGGGGAGAACTTAGTTCTCTTCGGTTGCAGCTTCAGCGGCTTCGGCCGGAGCCGCAACCTCTTCGGCAGCAGCCTCAACAGCAGCTTCTTCGGCCGGAGCTTCTTCAGCGGCCGGTGCAGGTGCGCCGCCCTCTTCTTCAAGCTTGAGGCGCAGAGCGTCGATGATGCGTGCAGCAGCGGATGCGGGAGCCTTGAGGACACCAGCAACACGTGCGAGCTGCAGCTCGCGGGACTCGAGGGCTGCCAGTGCGGCAACTCCTGCTGCGTCCAATGCCTTGCCTTCGAAGACGCCGGTCTTGATAACCAGCTGCTTGTTGGCCTTGGCAAAGTCCGTCAGGCTCTTGGCAGCAGCAACAGCGTCACCCTTGATGAAGGCGATTGCAGTGGGGCCGGCAAGCTGATCGTTGAATGCTTCAACACCAGCTTCCTTGGCTGCAATTGCACTCAGGGTGTTCTTGACGACCGAGAACTTGGTGTCCTGGCCGAGCGCAACACGCAGTTCCTTGAGCTGTGCAACAGTGAGCCCGCGGTATTCGGTCAGGACAGCCGCGTTCGATTCCTTGAAATCGTTGGTGATCTCTGCAACTGCGGAGATCTTGCTAGGCGTTGTCATAACCCTCCTTCCGGGGAATAAAGCCGGTCTTCCGGGTCCCCGCTCACGAGAGCTAAAACTAAAAAACGCCCCGCGCAGATGCACGGGGCTTGGCTCAACACAGTGTGATCCGTGGAGACTTGCTTCGTTCACCTGCGCCGGCCGCCCTACGTTCAGGGTCCTTCGTCAAGGAATTCACTGTGGCCTCAGGGGCGTAGCTGCAGAATTGAGCTGTGCTCGAAAGAGTGGATTCCCATCAACCGACGGTCTTTGGTACTTCAAGGTTACGGGACAGTGTTCCCCAAACCAAATCGAGGGCCGGGCTAGCCAGATGACGTCGTGCCCGTGCTCCGGCCCGGAAGTTCCTTCTGCCACAGTCCCGTGACGCCCGCGGTGGTGAAACCGAGCTGCTTGTTCACAGTCAGGAGGTAGCGGTTTTCAGGAGCGTTCCACGTGTAGATCACCCGGGCATCAGGAAACTGCTCGCTGAGCCGTTCCATGTTCGAGACCTTGATCAGCAGACCGAGCTTGTTGCCACGGTGTTCCTGCAGGACCAGTGTGTCGTCCTGGAAAACCACGTCCTGGCGGTGGGCCAGGACGCTGATGGTGGTCAGGCCCACGAGCCTTCCGCTCTCAACATGCTCGACGGCGGTGACCACCGTGCGTCGGCCCTGCGCCAAGGCCGCGTCTTCCGTTTCGCGAAGGACAGCGGGGTCAAAGACCATTCCGCTGGCCTCCACTTCAGGGGCCTCGTCCTCCCCCTCGTCCCGGACAACTTCACCAGCAGCGTTCTCCAACGCCGCCACGGCCTCGAGCCAGGGTTCCGGGCAGCGGTCAGTCCAGTGGTGCAGTGCGTATCGGCCGCCGTTGGCTTCCTCGGCCTCAAGCTGCAAGTCACCCACGAGCTTGGAATCCAGCGGCAACGCGCAGGAACTGAACTGTTCAATGTGCTGGAGGGTATAGCCGGCGCGCTTGGCGAAGTCCACCTCCCTGCTGCTGACGGGAACAAAGCCCGCGCCGCTGCCGGGAATCAGCTGGTCCTCGGGTACCTCGGTCAGCGATGTTGCCGGATGGTTCGTGTCCACCAGGATCATGGTGCGCCCTTCTGCCCGGGCCAATTGTTCGGCCGCTTCAAGCAATTGGCGCCCCACCCCTTGGCTTTGGAACTCGGGCAGGATGTCCAACGTGAACTCGGCCAGGTCCATGTTGTCTGCCAAAGGCAAGGCAATGTCCACGGTGCCCACAATCGCGCCGTCCACCTTGGCCACCAGGATGATCTGGCGTTCATAGGGGTCTGAGAACTCAAGCAGCTTTTCCAGTGGCGTGTAGGCGAGGTCGTCGCTCCCCCACGTTTCCATACGTACCCGGCGGCCTACTTCCACAGCATCCAGGAAGTCAGTGGCGTCGGGGCTGTCCAGGGTGTCAGGCACCCACAGCTGCTCGACTTGAACGGTCTTCGCCTCGTCTACAGTCATTCCAGCCGTTTCTGCCATTCGCCTTCAAAGCCGGAAGGCTTGAATCCAAGGGCGATATTTATGGCCAGCATATGCCGGTTTTCATTGGCGTTCCACGTCATCACCGACGTGGCGTCAGGCCACAGCTCCTTCGCACGACGAAGATTGGCGATCTTGACCACCATCCCCAGGCGGTGGCCCCGGTGTCCTGGCGCCACCAACGTGTCCTCCTGGTAGATCACGGCAGGCAACGCCCCCCGGTGCGTGAGGACCGTGTAGGCCGCCAGTTCACCCGTGGCATCGTGACGCGCAACCGCCACCACCGAGTCAACACCGCCCGCCGCCCAGGTGGACTCCTCCTGACGGACGCGCACGGCATCCCATTCCTCGCCTTCCCAGCCAAGGCCTGCAATGGGAACCTCGGTGCTCATGAGGCTCTTGAGGCGTGCGAACACGTCGACAAGTTCCTCTGGGCACTTGTCCTGCCAGGCAATGACGCTGTACCCGCCAGCCCGCCGTGTTGCCTCAACATCGAGCACCCGCAGGACTTCCTCCTCGACGGGGAAGGGCAGCGTGCTGTTGGTTTCGACTTGTTCAAGGGAATACCCATGATGAAGGGCGAACTGTGTGGATGCCGAATCCACGGGGACACCGCCTGTTCCTGACTTCGCATCCAATAACGCGGCGCCTTCCAACACCGGCGCGATTGGCTCCTCGCAATACGCGTCAAAGGAGATACGGCCCCGCCCGCGCGCCAACTGTTCCAGCACCCCCAGTATCCTGGACCCGAAGCCGCGCCGCCGAAAAGGTGAGTCGACAAGGACGTCCACGCCCGCCGTCGTCGTGTTTTCGCTCAGTGGCAGGGTCAGCGTTCCGCTGCCCACCACGGCGCCGTCACGATACGCCAGAAAAACCTGCCGCTCTTCGTACGCGTTGCCCTGCCAGAAGTGGACAGCCTCGGCCACGGTGGGGCTGCGGTCCTGATTTCCCCAGAGCTCACGTTGGTGGGCCACGAGCAGCCCGTGAAATACCCGGAAGTCGGATGCATTACCTGCGTCAGGACTTTCGGGGACGGCAATCCGCTTTACCGACAACCCGCCATTGACGGAAGAGTTCGACGACGACACGCACCACAGCCTACGGCGCTCCTTCTCCTGCGAACAGGTCAGGACAAGAAAACCAGGCAAGAAAAAAGGACCGCCCGGCAATGCCGGACGGTCCTTCCCTCAGAGCCAGTGCTCGCGAAGCTTACGCGTCGGTGAGAACCTTGGTGACGTTCGGGTCCACGGTGATGCCCGGGCCGAACGTGGTGGCAACAGTTGCCTTCTGGATGTAGCGGCCCTTGGAAGCGGAAGGCTTCAAACGAAGCACCTCTTCCAGTGCAGCTGCGTAGTTCTCGGCCAGCTTGTTGGCGTCGAAGGAAACCTTGCCGATGATGAAGTGCAGGTTCGAGTGCTTGTCGACGCGGAAGTCGATCTTGCCGCCCTTGATGTCGTTGACAGCCTTGGTGACATCCGGGGTAACCGTACCGGTCTTCGGGTTCGGCATCAGGTTACGCGGGCCGAGGACCTTACCGAGGCGGCCAACCTTGCCCATGAGGTCAGGGGTTGCCACTGCGGCGTCGAAGTCGGTCCAGCCGGCTGCGATCTTTTCGATCAGGTCATCGGAACCAACGAAGTCGGCGCCGGCAGCGATTGCTGCTTCAGCCTTGTCGCCGGTTGCGAAGACGAGGACGCGGGCGGTCTTACCGGTGCCGTGCGGCAGGTTGACGGTGCCACGAACCATCTGGTCGGCCTTACGCGGGTCGACGCCCAGGCGGAAAGCGACCTCAACGGTTGCGTCGAACTTGGAAGGGTTGGTGTCCTTCGCGAGGGTGATGGCTTCGATCGGGGCGTAGACCTTGTCTGCCTCGATCTTGGCTACGGCTGCCTCATATGCTTTGCTGCGCTTTGCCATGCTGCTGTTTCTCCTTGTGCAGTTGTGGTCTGCGGACCGCGCTGGGCCCTGCCACAGTCGTGGATCCGGCAAGGATCCTGCGACATTTCAATGTTTCAGATGCCGGTTGCCCGGCGGGTGAAGGCTGGAATTAGCCTTCTACGGTGATGCCCATGGAGCGGGCGGTGCCTGCGATGATCAGGGCGGCTGCCTTGATGTCGTTGGCGTTAAGGTCTTCCATCTTGGTGGAAGCAATTTCCTCGACCTGTGCCTGGGTCAGCTTGGCAACCTTGACGGTGTGCGGGGTAGCCGAACCCTTGGCAACGCCTGCAGCCTTCTTGATGAGCTCTGCAGCCGGCGGGGTCTTGGTGATGAAGGTGAAGGAACGGTCTTCGTAGACCGTGATTTCGACCGGGATAACGTTTCCGCGCTGGGATTCCGTTGCGGCGTTGTACGCCTTGCAGAATTCCATGATGTTGACACCGTGCTGGCCAAGTGCAGGACCGATCGGCGGAGCCGGGTTAGCGGCACCTGCCTGGATCTGCAGCTTGATGAGGCCGGTGACCTTCTTCTTGGGAGCCAATGTAGGGTCCTTCTCTCAATAGCTTCCTGGGACACAGGAGCGCGTCCCAGGTTTTTGGCCGCCATGGCGAGGCGGCCGGCCGCTCCCGAACTGCTAAGCAGGCAGGACTGGAGCGAAATCTTGGAATCAGCTAGATCTTGGTGACCTGGTTGAATGCGAGCGTCACCGGGGTTTCGCGCTCGAAGATCGAGACCAGGACCACCAGGGTCTGGGACTCGGGCTTGATCTCGGAGATCGTTGCCGGAAGGGTCTCGAACGGACCTTCCTTGACGATGACCGACTCGCCGACCTCGAAGTCGACGGCCACGGGAGCCTGGTTCTGCTTGTTGACCGGCTTGCCCTGCTCTGCCTGCTCTTCTTCGAAGACCGGGGCGAGCATGGAGAAGACCTCGTCAAGGCGCAGCGGGACGGGGTTGTGGGCGTTGCCCACGAAGCCGGTGACGCCCGGGGTGTGGCGGACGGCGCCCCAGGAGGCGTCGGTCAGGTCCATACGGACCAGGACGTAACCGGGAATGCGAACGCGGTTGATCACCTTGCGCTGCGCATTCTTGATCTCGACGACTTCTTCCATGGGGACCTGGATTTCGAAGATGTAATCTTCCATGTCCAAGGTCTGGATACGGGTCTCGAGGTTGGCCTTAACGCGGTTTTCGTAACCGGCGTAGGAGTGGATGACGTACCAGTCACCTTCCTGGCGGCGCAGCTTGGCCTTGAATTCTTCAGCCGGATCAGCCGGCGCTGCAGCAGCAGCGGCTGCCAGGTCGTCGCCGTCGGACTCTTCCGAAGCGTCGTCTTCGTCTGCAACATCGCCGGACGCGTCATCAGACTCATCGTCAACGTCAGCTTCGAAGTCCTCTTCGGAATCGTCGGCGTCGGCAGATTCGGGCGCAGCAGAATCAACCTCGGACTCTTCCGCAGCCTCAACTGCAGCGCCCTCAGTTTCTTCCAGCTCAGTCTCGTTTACCTCGAGCTCCTGCTCAGACACTTGGTCTCCTGCTTCCTCATTGCCTAACATGCCTATTTAAATGGCTCAATTCCGCAAACCCCGCAAAATTCCTGAACTACCGAGGAATTTCGCACAGTTTGCGGACAGATCCGCTTAGCGGTCCGTAGCGCCTGACCCACCGAAGACCCAGCTGACTCCCGTGCCGAAGGCCAGGTCCAGAAGGGTGACGATGAGCATCATGATGGCCACGAACACCAGCACCACGAGCGTGTAATTGATCAGTTCCTTGCGGGTGGGAGCAACGACCTTCTTGAGTTCACCAATGACCTGGCGGACGAAGAGAGCAATACGGGCGAAGAAGCCACGATCGGCTTTCTTGGCGGGACGGCCCTTCGAGCTGCTGGCAGCTGTTTCGGTCACCTGGTCCTCACTCACCTTGCAAAGTCGTTGACCCGACTCTGATCAGAGCCATGGTTGCTGCGCTTGTCCCGGCGTTTCCGCCGGGACAGCTTGCGCAGGGCAGACAGGACTCGAACCTGCAACCTGCGGTTTTGGAGACCGCTGCGCTACCAATTGCGCCACTACCCTATGGATCAAATCCATGTTTCAGGCCGCACTTCAGCCTGTGGTGCTTTTCAACACCGGTGAACCAGTCTACGCAAGAATTTCGCGATAGTCGAACCGGCTCAATTCCGGCCCTCCCAGCGCCAAAAACCTGTGACCAGCATTATCAGTCACAAAGTCCGGCAGTCGCCCGGGAGGTCCGCAGAACAGCATAAGGTAGTTTACGTCGAATCCCATCATCCAGCCCACGAGCTGCCTGCGAAGAACGGTACATAGATGTCTGCCGGAACAACTACCGCCCGCATTTCACAGCGAATCTCCGCCATTGCCGAGTCCGCCACCCTTGCCGTTGACGCCAAGGCCAAGGCACTGAAGGCCGCGGGACGTCCCGTGATCGGTTTCGGTGCCGGGGAACCCGATTTCCCCACCCCGGATTACATCGTCCAGGCTGCCATTGAAGCTGCGGGCCAGCCGAAGTACCACCGCTACTCCCCCGCCGGTGGCCTCCCTGAGCTGAAGAAGGCCATCGCGGAGAAGACCCTGCGGGACTCGGGCTACCAGGTTGACCCCTCCCAGGTCCTGGTGACCAACGGTGGCAAGCAGGCTGTCTACAACACCTTCGCTACTTTGGTGGATCCGGGCGACGAGGTCATCATTCCCACCCCGTTCTGGACCACCTACCCGGAAGCCATCCGCCTCGCCGGCGGCGTGCCCGTTGAGGTCTTCGCCGGCCCGGAACAGGGATACCTGGTGACCGTCGAGCAGCTGGAAGCAGCCGTGACCGACCGGACCAAGATCCTGCTGTTCGTTTCCCCGTCCAACCCCACCGGTGCCGTGTACAGCCCGGAACAGGTAGCTGAGATCGGCAAGTGGGCCGCGTCCAAGGGCCTGTGGGTCGTCACGGACGAAATCTACGAGCACCTGACCTATGACGGCGTGAAGTTCACCTCCATCGCCACCGCCGCACCGGAACTCGGCGACAAGGTTGTCATCCTCAACGGTGTGGCCAAGACCTATGCCATGACCGGTTGGCGTGTGGGCTGGATGATCGGCCCGGCTGACGTCATCAAGGCTGCCACCAACCTGCAGTCCCATGCGACGTCCAACGTCTCCAACATCATGCAGGTCGCCGCCGCCGCTGCCCTCACGGGTCCGCTGACCGCCGTCGACGAGATGAAGGTGGCCTTCGACCGTCGCCGCAAGGCGATCGTTGCCGGCCTCAACGCGATTGAAGGCGTTGAATGCCCGACGCCGACCGGCGCCTTCTACGTGTACGCGGACGTCCGCGGGCTGCTGGGCAAGGAATTTGAGACCTCCAACGGTCCTGTCCGTCCTTCCACCTCTGCTGAACTCGCCACCCTGATCCTCGACGAGGTTGAGGTGGCCGTGGTTCCGGGCGAAGCGTTCGGTCCCTCTGGCTACGTCCGTCTGTCCTACGCATTGGGCGACGAGGACCTCGCCGAAGGTGTCCGCCGCATCCAGGAATTCCTGGGCAAGGCCAAGTAGCAACAAGCGAACGAAAACGCTCTTCCACCGTGACAGGTGGAAGAGCGTTTTCGTTTAAGGCGCGGGAGGTGGGAGAGCGATCGGGAAAACGCGACGGGAGGTGGGAGAGCGTCAGAGGAGGCGGCGCTCGGCCGCCCATTTGGTGAGTTCGTGGCGGCTGGAGAGCTGGAGTTTCCTGAGGACTGCGGAGACGTGCGTTTCCACAGTCTTGATGGAGATGAACAACTCCTTGGCGACTTCCTTGTAGCTGTATCCCCGCGCAATGAGCCGCATGACTTCGAGCTCACGGGCAGAGAGTTTATCCAGCTCATCGTCCGCAATATCTGCCGGAGCGGTGCCAAAGGCGTCCAGCACGAAACCGGCCAACCGGGGCGAGAACACAGCGTCGCCGTCGGCCACCCTGATGACGGCGTCGGAGATCTCCTTGCCGGAAATGGTCTTGGTGACGTAGCCACGTGCACCGGCACGGATCACGGAGACGACGTCCTCGGCCGCGTCAGAGACACTAAGCGCCAGGAAGCTGGTGGTGCCCAGCAGCGCGGCCGAGCCGGCAATGACCTCCCGGCCGCCGCCGCCCAGTCCACCTGGAAGGTGGACATCCAGGAGCACCACCTCCGGACGCGCCTCCGCAATGACGGCAATGGCCTGTTCCACCGTCCCGGCTTCGCCGACCACATTCATGCGGGCATCGAGGTCGGCCTTAAGCCCGGACCGGAAGATCGTATGGTCATCCACGATCACCACACGCACGCTGCGTCCTGGATCACCGTCGGGGTTGGTGTTCATTGCTTCGCTTCTCCATTCCGCGATTCGTTGTTCCGCTGTTCACCGGCGTCGCCATTGGCCGACGGCAGTGCCAGGCGTACTTCAGTGCCGTCGTCGCTGCTGTTGATGGTTGCAGTGCCGCCATGCCGCTTCATACGGCCAATAATCGATTCCTTGACGCCCAGCCTGTCGTCCGGGACAGCTTCGGGATCGAATCCGGGCCCCCGGTCCTTGATGAAGATCTCCGTGCTGCCGGCCGTACTTTCCAAATACACCGACACCGTTCCGCCGCCATGCCGTGCGGCGTTGAGCATCGCTTCCCGCGCCGCCTGCACCATGGCCTCATGCCGGTCCGTCATCTCGGTATCGCCGACAGTCACCACCTCCACAGCATGGCCGTGCAAATCTTCCACCTCTGCTGCGACGGCCTTGATCCGATCGGCCAAGAGGCCCGATTCCTTGGCGGCATCGCTGAAGAGCCAGGCCCGAAGTTCGCGTTCCTGCGCCCTGGCCAGGCGGACCACGTCCTGCTCGGAACCGGCCCTGCGCTGGATCAGTGCCAGGGTCTGGAGAACGGAGTCATGCAAATGCGCCGCGATTTCAGCGCGTTCAGTCTCGCGGATGCGGCCTGCCCGCTCGGTTTCCAGGTCCTTCCAAAACTTGAGGCCCCACGGCAGCAGGACCAGGGCAACGCCGCCAAGGACGGCCACGGACGCCAGCAGTGCCAGCCAGGTCTGCTCCCAGGATCCCGAACCGGACACCATCACCAGAACCCCTGCCACCACCAACGCCAGGCCGGCCGCCAGGCGGACCCATCCGCCGGCTTGGTCGGCTTTGGTCTTGTCCACCAGGCCGGCCCTGCGGGTTTCGTCGAGCTGCATCCAGGCAATCGCGGCACCCCCCAGGATGGCCGCCGCCGGAATGAGGGTACCCAAAGGAACCTCGACGCCGAACTGGCGGGCGATCAGTATGGCCGCCACCAGGAGCAATGCCGCGCCCAGCAGTATTTCCTTGCCGTACTGGATCCGCCGGAAAGAGAACCACGACGCCAACGAATTCTCACCGCCACTGGCGGCCCAGTTCCAGGAGGAGGAAGCGTTGCCAAAAGCTGCAGGCCCAGCGGGAGGAACCGAACCAGGGCCCGGGACGGAACCGCCGCCTTGGACCGGCGCACGGGGAGGGACAAAGCCGCCGCCCGCAACAGAACCACGGACCGGCGGTGGGCCGGCCACCGACGGCGACGTTCCGGCGTCGTACGCTTGCGGCGCCCGACCGCCTCCAACGCTGGGAACCGACACACCAGCGGGCCCACCAATGGGCGCCGATACGGGCGGCAGGCTCACCGCAGGAGCAATGGGCGACGCCGGCCGGCGGGCGTTGCGCTTGGCGTTCTCATCCGCCGTGGGAACCATGGTCCAAAGCCATGCATAAAAGGCCACGCCTGCCCCGCCGGCGAAACAGGCGAGGATCATGCCGAGCCGGACGAACTTGACCGGCCAGCCCAAATGATCGGCCAGACCGCTGCAGACGCCCGCAATCATGCGGTCGCTGCTGCGGACCAGCACTGGGCGTTGTACGGCGGTTGTCATGTACCAATCCAAACACGGATCAGGGTGACCCGGACCGGAAACCAGCGTTGTTCGGGGGTCGCTCAGGGATCATTCAGGGTATCCCCCAGTAGAGGGAAGGGGCGGCCGGGCGGCAGGATCGAAGTATGAACGCGAACAGCATGAATCCAGAGGAACCTGGAACGCCAGGCACGGCCGGCAGCTCCGGCTCCGGCGCCACCACAGGCGCTCCCACCGGCGCCGCCGGTTCCGCTTCCGGGGCACCGGGAGAGCCTACTGCCGGCGCTTCTGCGGGGACTGGTCCCGCGGCCGGCAGCTACCCGCCGGCCGGCGACGAACCGGCCGCCTCCCAGCAGAACTTCTTCGACTGGATCCGCAACCAAGGCATCCGCCGTGGACCGGACCGCTGGATCGGCGGCGTGGCAAGCGGTGTAGCCCACCGCTTCGGCATCGACCCCCTGATCGTCAGGGGCATCTTCGTCGTCCTGGCACTCTTTGCCGGTGTGGGCGTACTGCTCTACGGCATTGCCTGGGCGCTCCTGCCCGAACCGGACGGCCGAATCCACGTCCAGGAAGCTGCCGCGGGCCGCTGGTCCGGAGGCATGACGGGTGCGTTGATCACGTCGATCATCGGACTGCCGAGCCTGGGCCGCGGATTCTGGGGCTGGGGTTGGGATGGTCTTCCCGGCCTGTTCTGGACCCTTTTCTGGATGGGCGGCGTCTTCTACCTCATCTACTTCCTGGTCCAACGCAGCAAAGCCTCGAAGGGAACTCCGCCCGTGAGCCAGCAGAACTATTCCGCGACACCCGGCCAAGCGGCTTACGGGACGCCAACCGCCTACGGGACGCCGACTTCCTACGGGACGCCTACCGCCTACGGCACGCCTACCGCCTACGGGTCTACGGCGACGGCCAACACTGGCGTGCCTGCCTACGGTGCAGCGGCACCCGGCACCAAGCACCAGGGACGGCCCAACCCCACTGGCGGCTACGGTGCCCGGCCGGTTCCGTCGTCGGGACCCTTCAGCCCCTCAGGACCCTCCGGTCCCCGTCCGCCGTACGGCCCCACTCCCCCGCAAGGCTGGCAGCCAAAGCCTGCCGTTCCCAAGCGCAAGGGCCCGGGACCCGCAATCGTGGCAGTCTCTGCCGGCGCAGCATTGCTGGCCGGCGGTACCTTGAAAGCGCTCGACGCCGGCAATGTCATTGACCTGGGTAACTCCGCCAACGCCGTTGTCTGGGCTACCGGTGCGGCCGTCCTGGGCCTGGGCATCCTCGTCGCGGGGTTGCGGGGCCGGACGTCAGGGTTCCTTGGCTTCCTGGCAGTGGTTGCCCTGATCATTGGCGGAATCTTCAACGTCATCCCCAGGGACGGAGACCGGTTCACCTTCCACGACGTGAATTGGGCGCCAACGAGTCTGGAACAAGCACGCCTGGGCATTAACGTCACCGGGGCCAAGGGCTTGGTGGACTTGAGCGAAATGACCATGACGCCCCCCTTGGTTTCCGAAGTCACGATTCCCGTTGATGCCACCGCCAGCAACGTCACGGTCATCATTCCCGACGACGTCCCGGTGGAAGTCAGGGCGGACATGACATTCGGCAACCTCAATGAACGCGGCGCCGACCGCGGCGGCCGGCTACAGGATGAGACCACCCTCTACAACACCGAAAAGCCCGGAGCCAACCTTGTGGTGGAGATCGACGGCACGTTCAGCAACGTGACCATCCAGGAAGGAAACTGACCATGAGCACGAACGAGCCAGGCAAAACGCACGAAACCCAGCCGACAACGCCACTGCCCAGGGAATCGCATCCAACGGAAGCGCTGCCCAGGGAAACCCGTCCCACCGAGGCCTTGCCCAAGCCCAGCCTCCAGCAGATCCCGCTGACGCCGCCCTTGGAGCGCACCTTCCAGGCGGAACATACGGACGACGACGAGCCCCGGCAGGCACGTATCGGCACCGTAGTGTGGGGTCTGATCGTGATTGCACTCGCAGCCTTGATCGTCATCTCGACTCTCGGGTGGGTGACGCTGAACGGCACCTATGTGCTGATTGGCCTCATGATCGGAGCCGGAGCGGCCCTGGTGGTCGGAGGACTCCTGTCGGCCCGCAAAGGTTCCAAGAAAGTGACCACCACGAAGTGACAAAGCAACCACAACAGGGAAGTCTGTAGCCATGGACAAGTTCTTCAGCATCGTCAGGGGCTTCGGCCTGAAGCGTGGACCACAGCGCTGGTTGGGCGGTATCTGCGGAGGAATCGCGGCAAAGCTCCGGGTGGACGTTGCCTACGTCCGCGTGGCCTTCCTGCTCTTCTGCTTGCTGCCAGGGCCGGCGTTCGTGGTCTACATCCTGGGCTGGCTTCTTCTGCCGGACCAGAACAACAAGATCGCGCTCGAGTCGTTCATCAGCCAGCGTTCCCGGTAGTTCCCGGTCATAAAGAGACGTGAAGCGCCCCGCCTGCTGGCGGGGCGTTTCCTTTGTTTTCAGCCACGTTTCCAATACCGCACGCCACGGGTCAAAAGTAACCGTTTGTGTCCCACCCCACATGCCCGTCTACAATCATGGGGAGCTCAGCGTGGCGCTCTGCACGTATTCCTCCAAGCCATGAGTGAGCAAACATGAAAATTGGCATTCTTACCAGCGGTGGCGACTGCCCCGGCCTCAACGCAGTGATCCGGGGAGCAGTCCTCAAAGGCATCGCCATCCACGGCCAGGAGTTTGTTGGCTTCCGTGACGGTTGGCGTGGTGTGGTTGAAGGCGACGTCATCGACATCCCCCGCACCATGGTCCGCGGTATTGCCAAGCAGGGTGGCACCATTCTGGGCACCTCCCGCACCAACCCGTTCGAAAACGGCGGTGGTCCGGATGTCATCAAGGCCCACATGGAACGGCTGGGCATTGACGCCATCATCGCCATCGGCGGCGAGGGAACCCTCGCCGCAGCCAAGCGGCTCACCGACGCGGGCCTGAAAATCGTCGGCGTCCCCAAGACCGTGGACAACGACCTCGACGCCACGGACTACACCTTCGGCTTCGACACGGCGGTCCAGATTGCCACGGAAGCCATCGACCGGCTCCGCACCACCGGCGAGTCCCACCACCGTTGCATGATCGCCGAAGTCATGGGCCGCCACGTCGGCTGGATCGCGCTCCACGCGGGCATGGCGGCGGGCGCGCACGCCATCCTTATCCCCGAGCAGAAGGTCAGCATCGAGGAAATCACCGAATGGGTCCAGGAAGCCCACGACCGTGGCCGTGCTCCGCTGGTGGTGGTTGCTGAAGGCTTCGTTCCCGAACACATGGAATCCCCGCACTCCGAACGCGGCCTGGACACCTTCGGCCGACCCCGCCTGGGTGGCATTGCCGACCAGTTGGCCCCGGAAATCGAGGCACGAACAGGCATCGAAACCCGCGCCACGATTCTCGGCCACATCCAGCGCGGCGGCGTCCCCACCGCCTACGACCGCGTCCTGGCAACCCGCCTGGGCATGGCCGCCATCGACTCCGTAGTGGATGGCCGCTGGGGCACCATGGTGGCCCTGAAAGGCACTGATATCTCCCACGTGGGCTTCGAGGAAGCCCTCGGCAAGCTCAAGACCGTGCCCCAGCACCGCTACGACGAAGCGTCGGTGCTCTTCGGCTAGTCGGCTAGGCTGAATCCATGACTCTCGAGCCCACGTCCGCTGCCATCATCCAGCTGGCGTGGGCTCGCCATTTGGGGCTCGACGACGACGCTTTCGCCACCGCCGCGGCACGGGTCACCGCCTCACCGGCGGACCCGGGCGACCCCGCGCACCGCATCACGCTCGTGGACGACTCTGCGCGGGCCGTGGTCTTCCTGAGGCTCTTCGGGGTTTCGGCATTGGTGGGCCCACAGTGGGCACTGGACGCGGCCGCCGGACTGCCCGACACCGAGCTCGCCCAGCACGTCACGCTGCTGACGTTGACCCGCTCACACGGTGGGCACGGACTTGGATCAACCGCGTTGTTCTTCGCTGACGATTTACCCCTGCAGCAACCTTCGGAAGACCTCACCGTCTCGCGGGGAAACCCCGAGGCGATCAGCCTGGAAGCGCTGTGTCCTCCTGACGACGTCAATGAGGTGGGGCTGCAAGGGCTCGAACACCGTTTCACCATCATGCACCCGGACGAGGAACTGCCCACCCCCGTGGCCTGCGGTGCGTACTCCGAATGGGAAGGCATCCTGGGCAACATGGGCGTCTTGGTGGCACCGCCGTGGCGTCGGCGCGGTCTGGGCACCTTGGCCGCGTCCATTGCAGCGCATGAAGCGTTGGCAGCCGGGCTGACACTCCAGTGGAAGGCCGACGTCAGCAACACCGGAGCGCTCGCGATGGCCCGCAGCCTTGGCTTTGCCACGGGCGGGCTCCACGCGAGCGTGCTCCTCGGCTGACCCCCCCGGAGTTTTTGTACAGATAATGCCCTTTAGGAGCCTTCTTAGGGGCATTAGGTGTACAAAAACCCTAGGTGTTGAGATCAGCTTTGGCGGTTTCCGCAGCGGAGCCGGCATTACCGCCCCACCCGCTGACGGCCTTCGGCTTGCCGAAGAACAGCGCCACAACCGCGCCCAGCAGAATCGCACAGGCGGGCAACAGGATGGCTTGGCTCATCGCCGTCGAGAATCCTGCATGAAGCGCTTCCGGCAGCACGCCGCCCATGGACGCCTCGCCGACAGGAGCGCCGGCGGGAGCTGCGGGCAGTTCCGCTGCCAGCCGCGACTGGATCAGGGCAGCAATGGCCGCCGAACCCAGGACAGCACCGATCTGGCGCGTGGTGTTGAAGACTCCCGAACCTGCCCCGGCTTGGCGCGGTTCCAGGTTGCGGGTGGTCGCATTGGACACCGGTCCCCAGATGAAGGCGTTGGCTACGCCCTGCAGTGCGCTGGGCAGCAGGAACATCCAAATAGGGGTGTCCGGTCCCAGCAACGCCGCCGTCCAGAACAGGGCTCCGGCCATGCACACGAGGCCGAAGGCGGCAAAATACCGCGGGTTGGCTCGATCAATGAGCTTGCCCACGAACGGCGCCAGCGCACCCGAAATAACGGCCATGGGGATCATGAGCAGCGCCGACTGGGTGGGCGTCAGGCCGCGCACGGTCTGGTAATAGAAGATGGTGGGCAGCGGGAAGGCCGTCACCGTGAAGCCGACAGCCATGATGGTGCTGTTTCCCAGGGAGAAGTTGCGGTCCTTGAACAGGCCAAGGGGCAGCAACGGTTCCCCGCCACGGCGTTCGAGCAGCCACTGCCAGACGACAAAGAGCACCAGGACCACAAGCCCGGTGACGATCAGGCCCCAGACCGAAATGAAGCCGGTGACAGTCCCCCACTTGTACGTTTGGCCCTCCTGGATGCCAAAGACCAGCAGGAACATGCCGACGGCGGATAGCACCACGCCAACGACGTCGAACGTGTGGCTGTGCGTGGTCAGTTTCGGCACGAACCGGGTCACCAGAATGAACGCCACAATGCCGATGGGCACGTTGACGAAGAAGATCCACTCCCAGCCCAGGCTGTCCACCAGCACACCGCCGAGGATCGGGCCCACCAGGACAGCCATGCCGGCGGTAGCGCCCCATAGGCCCATGGCAGCACCGCGGCGGTCCGGCGGGAAGATGCGCGTGATGACGGCCATGGTCTGCGGGGTCATCATGGCCGCTCCCAGGCCTTGAACGGCGCGGGCGGCAATGAGCATGGTGACGTCACCGGAGAGGCCGCACCACAACGATGCCAGAGTGAAGACCACAAGGCCGATCAGGTAGAGGTTCTTGGGACCGAACCGGTCCCCCAGCCTGCCGGTGATGAGCAGGGGCACGGCATAGGCCAGCAAGTAGGCACTGGTGACCCAGATGACGGCGTTGATGTCCGTATTGAGGCCCTCCATGATCCGCGGATTCGCGACGGACACGATGGTGGTGTCGATGAGGATCATGAAGAAGCCCACCACGAGTGACCACAGCGCGGGCCACGGCTTAGCTACGTTTTCCAAGGGATTCCTTTGGCTTGTTTGAAAGTTCGGAGGGAGTTGTCAGGGGTTCGTCCCAGGGCAGCTGCCCGTTGCCCAACTCCTCAAGGAGGCCGCGGATCCACGCGATCTCCGTTCGGCGCATTGCTTGTTGGTACGTGATGTCTATCCAGTACTTGCGGTCCAGTCCCTTGGCCGTCACAGCAGCCTCAGCACGGACCAGGAAGTCCAGATCAGCGCCCAGGGCCACCACCCGTTCCGCCAGGAGTTCCATCACCACGTCAGCACGAAGGTGATGCGCCTCGGCAATGGCATGCGGAAAGAGGGGGTATTCGTTGACGGGGGTAGAGAGCATGGCTTGGAGCCGGGCATCGAGCGCTTGGTGCCCGGCGGAGGTGATCCGATACGTGGTCCGTTCCGGGCGGTTTCCTTCCCGTTCGGTTCCGGTTGCCTCAACGAATCCGCTCTCCTCCAGCCGGCCGACGGCGTGGTACAGCGTGCCGGGGCGTACTTTGACCAGCCTGTCTTCGTGGCGGGCCATCAGCACCTGGTACATCTCGTACGGGTGCATGGGTTCTTCTGCCAGGAGCGCAAGGGATGCGACACCGAGGGGCGTCAGGTCGGAAGCTTTGGGCACCGCTCACCCCTTTCCACGTCATATATTCCACCTCAACTATTCCATGTGGAATATATGGGCGCAAGTAAGCCCGGCCGCCTCAGCGGCCGGGCTTACCCGGCGAATGGTGTGCTTAGCCCAGGAGTGCCAGAATCTCTGACCGGGCAAACATGGCCGCGGCATCGCGCGCCGAGGGCGTTCCGGCGTCGGGGTCCGCTCCTGCGTCCAGCAGCACCCGGGCCACGCCCGTGTACCCCTTGAAAACAGCCCCTGCGAGGGGCGTCTGGCCGCGGTCGTTGGCGGCATTGGCATCAGCCCCGTGGTGGAGGATCAGCTGCACGACTTCCTCGTGCCCGTGGTAGGCAGCGAGCATCAGCAGGGAATCACCCGCGGCATTGGTCAGCGTGGCGGGTGCCCCGGCAGCCAAATAGCCGCGCAGCAACTCGGTATTGCCTTCACGGGCGGCATCGAAAAGGGCGTGGGCAAGCGCCAACGTTTCCTCATCGGCGCCTGCATCGGGGCTTGTGGGCTCGGAACCTACAGGCTGGTTCAGTTGGCTCATCGGTGGGGTCCCTTCAGGAATCCGGTCTGGCGCCCGACGACCTGGCCGGCGTCGGGGGCGACGATCACTTCCTGGGCAGCGACGTAAGGCTCCTCGCCGTCCATCACCGTCAGGGTTTCCTCCGCTGAAACGGAACGCTTAACCACGGCCAGAGCCACAGGTCCCATTTCGAAGTGCTGCGCCACCGATGTCAGAGTACCCACCTTGCGTTCCCCGGCAAATACAACACTGCCAACGGCGGGAAGCGTGTGTTGGGAACCGTCCAACTGCAGGAAGACGAGACGGCGCGGCGGGTGCCCGAGGTTGTGCACCCGGGCGATGGTCTCCTGGCCCTTGTAGCACCCCTTGTTCAGGTGCACCGAGGTCCGAAGGAGATCCAGCTCGTGGGGGATGGTCTTCTCGTCCGTCTCGGCACCAAGCCGGGGTCGCCACGCCGCAATCCGCAGGGCATCCGCCGCCAGGGAACCGGCCAACGGAAGACCGTCCACGGCGCTTTCCAGTTCGGCCGTCGGGACCAGGTATTCGAACCACGGACGTTCAAGTCCCGGGTGCGACTCCTCCGCGACGATGCTGTAGGCATAGCCGCCCGGGCTGACATGGGGCCACGGATCCTCCCAGACCAGGCGGGACGTCAGTTGCTCCACCGGCTTGGTCGAGCCGAGCACGGCCCACTGCTCCGAGACATCGGCGATCTCGACACGGAGCATGAACTTCATCCTGTTCAGCCACTCGGCCAAGGGCGCCGCTTCCGCGGTCTCCACGATCAGCCAGGTGGTATCGCCGTCGTCAATCACCCGGGCATCAAACTCAATGCGCCCCTGGACACTCAACAACAACAGCTCGCTGGCTACCCCGGGCTGCAGGTTGGTGAGCTGCTGCGAGGACAAGGTGTTGAGCCAGCTCAGCCGGTCCGGTCCGGACACTGTCACCACACCGCGGTGCGAAAGGTCGACGACGGCGGTGCCGGTCGCCAGGGCGCGCTGCTCACGCAGTGGCTCGCCGTAGTGGGCAGCGACGCCGGCGTCCAAGCCGGTATCCTCGACGGCGCCAGGGCGCGACAACAGAGGGCTCTTGTAAGTCATATGTAGTAGAAGTCCTTGGGGCTCAGCGGTATTCCGCGGGTGGCAATATTTCAGTTCAGCGGTATTCCGGGTTCTCGAAATCAAACCGGGTGCCCGCTTTCCATTCCTCAGGCAGGTTGCCGTAGGACGGAATGCCCCCTGCGTCGCGAAGGAGCTTGGCCATGTGGAGCAGGTTCCACGTCATGAAGGTGGTGTTTCTGTTAGTAAAATCACTCTCCGGGCCGCCGGATCCTTCGTCCAGATAGCTGGGCCCGGGACCTACTGGACCAATCCATCCGGCGTCGGCCTGCGGGGGGATAGTGAATCCAATGTGCTGGAGGCTGTACAGCACATTCATGGAGCAGTGCTTGATGCCGTCCTCGTTGCCCGTGATGAGGCAACCGCCCACCTTTGGGTAAAACGCCCATTGGCCCTTGCTGTTCAGCTCGCCCGAATGGGCATACAGGCGCTCGACGAGTTTCTTGGTCTGGGACGAGTTGTCGCCCAACCAGATCGGTCCCGCGATCACCACGATGTCGGCGTCGCGGACATCCGGATAGATCTCCGGCCATTCGTCGCTCTTCCAGCCGTGCTCGCGCATATCCGGATATACACCACTGGCGATGTCGTGATCGACGGTCCGCACCAGCTTGGTAGTGACACCCTGCTTCTCCATGATGTCACGGCTGATCCTGATCAGGCCATCAGTGTTGCTCAGCTGCGGCGACGGTTTCAGCGTGCCATTGAAGAAGACGGCCTTAAGGCCCTCGTAGCCCTCAGGCTTGAGGTGGTTGTTCACTATCTGCTCCTTTGCTGGTTGCGTACGGAACGAAAAGTGAGGCCTCGAGGTCAGGACACCTTATGGAGGAATGCCGAGGCGTGGGCTTCGAGTGCCTTGCCGCTGGCTGCAACGTCCCAGCGCCACAGGAGGTTGCCGTCCACCAATCCGAAAATCCGGGTGGCAGCGGTGTACTCCTTGGAGTGGCTGCCGCGCATCACCATGTCGGTGCTCAGTTGGATCTGCGGGCCCTTGATCTGGCCGTAGTAGAGCTCGGTGATGCCGCCGGGGTGGGCGATCGACACAGAGATATCGAAGCCGCCGTCCTTGTTGCGGCGCTCCTCAACGTCATCGGCCGTCTTGAGCACCGGAACGATATCGGCCGGGATCAGCCCTGGGCCGCCGTCGCCCTCCTGGAGCTTCCGCTCCAAAGCCCAGAACCCGGTCTCAACCGTCAGCGGTCGCAGCTTTGTACCGGCGTCGTCAGCGAGCCAGGTTTCGGCCCGGTACTGCAGGTACGGAAGACCGTTATGGGTGAAGGAGGCATGCTGGACAAAATGCTCCGAATCCTCGTCACCGCTGCCGAGCCGGCCGCGGCCCTCCCACTCACCAATGAGCCAGGAAAGCGGGACGAGTTCAGGCGTCAGGTCTGTTGGGATCTCAATAGGCACAACGACTACCTTGCGTGGACTGCAGGATCAGAAGGTTTACTTCTGGCCCTGGAAAAGGCGGTAAACGACAAATCCTGCAAACCAGGCCATGGCAACGCTGGCCAGGCCAAGGAGAACGAGGAAGAAGATTTCAAATGCGAGTACAGACATGATGCAATCCTAACCGCTAGTAGATGAGTAGTTTGTCTATGAAGTACGCCAAGGCGCCCACGGCCCAGACAGGGGCCACGCCCATGCCCACGGCTGCAGGAATGTTAAGCCGTCCCCGCCGGAGAGTGGTCATCCGCCGGAAGCACACCAGGACCGAGCCGACCACGACGCCCACCAACGCTGCGGGAAGTACCGCGATATCCGAAAATACCAAGCCAGCCAGCGGACCCATGAGACCAGCCATCACCACGCCCAGGGGAGCAACGATACGGTCCGGCCAACGGATGATCCCCACCAGCAGTGCCACAGCTGCGCTCAGGCCGGCCACCAGGACCATCTCCTTGACTCCGTTGAACCGGGCGCTGGCAATCCAGCCGGCGCCAAGGCAGTTCAGCAGAACGCCTGCACTGCATCCGAGCGTTGATTCCAGTCGTTGGGCCTGGCCCGTGCCCCGCACGAGTTGGACCACGAACACCGCCATCACGCCCAAGGCAACAAAAGCAGGTGTTCCGTCCAGGAATCCGGGAGCAGGCAGGTAGGCGGCTGTGATAGCCGATCCCGCGCCGGCCAGTCCAATGACGGACGCCAACGTCTTTTTGGCCGGGACGCCAAGGAAATGTGGCCAGCCAATGCCTACGGCCGCGGACGCCGCGATGCCAACGCCCACCATGGCCTCCCGGGAAACGAAGGTGCTGGACACGATGGCTGCGAGCGCCACGAGTCCAAATACCCCGATACTCCAAGACTTCACTGTGTGCCGACCTCAATCCGATGTGCCTTACGACCTCTCGACAATCCTGCCTTAAGCCGGCCCAATATGTCGTAATTCCAGCGCCTGCCTGTCACGAATCCATGTGTCGTAAGGCACTGATGGGTATACTCAGACTTCAACAGCGCACTGTGTTCGCCGCGATCCCCGTTACAACGGTAGAGACGGACCATGCGCTGTGACCGACCGGTGAGACTCCGGTTTCGACGCCCGATGATGCGCGTACAGCCCATTGGAGGAACTATGTCGCACATCCTGCTCCTAACGAACAGCACCGGCTCTTCGGTGGACATTTTGCCTGCCTTGGAGTTGTTGAACCACCGTGTGCACATCCTCCCGGCAGAACCCACTGCATTGCTCGAAACCGATCCCACGGACATCGTCTTCCTCGATGCCCGCAAGGATCTGGTGGGCGCCCGCTCACTGACGCAATTGCTGAAGGCCACCGGTCTGAGCGCGCCCCTCATGCTGATCCTCACTGAAGGCGGCATGGCTGCCGTCTCCTCCGCGTGGGCCGTGGATGACATTGTCCTGGACTCCGCCGGTCCTGCAGAGGTGGAAGCGCGCATCCGCCTCGCCATGGCGCGAGCTGTCACCGGGGAAGAAGAGACCCAGACCGAAATCCGGGCCGCCGGCGTCGTGATTGACGAGGCCAGCTACACCGCACGCGTCAACGGCCAGCCACTGAACCTGACGTTCAAGGAATTCGAACTCCTGAAGTACCTGGCACAGCACCCCGGCCGGGTCTTCACCCGCCAGCAGTTGCTGACCGAGGTCTGGGGCTATGACTACTACGGTGGCACCCGGACCGTGGACGTCCACATCCGACGCCTTCGCGCCAAGCTTGGCGTGGACCACGAAAACTTGATCAGCACGGTCCGTAACGTGGGCTACCGGCTCACCCTTGTCCGGCTCCCGGACGATGAACTCTCTGAAGCCTGAGCCCGCGGCTTACGGAAAACAAAGTAGAGGAGGCCGGAATCCACATGGATTCCGGCCTCTTCATTTCTTGGTGGAGGACATACGGGTCGAACGTATCGAGGCCACCCCACTGGTGGATCCCCCCAATGCCCGGCCACGTGGACAAACCATAAGCCGAACGAGATAACGAGACTACCTCCCTTCCGCGGGGACATCAAATCACGGGGCTTGCCTCGGACGTATAGCCTTGCATCATGAGTCACGCGCATCCGGAAAACTGGCCCGTCCTGATCATTGCCGGCGCCTTGGACCCCGAAATCCTCAAAGACGTCAGGACCCTCGCCGCTGCTGCGGAGGAGTCCGACGGGAACCCTCCCTTTTCGGAGCAAACGCTGGTGATGCTGCGCGGCGCCGATGCCGGCGATCACTCCGTCTTGTCTTTCGTCCTCTACGCTCCCGATGAGGACTCGGATCCCGCCACCGGTGAAGACCTGGCCGGAACCGCCGTCGTTATTGAAGACGGGGATGGAAGCGGCGTGCTGGAGCTGGCTGTGCACCCGAGCTACCGCAACCAGGGCGTGGCAGGGAGGCTGCTGGACTCGTTGCGGGGCAAACGCAGCCTGGACGGACTCAGTGCATGGTCGCACGGCAACCACGAAGCCGCTGCCGAACTTGCGAAGCGCTTTGAATACCGGCCTGTACGGGAACTGTGGAAGATGCGGCTGATGTCGTCTGCGTCCTCGCTGCCCGACGCCGGGCTCCCGGACGGCGTCTCGCTCCGCGCCTTCGTGCCGGGCCAGGATGAGCAAGCCTGGCTTGCCGCAAACCGGGCAGCTTTCTCGCACCACCCGGAGCAGGGTTCGATGACCCTTGCGGACCTTGAGGCGCGGAAGACCGAAGAGTGGTTCGATCCCGAGGGCTTCCTGCTGGCCGTCAACGCCGATGGGGAACTGCTGGGGTTCCACTGGACCAAAGTCCATCCCCGCCAGGGGCAGCACCCTGCCATCGGCGAGGTGTACGTGGTAGGCGTCACGCCCGCCGCGCAAGGCCTGGGCCTGGGCAAAGCGCTGACGGTCTCGGGAATCCAGCACCTCCAGGACAAAGGCCTGCATGCTGTGATGCTCTACGTGGACGCCGATAACCATGCCGCAGTAGCCCTTTACCAGAAACTCGGCTTCGTTCGCTGGGACACCGACGTGATGTATGGCCCGATGACCAAAAAATAACCATGTGGGATCACTTGGCCCAAAGCCGGTGACATCTTGGATTCGAGCACTGGAATTGCTTGTAATGTGGGAGGAAACCCCCGTCCTGAGCTTAGGAGAACCCCATGCAGCCGGACCCCGTCGGCACCGCCGGATCCACCTCTAAGGGCGCAACACTGCCCCCGCGCTTCGGGTCCTCGGAAGTGCCGGCCTCGCGGGCCACCCAGGACCGCATCGACATTCCGGAGTTCGCCCCGAGCCTTGTGCCAGAAGGGGATATCTCCCCGGACCGCTTCCTGGACCGCGAACTCAGCTGGCTGGCGTTCAACTCACGTGTGCTGGAGCTCGCTGAAGATCCGGACCTTTTCCTGCTGGAACGCGTCAGCTTCCTGTCGATCTTCGCTTCCAACCTGGACGAGTTCTTCATGGTTCGGGTGGCTGGCCTCAAGCGGCGCATCGCCACGGGTTTGGCCGTACCCTCCCCCGCAGGCCTGAGCCCCATTGAGGTGCTGGAGCAGATCAGCGAGGAAGCCCACAGGCTTCAGGAGCGCCATGCACGGGTCTTCGCCGAGCAGATCCGTCCGGCCCTGGCCTACGAGCACATCCACCTCATGCACTGGCATGAGCTCGATGAGGATGCCCGCCACCGGATCAGCATCATGTTCCAGGAGAAGGTCTTCCCCATCCTGACACCGCTGGCCGTGGACCCTGCGCACCCCTTCCCCTACATCTCGGGGCTGTCCCTGAACCTTGCAGTGATCGTGAGCAACCCGATCAGCGACAAGGAACTCTTCGCCCGTGTAAAGGTTCCGGACCAGCTCCCGCGCCTCATTTCCGTGGATGGACCCCGCGCGGGTGCCATCCCGGGCCGGGTTGCCAGGTTCATTGCGCTGGAAGAAGTCATCGCCGTCCACCTGGACAAGCTCTTCCCCGGGATGGAAGTCCTGGAACACCACACCTTCCGCGTCACCCGCAACGAGGACCTGGAAGTTGAAGAGGACGACGCCGAGAACCTCCTGCAGGCTTTGGAAAAGGAACTGCTGCGCCGGCGCTTCGGTCCTCCCGTGCGGCTTGAAGTCACCACGGACATCAACCCGAACATCAAGGCCCTGCTGATTCGGGAACTTGGCGTCGAGGAGTCCGAGGTCTATTCCGTTCCGGCACCTCTTGACCTCCGTGGGCTGTCGGCGATCAGCGGAATCGACCGCGCCGATCTCCACTACCCCAAGCACGTACCCCACACCTCCCGGTACCTCAACGAGTCTGAGACCTCCAAGGCAGCGAACGTCTTTGCCGCCATGCGCCGCAGGGACATCCTGCTCCACCACCCATACGACTCCTTCTCCACCTCCGTTCAGGCATTCCTGGAACAGGCGGCCGCGGATCCCAAGGTGCAGGCCATCAAGCAGACCCTGTACCGGACCTCCGGCGACTCCCCCATCGTGGATGCCCTGATCGATGCCGCCGAGGCAGGCAAGCAGGTCCTGGCCCTTGTGGAGATCAAGGCGCGCTTTGATGAGCAGGCCAACATTTCCTGGGCCCGCAAACTGGAACAGGCCGGCGTTCACGTGGTGTACGGCATCGTCGGCCTGAAGACCCACTGCAAGTTGTCACTGGTGGTCCGGCAGGAAGTGGACGGCCTGCGCCGCTACTGCCACATCGGCACCGGCAACTACCACCCGCGTACGGCCCGCTACTACGAAGACCTCGGCTTGCTGACGGCGAATGAGCAGGTGGGCGAGGACCTGTCCAAGCTGTTCAACCAGCTCTCCGGCTATGCGCCGAAGTCAACGTTCAAGAGGCTGCTTGTAGCGCCCCGTTCCGTCCGTGCGGGTTTGGTGGACAGGATCGAAGCTGAGATCCGCAATGCACGCGCCGGCATCCCGGGCCTCGTGCAGATCAAGGTCAACTCGATGGTGGACGAAGCCATCATCGACGCCCTCTACCGCGCTTCGCAGGCCGGTGTGAAGGTTGACGTCGTGGTGCGCGGCATCTGCTCGCTGCGGCCGGGAGTCCCGGGACTCAGCGAGAACATCACCGTCCGCTCCATCCTCGGCCGCTTCCTGGAGCACTCACGTGTCTTTGCCTTTGGCAACGGCGGCGAGCCCGTGGTGTACATCGGTTCCGCCGACATGATGCACCGCAACCTGGACCGCCGCGTGGAAGCCCTGGTTCAGTTGGCCAGCAAGGAAGACACCGCAACGGTCATGGACCTCATGCGCCGCTACGTCGATGACGGGACCGCCAGCTGGCACCTGAACGATCACGGACACTGGACCAGGCATCACCAGGACGAGGACGGCAAGCCGTTGCTGGACATGCAGTCCTGGCTCCTGGAGTCGCGTTCACGCCAGCGTGCATCGGCCCGGCGGTAGAGGAAACACTTGAACAGCGATACACCCGTGGCGGATCAATCAGACCACCCCGGCGAGCCGGTGGCCGTGATCGCGGCCGGCGCCATTCCGTGGCGGATCAACAAGGGCACCCTTGAGGTCCTCCTCATCCACAGGCCCCGGTACGACGATTGGTCCTGGCCCAAAGGAAAGCTCGACGCCGGCGAAACAGTTCCGGAGTGCGCGGCACGTGAAGTGTGGGAGGAGATCGGCCTCCAGGCCCCGTTGGGCATACCACTCCCGCCGATTCACTACCACGTTGCGGCCGGCCTGAAAGTGGTGCGGTACTGGGCTGTCAAGGTCAATGGCGCGCAGCTGAGGCCCGACGGCAAAGAAGTGGACAGCGTTATGTGGTGCAGCCCTGACCGGGCTGCCTCATTCCTGAGCAACCCGACGGATGTGGAGCCACTGGAATACCTGGAGAAAGCCCACGTCCGCGGCGAGCTGGACACATGGCCCCTGGTACTGATCCGCCATGCCAAAGCCAAGCCCCGGTCCTCCTGGACCAAGGCCGAGGGCGACCGCCCATTGGCAGCGACGGGCCAGCGTCAGGCAGTTGCCGTCCAGCGCCTTCTGGAGGTCTGGAAACCGCAACGCGTGGTGACAAGCCCGTGGACCCGCTGCGTAGCGACCATTGCCCCCTATGCCAAGGCCAGCGGTGCCAAGGTGAAGTTGGTGGAGGCCCTCACGGAGCACCACCACCAGCGCTCTCCCAAAAAGACTGCTGCAGCCGTTGAGGCCCTGTTCGACAAGCAGGTGCCCATCGCGGTCTGCACACATCGTCCGGCCCTACCCACTGCCTTGAAGCAGTTGGGCCAGCACATGCCGCAGGGCCTGAAGGCGCTCCTTCCTGCCTCAGACCCGTATCTGACGCCCGGCGAAGTGATTGTCTGCCAGGTTGTCCGGGGATCCGAGCGGAAGATCGTCTCCGTGGAACAGGTCAAGCCCTTCGACGACTAGTCGTTTTTGGTGCGCCCCAGGTTTTTGTATCAAATGGTTGATACAATGATCGCACTGTTCGATACAAAGAACTGTTCGATACAAAGACTTGGGGGTCTTCGACGTGTTTATAAGCCTGCCACCGATGTTCTTCCTTGGCCCGGTTGTGGGCGCCGTCATCGTGTATCTGTTCCTTCGGATGCAGGTGTGGTCCACGCCGGACTCCCAATCCGTTGCGTCACACGGGCTATGGGTGGGCATCATTGGTTGGATGGCCAGCTCCTTGCAAGGGGCCATGAACACGGGGATCCTTCGCGTGAACCCCACGGGGGCCAGCGCCCCAACAACTCCCGAGCAAATCTCCGGCGCACTCGCCTGGCCCATTCTCGCCTGTCTCGCCGTCCATGCCTTGGGGCAGCTGAGCTACCCCGCGCCGAAAGCGCCACGCAGGTACGCCGAACTGACCGTCCGCAGGATCAGGGACTTCCTCCCCCGAAAACTCGCTTGGACGACCGCCGCCATTTTTGCATTCGCGGCCCTGGTCATTGCCTGGATCGCCACGCTCCCCGGCCACACCCCGGTGCTGCCTGCTCCACCTAGCCAGGCGACGCCAACCGACAACGGCTATATGGGACAAGGACAAGAAGGCCGGATACCCGGGTGGGAACTGGCCGCGTGGCTGGGCGGGGCGCTGCTGGTTCTCGCCGTCGGGACCCTCCTGGTGCTGGTGTTGATTGCCCGCCGCCGGCAGCTTGAAACACTCGACGGCGACGATAACCGGACGCTCCGGGTGATAGCCACCAACCGTTTGCTCCGGACAGTCGCTACAATCTCGGCCGGCTTGGCGAGCATCGCCGGGAACTTCGCCGCGCAGCCCGCCCCTGGCGCCCTGTGGCAGTCGTCCTGGTTCAATTACGTCGGCATGGTCAACATGGCGGTACTGCTGCTCATGTGGTGGTGGCAGGTTCCCGAGCTGCCATCGCTGCTCAATTCGGTCAAGACCACCAGCACTGCCGCACTCCGCGCCGATCCACGAACCCATGGGGCCGCCCGGCTCAGCATTTCCGTTGGAGCGGCGCTGGGCGTGCTGGGCGTTGTTGCGCTCATTGCCGGCTACGCGATAATCCTGGTGCCTGCCCGAACACCTGAGCCCTGGGCTTTTCCGTCGATGACCGGCGTGGTCGCCGTGATCCTCTTGGCAGCCATCGCCGCGGGCGATCTCATGATCGGCCGCAATTACGGTACAACCGATGCTCCCCTCCAATGGCCGCGGCAGCCCGTCTCCAAGGGCTTGCTCTCTTTTGCCATAGGCAGCGCCCTGGTACTGGCCGTCGCGCTCGTTTTCGCAGTGGCCGGCGAGGTGCAGCCGTTCGGTCCCGGGACGTGGACGGCCGCGGTTCCCGTCTCCTTGGTGGTCGCGTTGGCCGGCACCGCAGCCGTCCTGACGGTGCGCCGGCGTCGAGGTATCCCGGAGACAGACGGCAACGCAGGACTGGACGCCGCCCTTCGCGCCATCAGCATGTACCGGATTGTCAGGACCCTGGCAGCGTATTGCCTGGGGCAGGCCGCCGCGCTGCTGATCAGCGCGGGCAACGCCTGGTACGGAATGTTCCCTCCCGCCGGAAGCCTTGATCCGATCGGCCCCAGCCCCCTCCCCGTGATCGGCATTGTCCTGGCAATCATCGCGGTCATCGTGGCCATCACACCTGTCCGCAGCCTGTTGCGCACCCTCCCCAGGGGGAACTCCACCAAGCCAGGGGAACCCGCACAATGACCGCCGGGATCACAGTCGACCTGGCGGATCCCGTCCCGCCGTACGAGCAGATCCGCCGCCAGCTCAGTTCCCTGATTGCCGTCGGAGTGCTGGAGCCTGGAAGCCGCCTGCCCACGGTCCGCAGCCTGGCAGCGGACCTGGGCATTGCTGCAGGCACCGTGGCCCGTGCCTACAAGGAACTCGAGCAGTCCGGGCTGATTGAATCACGACGGCGGAACGGGACTGTCGTTGTCGGGCCACCCCACGCGCCGGACGGCGCTGTTCGCGCGGACGCGGCGGTGATCTCCGCCGTCGACGGTTTGATCCGGACGGCGCGGGCCGCGGGCATTGGTGACGACACTCTCATTGATCTTCTCCGGGGACGGCTGGCAAGTAAGCTTGAGGAGTGAGCATCCCCACCCCTTATGAAGACCTTCTGCGCGACGTCATGGCCAACGGCACGCACAAGTCGGACCGCACCGGAACCGGAACGCGCAGCGTTTTTGGCCGCCAATTGAGGTTCGACCTTGCCGAAAGCTTCCCGCTCATCACTACCAAGCGGGTCCACTTCAAGTCCGTGGCAGTAGAGCTCCTGTGGTTCCTGCGAGGCGACTCGAACGTGAAGTGGATGCAGGACCAGGGCGTCTCCATCTGGGACGAATGGGCTGACGCCGATGGCGAACTCGGCCCCGTCTATGGGGTGCAGTGGCGCAGTTGGCCTACTCCCGACGGTGGCCACATCGACCAGATCTCCGAGCTCATGGGCAACCTGGCCGCCAACCCCGATTCACGTCGGCACATTGTCTCTGCCTGGAACGTTTCCGAGCTCAAGGACATGGCCCTGCCACCTTGCCATGCCTTCTTCCAGTTCTATGTGGCCGACGGCAAGCTGTCCTGCCAGCTGTACCAGCGCTCCGCGGACACCTTCCTGGGCGTACCGTTCAACATTGCTTCCTACGCGCTGCTGACGCGCATGGTCGCGCAGCAGCTTGGCCTCGAGCCCGGTGAATTCGTCTGGACCGGCGGCGACGTGCACGTCTACGACAACCACGTGGACCAGGTTGCCCAGCAGCTCAGCCGTGAGCCCTACGAATACCCGCAGCTGAAGATCCTTCGAAAGCCCGACTCGATCTTCGACTACACGCTGGACGACTTCGAAGTTGTGGACTACCGCCACCACCCCACCATCAAGGCGCCGATCGCCGTATGAGCACTCCTTCCTCCGGGACTCCTTCCCAGCTGCCCGCCGTCATCTTCACCCAGGAAACCGCTGGCCGCATGACGGGCATTGGGATGGTGTGGGCCCAGGCAAAGTCCGGCGTGATCGGCAAGGACGGCACCATGCCGTGGCACCTGCCCGAAGACCTGAAGCACTTCAGCCAGCTCACTACGGGTCACCCCGTCATCATGGGGCGCAAGACGTGGGAGTCCTTTCCCGAAAAGTACCGTCCGCTCCCGGGCCGTACCAATATCGTGGTGACGCGCAGCGCCGAGTGGGCGTCCACCCCCGAGGCGGAGGGCGCCGTCGTGGTTTCTTCGCTTGACGATGCGTTGCTGGAATCCCAATTTGCGCCCGGCGGCCAGAAGGTCTGGATCATCGGGGGCGGCGAGATCTTTGAGCAGTCCATGGGCATCGCCAACCTTGCGGTCATCACCATCATTGATACCGATGTGGAGGGTGACACCTACGCGCCCCGGCTGGGTGATGATTGGACCTTTGACACCGTGGCGCCGCCCGAGGGCTGGCTCACCGCCAAGAACGGCACAAACTACCGGTTCACAACGTGGCGCCGGACCGAAAGCTAGGAAAGTCCACATGCTGAAGAAACCTGAAACCCTGTTCGTGCTGGGCTATATGCTGCTGCCGCTCTTCGCCCTGATCTCCGCCATTGTGGGACTGACCATGATCCTGGGGGGCAACAAAATTGCCGGGATCATCGTGCTGGTCGTTCTCACGCAGGTGTTCACGTTTGGAGCCTTCTTCGCCCTGCGCAAGCGCAAGGCCCTTTTGCTGCAAGGGCACGACGCCGGCCACTAGCCATTGCGGGCGGCGAGCCAGGCCGCGTCGACGGGTGCCGGCGTCGTGCGTTGCCTGCGTGACGTAACCAACAGCGGCAGTTTGCTCCGAAAGTTTAGACTTGGGGAATGACTACAGCAGCTAATCCGTCCGTTGGACTGGTCGGTTGGCGTGGCATGGTCGGCTCCGTCCTGATGCACCGCATGCAGGAAGAGAACGACTTCGCCAACATCAACCCGGTATTTTTCTCCACCTCGAACGCAGGAGGTGCCGCCCCTTCCTTCGCTGATGGGGCAGGCAAGCTCGAGGACGCGTTCGATATTGAGACCCTGGCCAAGCTGCCGATTATTGTCACCGCCCAGGGCGGCGACTACACCAAGCGGGTCCACGGCGAACTGCGCAACCGCGGCTGGGACGGCCTCTGGATTGACGCTGCCTCCACCTTGCGCATGAACGACGACTCGATCATCGTGCTGGACCCCATCAACCGCGACGTCATCGATGCCGGCCTCTCCGGCGGGGTGAAGGACTTCATCGGCGGAAACTGTACGGTCTCCTGCATGCTCATGGGCCTCGGTGGCCTGTTCAAGAACAACCTCGTGGAGTGGGGCACCTCCATGACGTACCAGGCTGCCTCCGGTGGCGGCGCACGCCACATGCGCGAGCTCCTGAACCAGTTCGGCACCCTCAACAACGAGGTCAGCAGCGAACTGGAGGATCCCGCGTCGGCGATCCTGGAAATCGACCACAAGGTCCTCGCTGCCCAGCGCAACGGTGTTGACGCCACACAGTTCGGCGTTCCGCTGGCCGGGTCCCTGATTCCGTGGATCGATGCCGACCTCGGCAACGGCCAGTCCAAGGAAGAGTGGAAAGCCGGCGTCGAAACCAACAAGATCCTCGGTACCGGCAACGGCACCGCCAGCAAGGACCACATCGCCATGGACGGACTGTGTGTCCGCATTGGCGCCATGCGCTCCCACTCCCAGGCCCTCACGCTCAAGCTGCGCGAAGACCTGTCCGTGACGGAGATCGAGAACCTCCTGGCCAAGGACAACGAGTGGGCCAAGGTTGTTCCCAACACCAAGGAAGCCTCCATGGCCGACCTGACCCCCGTGGCTGCATCCGGCACGCTGGACATCCCCGTGGGACGTATCCGCAAGCTCGAAATGGGTCCGGAATACATCAGTGCCTTCACTGTTGGCGACCAGCTTCTGTGGGGTGCCGCCGAGCCACTGCGCCGCATGCTCAACATTGTCACTGGCAAGCTCTAGCCATTCTTGTTCGAAAACCCGCTGCTCCGTTGCCGCCCAGTCACGGAGCGGCGGGTTTTCCTCGTTTTGGTGGGCATTTCAGCGGGCCGGTTTTCAGCTGTTCATGAACTTCACGTACGCCCTGCCCTGAGCTTGGAACGAACGCTCAGCTGCCGTGCCCAGCTGACCGGCGAACGGTTCCGGAACCACACTCACCGTTTTCCCCGTGACCGGCCTGGCCCACGTTCCCACCACTTCACCCCCGGACACCATGATCCGTTTGAACACACCGTTCTTTCCCGGGACAACACGCTCCGCGAACTCAGGGGCCAGGACCAGGCTCCGGTCCTGGTAACCGAGCAGGAACTCGTCGAACCCGGGAAGTGCCAGCAACGAGCGTGAGCCGGGGACGCCGTCGTCGAGCATTGCTGCTGTCTCCGACGACAACCAATAATTGGTTCCGCCGAGAGGCAACTCGACCAATTGGTCCTGCAGCGTCTTGAGGGCTGCGCGTGCCTCGATGAGCGGCACTTGGCTCCACCACGAGAAATCCTTGATGGTCGCAGGACCGTGGCTCCGGAGGTAGCGGTACAGCAGCTCCGCAATGCCCTCCTCGCGCCCGAGGTCCCGCGACTCCGGAATCCAGTCCTCGAACGGCACGAACAGTTGCTGTACGCCCGCTTTACCGTTTGACGCAGCCATAGGTCCCTGCACCAGCCACGCCCGCTGGCAAAGACTCCCGAGCAAGTGGATTCCCCGCTGCGCCCTGGTGATCTGGCCGGCGTCCTCGAACGCCTGGAAGAGTTGCTCCCGGGTTGCGCCGTGGGCGCCCCCGGCTGACGTGAGGACCTCCATGGTTTTGAAGGCAATGTCGCGGCAATGGCTGATGTCGTCCGGCGTGATCGCCAGTTCACGGTGGCGGCCAGCCACCATATTCATGAGGCGGCCGCTGGTGATGCCCAGGATCCAGCGGAGATCTTCCGGTGCGAGTAGGTGGAGCGTCCCGCGCATGGGCCACGAACGGACCACAGACCCGGCATCGAGGGCTGCCCTGACGTCCGAGGCGCGGCTGCCGGGCACACGCTGGCCGACCGCCCAGAGGGCCGAGCCCAGGTCCTGGGCCTGCATGGCCGTCATCCAACGGACCGCGCCAGCAACCGTTGGAAAGCCGCCGCCCAACAGTCCTTGGCTGGACAGGCGCAATCGGCCCATAACTCGCGGAGTTGGATCGGTGTGGGCTGAAGGCATGCTTCATCCTAAAAGGGCCAACGTGCACAGGGAACCTTGCCGCCTCTCCCAGCCCTCACCCAGCAGCGGATCCTACGATGAATCCATGCTTTTTGGCGATCTTGCTCCGTTCGTGCGGCCGATGAGCCGGTGGTTGGCTACCGCCGGCTGGTTCTGCACGCTCGTCGGGCTTGGCGCCGGACTGATCGTGGCAGTGGGGACGGGCGTGAGCCTTTCCTCATCGATGCAAGCCATCCAGACCGTAAGTCTGGTGGCGACCGCCGCAGCAGCGCTCCTCATCGGTACGGCAGCAGCGACCCAGCCAGTAGCAGACCGCGACGACGATGCCCCCGAGCCATGGTTCTACCCGACCGCCGCCGCGCAGGTCCGCAGCTTCCTGCTGGGAGCCCTCGTCATGTTGCTGGGCTTGGTGGGGTTCGCAACTGCCGGGCTTTTCATGCCCAGCGGGCCATCGCCGCAGAGTATCGCCTTCAGCCAGATCTTCCTGTTGGGCTCGGTCAGCTGCGGGCTCACGTTCCTGCTGCTCAACAAGATCCTGCCGATCGCAGAACGTCGTGCCCGCTAGGAGAGGTCCCGGGCGGACACGCTAGAGACTGACACCGATCAATAACGGTTCCGGGTGCAACTCAATACCAAAACGTTCGACGACGCCGGCCTGCACCTCACGTGCGATGGCCACCATGTCCGCAGCCGACGCAGAACCCCGGTTGGTAATGGCCAGTGTGTGCTTGGTGGACAGGGAGGCCCTGCCACCCGAAACGCTGGACGTCTCGAGTCCGAAGCCCTTCCCGAATCCTGCCTGGTCGATCAGCCACGCAGCGGAGAGCTTCACCATTCCATCCGTTCCCGCGGGGAACTGTGGAGCGTTCTCCGGTAACTCCGCGGCATGCCCGGCGGCCACGATCGGGTTGGTGAAGAAGGAACCGGTCGAATAGGTGTCCCGATCCGCAGCGTCCAAGACCATGCCCTTGGATGCTCGAAGCCGCAGGACTTCCCTCCGGACATCGTTGGAGTAGGCGCGTTTTCCGGCCTCAACGCCCAGCACCCTGGCCAGTTCGGCGTAGCGGATGGGGGCGCTCATCCGTCCCAGCGGCAACTGGAACTCGACCGTCAGCACCACATAGCGGGGCGAGCCCTCCACCGTGGTCTGCTTCAGGATCGAATCGCGGTACCCGAACGTGAGCTCGGAGTTGGTGAAGGTCTGCACCGCATTGCGTTCGCGGTCCCAGGTGCGCACAGCGGCAATGGTTTGTGAAACGTCCGCACCGTAGGCGCCCACGTTCTGTACTGGAGTGGCTCCCGTGGCTCCCGGAATTCCGGATAATGCCTCCAACCCGGACCAAGCGTGCAGCACGGAGTGTTCCACCAGTGCATCCCAGTTGTGGCCCGCCTGCACCACCACCGAAACGCCGCCGCAGCTGTCCTCCGAGTTCACGGTGAAGCCTTCTGACGCGATCTTCAGGACGGTGCCGGGGTAGCCTTCGTCGGAAATCAGGAGGTTGGAGCCGCCTCCGATGATCAGGAGTTTCTCGTCGGCAGCGTCGGCGGACCTGACGGCGTCGATGATTTCAGCCTCGGTGCGGGCCTCAACATAGTTCCCTGCGGGGCCGCCGACGGCGGCTGTGGTCAAGTCGGAAAGCAGTGTTTGGGTCACCATTCAAGCCTAATGGGCTTCGTCCGGCTGGACGGACGTGGCCTTCTGCTGCCCGGACAGCGGAGCCAGGAAGAAACTGACCACCAGCAGCACCAACGGCGCCAGCAATGAATGCAGGATGCCGAAATGTTCGGCCAGCAGTCCCAGGAGTGGCGGACCGCAGAGGAAGGCTCCGTAGCCGATGGTGGAGACCACCGAAACCCGGGCAGCCGCGTGGACGGGGTCATCGGCAGCCGCGGACATCCCCACCGGGAAACCCAGCGAGGCGCCAAGGCCCCAAATCGCCAAGGCAACAAACGCGAGCCACGGAACCGGTGAGAAGACAAAGAGGGCAAGACCCACGACGGCGGTGGCCGAGCACCACCGCATCACCACCACGCGGCCAAAACGGTCCAGGATGGCGGTTCCGGCGAAGCGTCCGATGGTCATGAACGTGACGAACAATGCGTAGCCAACAGCGCCGGCGGCATCGGACTGCCCATGACCGTCGGCCAGTGCCAAAGCCACCCAATCCCCCGCGGCCCCCTCAGCCAAAGCCAAACCGAGGACCAGGACGCCGATCAGGAGGGTTCGGCGATCACGCCATGCAAGTGCCACCAGCCGTTTGTTGTCCAGCGGAGCGGCAGCCTTGCCTTGTTGGGGACCCTGCTCGGGAGAGGCGGCATCGATGATCGGCAGCGGACCGGTGGAGGGGTCCTGGAAAGTGTCCGTCTCATCCGGCCGGTATGTGTGCGTAGCTGCTGCTGTCCTTTCGGCGCGGAACCAGAATCCGGCGGTTACCACGGACGTGGTGACCACGATGCCCGAGATCAGGAAATGCCAGAACACCGGCATGTGCACGGCGGCGGCCCAGGCACCGAACCCGGCGGCGGCCACGGTACCAAGGCTGAACGCTCCATGGAGATGCGGCATGATGTGCCGGTCCATGGCGCGTTCCAGCGCGGCTCCCTCAACATTGGACGCGGTGTTCCAACTTGCCGTGCCGAGACCGAGCACCACCAGGCCTGCTGCCACCACCAGCGGACTCGCTACGATGGACGCGCCGAATCCCACCGTGACCAAGCCGGCGCCCACCATGCAACTGCCGATCCTTGTGGTGAGTTTCGGCCCCAGCCTGAGCACGATCAGCCCCGAGGCCGAGATGGAGATGAAGGAAGCCACTGTCATGCACATCAGCAGAAGGCCAATGCCGCCCGGCGTGAGATTGAGTCCGTCGCGGATGGCCGGCAGGCGGGAGACCCACGTTGCGAAGGCAATGCCGCTGGCCGCGTAGGAAGCAAGAACAGCGGCGCGCCACCGCGACATTTCAGTCGGTGTGGCGCGCCGTTGGAAGGTGTTCAGTTGGTTCAAGAGACCTTCACGACCGCCTGCGACTTCATGAGGACCTTCAGTCCAGCGGCCACTACGGTGAGGTCGATGCGCGCGGTGCGGGCATCGGCGTCGAGCGCTCCCACCACACCGGTGACGTCGATGACAGCGCCGGCCTCATCGGTTCCCGTGGTGTCGGTGACGAGGACGGGCTTGGTGAAACGGGTCTGGTAATCGACGACGGCGGCCGGGTCGCCTGCCCAGTCGCTCACCAACTGCACTGCCGCACCCATGGTGAACATGCCGTGGGCGATGACGCCCGGCAGTTCCACGGAAGTGGCGAAGGCTTCATTCCAGTGGATCGGGTTGAAGTCACCGGAGGCTCCTGCGTACTTGACCAGGTCCTGGCGGGTGACGTCAATGCTGCGGGTGCCGATTTCCTGGCCGACAGTCAGTTCTTCGAATGTGGGGCTCATGGTTACTGTCCCTCTCCGCGGACCAGGATGGATGAGGTGGTGGTGGCGACCTTTTCGCCGTCCACTGTGGAAATCTCGGAGCGGGTGGTGATCATGGCTCCCCCGCCCATGGCACGGACGCCGTCCACATGGAGTTCAGCTACGAGCTTGTCACCGGCGACGATGGCGCGGTGGTGCGTGAACCGCTGGTCAGCGTGGACTACGCGGGAAAAGTCGATCCCCGACTCCGGGTCCTCCACCAGCTGGGCATCGGCACGCTGGGCCACGATGATGGCGAACGTTGGCGGTGCGACGAGGTCGCTGTGGCCCAGGGCCTTGGCTGCCTCAACATCGAAATGTGCGGGGTTGTTGGCTTTCACAGCCTTGGCAAACTCGCGGATCTTTTCGCGCCCGACGTCGTATACCTCTGCGGCAGGGTAGCTTCGGCCCTGCAGGTCCGGATTGATACTCATGCTCCAACCCTATCGGGCTGCGGGAAGGTGGCGCCGCTTTCGCGTGGGCGTTACTTCTTGTAGCTCTTGCGGATCTTCTGTCCGCGGATGACCAGCCCAGTGACGTGCAGCACCAGCCCGACGCCAATGACGGGAAGCGACGCCATGGCCAGCCCTTGGTTGCCGGAGGTGTTCCCCACGATGGACAGGATGAGCCCGACGGCGATCAGCCCCATGGCACTGAAAACGAGCACTTTATAAGACGTAGAGGCCGTAGCCCAAAATTGTTCCAGCACCGTCCAAGTCTACGGGGGCTTGATGGAAGGTGTTGCCGAGGGGTTGGATCTCAACTGAAAGAGGGGCCCTTACTGCCGAGATGTCGCCCCTCGCCGCACAGCAAAAAGGGCGTTAGAAAAGGGAGTCCTGCAACGCCGGGATCTCCGTGGTGTGGGGGCCGAATTCGATCTTGCGGCCTTTCAGCGCGCCCAAGTCAGCCACGAAGCTGCCTTCCACTTCGATACCCGATGCGTCGGGAAGTCCGGCCAAGGCGATCGCCCCGGACAGCGCGCGGACCCGCAAACCGTGCCCGCCGGCGTCGAACGTTGCCGGGTATGGGTGGCGTCGGCCCGCTTCGCCACCAGCGACACAGAGAAGCTCAGACAAGTCCGGCCGGTCCCACTCTTCCTCCACCACGGAGTAGCCGGTCATTGCCAGGCCGTCCAGCAGCTCGCGCACCTGTGCGGCGTGCTGGCGGTTCAAGGCAGAAAGCTCGACGGCGGCACGCGGCTCTACCAGCCCCGCCACTTTGGAAGCGGAGCGGACTTGCTGGACGAGACCGAGTTCGCGGGTCACCAGATCCTCAAGCAATCGGACGATCCGACCGTCCTCGGCATGGGCCACGTACGAAGCATGTACGGCACCTTGCTCGGCAAGCCGGTTCCATTTGCGCTGCGCGGAGGCAGTGCCAACCTTCGTGGCACCGTTGGCGAAGGTAGCCACATAGAGCCAGTGCGGCTGCATCAGGTAAGCACGGAGTCCGGTGGGCACCGAACCGCCCCGGTGGAAATCGTGCATCAGCCGGGAGTGGTCGCGGGCAAAACATGTCCCACACTGTTTGCCCCGCTCGGCCATGGATCCGCTGCGGCACGGAACATGTGTGCGGTCTCCCGGCCCGTGGACCTTGGTATGACCAAGGCACCATAATCCGGGGATAACACGCAGGCCCAGGGCTGAGCCCTGGGCCAACGCAATATCAGTGAACTCCGCGTCCGGCGAGAACAACCTCAACGCCGGTGACGAAGAGTCCCAAACGACTCCGTGGACCAGCATGCCTACAGTGAAGGCTGGACTCCGAAAGCGACTGCGAGCTTCATGATCTTCTCGGCGCGGCCCAAACGCGGGAGGTCGGAACCATCGCGGATCACGCGGCCGTTGGCCTCGAAGTCGTTCATGAAGTCGGTGGCCCAGGCAACGTCAGACGGCGTGGGGCTGATGACCTCGTTGATCACGGTGGTCTGGTCGATGGCCAGGCAGAGCTTGCCGGTCATGCCCATGGTCACCGTGATGCCGGTCTGCTCGCGCAGGATCGGGTGGTTGGTGCCGACGGTGGGTCCATCGATGGGGCCCGGCAGGTTGCCCACGCGGCTGGCGACAACCAGCTTGGCACGCGGGTAGGCCATGGCCTCCGGAGTGGCGGCCATTCCGGTATCGCGGCGGAAGTCGCCGGAGCCGAAGGCAAGGCGGAAAGCTCCCTGCGCACGGGCGATGTGGTTGGCTTCCTCGATGCCGAGGGCGGACTCAACCAGTGCAATCACGGGAGTCTTGCCGTCCATGCGGTGGTAGGACTCGGTGACCTGGTCAGCGGATTCGGTCTTGGCGAGCATCACGCCGAGCAGGCCCGGGGTGCCACGCAGGCCTGCGAGGTCGTCGGCCCAGAACTTGCTGGTTGCGTCGTTGATACGTACCCAGGCCTGGCCACCGGCGGTCAGCCAGTTGACCACATTTTCGCGCGCTGCATCCTTCTGGGAAGGGTCCACGGCGTCTTCGATATCAAGGATGATGGCGTCTGCCCGTGAACCCGCGGATTCGTCAAAAAGCTCCGTTTTCATGGCATTCACAAGGAGCCAGGAACGGGCGATGTCGGCGGGAATGTTGCGGGTAGGCCGAATGGACTCGGCGGCGATGCTAGACGTCATGTATCTACCGTATCCGTCCTGCGGGCCGCAAGGCGAAGAAATGCGCCCGGTTGTGAGGATCAATACGAACTAAACCTCATATGACTGTGGGGTCCAACAGTATGAATGCCCGACGGCGGTACTCGCCAGTCACGGCGGGCCCACCAGTCGCTGTTGTTCATAAGGCTCAACGCGGCGACTTGTGTCCCCCGGTTGCCGGGAATTGCCCAGGATTTCCTCACGTGTCGGGCTGTTTCGCAGCGTTTCCAGGCGTTACCCCGGCGCTTCCCAGCCACCGCCGAAATGGGCTTTCATCGTTCCCAAGCCGTTGCGGAAGTTCCCAAGCCCTTACGTAGACCGGCCCACCCAACACATCACCACTCATCGAAAGTAGCTCCCATGAAACTGCACCTGCCCCTGCTGAGCGTCGCGGCCGCCGTCGTACTAGCGCTGACGGTGAGCGGCTGCGGCGGCGCTGCCGAAGCCGGACAAGCCAATCAGGCAGGCTCCGAAGTCACGGAACTCCGTTACCAGGGCTCGGCCAACAACGTGACTTTCCCGGAACTGGCTGCGGACCTTGGATACCTGGGCGACCTGAAGCTGAACTGGGTTGGCAACACCACCAGCGGGCCCCAGGACATCCAGTCGGCGGCGACCAACCAGACTGACTTCGGCGGCGCATTCTCCGGAGCGGTGGTCAAGCTCATTGAAGCCGGTGCACCCGTCAAGGCTGTGACCAACTACTACGGCTCGGACGAAAAGACGTTCAGCGGATACTACGTCAAAGCAGAGAGCACCATCAAGGAACCACGTGACCTGATCGGCAAGAAGATCGCCGTCAACACGCTGGGCGCCCACCATGAAGCTGTCATCAACACCTGGCTGACCAAGAACGGACTCAGCCAGGACGAGATCAAGCAGGTCCAACTGGTCCCGCTGGCACCGAACGACACCGAGGAAGCCATCCGCCGCGGACAGGTGGACGCCGGAACACTCGGCGGAGTGCTGCAGGACAGGGCCATCGAGGCCGGCGGACTGCGGTCGCTGTTCAGCGATGTGGAGCTGTTCGGAACTTTCGCTGGCGGCCAGATCGTGCTCCGGAACGACTTCATCGAAAAGAACCCGAACACCACCCGCACGTTCACCACGGGCGTGGCCAAGGCGATCAAATGGGCCGCTGAGACCCCCCGCGATGAAGTGATTGCCCGCTTCACCAAGATCATCGAGAGCCGCGGCCGGAATGAGAGCACGGCCAACCTGAAGTTCTGGAAGAGCCCCGGGGTCCCGGACTCGGGCGTGATCAAGGACGAGGACTTCACCCGTTGGGAGGCCTGGCTCAGCTCAGCGGGCATCGTCAAGGACAAGCTCACGCCCTCCAAGTACTACACCAACGAGTTCAACGAGCTCGCAACAGCGAAGGGATAGCCATGACAGCGAAAATCAGCCTCCGGAACGTCACCAAGGAATTCACTGTCCGGGCCGCCAAGACAACCAGCGCCACCCGGCTCACCGCCATCGATTCCCTCAGCCTGGACGTCCGTGACGGCGAGTTCCTCACTTTGGTGGGTCCCAGCGGATCTGGCAAGACCACGCTGCTGGACCTGCTGGCCGGACTCTCCACGCCGACGTCCGGTGAGGTCCTGGTGGATGGCAAAGCCGTCACAGGGCCCGGCAAGGACCGCGCCGTGGTGTTCCAGCAGTACGCGCTGTTCCCGTGGCGGACTGCCTCGGCCAACGTCTCCATCGGACTCGAAGGCGTGGGCCCGGACGGCAAGAAGCTCAACCGGCGCGAACGGGCAGCCAAAGCCAGCGAATACCTGGCGTTGGTGGGGCTCGCGGGTTTTGAGGACCGGTACCCCCATGAGCTCTCAGGCGGTATGAAGCAGCGCGTCGCCATCGCCCGGAGCCTGGCCTACGAGCCTGACGTACTGCTCATGGATGAACCATTCGCCGCCTTGGATGCCCAGACCCGCGAGCAGTTGCAGGATGAGCTCCTCCGGATTTGGAAGGCCACGGGCAAGACGATCGTCTTCATCACGCACGGCATTGACGAGGCCGTCTACCTCGGCGAGCGCGTTGCTGTGCTGAGTGCCCGCCCCGGCCGGCTCAAGGAAATCGTGGACATCACCATCCCGGACCGCGACGGCGACGAGGACATCCGTTCCCATCCGGCCTTCGTGGAGCACCGCCATCAAGTCTGGACGCTCCTGCACGACGAAGTACGCCGCGCCCAGAACGCCGGCCACCGCAAGATCCTCCCGGACGGAAGCGCCCCCGACGAGCCCGCCACCACCATCACTGAAAGGAGCGCGGCCTGATGACCACCACACTCACGCAAACTGAAGAGGCGCCCGCGGCGGGCAATACACCCGAAGCGAGTACCGCCGTCGAACCTTCCGCCGTAGGCCCTTCCGCGGCACGACAGGCAGTTGCAGAGACGACGACGGCGGCACCTGGCATAGTTCGACGCGTCGCCGGAGCCGTCGGGTCGGGTCTGTGGAAGTCCGCAGCGATCCTGGCGTTCCTCGCGCTGTGGGAGCTTGGACCGACGTACTTGGCCAGCCCGTCTACGCGGGTGTTCCTGCCGCCGCTTCACGAAGTGCTCCTCGCCTGGGGCAAGCTGTTCGAGGCTGGAACCATCCAGGGCGACATCGCGGCCAGCCTCACCCGATCCGTGGCAGGATTCGGCGCAGCGCTGGTGGCGGGTGTTTCACTTGGCTTGCTCATCGCTTGGTACGGACGGCTGAACTCGGTCCTGAACCCGCTGCTGGAGTTGTTCCGCAACACTGCTGCACTGGCCTTGCTGCCCGTGTTCACGTTGCTGCTGGGCATTGGCGAGGAGTCAAAGATCAGCATTGTTGCCTACGCTGCGTTCTTCCCGGTCCTCCTGAACACCATTGCCGGCGTGAAGACCGTGGACCCGCTCCTGATCCGGGCTGCGCGCTCGCTGGGCCTCAACAGCTTCCGGCTCTTCCAGAAGGTCATCCTGCCCTCCGCCGTGCCCACCATTTTCACGGGTATCCGTATGGCCGGCACCGCGTCCATCCTGGTGCTGATCGCCGCCGAAATGGTGGGAGCCAAGGCCGGCTTGGGATATCTGATCGTCAACGCGCAGAGCAGCTTCCTGATCCCGGACATGTACGCGGGCATCCTCACGGTGTCCTTGCTGGGGCTCGGCGTGAACTTCCTCCTGGTAGCCCTTGAACGGCACTTCTCCCGCTGGCGCACTGCCGTTGGCGCCGCCGCTTCCTGACCCACCCACGCGGCACCCGCCGCAATCACCATCACAACAAAGTAAGGAACAACGTCATGACCGTCATTACCGAAACCAAACTCGAGTTCGCCAAACTAGGTTCCCGCATCGGCGCCGAAATCCGCGGACTGGACATCAGCGGAGACCTCAGCGAAGACACCGTGGCCCAGATCCGGGCTGCGCTCAACGAGCACAAGGCCCTGGTGTTCCGCGAGGCCAACATCCTCAGCGACGAAGCCCAGGTGAAGTTCGCTTCGCACTTTGGACCACTGACCAAGGCCCACCCAACCGTGGCCTCGGTGGAGGGCGAAGAGAACGTCCTGCCCGTGGACAGCGAAAACGGCTCGGCCAACAATTGGCACACGGACGTCACCTTCGTGGTCAACCCGCCGCAGGCATCCACGCTGCGCAGTATCGATCTCCCGGCCTACGGCGGCGAGACCCTGATTGCGTCCTCGGCCGGCGCTTACCAGGACCTCCCGGAGGAACTGCGCAGCTTCGCGGACAACCTGTGGGCCATCCACACCAATGACTACGACTACTCCGTGCCGAAGAACCTTGAGCACCCGAACGCCGAGGAACGCCGCAAGGAGTTCACGCGCCTGAAGTTCGAGACCGCCCACCCGGTGGTGCGGGTCCACCCGTTGACCGGCGAGCGCGGATTGTTCATTGGGGGCTTCGCGCAGCGGCTCAGGATCGTGGGGCTGTCCAACACCGAATCCAAGGACATCATTCGCCTGCTGCAGGCCTACGTGACACGTCCGGAGAACGTGGTCCGGGTGAGCTGGGAGCCGAACCAGGTGGTCCTGTTCGACAACCGCATCACCCAGCACTACGCACCGGACAACTACGATGGCCAGCCGCGCAAACTCAACCGCGTGACCATCGCCGGCGACGTCCCGCTCAGCATCGACGGCAAGCCCAGCCAGGCAATCCAGGGCGATTCGAGCACGTATTCGGTGGTGGCCCCGATCAGCCACGCATCGTAGGCGCGCCTCATGTGTTGCTGTTGCCGCCCAGCTGAGTCGCAGTTCAGGCCGTATGGAGACGTCTTAACGGCCTCAACTGCGACTCAGTTGGGTTAAAACCAGTGTTAGGGAATGTTGCTGCCCCGTGCTGCCACCCACAGTCCGTACCACTCGGCACGGGACATGGTGCCAGCCACGGATGCGGCATCAGCGCACGCCTGAATGCGTGCGGGGTTCGTGGTTCCCACGACGGGCGAAATCCGTGCAGGGTGCTTCATCAGCCAGCCAAGCAGGATCGCTTCAGGTGTGGTGTCCTTCTCCCCCGCCAGCTGTTCCAACAACGAAGCCGTTGCCGACTCGGCTGGTGACAGATCCCCGGACTTCGCACCCGTGTAGCGTCCCTGGGCCAAAGAACCGTAGGCCTGAAGTTCAATCCCTTTGGCCATGCAATGTTCCAGCGTCCCCTGCGGGAAGCTGTATCCCAGCCCCTCCGCATGGTTGACCAACACTGTGCTCTCCAACCAGTCCCGGCGCAACAGGCTCATCTCCAACTGGTTCGCCACAACAGGCATCGCCAGCTCGTCCTGCAGGAACGCGATCTGCGTGCCGGACATGTTGGACACACCCAGCTGCCGCACTTTGCCTTCCGCCACCAATTGCCCGACGGCGTCCGCTACCTCGCGCGGGTCGACTAAGGGATCGGGACGGTGCAGGAGCAACAGGTCAACGTAGTCTGTTTGGAGCCTTTTCAGGCTCCCATTGACCCGTTCCAGGATGGCTTCTTTGCTGAGATCGTAGTGTGTGTCCAGCCCACGCTCCCCCAGCCTGATCCCGCATTTGGTTTGAAGCTGGATCTTTGCGCGCAAACCCTGCGAACGGGCGAGGACTTCACCGAAGACGGCCTCCGACTTTCCGCTGCGGTAGATATCCGCATGGTCGAAGAGCTCAATGCCGATGCCCCGCGCGGCATCTATCACAGCAGCAGCTTGATCAATCTCGGCCGCACCGTACGACGAGCCGTCCCACGGGCCGCCGAGTCCCATGCAGCCATAGATGAGGCGTCCCCGCCCGTTCGCAATAGTCATACTTACAGTCCTACCCGGCGCCTTAGGCGCTGCGGACAACCCACGCAGTGGTGTCGGAAGGCAGCTTGCCGCCTTCCAGCGGGCCGCTGGTTACCACGACGTCGCCCTCGGGAAGCCCAACAGGATCGCTCCCGAAGTTGGTCACTGTGTGCCAGCCGCCGGGGCGGCTGAAGTGCAGCACGTCCTGGTTGCCGGTTTCCACCCATTCGAGTTCCTCATCGGTCTGGAGTTCGCTGCGCAGGCCCAAGGCCTTGCGGTAGAGCTCAAGAGTGGAGCCCTCCACGCCGTCCTGCGTGGACACTGCGTAGTCCTTGAACCACCCCGGCTGCGGAAGGTGTGCTTCGCCCGCACCAAAGCCGAACGACGAGCCTTCCGCGGTCCATGGCAGCGGCACACGGCAACCATCACGGCCAATCTCCACACCCGGGTTGCGGAAGAAGGACGGATCCTGGCGTTCGGAGTCAGGGATTTCCGACACCTCACGCAAGCCAAGCTCCTCACCCTGGTAGAGATACGCCGAGCCGGGGAGCGCGAGCAGCAAGAGCGTCGCGGCGCGCGCACGACGCAAGCCAAGTTCGACGTCGAGCTCTTCAGCCGGACCGCCGGCCAGCAGCCAGCCCTTGCCGTCCTGGCCCTTGGGCTTGCCCCCGGTGACGTCCTGGGCCGCGTTGGTGCCCTGGGCTACCGAACCGCCCTTGGGCAGGCCGTAGCGGGTGGCGTGGCGGACGACGTCGTGGTTGGAGAAGACCCAGGTGGAAGAAGCACCTGATTCCTTCGCCGCCACCAGGTTGTCCGTGATGATCTTCCGGAACGATGCAGCATCGAAATCGGACTGCAGGAGATCGAAGTTGAACGCCTGGCCCAGTCCTTCGGGGCTGGCATACCGGGCACGGCGGGACTCGTGGACCCAAGCCTCGGCAACAGCGGTGCGGGGCGGGTTGTACTCGTTGAAGAGCTTGCGCCACTCGGCGTAGACCTCGTGGACTTCGTCGCGATCCCAGAACGGGTGGGACCCATCAGTGAAGCCATCGGTACCGTGGGCCTTGGCCTCCAGGTCGGCCTTCATGGGCAGTGGCTCGGAAAGATCCTTGGCCATGCCGTGGGCGACGTCGATGCGGAAACCGTCCACGCCACGATCCGACCAGAAACGGAGGGTCTTCAGGAAGTCCTCACGGATCTCCGGGTTCTCCCAGTTAAAGTCCGGCTGCTCCTTGGCGAAGATGTGCAGGTACCACTGGCCGGGCGTTCCGTCCGGTTCGGTGATGCGATCCCAGATGGGACCACCAAAAACCGAGTCCCAGTCGGACGGCGGCAATTCGCCGTTCTCGCCCTTCCCATCGCGGAAGATATAGCGCTCGCGGGCAGCAGTACCCTTGGGTGAAGCCAAAGCTTCCTTGAACCACTCATGGCGGTCGGAGGAATGGTTGGGGACGATGTCCGCCACAATCTTGATCCCTGCCGCGTGCAGCGCTGCGGCCATCTCGTCGAAGTCCTCAAGCGTCCCCAGCTTCGGGTCCACGTTGCGGTAGTCATCCACGTCGTAGCCGCCGTCTGCGAGGGCCGAGGGGTAGAACGGGCTCAGCCATACGGCATCGATGCCCAGTTCCTTGAGGTAGGGAACCTTCGCGGTGATGCCCCTGATGTCTCCGAGTCCGTCGCCGTTCGCGTCGTGGAAGCTGCGGGGGTAGATCTGGTAGACAGCCGCTTGGCGCCACCAGTTGGGGTCGGCCATGCGGTCTGCGTCGGTACGGTGGGCCTGAGCGGCGGAGGTGCTCACGAAACTCCTTTGATTTAGAATCTAAATTTATATCCCGGACCAGTATGAAACGCCCGGGTGTCGAAGGTCAACAAGGTCAGCCCTTGACGGCTCCCTGGGTCACGCCCGCCATGACCCACCGCTGCGTAAACAGGTAGGCAATGATCGCCGGCGCCATCGCCATCAGGTAGGACGCGAAGGACACATGGTAGTTGTTACTGAACTGAGTCTGGAACAGGTTCTGCCGCACTGGCAGAGTCTGCAGCGCCGGGTCGGAAATGATCAGCGAGGGCATCATGAAGTCGTTCCATGCATAAAGGAACGCGAAGATTCCCACGGTCGCGCTCATGGGCGCCAGCAAGGGGAAGATCAGCTGCCAGAAGGTCTGCCAGGTTGTAGCGCCGTCGATCCTGGCGCTTTCCTCCAGTTCCATGGGAATGGAGCGGAGGAACGCCGTGAACAGGAGAACGCTGAAGCTCAGCTGGAACATGGTGGCCAGCAGGATGACGCCGAATGGGTTGTCGAGGCCAAGGCGGCCTGTGAGCTGGATCTGCGGCAGCGCTACTACCGGGAACGGAATGAACATTGCCCCCAGCAGATAGAAGAACGAGTAGCGGAACAGGCGGCGCTCCCAGTTGCGCACAATCGCGTACGAAGCGAAGGCCGCCAGGATGATCGTGGCAACCACGGTCCCCGCGGTCACCAGCAACGACATTGCTGCGCCCACAGGGAAGTTCGTCAGCGTCCAGGCCTGCACGAACCCGTCGAGGCTGAACGGGGCCGGAAAGGAGAAGGCATTGCCATCCACCGCCTGCCCTTGGGTCTTGAACGCCATGGAAACCGTGACATACAGCGGTAGGAGCACGGTCACCGCGCACAGGACCAGGACGGTTGTCGCCGACCAGTTGACGCGCTCGACTTTGAAGCTGGATTTGTTGGTCATCGATCCGTTCGTCATTACAGTGCATTCCGTCCGCGAGTCAGCGAGAGCTGTACGAGAGAGATAACGATGGCCACCACGAAGAAGATCGTCGCATTGGCCATCTGATAGGCGTAGTCGCCGCCGTTGAAGCCCGAGATGACAGTCATCGCGATGCTACGGGTTGAGGTTCCCGGACCACCGTTGGTCAGGCCAACGATGATGTCGTACGCATTAAGGAAACCCTTGAAACCGAGAATGATGTTGATGACCACATAGCCCGACACCAGGGGAAGAGTAATCTTCAGCAGTTGCTGGAATTTGCTGGCGCCGTCGATTTCCGCTGCCTCATAGACATCCCCGGGCACTGCCACCAGGCCGGCGATGTAGATGAGCAGGGCGCCAGGTACAGCCTGCCAGGCCGTCACCAGCACAATGGCTACCCACGCGAAGTCGGGGTTCGCCAGCAGGCTGCTCTCCAACCAAGGAATACCGGCCGCAGCACCGAGCGACGGCAGCGAGTTCGAGAACAGGAAATTGAAGACGTAGGCGATGATGATTCCGGAAACCACCATTGGAATCACGAAGATGGTCCGCAATGCCGACTTCATCCGGATGCGCGACGTCAGGCCGACGGCGAGGAGGAAGGCGACTACGTTGACCGCGATCACCGTGACGATGGAAAACCCGAAGGTAAACAGATAGCTCTGCAGGATGGCGGGGTCGCTGAAGATCGCGATGTAGTTGGTCAGGCCGACGAACTCCCAGTCACCGATTCCGATGGAATCCGTGAAGCTGAAGAAGATGCCGACGATGCCGGGAATGGTGATCGCCAACGTGAACAGGACAAGGCTCGGCACAAGGAAGAGATAGAAGATCGGTTCGACCCGACGCCTGCTCCCCCGCCCTTGGGGACGCTGTTTCTGGGTTGCTTGCTTTGGGCCGCCGTGCTTTGGGCCGCCCTGCCCGGACGTGGTGGATGTGGTGACGATGGACATGATGTTGACTCCCTGGTTCGGCGCTACTGGCGGAACGCCAGGCGCGCCCAATCTGCGTCGAGCGTGCTGAGGGTGGATGCCGGGTTTGCGCCGAACACGAGCGCTTGGGTGTAGTTCATGATCGGAATGGTGCGCGGCACCAGCACCGACGGGCCCTGGTAGACCTGGGATTTGTCGTAGTACTGCACCATCCCTTCAATCCGGGGATCAGCAACAACGGCCGAATCCTTGGTGGGCGTGAAACCCAACTGCGATTTGTTGTAGGCCTCAATTACTTCCGGCTTGTAGAGGTGCTCGAGGAAATCACGGGCAGCCTCCTTGTGCTTGGACGCCTCCGGTATCCACGCCGCGAGGTCAACGTTGACGCGGACCCGCAAGTCCTGGGGATCCTCGGTCATGGGCAGCGGAAAGGTGCCCAGCTTGAGGTCAGGGGCGGTCTTGGCAATTTCGCTGAAGGCCCACGGGCCCTGCAAGTACATCGCAGCCTTGCCCTGTGAGAATGCCAGGTTGCCGTCACCGTATGCCCGGCTGGCAGCATCCTTGTTCACATAGTTGGTGGCGAGCTTCAGCATCTTGGCTACGGGCTGTTCGAAGTCCTTCTGGAACGAAACCGAGGACCCCGGCCCCACTTCCGTGCCTTCCACAGCCAGCTTGTCGAAGAAGTCGAGGGTGTCCACCTGGCCGCCTACCGAGTAGTCGAACCACCCTTGGGCGATGGTCCAGTCGTCCTTCCACGTGGCGTAGAAGGGCGTCACTCCCGCAGCCTTCAACTTCTCACACGCTGTGATCAGTTCACTCCAGGTGGTGGGCACCTTGATGTTGTTGGCAGCGAAGATCTCCTTGTTGTAGATCACCGATGACGCCATGACCGAATACGGAAGGGCGCTGGTGCGGTCCTGGTACGAACCGTACTGGTCCATCAACGGCTGCAGATCCTCACGGATCCGGGATGCGGCGTCCGTGCCGGACAAGTCGCTCAACACCCCACGCTGAACGAAGCGCGAGGTCTCCATGTTGTAGTTTGCCAGCGCGATGTCCGGCGGATTACCGCGAACGAAACTCGCGGACACCACATCCACACCCGAAGTGTCCAGCACAACCTCGGTGTCGTTCTGCGAAGCGTTGTACTCGGCAACGAGCTTGGTCATGAAGCCAATGGCTTCACGCTTGCTGAACGTAAACCGGATGGTCTCCTTGTCCGGCTCCCCGGTGCAGCCTGAGAGAAGCCCCGCCAACAAAGCCAGGCCCAACCCCATTGCTGCGAAGCGTTTCCTGCGTGTCAGTTTTACGGACACCGTAGACCTTTCGTCTTGCGGACCTCAGTGGCCGCATTCCCATCGCGCGGCGGGTCCTGCTCATCGCCACCCGAACTTTAGATAGGAGCTAAATTTACGACCTATCGCTAACCATGGTGAGTGATGCGCGCCACAGCGTCAAGCTTTGGGTGAAATGCGTCGTCATCTAAATTTATGTACTAAATTTAGAGAGATCGTTCTATCATTCCCGCCGAGCGGCCTGAAGAGTTTGGAGTACCCATTGCAGACCGGTACTGCGCCGTCAACACAGCTGGTCCGCCGCGTCAACGCCAGCGCAATGCTCAAGGCAATGCGCGGCGCCGGCGTCCTCACTGGTACGGAGCTGATGGATTCCACCGGACTCTCGCGTGCCACCGTCATCTCAATCTGCGATGAACTCGTCCGGCTCGGGTGGCTCCAGGAATTGGAAAACCAGCGGGGCACCGGAGACTACGTCAAGGGACGGCCGGCACGCCGCTTTGTTTTCGACGACGGCGCGGCCAGTGTGCTCGGAATAGACATCGGCGCCACCAAGATCACGGCGATCGTGGCCAACATGGCAGGAACGTCACTGTCCAAGGTCACCATGCCGTTCCGTACCTACAATGTCCCGGCCGACGAGCGTGCCGACGTTCTGGACCGCATCGCGGCTGACGCCTTGAAAAAGGCCGGCGTTTCCGCAGATTCCGTTCTGGCCGTGTCCGTGGGCGTGGCCGCTCCTGTCAGCCGTGACGGCGAAGTCCTCACTGCCCAGGAGTTCTGGAAATCCTTCGACGTCCGCCGGATTGTGTCCGAACGGCACGGCTGGCACGTCCTCCTGGAAAACGATGCCAACCTCGCAGCCCTCGCAGAACGCTGGCAGGGCACTGCACAGGGAGTCGACAACCTTGTGGTTATGCTGGCCGGCGACCGGTTGGGTTCGGGCATCCTCGAATCGGGGCGGCTGCTCCACGGGCAGCTTGGTGGCTTTGGGGAATTGGGGTACCTCGAGAACGTGGACGGTGTGGGTGACACCTACGGCATCGCCCATTATGCAGTCCTGTGGGGACGTGAAGCCCTTGACGCCAGCGCGACGACGACGCTGCATGAACTCTGTGGCGGCGACCCGGCAGCCCTGACGTCGGAGATGGTTTTCAACGCCGCGGCTGATGGCGACCGCGCGGCTATCAAGGCCATTGATCGGTTGGCCCACCGCATGGCCCGGGCCATCGGTTCGATCAGTACGCTGGTCAACCCTGAACTGGTGGTTATTGCCGGCGCCGTGGCAGCATCAGCACACGCCCTGATACCCGGAATGGAAAAGCAGATGCCCGAGTTCACCTTTACTCCCCCGCGGCTGGCGACCTCCACGCTGGGCGACGGCATCGTCTCGCTGGGCGCGGTCCGGCACGCACTGGACTATGTCGAAGACCATGCGCTGGACCTCTACCCCGCATCAGTGCCGAAGCCAGTGTCGACCTAGTCCGGCATCGACATCGTGCGCAGTTCCAACTGCCTCAGGACGCGATCGGCCACTTCCGGGTCCGTTCCGAGCTCGTTACGGGCAGCCACCACTTCCTGGCGCGCGGCGTCGAGGGCGATGGTCTGTACGGCGATGGACAGCTCCCGTCCGCGCTTCCGTTTTTCGGCAACGGACTCGTTCTGCAGGGTGCCATCCAGCAACTCCGCGTGAAGCCGGCGCATCTTTTCCTTGACCAGCGCCACCTTCTCTGCCGGAAGTTCCTTCATCAGGTCGTGGTCCTTCAACGCCGCAACTGCAGCAGACTGGGCGCGCTTGGCCAGGACTTTGGCGGCATCCTGTTCGTGCGAACCGTCCTCCGTTGCATTCAGTACGCGCATGAGCCAGGGCAAGGTGAGGCCGGGGAGCACCAACGTTGCCAGGAGGACAGCGCAGGCAATCACCAGGATCTCGTGCCGGGCAGGGAAATCGCTGCCATCAGGCAAGGTCAGCGGAAGTGCCAACGCCAGCGCCAAGGTTGCAAGGCCACGCATGCCGCACCACGTAAGGATCAGCACTTCCTTGGGCGAGGTGGGCTGCAGCAGGTTCCTGCGCTTCCGGGCTGTCAAGGCAAGCAGGCCAAGCCACAGGAACCGGACAACGAAGACCAGGATGCAGATGACCACGGCCATGCCGATCATCCCGAAAATCGCCGTCCCCTCATCCCGGATGACGTGGCGGATCTCCAGCCCTACCAGGCCGAACGCCAAGCCGGTCGCCAGTAGCTCCACCACATCCCAGAACGCGGTCCTGGTGACGCGTTCGGCGGCGTCCTGCGGCCGAGCATGGCGCTGCAATTCCAAGGCAGTCACGACGACGGCCACCACACCTGAGGCATGCAGCTCTTCGGCGAGGATGTAGGCCGCGAACGGGACCACCAGCGTGACAGCACTCCGGGCCACCATTGAGGTGACGAGCTTGGTGATGGCCTTGGTCAGCCAACCCATCGCGATGCCGATCACCACGGCCAAGCCGGCGCCAATAATGAACTGCGGGATGACTTCCGGTCCCACTTCGCTGCCCGAGACCGTGGCAGCAACGGCGGCCTGGAAGATCACGATGGCCGCCGCATCGTTGAAAAGTCCTTCGCTCTGAAGGACCGTAATGAGCCTGCGTGGCATGTGGACACGTCCCGCCACTGACTCAACGGCAACAGGGTCCGGCGGCGCAACCATGGCTCCCAAGGCAATGGCTGCCGGGATTCCGATACCCGGGATCATGAGCCACGCAGCGCCGGCCACCACGGCGGTGGACACCACCACCAACGCCACCGCCAACAGGAGGAGCGTCCGCCATCGCACTCTGAAGACCGCCCAGGAGCTCTTCTGCGCCGTGGCGAACAGCAGTGGTGGAAGGAAGATCGGCAGGATCAGTTCAGGCGAGATCTCAAACTCGGGGAAACCAGGAATGAAGGTGAGTGCAACGGCCAGGAGCAACATCAGGACCGGATACGGCAGCCGGAGCCGGTCTCCCAAACCCACGGCCACTACCGTCGCAAGCAGCAACCCGATGATGAGCGCCAACTGATCCATTTTCCTGCTTCCCCAGATGTTGTACGGCTCTTCCCCCGCCGAAGCCGAAAAAGTTCCCTACCAACATATCCCGGGCTGAAGTCAGTCCCTGGTCAGTCTTGCGTGAGGGCGTCCACGACGTCCTCTGCTCCATCCTTGAACGTGATGGTCCGGCGGATGGTGCCCGGCAGTTCCAGGACTGCCGCGGTGACCAGGGCAACGTTGGCCCGCGAGGTCTGCGTGCCGTCGCCGGGGTTTTCCGGGTCCGTCTGGATCAATCCCGTGGCCGGCTCATCCGTCAGGGTTCCCGGACCCAGGACGGTCCAGTCAAGGCCGGTGCTGCGCAAGTAATCGTCGGCGGCCGCCTTAGCCTCCGCATAGGCGAAGAACGGGTGGTCCGACGGGACGCCGTGGTCTTTGGCGGCGCCGATGTAGGACACCATCACATACCGCCGCACTCCGGCCTGGGCTGCGGCATCCATGGAGCGGATGGCGGCATCCCGATCCACCGCATAGGTCCTGTCCGGATTGCCACCGCCGGCCCCTGCAGACCAGACCACGGCGTTGTGTCCGTTGAGCGCCTGGGCGAGTTCCGCCGTCGTCGAGTTTTCGACATCCAGCACCTCGGCTGTGGCGCCGGTGTCCGTGACATCTGCCACATGATCGGGATTCCGGATGAAGGACGTGACATCGTGACCTTCGCCACTGAGGATGCGGGACAGATGCAGGGCCACTTTCCCGTGGCCGCCAATGATTGCGATTCGACTCATGAACCCATTCTGTCCCACGGAATGAAAAAAGACCCCGCAGGCGAAAGCTGCGGGGTCTTGCTCTGTAGCGGTGGGGAGGCTCGATCTCCCGACCTCACGATTATGAGTCGTGCGCTCTAACCAACTGAGCTACACCGCCACGAATGAGAAAAACCTGTGCCAAGCCGGTCAAAACCGCCTTGACACAGGCCCTCATTCAGAGCCCCCCACCGGAATCGATCCGGTGACCTCGTTCTTACCAAGAACGCGCTCTACCACTGAGCTAGGGGGGCAACGAGTAAATACTCTACCGGACGTTTTCAGAAGCTACAAATCGGCGAAAGACCGCGGAAAAACAGCGCCGACACAATTTGCGAAGACGCTGTTCTGCTGATCTATTTCCTGCTGTTTCGGCACCTGATTTCAGGGCAGCCGGAGCACCTGTCCAGGGTAGATCCGGTCCGGGTTGGGAACGGTATCTGCGTTGGTTGCGATCAGCGCGCCGAGGTCCACCCCGAACTGGGCAGCGATGCCACCCATGGTGTCGCCTTGTTCCACAACTACCTCGGTGACCCGCGGGGCCACAGGTCCTGGCTGGCCGGACCCTGCTGCGGCCTCAGAGGCCGCCTCCTGCGCCTGCGGCCGGACTTCCGGGGCCCCGGGTTCCAGGCCCTCCTGTTCGGCCTCCTGCGCCGCTGCGGCGTCAGCGGCCGCCTGTTGCTGGGCGGCCTGCGCTGCTGCAGCCTCGGCTGCCGTCTTATCCTCAGCTGAAACCTCGACGGCGGCCGCATCCTCCGCTGCCTGGCTTACGGCCGTTTGGTCGTCCGGGGCCGCTTCCGGAGCGGCATGGTCCCTGTGATCCTTTTCACCATGGTCTTTGTTGCCGAAGCCCAGGTTCTTCCTCACGTTGTCCAGCAATCCCATGGAGCACCCTCCTGTTTCCTGCGGCCAGTCAGCCAGCCCCTTGATGGTACGGCGGGGCACCGGCGCATGTAACCCCGTTAAACACGTCGGGGGGCCGGCTCGAAAGCCGACCCCCTGACGGGAACTACTTGGTGTTTACCACCAGGAAGTGTTTACCACTTGCCCTTGCGGTTGAAATCGCGGTGTCCGCCTTCGCCGCCACTGCGGGGCTTGCGGGCGCCGTCACCGTGACCGCCGAAGCGGGACCCGCTGGCCTGGCCGCGGTCGCGGTCGCCGAAGCTGCCTGCGGTGCGCTCGGAGCGGTCGCTGTAGGAGCGGCCACCACGGTCAGCGGAGGTACGCTCGCCACCTTCGGACTTACGGAAGTCCTTCTTGAAGCCACCGTTGCCCTTGAAGTTGCCGCCACCACGGTTCTCGCGGTCGCCATAGCCACCACGTCCACCGGCGCCACCACCGGAGTAACCGCCACGGTCGCCGCTGGGCTTGCGGCCGTTATCCAGTTCGAGGTGGATCAGCTCGCCACCGATGCGGGTGCGGGACAGTGCACGCAGCTGCTCGGGGCTCAGGTCTGCCGGGAGCTCCACCAAGGAGTGGTCCGAGCGGATGTCGATGCCGCCGATCTGTGCCGAGGAGATGCCACCTTCGTTGGCAATGGCGCCAACAATGGAACCCGGCATGACGCGCTGACGGCGTCCGACGGCGATCCGGTAAGTAGCGTTGCCCTCGGTGAGAGCACGGGTCGGGCCACGGGAACCGAAGCCGTCCTTGGAGCGCTCACGCTTCTGGTACTCAGGAGCTGCGGGCAGTTCCTTGACCAGCAGGGGCTGTCCACCCTGGGCCATGACGGCCAAGGCTGCAGCGATCTCCGAAGCCGGAACGTTGTGCTCTTCCTCGTAGGAGGAGATGAGGTCGCGGAATGCTGCAACATCCTCGGACGCGAGGGTCTCCGTGATGCGCTCGGCGAACTTGCCCAGGCGCAGCGTGTTCACGGTCTCAGCGGTGGGCAGGTGCATCTGCTCCACCGGCTGGCGGGTTGCCTTTTCGATGGAACGCAGCAAGTACTTCTCCCGCGGCGTCATGAACAGGATCGCGTCACCGCTGCGGCCTGCACGGCCCGTACGGCCGATGCGGTGCACGTAGGACTCGGTGTCATGCGGGATGTCGTAGTTGATGACGTGGCTGATGCGCTCCACGTCAAGGCCACGGGCAGCGACGTCGGTGGCCACGAGGATGTCGATGCGGCCTTCCTTCAGCGCGTCAACAGTGCGCTCGCGCTGCTGCTGCGGGATGTCGCCGTTGATGGCGGCAGCCTGGAAGCCGCGGGACTTCAGCTTGTCGGCGAGGTCCTCGGTAGCCATTTTGGTGCGCACGAAGGCGATAACGCCGTCGAACTCTTCAACCTCGAGGATGCGGGTCAGGGCGTCCAGCTTGTGCGGGCCCATAACCTGGAGGTAACGCTGCTTGGTGTTGGCACCGGTGGTGGTCTTGGACTTCACCGAGATTTCAGCAGGGTTGTTCAGGTACTGCTTGGACATGCGGCGGATCTGGCCCGGCATGGTGGCAGAGAACAACGCAACCTGACGGGTCTCGGGAGTCTGCTGGAAGATCTGCTCAACGTCATCGGCAAAGCCCATGCGCAGCATCTCGTCAGCTTCGTCCAGAACCAGGTACTGGAGCTCGGAAAGGTCCAGCGAACCCTTGGCGATGTGGTCGATCACACGGCCGGGGGTACCGACAACAACCTGTGCACCGCGGCGCAGGCCGGCCAGCTGCGGGCCGTAGGCCGAGCCACCGTAGACCGGGAGGACGGTGAAGTCGTCAATGTGCTTGGCGTAGGAGGTGAACGCCTCGGCAACCTGGAGGGCAAGTTCGCGCGTCGGGGCCAGGACCAAAGCCTGGGTCTTGCGGGACGGGCCATTGAGGTCGTGGAGCTCAGCCAGGCGGGACAGGGCCGGAACAGCGAATGCTGCGGTCTTGCCGGTACCGGTCTGGGCCAGGCCAACGACGTCGCGGCCTTCAAGCAGCAGCGGGATGGTGGCGGCCTGGATGGGAGACGGCTTTTCGTAGCCGACGTCCTGCAGGGCGGCCAGAACGCGACCGTCGATACCAAGATCGACGAAGCGGACGCCTTCTTCTTCCTCTTCTTCTGCCTTGGGGGCAGGAGCTTCGGTGAAGGCGGGAGCTGCAGACTCGGCTGCAGCATTCTCGACGGGGGCAGCGGCAGCAGCCGGTGCTTCAACTTCGGCGGGCGCGGTGGTCTCCACTGCATCAGCGGACTCTACGGTCTGGGCGTCGAAGTTTTCGTTGAGATTTTCGGTCATAGGGGGAAATTCCTCATCCATAGGGCAGTCGGCGCGGCCCGGTTGGGCTTGGCCGCAGTACTCGTCGCGAAGGCAGGCAAAGTGCCCTGCTCCCGCAAGAAGTCCGGCGCTATCGCAATCCCATGGCAGGACTTCCCGCTGCATCTCTTGGCTGCTATCCCAGCAGTCTGTACAGCGTTTTCTTTAGCCGGCTCTCCCTATGAAAATGCCCGCACACAATTGCGGGCCCCAACACTTACCAGTCCTGCCTCAAGAATTGGGCAGGATAAAGGGATTTCCGGAGTGGGGGATATTTCAAGTGTAGGGCAAGGTGCGGCGTCACCGCGACTTAAGGCCCCATGATGGCCGGTGAGCTTGTTCACACTCGGCTTCCACACCCGCCCCGAGGCCATGAAAAGGCCCTAGAGGCCGTGGCGGCGAAGGACCTTCTCGAACTTTGAGTGGTACTCGTCCTGGAGCCGGATTTCGCCGTCGGCTTCCGCGTCGAGCAGGACCTGGACGATGTCCGGCGTGGGCTCGTTGAACCACTGGCCCACCGTAATGCCGTGCTTGGGGACGAACGTGCGGTGAATGTGGTCTCCCGCCGAAATGGTCCCTGTCCTGATCACCCTCAGGTACGTCCCCACCCGGCCTTCCTGCGTGAAGCGCTTCACCCACTGCGGCTCCCCCAACGCCCTTTGGAACGTGGCGCACGGAACACGGGGAGACGTGACCTCCACTTCCACGTCCAGGCCAATCTTCCATCGTTCGCCGATCACTGCACCCGTGGTCTCGATTCCTGCAACGCGCAGGTTCTCGCCGAAAAGGCCAGCCGTTACCTCGCGCAGCAGCTCACCTGACCAGAAGTCCGCGTCCGCCTGCGAGTAGGCGTACAACGCTTGGTCTTCCCCGCCGTGATCGAGCCGGCTTGCCTGCACATCCCCGTGAAGTCCCAGTTTGTGGACCTTGACGGGACCTTCTACGGGGCGCTTGTCAATGGCCGTGACTCCCACGCTGCCGGAATCGGGCAGCAACTGGTGGACACGGCAGACGGCAACGAGGGAAGCGGTGTTCATGGGACCAGTCTACGGACGGCCCCAGGAAGGTTTAAGGATCAAAACGGTAGCCCATGCCTGCTTCCGTGTGCAGATGGCGCGGCTCCGCCGGATCCCGCTCCAGCTTCCGCCGCAGCTGGGCAATGTACACGCGAAGGTACTGGGTTTCCTTGGCATAGGCCTGTCCCCAGACCTGGGTGAGAATCTGCTGCTGGCTCACCAGTTTCCCCTTGTTCCGGACCAACAGTTCCAGGATGTTCCATTCCGTGGGCGTCAACCTGACTTCCGAGCCATCCTTGACAATCCTCTTGCCGGCCAGGTCCACCATGAAGTCGGCAGTGGCCAGGGTTGGTTCCTCATGTTCGGTGACGACACGGCGGGAGGCGACCCGAAGCCGGGCAAGCAGCTCATCCAACCCGAAAGGCTTGGTCACATAGTCGTCCGCACCGGCGTCGAGCGCTTCCACTTTGTCTTCCGACGCGTGCCGGGCGGACAGCACGATGATGGGCATGCTGCTCCAGCCACGGATGCGGCGGATGATCTCCACGCCGTCCATGTCCGGCAGCCCAAGGTCCAGGACCACGATCTCCACCGGCTGCTTGGCAGCGGCCTGGAGGGCCTCGGCCCCCGTGCCCACCGACAGCGCCTGGTAGCCGTGCGCCTGAAGGGTGATCTGCATGGCGCGGGCAATCCGGGCCTCGTCCTCGACGATCAGAACCAGCGTCATTGCGCGTCACCTGTCCACAGCGGCAGGGTGACCACCATGGTCAGGCCACCACCCGGCGTCGGCTCGGCGGCGAGCCTGCCGCCCATGGCCTCGCTGAACCCTTTAGCCACTGCCAGTCCAAGGCCGATGCCACCGCCGGAGCCGATTCCGCCCGCCGCGGTCTGCGACGGCGAATCACCAAAGCGTTGGAAAGGCTGGAACATGGTGAGGACTTCATCGTGGCCCATCCCCCTGCCGTGATCCACGATCCTCAATTCACTGGCGGGCCGGTCGCCCAACGTGATGCCGGCCCCGGCCCGGGCAGTCAGGACCACATCAGAGTCAGGCGCGTACTTCACGGCGTTCTCAACGATGTTGGCCACCACGCGCTCCAGCATGCCGGCATCAGCCTGCACCGGAGGCAGGTTGGCCGGAAGTTCATTGCGGAGGTGCTCCGGTGGAACACCCCGCAACGCTTGGGGCAGCACCTCGGCCCACACGATGCCGGTCAGCAACGGGTTGACCGCATCGGCCGTAATCCTGGACATGTCCAGAAGATTGTCCACCAAGTGATCCAGGCGGTCTGCGTACTCCTCAATGGTTTCCAGCAGTTCCCGCTCGACCTCCGGCGGAAAGCTCACGTCCTCCTGGCGCAGGCTGCTCACCGCGAGCTTGATGCCCGCCAACGGGGTCCGCAGGTCATGCGACACGGCGCGCAGGATGGACGTCCGCATTTTGTTGCCCTCGGACAGCCGCAGGTTGTCCCGGCGGCTCTTGACCAACTGCTGGCGTTCCCGCACGGCCACGACGAAGGCCCCGAAGGCGGCCAACAGACGCTGGCGTTGAGGCGATAACGGACCGCCGCGCAGCAGCAGCGTGTAATGCGGATCGACGACGGCGGCGTGGTCGGCGGCGGCATGGGTCACCGGCGGATTGTGGCCGGCGCTCGCCAGCACCTGCCACGAGGGAGCCGCACCTGGCATTGCCGGCCCACCCGGTCCCGCGGAGCCCAGCAAGGTCACCGCTTCCATGCCCAGATTGCTGCGGACCTTCTCAAGGAACGTTTCCAGGCTGCCGTCCGAACTCAGGATTCTCAGGGCCAACTCGCTCAGGGCCGTGGCCTCGGCTCCGGAGCGAGCTGCCTCCTGCGCGCGCCGGCTGGCCAGGCCGACTGCCAGTGCCACGCCGCAGGCCACAGCAAGGAAGACCACAAGTGTGAACAACGTGGTGGGGTCGGCGATGGAGAGCGAGCCGACAGGATCTGCCGAGAAATAGTTAAGGAGGAAGCTTCCCAGCACGGCGGCCACCACCGCCGGCCACAAACCACCGATCGCGGCGACGGCAACTGCCACCGCCAGTTGCAGCAGCATGGTGATCGCGAAGTTACGGAAATCGAGGACCGTCACCAGAAGTTCGACGGCGGGCGGCAGCAAAAGCGCCAGGACCAAACCGGTGACCACCCGGCCTTGGCCGATGCCGCGAACCGGCGGCAGCCGCAGCAGCACGCCGTCGTCGCCGTTGCCATGTGCCTCTGGTGCCGCCATGGCTACATCCTTACATGGTTGGCCCGCTGGGTAGTTCTCCCCATTTACGCCCGTCACCGGTGCCGACGCCGCCTGCAAGGACTAGGCTTGCTCTGAGCATTCTGGTCCGGCGTGGCGCCGGACACTTCAACGGTCTATCCAGGGGGATACACATGGGCCCGAAAGACAGCCCTGACGCAGCCGGCAACGACGGCGGCAGCAGGGACAACAACGCCGACTTCGGAGCGGGCAACAATCCGCCCAAGCCCCCACCTTGGCAGGTGCCAAAGCCCGAACTCCACCCCGAGCTGTTCACGCCTGTCGAGGGCGGCCAGGAGCCGGCGAAAAGTACGGGCAAGGGCAAGAAGCGTCCGGTGCCTGCCGGTGCTACCCAGGCCGGGAACGGCGCGCCGCAGCCCGGCCAACCCCTCCCCGTCGTGGACCCGTTCGCCAAGGAACGCGAGCGAGGAGCAGCTGAGGCAGCGAAAAAGAAGAAGCGTTCCCAGCGCCGCACCGTCGTCGTGGGCTTGGGCGTGACTGCCCTGCTGGCTGGAACCATTACCGCGATCGTTGCCAGCAATGAGCAGGAAGCGGACTACGCGCAGGTCTGTTTCAACGAGGAAACCGGCGAACGCGTTGACGACAACGAGTGCAACAACAGCAGTTCGGCCGGCCGCAGCTCCGCGGTCTATGCCTGGTACTTCTACTCCCGGGGAGCCAGTGTGCCCGCGGTGGGGCAAAACCGCAGCTCCTACCCGAGCTACACCAAGAACGTGCCTACGGGAGCAAAATCCTCTACCGGCTACAGCACCAAGGGCGGCACTGTCAGCCGCGGCGGCTTCGGCAGCAGCTCCAAAAGCGGCGGAAGCTCGGGAGGCTAGGCGTGCGTCGACTCTCCTCCGTGCCCAGGCCGGACTGGAAGCAAAAGATCGAAGAACAGGGCCTGGTATTTTCCACCACCACCATGCCCAATGGCCGCAAAATCGAATACTGGAACGAATCGGCCTATTACGAATTCACCATGGACGAGGTGGAAACCCTCGAGAAGACCGCCGAGGATATGCACATCATGTGCCTGGAGGCCGCGAAGTACCTGGCCACCGGAGCCATGGGCGATATCGGCATCGGGCAGCAGGCCCTTGAACTCGCTGGCGAGTCGCTGCTGGCTGCCGACATGGATATCTACGGCCGCTTCGATTTCATCTATGACGGCAAGGGCGGTCCGGCCAAGATGCTGGAGTACAACGCCGACACTCCCACCGGGCTCATCGAAGCCTCCGTTGCCCAGTGGTTCTGGCTCCAGGACGTTTTTCCGGACAAGGACCAGTGGAACGGGATCCATGAGGCCCTGATCCGGCAATGGAAGAAGCTGCAGTTCCGTACCGGCATGAGCACCCTGCACGTGGCCCACTCCGAAGCAGAGGAATCCGGCGAGGACTGGATGACAGCGGCCTACATGCGGGATGTCGCGAGCCAGGGTGGCTGGACCACCATCGGCATCAACATGTCCGACATCGGCTGGGACCCCAACCTGAACCGGTTCGTGGACCTGGACAACTTCATGATCAGCACCATGTTCAAGCTGTACCCGTGGGAACTGATGATGAAGGAGCCCTTCGGGCACCGCCTCCTGCAGCGCGCCCACAACCCGCGCTGGGTTGAACCGGCGTGGAAGATGCTCCTGTCCAACAAGGCACTGCTGGCCGCGCTGTGGCATCTCTACCCGGACCACCCGAACCTGTTGCCTGCCTATCTTGGCGACCCGGGACCCCTGAAGGAATGGGTGGCCAAGCCGCTGCATGGGCGCGAAGGCGACAACATCCGCATCCACGCCCCCGGCATCGAGATCCAGCAACCCGGCGGCTACGGCCGTGAAGGCTGGTGCTTCCAGCAGTACCACTCCCTCCCGGACTTCGACGGCAATCATCCCGTCCTGGGTCTCTGGGTGGTGGATGGCGAATCCGTCGGCTGTGGAATCCGCGAATCCGATGGCCCCATCACGGACTACTTCTGCCGCTTTGTTCCCAACACCATTGACTCCCCCGCGCCTGTCGCGCCCACTGCTACTTCCTACGGAGCCGCACTATGAGCACTGAAACCTCGACGCCGGGTGGCGGCCAAGCGGGCGGCGACCGTACCGCCGTCGTACCTCCCAAAGGCCTCCACGCCGGGATCCTGGACCTTGGCGACTCCGTCATGTTGGGCCTGGCATCCACCGCACCCGTCTATTCGTTGGCCGCGACCCTGGGGCTCATTGTTGCCGTCAACGGCAACTACACGCCGCTGATCCTGATCCTTGGCTTCATCCCGGTCCTGTTCATCGCCTACGCCTTCCGTGAACTCAACAGCGCAATGCCGGACTGTGGCACCACGTTCTTCTGGGCCCGCAAGGCCTTCGGCCCCTGGGCGGGCTGGCTGGGCGGCTGGGGTGTGGCATTGGCTGGCATCGTTGTCCTGGCCAACCTGGCACAGATTGCGGGCAAGTACCTTTGGCTGCTGATCGGCGATGGATCCCTGGCTGAGAACACATGGCTGGTGACGGCAACCGGAGTGCTGTTCATCGTGTTCATGACGTACGTGAACCACCGTGGCATCCGGCTGGGTGAGCACGTCCAGCGCACGCTGACATACATCCAGTACATTTCGCTGGGCATCTTTGCTGTGGCCATCATCGTCCGGATCGCCGGCGGAGCACCCGAAGGCCAGGCCTTCGACTTCGAATGGTTCAACCCTGCCGGCGCGTTTGCCGATCCCGGTGCTGTGGTCCACGGTGTCTTGCTGGCGCTGTTCATTTACTGGGGCTGGGACACGTGCCTGGCGCTCAACGAGGAAACAGAGAACCCGGCCAAGACTCCCGGCCGCGGCGCGGTCATCTCAGCCTCCGTCCTGGTGGCGATCTACGTTTCCGTTGCCCTGCTGGTGATGATGTACGCCACGATTGGTACCGACGGCATCGGCCTGGGCAACGAAGCCAACCAGGACGACGTCTTCCTGGCCATGAAGGACGTAGTGCTGGGCCCATGGGGCTGGCTGATCATTGTGGCTGTGCTGGCATCGGTCCTGTCATCGACGCAAACCACCATTCTTCCCACGGCACGCGGGACATTGTCCATGGGGGTGCACGGTGCGCTTCCGGCGCGGTTCGGTAAGGTCCACGAACGGTTCATGACCCCGGGCTTCTCCACGCAGGTCATGGGTGCGGTGGCCGTTGTGTACTACGTGGCCATGAGCTTCCTCAGCGAAAACCTGCTGTCCGACTCCATCAGCGCCATCAGCTTGTTCATTGCGTTCTACTACGCCCTGACCGGGTTCTCCTGCGTGTGGTTCTTCCGCTCCACGCTCCGGGACTCCGCCCGGAACCTGTGGTTCCGTGGCATCCTGCCGTTCCTGGGTGCGCTGTCCCTGACGGCTGCGTTCTTCATCTCGGCCGTCCAAATGTGGGACCCGGCCTACGGGGACACCCGGATCTTCGGCATCGGCGGGGCTTTTGTCAGTGGCGTGCTGCTGTTGGCCCTGGGCGTTGTGCTGGCTGTGGTGTGCCGCTTCGCGCCGTCAACCCGTGGCTACTTCACAGGTGAGCGTGCCCAGGTTGGCGTAGTAAGCGGCGAGTAGTCTGCGGTCCGCGGGCTTAGCGCTGCCTCAGGGCCCATCGATGGAGGCGGGCAGGCACGTCCACGTCCCGGATGGAATTACGCCTGAAGGCGGCGAACCAGCAAACCAGGATTGCCACAGCGCAGAACACACCCGCGCTGGACGCCATGATCCAAAGCCCGGGTGTCTGGACGTTGAGGTCAGCGGACCCCAGCGCCAGGCCGATGGTCTTGGGCGAAGAGAAGAACACCAGCGTCGATACCGCGAGGACTGCGCCCATCACCATCCGCTGGGTCCTGTAACGGGCAGGCGTTTCCTTGATGGTCCATGCGAATGCCGGCAGGACCACGGCCATCCAGACCCAGTGGTGGGACCATGAGACCGGGCTGATGAGCAACATGGCAAGTGCCGTCGTCGAAATTGCCGTCACGCGTGCGCCTTGGACGCTGGCGGCCCTGATGAGCAACGCAGCCAGGACAATGGTGGCAAGGCTCAAAGCGAGCCAAGGCACGGTCACAGCATCGTGTGGAACACCGAAGTGCAACAGGGCACCCTTGATGGAGAGGTTGTCGACGTACCCCGCGCCGCCAATACGTGATGTGTCGGGGAGGATTTCCAGCCAGAACTGCAGGGATTCTGCGGGTCGCAACAGCCAGCCGAGCAGCACCGTGCCAGCGAAACCGATGGACATGTTCACCAGTCCACGCCAGTCCTTGCGCATCAGGAAGTACAAGCCAAAGACCAGCGGCGTCAGTTTGATGCCGGCGGCGACACCCACCAGGAAGCCGCTGCTCCGGAAGCCGCGGCGTTTGGAGAAACCGCCCAGCAGGTCGATGACCATCAGGCCCATGAGCAGGATGTTGATCTGCCCGAACGCCAGGGTTTCGCGCCACGGCCCCAGGAGCAGGACCGCCAGGAACAAGCCAGCTGCTACCCAGCAGCTCTTGGTGGAGGCGAGCGCGCTGCGCAGGTCAGGCTTGGACGACCAGTACCTGACGATCGTGACAGCTACCCACGCAGCCAGGGCCACACCGGCAATGTTGAACAGCATGAGCGCGGCAGTTTGTGGCAATCGCGCCAGCAACCCGAAGACAAGGGCTGCGAAGGGCGGGTAGGTAAACGGGAGGTGCGGCCCGCCGGCAGAAGCGACGCTGGGACCGTAGAGGTCCGAAGGCGAACCGCCTGCCTGGTTCAGGATGCTCCCGCCGAACCAGTAGACGCTGAAGTCCAGGCCCTGCTTGGCCCAGTCCGCGAGCATCATCCAGACGGGAACCACTACCACGGCCAGTGGCAACAAACTCAGCAATACCGAGGATCGTGGTTCATCTTTGCGCGGCGTTGCGGCATCCGCCGTGGTCCGTAAATCGACGTCAGGCAGTGCCATGCAAATTCCCCCAAGATAACCGAACAGCAACGGGGGAAGTGTGCGACCCCCGCACCCATACTACTGAGGCACTCCCCCGGCCTGCCTGCCATGTGCGACAGCACACATGCCGGCGGCCATAGGATGCTGGCATGAGCGATTCAACGACGAACACCTCCGACGTCCTGGCCCTCGACTCACTGCTGACCGCGGACGAGCTTGAACTCCGCGAAAAGGTCCGCGACTTCACTGCCCACCGCATCCGGCCAAACATCGCCCGCTGGTACGAGGACGCAGTTTTCCCGCGTGATATCGCTCCCGAGTTGGGCGAGCTCGGCGTCCTGGGTATGCATTTGGAGGGTTATGGCTGTCCCGGCCGGACCGCCGTCGAATATGGTGTGGCAGCGATGGAACTGGAGGCCGGCGACTCCGGGATCCGCACCTTCGTTTCCGTGCAGGGCTCACTCGCCATGACAGCTATCCATAAGTGGGGCTCGGAGGCGCAGAAGCGGCAGTGGCTTCCACGCATGGCGGCCAGCGAGCTGATTGGATGCTTTGCCCTGACGGAACCGACAGCGGGTTCGGATCCTTCGTCCATGACGACCTTTGCCCGCGAAACGTCCGACGGTTGGGTCCTGGACGGTGCCAAGCGGTGGATCGGGCTCGCGTCGATTGCTGACGTCATAGTGGTGTGGGCCAACACTGAGGACGGTATCCGCGGCTTCCTGGTTGCCGCTGGAACCCCCGGGGTAGCGGCAACACCGATCGAGCCAAAGCTATCCATGCGCGCGTCCGTTCAGTGCGATGTGACGTTCGACGACGTGCGGCTTGGTCCAGATGCCATCCTCCCGGGTGCCATGGGACTTCGGGGACCATTCTCCTGCCTGAACGAGGCGCGCTACGGAATCGCGTGGGGTGCCATGGGAGCCGCACGCGACTCCTACGAGGCTGCGTTGGACTACGCAGGCAACCGACTCCAGTTCGGACGCCCGTTGGCGGGCTACCAACTGACGCAGGAGAAACTGGTGAACATGCTGGTGGAAATCCAGAAGGGCACCATGCTGGCCCTGCACCTGGGCCGCCTGAAGGATGCCGGACACCTTCAGCCACAGCAGATTTCCCTGGGCAAGCTGAACAACGTCCGCGAGGCCATCAAGATCGCCCGCGAAGCGCGGACCATCCTCGGCGGGAACGGCGTCACCCTCGACTACTCACCCCTGCGGCATGCCAGCAACCTGGAATCCGTGCGGACCTATGAAGGCACGGACGAGGTCCACACCCTGATCCTGGGCCAGCACATCACAGGCATCGGGGCTTTTCGCGGCTAACGCACCCAACCAAGTAGCAGCACATGTCGGTTTGGGCCCCCAACGGGACATGTGCTGTTACCTGGTTGGGTCAGGCCTCGGGGAGGACCAGGAGCTTGAAATAGCCGCGCAGGCCCTTGACCACATCCACGTCGTCGGGAGCCAGCAACCACTGGGTCTGGAGCCCGTCCCACAAGGCAACCAACGACATGGAAGCTTCATCAGGATCAACTCCGGGGCGGAGCCTGCCCTCGGCCGCCAGTTCAGCGAAGCGGCGGCCGTAGCTCCTCCGCAAGCGTTGGTAGCGCTCCGTGAAGTACTCCCGACCCGGGTGGCCATCAGTGACGGACTCGGCGCAGAGCACCGTGTACAGCTCGATGACGCCCGGAATGTCCTCGTTGAAGAGCGCTGTCCGGATCACGGAGTCCACCAGGCCTTCCTCCATGTCATCGGGGAATGAGCCGCCGGTGATTTCATCGCGGCGCTTCAGGACTGCCATGAGGAGGTCGCTCTTGGACGCGAAGTAGTGCAGCAGGCTTGTCTGGCTCAGGCCTACGCGATCGGCAACATCCTGCAGGGATCCCCCGCGGTAACCACGGGCAGCGAACACCGCATGGGCAGCGTCGAGGATGGTCCGACGCCGTTCCTCGGATTTCGCGTACGGGCCCCGCCTCGCTGCGCGGCCCACGTCCTTTGTGGTCATGGCTAGTCAGTGTACATGCGTGTTACATCCTCGAATATGAAATTCGAGTAAGTACTCGAATTTTCTGTTACCGTGGTCACACTTGCCGCTGCCGGGACCCACGAATCCGCGCGCCGGCATAGTCAACCTGACACGAAGAGGTGAAGGCTCATGACCCGTTTCACGCGAAGACAACTCCTGGGCGCAGGCCTGGGTACAGCAGCCATGGGCCTGCTGGCCGGGTGCGCTACTCCAGGAACCCAGTCCGTCAACGCTGCCCCAACCATCCCCGCTGCCGGCGGGCCTGTGCGGCTCACCTACTGGGCTTGGCTCAAGGATTTCCAGAACGTTGCCGACATCTGGAATGCCGCCAACCCGAACATCCAGGTGGACGTGGTGTGGATTCCAGGCGGCAATGCCGGCGGATACCAGAAGCTCTACTCGGCCCTCGCTGCAGGCGGCGGACCGGACCTCGCCCAGGTTGAACTACGCTCCATTCCCGAGTTCATGCTGGTCAACGGGCTGGTGGATCTCTCCCGCTACGGTGCCGACCAGCACGCGCACCTTTACGACCCCACGCTGTGGAAGCAAGTCAGCTACACGGGCGGAATCTACGGCATCCCCCAGGACTCCGGGCCAATGGGCATGTTCTACCAGCCCGCCATCATGGACAAAGTGGGCGCAAGCACCCCGGAAACCTGGGATGAATGGGCCAGCGTTGCCACGGAGCTAAGGGCGGTTGACACCTATCTGGACTGCTTCCCCATCAGCGATGCCTCGCCGTTCGCTTCGTTTGCCGCACAGGCCGGGGCCGCCTGGTTCCGTCCCGAAGAGGACGGCTGGGTCATCAACATGACCGACGACGCCACGCTGAACACCGCGCGTTTCTTCGACAAAGCGATCGACGACGACCTCGTCACCACCGCGTATGGCGCCTTTTCGCCGGGCTGGTTCGCTGCGGCAGGCAAGGGCGGCATTGCCTCGACCATTACCGGAAGCTGGGGCGATGCCCTGGTTCAGGGCGTCAGCGGCTCCGAGGGAAAATGGCGGGTTGCGCCCATGCCCACGTGGGGCGGTACCGGGTTCGGTTCCACCTACCTTGGCGGTTCCACGGCTGCTGTCCTCGCCAACAGCAAGCACCCCAAGGAAGCCCTCGAGTTTGCCGTGTGGCTGACCACATCCAAGGAGGGAATCGACGCCGAGATCAAGAACAGCGGCATCGGATGGTCCCCCAATCCCGACTTCATCGGATCGGACCGCCAACAACCGTCGGCGTTCTTCGGCGCTCAGCGCTACAACGAGGAAGTCTTCGTCCCTGCCACTCAGCAGCAGAACCCTGACTGGTCCTGGTGGCCGGTGACGCAGCAGTCCTTCAACATCCTCAGCGACGGTTTCCGCAAGAAGGCGTTTGGGACCTCGTTGGTGGATTCCATAGCCGCCTCGGAACAGCAGATCATCACCGTTTTCAAGAACAAGGGCCTCACCATCCGGAAGGAAACGGCATGACGACTACCCGCACTGCACCCACTGTGCAGCGTCCCGCTACAGCGGCCCGTAGTGGCAAACGTACGGGTGCTGCCGGACGCGCACCCTGGCTCCTGCTGGCACCGTTCCTGGGGCTCTTCATCCTCACGTTCCTGCTCCCAATTGTTGTGGCCATCATGTCCAGCTTCACCAAGGTGACGCGCAGCGGCCTGTTCGGCGAAGCCGGCGTGACCAGTGAGTTCGCCGGTTTCAGCAACTACGCCCAAGCATTGGCAGACGGCAGCTTCGTCGCCTCGATTGGCCGTATGCTGCTGTTCGGCATCGTCCAGGTGCCCGTCATGATTGTCCTATGCACCGCGTTGGCACTCATGCTGGAATCGGCCTCGGCAAAGTGGCCGGGTTTCTTCCGCGCCGCCTATTTCCTCCCGTACGGTGTGCCCGGCGTCATCGCCACCATCCTGTGGTCCTTCTTGTATGTGCCTGGACTCAGCCCACTGTTCGACGCAGCCAAGATCGTAGGCCTGACGCCCGATTTCCTGGGTGCCAACAGCGTGCTGTGGTCAATCGCCAACATCGTCACGTGGAGCTACACGGGCTACAACATGCTGATCATCGTGGCGCAGCTCAAAGCCATCCCGGTGGAACTCTACGAGGCCGCCAAGGTGGACGGGGCCTCCACGTGGCGCGTGGCCCGCAGCATCCAGCTCCCCCTGATCCGCCCGGCCCTCATGCTCACTACTGTCTTCTCCATCATTGGAACCCTCCAGCTCTTCGCCGAGGCCCAGGTCCTCAAGACTGTAGCCCCTGCCATCGACAGCCAATACACGCCGAACCTCAGCGCCTACACCACGGCCTTCGCCTATAACGACTACAACGTCGCAGCAGCCCAGTCGGTCATCATCGCCGTGGCCGCGTTCGCCCTGTCCTTCGCCTTCCTCGCACTGACGAACAGGAAGTCATCATGACCGTCACAGCCACGAAACCAACCACCGCACCGGTACGCAGCAAGCCTTCTTCCGGTCCGGACCGCTCAGCCGGACGACGACGGTCATCCACCATCATCGTCACCGCACTTTTGGTGGTGGTGGCCCTGTACTTCCTGATTCCCGTGTACTGGGTCTTCGTTGCCTCCACCAAGTCCACGGCGGATCTCTTCTCCACCAACGGCTTTTGGTTCGCGCCAACGTTCTCCTTGTGGGAAAACATCGGCCGGGTAGTCAGTTACGACAACGGCATCTTCGGCCGCTGGTTCCTGAACTCCGCGATCTATGCCGGCGTTGGTGCGCTCCTGGCCACGTATTTCGCTGCCGCTGGAGGCTACGCACTGGCCAAGTACGAATTCCGCGGCCGGAATCTGGTCTTCGGCACCATCCTGGGTGGCGTGCTGGTTCCCGGCACGGCCACGGCGTTGCCCCTCTTCCTGCTGTTCAGCCAGATGGGCCTGGCCAACACATACTGGAGCGTCCTGTTGCCATCGCTGGTCTCGCCGTTCGGCCTGTTCCTGTGCAGGATCTACGCGCAGGCCACCGTGGACACCTCGCTGATCGAGGCCGCCAGGATCGACGGCGCCGGCGAACTCCGCATCTTCCACACCATCGGGCTCAAAGTCCTGACCCCGGCACTGGTGACGGTTTTCCTGTTCCAACTGGTGGGCATCTGGAACAACTACTTCCTGCCGCTGGTCATGCTCTCCGACTCAGAGCTCTACCCCATCACCCTGGGCCTGAATAACTGGCTGAGCCAGGTTGACCGCTTGCCCGAATTCTATGAACTGACCACCGGTGGAGTGTTGCTCTCCATCATTCCGCTCAGCATCGCCATGGTTGTCCTGCAGCGCTTCTGGCGCGGCGGACTGACAGAAGGAGCCGTTAAATAATGTCCGACGCCAGCTACATCACAGACACCGGACCGGGATCCGGGAACCGCCTCCCTGCCCGCTCTTGGCTGCACACAGATGCTCCGACCCTCTCCCTGAATGGACAGTGGCGTTTCCGGCTCCTCCCGGGCGCACCGGGAACCCCGGGCGGCCGCGGTGTCCTCCCTGCGGGCGAGGCAATCGAAGGCATCGCTGAGGAGACCCTGGACGATTCCGCGTGGGACCGGATTCCCGTTCCGGCGCACTGGGTCCTGGAGGGCGACGGTAACTACGGGCGGCCCATCTACACCAACGTCCAATTCCCGTTCCCCACTGATGCTCCCCACGTCCCGGACGATAACCCCACAGGCGACTACCGCCGGAGCTTTGAGGTACCGGAACACTGGAGCGCCGCCGGGAAGACAATCCTGCGCTTTGACGGCGTCGAATCCCGGTACAAAGTGTGGGTCAACGGCCTTGAGATCGGCGTTGGCACGGGCAGCCGGCTGGCACAGGAATTTGATGTCACCGAAGCAATCCGTCCAGGACACAATGTGCTCGCGGTCCGCGTTCACCAGTGGTCAGCCTCCAGCTACGTCGAGGACCAGGACCAGTGGTGGATGCCGGGCATCTTTCGGGACGTCACGCTCCAAGCACGACCGAAAGAGGGCATCGACGACGTCTGGCTGAGGACATCCTTCGCCAATGGCGCGGGCACCATCGACCCCGAAATCACGGCTGATGCAGCCTCCTACCCCATCCGGTTGTCCGTCCCCGAGCTGGACGTCGACGTCGTATGGCCCTCCCCTGCCGACGTCGCCCCGGTGGCGATCACCGCCGTCGAACCCTGGTCCGCGGAGGTTCCGCGTCTGTACAACGCGACGGTGGCAAGCGAAGGCGAGACCATCTCCCTGCGCCTGGGATTCCGCACGGTGGAGATCAAGGGCGACCAGTTCCTGGTGAACGGCCGGCGCGTGGTGTTCCACGGCGTGAACCGCCATGAAACGCATCCGGACCGCGGCAGGGTCTTCGATGAGGACTTCGCCCGGGCCGACCTTGCCCTGATGAAGCAGTTCAACGTCAACGCCATCCGCACCAGCCACTACCCGCCGCACCCCCGCTTGCTGGACATCGCCGACGAGATGGGCTTCTGGGTGATCCTGGAATGCGACTTGGAAACGCATGGCTTCGAACGGCATGGCTGGGTGGGCAATCCCAGCGACGACCCCGCCTGGCGCGAAGCATATGTGGACCGGATGGAGCGCACGATGGAACGGGACAAGAACCACCCGTCCATCGTCATGTGGTCCCTCGGAAACGAGTCCGGCACAGGTTCCAACCTGGCTGCCATGTCCGCATGGGCCCACGCCCGTGACACTGGCCGGCCCGTCCATTACGAAGGCGATTACACCGGCGCTTACACGGATGTCTACTCGCGCATGTACTCCTCCGTTCCTGAGACTGAGGCGATTGGCCGCGACGATTCCGGCTCGCTTTTGCTGGGCTGCTCCGCGGCAGAGTCCGCACGGCAGCGCACCAAACCGTTCATCCTGTGCGAATACGTTCATGCCATGGGCAACGGTCCGGGCGCGATCGACCAATACGAGGACCTGGTGGACCGCTTCCCGCGGCTGCACGGCGGGTTTGTCTGGGAGTGGCGGGACCACGGTATCCGCACCACCACCGCCGATGGCACGGAGTTCTACGCCTACGGCGGCGACTTCGGCGAGGTTGTCCACGACGGCAACTTCGTGATGGACGGCATGGTCCTGTCGGACTCCACGCCGAGCCCGGGGCTCTTTGAGTACAAGCAGATCGTCGCTCCCCTGCGCCTGAACTTCAGTGCGGAGACGCACGACGGCGGCACTCGCCGCTTCGTCTCCGTCGCCAACCTGCGGCACACGGCCGATGCGTCCGACGTCGTGCTGCGCTGGCGCACCGAGGTGGACGGCCTTGTGCAGGTCTCCGGAGAGCTCGACGTCGTCACGTCAGCGGGCACGCCCCTGGCCGCCGGCGATACGACCCTGATCGAACTGCCGGAGTTCGCGGGCGCGGCATCCGGTGAGTACTGGCTCACGGTGGAGGCCGTCCTGGGTAAGGACACTGCGTGGGCCGAGGCCGGGCATGTGATCTCCGCGGCGCAGCTGGATCTGACCGAAACCCGTCCCGGCCTGAGGGGACCCCGCCCCTTGGCATCATCCGAACGTAAAGCCGACATTGCGGAAGGCACCGTCTCGCTGGGCCCCGCCGTCTTCGAGGACGGCCGGTTAGCCTCGCTTGCCGGGCTTTCGGTATCCGGACCGCGGCTGGAAGTGTGGCGGGCACCCACGGATAACGACGCCGGGGCTGGCCGCGGCAGCTACGACCTCGCCGATCCATGGCTCAACAACGGCAACGGAACGCCTGCCCCGTCCATGGAATCAGTGTGGCGTGCTGCCGGCCTGGACCGGATCACCGCCCGGGTCGAGAAGGTTTCCGCCCACGAAACCGGCGTGGTGGTCCACACCCGCTACGCCGCCGCCGACGCCGCCCGTTGGGTCTCTGTGGAGGAGAACTGGCAACTGTCCGGCGGCGAATTGTGGCTTCGTGTGGAGATTGTTCCCAGCACCGGCTGGGACATGATCTGGCCACGCATCGGCGTCCGATTCGACCTGCCGGGCTCCGTGGACGGAGCTTCATGGTTCGGCGCCGGGCCCCGTGAATCGTACCCGGACAGCATGCACGCGACGCTGGTGGGCAGGTATTCGGCAGGCATTGACGAGCTCACGGTGCCCTACGCCAAGCCACAGGAATCGGGTCACCGGAGTGCTGTGCGGTCGCTTGACCTGCAGCAGGCAGGTACTCCTTGGCTGAAACTCGACGCCGCCCCTGACTCCGGTGGCCGCCTGCCGGGCTTCACTCTCGCCCGGCACACGGCACAGGAAATCTCAGCAGCCGGCCACGCGCATGAGTTGGCGGCGAGCCAAGGCAGTTACCTGTACCTCGACGCCGCCCAGCACGGCCTCGGATCCAGGGCTTGCGGACCGGACGTGTGGCCGGACCATGCACTGCGCCCTGAGGCCCGTACCCTGACGTTCCGGATCACCGAAGCGGGCTAGGACTCCCGTTGTGGGGCCCGCTATGCGCGCTTTCAGGCACAAATAGCGCGCAGAGTGGGCCCCGCAACCGGCCCCAGGCAACGTCTCATCAGGCGACCGCGACCGGTTCCTTCTTCGCGGCATCCTTACGAATGGTGGCGCTGATGACTGCGGCCACTGTGCACATGGCTGCCGCTCCGAGCCAGGCGTAGTTGTAGTGCCCGGTGGCGTCGCGAATGAAGCCGGCGGCGAGTGCGGCTGCCGCGGCGCCGAGTTGGTGGGCAGCGAACACCCAGCCGAACACCACGGAACCGTCAGCGCCGAACACTGAGCGGCAGATCGCCGCAGTCGGAGGCACGGTGGCAACCCAGTCGAGCCCGTACACCACTACGAAGATGATCATGCTCGGCTCCACGGATGAGCCCAGCAGCAACGGCAGGACCAGCAGCCCGATCCCACGGAACTGGTAGTACACGGCCAACAGGATCTTGGGGTTGAAGCGGTCGGTCAGCCAACCGGATGCGATGGTCCCCACGATGTCGAAGATTCCGACGACGGCCAGCAAGCCTGCCGCCGTGGTTTCGGGCATTCCGTGATCGTGGGCGGAAGGTATGAAGTGTGTCCCGATAAGCCCGTTGGTGGTGGCTCCACAAATGGCGAAGCCTGCGGCCAATGCCCAGAACGTCCGGACCTTGGCCGCCCGCTTGAGGACCTGCAAGGCACGGATCGCGGCATTGGCGGAGTCCTTCGGAGCAGACGACGCAACCGCAGCGTCAGGCTTGCCTGCCGACGTCGCGGGTGATCCGGCGTCGGCGGCCTTCACCTCGGGTGCCTCGGCGCCGTACGGCAAAACCCCGACGTCGGCCGGTGAGTTCCGCAACCAGCGCAGCACCAGCGGGACAACCGCGAGCGCACCCGCGGCGATAAGCAAGGAGGCGCCCCGCCAGCCCGGGTTCTGGGCCAGGGCGGCAATGAAGGGAAGGAACACCAGCTGCCCGGCGGCACTGCCGGCAGTCAGGATCCCGATCACCAGCCCACGGCTCTTGGCGAACCAGGTGTTGGCGATGGTGGCCGCGAAGACCAGGGCCATGGAGCCCGTACCGAGTCCGATCAGGAGCCCCCAGGTAAGCAGGATCTGCCAGGACTGGTTCACGAAGACAGTGAGGGCCGAGCCCAGGCCGATGAGGCACAACGCGAGCGAGGTGACCTTGCGGATGCCGAAGCGCTCCATGAGGGCCGCCGCGAAGGGTGCGGTCAAGCCGAAGAGGACCAGGTTGATACTGACGGCCAGCGACAACACCGTGGTGGACCAGCCGAACTCCTGCTGCAGCGGGACCATGAGCACGCCGGGCGCTGCACGGAAACCGGCTGCTCCCACGAGGGCAAGGAACGCCACCGCGGCGACAATCCAGGCCGGATGCAGTCGCCGTCGTTTGCCGGTGGGAGCGCCGGTTGTTCCGGGCGGTGTCCCTGTGACGTCGGGAGCGGTCATGCGGAGATCTCCGTTTCGATGGTGCGGGTGTTCTGTGGCGCGACGGCCAACGGCAGCGGATGGTCGCTGCGTTTGAAGCTGTGCCAACTGGTGTTGGCGGCCGTCAGCCGCGTCCCGCAATGGGTGCAGGTGTCTGCCGAGGACGTGGCCTGCCCGCAGTCCGTGTGGATGACCCTCATGTGGGACACCTCGTTGGGTGCATCCAAGTGCTTTTCGGCCCAGATAATGATGGCGTTGAGGACAGGCAACGCGTCCTCGCCTTTGGGCGTGAGGATGTACTCCTGCCGTACGCGGCTGCCGTCCTGGTAGGGGCGCTGGGCCAGGAGGCCGGACTCGAGCAACCATCCCAGCCGCTTGCTGAGGACGTTGTCCGCAACCTCGAGGCGCTTTTTGATCGCGTCGTACCGGCCGTTGCCGAAGAAGATTTCCCGCAGGACCAGGCTCCCCCAGGGATCGCCAAGGACGTCGAGGCCGCGGGCAAGGCTGCACGTACGGGCGGACCAGTCGGAACGAAGAGGCATGCGGTCAACGTAGCTGACTTTTCTAAAGAAAGCTAGGTTGTTTCTGCTTCCCGGCCTTGTTTGACGCCGGGGGACGCTACATCCAAGTAGCGCCCCGGAAAAAGACGAGTATCCCCACAAGGTTCACATCGGCCGGGGAGTTCCTACAATCGAAAGTGTCTGGGGATTCTGAATATCCGTTCCGGCTTTCCTAGCGGATCCATTCCCGCTTGGAGTTCCCATGGCTCTGCAGGGCGATCCACAATTGCACATTCCCCCGGCGTCGGAATCACCCTCCCGCTTCAGGCGGGCAGTGCCGGGCGTCACCCTCAAGGCCCTTGTGGTGGCTGGAACCATGGTTGCGGCCATCGCCATGACCCTGCAGCTCCCGGGCATCGATTTGCCGCAACCTGCCGATCCGTCCGCTGCCAGCGACTCCATGCCCTTCGCGCGCCAGGCTTCACCCGCCGTCGTCAGCCCAACCGTGGAATCGGCCGCACCGGCCCAGCCACCTCCAGCCGCACCGGCCCCACCCGCCGAAGCACCTGAACCGCCACCGGCCGCACCGGCCCCACCCGCCGTCGTGGTTCCCCCCGCAGAGGCGGCCCCGCAACCCCCGGTCAACGAGCCCCAGCCAGGGCAGCCCGGATGGACCATCCATGTAGCCGGTGCCGGAGGACAGGACCTGGTGGATGCCTGCATCGGCCCGGTCCACTTCACGCCCACCGACGCCTACTCGCTTTTCATCACTGAGCACGACTACTGCGGCGGGTGGGCACGGTTCTCGGGCATCACCGTGGGCCAAACAGTCACCCTGGCCGGCTACGGAACGTACACCGTGGACGCGCTTGGGCAGGTCCCGTTGGGCGGCACCACAGATCACGTCTCGGCAGTTTTCGGCGGCTTTCCCAAAGCAGTGCTGCAGACCTGCATCCCTGGCACCAGCCGGATGCTGGTCATCGCGCTGAACTAGCAACGACAAACGGAAAGTGTGATCTACGCGACACACCCCACCGGTTTGCCCTGGTTTCATCGGAGGTTAACTCGGGGTGCCTAAGCTTGCCCGGTCTACTCTGACCACGAAAGGCTCCCTTGAATGTCCTCGAATACTCCTGAAATGGTTAATCGTTCAACCGAATCGACCGGACTCTCGCGCCGCGGTTTCCTCGGCACCGCCGCTGCAGCGACGGCGCTTGCAGCCACCGGGTCACTGCTCCCACCCTCCGTGCAGGCCGCGATGGCCAAGCCGGTGCCGCCGGGAAGCCTGAAGTCCATCAAGCACGTGATCATCCTGATGCAGGAAAACCGCTCGTTCGATCACTACTTCGGATCGCTGCGTGGCGTCCGGGGATACGGCGACAAGGCCGTCACCCGTTTGCCCAACGGCAAGTCCATGTTCGAGCAGCCCCGGGCCACCGGCGAGACCGTCCTGCCATTCTCGCTCCGCAAGGCCGCGGAACTTGCCGGCAGGCCCGGTTCCGATATCCAGTACCTGGGCGATTTGGACCACTCCTTCAACGGAACCACCACGGCCTGGAACAACGGCTGGTGCGACAAGTGGATTCCTGCCAAGAGCGCATCCACCATGACGTTCTACGAGCGCCAGGACATCCCGCTGCAGTACGAACTCGCGGACACCTTCACCATCTGCGATGCCTACCACTGCTCCGTCAACGGGTCCACGAACCCCAACCGCAACTACCTCTGGAGCGGAACCACGGGCACTGAGCCAGCCAGCACCAAGCGTGCCGTCACGAACGCCGCCTACGGCTACGACCACGGAGGCTACGACTGGACCACTTACCCTGAGCGCCTGGAACAGTCGGGGGTCTCGTGGAAGATCTACCAGGACTGGGACAACTTCACGGACAACGCCGTGGAGTACTTCCAGACCTTCAAGGCAATCGGCCGCAAGATGCTCGCATCGGTGGAGGGAAACCTGCGCACCACCGAGGAGTTCTACGACTCGATCAAGGGCAAGGCGCCCGCTGAGCAGGACCGCCTTCTTGCCCAATTGGAGCAGGGTCGCGCCGCCCTCACAGACGCGGAAAGGTCCCTGTTCGATAAAGCCATGTGGCGTGGCCGTCCCGAGACCCTCCTGCAACGCCTCAGCGCAGATATCGAGGATGGCACCTTGCCGCAGGTCAGCTGGCTGGTGCCGTCCGCAGCTGACTCCGAACACCCCGGCGCTTCTACACCGGTGGGCAGCGCGAACTTCGTCTACCGCCTGCTGGACACCGTCGCGAGCAACCCGGACACATGGGACAGCACCGCGATCTTCCTGAACTTCGACGAGAACGACGGCTACTTCGACCACGTCCCGCCGCCTGTCCAGCCGCGTCCGGCATCAGGCGAGTCCACTGACTGGACCACATCCCGGCCCATCGGCCTTGGCCCCCGCGTGCCCATGACGGTGGTCTCGCCCTGGACAGTGGGCGGCTACGTCAGTTCGGAAGTCTTCGACCACACCTCCGTGCTTCGCTTCCTGGAGCGCTGGACCGGCGTTGAGGAACCGAATATTTCTCCATGGCGCCGGGAAGTCTGCGGCGACCTGACCGGAGTGTTCAACTTCGCCTCCCCCGGCACGCCACCGGTTCTCGACCACCCCGCCGCGGTACCCGCCAAAATCAGCCGCTGGCGCCCGAACCCTCCGGCGGTCCAGGTGGCCCCGATCCAGGAAACCGGCAGCCGCCCGGCCCGGCCTCTCCCCTACCGTCCACAAGTCTCGGCTGCAGTAAAACCGGGCAGGATTGCCCTGGCGCTGACCAACAAAGGAACCAGTTCCACCCACTTCACCGTGTACGGCTACGCGGGCGAGGTCACCGAACCCAGGCACGCGGACGTCCTCGGCAGCCAGGAGATGGAACTTCCGCTGGCCTCCGGCGCCTTCGACGTCGTCGTCACCGGCCCCAACCGGTACCACTACGAACTGAAGGGCACGACGGCCGGCGCTGCGTCCGGCGTCGACGTCACCGTTACTGGACGCCGCGGCAAGAAGGCCGTGGAACTGGAGTTGAGCAACAACGGCGCTGCAACGGTCAACGTAAAGCTGGAGTCACTGCAGTACGCGGTCAACAACCAAACCGTGAAGCTCAAGGCGGGCCACACCAGGAAGATCGGCTGGGACACCGTGGAGGGTTGGTACGACCTTCAGCTCACCTCGGCCGATGACGCGTCGTTCAGGCGGCGTCTGACCGGGCGTGAGGAAGACGGCCGGGAGGGCATCTCAGGCTAGGCGCGGCAACAGATCCGGCCCTTGTCCGCACCATGCACCTTATAGCGGTTAGGTGGGCGGACAAGGGCCGGATTCGTTGGCATGATTCGATGCCTAGGGCTTATTTCCTGGTTCGCGAAGGATGATATGCCAGGGCCCAATAGACCAGCATGGCGATCCCGCACACCACGCCAAGGCTGGAAATCATGAGCTGCCACTGGGTCTGCGGATCCTTGCCCCACTCGGCAGCACCGGCCCACACGGCCAGGTTCTTGGGGGTCATGAAGAACGCGACGGTGGAGCACGCCACAATGGCCCAGCCGGCGGTGCGCATCCGACCGGAACGCGAAGGGACCCGATGCATGGCGAACGCCATGCTGGGCAGGGCAACAGCAACCCACACCCAGTGATGGGACCACGAGACAGGGCTGATCAGGAGCATCAGGATGGCGGTGGCTGATACTGCGATGAAGTTCTCGTCAGCGTCCACGGCCCACTTGATGATGAGCCCCGCAAGGATCACCAGCCCCAGGGACAGGACCATCCAGACAACGTTGGTGAGGGAGGAGTCAGGCATGCCAAAGTGCAGCAGCAGCCCCTTGACCGAGAGGTTGTCCACGTACGCGGGTCCACCGATGCGGCCGGTGTCGGGCAGTATCTTGGTCCAGAAATCCACGGAAGCCTGCGGCAGCACAGCCCAAGCCAAGGCAATGGAGCCAAAGAAGCCCACGGCCATCCAGCCCAAGGCCTTGAAGTCGCGGCGAACCAGGAAATACAGCCCAAAGGCCAGCGGAGTGAGTTTCACCCCGGCAGCCAAACCAATCAGGAGGCCTGCGGGCCACCGGATAGCACCTGCCCGAGCCTTACCGTACAGGGCGAAATCCGCCAGGATCACGCCCATCAGGATGATGTTGATCTGCCCAAAGACGAATGTGTCCCGCCAGGGCCCCAGGAGCAAAATCGCCCCGGTTCCCACCAAAGCCGTTGTCCGGAAGCGGTAGTCGGCAAACGCCTCCCGCCAGGTCTTCACACCGAAATAGTGCCTTGCCAGCCACGCGGCCACCACAGCGGCACCCACCAAGGCAACGACGATGAACACCAGGCTGCTGGCGAAGAAGCCCATGGCCGCAAGACCGGTAAAAAGCAGCGCAGCAAAGGGCGGGTAGGTGAACGGCAGGCCCTCCCGCACCGCGTAGAGATCCCCACCCTCCAGGACCTTGCCGCCGCCGTAGAAGTAGACCTCGAAGTCGTTCAAGGCCGGCTGGTAGTCGGTGTAGAGGAACCACACGGCCACAGCGAGGGTCAGTGCACCGGCGATCGTGAGGATCCAGCCCCGCTGCCTGGTGGGGGCCACCGTCTGTGAAGGAGAAGCCACAGTGTCAGCCGTTGCTGATCTTCGCGAAGGCCTGCTCAAGGTCGGCAATCAGGTCCTCGGCTTCCTCGATGCCGCAGGAGAGGCGCAGGAGGTTGACGGGGACGGCAAGCTCGGTGCCTTTGACAGAGGCGTGGGTCATTTCCGACGGGTAGTTCATGAGGGATTCAATGCCGCCCAGGGATTCCGCCAGGGTGAAGACCGAGGTGGACTCTGCAACCGTGCGCGCTGCTGCCTCGCCGCCCTTGAACTGAACGGACACCATCCCGCCGAACTTCTTCATTTGCTTGGCAGCGAGCTCGTGGCCCGGGTGGTCAGGGAGGCCCGGGTACAGCACTGCTTCCACCTCGGGACGCTGCAGCAGCCATTCAGCCACGGCCTGGCCGTTCTCGCTATGGCGATCCATGCGGACACCCAGGGTCTTGAGCCCGCGGGTGGTGAGGAACGCATCCATGGGACCGGAGACCGCACCCACGGCGAACTGGATGAAGCCGATCTTCTCCGCGAGCTCAGCGTCCTTCACCACAATGGCGCCACCCACAACGTCGGAGTGTCCGCCGATGTACTTGGTGGTGGAGTGGACCACCACGTCCGCGCCCAAAGCGAGCGGAGTCTGCAAGTAGGGCGAAGCGAAGGTGTTGTCGACCACCAGGAGGGCACCGGCATCGTGCGCTACGGCGGCGAGTGCCTCGATGTCGGTGATCTTCATCATCGGGTTGGACGGCGTCTCCACCCAGACGATGCGGGTGTTGTTCGCAGCGACTGCGGCAGCCACGGCGTCCAGGTCCGACATGTCCACGGAGGTGTTGCCGATGCCCCAGTCTCCCAGGACACGGTTGATGAGGCGGTAGGTGCCGCCATAGGCGTCGTTGCCCAGGACGATGTGGTCACCGGGACGCGCGATGGCGCGGATCAGCGAATCCTCGGCAGCGAGTCCCGAGCCGAAGGAGAACGCTGCAGTGCCGCCTTCAAGGGCCGCCAGCTGCTCCTGGAGGGCGTCGCGCGTCGGGTTGCCGCCACGGCCGTACTCGTATCCGGAGCGCAGGTTGCCGATGCCGTCCTGGGCGTACGTGGAGCTGAAGTGCAGCGGCGGCACCACAGCGCCGGTCCGCGGTTCGAAGGCCTGTCCGGCGTGGACGGCACGTGTGTTGAACCCGGCGTTGTTGGTGGCAGACATGGATGCTCCTCTTGGTTCATTCAAAGTGGGATCGGTCAACGGTTGGATCGGGCGCCGGCTGGATCGGGCGCCGGCTTGAATGGGGCGCAAGGCGCCTAGTTGCTCAGGTATGCCAGAAGGTCGTGGCGCGTCAGGATGCCCACGGGGGCGCCGGCGAAGGTCACCATGACGGTATCGACGTCGGACAGCAGCTCGCGCGCGGCGGAAATGGTTTCCAGTGAGCCGATTACGGGCAGTCGCTCGCCCATGTGTTCGGAGATTTTGTCCATCAGCTTCGCTTCGCCGCGGAACAGCTTGCTGGTGAGGCTACGCTCGTCCACGGCACCCACGACCTCGCCCATTACGACCGGCGGCTCCTGGGAGAGCACCGGGATGTGGGAGACGCCGAATTCGTTCATGATGTTGATGACGTCACGGACAGACTCGTTCGGGTGGATGTGGACCAGGTCCGGCATCTCCCCCGTCTTGGACTTGAGGACCTCGCCCACCGAAGACTCTTCGCCGCCGGAGAGGAAGCCGTAGGAGCGCATCCACTGGTCATTGAAGATCTTGGCCAGGTAGCCGCGACCGGAATCCGGGAGGATCACCACCATCACAGCGGACTCGTCCAAGTCCTTGGCCGCCTGCAGGGCCGCAACAACAGCCATGCCGGACGAGCCGCCCACCAGGAGGCCTTCCTCGCGGGCAAGCCGGCGCGTCATGGAGAAGGAGTCGGCATCGGACACGGCGATAACGTCGTCAGGCACGGAAGGATCGTAGTTGTCGGGCCACATGTCCTCACCCACGCCCTCAACGAAGTAGGGCCGGCCGCTTCCGCCTGAGTAGACCGAACCTTCCGGGTCCGCACCGATGATCTTGACCCGGCCGCCGTCGGACTCTGCACGGTCAGCCGAGACCTGCTTGAGGTAGCGGCCTGTGCCGGTAATCGTGCCGCCGGTTCCGGCGCCGATGACCACGTGCGTGACCTTGCCGTCGGTGTCCTGCCAGATTTCAGGGCCAGTGGACTCGAAGTGGCTGCCGGGGGCGGCGGGGTTTGAGAACTGGTCCGGCTTGAAGGCGCCCGGGATCTCGCTGACCAGGCGATCGGAAACGCCGTAGTAGCTTTGCGGGCTGTCCGGAGCCACGGACGTGGGTGTGACCACTACCTCGGCACCGTATGCCTGCAGGACGGCGCGCTTGTCCTCTCCCACTTTGTCCGGCACCACGAAAATGCACTTGTAGCCCTTTTGCTGGGCCACCAGCGCCAATCCCACTCCGGTGTTGCCCGACGTCGGCTCAACGATGGTTCCGCCCGGCTTGAGCCGTCCGTCCTTTTCCGCATCCTCGATCATCTTCACGGCGATCCGGTCCTTGATGGATCCGCCAGGATTGACGTATTCGAGCTTGACCAGGACGGTGGCTTTGATCCCGTCCGTTACGTGGTTGAGCTTGATGAGCGGCGTATTGCCGATGAGGTCCAACACGGACTGGGCGTACTTCATAGGTACAAAGTTACCGCCTGCCCGCAGTGGGGCTTGCTTCGTCCCCTACCAGGCGGGCCGGGTCCGGGTGCCCGCAGGGCCGGGCGCGGACTAGGTTCCGGCGGAGGTGTCGGTCTGCCACACCCCCAGGACGTTGCCCTCAGTGTCCTTGAAATAGGCATACCAGCCCATGGTGGGGACGGCGTCCTTGGCCTGGACAACGCTGCCGCCGGCGGACTCCACCTGCTCAAGGGCTGCGTCGATGTCCTCCACGTCGATGGTCAGGATGGGGGTCTTCAGGGCGTCCGTCCGTGGGAACAGGGCGCCGTTGATGGCTCCTGGTTCCTTGGGCGTCCCGGTTTGTTCGTCCGAGGGTGCGGTCAGGGCGATGGTGTAGTCCATCCCCTGCATGGGGCTCAGGTTCCAGCCGAACGTGCTCGCATAGAATGCGTTGGCCCTGTCCTTGTCGTCCGTCGGAATCTCGAAATGCACTATTGCGGCCACGATTCGCGCTCCTTGTACCTGGGATATGGCGCGGCCCACCCACGCCACATCAGGGAGTCTAGCCCTGGCCGGCTGCTGCCGTAAGGGGTTGATTGAGCTCATTGTCAGCCGGGCGTGGGACCATGAAAACATGACCATCGCAGACGCCCCGCCCGTTGTTGCGGCCGCGGCAGATGCAGCCGTCAGGTGGCATCCGGGCGGTTCCTTCCGTTTGGACCAGACCATGTTTCCGCTGATGCGCGGCAACGCGGATCCTTCCTTCGCGGCACACCACAATGGCTTCTGGATGGCTTTCACTGCTCCCTCGGGCCCCGTGACTCTCCGCCTCTCGGCAGGCGGTTTGGGCGCCGATTCCTTCGTGGACGCACAAGCCTGGGGACCCGGAGCAGCGGATGCCATTGCCGGAGTGCCGAGGCTCCTGGGCGCCGATGACGATTGGTCCGCGTTCGACGAGCCCACGTTCCATGCCACCCTCCCGCGCCGTGTCACTGAAGCACGACGCCGGAACCTCGCTCTGCGGCTGCCCTCCACCGGGCGGGTGGTTGATTCACTGGTGCCCACCATTTTGGAGCAAAAGGTCACCACGTTGGAGGCAAGGCGCGGCTACCGGTATCTGATGTACCGCTACGGAACGCCAGGGCCGGGCAGGGCTCCTGCTGGACTCCTCGTTCCTCCCACCGCCAGGCAGTGGCTGGCCATTCCGTCCTGGGAATGGCACAAGGCCGGGGTTGGACCACAGCGTTCGGCCACGGTGATGCGGGCGCTGCAGTCCGCCGTCGCTCTTGAACGGCTGGCCGGGGTGGACTCAGCCCAGGCCGGTGCCAAGCTGCAGACCATTCCTGGAATCGGCATCTGGACAGCTGCCGAAGTTGTCCAGCGGACCCACGGCTGCCCGGACTCGATTTCCGTGGGCGACTACCATTTGGCTTCGTACGTGGGCTATGCATTGACCGGTCAAAAGACCGACGACGCCGGCATGCTCCAACTCCTGGAGCCGTGGCGCGGGCAGAGGCAGCGGCTGGTCAGGATGCTGTATCTGAGCGGCTTCCGGAAACCCACGTTCGGCCCACGAATGACCGTTCAGGATCACCGCCAGCACTGACCTTTTAAAGCAACGCGGGGTCAGATACGGCCCATCCTGGCTCCATCTTTGGGCCGTAAGTGACCCCGGGTTGCTTAGGGCGCACGCAGCTTCGCTTTCTTGATTCTCCCGATCGCTCCAGCAAAGCCATCGGCCAGATCGTCGGCATTGAGCTTGAAGTAGCTCCACCCCGCGCTTAGAAATGCCTCATCCCGCCGATTATCGCGCGATTGTTGCTGCCTCGTCAGGTGGTGCGCTCCGTCGTACTGGACCGCAATCCGGAAACGTCGGTATCCAAGATCGGCCGCAGGTGACATGGGGTCCGTCGGGTTAAGCCGCAATTGCAGTTCCGGTTCGGGCAGTCCGGCGTCCCTCATGGCCAGTCTCAAGAATGTCTCGGGATACGAATCGGCACCCACCTGCATTTCTTCGAGTGCGAGCCTTGCCTTCTCCACCCCCTGAAGATTGGGGTGTTGTCGTATCAGCAGGTGCAGTCCGGAGAGGTGGGCGTAGGGCTCCGTACGAAACTCCAACGACGGGCGTGGCCGCCTGATCAACTGGTCCCCCATGGCAATCACATAATTGAGGGGAAGAACGCGGGCCAGGTCCAGCCACGTCCGGGGACGCACCGATACTGGAATTCCGTCCAAGTCTATAACTTCCCCGGGATGAACACGGACGCGGTGCCCGGTTACTCCGGAACGGCGGACCCTTGGAAGGGTGTGCGGTTTGCTGAGGTGAATGGACTTTCCGCCATCCATCCACGGAGGGAGCCCCAAACCCGTAAGGATTGCCGCAGTTTCGTGGGAAATCCATGCTCCCGGTGTTGCCTCCGTAAGCACCCGGGCGCGTTCAACCAAGTCGAGGGGTCTCCCCTTTGGCACGTGAATCAACCGGCCGCCGTCGGAGAGGTCTTTCGCCCTCAGCCTCTTGGCCGGGATGCCAAGCTCGCGTGATTCGTAGGTGGTGAACGCCCGGTACCGGAGTCCCTCGGGCAGCGGGTTGATACGGACCATGCCTTCAAGTCTGTCGGCGAAGCGCGGCCCTCAAGGCGTTATCCACAGGTTGAGTTCCCAAAGATGCGACGCGGGGTCACTTACGGCCCATTAGCGGCCCCAACATGGGCCGTAAATGACCCCGCGTTGGAGTTATAGGTGCAGGCGGGACACCGCTTCCTGCCTCATGTCCACCTTCCGAACCTTGCCCGAGACCGTCATGGGGAAGCTCTCGCGGACGTCCACATAGCGGGGAATCTTGTAGTGGGCCAGCTTCCCGCGGCAGTATTCGGCTACGTCCACGGCGGTCAGCGGCTCTGCACCTGGTTTGAGGATGATGCACGCCATCAGTTCCTCACCGTATTTTTCGTCCGGAACGCCAATCACCTGGACATCCTGGATGGACGGGTGCAGATACAGGAACTCCTCGATCTCCCGGGGGTAGACGTTCTCCCCACCCCGGATCACCATGTCCTTGATCCGGCCCTCGATCACCAAATAGCCGTCCTGGTCCATGCGGGCCAGGTCACCGGTGTGCATCCAACCCTCAGCGTCGATCGCTTCTGCCGTCTTGTCCGGCTGGCCCCAATAGCCTTGCATCACCGCGTAACCGCGCGTGCAGAGTTCACCGATCACGCCACGCTCCACCACCTCGCCCGAGCCCGGGTCCACGATCCTGCTCTCCAAATGCGGCATGGTCCGGCCCACCGTGGTGGTCCGCTGCTCCAGGGTATCCCCCGCCCGGTTCATGGTGGATACAGGCGAGGTTTCGGTCATGCCATAACAGATGGCCACATCCACCATGTGCATCTCGTCGATGACCCGGCGCATCACTTCGATGGGACACAATGACCCTGCCATGACGCCGGTCCGCAGGGTCGAGAGGTCGTAGGATGCGAATTCCTCCAGCGCCAACTCCGCAATGAACATGGTGGGGACGCCGTAGAGCGAGGTTCCGCCGAAGTCCTGCACCGCTTCCAACGCGGCCGACGGGTTGAAGCCGCGGCCGGGAATGATGGTTGCCGCGCCGAAGCTCAACGCGTTCAGATTGCCGATCACCATGCCGAAGCAGTGATAGAACGGCACCGGAATCACCACACGGTCTTGCTCGGTGTACCGCAGGAGACGCCCGATTGAGTTCCCGTTGTTCAGGATGTTGTGGTGGGTCAGGGTGGCACCCTTCGGGAAGCCTGTGGTTCCAGAGGTGTACTGCAAGTTGATGGGATCGTACGGGTCCAGTTCGGCCATGCGGTCCGCCACTGCTGAAGGCCCGACGCCGTCAGCCCGGGTCAGGAGCTCGGCATAGGTGAGTTCGTGGTTGGCTTCCGGTTCGCCCACGGTCAGCCCGAGGGCAGGGTCTCCCGGGAGGAAGACGATTTCCCGGAGTTCGGGACAGTTGGCGGCCGCGTTTCTGGCCATGCCCACATAGTCGCTGTTTTTGTCCGACGGAGCGGCAACCAGCATCCGCATGCCGTTCTGATTCACCACGAACTCCAGCTCATGGCTCCTATATGCGGGGTTCACATTGACCAGCACCGCGCCGATCTTTGCGGTGGCGTACTGGAGGATGGTCCATTCGGCGCAGTTGGGACTCCAGATGCCGATCCGCTCGCCCTTGGCCACCCCGATGGCGAGCAAGGCCCGGGCGAGGCGATTCACGTCGTCGTTCAGCTTTTGGTAGCTCCAGCGGCGGGCGTCACCGCCAGGCGTCGCGGCCGCTTCAATCAGGGCGTCCCGCAAAGGGAACTGGGCGGCGATGCGCTCAAAATTGGCGCCGATGGTCTCTTCGAGCAGCGGGACGTCAGTGTCTCCGGCAGTGTAGGACAACATGACGGAACGCTACCAAGGGACTGGGCGCAACAGAACCGTAACCACCTCCAGTGGGGCCGTGTCCTGCCGGTAGGGTTGGATCCATGAGTGCACCCATTGACCTGCAGGCCACGTTCATCCCCAACGAAGGCGAGTTCTTCCGTGTGAAGCTCGCTTTGGAAATCGCCATCGACGAGGTCGTGAACGAGCCCGGCTGCATCCGGTACGAGCTGACCGAGGCCACCGAAGAGAAGCTGGTCCTGACCGAGCGTTGGGAATCAGAGGACCTCCTCGAGAAGCACTCCAAGGGTATTGCCGTCCAGGACCTGAACGAGTCCCTCAGCGCGCTTCTTGCCGAGCCCGTCACGCTCGAACGGCTCTAGCCTCTTCCCGCTTCAGCCCGGCGACATCGCCGGAAAGCTGCGATGACGCTCTTAACGCAACGAGGTCGCCGGAATTCTCCGGCGACCTCGTTTGCTTCCGGCGGCTTCGGTGTTTCAAGCAGCCGGGCTGGTCTTTAGTTTTCCTGGGCCTCGGCGCGCGCCTTGGCAACGTGGGCGTGGACTTCTTCCATGTCCAGTCCCTTCACGGCCTCGATGACCTGCTCAAGCTGCGGGCCGTTGAGGGCGCCCGGCTGCGAGAAGACCAGGACCTTTTCACGGAAAGCCATCAGCGTGGGGATGGAGGTGATCCCGGCTTCGGCAGCGAGCTGCTGCTCGGCCTCGGTGTCCACCTTCGCGAACACGACGTCAGTGTGCTTCTCCGATGCAGCCCCGTACGTGGGGGCAAACTGGCGGCAGGGGCTGCACCAGGCAGCCCAAAAATCCACCAGGACAATGTCGTTGTCCTCGATAGTCGATGCGAACTGTTCTCCAGTGATGTCAACTGTAGCCATGCTTCCACGGTACGCGACCATGCCTGCTAAGTCCCGTGGAGCACCACCCTGTTCGCTTCCCGCGTTACAGGGAATAAACAGCTACTTGGCCAACACGTACTTCACTGCGGATGCGTAGAGCGGCGCCACCTTGTTGTGGCCCGTCTGGTTCATATGGGCGCCATCGAGGTAGTCGCCGGCTGCCCCGGCAATGGTTGCGGTGCCGGACATCGAGATGCGCGGCCAACCACGGAGGGCCGCTTCGCGGGTCACGAGCCCGTCCACCCAACGGCGTTGGGCGTGGCTGGCATCGTAGCGGGAAAGGACGCCGTTGATCAGGATGGTGCTGCGGGGATACTTGCGGCGCAGCTCGTCCCAGAGCCGGTTCGCCTGCGAGAGGATGGCCGCGTCCGTCGCGCCGATCCTGGCATCGTTGCCGCCCAGGGTCACCACCACCAGGCCCGGATTTCCTTGCGGCAGGAGGATACGGTCCTGCGCCAGCGCATCAGTCGCGGAGCCACCACCGACGGCGGGACTTCCGGAAACATAGCCGATCCCGCCGATGCTGCGAACTACTTGGCGCGGGTAGCCGGCCGCCCGGGCGCCTTGCTCGCCCCACGAGTCCATGTCCAGCTGTGAGTCGCCAAGGAAAACCGCTGTGGATGCGTCAACGGCCTCGGCCGAGTAGAGCTCCCCGGTGGCATCGCTCCAGATGGTTTCCAACTTCTGGAAGGCCACGTGGGCGCCCCTGCCATCCGTCCAGGTGTCTTTTACCGGCCAACCGAATTCACCCGGGGTGATGGACCAGACTTTGTAGGTGGGGTGGCCAACAATCCGTGCTCCCGTGGCCGGGCCCCACACCAGCCAGCCGTTGGCGAACTGCTGAACGAGTCCACCGGCCCGCGGAAGCTTGTCAGTGAGGGGAAGACCCAACTGACCGGCCGCTCCGCCCAGCGAGTTGTAGCGGTTATGAACATCCCCATGGGTGGTGGAGTGCGCACCCGTTGCCGCCGACCAGTAGACCGTACCGCCTTGGAAGAGCTGGTAGACGAAGTTGTTTTGCCTGACTTCCTCTCCCACTGGATACCCGAGGGCACCGTTTTGGCCCCCCGTGGATGACCAGTAGCTTCGGATGGCCCCGGTCAGGGCCTTGGCGCCAGTGGCCGGTGACCAGATGATGGTTCCGCGCTGGTATTTCTGGGACGAGCCTCCGCTCTTCAGGCCCAAAGCTTCGTCTGTGGCCGGGTATCCCAGCTCGCCTTCCTCCATTCCGGCCCGCCGCCAGCGTTCACGGATGGCACCCATGGATGGATGGGCACCAGTGGCCGGTGACCACACCACAAAGCCGCGTTCGAAGGCTTGCCACGCGCCGCCGTCGCGCAGTCCGGTGCTTTCCCCGGTGACCGGGTAGCCGAGGAAGCCACCTTCGAAGCCGCTGCGGCCCCAAGCCAGATGGATGGATCCGCCAGTACGCTGGGCACCTGTGGCCGGTGAGTATGTGATGGTCCCGCGCTCAAATGACTGCTTGGAACCGCCGTTGCGGAGCCCGCTTGCCGTATCGGTGGCGGGATAGCCGTGGAAGCCGGCCGGGCCGTCGGCGCCCCACCACGATGTGCGGACAGGTCCGTTGACCACCACGCGTGCTCCCGTGCGTGCCGACCAGGCGATGTCGCCACCCGCGAATCGTTGGACGCAGCCGGCGTTGCTTCCACTTCCTGAGCATTCCTCGGCCCCAGTGGGGCGGAGCAGCACGCTTCGTGCCCACGCGCTGGTGTTGTAGAGGTGTCCGATGGCGCCCGTGAGGGCCGGGGTTGAAGCCTGGACTGTGGTGGAAGCCGCATCCGGGACCGCGAACGTTTGGGTTGGCAACGCCGCCCCCAGGGTGCCCGGAACCAGGAGCGCCACCGCCATCGAGCCCAGGAGCCAACGCCGCACGGGCCCCATCGCCGTCTTGGTAAAACCCACTTCGCCAACCCCCAACCTGCTGCCACATCAAAACACTGAGGCAAGTATCTGCGACGCCGGCAGTCCCAACACCGGCGACGCAGCCAATGGTGCCACATCGTTATGTCGCTGCCTCTTGATCAGCATTGAACAACTGTTTAGTCTTTGAAACATGCGTTCAAACGCTGAGGATTTCACCACACGGGCCCGCATCCGCGACGCCGCCATCGGACTTTTCGGCCGGGACGGATTCTCCCGCGCCACAGTGCGCGCAGTCGCCTCGGCGGCCGGCGTCAGCCCAGGTTTGGTCATCCACCATTTCGGCAGCAAGGCAGGGCTCCGTGAGGCCTGCGACCAGCATGTCCTCGCGCAAACAGCCACACAGGGCCGCGAGAAGGCCGACCCCATGTCCACCCGTCTGCTGATCCAGGACTATCTGAACCACCCTGACCAATATGCCCACGAGATCGCCTACATCCGACGCTCCCTGGGCGACGAATCCGACGCCGGCGACGCCTTCTTCGACGCCGTTGTGAAACAGACCCAGGACATCATCCATGCCGGGATCGAAGCCGGCACCATACGGAATTTCCACGATACCCACTCCACTGCCGTCGTCATCGCGTCCAACAGTCTTTCGATGCTCATGCTGGGCAGGCACCTTTCGAGGACTTTGGGGGCCGTTGCTCCGGAGCCGAACGGCATCGGACCTGAGCTGCTGCGGCAACTGACATTGCCTGCCTTGGAGATTTACACCCACGGTTTCTACACGGACTCGCGGTTCCTGGATGCGGCCCGCGATGCCTTGGAGCAAGACACCACCAACCACGGAAGGGAGCATGCCCCGTGACCCAGGCAATCGTCGTCGAGGGGTTACACAAGAGGTTCGGTCCCCGCGAGGTCCTGCACGGCCTGGATTTTGCCGTGGAGCCCGGGACTGTGTTCGGCGTCATCGGACCGAACGGAGCCGGCAAGACCACCACTATGCGGTGCTTGCTGGACATCATCCGGCCGAGTTCGGGTTCCATCTCGGTCCTCGGACAGGATCCGCGTCGTGCCGGCACGGCACTCCGCCGCAGGATCGGCTACCTTCCCGGTGAACTGCATTTGGAGAACCGCACCACGGGACGCCGCATGCTGGAGCACTTCGCCGCCATCAGCGGCCCCGTGGACCCTCACCACGTCAACGACCTCGCTGACCGCCTGAACCTGGATCTGGACCGCCAAACCCGGAAACTCTCCAAAGGCAACAAACAGAAGCTGGGTTTGCTGCAGGCCTTCATGCACCAACCCGAACTCCTGGTCCTCGATGAACCAACCAGCGGCCTGGACCCCCTCGTCCAGCAGGTTTTTCATGCCATGGTCCGCGAGGCCGTGGATGGCGGCGCTACCGTCTTCCTCAGTTCGCATGTCCTGAGCGAAGTCCAGCAGGCAGCTGACGCAGTCGCCATCCTCCGCGACGGCGAAATCGTCACCGTCTCCACGGTGGAAGCCCTGAGGATGGCGGCCGTCCGGCAGCTCCGGTTCAACAGCACCGGCACCGCAGCGAACGACGTCGGAGCGCTGCTGGCCCGGGTGCCAGGCGTCGCCAATGTTGCGGTGCGGGAGCTCCCTGCCGACGGCCACGCCACCGGAACAGTGACGGCTACGGCAACCCTTTCCGGGGACGTCCAGCCCCTGGTCCAGGAGTTGGCACGGCTGAACCTGACGGACCTGGTCCTCGAAGAACCGGACCTGGAAGAAGCTGTGCTGACGCTGTACACAGGGTCTTCCCCGGATTCCGACAATGGCCACAGCAACAGCAGAGGAATTCGAACCGAAGGAGCACATCGTGCCTAGGTTCCTGCCCCTCTTTACCAAAGCGCTTACCGACTCGTGGCGCTCCACCCTTGCCTGGGCCTTGGGGTTGACGGCCGCGATCATGTTGTACTTGCCGTTGTATCCGTCCATCGGCGGAAATTCGCAAATGCAGGACTTGATCAATGCCCTCCCGCCGGAGATGACCAAGGCACTGAACTACGACCAAATCGCCACAGGTCCCGGTTACACCCAGGCAACACTGTTCGGACTGGTCGGGTTCCTGCTGATGTCCATGGCCTCTGTCGGCTGGGGTGCCTCAGCCGTAGGCGGGGACGAAGAATCCGGATTGCTGGAACTGACCCTCGCGCACAGCGTCACCCGCGTGCAGGTGGTGCTGGAGCGCGCCCTCGCAATCCTGGTGCGGATCGCGTTCCTGTCAGTCCTTGTCTTCCTGTTGGTCCTGGCCCTGAACCGGCCCTCCGAACTGAGTATCGACGTCGGACATCTCGCCGGAGCGGCGCTGCTGTTTGCCGCGCTTGCCCTCCTCAGCGGAACCGCAGCTCTCTGTGCCGGGGCTCTGACCGGACGGAAGATTTACGCGATTGCCGCAGGTGCAGCCGTCGCTGTCCTCGGTTACGTGTTCAACGCGGTAGGGAGGCAAAGTCCCGACGTCGAATGGCTGCTGAACCTCTCGCCCTACCACTGGGCGTACGGGAACTCCCCTGTGGCCAATGGTGCTGACTGGGGCGCCGTCGCCGGGCTGCTCGGCATCTCGGCGGCCCTCATCACGCTGGGTGCTGTGGCACTGCAGCGACGCGATGTGGGTGTCTAGCTCCAGACGTGCGGGGCGGGCCGGCGTGCTCCGGGCAGTGCATTGTTTTCACGCCATTCGTGGATCCATTCAGGCAGTTCCAGATCTGCGGGAGGTGCTCCGAACTCGGCGATGATTTCTTCCTGCGTGACCGGCCTGCCCTTGGTCACCAAGCGTGTGGCAATGTGAGCGCGGGCGTAGATTTCGCCTTTCACCACCATCCGCTGTTCAAAGTAGATGGCCTTGGTGTCCAGGCCGATGATGCGGGTTTCGATGGTGTAGCGCTGCCAGAGCTGGAGGGACTTGCGAAAAGCGATGGTTTCGCCGGCAGCAACCGGACTCCACCCTTTCTTACGCATCTTGGTCCAGATGCCGCTACGGACCATGAGATCGAAACGGCCAAGATCCATCAGCGAGAAATACATGCCGTTGTTGACATGCATTGCGATGTCGATATCCGTGGGGAGCACCTTCAGTGGCAGTGAGGATTCTTCCCAGACACCCAGCGGCGACCGCTTGGACGAAGTGAACAGCAGCATGAGGGTACGAAGAAGCAGGTGCATGCCAGACATGTTACCCGCCGGTAACTTTCAGGGAAAGATGGCGACCACGTTGCGGACTGGACCCACGGCACAGCTCCTGTTTATGTCCAACGATTGCACTAACGTTTACCGCTGGTTCATCAAAGCCGTGCACAATATCTGAAACTCATCTTCACGGAATACACAAGGGGGACCCCTTTGAGCACGCTTCAGACCACCAGGCCGCAAGGCGACGTTTGGCCGGAACTCTCCCGCCACCAGAACGTGGTCCTCCAGGACGCCCGCGGCAACCGCATCGAGGGAACCATCGATGGCATGACGAATGACCGCAGCACGCTGTGGATCCAGCTCAAAGGTGGCCTGGGCCGCCAACTGATCCACCACCTGGATGGGTACTGGCTGGAGACGCCCGCCGCCTGATGGGGTTCATCCCGGGCGCAGGAGTCCCAGGTGGCTAGTATTCCCGTATGACTCAAGCGCGATACCGGGACCTGGTGGAATGGCCCCTCATGGCCACGGCCCTGATTTTCCTCACTGCCTATGCGTGGCAGGTCATCGGCCGGGTGAACGGCGCCGATGCGGTGCCATTCGAGATTGTCCTCTGGATTACGTGGGGCATCTTCGCGCTGGACTACTTCGTCAACCTCTGGCTCGCCGAAGACAGGATGCGGTGGTTCCTCTGGAACCTGCACGAACTCCTGATCGTGATACTCCCCTTCTTCCGGCCCCTGCGGCTGCTGCGCCTCGTCACTTTGCTGTCCGTTCTTCAGCGCACCGTAGGCGAAACCCTGCGCGGGCGGGTTGCCACCTACGTGGCAGGTGCAGCCGCGATGCTCATCCTCATCGGCGCACTGGCCGTCCTGGATGTCGAACAGAATGACCCCGGCGCCAAGATCGTCAACTTCGGCGACGCCGCCTGGTGGGCCGTCACCACCATCACCACCGTTGGCTACGGAGACCTGTATCCCGTGACTCCCATCGGGAGGATCGTGGCCGCGGCCCTCATGATGAGCGGCATCGCGGTGCTCGGTATTGTCACAGCATCCATCGCTTCCTGGCTGGTTCAACGGATTGAAGAGAACGCTGAGGGTGTGGCAGCGGCAGCCGAAGTGAAAGCCGCCGCAGCCGAAGAACCCGTTCGGGCAGAAATGGCTGACTTGGTGACCGAAATCGCGGCCCTGAGGATGGAGATCGCCGAGCTCCGGGAAGCCACGACGGTCAGGCAAACCACGGAATTCGGGCGGGAGCGTGAAGTCTAGGCTCGGCGTCCCGCTCGATCCCGTACCGTCACCACCTACATTGAGAGCCCAGATGGCATGACACGCCCTGGATTGCGGCGAGTCGCCTGGAAAGTGCGATCAAAGTGGGTGGTGGCGGTACGGCTGGACCCACGCTCATTCGGTTCCCGCGCCGAGCACGGGCGAACAACTGCGGGATCCTCCGGCAGGACCCGGCGCCGGGAACTCGCTGGGCACACAAAAAATCCCCGGAACCATTGGTTCCGGGGATTTTCCTTGGGTGGCAGATGAGGGATTCGAACCCCCGTAGGCGTTGCCAGCTGATTTACAGTCAGCCCCCTTTGGCCGCTCGGGTAATCTGCCGAACTTCAAAAGAAGATCACTTCCGGAGACCGTTTCTTTTCGATCCGGTAACCGAAGGCAGAGACAACCTTACAGAAGTTTTTGCGAAGAATCTAATCGAGGGCAGACACCCGTGATTTCCGCGTATTTCAGGCTTCCCCGAGGATCCGGCCAGCCAGTTTCGCTTCGAACTTTTCGGCTTGCTCGGGAGTGATCTGGTTGAGCTGCACAGCCCGCAGCAGATCCGCATGCACTCCATCCATGCGGGAAGTGGCATCAGGGACCGGGCTCAGGACAATCGACGCTGCAACCGCCGCTGCTGCCACTGCACTCGCCGCAGCAACCGCGGCCGTACCGATGGAGCCTGCTGCTGCAGAAGCGGATTTGCTGATGGACTGGACGGCCTTGCTGCTCATGCTGATCCTCCGACGATGCGTTCTTCCAACTGGTACAACTCTCAACCCATACCCTCGGTTCCCACCCTGCATGTGCTGTGAGCGAACTGTGAAAGTGCTCCACGGCCCCAAGCCGCGGCTTCCGTACTAGGCTGGATGCCAGACCAACCCGCCCTCACAGGGCCCCCAACCTAAGGAGAGTCATGGCAGGCGAATCCACATTCGACGTCGTCAGCAAGGTAGACAAGCAAGAGGTCGCCAATGCGCTCAACCAGTCCCAGAAGGAAATCGCACAGCGATACGACTTCAAGGGCGTTGGCGCGGAGATCGACTTCAGCGGCGAAAAGATCCTCATGAAGGCCAACTCCGAGGACCGCGTCCTTGCTGTCCTGGATGTTTTCCAGTCCAAGCTGATCAAGCGCGGCATCTCGCTGAAGTCCCTGGATCAGGGCGAGCCCTTCCCCTCCGGCAAGGAATTCCGCCTGGAGTGCACCATCAAGGAAGGCATTGCCCAGGACATCGCCAAGAAGATCAACAAGATCATCCGCGATGAAGCCCCCAAGTCCGTCAAGTCCCAGATCCAGGGCGACGAACTCCGCGTGACCTCCAAGTCCCGTGACGACCTTCAGGAGACCATGAACATCCTCAAGAAGTTCGAAGAGGCCGATCTCCAGTTTGTGAACTTCCGCAGCTAGTCCCAGCACCGTCCGAAAGGCCGGGATGCGAGCCCGTTACAGGGCCTGCGTCCCGGCTTTTTGCTGCCCGAAACTACACCGACTGTCGTAATGGATGCGTGGATTAGCGCACGATTAGTTTGCGTAATAGGCAAGTCAACGTATCCTTCTTCCTTAGGTGAGCCTAAGTACGGCCCCCTTAGCGAAAGTAAATCCATGACCGCCAATTACCTGATCGGCCTGCGCGAAGGCCTTGAGGCATCACTGATCGTGGTCCTCCTGATGGCCTATCTCATTAAGACCGGCAGGCGTCACCTGATCCCCCGGGTATGGATGGGCGTTGCCCTCGCCATCGCTATTTCGCTTGGCTTCGGCGCACTTCTGACGTTCGGCCCCCGCGGCCTCACCTTCGAGGCGCAGGAAGCAATCGGCGGTGGTCTGTCCATTGTGGCCGTGGCCCTGGTGACCTGGATGGTCTTCTGGATGGCCCGCACCGCGCGCAGCCTCGGCGGCGAACTCCGCTCGCAAGTGGATAAAGCGGCCGACGGCGCCGCCTGGGGCCTTGTGGTGGTTGCGGCACTGGCCGTGGGCCGTGAGGGCCTCGAAACGGCCCTCTTCATCTGGGCCGCAGCCCAGGCCACGGGCGAAACCACGCTGCCCCTGCTCGGCGCCCTGCTTGGCCTGCTGACCGCGGCTGGTCTGGGGTACCTGCTGCACAGGGGCGTCCTCAAGGTGAACCTTGGCCGCTTCTTCACCTGGACCGGAGTTGGCCTCATTATCATCGCCGGGGGCGTGCTGGCCTACGGAATCCACGATCTCCAGGAAGCCGGCATACTGCCCGGCCTGAACAACCTGGCCTTCGACGTCTCAGCTGCCATCCCGCCGTCGTCCTGGTACGGCACTTTGCTGAAGGGCACGCTGAACTTCTCCCCCGCCACCACCTGGCTCGAAGCGGCAGCGTGGCTTCTGTATGTCATTCCGGTGCTGTTCCTCTACATGCGGGCCAACCGCTCCGCCCCACCCCAGGCTTCCCGCAAGACTTCCACCACCGCCGTCACGGCACACCCGTAATCCCCAGCCCTGACGCCCACTCCCAAGACAAAGGACACACCCATGTTCCTGCCCGCATCCTCTTCCCCGAAACTTCGGAGGACCCTCGCCGTCATTGGCGCGGCCGCAGCTGTGCCCTTGGTACTTGCCGGCTGCACCGACAACACGAAGACCACGGGCGCCACCGATGGGCCCATCCAGGTCAGCAGCACCGCCAACGAGTGCAAGGTGTCCACGGGAACCGCACCGAGCGGCAACCTCACCTTTGCCGTGAAGAACGAAGGCACTGAGGTGACCGAGTTCTATCTGCTGGCCGAGGACGGTCTGCGGATCCTGGGCGAGGTGGAGAATATCGGCCCCGGTATCACCCGCAACCTGGTGGTCACGGCTCCGGCCGGTAAATACAACACTGCGTGCAAGCCCGGAATGCAGGGCGAGGGTATCCGTGCCTCCTTTGAGGTCACCGAATCCGGCACCAAGCCCAGCGTGGATGCCGACTTCCAGAAGCTCCTGGACAACGGATCCCAGCAGTACGCCGCCTACGTCAAGGACCAGACGGAGCAGCTCATTGTGGGCACCAAGGCCTTCGCTGAAGCCTTCGCCGCCGGTGACGCCGGCAAGGCCCGCGACCTCTACGCCTCCACCCGCATGCACTGGGAGCGGATCGAACCCGTCGCTGAGTCCTTTGGCGACCTGGACCCCAAGTTGGATGCCCGCGAGGCAGACCTTGAACCCGGCCAGGAATGGACCGGCTGGCACCGCGCCGAGAAGGACCTCTTCCCGCCGGCAGAGTACACGGCTATGACCCCGGCGGAGCGCACCGCCATTTCCACGCAGCTGGTGGCCGACACAGAAGACCTGGTCACCCGCACCCGCACGGTGGAACTGACCCCGGACAAGCTGGGCAACGGCGCCAAGGAACTCCTGGATGAAGTTGCTACCGGCAAGGTCACCGGCGAAGAAGAGATCTGGTCCCACACCGATCTCTGGGACTTCCAGGCCAACGTTGACGGCGCCCGCATCGCTTTCGAGAACCTGAGGCCGGCCCTGGAGCAGAAGGACGCAGAGCTCGCCAAGTCCTTGGACGAGAAGTTCACGGCCCTGCAAACCGAGCTCAAGAAGCACGCCAAGGGCGATGGCTTCGTCTACTACAACGAGCTGAGCCAGGAGCAGGTCCAGCAGCTCGCGGCCTTGGTCGATTCGCTGGGTGAGCCCCTCTCCAAGCTCACCGCAGCCGTGGTGTTGTGAGCGGCTGTCCCTTCGGGCACACCGGCGAAAGCGCCGACGCCAACCGCGCAGGTGAGAGTAACGGCGTCGGGCACTCCGGCGAGTCGACCGCCGTCGTGACTCACCAGGAGGCGCACGACGGCGGTGTGGCGACGTCCGCTGCAGAAGGTACCTCCCGCATGTCCCGACGCGGCCTGCTCTCGCTCGCGGGGGTCGGGGGTGCCGGAGCAGTGGCTGGGCTGGCCGCTGGATTTCTCGGCCATGATGTCCTGACGGCGGCGACCGCTTCCGCTGCGGACACCACCGCAGGGGATGCAGCAGTCCCCTTCTTTGGCGATCACCAAGCCGGCATCACCACCCCGGCACAGGACCGCCTGCACATGGCGGCCTTCGATGTCACCACTGAGGACCGCAAGGAACTCATCAAGCTCCTCAAGGACTGGACGGCCGCGGCCGAGGCCATGACAACAGGCCTCCCCACGGGCAGGACCGGCGCCGTCGACGGGCCCTACGACGCCCCTCCGGAAGACACCGGCGAGGCGTTGGACCTGCCCGCGGCAAAGCTCACCCTGACGTTTGGTTTCGGCGCGGGGTTGTTCGAAAAGGACGGCAAGGCCCGCTTCGGACTGGACGGCCGGCGCCCGGAGGCCTTAATCGATCTCCCGCATTTCCCCGGTGACGATCTTCAACCTGCGCGAACCGGTGGCGACATCGTCATCCAAGCCTGCGCGGACGATCCCCAGGTTGCCGTGCATGCCATCCGCAACCTTGCGAGGATCGGGTTCGGCAAGGTGCGTGTCCGTTGGTCGCAGCTGGGGTTTGGACGCACCTCCTCCACGTCCAGGGCGCAGGTGACGCCGCGGAACCTCTTTGGCTTCAAGGACGGCACCAACAACCTCAAGGTCGAAGACAATGCTCTTCTTGAGGAGCACGTATGGGTTGGCGCGGGTGCCGGTCCAGGCGAGCAATGGATGAGGGGCGGCAGCTATCTGGTGGCCCGCAGGATCCAGATGCACATCGAAATCTGGGACCGAACTTCGCTGCGGGAACAGGAAGGGCTGATCGGCCGGACCAAGGGCGTGGGTGCTCCCCTGTCAGGCGGGGAGGAGTTCACTGCTCCAAACTTCGACCTCAAGGGCCGCGATGACGAGCCCCTGATCCCCCTCGATGCGCATGTCCGGCTGGCGCACCCGGACCAGAACGCCGGCGTCAGGATGCTGCGCCGCGGATACAACTTCACGGATGGCTCCGACGGGCTGGGCCACCTCGACGCAGGCCTGTTCTTTATTGCGTTCGTCAAGGACCCGCGGACGCACTACGTGCCCATGCAGCTGGCCTTGGCCAAGGGCGACACGTTGTCTGTGGAGTACCTGAAGCACACGGGCTCGGGGCTCTTTGCCGTGCCTCCGGGCGTCCAAGCCGGCGGCTTCATCGGCGAAGGGCTGTTCGCCTAAACCTGGTAACCCACTTTTTCGTTGTTGGCCAACAACGGAAAAGCGGGTTCACGACGGGTTTGGCGGGGTCCTAGGAAAGTGGCCGCCCGGCCATCCGTTCCAAGCGGCTGATCCGTTCCTTCATGGGCGGGTGCGTGGAGAACATACGCCGCATGCCGCCCCCGCGGAACGGGTTGGCGATCATCAGGTGCGAGGCATTGACGAGCTTCTGGTCCTGCGGCAGGGGCAGCTGGCTGACGCCGGAGTCAATCTTGCGCAGGGCTGAGGCGAGTGCCAGCGGATCGCCCGTGAGCTCGGCACCGTCTTCATCGGCGTCGTACTCGCGGGTTCGGGAAATGGCCATCTGAATGAGTGATGCCGCGAACGGCGCGAGCAGGGCCATGGCAATGGTGGCCAGCGGATTGGCGTTTCGCCGGTCCCCGCTGCCAAATATCAGCAGCATCTGGCCCACGGACGTAATGACACCGGCCACGGCAGCTGCAACGGAGGAGGTCAGGATGTCGCGGTTGTACACGTGCATCAGTTCATGCCCCAGCACGCCCCTGAGTTCGCGGGCATCAAGCAAATGCAGGATCCCCTCGGTGCAGCAAACGGCGGCATTCTTGGGGTTTCGACCCGTAGCGAAGGCGTTGGGCGTCATGGTGGGCGAGAGGTAGATCCGGGGCATGGGCTTGTTGGCACGCACGGACAACTCGCGAACGATCTGGTAGAGCTGCGGAGCCTGTGCCTCGGTGACGGGGTAGGCCGCCATGGAGCGAATGGCGATCTTGTCGCTGTTCCAATATCCGTAAGCAGTAGTACCAACGCCGATGAGGGCCATGATCCAGATAGGCGTCGTGCTGCGGGTCCCTGCCGCGATAATGGCGCCCAAACCCAACAACACCGCCCACAGCACACCGAAGAGCGCGGCAGTCTTGAGTCCATTGTTGTGTTTATGCACGGTTTCCCTGGTCACTTTCGTCAGCTCTTGCGGGGTTCTCTACGGATTAACGCCGACGCCGGTCGCCGTGTTCCGTTGTCAGCCTACGTTGCCGAAGTGGCGGGCCAGGCTAGGGCACAGGATGCTTCGCATCGTAGGCAACGAACCCGGGCTGCAAGCGTGAAGCCAGCCATGCCAGGACAATGCAGAGAACTCCCCCGATGAGCAGCACGCCGCCTTCACTGAGGAACTGCGTGACACCGCCTGCCAGCATGTCCCCCACCCGGGGACCACCGGCCACCACCACGATGAACACCCCTTGCAGCCGCCCACGCAAGTGATCCGGAGTAGCCGACTGGAGGATGGTGGTTCGGAACACGGCGCTGACGGAGTCGGAAATGCCGGCCAGGGCACAGCAGAGGGCGGCCGGTATCAACCAAGGCGTCACGCCATCGCGGCCCGCATCGCCCGCCAGCAACACCACCAGCCCGAAGCCCGCAATCGAGGCTCCCCAACCAACCACGGACCACACCACGGCGCTGCCCTGCATTCGCACACGGCCCAGCGGCCCGGAAAACAGGCCGGCGAGGAACGCTCCCACGGCCGTCGAAGCCAGCAGGACACCCACCGTTGTTTCGCCTCCGCCGATCATGACCGCCCCGATGGCAGGCATCAAAGCACGCGGCTGCGCGCAGATCATGGCGATGAGGTCGATGATGAAGGTCATCCGGACGTTGGGACGGGTGCCCAGGAAACGGAAGCCCTCCACTACGGAGCGGAGCCCTGGCCGCACAGCATCTTTCGACGGCGGCAACGGAGGCAGCTTGAAGAGGCCCCAGAGTGCGAACGTGAAGCTGATGACATCAATGGTGTAGGTCCAGCCGAAGCCTATGGTGGCCACGAGCACTCCGGCCAACAGCGGTCCCGCTGTCATGGACAGGCCAAACGTGAGCATGCTCAGGGCATTGGCAGCGGGAAGCAAATCCTTGCGGACCAGGAGTGGGATGATGGCGCTGCGGGCCGGACCGTTGATACCTTGGGCGCCACTTTGGATAGCCACCAGCGCGTAGAGGATCCAGATGTTGCCGATCTCCAGCCAGGCCTGCAACGCCAGTCCGGCCGTTGTTGCCCAGAGGACCAGCGAGGCGACGAGGGCCACTTTGCGTCGATCGTAGGCATCCGAAACGGATCCCCCGTAGAGCCCTGCGATGACCAAGGGGACCAGCGCGAAGATGCCGAGGAGGCCTACATAGAAGCTCTCTTGGGTGAGCCGATAGACCTCCAGGCTGACAGCCACCAGTGTCAGTTGGGTACCAATGGCGGCCACCGATGCCCCCATCCAGAGCCGCCGAAAAGCCGGACTCTCCTTCAGTGGGGTGATGTCTGCCAGTAGTTTCGCCACCGTCCTACCTTAACGACCATTGCGGTGGCCTCCCGCCGCACCCTTCCACCTCTGTTCTCCCCTCTGTGGTACTCCGCTTGGTAGGCTCACCCGGGGGAAGGAGTTGACAAGGTCATGTCACGACAATTGCTGTATCGTTCGGGCTTTTGGGAGATTGCCCGGCCGCGCCATCCCCTCACCGCCGGTCATGTCCTGATCAGGCTCTCAGATCCCTCCACGGAGTTCGCGCATTCCTCGGCTGCCGACTGGCTTTTCTGCCACACCCTTCTCCGCGCCGCCCTTCACGAGGTCCTTGGCGTGACGCGGTGCGTCGTCATGTTTGCCCACCAATGGCACCCGTTGGGCTCGGCCATTGGAGAGCCTGTGGCGGAGTCGTCAACGCCGACGTTCCACCTTTTCGGACGGTGGGACGGAGAAACCACGACGCCGGGACTCCAGTTATCGCTGCCGGCCCATCGTCGGGCGGGGGTGCCGGAACAGGAACTCGATGGCACCGACGCCGCCCTCCGTGACGCACTGCGGGGAGGCCGACCCGACGCAGCGGCGACGTCCGCCAGTGACCTAAGTGCCGCCGTCGAGCCTGTCAGTGAGTCCGGTCCGCTGGTGCGGACCGTGGACGCCGGACCCCGGCACGCGGTCATTGAGCCGGCCCGTCACCTCGATTCCATCCGGGATATCCAACCAGCGGAGCTCCTGGCGATGGGTGCGGCCTTGGGAGCGCTTCCTTTGCCTGGCGGCGTCAGCGGATTCAGTTGTGTCGCAGTGGAACCCGAAGACGCCGGCGTCCCCTTGCGTGTCCATGCGCTGGGACGATCCGTCGCCGAGGAAGTAAACCCGCTCGAGGCCCTGCTCCGTTCACCGGAAGTTAGCCTTGCCTTATTGTGAACTCCTCAAAATAAGTGTTTCAATGAATGCATGACAGATCACACAGCCGAGCAAGCAGAATGGGCCGCCGCCCTGCATGCCCACGGCCGTCGTGTGACCAAGCAGCGGTTGGCGGTGCTCGCCGCGGTCCAGCACCATCCACACTCCCCGGCAGAAGGCATCCTTGCCGCTGCACGCAAAGAGCTTCCTGAACTGACGGCGCAGTCCGTTTACGTAGTGCTCAGCGACCTCACGGACCTGCAGATGCTGCGCCGCTTCGAACCACCGCACTCCCCGGCACTTTATGAAACCCGGGTGGGCGACAACCACCATCACGCCGTGTGTATCAGCTGCGGCAAGGTGGAGGACGTGGATTGCGCTGTGGGGCACGCACCGTGCCTCACCCCGCACTGGGATGAGAATTCCAAGCCCATGACCATCCAGATCGCCGATGTCCTGTATCAAGGCGTCTGCCAGGACTGCCAGTCCAAACAACAGCTTCCCGTAACTTCCGTAACTCAGAAATAAGAAAAAAGGAGAACAATGACTGCTATTTCAACAACCCAGTCAGGTGCACCCGTTACCTCCGACGCGCACTCGAAGTCCGTCGGCGCTGACGGTGCCATCATCCTCACCGACCACTACCTGGTGGAGAAGCTCGCACAGTTCAACCGCGAGCGGGTCCCGGAGCGTGTAGTGCACGCCAAGGGTGGCGGCGCATTCGGTACGTTCAAGACCACCTCGGACGTCTCGGCCTACACCAAGGCAGCTTTCCTGCAGCCGGGTACCGAGACGGACATGCTGATCCGTTTCTCCTCCGTCGCTGGCGAGAACGGTTCTCCTGACACCTGGCGCGATCCCCGCGGTTTCGCCGTGAAGTTCTACACCTCCGAGGGCAACTACGACCTCGTGGGCAACAACACCCCCGTCTTCTTCATCCGCGACGGCATCAAGTTCCCGGACTTCATCCACTCCCAGAAGCGCCTCCCGGGTACCCACCTGCGTGACGCTGACATGCAGTGGGACTTCTGGACCCTCTCCCCCGAGTCCGCACACCAGGTCACCTGGCTCATGGGCGACCGCGGCCTCCCGGCTTCCTGGCGTGAAATGCAGGGCTACGGCTCGCACACCTACCAGTGGATCAACGCCGCTGGCGAGCGCTTCTGGGTCAAGTACCACTTCAAGTCCAACCAGGGCGTCAAGACCATCACCGGTGACCAGGCTGAAGAACTTGCCGGCTCGGACGCGGACTTCTACATCCGCGACCTGCAGGAAAACATTGCCGATGGCAACTTCCCCTCCTGGGAACTGCACGTCCAGGTCATGCCGTACGAAGACGCCAAGACGTACCGCTTCAACCCGTTCGACCTCACCAAGGTGTGGCCGCACTCTGACTACCCGCTGATCCACGTGGGCACCATGGAGCTGAACAAGAACCCGGAGAACTACTTCGCGCAGATCGAGCAGGCCACCTTCGCGCCGTCGAACTTCGTACCGGGCATCGCTGCTTCCCCGGACAAGATGCTGCAGGCCCGCATCTTCTCCTACGCCGACGCACACCGCTACCGCGTGGGTACCAACCACGCACAGATCCCGGTGAACCAGCCCAAGAACCAGGTCAACAACTACAGCCAGGATGGCCAGGGTCGTTTCCTGTTCAACTCCCCCTCCACCCCGGTGTACGCACCGAACTCTGTTGGTGGCCCGGCTGCTGTTGAGCCCACTTCGCCGGCCGGTGGCTGGGAGAACGACGGCGAGCTCACCCTCTCCGCGCACACCCTGCACGCTGAGGACAGCGACTTCGGCCAGGCCGGTACCCTGTACCGCGAGGTCTACGATGACGCTGCCAAGGCCCGCCTCCTGGACACCATCACCGGTGCCGTGGGCGGCGTGAAGAACGCCGACATCAAGGAACGCGCCATCCAGTACTGGACCAACGTTGACTCCGATCTCGGCGCCAAGCTCCGTGCCAACCTCGGTGCAGGCCAGACCGAGTCCGACGCCGAAGCAGCCAACAAGCTCTAAGCGTCTTCGCGTTACTGCATTTTCCAGGAACACCCCGTTGCGGATCTCCGCAGCGGGGTGTTCTTTTTGTTTTTCCACATAGCTCTTTTGACCTATGGCTGCGCCGGTGGTGGGGTCCATAGGATCCTTTCATGAGCACATTCGAAGGCATCCCTACAGCCGCATTCCGCTTCTATGCCGAACTCGAAGAGAACAACAACCGTGAATGGTGGCTGGAACATAAAACAACATACGACGCCGAGGTCAAGGAGCCGCTGACAGCTCTCCTTTCAGAGCTGGAGCCGCGGTTCGGGCCGGCCAAGATTTTTCGTCCCAACAGGGACATCCGGTTCTCCCAGGACAAGTCGCCATACAAAACTGCCCAAGGTGCCTTTGCCGCCACCCAGGAAGGCGTCGGCTTCTACGTCCAGATCAGTGCGGATGGACTGCTGATCGGTGGTGGTTACCATTCCCACACGCCTGCCCAGCTTGCGCGTTTCCGGGCCGCCGTGGATGCCCCTGACAGTGGATTGGAGCTACAGGAGATCGTTGATTCGATCGCTACGGCCGGGTTTGCCATCGAGGGCGAGAAGCTCAAGACCGTTCCGCGGGGTTTCGACAAAGACCATCCACGCGCTGAGCTGCTCAAGCACAAGTCGTTGTCGGCGGGCGTGGAGGTTGGGCAACCGGACTGGCTTTCAACTCCCGCTGCCAAAGATGAGATCGCTGCCCGTTGGGAGGTACTGAGGCCTTTGGTGGAGTGGGTCAGCGAGCATGCTGCGCCGTAACGCGAAGGCGCCCGGAAACCGATGTTTCCGGGCGCCTTGTAGGGCAAGAGGTGGCAGCTGTCTGACAAGCTGCCGTGATTGGTTTAGACCTTCGTGTAGCTGTCTTCGTCGCCGTCGGCCCGGCGGACTTCGGGAGCACCGTTGACGGAGGCCCTGGCTGCGGCGAACTTCTCGTTGAGCCTGGAGTGGCGCTGTCCGTAGGAGAAGTAGATGACCATGCCGATGACCAGCCAGATCGCGAAGAAGATCCAGGTTTCCACCGCCAGGTTGGTCATGAGGTAGAGGCAGAGCACCGCGGAGACCCACGGCAGGACCTTGCCGAACGGGACCCGGAAGGCGGGCTTGAGGTCAGGGCGCTTCTTGCGCAGCACCAGGATGCCCAGGCTGACCATCACGAAGGCGGACAACGTGCCAATGTTGATCATTTCCTCGAGGAGATCCACATTGGTCAGACCGGCAACCAGTGCCACAGCGGCGCCGCAGATGATCTGGAGCCGGGCAGGGGTGGAGCGTTTCTCGCTGGTCTTGGACAGCGAACGAGGCAACAAGCCATCGCGGCTCATGGCGAGGACCACTCGGGACAGGCCCATGAGGAGCACCATGATCACCGTGGTCAGACCCACCAAGGAACCGAACGCGATGATCTTGGCAGCGTCCGTGTTGCCCACGGCCTCGAAGGCGGTGGTCAGGGTGGGGTTCTTAACCTCGGCCAGCTGTGTGTAGGAGACCATACCAGTCAGCGCGAGGGAGACCAGGATGTAGAGCAGCGTAACCACTGCAAGGCCACCGAAGATGCCGCGGGGAAGTGTCTTCTGCGGGTTCTTGACCTCTTCTGCGGAGGTGGCCACTACGTCGAAGCCGATGAAGGCGAAGAAGACCAGGGCTGCACCGGCGAAGACGCCCAGCGTTCCGTACTGGGCCGGAGCGGCGCCTGTGAGGAAGCCGAAGAAGGACTGCTTCATGACGTCGGCGGCACCGGAATCGGTGGGCTCAGAGGCCGGGACGAAGGGGGTGTAGTTGGAGAACTTCACGTAGCTGAAGCCAACAACGATCACGAACAGCACCACGGCGATCTTGATCAGCGTAAAGACGTTGCCGACGCGGGCGGACAACTTTGTCCCCAACACCAGCAGCACGGTGAAGATCGCGACGATGAGGAAGGCACCCCAATAGAGGTCAACGCCGCCCACCTTGATTGACGGCGGCATGTCTACGCCCATCAGGCCAAAGACGGTACTGAGGTAGATGCCCCAGTACTTGGCGATCACCGCCGCAGCGGTGAAAAGTTCGAGGATGAGGTTCCAGCCAATAATCCACGCAAGGACCTCGCCCATGGTCGCGTAGGTGAAGACGTAGGCGGAGCCGGCTACGGGAATTGCCGTGGCGAATTCTGCGTAGCACATGATGGCCAGCGCGCACGTGACGGCGGCGATCGCAAAGGAGATGGTGACGGCGGGGCCGGCAAAGTTTGCTGCAGCCTTGGCGCCTACCGAGAAGATCCCGGCGCCGACAGCAACGGCGACGCCCATGATCATCAGGTCCCAGGTGCTGAGGCTGCGCTTCAGCTTGCGACCGGGCTCATCGGCATCGGCGATCGACTGCTCGATCGATTTGGTCCTGAAAATGTTCATAAAAATGCCACATTCTGGATGGGAGTGGTATAGGACTCATCAAGAATAGTGTCCGGTCAATGGACGGCCATATTTATCCCAGATAGTGAGACGGCCTGTGGGGCGCGGGGCAGGTGTGGCTGGTGTGACGAAGGCGGGTTGCCCTCATCACACCAGCTTTGGACCTAATTGCTTGGCACGTCCCAGTCCATGAGGGTGGAACGGATCAGGAATCGCTTACCCTCGGGAGACTCCACCGAGAACCCACTGCCGCGGCCGGGGACCACATCCACAGTGAGGTGGGTGTGCGACCAGTAATTGAACTGCTCCTTGGACATCCAGAACTCCAGCGGCTGTGGTTCACTGCCAGCTCCAATGTCGAACCTGCCCAGCAGGACATCGGAATCACCTGTCAGGAACTCCCCTGCCGGGTAGCACATGGGTGCCGAGCCGTCGCAGCAGCCGCCCGACTGATGGAACATGAGCGGTCCGTGCTGGTCCCACAGCTTGCGGAGGAGTTCCACGGACACTACGGTGAGCGCCACCCGGGAAAAGTCCTCCCCGGGCAGCGTCACCGCAGCTTCCAAGCTGGCGGAGTCCATCAGAACTTCAGAACCACTCGGCCATCGATCTTGGCGTGCTTCATCTCGTCAAAGACCGCGTTGACCTCCGAGAGCTCCCGGGTAGAGACCGTTGGCTTGATCTTTCCCTGCGCATAGAACTCCAGCGCCTCTTCAAGGTCCTGCCGCGTGCCCACGATCGACCCCCTGACCGTGAGGCCTTTGAGCACGATCTCGAAGATAGGCGCCGGGAAGTCTCCCGGAGGCAGCCCGTTGAAAACGATCGTTCCACCACGCCGTGCCATGCCGATCGCCTGGCCGAAGGCAGAGGGATGCACCGCCGTGACCAGGACGCCGTGGCAGCCACCGGTTTCACGTTGGATCACTTCCGCCGGGTCCTCATGCAGGGCATTCACTGTCAGTTCCGCGCCGTGCTCGCGGGCCAGGGCCAGCTTGTCATCAGCAATGTCCACCGCTGCCACGCGAAGACCCATGGCCACCGCGTACTGCACTGCGATGTGTCCCAGCCCGCCGATGCCGGAGATGGTGACCCACTGTCCCGGCCTGGCCTCCGTCATCTTCAAGCCCTTGTAGACGGTGACGCCGGCGCACAGCACAGGCGCAACTTCCACAGGGTCCGAGCCTGCAGGGATGCGTGCGGCGAATCTAGTGTCCACCAGCATGTACTCGCCGAACGAGCCGTCCACGCTGTAGCCACCGTTCTGCTGCGACTCACACAGGGTTTCCCAGCCGGTACGGCAGTACTGGCAGTCCCCGCAGGCAGACCAAAGCCAGGCGTTGCCCACCAACTGGCCAATGGCAACGTCCGTGACGCCTTCGCCCAGGGCCACCACTTCTCCCACACCTTCATGGCCGGGAATGAACGGTGGCGTTGGCTTGACCGGCCAGTCGCCTTCAGCGGCGTGCAGGTCCGTATGACATACGCCCGAGGTGATGAGGCGCACCAGCGCCTGGCCGGGACCCGGCGTCGGGCGTTCCACTTCCTTGATCTCGAGGTCGGTTCCAAATTTCGTGACGACTGCAGCGTGCATGGTGGTCATTGACGATCTCCTTTGATCTGTACGAATGATGGGAGTTTTTGTACAGCTGATGCCCCTAAAACCGCTCCATAAGGGCATCTGCTGTACAACAACTCTTAGAAGAAGCCGAGCTTGTTCTCGTTGTAGCTGACCAGGAGGTTCTTGGTCTGCTGGTAGTGGTCCAGCATCATGGCGTGGTTCTCACGGCCAATACCTGAGGACTTGTAGCCACCGAAGGCGGCACCTGCCGGGTAGGCGTGGTAGTTGTTGACCCACACGCGGCCGGCCTGGATTTCCCGGCCTGCGCGGTAGGCGACATTCCCGTTGCGCGACCAGACTCCGGCGCCCAGCCCGTACAGCGTGTCGTTGGCAAGGCCGATTGCGTCGTTGTAGTCGCTGAACTTGGTCACGGACACCACCGGTCCGAAGATCTCCTCCTGGAAGATGCGCATCCGGTTGTGGCCTTCGAAGATGGTGGGCTGCACATAATAGCCGCCGGCCAGGTCACCGGACATCTCGGCCCGAGCACCGCCGGTCAGCACCTTGGCGCCCTCCTGCTTTCCGATGTCTATGTAGGAGAGGATCTTCTCCAGCTGGTCATTAGATGCCTGCGCGCCGATCTGGGTGTCGGTGTCCAGCGGGTTGCCCTGGATGATCTTGTTGGTCCGGGCCACGACATCCGTCATGAAGGAGTCGTAGATCCCTTCCTGGACCAAAGCACGGGACGGGCACGTGCAGACTTCGCCCTGGTTGAAGGCGAAGAGCGTGAAGCCTTCCTGGGCTTTGTCGTAGAAGGCATCGTTCTCGGAGGCAACGTCGTCGAAGAAGATGTTGGGGCTTTTTCCGCCAAGTTCGAGCGTGACGGGAATGAGGTTGTTGGACGCGTACTGGCTGATCAGCCGGCCCGTGGTGGTCTCGCCGGTGAAGGCAATCTTCCGGATGCGGGAGCTCGAGGCGAGGGGCTTGCCGGCCTCCACGCCGAAGCCGTTGACAACGTTCACCACGCCTGCCGGCAGAAGGTCACCGATGAGTTCCATGAGCACAAGGATGGACGTCGGTGTCTGCTCTGCGGGCTTGAGCACCACGGCATTGCCGGCGGCCAGGGCCGGGGCCAGCTTCCAAACAGCCATGAGGATGGGAAAGTTCCACGGGATGATCTGGCCGACAACGCCCAGCGGCTCCTTGAAGTGGTAGGCCGTAGTGTCCTCATCCAGCTGGGAGAGGTGGCCTTCCTGCGCACGGACGGCAGAGGCAAAGTAGCGGAAGTGGTCGGCGGCCAACGGAATGTCGGCGTTGAGGGTCTCGCGGACGGGCTTGCCGTTGTCCCATGTCTCTGCGACCGCGAGGAGCTCAACGTTTTCGTCAATGCGATCGGCGATCTTGTTCAGGATGGCTGCGCGCTCGGTGGCAGAGGTCTTGCCCCAGGAGGGTGCAACCTTGTGCGCGGCGTCGAGGGCAAGCTCAATGTCCTCGGAGGTGCCGCGGGCAACTTCGCAGAAGGCCTTGCCCGTGACGGGGGTGATGTTCTCGAAGTAGGCGCCTTTGACCGGGGCAACCCACTCGCCGCCGATCCAGTTCTCGTAACGGTCCTTGAACGTGACCTTCGAACCCTCGGCACCCGGCTGTGCGTAAACAGTCATTGCTAGCTCCTTTGCTGCGAATCACGGTGGCTGTCGCCATTGATCCGAGCCTAGGAGCGGGGAGGTTGCAGCTACGTTGCAACCTTGTGATTCAGCTCACGCAGACAGTTCGGTGTCGATCCGTTCAAGGTCAGCCACGACGGCGGCCCGCTTGGGTGAGCGCGGCGGCAGCTGCTTGAGGAGTGCAAGGCGGAGGTCGACGTCGTACTTCGCCTCGGGCAGTTCCGCATACTTGAGCAGCGAATCGACGCTGCCATCACTGAGCAGCGCCTCGCGCAGCAGGTGCCCGACACGCTCACGCAACTGCACGACGCCGGGTGCCTCCGATCGCGGCAGGACCGCACCTTTGTAGATTTCCAGGGCAATGCGGTGGGCGCCACGTTGCAGGCAACTGAGAACCTGGCCGGAGTCGGGCAGCAACTCAACGGGGAGGCGGTAGGGCCGGGATTGGGGAACCGCGTCCGGGCTGAGTTCCTGGATCACCTTGCGGAGCCGCACCATCTCGGCCCGCAGCGTCACTGAGGATCCGTCGCCGGGGTACAGCTGCGTGCACAGGTCCTCAGCACTGAGACCGTCAGGGTGGTTGCCGAGGATGGCCAGGATTTCGCTGTGCCGCGCGGAAAGGGACACGGTCCGGCCGTCGATGCTGAGGAGGGCTTGGTCGCGGCCCAACAGCTGCAAGCTGTTGCGATACAGGGTATGGCTGGAAGTGGCAGCCGAGTTCCGGCGGCGTGGTTTGGCCCGCACGCCGGCGGCCAGCTGGAGCCGCTCGATCCGCAGTTGGGCCTGCGCTGCAGCGACCGTTGCCTCCACCAGCGAGAGGGTGTGCGGGGCCACGGCAGTTTCCGTGCCTGTAATGTCCACGACGCCCAGCACGGCGCCGGAATCGGGATCGTGGAAGGGAACGGCGGTACAGCTCCAGGGGTGGACGGATCGTTTGAAGTGCTCGGCGCCGGAGATCTGGATGCTGCGGTCAAGGGCCAGCGCGGTGCCTGGTGCACTGGTGCCCACGGAGGCTTCGGACCAGTCGGCTCCGGCCACGAACATCATGCCTTCGGCGCGGCGCTGCATCACGGGATCGCCGTCAACCCACAGGAGGCGGCCGACGTCGTCGCCCACTGCCACCAACAGGCCGCTGTCATGGCTGGGTTGGACCAGCAGCTTCTTGATCACGGGCATGATGGTGGCCAGCGGATGCTGCCTGCGGTACTCCTCAAGTTCGTCCTGGTCCATCGCGAGGGGCGCCTCGGCGACGTCGGGATTGGCCTGCAGGCTGGCGGAGCGTTGCCAGGATTCACGCACCAAGCGGCGGAGGCCAACGATATCCCCGGGCGCGCCCAGACGCAGGGAGTCCAGGCGTTCGTGGCCAACCAAGGCATGCTTCTGGACCAACTCCGCGGCATCGCTGCCTGGAACCGGCGGATGAATGGGTTTCCTCATCGAACTCCCTGGTAGTCCGCAATGACGGTGCGCTGCGTGTAACGGGCGGCACAGTACCGTGAAGTCTAGTTCGGGTGGAGGAGATTGTCAGCCGCGGGAGATCTGGATCATTTCCTCGCGCGGAACAACCTTGATGCGTTCACGGACCACACCGTTGCCGCTACCTTCGCCACCGGACCAGGAAGTACCCAGGGCGGCCTCGTGGGCATCAAGCCGGTTCCAGCCCTCCCAGGTGGTGTATTCGACGCCGCGTTCTTCGAGGAGGTCGATGATGGCTTGCGGATCCGGGTTCTCGGCCGGGGGCAGGGTGAGCCTGTCCTCGAGGAGGAAGCCTATGGTCTCCAGGGCATCGCCCTTGGTATGGCCAATCAGGCCGACCGGTCCGCGTTTGATCCAGCCCGTTGCGTAGATTCCCGGTACGGGCTTGCCGTCGGCGTCCAGGACGCGACCGCCGTCGTTCGGTATGACGCCTCGGCGGGCATCGTACTCAAGCTCCTCCAGCGGTGAACCGTGGTAGCCGATGGCGCGGTAGACGGACTGGACCGGGTACTCGACGAACTCGCCGGTGCCTTTGGCATTGCCCGTTCCGTCCAGCTGCATGCGCTCGAACTTGATCCCGGAGACCTTCCCCGGTGCCTCTGGCGAGTCCAGGACTTCCACCGGGCTGTGCAGGAAGTGCAAGTGCAGGCGGCGTGAAGAGGGCTGCTCGGATTCGGCGTGCTCTTCCACCAGCCAGTTGGTCATGGTGTTGACCATGGTCTTGATCTGGTTGTTCGTCTTGATGGCTTCATCGGAGGCTTCGTCGAACTCGAAGTCTTCCGGGTACAGGACAATGTCCACGTCCTTGCAGTGGGACAGTTCACGCAGTTCCAACGGCGTGAACTTCACCTGGGCGGGACCGCGTCGGCCGAAAACATGGACGTCGGTGACCGGCGACTTCTTCAGCCCTGCGTAGACGTTGTCCGGGATTTCGGTGACCAGCAATTCCTCGGGGTGCTTGACCAGCATCCGCGCGACATCCAAGGCCACATTGCCGTTGCCAATGACGGCGATCTCCTTGGCCTCCAAGGGCCACTCGCGGGGCACGTCCGGGTGTCCGTCGTACCAGGACACGAAGTCGGCGCCTCCGAAGGAACCCTCGAGTTCGATGCCGGGGATGTTCAGGTCCGCGTCCTTGATGGCACCGGTGGAGAAGATCACGGCGTCGTAGAAAGCGCGGAAATCGTGCAGCGTCAAGTCCCGGCCGTAGGTCACGTTGCCCAGGAAGCGGATGTCACCGCGATCCAACACCTTGTGCAGGGCGTTGACGATGCCCTTGATGCGTGGATGATCCGGGGCCACCCCGTAGCGGATCAGGCCGTACGGCGCCGGGTATGCCTCGAAGAGGTCGATGCTGACCTCCACGTCGCCGTCTTTGACCTCATTGGATTTCGTCAGGATGTCCGCGGCGTACACACCTGCGGGACCTGCGCCGACGATCGCAACGCGTAGCGGACGTTTGGGGGTGGTTGCGGCTGAGTTGGACACCGTAAGCCCTTCCGAAGCAGTGAGCCACGCCATTGTTGGGGCGCGCAGATTCCAATTCTAGATGTCGACCCTACGTCAGGCCGCTTATATGGCAGGAGTCACAGAAATTCCCAAACATTGCGGAATATTGCGTCAGGAGATGGTGTTGCCGACAATGTGTCGACACCGGAACAGATCATCTCAAGCTCTTCTTCAAACCAACCCACGACGGCGGCAGTCGGGGGCGGCGGCAAAGGCACCGGCGGCATCGACAAGCCGGTGAGGAGCGAGTCGACGGCGGGGGTCCTGTTCGGCATCGGCGCCTACGGCCTGTGGGGGCTGCTGCCGCTGTACTTCTTTGTTCTGATGCCGGCAAGTGCCATCGAGATCGTAGCCAACCGGATCGTCTGGTCCTTGCTCTTTTGTGCCTTGCTGATCACTATCACCCGGGCCTGGAAGACTTTCTGGGCTGCGGTGAAAGATCGTTCTGTGTTCGGTCCACTGGCCCTGGCAGCGGGCTTGATCGCCATCAACTGGCTCACCTACACGTTCGGCGTCACCACCGGCCACGCGGTGGAAACCTCCTTGGGCTACTTCATCAACCCTCTGGTATCTGTCCTCCTGGGCGTTTTCGTCCTCAAGGAGAAGCTGCGTCCCCTGCAGTGGGCAGCAGTGGGTATCGGATTCGTTGCAGTGGGCGTCCTGACGTTCTCCTACGGGCAGCTGCCGTGGATTGCGCTGATCCTTGCCTTCAGCTTCGGCCTCTACGGCTTCGTCAAAAAGCGCGTCGGACCCAAGGTTGACGCCCTCACCAGCCTCAGCGTGGAGACCGTGGTGTTGGCCCCCCTCGCCGCCATCACCATGGTGGTCCTTGGTGTCACGGGCGTGGAAACCCTCACCACTTTGGGTGCCGGCCACTTCTGGCTGCTGGTGGCCTCAGGTGTCATCACCGCCGTGCCGTTGCTCTTCTTCGGTGCCTCCGCCCGACGCTTGCCCATGACCACCATCGGCCTGCTGCAGTACTTTGCGCCGGTCCTTCAGTTCATCGTGGCCCTGACTGTGTTCAACGAGACCATGACCATGGCCCGCTGGATCGGCTTCTGCGTCGTGTGGCTGGCCCTGGTCCTGCTCACCATCGACATGCTGCGGACCACGCGGAAGAACTCCGTGTTGAAGAAAAAGGCCCGTCTGGCCGCAGCCCAGTAGTACTGCAACGCGGGGTCACTTACGGCCCATGTGAAGGGAAATTATGGGCCGTAAGTGACCCCGCGTTGCTTTAGTCCAGCACGTCAGGGTTGGGTTCCTTCTCGGACGAGGGCCGGGCCAATGCACTGGTTTCCAGGGCGAAAACAAGCGGCCTGGTACTCGCGTCACCCGCAATGACCATTTCGAACAGCGAGTCCGCGAGCCGCTTGAACGGATGCTCACCGGATCCCAGCAACCGCACGCCGGCGAGCGCCATTCCGGCCGGCAACTGCAGCCGGATCCGCCCCGATACCGGCGCCCGGGTCACTACGGCGTAGACGTCGCCCGTGGCAGAACGGGTGAAGTAGCCCCACCCCGGATAGTCCCAGCCCTCGGCGAAGCCGCACCCGTAGATGGCTTCCCCGTTGACGGAAAGCCACTCCCCCACTTTCGTGGCGATCTCCACCTCGGCCGGTGCCGTGGAACCGTCTCCACGGGGTCCGAAGTTCAGCAGGAAATTGCCGCCAAGGGACGTGCAGTGGGCGATCATGTCCACCACATCCCACGGGTGCTTCAGAGTTGCCTGGGCCCATGGTCCCTGGTGATACCCCCAACTGGCCTGCGGAATGGTCATGCACGCTTCCCAATCCCGCTCAGCCACGCCGTGGTCCCATGGCTCCGGTAATCTGCGTTCGTAGCCGCTTTCGTAATCACCCATGAGTGCTCCGTTGGAATCGACGTGCCGTGCGCCGAAGTCGTCTGCCCGGAGCCTGCTGTTGACCACCACGCCGGGAATCCGTTCCTTCAGCATCCGCTCGACTTCCCAGGTCCACCACCCGTTGGCTTTCACGGACTCGTCCCAGGTGCCGTCGAACCAGAATCCCTTGACCGACGGATACCGCTCGGCGAGTTCCTCCAACTGCTTCATCGCAAAGTCGAGGTAGCGGGCGAAAGCCAGGTTGTCGGCGTCGTCCTCCAGCGTGAAACGCCAGTCCGGGTGCCGCCAGTCCAGCACTGAGTAGTAGAAGTTGACGTCGATTCCCCGGGCCTCGTACGCCGCGACGAGTTCGCCCAGGACATCCCTGCCCGATGGCGTATTGCCCATGTGGAAGTCCGTGTGGGCGCTCGGCCACAAGCAAAAGCCGTCATGATGTTTGGTGGTGATGGTCATGTAGCGGGCACCGAGAGCCACCGCCGTGTCCGCCCACCGTTCGGCGTCGAAGTCAGCCAGGGTGAAGTCCTTCGCCAGCGCTTCCCAGCGCTGCTGCGGAATTTTCGCGACGCGCGGCAGGAACTCGGCCGCGAACTCCACGTCCTTGCCCTCCCATCGGCCAGCCGGCAGTGAGTAGAGGCCCCAGTGGATGAACTGCCCCACCCGGTGGCTCCGGAATCGCTGCATTGCAGCATCCTCACGGGGTTTTTCGCGGGAGGCGCCGTACTTGAGGTCCATCACTTTCCCACCTGCCCGTCCCACGGCACAAACGTCCGCAGGTCAAAAGTCTGCGAAGTGCCGCTCGCCCACGTGACTGACACTTCCGTGCCGGAAACCACGACGGCGGCAGCCGCCTTGAGCGTTTCGGGGGCCGGAGCCTCGTCCCGGGTCAGGGTGTGGAGCGCGATGTGGACCGTTTCCCCGCTGGTGCGCTGCGCGCCCAGAACCGGTACAGCTGAGTGCTCGCCCATGGCGTTGGCTCCCGCATAGCGGGTGGTGTCCGGATCCTGCCACCCGTGGATAGCTGTGACTGCCGCGAACACGTCGCCGTTGCTGACGCATGCCGTGTCTTCGGACCGGCCCGCTTGCACGGGTTGGGCTCCGGCGACGGCATGACCACCTTCCCGGACGGAATACTCCACCGGTCCGCGGACCAGGTGGCAACGAAGCTCATGAATCCCGTTCACTGCAGAGACGGTGGTCACGGCAGTGCCGGGCAAGGTCTTTCCATACAGCTGCGGAATGTGCACGGATCCGCTGACGAGTCCGTCCGTGCGGGTGGCGCGGAGGGCACACCGCCGGCTCGCCACGCCGTCGGACCTCAACAACGCAAGGTGGCCGTCCACATTGTCCTCCCACGCAGCACCCGTGCCCGGGGCCGTGTGCGTGGAATAGGAGAACTTGGCGTAATGCGGATCGTCGGGGTCCGTGCCGCCTCCCACTGGCAAGCCGCAGTGATCGCTGCCGTGATTGGTCAGACGCACCAAGCCGCCGTGGGTGGTCAACGTCCAGCCGGCATCGGGCAAGGACCGCAGCTGAGCCGGACCGTCCGTGGGCTGCGGCTCTTCCACGTCCTGCCACACCCGGTGCTCCGGCGGGAGGGCCAAGCCAAGGAAGCCGATGCCCGCCAAGTACGGCGAGCCGAAACCGCTGTACGCCTGGCAGGATGCCAGGTGTTCGCCGTACCAACCAAGGTTCGGCGGCCCATCCACCCCTACGCCCTTGGCGGTGAAGTTCGCCAGCACACCGGATGCCAAACGTCGGGTTGCGCCCGGTGTCAGCGGGTTCACGCCCCAGATTTCCGCACACCACAGCGCAGCCAGGACAGCCGTGCGGTACGCCAGGGATCGCCCGACGTGCAGCACCGCTCCATCCTTGGCGAACATGAGGCTCTGCGTGCCCACGAACTCACGCAAACGGTCCAGGTGACGGCGGCCCTCAGGGGTGTCCTCCCGGCCGGTCATCTTGTACCAAGCCCACAGATACGGGTGAATGGCCCACGCGTTGTAGTAGTCGATCGCGTGTTCCGGCCCATCCGTGTACCAGCCATCACCCACATACCAGGACTCCACCCGTGCCACGTTCCGCGCCCCAATGCAGCCCGATACGTCCTCACCCACCGAACGCAGGAAACCCTCAGCCATTGCGGGGAACAGCTGCCAGTTGTTGCCCCACACCTCGAGCCGGGCATGGTGCCGCAACCAATCCGCAACCTGCTTCTTCTCCCCCGCCGACAAGGGCTCCCACAGCCACTCTCGGGCAATGTAGAGCGAGAAGGCGATGTTCGCCGCTTCCACGATCGAGTTGGTCACCCCCAGCAAAGGAGACTTGCAGGTGACCCCCAACGGCCAGCGTTCCTCTCCCCCCGGATCAGTGCCGGCAAGCAGCGACTCCCGGTACCAGGCCGCCAAACCCAGCCGATCCTGGCCACATGCACCGGCAATCCGCGGCGCAGCCATCAACAGGCTCCGCCCGATGGTTTCCATGCCCTCCCGGCGCTCGCCGTCGCGGGTCACCGGGCCAGGGAGGCGTGGGCTCGCCTTCAACGGGCTGGAATATTGGCGGATGTGTTCCAGCCAGTGGTCCGCCGTGGCCTCCCAGTGGCTGCGGGTCCAGCCCGTGAATGGGGACTGGGCTTTGTTGGTTTCGGGTAGCCACGGCAAGTTGGGCAGGGACTGTGTCACGGTGTTGGGTCCTTGGGTTCAGGCAAACTGGGGTTGTGAGGACTGGCTACTTGGCCAAGGCCGATTCGTATTCGCCGCGGATGGTGTCTCCGCCGTTCTTCTTCCAGTCCGCCACGGCGCTCTTGAGTGCGTCCATGGTGCCACGTCCGGCGATGACTGCCGTGGCGGCGTCGGACACAGGCTGTCCGAGCTTGGCGCCCTTGCTGGCGTTCGTGGGGCTGAACAGCGTGCCACACGGATCTTCGACGCCCAGCGGAATGAGCTTTGAGTAGGCGTTGTGCATGACGTCCACAATGTCCTTGTTGCTGGGGTCGTAGACAACCTGCTGCGGCGCGGCGAGGTACTTCCACGGCACGGCGTTGTCCAGCAAAGCACGCTCGGTGACCACGGGATTGCCGTTGGCATCCAGGGTGTAGTCTGCTCCTTCCGCTCCGTAGTTGAGCAGCAGGTACTCTTCGCTGCCGAACGGGGCCGCCAGGAAGTTTGCAACCGCCAGGACTTCCTTGAGCTTGGCTTCGTCGGCCTTCTTCAGCATGACAGTGGCGAAGGTGATGTTATCCAACCAGGTCTGTGCCTTGCCGCCGTCGTGGCCTACTGGGATGAACGGCACGGCCTTGTTGGCCTTGTTGGCGGCGGGGATGCTGCGGCCGTAGCCGGTGGGGCCAATGTAAGCGGGGAGGCCGTCGTAGATCATGGCCACCTTGCCGGAGATGAAGGAGTTCACCATCTGCGACTTGGTCCAGCCCTCGGAGCCCGGCACGTAGAGGCCGTCTTTGTAGAGCTTGGCTGCGAACTCGATCGCGGCCATGTATTCGTCCGTTTCGAACGCCCTGGTGAGTTTGCCGCCGTCGTTCTTCCAGACGTTCGGCGTCCGGAACATGTGGTGCAGCATCGTCAGGCCGAACTTGGTACTGCCCAACGCCCACTGGTTCTTGGACGGGTTGGTGAGCTCCTTGGCCACCCGGTAGAAATCGTCCTTGTCCTTGATGTCCTCGGTGGACTTGATGCCCACGTTCTCCAACAGGGTCTGGTTCACGAAGCCGGAGCCACCGGTCAGGTTGCGCGGGATGGGCAGCGAGTAGAGCTTGCCGGCCTGGACTGTTTGCTTCCAGAACACCTCCGGGATGGCGGCCAGGTTGGGGTAATCCTTGATCTTGTCGCCGCCCAGCAACGGCGTCAGGTCCGCGCACTTGGCCTGGAGGAACTCCACGATGTTGGGCACGGCGGCGCCGTCGTTGAGCATGAGGTCGGGCAGCTCGCCGCCGGCAATGATCGTGTTGAACTTGGTGGCGTAGTCATCCGAGGACACCGAGGTGATCTCCACCTGACCGCCCAGGCGTGCTTCGATGGCCTGCCACGCGGGGTTGTCCGCCCGGGCGTTGGGGGCCGTGCCGAACAGGTTGGTGATGGCGGTGACCTTGCCACCCTTGAGCGGTGGGCTCTCCACGCTTCGGAACGGTGCGGGGTACTTGTAGAACGCCGCCGGCACGCCTTCTGCCGTGCCGGCGATGTCCGCCGCAGCCGCCTTGAGGGGCATGTGCGTGGGGAGCAACGCTTCGCTGGCATTCGAGGCGACGCTGGTGGTGCGCTGGCCGCAGCCTACCAAGGCCCCGCCGCTGAACAACGCCAGGGCGCCGATGCCCGTGACGGAAAGGAAGTTCCGGCGGCTGGGGCCGGAAGTCTGGATTGATTTCATGGGATGCCCTTTCACATATGGTTTGACTAGCCTTTGATGGCGCCGGTGAGGACGCCTTTGGTGAAGTACCGCTGAAGGAACGGGAACACGATCACGATGGGGATCAGCGAAATCACGACGACGGCCATCTGGATCGCTTGCGACGGCACCGCGATCTCGGCTACTGCGGAGTCGCCCATGGGCTGGCCCAGCAGGACGTATTGGCGCAGGATCATGGACAGCGGCCACTTGTCGTCGTTCAGGTAGAGCATGGCGTTGAAGAATGCGTTCCAGTACCCCACGGCGTAGAAGAGCCCGACGACCGCCAACACACCACGTGAGAGTGGCAACACCATCTGGACCAGGATGCGGAAGTCGCCGGCGCCGTCGATCTTCGCCGCCTCGAAGAGCTCCTGCGGCAGGTTCATGAAGAAGGACCTCACCACCACCAAGTTGAAGGCACTCATCAAGGTGGGCAGGACCAAGGCCGCGTAACTGTCCAGCAATCCGAGTTCCTTGACCATGAGGAAGCTGGGAATGATGCCCGGGCTGAAGAGCATGGTGAACAGGGCTGTCATGAGGAAGAAGCGGCCGCCCACGAGGTCCCGGCGGGTCAGTCCGTACGCCATCGCGACTGTGACCACCAGTGACAGGGCCGTGCCCACGGTGGTGATCACCAGGGACCGGATCAGCGCATCAGTGACAACGCCACCGGCGAAGATGGTCTGGTACGCGGCGAAAGTGGGCTCCTTGGGGAAGAGCACCAGGCCGTTGTTGTTGGCGATCTCGCTTTGGCTGGACAGGCTCGTGGCGAGGACCGCAAGCAGGGGGTACAGGGCCAGGAAGCAAATGACCACCAGCGCGATGGCCTTGGAGACTTGCACGGCCGGCTTGGGCTTTTCCATCCAGACGGGCCGGGTGTCCTTTGTTTTCGGCCTGTTTTTCGGGCGGCGGCCCAGGCCGGCCACCAGCGTGCTACTTGGATTTGCCATTGGAATAGACACCTTCCTGTCCAAAGAAATGCGCGAGCTTGTTGGCGCCGAGCACCAGGATCAGTCCGACGATCCCCTTGACGAGTCCGACGGCGGCGGCCGGTCCCCACTGCCCGTCCTGAATGCCATGGAAGTAGACGTAGGTATCCAACACTTCGCCTGCACCGGGTCCCACGTTGTCGCGCTGCAGGACGATCTGTTCGAACCCGACGGACAGGATGCTGCCGAGGTTGAGGATGAGCAGCAGGACGATCACCGGCATGATCCCCGGGAGCGTGATGTGCCAGAGCCGGTGACGGGCGTTTGCCCCATCCACGGCGGCGGCTTCGTAGAGCTCCTGGTCCACGTTCATGAGGGCGGCCAGGAAGATGATGGTTCCCCAGCCAGCGTCTTTCCAGATGGACTGGATGGTGACCAGGAAGGGGAAGAACTCCGGCGTGGTCATGGCATCAAAGCGCGGCAGGCCCAGGTTTTCCAGCAGGTGCGGAACGGCCCCGGTAGCGCCGAGGACCTCGGAGAAGACCGCCACGATGATGACCCAACCGATGAAGTGCGGCAGGTAGACAACGCTCTGCACGAACTTCCGGATCTTGTTGGAGACGATGCTGTTGAGCAGCAGGGCCAGGCAGATGGGAACAGGGAAGAAGAGGGCCAGCTGGAGGCCCGTGATCACCAGTGTGTTGCGGAGGGCTTCCCAGAATGCACCGTCCTGGAACATGGCCGCGAAGTTATCCAACCCCACCCAGACGCTGTCCATGAAGCCGAGATACGGCTTGTAGTCCAGGAACGCGATGATGTTGCCGGCAAGCGGGACGTAGTGGAACACCACGAAGTACAAGAAGCCCGGGGCGATCAGCAGCAACATCACTTTGTCGCGTCGGATCCTGGCCATGAGGCTCTTCTTGCGGGCCTGCCCTGGGGCCGCTTCCTTTGGTGGTCGACCCCGACGGCGACCTTCCGCCACCGCAGCCGGCCCACCGACGTCGGGCGTCACGTGGGGCGTGAGTGTCTGGCTGTTGCTGCTCATGTATTTCCTCTGTCTGCGCCGCAAGGACGGATGTGGAGTGGCCCGGCGCCTGGGGAGCGCTCAGTGGCTAGAAATAGTAAGCGTTTACTATGGAGAAGAAGCTACCCAGTTGCACGGTGTGATGTCAATAACATGCACAAAACCATACAAACGTTGATTCTGCGGGATTGACAGGATTTCAACTACCCGCCTAGGGTGACTGGAAATAGCAAGCGCTTTCTATAGTTTTCCATCGACGAACCGGACGGAACCGCAGTGACCACCAACCTCCACCAAGCCGGCACCATCAAGGCTGCGTTCGTGATGGGCCGCAACACCCTGCGCACCCTGTTCAGCCCCGAGGACCTGGCGCGACTCCACGGAATGGTCACCCTGGTGGACTCCGAGCCCATTGCGGACTTTTCCGCGCCGGGAGCTTTGGAGCTGCTGGCAGATGCGGAACTGCTCATCACAGGGTGGGGTGCACCCACCATTGACGCCTTCGTGGTGGACCAGCTGCCCAGGTTGCGGTGCATCGTCCATGCGGCGGGCACCGTCAAGACGTTCCTGTCCCCCGCGGTTTACGAGCGCGGGATAGAGGTGTCATCATCTGCTGCCGCCAACGCCGTGCCAGTGGCGGAGTTTACGTTTGCCGCGATCGTCATGGGCCTCAAGCGCGCCCGCAGGTTCAGCGAACAATTGCGCATCACAGGGGCCTCGCGCAACGCGTCCGGTTTCCCCACCATTGGAACCAACGGCGTGACCATCGGACTCGTGGGGGCCTCCCGCGTCGGCCGCCTGGTGATCGGGCTGCTCAAGAACCTCGATGCCCGGGTGCTGGTCTACGATCCTTACCTCACCGTCGTCGACGCCTCGGAACTTGGCGTTGAAACCGTCGGACTGGACCAGTTGTGCGCGATGTCCGATGTTGTGAGCGTCCACGCTCCGGACATCGCGGAAACGCGGGGCATCATCGGCGCGCAGCAACTTGCCCTCATGAAGGACGGAACGCTGGTCATCAATACGGCCCGCGGCGCCCTCATCGATGCCACCGCCCTGACCGCCGAGCTGGTTTCCGGACGGCTGGACGCGTATCTTGACGTCACAGATCCAGAGCCGCTCCCAGCCAGCTCCGTGCTGCACACACTGCCCAATGTGGTGCTGACACCCCACATTGCGGGGGCGATGGGCAACGAAATCCACCGTTTGGGCAGCCACGCCGTGATGGAAATCCGCCGATTGAGCGAGGGCTTGCCCTTGGCTTATCCGGTATTGGCCGCGGATCTTGCGAGAATCGCTTAGTGACTGAGAAAAGCTCCCCCACAGATCCGATCCACGCCCGCGGCGGCAGCGGCGCCACCATTGCCGACGTTGCGCAGGCGGCAGGCGTGTCGGTGGCCACCGTTTCGAGGGCCTTGAGCGGCAACTACCCGGTGGCAAAAGCCACGCGCGAGCGCATCTTCCGGTCCGTGGCTGATCTTGGCTACGTGGCCAATGCGCATGCCCGTGCCCTCGCCGGTGCCACGACGCGCACCGTCGGAATCATCATCAACGACGTCGCCGATCCCTTCTTCGCCTACATCGCCCGCGGAGTTGAGAGGCAGGCGAGCGCAGAGGGACGCATGTGCCTTATCACCGCGACCCACGGAGACAAGGAACGCGAACTCGCACTGGTGGACCTCATGCGCGAGCAACGTACCGATGCCGTGATCCTGGTGGGTGGGGCCTCGGACGACCCCAGATACAGGAAGCAAATGGCCGACCGTGCCCGTGCACTGGCTGCGGCCGGATCATCCCTGGTTCTCTGCGGACGCCCTTCGTTGGGAGCCGGTGTTCCTACCAAAATGGTCACCTACGACAACGAAGGTGGTGCCTTCGCGATCACCGACTACCTGATCTCCCAGGGACACCGCAGGATCCTTTACGTTGGCGGCCCCCGCGATTTCTCGACGACGGCCTCCCGGCTTGCCGGCTTCTACCGCGCCCTGGATGCCCGCGGCATTGAGCGGGATCCTTCGCTGGTCCACGAGGGCGCATTTGGCCGTGGTTTCGGATACAGCCGCATGCGCGAGCTGCTGGACCAGGAGATCGACTTCACTGCGGTCTTCGGTGCCAACGACCTCGTGGCCGCCGGCATCCTGGAGGCGCTCGAGGAACGCGGAATCCGGGTTCCCCAGGATGTCTCAGTGGTTGGCTACGACGACGTTCCGGTGGCAAGCGAGCTTCGACCGCGCCTCACCACGGTCCGCGTTCCGCTGGAAGAACTGGGTCGTGAAGCCGTGCGGTTGGCCCTGTCCCAGTCACCGCACGACGCCGGCGCCTCCTCTGACAGCACCCTCACGGTCGGCACCCACATAGTCATCCGGGACTCGGTTTCGCCTCCCAACAAGGCCTGAGCAGTTTTGTTCATTTCTGTTGAGGTGGCCGGGAACCGGACATAAAGTTGCGGAAACTTTCACCGCAATGTCCACCCCATCACGCCTGGAACAGTTTTGAACGGAGCAGTTTTGAACTTCAATGGACCCACAATGAGCCGCAGGACCCTATTCCGCGCAGGAGGTGCAGCAGCCCTCGCGGGTGCCCTGCTTTCCCAGGCCGGGCCTTCGTTTGCCGCTTCGGGGCTTCAGGAACTGATCGATCGACGCCGGTTGGTCCTCACCGGAGGCCGGAGCGCCGCAGACATCCCCGAGCTCGCAGCGCAACTTGAAGGCATGGGCGAGACCACCGGGAAATGGTGGACTTCCTTGGACAAGGCCCCGGCGCGGACCTCCCTGTGGAGCGATATACCTTTGACGGGCATCGGACAGTCCACTGCTGCTACAGGCAATATGGGCCTGCACTTCAACCGCCTGTACGACATGGCCTTGGGGTATGCAGTCCCCGGCAATCCTTATGCAGGAAACCCGGAACTGGCCGCCGACATTGTGGCGGGCCTGCAGCTCCTCAATGACACGGCGTACAAACCGTCCACCAAGGCAGCAGGCAACTGGTGGTTCTGGGAGATCGGCGTTCCCCGGAAGACCGTGGACATCCTCACCCTGCTTCATGCCGAAGTTCCCGAAGCCCTGCGGACATCCCTGTTGGCAGCCGTGCGTTGGTTTGCTCCCAACCCGAATTGGCGCGGCCGTGCCACATCCCTGGCGGAGACCGGCGCCAACCGCGTGGACAAGTCGCTGGCCTGCTGCATGCGGGGCATCCTGGACAACAAGCCGGACGAGATCGCCCTGGGCAGGGACGCTTTGAGCGACACCGTCCGCGGCGGGATCAACAGTGTCTTTACCTACGTCACTAGCGGCGACGGCTTTTACGCCGATGGTTCCTATGTCCAACACTCTTACCTGCCCTACGCGGGCACTTACGGCGTGGTGGCCCTGGCCGGCATCGCCGAGATCATCGCGATGCTGGGCGGAAGCACCTGGGCGGTGAACGACCCCAAGCGCTCCGTGCTCCTCGACGCCGTGGAGGAGACCTATGCCCCGTTCGTCTGGGACGGACGGATCATGGACACCATCCGTGGCCGTGCAGTCTCCCGCCAACGCGAACCCGATTACGTCAGCGGTTTTGGACTGATCTCCGCTGTCCTGCTGCTGGCACCGGGTTGCGATGAACCCTACCGTTCACGGTTCCTGGCCTTGGCCAAGGGCTGGTTGGAACGCTGCGCGGACCAGAAACTCGTGGGGCATCCAACGCAGAGCCTGGCAAAGTCCTTGCTCTCGCTCGGCGTCCTGTCAGATACCTCCGTGGTCGCTGTGCCGGCACCCGTCTACAGCCGTATGTTTGCCGACCAAGACCGTTTGGTCCATCACCGCCCGGACTGGGGCTGCACCGTGAACCTCTCCTCCAAGCGCATCGGCCGTTACGAGTGGGGCAACAGTGAGAACAACCTCGGCTGGTACCAGGGCGACGGGATGACCTTCCTGTACACACGGCAGGATCCTTCCCAGTTCAGCGCTGACTTCTGGCCGACAGTTGACCCCTACGCCCTTCCCGGCACCACCGTCAACGATCAAGTAAGGGCGAGCGGCGCTGGCGGGGCAGGGACCGGCATCCCCCGTGCCTTCCAGGCGTTCGCCGGTGGACTCACCGTGGACGGTCGCTGGGGCGTCATCGGCATGGACCACCTCAACCACAACAAAACCCTGTCCGGTCGGAAGTCATGGTTCTTCCTGGACGATGCTGTGGTCTGCCTCGGAGCGGGAATCACCGGTACGGGCGGCGCTGCGGTACAGACCACCATAGAGAACAGGTCGTTCGCGGTTGGGTCCGTACCGTCGGTGCGGACCGACTCCCGGAATCGTCGTATGGCGCCGGGCGACACACCCGTGGTCTTGAAGCGGTCCGCGCACGTTGAAGGGCACGGAGGCTACGTCTTCCTCGATGCGCCTGGCGTTTCCGGGTCTGCTGAAGTTGCGGTGGTTCGCCGGACGGGCAGCTGGTTCGACGTGAATTCAGGGGCGGACACTGGCGGCACCACCGATCCGGTCACCCGGGACTACGTCACCATTACGCATCGGCACGGTAGTGACCCGGCGGCATCCGGCTACGCCTATATGGTCTTGCCCGCTGCCGGCCACTCCACCACGTTCTCCCAGTCCGCCAACCCCGATGTGAAGGTCCTGGCCAACTCTGCCGAAGTCCAGATGGTGGAGGTTGGCAAGGACAAGTTGGTCATGGCCAACTTCTTCGCGGCAGGTTCAGCCGGCGGGTACACAGCGTCCGGGCCGTGCACCGTGTCCGCACACCAGACCGGGGACAAGCTCACCTTGGCCGTGGCGGATCCGTCCCGAACGCAGGCTGCTGTGAGGATCACGCTCGCCGGGTCCGACTGGAGCACGCTGGTGGATTCCGGGCCCGGTGTGGTCTTGGTCAGCGCCAACCCGGTGGTCATTGAGGTCCAGCTTGACGGTCATGGCCACCAGAAGAACCTGACGCTGGGCAGCTAGCGGAAAGCAACGCGGGGTCACTTACGGCCCATCCGAGTGGTAAACATGGGCTGTAAGTGACCCCGCGTTGCTGCTTGAAACGGTGTGAGTTACGCGTGTGCCTTGATGGCTGCGGCGAGGACCTCGAGGCCGTCGATCAGCAGTTCGTCGCTGATGACCAGCGGCGGGAGCAGGCGGATCACGTTGCCGTAGGTGCCGCAGGTCAGGATGATGACGCCTTCCTGGAGGCAAGCGGCGGCAACAGCCTTGGTCAGTTCAGCGTTCGGTTCCTTGGAGCCGGACTGAACGAGTTCGATAGCCAGCATGGCGCCGCGGCCACGGATGTCGCCAACCACGGAAACTTCTTCAGCCAGTTCGCGGAGCTTGCCCAGGGCGAGCTCTTCGATGTGGCGGGCGCGGCCGTTGAGGTCGTGCTGCTCCATGGTGTCGATGGCTGCCAGTGCCGCTGCGCAAGCGACCGGGTTACCACCGTAGGTGCCGCCGAGGCCGCCCGGGTGAACGGCGTCGAGCAGGTCGGCGCGGCCGGTGATCGCGGACAGCGGGAGGCCGCCGGCGATGCCCTTGGCCATGGTGATGATGTCCGGGACAACACCTTCGTGGTCAACGGCGAACCATTCGCCCGTACGGCAGAAGCCGGACTGGACCTCGTCAGCGATGAAGACGATGCCCTTTTCCTTGGCCCAAGCGGACAGTGCCGGGAGGAAACCTTCGGCCGGAACGATGAAGCCGCCCTCGCCCTGGATGGGTTCGATGATGATGGCGGCAACCTGGTCGCCACCGATCTGCTTCTCGATCATGGTGATGGCGCGCTTGGCGGCCTCGGCACCGGTGATCTCCGGGTTCTCTTCGCGGAACGGGTAGCTCATGGGCATGCGGTAGACCTCGGGCGCGAACGGGCCGAAGTTGGTCTTGTACGGCATGGCCTTGGCGGTGAGTGCCATGGTCAGGTTGGTGCGGCCGTGGTAGGCGTGGTCGAAAGCTACGACGGCGTCGCGGCCGGTGGCCAGGCGTGCAACCTTGACAGCGTTCTCAACGGCTTCAGCACCGGAGTTGAACAGCACGGTGCGCTTGGCGTGGTCGCCCGGGGTGAGGCGGTTCAGCTGCTCGGCAACTGCAACGTAGCCCTCGTACGGGGTGACCATGAAGCAGGTGTGCGTGAAGTGCGCAGCTGCTTCCTGGACGGCGGCGACGACGGCGGGGTCGGAAGCGCCGACGCTGGTCACGGCGATGCCGGAGCCGAGGTCGATGAAGGAGTTGCCATCAACGTCGCGGATGATGCCGCCGTCGGCGTCTTCAACGTAGACGGGGACACCCGAGGCGACGCCGGCAGCAACGACGGCGGAGCGGCGCTCAGCCAGGGCCTGCGACTTGGGGCCGGGGAAGGCGCCGTTGATGTTGCGCTTCTGCTCGATGCGGTAAGAGAGTTCGTTCGCGGTGGTAGTCATGGGGTGGTTGCCTTTCTGGGAAATTCGTACGGGTGGGGCGAAGCGCTACGCGTCGAGTGCACTCATCACGTGCTTGATGCGCGTGTAGTCTTCCACGCCGTACATGGAGAGGTCCTTGCCGTAGCCGGACTGCTTGAAGCCGCCATGCGGCATCTCTGCCGTCAGCAGGATGTGGGTGTTGATCCAGACCGCACCGAAGTCCAGGTCGCGGCTCATGCGCATGGCCGTGCCGTGGTCAGTGGTCCAGACGCTGGACGCCAGGGCGTACTCGACGTCGTTGGCCAGGTCGAGTGCTTCGGCTTCAGTGCTGAACTTCTGCACGGTAATGACCGGACCGAAGGTTTCCTTCTGCACGATGTCGTCGGTCTGCTTGGCCCCGGAGATGATGGTGGGCTCGAAGAAGAAGCCCTTCTCACCTGCGCGGTGGCCACCGGTTTCGATCTTGCAGTTGGCCGGGAGGTGCTCCACTACCGAGGTGACGGCGTTGAAGTGGTTCACGTTGTTGAGCGGGCCGAAGTAGTTGTCTTCGTCGTTCTGCGAACCGGTGTGCAGGGTCTTGGTGTGTTCCACCATGGCTGCCACGACGTCGTCGTGAACGGAGTCCTCCACCAACACGCGGGTGATGGCGGTGCAGTCCTGGCCGGCGTTGAAGAAGGCGAACTCGGCGATGGCCGCGGCGCTCTTCTTGATGTCGGCGTCCTTGAAGACAATGGCCGGAGCCTTGCCGCCAAGTTCCAGGTGTGCACGCTTGAGGCCCTTGGCTGCCCCGCTGGCGACTGCGATGCCCGCGCGGACGGAACCGGTGATGGAGACCAGCCCCGGGACCTTGTGGTCAACCATCATGGCGCCGGTCTCACCGGTGCCGAGGACAACGTTCAGGACACCGGCCGGGAAGATCTCGCCGGCGAGGCGTGCCAGGACCAGGGTGGATTCCGGGGTGGTGTCCGACGGCTTGAGGACAACGGTGTTGCCGGCAGCCAGGGCGGGGCCGATCTTCCAGATGGCCATGAGGAACGGGTAGTTCCACGGCGCAACCTGGGCTACGACGCCGATCGGTTCGCGACGTACGTAGGAGGTGTGGCCCTCGAAGTATTCCCCGGCAGACTTGCCTTCCATGATGCGTGCAGCACCGGCGAAGAAGCGGAGCTGGTCGGCGCCGGCGGCAACTTCCTCGGAAGCGATCAGGGAGCGTACCTGTCCGGTGTTGCGGTGCTGGGCGTCAACGAGTTCGTCGCTGTTGGCCTCCACGGCGTCGGCAAGCTTGAGCAACATGAGCTGGCGTTGGCCCGGCGTGACGTGCTTCCACGTCTTGAAGGCGTCGCTGGCAGCGGTCATGGCGGCGTCGACGTCGGCCTGCACCGAAATCGGCGACTTGGCAACGATCTCCCCATTGGTGGGGTTCACGATGTCAAGGAGACCCGTACCTACCGGCGTAACGAATTCGCCGTTGATGAAGTTCTGCAAGGTTTGAACCACGGTGTGCAACCCTCTTTCGGAGTCTGGGCATGGGTTTAGCTGATCAGAGCCTATGCCAGGGAGGGGGTCCAAGGAATAGCCAGCTGCACACACAACAACCCCCCACTTAGTGCGCTTGACCAGTGCAGGGTTACGCTTTAACCATGGCAATGTCCCTCGCTTCACTCGTCGCTGTCCCCTCCCTGAAACTCCGCCAGGCAGGACTTGCCGAAACCACGCTGAACCAAGACATCAGCTGGGTCGCGGTGACGGAGCTGGAGGACCCCCAACGCTTCCTGAGCGGCGGCGAATTGGTCCTCACCACGGGCCTGCGCCTCAAGAGTGCGGCGGATCAGCGGCGCTTCGTCCGTCAAGCCCAGCGCGCGGGAGCCGTGGGGATCGGTTTCGGCATTGGCCTGACCCACGAGTCGGTTCCCGATGCCCTGGTCGCTGAGGCCAACCGCTGGGGCCTGCCCTTGGTGGAGGTCCCTTACGAGATCCCCTTCATCGCCATCGGCAAGCTCGTGGCCGAGTCCCACTCAGCGGACCACTACTCCAACCTGGAACGGCTTCTGGCCGGGCACCAGATCCTTGCCCGCTCCCTGCTCACCGGCGGTGGCCTCAACGAACTCCTCAAGCAGTTGGGCAGCATGCTCCGCACCGATGTTGTGCTCACCCAGTTCAGCGCTCAGCTCTACAACAGCGTGGCCGGCAAGCCCGCGCCGACGGCGGATGGCTGGGCTTCGTATCCGATTCCCACCGGCCGCAGGGACGCCTGCACCTTGTGGTTGCGGCAGCCTTTCGTCGACTCCGGAATCGTCAGCTACGCGCAGAACCTCATCAGCGTGGAACTCAACAACATGGTCAAGCAGCGCCAGTCCCAGCGTGCCATGGCCGGGCAAGTGCTGGACGACGTCATCCACGGCACCCTGGAAACCATCGAGGCCGCCCGCCGCTTGGCCGGCGTCGGCATCAACAGCACGCGTAAGAACGTAGTACTCGTTGCCGAATCCGCGGCACACCACAAGCAACTGGTCAGCATTTCGCTGCCCCAGGCGCTGGAAGCCGGCGTCAGCGCCGTCGTCGGGAAGGACCTTGTCACCGTCATCAGCGATGACGGCAGTTCCGCTACCGCCTTGGCCAAGAGCCTCAGCGACCACCTGCAGGAGGCCGGTATCCACGCCGTGATCGGAATAGGCGGCGCCTACACGAAGCCCAACGGCCTGCGCTGGAGCTACTTTGAAGCGCGCGACGCCGTGGCGCACGGCTTGCCGGTTAACGAGCCGGAGCGCCTCAGCCTGACGTCCCTGCTCCTCGCCAGCGAGGACGTTCCCCTGGCCGATATGGCCAGCGAGTCGCTGACGCCTCTCCGGAAGTTCGACGCCGCTCATGGGGCCGAGTTGGTGGCCACCCTGGAAAGCTACTTGAACCACAACGGGTCTGTTGCCGCCGTCGCCGAAGCCCTGACGTTGCACCGGAATACCGTGCGATACCGTCTGGCGCAGATCACCGAACTGACGGGCTACGACCCTTCGCAGACGCAGGACCGGGTGCAGCTCTGGCTGGCGTTGGCGGTGCAGCGACTGGGTTCACGCAACCCCCGCTAAGGATCCCCGTCCGCGCACAGCCGGAGAGGTTCGCCACATAACTCTAGACATTAGACATCAAACGTCTAACCTTTAGATATGGCCGCGACGACTCCTCTTACCCCCAGCACCGGAAACATCCCTACGATTCCCACCGCCCAGGCTGCTCCTGCCCTTTCGGTCAACGCAGCCGTCCCGAAGACCCGCGTCGTCGCCGTCGTCGGCATTATTGCCGTGGTCCTTATCGGCCTGAACCTGCGGGCGGGCATCACCAGCGCCGCAGCGCTGTTCCATGAGCTGCAGCAGGTGCTGGGCTACGGCGCCCTGGTCGCGTCCATCCTGCCGTCCATCCCCCTGCTGTGCTTTGCTGTCGCAGGCATGGGAACGTCGTGGTTGACCCGTCGCGTGGGTGTCGAGAAAGCCATTGCCATAGCCCTGGCGCTGCTGGCCGGCGGCTTGTTGGTACGCGGTGTTCCAGTGACGGGCGCCCTCCTCGGCGGTACGGTCCTGGCGATGTCCGGACTGGCGGTGTGCAATGTGGCCATGCCGTCCTTCATCCGCGAGCACTACTCCGAGCGCACCTCCATGATGACCGGCCTTTACACCTTCACCATGTCCGGCGGCGCCACCTTCGCCGCAGTCGTCAGCGTTCCGTTGGCGCAGGAACTCGGCTCACCGTCCATGGGCCTGGCCGCCTGGGGCCTGCTGGGTGTCGCAGCCCTCCTCGGCTTCCTGCCGATCGTCCTGCACACGCACCGGAGCGCCACCAAGACTGATCGGCCCCGCGTGTCCATGTGGCCGTTGCTCCGCACCCGGCTGGGCATCCTGATTACAGCGATCTTTACGTTCCAGGCCTTCCTTGCCTACGCCGTGATGAGCTGGTTCGCCTACATCCTGACCTCCCAGGGCCTCAGCGCTTCAGAGAGCGGCCTGCAGTTCGGTGTCATGCAGCTGGTCTCCGTAGCTGCCGGCATGATCCTCCTTGCGTTCGGCTCCCGGCCCGGCATGCTCCGCCCCGCCCTGTACCTCGCCAGCAGCTCCACGTTGCTGGCCATCGCCGCCATGGTCTGGCTGCCGACGTCGCTGGCGGTTGTCCCGGCCGTCTTGTTCGGATTCGGCTTGGGCATCTTCCCGCTGGTTTTGGTGATCATCAGCCGCAGCGGACGGTCGACGGCGGAAACCACCGCGCTCTCCACCATCGCCCAATCGCTGGGATACTTGATTGCGGCCATTGGCCCCTTTGGCATGGGACTGCTCCACAGCGCCACCGGCGGCTGGGTACTGCCCCTGAGCCTGCTGTCCATCGTGGCCGTGGCGCTCATGGTCACCTGCCACCTGCTCACCAGCAAGCGCACTGCCACCAAGACCGGACCGAGGACTGCATGACCCTGACTCCATCGCATCGCCCGGCCCTGGCCGAGGAGGTCACTTCCAAGCTCCGGGACATGATCAAGTCCGGCGAATGGCCACTTCAGGAGCGCATCCCCGCGGAGCCCGAACTCATGTCCACGCTGGGCGTTTCGCGGGGAACCCTGCGCGAAGCCATCAAGGCACTGGCCCACTCCGGAATGCTTGAGGTACGACGCGGCGACGGCACGTATGTGCGGGCCAACAGTGAGATGTCCGGCGCGGCCCAGCGCATGTACCTGGAGCACACCCAGGAACATATCGTTGAAGTCCGGCTCGGCCTGGACACCCAGGCTGCCCGCCTGGCCACCAAGCACGCCACCGCCGAAGACCTGGCCGAAATGCGACGTCTCCTGGCGCTACGCCACGATGCTTGGCAGGCCGAGGACTATCCCACGTGGGCCAGCGCCGACTGGGAATTCCACGAGCGCGTTGCCTTGGCGTCAGGGAATCCCCTGCTGCACCAGTTGTACGTTTCGTTCGGTGGCGTGTTCCACAACGACCTCCTCAGGCAGCAGCGCAAGGGCGGCTTCAACGGCATCCCCCGCGAAGGGCACGACGAATTGGTGGATGCCCTCGAAGCCCACGATCCCGACGCCGCCGTGCGCAGCGTGTACCGGAACCTGGACTACTGTTCGGACCAGGGCCCGCGGTAACTAGGTTGTTTCGATGCCGGCCCCGGCGGCATCCTTGAACCTGGCATTGATGAGCACCACATCCCGCCCGGCCCGGTCCAGCAAGCTGGCGGCAACACTCGCCCTGTAGCCCGTGGCGCAGTGCACCCAAATTCTGTCATCCGGCAGCTCACTGATCCTTGCGAGGAGCTCGTAGACGGGCACGTTCAGCGCACCCTTGATATGGGAAGTCTTGAACTCGCCAGGACGCCGGACGTCCAACACCATGTCCTCCGGCTCCCGGCCCTTGAGGAGAGCTGTCCAGTCCCCATGCGGGTAGCTCGCACGTGGAGACTCCGGTGCCCACTCACCAGGTTGAGGCCCGACGGCGGCATCCGGGTTGTCGATGCCGATCCTCGCCAAGTCGCGGATCGCCTTATGCACCTCGCCGTGTGGGCCCAGCAACGTGAGCGGTTGGTTCCACGGGATGACCCAGCCCAGGTAGCTGGTGAAATTGTCGCCCTTCCCGTACTCGAAACTCACGCTTCCGTGCAGGTGGCTGTCCGCGAACGCGACGCGATGCCGCAGATCCACCACCCACTCCCCAGCTGTGAGACGCCGGTCAAGTTCCTCCGGATCAACGGAGTCCGGCACGTCCAAGTCCGCAGGGCCAACGCCGGCCGCATTGAGTGGGCTCATGTGGGCGTAATACGCGGGATAGGCCGTGATGTTCTCCAGAAGCTGCGCAACGAAGTGGTCCTCGTTGGAATCCGTCAGGGCGTGGTTGGACTCTGCTTGCTCGCCGATCGTCGATGATTCCTGGTGGCTCGCGGGGCCGATGGAGCAGAACGATCCGAAGCCGTGGGTCGGGTAGAGCGCAGCGTCAGGATGCGCCGAGTCCACCAATCGGCGGACCGACGAGTATTGGTCGTGGGCCAGCTTTGCGGTGTCGTGCGGCGATACCAGGTCCGTCCGTCCGACGGAACCGTAGAGCAAGCTGCCGCCGGAAAACACAGCCTCAGGGCCGCCGTCGTGCGTGTCATCCCGGACCACGTAGGAGAGGTGCGTGTGCGTGTGACCCGGGGTTGCCACCACCGAGACACGAAGGCGGCCAACGTGGAGGACCTGGCCGTCAGTGACGGGAACCCTCACAAACGAAACCTCATCGGCCGCGTTCACCAAGTACGCGGCACCGTGCTTCTCCGCCAGAACCAAACCACCAGTGACGTAGTCATTGTGCAGGTGCGTTTCGGCCACATGCGTGATCCGCACGCCGGCTTCACGGGCAGCCTTTTCAACCCGGTCAATGTCCCGTTGGGGGTCTATCACCACCGCCACAGTGCCGTCATGCACCAGGTAGCTGCGGTCCCCCAACTGGGGAGTTTCGATGACCACTACGTCCATGGTTCAGGGTACCGCGGGTGCACGGAACGGAAGCAGAGGAGCTTACTGTGGTGATTCCTGCACCAGGAATCACCACAGTAAGCTCCTCTTGAGTCAGCCCACCCCTTTGTCTCAGGTTATGGAATCATGATTCTCTTCATCGCTCGGGTCTCCTGAGGCCAGAAACCGGTTCCTCGAAATTGCGATGCTCCAAAAAATGAGAATACCGAGAACTGTTGCAGATGCAAGTGAAAACGCCCCCTCTACCAGCCACTGCAAGAAAATTGAATTAGTGCGCTGGCCCAGCTCCGTTTCTGGTTGACCAATAATGATGGCGATAATCATCGTCATGCCCAATGTGATGGTTGCTCCCCAAAGTGGGGCCACCGAGCCATTCGATTTCTGAGGCGAGAAACGGTTGCGGAAAACCCCCATTGTGACTGCACTGAGAATCACTGTTGCGAGATGGTATTCCCACGCGACCCTCGGAACGATGGCTTGAATAGGGTTGCCTGGAAAATCTGTAATAATCCCGTCATGGGCGTTTCGAGTTTGGATCAAAAGGAAACCAAGGGCAAGTATCCAAGCAACTGTAACCATCATCGACCCGAGCGTTCGAACAACACTGGTGCTGGGCACGTTGCCTAGTCCAACCGGTTAAGAACGAACGCACGCTTCGATGTGCTTCGCGGCAGTTCGACCGTGTGAGGCAAGTCTTCGAGGCCTTCAACCAGGAGCAGTCCGCTTGCCCGATTACTCTTAACCGAATCTGCCCGCAGGGACTTCGATGTCGGGTTGGCTTCCAGTTCGACATCAGCGGGCACCAGATAGGCGGTAACTCCCTTCGCGTTAGCGGCTGACTGATCGCCCCAGAGATGGAGTGAAAGACCACTCTCATTGAAGTGGGCCCGTGTCATGCAAGCCGTTCCGATGTTTCCTGCCGGCGCCTCGAGGGATACGACCATGCAGACTTCTGACCGATCAGAGCTCACAGCCGCATAGTAGGACGCGCTATCTGTCTTCTTTAGCAGGCGCATGGAATCTCTCGCCAGGTCAGACAAGGCATGGCTTGCGGTTACAGCTGAAGGGGGCAGGTCCATTGCCCGCTGCTCTTGGCCTAACGCAGGGACCAAAACGTCCGGATCCAGCGAACCCTCTTTAGTGGCGAGGGCCGGGGACGCGAAGATGGCCAACGCTACGCTGGAGATCGCGAGTGTGGCAGCGGCGGTCGAGCGTAAGTGCTTTGATGAAAAAGTCATTTGCTACTCCTGAAGGAAGAGGGAAGGAAAGCCAGGTCTCAAATGCAATACGGCTTATTGTCGTGACCTGGCACAATCAACCCCTGTTGTCCCTTGAATTTGAAGCCCGTAGCCCCACCAGCAGTCGCCGTGCGTCAAAGCGGCAGGCAAGTGCGTAAAACGGGTACGGGCATGATTGGGTACGTCAATACCTCCATAGACATAACCGCTGTTATCCCCGCGAGTTCGGACGTACAACTTGCCGCCAAAAGTGGAATTCATGAATCCCTCACCGCCGACATTCGTTCCACCGTATCCGCTCTCTGCGTGCTGCCCTTGCGCAATTGGTTTCTGCAATGCGTAGTAGATGTCCGAGGCACCATGTGCCGCGGCGGGAATTCCTAGCGGAATCACAACCATCATTGCCATGACAGCAGCGGATTTTAGATTTCCAACCTTCATTGCTCCCCCTGAGAAAGCGGCGACTACGATGTCGCCGTCGTGAGGGAATGTTTACATCTTTCTGATCATTGCACCAGTTAATCATTTTCTGGAGTGTCAATAATCCCGAATTCGAAGAAATATCTGGATTTCCGCGTCACGAAAGAGCAAAAGCCGTTTCGCGCATTGCGATCTGCGTGCTGCATGATGTGGCAGCTCTGGTCCTGGCAACCGACACTGATCCATGCAAAAAAGACCCACCCTAGTTGGTCCAAGCTGGGTCGTCGATTGATGCTGAACGGTTTGGTAGGTGTAGGGAACACATACTTGGGCGGCCTCTACGAACAACTCTTCGGATAACGAACTAGCTCCAGATATAGCTACTCCCCGAAAGGCAGAACTGATTTCTCAGCTCAACTTCCGGGGAGCAGCTAGATGGGGTGACCCCCTCGTAGTTTTAGACCTGTGCGGCTACGCCATCACGGGAGATGTTGACCATGTCCTCGCGCGGCACCACCTTGATGCGCTCGCGCTTGACCTCAACACCGTGGGAAGTACCGGCTTCGGTGGCTGCTGCGCCGAGGGCGAGTTCGTGGGCGTCCAGGGCCAGCCACCCTTCCCAGCTGGTGAACTTCACGCCGCGGGCGTCAAGGAGTTCCACCACTGCGTCAGCTGCGGGAACCTCGGCCAGCGGCAGGTTTTCGCGGTCTTCAAGGAGGTAGGTGACGGTTTCCAGGGCATCGCCCTTGGTGTGACCGATGAGGCCAACCGGACCACGCTTGATCCAGCCCGTTGCGTAGAGGCCCGGCACGTGCTGGCCGTCGGCGTCCAGGACGCGACCGCCGTCGTTGGTGACGACGCCCTTCTTGTGGTCGAACTCGACGTCCGGCAGGGCCGAACCGAAGTAGCCGATGGCGCGGTACACGGCCTGGACCGGGTAGTCGATGAACTCGCCGGTACCGCGGGCGTTGCCCGTGCCGTCCAGTTCGGTGCGCTCGAACTTGATGCCCGCAACCTTGCCCGGGGTTTCGGCGGAGTCCACGATCTCCACCGGGCTGTGCAGGAAGTGCAGGTGCAGGCGACGGGAAGCCTTGAGCTCGGAGAGGTCCTCAGGCTGCTCGGCGATCCAGTTGGTGAGCGTGCCAACCATGGTCTTGATCTGGTTGTTCGTCTGGACCTGGCGGTCGGACTCTTCGTCGAATTCGAAGTCCTCGGCGTAGAGGATGATGTCCACGTCCTTGGAGTGCGAGAGTTCGCGGAGTTCCAACGGGGTGAACTTCACCTGTGCCGGGCCGCGGCGGCCGAAGACGTGCACGTCCGTGACCGGCGAGCTCTTGAGGCCGGCGTAAACGTTGTCCGGGATTTCGGTGACCAGCAGGTCATCAGCGTGCTTGGAGAGTACGCGGGCCACGTCCAGGGCCACGTTGCCGTTGCCGAGAACAGCGATCTCGGTGGCTTCCAGCGGCCATTCACGGGAGACGTCCGGGTGTCCGTCGAACCAGGAGACGAAGTCGGCGCCGCCGAAGGAGCCTTCGAGTTCGATGCCCGGGATGTTCAGGTCCGCGTCCTTGATGGCGCCGGTGGCGAAGATGATGGCGTCGTAGTGCTTGCGGAGGTCCTCGATGGAGATGTCCGTGCCGTAGTCCACGTTGCCGAAGAAGCGGATGTCGCCGCGGTCCAGCACCTTGTGCAGCGCGTTCACGATGCCCTTGATGCGGGGGTGGTCCGGAGCAACACCGTAACGGATGAGGCCGTAGGGAGCCGGGTAACGATCGAAGAGGTCGATGCTGACGTTGAGCTCGCCGCTCTTGACGGCCTCGCTCTTTGTCAGGATGTCCGCTGCGTACACGCCTGCCGGGCCGGAGCCGATGACGGCGACGCGAAGCGGACGGTCCGCAGAACCTACGGGGGTGCTAATTGACACGGCTGTGTTCCTTCTTCTTCTCAGTTACTGCGGACGCGGGGACGATTGGGGGTGATAGTGCTGTAGTCAGCGGTCTTGAAATGCTGCGGTGCAAACGGGCTGACACGGACCACATCGCCGATCACAATGACCGCCGGGTTGGCCACGCCGACGGCTTCCGCCTGGTCCGCGATGGTACCCAGAGTGCCGATGGTGACGCGCTGGTCCGGCAAATACCCGTTCTCTACGATACCTACTGGTGTGTCCAAAGGCAGACCCGAGCCTGCCAGCTCAGCCGCGGAATCACGCAACTGCGCCACTCCCATGAGCAACACCACAGTGTGATCGGGGCGTGCGGGGACTTCGGACAACTCTTCGTGTCCGGTCACCACGCTGAAGCCCTTGGCCAGGCCACGGTGCGTCACCGGGATACCGGCAGCGGCCGGAACCGAGATTGCCGACGTCACGCCGGACACCACTTCAACCTCGACGCCGTTCTGGCGGCAGAACTCTGCTTCCTCGCCGCCGCGGCCCAGGACGTAGGGGTCGCCGCCTTTGAGGCGGACCACGCGGTTGCCCTTCAGTGCTTCGTCCACCAGGATGCGGTTGATCTCCAGCTGCGGAACCGGGTGGTGGCCGGGCGTCTTGCCGACCTCGATCACGCGGACATCCGGGGCAAGCTCTTTGAGCAGCTCCCGCGGGCCAAGTCGGTCGGCAACCACGACGTCGGCCTGGCCCAGCAGGCGCCTGCCGCGGACCGTGATAAGTCCCGAGTCGCCAGGACCACCACCGACGAGGGCGACGGAGCCGGCGGGCGTCTTACCGGCGGCGTCCGGCTTGCGGTGACGGCGGAGCGGAAGGTCACCGGTTTCCAGGGCGGTGGCAACGGCGTTGCGGAGGGCCATGGCTCGGCGCGGGTCTCCCCCGGCATTGATGGCGATCTTGACGTCGTCCACCACGGCCACGGCGGGTGTCCACGCGGCCGATGCTTCATGGTCCGAGGCGTTGACGCACCAGATGCGCTGCGCTTCGGCGTCGGCCGCTACCTGGGTGTCCACGGCGGATGCGCCAGTGGCGGTCTGAACGAACCAGACGCCGTCGAGGTCTGACGTTCGGTACTCCCGCGGCTCCCAGGTGAGGAGTCCGGATGCGGCGAGTTCGCGAAGGTTCGCGGTGGCAACGGGAGCGACGACGGTGACTTTAGCCCCGGCGTCGAGCAGCCCCTTGGCGCGGCGCTCCGCGACGGGTCCGCCGCCCACAACCAGCACCGGTCGGCCGAGCAGCCGCAGCGCGGTGGGGTAAATGTCCTGTATTGCCATGAAAAAACTGTAGGGCGGCTCCGTAACATGCTTCAAAGGCTTGGAAACACCCGGTAACGCTGGGTAATCCAACGTCACATACTGCCCCGCTAGTTCGGGGAAACCCTGTCTTTAAGCGTCAGGTAGTGGGCCCGCTGCTCCTTGCCAAGATGCTCGATGGCGTAACGAAGCGTGGTGCGCGGCATGGTGGCTGCGTGTTCGTCGAGGAACGCCAGGAGTCGTTCGCGGCTGCTCCGGCCAGCGTCGCGTACCCAGCCGCCCACGGCCTTGTGGATCAGATCCTCTTGGTCTGCGAGCAGGATCTGGGCGATGGCGAAAGTGTCATCCAATTGGCCCTCGCGGATAAACGCCGACGTGGCGACGATGGCTGTCCGGCGCTCCCACATGTCCTCCGAGCGCGCCAGTTCATACAGCGGGTCCCGTGGCTTGTCCATAAGCCACCCACCCACCACGCGCCCCGCCCCCAGGTCCACCAGGTCCCAGTTGTTGATGCGGTCGTGCCGTCGCAGGTACAGCTCGTAGAGGCTTTGGCGTACCGCTTCCGTGGTCTTCTTCTTCTGCGCTTGGAGCGACATGATCTTCACGGCTCCAGCCCGCGCCTCGTGGATGTCTTCCTCCAGCAGCTGCTCGATCTCGTCCAGCGGCATGACCGCGAACTCTTTGGCAAGCGTGAATACCTCACCCATGCGCACGCCCATGAAGAAGTCACCCTCGGCATAGTCACCTTGGCCGGTCTTGAAGTACCGCTGGTATTTGGCTTGCTCGACGTCGGACTGCCGCATCTTCAGGCGCTCCAGGAACCCGACGGCGGTGGGCTGGGTTCCCGGCGCCAGCGCGGCAGGCTTTCCGGAGTTTCCCGCCTTGGGCGCCTTCCCGGTTATAGGTGTCTTTCCAACCTTGGGGGTCATCCCTCAATAATGCGCCTAAAAGACGGACCAGCCAGTACGGGTAGTGAATTCGTCCAGCGCGGCCACGCCAGCCACGGAATTCCCGGAGCGCCCCAGGCCAGGACTCCACACGCTGATGGAGCACTTGTTGGGGACCACTGCGACGATGCCGCCGCCGACGCCGCTCTTGCCGGGAAGGCCCACCCTGTAGGCGAATTCACCCGCGGCGTCATACGTTCCACAGGTGAGCATCACGGCGTTGATCCTCTTGGTCTGCGCCGGAGACAACAGCAGGCTTCCTGCGGCTCCGAGGCCGTTGGACGCGAGGAACCGGGTTGCGAGCGCGAGGTCTTCGCAGGTCATGGCCAGGGCGCATTGCTTGGCATACGAGTCCAGGACCTCATCCACGGGGTTCTCCAAGTTGCCGCAGCTTGCCAGGAAGTGGGCCAACGACGCGTTGCGGTGGCCGTTCCCCAGTTCGGAGGACGCCACAACGTGGTCCGTGTCGACGTCTGCATTGCCGGTCTCTCGCCGCATCAGGTCCCTCACGGCGTGGGCAGCGTTGCCCGTCAGGCTCAGGAGCCGGTCGGTCACCACGATGGCACCGGCGTTGATGAACGGATTTCGGGGTATGCCTTCCTCACTCTCCAACTGGACCAGCGAGTTGAAGGGGTTGCCCGAGGGTTCCCGGAAAACGCGCTTCCAGATGCGGTCCCCGTCAGAAGCCAGCACCAAGGCGAGGGCGAAGACTTTGGAAATGCTCTGAATGGAGAACTCCACGTGAGCATCTCCGGCCGAGAAGACTTCGCCGTCCCGCGTGACTACGGAGATCCCGAACTGGTGCGGGTCCACTGCTCCGAGTTGCGGGATGTAGTCGGCCACTTTTCCTTGACCGACGTGCGGTTGAACTGCTCCCACGATGTCATCGAGGAGATTCTGGATATCCATATTTCTAGCCCCTGGTCCCTGTGTAGGTCCAAAGCCTGATCTGGAGGTGTGCCAGCAGGCGTTCATCCGCGGATTGCAGGTCCAGGCCAGCCACCTCGCAGGCGCGGCGGAGCCTGTAGTGAACGGTGTTGCGGTGGACAGCCAATTCCTCGGCGCATCTGTTCACGTCGCCAAAGAACTCCAGATAAGTCAGGAGTGTCAGCGCGAATTCCGGATAACGGCTGCACAGCCGAGTGATTCCTGCATGGCGCAGGGTGGTCCGCGATTCCATCAAATCCAACAATTCCCTGGTCAGGACTGTTGTTTCCACGTCGCTGTACGAGGCCACGCGCACGTCCGGTGTTGCTTCCATGACTTTGAGGACGCTGCGCACGTGGTCAAGGGTGGCGTGCAGGGCGTCAAGGCGCGGAACGATGGGACCAACTGCTGCCTGCACCTGGAAATGAAGGTGGGTGGTGGCATCACGAACAATGGTGTTGACCAGGCGATTGATGGCGGGGAGGGATTTCAGCGGGTCCACATCGGGCAGGATGATGGCCGTTTCCATCCCCAACGCCCCCACGACGGCGCCTGGTCGATAGGCTGCCGCGTGGATTGATGCCACTTTGGAGAGCTCTCCCCTGCGGAGCTGAAGCCCCGCCGCGCTCTGGCTAAGCCCGCCCGCCGAGATCAGTATCAAAGCCGCTGGCTTCGACGGGTCGATGCCTGCCGATTGGGCCTGCGAATGGACTTGTGCCGTTCCACTGAGCAGGCCGGACACACGGTCCTCGCGCATCGACTGGGACTGCTCATTGCGGTGGCGTACCAATTCGATGGCCGCATGCCGGGCTGCACCCACCATGATGCGGTCCGTGTTGGCCGCCAAGGGTTCAGCACCTTCCTGCAACCAGATGTATCCCATGACACGGCTGCCCGCGTGAATGCCGATTGCCACACGTTCACGAAGACCCGCATCAAGGTTGGCTTCCACATGGACAGGCGCTTCAGTGGCCTGCAGGTGCTTGTAGACTCCTGATTCCTTCAGGAGTTTTTGGTACTTTTCAGGGCCACGCCTCGCCAGGATGGATAGCCGGCGGAGCTCGTCAACGTCATTGGATGCCGGGGAGTAGGCAAGAACCCGGTTGCCCGGATCTTCGATCACCACGTGCCCGTTGGTCAGTGTGGCCGTGGTTTGGGCGATTGCGAACAAGTCCCGGTGAACTGACATGGGGGTTTCCCCTGGCACATCGTTCTCACGGACCCGGTCCAGCGCGATGCTCTCGAACTTATCCCAACGGAGTCCCGGGGCAACCGCCACCAGCCCAATGCCGGTCGGTTGGAGCAACTCGGCCGCGGATTCCAACTCGGGCTCGCTGCCCTTGACCGCAACTGCCGTGGGACGGCCCCCCATGATGCGGCGGAGTGCAGGGAGCGCCGCACGCCCGCGAACGCCGATCAACATGACCAGGGCGCCTGGGCGGATCTCGTCGTCGTCTTCAGCATCAACAATGACAGTTTCGCGGACGGTTCTGTTGTCCTCTGCCGGGGCCAGCAGCAACCGGGCGTTGCCGACACCCAGGTCTTCCAGGACATCGCTCAATAAGGTGACGACTCCGTCGTCGTCAATTTCCAGGGCTTTCAACGAAGCTATCGCTTCCTCTCCACATCAGTTTCTTCAGCAGTACGCTTCCTCGCCATTGAGGGCGCCGCCGGTACATGTGCGCAGGCACGCACAGCGAGAAACATTACCGGCCCTTCAGAACAGCAGTGTTGTCCTCCCGGCACAAGAGCCGGGCCCTGAATTTGGTTCGCCAGCCAATTTGTTGTCGACGGCAGCGACCTAGAGTTGGTGACTGTCCCACACACCACAAAGACTGCCTGCAGTGCGGCCAATTTCAGGCGCAATTGCCAAGCAGTCAGCCCCACGTTGTGGAGTATTGAGCCACCTGAGGTGGCAACGGAGTCAAAGGAGACCCCCGAAGTGATACCCACCCCTGCGTCCACACAAACCCTTCCCTCCCCAACAGACCTGGCCGCCAGTCCGCCGTCGAACGCTTTCGCCCAAGAGGAAACCGGCTACCGCAAGACCCTCAAGCCCCGGCAAATCCAGATGATCGCCATCGGCGGCGCAATCGGTACCGGGCTGTTCATGGGCGCCGGAGGACGTCTCAACGGATCCGGACCTGCGCTGGTCCTGGTCTATGCCGTCTGCGGATTCTTCGCGTTCCTGATCCTCCGGGCACTGGGCGAGTTGGTGCTGTACCGCCCCACGTCGGGCTCTTTTGTTTCTTATGCCCGCGAGTTTTACGGCGAGAAAATGGCCTACACCGCCGGCTGGCTGTACTTCCTGAACTGGGCCATGACCTCGATTGTGGACGTCACCGCCGTTGCCCTCTACGTGAAGTTCTGGGGCCAGTATTGGGCGCCCATCAATGACGTCCCGCAGTGGTTGATCGCGTTGATCGCTTTGGTAGTGGTGCTCTCCCTGAACCTGGTGTCCGTGAAGATCTTTGGCGAGATGGAGTTCTGGTTCGCCATGATCAAGGTGGGCGCCCTGGTGACGTTCCTCGTGGTGGGAATCTGCTTCATTGTTTTCGGCGGCCGGACGGACGTGGGCATTCCGGGCTTCAACGTCATCGCCGAGAACGGCGGCATGTTCCCCATGGGCTCCGTGGCGCCGCTCCTGGCGATCAGCGGTGTGGTGTTTGCCTACGCTGCGGTGGAACTCGTGGGCACCGCGGCCGGCGAAACGGCCGAACCCCACAAGGTAATGCCAAAAGCGGTAAATACCGTAGTGATCCGCATCGGAGTCTTCTACGTCGGCTCCGTCCTGCTGCTCTCGCTGCTGCTTCCCTTCACGTCCTACAAGGCCGGCGAATCCCCCTTTGTCACCTTCTTCTCGCACCTCGGCGATCCGCAGGCCGGTGCCATCTCCGCATCCGTGATGAACTTCGTGGTCCTCACGGCGGCGCTCTCCAGCCTCAACGCCGGGCTGTACTCCACCGGCCGCATCCTCCGCTCCATGGCAGTGAACGGCTCGGCTCCGCAGTTCACCGGACGGATCAGCGCGTCCGGAGTGCCTTACGGCGGCATCCTGCTCACGGCCGTCATCACCTTGGTGGGCGTTGCATTGAACGCCGTTGTCCCTTCGCAGGTCTTTGAGATCGTGCTGGAAATCTCAGCGGTGGGCATCATCGGCGGCTGGGCCACCATCATGCTCTGCCACATCAAGCTCCAGAGCTGGGTTCGCAGCGGCAAGGTTGCCCGGCCAGCGTTCCGGCTGTTCGGCGCCCCCTTCACCTCTTACCTCACGCTCGGTTTCCTGGCCTTTGTCCTGGTCACCATGGGGTTCTCGGAAACAGGTCGCTGGGTGCTGGCCTCGCTGCTGGTCCTGGTGCCGCTGCTGATCGCCGGCTGGTACGCGTATCGCGGCCGCATCCGCACCGCCCTGACGTCCTAGACCCCTTTTCAGTTTGAAAGTGAAACACATGAGCACCCCTTCCCCGTCCCCCAAAATCGGCACCCCCAGCAGGGCCTGGCGGTCCCGTGCCGACGCTTGGGAGTTTTTGGGATACGCCCTCAGGCAGCTCGCCTCGGCCCGGCACCAGGAGTCCGGTTTGCTGTCCCAGATCGATAGGACCTTTGCCCTCCTGGCAGCGGTGGAACCGTATTGGGCAGAGCCTGGAGTCAACGCTGTGGCCCAGTTGCGCCAGTTAATCGACGACGGCGAACCCCAGGCCGCGCTCCAGCTTCTGGGCGGTTTGTCCCACCTCCCGCTCGCCTCTGCCGGGGAAACAGCTGCGGTGCCGCGCGCTGAGCTCCCGGACGAGGAAGTTGTTGACCAGTCCGAGCCGGCTGACCGGCCACGCTTCGAGGTCCTGGTGGTGGATACCATTGAGCCCGAAGAATCCGAAGCGCTCAAGAACACCATGGCTGCGCAGCGCCGCCCTTCGGATGCGTTCACCTACACTGTCACCGTGGTTCCCAGCTATGAGGATGCCTTGGTGGCCATCATGCTGAACCCTGATATCCAGTCTGTTGTCCTTCGCCCGGGCTTCTCCCTCCGCAGCTCCCATCTCTTGGGCAGCGACCTCCAACGGTTCCTGGTCCGGCACACCTCCGCAGACTTGCAGGACTCACGGCCTATCGAGCGAATCCTTGCCCTGGCCGAGGCTGTCTCCGGGCTTCGGCCGGAGCTTGATGTCTACCTGGTGGCAGGGGTTTCCATCGAGTCGCTGGCTGGATCCCTGACGCGAAAGTTCCGGCGGATTTTCCGGCGACAGGACCATTTGGACCTGCATCTGTCACTGCTGTCCGGGGTGGCCGAACGCTACGAAACGCCGTTCTTCACGGCGTTGCAGGACTACAGCCGCCGCCCGGCCAGTGTCTTCCATGCCCTGCCAATTTCCCGGGGCGCGTCGGTAGGGACGTCACCGTGGATCCGGGACATGGCCGATTTTTACGGGACAAACCTGCTGTTGGCCGAAACGTCCGCCACCTCGGGCGGTCTGGACTCTTTGCTGGATCCCCACGGCTCCATCAAACGCGCGCAGGAACTCGCCGCCCGCGCCTTTGGGGCGCAACGAACCTACTTTGTCACCAACGGCACATCCACGGCCAACAAAATCGTGCACCAGTCACTGCTTGCCCCGGGCGATGTTGTGCTGGTGGACCGCAACTGCCACAAATCCCACCACTACGCCTTTGTGCTTGCCGGTGCCCGTGTGTCCTACTTGGATGCCTATCCCCTGGACAAGTACGCGTTTTATGGTGCTGTCCCTCTGGCCAGCCTGAAGCGCAGGCTCCTGGAGTACCGGCGGGCAGGCCGGCTCCACGAGGTGAAGATGGTGACCCTCACCAACTGCACGTTTGATGGAGTCGTCTACGACGTCGAAAGGGTCATGGAGGAATGCCTGGCCATCAAACCGGATCTGGTTTTCCTGTGGGACGAGGCGTGGTTTGCCTTCGCCCGCTCCCATCCGGTGTACCGCCGTCGAACCGGCATGGCGGCAGCAGCCGCTCTGGAAGCTTCCTTCAGCGATCCTGCCTACGCCGCCCGGTACGCGGAACAGGCCGCTGCCCTTCATGACCCGGCCACCGGCGAACCCCTTGATGACGACGCCTGGCTCACCACCAGGCTGATTCCGGATCCTGCCAAGGCACGCCTGCGGGTCTACGCAACGCAGTCAACCCACAAAACGTTGACCTCGCTGCGGCAGGGTTCCATGATCCACGTGTATGACCAGGACTTCGCCGGCTCCAACCGGGAGTCCTTCCGCGAGGCGTACATGACCCACACGTCCACCTCCCCCAACTACCAAATTCTGGCTTCCCTGGACATTGGCAGACGACAGGTGGAACTGGAAGGTTTCGGCCTGGTGCAACGGCAATCGGACCTTGCCGTGTCCGTGGCCCAAGCCGTGGCCCGGCATCCCCTGCTGAAGAAGTACTTCCGTGTGCTGACCTCGCGGGACCTCATCGGTCCGCGCTATAGGGAAACCGGCTCCAGCATGCCGCTGCGGGATGGGCTGGCCGAGCTGGAGGATGCCTGGCAGCGGGACGAGTTCGTCATCGATCCCAGCCGCCTGACGCTGGACATCAGCAAGACAGGGATCGACGGCGACACTTTCCGCCACAGCTACCTCATGGACGATCACGGCATCCAGGTGAACAAGACGTCACGGAACACGGTGCTGTTCATGACCAACATCGGCACGTCCCGAAGCTCCGTGGCGTACCTGATCGAGGTCCTGGTGAAACTCGCTGAGGGCTTTGAGAATCCACATCCATCGTCGCGGGCTCGGACGCTACCTGCCTCATCCGATGCTCCGCGTCCCACTCCCCCGCTCCCGGACTTCAGCACCTTTGCCGCGCGCTTCCGTACGGATGATTCCTGCGAGGACGGTGATATCCGGGCCGCCTACTTTGAGAGTTACAAGCCCGATTCCACGGTGTACCTGTCCGCGGCTGAGGTGGCTGCGGCGGTGGCCGCGGGACAGGAAGTGGTCTCGGCAGGGTTCGTTACGCCGTATCCGCCCGGGTTCCCCATCCTGGTCCCGGGGCAGGTGATTACCCGGCAAACCCTCGAATTCATGGCCGCCTTGGATACGCGTGAAATCCATGGGTTCGATCACGAACGGGGGTACCGGGTGTTCGTGGAGCCTGCTTCTTCTTCTGTTCTCGAGCTGGTGGCTGTGGCGTCCTAGGCTTTCGCGCTCCAACCGAAGGCAGGGGCGACGTGCTTGGCGGCGTTGCCCAGCAGCTTGGCGTTGTAGTCGACGCCAAGCTGGTTGGGCACCGTGAGAAGGACCGTGTCGGCTGCTTGCACGGCTGCGTCCTTCGCAAGTTCGTCCGCCACTTGATCCGGCTCGCCGATGTAGCTTTTCCCGAAGCGGGACAAGGCGCCGTCGAGAATTCCCACTTGGTCTTGGCTGTCCGCTTGGGCTCGGAGACCGAAGTAGTGGTTGTCGACGTCGTCCACGATGGGGATCACGCTGCGGCTGACGGAAATCCTTGGTTCAAAGTCGTGCCCTGCGGCGGCCCAGGCTTCGCGGAACATTCGGATCTGCTCGGCTTGCAGTTCATCGAAAGGCACTCCCGTGTCCTCAGTGAGGAGGGTTGAGCTCATGAGGTTCATGCCTTGCTCTGCTGCCCAGACTGCAGTCTTCCGGGTTCCGGCGCCCCACCAGATTCTCTGCGGGAGGCCGGGTGACTGGGGTTGGATGGGCAGCAGACCTGTGGCCCCGCCGGAGTAATGTGGGTCCGCTTCGGCCACCCCGTGCCCGGCGATGGCTTTGCGGAACAATGCAGTGTGGCGGCGGGCCATGTCGCCACCGTCCTCACCGTCCTCGGGGACGTAGCCGAAGTTGGATGCTCCGTTCCGTGCGGGTTCGGGTGAACCACGGCTCACTCCGAGCTGCAGCCGCCCATCACTGATGAGGTCCGTGGCTGCTGCTTCCTCGGCCATGTAGAGGCTGTTTTCGTACCTCATGTCGATGACGCCGGTCCCCATTTCGATCCGGCTGGTCCGTGCCGCAATAGCGCTCAGCAGTGGAAAGGGCGATGCTTGCTGCCGGGCGAAGTGGTGCACCCGGAAGAAGGCTCCGTCGATGCCCAGTTCCTCAGCAGCCACAGCGAGTTCGATCCCCTGTTTCAGGGCCTCCCCAGCCGTTGGCACGAGGGAACCGGGGACGCGGGCCCAGTGACCGAAGGAGAGGAAACCGATCCGTTTGTTGTGCATGTTCGGGACAACTCCGCGAGGGCCCGGAGAATTCCACGGAGCCCCTCGTCCGCCTCTCAGCGTCTTCCGAAAGTGATTCAGAATCCGTCGAGTGCATTAGGTATAGTGGAGCCGTCGGCGGTTTATCTATTTGATGGAGTAAAGTGAATTTCGACACGGGGGTTGCCGATCGTCTGATCGGTGCATGTCGAGACGCAGCCCGTACGCTGCAGGATCAACGCGGCGGACGGGAGTCGATCTCAACGGCTGCCCTTACGGAATTCCGGGGCGTGTTCGCTGACTGTTTCCGGGAGAACGTTGCCGCTGAACGGGCGGCCCGTTCGGAGCTGGTCCATATGTTGGAAGATGTTGCCCGTCAGGTCCAGGATGCGAAGAGCGCCGCGGAGGTTGAGCAGCGTCGCTTGGATGACGTGACGGAGTGGGTGCTTGCCTCCGGCTGGGTGCGTGCTGGCGGGGGTGTTGGAGTGAATGTGGGGCCGCGCCCGTCGATGGAGGAGACTGACCGTCCGGTGGTGAGCGTGAACACTGTGCGGCAGGGGTTGCGTGTCTGGGCGAGTGGAAGCACTGCTGGGGCGAGTTCCGCTGATCCGGACACCTTGGAATCCGCAGTGTCAACCTTCAGGATCCAGGACGGCTCAGACCGAGGCGCGGCCAACAGAGTCAGTGCAGCTATGTCCGAGTTCGAGGACAGGTGCTCCTGGGCGCACTCTGATCTCGACGCTGTCCGTGGCGGGCTGCGACGGTTCCTGGAAGACAACCATCAGGACGCGACCCGGCTTTCCGACATCGCGTCCACGTTCCGCGCTGCCGGTGGGAGCGGTGACCTCGGGCAGATAACGGTATCGAACGGCGTTCTTGTGCTTGCAACGGCGCCGATGACCTTATCGGGCTCGGCGCTGCTGGGCTACTTGTCCACTGCATCCGAGGCTGACGTGAAGGCATTGGCCACAATACCCGGATGGCAGCAGACCCTGCGAGGCTTGGACCCATCGAAGATCGGGACTTGGTGGGCGGGCATGAACGCGGGAGCCCACCCTGCAGCGAACGAGTCCGGGCTCACGCAGGTGCAGGAGCTCCTGCTGGCTGCGGCTCCGGCCATGTTCGGCGCTTTGGACGGGATGCCCGCACTGGCTAGGGTCCGGGCTAACCAGTTGAACGCGCCAAGCCTGCTCCGCGCGGCGGAGAAAGACCTGGAAACAGCCCGGAAGTTGTCGGGGATCGGGCAAGCACACCACGACCCGAACCGAACAAAGATGCTGGAAAATGAGGTGGCCTACCTGAAGCAGGTGGAAGCCGGGGACGTACGGCTTTACCTCTATGACCGGGACCAGTCCCGGATTGTGCAAATGATCGGCACCCCAGACCCCAACACACGGCATGTGATCACCTACGTCCCGGGAACGTTCACCGGACTGAACATCTTCTACGAAGGCGGCGTACAGCAGGTCTCGAAATACCTCAATAACAACGTGCCGGGGACGGTGGCTTTCGTCTATAAGGATGGGCGGTTCCCCGGAGAGGCGGACACCGCAGGAGGTCCCAACCTGGCGAGAATTGGTGAGGCGAACGACGAGAACCTTGCACGCACCTCGGGGCAGCAACTGGCAGGTTTCGAGACCGGGATGCGCACTGACCCCTACCTGAACGGTGCCGAGCAAACTGGCATCGGGCACAGCTGGGGCCTGGCGAACCTCACCAGTTCCGAGGTCGCCGGAGCCCGATATGACAAGGTGATTTCCCTCGCCGGGGCCGGAATGCTCCCGGACTGGAAACCACAGCCAACCACGGAATACTCGAACCTGTACTACTATGATCTGCTCGTCCATGGTCAGGGAGTTCCCAACCTCATCACGAAGAGAGGGGTGGTGTGGGATGGAAATAACCCCATTCATCGGGATGAGTTCGAACAGCACTATTACCGCGGCCCCCACGACGACCAACTTAGGGCGATTAACACCGTCGAAGAAGGGAACATCCTCATGGAAAACCACAACCTCATCGCCTCCGACAGCAAAGACAACAAGAAAGCGCTCAAAGACATGCTTGGAATTGTGACTCGATGATAGGGCGACGCGGCACCATGGCGTTGTTGCTGGCGGGCCTCATGGGGCTTACGGGTTGCGCCGGAACCCCAAATACGAGTTCGACAGAGTCAACTGTGCCAAGCGCCACCAAAACACAGGAGGAACCGGTGAAAGTTGAACTGACATGGCAGGATGCCAAAGCTCATACCCAAGCTCTGGAACTGGAGATCGCCGCCCAAGTCCCTGAAGACGCCGTTATCTCGATCGATCAGAAGACGAAGGGCATGCTTCTGTCCTGCAACCGAACCAAACACAGCTGGAATGGTTCAACGACAATCACGGTCACCGAAGGAACCAAAATCGAGCCGATCCTGAAAGAAATCAAAACCCACTATCAGAGTGGACAATACGTCGTCGAGGACAGGCTTGATATCAGAGGATCATACGAAGTCCAGATAAGCCCTCACAATACGAGCGATGAAAACTACATTGTCGCCGAAGGGTTAGCCCCAAACCAGATCCGCATTGATTCGGGCTCTGAGTGTTTCACGTTGCCAGAAGGTATTTACCCGGGCGGGAATTTTTAGATCCTCATGAAAAACCAGAACCTCCTCGCCTCGTACAGCGAGGACAACGTGCACGTGCCCAAGTGCATGCTGGGAAGTGCAATTCGGTGAGGATTCGGAGCGGCGCCGTGGCGTTGATGCTGGTCGTTTCAATCGGGCTTGCCGGCTGCGCCGGAAACCCAAGCGCGAGTTCGACGGAGTCAACCGTGCCAACTGCCAGTGATACACAGGAGGAACCGTTGATAGCCGAACTGACCTGGCAGGAAGCTAAAGCAAGCACGGCAAAGGAAGCGCTGGAGATCGCGGCCTTGATCCCAAAGGACAAGATTACTTCCATAGTCCAGAAAGAGACGGGCGTTCTCCTATCCTGCAGCAATACCGAACACAACTGGAACGGTTCGACTTCGATCACGCTGACTGAGGGAAGCGAAGCTGAATCTGTCGTGAAAGAACTTGAGACGGCTGCTCGGGCACACTACACGGATCATCGTTTTGAGGTCTCAAGCGACCGGACCATACAAGGCACCTTTCGTGTTGAGATAAGCGATCCGGCCACCTCGGAAATGTATCTCATCAGGGAGGACGATCCCGGCGTCATTCGCATTGCATCAGGTTCGCCTTGCTTCACTTTGCCCGAGGGCATCTACCCGGGTGGGGATTTCTAGATCCTCATGAGCAACCAGAACCTCATCGCCTCCACAAGCGAAGACAAGCAAGCAAGTACTCAAAGACAGGCTTGGCATTGTGGCTCGATGAGGGCGCGTCGCGGTGCCATGGCGTTGTTGCTCGCGGCAGGTTCGATCGGGCTTGCCGGTTGCGCCGGGCCACCCACCGGGAGTTCGACGGAGTCGACTGTGCCAACTGCGGCCAAAACACAGGAGGCAACGATGAATGCTGAGCTGACATGGCAGCAAGCGAAAGCTCATACACAAGCAATGGAACTGGAGATTGCCGCCCTGATCCCAAAAAATGCTGATTACTCCATTGATCAGAAAAAGAAGGGCATGCTTCTGTCCTGCAACAGCACCCAACACAAATGGAAAGGTTCCACTACCATCACGGTCGTTGGAGGAACCAACATCGAGCCGATCGTGAAGGACATCGAAGCCCACTACCGGGCGAAAGGAACGAAAGTATCCGCCGACAGGAATGTCGACGAAGACTATCGAATCCAAATCGATCTGGGAGGCGGGGAGAACTACATCGTCGCAGAAGGCTTGGCCCCAAATGAAATCCGTATCGCCTCGGGATCTGAGTGTTTCATTTTGCCCGAGGGCATCTACCCGGGCGGGGATTTTTAGGTCCTCATGAACAACCACAACCTCATCGACTCAAACAACGAAAACAACGAGCAAGTACTCAAAGACATGCTTGGAATTGTGGCTAGATGAGGGCGCGTCGCCGTGCCATGGCGTTGTGGCTGGTGGCAGGTTCGATCGGGCTCGCCGCTTGTGCTGGAAACCCCAACACGGGTTCAATCCAGTCGACCGTGCCAACGCCTGTTAAAACACAAGAGGAACCGATGAAAGCTGAACTGACCTGGCAGGAAGCAAAGACCCAGGCCCAAGCCATGGAAGTGAAGCTCGCCGCCCTAATCCCAAAAGACGCTGTTATCTCGATCGATCAGAAGAAGAAGGGCATGCTTCTGTCTTGCAACAAAACCCAACACAAATGGAAGAGTTCAACCACCATCACGATTGCCGCAGGAACGAACATTGAGCCGGTGGTGAAGGACATCGAAGCCCACTATCAGAGCAGCCTCTTTGGAGTCAGGAACAGGCTTGACATCAGGGGTTCCTATGAAGTTCAAATGATCGCTCTCAGCGGAAGCGGGGAGAGCTATATTGTTGCCGAAGGCCTGGCCCCAAATCAGATAGACATCGATTCAGGTTCGCCTTGCTTCACACTGCCCGAGGGCATCTACCCGGGTGGGGACTTCTGAAGCGCAGTTCCGCGTGGAGTGGTACAAACTTCACGTCGTCCGGTGCCTGCTCCTTCCTCATTCAGCCCGGCGATAATGCATCGCCACCGCTCCGTTACTGAGCGGCTCGGCCGAGATCAGTTCAAGGCGCCGGGTGCTGGGCAGTCCGCCTTGGTAAAGGGTGGGTCCGTGGCCTGTGATCATGGGGTGGATGAGGAATTTGTACTCGTCGATCAGGCCCAATCGGTCCAGCTCTGTTGCTAGTTTCCCGCTGCCGACAAGCACCCCCTTGGGAGTCCTGTCCTTGAGTTCCTGAACGGCCGTACCCAGTTCGCCGACCAGCCGGTGGCTGTTCGTCCAGGGGAAGTCGCTCCGCGTTGTGGAAACGACGTACTTGGGTTTTCCCTCCAAGGTGATCGCCCACTCGCGTAGGGCTGGCGGCGCTTCTACTTCGCCGCGAGCAACCAGGGGCCAGTAGACCTCCATCATTTCGTAGGTAGTCCGGCCCCAGAGCATTGCGCCGCTCTGATCCAGGAGACGCGTGAAGTGGGCGTGCGTCTCGTCGTCGGCGATGCCCTCCTGATGGTCCACGCAACCATCAAGCGTGACGTTGATGCTGAACGTTAGAAGGCCCATTCGACGATTCTAGGCCGCGAATCGCAACAGCGCACCGGACAACGGAGGAATGCATAGGGCCAGGAGTGCCAACAATAACGCATCCCTCTCAGATACCCTATGGGGGTATACTGTCACCACTGGAAGTGGACGAAGGTGGTGAAGCATCATGAGCAAGCAGCTGTCCCCTCAACCTCGTGCCGCCCTCCTCGGGCGGGCGTTGCTTCTACTTCTGGTAACGGCCGTCATTGCAGGCATATTCGGAATGCACATCATCAGCGGTTCCCATGGGGCAGGTGGATCGCATGGGACTCATGCGGCATCGCCTGTAGTGGGCACCCCATCGTCCCACCATGCGCACGGCTCTTCTCTTGAGGTGAGCGGTGCCCCGGCTGGCGACGATCACGGCACGGAATTTGGAACCTGCTCCTGCACTCAGGCTGCCAGTTGCATCCCATCCCTCACAACAGCTTCCCTGAGCGCTCCCCCACCCACGACAGGCGAAGTCACCCCTGCATCGTGGGAACTGCCCACCATTTTTCCGTCCTGGTCCTACCAACCCCACGGTCCTACACCCGGGCAACTCTGCATCAGCCGTACGTAAGCACTGGATGGCCCGATAACAACCGGGACCGCACATCCATTCACCATCTGCTGACTACCGGCCGGCTGACTATCCACGCCGCCCGAAATGCAAAGGACTTTTACTCATGAACAGAACTCACTTCACTGTGACCGGAGCGGCTCTCGCAGGTCTGCTTGCCCTGGCTGGTTGCGCTTCGAACCCTGGCTCCGGTTCCATGCCAGGCATGGACCATGGAAGTTCCGGCACCTCCATCAGCCCCTCTGCGAACAGCGGCGACGCCGGGCACAACGCAGCGGACACCATGTTCGCCCAGATGATGATCCCCCATCACTCCCAAGCGGTGGAGATGTCCGATGCCATGCTGGCGAAGGCTGACATCCCGGCCTCGATTACCAACTTGGCCGTGAAGATCAAAGACGCGCAGGCACCCGAAATAGAGAAGATGACGGGGTGGCTGAACAGCTGGAACGTGCCTGTCATGGGATCCTCGGGTCATGGCGGCCACGGCATGGACGGCATGCTGAGCGAGGCGGACCTGCAGAAGCTTAGAGATGCCCAGGGTGTGGACGCGACCAAGCTCTTCCTCACGCAGATGATCGCGCATCACGAAGGTGCTGTGACCATGGCCAAAACCGAGATAGCCCAGGGCAAGAACCCGGAGGCTGTCCAGCTAGGCAAGGACATCGTCACCGCGCAGGAAGCAGAGATTCGGGAAATGCGGGATCTGCTGACCGGACTCTAACCTCACCGTCTGGTGACGCAAGGGCTCGACGGCGGGAGGTCGCCGTCGAGCCTTTGCGCGCCGTCCGGAAGTCGACTGTTATGCAGCGGCCGACGCGAAGTGCCGAGCGCCTAAAGCGTGTCTGGATCAACAATTGTCGTCGGGTAAGGCTTGCCCGGATTTTCAGGGGCGATACTGCTGATCTTCCACGCGTCGCCGGTCCTCTCAAGCTCAACGGTTTGGTCGTATACGTACCCCTCGCCGGGGCCTTGCACGCCGTTCACCGGACCGTGTTCCAGCTGTGTCTGCTCCGAGATCTCAACCTTGGCGCCGGTGTTGGTGATGGTGAATTTCTTGATGGTGATCTCCGAGCCGGTGTCCGTCAAAAGGACGCCATAGGGAGCAAACGCGTCCCTGCGTTGGTGGAGTTTTCGGTACTCAAGCTCTACACGCTCAACTGCCGCCGGGACGAAATCCATACTGATCTCCTCCTTGGTGGAGGAGAACCCTGTGACAACTTGATGATTCCTACGGTCGATGGCCCGCTCGATAAGAGACTGAACAGTGGCCTTCGCTTCCGCGTCGGGCTGTGGGGCCGGCGCTGCACACGACGTCACGGAAAGCAGTGCAGCTACAGCAACCGACACCAGTGTTCTTTGCTGCATGATCATGAGCTGTCACCGTCCACACGATTCCCGGAATCGCCTCCCCCATATGCAAAGGCTCGTGGCAACGTAGCATGTGGTCCGGGTCGAAACCAGATCCGGCCGGTAAGGGCGAGTTTTTGTACACGTAATGCCCCTAAGAAGCGCTCTTAAGGGCATTAAGTGTACAAAAACTCCAATGGTTAGCGGCTGCTGCCCGCCAGCAAACCCCGGCGCTGCAGCAAACGCTTCTCGATCGGCCCGAACACCAGGAGCTCGATCAGGATGCCCACGAACAGGATCAGCAGGATCGCGGACATCACGATGGTCATATCGGAGAGCAGTCGACCCTGATCCAGCAGCGAGCCCAAGCCGAAGCCGATGGTCCCGCCCACTGCGATGATTTCGGCGGCCATGAGGGAGCGCCAAGAGAAAGCCCAGCCCTGCTTCAAACCACCGATGTAGCCCGGAAGCGCGGCCGGCAGGACGATCTGCAAGGCCATCTGGAGCCGGTTCGCGCCAAGCACGGTGCCCACACTGCGGTACTGCGGCGGGATCTGGTCCACACCCGAGATCAGCCCGTTGATGATGGACGGAATAGCGCCCATGAACACCACGAAGTAGACAGTTGCGTCGGTCAGTCCGAACCAGATGATCGCGGCAGGAACCCACGCCACGGAAGGGAGCACCTGCAGCCCGGAAATCAGCGGCCCGAACGCACGACGCAAGGGAGCCACCTGAGCCAGAATCAACCCCACGGGGGTGGCGATGACTACGGAGATCAGGAAGCCGATCACGCCACGCTGCAGCGAGGTCCACACAGCTTCCTGGACTTTTCCTTCGCCCCACATCGTCACGAACTGGGTGAGGACATCCAACGGCCCGGGAACCAGGTCACGGCGCTTGAACCCCAACGAAACGTAGAACTGCCACGCGAGGATAAGCACCACAAGCGCGGCAACGGGCAGCAGCACACGCTTCCATTCGATACCGCGCTTACGGGCTGTGTCGGACTGCAGGTTGTCCAGACCGGCTTCAAGGTCCCGGAGCTCCGAGGCGTTGCCCTTCAACGACGGCGAAGTGATGTGCTCTTTGGATTCTGTCACGGGAAGGGTCCGCTCTTCGGTGGTGATGGGGTTACTTGGCATGGCGGCGGATCTCCTCGCGAAGACGGCGGGTAATGACACCAGTCAGCTCCCCGGCACGGCCGGCATCGGTACGGTGTTCCTCAGTGACATCCCACTCGGCAACGACACGGCCGGGACGCGAGGACAACAGCAGCACGCGCTGACCCAGGCGGACGGCCTCGCGGACGTTGTGGGTGACGAACACGATGGTCCGGCCCGTTTCCTTCCAGATCCGTTCAAGCTCGTCGTGGAGAAGATCGCGGGTGATCGCATCCAGGGCAGCAAACGGCTCGTCCATCAGCAGCAACTGCCGGTCCTGCGCCAGCGAACGGGCCAACGCAACACGCTGCCTCATGCCGCCGGACAGTTCGTGCGGACGCTTATCCCCCGCGCCGCCCAGGTGCACCAGTTCCAACAGCTCGGTGGCACGGGCACGCCGGCTCGCCTTCGTGCTGGACTTGTCTGCCAGCTGCAACGCCAACTCAATGTTGCCGCGTGCCGTCAGCCACGGGAACAGGGCCGCGTCCTGGAACATGAAGGCCGCGCCGTCGCTGGGTACTTCAAGAGCGCCCGACGTCGGCGGTTCCAGTCCCGCCATGATGTTCAGCAAGGTGGACTTACCGCAGCCGGACGCACCGAGGAGGGCGACGAACTCGCCTTGAGCGATGGTGGCGTTGACGTCGTCCAGCACCGGGGCGCCGTCGCCGAAGCGTTTGCCCAGGTTCTCGAGTACGACTGGCATGGTCCCGTCCTTCATGTTGATTGGTAGAGCTGATGCGGCCAAAAGCCGGCCCGCTCCCCCATGATTCGGAGGGGAAGCGGACCAGCCCGTTACTGCTTAGTCCTGGCCAAGACCTGCGGCTGAGGTCTTCTTGCCTTCAACCTCGTTCAAGGTGCGGAGATCGAAGATGCCGTTGATGTCGGCCTGCTGGGTGGTCCCGGCCTTGACACCGTCCTCCAACAGCTTGTTGTACGTCCCGGCCAGCGGGTCGGTAGTGAACTTGATGTTCTGGAGCGCACGCTCAATCACGTTGGCCGGCAGCGGCTTGCCTGCCGTGTCCTTGAGGACCGCGTTGATGGTGGTCGCCTTCTCCGAAGCGGAAGCCGAATTGAGCCAGTTCACGGATTCCACGTGGCCCTTCAGGAGGGCCTTCACGGTTTCCGGGTGTTCGGCAGCGAACTTCTTGTTCACGATCAGGATGGTGGTGGTGAAGTCACCGTTTTCCCACAGGTCCTTCTCGTCAACCAGGACCTTCGCTCCTGCTTCGAGCACCAGGCGGGAGGCCCACGGCTCAGGCAACCACGCGCCGTCGAGCTTTCCGTCCTGGAAGAGCTTCAGCGACTGGGCGTTTTCGGTCGGGTTGATGTTGACGTCGCCGCTGCCATCAGTGTTGGTCTTGAAACCCTGGCCACCAAGCCAGGCGCGGAGCGCCACGTCCTGGGTTCCTCCGAGCTGCGGGGAGCTGAGGATCTTGCCCTTGAGATCGGCCGCGGAGTTGATCTCCGGCTTGACCACCAACTGCGCACCGCCGGACGCTGCACCGGCGATGATGCTGATGGACTCGCCCTTGCTCTTGACGAAGGAGTTGATGGCCGGGTTCGGGCCGATATACGTGGCGTCGATGGCGCCGGCGTTCAAGGCTTCGATCGCGGCCGGGCCGGCGTTGAAGACCTGGGTGCTGAGTTTGGTGTCGCCGAGTTCCTTGGCGATCAGGCCCTTGCTGGTACCTACCAGCGCCGGGCCGTGGGTGACGTTGCTGAAGTAACCGAGCTTCAGCTCAGCAGCCGGCGACGTGGTGGGGGCCGGGGCGGCCTGGTTGTTCTGCGAAACAGCGGAAGCAACGGCGGCGCCTGCACCGATCAGCAGCACCAGGCCGACGGCCAGGCCGATTTCCAGGGTGCGGCGGCGCTTCGGCTTGGATGCGGTCTCACCGGCGACGATGCGGGTGGTACCGGAATCGGGTTTCTGTGACTCGGGAGTGTTCGACATGAGGGTGGGTCCTTTGGAGATGTGGGATGCGAGCGGGGCGAAGATCAGGCCCCGTGACATCGCCCGTCGAGGGCAAGCAAGGACCATTCCGGAGAGGTCATGCCTTCACAGTAGGGACTGTCATATTTCGGCTTCAATCCCGTAGAAATCAAGGTTCACGCAGGTTCACGTGGCGTCATATTCGCCGCGATGCTTGCCGACCGATTCTGCTGGATCCGACCGGCTTTCCCCACAAGAGACATCCTCGGGGCCGGACCTCTTGCAAGACTCCCGAACGATCGAACTCAACGAGGTTTCACCACCGAGAATCCCCAGCGTCATGAAACTTCCAGTCCGCCACTTAAATGTCAGGGGCTCCGTGGAGGCTTTGGAAAACGACAACAGAGGAGAATTAGATGTTCGTATGTGACTGTGGGCGCACTCCACCTGAAGGTTATGAATATTGCGGTTGTGGACAGCGGGTACCTCAGATTGAAGGCGGCCGGGCCTCGACAAATGCGACGCGAATGGGGGACAACCACGATGGCATCCAGGCCGGGCGCGATGTCATTGCCGACCAAATCGTGTTTGGAAAAGATCCTTCAGACCCATTCGACATCCGGATGCCTATTGATCGAGCTTCGAAGAAGAAAAGTATCTTGCCTGACAATTGGGTAGGTGCAGCCGGGGCGGTTTGCACAATCCTCTCGTTTCTAACAACGGCAGTCTTACCTGCCTCCGTCCGGAGCGGCTGGATCCTTCCCCTGACCGTGCTCGGATTGCTGGGTGCTTTTGTACTCCTTGTTTGGTGCTATTTCCGCTTCCTTTTGGCCCCTGGGCAAATTGTGGTGACGGGCTTGGGGATCTATGAGAAAAGCCGCAGTGGGGTCGTTTACCAAACCCGAGTCGAGGGCGAGTGCCCATGGTGTGCTTCCAACGGCCGGCAATCCAGCATGCCGCTGCGATACGTCGACAAGAAACCACTCTGGGTGTGCACTGACTTTCCCGGTCATCACACCGCAGGCTTCGATCCGTCGTCCGTTGCACCAATCGAAACGTAACTCGCGAGGGCTTCAATGTCGCGCGGAGTTGTGCGGCAGCAGCCACCTATGAGATGGGCGCCCCGGTCCTGCCAAACAGCTGCGTTGCCGGCCAAGGTTCCGGTGCCTTGAACGCCCTTCGACGGACCCCACTTCTTGGTCACGGCATCGTACGTCTCCCCCGAATTCGGGTAGGCCACCAGCGGCTTGTCGGAGGACTGCTGCAGGGTGCCCAGCGCGTCCGTCACCAGTTCCAGCGGCACACAATTGACCCCGACGGCGGCCACCCGCGGTTCCGCGCGCAGCAGCGCAGCGACGTCCGCAAGGGGCGTTCCATCACTGATGTGGCTGCTGTCCCGCAGCGTAAACGTAAACCAGGATTCGACGTCGAACTCCGCCACGAGCGCCAACAGCGCCTCCGCTTCGGCGTACGACGGCAGGGTCTCGCACGCCAGGAAATCGGCCCCGGCCTCCACCAGCGCCGCAATACGGGGGCGGTGAAAATCCTGGAATTCTGCGGCGGAAAGCGTGTAGTCCCCACGGTATTCGGAGCCATCGGCGAGGTAAGCGCCGTAGGGTCCAACGGATCCGGCCACCAACAAAGGGCCGCTCGCAGACCCCTCCGCCAAGGCTTCCTGGCGGGCTTCGTCGGCCAGCCGGACGCTCAATGCCACCAACTCCAACGACTCGTCAACGGACAACCCGCGCCGCGCAAAGCCCTGCGGAGTGGCCTGGTAGCTGGCCGTGATGGCTACGGAGGCACCGGCGTCGAAGTAGTCGCGGTGGACTTGCTTGATCAGGTGCGGCTGCTCCAGCAGGACCTTGGCAGACCACAACGCGTCTTCCAGGTCGCAGCCGTGGGCCTCCAATTCCGTGGCTAACGCACCGTCCAGGACCAGGTCCTTGCCGGCGTTGAGGAGAGTGCTGAGCGAGGTGTTCTGTGGCATGGGTCCTTCCCCAAAAAAAGAAAACCGCAGCCTGTTCGAAATTCCCGCCGTACAACGTGAGGAGTCGCGAACAAGCTGCGGTTTTGTGACTACGTGTGACCCTAGATGACGTAACGTTCGTCTTCGTGGTCGCCTGGGTGGTCCTTGACCAAGCCGGCGGCAAGGGTGTTGCCGTCGATGGGGTCGATCACCAGGAAAGCGCCGGTGCGGCGGTGGTGCAGGTAGTTCTCCAGCGGCAGCGGAGCAGACAGTCGCAGCTGCGCGTGGCCGATGTCGTTGAGCTCCAGGTTGGACGCCGGCTCCACGTTGAATGTGGCCAGGTCCAGCTTGCCGGTGACGTTGCGGACCAGTGCCTGGACCGTGCGCGTACCGTGCTTCACCAGGACCTTTTGGCCTTCACGCAAAGGCTTCGGCGAGAGCCATGCCAGTGACGCGTACAGGTCAGCGGTGCTTTCGCGGACGGTGCCTGCAGCAGCGATGGTGTCGCCGCGGGCGATGTCGATCTCATCGGCCAAACGAACGGCCACCGATTGCGGAGCTGCAGCCTCGTCCAGCGATTGGCCGGCAAAGTCGATGCCAACCACCGTGGTGGTGCGAGGTTCGTGGCCCGGGCTGATGACGGAAACTTCGTCACCAACCTTCACCGAGCCCTCGGTGATCTGGCCTGCATAGGCACGGTAATCGCGGTACGCCTCCACATCGAGCCCGCCAGCAACAGCATCCGGAGCCAAAGCACCCTGCGGACGGATCACCAGCTGGACCGGGAAACGGAAGCTCTCCAGCTCAGCCTCAAGCTCGTCAGCAGCCGGGAGGGTTTCGAGGACCTCCAGGAGTGCCGGACCGGTGTACCAAGGGGTGCGCTCGGAGCGGTCCACCACGTTGTCGCCGTCCAGCGCCGAAACGGGAACCACCAGCAAGTCGGCCACACCATCAGACCCAAGGCCAAGCTCGCGGGCAACCTTCTGCACGTCCGCTTCGATGTCGCGGAACACCTGCTCGCTGAAGTCCACCAGGTCGATCTTGTTCACGGCCACAATCACGTGGGCAACGCGCAGCAGCTGCAGCACGGACAGGTGCCGGCGGGTCTGCTCCAGCACACCCTTACGGGCGTCAATAAGTACGACGACGGCATCCGCAGTGGACGCGCCGGTCACCGTGTTCTTGGTGTACTGAACGTGGCCGGGGCAGTCCGCCAGGATGAAGCTGCGGCGGTCCGTAGCGAAGTAGCGGTAGGCCACGTCGATGGTGATGCCCTGTTCGCGCTCGGCACGCAGGCCGTCGGTCAGGAGGGCGAGGTCGATCCCGCCCTTTTCGCCACCGAAGCCGCGGTCCGCAGAGGTACGGGCAACGGCGTCGAGCGTGTCAGCAAGAATCGCCTTCGAATCGTGAAGGAGGCGGCCCACCAAAGTGGACTTGCCGTCGTCCACCGATCCGGCAGTAGCGAAACGGAACAGGGTTGTGGGCAGGGCTGTTTCGAGCCCGGCAGCCAAAGTTTCGGTGCTCATTTAGAAGTAGCCGTCCTTCTTGCGGTCTTCCATGGCGGCCTCGGAGATGCGGTCATCTGCTCGGGTGGCGCCACGTTCGGTCAGGGTGGAGGCAGCGACTTCAACAACGACGTCGGCCACGGTGCGTGCATCGGACTCAACAGCACCGGTGCAGGACATGTCGCCTACCGTGCGGTACCGGACCAGCTTGGTGATGACGTCCTCGTGCGGCAGCGGCTGGGAAACCTCGCCCACTGCCCGCCACATGCCGTCGCGGGCGAAAACTTCGCGCTCGTGGGCGTAGTAGAGGCCCGGGAGCTCGATGTTCTCTCGCTCGATGTAGCGCCAAATGTCCAGCTCGGTCCAGTTGCTGATGGGGAACGCACGGACATGCTGGCCCACCGTGTGGCGGCCGTTGTACAGGTTCCACAGCTCGGGGCGCTGGTTGCGCGGATCCCACTGGCCGAATTCGTCACGGAGGCTCAAGATGCGCTCCTTGGCGCGGGCCTTGTCCTCATCACGGCGGCCGCCGCCAAAGACGGCGTCGAACTTGTTTTTCTGGATCGCATCAAGCAAGGGAACAGTCTGCAGCGGATTGCGGGTGCCATCGGCACGCTCGGCCAGCTCGCCGCTGTCAATGAACTCCTGGACCGAGCCGACAACCAGCTTCAGGCCCAGGCGCTCCACCGTACGGTCCCGGAAGTCAATGACCTCGGGGAAGTTATGCCCCGTGTCCACGTGCAGGACGGGGAACGGAACCTTGCCCGGCCAGAACGCCTTCGTGGCAAGGTGCAGCATGACCACGGAGTCCTTGCCGCCGGAGAACAGCAGCGCGGGCTTCTCGAACTCGGCGACAACCTCGCGGATGATATGAATCGCTTCGGACTCGAGGGTGTCCAGGCTGCTCAAACGCTCGGCTGAAGGGGCGTCGACTGCCGCTGCAACTTCCACCGTGGACTCCTCTGTTGTGTACGTGCTCATGTGTGTAGTCCGCATTCTGTCTTGTCGGATCCTGCCCAGCGGCCGGCACGGGGGTCTTCGCCCGGGGCCACTTTGCGGGTGCAGGGCTGGCAGCCGATGGACGGGTAGCCCTGGCTCAAGAGGGGGTTGACCGGAAGGATGTTGTCCTCGGAGTACTCGATCAGCTGATCGAAGGTCCAATCGACCATCGGGTTCACCTTGACCAGGCCGAAACCCTCATCCCAGGTGACCACCGGCGTGTTGGTTCGTGTAGGTCCCTCGTCGCGTCGGACCCCGGTGAACCACACTTCATAACCGGCCAGCGAACGGCGCAGGGGCTGGACTTTGCGCAGCGCACAGCACTGGGCGGGGTCGCGGGCGAACAGGTCCTTGCCAAGCAGGCGGTCCTGCTGCTCCACGGTGCTTTCCGGAAGAACGTCCACGACGTTGACGCGGAGGTTTGCTGCGACTTCGTCGCGTGTCTCGTACGTTTCCTTGAAGTGGTAGCCGGTCTCCAGGAACAAGACGTCGACGCCGGGAAGCTGGTCAGCGACCAGGGCCGGCAGGACGGCGTCGGCCATGGAGCAGGCCACCGTCACTGTGGGCAGTTCGAAGTTGCGGGCCACCCAGGCGATGACGTCCCGGGCAGGGGCGTTCCAGCCGAGTTCAGCGGCTCCGGCTTCAGCCAGGGCCTTGAGCTCTTCGTGGGAACGCAGCGCCGGCCGGGCTGCTGCACTGGCGAGGTTGGTAATAGTGACGGGATCTGTCATTGGAGATCTCCTTCGTCGGCGGAGTGTGCCCACTCAGCGAAGGTCTGGCCCTCGGCGCCAACGGCGACGAACTTACGGACCACGCGCTCCACGTAATCGGGCAGGTCTTCCACCGTGACCTTCAGGCCACGGACGGTACGTCCCAAACCGGCTTCCTCGCGCTCGTTGTTCGCCAGCCCGCCACCCAAGTGGACCTGGAAACCCGGGGTGGGGTCGCCGTCGGGCGTTGGCAGCATCATGCCCTTCAGGCCGATATCGGCCGTCTGGATACGAGCGCAGGAGTTCGGGCAGCCGTTGATGTGGAGGGACAGTGCCGAGGGCAGCTGCTTGGTCTCCACGAGGTCGGCCAGGCGGCGTTCGAGTTCAGCGATGGCCGTTGCGGCTGTGACCTTGGTTTCCACGATGGCCAGCTTGCAGAACTCGATGCCCGTGCAGGCAATGGTGCCGCGGCGGAACACGGACGGACGGGCGGAGAGGCCCAACGTGTCCAGTTCAGCGATCAGGGGCTCAACCTGTTCCTTCGCAACGTCAAGGATGACCAGCTTCTGGTGCGGCGTAGTGCGCAGGCGGTAGCTGCCATGCTTCTCCAAGGTGTCCGCCAGCGTGACAAGTGCCTCGCCGGAGGTCCGGCCCACAGTCGGGGTCACACCGATGAAGAACTTGCCGTCCTTCTGCTCGTGGACGCCGATGTGGTCTCCGGGAGCCGTGGGCTTCGGAGCGGCAGGGCCGTCCGGAAGCTTGAAGCCGAGGTATTCGTCTTCAAGGATCTGGCGGAACTTCGCCGGACCCCAGTCGTTCATGAGGAACTTCAGGCGGGCCTTGGTGCGCATGCGGCGGTAACCGTAATCGCGGAAGATGCTGGTGACGCCAAGCCATACTTCAGCTGCAACATCGGCGGAGACGAACACACCGAGGCGTTCGGCCAGGCGCGGGTTGGTGGACAGGCCGCCGCCAACCCAGAGGTCGTAACCGGCACCGTGCTCGGGGTGGACCACGCCTACCAGGGCGAAGTCGTTGATCTCGTGCACCACGTCCTGGGACGGGTGGCCCGTGATGGCGGTCTTGTATTTGCGGGGCAGGTTGGCCAGCTCCGGGTCACCGATGAACCGTTCGGCGAGCTCGTGGATGAGCGGCGTCGGATCAATGATCTCGTCCTTGGCAATGCCCGCAACCGGGGAACCGAGGATGACGCGCGGAACATCGCCGCAGGCCTCGGTGGTGGACAGACCGATGGACTCAAGGCGGCGCCAGATCTCCGGCACGTCCTCAACGCGGATCCAGTGCAGCTGGATGTTCTGGCGGTCCGTGAGGTCGGCCGAGCCGCGGGCGAAGTCCACGGAGATCTGGCCAATGACGCGCAACTGCTCAGTGGTGAGCGCACCGCCGTCGATACGCACGCGCAGCATGAAGTACTTGTCCTCGAGCTCGTGCGGTTCAAGGGTTGCCGTCTTGCCGCCGTCGATCCCGGGCTTGCGCTGGGTGTAGAGGCCCCACCAGCGGAAGCGGCCGTGAAGGTCCGTGCCGTCGATCGAGTCGAAGCCTTCTTTGGAGTAGACAGACTCAATCCGCTCACGGACGTTGAGTCCGCTGTCTTCCTGCTTCCAGGTTTCGTTGGCGTTCAGGGGCGCGGTGCCGTCAACCTTCCACTGGCCGTGTGGCTTGGCGGCAGGGCGGGTGCGTGCTGGGCGCGAGGGAACTGCGGTGTCCGCGGACGCACCGGCTACAGCTGTATCTGTCATATCTCGACTGTAGGTCTGGCCAGTTTTCGCCAGCAAAGGTCCGGAAACGCTAAGTCACCTAGGGAAACATTTCGTCACGAAGGGGTTCCGGACCTTGTTCAAGGACGCTACTTATGCAGGTTCCCGCCGGGTTTAGCCACCCCTTGCTTGCGCGTCAGGAAGGGTTGCCAACTACGGCGTCGTAGCGTTCCAAGGCGATCTCAGCGAGCACCTGCGACGGCAGCAGCGGTGCCGTAACAATGTCTGCTCCGGCCTTGGCCAGCTGGTCGTGGAAGTAACCGGTAGCCAGCAGGTAGGAGGAGATGAAGACCCTTCCTGTCCCACCATCAGAGGCGAGTTCCGCACGCAAGGAGGCGACGCCGTCGGGCACTGTTGGCTGGGCGCTGGCGCCATAGGCCACCCGCACCTTGTTCGGCAGCAGCTCGGCGAGCAACCGTGCTTGCTCTTCCGAGTCCACGGAGCCGTCAGGGAGGGACGATCCCGCGGCAGCCAGCAGCACGCCGTCGTCGTCATTCAGTCCAGCGGCGCGCAGGTGGGTGGCGAGCAGCTCGGCAAGCCGCGCATCGGGGCCGAGCGGCCGGGCAGCCACAACTTCGGGCCGGCTCTTGATCGCCTTGGGCACGTCCACCTTGACGTGGAAGCCAGTGGACAGCAAAAGCGGTACGACGACGGCGGCAGTCCCCCCGGGCATGTTTTCCACCACACCGGACAACTCGGGTTCCTGCACGTCAACGTATGCCTCCAGAACCTGCAATCCGGGACGGAGGGCTTCGATTTCAGCCATGACCCGGCGGATGGCTGCCTGGCCTTCGGCGTTGCGGGTTCCGTGGGCACACGCGATCAAAACGGGGCTGTTCATGGGAGCTAGCGTAACGTTGAGCCAGCATCTGTTGAGAGCCGTACCCAGAAAGAACCCGTCCACTTGATTTCCATCGACATCGTCCTTCTCTGGCTTGACCTGGTAGGCGTGTTCTTCTTCGCGGTCTCCGGGTCCCTGTTGGCCGCCCGCAAACAATTCGACATCGTAGGCTCAGTGCTCCTCGGCTCCATCGTCGCCCTGGGTGGCGGCGTGATCCGCGACATCGTCATCAACGCCGGTCCCCCGATCGCCTTCACAAACCCTGCGTATCTTGCTCCCCCGCTGCTGGCTGCGATGCTGGTCTACTTCCTGTTTTCTTCGGTCCAGCGCTTCACATCCCTGCTGACGCTGTTCGACGCCGGCGGGCTGGCTCTGTTCTGCATCACGGGGACGTTGAAGGCGCTGGGTGCCGGAATGAACCCGGTGGCCGCCATCCTGCTGGGTGTCACGACTGCTGTGGGCGGCGGGCTCCTCCGCGACATTACAGCCAATGAAATCCCTACCCTGTTCAATGCCCGCGACCTCTATGCCTTGCCGGCCTTTGTGGGGGCTGGACTCACCACGTTGTTGTGGCATCTGGGCATCTTCAGCGGTCTCTCTGCCTGCATCGTGGCAGCTGTTGTTTTCGCTTTCCGTGTCATCGCGTGGCGACGCAGCTGGCACGTGCCGTTGGCCGTCCGTGGATGGCACCGCCCAGGCAGTGGAACAGGCGCAATTTCAGGTGTCCGGGATTAGCTAGGATAAGAGCATGACTGACATGTTCCTCGAGAAGTTCCGTGCGCTGGTCCCAAAGTATCTCGAGGATGAATGGCAGGAAGAAGACGGCCTCACGCCTGACGAACTGGATGACGCCCTCGCCGATCACTCCTTCACCATCCCGCTGGTTCTGCGCGAGTTCTACCTGGCAATCGGCGGTTGTGAGGACCTCATGGAGGCATACCACTACTTCTGGGACCCCGAGGAACTCGAGGTCGATGACGAAGGTTTCCTCATGTTCCTCGAAGACGAAGAGGAACAGTTCACCTGGGGCTTCCGAACTGCCGATCTCGGCATCCCGGACCCCATCGTCTGGCGCCGCAACAACGCCCGCGGCCAGTGGAAGAGCGAAGAGGGCACCTTCTCCGAGTTCGCGTTCGACATGTTCGAGTGGGCATTCAACGACGAAGACTAAGTTTCCGCAAAAAACAGCCCCTTTCCTGACTTCCTGGTCGGGAAAGGGGCTATTTTGTTGTGACCCGTGTGCCTCCAGCACCCACTTTCATGTCGAAGCTGCCCTGGCACGCCGTTCAGGTGGTGTGTCGCCGGAGAATTGCCGTCAAAGTGGGTGATGGCGGTACATGGGAGACGCAAACTCACGACGACGGCGGAACCCACCCAGGTGCGTACCGTGCCGGTGCGTAGCGGCCAACTTCCCTGTTGCGCAGGACTGCCTTGACCTCGGCAACCATCCTCTCCGGGTGATGAACGACATCCGCGTAGTAGTAGCGAAGGCTCAATAGCCCCATCCGCATGGCTGCGTTGTTCCTGTATTGGTCCTTCTTGACCTGTTTTCCCTCAAGGTGTGTGCCGCCGTCGAGTTCAACGATCAGGCATTCGTTGACCAGACAGTCCACTTCACCTACTTCCGGGACGTCCGCGTGCATCTGGACCCCAAGTCCAGCCCTGGTGAAGTGGGTGTGCGCCAACACCTCCAACAGGGAGTCGGACCGGGGCAGAACCGCATCCAAGGTTGCGCGAACCCGGCCGTTCCTGTTGCCCGGAAGCCTTGACTTCAGGAAGTCCGTCGAGAGGAGCGCCAGGCTGACCGCACTCTGCACCAAGACGAGTGCATCCAATTCAGGCAAACATCGGAGCGCGTGGATCAGGACATCGGCCACCCCGGCAACCGGCAGGTACGGATGGTCGGGGTGCTGGCGGGCCCCGTGGTGCGCAACACGGCGCCTCGCCAGGCCGGTGCTGCAGCTCAAATGGAGTTCCTCTGCACTCTCAAGAGTCCACAGACCATAGAACCGGGCGGCCGAGATACAGGTAAGTACGCCATCGGCCCGGAAGGCGGCAACGACGTCGGGATCGGCGTCGCCCGAGGTATAGACGCCACGGTGTAAGCGAGCAGCTGTCCCATCACTGACAGCCTTCGCCAGTGCCCGCTGAGTAAAGCCGGCCTTCCTGAGGGTTTCCGTTCTGGCTGCTCCGCGCCGGCTGCGGAGGAATTCGTTGATATCCATGCAGCCATGCTGGGTTCGGCGAGGACCCCGCGGCTGGCGGGAAGTTCCCTATGTGGACAACTACGGGTACCTCCACCACCTGGTTTGCGGGCCTGCAATGTAGCGACACACCCCCTGTACGGCGAGTCCCCCCGCTCCGTGATCCAAAGTAGGTGATGGAGGTTCGGCGCTTCGCTGTAAATCGCACGGCATAGAGGAAAAAATCGTTGACCCAAAAAGTTGCATATGTGACAGGGTTGTCATAAACTTTTCACGGATCCACTAAATGCCTCCGGTGGTTCTGATGCGAACGGAGATTGTGGTCCCGGTTCGGTGCAGCGTATGACTCGTAACGTTGCAACGAGCCGGGGCCATTCCGTTTTTCCGGAACTTCAAGTTTGGCCGCGTACGGCCACCACCCACGTTGATTCCACCAGCAGCCCAACACGCCGTAACCACAGGCGAGTCGCCACGCTCGAACACTCAAAGTAGGTGGTGACGGTACAGGTTTCACGACGACGACGGGCCTGCATCCGAAATCCGGACAACAAAAAACAGGCGTCCGGCCTACATGAGACCGGACGCCTGCGAAAGCAAAGGAAAAAAATTAGCTGCTGCGGTCCACCACTGCATGCGCGAAGTTGGTCAGCGATGCCTTCACAACGCCCTCGGGCAGCGGGGCCAGGGCAGCGACGGCCTCGGCGGACCACTGGCGGGCGATCTTCCACGACTCGTTGGTGACGGGATGCTCGCGCAAGCCGGCTACGGCCTCGGCCAGGGCCGAGTCGGAGGACAGGTCACCGTCGATCAATTCCAGGAGCGCAGCAGCAGAGGCATCCCCGGCGGCAGCATCGCGGCGCAGCAGCAACACGGGCAGCGTGGGCACGCCTTCGCGAAGGTCGGTGCCCGGGGACTTGCCGGACTTGACCTTCACACCAGTGACATCAATGACGTCGTCGGCAAGCTGGAAGGCAACGCCCACCTTCTCGCCGTACTCAACCAGCAGGTCCTCGTAGGCTTCGTCTGCGCCTGCGAAGATCGCGCCGAGTTGCCCGGACGCCGCAACCAGGGAGCCGGTCTTGTCAGCGATGACGGACAGGTAGTGCTCCACGGGATCTTCGTCTTCGCGCGGTCCCACGGTTTCGTGGAGCTGGCCAAGGCACAGGCGTTCGAAGGTCCGGGCCTGGATGCCCAAGGCGCGGGAGCCGAGCTCGGAGACCAAGATGGATGCTCGGGCGAAGATGAGGTCACCGGTGAGGATGGCCACGGAGTTGCCCCACACTTCATGTGCCGTGGGTGCACCGCGGCGGAAGGGAGCAGAGTCCATCACGTCGTCGTGGTACAGCGTGGCGAGGTGCGTGAGTTCAACAACCACGGCCGCCTGGACAACCTCGGGGCGTGAAGCATCGCCGAGGTGCGCACATAGCAGAGTGAGGAGCGGACGGATGCGCTTGCCACCGGCTTCCACCAGGTGACGCGACGTCGCGTCAGCCAGGGGGTCCGAGTTGGAGATGGCTTCGCGGAGCTTCTTCTCAACCCGGGCAAGGTTGGTGGTGATAGCGGGGCCGAGCTCGGCGTCGCCGGCGATGGCGGCAAAACCGGCGGGCAACTGGAGTCCCGTGGCAATCGCGGTGGTGTTGGGAGCAGGCTCAACGGTGTCCGGCAGGCCGTGCCCGGCATGCGTCCAGCTGTGTTCGGCAGAGTTCGTCACGGAATAACCCTAACTAGTTGTTGCGGAAACCGCGGTGTCGGTGCCTGCCGGCGTAAGGGCGCGGGCAGCGGAAGTGTTGGACGTGGCCGGAACCAGCATCTCGAGGACGCGGATCACGCGGTCTTCGAAGCCCTTCGCGGCAGGGTCGGTGAGGTTGGCGAGCATGCGGACCACAAAACGCATCAGCACTGGAATGGGCATGCCTGTGCGCAACGCCAGTTTCATCACGGCAGGCTTGCCAATCAACGCAGCAAACGCACGTCCCAGCGTGAAATGCGATCCCCACTGGTCCCGCACGTAGTCCGCGTACCGCGAAAGGTGGGCATCGGCGTCGTCGGCGGTCCAGCCTGCTGAGCGCGAACGCGCGGCGCCGTCAATCAAGAACTCTGCGGCGAACCGGGCTGATTCCATCGCGTAGGAGATGCCCTCGCCGTTGAACGGGGACACCATTCCACCGGCGTCGCCCAGCAGGAGCAGGCCGGGTGAGTAGTGCGGCGTGCGGTTGAAGCCCATGGGCAGCGCGGCGCCACGGATCTCCCCCACCTGGTTCTCAGGGGTAAAGCCCCACTCAGGAGGCATGCCGGCCGTCCATTCGCGAAGGACCTGCTTGTAGTCGAGCTTGCCGAATTCCTTGGACGAATTCAGGATGCCGAGGCCAACGTTGGAGGTGCCATCGCCGACACCGAATACCCAGCCGTAGCCGGGAAGCGGTTTGCCTGACTTGCCGGGAAGTTCCAGCCAGCCTTCCATCCAGTCGTCCTCGTGCCGCGGCGAGGTGAAATAAGTGCGCACGGCGACACCCAGCGGTCGGTCGTCGCGCTTGTGCATACCTAGCGACACGGCGGTTCGCGTCGAGTTTCCATCGGCGGCTAGTACGACGTCGGCATGGAAGTCGCGCGTTTCGCCCGTCTTGCGTCCGGACTCGTCGAGAACTGACGCCCGCGCGCCGATGACGCGACCGTCGTCGGCGGTCAAAGCCGAGGTGACGCTGTGGCGTTCCAGCACGACGGCGCCGGCGGCCTGGGCGTGCCTGGCCAAGTCTTCGTCGAACCCGAGACGGGTGCGGATCAGGCCGTAGGTGGGAAAGTCGGAGACCTCGGGCCAGGCCAGCTCGATGGTGCGCCCACCGGCAATCAGGCGCAGCCCCTTGTTCCGGCGCCACCCTTCCTCAACAGCGTGCGGCAGTCCGAGCTTCTGGATTTCGCGGACAGCGCGGGGAGTCAGGCCGTCGCCGCACACCTTTTCACGCGGAAAGGAGGTCTTTTCCAGCACCGTGACGTCGATGCCCGCCTGGGCGAGGTAATACGCGGCGGTGGACCCTGCAGGGCCCGCGCCAACTATCAGTACTTTCACGTCGTCCTAAATCAGCAGGCAGTACGAAGTCAGCCGGCCTGGTGGCGCGGCTTGATCTGGCGGCGAAGCTTGGCTACGGGGACACTTTCGCGGTGCTCGGCGGGCTTCTGTGCACGGTGGACGGCGACGATGCCGCCGCTGAGGTTGCGGTAAGTGATGTCCGTCCAGCCAGCGTCACTGAGCCACTGGGCCAAGTGGTCCTGGTCCGGCCAGGCGCGGATGGACTCGGCGAGGTACACGTAGGCATCCGGGTTGGAGGACACCTTGGTGGCGATAGCCGGCAGCGCACGCATGAGGTACTCGGTGTAGAGGTTGCGCCAGAGCGGCACTACGGGGTGGGAGAACTCGGCGATGACCAGGCGACCACCGGGCTTGGTGACGCGGAGCATTTCCTCAAGGGCCTTGCGGGGCTCCACCACGTTGCGGAGTCCGAAGGAAATGGTGGAAGCGTCGAAGCTGTTGTCAGCAAACGGGAGGTTGGTGGCGTCACCGGCGATGAAGTCGATGTCCGGCCGGCGTCGCTTGCCAACTTTGAGCATGCCCAATGAGAAGTCGCAGGCCACGACGTCCACGCCAGCGTCTGCATAGGGTTCGCTGGAGGTTCCCGTTCCGGCTGCGAGGTCCAGGACCTTCTGGCCCACCTTCACGTCCATGGCATCAACCACGATCCGGCGCCAACGCCGGGTCTGCCCCATGGACAGGACATCATTGACGACGTCGTATTTTGGGGCGACATCATCAAACATCGTCGCAACTTCGTCCGGACGCTTTTCCAAGGATGCTCGGTTCACCCTGTAATTGTCTCAGACATTCAACCGACTTTGCTGCGCTGTAGAAGTCGGCTCAGATTCTGGTTACGCGCGGGAGTACTGTTGTTCCATCATGACGAGCACGCTCCGCACCTTGACAGTCCCCCTCGATGTTGACTCATCCTCCGGGGGGCTGCCGTCGTTTCTGGTGCGGGACGACGTCCTGTGCTGGTCCCGCCGCGAGGCCGGCCTGGTTGGCTACGGCGAACTGACCCGCTTCAATGCCACCGGCCCGGAGCGTTTCCTTGAGGCCGATATCTGGTGGCGGCACCTCATTCTTGAGGCCGAAATCACGGACCACGTAGACCTTCCGGGCACCGGTCCCGTCGCTTTTGGCTCGTTCGCTTTCTCCAAAACGTCCCCGCACGTCTCACGTTTGATCCTCCCCGAACTGGTGGTTGGCATCCGCGATGGCCGTGCCTGGGCTACCCAGCTAACGTTCGACGACGGTCCCCTCACCGAGGCCGGCGTCCTCGCCTCCGTGACTCGCTGGCTGACTGAGCCGGAACCGAACGGCGAGGATTCAGCGGCGGGAGGATCCGACGTCGCCCCCTCACCTGAGGCTGTTGCCGCGGACGGTTCGAGCGGTCACCTCAGCCACGGTTCCCTTAGCGAGTCCGCGTGGATGCAGGCCGTTTCCAATGGTGTCGACGAGATCCGCGCCGGGAAACTGGAGAAACTCGTGTTGGCGCGCGACGTCGTCGCGACCCTTCCGGACGGCGTCAACGCTGCGGAGGTACTTCGCCAGCTGGCCGCAAGGTACCGCGAATGCTGGACGTACGGCGTGGACGGACTGGTCGGTGCGACGCCCGAGATGCTGATCCAGGTGGAGGGCCGCACTGCACAAGCCCGCGTGCTGGCTGGTACCTTGGACCGCCGCGACGCCGATGGCTTGGACGGCTCCCCCATGGCGTACGCCGAACGCGTCCTGGCTGGATCCGAGAAGCAGCGGCACGAGCACGAGATCGCCATAGATTCACTGACCCGGCAGCTCGCTCCCTTCTCCGAGGCGATGAATTCCCACAGCGAGCCGTTCATTCTTGAGCTGCCCAACGTGTGGCATCTGGCCTCGGACGTGAAGGCGGAGTTGGCGGACATTGAGGGACACGTGCCCACCTGCCTGGCCCTCATCAACGCCCTGCATCCCACGGCTGCAGTGTGCGGAACCCCGACGCTGGTGGCCGGAGCGTTGATTCGCAAGCTCGAGCATTTGGACCGCGGACCGTACGCCGGACCGGTCGGTTGGCTCGACGCCGCCGGCAACGGCGAATGGGGTATCGCGCTCCGTGGCGCGGTCATCGAAGACGCCAACACGGTGCGCCTATTCGCGGGCTGCGGCATTGTGGAGGGCTCGCAGCCGGAGGCCGAACTGGCCGAGACGTGGGCCAAGTTCAGGCCGATGCTTGAGGCGCTGGGCATCCGCCGCTGAATCCGGGATCCCAGACAGACCTTCTGCTGGGGTGGTTGATAAGTGGGTAAACTTGTTATCCAATAGTGAAACTTCGTTTCCTGTGATGCACATCTCACGTTCGGCGCTACACTAAAACCGACTCAGTTCAGCATCCACCGCAACAAAAGGTAAACAACATGCAGATCTCCCGTTCGGTTCTGTCCGGCACCAAGATTGCCGCCGTGCTCGCAGCCGGCGCACTGGCCCTCACCGCTTGTGGCGGCTCGTCCACCCCTGCGGCTACGGATGCCTCGGGCCTCAAGCTCATCAATGCCGGCAAGCTCACGGTGTGCTCGGACGTTCCCTACGAGCCCTTCGAATTCCAGAAGGACGGCAAGATTGTCGGCTTCGACATGGACATCGCCGCTGAGATCGCCAAGGACGCCAAGGCAGAACTCAACGTGGTGGACAGCTCCTTCGAAGCCATCGAGACCGGCACCGCCCTGACCGGCTGCGACGTTTCCATCTCCTCGATCTCCATCACGGACGTCCGCAAGAGCGTCATGGACTTCTCCACCCCCTACTTGGATGACGACCTGACCCTCGTGGCCACCTCGTCCTCCGGCATCAGCAACCTTGATGGCGCCAAGGGCAAGAAGGTGGGCGTCCAGCAGGCCACCACCGGCGCCCAGTACGCCAAGGACAAGGGAATCGACGCCCAGCAGTTCGAGGACTCCGGCCTCCTGGTCCAGGCCCTCAAGGCCGGCACCATCGACGCCGCAGTCGGCAACCAGTCCGTCCTGGGCTACGCCATCAAGGACGACTCCAACCTGAAGCGTGTCGAAGACTACGCAACGGGCGAGAAGCTGGGCATCTCCATCAAGAAGGGCAACACCGCCATGGCGGATGCCGTGAACGCCACACTGAAGCGCATCACCGACGACGGTTCACTGAAGAAGTTCGAGACCACCTGGTTCGGCGAAGCCACCAAGTAGTCCGAGCCCCGGCTCCCGAGATCCACGCAGGCGGGCCCCGAAACGATACGTTGTTTCGGGGCCCCACCTGCGCAACATGAATGTGAGAACACCATGGCAATGACTGCACGTCAACGAGCCAAAGTCAGTTTGTACGTCCAGGCCGGAATCTTTGTTGTGGTCCTGGCCGCAGTGATCCTTGCCGTGGACTGGAAGACGATCGGCACCAGCGTCTTCAACTTCGCCAAGATCGGCCCGATGTTCCCGGACATCTTCCTGGTTGGCCTCAAGAACACCCTCATCTACACGGCGCTGGCCTTCGTGGTGGGCTTGTCCGGCGGCCTCCTGCTTGCCCTGATGAAGCTCTCCACCTTCCCTCTCTACCGGTGGCTGGCCACGGGCTACATCGAGTTCTTCCGCGGCGTTCCTGCACTGTTGGTCTTCATCGCCTTCGGCTACGGCGTTCCGCTCGCCTTCGGTGTCCAGTGGGACGTCAACATCGTGGTCATGGTTTCGCTGGGCATGGTGGCCTCGGCCTACATCGCTGAAACCCTCCGCGCGGGCCTCCAGGCTGTGCCCAAGGGCCAGATGGAAGCCGCCCGTTCACTGGGCATGCCGCAGTGGCGGGCCATGGTTTCCATCGTCATCCCCCAGGCTTTCAAGATCGTCCTTCCGCCGCTGACCAACGAGATCATCCTGCTCACCAAGGACTCCTCGCTGATCTACGTCCTGGGCCTCACCGCGTCCCAGTACGAGCTCACCAAGTTCGGCCGTGACGGCATCTCCAGCCTCGGAGCCGGCCTGACGCCGCTTCTCGTGGCCGGCGCTTTCTACCTGGTCATCACCATCCCCTTGAGCCTCCTGGCACGGAAGTTCGAAAGCCGCTCCGCGCGGACGAAGCGATAGGCAGGACAGTCATGAATAACTCCACTGGGAGCACGTCCAACGTTCGCGCTGCGGGCGTCGACATCAAGGATCTGCGCAAGTCCTACGGCAGCAACGAGGTCCTCAAAGGTATCTCGCTGACCGTTGAACCGGGCCAGGTAGTTTGCCTGATCGGGCCCTCGGGCTCCGGCAAGTCCACCCTCCTGCGCTGCGTCAATCTGCTGGAGCAGCCCAATGCGGGCACCATCAACGTGGGCAAGTTCGAGGCCACAGACCCTGACGTGGACCTCAACAAAATGCGCCAGAGCGTTGGAATGGTGTTCCAGCACTTCAACCTGTTCCCGCACCTGAGCGTGTTGGACAACTGCACCATCTCCCAGATGAAGGTCCTCAAGCGCTCCAAGTCCGAGGCAGCCGGCGTGGCCCGCCACAACCTGGAGCGCGTTGGCTTGGGACACCTCGCCGACCGATTCCCGGACCAGCTCTCCGGTGGCCAGCAGCAGCGCGTGGCTATTGCCCGTGCCCTGTCCATGGACCCGCAGCTCATGCTTTTCGATGAGCCCACGTCAGCTTTGGACCCTGAGACCGTGGGAGACGTCCTTGCCGTCATGCGCAAGCTGGCCCAGGAAGGCATGACCATGCTGGTGGTCACGCACGAGATGGGCTTCGCCCGTGAAGTCGCCGACCGCGTGGTCTTCATGGACGCCGGTGTCGTGGTGGAAGAAGGGCCGGCGGAGAACGTCATCAGTGCCCCCACCCAGCCACGAACCAAGGAATTCCTGCGCCGTGTCCTGGACCCGACGCACATCGGTGTCGAGGAAGCCTGACGCCACGCAGATTCGCTAGCGCCACGGAACCAGGAGGGCGACACCCATAGGTGGGTGTCGCCCTCCTGTTTCTGTGTCACCGGCGAGCCTGGGCTTAGCCCGCCGTGAGGACCTGGCCCACCGCAGCGTTGATGGCTTCCTTGATCCGAGCATGGAGCACCCGCAGGCCTGCCCGGTCGACGCGCACCTCCACGATGGTGCGCCCCTTGAGCGGCAGCTTGAGTGCGTCGGCGAGTTCCGCCGTCGTACTTACCGCTTGATGTCCGACGCCGTACGCGGCCGCGAGTGCCGCAATGTCCACTGAGTGCGGGGTACCAAAGAGGCGTTCGACGGCAGTGCCGTAGGCGCCTGAGTCCTCGACGGCGCCGTGCTCGAGCAGGCTGAAGATGGCACCGCCGGCGTCGTTGAGCACCACGATGCGCAGGTCCGGCACAGGTTCACCGTGGCCGAGAAGCAACCCCCCAGCGTCGTGGAGGAAGGTGACATCGCCCAGGAGAACCGTGGTTTCGCGTCCGCTGCCCAGGGCGATGCCGGTGGCTGTGGCGATGGTGCCGTCGATGCCGGCGAGGCCGCGGTTGGCGTGCACGGTAGCGATGGGTTCGGTGTGGGGTTGACCAGCGAGGTCGACGTCGCGGATGCCGTTGGAGGAGCCGAGGACCAGCTGACCGCGGGAGTGTTCCCAAACGGTTGCACCAACGGAGGGACCGTTGGCGAGGGTCTCCCCCGCGAGCACTCCGTCAAGGCTGTGTTGGGCTGCTGCGCCTGCGAGGAGCCAGGAATCCAGCCATTCCGCAGATCCCCGGCCAGCGAAATCGGCCAATTCGGGGAGGGTTTCGATGGGTGTTTCGCGGCGTCGGCCCGCCTCATACCAAGCGACTGGAACAGGCTGGTAGATGGCTGTGCCTACGGACTCGCGGGCCAGCAAGGATGCCACGGGACGGGACAGGGTTGCCCGGCCAAAAAGGACCACCCTTTCGATCGGAGCGGGCGACTCGGGGCCGAAGTGCTCCAACAACACCCGGTACGGCCCAACTGCGTTAGGCCCGAAACGTGCGTTGGAGGACGGTTCCGCGAGCAACGGAAGGCCGTGGGCCCGCGCGAATGCTTCAGCCACAGGGCCTGCATCGTGGCCTGCGAGGACCACGGTGCGTCGCTCGGCGAGTTCGCTGGATGCTGCCGGAAGATCCAAAACCTGGGGGCCGGCGTCGTAATGGAACACTCCGTGTCCGGTGGTTTCGGGCAGGGCGTCGCCGGCCGCGGGAACCAGCGGATCGCGGAACGCGAGGTTCACTTGGACAGGGCCGGGCGGGGTGTCTTCAAGTGCGCCGGTGGCGGCATACAACGCGGTGGCAACAGCCTTCTGCGGATGGTCACCGGCAGGGATGTCGACGGCGAATCGTACGTGGTCGCCGAAGAGGTCCAGCTGGATGGTTGTCTGGTTGGCCCCGGTTCCGTGGAGTTCCTCCGGCCGGTCCGCGGAAATGACCACCAAAGGCACTGCTGAGTGGTTGGCCTCCATGACGGACGGAAGAAGGTTGCCAACCGCCGTGCCTGAAGTGGTTACCACAGCCACCGGCGCCTCGGTGGAAAGTGCCAGGCCCAGGGCTGTGAACCCGGCATCGCGTTCGTCAATGCGGACGTGCAGCCGGACGCGGCCGGCAGCTTCTGCTTCCGCGAGGGCGTAGGCCAGGGGCGCCGACCGTGAACCAGGGGCCACCACCACGTGCCGCACCCCGCCGTCCAGCAGTGCCGTCACGGCGATCCGGGCGGCGGCGATGGATGTCAGAGAGTCCTGGGAAGTCACCCGTCCAGTCTATTGGCGCGTGTGGACGCTCATCACACCCCAATCAGGCGAGCGAGAGGAAGAGCTTTTCCAGTTCTTTTCGATCCATCGTTTCGTCTTTTTGGGTGATGCACTGCTCAAGGCCAGTGGCGATGATGGCGAACCCGGCGCGATCGAGAGCTTTCGACACCGCTGCAAGCTGGGTGACCACATCCTTGCAGTCCCGCCCTTCTTCAAGCATTCGCGTGACGGCCGCGAGCTGGCCTTGGGCGCGCTTGAGCCGGTTGATAACGGGTGTGAGTTCTGCCGGGTTGAGTTCCATGAGCTTCTCCAAGGTGTCGGGAATCTCCCACTACTATATACCCCCTGGGGTGTTTGACTACCCCCCGGGGTATCTGGAATACTCGGCGGGGTATCCGCTACCGCCTATTCGAGAGGCTCTCCATGACGTCGCCCACCAAGGCATCCGCCATCACCACGCTCGCCCCGGAAACACTGCACAACTGGATTGCCGAACACCGCGATCTGATGGTGATCGATGTGCGCTCAGCTGCCGAGTTCGAATCCATGCACATCCGCGGGTCCTATAACGTGCCCCTGCCTTTGCTTTCGGAACATACCGATGAACTGGCTGCCAGACTGGGCTCCCGCGTGGTTCTGGTGTGCCAGTCAGGCGCACGCGCCGAGCAGGCCCGTCAGCGGCTCGGCGCGTCTGGCATTGAAGGTGCGTACGTTCTGACCGGAGGGGTCCCCGGGTTCGTCGCCGCCGGTGGCGACGTTGTGAGGGGCAAGGACCGCTGGGACCTGGAGCGCCAGGTCCGCCTCGCTGCCGGCTCCTTGGTGGTGCTGGGCATGGTGGGCGGCAAGTTCATCTCACCCAAAATCCGCGTGCTAGCCGGGGCCATCGGCACAGGGCTGACCTTCTCGGCCGCCACCAACACCTGCGCAATGGGGAAAGTCCTCTCAGCCATGCCGTGGAACAAGGCCGCCAAGGAGCCCACCCGCGAAAGCGCCATCCTCCAGCTTCCGGCACCAGAAGCGGGCATTGCGGCATGATCCCGGCCCTGGCCCTGGGACTCATTGTCGGGATCGTCCTGGGAGTGGTGGGTGGCGGTGGGTCAATCATCGCCGTCCCCGCCCTTGTCTACGGCGTGGGCATGAGTCCTACCCAGGCCATCCCGACGTCCCTGTTGGTGGTAGGAGTATCGTCTTTGGCGGCACTACTTCCGAGGGTCCGGGACGGCCTGAACTGGCCGGTCGTCGCGTTGATCGGTCTTGCAGGCATCCCGGCAGCCTGGGGTGGTGCAGCCGTAGGCCGACTGCTGGATCCAAACATCCTGATGCTGGCATTTGCGGTGATCATGGTGGCCGCAGGGATCCGAATGCTCGCCAAGCCCCGCGAGTCCGATGGATCCTGCAGCACGGGCCCCAACAGGGCCTTCCGATCCTGCGCTCCAAAGGCAGTGGGGGTAGGGCTGCTGGTGGGATTTCTGACCGGACTGCTGGGGGTTGGCGGCGGCTTCCTCATCACCCCCGCCTTGACCATCCTTCTGGGCCTGCGCCTGAAGCAGGCTGTCGGAACGTCCTTGGCCATCATCGTGATCAACTCCGCCGCAGGGTTCAGCGCGCACGCTGCCGGGTACACCATCGACTGGGCAACCACACTGGCATTCGCCGTCCCGGCCATCCTGGGCTCGCTGGTCGCCGCCCGGGTGGCCCGCCGCCTGAAGGACAAATACGTCCGCATCTCGTTCGCAGTACTCATCTTCGCCGTCGCGGCGTGGGTGACCACCGGGGCCGTAACTGCCTAACCAAGGAAGAAGGAGAACACTATGGGACTCATGGATACCGTCAGAAAGGCCTTCGGTAAGCCCTATAAAACGATCGACGTCGCCAGGGCCAAGGAACTCCTGGACTCCGGCGCCACGCTGATCGATGTCCGATCAGCGCAGGAGTGGCGAACCGGCCGCGCCACGCAGGCCAAGCATATTCCTTTGGACCGACTGCAGACCAGCACCTCCGGCATCCAGAAATCCCGGCCCGTCATCGCCGTGTGCGCTTCAGGGGTACGGTCCGCTTCGGCGGCCCGGCTGCTAGCCACAAAAGGGTATGACGCCTACTCGCTACGCGGCGGCATGGCAGCCTGGCGTCGCGCCGGCGAACCTGTCCGTTAGCGACTGTCACTATCTTTCGAAGGAGAATCCAATGGCCGAAATCACTGTCACCGAAGCAGAGCAGCGGCGCTCCACCGTCTGCATCCTCGACGTCCGCGAGGACTTTGAGGTCGCCGAAGGCATGATTCCCGGAGCCCTCCACATTCCCATGGGTCAGTTGCAGGCACGCCTGTCCGAACTGGACCACAAAGTCCCGGTCATTGCCGTATGTCGAAGCGGCAACCGTTCAGCCCGCGTCGCTGACGCCCTCAATGGCGCCGGCTTTTCTGCGGACACGATGGCCGGGGGCATGATCGCCTGGATCCGGGCCGGTCTTGCCACCACCTGAACGAAAACGCGGCAGAGCGGCACCCTGACATCACTTTCACCAAAGTGGACACCGCACGTACGCACCAAAACTGCTGGCCGAACTCCCCTTGGAATATACCCCCATGGGTATTCGTTTCAATTACGTCATCTACTCCACGAAGGAGAGCACACCATGCTTATCGAGCGCATTTACGATGAAGACCTCGCCCATGCCAGCTACCTGATCGGCTGCCAAGCCAAGGGAGAAGCCATTGTTGTCGATGGCCGGCGTGACATCGCCGTCTATCAGGATCTCGCCGCGAAGAACGGCATGAAGATCGTGGCCGTAACCGAGACACATATCCATGCCGACTACCTTTCCGGCACTCGTGAACTTGCCGCCGTCACCGGAGCAAAAATATATGTTTCCGGCGAGGGCGGCCCCGAATGGCAGTACGAATTCGACGGCGAGCGGTTGCATGACGGTGACAGGATCGCCTTGGGCAACATCAGCATCCAAGCAGTGCATACCCCGGGCCACACTCCTGAACACCTTTCCTTCCTGGTCACCGACGGCGCGTTCAGCGACCAGCCAGGCTACTTGCTCTCCGGGGACTTCGTTTTCTCCGGCGACTTGGGTCGACCGGACTTGCTCGATGAGGCCGCGGGCGGAATCGACACCCGTTTCGAGGGCGCCAAGCAACTCTTTGCCAGCCTCCGGGACAAATTCCTGACCCTTCCCGACTACGTCCAGGTCCACCCGGCCCACGGTGCCGGCAGCGCCTGCGGCAAGGCCCTCGGGGCCATACCCTCGTCAACCGTGGGCTATGAGCGCCTGTACGCCTGGTGGGGACCCTACCTGGCAGCGAACGACGAGCAAGGATTCGTTGACGAACTCCTGGACGGGCAACCCGACGCCCATGCTTACTTCGGACGGATGAAGCGGGAAAACCGTGAAGGGCCCGCCGTCTTGGGCGCACGCCTGCCTCTTCAGGAGCTGGACGCCGCGGAGGTGTCCCAGGACCTGGCATTGGACAAGGTCACGTTCATCGACACCCGCCCGCACACTGAGGTCCACCACAGCACAGTAATCCGGTCGCTCAACGTTCCCGCGGGCAAGTCGGTAGCCAGTTACGGAGCCTGGGTGATCAACCCGGAAACGGACAAAAACCCGCTGGTTCTCTTGGCACCGGACCAGGGCGCAGCCCAGGACATGTGGGATCACTTGGTACGTGTCGGCATCGACAACATCGCCGGATTCCTCACCAGCATCGACGGCCTGCCAATGTTCACGCCTAAGCTCATCCAGCCGGAGGAACTCGACGGCTTCAACGCTGCCATGGTCCTGGATGTCCGTAACAAGACAGAGCACAATTCCGGCCATATCCCGGGTTCCCACCAGCTCAGCGGTGGCCGCGTCATGTGGCATCTTGACGAACTACCCGCCGAAGGCACCATCGTGAGCTATTGCCAGTCCGGCGTTCGGAACTCAGTTGCGGCCAGCGCCCTTCGCCGGGCCGGATACGACGTCGTCGAACTCGACGGCAGCTACGCAGCATGGTCCGCCCAGCAGAATTCACTGGCCACCGCCTAAAGCCTAGGGCCCTCCCGCCCGTCAGTTACCGCGGGTGAGAGGGCCTTCGTTCAACGATCAGGGGCAGGCGTTACTTGCGGAAGACCTGCACGATCGACGGACGCGGGGCGCGAACGGCACCGGCGGCAGGAGTGGCCCCGGCCGGCACGTAATCCGGGAAGAAGGAGTTCTGCGCTGCGAACGAGCCCTCTTCACCCGGGTGCTGGACGGCGACGAACACTGTTCGCTCTTCGTCGTGGATGATCGGACCACAGGTCTCGGCATCACGGGGCACTGCAAGGAACTGCTCCACCTTGCCGCGCTCACGACCCTCAAGGGTGACCTTGAAGAGGCCATCGGCGTACCCGATGCTGGACGGTGCACCATCGGTGGAGATCCAAAGATTGCCCACGGAGTCGAACGCCACGTTGTCCGGGCAGGAGATCGGCGAAACCTTGTCCGTGGGGAATCCGGAGAAGTAGGTGGAGGTGTTCTTGGCAGGGTCGCCGGCAACCAGCAGGAGGTTCCAGTTGAACTTGGTCCCCGTCTGCTCGCGCCCTTCGGTGATTTCCACGATGTGTCCATCGCGGTTCAACGTCCGCGGGTTGACCTCCGTGGCGCCTTCCTTGCCGGCCTTGCCGCGGTCGGAGTTGTTAGTGCAGGCTACGTAGACCTTGCCGGTGAGCGGGTTCGGCTGGACGTCTTCGCAGCGGTCCATCTTGGTGGGGCCAACCTTGTCGGCGGCGAGGCGGGTGTAGACCAGTACTTCGGGGACAGACATGCCCGGAACGGCGGACTTTCCGTCGACAACCAGCGGCAGCCACTCGCCGCTGCCATCGAAGGCACCGTCCGCAGGGAGCTTTCCTGAGCCATCGATCTCGGCAACCGGCGAATCACCCGTGAACTTGGCAACGTAGAGGTCGCCCTCGGAGAGCAGACCCATGTTGTTCCTGCGGGCTTCCTTGGAGACGCCGGCCTTGTACTTGCCCTTGGAGACGAACTTGTAGAGGTAGTCGAAGCGCTCGTCGTCGCCCATGTAAGCCACGACCTTGCCGGATGGGGCAACAATGACGTTGGCGCCTTCGTGCTTGAAGCGGCCCATGGCGGAGTGCTTCTTGGGCGTGGAGGTGGGGTCGAACGGGTCAACTTCCACGATCCAGCCGAAGCGGTTGGTCTCGTTGGCGTAGCCGGAGTTGCGGGTATCGAAGCGCGGCTCGTCGAGTTCCCACTTACGCGAGGTGGGGTTGGCCGTGATGCCGTACCGTTTGTCGCCATCGCTCGTGCCCGGTGCGGCGAAGTAGCCGTTGAAGTTCTCTTCGCCGGAGAGGATGGTGCCCCACGGGGTGGTGCCGCCGGAGCAGTTACCCAGCGTGCCCTTGATCCAGCGGCCTGCGGGGTCATCGATGGTCTTGACCAGGTTGGTGCCTGCTGCGGCGCCGGTCAGTTCGTAGACGGTGTCCGTGAGGAAGCGTCGGTTCAGGGGTGCGCCCTGGACGTAGTTCCACGGCTTGTTCTTGTTCTTGCGTTCGAGCTCAACCACTGCCAGGCCGTGCCCGGCCCGACCAATGGCACGTGCCTCGGCGGGGTCAAAGCCCACGGGCAGCATGATGTTCTCGTTGGTGTACTCGTGGTTGGTGAACAGTACCGCACGGCGATCCTTGGAACCGGGGATGGGCAGGATGTCCGTGTAGTCGTTGTTGTAGCCGAACTGTCGGGCCTGGGCTGCGGCGGTCTGCGCGTTGAGGTCGAAGGCCGGCGAATCGGCGAACAGGGGGTCGCCCCAGCGGATGATCGGCTTCCAGTCGAAGCCTTCGGGCACGGTGAAGGCGTCCACAGCGGCATCGACCGGCTTGATCGCGGAGAACTTGAGCTTGGACTTCTCGAAGCCCTTCTTCGCAGCCTCGGAGAGTCCGTTGCCGGAGTCGGCCACCGCGGTATCGGCACCGCTTACAGCACCACCGAGTACGACGGCGAGCGCACCGGCGGCGCCGAGGCCAAGAGCGGCGCGGCGGGACATTGCCGTTGAGGCGATGTCGCGGAAGTAGCCGTTGGCGCTGGTGTTGCAGACATCGCCCGAGCAGGCGTTATCGCACTTCAGGGCACACGTCACGGGGCTGCGCTTGCCCTTGGTGTGGCCGAGCATGGGGAGCAGCGCAAACGTGCGTCCGGTGGTTTCAGACATGGGGGAAGACCTTCCAGAGGATGTATCAGGTTCCCGTTGAGCCTTTCAGCGGAATCCGAATCTGAGAGGTCTCTCTGGTTAAGGATCGGTGAACAAGCCGTGCTGGTTTCCCTCCAGCACTGAGTGCACCCGCCGTAGACGGTCCAGCCACCAGTCCCGACGCTCCCCAGATGCTGCGTACTGCTCAAGCAGCCCCGGATCGGCGACGCTTTCGCGCAACGTGATGGCGCCGTCGTCGGACACCAGTGGGTCCAGGGTGATATCAGAGGCGAACAGCGAAACGGTTCCCAACCCACAGGCGTACGGAAGGGACGGTAGGGCCGCTGCCAGTGCGAGCCCGGCGCTGATGCCCACGGAGGTATCCAGCGCAGAACTGACGACGGCGGGCAGCCCGGCTTGGTGCACGATGTCCAAGGCCCGCCGGACTCCCCCGAGTGGGGCGACCTTGACCACAATGAGGTCCGCGGCACCGGCTCTGGCTACCCGAAGGGGATCGTCTTCCTTGCGAACGCTCTCGTCGGCGGCGATGAGGACAGGTGTCCCCGCAGCAGCGAGGCGACGGCGCACCTCGGCCAGACCCTCAATGGTGGGGACGGGCTGCTCGGCATACTCAAGGCCAACAGCGGACAGCTTGCCCAGGGCCTCCACTGCTTGCTCTACGTCCCAGCCTCCATTCGCATCCACCCGCAGGGCAGCGTCTGGAAGTGCCCTACGTACTGCATTCACCCGGGCGACGTCGTCTGCCAGGGCCTGACCACGTTCGGCAACCTTGATCTTGACCGCATCCACACGGCCGAAGCGAGCCAACACGTCAGGTACACGTTCGGCAGGGACAGCAGGAACTGTGGCGTTGACCGGGATGGTGTCCCTCAGCGCCGGGGGAAACCCAAGCCAGCCCGCTTCCAGGGCCGCGGCCAGCCAACGGGAGGCTTCGTCGTCGTCGTATTCAGGGAAAGGGCAGAACTCGCCCCAGCCCAGCGGCCCCCGTAGGAGGAGCGTCTCGCGCTCCATGATGCCGCGGAATTTCACGCGCATGGGCAGCGATACTACGTGGGCGGAGTCGCGGAGTTCTTCAAGGGAGGGCAGAGCAGGCATGGTGCCACTGTACCGGCGGCCCTCCGCCTCAATGGAAGGCGAATTGGGCTATGTGGAAATCTACGGCGACCAGTAGTTCCGCACCCGTCCCAGGGCGTCGTCGAACTGGTCACCGGCCAGGACAAGCGAACTTTCAGGCATTCCCAGCTCATCCCAGCGTGCCACCAGCTGCGCATCCCCTTCTACGGGCAGCGGCCACAACCAGTACCGCGCGGAGCCATCCACTTGCTCGTCACTTCCGCCGGTACCACCGCCGCCTTGATGAGTGAGCACGGGGCCCACCATGTCTTCGGAACCTTCAAACATGGACGGGGTGGGATGCGCGGCGACGGCCTTCCTGCCGTCGGGGAACGCCACGCCCATCATGATGCCGGGCAGGCCCGGCCGGCTGAAGCTCTGCTCCATGACGTCGCGCCATTCCTGGTCTGATTCGTTTTCGCGCCGGACACACCACACCGTGTCCAGCAGGCACCCTGTGGAGTAAACCTCCACCGACTTCAATGCCACCACCATCCTGGGGCTGCTGTAGAGAAACTCACCAACAGGCACGATGCCCGGCAGCTCGTCCGTCGGCGGACCGAACCATCCTGGCCGCACCGGCTGCGGTTGTCGTGGCCGCGCAGGGGGTTCGGGGAGGTCGTCGAAGAAGCTCATAATCCACTCATACACCACCACACAGACACTGGGGAGGGGTACCTGACAACCGAGAGACCTCAATCGCGATATTCTCGGAATACGACTCAATGTGGGGGAGATATGACGCAATCAATGCCCGGTTCCACGACGCCTCCCGGCTGGTACCCGGACCCTTCGGACCCGCGGTTCGTCCGCTGGTGGGACGGACATGCCTGGACAGCCCACCAGGCCCCTCAGCAGGTGCAGTATCAGCAGGCGTTCAAGGCTCCGCGAACCCGGCTCAGCGACCAGACACCGATCTACAACCCCTTCATCTGGGCCATCACCCTGCTGCCCTTGGTGTCTGTATTGTTCATGCTCACCTGGCAGCCGGAATTCCGCATCATCACCACACGGCAGGGCGTCACAACCGTTGACCCCCTCTCGATCTACACACCAGGCTATTTCCTGCTCATGGCATCGAGCTTCGTCATCTACGGACTCTCGGTGTTCTTTGCCTACCTGGACCAGCAGCGGTTGGCGAGGGCCGGCGTCGTACGTCCTTTCCACTGGGCCTGGGCGTTCCTGAACTCGGCGGTTTATGTCATTGGCCGTTCGGTGATCGTCAACAAGGTGGCGCCCAAACGCGGGCTGTTGCCGGTGTGGATCACCATCGCCGTGTTCGTGATCAGCATGGTGGTGGCCGGCATCTGGACGTCGAACATGATGCAGACCATGATGTCGTCCTTCGGATACTCCATCTCTACCTGACACGGAGGAAACCTCACACGCGTTAGGTAGACTGCTGACAGAAGACGGAAGGACTCTCCCGATGAACCGCAAGGCCACTGCACTGGACGTCGCCAAGAGGGCGGGTGTCTCCAGGAGCGCGGTCTCCTTGGTTCTGAACGGCCGCGGCGACGGGAATGTGGCCAAGGAGAGCCAGGACCGGATCCGCGCGGCGGCGTTGGAGCTGAACTACTCCCCCAATGCGATCGCGCTGAGCCTGCGCAACCAGCGTTCCAGGGTTATCGGGATCCTGTCGGACGAAGTGGTGGTCAGCCCGTTCGACGGCAACATCATCGGCGGCGCGGATGACATTGCGCGCAGCCGCGGCTTTGTCACGGTTGTCATGGACACCGAGCGGGATAGCGCCCGGGATGCCGGCGCCATTGAGACCCTCCTGGACCGGCAAGTCGATGGGCTCATGTACGTCACAGTGGGCTTGAAACCGATCGACGTTCCGCAGGGCATGCTCCGCGTTCCGTCCGTGTTGGCCAACTGCTACGACGCCCTCCCCGAACCGCAACTGCACCACGTGATTCCTGATGAGGTCACCGGCGGACGCGAAGCCACCGAGCACCTTTTGCAGCTGGGGCACCGGGACATCGCGCTGCTGGCAGGATATGAAGACTCGCCGGCCGCGCCACTCCGCGTTCAGGGGTACCGGGATGCGCATGCAGCGGCCAACGTTCCGCTACGGAGCGACCGGATTGTCATGGCCGGATGGGACATTGATGCCGGCTATCGCGGCGCCATGAAACTGCTCGACGACGTGTCCCCGGCTGATCGGCCCACGGCCATCATGTGCGCGAACGACCGTCTCGCCGTCGGAGTGACACTTGCGGCTGCCCGGCTTGGGCTCAGCGTCCCCGGGGACCTGTCCGTGATGGGCTACGACGATGAGACCCGGATCGCGGACACCATGGTCCCGGCGCTCACCACCATGGCATTGCCGCTGCGGGAGATCGGCCGCGCCGCGATGACCACGCTGCTGGACACCATCGAGGGAACCAACACCACAGGGAAGGGGACCACCGTGGAAACGATGGTCCCCTGCCGCCTTGTCATCCGGGAATCGACCGGCCCCGCGCCCACGCGCTAGGCCGTTGACGTCGCAAATACCAGAACAGCGCACGACGCCGGCCTGCCGCCTACGCGGGCAGCGTCAACTTCCACACGTCGGCAGTCGCGCCAGCGGGCAACGTAAGCTGCCATTCCTCTCCCGGAGCAGGGTAGGCCCGAAGGGTGGCGGCGACGGAACCGGAACGGTAGACCTCCACGAGGGATGCGTCGATGAAAATCCGCAACTCCTCCCCCTCGGCCACGGATCCCGAGTAAACCACCTGAGCGTCGGCCCCCGAACCAAGCACCAGCTCCACAGAGCCGGAACCAGAACCGGAAGAACCACCGCGAACCAGCACCTCGGCAAACGCAGGCACAGCAACGGCACCGGAGCCGACAGCGCCCTCAGCCACAGCAGCACCCCGGTACGCCTCAATCTCAGGCGCAGGAGTGACAGCCAGCGCCCCGTCAACCACGGACAAAACGCGCGGATGCGTCAGGACACCCGACCACCCGGCGTCGTCGATTTCTTCCTGGGTGCGGCCCCGGCGACCGTCGCGTCCGGGACCTTCGTTGGCCCACCCCCACAGCAACGCTGCAGGCGCGGAGTCAGCAGAGCCATAGGAGAGCTGCACAATCTGCGGCGCGTAGAAGTCGCGGCCAAGATCCGCCTTCCCACCCGAAACGGGAGCAAACACAGGCAAGCCCGTGGCAGGATCCGCGGACAGGGAGCCGGTCAGGTACCCCACCCCATTGGCGTGCTCGTGATCGTCCCCGGAGAGCCATAGCGAGAACATCACGACCCAGGTGGAGCCACCAGAAACGAGGGGTACCTCGACCAGTTGCGGGCACTCCCAGATCTCGGCCGGGGTGTGGACAGCAGCCACCGGATCAGCAGTGGTCAGCCAGATGCCTTGGTACTCCCAGACGTCAAGGGAGTCCACTGTGTACAGCAGCAAAGCGGCGCGCCCGTCGGAAAGCCCTGCACCCTGCATGGCGTAGCGGGCACCGTTGAAGTGGAAGATGAAGGGATCCCGCACAGCGGTTACCAATGGATCTTCGGGCATGGACGCAGCAACGTGCCCGTCCTGCTCCCAGGAAACAAGATCGGCGGAGCCACGGGCTATGACTACCTGTGAGTGCCCGCCGTGGTCCTGGATACCCGAATAACAAGCGGTGGGCACTCCATCATCCAACGTCACTACGCCGGTCCAGCATCCGGCGGAGTCGGGCCCGCCTGCCTGGGGCGAAAGCGCTACGGGGTGTTCTTCCCAACGCACTAGATCACCAGAGCTCACATGCCCCCAGTTGATCTGAGAGTGCCGCGCGGACGACGGGTTGTACTGGAAGAACACGTGGTACCGGCCATTGATGGAGCTGATGCCGTTGGGATCGTTGATCCAGCCTTGCGCCGGGCGCGGGTGGAAGCGCGGGAAGGCGGGATCCGGGTGCGTTGCCGCCATGGAAAGCGAGGAGGAGAGTGCAAGGTCCGTCAACGGAACCCCTTTCAGAAAGACGACGAGAGAATTACTTGCCCGTACCGGCGGTGAGCCCGTCCTGCAGCGCGCGCTGGCCGAACATGAACACCACCAGAGCGGGAATCATGGAGAGGACAACACCGGCCAGGACCACTGAGATGCTTCCGGTGCCGAGGTTGCCTTGAAGGGAGACCAAGCCCAGCGGGAGGGTGAAGTTCTGCTCGGAGATGGTCATGATGAGTGGCCTGAAGAACTCGTTCCAGTGGAAGTTGAACGCCAGGATGCCCACGATCGCCAGGCCCGGCATGGCCAGCGGCGCATACACGGAGCGGAACGTCCGCCACGGCGAGGCGCCGTCGATCGCGGCCGCTTCAGCGAGCTCACCCGGCAACCCCATGAAGTACTGGCGCATCAGGAAGGTGCCGAACGCCGTCGGGATGGCCGGAATGATCAGCGCCAGAAGCGTGTCCGAGAGGCCAACACCGCGGATCAGCATGAAGACAGGCACGATCGTGACCTGTGCGGGCACCATCATGGTGGCCAGCACGATCGAGAACAGCGCGCCCCGCCCCCGGAACTTGAGGTGCGCAAACGCGTAGCCGGCCAGCGCGGCGGTGAGCATCTGCCCCACCGCGATCAAACCGGTCACCAACGCACTGTTCACTACCAGGGCCACGATGTTGAGCTGCTTGAACACTTGCTCGTAGGAGGTCAGGTCCGGGTTCAGCGGTAGGAAGGCGGGCGGCAGCTGGAAGGATTCCGACGGCGGCCGCAGGGAGGTGGACAGCGTCCACAACACGGGCCCCAGGACAAAGACGGACGCGATCAGCAAGACGATGACGCGGACGGCCACTGACCAGTCGCGCTTCTTCCGCGTAACTACAGGCGCCGTGGTGGTGACACGTTCTTGAATGGTGGTCATGACGGGCCTTACTGGTAGAAGACGAATCGTTTGCTGAGCCGGAATTGCGCGGCGGTGATGGCCATGATGATGAGCGTCAGGATCACGCCGATCGCCGAAGCCTGACCGAATTCGAGGCGTTGGAACGCGGACTCGAAGATGACCATCACGGCCGTGCGTGTTGAGTCACCGGGCCCGCCGCGGGTCAGGACATAGGGCTGGTCGAACACTTGGAGGGCGTTGATGATCGCCATGACCGAGGCCACCAGCGTGGTGGGGCTCAGCAGCGGCAGGGTCACGAACCAATGCTTGCGCCAACCGGTGGCGCCGTCGATGGACGCGGCCTCGTAGGTCTCCACCGGAATGGAGGCCAGCCCGCCGATGAAGAGCAGGAACGAGAACCCGAAGTTCTGCCACGCATAGACAAGAATCACGACGGCGGCAGATCCACCTGGCGTCGTCAGCCACGGGACCGCTGGGATGCCGACGATGGACAGCATCCAGTTCACTACGCCGAACTGTTCGTTGAAGAGGTAGCGCATGAAGATGGACACCGAAGCCGCTGACAGGATCAACGGGAAGAAGAACGCGGAGCGGAAGAAGACCCTCAGCCACGCCGGAAGCTTCTCCTGCACCATGATCGCCAAGCCCAGTGCCAGTCCAAGCTGGAGTGCCACGGCCACCACAACAAACACGATGGTGTTCAGGAATGAGACCCGGACGGTGGGGTCCTGGACTACCTCGGCAAAGTTGTCGAAGCCCACGAACGTCGGCGCGGAGATAATGTCCCAGCGGAAGAACGCGAGCGCGATTGATGCCACGATCGGCAGCAGGGTGAAGATGCCCATGCCCGCGATGGTGGGCGCCAGGAAGGCCCACGGCAGCCAGCGTTGCTGCGCGCGGCCGCGTTTGGAGCCATGGCCGTTCTTGTGGGCGGCCTGGCGACGGCCCGGATCGCTCCCCGTGCCCGTAGGCGTACTGGTTGCGGTGCTCATGGTTGCCTCCTCAGGGCAAGTTCGAGGTCACGCTGCATGGAGTTCAGGGCGTCTTTGAGTTGACGCTCATCTCCGCTAACAGCCAGGCTCACGTTTTTCATGAGGGCAGTTTCGACGGCGGCCTGCTGGGGTGGCGCTGGAATGGGACCTGTGGTGGGGAACCTGTCCAGGGTGTCGTAGAAGACTTTCCAGTTCCGTGGACCGGTTCCTGCGTAGAGCTGCTCATTGACCATGGACCGCCGGGCCGGTGTGGTGTTCGGGGTAGGGAACACGATCTGCATGGCCTCAAGACTGGAGCTGAACTTCACCCATTCCCAGGCGGCGTCCTTGTCTTTGGCGGTCTTCATGATCGCGTACCCGGCCGTGCCGAACTGGTGGCGCTGGGTCCGCCATTTCGGGAAGAACTGGACGTCGAATCCGTCCTCAGTCATCCCCGCTTCATGGAGGCCTTGCACCCAATAGCCGCCCGCCGGCGTCGTACCTATCCTGTTGGAGGCGAAGAGGCCGATCAGCGCGCTGCCGCCGCCTTCCTCGGGCCGGACACCCAGCCCGTCCTTCACCAGACCGCGGAGGTAGTCGAAGGATTCGAAGACCCGGGGATCGTCAGCGTTGGGTTCCAGCCACTGGTAGCCGCCGGAGCGAAGGCTGCGGGAGGGGTCGTTGGCGTAGAAACTGTCCCAGAGCCATTCGCCGCCCGGGGACTTGGTCTCCTTGAGGAAGCTTGTCTCGTTGGCGTAGAGCCACGGCACCACTCCGCCGAAGAGACGGTTGGTCCAGTAGTACGGCGTGAAGTCCTTGGGGTTGGCCTTCTTCATTGCCGCGAGTGTGCTGCGGAAGTCTGTGTGCGTCCAGTCATCGGCGGGCCGCTCCAGGCCTGCCGAACGAAGTGACGCGGTGTTGTAGTACATATTGGCCGCGTTCCAGTCGATGGGGAGCTGGAAGAGGCTGCCTTTGTACATGAACGCTTCCACCAGGCTGGGGTGGACGTCCTCGAAGTACTCCTTCATGTCCGCTGCGTCGCGGCGCAGGTACTCGTCCAGCGGGTGGGCCAGTTTTTCGGCGAAGAGCTGGGCACCTTCCGTGGCTACGTACACGACGTCCGGAGGGGTGCCCGCGGCCACCATGGTGAGGATCTTGGTGAAGAAGTCCTTCCAGTCCACGGCCTGGATCGCCTGGACCTTGACCTTGATTTCGGGGTGGACTTTGGCAAAGGCGTCGATGACCTTTTGGCGGGCCGCTGCGTCCGCCGCGGTGCCCATGATGGCGATACTGAGGCTGTTGTCTCCCCGGCCTGGAATGTCCGTCCCGGTCAAGCGCGGCCACGACGCCGCGGTCACTCCAACAATCCCGGCGCCGAGGGCTGTGAGGGCACTTCTGCGTGTGAATTGACGCAAAGCCCCATTGGTTCCCGACATGTAGATTCCCTTCCCTAACACGTGTTAGGAAGCTTAAACCCGCCACCTAACACGTGTCAACCGTCACAGGAATGTTGCAGGCATCTCACTGAGCCCCGCCACGCGAAGGCAGTACTCACATGGGCCATCCAGAGAACTGTGGCACCCTAGACAGAATGAGTTCCCAGCAATTCCGCACCAGCGGGAGGTCGAGCAAACGGCCGCTTCAGCAGCGCAACGCAGGCGTTGGAACAGGATTCCTCTTCATCCTGGCCACGATCGCCAGCGTGGTGGGCCTTGCCGCGACCTACTACTTCTTTGTTCGCACCACCATGGGCCAGTTCATCGACGAGTCAGCACTGGTTGAAGCCACGGTGTTGGGCGGAACAGCCGGCAGGGCCTCCACGGAATTCCTGGACATGCTCCCCATGCTTTCACTGGCGATCGCCGCCATTATGGTGCTCTTCGTGACCATCGCACGCCGCCGCTGGAAGGCTGCCGGCATCGCTGTCGCAGCCTGCGTCGCAGCCAACGTGGCCACCCAGATCCTCAAGTTCCTCATTCCGGACAGGCCCGACCGCGGTGTGCAAACCCTGGAACTGAACTCACTCCCCTCCGGACACACCACGCTGGCCGCCTCCGCCGCTGCCGCAGTGTTCCTCATGGTTTCGCCGCGCTGGCGCCCCTTGGCTGGCTTCCTCGGAAGCTCCTTCGCCGTAGCCACCGGGGTCTCCACGCTCATCAACCAATGGCACCGCCCGGCCGACGTCGTGGCAGCCTTCCTGCTCGTTGGAGCTGTCATGCTCCCCGCAGGGTGGCTCATCCTGCGCACCGGCAGCAGCTGGAATGTCTGGAAGGGATACGGCGAGCACTGGGCAGCATCCCGACTATGGGTATGGCTCACAGTGATCGCCCTGGTGATCGCCGGCATTGTTGCCGCATACTCCCTGCTTCAGGTCATGCCCGGCCTCAGCACCGACAGCACCATCGACTACTTCTGGGCAGGCACGGCGTTCATCGTGATCGCCGGATACCTATCAGCCCTCGGCGGCACCTGGCTCTTCGGCCTGGCGGCACGCAAGAGCTAAACGCGCTCAACGCTCGACGGCGGCGTACCACTTCGGCGCCGATCGCACCCGAGCCTATGGTGCGATTCGCGCTACCCGGCGCGCCTGGCCTGATCCCGGATGAAATGCCGGTCCTCATCAGTGAGCTGCGTCCCACCGTGGGCGTCCACGGTGTCGCTCTCCCCCGTCTCGCCATTGATGATCGCCGTGACGGTTCGGGGCACAATCATGGTTCCCGGGTTGTCGATGAGCCACTGCTGTGTGTCCGATGAGAGCTGGTCCCAGAATTCTTTGATGTGCACAACAATCAGCACTGCCCTTCATTGGTGGGGTGTGGATTCATGGAATGCGCCATTTGCGCCAGAGTGGTTCTCGGGTGATCGGGGGTGCAGGCCCTTCTTAAGGCTACGCCCGGCGCTACCTATCTTGACCCGAATGCGTCCGGGTTTCTGCGTGTGACGTCGACGGGGTGCAATCCATGGGTTACAGTTAATCCACTCGATGGATAAACAACGGCTAATCCCAGGAGCCCCCATGTCTTCCACCCTCAGCCCCGGCTTGAGCCCCACTGCCGGTCGCACTGCTACCGTTCCGGCCTCCCGCGATCTCGTGGTGGACTTCATCCGCGTCGCTTGCATGTTTGCCGTAGTGGCCGTCCACCTGCTCATGATGGGCATCAGCGTGGACTCCTCCGGCGTCGGAGTAGGGAATCCCCTGACCTCCCTGAGCTGGTTTGCGCAGGGAACGTGGTTTGGCCAGGTCATGCCGCTCTTCTTCGTGGTGGGCGGGTTCGCGTCGCTCACCTCATGGCGCAGCCTGCAGCGGAAGGGCGGCGACGCAGGTGACTACCTCCGGAACAGGGTGCTCCGACTGGTCCGCCCCACGGTCGCCTTGTACGCGTTCCTCGCCATTGCGTTGTGGAGTGCGACGGCGGCTGGCGTCCCGGGCGAGCTGCTGGCGGTTATCGCTGCGGGCGCTGGAGTCCAGCTGTGGTTCCTCGCTGCGTACCTGATCTGCCAAGCCATGGTGCCAACGATGGCCAAGCTCCATGGCCTGGCACCGTACCGGACCCTCGCAGCGCTGGCCGCGGGCGCCGTCGTCGTCGATGTCCTTCGCCTGGGCCTGGAGCGCAACCCGTGGGGCTTCGACTCGAACCCGATCGGCCTGTTGAATATGGTGTTCGTGTGGGGCTTGCTGCAGCAGCTGGGCTTCTTCTATGCCGACGGATTCTTTGACAGGTTCTCCCGTTGGAAGCTCATCGTGGCTGCCGCTGCTTGCTACCTTGTTATGGTTCCACTCACTCATTCCGGCCCGTATCCCGTGGATATGCTGACCAGCCAGAACCCGCCGATGTTCCCGCTCATCCTGGTGGGCTTGGCACATGTGTTGCTGGTGAAGGCCGTGTACCCCGTTCTGCAGCGGTTCGTGCACGTTGGCTGGGTGCAGAAGGTGATGTTCGTTGTGGGCAGCCGGGCGATGACCATTTACCTGTGGCACCTGCCGTTGATCATCGCAATGTTCGGCCTCGCTTTGATCCTGAGGCTGCCGTTCCCGGAGCCGGCCAGCACCGAGTGGTGGCTCACCCGGCCTCTGTTCTACGTTGCGGCTTGGGCCTTGGTGCTGCTCGTCTCAACCCCACTGGTCCGCTTGGAGCTCGCCACCACGGCCCTGGCTTCGGGTGCTTTTAGGCCCGCGATGTGGCGCATCGCTGCAGGGACTGTCCTGGCCATCATCCCGCCGTTCGTAGTGATGAGGACGGCCTTGGATGCGGCAAATGCGACGTGGGGCTTGGTGCTGCTGGTGATCGCGGTGGCCCTTGTTACCGGCAAAGTCCCGGACCGGGCGTGGAAGACGCCGCGGTTGGTGGATCGCACCTAAACCTGAGCCACGCAAAAAAGCAAGGCTTCACCAGCGGACTCCTGCAGGGTAGATTCTGCGCTACCGCACCCGGCCACCCAACTACCGGGTCCCCACAGGGAGATGCATGAGATGCATACAAAGCACAAACCACGCATTGGAAACCGAACCTCGGCTCTCGCGGCAGGAGTGGCAACAGTCGCCATTCTTGCCGTTGCAATAACGCCACCCGCCCTGGCTGCGAAGGCGACGGACACTCAGGCCCTCCGCGATGCAGTGACCGCGGGCGCCATCATCGACCACCTCGAAGAACTCCAAGCGATCGCGGATGCCAACGGCGGCACCCGATCAGCCGGCACCACGGGCCACGTGGCATCCGCGGAGTATATCGAGAACCAGCTTGAAGCCGCAGGCTTCGTCACCCAACGCCAGTACTTCGAATACCTCAAGTTCAACCTGGCCAGTGAAGCCTTCGAGCGGCTCACGCCAACGCCGCGAACGTACACCGAAGACGATTTCGGCGCGATGTCCTACTCCGGTTTCGGTGACGTCTCGGCCACTGTGATGCCGGTGGATATCAACCTCACCGGTGACCGGGCCTCAACGAGTGGCTGTGAGGCTGCCGACTTCACCGGCTTCGTGGCCGGCAACATCGCGCTCATCCAGCGCGGCACCTGCCCCTTCAACACCAAGGCCGCGAACGCGCAGGCTGCCGGCGCAGCGGGTGTGATCATCTTCAACCAGGGCGACGCCGATGACAGGCTGGCCAGGGTGGACGGAACCCTCGGAGCCCCCACCGCCGACAACCCTGCAGTAACCGTACCGACCGTTGGCGCTAGCTTTGCCGTGGGCGAGGAGCTGGCCGGCCTCCCTGGAGCCACTGTTCGCATCGAGGTTGAGGGCGATACCCAACCGATTGAAACCTTCAACGTCCTGGCGGATACTGCGGGACGTGCAGACCGCACGGTGGTAGTGGGCGCGCATCTTGACTCCGTAGCCGAAGGCCCAGGCATCAACGACAACGGTTCCGGCTCCGCAGCCATCCTTGAAACCGCCCTGCAGTTCGCGGCGCTCGGTATTTCCCCGGAAAACCGCGTCCGGTTCGCGTGGTGGAGCGGCGAGGAGGACGGCCTGATCGGCTCGGACTACTACGTCTCCCAGCTGAGCAAGAATGACCTGAAGGACCATGCCCTCAATCTCAACTTCGACATGGTGGCCTCTCCCAACCCGGTCAGGTTCATCTACGACGGTGATGGCAAACCGCTCGGAACTGCTGGGCCCAATGGCTCGGCCGCGATCGAGAAGGTCTTCCTTGACTACTTTGCCTCGCAGGGCCTGGCCACAGAGCCCACAGAGTTCGATGGGCGCTCCGATTACTTCGGATTCATCGAAAACGGCATTCCCGCAGGAGGCCTGTTCACCGGCGCCGAAGAGATCAAGACGGCGGAGCAGGCGGCAGTCTACGGCGGCACGGCAGGCGTTGCCTACGATCCCTGCTACCACCAGGCCTGCGATGACATCGACAACATCGATGCAGCGGTCCTGGAACAGATGGCCGACGCGATCGCCCACTCCACGCTGGTCTTCGCGGAAACACTGTCCGCGGTGAACGGCACAGCGAAGGGCTCGGGCAACCTGAAGCTTGAGTTCAAGGGCAACCACGCAGTCCGCTAGCAGTACAGGTCGGTGAATGCACAACGGCCGCAGAACAACCTGATGGGGTTGCTCTGCGGCCGTTGTTGGTCCAAACAAGGTCAGGAAGCAGCAGCTCCCGAAGCCTTATGGCATGCGGTAGAGGAAGGCGGCCATCGCGTCACGGTTAATGGGTGACAAAGCCCGGTAGGTGTAGAAGCCGTCAGCCTCCAGCCAGCCCGAGGAGATCTTCTTGTCGGCCATCCACGCCATCTCTTTGTAGAACTGCTGATAGGTGTACACGTCCTGGAAAGGGGACGTCGCGGGAGCCTCGAAGTCCGGGCTGTTGGCCAGACGGTAGAGGAAGGCCGCCATGGCGTCGCGGTTGATGGGCGTCAGCGGCTTGTACGTGCGTGAACCGTCGCTTTCCGTCCAACCGGACGAAATGCCCGCGTCAGCAAGCCAGGACATCTCCTTGTAGAACTGCTGCGTGGTCAGTACGTCCTTGAACGGGGACGTCGCCGGAGGGGTGTAATCCGGCGATCCGGCCATGCGATAGAGGAAAGCGGCCATGGCATCACGGTTGATGGGCGTCACAGGCCGGTAAGTCACTGACCTGTCCGCTTCAACCCAACCCGTGGAGATCTTCCGGTCAGCCAACCAGGACATCTCCTTATAGAACTGCTGGGTCGTCAGCACATCCTTGAAAGGCGACGTGGTGGGTGCGGTGAAATCAGGTCCCTTCGCACTGAGGTACGCCGACCAGCCGGCAGTGGCGCCTGCCTTCAGGAGGTACCCGGACTTAGCTATGGCTGAAACCTTCACCTGCCCTCGGGCCGGGTAGGTACCCGCCGCGACGGTTTTTCCGCCCAGCTGATACTCCACGCCCGTGGACTCGGGAATGGTGTACGTGTCGTCACCCATGTAGGCCTGGTCCTTGAAGACCACCGGTGCGGGCGTCGCCGCCTTGTCGGCTCCAAGCACGTTAATGGTCGGGGCGCTCGTACTCGACGCCGGCGCGTAGGCCGTCTTGGTCCCTGACACGGTTACCCGCAGCGGCTTGCCCTCGTCTGCTTCCGTTACCTCGTAGTCGGCGGCGGTGGCACCTTCGATCGGGTTATCGGCACGGCTCCATTGGTAGGTCAACTCAACCGGAGCCGGCTCCCACGTCCCTGCCTGTGCTTTCAGCACGCTTCCCACGTATGCGGGACCATCGATGACGGGAACACTGGCACTTATGGTCCCCGGTCCCACTTTGGCCGTGGGCGCCGAGGTCGCAGATACTTCGTCAAAGTGGATTTTGTTTGCCGAGACTTTCACCGTCATGCCGGCGTTCAGGTCCTCCGGGACCAATGTGTAGGAAGCGCTCCAAGCATCTGGAATGGGTACGCCGTCCCGATACCACTGGTACCCCCAACGGACAACTTCAGAAGCGTCGGGTCCCCAGTTGCCTGGGAGCGCATACAAGGCCGAGCCCACCTTCAGATCACCGCTGATGATGGGAGGGACAGCAACCAAAGGGGTTGCATCCCACGCGGTTTCCCTCAGAGCCAATCTGGCGTCAACCACGTTCACCCGGCAGCTGAAGTAGGTGCATCCGAGGCCTTGGGCGGTCTTGATGAGTCGTCGTTCAATATCTGCGGGGGTGGAGGCCGGCATCCGCGCCAGCATGAGGGCAGCGACGCCCGACACATGGGGAGCCGCCATGGATGTGCCTTCTTTGAGGTAATAATCCTCGACGCCGGGCCGGTCCGTTCCGTTGTTAAGCGTGGACACGATGCCATCTACCGCTGCCTTGCTCATCTCGCCACCGGGAGCATAAATATCCACGGATCCGAAGTTCGAGTAATCGGCTTTGGCATGCGTCCGTGTGCTGGCGGCTACGGTAATCACGTTTTGGCAGTTAGCCGGGCTGACCTGGGCGGCGTCCACATTTTCGTTGCCGGCGGCGGCAACCACTACCGCTCCCTTGCTGCGGGCAAAGTTCACGGCGTTCTGGTAAGTAGCGGAGCACGTGGCCATTCCGCCCAGGCTCAAGTTGACCACCCGGGCCGGGTTGGCGTTCGCCGGCACCCCGGTCACGGTTCCACCGACGGCCCACCGGATGCCGTCCGCGATGTCGGAGGTGTATCCGCCGCATGTTCCAATAGCCCGGATGGGGACTACCTTCGATTTCGGGGCGACGCCGGCAACACCCTTCGCGTTGTCAGCAACAGCGGCGATGATGCCGGCGACGTGCGTTCCGTGCCATGAGGACTTTGTCCCAGGCTCCCCAGCAGCGCACTGGCCATCAAAGGTTGTGTCACCCTCGTCTTGGGGGTTGGAGTCCCGGCCATCGCCGTCACGGGAAGTGTCGAGGTCCGCGATCATGTCATAACCCGGAAGGATGTTGGCATCGAGATCGGTGTGCTTGAGGATGCCGCTATCAATGACAGCAACCACACTGCCTTCACCTTCGCTGTAGTCCCAGGCACCAAGGATGTCGATTCCAGCGGTCCCGTCGCCAAGCGCCCACTGCATGTCGTAGTACGTGTCGTCCGGTGCGCTGGCGAATGACCTCATGATGACGTCCGGTTCGGCGTACTCCACGCTTGGATCCGATTCCAGGGTTTCAATGACGTCACCGACTTCGTCAGCAGTCAGCTTCCGGTCAGCCTTGATGACCTGCTCGCCTGCAGCGGTGGTTCGAACACTTTCAACCTGTCCGCCCAGGTCATCGGCGATACGGTCCAGGGAATTGCGGCGATCAGCAGATTGAATTCCTGCCCGTTCGTTGAATTTCACGATGAACTGATCGGTCGGATCCGCCTCGGTGATCGTGGACTTCGACAGCGGTGCAGCACTGGGCACGGGCTCATCGTCTGCAGAAGCAGGGAGGGCCGGCAGCACGGCGCCGGCCATCGCGATTACGACCATCAGTAGTACTCGAGAGCGCGCGCTGGCTCTCCGTCGGTTCTGCATAAACAGCGCCCTCTGCTCAAACGCCCCCAAGAGCGCGAAAAAATTGGCCGCGAGTCTACGGCCAGCATGAGTTTAGCCAGAGAGTTGAGATTCCTGCGAATTACCTGTGAGTCGAGTCTCGGATGCTGGGCAACGCCGAGGGCCGGCTGCAGAAGAGTCTGCAACCGGCCCCGGTTGATTCGTACTTTGGTGTCGCTACGGCATCCGGTAAAGGAAGGCTGCCATGGCGTCGCGGTTGATAGGCGACAGCGGGCGGTATGTACGGCTACCGTTGGCATCGGTCCACCCCGAAGAAATTTTCATTTCTGAAAGCCACGCCATTTCCCCATAGAACTGCTGGTGGACACTCACATCCCCAAAGGGAGAATAATAAGGTGCCACATATTCGGGTGAACCAGCGAGCCGGTAGAGAAACGCCGCCATGGCATCTCGACTGATTGGTGTCAGCGGTCGGTACGTCTTTGACCCATCAGTTTCTGTCCATCCGGACGAGATGCCCGTTTGAGCCAACCAAGCCATTTCCTTATAGAACTGCTGGGTGGTTGTCACGTCCTTGAACGGTGACTTGGCTGGCGGCGTGTAGGCAGGCGAGCCCGCCATTCGGTACAGGAACGCAGCCATTGCATCACGGTTGATAGGTGTCACGGGACGGTAGGTCACGGAGTTGTCCGCTTCTACCCAACCCGTGGAGATCTTCCGGTCGGCCACCCACGCCAATTCCTTGTAGAACTGTTGGGTAGTCAGCACATCCTTGAACGGGGATTTGGCTGGGGCCGTGTAAGCGGGTCCCTTCGTGCTGAAAAAGGCGGACCACTCCGCTTTGGCCCCGGGTGCAATCAGATACTCCGCTTTAGCTATAGCTGTTATTTTGACCTGGCCTCGTGCGGCATAAGTTCCAGCTTTAACGGTTATGCCAGCAATTTGGTAGTCCACGCCGGTACTTACAGGGACGGTGTATTTGTCGTCGATCATATAAGGTGCCTCGACGAGGATTACCGGCGATGGGGTCACGACATGATCAGCAGGCATGACCTTGGGGGTTGCCCCGCTCTCAGCCGTGGTCTGCACATAAAGGGGCTTCGTAGCTGTCACTGAAAAGGAAATCGCCTTTCCAGCATCGGCCTCCACCAGTGTGTAGGTGAGGGCGGTCGCGCCCGGGATTCCTTGCCCATCCCTCAGCCACTGGTACGTCAGACTATCTGGCACGGGCCACCACTCTCCACCGGAACCAGTCAGAGTCATTCCCACAAAGGCCTCTCCCTGCAAAGACGCAGGCGTATAGTTCGACATGCTGCCGAGTTCCACCTGAGGCGTGGGCGCTGACGTGACTGTAACTGTCTCGAAGTGATTCTTCTTGGCTGTTACTTTGAGGGATATCCGTGTGCCCAAGTCGTCACCCTGCAGGACGTACACGGTATCGGTTGCACCTGAAATCGGAGTCCCGTTGCGAAGCCACTGGTAGCTCCAATCAATTCGAGGAACGTCTGCCCAAGAGCCACCGACATAAGACCTGAGTTCGGCGCCTACACCTGTCCCGCCCGTAATCGAAACCTCGCCTGTCCCGATGGGAGCGGCGTCGGCAGCTACATCCCGTAGGACCCGTTCAGCGTTAAGGAGGCCTCCGCCGCAGCCACCCGCACATAAATAGAGTGACTGCGCCGTGGCTTTAATTCTCGTCTCCACATCATCCGGGGTAAGGATCGGGAAGGCGGAGAACATCATGGCTAGCGTGGCCGCGACGTGAGGGGCTGCCATCGAGGTACCCTCCATGAATGCGTAGCCCTCAGTGCTGGGCGCGCTCGAACCCGCGTTGTACGTTGAAATGATTCCTTGATAGGGCTCCACCGTCATATCACCGCCTGGTGCAACGATGTCAACGCTGGTTCCGTAGTTCGAGTAGTAGGCCTTGGATTGCTTACTGTCACTCGCACCCACGGTAATGACGTTCTTGCAGTTGGCAGGGCTGAACTTTGATGCATCCGCGCTCTCGTTGCCGGCTGCTACAACCACCGCGGCGCCACGGCTTCGGGCGTAATCTACAGCGTTTTGATACGCAACAGAGCAGGTAGCCTTTCCACCGAGGCTAAGGTTTATGACCCGCGCGGGATTTGCGTTGGTTGGAATGTTGGAAACTGTGCCACCGGCAGCCCATACGATCGCGTCGACGATGTCTGATGTGTAGCCTCCGCACACTCCCAACGCTCTGACCGGGACTACCTTGGCCTTGGGTGCTACACCCGCCATCCCTTGGCTGTTATTCGGGATGGCGGCCACGATTCCAGCAACGTGTGTCCCATGCCACGACGAAGGGTAAGCCGGCTCAGCGGCGGCACATTGACCCGCAGAGCTGGCGTCTCCCTTGTCGTGAGGATCGGGATCGCGACCGTTCCCATCACGGGCAGCCGCAGCAGAGCTGATCATGTCGTATCCAGGCAAGATGTTGGCGTTCAAATCACTGTGGTCTGTGATCCCGGTGTCGATGACAGCTACATTGATTCCTTCTCCCTGGCTGACGTTCCAGGCGCCTACTGCGCCTATTCCTCCCCCTCCACCACCAATGGCCAAGTTCCACTGGTAGTACGTTAGGGGGTCATTCGGTGTAACGAATTCCAACGGCCGCATGATGGTGTCCGGTTCGGCATATTCCACAGTGGGATCCGCCGCCAGCGTGGCAGCGAGCTCACCTGCTTCTTCGGCCCCAAGCTTTCGGTCGGTCTTGACGACCTCCTCGCCCGTTGCGGTGCTGCGAACGGCTTGGACAGGGACGCCTGCTGCACCGGCAGCCTGGCGAAGAGAGGACTGCCGATCAGCCGATTGGATGCCCGCTCGTTCTTTGAACTTCACGATGAACTGATCGGTCGGTATCACCGACGATTGGGTGGCCGTCGACAGCGGTGCCGCGCTCGGCGCCGGCACGGGCACGTCATCCGCCACTGCCGGCAACGCTGGCAAACCAGCTCCGACCAACGCGATAACGCCTACAAGTAGTACTTGAGAGCGCACGCTGGCTCTCCGTCGGTTCTGCATAGACAGCGCCCTCTGCTCAAACGCCCCCAAGAGCGCGAAAAAATGGCCGCGAGTCTACGGCCAGCATGAGTTTAGCCACTATCTGGAGTTTCCTGCGAATTTCCTGTGAGTCTTCTCCGGCAGCCGCCCGGGGTTAATGACCGAGGTTCCCTCCGCAGAAACCGAATCCCAACCTATTGGGGTTTCAGAACGCCCTCGATGGAATGAAAAGGGTCAGGAATCCACGCAGAGAAAGCTCAATAGTTACGCCGGTGTTTTAGCCGCGGAATTGCGACGGCGAACACCGCTGCCGCCGCGAAGCCCAGTACGCCTGTGGCCCAAATGCCGGCGGACAGTGAAATGGCGGCCGTCAGCCCGGAAAGGAGCACCGGTCCCCCGGTGGCACCCGAATCGGCGATGAAGCGCCAAATGCCCAGGAAGTGACTCCTACCGTTGTCCGGTGAGAAGTCGGCGCCGAGCGTCATGATGAGTCCGGAGCTGATGCCGTTGCCGAAGCCGATCAGCAGGGCAACCAGCAGCAAGGGCACGAACCCGCCAGTGAACGGGATCAGGATCAGGGCGGACCCCATGATCACCGTGGACGGGATGGCCACCCACTGCCGCCCCTTCCTGTCCATGAGCTTTCCAGCAGGGTAGAACACCAGCATGTCGATCGCTCCGGAAAGGCCGAAGAGCAGGGAAGCATGGGTGGCGTCGAGGCCCAGGTGATCCGCCCACAACGGTATGACCACCTGTCGCGAGGCACGCAAAGCACTGAGCAGCAGGATCCCGAAACCGACGGACAGGAACACCCCGGCATGGGACACCGCAACGCTCCGCAACGTGGACGCCGGAGGGCGAGGACCGCCGTCGGACGCGTCTGGGGCCACCAGGTCCGGGATGGTCAGCGACAAAGCCGCAGCCGCCATCATGCCCGCAAAGCCCACCCAGTAGGCCCCGCTGATTCCGGCGAACTGCATGACGCCGGCACCAACGAACGGCCCAATGAAGATGCCGATCCTGGTCACGCCGCCCAGCGTGGACAGTGCCCGTGCGCGGTATAGAACGGGGACTGCTTCCGTCAGGAACTTTTGCCGGGCAAGGTTGAAGACGCTGGCTGACATGCCCACCAGAGTCATGGAGGCTGCCAGCAACCAGAGCCCGTGCTCCATTTGTGGTGCGAAGGCCGCGGCACCTAGCGCGATTGCGCCCAGGGCTCCGGCACCGACTATCGACCATCGTTCGCCGAACTTCTCCGTGATGATCGACGCCGGAATGTTGAAGATCCAGGATCCCAGTCCGATCAGGGTCACGATCAACGCCGAAACGGCCACAGAGGCCCCGAGGTCACGTGCCGAGAGCGCGATGACCGGAAGGACCGCCCCTTCGCCGATACAGAACAGCAGTGCGGGCCCGAAGGCCGGCAATGCCACGCTGCGAAGGCTGAACGCTTGATTCGTCTGGGTCCTTGTCATCCCTTTCATCCTAGGACTGCGGTAGCTGCGGTCGGGGCCAGCATTACGTTGTGCAATGCGCACCGGCGCACTAGTGGGGTTCGCAGTTGTTGCGGCTCCGGGATCCGGAGCCGCAACAACTACAACTACATGCGAAGCGGGTTTGCCTGCCGCGGACTACCGGCGGTTGGTTGCTGCCTTCCGGCGGCTACCTGCCGCCAGGAGCAGGCCCATCAAAAGCATGGCTCCTGCCCAGAGGACGAAGCTGCCGTTCAGTCCCGTGTTGGCCAGCTCGCTTGAACTCCCGACGGCGGTGGAGGCTGCCGCGGTCATCGCGCCCTTTGTGGAAGCAAGGGCTACAACGGTGCCGGCTTGAGTGCCGGCTCCCGCACTGATGCCAGCAGCGGGAGTGTTGCCGCCAGCAGGCGGGTTGATAGTCGGCGGGTTCACCACGGGAGGCGCAACGACCGGAGGCGTAACGACCGGCGGGTTCAGGACCGGAGGCGCAACAACCGGCGGGTTCACCACGGGAGGCACAACAACCGGCGGGTTAACCACCGGAGGCGCAACAACCGGCGGCGTGACAGTGCCAACCGAACCGCCGCCGACGCCCACTGACGTGGACCCAACGGTTACAGGAGCAGTAATTGGAATGACCAACTGCGTGCCTGAGAGCAGCCCGCCGTTGCCGGAAGTAGTGCTGCCGCCCGGGGTGCCAGCCGGAGCAGTCCCACCCGCAGTACCGGTGTTGGTAGCGGAGGAATCCCCCAGCACACCAGCCGAGGTAGCGTCGAGGTTCACCGGAGCCGTAATCGGAGCAACAACCTGCGTGCCCGAACCAATACCATCCGAACCACTCGTCGAAGCACCCGAAGCGCTGCCAGCCGGAGCAGTGCCACCCGCAGTACCGGCGGTACCGGACGTGGCCGAGGAATCCCCAGCCACACCCACGGCAGTGGCCCCGATGTTAACAGGGACCGATATCGGAGCCACTACCTGAGCGCCGGATGCGATTGACTCTCCCCCCGACGTTGTTGCCTGCGCCGGCGCTTGAGCCGGCGCAGGAGTTGATGTTGCTGGCGTTGAGGTGGCAGATGAGTCACCCAGAACGCCCGCCGACGTCGACCCCACCGTGATGGGAACCGTCACCGGCGCGACCACTTGGGTTCCCGAGGCGATGCCGCCGGAACCGCTGGTCCCGGCTGCCGGCGTCGAACTTGTTGCCGCTGCTGGTGCGGCAGGTGTGGCTGGGCTCGCCACAGTGGAGCCCCCCAGCAGACCCACTGACGACGAGCCCAGGTTTATGGGCACCGAAACCGGGGCGACTACTTGTGTCCCGGAAGCGATGCTGTCGGAGCCGCTGGTTGTGGCAGCAGGCGCTGTGCCCGAACCTCCAGCAGTTGTCGGCGCGGACGCCGTAGCTGCTGAATCCCCCAACAGTCCCAGTGATGTGGCGCCGGTGGTGATCGGCGCTGTAACAGGCGCTACTACTTGGGTTCCGGAAAGGAGCCCGTCCTTGCCGCTGGTGGTATCCGCGGCATGTGCCGCGGTTGCGCTGAGGACAATCATGCCCCCGGCAAAGCATGTGCCGATGAGGCACTTGCGTAGGGTCGTGTTCATTGTGATCTTCTCCTGAAGGTCTTGTTCCCAGAGACGTCCGTTGACGGATCGCCTGAAATACCGTCTGCTGCGGGCTGATACGCAGCTGGGCTGGGGAACTAGTCAGGAGAGGAGCCGGGATCAAAACAGACCGGCTTTGGATGTTGTTCATCGCTGACCATCACAAGGTCAGTAAGGGAATCTGCGGGAATGATCAGTCCGCCGTGCAGGTAGGCTGCCGCCGGGCTGGGAGGGCCATTTTGGGAGTTCCCGGATCCAGCGCCAGCCAGGCCAGCCGGCACAGCATTGCGGTCCGCAGGCGATTCTGATGGTCCCTTGGGAGTTCCGGTTGAAGCTGCTCCAGCGGCCGCCGCAGTGCCTGACGAGCCGAGCACGCGGGTTATGGGAAGCACTGGCGCAGCAGCCGCGAGTGCTGGCTGCTCGACTTGTCCGGGAGTTGATTCTTGCAGAACAGTTCCGGCAGAGCCCTCACCCTCCCGTGAACCCACGACGCCGGAACTTGGGATAGTGCCGAAGCTCGGGGCCTTGTCTCCAGGCACAACGGATGGAGTGCCGGAGGTGACCGGCGGTAGGACGCTATCAACTACATCGACGATCGGCTGAACAATGGGGTTGGTGACGTCGGTGACGGGTTCCAGGGCAACGGGCGCCAAGGCATCGTTGAGCGGGGGAACAACGGCTTCCAAGGTCTGGTCAACGCTTCCAGTTATGGGTGCCACCACTGTGTCCGCAACAGTTTCGACAGTGTCGCCCGGAACCACGTTGTTGACGACAGGAACGGTCCCCACAAGGGTGTCCACCGAACCGCCAATCTGCTCCACGATGGGCGTCACCACCGGAACGTGGACAGTTATCGGTTTCGCGGGCACTACAGCTTTGACGGGAGCAGGCAGCGGGACGTTCGGGACGGGGATGCTGATGGTAGGAGCCGTCGTCTGTGGCACAGCAGCTTTTGCGACGGACCCAACGGCGTCTGTTGACGAGGAGACAGCGGCGGAGACGTTAGCCGTTACTCCACCAAGAAGTGCGTGGTTATCCGAAGCTCCGGTGTCGGCACTCGCGGCAGTTGCGGAGAGTGCCATCCAGATTGCCGTTCCGGCTCCAGCGATCATGACAGAGCGGAGAATGTTGGTAGCACGCGGGAATACGCGTGTGCCCTTCATCTCGACACCCCCAGGTAGTCGCGAACCGAATGGTCGCCTTCATCCTAGGACTGGAGCTACCCATTAGTCCATGGCTGGGAGTAAATAGGATTTCACAACGTGATTCAGGGAGGGCATTCTTCTCGCGGAATCCCTGCAGCCTGCACCGCGTGGACAATTCATGGTTGGTCCCAGCCATGGGCGTCGAACCAAGGAACAAGAAAAGAACTCTTTACCCGATTCGGCAGATCTATTGTTTTAGCCTATTTCCGGACGGTACCGTGAGCACCACCGTAAGCACTCTTACGAGATCGTGTACGACATTCTGGGGAGAAATACATGAAACGTTCGCATGTTGCTTTAGTGGGGGCACTAACTCTTGCGCTTGCCGGGTCGGCTACACCGGCACTTGCTGCAACCACGCCAGCGCAGGTAACCACCGGATTCTCGGGTACCGCGTATGGTTCCTACATTTTCAATACGGATAAGACATTAACTTCTGGTCCTACGGCGAGTTCAAGCATCAGTTGCACCGGTGTCACCGGAAAGACTTCGACTAACACCGCAGCGGCACTGACAGTTCCTGCCGTCGGCAATGTCGGCGCAGCAACGACCAGTGTCAAAACCCTGCTGACCACCACGGGTAAACGGATCGAAAGCAAGTCAACGATCAACGGAACCAGCCTCTTGGGTGGGCTGATCACAGCCGGTGCCATCACCTCCGAAAGTTCTGCGGATAAAAACACGGCGGGCGCCTTTTCTGGCGCCAACAAGACGACCATTGCTGATTTGAAGGTTTTGGGTGTCTCGGTCGGGGCCAACCCGGGTGCCAACACGGTGCTCGATCTCGCCATACCGTTGGTGGGTTCGGTTGGCAAGATCACCTTGAACGGCCAGGAGAAGCGCCTGGTTAACGGGGCCTACCAGGTATCGACCACGGCGCTACGTGTCGAAGTTCTGAAGGCCGGTCTGCCTGGCCTCAAGATTGGTACCGATATCCGTTTGGGTGTCAGCACCGCCAATCTGCCAGCCCCACAGTCGGGCTACCTTTTGGGCACTGGTTTCAGCACCAGGGCTCTGCTGGCTTCGGGGCTGCTCAATTCCGGGCCGACAGCTGTCGCCTACCTCTGGTGCGGGGGTGGGACCACAACCGCAAACGTGGCCGGAACCACCATCCCGGGTCTTCTAACCGTCGGAGCATCCTCTACGAAGGCCAGCGGCGTCCTCGCACCGCAACCAAAGAGTATCGTTACCAATTCCCTGGCAGGACTCAATGTGCTCAACGGACTGATTCAAGCCGATGCCATCAAGGCTGAGACGAGCGCAACCCTAGCTGCTGGTGCCACCACGGCTACACTGACGGACACCTCCACCTTCACTAACCTCAGGATTGCGGGGCTGCCGGCAATCAACGCTTCTGTCGCTCCCAACACCGTGGTGCAAGTGGCGGGCCTCGGCCAAGTAACCCTGCACAAGGTCAGCAAGTCATCCACCGCGATCATCGTCACCATGATCGATGTCGTGCTGAATCAGCCACTCGGCGCGCTGCCCACGGGATCAAGAATCCAGATCGGTTACTCCAGCACAGGGGTCACACTCTAGCTGGCAGCTGTAGGCCAAGGTTCTCATTATTGGTCAAAACATGAACGGTCCGTCACCAACATATCGGTGACGGACCGTTCGTCTGCTTCGTTGGCTGGATTCAGCAGCTTGATTTAGGAAGGGTAGGTACCCGTTTTTCCTGCTCCGAAGTCTGGCGTGGCAAGCGAGGCACGGCCTTGGGCGTTGGTTTCCTGGAGTCGCTTGATGAACCAGCGGGACTGCTCCGGGCCATAGGGCAGCACCGGAATAGCCTTGGTTGCATCGGAAGGCATGTCCCGGATGCTCTGCGTTGCTTGGCGGACTGCCGTGCTCATGGTGTCGGCCATGGTTTTGACGAACTCGTCGCTGGCGGGCTTTCCATGACCGGGGACCAGGAACTCGTAACGGTGGCGGAGGGCCGAGATGTGCCGCAGAGCATCTGCCCACTCCTCGGGGTATGAATCCTCGAACGATGGATGTGCTCCCTGCTCTACCAAGTCGCCTACATACAGCGTGGAGCTGGTGCCTACCAGGAGGTCGCCGTCAGTGTGTGCACGTCCAAGATAGAAGAGCGTTGCTGTGATTCCGCCGAGATCCACAAGGACCGGCTGATCGTGGACCAGCGCGTTGGGAACAACGATGTCGACGGCGTCCCCCTCCCCTGCTGCCATCTCCGGTTCGTTGGTGGCCACGAAGCGGCGCTGGATGTCGGCGTCCTTTTCGACGGCCGCCGCACAGTTGGCGTGCGCCCAAAACTCCGTAACGCCGTCGTCGGCAAAAATTGCGTTGCCGAAGAAGTGGTCATAGTGCGCATGCGTGTTCACCACGACCAGCGGCAGCTGGGTCTTTTCGCGGACTGCAGCGAGGATCTCCCGGCCTTGGCGGGGGCCGCAGCCGGTGTCGATGACCATGGCAAGCTCAGAGCCCACCACGAGCCCGGTGTTCAGTAAAGATCCCTCGGTTTCCAAGACGTAGTTGTCCGGTCCGAGTTCGAGCCAAGCTGACAATGAGTTCTCCGTATCCAGTGCAATCCGGCGATGTTCAGGCCTCTACTCTACCCACCAAATCCGAGGGGAAGCTGGAAGACTGGCGGGTCAGACCCGGAGCAACTTCAGGCGTCGTGCCACACGTACAACAAGGGAGGTCTCGAGGGAGCGGAGCTGATTTTGGAGCTCATTGGATTCGGCCGCAGCTGCCGACAATTTCCCGGATGAGTCCTCCAGGGCAAGCCGCAGCTTCTCGTGCTCCGCTTCCACTGCGGCAAGAGTGCCCGTGGTGTCTTCCAGTGCATGGGTCAGCCGATACAACTCCACAGACTGGTGACCAATGTGCGACTCGTTGTTGGCCGTGAGTTTGGCGGCCGCAGGGTGCTCCCCAGAGTGCAGTTCAGGGAAGGCCGGTTCCGGAGTGCTGAGTACCGGCGCGGCCGGGGTGGCGCCTTTAAGGGTTTCGACGACGGCGTCCCACCACGCGCTTTGGAAGGAGCTTTGCGTGGGGCTCAACTTCTCCAAGTACGCCCGAATGTCGGTCCGGCGGTTCCAGAGGAGGTCCACATAATCGTCAAACCCGGGGGTTACAACATGCCGCAATGACCGCAAAGTGTGGCCGAGGCCCCAGTTGGCCAGGGCACCGCCCAGCCGGACTTCTCCGTAGTAGTCAACGGCGATGCCGAGGCACGGAACACCAGCCGCCAGAGCGAAGACAATGGGGTGGTACCGGCTGGCAACCACGAATTCGGCCCGCATCGTCAGGGAGGCAGCCTGTTCCGCAGTGAACTGACCGCAGACAGTGACGTTCTCGGAACGCATGCGGCGTCGGATATCCTCGTGCATCTCCATATCCATGTCACGGTTCCCCGGACGGGACATGTGCGGAACCATCACGACGTCCACCTGGCCGGCGTCGGCAATTCTGTCCAGCAGGTCAGCTACACCCTGGTTGAAGTCATCCCTGTCCATCGCCCCCGTGCCGGGTGCGAAGCTCGCCACAATGTATGGTCGTTCGGGGCTCGGCTGGTACGCAGGAACGGCCGATGAATAGATTGCGTCGGCAGGGCCCTCTTTGAGGAAGCTGGCGTCATCCAAGGTCAACCCGGCCGGGACGTCTGCCTCACGCATCAGCTCGAAGGACGTTTGCTCGCGAACACTGGAAAGCGCTGCCGAGCGGAAGAGCTCCACAGCGGCGTCGTAGTCGGGTCCTGTTAGTACTGGACCCACGGTCTGTCCGGAGATGACCAACGGCTTGTCGAGTGCGTTCGCAATGGCGCCCACGGCCGCCCGTTCATACAGCAGCCAGCCATACGGGGAGTTCATGTTGCCGCCGCCTGCAATGACCACGCCATCAGAAGACTTGATTGTCTCGATAAGCGCGTGGACCTGATCCGTGGCAGGAAGGGCATCCATGTCACCCGCGAGAATGGACTGAATTTCTTTCAGGTACGTCTCGCGGCGGTTGGGAGGCCAAGGGAACTTCAAGGTCTTTACTGCGGCCGTGCCATACAGTTTGCTGCTCTGTTCAGGGTTCCGGGACAGGAGCACGATGTCCGTGATTCCGCGGGCCTGGAGTTCGTCCACTACGGCATGGGTCATCGCTTCGTCACCCACGTGATAAATGGATTGACCAATGTCTCCAAGAACTACAACTCGCACGGTACCTCGGTTTTAGAACGTCAAAAAGCAGCTTCCAGCCTACCGGGTCGGGCTGTGAGGACCGGACAGCGGTTTCTTGGCTGTGGAAAAGTACGACGCCGATGGTCGGGTTAGGGCGACCCGGAACCCAGCACGAGATAGGGACCACGATCCGGAAATCGTGGTCCCTGCTGTATTTGAGTTACGAACGCCGACATTACATATCCGCGAGCGCTCCACCCGGGTTCTCGATTGCGTCAGCCACGTACCGCAGGAAGCCTGCGGCCGTCTCTCCGTCGCACACGCGGTGGTCGAAGGCGAGGGTGAGTTCGGTGACCTTGCGGACGGCCAGCTCGCCGTTGACCACCCAGGGCTTGTCGATGATGCGACCTACGCCGAGCATCGCAACCTCCGGGTAGTTGATGATCGCGGCCGAGCCGTCCACGCCGAACACACCGTAGTTGTTGAGCGTGAAGGTGCCCGAGCCCAGTTCGGTTGGAGTCGCTTTACCTTCACGGGCGACGGCGGTGAGCCGACGGATCTCCGCGTCCAACTCGCGGGCACTCAACTCGTGGGCGTTGCGGACCGATGGGACGACAAGCCCGCGATCGGTCTGGGCAGCGAATCCAAGGTTGATTCCGCCGAAGCCGACGATCTCCTGGGACCCATCGGAAGTTGTTTCAAAGCGTGTGTTCAAGGCTGGATACTTTTTTAACCCAGCCGTGACAAAACGAGCGATGAAGGCCAAAAGACCAGGGGTATCGTGCGGACTGCGCTTCTTGAGTTCTGCCCGCATGTCCAGCAAAGCCGTGGCGTCGACATCCACCCATACGGTCGCTTCGGGAATTTCCGAGCGGCTGCGGGTCATGTTCGCTGCAACAGCCTTGCGGACGCCACGGACGGGGGTCCGGGCCGATACGGCCAAGCCCGTCCGACTGTCAACGGAACCTTCGGCAGCGGCGGGCACCTCTGCCTTGGACGGAGCAACGGCAGGAGCTGCAGGAGCCTCCGGCGTAGAAATGGCTGCCTCCACATCCCTGCGCATGATCAGACCGCTGGCGCCCGACCCCTCGATGCCGTCGAGGGAAACACCGTGGTCGCGGGCCATCTTCCGGACCAGCGGCGAGATGACAGCACTCAACTTGCCGGGGATACGGGTCCCGGCAACCGCGGGTTCCATGACAGGTTCAGCAGCGGGCTCAGCAACGCGATCCACGACGGCGACACTCGCCTTGCGCGGCCGGGTTCTTCCACCGGTCGCTCCGCCAGGGGTGCCATAGCCGATCAGAACATTGCCGGAACCGGCCTTCTCCTCCGTGCGATACGTCTCCGCGGCAGCATCAACGGCGGGCGAAGCCTCGATTCCCGAGGAAACGGCGGTGGGAGCGGCAGACTCGGCGGCGACAGCGGGAGCAGCCGCCGCCGAACCAACGCGAGCGATCGAGATCAGCGGCTTGCCGACGTCGAGCGTTTCACCGGCCTGGCCGTGTAGCTCGGCGACGGTGCCGGCGTAGGGCGAGGGCACTTCCACCATGGACTTGGCGGTTTCGACCTCGGCGATGGGCTGGTCAACCCTGACCTCGTCGCCCACGGCGACAAGCCAGTTCACCAGTTCAGCCTCGGTGAGGCCCTCTCCCAGGTCGGGCAGTTTGAAGACCTGCATATCTGAACTCATGGTCAGTCCTCCCATTGAAGGTCGTCGACGGCGTCGAGGATTCGGTCGACGCTCGGCAGGTAGTAGTGCTCCAACTTGGGAGACGGGAAGGGGACGTCGAAGCCGGTCACCCGGAGAATCGGCGCGGCCAGGTAGTGGAACGCACGTTCCTGAACGCGGGCCACGATCTCGGAGGACACGGACGCGAAGCCATGTGCCTCGGCAATCACGACGGCGCGCCCCGTCTTGCGCACGGACGCGCAGACGGTCTCATCGTCGAAGGGGACGAGGGTGCGGACGTCGATGACCTCGAGCGAGCGGCCTTCTTCGGCAGCCGCCGCAGCCGCGGCGAGTGCGGTGGGGACGGACGGGCCGTAGGCGATGAGCGTCGCGTCGGTGCCGGGACGGGCAATAGCTGCGCGGCCCTCGGTGGAGGTGCCGGCGTCGTGCTCTGCTCGCAAGGCGCCCAAGTCCACCTGGTCCTTGGACCAGTAGAGCTTCTTGGGCTCCATGAACATGACGGGGTCATCGGAGTCGATGGCTTCGCGCAGCATGCGGTAGCCGTCGGCCACGGTGGCCGGCGTGTAAACCTTCAGGCCGGCAGTGTGGGCGTAGTAGGACTCGGACGAGTCGCAGTGGTGCTCCACTCCCCCGATGCCACCGGCGTAGGGAACGCGGATGACCATGGGCATTTTGAGCTTGCCCTTGGTGCGGTTGTGCATTTTGGCTACGTGGCTAACGATCTGTTCGAAGGCCGGGTAGGCGAAGGCGTCGAACTGCATTTCGATGACGGGACGCATGCCGTTGATGGCCATGCCCACTGCCATCCCGACGATGCCGGATTCCGCCAGCGGAGTGTCGAAGCAGCGCTGTTCGCCGAATTCGGCCATGAGTCCGTCGGTGATGCGGAAGACGCCGCCCAGCATGCCGACATCCTCACCAAAGACCAGGACCGACGGGTCATTACGCATGGCATCAGCCATGGCGGTGTTGAGCGCTTTGGCCATGGTGAGGCTCTGCGGGCCAGTTGCCTCTGCGGTGGCCGCGGCCGAAGCGGCGGCGCTGGCAGTGGCTGCGCTGACGTTGGCTGTGGTGGTGCCGCTGGCAGCGGTGGTGACGGTCATTTTGCGCTCTCCTCTCGTGCGAGTTCGCTGGCGAGCAGTTCGGACTGTTCCTTCAGCTGTGGGGTGGGCTTGGCGAAGACGTACTTGAAGAGGTCCAGCGGCTGAACCGGAACATCCTCGCCCAGGCCCTCACGAAGCTGGGTGGCGACGGCTTCGGCGTGCTCAGCGATCCTGTTGCCGGCCTCGTCATCGAGGAGACCCTTGTCCGTGAGGTACGACTTCATGCGCGCCAGCGGATCCTTGGCCTGCCATTCGGCGACTTCGCTGTCCGGACGGTAGCGGGTGGCGTCGTCGGCGTTGGTGTGGGCCTGCATACGGTAAGTGTGGGCCTCAATCAGCAGCGGCCCGGAGCCTTCGCGTGCCAGCTTCACGGCCCGGTCCATCACGGCGAGCAGTGCGACAAGGTCGTTGCCGTCAACGCGCTCACCGGCCATGCCGTAGCCAACAGCCTTATGGGCCAGCGACGGCGCCACGGACTGGTGACTGAGCGGTACTGAGATGGCGTACTTATTGTTCTGCACGAAGAAGATCACGGGCAGGTGGAAAACGGCAGCGAAGTTCAGGGCTTCATGGAAGTCACCTTCGCTGGTAGCACCGTCGCCGCACATGGCCATCACTACAGTGTCTTCGCCGCGCAGCTTGGCCGCGTGGGCAACGCCGACGGCGTGCAGCAGCTGCGTGGTCAGTGGGGTGCACTGGATGCCGACGTTGTGCTCTTTGGGGTCGTACCCGCCGTGCCAGTCGCCGCGGAAGATGGTCATCACCTCTACGGGGTCCACCCCACGGGTCATGACGGCGACGGCGTCGCGGTAGGTGGGGAACAGCCAGTCGCCTTCGCTGAGGCACATGGCGGCTGCAACCTGGCAGGCTTCCTGCCCGTGGCTTGAGGGGTAGACGGCCATGCGGCCCTGCCTGACCAGCGCAGAGTTCTGGTCGTTGACCCTCCGGCCCACTACCAGTTGCTCGTAGGCGGCCATCAGTTCGGCATTGCCGGGTGTGGGGTATTCGTGGCCGGGTTCGGTGCCTTGCTCGTCATGGGAGCGGAGGGAACCGTCCGGATTCACCATCTGGATCTGGTGCCGGGCGGGGAGCATGTAATCCTCAACGCTGATGCCGAATTTTGTCCGAACATCAGCAGCGTGGTCCTCTACAGCCGTTTCCGGCGCAGAGTGGTCTGCGTGGATCGTCATTGGTCCGTCCTTCTCTAGCCACTATGTGCTTCCAGTATGTTCCCCGGCGATGTTTCGTATCCAGCTTTCCGCAGAATCATGGAAGAGCTTGTGAGAAGTGGCTATCCTGAAAGACAAATTGCAATTGTGAGCTGGGTAACGCGCCCGTGCTGTAGACGATTTGGAGTGCCATGAGTGAGAGTGAGGCGGAACAGACCGCCGTTCCCCTGGACAGAGTGGACCGGGACATCATCCGCGAGCTGACCACCGACGGGCGCATGTCCATCACCCAGGTGGCTGAGAACGTGCATATCAGCCGCGCTCACGCCTACTCGCGGATTGCCCGGCTCACCGGAGAGGGGGTGCTGACGAAGTTCACTGCCCTGGTTGACCCCATCAAGGCAGGCCTACGGTCCTCCGCCTATGTGACGTTGAAGGTTCAGCAGCACTCCTGGCGCGAGCTCAAGGAACAACTCCGCGCGATTCCGGAGGTTCACCACATCGCACTGGTGGGCGGCGACTTCGACGTCATTCTCCTGGTCCGCGCCACAGACAACATCCACCTTCGCCGTGTGATCTTCGACCAATTGCAGTCCATGGATGGAGTGCTGGATACCCAGACTTTCCTTGTATTTGAGGACGTTGATACCCGCTAGGCGCTCCCGGCGGCTCCGGGCTGGGAGGGAGCACCCATTTCCGAACCTTAGACTGGCCCCGTGCCCCTCAAAATTGCCCCCGCCACGCGTGTCATTGGCGTTGTTGTAGGGGCATGTTTTTTGGCGGGACTGCTGTGGCTGATCGCAGCATTTCAATTCTTCTATGACCCCCCGCAAGCAACCCCTCACCGCACGGACGCGATCGTTGTCCTGGGCGGCATGAGCAAGGAGCGGCTGCCGGTGGCCCAAAACCTGCAGCAAGAGCTGGATATCCCCGTCCTGGTGGTCTCAACGACGGGCCTGGCCGGCAACGTGGAGGGCGATGCGCTCTGTCAGGAGGAGGCGGGCGAAGGCGATCCTGATCTTGTTTGCTTCCGTCCATCTCCGCTGAATACGAGGGGTGAAGCTGAAGCTCTTCGGGCCTTAATTGCGGAACATGGGTGGAAGTCTGTGACTGTGGTGACGTCCGAGTATCACGTGATGCGCGCAGGCACCCTGATTGGCCAATGCACTACCGCGGAGGTCCAAATGTTTGGGTCCCAGCCGGACCTTTCCGCGGGTGCATGGATGGACCGGTTTGTGATCGAAACCGGCGGATTAATCGACACTTGGGTGCGACCGGAGTGCTCTCCCACGTAATTGAGCGAAACGACTGCAGCGTCCCGTCGCGGTATGACAACTGCGGTAAAACCGTGTCGATTCAGCGAGAAGAATTGTCAAAGCGTTGGAAGTAGTTTGCAATCTTTTTGGGCCACTTGAAGATTCGCGTCAAGCTATTGAGTTTTGGGGACTCAGCAAGCCATTCTTTTCCCATAGGTCCAAGGTCTCACCCTACGAGCCCAAGGATCCATCGTGGAAAAATTCAGATCTGAGTCCTCCACCCCCAAAACTACTCGTGCAAGGCATTTCACAGCCAGCCTGCTCGCCGCCTTCGTCCTGGTTATTGGCTTCGTTCACGGACCCATGGCCCAAGCGGCACCAGCCCCGGTATATCCCATTAGCGGATACTTCATATTTGGCAGCACCAATGACGCTGCCAATCTTCAAAAACTAACGGACATGAAGTCCGTCGGAGCCGATACCGTCATCACCTTTGGCTCGACTCTTAAGCCTGCAACGGCGGCAGCGGTTCCCGCGGACTGCGTCATATCCGGCGTCAACTGTGTAACAGCAGCAACGTCGGGCGTTAAGGTAAATCGATACTTTACTTACTCGGATGGCAACACCTGGGGGACGCCCTCCCTTGCCTGCCCGCGAGACAAGACCGCCACAAGCGGCAGCACCGTTTACACGATCATGGTGATCCCCACCCAAGGCACGGGGTGCAATTCGTCCACCAACTCCTATGACGTAGTGGTCATTAGCAGCGGTGCTGCTTCCATCTCAGTCTCCGTCGCGAAGGCAGCAACAACTCTGGGAATGAAGTTCTATGCGGGGATGCCGGCACCGTCCAAGGACACGACTATTACCTACGTTCCCGACCTGACCTTTGCATCCACCTTCACGGCCTTCACAGCCCGGTTCCTCCAGTTTCAGGCCAAAGTGAACAACGTTTCTGGCTTGGCAGGGTTCTACCATCACACGGAGATGCCGGTAGGCGGTGGGACCGTTTGGGAAGCAACACGAAAGGTCTATTCAATTCAAAACTTGGCAATTAAGACGTACATGCCCACGCGGTCCGCAATGGTTAGTCCCTACATGGACACCCGAACCGCCTATTCCGCACACATCACCGTTGACATGGCGAGGGAGGGCATACGGAAGATTGCCGCGACAGCCAATGGCGTTAAATTGGCTATCGCAGTCCAAGACGGCATGGGTACCGGCAAGGCGGGATCATTCTTCAGCAGTGACAGCGGGACCATGGTCGACCCGTATGCCGCCTCGATCGTAGGCAGCGGCACTTGGGGTAACAGATATGTCGCTCCGAATCGCGACTATTTCTGGGCCATGGCAGAAGGAGTTGAAGGAACCGGCGCCGAACTCTGGGGCAACATGGAGGGCATGGCTCCTGCGACGAGCCAGAACCAGTGCGACGGCAACTACCGCGGACAGAGCACGAAGGCGAGGCACGACAAGCAGTTGCAGCAGATGGGAAACTCGCCCGTGAAAATCATTTCGTACATGTGGGATCCGTTCTACACATGCCGCGGAACCTGGGCCCCGATGCTGGACCAGATGAGGGCGGGCAACATGACACCTGTCATTACGGATTCCATTTTCTATTCAAGTGGAGATGTTTTGGTCACCGGACAGAATCTCAGTGGAGGCACCATACAGGTGAAGTGGACGGACAAATCAGGTCGCACTTTCGATAAGACCGTTACCGCGACAAACTTCAATGCGAACTACGGCAAACAGCTCGGTATCAATCCTCTGCTGGAATCAGTGACGGCCAAGCTAGGCAGTACCTCGCTTGGCTCAGGCAAATACGTCTACATCAACGTCATAAACGGCTCCGGAGTAAGAAACGACGCGACATACTCCGACCGCGGTTAGTTCATGGAGGAAGGGCGGTTTGCACCGGGAGGTGCGGACCGCCCTTCCCTTATGCCCTCCCTGAGATGCCCGAGGCCTGAGGGTGCATGCGGGCCCCGGACGAAGCCGGCACAGAGCTCGAAATATTGCCGGGAAGACTTCAGGTGCAAGAATTGGGCGTGGCCATGTTCCGTCTGGACGCACCTAAGGAGTGAAAAGTGACAGATACTGTCGGACAACCGGTGGTGCTCTCGCCCTCCCCACGACACATGCGCAAACGGCGATTCCTGGGTGACGTACCGCCGTCCCAAATGCCAGGACATCGCACAGTGCCGAAGCCCGCGCCTAAGTCAGGCCCCGTCGAGGAGGCTGCGGGCAGGCCGCGGCAACCAACCGCCACCCCAAAGGCGCCGACGCCGAAGCCGGCCAAGGAACCAGGTCTAAGACCCAAAAAAGCATCCCTGGGGCAAAAAAGGCTCATCGCACTAGTAGTTGTGATCCTCATCTCTATCAGCATCCCGCTACTGGTGCTGACCTTGGTGTTTGCTGGCTGATCGGCTTACTGCGTCATACACAATTGATCACCTCGATTGACTGTGCGATAGCATCGGCTGGTCAGCCACTGCCTTTCCCGGGGGAATCCATGCCCAGCGTCATGCCTATTTTCGGTACTCGTCCGGAAGCCATCAAAATGGCTCCGATTGTGACCGCCCTTCAGCAGTCAGCCGACTTCGACTGCGTCGTGACTGTCACGGGTCAGCACCGAGAGATGCTCGACCAAGTCAACGAACTGTTCGGCATCGTTCCCGATCACGACCTCAATATCCTGCAGCAGCGGCAGTCACTCTCCGCGATCATGACAAGGACCATCGACGGTCTGGACAAACTCTTCACGGAGAACAAACCTGACGCAGTGGTCGTTCAAGGTGACACCACCACGTCCACCGCCGGCGCAATCGCTGCCTTCTATCACGGCATCCCCGTCGTCCATGTGGAGGCCGGGCTTCGGAGTGGAAATCTACTCTCACCGTTCCCAGAAGAAGCAAACCGCAAGATCACCAGTCAAATTGCCAGCCTCCATCTCGCGCCGACAAGCACAAGCAAAGCTAACCTCTTGGCCGAAGGCATCGCGGAGAGCGACATTGTTATCACAGGCAACACGGTTATCGACGCCTTACTTACGACGGTTGATAAGAATGTTCCGTTCTCCGATCCCCAGCTTGAAGAGCTGGCCGCCAGTGGTCGCAGAATCCTCCTGGTAACCACCCACCGCCGTGAGAACCAAGGCGACGCAATGCGCGGTGTCGGACGAGCATTGGCCCGGATTGCTGACGCGGAACCCGATCTCGTCATTGTGCTCCCGGCACACAAGAATCCGGTTGTACGCGAAGCAGTGTTGCCTGCGATCGACGGAAAGCCGAATGTAATCGTCACTGAGCCGTTGGCGTACGGAGAATTCACGCGAATGCTCTCCATGGCCCACATTGTGCTCACCGACTCCGGAGGAGTTCAGGAAGAGGCTCCCAGCTTGGGCAAGCCCGTTCTCGTCATGCGAGAGAATACGGAACGCCCTGAGGCTGTACACGCCGGAACCGTGACGCTCATCGGCACCGATGAGGAAAAGATCGTCAAGGAAGTCGACCGCCTCCTGAACCAACAGGACGCCTTCGACGCCATGGCCAACGCTGTAAACCCTTATGGCGATGGCAAAGCGGCGGAACGCACGGTAGCCGCAGTGGCCGAACTTCTGGGAATTGGACTCCGGGTTCCCGAATTCATAAGTGAGATTCAACCAGCACGCTAAGAGCCCAGGTACCACGCCCCGTTACCTGCGCCACCAGTAAGGTCACTCCCCCTAACTCAGAAAATGGAGTCCAGCGTTGCTACGCAAACTCTTTGATCGCCCGGAACAAGTGCACAGTATTTGGACCGGCGAGGAGACAGCACAACCACGCACCGAGATCATGCTCGACTCGGCCAGCCCATCTTCAGCACATGTGATGCTACGCAAGAAGCCTCACGAAGTACGGCTACAGGTCGTCCCAGGCTCTGAGGTAACTATCGGTCTCCAAACGATCAGTAATCCTGATCAGCACGGCACAAAAGCTGGCATCGTTTGGGTCAAATTCCTCGACAAAAATGGGCTGGAAGTAGCAAGCAGGGGCCGAATAAGTAAGGGCCGCCAAGGCCACTACGTGTACATCACACCAGATGCCTTGGGTTCAACGGGCCTGACCCTCTATGTGCCGCATGAATGCACCGAGGTGGTTTTGGGTTTCGCCCTCTGGAAGGCTTATGCCGGAAGTTTGTCGCTGGGAAATGCGATGACCGTAGAACACGGCCTCCTGCCCCCCTTCGCCGCAGCTCCGATACAAGGCGACAAAGAGCCGAGGCGCCAACGTCTTTCAATTTCCCCCAACCACATTCCAGACTCAGAAGTTGACCTCCGAAAAGAGCCTCTTTGGCTGAATCTATCGACGCTCGACGCTAAGCACCTCTTATTCCAGGGTCTGTTCCGCGGTTCAGAAACGTCGGGGCTCCGGGACGCGGTGGCTATGTTCCGGTTCTTGGATCGGAACGGGGCAGAGGTGGGAAGTCTCACTGACATCCCGCGAGGGCCAGTTGGCGAATACATGTACTTAGTGCCCGACTCTTCCGGTGCTTTCTCCTTTGAGGTACATGCCCCTGCGGACTGCGCCAGCGTGAGCATCGGTATCGCAGCATGGCACGCCGCTCCAGGCAGGCTCAAGCTGATTAATGGTCTCGACATCAACGAACTGGCTCCTGACTCGGCCAATGAGCTGCGTCCGGGCTACGGGCCACCCCAACTTGCACCCAAGGCATTTCAATTCGATCGCCTACATGACGCTGGAAGCAACATCCCTGTCAGTGCAAGGGCCCGTTGGGCTCGTATCCCTCTCGCGCATATCAAGAGCTCCAAGCTGCAAGTTCGATTCTCCGTAACACCCCGCGCTGAGGGGATGTCAAAGAAGAGCGCTCTAGCCCTTATTGACTTCGCTGATAGCGATGGTGGTAGCATCCCGCCGTTCGAGCTTTCGACGTCTGAACACCACGGAGCCTACAAATATATAGATGGCCGCAGCCCGAATGAAGTGTCCCTCTCTCTGGCTATTCCTCGAAACGCCACAGAGATCCGCGTAGGCACAATGCTCTGGGCTGCCTCCGCAGACCAGCTTCTGGTCAGCAACCAGATCTGGGTGGAAGCGGTCGAGCAGTCAAAGCCCGCATTGGCAAAAAAGGATGCTGTTTCCAGACCCGGTGCGCCACAACGGATCATCGGCAATGGAGAAACTACTGAAGGCATTAGACGCGCCAAAGACCTTAGGGTAGCTCTAATAGCTGATGAGTTCACCTACAACTGCTTCAAATACGAGTTCACTCCAATCATCATTGAGCCTCAGAACTGGCGCGAACGGTTCGAAGAAACTCGCCCAGACATGTTCATCTGCGAATCTGCTTGGTCGGGCGTCGACAGTGATCGTCGACCCTGGAAAGGCCGCGTCTACACAAGTTCAAACTTTGCTCGCGAAAACCGTACAGAGTTGCTGGAAATTCTCCAGTGGTGCAATCGTGAGAACATCCCGACTGTGTTCTGGAACAAAGAAGATCCCACTCACTTTGACGACAAAGTCCATAACTTCATCGACACTGCGATTCGGTTCGATCATGTCTTTACCACCGATCTAACATGCGTGGCTGGGTACAAAGAGCAGTACGGGCACACCAGCGTCCATTGCCTTCCGTTTGCGACTCAGCCCAAACTGTTCAATCCTATCGAGACATCGCCGAGGGCCGAGGGTGTATCTTTCGCCGGAAGCTGGTATGCCAATCACCTTGAGCGGTCAAAAGAGATGGAAGTCATCTTCGATCAGATACTCGATGCTGAAATGGAACTTCGAATCTTCGATCGATTCTGGGGCTCCGACGATGAACTGCACCACTTCCCTGAGCAGTACCGGCATTTGACTGAACCGGCCATACCTCATTCGAAAATAGCCGACGCCTACAAGTCAACATCTCTTGGGCTCAACATAAATACCGTCACATCATCGCCAACAATGTTCGCGCGTCGTATTTTTGAGCTCATGTCATGCAACACGCTTGTCGTCTCCAATTATTCTCAAGGAGTCGAAGATTTCTTTGAAGGCCGTATCCTTTTTGCAGGCCAGGGCTACTCGGATATCAAGGATCTCAACGCGCAAACTACGGCCGAAATACGCCGGGCAGCACTTCATGACGTGCTGGCGAATCACACATATCAGCGCAGGTTCGAGCAGATCCTGGACGCAATTGGCTTCACGTACGTGAAATCAGATCACATGGTGACCTTGGTTTGCCCAGTGGAGAATGAGCTAGAGCTAAGGCAGGCGATTGCACGTCAGGCTGAGTTCGTAGACATTGCAGATCGCTTGGTCATCATTCTTGGCCGAACGTTCCAGAAGAGCGACGTTGCCCACCTTCAGGCAAAGTATGGTCGATTTGGTGTTGTCATTATCTCGTGGGCTTGGGCCAACGATGAGACCCTGGATCCGGAAACATATATCAAGGGTGAAATATTCGCGCTAATTGCACCTAATTCCGAGGCCAATGCAAGGCAGATTTACGAGGCTAGCTTGCATCGGACGTATGTCGACGGTCCGATCGCCATGGGATCCGGTGAGCTATACCAATTCACCACTGAAAATGTGGTTCAAGACGTTGTTGCCGGTCATCAATTCTTCCACAAAGCCGTCAAGAATTATGGTCAAAACGTTGCAGATAACTTCTACCTCGTCTAGCCGATGAACCAACCATTGCAAGAACATGAGGATTCTCCACTTATGAAACTCAGCATTGTCGTCCCTTGTTATAACGCCGAAACAAAAATCGGCCCATGCTTGGAGTCCTTGGAGAAGATCGACCTTCCGCAGGAATCCTTCGAAGTTCTCTTCGTCGACGACTCTTCAACAGACGGCACGCTTGCACTCCTCGAGCAACGAACCGCAAGCCACCCAAACTGGCGCGTCGTGGCGCTGACAGCAAACAGCGGCTCTCCCTCCCGGCCACGCAACGTCGGAACGTCAAAAGCAGTAGGAGAATACGTCTTCTTCCTGGACTGCGACGACGAGATACTCCCGGAGGCTCTTCGCCTGCAGCTTGAGCTTGCTGCCAACGAAGATGCCGACATCGTTCGCGCATCCCTCTACACCGTCGAACGCGGCAAGAAGCCACAATTGTTGAACCGTGTCTCAGACTTCAAGTCCTCGGACTCGCGGACCGATAAGATTGCAAAGATTATTCGCGATCAAAGCACGACAAACTCGTCTCTGATCCGCCGGAGCCTTCTCATAGAAAACGGAATCATCTGGCCGGAACACCTGCACATGGGCGAAGACACTGTGTTTCTGAACAACGTGTTGTCCGTTGCCCTGAATATCTCCTATCTTGACGAACCGGCCATCATCTATCACAAGTCGATAGGTTTCATCCGCTCCACTACACAACAGTACGGGGCACGAGAACTGGCCTCCCACCTAGAGGTTTGGGAGAGCGCGGAGCTGACACTATCGCAAGTAGGCCTTAGCTACATGGCCATTCGCGGTCATGTAGCCCTCCGAATGGCCCTCGAATCCATCTACCGGTTCAACCGCGGAGATATCGACGCTGGATTGTTCTCGAAGCTCTCGCGTCTCGTTCACAACAATTGGGATTCAGTAGGCGAACGAGTATTTCGTCCACGTATCCGCGAGACCCTCGAAATCATCAACTCTGGTGACTATGAGCAGTTCCAGCAAAACATCAAGCAGCGCCTCCTAATCGCTGGTATGGATCTGAAATTTATCGCTCCTGCCATACCATCCCTCCGCGAGCACTATGACGTGAGGCTCGACGAATGGACCGGTCACGACGCTCATGATGAAGGACGGAGCCGCGAGTTACTGGAGTGGGCCGACGTAATCTTCTGCGAATGGTTGTTAGGCAACGCCGTATGGTACGCCAACCATAAGAAAGCACACCAGCGACTGATTGTGCGGATGCATCGCTTTGAACTGAATGCCAGGTTTGGTCACGAGGTTGATCAGTCGAGAGTCGACTGCTTCATTTCCGTTTCACTACACACGAGCGAAGACATGATCCGAACATTCGGCATGGATCGCACAAAGGTGCGCATTGTGCCTAATTACCTCGATGTGAAGAACTACAAGACAAGCAGTGACCCCACTAAGACACAAAAACTAGCAATGGTGGGCATGCTGCCGAAGTTGAAAGGTTACCACCGGGCACTTGAACTGCTGCACTACCTGAATATTCACGGTGACTATTCATTGACAGTTTTCGGTAAGGGACCTCTGGACCTTCCTTGGGTCTACAAGAACCCTGTGGAGCGGGCCTACTACGAGTCCTGCGAGCAGTACATCCTGGATCACAACCTGTCTGAGAAGGTAACTTTCTCCGGCTGGGTCGACACGAAGGAAGCCTTGGCCGATTTTGGTTTCGTTCTTTCACTTTCGGATCTGGAAAGCTTCCACGTCGCACCCGCAGAGGGCTTTGCCTCAGGTAACCAAGGTGTTTTCCTGCCTTGGCACGGGGTCGACTACATCTACCCCGAAGAGTACATTTTCGAGGACATCTTCGGGATTCGTGACTACATCCTGGACAATCAAGATCTGGATGTGTTTGAAGAGAATGCAAGACTAGGTCAGGACTTTGTCCGGGAGAGGTACTCGCTCGAAACTTTCATATCCCTGGTTCAGGAAGCGCTCGAAGAAGTCTAGGGTATGAAGCTCTAAGGTCGAACATCCCTACAGGAGGATATCGGCCGACTTTGGGCAAGTCGGGCCGGTCGGGGAAATGTCGGCTTCGCTTAGCTCCGTGCCGTTGTGGCCGGCATGCCGGCACGTTGCCGAAACGGCACCGCGGCGGTCCCGAAGGCTCCAGTACTCTCTACTCCATTCGCGACTACGTACACTTGGGATCGAAACACTTCCCGATCAATAAAGGCGCGGCGACGTACACATGGCCAGGAACAAGCCATAATCGGCGCAGATGTTCGAGCTCCACCAAGGACGCTTGCCTGCCGATCTAGATACTGCACGCTGCATCAGCTCGCAATTGGGCGGCCCGCTCGGCTGTGCCGTGATCTTCGCAAGATGAACATCCAGATGGCCTCTCTGGAGGGGCCTGTGGGACGGACAAAGCGACCGTGGGACACACCAATGCCGCCACTTAGGCGGCATTGGAGTTGCCGAGCCTTAGTCAGCGAGCAAAATCCGCAACTGATCTGCAAGCCAAACGCTGAAAAGATCATGGCCGTCATCATTCAGATGGAGCTCGTCATAGAAGGTCGACGGCTTGTCCAGAAACTCAGTATCAGCGTCTATGAATTTGACCCCGCTGGTGGCAACAAACTGACGTACAGCGACGCGAATGTCCTCCCGCCGTTGGATCAGCGAATCGTGCTGGTCCTGCGATATCCGGCGCTCCAAATAGGCATCGCTTTGCCGGGAAGCATTCCGGTGGGGGGACGTTACAAGAACCAGGTCAATGTCGAACTCTTGGGCGGCCCAAACGGCCAGCCCCAGAATTGCCGTCAGTGCACCGGACCCCTTCGGGAGTTCTCTAGCAATTGGCTCGACGGGCGGCAGTAGCGGAGCGTACCGGTCTGTTGGATACCAGTAGCTATGAGGCCGGAAGTAGATCGGCAAATCGGATTGCGGCAGGAAGAAAACGACTCGACCTCCACGACCCACCAGAGGCACTACTTTGTTGAGGAAAACATTGAACAGCTGCAATGTTGTCGCCCCCGAATAACCGCCATTTAGGCAGCGAAAACTGAACCCACGAGTTGCAAGGTTCCGCTCCACCTGCGACACAAAGCGGACATGCTCCGGGGTAAAGGTCGCCTCAACAAATGAGTCTCCAAGAAAGACCAAAGGCTGGGCGTCAGAGGGCATTTCATTGCCGGTCATGATGAAGCCGTGCTCGTCTGTTCGGACCCGCCACGGCCCCTCACCGACTGTCCCGTCAGTTGCTTCAAAGTAACCGTTAGGACGCTCCCGCATCCCATCAAGGTTGGGGGTGGATTCCTTCAGCCGAATGAAACGGCGATCTGACACTGTGGACTCCCCAACGGTACGACGAACGGCAACCTATTGATCTTATCCTCTGTGCCCCGCAGCTTCGTAATCATGTTCAGGTTTCAGCCGCTGGATCATTCCATGCGGCCCATCACAGGCGTGAGTGGTGACATTAGTGGACCCTGCCCAACTTGCGAAGTGCACCCCAGGAGCTCCGCTTCACCTCTCGATGGCCTATGGACAGCCGTTCATCAAGCAGACTTCGATTCAACTGCATCAAGACGGGCCCTAAGCAGGCCAACTAACGACTCCAGTTCTTCGACTCGTTGTGACAGCCCTAGTAGGGCATCGGCAGCCGCCTGGCCCGCTTTGGTCGGGGCAGCAAGGGACTCCTGAACATCGCTGATTGATTTCAGGTCGCTGGTAACCAAGCCCACGCGGTAGTACAAATCTCGCGTCGCCCAGTGAGTACTTGTGATGACACCAGCAGCCCGACGCTCGATATTGGCGCGTTCCAAGGCAGTCCGGGAAGGAGCTAGGACGTAAGTCGGTGTCGCGTTGAACCGCGATATGAATGAATAGCCTATTTCAGAAACAAGATACTCAAGCTCAGCCTGCTGAAGAGCGGTAGCCGCCTCACAAGCAATGATCGGCCTGTCCCGCTCAATGAGGCGTACGGCACCCTTCAAGACAGAGATATCCATGCCTTCAGCGTCAACTTTGATCAGCGACACTCGTTTTTGGACGTCTTCCACGTCCAGAGTGGACACCTCAAAATCGCCATCTGGAGACAAGGCGAAAGCCGTCGCGCCCACGTTGGAGAGGTCAAGCTTTTCAAGTCGAGCCGTTGTAGGGTTCTCGCCCAGTGCTTTACGGCGGACTTCCACCTTATGTTGGAGTGAATTGCCCAGAACGTTGCGCTGGAGAATGTCTGCGGCTAAGGGCAGGGGCTCGAACGAGATGACATTTGCCCCGCACACGGCTGCGAAAAAGAGGCTGTGGTTGCCAATGTTGGCCCCTACGTCCACCACCAGATCTCCAGGCGCCAAGTACTCCGCCAAAGTTCCAAGGAACTGCCATTCATAGAACTTCTTCGTGGCCGCAATCGTGGCAGCGATGTGGTCACCCGCGACGGCTTCTATCACAACGTGCTTGTCGCCGTGATCAATAGCTACCGACGTTGTTGCGATCGATTCAGTCGAACTGTCCATGGCTTCTCTCGTCTATGAAAACGTGTCTCGCGTTCTTGCTGGATTCTCTCACAATCCATCGACTCTTCCAGATCCAGCGCAGGGGTGTGCTAACCCGAAAGCGGCTAGGACAGCGATGGTCTCACATCGAGAGTAACCCGGGGCACCACGACCCAAAAGGACTGCCGGCCCCGGGCCGTTCGCATGCTTCGATGCGTAGGAATCGAGTTTGACTGGCTATTTCGCGTTTGCGCTAAGGAGATCCTCGGAAGCGCGATCACGCCAGATACCCCGCGTATCGATGACAGTCTTGCCCACGAGGGATTCGCGCGCAACTGACTTGAATTCGTCATGATCCACGAGGACAACCACGATATCGGCTTCCGCGATTGCCTCCGACGTGGGGGTGAGCTGCACGTTGCTGTGACCCTTCAGCGCTGCCGGCAACGCTTCGACGTGCGGCTCAGCAACGAGAATGCTGGCATCAGGCAGCCTGTCCGCCAGTGCAGCTGCAATGCCAATGGCAGGTGACTCACGCAGGTCGTCGATGTTGGCCTTGAACGCCAATCCGAGAGCCGCGATCTTGGGTTCGTTTCCGATGGACTCCGCAGCTTCGCGAACCTTGTTGATTACCCATTCGGGCTTGGAGTCATTGACTTCTCGTGCCGTCCTGATCAACTTCGACTCGTCCGGGGAAGCAGCAACGATAAACCACGGATCGACTGCTATACAGTGCCCGCCAACACCAGGGCCGGGCTGAAGGATGTTTACTCGCGGGTGATGATTGGCCAAACGAATGAGTTCCCATACATCAATCCCGAGCTTGTCGCTGATGACCGAGAGCTCATTGGCGAAGGCGATATTTACATCTCGATAAGAATTCTCGACGAGCTTTGCCATTTCAGCAGTCACGTCATCTGTCACAAGGATTTCACCTTGGCAGAACACGCCGTAGAGGTCCTTGGCCAGAGCAGCCGCCTCAGCAGTGATGCCGCCTACGATGCGGTCGTTAGTCACCAATTCGATCATGACACGGCCGGGTAGTACTCGCTCGGGGCAATGAGCAAAGTGAATGACAGGTGCCCCGTTAGCGCCGTCAAGAGACAGATCCGGGCGTAGTGCCAAGATGTAGTCAGCCAAATGACGCGTCGCACGTGGAGGAGAAGTGGACTCAAGAATAACCAGCTCGTCGCCAGTCAGCTGAGGGGCGATGCCACGCGCCGCCGCCTCAATGTAGCTGAGGTCCGCGGAACGATCCGCCAGGAAGGGAGTAGGCACCGCGACAATGTACGCCTTGGCCGAAGGAGTCTCAGTAGTAGCGCTCAAGTTGCCCTGGCTAACGGCGCCTGCAACGTGGACACCGAGATCCGGTTCAACGAACGGAACTTCTCCGCGATTAACAGCATCCACGGTCTTCTGGTTGACATCCACACCGGTGACATTGATGCCATTAGTGGCCAGAATCGCAGCAGTTGGCAGTCCGATATAGCCTAGTCCGATGACAGCGACGGTATCTATGGTGTTCAATTTCTTCCCCTTTTATACGGTGATGTGTTCTTTGGGATCTCCAAAGAACTTAATTTCGCCGGACGCGGCCAGCTCTTCGTCCGTGGCGTTCCACGTGTGTCCGTCTGCCTGACGCATCTGGCAGAAGTTGAATCTGTCCGCTGCGTAGATAGAACCGCCGGCCATGGAAACTGCCTTTAAGAAGGCAGTATCTTCACCCCTGTTGAGTGCTTCAAACGGGTGGGCCTCAAAGACCTGCCTGCGGGCGGTGATAGTTGGACCCATGACGAAGCGGCTGAATCTATGTTCCTTGTGTGGCATTCTCAACACGGTCATTTGGCTGGAGCCAAAGTGCATATGATGCGCGTGCTTTCCAACAACGTCAGCTTTGGAGTAGTCAAGGGCATGCAGAAGGTCGGCAACGTAGTGTGGGCCGTAATAGTCGTCGTCGTCCATTTTGGTAAGCACTGCGCCCGACGAAGCCTCGACACACAAATTCAGACACTCCCCCAGAGATACGTCTCTAGGCTGCGACAAAAGCTTGAAATTCCGTACGCCGTACTGTTCAGCCCACGCTTGCGCCTGGGCTAAAGTGATCTCGAATCCGTGCGTCAGCAGCACGAGTTCGATATCCACGCCTTCCTGGCTCCCTACAGTCGCAAAAACATGCTCTAACTGAGATGGCCTCATCGAAGGGACCAGCGCACTTACCCCTGGCAACTCAACTGCGCGACTGCGATGCGGCAGGACGGAAGACACTACGGCTTCGGCCCGGTGGGCATAGGTGTTCTCAGACCAGATCCGACGTTGTCCCCGATGAACCACTCGATCATTAAGCTCAGCACTGCGCGCGAGCATTCGGATCTGGTATGCCCCCTGATCCCGCGACTCCGCAACGAAGACCTCATCGGGCGCAAAAAACTGTCCGATGGCAGCACTCGAAGTAGACACCACCGGGGTGCCGCAGGCCGTGATCTCAAAGATTCTTCGAGCACACATACTGGGAGAATCAACGACGGAGTTCACATTCAAGAACACCTTGTAGGCCCTATAGGCCGTGAGCATCCGCGGGTAGTCCAAGCTTCCCACGACGTTTTCGTTGAAAGGCACTGGAAACTGATAGTTGGAATCTCCACCGAGTTGACGAGAGAAGATTTCCAATCTCGGGCCTGACTGAGTCGCAGCGTCTCTAGCAGCATTGAGCAGCAGGTCCATCTGTTGACGGCGCTCCGGATATTTGTGCGCAAAGTACATCCCAGCGAAAGCTACTCCGCGGGCGTGCCTGTCACGTTCTACCCGGATGGGATTATGAATAGCTGGCTGAGCCGCGAACGGCAACGCTGCAATCCGGTCGTGACCGAGATCCTCACGGTAGGAAGGGATACGGTCTGAATCGCTTGTGAAGACCGTGTCGAATAGGCCTGCAGCCGGAAGAAAGTCTAGGTAGTGTGGAGGGTCTTCTTTGTTCCAAAAGACGGTGGGAATCGAACGTTCACGACACCACTCCATGAGCGCCAGGAATTCGGGCTTTGGACCGGATGCACCCATGAGCTGGTACTTCCAAGAGCCACCATTTCCGTTCCACGCAGATTCGACGAAAAGAAAATCAATGGGGCTTTCGGCCACCTGGCTCAGCCACTGATCCTTAAGGAGATGGACCAACTTCCACTCGAAGGAGAACGCAGCACTGGAGAAGTCGTCCAGAATGACTCCCACCGTAAGGTCCGAGCGCCGCGGCTCTCGGTCAGGAACCCGAAACGGCCCAAAAGTGGCCGGACCATACTCTTCCAAGCCATTTGACCTTGAAAGTGCAGTCCAATCACCAATGCCTTTCTCAATTTTCCGTCGCCGAAGCCACTCGCCGAGTTGTTTGAGTCCGCCACGGCGCAGGTGCCACGCTGCTCTGCGCGCGTCTGCAATGAACGCCATATCAGCGCCCTTCAATACGGCGACCACTGGCACGCTCTAGAACTTGAGTCGCAACAAGATTCGCTCTCGCTTGATCTTTGATCTTGGCAGCGCTGATGTTGTTTCCCTTCGACAGGTGCGACGAAAATTCGTGGTAGAGCTGGGTCGTTTCTTGAGTGTCGCCGTCCATAATCAATTCGCCCTTGTCGAGCCAAATTACGCGGCTGCACATGCTGCGGATGGTGTCCAAGCTGTGGCTCACGATGAAGACACAACCGGCTTGTGCCCTTAGCTCATCCATCCGAGCCTTGCTGCGATTGTTGAATTGTGCATCGCCAGTGTTCAAGGCTTCATCTACCAGAAGGATCTCCGGATTGACCGAAGCGGCAATCGCGAAGCGAAGACGTGAGGCCATACCTGATGAGTAGGACTTCATCGGCAAATATATGGCGGAATCCAGACCAGACACTTCGACAATACTGTCGAACCTCTCGTCGATCTGCTCCATGTCCATCCCCATGGCGAGACAACCAAGGACGACATTTTGGTCGCCCGACAGATCAGGCACGAGTGCCGCGTGGACCCCAAGAAGGACGGGCATGCTGGAGGCGAAAACCGCGCCATGAGTCGGAGCGACTTGACCACTTATCAGCTTCATCATGGTGCTCTTGCCGGACCCATTTCGGCCGATGATCCCAACCGACTCCCCCCGTTCTACGACGAGAGAGATCTCCTTCAGGGCACTTACAGTGACAAGGTTCGTCTGGCGAAGAACTTTTCGCAGCGTTCCTCTAACGCCCCGCCGGCTCGCGGTTGTGCGTCCGTCTGAGGATGGAACTTTGTAGCTCATCCGGACCTTATCGACGACTACACACGGTGGCCCATCGACAAATACGGTCTGATCAGTCTCGACCATAAGTTTCTTCACCCCTCCAGAAGAAGATGAACCCGATCAGCAACGCGGCAAACGCAACGACGGCTAGGCTCGCCCATGACTCCCACGCTGGAACGGTGTCATAGAGGACGCAGTTCCGGACTATGTCGATCACATTGAATAGCGGGTTGTACTTCATAACTGCCAACAGAGCGGGTTCGTGAATGAATCTCTCATACGAATAAAAGACGGCGGACGCGTACATCCAGGCACGTATGGCGAACGGAAGTAGGTGTGTGGCGTCATGGACTATGGAAATGATTCGCGCCAGGATCATGCCCACGCCAAGGTTGAAGACACCCTGAAGGACGACGGCTGGAACGATCAGCAACCACAGCCAGCTGATCTTTTCGGCGGGGGGTATCAATACGATCAAAAGCAGCATCCCGAGAATCAGGGGCACCGAGGAAAGAACCTCCCTGATGTTGGCGCCGATAGGCAAAGCTGCCCGTGGGAAATTGAAAGCCTGCACCACAGACTTGCCGTTACGTATGGAACGTGCACCCTCAGTGATCGCGCCAGCACTGAATTGGAACATGAAGATGCCCACAATCAGGTACCCGATGAAGTTTTCGATTCCGCCACTGGTGTTTAGAAGAAGTCCGAAAATGAAGTAGTAGGTGAGTCCGTTGAAAACCGGGTTGAGAAGTAGCCATGCGCTGCCCAACCGGTCCTTCCTCGTGCCTGTCTGCACCCGGGCACGGGCATCGTAGAAGATGAACTGCCGGTAGTCCCACAGCCGAACCAGATAATCAAGAAATCCGGGCCGAGAGCCGACTCGAGACAGCTTGCGCATATCCACAGACATCGGCTGGACGGCCGCGGGCGGCGGAAGCTTTGCCTTTTTCGCCGACATCAACTGACCCTCCTCGTATAGTTAGACGCCAATGTTTCATAAGCTTGGCCGTACGCACGGGCGTTGGCCTGCCACGTCCTCGTGGCTAATACATACTCCCTGCCGGCGGCGCCTAACCGTCGGCGCAACCCTTCATCCTGTAGCAGGTCCAGCAGGACTCTCGCCAGTCCCTCCGGGTCCTCGGCTTTTGCTACCCTGCCGGTTACGCCGTCGTGCACTATTTCCCGGAGGGCACCCAAGTCACTGGCCACAACAGGCCGACCCGAGGCGAGTGCCTCCACCGGCTTCAGCGGCGTCACTGCCTGAGTCACGGCCGAATCCTTACGGGGCACGACGAAAACGTCCAACGCCAAGTGATAAAGCCGTGCCTGCTCAGGGCGGACCCGTCCAGTGAAGATGGTTCGCTCTGACAGCCCTAAACGCTGCACTTGCTCCCGGAGTCCTGGAGCGGCGGTGCCATCCCCTACCAAGACCAGCTTCAACTTTGGCAGCCTTGGCGCAAGGAGCGCAAATGATGTGACGAGGTCGTCTAGGCCCTCATAGCCGACAAGGCTACTGACGGTTCCTACATACAGGTCGGTAGGATCAAGCCCAAGAGCCTGCCGCGCGGCTCGGTGATCCAGCGGCGTTTCCAGATAGGCACCCCCAACAGCATTAGGGCTGATCAGGATTCTTTGCTCCGGAACACCCATGGCGGTGATGTTCCGTTTCATGGACTCACCGAGGGTCACAACCAAGTCGGCTGTTCGCATGACGTCCGCTTCACGGGCAGTAAAGAGCCCGTACCGTTCGCTGCTGCGCGCGGCCTCGTCGCGGCTGGATGCCCACGTATCTGCCAACTGGCCGCGGACTTCGTAGACCCACGGAACATCCAAAGCATTGGCCACTTCCCGGGCCACAAGTCCATTCACGAAATGGGTTGTGGTGTGAATAATCGACGGTCGGAATTCACGGGCTATGGCTAGGAGCTCCGTCGTCTGCTGCTGTAGGCGGCCGTCCATGGTCGTAGCCATGTAGTCAGGAAGAATTCGCTCGTAACGGACGCCATCCACGACGTCCCGCTTTCTGGCAGTCAGCGCTCCTACCTGAACGGGGTATCCCAAACGGGTGACGGCCAGAGTCTCCCATCCCGCTTCCTGCTGTGCAGTCAGGATTGAGTGGGTGCGCCGCGCATATCCACTGCCTGTGTGAGGGACCGAGTTTGTCAGTAGGTGGAGCACACGGCGGGGTTCTCCAGCAAGCGGCATCGACTGCACTGCTGGGTTCCAGCCACTGAAGACTTTCAATTCCGATTCGAGTCTCAGCCGTTGCTTCGACATGCTGCCGGTTAGGCCTTGAAGAACGTTGATAGCTCCGCTCATGTCGCCGTCGTACCACTTGCGTCTTGCCATCGTGGCCGGTGTCCGCGAAGTGCTCCCAGCAAGCCCAAGGAGAGTGTCAGCCCATTGAGGCTGCCCTGCAGCAACAGCAACCTCGGCAGCTTTCCGTGCGGGCTCTCCTTCGACGCTTGCAGCCTGCAAGCTTTCAAAGCGTCGGATCAGCACTGCCTCCTGCCCCGAGGCAAGGCTGGCCAACAGGAAGATAGGTCGGCCAGACAAAGGCGCCATAGTCGAGACTAAGCGTGCAACTGGCCGTACGAGGCCAGGCGGCAGTTTCCTCAAGATTTGAAGCACCAAGACAAACGGAGCCTCGGTTACATGCTCAGAAATGGTTCCAGCGGTGAGCCTAATATTGCGAAGGAATTGGATCACGAGGTGTGCTCCCGGTTTGCTACGTGGTCCGGACGCACGAGCGCAGAGATTGTGTCCATGTACTTGACCGCCAGTTGGGCGTAATCAGCGTTATCTCGGACCCACTCACGTCCGCTGGCTCCAGACGCCAATCGGCGACGGTCAGCGGAGAGCTCACGCCACAGTTGCGCCACAGCCTCAGGGTTGGCCGCCACGACGTCGCCCCCTCGAGCCTCAAGAATGATCCGTTCAGCTTCGCCCCGCACGATGGCAGTGACGTGCCTGCCGATCGCAAGAACTTCGTACGTCTTGGACGGCACAGTCGTTTCAAAGGACTTCCAGTCGTCGCGGAGGGACACGATACACGTGTCAGCTTCGCGGTATTTGTCAACGACCTCTGGCCCCTGGAGTGAGGGAAAGAAGGTGACGGGGGCGTTCAGTTCACGAGCCAGCTTCACTAGCTGGGGGCGGGTGGTGCCGTGCCCCACAAGAGTCAGATGGAAGGCATCGCCTAAGAGTGCACTCGCGCGGATGAGAATGTCCAAGCGTTGGCTCTTGCCATGGTTGCCAAGGTAAAGGGCGCGGAAGACTTCACGTTTGAGATCCGGCGGTTGCAGGAAAGGAATCGAATTCAGGTCAAGCCCGTTGCTTACGGTGACGACATTTTTCAAGCCGCGTTGCCTCAAAGTATCCGCGAAGCCCTCCGTGACGGTCACCACCAGATCTGCGCGCTGCTGAACGAATTCCACAACCCGTTCCACCACGCTCTTTACACTGCCTTGGACAATTCGAGCATCCCTCGCGAGGTCGGGCCAGGCATCTCGCATCTCCACGATGAACGGCACTCTTCGAAGCCTGGAAAGAACGTATCCCGTTGCCAACGTCGGGAGGCTGGGCGCAGTCGCAAGAACTGCATCCGGTTTCTTGCCGCTCAGACCTATGGGAACCGACATGACCGCGGAAAAAAGCTGATCAACGAAACGTGCCAATGACGAAGTTCCAAGATGACGCAAGTACGGCACCCTGCGGATTGTCTCGCCGTGCGGGCCCGTCTGATGCGAAAAAGCGAAACCTGCCTCTTTGCGAGGAAGATTACGTCGGCCGTTGGGATAGTGCGCTACAGGGGAAACAACGTCGACATCCCAACCTGCCCGGCGGAATTCCCGGGTCAGGGACTGCCACCTGCGTTGCGGGGGGCTGTGCTCAGGCCAGTACGAGTGTGTGAGGAGCATGAGGCGCATCGGCGATGCAGGATTTTCGGCGGCCGTGCCCCCTTGGGGGGAGTTACCCATGGGCCTACTTGCCGTTGAGGCGGGGTCCGGGGACCCCCTTGGAACGCAGAGCCCGGAAGTAGGCGACACCCAACAGAATAAGAACTAGGACAGTGACGCCTTGGAGTATGGGGTTGTTGTCGGCTACCGGTGCCAGGGCTACCTTCAGGGGGCCCGCGATGTCCGCGCTGGCAACTGCTGGAGCAGCAGTCTTGGTGGCAACAGGAGTGGACGTAGGAGTCGGCGTGGGCTCGGCGGGGGCTGACGTCGTGATTTCCGTCGAAACCTCAGGTTCTACGACATATTCTTGGAAGCTTTCCTCCGAAGGCCCGACCGGCGCTGGAACCTGCTGAGCCGGAACCACCGGAGCTACGGGGTCGGCTGCCGGCGGAGCCACGGGTTCGGTGACAGGGGGAACAGCTGGTGGGGTCTCTGCTGGTGGCACAACGGGCGCTGGGGAAGGTACAGGATCCAGGGGTGTCAGGGGCGGTGCTGGCTCAAGAATCGGGGGGACCACCACTGGAGGAGTGACTGGTTCTGTTGGCGTTCCCGGATCGACCGGTACACCGGTTTCGGTCCCCGGTCCGGGGCCTGTTTCGGTGGCGATGGCAGGCTGGGTTCCTAGGAACCCGAGAATGACCAGCATCAAAACCACAAGTGCGGCTTGAACACGTTTGATTCCGGTGCCCAACTTTCCCCCCGTTGTATAAATTTCAGAACGCTGTCAGTGTCCTGTCGAACGCAACCGCCTGAGACTTGGCGGCGCACGGACGTCCACCATCGGAGGGCGACCCGCATTAGTTTATCGTATGGATTAGCGTTGGCCCGTCGGCAGGGTGTCCCAGCCCCCGCTCGCTGACGGCGGGACCAGCAGTTTCCAGGTTCGTGTCCGTCGGCTCCCTTGCTAGAGTCATAGCTGCCCACGCCGAGCCCAAGGAAGACATGCCGTTCCGGAAATTGCCCAAGCGTGAAGGGCCTCTCAAAAGGTCATTCATGAAGCGTTTCCCTATGGGATCCAAGCGCTTAACAGCAGGCCTCTTGGCGCTATTTGTCGTAGCTTCGGTAACGTCCGGACTCAGTTCGGTCCAGAGTATGGGCGCAGAGGTCAACACGACTGCAACTCCCGCCCTTGGGGCCACTAGCCAACCCAGCCCGAAAGCAAGCGCAGCGTCCTACCCCATAAGCGGATACTTCATCTCCGCCAGCGCTCGGGACACCACGAACTACAAGAAGTTGGCCGACATAAAGGCTTTCGGCGGCGACACCGTCATCACTTTCGGAACGTCGCTCCAACCTGCCACCCTGGAATCACTTCCCGGCGACTGCGCAATCGACGGGAAGTCTTGTGCCCGCGTTGCCGCCGGCCCTCTTAGCGTCGACCGCTACTTCACATTCTTGGACGGAAGCAAGTGGGGCAACTCAGCCCTCAAATGCCCGAATGACCGGAGCGTCACCAATAACGGTCAGTCCTACTCCGTGTTTGTTCTCCCGAAAGTGGGACAGGGTTGCACGTCCTCCGATGGGAAGTACGACGTCGTGGTGGTCGGAGGCGGCAGTTCGTCGGCAGTAGATCCTTCTCATTCTCTGGCCACCGCTGCCACAAAGCTAGGCATGAAATTCTATGCCGGATTGCCCGCCCCCGCGAAGAGGGCTGACGTTCCATATCTGCCCGACGTTTCGTACTTGGGAACGCTCGCCCAGTTCACTGAACGCTTTCTTTCCTACCAGCGCTCAGCCAACGATGTCCTTGGTTTGGCAGGGTTTTACCACCACACCGAGATGCCTCTCACGGATAGCGGTACGTTCGACTCAATCCTCGCCCTGTACACAAGCCAAAACCGTGCCATCCATCGCGTTTTGCCGACCCGCCAAGCGATTGTCAGCCCCTATATCGACGCTCGCGTCGCCAAAACAGGAATCAGTCTGCAGAAGGCGCAAAACGGAATCCGCAGAATCGCGCAGACGGCGGAAGGCCTGGTGTTAAACATTGCAATCCAGGACGGCATGGGAACGGGCAAGGGCGCGGCTTTCAGCGGTAGCGAAGCAAACTCCACCGTTGATCCGTTCGCCGCGTCCATCGTTGGGAAGGGAACATGGAGCAACAAATATCTAGCGCCCAACAAGGACTACTTCTCTGCGCAGCGGCTGGAATCGCGGGGACCGGCGCCGTGCTATGGGCCAATTTGGAAGGAATGGCACCGGCTACAGCCTCGAACTCCTGCGCGGACAGCCTTCGCGGACAGACCACAAAAGCGCGGTTGGACAGACAACTTCAACAGATGGCTAATGCCAAGAAAGTCATCTCCTTCATGTGGGATTCTTACTTCACGTGCAAAGGAAACGGCACTTCGCTAAAGAATCAGATACAAGCGGGGCTCTCAACGCCCATCATCACTGAGACGACCTTTCGCCCGGCATCCGGTCAGGTCCAGGTTGCTGGTTTCAACCTGAAAGGAAGTACGGCCACGGTGGAGTGGACAGACCATAAGGGACAGCAACTCAAGAAAACTGTGAGGGCAAGCGGCATCAACTCCGACTACGGAGAGCAGTATGGTTTGAACCCCCAACTCGAAATGATCACGCTCAACGTTGGTATGACAACGATCAAGAACCCCGGAAACTACTACGTAAAAGTGACCAATGTGTGGGGCAACAAATCCGCAGTATTTCATTCCGGACTCGGCTAGTGGCCCTCGGGTTCAACCGAAACTGACGGCTCTCTGTGCTCACGGCTTTTGCATCTTGATAGAATCATCACTGCTGACGCCAACACCAAGGAACACATGACGCTCCCGACAGATACTGAAACTCCCTCTGCAGAGTCCCGTCCTCGACGTCAGAAAAAGGGCAGGAAAACCGCCCGCAACGTGCTCCTGAGCTTCGCAGCCGCCGTGCTCGTTGCTGGCCTCATTGGGGGTGCCTACATCGTCAACTTGGCACAGACTTTTAACTCAGGCACAACCAAGATCGAAACGGCCTTCCCGGAAGAGTCGACCCGCCCACAGAAGACGGAGCCCGTCAACGGCACCGCGCCGATGAACATTCTGGTGATGGGCAGCGATACCCGCGGATCTGCTGAACTCGATGTCGACACCCCGGTGTCCACTGATCAACGGGCGGACACGTTGATGCTCGTTCATATTCCTGCGGACCGTAAGAACGTGTACGCAGTGTCTCTCATGCGTGACCTCTGGGTGAATATCCCCGGGAAGGGAGAGTCGAAGATTAACTCTGCGTTGGCTCTTGGCGGCGTGCCTCTGATGGTCCAGACTGTTGAATCCCTGTTCCAGCAGCGCATAGATCATGTCGCGATGGTCGACTTTGAGGGATTCAAGGGCCTCACCGATGCTCTGGGCGGCGTGGAAGTGGACGTGAAGATTCCGTTTGCGCCAGCCAAGGGCCCCATGAAGGGGCACTACTATGAGGCCGGTAAGCAGACGTTGAACGGCGACGAGGCTCTGGCTTTTGTTCGTGAACGCATGTCCTTCAGTGACGGGGACTACCAGCGAGTCCGCAACCAGCAGGCCTATATGAAAGCGATTATCAGCAAGACCATCGCCCGGGAAACGCTGACCAATCCAGTGACTGTCAACAGCATGGTCAGTGCAGTCTCACCTTTCATCAGCGTCGACAAGAGTTTCGATGCCGGGGCTATCGGTAGCCTCGCGCTGGGAATGAAGGACCTTCGAGCGAACGACACCGTCATGTTTACTCTGCCAACTCTCGGCACGGGCACTTCGACTGACGGTCAGTCGATCGTCGTCGCAGACACCACAGCCATCTCGGAGATTGCTGCTGCACTGTCAACGGACCAGTTGGGCGCATACATCACGGCGCATGCTCTCGAAAAGGGCAACTGACCGCTGGCGTTGCGTGACCTGACAACGGGTCGAGGAGCCGCAGGGGATTCGTTGATGTACGCTGAATCGGTGCCATCTGTCTTCATTTACGGGAGCTGCGTATCCCGAGATCCGTTTGAGAACCCCAGCGACTTCGAACTCGAAGGATACTTCGCTAGGTCATCCGTGGGTAGCGCATTCCGGCAACCGCCCGAATCTGGCACAGAGCTACCCGATGTCGATGCCCTGGAGAGCCGCTTCCAGAAAAGAATGGTCCAGGCCGACATCAATAAGTCCCTACCTGGAGCCCTAGCTAACGGCTCTTTCGATGTACTCGTTGTCGATTTTATCGATGAGCGCATGAGCACGATAGAAATCGGTGGAACCACCATCACCGAATCGGAGGAGCTCAAGGCAACCGGATATTCATATGACCCGTCCCTTTGCCAAGAACCGTGGAGCGATTCTGGCTTGGCACGCCGTGTTGAAGGGATCAGGGCGCTCACGAAATTGGTTGATCCCCTCAAAATAATTGTGAATCGTGTCTTCTGGGCGACGGTTGATACCGACGGAGTGCCTTTCCCTCGGTCGAGGTGGTTCGACCGCAATAATAGGCTGCTCTACGACCTTTACAAAGAGATTGAGAAGACGCCGGGCATCAGATTCATCGACTACCCGGGCGGCGCACCCTTGGCCGCAGTAGGACACAAGTGGGGACGGCAGCCTTTCCACTTCAGCGAAGGGGCAAACGCTCACTTCCTCAGTGAACTGTCGCGTCTTACCAATGGATAGCTGAGCCAAGAGCCTTCCAATAGTCGGGCTGCCCGTACTCACAGCTATTCCCTGACACGTAAGTCAACCGATTCTGCCTCTCCTATAGAATCCACACATCGAAGTGTTTCAGCGTGGCGGGTTTTGGGGGATTCTATGGGTGCTCTTCTGTATGCATCGCGCGTGATCGGGAGGATGAAAGTTCGACGCCGTCGCCGAGCTATTGCCCTTTCAGTCATTCTGGGAGTGACACTAGCGGCGCTGATGGGTAGCCCGGTTTCACCAGCGAATGCCGATACGGTGACGGACGATTTTCGTGTAGGACATGGGCCGACGAGCATTGCAGTGAACCCAAAGACGGATACGGTGTACGTCACCACTCAAGAGGGAGTGTATGTGCACGGCGGTCCTACTGGAGGCCGCCATCTTCTGGTTTTCTATACCACGGATGTCGCCGTTAACTCCGCGACAAATAAAGTCTATGTAAGCACCAACTATGACTACGTTGCTGTGGTGGACGGCGCTACCCACGGCGAGCCCGAGCGGATTCCCGCGAAAGGGAGAATTCTGGCCGTCAACGAAAAGAACAATAAGGTCTACCTCGGCAGCGACAGCGCCCTCACGATCATCGACGGCGCCACGCAGACCACCACGATTTTGCCAATCACTGGCGGCGTGGAGGACATCGTTGTGAATCCAACCACAAACAAGGTCTACGTTATGGGTGGCGGCACGATAACTGTCATCGACGCCGACACCGTCAGCTCATCGATCAATATCGGCGCCGGTGGCATCCTGGCCATAGCGCTCAACCCGCTCACCAATACGATCTACTTCACGACATCCAGCATGTACGGCGCCGGTATACGGGTCATTGACGGCAAAACTGACACAGTCACGAGCTCCATTCCGTCGGCCCATCCGGTAGGAAAGCTGGCGATAAACGCGACGTCCAAAAGGATCTATGTAGAACTGGAACGCAGCTCCACGGATAGATACATCCAAGTCGTGGACGCGGGAAATCAGATGCAGGTGGCTGAATTTAGAACCCCCGGGAAAATCACCGACTTGGTTGTCAATGAAAGCAACAACAAGGTATATGCCCCGACGTCGGGCAATGGAATCACTATCTTCAATGGTTCAAACAACAGCACATCATTCGTTGATACTCTAGGCCAGGGTGGCGACGCGGCAGTCAACGCCGTTACGAACCGGGTCTACGTCCTCGACGATGCGGGATGGAACATGGCAATCATTGATGGTTCCGTTTCTTCTCCAGTGAAAAACGACTTCAACGGCGACGGTAAGTCCGATGTCCTGGCCCGAGACTCTGCGGGTGCGCTCTGGCTTTACCCAGGCAACGGCTCCGGGGGATGGCTACCCCGCAGCCAGGTGGGGCAAGGCTGGAACGTCATGACGGCCTTGGTTTCCACCGGCGACTTCAATGGCGACGGTAAATCCGACGTCTTGGCTCGTGATGGCGGCGGAGCGCTTTGGCTTTACCCAGGCAACGGCGCCGGTGGATGGCTGCCACGCAGCCAAGTGGGGCAAGGCTGGAATGTCATGACTGCGATGGTGGGAGTGGGTGATCTCAACGGAGACGGCCCCCCGGATATCGCAGCTCGTGATAGTGGCGGCACCTTATGGTTGTACAGGGCCGATGGACGGGGCGGATGGCTGGCCCGTCATTGGTACACCTCTGGCTGGAACAACTATTCTCAGATTATCGGCGTAGGCGATTATGACGGTGATGGAGCGTCTGATGTGGCCGCCCGTGATGGCGCCGGGGCGCTGTGGTGGCTCTACCCGCGAGCGGGCGCTGGTACGCTGCCCAAGCACATAATCGGCCAGGGGTGGAATGTAGTGAACTCCTTGGCTTGGCCAGGCGACTTCAACAGCGACGGATGGCCCGACATCCTCGCCCGAAACTCGGCAGGCGAGCTTTGGATGTATTCGGGGCACGGAGGGTTCTCCTGGCCAACGGCGAGCAAAATCGGCGTCGGCTGGAACGGCATGACGGCCATTCTCTGAGCCATTCGCTCTGCGGAGGAAGCAATGCGGCTAGCCCTTGAACCATCAAGGGCTAGCCGCCCCGCACGTCACCCAAAAACCCCGTCACATCCCCCGCCACCCGCTCCGGGCACTCCCACAGCACCAAGTGCCCGGTCTCCTCGTAGACCTTGAGCCGGGACCCCGGTATGCGCCGCGACAGGGTCTCCTGATGGTGCCGAGGCACCAGATGGTCGTGGGCACCCCAGAGAACCAAAGTGGGGGCTGAAATGGTCCCGGCTTCCGTGGGTGGAACGGCTTCGTAATAGCCTCGCAGCGACGATTTCCAGACGGCAGCCGGCATGGCCATGCCGTCCTGCACGCGGTCCTGGATATACGAGGCGGGAACCGTATGCAGCAGCCGATACCAGGACAACGACCCGCGCACCCACTCCTCTGAAATCGGGTCAGTGAGGGAATCCACTTCGGCGGCGAACGCCGGCTTCCCACGGAGACTCAAAGGCGCACCCACCAGAATCAGAGATGCCACCAGATCGGGTCGTGTCACCGCCAGTTGCTGCGCCACATATCCCCCGCTGGATGAACCCAGCACGTGCGCACGGACAAGACCCAGGACATCAAACAAGGCCACGACGTCTTCGGCTACCTCCACCAGCGAATAACCGCCCGAAGGTTTGTCAGCAAGACCGTGCCCACGCAGATCCGGTGCCACCACAACCACATCCGGAAGTGCGGCAATCAGCCGCTCAAAGCTCCGCCAGGATTCACCCCAGGCGTGCAACAGGACCAACGGCGCGCCGCCGTCGTCGAGCGTTTGCTCAAGGTGACCTTGGACAAAGCAGGGAACGCTGATGCCGGTTCGCAGGGCGACAGTCCTGACCTCGGACTCCATGGACCCAGAGTACGCCCGCCACGCCGGAGTCACGAGGTGACAAGGCTCCTGACGGAACCCATCCCGCCTGTAGCATCCCATGATGTATGCGCTGCTCAGAGCGCTCTAATCGAATATGGGGAACCCAGATGCCCAAGGCTCTTTCGTGGTTGGCGATCCTATCGCTGACCGCGTCGGCGGCTGTCTTTTTGCCGCAAACCGCGACTGCTTCGGACAAAGCAAGCGTCGCTGCCCTTCTCTCATCCTTGACCGTCTCCGCGGAATCAAACACCGGCTACAACCGCGACCTGTTCCAGCATTGGGTGGACGCCGACAGCGACAGCTGCGACACCCGGTCCGAAGTCCTTCAACAGGAATCGCTGACACCCGTGACGTTCAGCTCCGGCTGCACAGTGGCCACAGGTAAGTGGACGTCCTGGTACGACGGCGGGACGTGGACAAACGCGTCCGACGTCGACATTGACCACTTGGTCCCCCTCGCCGAAGCATGGGGTTCCGGCGCAAGCGCCTGGACGGCCGAACAGCGCCGCGACTACGCCAACGACCTCACCTTGGACGTGGCCCTCGAAGCTGTGACCGACAACGTGAACCAGTCCAAGAGCGACCGCGACCCGGCCGAATGGATGCCGCCGCTGGCAGGAACCGCCTGCCGGTACGCAACGGACTGGGTACTGGTGAAATACCGTTGGCAACTGGCCATCGACCAAGCCGAGTCGGCGGCCATCTCGTCGGCCATCCAGGGCTCCTGTGCAACCACGCAGGTCGCTGTTCCAACGATCGCCGTGGACGCTCCGCCCACAGAACCGATCACGTTCAGCGACGTCAACAGCTCCACGCAGTTCAACGCAGAGATCTCCTGGCTCGCATCGCAAGGGATCTCAACAGGCTGGGTGGAAGCGAACGGGACGCGCACCTACCGTCCGCTCAGCCCCGTAAACCGTGACGCCATGGCAGCGTTCCTCTACCGCCTGGCCGGCAAACCTGCGTTCACACCGCCGGCGACGTCGCCGTTTACTGACGTGACGCCGTCGAGCCAGTTCTACAAGGAAATCACCTGGCTGGCCACGAGTGGCATCTCAACGGGTTGGACCGAAGCGAACGGTTCCAAGACCTTCCGCCCGCTCACACCCGTCAACCGTGACGCCATGGCAGCCTTCCTGTACCGCTTCGGCGGCAACCCGGACTTCGCCGAGCCCGGCACTTCCCCGTTCGAGGACGTCCCGGTGGGAACCCAGTTCTACAAACAGATCACCTGGCTTGCAGCGCAGGGCATCTCCACCGGTTGGGACATCGGCTACGGCTGCCGCGCGTACAACCCGCTCCAGCCCGTGGCACGTGACGCCATGGCAGCGTTCATGTACCGCTTCGTCAATGGCGGCACCGGAGGAATCACAGGCAACACGTGCTCTCCTCCCCCGCCGCCCGTGACGCCGACGCCGCAGCCACCTGTGACGCCGCCAGTTACGCCGCAGCCGCCGGCGAACCCGGGCAACAGCAAGAACTGCACGGACTTTGCCACATGGCGCCAGGCCCAGGACTGGTTCGACTACTACTTCCCGTGGTACGGCGATGTAGCCGGTCTTGACAGCGACGGCGACCGCATCGCCTGCGAGAGCCGCCCCGGTCACCCCTAGCGGAAAGCACGACGGCGGACCCTGCCTTTGGGGGCAGGGTCCGCCGTTGCAGGGGCCTGACACGAGCAAAAAGTATCGGCACCCGGTCAATTACCAGCTAGCACCATTAGAGTTGAAGTGTCCCGCCTGATCCCCCATCAGGCGGGACACTTTCGTTCCAGCTGTTCTCAGATGACCGGCCTGTCGGTCCCCCAGTCGCGGAACCCGCTGGCGATCTCTGCCGCATGGGTGTGATGGAGGTAGTGCTCCCCCGGAAGGGGCACCACGGTACCGTCCGCAACGCTCGCCGCCTGCCTTTGGTGCAACCCCAGCCATTCCGGATTCTTCGCATTCTCCGAAACGACGAAAAGCAGCAGCGGCAGGTCCTTGGGGAACCCGGTCCCGAGTGCGCGCTCGAAGTTGGTGCGAATGTGGGTCATCTCGTTGAGATAGGTCGGGCTGATGGAGTTCCGGTTGGTCAGCATCTTCATCTGCTCACGGGAGTGAGCGGAGTATGCGTCGCTGTAGCTTTCGCCGGCAGCGGCCGCGAGGCGGAGAAGGCCGAGGTTCTTCGCAGCGGACAGGAGTCCTGTGGGGAACTGTGCGTCCATGCCAGGTTGTCCGGGAACGCTGGAGTCGATGCCCACGAACGCCGTCACTTCTTCCCGATAGCGGGCGGCGTACTCAATCCCATAGATCCCCGCGATGGAGTGTCCCATCAGGATGTAGCGGTCAACGTCGAGTTTCGCGAGTGCCTGATGGACCTCCTGCACGATGTTCTCCGTGGTCCTCTCCCGATCCGTACCATCGCTCAAACCGTATCCAAACGGTTCCACCACAATCACGCGATGATCCGTGGCGAGGTCCCGGACCAGTGGCGCGAAATCTAGGACGGGGGAAGAGGTACCAAATCCCGGCAAGAGCACGATTGTCTCCCCGGCTCCGCTGACGAAGACGTTCATCTGGCCGCCGTCAATGTCCACCCGCTGGCCGTAGGATTCGATCCGATGACTCTCGGACTCACTCGCGACCACATCCACCACAGTGGTGGTAGCCAGTCCCACCGCGAGCACGGCTCCGACGGCAGTCACCGCCACGAGCAATTTCTTAACTGACCTCTTCAACCATGCCTCTCCAGAGCACACGGTGTGCTCTCCATCCAGCCTCGCCTTTTGCAGCGCCGGACGCGTCACCCCCAGGTGTTCACTTGCGTACTACTTTCGTGGTACGTGGGTATCGTGTCCTAGTCAGCGGGGAAGAAATTGGCGTGTTGAACTGTGGGAGCCAGCGCCGAGGACGCTGGAGCCCTTGGCACCAGAACCCTATCCACCCAAACTCGAGGAGCCCTGTGATCACTGACATTCCTTGGAACCGAGGCGAATGGACCAACCAGCCAGCCGCCGTCGTCGAGCAGGAAGGTGACCTTCTGGTGACTGCAGCCGAAAGCAGTGACGCCTGGCGCATCACGTCCTACGGCTTCATTCACGACACCGAACATGCGCTGCTTGCCCCGTTCCCACAGGACAGCGCCATGGAGGTTGAGTTCACTGCCGCGTTCTCCCAACAGTTCGACCAAGCAGGCATCTTCGTCCGCATCAGCGCCGAGCATTGGGTCAAGGCGGGCGTGGAATTTGCCGACGGCGCCGCTCAACTGGGCGCGGTGGTCACGGACGGCTTCTCGGACTGGTCCCTGGCGCCTGTCCCGGAATGGACCGGCGGACGGGTCCGAATCCGGATCAGTCGCCAAGGCGACGCCCTCACCATCCGGGCCGCTTCAGGCCGCAACGAACTCCAACTAGTGCGGGTCGTCCCGTTGGCGCCTGGGTTGGCCGCAGCCGCCGGACCGTTCACCTGCGCACCAACTCGCGGAGGGTTGACCGTCCCCTTTCACTCCTGGCGGGCTACGCCAGCGGACAGCCAACTGCACTGAGATGGGATGCGGGCAAAGCGCTCCGTCCTACCCCGCACAGTCCAGCCCCGGCGGTACTCATGTAATCTAGTAAGTAAGCTGACTACTTTGGGAAAGCTGGGGTGCCTCAATGCCTGACATGGACCGATGGCCAACCAGCCGGTTGCTGTCCACTGCGGCGCGGCTCGTGGAGCTGGCATGGAATGAGAAGCTGCGACCCCTGGGGCTGACGTACCCGGCAGTACTCACCCTTGATACGGTGGCAACCGCAGGGCCCATCACGCCGGGGAAGCTTGCGGAAAGCGTACGCGTCCAAGCCCAAACCATGGGACCACTGCTGTCCAGACTTGAATCCCGAGGCTACATTCTCCGCCAGCCCAACCGCTTCGACCGCCGCAGCCAACTGGTGTCGATTACCGAAGTGGGGCTGGCGCTGCTCGAACAGTCCCACCGTTTGGAGAGCATTGTGCTGTCAGCCATCAATCTGGACTCCGGCATTCTCCGCGAGGAGCTCCTGGCGATCGTGCGTCACTCACGGTAGGGTTGCTGGGTTTCGAGCCGTCCGGGCCGGGCCCCTTACGTGCCGCAGAAGGTCCGGTAGGGACCGAAGCTCTCCGGCGCTGGCTCAGCATATCTTTCCAATCCCGGGCGTTCGTTGAACGGATCGGACACCGCCGCCAGCAACCGCTCCGCCGGTGCGGTGTCCCCCTCTGTTGCGGCGGACAGGGCCTCCTCCACCAGATGGTTGCGCGGGATATAGATCGGGTTGACCCTGTCCATGGCATCGGCATCAGGCGCCAGGGCACGCCAACGTTCCAGCCAGGCATCGAACGCTGCCACGTCCAGAATCATGCCGCGGGAGGGTTCACCCTGCCCGCGGGCCGCCTCGCCGAGGCTGCGGAAGAACGAGGTGTAATCCGCGCGCGACTCCTGGACCAGCTCAAGAAGGTCATCCACCAGAGGTGAGGCAACGCCGTCGTCAATTCCCTCAGGCAGCCCAAGTTTGGCCAGCATGCCGCTGAACCATGTGGCGCTGTACTGCTGGCGGAACGCGTTCAGCGCCTCAACAGCAAGGGCCACCGCCTGCTCCTCGTCCTCGTGGATCAGCGGCGCGAGCGACTCGGCGAAACGGGCAAGGTTCCACTCCGCAACCAATGGCTGGTTGCGGTAGGCGTAGCGTCCCTGTTCATCAATGGAGCTGTAAACCGCCCCGGGATCAAAGCCATCCATGAAGGCGCACGGGCCGTAGTCGATGGTTTCGCCGGAAACTGTCATGTTGTCGGTGTTCATGACGCCGTGCACGAATCCGACCAGCATCCATTGGGCCACAAGTTTCGCTTGGACCGATATGACGCTCTTGAGAAGTCCAAGGTACCGGTTGCTTTCCCCGGCCGACGACGGGTGGTGTCGTTCGATTGCGTGATCAGCAAGGCGGCGGAGCAGATCCACGTCGTTAGTGGCCCTGGCATATTGGAAACTACCTACGCGCAGGTGGCTGCTGGCCACCCGGGTCAGAACAGCCCCCGGCAGGAGAGTTTCACGCTGAACCTGATGCCCCGTCCCGACGACGGCAAGGCTTCTGGTGGTGGGAATGTTCAGGGCATGCATCGATTCACTCACGATGTACTCGCGCAGCATCGGGCCGACCGCTGCCAGTCCATCACCATTCCGGGCAAACGGCGTGCGCCCCGAGCCCTTGAGATGGATATCGCGGAGCTTCCCGTCGTCGCCGGCGATTTCACCCAGCAGCAGGGCACGCCCATCCCCCAACCGGGGTGAGTACCAGCCGAACTGGTGACCCGAGTAGGCCTGGGCTACTGGGGTTGCTTCCTCCGGTAGGGCATTACCGATCAGCAGCCGAATGCCCTCGGGGCTCCGGAGAAAATCAGGATCAAAACCGAGTTCGACGGCGAGTGGCTGGTTAAGTGCCAGAAGCTGCGGGTCGGCTGCCTCCTCCGCCCGCCACGGAATGGCCAACTCCGGGAAGTCCCGGGCGAAAAACCCCTCGAAGGCGATGGTGGAACGTGCAACGTCACTCATCGCTTAATGATACCGATGCGTTTCAGGGTTGCCCGGTCGCAGCTTCGGGCATCACCGCAAAGAGATACGACGACGGCGGTCGGTTCCGCCGCGGAGGTCCCGGTTAAGCCTGCGGTCGCCGTGGTAGAGAATCGATTCCCAGTCCACTTCCTCCGCGGTCTTTGGCACTACGAGGGACTCCGGCTTGGCCTTGGACTTGGGAGTCACGTAAAGCCAGTTGATGGCACCGAGAAAGACGTCCACCGCAGAATTCCAGATGCCGATGTATGCCTGGATGCAGGTCATGGCCAGGACGGCATTCAACGACGCGAAGGCTACGTTTCCCCAATTACCCTGTTGGGCGTCCCTCCAGATTGTCAGGATTGAGAACGCGACGATTGCGTACGGAATCAACACATAGATGGCCGGCGCAGCGGTCCGGTTCTTCACCTTGGGTGTACGGACAAAGGGGATCTTGTCCCCCGTCAGCCCCTGTTGGAGAGACTTCAAAACTCCGGCCAGGTTGACCGGGAGCAGGATGAGGTTGAAGCCGTAGATCCGGAAAATGTCGCTGAACCGGTGCCCGCAGTCGCGAAGGTCCGAACCCATGCACAGGAAGTACGGGAGGGCGGCGATGAAGACGGCCGGACTGAGCAGCCTGCTGTCGTAGGGGTAGGCCAACAGGAAGAGGAGTCCAAAGCTGGCCCACGTTATGGACGCCATATAGTTCACCCGCAGCAGCACTTCGCGGATGAGTATCCGTTGCCGTTGGCTGCGCCTATGGGACAGCTGGTTCCACAGCTTGGGAAGGATCAGCAAGCCGCCGTTGGCCCATCGCCGCCGTTGCACCACAAGTGAGCCGAAGTCAGGTGGTGTGGCGCTGTAACTCAGGCGCTCCGGATAATTCACGAGTTTCCAGCCATGGGTTCCCAGATCGATGCTGGACTCGGTGTCCTCAATGACCGTGCGGTCCTGAATGTAGGTACGGATTTCGAACCCGCCCACTGTCTCCACTTCCACGATGTCTTCAAGCGCGCACTTGCGGATGATCGCGTTGGCTCCCACCCAGAACGTGGCACCGTAATAGGTCATGCCTTGGTGGAGAATGTGCTGGATGTCCGTTGTGGCGCCTGCGATTCTCTCGATCCTGGTGGGGGCGCCGCGGAACGATGAATACGGCGTTTGCGTCACCGCCACACGTTCATTGCCGGCAGACTCAAGGAAATAGACCAACCGCAGGCAATAGTCCCGCAGGAGCAGGGAGTCCGCGTCCAAAGTCAGCAAATATGTGCTGTCCGGAACCAGGAGGTCGTCCTCACGCGGAACCAGCGAAGGCCGCAGCACCACGCTTCCGGCAGTTTCTTCCCGGCGCCACCTTTTGCCCATGAGGGAGATGTAGGCATTGAGGTTCATGGCTTTGTTGGCCTCATGGGAGAGGCTGGCGTACTTCTTGCGCTCAAACGTCTCCGTGCGGACATTGAAAATCCAGGTGAGGCGAAGATAAAGCTGCTCCATGCGTTCCGGGCTGGGGGCAGCATTCTGGGCAGTGGCTGCTTTGAGCGCCAATAACACCAGGCGAAGTTCGCGCGCCAGTCCCATAATGACCAGGTCCACGAAGAATTCATCCACGTGGTCCTCAACCGTCTCGGCCTCAGCCATCGTCTCCAACCACTCAACGGCTGCCTCATACTCGCCGATCAGCAGCTGGAGTTCCCCGGTCTCATTGGCGCCTGAACCTTGCCTCTCCCTGAAGGCTGCAAGGGCTTTGTTGACCCGCCCTGCCGGAGCCGACATCGCGTCTTCGATGTGACCTGCCAACGCACGGGTTTGGTCAAGGCGTTGAATCTTCTCCGGCTCAGTGGGGTTGGGAGGGTCATCGAGCAACAACACCACTCGCAGATCCGGGAATTCCTGAAGAGCGGCCGACCACAGCGTTCCCCTCACAACCTGTGGTTCTTCGGCATAGGACGGCACCAAAACCGTCACGGCCTCGCTGTAATGGGCAAAATGGTTATCCAGCTCTCCGCGGGGTACCCGCCGGTGTTCCTTAAACCGATAGAGGGCTCCTTGCCGCGCCATGAGGTACATGAGGGCTGAGAAGGTCAGGAAAGTGACCACAATGAGGTAGGAAATCGATTCGAACCCAAACCGGAACCCGGAGTTTGGGTTGTCAACGAACTGCCGAATGATGGTGGAGACAACGTAATAAATCCACGCTCCCACCGTCACCAAAATAGCCAGCCTGCCGAGCACGATCTTTCGTGAAGAGGGCGTTGGATGAACAATTGCCAAGGGCTCGGAGCGACGCTCGGATCCCCACTGACGCTTACGTACGGCATTTTCCAGGCGCTCAGGGGGAAGCAAACCGGAATCCCGCGCAAGTTCAGGTGAAACAACCAACTGGTCCGTCATAGTTCCCCATCAGACTGTGACCGGGCCAAAAAGCCCGATGTCCGGTGAACGTCCGCCTTTTCGTAGCAAAAGCGTCGCCGATTGCCCTTATAGTAATCGATAACAGGTACCTTATGATTCGCGTGCAATCGACGGAAATCATTTGGACACTTTTAGGCTTTGTCAAGAGGCTAATAACATCCAGTCGCTCGCATTTCCAGTGTCAACGTTGGGGGATTTATGTCGAAACACTTTCCTGGGCGAAAGTTGTCCTGGATTCGGCTCTCCGTTCTTGTCGCTGTGATTGCGGCAGTGGTGGGCGCCGGCGTCGTTTCCTGGCGCACCTACACAGACACCCGGGCGGCCGCAGCCTCACCATCGGTCTTCACCGGATACGTTGATGTAACCGCGACCCCACGGTACGCATTCGAGCAACCAGCCACAGAAAACACCAAGTCAGTGGCGTTGGCTTTCATCGTCGCCGATGCGAAGGATGGGTGCACACCTTCCTGGGGATCCTTCTACAGCCTTGAAGCGGCCGCCACGGAACTGGACCTGGACCGGCGCATCGCCCGGCTCCGGCAAACCGGTGGAGACATCGCAGTCTCCTTCGGCGGGCTATCAAACCGGGAACTTTCCACCGCCTGCACTGATGACGCACGGCTGCAGCAGGCCTATTCGGCCGTGGTGGACCGCTACGACCTGTCCACCATCGACCTGGACATCGAAGGCACCGCCCTGGCTGACAAGGCTGCCATTGCGCGGCAGGCCAAAGCCATCACAGCTCTGCAGAAAGACCGGCAAGCGGAGGACAAGAACCTGTCCGTCTGGCTCACGCTCCCCGTGGCCCCAGCCGGGCTGACCGCTGACGGGACTGCCGCCGTCGCGCAAATGCTTGCCGCCGGAGTGGAACTTGCCGGCGTCAACATCATGACCATGGACTATGGCGAAAGCCGGGTTGCCGGGCAGTCCATGCTGCAGGCCTCCATCGCGGCGGCGGAAGCTACCCATGCCCAATTGGGTGATATCTACTCAGCCGCGCAACAGAACCTGGGTGCACAGACGCTGTGGCGCAGGATCGGCCTCACGCCCATGATCGGCCAGAACGACATTGTGGCCGACGTGTTCACCCTGGCCGACGCCCAAGGCCTTCACGACTTCGCGCAGGGCAAAGGCATCGGCAGGATGTCCATGTGGTCCTTGAACCGGGACGCCGAATGCGGGCCGAACTATCCCACCCTCACAGTAGTGTCCGACGCTTGCAGTGGTGTGGCGCAAGGCAGCACCCGGTTCTCCGACGTCCTGGGAGCCGACATCGACTCCAAGGTCACTGACGCCCCCAGCTCCGCGTTGCCCATCGGCACAACCACTGCCACGGCGGTAGTGGACGACCCCGCCACCAGTCCCTATCCGATCTGGTCCCCCGTGGCCACCTACGTGCAATCAGACAGGATCGTCTGGCAGGGCAACGTTTACGAGGCCAAGTGGTGGACAAAGGATGACGTGCCCAATGACCCGGTCCACGACGGCGCCGCGGCGCCGTGGAAGCTGATCGGTCCAGTTCTTCCCGGTGACCGCCCAGCACCCGAAGTCACCGTTCCCGCCGGAACCTACCCGGCTTGGTCGGCCACCACCGTTTACCACAAGGGTGACCGGGTGATGCTTGACCAGCACGTCTTCGAAGCCAAATGGTGGGTCCAAACGCAGAGCCCTGAGGCGGCCCTGCAGGGTTCCTCCGACTCAGCGTGGATGAAACTCTCCAACGAGGAGATGGCCAAGTTGCTGGCGGGAGGAACGGCTAAGTAGCCGTCGGCAGGCTGTATTCTCTACTTGAGCCACGCCCAGCTGGCCCTTTTTTGGTTTGGAACCACACCCTCCAGGTGCTGAACCTTTCCGTTCCTGGGGGAACCATGAATTCTTCAGCGCCTGCGCTGACAACCCGACTGAAGTCTGTGGGACTGGCCATCACGGCGGTAGGGGCAGCATTTCTGCTGTCCTCGTGCACTTTCCTCACGCCTCAAGCTGCGCCTGCCACAAGCACGCCAGCACCAACCGTGGCTCCGGTTGAGCGAAGCACGGAAACCGCGACGGCGGCATGGGAAGTTGCGCTCGATCCCATCGGTCAGCCTGTGGTGGCCGACGGTGTTGCGCTGGTTTACGCCAAGAGCGCGGCAGGCGTTGCGGCCCATGCCATCTCTGTTGCAGACGGCAAAGAGCTGTGGACGCAGCCCGTTCATCCCGGGTACGAAGCACCTGGTGTCCCGCTGGAACCGGTTGTGACCAGGACTTCCACTGGCAAGAGCGCCGCGATCTTCCTGCAGGCGGCAACACCACCAGCCAATGACGGCGGCGTGGCATGGTGGACAGCCCCCGTAGCCTTTGACCTTGGAACAGGAAAGGAAATCTATCGCGGCAGGGAAGAGCTGGTCAGCACTCGTCCCTTCGCCTGCGACGATATCCAAGACATGTGCTTCATCGCCTTCGATGAATCAGCCCACACTGTGGAACATTGGGTGGACTTGGAATCCGGCGAGGAATCGGGTGGTCCCGACATCAACCCCCTCATCGGGAACTTCCGACCAGTGGGCAAAGAACTTTACTCGGTGGTGACGGACGGCGTCGAAAAGCTGGCCCACATCTCCTACGGCGAGGTGCTCTGGGAAGTCGGGATAGAAGAAATCTTTGGCAAAGGGGCCAACACCGGCATGGGCTGGCACTTCATCTACTCCGAAAAGCTGGACCTCTACGTTGGCTCCGTTGGAATGAACCCCACGGATCTCGCACCCGAAAAATTCTCCGAGCAAACCTTCTCACTGAACCTGCGCGAATCCACTAAGACCGTAGGCTTCCGGGCTTCAAGCGCCCGGGTTCTCTGGACATCGGAAGGATCGCAAGTTGAGTGCGCCAAGACAATTGGAACCACAGCCACCAAGTTGGAAGGGGGCGAGGCATTCCCTGTTCGGTGCGAGTACACCGAGGGCCACATTGAATTCCCCTCTGGAAAATATCGTGGTGGTCTATCAAAGTTGGTCGGCTACGATCCCCTCACCGGCAACGCCGCTTGGGAAACCAAGGCGGTAGAAGTCCGGAGCTGGGGCGACTACGGCCTTTTGCCGTCATTGACCCCTGGAGACAGGGTTATTGCAGGCACCTTTTGGAGCGCAAACCTTTGGGACACCGCCGCCGGGAAATACCGTGGCACATCGTTCGAGGACGTGTTCGTCTGCCTCAAGGAGACGACGTACACCATGCCCCCTCGTGGCCCATACCAGGATGCTCCCGGCGCAGGCTCTTTCTCAGCGTTCCCGTGTATCAAGGGCGGCACGGCCGTCCCAGCATTCACTTACGGTGCCCTCACCGACGTGAATACAACGGCCAATGGCGTGGCCGTCATCTCCTTGGAAGGAAAAGTGGCCGGCTACAAGCTCCTGAACGGCTTTGTGTAGGGAATGCCCGGGCAGCCCCTCAGCTTGGGCGGGACCGGCCGCGCCTAGCCCTTGAAAACCGGCGCGCGCTTCTCCTGGAAAGCCCGGAAGCCCTCGGCGTAGTCGTCGGTCTTGCACAGCCGGGCCTGCTCGGCGTTCTCCTCGGCCATGGATGCCCACAGGCCCAGGCGCTGGTCACGGATGTGGGCCACGAGTTCCTTGGATGCATTGAATGCTTCGGTTGCCCCGACAGCTACCCGCGAAACGATCTCCCGGGTCTCGTCAAGCAGGACATCGGCAGGCATCGCCCTGCTGAACATCCCCTGGGCCACTGCTTCGGCCCCGGAGATGAGGTCGGCCGTGTAGATCAGGTCCAGGGTGCGGTGCATTCCGAGCCGCTCCGTAAAGTACCAGTGTCCGCCCGAGTCCAGCGTTGCCCCCAGCTTCGCAAAGGGAGAACCAAACTTGGCGTTCTCCGCCACGTACACAACGTCAGTGGCCAGCAACAACCCCAGCCCGACTCCCAGGCAAGCGCCGTGGGCGGCAGCGAATGTCGGTGTCGGGAAGGCGGCCATCTTCTTCAGCAGCGGCTCCACGAGGCCACCGAGGTAAGCCTGTGCGTCGTCGGTTTCCGGAGTCACAGCGGCAATGTCGCGGCCGGCACAGAAGGCGCGTCCCTCTCCGCGAAGGAGCAGCGCCCGCACCTCGCCACGTGAGGCGGCGGCAGCAGCGTCGTCGTACGCCTTATCCAGTTCGGCCAGCGCGTCCTCGTTGAGCGAGTTCAGCTTTTCGGGGGAATTGAGGACAATTTCGGCAATGCCGTTGGCAATGGAGAGCTCGATCATGGGACTCCTTAGACGTCGAAGTCGACGGTAACTTCTTCGCTGGTGGGGTGAGACTGGCAGGTGAGGACATAGCCTTTGTCCAGCTCGTCCTGTTCAAGGGCGTAGTTCTCGTCCATGGTCACCGTACCGGTGATCAACTTGGCGCGGCAGGTGCCGCAGACGCCACCGGCACACGCGAAGGGAACGTCCGGGCGAACACGAAGGGCCGCGTTGAGGATGGATTCGCGGGCATGGGTGGGGCTGGCGACGTCGCCGGTGAGGCCATCCAGTGTGAAGGTGATCTTGTACGTGTCCTGCGACTCGTCCGCCACAACAGGTCGGCCCGCGTTGCCCTCGGGACGATCCGGGCGGCCGGTGGTGAACAGCTCGAAGCGGACATGCTCAGGTTCCACGCCGCGGGCTGCGAGAGTGTCGCGGCACAGCTGGACCAGTTCGAACGGTCCGCACAGGAACCACTCGTCCACATCCTCGGCACGGATGGCACTGCTGAGCAGTGCCTGCAGCTTCTCGGAATCAATACGCCCGGTCATCAGCGGCGCAATGCGCTGTTCGCGGGACAGCACATGGTGCAGCGCCAGGCGCGACGGGTACTTGTCCTTCAGGTCCGCCAGCTCCTCGAGGAACATGACGTCCATGGCTGCTTTGTTGGCGTAAACGAGGTCGAACGTGGTTTCCGGGTTGGCGGCCAGCAGCGTCCGCGCAATCGCGATCACCGGCGTGATGCCCGAACCGGCAGCGATGGCCACGAAGCTGCCGGGCTCCCCTGCCAGCTCCTCCGGGTGGTTCATGGAATTCATGACGTTGTGCTGGACGGACGAGCCGTCCTTGCCGTGGCGCGAAATGAACGCACCCTGCGGGCTCATGACATCCAGGACGTCGCCGGCCTTCAGTTCGGCGTTGGCCCACGTGGAGAAGATGCCGCCAAGGTCCTTCTTGATGGCCACCCGGATCTCGCTGCTGCCGTCCGCGAAGCTGCGCGGCTCTGCGCAAATCGAGTAGCTGCGGCGGACCTCGTGCGGCTCCCCGGCTTCGTCGGGAAGCGTGGTGCGCAATGCCACGTACTGGCCCGGAAGGTAGTCGTACTGGCCGGCCAGCTCGGCGGGAACACCGAACGTGACCTCAATGGCATCGTCCGTGAGGCGCCGGACTTCCGCGACGGTCAGGTTGTGGAAAGACGCACGACGGCGGCTGGCCGTCTGTGTTTCGGTGGTCATGGCTGCTTCCTTAGAGGACTTTGAAGTAGTCGAACGGTTCCTTGCAGTCCTGGCAGACGAACAACGCCTTGCAGGATGTGGAACCAAAGCGGGTGAGTTCCTTAGTGTTCAATGACGAACACTGCGGGCATTTCACGGCAAGGCTCAAGCGGACAGGACCGGAGTGGCCACCGGCCGCAGCCATGCCGGTGGGCGGGGCAATCCCGTACTCCTCCAGCTTGGCTTTCCCGGAATCCGTCATCCAGTCCGTGGTCCACGCCGGCGACAACACCAGGTTGATGTGCACGCTCGCGTAGCCTTCCTTCTCGAAGGCTGTCCGCAGATCGTCGCCAATGGCGTCCATCGCGGGGCACCCGGAGTAGGTGGGCGTGATGGTGACCTCGACGGCGGTACGTGAGGTGCCGCCGTCGTGCTTGGCCGTTGCTTCAGCCGGGGCTACCCGCACACCGCGCAGGATCCCCAGGTCCTCGATGGTGAGGACCGGGATCTCCGGATCGCAGACCGTGGACGCAATGTCCCAGGCCCGCTGCTCAGCGGTACGTTCCTGCGTCCGTGACTGCGTCGTCATGCTGGTCACCAGCTCGCGCCGGGGTGTTCGCGGGCAAGGACCTGCATTTCGGCAAGGATGTAGCCCAGGAATTCGGAGTGCTTGCCACGGCGGCCACCGCCCAGGGACTGCGGGACGCCGGGGATTTCCAGCTCGGCCTCGGCCATGATTTCCCCGGTGAGGCGGTCGAAACCAGCGCGGAGGCTGGAAGGCTGCACCGCGACGCCGGCCTCAGCCAGGCGGGTGGTGAGCTCGTCGTCCTCGAAGAGTTCGTCCACGTATGGCCAGACGAGCTTGAAGCCCTGGATGATGCGTTCGCGGGACTCCTCCGTGCCGCCGGCCAGGCGAAGTACCCACTGGGCGCTGTGGTCGCGGTGGTAATCCACTTCCTTGACGGCCTTCGCCGAGATGGCAGCGAGGGTGGCGTCGGTGGACTCCATGAGCTTTGTGTAGAGCTCGTACTGGTAGAAGCTCACGATGAACTGGCGGGCAATGGTGACTGCGAAGTCGCCGTTGGGCTGCTCAAAGAGGTGAGCGGAGCGGAACTCGTGCTCGCGGCGGAAGTAGGCGAGGTCGTCCTCCGACTTGCCCCAAGCGGCGCCGGCGTAGGTCAGGAACGACCTCGCGTGGCCCAACTGGTCCAGGGCAATGTTGCCCAGCGCGATGTCTTCCTCCAGCTCGGGAGCACGGGAAATCCAGTGGCCCAGGCGCTGGGCGAGGATCAGGCCGTCGTCGCCGATGCGCAGCGCAAACTCTGCAACGTCCTCGCTGGGCTTGACCTGCCCGCGGCTGATTTCGAGGGCGATGTCTTCGGGACGCAGCGCATTGCCCGGTGTGATGCGGGTGGCGCTGGCGGAACCGTCGCCCGAAGCGCCGGCTCCGTGGACGCCCACGGAAATGTCCCCGTGGCCTTCGATGGCGAAGTCAGTGTCTTTGGTAGTCACAGGTGCTTCACGCCTTCGCTCATGGTGTAGTACGTTGCGTGGCGGTAGTCCTTGCCCTGCGGGGACTCGAAGAAGGAGCCCTTGGAATCAGGATCGCTGGAGGAAATCGCCTCGGCCGGGACAACCCAGATGGACACGCCCTCGTTGCGGCGGGTGTAGAGGTCGCGGGCGTTCCGGAGAGCCATGGCGGCGTCCGGAGCGTGCAGAGAACCGGCGTGTACGTGGGACAGGCCTCGGCTGGAACGCACGAAGACCTCCCACAGGGACCATGGGGATTCCTGGTGCTCTTCAGCGGTGGCCGCAACCTTTGGGGCTTCGCGGTTGATTTCGCTGGAGGCGCTGCCCGGTGCTTCCGGGTTACCGTGTGGGCTCATGCTGCGTGTTCCTTCTGTGCTTGCTTGCGGGCGTATGCCACTGCGGCTTCGCGAACCCAGGCACCGTTTTCGTGTGCCTCGCGGCGGCGCTCTACGCGCTGCGAGTTGCAGGGGCCGCGGCCGGCCAGGACTTCCTTGAACTCGTTCCAGTCCAAGGGTCCGTGCTCCCACTTCTTGGTTTCTTCGTTGAAACGGATGTCCTCGTCAGGCAGGGTCAGGCCGAGGACCCGGACCTGCTCCACCATCATTCCGACGAACCGGCTGCGCAGCTCGTCATTGCTGAAGCGCTTGATGTTCCAGGCCATGGACTGCTTGGAGTTGGGTGAATCGTCATCCGGCGGGCCGAACATCATCAGCGACGGCGCATACCAACGGTTCACTGCGTCCTGGGCCATCTGCTTCTGAGCAGGCGTGCCGTTGGCGAGTTCCAGCAGGATCTCGAAACCCTGGCGCTGGTGGAACGATTCTTCCTTGCAGATGCGCACCATCGCGCGACCGTAAGGACCGTACGAGGCACGGCACAGGGGCACCTGGTTGCAGATGGCGGCGCCATCAACGAGCCAGCCGATCGCCCCCATGTCTGCCCAGGAAATCGTGGGGTAGTTGAAGATGGACGAGTACCTGGCCTTGCCGGCAATCAGGTCTTCCATCATCTGGTCCCGGGACTGTCCCAGGGTCTCGGCGGCCGAGTAAAGGTAGAGACCGTGGCCGGCCTCGTCCTGGACCTTGGCCATGAGGATGGACTTGCGCTTCAAGCTCGGCGCCCTGGTGATCCAGTTGGCTTCCGGCTGCATGCCGATGATTTCCGAGTGTGCGTGCTGCGAGATCTGGCGCAGCAAAGTCTTGCGGTAAGCCGCCGGCATCCAGTCGCGCGGTTCGATGCGCGAGTCCTCCGAAATGATGCGATCAAAATACGCCTGACCGGCTGCCTCCCGCTCCTGCTCCTCCGGGGACAGCTCAGCGGGCACTGACTGCAGATTCTGCGATGCCATGGTTGCTCCTAATAAATTACCGACCGTTCGTTCAGAATATGCGGAGCGGGTGTTTTCAGTCAAGGTCCCGACGAGACTCATGAATAGTGCTCGCGAAACGGGGTGCATGCCTCATTTGAGAAACGCTCGCGAAATCATGGGCCGCTGCGGGCACGGCGGTGACGATGAGGGATGGACCTGTCGATGGCAACGCGTAGGGAAATCACGAAGAAGTACGCAGCCGGTTATGCGAAGTCGTCGAAGAATGCCAAGGGATTGGTTCTGGACGAGCTGGTCGCCGTCACGGGCTGGTCCAGGGCCAATGCCCGGCGGGCGCTTTCCACAGCGCGCAAGCGCAAGGGCCCTGCGAGGGTGGCGGTACGGAAGCCTCGGGGACGAACCTATGGCTATGACACGCTTAAAGTCCTGATCGGTGTGTGGCGGCTGGCGGGGATGCCCTCGGGCAAATATCTGGCCGCGACCATGGACCTGTGGCTACCGAAGCTCGAAGCGTTTGGTGAACTCGACACCAAGAGACTGACACCGGCTGTCAGAGTGCAGTTGATGCAGGTCTCCGGGGCCACGATCGACCGGCTCCTCAAACCCACCAAGGACGCGGACAAACCCAAAGGGCTCTCCGCGACGAAGGCCGGGCCACTGCTGCGTAATTCGATCACGGTCCGTAAGGCCGGCGACGAGCACGAACAGCTCCCGGGTTTCATCGAGGCGGACCTGGTCGTCCATTGCGGCCCCACCCTGACTGGGGAATTCGCACGAACCCTGACCGCCACGGACGTGTTCACCGGCTGGACCGAGAACGTGGCCGTCCGAAACGGGGCGCACGTCTGGGTCCTTGCGGCCATGGATGAGGTCGTGGCACGACTACCGTTTCCCTTGGTGGGGCTTGATACCGACAACGGCGGGGAATTCATCAACTACGCCATGATCGAGTGGGCCGGGAAGAAGGACATCTACTTCACCCGTGCACGGCCGTATAAGTCCAACGACAATGCTCACGTCGAGCAGAAAAACGGTGACGTCGTGCGCCGGCACGCCTTCCACTACCGGTACGACACGGCGGCCGAACTGAAGCTCCTCAACGCCCTCTACGCCTTGGTCCGGATCCGCCTCAACCTCTTTACCGCGACCACCAAAGCCATCGGCTGGCGCTCAAACAAACACGGCAAAAAGACCCGGATCTATGACAAACCACGGACCCCATACCACCGCGTCATCGACTCCGGGATCCTCACCGAGGCCAAAGCGACCGAACTTGCCGAACTAATGGAGACCACCAACCCGGCCGAACTCACCCGCGGCATCACCAGAATCCAAACCCAGCTCATCGCCCTCGCCGCCGCGAAAACACAGGCTCTAGAAGCCTCAATCACGCGAGCAGAAATAACTGAGGCACGCACAACACTTTCGCGAGCATCTTGACATGAGTCATCACGGGTCCGGGTTCCTTTACCTCAACCTCACTTTCCGTTCATGGGCGCTCACAACAGTGGACGGCATGACTGACCTCACGCGCCGCACCCTCGTCAAGACGTCCCTCGCCGGCCTGGCCCTGACCGGCCTCGCCACCAGCGCCGCCCCCGCCTCCGCCGCCCCTGGATCCGCGGCTTCTGGATCCGCGGCCCCCTCCGCCATTCCCTTGGTCCGCAAGCGGCTCACGCTTCCCACCGGGATCGCCACCGGCGACGTCACCGCCGACTCCGCCGTCCTGTGGTCCCGCGCTTCCGGGCCCGGCCGGCTCACTGCTCTGTTGCAGGCAGTGGACGAATCAGGCGAGATCCTTCGCGGCCGCTACGGCTTCAGCCGCACCATCCGCGGTCCTTTGGCCAACGAAGCCAGCGACTTCACCGCCAAGATCCATGCCAAAGGACTCCCCGCAGGCACCCGCTTCGCGTTGGAACTGAACTTCGAAGACGGCAACGGTCCTGGCGAAGCAATTCGCGGCACCTTCCGCACGGCACCTGGCACTTCCATGGGAAAGCACGACGGCGGTACTGACGTCGCGCGCGGAGGCGGCAGGTCGTCGTCGTACTCGCAGTCCTTCGTCTGGACCGGCGATACCGCCGGCCAGGGCTGGGGCATCAACGAGGACCTGGGCGGCATGCGCGGCTACAAGGCCATGCACGCCACCAAACCGGACTTCTTCATCCACTCCGGCGACACCATCTACGCCGACGGCCCCATCGCCGCCACTGTGACCGAAAAGGACGGCCAGGTGTGGCGGAACATCGTCACGGAGGAAGTCTCCAAAGTGGCAGAAACCCTCAAGGAGTACCGCGGACGCCACCGTTACAACTCACTGGACGCCAACATGCGCGCCATGTTCGCTGACGTCCCGGTGATCGCTCAGTGGGACGACCACGAGACCACCAACAACTGGTACCCCGGCGAAATCCTGGACGACCCCCGCTATACCGAACGGAACGTCAATGTCCTCGCTGCCCGGGGCCGCCAGGCGTGGCAGGAAAACATGCCGATCGCCGACGCCGCGGCGCTCTGGCGCCCGGGGTCGTACGACGCCGGCCAGTACCAGCCGGCGCGCATCTACCGGAAGATCCCACGCGGCCCGCAGCTGGACATCTTCTGCCTGGACATGAGGACGTTCAAATCCCCCAACACCGACGGCAAGGAACCCTACGCCACCAACATCCTGGGCCAGGAGCAAGTGGACTGGCTGATCAAGGAAGTCCGGAAGTCCAAAGCGACATGGAAGGTGATCGCCGCCGACCTGCCACTGGGCATCATCGTTCCTGACGGCGCCGTCAACCAGGAAAGCCTGGCCAACCGGGACCATGGAGCTCCTTTGGGCCGCGAGTTGGAGATCGCGGGAGTGCTGAGCGCGTTCAAGAAGCACGGGGTCAAGAACACCGTGTGGCTGACCGCGGATGTGCACTACTGCGCCGCGCACCACTACTCCCCCGAACGCGCAGCCTTCACCGACTTCGATCCCTTCTGGGAGTTCGTGGCCGGGCCCATCAATGCAGGTTCCTTCGGGCCCAGCGAGATGGATGGGACGTTCGGCCCGGAGGTTCTGTTCGCCAAGGCGGGGCGTTTCGCGGGCGAGTCACCGCGCGACGGTGAGAACCAGTACTTCGGGCACGTGGACCTCGCCTCCGACGGCGTGTTTACGGTGAGCCTGCGCAACGCCTTGGGCTCCGTGATCTACTCAAAGGCCCTCATCCCCGAGCTCTGACCCAAGTAAGTAGCAGATCAGGCCGTTCTGATTCAGCGTCATCAAAACGGCCTGATCTGCTACTCAGGAGGGGATTTCGGCGTATGCTCTCCTCAGCGCAGAGGCAAGACGCGTTGTTCGCTTTTGGTGGGGCCACTTTTGAAGGCAGGGGTTCAGTGGCAGGAGTGAAGCACGAGGTTCTTCCGGTGCGCTCGTCGGCACGACATGGTTGGCCGATCTTTTTAATACCGGTTGGGGTCTGTTTGGTATTGCTGGTTTTCGGGCTGGCAAGCGGAACAGGAACGACGACGGCGCAACTCGCCGGTGACCTGGCGATCCTTCTCGCTGCCCTCACCGCGCTGACCACCCACACCCTCGCTGCCCGGAAACGACAGGACAACACGGCCGGCCGATGGTTCATCGTGGCAGGCTTGGCCGTATGGTGCGCCGGGCAAATCGTGTGGACCATCAACGGCATCACGCTCGACCACCATTACCCCTTCCCTTCCTTCGCTGACATCGGTTTCGTCTGGTATGCGCTGCCCACGTCCATTGGACTTGTGCTGCTGTTGAGGGGCCAGGGGCTGCGCACTTCACTGCGCCGCACCATCCTGGACGCCGGCGTGGTGGCAAGCTCCATGTTCTTCATCGCATGGAGCTCCGTCCTCGGATCCTTGGCAGCAACCACCGACCAAGACGCTTTTGCCCAGGCAACGCAGATGGCCTATCCCATTGCTGATGTGTTCATGGTCTCTGTGGTGATCGTCCTGACGATGCGCGCGGCCCGCGGCCGCCGGCTTCCCTGGCTGAGCCTGGGAATTGGCTTCTGGATCCTTGCCATTACAGACCTGGCCTATATGAACTTCACGCTCCAGGGCATCACGGGTGTCACGGGCTCCCCCCTGGCGCTGGGGTGGGTGTTCGCCTTCCTGCTGGTGGGGCTCAGCCCGTTGCTCCCGGAAGCGGACAGCACGCGCAATGATGGACGGGCCTACGCTGCCGCCCTTGAACTGCTCCCCTACCTCCCTGTGTTCAGCGCCGTGTTCTTCTCGCGCAGCCGTCCCATCGGGGAGGACCGCATCCTGCTGGTCACCGGACTGGTGGTGATTGTCTTCGTCATCGTCCGGCAGGTTCTGATCGTCGTCGAGAATGTGACGCTGACCCGCGACCTCGAGTCCAAGGTGGCCGAACGCACTGCCGAGCTGGAGGGGCTCGGGGCAATCGTCAACTCCTCCGGCGACGCCATCATCGGCGAAACACCCGACGGCGTGATCACCAGTTGGAACCCAGGGGCGGAGCGCATCTTCGGGTACCCGGCGTCGGAGGCAATCGGCAGGAAGGGCGACTTCTTCGTCCCCGCCGAGTTGATGGAGAAGGAACGAGGGGCGTTGGAAGCCACTGCCCAAAGTGGTGATGTTCAGAATTACGAGACACTGCGTAAGCGCGGAGACGGTGACGTTATTCCGGTGTCAGTGACGCTGTCTCCCGTCCGGGGCGAATCCGGCATCCGCGGCGTCGCAACCATCTCCCGGGACATCACCGAACGCAGGGCGGCCGAGAAGGAACTCCTCGCCGCACGTGAAGCAGCACTGGAAGCTAGCCGGCTCAAATCCGAATTCCTGGCCACCATGAGCCACGAGATCCGGACTCCGCTCAACGCGGTAATCGGCCTGACGTCGCTCATGATGGACACGCCCCTGAGCGAGGGCCAGAGGCAGTACGCCCAGGGCGTCAAGGGCGCCGGTGAGGTCCTCCTGACCCTGATCAACGACATCCTGGACTTCTCCAAACTGGAAGCCGGGAAAGTGGACCTGGACGTCAACGCCTTCGACCCCAGGGCATTGGTGGATGAGGTGGCCGGGCTGGTTGCCGAAGCAGCGCAGGGCAAAAACCTGGAACTCATCTCCTACTGCCACCCCGACGTTCCGGAACGCCTGATGGGCGACGCCGGTCGGATCCGCCAAATCCTCCTGAACCTTTCCTCCAACGCAGTGAAGTTCACCCCGGCCGGCGAAGTCGAAATCCAGGTCTCTGTGGTCAGTCGGGACACAGAGAACGCCGCACTGCGATTTGAAGTCCGGGACACAGGCATCGGAATCAGCGCCGAAGACCATCACCGGTTGTTCGAATCCTTCGCCCAGGCCGATGCTTCCACCACGCGGCGGTATGGCGGCACTGGCCTGGGTTTGGCCATCTCACGTCGCCTCACCGAAGTCATGGGCGGCAGGATCGGACTTGAGAGCGAGCCGGGAACCGGCAGCAAATTCTGGTTCGTCCTGGAACTTCCCGTTGGCCCGGCCGCCTCGGACACGGGAACTTTGCCTGCCACGCTCGCCGGCCGCAGGGTGCTGGTGGTGGACGACAATGCAACCAACCGCCTGGTGCTGGAAAAGCAACTGGCCAGTTGGGGCATGCAGCCAGTGGCCGTTGCCGACGCCGCCTCAGCAATGGATGAATACCGCACAGCCGTGCTGACAAGCCACCCCTACGACATCGCCGTGGTGGACATGTGCATGCCCGATACCGACGGTCTTGAACTGGCACGCCAAATCAAGAGTGAAAACCAAGGTTCCGGAACGCCTGGGATCATCCTGCTGACCTCCACAATGCAGGTTGAAAGGGGCGACCTCGTCAGCGCGGGCATCCGGGAATACCTCACCAAACCCGTCCGAAGCTCAGAGTTCTACAACCGTCTCCTGCGCCTCATGGCCACCAGGACGGTGGGCTCCGCTGCCCCGACTGCTTCCTCCGAGATTTTTGCGACGGCCGAACCCGTACGGCGGCTGGGAAAACTGCTGGTTGCCGAAGACAACGAGGTCAACCAGTTGGTAGCCCGTGGCATGGCAAACAGGCTGGGCTACGACGTGGACATTGTGGATGACGGCGCCAAAGCCGTTACAGCAGCGCTGTCCGGGACATACGCAGCGGTGCTCATGGACTGCCACATGCCCGTCATGGACGGCTTCGACGCGACCCGGGCCATCCGGGCCCGCAACGGCCACTCGGCCCGGATTCCCATCATCGCCATGACGGCAGGGGCACTGAACGAGGACCGCGAGCGCTGCTTCGCTGCCGGCATGGACGACTACATCAGCAAGCCTGTGGACCTGGCCAAACTCGGGGAAGTTCTCATCCGTTGGGTCCCGGAGGTTGATGAAACGTCGACGGCGGTTGGCGGGTCGGCAGCGCAGGCTGCGGTGGGCGTCGCGCAAGAACCGCCGGAAGCACCGGCGTCGAGCGCTGTTATTCAGGATGCTGGTGTTCAGGACGCTGTTATTCAGGATGCTGGTGTCCAGGACGCTGCAGTCTTGGACGCCGCGAGGCTGCAGATCCTGCGCGAACTTGGACCCGCCGACGGCTTTGGCCTCCTGCCGGAGGCTATCCGGGCGTTCCGGGAGGATGCGCAGATGGCCGTTGAAACGCTGCGGTCTGCGCTGGCTGGCGAACAAGCCAGCGCTTTGGAAGCGGCCGCACACAAACTCGCCGGTGCTGCGTCCAACATCGGGGCCGCGGGCGCTGCAGCCCTGTGCAAGGATTTGGAACGGTTCGGTCGCGAAGCGGGGCCTGATCTGGCTACCCTCGGCACACCGGTATTGGGGCAGTTGCAGGCTGAACTCTCACGGGTGGACCTTGCCCTCGAACGCACTCTCCAAGGAGCTTCATGAAAGTCCTGATCGCCGACGACGACCAGATCTCCCGGATGATCACCAAGGCCGCCGTCGAGCAGTCCGGCCACGAGTGCATCGTGGCAGTGGACGGCGATTCGGCATGGCAGCTCTACCAGGATCACAGCCCCGAGGCCGTGGTGACCGATCTGATGATGCCCGGCCTCAATGGGCTGGACCTTTGCCGTGCTATCCGGGCAGCAGAGGAAGATACCTACACGTACATCATCCTGGTGACCTCCCATGGGTCGCGGAAAGACGTCCTGGCCGGCATGGAAGCCGGAGCCGACGACTATGTCACCAAGCCCCTGGACCCCTTCAGCCTGCACATCCGGCTCCTCGCTGCCCAGCGGATCACGTCGCTGCACGCGGACCTGGCCCGGTACCGCTCGGCGCTCACTGAGCAAGCCCGCACGGACCCCCTGACCAAGCTGAACAACCGGCTGAAACTCACGGAAGACCTTGGCCAGTTGCGCAGCCGCGAAGACCACGACTACTGCCTGGCCATGGTGGATGTGGACAACTTCAAGAGCTATAACGATATCTACGGCCACCAGGCCGGGGACGCCGCTCTGGTAGCGATCGCAACAACCCTCGCCCGCGAGGTGCGCAAGGCCGACGCCGTTTATCGCTTTGGCGGCGAAGAGTTCCTGCTGGTCCTCCGCGACGAATCGGTCTTGGGTGCCCGAACCGTCATGGAACGCGTTCGTTCCGCAGTGCACGACTTGCGCATCGAGCACTCCGGAGACCCCGATGGCGTCCTGACCATCAGCGCTGGCGTCTCCGCCTTCACGGATGGGCACCGCGCCGGTACCGAGCAACTCCTGCGGGAAGCCGACCTTGCCCTCTACGCAGCCAAGGCCTCTGGCAGGAACCGGGTGACCTTGGCCAGCGCCCTCCGCTCGGAGTGATCTGGACGAGCTGGTTCCAATGTGCCAGGAGCGCCCGACTCATGATACGAGCCCAGCTTGGGTCAGCATGCCGTGCTCAGAGTGTTACGCGCGTTGACATTCCCGGTACCGGCCGGAAGCCGGTAATCACCTGAGTTGCATGCCGTGTTGTCCGTCATGGTCACGTAAGTCACCGGTCGCTCGAAGTCGACTGCCCCGCCGGTTGTTTTGATGTCGTTGTTCTTAAAGGTGTTCCCTACAACCTGAATGTGATGGATTTGCTTTGTGCCGTCGTAGTAGGCGTCGTGCAGCCCCCGAGGTGAACCCCAGACAGTGTTACCGGTGAGATTAATGTTGTAAACAACCCCGGATCCCCCAGCAAGGTCTATCCCGGCACCGTGCCGGCCTCCGCGAACAGTGTTATCCGCAATTCTGATGTCGTGAACGTCCTCATTGCCGTACGTGTGAACAGCGATACCATCGTCGCCGTCCGTGCCCTTGCGCTGGTCCACGACGTTGCCCACAATGTCGCCGTTAGCCGTATTCATTGCATGGATGCCGTCCAGTTCCACGTACTTACCGTTCGTTGCGGACTGGGTGCTGCTGTCCCTAACACACCACTTCAATCCGCCGACGAACGCGATTGAGTACGTAAACGGATTTTTCGTATGTACGCCTTGGACCAGGGAATTGGACGACTCACGCACGTCAATCACGTACTCATTGAGGCGGCCCGTGACGTTGCCGTTCAATGTGTCACCTGACTGGTCCGCTGTGAAGTTCGACAGGGTGGTATTGTCGGCGCCCGCCGTCGTCACGATGGGATATCCCCCAGCAGGTCCGGTGTTACCCGTAAATGAAGGACCCGCTTTCAGAATCGTTGCCGGCCCCGCACCTTCCAGCTTCACATTGCCCGCCATGCGAAGCTTGCCATTGATGACGAACGTGCCTGCAGGTAGTTTTACGATTCCGCCGCCAGCATTCCCGGCCGCATTGATCCTGCCTTGAATACTTGCCGTGTCATCGATGGCGTCATTTGGCGTCGCCGTGACGCTGTAAACGCTCGTCGCGCTGCTACCAGTGGCAAGGCTAAGGGAACAGGCAGACCCTGTGACACTGAGAGGCACCGCATTCTGAGCGGCCACAGCAACGTTGGCATGGGCGGCGGTAGGGGTCACGGCGCACATGACCAGTAATGCTGCCCCTGTGGCCTTGAGGAGGCGAACGCCGCGTCCATGACGCCACCCAACGCGTGTCGGTAAAGATACTGGGGTTGGAATTGAACCTGTACCAACAGGTGAGAACGAATCGAATTCAGCAGGACCACTGTCTTTGGACACGCGCATAGTCTCCTATCAGATCTTCGGACTGGCCTCGTGGAGCCGTCCATTGAATGAGTACACGCAGTCTTGCGAACGTGACGTTACCGGTGAATGCCTTCAATAACTTCTTTATACTCTTCAAGAGCAAATCCGCTTCCCGCACGGTCGTCATCTTCAAAGAGGTTTTCTTCGAAGCCGAACAAGAACATCGCCATCCCGCATTCGACCGCATACCGCGGAGCAGTTCCCATCTGTTCAGCAAGGCTGTGCGACTCGGGCGAGCCGCCGGTGAACGGTGAATCGGGCGGTCCGGGGTTCTCCCCCACCAAACCGAGTCCTGCCCGCCGGGCCAGGGCGCTCGTATACCTGTGTGATGACCACGAGGAGACATCTCCCAGCAGCACAAAGTCATCGTCGCCCGGCTGACATTGGTCTTGCGGCGGAACAGCAGCCCGCGCCCGGACGTCCGACACATCGTCCAGTCCGGTGAAATCCACGTCCACCCCCGTCAACGTTGCCAGGACCGCGAACTGTGCAGCATAGTCCAACCCACGTTCCTGAGCGCCGTCAGGGTTGGCCCGCCCGTCCAAGCGACCTTTGACGGCTTCCGCTTTGTCAGCCGGCAGCACTCCACGGCCCGCGACCGGAACATGCACGCGCCCCTGAAATCCGAGCGTCCGCAACTCGCCCACCTGCCATGCCACCGCGTTAACAACAGATCCGGCGTACCAGTCCCACCACCTCTGCACCTGTTCGTCAGTGACGGATTTGCCGTGCCATGAACGGGAGCCCGGAACCCATCCCGGCATAGGAGACGGCGCCACCCCCTCAGCCAAACCAATACCGAACTGGGGAGCGTCACCAAACGCCCAGAATTCCTCGTCGCTGCCGCCGTCTTCGTTGCCACCGTCTTCGCTGCCACCGTCACCGTCACCGTGCCCCGGGTACCCCAGCTCACCGGTGGCGTTCGTACCGACACGGATGGCTGTGATGCCCTCGAAGCCCAGGTCCGATGCGACGCGGGCCAGGTACTTCCGTGCCGCGTCCCGCACCTCTGCACTGAAGACGAGCTCTGCCCCGGCATCCTTCGGCACGTCTCCGCCGCTGCCCTTCAGAACGCCCCCAGTAAGATCCCCTACCCAATCAGGAGGGTAGTGCAGCCCGGGAGACAGAATCACGCCCATGCCGGCTTGGCGGCAATCGTTCAGTCGCGCCCGCACCTCGTCAACATAGTCACGGTTCTCCTGTCCAGCTTCCGGCTGGTACCGATCCCAGGCCACCGGTAACTCCACCACAGAAACGCCGGCCTCATGGAGCGCTGCCAGCCGTTCTGGAGTACAGGTGCTCCCCAGGACTCCGAAAGTCATAGGCTCAGCTGCGTGATCGGGCTCCACGCTGCATCCCGCGATCACAGTGGTCAGGACGATGGAAAGCAAGAGAGTCGGAAGCAGGTGTCTCATGGATACCCACCCGTTACAGGAGGGAGTGTCAGGCCTCCGGCGACAGCGGCCTCCAGCCTTGCCCGGTCCAACATCCACACAACAGTGTCACCGGACGTTGGACCAGTGAATGTGAAAACTGGTTGGGCGTTGTCCTGCAGCCATCCCAAGAACTCCGGCGAAGCGAAACCGTACCCCTCACTCAGCGGTCTGCCCTGCGTCAAAACGTACTCGGCGCCTCCGTCCCGCAGGGATTGCAGCGAAGGCAGCACCTCCCAATTCTCATGTGGCTGTAAAGCGAACTCTCCGGTGACCGATGTCAGAGCCACCTTTGAGGAAAGGGGCAGCTCGGCATTCATCCAGTCACGTGCACGCATCAGGCCGTCATCCACTACGGACCTTGCTTGAATACCGAGAAGAAGACTAAGTACGGCAACGATCGCAGCGAAAGCAATGACTGCCCCTCGAAGGCGTGGCCGCCATTTCACCACCATCACAGCGGCTATGGGTGTTGAAACCAGGGCGGCCAGCACCACACAGTAACCAAACTGTTCCTCTGCCGCCCCGAAAAACACGGAGTAGACGCCAACCAAACCGGTAATGATCGAAAACAGACCCATGACCCGCCGTCCCACCGACGGAGAAGCGGCGGCCACAACACCAGCCACAACGGAGAGCCCCAGAAGCATGTAGCTGGTACCGAACCGGCCGGCCATATCCATAAGTCGATCGGTCAGGCTGACACCCGGGACTGAATTGAAGCCAGTCATCTGAACAGCCCCAACCATTCTGAGGATGCCCACCGATTTTTGGTCCATGAACTGCGGAAACAGACCGGTGACAGCGATCAAGCCCAGATAGACCAGATACGGAACGATTGAACACGCGAGGATACGCAAAGCTGTTTGCAGGGGAACTGTTCTGCGCCAGACCACCGCGGCCAGCAGAGGGACCACCGTGAACACTGCCGTCATGTCCTTCATGACGACGGCTAGTCCGAAGACCAACCCGGCACTGACTTCGATCCGCAGGCGCGCGCGTCCCCGCTCCCTGTTGAGTGCAATAAGGACCAGCAGCCACCCTGACAGCGCGGCCAAGCCCGCAGGGGTTTCCATCATCAGCCGCCCGTCCATGCGCAGGACAAATGGATCACTTGCCAGAATGACGCCAGCCAATGCTGCAGGTCCCACTCCCACCAGACGGCGCACCAACAGGAAGCAGACAACCGCAGTCATTGCTCCCAGGACGGAGTTGACCCAGCGCAACTGCAAAGCCAAATCCATGGCGTGACCTTCAAGGCCCAGCACTCGAATGACCAGGGCGTTGAGTGCATACGAACCGGGAGGGTGCAGGAAGAAGGGAGCGCCCGAGCTTGATGGCATGTGCCCATCAGCTACTTGTCGTGCGATGTCCGCGTAGGTTACCTCGTCAATAAACAGGTCGTTGGCCCGTTGAACACCGAACACCCGGAACACCAGGGCCAGTAGCCCCACCAGCAGCGCAACCCACCGGCTGCGCCGCAGGGCCCTCTGAGCCCTGCGGGCGGAACTCCGCGTGCGGCCCTCCGTCGGAAGTACTTCCAGCAGGTGAAGCGAGTTCATGACTCCCCGTATTTCGAGGCAGGCGCTGCACTTCCGGGCACATAATAGATTTCCGGCTGCAGCGGAATCTCTCCGGCGGGGAACAATGCGTCAGCCTGCGACGCATATTGCCTGATCCGACCGGGTTTGGCGTCGAGTCCTGAGTCCCAAGTCCACGGCACAAATCCCATCTTCGCCATGTGCGTTTCATCGGGCCCGGCCACAAGGTCATAAGGAAAATCCGAGTACATCACCAAGCTCTCCGGATGGCCTTTGCCAACCTCCCGGGTGATGAGGTGGTCCACATGCTTCCCCACTCCCGCAGGGCAGAAGAGAAGATCCGCTTTGGTCTGCGCCATGAGCACGGCAATGTTGCTCCGGAGTTGGCGGATAAGCCCCTGGTCACCCCGGGAAACCCTGCCCAACGCGATGTCGAACCGGTAAGTGGGGTAACGATGGGTGAGTTCCGGCAGGAGTCTTTCCCACGCGCTGCTGCCTAACATCGCCGGCTTGCGCCGGCGTCGGAAAAGCGCGTCCACTTCGCCGAGGTGAATTGACTGGACTCCCATGTCCTCCAGCACAGCCCGGTCCTCCGACTGCCTGGCCACGAAGAGTTCCCCTGCGTCCGGTATGGCGCATTGGCGCATGAAGGACCGTGCCGCGCGCGTGTGGGGTGACGGCATGGCCTCCGTGAACAGCGTGGCCACGATGATCTCGCGCCCCTGTGCTTGAGCTTCGATCAGCGCCCCGCAGGACAGCACTGCATCATCCAGATGGGGTGATAGGAAGAGCCACGGCGCGTCGCCTGCCATGGACCGCTCAACGCGTGATTCGAGCAGCATTTCAAGCCCTTTCCGGGCGGAGGGCCCATTGCCGTTTGGGTCGGGGTTCATTCAGTTCGCCGAGAGCTGTGTTGTAAGCCCCTGCCTGGAAGTCGGCGAGCGCATCCCAGTTGTAGTCCGCGGCAAACTCCCGTCCCCGTGCGGCGACGTGTTCCAGCCCCTCCTGCTGGTACCTTCGGACAATTTCCTCTTCCAAGGCTTTGACGTCGAAGGGCTCCACGAGCCACCCGGTTCCCCGTGGGACGACCTCCCGCAGGCAGGGAATGTCGAAGGCAATTACCGGTGTGCCTGCGGCCAGGGCGTCGATGGCTACCAACCCGAACGTCTCGTGCCGGGATGGCACCACCATCAGCCGGGCGTCACTGATGGCACCAAATTTCTTGTCCCCTGAAAGCCACCCAAGAAACTGCACGCGCTCAGAGAGGCCGGCATCCTGAATGGACGCACGCACCCTTTTTTCGTCTGGGCCCTTCCCCGCAATCAACAGGTTGCCATCTACTCGGCGGCACGCTTTGGCCCAGGCTTCCAGCAGAAGGTCCAAACCCTTGTATTCGTACTCCAGGCGCCCGACAAACAGCACATCATTCCCGTGCCGGGGTTGGGTGTTCCATATACCGGGATCCACTCCATTGCCGATGATGTCCACATGAAGGGCTGGGTTCAGTTCCTTCAATCGATCGCTGATTCCCTGCGAAACAGAAATGAGCCTGCGGTGCCTCCGGACGCCCAACCGCTCTATCCAGTGCAGCGGTAGTTTGTACTGCCGTGCTTTGTCCTTGGCATGGAGCCATTGGACCACTCCGATGGTTGGACGCTTGGTCCAGAGTGGTGCGGCCATGGTGGAAAACGGAGCGAAGAAATCCTCCACAACCAGCTCAGTAGCTGCCCGGCGCTTATGGACTTCAAAGGGCAGTCGGACAACATAGGCCACCAGCCTGGTCAGACGGTTGCCGCCTGTTCCGAAGCCAATCGGCACATAGTGCACACCGTCCTCCACGCGTTCCTTCCAGCCCGGGTATCGGGTGGTCAGCACGGTGATGTGGAAGTCTTTGGCAGCCAGGCGGCGGTTGATCTCGTGGGTCCGCACAGATCCTCCGCCCGCCCCAGGCATACGCGGATCTTCAAAGCCCAAATGTAAAACTCTCATCGTTGTCTTTCCGTCTCAAAATCTGTTGAGGGCGAACTGCTGCTGGTCACTGCACCCGTTTCCCCGCACCAGGCACGGCGGGGGCGGCCCCGGGGCGTTCAGGCAGGTGACGTGGGCGGTGCTGTCGACGGCCCGAACTCCTGCTTCGGTTGCGGGGCCGGCGTCGTCGGGAGATCCTGAAGTCGTTCCTGTACGGCAGCAGGCCGCGCTGGTGGGCAAGAACTGTGAAGCCGCTGATGGTGGCAAGGACCAACCAGGCCAGGGGCTGAACCAACGCAGCGACTGCGAGGACCACGATGAGGGCGAAAGCAAGATTCAGGAACCTCCCCGCTCCCCTTCCCGGGTGGGCTGCCATCAGTACAGGTCGCGCGAGGACTGTCAGGACCAACCCGGCCGTCACAGCCCCGACGGCGGAACCCACAGCCATTCCCGTGACCGCGTCCAGCTGCCAGCCCGCCCAAAGCCCGCCAACCACCAGAAGGCATGCACAGGCGAGACCGATTTGGCAGCGACGGTATGCGCGCAGGGCGAGAAGGACGGTGGAAAGCACCATCAGGACGGCATAGCCAAGGCCTGAGGCCCCCAGCCATGGCAGGAGGTTCAGGGAGCCGTGGTACTTCGGTGGAACAATCAGGCCGGACATCAGGGGCGGTGCGGTAGCGATAATGGCGAAAGCCACCACCACGAGTTGCCCGAACGAAGCAAAGGAGGCGCCAAGCACCTCGCCAACCTTTACGCCAGGGGTGCGAAGCAGGGGAAACGCCACCAACGCCGTTCCGGCTGCCACATACACGGGCCCTTTCGCGATCGTGGCCAGCGCCTGGAATCCTGCGGCGGCCGCCGAGCCGTTATCGAGGAAGCCGACCACCACGACGTCGATGCCCACCAGCACCGAAACCACGCACAGAACCGACGCGATATCGCTGGTCTCAGCCCATCGCCATTTCTCACGCAATACCCGCGGACGCCAGCGAAGATCCCGGTAAAAAGACCACGGGACAACCAACGGCGCCATGCACCCCGCGACGAAGCCAAGCACTGCTCCACCGGCTCCCCACGCCATCGCGATCACCAGCAGGCTGAAAATCAACCTGAGGACCACCTCACCGATCGTGGACAGTGCGTACCAGGTGAAGCGGAGCTCGCCCTGCAGCCATCCGGCGGGTGCATTGACGACGAAGATGACAAAGGCCGCCAACGCCACCACTGTTGCCAGGGCTGGAGTAGCCAGCGCGAGCGTGACGCTGCCGGTTATGACGGCCGCAGCAATTCCCGCCATGCACGATACGAAGACAGAGAAAGCCATACCGTTCCGGCGCTCTTCGGATCCTTCCGGGTGCACCGCAACAACGTGTGACAAGGGAAGCGGAACCAGCGCGTTGGCGACGATTCCCACAACCCCAAGAATCATCGCGGCGGCGGCGAATTGTGTGTAGTCCGCCGTCCCCAACATGTTGGCCATGAGCAGCGTGCAGGCGTAGCTGACCACGCCCACTACTCCCGCAGACACAGCGAGGAAACCACTGTTTTGGGCTATGTTGACGTCCTGGTCTGGAGTCCTTTCCCTGTATTCAGCTCTGGGCCTCAAGGTCACCTCTGTGGTCATGGTCTGTTCGGATACATCCACGGACCAACTGCCACTACTGACCGTCAAAGGCATCGGCCGGAGCGACGGCACTTCCGGGCCCAGCAAGGAGTGTGTCGCGTCCTGCGTGACGGAGTTCCGCTGCTGGCACGCCAATTTTCTGTACGGCCGCGAATGCCTCGAATTCGTCGCGGCCGTTCATCAGGACCGCGACATGTCCGTCGTTCATCAAGGCAACTTCGTCGGTGGGTCGCAGGATGGAGCGCAAATCGGCCCCTTCGGGCAGTTCGAAGCGCACCAGGGTGGACAGGTCCGAGTGGCGTGAGCGGGGGTCACCGCCCTCACGGCGCAACGCCTCCTCCTCCAAAAGCACGCCAGTGAGCAGCCTGGTACTGCGATCCCAGGTGAAGCAGCTGGCCCATTCCCGGCAGTCCGCCGAGACGTCCTTGGCTGCGTCCGGTTCACGCATTGCTGTCAGGGCCTCAACCATGGCGGTCCCAAATTTCCTGGGGGTCTCCACCAACCAACCTGTCCTGCCGTCCACAACGGAGTCCCGAATGCCTGGAACCCGCAATGCCAGGCAAGGCACGCCCCACGCCGCGGCCTCGATCACTGAGCAGCCCCAGCCCTCCGAAGCCGAGGTGGATGCCGTGAGCCAGGCCCGGCTCAGCAACTCGTCACGCACGTTGTTGGGCTGGTAGCCGTGGAACGTTACTGCGTGGTCAAGGCCCAGATCCATGGCCAGCTGCTGGAGTCTGGCCCGCTCCGGGCCGTCCCCAATGATGTCCATTCTTAGTTTGGGAACACGGCGCGCCGCCACGGCGAACTGGCCCAGGAGCAGATCCAATCGTTTATGGGGCACCAGCCGGCTGACGACGGCGATGGTTGGGTTAGGGGCTCGTGTCGCCACAGCCTGCGGAATGTCCATTGTGCCGTTCGGCACCACGTGGATAGGACCCGCAAAGCCGAGCTTTCGAAGTTCCAGGCGTGTCGAGGGTGACACCGCCACTATTGAGCGCTGCCCGTACACCGTTTTGGCTCCCGAGCTTTCCAGGAATCGGCCTACTGCGGCCATGGGCGGCGAGAACCTGGTACGGAACTGCTCCTGGTGGACGTGGTGGATCAGTTGGACGATCGGAATGTCCCCTGACAGGAACAAAGGCGAAAAGAACGGAATCCCGTTTTGGCAGTCCACAACGGCATCAAACCGGCCACTGCTCCGCAGAAGGCGAAGGGCAGCGTGTCCATAGATGGATAGAACCCCGCCTCCGCGCAGTATATGGATGCCGTCAATGACGTCCTCGGCAGCCTGGCCGACATCGCGCCCTGTGAACCACGTGACCTGAACCCCGTTGTGCACCCATCGCTTGGAAATTTCATGCATGTACTGCTCCGCGCCGCCGGCTTGTGAATGCCTGACGTCGCGCCAGTTGAGGACCAGCACGTGCTTTCCTGCGAGTCGGGATGGGGAGTTCAGGTCAGGAAGGGCATACGTCACGGGGTTGCCTTCTGAAGTTGGAACACCGAGGCGAAGCTGGCGATTCCGTCCTGGAAGGGGCGGAATGTTGATTCAGCTCCGTTAGTCCAGGCCACAGGCAGTTCGATAATGCTGGCGTCGTTGTCCTGAAGCCGAAGAAGAAGCTCCACGTCAAAGGCGAATCCGGTGCTTCGGCATTGCACCATCGCCGCGGTGAGGGCATCCCGTTCAAAGAACTTGAAGCCACACTGGGTATCCTGGATGCCTTTGACCTTGGACCTTGTCAGGACCCGGAAAGCCGTTCCGCCCACTCTTCGCCCCAGATGTTGGGGACGGACGAACGTGGAGCCAGGGGCATGGCGGGATGCGATGACCGCTGATGCGCCATCGGAGAGATACGACATGGCTGCGGAGAGGGTGTCCAAAGGGGTGGCAAGGTCAGCATCGAAGAAGCCCGTGAACCTCGACGTTCCACTAAGAAGACCGCGGCGCACTGCTGCGCCCTTTCCACGCTGGGAACACCCCACCACAGAGATGGGGACCACGCCCCCGTTTTCACGGGCTATCCCACGGACAACCGCCGCGGTCTCGTCCACGCTGCCGTTGTCCACCACCACGATGCGCGATGACCATGGTTGGCTGGCCAGGAAGTCGACAGTCTGCCTCAGCGTGCTGGGAATCCTCGCGGCCTCGTTATAGGCCGGGATGATGACCTCAAGATCCACTTGGGATCGGCGCAAGGAGTCTGAATGTCGGCGCGCCTGAAGTACCCCCCTCCTGCCAATGTGCACACTGTGGGATTGCAGCAGAACCATCTGAGCCTCCAAATATCCGGGAACGGGACGAAAAACGTGCCCGCAATATATGGAGTGGCGGCACCCGCCAAGACATGACGCGAATCCCACGTTGTGGCCCAAGTCATGGCTCCCTATCACTACCGCGGACAGGCGCCCGGCGCTCTGAGCGAAATCGCTGGTTCCATGTCGGAGCCCGTCTATAGAGTGGCCACATGAGCCACGTATCTTCGGTCCCTGCCAGCGCCCCGGAAACAGCGGTCGCGCCTCCTGTCGCCAAGCGCATCCCCACCCGCCGCGAACACCACGGCGACGTCTTCGTGGACAACTACGAGTGGCTCAGGGACAAGGAGTCCGCCGAAGTAGTGGACCATTTGAAGGCCGAGAACACGTACCAGGAAGCGGTCACGGCGCACCAGGAACCGTTGCGCGAGGCGATGTTCCAGGAGATCAAGGGCCGTACCCAAGAGACGGACCTGTCCGTGCCCAGCCGCAAGGACGGCTGGTGGTACTACAGCCGGTCGGTGGAGGGCAGGGAGTACAGCATCCAGTGCCGCGTCCTGGCCTCGAACACCGGGGATCCAGTAGCCGATTGGACTCCCCCGTCGGTGGAGCCCGGCGTCGACATCGACGGTGAGCAGGTGCTTCTGGACGGCAACGTTGAAGCCGAGGGCCAACCGTTCTTCAGCGTGGGCGGCGCCGCCGTCACGGTGGACGGAAATCTCTACGCCTACGCCGTGGACAACTCAGGCGACGAACGTTTCACCCTCCGGATCAAGGATCTCCGTACCGGCGAACTCCTCCCGGACGTCATCGAGGACATTTTCTATGGGGTGGCCTTTTCCCCCGATGGCACCCGACTTTTCTACACCGTTGTGGATGATTCGTGGCGGCCCTACCAGGTGAAGGCACACGTCCTGGGCACTCCGGTCACGGAGGATGAGGTTCTCTACCAGGAGGACGACGTCGCAATGTGGCTTGGGTTCGATCTTTCCTCGGACCGCCGCCACCTGGTGCTCAGCATCGGCTGTTCCGAGTTCAGCGAGACGCAACTCCTCCGCTTCGACCAGTACGCAGCCGGCCTGAGCACCGTTATCTCCCGCGACCACCACATTCTTTACGAGGCCGAGCCCTTCCTCCTGGAGGGCAAAGAGACCTTGCTCCTGACCCATAACAAGGACGCCATCAACTCGATGGTGAGCCTGGTGGACCCGGCAGAACTCGCCAAGCCGGTGGCAGAGCAGGACTGGCGTACCGTCGTCGCACATTCGGACGCCGTACGCGTCAACGGCGCCGGCGTCACGTCCACGCACCTGGTGTTGTCCGTCCGCAAGGACACCATCGAGCGCGTTCAGGTACTGCCCTTGGAAGGCCTGGGCACCACGGCGCAGGGTGCCCCTGTGGAGCCTGCCTTTGACGAAGAGCTCTACACCGCCGGGGTCTCCGGGTCCGACTACGAAGCTCCTGTCATCCGCATGGGCTACACCTCCTATTTCACTCCGTCGCGCGTCTACGACTTCGTCTTGCCCACCGCGGAACTTCCGGCCGGCCAGCTGCTGCTGCGCAAGGAGAGCCCGGTCCTTGGCGGCTACTCCGCGGCGGATTACGTCGCCACCCGTGAATGGGCAACGGCCGACGACGGCACACGCGTCCCGTTGTCCGTGCTGCGTCACGCTTCGGTTCAGCAGGATGGCACTGCCCCTGGACTGGTGTACGGCTACGGCTCGTACGAGATGAGCATGGATCCGGGCTTCGGCATAGCCCGGTTGTCGCTGCTGGATCGCGGAATCGTCATGGTGATTGCCCATATCCGGGGCGGCGGTGAACTCGGCCGGCAGTGGTACGAGGATGGCAAGAAGCTCACCAAGAAGAACACTTTCACGGACTTCATTGCGGCCACTGACTGGTTGGCAGGGTCACGCTGGGCGGACCACGCGCGAATCGCTGCCATGGGCGGGTCCGCCGGCGGCTTGCTCATGGGTGCCATAGCCAACATGGCCCCGGAAAAGTATGTTGCGGTGGTGGCACAGGTGCCGTTCGTCGACGCATTGACCACCATCCTGGATCCGGAGCTTCCCCTGTCCGCCCTGGAATGGGAGGAATGGGGCAACCCGATCACGGACCCCGAAGCCTACGCCTACATGAAGTCCTACACTCCGTACGAGAATGTGGGGGCCGTGGCCTACCCCAAAATCGCTGCGGTGACGTCCTTCAACGACACCCGGGTGCTGTACGTCGAACCAGCCAAATGGGTCCAGGCACTGCGCTCCGTTTCCACCGGTTCCGAGCCAATCGTCATGAAGATCGAGATGGACGGTGGGCACGGCGGCGCATCAGGCCGGTATGTCCAGTGGCGTGAACGCGCTTGGGACTACGCGTTTGTTGCCGACTCCGTAGGCGCAACCGAATTGCTGCCGGGAGCCGGCCTGAAATAAGTGTTCGTCAGTTTCGGCGCGCCCGCAGCAGTGCGAAGTAGCCCGGGATCACGTCCGGGGCCGACGGGTTGCTGAGCGGGCGCGTCTCGATGCTCGCCGAGCCTTCCTCCACCAGGGACCAGTCCGCCGTCGGGAAGGCCTTTGCGCGTTGCGCGGCCCCGAAACGGCCCGGCATTGGCAGTCCGCGAATGGCCCACTCAAGAGGCGCCGGAATGGAATCCCGGGTGGCCCCGAGGTGGCTGACGTAGTCCACCGGCGTTCCGGGAAAATTGGTTTCTGCCAGGAACACGCCTCCGCGCGTCCCGACGACAGGCAGCAGGTTCGCTGCCAACGCTGACCGGCCGTTCCGGTCCAGTACGTGCAGGACTCCGCGAATGAAGACATTCGCGTCCCCGGCCCAGCCTGCAGCTTCGAGTGCCGTTGCGACTGTTTGCCCAGCGTCAGGTGCCGTCATGTCGCACACGGCGAATGACGCCGTCGTAATCCCCGCCGACTCCAGCCGTGCGCGATCCACGGCGTTGGCGGAGTAGTCGAGTCCCAGCGCATGCGGGAAGCGCTGCGCCAACAGCCGGGTGAAGCTGCCGTTGCCACAGCCAACGTCCACCACGGGCAGGGCGGGGTCCAACCCGGCCAATGTGGGGAGGTAGCCCAGGAGTTCGTGGTCGCTGCCCGAGTCCCACAGGACATCGCCCGTGGCGCCGGTTGAGCGGATGTCGCCCCAGAACTGATCCCAGGCCGTACGGGCGTCCTTGGGCGCGGCGGAAGAGAGCCTGATGAGGCGTGGGATCAGCAGGTACTTCCTGAGGGCGGAGAACATTCTCCAAATATAGGTGGCACTAGGCCTCCACCAGCCACTCCAATGCCTCTGTTTCAGATGTGAAGAACTTGGTAGGGCACGGGGGTTTCATGATGCCCAGGAAAAAGTTGGCAATGACCCTGTCCACCGGTGACGAGCCCCAGAGTGCGATGCGGTTGGCCTGGCAAGGCTTGGCAAACACAGAGCGCGCACCGCGGGTGACGTCGTCGGTGGTTGCCATGTCCACAATCATCGGATGGCGGTCCGGGCCGCACAGCTCGTTGACCCGGTCCATGGCACGTTGGGCATCCGCTTCCTGGATCCTGGCCCCGCGCGGCCATGTCAAGCGAAGGATGCCCGGTTCCTCGAGCTCCAATTCAAACGACACCTGTTGATGATCCTGCGGTGTTGCTGGGTGGTCCACAGTGCTCCTTGCGCGATTGGTGGTGCTGCAGGGGAGGCGGGCGTGGCTCCCCTGCTGACACCCTCAAGGCTGACGAATCCGGAACACAAAGTAAAGGTGTGCCCTGCGACTCATCCCGGCCATTTGACGCACGGCCGCCTTTGTCCTCAAAGCCGCTGATAGGGTGTTGCCACATCAAGAAATACCGTGAATGGAACGTTGGAACGGAAGGGGCTCAGTGGGCGAGACCGTTGCCGACGTACAGCATGTCCGGTCGGCCGTAGTGGCGGATTCAGACAGTGGCAGGTTGGCCGCGACCTCGGCCGCGCTTTCCTCAGCGGGATTCGAGGTCTTCCCTGCCCCGGACGCTGACTCCCTGGCCTCGCAAATCCAGCAGCACAACCCCTCTGTAGTGGTGGCTCAGAGCGCCCTTGCGCACGGCTTGCGCAGCCCGGGAGTCCCGATGCTGCTGGTCCTCGCCGCAGAGGAAATGGTGGACCTTGAGGAAGTGGAGGCCTGGCGGGTAGCTGACTACGTCATCAGCCCGGTGCAGTCGGGGGAAATTGTCCACCGTGTTAAAACCCTGATCGGCCGGGCCGCCGAACGCGCGCGTTCCCGCGGCGAAATCGAAGCGCTCCGCGAAAGCCTCCGCAATGTCTCCTCGGCCATCCGGGAGACCAACGATCCCCAGTTGATCGCCGACCACGTGGTCCGCGGCTTCGGCGAGGCCCTGCGTGTTGACCACGTCTGGTTCGCTACGTTCCGGGACGAACGCGTCCCCAGTATCCGGGCTCAGTGGAACCGTCCCGGCCTTTCGCTGCTGCCCGCGCGCCTGGGCGAGAGCGAGAACGCCATTATCGAGACGACCAACAGGCTTTGGGCCGAGGCGGACGTCCTCGCCGTCACGGACCACCGGGAGGACCCCGACTCAAAGATCGCCAAGGCGCTGCGGGAATGGTCTTGTGACCTCAACCCCGTGTCCACTGTCCTTCTCCCCGTGGGTGAAGGCGCCTCGGCCATGGGCATCATCCTGCTGTCCACCGTGGAGGAACGGCACGACTGGACCCGACCCGAGATTGCCTTGATGCAGCATGTGGCTGGAAATGTGGCCCACGGCCTCATCCAGGGCCATCTCATCAGCGCCCAGCAGCGCGTCCTCCACCAACTCAGGCAGTTGGATAAGGCCAAGACAGATTTCCTGGCCACCGTAAACCACGAGCTCCGGACACCCTTGACCTCCATCACCGCATATCTGGACATGATCCAGGACGGCTCCGGCGGGCCCGTCCCCGAAGGCATCAGCAAGATGCTGGACGTCATTGCCCGGAACTCCACACGCCTCCGCAGGCTCATCGAGGACATGCTCACAGTGTCCATGCAGGATGGCAGCAACCTGGACCTCAAGCCGGTGGATATCGCCAAGCTCCTCCAAGTGGTGGTTGCAACGCTGCGGCCACTGGCAGAGTCCAGGCACGTCTCAGTGTCCTTTACCGAAGGGACTGAGGACATCGAAGTCACGGCCGACGAAGCAAAGCTGGAACAGGTATTCACCAACATCGTGGCCAACGCCATCAAGTTCACTCCCGAGGGTGGACGGGTGGGCATCACCAGCTCAGTCTCGGCCTCTGAGAACGGCGGACTCGCGCTGGTCCGGATCGCAGACAACGGTTTGGGCATCCCGGAACACGATCTCCCACACATCTTCACCCGCTTCTACCGGGCCTCCAACGCCACTTCCGCGGCAGTGCCGGGCAGCGGGCTCGGTTTGGCAATCGCCCACGACATCATCAGCCGCCATATGGGGCGCCTGCTCCTGGATTCCACGCTGGGCTCCGGGACCACGGTGTCCGTGGAGTTGCCGGTTGGCGGGCCGTAGCGGATCTTCCGTGTCGGATCGGCGCACTTGGTCAGGAACCGGTGCTGCTTGATTTCATGAGGCGCGCCCGGCCTCAGCAGTGCCCAGGAACCCTCTCTATCCGGCGCCCGGTGTGACAGCCGTGTCAACGTGGGCTCCGCACATGCGCGTGATGGTCACTAATGCTCGACATACTCCGAAACAAAATTGATGCCCCGGGCAGCAGCCCGGGGCATCAATTGACGTCATATGGCCTTGAGAGGCGCTCCCCCAATGTTTAGTTCGGCCACCAACCGATGCTGGTGGTGTTCGTCTTCGTGGTGGTGAAGCTGTTAGGCCACCAGCCGATTGCCGTGCTGTCCTGCGTAGGCTCGGCATTAGCCGGGGCAGCGAAACCCGTTACTGCCAGAACCGCCGCCATGAGCAGGGTTGCCGCAAATTTTTTCATCCGCTATGCCCTTTCGTACTGATGCGAATTTGTTGTCTGTGACTTGAATAAAGTCACGGTGCAAACTATACGAGCTTTTCTTCCGCAATGACATGGATAATGGGCACATGCAAAGTCCGCACCTCGCTTCCCACCTCGTCGCCGGTCTTTCGGCACGCGCCAAGTGGAAGGAACGGGACTTCGACGAGGCCTATCGGCTTGCAGGCGACGCTGCCGGACTGGCAACCGTCGCCGGCGATGACGAATCGTGGTGGAACATGCGGTACCTGCAGGCCGAGTGCCTTCGGGACCAGGGGCGCATTGAAGAGTTCCTCACCCTGGCCATGGAACTCAATGGCCACAACCTGACCTCCTCATCACCGGAACTCGGGGCCAAAGCAGGCACCATGGTTGCCGTGGCATTCCAAGGTTTGGGCCGGCTTCCCGAAGCAGCAACCATGGCGGCCGATGCGGCGAAACTAGCAGCCAGGGACGCCGAGTTGGTGTACGTCCAGATCCTTGCCCAGCGCGCCCTGATCGCTGCTCTGGCGGAGAGCCGCATGCTGGACGATGCCTGGCGGGAATGCTTGGTGCTGGAAACACTACTGACCGACGACGTGGATGAAGACACCGCCGGAAAAGGTTATTGGGTTATCGGCAATGTCGCTTTCCTTGCCGACCGCGTTGCTGACGGCGGGCGATATCACGATCTTGCTGCCGAACGGCTGTCACCGTCAAAGGACGTTGACTTGTGGGCTCGTTTCAACAGGGCTTCCGCGGAAATGCGGCTTCAAGCAAAGCTCAGCGACGCAGCAACCCTGCGTTGCATTGAAAGGGCTGAGCTGGCCACGGACATTGTTGGCGGCTCAGAACGGGACCATCTTGAAATGTCCCTGGTCCGCGCCCATTGGTATTTCCTCAGCGGCGATATGCAGCAGGCCACCGCAATCCTTGAGCCGCTCTGCACCCGATCCTCCATTCTGGCCACCCAAACCTCCGCCGAGGCACATTTCCTTTTGGCCCGGACTTTGCTGGAATCCGGTAGGCGTGGAGATGCTCTGACTACGTTCGATGAGGCCGCAGCACTGTTCGAACAGGCGGCGCTGCCCGAACGCAGCGCTGCAGTCAGGGAGTATCTTCGCCATAGCGATGAGCAACGAGGCGAGCCACACAGGGGGTGAGCATGTCCGAAGGAAAAATGTACTCCGGCAACGACCCTCGCTTGGGACTGCTCCTGGAAGGCATCGTCAGGCTTGCCGCCGGGGACCTCAACACCCGGATCGAAGTCTCGGATGCGCGCGATGAAATCGATGCCGTGATCATGGGTACCAACCTCCTTGCAGAAGACCTTCAGATCGTTTATGAAGAACTTGAGCAGAGGGTGCAGGCCCGGACGCAGCAGCTCAACGAGGCCCATCTTGCGATGCAGCATATGGCCATGACCGACGCCCTTACAGGGCTGAACAACCGCTCAGCGTTTGCCACCGCCCTCAGCGAAGCCCAGGTCAGCGGGGCCGAAAGCGGCCGACGGGCTGCGATCCTCCTGCTGGACATGGACGGATTCAAAGCGATCAATGACTCCCTGGGCCACACCATCGGGGACAAGGTCCTGGAAACGGTGGCCAACAGGATCTCAGGGGCTGTCCGCGACCAGGACATGGTCGCCCGCATGGGCGGCGACGAATTCGCCGTGCTGATTCCCGAAGTCACCCCTGCGATAGCCGCCTCCATCGGCAACCGGATTCTCGCTGCAGTTGTGAGCCTCATGGAGATTGAGGACCAGCACCTCCGTTGCGGTGCCAGCATGGGCCTTCGAATGGCTGACCCCGGCCATAGCGCGGAGGAACTGATGATGGAAGCGGACATTGCCATGTACGAGTCCAAGGCTGATGGGCGTGGCAAGCTCAAGGTCTTTGAGCCGGCAATGCTGCATGCCCGCCAGATGCGGAACCAATTGGTGGGTGAACTGAAAGAGGCGATCACCGGTTCGCAGTTGGTGCTCTTCTACCAGCCGATCATCAGGCTGGATACCCGCGAAATCGAAGGCGTGGAGGCCTTGGTCCGCTGGAACCATCCCAGCCGAGGCCTCATCATGCCGGACGAGTTCATTCCCATCGCCGAGGAAACCGGGATGATCTCGGACCTGGGCGGCTGGGTGCTCCGCACCGCCGTCGAACAGCTGAAGCAATGGCGCACCGACCCCCTCACGTCGAGCCACGACTTCAGCATGCGCATCAACGTTTCGGCGGCCGACCTGCAACGGCTCGAGTTCATCGAGGACGTCCGGGAGGCTTTAGCCTCCGCGGACCTGGACCCCTCGCTCCTGGTCCTGGAACTGACCGAGAGCGCGGTCATTCAAGGCAACGATCTGGACCGCTACACACTCAACAGCCTGCGCCGCTTGGGCGTGGGGCTGGAAATCGACGACTTCGGCACCGGTTATTCTTCCATCAGCTACCTCCGCCAGCTCCCTGTGGACACCGTCAAAGTGGACCGGACCCTGCTGTCAGCCCTGGGCAGCGACCCGGCGCAACCGGCCCTTCTTGCGGCCGTGCTGCAACTGATCCGGGCCTGTGGATTGGCCGCCGTGTGGGAGGGCGTGGAAACCGCCGATCAGGCCGAGTACCTCCTCAGCATCGGTTGCACCAGTGGCCAGGGTTACTACTTCAGCCGGCCCTTGCCTGAGGCGCAGTTGACCGAACAGTTGAAGCACAACAAGAGCTGGCCAGTCAGCTGATGGTCCGGGTCCACGGATGGTGCCGCGTGCGCCACTCAGAGTCCAGGATCGCGTAGATGTTTTCAGTGGCCCATTGGCCCTTGTAGTGCCAGTTGTCCACCAATGTTGCTTCGAGCCGCATGCCCAGGCGCTTGCAGATGCCCGCCGAGCCAGCGTTGAGCGCGTCCAACTTCGCATCGATCCGGTGGAACGCCAGTTTCTCGAAGGCCAGCTTCATGACAGCCTCTGCCGCCTCGGTTGCAATCCCGTGTCCTCGAGCTTCGGGGTGCAATATCCAGCCCAGCTCCCCCTGTCCGGTGCCCTCCAGCCATTTCAGGACCACTTCGCCCATCAAACCAGGCTGGTCCTTGCGCTCGATGGCAAGGCAGATCCAGTCTCCTTCCTGGTTGAATTCGAAGTTCGCGTACCGTCCCAGGACTTCCATTGACTTGGTCCTGGTCAGCTCGTTGCGCAGCAGGAACCGGGCGGTTTCAGGAAGTGATTGGTAACCGTGGAAGCGTTCGAGGTCCTCAGCTTCGAAGCGCCGCAGGATGAGTCGGTCAGTGATGATGGGAAGCTCAATTTCGGGCATGTGTTCGAGGCTACTAGGTGCAGGCGAATACTGGTCCAGTCTTGACACGTGACGCGATCTGGGATTACCTAATGAACATTCGGTAAATAAAGCTGGAGGCAATGACGCATGGTTGAAACAACCCTCTCCGGTGCATCGCACCACATCCTGACAAACGACTACGCGTCCGAATGGATGGGCATTGAGGTCCTCAAGCTCGACGACGGCCACGCCACCATCCGGATGCACCTCCGCCAGGAGATGCTCAACGGATTCGGCATGGCCCACGGCGGAATGATCTTCGCCTTCGGTGACACAGCCTTCGCGCTGGCCTGCAACCCGGCCAACCCGACGCCCAAGCAAGCCGCCAACATCACGGTGGCGTCCGGCGTCGACATTAACTTCATCAAGCCGGCGTTCCAGGGCCAGGTGATCACCGCCGTCGCAAACCGCCGCGCCAGCACCGGCCGAAGCGGCCTGTACGACATCCAGATCTACGCCGCTACCCCTGACGACAACGCCGCCCCTGACACCGAGCCCGGCGAACTCATTGCTGAGTTCCGTGGCCGTAGCCGCACCATCTCCAAGAAGTAGGAAACCGATGACCCAGAACACCGTGGCCGCACCAGCCGCTACCACCGCCAAGGCCAGTGCCCCTGTGCTGGACCGTGAAGAAACCATCTCCCGCGACGAACTTGAGGCACTGCAGCTCACCCGCCTCCAGCACACGGTCGCCTACGCCTACGATCGCGTCCCGCTGTACAAGCGCAAGTTCGACGAAACCGGAGTCCACCCTTCGGATCTGAAGGAACTCAGCGACCTCGGCAAGTTCCCCTACACCACCAAGGAAGACCTCCGACTGGAGTACCCCTTCGGCATGTTCGCTGTCCCCCAGGACCAGGTGGCGCGTATCCATGCAAGCTCCGGCACCACCGGCCGACCCACCGTGGTTGGCTACACCAAGAACGACCTCGCCAACTGGGCAACCCTCGTTGCGCGCTCCTTCCGCGCCTCGGGCGTCCGCCCCGGCATGAAGGTCCACAACGCCTACGGTTACGGCCTGTTTACCGGAGGACTCGGCGCACACGCCGGCGCTGAAGCGCTCGGCTGCACCGTCATCCCCATCTCCGGCGGCCAGACCGAACGCCAGATCCAGCTCATCCAGGACTTCAAGCCGGATGCCATCCTGGCAACGCCAACGTACCTGCTCACCATCGCCGATGCCATGCAACACCAAGGCATCGACCCCACGTCCACTTCCCTGAAGTACGCCGTTTTGGGTGCGGAACCGTGGACCGAAGAGATGCGCCACGAGCTCGAAGTCACCATGAACATCAAGGCCTCCGACATCTACGGACTCTCCGAAGTCATGGGGCCCGGCGTCGCGGGCGAGGCCGTGGAAACACAGGACGGTTGCCACATCTGGGAAGACCACTTCCGCCCGGAAATCATCGACCCCTTTGACCACTCCACGGTCCTGGGCGACGGCGAACCCGGCGAACTCGTCTTCACGTCCTTGACCAAAGAAGCATTGCCAATCATCCGGTACCGAACCAAAGACCTCACCCGCCTGCTTCCGGGCACCGCCCGCCCCGCGCACCGCCGCATGGGCCGCATCACCGGCCGCAGCGACGACATGATCATCCTCCGCGGCGTGAACCTGTTCCCGTCGCAGATTGAGGAAATCGCCCTGCGGATCCCGGAGCTCAGCCCGCACTTCCAGCTCGAGATCACCCGCCCCGAAGGCAAGCGAATGGATTCGCTGACGGTCAAGATTGAGCGCCGGGAAAACGTTCCATCCGAGGCCGGCACGACGGCGGCACACACCTTGCGTGAGCAGATCAAGATTCACGTCGGGTCATCTTGCGTGGTTGACGTTGTGGAGCCAGGTTCCCTGGAGCGTTCCAACGGGAAGCTTCGCCGGATCTACGACATGCGCCCGAAGGGCTGAACGCCCGCCCCGTAGAGATCGTGAGAAAATGCCAGCATGCCTACTGAGACCACCACCAAGCGCGGACGGCCCGGTTACGACCAGCAGTCGGTGCTCCGCATCGCCGTCGACGTCTTCAACCGCCACGGGTACGACGCTACGTCCATGGGCATCCTGGCCGAGAACCTCGGGATCTCAAAATCGGCCATCTACCACCACGTGCCGTCCAAGGGCGATCTCCTGAAGCTCGCCCTTGACCACGCGTTGGGCGGTTTGGAGGCCATCCTGGAGGAGCCGTCTGCCAGCACCGGCCCCGCCGACGCACGGCTTGAGTTCGTGCTCCGGCAGACCATCGCGGTGCTGGTGGACCGGCTGCCCTTCGTAACCCTGCTGCTGCGTCTACGCGGCAACACGGAGATCGAGCGGGACGCACTGGAACGCCGCCGCGCTTTCGACCACAAGGTAGCTGCCCTGATTTCCGCGGCCCGGGAAGATGGTTCGCTGCGCCAGGACATCGATCCCCGCACGGTCACGCGCCTGCTGTTCGGCACCATCAACTCGATCGTGGAGTGGTACAAGCCGGGCGGCTCGCTGTCCCCCGAGAAGCTCGCCGATGACGTCATCACCATGGCCTTCGACGGGCTCCACACAGCCGCCTGACCACCTCCGTGGCCAACGGTCGCCTAGGGAACTGTGGGTACGAAGTGCTTGACACCGACCGGGCGGCTGCTATTTTTGTGCCCATCGGGTTCGTGTTCCACCCTTGTCGGATTCCTCCCGCACGGCGCGCACCCTGAAAGCAGGACGCCGTGGAGATTGACCAATGACCGCGTCACTGGCGTTCAGCATCCTCACCTATCTTCTCGCTTTGGGACTGGGCGGCTTCGCAGTCATCCACTACGCCCGCAAACGTAAACCGGTGCTGCGCAGCATGGGGTTGACCCTCAATCGATGGCTGCCGATCGACATCGCCGTTGGGCTTGCGATCACGTTCGTTGCGATCGGGCTGGTCTTCGTCGTCGAACTCCTCCTGGGTGTAGTCGCGGTCCAGCCGGGAACGCTCACCTGGTCCTCGTTCGCCAGCGAAGTGCTGGTTCCGCTGATTCAGGCCGCGGCCCTGGAAGAGTTCCTCTTCCGCGTCCTTCTCCTCAGCGGCGTGGCCATCCTGCTCTCGCGACTGACACACGGTCGGTGGATCGCTGTGCTCCTGACTGCAGCGCTCTTCGGGGCCGGCCACTTGGGCAACGACGGTGCCACAGCGGTCTCTGCCTTCGGCACAGGCCTTGGCGGCGTGATCTACGCCGTTGCGTTCCTCGCAACCCGCAGCGTGTGGTTGCCGTTCGGCCTTCACCTCGGCTGGAACATGACCCAGGGGCTGTTCGGCTTCCCGATCAGCGGCAACATCGTTCCCGGATGGTTTTCAACAGCCTCTACCGGCCCCGAACTTCTCAACGGCGGCGCTTACGGCCCCGAAGGCGGCATCCCCGGAATGCTCGCCCGCGTGTTGATCATCGCCATGGTGTTCGCCTACGTGAAGACCCGCTGGCCGGACGGCAGTATCGCCACCCTGCGGTTCGCGCCAGCCCCGGAGAAACGCGGCGCCGTTCTCCAACCAACAACCTGAAAGGAATCGCCATGCGGATAGCACCCAAGGTTTGGATCGGCCTCGCTATTTGGATCGGCTACGTGGTGGTCGTGACCGCCATCCAACTACTCTCCGGCATCCCCTATCCAGAGCTCAGTGCCAGCGCCTCAAACGTATGGCGGGCCATCGTGGTCTCCCTCAGCATCGGGAGCATACTACTGGCCGCCACCGCGTGGTGGCTTGGCTGGTGGAAACCAGCCCTGCGCGATCGCCAACGCGCGCCCCACAAATGGCCAATCATTGCCCCTCTAGTGCTCCTGCTGGCCGCACTCGTGAATTTTGCCGGCACCGATTGGTCCAAGTTCGACGCCGGATTCCTCCTCGCGCTACTCACATTCGGTGTCCTGGTCGGCTTCGCCGAGGAATTCAGCACCCGTGGCCTGGTGCTCGTCGCCCTGCGCTCAAAGCTCGGCGAAGGATGGGTATGGTTCCTCTCCAGCCTGATGTTCGGGCTAATGCACGCCGTCAACTTCTTCGCCGGACAGGCACTGTCGCCAACATTGACCCAAGTCGTCCTGACGTTCGCGCTGGGAACCGGGTTCTACATCCTGCGACGCACCACCGGCACCCTGCTCTGGGCCATGGCCCTGCACGCAATCTGGGACATCTCCACCTTCACCGTCGCCTACGCACCCACCGAATTGGCTGGCCTGGCCGGCCCGATCCAATACCTCAGCGCAATCCTCGCCGTCGCGTTCGTTTACTGGGCGATCAAGGGAGCCAACGAACGGACCGCTGTCACCACCCCCGACCCAGCCCTCAGATAGGCGTCTTTTCAGCGGCTTATTCGAGCCTTTTTGGCGCGGATGCCCGATTCCTACGAAGAACGGTGAGAGAGGGAACCCCTCAAACCCGACAGGCGTGAGAGAGGGTTACTTCTCCACGAGCGTCAGGACGTCGTAGGTGGCTACGATTTCGTCGTTCTGGTTGGTCAGGACGGCGTCCCAGGCAACTTCGCCGTATTCATCAGTCTCGCGCGGGGTGATCTTCTTGGCCGTCAAGGTGACACGAATGGAGTCACCGGCTGCGACAGGGGTGATGAAGCGCAGGTTCTCCAGGCCGTAGTTGGCCAGGACGGGACCCGGTGCGGGCTCGACAAACAGTCCGGCAGCCCAGCTCAACAGCAGGTAGCCGTGGGCCACGATGCCGGGGAAGAAGGGGTTGGCTTCGGCGGCTTCCTGATTGGTGTGCGCATAGAAGGTGTCGCCCGTGGAGTTCGCAAAGGCAGTGATGTCCTCGAGCTTGACCTCACGGAGGTCAGAACGCACGGCATCGCCGATGCGCAAGGTTGAGAGGTGCTTACGGAACGGGTGCTCCCCCTCGGTTTCCACCGTGAAGTTGCGGTCGGCTCCGGTGTGCCACTGGCCGGTAACAGCAGTGAGCATGTTGGGGGAGCCCTGGATGGCGGTGCGCTGCATGTGGTGCAGGACGGAGCGGATGCCGCCCAGTTCCTCGCCGCCACCTGCGCGGCCGGGACCACCATGGACCAGGTGCGGGACAGGTGAGCCGTGACCGGTCGACGAGCGGGCGTCTTCCCGGTTGAGCATGTGGACGCGTCCGTGATGGGCTGCGATGCCGGTGACCAGCTCGCGGGCCACTGCGGGATCGTTGGTGCACACGGAGGCTACCAGGGAACCGGATCCGCGGGCAGCCAGGCGAATGGCGTCGGCAAGGTCCGTATAGCCAATGACTGACGATACGGGTCCGAATGCTTCCAGCGAGTGGACTTCTTCGGTCTCAGCATCGGCCCAGCTTAGGAGCACGGGAGACATGAACGCGCCGTCCTCCACGACGCCCACGGTGCCCCCAACCGAGGTGACCGACGGCGTATCGAGAGATCCGTACGCAAGCTCGCCACCGGCGTCGAGCATGGATTGCACAGCAGCGCGGACGTCGGCGAGCTGCTCCAGCGAAGCCAGGGCGCCCATGGTGACGCCCTCTGCGCGGGGGTCACCGACGACGACGCGCTCATTAATGCGCGCACCAACAGCGGCGGCGACCTCGGCAGTCAGCGCCTGCGGGACGATGATGCGGCGGATGGCAGTGCATTTCTGCCCCGCCTTGACAGTCATTTCGGTGACCACTGCCTTGACGAAGGCGTCGAACTCCGGCGTGCCCGGAACAGCGTCAGGGCCGAGGATGGCGGCGTTCAGGGAGTCGGTTTCAGAGGTAAAGCGGACGCCGCCCTGAACAACATTGCTGTGGCTCTTCAGCGAGTTGGCGGTTGATGCCGAGCCCGTGAAGGACACGAGGTCGCGGTAGTCGAGCTCGTCCAGGATGGTCCGGGCCGAACCGGAGATGAGCTGCAGGGACCCGGCCGGAAGGATACCGGACTCAACGATTGCCTTGACCGCAGCGGCGGCCACGTAACCAGTGGGCGTAGCTGGCTTCACGATGGTGGGAACGCCGGCAAGGAATGCGGGAGCAAACTTCTCCAACATGCCCCACACGGGGAAGTTGAAGGCGTTGATCTGCACCGCGACGCCGGGAATGCGGGTGTAGATGTGCTCGCCGGCGAAGGAGCCATCCTTGGACAGCACCTCCATGGGGCCGTCCACCACAACCTGCGAGTTGGGCAGTTCACGGCGTCCTTTGGAGCCGAAGGTGAACAGCACACCGATGCCGCCGTCGATGTCGATCATGTTGTCGATCTTGGTGGCACCGCTCTGCGACGAGGACTCATAGAGCTCCTGGCGCCGGCCGTTGAGGTACTGGGCAAGCTCCTTGAGCTTGAGGGCGCGCTGATGGAAAGTCAGTTTCCCGAGTTCGGCCTGGCCTGTGGTGCGGGCGTAATTTACGACGGCGGCAAGGTCCAGTCCGTCGGTGCTCACGTTGGCCAGGACTTCTCCGGTGCTGGCATCGCGAACCGGGACCTTCTTGGCGTCTGGCGCCGGGGTCCACCAGGCATCCTGAACGTAACTGGGGACGGTTGCAACGGCTGTGGTTTCCGGGGCGACTGCGGTAGTGGTCATCGTCGACGGGTCCTTCCAAGGCACGTGAAATCGGCACGGTCAATGCTGACTGGAGCCAACATTACTGACCGGCCGTTCGGTAATATATACAGGGTACATGAATGCCCGGAGGAGTACAGCAGTAATTTCCAGGGACGCCGAAGGGCCGGCCCCTTTGTGGGGAGCCGACCCTTCGTTTCGCTTGTTTGGACGCCGAGTCTAGTTGGCGCCGAATTTGGTGTTGTAGCGGAACATGAAAGCTGCCATCGCGTCACGGTTCACCGGCTGCAACGGACGGAACGACTTAGTGTTTCCCGCCTCGGCCCAGCCCGTGGAAATCCCCTGAGCCGCGAGCCAGGTGATCTCCTTGTAGAACTGCGCACCCACCGGAACATCAACAAACGGCGAAACCTTCGGTGCCGTGAACTCAGGCTCCCCCGCCAGCCGGTACATGAACGCCGCCATCGCATCACGGTTCACCGCCTGCAACGGACGATACGTCGTGGACTTGTCAGCCTCGACCCACCCCGTCGAGATCCCCTTATCGGCAAGCCAGGTGATCTCCTTATAGAACTGCGTACCAACAGGAAGATCCTTGAACGGAGTCACCGCAGGAGCCGTGAAAGCAGGCTTGTCAGCCAACCGGTACATGAACGCAGCCATCGCATCACGGTTCACCGGAGACAACGGTTGATACGTCCGGGACCCATTCGCCTCCCAACCCGTGGAAATACCCTTATCCGCCAACCACTGGATCTCATCCTGGAACTGCGCCCCCAACGGAACGTCATCAAAGCCACGAGTACCTTGAGTAGCCGTGGCATAACTCAACGTCCCAATATCCGTGTTCTTGCCCACCGCGGTCGCAACCGACCTGGCATTGGCCTCAGCAAGAACATCCCCCGAGAAAATCGGACCGGACTGGCCCTCAGCGTCAGCCGACACAAAGTACAAACCCGTGCTCAGACCCGTGACCTTGAACGTGCCATCCCCCGCGGTCCTTGCGTGGCGGGCAGTGAGCACGGCGTTCTTGGAGTAAATGCGAATGGGCACATCGCTCAACGGTGAACCGTTGGATCCCACGACCTTGCCCGTAAGGGTCCCACCCACACGGTTGGTCGCATTGATGTTCGAAGCTGACTGCCCCGGCGCCAAGGTGATATTCGTGGCGCTTCCTACCCCCGAGCTTTCAGGCACATTGTTATAGAACTGCCCTTCTTGAGCCGTTCGATAGGTGTCGTAGTCCTCTCGGTTGAACTGGACCTTGTATGCCCCCGGAAAGAGGCCACTGACCGTATATTCCTTGCCCGAGTAGTACTGGGCATGTTTTATCACGGAACCATCCACAGCAAGGACCTGCACGCTGTTGCCGGCGTCCAGGGTAGGAAAGGAGCCAGAGATGGCGGCGGCCCTCACGGGGGCGTCCGCAATGCCACTGACAGTCTGGGCTGCGGCCACAGTAACACTGGGCGATGAAGCCGAGGTTGGCACGCTGCCATGCCACATGGAGACGAGGTCGTAATTATCTGATTGGAACTCGAGCTTGTACGCCCCTGCTTCGAGCCCACCGATCGTGTACGCACCCGCCTTGACGGCGGTTTGGATTGTCACCTTCGTCAAGTCGTTGGCGGGTCGGGCTACTACCGACCCGTGGAAATTTCCTCCCGAAATGGAGCCCGAAATGACTGCGGATTTCTTCAAGACCTGATCGATTCCCGTGACTACAGACCCATCGGAAACCTTGATCTTTGTCGCTTGGGCGGGGTCGGAAACGCCGGGGTAATTGGTCTTGAGGAATGGAGATCTTCCCTCATGGGAGGAAAACGAAACGATGTAAGCGCCGGGCATCAGCGGCCCGAGATCGAACGACTTGTCCTCACTCCTGATCATCTGCCACGCAGTGTGGTCCCCGTCCGAAGCCGTGACAACGATGTCTCCCCATTCCGTGCCTTCGGGAGCAGTGACTTTACCCTTGATCCGTCCGCCGGGAGAAAGGATTTGATTGATCCCGGCGACGGCGGCTCCGGCAGCGACGTCGACACGGGTGGCCTCCGCTTGCGTATACCCGCCGTAATAGGTGGCGAGCACGTTGCGAGGTTCGGAACTTTCCCTGAAGTAGATTACGTACTGTCCGGGTTCGAGGCCGGTCAGGGAGAACTGTCCACTGGCATTCGGCTTAGCTTGTTCAAAGGCGGAGTTGGACCAGGCCTGAACAGAGATCGTGGTCGCATCCACACCAGCAGGGACCGTGACCTTGCCTGAAATACTCCCGGTGGGTGCTGCGATGGCCGGGGATGCGATCCCGGCTGGCAACGCGCCCAGGAAAAGTGCTGTCAATACTGCGAGAGCGACGCGAAAGCGGCCGCGCGAAAAACCCCTCACGGGTCCCCCATGTTCCATGCGAGCGAAAGGGCCGCTCCAATGGCGGCCCCACGCGATCTTAGTGCATGTACGGCGGTACTCGAAAACGCAGCAAAGCAGCGAACGGGTTCGGACAAAAAAGGGGTTGGCTCCACTGATCTGGAACCAACCCCTTCTGGTTGATAAGTCGAGCTAGGCGGCTAGTTGGCGCCGAATTTGGTGTTGTAGCGGAACATGAAAGCTGCCATCGCGTCACGGTTCACCGGCTGCAACGGACGGAACGACTTAGTGTTTCCCGCCTCGGCCCAGCCCGTGGAAATCCCCTGAGCCGCAAGCCAGGTGATCTCCTTGTAGAACTGCGCACCCACCGGAACATCAACAAACGGCGAAACCTTCGGCGCCGTGAACTCAGGCTCCCCCGCCAGCCGGTACATGAACGCCGCCATCGCATCACGGTTCACCGCCTGCAACGGACGATACGTCGTGGACTTGTCAGCCTCGACCCACCCCGTCGAGATCCCCTTATCGGCAAGCCAGGTGATCTCCTTATAGAACTGCGTACCAACAGGAAGATCCTTGAACGGAGTCACCGCAGGAGCCGTGAAAGCAGGCTTGTCAGCCAACCGGTACATGAACGCAGCCATCGCATCACGGTTCACCGGAGACAACGGCTGATACGTCCGGGACCCATTCGCCTCCCAACCCGTGGAAATACCCTTATCCGCCAACCACTGGATCTCATCCTGGAACTGCGCCCCCAACGGAACGTCATCAAAGCCACGAGTACCTTGAGTAGCCGTGGCATAACTCAACGTCCCAATATCCGTGTTCTTGCCCACCGCGGTCGCAACCGACCTGGCATTGGCCTCAGCAAGAACATCCCCCGAGAAAATCGGACCCAGGCCTTCAGGCTCAGCTACTACGAAGTAGAACCCCGTGGTCAGGCCGGTAACCTTAAAAGTTCCGTCAGCCGCTGTCCTTCCCGGACGAGTAGTGAAGGACCCATCCTTGGTGTAGACACGGATCGGCACCTCGCTCAAAGGAGCGCCGTTGGCGCCGAGGACCTTGCCCGTCAGCGTTCCGCCCACGCGAACGGTTGCATTGATGTTCTCAGCGGTCTGCCCGGCAGCAACCGTCACTGGCGTGGCATTGGCGGCACCCCCGGATTCCGGGAGGTCCTTGTACAGCTGGCCCTCGTAGGTGGTCCAGTACCCCTTGGTGCGGTTGAACCCGACCTTGTAGGAACCGGGCAGCAGGTTCTTGAGGGAGTAGGTGGTCTGCGACGTTTCCATGACTGTGGAAGAAGCCACCGTACCGTCCGCAGTCACCGCTGTGATGCCCATCCCCGGGCCACTCATCGACGGGCCCGGCGCGGGTGCCCCGGCGACGGAACCAGAGATAGTGGCAGCTGCAACAGCGGAGTCGTGGATTCCAGTGAGCTTTTGGCCGTCGGTCACGGTGATCCAGGGCGACTTGGCAGGGTCAGCAACCCCCTTGTGCCACATGTTGGCCCACGTGTCGTTAAAAGCGCGGTAATGGAGCTTGTACGTGCCAGCCTTGAGACCACCAATCGTGAAGTTACCCAAGTTATCCGAGCTGAGGAACGCTGATCCTGCGAAATCGTTCAGGGCAAAGTCCGGGCCGGCCTCCACCATGACCTGGCCGTTGTAGGCAGCAGCACCAGCCGGAACCGAGAGCTTTCCAGAGATCATTGCGGCCGGTTTCAGCGTTTGATCGATGCCGCTGGTGGTGGCACCCTCTGTAACGTTCACCGGTGTCGCTGCGCCGCCCGGAGACGTCGAATACGACGTGCGCAAAACGGGCGAGGGCTCAGGAGAGTAGCTGAAGCCCACTTCATGTGTGCCGGTAGGCAACCCGATGACTGTGTATGTGCCGTCTGCTGCTGGATTGGCGGGCAATCCGGCATTTGCGTTAACGCTGACCTTGGTCACGTCCACGCCGGCAGGTACGGTGACCTTTCCTGAGATCTTGCCGCCGATGGTCAGGGTCTGGTTGATCCCGGTCACCACTGCACCGGCCGCAACGGGAATGACGGTCGCTTGGCTTTCCTTACGACCTCCATACCAAGTGGAGGTGAGTTCGGGCGCGGCAAAGGTACTAAAGCTGACTTTGTACTGCCCGGCTTCGAGCCCGGTGAGAGTGAAGGTGCCGTTGGCTTGGACTTGGGCATAGCTGTACGACGGGCTAAGTGTTTGCACCGTAATTTTCGTTACGTCAAAGCCCTCGGGCACCGTGACCGTTCCGGAAATACTTCCCGTGGCCGCTGCAAACGCCGGGGACGCAAACCCAGCGGGCAATGCGCCCAGAATAAGTGCTGCTAACAGTGTGAGAGCGAGCCGAAAACGGCCGCGAGAAATACCCCTCATGGGTCCCCCGATTTTCATGCGAATGAAGGGGTCGCTGGGTTGGCGACCCGTCGCGATCCTAGTGCATGAAAACGGTTATTCGAAACGCCGGATATATGTGAAGTGAGAGAAGGCTTCGGGCTGCTTTAGCCCTTGCCCCCGAGCTTCTTCACCAACAGGAGCGGCTTTTTGAGGAACTCCCCTACGCTGGTCCGGACGACGATGGTCTGGTTCAGGGCGTCGAGCCGCTCCAGCACGTGGTCGAGCTTGGCGGCGGCTTCGTCGAGGCGACGCTGCTGGGCACGGATCAGCTCCTCCTGCTCGGCCAAGACTTGCGTCAGGTAGAGCATGGTGCCGAGCCCGCCCTGGGCAACACCCTCTCGAAGGTGCTCATCGCGGACCAACGCATCGTAGCGGGCGTGCTCGGCGGCTTTGGCGAAGATACTGTTCCCGTCATGCCCCTCGGACTCAGGCCGCTGGGACCAGAACGCGAGGGGTTCACCGTCGAGGAATCCAACGCGCGAGTGGCTGAGGACCCGCAGGTGGAACTCCCAGTCGCCCACCACAGGGAGGTCTTCGTTGTAGTACCCCACGGCGTCGTGGAGGCTGCGACGGTACAGGAAGGAAATGGGGACAGCCCGGTTGATCTTCAGCATGTCGGCAAGGGTGATTTGCTGCATGTCCGCCCAAAAGATCTCGCGGCGGATCGGCTCAATCCGGTCTGCCACGAGCTCTTCGATGACGATCTCGGTGCGGACCATGACGCCGCTCTCGGCTCCGTGGGCAGGATCATCCAGGTAGGCGACCGTGCTCTCCAGGAAGTTCGGCGCCCAAAAATCATCGTCGTCGTGGATCACGATGAAGTCTCCTGAGCCGGCTTTGATGCCCGCGTTGGAGGCGGCCTCCATCCCTACGGATTCGGCATGGTGGAGCGTGATGATGCGTTCCCGCTCGGCTTCAGGCCGCTGGGAGGTGAGGCGATCGACGTCGGCCGGGTCGCCGCCGTCGTTCACGATCACCACCTCGAAGTCCCGGAAAGTCTGGGCGAAAATGTCGTCCAGGGCCCGTGCCAGGAAGATTGGGCGGTTCTTGGTACGGGTCACGATGGTGACGCGGGCACCGGCATTCATGGCTGGTCCATTCCGTTCGGGAAGTGTGATCAATCCTGCATGTTAGCAGCGCCCGGAAGCCCGGAGCCCAGCTTTGCCCGAACCGCCGCGATCTGAACCTCAGTGACGCCGTTGGTCGTCAGGAAAGTCACCGCGTCGATCGAACCAAGGAAGTCCCGAAGGCTCGCCCGACGCTGCGCCAGCATTGCCTCAAGGTCGTCGCCGGAAAGGTACGGGTCGTGCGCGTGAGGCGCCCCATGTGTGCGGTGTCGCTCGTTGATCCCGCGGGCAGCGAGCTCGTAGCCGCGCACGATCTCCTCTTGGTCGATGTCCGCCAGCTGCTGGAGGAGCAGGGCGATCACACCACTGCGGTCCCTGCCCGCCGAGCAGTGAACAACCACCTTTCCCGGGGACGCGGCGATGGCTTTGAACACCGCGGCAATTTTCTCCCCGAAAAGCTGCAAATAGTCACCGTACTGGGCAGGGTCCTTCAGATAGGGGCCGAACAGTTCACTGAAGTCGCTATGGTCAGGATCCTCTGTTGGGCAATGGACGACGTCGATACGGGCCTTCACGTGGTCCGGCACCTTGGGATCGGTATCGCGTTGGCGACGTTCGCGGGAGGCACGGAGATCGATCACGGTGCGGACGCCGTCGTCGTACATCTGCTGCCAACCGGTCCCGGTGAGCCATTCGTGCCGACCCATCCGGTACACGTCTCCGGCAACGTGCCAGGCGTTGACGGCGCCATCCCACCGAACAGCGTGGTGAGCTGAGGTTGTCCCATCCATAGGAGCCAGCTAAGCACATTGGACGGCCTGGATGTGAGTGTTCGCTGAGGGGTTGGCTCTCGGGATTATCACGCGCGCTTAATGCCGAGAGCTCACCCCTCGGCGGCGTATTTCGACAGCCTGAACTCGAGGCCGTTGCGCACCGCGGGCCATTCGTGGTCAAGGATGGAGAACACCACAGTGTCGCGGAGCGCACCGTCGGCGCTGCGCGAGTGGTTCCGGAGCACGCCGTCCTGCTTCGCTCCGAGCCGGGCAATCGCGTCACGGGACTGTTGGTTCAACCAGTGTGTGCGGAATTCCACGGCCGGGCAACCCAGTGTTTCGAAGGCGTGCCGAAGGAGCAACAGCTTGGAATCCGGGTTGGTTCCCGTGCCATGCGCCGAAGCAGCATTCCACGTCGAACCGATCTCCACGCGCGGCGTTACGGCGTCGATATTCATGTACGTCGTCATGCCGATGAGCTTGCCCGTCGCCGTGGACCGCGTGGCAAACGGCAGCATGGAACCTTTGGCTTGCAGGTCCAGGCGCCGGTCGATCTCGGCGGCCATGCCCTCCGGCGTCGGGACTGAGGTGTACCAGAGCTTCCACAGTTCGCCGTCGCGGGCTGCGTCCACCAGCCCATCGTGGTGCTCCGGGCTCAGCGGTTCAAGCGTCACGAATTTTCCGGTCAGGGTGATGGGTTCGATTGAAGTCACCCGGTTAGCCTAACCGCCTGCGGGCGTCAGTCGTTCCAGTCGAAGAAGCCCTTCCCTGTCTTGCGTCCGAGCTCGCCACGGGCCACTTTGTCCCGGAGGATCTGCGGCGGAGCGAAACGGTCGCCGAGCGTGGAGTGCAGGTACTCCGCAATGCCAAGCCGGACGTCCAGGCCCACAATGTCGGTGGTCTTCAGCGGACCTGTGGGGTGCTTGTAGCCCAGGACCATGGCGGCATCAATGTCCTCCGCGGACGCGACGCCCTCTTCCACCATGCGCATGGCCTCCAAGGCAATCGCCACACCCAGGCGGGAGGATGCGAACCCGGGCGCGTCATTAACGACGACGGCGGTCTTGCCAAGTGCCTCGGTCCAGCTTTTCGCCGCAAGAGCGAGTTCGGGAGACGTTTCCTTGGCCAGCACCACCTCAATGAGGGTAGAGGCGGGCACCGGGTTGAAGAAGTGCAGGCCAACGAAGTTGGCGGGCCGGCGGAGTTCGTTGGCGAGTCCGGTGACTGACAAGGAAGAGGTGTTGGATGCCAGGAAAGCATCCGCTGAAAGGTGCTCTTCAACGGCTTTCAGAGCGGTGACTTTGAGTTGGTAGTCCTCAGGCACGGCTTCCACCACAAGGCCACAGTGGATGAACGACTCGTAATCCGTGGAGGTGCTGAAGCGGGCCATTGCTGCTTCGGGGGCCTCGCTCAAGGTTCCACGGGCTGCAGACTTGGCAACCGCCTCGGCCACGCGGCCTTGCGCTCCGGCAGCCGCCTCGTGATCACGCTCCACCACGATCACGGTGGCACCCTTGGTGAGGAAAGCGTGCGCGATGCCGGCACCCATCCGGCCACCGCCCAAGACTCCGACGACGTGCGGGATGGCGGGAACTGCTGTCATTTCTGGGTCCTGTCTTGCGTGGGCGCTTCAGTGTCTTGCTGGGCTTTTGCCGATTTCTTATCGAGGAAGGCCTGCATGCGATCAAACTTGGCCTGGGATTCAAAGAGGATTCCCTGGGCGAGGGTATCAATCAGCGGGTGGGCTTCAGCCGGGGCGTGGAACACCGACTTGGTAATGCGGACCGCCAAGGGGTCCTGACGTCCGATCCGGTCCGCCAGCTTGTGGGCGGCATCCATCAATTCCGGGGCCTCATGGATTTCCGTGATGAGGCTGATCCGCAGTGCTTCCTCAGCCCGCAGCACAGCGCCGGCCAAGAGAATCTCCTTGGCCTTCGGCTCGCCGACAAGCTCCTTCAGTCGCCAGCTGGCACCGGCCGCGGCCAGGATTCCCAGGCCGGTTTCCGGGTTTCCAATCCTGACGCTCGGAGTTCCGATGCGGAAGTCCGCCGCGTAGGCGAGTTCAGCGCCCCCACCCAGGCAATATCCGTCCAAGGCCGCGATGACGGGCATGGGAAGCCTGGCGATCCGGACAAAGATGGTGGAGTTGATCCCCTGTAAGGCGTCATCCCGACGGCGTTCCCGCAACTGGCCAATATCGGCACCGGAGGCAAACACGCCCTCGGTTCCGGCGATGATCAGTACCTTGGGGCTCCGCTCCAGTTCAGCGCAGGCCAGGTGGAGCTCGTCCACCATTTTCTGGTCAATCGCATTGCGGACCTCGGGGCGGTTCAGGAGAACGGTGAGGCGGTCTTCGCGTTCCTCGATGAGCAGCGTGCTGAAGTCTTTCGGGTTCAGTGCCATTACACGCCTTCCAGCAGCATCGCGGTGCCTTGTCCGACGCCGATGCACATCGTCGCCAACCCGAGCTTCGGTCCAGTCCCGGAGGCGAGTTCGCGCTCCATCCGGCCCAACAGCGTGATGGCGATACGTGAGCCGCTGGAACCGAGCGGGTGCCCCAAGCTGATGGCGCCGCCGTCGTTGTTCACGATGTCAGGGTTCAACCCGAGGCGACGCATACTCGCGAGTGACTGCGTGGCGAATGCTTCGTTCAGTTCCACGGCGCCGAGCTGATCCGCGCTGAGGCCCGTACGCGCAAGGATTTTCTGAGTAGCCGGAACAGGACCAATGCCCATGATTTCCGGCTCGCAACCGGCTGAAGCTCCGTCGACGATGCGGGCGCGTGGGATAAGGCCGAACTTCTTGATGGCTGCCTCTGACGCGACGATGATGGCCGATGCACCATCGTTCAGGGTGGAAGAGTTGCCTGCCGTGACCACGGATCCGCCAGGGACCACAGGCCGCAGCTTGGCCAGGACGTCCATGGTGGTGCCTTCACGGGGACCTTCATCGGTGTCCACCACTGTCTCGGACTTACGCGTCGTGACCGTGACCGGAACAATCTCGTCCTTAAAGCGGCCGCCGGCAATGGCGGCCAGCGCGCGCTCGTGCGAGCGGACGGCGAAGGCGTCAGCGTCCTCACGGGAGATGTTGTCCACCCGGCCCACTTCCTCGGCCGTCTCCGGCATGGAGTACGTCATCTTGCCGTCACGGGAGAGCTCACCCTTGGTGAAGAGCGGGTTGGCAAAGCGCCAGCCGATGGACGTGTCGAAGATCTGTCCCGGCTTGGCGAATGCTGTGGCCGGCTTCTCCTGGACCCATGGCGCTCGGCTCATGGACTCAACGCCGCCGGCTACCACGATGTCCGCAGCACCGGACTTGATCATGTGGCTGGCCATGATGATCGCGCTGAGACCGGAGGCGCACAGGCGGTTCACCGTGATGCCAGGGATGTGGAGGGGAAGTCCCGCCAGAATGGTGGCCATACGGGCCACGTTGCGGTTCTCCTCGCCTGCGCCGTTGGCGTTGCCGAGGATCACCTCGTCAATGGAGTCAGGGTCGACGCCGGCACGCGCCACCGCTTCCCGGACCACCAACGCTGCGAGATCGTCCGGACGGACGGAGGACAGCGCCCCACCGTAGCGACCTACAGGCGTACGTGCGCCGCCAACAAGAAAAGCCTCGACCATGAGAACATCCTTCGCGAAGTGAAAGGGACCGGTCCGGGAATAATATACCGACCGTTCGTTCTATAAAGATTACACGGCCCGGCGGGCCGGTCAACAGGAGAAGCTCTCCGTTAAGCCGGCCCGCCCGCCGCATCACACCACCCGGATCCCCAGATGGCCCGCCAACAAAGGTGCCATCAGGCTGAGTTGGTAGTCGTCGATAACAACCCCCGCCAACCCCGCCAATCCATTGATCCCCCGGAACTCGGACGTCCGCAGATCAACGTCCTTGAGCTTGGCCCCAGTAACGTCCAAGGTGCCAATGGTGCAGTTCTTCAAAGCGATCCTGGTCCCGGCGCAACCACCGAGATCGAGCTCGTTGATGATGCAGTCGGAGATCTGGAGGTCCATGAGCTTGGAGCCTCGCAGGTTCACATAGTCCAGCTTGCCGCCATCGATCCGGACGGAGCGCCAGTTTCCCTCATAAAGTTCAGCTGAGCCCCACCGGGGGTTGCTGATTTCCACGTCCTGCCAGGAACTTCGCGCGGCAGTGAAGACCGGCGCATACGGCTCGGCCAGAATGCACTCCCGGAACGTGGCGCCCCGCAACTGCGCCTCGTTGAAGGAGACACCGTTCAACTCGCATTCGATGAAGTCGGAGCCGCTCAGCTCCTCCCCGTCAGCGGAAACCTTGGTCCACCTGACGCCGTCGTACCGTTCGCCACGCTGGAAGTCCGGAGCGTCGTCGTCGCGCAGTTCTTCCAAACGGACCGGTGAAATCTTAGGGGCCGCAACCTTCGCAGCCGCCATCAGAGGGATTCCGCCTTTGCTGCGATCTCCGTCAAGTCCTTGGCGAGTGCCTTGCGCGTCATGCTCATGCCGATCTTCCCGAAGAGGGCCATACCCACCTTGCTGAGGAATGACGGCTTGAGGACCTCGGCGCCGAACGTCAGCGTAAGGTCCGTTCCGCCGTCGCGCTCGGACAGGGTGAAGCGCGAGGTGTAATCAGCGCCGCCCTGAAGCGCCTTCACAGTAGTGCTGCGCGGCGGGTCGGCCTGGGACACCCACATTTCGACGGTTTCCTGCTTGCCCATCATGGTCCGGGTTTCTTTCCATCGCGTGCCTTCGCCGTACGGGCCCTCGCTGAGCAACTGGACGGAGTCGATGCCGGAGAGTGTGCCGGCCGAGCCCGGGATATCCGAGATAACGGCCCAGACTTTCTCCGGGCCTGCCTTAATGTGCTGCGTCAGGGTGGTGGTGTGTTCCATACATCGAGCCTAGTGCCGACCCCTGACAGTCCCAATGAGGGCAGTCAGCCAAGTGACCACGGCGCAGACACCAACACCCCAGGCAATGTCGGTCACCGCCACCATCGGCGGGAAGTCCTTGAGCACGGCGAGCGCCGTCAACGCCCAGGTCGAGTACGTGAAGAAGCCAAACAACGCTCCTCCCGCGGCCCGCCGACCCAGCGTGAGGTCCGCCTTCCCTGGCCGCACGCCATAGTGAACAACCCCGGCAACAAAGACTACGTAGAACAGCACCGCCCCCACTGGCTGCGGACTGGACGCTATCAGGTGTCCGATCTGGCTTTCATACTGCCGCTGCGCCACGGTGAGGATCCATACGACGTCGATCACGGCAAAAATCACTGCTGCCAGCGCGTAGGACAGAAGCCAGCGCTTCATGCCGCGGCTCATCCCTGGCGCCGGGTGTCAGCGTAGAGGTTGTCCACGATGTGCCGTGCGCGTTCGGTGAAAGCCGCACGCTTGAGTTTCATGGTGGGTGTCACGATTCCATTGGCCTCCGTCAGGTCGGTCAGCAGCAAGACGAACCGGCGCACCTGCTCGGAGCGTGCGATTTTCGCGTTCGCAGCACTGACGGCCTTGCCAATGACGGCCAGAAGCCGGACGTCGTCGATTTGGACTGCGCCGCCGTCGTCGGGGATCCGGAGGCCCTTCAGATCTGCAATGCCCTCGCGCTCGGCCCACGCAGCCAAGGTTTCGGGGTCCAGCAGCACCAGCCCACCGAGATACGGCTTGCCCTCCCCCACCATCACGGCGTGGGCAACCAGGGGGTCGCCTTCAACGTAGCCTTCCCAAATGGCCGGGGAGATGGTCTTCCCGCCGGCGGTGACAATGACGTCCTTGATCCGCCCCTTCAAGGTGAGCCGGCCCAGATGGTCCAGCTCGCCGAGGTCCCCGGTCCGGAAATAGCCGTCGACGAACGCTTCGGCGTTGTCCGCCTGCCGGCGGTAGCCTGCAAAGACGCCCACACCGCGGGCCAGGACTTCACCTTGGTCCGAGAGACGCACGGTGGTGCCGGGCATGGGAACGCCCACGGACCCCGAGTTAATGGCCCCGGGCAGGTTCCCCGTCAACGGGGCGGTAGTTTCCGTGAGGCCGTAGCCTTCGATCACGGGAAGTCCCAGTCCTCGGAAGAACAGGGACAGTTCGGCGTCGAGGGCCCCGGCGCCGGACAGCAGGTAATCGAGGCGTCCGCCCACCAACTTCCGCAGCCGGGCGTAAAAAAGGCGGTCGAACAGGGCCCGCCGGATGCGGAGGCCGGCAGAGGCACGGACGGTCTGGTCGGCGTCGTGCGCTTCGGCAAACCGGCCCCACTCCACTGCCGTGCTTTGCGCCGAAGCCCACACGCGCCCCAGCCGCTTTTGCGTTGCGGCGGCAGCGGCCGATGCCTGGATTTTCTGCAGCACACGCGGAACCACCACCAGGAACGTTGGCTTCAAAGCGCCCAGTGCAGGAACCACGTCCCGTGGATCGGAGAGGTGGGCGATCCGCATGCCGTTGGCCAGGCAGATCAGCTGCAGCCCGCGTGCCAGGACATGGGCCATGGGCAGGAAGATGATGGTGTTGCCACCCTCTCGGACCACCTCCGTGTAGGCTCCGGCGACGTTCAGGACCTGCCCCACGAAGTTGCCGTGGGTGATGAGCGCACCTTTGGGCGCCGCCGTGGTGCCGGAGGTGTACACGATGGTGGCAACGGAGTCGAGATCGGCCAGCAAGCGGCGCTCCTCAACGGTGCTGTCCGGGATCCCGACACCGCGGGCCACCAAATCTGCCAGATCCGCCCCGGGCACGGCATCAATGGTCCAGATCCCCAGGGGCTGGATTTTTGCGGTGCTGAAACCCTGCTCCAGCAAAGCGGCGTGCTCCGCGGTGCCGCCCACGGCAAGCCTGACGTCGGCGTCGGCCAGGATCGCCGTCACCTGCGGCGCCGCTGAGGTTTCGTAAACCGGAACCACGACGGCGCCGGCGAACCAAGCCGCCATATCGGCCAGTGCCCACTCGTAACGGGTGGGGGACATGATGGCCAGGGACTCCCCCGGCTGGATGCCCGCCGCGATGAAACCCTTGGCCAGTGCCCGGACCTCGTCCACGAACTGCTCCGTGGTGACTTGCCGCCACGGATCGGTGATGGCCGCATCCGTCGCACGGACTTCGAAAGCGATATGCCCGGGGTTCGTCCGGACGCGTTCCATGAGCAACTCCGTGGCGTTGCGGTGGTTGGCCGTGTCAACCAGCGGCGGGGAGGTGAACTCTCTCAACGGGCACCCCCAGCTGACAGGGATTGCAGGTGCTCCTGCATCAGGCCCAGGACGGCGTCGAGAAAGTCCCCGACGACGGCTTGGTGTTCAGCAGGCAGCGCGTCCACGTGCGCAGTGGCAGCAGACAGGAGCGGCTGCAGCAGGTCCTTGACCTGGAGGGATGCCGAACTGGTGACGTTGACGTGCACTTGCCGCCGGTCTTCGATGCTGCGCAGGCGCTCAACGAACCCGTGCGACTCCAAACGGCTGACCAGCGCAGTTGTGGTGGCCGCTGTAGCACCCAAGTCCGAGGCGAGGGCACCCACAGTAACGGGTCCCGACTCAGCCAGTACGGTGAGCGCCCTGTAGTCAGTGAGGTTGAGTCCGAGGGCCCGGGCTACCTCGCGTTCAGTCTCATTGGCCAGGCCAAACAGACCCTGCAAGGTCCGGGAGGTCGGGTGGGCCGACTCTCCGGTAGCCTTTTCATGATTTTGCATGGTTATATAGTAATCAAATTAGTTTGAACATAAAACAGGCTAGGAAAAAGGCGTTGTGGGGAACCGCCGCTCGAGCCGCCGTGAAAGGAACGCTGTCGTGAAGGATTCAGAGAGGAAGGGCCTCATTGCCCTTCCTGTGGTGGTGCTGCTGGGCGGACTCGTCGCCGTGGCTGGAAGCCAGAACGGAGCAAGCCTGGCCGGGATTCCGGTCTTCGCCGCCGCAGTCGCCGCCGCGTTCATCATTCAGTGGCTTGTCTTCATCCCGTCCTTCAAAGCACAGACAGAGAAGTACTTCGATCTCACTGGCTCACTGACCTATGTAGCCATCACCGTCCTTTTGGTGCTTGCCACCCCCGGAATTGATGCCCGTTCGCTGCTCCTTGCGGCCATGGTTGCCGCGTGGGCCCTCCGCCTGGGAACCTTCCTGTCCCGGCGGATCCACAAGTCCGGCAAGGACGACCGCTTCGACGAGATCAAGCCATCATTCATCCGCTTCCTCAACGTCTGGACCATGCAAGGACTCTGGGTGGTCTTCACTGCCGCAGCAGCATGGGTGGCCATCACCAGCACCAACCGGGTGGCTTTGGACTGGCTGGCCGTCCTCGGATTCGTGGTGTGGGCGGCAGGATTCCTCATCGAGATCGTGGCCGACCTGCAGAAGAGCCGGTTCAAGGCCAACCCGGCCAACAAGGGAAAGTTCATCTCCACCGGACTGTGGTCAAAGTCCCGGCACCCCAACTACTTCGGCGAGATCCTCCTGTGGACGGGGGTGGCCATCATCGCCATCCCGGTACTCCAAGGCTGGCAGTGGATTGCACTGATCTCCCCGATCTTCGTTGCCCTCCTGCTCACCAAGGTCAGCGGCATCCCCTTGCTGGAAAAGAAGGCCGACAAGACCTGGGGCGGCGAGGCGGGGTACGAGGCCTACAAGAAGAGCACCCCAGTGTTGATCCCGAAGCTCAGCTAGGACCCACAACGCGACGCCCACCACGAAAACGGCGCGTGCCCCCGGAAGGAGGCACGCGCCGTCGTACGTTTGAAACGCAAGGACCAGACGGGTCTTAGCTGAACAGCTCGCTCTTGGGCTCGTTGTTCTTGACCTTCTGCCACCCAAGCCACAGGACCAGGGCGAAGAACGGGATGGTGGCCAACGTCCATAGACCCAGCAGGAAGACCTCGCCGGTTGCCTTGTCCGTCATCGTGTCGAATCCGATGAGCACGGTGATGGCCAGCAGCGCGATGAGGCCCAGCCAACTGGTCCACGGCGAACCGGGCATCGGCAGGCTGGAGACGTTGCCGCGCTTCTTCCGCAGGGCAATCTGGCTCGCGAAGATGGAACCCCACGTGAAGATGACGCCGATGGATGCGGTGTTCAGTGCGAGGTCGAAGGCGTGCGAGCCACCCAGCCAGATGTTCAGGAGGATGCCCACGAGGTAGACGCCACCAATCGCCAGGATGGCGGCGTACGGCACGTGACGGGTGGACATCTTGGTGAGCCACTGCGGAGCGTGGCCGTTGTTGGCCATGGTGCGGAAAATGCGGCCGATCGAGTACAGGCCCGAGTTGCAGGAGGACAGTGCGGCGGTGATGACGATCATGTTCATGACGTCGCCCATCCAGCCCAGGCCCATCTGGCCGAAAACGGTAACGAACGGCGAGGTGCCGGCCACGTACTGGTCGGACGGAAGCAGCATTGCCAGCAGCGTCACCGAACCAACGTAGAAGACCACAATACGGATGACGACGGCGCGGATCGCCTTGGGAACTTCGCGTTCGGGGTTCTCCATCTCACCAGCGGTAATGCCGACGAGTTCGATGGCGTTGTAGGCGAAGATCACGGCGTTGAGGACCAGGATCATCACCAGGCCGCCCTTGGGGAACATGCCCCCGTCTTCGTGGAAGAGGTTGGCAACGGACGCGTTGCCGTCGCCCACCTTGGCGTTGGTGACAACCATGAAAGTGCCAACAGCCAGGAAGATCACGATGGCCGCGACCTTGAGGCAGGAAGCCCAAAACTCGAATTCGCCGAAAGCCTTGACGCTGAACAGGTTCACGGCCACCAGCAGCACCAGCGCGGCGATGGCAGACAGTTCAATGGGCACGTTCGGGAAGAAGAACTGGAAGTACAGGCCGATCGCGATCAGTTCGGCGATACCTGTCATGGCCCAGTTGATGAAATACATCCAGCCGGAAAGGAAGGCGCCCTTCTTGCCGAACATTTCGCCGGCGTAGCTCACGAAGGAGCCGGACGTCTGGCGGTACATGATGAGTTCACCGAGCGCGCGCATCAGCAGGTAAGCGATGACGCCGGCAATGGCGTAGGAGAAGATCAGGGCCGGGCCGGTGGAGGCCAGGCGGCCGCCGGCACCCATGAAGAGGCCGACGCCGATGGCGCCGCCCATGGCGATCATGGTGACGTGGCGGCGACTCAGGGTCTTCTGGTATCCCTCAGCGCTGAGGGTTGAGCCCGCGGCTGCGGATGACGCCTTGGAGCTCTGGAGATCTGTGGGAGTACTTTGCGGCACAGCTGTTCCTTGTGGGTTGGGGTCTTGCTGTAGGTGTCACGCCCATGCCGGAACACAGGCGTCTTTGGCACACAAAATTCGAGCTTTTCCTCCTTTGAGGACCCGAAGTGTGACAAAGAACGCAGAACGCCGAAGCTTCGCGCAACCCGTCTATCTTACGGGATTAACCCGAATGCCCGTGACGCAGGCAACAAGGGGCTGTGGAAAAGGTCCCCCGCTGCACCTCAAACCATCGCCGCTCAGCCGGCCTCCAGAACAATATTCCCGGCCTCATCTGCGAAGACTTTGTAGGTTTGAAGGGGTTTGGCGCCCGTGGTGGAGCAGCCGGTTTGGAGTTCGAAGGCGTGCTGGTGCAATGGGCACATCACCACGTGCTGGTCGATGGTTCCGTCTGCAATGGGGCCGCCTTTGTGCGGGCAGACACCCGAAACGGCGCGCAGGCTTCCGTCCCTGAGCCGGAACACTGCCACCTGCTCGCCGTCGACGCCAAAGGCCCGGCCTTCACCGAAGGGAATTTGGTCAAGAGGTCCCAGGACCAGCGGAATCTTCATCGGACCGGCACCTGCGGCAGAACTGTCAAAGGCAGGGAGGTGCGGAACTGGCCGGGCGTCAGGGGATCATCGCGTTCGCTCCAAGGGTCCACGTAGCTGTCCACCGAGGCCTGCATCGCTGCATCCAGGCGGGCGGCGATCCCTTCGGAATCGTCAAGAATGACGCTGCGGATCCGCTCAATCCCCACCCGAGGCACAAAGGAGTACGTCCGTTCCAACCAATGGGCGTTCTCCCGGTAGTACTGCATGAAGCGGCCTGCAAGGAGAGTGACTTCCTCGGGCGTATCCACCGTGACCAGGAGGTCCCCCTTGCGGATGTGGGCACCCGCCGCTCCCCCGATGTAGATTTCCCAGCGGCCACCTTCCACCGCCACCACACCCACGTCCTTGACCAAGGACTCGGCACAGTTGCGTGGGCAGCCGGAGACCGCGAGCTTCAGCTTGGCCGGCGCTTCGATTCCTTGGAAACGCGACTCCAGACCAATGCCCAGTCCGGTTGAATCCCCCGTCCCGAACCGGCAGTAGTCCTTCCCCACACACGTCTTGACCGTGCGGAAACTCTTGCCATAGGCATACCCGGACGGCATGTCCAGATCCGCCCACACCTGTGGAAGCTCCTCCTTGGGCACTCCCAGCAGGTCGATCCGCTGCCCGCCGGTCAGCTTAATCATGGGAATGTTGTGCTTCTCTGCGACGTCGGCGATCCTTCGGAGTTGCTGGACCGAGGTCACCCCACCCTTCATCTGGGGCACCACGGAGAACGTGCCATCACGCTGGATGTTGGCGTGTACGCGGTCGTTGATAAACCGGGCGTCGCGTTCATCAACGTAGTCTCCTGCCAACATCATCTTCATCAGCGATGCCAGCCCCATCTTGGATTTGGCGTCCTCGGCGCTGCCCGGCGCCAGGGCGGCAAAGACTTCCGAAACTGAACGGAGGCCGCGCGAACGGATCTCGGCCATCAAGGAACCCTTGTCCAGCGGAATTCCGGGAACGTAGTAGCTAGCTGCCGGGTCTTCCTCCACGGCACCACCAGCCGCCCATTCCACCACTTGGGTGACCATGGGCTTGCACGACCCACAGCCCTTGCCTGCACGGGTTGCGTCCATGGCAGCGGACACCGAAGCGCACCCGCCACGAACGGCGGACACCAGTGCCCCTTTGGAAACGCCGTTGCAGTTGCAGACCTGGGCGTTGTCCGCCAGCTCAGCAACGCTCTCCTCCTCCCCCGGTGAGCCGAGGTCGAACATCAGCGAGAGCCGCTCCTCAGGAAGGGGCAAACCCTGGTCGAAAGCCTGGGTCAGGTAGGCCACCTTGCGGCTGTCGCCCAGCAGGGTGGCGCCCACCATCTTGTTGTCCCGGATCACGATCGACTTGAACACTCCGCGGCCGGGTTCCGAGAAAACGATGTGCTCATCGGTATCCCGTTCGGGGCCATGAAGTCCCATGGAAGCGACGTCGACACCGGCCACTTTCAGTTTGGTGGCAGTCCGGGAGCCCAGATACATCGAGTTGCGGTCCACTCCGGTGACGTGATCGGCCAGTACGGCGGCCTGCTCCCACAAGGGTGCCACCAGTCCGTACACCTGCCCGCGGTGCTGGACGCACTCCCCTACTGCGTAGATTTCCTCTTCGTCCATCACCCGGAGGTGGTCGTCGACCACGATGCCGCGTTCCACTGCCAAACCACTCACGACGGCGACACCCACGTTGGGCCGGATGCCTGCGGTGACCACCACCATGTCGCACTCGAGATCTGGTTGGTCGCGCAGGCCCACCCCGGTGATGCTGTCCGAACCCAGGATCGCCGTGGTCCGGCTTCCGGTGTGCACTTTGATGCCCAGCGCCTCCACGCTCCGCCGCAGTATTGCACCGCCGTCGGGCCCCATTTGGGCGCTCATCAGGTGCCCGCCCGAGTGGACCACATCAACGTCCAGGCCGTAGGCCTGCAACCCCCGGGCCGCCTCCAGCCCGAGCAATCCGCCGCCAATCACCACTGCCCGCCGGTGGTGCTCGTGCTGGGCGAACTCGATCATCTTCCGGGTATCGTCCATGGTCCTGAAGGTGAAGACGCCATGCCGGACCGTTCCGCTGGGCGTATGGAGCCCGTCCATAGGTGGCAGGAAGGAGCGGCTGCCGGTGGCGATAATCAGTTGGTCGTACTGGACCACGCGGCCGTCGGCGGCGAAAACGTGCCGGCTGAACTTATCGATGCGGTCCACCAGGACCCCGGCATGGAGAGTGATGTTGTTCGCCTGGTACCAGGGGAGGGCGTTGAGGAAGATGTCCGCATCGCTTTCCTCGCCCGAGAGGACATGGCTGAGCATGATCCGGTTGTAGTTTCCATAAGGTTCGTCGCCGAACATGGTGATGTCGAAGATGTCACCGCCACCCCTGGCCAGGACTTCCTCCACGGCACGGGCACCGGCCATGCCGTTGCCGATCACCACCAGCCGCTTCTTCATCAGTGCTCCACCATGCCGAGATCCACCACCACTGATCCCCGAACGCCCGCGGGCGCCACCAGGAACAGCTCGATCACCGACCCGCCATCGGTGTCCTCCACTACCCTCAGCGGGATGTGGACATCGCCCTTGGCGCCTATGGGGAAATAGCGCATGGGAATGCGGTCCCGCATGAGGACAACGGTGATCAGTTCCGGGCTCGAGTTGCCGCCGCGGAAGTACAGCGTCTGGTTGACGACGCCGTCCGGGACGAAGTGCGAGAGCTCGGCATGGATGGGAACCGGTTTATCCAGCCCGGTGCCCTCGAAGTGGTAAATGCCCTGCAGGAAGAGGTTCTGGATGATCACGGGACAAGTCCTTTCGGCCGGTTCCCTTCCCATGGTGCTCTGCCGTTGTTTCAGAACGCGCGACGCCGTATTTCCGCCCACAGCACGAGGCGTAACGATCACTTTGCGAACAGCTCACCGGCGTTGAAACCGCGTGAGGATTACAGCAATTTGCCGTCCTGCATCCCGTACCGGACCCACGTCCCCGTAGACGCCTCCCGGCCAGGACTGGAAGCACACCGATCGAACCACTCCCCCAAGGCACGGTCGTGGCTCACGATCACCAGCGTCCCGGCAAACGACGCCAGCGCGGCCTCCAACTGTTCCACCAGCACGGGTGCCAGATGGTTGGTGGGTTCGTCCACGATCATGGTTTCGCAGCCGCCCAACAGGAGCCGGGCCAGGGCGAGCCGGCGTTGCTGACCTGCGGAGAGGCCACCCACGGGGACGTGGAATTCAGCAGGCCGGAAGAGCCCCAGGTGGAGCAACCCCTCGGCATGGTCATCAATGTTTCCGCCCAATCCCGCAGCGAACGCGGGGAGCAGCCGGAGCCCCGGCCGCGCGGGCACGTCGAGTTCCTGCTGCAGGTAGCCCACTTTGCCCTTGATGGTCACGGATCCAGCCGCGGGTTCCAGGTTGCCCGTCAGCACAGACAACAGGGTGGATTTGCCGGCGCCATTGGGGCCCGTAATGAGCACCTTTTGTCCGGTTTCCACCTTGAGGTCGGTGGTGTGGAGCCGTCCCGGCACGCTGACTCCGTGGGCTTCCAGCGCGGGTTCGGAGTCCGTTTCAGCCACGGAACCCAGCGGCGCCGCCAGCTTCAGTGGCACGGGTGGCCGGTCAACGGGGTTTTCTTCGAGCCTGCGAAGCCGCTCCTGGGCGTTGCGGACTTTGCTGGATGCCGCACTCTGCCATGTTCCGGCCTTGAACCCGAAAGCCATCTTGTCGTTGTCGCGCTTGCGTCCGTAGCCCATGCGGTCGGCCACCGTGGCGGCCTGGAGGCGTTCGGCAGCCATGGCGTCGAGCCATTCGTCGTACTCCTGGACCCAACGGGCACGCTCGGCTGCTTTCTCGCGGAGGTAGCCTTCGTAGCCGTTCCCGTAGCGGTTCACGGACCGACGGTCGGCGTCCACTTCGATGATGGTGGCGGCTACCTTACGCAGCAGGACACGGTCGTGCGAGACCACCACTACCGTGCCGCGATGGGCAGCCAATCGGGACTCAAGCCAGGCGGTACCGTTCGCGTCAAGGTGGTTGGTGGGCTCGTCCAGGAGCAGCGCTTCGGCTGGATCGGCCAGCAGGCAGGCCAGCGCTACACGCTCCTGCTCGCCGCCGGACAAGGATCCAAGCGTTCGACGCCGGTCCAAGCCTCCCAGCCCCAATTTGTCCAGCGCCGCTTCCACCCGGGATTCGGCAGCGTAGCCCTCGCGGAGTTGGTACTCCGTTTGCAGGCTGCCGTAGAGCTCGAGTTCCTCGGTGTCGGCATCCGCCAGGCCTGATTCGAGGTCCAGGATTCGCGCTTCCAAGGAACGCAGGGATGCCAGGGAGGAGTCGATGGCGTCCCCCACTGTCAACGACTCGGAGAGCCCATGGGTTTGCGCCAGGTAACCGACGCGGTAGCCGGCGTTCCCGGACAGACCCGCAGTGCCGTCGTCGGGCGTTTCGACGCCAGCCATGAGCCGGAGCAGCGTGGATTTACCCGCGCCGTTTTCGCCGACGATTGCCACGTGTTCGCCATGGTGGATGACGAGGTCGACATTGTGCAGGAGTTCGCGGTCCCCGTAGCCGTGGGAAACGCCGGAAAGGTGAAGGTGGTCAGTCAAGAGGTGTCCTCGCAAGTCCGCAGTGGATGGCAGAAAGCCGTGTGGGTACTGGGGATGCAGCCGCAGACAGGGCTGCGCTCAAGACTTCATCGCTCCAGCCTGCCCGGCGGACATGGTCCCCGTCAAGCGGGAGTACCAAGGACGACACCATCAGAGTTCAATAAGCTCTTGAAATGACACCACTTTGGCGTCAGAATGATGTCATGCAGCTCAACCAGTACGTGACCGCAGTCCATCATCAGCTGAACACCGCCGCCGAGGCCGGTGGGCCCGAAGCGCGCGCACTCAGCGAACGCCTCACCGCCGCCGTCGAATCCACTGTGCGACTGGTCCTCCTGGAGGCCCTCTCGGATGCCGCAAGCGAGATCACGCTGGAACTCGCGCCGGGTTCCGTAGAGGTCAGGCTCCGCGGCCGCGACCCTGAATTCGTTGTCAGCAACCCGCAGAGCGGAGACTTTGAGACAGTCAACGAACGGCAGCCCATCGCACCCGAAGACCTCGACGGAGCCAGCACAACGCGGACGACGCTCCGACTACCCGATCACCTCAAGCAGCAGGTTGAGGACGCGGCGGGCAAAGACGGCCTGTCAGTAAACTCATGGCTGGTCCGGGCCGTCGCCGAGTCGCTGAACAGCGGTGGCCCTTCCCAACGGAAGGTGCGCCGCGAACCCGGCGAGCAGAACTTCACAGGATGGGCACGCTGATGGCAACGTTCCAGACTCCCCAGCCAATCGCCGTCGTTGTTGACGTTTCCGTCCGCGGCGATATTTGGATCGTAGCCCGCGACCACCCCGAGACTGAGGTGACGGTCCAACCCCGCAAGGCCAAGCGAAGCCTGGATGTCAGGATGGCTGAGCAAACCACTGTGGACTACGCGGACGGCCGCTTGCAGGTCAGGCTTCACCCCGCATTCCGCCACACCTGGTTCAGCGACGGCGGCGCCGTGGAAATCACCGTGGAGGTGCCCACGGGCAGCAGCCTGGAATTGAAGTCCGCCATGGGCGACCTCCGCTGCGAAGGCGGGTTCGGCACTGCCGAGCTGAGGACCGACTTGGGACATATCAGCATGGACCACTGCGGTGAGCTCCGGGCCCATACGGACATGGGCGACGTCACCGTGGAGCACGCCTCAGGTAGGTCCAGGATCAAAACCGGCTCCGGAAAGATCCGTATCAGGGATATTGAAGGCGTTGCCACAATAAAGAACGGCAACGGCAACACCTACATCGCACATGCCGCCGGCGAGCTCAGCGTCAGTGCGGCCAATGGTGACGTCTCCCTGGAAAGAGCCGGCCTGTCCACTACCGTCAAGTCGTCCAGCGGCGACATCACCGTGGGCGAAGTCGCCGCCGGGAACCTCACCGTGCAGACAGGCGCGGGCACTCTCGTCGTCGGTGTGCGTGAAGGCACCGCCGCCTGGCTTGACCTCAACACCAAGTACGGACGCGTGCGCAATGGACTCGAAGCAAGCGGCGGACCCGGCGAGAGCATGGACAAAGTGGAGATCCGCGCCCGTAACGCCTACGGGGACATCACGGTGAAGCGCTCGGCCGTCCGCTAGAACCGCTACACGGTGGCCACAGCCCGCTTCCGGCGCGCTTTGGCCAGTCGTGTGCCGATCAGTCCCTGCCGCGGACTGAACAGATAGACGCCGGCGAACACCACTCCTTGGGTGAGGACCACCATGGCTCCGGATGCGGTGTCCAGGTAGTAGCTGAGGTAGATCCCGGCCACCGAACACACTACGGAGATGACGGGCGCGATGACCAGCATCCGGGAGAACCTGTCGGTCAGCAGGTAGGCGGTGGCGCCCGGGATGATCAGCATGGCGACCACCAGCACCACGCCCACGGTCTGCAGCGCCACCACGGAGGTCAGTGCGAGCAGGCCCAGGAGCAGGGCGCCGAGCTTTTTGGGTGACAGGCCGATGGCGTGGGCGTGTGTGGGGTCGAAGGCGTAGAGGGTGAGGTCGCGGCGTTTGAGGATCAGGATCGCAAAGGCGACCACGCCCAGGACCACCACCTGGATGAGGTCCGGGATGCTGACGCCCAGCAGGTTGCCGAAGATGATGTGGTTCAGGTCGGTCTGGCTCGGGGTCACGGAGATCAGCACCAGGCCGAGCGCGAACAGCGAGGTGAACACGATGCCGATCGCCGCGTCTTCCTTCACCCGGCTGGTATTGCGGACCACCCCGATCAACGTCACCGCGATCAGGGCGAACACCAGCGCACCGAGCGCGAACGGGGCACCCACGATGTACGCGAGGACGACGCCGGGAAGCACCGCGTGCGAGACGGCGTCACCCATGAGGGACCAGCCGATGAGGACGAGCCAGCAGCTCAGGACGGCACAGACCACTGCGGCGATGGCAGTGGTGGCGAGGGCACGGACCATGAAGTCGTAGCTGAGGGGTTCCAGCAGGAATTCCACGGTTCAGCCCCTGTTCATGACGTCGAGGCCAAAGGCCATGGCAAGGTTCTCCGGTTGGAGCACGGTGTCCGGGCTTCCATGCATCAGCACTTTGCGCATCAGCAGCACCGCTTCATCGCAGAGTTGGGGAAGGGCATGAAGGTCGTGGGTGGAGATGAGGATGGTGGCGCCGTTGTCGGCCAGCTCGCGGAGGAGCCTGGTGATGGTGGCCTCGGACCTCTTGTCCACGCCCGCGAACGGCTCGTCCAGCAGCATCATGGTGGCGCCCTGCGCGATGCCGCGGGCTACGAAGGCGCGCTTTTTCTGCCCGCCGGACAGCTGACCGATCTGCCGGTCGGCGTACTCGCTCAGTTCCACCCGTTCCAAAGCATGCTCGACGGCGTCACGGTCGGCTTTGCGGGGCCGGCGCGTGAATCCGAGGTGCCCGTAGCGGCCCATCATCACCACATCCCGGACGGACAAGGGGAACGCCCAGTCCACGTCCTCGCTTTGGGGAACGTAGCCGATGCCCGCATCCTTGCGCATCTTCACCGGAGGTTCCCCATTGATGAGCACCCTGCCGGAATCGGGTTTCACCATGCCCATGATGACCTTGAACAGGGTGGACTTGCCCGAGCCGTTCATGCCCACCAGGCCACAGATCCTTGAATGGTCCAAGGTGAGGGACGCCTTGTCCAGGGCCAGGACCTCGCCGTAATGGACCGTGACGTCCTCGACAGCGATCGCGGGGGTGCTCATGGCGTTGCTCCTGTCAGTGCCGTGGTGATGACCTTGGCGTCATGGCGCATGAGGTCCAGGTACGTGGGAACGGGGCCGTCCGCTTCAGAGAGGGAATCGACGTACAAGGTCCCTCCGAACGTGGCATCAGTGGCACCCACCACCTGCTGCATAGGAGCGTCTGACACCGTGGATTCACAGAACACCGCCGGAACCTGGTTCTCCTTCACGAACTCGATGGCACGGGTGATCTGCTGCGGCGTTGCCTGTTGCTCAGCGTTCACGGCCCAGATGTAGACCTCCTTGAGGCCGGCATCGCGGGCCAGGTAGGAGAAGGCACCTTCGCAGGTGACCAACGCCCGCTGCTTCTCCGACAACACGGAGAGCTTGGAGACCATCTCGTCCTGCACGGTCTGGAGCTGGGCGTTGTAGGCCTTCGCGTTGGCTTCGAACTCGGCAGCATGGGACGGCGCCAGCTTCGCGAACGCCTTGGCCATGTTGTTGGCGTAGATCTGGACGTTCTTGGGCGACATCCACGCGTGCGGATTCGGCTTGCCCTGATACGAATCCTCCGCGATGGGCATGACCTCCACACCATCGCTGACCACCGCGTGCGGCACGTCCAGGTCTTCCACGAACTGGGCGAACCACGCTTCAAGGTTGAGTCCGTTGTCCAGGATCAGATCGGCTTGGGCGGCTTTCCGAATGTCACCCGGCGTTGGCTCATAGCCGTGGATCTCGGCGCCGGCCTTGGTGATGGACTCCACGCGCAGCTTATCGCCGGCAACGTTCTTGGCCACGTCCGCCAACACAGTGAACGTTGTTAGAACCACGGGCTTGTCATCACCTCCTGCGGAGGAATTCCCACCGCAAGCGGTGACGCCAAGGGCGAGGGTGATGGTGATCAGGGCAGCAGCGAAACGGCGGACATCTTTGGCGCGCCGAAACGAAAAGTTAGGCATACCGAAAAGTGTAGCCAAGCATGGGCCACCCAGCAAAGCTAGGCTGGTCACATGGGCACTCTTTCCACCAAGGCATCTCTGTACAGGTTCACTGCCCTCGACGCCATCGCCGTGGCCGTCTACCTCGGCTTCACCTTGTACTTCACCTTCGCGGGCGAGTCGGTGGAACGGCTCATGCTCCAGGTCTTTCCGCAGCCAGCCACCGCCTCCTATGCCGTCAACGCGATCTTTTATACCGGCGTCGGAATATTTGCGGTCGCTTCGGCCTGGCGCGTAATAGGCCGCGACCTAAAGATCCTGGGCACCCGGCCATGGTTCACCGTGGGCATGGTCCCCTTGGCGATCGTGGTGATGCTCATTCTCACGGCCCTCCTCGTGGCGGCATTCGGGACGGCTCAAAGCTCAGAGAACCAGCTGGGCATCCAAGGCCTGCTGCAGCAGGTACCCGCCTGGCTCATGGTGCCACTGTTGGTGATCCTTGGTCCGTTCGTGGAGGAGTATCTCTTCCGCCATCTCCTGATCGGCAAGTTGTCCCGGTACTTGAATATCTGGGTTTGCTGCGTGGTCTCCGTGGTGGTCTTCGCGTCCATCCATGTGGTGGGCCGCGAAGGGCTGGTGCTGTCCGCCTTGGCGCCGTATCTGGGCATGGCCGTGGTGCTGGTGGCGGTGTATGTGTGGACCGGAAAGAACCTGATGTTCTCCTACTTTGTCCACGCCGCGAAGAATCTCATGGCCGTAGTGCTCATCTACGCCATCCCGCCTGAGCTCCTCCCCAACTGAGTAGCAGCAAACGTTCCACTGGGCCCTCGCTGCGACGTTTGCTGTCACGCAGTTGGGTAACCCGGACGGAAGGTGACCGCATCGCTCTACCCAGCCCCCGCCGTCGGGAATAACTTGGGGGCATGACACTGAACATCCAGGTAGTAGTCGACTGCAAGAAGCCCCACGACCTCGCCGACTGGTGGGCCGAGACGCTGGAATGGAAGGTGGAACCGCAGGACGAAGCGTTCATCCGGTCCATGATCGAGCAGGGATTCGCCACTGAGGACCAGACCATCACCCACAACGGCAAGCTCGTGTGGGCCGAGGGCTGCGCGATAGTGCCGGCCGAGGACACCGAACCCAAGACCGGCCGGCGCATCCTGTTCCAGACCGACCCCAATGAAAAGACCGTCAAGAACCGAGTGCACTGGGACGTGCGCCTGGACGGCCGGGACAAGGACGAGGTGCGGCGACAGCTCGAGGCCAGGGGTGCCAAGCACCTCTGGACCGCCAGCCAGGGACCCCACGAGTGGCACACCATGGCCGACCCCGAGGGCAACGAGTTCTGCATCAGCTAAGGCCATTACTAGACTCGGACTGTGAACAACCATCTACCTGCCAAGGTTTCCGACGTCTTTGACCCCTCACGCTGGCGCACCGTTTCCGGCTTTGATGACTTCAAGGACATGACCTACCACCGGCAGGTTGAGCGTTCCACAGATGGCACTGCCAAAGACCTGCCGACGGTCCGGATCGCGTTCAACCGTCCCGAAGTCCGCAACGCTTTCCGCCCGGGCACCGTCGACGAGCTCTACCGCGCCATGGACCACGCCCGCATGACCCCGGACGTCGCCACCGTGCTGCTCACGGGCAACGGGCCTTCCGAAAAGGACGGCGGGCACTCGTTCTGCTCCGGCGGGGACCAACGGATCCGTGGCCGCGACGGTTACAGGTACGCAGAAGGTGACACCCAGGAGACCATCGACCCCGCCCGCGCCGGTCGCCTCCACATCCTGGAAGTCCAACGACTCATGCGGACCATGCCCAAGGTGGTCATCGCCGTCGTCAATGGTTGGGCGGCAGGCGGCGGCCACTCACTCCACGTGGTCAGCGACCTCACCATCGCCTCCCGCGAGCACGGCAAGTTCAAGCAGACCGACGCCACAGTAGGAAGTTTCGACGCCGGATACGGCTCTGCGCTGCTGGCCCGCCAGATCGGGCAGAAAGCCGCGCGGGAGATCTTCTTCCTTGCCCGCGAGTATTCCGCCGACGACATGGTCCGGATGGGTGCCGTGAACGAGGCCGTTGACCACGAACGCCTTGAGGAAGTCGCCCTGGAGTACGCGGCGGACATCGCCCGCCAGTCACCCCAGGCCATCCGCATGCTCAAGTTCGCCTTCAACCTCGCCGACGACGGCCTGGCCGGGCAGCAGGTTTTCGCCGGCGAAGCCACCCGCTTGGCGTACATGACGGACGAGGCCGTAGAGGGCAAGGAAGCGTTCCTCCAGAAACGCGACCCCGACTGGTCCAACTTCCCCTACTACTTCTAGGACCTCCGTGAACATCGATCCCGTACTGAAAGCCCTGATGGCAGCCCTCCACGGTGAGGGCCCCGCCGTCGAAATCGTCCAGGATGAAAACGGCGGGCCGCAGGCGGTTCCGGTGGAGACCGGCGTCGAAGATGCGGCCGTGGTGGTCCGCACGTCCGGTTCCACGGGGACGCCCAAGGCAACTGTCCTGACCATCGACGCCCTGGCGGCATCCTCCGTGTCCACCGCCATGGCCCTGCGCGGTGAGGGCCAGTGGTTGCTCGCGCTCCCGCTGCAGTATGTGGCAGGTGTGCAGGTCCTGGTCCGCTCGCTCTACGCCGGCACGCGTCCGTGGGTGATGGACCAGTCGAACGGCTTCACTCCGGAGGCCTTCACCGCTGCCGCTGAGGAACTGACGGACAAGATACGCTTCACGTCCCTGGTGCCCACGCAATTGCAACGGCTCCTGGACTCCCCCGCCCCGGAAACCCTGGCCGTGCTGCGCCGCTTCAACGCGATCCTGCTGGGCGGGGCGCCTGCCTCACCCGATCTTCTTGCGACCGCCTACGCAGAGGGACTCAAAGTGGTCACCACCTACGGCTCGGCCGAGACCTGCGGCGGGTGCGTGTACGACGGTGAGCCGCTGGACGGCGTCGAGGTCCGCATCGGTGAGGGCGAGCTGGAAGGCCGCATCCTGCTGGGCGGCGACACCGTGGCCGCGGGGTACCTGGACGCGGCCCGTGCCTCGAAAGCGGCGTTCTTCGAGGAGGACGACGTCCGCTGGTACGTGACCGGGGATCTGGGCCAGCTGTCCGACGACGGCAAACTCACCATCCTGGGCCGCGCCGACGACGTCATCATCACCGGCGGCGTGAAAGCCTCCGCCTCGTACATCCAAAGCAAGCTGGAAGAGCTCGACGGCGTCACTGCGGCTTTCGTGGCCGGCGTCCCCTCGCGCGAGTGGGGCCAAGCTGTGGCGGCATACGTCGCAGTGACGGATCCCACCCCTGAAGGCATCAAAGGCTTCACCTCCCGACGCGAGGCCGCACTGGGTGTTTTGGCCCCTAAGACGGTGCTCGCGGACAAGGAATTGCTGATGCTGCCGAACGGCAAACCGGACAGGCTGGCCATGATTGACCAGCTTTCCAAGCTGCATCAGGGACAATAGACACGTTCTTCCCCCGCTAAAGATCAACCGCGAAACACACGAGGTACTACACGTGGCGACAGCTGCACAATGGATTCAAGGAGCCCGGCTCCGCACACTGCCCGCGGCCATCGCGCCCGTCCTGATCGGTTCGGCAGCGGCGTACGAACTCCAGGCGTTCCGGTTGCCGAACGCGATCCTGGCGGCTCTCGTTGCGCTCCTGCTCCAAATCGGCGTGAACTACGCCAACGATTACTCGGACGGCATCCGCGGCACCGATGAAGACCGCGTGGGTCCCCTGCGCCTGGTCGGTTCCGGCGCTGCGCTGCCGGAGCAGGTGAAGTGGGCGGCGTTCGGGCTGTTCGGCGCCGCGATGATCTGCGGCCTGATCCTGGTGATCATCACCCAGACGTGGTGGCTGATCCTGGTCGGTATCGGTTGCGTCCTGGCAGCCTGGGGCTACACCGGCGGCAAGAATCCTTACGGCTACATGGGCCTCGGAGACGTCTTTGTCTTCGTGTTCTTCGGGCTCGTCGCCACTCTGGGCACCACCTACACACAGGCTGGCCAAGTAAGCCTGGCCGCGGTGATCGGCGCCATTGGCACGGGACTCATCGCCTGTGCACTGTTGATGGCCAACAACGTCAGGGATATCCCCACGGACACTGCTGCGGGCAAGCGGACGTTGGCAGTGCGTCTCGGCGACAGGCACGCGCGTGAAAGCTATGTGCTGATGTTGGCCGTCGCCATCCTGCTGGTGATCGTGCTGGCGCCCACCAAACCGTGGATGCTGATCGTGCTGCTGCTGATCCCCGCCTGCCTGATGCCGGCGTGGCTGATGGTCAACGGCAAGAAGCGCAAGAGCCTCATTCCGGTGCTCAAGCAGACCGGCCTGATCAACCTTGGGTACAGCCTGCTGTTCTCACTGGGCCTGGTCCTGAGCCACGGCTTCTAAGTTTTTGTACAGCTAACGCCCTCAAGAAGGCTTCTTGGGGGCGTTAGCTGTACAAAAACTCCTAGACGGAACCCGGGCGCTTGTCGTTATTGACTGCGATGTCCGGGTTCTGCTCCACCAAGCCGTCCTCCGCGGCGGCGTCTTCAACCTCGCCGGCGGTGCGGATGGGCTTGGCCCGCCCGGAGAAACGTTCGCGCATTGCGGCAGTGGCGGCGTCGCGCTGTTTCTGGAAGAAGAGGTAGCTGATGGCGAAAGCAATCAGCCCGGCGAAGATCACCGCCAGGATCCAACCGACCCCCAAAAAGGCGAAGAGCACGAACAACGGCACGAACAGCGCCAGACGGATGAGGGAATACTTCAGGAAAGCCACCATCCAAGTTTAGCCGCGATGGTTGCACTCTGATCACGGCAGGGATCGGGCGCCCAGCGGAGGGCTTCCGGCGACTAGACTTGGTGCATGCTCCGCGTTGTAGGCGTCGTCGTCGTCCTTGTCATCTTCGTCTATGCCCTGGTGGATGTCATCCGCACGGACGGCCACCAGACGCGCGGTATTTCCAAACCCGCCTGGATCATCGTCATGATCGTCCTGCCGCTGCTCGGCGCGGTGCTCTGGTTCATCTTCGGCCGGCCCTACGGCAAGCCGACCGCAAAGCCCGTCCGCCGTCAGCCCACCGCCCCGGATGATGACCCCGAATTCCTCCGGAACCTGGAAACCCGCCGCCGCAACCAGGCCGAAGATGATCGCCTGAAGAAGCTCAAGGCCGACCTCGAAGCCAAGGAACGCAAGCTCGGCGACAAGCCCTCCGATGGCTCCGGTGAGGCAACAGGCAACGGTTTCAAACCCGGCGATGCCAAGCGCAGCGAGCCGGATCCCCATGATACCGACGAGCTGAAGTAGGCAAACATGGCCCAGCAAGCTGATGGTTCACGGCAGTCACCTACCACCTCACCATCAGCCAGCGGGCCAACGGCATCCCCGGCGCCGCCGCCGCGTCCCGGCATTTCCTTGTCCACACCGCCGCCCATTGCCGCGGTCATCAAGCCTCCAGGCCCCGCACGCGCCTCCCGGTCCTTGTGGCTGGCAAGTTTCGTGGCCGGCATCGCCGTGGTGGTCACCGGCTTCCTCGGCCGTGACGCACAGTTTGACCGCCTGAAAAGCGTCATCGAGGGCATGGTTCCCGACGGCGACGCACAGGCTGTCGAGGGGGCCACCGCCGTCGTATTTCTCGGAAGCCTCGCCATGATCGCCCTGGTGGTGGCCATGGAAGCGGTCCTGCTTGCCGTTCTCTTCAGACGCCGTATCTGGGCCCGTTGGACGCTGGCGCCCCTGGTCCTCCTGCACGCCGTGGTCACGGTGATCACCGCCGACTTCGTGGTGGCTCCCGGAGCTGACGGTGCCTTGACCACAGCCCTGTTGGCGGCCCAATTCATCCTTGCCGCTGCAGGCCTGATCCTGCTGTTTTTCCCGTCAACCACCACGTGGCTTCTGAGCGAACGGGTCAGCGAACGGGTCAGCGAACGGCGGGCATAGAGGCCAGCATTCCCTCGCAGCTGCGCAGGACAACACGGCACGCGTCCAGCGCGCGGGGCTCGGTCAGCGGATTCTCCGCGATCAACCGCCAACGGTTCAATCCGTCACGGGCGGCCCCGCCGATGTGCTCGGGGTCCGTTCCCGGATCCAGGCCCAACCTCAGGGCGGGCATGCTCCCTCGTCCACCCACCAGGCGCTCGGCTTCGGCTTCCAGTTCCTTGTCCAATCCAACGCCATCGGTGCGCAAGGCTGCCAGGAGCTTCAACTCCCGGAACTCGTGGGCTCCCGTCATAAGCCTCTCCAACCCGGCTTCCAGCGGCGCTATACGGTCCTTGGGTGAGCAGCGCAGCAATGACTCCAAACCGACGACGGCGGCACGGGCCTTAAGTGCTTCGGCGCGCGTCTGGAAAAGATGGCCGATGGTGTCGAGCAATTGGCCAAGGCCGCTGCGGCGGGCAAGCTCGTGGGCCAACTCCGTAGGGTCCGTGGTTCCGCCCCGGATCAGGGCAACGCCCAAGCGGATTCCGAACAGGCCGAACCTGTGCACCAAGGAAGCTTTCATGGCCTGATCGAGTCCCTGCGGATCCTCCCTACGGATGAAACGGTCCGCGGACAGCATCATCCGTTCCCGTTGGCCTTTGTCCATCTGTGCCAACAGTTTCATGGCGTCAACATCCCCTTGCCGCATGGTCCGTGAACTTTGTGCCAGCAATCCGGCCACGGGAACAACACCCAGGGCGAGGGGTTTGAGACTTTGGTCCCGGCTGTATCTCTCCGCGATGACTGCTGCGGAGATCAGGGAGTCGATCCTCCCGGCGCCGATCTCATCGGCCCGGGACAGTACTGCCAAGGCATTGACGGTACCGGACTGCCCGGCGGCTGTGTCCTTGAAGGATTCGAGGAACCGGACGTCGGAGGCGTGCAGGTGCCGCATGAGGTAGATGACGGCATCGGCCGACGCTGGGGTGTCTTCCGGCAACAGGAATGCCGTGGACCTTCCGGAAACGTCCTGCGACAAGGAAGCTATGCCCGGTGTGTCTATCAGCGTGAGATGACGCAGGCTGGCTGATGGCCAGTCCACCACCAAACGCTCTATGTCTTCGGCCGGGACATCACCCAGGGAGAAGACCAGGCGGCCGTCCTCTCGGGCTACCGGAAGGGTTCGGGGTTGTCCCCTGAACGGGTAGAGCGTGATTTTCGGAGTGTGTCCGAACCGGTACCACGTGACCACCTTGGTGCACTCACCGGCGTCGGTCGGCGCTATTTCTTCGCCAATGATCGCGTTGAGCAGCGTTGACTTCCCGGCCTTGACCATCCCGGCAACTGCTATGCGCAACGGCCCTTCCAGCCTGTCTTCAAGCTCATCCACCACCGCGAGCGCAGCTGCGTCCTCGTGGAAGACTTCCCGTGCCAGCCGTAGCAGCTCCGCGGCTCCGGCGATGCCAGTTTCCATCATCCGGCCGGGACCGCCGATGTGGCGGGATTGGGTTGGTTCTCCGCGGATGGGACTTCCTGCAACAGTTGCGCGTCCTTCGCCAAGGTGTCCACGGCCTTGAGTTGGTTCCGTATCTCTTTGATTCTCAGGTCCCGCTCCACGGCATAGACAGCCGCCGCTTTCTGGGCGGCCGCCACAGATTCCGCCAGGGAACGGTGGTGCTCTTCGGCAATTTCCGTGAAGTGGTCCCGGGTGGCCCGCTGGACCAGCCGCAGCCTGTCCTTGAGTTGCTTTCCTACTTGGAACACCACATCGTCCACGTGCTTCCTGACGAGGATCTTGGCCTCCGACTGCCTTTGCTTGAGCCGGGCTGCCTTGTCCTCCCGGAAGGCTTTCCGTCCCAGCAGGAGACCGGCCCCAACGGAGAGAGGATTGATGAGGGCCATTCCAAAGATGCCTGTCAGGAGGCCAAACATGAGGACCCCGCCGTAGGATCCCCGCATGCCGATCAGCACTTTCTGCAGGGGTCCAAGCCGCCCGCTTTCCATCTCCTGGATGTCGGCTACAGGATCCAGCACGCCGCCGGTGTCGGCAACCTTCAGCGCCGGCAGTGCCACCTCCTCCTCGGAAAAGTGGTCCGCCACCTGTGTGGCCAGCCATTGGGCACGTTCACTGGTCCACACGAATGTGTCCGACACCGCAGCAGCGGTACTCTGTTCCAGCCATTGGATGAACTGCTCCCACGCAGGCCCGGGATCGCCGTTGTCAATAGCCAGTTCCGCTTCGCGTTGAATGCGGCGCAACCTGTCCTTCAGGTCATACTCCATGTCTGCGATGAGGTCCCCGATCCCATCGTTGAGCGTTATCTGCCAGCGGGCCGACCGTTTACGCAGTGCGTCGGCGTCCTCCTTGGCCGCGTTGAGGCCAGCGATCATTTGCGGAGTACCTTCAGGGTTCTCCAAGGCACCAAGTTCCGCCTGCAGCGCAATCCTCAGGTTCTCCGTAACGGTCAATAGGTCATGGCCAACTGACCTCCGCTGAATTCTGGCAGCCTCCCCCACAATGTTGTTCCGCAGGTGTGTGATCAGCGCGGGAAATCCCGATTCGGCGTTCAGTTCCGTGTCCTGGAGCCGCGCTGCCTGGAGGCGAAGCTCCGAGGAAACCGGAAACAGGGGAATGTCCGGCCCCACGTCCGCGAGGTGCCTCTGGTCCAGGTCCGCAATCTGCCGCCAACTCGGATAGAGGTCTGTCTTGGACAACACGCACACAACGTTTGGACTGATACGCATGGCTTGCCGCAGGAAGCGCATCTCTGGTTCGGTGTATTCCTGGGAAGCGTCGGAGACGAAAACCATGGCATGGGCCGAGGGCAAGGCAGTCAACGTGGTCAGAGTGTGCGTTGACCCCAGGCCACCGACGCCCGGCGAATCCACTACGGTCAGGCCGCCGGCCAGCAATTTCCTCGGCAGTGAAACTTCGGCCGCCACGATCTTCTTTGCATTGCCCGGGTTGCCCTTCTCCGAGACGTATTCAGCAAGGTGGTCCAGCTGAACGGGTTGCCGTTCCAGCCTGCTTTCAGAGCCGGCGTTCTCTCCTTCGGGGGTTCCGTTTGATGTGCCCGGCTCCGGGCCGGGAACCAGGACAACGGCCGACGCCGGATCCCCCTGCCGTATGACCGTTGGCACTGTGGTGGCAATGTCGTCGTCGACGGGGCACACGGGCGCATTGACCAACGCGTTGATGAGTTGACTCTTGCCTTGTTTGAACTCGCCAACCACAATGACGCGGACGCTCGGATCCTCCAGGCGGTTCCGGGTGTTCTCCAGGCGTCGACGCAGATCGTTCCGGTCCCCCACGAGCGCCATGCCCTGCTCCACCAACGTGGTCATGCGTGCTGTTTCCGCCACAGTCTGTCCTTTGCTCGGCTGGCCTCGTCGGGGCCACGAAGTGCCCGGCAGGCGACCATCCGCCTGCCGGGCACTGCTGGGGGGCACTTCACGTCGCAGCTATCGCTGCTCCGTTTGGAGCTCTTGGGTGCTAGTCGATTTCAACGTCGTTGTCTGCCACGACGATCGAGTCGTCGATGTCGTTGTACTCGACGTCCACGTCTTCGACGTCCAGGTTGGTGGAGTTGTCGTACTCGAATTCGTTGTCCGCCACGACGATCGAATCGTTGATGACGTTCACATCATCCACTTCGACATTGGTGGAGTTATCCGGCGAGTACTCCAGGTCCAACTCGTTGTCCTGGACCACGACGGAGTCCTTGATGAGCTGAACATCTTCGACGTCCACATCGGTGGAGCTGTCGTTGAACGAGTCGGCCACGTTGACGGAGTTGTCCGAGTTGTCGGAGTTGTCCGAGTTGTCGGAGTTATCGGAGTTGTCGTTGAACGAATCGGAGATCGTCGTGGTGTGCGTCGAGTTGTCCGTCTCCTCGTTGAAGGAGTCCTCGATGTCCACATCGACATCAACATCGGTGTTGTAGGAGTCTTTGGTCACCGAGTGGTCGGAATTGTCATTGAAGGAGTCCTTGACCTCGATGTCCGTGTTGCCCGCCTCCAGATCCCCGTCGCCCGACTCACTGAGGTTCACCGAGTTATCTGTTGAGTGGTCATCGGTCGTGGTGGTATTGCCGGAGTCCTTCACGTCGTCGCCAGCGGCAATGGCACCGTCGCCCGAGGCGACCACTGCGTCCTGGTTGAAGAGCTGCGTGACGTCGCCGTCTGCCCAGATATTCTGGTTTACCGACTGATCGGTGATCGTGTCACGGTCGTCGATGTTGGTGGTGTACGAGTAGTTGTTCACCACGTGGACCAGTTGCTGAACGGCGTGGGCGTGGTCATCGCCGCCATCCCAGCCGCCGCCACCCCCGTGACCATGGTCGTCATCGTCGTCGTGGCCACCCCAGCCGCCGCCACCGCCGCCGCCATGGCCGTGATCGTCGTCGTGATCGTGATCGTCGCGATCGGGGCGTCCGCCACCCCCGCCGCCGCCGTGACCGTGGTCGTCGTCGTCATCGGGGCGTCCGCCACCCCCACCGCCGCCGTTGGGACGATCGTCGTCGTCCTGCCCACCCCAGGTGGCGCCGCCGCCAGTGGATCCGTGGTTGCCGCCGGTGTTGTATTCACGGTCGAACGACGAACGGGCGTTGATCGGTGCGTAGTCCAGGACCACGGGGCGAACAGCATCGACGTCGGCCGAGGAGACGTCGCGGAGGCCCGCTGCGGCGAGGGCAGCCTCGGGATCGCGGACAAAATCTTCGGCTGCGTCAGGATCGTTGAACAGGCTCATCAGGAACTGCACGAGCTGTTGTGCGAGTGTAGGCATTGGAGTGCTCCCTCAAATTCTGCGGTGGGTGGTAATTGGCCCGGCGCCTTTGCCGGGCTCCCATTCAACGTATTGCCGGGGTGGGGGTCCGGGCATCGGGGGTGGTCCCCCTGCCGCTTGCCCCACCGTTAGGGGATCGCGGGTTTTTCCGTTAGGGGGCGGAGGGGATACCGCCTAGGGAGGCGGGTGCCCCTCCCCCAACGCCAGGCGCAGGCGGACAAGGAGCTCCGAGCGGCTTTCAGCCCCCAATCGCCGGCGAATCCGGGCCACATGGTGTTCTGCGGTGCGTGGCGATATGTAGATCGCATCGCCAATTTCGCGGTAGGTCTTCCCTTCTAGGAGGAGGCGGCCCACTTCACGTTCCCTGGCACTCAGCCCGGATGGGTCCGTTGCGCCTTGGCCGACGCTTTCCGGAACAGGAGGGCCCGCAACATCATGGTGCGGATCCGCCAGGCGCTCCGATGGCCCGCCGGACGTGGCACTGTGGGGATGAAGATCCCTGGCACACGCCAGAAGCCTCACCATGTCGCGTCGTTCCTCCGCATGCGCCGCAGCATGGCCCGCCAGGCGGGCTCCTTCCCAGGGCATCCCGACGGCGGCCAAGCCACGGGCAGCAGTTTCGACGTCGGACGCTTCAAACCGACTGGCCAGAACCGAAACCCAGGCCTTTCCGCCCGCGGCGAGGACCGCAGCCACATGGCTGTGTTCGGAGGCGCGCACCAGCGCGGCCGCATGCGGGGCAAGCTCCGCGGGGCTCTCGCTCAGCAAAGCAGCCTGTACCGCAGCCCAGTGCAGGGGCACGGCCCACAGCGACGGGCTTCCCAGCCTGCCCAACAGCTCCCAGGCACCGTCCAAGTAGTGCGACACCCGACGCGTCTCCCGCAGCCGTGCGGCGCAAATCATCAACTCGCCCCACGGCAAAAGACTGAACAGATCCACGGACACATGCATCATGGCTTCGCGTGCCCTGTCCCACGCTAAAACCAGCTCGTGCACTTCGCTGCCCCGACGGGCGAGCCCCACATCCAGTGCCGCCAGCAGGAGCTCGTCCCGCGGCGCCAGTGGCCAATGGTTCGCCTTGACAGCTTCATTGATGGCCAACCGTGCTTCGTCAGCGTTGTCCTGCTGCATGGCGGTCCACGCCCGCAGGAGGAACAACCTGGGCCTGGCAGCATCCCCACCCTGCCCTGCGGCCAATGCTGCCGTGAGTACGTGGTCAGCCACTGCCGGCTCCCCACTATGAAGGGCACATAGCGCGGCCAGGGCGGCGGGGGTCTCCGGCACTGGAATCGCCGCGCCGGATGCGTTCATCATGTCCGATGCCCTGATGAGTTCCGGCAGCGCCATGTGAGGTGCCGGTCCAAGAGTTCGCCCCAGTCCCTCCTGGGTGAGCGACAAAGCCACCGCCAGGAGAGTCGGCGAACCGGACGGGGGCGCTGCGGCCAGGAGTTCCTCGGCCCTCACTGCATCGCCCGAGCCGATCATGGCTACCGCCGCGAGTGGCGCAGACCCGTCCATCCTGTCCGGCCCCAGCCAGTTGTAAGTATCAGCACCGCGGGCAAGCATGCCCCGTTGAGCCCATACCGCAGCAGCCACGTCCACACCCAAGCGGAGGTCAGGAGGCTCGGGCAAAGCGAGGAGACGGTCCACGATCCTGCCCGCTGCATCCAAGTCTCCTATTGCGGCGGCCGCCTGGGCCCTCCGTGCTGCGTTGGCGAGTTCGCTGTTCCCGGCCATAAGCGCCTCGGCGTAAAGATCCGCGGCCAGCCGCGGATCCGTATCCAAGACCCTGTTTGCAGACTCCTCCAGCTCTGCGGCAACACGGGAATCCTGCAAACCGCTCCTGGCGAGGTCGCGGGCCAAGTCCCCCAAAACCCGGCCCTCCGCCAGGATCTTGCCCACGAGTTCCCGCTGCAGCGCGCCAATGCGGGCAGTAGGGGCACCCTTCAGCAAGGCATACCGGACAGTGCCCACCACGGATCCGTCGGACATCAGAAGGCCGGCGTCCCTGGCTGAAGCGATGATCGAATCCAGCCCCGCATTGCCTTCAAGGCCGCTCGGCAACGGCCCAGGAAGGGTGAACCCCACAGACAGGGCAAGGAGCAACTCGCGGACGGCCGCGGAATCGCCTGTCAGTTCCGGAATACCGGGGGAATCTGCCTCAGGGTGGGAAGCAGGTTCCGTGAGCGGGTGATCGATTGACCCGGGCCGAAGGTGCCCGGGCTTATGGTCATGTCCCGTCATGGGCTAGACCGCCGAGAGTAGCGCTGGATCCGGAATCGGGCCAGTTTCCGTGGGCAGGGGTGCGGGGTCAAGCGTGGCAGGCGGGGTTGTGGGCTCCGACTGCGGCACTGTTGGCTCGGGAGCGGGCGGCGGAGGGTCCTGCGTGACCGTCGGCTCAGGCTGCGGCGCTGTTGGTTCGGGCGAGGGAGGGGGTGTCACCGGATCCGATGGGGTGGTAGGCGGTGTTGTCGGTTCGATGACCGGTGGCGGGGTTGTGGGTGGTGTTGTCGTCGGAGGCGGGGTAGGCCCGGTGGCGGCGCCACCTGTGGGAGCCGGCGTGGGTATGGTGGTCGCAGTGCCGGGGGTCGTAGGACTTCCGCCTGGCACGGCGGGAGTGGCAGTGCTGCCCGTTGAGGTGCCGGACGCCGGGCCGGCAGCCGATCCCGCGGCGGTCCCCGAACCAGTGCCCGCATTTGCGGTTCCTGACCGGGCCGGACTCTTACCTGTCGCGCTCCCGGCCCTCGTGACCCCGGCCCTGGCGCTGGCTTCAAGTCCCGCCGCCGGGTTGCCCACGGCTGGAGCCTCTCCAGCCTTCCCACCACCAGCACCGCTGCCTTGGCCCGTGGAAGCCCGGGTACCGCCGTCGCGCATGACATCGGCGGCCTGGTTGCCGAACATGGTTGCCAGCAGTCCACTGCCTCCAGGGCTCTGTGCCGCCGTTGCTGTAGCGATTGTCAGAACGGTTGCGGCGACTGCCGCTGCTGCCGCCATTCGGACACGGGGCCGTGGGGCGTGCCGGCCAGGCTTCGCGGGGACAGTTTTGAGGGCGCCCAGGGCCGGAGCCCGGGTAGCGACATGCGGCCTTTCCAGAGACATGCCATCCGCTATGCTGACGGACGCCGAGGCCGCCGCCTCCGCGGCGTCCGCTCCGGTTGAACCCAGGCCAGCCACCGCTGCACCAAGGCAGATGGAGGACTTGGGATCGGCGTCGACGGCGATTGGCCGGCCAAGTTCCACCGAAATCATCTCGGCCACGAGCGGAATACGCGAGGAGCCCCCGATCAGCAGAACAGCCCTCAAGTCCTGCGCGTCGACTTTGATGGCCCGCAGGCTGCGTTCCAATGACTCCACGGTGTCCCGGACAGGTTCCTCGATCATCGCTTCGAATTCGGCCCGGACCAGCCGGACGGACTGCTGGGTGCCGGGCAGGGTAACGGCCACGCTGGATTCAGTGTCCATGGACAGCGCTTCCTTGGCTTCCCTGCATTCCCGCTTCAAGCGGGAAAGGGCCGCCATCGTGTCCGGCGCCGTCGGGTCCACGTCCGCTGCGGCGCTGACGTGACCCATCACGTGACGCAGCACGGCGGCGTCGAAATCGGCGCCGCCAAGGGTTTCAATGCCGTCCGGACGGCCTAGTAGCTCAAAGTTTCCGGCTCCGGCTTTGCGGAGGATGGCGGTGTCGAAAGTACCGCCACCGAGGTCGTACACCGCGATGATGCTGCCGTCTTCCACCCGGGTTTGGGAGGCGTAGTGCAGGGCTGCTGCTTCCGGCTCGCTGATCAGGGTGATGTCCTGCAGGCCGGCCACGTTGAGCGCTGCGAGGACCGACGAGGTACGGTGCTGGCCCCAGGCCGCGGGGTGCGTCATGATGATCGACGACGGCGCCGCCCCCTCACGCTCCTGCGCCCTGTCCAGCACCCAGCGGGCCATGGTGGCGTACACGTCCTCCGCAGCAAGCCACCGCTCGCCGACAGCCAGGGGGACGGAATCTCCGATCCGGCGTTTGAACTCACGCACCATGTGCTGGGGATCGTCCAGGCCCCGGCGTTCGGCCGCTTCACCTACCAGCACACGGCCGTCGTCGGCGTAGAACAACACAGAGGGCACGGCGCTGCCATGCAATCCCAACGGGAGGATTTCCGGTGTAGGGGTTGGACTCTGATCAGGCTTAACCAGGGCTGCTGCGGTAAAACTTGTCCCGACGTCAATGGCGAGAACATAGCTCATGGGTACCTCGAAAGAACACTGCGCGTCGCTAGCGGGCTGCATCACAAGCGGGTTCTGAACAAGGTAGCACCTGCCTTGGGCAGGCAACAGGCTTGTTTAGTGCACCGTTTTGTTGTTTTCCGAGACCCGGGCCCGAACCGGGGACAACGCCCCTGCTCAGGCCCGGAGTGGGACCCAACCCTCGGTTTAGAGCCCGGAGTAGGAATGCAGGCCGTTGAAGACCGTGTTCACCAGCGTGAAGTTGATGATGACGCAGGCGTAGCCAACAATCGACAACCACGCCGCACGGGTTCCAGTCCACCCACGGGTTGCCCGCGCGTGCAGGTAGCCCGCGTAGACCACCCAGATCACGAACGTCCATACTTCCTTGGGGTCCCAGCCCCAGAACCGTCCCCAGGCCTTCTCGGCCCAGATGGCGCCGAACATGAGGGTGAAGGTCCAGCCGATGAAGGCGATGGCGTTGATCCGGTAGGACAGGTTTTCCAGGCTCAGCGCGTTCGGAACGATGCGCATGAAGCCGAGCTTGTCTGCACGGCCCGCGGCCAGGTTCTTCTGCCGGTGCGACTGGACCAGCTGCAGTGCGGACATGGCGAACGTCAAGGTGAACAGGGCGGAAGAAAGTACTGCGATGGAAACGTGGATGATCAGCCAGTAGCTCTGCAGGGCCGGCACCAGGTGGCCCACGGGAGTCCAGAAAGCAGCCGAGGCCGCCACGAGCATGATGATGGCCAGCCCGATCACGAACGTGCCCAGGAAGCGCAGGTCACGGCGGATGAGGACGATCAGGAACACGGCTACAGCAACGAAGGCACCGGTGGTGAGGAACTCGTACATGTTGCCCCACGGCACACGACCCGCGCCGAAAGCACGGGTGACCACACCCGCGCCGTGGATCAGGACGCCCAGGACCGTCAGTGCAACGGCAACGCGGGCCGGGGCGCGCCGTTCGCCGGCGTACTTCATGTCGCCGGCGGCGGTGCCGCCCTCAACGGTGAGGCCCGACGTCGGACGCTCTGCACGGCCAGCCGGCCCACCGGCGTCGGGACCGCCCAAGCCTCCGCCAATGCGACCTGCGGAGACGGCAACCTTCTCGCTGGCGGAGCTGGCTGCGGCCTTCAGGTCCACTGCCCGGAGCATTTTGCTGCTTTTCGCCAGGTCCCAGGCAAACGCGATGAAGGCCACGGTGTACGTGCCGGCGGCCAACAGCATGAACAGCTCGCTGTACTGGCCCAGGGTTTCGTTGATGACGGGCATTACTGGTCCTTCGAGGTTGAGGAAGATCCTGCTGTAGTTGTTGCGGTGTCCTGCGTCTCCGGGACGTTCCATTCCCGGGCAAAGATCTCGCGAAGTGCCGCGGCTTCGCCGGCCAGACGGTGGTCTTCACCGCGGGCCAGCAGACCGTATTCCACCATGGTGCGGCCGTCCGCATGGGTTCCGGTGCGGACCCAGACACGTCGGCGGTTGATGTAGAGCGACATGACCAGGCCGGCAACCGCGAGGAAACCGAAGATCAACGCGTACAGCTGGCCGGGGTTGTGGTGGATGTCCACGCCGATGTACTTCTTGACGCCATCAAACGTGATGCTGCCCTTGCCTTCGGGCAGGTTGGCCGTTGCACCCGGAGTCAGGGTGATACCGCCGGCCGCTAGGTCGCGGCCGTTGAGCTGCTTGAGGTCCTTGACGTCCAGTTCAAACACGTTCTGGGGCACGCCCTTGTCAAGGCCAAGGTCACCGTAGAACGAGTTCAGGCTTAGCTGGGGGTTGATGAGTTCCGGGGCGCCACTGAAGGAAATGCCGTCCTCGGTGACGAACGCCGTGGGAAGGAAGAAGCCGACAAATCCGAGCTGCTCCGGCTTGGCGTCCGGGACCTTGATGACCACCGAAGAGTAGTAGTTGTCACCTTGGACCTTGGCCGTGACGGGCCCCTGGAAGGAGACGTTCCCCTCGCCGTCGCGGACGGTCACCATGGGAGCGTAGCCGTTACCGGTGAGGTAAAGGCTGGTACCGCCAAGTGAAACGGGATCGTTGACCTTCAGGGTCTCCTTCTTGGCCGGCGCATCCGGGTTTTCCTTGGTAGTGACTTCGGCCGTGTAGTCGATCGGCTGGCCGGCCTTGCCCGGCGATTCGCGGTCGAACCTGGCCTCGAACTTATCCAACTGCATCGAGTAGGGCTGGAGCGAACTGCTCTGGAAGTTGGTGCCAGGCGTGAATTGGTCGTAGCCCACCAACGTGTTGACGAACGTGTCGCCCTCCACCAGGATGCGCTGGCCGCTGTACCCGAAGAGACCGCCGATGGCCACTGACACCAGCACGCCGATCAGGGAGGTGTGGAACACCAGGTTGCCCACTTCCTTCAGGAAGCCGCGCTCGGCACCCAAGGACGGCAGGGCGCCGTCGACGTCCCTGACCTCAACACGGTAGCCGCGCTTCTTGAGCAGCCCGGCGGCATCGTTGATGGCCTTCGACGCCGGGACCCCGGCGTCGGCGGGCAGCTCCAGCGTGCCGTACTCCGGCAGGCGCGAAAGGCGCTTGGGGGTGCGCGGCGGCTGGGACTTCATGGCCTTGTAATGGGCGATCGCGCGCGGAGTGACGCAGCCAATCAGCGAGACAAACAGCAGGATGTAGATGGCCGAGAACCAGGCCGACGAATACACGTCGTACAGCTGCAAGGCATCGAGCAGCTCGCCGTAGGACGGGTTGTCCTTGATGTACTGCGTGACCACTGACGGATTCGCGGGCCGTTGCGGGAACAGGGAACCCGGTACGGCGCCAACGGCGAGCAGGAGAAGGAGGAACAGCGCCGTGCGCATGCTGGTCAGCTGGGTCCAGGCCCACCGCAGCATGCCCACGACACCGAGCGCGGGAAGCGCGGCCTCGGACTTGGCCTGCTGGAGTTTTCCTTCCGCTGTGTTTCCGGGCGTGCTTTCAGCGGACGGTGACTTCTTCTTGGCTTTCACGGACTCGCTCATCAGATCGGCAACTTCACATCGTTTTGGAACCAGTACTGCAATTCGGTCACCCAGGTTCCCCACACACCGGTGGCCATCAGGATGCCGAGCAAAATCAGGATGCCTCCGCCGATCCGCTGGATGGCCAGCCGGTGCTTGCGGAAGAAGGACATGACTCCCATGCCCCGGCGGACGGCCAGCGCGATCAGGAGGAACGGAATGCCCAGGCCAAGGCTATAGACGAACGCCAGGAGTGCGCCCTTGGCAGCAGAGGAACCACCGGACAGGCTCAGCAACTGTACCGCGGAGTACGTCGGACCAATACAAGGCGCCCAGCCCAATCCGAAAGTGAGTCCAAGCAGCGGCGCACCCCACAGTCCCGCCGGGGGTTTTGCATGGATCTTCGCGTCACGCTGCAACCAGCCGAAGCCGCCCATGAAGACCACGCCCATGATGATCACCAGGACGCCGAGCAGTTGCGTGATCCAGGCATTCTGCGGACCGGTCAGGAGCGTCCCAAGCTGGCCGAAAGCCCCGCCCAGGAGAACAAAAATCACCGAGAATCCAAGGACGAACAACCCGATGCCGGCCAGCATGCGGCCCCGCCGCTGCTTTTCAAGGTCGACGCCGGTCAGTCCAGTGACGTAGCCAAGGTAACCCGGGACGAGCGGCAGCACGCAGGGCGAAAGGAACGAGACCAGCCCGGCCAGCAATGCCACTGGCACGGCCAGCAGCAGTGATCCGTTGAGGATCGTCTCGGCGAAGGGACTGTTCATGGGTGCTACTCGGCCACTGCGGAGGTGATGAGGGCTTTCAGGGTGCTCTTCTCGATCTCGCCGAGCACGCGGGAGGCAACCTTGCCTTCCTTGTCCAGGACCAGGGTTGTGGGCACGGCGCCCGGGGGCACGATGCCGGACACGGACAGGAGCACAGCCCCGTCCTTGTCGTTGAAACTTGGGTAGGTGATGTTGAAGGTCTTGTCGAAGGCATCGGCTGTGGCTTGTTCATCCCGCAGGTTGACGCCGAAGAACTGGACGCCCTGGTCCTTGAAGTCCTGGTGCAGGGCTTCAAGCTGGGGCGCTTCGATGCGGCACGGGGCGCAGGCGGCGAACCAGAAATTCAGGACAGTGACTTTGCCCTGGAGGTCCTCGGGCTTCACTGTTTCGCCGTTAAAGAGGGTGCCTTTCAATGCCACGGGCGCTGCACGGTCAGCCTTGGCGAACTCCGTCACCGAACCATCGCCGGCCACATAATTCTTGTTGTCGCCTGCCTTGGCTTGCTTTGCCAGCGAGTCTTCCTGGGCGCAGGCGGACAGGCCCATGGTCAGTCCTGCGAGGAGGACGCCGCCGGCGGTCAGCACGCCGCGTCGTGAGAGATTGTTATCCATGCTTATGCTCCCGGTGTGCTCGCCGCGCCGGGGAGCAGGACAGCAGCAGGCTCACTGTACTCAACGCGGATGATCTTGCCGTCATCGTCCAACGTGAGGGAAGTAAGGGACGTCAGGGTGCACTCGCGCTTGCGGGGGTCATGCGCCAAGCGGCGTCCCTCCGCCGTCAACCGGGTGGACCAGATGGGCAGTTGGTGGCTGACCAGGATGGCTTCGGCGCCGTCGCCGCCCAGCTCGATTGCCTTGACGCGGGCGTCCTCAACTGCGGCGAGCACGCGGGCAGCCTGTTCCTTGTAGGGCTCTCCCCAGGAAGGCCGCAGTGGATTGCGGAAGTAGAACCAGTGCTTGGGCTTCAGGAACTCACTTTTGGTGGGATGGAGTCCTTGGAAATGGTTCTCGGCCTCGATGATTCGCGGCTCGGTGGTGATCTCCAGGTTCAGTGCCTCGGCTGTGGGCATCGCCGTTTCCTGGGCCCGTGTCAGAGGCGACGCGACCAGGTGCACGATCTTGGCGCCCTGGCTGGCGCGGGCCGCGAAGTGATCGGCCAGCATGCGGGCCATCTCCCGGCCGCGTTCGGAGAGGTGGAATTCCGGCAGCCGTCCGTACAGGACGCCGTCGGGATTATGGACCTCGCCATGGCGAAGCAGATGGACAGTTGCTTGGGGCATGTTTACCAGTTTCTCAAAGAAGCGGGGCGATCCGAAATCTTCTACCGCTAGTAGAACTCAAAGTTTTTCCGAAATGTTCCCCGGAGTTGGAATAAAAGATGCATATGCATGTTTATACTAGACACGAAGCTCGGTTGACGCTTCAAGCAATCGGCGTCAACCAGGCAAGCACGCAGTACCTTCCACTAGACATAGGAGCAACACCATGATGACTCTCCCCGCCACCGTCACCACCGGCACCTGGACCCTCGACGCTTCCCACAGCGAGATCGGCTTCACCGTCCGCCACGCAGGTATCAGCAAGGTCCGCGGCCAGTTCAAGGACGCTTCGGCCACCCTCGAGGTTGGCGAAGCCCTCACCGACTCCAAGGTCAGCGCCACCATCCAGACCGCCAGCTTCGACTCCGGCGACGTCAACCGTGACGGCCACGTCAAGGGCGAAGACTTCTTCGACGTGGAGAAGTTCCCGGAGATCACCTTCGTGTCCCGCCACGTCAAGGCCAACGGCAACAGCTTCGACCTCGTGGGCGATCTCACAATCAAGGGCGTGACCAAGGAAGTTTCCATCGAGACCGAATTCAACGGCGTTGCCGTGGATCCGTTCGGCAACACCCGCGCCGGCGTTTCCGGTGAAACCACCATCAGCCGCAAGGACTTCGGCCTCACCTGGAACGCCGTCCTCGAAGCCGGCGGCGTGCTGGTCAGCGACAAGGTAGTCATCAACCTGGAACTCGCTTTCATCGCTCCCGCTGCTGCATAGTCCCAGCCTTCGCCCGAAGGCAGCCAAACGGCGCCGTCCACAGTTTCCGGCTGTGGGCGGCGCCGTTTTGCTATACACGGAAGTCACCCCGCAATTGTTCGGCAAACAGCCTGTATTAACCTGCGAGTTGGCTGCGAAGTTCCTATGCAACCTTCAACCTGCGGTCTACAGTGATGCCATGAGTACCCCAGACGAAGCACCACAGCCACAGCAGCCCGGCTCCCAGCCTCCGCAGCCCGGCAATGTTCCTCCTGCGGGTTACCAGCCTCCGCAGGGCTACCAGCCACCCCAGGGTTACCAGCCGCCGTCGCAACCGGGCCAGTATTCACAGCCCGCGCCGCCGCCGCCCGGCCCCGGCCAGCCTGCCCCAGGGCAGCCCGGTTTCCACTTCGAAATGCCCACCGACGGGCCCCGCAACTTCAACGACGTCATGCCCCAGGGCGGATTCTCGGGAATGTTCAAAACCCAGGGCCTTCCAACGGAACTGAAGGTCTCCTACTTCATCTGGGTGATCTCCGGACTCCTGGGCCTGCTGTTCGGGCTTATTGGATTCTTCGCCGTCATCGCCGCCTTCGCGTTCGCTCCGGCCATCGCAGCCTTGGCACTGGTCCTGCTCCTGCTCGCTTTGGCCGTGGCCGCAGCCCAGGTGGTCCTGGCCATGAAGATGAAGGAGGGCAAGGAGTGGGCACGCCTGGCATTGACCATAGTGGCCGCTGTCTCCCTGCTGCTCGCCATCTTTGGAGCGGCAAACGGCAGTGGATCGGGCATGGGACTGGGTGGAAACTGGTTCGGCTTCCTCGTCAGCGCAGTAGCCGTTGTCCTCATGTGGCTCCCGAATTCCCAGCTCTGGTTCAAGGCAGTAAAAGGTCACGCTTAGCGCTGGCTGAACTGCCGCCGTCGTTCCCTGAACGGCGGGCATGTGAGCAGAAGGCCGCGGCGAATCCCTGGTGGATTCCCGCGGCCTTCATCATGAAGGCGTAAGCCAACATGATGATTTTTGCTGTGAGCCTCAAATACCTGCGTGTGATCGACTGCAGCGTCAGACCCGGGAGGTACGGTGGAAGCAGAACCACGCTGGGGGCAGGGTCATTTTGCTGATCCCGGCGGCCGCACCAGCAGTCGAACAAGCAAAGGAATGCCATGAGCACCCCTCCGTACCCGCCGTCAAACCCAGGCGATGCCAACCAGCCAGAGCAGCCAGGCGGCCAGCCCGCTGCGCCGCAGTACGGCCAGCAGTCACCCGCGGCACCGCAGTACGGCCAACAGTCGCCCGCCGCGCCGCAGTACGGCCAGCAGTCACCCACCGCACCGCAGTACGGCCAGCAGTCACCCGCCGCACCGCAGTACGGCCAGCAGTCACCCGCCGCACCGCAGTACGGCCAGCAGTCACCCGCCGCACCGCAGTACGGCCAGGCGCCCGGCGCCCCGCAGTACGGCCAGGACACCAACTGGCCAAGCCAGCAGCCCGGCCCCACCACTGTGCCGCAGATGGTCAACATCGCTTTCTGGCTGATCGTCGGAGCCGGAGCGATTTGGCTCATCTCCATCCTCATTGGCATGGCGGCCCTGAGCGATCCCACGATGCGCAGCATGGTGGAAGACCAGATGGCTGCCGGCGGTGCTGCGGACGTCAGGTTCGAAGACGTCCAGGGCTTCATTATCGGAGTCATGGTGGTAGTGGGGATCATCGGTGCGGGCCTCTACGCACTCGTGGCCATCAACGTCCGCAAGGGCCGGAACTGGGCCCGGATCCTTGGAACGATCCTCGCCGCGCTCTCCATTTTCGCCCTCTTCCCGTTGAGCCTCGCGACGCTCTCCGCACTCCTGGGAATCGCCGCAATCGTCCTGCTGTACCTGCCGGCGTCGGCTCCTTACTTCCGTAAGGCCCAGCCGTTCGGCAACGCATACCAGAACCCTTACGGCCGCTAAAGACGCGGGAATCCAAGCACTAAACTCGGGCGCGGACCCGGCGAAGGCTAAACAGCCTGGCCCGGTGTCTGCGCCCGTTGTGCGTGGTAGGCCAGAATCTGGAGCTCGGTGGCCATGTCCACCTTGCGGAGGTTCACATGCGGTGGAACCTGCAGCAGGACTGGAGCGAAGCTGAGGATGCTCCGAATTCCGGCGGCAATCACGCGGTCGCACACAGCCTGGGCCACCGTGGCAGGCAACGCCAGCACCACCATATTCGTGTGGGTACGCTCCAGGACCCGTTCGAGTTCGGCTGAGTCGCTGACTCGCAGCCAGCCCACTTCATTACCAATCACCATGGGATCGGCGTCGAAGATGGCTACGACGTCAAAGCCCCGGGATTCGAAGCCGCCGTACCGTGCCAGTGCCTTGCCGAGGTTACCGGCACCGACGATCGCGACCTTCCAGTCGTGCGTCAGGCCAAGCGCGGCCGCTATGTGGCGACTCAGGTACTGGACCTCGTAACCAACACCCCGGGTTCCATAGGAGCCCACGTAGGAGAGGTCCTTGCGGAGAGTGGATGAGCTGACGCCCGAGGCCTCAGCCAGCGCTTCGGAAGAAACCCGTTCCACGCCCTCGGCCAAAAGAGAGTTGAGCGCGCGCAAATAGAGGGTCATCCGGGCCACAGCCGCGGGCGGGATCTGCTTGGCGGCAGGTTCGTTGTCCCCGGTTGTTGCTTCCGGTGACGGTTCCAGCGCAGTCACGGTATTCTCCATTGCGTCGCTTTGTTGTTCCACTCTATGACCCCCGGCCGGACTCAACAAAAGCCGTTACTTACGGGTAACCGCACCCTCAGCCCTCCAGGACTTTCTTCAGGGTGCGGCTCAACCGCTGCTCATCGATCTTCCAAAAATCCCGTTGGACGCCATCCACCAGCACTACGGGAATCTCTTCGGCAAACCGTTCCTGCAGTTGGGGATCGTCGTCGATCCTTTGCTCCGTCCACTGCACACCCAGGCTTTTCGTTACACGTTCGACGGCGGCACGCGCCTCCGTGCAGAGGTGGCAGTCAGCTTTAGTGAGGAGGACGACGTCGGGAATAGCCATGGGATAACGGTAACCGCCCGGATCCCCTCCCGGGCGCCGTCAGCGCGAGGCGCCGGCGATTGACTAGACTCAAAGCATGCCCGAGGAGAAGAACGCCGCTGTGTTCGCGGATGCCAAAGTGCAGAAGCGTACTGGCGAAGCCGCATTCTTCGATGTCGACAACACGTTGATGAAGGGCGCGAGCCTCTTCCATGTGGCCCGCAAAATGTATGAGCGCAAGGCATTTACGCTCCCCCAAGCTGCTGGTTTCGCCTGGAAGCAGTTCAAATTCGTCATGCGCGGCGAAAACATGGAAGACGTCCACGCAGTGCGCGACTCCGCCCTTACCCTCGCCGCCGGCATCACCGTGGATGACATCAAGGCATTGGGCGAAGAGGTCTACGACGAAATGATCGAGTCGCGGATCTGGCCCGGAACCAAGGCCCTGGCGGAACAACACCTCAGGGTCGGCCGGAAGGTGTGGCTTGTGACGGCAACACCCATCGAGGTTGCCACGGTCATTTCCACACGGCTCGGCCTGACTGGCGCCCTTGGCACAGTGGGCGAAGTCGAAGACGGAATGTACACAGGGAAACTTGTGGGTGACATCCTGCACGGGCCCGCAAAAGCCGTCGCCGTTCAACTCGTCGCCGACCGGGAGGGCCTGGACCTGGAGCACTGCTGGGCCTACAGCGATTCAGCCAACGACATTCCGCTGCTGACCATGGTGGGGCACCCCGTAGTGATTAACCCGGATGCCAAGCTCCGCAGGCACGCCCGCGAGAACAACTGGCCCGTGTACGACTTCCGTTCCGGTCGCCGGGCAGCAACGCTGGGCCTCAAGGCCGCCACCGTCGGCGGAGCGATCTACGGTCTGTGGCGAGGATTCTCAAGGTTCCGCGGACCCCGCATCTGACCTCCTCTCACCAAACAGCCCCTCCCGGCCAACCCCCTCTCACCAAACAGCCCCTCCCGGCCAACCCCCTCTCACCAAACAGCCCCTCCCGGCCAACCCCCTCTCACCAAACAGCCCCTCCCGGCCAACCCCCTCTCACCGCATGAGTTCAGCCACAGCGCCTGTGGATAACTTCTGCACGTGCTGGGCTTCTTGGGCAACAATGCCCGTATGCAAAAACCGTCGCCCGTTCCTGCCTTGCTGGCTTCTGCCCCCTTCACCATTGACGAGGCCAAGGCTGCGGGCTTGGAGCATGCGCAGCTCCGGAATCGAAACTCATTCGAAAGTGTCAGCCAAGGAATCTACCGTCCCGCCAATTGGGACTTTGACCTGACGGAAGCTGCGCGATCCCTCTCAGCGGCGAGTCCTGGCGCATGGATCTCCCACGTGACCGCCGCCAGGATACACGGCCTTTTCCTCCCGCCGTGGCTGGCCGATTCACATGAACTGCACCTCAGTAAGCCAACGAAACTCCCCTCAGCGCGGCGACGAGGCATCATCGGACACACGGTGATCGTGGACGAATCCGAAATCGAGTTCAACCACGGCATGTGGATGAGCACCCGCTCCAGGACATGGCTGGACCTGGCACGCCGACTACCGTTGAAAGAGCTGGTCTGTGTAGGCGACCAAATCATTCGCACCCCTCGGCAAGAGTTCGAAGGACGCGAAACTCCGTTCAGTTCCATCGCGGCACTTCGGAAAATGCTTGACCGGCACAAGAACCTGCAAGGTGTGGTCCGGGCACGCGAAGCACTTGAACTGATGAGGGTCGGTGCTGACTCGGCGCCGGAGTCGATGCTTCGTCTGGCCATGCTCGACGCAGGCCTCGCAGAACCTGAGCTCCAGATACGGCTACGGGCGGACGACCCGTACTCTCCATCCGCGGACCTCGGCTTCCGCGTGCGGCGCCTGGCCATTCAGTACGACGGCGAACATCACCTTGAGGAGGAACAGTTCTTCAGCGATCGGCGCCGCGACAAAGCTTTCGCGGCGGCGGGCTGGACCGTTCTTGTCTTCGGAAAAGACGATCTGGCAGACGGATTCGCCAAGGCGATACTGCACATCAAGAGGGCCCTACGGAACGGCTGGATTGACCCGGCCGTGGAGTCGGGTTTCGCGCCGGGACGGTGAGAGAGGCTTCCGCCGAAAGGCCCGAAGGGTGAGAGAGCGCCAGCAGAAACCGTGCCGACGGTGAGAGGGGATCGGTGGTTGGGGGCGGGGTCCGGGATGCAAAAATGCCCGCCACCTCGAAAGGCAACGGGCATTCACGCTTGATGAAGTATCTCTACTTCTTATTGCGGCGCTGGTGGCGGGTCTTGCGAAGCAGCTTGCGGTGCTTCTTCTTGGCCATACGCTTGCGGCGCTTCTTAATAACTGAACCCACGAAAGTTCCTTACAAACTAGAAGTTCCTGTCTGTTGGAACAGATCCGCGGAAGCAGACAGTACAACTGACAGATTCTTACATTGACGTAAAACGTTCCTTAACAGAGTACCGCTTCAAAGGGGTACCCCATGACCACGGTCCGCTGGACGGACCCCGGCAGCCTCAGGCGGTCTCGGATTGTCCGTCAACCACAGCACCCTTGAGGTACTGGGCAACAGCCTCTTCAGGAACCCGGAAGGAACGGCCGAACCTTACGGCGGGCATTTCCCCTGAGTGGACCAGGCGATACACAGTCATTTTGGAAACACGCAGGACGTCGGCCACTTCAGCCACCGTCATGAAACGCGCATTCGAGAAGTTAGTCTCTGCGGACATTTCCCATATTCCTTTGCTCTCAGCCGGTAAGGACACCCCCAGTAGAACGGTGTGCCGATGCTGAGCCATCAAACAACCATGTGCTAGATACTCTAGAGGCTGATGGGGCCAATGTGAAAGTACTTTCGGAAAGTGGGACCCTACTCCTCCGTCGCTGCACGACGCTTCCGTGCCGACGCTGCGAGCTGTTCCAAGACCGACGCCGTGACGTCCCACTCCATGCAGGCGTCGGTGACGCTCTGGCCGTAAACGAGTTCCTGTTCGCCTGCCAATTGCTTGGCGGTGTCCAGGTTCTGCGCTCCTCCCACCAGGAAACTTTCCAGCATGACGCCGGCAATCGGCGAGGTCTCCCCCGTCTCGAGCTGCGCGCCGATTTCCAGCGCAACCTCGGCTTGGCGGTGGTGACTCTTGCCGCTGTTGGCGTGGCTGGCGTCCACGATCAAGCGCGGGTTCAGCCCCTTGGCAGCGAGCTTGGACGATGCAGCCGCGACGTCTTCCTGGGAGTAGTTGGGACCCTTGCGTCCGCCACGCAGGATCACGTGGGTGTCCGGGTTGCCGGACGTCGCCACGAGGGCCGCGCGGCCGTCGTCGTCGATTCCCAGGAAGGCCTGCTCAGCGGCGGACGCGCCACAAGCGTCGATGGCCACCTGCAGGTCTCCGTCGGTGCCGTTCTTGAAACCGATGGGCATGGACAGTCCGGAGGCGAGCTGGCGGTGGATCTGGCTTTCGGTGGTGCGCGCACCGATGGCACCCCAGGAGACCAGGTCAGCCATGTACTGAGGGCTGATCGGCTCAAGGAACTCGGTGGCCGTGGGCAGGCCCAGAGCGGTGACCTGCTTCAGGAAACCCCGGGCGGCGCGAAGACCAGCGGCGATGTCGTGGCTGCCGTCCAGGTGGGGATCGTTGATCAGGCCCTTCCAGCCGACGGTGGTGCGCGGCTTCTCGAAGTAGGTCCGCATAACGATCAGCAAGTCTTCCTTGTGCTTCTCCGCCTGGCTGACCAGTCGGCGGGCGTATTCCAGGCCGGCTTTGGGATCGTGGATGGAGCACGGGCCAACGATCACCAGAAGGCGGTCGTCCACGCCGTCCATGATGGCGCGGACCTGGTCACGGCCGCGGTCGACGACGGCCGCTGAGCGGGCGTCCAGCGGCAACTCTGCGATGAGGTCCTGGGGTGCCGGAAGCGGCTCGAAACGGGCAACCCGGAGGTTGGAGGTGCTGGGCTGGGCTGCTTGCCCGGAATCAGCGGAGTCGAGCGATTCGGTGGGTTCTGCGGCGATGCTGGTCATTTCTGGGTCCTGTTCCGGGATGCGGAGCGGGCCCCTTTTCAGAACCCGCCGGATATGGCGAAGGGCAGAGAATAATCTCTGCCCTGTTGGCTCTGAAGGAAAGTTGGATGCGTGTCAGTTAGACGCGGGCCCCTCCAGAGCCAACGAAAAATACGCATACCAACGGTTTGTCATAGCCACACCATAACCGCGGTTCTTCACAGCGGGCAAATCCTGTCCATCAAGATGACAACAGTTTGCGCAGGAACTGCAACTGCCGGATCCAGTGGTGCTCCTGGCCGCCTTCGTGGTTGTTGAAGCGGTACACCTCAATGTCCTTCTCGGGCGCGCTGCCCTTTTCGCGGGAGCCAATGCCGTAGTTGTTGTAGCTCGCGAACACGGTGGACGGAGGGCAGATGTCGTCCATCTGGGCAGCGGAGAACAGCGCGGGTACCGTTGCCGCACGGCCGAGGTGCACGCCGTCGAAGTAGTTCAGCACCGCCAGCATGGGCTGGTACTTGTCGCGATGCCGCCCCAGGAACCCGGCGATCTCCGGATACGGACCGCGCGGGGTGATGTCGATGGCGCGCGGGAAGTCCTGCAGGAACGGGACGTCGGGCAGCGCGGCGATGACGCCGTCGAGCCTTCCGGCCGTCAGCCCGGCGGCAGCAACTGTGATGCCGCCGCCCTGGCTCACGCCGGCCAGCACCACCTTGGCAGGGTCGACGGCGGGATGGCTCTGTGCCGCTTCCACCGCACGGAACGCGTCCACGTAGACGCGCCGGAAGTAGTAGTTGTCCTGGTGGTCGGCACCCCGGGTCATGAGCCCTGCATAGTTGACGCCACCTGCTGACGCATGCGGATCCGGCGTATCCCCCGAGACGCCGCCATAGCCCTGGCCCCGGGTGTCCATGATGAAGTGCGCGTAGCCCGCCTGGGCCCATCGGGTGTTCTGGTTCACCAGGCCCCGGCCGCCCGAGTAGCCAATGTACTCGACCACCACGGGAAGCCGCTGGCCTGCCTCCAGGTGTGCTGGCACGTGAAGCCAGCCCTTGATGCGGTCTCCGCCGAAGCCGGAGAAGGAGACGTCGAAGGTGTCGATCACTGAGAGGTAGTTATCCACGGGTTCGAACACGGCGTCCAGCGGAAGGGCCCTGGCCTCGGAGATGGTGCGGTCCCAAAAGGCGTCCAGATCTGCTGGTGGGACCGCGCTTGAGGTGTAGTCGCGGAGCTGCTCAAGGGGAAGGTCAAAGAGGGGCATGGGGACATCCTACGTCATGATTTCGTGTGCCCCGTCACAGGGCTCACATGGTCACAGGTTGCTGATGGACAGGTTGCGGTACGCGGCTTTCAGTGGAGCCATTTGGCGGATTCCGAAGTAGCCGCCGCCGAGTGGTTCTGCTGCGGGATCGGTCCATTCGAAGAGCCGCAAGTCATTGATGGCGAAGGCCACCCGAGGGCCGTCCTTGATCACTTCGATGCGATAGAAATCGTCGGCATCCCCGACGGGTGGAAGCGGGTCAGCTCCCTGCGCCACCAGCTCGAAGCCTGCGCTCTTGCGGAGATTGCAGGTTCGGAACGCGCGCTCGGAAGGGTGCTTGTGCCGGAAGTAGGAGATGTGCAGGGCGTCGATATCCCCCGAATGGTATTGCGGGTAGAAACCGGTGCGGGGAGCCAGGGACGCCGAGAACAGGTCCTCGCCTCCGTGACCGCGGGCTGCGAAGAACGCCATGGCCAGGCCGGGCTCCTCCAGCGGCAGGAACTCCCAGGTGATCCGCACATGATCGGGAAGTTCCTCCGGGCACCAGAGGGTCCAATGGGCCTGGTCGCCGTGCTCTTCCGCGTCGAGGGAACCCGACAACACCAGCGCTTTGGTTCCGTCATCCGCGAGCCCCAGCCCGCCGCCGTCGGCCGTTCCATGGTTGTACGTTCCGAAGTGAACCGGCCCTTCGGCCACCCAACCAGCCACATCCGAAGGACCCCGCAAGGCGTTGGAGTAGATCAATCGCGTACTCCCGCGCTGACCGTAGCCACCAGCCCGTAACCGAGGGATTCCAAATGCTCTGCCACGAACGCCGCGATCCGCCGGGCACCCTTTTCGTGGAAATGGGTGTTGTCCTCAAGCCCGCCGGCCCAGTGTGCGTGCTCGCCCGGAGCGAAGTGGAAGAAGAGCTCTTTGGAACCCTCCTCCCCCAGCTCCTGATAGAGGGAGCGCGTCCACTGGTTGAGGTCGATGACGTCCAGGCCGAGCTCCAAGCCAAGCTCCCGGACCACCACGGGGTAGTCCCCCAGCGTGACCTCAAGCTGCCCGTCCGCAAAGTGCCTGCGCTCAACCGAGGTACACAGGACGGGAATGCCGCCTTTGGCGCGAACCTCGGCGACCATCCGCCGGAGGTTGTCCGTGTAGCCCGTGCGCGCCGCGAGGTGCTCGCGTTTCTGATCGTTATGCCCAAACTGGATGAGGACCAGGTCCCCCTGAACCGTCTGGTTGATGAGCTGGTACCAAAGACCCTCCTCGCGGAACGACTCCGTGGTGGCGCCGCCTTTGGCAAAGTTGTGGACGGCAGCCCACCAGTAGGTCTCGGGCGCAAGATGGGCGCCCCAGCCGCTCATCGGATATTCGTAGCTGGGACAGGCGGCAACAGTGGAGTCGCCCGCAAGGAGGATTTTCATGGTTGTCCTTTCATCGGGAAGCGGCGCCTAGCCCTTCACGGAACCGATCAGCATTCCCTTGGCGAAGTGCTTCTGCAGGAAGGGGTAGAAGACCAGGATTGGCAGGGTTGCCACCACGATCACAGCAAATTTGATGCCCTGTTCCGGCGGGATATAGGAGGGGTCCACGTTGCCGGTACCCAGGAGATCCGAAGCGGCCGTGACCTGGCGCAGGTACATCTGCAGGGTCCACATGTTGTTATCGCTCAGGTAGAGCAGGGGCGACATGAAGTCGTTCCAGATGCCCACCGCGTAGAACAGCGCGAACGTGGCCAGTACCGGCTTGGACAACGGCAAGAGGATCCGCCAGAGGATCCCGATTTCCGTGGCACCGTCCATCTTGGCCGACTCTTCCAACTCGGCCGGGAGCTCCTGGAAGAAGTTCTTGATGATGATCAGGCTGAACGGGTTGATGGCCGCCGGCAGGATAAGGGCCCAATACGAGTTCAGCAGGCCCAGGTCCTTGACCAGCAGGAATGTGGGAATCATGCCGCCGGAGAACACCATGGCGAAGACCACCAGGGACATGATCAGCTTCCGGCCCCGCAGGTTCTTCTTCGCCAACGGGTAGGCCATGGTCACGGTCAGGATGAGCTGGATCAGGGTGCCCACCAGCGTGACCAGCACAGTGGTGATCAGTGCCCGGGTGAAAGCCGGCGTGGAGAAGATGTACTCGTAGGCGCCCAGGGTGAATTGCTCGGGCCAGACGAAGAACGCCCGCCGGGTGATCTCGGCTTCGTTGGCGAAGGACCCGGCGATCACATAAATGAACGGCAGCAGGGTGATGATGCCGATCAGACTCAGGAAGACGTAGTTTGCGGCATCAAAAACCCGTCCGCCGCGGGTGTTGTGAATCTTCATTAGAACAATCCGCTCTGGTTGAACCGCTTGGACAGCCAGTTGGTGCCGAAGATCAGCACGATGCCCACCAGGGACTTGAACAGCCCGACGGCGGTGCTGTAGCTGTAGGCGCCTTGGGTGATGCCCACGAAGTACACGTAGGTATCGAAGACGTCGGCCACGCTGCGGTTGAGTGCGTTGGTCATGAGGTAGATCTGCTCGAAGCCGGTATTGAGCATCTGTCCGATGGCCAGGATGAGCATCACGATGATGGTGGACCGGATGCCCGGCAGGGTGATGTGCCAGACGCGACGGAACCTGCCGGCGCCGTCGATAATTGCCGCCTCATACTGGTCCTGGTCCACGGTGGCAAGCGCGGCGAGGAAGATGATGGTTCCCCAGCCGGTGTTCTTCCAGATTTCCTGGAGCACGATCAGAGGCCGGAACCAGTTGGGATCGGACAGGATGTCCACATTGGTGCCGAAGAGTCCGTTGACGAACTGGAACAACGGCCCAATATCCAACGCGAAGAGCAGGAAGCTCAGCGAGGCCACGATGGTCCAGGACAGGAAGTGCGGAATGTACACCAGTGTCTGGACGGTGCGCTTGAGCACCGACAGGCGGACCTCGTTGAGCAGCAGCGCCAAAATAATGGTCAAGGGGAATGCGATCCCCAGGTTCAGGAAGGCCAGGATCAGCGTGTTGCCCAGCAACCGGGGAAAGTCCGGGTTTGCGAAGAAATCCGTGAAGTTGGTGACGCCCACCCAGGGGCTGCCATTGACGCCCAGGAACGGAACGTAGTCCTTGAAGGCGATGGACACGCCGTACATGGGTCCGTACCGGAAGATCGCGAAGTACAGGACTCCGGGCAGCAACAGCAGATACAGCCACTTGTAATGCGCGAAGTGGACGGCGAACCCGCGCCGCCGCGCCGGGGCGGGCGGCGTGGTGGCCGCCCGCTCCGAGGCTTTGGCTTCTACAACGGGGGCTGTCACTTCTTGTTGTCCTGCCAGAGCTTGTTGATTTCTTCCTTGACCTTGTCACCGCCGCTGGTGTTCCACAGCTTGATGGCGTCCTTCAAGCCCTGCTCGTCGATCTGCCCTGCCAGGTACTTGATGCGGGCATCGGCCACGATGTTGTCCAGCTGGGCACCCTTGGCAACATAGGTGGGCGAAACGAACGCAGCTGCCGGGTTGTACACGGCGCTCTTGAGGTCCTCGGCCATGACGGCGACGCGGTCGTCAAAGACCTTCTGCTCATACTCGGAGGCCTGCTTGACGGGGTAGAAGTTGTTGCCGGTGACGTTGGTTCCCAGCTGGGCGAAGCTCTTGATGTCCGTGCTGACCACCTTGCCCTCCGGGGTCTCGGGCTTGATGGTGGCGGCGAGGCCTTCCTCCACCGTGAAGTTCACGCCCTCGATGCCGTTGTTCATGAGCACGGCAACTTCCTTGCTGTTCAGCTTGTCCAGGAAGGTGAGGACGTTCTTCAGGTCTGCCTCGGTCTTGACGCTGGCTTTGGGAATGGCGAGGAAGCCGGAGTAGCCGTCGGTGGGGTGGGCGTGCAGCTCACCGTCCGGCCCCTTCAGGCTGCCGACAAAGCCCACCTTGTTCTCGAAGTCATTCGGGTTGGCTTGCTTGAACAGGTTAATCAGCACGCTCACGCGGGAGTCGACGTCCACAATGATGCCGCCCTTGCCGTTGAAGAACGGCTCGTTCCACTTGGTGCCGTCAAACGTGGCGAAATCGGGGTTGATGAGTTTCTCGTCCACCATCTTCTTGACGAACTTGTTGGCCTCCAGGAATTCTTCGGTTTCGAAGCTCGGGACCAGCTTGCCGTCACGCTCGGTCCAGCGGTTGCCGGCGCCGTACCAGGTCTCGATCAGGTCGTACGGGCTGTTGGTTCCCAGCGCGCCCCATTTGGGGATGGTGATGCCGTAGGTGTCGTTCTGGCCGTTGCCATCCGGGTCCTGCTCGGTGAAGGCCTTGGCCACGTTGTAGAGATCTTCGGTGGTCTCGGGCGCTTTCAGCCCCAGCTTGTCCAGCCAATCCTGACGGAACATGACCGCAGCGCGGATGGGGTTGCGGCCGCGGTACACACCGTAGACCTTGCCGTTGACGCTGGCGTTTTGCTGGACCTCGGGGAAGGTGGTGGTGAGGTTGGGGTAGTCCTTCAGCTTGTCCGTCAGGTCCCAGAAGGCGCCGGCCTCAGCGTTCTTGACGAAGCCGGGCGTCTTTCCCTGGACCACCAGGACGTGTGGGATCTCCGATGATGCCAGCGTGATGTTCATTTTGTCTTCGTACGACGCGTTGGGCGTCCACGTGATGTTGACGTCCTTGCCCGTCAGCTCTTCGAGCTTCTTCTGCACGGCGCCGTCGGCTGTTGGCGGCTGCGCCTCCAGGAACGGCGCCATGATCTTGACGGATGAGAGGTCCGACGCCGGCGCTTCGCCACCACAGGCGGTCAGCGCCAGGGCTGCGGAAACGACGACGGCGGCGGCCAGCGTGTGTTTTCTACGGATCATTTTCTTACCTGCTCCACTTCATCGGGGTTGGTGTCTTTCGACTCTTGGTTTGACGGCACACCCGGGAACCTTTTAAGGCTCCACATGTGCTGGCCACTTGCATCTTGATACGTTTCATTAGTACTCACGCCGGATGCGCTGGGAACGAGTTCACTGCTTCCTTGAACATCGAGGGAGCGGTGAAGGATCGGCGGCCCGCTCAAAGCGGGACTGGCGCGGTTGAGCTCAGACAAGGCTGGCCTCCGTACTGTGGGTCGTGGTGGAAACAGGGCCGGCGCCGGACTGCGCGCTGGCGGCAGCTGCGGCCGGCGGTGGGCTGGCCGCGGACGCGGGACCCGATGCTGCGCCGCGGGCGGCCGCATCGCCGACGGTGGCTGCCATCGCCTCATCGTTGGCTGTAAAGAAACGGTCGCAAAGCCATCCCGTGACATAAAGCCACGCACCAATACCGAAGAAAGGAATCAGCCCCGGAATCGACCGGCACACGAACAGGGCGGCCGCCGTGACGAACAGGAGGATCACAGTTCCCGCCAGGTGCCGCACCGCAAAGCGTGAGGACATCAGGAAGTACCGGGGAAGGGAAAGCTCATAGCGGGCGAACATCGGGAACAGGTAGCAGACCGTGCCGGCGGCAAAGAGGGCCGCCATCAGGATTCCGGCGGAAGCGATCTGCGAGCCAAAGTCCCAGCCCGCCGAGAAGTAGGCCCAGTTCAGGCTCAGGGCGACACCCACAGCAATGAGGGGCAACCCCAAGGCGTTGCCCTTGGCGAAGTTCTTGAAATACTCCCTTGCGAAGCGCCGCATCAAGGGCGCAGCATTTCCCCGCACCTTGTCGCGGACCAGGACGTGGGCGGCAGCGGTGCTGGGCCCGACACCCAGGACAACCCCACCGAGGACAGTGAAGGCAATCCACAACACGTTCAGGCAAGCAATCCACACGAGCGTGTCGAAGAGCGTGTAGGCACGGAAACCAAATCCACCAGAGGCCATGGCGCTCCCCCTTTCTCCATCGTTGCAGAACAGGCCCGCATGACCGTGAGTGGCGATTGTCAGGGAGTCTCACTACAGCCGCTGGAGCCGGTCAGTCGGGGTTGGCCCACGTGGGCCATGTCACTAAGTAAACGCTTTCCCGTCAACTTAGACGCTGGGCAAGGGTGGAGTCAAGATGATTCTTGAATCGTTACATTTGCTGGGATCCCGCGCTACACTGGGCGGAGCCGGAACTGGGAAAGCGCTTGCTGGGTATAGCCTGAACCCGCCGGACCACTTTCGTGAATACCTTGACGACGGCGTCACAGCCTTCGTTGCAGCGCCAGCAGAGGAGAGCCATGGACACCCCTTCCATCGAGTCCATCACCAGCCCGAACCCCCGCGGGGATTCGCCTGCACTCGGAGAAAAGGCGGCGACCGGAGCAACCCGGGCCAAGCGATCAGCCCCAACACCTCGGACCGGACCGGCCCGGATTGCCTTGGTAGGTGTCCACGGCTTCGGAACGCATCACCTCCACAATCTGGAACGGCTCAGCGCACAGGGAGCGGTGGAACTCGTCGCCGTGGCCGACCCCAATCCCCCGTCCGCAGGAGCCCTGCCCGAAACCACCGCTGTCCACGAAAACCTGGACTCCTTGTTGGCAGGTGACCACCGCCCGGACATCATCATCGTGGCGACCCCCATCCAGACCCACGCCCCCTTGGCCCTTTCCGTGCTCGCTTCCCAGGCCGACCTCTATCTGGAGAAGCCTCCAGTGGCCTCCATGAATGACTTCCTCCGCCTCCAGGACGCCGCAAACGCAGCCGGTCGCAGTGTCCAGATTGGATTCCAGAGCCTCGGTTCCCAGGCACTTGCGGCGTTGGCGGAGCTGGCAAACGGCGGCGCCACGGAAGAGCTTCCCGGTATCGGCACCCTCAAGGGCATCTCTGCCACCGGCCGTTGGGTGCGCGACCGGGCTTACTACAAGCGCTCACGCTGGGCGGGCAAGCGCAGCCTCGATGGCGTGGACGTGGTGGATGGAGTTGCAACCAATCCCTTGGCCCATGCGATCGCGACTGCGTTGCGCATTGCCGGAGCCCGCCAAGCGGAGGACCTCGCCTTCGTGGACACGGATCTCTATCGCGCCAACGACATTGAAGCGGACGACACCTCAGTGACTCGCATGAAGACCGTGGACGGACTGCCCATCACCTGCGCCCTCACTCTCTGCGCCACTGAATCGGTGGAACCGTACGTCACGCTGCACGGGACCGAGGGAACGGCCGTATTCCACTACACCGAAGACCGCGTCACAGTCAGCACGGAAGCTGGTGACACCACCCATGTCTTCGGGCGGGACGATCTCACCGAGAACCTGCTCCAGCACCTCACCGACGGCGTGCCCCTGCTCAGCCCGTTGGATCACAGCGGCGCCTTCATGCGCGTCGTGGAAGCCATCCGGACTGCCGAGGCACCGGCTTTGATTCCCACGGAATACGTGACGTGGGTTGGAACGGGCGATCAAGCCCATGCCGTGATCCCGCACATCGAAGACATCCTGAAACGGGCCACGCTCGCCCATGTCACGTTCTCCGAGCTCGGCCTCCCTTGGGCACGGCCAACCTCCGCTGGCACCGAGGCTCTCTTCACTCCGGGCGGTGCCGGAAGCGATGGTCCAGATGCAGTCCTCCGCAGTGGAAGCGGCCTTGATACTGCGTTGTCGCCGAGGCCTTACCTTCATCCGGTGGCCACTCCGGGCGGCGTTGTAGTGACGGATCACCTGGCGTCGGACCATGTCTGGCATCTCGGCGCGGGATTCGCGCTGCAGGATGTCAACGGCAGCAACTTTTGGGGCGGCCGTAGCTATCGACGGACCGCGGGAAAATACCTGGCCTTGAACGACCACGGCAGGATCGGGATCGCGGCAATCACTCGCGGGTCGGAACACACCAGGGCGGACCTGCACTGGCTCGGAGCAGATGGCGGCTTGCTCCTGGAGGAGCGCCGTACTTTCCGCCGTACGCTCATCAACCCGAGCACGTGGCGAATGGACATCACAACGGAGCTCACCGCCGTCGTGGATGCCGCGCTGGGGAGCCCAGGGTCCCACGGTGCGGCCGGGAGCGGCTACGGCGGCTTCTTCTGGAGGCTTCCTGTCAATGCGTCGACGCGTATCTTTTCCTCCACAGCCGAGGGCGAACCGGCCGTGCACGGCTCAGTGACCCCGTGGCTGGCATGGACTGGAGAGTTCGACGGCGGCCCTGCAACGTTGGTGTTTGGCGCACCGGCCGAGTCCTCCGACCCATGGTTCGTCAGGTGCAGCGGCTACCCGGCCGTCGGTTCGGCACTGGCCTGGGATACGGCCCAGATGCTTGCCGCGGGCGAGTCCCTCACCCGCTCCTTCACGGTGTGGATCAGCGACGGAACACTGGATATGGGGGAAATCGAAGGGTTGGTGGCCAGCCGATGAGCTCCGGTGCCACACGATCACCACTGGCCGCCACGAACCTCACGGTCGGGGGCCTGACACAGTGTTTGATGGCACCGGCCGTGCCAAGGTTCGGTTGGTTGCTTGATGCAGGCCACTCCGCGAGCGCGGGGCAATCATTCCAGGCCGCCTACCGCCTCCGGGTGATGGACCGCGCGGGAACAGAAGTGTGGGATTCGGTCACGGTTGTCACGGACCAGCAGCACCACCTTCCCTACACAGGCCCGGAGCTGACCCCGGACAGCGACTACCAATGGACGGTGCAGCTTACCGACTCCACCGGCGCTGTGGGTGAACCCTGCGCTCCTGCCGCTTTCAGCACGGGTCTCTTCGAGTCCACCGCCGACGGCTGGGCTGCGGAGTGGATTCACCGCGAACCCGGCGGACGTGCACCACTGGAACAGGTGAATGGACTGCTGCGGGTGAGCGGCTCGCCTTATCTTCCGTGGCCAGCCCTACCCAACGGCACCACCACTATTAGTGCCCGTTTCCGCCTGCGGCTGGGTACCGCGGGAATCCTCCTTCGCAGTGAAGGCCCTGGTTCAGGTCTGTTGCTGGAGATCAAGCCGAACCGCTCTGCCCTCCTGCGTCCCGCCCCCGATTGGGAGATCGGCGCAATGTCGGCCCCGATCACTCAACCATTGGCCGAAACGCCGACCTTTGAAGCAACAGCCTCTTCGCGCGCCGGCGCTCTGCCCGAGGACGGCTGGCAGGACCTGGTGGTCACCGACGACGGGCAGCGCATCACTGTCAGCATCGACGGTGACCTCGCCCTGGACACCGAAGTCCCCGGCAACACCTCCACGGGCATCGCATTCCATCAAGGGCCACGCAGCCAGGCGGAGTACTTGTCGGTTCGAGTCCAGGGTGGCGGGGCTACCCTCCTGGAAACTGACTTCACCACACCCGGCGCCCTCAACGGCTGGACCACCACCACTCCCCTCCGCCAGCCCGACGAGTGGACTCTCGTAAAAGCCACCTTCAACCTCAAGCGTCCCGTGGTCCGTGCCCGTCTCTACGCTGCCGCGAGCCACCACGCCGCGTTCACCATCAACGGCAGCCCGTGCCTGGAGACCACCAATTTCGGGTACCCGGGCGAGCAGTTCTACAACGCCGCCGACGTCACTGACACACTGCAGTCGAGCGGTACCGCCACCTTGACCGCCGTCGCCCATTGGTATGGTCCCGGCCAGGGCCGCGCCGCCAGCCGCCCCGGCCTGCTGGCCCAGATGACAGTGGAGTACGACGACGGCACCCGGGACGTGTTCGGATCAGGGCCCGGGTGGCTGGTGGCCGAAGGTCCGTATCGGCAGAGCGGATACCGAAACGACGAGGGCGATCCCATCGAGCATTTCGATGCGACGGCCTGGCTGGAACCACAGCAATGGCACCCGGCCATCTCCCTCGGAACCCACCCGGTCCCCGACTTCCCACACCTGCGACCCAACCATGCGGGCGTCGCACGTCACTCCACGGCCGCCGTCGACATTTTCACGGCCGACGACGGAACCCCTGTGGCGGACTTCGGCGCAGTGATTCCAGGGCGCCCCGTGGTGGACTTTCTCCGTGGGGAGCAGGGGCGGACCGTGATGCTCCGGGCAGGCTACAACCTCCGGGCCGACCGTCGCGTGGACACTGGAAAGACACCCAGCCAGAACACGGACATGTCGTTCCCCTTTACTCAGGGAGACGGTCCGCAACGCTACGAGGCGGCCGTGCACCTGGGCTTCCGCTACCTCGAAATGCCTGGCATGGAGCTCGCAGACCTCGGCGCGGTCGGCGCAACAGTGATCCATGCCGAACACCCGTCCGAAGGCACCTTCCACAGCTCCGACGACACCCTGAACAGGGTCTTCGCCCTCCTCCGGAACTCAGCGTTGTTCGGCGTGCAGGAGCAGTTCGTGGACACGCCCACCCGCGAGAAGGGCCAGTTCCTGGGCGACGCCGTGAACATCTCGTACGCCACCATGGCCCTGTTTGGTGAGCGTCACTTCACGGCCAAAGCGTTGCGCGAATTCGCGGGATCTGCCAAGCGCTACTGGCAGGATCCTGCTGAGCGTGGGCGTTACAACGCGGTCTACCCCAACGGCGACGGGAAGCGCGACATCCCGGATTTCTCGCTCATGATGCCCGAATGGGTGGAGGACTACCACCGGCTCAGCGGGGATGGTGCGCTGGTCCGGGAGCTCCTCCCCTGCCTTCAGGACACGGCGGAGTACGTGCTCCGGCACATCCCGTCGGATGGCCCCACCGCAGGGCTGGTCACCGATCTGGGCGGCGGCGGTGGCCCCTACCTCCATGGCATCGTGGACTGGCCGGCGCCGGGCCGCTTCGGCTACGACATGGACTGCGCGGCGCGCACCACAGTGAACGCCCAGTCGTGGTCAGTGCTCGACGCCGTCAGCCGGCTCTGCGCGTCCGCTGGCCTTGCGCCCGGGGCCGCCCGGTACAGGGAAGCGGCGGCATCGCTGGCTGGACGGATCAACTCGCGGCTCAGGGTGGACGGCGTGATGGTGGACGGCTTGTACGCCGACGGCCGCCCCAGCTTGAATGCTTCCCAGCACGCGACCTCTTTCCCGTTGTCGCTGGGGATCACTCCCGCTGAACACGTGGCGAAGGATGCCGAACGCATCGCCGGGATGGGGATGCGGCAGGGTCCCATGACCGTGCACCGGCTGCTGCGTGCGCTGCTCTCCCAAGGGCGGGTGGACGATGTCCTGGATCTCCTCACTGACCCCAGCCAACCCGGGTGGGCGCGCTTGCTCGAAGCCGGAGGGTCCTTTACCTGGGAGGCCTGGGAGCTTGATGAGGGCACGGATTACAGCCAATCCCACGCGTGGTCAGCCTCCGTGGTCCGGGAGATCCTTGAGTACCTCCTCGGTGTCCGCGTCACCGCACTGGGGGCGTCCGCCGTCGTGATTCAGCCGCCGGTATGCCGACTGGAAGCTGCCGGGGGAAGCGTGCCCACCCAGCGCGGATTCATTGCTGTCTCCTGGCGTCGAACGGCCGCTGGCATGGAGTTGGAGTGCACCATCCCCGCTGGCGTTACTGCCCAGGTGGTCCTCCCGGAGCGGACCATCGACGTCACCCCGGGAACGTGGCATTTCACGCCGCGAGGTGACACTTAATGCCAATGTTCCTTCTCGGAACTGTCATCAAGTGCCACCCCGCGTGCCCGATCAGGGACTAGCCCAGCGCGCTCTTCGCTTCGTCCATGGCCTTCTTGGCAGCTTCTGCGGGTGACATCCGGTTGAAGTGTACTTCCAGGCCGTAACGACCAAAGGCCTCGACGGCGGAACTGGAACCTGCCGGCGGCACGGGCACTGAGTCTCCCAGTTCGGAGGAGATTTCGTCGATGAACTTGGCAGTGGCGGCGTCCTCCGGCGTCAGCTTGGGAAGGACAGCGGCACGGACCTCCGAGTTGCCCGGAATACCCCGGTCTGCCAAGGCAATTTCGCCGGCCTCCACATTGTTGGCGAGGAAGTCGATGAACTTCTGCACCTCAACCGGGTGTTTGGTCCGGGAACTCGCGGACCAGAACTGGGATGACTTGTAGAACTGCTGTGCGCTGGCGGCATTGCCGTCCGTGCTCGGCGGGCGGTGGATCTCAAGCGGCTGGCCCGAGGCTTTGGTGAGGGCGCTCAGCTGGTTGGACCAGTACCAGGCAAGACCAAACCTGTTGGTGGCCAGGCCCTGCTGATCCACCGACGCTGTGGCGTCCTCGGTCATCACTGAAGCGGGAGGCACCGCCTTGGAGTCGCGGAGTTCAGCCTGGTATTCGTACCAGCCCGTGAGGTCGCCCTCGTCAAAACCGAACTTGCCGTCGGAGGTGAACAGCGATTTGCCGTGCTGGCGGAACCATAGGTTCATGGGAGCGTCGCCGCTGACGGCACCCGAGCCATAAACACCGCTCTTGCTGCCTTCGGTGATGGAGGCAGCCGTCTTGTTGTACTCATCCCAGGTCCACGTCTTGTCATCGGGCAAGGTGACACCGCTGGCTGTGAGGAGCGAAGGGTTCGCCAAGACTACCTGGGCGTTCACGCCTGCAGTAACGGCGTACTGCTTGCCTTCAACCTTGCCTGCATCTGCCACGGCAGGATCGAACTTGCCGAGGTCCACATCCTTCAGTTCGAGGAGTGCCCCGCGTTCGGCGTACTCACCCAGGTAAGCGGCGTCCATTTGGATGATGTCCGGGGCGTCCTGCGATGCGACCTGGGTGGCCAGCTTGTCCCAATAGCCGGACCAGTCGCCGTACTCACCTTTGACCTTGATGGTGGGATTTTCCGCTTCGAAAGCGTCAATGAGTTTTTGGGTCATCTTGTGGCGAACATCCGAACCCCACCAGCTGAAGCGAAGGGTGACGGTTCCATCGGAGGAGGCTTGCTGGGAGCCGCCTCCACAACCGGTCAACGTGATGGCGACGGCGGCTGCGGCCGCTGCTACTTTCGCGGCTAATTTTCTGCGTGCTCGAGGAGACATCAAACGTCCTTATCTGAGTCGTGCGCTACGGGGAGAAAACGCTTTCTCAGCCTAGGTGTGCGCTACATCACTCGTCAAGGGAGTTTTTGTTTGTTTGAGCTATCACTTTTAACAAAAGCGCTCAGACTGCCGTGCGGGTACGCCGGGCTGAATACCTCCACAGCAGGAGCCCAATCACCACTGCAGACGCCATGCCCAACGCCCCTGTGACCACCAGCCCGGTTCGTACGCCGAAGTCCTCCGTCAGCCAGCCGGCAAGCAGCCCACCCAAAGCGTGACCGCCCAAAAGCAACGGAAAGTAGAGGGCAAGAACCCGGCCGCGTACGCTTGCACCCGCTTCAAGCTGCACTGCGGTGGCTGCACTGGTGAGGAACACCAGCGTCATGAAGCCAACCACAATCAACATCACCACGAACCACTCCTGCGTGGGCATCAGGGCAGCGAGCAACTGCGTCAGCCCGAAGAGTCCAGCACTGGCAACGATCCCCTTACGGCCAAACTTCTTGATCCGTGTAGCCACCAGCGCACCAGCCAGGGCGCCCAACGCACTGACCGTATTGAAGAGACCGAATCCGGCAGGACCGCTATGCCACACACCGTCCGCAAAAGCGGCGAGGACCACGGGGCCGTTCATTCCAAATGCGCCCAGCAAGCCCGCCAGGAGCATCGTCAGCAGGAGGGGAGGTCGTGCCCGGACAAAGCGGAACCCGGCAAGGATCTGACCTTTGCGCGCCGTGGGATCAGGAGATTCGGGAGAATGGTGCAGCTCGTCGGGCCTGATGGATGCAATCATCACCAGGACCGCCACCCCAAGACAGGCGTTGGCAGCGAACGCCGCCGCCGGTCCTGCCTGGGCAATGACGACGCCGGCCAGGGCAGGTCCGGCCATGGCACCCAGTTGGCCAACGGCGCTGTTCAGGCCAATTGCTGCTGGCAGCCCGGCATCGCCCACCACCTCATTGACGAACACTTGGCGTGCCGGTCCATCAATGGCACTGGTGATCCCCAACGCGATGCAGGAGGCGTAAACCACCCAAACGTCGCTGCCGCCCATCGCGTTCCATACAGCCAGGCCGGCGGCCAGCAATGCGGCGACGGACTGGCAGACCAGGAGGATGCGGCGTTTTGGGAAAAGGTCCACCAGAACGCCACTGATGGGGCCCACTACCAGCATGGGAAGGAACTGGAGCGCGACGGCGAGGCCCACTGCGGCCGGGCTTCCTGTCAACTGCAGCACCAGCCAATCCTGCGCCAACCGCTGCATCCACACGCCACCGCTCCCCACCAAGGACAGCGCGACGAAGACCCGGTAATTGTGGTGCCGCAGCGGGTAGTGCCAGGACTCCATGGAGCGGGCACGCGCTGCCGGAGCTTTGGTGGATTTGGGGCGCAGTGGGAACGGGCGCGGCGACACGGGGCGGTCTGCTCGATTCAGCGGGTTGGGGGCGGATTCTTATGGAGTTTTTGTACAGCTAATGCCCTTAAGGAGGCTCCTAAAGGGCATTAGCTGTACAAAAACTCAGCGATGGGAGCGGATCTTGATGGCTGCCGCGGCCAGGACCAGGGTCCCGGGCACGATCACGAACAGGGCCTGCAGCATCCAGACGAAGACAACGGTCATGAAGACGGCCGCGAGCAGGAGGAGCGAACCACTCCAGTCGCGCAGCGAATCAGCTTTGGCGCTGGCGTAGGCGGCAGCCCAGCGTTGCTGGCCCGGTACCTCAACAGGCTGCTGGCCTGCATCGCCGTCCCAGTTCACCCCGCCGCTCCAGTTGGCGGCGATCCGCAGGAAGAGGACCGCCCCTGCCGCGGCGAGAATCAGGGTGGCGGGCAGGATGGCTGCCCGGCCGGGCAGTTGACCCACCAGAGCGAGCAACAGGTTCAAGACAATCACGACGGCGGCTGCCGCCGTCGTGATTCCCATCTTCCAACTGCCTGGAAGCGCGCGGCGGAAGTTCCCCCACAAGCTGCGGAGGGAATCGTCCCTGCCGCTGAGGTGCCTCTCCAGGTGCGCGACGCCGGCCGCATAGGCAGCCGGCGCCGTCACCAAGGGGACGGACAAGAGGAGCACGATGACCCCCGCAAGGATGGTCTCGGCGAAGAGGGCAAAGCGGTTGACCGGGATGCCGGGCTTCCCCGACGACTTGCCGGTGGCGTTCATGGTGCTCATCTTTCAGTACTCGTTTCCGTGTCCGTCAGCCTTTGAGGCCCTGTGTTGAAACGCCTTCGACGATGTAGCGCTGGAAGACGAGGAAGAAGACCAGGACCGGGAGGAGCGCCAGTACGGACATGGCGATCATGGCGCCGTAGTCCGAGGATTGGGTCTGGTCCACGAAGAGCCGCAAGGCCAGGGGCAGCGGGTATTTTTCCGGAGTGTTGAGGTAGAGCAGCGGGCCCAGGAAATCGTTCCAGCTCCAAATGAAGGAGAAGATCGAGGTGGAAATCAGGGCCGGTTTCATGAGCGGGAGCATGATGGACCCGAAGATCCTCACGTGCCCTGCGCCGTCGATGCGGGCTGCCTCGTCCAGTTCGGCCGGGAGGCCACGCATGAACTGGACCATGAGGAACACGAAGAACGCGTCCGCGGCGAGGAACTTGCCGATCAGCAACGGTACGTAGGTGTCCACGAGGCCGAGCTGTTGGAACACGATGTACTGCGGGATGATCACCACGTGGAAGGGCAGGAGCAAGGTGGCGATCATCATGCCGAAGAACAGTCCACGGCCGGGAAAGTTGATCCTCGCGAACGCGTAGGCCGAGATGGACGCCGAGAGGACCGTTCCCACCACGGCGCCGACGGCCAGGATCAACGAGTTGGTGAAGAACGTCAGGGTGGAGACCCCGCCGATGCCTTCCATGGCGGTGGCGAAGTTATCGAAGCTGAAGTTATCCGACCACAACGCATTGTTGGCGCCGCCGATCTCGGAGTTCGGCTTGAAGGATGAGGCGATCATCCATAGGGCCGGGTAGAGGACCATCGCCACCAGGGCCAGGGCAATGATGTGGAAGATGGTGCTCTTGATGCGTTTGACCGTGGTGGACTCGGACTTCGGGTTGTAGACCGGCGCCGGAGTCGCGGGCGTTGTGGGTTGGTTTTGGGTGGGTGTTGCCATGGTTGTCATTTCGAATCACCGCTGTAGTGGACCCAGGACTTGGAGGTCTTGAAGAAGATCAGCGTGATGATGCCGACCACGATCACCAGGAGCCAGGCCATGGCCGAGGCGTAACCCATCCGGAAATCGGAGAAACCGCGCAAGTACAGGTAGAGGGTGTAGAAGAGGGTGGAGCCTGCCGGGCCGCCCTCACCGTTGGAGATGATGTAGGCCGAGGCGAAAATCTGGAACGCATGGATGGTTTCCATCAGCAGGTTGAAGAAGATCACCGGGGAGAGCATGGGCCAGGTGATGTTGATGAACTTCCGGACCGGACCGGCGCCGTCCATCGACGCTGCCTCGTAAAGGTCGGCGGGGATCTGCTTCAGGCCGGCCAGGAAAATCACCATCGGGGCACCGAACTGCCACACGGTCAGCAGGATCATCATGCCCATGGTCATGTCCGGGTTGCCCACCCAGCCGCCAAGGTTGATCCCGAAGAAGGACAAGCCCTGGTCCACGGGACCGGAATCGCCAAACATGGCCTTCCACACGATCGCGATGGAGACCGACGCTCCGATCAGGGACGGTGCGTAGAACGCGGAGCGGTAGAAACCCTGGCCCTTGCGTTTGCTGTTGAGCAGCATCGCGATCGCCAACGCCGCCACGAGTTTGAGCGGGGTACCGAAGACCACATACTGCATGGTCACGCCCACGGACTGCAGGAACCGTTCGTCCTGGAACAGCGAGGTGTAATTGTCCAGGCCGATCCACTTGGGGGCATCGAAGAGGTTGTAGTTGGTGAAGGACAGGTACAGCGAGGAAATCATCGGGCCCACGGTCAGGGCGATGAATCCCAGTAGCCAGGGCAACAGGAACGTGTAGCCGGCGCGGGCGTCCGCCCCGCGCCGCCGCGATTTACGCGGCTGCGAGGGAACGGACGCGGTGCGCCTGCTCAGGGTTGGGCTTTGAGTCACAAGATCAGTCCGTCAGTTGGGAAGGCCGGTTCAGACACAGAAGGTCTGCTTAGGCGTTCTGCTTGATGAGGTCTTCGGCTTCCTTGAACCACGCATCCGCTGCGCCGTCCACGGTGAGCTTGCCGTAGTTCAGGTCCTGGGCGACCCGCTTGAACGTGGACTCCAGCGTGCCGAACCCAACAATGGGCGGCTCCGGGGCGTCCTTGAGGTACTTCTCGATGGACTTCTCGTAATCGACCACCAGTTTGTCGGTGCCTTCGAACGTGGTCCCGTCGCGCTGGGTCTTCGACGCCGGAACACCGCGGGAGGTCTTGAAGATCTGGCCCACCTCGGGATCGTTGACCATGAAGTCAATGAACCGGGCAGCAGCGTCCTTGTACTTGGTCTTCGCGCTGGCCACCATCAGCATGGACGGCTTCAGGAACAGGCCCAGGTTCTCCGGATCATCCGAGGGAACAGGGACCAGCTTGAGTTCCTTCGCACCGGAGTCCGCGAGGTAACCGGCCATGAAGTTATCCCATGTCACTTCCGTGGCCGTGACGTTGGAGCCGAACGGGGACTTGGGCAGCAACTGCGTGGCCTTGTCCTCCCCCACAATGGCCCCGGTGCCGCGCAGATCCGCGGTCAGGTTGAACCACTCCTTCAGATCATCCTTGGAGAACCCAAGCTTGCCTTCGTCCGTGAAGGCCTTGATGTTGTTCTGCCGCAGCCAGATGTTGAAGTTCCACCAGATGCCGGTGTAGTCGGTGCCGCCGAACAACGTCCCGTTGCCCTTGGCGCCAACCTCGGCCAGGAACGCGTTGAACTCCTTGTAGGTCCAGGACCCATCCGGCTCCGCGATACCCAAGGAAGCAAGCTTGGCAGGATCATAATAAACAGCAAAAGCATTCGTGCTGGTCGGGATGCCGTACGTCTTGCCACGGATCTGGCCCGACGGCAACAAAGACTTCTCGAAAGCGTCCGTGTTGACCTTCACCGTGCCCAGGTCAAGGAGCTGGTTCCGCTGGCCGTAGTCACGCAGGTAGGACAAATCCCACTGCATCACGTCCGGCAAGCCACCACCGGCAGCCTCGGTGGCGCGCTTCTGCCAATACCCCGCGAAGTCGGAGAAGTTGCCGTTGACCTTGATATCCGGGTTCTTGGACTCAAACAACGCAATAGCCTTGCGGGTACGCTCAGCGCGGTCGTCGTTGCCCCACCACGTGTACGTAATGGTCACGGGATTCTCCGCCGAACCAGCCTGTCCAGCGGTCGAGGACTGGCCACACGCGGCCAGGAATGCAGCAGATGCAGTGCCCAAAGCCACCGTGCCCAGGAACTTCCTTCTATCAATCATGAGAGCCTCCTTGCTCAGTTGGTGCAAGTTTGTCGAGTTATCTACAACGTGGCAGTGATCTCGCTTACACTCGTTCTGAATCGATACAATATCCCTAAACCGGGATCTGGGCAAGCGTTTTCCAAAGAGTACGTTTTCCCGGATACGCTGCACTCATACCTCCTGCACCACCCGCACCAGCCCGGCCAACTTGACGAAGGAGTCCCCCTTGACCTCCCCCGAAATCCCCCGCAGTCGATCTGTCTGGCACAGCGTTGACGGCCTCGCCTACGGCGGCGACTACAACCCGGAGCAGTGGCCTGAAGACATCCGGCTCGAGGACATCGAGCTCATGAAGGAAGCCGGCGTAAACTTCCTCAGCGTCGGTATCTTCTCCTGGGGACTCCTGGAACCCGCCGAAGGCACCTACGACTTTGGCTGGCTGGATGACGTGATGGACAACCTCCATGGCGCTGGCATCAAGGTGGCGCTGGCGACGGCCACCGCGTCACCGCCGGCATGGCTGGCCCGCAAGTACCCCGAAATCCTCCCCGTCACCGCGGAAGGAGTCACGCTGGAGCGTGGCTCGCGGCGCCACTACACGCCGTCGTCCTCTGTCTACCGCCGCTACGCCACCGCCATGACGCGCATGATCGCCGAACGGTACAAAGACCACCCGGCCCTGGCACTCTGGCACGTTGACAACGAACTCGGCTGCCACGTTGGCGAGTTCCACGGCGAAGAAGACGCCGCCGCATTCCGCGCCTGGCTGGAACGCCGATACGGTTCCATCGAGGCCCTCAACGAAGCCTGGGGAACGGCCTTCTGGTCCCAGCACTACGCCTCATTCGAGGAAATCATCCCACCCGGCGCGGCCCCCACCACCCTCAACCCAGGCCAGCAGTTGGACTTCGCACGGTTCAACTCCTGGGTGTTCATCGATTACTACCGTGAGCTGCTGGCCGTGATCCGCGAGGTCACACCGGAAATTCCGGCCACCACCAACTTCATGGTCTCCAGCGCCACCAAGACCCTGGACTACTTCGACTGGTCCAAGGACATGGACGTCATTGCCAACGACCATTACCTGGTGGCGGCGGACCCGGAGCGCGAAATCGAGTTGGCCTTCAGCGCCGATCTCACCCGCGGCGTAGCGGGCTGCCAGCCCTGGATCCTCATGGAACACTCGACGTCCGCGGTCAACTGGCAGCCGCACAACCAGCCCAAGATGCCCGGCGAAATGCTCCGCAACTCGCTGGCGCACGTGGCCCGCGGAGCCGATGCCGTGATGTTCTTCCAGTGGCGGCAGAGCAAGGCCGGCTCGGAGAAATTCCACTCAGCCATGGTTCCGCACGGCGGCCGCGACACGCAGGTGTGGCGCAATGTGGTGGACCTCGGAGGGGCTTTGGCCAAGCTGGAACCCGTCAGGGGCTCCCTGGTGGAATCACGGGTTGCGATCATCTTCGACTACGAGGCCTGGTGGGCTTCGGAACTGGATTCGCACCCGAACAATTCGCTGAAATACCTCGACACGATGCGCGCCTTCCACCGGGCTTTGTATCTGCGCGGGATCACCGCGGACTTCGTCCACCCCTCCGCCAACCTCGCCGGTTACGACCTCATCCTGGCCTGCACCCTCTACGCCGTGACGGATGCCGCGGCTGCTTCAATATCCGCCGCCGCCGAGGGTGGGGCCACGGTGCTGGTCAGCTACTTCAGCGGGATCGTCGACGAACGGGACCACGTCCGCTTGGGCGGATACCCCGGCGCCTTCCGCGAACTCCTGGGCATTCGCAGCGAGGAATTCCACCCGCTTTTCCCCGGAACCTCCGTCACGTTGAGCGACGGATCCACGGGCTCCGTATGGAGCGAACACGTGCACGCGGACGCCTCGACGGAGGTTGTTGCCACCTTCACCGACTACCCGCTCGACGGCGTCCCGGCACTGACGCGCCGCGTTGTCGGAACCGGTTCCGCCTGGTATCTCGCAACGCTTCCCGACGCCGGAAGCATCGACTCCTTGACCGCGCGACTGGTGGAGGAAGCCGGGGTGACGGCCGTGGCCGAGGCGGCTGCCGGCGTCGAACTTTCCCGCAGGCGCGCCGCAGACGGCCGCAGCTTCCTGTTCGCCATTAACCACAGCAGGGAGGACGCCACCGTGAAGTCCGACGGCGAGGAACTCCTCAGCGGTGGTCGCTTCGGTGGCGTTGTACCCGCTGGAGCCGTGGCCGTCATCGCGGAAGACTGACACAACACGCAAGAACCGCGCCCCGGGCTGATCACGAATGATCGCCCGGGACGCGGCTCCCGTTGCAGAAAAGCTAGCTGATGGCGGATTTCATCTCATCCACGGCTTTCTTCCCGGCTTCTTCCGGCGAGAGCCTGTTGAACATGACCTCCGACGTGTAGCGCTTGATGATTTCCTGGATGGCACCTGCACCCTTCGGCGGAGCGGCCGGGGCTTCGCCGAGCTCTTCCTTGATGGCGCCGATGAAGTCGACCACCTTGACGTCCGCCTTCGCGAGCTTCGGGGCGATTGCGTCGCGGACCTCGGAGTTGGGGTAAACGCCGCGGTCGGCCAGCAGGATCTCTCCGGCCTTGGCGTTGTTGGTCAGGAAGTTGATGAACTTCGCTGTTTCTTCAGGGTGCTTGGTCCGCGATGATGCCGACCAGAACTGCGACGCCTTGTACCAAAGGCCGGCGTCCTCAGCCTTGCCGGTCTTGGACGGGAACCGAAGGATCTGCAGTTCGCCGCCGGAAGCCTTCTCGAGGGCGGGAAGCTGGTTGGACCACCAGAATGCCATGCCGTTCTTACCGGTCGCCAGGCCGCTCTGGTCCAGCGGTGCGGCTTCGGCTTCGACAATCTCCGATGCCGTAGGCACTGCCTTGTTCTCGCTCATCTGCTTCAGGAATTCCCAGTAGCCCTTGATGTCCGAGGGCTCGAAGCCGAGCTTTCCGTCCTGGGTGTACAGCGACTTACCGTTCTGGCGCAGCCACACCCCGAGGGAGGCTTCGTCCGTCCCGTAGGCCGCAGCACCGTAGGTCCCCTTGGGAGACTTGGCTGTCACCTCGGCTGCAATGCGCTCGAAGTCTTCCCAGGTCCAGGTTTTGTCATCCGGAAGCGCTACGCCTGCAGCCTCGAAGACCGCCGGGTTGGCCAGGATGGTGGCGGCATTGATGCCCGCGGCAATACCCGTAAGGCCCTTCTCGCCCTTACCGGCGTTGAGTGCGGCTTCGTCGAGTTTGGACGTGTCAATGTCGTACTTGGAAAGGTCAAGCAGGGCACCGCGGGTGGAGTATTCGGTGATGTACTTTTCGTCCATCTGGATGATGTCAGGAGCATCGTTGGCCGCAACCTGCGTGGCCAGCTTGTCCCAGTAACCGCTCCAGTCGCCGTATTCAGCCTTGACCTTGATGTTGGGGTTCTCGGCCTCGAACGCCGCGATGGCTTCCTGTGTCAGCTGCGCACGCTTGTCGCCGCCCCACCACGAAAAGCGAAGCTCGACTTTTCCGTCAGCGCTTTTCGCCTCGGATCCCCCGCCGCAGGCGGTGAGGGCGAGTACCGCGGCGGCTGTTGCTGCGATGAGGGCAGAGGCGCGGAGCCTGCGCTTGGCCTTGGGTGCTTCAGCACGGGTTGCGGGGGCGATTGCTTCACCCTTTGGATTTACCGGCACTGTTGTCTCCGATCTTCATTGATCCTGATGCGATGTGAGAAAGCGTTTTCTTACTGCTGATTATGGTACAAGTCACAGTCTTGTATGACAAGACTGTGACTTGTACTACTTGTTGGTGGCGTCCGACGGCGGCACTCACCAAAAGGGGGCGGCATGCGCCCCCTTCTGGTGGAACGATCGGTCTACTTGATGCCTGTGGTGGCGATGCCCTTGATAAGGAATCGCTGGCCGAACAGGAAGACCAGGAATACGGGGAGCAAGGACACGATGGACATTGCGAAGAGTGATCCCCAGCTGGTGGCGGACTGCGAGTCAACGAAGGCCCGCAAAGCCACTGGCACGGTGAACATATCCGGGTCTGTCAGGTAGATGAGGGCGCCGAAGAAGTCGTTCCAGGTCCAGATGAACGTGAAAATGGTGGTGGTGGCCAGGGCCGGGACCATCAGGGGCAGGATGACGCGAAGGAAGATCCGGGGGTGGCCGGCGCCGTCGATGCGCGCTGCCTCATCGAGGTCCTTCGGGATGCCGCGGATGAATTGGACCATGAGGAACACGAAGAACGCATCCGTGGCCAGGAGCTTGGGCACAATCAGCGGCCAGAACGTATTCACCCAGCCGATCTGCGAGAACAGGATGTACTGGGGCACGATCACCACGTGGAAGGGCAGCATGATGGTCAGCAGCATGATGCCGAAGAAGATCTTCTTGCCACTGAACTGCAGGCGGGCGAAGGCGTAGGCGGCCATGGAGCAGGAGACCAAGTTGCCAACGATCGAGCCCAGGACCACGATCGCGGAGTTGATCATGTAGTGCCCGAACGGGCGCGTCAGCGCGGACCAGCCGTCGGTGTAGTTGCTCATCTCCAGGTTCTCCAGCCAGAGACCCGGCTCGCGGAAGATGAGGTCATTGGGGCGCAGGGAGGAAACCACCATCCACAACAGCGGGTAGATCATGACGCCGCCAACAAGGATCAGGATGGCGTGCTTGATCAGGCCCTTGATGCGGGCGCTGCGGCTATAGGCCAGGTTTCCCCGGGATTCACGGCGGCGCGGGCTCTTACCGGACGTGGCGTCAGAGGAGGAAGCGGCGGGGAGGGTCTGGAGTTTAGTCATCGTAGAACACCCAATACTTTGAAGCGATGAAGTTGATGGCAGTGAAGGCACCGATGATGACCAGCAGGAACCAGGCCATCGCTGAGGCGTAACCCATATCGAACTGGCCGAAGCCCTTTTGGTACAGGTACAGGGTGAAGAACATGGTGGAGTCGGACGGGCCGCCGTTGCCTCCGGAGACGATGAACGCCTGCGTGAACGACTGGAATGAACCGATGATCTGCAGCACCAGGTTGAAGAAGATGATGGGGCTCAGCATGGGGAGCGTGATCCGCCAGAACTGCTGCAGCGTGGTTGCGCCGTCCACCTTGGCTGCCTCGTAGTACATCACCGGGATCTGGCGCAGGCCGGCCAGGAAGATGATCATGGGGCTACCAAAGGTCCAGACGTGCAGCAGGATGATGGAGCCCAGTGCGGTGTTGGGGTCAGAGATCCACCCCGGCCCTTCAATGCCCACCATCGCAAGGACCTGGTTCACCAGGCCGGTGGTACCGAAGATCTGCTTCCACAGGATGGCAACAGCAACGGAACCGCCCAACAGGGAGGGCAAGTAGAAGATGGAGCGGTAGAACGGAAGGCCGCGAAGACCCTTGTCCAGGACCAAGGCAATCACCAGCGCAACAGCCAACTGAAGCGGAACACCCACCAGGACGTAGGTGAAGGTGACGCGCAGCGAGTTGTGCAGGCGGGCATCGCCGAACATTCGGACAAAGTTGTCCAGGCCGACCCATTCCGGTGGCTGCAGGAGGTTGTAGTCCGTGAAGGACAGGTACAAGGACATCAGCATGGGGCCCACGGTGATAGCGGCCAGGCCGAGCAGCCAGGGAAGAAGGAACACGTAGGCGGCCTTATTGTCGCGGCCGTTCGCTTTCTTCTCTTCTTTGGTCATGGGGCCCTTGCGACGGGTCATCGTGGAGAGTTCGCCAATGGCGCTCATTGTTTCCCCCTCGCCGGAGCGCGAACGCCTTGCGGCGTCCCCGTGTTTGTTACAGCGGCCATGTGGTCTCCTTTGGTCATCGTGGCCATCCACGGAGTTCGAGTCTGGGTGGTACTTGCCTTGCGGGGGCGCCGCCATACTTCCGGCGCTCCCCCATGGGAAGCCAGGATTCGGGTCCCGGCTTTCAGCGGCTCCGTACCAAAGTAAACGTTTTCTTGACCCATGTACAGCCTTTTGCTAATTTTTGAGAAAGCGTTTTCTTGCGAAGCCGCCCACATCGATTTCCCCACGCTGAAGAAGCCCGGCGTGCACTTCCGCACACCACCCCGCACCGATAAGGCTGGACACAATTGTTTCCCACCGACTCCGCCTGCCATGACCACCGCTGACATGGCAGAATCGCCCAACCGCCCCAGCGCGCTGGCCGGCTACGAAGATTGGCCCGGGTATGCGGCGCGCCATCAGCACGTGGCCGGCTCGCCTGAAGCGGGGCAACTGGCCGACACACTTGGGGTTCCTGCCGTAACACCGGACCTTGGGTACACGGTGCACTCGGAATCGGAGCACGACGGCGTCATCACATCGTCCCTTTCCTGGCAGTTGGGCTTCGGGCCAAGAACCTCCGCATGGTTCGTGCGGCCGGCCGGCGCCACCGGACCACTGCCCGGCCTGCTCGCCCTGCACTGCCATGGCGGCATCAAGGCTTACGGCGCCGAGCGGCTCGTGTCCCTTCCTGCAGGCGCCGAAGACCACGACGGCGGTACCTCCACCGCGGGCGGCTTCGGCCGCCTGCCTCGCGGATTGAGTCGAAAGCTTTACGGCGGGCGGGCACCCGCCACGTGGTTGGCACAACAGGGCTTTGCCGTTCTGGCGCACGACGCTTTCATGTGGGGCAGCCGTCGCTTTAAGCTGGATCCCCTGCCTTGGCGGACTGCCAAAGCGGTCGACGGCCAGCAGGCACTCTGGCGGGAGTCCGGCGTCGAACCCTCCGCGGCGGAACAGTACGACTCAGCGGCGGCCGCCCACGAGGAAACAGTGGCGAAAGCTGCCACGCTGCTCGGAAGCAGTGTTGCCGGAACCGTGGCGCATGACGACCTCGCGGCACTGGGTATCCTGGCATCGCTGCCGGGAGTGGACCGGGATCGGCTCGGTTGCCTGGGCTTCTCCGGCGGAGGTGGCCGGGCTTTGGTGCTGGCCGCCCTCACTCCCCGGATCCGTTGCTACGTGGTGACCTGCATGATGACCACTTTTGAGTCGCTCCTGCCTTCCTACCTCGACGCACATTCCTGGCTGCTGCATTCCCCTGGCCTGGCCAGGCTTGGAGACTGGCCGGACCTGGCTGTGCGTTCCAACGCCCACGTCCTGGTCCAATACGGACTGGCCGACCACCTCTTCCCCGAACAGGGAATGCGCGACGCCCATGCCCGTTTGTCGTCACGCATGCCCACCCGCTACACGGGCAGCTTCTGGCAGGAACCCCACGTTTTTACCCCGGCCATGCAGGACGAGGCCGCGGCCTTCCTCACCGCAGCCCTGCAGCCCACACACCCCGCCAGTTCCACCGCACCTGATCCCGCTAGGACGGACTCATGACCCAGCCTTTGACCACCTCAACTGCGGATGCCCAAGCCCGGCTCCCCCGCATCGCACTGGTGGGCGTGCACGGATTCGGCGAACGGCACTTGGACAACCTTGACCGCCTGAGCGCTGCCGGCCGCGTCGAACTGGTTGCCGTGGCCGATCCCCTACCCCCGGCGGAGGGGAAACTCAGCCACGGGGTTGACGTCTTCACGTCCCTTGATGAGCTCCTCGCTGCTGGAACCGCGCCGGACGTGGTGATCGTCTCCACGCCCATCCAGACCCACGCGCCGTTGGCCCTCGCTGCCCTCAAAGCCGGCGCCAATGTGTATCTGGAAAAGCCACCAGTAGCGTCCATGGAGCAATACGAGGAAGTCATGGCAGCGGCCGCGAGCGCCGGACGACTGGTTCAAGTGGGGTTCCAGAGCCTGGGTTCCGAGGCCCTGCCCGCGATCGAAGCACTCGTGGCATCCGGCGGCCTTGGTGAGGTCCGGGGCATCAGCGCCACTGGCCTGTGGCTGCGCACCAAGGGGTATTTCAAGCGCTCCCGGTGGGCCGGGAAGCGCAGCCTGAACGGAACCGACGTGGTGGACGGGGTGGCCACCAACGCCCTGGCGCACGCCGTTGCTACCGGGCTGCGGCTGGCTGGTGCCAGGACAGTAGCGGATGTCGAATCAGTGGACACCGATCTCTACCGGGCCAACGACACCGAGAGTGACGACACCTCAGTGGTGAGGGTACGGACCACGGACGGCACAGTCCTGACCTGCGCCCTGACGCTCTGCGCACCCGTGCAGTCCGCACCGGCGGTCACCATCTACGGGACGTTGGGACAGCTCGCCCTCTCATACACGGAGGACCGGGTGGAGATCACCACGCCCGAGGGTGTCCGGACGCAGAGTTTTGGGCGGAAGGATCTGCTGGAGAACCTGCTGGCCGCCCGCAGTGAGAAGGATCTACTCAGCCCGCTCAGTGGCGCCGGCGCCTACATCTCCGTGCTGGAGGCCATCCGCACGGCAGACTCACCCTTGCCGATCCATCCGGACTTCATCAGCTGGGAGGGCCGGGACGACGACGCCCACCCCGTGGTGCACGGCATCGAATCCTTGATCCGCCGGGCAGCCTTGGGCCAAGCCACTTTCGCGGAGCTCGGAGCACCGTGGACTGACTCCGCCGGGACCTCCCTCACCATCAACGGCACCCCGGTCGCGACCCTCCAGGACGGCACCCACATCCGTGGGACCTCCTCCCCGCGCCCCTATCTCCACCCCGTGCGGACCCTTGGCGGAACGGTGGTCACCGATCACGTCCCCGAAGACCACGTGTGGCACTTGGGTACAGGTGTGGCACTCCAGGATGTGGATGGCATCAACTTCTGGGGCGGCCGGACTTACACCCGCGACGCAGGGGCGTACGTCTGGCGCAAGGACCACGGCCGCATCGTCACCGAATCCGCGGAGCACAGTGATGGGCATCGGCGCGAACACCTGAGCTGGCTGGGGCCCGACGGCACACCGGTGCTGCGCGAGCAGCGCGAGTGGCGCTGGGCCGCCGTCGGGAATTCAGCGTGGAAACTGACCCTGGACTTCACGCTGGAATCCGCCACCGGTCGTACCGTACTGCTGGGCAGCCCTGGTTCCAACGGGCGGCCGCAGGGCGGTTACGGCGGCTTCTTCTGGCGGCTGCCCAACGTTGGCGACGCCACCATCTGGACTCCGGACGCGCGTGGCGAGGACGCTGTGCACGGCACCGTGGCGCCATGGCTGGCGTGGTCGGGAACGTTCGACGCCGGAACGTCCGACGCGGCGCACGTCACGGGCTACCCCGGGCTCGGCCACCCGGCAACGCTCGTATTCCTTGCTTCGCCTCAGGCCCCGGACCCTTGGTTCGTACGGCACTCCGGTTACCCCGGCGTCGGGCTATCGCTGGCCTGGGATGCCCCGGTATCCGCCGAGCCCGAACGCCCTGTCCACAGGTCGGTCACCGTGCTCGTCACGGATGGCTTCCTGGCAACACAAGACATTGAACTGCTCATCACTACCTTGGGGGAATCGGCATGACCACGCCCACTCAATCCACTCCAGCCCTGGCTGCACTCACGGCTCCCGGCAACGCAGCCGACCGCGCCGTGAAACGCCGCCGCGTGCTGGACATCCTGGACGCCGCAGGACGCGACTCGCTCCTGCTCACTTCCAACACGGCGCTCACCTGGTACCTGGACGGCAGCCGCGTCCACATCAGCCTGGCCGGCGACCCTATCGCGGCCCTCCTGGTGGACCGCTCCGGCGACCATCTGGTCACGTTCAACAACGAGGCCGGGAGGATCGCCGCCGAGGAATTGCCGGAAGGCGTCAGCCTGGACACGGTCCCATGGCACGGCCAGCTGCATGCTGCGGCCGCGGGCCTGGCGATCGACGGAGACCCACTGGTGGAGGCTGCAGTCACCTCGGAACTCCGGGCGGCCCGCCAGCAACTCCTGCCCGCCGAGGCAGCCCGGTACGCCTCACTGTCCGCCGACGCCGCGGCAGCCATGACCGATGTCCTCACAACTGCGACACCGGAAACCACTGAGTTCCAGCTGGTTTCAGAGCTGGCCGCCAGGATCGTTGCAGCAGGTGCCGAGCCGCTGGTCCTGCTCTGCAACGGCACGTCCCGCAGCGACTTTCGGCACCCGCTGGCCACGCACTCCCCCATCGGCAGGCGCGCCATGGCAGTTGTTTGTGCACGCAGGAACGGTTTGGTGGCCAACGTGACCCGTTGGGTGGCGTTCGACGCCGGGACTCCCCGGGAGCTGGACGCCGAGGCCCGCATCGCAGCTGTAGAGGCCGACATCTTCCGGGCCACGGTCCCCGGCGCCAGGCTCAACGAGGTCTTCACCCAGATCCAGCAGGCCTATGCCCGGCATGGATTCGGCGACGATCAGTGGACGCTGCACCACCAGGGCGGCCCAGCAGGATATGCAGGCCGCGATCCCCGGGTCACCGCAGACGTGACGGACACCATCGTCCTCAACCAGCCCTTCACGTGGAACCCGTCCGGTCCTGCCGTGAAGATCGAGGACACGGTGCTGCTCACGGATTCCGGCCTGCGGGTCCTGACCACGGACGATCGCTGGCCGACCACCGATGTGGACGGCCGCCGTCGTCCGCTGACGCTCCGCCCCTGACTCCTGCACCCAACACTCCCGCACCCAACCACGAAAAGGGGCGGGGTCACCATCACGGTGACCCCGCCCCTTTATCGTGTGCGCTTACCCAAGTAGGTCGCAGTTGGGTGGGTTAGCTGAGTGTCAGCACGCCGTCCACGCGCCGCGGGATTCCCAGCGGGTTGGCGTCGTGCAGCGCCGGGTGCAGGACAGACTCGGGGGCGTCCTGGTAGGCCACTGGACGCTGGAAGCGGCGGACCGCAGTGGCGCCAACTGAGGTGAACAGCGAGGTAGTGGCCGGGTACGGGCCGCCGTGCTGCTGGGCCCAGTTCACGGCAACACCCGTGGGCCAGCCGTCGAACAGGACCCTGCCAGCCAAACCGCTGAGCTGCTCCACGAGTGCGGAGACGTCTTCACCCGGTTCCGCGTGAACGGTGCCTGTGAGGCTGCCCGGAACCTTCGCCAGTGCCGCGGACAGTTCCTCCTGGTTGGCGTACTCGATGAGCAGCGTGGTGGGGCCGAAGCACTCCTCCAACAGCTCATCGGGGCGCTCCAGCACGTTGGCCGCACTGGTGGAGAACACCACGGGTGCGGCGCCGTCGGCCAGGCTGTCCTGCTGGACGGTGCCACTGACGACGGCGACACCCGGCTGGCCTGCGACGTTCCGGAGCCCGTCCGGGTACGCCTCGGCGATGCGCTCGGTGAGCATGGCGGCTGTCGGCTTGTCCTTGCTTGCCTCAGCAAGGCGTGACGCAAAGTCCGTGCCGGCCGGGATGAAGACCAAGCCGGGCTTGGTGCAGAACTGGCCCGCACCCATCGTGAAGGAGCCTGCGAGGCCAGCAGCCAGCTGTTGGCCTCGCTCGGCCAGCGCGTCCGCCGTGATGACTACAGGGTTCAGGCTGCCCAGCTCGCCGTAGAAGGGGATGGGCTCCGGGCGGGACGACGCGAGGTCGAACAACGCGCGGCCGCCGGGGATGGAACCCGTGAAGCCGACGGCCTTGATGGCGGGGTCCTGGACCAACGCTGTGCCGGCCTCGCGCCCGCTGACCAAGGCAAAAACCCCGGCGGGAGCTCCGGCCTTGGCCAGGGCGTCGCTGACAATCTCGGCGGTCCGCTCGGAGAGGCGGAGATGTCCCGAGTGCGCCTTGACGATCACCGGACAGCCAACAGCCAACGCGGAAGCCGTATCGCCGCCGGCCACGGAGAACGCGAACGGGAAGTTCGACGCCGAGAACACGGCCACCGGGCCAATCGGACGCAGGATGCGGCGCAAGTCGGGCTTGGGCGGAGTGGCCGTAGGGTCGGCGTGGTCAATGACGGCTTCCAGGTACGAGCCCTCGGTCATCACGTTCGCGAACAGCCGCAGCTGGCCACTGGTCCTGGCTACCTCGCCCGTGAGCCGGACAGAACCCAGGCTCGTCTCGGAATCGGCGATGGCCACCAGTTCGGTGACGTTGGCGTCCAAGGCGTCGGCGACGGCGGTCAGCCAGGCTGCACGCTCGGCGTCAGAGGCTGCTGCGGTCACCTTTGCGGCCTCGGTAGCTGCCGCCGTGATGGCGGTCAGGTCAAGAGTTGCTGTACTCAATGCGGTTTCCTTTACTCTCGGGGGCGGAGCTGTCAGGGGCAGCCACCTCAGTTGTGTGCGGCTTCCCGCCGAAGTCGAAGCCGAGCCCGTGCAGGCCTGAAGACGTGAGCCGGCTGTTGCGGATGCGAACCGGGGAAGGCCCGGACAGGATGCCAAGCTGACCGAATGAGGCGTCCTCCACGTCCTCCACGCTCACGGCCTCGGCCAAGGTGAGCGCCAGCTGCCCGGACAGCTCCGGGAGCAGGTGCGGCGCCACCCGGATGCTGTTGGCACGGGCAAGCTCAACGATCCTGCGGAAGGGCGTAATACCGCCCACCCGGACGATGTTGGGCTGGATGATGTCCACGGCTTCAGCTTCGATGAAATCGCGGAAACGGTAGATCGTGTGGACGTTCTCGCCCAGGGCAATGGGCACGGGCGAGTGCTTGCGCAAGCGGCGGTAGGCCCAGAGGTCGTCGGCGCGGATCGGTTCTTCCAGCCACTCCAGTCCGTGCTCCCCCAAAACATCCAAGGCACGTAAGGTGTGGGCGAGGTCCCAACGCTGGTTGGCGTCGATCATGAGCAGCCGGTCAGGGCCGATCACAGCCCGCACGGCGGCGACGCGTTCGGCGTCTTCGCGGAGTTCGGGCTTGCCCACTTTGATCTTTACGGCGTTGTGCCCCGCGGCAACCCACCGCTGGGCTTGCTCCACCAGCTGATCCAAGGTGTAGTGCAGGTTCACGCCGGAACCATAGACCTCCACGGATTCCTGGCGCTGGCCCAAAAGCCCGGTGACGGATGTGCCCGCCTGCTGTGCCTTCAGGTCCCACAGGGCAAGGTCCACACCTGCCATCGCGATGGTGGTGAGGCCTCCCCCGCCTGCTTCGTGCAGCCGCTTCCACAGTTGGTCCCACACGATCTCCGGGTTGGCTTCCAAACCCACGATGAACGGTGCGATGTCGTGATCCAGGAGAGCCTTCACCGCCTGGGGACCAATGGTAGGTGTCCACGAGAAACCGTGGCCCGTACCGCCGTCGTCCGTGGTCAGTTCGGTGACGATCACATGGTTCTCGGGCGCCTCAGCACCCCAGCTGCGCAGCAGCGGGACCGTGATCAGCCGGGTGGCGAGGCCCGTAATGCGGGCCGGCATCAGCTGCCGGCCAGCTCGTGGCCCTTGGCCAGGATGGACTTGAGCTCCAGCAGTTGCTCTTCGCTGGGGTCAACCAGCGGCGGACGGACCGGGCCAACGGGCAGCCCGGCGAGGCGCAGGCCTGCCTTGATGAGGGAAACGCCAAAGCCCGGAGTCTGGTCGCGGAGCCGGACCAGCGGCGCGTAGAAACCTTCCAGCAGGGCGTGGCGGCGCTCTTCGTCACCGGAGACGTAGGCGTCGTAATAGGCCTTGGCGATTTCCGGGGCCATGGCGAACGCCGCGGAGGAGTACAAGGGGATGCCGAGGCCACGGTAGGCACCCTGCGTCAGCTCAGCGGTCAGCAGGCCGTTGAACAGGGCGAAGTCGGTGCGGCCGCTGGCGTTGATCGCGGAGACGATTTCCTGGGCCAGTCCGACGTCGCCGATTCCGTCCTTGAAGCCAACAACCTTCGGGTTGGCAGTGAGGCGCGTGATCGCCTCCGCGGTGAACTTGGCCGTACCGCGGTGGTACACGATCACCGGCAGGCTACTCGCGGCGGCGATGGCTTCGACGTAGGCCACCACGCCGTCGGTGGGGCCGGTAACGAGGTACGGCGGGAGCACCAGGAGGGCGTCTGCGCCTGCTTCCTCAGCCACCTTGGCTGCGGCGATGGCGTGACCCAGGGGTCCACCGGCACCGGAGACCACGGGAACAGCTCCTGCAACGGCCTCGACGGCGGCAGTCACCACAGTGCGGATCTCATCGAGCGAGAGTGCGTGGAATTCGCCGGTGCCGCAGGCGGGGAAGACGCCGCCGGGGCCGAACGGAAGACGGGAGGTGATGTGCTCCTTCAGCAGGGCTACATCTACCGAGCCGTCCTCGGCAAAGGGCGTGACGGGGAAGAACAATACGCCGTCGAAGTTCATGGGGTCTCCTTGGTTGCTCCCGCCGGGACCAGGCCGGCGTGATTCTCGTCGTTGAGTTCTGCTTGTTCGGTTGCTGCTCTGTCTTCGCCCTCGAAAGCCGGCCTAAGCTCGGTGCGCCAGGTGCGCTTGGGCGCCCAGCCGAGGAGTTCGCGGGCTTTGTCGATGGAGAATGCCGGCCTGGTTCCGGTCAGCTGTTCAGTGAGTGGGCCGCTGCCGGGAAGGAAGCGCGGGAACAATTCCGCCAGGGGCGCTGTAGCCAGGGCATCCCTGGCGCCAACGAAGAAGACCTGGCCGTTGGGAATTGAGTCCATCTTGTCCAGGAGCACGTCCAGGAAGTCGGCCACGTCCCGGGCATCCACGTAGTTGAACAGTGCCGGTGCTGAAAGCGCCGGGTCCTGCAACCGCTCGCGGACCGTGTGTCCCTGCTGCGTCAACGCGCCTTCCCATTCTTCCGGGGAGATCACGTAGCAGGGGCGGAAAGCCGCGTACCGGATCTTGTCCCCCTGCGCGGCCGCGAACATTTGCACGGTCTGCTCGGCGATCAGCTTGGACAACGCATACGCGTTCCACGGCTTGGGCGGCGTCCGCTCGTCCAGCGGGAACGACGGCGGCAGCCAGCCGGCCGGTGAGCCATAGCCCAGGGCGGTGGGGCTGGACGCCGTCACGATCTTCGGGACACCCGCGTCGGTAGCCGCACTGACCACCGCGTAGGCGAGCCGGGTGTTCGTGCTGAAAATGACGTCCTCCGGTGCGCTGAAAGGTACGGCAATAGCAGCGAGGTGGATCACGGCGTCGGGCGCTGTTTCGCGGATGAGCCGCTCCGCTTCCCCCGGTGCCAAAAGATCCGCGGTGTACTGCTCGGCTCCGGCGGGCAGCTGCTCCGCGGGGATGGCGTCCCGGTCCACCGAGATGACCTTGTGGCCCGCATCGGCGAGACCGGCCACCACACTGCGTCCGAGCCGGCCGGAACCGCCGGTGACGAATATCCTGCTCATGGTCGTTTCCTTGCTTGGGTAGTGAACCGGTCAGGCCTGGCTGCGGCTGAGATCAACGCCGAGGCCAAGTTCGCTGATGCGGACGGGAAGGTCGGTCTCAAGGGATTGGTTGCCGGCGATGCCCACCGATACGGACCGGAGTCCGTCGATGTAGCCGGACGGGCGGCCCAGCGGGTCAGCGCCGGGACCGTTGAAGAGGTCCGAGAGCAGCAGGTTGTCGCCGCCCCCGTGGCCGCCTTCGCCGTTGATGATCGGGACTTCGTAGGCAGCTTCCCAGTGGCGCTGGACCACCAGGCGTTCACCGTTGCGGCGTACCGCGTCTTCCTCCTCGATGGGAGTAGCGCTCGGGTCCACCACGGTCTTCTTGTCCGTGCTGGACTCGACGGCGGCGCGCTCCACCACTTCGAGTTCCGCACGGCCTTCGGTGCCGTTGACGGTGACACGGTAGCCTTCCCACGGGCTGTGGGCGTTCAGCGAGTAGCTCAGCGTCGGCCCGCCCTGGTAATCCACCACGAGGGCCAGGTTGTCCTCGATGGTGATGCCCTCGGTGAACACGTCTTGGTCACGGATGTAGCCGTCAAACTTTTCGTTGTCGTAGTACAGGGCCTTCAAGCGCTCGTCGTCGCGCATGTCCAGGCGGAAGGGATCGTGCTCCAGGCCGTCAACGGTGCCGCGCTCGGGGCGGGCACCCAGGCCGCGCTCGGCGGCGTTCTTGTCGCCGTAGAAGCGCAGGCCACCGGAGGCAAACACGCGCTCCGGAACATCGTTGATCCACCAGTTCACCAGGTCGAAGTGGTGGGAAGCCTTGTGGATGAGCAGGCCACCGGAGTTCTTCTTTTCGCGGTGCCAGCGGCGGAAGTAGTCGGCGCCGTGCACAGTGTCCAGCACCCAGCTGAAATCGATGGACGTGACTTTTCCGATCACGCCGTTCTGGATGACTTCCTTGAGCGCGCTGTTGCGTGGCGAGTAGCGGTAGTTGAACGTCACCACTACGTTGCGGCCGGTCTTCGCCACGGCGTCGGTGATTCGGCGGCAGCCGTCAACGTCAATCGTCAGCGGCTTTTCAACCACGACGTCGGCACCCGCCTCGAGTGCCTCAACGATGTAGTCCGCGTGGGTGTAGTCGGGCGTCGTGACGATGACGCGCTCGATGCCGTTGGACTGGATGAAGCTTGTGAGCTCGCCGGGCTCGAAGGAAGCTACCGGCTCTGTTCCGCCGAGTTCCTTGATGAGCTCCTGGTAGAAGTCCACCCGGCCCTGGTTGACGTCGGAAAGCGCAATGAGTTCTGCGACGTCCGCGTGCTGCCCATAGATGGCCCGGATGTACATCTCCGAGCGGCCGCCCGTGCCGATGAGGGCAATGCGGGTCCGCTTGCGGCCACCGGCCTGGGTTGTCGTTGCGGCAGATGCGGTCTGGGTCTCGGCTGAGTCGACGTTGACCATGTGGATGCCCCTTTCGAAAGGCAGGAGTGAACCGCTTGACGGCCCGGCTTCAAGTGGGAAGAATCATGAGAAAGCGTTTTCTCAGAGCGTTATAAGCTTTGTATCAAGACTCTGGTGGTCACGTCAACCATTGCTCCAACGACGGAGCATGCGGGAGGCGACCAATGGGAAGGGGCCACATGGCACGCAGGAACACCAACAGGCGCGTTGGCATTGCCGATGTCGCGGAGAAGGCGGGCGTCTCGCACGCCACCGTGTCGCGCGTCATGAACGGTAATGCCGCCGTGGACCCTGGCATCGCTGCGCGCGTCCGGGCAGCCGCTGCGGAATTGAAGTACCAGCCCAACCCCGTGGGGCGCAGCCTCGCCCTGGGCAAGACAGACACCATCGGCATCGTCGTACCGGATCTTGCCAACCCCACCTTCCAGGCCATCCTCCGCGGACTCAGCATCGCGGCAGCCCAGGACGGGTACCGCGTCCTGATCGCCGACTCCTCCGAGGTCACCAGCGAAGAAGCCATCCTTGCAGGCGAGGCCAGGCGCCGCTGTGACGGCGTGGTGCTCTGCGCCCCCCGCATGGCTGATGCCGAGTTGGAAGAACTTGCGCCCACCCTGCACCCGCTGGTGCTCATCAATCGCACCACCATTGCCACCAACACGCCCAGCCTGAGCGTCGACTACGGGCAGGGCATCCAGGAGTTGGCGCAGCACTTGGTGACGTTGGGCCACCGCCGGCTGGCATTCCTCTCCGGACCCGAGCACAGTGCATCCAACCGCCAACGCCTGGTCGGGCTGGACCAGTTCCGCGCCGAACACCTGGAGATCGAACTGCAGATGCTCCATGGCGGCTCCAACTTCGACTCCGGCCATGAGTCCACCGAGGCCATCATTGCCAGCGGCGCCACCGGAATCCTGGCCTTCAACGACCTCGTTGCCATGGGGTTGCTCAGCGGCCTGCATGAGCGCGGAATACGCGTACCGGAAGACATCTCAGTGACGGGCTTCGACGACATCCCGTTCGCCAAATACACAACTCCCCCGCTGACCACCGCGGCCGTGCCCATCAACGAGCTCGGAAGCCTGGCTTGGCGGAGGATGCGGGAGCAGATCCAGCAGGCCGGCGAAGCCACCACCCAGGCGCAGGACGAATTCGCCCCCAGGGTGGAGATCCGCAAGAGCACGGCAGCCCCCGCACTCACTCCAGCCAGTTGACACTTAATGCCAATGTTCGGCGGGCAAAGTCAACTGGTGGGAGCAACGCTGGGGGTTAGGCCGCTTGTAGCAGCTGGTTTAGTCGGTTGGCTGGTGTTTCGAGGTTCAGGGTTGGTCTGGGTCGGCGGTTGAGTTTCGCTGCGACCAGGCGGAGGTCCTCGGGGGTGTGCGCTGAAAGGTCGGTGCCTTTCTCGAACCAGAACCTCAGGAGCCTGTTGGTGTTCTCGTTGGTGCCGCGTTGCCAGGGTGAGTGCGGGTCGCAGAAATACAGGGTCGTTTCGAGTGCGGTTTGGATCTTCGCGTAGTCGGCCAGTTCGGTTCCGCGGTCCCAAGTGATCGAGAGTCGCAGGTGATCCGGGAGGGAAGCCATCTCCCGGATCATCGCAGCGGCAACGGTCTCCGCGGTGTGGTCCCCGGGCAGGTGCAGCAGGATCGTGAACCGGGTCGAGCGTTCCACCAACGTGCCGATCGCGGTCCCGTCGGTCCCGATGATGAGGTCCCCTTCCCAGTGGCCAGGCACTGCCCGGTCTTGGACCTCGGGCGGGCGTTGGCTGATTTTGAATGCCTCACCGTAAGGGCTGTTCTTACGGCGGTCACTGGTGTGCGGAACGCGTTGCTTGCGTTTCAGGCTGAGCTTTTCGGCCAGGTCAGCCCGCAGGTTCCCGCGGGTTTGGACATACAGCGCTTGATAGATCGTCTCGTGGCTCACCTGCATAGTCTGATCGTCGACGAAGTAGTGCGCCAACATTGAGGAGATCAATTTCGGGCTCCACCCGTCATCCATCCACACACCGATCAGCCGGCAGAGGTCCTCGTCCTGGACGAGTTTGAACGGTTTGGGCCGGCGCCTGTCCTGGTGCGCTTTGGCGTGGGCGACCGAGGCGTAATACTTCCCGTCCGCGCTTCTGTGCCGTTTCACCTCCCGCCAGACCACGGACTTATCCCGGCCAATCAATTCACCGATCTTGGCGTAACTGAGCCCCAGCAGAACACCCATCTGGATCATCCCCCGCTCGCCCAGACCCAAGGCCCGGCCAGGTCCCTCTGCCGAAGGCGCAGGATCGGCAAGACCCCCGACAGCGCCACGGTTCAACGTCATCATCAGGCCAGACTGAGCCCACCAGTTTCCCCCGGTCGCGTGCACCGCCTCGACACGCCGGGAAGCCTCAAGAACCGAGACCCCCGCACACACCAAATCAACAAACTCGGCACGCGCACCCGAAGGAAACAACTTGACCATGAAACGCTCCATCAATCAGGGCGTTGCAACGACCCTATGACTTTGCCGCGAGAAGATTGGCATTAAGTGTCACTTCGGGGAGGGGTTTGCGCCCACTCCGGCCTCTTTATAGAAGCCTTGGATGTGGGCGGCCACCAGCTCAGCTGCCTTGCCGCCGTCGTTATTGTTCACAGCAGTGAGGATGGCGCGATGTTCGGCGCGCAGCCGGGTTGACGCAGTGTCCCAATCGGGCAGGTTTCCGGTGAGCTCACCGGCGTAGTTCTCGATCGCACCCCTCAGCGAGGCCATCATGGCACTGACCACCGAGTTGCCGGCAGCCTGCGCCAGTGCCACATGGAAGCGGGCATCAAGGGCCAGGAAAGTGTCGATGTCAGGCGCCGCATCCATCTGATCCAGGAGCGCAGCAGCTTCCTCCAGCTCCGGCACGCCCACCTTAGCCCGCTCCGCCGCCCAGGATTCAAGCAGGACGCGGGTCTCCACGATGTCCGCCACCGGAAGGTGCCGGGTGGCCACGTGCAGCCGAAGGGTTGAACCCAGCGCGGAGCCCGGCTCGGCGATGACCACTGTCCCGGCGTCCTTGCCCGAACCCACGCCGGCGCGGACCACGCCCATCGCTTCCAGAATCCGGACCGCCTCGCGCACGGAAGTCCGTGACACCTGCAATTGTTCGGCCATGGCGCGTTCACCCGGCAGCCGGCCGCCAAGGGCAAGGTCTCCGTCGGACAACTGCTTCTCGATCCATTGCAGGACCAACTCATGGGTACGCATATCGGAATACTAGTTGATGTGGTCCAACCACATGGATTACAGTGTGGTTAGACCACAGTGGTAGGACCACAGAATTCAAGGGAGAACCGTATGACCGAGACCCTCGATCCCAAGATCACCGCCGCCCCTGCCAATGCCGGCAGCGACGAAAACGTTACACGCCCCGCCCAGCCGCGCCCCGCCGTCGTGCAGCCGCCCGCGCTGAAGCGCCGCGTCCCCAAAGTCTCCGACCTGGCGCCACTGATGCAGTTCAAGAAGCCGGAATTCAGCAAGACCGCACGGCTCAAGCGCGCCAGCACCATCTGGGAACTGCGCGAGATCGCCAAGCGCCGTACCCCGCAGGCTCCCTTCGACTACACGGACGGTGCCGCCGAAGAAGAGATCACGCTGCGCCGCGCACGCCAGGCCTTCCAGGACATCGAGTTCCGTCCCGGCATTCTGCGCGATGTCTCCACGATCGATCTCCGCACGGACATCCTGGGCAAGGAATCACGACTGCCGTTCGGCATTGCACCCACAGGATTCACCCGGATGATGCAGTCCGAGGGCGAGTACGCCGGCTCCCAGGCAGCTGAGGCTGCAGGCATTCCGTACACCCTGTCCACCATGGGCACTGCATCCATCGAGGACGTGGCCACTGCTGCCCCGAACGGGCGCAACTGGTTCCAGCTCTACCTGTGGACGGACCGCGACCGCTCGCTGGAGCTGATCGAGCGGGCTGCCAAGGCCGGCAACGACACCCTTATGGTCACCGTGGACACAGCCGTAGCCGGCGCCCGCCTGCGCGATGTACGCAATGGCATGACCATCCCGCCGGCACTGACCCTGAAGACCGTGCTCGATGCCTCCTATCGCCCGGCCTGGTGGTTCAACTTCCTCACCCACGAACCCCTGACGTTCGCTTCCCTCTCGCGCTACACGGGCACCGTGGCTGACCTCATCAACTCGATGTTCGACCCCACGCTGACCTACGAAGACCTGGACTGGCTGCGTGAAACCTGGAAGGGCAAGCTGGTGGTCAAGGGCATCCAGACCGTGGAAGACGCCCGGCGCGTTGTTGACCACGGTGCGGACGGCATCATCCTCTCCAACCACGGCGGCCGCCAGCTGGACCGCGCACCCATCCCGTTCCACCTGCTTCCGGAGGTCACGACGGCACTGAAGGCGGACAACAGCAAGGCCGCGGTCATGCTGGACACGGGCATCATGAGCGGCGCGGACATCGTGGCAGCCCTGGCCTTGGGCGCCGACTTTGCCCTGATCGGCCGCGCTTACCTCTATGGCCTCATGGCCGGCGGACGTGAAGGCGTGGACCGGACCATCCAGATCCTTGAGAAGGACATGACCCGGACCATGGCGCTCCTCGGGGTCAGCAAGGTGGCGGACCTCAACCCGGACCACGTGCGGTTGCTCCAGCGCTAACCGCACCCAAGTAAGTCGCAGCAAACGCCCTTTTGAGCGCTCAGAAGGGCGTTTGCTGCGACTCAGTTGGGTAAAGGCGGGCTAGATCAGGCCCTGCGCCAGCATCGCGTCGGCAACCTTGACGAAGCCGCCGATGTTGGCGCCCACCACATAGTTTCCGGGCGCACCATATTCGTCCGCGGTGGCTGCGCAGCGATCGTGAATGCCCACCATGATCTCGGTGAGGCGCTGTTCCGTGTGCTCAAAGGACCATGAATCGCGGCTGGCGTTCTGCTGCATTTCCAGCGCAGAGGTAGCCACACCACCGGCGTTGGCAGCTTTACCCGGCCCGAACAGGATCCCGGCTTCCTGGAACACGGATACAGCGGACCGCGTGGACGGCATGTTGGCACCCTCGGCCACAGCGATCAGTCCGTTGCTGACCAGCTTGGCGGCAGCATCGCCGTCGAGCTCGTTCTGGGTGGCGCACGGCAGGGCCACTGTGCCGTTCACGTCCCACACGGACCCGCCGGCAACATGGCTGGCACCGGCGCGGCGCTCAGCATACTCGGTGAGGCGCCCGCGCTCAACTTCCTTGATCTGGCTCAGAAGTTCGACGTCGATTCCCGCCTCGTCCACGATGTAACCGGCCGAATCGGAACAGGCCACCACGGTGGCACCAAGGGCTTGCGCCTTGGCAATCGCATGGATGGCCACGTTGCCGGAACCTGAGACAACAACTCGCTGGCCGTCGAAGGACTGGCCCCGGGTCTTGAGCATCTCCTGGGCGAAGATCACGGTGCCGTAGCCGGTTGCCTCGGGGCGGACCAAGGACCCGCCCCACGAGATGCCCTTGCCGGTGAGGACTCCGGATTCGTAGCGGTTGGTGATGCGCTTGTACTGGCCAAAGAGGTAGCCGATTTCGCGGCCGCCCACGCCAATGTCGCCGGCGGGGACGTCAGTGTATTCGCCGATGTGGCGGTAGAGCTCAGTCATGAAGGACTGGCAGAAGCGCATGATTTCCGCGTCGGAACGGCCACGGGGGTCGAAGTCCGAGCCACCCTTGCCACCGCCGATGGGCATGCCTGTGAGGGCATTTTTGAAGATCTGCTCGAAGCCGAGGAACTTCACGATGCCCAGATACACCGAGGGGTGGAAGCGGAGCCCGCCCTTGTAGGGGCCGAGGGCAGAGTTGAACTCCACGCGGAAGCCTCGGTTAACGTGGACGCGGCCGGCGTCGTCGGTCCATGGCACGCGGAAGATGATCTGGCGCTCGGGTTCGCAGAGGCGTTCCAGGACCGCACCCTCAAGGAACTCGGGATGACGATCGTGCACGGGACCGAGGCTTTCGAAGACCTCAGTGACGGCCTGGTGGAATTCCTTCTCCCCCGGGTTCCGCGCCAACACCGTGTCGCGGACAGCTTCGAGCCTTGAATCCATGCGTGTTCCTATCCTCAGAGCGCCGACCCGCGGCGAGACGATTAGTCCCGCCCATGGTTGCACCGAGGGACATAGGATCTCCATCCAGAGCCAATGTGACCCTCATGCCGGAGTTAACACAACTGTAGAAAATCGTTGAAAACTCAAGGAAATGCAAGGTTAACAAAAACTCACAATGTGAGGAGGATCACGTTAGGTTGGTGCCCGCTACCGCTTACGCCCGAACTTGGGAAGGTTGGGCAGGTTCGGGAGGTTGGCCAGGAGATCAGCAGCCTTAGTGGCCGCCCGCCCCACTGTGCGGCCAATCTGTTGGGGAACGGTGTCATCGGAAGCCGGGTCCAGGGTCACCGGTGTTCCACTCGCATGGACCTTTACGGCCTGGCCGATGGCGTCGGTGCGGGTGGGGGCAGCTTCAGGCGCTGCCGCGGCGGCAGGCGCCTCAGGTGCTGCCGCGGAAGACTCAGCAGCTGACGGAACAGCTGCAGACGGTACAACAGCAGAAGGCACGACGGCGGCGGGAGCCGGGGTTCCGACGTCGAACGTTTCAAGCCAACTCGCGACGCCGGCGAGTGGCTTCGGATTCAGCGCATAGAAGCGCTTCTGGCCTTGCGCGCGCATGCTGACGAGATCCGCCTCGCGGAGCACCTTCAGATGCTTGGAGATCGTGGGCTGGCTCGCAGCCAGTTCTTCCACCAGTTCGCCTACTGCTTTATCCCCAGAGCGGAGGGAGACCAGGATGTCGCGCCTGGTTGCCTCAGCTATGACGGCAAATACGTCGTCAGTCACCATGCCTCCCACCCTAGCGACATATACGCCAATTGGCATCCCTGTTTCCTGCCGCGACAGGTATGGGCCGTTGACCCCCGCGGGGGCCGATGTTACAACGGAGGCACGGTCCGTCCGGGCTCCCAGGCCCCGGCCGCCAAAAGCACGGGGTGCATGGCAATGACTGAATTTTTCCGGCGGCGTATCTTTGACATCATTGCCGCCGTATTCCTCGCCCTTTTCGTCCTCGTATGGACCACCGTCCTGGTGCGTGTCGGTACGTGGGTCCCCTCGGGAACTGCGGAGGCACCCGAACTGAACGGCGCCTTGGTCACGGCAGCGGGAGTCATGGCAACGTCGCTGAGTTCGCTCACAGCGTCAGCGCTCGGCTTCACTATTTCAGAAGTAAAACGAGACAACGCCGACGCCGGGTCGCCCAGCCCCTTGGTCAGCCCGGCTGACGTGGCCACGAGGCTCTCCGGCCGCGTGATTTTCGCGATCATGGTCTACATGACCATGGGCATGCTGGTGCTGGTGCTCTGGCTGTTCAAAGGCCAGGCCTCCACGGATCTCATCGGAGCCTTCGCGCTGTCCCTGCTTGGTTGGCTCGTGGGGGCCGCCGGAGTGGTTTTCCAAACGGAAAGGACCGGGCCCTAGCTTCCCCGGGTCCAGGGTCAGTCGAACCAGGGTCAGTCGAACCAGGGATCCAGGCCATACAGCGGGAAGATCTCCTTGCGTGTGGCGATGACGGTCCTGTCCACCTCGTCCGCGGGGTCGTAGCCAACCTCCCACGAGCGCCACCAGACATCCACGTCGTCGCCCATCGACTCCGGGGCCAAGACGCCGTACGTTTCCTTGACGTATGTCCGCCAGGCTTCCGGCACGGGCGTGCTGAGGGGTACCGGGCGTTGCGTCACCATTCCGATCAGGTGGCTCCAGGCGCGTGGCACAACACCGGTGACGTCGTAGCCCCCTCCGCCTGTTGCGATCCAACGGTTGTCGCAGTAGCGCGCAGCAAGGCTGGCGACGGCGGACGCCGCCTCACGTTGTCCGTCGACGCTCAGGTTGAGGTGCGTCAGGGGGTCGTCCCGATGGGAGTCGCAACCGTGTTGGCTGACGATCACCTCGGGCTGGAAGGCGCCCACGAGCTGCGGGACCACCGCGTGGAAGGCCCGTAGCCAGGCCGCGTCACCGGTGAAGGTAGGCAGCGCAACGTTGACCGCGGTCCCGGGCGCATCAGGGCCTCCTGTTTCATTGGCAAAGCCGGTGCCCGGAAAAAGCGTGAGGCCCGTTTCGTGCAGGCTGATGGTCATGACCCGGGGATCGTTCCAGAAGATACTCTGCGTCCCGTCGCCGTGGTGGGCATCGACGTCGATACTGACGATCCGCTGCACACCGCCGTCGAGCAGTCTTTGAATCGCCAGTGCGACGTCGTTGTATACGCAAAAGCCGCTGGCCCGCTCACGAGCGGCGTGGTGCATCCCGCCGCCGAAGTTCACGGCACGTACTGCCCGGCCGGACAGGATGCTCTCAGCGGCCAGCAACGAACCACCGGCAAGGCGGGCACTGGCCTCATGCATGCCGGCAAACGCGGGATCATCCTCGGTGCCCAACCCGCGGGCTTCCTCGGGAGTGGAGGGGTCCTCGCTGACGCGGCGGACGGCCTCCACATAGCCGGCGCTGTGCACCGTGAGGAGTTCGACGTCGGTTGCCACCTTGGGTGCCTCCACCGCCACATGCTGGTGTCCGAACAGCCCCAGGGACTCGGCCAGCCGCGCCGTCAGTTCCAGCCGCTGCGGGGCCATGGGGTGACCCGGACCAAAGTTGTAGGCTGTCATGGCTGGATCCCACACCACCGTCGTTGGCAGTGCGGAGCGCGTAATGCTGGACGCTGTGGTTCCGGCCCTGGAGTTCATCCAGAACAGGCTACCCGAGGCAGGAGGGCGCTACCGCCCGGTTACGCCGCAGGAATAGTGGTTTACTACTCAGGAAAGCTTGTTTCAACCGAGGAAGAGCGCCATGTCTCAAAGCCAGTCGCGGTCCACCAGCCCGGCCAACTGGCAACCCAACCAGCAGGAGCGGGAAGGTCTCTGGATCTTCACCCGCGTGCGCGACTTCATCGACAACATTGCCAACACCTCACCTGCCCGTTTGGCGTTGACCGTCTTTGCGGTGGTGATCCTGGTGTTCACCGGTTTGCTGTCCCTCCCTGCCGCATCCTCGGATGGGACCGTCACACCATTGCACCAAGCAATGTTCACGGCCGTTTCCAGCGTCTGCGTTACCGGCCTGACCGTAGTTTCGACTGCCACGCACTGGACGTTTTTTGGCCAGCTGGTCATTCTGATTGGCATTTTCGTAGGTGGTCTTGGCACGTTGACCCTGGCCTCGTTGCTGGCCCTCATGGTGAGCAAGCGGCTGGGCGTGCGCGGCAAGCTCATCGCCCAGGAAGCAATGAACAACGCCGGCCGGCTCGGCGAAGTGGGTACTCTGCTCCGGATCGTCATCGTGACGTCCGTGGTCATCGAGGCCGCCCTTGCCCTGGCCCTGATTCCGCGCTTCATACTGCTCGGCGAGGACTTCTGGCAATCCGTGTGGCACGGTGTCTTCTACTCGATTTCCGCGTTCAACAACGCAGGCTTCACCCCGCATTCGGATGGAATCGTTCCCTACGAAACCGACCTCTGGATCCTCATCCCGCTGATGCTGGGGGTTTTCCTCGGCAGCCTCGGCTTCCCCGTTGTGATGGTGCTCCAGCAGAACGGGCTCAACTGGAAAAAGTGGAACCTCCACACCAAGCTCACCATCCAGGTCTCCTTCATCCTGCTCGCAGCTGGAACCATCCTGTGGGCCTTGATGGAGTGGGACAACGTGCGGACCATCGCCCACATGGACTTGGGCGACAAAATCACCCACTCGCTCTTTGCCTCAGTCATGACCCGATCCGGCGGCTTCAACCTCGTGGACCAGAACCACATGGAATCCACCACGATGCTCCTGACCGATGCCCTCATGTTCGCAGGCGGTGGCTCCGCTTCAACCGCCGGCGGCATCAAGGTGACCACCATCGCCGTCATGTTCCTGGCCATCATGGCCGAAGCCCGCGGTGACGCCGATGTGAAGGTCTACGGCCGCACCATTCCCCAGGGCACCATGCGCGTAGCTATCTCGGTGATCGTCGCCGGAGCCACCCTGGTGTCCGTGGCCGCGTTCCTGCTGCTCTCGATCAGCGGTGCCTCACTGGACCGGGTGCTCTTCGAATCAATTTCCGCCTTTGCCACCGTGGGACTGAGCACCAACCTCAGTGCCGAGCTGCCGCCGTCGGGCGTGTATGTCCTCACTGTTTTGATGTTCGCCGGCCGCGTCGGCACCGTCACCCTTGCTGCCGGACTGGCCCTGCGCCAACGCAGCCAGCTGTACCACTACCCGGAAGAGAGGCCAATCATTGGCTAGTACCACGGGGGCTGCCAACCGCCCCGCACACAACGCACCAGTACTGGTCATTGGGCTTGGCCGATTCGGGTCTGCGACCGCCGAGCAGCTGGTCAAGCAGGGCCGCGAAGTCCTCGCCATCGAACGCGACCGCACCCTCGTCCAGAAATGGGCGCCCGTTCTGACGCACGTAGTAGAGGCCGACGCCACCAATATCGATGCCCTGCGCCAGCTCGGTGCCCAGGAGTTCAGCTCGGCCGTGGTTGGTGTGGGCACGTCCATCGAATCCTCGGTGCTCATCACCGTGAACCTGGTGGACCTCGGCATCCAGCACTTGTGGGTCAAAGCCATCACGCCCTCGCACGGCAAGATCCTCACCCGGATCGGCGCCAACCACGTGATCTACCCCGAGGCTGACGCCGGCGTCCGTGCCGCCCACCTGGTGTCCGGGCGAATGCTGGACTTCATCGAGTTCGACGACGACTACGCAATCGTCAAGATGTACCCGCCCAAGGAAACCGTAGGCTTCACGCTGGAAGAATCCAAGGTCCGTTCCAAGTACGGCGTGACCATTGTGGGTGTGAAAACCCCGGGCGAGGACTTCACCTATGCCCGGCCGGAAACCAAAGTGTCCGGCCACGACATGTTGATCGTGTCCGGACACGTGGACCTGCTGGAGCGCTTCGCAGCGCGGCCGTAACCGGATGGAGTTTTTGTACAGCTAACGCCCTTTAGACGCGCTCTTAGGGGCGTTAGCTGTACAAAAACTCCGAGGTTAGCCGAGCTGCTTGGTGATCTCTGCAGCCCTGGCGGCAGCCGCGCGGGCGCCGTCCGCGATGATCCTGGGGATCCCGCCGTCGTCAAAGGCGGCAATTGCGCGTTCCGTGGTGCCCTTGGGGCTGGTGACGGCGATGCGAAGGGCGGTGGGATCCGCTCCCGGTTCGGCCAACATGAAGCCTGCGCCCGCCACGGTTTCCCGGGCCAACATGACGGACAACTCCTGGTCCAAGCCGAGTTCGACGCCGGCCGCAGCCATGGCCTCGGCCAGATAGAACGCGTAGGCCGGGCCGGAGCCGCTGATGGCGGACAGCGCGTCCACCTGCTCTTCAGGAATCTCGACCACCGTGCCGGCACCCGCCAGCGCCTTCTTTGCTTTATCGAGCTGCTCAGGCGTGCAGTGCGTGCCCGGGGAGACGGAAATGACGCCGCGGCCCAGCCTTGCCGGCGTATTGGGCATGGTGCGGATCACCGGCTGACCGTCCGGCAGCGCTGCTTCCAGCTGGGTGATGGAGACCGCTGCAGCAACGCTGACCACAAGGGTGTCCTTCGCCAGTGCCGGACTGATCTCCCGTGCCAGGTCCAGGATGCCCACCGGCTTGACGCCCAGGATGACCATGCTGGAGCCCTTGGTGGCCAGCTTGTTGTTGTCCGGCTCCTCCTCGCCCGCGATGGCCATGACGTGATGGCGCTGCGCCAGTTCGTCAGCGCGTTCTGCCCGGCGGACAGTGGCGACAATGTCGGACGGGTCCGTCCCGGCGGCAATCAGACCGCCCAGGATTGCCTCGTTCATGGATCCACAGCCAAGGAATGCGATTCGGTTGCTCATTGCTCCATCATTGCAGTTGGCCTTGGACGGGGTCTAACGGGTTCCGGATTCCCAGCTTGTTCCCAAGGTTATTGCAGGCAGCACTCATTCTTGGTCCGTAACTTAGTAGTTACCTCATTGAGGGTGCGAGTGATGAGGCGGGCATGGGGATGTCCGCCAGCAGCACCGGTGGCCGGGCGGGTTTTCCCCCATTTCCCGATTCGGCCGCCGGTGCTTTCGCTTTTAAGCCGCAGCCCCGCTAAATCCCGCAGTCGCCCGCCTGACGAGCCGCTGTAGGGCACGCCAGGCGAACAAGCACAGGAACAGCGCTCGACGCCGTTAGTTGTCCACGCTTCGAAGCAGCGGGACGCTGAGGTGCTGCTTCGCGAAACGCAGGGTTTCCGCAAGCATTTCCTCACGTTCCCCCGCCACTTTCGCCTTGCGGGTGGAAATCTCGGCCACCACAACACCGTCAAAACCACTGGATGCCAAATGCTGGAGGGCATCCGCACATTGCTGCGTTCCGGTACCGGGCACCAGGTGCTCGTCCTTACCGGAACCCGAGCCGTCGGTGAGGTGGACGTGCCGGAGCTTGCTCCCCAAGGCCTTGATGGCTTCCAAACTGTTGGCCCCCGCAGTGGCCGCGTGCGAGAAGTCCCACGTGACGTCGTCGTAATCCTGGCCCAGCGGATCCCAGTGCGGCAGGTAAGCCACAGCTTCCCTGCCGCGGACACGCCATGGGTACATGTTTTCCACGGCGATATGGACCTGGTACATCGCCGCTATCTCCCGGACGCCTTCCACGAAGTTCTCGGCGTAGTTGGACTGCCAGCGGAACGGCGGATGGACCACCACAGTGTCGCAACCGACGTCTGCGGCCATCTGGCAAGACTTCTCGATCTTGTTCCACGCCGTACCCCAAACTTGCTGGGTCAGCAGCAGGGTGGGCGCGTGGATGGACACGATTTCTTGGTGGTAGCGGTGGCTCAACTGGATCAGGGCATCAGGGTTCTGGCTCACCGCGTTATTGGTGACCATCACCTCCACGCCCTCGTAGCCCAGGTCCTGCGCCACGGCAAAGGCGTCATGGACGCTCAGGGGGTAGACGGACGCGCTGGACAGCGCTACAGGGATCTGGCGGTCATTCACTTCAGGTTCGACGTCGTTGCTCATCTCAGGAGGCCAGTCCGCCTGCCACGGGGGCTGGGATTGGTGCAGGGGCCGGGGTGTTTACAGGGACAGGAAAGTCATGGACATGGGGCTGGTTTTCGTCAGTGTCCGCCGCCTTGCCCGCTTTCTTCTTGGACTTGTCCTTCTTTCGTTTGCCCACATGCGGAGCGGGATCGAGGGCCTCTTCGAAAACCAACTGGTCAAGCCGGCGCAGGATAAGGCCCTCCCGCAGTGCCCAGGGACAAATTTCCATCTTGGGGAATTCAAAAAGCTCAAGGGCTGCTTCGGCAACCAGGGCACCTGCCAACAACTGGCGGGCACGGGCATCCGAAACGCCCGGAAGGTACAAACGGTCCTCCACCGTCATGGCGGAAATTCGCTGGGCCCAGAGTCCCAGGTCCGCCGCGTGGAGTTCACGCTTGACGTACGGGCCTGCACCGCTTGGGGCAGCGCCTGCAATCCGGGCCAGGGAGCGGAAGGTCTTGGAGGTGCCGGCCACCAGGTTGGCGCGGCCCAACTCGTGGAAGTTCCGCACCACCGGCTTCAGCGTCGAGCGGATGTAACGCCGCAATTCCTTGACGCTCTTGGCACTTGGGGGATCGTCATGGAGCCAGTCCCGCGTCAGACGGCTGGCACCAAGGGGCACGGAGGTGGCGAACTCAGGGAGCTCATCCGTTCCGTACGCCATCTCAAACGAGCCACCCCCGATGTCCAGGTCGAGGATGGGACCTGCGCCCCATCCGTACCAACGGCGGACGGCGAAGAAAGTCATGGATGCTTCTTCGCTGCCAGTGAGTTCCTGGAGGGTCACCGTGGTTTCGTGCTTGACGCGGGCCAGGACTTCCGGGCCGTTGGTTGCTTCGCGGATCGCCGACGTACAGAAAGCAAGGAGATCCTCGGCCTTGTGGCTGGCGGCGAACTCCCAGGCTTCCAGGACGAACTCAATGAGCTCGTGCTGGCCGGCGTCGTTGATGTTGCCGTCACCATCGAGGTATTGCACCAACGACAACGGACGTTTATGGGATGCGAAGGCCACCGGACGCGCGCCCGGGTGAGCATCCACAAGGAGCAGATGGACGGTGTTGGAACCGATGTCGAGAACGCCAAGACGCATTCTGCCATTATTCACCGATTCGAAGCCCCTGAAGCAACCTGGTGACGACGTTTCGCTGACGGGATGGTGTCCGGCAGCCTGGGCGACCGCTATTCCGCGGGCTCCCCTGCTTCGTCTGCGCGCTTGAAGTCGCGGCGGATGTTCGCGATGCCCTCGGGATCGATTTCGAAGCCGAACTCACTGCCCGGGTTGATGACCATACCCAGTTCATCCCCGATGTTGCCCAGGATCGCCGACCCCATGGTGCCCAGCACGTGAGGGGCAGCGTCGAGGAACCGCTCGTCCACTCGGCTCGGGTGGCTGAAGACCGCAAGTACGGGCTGGCCATCGGCGTTGGAAAGTACCAGCGGCTCAACGGAGGAATCCGGGCCATCCACGGCTTCTGAGCTGACGAGATAGACCTCGTTGTTCAGGAAGGCAAGGATGACGTCCACCGGGTTCGCGTCCGGCTGTTCGGCCGAGGCGAGCTTTGCCTCGAGGTCGTTCAAGGGTTCGTTATCCGGTGAAACCGTCTGTTCAGTCATGGTTCTACTCGACCACGATGAAGGCCGGGACGCAATTCGCCATTGCTGTCCCGGCCTTCAGTGAAGCTACTTCTTGGCTGTGGCCTTCCTGGCCGGCGCCTTGCGTGTAGTGGTCCTCTTGACCGGCCCCTTGGCCCGCTTTTCGGCCAAAAGCTCGACGGCGCGTTCCCGGGTCAGCTCCTCCAGCGAGGTTGAACGAGGGACAGTGATGTTAGTGATGCCATCTGTGATGTATGGGCCGAAGCGGCCCTCCTTCACCACGATGTTCTTTTCCGAGACCGGGTCCGGGCCGAACTCGGCCAACGGCGGTACGGCCGCACGGGCGCCGCGCTGCTTGGGCTGCGAGTAGATCTCAAGTGCCTGCTCAAGAGTGATCGTGAAGATTTCCTCTTCCGACCCGATGGAACGCGAATCCGTGCCCTTCTTCAGGTACGGACCGAAACGGCCGTTCTGCACAGTGATGGGGTTGCCCTCAGCGTCCTCACCCAGGACCCTGGGCAGGCTCATGAGCTGCAGTGCCTCATCCAAGGTCACCGTGTCCACGGTCATGGACTTGAACAGCGAACCGGTGCGCGGCTTGGCCTTGACGGGCTTCTTTGGCGGCTTCGGCTTGCCGTTCTTGTAATACTCAACCGGCTGGTTGGCCAGCTGTTCCTCGGTCATCTCCGGGATGATCTCGGTGACATAGGCTCCGTAGCGGCCGTTCTTGGCAACCACGGTATGGCCGGTGTGCGGATCCGTTCCCAGGACCCGTTCTTCCGGGGCAGCAGTCTCCATCAGCTCAATGGCCTTGGCGGCCGTGAGCTCATCCGGTGCGAGTTCCTCGGGGACGTTCGCCCGAGAGGACTCAACTACCTCACCGGTTTTTTCGTCGATCGTGGGGATAGAGCTTTCCAGATATGGGCCGAACTTGCCCACACGGAGGGTGATGCCTTCGGCGATGGGCACGGAGTTGATCTCGCGGGCATCGATTTCGCCCAGGTTGTTCACGATGCTCAGCAGGCCGGGGTCAGCGTCTTCACCGTAGTAGAAGTGCTTGAGCCAGGCAGCGCCTACGGCCTGGCCGTTGGCGATCTTATCCAGGTCGCCTTCCATGTCAGCCGTAAACTCGTAGTCCACGTAATCGGTGAAGTGCTGCTCCAGCAATCGGATAACGGAGAACGCGATCCAGCTCGGAACCAGGGCAGAACCCTGTTTCCGGACGTAGCCGCGGTCCTGGATGGTAGAGATCGTGGAGGCATAGGTGGACGGACGGCCAATGCCCCGTTTTTCCAGTTCCGCGGTCAGCGATGCTTCGGTGTACCGCGGCGGGGGTGACGTTTCGTGGCCTACAGCCAGGATCTCCGATGCCGTCAGGGAATCACCCTTGGCAACGTTGGGCAGGCGCCGGGCTTCATCCGATTCCTCGTCGCCACGGCTCTCGTCCTTGCCCTCTTCGTAGGCGGCAAGGAAGCCGGGGAAGGTGATGACCGTACCTGAAGCCGAGAACTCGGCGTCGCGTCCGTCGGAAGCAACCGCACCGAGGCGGATGGTGGCAGTGGAGCCCTTGGCATCGGCCATCTGCGAGGCGACTGTGCGCTTCCAGATGAGCTCATACAGCCGGAACTCGTCGCCGCTCAGCTGCTTGGCAACCTGCGCAGGCGTGCGGAAGGAGTCCCCAGCGGGACGGATGGCTTCGTGCGCTTCCTGCGCGTTGGCGGCCTTGTTGGCGTACACGCGGGGGCTTTGGGGCACATATTCGGGGCCGTAGAGCTCGGCGGCCTGGCGACGGGATGCCGTGAGGGCTTCATCGCTCAACGCCGATGAGTCGGTACGCATATAAGTGATGTAGCCGTTTTCATACAGGCGCTGGGCTACCTGCATGGTGCTCTTGGAGGAGAAGCGGAGCTTACGGCCGGCTTCCTGCTGCAGCGTCGACGTGGTGAATGGTGCGGCAGGCCGGCGGGTGTACGGCTTGGTGTCTACGGACCGGACACGGAAATCAGCGTTTTCCAGGCCGGCAGCCAAGGAGGTGGCGAGTTCTTCGTTGAGGTGCACCACGGTGGACGAGGTGAGCTGTCCGTTGTCGTTGAAGTCCCTGCCACTGGCAACCTTGGACCCATCCACAGCGGCGAGCTTGGCTTTGAACGAGCCCGAGTCTGAACCGAACTGGCCGGTGAGGTCCCAATAGGACGCTGCCCGGAAGGCCATGCGCTCACGTTCGCGGTCCACCACCATGCGGGTCACCACGGACTGCACGCGGCCTGCCGAGAGCCCGCGGGCAACCTTGCGCCACAGGACAGGAGAGATCTCGTAGCCGTACAGGCGGTCGAGGATGCGGCGGGTTTCCTGGGCATCCACCAAAGCGGTGTCCACATCGCGCAGGTTGCCCATGGCGCGGTGGATGGCTTCCTTGGTGATTTCACCAAAGGTCATGCGGTAAACGGGAACCTTGGGTTTCAGGACCTCCAGGAGGTGCCACGCGATGGCTTCACCTTCGCGGTCCCCATCGGTTGCGAGATAGAGCGCGTCGGCGTCTTTCAGCTGGGCCTTGAGCTCGGCAACCTTTTTCTTCTTGTCCGGGGAAACAACGTAGTACGGCTTGAAGTCGTTTTCGATGTCGACGGCGAACTTGCCCAGCGAGGTCTTCTTCAGTTCTGCAGGGAGATCGGACGGCTGCGGGAGGTCCCGGATGTGGCCGATGGAAGCCTCGACGATGAAGCCTTCCCCAAGGTACTTGGCGATGGTCTTACTCTTCGCGGGAGACTCCACGATCACGAGTTTCTTGCCGGTTTTTGCCTTGCTGGGCACGGTGCTCCTACAGAAAAAATGTGTAATTGGGCTGGTGCCCATATTGGCCTAGTTCACCATAGTTTGCAGAATCCTGCGTTTTGGTACGGAAACCAGGGCGGTCATTCGGTGGCTGTGTGGGCCCCTATTGCCCGGGTGCCACGCGGTCATCCGGGATCATTGACCATAAGGTTGCCACACGTTCAGCACCCTCCGGTATATGGGTTGGATCGTCGAGTTCGTATTCCCGCACAACCTCTCGGATCCTGTCCGCAAGTTCCTTGCGTTGAGGGTTGGTGAGGTACAGCAGGTTGCTTGAGAGGACCACCGATACCGGTTCTTCTCCCCCTTCACCTCGCTGCCGGCGTTCTCCCCGGGCTCTGGCGAAGGCCGACGCCCTCCGGCGGAAGGCATCGAGCTCCAGGTCAACCACGGCAATCTCGGGGCTGGCGACACTGCCGCCCGAGATGGTGAAGTCCGTTCCGGCCGCTTTCCAACGCCGTTCGCGGGCATCTCCGGCATTTTCGGCCGGGGCCACGATCCCCCACTTCTGGAGGGCCCGGAGGTGGTAGCTCATGGCGCTGGGGGTGAGGCCCGTACGGGCAGCGAGTTCCGTTGCTGTGTGGCTCACCTGAGTGGCATAGAGCTCGGAGATGACCTCGATGCGGGCAGCGTGCGCCAAGGCACGGATGGCCTTGGGATCGGTGATCTCAACCGTCTTCTCGGCCCGCTTCCGCCGCGGAACGTCGCCTGACGCCTGGGATGTCTCGTTGTTCGCAATCACTTCATCAGTGTAGTCAGGGTCACTTGCGGGCGGGCGGGCGTTGATTGCCGACGGCATCGCGTCGCTGCTCATTCGCTGCTCATTCGCTGATCCGCGCGGGATCCGGAAGCAGGAAGCCGTCCAATACCAGGTTGGTGACGTCCCGGATCAGTCCTTCCCGGAAAGCATCCTCGTCGAAGTCCTCTCCGCCACCCAGTAGAGACACCAGGGCCGAGGCGATCTGCCGGACCGACAACTGTCCATCGCAGGCCGAGATGAAGCCAGCGAGTTCGGTGCTGAGCAAATTGGTCCGGCGAAGACCCGCTCCCTGCCGCAGGAGGATGACCCCGGGGTGGGCGGCTCCGGGACGCTGATGCCGTTCCTCGGTGACGTCCTCCGCCACCAGCAGATGCGCTTCAGGTATCGGATTGGCCGCTACCCAATCGGCCAGTTCCACGGCAGCACCCAAATGCGGTCCGATGGGCTGCTGGACGGGATAAGTGATCTCCTCGAAGCGGCTGATGACGGGCTCGTGACCGGATGCGGGGCGGCGAAGCCAGATCATTCCGAAGCCCACGCCTTCCACGTTCCTGGACGCGAAGTCGTCAAGATAGGCGGCGTATGAGTCCTTGTACTGCTCGCGTTCGCGGTTCTGCGATGCGTCCTGCAGCCAGGTTTCAGCGTATTGCCCGGGATCAACCTGCTCCCGCTGAATGAACCAGACGTCCAGGCCTGAATCATGGAGCCACTCCCTGGGACGGTCTTTCCAGTCAGTTCCAGCAGCGACTTCCCAGTTTCCGAGCATCTGGGCCGTGCCCCCGGGTTCGAGTACGCCAGCTAGGGACTGCACCAAGGAAGCCACGATGCCATCACCCGGGAGTCCGCCGTCACGGTAAGTGAACTGGTCCGACGACGATTCCCCGCCAGTGCGGGGCGTAATCACGAAGGGAGGATTGGAGACCACGAGGCCAAACTCTTCGCCTGCCACCGGTTCCAGGAGCGATCCCAGGCGCAAGCTCACACGACTCTCCAAACTGCGCGGATCCAGGTCAAGCTCCGCCGCGTTCAACATCAGGTTGAAGCGGGTGAACGCCAGTGCCCGCTCAGAAATGTCAGTGGCCGTCACATGCTCGCAGTGGTGCAGGAGGTGGAACGTTTGGATGCCGCAACCAGTCCCCAGGTCCAAGGCGCGCTTGGTGTGCTGCCTGAACGTGGTTTGGACGAGCGTTGTGGACGCACGCCCGATGCCAAGGACGTGATCGTGTCGCAGCACTCCCGGCTGCTGGTGGGCTGCGAGGTCGCTGGCGACCCAGAGCTCCGCACCGCCGCTGCCATCGGCGTTGGCCTCCCAGCCGTAGGGACGCAAGTCCACTTTGCCCCGGACGACCCCCGATTCGATACTCACCAAGCCCAAGTCCACCAGCCCTTGCGCCCGGATCCCCGGCAAGGCCGAGTCCACCTCTGCGACAGGCTGCGGGACCGCGAGCAACCAGAGACGGACAACCACAGTCAGGGCCCGCACGGCAGGATCGTGGGAATCCGTCAACCGCTCAGTGGCCAGGAGCGCAGGGACCACTTGGTCCCTGCTGAGCGCCGCGGAGGCAGACTCCCCCAGAAGGCCAGCAACGCCGTCCACGGTGTAGGAGATGGCACGAAGGTCCCCGGCAAGCACCGGGAGCAGCTCGGGCTGGTCGCTTCGGGGGGCATCGTCAATGGTGCCGGCGGTAAACAAGAAAGCTGTGTCAGTCACCTTGCAAGTGTAGGTGCGGTCCAACAGGCAAGCCGGTCCCCCGTGGAACTATGTGGACAAACGCCCCGTCCGGAACCCGGTAGCGTGGAATCATGCTCAACTTCTCCTCCACAAGGCGCCGTGCGTGCCTTGTTGCCATTACCGCCGGGGCCCTGCTGGGAGTCAGTGCCTGCCAGGCCCCGGTCAATATCGCAGATGCAGACGTTCCGGCGTGGAAGGGCAAGGTCCTTCCGGCAGCGAACGGTGTGGTCCTGGAGGACTCCGGCAAGATCCTGAACCGGGATGAGCTGGTGAAGGAAGCACCCGGCGTGCCTGCCGGAACGTACACGCTCACCATGGCCTGCGATGGCGGCGGCAAGGCTTACTTCGCCGTCTCATCGGGCGGAAACAAGATCACGGACGCCGCCGCAGCCTGCAATGGCAACCTCGATGTGGTGAAGATCAAAGTACCCGGCACGGGCGCCCTCAGCATCTCGACGAGCAGCGTCGATGCACCGCTGATCTACGCCTACCACCTGGTTCCGGCAGCCAGCTAGACCCGCACCGGAACCTCCTGCTGACAGCCCTTCAGCCAGCGGCTGCACCGGCGTAAAGTCAGGGCATGGGCAGCAAGGCAGCTGGCTCGGTGATGCCACAGCGGCTGGCGAGGGCCGCCGTCGTACTTCTCGTTGTCCTGTGCGGCAGCGTGGCCGGCTGCGAATATACCTACGAGGACGGCGGCAGGCCAGAAGCCAGCCCCACTTCCACAGCCGGAAATGTTGCCCTCCCGCCCGATCCGGCGCTGGAAGAAACTGTCACAGGCGAAGCTCTGGAGGAGTGGGCCAAGGCTGCCCTGCCCGAATCGCAGGGGCAGTCGTTCTACTCAAGCAGCGGCTACCTCAACCCCGGTGAGTCCAAATCCGAGCAAACAGTTCAGTTGCCCGGAGGAACATATGCGGTGACGCTGGCATGCCGGGGCACCCGGCGCGTGACATTCGCTGTCCGGCTGAACGACGTGGCTCTCGTGGACCTGACTCTGGGGTGCGCGAATGCGCGGGTGAGCGTGGTTCAACTGGACAAGGATGCCATCTTGTCCATCACGGTCGGGTCCAGGTCGGACGCCAACTTCGCCTACAGGGTGAGCAGGCTCTGAGGCTGCTAAGCGGCCTCGCAGCCTCCGGGGCACCGCAGTGTTTCCGGGCTGGAAGCACATTCAGCACAGTAGAGGGTCAAGGTGCGGCAGCTGAGGTTGGAGCAGTTCTCGAACTTGTTGGTGGGAGCGGCGCAGCGGACGCACTCACCGATGGTCTTGGCGTCCTCGCTGAATTCCACGTGCATGCGCTTGTCGAAGACATAAAGGGAACCCTCCCACAGGCCCTTGTCCTTGAACGTTTCGCCGTAGCGGACAATCCCGCCGTCCAGCTGGTAGACCTCTTTGAAGCCTCGGTTGACCATCAGGCTGGACAACACTTCGCAGCGGATGCCACCGGTGCAGTACGTGACAACGGGCTTGTCCTTGAGGTCGTCGTACTTGCCCGAATCGAGTTCCTTGATGAAGTCATGGGTCGTGTCGACGTCCGGAACGATCGCATCCTTGAACTTGCCGATTTGGGCTTCGAACGCATTGCGGCCGTCGAAGAACACGACGTCTTCACCGCTGGATTTCCTGGCCTCCACCAGCGCGTGGAGTTCCTCTGGCTGTAGGTGCCTACCGCCGCCAACTACTCCGTTGGCATCGACCTTGAGTTCACCGGGAGCACCGAATGACACGATCTCATCGCGGACCTTGACACTGAGGCGCGGGAAGTCGGCGGCGTCACCGTCTGACCATTTGAAGTCGATTCCGTGGAAACCCTTGTATTCACGGGTGGTTTTCACGTACTGCTTCATGTTGTTCAGCTCGCCGCCCACCGTGGCGTTAATGCCGTCCTTCGAAATGAGGATCCGACCGGTGAGGCCAAGTTTTTCGCACAGGGCGCGCTGCCACAGACGCACGGCGTCGGGGTCGGCGATCGGGGTAAAGCCATAGAAGAGCACAATTCTGTTTAAAGCCACTATTCAAGGGTACTTGGTGCAGTAAAATCGCCCGCTGCCGTCGCTTCCGGGCTTCAGCACATGAGAAGAAGTCACAATTCCATAAGCAACGATTCCCGGGCTGATCCGGCTCTGTTGCTTCATAGTGCACTGGCATACTCTCTCTACATGAGTCCAGACGCCTTGGTTGAAGATATTGCGCACCTCTTGGAAGTCTGGGTAGCCGGCTGGTCCGGCTGCCGCGGCTATGAATCACGCCTGGAGGGCCGCTTCCCTGCTGCATTTCGCGCCGATAAAACCGGTGATTGGGAGTATTTTGCCCATGATCCCTCGGACGAAGAGTTCACCGCTCTGGCTGGCAAGACCACAGAAGCCCCCACCAGGATCCTGACAGTCCTCACCAACGACGTCCAAAGGTACAAGTACCTGGCTGAACAGCACGGGCTGACCGTGACGTCGGCGTCGCAAACCATGATGATCGTGGACATGGAAACCCAGGATTCCGAGGATCCGTGGCTGCCCGACGACGACCTTGAACTGGCCACCTCCGAATCCAACGGAGTCCACTACGCCGTGGTCCATTCCGGCGAGCAGGTGGCTGCCAGCGGCCGGGTTTTCGTGGTGGACCGTACCGCCGTCTTCGACAAGATCGTCACCGAACCGGACTTCCAACGCCGTGGGCTGGGAAGCTTCATCATGAAGGCCCTCGCCGCCCAAGCGTTCTCGCATGATGTGGAGAACGGGCTCTTGCTGGCATCCCTTGACGGCCAGAAGCTTTACTCCCACCTTGGCTGGGACGTCGTGGGCCACGTGCTCATGATGTCCGGCAGCGGTGCTGAAGGGTCCGACCTTTCCGGGGCGTGACTTCTCGGCTGACGGCTGATTGAGCCAGGTTCGACGGCGGCGCCCCCGGGTGCCGCCGTCGGCATGCCCGCACAGTGACAGAATGATTCGGTGGCTGCACCTCATTCATTGATCTCCCTGCTGGGCCGGACGCCGGACCCGGAGCAGCTGCGCCATGTCCACACCATCCCTGCCAGGAAAGCCGTCAACGAGCCGTGGCCGGGCTGGGTGCATCCCGACGTCGTGGCAGCCTACGGAACCTTGGGGATCCACGAACCGTACCGGCACCAGATCCAGGCCGCCGACCTCGCCCACTCGGGCCAGCACGTGGTCATCGCCACCGGGACAGCTTCGGGTAAGTCGCTCGCCTACCAGTTGCCTGCCTTGGACGCGATACACCGCTCCGAACTGCGGGTCCTGTCCGATCCCGGGAAGATCCACGACGACGGTGCCGTCACCCTCTATCTGTCGCCCACCAAGGCCCTGGCCGCTGACCAGCTTGCAGCGATCCGCGCGTTGAAGCTGCCCACAGTTCGTGCAGAAACATACGACGGCGACACCGACGTTGCGTCGCGCCGCTGGATCCGTGATCACGCGAACTTCATCCTGGCCAACCCGGACATGCTGCACTTCGGCATCCTGCCCAACCACACCTGGTGGGCAAAGTTCTTCCGGCGGCTGCGCTACGTCATCGTGGATGAAGCCCACAGCTACCGCGGTGTCTTCGGCTCCCACGTCGCCAATCTGATGCGCCGCCTCCGACGGATCTGCGCCTACTACGGAGCGGGAAACACCTTCCCCGAGCCTGTGTTCATTGCGGCATCCGCCACGGCCTCCGACCCCGGAGTTTCCTTCGGACGGCTCATCGGCGCTCCAGTGAGGGAAGTATCCGAAGACTGCTCTCCCCACGGCTCCACCACAGTGGCCTTCTGGGAGCCGGCGCTCACGGACCTCAAAGGCGAGAACGGAGCCAAACAGCGACGGACCGCCGTAGCCGAAACAGCGGACATCCTGGCCAACCTCGTTTCCTCCCGCGTGCGGACCATCGCGTTCATCAAGTCGCGTCGCGGCGCCGAGTCCATTGCTTCGATCACCAAGAGACTGTTGGACGAGGTGGACCCCAGCCTGCCGGGGCGGGTGGCCGCCTACAGATCCGGGTACTTGCCCGAAGAACGGCGTGCCTTGGAGCAAGCATTGCGGTCCGGGCAGTTGCTGGGGGTCGCCAGCACGTCTGCCCTGGAACTGGGCATCGACATTTCGGGGCTCGATGCAGTGCTGGTGGCTGGATGGCCGGGCACCCGCGCTTCCCTGTTCCAGCAGATTGGACGGGCAGGACGGGCCGGACAGGATGCCATTGCGGCCTTTGTGGCCAGCGACGACCCGTTGGACACGTATCTGGTCAACCATCCCGAGGCCATCTTTGATGTGTCCGTGGAAGCCACCGTGTTTGATCCCGGTAATCCCTACGTCCTCGGTCCGCACTTGTGTGCGGCCGCGGCGGAGTTGCCGATCGGTCCTGCCGAGCTTGAACTCTTCGGTCCAACAGCCGAAGGCCTTCTCGATCGGCTGGTGGTTCAGGGATACCTCCGAAAGCGGCCCGCCGGATGGTTTTGGACTCATCCGGAGAGCGCCGCAGGCATGGTAAACCTCCGGGCCGACGGAGGCGGGCCTGTCAGCATCGTCGATGCCGAGACCGGGTCCCTCCTGGGAACCATGGACTCGCCACAAACCCACTACCAGGCCCATACGGGTGCCATCTACGTGCACCAGGGCGAGAGCTACCTTGTGGAGGACCTGAACGAAACCGACCATTGCGTCATGGTGCGGCGTGTCAACCCCGATTTCTACACCACGGCCCGGGACGTGACCCAGATCGAGGTCCTCGAAACATCCCGTTCGGTGCAGTGGGGCGACATCACCGTGCATTTCGGCGACGTCAAAGTGACTACGCAAGTTGTCTCCTTTCAGCGGAAGGCACTGATCTCAAATGAGATCCTTGGCGAGGAGCCCCTCGAACTGGGGGCCCGCGATCTGTTTACCAAGGCCGTCTGGTTTGTGGTGGACAACCGCTCGCTTCACGGAGCCGGCCTGGTGGAAGCGGAATTTCCCGGGGCGCTGCATGCGGCCGAACATGCGGCCATCGGGCTCCTTCCTTTGGTGGCATCAAGCGACCGCTGGGACATCGGAGGAGTTTCCACCGCCCTGCACGCCGACACCGGTGTGCCCACGATCTTCGTGTACGACGGCCATCCAGGCGGCGCTGGATTCGCAGAGCGGGGCTTTGACAAGGCCAAGATCTGGCTGACCGCCACGAGGGAGGCCATCAAAGCATGTGAGTGTGAAAACGGCTGCCCGTCTTGTGTGCAATCCCCTAAGTGCGGCAACAAGAACAACCCGCTGGACAAGGCAGCCGCCATCACATTGCTGGGAGTCCTGTTGAAGGACGCCGTCTAAGGACGGCCCCGCCCAGGCAGAAGAGCCAGCGCCCGCAGCCTACGGGGGTGGTCCCGCCCGCGCCCGGCCGGTGGCAACTCCCCAGTCCAAGGGGTGGTCCAACTCGACACCGACTTCCACCACGTTCCCTCCGACCACGGTGCAGGAAGTCAGGGTTGCATCGTGGCGCCCGGCCACGTCCGACGCCACCGCACACGGATCTCCCGATGTGAGGCCCCGCGCGGCATCTGCGGCAGCAAGAGCCGCGAGGTCAGCCGCCGATGCGGCCCGGGACGCCAGCACCCCCGCCTGCGCCAGGAGGAGCACTCCAACGAGCAATGCCATCACGACTGCTCCCAAGGTCAGGGCAAGAACCGTTCCCGCCCCGCTCTCATGATGGGAACGTATCGGGGACGGCATCACGGGACACCTGACCCGATGGCGGGTTCGGCACCGGCGGATTCGGCACGGGCTGAAGCCGACGCTGACAGTGTCCACGGGATCAGTGGGCCCAGGGCACCACCAACGGGCGACGAGGCTGTCACTGTGAGCCAGACGCCGTCGTCGACCAGCGACGAACTAACGCCCTCCCCGGCAAGCCTCCGGACAATCCCATCTACCGAGGCCGCTGTTTCGCCCCGGGCCGATGCCCGCGCTCCCGCCCTGGCGGCCTCCTCCAGCCGCAGTTGAGTGATGCCCGCAGCGCCGCCTGCCAGCAGGAAGGCCAGAAGCAACATCACGGCAGGCAAAGCGACGGCAAATTCAGCAGTGACAGCGCCCCGATCCTGCTTGCTCCAGGACGCTCGCCGGCGGGCAGGCAGCGCGCACGTCATGGCAAGGACAGTGCGGTGCGGATCAGATTGAGAAGGAAGCCGCGAACCTCTTCACTGCGAAGAATGACCACCAGCAGGCCCGCAAGACCTACGGCGGCAAGGGTAGCAATGGCGTACTCAGCGGTAGCCATACCCACTTCCGAACCCATCAGCTGTGTCCTCGCCCAGAAACCATCGTCCTCACGTCGCCCCTCCTCGAATTCCTCAAATTCGTCGAATCCAAGTTCGAACTCCCCGATTTCTTCCTCAAGATCGAATCGCTCAAGGTCGTTAGGTTCCAGCTCGTACTCGGAGAGCTCGTACGGCTGGGTTGTCACCGGTTCCAGGGAAGGAGCCTCCGGGACTCCAAAGGGAGCGGGCCGATCCTCGAGCCTGTCGTCGAGAATGCCTGGAAGCGTGGTGGAATGTGTTTTCACGGTGGTTTTCCTTTCAGGAGTGCCAGCGGGTCCGCCGACTGATTTGACTCTTCCGTGGCTGGGTGTTGCCCGTAAGAAGGGGATTCCTTCAAGTGGATAACCCTGACGAACCGCTTGATGTGGAGGGGCAGTGGGGCCATATCCATGGCTCAACCGGAGGGAAGCATCGCGATCAGGACGGGAACGATGCCCAGGCAGATGAAGGCCGGCAAGGAGCATAGTCCCAGGGGTACAACAAGCTTTACGCCCAAGGCAGCGGCCCTCTTCTCCGCGGCCCGGAACTGTTCCCGACGATCCCGGGCAGCCTGTGCGTAGAGAATGGAGGCCGACGGCGCCCCGGTCAGCGCTGCAAAAGCCAAGGCCTCCTTCAATCGGACCACCTCTGGCGCGTGCTTGCTTGGGCTCCGCCAAGCAGTGTCCCAAGCGGCGCCCATTGCCAGCGCAGCCACCACGGGCCTCAAGGATTGGCTGATGGGCGGCGAGGCACACCTGGCAATGAGCTCCAGTGCCCGCCCGATGCCGGCACCGGCGTCGAGCATGGACGCCACCAGCTCCAACATCATCGCGGTGTCGCGAAGACCATCGATCGGTGCGGTGTCGTCGGCCAGGGCGCTGCGGCTTTCCGGGCCGGACGAATCCGCCGGAGCCGTTGCCCCGTCGGCTCCGGCCAACAACTTTGCCCTCACCGCCCGCACTCGCATCGGCGCTGCAAAACAAACGAATGCTGCCAGGGACACCAGCAAAATCATCAGTAAGACCGGAGCGCCGGGCATCACGTGCCTCCGGCTGCAGACGCCACCAGCCGTGAGGACCAGACGCGGCCAACCACTGTCAGGAGGAGCCCGGCAGCGAAGGTAGCCACTCCCAAAAAGTTGTCCAGCAAGATTCCCAAGGGATCCACGCCCAATGCCATCCCCAACACCAGCCCGAACACCGGGAGCCACGACAACAGCCGGACGGTCGCTTTTGGTCCGGCGAGCGCCGTCTGTCGTGCAGCTTCGGCGTCCTCTTCGGCTTCAAGCTGGGCAGCAAACCGGGTGAGAAGATCGGCGAGTGGACAGCCGCTTGTTTCTGACACTTCAAGGCACGCTGCCAGTTCCATCCACACACGTCGCTCAGAACTTCCCCGCCGGGGATACATCCTTGCGACCGCCTGGCGAATCGCATCTGCCGGCGGGTTTCCCACAGTGGACGCTGCCCGCGCTGCGGCCACGACCAGCAAGGATTCCGGGGTGAGTCCAGCGGTCACCTGCTCCGTTTCCGGTGCCGTGCTGCCGTGGTGGGTCAGCCTCGGAGCGTGCACCGCCCATAGCTCCTCCCACAGGCTGGAAGTTCCCCGCCCACCCCGAAGCAGCGCCGCGAGCTGTTGTACCAGCACCACAAGCGAGACGGCCTCTCGCCGCTTGCGCCGCCACAGGCGTCCAGACCACAATCCGGCAAGGGAGAGATAGCCGTCGTTCCCGCGCGCAGGCTCCCCCAGGCTCCTCCGAACACGCCGGCCATCGGCGCGGTGGCCCCTGAGCTGCAGCCAGGCCGCGAGCATTGCAACGAGGACAAAAGCACCCATTACGCGTCCTCCCCGAATATCGGTGAACCCATGCGCGGTGAGCCCCTGCGCGGTGTGCCGGGGTCCTGCAAGTCGATGCGGGGCGTTCCGTTCTGCTGGGGCCAGCCGTGGGCAGGCGACTCAGGGGAGAGCCGCGCGGCAAGTTCGGGCCAGGCTGGCCCCTGGGTCATTCCTGACGGATGCCAACTCAGGGCCGGCACCACCTTCTGGCCTTCGAGGGTGTCGGCCAGCACCCCGATGGAAGCAACTTTCCGTCCCGTTGGGGTTCGGTCGACATGGATGACGACGTCCAAGGCACTGGAAACCTGCAACCGGACAGCTTCTGCATTCAAGCCCGCGAGCGCACCGAGAGCTACCAACCTTGCGGGCACTGCCTCTGCCGTATTGGCGTGGATGGTCCCGCCGCCGCCGGTGTGCCCCGTGTTGAGTGCAGTCAGCAATTCACGGACTTCAGCGCCGCGGCACTCTCCTACGATCAACCGGTCCGGTCGCATGCGAAGGGCCTGGCGGACCAACTCACCAAGGTCCAGTGCACCTCCGCCCTCAAGGTTTCCATGCCGGGATTCCAGCGTCACCACATGGGGGTGGACGGGGTTGAGCTCGGCAGCGTCCTCTATCAGGACCAACCGCTCGTTCGGATGGCTCAGGCCAAGCATCGTGGACAGCAGGGTTGTCTTGCCGGAGCCAGTGGCCCCGCTGATCAGAAAACTTAGCTTTTGCCCCATGATGGCGCGCAGGACGTACTCTACGGTCTCGGAAAACATGCCGAGCTCCCTTAGCTCGGTCAGGGTGAACACATTCTCGCGGCGGATGCGGATCGACAGGAGCGTCCCCGTGGTGGATATGGGTGCCAGGACTGCATGAACCCGATAGCCGCCCTTGAGGCGGACGTCCACGCAGGGAGAACCATCATCCAGTCGACGGCCTCCTGCGGCAACCAGCCTGGCAGCCAAAGACCTGACCTGTTGTTCGGTCTCGAAGTGAACCGAAGATCGTTCCAAACCCTGCCCGCGGTCCAGCCATACGGATTCCGGACCGTTGACGAAGACGTCCGTCACGGCGGGATCCCGGGCAAGTTGCTGCAGCGGTCCCAGACCGTTCAGCTCTGCGTTGATCGATTCGGCTGCCTCCAAAGCTCCTGCGGTGCCCAGTAACCTGCCACTTGCCTGTACTGCTGCTGCGACGGTGGACGGCGTGACGGGTCCGTTGCCCGCCAGCACAGACTCCCGCACAGTCTCAAGGAGAAGGGAGTCGAGTTTTCGGCCCTGCCTGCGTCGCGTGCCCTCAGCGAAAGTGTTCACTGGATGGCCCCGTTCAGTTCCAGCACGGACATGGCAAAGCGGTTTACTGGCTTACGACGCCCGAGTTCAAGTAAGCGTCCCAATTCCGTGGCGGTTGCCACCCCCCTTATCTCAGGGACAACGCCCAACAATGGCAGTCCCAGTGACTCGGCAATCAGGCCAGCGTCCACTGACGAGGTGGTGTTCCCCCGGACCAGGAGCCCTGCGTCCACGGGCGGGAGCTCGTTGACGATGCGCCCTGCTGCTACGGCCGATGTGAGGTGGGCCTTGGCCAGTAGCAGGATCCTGTCGCAATCCCAGGCCAGGGTCTTCAGGCCCTCGCCGTTTCGCCCGATGTCCACCAGGATGAGTTCAAAGCTCCTGCGTGCAGCGTCCAGGACAGCGGCCACGGCACCGGCATCGGGCCCTTGGACCGGATCCCGCGCTCCAGGCCACGACAGATAGGCAAAACCGCCCGCCACGGGCAGGGAATCCCTGAACTTGGCGGGGTCGATGCTGCCCCGGGTTTCTGAGAAATCAGGCCAACGGAGGCCGGGAATGTCCTCAGCCGTGACGGCCAGCTCCAGGCCACCGCCCCATGGATCACCGTCGATGAGCATGGTGCTGACACCGTGGTCAGCCGCTGCTTGGGCGAGCCAGATTGCCGTGGTGGTGGCGCCGGCCCCACCACAGCCACCGATAATTCCGATGACCACGCCTCCAGGGTCCGGAGAGCCGGACATGCTGAGGTGTTCAGCCAACCAGGCCGCGGCCTCAGGAAGGACTGCCACCCGTTCAGCTCCAAGGGCAGCGGCCAGCCTCCATAGTCCGTCTCCTTCGGCGGCCCTGCCCAGCAGGACCGTTGGCCCTCGTCGTCGCGGGGGCAACTCGCGCACGTCGCTGCCCACCAAGACAACGTCGGCGCTGTCCCAACCGTGAACAGCTTCAGTGACATCCGCAGCCATTGAGAGGCTTCCGCCAGCGGCTGCAACTATCCGCTTGGCTTCTTCCTGAAGGTAGGGGTCTGCGGAGACGAGCAGTATCCCGGCAGCATCGCGTGGAACCCAGGATCCGTCTGTTTCCGCTTCTCCGGAGTGGTTGCTGGTGTGCCTGTGCCGACGATCTCTCTTACTCATGGGACCCACATTGGTGGACCCGGCGAACCACGGTAAGTGACCCGGCCCCCTATGTGCACAAGCTGGCAAACTTGGTGCCTGTGGAGGTGCAGTGACACCGGCACAGCTGCCCCGCCCACACAGGGCAGAATGGAGACCATGTACTTGCTGCTCGCCGCCCACCCGGAAGGGGCAGCCATACAGAGGATCTCCCCCACAGGAAAAGCGACAGCGGACGCACGCATCGTCGCACGGGGTGAGCTGCCCGCCGTCGTGCGTGAATACGAAGCCCAGCGGCCCCGCTGGGTCTGGCACCGCGCCATGGACTGGTACCCGGAACTGTTAACTCACGGCATCGAGCTGGAGCGGTGCCATGACCTCTCGCTGTGCGCGGCAATCCTGGCGCACTCTGAATTCACCGCGCACACGGACTATGCCCGGCATGCGGTCAAGCTCACCCAGGACGACGACTCAACACCTCCTCGCGCCCTCCAACCACCACCGCCTCCCGCGGACCAAGGCGCCCTGTTCGAGGACCCTTCGCCGTCAATCGCCAAAGCAGGGCTCCCCGAACTCAAGGAGGAATTCGGAGCGCAGCAGCATGCAATTGCCCAGGTCCCCACGGATGGGCAGCGAAAGCAACGCCTCCAACTACTGCTCGCCGCCGAATCAGCTTGCGCCATCATCGCCGTCGAGATGCAACACGCCGGTGTCCCATGGCGCGAAGAGCTTCATCAGCAGATACTCGCCGACGTTCTGGGCCCCCGGCCGCCTTTGGGACACAGACCTCCCGCCCTTGAAGCGCTCTGCACCGAGCTCAGGAGCATCCTCAATTCCCCGGGCCTGAACCCGGACTCACCGCAGGACCTCATGCGTGCCCTGCACAGGAACGGCATCGAGGTGAAAAGCACCCGCCAATGGGAGCTCCAGGAGTCCAAGCATCCTGCCATCCAGCCGCTGCTCGCCTACAAGAAGCTGTCCCGCCTTCACACAGCCAATGGTTGGGCGTGGCTGGACGCGTGGGTGCGTGACGGCAGGTTCCACCCGGAGTACGTCGTTGGCGGCGTGGTGTCCGGACGCTGGGCCTCGCGAGGTGGTGGAGCACTCCAGATCCCGCGCAACATCCGGGGTGCGGTCCATGCCAATCCCGGCCACAAGCTCATCGTCGCCGATGCCTCTCAATTGGAACCCCGCGTACTGGTTGCTCTGGCCCAGGACACCAAGATGGCCGAAGCCGCCCGCGATAAGGACCTATATGCAGGCATCGCCGCACAAGGTTTCGGCGGCGACCGGGCGAAGGCGAAAATAGCACTGCTCGGAGCTATTTACGGCGCCACCACAGGCGAATCGGGCAGGCTCATGCCCCAACTCACCCGCACGTATCCACGCGCCGTCGGATTCGTGGAGCAAGCCGCCCGGCAGGGCGAAGCGGGCAAGACGGTGACTACCCGGCTCGGCCGAAGCAGCCCACCGCCGTCGGCCGGCTGGTTGCGGAGCCAGCAATCCACCTCAGCGGAGGAACAGCGTCGTGCCGACAACCTGGCCAGGTCACGGGGCCGTTTCACCCGCAACTTCGTTGTCCAGGGCTCAGCCGCTGAGTGGGCGGCGTGCTGGCTGGCAGAACTACGACGGCGGTTGCGGACCATGCGGGCCGAAGGCTCACCTTCCGGTGAACTCGTCTTCTTCCTGCACGACGAAGTGATGGTTCACGCCCCCGACGACGCCGTGGACGCCTGCATCCAGGCCATCGAGGAAGCGGCTACAGCGGCGAAGGAACTCATGTTCGGACGGATTCCCGTGGAGTTCCCGGTCAGTGTCGCCGTCGTCGATTCCTATGACAAGGCAAAGTAGCCGCTGCACACTAACCGGAACCCCGTGGACTATCCAGTCACATCTCGCCATATGAGGCGGAATGACCTGCCTCATGACCGGTACCGCCAAGTAACTTTTGTTCTCCCCCGGTTCTGGATACTTTCGCTATGTGGATGGATGTGCCGGTCCACATGTGTATGCAAGGAAGCATCAAGGGGGAACAGCAATGGCTGGCAGGTTTGAAATTCTCAGAGACACCGACGAAAAGTACCGGTTCCGGCTGACAGCGGCCGACGGAACCGTCGTGGCCGAATCACCCACGTTCACGCACCTCTCAGGCGTCATTGCCGGCATCAATGCAGTGCGGGAGAACGCCGCAACCGGGCTGATCGTGGACCGTTCGACGGCGGCTCGCAAGGCTGCCTGAGAAGAACCGCCGGTGGTACCGGAGCGACGCTGGAGTCGACGGCTACTGGAGGTCGACGTCGCGCAGCTTGTCCGTTTCCCACGGAACGGTCCAGCCCAGTTCGTCGAAGAGCCCACTGAGGACCATCCCGGTAAAGCCCCAGACCAGGACGCCATTAACTGTGAAGCCGGGGCTGGTGTAGGTACGCCCGAAACGCGAAATGGTGGCCGTTACACGGTTGACGGGATCCAGGAGGTCACGCACCGGAACCCTGAATACCTGTGCTGATTCGGCGTAGTCCACCACTCCAACGGGCGACGGCGCATCCCACCACCCCAGCACTGGTGTCACGCGGAAGTTGCTGCGGATGAGTCCAAGCTCGGGTATGACGCCGAGCACGCGCACACCGCTTGCGTCCAGCCCCGTTTCCTCCACGGCTTCACGCAGCGCCGCAGCCACCACTGAGTCGTCTTCCGGATCCACGCTGCCGCCCGGGAAGGCCACCTGCCCGGGGTGGTCGTCAAGGGTATGTGCGCGCTCCAGCAACAAGACGTCCAGGTCCGCCGGGGCAAGAGGGCGCCCCGACGCGGCGGGGACATCATCCAGCACGCCGAAAAGCATCAGCACGGCAGCAGGCCGGTTGGTTTCCTGGGTGACTGGAAGCCTTTCCCACAGCGCCGAGTGCTGTTGCTCGCCCGCCTCGAAACGGGTGACCAGCGCCGATAACTCTTCAAGCGCGGTCACCCGGGCCTCCTTTGCGATTCCATCCGGATCTCCGCGGCACGGTGGGTCTCGGCCAGGAGCTTCTCCAACAACGCCTCACTGCCCGGAGCGAGCTCGTACTTCAGCAGCTTGGCCGCCTTGACCGGGTCAGTTTCGCCGTCGCCATAGCTGGGGCAGAGACTGGCAACAGGGCAGGCACCGCACGCTGGCTTCCTGGCATGGCACACCCGTCGGCCGTGGAACACCACCCGGTGCGACAACATGGTCCAGTCCTTGGGTTCAAACAGTTCGGCGACGTCGAACTCGATCTTCACTGGATCATCGGAGGCCGTCCACCCGAAACGGCGGGCCAACCGTCCGAAGTGCGTGTCCACCGTGATCCCGGGAACACCGAAGGCATTCCCCAAAACCACGTTTGCGGTCTTGCGCCCAACCCCTGGAAGCGTCACCAGGTCTTCCAGCCGTCCCGGGACCTCGCCGTCGTACTCATCCACCAGACGGTTGCTGAGCGCCAGGACGTTCCGGGCCTTGGCACGGAAGAAGCCCGTTGGCTGAAGAATTGTCTCCAGCTCAATGGGATCCGCTTCGGCCAAGGCCCGCGCATCCGGGTACCGGGCAAACAGGATCTTGGTGACCTGGTTGACCAGGACGTCGGTGGTCTGGGCTGAGAGGACCGTGGCCACCACCAGCTCAAACGGGTTCCGGAAATCAAGTTCCGCATGGGCGTAGGGATACTTTTCCGCCAGGACCCTGTTGATCTTGCGGGCACGGCGTTTGAGTGCGAGCAGCGAACCAGCTTCAGCGATGGCCACGGGATCCCTGCTTAGCCGCGTTCGATGTTGCTGAGCTCCCGAAGAACCCCAACCTTGCCGTCGGTGTCCTGCACCAGGAATTCATGACCTCGGTCCTCCAGTGCAAGCACCCAACCACCGGGCTCAATGGTGAAGGCAGGAGTTCCCGAGTGTTCGTCGTAGGCAGTCCGGGGTTGGGCCACAGCGAACCAGAACGCCTCATACTGCGGGGAATCGGAGTCGTCCGGCCGGCTGGCAGGGTCCACGGTGGCACCGATGGAGTCGCTGACCTTCCTGGTGTCCCCCGAGACAATGGGGGTTGCCATGGTGGCAGCCCACGGCTGCTGGGTGGCAGCCTGCTGCGGAGCCTGCTGCGTGACGTGCTGCGTAGTAGCGGGCTCAGCGACGGCCGGGGACTTTCCTGATTCGGTCTTTGCCTCAGCACCCTTCACGATCTCCTGCTCCCGTGACGGCGCGGAAGGAGGAGTGCCAGCACCGGACGGTGCCTGGGCAGCTACAGGACCAGCCGTTGAAGGGTCAGTCACTTCTGCTGGCCTGCCGTCCGCTGAAGGGGCGTCCGCTGCACGGCCGTCCGCTGAATGCACGACGGCGGGGGCTTCCGTCGCCGGCGACGGTGCAGCGGAATGGCTCGCTGGCGGAGCGAAGGGGCTGGAACCTGCGGCGGCACCGGCAGCACCGGCAGCACCGGCGCCGGCAGCACCGGCACCGGCAGCACCCGCGCCGGGCGCTCCCGTGGAGGCTGCAGCAGCCGATGCAGCGGGAGCCTGGAGCCCCGAAGCCTGCGTAGCCGACGACTGCGTACCCGGAGCCTGTGCCCCGGCGACTGAGGGGCCCGGAGCGGGATACCCGGACGTCGCACCTTGGAAGCCGGGAGTCGAAGCGCCAATGGAAGTGCCCTCAGCCGGCTTGGCAGCCTTGGGCTCCTTGGGCGCTTTAGGCGATGCGGGCTTACGGCTCGGCACTATGGCTTCGCGGGCAACAACATGGGCCGGGACTTCGGCACGGCCCTTGAAATCGGCGGAGAGCCACGGAAGATGCGGGGCCAGGACGGTTGCAGCCAGCAAACCTACGGAGCCGACCAAACCCAACAAAACGCCGCCGTTGAACGAGTTGGCGATAGTCAGGAAAAAGAGCGGGAAGGCGAAAGAGGCCGTGACGGACGCGAACTGGTCAACGGACAATGAGCCGACGCGGACGATGGTTCCCGGCTGCAATCTGCGGGCAACGAACAGTGCCACGACGACCAACGGAAGGATGATGCCGAGCAACAGGAAGAACAGGTTTCCAAGGTTCCATAGGTTGTAGCGTGCTCCGAACATCGGCAACAGGGACGCAACGAACATCAGCAGCGTGGAGCCGAAGACAGTCAGGTCCCGAATGGTGAACGGCCCCAGGACGGCGTCGTACTTGGCTACGTCCTTCGTGGCATCGTCGTTCTTAAGGGGCCCTCCGGACGTACCTGTTGCGGTGGCCGTTCCAGCCGTGGTGTCCGGTCCCGTCGGTTGTGAGTCGTGCGGGCCTGGGCTCAGCTGGTTCATCTATTTCTCCTTCGTACGGCGGTGTCCTGGGCAGTCCGGTCCGGTGATCCCGCAGGATTCCGCGGAAAACCGGACACACCTGACGATGCGTCCCAGGACTTCTTCAGCCTATGCCACCCCACTGACAGGGTTCTAGCTGAAAACGGCCATCCAGCTTCGCCCACAGCAAACTCCAAGGTTCCTTACAGAAAGTGCCCCGGCTTGGTGGCGTCGACAGCGGCGGGCAGGTGCCGCCGTCGTCGTCATGTAAGCGGTTCCCCACCGCCGGTGGCGCCATTCGTCGCTAAATCCGCGCCGCTCGCTGGCACGTTTGTGATGACGCACACGTAGGACCTTTCAAAGCGATAGTGTTGATGGCGGACAGCACTCTGCGGACCTTTCGGGGAGACGCTCGACGCCGACGACGGCCCGGGCGGGAACCTCGCGGCAGGTTCCGCGCAGCAAAGATCGATGAATGATGAGGTTCACCATGTCCCAGGACACCACCGGATCCACGGCCACCGCTGCAGCTTCAACAGCTCACAACGGTCAGGCCCCCCACGTTGAGGCGCTTGAAAACCTCCTCCACGAGAAGCGCAGGTTCGCGCCGTCGGCCGAATTCACCGCGAACGCAGTCACAAGCGCGGACGCCTACAAAGAGGCTGAAGCTGATCGCCCTGCGTTCTGGGCCAAGCAGGCCCGTGAACTGCTGACCTGGGACAAGGACTTCACCGAGGCCCTGGATTGGTCCAACCCGCCGTTCGCCAAGTGGTTCGTCGGCGGCGAGATCAACGCTGCGTACAACGCGCTGGACCGTCACGTGGAGAACGGCCTGGGCGACCGCGTGGCCATCTACTTCGAAGGCGAACCGGGCGACACCCGCAGCTACACGTATGCGGAGCTGACCGAGGAGGTCAAGAAAGCCGCCAACGCGTTCGAGTCCCTCGGTGTTGCCAAGGGCGACCGCGTGGCCGTATACCTGCCCATGATCCCCGAAGCCGTCATCACGCTCTTGGCCTGCGCCAGGATCGGGGCAGTGCACTCCGTGGTGTTCGGTGGCTTCTCCGCCGACGCGTTGCGTTCCCGGATCGAGGACGCCGAAGCCAAGCTCGTGGTCACCGCCGATGGCACCTACCGCCGCGGCAAGCCCAGCGCCCTGAAGCCGGCCGTGGACGAAGCCCTCTCCAAGGAAGGTCATACGGTCCAGAACGTTGTTGTGGTCAAGCGCAACGGCGAGGACGTCAACTGGGTGGAAGGCCGCGACCTCTGGTGGTCTGAAACCGTAGATAAGGCAGATACGGAGCACACCGCCGTCGGGCACGACTCCGAGCACCCGCTGTTCATCCTCTACACCTCAGGCACCACCGGAAAGCCCAAGGGCATCCTGCACACCACCGGCGGCTACCTCACCCAGGGCGCCTACACCCACAGGGCCGTGTTCGACCTCCACCCCGAAACGGACGTGTACTGGTGCACCGCCGACGTCGGCTGGGTCACGGGCCACTCGTACGTCACCTACGCGCCGCTCATCAACGGCGCCACCCAGGTCATGTACGAAGGCACTCCGGACTCCCCGCACCAGGGCCGCTGGTGGGAAATCGTGGAGAAGTACAAGGTCTCCATCCTGTACACCGCCCCTACCGCCATCCGGACGTTCATGAAGTGGGGCCGGGACATCCCGGACAAGTACGATCTCTCCTCCATCCGCGTCCTGGGCTCCGTGGGCGAATCCATCAACCCCGAAGCGTGGATGTGGTACCGGGACGTCATCGGCGCCAACGCCGGTAAGAACGGCGAAAAGAAGGAACACCCCGCCCCGATCGTGGACACCTGGTGGCAGACAGAAACCGGCGCACAGATGATCGCGCCGCTGCCTGGCGTCACGGCCACCAAGCCCGGCTCGGCCCAGGTTCCGCTGCCCGGCATCGCCGTGGACGTGGTGGACGAGGCCGGCCAGTCCGTGGCCAACGGTGAAGGCGGCTACCTGGTGGTCCGCGAGCCGTGGCCCTCCATGCTCCGAGGCATCTGGGGCGACCCGGAACGCTTCAAGGACACCTACTGGTCCCGGTTCGAGGCCATGTACTTCGCCGGCGATGGCGCCAAGAAGGACGAAGACGGCGACGTCTGGCTCCTGGGCCGCGTGGACGACGTCATGAACGTCTCCGGCCACCGCCTCTCCACCACGGAAATCGAATCCGCCCTCGTCAGCCACCCTTCCGTCGCTGAAGCAGCCGTCGTTGGCGCCGCTGACGAGACCACCGGACAGGCCGTCGTCGCGTTCGTCATCCTCCGCGGTGACGCCGTGAACAACGGCGACGAAACCGTCCTGGAGCTGCGCAACCACGTGGGCAAGGAAATCGGCCCGATCGCCAAACCCAAGCAGCTCCTGATCGTCCCGGAACTGCCCAAGACGCGCTCCGGCAAGATCGTCCGCCGCCTCCTGAAGGACATCGCAGAAGGCCGCGACAGCGGAGACGCCACCACCCTGGCCGACCCCGGCATCATGACCCAGATCGCGGAGTCGCTGCGTAAGTAGGCAATTCACGACGGCGCCGCTCGCCTCCCACGGTGAGCGGCGCCGTCGTGCATTCGGCCGGTTGCGTGACGACGCCGCGACTGGATTTGCCGCCGGGTTGCGAAACTGCGTCCTAGACTGGAGCCAGACTCAGCCTCACGTCTACGAGGCTCTCCAGAAAGGCCCTGATGCTTCAGGCAGCACGCCACTCCGCCATCATCGATGCCGTCCAGCGCGAACGCGTGGTGCGCGTCTCCGACCTCGCCCAACTGCTGGGCGTCTCCCCCATGACCGTCCGGCGGGACATCGAAGCCCTCGAGGAAACGGGCCGTGTGGAACGTATCCACGGCGGTGCGAAGCTTCCCGGTGATGCGAGCACCCATGAACCGGGCTTCGAGTTGAAGTCCACACAACTCACTGCAGAGAAGCACGCGATTGCCGTCGAAGCCGCCACCTTGGTCCAGGAAGGCATGGCCATCGGCCTCAGCGCCGGCACCACCACATGGGCCCTGGCTCAGGAACTGGTTCACGGGCCGCGTATCACCGTGGTCACCAACTCCGTGCGGATCGCGGATCTGTTCCACCACGGCGCATCATCGGGCCCCGGCCGTTTCGGCTCCACTGTGATCCTGATCGGCGGCGAGCGCACTCCGTCGGATGCCTTGGTGGGTCCGATTGCGACGGCTTCCCTGAAGCAGCTCCACTTGGATGTCCTGTTCCTGGGAGTCCACGGTATGGATGCGCAGGCCGGCTTCACCACGCCGAACCTGCTCGAAGCGGAAACGGACCGTGCCTTCATGTCGTCCGCCCGGAGCACCGTTGTCCTGGCCGATCACAGCAAGTGGGGCGTGGTGGGCATCGCCTCGATCGCCCAGTTGGAAGAGGCCGACGAGCTGATCACGGATTCGCTGCTGGGCGAGGACGCCCGACGTGTGCTGGCCGAGAATGTGGCCAAGCTGCGGATTGCGGAGGCTTAGCCCAAGTAGGTAGCAGTTGGGTCTCATACCGCGGGTGGAGGCAGGTCCGCAGAGTTCAACCGCGGGACTGACGCCGCGGAATGCAGTTCTTGTGGATGCTGGATATATGAACGCCATCCTCCACGCCCAGCAACTCACCAAGCACTATCCCGGCAGCATTGCCTTGGACCGCGTCGACTTCACAGCAAACGCCGGCGAGTCCATTGCGATCATCGGACCTTCCGGTTCGGGTAAGACGACACTTCTGCACTGCCTTGCCGGGATTTTGAGGCCCGACGCCGGATCGATCACCTTGAACACGCCATCGGCACCTTTGAGGCTGGACACCTTGGGTGACGCCGCGTTGTCGCGCCTCCGCCGTGAGGAGTTTGGTTTCGTCTTCCAACAGGGCATGCTCCTGCCGGAACTGACCGCCGTGGAGAACGTGGCCCTGGCGCTCATGTTGAACGGAACCGACCGGGCTACGTCAGAGTCCCGGGCGGCCGAGTGGCTTGGGGCTTTGGGCCTTGCGGGCATGGAGCAGCGCCGGTTGGGTGAGCTGTCCGGTGGGCAGGTCCAGCGCGTGGCCATTGCCCGCGCCCAGGTCACAGGTGCTCGGGTGGTCTTCGCGGACGAACCCACCGGCGCTCTGGATTCTGCGACGTCCAACGAAGTCCTGGACGTTTTGCTTCGTTCAGTGGCAGCCAACGGCCGCACGTTGCTGGTGGTGACGCATGATCCCAACGTGGCGGCCCGCTGCCAACGCGTGGTGGAATTGCGCGACGGCCGGATCGTGGCGGACAGTGGCAGCGCGGTTGCCGCTCCCGCCCAGGCCGCGCCCGCCACCAACTTCAAGGGTGCCTTCAATGTCTAGCCTCTCCATGGCCCTGCGCCTCACCCCGTACCTCGCGCGGAGCAGCGGCAGCAGCCTCAGGGAAACGGGCCTCCGTGACGCCGGGTTGCCCGTACTGGCCTTCGGTACGGTCACAGCACTTCTGCTCACAGTGGCCGGGGGCTCACAAGTCTTCTGGTCTTGGTCGGACGACATCGCGGGCACTTACCAAGCGCTGGCCGTCGTCGCCATGGTCCTGCTCATCATTCCGCTCCTGACGCTCGGTGCCTCAGCCGCCCGGCTCGCCGCCCGCCGTCGTGATGACCGCCTGGCATCGTTGCGCCTGCTAGGTGCCAATAGCGGGACGGTGGTGTGGATGACTGTTATTGAGTCCACTGTCCTGGCTGCTGTGGGGGCGCTGGCGGGCGCGGGGCTGTATGCCTGCATGGCTCCGTTCCTGGGGTTGATCCAGTTCCGCGGCCAGGCAATCGGAAGCCATGCATGGCTGTCCGTCCCATCCATCCTGGGCTGCATCCTCGCCGTCTGCGTCCTGGCTGCGGCGAGTGCGGCGCTTGGACTCCGGAAGGTCGTCGTGACGCCTTTGGGCGTCAGGACACGGCAAACGGCCGACGGCGCCCACTGGGTTCGCGGACTCATCGCGGCCGTGGTGGTGGTCATCGGCGTGGTGGCGATGGGGATGCTCAGCAGCTTTGGCGCGTTCATTGTGATCATCGCTGTCATGGGCGGCTGCTTTGGACTGGCGCTGTTGGCATTGAACCTTATGGGTCCTTGGATCCTGCGGCTGCGAGCCTCCTCACAGCTCAAGCGGGCCAAGCGACCCGAGCAACTGCTGGCCGCACGGACCGTGCTGGAGAGCCCCAAGGAATCGTGGCGGCAAGTTGGGGGCGTCGCGATGATCAGCTTTGTGGGGGTGTTCGTGGGCGTCGGCATGGCTGTGGCTGACACCATAGGTCCCGGCGCCACGGATGAAACGGCTTTGCTGGTCCGCGACATCAACACCGGTGTGATGATCACGCTGCTGGGCTCGTTCCTGATGGTGGCGTGCTCAGCGGGCGTGAACCAGGCCGCTGCGGTGCTGGACCGGGCGTCGACCCTGGTGGCCCTGGATCGAGTGGGGATGCCGCGCAAGCTCATGGTGGCGGCACGGGTCAAGGCTGTCATGTCGCCGCTCTTCCTGGTGGCCGGCATCTCGGCGGCCGCTGCTGCGGTGCTGGTCCTGCCGCTGACGGGCACCGTGTTGTTGACCCAGCCCGTGGTGTTCCTGACCATCGGCGGAGTGTTCGCGGCCGGGTTCCTGCTGGTCCGGTTGGCCGTAGCTGCAGGCACCGCGCAGATCGGCCAGGTCCTGGCCCGGCCGGAACGCTACGCGAGCATGGACTCCTAGCCCCTCCCGCCCGACCCTCTATCACCATTGGCCCCCTCCCGCCCGACCCTCTAGGAGGGCCCGTGAAAGGTGAGAGAGCATCGGGCCGAACAGGCGAATCGGTGAGAGAGGGTGCTATTTGCAGCCGCAGGACTGCCGGATGATCAGCTCGGTCGGCAGGATGTGGTGTTGCGGTTCTTCCGCTCGGTCCTTCCCCACCAAGGCCCGAACGGCGGCCTCCGCCATCAGCTGGACCGGTTGGGACACCGTGGTCAGTGCAGGCCAACTGTATTCGGAGTCCAAGGAACCGTCGAAGGACACCAATGCCATGTCTTCGGGCACCCGCACTCCGGCCTCGTGTAAGGCCCGGAGGATGCCGATGGCTTGCATGTCGTTGCTGGCGAAGATCGCAGTGGGCCGGTTGGACATGGACAGGAATCGCTTGCCGACTTCGTACCCACCAGGCCGGGTGAAGGGGCTGTGCAGCATGGGCCCGTCCGGCAGGCCCGCCTCACGCAGGGTGGCAAGCCAGCCCACTTCGCGCCCGTCCAACTGGTTTCCGGTATTGGTACCGATGGCCAGCCCGATGTTCTTGTGACCATGCCCTATCAGGTGCTCGACGGCGGCACGACCACCGGCTTCCAGATCCACGCCCACGCTGGCAAAACCCGGAGGAGATCCTGCGTTGTTCAACAGGACCGACGGGATTTCCGAGGCTTCCAACTCCGTGACATCGGGGTCGAAGACGCAGCTGGCCAGGAAGACGCCGTCCACCTGTCGTGCGGCCAAGGTACGGATGTTCTTGCGCTCACGGGTCAGGCTGCCATCGGAATTGGTTAGCACCATTCCGTAGCCCAGTTCCGATGCCGCCTCTTCCACGGCATGGGCCAGATGCGTGAAGAAGGGGTTGGTGTTGTCCGGCACCACAACGCCGATGGTCTCGCTGGACCCCAGCTTCAACGCCCGCGCCGCCGCGTTGGGACGGTACCCGAGGATACGGATGGCGTCGCGCACTTTGGCTTCCGTTGCCGGCGCAACGTTCTTAGGACCACCGTTCACCACATAACTCACGACGGCGGTACTCACCCCGGCGTACCGGGCCACGTCTTTGCGTGTTACCGGGCCGCGCGGGGTTTGTACTGCTGAAGTGGTCATGGGGTAAATGCTAGCTACTGGATGGGAGCATCACCGAAGTCGCGGATGGGAAGACGTTCACCGCCGCGGAGGGCGGACTCGTGGGCGATGATCCCGGGGAGGGTGAACCGGGCCGCCACCCAGGCGTTGACCGGTGGCAGTGTCCGGTTGTTCACCGCGGTCACAAAGTCATCCACGAGGAACTGGTGGCTTCCTTCGTGCCCGTTGGGTGCACCGAGGAACTCCTGGGGTAGGCGGGACTGGTCATGGACGGGCGCCAGGCCCGAGATGAAGGCATCGCGCAGTTCCGGTGCCACATCTGCCAAGGACGGATCATCGGCAGACATGGTCGGCTTGGTTTCCACCTGTTCGGAGACGTCCTCCACAGTGGACTTGTCCTGCCAGACCGTGGTGGTGGCTAGTTGTTCAAAACTGGCGTCCGTGCCGAAGAAGCGGAAGCGGGACTCACGGATATGCGAGGGATAGCCGACGCGGCGCATCTCGTTGGTGCGCATCGCACCGCCGTCGTTCATTTCGAACAAAGCCGTGGCGTTCGAAAAGTCGTTGGCGAACATGCTGACGTTTTTGTCGAAGACGCCGTCGCCGCGCTGGTCCTTCACGCCGATGCAGCTGACACTGACGGCGTGGCCCGGCACGGCGCCGAGGACACCGCCGATGGCGTGCGTCGGGTACAGCATGGGCGGGTAGCTGGCGGTTTCCTTCCACCGTTCTCCACCGCTGTACTGGTAGGCCTCGTAGAATCCCAGATCCATGTCGTGGACGTAGTCGCCCTCGGTATAGAAAATCCGGCCGAACTTGCCGGCTGCATGCTGCTGCCTGGCGTAGACCGTGGCGGGGTTGTAGTAGCTGGTCTCCCCCATCGCGTAGACCAGTTTCGTCTCTCGGACGGCCTCGATGATGCGAGCGATTTCCTCCTCCGAGATCGCCATCGGCACCGCCGAATAGACGTGCTTTCCGGCGCGCAGCGCACGCTCCACCAAAGGACCGTGGGTCCACCGCTGCGTGAAGATGGCGACAGCATCGACGTCGGACTCCAACAACTCATCAAAGCTGGCTTTGACACCATCCAAGCCCCAGCGTTCCTGGGCTGCGGCGGCGCGCTCCGGGAGCTCATCCACGGCGTAGACCGCGCTGACACCGGGGTGGAGCTTGAACAAATGTGCGAACTGGCTGCCGAACTGTCCGACACCCACTACACCGATCGAAAACGTCATTGTTTACCTTTCCTTGAAGCTGCCGCGCAGCCCATCGAAGCGTCCCCTTTTAGGTTTCACATGAGTCTTCCACCGCGATCTACACGAGTCAACAGATAGAACACATTCGAACATTTCTCACCAAAAATTGCCGTGAACCCTTGTGCTGATCAAATCTACTCGTGTAGATTCCAGTCCAGGTTGTTATTCACATCACAGTCAGGAAAGGGTCGACGATGACCACGCTAACCAAGCAACCGGGGAAAGCTTCGGGGCGTTCCGGAGCCAACCACGGACGCAAGCTTCAACCCGCCAAACGGAGCATGACCAGCCGTCTCGGCGACCTCAGAATCGCCCTCTTCTTTATCTTCCCGGCGCTCATTGGCTTCGTGGCGTTCTTCCTTATCCCCACCATCCGCGGTATCTACCTCAGCTTCACCGAATACAGCATCCTGGGCGAGCCCACCTGGATCGGGATCAAGAACTACACCGCCATCTTCGCCGACGAACTGTTCTGGAACGCCATGGGCGTCACGCTCCAGTACGTCGCACTCAACATCGGATTCCAGACCGTTATCGCCCTGGGCCTGGCCCTGCTGATGCACCGCGTCGCCAAATCCACCTTCATTCGTGGCGCGCTGCTGCTGCCATTCCTGGTGGCCAACGTGATCGTCGCCCTCCTCTGGTTCTGGATGCTCGACTATCAACTGGGCATCGTCAACGAAGTCATGAGCTGGGTGGGCCTCCCCCGCGTCGCCTTCTTCGGCAGCGAACAATGGGCTATCCCCACCATCGCCTTCGTGAACGTCTGGCGGCACATGGGGTACACCGCGCTCCTGATTTTCGCCGGCCTGCAATCCATCCCGAACCACCTCTACGAGGTAGCAAACCTCGACGGCGCGTCCCCGGCCCGTACGTTCCGGAGCATCACCATGCCGCTGCTCCGCCCCGTATTGGTACTGGTGCTGGTGGTCACCGTGATCGGTTCCTTCCAAGTGTTCGACACCGTGGCCGTCACCACCAACGGCGGACCCGTCAACGCCTCCCGCGTCATCCAGATGTACATCTACCAAAAAGCCTTCGGGGAATCCGACTTCGGCTACGCGTCCGCCCTCTCCGTGATCCTGTTCGTCATCCTCGCCCTGGTGGCCTTCGTGCAAATGAAGTTCCTCAAAGGCAACGAATCGGACCTGGACTAAGCCGGATGTGGACTAAGGAAACCGCCATGACTACCTCAACCCTTCCCCGCAATCGCCGCAAGAAGCCCCTCAATTGGCGCCGGATCAGCGCGTGGGTGCTTGTCGCCGTCGCCGTCGCCGTGACCGTTGCCCCGTTCCTCTGGATGCTGCGGACGGCACTGTCGAGCAACAGTGCACTGGCCTCCAACGCCGGGAACCTCCTGCCCCCCGACTTCAGCTGGGGCGCTTTCAAGCGCGTCCTGGGCCTGCAGACCACCGAAGAGGCAATCGCCGACGGCGGTTCCGGCGCGGCCATCAACTTCTGGCTCTACCTCCGGAACTCGGTCATCTTCGCCAGCATCACCACAGCCGGCCAAGTGTTCTTCAGCGCTATGGCCGCCTATGCCTTTTCACGGTTGCGCTGGCCGGGCCGGAACAAAGTGTTCGCCGTCTTCCTCACCACCATGATGGTCCCGCCGATCTTTACGGCGCTGCCGAACTTCCTCATGATCAAGAACCTTGGGCTGTTGAACACCATGGCCGGGATGTCCCTGCCGTTCCTGTTCATGACCCCGTTCGCCATCTTCTTCCTCCGCCAGTTCTTCCTCAGCATGTCCCGCGAGGTGGAGGAAGCGGCAATGCTCGACGGCGCCAAGCACCTGCGCATCTTCTTCCAGATTGTGCTTCCCAACGCCGCAGCCCCTATCGCCACGCTGGTGCTGCTGACCTTTATCGGTCAGTGGAACGAGTACTTCTGGCCACTGCTGGTGGGCCAGGACGAGAACGTCCGGGTGCTCACCGTTGGCCTCAGCGTCTTCAAGTCCCAGTCCCCCCAAGGCGCCCTGGACTGGTCCGGGCTCATGGCCGGGACCTTGGTCGCAGCGCTCCCGATCTTCCTGTTGTTCATCGCCTTCGGCAAGAAGGTAGTCAACTCCATCGGATTCTCCGGAATCAAGTAACCCGCATCCCCTCTTGAAAGGTTCGTCATGAAGAAAACCCTCGGCGTCGCCGCTGCTGCCGCCGCCATCGCCCTGACCCTGTCCGCCTGTGGCGGTTCCGCCCCCGCCTCCACCGAGGCCAAGGGTGAAATCAATTACTGGCTCTGGGACGCCAACCAACTCCCGGCGTACCAGCAATGTGCCAACGACTTCACCAAGGCCAACCCGGACATCAAGGTCAAGATCACCCAGCGCGGTTGGGACGATTATTGGACCACCCTGACCAACGGATTCGTTGCCGGAACAGCCCCGGACGTCTTCACCAACCACCTCTCCAAGTACCCGGAATATGCCGCCAAGAAGCAGCTGCTGTCCCTGGACGAGGCCGTGGAGAAGGACGGCATCAAGCTGGACGCCTACACCAAGGGACTCCCGGAACTTTGGGTAGGCCAGGACGGCAAGCGCTACGGCCTGCCGAAGGACTGGGACACCGTGGGACTCTTCTACAACAAGGCCATGACGGACGCCGCCGGAATCTCGGCAGAGCAGATGGCTTCGCTTGATTGGAACCCGAAGGACGGCGGCAGCTACGAGAAGGCCATCGCCCACCTGACTGTGGACAAGAACGGCAAGCGCGGCGACGAATCGGGTTTCGACAAGAACAACGTAGCCACCTACGGACTGGGCCTGACGGGCAGTGGTTCGGGACAGGGCCAGACCGAGTGGAGCTTCCTCACCGCCACCACGGGCTGGACCGCAACTGATAAGAACCCGTGGGGCACCAAGTTCAACTACGACGACCCCCGCTTCCAGGAAACCATCGCCTGGTGGGCCGGACTGGTGGACAAGGGCTACATGCCCAAGCTCGAAACCACGGTGGGCGCAAGCATGCCGGACAGCTTCGGTGCCGGTAAGGCTGCCATCAACACCAACGGTGACTGGCTGATCGGGCAATACCAAACCTACAAGGGCATCCAAACGGCCTTCGCCCCCACTCCCAAGGGCCCTGATGGCAAGCGCGCGTCCATGTTCAACGGCCTGGCCGACTCCATCTGGGCAGGCACCAAGAACCCCGGAGCCAGCGTCAAATGGGTTGAATATCTCGGCTCCACGGCCTGCCAGGACGTGGTGGCCAGCAAGGCCGTCGTGTTCCCAGCCATCGCCAGCTCCTCCGAGATCGCAGCCAAGGCCTTCGCTGACAAGGGCACCGACGTCTCGGCCTTCACTACACACGTGAAGGATGGCACCACGTTCCTCTTCCCGATCGCTGACAAGGCTGCCAAGGTGGATGGCATCATGAAGCCAGCAATGGACGCTGTCATCTCCGGCAAGAAACCTGCTTCCTCGCTGACTGAAGCCAACGACCAGGTCAACAACCTCTTCAAGTAACCCCACCCGTTGTGAGGCCCGCTCTGCGCGTTATTTCCTTCGCGAAGCGCGCAGAGCGGGCCCCGCAACTCCCCATATGACCCGATTTGAAAGTGACTCACATCCATGCAACCGCTCCATCTCCGTTCCGCAGGTACCAGCCTGGTGATCAGCACCCACCGCGGAGAGGCTGAGATAACCCACTGGGGAGCTGACCTGGGCGACGCCCTGCCTGACTTGGCGATCCTCAACGAGCCCATCCCGCCGTCCTCGATCGACGCGAACGTTCCTGCGGGACTCCTCCCGCAGGCTTCGTCGTCGTGGCAGGGCCGGCCCGGGCTTCGCGGTCACCGGATATCCGAAGGCGTACCCGGCTTTGATTTCTCAGTACGCCTTCGCCTGGTGAGTGCGACGACGGACGGCACCACCGCCGTCGTGATTCAGTCGGATCCCGACGCCGGTCTCACGGTGACCAGCAACCTCACCCTGCACCCGGGCGGGCTTCTCGAACTCAAGCACACGGCCAGCAACGACGGCACGTCGCCCTTCCAGCTGGACGAGTTGGCGACGATGCTCCCGGTGGCGCCGGACGCCGTCGAACTTTTGGACCTGACCGGACGCTGGTGCCGCGAACGCCACCCGCAGCGCCGGGCCATCCAGCAGGGAACGTGGGTCCGAACGGGCCGGCACGGCCGCACCGGGCACGACTCCTCGCTCCTGCTCGCCGCGGGAACGGCCGGCTTCGGCAACAGGCACGGCAAGGTCTGGGCAACGCACCTGGCGTGGAGCGGGAACCATGAGCAATTCGCGGACAACGTTGCGGACGGGCGAACCATGGTGGGCGGTTCGGAGCTCCTGGGACCCGCCGAAGTGGTGCTCCAGCCCGGCGAAAGCTACACCACCCCTGCACTGTTCGCGGCGTACTCAGACCGCGGCCTGGATGGCATCACCGAGGCGTTCTACAGCTGGTTCCGCGCGCGGCCGCATCACGTCGGTGCGCTTTCGGGCAAGCCGCGTCCAGTGGTCCTCAACACCTGGGAAGCGGTCTACTTCGACCACAATCTGGATACCCTGGTCGAGCTGGCCGAGTCGGCTGCAGACCTGGGCGTCGAACGGTTCGTGCTCGACGACGGCTGGTTCCGCGGGCGCCGCGACGACCACGCCGGGTTGGGCGACTGGTACGTGGACCAAACCGTGTGGCCCGACGGGCTGACACCGCTCATCGACGCCGTGACCTCGCGCGGCATGGAGTTCGGGCTGTGGGTGGAGCCGGAAATGGTCAACCTCGACTCCGACATTGCCCGGGCTCATCCCGAGTGGATCGTGGGTCCGTCCGCGGCTTCGCACAAGGACGGTGGCCGGCTGCCCCTGGAATGGCGGCAGCAGCACGTCATCGACCTGGTGAACCCGGAGGCCTGGAGCTACGTTTTCGACCGGATCGACGCGCTCCTGCGCGGCAACAACATCAGCTACCTCAAGTGGGACCAGAACCGCGACCTCCTGGAGCACGGTCATGCCGGCCGGGCCTCCGTCCATGAGCAAACCCTGGCGGCGTACCGGCTCTTCGATGCTCTCCGCGAGGCACACCCGGAGGTTGAGATCGAGAGCTGCTCCTCCGGTGGCGGACGCGTGGATCTGGGAATCCTCGAGCGGACGGACCGGGTGTGGGCATCCGACTGCAACGACGCCCTGGAGCGGCAGACCATCCAGCGCTGGACCGGCGTGGTGGTTCCGCCGGAGCTGGTGGGCGGGCATGTCGGGCCCACTACGTCTCACACCACCGCCCGCACGCACGATCTTTCGTTCCGGGCCATCACGGCCTTGTTCGGTCACTTCGGCATGGAGTGGGACGTCCGCTCGGTCACCGGAGCCGAGCGTGAGGAACTCAAGCGCTTCATTGCTTTGTACAAGGAACACCGCGGGCTTATCCACAGTGGACGAATGGTGCGCGCCGATGTGCCGGACGAGTCGCTGATGGTGCACGGCGTTGTCGCGGACACGCACGACGGCGGCACTCCCACAGGTGCCACGGCCGCACTTTTCGCTGTGGTCAAGACCCGCACAGGCTTCGCCGAGCAGGTGGGCCGGGTGGCGATTCCGGGGCTGGATCCCTCGCGTTCCTATCGTGTCGAGGCGATCTTCCCGTCTCCGGGAGACGCCGACTACGGGCACACGTTCATCGAAGCCAAGCCGGCCCCCTGGCTGGCAACCGGTGCCGAAGCATCGGGGCGTTTCCTGGGCGAAGTGGGGCTCCCTATGCCCGTCCTGCATCCGGAGCACGCCATCGTTCTGCGGCTCACAGCCCTCTGACGCTCGTTCACCTATCGACGGTCTCCCGGGAACCTTCTCTCACCTACCGACGGTCTCCCGGGAACCTTCTCTCACCTATCGCCTGCGTTAGACCGCGTCGGCCAGGTAATCGATGGCCAGCTTGTAGCCCAACACTCCAGCGCCGACGATGATCGCAGTACAGACACCCGACAGGTACGAGTGGTGGCGGAACTCTTCACGCTGGTGGACGTTGGTGATGTGAACTTCGACGGCGGGTAGCTGCACCGCTGCCAGGGCGTCCCGAAGAGCCACGGACGTATGGGTGTACGCCCCCGCATTGATGACAATCCCGACCGCTGTGCCACGCGCGGCATGGATGGCGTCCAGGAGATCGCCCTCGTGGTTCGACTGCACACAGTCAACGGTGAAGCCGTGGGCTGCAGCCGCTGTCATGGCGAGTTGCTCGACGTCGGCCAGAGTAGATGTGCCGTACTTTTCGGGCTCGCGGGTACCCAGCAGATTCAAGTTGGGGCCGTTGATCACAAGGATGGTGCCGCGACCGGCTTCGGTGGCGGGAGTGGCTTCAGTCATGGCTCCCAATCTATAGCGGCAGGAGGGTGCCGGGGAATCGTGCCCAAGAGGTGAGAGTGTCCCTATGTTTTTCGTCAAGCGGTTTTGGGTGTTGGGGGTTGGTAGAGGGTGCCGTCGCGGAGCATGGCGTAGAGGGTGTCGCAGCGTCGTCGTGCGAGGGCGATGAGTGCTTGGTTGTGGCGTTTTCCTTCGGCTCGTTTGCGTTCGTAGTATGCCCGGGACGGCGGGTCTTTGAGCGCAGCGAATGCGGAGAGGAACAGGGTTCGCTTGAGGACTTTGTTGCCTTTTCTTGAGGAATGGTCGCCGCGGATGGAGGACCCGGATCGCCAGGTGACGGGGGCCAGCCCGGCGTAAGAGGCCAGGTGCCCGGCGGTGGGGAACTCTTTCCCGGCGACTTCGGTGAGGATTCGTGCGGCGGTCCTGATGCCCACGGCCGGCAGAGACATCAGGACCGGGTGAAGAGGGTGGGCCTCCACGAGAGCTTCGACCTGGGTGAGGACCGTGGCGCGGCTTTCGTGGAGCCCGGCGAGCATGGCCGCGAGCTGGGGCAGCACGATGGTCGCGGCGTTCGTTCCCACGACAGTGACTGTTTGCCGGCCCAAGGCCTCGATGATGTCATCGGCAAGACGTTCACCCATCCGCGGCGCGAGTTTGCTCAGCCGGGTCCCGATCCGGCGCCGGCCCGCGTGACGGAGCGCTTTAGGGGTAGGCCAGGTCCGCAGCAGGTCATGCACCGCCGGGTGGTCCATGTAGGGTCCCAGCACCCTTTCCAGAGCTGGGTGGATCTGGGTGAGCAGCCCGCGGATCCGGTTCGAAGTCGCCGTGGCCTGCTTGGCCAGATCCTCGTCGAACCCGCAAAGCATGCTCAGCTCAGCGAGCTGCTCATCGACCAACTGAACCGAGCGCAGGGCATGCGGCATGGTCCTGGCGGCCTCGGCGATGATGAACGCGTCCCGGGCATCGGTCTTCGCCTCTCCGGGGTGAAGATCCGCGATCCGGCGCATCGCCAGCCCCGGCAGGTAGCCGACCAGCACCCCGGCGGCCTGGGCAACGGCTACCGGCAACGCGCCGATAGTCGCTGGCTGGTCAACGACCAGCAACACACGTCCGGCGTCCACAAGTTCGGCGATGATTTCCCGGATTTTGGCTTCATCGTTGGGCAGCGCCCGGTCCAGTAATTTCCTGCCGGCCCGATCCACGGCAACGGCATGATGGACGCCCTTGCCAACATCCAGCCCAATAAACACCTCGACACCGTCGTGGTTCGTGATCATCTGGCACCTCCAGTCGTAGTCAACTACCTCCACTGGCCCACCATCGGTGTCAGGACCCGGCACCCACGTTACGCACGACGTTCCCGAACTGTCCTGCCCCTATCAGCGGTCTCCCGGCACCTACCAACCCCGGTGACAACACTCTCAAGATCATCGACTGACAGAGCGTCACAATCATGCCGGGATCAGCAGGCCAGCACACCCATATCCTGCACCAGGAAACAGGCTACGAAAAAGGTAACGAGCGTTGGCTCAAAACGCTCACGATGTGAGAGGGGGCCCGCCGAAACGCCGCGGAAGGTGAGAGAGGGACCGCTACTTACGGGTGCATTGACCGGCCGAGACCGGGCTGCTGAGGCCGGGTGCCTGTGCCGCCACCGGCTCCAGGTCCGCCATCGTGAGTGCGAAGCCAAGGGCGGCATCAGTGGTGGTCTTGGCGAAGATCAATCCGGCCACTTGTCCCTGCATGGTCAGCAGGGGGCCACCGGAATTGCCCGGCTGGACGTCGCCGGCCAGCTTATAGACCAACTCCGGCGAGGGGTTGTTGCCGTAAATGTCAGGAACCAGGATGGTGGAAATCCCTTGCACGGTAGCCGGTTTCGACTGGAACGGCCCGCCGTGCGGGTACCCGGCAAACGCCGCGGGGCTGCCATCGGGCAGGTCGGTGCCCAGCGGCAACGGACTGGACTGCAAGCCATCCACGGCCAGGACCGCGATGTCCCGCTGGGAGTCGAAGTAAACCACCCGACCGGGCAACGCACCGCCGTCGGGAACTTCCACGACCGGCTGCGACACGCCCGCCACGACGTGGGCATTGGTGACGACGCGCCCGGGCGAAACGACGAATCCGGAACCGGTCTGGTTTTGGCCGCATTCGAAGGCGGTGCCTGCAATCTTGAGGACTGATTCGGCCGCTTGGTTCAAGGCCGGAGTGTCGGTTGACTCATTGGGAACGGGCACGGGAGTCACTGGTCCGATGCCCTCGATGAGCTGGGGAATTCCGCCACCAATCACCGTTGACCGCAGCTGGGCCATGGTGCTCTTGACGGGCGTCGGCGTGATGTTGTCGATGTAGCGGATAACCCTGGACTCGGCCAACTGCTGCGAAACGAACGGCACACCCAGCGAACTGATGCTGAACGCCAGCATGGACATCACCAGCGCAGCCACCACCACGCTGACCGCACCGCCGATCAGCCTGTCCACCGCGTGCAGGGGCTTGATCCGCACAGCGTGGCGGATTTTGCGTCCGATCATGGTTCCCAGCCCATGACCCAAGGCGATAAGCACGACGGCGGCGCCCACCGTGGCGGTCAATCTCCAGCCGCTGTCGGTCACCCAGCCGCTGACGAGTGGGACGGCGACGAAAGCCGCGATGGCTCCGACCACAAATCCTGCAATTCCACCCAGGGTGACCATAAAGCCGTTGCGCAGGCCATAGATCAGGTAGGACAGCAGCATCAAGATCAATGCCAAATCCAATATCGTCAAGCCAAACACCAATGCTCCTCATAGCCGGGTAGCGCCAATTCTAGATGTTGACCCTGACAGCCCACCGTTAGTCCGGTCACGATCCGGAGCCGCTTATTACCCGTTTGAGGGCCGCCAACAGGCCTTGGATCGCCCCAAACCCGCGTAGTTTCAGCGTTTCACGTGCCAAGTACGTCACAGAAGCCCAAAAATTCTGAAACAATGGCTGAAGCGCCACGACCGAAACTTATATTCAGGAGATTTCATGGACATCGAGGTATTGCGCCGCGCACCCCTCTTCGCCACCCTTGACGACGACGCATTCCGCTTGCTGACGGACGAACTCACAGAGGTGGACCTCTCACGCGGGGCATCGGTGTTCCGCGAAGGCGATCAGGGTGACCAGCTCTACTTCATCGTTTCCGGCAAGGTGAAGCTCGGCCGCACCTCCCCCGACGGACGCGAGTCCCTGCTGGCCATCCTCGGCCCGGGCGAGCTCTTCGGCGAGATGGCCCTGTTCGACCCCAGCCCGCGTACCGCCACGGCCACCGCCGTCTCGGAGACCCGCTTGGCCGGGCTTAAGAACGAAAGCCTCAACGCGCTGCTCCGCACCCGCCCCGAGGTTTCCGCTCAGCTGCTGCAGGCCTTGGCACGCCGCCTCCGCCGCACCAACGATTCCCTGTCCGACCTCGTCTTCTCGGACGTTCCGGGCCGTGTTGCCAAGGCTCTCCTGGACCTGGCCGACCGCTTCGGCCGTCCGGCTACCGACGGCGTCCTGGTTGCCCACGAGCTCACGCAGGAAGAACTGGCCCAGCTGGTTGGCGCTTCCCGCGAAACCGTGAATAAGGCACTGGCTGAGTTCGTTCAGCGCGGATGGCTCCGCTTGGAAGCCCGCGCCGTTGTCATCCTCGACATGCAGCGCCTCCGCCAGCGTTCGCGCTAGGCGATTCAGCCACAGAGCCGCCCCGGTTTCGTACCGGGGCGGCTCTTTTGTTTTGGTTTGCCTTGCGTTACCGCGCGCCGCGAACCAGCCCAAAGAATGTTCGAATGTCGCCGGCCAGGAGCGATGGCACTTCCAATGCGGCGAAGTGCCCACCTGCCTCAAATCGACTCCAGTGCACGATGTTTGAGTTGTCCCGCTCGGCGAAGACACGGATCGTCTGAAAGTCGTCTTTGAAAACTGCCACACCGGTGGGCGCACCGTTCACCTCTGGTTCGGCGTGGGTGCGTGCGTTGTCCAGGTAACTTCGGCTCATGCCTGCCGCGGCGTTCGCAAACCAGTTCACGGTCACTTCGGTAAGGATCCTCTCGAGCGGGACCAGTGAGGTACCGTTTCCGAACGAGTTGAACAACTCGCTGTAGGCCAGCAGCCCCACAGGCGAGTCACTCAGCCCCACAGCCACGGTCTGCGGACGGCTCGCGTTCATTGTGTTGTAGCCCCCGACAGACTGGAACCACTCCATATGGGCGAGCCCTGCGTAGTCTTGCGGTTCGAGCTTCTCGAACTCGGCCGGGTCACCGGATGGGAACGAGAAAAGCTGCAACACGTGGAGGCCAAGGAATCCGTCCGGGTTCAAGAGACCGAGCTCCCGGGCGACCATCGCGCCGTTGTCAGAACCGTGAATACCGTAGTGGGTGTAGCCAAGCCCGCGCATGAGAGCGTCATAGGCTCGGGCCACGCGTGCGGTGTTCCACCCGGACTCGGCCACAGGATTGGAGAATCCGTAGCCGGGGGCATCCGGGATCACTACGTCGAAGGCGTCCTCAGCCCGGCCACCGTGCGCCACGGGATCGGTAAGTTCATCGATCATGTCGAGGTAGTCGACGGATGAGCCAGGGTAGGTGTGCGCCAGGAGCAGCGGCGTAGCTCCAGCGTGTGGTGAGCGCACATGGATGAAGTGGAAGTGCTGTCCGTCGATCTCGGTGGTGAAGTGCGGAACGGCGTTGATGCGCGCTTCCTGGGTCCGCCAGTCAAAGCTGGTGGTCCACGCGTCCACGGCCTCGCGAAGGTAGGAGTTAGGCGTCCCGGCGTCCCAGTCATCAACAGGTGCCGTCCGGGGCAGCCGGGTCCGGGCGAGGCGCTCCATCAGATCATCAAGTTCGGCCTGGGGAACGTCCAGGCGGAAGTCGCGGATATCGATACTCGCTTCTGTGATATTCATCATGCTTAAGACGATACGGTCGATATAGGAACCCTTTCTTCCTAAAAGAATCAGGAATTTCCCACAATGTCTTCTACAGCTGAACGCCTCCTGGCTCTGCTTTCGCTCCTGCAGTCGCGGCCCGATTGGACGGGTACGGAGCTCGCTCACCGCCTCGGCATTTCAACACGCACGGTTCGCAAGGACATCGATCGATTACGCGAACTCGGGTACCCGGTGGATGCGACCCGCGGGACGACGGGAGGCTACCGCCTTGGTGCCGGCGGAAAGCTACCGCCGCTGCTCCTCGACGACGAGGAAGCCGTCGCCGTCGCTATTGGCCTCCGCACGGCAACCGGCATCGCCGGCATTGCGGAGTCGAGTGCCCGCGCCCTCGCAAAACTTGAGCAGGTGCTCCCGTCGCGGCTGCGGCCAACTGTTACGGCACTGTCGAATGTCGATCGCGCGCCCGAGAACAACGGGACAGATGCGGAAGATCCCGAAGTCAACCACGCAGTTCTCGCCACCATTGCCGCTGCCATCCGCGACGTCGAGTGGTTCCGGTTCGATGACCGTGGTACGCCCAGGCTTGTGGAGCCTTATCGGCTGCTGAGTTGGCAACGGCGCTGGTACTTGGTGGGGCGTGACCCTGCCTCTGATGAATGGGGCGTCTTCCGCGCAGACTGGATTGAACCGCGGATGCGTACCCGCCGTCGGTTCTCCCCGTTACCCCTGCCGGGCGGTGACTACACCGCGTTCGCGATGCAATCGATCGCCGCCAGCGGTTGGAAAGTGCATGCCCGCCTTCGCGTAGCTGCTCCTGCAGAGGCGGTCCTGGCTCGAATCAACCACGCTGTGGGGGTGGTGGAGTCGATCTCCGATACCGAGTCCGTCTTGGTCACTGGCGCCGACAGCCTCGAAACCATCGCCGCCTACATCGGCATGCTTGGCATGGATTTCACAGTCGAGTCGCCAGCTGCCCTGGTACCCCACTTGAGGCATCTCGCAGACGTCTACCTTCGAGCGATAAACGACGAACCGGCTACGGCAACCGACAGAAAGTGAGCGAGCGTTCGCCCAAACCCGACGGGAGGTGAGAGAGCGACCCACTCAAACAGGCGATCGGTGAGAGAGCGTCGGAATGGGGCTTTAACGCTCCCGCTGGGGCTCTCCAGCGATGGTCCGGGCTGCTTCGACCTCGAGCATCAGGATTCCGCCCTCGTCTACGAGTTTCGCCTGGTACACATGGGCTTTGCGCTTGTAGCTCAGGTAGGCGATGCAGCCGTTGGAGGCAGCCATCTTCTCGAGCATGATCTCCGAGCCGGGTACCAGGAGCTGGCCGAGGGTGAGGCCAACGGTGTTTTGCTGGCCTACTTCGTCTCCGAGCGCCGGGGTCTCGCGGAGGGCAACCGCTTCGGCCGCGGTGACCCAGCGCCCCCATACGCCCTTGCTGCCAAGGATGCTGGGCTGCTGGTTCACGGGGACGGTCGCGGCGAAGTAACGCGTGTTGAAACGGGTGTGCGCAAAGTCCGGGCTGAGCCAGTTCACCAAGGGCTTCAGAAGGTCAGTGCGAAGGGAGAGCCCACGTTTGGAGAGCATCTCCGTGAAGGACTTCTCCTGGGCTGCCACGGCTTCGCGGGCGCGCATCCAGTCCACAGTGGAGTTGGCCTCAACGGTGGATGATGCGTCGGGTCCCGCGAGCAGGACGCCGGTCTCTTCGAAGAGTTCGCGGATGGCGCCCACCACGTGGCGGCGGGCTAGTCCGACGTCGTCCGTTCCCATGTGCTCAGCCCACTGCTGGGGTGAGGGGCCAACCCACCCTACGGGGTCGTCGTCGGACGGATCCAAAGATCCACCCGGGAACGCGACAACGCCCAACGGCGAGGAGCCTGGCCTGTAACCAAGCCAGGTTTCCAAGCCGGTGGGCGAGTCGCGCAAAAGCACAACGGACGATGCAAAGCGGGCGGCCCTGGGGGTCCGCTCGCCGAGCTCAAGCCAGTTCCGTGCTGCCCCTTCGAGTTCGGGAGGCAGTACAAACAGGCGGCGGGCAAGCTGCGGCAATTGGGTGAACCGGTTCCTTAGCTGAATTCAGCAATGAGCTCGACTTCTACAGGAGAGTCGAGCGGCAGGACAGAAACGCCGACGGCGGAGCGTGCGTGCTTGCCGGCGTCGCCAAAGACCTGGCCGAGGAGTTCGGATGCGCCGTTGATGACGCCGGGCTGGCCGGTGAAGGTTGGTTCCGAAGAGACGAAACCGACAACCTTGACGATGCGGGTGATGCGGTCGAGGTCGCCGATGACGCTCTTGACTGCTGCCAGGGCGTTAATGGCGCAGACGGCGGCGTAGCGCTTGGCGTCGTCGGGATCAACGGTGGGCTCGTCGGAGGTGCCCAACTCACCGAGGGAGACCTTGCCCTTAGCTTCGAGTTTGCCGTTAATAAAGGGCAGCTGTCCGGAGGTGTAAACGTAGTTGCCGGAGACGATGGCCGGCACGTAGTCGGCAACAGGGGCGGCGACCTCGGGGAGGGTCAATCCGAGCTCGGCCAGTCGCTGCTCCACAGCGGACGTGGGGGCGCCGGATTCCGCGGGAGACGTGGTTTCTGCGGGGGTGGTCATGGTTACTGCTTCTCCCTCTTCAGGTATGCAACAAGGCCTTTGCCATCGGGGCCACCGACGACCTGGACAAGCTCCCAGCCGTCTTCGCCCCACTGGTCCAGGATCTGCTTCGTGGCGTGAATAATGAGCGGAATCGTGGCGTACTCCCATTTGGTCATGACAGAAAGCCTAGCCCTTGCCGGTAAAGTGGAAAACATGGTGACTCGCAAGAACCCACTATTCGACACTGCCACCACCCTCGGAAAGATTCTAGGCTTCCTTGGTGTGAGCGCGATTTGTGGCGTCCTCGTGGCGGGCCTCTTGGTCCCCGCAGCCGCCGTTTCGGGCAGTGCCGCCAGTGGTTCAATCCAGTTCTTTGACACTCTGCCGGCGGAACTCCAGGTGGATCCGCCCAGCCAGAACACAACGATCCTGGCGAAGGACGGTTCGCCGATCGCCTCGATCTATGCGGAGAACCGGACCAAGGTCCCGCTGGACTCGATGAGCCCGTATATCAAGGACGCTGTCATCGCCATCGAGGACAGCCGTTTCTATGAGCACGGCGGTATCGACACCACCGGCATCATGCGAGCCATCGTCAGCACCGCCCGCGGCAACAAGCAGGGCGCGTCCACCATCACGCAGCAGTACGTGAACAACGTCATCAACGAGTCCCTGGTGGCGTCCGACCGCGAAGAAGACGTCAAGCTCAATGGTGGCGGCAAAGGCGTGGGCGACAAACTCCGCGAAATGAAGCTCGCCATCGCCCTGGAGAAGAAGTTCTCCAAGGAGCAGATCCTTGAGGGCTACCTCAACATCGTGTTCTTCAACCGTGACGCCTACGGAATCGAAGCTGCCTCCAAGTTCTTCTTCAGCACCACCGCCAAGGACCTGACACTTCCGCAGGCGGCCCTCCTGGCCGGCCTCGTGAACAGCCCCTCAGCCTTCGATCCCATCGCGAACCCGGACAACGCGCAGAAGCGCCGCGACCTCGTGCTCGCTGCCATGGTGAACCAAGGCAAGATCACGCAGGCCGAGTATGACGAAGCCGTAGCCACCCCGGTCACCACCAAGGTCACCCCGGCCCGTCAGGGTTGCGCGTACGCCACCATGGCGCCGTACTTCTGTGACTACGTCCTTCACCTGCTCTTCAACAACCCCGCCTATGGCGACACCACGGAAGAGCGCATCAAGCGCGTCCAGCGCGGCGGTCTCACCATCCAGACCACCCTCGATCCGACCGCCCAGACGGTCGCCCAGCAACAGGTCGATGCCACGGCTGGCGCCAACCCGGACAAGTGGGGCGCGTCCATCACCTCTGTTCAGCCGGGAACGGGCCAAATTGTCAGCATGGCCCAGAACACCGTCTGGCTCCCTCAAGAGGGCAAGTTCGATCAAACCCAGAACTTCAACGTCGACGTCCTGGATTCCAATGGAAATGACCTCAACGGCATTGGTGGCTTCCAGCCCGGCTCCACGATGAAACCCTTCACGTTCGCCCAGTGGCTGAACGAGGGCAAGTCGATGAACACGAACATCAACGCAAGCGTCCGAAGGTACAAGCAGAACTTCCCGTGGAGGAACACCTGTCCTGCACCGACAGTGGGCTGGTACGACGCCACCAACGGTACCTTCGATCTTCAGAACTCCGACGAGGGTTATTACCGGAACATGACCGTCCTTTACGGCCTCATGAACTCCATCAACACCGCAACGTTTGCCTCTGCATCCCAGGTGGACCTCTGTGGCATTCAGGGCATCGTGGATGCCACCGGAATCCACGGCGGACTCCCCACCCGTGATGAAACCGGCAAGGTCACTGATCCGAACCCCCAGGTCCCGATGACCACACTGTCGAACCTGATTGGTGCAACCCAGACTGCGCCGCTGACCATGGCAGCCGCATTTGCAACCTTCGCTGCTGACGGCAAGTACTGCGAGCCGATCGCCATTACGTCGGTCAAGGACCAGTCCGGCGCGGAGCTGCCGGCCCAGTCCTCCAACTGCAAGGACGCCGTCAAGCCCGAGGTTGCCCGCGGCGTTGCCTACGCCATGCAGGAAGTGCTCAACGCGGGTTCGGGTTCCTTGATCCGCCCGGCTCTCTCCACGCGGAACAACTTCCCGGTAGCAGCCAAGACCGGTACCAACGACTCCAACGGCTCCACGTGGGTTGTTGGTTACACCACCGGGCTGGCAACGGCTTCCTGGTTCGGCGACCCGCTGGGTGACCAGCTCCGCCCGGGCCGAAACCTGACCGTCAACGGCAAGTTCTACCCTTCCATTGACGGTTACATGATTGCCGGTCCGCAGTTCACCAACTACATGTTGTCGGTGGCTCCCGCGTACGGAACCAACCCGTTCCAGGCTCCGCCTTCCAACTTGCTCGGCACGGCTGCCCCGCAGCGCAACACAACGCCGGCACCAACGACGCCGAACCCCGCACCGTCCTCAGGAAACAGCGGCAACGGGAACAATGGCAATAACGGCAACGGCAACAACGACAAGGACTAAGCGTGTCCTTCCGTGATTCACTGGCAAACCGCGTCCGCACCGTCGGGCGCGGTTTCGCCGTCACTACAGCCCTTGGTGCAACAGCCGGAGCGGCAGCAGCTGCCTATGGTTGGTGGGAGAAGGACCAGTTCGAGGTCCGCCAGGAAACACTTCCGGTCCTCCCCGAGGGTTCAGCGCCGTTCCAGGTCCTCCACCTGAGCGACATTCACTTCGTCCCGGGCCAGGACAAGAAGGCCCAGTGGCTCCAGTCGCTGGCCGATCTGAAACCCGATCTTGTGGTCAACACGGGCGATAACCTGAGCCACACCAAGGCCGTCGATCCCTTGATCCAGGCACTTCGCCCGCTGCTGGAGTTCCCGGGCGTTTTCGTGCCGGGGTCCAATGACTACTACGCGCCAAGAATCAAAAACCCGGCCGGATACTTCCGCGGGCCCTCAAAGCTCAAGACTGAACCCATCAAGCTCGACTGGCCCAAGCTCCGGTCAGCCTTCGGCATGGGCGGTTGGATCGATCTCACCAACCGCGCCCAGTCAGTGGTCCTCAACGGACTCCGCTTCGATTTCTCCGGAGTCGACGACCCCCACCTCAAGCGCGAGCGGTACGCCGGCTGGCCCCGCGGAACCGTGAACCAGGACGCCCGCCCGCACCTCAAGGTCGGTGTCATCCATGCTCCGTACCAGCGCGTGCTGGACCACTTCACCGAAGCTGGAGCGGACGTAATCTTTGCCGGGCACACCCACGGCGGCCAGATCTGCATCCCTGGCTATGGCGCCCTGGTCTCCAACTGCGACCTCCCCACGTGGCGCGCAAAGGGACTCCACGACTGGGAAAGCAAGGAATTCACGACGCCGGTAAACGTCTCAGGCGGTATCGGCACCTCACGCTTCGCGCCGGTCCGGATCGCCTGCCGCCCGGAAGCAGTGCTGCTGACGCTCACGGCACGCAGCTAAACACCGAGGGATCATTACGATCCCCAATAACTGGGTCAAACATTTCACCTGCGTTGCGTAGTCCTGTGAAACGAATCACGCCATGGCATAGGGTAGTTGCTACGGGAAACTACCTCCGCACCATCTGAAGATCCAGCTGTTGAGAAGCGGGCATGTCCAAGCAAACGTCATTTTTCACCTCCGTCGGCCGGCTGTACCCTCATGTGCGGCCAATCCTCCCCCGCCTGTTCATGGGCCTGATATGCGCCCTGCTGGCAAGCATCGTGGCGCTGACGATTCCGCAGGTACTGCGGGTCCTCGTCAACAACTCCTTGCAACCCGGCGGTTCCACGGACGCAGTCTGGATTGCCGCCGTCGTGATCCTTGCGTTGGGTATTGCTGAAGCGGGGCTGGTGGCGTTGCGCCGGCAGTTCGTCATCAACCCCGCCACCACCGTTGAGACCCGGATGCGCGTAACGCTTTACGGGCACCTGCAACAGCTCACCGTGGCGTTCCACGACCGCTGGGGTTCGGGCCAATTGCTCTCCCGCGCCATGACGGACCTGAGCTTCCTGCGGCGCTGGATGGCCTTCGGCGCGATCATGCTGGTGGTCACGACGTTGACGGTGATCATCGGCGTCGGCGTGATGTTCTCCATGAGCTGGCAGCTCGCCCTGATCTTCCTGGGCGCGGCGGTACCGATCATGATCAACTCCTTCCGCTTCCGCCGCCGGTTCAGCCTGGTCACCCGGCTCAGCCAGGACCAGGCCGGCGACCTCGCCACCACCGTGGAGGAATCCGTCCACGGCATACGCGTCCTGAAGGCCTTCGGGCGCAGCCGCGAAGCGTTGGAGAACTTCAACGGCCAGGCCGAGGAGCTTCGGCAGACCGAGATCGCGAAGGCCAAGCAGCAAGCCGGCTTCACCTTGGTTGTTACTTTGCTGCCGGAACTTGCGCTGGGCGTCGGGCTGGTGGTGGGCATTATGCTGGCCGCCAGCGGCCAGCTGAGCATTGGCTCGCTGGTTGCCTTCTTCGCAACCGCCGCCGTGGTGGCCACTCCGGTGGAATTCTCGGGCATGCTGCTGGCGATGGCCCTGACCGCGAAGACCGCGTTGGACCGCCACTTCGAGGTCATGGACACGGAAAACACCATTACTTCCCCGGATCACGCCACGGTGCCGGAGACCGTGAAGGGCGCCTTGCGCTTTGAGCACGCGGGTTTCGGGTTCGACGACGGCGGGTCGCTCCTGCACGATCTCACCCTTGATATCCGTCCTGGCGAAACGATGGCCCTGGTGGGCATCACCGGCAGCGGCAAGAGCGCCATGCTCCAACTCGTCCCCCGCCTCTACGACGTCACCGAGGGTGCTGTGACCATCGACGGGGTGGATGTCCGCGACTACGACATCGACGAGCTCCGGAGGATCGTGGCCGTTGCCTTCGAGGACACCACCTTGTTCTCCAGTTCAGTGCGCGACAACGTCCTCCTGGGCGCTCCGGATCCCAGCGATGCAGCCCTGGATGAAGCCTTGGACGTGGCGCAGGCCCAGTTCGCCTACTCATTGCCCGACGGCGTGGACACACTCATCGGTGAGGAAGGGCTGAGCCTGTCCGGCGGCCAACGCCAGCGCATCGCCCTGGCCCGTGCCATCGCGGCCAAGCCGAAGGTCCTGGTCCTGGACGATCCCCTGTCCGCCCTGGATGTGAACACCGAGGAACGAGTGGAGGCCCGCTTGCGCGAGGTCCTCCGCGAGACCACCACACTGATCGTTGCGCACCGGCCATCCACCGTGGCTTTGGCGGACCGGGTGGCGTTGCTCGAAAACGGCACCATCACCGCCGTCGGAACCCATACGGAACTGTTGGCCGACAACGATCACTACCGCTACGTCATCGCCAGCCTGGATACCGGTCCGAAGGACCTGGACACCGAACTGGACGAACTCGAAGAAGCTGAGGAGGCCCGCCGGTGAGTGCCACAACCTTTGGAACCGCCAACGAGGACAACACGCTCCTCACCAAGGCAGACAGCAAAGCCGTACGACGCCGGTCGCTCACCTTGCTTGCCTCGCTCATCCGCCCCGTGCGGTTGCGTTTCTGGCTGACGATCGCGATGGTGGTGGTCTCGCAGCTCACCCGGGTTGCCGGGCCGGCGCTGATCGCCTTCGGGATCGACAACGCCCTTCCCGCGCTGCAGGCAGGCGACAACGGCCCCTTGGTGCTGGCGGGTGCCCTGTATCTGGCAGCTGCCATCGCCACGGCCGGAATGACAGCACTGTATGTGACGTCCACGGCCCGCCTGAGCCAGGCCATGCTCCTGGATCTCCGGCTGCGCGTTTTCCGGCACACCCAACGGCTGAGCCTGGAATTCCACGAGAAATACACCTCCGGACGCATCATTGCCCGGCAGACGTCGGACCTTGAAGCGCTCCGCGAACTCCTGGACTCCGGCGTCAGCTCCTTGGCGTCCGGCATGCTGTTCATGCTCTTCACGGCCATCACGGTGTTCGCGCTGGATTGGCGCAGCGGTCTGATCATGCTCGCTGCCGGAGTGCCCATGTTCTTCCTTGCCCGCTGGTACCAAAAGCACTCGCAGATCGCCTTCCGTGAATCCCGCGTGGTTTCAGCCCGGTTGATCGTGCACTTCGTGGAGACCATGACAGGCATCCGCGCAGTGAAGGCTTTCCGCAAGGAACCCGAGAATGCATCGCAGTATGGCGAGTTGGCCGAGGATTACCGTAAGAACACTGTCCGCTCCATCAACCTGAACGGCATCTTCCAGCCGGGCCTGGTGCTGATCGGGAATGTCTGCGTTGCCGTGGTCCTGCTGTTTGGTGGCTTCCGTGTGCTCAGCGGCGACCTCGCCGTCGGCGTCCTGCTGGCCCTGATCCTGTCGACCAAGCGCTTCTTCCAGCCCGTGGACCAGATGGCGATGTTCTACAACTCGTTCCAGAGCGCGCAGGCAGCATTGGAAAAGGTGTCGGGCCTCCTTGAGGAAGTCCCCACGGTCCGTCCGCCGAAGACCCCGGTGCCGCTGAAGAGTTCGCGGGGCGAGATCGATTTCCAGTCTGTGGAGTTCGGGTACGGCGACGGCCAGGTAGTGGTTCCCACGATGGACCTGCATATCCCGGCCGGGCAGACCGTTGCGTTGGTGGGCCAAACCGGCGCCGGCAAATCGACGCTGGCCAAGCTCGTGGCACGCTTCTATGACGTCACGTCCGGTTCCATCACCCTGGATGGCATCGACCTCAGGGACTTGTCCACCACAGACCTGCGCCGCGCCGTGGTGATGGTGACCCAGGAAGCGTTCCTCTTCAGCGGATCAGTAGCTGACAACATCGCGCTGGGCCGGCCCGAAGCATCCCGGGCGGAAATCGAGGCCGCCGCGGTTGCTGTCGGGGCTCACGAGTTCATCACCAGCCTGCCCGAAGGCTACGACACTGACGTCAACAAGCGCGGCGGGCGCGTGTCTTCAGGCCAGCGACAGCTCATTGGTTTCGCCCGGGCCTTCCTGGCCGCACCGGCCGTGCTGATCCTCGACGAAGCAACGTCCTCTCTGGACATTCCGTCCGAGCGGATGGTCCAGCAGGGACTTGCGCAGCTTCTGGAAGGCGTGGCGGGCGGGAACTCTGCCCGGACGGCGATCATCATCGCCCACCGCCTCTCCACCGTGGAGACAGCCGACAGGGTCCTCGTGGTCCATGACGGCCGCATCGTGGAGGACGGGACGCCGGCCGAATTGATCAGCGGAGGCGGACGGTTCGCCCAGTTGCACGGGGCCTGGCGGGACTCGCTGGTGTAGCTTTCCTGTGGGTCCAGGCAGTGACGAGGGACACTCCCTCCTCGATTTCGCATCACGGGACGTTTCGGCTATTCTTGAACAGTTGCTTTCGCAGCGGATCGGGATGTAGCGCAGCTTGGTAGCGCGCTTCGTTCGGGACGAAGAGGTCGCAGGTTCAAATCCTGTCATCCCGACCAAACACGAAAATGGCGTCGAGAAATCGGCGCCATTTTTGTTTGCCGGGACCTGTTCTGACCTCCTCGTGCGGCCGCCGGCGAATAGTCCAGGCCATGCACACCCCTCAGGGCAAAGAAAACCCCGAGGCGTCGCTCGTAACGCCCCGGGGTTTCTTCACTGCAGTTGATTTACATAGGATCCGGCCAGTTGCCGATGGACAACGTCGTGTACGTCGGCGGCGTGGATGTTGTGGACTTCGTCGGCGCAGCGATGCGCATGGGATCAGGCCAGTTGCCAATGGCACTGATGGTGCTGCTGGAGTCCACTGCCGGAGCAGCAGACACGACTGCGGGAGCCGCAACCGCTAGTGTCAGTGCGCCCGCCACGGCCACTGAAGCGATGATTTTCTTGAACATGGTATTTCCCCAATGCGAGTCGGATTCGTTATGGAAATTGCGCGGTCCCTGTTGACATACATTGTAAAATGTTTTCCACAGAGACTGTCAAGGTTTAGGTCAAAAGACACCTGTAGGAGGGGACCCGTGGGAAACGGATTCGGCGAGAAGCTACGTGCCGAACGGCTCGAACGTGGGTTAACGCAGGCCGAGCTCGGCAAAAACCTGTATTCGCCCAGCTACATTTCGCTCCTTGAGACCGGCCGGCGTGAGCCCACAGCCGAGGTCATCGAAGAGCTGGCCCGCCGGTTGGAACTGGCGCCGAAGGCCTTGGAAGCGTGGAGCCAACCCGTTTCCGTAAGCGACGCCGAATACGTCCTCGCTGGACTCTATGCCCGGCAAGCCTGGGACCTTCGCGACTACCAACTCGCCGCCAGCCACGCTGCCACCGCCGCTCAGATCGCCCTTGAGGCAAAGAACAACAGCGCCTGGTGGAACATGACGTACATGCAGGCCGAGTGCGTGATGAAGCAGGGCCACCTCAAAGAATGCCAACAGATCGTTGAACATCTGCTGGAACATCCCATGGCCACCGAATCCGCAGGCCTCGGAGTGCGTGCGTGGCAGATGCTTGCCGCAGTGTGTCACGGACAAGGTCAGCTGGCCACCGCCGTCGAACATGCAAAGCAGGCAGTGAAGCTGTGCGAGCAGCTGCCCAAGGGATCCACCCTCATCATCGGAGCTCACCGCGCCCTGATCGGTGCCCTTGCCGAGAGCGGCAAGCTGGACGAAGCATGGACGTACTGCCTGGCCATGATCGATCACATGGACGAGCACTCCATGTCGCAGCTGGCCGGGGAAGTTGCCTGGGTGGTGGGCAACGTGGCCTTCATGCGCCACGACTACGTCGAAGGCATCAAGCACCACGAGCGTGCAGCCAAGCTGCTCTCCCCAGCCAACGACATCGAGCTGTGGGCCCGGTTCAACAAGGCCTCCGCAGCGGTCCGCTTGTCCTCGGGCATCGTGGAGCCGGAAACACTGTCCGCCATTGAGCGCGCCGAACTGGCGCTGTCCATCGTGGGCGGAAACAAGACGGACCAGCTGGAGGTCGCCTTCATTCGCGCCCGCTGGCTGTACCTGACCGGCGACATTCCTGCCGCCGTCGAGAAGCTCCGCGAAATCCATGCCGACCGAAAGGTCCTGGCCCGACACACCGCCGGCGAGGTTTCGCTGCTGCTGGGCAAGTCCCTGAAAGCAGCTGGGGAAGCCTCTGAGGCGCTGCAGTTCCTGGAAGAGGCCCAGCACGACTTCAGCGCTGCCGGGGCCTCTGACAGAGTCCAGCAGGCCATGGATGCCGTCCTCGAGATCCGCCTCGCCGAGCGCCGCGCCGCGAAGGAACACTCCGGAGCCTGAATTAACCCAATAAGTCGCAGTTAAGTACGTTTTGACCGCTCAAAACGTACTTAACTGCGACTCAGTTTGGTGCCTTAGGCGAAGGTGCGGCCTGTGAGCTTCTCGTAAGCCTCCACGTAGCGGGCACGGGTGCGCTCTACTACCTCGGCGGGCAATGCCGGCGGGGGTGTGTCGGAGGACTTGTCCCAGCCGGACTCGGCGGACGTCAGCCAGTCACGGACATACTGCTTGTCGTATGAGGGCTGCGATTTGCCCGGCGCGTACGTGGACGCATCCCAGAACCGCGAAGAGTCCGGGGTGAGGACCTCGTCGCCAAGAGTGATGATGCCCGTGGCAGCGTCAATGCCGAACTCCACCTTGGTGTCGGCCAGGATGATGCCGCGTTCGCGGGCGATCTCCTCGGCGCGGGTATAGATCTTCAAGGTCAGCTCGCTGAGGCGGGCTGCGATGTCGTCACCCACCATTGCCACGACGTCGTCATACGTGATGTTGACGTCGTGCTCGCCCACCTCGGCCTTGGCCGAGGGAGTGAACAACGCCTTGTCCAGACGGGAACCGTCCACGAGGCCTTCGGGCAACGGGATCTCGCACACCGTGCCGGATTCCTTGTACTCAACCAGGCCCGAGCCAGTGAGGTAGCCGCGGGCGATGCACTCCACCGGGAACATGTCCAGCTTCTTGCAGATCATGGCCCGGCCCTCGACAGCGGCAGGAACGCCACCCTCAACTGTGGAGGCAAGCACGTGGTGTTCAACGTCCAGCTGGTCGAACCACCAGAGGCTCAACTGGGTGAGGACGCGACCCTTGTCCGGGATCTCGCTGCTGAGCACATGGTCGTAGGCGCTGATGCGGTCGCTGGCAACCACCAGGACGCACTCCTGGCCGATCTTTTCCGTGATGGCTTCATCGGCCGGGACGTAAAGATCGCGGACCTTGCCGGAGTAGACGTGCGTCCAACCCGGCAGGTCCAACGTTTCAGTTTCGAAGCCGCCCGTGGGTATTCCTTCAGTCATGCTCACGCCTGCACTTTCGGGATGGTGCCGGTGGCGGTGTACGGCACGCGGATTTCGCCGCGTGCGGCCTTGCCTCCGATGTCCGTACGGAACTGCGAGCCTTCAAGCTGGACCAGCTCGACGCCGTCGTACGCCTTTTCGCGCGCCTCCACCAGATCCGAACCCAGCGCAACAACTGCAAGGACGCGGCCGCCTGCGGAGACGACCTTGCCTTCGTCGTCCAGCTTGGTGCCGGCGTGGACAACGTGCACGCCGTCCAACTCGTCAACCTTCTTCAGGCCGCGGATTCGGTCACCCGTGCGGGGCGCGTCCGGGTAGTTTTCGGCGGCAACGACAACGGCGACTGCCGTGTCCTTGGACCAGCGCAGCTCTTCTGCGGTGTCCAGTTCGCCCTTGGCAGCTGCCAGCAGCAGCGCACCGAGCGGGGTCTTGAGGCGGGCAAGGACAGCCTGCGTCTCGGGATCGCCGAAGCGGACGTTGAACTCGATGACGCGGGTGCCGCGCGAGGTCAGGGCCAAGCCACAGTAGAGCACGCCGACGAAGGGGGTTCCGCGGCGGGCCATCTCGTCCACGGTGGGCTGGGCCACGCGGTCGATGACTTCCTGGACCAGGCCCTCGGGAGCCCACTCGAGCGGGGTGTACGCACCCATGCCGCCGGTGTTGGGGCCTTCGTCGTTGTCGAAGATGCGCTTGAAGTCCTGGGCCGGTGAGAGAGGCACGGTGGTGCGGCCGTCGCACAGGACAAACAAGGAGACCTCGGGACCGTCGAGGAATTCCTCGATGACCACGGTTCCACCGGCGTCGAAGCATGCCTGGGCGTGTGCCAGGGCTTCCGTGCGGTCCTTGGTAACGACGACGCCCTTGCCGGCGGCCAGGCCATCGTCCTTAACTACGTGAGGCGCACCGAAGGTATCCAGCGCATCGGCAGCTTCCTCGGCGTTGGTGGCAACGCGGGCCATGGCCGTGGGGACGCTGGCTTCGGCCATGATCTGCTTGGCGAACGCCTTGGAAGCTTCCAACTGGGCTGCTTCCTTGCTGGGACCGAAGACCGGAATGCCGGCCTCACGGACAGCGTCGGAAACTCCGGCAGCCAGCGGCGCCTCGGGGCCGACGACAACCAGGTCCACGCCCAGCTTGGTGGCGAGGGCGGACACGGCTTCCGGGCTGTTCCCGTCGATCGCGTGGGTGGGAACGAGTTTGCTGATGCCCGCGTTGCCCGGGGCCGCGTGGACCTCGGAGACGTTGGGGTCTTCAAGCAGAGAGCGGACAATGGCGTGTTCGCGGCCGCCTGGGCCAATGACGAGTACCTTCACAGTCTTCAAGGGTACTTTGTGAAGGGCGCGGGGCCTAAGCTGTGTCATTCCCCGGACCGACAGCTTTGACCCGGTTACCCTGCAGCGCGCGGGTGCGCGGTTGAGAGCGCGCGGGCGCGCGGTTGAGCCGGGAACCGCCCGACTGCGCCCTAGACTTGGCTTATGCCCATGAGTTCGCATGAAACGTTCAACGTTGAGTCTGCGGTGGAACTGGCAGTGATCGAACGAAGTGGCTTTATTGAGTCCCGGCACATCGGCGCGGCCGTCGTTCTTGCCGGTGACGGCTCTGTGGTCACCCGTCTTGGTGACATCGACGCCCCCATCCTCGCCCGCTCCACCCTCAAACCCTTCCAGGCACTGGCCTCCATGCAATCCGGTGTGCCCCTGCGCGGGGCGCAAGTTGCTGTCGCCTGCGGGAGCCACACCGGGTCCTTGGACCACATGGACGTGGTGGAGGGAATGCTCAAGGCAGCCGGCGTCAAGGAAGAAAACCTGCAGTGCCCCACGGCCTGGCCGCAGGACGAGACGGCCCGCAACTGGCTGGTCCGGTCCGAACGCGGACAGTCCAAGCTCGCCTTCAACTGCTCCGGCAAGCACGCCGCCTTCTTGTGGGCCTGTACTGAAAACGGCTGGGACCTCCGCAGCTACCTTGAGCCCAACCATCCCCTCCAGCAGCGCGTACGGTCCGTGATCGAGGAGTACAGCGGCGAAACGACTTCACATCTGGGCATCGACGGCTGCGGAGCCCCCGTGGCAGCCATCTCGCTAACGGGCCTTGCCCGCGCCTACTCCCGGCTGGCCAAGTCGCCCGGGGACTCGTCGTCCAACGCACGCGCGGCCACCATCGCCACCTCCATGCTGGACTACCCCTGGGCCGTCCAAGGCAAGGGCGAGTCCAACACGGTGGTCATGGAAGAGCTTGAGGTCCTTGCCAAGATTGGCGCCGAGGGCATCCTGGTCCTGGCCACGCCAACCGGCGCGACGGTGGCCGTGAAAATGCTCGACGGCAACCTCCGCGCCACGTCCCTGGTGGGACTGACACTCCTGGCTGTCAGCGGCGCCGTGGACATCCCGGCCGTTTCCAGCGTCCTGGAACGAGTGGTTGAGCCCGTCCTCGGCGGCGGTCGCCCAGTGGGTAAGATCCGGTTGGGCCACGCCGTCTCGGCCCTGCTCGACTAGCACTTCTGAGGAGAGACACCCATGGCTGTTGCACGACGCCGCGTCAATATTGAGGAAGGCCGCGCCGCCCTGGCAGCTTGGCAGGCCGCCGTCGAACCTTCCGGCGGCGAAACCGCCGGTGAGCCGGGCCGCGATGCCGGGAACCCGCCGTCGCGCTCTCTCATTGCGACGGCGGTCCGCTACTCCCTCGAGGAAGTCACCGCACGCGCACCCGGCAACTCGGTGGAGGTCCGGGTGCCGCCGTTCGGCGTCACGCAATGCGTAGAAGGGCCCCGCCACACGCGCGGCACTCCCCCCAATGTGATCGAGTGCGACGCCGCCACCTGGCTGTCGTTGGTGACCGGCCGGATTTCATGGGCAGACGCGCTGTCGACCCACCGGGTGGCTGCCTCCGGCCTGCGTGCCGATCTTTCAGAGTTGCTCCCCCTCTAAGGAGTTTTTGTACAGCTAATGCCCTTAAGACGGCGTCTTAAGGGCATTAGCTGTACAAAAACTATCCGGTCAGTCCGGGCAAACCGGGGTTGTTGATTGCCCCTTCTTGCTCATCTCGAACTGCGGGATGTCGTCGGCTGCGGGTCCACCGCGGAACTTCGGGGAAGGGTTCTGGCCGCTGCTGATGCGCTCCAGTTCCTGCTGGGCATAGACGTCTTCCTTGCCGAGCATGATGGCTGTGTCCTCGTTGGTGATCTCACCGTTGAAGGCGCGGACCATGACGCTGCGGTCGAACTGGCCTTCCCACTTGGCCACCACGAACGTTGCCACACAGTTGCCGAGCAGGTTGACGACCACGCGCATGGAGTCCATGAGGCGGTCGGCTCCGAGAAGAAGCGCGACGCCGGCAACCGGGAAGATGCCGAGGGCTGCAGCGGTAGCGGACAGTGCCAGGAAGGACGACCCCGGTACGCCCGCCATGCCCTTGGAGGTCAGGAGCAGCACGCCAAGGGCTGCCAACTGCTGGCCGAGATCAAGGTTGTGGCCGAAGGCCTGGGCCAGGAACAGCAGCGAGATCGAAAGGTAGATCGCGGCGCCGTCGAGGTTGAAGGAGTAGCCGGTGGGAACCACCAGGCCGGTGGTGGCACGGGAGCAACCGGCGTTGGTCAACTTGGTCATGATGCGGGGCATCACAGCTTCCGTGGAAGCAGTACCCAGTGCCAGCAGGAATTCTTCGCGGGTGTACTTGAGGAACTGCCACAACGGAACGCGGGCGAAGCCCCAAGCCACCACGAACAGCAAGCCGATGAAGATGATGGCCGCGCCGTAGCAGGCAGCTATCAGGAGGGCATAGGTACTGAGCGTGCCGATGCCGTACTGGCCGATGATGAAGGCCATGGCACCGAAGGCGCCGATGGGGGCCACCTTCATGATCCAGGACATGATCTTGAAGATCAGCTCAAGGACGGTTTCCATGAGGCTGATGACCGGAAGGCAACGCTCGCGGCCGATGACCACAATGGCGGCGCCGAAAAAGACGGAGAAGAACAGCACCTGAAGCAGGCTGTTGTTGGCAAACGCACCGATCACGCTGACGGGGATGACATCCAGGATGAACGCCGCGGCGTCCTTGGGCGGAGCGTTGCCGGTCTTGGCGTTAAGGGCATCCTGGGACAGCGTGGAGGGATCGATGTTCAGGCCGGCACCTGGCTGAACGATGTTTCCCACGATGAGCCCGAAGACCAGGGCAAAGAGGGTGGCGCCGGTGAAGTATAGGAGCGCTTTGACCCCGACCCTTCCGACCGCCTTGACGTCGCCCACTGCCGAGATGCCCGTGACGATCACGAGGAAAATCAGCGGGGCGATGATCATCTTGATGAGTTGAATGAATCCATCACCCAGTGGCCGGAGGGCGGACCCAATGGTCGGCCAAAAATGACCGATGAGCACACCTGCGACGACGGCGATCAGGATTTGAAAAAAGAGCGACTGGTACAGCCGCTTTTTCTTCTGCGGGGCCGAACTCGCCTTCAGCGCCGCGGGGTCTGGGATCTTCATTGATCTGAACCAATCAGTTTGGGAACAGCCCCACATTTTGAGGGGGTTTTTCAAATGTAATCCCGCTCACACCATTCCGCAAGGGGAAAATGTTATTCCATATTGTGGAAGTCACATTTGGTTTTTTGTACAGCTACTGCCCTGATGGGCGGCTCATAAGGGCAGTACCTGTACAAAAACTCAGCCCGTCCACCCCTGTTTGCGGAGCCCCTGGGATACCCGGGCCACTACCCACTTCCTCCCGTGCTTCATGTCGATCTTGTTGATCTTGACCTGACGCCAGCCGGCCTCTGAGACGCGCTGATCCCGGTAAGCATCCAGCGCCTGCTGCTCTGGACAAAGGTGATGGAGACCCTCGTATTCAAGGCAGATCCGATACTCCGGGCACCCCAAGTCAGTCCACACCGGCTTGCCAAGCGCATCGTCTACCTGGCAGTTTGGAACGAATGAAGGAAGCCCGGCCTCTTCAAGCAAGAGCCGGAGCTTGGTTTCCGGCGGAGAATCAACACCCACGCGAATCGCATCCAACGCGATACGGGCCTTGCGGACACCATGGATACCGTTGGCCTTTTCAACGAAGAGTTGCAGCTTCGGCAACGAAACCAGGGGAACCCGCGGTGGACCGAACGAGCGTTCGTGTTCGCTGACAATGGCATCTCCCACGACCACCAGATCTTCCATGGGCAACATCGTGGCCAGATCCACCCACGTCCGCGCAACAGACGTGAGGACAGCGCCCTCCAGGTCTGTGAGATCGCCGTCCCTCAAAGTCAGGCGATGGCCGGCCACTCCCCTACGCCGAGGCAGCGATCCGTTCCTTGGCCGGGATAGATGGATGAATCGCCCCGGCTCCCGAAAGTGGGGCCCGCTTTTTGGCCCCCAGGGAATAGGTTCGACGACGGCGGTCACCGGGCCGCCGTCGTCGGGCTTGAATTGCGCCCAAGCAGGCAGCGGCAGGCCCAGAACCTCCGCGGCACTGATATGGCTAAGGAAATCGCCCCGGTGGAGGTCAAGATGTGGCCGGGCAACCTCCAGCAACGTCTGCACTCGCAGTGGCAGCCGGAGTCCCCTGCTGGGCACCAGTAGGTCCGACGCCCGCAGCCTCTTCGGGGCAACGCCGAATTCATCAGCCGCAGCCAAGGTAAAGGCTTGGTCAGAGAGCGCGGGAGGAAGTGAAGACAACGGACGCATGCCCCATTCAGTCATAACGACCGAGGCGACCGAGAGTTATCCACAGATCATTCGCGTCAGACCTGAGTTTTTGTACAGCTAATGCCCGGAAAGGGCGGATTTGAGGGCGTTATGTGTACAAAAACTCGCTAGCCGCGGCCCACGAATGGCATGCCTGCGGCGGTGACCACCAGGGATCCCACACTGGCCGACGCCGGCATATTGGCCATCATCAGCACAGCACGGGCGGCGTCGTCCACGGGGAACATCGGCTCCACCTTGCGGCTGCCGTCGGCCTGGAGGGCGCCGGAGCCCACGCCGATGGTGTCCATGATTTCCGTGCGGGTATTACCGATGTCGATCTGCCCGCACGTGATGCCGAACGCCCGGCCGTCGAGCTCGATGCTCTTGGTCAGGCCGGTCATCGCGTGCTTGGTGACGGTGTAGGCCACGGATCTGGGCCTCGGTGAGTGCGCCGAGATGGAGCCGTTGTTGATGATGCGGCCGCCTTGCGGTTCCTGGGCTTTCATGGCCCTCACGGCCTCGGCAGCGCACAACATTGAACCCGTGACATTGACGCGCAGGGTTGCTTCCCACTCGTCCACGCCGATCTCGCCCACGTCCCCGGCCGGACCAAAAATACCCGCATTATTGAACAGCACATCAACCCGGCCCCAGCGCTGGCGGACCTCGGCGAAAAGGCGCGCGACGTCGTCGGGCGCTGTGACATCGCACGGGACCACAAGCGCGTCCGGATGGTCGCCTGCCGTCTCCAGCAGTTGCGCCGCGCGGCGCCCGGCCAGTGCCACCCGGTAGCCATCGGCGAGCATCAGCCGGGCAACCGCCCGCCCAATGCCAGAACCAGCCCCGGTCACGACGGCGACCTTCGGGTCTGCGGGCACGCTTGAGTCAGTCATGTGGTTGCCTTTCGGGTGGCGCGTTCAGCGCATGGATCAGTGCGCGGCTTCGGCCGGCTGGTGTGCGACGGGCTGGGCTGCAGTTATCGGCCAGCCTATGACAGTCTTCGGGCGCGGAGTGGCGTAGGTTCGGACCTTGGACGTGGACAGGCCCAGACGGACCAGGGATTCGGCAATGGTGACAGCCGCGGCCACGCCATCAACCACCGGAACACCCGTTCGCTGGCGGATTTGGTCGTCGAGTCCCGCCATCCCACCGCAGCCCAGGACGATGACCTCGGCCTTGTCTGCGTTCACTGCTTCCTCGGCCTGGCCCACAATCGCCTCAACGGCACGTTCCGGGTATTCCTCGAGCTCCAGCACGGCCATGCCACTGGCACGGACGGAGGCGCAGCGCGCGTCCAGGCCTGCAAGCTTGAGCCGGTCCTCGATAAGGGGCACCGCGCGGTCAAGCGTAGTGACCACCGAGTACTTGTGGCCCAGGAACATCGCGGTGCTTGCTGCGGCCTCGGTGATGTCGACCACCGGGACGTCCAGGAGCTCCTGGAGCCCCTCGCGGCCGTGCTCGCCGTAGCCTGCCTGGATGACGGCGTCGAACGGTTCCGGGTAGTTGACCACGGCGTCCATGACGGCGATCGCGGCGAGGTAGCTTTCGAAGTTACCCTCGCAGGAATCGGCGCCGAACCGCGGAGTGATGCCGATAATCTCCGTGCCGGGCGCTGCTGCCGCGCGGGCCTGAGCGGCGATGGAGTCGGTCATGGACTGGGTGGTGTTCACGTTTGCGACAAGGATGCGCATGGGTTTCCTCTCAACGGCAATGCCCGTCCTCCGCTGGATCCGGTTGCTGGGATCTGCTTGGCTGGAGGACGGGCGACGCCTTGATATTGGTGTGTCAGTGAGTGCTGGCGACCGCGATCGCCTCGCCGGAGACGTCCTCATGGAGCTGCTTCTTGTCAGCCACCGCGAAGAACGTGAGCGCAGCTACGCCTGCTCCGATAAACCAAGCGAACGGTGCTGCGGGTGCCAGTGCCGGAATGAAGGCGATGGCGATGGCGATCGCTGCCGCCGGGATCATTGCGATGATCGCCTTTGGGTTCACGCCCCGCTTATAGAAGTACGCACCCTTCGGGTCCTCGGTGTAGAGCTCGGGCACGTTGACCTTGCCCCGACGGACCAGCCAGTAGTCGGCCATGATCACGCCGAACAGCGGTCCAAGCAACGCACCGAGCCCGCCCAGGAAGTACACAATCACGATCGGGTTGTTGTAGAGGTTCCACGGCAGGATCACCAAGCCAATGGTGCCGCTGACCCAGGCTGCCTTGCGGAAGTTCAAGTGCCGCGGGAAGAGGTTGGTCAGCGCGTACACCGGAGCGACGAAGTTGGCCATCAGGTTCACGGCCACTGTCAGGATCAGCAGGGCGAGGCACGCCAGGACCAGCAGCAAGGTGTTCGGGATGCTCTGGACAATGTCCGAGGGGCTCTCGATGACGGTGCCATTGATTTTGTACTGTCCGCCAGCCATGACGACGACGATGGCGCCAAAGACCAGCATGTTGATGGGGATGCCCCAGAAGTTGCCCTTGACGATGGACTTCTTGGACGTGGAGGACCGCGTGAAGTCGCAGAAGTTCAGCACGAAGGTTCCGTAGATGGACACCCACAGCGCACCTCCGGCGAAGATGGTGAGCCACATTTCCCCACCTTCAAGGCCCTTGATGCCGGACCACTGGATGGCGCCACCGGCTTCGATGAACACCCACACGGCAATCGCTGCCATTGTCACCAGGATGACCGGGCCTGCGAAAGCCTCGTACTTACGGATCATCTCCATGCCGAAGCTGACGATGACCAACTGCACGATCCAGAGAGCCACGAAGGAGAACCAGCCCAGGGTGGACAGGCCAAGAATGGAGTTGCTGTCCAGGTCCTTGAGGCCAGGTGCCATGGCAACCAGCATCACCCGGAGGACCACCGAGGCCAGGTATGTCTGGATGCCGAACCATGCCACGGCAACGGCGCCGCGGACGAGGCTGGCGATCTGCGCACCCCTGATACCAAAGCTGATGCGGCTCATGACCGGGAACGGGACGCCGGTCTTCTGGCCCATGAACCCCGAGAAATTCAGGAGGGCAAAGAGCAGGATGGCACCGATTCCCAGCGCCACCAGAATCTGCCAGCCGCCCAAGCCAAGGGAGAACAGGCCGATGGCAAAGGCGTAGTTACCCAGGCTGTGGACGTCGTTGGCCCAGAGGGTAAAGATGCTGTAGCTGGTCCACTTGCGGCCCTTGGCCTTAGTGGGAGCGAGGTCGATGTTGTAAAGACTGGGGCTGATGGTACGGCCTGATGCTTCGGAAGCAATAGCGCAGAGGTCCGTGTTGCCCACGGCCGGGTGGTTGGGGCCACCTGCTGGTGCGTCTCCCGGAGTACCAGTGACGCCGACTGATGAAGTCGTCTGCATCGTGGATCTCCACTTCGTACTGATTCCACATTGCGGAATCAAGTTATTGAATAGTGAAAACACTCTATGACGCAGGTCACTCGCCGTCAAGGTGTCACGAATGTAGGCAGGGTCACATTCGGTTGCTTGGCCGACGGTTTCCCAGTTGACTGTTTCGGTTACGCAATCCGTGTTGACGCTGCCGATCCGCAGACGTAATCTCGAATTGCAGAATTTTATTCTCACAATACGAAATTCCTTGAGCGCCCCCACAGAGCAAGCGCCCAGACATTCAATGAAGAGAGGTTGGACGTGGCTGCAGGAGAAGAGACCTCACACATCCTCAGCGGGTTGACTGCCCAGCTGCCTGATCGTGATCCGGAAGAGACCGCGGAGTGGATTGAGTCCCTTGATGCGTTGATCGCGGAGCAGGGTACCGAGCGTGCCCAGTACATTATGCGTTCGTTGTTGCAGCGTGCTGGTGCCCGGTCGGTGGGTGTGCCGATGGTGACGACCACTGATTATGTGAACACGATCCCGGTGGACCAGGAAGCGCCGTTCCCGGGGAACGAGGAGTTCGAGCGCCGGTATCGTGCGTACATGCGGTGGAACGCTGCGGTGATGGTGCATCGTGCGCAGCGTTCCGATATTGGGGTGGGCGGGCATATTTCCACGTATGCCGGTGCCGCGACCCTGTACGAGGTGGGCTTCAACCACTTCTTCCGCGGTAAGGACCACCCCTCGGGTGGGGACCAGGTGTTCTTCCAGGGCCATGCGTCCCCGGGTATGTACGCCAGGGCGTTCATGGAAGGCCGCCTGACGGAGGAGGATTTGGACGGGTTCCGTCAGGAGAAGTCCAAAGAGGGCCATGCCCTGTCCTCGTACCCGCACCCGCGCCTGATGCCGGACTTCTGGGAGTTCCCGACCGTGTCGATGGGTATCGGCCCGATGAACGCGATCTACCAGGCCCAGTCCAACCGGTATTTGCAGAACCGTGGCATCAAGGACACCTCCGACCAGCAGGTCTGGGCGTTCCTGGGTGACGGGGAAATGGACGAGCCCGAGTCCCGTGGCCTGCTCCAGCTCGCCGCGAACGAGAACCTGGACAACCTGAACTTCGTGATCAACTGCAACCTCCAGCGCCTGGACGGACCGGTCCGCGGCAACGGCAAGATCATGCAGGAACTCGAGGCGTTCTTCCGCGGTGCGGGCTGGAACGTGATCAAGGTCGTCTGGGGCCGGGAATGGGACACCCTCCTGGAGAACGACGCCGACGGGGCGTTGGTGAAGATCATGAACGAAACCCCCGATGGTGACTACCAGACCTACAAGGCCGAGTCCGGCGGGTTCGTCCGTGAACACTTCTTCGGTAAGTCCCCGCAGACCAAGGACATGGTCGCGGATTTGGACGACGAGCAGATCTGGGGCCTCAAACGCGGCGGGCACGACTACCGCAAGGTCTACGCCGCGTACAAGGCAGCGACCGAATTCAAGGGCAAACCCACGGTCATCCTGGCCAAAACGGTCAAGGGCTACGGCCTGGGCCCGCACTTCGAGGGCCGCAACGCGACCCACCAGATGAAGAAACTGACCATGGAAGACCTCAAAGCCTTCCGTGACCACCTGCGCATCCCCATCAGCGATGACCAACTCGACGCGGACCTCTACCGGCCCCCGTACTACCACCCCGGCATGGACGCCCCGGAAATCAAATACCTCATGGACCGCCGGGCAGAACTGGGCGGGTTCGTCCCCGAACGCCGCCGCAAACACACCGACGTGGTCCTCCCGGACGCGAAGTCCTACGACGTCGCCAAACGCGGGTCCGGGAAACAACAAGCCGCGACCACCATGGCCTTCGTCCGTTTGTTGAAGGACCTCATGCGGGACAAAAACTTCGGCGCCCGCTTCGTGCCCGTCGTCCCGGACGAATCCCGCACCTTCGGCATGGACGCGTTCTTCCCGACCGCGAAAATCTACAACCCCAAAGGCCAGAACTACCTCTCCGTGGACCGCGACCTCGTCCTGGCCTACAAAGAATCACCCGCAGGCCAACTGATCCACCCCGGCATCAACGAAGCCGGCGCCGTCGCAGCGTTCACCGCCGCCGGCACCGCCTACGCCACCCACGGCGAACCCCTGGTCCCGATCTACGTGTTCTACTCCATGTTCGGCTTCCAACGCACCGGGGACTCCTTCTGGGCCGCCGCGGACCAAATGACCCGCGGCTTCATCATCGGCGCCACCGCAGGACGGACCACCCTCACCGGCGAAGGACTCCAACACGCCGACGGACACTCCCCCATCCTGGCCTCCACCAACCCCGCCGTGAAAACCTACGACCCCGCCTACGGCTACGAAATCGGCCACATCATCCGCCACGGCCTCGAACAAATGTACGGACCCGACGCTGACGCGCAAGGAACCAGAACTGCGTCAGATAAAAACGTGATGTACTACCTCACCGTCTACAACGAACCCATCACCCAACCCGCCGAACCCGAAAACCTCGACATCAACGGACTCCTCAAAGGCATCTACCGCCTCGCCGAAGCCCCCACAGGAGACCCGAACCGCCCGACAGCGAACATCCTCGCCTCCGGCGTGTCCGTCCCCTGGGCCCTCGAAGCCGCCCGGATCCTCAACGACGACTGGAACGTCGCCGCCGATATCTGGTCCGTGACCTCCTGGAACGAACTCCGACGCGACGGACTCGCCGCCGAAGAACACGCCTTCCTCAACCCCGGCCAACCCGCCCGCACCCCGTTCATCACCGAACAACTCGCAGGCACCACCGGACCCGTCATCGCCGTGTCCGACTACATGAAAGCCGTCCCCGACCAAATCCGCCAATTCATCCCCAACGACTTCGCCTCCCTCGGAGCAGACGGCTTCGGCTTCTCCGACACCCGCCAAGCCGCCCGCCGCTACTTCAAAAACGACACCCACTCCATCGTCGCCAAAACCCTGCAGTTGCTGGCGGCGAGGGGCGAGGTAGAGGAGGGCGCGCCGTCGTACGCGATTGACCGCTACAAGCTGCTCGACGTGAACGCCGGCACCACAGGCGGCGCAGGCGGCGACGCCTAACAACCCGCACAAACAAACAGTTGGCGGCAGTGTTCGTGATGAACACTGCCGCCAACTGTCATTTTGCTGGGTTTCGCGGAACCGCGTGCACTAGGTGCCCAGGTTCCGCCTGTCGACGACAAAGCCTGTTGCCGCATTTTCGCGGACTGCGTTGATACCGGCCACAACGGCCTTCAAATTCGGAAACTGTGGCGACACTGCCACAACCGTGCCGTCTTCGGCAGTGAGCCGAAATCGGAATGAGTTGGTACCTGCTTTGAGAATTTCGAAACTGCCCGCCATTTTCCCCTGTTCCTTACGCGTCGCTGCGTACACGAGCTGACTTCATAACTCCCCACCGACCCTAACGGCCATTTCCGACCACCAAAAGCCCTACTGATGGGTAATTTACAACCGATATCGGTAGATCTCTTTGAAAGCAACCGAGGAGCTACAGACCGCATGGAACCCCGCGCGTATCGTGAGGATATGACTGACTCCGGCATGGCCCCTGTTACGGGCGTGCTGCTCGCTGCGGGCGCCGGCACGCGCCTGGGCCGTGGCCCCAAGGCGCTGCTCCCCTTCCGTGGGCGCACGCTGGTGGAAGTGTTGGCCGATACCCTGTTCGACGGCGGCTGCCGCGAAGTGGTGGTGGTGCTCGGGGCCGAGGCGGACCGTGTTCGAAGCGTCACGGATCTTGGTTCGCACGTGGTGGTTGAGAACGAAGCTTGGGGCAAAGGCATGGCTGGATCGTTCCGGGCGGGCATCGAAGCCGCCGCCCCCGGCAACAGCATCATGGTTGCACTGGTGGACCAACCCGGTTTGACCCCGACGGCGGTGAGCAGGCTGCTGGGCAGCCACCGTCCCGGCCGGGTCACCGCAGCTGCCTACCCTGACGAGTCAGGCCACCTGAAGCGTCGGCACCCGGTGATTTTCGACGTCGGGCTTCGCGAACAGGCCGCGGAAGCGGCCAATGGCGACACGGGCGCGCGTTCGTTCCTCAAGGCGCATCCGGGCCTGGTGGACCTGGTGGATTGCAGCGACCTCTGCTCGGGCGCGGACCTGGACACGAAGGATCAGCTGCATCTTCTGGACGGTTAGCAGCGCGGTAAATTAGGGTCCATGATCCGCATCGCACTCGACGATCCCGCACGCCCCGATGTCCACCAGCTCCTCAGCGAACACTTGGCCGACATGTTCGCCACATCGCCCGCGGAAAGCGTGCATGCCTTGGACCACTCGGCGTTGTCGCACGAGTCGATCACGTTTTGGACAGCCCGCGAGGACGGGGTTTTGTTGGGATGCGGTGCGTTGAAGACGCTCTCCAGCGGGCATGCAGAGATCAAGTCCATGCGCACCACGGCCAACGCCCGTGGACGCGGCGTGGCAACCCTGCTGCTTGAGCACATCGTGGCCGAAGCCCGGAGTCGCAGCTTGGAACGCCTCAGCCTGGAAACGGGGACCGAGGATTACTTCGCACCCGCCCGCCGACTGTATGCGCGGCACGGCTTCACCGAGTGCCCGCCGTTTGCCGACTACACCCTGGACCCGAACAGCGTGTTCATGGAGCTCCCCGTCTCACCCAAGTAGGTAGCAGACCAGGCCGTAATGAGGGCTCAAAACGGCCTGATCTGCGACTCGGTTGGGTTAGACGGGCGCCGTGGTGCGGTCGCGGAGGGCCAGGTAGATCTTGTCCCGCGCGATGGGCAGCTCTCCGAAACGGATGCCGGTTGCGTTGCGGATCGCGTTGGCCAACGCAGGGGCGACGGGGTTGAAGGGGCTCTCGCTCATGGACTTGGCGCCCAGCGGGCCAGTGGAGTCGTTGGTCTTGGCGAAATACACCTCGCTGCGGGGCACGTCCGCGAACGACGGAATATGGTACTGACGCAGGATGTCCGTGGTGACCCGTCCGGCGTCGTCCACTTTCACTTCCTCGTACAGCACCGCACCGAGCGCCTGCGCAATGCCACCCTCAATCTGTCCACGGCACTGTCGCGGGTTCACCACCACACCGGCGTCCGCCGCCTGCACACTCTGCAGGATCCGCAGCTCACCGGTACCCGTATTGACGGCAACGCGGAAGCCATGCACGTTGAATGCCACGGAACGCGGCGTTCCTCCCCAGTTGCCATCGGTGGCGAGCCGGACGCCTTGCAGCCTGGCGGCGTCGACAATTTCCGTCAGCGTCACCCTGCGATCTCCGCACTCAACGGCTCCGTCCACCAAACGGCAATCCGCCAAGGCCGCTCCCGTCAGCGAAGAGGCGACCGTTTGGATCCGGGTGGCGAGTTCCAGCGCTGCTCCGAGTGTCGCCTTGCCTGCCACCACGGTTCCAGCCGAGCCGAACGCGCCGGTGTCGTGCTCCAAGAGGTCGGTATCGGACTGGCGAACGGTCACCTTGGAAGCTGCTGTCGCCAGCGCAGTGGCAGCCAGCTGCGCATGCACAGTGGTGGTGCCGTTCCCGAATTCCGCAGTACCGACGTCGACGGCGAACCTTCCGTCCGCTTCCAGGCTCACCCGGGTGTGGGCGAAGTGGCCGCGGGGTGGGACGGTGTCGATCATGGAGAGCGCGGAACCTTCGCCAACGACCCATTCGGGGCCAAGGTCATCGAGCCCGGCAGCACGGTAGCGTTCCTTGCCACGATCCAGGGCATCGCGCACCAAGGCCACGCATTGGTCCAGTCCGTAGCTTCCGTAGTGAACGTCTTCCTCGGGCTCCGGCGTAGTGGACAGCATGTGGTCACCGGGCCGGACCATGTTCTTGAGCCGGAACTCCAAGGGATCCATGCCAATGCCAACGGCAAGCTCATCAATGGCCGACTCGATCGCGAAGATCATCTGGCTCAGCCCATAGCCGCGGAAGGCGCCGGCGGGAACGGTGTTGGTGTAGACGGCGTGGGCGTCAACTTTCTTGTTGACGCATTTGTAGACCGCCAGGGACTCGCCGCAGCCATGGAACATGACGCCGGGAGCATGGTTTCCGTAGGCGCCGGTGTTGGTGAGGACGTCCAGCTGCAGCGCAGTGAGGTAGCCGTCCCTGCTGGCACCCGCCTTGAGCTTGATAGTGAACGGGTGACGGGTCGTTGTGGCGGTGAACTGCTCGGTACGGGTGAACTCGAGCTGCACTGGCCGGCGGAGCTTCAGCGCGGCCAAGGCCACCAGGTCCTCGGTGAGGACTTCCTGCTTCCCACCAAAACCACCGCCAACCCTCCCGGCCACAACGCGGACGGTCTCCGGCGGCAGATTGAACAACCGGCTCAACGTCCGCTTCACCAGGAAGGGAACCTGTGTGGACGAACGGACAATCAGCCTGCCGTCCTCATCCAACCAAGCGATGGACGCGTGAGTTTCCATGGCCACGTGCTGCACCCGCTGAGTCTGGTAGGTGTGCTCGTGGATGAAGTCGGCGGCCGCGAAGCCATCTGCAACACTGCCTAGCTCGGCATGCACTTCCGCCACCACGTTGTGATGCGGCCTGGAGATCCGGGACGCTTCACCGTCCTTCTCACCGTGAATCGCGGGAGCGCCGGGAAGGATGGCTTCCTGGGGAGTGAACACCGGCGCCAGGAGTTCGTACTGAACAGCCAGCGCACGGGCACCGGCCTCGGCCGCACCCACCGAATCGGCCACGACGGCCGCAACCCGCTGCCCGATGAAACGGACCACGTTGTCCAGCACGCGGGTGTCGTCGGGGTCATCGGTGAAGTTCTCGTGCTGGGCTGTGGAGAACAACTGCTGCGGTGCGTCCTCGTGCGTGAACACAGCGACGACACCCGGCACGGCCAGTGCCGGAGCCTTGTCGATGGACACAATCCGGGCGTGCGCATGCGGCGAACGCAGGAGCTTCAAATGCAACAAACCAGGGAGCTGCTCCGCTGGAACATCCAGGGCGTACCTGGCAGTTCCGGTCACCACGGCGTTGCTGGCGAGGGCGGGGACGTTGTCGCCGAGCTGGCCGGGAGTGGCTTCCACGGCGGGGGTTCCCGCAGCGCCAGGGGACTGAGCCCCGGAAACATCGGCTCCGGCGTCGTGCTGGTGATCGCTTCCGTGACCACAAACCGCATCCGCGATGGAGCGGTAACCCGTGCAGCGGCAGAGATTGCCCTTGAGGTTTCGGGGCAGGTTGGCACGTTGCTCGTCGTCGAACGTGGCGGCCGTCATCATCATTCCGGCGGTGCAGAATCCGCACTGGAAGCCCTGTCCTTCGCTGAACTGTTCCTGCACAGGGTGGAGTTGCCCGTCCTTGGACAGGCCTTCGATGGTGGTGACGGCTTTGCCCTCGGCACGGACGGCCGGGTAGATGCAGCTGTGCACGGGCGTGCCGTCAACGTGGACGGTGCAGGCTCCACAGTCGCCGCCGTCGCAGCCTTTCTTGACGCCGAAGTTGCCCTCTTCGCGGAGGAACGTGCGGAGGCATTGTCCGGGGCGGGGTGTGGCCTGCGAGGCAGTTCCGTTGATCTCAATTGCCATTCGGGGCCTCCTTCTGCTGGGTGTTGGATGGTGCGGGCTGCGTGGATGGCTGGGGCGAGGTGTTGTGTGGCGGCCAGAAATCGCCGGACACGGTCATTGACTCGCCCAGCAGCTCTGCCCGGATCTCCTCGGCCAGCTTGAACGTCATGTCGCGACGCCACGCCGGGAGGCCGTGGATGTCGTCGTGGTACAGGGGCCAGGGAATGGAATCGCCGACGGCGTCAGCCAGCGTCCCGGCGTCGGGAACCTGCCCGGCGGGGAACCGCAGCTGCACTGGCCTTTTGGTGGAGGCGGTCACGGTGATGACCAAGCTGCCGTCGGGGTCGAGCCGGCCGATCAGCAGAACGCCGGAGCGGCCGAGGTTGCTCAACGACAGCCGCCGGAAGGCGACGCGGGCTGAAAGCGCGTGTGCCGGCAGGTGGATGCTGCGCAGCAACTCCCCCGGCACCAGGACGGTCTGCATATCTCCCGTCACAAAGTCGCTCACTGGGACGGTGCGGCTGGTGCCGTCCGGGCTGAGGATGGTCCCCACTCCGTCGAGTCCGGCGCACAACGATGTCATGGGCCCGGCCGGCAGGCCGGTGCATAGGTTGCCACCCACGGTGGACATGTTCCAGATCTTGAAGGATGCCACGAAGGAGTCACAACAAGGGCGGATCAGTGCAAGGCCAGGCCATTCGCGGCTTGCTGCCTCGGCGGTCTGCGGAAGGGCGTAGAGCTCGGCCACAGTACACGTAGCTGCAAGCTCGATGCCCGCGCCTGTCACGGTGATTGCGGGCCAGTTGGCTTCTCCGAGATCCAGGAGGCGCTTGAGAACCGTGCTTCCGTAGGAGAAGAGGACGGTACCTCCCGCCAACCAGGCATCGCCGTCCCGCCAAAGTGCCGGATCCGTGGTGGGCACCACGGCCTCGATGGTGTTCATGTCCATGGGTCCTCCTGAGTGAGGGATTGGGGTACTGGGTGAATCGGCGCCGGATGAATGGGGCCCGTGCTGTCCTTGAGGGAGGGGAACCCGCTGGACTTATCGCCGCCGCCGGCTGGGACGGCCGTTACGCGCTCCGCAATGATCTCCGCCGTGATGGAGACCGCTACTTCCGCGGGAGTCACAGCGCCGAGGTTCAACCCGATCGGTGAGTGCAGGCGTTCAAGTGCCTCCGGAGTTGTCCCGGCTTCAAGCAGCGCATCAACTCGTTGACGATGGCTGCGACGGGATCCCATCGCACCGACGTACGCCAGGTTGAAGCGCAAGGCCGTTTCCAGCAGCGGGATGTCGAACTTGGGGTCGTGGGTCAGGACGCACACCACTGTCCGGTTGTCGATGCGGCGTGCTGCTGCCTCGGTTTCCAGGTAGCGATGCGGCCAGTCGGTGACCACCTGATCGGCTCCGGCGAAGCGGCCCTGCTGCGCGAAGGCGGGCCGGGCATCGCAGAGGGTGACGTTGTAGCCGAGAAGTTGTCCGGCGGGGAGCAACGCTGCGCCGAAGTCGTTGGCACCAAAGATGAGCATCCGTGCGGCAGGCAAGCGGCTTTCGACGAACAAGGTGATGGGCTCTGGCTGGGTATCTTCTTCCTGGCTCTCGGCAGCCCACCTGTCGGTAGTGACCCAGCCATCGATGCAGCCCTCCGGCGGCGCGAGCCGGACCAACCCGGCACGTCCACCCTGGAGCAGCGGCTCCACTTGGGCGGCCGCTGCAAAGAGAGTGGCAGGGTGGTCGCCCACCAGCTTGGCCAGCTCCTCAGATTCCATGGCGCGGAACCGCACAGGATCGTTGACGACAACTACTCCTCCACCGGCACCGAGCCTGCGGATAAGTGCCATGGAGGCTGGGGCTTCCGCGTTGTGTGCTGTGGAGGATCGGCCTTGGAAGGATGAAAGCCCAGTGAAAACAGAAAGCTCCGCAGAGCCGGCTCCCAGTGGCTGGATGTGGACTTCCAGCTCTCCCCCGCAGGTGAGTCCGACGGCGAACGCGTCCTCGGCACTGTAGCCGAACGACTCCAGGCGCGGGCCGCCGTCGCGCATTGCTTCCAGCGCCGCCTCCACGACGGCGCCTTCGACGCAACCTCCGGACAAGCTACCCAGGATTTCGCCGTGTTCGGAAACCATCATGGAGGTTCCCATGGGCCGTGGCACGGAGCCACCAGTCCCTACGATCGTGGCCACGGCACACAGTTGGCCAGAGACCGCAGGCCGCCAGCTGCCCAAAGAAGGCATCAGATCCAGCATGGCAACACATCCTTATTCCAGGTGTCCCAACCGGGTGGCCCGGCCGGAGCAGTGCGCGATCTTGCCTCATATTCTCATTTCCAGAGGTTGTTGAGGGGAAGTCGCGGCTAAGTCAGTAAGAGTTCAATGGGTAAGAGTTCATAGGAACGGGGGCAAGGGCTTCATCTCCCTGCCCCCGTTCCCTGACGGAGCGTCGGTGCCCGTCCCTGAATCATCAGGGCCGCCGCCCGCCGTCGTGCCTGTTTGAAAGGGACGACGACGGCGGACGCCTATTCGTGCGGTGGGTTCCGACGGACCGTCGATCGGAGTGCCGGATGACCCGCCGGCACGGGGTGGGGCTCCGGGTCAGACACCCATCAGGGCGTTGATTGGGCCGCGGGCGAAGTAGATGATGAAGCCTGCCGTGACCACCCACATGAGCGGGTGGACCTTCCTGGCCTTGCCCGACGCCGCGCTGATCACCGCGAAGGAGATGAAGCCGACGCCGATGCCGTTGGCGATGGAGTAGGTCAACGGCATGGTCACGATGGTCAGGAACGCAGGGAGTGCGATGGAGAACTTGGTGAACTTGATCTCCCGGATCTGGGCCATCATCATTGCGCCCACCACCACCAGTGCTGCAGCAGCTACTTCCAGCGGCACCACCGAGGTGAGCGGGGTGAAGAACATCGAGCCCAGGAACAGGAGGCCGGTGACCACGGAGGCCAGGCCGGTGCGTGCGCCCTCACCTATGCCGGCTGCGGAGTCGATGTACACCGTGTTGGACGAACCGGAGGTTGCGCCACCCACCACTGCGCCCATGCCTTCAACGATGAAGGCCGACTTCAGCTTGGGGAACGTGCCGTCCTTGTGTGCCACGCCTGCGCTCTTGGCCAGGCCCGTCATGGTGCCCATGGCGTCGAAGAAGTTGGTGAACACCAGGGTGAAGACCAGCATCGTCGCGGCCAATCCGCCGATCCGGGCGAACGAACCGAAGAGATCGAACTGGCCCACCAGGCTCAGGTCCGGGACCGAAACGAGTTGGCTCGACAGGATGGGGACGTTGAGGTGCCAACCGCCGGGGTTGTCGGCGCTGCCGGGACCGATGTGGAACACTGCCTCGACAACTGCGGCGAGGACGGTGGTGGCGACGATGCCGATCAGCAGGCCGCCCTGGATCTTGCGTGCCACGAGGATGCCCATGGTCAGCAGTCCGACGATAAAGACGAGGGTGGGGATGGAGGTGATGGAGCCGTTGTCTCCGAGCTGGACCGGCGGGCCGCCCGTGGTGGCGCGAACAAAACCTGAGTCGACGAAGCCGATGAAGGCAATGAACAAGCCGATGCCCACGGTGATGGCAGCCTTAAGTTCCTTGGGGACTGCCTTGAAGATCGCCGTTCTGGCACCGGTGGCGCCGAAGAGGACAATCAGGATGCCGTTGATGACCACCAGGCCCATGGCTTCTGGCCACGTGACCTCCTGGATCACCGCGACGGCGAGGAAGGAGTTGATGCCCAGGCCGGCAGCAAGGCCGAAGGGCAGGTTGGCCACGAGGCCGAAAACGATGGTCATGACGCCGGCGGTGAGACCCGTAACGGCACCCACCTGCGCTGCGGAAAGCCAGCCGCCCGCGACATCAACCGGAGCGTTGTCCGCCGAGAAACCACCCAGGATGAGCGGGTTCAGGATGACGATGTACGCCATGGTGAAGAAGGTGACCAGGCCGCCGCGGAATTCACGGGCCAACGTGGAGCCACGCTTGGAGATCTGGAAGAACTTGTCCAGGAAGGAAGTTGACACCGGGGGCTTCTTGTTGCCATCTGCCAGGCCGGTTGCCGTGTGCTTTGCCGCTGTGGGCTCTGCGCCGTCTCCTTGGGGAAAGAGCGCAGCCTGCTTCTCAGCGGAATTATCCAGGATTGTCATGTCAGCCACCGGGCCCTAGTAGTCAATCCTGGAATCGAGCGTGTTCCATGTGTTGAACGGCTGGAGGGCCGCCGGAGCCTGGGGGTCGCCCAGTTCCAGCTTGGCTACCGGCATCAGCGCGTCCCGGTTGTCGTTCTCGAAGTACTCGTAGAAGACGGCGTCGTCGAAGCCGACGGATGCGGCGTCGTGACGGTCTGCGGCAAAGAACACGCGGTCAACGCGTGCCCAGAGTGCGGAGGCCAGGCACATGGGGCATGGCTCGCAGCTGGTGTAGAGGGTTGCACCGCTCAGATCGAAGGTTCCCAGTTCGCGGCAGGCGTTACGGATGGCCGTGACTTCTGCATGTGCGGTGGGATCGTTCGTGGCGGTAACGCGGTTGACGCCTTCGAAGGCTCGTCCGTCCGCGGTGACAATGACGGCGCCGAAGGGGCCACCACTGTTGAGGACATTGGCTGTTGCCAGCTCAATGGATGTGGCCAGGAATTGCTCGGCCGTGACGGTTGTACTCATGTTGCGACTTCCTTAGTGCTGAGGAAGCCAGGTGACCTGTTTGGGGGCGCTACAGAGAAGAGCTCCAGTTAGCTTGGTTACCAGGCTTCAGCATGTGCGATGAAGGTTAAGTTGCGCCTGGTAGATAGCTTCCCGAGGTCCGGGTGCCCGCCTTTGGCAGTTAGAGCGTAGCACCGGGTTTGTGAGCCGCGCCATAGTTTTTTGAAAATTTAATTTCGTCATGCGAAATTACATTTACCGGCTGGATGCTGGCCGAATGTGACTGTGGGCGCCCGGCGGGCGTTGACTGCCGCCGTCGAGCATTCTACGCTTTTCGGACTGGGCCGTGTTCTGACGGCCCGGCAACCTGGATCAGCAGACAGGGCCTAACTGAGCTGGAACGCGTACACGCCGACCAGACAAGGAACCTGTTATGACCCGTCTTTGGATCAAGAATCCGCTGGGAATTTTCACCGCAAACGACCTCGACGCCGGTGGCGGCCTGGTGGTTTTCGACGGGAAAATCGTAGAGCTGGTACCTTCGGGCGGGCAGCCCTCTTCTCCCGCCACCGTTTTTGACGCCTCCTCCCACGTGGTTCTCCCCGGGCTCATCAATACGCACCACCACTTCTACCAAACCCTCACCCGCGCGTGGGGACCCGTGGCCAATGCACCGTTGTTCCCGTGGCTCCAGAATCTCTACCCCGTGTGGGCACGGTTGACGCCCCGCAGCCTCGAGCTTGCCGTGCAGGTTGCGCTGGCCGAATTGCTGCTTTCCGGCTGCACCACCGCCGCCGACCACCACTACCTCTTCCCCGACGGCATGGAAGACGCCATCGATATCGAGGTGGCGGCCGTGCGCTCCATGGGAATGCGGGCCACCTTGACCCGCGGGTCCATGACGTTGGGAGAGGACGACGGCGGGCTGCCGCCCAGGACCACGGTCCAGTCGCCCGAGGCAATTCTGGCGGACAGCGAACGGCTCATCCGCAAGTACCACGAAACCGGTGATGGGGCTGTTGTTCAGATCGCGCTTGCCCCGTGCTCACCGTTCTCGGTGACCAAGGAAATCATGGCCGAGAGCGCCGCCATGGCCGAACGCTTCGACGTCCGGCTGCACACCCACCTTGCCGAAACCATCGACGAGGAAGACTTCTGCAAATCCATGTTCGGGCTGCGGACGGTGGACTACCTGGAGTCCGTGGGCTGGTTGGGAAACCGTACCTGGCTGGGTCACGGGATCCACTTCAACGACGAGGAGATCGCCAGGCTGGGAGCCGCGGGCACCGCCGTCGCGCATTGCCCCACCTCCAACATGCGCCTGGCCTCCGGGACCGCCCGCGTCCTGGAACTTGAAGCAGCGGGAGTTCCCGTGGGGCTGGGAGTGGACGGATCGGCGTCGAACGATGCTTCGAACATGATCCTCGAGGCACGGCAGGCACTGTATCTGCAGCGACTCCGCTACGGCGCCTCCGTTCCCGTGGAGCGTGCCCTGGGCTGGGCAACGCGTGGGTCGGCTGCGGTTTTGGGTCGCTCCGACATTGGGCAGCTGGCACCCGGGCTCCAGGCGGACCTGGCCCTGTTCAAGCCTGACGAGCTGCGCTTCTCCGGCAGCCACGACCCCGTCGCTGCGTTGTTGCTGTGCGGTGCGGACCGTGCCGACCGTGTCATGGTGGGCGGGCAGTGGCGCGTGGTTGACGGTGCGATTCCGGGCTTGGACGTGGCCGGACTCATCGCTGAGCACTCGGCGGCGGCGCGGAAGTTGGTGGCGGGGTAGCTTCCGCTTGCTCTGCGCGCGAAATCGCCGGAACGCTTCCATTTCGCAAGGAACGTTCCGGCGATTTCACGGCTTTCCAGCGACTTCGTTGCCGGCGGCCGAGACGCCCTCTAGATCATGATCTTGTAAATGTGATGCGTGTACTCGTTGGCGAACGAGTCCGTGAACTTTCCGTTTTGGACAGGGATACTGCGGTTCTCGCCCACCACTTCCACCTGCGAGCCAGTGATCCCGACAGGAAGGGTGAACGTCTTCGCACCGGTCGCGCCGTTCACACCGATGCCGGCAAAGAGGTACGCGCTGCCATCCTTGGCTTTGAGCATCGTGTCCGTACCCGTGGCGCCCGCGTTCCACACATAGCTTTGCGTATTGAGGACAGGAGCGAGGGCTTGGATACCAGCGAGTGCGGCCTTGATCTTCGCCTTGCGATCAGCCGGCGCCTGGACCAGTGAATACGTCCCGAACCCTGCCTGGCCGTTGTTGTTGTGCTGGAAAATGCTGATCCCGCGCGCCTCGTGGATGATGCCGGACCACATAGCTCCCTCCATCTGTTCGGGCGTGATGGTGCGGTCATTGGAGGCATTCAGGAACGGTTTAGCCGACTCAACGAAAATCCAGTTCGGATGGATGCCAGGCGCCGACTGGAACTTCCGCATCTGGTCAATCTGCCAACCATAGGCCGCCGATGTCGCCGTCTTTGCGCCCTGCGGCCACGCCGGGGTCCGGTTCAACTCGTCCTGCAGATCCGCCCGCGTGTACATGTAGTTATCCACGGATGCCGCGTCAACGGCGGCCATGAAGTCGTCCATCAGCCCCGGTGCCCAATAAGTGCCCAGGATGCCCTTGGAGTAGTTCGCGAAAGCAAACCTGCCGTCGTTGAATCCCCGGATCTGGGCCACTTTGTTCTGCATCTGCTGAAGGTTCTGCGCGTAGGTTGAGCCGTTGCAGCCCAGCCCGAGCATGTCGCACTCGTCGTACGTGTCCCAGCCGACCACACCCGGGTTACTGCCCACTTCGGTGCGGGACCATTCCGTGCCGGCGATGACCAGCATTCCCGTATTCGTAATGGACGCCATCGTGGAGCCATCATGTTCGGCGTTCTGATAAACGTTGACCCCAATGTCCTTCAACTGGGTGGCGTGCTCAGGTTTGCCGTAATACACGCTGACCGGGAACAGGTTGGGGTTGTTGAGCTTCGCTGTGCCAGGGAACTTTGCCCAGTAAGCAGGGCCTCCATCCCACGGAACCCGCGCCAGGTTGGCGAGGCTCCCCGTGCCCGGGGTGGGGGTTGGGGTTGCCGTGGGGGTGGGTGTTGGGGTTGCGGTGGTGGCACTCGGGGTCGGGGTGGGAGTCGGCGTCGGGGTTGCAGTGCGAGTAGAAGTGGGAGTCGGCGTCGCCGTCGCAGTTGCAGTACGGCTAGACGTCGGCGTCGGGGTGGGCGTCGCAGTTGCAGTACGGGTAGACGTCGGCGTCGGGGTTGCAGTGCGAGTAGAAGTGGGAGTCGCCGTCGGGGTTGCAGTGGTAGCAGTAGGCGACGACGTGGGTGCCGTGGCGGTTGTCGTCGGTGTCGGCGTCGGCGTCGTGCACCCAGCGAGAGCCAACGCGATCACCGCCCCAAGCATTGAGACCTTGAGTTTCATGACATGTTCCTTTGGGGTAGCAGCCACACATCGGCTGCTGCGGCGCCGGATCCCCACTCCCGGCTCTTTTGTCACCCGCCGAGGCAGGGATTTTAGCCAGGGTGAACGTCCTGGCATGGCTCGATGACGAGCGTCAGTTTTTACTCGACATGCTGCAGTGCGACGCGTGCGGGCCATATGTCCGGCGCCATCGAGCGAGCAAGCGCAACCCGTCAGTCAGGGCTGCAACGACCTTGAAGACCCAAAAGGGTGGCCGTCAGCCCAGCTTACGTGAAGCGCTCAGCACCCTGCCGATTGTTACGCAGATCACATTTTGCCGTTTCGATGCTTCGCTGCCAACCACGCCGTTCGCACGGCACAGCTTGCAGCGAGCCATCGAATCGGGCTTTTCCACATAGGGCAGCATGCTCCTGTTCGTGCCGCCACGTTCCTTCAAAGCTTGTTCCATGGCGAACAACAACAAAACAGGGCTCCCCCCAATGATGGATTTGTGGCGGACCAGCGAGCTCCATGAACTGGGGTTCAACGACAGAAGGATTGCAGCACTGGTGCAAGTCGGCGATCTGGTACGACTACGCCGGGGTTGCTACATCCGCGGCAGTACATGGGCCGCTCAAAAACCTTGGGTACGCAGCCGGCAGTTGATCGCCGCGCACGCTCACGGAACACTTACGACGTCGACTGGCGGCTTGGTCTACAGCCACACCTCGGCAGCACGCCTGCACGGACTGTTTCTCTGGGACGTGGATGACCGCGTGCACATCACAACCGATTCAAGCGCATCGCGATCGTCCCACGGCCACGACGCTGTTGCCCATGGTCGGGCCCTTGAAACCAACGAAATAATGCTTATCAACGGCATGCCTTGCACCTCCTTGGAACGAACCGTTGCTGACTGCGGCCTCTTACTGAACTACAAGCAATCCTTAGTGCTGATGGACCACGCCCTTCGAAGAGGTGCTGACGCCCACAAGCTGCAACTGATGTGCGAGTCCCTGGCCGGGCGCAACGGAGTCCTCGCCCTACGCCGGGCATTGGAGAGTGCGGACGCACGCTCCGAGTCACCAGGTGAAACCCTGACCCGCGAGTTGCTCCAGCGCTTACGGATCGATCTTCCTGAATTGCAAGTGGAGGTGTCATCACCTGAGGGTTCTCATCGACTGGATTTTGCTTGGCGGGACAAGAAGGTTGCCTTGGAGTTCGATGGGAAGGTGAAGTACTTCGACTACGCACCAACCTCCGAGGTCATCTTCAAGGAACGCCAGCGCGAAAAGGCCCTCATGGCACAGGGCTGGAAGTTCATTCGGATCAAGTGGCAGCACTTGTTTCGGGAGCAGGAGTTCAAATCAACCGTGCTTGGGGTCCTACGCAGCACCACCTAGGCAGTACCGAGGCCCCGTTTCGGGGGTTCGGTGCGTAGGACGCCGGGCGCACGGCACGTTCTGCAGCGAAGCATCGAAACGGGCAGCACACAGCGGGCCAGAAGGCACGCAAAAAGCGGGCGATACCTCCCCAGGTATCGCCCGCCTCGTTGGCTCTGTTGCGCAGAGTCCGCGCCCCCAAGTGCCTAGGGGCGCTGCCGGCCGAACACCGGGAGCGCGCGCAGCCAACGGGAGAACCCGCCGGCTTTGCGGTCACAGTCGGCCGGAATGTAGAAGTCGGGATCTGTTGCACCAAAGGGCAGGTACAGCTCCTGACCGGGCGCCGGGAATTCCACGACGTTGTTCGTATCCTTCGAGTCCATCTGTTCCTCCTCTTTCTCATGCACACAGTTTCCGCTCTTCGGAAAACTTTTATTGTTATGTGGAAAGTGTAGGCAGCTGCTAAACAACGCGTCAAGACCCCCTCCGGAGCAAAGTGAGTTGCCACGGTCACATTTGGATGGTTCATAACGATCCTCGAGAACCCATGTACATCTGCCGAAATCATGCGCTACTCTCGAATGAGTTCGTGGCGTAGGTCACGTAACCTGAGAGCAGCAGGCAGGGTCGTAATGAGCTGGCATCCATGGATGCTGGCTCTTTTTTGTTGGGTCGGCTCCACCAGAAACGCAGTGGAAACACGCGCTTAATTTCATTGATGGAACGTAGGTTCCACCTCACAGAAGTTGGGATATGACCATGAGCAACAACATCGTCCTCGGCGAAAACCAGTACGGCAAAGCAGAAGTCCGCGTCGTCAAGGTCACTCGGGATACGGACCGCCACCACATCGAAGACCTGAACGTCACCTCGCAGCTGCGCGGCGATTTCCAGGCCGCACACCTCGAAGGCGACAACGGCCACGTCGTTGCCACCGACACCCAGAAGAACACGGTCTACGCGTTCGCTCGTGAAGGCATCAACTCCCCCGAGTCCTTCCTCCTGCGCCTCGCAGACCACTTCACCGGCGGCTTCGACTGGGTCACCGGCGGCCGCTGGGAAGCCGAAGCCTACAGCTGGGATCGTATCCAGGCCCACGGCGAGGGACACGACCACAGCTTCGTCCGCAACGGGCAAGAGGTGCGTACCGCCGTCGTCGTCCGTGATGGCGCAACCACCCACCTTATTTCCGGCCTCAAGGACCTGACCGTCCTTAAGACCACGCAGTCCGGCTTCGTCGGCTACCCGCGCGACAAGTACACCACCCTGCCGGAGACCACGGACCGCATCCTGGCCACCGACGTATCCGCCCGCTGGCGCTACAACACCAACCTGGATTTCGCCGGCACGGACTTTAACAAGAGCTACGAGGACATCAAGGCACTCCTGCTTGAAGGCTTCACCGAGAACTACTCCCACGCCCTGCAGCAGACGCTGTTCGACATGGGCAAGAAGGTCCTGGAAGCACACAGCGAAGTGGACGAGATCAAGTTCTCCATGCCCAACAAGCACCACTTCCTGGTTGACCTGAGCCCGTTCGGCCTGGACAACCCCAACGAGGTCTTCTTCGCGGCCGACCGCCCGTACGGCCTCATCGAAGCCACGGTCCAGCGCGAGAACATCCCCGCTGCACCGGTTGCCTGGAGCGGCATCGCCGGCTTCTGCTAAGCCCACACCGAAACCGCACTAAACCGCACCACCAACGGGTTTGTGTGCAGGTCCCGAACAACGGCGCCCCGTCAACGCTGGATCTGCACACAAACCCGACCCCAAAAACCTAAAGATTTTGTTAGCCAGACACAGTTAGCCAGACGAAGACGTCTGCCATGAACCCAGAAAGTCTGCCATGAACATCAAAAAGAAGTCCCGCCCTGCGAATACCACCTCTTCGCAGAAGCATCAGCCGGAACGCCCCGAGGACAAGCGCCTCTCCATCGGAAGCACGTTCGCCTACGGCTTCCAGCACGTCCTCACCATGTACGGCGGAATCATTGCCCCGCCGCTGATCATTGGCGCAGCGGCCGGCATGAACTCCCAGGACATCGGCCTCCTCATCGCCGCCTGTTTGTTTGTGGGCGGGCTCGCTACCATCCTTCAGACGGTGGGCATCCCGTGGTTCGGCTCGCAACTGCCGCTGGTCCAGGGCGTCTCCTTCGCCGGCGTTTCCACCATGGTGGCGATCGTCCAGGGCGGCGGTGGAATCCAGGCGGTGTTCGGCTCCGTCATTGTGGCCTCGCTGATTGGCCTGGCGATCACTCCCCTGTTCTCCAAGATCATCAAGTTCTTCCCGCCGGTTGTTACCGGAACCGTGATCACCACCATCGGCCTGACGCTGATGCCGGTCGCTGCTAACTGGGCCATGGGCGGCAACGCCAAGGCCGACAACTACGGCAGCATGGCCAACATCGGACTCGCAGCTGCAACCATGGGCGTCGTCCTGCTCCTGAGCAAGGTGGGCAACGCCGCCATCTCCCGGCTCTCGATCCTGCTGGCCATGGTCATCGGCACCATCATCGCGTTGGTGGCCGGCATGGCCGACTTCTCCAAGGTTGGCCAGGGCGACATCGTCGCTTTCCCCACACCGTTCGCCTTCGGCGCTCCCACCTTCGAAATCGCAGCGATCATCTCCATGCTCATCGTCATCCTGGTGACCCTGACGGAGACCTCGGCGGACATCATCGCAGTGGGCGAAATCGTGGACACCAAGGTTGACTCCCGCCGCATCGGCGACGGCCTCCGCGCAGACATGCTCTCCAGCGCCATCTCCCCGCTGTTCAACTCCTTCACGCAGAGCGCCTTCGCCCAGAACGTGGGACTGGTGGCCATCACGGGCATCAAGAGCCGCTTCGTGGTCAGCGCCGGCGGTCTCATCCTGGTCATCCTCGGCCTCCTGCCGATCCTGGGCCGGGTTGTCGCAGCGGTTCCGACGCCCGTCCTGGGCGGCGCCGGCGTCGTGCTGTTCGGTACGGTTGCCGCCAGTGGTATCCGCACCCTGGCCAAGGTTGAGTACAAGAACAACATGAACCTGATCATCGTGGCTGCTTCGATCGGCTTCGGCATGATCCCCATCGCCGCCCCGAAGTTCTACGACCAGTTCCCGTCCTGGTTCGCCACGATCTTCCATTCAGGCATCAGCTCGGCAGCCGTCATGGCGATCCTGTTGAACATCCTCTTCAACCACTTCAAGGCCGGCAACTCGGACAACCAGTCCGTATTCGTCGCCGGTACTGACAGGATCGTCAGCGAAGAGGATATCAAGTGCCTGAGCGAAGGCGACCGCTTCGAGAACGGCAAGCTGATCGACGCCGACGGCAAGGAAGTCCCGCTCAAGACCTCCAGCGCGTCGGAGCACTAGCACCCTTCCGCAGATAACAGGCGGCAGTGTTTTCCTTGGGGGACACTGCCGCCTTTTGTCGCGTCGCGCGGTAGCCGCCCCGCACGGAATGTACGACGGCGGCACTCGGCTTTGAGGGCAGCCCACCTCGCGCAGGCCCACACTTGGTCTCCCGAGATAACAAAAGATGGCAATGTTCTTGGGGCAAAGTCAACTGGTGGGAGCAACGCTGGGGGTTAGGCCGCTTGTAGCAGCTGGTTTAGTCGGTTGGCTGGTGTTTCGAGGTTCAGGGTTGGTCTGGGTCGGCGGTTGAGTTTCGCTGCGACCAGGCGGAGGTCCTCGGGGGTGTGCACTGAAAGGTCGGTGCCTTTCTCGAACCAGAACCTCAGGAGCCTGTTGGTGTTCTCGTTGGTGCCGCGTTGCCAGGGTGAGTGCGGGTCGCAGAAATACAGGGTCGTTTCGAGTGCGGTTTGGATCTTCGCGTAGTCGGCCAGTTCGGTTCCGCGGTCCCAAGTGATCGAGAGTCGCAGGTGATCCGGGAGGGAAGCCATCTCCCGGATCATCGCAGCGGCAACGGTCTCCGCGGTGTGGTCCCCGGGCAGGTGCAGCAGGATCGTGAACCGGGTCGAGCGTTCCACCAACGTGCCGATCGCGGTCCCGTCGGTCCCGATGATGAGGTCCCCTTCCCAGTGGCCAGGCACTGCCCGGTCTTGGACCTCGGGCGGGCGTTGGCTGATCTTGAATGCCTCACCGTAAGGGCTGTTCTTACGGCGGTCACTGGTGTGCGGAACGCGTTGCTTGCGTTTCAGGCTGAGCTTTTCGGCCAGGTCCGCCCGCAGGTTCCCGCGGGTTTGGACATACAGCGCTTGATAGATCGTCTCGTGGCTCACCTGCATAGTCTGATCGTCGACGAAGTAGTGCGCCAACATTGAGGAGATCAATTTCGGGCTCCACCCGTCATCCATCCACACACCGATCAGCCGGCAGAGGTCCTCGTCCTGGACGAGTTTGAACGGTTTGGGCCGGCGCCTGTCCTGGTGCGCTTTGGCGTGGGCGACCGAGGCGTAATACTTCCCGTCCGCGCTTCTGTGCCGTTTCACCTCCCGCCAGACCACGGACTTATCCCGGCCAATCAATTCACCGATCTTGGCGTAACTGAGCCCCAGCAGAACACCCATCTGGATCATCCCCCGCTCGCCCAGACCCAAGGCCCGGCCAGGTCCCTCTGCCGAAGGCGCAGGATCGGCAAGACCCCCGACAGCGCCACGGTTCAACGTCATCATCAGGCCAGACTGAGCCCACCAGTTTCCCCCGGTCGCGTGCACCGCCCCGACACGCCGGGAAGCCTCAAGAACCGAGACCCCCGCACACACCAAATCAACAAACTCGGCACGCGCACCCGAAGGAAACAACTTGACCATGAAACGCTCCATCAATCAGAGCGTTGCAACGACCCTATGACTTTGCCTGGGAAACATTGCCATCAAATGCCAACTCGGCGGGACGTTAGTTCTGGTTGAGCTCCGCGGAGATCGCCCTGGCTGCTTCACGCAGCATGGGCACGGCGCGGTCGGCGAAGCTCTGGTCCACGCGGGTGATCGGCCCGGAGACAGAGATCGCGGTGGGCGTGGGAGCGTTGGGCACAGCCATCGCGAAGCAGCGGACGCCGAGCTCCTGCTCTTCCTCGTCGATGGAGTAGCCGCGTTCGCGGATGAGCTTGAGGTCCGCGAGCAGGGAGTCGATGTCACCGATGCTCTTGGCCGTGGGGGTCGGCATGCCGGTCCGGGCAACGATGCCGCGCACAACCTCGTCGTCCAGCTGGGCGAGGATGGCTTTGCCCACGCCGGTATCGTGCGTGTGGGCCCGGCGGCCCACCTCGGTGAACATGCGCATGGAGTGCATGGACGGGACCTGGGCGACATAGATGACCATGTCGGAGTCAAGGACGGCCATGTTGGAGGTCTCGCCGAGGCGTTCCACCAGGGTCTTCAACTGCGGACGGGCCACGGCACCGAGCTGCTTGCTGGCGCCTTCGCCGAGCCGGATCAGCCGGGGGCCCAGCGCGTAGCGGCGGTTGGGCAGCTGACGGATGTAGCCCAGCGATACCAACGTGCGGAGCAAGCGATGGATGGTGGGCAAGGGGAGGTCAGTGGACGACGAGAGCTCACTCAAAGTGACGTCGCCGCCTGCGTCCGTAATCAGTTCCAGCAGTTCAAAGACGCGCTCAACGGACTGCACGCCTCCGGAGGCTTTTTCAGCCATTCCCTTGTCTCCAATGACTCAGATTCCGACAACTCTTATCCGCATCGTGAAAAGAATTGCTTAGAACACCCAACATACAGCACGCCGGCAAGCTGCGCGATGACACGGAAGATGACCGGGCAGGGGGTTGTGTTTCCACTTTGTAGATAATAATATCCATAATACGAAAACATTCAGTTTGGAACGGCGGCCCGGGAACGGGCCTAACAGGAGGAATTTCAATGGCGAATCCGAGCCCCGGAAACTCGATCACCCTGCGCGTCGCCGCACCGTCGAGCTTCACCGCTACCAGCGAATTGGCAGCAGCCGTCGGCGCAGCCGGTGCAGCAATCACCGCGCTGGACGTCACGGAATCCCACCACGAGACGATCGTTGTTGACGTCACCTGCAACACGACCGACGACGACCACGCCGCCCGCGTCAAGGACGCCCTGAACGCCCTCGACGGCGTCACCGTCCAGCACGTCTCGGACCGTACCTTCCTCATGCACCTCGGCGGCAAGCTCGAGGTCGTCCCCAAGGTAGCCCTGCGCAACCGCGACGACCTCTCGCGTGCCTACACTCCCGGCGTCGCCCGTGTTTGCATGGCCATCGCAGAAGACCCGGCCGCTGCCCGCAACCTGACGGTCAAGCGCAACACCATCGCCGTCCTCACCGACGGTTCGGCCGTCCTGGGCCTGGGCAACATCGGCCCCGCCGCGGCACTGCCCGTCATGGAAGGCAAGGCTGCGCTGTTCAAGCAGTTCGCCAACGTTGACGCCTGGCCGGTCTGCCTGGACACCCAGGACACCGAAGAAATCATCATGATCGCCAAGGCCATGGCCCCCGTCTACGGCGGCATCAACCTCGAAGACATCGCTGCACCGCGCTGCTTCGAAATCGAGAACCGCCTCCGCGAAGAGCTCGACATCCCCGTCTTCCACGATGACCAGCACGGCACGGCAATCGTCACGCTCGCTGCCCTGGTCAACGCCCTCCGCGTTGTGGACAAGAAGCTCTCCGAGGTCAAGATCGTGGTTTCGGGCGTCGGCGCTGCCGGCTCCGCCATCATCCAGCTCCTCAAGGCCCAGGGCGCGCAGCACATCATCGCCGCCGGCCGCTCCGGCGCCATCCACTCCGGTGAGGAATACGGCGACGAGCACCGCAGCTGGATCGCCGCGAACACCAACGAAGAAGGCTTCTCCGGCACCCTGCACGACGCCCTCAAGGGAGCGGACGTCTTCATCGGTGTCTCCGCCCCGCACGTGATCGGCGAGGAGCAGGTCGCTTCGATGGCCGAGGACGCAATCGTGTTCGCCATGGCCAACCCGACACCGGAAATCGACCCGGTCATCGCTTCCAAGCACGCAGCCGTGGTTGCCACCGGACGCAGCGACTTCCCGAACCAGATCAACAATGTGCTGGCCTTCCCCGGCTTCTTCCGGGGCCTGCTGGACGCCGGAGCATCGGACATTACGCCGAACATGCTGGTGGCCGCCGCCGAGGCAATTGCCAACCGGGTGGCTGACGATGAGCTCAACGCGAGTTACATTATCCCCAGCGTCTTCGATCCCCATGTTGCCGCCGATGTAGCGACCGCCGTAGCCAATGCTGCGCACGCCAACGCCGCCAGCGCACTCTAGAAAAGGACACCGCCACATGGCTATCACAGTCACTGATCCCCGGCCGATCGATCGCGCCGAGGAAATCCTCACCCCCAAGGCACTGGCCTTCATCGAGGAACTGCACAAGCGCTTCGCCGGCACCCGCAACGAGCTGCTCGAGGCACGCGGCGTCAAGCGCCAGAAGGTTGCCGACACCAGCCGCCTGGACTTCCTCCCCGAGACCCAGGACATCCGCGACGGCGACTGGAAAGTCGCCGAGGCACCGGCAGCTTTGCAGGACCGCCGCGTCGAAATGACCGGCCCTGCCACCCCGGCCAAAATGGCGATCAACGCGCTGAACTCCGGCGCCAAGGTGTGGCTCGCGGACCTCGAAGACGCCAGCACGCCCACGTGGCCGAACGTCATCGACGCCATCCTCAACCTCCGCGACGCCGCCCAGGGCACCCTGAACTACACCTCGCCCGAGGGCAAGGAATACCGCCTCCGCACCGACGCTCCCCTGGCTGTCGTCGTGGCCCGCCCGCGTGGCTGGCACATGGAAGAACGCCACCTGCTGATCGACGGCGAACCCACCGTAGGTGCACTGGTGGACTTCGGCCTGCACTTCTTCCACATCGCCAAGCAGCTCCTCCTCAACGGTCACGGCCCGTACTACTACCTGCCCAAGATGGAGAGCCACCTCGAGGCACGCCTCTGGAACGACGTCTTCGTCTTCGCCCAGGACTTCCTCGGCATCCCGCAGGGCAGCGTCCGCGCCACCGTGCTCATCGAGACCATCCCGGCAGCGTTCGAGATGGACGAGATCCTCTACGAACTGCGCGACCACGCATCGGGCCTGAACGCCGGCCGCTGGGACTACCTCTTCAGCATCATCAAGTACTTCCGTGATGCCGGCGAAGAGTTCGTCCTCCCGGACCGCGCCACCGTGGCCATGACGGCACCGTTCATGCGCGCCTACACCGAACTCCTGGTCAAGACCTGCCACCACCGCGGCGCCTTCGCCATGGGTGGCATGGCCGCCGTCATCCCCAACCGCAAGCAGCCCGACGTCACCGCCGCAGCCTTCGACAAGGTCCGCGCCGACAAGACCCGCGAAGCGAACGATGGCTTCGACGGCTCCTGGGTGGCACACCCGGACCTGGTTTCCACCTGCCGCGAAGTCTTCGACTCCGTCCTCGGCGACCGTCCCAACCAGCTGGACAAGCAGCGCCCCGAGGTGAGCGTCACCGCTGAGCAGCTCATCGACGTCGCCTCCGCCGAAGGCCACGTCACCGAGGCAGGCCTGCGCCTGAACCTGTACGTCGCCGTCGCCTACACCGGCGTCTGGATCTCCGGCAGCGGCGCAGTTGCCATCCACAACCTCATGGAAGACGCCGCAACTGCTGAGATCTCCCGCTCGCAGGTCTGGCAGCAAATCCGCAACAAGTCCGTCCTCGCGGACACGGGCAACACCGTGACCCGCGAACTCGTCACCCGCATCCTCGGAGAAGAAACCGAGCGCCTGCGCATCGAATTCGGCGACGAGAACTTCAAGGCCTACTACGAGCCCGCATCCAAGCTGATCGAGGACATCTGTTTGTCCGACGACTACACGGACTTCCTCACCACTCCCGCGTACGAGCTGGTGGGCTGAGATGGGCTCATTCTCTTCCTCTGATCTGGCCCACATCGAGTCGCAGCTTGAGGCGACGGACCAGCTGCTGGACCGCAACTACCCCGGTGACGACGGCTCACGCCAGCCCATCCACACCGTCTACATCCCGGCCGACCGCTTCACGCCTTCGCTTGTGGCAGAGTGGGGCGCCCAGGCACTCGCGACGGCGGACGCTCACGGCGGCCTGGAGAAGCTGGGACGGTTGCTGGGCCAGGAGTCTCACCTGGCTGCCGCTGTCGCAGAGCGTGTGGCGGCGAAGCTTTCTGCTGAGCCGATCGAAGACCTCCGTCTGGACTTCGAAGACGGCTACGGCGACCGCGGCGACGAGGCAGAAGACGCCGACGCCGTTGCTGCCGCCAACGCTGTTGCTGCTGCCGTTGCGGCCGGGACAGCTCCGCCGTTCATCGGCATCCGCTTCAAGTGCTTCGAAGCCCCCACCCGGGCCCGCGGCCTGAAGACCCTGGACCTGTTCGTCTCCACGTTGGCCGCCGCCGGCGAACTCCCGGACGGGCTGATCCTCACCCTTCCCAAGGTCACCACGGTGGCCCAGGTCCAGGCCATGGACTTCGCGGTATCCCGGCTGGAGGAAGTCCACGGGCTTCCCGCTGGCCGGCTTCGCTTCGAGGTGCAGGTGGAAACTCCGCAGCTCATCATCGGCGCGGACGGAACCTCCCCTGTAGCCCAGCTCCCCCACGTCGTTCCGGGCCGTATCAGTGCCCTGCACTATGGGACGTACGATTACAGCGCCTCGCTGGGGATCTCCGCCGAATACCAGTCCATGGAGCACCCGGTGGCCGACTTCGCCAAGGAAGTCATGCAGCTCGCCGTCGCCGGAACGGGCATCCGCCTGTCCGACGGTTCCACCAACATCATCCCCGTCGGCGACGGCGTTGAGGATGCTTGGAAGCTGCACGGCCGCCTGGTCCGACGTTCCCTGGAAAACGGCTACTACCAGGGCTGGGATCTCCACGCCGCCCAGCTCCCCAGCCGCTTCTCGGCGTCGTACGCTTTCTACCGCGAAGGCCTGCCCGCAGCGGCCCTGCGCCTCCGCAATTACGTGGAGCGCACCGAAGGCGGCGTCATGGACGAGCCCGCCACGGCCCGCGCCCTCGCCGGCTTCGTCCTCCGCGGCGTCCAGTGCGGCGCAGTGGGGACCGACGAGGTCATGGCGCTTGCCGGCGTCGAACTTTCACAGCTGACCGCACTGGCGCACCCGCGGCTCGCACAACCAACTTCGCACTGATAGGAGCATCTCGCATGGGCAAGTACTACTACCCGCAGGGCGGCCTGCCGCCGCAGACCCAGCTGACCACCGAGCGGGCCATCGTCACCGAGGCTTACACGGTGATCCCCAAGGGCGTCATGACGGACATCGTCACCAGCAACCTTCCGGGCTTCTCCAACACGCGCTCGTGGATCATCGCGCGGCCGATCTCCGGCTTCGCCACCACGTTCTCCCAGCTGATCGTGGAGATCGCACCGGGCGGCGGGGCTCCGAAGGCCGAGTTCGAGGCCGGCGTTGAAGGCGTCATCTTCGTTACCAAGGGCCAGGTCAACCTGACCCTCGACGGCGAACTGCACCACCTCGAAGAGGGCGGCTACGCCTACCTTGCTGCAGGTTCGGAATGGGGCCTGGAGAACGTCTCCGACGACATCGTTTCCTTCCACTGGATCCGCAAGGCCTACGAGCGCCTGGAAGGTTTCGAGGCCAAGTCCTTCGTGACCAACGAGAAGGACGTGGAACCCACCTCCATGCCGGATACGGACGACGTCTGGAAGACCACGCGCTTCACGGACTCCAGCGACCTCGCCCACGACATGCAGGTCAACATCGTCACTTTCCAGCCCGGCGGCGTGATCCCCTTCCCGGAAACCCACGTCATGGAGCACGGCCTGTACGTCCTGGAAGGCAAGGCCATGTACTTGCTCAACAACGACTGGGTTGAGGTGGAGGCCGGCGACTTCATGTGGCTGCGCGCGTTCTGCCCGCAGGCTTGCTACGCCGGCGGTCCGGGCGAGTTCCGTTACCTGCTGTACAAGGACATGAACCGCCAGGTGAAGCTCACCTAGTCCGTTCCTCGCTTGCGCCGAGATCGCCGGAAAGCTGCCAGTTCGTCTGGAGTTTTCCGGCGATTTCGCGTTTGTCAGCGAACTCAGCGGCGGCGGCCCATGGCGAGCCCGGCCCAGAACGCGAGAAGAAGCAGGCCAATGCCCGCGATGCCCAGTCCGAGCTGCGTTTCCTTGCTGATGAATGAGCCGTTGTCTCCCACGAACACCTCATTGCTCAGCGGCGCATAGGCAAACCAGCCGACGTTCGTCTCCAGGTTGCTCCACGCGAGCACCACGCCCACGATGACCGCGATCAGCCCCAGCAACGGCACGACGACGGCAGAGACTCTGCGGCCAGGCTTCGGTGTGCTGTGTTCCCCAAGTTTGTGTTCCCCCATGCGGCCGAGTCTAGCCCGCGCGCCCGCCCAACTGAGTCGCAGTTAAGGCCGTTTTGAGGGCTCAGAACGGCCTTAACTGCGACTCAGTTGGGTTTGCCGGGGCCGCCGGCGATTCTGTAGGACTCCTGCAGCAGTTCGTCGAGCTCTTCGACGTCGATGTTCTCCAGCCGGATCAGCAGCAACTTCGGAGATCGATCGTGGTGCGGCGTCCAGAAGAAGGTATCCGGATTCATGGCTGCGAGCGCTTCGCGTTCATCGGTTTTCACTGTGCCCACCCCTTCTTCCCAGATGCGTGCCATGAGGCTCTTGGCGAACCATGCGGGCTGCCCCCAGCTTGGACGCTCACTCACACCGGGCATGCCCAGGCAGATGCGCCTGACATCGTCTTCTGTGGCCATGGTTCACTGTGGCACTTGCGCTCCGCCAAGGACAAGAGCCCGCGGTAGCACCGCCGTCGGGCGCTACTTGCCCATCCCGAGTGTCAGTCCCTCCGTCAGACGCCGGCCCAGCCATACGTAGATGATGAGCATCGGCAGGACCACGATCACCAGCCCGGCGAACAGTCCGCCCCAGTCAGCTCCCGAATACGTTTGTTGCTGCACGAAGGAAATCAGGGCGACGGGCAGCGTGTACTTCTCGGTGGATTGCAGGAGGGTCAGGGCCAGGAGGGTTTCGTTCCAGTGCGAGATGACCTGAAGGATAAAGGCGGTCAGGATGCCTCCCTTCGCCAAGGGCAACGTGATGCGCCAGAACGTGCCGAATGCCGTGGTGCCGTCCAGTGCCGCTGCCTCTTCCATTTCCAAGGGGAGGGATCGGAAGAATGCGGTCAGCAGGAAGACCGTGAAGGGCATGGAGACGCCGATGTACACGAGGTTCAGCCCGATGATGCTGTCCGTTAGATAGACCTTGTTCAGCATCACGAACAGCGGAATCAGGATGACCTGCGCGGGAATACCCAGACCCAGGATGAAATACAGGCTCAGGCCACGGGTCAGCCTGTTGTCCACGCGGCTCAGGTAGTACGCGCAGGGTGCGGCAATGGCTACGGTCAGGACCGAGGACACCACCGTGGTCAGCAGGCTGTTCCAGGTAGCCACCGCGAAGTCTCCCACGGTCCAGGCGCGGACGAAGTTGCCGAAGTCCAGGGACGATGGCACGCCCCAGGGGTCATCAAGAATGGCACGGGTATCCCGGAATGCCTGGGCAACCATCCACACCAGGGCTGCGATGCTGATCGCGACAACCAGCCACAGCAGCGCAACCCCGATCCCCCGGACGACGCTGCGCTCACCACGCAGTGCCGGGCTGACGCCGCGCCTTCCGCGTCTGCGTGGGGCGGTGATGGATCCCTGCAGTTTGTATTCGCTCATGACATTTCCTTTAGAACTCGACGGCGTCGCGACGCATGGCGCGGCGCAGCAGGACAACCAGGACGGAGATCAGGGCCAGGGACAACACAGCGGACGCTGTCGCGGCCCCATAGGCGGGCGTTGACTGTCCGGAGAAGGCATTGACGTAGGTGTACACGGCAGCGGTCCAGCTCTGCGTTGGCGGCACGCCGGCCCCTGAGCTGCCACCGAAGACCCAGACGATCTCGAAGATTTTCACCGACGAGATGGTCCACAACACGGCGCAGGTCCCGAAAACATCCCACGTCAGCGGCAGGATCACGTACCGCAGGCGCTGGAAGGCAGACGCTCCGGCCAAGGCACAGTCTTCGTAGTAGTAGGGCGGAATACGGTCGACGCCGGCCATCAGGATGGTGGTGAAGTAACCAGTGGTGGTGCAAACAAGCGTGACCATGATGAGCGGGAAAATGTTGTCCTGAGCCAGCCACTTGGGCGGGTCGGTCACTCCGAGGGGCGCCAGGAGGCTGTTGACCATTCCTCCGGGGTTGAAGATGAAGCCGGCGAGGACACCGAATACCAGCGCATTGATGAGGTGCGGGAAGAAGATGACGTTGCGGGCAATCTTCTTCCCGGCCATATCCCTGAGCACCAGCGTCAACGCGAATGCCAGGACGAAGATCGCGGTCCCCACCACGAAGAGCAGAAGCAGGGTATTGCCGAATGAGGAAAGGAAGAGTTGGTCCCGGAAGATCCTGCCGTAGTTGTCCAGCCCAACGAACTTCATGGGGCCCGAGCCCGCCCATTTGTGCAGGCTGATCCAGACGGCCCCCAGTGCCGGAACGATGAAGAGGACCGTGTACAGAACGAAAGCCGGACCGACGAACGGAATCAGCAGCTTCTTGCGCTGCACATCAATGGAGCTCCCTCCGGGACGGCTGCCGCGCCGCGGCTTACGGGGCGCCGGCTTCCGGGACTCCGGACTTTGGGCGGGCGCACCGCCTGTCCTTGGCTCCGTCAGGTGCAGGGTCATCAGCTGTTGTCCTTCCAGTACTGGATCTGGGCGGCCTTCATTTTCGAGATGAAGTCATCGGCGGAGGTCTTCCCGAGGAACAGCTCGTCATCCTTGGGGAAGAAGACCTTCTCCATGAAGCCGGGGAAAGTCACACCGTCGTTTTGCAGGTGCGTCGCCGGAGCCGCGTCAATGGCGGCTTTGACGCTTGCGACGGCGGGGTCCACGGGAGCGTCCGACCTCACCGGAAGCACTTTGGCTTCCGTTCCGAGGGCGTTCTGGTACTTGGCGCCCAGCATGAATGCTGCGAGGCGCTGTGCGGGGACCTGATTCTTGGACTTTGCCGGTACTGCGAAGCCGATGAAGTCCACACGGGCGCTGGCCGGCTTGTCGTCGATGGCCGGGAACTGGAAGGAAGAGTATTCGAATCCCGGGGCGGCGTAAGAACCGGTTTCGGTAGGCGTCCAGGAGCCGTTGAGGATCAGGGCCGCGTCGCCGTTTGCCCAAAGTTGCTGCTGCGCCGGGAACTTGCTCGCGTTGTAGCCACTGTTGAGGTACCCGCCGTTGACGAGGGTTTCAACCTTCCGGGCTGCTTCGAGCACTGAGGGGTCGTCCCAGCCTTCACCGGACTTGTCCTCAACAAGTGCCTTGAAACTGCCTGCACCCTTGAGCCGGAGCAGCGCCGTCACGAACCAGGTGGAGTTGTAGCCCGCAACGTCGCCGTCCGCCGCGATGGGAGCCGTTCCTCCAGCCTTCAGCTTGTCCAGGACCGCAATGAATTCATCCCAGGTAGCCGGCGGCTTGGCTTTGAGCTCCGGGTGCTTTGCGGCATCAAACCAGATGCCATCCGAGCTGACGCTGTAGGGAACCATCCACGGCTGTCCGGCTTCTCCCTTGAACACGCCATTGCTGGTGAACTTCTCCGGGATCACCGAACTGACCGTTTTGCCGTCCACCTCGTAGGAGTAGACCGACGTGAGCGGGCTCGCCTGGCCGGTTTCGCCAATCACGGGCGCTAGCTTTGCGAACGTTCCGTCCACCAGGTCCGGGACGTTGTTGGTGTTCAGCGCAGGGACGAGCTTCTCGGTGTTGCTGCGGCCCTGCCACTGGACACTGACTGTGGCTCCGGTTTCCTTTTCGAAATCGGCGATGGCGGCGGCGATGACCTTCTGCTGGGGCTCACCGTCTTTCCACATGGACCAGTAGTTGATGGTTTGGCCCGAAATGGAGCCGGAGATGTCCACGGCCTCGGCCGCGGTGGAGGCATCTGTGGCTCCACCGCATGCTGTGGTGGACAGGGCGAGTGCTGCACCCAACAGGGCGGCCAGCGGGCGAAGATGACGGGCTGTTTTGCCCATGGGAATCACCTTTCAAGTGAGGGGGAACCGGCCGGATGCGGTTCAGTGAGACGACTCTCACAGTCAGTGAAAGCAGGATTCAATGAGTACTTTTGAATGAGTCGGCACCGGTTACGGATCCCGGCGCGAACTGACCGAACCGGGGCCTGCAGTTCACTCCGATTAGGCATTTATTCCTCCTTTGGCGCTCCCCAACAATCAAGGTGATCAGCGCGGGCAGGCAGTGTCCGCGCTTCGGCTCCGAGCTAAAGAGGGAAATTGATACGACTGGGAATCATTGGCGCCGGTGCCGTGGCACACTTCCACGCCGAATCCGCTGGACGGATCAGCAACGTCCAACTGGCTGCAGTCTGCGACCTTCAAAGGGAACCGGCGGAAAGAGTTGCATCACCGTGGGGCGCCCAGGTCTATACCGACTATGTGGCGATGTTCGGCGAGGCTGGACTGGACGCAGTGATCATCAATACCCCGCATGCGCTGCATTTGGACATGGTGCTGGCCGCAGCCGAACACGGATTGCACGTCCTGGTGGAAAAACCCATGGCCACCACCGTGACCGACTGCGATCGCATGATCCAGGCCTGCCGCGACGCCGGAGTGTCCTTGGTCATCGGACAGATCCAGCATTTCCTGCCGGAGAAGCTGGCGGCCGAGGACGTGCTGGCCGGGGGCGAACTGGGCCAGGTCCGGATGATCCGCGACTACAGGACCACCGACTACCGCCCCGGCACCCGTCCGGAATGGTTCTTCAGCGAGGCCATGGCCGGCGGCGGGGCGCTGATGAACATCGGCGGCCATTGCCTTGACCGTTCCATCTGGTTCGGTGGGGCACCTGTCGAATCCCTCAATGCCTCCACTCTCAAACGCTTCGGTGTTCCGGTGGAAACGGACGGCGCCATCTCCCTGACGCTCCGCAATGGTGTCCATGTCAACGTCGTGGTTGTTTCCGACGCCACCCAGCGAATGGATGAGGTCCTCATCGTGTGCGAGCACGGCACAATTTCCTGCAGCCCGCACAGCGGAACGTTGGTCCGCAGCAACGGCACCACCCGCACCGTGTGGGAACCGCGGCCGCAGGATATCCAGGAGGGCTTCTTCCTGCAGTTGCAAGACTTCATCAGAGTGCTCGACGGCGGAACACCGAAAGTCAGCGTCGAACACGCCCGCCACATCGTGGAGGTGGTCCTGGCGTCCTACGCGGCCGCCGAGTCCGGTACCCCCTTGGTCATCAATGAGTCCGGCGACGCCACGAATGCCAAGAGGATCCTGAGCGAAGTTCCCTAGCCGGTGCTGCCGGCTGCGGCCGTGCCGTCCCAGTTAGGTGGCGTAAAGGCCCCCAAGGGATCCTCCAGCACGGACGCAGTCTGGCCTGCCCCGGCCACCGGAAGCCAGCTTCCATCCAGCCCGGGGCCCGCATGGCGCTGGAACCACTCCTGGAGTTGGGCCCTCATCCCGGCCACACGCCCGGCGTGCGCCGGTTCATCCACAAGGTTTTCCCGTTCATCCGGATCAGCCGCAAGGTCGTACAGTTCGTGGGGGCCATGCGGGTACCGGTGCACATACTTCCACTCCGCACTGCGGATCATCCGGACCGGGCCGTATTCGTCAAAGACCACGACGGCGCGGTCCCCGGCAGCGGCGGGCCGCCCGCCGCCGTCGGGGTTCTCATCGCGCCCAGCCACTGCAGGGTCCGTCAGCCCGCGCAACAGCTCCGCGAAAGACTGCCCGGGACCGCGTTCGAAAGGCCGGACGTCCAGTCCCGCGAGTTCCAGAACCGTGGCCGCTACGTCGTAGGCGGACAGCAGCTCCGGGAGGACAACTCCTTCCTGGATCCGCCCCGGAAGCGCGAAGATCGCGGGGACTTTAACGGAGGAGTCGTAGACGTTCTGCGGGAAGGTCCCGTTGCCCTTTCCCCAGATGCCATGGTGGCCGCAGTTGAAGCCGTTGTCGCTACTGAAGATGACAAGGGTGTTGTCCAGGACGCCCAGTCCTTCCAACCGGCGCAGGACCTCTCCGATCCCGGCGTCCATGGCGCTCACCGCCGCGAAGTAGCCCACCAAGGCGGTGCGGACGTCCGGCTCGCCGCCGATCGGTACCCCATCCACGGTGGGCGTCCACGGGTGGAGGGGTTCCTGGGGACAGCTGGTGAACCGGCAGTCGCTGTAGAGCTCCTCGAATTCGGGCGGGTGCTGGTCCTTCCAGGGTTTGTGGGGTGCGGTGTAGTTGAGGGCGAGGAAGAAGGGCCCGGGCTCCCTCGAGGCTTCGTCAAGGAAGTCCAGTGCGTCGCGGGTAATCGCGTCCGTCAAGTATTCGGTGACGGACTCCCGGTGGCTGGTGCCGCCGTCGAACCTGTACATCACTGACCGGTCATAAGGGCTGCCGCCACCCTCCAAAGCGAACCAGTGGCTGAAGCCTTTCCTCGGCATATCGTTGGCGCCCAGGTGCCATTTTCCGGAGAGCCCCAAGGTGTAGCCGGCGTCCGCCAGGGCATCCGTGAAAAGGGGCTGCCCCCGCAGGTAATCGACTGCTTCGGGACCCGTTTCGACGCCCGCCAAATAATCGTGGACGCCGTGGCGTGAAGGGATATCACCGGTCATGAGGCTGGCGCGGGCCGGAGAACAGACAGGCGAAACGCAGAAGAAGTTCTCCAAACGCGTCCCGCGGGCGGCGAGGGCATCCAGGTTGGGAGTGTGGATCTCGGAGTTTCCGGCGCAACCCAGCGCCCAGGCACCTTGGTCGTCGCTGAGGATGAAGATGATGTTCGGCTTTTCGTTGGACACCCTATATTGCTACGCAGCCTCGAGGCGAGGAATCAATGAGCATTCCCCAGTACCTTGCAGATCGCCAAAATTAGTATCTAAATACTCCCTAAACAGTGGGGCAAGATGGGAGGAATCGTCCGTTCACAGGTGGAGTTTGATCATGCCAAGGAAGAACCTCGAGCCCGTCCAGGCTGAACCCGCCTCCGCGACCGTCCGCGACACGGCAAAGCAGAACCTGAAGTTCCAGAACCTCAGCGACAACCTGCGGCGTGGCATCCTGGCAGGGACGTGGGCTGTCGGAACCAAGTTGCCCACCGAGCAGCAACTGTCACTGGACACCGGGCTGTCGCTGACTACTGTGCGCCGGGCGTTCGAGGACCTGGTGGACAAAGGGCTGGTGGTCCGGCGGCAGGGTGCCGGAAGTTTCGTCGCCGCACCGCAGCGCTCGCAAAAGCGTTCCCGATACGTGATTGGTGTCCTCCTGCCGGACACCCAGCTTTACTACCCGCAGGTGCTGCAAGGCATCGAGGAACACCTGTCCTCCCGCGGCGCGAGCCTGCAGCTTTCCACCTACCACTACGACTTCACCCGGGAGAACGCCAGCATCGACTTCCTCCTGGACGCCGGCGTAGATGGGCTCATCCTGGTGCCTACGCTGACCGGCCTGGACAATCCCCAACAGCGGGTGGCCGAGCTCATGGCCCTGCCGGTCCCGGTGGTATTGCTGGAGCGGAGCCTGGACGATTTGGGGCCGGGAGACCGGACCGAACACGTCTGCTCGGATCACCAGGGCGGAGCGTACGACGCCGTGATGCACCTCCATCGCTTGGGTCACCGAAAGATTGGGCTGCTCACGCGGGCGAACGAGGCCGCGCGCAGCAGCAACCCAACCCAGGCCGCGGTGATCGCAGGGTATGCGGCCGCCGTCGAAGCGTTGGGACTGGACACAACCGGGCACTACGACATGGCGTTCAGCGCCACCAAGCCGGAATGGGAGGCGGATCAGGCCGAGCACATGTTCCGGCTTCTTGCAGGCAGCGGTGCAACGGCGGCTTTGGTGTTCGGCGACCGGGAAGCTGCCCTGTTGGAAGGAGCCGCGGGGAGGCACGGGATCCGCGTACCGGAGGACCTTGCGTTGGTTTCCTATGACGATGAAATGGCTGATCTCGCGCAGATTCCCCTCACTGCGGTGTCCCCTGCCAAGCATCGGCTCGGCGTGATGGCGGCCGATGTCCTGTTGCGCCGGTTGACCGAGGGCGACGCTTGCCCGCTGTACCAGATCCGTTTGCGGCCAAGGATCGTGGTTCGTGATTCCTGCGGGGCCAAGCTCGTTAGTCATCTCTAGTTCGTTGCGGGGCCTGCTCTGCATCCTTTTCAGGGCCAAATAGCTCGCAGAACAGGCCCCGCAACAAGGTTTCTAGCGGCGGAGCTTCACTACCCGTGCCTGCCCGCTGAGCCCGGTGGTGTCCAGCGTCAGGGTCGTCTTGCCCGCAGTGTCCGTCCCCAGCGTGCCCGCGCCTTCCAGCACGCTTGACCACGTGCCTTCCGGCAGGGTGAGCGTGAGGCTGGCCGCCTTTTGCGTTGGCTCGCTGACAGCCAGGCTCAGGACGTTGCCGTGCCGGGAAAACACCACGCATGCCGGGCCGGAGGCGCCAAGGTCGCCTGCCGTTCCGGGCTTCCAGAACGTCGCTGCAGTGGTCTTCTCGGCTGTGAATTCCACCGACTGTGCCGTGGCGTCGTTGCGGATCACCACGTGCTTGTTCCCTTTCGCCAGCTTGCCGCACTCCTTCGCCGACGCCCCCGGGGCCACCAGGTAGGCGTAGCTCTTTGGTGCAGCACCCGCACCGTGATCGACGTAGATGGTTGCGTAATTCCGCTGCTGCACGGTGGTGCTGCCGTTGATGTTCACTCCCGACCAGCTTCCGGAACGGCCTTCCCGGAGCACGGTCAGCTGCGAGGAATCGAGCACGGCATAGCCGCCGAAACCTTCCAGGTGGACCCAGCGATCGTCACTCAGCACAGCAGCGTTGCCCGGCGTTGCCGCAATGGTGCCCGACGCCGTCGTGAGTGCATTGTTGCCTTGGTGGAGGTTGCGGTGGTCAACGATGCTTTCCACCCTGGCTCCGGAACCGGTGGTGATATCGGCGCCGAGGCAGACGGCGACGTCGCCGCTGACGAACCAGGACTTCCGGGCCGACAGGCCTGTGCGGCCGGGACCCACCAGGTGCTGTCCGACGGCGGCCACCTCACCAAGTGCGGCGGAACCGGTCCACTCATTGGCCGGGACGGCAGCACCCCATTCACCTTCCACCTTGTCCGGCAACGGGGTGGTGTCCACAGTGGTGCCGGGAAGGCGGTTGTAGTTGGCGGTGGCCCAGAAGGCGTCGTCGTACTGGCCCAGGTCCGCGGTGTGGAAGAAGGTCATGCCGGAACCGGTGTGATACCCGCGGTTGTTCTCCCCGTTGCCGCATTCGTACCAGGCGATGCGGTTACTGGCCATGGACAACGACAAAGCCCAGCCGGTCCCCCGGTGGATGGTGCGGTCCATGGCCGGGAAGAGCCGGTGTCCCGGGGATTCAGGCACAGGCGCGACGCCGGCCGCCAGCAGCTCTTTGACCAGGGCCGTCCGGGGCACGCTCGCCCCGGTCAGGATGGGGCGATAAGTGTTGCGCGTGATCCAGCCGGCGCAGAGCCCCCGCCACCTGCTTGCCGTCGCGCCGTCCATGGCACGGGCCAGGAGCAGGATGGCTTCGATGCTGGTCGCGGCAAGGTCGTATCCCGTGTTCGCTTCGCGGCTGATACTCCTGCCACGAACGGAATCGGCCATGGCTCCGTTGATGATGAGCGGCGCGAACGATCCCTCGACGGCGTCGAAGAAGATGCTGCGCGATGGGTCGGAGACCTCGAAGCCAGTGCCGCCAAGCAGTGCGAAGAGTTTGGACAGTCCGTTCAGCAGCACTACACCGTAGGAGCCCGTGTAAGGCGTAGTGCTGTGCTGGATGAAGGAGCCGTCCCGGAAGATTCCATCGCCGCTGGTGACGTACTGCCACACCTGGCTAAGGCCGGCGATGGCGTGCTGGAGCTTGGGCGTGTCCTCCCCGGCCAAGGACCGGATGATGATTCCCTGGCACAGGTCCACGCGGTTCGCTCCCACTGAGGTGATCTTGCCGCGCTTGGGCGGGAACTGCAGCCACGGGTCGGGGACAAAGTGGTCGATCGCGGCGGAGTAGGCCTGGATCTCCGCGGCGGAGAGCTCGGCGTGAAGCAGCACCATGGTGTCGGCCAAGGCCCGGGGCACACCGATCTCCCACGACCACCAGTTGCCAACTTCTTCCTTGGCGTCGTTGTAGCAGAGCGTATTGGCGTCAGCGAGTCCCACTTTGATGTCTGCCAGCACCGAGGCATCCCCAAACACCGCCGCGGTGGGTGTCGCCCAAGCCGTGGCGAGTTGGGAGAGGCGGGTGTACGTGGTGACCATTTCCGCGTCCTTGGCGAAGGACAGATCCGTGAAGACCGACGTCCGGCCGGGCGAACGGTTGAGCTTCGCCAAGGAGTCAGCTGCTTTGCTGTTCAGGGCCGTGATCGCTTTGGCGAAGTCCGGATCGCCGGCCTGGATGACATTTCGCCCGGTAATCTGGTCCACCCAGCGGGTTCGCAGCGCTGCGAATTGCGCGGCATCCGGTGCTGTTTCGGCCCATGCATTCCGGGCAAACATCGAGCTGACCACTGCTGCCAAAGACAGGGCACCGGCGCCCTGGAGAAGGGTCCTGCGAGGGAATTGAAGTGACAAGGAGTTGCTCCTAACACTCGTGGATGGGCATGGTCCGGCGTCTTTTGGCCGGTGCCCTCCACTGGCTTGCGTTGTAGTCAACGCGAGGTGGAAGGGAGGAATAAAGCAGTACCTTGCCCGCGCATCTGAACGTCGGGTCCCATTTCTGTCGGACCCCTTGGGTAGAGTGCTCCCCATGGATGACAAAGCGATGTTGCTCGGTTATTTGCGGCTCCGCAGGGCGGACCTGCTCGGAAAACTGGACGGCCTTGGCGAGTATGACGCCCGCAGGCCCATGACGCCCACGGGCACCAACCTGCTGGGCCTTGTGAAGCATGTGGCCAGCGTGGAGTTGGACTATTTCGGGGTGACCTTCGGGCGGCCAAGCGGCAGGGACATGCCCTGGCTGGCCGATGACGCCGAACCGGATTCCGATATGTGGGTACCCGTCACCGAGACGCGTGAGCAAATCCTGGAGCTGCACCATTTCTCGGCCAAGCACAGCGATGAGACCATCGAGTCCCTCCCCCTGGATGCGCCAGGTGTGGTGCCGTGGTGGTCGGAAGAGAAGAAGGACGTGACGCTCCACCAAATCCTGGTTCACATGTGCGTCGAGACAGCCCGCCATGCAGGACATGCAGACATCATCCGCGAGCTCATCGACGGCGGCATTGGGCAAAGGCCGGGGGATCCGAACATCCCGGGCCGTAACTCCGAAGAATGGGCAGCCCATCGCTACCGTATCGAGGAAGCAGCCCGGGAGGCTGACCGCCGCCACTACTGAACTTCCCGCCGCCCTGAACCTTTCACAGCCCACGCTTATGTTGGGCAAACCTCCGGCGTAGCCTTGCTCCGTACAAATGAGGAATGACTCCTCCACAGACTGAAAACCGTAAGGGCGGCCGGACCCGGCGCGTCGTCGTCTCCGCCGTCCTGGCGGTCACTCTCTCTGCCGGGGGTGCCGCAGCCTGGGCCCTCGACCGTTTTGTTATTCCGCACGCACAGATCACCAACGTCTCCGAATACGAAGCCAGCCAGGCCGGCACTACGACAAACAGCTCGACCGATGAGACGTCCCCTGACGCGTCCGCGAGCGCCGTTGTCACGGATACCTCCTACACCTCCGGCGATACGGGCGTCACCGTTTCCACGGTGACCACCGGCAGCGGCGACGACACCGTCACTTACTACGTTGCCGACGTCGTGCTTGATGACGCCACCACGCTGAAGTCGGCGTTCGCTGAGGATACCTACGGCGAAAACATCACGGAGAACACCTCTGCGATCGCCGAAGACCACAACGCTGTCTTCGCCATCAACGGCGACTACTACGGCTTCCGGGACACGGGCATCGTGATCCGCAACGGCGTGGTGTATCGGGACGAAGGTGCCCGACAGGGGCTCGCGTTCTACAAGGACGGCACCGTCAAGGTGTACGACGAAACCACCACCACTGCCGAGCAACTCATAGCCGACGGGGTCTGGAACACGCTCTCCTTCGGGCCGTCGCTGCTGGACAACGGCGAGATCTCTTCTGGCATCGAGGACGTGGAGGTGGATACCAACTTCGGCAACCACTCCATCCAGGGCGAGCAGCCACGCACCGCCGTGGGCGTCATCGACGACAACCACCTGGTGTTCGTGGTGGTCGATGGCCGCAGCCCGGGCTACTCCGCCGGTGTCACCATGACCGGCCTCGCACAGATCATGAAGGACCTGGGCGCCACCACCGCGTACAACATCGACGGCGGCGGCTCCTCCACCATGTACTTCAACGGCTCGCTGGTGAACAACCCGCTCGGTGAGAACAAAGAGCGCGGCACCTCCGACATCCTCTACATCGCCCAGTCATGATCATCCTGATACCGGCCTACGAACCGGACCACCAGCTCATCAACCTCGTCCAAAAGCTCCAGGAAGCGGACCCGTGGCTGACCATCGTGGTGGTGGACGATGGCTCCGGACAGGACTTCCAGGACACGTTCGACGCCGCCGCCCGGCTGGGGTGCCATGTGCTCAGTTACGCCGTGAACGGCGGCAAGGGCCATGCGCTCAAGAGCGGTTTCGCTTTCATCGCGGAGCGCTTCCCGGGCCACGACGTTGTATGTGCCGACAGCGACGGACAACACGGGGTGGCCGATATCCTGGCCGTTGCCGACCGTGTCCGCCACGTCACGGCATCGATGGTCCTTGGCTGCCGGAACTTCAGCGGTGATGTGCCGGCCCGCAGCAAGTTTGGCAACACAGTGACCCGGGGGCTGTTCAGGCTCGCGACGGGTCAACGGATCACAGATACGCAAACCGGGCTCCGGGGCTACCGGGCTGACATGCTCCCGTGGCTTGTCTCGGTCCGCGGCCAGCGGTACGAGTACGAACTCAATCTGCTGCTCGAGGCTCAACAGGCCGGCTACGGCATCGACAGCGTGGAAATAGCCACGGTCTATCTGGACCACAACTCGGGATCGCACTTCAGGCCTGTGGCTGACTCGATCAGGATCTATGCGCCGTTGCTGAAGTTCCTCGGCTCGTCGCTGTCTGCGTTCGCGGTGGACCTGGCAATGTTCGTCATCCTCAGTGCCTTCACGGATTCGCTCCTGGTGGCGGTGGTGGGAGCCCGACTGGTCAGTGCCTCGGTGAATTTCATGGTCAACCGCCGGGTGGTGTTTGAGCACGGCAAGGACACCTCGCTCCGCGCCGCGGCTACGGGCTATGTGGCCTTGGTGATTGTCCTGCTGGCCGCCAACTACACCGCCATCTGGGCCCTCACCTCCATCTCGGTTCCGGACCTGCCCGCCAAGATCCTCACGGAGGCCGCGCTGCTGGGTGTCAGTTATGCCGTGCAGCAGCGCTTCCTGTTCGTCCGCAAGTCCCGCGCCTCCGTAACGGCACCGGCTGTTCAGCCGGAACCAGCCGCCCCTGAAACACATATCCCAGCCTTGGTCCCGGCACAGTTTCAGCACAGCATGACCGGGAAAAGTGGAAACCAATCCCCCAAGAGATTCCGGAGTAACTGATGAACACCATCATCCTCATCGCGGCAGACCTGGCCGCCATCACTATTTTGACGCTCGCCCTCTACCTCCGCCGGCACAGGCGTCGTGACCTGGTAGTTTCCTACCTCGGCATGAACGTCGGCGTCCTGGCAGTGGCAACGGCGTTGTCGGGTTCGGCCGCAGGGGTTGGCTTGGGACTTGGCTTGTTCGGTGTTCTCTCCATCATCCGGCTCCGTTCCACGGAACTCGCCCAGCACGAGGTGGCCTACTACTTCTCGGCCTTGGCACTGGGCTTGATCGCCGGCATCGGGGTGGAGCCGCTCTGGCTGACCCTGGCCCTCATGGCGCTGGTCCTCTTGGTGATGTTCGTCGGCGATAACCCACGGGTCCTCCCTGCCTACCGCCACCAGACCGTGGTCCTGGACCGTGCCATCAACAACGAACCAGAGCTTTACGCCCGGCTGGAGGAAGTCCTCAACGGTACGGTCCACTCGGCCACCATCCAGGAGCTGGACATGGTCAACGACAAGACGATCGTGGACGTCCGGTACGCTGTCCGCGCGCAGCAGCAGCCGCGACACGCAGAGCTTGGCTTCAACCAGCCCGCAGGCGCACTCTCCCCTGCACCCCAGGAACTGCCGGCACAGTCCACGCAGGAGCAGGCAACGCACGCCCAGCCGTCCGTGCCCACCTCGGCAGGTGTAGCGTGAGCCGCGTCGACGCCCAACCGATCATGCCGCAGCTGGGCGACCTGCCCGCCGTCGGACTTGAAGAACTCACCACGGAAGCCGCGCTGCTGACCCGGGTCGACCGAAAGTATCTGGTTCCGTCGGCGACTGCCCGCAAGATCCTCAGCACGTTCAGCACTGAAGCCCGCGTCCTGGAAATGGACGGGAAGCGGACCTTCGACTACGACTCCGTGTACTTCGACACCCCCGGGTTGGACAGCTACATGCTGGCCGCCCATGGACGCCGCCGGCGGTTCAAGATCCGAACGCGGACCTATGTGGACAGCGCCGTCAGCTTCCTGGAGGTCAAGACCGAAGGCGCCAGGGAGGCAACGGTCAAGGAACGGATCCCCTATGAGTTGTCCGACCGGGACCGGTTGACCGAGGAAGGCCTGGCCTACGTCAATGAAACCTTGGCAGCCACGATTGGCAATGTCAGGTTCGGACCGCTGGAGCCAGTCCTGTCCACGCGATACGACCGCACCACCTTGTTCCTTCCCGAATCAGGAAGCCGCGCGACCATCGATACCGACGTCACCTGGCAAAGCCCCGACGGCCACCCATGGATGTTGGACGACGCCGTAGTGGTGGAGACGAAGTCCGGCTCCGCCCCTGGCCCTTTGGACCGGCACTTGTGGGCACACGGCGTCCGGCCGTGCCGCATCTCGAAGTTCGCCACCGGCATGGCTGCACTCCATCCCGAGCTGCCGGCCAACCGCTGGAACCAAACCCTCCGGCGCCGGATGCCCCTGCGCCCCCTCCACTGACTTTCCCTCCACAGACTTAGGAATCCCACTATGCGCTCCTTCCGCACGTCCCTTTCCGTTGCCGCAGTCGCCTTGGCCATATCGTTGGCCGGCTGCTCCACGGCCGCCACCAACTCGACGTCCACCGGCATCACAGGCACGTCCACCACGACAACCACCACCCAGCAGGCAGTCACCGCAGCCACCATCGAGGAGGACACCCACTACGACAGCGACGACCTCACGTGGGACGCCGCAACGGAAGTGGCCATCAGCCTGGCCGACGGCGGCAGCAAAGTGACGTCGTCGTCCTCCACCGGCGTGGCGGTGGAGGGCAACATCGTGACCATCAGCGCGGCCGGAACCTACCGCCTCAGCGGCTCGCTCAGCGACGGCCACATCGTGGTGGCCGCGGGAGAGGAAGATACGGTGCGGATCATTCTGGACGGCGTGGAACTGGGCAACTCCGCAGGTTCGCCTTTTGTGGTGCAGAGCGCGGACGAAGCAATCGTGTACTTGGAAGACGGCAGCACCAACACGTTGACCGATGCCACCACCTACGCCGACCAGGGCGAAGACGCCCCCAACGCGGCGCTCTATTCCACGGCCGACCTGACCATTGCTGGCACAGGATCCCTCACCGTCAACGGGCAGTCCAACGACGGCATCGTTTCCAAGGACGGCTTGGTGCTGGCCGCCGGGAAAGTCACTGTTGACGCCGTGGACGACGGAATCCGCGGCAAGGACTACACGGTCCTGCTTGACGGCGCCTATCAGGTGACCGCGGGCGGGGACGGGGTCAAGGCGGACAACGACACGGACGAAGGCCGCGGTTGGCTGCTGGTGAGCGGTGGTTCCTTGACCGTCAACGCAGGCGACGACGGTGTGAAGGCCTTCAACACCCTGACCGTTTCCGGCGGTACCGTCACCGTGGCCGAATCCGAGGAAGGCTTGGAGGCGCAGCACATTTCCATCACCGGCGGCGACGTCACCGTCACAGCGAACGACGACGGCGTGAACGCCTCGGGCGGTTCGTCCACCAGTACCGATGGCGGCGCCGCGGCTGGTGGCGGCGGTCCCATGGGCGGCGGCGAGATGGCGGCGGGTGACTACACAGTGGACGTGTCCGGTGGAACGCTGACCATCAATTCCGAGGGCGATGGTTTGGACTCCAACGGCAGTGCAACCATTTCGGGCGGAACGGTGGTGGTCAATGGCCCCACCAACGACGGCAACGGCGCCTTGGACGTGAACGGCGAGCTGGTAGTCAGCGGCGGAACCGTGGCCGCAGCAGGCAGCGCGGGCATGGCCGTCACTCCGGGGACCTCGTCCACGCAGTCGGGCGTGCAACTGACCTTCAACTCCTCGGTATCGGCAGGCACTCCGGTGCACATCGTTGATTCCTCCGGTGCCGTAGTCGCCACTTTCGTCACCACCAAGACCATCGCGTCACTGGTGTACTCCTCCTCTGCCATCACCGATGGCGAAACGTACACGGTATATACGGGTGGCAGTGCCGATGCGAAGGCCGGATTGACCACGGGATCCATCGACGGAGCCGAAGACCAGGGCACCGTAACGGCTGGTCAGTACACCCAGGCACAGGGCCCGGGCGGTGGCGGCGGCCGCTGGTAGGTCCGTTGGGCGGGGCGGACCGCGATCAGCGCCGCCGTCGGGCGCTGCTGTGTCCCCCCGCACGAAGGTGGCCGCCCCTGCAAGCCTCCCCCGCAAACTTGATGCGAACTTGAGCCAATCGAAAAGGTTCCTTGATATAGCGGCGCCACGCTGGAATCAGTCGAAGCACCAATACCGAGGGGTTTCGGCAACGAATCTCAAGTATGAAAGACATCGATGTGGGGGACGCAATGGAGCAGTCATCAGCACTAACCGAGGTGGTGTCCATCAAGGGCATCATCCAGGACCAGCACCCCGTGGACTTCTACGCATTGGGCGTCGCAGGATGCATCGACCGGCTCGCTGCACCGCTCCGCCTCAACGGAGTGAAGGTGCAATGGCACACCCCGCATCACGGCATCGAAATCTCATCCTCAGCCGCCGCACTTCTGTATCACGTGGCGCAGGAGACCTTCAGCAACACCCTCAACTACGCCAACGCGAGCGAGCTCACTGTGCGCCTCAACGCCGTCTACCACGGCATCCAGCTCACCATCACGGACGACGGCAGCGGTTTTGAAATCCACGCCGCGCCCAGTGGCCGGCGGCACGGGTTTGGGCTGTTGCTGATGTCCATCGCAGTGCACGACGCCGGCGGGACAGTCGACATCGACTCTGCAGTCGGGCGGGGCACCAGCGTGAGGGTGACACTACCGCTGGATTGAGTCCGATTTGGGACCTGATTTGGGCTCCCAAGCATGGCCCAACCGCGTTGCCGGACGTATTCTGTAGCTACTTTTCAGCCTGACATCCCGACGGAATGGCACGAAAATGGCGCAGAACAAGGGTCCCAAGCTCGGTCTCGGCAAGGTCCTCCTCAGGGTCTTCGGGTACTTCTTCATCAGCATTCTTTGCGGCGTGCTGATCTCCGGCCTGGTGGTGCCCGTTGTTGCTTTCACCAGCACCACTGTGGGCGGGTCGATCGGATTCTACGAGAGCCTGCCAAGCCAGCTGAACGTCGATTCGCCGTCGCTCTCCAGCACCGTGGTCACAGCGGACGGCCAGCACATCGCCACGTTTTACGCTGAGAACCGGGTAAAAGTTCCCCTTGATCAGATGTCTCCCTTCATCCGCGAGGCAATTGTCGCCATCGAAGACAACCGTTTCTATGACCATGCCGGTGTGGATGCGCAGGGCATTATCCGAGCGCTGAGCTCCAATCTGACCAAGGGAACCAGGCAAGGTGCCTCCACGCTGACGCAGCAATACGTCACCAACGTGCTCAACGAATCGCGTCTGTCCGAGGGACGCCCTGAGGATGTGGTGCTCAGCGGCCAGAAGACCATGGGAGACAAGCTGCGCGAGGTCAAACTCGCACTGGAACTGGAGAAGCGGTTCAGCAAGGACCAGATCCTTGAGGGGTACCTGAATATTGTTTTCTTCAACCGGGACGCCTACGGCATTGAAGCGGCCTCCCGTTACTTCTTCAGCACGTCCGCAAAGGACCTGACCCTGCCGCAGGCCGCGCTCCTTGCCGGGCTGGTCAACGGGCCAAGCATCTACGACCCCACCGTTGACCCGGATGCGGCGTTGAACCGGCGCAACCTCGTTCTGGACCGGATGCTGGAGCAAGGCAGGATCACAGCGGTGGACCACGGTGTTGCGGTGGCCAGTCCTGTGGAGCTCAACATCACGCCTTCCTTGCAGGGTTGCGCGGGCGCGTCGATTGCCACCTACTTCTGCGACTATGTCTCCCACCTCATCCTCAATGACGAGACTTACGGTTCAACGGTCAATGAACGCGAGCGGTTGCTGTATCGCGGCGGACTCACCATCACCACCACTTTGGACAGCAGGCTCCAAGCCGCCGCGCAAGCTCAAGTGGACGCCTCCGCGGGCGACAATCCGGACAAGTGGGGCGCCGCCATGACGACTGTGCAGCCCGGCACCGGAAAGATCCTGGCGATGGCCCAGAACACGGTCTTCGTTCCACAAGAAGGAAAATACGATACCCAGCTGAACTTCAACGTGGATGCTAAGGACGGGAACGGCTACGACCTCAACGGCGCCGGAGGCTTCCAGCCAGGATCCACCATGAAGCCGTTCATCTATGCCGAGTGGCTCAACGAAGGCAAGAACCCAACCGCTGTCGTTGACGCTTCCCGCAGGGTTTACCCGGTAGGTTTCCCCTGGCGTTCCAGCTGCGGCAGGGTTTTGGGCGGTTACAGCAGCGCCCAGAAGGCCCAGAATCTCGGCGCAGACGATGACCTGCAGAACAACGATGCTGGCTACTACCGCCCGATGCCCATCAACTACGGCCTCTACAACTCCATCAACACCGCCACGTTCGCCACGGCCGCCCAGTTGGACTTCTGCGGCATCCAGAAAATGGTGGACACTGTTGGCCTGCACAGCGGGCTCGACAATGCTCCCGTGAACATGCACCAGATCGGCAACCTGCTGGGTTCCATCGGCGTTGCGCCGCTCGTCCTCGCGAGCGCCTACGCAACGTTCGCCAACGACGGGACCTACTGCGCACCCATCGCCATTACCGGGATCAGCGATGCCCAGGGCCGCCAGTTCGAAGCCCAAACGCCCGAATGCCGTGAGGCCGTGAAACCGGCGGTGGCCAGGGGCGTCAATGCCGTTTTGCAGGACGTACTGAAGATGGGTTCCGGTGTCTGGATTGAGCCCAAGGTCCACACCAGGGTTCCCGTTGCCGCCAAGACCGGCACGTCCAACAACAACGGAGCCACGTGGGTGGCCGGCTACACCACCACCCTCGCAACGGCATCGTTCTTCGGGGATACGACGGCGGGGCAACAGCGTGCGGGACAAAACGTCACCATCAACGGCAGGTTCTACAAGTCCTTGGACGGTTACATGATCGCGGGCCCCCAGTGGGCCAACTACATGGTGGAAGCCACGGCCCTGTACCCGAGCGGGCCCTTCGCGGCGCCCGCTCCCCCGCCGGCGCCCGCGCCCGTCACCACGGTGCCCGCCGTCCCGCGCCTGACGGGACGGTAGCGCGAGCCCTGCGTTGCGCGGGGCCCACTCCACACGCAAATGGCTCAGGTAGACTTCGCGTGGGCCACGGCGGCCACATAATCCATGGGGGTAGACGGTGTATCGTTTCGCTACTTCTGTACGCGCTGGACTGTCTGTGACGATAGCTGTCAGTGCCGCACTTTTCGGATTCGCGGCACCAGCCTCAGCTGCCCTCCCGGTAACAGACGTAGCTACCGGCGATGGGCCCGAGCGTCTGGCAATCAATGAGGTGACCAACACGGTGTATGTTGCCAACCGCGGCGGCAACACCATCACGGTAATCGATGGAGCGAGCAACAACGCAAGCTCCATCACAGTAGGCGCCCATCCGTACGATGTTGCAGTCAACGAGGCCACCAACAAAATCTATGTTGCGAACTTCGGCGCAGACACTGTCTCAATAATTGATGGGATCACCGGTTCTGTCACGGCGGACATCGCTGTTGATGCGCCGTTGAGGCTAGCCGTCAACCCGAAGACCAACAAGATCTACGTATCGAACTACCAGAAGCCCTATGTCACAGTCATTGACGGCGGGACGGGGACCACCACCGTCATCCCAACGGCCGTGGGGCCGTCGAACATCGCGATCAACCAAGTGACCAACAAGATCTACGTAGCAAACTCCGGGGTTTCAAACGGCAAATCTGCCACCGTCATCGACGGAGCCACCAATATAGCTACTGATATCCCGATCCCCGGGAGCTACGCACCGGAGCTCATCGCAGTCAACCAGAAGACCAACAAGGTCTACGTGGCAGGTGGAGCCGGGCCCGTCGCCGTGATTGATGGGCAGACAAACGTTCCTTCCAACCTTGAGCAATACCGGATTGGCTTCGGCTTGGCGGTCAATGAGGTCACGAATAAGGCGTACGCCTCCATGGCCCATGTAGAGAGCCTCATGGTGGTTGGTGGCGAGGATGCCTTCTCGTACACAAAGCTTCCCACTTCCACCTATGCACTTGCCGTGGATGAGAAGCGGAACAAGATCTACGCGGCCGAGGCAAGCATGGGCGTGACCGTTGTGGACGGTGGAAGCGGCTACATCAGCCGTCTTGCCACCGGGGGATACTCGCCCACACAAATCGCGGTAAACGAAACTACCGGGCGGGTTTACGTCACCAACACGTACAGTGACAACGTCACGGTGATCGACGGCAACGACGCCGCGCCGTCCCTTACATCTGCACCTCCAGGCAAGGGCACGGTCGGCGTTCCGTACTCCCACACGTTCACAGCCACCGGCTCTCCTGAACCACGATTCACAGTTGCCGAAGGATCACTGCCCTTGGGCTTCAGACTGAACGATGAAACCGGCGAACTGACCGGCACACCTGAAGTTCCGGGGAACTACACTTTCCGCGTTTCTGCCGGCAACGGCATGACTCCGTCGGCAATATCGGACACGATTATGCTGCGCTTCGAGCGGGCAAAGAACGATTTCAACAGTGACCGGGCAGCGGACGTCCTGGTACGCAACGCCCGCGGTGAACTCAGCCTTTACACCGGTAACGGCAAGAGTGGATGGACCTGGGACTTCCGAACCGTTGGTTACGGCTGGAACGGCATGTCGGCCATGAACACCGGGGACTTCAATGCTGATGGCAATTCCGATGTCCTCGCAAGGGATACTTCGGGCACGCTGTGGATTTACCCGGGGGATGGAAAGGGCGGATGGGCGCCCCGGACCCAGGTTGGTCCCGGATGGAACGGCATGACAGCAGTTCTTGCCCCCGGTGACTTCAACCTGGACTCCAAGGAAGATCTCGTGGCCCGTGACTCGTCTGGAACCCTCTGGGAGTACAACCGCTCCTTTGACGGCACCTGGAGTGGCCCCTTCCAGATTGGTTCCGGTTGGAACAGCATGAATGCCATCGTGGCGCCAGGTGATTTCAACGGTGACAACTATCCCGACCTCTTGGGAAGGGACTCCTCCGGGAACCTCTGGCTCTACCCGAGGAAGGATGCCTACGGGTGGATGCCCCGGGTCCAGGTTGGCTCAGGATGGAACGGAATGACCACTATCCTCGGCGCCGGCGACTTCAACGGTGACGGCACCGCCGACGTTCACGCCATAGATGCTGCCGGCTCTCTATGGCTCTACCCAGGCAACGGGAAGGGTGGCTGGCTTCCGCGGGTACACCTCGGCACAGGCTGGAACTCGGTGACCGCTATCAGCTGACGTGCACGCCCACTCTTGAGTTGCTGGCCCGGGATCCGGGTGTAAGCCCCTCGGGGCTGGAGGCCACGGTGGCCCGGTTCAATTCCGACGCCGCCTTGGGCGTGGACACGGAGTTCGGCCGTGGCTCCACTCCTCAGGACCGTTTCCTCGGCGACGCCGGGAACACCCCCAATCCCTGCCTGGCACCTTTGCTGAGGGCACCGTTTTCGGCTGAAGTGGCCGCTCATCGGGAGGCGCTGAACGCCCGGCGGCGCGACGTTATTGCTGGCGGGCGTAGCGCTCCGTGAAGTTCCTGAGCACGCGCATGGGCTCCGTCACGGACGACTGGCGTGCCGATTCGATGAGTTCATCGGCGGTGTGCGGGGGAAAGTAGCCGGAGTTCTTGTAGATGTTGATGCGGGTGATGAGACCGTCGGCATCCAATTCGGGGTGGAATTGCGTGGCGTAGAGGTTGTTATTGATCCGGAACATATGCACGGGGCAGGCCGCCGAGCTGGCCAATAGCACGGCGTGTTCGGGCAGTTCGCTGCATGCTTCCTTGTGACCCACAAACGCCTCGAAACTGTGCGGAACACCGCGAAGCATGGGGTCCCGCTCTCCCTCAGCAGTGAGCTTGATCTCCGTGGGCCCCACAGGTTCGCCAAAGCGACGATCGATCACAGCCCCCTGATGCACGCCAAGGGTCCCAACGCCGTAGCAGGCGCCCAGGAACGGGAAGTCCTCGGCCACAATCCGGTCCAGCAACGCCGAGAGCTCCGCTTCAACCCTTATCTGGGCTGCGCTCTTCTCCTCCACAGGATCGCTGGAGGTGTAAGGGCTGCCACCAACTATCACGCCTGAGTAGTCCGACAGATCCAGGGGCGGCAGCGGCCCGGATTCCAACCGAAGACGAACAAGCTCTTCCGGTTCCAGGCCGCAGTACCGGAGATAGGCCTGGTACTCGTCATCGGCTGCGGCGTCTTCAGCGCGGGTGGCCAGCAAAAGGAAGGGCTTCACAGGCCCAGTCTGCGCGAGGAATGCCTGACTGACAAAGTGTGTTGGAGCGAAGGGGGTTTCTGACAGAGACTCCCTCGCATCGCCGTGGCTGCATAACGTTGTAGGAACCCCCATGAAAAAATGACTCATCCTTGAGGAGCCACCTTTGAAGCAGGACCCTTTGGTCGTCGGTACGCAATCGCCCGAGGCGGCACCTGCTGCACCGCAACTCCCCAAGAAGATCCCGTGGGGTGGCCTTCTGGTCCTGGCTGCGGCCGGTTTCACCGCTGTGACAACCGAACTCCTCCCATCGGGACTGCTCCCCCAAATCAGCCGGGACCTCGGAGTGGACGAATCGGCGGTCGGTTCCCTGACTGCGGTGTACGCAGCAATCATCGTCTTCACCGCGCTGCCGTTGTCGCGCTTCCTCGCCGGAAGAGTGCCCCGGAAGACCCTGCTCATCGCTACCGTTCTGGCGTTCGCCCTCAGCAATGTCCTGCTCGCCCTGAGCCCCACCTTGGGTTGGGCGATTGGAGCCAGGCTCTTGGGCGGCATCGCCCACGGCATGCTGTGGTCCAGCATGGCGCCGTATGTGGCGCGCATCGTTCCCGCACACTCCGTGGGCAAGGCCATGGCCGTAGTCTTCAGCGGTAACAGCATCGCCCTGGCCGTCGGTGCTCCCATCGGAACGTTGATGGGTTCGCTCATGACCTGGCGGGCCTCGTTCCTGGTGCTCGCCGGGGTGGGTGCGCTCCTGGCAGTATTGGCCTTCTGGCTCCTCCCCGCCGCACACGATCCTGGCAACCAGAAGACCCCGTCGCTCCGCGCAGCCATGAAGCTGCCGGGGGTCATCGCCGTCGCCATCGCGTGGCCGCTTTTGCTGCTGGCCCACTTCACGCTCTTCACCTACGTTGCCCCATTCCTCCTCGCCTCCGGGCTGCCGGAATCCGCTACGAGCCTTTCCCTGTCAGTGGTGGGCATCGCCAGCCTGGTGGGAATCTGGATTGCCGGCATGACCGCGGATTCACGCCCGCGCTCCTCAGTGATTGCCGCCGTCGGACTCTTAACGCTTGCTTTCGCACTGCTGCCCGCGTTGGGCGGCACCTGGGTGGGCGCGTTCGGACTGATGACGCTCTGGGGTATCGCATTCGGAGCGGTCGGCATCTACAACCAGGCGGCCATTCTCCGTGCCGGCGGTGAACATAAGGATGCCGCCAACGGCCTCACCGTGGTGACCATCCAACTGGGTATCGCCGTCGGGGCTGTGTACGGGGCCTTCGCCCTGACCACGGCGGGTGCCCAATGGGTGCCGTTGGCGGCCGCGATTCCCACTGCGATTGCCTTGGTGATCATCATCGCCAGCCGTCGCGGCGGCTATCCTGCCGGGGGTCGCGAGAAACGCCGTTAACATTCCCGAAACACGCTAGTGACGTGATCTTCACGAATCCGGGATTTCTGTAACTTACCTGCAACTTAGCTCTTCTGAGTCGGAAACATAGCTCACCGAATATTGATCGGGGGGCTAGCAAGGGCCGTGCAACAACGGCCCCGTTTCGGACACGCTTGAAGGGAACGCAGGTGGAGATCTCTGCGCAACACGTCTGGCTGATGTTGTCATCGGCAATGGTGCTATTCATGACCCCGGGCCTCGGCTTGTTCTACGGCGGCATGACCCGCGCCAAGGCAGCGCTCAACATGATCATGATGAGCTTCATCTCGGCGGGCATCGTGGGTGTCGTCTGGGTCCTGTGGGGCTACTCGATGACCACCGGCGACGGTTTCCTCGGCTTGTTCGGCAACCCGTTCGCGCACTTCGGGCTCCAGGACCTCATGGGCTCACCTGACCTCATCAAGGCAGGCTTCGCAGCAACGTTCGCCATCATCACCGTTGCCCTGATCAGCGGTGCGATCGCCGACCGCGCCAAGTTCGGCGCGTGGGCACTGTTCGTGCCGATCTGGGTCACGGTGGTCTACTGCCCGCTGGCGTACATGATCTGGGGCGGTGGCCTGATGAGTGCAGGCGGCGCCCTCACTGAAATCTTCGGCCAGGTCATCGACTTCGCCGGTGGCGCAGTGGTTGAGGTCAGCTCCGGAACCGCCGCTTTCGTCCTCGCTTTGATCGTGGGAAAGCGTCACGGATTCGCCAAAGACCCCAACCACCGCCCGCACAACGTCCCGTTCATCATGATCGGCGCAGCCATTCTCTGGTTCGGCTGGTTCGGCTTCAACGGCGGCGCTGCCACCACGGTGGAGCAGGCAGGCCTCATCTGGGTCAACACCCTGGTCACCCCGGCCGCGGCCATGCTGAGCTGGCTCGTCGTAGAGAAGATCCGGCACGGACACCCGACTTCCCTTGGTGCGGCGTCCGGCGTAGTGGCCGGCCTCGTGGCGATCACCCCGTCCTGCGCCAACATCAGCCCGCTTGCCGCCCTGGGCTTGGGCCTCGTGGCCGGCGCCGCTTGCGCAGTGTTCGTTGACCTGAAATACAAGTTCGGCTTCGACGATTCCCTGGATGTTGTGGGCGTGCACTTCGGGGCCGGTGTCATCGGTACGTTGTCCTTGGGCTTCATCGCCCTGCCCGTGGACGGCGTCGGCGGCGGCCTCCTTTACGGTGGCGGTCCCCAGCAGCTCATTGCACAGACCATGGCCGTCCTGATCACCATTGCCCTCTCCGGCTTGGGCACCCTGGTCATCGGCCGGGCCATCCACAAGACCATCGGATTCCGCGTGGCCCACGAGCACGAAGTCACCGGTGTGGATCTCACCCAGCATGCCGAGTCCGCCTACGAGTTCGGCCTCACCGCGCACGGCCACTTCCGCCAGCAGCAGGCGCACCTGTACTCGATGCTGAGGCGGAAGCCAGAGCCCGTGTCCGAAGATACCCAGCCGAACGCCAAGGAAGACAGCTTCGCCTAACGGCACCACAAACAAACAGCAGCCGACGGCGGAACGTCAGTCCCGCCGTCGGCTGCTGTTGTGCGCCCCCAACCCAACTGGGTTAGCCGGAGCCGTTCCAAAGTCGCTGCCACCATGTTCGCTTGGTGTCCGGCGCGGGTTCGGGCTCAAGAGGAGCCACGGCTGCCCGGCGCTCACGCCAACGTTCCAGTTCACCGTCCACATCGCGGAGCTTGGTGATCACCGGAGGGCCTCCCTGCAATTGCCGCCGTGCCTCGATGACGCGTTTGTTGAAATCCTCAAGAATGTCCCGGACCTGTTTGCCCGTGTACTGCTGGTCCAGCTTCGCGTCGAGTGCGGAGTCCTCGATCCGCAGCAAAATGGCCGGAGGGCCGATGCCGCTGAGCCGTTCGCGCTGGATGAGGCCTTTGACCCACCAGTCGGGATCGTAGTGCTCCCCCAGCCCTGGGATGGGTTTTCCCGCGTACTTGAGGTTGTCGAATTTGCCTTGCTGCATGGCGTCGCGGATCAGGTATTCAGCGCGGGCAGCGTCGTCCACCTTCCGGCGCTTGTCACGTTCCTCGGCATCCGCAGCTTCGAGCTCTGCGTCCTCCTGGGCGCTGCCACCCCATCCACGCACTGCCCTTAGTTCCGCGCCACGCTCAAGCTTTCGCCTGAAGGCGTTGTTCCCGGCATTCACGTTCAGCCACCTCCTCGCCCGACAGCCCTCGCCTGCCGGACATCATGGATCTGGGTACAGTATTCCGCACGTTGGTGCCCGTTAGCATAGGGCGATGGAGTCCTTCACATAGTCCAAAGCCACCAACGAGTCCACAGAGACCAAGGTAGCCGTGCTCCTGCCGGGATCGGGGTACCCGGTTGAGGGCCCGGTCCTTTTCTGGGTTGGCGAAATGCTCGCGGCGTTGGGTTGGCATGTCCAAGCGGTCAGGTGGACTGCCGATGACGAGCCCGGAGCTGCCCCGCATGCTTTCGTGGCGCGGGCGGCGGAGCAGGCTTTTGCCGGCGCCCCCGCAGCAAGCCAGCGGTTGGTGGTTGCAAAGTCCTTCGGGACCTTGGCGATTCCTTGGGCCGAGGAAGCACAGACGGCAGGTGTCTGGCTCACGCCGCTGCTGACAGACACGACCGTCCGGCAGACAATCAGCCACACGGACAAGGCCGACCTTTTCATCGGCGGATCCGAGGACAAACTCTGGGATGGTGGTCGAAAGTCGGAAACTACGGGGACGTTCGTGGAAATCCCGGGCGCAGACCATTCCCTCCAGATCCCGAATGACTGGCGGGCTTCGCAGGCGGCCCAAGCAAACGTGTTCGCGAGGATCGAGGAGTTTGTTAAGGGCCTACCGGACGCCGGCGCCTGAGCCCGTACCGCCACCACCCACTTTGAAGGCGAACCAGCCCCGACGCGCCGTCAGAGTGGCGTGTCGGGGCCTGTCCATAGCTCAAAGTTGGTGGTGGCGCACCGCAACCACAGGGTCTAACGGACAGCCATGCTCGGATCCAGCTGCTCGATTCCCTCAGGCGTCACCAGCACCACCCGGGCCGTGCAGATGTCATAGAACAACCCCGTGGCCTGCACGTGACCGGAAGCCAGGGCTGGACCGGTGACAGGGTGCTCCTCCAATTTGCGGAGCTGCAGAGCAATGTTCACCATGCTCAGTTGGTCGAGCCGGCTGTAGCCGTCGGCGTTGGCAGCGCGGGCAACAGGGTGGCCGGCGAGCAACGCCGAGTAGCTGGGACGCGCATGCTCCAGCCAGGAATCGAATCCCGCGCCCAGGGCAGGTGCAGAACCCTCAGCATCAGCAATGACGGCTTTCATCGCACCGCAATTGGAGTGCCCGCAGATCACGATCGAGTCCACGGACAACGCTTTGACTGCGAAGGACAGCGTTGAATCAATGGAGGCATCCCGGCCGTCGCTGCACACCACGTTGCCAATGTTGCGGAGCGTCAGGAGGTCACCCGGTCCGCTGCTGGTGATCAGGTTGGGGTTGACCCGTGAGTCGACGCAGGCAACAAACAGCGTGTCAGGGTTCTGTCCCTCGGTGAGGTCCTGAACCAGTGGCCTGACCTTGTCCGCGTGGCGACGGTGGTACTTGTCGATGCCCAGGAGGACTGACCGCAGCGGCAGCCGCCCGCCGTCGTCGTCCCCTGCCGGGGTGACCGCCTCAGCAGGCAGCCAGGACGTGCGCGGCGGCAGCGGGAATTCACGCGGGTCCTGCCGCTGGGGAGTGTTGTCCTCGGCATCGGTGAAGGCGGTGGTTCCGTGTTCCTCCAGCACCACCGAGGCGCCGGTGTTGCGGTGCTGCTTCTGCCAGGCCACCAGCGCTTCGCGGAAGGCGTGGTCCAGGTAGTCGGCGTTGAGTTCCACCACGGCGTCCTGGCCTTCGGGTATGGAATGGAGGACGCGGTTGAGCCGGGGCAGGGCGAAGAAGCTGCACGATCCGGCGATGGTGACGCGCCACGGCAGGGTCGAACCGGCGGGCGCGTGGGCATTGATCTGCGCCCGGAGAACGCGCCACAGCACACACAGCGCCGCGAGGGCCAGGCCGATCATGACGCCTTCGAGCAGGTTGAGGACCACGACGCACACCAGGGTGACGCTGTAAACCAGGAGCTCTCCGGTGCGGAGGCTGGTACGGATATCGGCGACCTTGATGAGCTTCGCGCCGATGACCAGCAGGAGGCCGGCCAGCACGGACAGCGGAATGAGTTGGATGAGCCCGGCGAACAGGGCGGAGAAGACGAGGACCCAGACGCCATGCAGGATGGCGGAGGTGCGGCTCGCGGCGCCGGCTTCAACATTGGTGGCGCTGCGGACAATCACGCCGGTCACCGGGAGGCCACCGAGCATGCCCGAGACAACGTTGGCGGAGCCTTGGCCCACCAGTTCGCGGTTGAGGTTGGTGCGCGAGCCGCCGTGCATTTTGTCGACGGCGACCGCTGACAGGAGCGATTCGATGCTCGCGATCAGGGCCACGGTAATGACGGCCATGCCCGCTGCGCGCCAGTTGCCGTCGGGCAGGCTTGGCAGTGCGATGGCGTCGAAGATGGAGCCGCTGAAACTGATGCGCTCAACGTTTGGAGCCACCGCCACGGACAGGGCAGTGACGGCGACGACGGCGGCCAGCGGGCCAGGCACTTTTCGCACCGCTGCCGGCAAGTACTTCCAGGCCATCAAGATGGCAACAACGGCAAGCCCCAGCAACGCCGAGTGCAGCTCCACGTTGGTGATGGCCGCTGGCAGGGCCGTCAGGTTTTCGACGGCGGACCCAGCAGCTTGGCCGCCGAGCAGCACGTGGAGTTGCTGCAGGATGATGGTGATGCCGATGCCGGCGAGCATCGCCTTGACCACCACGGGCGACACTGCCAGCGCGGCCCGGCCGATGCGGCTGACACCCATGAGTAACTGCACGACGCCGGCGCCGACCGTGATGGCGCATGTCACCGCCCAGCCGAATTCGTCCACGAGACCGGCAACGACGACGGTCAGGCCGGCTGCGGGGCCGCTCACCTGCAGTGGGGAACCACCAAGGCTGCCTGCGACGATGCCGCCGACCGCTGCGGCGATGAGCCCGGCCATGACGGGGGCTCCGGAGGCGGCGGCAATGCCCAGGGAAAGAGGGAGTGCGACGAGGAAGACTACGAGGGATGCGGGAAGGTCCGCTCCGAGGTTGCTGAGGAAGCTTGGCTTGGCTGCAACATTGCCCGGGTTCTTTCCCGGCGGGCTGTGGGAGTCAGTGGGGACGGTTGCGGAATCGTTGGGCTGCGGCATGGTGATCCTTGAGCTTGGGAATGCTGACCCTTCCAAGCTACGGAACTTGTCACCGTTAATGACAACAAGATGTGACAAGCGTGACAAAAGCTGTGAAGATGCGCTTCATGTTGGGACCCACGGGAACTTTCGTGGGGGTGGAGCGCGTTGGGGCGTTCCGGGTCGTGAGCCGAGCTGACGCCACAATGCGGCGCAGATCACAATCCGGGCCGTGCGGGCTGTAGGATTCGCTGGTTGAAGCGATAGTCGCGCATTGGATTTTGGGGGTTGAGCCATTGGCTGCTCTGGGTTTTTCTATGTTGTTTTCACGCTCGGCGGGGAAGCGTCTTTCGGCAGGGCTGCTGGCCACCACCATGGCATCAGCCCTATTGGTGGGGGTGGCGGCCACGACTGCCCGGGCAGATGTTGAAGTCACGCAAGTTCCTGTGGGCTCCAACCCAGAGACTATGTCCATCAATCGGGTGACCAACAAGGTCTACGTCCCCAACGAGGGCCACGGGACGGTCACCGTGATCGATGGTTCGACCAACCAGTCGGCAACTGTGACGACAGGAGGCTGGCCCGGGATCGCAGCCGTCAATTCGAAAACAAATAAGATCTATATCGGTCATCGCGGCGGCAATGTGGTTTCGGTCATCGACGGAAAATCCAATTCTGTGAAGTCGATCGATATCGGCACCACCAGTTGGGGAGTGGCTGTCAATGAAGTAACTAACAAGATATACATACCATCGGAAAAAGCACTCACCATCATCGACGGATTGACAAACACCGCAACTGTCGTGCCGCACAACATAGAGGGTTACGGTTATCGCTATCAAGTTGTCATTAATCCAACTACCAATAGAGTCTACTTTGGTGGCGATGCCGGCTTCCTAGCAGAATTCGATGGGGCGACCAAAGCTATAACTCTTATCGCCAAGGGAAAATATATAGATGATCTTGCAATAAACCTCAGTACAGATAGGGTCTATGCGACGAGCCAATCGATTCCAACAGGAAGCGATCTACTGGTCGTCAACGGCGCTACTCGAGCCGTGCACAGCATCCAAACGGGACGCGCACCCGCATTCCTTGGCATCAATGAAAAGACAAACACAATTTTTGCTCTTCATCCGAACGACCAAACGCTGATTCAGGTAGATGGGGACAGTGAGACACAGAAGAGCTTCCCAGCGGATGACGTTACTAGGGACATCGCGGTCAATGCGACCACCAACAAGGTGTACGTCTCATCTTCCAGCGGGATCAGCGTTTACAACGTAGCCGCTATGACGTCCGGTTTCGTGAGGACGTCGTCGACCAGCTTCCACGAACTGGCAATCAATGAAAAGACCAATAGGATCTACGCGACCAATGGATACACCGCCACCGTAATCGACGGAACCGACAAGGCACCGCAGCTCATTGGTTCGCCGACACCCGCGCAAGGGCGTGTCGGATCGTTCTACTCAGGGAGCTTTGGTTTCTCTGGATCCCTCACCCCGAAAATCCAGGTTGCCTCCGGATCGCTCCCCCCAGGCTTGACGCTTGTTAACGGTGCACTCAGCGGTATACCTACAACCGCGGGTGTCTACAGCTTTCGCGTCTCGGCTACGAACGGCATCAGCCCCGATGCGATAACCCCGACGGTCACCATCACGATCGCCCCAAAAGACATACGTGGCGACTACAACAGTGACGGAAAGCCCGATGTGCTAGCCCGCGACGCCAACGGAAACCTTTGGCTGTACCCCGGAAATGGCAGCGGAGGGTGGCTAAATCGAACGCAGGTTGGTCAAGGGTGGAACGTGATGACCGAGATCGCGGCGCCTGGTGATTTCAACGGCGACGGTAAAGATGACCTTCTGGCCCGCGATAACAGTGACACCTTATGGCTCTATCCCGGAGACGGCAGTGGCGGCTGGCGCGCACGGAGTCCAATCGGGTGGGGATGGGGCATCGTAAATACGATGTTTCCCATTGGAGACCTCGACCTTGATGGGAATGCGGACATCATCGGCCGCACTACCTATGGCTCCTTGATCCACTACCGGGGTAACGGCAGGGGTGGTTGGGCAGGACAAGTGCAAGTAGGTAGCGGCTTCGAGCCCCTGAGTTATCTCGGAGGAATCGGCGATATCAATGGAAACGGCACGCAGGACTTCGTTGGCCGGGACACCATGGGAACGCTCTGGCTCTATTGGGGCGGAAGCGGTACCTTCGGTAACGGACCTGCCATTGGCTGGGGTTGGAACGCCATGACAGCAATTGCCACCCCCGGCGACTTCAACGGCGACGGCAACGTCGACCTCCTGGCCCGCGACTCAGCCGGCACCCTCTGGCTCTACCCCGGCAACGGGAAAAGTGGTTGGCTCCCCCGAGTCCAGGTCGGTTCCGGCTGGAACGTCATGAACGCCATCATCTAGAGGCCTAGGACTCCACAAACAAAACACTCAAAGTACGACGGCGGGCACCTCCCGCCGTCGTTCATTTGCCTTCCGCACGCATAACCTAAGGTTACTTAGTTTAGGCTTGGCATCATGAGCAACACCGAATGCCAGTCCGTACGCATCAGTTCCGAGCCCGTTCAACTGCAGGCGCTCGAGCCCATGCTGGAAAAGGTGCGGGAAGCCGTGGGCGATGTCCCTGCACTGCTTGCCATCGCCGTGGAAATCGGGCTGACGGCCCCGAAGCCCGGCGAGGGAAACACCGCCAAGCTCTGGGAGCTCCTGGCCTCAGTCACAGGCGTGGACGTGGCGGCCGGGCGGGTGCTTGAGCCTCACTTGGACGCCGTTGCGATTCTGGAGCAGGCCGGAAATCACAACCATCCGGAAGGCGTCTGGGGAGTCTTCGCCGCCGAAGGCCCCGGCCTGAAGCTCGAGGCAAAACGCGACGACGCCGGGAATTACGTCCTCAACGGATCCAAACCGTGGTGCTCGCTCGCCGCCCAACTGGACGGTGCCGTGATCACCGCGCACACCGAGGACAACAACCGGGCCGCCTTCGCCGTGCACCTCAAAGACCCCGGGGTGTCCTGCGAAACACCGCCGTGGACCAGCCGCGGCCTCCAGGAAATTCCCAGCGGCACCGTCCACTTCGGCCAAGTCCCCGCAACCCCTGTTGGCGGAGAGAACTGGTACTTCAAGCGACCCGGCTTCGCGTGGGGCGGCATGGGCGTTGCCGCGTGCTGGCTTGGCGGAGCAGTTGCCGTTGCCCGGGATTTCAAGACCGCGCTGGCGAAGGGCGCGGACAACGGCAGGGAACCGGACCAAATCGCCCTCGCCTCCTTGGGTGAGGTGGACAGGATCATCACGTCCGCCACCGGGTACCTGGCCCAAGCGGCAGAGCGAATCGACGCCGGCGAACTGGACAGCGGCGCTGACACCGACGGCCCCAGCGCCTGGAGCGAAGCCCTGCGCATCCGCGGAACGGTGGCCGCCGCCGTCGAGCGTGTCCAAACAGTGGTGACGCAAAACCTCGGCCCCGCGCCGCTGGCGTTCAACGAAACGTACGGCAAGCGTATGGCAGACCTGTCCCTGTACATCCGGCAGCATCACGCCATGCGCGACGACGCCCAGCTGGGCGGGCTGACACTCAAGGGAGACCGGACATGGTGACGTTCTCGCACGCAGACACTGGTACGTCCGAGCAGCAATGGGCCGCGGCCGGGGTTGCTGCCCTCCCCGAATTACCGCTCGATACAGCCGAACTCGCGGCCCTGACCTTCGTGGTGTTGGCCGCGCATCCGGACGATGAAACGCTCGGCGCCGGCGGCTTTCTGGCCAGACTGCACGCGGCCGGGGCCGCGATCGAACTGGTCCTCTGCACCGCAGGCGAGGCATCGCATCCGGACTCGCAAACCACGACGCCGGAACAGCTTGCCGCTGTCAGGCTCACTGAATTCGACACGGCGGTGTCCGGGCTGGCACCCAGGGCGACCTGGCGGTTTCTGGAACTCCCGGATGGGCAATTGGCAGCAAACGCAGACCGCATAGAAGCGGCAGTTCGGGAGACCACCGCGGGGATACAGCCCGAAAACGTGGTCATCGTGGCCCCCTTTCGCGCCGACGGCCATACGGACCACGACACCCTTGGGACGGTCGCCGCGGACCTCGCCGCACAAGAAGGCTACGGACTTCTGGAATACCCCATTTGGTACTGGTTGTGGGCACGAACTGGGGACACCACCTGGAATGGTTGGGTACGCGTGCCCCTGAGCCAGGAAGAACAACAAGCCAAGGCCAAAGCGATGCGCGCCCACGCCTCGCAAACGGAACCGCTGTCAGGGCAACCGGGCGATGAGACGCTGCTTTCCGGGACGTTCCTGGAGCACTTCGAGCGGCCATGGGAAACGTTCGCCTGGCACCCCTCCCAGGCCGGCAACAACAGCGCCGCGGACGCCGAGCGGATCTTCGACGAGGTCCACCGCCGCGAAGAGGACCCTTGGAGCTACACCACCAGCTGGTACGAGCGCCGCAAACGGGCACTGACCCTGGCTGCCTTGCCCCGTGAAAGCTACGAGTCCGGATTGGAACTGGGCTGCTCCATCGGCACGCTGAGCGAGGAGCTGGCCCAGCGTTGCCGGACATTCCTGGGAGTGGACGCCAGCAGCGCAGCCTTGGCCCAGGCAGCCGAGCGCCTCGCGACGTACCCGACAGCGGAGGTCAAACACCTGGTTATGCCCCAGGAGTGGCCGGAGGGCTCGTTTGATCTGGTGGTCCTGTCCGAGACCGGCTACTACTTGTCACCGGAAGAACTCACCGAACTCCTGGCTCGGATCCAGGCCTCCACCACGCCCGGCGGAAAACTGCTTCTGTGCCATTGGCGGCATCCGATTTCCGGCTGGGAGTTGGACGCCGAGTCGGTGCATGCCATGGCCCGCACCCACCTCGGCTGGCCAACCCACGGGCTCTATCAGGAGAAGGACTTCATGCTGGAAGTCTTCACAGCACCGGACACGTCGCCATGACGGACCCTCAAACCATTGCCAGCGTCATTGTGGTGATCCCGGCCCACAACGAGGACCGGCATATCGGCAAGGCCCTCGCAGCGCTCAAGACAGCAGCGGACGCCTTGCAGCGGGAGCGGCCGGGAACCAGCGTTTCCATCGTCGTGGTCCTGGACTGCTGCACGGACCGCTCCGCTGACATTACGGCAGCGTACGTTTCCGCCGACCCCCGTTTCGGCGCCGTGGACGTGAAAATGCGGAGTACCGGTGCCAGCCGCGACGCCGGCATCCGGGCCGCCTTGGACCGCATGCCCGGAGACGGAACAGCGACCACCTGGTTGGCGACCACCGATGCCGACTCCGCGGTCCCGGAACACTGGCTGGTGCGGCAAGTGGAGCTGGCCAACGCAGGAGCCGACGCCATCCTCGGCTCGGTTGAACCAGACCCCGACGACGTGGATCCGGCAGTACTGAGGCGCTGGCTGGAGCTACACCCGTTCCGCGAGGACCACCCCCACATCTATGGAGCCAACCTGGGCATCAGGGCTTCGGCGTATCTCGCGGCGGGCGGGTTCCCGAAGGTGCGGGCCCACGAAGACCGGGTCCTTGTGGAACAGCTCCGCGGCCAAAGATTCGTGGTCACCGCGACGGACACTACCCGGGTGGTGACCTCCGGGCGGATGCAGGCCCGCGCGCCGGAGGGTTTCGCGGCCTACCTTCGCACCTTGGGCGCGGAACTTCCGGCTGCGACGGGCTAAGCGTCCAATCACTGAAGGGGTAATGACCCGCCCGCTCAACTGCGGTCAGTCGAGCAACGCTACGCCGAACTCAGCGACGACGGCCCGCAATTCCCTGAGGTAGTGCTGCGCTTGGTCGGTGAGCGGAATCGCTGCGTGCCCGATCCAGCCGATCTCGATGCGTTCGTCAACGTCGAGCGGGATGGCGACGATCTCCGGGTCGAGCTGCCCGCTGATGATGCCCGTCGAGATCGTGTAGCCGTGGAGCCCGATCATGAGGTTGAAGATCGTGGCACGGTCAGAGACCCGGATCTCCTGCTTACTGGACATGGTGGAGAGAATCTCCTCCGCGAAGTAAAAAGAGTTGTTCGCACCTTGATCGAAGGTTAGCCGAGGCAAGCCGGCGAGATCATCGAGGGTCGCACGCTCTTTTAAGGCGAGCGGGTTGTTTCGTGAAATGAAAATGTGCGGATCGGCGAGGAAAAGCGGAGTGAACGCGAGCCCGGATTCCCGGAGCAGCTTGTCGATGATCTTCCGGTTGAAATCGTTCCGGTAGAGGATGCCGATCTCGCTGCGCAGCGTCCGGACATCCTCGATGATGTCCCAGGTGCGGGACTCACGCAGCGAGAACTCGTATTCGGCCACATCAGAGGCCTTGACCATCCGGACGAAGGCGTCCACCGCGAACGAGTAGTGCTGCGTTGACACCCCGAGCAGGCGTCGCCTCGGTGGCCTGCCAAGGTAGCGCTGCTCGAGGAGAGCGAACTGCTCCACGACCTGCCTCGCGTAGCCGAGGAACTCTACCCCGTCGGCCGTGAGGGTTACCCCGCGGGCGGAGCGGACCAGGAGAGCACGTCCCACCCGGGCCTCAAGATCCTTCATCGCTGCGGACATTGTCGGCTGCGCAACGTAGAGAAGATCGGCAGCCGCGGAGATCGACCCCTCAGCTGCAACTTCAATAAAATAGCGGAGCTGCTGCAGGGTCAGTCCGCTCGAAAGCTGGGGCATAGGAAAAGTCTATATGAATGCATAGTAATGCCTAGTTACCCGATACCTTCGGGAAGGCTGCACCATGGATACATCACCTTCTGAAAGGCCGTCTCCGGCCCATCAACGGATTGGCAGCACATGGCAGACGACTTCACCTTCAGCATCAGCACGACCCGCTTCGACGAGGACTACTCCCCGTCGGAGGGCTCCCGGATCACGACGAATTTCGCCAACCTGGCGAGGGGCGAGCACCGCCAGGAGAACCTCCGCAACGCCTTGACCATGATTCGGCGCCGCTTCAACGATCTCGCAAGCTGGGACAACCCGGACCGGGACCGTTACACCCTCGAGCTTGAGATCGTTTCCGTGCAGATAGAGTTCACTGCGGAAGGTACGGATCAGCAGTTCCCGCTGTTCGAGGTTCTCGACATCCAGATCGTTGACCAGCTGAACGGGGTCCGCCACCAAGGGATCGTGGGGAACAACTTCTCCTCCTACGTCCGTGACTTCGACTTCAGCGTCGTGCTGCCAGCGGCAGCAGCGGAGTCAGGCAAACCCACCGTTCCCGGGGACTTCGGCGATCTTCACGGCAAACTGTTCCAGCAATTCCTCGATTCCCCGGCGTGCCAGGAACGCTTCCCGCAGCCGCCAGTGGTGTGCATCAGCGTCTCCACGAGCAAGACGTATCGGCGAACGGAGAACCGTCACCCAGTCCTGGGCGTCGAGTACCAGCAGGACGAGTTCTCGCTGACGGACGCGTACTTCGCAAAGATGGGGCTGCAGGTCCGCTACTTCATGCCACGCGGCAGCGTTGCACCGCTCGCCTTCTATTTCCGCGGCGACCTGCTCAACGACTACTCCAACCTCCAGCTCATCGGCACGATCAGCACCATGGAGACGTTCCAGAAGATCTACCGCCCGGAGGTCTACAACGCGAACTCCGCCGCCGCCGTCGTCTATCAGCCGAGCCTGGGAGAGCAGGATTACTCGCGGACCCAGATCGCCTACGACCGCGTCGAGCGCAGTCAGCTCGCGATCACTCAGGCGAAGTACACGGAGGAACACTTCATCACGCCCCACAAGGATCTATTGGACCAGTGGACCGCCAAATACCCCGCTCTCGTCAACTGACCCACGGAGAATCGTCAATCATGAACACACTTTTGCCCACCACCGTTGTCGGAAGCCTGCCGAAACCATCGTGGCTCGCACAGCCGGAGACCCTGTGGTCCCCGTGGAAGCTGGACGGAGATACGCTGATTGAGGGCAAGCAGGATGCGCTGCGTATCGCTATTCACGAGCAGAGCCGACGCGGCATCGACATCGTCAGCGACGGCGAGCAAACCCGCCAGCACTTCGTCACGACCTTCATCGAGCATCTCAGCGGGGTCGACTTTGAACAGCGCAAGACCGTGCGCATCCGCGACCGCTACGACGCAAGCGTGCCGACCGTCGTCGGAGCGGTGCGCCGCGAGCAGCCGGTATTCGTCGAAGACGCGAAGTTCCTCCGCGCAACCACAGACAAGCCGATCAAATGGACTCTTCCCGGTCCAATGACCATGGTGGACACGCTCTACGATGACCACTACAAGAGCCGCGAGAAGCTGGCCTGGGAGTTCGCTGCGATCCTGAACCAGGAGGCGAAAGAACTGGAAGCGGCCGGGGTGGACATCATCCAGTTCGACGAGCCCGCGTTCAATGTCTTCCTCGATGAGGTCAAGGACTGGGGCGTGGCTGCGCTGGAGAGAGCGGTAGAAGGGCTGCGTGTGGAGACAGCCGTGCATATCTGCTACGGCTACGGGATCAAGGCGAACACTGACTGGAAGGCGACGCTCGGCTCACAGTGGCGGCAGTACGAGGAAACGTTCCCGCTGCTGCAGAGCTCCAGCATCGACATCATCTCGCTGGAATCCCAGAACTCCCACGTGCCCATGGACCTCATCGAGCTCCTCCGCGGCAAGAAAGTCATGCTCGGGGCAATCGACGTCGCAAGCGAGACCATCGAGACCCCGGAGGAAGTCGCTGACACCCTTCGCAAGGCCCTGCAGTTCGTCGATGCGGACAAGCTCATCCCCAGCTCCAACTGCGGCATGGCACCGTTCCCCCGGGACGTGGCACTGGCCAAACTGAGTGCCCTCAGCGCAGGGACGAGAATCGTTCGCGAGGAACTCGAGCGCTCCGCGCACAAGGTGTCCTAACGATGTTTCATGCCTATCCCACCGACACTTGGCTCGGGGCTCCGAAGAAAACCTTCCCGCAGTCCCTCTCGGCCGACGACTTCAAAGCACTGTTCCGTGGCCACCCGGGAGGTGTCGCCGTCATCACGGCGGATGCCGGCGAAGGACCGGTGGCTCTGACGGTATCGTCGGTGGTTTCAGTGAGTGCGGAACCTCCGTTGCTGATTTTCTCGGTCTCGGCACTGTCCTCTGCCTCCGAGGTGCTTTCTCGCGCCGAAACCGTCGTCGTGCACCTGCTGGACGCGCACGACGTCGACTTGGCGAAGTTTGGAGCGACCCCCGGCGCCGACCGCTTTGACCAGACGCACCGCTGGTCGACCCTTGAAACCGGCGAAGCGGTGTATGACGACGTCCGTGCCTGGGTGCGCTGCGCCGTCATCAATCGCATGGAGGTGGGGACCTCCACAATCATCGCCGTTCACGCCCTGGAGTCCCGCGTGATGCGTGACATCGAAGCGGGCGAACCCGGCGACGCCTTGGTCTACCACAACCGTTCATGGCACCGTCTGGGCGAGCATTCCAAGCATGGCGGCTGAGCGCCGCGCCAACCATGCGATGCAGCAAGCCGAACGGGGCACGACGGCGGGAGGATACCTCCCGCCGTCGTCCTCGTTAACATTGGCGAGTCCATCGACTTCCCGAAGGGCCCGGATGCAACCCTGTTCTGCACGCATGCGACGCTTCGGTTCCCAACCCCGCACATTGGCCGCGGAACACAACCCTGCGACCGGCTAAGCCGCCAGAGCCCCTTCGACGGCGGCAATGGCGGCCTGCGTAATGGTTTCCCGCTCGCCGGATCCGTCCACGGTCAACAGAATCCCGCGCTTCGAATAAGCCGTCAGGACTGGCTGCGTCTCGTCCCGGTACAGCTCCAACCGACGCTGGATCACGGCTTCGGTGTCATCGCTGCGGCCTTGCTCTTGAGCACGGCGGAGCATACGGGCCAGCAGATCGCTGTCCGAGGCCGTGAGCGCCAGGACCACTTCCAAGGGCTGCCCCCGAACCGCCAGCATCTCGTCCAGGGCTCCGATCTGAATCACCGTTCGCGGGTAGCCGTCCAGCAAAAACCCGTCGCCGGCATCGGCTTCTTCCATACGCTGCTTGAGCATGTCCGTGGTGACGTGGTCCGGTACGAACTCACCCCGATCCATATACTCGCCCGCCTCCAGGCCGAGATCCGTTTTGTCCCGGACGTGGGCGCGGAAAAGATCGCCTGTGGAAATAGCGGGGATCCCAAAATGCCTGGCGATGTGCTCCGCCTGAGTGCCTTTACCGGAACCCGGAGGGCCCATGATGATCAATCGCGCCATGACACTGGTCCGTTTCGAGAGGCAGCCGGGACTTAAACCATACGCCGACGACGGCGGGAGGCACCCGCCGTCGTCGGCTTCTTTTTGCTTTCGGTTCAGTCGTCAGACGTTGGCCGGTTCCGCAAGAACGGCATCGATCTGCTCCATCGCCTCACGCATTCCTTCATCCATGCCCATCTCGGCCATCTTCTGCATCTGTTCCTCGGACTCGAAGCTGGAGGTGATGGTCATTCGCGTGCGGCTATCCACGGGCTCGAGCTTCACGACGGCGTGCGTGATGCCGAGGTCATCAACGGGCTCACCCTTCTCGTCAGCGAAGCCGTCGTCAAACTCCAGGTGGTCCGGGGCGTTGATGGCAGTGAACTTCCACCAACCGCGGGCTTTGGTACCGTCCGGGCCGGTCATGTAGTAGGCGGCCTTGCCCCCGGCAGTGAACTCGTGGGTTTCAAAAGTCGCGGGCCAGGTTGGCGGTCCCCACCAGCGTTCGAGCTGCCGGGGGTCCTCCCAGATCCTCCAGACGCGCGTCACCTCGGCATCGAATTCGGCCACGATGGTGAAGCTCAGGGCCTCAGCATCCTTGCTTACGCTGACAACAGTCATGGCAGATCCCTTTCGTCATCTTCAGCGAGTATGTCCGCGATCCGGCTGGCCCGTTGCCGCCAGATTATTTCGAAGTGGTCCAACAGATGCCGGGCTTTTTGCAGTCCATCGTGATTCCCCCGCACAATCTGTTCCCTCCCACGCTTTTCCTTGGTCACCAGGGAGGCCCGTTCCAGGACCGCAACATGCTTCTGCACGGCCGCGAAACTCATGGCGTAGAGCGCAGCCAGCCCGGAGACCGAGTACTCCCCTGCCGTCACCCTGGCCACGATGTCCCTGCGGGTGGCGTCGGACAATGCCTGGAACAGGCGGTCGAGTTCGAGGTCCCGTTCGGGTACTGGACTGAGCTGATCTACAACCATTTGGTTGTACGATACGCCCGGGCTGGACGGGTGTCAATGGACCAGGGCTTGACCACCCCTTGCGGCCCCGCACCACCACGGGTAAGTTATTGAAACGTCTCAAGAAAGCGTTTTCCCAGACTCTTAGGTGGAATAGACCATGACTCAGCACGCCCCGATCACGTGGATCGATGGCGAACCGCCCGCCGGACTCAGCGGCGGCACGACGTGGGGAATGCCGTTCCAACGCGGCACCGTGCACGACGCGGCCGCACTCAAGGTTCTCGACTCCAACGGCAGCACCGTCAACGCCCAAACCTGGCCCCTTGCCACCTGGCCCGATGGCTCGCTGAAGTGGGGCGGCGTTGCCCTTGGCGCAACGGATCAGCCTGCTGACACCTACTTCGTCACCCACCCGACTGAAGCGAACGACGGCGGCGCGGCAGCCGCCGTCGAACGCTCCACCGAGGTGACGGTCACCGAAGAAGAAGGGACCATCACCGTGTCCACGGGCACACTGGAGATGGTCCTGCACAGGAGTGGCGACTCCCTGTTCAGCGAACTCCGCCGCACCAATGAAGTGGTGGCAAAAGACGGCCGCCTGGTGAGCCTGCTGCAGTCGGGGCTGGCCGAGGGTACAGGTACCACCACCCGCATGGGCTTCACCGGCCACACCACCAGCGTCACCGTGGAGCAGGCTGGTCCCGTCCGCGCGGTGGTCAAGGTGGAGGGCTCGCACCGCGCCGATGACGGCACCAAGGAATGGCTCCCGTTCACCGTCCGCTTCTACTTCTACGCGGGCGCCCGCAGCGTGAGAATGATGCACTCGTTCATCTGGGACGGCGACGCCGACCAGGATTTCCTTGCCGGGCTCGGCGTCCAGTTCACGGTGCCCCTGGAAAGCGAACTGCATGATCGGCATGTCCGGATCGCCGGGGCCGACGACGGATTCCTGGTGGAAGCCGTCCGCGGGCTGACCGGGCTACGGCGGGATCCCGGCGAGGAAGTACGCGCCGCGCAGATCGCCGGCCGTCCAACGCCGCCACTGGGCGAATGGAGTCCGCTGGTTTCCGAGCGCCTCCATCTCATCCCGAGCTGGAACGACTACACCCTCACGCAACTGACAGCCGACGGCTTTGACCTGCGCAAACGGACTGCTCCCGGCCACGGCTGGGTGGGGATTTCGGGTGGCACCAGGGCGGCCGGGTTCTGCTCGTTGAGCGAGGCCCGTGGCGGCTTCGGTGTTGGCATCCGGGACTTCTGGCAGTCCCACCCCGGGCAGCTGGACATCCGCGGGGCAGCCACCGATCAGGCGACGGTCACTGCCTGGCTCTACTCACCCGAAGCCCAGCCGATGGACCTCCGCTTCTATCACGACGGCCTGGGCCAGGACACGTTCGAGGACCAGCTTGAGGGCCTCGAAATCACGTACGAGGACTACGAGCCGGGCTTTGGCAACCCCACGGGCATTGCCCGCACGCACGAACTGACGCTGTTCGCCTACGACTCGACCCCCAGTACGGAGAATCTCTCCGCGGATGCCCGGTCCGCGTCCACTCCCCCGCTGCTGCAGCCCTCGCCCGAGTACCTGCACGCGGCAGGCGTCTTTGGTGACTGGGCGCCGGTGGACCGCAGCACTCCGGCGAAGGCGGAGCTGGAAGACAAGCTGGATTTCCTGTTCGACTTCTACCAGGGCCAGACCGAACAGCGCCGCTGGTACGGATTCTGGAACTACGGCGACGTCATGCACACCTACGACACCGACCGGCACGTGTGGCGCTACGACGTGGGCGGCTACGCGTGGGACAACTCTGAGCTCTCCCCCGATCTCTGGCTCTGGTACATGTACCTGCGGACAGGCCGTGCGGACGTCTTCCGCTACGCCGAGGCCATGACCCGCCACACCGGTGAGGCGGATGTCTACCACTTGGGTCCGTGGCGCGGATTGGGTTCACGGCACAACGTCCAGCACTGGGGCTGCAGCGCCAAGCAGCTGCGCATCAGCACGCCAGCCTACCGGCGCTTCTACTACTACCTGACCGCGGATGAGCGCACCGGCGATCTCCTCACCGAACTGGTGGACAGCGACCAGAACTTCCTCGGCTTGGACCCCGTCCGCAAAGTCAGGCCCGACGCCGATACGTACCGTCCGGACCGCGGCGCCTTGGGCGTCGGGCTGGGTACGGACTGGGGCTCCCTGGCCGCCACGTGGCTCACCGATTGGGAGCGTACCGGCAACCCGCGCTCACGGGATCGACTCCTCGGAACCATGGCAGACATCGGCGCACTGAAGTATGGCTTCTTGACGGGCGAGGCGCTGTACGACCTGGATGCAGGAAGGTTCGACGCCGGCAGGGAAGTCATCAGCGTCTCGCACCTGAGTGCCGTGTTCGGTTTGGTGGAAATCTGCAGCGAACTGATCAACTTGGTGCCGGACAAGGACTTCGAGGAAGCCTGGATGCAGTATTGCCGGCTCTTCCTGGCCACCCCCGAGGAGCAGATCGCAGAGGTGGGCCAACCTTTAGCGGGCATCTACCTCACCCAGGCGCACAGCCGGCTGACGGCCTATGCCGCGGCCCGGCTGGGTTCGCCGGAACTGGCGGAGTTGGCGTGGGAGAGCTTTGCCGAGGGCGGGGAGAACCTGAACCACGCCGAGGCTTTCACGCTCAAGAAGATCCTGCCGCCATACGTGCTTCAGCCGGTCGATGAAGCCCCTACCGTGTCCACCAACGACACCGCCCAGTTCGGCCTGGCCGTTATCCAGAACCTGGCCCTGGTCGGTCACCACCTGCCGGCGGCGGCCGATGCACCGCAGGAGGTCCCGGCGTCGTAAGTCCTGCCTGGGCGCGGACCTAGGAACTGCTTCGCGGATGCATGATCCGCATCTGGTCCCAGGTCCGCTCCGAGGCGGCGATGTTCTGGTTGGAACGCTCTCGGTCCAGGGAGGCAAGCTCGACGGCGATCGCCTGGACCGCGGACACCGCACCTGTCAGGGACGGGAAGAAGCCGGCGCCTTCAGTGGGCACCACAATCCTGTGATCAGCATGCACCGCGACGGGCGATCCCGCACTGTCGGTGATCGAAACGATGGGCGTGCCCAGGTTGTGCGCGATCTCGACGGCCCGCATGGTGCTGTCGTAGACCCGCCAGAGGCTGATGGCGATGACCAGGTCTTCTGCACCAAGCCGTGCAATGGCGTTGGTGAGGGCGGCGACGTCGGCGTCGAGGAGCCGGACGTTGTAACCGGCGATGATCGCGTTGTGCTCCAGAGCTTTGCCCGGGATCGCGTAACTACCCGCGGCAACGATGTAAGTCTGCCGTGCGCCTGCGATCGCCTCCGCAATATTATGAAGAGTGTGGGCGTCCAAAGTGCGCTCGAAATGCGCCAGGTTCGCCCGGTCGGTGGACACCGCCGCCTGTGCAGGACTACTGATGTGGCCGTTGTGTTCGGCCGCAACCTCCACTGCGCTCAGCGACGCAAGAAACCGTGAACGCAGCTCAAATTGGAAGTCTGCCCACCCCTTGAAGCCCAGTGTTTGCGCGGTTCTGGTCACGGTCGAGGCGTTCGAGGCGGCCACTGCGGCGATGTCGCTGACCGAGCCGTAGGAGGCAAGGCGGGGCTGGGATCGGAGGATGCCGATCACTTGCATTTGGCGTGCCGCGAGCTTCCGTCCCTGGACACGACTATCCAGCCACTCGGTCAACGTTGACGAGTCGAAATCTTCTTCCACCTATTGACCTACCTCACACTTTGGCCGTAACTTCGATACATCGCTTCTGCACAGATCCGTGCATATTCCTAAAAATGTACAACTTGGCCCACTTTGGCAGGAATCACCATGTCACTCACAGCACGCCTTGATCGTCTGGCTCTCAGTCGACCACACTACAAGCTTCTCCTCATAGGAGGCCTCGGCTACTCCTTCGACGGCATGGACGGTGCCGTGGTGGCCTTCCTCCTCCCCCGTATCCAGGAACTATGGGGCCTCAGCACCGCCAGCCTCGGACTGGTGGGCTCAGCAGCCCCGTTCGGCTTCTTCTTCGGCGCGATCCTTGCCGGTTGGATGGGCGATCGCTTTGGCCGCAAGAAGGTCATGCTGTGGGCTCTGGCCTTCTACTGCCTCATGTCGGTAGTTGCTGCCATGGCCCCCAACTTCGAAATCTTCCTGATTGCACGGATCTTTGCAGGATTGGGCGCAGGCGCAGAAAGCGTGATCATCGCCCCGTTCCTGTCGGAGTTCATTCCCCCGAAGCGCCGCGGCTGGTTCATTGGAACCTTGGCCGGATTCTTCTCCTTTGGCTTCGTGGCTGCGGCACTGATCGGCCGATTCGTTGTTCCCCTCGGCGAGGACGGCTGGCGCTGGGCGCAGGTCATCACCGCCGTTCCCATCCTTCTCCTGCTCTGGTGGCGTCGCAGCCTGCCCGAGTCCCCACGCTTCCTCATCAGCCGGGGCCGCATCGCAGAGGCAACCGAAGTGGTGGACCGGTTTGAGCAGAGTGTAGTGAAAGCCACGGGCAAACCACTCCCGGCCCTGCCACCCGCAGAGGAAGAGATCACCAAGCACGAACAAAAGATCAGCATCTGGAACGCCCTGAAGTTCATGTGGTCCAAGGCCATGCGTCGCCGGACCGCCGTGATCTGGCTGATCTGGTTCGTGATTACGTTCTCCTACTACGGCTTCTTCTCCTGGATTCCAACGCTCCTTGTAGGACGCGGCATCACCATCACCAAGAGCTTCGAGTTCTCCATCCTCATTTACCTGGCACAGATCCCCGGCTACTTCTCCGCCGCCTGGTTGTGTGACCGGATTGACCGCAAGAACACCATCGCCCTTTACTTGGCGGGATCGGCCATCAGCGCTTTCTGGCTGAGCCAGTCCAACGATTCCGGCATGATCCTGCTGGCCGCCGCAACGTTGTCCTTCTTCCTCAACGGCACCTACGCCGGCGTCTACGCCTACACTCCGGAACTCTTCCCCACATGGATGCGTGCCACCGGTGTTGGCCTGGCCAGCGCAGTGGGTCGCATCGGCAGCATCCTTGCACCGTCCATCATCGGCATCTTCGCCGCCTCCCTCGGCTTCGGTGGCGTGTTCACCATGACCACCGTGGTGCTGACCATCGGCGTCCTGGGCGTGGTCATCTTCGGCGCCTCCACCGCTGGCAAGTCGTTGGAGAACATCAACGCCCGCGCCGAGCATGACCCGGCAGCGGCAGAAAGCAAGTAAGAGTGATGAATACAGACGCAGTTTTCCAGCAGACCTTCGAGGCCATGCAGCAGGAACCAGGAGTCATTCTGTTTACTGCACTGCAGTGGATCCCGCAGCGTTCCAGTCTCAAACGCCTCTTCACCAGCCACCCGGACGAGTATCCGGTGGGGGCCGAGAAGACAGTGGAGATCTCACCCGGCTGGCTGGGGACGGTCATCGAGGACAAGAGGCCCTTCCTGGCCGCGGACCTGACAGCACTCCGGGACGTTTTCACAGATTCAGAACTCATCCAGCAACTGGGTTGCGGCGCCGTCATCAACGTGCCGGTCCTCGACCGGGAGCACAACGTGGTGGGCGTCTTGGCGCTCCTTGATGCAGAAGGCAAGTACACGCAGCAAAGTGTGGGAATCGCCGTCGACGTCGTCAGCTCCAACGTGGCCCACCTTGTTCAGGCCTTTGAAGCCCACCCCACCGAAGTCCCTGAAGGCACCGAAGAACCAGCGAAGGACAACGTTTAAATGAGCACCGCCCCAGAAAGCACTCCCCTGGTCATCCGCAACGCCAGCGTCCTGGACGTTGAAGCGGGCACCTACTCAACTGCCGACGTCGTCAGTGTTGACGGGAAGATCAGCAGCGTCGGGCTGAATGCCGAAGCGCCTTCCGGCGCGCGGGTCATCGACGGCACTGGCAAGTTTGTCATTCCCGGCTTGATTGATGCCCACGTCCATGTGGTTGCCTCGAGCGCTGACTTCCGGTCGCTGACCTACACGCCGGCGTCGTATGTCTACGCGCAGACTGCCCGCATCATGGGAGAAATGCTGCGCCGCGGCTTCACCACCGTGCGCGACCTGTCCGGCGCCGACTTCGGGTTGGCCATGGCACAAGAGGAAGGACTGCTGGAGGGACCGAAGATACACTTCTGCGGCCATGCCCTCAGCCAGACCGGCGGTCACGGAGACATGCGCCTCCCGGGCGAAGACCACGATCCCAACGGCCGTGGGTGCTGCGGCATCGGCCGCGTAGCCGACGGCGTTGACGCTGTCCGCGCCGCCGCCCGCGACGAGATCCGCAAGGGTGCCCACCACATCAAGATCATGGCCTCCGGCGGCGTATCCTCCCCCACGGACCGCATCGACTCCACCCAGTACTCCATGGAGGAGATGCGCGCAGCGGTGGAAGAAGCCGAGGCGGCAAACCGCTACGTTGCCGCCCACGCCTACACCGCCAGGGCCATCAACCGTGCCTTGGAAGCCGGCGTCCGCTCGATTGAACACGGCAACCTCCTGGACGACCAGAGCCTGAAGCTGTTCCTCGAAAAGGACGCGTTCCTGGTCCCCACGCTTGTCACGTACTGGGCGCTGAAGGAAGAGGGCAAGGAATTCGGGCTCACGGAGGAAATGTGGGCCAAGGTGGATTCCGTCCTCACCAGCGGCCTCGAAGCGATCTCGCGTGCCCACGAAGCCGGCGTCAAAATGGCCTTCGGCTCGGACCTCCTGGGTGGCATGCACCGCCACCAGAACGAGCAGTTCAGGCTGCTCGGCAAGGTCCAGCCCGCGATTGACGCCATCCGCTCCGCAACCACGACGGCGGCCCTGCTGCTTGAGCGCGAAGGCGAACTGGGTGTGATCGCAGCTGGGGCAGACGCTGACATGCTGGTGCTCGGAGCCGACCCGGTGGCGGATATCTCCGTGCTGGCCGACATTTCCGAACACCTGGAGTTCCTCGTCCAGAATGGCCGGGTTATCGACTGACCCCAGAAAGCAACGCGGGGTCACTTACGGCCCTTAAAAGGCGCCCGAATGGGCCGTAAGTGACCCCGCATTGCTGCTGTGCGCTACTTCTTCGCGCCGGTGTAAACGACGGCGGGAATCGCCGGAGCCTGCATGCCCTCACCGATGAAGAAGCTCGGGTGCGGCGGCTGGTTGTAGGCAACATTCTCCCGGGCAACGGCCGTCCGGTACACGGTGTCGTGCATCAGCGTCCGCAGCCGCACCTCCGTGGGAGCCGTGGTGGTGTAGATCCGCAATTCGGTGCTGTCCGTGGACGGCCAGGCGATCTCTTCGCGCCAGTCACCCAGGATGTCGGCCTGAATGGAAGGGTTGCCCTTGGTGGTGTTGTTGCTGCGGGCACCTTCAGCGGTCAGGAGCCGGTCGCTGGTTTCCGTTTCCCAATTCCACTTGGAGATGGTGGGTACGCCGCGGGACACTGTGGCGTCGTAGTCGTGGTCCACGATTTCGCGGAGCAGGTCGCCATCCCACCAGGCCAGGAAGTTGGCGGCTGGGATCTTCTCCGCGATCAACTCACCGTTGGCGGACATGAGCTGGCCAACGGGTGAATCCCACGCCGCAGAACCGCCGATGGCCCACCCTTCAGCTCCCGCGTACCGCGGATCAATATCGCCTGCCGCGCCTCGGCCGGTGTCCTTGATGGCAGGGATGCTCCACAGCACTTCACCGGTGGCGGCATCACGGAACGTTGCCCCGCGATTACCGCTCTGGCTCATGCTTTCGTGGACGGCGAACGTTTCCAGTCCGGGCCGTGACGGGTCGAGGTCTCCGGTGTGGATGGCATCGCCGTGGCCGAGCTTGGTGTTGTACAGCGGCTGGCCGTTGTCATCGATGGTCATGGAGCCGAAGACGAACTCGTCCTTGCCGTCCTGGTCAACGTCAGCGACGGACAAGTTGTGGTTCCCTTGCCCCTTGTACTCATCCCCGGCGAGGTTGGAATCGAAGCTCCAGCGCTTCACGAGCTTGCCATTGACGAGGTCGTACGTGACCAGCACCGTGCGGGTGTAGTAACCGCGGCTGAACATCATGGAGGGGTGTTCGCCGTCCAGGTAGGCCACGCCGGCCAGGAAACGATCCACGCGGTTACCGTAGTTATCGCCCCAACTGGCCACTGTTCCGCGCTCGGGCTCATACGCGACCGTGTCCATGATGGTTCCGGTGTCGCCCTTGAAGACGGTAAGGAATTCAGGGCCGGCCAGGACATAACCCGCCGAGTTGCGGAAGTCGGCGTCGGCGTTTCCAATCACGGTACCTGCCGCGTCCCGGGTGCCATCAGCTGTCTTGAGGGACACCTCGGCCTTGCCGTCGCCGTCGAAGTCGTAGGCCAGTACCTGCGTGTAATGCGCGCCGGCCCGGATGTTTCGTCCCAGGTCGATGCGCCACAGCTTGGTGCCGTCCAACTTGTAGGCATCCACGTAGACGTTGCCCGTATAACCGGACTGGGAGTTGTCCTTGGCGTTGGACGGCGACCATGTCTGGATGACCTCGTACTTGCCGTCGCCGTCGAGGTCCGCCACCGTGGCGTCGTTGGCGGAGTAGGAGTAGGCCTTGCCGTCCGGCGTGACGTCATCGGCAGGCTTGTCCAGCTTGATGGCCAGATAGTTCTGGGTCAGCGGCTTCACGGCTTCGGTCAGCTTGTCCTGTCCCTGTCCGTTGCCAAAAGTCTTGATGACATAGCTCGACTCCGCAGTGCCATTGGGGTCCACGAACATGGTGGAGTTGCGCAGGGGCTCCGGGGTGATGTTGACGCCGTCGCGCAGGACCTGGAAGCCGATACTGTCCTTGTCCAGGCCCAGCATGCGCCAGCTCACCGTGACACCGTGATCGGTCAGAACGGCAACCGGAGCGCGGTCAAGGTTTTCCACCTGGCGTTTCAGCGCGGCTGGATCTTTTGCGGCAGGCACGACGCCGGGAAGGTTGGCTTGCGCTGCCTGCGGGACCTGGACAGGGGCTGCTTGCGCGAGCGGGACACCGGTCAGCGCCATGGCGGCGGCGGCGAATGAAGCAGATGCTGCGAGGGGAACCGCCTTCCACGAACGAGCGCGGGAGTTGCGGTAGGAACATTTCGAGGGGTGAGTCAAAGAACATCTCCTTTGATGCTGGGCGGCAGTGGGTCTGCCCGCCCCGGATTGGAACGTTTCACTCATGCGCCGCATTGCCAACCAAGATTGATGGGCGATGGTGGGGTGGGTGAGAAAACGCTTTCCGCCAACAAGATTTACCAGCGGTTCCACAGCATCGTCAAGGGTTTGACGGGAAATGACTGGGAGATTTCGGTGCTATTTGTTCGCAGTTGTCCGTCTCTTCACCACCGGCTTTGGCCTCGCCTGAACGCGAAAACAACCACATCGGGCCACTTTCCGGGGAGTGGGCCTTCAAAGCAGGTGGGGACGGTGCGCCGAAGGTGCAGTTGGTGGCTTACACGCTGGACTTGCCGGGTTGGACCGTTGGAGGAAACTGAGCGTGCGCTCCGGTTACACAGAGTAATCAGCAACGTGTAATCGGTCACACTTGGCCGGATTCGCTTGTCAACCGTGGTGGGCACCATGAACCATGAATGAGGGAATTCGTTTCCCATACAAGCTGAATCAGCAATCCTCACCGACGAGGATGCGGCCCCGGGCGAAGAGGCTTGGGGCTGTTAACGGCCTGAGTGAAAGTACTGACAATGACGACACATACTGACTCCATCACGCTGAAAATCTGGGACAAGTCGGCCATCGACCACACCATCGACGCCGCCATCCAATCCCTGTCACACCGGGCAGCTGCAGAAAACTGCGGAATCGCAGTCACCCTCAGCGGTCCCAAAACCTTCACCGTGAGCCTGAGCCGCTAAGCAGCTCACCGCAAACACAAGAGGACGACGCCGGTACTTACCGGCGTCGTCCTCTTGCGTTTAAGGCGCGTCCCCCGTGGCGCTCAAACCGCTCAAGTGGTCCTGAACCCCCGTTCGTGACGCCGTCAAGGAAGTCCTGAGCAAACCTTGAGACTTCCTTGACGGTTTCCCTCCCCTGATCTTGCGTTCGCATTGGAACTCTAAGTGAGTCAACGCTTCAAGGCACGAACGGAGGGATCACAATGCTCACGGAAATCACGGCCGACACAGCCGCAACGGACACTGCTGCTGCGCCACGCGGATCCCACCGTGCGGCCGGTGGCGTGGTCACCGTACTGGTTCCGGCCCACAACGAATCGGCCGGCATCACGGAAACCCTTACCTCGTTGAACAACCAGACCCGCCGTCCGGACCGCATTATCGTCGTGGCGGACAACTGCACCGACGACACCGAGACTCTCGCGCTTGCCCAGGGCGTCGAGGTCATGCGGACCGTCGGCAACAAGGACAAGAAGGCCGGTGCGCTCAACTTCGCCCTCAGCGAGCTGCTTCCCGACGCCGACCCCGAGGATCTGGTCCTGGTTCAGGATGCCGACTCGCAGCTCGCCCTGGACTTCATCGAGAACGCAACGAAGAACCTCCTGACCGACGAACTGCTCGGCGCCGTGGGCGGCGTGTTCAGCGGCGGGCCTGGCGGAGGTTTCGTCGGGCACCTGCAGCGCAACGAATACGCCCGCTACGCCAGGGACGTCAAGCGCCTCCATGGCAAGTGCCTGGTAGTGACCGGAACGGCAGCCCTGTTCCGCGTCAAAACACTCCGAGACGTGGTCGCAGCCCGGCTGGAGGGCACACTTCCTCCCGGCAACGGCAAAGGCGGTGTCTACGACACGTCAGTCCTGACCGAAGACAACGAGCTCTCCTTTGCCCTGTTGACCTTGGGCTACCGCATCGCCTCTCCGTCCAACTGCACGCTGGTTACCGAGGTGATGCCCACATGGCGTGAACTGTGGGCCCAGCGGCTCCGCTGGAAGCGCGGCGCGGTGGAGAACTGCGTGCAGTACGGGTGGACGAAGATCACCAGGCCTTACTGGGGCCGTCAGTTCCTGTCCATGATCGGCGTCATTGTGACCCTGGCCTACTTCGGCTCCATCATCTTCGCCCTGACCACCGGAATGGGACTGAACCTTCACCCGTTCTGGATCGCAGTCACCGGCATCTTCGTCCTGGAGCGCATCGTCACGGTGCGGTTCCGGGGCTGGAGGTACATGCTGCTGGCCGCCACCATGTACGAAACCGTCATCGATATCTTCCTCCAGGCTGTCCATGCAAAGGCCTACCTGGATGCAGCACTCAACCGCAAGAAAGTTTGGTAGCAGTCATGTACAACAACCCAGTAGCTCCCCTCACCGGTGTCACCGCGGCCGGAATGGGCTCAGGCACACTCGCAGCGACCGGAGCCGGAGACCTCTTCTGGTTCGCGCTGGCGGCTTTCGCCATGCTGGCCCTGGGCCTCGCCATCAAGAGGATTGTGCCGGTCCGGGCACAGAAGAACTAACAAGCCCAACATGCCCGCAGTTGTGTCGCTTTTCCCCCAGCGCGACACAACTGCGGGTTTGTTGTATCCGCGCCTACGTCACTGGTGCTGTGCTTGCCGAGGTCTTGGCCACCGTGGTGTAACCAGCCTTGGCCCCCGTGACCCGAACGCTCATGGTGTCCGCCTGATCAGCGCTCACCAGCACGTAGTTCTTAGCCGTCGCCCCGGAGATGGCCACACCGGACCTGTACCACTGGTAGGTCAGGGTGGTTCCGGAGGTCCAGGTGCCAGGGTTGGCGGTCAGCATGGAGCCAACTGTCAACGTCCCGGTGATGGTCGGAACGGGTGCCACCAGGGTGCCAGCTACCACTGTGGCCGTTTGGGCCGATTCCTTAGTGGTTGTTGCGTAGCCGGACTTGGTTCCCGTGACCCGCACTGTCAGTTTTGTGCCTTGGTCTGCAGCCGCGAGAACGCGGGTGGACCCAGTAGCTCCGGAGATCGCCGCCCCGTTCCGGTACCACTGATAAGTCAGTGCAGTTCCCGTGGTCCAGGTTCCCGGGTTTGCTGTCAGCGTTGAACCGACGGCTGCGGTGCCTGACACCGTAGGAGCCGGAGCCACCAGCGGGATGCCCGGAACGAAGGAGAAATCGCGAATAGTGACGGTCTCAGGGGCAACGTGTGCCGCATCCCCGCCACCGCCACCGGTCACCCAGAGGTTGAAGTGAATTTGTTCATTGGCCGGCAGCGGAACGGTGGATCCCGTCAGGACGGTCCTTTTCAGAAGGGTCCCGCTGTAGCCCTCGCCGGCGAACGTCTCGAAGGTCAGCTTGCCTGGCTCCCAGACCATCCTGTGGGTGAGAATCGGGGCGTTCGTGACATCAAACGTGACGGTGTTGTTGCCCTGGCCCGGAGGTTTCGTGGCATCGAACCAGTACCCGTGACCCTGGGTTACCGGCCAGTCTTCACCGTAGGCGGCCCCTCCGCCCCACGCTGATGCTTCACAGAGGTCGATCTCCGTGTACCCCGGCTCCGCAGCGGGGTCGTAGGTGAACAAGCAACCCCACACAACTTCTTTTTGGAGCGCACTGACGTCCTTCTCCACCGTGGTGCTGTACGTGCCGTAGCCGAACCCTTCACGGGTGGACTGGAACTCTGCGCCCTTCGGAGCGGATCCGGTGGGGTTGGAGATGGAGAGTTTGACGTAGCCGTTGGCGTCGGGATTGCTTACGTTGTTGGCATCCCAACTCGCGTTGTACATGGGTGCCCCACCCCAAAAACGCTTCTGCCAGTTGAACCCTTTCCAAGCAAAGCTGCCCACAGGCCCGGGATCCTCGGCCATGGGAGTGGTATCCGCGGCTTGCGCGGAACCAATCCCAGTGAACATCGATAAACCTACCGCCATAACGACGGCCAAACCCATGACTTTTCTTCCCCCATGTGGAAGGAGCCTCACTGACAATGCCATAGCTGTGTCCTCCTGCTGATGCGCCCAGAACGCCTTCGGCAATTGCCGAAGACCGCAGTCACGTTCCACCCCCGAGGAACGTGCAACTCCTCGATTATCAATTAGGCGGGACGCTGCCGGAAGCGAAATGAACCAGCAACATCGGCAATTCAACGTCAATTCGATAACGGCACCGCGGGGCGGAGTAACCTTGACCTGTCCGTCCGACTCACCCGCAGCACCATCACCCGGGGGCTCTCATCGCCATTCGCAGCGCAGGCATACTCCTTTACCGACAGACCTCGGCTGGGCCATTGGAATTGTGGATCGCCCACATGGGTGGGCCCTTCTGGGCTCGGAAGGACCAGCATGCCTGGTCCATACCCAAGGGTGAATTCCCCGAAGATGAGGACCCTTTGGCCGCAGCGAAACGGGAATTTACGGAGGAAATAGGTTCCCCTCCCCCGCCCACAGACTACGAATTGTTGGGCGTTTTTAAGCAGCCTTCCGGCAAACTCATCACCACTTACGCCGCCGAGGCCAGCGACTTTCAGCCGGAGCAGATCGTCAGCAACACGTTCCCTATGGAATGGCCCAAAGGTTCAGGCGTCATCAAGGAATTCCCGGAAATTGACGACGCCCGTTGGTTTGAAGTGACCGAGGCCCGGACCAAGCTCGTCAAAGGGCAACTGCCCATAGTGGACGCGCTGATCCGGCACCTTGGCGGGCAATCCCTATAGAGCCGACCAGCCGCCGTCGGACGCCAGAATGGCGCCGTTGACATTTGTGCCGTCCTCACTGAGCAAGAACGTGATGGACGCGGCCAGCTGTGCTGCGGTGGCAGGAGTCGGAACAGTCGCCTGCATCAAGGGGCCCAGCCGTTCGGCAGCGAGCTGCGATCCCCAATTGGCCACAATGTTGGTGATGGTGGGGCCGGGGGCCACGGCGTTGAACCGCAGACCCTTGGGTCCGTACATCACAGCGGAGTTCTTGGTGAGGCCAACCACGGCGTGCTTGGACGCTGTATAGGCGGCACCGGCAGCAGAACCACGCAGGCCTGCCTCGGACGCAACGTTCACCACAGATCCGGTTCCGGCTTCCAGCATGAGCGGCACCACTGCGCGGGTCAGGCGCATGAGGGAGGTGACATTGATGCGGAATACACGTTCCCAGAGCTCGTCATCCACCTCATGGATGGGGGCGAAGTTGTCCATGATGCCGGCAACGTTGGCCAGGGCGTCCACTCGTCCGGCTGCGGCAGCCAGGACAGCGGCTACGGTTTCCTCAGTGGAGATATCACCCGCCACGGGCACCAGATCGAGGCCACTGTTCTGCTCCACCAAGGCGTCCAGACGTTCCTTGCTGATATCGGCCGCGACGACCCTGCCACCTTCCTTGGCGATGCGTAGGGCAGTAGCTTGGCCGATGCCCGAAGCCGCGCCCGTGACGATGATGGTCTTGCCGGCAAAACGGCCAGAGGTGGTGGCCTCCTGCCATGAAGCGTCGTTGCCCATGATGTCCTTCCGATGGTTGCTGAGTGGTTCACCCCCACCTTATGACACTCTGTGTCATTATGTAAGAGTGAATACTGGAGGGATGATTTCGGAAGATGCCAAGCCCGCGCGCGCCAGCGGTCGTCCAGCCACCATCGACCCCGACGCTGTGGCGGGACTCGCCTTGGACTTATTCGCCGAGCACGGGTATGAGAACACCTCCATGGAAGACATCGCCCGTGCTGCCGGCATCGGCCGCAAGAGCCTCTACCGCTATTTCGCCAGCAAGGCGGATCTCGTCTGGGGCGGCACCGAACCTGTGATCGAGGCGTCGACGCTCGCCTTCGGCTCGTTCCACAAACACGGAAAGTCCGACGGCGATGTGCTGGCCGGGTTGCGTGAAGCAGCGATCGCCGGAGTCGCCGTGATTCCGGATCTGTCGGTAACCCGCGGGCGCCTCCGCTTGATCGCCGAGCATGCCGAACTGACCAGCCGTAGTTACGAATCTTTGGCGCCACGGCGCGAAAGGGCCTTGGGCTTCCTCATCGAGAACGGCCTTTCCGATTCCGCGGCACGCTACTTGAGTGCCGCATACCTTGCCGCAACCTTCGAGGCGTGGATGCAATGGGCCGCCGGATCAGATCCGGATCCAGTGCCCTATTTGGTGGCTGCGCTTGAGGTGTTGCGGGTTCCTGCGCTTTAGCTGCTCTTTCGGGCGATGAACTGCCGGATCCATTCGATCGTCTCGGGGTGGTCCAGGTGCAGGCCGTGCCCCCCTCCGGGTACGCGGACCAGTACCGAGCGAGGGATGTGTTCACGAAGGACCAGGGCATTGGGCAAGGGAGTGAGTCGGTCGTCCGTACCGTGAAGGATCAGCGTAGGAGCCTTGATGGATCCGAGCTCGCTCCAGGCATCGTGATCACGACTGGCCTTGAAATGTCGTGCTTTGGCCCACGCCGAAGCCTGGGAATTGAAGAACGTGTACGTCGCTTCGGGATTGGCGCGGACCCATGCAGGGTCGAAGAAGAGCTCTTCGAGCCGGGACATGTCGCCGCTGACCAGGGCCGCCAGGGCAGCTTTGTCCGGTTGGACACTGGCGTCCGGCCACCTTCCTCCACTCGTCGCCGCCAGAACCAGGGTCCGGACTTTCTGGGGGTAGTCGATGGCCAACCACTGGCCGATTCGCCCGCCCATCGAGTGGCCGTACACGTGTGCTAAATCCGCATTCGCCGCTTTGAGGACGGCAGCAGCATCTTCGGCAAGGAGTCTGGTGGTGTAGCGCTCGGCGTCGCCCTTCCCACTCCGCCCTATCCCCCGGTGATCGAAGCGGATGACGCGGTAAGAGCGGGACAGTAGTTCCGCCGTCGGGCCCCAACCGTCCATGGCCGTGGCCTGCCCGGCGATCAACAACAGTGGTTCGCCCTCGCCAGCCTCGGTCCAGACGAGTTCGGCGCCGTCCGGGGCTTCCGCAAAGTTCACGGTGCCACATTATCGGGGCGGCGGCCAAAGCGCTGCGGCGTGGGCCACAGTGCATCAATCAGCAGTGAAGATCTCCTCAATGGCGCAGTCGAAGGTCCTTGCGATCAGGAAGGCCAAGGGCAGCGAAGGGTCAAACTTCTCCCGCTCTATGGAGATCACCGTCTGCCGGGAAACACCGAGCGCAGCCGCCAAGTCAGCCTGGGTCCAGTTGCGTCCGGTCCGGCGCTCGGCGAGGTTGTTCTTCACTTCAACGCCCGGTAGCGAATTACCAAGTAACGAACTCCCGCATCCAAGGCACTCAACACAACGAGGCCGAGAAGGACCGGAAGCGCATCAACCGTGAACCGCCCGATGACCAGCACCAGGACAGCAACGATCGTGGCCACCAACACGTCCAGGAAGGCTCCGGCCCCGGCTTGGCGCATCCACTGCAACTCGACACTTTGCTCGCCGTGGGCATCGCGGGCCACGGTGTGGTTGGCCACGAAGACCTTGGCTCCCAGCGACATGGCCGGGTAGACAGTACAGAGAGCGCCAATCCCGGCAGCGAGCCAGAAGTCACGGGGGTTTGATGCACCCACCAGGACGGAAACCGCGGTGGTCAGGATGGCGCCGAGGATGATCGCCAGCACATAGTGGTGGACCGGCGCACGCCTGGATGTAAAGGAAGCTTTACTCATATCTGAAGTAAAGCACCCTTTACATTCCCAAGCAATGGTTGCCTCCGAGGGCTAGCGTTAGGGAATGACCACCGAGTACAAGTACGACGTCGAGGTGCTGCACCTTTTGGTGTCGCCGGCCCATGCTTACTTTGGCCGTGCCCGCGAAGGAGCCGCGGATGTCCCCACCACCGACGCGGAGCAGGCGGAGCTGGTGACCGGCAAAGGGATTGTTGGCGACAGGTTTTTTGGCAAGGCCGCCCACATGGATGCCGCTGTGACGGTTATTGCCATGGAGGCCCTGGAGTCCATCGCGGCGGAACTCGGGGCTGGGCCGTTCGATCCCCTGCTGACCCGACGGAACGTGGTGGTGCGGGGAGTCGAGCTGGCTCCCCTGCTTGGCCATGAATTCGCGCTGGAATCCGGCGGGGACGTGGTGCGATTGAAGGCAGGACGACCTGCCCACCCCTGCGCCTGGATGGACGAAATGCTGGCTCCGGGTGCCCATAAGGCGATGCGCGGGCGCGGGGGTGTGCGCTGCCAAGTGGTTTCGGGAGGCCTGCTTCATCGCGGCCCGGCGGTGCTGGTCAGCCCAGTCCCTCTTGACCCAAGCAAGGCCGGTGAAGCGAAGGTGCTCCGGCCATCGCGGTTGCCGTAGTTTCCCTCAAAGGAAAAGCCCTGCAACCCACCCAGGTTGCAGACCGGCCTTCCTCACTCCAATCAAGGTCAGGAAGCCACGCCCCCCGGCGTCAGAGCTCAAACCTCTTCAGCCGCCGGCGCCGCGAATTGGGCCTCGTACAACCGGGAGTACGCCCCACCCTCGGCCAGCAGTTCCGAGTGGGTTCCCTGCTCCACGATCTGCCCGGCTTCCATCACCAGGATGAGGTCGGCGTCGCGGATGGTGGAGAGCCGGTGCGCAATCACAAAGCTGGTCCGGTCCGAGCGCAGGGCATTCATGGCTTTCTGCACCAACACTTCGGTCCGGGTGTCCACGGAACTGGTGGCCTCGTCCAGGATCAGTACCGACGGCCGGGACAGGAAGGCCCGGGCAATGGTGAGCAGCTGCTTTTCACCTGCGGAAACATTGCCGCCCTCGTCGTCGAGCAAGGTGTCATAGCCCTCCGGCAGCGACTTCACGAAACGGTCCACGTACGTAGCCTGTGCGGCCTCCATGATCTCCGCCTCTGAAGCCAAAGGCCGCCCGTAAGCGATGTTGTCGCGGATCGTCCCGCCGAACAGCCACGTGTCCTGCAGGACCATCCCCATCCGTGAGCGCAGTTCCTGCCGCGAGAGCGAGGCGATGTCTACGCCGTCGAGTGTTATCCGCCCTGAGTCCAAGTCGTAGAAGCGCATCATCAGGTTCACCAGGGTGGTCTTGCCCGCACCTGTGGGCCCAACAATGGCGATGCTCTGCCCCGGTTCGGCCACCAAACTGAGGTCCGTGATGAGCGGTTTGTCCGGCGAGTAGCGGAAGGACACGTTCTCGAAAACGAGCCGCCCGCGGCCCACACCCGAACCGGAAGGAGCGGGTTCAGCCGACTCTTCCTCCTCATCCAGTAGATCGAACACCCGCTCCGCCGAGGCAACTCCGGACTGCAGCATGTTCGCCATTGACCCGAGTTGGGCCAGCGGCATGGTGAACTGCCTCGAGTACTGGATGAAGGCCTGGACGTCGCCCAGCTGCATGGAGCCTGAGGCCACCTGCAGGCCACCCACCACGGCGATCCCTACATAAACCAGGTTTCCGATGAACGTCATGGCCGGCATGATCAGCCCGCTCACGAACTGCGCCCCGAAGCTGGCCTGGTACAGCTCGCCGTTCTTCGCCCGGAACTTCTCCTGGACCTCGTTCTGCCGTCCGAACACTTTCACCAGGGCGTGCCCGGTGTAGGTTTCCTCGATCTGGCCGTTGAGTTCGCCGGTGTTCTTCCACTGCGCCACGAACAGTTTCTGCGAGCGTTTGGCGATGAACAGGGTGGTACCAAGGGTCAGCGGAATGGTCACCAGTGCGATCAGCGCCAGCAGTGGCGAGAGCAGGAACATCATCACCAGCACCCCCACCACCGTCAGAAGTGAAGACACCACCTGGCTGATGGATTGCTGGAGGCTTTGCGAGATGTTGTCTACATCGTTGGTCACCCGGCTCAGCAGCTCACCGCGCTGGATGGAGTCGAAATAGCGCAGGGGCAGCCGGTGGATTTTCGCTTCGATCCGCTCGCGGAGGCGGTAGACGGTCCGCTGCACGACGCCGTTGAGCACGTACGCCTGCATCCAACCGAACGCTGAGGCCAGGACATAAAGCGCCAGCGCCCACAGCAGCACCGAGGCCAACGCACCAAAGTCGATTCCGACGCCGGGAGTCAGGGTCATGGCGCCCAGCATGTCCGCTTTGCTGTCATCACCGGAGGCGCGCAGCCCTGCGATGACGTCGGCTTTGGAGACCCCCGCGGGCAGCTGTTTGGACACGACGCCGGCGAAGATCAGGTTGGTGCCTTCCCCCAACAAGCGTGGGCCAATCACGGACAATGCCACGCTGACCACGGCGAACACCAGCACCAAGGTAAGCCAGAACCGCTCCGGACGAAGCGTTCCCAGCAAACGCCGGGCAGAGGGACCAAAGTTGGACGCCTTCTCCGCCGGAATATTCATCCCGGCGAACGGTCCTCCGCGGCCTGGTCCCATCGCTGGCCGCTGGGGACCGCGCGGGCCGGCTGATACGGCGCTCATGCGGCCTCCTCCGCAGCGAGCTGGGAGGACACGATTTCCCGATACGTCCCGGACGTCTCCAACAACTCCTCATGCGTTCCGCGCCCAACGATCCTGCCGTCGTCGAGCACTAAGATCTGGTCCGCGTCGGCGATGCTTGAGACCCGCTGGGCGACGATGACCAGGGTGGCTCCGTTGGTATGGCGTTTGAGGGCTTGCCGGAGCCTGGCGTCGGTGGCGGTGTCCAAGGAGGAGAAGGAGTCGTCAAAGATGTAGAGCTCCGGCTGCTTCACCAAGGCGCGGGCAATTGCGAGCCGCTGCCGCTGCCCGCCGGAAACGTTGGTGCCACCTTGCGAGATTGAGGCGTCCAGGCCGCCTTCCATTTCCTCAACAAAGTCCCGGGCCTGGGCCACGGAAAGTGCCTGCCAGAGTTCGTCGTCGGTGGCGTCGGGTTTGCCGTACTGGAGATTACTGCGGACCGTACCCGAGAACAGGTAGGGCCGCTGCGGCACCAGCCCGATATGTCCCCACAAGAGGTCCGGATGGAGTTCGCGGACGTCCACGCCGTCCATCCGGACGGATCCGCTGGTGGCGTCGAAGAGACGTGGCATGAGGTTCACCAAAGTGGTCTTGCCGGCCCCCGTGCTGCCGATGATCGCCGTGGTCCGGCCAGCGATGGCCGTGAAGGAAACCCCGCTCAACACTGGCTGTTCGGCACCCGGGTAGGCGAATCCAACGTCGCGCATTTCCAGTTCGCCGCGGCGAATACCGCCGGTGACAGGGTTCGACGGCGGCTGGACACTTGAGTCGGTCTCCAGCACCTCGCCGATCCGGTCGGCAGAAACGGACGCACGAGGGATCATCACGGCCATGAACGTTGCCATCATGACCGACATGAGGATCTGCATGAGGTAGCTCAGGAAAGCGATCAGGGTTCCCACCTGCATGGAGCCGTCCTCGATCCGGAACGAACCGAACCAGATCACCGCCACGCTGGACACGTTCATCACCAACATGACCACAGGGAACATGAGCGCCATCAAACGTCCGGCCCGCAGCGCAACGTCCGTGACGTCGTCGTTCGCTTTCGCGAACCGGGCGGCCTCCACGTCCTCCCGGACGAAGGCACGTACCACGCGGATGCCGGTGAGCTGCTCGCGAAGGACCCGGTTCACGGCGTCGATCCGGACCTGCATCTTGCGGAACAGCGGCACCATCCGGGTCACAATCAACCCAACAGCCACCAACAGCACCGGCACGCACACCGCGATCAGCCAGGACAATTGGGCGTCCTGCCGCACGGCCATGATCACACCGCCGATACTCAGCATGGGAGCCGCCACCATCAGCGTGCAAGACATGAGGACCAGCTGCTGCACCTGCTGGACATCGTTGGTGGAGCGCGTGATCAGTGATGGCGCTCCAAACCTGGTGACCTCCTGCTCCGAGAACTCCCCCACCCGGCTGAAGATCGCGTCACGGAGATCCCGGCCCATCCCCATTGCGGCCTTCGCACCGAAATAGACCGCAACCACAGCGCACGCGATCTGCAGGAGGGTGATCAGCAGCATGAGGCCGCCCATGCGCAGGATGTAGTCCGTGTCCCCGGTGGCCACGCCGTGATCAATGATGTCGGCGTTCAGCGTCGGCAGGTACAGCGACGCGATGGATTGCGCCAGCTGGAAGACGACGACGGCGATCAACAGCCGCTGATGCGGCCGCAGGAAACGAACAAGTACCTTCCACAGCATGCGGACTCCGAGCCAAAGCGTTGTGAACCGAAGGCCAGTTTACGTCTGGTTGCTGCGGGCAACTAGAGGGAGATGAGGGGTAATGCCAGCGACTCCCTCTCTTGGCTGCGGACCCAGGCCGGGATTGCCCAGAGCAGGGCGCGACGCCGGGACAGGTCGCCTTGGCCTGGCTGCTGGCGCAGAAGCCCTGGCTCGTGCCGGCGTCGCAGTAGGCCAGTAGGCTGGAAACGTTCGTGTTGAACCGCATCGAAGGGACTTGAGTTTTGGCTTACATCACCGTCGGAAACGAAAACAGCACTGAGATCGAGCTCTACTACGAGGACCACGGAACAGGCCAGGCGGTAGTCCTCATCCACGGCTACCCGTTGGATGGTTCATCCTGGGAGAAGCAGACCGCTGCCCTGCTCGACGCAGGCTACCGCGTGATCACCTACGACCGCCGCGGATTCGGCAAGTCCAGCCAACCCACGGAGGGCTACGACTACGACACCTTCGCAGCCGATCTGAAGTCCGTCCTGGACACCCTGGACCTGAACGACGCCGTGCTGGTGGGCTTCTCCATGGGCACCGGCGAAGTTGCGCGCTACATCAGCACCTACGGTTCGGCCCGCGTTGCCAAGGCAGTCTTCCTCGGCTCGCTGGAACCGTTCCTCTTGAAGACCGATGACAACCCGGACGGGGTGCCGCAGGACGTGTTCGACGGCCTTGCCTCGGCAGTCAAGGCAGACCGGTACGCCTTCTTCACCGATTTCTTCAAGAACTTCTATAACAGCGACACCTTCCTGGGCACGGAACGCCTCAGCCAGGAAGCCGTGGACGCCAGCTGGAATCTCGCCAGCAAGTCCGGCGCGTTCGCATCGGTTGCCGCCCAGCCAACGTGGCTCACGGACTTCCGGGCCGACATCCCCAAGATCGACGTGCCGGCCTTGATCGTCCACGGCACGGCTGACAACATCCTGCCCATCGACGTCACCGGCCGGCGTTTCAAGGATGCACTGCCCAGCGCCGAATATTTGGAAATCGAGGGCGCGCCGCACGGCCTGCTCTGGACGCACGGAGCCGAGATCAACGACGCCCTGTTGGGCTTCCTCAAGAAGTAGCCGCTCCACCCTGATGGGCCCGACGCACGGTTGTTACGGCGTCGGGCCTGTCACTTCTTGAGCCGCAACTTCCGCGCCATTCCGCCGTTCTGCAAGTAGTCCTGCTCCGTAGCATCGGCGGCGTTGCGTTCCATGGCGTGCAGCAGTCCGAAGGTGAAGGCACTGTTGCCGACATCCGACGCCGTGCCCAGCCTCAGCAGCTCAGCACGGGCCATCACACTGTCCTGGTGCTCGCCCAGGATCGACTGGACCTTGTGGGCAGCCTCGCCCAACCGGGCGGCCCTCTTTCCATGAACTCTCTCCGCGGCCTCGGCGGCAAAGCGCAGCTTCTTGGCGGCTTTCCGTACTTCATGAAACGCCGTATCGCGTTGGGGCCCGACGGCGGCACCCACCGCAGCCTTGTGGCGTTTGGCCAGCCGTTTGGCGGCTTTGTTGACGAGCTTCGCCGTGGTCTTTGTGGCCTTCCTCGTCGCCTTGCGTGTCAGCGGCGGGGCGTCGAGGAGGTCTTCCAACTCGTCCAGCAGCCGGAAATAGCGGGGGCTGTTCAACCGGTTCTTGACGGCCGACATAGCAGTGTCCGCCCTGACTGCCATGCGCTGATCGAGTTCATCGTGCAGTGGGCCGAGGACCAGAGTTCCGGGCAATTCATCAAGATCGTTCCTGAGGCGTTCGTGCAGGACTTCGGTGTCCCGGTACCGGCCCAGGGTCTTGGCCAATGATTTCAATCCGGTCTGGAGGTTCGCGGCTGCCCCCGCATCGAAAAGCTTGCGGTACGTGTGCAGCACGGACCGGATGCGGCGGATTATTGATCGCATCTGATGAACTGAGTCGTCCCGGCCCAACCTCACATGGGCATCCTGCAGGAGTAGCTCGGCCACTTGTGTTGCGAGATAATCGAGGACGGGAACCACGGCCGTGCTCTTGCCGCCCGGCGTTTCCCGGCCTGATCCGTTGGCCGCGGGCCAGGATTCACCCAACGCAGTGGCAAGCTTGGACGTCCGCTTGCTGGGCATGGCGCCTGCGTCTGAGAGCTGTCCGGCCAAGGTCTCCAGCACGGCGTCGTCGACGTTTCCGTCGTGGGCGGCCAGCTCGACTTCCCACTCACGCCACGCCAGCTGCCGGGGCTCACCGATGGCAACGTGGGCACGGACGTGATCGTCCACGAATTCGGCTACTCGTTCGCCAGCGCTGCCATACAGGGCATAACTTGTTCGCTCGGTACTGAGGGTGGCGATTGCTGCCACGGCATGCCCGCGGGTGTAGGCGAGCACGCGGTCCATGATCTCCACGGGGACGGTATCGGCACTGCCCAAGGGTGCATGGATCTCGGTCCGTTTACCGGGGCCGAGGGGTAATTTGAGGTGCCAGCCGGCATCCAGGCCGCCAGTCCGGCGTCGGAGAGTAATTCCGCGGGCAGCGAGGGACAAGAGGCGCGTATCAAAGTAGATGGCTTCCAGGCTGTGACGTGCCGGGTCACCCACCTTTCCGATGCCGCTGATCTTCTCCAGTGCAGGCAACGGAGTGGACTCCTCGGCGTCGAATTTCCGCTCGGCTTCCACGCTGCTGGACGTTCCCATTGCTGTCAGGACTCCCTTCCGGGTAAGGCGGAGGGCCGGCCCGTGATGGTGGCCGGCCCTCGTCGGACCTATCTCGTGGTGCTATGTCCAGTGTGAGTCAGTACGAAGCGCTGCGCTAGATGTCGATGGAGTCGCGCTAGATATCGACCGAACGCGGACGAGTGGACTCTCCGGTGTCATCAACGTCGCCGCCGGACACAGTGCCGCGCCAAGCGCCCGATGCATGGCCCTGCGCTTCGATGAACTTCTTGAATTTGTCCAGATCGGCACCTACCCGCATGCTGTCCACGCCAAGTGCTGATCCGGCCTTCTCTGCCAGGCCTTCCGGCTCCCAGACGATCTCCACGTCAACCCTCGTGCGGGATGGCTGGAGGGGTTCGAAGCGGACGGTGCCACCGTTGCGAGGACCGTCAACGCTTGCCCAACTCACCAGCGCGTCTGGAACCTGCTCAATGATCTGGGCGTTGTATTCGCGTTTCACACCGCCCACATTGGTGGAGAAGTGGAGGGCAGTCTCATCGATCTGTTCCACTGCCTCCACCCCGTTCATGAACTCGGGAAAGGCCTCGAATTGTGTCCATTGGTTGTAGGCGACATATACGGGGACATCTACTTCGATTGATTTGATGACCGTAGCCATGGATTTCGCTCCTTCGATCGTGTCTCGGGTGCTCATGCAGTACTGCGGGGCGGGGCGGCGCGCCAGCCAGCTGGCTGCTTAACCAGTGGCGCGCCAGTCTTAGCGCGCCAGCCAAAGCTCTTAGCCGGCGTCGAAACTTTCTTCAACATCGTCGTTGGGTGACTCTTCCTGGGGAAGGTCGTTTCCGCTGCCGTCCGGCAGCGAGTCGTCGTTGCCGTCGGGCTGCAAGGATTGCTCGGCGTGCGATTGCTCGTCTATCCCACCGAATCGGCCGGCCCCGGGCTCGCCCGCGCTGTCCGAGTTTTCCGGATCCAGATGGCTGAGGTTGGGAGCCCCTGTGGAATACGTCTCGCCGTCGGGGCTGTCCTGGCTCAAACCGGCTTCGGTGAGGTCCTCTTCGACGCGGGGCTGCGCCTGTCCTCCGCCTGCTTCCTGCTCGGCCGTAGGAGTGCCGTAGCCTCCTACTTCCTCTTCCGGTGCGGCATTGTGCGTGTCCATGCGACCTGTCCTTTCCTCAACGGTGAACGTGTTTATGGATCTCTTCGAACCTATAAGTGCAGCTGGCGGTGTGTCCATGCATCAACGAAATTAATCAGTAATCTTAGCAATTTTTGGATAAACGGGATAAGGTGCAGACTCGCATCCGGGTCATGAAGGCTGCGGAATTTCACAGCCACCCTGGGGATCCAACCCCGTGTAATTCAAAGGGCCTGCGACGATATTCAAGGCGATTGTTGCCAATTGCGAGCATTGCGCCGGCGGGGTGCCGAAGTAACCCCGCTGGCCAGCCGCCACGGCCCCGATGACGAGCCACACGACCACAAGCAACCCAATGATTGAACCACTTCGCATCACTACCCCAATCGCTGAACCGACAACCCCCAGCTATTAGTAAGCATACTGACAAAGGCGCCCATCACCAAAGAAGTGTGGCCGCGGACCGGGTGCCTCCCGTCCGCGGCCACACTTGGCCCGATCAATCCGTAGGACTGGTTTCGGCTGTCAGACCACGGCCGTCCGCAGTCTTTTCGTCCTTTTCTTCCGCCGGCCCAGGTGGGTTGGCTGACTCGCTGGGTCCAGCGTCGACGGCGTCGTCCGGACTTTCCGACGAGGCATCACCCACTGGAACCTGGCCACCCGACTGGGCGACTGCCGGGTCCCTCGGGATTGGATGCCCGGGGGTTGTCGTCCCATCGCGAACCTGCTCGAAACCGGCAACTTCACCAGGATCAGTCGTCATACGCGAGACCGCCCGCGGCCCAGAACCCAGCCGAGCACGGCCAGCACAAGCAGGATGATTCCCACCCATAGCAAGAAGCTGAGCGCCTGGTTAAGTCCGCCAACGAGGAGCAAGATGATCGCGATAACACCGGCGATTATTAAGAGTGTGTTCATTGAGCCACGCATCCCTTCAATAACTGTTGTCTATTCAGGAAGGCGTCCGCTGGTACTCCACTGATGGAGCGCCACCCATGCCAACGGGCACCGATTGGAGAATTTCGTCTCCACATCGCTTGCGTACCCACCCGGGAAAGGCTCAAACGGAACGGTTGCCCGGGCGGAGCACGTTCACAGGCTCATAATAAGCACCCTTTGCGTCGCGGCGAAGTATTTTGGTCAGGAAACTTAGTATCCCTTGGTCGAGAAGGCTCCGAGGGCCCGGCTGATCTCGCGGGCAGTTCCGGCAGCAGCCTCTCCGTATTCCTGGTACTTGTCCGGAACAATCCGGCTTGAGGGGCCCGAGATGGAGATGGATCCCGCCGCCACGCCGCCCGGCCCCAGCAGCGGGACGCCGATCGAGGTGATGCCCGTACTGAGACCTTGCTCATTGATGGAGTATCCGCGGGCCCGGGTGTCCACGATCATCGCGCGAAGCTGCGTGGGATCCACAACGGTTTGTGGCGTCAACGCTTCAAGTGGTCCGGCAAGGTAATCGTTCACGAAGGCCTCGTCAGCAGCCGACAAGTAGGCCATGCCCGTGGAAGAAGCATGCATGGGCAGCCTCGACCCCAGTGGGAGGAAGGCCCTCAAGACGTGCGGGGTGTCGAGGCGTTCGATGATGAGCATGTAGCCGCGGTCCGGCACTGCCAGGTGCACCGTCTCGGTGGTGTCCAGCTGCAGTGCATTCAGCGGGCCCATGGCGGCATCGCGGATGGCCGAGCCGCTGCTTCCCCGGCTGGCAACGGCGAAGGCATGGTTGGTCAGAACCCATTTGCTGGCTTGGACTTCGGACTGCGCCACCCAGCCCAGTTCGGCCAGCGTCCTCAGCATTCGGAGCACGGTTGCCTTGGGCACATCAACTTCCCGGCTGAGCTCCGATAATCCGGCGGGCTGGTTGTCCGAGACGGCCTCCAGCACCCTGATGGCCGTGACAACGCTCTGCGTACTCATGCACCCTCCCGCTTGACCGACTACTCCCAGTGCCCTACATTACAGGCGACTTCCCAAAATGAACCAACGGTTCACCTAGTGAACCGTTGCCGATTGCGCAAGTTTTTCCGTCGCACGAAAGGTGCCCTCCATGCTCAAACCACTTCGCGGAATCACCGTGATCGATCTCAGCCGAGCCCTCGCAGGCCCCTACTGCACAGCCCTCCTGGCTGATATGGGCGCCAGGATCATCAAAGTTGAAAGCGTCAACGGGGGTGATACCGCCCGGCAATGGCCTCCTTTCCAGGATGGCCACAGCCTCTATTTCGACTCCGTCAACCGCAACAAAGTGTCCGTGTGCATCGATTTCTATTCGGACGAGGGCCGCGACATCCTCTCCGGATTGATCGCCGACGCCGATGTCCTGGTGGAGAACTTCAAGCCCGGAACGCTGGACAAGATGGGGTTCACGGCCTCCCGGCTGGAAGAGCTCAACCCAGGCCTCGTGCTTGGATCCGTCACAGGTTTCGGCAACACCGGCCCCCTCAAGGACGACGCCGGACTGGACCAGGTCATCCAGGGCATGTCCGGGCTGATGTCGGTGACAGGTCCCGGGCCTGGCTCGGCCTACCGTGTTGGCGTTCCAATCGTGGACATCACCTCCGGAATGATCTGTGCGTTCGGCATCGTTTCAGCGCTCCTGGGAGTCCGGAACGGCGAACGACCCAGCCGAGTGTCCACCTCCTTGCTGGAGACCGCCCTGAACCTCTCCGCTTTCCAAGGGCAGAAAGCACTCAGCCTCGGCGAAGCACCCACGCCGCAGGGCAACAACCACCCCGTCATCGCGCCTTACGGAATGTTCGCTACGGCCACGGAATCCATCAACATCGCTGTAGGCAGCGACAAGCAATGGCGGGCCTTTTGTGGGCTCCTGGGCGCTGCCTCCGCCGTGGATGACCCCCGCTTTATCACCGGAGCGGACCGGTCGGCCAACAGGGACCAGTTGACGGAGCTTATTGAAACAGCGCTTTCTTCGAAGACCGCCGCCGAATGGGTTCCCCTGATCAGCCAGGCCGGCATCCCCTGCGGCCCCATCTACGACTACACGCAGGCCCTGGCATCGGAGCAGGTTGCCGCATTGGGACTCGTGCAGCAACGCCAGCGGCGGGACGGATCCCGCCTCCCCCTTCTTCGTGGGCCACTCAGCCTGGATGGCGAGGCCAGCGAAATCCTCTCACCGCCGCCCCTGCTGGGCGAGCACACCGCAGAGGTACTGCTGGAACGCGGAATGACGCACGACGACGTCACCCGGCTTGAGCGCGAGGGCCGCGTTGTGTGCCAACCGGCTTCAGCCCAGGTTCCGGAAACGATGGGAGCACAGCAATGACCGTCGTATCCCCGGCCAACACTGCCCGCACCGAGGCTTCCCGTGCGGGCCGCATCTCCGTTTCAATCGCTGACGGCGTGGCTACCGTGGAAATCTGCAACCTTGCACAGCGGAATGCGCTGACCCGGGCCATGTGCCTGGAATTCCAGGAATTGATGCCGCGCCTGGACGCCGACGCCGACGTTGCCGTCGTTGTGCTGCGAGGTGCCGGCGGCACGTTCTGCGCGGGGGCAGCCATCAGCGAGCTTGCTTCGGTATTGGTGGACCAGCAGCCCGACGGATCGTCCATCGACCATCTCAGCCGCGCCGATGCCGCCATTTCCTCCCTTTCCAAGCCAACGGTGGCCTTGGTGGACGGCGCCTGTATGGGCGGCGGCTGGCAGATTGCAGCTGCCTGTGACTTCATCATCGCCAATGAGCGCGCCGTGATCGGACTGACTCCGGCCAAGATCGGAATCATCTACCCGCGTCCCGGCATGGAACGGCTTGTCAGGTTGGTGGGCCACGCCAACGCAAAGTACATCCTCCTCACCGGACAGACCTTCAGCGCAACCGAGGCCCGGGCACTTGGCCTGGTGGCCGACGTCGTACCTTCCGGGTCCTTTGAGGAAAAATCCGCAGCGCTTGTCAGTTCGCTGCGGAGCCGATCGCAGTTCTCCATGCATTCGATGAAGCGGCTGATTGACGCTACGGACACTGATCACTCAGACATCGATCACGAATGGGCCAACGCCTGGGGCGCCATGCCGGACAGCCCGGACATGGAGATCGGCATCAGCGCGTTCCTGAATCGCGAACAGCCCCGGTTCACGTGGCGGCCTGTGGGCTGACTCACGCCGCATCACGGCACAAGTTGGCACCTCACTTCGTTGGAAAGGAAACGAGGGGAGGCCTCATGCTCATTGTTCTGACTGGAATTGACGGTTCGGGAAAAACGACGGCGGCCCGCGCCTTGGTTGAATCGGCCCGCGCTGACGGGCGGAATGCCCTGCTGCTGGCCAACCACGCTGCCCGGCGGCGGCTGTCCCTGTTGTCCGAGCGGTTTGGGTGGACGTTGCCGCCACGGGTGGCCGACGTCATCGAGACCACCGTGCGGCTGTTCAACGTGCTGGTCAATCATGCGCGCGCCCACAGGTTCGACGGACTGGTGGTGATGGACCGGCACCTGCACTGCCAACTCGCGCTGCGCCAGGCCAACGGTTTACGCCGCGGCCGGCTGCTTCCGTGGCTGCTGGGAAAGCTCCCAGCGCCGGACCTCTCCGTCCATTTCGACGTCGACCCCCGACTCGCCCATCAACGGGTCACGGCACGCGGGACTGACAACGAAACACTGGCTGACCTTAAGGCATTCCGCGCCGCATACCGTTCGCTGCCCGAGTTTGACGACTTCATGGTGGTGGACGCTGGCGGGACACCGGAGCAGGTGTTAGGCCAGCTGAACCGGGTGGTCGCCGCCGGTGGACGCAAGGAACCCGCTGTCCCTTGTCCCTGAACCGGGCTTGACTTGCCCCCTGCCTCACCCCGGGTAGGCTCGGCCCATGCCAACTACGGCGTTCTTGGGGGGATTCATGAGTGCCAAAACCAGACGAAGCCTGCTGATCTTCGTGTTCGGATTCGGGACGTACGTTGCTTCTTTGTCGACGTTGGGTCCGCTCCCATCTTTGGCATTGGGTTGTGTTGTGGCCGCCCTCGCTGTTTTCGTTGACCGGTGGATTCGGACGCGGCGGGGAACCCCTGCGACTCAGTCACCCGATAATGCCTCCACTCCGGGTCAAGGGCATCCTTGAGTCAGTCCGTTGAACGCACGACGACGGACATCGCCTTAGCGGTCGCCGCTCGCCGGGGTGCCGGTCCGGTGACGCTGGCAGGAGCCGGGACCGAGTTCCTCTTTTATGAAGCCGCCGGTGGCTTAGTTCGTGAGGGCTACCGGATTCCCCGTTCACGTGAATTCAACACGGCGAACAACAGGGGTGTCTCGGCCGAAACCCTACAACGTCAGGAAATGGCATTGGCACACTGGGCTTCGGGCCACGGCATCCCCAGCGCGGCCGCCATTGACCTTGTGATAGGGGCTGGAACCGCAGCCCTGACCGCCATTGGAGCGATAACTGCCCCAGATCAGTGTCACCCGCTTTGGTCCCTCGGTCGCATCAGCGGCGGGTTCAGTACCGCGCGGGTGGGTTGGCCCGGCGTCGGGCGTGCTTCGGGGGCGAGCCTGAACAGCGCAGCCGGCCTCCCGGCGTCGCCCGCTGACATTCGCCCGGTGTCCTCCAGAAAGCCTGGCGTTCCGGTCGCTTTTCTATGGAAGTTCCGCGGGTCCAGGCGGGTGCCCCACACCGCTTCGTAGACCGAGCGAAGCTGGGCAATAGTGAATTCGTCGCCGCAGAATGCAGCACCCAACGGCGAGTACTCGAGCTTCGACTTGGCCCGTTCCAGGGCGTCATCCAGAATTCGTGCGTGGTCGAAGGCCAACTCTGGAACCTCAGCAACCGGATACCAGGCAGCGTGCTCGGCATCGCTGCCAGCAGCCAACACCGGAAAATCCGGCGCGAGCAACAAATGCGCCACAGTAAGGACATCACCACGGGGGTCGCGCCCCTTCGGGCCGTAACTTCCCAATTGTTCCAAGTGGCCAGGAAGGCGCTCGACGCCGGTCTCCTCCGCCAACTCCCTGGCAGCCGCTTCGAGCAGGTCCTCGCCCGCGAGGACGAAGCCGCCCGGGAGCGCGAGCTTGCCGCGGAAGGGCTCGATAAGTCTGGTGATGAGAAGGACGTTCAGTGCGCCATTGCGCACAGTCAAGGCAACGACGTCGACGGTCACCGGGAAGCGCTCTGGCGCCGGATGGGATTCAGGCATGCATCAATCGTAGGTACTTATCGTCATGTTGACAATAATGTGCACTTCCGTCTACGGTTTAGTTATCGTCAATTCGACGACAACTAAACGAAAGAGAGCGATCATCATGGCCACCATCAAGCGCTACCCCTGGATCAGCCACTTCCTTGGCAGCCCCACTGGCTACGTCGTCCACCTACAAAAGGGCGCCGTCAAGCACCAAGGAGTGGGCCAGGCCTTCTTCTTCCGCCCCGCCAACTCCGTGTTGAGCGAGGTTCCCGTGGACGACCAGGAACTGCCCACCCTCTTCCACGCCATCACCCGCGACCACCAGGACGTCAGCGTTCAAGCAAACGTGACGTACCGCTTCATCGATCCCGTTGCGGTGTCCACCCGCCTCAACTTCGGCCTGCAAAACGCCGGTTCCGCACCAGCAACGGGCCGCGAACAGGTGTCCACCATCATCGGGCAGCTCTGCCAAAGCCACGCGATCGATCAGATCGCCACCACCACGCTCGCCGAGGCACTCGAACGCGGCGTCAGCCAGCTCCGGCTGGTCCTCACCGAAGCACTGCGGGCCGATGCCCGGCTGCAGTCCACCGGCATCGAGATCCTGGCTGTGCAGGTCCTCGCGGTGCGGCCTGAATCAGACGTCGAACGTGCGCTGCAGACTCCCGTCCGTGAACAGCTCCAAGCCGAAGCGGACCGGGCTGTGTACGAGAGGCGGGCAGTCGCCGTCGAACGTGAACGCACTATTTCCGAGAACGAGATGGCGAGCCAGATCGAACTGGCTGTACGCCGCGAAAACCTGGTGGCCCAGGAGGGCGCGAACGCCCGCCGCGCAGCCGAAGAGAAGGCAGCAGCAGGGCTCATCGAAGCACAAGGTTCAGCTGAGAGAAAGGGCATTGGCGCAGCGGCCGAGGCAAACCAGATTCGCCTTGTTGGTGAAGCAGCCGCCGCCCGCGAGGCCGCCACCATGGAGGTCTACCGCAATATGGAACAGGCCACGCTTTTGGCACTGGCCTTGAAGGACGCTGCCGGGAGCCTGCCGAACATCGGGAACCTGACCATCACTCCGGATCTGCTCAGCGGCGCACTGGCCGGGCTGTTCAAGGAACCCGCCACAACTGAAGGCAGCAAGTAAGGTTCCGTCATGGCAACCCCGCGCATCGTCATCGTCCACCGGCGGACCGAACTTCAGGAACTCCTGGACCGGCACGCCACCCGCGGTCAAGCGGAGTTCTTTCTCCGCACCCGCGGGCGCAGCATCCAAGACGTGCAGGACCGGCATGATCGGCTCACCGGCACCCTCGCAACCATTCGAGCGGCAGTGCCGGCCGATTGGCGCACAGCGGAAGTGGAACGCGCGGACCTGAGCCGCTTCCTGCTCACAACCGAGGACATCATTGCTGTGGTGGGACAGGACGGGCTGGTGGCAAACGTCGCGAAATACCTCAGTGGCCAGCCGGTTATTGGCATAGATCCGGAGCCTGGCGCGAACCCCGGCGTCCTGGTCCGACACACCCCGGCGGCGGTAGCTGCACTGCTTCGTGCAGGAGACGTGGGGCGGCTGCACTGCCAGGACCTCACCACAGTGACAGCAACGCTCGACGACGGTCAGCAGCTTTCGGCGCTCAACGAAGTTTTCGTCGGGCACGCCTCGCACCAGTCGGCGAAGTACTCCATCACTGCGCCAAGTTTCACCCAGCCCGGCGGGCAGACGGAGCGGCAATCGTCGTCGGGCATTATCGTTTCCACCGGGACCGGAGCCACCGGATGGTGCGCTTCGATTGCCCTGGAACGCGGCGGACGCGCCTTGCCAGCACCCACTGATCCGCGGCTCGCTTGGTTCGTCCGCGAAGCCTGGCCTTCACCCATCACCGGCGCCTCGTTGACCGAAGGCGTTCTCGAAGCCGGCGAGGTGCTCCGGATCACCGTGGCGTCCGATCAGCTGGTGGTGTTCGGCGACGGCATGGAAGACGACCGGCTCACAGCCTCGTGGGGACAGGAGATCACAGTGCAGCTGGGGCAGAGGCCGCTGCGACTGGTTGTCTAGGTGGCAGCCGCGTACCGCCACCACCTACTTTGATCCTGGGGGCCGTCCGACACACCGTTTTCGCCGCGCGTCGAGGTGCTTCAGCACTCAAAGTTGGTGGTGACGGTACGGCGAAAGTCACCAAACGGCCGCGGCGCGTCCTAATCTTCGAAACCTCCGCTATGCGCTGCTGGGGAACTGAAGTACATCGGAGAACTTAAGAGGACGCTGGCGGCACAGTTCCGTGAGCCCGAAGACGAATGGGTAAAGTTCCTCACTTCCCGCGTCTACACCGGCCCCTACACGCAACGCGTTCGAGAGCAATTCACCGCATTGGTCACCAAGGCGACCAAGCAATTCCTGAATGATCAGGTCAACGAAAGGCTAAAAAAGGCCTTGGGTGCGCAAGCGTATCTACCGAATGATGACATCGCCGCGGTTGCCGTATCCAGCAAGCCCGTTGCCGAAGCTGACTTGGCAGACGCTGACGCATTAGAGACCACCCTGGAAGAAATCGAGGGGTACCAGATCGTCCGCGCAATTGTTTGCAGCGAAGTGAAGCCCAATCGTGTGGTTCAGCGGGATGCGAAGTCCTACTTTGCTGTCCTCTTGGATGACAACAACCGGAAGCCTATCGCGCGCCTTCATTTCAATCGGACTCAAAAATACATTGGGCTGTTCGATTCGAACAAGGAGGAGACCCGCGTTCCAATTACCTCATTGGAAGAGATCTACGAACATACGGAGGCCCTGCGCGCCAGCGTAAAGAGCTACCTCTGAAGTTGATCCCATGGGGTCGGTAGCCTCATAGATGCCGAGTTTATCCATTCGGCGTATTATTCATGGATCGTCCCTCCGCTCCATGACCAGGGCGCCCCACCCCGTGACTCAACCCTAGGAGCTTCCGTGAGCCACTCAGAGCCCGTTATGGGACAAGCCACATCCAGCAAACCTCCGCGGGCCTCCGTCAGTGACGCCGCGCTGGGATGGTTGCTCGGCATTGTTGCTGGAGCACTTGGTTTGGCCCCCTGGTGGATCACCGGCGCGACGTTGCCTTTGCAGAACCTATGGGCCACCGAGGTCCTGCCGGATCAGATGCCTGTGGGGCTGCTGCCCCTTAGCCAGTATCAACTGACCAGCATCGTGGCACTCCTTGGCGTGGGCGGTGCTGCCGCCGGATTAACGGTGCGGATCTGGGCACCGGTGCGCCGGCGTTTGGTCACGTGGTGCGCAGCTGGGGGCGTTCTCGCAGTTCAGTTCACGGCGACGGCGCAGTCCTTCGCGGTGCTCAATGAAGGCCTCGCTGTCGGATCAATGTCCAGCGTCTACCTCGCTGGGCTGCTGGCAGGCGTGATCGGATCCATCATTGCCGCACTGATAGCTCTTCTGTTGATGGCCTCACCTTCAACGGTGAAGACGACCATCGGCGTGGGACTCATGGCTGTTCCCGTCACCTCTTGGGGAGTCGAATGGGTGGTCAGCGTTGCGGGATACACCAATCTCCCCACCGCTGTGCCCACCATTGCGCGCTGGCTCCCTGCCGCACTGATTGGCTGTGCGCTGGCTTGGTGCGGCAACAAGCCCGCCCGCCGCACCGTGGCTTGGGTGGCCAACCTTGCCTTCTTGTGGTTTGTTCCCGCGCTCTTCACCTCCGTCCAATATGTCCTGGGGACACGCGTAGTGGCGGGGGACGTCCCGGAAATGCTCTTGATGAGCCGACAAATACTGACAGCTACGCTTGGCCCCGATGGAGGCGCAGGACCTACCATCCTCCTGGCTTTGGCCATCGGATTGGCGGGGCTGGGCGTTCGAGCCATCCTTGCCCGCCGGGTTTCGAACCCTGCCTAGCACCCCATTCCGCTTCAACAATCAACCGTTGTTCCCCGCACAGCCCCGCGGTAGGGTGACCGGACCGTCCACCCACATCACCGTCTGGACCAACTCTGGGAGACACCATGACACATGTGAGACGTCAACTGGCTGCTGTCACGGCAGCCTTGGCACTAACCGTGACAAGCGGCGCGATGGCCAGTCCGGCCTTCGCAGATCCACGCGAAACTGAAAAGAAAGCCACGGCCACAGGCTACGGAGGCGCTGTCAGCACCGTGGATCCGGAAGCTTCCGCGGCCGCCATCGACGTATTGAAACGGGGTGGCAATGCCGCCGACGCAGCCGTCGCCGCCGCCGCAACCTTAGGCGTTACCGAACCCTACAGCGCAGGCATCGGGGGCGGCGGATACTTCGTCTTTTACGACGCGAAGACCAAACACGTCAGCACCATTGACGGCCGTGAAACCGCTCCGGCGGGCATGCCAACTGACGCATTCATCGACCCGGCCACCAAGAAGCCGTACAACTTCACGCCTGAACTCGTCACCAGCGGCGTGTCCGTCGGAGTCCCAGGCACACCTGCGACGTGGGAACGTGCACTGGAACGTTGGGGCACGTTGGACCTCGGCGAAGCCCTGAAGCCGGCCATCAAGGTGGCTAACCGCGGTTTCGTAGTGGACGAGACCTTCCGGCAACAAACACTGGACAATAAGCTCCGCTTTGACGCATTTACCCCCACTAGGGATCTGTTCCTTCCCGGCGGTGACGCTCCCGCCGTCGGAAGTGTATTCCAGAACCATGACCTCGCGGCGACGTACAGGTTGCTCGCAAAGGAGGGCACCGACGCCTTCTACGGCGGTCGGCTCGCGGAGGAGATTGCCAAGACCGTCCAGGCCCCGCCGAAAACCGCGGAAACCAAACTTCCCGTTCCAGTCGGCTTCATGACCACGCAGGATCTTGCCAACTACAAGGTGTTGGACCAGGACGCCACCAAGGTGGAATACCGGGGTTACGACGTCTACGGCATGGCCCCTTCCAGCAGCGGCGGCACCACGGTGGGTGAGTCCCTGAACATCCTGGAGAACTACGACCTCAAGGACATGAAGCCGGTCGACGCCCTGCACCACTACTTCGAGGCCAGCTCGCTCGCCTTCGCGGACCGCGCCGCCTATGTGGGCGATCCCGCTTTCGTGAATGTTCCCACCCAGGCCCTGCTCGACCCAGTTTTCGCCAAGGAACGCTCATGCGAAATCGATCCCACGGCGGCCGCCCCTAAGCCTGTTGCTGCGGGAAACATACAAACGTACGACGGCGCGTGCCCGGCTGCCGTGGCACCACTCGCCAATGAGACGGATACAGAGAACATCTCCACGACGAATCTGACGGTCGCCGACAAGTGGGGCAACGTGGTGGAGTACACGCTGACGATCGAGCAGACCGGCGGTTCTGGAATTGTTGTTCCGGGCAGGGGCTTCCTGTTGAACAACGAGCTGACTGACTTCAGCACGGTCTATGACCCGAAGGATCCCAACCGGATCGAACCAAACAAGCGGCCGCGTTCCTCAATGTCGCCGACCATCATTTTGAAGGACCAGAAGCCGTTCCTGGCACTGGGGTCCCCCGGCGGATCAACCATTATCACTACCGCGCTGCAGACGATCCTCAATCGCGTCGATTTTGGCATGACGGTCTCCGAAGCGCTCGCTGCGCCACGTGCCGCACCGCGGAATGGAGCGACTGTCAGTTCCGAGCCTGCCTTCATTGATGTCTATGGTCCGGCGCTGGAGTCGTTGGGTCATGATCTGGTGCCGGCGGGTGATGCCTTCACATCGGCGGCGGAGATAGGTGCTGCGACGGCCATCGAATTCGGTAAAGACGGAAAGATGACCGCAGCCGCCGAGCCGGTTCGTCGAGGCGGCGGTTCAGCGCTGGTGGTGAAACCGGTAAAACCCGGTAGGTAGCGTGCGCGTCAGTAACCTGACAGGAGGCTCCGGACCGTCACCTGAAGCTTCTCCAAGGCAGCGTCCTGCTGGGAGCTCAGAGCAAATTTCAACAAACCACGGCAAGCAAGTCCAGCGTCTGTCAGGTCACCGCTGAGAAGGAAATCGAGCAGTTCGTCGCTCGGGAGTAGCCGTACAAAGCCCGCCTCGGAGGCGTCCCACGATGGGTCTCCCCCGGGGCGGGCTTCTGCTGCAATAGCCACATGCTTTCGACTGGACGAGCGGGCGGACCTCCACTCGGATCCTGCGTAGTAGATCGCCGATGATTCATAGCCTGTCTCTTCTGCCAACTCGCGTCGAGCAGCAGATTCCGGGGTCTCGCCCTGATTCACGTAGCCGCCGGGAAGTTCCAGTAGTGTCCGTCCCGGCCCCACGCGAAACTGTTCAAACATCACCACCTCGGCGCCACCCTCGGTGAAGGCGAGCATGGCAGCCGAATCGGGGCCGGCAATGACATCCCATTCGGAGACAGATCCGTCGGCCTCCAGATACGTGTCCCTGTTGATGGTGACAAAACCCTTGTAGGCCCGGGTGCTCCACAGTTTTCGCCACAGTTCATCCGGCTCGGTCAAGATGGGCGGTTGTTCCTGAGCTCCCGGCTGTATCTCCACACCATGACCAACGATGCAATGGCGATGATGATTCCGGAAACAGTAGACCACCAGTTCTGAGCTCCATTTCATGGCGGAGTCCTGGCATTCCCGTTAGGACCGGCGCCACCTAGACGACCCCAACAAACACTCAAATTTGGCCTATAGAGCACCTAGACGCCCTCGATCACCACTCATTCCTGCTATCCGCAACACCTAGTGCCTTTTTCATGTTGCAGGCTGAATCCAACGCGGTTCTCGATCTTGCCCATGGGGGAATCCGTTACAAGGAAAGCTGTTCCCCACTCTCTAGGAGAAGAAATGAACTGGCAGCAAATTAGCTGTTTGGCTGGGTTTCTCGGGCATATCGTCGCTACAGGTTCACTGATTGCGGCGGCGTTCACGGGCGGTGCGACACTCATTATCGGCGGTATTGCGTATTCATTGAGTGCGCTTGCAACGATGCTCGGCTGCGGTTAGGCCCAAAATGAAGTTACTGACGCTAACGGCAGCTTGCCTGTTCCTCATCACGGCTGTCATCGCGTTGTTCAGCAATCCCCCGATGGCCGCGCTCTCCTTCACGGCCTCAGTTGCGATGGTTGCAACTTGGGTCGTCTACAAGAAGCAGAGCAAGTAGTCGTTCATCACCGGAGCCGCGCCCGACGCTGAGTCAGGCCGGGCGCGGCTTCTCCAACGCGAAGTGACCCCGATTGAGGACGCATGAATTTCATCAACGTTGAGAACCTCTCCAAGAACTTCGGGCAATTCCAGGCCTTGAACGACGTCTCTTTCTCTGTGAAAGCCGGGGGATCGCTGGCGATCATAGGGCCGAATGGCTCGGGAAAGACCACACTGGTCCGCTGTCTCCTAGGACTGCTGAATGCCAGCGAAGGTACGGCAAACATAGCCGGCCAACCCTACGGCGCCGGCCATCCATGCACCGTCGGCTACCTGCCGGAGGAACGTGGCAACTTCCAACGCGATACTCCTCTGGACGTGCTGCGGTTATTCGGGAAACTTCGCGGCCTCACACATCATGACGCCAGTTCGCAGGCGTACGAGTACCTCGACGACGTCGGGTTGGCCCCGCATGCACGATCACCAATCCAAACACTGTCCAACGGTCAGCAGCAGAAGATCCATCTGGGAATCACGTTCGTTGGCAACCCTGACCTTCTGGTCCTGGATGAGCCGACGCGCGGCTTCGACCCTGTAAACCAGGCCATCTTTAAGACCTACCTGGAACGGCATCTCCTCCGCGGTGCCACTCTTATTCTGGTGACAAACCAAATGCATGAAGTTGAAGAGCTCACAAACAATGTCCTCTTTCTCCGCAAGGGCAAGCAACACTTTGCAGGCGAAGTGGAGGAAGCCAAGCAGAAGCTCGGTGGGCGCCGTACCGCATTGAGCTACACAGGTGTTCTTCCGCCGCACGCCAGTGAGTGGAATGTAGAGATGCCAGAGAATGGCACCCTCCTGCTGGACTCACGGCACGAGATCGATTCGGCGAACCAGCTGTTGGGTCGGCTGCTCAATTCCGGAGTTAAGGTGACAGACTTCAGCACGCGGTTGTCGAGCCTCGACGAGATATTCGTGGGCGTATATGGCGATTCAGCACAGTTGGGATCCTTGAACTGATGGTCATGCCAAACCGGACCCTTCTCGCTTTCGAACTCAAACGCCACTTCAAAAGGAAAAGCTACTGGGGAGCCACGTTAGCGGTTCCACTCGTTGTCATCGTGTTGGTGATTCTGGCACAGGTTGGCACTGCAGCCGCAGAAAAGAACGCCACAAACAGCACGGTGGGCGTGATGGACTTCAACTACGTGGACCCCGGCGGCGTGATAGACGTAAAGCTTGCCGAAGAGTCAGGTGGAACCCAGGTTTTTGATGTTGCTTCAGCCATCCATGACGTGGAACAGGGAAAAGCACAGACACTGCTGGTTTTCCCCACCAACCCCGCAAATGGCCGCATCGACATCTATGAGAACAATCGCGGACTGGTAGGCGACCAACGGTCTACGCCCCTGGCCCGCCACCTGTTGCAAATTTCCACGATCAGAGGTGCCGCACTACCTGGGCTAGCCAAGCCTTTGACCGGCAGCATTGAGGTCAATCGTGTTGGCTACAGGAATGGCAGTGCCGATCCAGGGTTGTCTTCCGTGGTGCCTCCCCTGCTCTTCCTGCTCCTGTACTTCGTAGTGACCATTTTTCTTGGCAACCAGATCATGTCCAGCTTCGCTGAGGAGCGCGAACAGAAAATCCGTGAGGTGCTCTTTCTGGATACATCCCCGGCGAGTGTCTATGCAACCAAGATCCTGACCACCGCTGTCCTGGGACTGGTTCAGCTCCTGAGCATGTCTCTGCCGTTGGTAGTGGTCTATGTGGCCGTGGGCCGGGACCTCGGATTGCCCCTACCGGCATTCCAAACCTGGGTGTTGGATGGCTCCAAAATGGTTGTGGGGCTGCTAATCCTTCTGCTCGGCGTAGTGTTCATGGTCTCCATTCACGCAGCTATCGGCGCACGGCTTCGAAGCGTCCGTGAAGGTTCGGCCTTCGCCACGCTATTCGTCATTCTGATGTTCGCCCCGGGTTACGCCTTGGGCCTGCTATCTGAGGAGCCTGGATCCCAGATTGTTCAGCTGTTCACGTTCTTTCCACCGACGGCCCCCAGCACCCTGCTCTTCAGGAACGCTTTCGGAAACGTCTCGGCGGCCGAGCTGATCGTCAGCTGCGCAGTCCTCCTAGTTGCCAGTTCCTTGGCCTTCTTCATTGGGCGCCGCGTGTACGCGGGGAAGGGAGCAAGACGCGGTGTAGTCGGAAGCCTGGGAAGTAGCGGCGGCCGGTGACTGCGAGCCTTGTGACTACGGGTGTGATCCTCAGTGGCTATGCTGGGCACCCGATGATGGGGGCGTCGTAACACTATGAAGATCCATGGCAAGAGTGCCACCGGTTATTGGTTGATGTTAGCGGGTTGGTACGGACTGACAATCGGCATGGCGACGCTGGCCCCAATTCCCTGGCTCTTGGTGGCTGGCGGGGTCTGCATCGTTTTTCCCTTAGTTGTGGGCTTGCTCTATGGGCAGATAGGCCGCAAAGCTCAGTACAAGACGGGTCCGGACAGCCCGGCGATTGTCATCATGGCTACTGTCTTCGCCGTGGTAGGCACACTTCTGCGCGGCTCCTCAATCGTTGGATGGGCGGGGCCGGTCCTAGGGTTTGCCACGTTCATCGGTATGTACCTTTGCCTACGCCGGTACGGTCACTTCCACGTAAGCGGCCATGAGGTTTCGCCCGACCAGCAAAGGGAAAACGCACGCTGATCAGCGAGCGCTCCTGCACACGTCATCGATCGCCGCTTTTCCGCTCCAGTTCTGCACCTTGCGGTGTCTCGTATTCAGCAGAGAGACCCCTGGGGAGGAAGCTGAAGGAGACTATTGCACCGCCGTCGACGTTCCATAGCGCTGTTGTGGTCTCTTCGAAGTACTCCAGCTTTGGCTTTTCCCACCGTGCTTCGCCCTCACGGACCATGAGCGTATGGGCGTCGCCGAGGAATGCGGTGGACTCCGGTGTCACCTCCCGGATGGTGTCCGAGGTGTCGAGGCTCAAATCCATCATCACGTTTTTGTAATCGATGGTCATAACATCAGCGGTGGTGAAGTTGGAGACTGTGTTCATTAGATATGGCGTGTCGTTCTCCACTTCGATGGTCCAACCGAACCGCTCCACAGCACGTTGCTGGGCCTCATCCTTCGACATCGGCCAAGGGGCTGCAATCCAAAAGTCCATGATGTCGCAGAGCTCAGCAGGGGGCATTGATTTCCAGGTCATATGTTTCGTCCTCTTCCGGGGGTAGCGTTCTTCGCTCGTTCGGTCCAGACCCTCCACGCGGAATAGCTGAAAAAGTTGAAATCGTACCCGGCCGCGGCAGCGGCATCCTTTAACGTCTCACCCACGCGGAAAAGGGGTCTGCCGTCATCGGCCTCGATTGACTGGGCGATCTCGGCGTCCGTGGCGTTGAGCAAGTGAATCAGAGGGTAGGCCGCACGGAAGGTCTCGAAGCCGCCGATGAAATCCACCCAATGACCGCGTCCCCAACGAATCTCCGTACCATGGGGCCCGACTTTTACATCAACCCCAGGTGCATCCTCAAAGGTGGCTATCTGCTTCTCCGGCCAAAGCATCCCCTGCACCACGTCAAGGGCGAAGGGCCGCACAGAGTCAGCCCGGGCCACTACCTTTGTGCGGTTGAGGCCGGCATGGCGCAATTCCAGAGTGCCATCGTCGGTCACGGCGATGACCTTCGTCGTCGACAGGTTTCTCCATTCCAGAACCGCGTCGGGGTGGGTGAGCAGGCTGAGCTGCACGCGAGGGTTGATCGCCTTCATGGGCGAGGTACTGAGAATTTCCTCGACCCGCGGGTGGTCCAGGGAGCTGACCCACACGGTGGGTCGCCGCTCCCGTTCCACAGTCCCCTGTGCGTCGACGTGGTTCGAGTCGAGCCCCAGACCGGGGAGGTCCAAGGAAGCGGAACCGGGGTCCATCCGGGCCACCCGTTCTGCGGACCAGGTCTGTCCTCCTGGTATCTGCTCTGCCTCCCGCCAGGCCCGATAGCTGAGCTCGTCAGGACTCTTTAAGCCGTAGGAACTCCGCAATGCGGCGACGCACCGCTCCGCGAGCTCACGGTACTCCGAGGTCAACGCTGGAAGCGGCAGAACGGAGGACCAGTTCGGCTGCGCAAGGCCGGGCGCCTGCCAGCCGGCGTCCCTCAGCACGGACTCGTCGGCGTTAACCGCTACATCCTTTCCTGGAGCCTCGGCGTCAAGACGGTCGCCCTGCCCCGCGAATTGCACATACCGGTTGGGGTACACGTCAGAGGCGATGATCAGATAGGCGCGATCCGATACGGATCGGAGGGTGGCTGCGAGTCGATCGCGGAAGTCGTTCCAGTCGAACGCAGCCTGCTCGCTTGGCTTCCGCTCAGTCCACGGCATCGGCACCCGTCTTCTGACAGTGCTGAAATGGAGGTCCGGGTCATCATGAGGGATATTTTTGACCCGATCCGGATCACGGGGATCAAGTCGTTCAAACCCCTCGTCACCAGCTGAGGGTTCCAGAGTGCTCACCATGAGTCCGTGTGGGCCACTCAGACGGACTTCGACGATCAAGCCTCGATAAGTGCCACGACGAACGACTTCATGGCACTCCAACTGCTCCTCCCGACCGATCTCCCGGATGAATCCGCGCTTACCCAAAGCAGTGAATCCCGGCGTTGGCTGATCCGTCCACAGCACCCAAACATCTCCTCGGGGCTGCAGCTGATACTCAACGCCGTCAAGAACGGCATAACGTCCCGGTCTTATGAGGTCTTTCATGTGGTCTTCCTCCATGGCATGGGAAAGGGAGTTCGCGTGGTGGTGATACTTAGGTCGGGGTCGTCCAAGGGGATGGACTTCCTGTATTCACCACGATCGACCTGCCGAAACCCCTCAGCAACTGACGTCGAATCGTTCGTCCAGGCCATCACCGGCCCTTCAGGCGATTGGGCCGCAATGGTGATGCCACGGTAGATGCCGTGATACTCGAGTCTGAAGCACTCCAACTCCAGCGGGTCCCCCACGGTGACTCGCCGCACATACCGGCCATACTCGTCTCTGGTGAAGCCCGCAGTTCGCTCGTTGCTCCAGAGCTCCCAGCCCTGGCCCTTTGTAGACAGTCGGACCTCGACGCCGTCGTACACGGCATAGGTGCCTGGGGCCAGAAACTTCGACGGCGGAGGTTCAGGAGAGCGGCGTTGGAGCCTTTTGGCGCGAGCCACCTCAGTTCCCCGACGTCCGGTCGAGCTCGACGCCCTGCGGCGTCTGGAACATTGCGCTGAGGCTCTTCGGATGGCAATTCAATGAGATGCGCGCACCGGAGGACAAGCACCAGCTCGCCGACTCCGAGCCCGCAGACGCTCGCATCAGCTGCTTTCCCCAGCGCTCCGTTCCTTCACGCACCATGAGCGCAAAGTTGTCCCCGAGGAATTCAGTTGATTCCGGCGTGATCCTACGGATTACGTCAGAGATCCGCAGGCTGATGTAGCTGAGAGCTCCCTCGCTACCAATCGTCGAAACGTCCGGGATAGTGAAGCCCGATACCGTGTTCATAAGGTAGGGAACGTCGTCCTCCACCTCGATGCTCCAGCCATAACGCTCGACGGCGAGGCGCTGCACTTCGTCCCGCGTCAGCGGCCACGCGGCGGCAGCCCAGAAGTCCATGAGGTCACAGACCTCGGCCGGGCTCATGGCTTTCCACGTCACGATTTCTGTCATTTGTCCTCCCCAGGGCCCAGGCCTCAGGACGCCATCGTCTGGGCATTTTCCCTAGTGTAGAAGACGTCTCGGACTGCTAATGACACGTAACTATCAATTCTTTTGCCCTTCCGGGGGCACTCGCCCGCGCCAAGTAGCATGCCTCGTGGAATCCTTCACCTGGGCAAGAAGCCTCCACGGCTGTCCGGGAAAAACCAAAATCGTCGCCATGTCGTTCAGTACTTTGTCTATCCTTTGGGCGGAGGAGACCCGTACCCCTGGAATCTGGCTGACCCCGCTGCTCACTGATGAGCGGCTCAGAAGCACCATCTGCGCATCGTCGAAGGACGACCTCTTTATCGGAGGTTCTCTGGACAAGCTCTGGGATGGAGGACGTGAATCTGAGAGTGCAGGAACGTTCTTTGAGGTGCCTGGGGCAGACCACTCTTTGCAGATCCCTGACGATTGGCGGGCCTCCCAGCAGGCCCAAGCCGAGGTATTCGCCAGGGTTGAAGAGTTCGTTGTGAGGCTGGGCGGTACACCTAGCTCTGCCTGAGATCCATCCGCCTGAGTTCGACCATGCGACCAACAACCGCGCATAAATCGCCGGGCGGGTACGCACTTTTTTCGTGCACCAGAAAGAGGTCGGGTGGGGCGCTGACGTGCGCCCGACCCGACCTCTCTCACAGGTGCAAAAACTACAGGACCGTGGTCCGCGACAGCGAGAGGTCCTTGGTCTCCCGGAAGAATAGGACAACCACCACAGCGGATACCAGCGCCATGCCCATCAGGTAGAAGGCCGGGGCCAGCGGGGTTCCGAAGCCAGCCACCAAGCCGGTGGCCACGAAGGGAGCGGTTCCACCGAACAGCACGTAGGCCAGGGTGTAGCCAATGGCTGAACCGGATGCACGGACGGATGACGGGAACATCTCTACTAGGGCCGGCACATTGGACGTTCCGATCACGGCCACCAATGCACCCAGGACACTGGTCCCCAGGATCGCGAACCCGAGCCCCAGCGGCATGATGGAGAACGCCGGAATGGTCATCACCACGAAGCCCACACAGGCCACCAGCAGCATTCGTTTGCGGCCGTACCGGTCACTGGCACGAGCTGCCAACGGGCAAACCGCGGTGTAGACAAGCATGGTGATCACACTAGTGATCATGGATTCTGCCGAGGAATAGCCAAGGCTCGAGGTCATGTACGCGATCATGTAACTGCTCATCAGGTAGTACGCGATGGCATTGGTGATGCTGTAGCCGAAGAGCGTGAAGATCTGGCGCGAGCACATCCGGATGGCATCGCCCAGAGGCCGCTTGGCAACTTCGCCCGTCTTCTCCAGACCGCGGAACACCGGAGTGTCATCCACACGGGACCGGATATACAGGCCGATCAGACCCAGCGGTGCCGCGAGCAGGAACGGAATTCGCCAACCCCACGCCTGCAAATCAGCAGGGCTCAACGTGGAAGTGATCGCAACACCCAGCAAAGCCCCCGCAACCGAAGCCAACCCAACAGTGGCCGGAATGATGCTGGCGTAGGTCGCCCGCTTACCTTCGGGAGCGTACTCAACAATGAAAGCGGACGAACCCGTGTACTCGCCACCGGTGGTGAAGCCCTGGACCGCGCGGAACACGAACAGCAGGATCGGCGCCCAGACACCGATCACCGCGAACGTGGGCAGGATACCGATGCAGAACGTCGCCGCGCTCATGATCAGCACACACAGGCCGAGCATCTTGTTGCGGCCAATCCGGTCACCGTAGCGTCCAAAGAAAGCCGCCCCGAGCGGCCTGGCGATGAAGCCGCCGGCGAAGATCGCCCACACGGCCAGGAGTGACGCCGTCGTCGAATAGTCCGGGAAGAAGAGTTTCGCGATGGTGACGGACATGACCGCGTAGGCCGCGGAGTCGAACCATTCGACAAAATTTCCGACGGCGGCTGCCGCGGCAACGCGCTTCAGGCTGCGCCGAGGGGAAGACTCAGTGTCAGCAACTTTCTCGGTCATCGTATTCATGATTGTTGTCCTTCGGGGCGGGGAGAGGCTACAACGTGTGGGAGTTCGCGGAGCTGGGCCCGCTGGACTTTTCCAGTGGCGGACATCGGCAGCGCGGTGACGTATTCGATGAATCGTGGGTAGGCGAAGCGGGAGAAGTTCTCCTTCACGTGCGCCACGATGGTTTCGCTCAGGTCCGCTCCCCCAGCGTGACCGGGCATCAGTTCGATCCATGCCTTGATGGACTGGCCGCGGAGCTCGTCGGGCACTCCGGTGACCGACACGTCCCTGACGGGATCGAGTTCGCGAATGACTGCCTCCAGCTCGTAGGGCCCCACACGGTATCCGGACGTTTTAATGACGTCGTCGGTCCTCCCCAGGAACCAGAAGTAGCCGTCATCGTCCGTATAGGCCTGGTCCTTGGTGTGGTACCAACCGCCTCCGAATGCGGTGGCGGACGCCTCCGGCATGTTCCAGTATCCCAAGGGAAATTGCGGGTTGGATCGCGCGCGGAGGCAGATCTCGCCGGTCTCGCCCGTGGCTACTTCCTGCTCGTTGTCGTCCAGCAGGCGGACTTCCCATCCAGGAAGTGGACGCCCCATGGACCCGGGTTTCACGGGAACATCCGGATAGTTGCCCAGCAGCGGGTAGGACTCGGTGGAACCGTAGTAGTCCAGCAGCGTCACGCCGTATTGCGCTTCGAACCAGGTGATCAGGTCCGGCGTCAGCGGCTCATTGGACGAGCAAACTGTCCGCAGGTGCAGCGGGAAGCGGGTACCGGCGTCGGGCACGTCTTCGCGCATCTTGCGCAGGAACGTCGGGTTCACCAGCGCGCTGGTGACGCGGTGGCGGCTCATGCTGTCTAGAAGGGCTGCCGGGTCGAAGCCGCCGTTGGGCCGGAAGACCAGGTGCGTTGCGCCGAGCCGGAGCGGGCCCATGAGCTTGGCCAGCGACCATGCCCAGTCCCCCGCACCGTAGAACACATCGCCGTCGCCCATCTGGTGGCAGTACTCGAACTCGTTGTGGCCCAGGAGGGTCCGATGCGCGTGGACGATTCCCTTGGCCCGGCCGGTGGTGCCCGAGGTGTAGAAGATGAGTGCGGGGTCGTCGGCTGTGGTTTCGACATCCTGGAACTCTGTGGACGCCTCTTTAATCGCCGGGCTGTCGATGTCGATGAAAGTGCCCTCGAAGTCCTTGAACAAGGGCTTCGCTGACTCCTCGGCGATGATCACCGACGCACCACTGTCCTCCAGCCGGAACCGGATGGGCTCCGCGGCCCAGAGCAGGGACATCGTGACCAGGATGGCACCGGTCCGCAGCACGCCCAAGTAGGCGGACGGGGTGTCGGAACGCTGCGGCAGCAGGACGGCGACACGGTCGCCCTTCTTGATGCCCGCCTTTTGGAGGGTGGCGGCGATCTGGCGGGAACGGTCCTGGATCTCGCCCCATCTCACCTCGCGTTGACCTTCGACGGCGGACTCCAGGATGAGTGCCCGCTTGTCCCTTGGGTGCCGGTCGGCGACGTCGACGGCCATGTTGTAGAGCTCAGGAACCTCCCAGCGGTGGCTGTTCCGCAGTTCGGTATAGCGGTCTTGGGTTGCGGTTTTCATGGTGGAGTCCCGTCCGATCAGCGGCGGCCGGCGAGGAAGCGGGCCATTTCGCGCTGCGGCTCGCCGGTGCCGTAGGCCTGGCGGTGCACGCGCTTCGCTTCTGCCATGGCGTCGCTGAGGTCGTCGTCTTCCAGGCTGCGCAGGCGGTTCTTGGTCAACCGGACCGCGCCCGGAGGAAGGAGGCTCAAGCGGGCGGCGAGGTCCTTGGCGTAAGCCAGCACGCCGCCGTCGTCCGCCACATAGTTGAGGAGGCCAAGCCGCTGAGCCTCGGCAGCGTCCACCAGCTCGCCGGTGAGGACGAACTGGGAGGTCTTGGACTTGCCCAGGATGCTCCACATGGCCCAGATGCCGGTGATGCTGGGGATGCCGGAGAGGACTTCCGGCTGGCCCATGCGGACTTTGGAGTCACCGACGCGGAGGTCGGCGAGGAGCGAGTACTGGAAACCGGAGCCGGCGGCGACGCCGTTGACCGCGGCGATGGTGATCTGGTCGAGGTTGCGGACGGCGCGATAGAGGCGGTCGAAGCCGTCGATCCAGGCCTCGGCGGACTCGTGATCCTCGGGGTTCATGGATGCAGTCTCGGCCAGGTCCTGCCCGGCGCAGAACGCGCGGCCGCTGCCGGTGAGGATGACCGTGCGGACTTCATCGTTGCCCTTGAGGCCTTCCAGGTAGTCGATGAGTTCGCTGCGCATGGCCTCGGTCCAGGCGTTGAGCTTCTCCGGGCGGTTCAGGGTGATGGTGGCGATGGGTCCGTTTTGTTCGAAGAGGACGTCCTGGGACATTGGGGAATTTCCTTTGGCTCGTTGGGGCTTCTTGATTCCCATCTGACCATCAGCGAATGTGACCCGTCTAACATCAATATGTACTCGCTTTGATACCAAACTGATATGGTGCGGCGATGGACCTCCACCATCTCAAGTACTTCGTGGTGCTCTCCGAAGAGCTTCATTTTGGCCGTGCGGCCCAGCGATTGCACATGGCCCAACCGCCACTTTCGCAACGGATCAAGGACCTGGAGAAAGAGCTCGGGGTTCAGCTGTTTCACCGGCGGCGCACCGGCGTGGAACTGTCTGAAGCAGGGGCTTTGCTGTTGGAGCATGCGCGTGGGGTGCTGGATCACGTGGCCATGGCGCAGGAGTCCATGCGGCGGATCCGGCCTGGTGCTTCCGGCATCCTGCAGGTGGCAGTGCCGCCTGATACGAACCCTGTTGCCTTGTCCACGATGGTTTCTACGTTTGCTGCGTCTGCGCCTGACGTTCTGCTGAACCTTCACGAGCTCACCACCGTTGAGCAGGTTGAGCGACTGCGCGACGGCGAACTGGACGTCGCGGTGGTCCGTCACCCGTTGAGCAGCGTGGGTTTTGAGTCGGGGCCGGTGTTCTCGCGGGCGCTGGGCGTGGTGATGAATGCTTCGCACCCGCTCGCTTCTGCTTCTTCCGTGCGGCTTGGCGATCTTGCCGGGAGCCCGTTGATCATCTTCCCGCGGCACATGGCGCCCACCCTGTACGACTCGTTCCTGCACACGTGCCGGGACGCCGGGTATCTTCCTGCCGCGATCGTGCACGCACGCAACCAGCACTTCACGCACGGGCTGATCATGGCTGGCCGCGGGGTGCATTTCAATGAGGAGCCGTGGACGCCGCTGCCTGCAGGGATTGTGTGGCGGCCGTTGGTTGGTGATCCGTTGGCATGGCGGACCTCGGCGCTGTGGCTGAAGAGCAGGAGGTCAGCTGAGACGGATGCGTTTGTGGCGGCTGTTGGCGCGGGGCTGGAGGCGGGTGGACACGGGTGATTTACTGCCGGTGCTGACTTTGGCTTAGTCGGCGACCAGCTATTCAGTTGGAACGGCGACCTTCAAAAGTTGCGCTCCGGTCGGCGTGTAGGACACCGATTTGGACCGATGGCGTAGGGGCAACGAAGAAATACATCTCCACGGCCGTTTGCCCGACCCTCCACATGGCGGAGGTCATTCCGGGTTTCGCATTCGTCTCATCCATTGGGGGACCATATTTGGCCCTAAGAAAGGCAAGGATCAGGTCGTAGCCCAGTCTGGACGTGGCAGATCGGCCGGAAGACTCCTCGTATAAGGAGAGGTTTATGCAAAACAAGTCACCTCTATACGACATCCAAGAGCCTGCTGCAGGGGCTAAATAGGGACTCAACAGTTCGCCACTAAGGACTGATGGAGAATCGGCATTCATTGCATGCTGCTGAAATCCGAGCCTTTGGAAGTACTCGGCCTGCTCCTGTTCCCCGTGAGGCCATTCTGAGGTCACGATCAGTTCGATGAGGGCAGCAAGGGACTCTGCACTTGGCACAAGACCAGGCAATGGTTTAACCCTCCTCGGAGCGTGCCGCCCTCTTCAACTCAGCGATTCGCAGCCGTAAGAAGATAATGGTCAAGACCAAGGCATACACCGCCAGGACGGCAATCGCGATCACAAAGATAACGTATAGAATCCCGATGATTCCAAAGGCCGGACCTAAATTCATTGCTCCCCCAAAGAGTTGTTGGGCCCAATGCTACGCAGACCATCGGCAATTCTCGTGGACGTTGGGAGGTGTGCCAGATTCGCAACCGTGGCCGGGAATGTCCATGACATAGAATCGCGGTGAGGCGAATCTCAAGGCCGAAATTCCGGCACCGCTGTTGGGGGGAGAGGTCAGAATGTTCGGTTCGAAGAAGAAGCTCAACGACCTGATGGAGCAGCTCAGGCCGGACTTGAGTCGGGAGTCGCTCGGCGTCGGACCCAGCTTCCCGGGCGTCGCCCCGAACCCGGTCCTCAGCGGTGAAGCGCGGAAGCGCAATGCGGAGCTGCGAAATGGGACGCTTGCGCTCGGTGTTCTGGTCGACTGGCGCGAGGTCAACAGCAACCCGCGCGTCGTCCTGATGCTCGACGTGGAAACCGCCGACGGAATCTCGTTCCGCGGCATCGCAGACGAAAGCCTAACGATCACCGCTCTCACCCGACTCGCCCCAGGACAGACTTTGCCAGTGCGCTACCGGCCAGCCGTCATGGACCACTACGTTGCACTGGCCACGGACGCGAACCTCGCCGATGTGCAGCACCTCTCTGACTTGATCGCGAGCCGCAAGCGAACCTGACTCAAAGCCGCAAAGGGACGCGGAGGCACGTTGGATGGCGAACTTCCCCCGTCTCAAGCCAGCGGCGCCCACACGTTGATGACCGATAGTGTTATCTCAACTGGGGACCACCCGGCCGTAAAAGTAGACCCAATGGGGGAAATAGAGTGAAGAAGTTTGCGCTGCAGAGCGTCGGTATGTCGGCGTTGGTAGTGATGGCACTGACAGGATGTGGTGGGTCAACGGGCTCGACTGATGCCGCTTCGCCCGAAGCCACGGCGTCGCCGACGCCCACCACCGCCAAGCAGTACACCAACGACGAGCTCGTTGAACTGGTCAAGCAGATCAAGCCGAAGTCTGGCAAGGAATTGACTGTTGCTTCAAGTGAGGAACTCGCCCAGGAGAATCCCATGAAGGCGCTCATGAGCATGTTCACCATCGAACCGGCTGAGTGCAAGGACCTTGCAACGCTGGGTGGCAGTGAGACCCTCGCCGGTTCAACCACCGCTGCCGGCGCAGATCTGGACGCTGCATCCGGGGTCATGACCATGGTGACCTTGACCTCCGGGCTCGATAAGCAGAAGCTCCAGGACAGCATCGATAAGAGCGGCGCGCAGGCCGAGAAGTGCGCGAAGATGACGCTGTCCATGTCCGGTCAATCGATGAACGTCGCCACTGAAAAGTTCGACGGCATCAGCACGGTCCCCGGAACTGTGGCCTACAAGACGGAAATGTCCACAGCTAGCGGCGCGGCACAAACCACCTACATGGCTTACGCCATCAAGGATGGGGTGCTGATTTCCGCTACGGCGTCCGGCAAGGGCGCTGACGCCAACGGCGTGGCCACGGCCAGCGACCTCATGGAGCAGGCAGCAGCACTGATCAAGTAGCAGCCCGCCCGCCCAGGGCCGCGACCCTCAAGGGTCGCGGCCCTCGCGGTCTGTACAGGTGCTGTTATTCGCAGCGCCACCGGACCAAAGGGGACCACGACGCCGGCACGCGCCTCTCGGACTATCCCGCCAAACGCTTTAGAGAAGTTCCGCAACCTTCTGGGAAGTCGCTTTGGCCGATCCAGGATTCTGGCCCGTGACGAGGTTACCGTCAGCAATGGCGTAGGAGACGAACGGGAGCAGGGCTTTCTCATAGAGTGCTCCGCGTTCTTTCATCTCTTCCTCCGCGTTGTACGGCACGAGCTTGTCGACCCGAGCCAGCACTTCTTCCTGCCACGCGAAGCCGGTTACTTTCCGGCCCTCCTGGTAGGAGGCTGCCGTCCGAAAGCCTGGTGTTGAGCAATCCGAGGTATCCGTGGCAGACCGAGGACACGATGGCGTCCTGTTCGGAGACGTGTCACCTCCCGTCAATGCCGAGCGGCTGACCTACCTACAAAACACCACAATCGATTCAGCGCCGCGAAACTCGCCTCGCGATTCCCGGACTTCGCCTGAACTTCACATCGGCACAGCCTGGCAATCATTCGCCGCGAAGCGGACTCAACGCGACCGGGTTCACACTAGGGGTCTCAAGCATCTGCTAAACCCGCCATCGTGGTCGAGGAAGGCGTCGGCGAGCCAGCGAGCAGCTTTCAGGCCGCACGGCTGCGGCTGGTTCATGGTTTCAGTATGCCGAGAACTTACCCTAATCAGACTTCCGTTGCTGGAATGGGGATTTAGTGCTGGCAGGCGAATCCACTTCCAATAAGTCGAGCAGCGCAGCCCTCAATTCTTTCCAAGTTGGCTCCGTCAATATGGTGCAGCTGGTCGCTGACCAACCCCCGCGAACTGAGCTTGAACTCAACCAGTGGTGCAGCGGCAACTCCTTCCACTGCGCGATGGCGGTAGGCGGGTTCTGGGCGTTCGTCAGCGGCATCTGGGGCGCGGCCACTAGCTGAAATTGAACCGATATGGCGCTACCACGACAAAACTGCCGTGGTAGCGTCATCCCATGAAAGTGGCTCCTCGAATGCGTCGCACTATCATCATCTTCCTGGCCGGATTCATCTCTTTCGCTGTATTCTGGCCGATCTATGGCGTATTGCCTGCACTCGGTATCGGTTTCGTTGTAGCGGCAGCCGCTATGGCTATCGATGCTGGAATAACTTCTCGCCGCAATTCCCGACGGGCTTAGATACTGTCCGGGCTCCCTTAATACTCCAACGCGGGTCCCTAGCCTGAGACCTCTAGACAACCTGTTTCTCTAAATAACTCTGGTTACGAGGGCATCTGGGGTCGTTGATCTCAACCATAGATCGAACCTCCGTCACAGTGCTCCTGTTCCGTGCCGACTCTTCGACGGCAGCCAGCACCCGCTGGATCTGCAGCCCGTCATCGAACGACGGCGACGGCTCGCTTCCGTCGCGAACGGCAAGGAGGAAGTCGCGGACCTGGTGTGTGAAGGTGTGCTCCCAACCGATGATGTGCCCCTGCGGCCACCACGCCGCAGCGTAAGGGTGCTCGGGCTCGTTGACCAGGATCCGCCGGAAGCCCTGTTCCCGCACGGGAAGCGTGGCGTCCAGGAAGCCGAGCTCGTTGAGGTTCTCCAGGTCGAACGTCAACGAACCCAAAGACCCGTAGATCTCTATCTTCAAAGAGTTCTTCTGCCCGGTAGCCACTCGTGACGCTTCTACCGACGCGCTGAGGCCGCCGGTCAGGCCCAAGGTGGCCCACGCGGCGTCGTCGACTGTCACTTTCTCCAGCCCAGCGGCACCTGGGCGCTCGGCGACGAAAGTCCTCAACGTTCCCGTCACCTCAGTAACGGTCTGACCGGTCAGGTGCTGGACCTGGTCGATGGCGTGGGAGGCGATATCGCCCAGCGCTCCGGAGCCGGCCGTCTCCTTGCGGAGCCGCCAGCTCATGGGGGTTTCGACGTCGGAAAGCCAGTCCTGCAGGTAGGCGGCACGGACGTGCCGCACGGTTCCGAGACGCCCTTCGGCAATCAGTTCGCGGGCCAATGCGAGTGCAGGGACGCGGCGGTAGTTGAAGCCGATCATCGATTGCACACCACGGTCCCGCGCCGAAGCAGCCGCTTCCGCCATTGCCTCGGCCTCTTCCAGAGTGTTGGCGAGCGGCTTCTCCACGAGCACATGCTTCCCGGCAGCCAGAGCTTCCAGAGCGATCTCCGCGTGCATCCAGCCCGGTGCGCAAATGTCCACAATGTCGATGTCGTCCCGCGCAATCACGGAACGCCAGTCCGTGGCTGACTCGGCCCAGCCATACTTGGCAGCGGCCTCGCTCACCGCCAAGGCATCCCGGCCAACCAGCACTTTCTGCTCGACGGCCGGGACGTCGAAGAAGCTGGCCACGTTCAGCCACGCGTTCGAATGGGCCTTCCCCATGAAGGCGTACCCGATCGCGGCGACGCCCAGCGGGCGGCCACTAGGAAGAGAAACGGTCATGGCCTACTCGAACCAGCCCCGCGCAGGGTTGGAGACCTCGGGCGCTTCGCGGAAGACACCGGGCTGGGCAACCCAGCCAACACCGTTGGCGATGACCTTCTGGATCTGCGGCTGGTGGTACACCGGGTATTCCTGGTCGCCGGGGCTGAAGTAGAAAATCCGGCCCTTGCCGCGCGCGAACGTCACGCCTGAACGGAACACCTCTCCCCCGGTAAACGAGCTGATGAAGATCAGGTCATCGGGTTCCGGAATGTCGAACAGTTCGCCGTACATTTCCTGCTGCGGAATGACGATCGGGCTCTCGATTCCAGCGGCGATCGGGTGCGAAGGCTTGACCGTCCACACGAGCTCGCGTTCGCCCTCGTTGCGCCACTTCAGCGAGCAGGTGGTCCCCAACAATCGAGTGAAGATCTTGGCGAAATGCCCCGAGTGCAGGACCACCAGACCCATGCCGCCGAGGACGTGTCGCTGCACGCGCTCCACCACTTCATCAGCCACTTCCCCGTGCGCTATGTGCCCCCACCACAACAGAACGTCGGTCTGCTCCAGGACTTCCTCGGAGAGCCCGTGCTCGGGATCGGCCAAGGTTGCGGTGGAGATTTCAGAGTCAGGGTAGACACCACGGAGGCCGGCAGCAATAGCGCCATGGATCCCCTCCGGGTACATGTCGCCGATAGTCGCGGGCTCGTTGCGAGCCTCGTGCACGGCCTCGTTCCAGACGACAATCTTCAATTTCGAATCAGACATTTCAGAGCACCACTTCACGTTGTTCGAGGGCGGATTTGTAGCAGGCATCGAGCACCAGGGCTCGGCTGAGGGCAAGGGACCCATCGTGGCTTCCCCACACGGTCTCGCCACCGCGCACGGCGGCAATGAAATCGTCGACGACGGCCTGGTGGGCTCGCCCGGGTTCGGCCACCACCTCGAAGTCGGCGTTCTCGCCGTCCTTCTCGGTGAAGACGTGGACGTCCGCAACTGGGTTCTCGGAGGCGCCGACCGAGCGCAAGTCCGCTCCGCCGTCGGTCCCGTAAACGGTGAAGTCCATCAGGTCCCGCTCGTCGCGGTACGTGGCCCATCCTGCTTCCAGGATCAGGGTCCCGCCGCCTTCCAGCCGGATGAACGCGGAGGCGAAGTCTTCCACTTCAAACTTGTGGCTTGAGTTCGACGCCGTGTACCGGGCGTTGCCGCCGAGGCCGCGCGGGCCGAGTTCGGAATGGGTCGACGCCGAGACGGCCAGAACCTTGGGCTCGCCCAGGAGGTGCAGGGAGTAGTCCAGGACGTGCACGCCGATGTCCGCCAGCGGACCGCCGCCGGCGAGTTCCGGGTTGGTGAACCAGCTGCCCAGCATCGGAATGCCTTGCCTGCGTAGCCAGGACGCCTTGGCGTAGTACGGACGCCCCAGCGTGCCGGCGTCGATTACTTCCTTGAGCGCCTGAATGTCGCCGCGACGGCGGTGGTTGAACGCTACGTCCAAGACGCGACCGGCCTTACGGGCGGCGTCTACCATCTGTTGACCCTCGACGGCGTTGCGCGCCAACGGCTTTTCGCTCAGCACATGCAGTCCCCGCTCGAGCGATGCAATCGCGATGGGCGCGTGCAGGAACGTCGGCACGGCGACGCTGACGGCGTCGAGACCTTCCAGCTCGATCATGTCTTCCCAGCGGGCGAAGGCGTGGGGAATGCTGTATTCCTCCTTCAGCTGGGCAAGAAGGTCAGCTTCCATGCCCGCGACGGCGACAATTTCGACGCCGGGAATGGTGCTGTACGCCTTGAGGTGCTGCTGACCGGCCCAACCGATGCCCACAACTCCCACCTTGAGGGTTGTGGACGGGGCCTGCTGCTGAATGCTCACGTTGTTCCTGTTCTTTCTGGGTTTCTAGTTGTGGTTTGGGGTTAGCCCTTGACGGCGCCGGCCGTCATGCCCGAAACAATGCGCTTCTGGCACAGCAACACGAGGATGACCAACGGAATGGTGATGATCACCGATGCGGCGCTGATGGTGCCCAAGGGTTGCTCGAACTCGCTGGTTCCGCTGAAGAACGCAATCGCCACCGGGACAGGGCGGGCTTCGGGCGAGGTAGTCAGTGTGACGGCCAGGAGGAATTCGTTCCAGACCGAGATGAACACCAGGATCGCGGTGGTCGCCAAGCCTGGAACAGCCAGCGGCAGGATCACCTTGCGGAAGGCGACAAACGGTGTGGCGCCGTCCATGTACGCGGATTCCTCGAGCTCACGCGGAATCTCCTTGAAGAACGACGTCAGTGTGTAGATAGCCAGCGGCAACGCGAACGTCAGCTTCGGGATGATGAGGCCGAGCAGTGTGTCGTACAGGCCGATTTCGCGCCAGATGGAGAACATCGGGGCTGCGATGGCGATGGCCGGGAACGTCGTCACCGAGAGGATCAGCGTGAGGATCATCGCCTTGCGGCGCATCTTCAGCCGGGCCAGCGCGTACGCGGCGAAGGATGCGAACACCAGCGCCACTGTTGTAGTCACGACGGCGATAATCACCGAGTTGCGCAAGGCCAGGAGGAATTCGGGGTTCTGGAAGACCACCAGGTAGTTCTCGAGAGTCGGCTGGCTCGGGAAGAGCTCGCCTTGGGACAGGCTCGCACCCTTCTTCAGGGAGGTGTTGACCAGCCAGTAGAACGGGATGAGCGAGAAGCCCATCACGGCCACCACGAACACCCATACCAGGGGATGCAGTTTCGATTCCCCACGCAAGCGACGCTTCGGCGCCTTGGGGCGCGAGGCGACTTCCGCCGTCGGGCGTTCTGCAGTCAGCGTGCTCATTGTTCCTCCTTCGCGACGTCGCGGATGTTGCCGCCTGCGAAGCGGACGTAGATGACCGAGACCACCATGACGGTGAGGAAGGTCAGGATGGACAGCGCCGATCCTTCGCCCACCAACCGGTTTTCGCGCAGCTGGGTGTAGGCGAGCATGGACATGGATTCTGTGCCGTTGGCGCCGCGGGTGAGGACGAACGGCAGGTCGAAGACGCGGAGGGCGTCCATGGTGCGGAAAATCGCGGCGAGGACGATCGCCGGGCGCAGGAGCGGCAGGGTGATGTTCACGAAGGTCTGCCACTTGCTGGCGCCGTCGAGTTCCGCGGCCTCGTACGTTTCGGCGGAGATGACCTGCAGGCCGGCCAGGATGATGAGCGCCGCGAAGGGCGTGGTCTTCCAGACGTCGGCCATGACGATCACGGCCATCGCGTAGCCATGCTCACCGAGCCAGACGACGTCGCCGCCCGGCAGTCCCAGCGTGGAGAGGACGTTGGTGACCAGGCCCATGTTGGGCTGGAACATCGTTTGCCAGGTGATGGCGCTGACCACGGTGATGATCGCGTACGGCAGCAGAACCACGGTGCGCAGGACGGCGCGGCCCTTAAACGCGAGGTTGAGCAGGAGCGCCATGGCCGTGCCGAGGATGAGTTCCAGGCTCACAGAGAGACCCGCGAAGAGGAAGGTCTGGCCGAACGCAGCCCACCACTCTCGGCTTGCGAGGGCGGTGATGTAGTTTTCCAGGCCGACGAAGCGGGACAGGCCTGCGGTCCGAACGCTGTACTGGTTCAACGAGAGCCAGATCGCGTAGCCGATGGGGACTGCCGCAACCAACGCCATGATGACCAGCGACGGCGCGGTCATGCGGAACGCGAGCCTTCGTTCGGCGCGGTCGCGGCCGCTCACGGGGCGGGCCGGTGCGCTGCTTGGGCTACGGCCCGGTAGGAGTGTCTTGATGGCCATAGCTAGAAGCTCGCCTTGGCGGTGGTGATTTCCTCGGCCATCTTCTGCACGGCTTCCTCGGTGGAGGCGGTGCCGGAGAGGACGGCGTAGACGTTCTTGTAGATCGCCTGGCTGATCTGCGGGTAGACCGGGGAGATCGGGCGCGGCTTGGCACCCTTTACCGAGGCGAGGAGTTCCGTGGCGAACGGCATCTTCTGCAGCACGGCCGGGTCCGAGTAGGCCGCTTCATTCACGGGAGCCTGCGAGTAATCCATGGCGACGTGCTTCTGCCAGTCCGGGCTGGTGGCGAAGTCGATGAACGCGACAGCTCCGGCCTGGTTGGTGGAGTGGGCCGAGATTGCCAGGTTCCAGCCGCCGAGCACACCGGAGGCCTTGCCGCCTTCCCATGCCGGCAGTGGCGCGACGCCGAAGCTCGACGCCAGCGGTGTCGCGTTGAGCAGCCGGTACACGTGCGGCCAGTTGCGCTGGTATCCGAAGTCGCCGGACTCGTAGGCGAGGCGGGCAGGGTCTTCGTTGTAGGTGAGGACGGCGCGGTCGGCTGACCCGTTCTTGAGGCCGTCGCTCATGAAGTTGAGGACGTCGCGGGTTTCCTTGGAGTCGATTGTGACGTCGCCCTGCTCATTGAGGACTTCGCCGCCTGCGCTGTAGAGCATTTCGAGGAAGTTCACCGTGAGGCCCTCGTACTGCTTGCCTTGGTAGACGTACCCATTGCCGGGAGCCTTGGCGGCTCCCGCGTAGAGCTGCTGCCAGGACTCGGGCTTGGCCACCTTGTCCTTCTGGTAGTAGATCAACCCGGCGTTGGTGAAGAACGGCGAGCCCCAGTACTTGTCCTGGTACTTGGTGGTTTCCACAGTGGAGGGAATGAGCCGGTCCTTGTTGGCCTCCACCAGCTTGGTCTGGTCCAGCAGCCAGCCCTGGGACGCGAACTCGGACGTCCAGATGACATCCGTGACGAAGAGGTCGCACTCAGTGGACTTGCCCTCGAGCCGCTGCACAATCTGCGTGCGCGCCTCATCCGTGGTGGCACCGATCTCGGTGTACTTGGCCGTCACCTTGCCGTTCGCCTTGGTGAACGCCTCCGCCGTGCCCTTGTAGATGCCGCTCGCGTCCTTGACGCCGCAGATGTTCACGGCACCGCTGGCATTAGCGCCCGACGCCGGATCGGCAGCTGCCGCTTGCTCGGCACCTTGGGGTGCTGCTCCCCCGCCGCACGCGCTGAGGAGGAGGGCTGCGGCTATTGCGGCTGCTGCTAGGGCTTTGCGGTTTGTTGCGGCTTTGTTCTGGAGCGGGAGAGCAGGTCGGTTCAAGTCCACAAGTGGCTCCTTTGGGGTCTGTGGGAGGTGGCGTTCAGTACGCGTTTAGGCTGTCCCGCGTGCTGAGGGTGGCTTCTTTGCCGGTGGTTCTCGTGATCCATGGAATCGATTCCAAATGTGCTCAAAAGAATCGGCCTTGCGGCCGTGGAATCGATTCCAAAGTAGTGTGACAGGGACCACGAAGGACTGTCAACCCTCTTTATTTGGTGGAGTCTCGTATGACGAGTTCGTGCGGGAGGAAGGTTCTTCCCTTGCGATGCGAGCCCTCGGCTGTCATCCGCTCCAAGAGTTCAGCGAAGGCGACTCGGCCCATTTCGTAGGCCGGCTGGCGGACTGTGGTCAGCTCCGGGACGCACATTTCCGCTTGGGCTGAGTCATCGAAACCTGCTACGGCGATGTCGTTCGGTACACGTAGGCCAGCGTCGGTGAGTTCTCGGACGCAGCCGGCCGCGACGATGTCAGTCCCACAGAAGACTGCGTCCGGAAGGTCTTTTGCTTCGAGGAGCTTCCTTGCGAGGGTGCGGCCGGAGTGGAAGCCGAAGTTCCCTTCACCGAACAGGATCTGGTCCGGTTCCATGCCGGACTCACTGAGCGCCTGGCGGAATCCTTCCTCGCGCAGCCGGCCCGAGCGGGCACCCCTATGCGCGAGCATGGCCAGTTTCTTAGCGCCCGTGTTGATCAGATGTTTAGTGATGTCGTAAGCGGCCTGACGGTCATCGATGGATACTCCGAACGCTGCCTCGGCGTCGACGATTTCACAGACCTGGACAACGCTCATCTGCTCAGCAACCGTGTTGACGTCATCGTCCGCCATCGTGGGCGAGAAAATCACTAGTCCGTCCACAGAGCCGTTCCGTAGCATGTCCACGAGCTGCTGCTCGCGGTCGAGGTCGCCGTCGGTGGCCGCGATGAGGCTGACGTAGCCCGAGTCCGCGGCGGCGTCGCCGACGCCCCGGAAAACTTCACTGATCACCAACGAGTCCAGGTTCTTGGCCAAGGCCAGGACACGCATGGTCCGGTCCCGGCGGAGGTCCCTTGCCGAAGCGAGAGGACGGTAGCTGAGCTCCTTGATGGCCGCGGTGACCTTCTCCTTGGCCGCCTCGCTAACAGCCGAACTTCCGTTCAACACGCGCGACACCGTCCCCACGGACACGCCCGCCGTCCTGGCGACGTCCTGAACTGTCGGCCGAGCCATTTGTTTATCCTTCCGCGAGCAGCCCTGGTGCTCTTTGCCCCCACGCCCATGCCGTGCCCATCGGCGCTCCCCAGCTTAGCTGGGGTCTGGAAGTAGACCATGGGCCGCATGCAATGTTCACATTTCTCCGCTGACAACACTGCACTCGGCATGACGGGCCCGCCTAGTCACTTCGTCACGGCGAAGGGTAAAGAGTGTCCAGAACTGGGCAACTCACGATCACCGATGGTGCACGTTACGTCGACCGTTTTCGACAAGTGGCCGCTATAAACCGGCGATGTCCTGTGGGTCGTCCCAATTGTGCAATGCGCGAAGCACCTTAGGCATCAATGAGTTGTCCGCTCCATCCGGTATCACAGTGAACAGCCGGCTGACGTCGGTCATGTTGATTGGGGTGGGCGCCATCTTGGGGAGGGCCTTGCCTGGCGGAAAGATCCGCTCCAGTCCGACTCGAGCAACGGCATCGTCAAGACGTTCATCATGGTCATCACCAGAGCTGTAGGTAGAGCCGACGACGAGCAAAACCACGCTGCCGAGCCTGATCGATTCTGAGGCGTTGATCGGCCCCTCGCCGACACTGAACCCAATTGGCGCACCACACCCATCGAGCAGGACGCTGGAATCGCCCTTCAACGCGAGAACGTAAGGAGTGACTTTTGATTCGGTCGGCTCGACCGAATCGTCGACAAGCGCAGCGAACACGCGAACACCTTTCGGTGTCCCGGCATCGAGCTTGTTGAAGCGGCGAAGGAGCAGTTGCCGGCTGGACTCCACGCCCAACACTCCTCTGCCGCGGGCTAGACTGAGCAGCAATGTGACCCAAATGATCCAGTCGCCGAGATGTTGCAACGTCTTTTTCGTGACGGGTGAACCCGTCTCGATGAGCTCCATCATCTCGGATCGCCTATGAAGCACACTGGTGGCCTGGTTGTGTGTGCTGCAGAGATCCGTTCGGAATCGTACGAGGTCATCGTGATTTGGGTCGAGGCCGAAACGCTTCCAGAGCGTCTGAGGAATGATGTGTTCGACGGTCGGCTCATGAAGACTTCCACATAACAGGCACGGCCTGTGCCCGCCCTGCCCAGCCCGAGAATATTCAACCATTCGCTTCTTCCGTCTATCCGCCTAGTGCCATCTGGACCCGCCGAAAAACCGGCACCCCCGTATTCAATCACTACCAGCGTCGGTAGCGGTTCACCGATGCCGTTTCATGTGGTTACTGTCTTTTGCGTATGCAGCGGCGATGTAGCCCTCGAGTTTGGCGCGCTCGGTGCTGCACCACTGGATCCGGCCGCCGAACTGTATTGCTGGCGAGCTTGCCTGAGCCGACGATAGTACCGCTGTCGATCTGTCAGGAATGGATGCCGACGAGCATTATATTTGGCTCGATCCTTGCTGCTGTCTCCATAGACACTCGGATAGTCTATTTAGATGTTTGATCTCTTGGGGGAATTGGCCACGTCAACGCTATCCCTCATCGATTGGCCGCAGGCTTCTGCATTCCCGAACCCACCTGCTACTCCCCCCATATTTCCGGGGCTCCCCTCCACCCCCGGGACTGTCTCGAGTCCGGCCATTGTTGTAGGGCCCGCAACAGAAGCTGGAGCACCTGCCAATGATGACTCTTTCCTGGAGAAATTCTTCACCGGTCCGCCTATGGCCGGCCTTTTTGCTGTGGCTGCAGCAGGGATCGCCTACCTCGGCATCAAAAGGACAATAGAGCACAACAAAGCCGTGGCTAGGGACGTCCGAATCGACCACAGAGAAGCCTTGAACCGCGCAGATAGCCGTCATTTCAAAGATCTCCAGTTGGCCAAGACGGAGCTTGAGGACACGCAAGCGCGACACAGGGCCGACCTCCAGGCTGCCAATCAGCGCCAGGAGGAAGAAACTGCCAGGGCCAAGCGAAAAGCGGATTCTGATCGTTGGTGGTCCACGTTGACGTGGGCTTACGAAAAGGCTCAACAGTCGCAAGAGGCAGACGATTCTCCTGCAGGCACCAAAGATGGATTTAGGAAAGTTGCCGTGGTAGCCATTCTGAGGTCCCTCAGCAGCGAGGAGCAGCAGCTGGATCGGTTGCAGAGGGACGCCGTCGAAAGTATCGCCTCAATCTTCACAGATGCAGAGGAGCCAGACGTCCGGGAATCTGTGGCTCAGTTATACGAATCCATAGGCAAGCCATCACCTTACCTAGAAAGAGAGCTATACGCGGAGCAGCTGGGCGACGCGCTGAAAGACATACCCCTCATCAAACGCACATTTCGTGATGTTAGAACACCCAATGGCCGACATTTGCACGACTGGGTCGTGGAGACGACGGACGGCAAGATGACTATCATCGAATGTGCGAGGGACGCACAGGGGACCCGCATGATTCCATCGCTTGCCAGAACCGTAGGACGGGCTTGGACGAGCGCTGACGTAGTTCCGGCGGCTCTGCAAGGCGTAACAGCATCCAAGGTGATGCTAATTTATGGAGGAACTCATATAGGGTCCCGTGAGAGGCTAGGCGAGACCCAACGCATCCGCATCGAGGATGTTTCCAATCCGGACCTTGGCGTAGTGCATTGGGACCCAGGCGCGGGGGCCGCTGATCTGGTCGATAAAGTCACGGCATTCTTAACCAACTGAGCCCCCCGGATTCAGACGGTAGTGACGTATGTCGGGCCTGCTCCGTGGCTCTGCCCGCCAACCAGCTTCTCTATACGCAAGTTACATCGAGAATGAGCTTCGTATGTCTTGGCTCTGGATGTTAACTGGGTGAGCAGTACAACTAGCTAGCTGCCTAAGAATCTTTTGAGCGCCCTTATGCTTCTATTGCCGGTGGGTCTATAACCGCGAGCAACTTACCCGCAAGCCGGTCCCCATCGTTTCAGGTGATGACCGGGTCTCCTCGAAATTCGAATGACCCTGAAACGAAAATGGAAGAGGACCGCGAGGGTGGACATGCCCAAGACCCATGGTGCCCCCTGCAGAATGTAGCCGCTCTCAAGATGCTCAGACTTGGCGGAGCCAGGACCCTCCGTCGCGAGCTATCGTCTGAGAGCGGACCAATTGACGGGAATGCCCGCCTCTTCAATCTCGGACGCCAATGCCGATTTCCACGCTCCACCGGGGTCCAAAGACGTGTAGACAAGCCCGGTGACGTCCCCCGGCTCTTCAACCCCTTGCTCCATCAGAACGGCTACGTTGGAGCGTCCAAGGGCACCCATGAAGAATCCAAGCTCAAAAACTACGTTCTGTCGCCCACGAGGCCTCTCACTAGGCTCCCCTTTCGGCCTGCCGAAATCATCACCTGTAAGTAACACGACGGCAAAGCCGGTTTTCGCAGCGCTGGCTTCCAATTTCTCTATGAGAACCGCACCTTTGTTTGGCTGCTCGTGAAGGATAACGGGCTCGTGATCTGTGAGGTCTTTAAGGAACCGCGCAAGTTGAAATTTCTTGGCTTCGTCGTGGCCGTGGACGATGAAGATTCTCTCAGCACCGGCGGTTTCGCCCTTATCGCTTGTCACGATGACCTCCTCAACCTGTGCTGTCATGGCTGACTGGCGTAGTTCTTCCCTCAATTCAAGCTCCCGCTTCGCTGCCTCAAGAAGCGCAACGGCTTTAAGAACGCCCTGTTCTCCAAAGGACGAAGACACGGTTCCAGCAGTGAACGGACCCGGGCTGTATCGAATATCTCGGAACTGATAGTAGATGTTGCTGAGCTCTCCCATCACAGTGCGCAGCACAACGTCAGTCTGTGTACGCCAACGGTCGAAATCCGTTGACGCCACGTTGTTGACCGCAGCAAGCTGCTCGTCCAAAAGTGCGAGCTTACGACTCAGATCCATTACACGAGGATATACAGTCTCGGTGGGGACAAACGGCTTCGTGCCCACCGACATACTTGTTGCCAAGTGCTACACGGTGGCCTACCGGAAGATGGCCACTACGCTCAGGGAGGCGCCGGGGCCCTCGACAAAAGTGCCCTCGGCTTGGTTTTCGTCCCTCGTACCCTTTTCCATTTTCCGGCGATCCTCCCGACTCATCATGTTTAGTCCTGGGATGTTGAGCAAGGAGTACCGTTGGCCCTCGGGCCACTTTTTTTGCACCCGCCCAATTACCACGGCCTCACCTTCCAGTTCATCCAATGGAACACGGAGGGCGTGCTGGGAGAGCTTAAAAGCAAGTTTGGCCTCGCCCTCTCCCAGTTCTCCCGTTGCAACAACGTCTCCGGCGCTGATAGCACTAAGCTTTGCTAGTCCGCCTAGAGCGTTCTCAACTTCGCCGTCGAGCTTGTCCGGGGCGAACATCTTCACGAGGTCCGCAACTCCCCCGAGTGCTGGGGCGTTTGCTAACGTCCGACTGAGGCTGGGAATGTCCACGTAACAATCCGCTGAAACAATCCGCTGAAACCATCTGCCGCACCAGAAGCTGCTCAAAAGCTTGCTCACTGCTCTCGTCGAGAACTAGAAAACCATCCTTCAGTGCCTCGTGTAGCCGGTTGTAGCGACTCTCCGGAGTCTGGCGGCGAACGCGTTCCACCTCCTCCGACCGAGAAGTGGTGAGGTTGCCACCCGCATTGGGGCCCTCAACTGCAGCCCTGCTCAAAGCGTCCCCTGACGTTTCACGTTCGTCATCATAGAGACCCCCTTCGACCTGCGCCAAGTACTGATCGACCAACGAACTGTCAAGATACAAGAATTCGCGGAGCATAAAAGCCGGCCCAGCCTCTCAAAGTAGACAGAAAAGCATTCCGGAGCGATTCTTCCATTACATGAGTGCTCTTAACTAATCGTTCCGGGGAAGCATATGACGTCGACGATGAGTGTACGAAAGACACTGTCGAGGCCCCCAAATGATTTCGGGTGAACAACAAGGGTGCGAGTCGGAGCCAACCCGCAAGTCCGTGTCTCTGCGACCGGCAAGCCCGCAGACAATCTGAAGTGTCGACGGCTAGCCTGTGGAGTAGTCCAGTTTTGAAGAATCCGGCTAGCAAGCCGAGCCAGCACTTCCTATGTTCTGTTGAAGGAGAATCTCTTCTTGTTCAAACCACCGTCCGGAAGACACCTCACATCAGCCCAGGCGACCGATCTTGACGACAGTTATTTCCAATCACGGCCATTCGGATACTTCTCATCTCGCATCGCTTCCTTGCTGGCGAGCAGCCAGCCGAGCGAAACTGATCCAAATGACTCAATTGCATCCGGTCTAGCGGCTGCCCTGGGCCAGCCTTCTCTCAAGGATGTCCTCCAGTTCGACAAATCAGACCGTGAACTCCAGCTAGCAACCGATGCATTTACGCTGCGCCACCACGCTGCCGAAGCTCTCGTGCGCCTCTACCACGCCCTCACTATCGGCGTGAAAAGGCAAGACCCAATCCCATGCGTCTGGAGCGCCCTTGCTGAGGGGCCAACGAAAACAATCGATCTTGTCTCCGAGGCAAAAGCACATTTACTGAGCACAGACGGCAGCGACAGCTTTTGGACACTGGTCTTTCCCAGAATCATCGCGACACAAAATAACCTCCAGGAGGAGGCGAACCGGGCGCTCAATGTGGCTGGAGACTGGCTGACATATGCGATGAATTTGCTCGTGCGCAACGACATTAATATCAATGCTGCTCATAACAAAGTGAAACACGGTCTTGCCATCCTCGGACGAGACAACCTTCGCCTGACGCTCACGACACAGCCACCGAACCCAGACGGTACAGTGCCCTTGGCTTCCCTGACGGGAAATGATGCCATGGACATCTTCGACTCTATGACTCTGGACTTCCTGGCACGTCCTCCTTCGAAAAACAAGAAGAAACAAGGCTTGGAAGTTTCAACCCTTAAATTGGTCCCAACCACCCTACTCGCAGAAGCCTGGCTCATGTCCGTGATCCACGCTGCCATGTTTCACATAGCAGCCGCCGAACATTTTCAAGTTCGGGACGTCTCCTTCCAGCCGTTTCCGAAGTTGCCCCTTGGGCCAACGCCGCAGCAGCTTCTGAAGGGATCTGTCGTTGGCATGAGACATCCCATCACAACTCCCCCCGATGGCAGCCCTCTTGAAAGAGGAACCGGTATTGCTTTCCAGGAAATGTTTGTCCCCATATCGGTCAATTTTGATGAAATGACGGTTGGCAGGGTGGTCGACTAGGCAAATCGAACTGCTAACAATGATCGACTGTGCGGCACATGTGCGCATGCGACGCGCAAACCAATTCCACGGCGGTCGGAGTGCCACACTAAGGCCGAGCAAGCTTTCGCTCAGGCATTTCTCACCGTCGATTTGTCACCAGATCCTCCATACATTTATCGAAAAACACCAGTGGTTCTTTAAAGAATGACGTTAATCCTGCAATTCGGGCGTACGCCTTCATCGCTGTCAGAAGGGTTGCACAAAGCTGAGCAGACGTGAGCTCTCCCGCCTCCTGCCCCTGCCTATGCAACAGGATCTCGTTCGATGAATCGTCACGGTCAAAATAAGGTTGAGCGCTTGCCAAAGTTGGATGACTGACTTGGGTTTCAAGAAGCCATGCCATGTAAAAACTTCCCAGCCCCGGATACTGCCGGACTATGTGCGCAAGGTGCGAGTAGGCGTCCAAATGGCGAAACTCCTCGCTTGCTTCCGCTTGCGCCCGGTCCAACGCGGCTAGAAACTCTGGCTCTAGGTGCCAACCATTAGCCTGGGCACTCCGAAGCTTTTCGATACTTCGCGACCGCTCGCGAAGGCCGACTTCGATAGCCTCAAATCCAACATCAGAGGCATACGCCAGCCGAATTGTGTGCTCAAGGATTGACCGCAACAGGGGTCCGGCCTCTGAGGCGAACCCTTGCCTCACGAGGATCATCGCCGCCCGTCCAGTTTGGATGATCCTCACGAGCCAACCCCAGCCGACTGCTGTCGTCGCTGCTGTAAGCCAATGCTCGCGACCTCCATCCCCGAACGACACTTGGGAAGGCAAGGGGGCAGACTCCCACAGCTTCACCAGCTCAGTGTGCAAATCCACAAAGGGGTCCGATTGGGCGTTCACTCGCTCCATCATAGGGACAACCGCTCAAGGTTGCCCTAGGTTAGGGCGAGAAGCAAGGGGACGCCCTCCCCGTTGGGGCAGGAACTCGGAGGGGCCGATGCTTGTTATCTGGGCAGCCACCGACTTACCCAAGAACTTTCGTTCGGACCAGCGACATTGTCCTCGAAGTCCAGAGGACGCGGGGACGCTGGTTGTCGTGACTGGTCCCGGGCAAGTCTTACCGAACACTGAAGTACTCAGGAAGCTTGGGAAGCCCGAAATCGACTGCTCTCTTCTCGAGCTCGCGGCTAGCCATCGGGCAGAGTCCCTTGCACAAGTGGATCGCGCACTCGAGCACGGCGCGTCTGTCCGCCAGCGCGCGGGGCACTGCCTGGTATCCCAAACCTCCACCTCCCACCCACCCCCTTGACTCCCACCCCCACCTTCCCTAAACTTTTCATAAAGCAGAATCTAAATTCCACAAAGCGGAAACTGAGGCCAAGCACCAAGGCAGCAGCCAAGCACCCGGAAGATAGATCAAAGCCCCTCCTCGGAAGGACCTACGATGACGTACACAGTGAACTGCTCCATCCTCCTGACGGAGCTGCCCTTGCTCGAGCGCCCCGCCGCCGCGAAGGCAGCCGGTTTTGACGCCGTCGAGTTCTGGTGGCCCTTCGCCACTTCGGTTCCCACCGACAAAGAGACAACAGAGTTTGAAACCGCCATCAAGGACGCCGGCGTTCAGCTCACGGGCCTGAACTTCAACGCTGGCAACATGCCCGGCGGAGACCGCGGCCTGGTTTCCTGGAAGGGACGTTGCTCCGAGTTCAAGGACAACATCGACGTCGTAGCCGGCATCGGTGAGCGCCTCGGCTGCAAGGCCTTCAACGCCCTCTACGGCAACCGCCAGGACGAGTTCACCCCTGAAGAACAGGACGAACTCGCCGCGAAGAACCTCGCCGCAGCAGCAGAAGGCGTCGCCCGCATCGGCGGCACCGTCCTCCTCGAACCGGTCAGCGGCGCACCCAAGTACCCGCTCCTCACCGCCGAAGACGCACTCAAGGTCATCGCCCGCGTCAAGGCAGAATCCGGCGCACAGAACATCAAGCTCCTCGCCGACTTCTACCACCTGGCAGTCAACGGCGACGACGTCGAATCCGTCATCGAGAACCACGCCAAGGACTTCGGCCACATCCAGATCGCCGACAACCCCGGCCGCGGAGCTCCCGGAACCGGCACGCTCCCCCTCGGCGAATGGATCGCCCGCAGCCGCGAACTCGGCTACGACGGCTACATCGGCCTCGAGTACAAGGAACCGCAGGAATCGGCCTTCAGCTGGGCCATCCGCCAGCGCGCCAACGCCAACTAACGACGGCGGCACTCACCAAAGCGGCGGCGCTCACCAAATAGCCCGCACGAGTTAAAACACAGACTTTCAGAAAGAGAACCACAATGAGCAACGTTGCAGTCATCGGCCTCGGAATCATGGGCCTCCCCATGGCCATCAACCTCGTCAAGGCCGGCCACACGGTCACCGGTTTCAACCGCAGCCAGGACAAGATCGACAAGCTCGTCTCCGAAGGCGGCCAGGGTGCCACGAGCATCGCGGACGCAGTGAAGGACGCCGACGTCGTCATCACCATGGTCCCGGACTCCCCCGATGTTGAGGGTGTAGTCAGCGGCAAGGACGGCGTCTTCGCCAACGCGAAGAAGGGCACCATCTGGATCGACGCTTCCAGCATCCGCCCGGACGTCGCCAAGCGCCTCTCCGACGACGCTGTAGCAGCAGGCATCCGCCCGCTCGATGCTCCCGTCTCCGGTGGCGAGCAGGGCGCAATCGACGCCGTCCTGTCCATCATGGTCGGCGGCGAAGCTGCAGACTTCGAGGCGGCACAGGATGTCCTCAACGCAGTGGGCAAGACCATCGTCCACGTCGGCCCGTCCGGCTCCGGCCAGACCGTCAAGGCAGCAAACCAGCTGATCGTAGCCGTCAACATCCAGGTTCTCGGCGAGGCCATCGCCTTCCTTGAGGCCTACGGCGTAGACACCGACGCAGCACTGAAGGTCCTGGGCGGCGGCTTGGCCGGCTCCAAGGTCCTCGACCAGAAGGGTCAGAAGATGCTGGACCGCAACTTCGACCCCGGCTTCCGCCTGGCCCTCCACCACAAGGACCTGGGCATCGTCACCTCCGCAGCCCGCGAAGCCAACGTCGCTGTCCCGCTCGGCGCAGTCGTCGCCCAGCTCGTCGCCGCAACCGTCAACCAGGGCGACGGCGGCCTCGACCACTCGGGCCTCTTCAAGCAGGTCCTTCAGCTCAGCGGCCGGAAGTAAGCACCCCCGGCAAAAGCCGGACAGCAACACAAGCAGGGAACCCGCCGTCGTACATAAACGACGGCGGCTCCCTCACCACACCCAAAAACACCACAGACTTCGCCCGAAAGGGCAAAAAACAAGGAGTACACCATGGCAAAGATGCGTACCGTTGATGCGGCCGTAGCCATCCTGGAAAAGGAAGGCGCAACCGAAGCTTTCGGTCTGCCCGGCGCAGCGATCAACCCCTTCTACTCAGCAATGCGCGCCCACGGCGGCATCCGCCACACGCTGGCCCGCCACGTTGAAGGCGCCAGCCACATGGCTGACGGCTACAGCCGCGCAGCTGATGGCAACATCGGCATCTGCATCGGCACGTCGGGCCCCGCAGGCACGGACATGATCACTGGCTTGTACGCAGCCCAGGCCGATTCGATCCCCATGCTCTGCATCACCGGCCAGGCACCCGTTGCCAAGCTGCACAAGGAAGACTTCCAGGCTGTGGACATCGAGTCCATCGCCAAGCCGTTGACCAAGTTCGCCATGACCATCCTGGAACCGGGCCAGGTTCCCGGCGCGTTCCAGAAGGCTTTCCAGCTGATGCGCTCGGGTCGCCCGGGCCCGGTCCTGCTGGACCTGCCCATCGATGTTCAGATGGCCGAGATCGAGTTCGACATCGACGCCTACGAGCCCCTGCCGGTGGAGAAGCCCAAGGCTTCCCGCAAGCAGCTGGAAAAGGCCCTGGACCTGCTGACCGCTGCCAAGCACCCGCTGATCGTTGCCGGTGGCGGCATCATCAACGCCGGCGCTTCGGCCCAGCTGGTTGAACTGGCCGAGATCCTGAACGTACCTGTTATCCCCACCCTGATGGGCTGGGGCGCCATCCCGGACGACCACCAGCTGATGGCCGGCATGGTTGGCCTGCAGACCTCGCACCGCTACGGCAACGAGACGTTCCTGCAGAGCGACTTCGTGATCGGCATCGGCAACCGTTGGGCCAACCGCCACACCGGCGGCCTGGACACCTACACGGCTGGCCGTAAGTTCGTGCACATCGACATCGAGCCGACCCAGATCGGTCGCGTGTTCTCCCCGGACTTGGGCATTGCGTCCGACGCCGGTGCGGCGCTGGACGGTCTGTTGGAGCTGGCCCGCGAACGCCAGGCAGCTAAGACCCTGCCGGACTACTCGGGTTGGGTTGCCGAGTGCCAGGAGCGTAAGGGTTCCCTGCACCGCAAGACCAACTTCGACAACGTGCCCATCAAGCCGCAGCGTGTGTACCAGGAGATGAACAAGGCCTTCGGCCGCGACACCACCTACGTGTCCACCATTGGCCTGTCGCAGATCGCCGGCGCACAGATGCTGCACGTCTTCGGTGCCCGCAAGTGGATCAACGCAGGCCAGGCCGGCCCGCTGGGTTGGACCGCTCCCGCCGCTCTCGGCGTTGTTCGTGGAACCCCGGACGCCACCGTTGTTGCCCTGTCCGGTGACTACGACTTCCAGTTCATGATCGAGGAACTGGCCGTGGGCGCACAGTTCAACCTGCCGTACATCCACGTTGTGGTGAACAACAGCTACCTGGGCCTGATCCGTCAGAGCCAGCGCGGCTTCAACATGGAACAGAACGTTTCCCTGGCCTTCGAGAACATCAACAGCCCGGAGACCAACGGCTACGGCGTGGACCACATCAAGGTTGCCGAGGGCTTGGGCTGCAAGGCCATCCGCGTTGAGGACCCGAACGATCTGCCTGCCGCTTTCGACAAGGCCAAGGCACTGATGGGCGAGTTCAAGGTTCCCGTGGTTGTTGAAGTGATCCTGGAAAAGATCACCAACATCTCCATGGGCGTTGAAATCAACGGCGTGAACGAGTTCGAAGAGCTGGCAGAAACCGCGGCGGACGCACCCACCGCGATCCTGACCAAGGCCTAGAGAAAACAGTAAGGAGGCACCGGAATGCGTGTTGTCATCGCCCCGGACAAATTCAAGGGCTCGCTGTCCGCGCCCGACGTCGCCGAGCACCTGGCAACAGGACTGCTGGCTGGGTACGGACAGACGAACTTTGAAGTAACACGCATTCCGGTGGCCGACGGCGGCGAAGGAACCATCGACGCCGCCATCGGCTCCGGCTTCACCCGCCGGACCACCACCGTCACCGGCCCGCTCGGCGAGCCAGTGAAGGCCGACTTCGCGGTGCGGGACCAGGAAGCTGTCATCGAAATGGCGGCAGCTTCCGGTCTCGCCCTCCTGCCGGACGGCCCCACGTCCCAGACGGCCAAAACCGCAACCAGCATCGGCACGGGCGAACTCATCCGCGCCGCGCTGGACCTCGGCTGCCGCAAGATCATCCTGGGTGTGGGCGGCAGCGCCAACACCGACGCCGGCGCGGGAGTCCTGCAGGGCCTCGGCGCCGTGTTCCTGGACGAGAACGGCAACGAGCTCCCCGGCGGCGGTGCCGCCTTGGCACAGCTGAATAGCATCGACTTCTCCAACTTCGACGTCCGCGTTGAGGCAACGGAGTTCGTGTTGGCGTCCGACGTCGACAATCCCCTGTTGGGGGACAGCGGAGCCCCAGCTATCTTCGGTCCGCAGAAGGGCGCGACGCCGGACGACGTCACCGAACTGGACGCCGCAGCAAGCCACTTCGTCGACGTCCTCGCGGCAACAACCGGGCAGCATGCCAAGTACGCAGCCAAGGCAGAGGGTGCTGGAGCGGCAGGCGGCGTTGGCTACATTGCCATCGCGGCACTGAAGGCAGAGCGGCGGCCGGGTATCGACGTCGTGCTTGAATTCACTGAACTGGAGCGCAGGCTCAAGGGCGCCGATCTGGTGATCACCGGAGAAGGCAGCCTGGACGAGCAAAGCCTGCTCGGCAAGACCCCCATGGGAGTCTCGCGGGCGGCACAGAGGAACGGGGTTCCCGTGATCGCAGTCTGCGGCCGGAGTACCCTGAGCCGTGAACAACTCACGGACGCCGGCTTCCACACGGTCCATGCACTGACCGATCTGGAAAAAGATGTCCAAAAATGTATCGCTGAAGCAGGTCCGTTGCTTGAACAATTAGGTAAGCACATAGGCGTGTACCTGGCGGAACGGACCGAAAACAAGGAGTACCTCAATGTCTGAAGCAATCGGCGCCTATGACCTCGTTATCCGGGGCCAGCGCATCCTGACCACCGCCGGCCTCGCAGCCCGCGAAGTTGGCATCCGCGACGGCGTCATCGTCGCCATCGAACCCCTGGGCAACGGCCTGACGGGCAACGAGGTCATCGAACTCGCAGACGACGAAACCCTCATCCCCGGTCTGGTGGACACCCACGTCCACGTCAACGAGCCCGGCCGCACCGAGTGGGAAGGCTTCGCCTCCGCTACCCGTGCCGCTGCTGCCGGTGGCGTGACCACCATCATCGACATGCCGCTGAACAGCATCCCGCCCACCACCAGCGTGGACGGCCTGGAGCAGAAGCGCGTGGTGGCCAAGGACCAGGCATTCGTGGACGTCGGATTCTGGGGCGGTGCCATCCCGGGCAACAAGAGCGACCTCCGCCCGCTGCACGACGAAGGCGTGTTCGGCTTCAAGTGCTTCCTCCTGCACTCCGGCGTGGACGAGTTCCCGCACCTCGATGCAGACGAGATGGAAGAGGACATGAAGGAGCTCAAGTCCTTCGACTCCCTCATGATCGTCCACGCCGAGGACTCCCACGCCATTGACCGCGCCCCGCACCCGGGCGGCGACCACTACGAGACCTTCCTGGCATCCCGTCCCCGCGGTGCCGAGAACAAGGCCATCGCCGAGGTCATCGAACGCGCCCGCTGGACCGGCGCCCGCGCCCACATCCTGCACCTCTCCTCCTCCGACGCACTGCCGATGATCGCCTCGGCAAAGCGCGACGGCGTCAACCTCACCGTTGAGACGTGCCCGCACTACCTGACGCTCATGGCCGAAGAAATCCCCGACGGCGCCACGGCCTATAAGTGCTGCCCGCCCATCCGTGAGGCCTCCAACCGCGAGCTCCTCTGGAAGGGCCTGCAGGACGGCACCATCGACTGCATCGTCTCGGATCACTCCCCCTCCACACTGGACCTCAAGGACCTGGAAAACGGTGACTTCGCCGTGGCCTGGGGCGGCGTTTCCTCGCTCCAGCTGGGCCTCTCCCTGATCTGGACCGAAGCTCGCCACCGTGGCATCCCGCTGGAACAGGTTGTGTCGTGGATGGCCGAGAAGCCTGCCGCCTTGGCCCGCCTGCACAACAAGGGCCAGCTCGCACTGGGCTACGACGCCGACTTCTCCATCTTCGCCCCGGACGAAGCGTTCGTTGTGGACGTTACCAAGCTCAAGCACAAGAACCCGATCACGCCGTACGACGGCCGCCCCTTGGCCGGCGTCGTCCGCAAGACGTACCTGCGCGGCACCGCGATCGACGGCCAGAACCCCGGCGGCAAGCTGCTCCGCCGCGGCAACGTTTAGGCCTACCGCCATGGCAGTCAATGCCTACGGGCCGCCGCCCACCCGTGGTCCCGCGTCCCGGGGCTCCTCCGCGCGGCAGCCTGGGCTGAACGCACGCGGTATGGCCGCGCACGGGCTGGCTCTTTGGGTCAACCCGGCTGAGGGCGACGAGATCGATCCCGCAGTCTGGGAGCGGGCCGCACGTCTTGTGCTGGCCCGCGCCATGAAACTTGCCCCGGAGGCGGAAGTCCGCATCTGGCCCGCCACCGGGGCAGAGCACTCCGGCGTCGGCGATTCATCCTGGGGCGGCACTCCGCAGGACATCGCCGACGCCGGTACCAACGGCACTCTCTCGCTCGCCGACGCCCTCGCGGAGGCGCGTTCGGTGACCCGTTCTGAAGCCGTTTCCGACGGCGGCGACCGCACCGAAGCCGGCGGCAGCACCGCCGTCGAGCCCGTAACGTTGGCGAGCCGCCGCAGCCAACTTGCGGTGGACCTCGCTGCTGAAGTAGTGCTGTTGGACGGCGAGCCGGTTTCCTTTACTGGCATGGAATACAAGCTGCTGCGCTACCTCGTGGTCAACTGCTCACGGGCCATCAGTCGTGAAGAATTGCAACGTTTTTTGGAGTCATTTGACCTCCCCGGCGCGGCATTTCGCTCGATCGACGTTTATGTTGGAAGGGTGCGGCGGAAGCTAGGCTCCGCCCGACACACCGTCGCCACCGTCCGTGGTGGCGGCTACCAGTTCGTGCCAGGGCCCTATGCCACAGTGCGCGGACCTGCGGAATACAGCATCTAAGTTCGCTGTTGTAAAAGATCAACGCCCCGCAATTTGTATGACCGCTGTTGTTTGAAATGAAGGCCGGCTTTTTGCCGGTGAAACGTAAAGGATCGCCATGACCCAGAAACTCCTCGTCGGAACGCAAGCACCTGACTTCGCGCTTCTCGACGCCGACGGCACCAAGGTCTCGCTGTCCGATTACCGCGGACGCAACGTCATTGTGTACTTCTACCCGAAGGCAGCCACCCCCGGCTGCACCACCGAGGCCTGCGACTTCCGCGACAACCTCGCCAGCCTGCAGGGCAAGGGTTACGACGTCATCGGGATCTCCCCGGACGCCCCGGAAGCCCTCTCCAAGTTCACTGGTGAATTTGCCCTGACCTTCCCGCTGCTCTCCGACGAAGACCACGCTGTGGCCCTCTCCTACGGCGCTTGGGGCGAGAAGCTGGTTGACGGCGAAATCGTCGAAGGCCTGGTCCGCTCCACGGTGGTCCTCGACGGCGAAGGCACCGTCAAGCTCACCCAGTACCAGGTTGCTGCGCAGGGCCACGTCCAGGCACTCAAGGAAGAGCTGGGCGTCTAACCCACTCTCACCTCCAGCGTGTTTGAGCGGATCGCTCTCTCACCTAACTGCACAATTCTTGTAACGCCCGCTCACTCTTGTGAGCGGGCGTTACATATGCCTTGACTAAACGTGACAAATCTTCAGCAGCAGTAGTTAATGGAGCCATGGTCTCTTCCACCCCCGTACGCCACGCTGTCGTCGTCGAAGATGACGCCGACATCCGCGGACTCCTCGTCCTCGTCCTCGAGCAGCTCGACTTTGTGGTGACCGAAGCACCTGACGGCCTGTCCGGCGTCGAAGCAGTCCGCAGTACGAACGCAGAACTTGTGACCCTCGATGTGAACCTCCCAGACATCGACGGCATGGAAGTTTGCAAGCGACTTCGCGAATTTTCGGACGCCTACATCCTCATGCTGACGGCGCGGGCCGACGAGATCGACCGACTCAACGGCCTGGACATCGGCGCCGACGACTACATCAACAAGCCCTTCAGCCCCAAGGAACTCCAAGCCCGCATCCGCGCACTGTTCCGCCGGGCCCGCACGCCGGCCGCGGCAGCCGAAGACACCGGCCAAACGGACGAGCTGGCCCGTGCAGCAGTGGTGCAGCAAAGCCTGCTCCCGCGGGAAACAGTCCGCCTCGAGGGATACGACGTCGCCGGCGCCTTCCGCCCGACCCGCAGCGTTGGCGGGGACTTCTACGACTGGTACCAAACCCGCGACGGCATGCACCTGACGTTCGCGGACGCCATGGGCAAGGGCATGGGCGCGGCCCTGATCGCGGCCACCGTCCGCGCGGTGATGCGGTCGGTGGCGGACACCCCGGCCATCGATGCCGCCTTCGCCTCAGCCAGCGCCACCATCGCCTCGGACCTGGACCAGTCCGGGTCGTTCGCAACCATGTTCCATGCGCGGCTGGACGCTCCGTCCGGAAAGCTCAGCTATATCGACGCCGGTCACGGCCTCGCCCTGCACATCCCGGCTGAGGGTCCGGTTCAGCGGCTGACCTCCGCCGGCCCGCCCGTCGGCATCCTGGACGGACAGCACTGGGCTTCCGCTGACCTTCAACTGGAGCCCGGCGATTCGCTCGTGATCGTCAGCGACGGCGTGCTTGACGCCCATGCTTCACTGGAGGATTTCATCCGGAACGTGGAAAAGGCCGCGCGGAGCGAGGGCACGTCGGACGGAGTGTGCGCCGCCCTTCTTGAGTTGGCACCTGCTGCAACAGCGGAAGACGACGTGACCGCCGTCGTGGTTCACCGCAAACCGGACATCGGGCGCTAACTACACAAGAGGGGGATTGTGACACGTTTTTGGACCCGGCTGCTGGTTCTCCTGACAGTCATTCTGGGCGTCAACTATGTGGCGTGGCGTTGGATGGCGTCCCTGAACTGGGATGCGTGGTGGATCGCGGTTCCGTTGGTGATCGCTGAAACGTACAGCCTCATCGACGTGATGCTGTTCGGGCTGACGGTGTGGAACCTCAAAATCCGGAAGCCGCCGCCCGCGCCCCCGGAGACGGCCACTGTGGACGTCTTCATCACCACCTATAACGAGCCCTTGGACCTGGTCATGACCACGGCCCTGGCGGCCAAGGACATCCGCTGGCCGCACAGCACCTGGATACTCGACGACGGCGACCGCCCCGAGATGCGCCAGCTCGCCGAGTCGAACGGGATCGGTTACGTCACCCGCGGCGCGGATTGGACGCCGGACGTGCCGCGGCACGCCAAAGCAGGCAACCTGAACAACGCCCTGATGGTCACCTCGGGCGAGTACCTGTTGATTCTCGACGCCGACCAGATCCCCGAGCCGGACATCCTGGACAAGACGCTGGGCTACTTCAACGACGACCGTGTGGCGCTGGTCCAGACTCCGCAGTACTTCATCAACGTCCCCGCTGACGATCCCCTGGGCAGCCAGGCACCCCTGTTCTACGGTCCCATCCAACAGGGGAAGGACGGTTGGAACGCAGCGTTCTTCTGCGGCTCCAACGCGATCCTGCGCCGGGAAGCCCTCATGCAGTTGGGCCTGGTGGGCTACGTCAAAGCTACGGAGAAGAGCGTCCGCCGCGCGCTGGCTGCGTCCCGCTCGGCCATCAAGAAGGCACGGCGCTCGGAAGAGGCCCGCAACCCGCTGGTGGAGCAGATGCTGAACCAGGTTGAAGCGGCCACGGAAACCGCCCAGACCGAACTGGATGCCGGCGCATCCCTCAGCGAGATCACCTACCGGGTGCGCCGCAAAGTGGACGAAGCCGTCCGCACCCTGGTGGCCGCCGATTTCTCCGCGCTGCAGGCCGACCTCGAAGAGATCGCCGCCATGGAACTCGCCCACGTCGGTGAGTCCGGCGTGACCACGGTGGCGAGTGACGCCGTCGACCGGATGTCCGGCCGCGACTGGTCCCCCCTGGGTGCGCTCGAGTCGGTCCACGCTGTCCTGGACGCCATCTCCGTGGAACGCACCGACGAAGCCCAACCGATCATGCCCCTGGCCACCATCTCGGTCACCGAGGACATGGCTACGGCCATGCGTATCCACTCCCTCGGCTGGAAGAGCGTCTACCACCACGAAATCCTCGCCAACGGCTTGGCACCCGAAGACCTCAAAACCATGCTCACCCAACGCCTCCGCTGGGCCCAGGGCACCATGCAGGTCCTCCTTCGCGAAAACCCACTGGTCCAGCCTCGGCTCTCCTGGGGCCAGCGGCTCATGTACTTCTCCACCATGTGGAGCTACCTGAGCGGCTTCGCTGCCGTGGTGTACTTCGCGGCTCCCATCATCTACCTGACGCTCGGTATCCTGCCGGTGAGCAGCCTCAGTTGGGACTTCTTCATCCGCTTCATCCCGTTCATGGTGGTGAACCAACTGCTGTTTGTGGTGGCCGGGCACGGTATCCCCACCTGGCGCGGACAGCAGTACAGCCTTGCGCTGTTCCCCACCTGGATCAAGGCATGTACGACGGCGGCGCGGAACGTTTGGTTCGGACGTCCCCTCGGGTTCGCCGTCACCCCCAAGGCCAGGCAGAGCGGCGGCCCGAGCTGGAGCCTGATCCGGCCTCAGATCATCGTGGCAGTGTTGTTGGCTATCGCGCTGGTTGTCGGGATCGCCCGGCTTTTGACTGGTCTTTCGGAGCCCCTCGGCACGCTGGTGAACGTCGCCTGGGTGGCCTTCGACCTGGTGGTCCTGAGCGTGCTGGTCAAGGCAGTTTTGTACAAGGGATTCGTACCTGAAGGTGCTGGCCCCGAGGATGTTGGGCCGGAGCGCCCCGAAGAGAGGAATGCAGATGCAGTTTAGCTATGAGGTCAAGGACTCCTACGCGGAAGTGAAGAGCGTAGGACGCTTGAACATGGTGGCGGCACCCAAGCTCCGCGAAGTAGTGAACGAAGTTGTGGCCGGCGGGTCCAGCCGGGTTGTGGTCAACCTGGCCGAAACCGACTTCATGGACTCCTCAGGTCTCGGAGCGCTCATCAGTTGCCTCAAAGCAACCCGGCAGGCAGGCGGCGACCTCCGCATCTCAGGTGTTCAGCCACAGGTCAAGATGGTGCTGGAACTGACCAACATGGATCGGGTGCTCACGGCGTACCCGTCGGCCGAGGAGGCGTTCGGAGATGACTGAGGTGATTGCACGCCGCGGTTTCCACGGGCCGTCCAACGAGGAAGCGATCGAGGCCATCCACAATGAGCTGGACGCCCTGTGGGACGACGCTGCCTTTGTGCCGGACATGGACCGGATGACGTTCGCAACCGCGGTGATCGAGGCAGCGGCGAACATCGTCCAGCATGCCCTCCCAGTGGCAGAGAAGCCCGTGGAGATCGACGTGGACATCAGCGTCCGCCCCACCCGGTTGGTGGCACAGGTCAGCGCGTACAACGCCCGCGAGCCGTTCGCCGGTGACATGCAGGCTTCGATGCCCGACTCCGACGCCGAATCCGGCCGCGGGTTGGCACTCATCGAGGCGCTGGTGACCACGGTGACCTTCGAACGCCAGGACGGCACCAACACCTGGATCCTCACCCGCGACACCTGATCCCCTCTCACCCCTGACGCCCATCCGACCGATCCGCTCTCACCCCTGACGCCCATCCGACCGATCCGCTCTCATCCCTGACGCCCATCCGACCGATCCGCTCTCACCTTCACGGGTTGTTCTGCCCATCGCCAGACCCAACGCAACCGTGAAAGCATTCGGTGAGATCCGCCGTCGAACATTAACTGAACCTGGGGACGACATGAACCGCCGCATGCACCGTAAACTTTGGGCGCTGGCTGCTGCCCTGACGGTGGTGACTCTTGCTGCAGGATGCAGCAGTACCCCCGACGGACCCACCCGCGAACCCAGCAGCGCGCCGGCAGTCACCGCCAGCCCGGCTCCACTGGCCGAGAGCACCGCCAAGTACGACTCCCTGCGTGCCGAGCTGATTGCGGCCTTGGAAAAACAAATGCCCGACATCACTTGGGCTGCGGACGATCCTGCCTCGGTGACCCAAAGCAAAGATGGTAAGTGCGTCTTCCATCCACAAACCATGAAAAGCAGCGCGGACATCGTTGAGCCGTCCAAGAACTTTGAAGAGGTCTTCGCCGCTGCCGACCCGGTCCTCAAGCAGCACGGATTCCCTGCCTTCGACGGCACGGACCCGGTCCCGGGCGGCTGGGTGGTCACGCGCAGTACTGATGGCGTAGGCGCCACGGTCACCATCGAATCAAAGAGCCCGGCGTACCTGCGGATGACAGTCCCAGTGCAGTCCGAGAGTTGCGACACCGACGAGCTATCTCAGGGGGCCAAGTAATGCCGGGATTTTACGGTGCTGACATTGAACAGTTGCGTGCACTCGCCAAGACGATGTCCCGGCACTCGGAGCGAATGACGTCGCTGTCTACGGAGCTGGGTCACCTCATCAGCAATGCGCGGTGGGATGGCCGGGACGCCGCGATGTTCCGGGCCTCTTGGGACTCCGAACACCGGCCGATGCTGAAGAAGATCTCCAGCGAGCTGCAGAATCAGGCCAAGGAACTGACTCGCAACGCTGACGAGCAGGACAAGTCCAGTTCGGGAGCGTCGGGGTCCTCGGGCTCCGATCATTCGGGACGAGGAGATTCGAACCCGCCCGGCGACCCTGGCCCCCTGGACCCGGACGCTCCCGACGTCGATGTTCCCGGCGATGTTCGCGACGATCCCAACGCTGGCGACCCCAGCGACATCAACCAAGGACAGATCGGCGACTGCTGGCTGCTGGCCGGAATCGGCTCGGTGGCCCAGGTGCTGGAGCGCGAAGGCAAGCTGGACGAGTTCCTTGAGGAGCACATGCGTCCCGTCGGCGACCCACCGACGCATTGGGTGGTCACGCTCTACGAAGACGGCGAACCCGTGGAAGTCACAGTGGAGGCCAAGTCCACTGAAGGCGGCGTCCGCGGCGCCGACGGCGAACCCAACTGGCTTTCCATCTACGAACGCGCGGCAGCTGAGCACCGCGGTGGGTCCTATGACGACATCGACGGCGGGTTCAGCAACGAGGCCATGGAACTGATGACCGGACAGTCTGCCGATAAGGACGGCGAGCTGAACTTTGATGACATCGAGGACAAACTCTCCGACGGCCAGGCCATTTCCGTGGGGACCGAAGACGTCAAAGACGACGACTTCGACTGGGTGTGGGAGTCTGACGAAGTCAACCGCACTGACGTTGTCCCCAACCATGCGTACGTGGTGGTTGATGTGAAGACCAACGACGACGGCGAGCGCGTTGTGGTGCTGGCCAACCCGTGGGGACCGTCGGGCGGCTACTTGGAAGACGACGACGACCACAAGTCCGGCACGCTGGAACTGACCGAAGATGAGTACAAGGAAAACTTCGACTCCGTGTACTCCGTGGACGTGAAGTAAGGATGGCCGTGGAACAGCTCGTAACAGTGAAGCAAGGGATGCAGCCCACCTTCGATGGCGTCAAAGTGGGCGTGGTCAAAATCGGCATCGCCGACGGCGCCCCCGCAATCCAGTTCTGGATCCGGACCGCAGAGCAGCAGCGGAAGCAGGCCTTCCGCGAAGGCCAGTCGGTCACGCTGCCTGGCGCGGGTTTGCTGACCATCACTTCGATCCAGCCCGCGGACGGCAGTACCGCCGCCTCCGCGACGTTAACGTACGACGCCGGTCACGTCACCGATTGACGGTCGGCGCGGAACGCTGAGAGAGCGACACCAAAAACCCGACGTTAGGTGAGAGGGTGTCACCCGAAACCCGACGTTAGGTGAGAGGGTGTCACCCGAAACCCGACGTTAGGTGAGAGGGCGACACCCGAAACCCGACGTTAGGTGAGAGGGCGTCACCCGAAACCCGGCGTTAGGTGAGAGGGCGTCCAGGGGTTAGGCCGTCGCGATGGCCTCTTTCAGCGCGCCCAGCACCAGGGTGACCGAGGCACTGTTGGCGTTCGGGCCCATCATGCCGATACGCCACACGGTGTCCGCGAACTCCCCCACACCGGAGCCAATCTCCATACTGAAGTTCTCCAGAAGGTAAGCCCGGACGGCGGCCGAGTTGACGCCGTCGGGCACTCTCACCGTGGTGAGGCTCGGCAACCGGGCGCCTTCGGCAGCGAAGAGTTCCAGGCCCATCTCCTGCAGGCCATCTTGTAAGGCCGTGCCCGCTGCCCGGTGCCGGGCCTGCACCACGTCCAGGCCCTCGGCGAGAATACGGTCGAGGGCTGCTTCGAGGCCGGCGATCATGGTGACGGGCGCGGTGTGGTGGTAGGTCCGGGCGCCGCTGGCCGCGCCAACGTACCCGCCGAGCAGGCCGATATCGAGATACCAGGACCGGGGATCCCTCACGCGGCGCTCGAACGCCCGGTCTGACACCGTGAACGGCGATAATCCCGGCGGGACACCCAGGCACTTCTGCGTTCCGGCATACCCGACGTCGATCCCCCAGTCGTCCGCCAACAGCTCGAGTCCACCGATCGATGTGACGGCATCGGTGATAAGGAGGGCATCGCCCTTGCCGGCGCCAAGGGCAGCGATGTCGGAGATGACGCCTACGGAGGTCTCAGCGTGGACCGCCGCGATGACCTTGGGATGGGGGTGCGCGGACAGAACCCGGTCGGCGTCGACGGGCTGGCCCCACTCGTGGTCGACGCGAACGACAGTCGCCCCGCACCTCCTGGCCACCTCACACATCCGGGCTCCAAAGAGTCCGTTGACAGCAATGACTGCCACGTCGCCGTCGGACACGGTGTTCACGAAAGCCGCTTCCATCCCGCCGGAACCGGTGGCACTCAGCGGGAGTGTTCGCGCGTTGGAGGTACCCCAGACGGTCCGGAGTCCTTCGCACGTGTGATCAAGGCGTTCGATGAACACAGGATCAAGATGCCCCAGCACGGGGTAGGCGAGGGCGGCCATGGCCTCGGGGTAGCAATTGCTGGGGCCGGGACCGAACAGGAACCTGGACGTCAGAATCTCTGGCATGTGCGAACTCCTTAGCTGGTTGAGGTCATTCTGCCCCAGCACGCTGTGCGGTGCGAGCCAAGCGTGCTCCAGCAAGCTTCTTGGGGCGTCGGAGCCGGTCCGCACCCCAAACCGCAAAGGCCAGCAACGCGAAAAATGCCCCCAGAGCACTGGCCCCGGTCCAGCCCCATACGTCGTACACAGGCGCGACCGTAGCGGCACCTGCAGCACTTCCCACGGAATAGAACACCATGTAGCTGCCAATAATGCTGCTGGCCGACTCCTCGGCTCCCGCCACGATCAGTGTTTGGCTGCTGACGTGGACAGCCTGTACAGCTGCGTCCAGCATGATGATGCCTGCGATGAGCCAGAGCAATGACCAATCCCCTAAGGACAACGCGAACCACGAGCCCAGCAGCAAGGCAAGGCTGATGCCTGTGACCCGTTCGCCCCATCCCCTGTCTGCCGCCGCTCCCGCCTTGGACGCGGCCAATATCCCCACCAGGCCAGCCAGCCCGAAGAGGCCAATCAGGCTTGGCGGAAGGTTCCAAGCCGGCCCACTCAGCACCAGAGACATACCGCTCCACAGCACACCGAAAGACCCGAAAAGCAGCATGGTGATGAGCGCCCGCGTGCGGAACACGGGATTGCTCCGGGTCAGGACCACCACAGACCCAACGGTCCGCCAGTAACGAACCTCCCCCCGGACCTGGCGGTCTGACGGCAGGGCCCGAAAAACTGCGACGGCGAGGACGGCACCGGCCGCCGCTGCGAGTACATAAACAGAGCGCCACCCCCACAGCTCCGTCATCCCACCGGCCACGGTCCGCGCAAGGATGATGCCGCTCACGACGCCGGCCGTGACGGTACCGATGCTTCGGCCCCTTTCCGCCGGGGTACTGGATGCGGCGGTGTACGCCACGATGGTCTGCACGACGGACGAGGCCACACCCAGGAGTACGAAGCCCATGAGCAGAGCAGCCTGCGATGAAGCGAAGCTCACGACGGACGCTCCCACGGCCGTAGCACCAACTTGGAGGGCGATCAGTGCGCGACGGTCAACCACGTCTCCCAATGGCACCAAAAGAACCAGCCCCAGGAGATACCCGGCCTGCGCTGATGCCACCACCGAACCGAGGCCCGCCACAGGGATTCCCAAGTCAGTCCCGATCCGGTCGAGGAGTGGCTGCCCGTAATAGAGGTTCGAGACCATGAAACCCGCCACGACGGCGAGCAACAGCAGGAGGCGTCGGCGTACTCCCTGTCCGGATCTTGTCAGCTCGGTAATGCCCATGGCACGGTTTCCTCTGCTTGGTTTCAATATGCAACCAAATCAGCCTATGACAGAATGGTTTCATGTTGCAACCAACCGAGATGGACTGGACAGATCCCGAATGCCCCGTCGCGAGGGCGGCCGATCTTGTCGGAGACAAATGGACGCTGCTGATCATCAGGGATTCGTTGGACGGAAAACGTCGCTTCTCGGAATTTGAGAAGTCCCTGGGCGTAGCCAAGAACATCCTGTCGGACCGGCTGCGACTACTGGTGGAAAGGGGTGTCCTGACCCGGATTCCCAATGACCGCGGCACCCGCAGCGAGTACGAGCTCACGGGCGCCGGACTCGAACTCTTCACCCTGATCCTCAGCCTCCGGCAGTGGGGCGAGCGCAACGCCTTCGCCACCGACGAAAAGCACTCCATCCTGGTCACCAAGGCAACGGGACAGCCGCTTGCACGGCTTCAACCCTTCGCCACTGATGGCAAGGAACTCGACCCGGAGGACACCCTGCTGGTCAAAGTGGGCCAGCCCCTCCCCTGAAGGAACAGCGCCTCTTCAGGATCACCCAAGTCCAAACTGCTAAGGTTACTCACCAACGCGGAGGCCGCCACGGATAGGGGACAAGAGTGACGACTGAAGGAAAAGAGGCGCCGGAGCAAGGCGTCCGCGGCGAAGTAAGCCAGGACAGATTCGTTGCCGGGCAGGATCTGACCCACTGGAAATCACCGGTTGGCCGAACAATGGCGCGGGGCGCGGAATGGGTGACCAAACTCCTTGGCCCATACGCAGCACTGATCATCACCCTCGTCGTCGGGCTTGCCGCAGCACTCTCCCTGGCTTTGGTCTTCGGCGAAGTCTACGAGTCCGTGACGGAAGCCGACGGCGTAGCGGGCTTGGACGATCCCGTCCTGGCCGCTGCGAAAAGCGTCCGCTCCCCGGCATTGGATGTTGCGGTCACCGCCTACACGAATATTGGCGGCACCGTGGGCATGCCCATCATTGCCGTCGGCATCATGATTTTCCTTGCCGCCAAACGGCGGTCATGGACACCTGTCATCCTGATGCTTGCCGCCGGGCTGGGTTCACTGCTCATCACCATCCTGGGTAAGCCGATCTTCGGCCGTTCACGTCCGGACCTTGCGGACGCCATTCCTCCCTACGAGCATTCCGCGTCGTTTCCCAGCGGCCATTCCCTGAACTCCATAGTGATCGCCGGCATCGTGGCCTACCTGATCATCCTGCGGCTCAAGACCATGCGGGCACGGATCATTACCGTGCTGGTGGCAGGGGTCTTCGCTTTCACCATGGGCCTGAGCCGCGTCTACCTCGGCCACCATTGGCTGACTGACGTGTTGGCGGCGTGGGCCATCGGCGTCGCCTGGTTGGCGCTGGTCATCACGGCGCACCGCCTCTACCTCACCACGCGAACGCGGCGTCGGAGCGCGGTAGTCTCTTGACACCGGGGCAATGACTCGGCTTAACTGAATTACGTATGCTGAAATAACAGTTCCATGATGCGGAAGCTTGAAGCAAAGGCTTCCTCTTGCAAGAGCAGGAGTTCCGCATAGCCCACACCATGGATGCCAGCATTTGCACGAGGATGTCACAAGCATGGAGCTTGCAGAATTCAACAGTGTTGACCGGGACGAGGCCATCAGGATCCTGACCCCCTGCCTGGATATCAGCCGCTGGGTAGAGGCCGTCGTAGACGCGCGGCCCTTCACCAACGTCGACGAATTGCTGGGCCAGGCCCAGCGCGCCGCCGATCCGTTCACTCCCGCGGAGGTGGAGTCTGCCATGGCGCACCATCCCCGGATCGGCGAACGCCCCAAGGCCCAAACCACCGAGGCCGCGATGTCGCGGTCGGAACAGGCTGGAGTGGACCCGGGAGACAACCAGACCACGGCCGCCCTGGCTGAGGGAAACCTGGCCTACGAGGAGAAGTTCGGCAGGGTATTCCTGATCCGCGCCGCAGGCCGCAGCGCGCAGGAAATGCTCAGCGCCCTCCAGGAACGCATCACCCACACACCCGAAGAAGAAGACACGATCGTGGCCGGCCAATTGCGGGAGATCGCACTGTTGCGCCTCTCCGGATTGATCAGCGAAGGAGTCAACGCATGAGCGTTTCACAAGTAACCACACACATCCTGGACACAGGTTCCGGCCGCCCGGCGGCGGGTGTCGCCGTCGTACTCTACGTCCGCGAAGGTGACGACTGGACCCTTGTTGCCAAGGGCGAAACCGACGCCGACGGTCGCATCAAGACGCTCGGCCCGGAGCGGATTCCCGGCGGCGCCTACCGTCTCAATTTCGCTACCGGCGCCTACTACGAGGGCCTCGGCACAGAGACCTTCTTCCCGGAAGTGGACCTGAACTTCACAGTTTCCGATGCCGGGGAGCACTACCACGTGCCGCTCCTGCTCAGCCCGTTCGCGTTCTCGACGTACCGCGGCAGCTAACTCAACGCCGACCTGACAGTTAATGCCAATGTTCTTGAAGGACATTGGCATTAACTGTCACCTGGGCGGGGAACGGTAGGCTTTAACGCATGGCTTCAGAGGACACCACCCCCAACTCCGCCCGCCGCGAAATCACGGTTCGCAGGGCACCCAAGTTCGTACCCTTCATGATTCTGGGCGCGGTGGTGGGCGCAATCGTGGCCGCGATCATTGCGTACGGCCGCCAGGCCGACCCCGCCTTCGACGCCGGCACAGTCTTCGGTTTCTTTCTGATCGTCTGCGCCGGCGGCGGCGTGATCCTCTTCTCGATCCTCGCCCTGGTCCTCGACCGCATCAGCATCAAACGCTCGCAGCGGGCCGTGGTGGAAGCCGTGCCGGATTCGGTTCCGGACGAGGGGCCAGAGCACGACGACGTCCGCTAAGCCGGGCGCCCGGCCCACCTCTTTTGACGGGGGCCAGTGTGATACACGCCGCATTTTTGCGGGAACACGCCCAATACGGGGGTCACATAGGCCGCGAGGGAACTTACCACGGCCACAACATGAGACAATCGACCAGTGGCACGTGGCGACGGAAAACTTTCTCATGATCTTCTCCCCGGCGAAAAAGGCCCCCAGGACGCTTGTGGCGTCTTCGGGGTTTGGGCTCCCGGTGAAGAAGTAGCAAAACTCACCTATTACGGGCTGTATGCGCTGCAGCACCGCGGACAAGAATCGGCTGGTATTGCTACCAGTGACGGCAAGCGCATCAATGTCTATAAGGACATGGGCCTTGTGTCCCAGGTCTTCGATGAGACAACCCTGAACACCCTTACCGGGCACCTGGCCGTTGGCCACTGCCGGTATTCCACCACCGGTGCAAGCCACTGGGCCAACGCGCAGCCAACCCTGGGTGCGACAGCAACCGGCACGGTTGCCTTGGCCCACAACGGCAACCTGACCAACACCGCTGAGCTCCGGGAAATGATCCTTGAGCGCAACGATGGCCAGCTGACCGGTGAAATGAAGCAGGGCAACACCTCTGACACCGCATTGGTGACCGCACTCCTTGAGGGCGAAGAGGGCAAGACCCTGGAGCAGACCGCACTGGAGCTGCTGCCCAAGATCAAGGGTGGCTTCTGCTTCGTCTTCATGGATGAGGGAACCCTCTACGCAGCCCGCGACACCTACGGCATCCGTCCGTTGTGCCTTGGCCGCCTGGACCGCGGTTGGGTTGTAGCGTCCGAGCAAGCCGGCCTGGCCACCGTTGGTGCGAGCTTCATCCGCGAAATCGAGCCCGGCGAGTTCATCGCCATCGACGAGGACGGCGTCCGTTCGCAGCGCTTCGCCGAGGCAACACCGGCTGGCTGTGTCTTCGAATACGTTTACCTCGCCCGCCCGGACGCTGCCATTGCCGGCCGCTCCGTGTACGAGGCCCGCGTTGAGATGGGCCGCCAGTTGGCCCGCGAAAACACGCATGAGGCAGACCTGGTCATTCCCGTTCCCGAGTCCGGTACCCCAGCGGCTGTTGGTTACGCCGAACAGTCGGGTATCCCGTTCGCGCACGGCTTCGTCAAGAACGCCTACGTGGGCCGCACCTTCATCCAGCCGTCGCAGACCCTGCGCCAGCTGGGTATCCGGCTCAAGCTCAACGCCTTGGAATCCGTCATCCGCGGCAAGCGCATCGTTGTGGTGGATGACTCGATCGTCCGTGGCAACACGCAGCGCGCCATCGTGCGAATGCTCCGCGAAGCCGGTGCCGCTGCGGTGCACGTGAAGATCTCCTCTCCCCCGGTTCAGTGGCCCTGCTTCTACGGCATCGACTTCGCCTCCCGGGCAGAGCTCATCGCCAACGGCGCCACCATCGAGGAGATCTCCCAGGCAATCGGTGCTGACTCGCTGGCCTACATCTCCGAAGACGGCATGATCGGCGCTACCCAGCAGCCGCGCGAACGTCTCTGCACGGCCTGCTTCACCGGCAAGTACCCCATCGAGCTCCCGCACGCGGACAAGCTGGGCAAGAACCTGCTGGAGCGCACCGACCTTGGCGGCCTGGAACCGGCCGCAGAGTCCGACTCAGTGGACGATTCCGAGGACCCCGCCGAGAAGCCGGGCGCCACGGGTTGCGATCCCGGACCCGACGCCGAATTCGAAAACCTGCTTACCGACGCTGATCGTTTGACCGACGCCGACAAGAAAGAGTCTGTATGAGCTCCGCTACCCCCGCCGCTGAGAACAACTCCGGTATCACCTACGCTTCTGCCGGCGTCGACGTTGAAGCGGGCGACCGCGCAGTCGAACTCATGAAGGGCGCCATCAAGGCGACGCACAACTCTTCGGTGATTGGCGGCGTCGGCGGTTTCGCTGGCCTGTACGACGTCTCGAAGCTCCTGACCTACAAGAAGCCGCTACTCGCAACCTCCACTGATGGCGTGGGCACCAAGGTTGCCATCGCGCAGGCCATGGACATCCACGACACCATCGGTTTCGACCTGGTGGGCATGGTGGTGGACGACATCGTTGTGGTGGGTGCTGAGCCGCTCTACATGACCGACTACATCGCTTGCGGCAAGGTCGTGCCGGAGCGCATCGCTGACATCGTCCGCGGTATCGCTGCTGCCTGCTCCGTTGCCGGTACTGCCCTTGTGGGTGGCGAAACTGCTGAGCACCCGGGCCTTCTGGGTGAGCACGAGTACGACGTCGCAGGTGCCGCCACAGGCATCGTCGAGGCCGACGCCCTGCTCGGCCCGGACCGCGTCCGTGCCGGCGATGTCGTCATCGGCATGGCTTCCTCCGGCCTGCACTCCAACGGTTACTCCTTGGTCCGCCGCGTCATCAACCACGCCGGTTGGGCACTGGACCGCCAGGTTTCCGAGCTCGGCCGCACGCTGGGCGAAGAGCTCCTGGAGCCCACCCGCGTTTACGCAGCCGACTGCCTGGACCTCGCCCGCGCCTTCCCCGTCACCGGCGGCGCAGCGGTTCATGGTTTCAGCCACGTCACCGGTGGTGGCCTGGCCGCCAACCTGGCACGTGTCCTTCCGCAGGGCCTCGTGGCCACGGTTGACCGCAATACCTGGGAACTGCCCGCGATCTTCAAGCTGGTCTCCGAGCTCGGCAACGTTCCGCTGGCCGACCTGGAGCGCACGCTGAACCTCGGCGTGGGCATGGTGGCCATCGTTTCCGCGGAAGCAGCCGACGCCGCTGTTGCCCGCCTCAACGACCGCGGACTTCCGTCCTGGGTTATGGGTACGGTTTCGGCTGACAGCGACTCGATCGACAAGACCGGGCCGGACTACGTCCAGGGCGCCAAGGGCGTCGACGGCGGCGCTGTCCGTTTGGTGAACGCCTACGCCTAAGCGGTTTATCGCCTCTTAAAGAGAGCGGCCGGACAGTTTCGACTGCCCGGCCGCTCTTTTGCTCTTCCTAGACCTGGATCAGGCTCAGGACTCCGCCTTGTGGGTCCTGGATGGTAGCGAGGGAGCCCATCTCGGGATGGTCTTCCGCTTCCACCAGGACCTCTCCCCCGGCGGCTGCCGCGGCTTCCACCGCCTTGCGCAGGTCCGCGACAGCAAAGTAGATCTGCCAGCCGGGCTCGTCCCCTTCGCCGGCAGGCACGACGCCGGCCACCTCGTCACCGTTGACCATCAGCGTGCTGTAGCTGCCGCCGTCGTCCTGGGGATATTCAGTGACCTCGTGCGCGAAGAGCTCTTGGAAAAAGCCGACGGCGGCCTGTGGCTCAGGCGTCAACAGTTCAGCCCACGCCAACGCACCGGGCTCGTTGAACAAGTGGCTCCCTCTATGCGTTCCAGCCTGCCAGATTCCAGTGGTTCCGCCGCCAGGTGGTTCGATGAACGCCAGGACTCCAGTGTCCGCGACAGCCTCGGGCCCGAACTGGAGCTTCCCTCCAGCATGGACCGCGTCGTCAGCAATCTCTTCAGTATCCGTAGCCGCGATGTACACGTTCCACTGGCCGTTCGTTCCGGCAGCTTCCTGCATGGGATTCTGCGGGGCGATCACGGCCACCAGCTGATCCTTCACGAAGGCCTGCGCGTAGCTTCGGCCATCCGGCGTGGGCAGGTCCTTGTAGCTCCAGCCGAACACGTGCTGATAGAAATCCTTGGCCGCGGCAACATCCCTTGTCTGCAGGTCCGCCCAGCACGGCTCACCGCTGGCGTACCGCTTCCGTGTCGTCATGCTGCGAGGCCTGACATGATGCTGAAGGCTGCACCCGCCGGGTCCATGAGGACTGCCATGCGCCCCACCCCCGGAACGTCAAAAGCCGGTGCAATGACATGGCTGCCCAACTCAACTGCCTGCGCAACCGTGGCATCGATGTCCACCACGTTGAAATATGTCATCCAGAACGGCGACAACCCCTCGATGGGAAGCTTCAGCGCGCCCGCCACAGCCCTCCCGTCCACCAGCAGGTTCGTGTATTCCTGCAGGTCCCCCGCAGGCGCCGTGTTGCTGGTGCAGCCAGTGACGGCCTCATAGAAAGCCACTGCCTTGGGGACGTCATTGGTCTGGAGTTCATTCCAAACCATGGTGCCGGGCTCGTTGATCAGGCCCGATCCGGGGTGGTTGCCAGCCTCCCAGAACCCGATCTGGGCTCCGGTGGGATCTGTGGCGAAGAACATACGCCCTGAGCCGTTGGGGACGGAGTCAGGAGGGAACACAAGGGCACCGCCCGCGGCCTCCACACGCCGGGCGGCCTCGTCAGCCGAATCAACTGCGAGGTAGTTTGCCCAATACGAAGGCATTCCTTCTGGAGCATCTGGCAGCTGTTGCATCATGCCGGCGACGTATCGGCCCTTGAGCTTGGCCATGTAATAGGTCATGCCGTTCCCGGCGTCCATGGCGTCCAGCTCCCATCCGAAGAGGTCGCTGTAGAACTTCCTGGAAACGTCAATGTCGGTGGAGGAAAGGTCCACCCAACATGGTGTCCCTTGCTTGTAGCTGTCGGCCTCCGGCATGGTGTTCCTTTCGATGCGCTCGAAACTCCAGCCTACGCAAAAAAGGGCCCTCAGGGTACGCCAATGAATGACGTGCCCTGAGGTCCCTTTTTCAAAGATATACGGCATCCGAAAATGCGCGATGACCTTGAAGTACGATGGCGGTCCGCAACTCAGTGCCTACGGCACCTGTTGGTTGCGACAGCTATCCGATTCGGCGGGTGTCAACCTCGTCGTCATCGTCTTCCGCGTACTTGTCCTCATAAGCCGAATAGTCCGGCTCCGGGGGATCTTCGGGGAAGTGGCTCTTTACACGACTGGACGGACCCGTGAGCTCCCGCTCAAGTGCCGAATAGTCAGTGTTCGGGGAGTAGTACTTAATGTCCCGAGCCTGCTTGGTAGCTTTTGCCTTTTGACGGCCGCGCCCCATGGCGTGACCCCCTTTTGTACTTGGACCGGAGGTGGTCACCTTGGCTATCGGTGAGGCCCCGGAATGTTTGGTCAATTTGTCGTATGTCTAGATTACATGCTTTCAGGGGTGCCTGCGCGCCACCTCAGCCCCGCGTCCATGCCGACTCCTGCCAAATCCAAGCCCGAACACCTCCCAGGGACCCGAAAATTGGGTAGAGTCTGCCTCAATGCGGCGTCACAGCAGGAAGGCACACCCCGGAAATGAGCCAGGACAACACTCCGCCACGCGATGGTTCACCACGCGACAAGGACGATGATAAGACTCCACCCGCGCCCGAATCTCCACCGCTGGCAGCCGGTGAGCAACCGCCTGCAGCTCCGTGGGCGCCGCCTTCGGGCCTCCAACCGGACCCTGCTCCCGAGCTCGACCCTGACTTTGTGCCGGACCCCGCGGCCCAGCCCGATCCCGCCCTACCGCCCACGGAAGCGCAGGCGCCCTCCTATCCCAGCGCTTATCCAGGGCAAGAGGGCCAGCCGCCCTACCCCGGCCAGCCGCCCTACCCGGGCCAGCCGCCCTACCCGGGCCAGGAGCTGCCCCCGGAAGCCCAAGGCGATCCAGTTAAGCGCCAGCGCCTGGTCATCGGCGGCATCGTGGTGGGCGTGCTGGTCCTTATTGGTGTTGTGATCTGGGTGCTGCTCAACCTGCTGGGAACCCGTCCCGAGGCCACTGTCACCACTCCGAGCGCCACGGCAACCCCGGGACCCCTCCCCCGGGATGCGAATTCCAAAGACTTCCAGGTGGGCGACTGCTTCGCCGACTTTGATCCCAATGCCAGCGAAGCACGGGCCGTCGCCTGCGATACCGAACACTCGGCCCAACTCATTGGAGTGCACGTGTACCCGGGCGACGATTCGTTCCCGGGAACCAATGCCCTGCGGGACAAGGGACGCGAGGTGTGCAAGGCCTCAGTGGCGAATCTCAACGCGGCAGCCGACAACTACGTGCTGCTTCAACAGAACGTCTACCCGAGCACCACAAGCTGGGATCGGGGCGACCGCCGCGTTGATTGCTTCATCGTGGTGGACTCAGGAAACTCCATCAAGGAAGACCTCCTTCAGAAGTAGTCCACCAACCCTCGCTATTTCCTACGGACTGTGAGCCCGGCACCCACCGGTATACCGCCGTCGGGACCTGCCAGTGCTTCCAGGCCGTCAATGGTGAGCTCGTCCAGGTCAGCTGCGGTGTCCACCAGCACGGTGTCGCCATCGCTGATCTCGCCCGCAAGGATCTCCTTGGCCAGGCGATCACCGATCTCACGCTGAACCAGCCTGCGCAACGGCCGGGCGCCGTAGGCGGGGTCGAATCCGGACATGGCCAACCACGCCCGCGCCCCCTCGGTCACCTCAAGGCTCAGGCGACGATCCCGGAGCCGGTTGCTCAGCTCGGCCACGTGCAGCTCCACGATTCGCGCGAGTTCCTCCACGGACAACGGATCGAAGAGCACGATCTCGTCCAGGCGGTTCAGGAACTCCGGCTTGAACGATGCCTGCACCACAGCCATCACAGCCTCACGCTTGGCTCTGGCATCCATTGTCGGGTCAACCAGGAACTGGCTTCCGGAGTTTGAGGTCAGCACCAGGATGGTGTTGCGGAAGTCCACGGTCCGGCCCTGGCCGTCGGTGAGCCGACCGTCGTCGAGGACCTGCAGGAGGATGTCGAAGACCTCCGGGTGGGCCTTCTCAACCTCGTCCAGCAACACCACGGAGTACGGCCTGCGGCGAACAGCCTCAGTCAGCTGGCCGCCCTCCTCATAGCCCACGTATCCCGGAGGGGCACCCACAAGGCGGGCTACCGAGTGCTTCTCGCTGTACTCGGACATGTCGATCCGGATCATGGCGCGTTCGTCGTCAAAGAGGAAGTCGGCCAAGGCCTTAGCCAGTTCCGTCTTGCCAACGCCGGTGGGACCCAGGAACAGGAACGAACCTGTGGGGCGGTTGGGGTCGCTGATCCCGGCACGGGCACGACGCACAGCGTCGGACACGGCCTGGACAGCCTTTGACTGCCCGATCAAGCGCTTGCCCAGCTCTTCCTCCATGTGGAGGAGTTTCTGGGATTCGCCTTGCAGCATTCGCCCGGCAGGGATACCCGTCCACGCGGAGATGACCTCGGCGATGTCATCGGCAGTCACGTCCTCAGCCACCATGAGCTCGGGCTTCGAATCACTCCGTGCCGATTCCTCCTCAGCGGCGGCGCTCAGTTCCCGTTCCAGGGCGGGCAGCTCGCCATAGAGGATCCGCGACGCCGATTCGAGGTCGCCTTCGCGCTGGGCCTTGTCCGCAACCGAACGCAGTTCGTCGATCTTGGCCTTGAGGTCACCGACGCGGTTGAGGCCGGCTTTCTCAGCCTCCCAGCGCGCGTTCAAGGCACTGAGTTCCTCGTTCTTGTCGGCTTTATCCGCGCGCAGGGCAGCCAGGCGTTCCACCGACGCTGGATCGGTCTCGCCCTGCAGGGCCAGCTCTTCCATGGTCAAACGGTCGACGGCGCGGCGGAGCTGGTCGATCTCTTCCGGCGCGGAGTCGATCTCCATGCGGAGCCGGGACGCTGCCTCGTCCACGAGGTCGATGGCCTTGTCCGGCAGCTGGCGGCCGGAGATGTAGCGGTTGGATAGAGTCGCCGCAGCCACAAGGGCGGAGTCAGCGATGGCCACCTTGTGGTGGGCCTCGTAGCGCTCCTTCAGACCACGAAGAATACCGATGGTGTCCTCGACGCTGGGTTCACCGACGTAGACCTGCTGGAACCGGCGCTCCAAGGCAGGGTCCTTCTCGATGTTCTCGCGGTATTCGTCCAGCGTGGTGGCACCGATGAGGCGCAGCTCGCCACGTGCCAGCATGGGCTTGAGCATGTTGCCGGCATCCATGGCGCTGTCCCCCGTGGCCCCCGCACCAACTACCGTGTGGATTTCGTCAATGAACGTGACGATCTGGCCGTTGGAGTTCTTGATTTCCTCCAGCACGGCCTTCAGGCGTTCTTCGAACTCGCCGCGGTACTTGGCGCCGGCCACCATGGAGGCGAGGTCCAGCGCAATGAGCGTCTTGCCCCGGAGGCTCTCCGGGACATCGCCGGCGACCATGCGCTGGGCGAGTCCTTCCACCACGGCGGTCTTGCCGACGCCGGGCTCGCCAATCAGCACAGGGTTGTTCTTGGTGCGGCGGCTCAGGACCTGGACCACGCGCCGGATCTCGCTGTCACGGCCAATGACCGGGTCCAGCTTGCCGGATCGGGCCACTGCAGTGAGGTCCGTACCGAACTTCTCCAAGGCCTGGAAGGTGTTTTCCGGATCCGGAGAGTTGACGTTCCGGTCGCCCCGGACACCCGGCAGGGCGGCGAGCAGCGCTTCATGGGAGGCACCGGCGTCGCGCATTAACTTGCCAACGGCGTCGCTTCCCGCCGAGAGGCCCAACAGCAGGTGTTCGGTGGACACGAAGGAATCGCCGAGCTTGTCGGCTTCGTTCTGGGCGGCCTGGATGGCCTGCATGGACTGGCGCGAGAGCTGCGCCTGCTGGACAGAACTCCCCGAGGAAGAAGGCAGCGCTTTGATGGCCGAACTTGCCTGCACGCTCACGGCGTCCGGATCCGCACCGGTGGCACGCAGCAGGGCCACGGCCACGCCATCACGCTGGTCCATGAGGGCTTTCAAGAGATGTGCCGGTTCAAGCTGCGGGTTACCGGCAGTTGAGGCGTTCATGGCGGCCGCAGAAAGGGCCTCCTGGCTTTTGGTGGTGAATTTGACGTCCAAAGAGTGCTCCCTTTCTGGAGTTGAACCAATACTTTCAAAGTTGAGTCTACTACGCTCAACTTTGATTTTTGGCCCACTGTGTTCCATGTTTGCCCACGGCGAAACAGGTGTCCAGAGCCACCGGCTTGGCAAGCAGCTTAGGCTGGGGGCATGGACGCCATTTCAAGTGCTGACGAACTCGAAGAACTGATCGGACTGCCGCTTGAACGCGTGCGCCGGAAGGTGCGAACAGCGCTCAGCGATTTCGACAGGCAATGGCTGGCCGCCAGCCCCTTCTGCGTGATCTCGACGACGGACGCACAGGGGCGCGTTGACGCCTCACCCAAAGGCGACCCCGCTGGATTTATCCTCGTCCTGGACCAGCACACTATTGCCATCCCGGAACGGCCGGGCAACAAGCTCGCCTTCGGCTTCCACAACATCCTGGAGAACCCGAACGTCGGCATTCTCTCCGTGGTCCCGGGCCGCACGGATACCCTGCGGATCAACGGGACCGCGCAAATTGTCCGCGACGCCGACTTCTTCGACCTGATGGTGGTCAAAGGCCACCGGCCACGCGCCGCCGTCGTGGTCTCAGTGGAGGAAGTGTTCACGCACTGCGGCAAGGCCTTCATGCGCAGCGGACTCTGGCAACCCGAGACCTGGGAGACCGGCGACCTGCCGAGCATCGCGGTGCTTTCACAGGCCTACACGCAACCGGAAACTCCGCTGGAAGAGCTGGAGACCTATTACGGACCGTCCTACGCGGAGAAGATGTATCGGGAGTAGACAGGCTCAGGCCGGATAGACCGCAACCAGCGCAGACTTGACCACAAACCGCACGTCCATGCCCGGGACAAGTCCAAGGTCGGCGGACGCCGCGGGGGTGATGTCGGCGGACAATGCTTGGGCCGGACCGCCCGCGGCGCGGACCCGGATCTGGTCCCCATGCGGCTCAAGGTCCGTGATGGTGACGGCAAACGAATTGCGGGGGCTTCCGTGCACCTCGCCAAGGAAGACGGAAACGCTCGACGGCGGGAACGCCGCCACGCCTGCCTGTCCGGGCAGGGGTGACCAGCCCGGATCATGCTGGCCGGCGAAAACCCGGCCATCCGGCGTCGTGATTCCCTCCTCGGTGATGGTGCCGGTGACGAGGTTCAGGCCCGCCAAACCAGCTGCGAAATGGCTCCTGGGCCGTTCAAGGACCTGACGGGTGGGGCCTTCCTCTGCGATCCGGCCCTTTTCCACCACGATGACACGGTCGGCCAGCATGTAGGCGTCCAGGACATCGTGAGTGACGATGATGGCCTTCCGATGCTTCAAAACGCGTTTGAGCACGCGGCGAAGCAACGGTGCCGCATGGATATCGAGGGCGGCCATGGGCTCATCGAGAAGGAGGAGCTCGGGCTCGGCGGCCAAAGCGCGGGCCACTGCCACACGTTGGGCCTGCCCGCCGGATAGTTGCGAGGGCTTTCGGTTGGCCAGGGGCAGGGCGTCCACCTCGGCAAGCCAGTGCTGTGCGGTTTCCCGTGCCGCCACTTTGGAAGCCCCGGCACTTCGCGGACCGAACGCCACGTTGTCCAGGGCGTTCAGGTGCGGAAACAGCAGCGCCTCCTGGGCCAGCAGCGCAGTCCCGCGGAGGTGGGGTGCATTCCAATGGCGAGTACCGGCGTCGAGGTTGAACAGCTGTTTGCCTGCGATCCGTGCCGAACCGGAATCCGGTCGCAACAGCCCGGAAATCACACCCAGCAAAGTGGATTTGCCCGCACCGTTGGGACCGAGGATGGCCACAGTTTCGCCGTCGGCAAGGCTGAGTGACATGTCGAAGTCCCTGGCGCGGAGGCTGGCTTGCAGTTCGAAGCTCATGCTGGGACCTCCGAAGGTGTGCTGCTGCGCCGGCGACCATAACTGAGCCCCACCACAGCCACCGCGACAGCCACCAGGACCAGGGACAGCGCGACGGCAGCGTCGGCGTCGGTCTCCCGTTGAAGATAAATCTCCAGCGGCAGCGTGCGCGTCACGCCTTCAAGGCTTCCGGCAAACGTCAGCGTCGCGCCGAACTCCCCCAGGCTGCGCGCGAACGACAACACGGCTCCCGACGCCAGCCCCGGCAGGACCAGCGGAAGCGTGACACGGCGCAGGACCGTGGTGGGTCGGGCCCCGAGTGTCGCCGCGACGGCCTCATATTTGTTTCCAGCTGATCGCAGGGCACCCTCCAAGCTGACCACCAGGAAGGGCAAGGCCACGAACGTTTGGGCCAACACCACCGCGGTGGTGGAAAACGCAATCTGGATGCCCGCTACCTCCAGGGACTTCCCCAGGAGGCCCTGCCGCCCAAACGTGTACAGGAGCGCGATGCCGCCGACGACGGGTGGCAGCACCAGCGGCAAGAGGACGAACGCCCTCAGGAGCCGCTGGCCCCGGAACTCGCCCCGGGCCAGCACCAACGCCAATGGAACTCCCAGCACGACGCACAGCAGAGTACTGGCGGCCGAGGTTCGCAAGCTCAATCCCAGGGCGGCCAGTGAGGATTCGGACGTGACGAGCGGGATGAACTGCGGCCAGTTCACCTTGGCGAGCATTGCCGCCAACGGGAGGACAACCAGGAGTCCACCCACGGCTGCAATGGCGTAGATCCAACGCGGGATGCCTTGATAGCCGGTGGCGCTCTTCATGTTCCCCTTACAGCTGTGCGTTCAGTGCCGCAGCCAGGCTACGGTGCGCCAAATCCGGCGTCGCCCAGAACCTTCTTGCCTGCTTCACTGGTGACCGCGGCGATGAAGGCCGCTGCCAGTTCCTTGTTCTGGCTGGAGCTTACCGTGGCGATCGGATACGTATTGACGGCCTTGTCCGACTCCGGGAAGGGCACACCCTTGACCTTGTCGCCGGCCCCCTTGATGTCCGTGACGTAGACCAGACCGGCATCGGCCTCGCCCGAGGTGACTTTGCCGAGGACATCGGTCACCGAAGATTCCTCACTGACGGGGGTCAGCGTGATGCCGCTGGCCTTCGCAACCGTGTCTGTTGCCGCGCCGCAAGGAACCTGGCTGGCGCAGGTGACGACTTTAACGCCGGGCTTGGCGAGGTCTGCGAAGGAAGAGATCGACGCCGGGTTGCTGGGCGGGACTGCGATCTCCAGGACGTTGGTGGCAAAGTTCGTAGCGGCACCGTCCAGCAGTTTGGCGTCGGCCAGCTTTGTCATGTTCTTGGTGTCGGCGGAAGCGAAGATGTCGGCAGGAGCGCCCTGGCTGATCTGCGTGACCAGGTCGGAGGAGCCGGCAAAGCTCAGGGTTACCTTGGTGCCGGGGTTCCTGGCTTCGAAGTCCTTGGCCAGTTGAGTAAAGGTTGACTTGAGGGAGGCTGCCGCAAAGACGGTCACTGTTCCGCTCAACTGGGACGTGCTGCCGGTGCTCGATGGTGTTACGGCGGGTGCCGTGGTGCCGCAGGCCGCGAGCGCGCCGGCCAACCCGACCGCAACCGATACGGCCACAATGCTCTTCTTCAGGTGGAGGGTCCTCATATGATGCTCTTTCCCTGCGGAGTTTCGATAATGACGGTGGTGGCCTTAACCACGGCGGTGGCGACTGATCCGAGTTCCAGCCCGAGTTCCCGGACGGCTTCGCTGCTCATGAGGGACACCACCCGGAACGGACCACACTGCAGCTCTACTTGGGCCATGACCTTGTCCGCGGTGATTCCTGTGACCAGGCCGACGAAACGGTTCCGCGCCGAACTTCCCGACCGCGAGGGGTCGTCAGGGAGGTGGGATTGGTCGCGGGCAAGCGTGGCGAGTTCCAATCCGTCCACGGCGAGGCGTCCAGCTGGGTCCTTCTGGGCGGTCAGCGTTCCGTTTTCCGTCCAACGCCTCACGGTGTCGTCGCTGACACCTAGGAAGCGGGCGGCTTCGGAAATTCGTATTTGCGGCATGGAATGATTGTAGTTCCGTGTTTGCGGTTCTGATGCCTTGTTTGTTCCGCATACGAAATATGACCAACGATTCTTGCCGTGCGCGACTCAGTGCGCGGCCGCCGTCGTGAACGCAACCTCAGCATCTCGGATGAACTTGCTCCACCTCCAGGGTGAACCAAGGCCGAAACGGCACCGAAGCCGGAGTCCGGCGCCCTAGTGTTGAGGTCATGCCCACTCGAATCCAGGCCCTCCGCCCAGCCGCAGCGCCGATCGTTGCCGCGGCCATGCTCCTGGCGCTGATGATCCTTGACGAACGCGGCTTCGATGCTGCGAGCGCCGTGCTGTTGGCGCTGACGGCAGCGGTGGCTGCAGCGGAGCTGATCCCGGTTCCGGCGTTCATCTTCGCGTTCGCAGCCTTGGGACTCCAAGCATTCGGCATCTTCCCGAGCGTGATGGTCACCGGCGCAACCCAGTTCGTCATGCTTCCTGTTCTTGTCTTCTTCGCAACCCTGGGCTGGAGGGAACCGCAACGGTGGCCGCTACCCGTCGCCGCTGTTGCCGCCGCCGGGATGGTTGCTGTGAACTGGTTCGCTGACACCAGCTGGATCAATTTCGTGTTCGGCAAGCAACTCGGCGAAGCGGGTACTTTCCGGATCGCGCTGTACGCCTTCCTGGTTTTTGCCTCCTTCTCGGCACTCACCCTGGCAGGGTGGGCTGCTGCGTCCGCGGTTCGGCAGGCCTCCGTCAACCGGCAGGCCAAGGAACAGGCAGAATCGCGCCTCGAATCGACGGCCGGTGCCTTGATCGTTGAGCAGGAACGCAACAGGATTGCCCGGGAACTGCACGATGTCCTTGCACACTCGCTGGCCGTGATCACGGCACAGGCCGAGGGGATCCGCTACGTCCACAGGACCGAGCCGGAGTCAGTGGAGGAAGCGGCCGGCATCATCGCGGCGTCAGCCAGGAGCGCACTGCAGGAGACGCGGCGGCTGGTGCAGAGCTTCGGCTCCGAGCTCGACGGCCCGGCCCCCGGAACAGCTGACCTGCCGGCCCTCGTGAAAAGGCTCTACAGCAGCGGCATGCCCGTGGAACTTCACACCGGCGGCCTGGAAGGACTCTCGCCCGTGGAGGATCTCACCGTGTACAGGATTGTGCAGGAGAGCCTCACGAATGCCTTCAAGCACGGAGACCGCAGTGCGGGCGCCACCGTGATGGCGGATCGTGATGGCACCGGCCTGCGGCTGACGATCCGCTCAAGGCTGGCCGACGGCGGAACGGGCGTATCGCCTTCGGGAACCGGCCGCGGCATCCCCGGCATGCGTGAACGCGCAACGGCGGCAGGCGGCTACCTGACAACGGTCACCAACGGCCAACTCTTCGAAGTGGAGGCGATCCTGCCATGAGTGCGGCAAAGATCCGTGTAGCGCTGGTGGACGACCAGCCCTTGTTCAGCGCAGGCCTGAAGATGATCCTTCGCAGCCAACCTGACCTGGACCTGGTGGGAGAGGCGACGGACGGCGAGCAGGCTGTTGCCCTCGCGGCAGATGTCGGACCGGACGTGATGCTGATGGATATCCGGATGCCGGTGATGGACGGAATCACCGCCACTCGGCGGATCACGGACAGTCCGGGCGGGACAAAGGTCATTGTGCTCACCACCATCCAGCACGATGAGGCAGTGGTCCGGGCCATTCAAGCCGGTGCCGGCGGGTTCCTGACTAAGGATGCAACACCGGAATTCCTGCTGGCAGCCATCCGGACCGTCCATTCGGGCCACGCGGTCATGGCACCGTCGGTCACAAATGAGCTGCTCCGCGACTACACCACCCCTTCGTCCGCCAATTCGTCCGCCCTGGAGCCGCTGTCCGCCCGCGAGCGCGATGTGTTCATGCTGGCGGCCAAGGGCCTCGCCAACGGGGAGATCGCTGCGTCGCTGGTGCTCAGTGACGCCACCGTCAAGACCCACATCGGCAGCATTCTTTCCAAGCTCACGCTCAAGAACCGTATTCAACTGGTGGCATTTGCCTACCAGAACAGGCTGCTCGGCTAGCTCAACCTGCCCTACAGAACGCCCCGGGACTACCGGGGCTGGCCTCCGCATTGCCAAATACAGACGATAATTCGTCACGAAGGAGAAACAGTGAAGAAGAAGACTATTGGGGCACTGATTCTTGCCGCCGGTGCAGCCGCCACGTTGGCCGCCGCCGCCACCCCTGGAGTTTCCTCCATCCTGACCAAGCCTGCCGAGCGTCCTGTCTCCGGCATCACCGCTGCCGCTGAGCAGTTCGCGTCCGAGGATGCGACGGCACAAAGAGGCGTGGCGGAAGCCGTACGGCAGTGCATGGCCAAAGCCGGTTATGACTACACCCCCGCCCCATCAGGACAGCAGTCAGTGGATCTCAAACACCACATCGGTTTCACCACTCTCACCGTTGATGCTGCCCGCGCGTCCGGCTACGCCTCTTTCAAGCCCCAGGGGCCCGGTGAGCCCGCCACGAGCTCCGAACTGGGAAGGCTCTTTGCCGATCCTGCCTTCCAGACAGCATTGAACGGAGGCGGGCCCTCGGAACAAAATGTGGTCCAGTCTTCGGAAGGGACAGGCATGCAGTGGGGAGGGTGCACGGCCGAGGCCATTACAGCCATCTATGGCAATGCCAATGACTACATGCGGGCCACCGGTTTGGCGTTCAATTCGTTATTGGTTGCCACGAACGCTGCGGCTGCGGACGCCGACATCCAAACTGCGGTGGACGCTTGGAAAAACTGTATGTCCATCGCGGCCTTCCCATACAGCCGCCCGGATGAGGCCGCTACCGCCGGATTGCACTCTGGAGGACAGAAGGAGCTCAAGATCGCCGTCACCGATGCCACTTGCCGCGCGGACACCAACTTCGATGCCAAGCTCACCGCCGTCCTGGATAAATACCTGACCACGCGGATGAAGGAACTTGAGCCCGAGGTGGCTGCAGTGCGCCAGATTCGCAGCGATGCTTCGGCCCGGGCAAAGGCGTTGCTCTAGCCCCAAAGGACCCGCCGCCGTACCCTGTTCTAGGGAGAGAGTCTTAGGCGCGAAGGAGCGTCCCATGGAATGGATTCGTCCGGACAACCCGAACTATGACGAGGCCCGGAAACTCTTCAATGCGATGATCGACCGCAGGCCGGCAGTCATCGCCAAATGCTCTGATCCCGGCGAGGTGGCTGAGGCCCTCCGCTACGCACACAACCATAATCTGGACGTGGCGGTGAGGTCTGGCGGGCATTCGGTAGCCGGCATGTCCACCAACGACGACGGGCTGGTGGTGGATGTCCGGCCCATGAAATCGATCAGTATGGACCCCGTGGCGAAGACTGCCACCGCCGGCGCCGGACTTACCTGGGGCGAGTTCGACCACGCCACCCAACAGCACGGCCTGGCGGTCACTGGTGGCCGTGCTTCCACCACAGGGGTCTCCGGATTCACGTTGGGCGGCGGCTCGGGATGGCTGGAGCGTTCGTACGGTTTCGCGTGCGACAACCTGCTCTCCGTGGACCTGGTCACCGCCTCCGGCGATCGTGTGACCGCAAGCGCCGGAGAAAACCCGGAGCTGTTTTGGGCACTCCATGGCGGCGGCGGGAACTTCGGAGTGGCCACGTCCTTGACCTTCAAACTGCACGATCTTGGGCCCACCGTCATGGCTGGCCTGATGCTGTTTCCCGGGGAGGATGCCACGGATTTGTCCCGGGCCTACCGACAGCTTGCCCTTGACGCGCCCGACGCCGTCGGAACAGCGCTCGTGTACCTCACCGCTCCCCCGGAAGAGTTCGTCCCGGAAAACATGGTGGGCAAGCTCGCCGTCGGCATGGCCTATCTTTACGCCGGCGATATGGAGTCCGGTGAAGAGCACGCGAAGCCGTTCCGCGATCTTGGCCCCGCTGTGGACCTGGTCTCTCCCATGGGCTACGCGGACTTCCAGTGCATGATCGATGACCCTCCGAACCTCTACAACTACTGGAGCGCCGACTACCACAACGAGCTCAGCGATGATGCGCTCGATCTCCTGGTTGATTCGGCGCAGCGGCTCCCTGGTCCCCATTCGCAGCAACTGGTGGCCCGATGGGGCGGGGCTGTTTCCGGGCCTGCCGCGGCTGAGACGCCCTTGCAGCACCGCGGAGCGGCGTGGGTCAGCCATCCCTTCGGTTTATCCGAGACGCGGGAGGGCGGCCAGGACGCCAAAGCATGGGTCAAGCAGTTCCGGCAGGACATCGCCCCGCACACCACGGGCGGAGTGTGGCTGAACTTCATCGGCGACGAAGGCCAGGACCGGATCATGGCGGCCTATGGGGAGCAGAACTATCGCCGGCTGTCCTTGGTGAAACGTGAGTTCGATCCTGACAACGTGTTCCGCGGCAACCAGAACATCCTGCCCGCGGAACGCTGATTCTCCTACGCTCCTTCCCAGTTGCCGTGAACAGCGCGGGCAGTGAAGCCCGTATTTCCGGGGCGCAGCACGGCGGTAGACGCCCCGATGGCCGGCAACTGGGAAGGATCGCCTGGGACTACACTTTGGCAATGGCCATCTACGTCGATCCGCCCCTGTGGCCAGCGCACGGGACCGTATTTTCGCACCTGGTTTCGGACACGTCGCTGGACGAGCTCCACGCGTTCGCAGCCGCCGCGGGGGTTCCGGAGCGAGCCTTCGACGGGGACCACTACGACGTTCCGGAACGCCGCTATGACGATCTCGTGCTCGCCGGTGCAATCCCGGTGGAGGCTCGGGTGCTGGTCCGAAAACTCATCGCCAGCGGCCTGCGGATTCCTGCGAGGGAGCGGAGTAAAGCCTTGACAGTTCCTCTGATGGAGCGTTGGAACAGTATCTTCCCCGGCCATGAGGAGCTGGGGCTTGAGCTGTTGGAGCGGTGGGGCGAGGACGGCAGGAAGTATCACAGCCGCACACATCTCCTGGCAGTTCTGGAAGCACTGGACGTCCTGACCGAACCGGCGCTGCCTGCGCGGACCGTCTCCTTGGCGGCGTGGTTCCACGATGCCGTTTATGAAGGTGTTGCCGGGAAGGATGAGGAGGACTCAGCCCTGCTGGCCGAGGACCGTCTCATGGCTGCCGGTTTGGCTCCCGCCGATGTGGCCGAGGTGGCGCGGCTGGTCCGGCTCACGTCCAGCCACTCCCCAGAGCCTGGCGACCACGCCGGGGCACTCCTCTGCGACGCCGACCTCTCCGTCCTCGGCGGCGACGAACAGGCCTACGCACGCTACCTGGCCGCCGTCCGGGAAGACTACGCCTACGTCAGCGACGACGACTTCGCGACCGGTCGCGCCGCCGTCGTACGCCATCTCCAAAGCCTTGACCCGCTGTTCCACGGCGAACGCGCCAAGGATCTGTGGCTGGACGCTGCCCGGCGCAACCTCGCCGGCGAAATGGCGTGAGCAGTCCGCCACCGGCTTGCAGCCGGGCTCTGTTGGTCACCCGCCAAGGCTATCGGCGCGTGTGGCTTCGGGCTAGCATAGAGGTGTGACCTCCTACCTCTTGAGCTCTTCCCGCCCTGGAATGCCCTTGGCCGTCCCCGACATTGAGCATGTTCTGGCTCTCCGGGGCGTCGGCGGTTACCGTCAGTACCGCATCCCGGCGCTTGCCGTCAGCACGCGGGGCACCGTGTTGGCCGCCTACGACGGCCGGCCCAACTTGGACGATCTCCCCAATCCCATCGATCTCCTCCTGCGCCGCAGCTACGACAACGGGGTCACCTGGGAGTCGCAGCAGCTGGTCCGCACAGGATCGGGACTCCACGGCTTCGGGGACCCGAGCCTGCTGGTGGACGCCGAAACCGGCCGCATCTTCATGTTCCATTCCGCCGGGACGCACGCGGGCTTCTTCGAGGCCGTCTCCGGTTTGGAGCCCGATGATGACGTCCAGCACGCAGATGTCAGCTTCTCCGACGACGACGGCGACACCTGGCAGCACCGTCGGCTCACCTCGCAGCTCAAAGTGCGCGGAGCAACAGGCCTTTTCGCCGCGGCGGGACAAGGAATCCAGATGCATGCCGGGCCGTACAGGGGACGGTTGGTGCAGCAGTTTGTGCTGTTAGTGGACGGCGACATCATGGCTGCATCTGCATTCAGCGACGACCATGGCGATACCTGGGCCCTGGGTGACCTGATTGGAGCGGGTCCCGCCGGGATAGGGCCCAACGAAAACAAAGTTGTGTGCTTGGACGATGGCCGGCTGCTCCTGCATTCACGGGCCACGCCCTGCAGATTGTCCGCCGAGTCCGAGGACGGCGGTCAGACGTGGAGTCCCCTGCAGGCTGTTCCGGATTTGCCGGACCCCAGCGACAACGGTTCCTTGGCGCGCTTCGACGGTCTGCCAAGTGTTGCTGCCCTTGCCACGCCGGAGACTTCATCCTGGCTGCTCGCGAGCAACAACCACGAACCGCATCTGCGTCGCAACACCGTCCTAAGCCTCTCCCCCGACAACGGCGCCACCTGGCCCGCCAAGCTGTTGCTCTGCGGCGGAAGTTCGGCGTACTCGACGGTGACGCGGCTACCGGATGGGAACATCGGGGTTCTCTATGAAAGGCAGGGGTACCGGGAGATCGTGTTCGCATCGATCCCTGCCGAGCAGCTCACGGGGCAGCTTTCCGCTCCACCCCGGGCTGTTCCGGATGCTTCGGAACCGGCCGGCTTGGTCTTTGACATAGAGCTACGCTCCGTCACCCCAGGCAGGCCCGCGGTGTGGCAGAACGCCGGCGACTTCCACGTGATCCCCTCCAACAGTGACGGTGAATGGGATGTGCAGACCTGGAAGGAAATCGGCCAAGGCTACGCCGGGGACCAGGTTCTTGGCACGCGGGAGGCGCAGGACCTCAACTACGGCCCCATCGTCCCCGGCTACAAGGCCGGGGACATCCTTGCCTTCACCGGGCGCGTCCGCAACGTCGGCACCGGGACGGCTACCGGCGTCGTACTTCTCGGACCGCATGACAACCCCGGTGACTTCCCACCCGCGGACCTGCCGCCCGGCGAGCACGTTCTCTACTTCACGCCGACGTACACCATCACGGCGTCGGACAACGGGCACAGCACGCTGGAACTCGCGTTCACTGCAGAGGCCGACGGCGGGACGGTGCGAAGGGATCGGACGTTCAGTCTCGATCTGCGCACCGGGGCGGTTTCTGCTTCTTAGCGGTAGGTGCTGACGAACGGCTGGCTGGTAGGGACAATCTGCTTGCCGAGCGGCATCAGCGACACCGGGATCAGCTTCAGGTTGGCGATCGCCAGCGGGATGCCAATGATGGTGATGGCCATTGCAACTGCGGTGACCACGTGACCGATAGCGATCCAGATGCCCGCCACCAGCAACCAGATAACGTTGCCGAGAAGCGCGAAGACACCTGTGCCGCCCGGCTTCTCAACCACCATCCGACCGAAGGGCCACAGGCAATATGCGCCAATCCGGAACGAAGCGATGCCCCACGGGATGGTCACGATGAGCACACAGCAAATGATGCCGGCCGCGAAATAACCCAAGGCCAGCCAAAACCCACCGAAGACAAGCCAGATGACGTTAAGGATCGTTTTCATAGTCCCCATTCTCCCCTGCGGGCCCGACAAAAAGCGTAGGGGTCTGCCCTGATTCTTCCCTGACTCATCGCCGGGTTCGTACGCAGGGCTAGGCCAGGAGCGCGTCCAGCTTGTCGAACGAGGTGCCCCAGCCATCGCGGGTCATGTCTACCCACTCTTCCGATTCGAACGGACCCTGAGTGACGTTCATGCGTGTACGGCCGTTGAGGTCTTCGAATTCAAGGCGCATTTCTTCGAATTCGTGATCGGCGTCCGGAGCAGCTTTGGCTGTTGCGACCAAGAGGGCCGGCGCGTCCAACTCGGTGATCACGGCTTCAATGGGGGCCGACTGCTCGCCATTCTCGTCCGACCACACCATGACGACCTGCCAGATACCGCCAACCCGGGGCTCGACGATGATCTTATCGCGGGGAGCGTCCACTTCCACGGGTCCGAACCACTGGGTGAGCTTGTCCGGCTCCATCCACGCTTCGAAAACCTTCTCACGGGGGGCGTCGAACGCGCGGCTCATGGTCAGGGTGAAGTGTTCCGTGCTCATGCTTGGCTCCTGGTTTCCGTGGTTCTCGATGCGTTTCAGCGGTGGACCTGCTGTTGGGAGCGATTCTAGGGGGTGCCAGTGACAAGTCCGATGCTCTCTCACCTAATCACCCGTTTTCACCAACCATCTCTCACCTAATCACCGAAAGGACGGCTGGAGGTGAGAGAGCGACCACCGAAAGCAAACGGAAGGTGAGAGAGGAACGGCCTTAAACCCGCGGAAGGTGAGAGAGGATCAGGCTTTGGCGGCGTGGACGAAGGCGCGGATTTTGGCCAGGTCCTTCACTCCGCGCGATGCTTCGACGCCCGAGGAAACGTCCACTCCCCAGGCTCCGGCAACAGCGGCAGCGAAGGCGACGTTGCCGGGTTCAAGTCCACCTGCCAGCAGCCACTCCCTGCCGTCGAGGCCCTTCTCCCGCACGGACGCGTAGTCCCAGGACTCCCCCGAACCCGGCACGGCAGCGTCGATCAGGAACACTTCCTCGCCCAGGTCAGCGAACTCGTCCTGGGCGGCTCCCATGGTGACTGCGCGGACGAGCCGCATCCCGGCGTCGTGCACGGTTTTGACGTCTTCGGCAGTCCGGTGACCATGGAGCTGTACCCACCCAAGCCCTGCGTCACGGGCGATGGCGACGGCATCAGCTGCGGCCTCGTGCCGGAAGACACCCACCGCCTGAACACCCGACGGCACCAAAGGCAGCAGGATACGCACCTGTTCAGGGCTGACTTCACGGGGGCTGGTGGTGAGGACGAAGCCGACGGCGTCCGCACCGGCGTCGACGGCTTCCCGCACGGATTCGGGCGTGCTCAATCCGCACACTTTGACGAACATTCCCGTGCCTCCAGCCATACTCACAACGTTTTCCACATATGACGTTAGCAAGCCGCAATGCCAACGCAGAACCGGTGTCCACCACTAGGCTGGTCGGATGGAGATCATCCGCTTTGCCGACATCCATCCCGAACCATGGCGCAATGGGGGCGGGGTGACCCGTGAACTGGCCAGCCATCCGAAAGCCGCTTCGGCCCAGGACGGGGCATGGGATTGGCGCGTCAGCATCGCCGACGTCTCCAAAGCCGGAGAATTCTCCACCTTCCCGGGCATGGAGCGCGTGATCACCATCATCGAAGGCGAACTGCTGCTCCTCACTGTGGACGGAGCCGAGCACCCCCTGGAGAAGTACCGGCCGTTCCGGTTCTCGGGCGAGGCCGCATCGGGAGCCACCCTCCCTACTGGTGACATCCGGGATCTCAACGTCATTGCGCGCAAAGGCGCGTTCAAGGGCTACACCTCCATCGTGGAGATCTCCAAGAAGCGCGCACACCCGGTTTTCGAGGGCCAGCTTGCCATCCTGCTCGAGGGCAAAGCCACAGTTGCGCCGGGCGCTGCTGTGGAGGAAGAGTCCGACGGCGACGCCCCGGCACCCAGCGCGGCCGAACCTGTCGAGCTGTCACGCTATGACGCCGTAGTCGGCTCCGATACCCGGAGTCCGGAGATCTCGGGCCGCGGATTCATCGCTGTCATCTCGATCGACCACGTGGAGGCCCACGCCTGAGGTGGTGACGTTAACCACCAGAGGTGGCCACCCCGCGCGGGAGTTGCTAGCCTGAAATGAAGGTTCCGCTCTGGAACCTCCGGACGACGGTTCAGTACCCGGAATGCGACAAGACTGGCCAAAGGAAATGTCATGTCGTGGATAATTCTCATTCTTTCCGGAGCACTCGAGGCCGTCTGGGCCGCAGCGCTCCACCGGTCCAAGGGCTTCCGTAAACCCGTCCCCACAGTCGTCTTCCTGGTGTCCGTTGTTGCCAGCATGGCCGGACTCGCCATCGCGATGCAGTCCATCCCCACAGGCACGGCTTATGCAGTGTGGGTTGGCGTCGGAGTCGTACTGACCGCTACATACGCGATGGTCACCAAGGTTGAACGTGCGACGACGGCCCGGCTGCTCCTGCTTGCTGGAATCGGCGCGTGTGTGGTCGGCCTGAAGGTGGTGGCATAGCCATGACTGCTAAGACAAAGAACACCGGCAACGGCATCTCCTGGGCAATCCTCTTGGCATCGGCACTGCTCGAAGCCGTGTGGGCCACCGCTTTGGGGCTCTCCAATGGCTTCACGCAGCTCATGCCCACCGTGGTCTTCACGATTACTGCGGTGTTGAGCATGCTCGGACTGGGCATCGCGGTCAAACGAATCCCCTTGGGAACTGCCTACGCGGTGTGGGTGGGCATCGGCGCAGCTCTCACTGTTGGCTGGGCCATGATCACGGGCGTGGAGTCCGCGAGCCCGCTGAAGCTGCTCTTCATCGCGGGAATCGTGGGCTGTGCTGCCGGTCTGAAGGCCTTGCCTGCCGATAAGACCGTGGCCAAAGCCGAGTAGCGAACACCCCACCGCGGGCGCTGGTCCATTTCGATGGCCCGCTGCGCATGAGACGTCTCCTACCATCGAATGCGCAGCAAGCCGTCGAATTGGGGCAGGGCAACACCGCACACTCACTCCAAGTCGGGGGGCCCAGCAGGAATACCCACCGCGGCCACAGAGTTCACGCCAACAAAGGGCCCTCTGGAACACCTACGCGCATTGGAGAAGTTCATGACTGCAGTTCAACTCGGCGATGGCCTCAAAGTAAGCCCCCTCGGTTTCGGCGGGATGGCCCTGACACCTGTCTACGGCGGCATCGATCCCCAAGAAGGGCTCAAAACGCTGAGGCACGCCGTGGATGCGGGCATCACGTTCATCGACACCGCCGATGTATACGGCGCCGGAAGCAACGAGGAACTCGTGGGCAAGCTCCTGAAAGAGCGCCGTGACGAAATCCAAGTGGCCACGAAATTCGGAATTGAGGGCAACCCCGCGGACGGGTACACGGGAGTCCGCGGGGATGCGCCCTACGTCAGGCAAGCGGCAGAAGCGAGCCTCCGCCGCCTGGACACTGACGTGATTGACCTCTACTACCTGCACCGCCGCGACCTCCGCGTTCCGATAGTGGAAACCGTGGAGGCCATGGCGGAGCTGGTCCGTGAGGGCAAGGTCCGGCACCTCGGACTGTCCGAAGTGACAGCCGAGGAACTCAGGCAGGCCAACGCCGTCCATCCCATTGCCGCAGTCCAGAGTGAATGGTCAATCTGGAGCAGGGATGTTGAGCTCAACGTTGTTCCTGCAGCCAAGGAACTTGGCGTTGGGTTCGTGCCGTATTCGCCGCTGGGCCGAGGGTTCCTCACGGGAACCGTCAGCGCGGGTGACCTCGGCGAGAATGACTTCCGCCATAAGATCCCCCGTTTTGGCGACGAGGCACTTGATGCAAACCAGGCCGTCGTGGCCGCGGTTCGCGAGGTAGCCAGCGGGCTGGATGCAACTCCTGCCCAGGTAGCCCTGGCTTGGCTGTTCACCCAAGGTCAGCGCCTCGGGATTTCCGTGGTTCCCATCCCCGGCACGCGCAAAACGCACCGGATCGACGAGAACCTGGGGGCACTGTCCCTGCAACTGGGGACAGCACAACTTGAGGTGCTCGACCAAGCCGCAGCCGCCGTCGTGGGTTCACGCTCGGCCGACCCCAACTGGGTATCGCAGGGCCGCGAAGCCAACCCGACCACTGCATAGACTGAAGCGATGGATTCGCTTATTCACTCATTGCGTGACGTCACTATCCGCAGCATTTCGGTCAGCGAGATGAACAACAACGTCTACCTGTTGACCTCAAAGTCCACAGGTGGGCAGCTGCTGATCGACGCAGCAGACGACCTCCCGGCTATTCAGCAAATGCTGGAAGACAGTGCTGCCGATTCGTCGGCCCCCACCAAACTGGTCAGGATCGCCACCACTCACCAGCACTGGGACCACGTCCGGGCCCTGCCGGAATTGGTCGCCGTTACCGGCGCGACCACCTCAGCCGGAGCGGACGACGCCGATGCGTTGCCGGTTCCAGTGGACGTCCGGCTTAGTCATGGCGACGTTGAGCGCTTTGACGACTTCGAGATCTCAGCAGTCCACTTGCGTGGACACACCCCGGGCTCGATCGCTTTCGTGTACCAGGATCCAGACGGGCCTGCCCACATTTTCAGTGGAGACTCGCTGTTTCCGGGAGGCGTCGGCAACACACAGAAAGATCCTGCACGCTTCACTTCACTGTTGAACGACGTGTCGGAACGACTGTTCGACGCCTATCCGGACGGGACCGTGGTGCACCCTGGCCATGGATTGCCCACGACCCTCGGCGCCGAGCGGCCACACCTTGAGGAGTGGCGCGCCCGAGGCTGGTGAGTCGTTAGCGGCCGCGACGCTCGTTGGAAGCGGGAGCCGATGCACGACGCGGGCCACTGCGGGCCGGACGACCTGCGCCGGAGCCACCGCGACCGGAGTTGCCGGAGGCACCCGAACCGTAGGATCCACCGGACGTAGCGCCCGTGGCGGAAGACCATACGGCCTTGTTTCCACCGGTGCGGGTGCTCGTGGTGGATGCCGTGCGCGGAGCCGAAGCTGAGCGCTGGCCGGTAGCCGGACGACCGCTGCGGCCGTTCTGCCCCTGCGAGCCGGGAACGTCGTTACGGTGCGTGGAAGCTGCCTTGCCGCGACCACGTGAGCTGCGGGCGACGTCGTCGTTCGCTGCTGCGCGGCGATCGGCACGGTTGGTGTCCGTACGAACCGGCTCAGCCCCAACCTTGCCGCGTCCGCCGCGACCGCCACGGCCACCCGCGGTGGGAGCAGCCTGCGTGGAACGGCGTGCGCGCTTGCGCTGGGCGTTGGCGCCGGTGGACGTGCCGCCACCCTGCGGGGCTTTCGCCGCGAGGAGAGCTGCACGGGTGCGGGGGTCAACCTTGTCCGCGATGTCGCCCACCAGGTCAGCAACCAACGGGGAGTTGGCGGTCACGCGTTCAAACGAAACGTCAACGCCGGCAGCCTTCATGAGCTTCTTGACGTCGCTCTGCTGCTCGGGGAGCGTCAGGGTGACCACGGTGCCATCGGAACCTGCGCGGGCCGTACGGCCTGAGCGGTGCAGGTACGCCTTGTGCTCTGTGGGCGGGTCCACGTGGATAACGAGTTCGACGTCGTCAACGTGCACGCCGCGGGCTGCGACGTCGGTGGCCACCAGGACGCGGACGTCACCGTTGGAGAACTCGGCAAGGTTACGGTCGCGGGCGTTCTGCGACAGGTTGCCGTGGAGGTCGACGGCGGGGATGCCGGCGTCGGTCAGGGTCTTGGCAAGCTTGCGGGCGTGGTGCTTGGTCCGCATGAAGAGGACGCGGCGGCCGGCGCCGGAGGCCAGTTCGACGATGAGCTGCTTCTTGACGGTCTGGTCGTTGACCACCAGGACGTGGTGCTCCATGGTGGTGACAGCGGCCTGGGGATCGTCCACGGAGTGCGTCAGCGGGTTGGACAGGTAACGGTTGACCAGCTTGTCAACACCGTTGTCCAGCGTTGCGGAGAAGAGCAGGCGCTGACCCTGGGTGGGGGTCATGTCCATGAGCTTCTTGACGACCGGGAGGAAGCCGAGGTCGGCCATATGGTCGGCCTCGTCCAGCACGGTGACCTCAACGGCTTCGAGGGTCAGGATGCGCTGGCGGATCAGGTCTTCGAGGCGGCCCGGGCAGGCGATGACGATGTCGACGCCGGCGCGCAGGGCCTTTTCCTGGCGTGCCTGGGAGATGCCACCGTAGATGACCGTGGTGTTCAGGCCCATGGCCTTGGCCAGCGGCTCGATGGTGGCGTTGATCTGGGTTGCCAATTCACGGGTCGGTGCAAGGACCAGGCCCATGGGGCGGCCCGGCTTGCGGAAGTGCTTTGCTTCGCGCTCGGCCAAGCGGGCCACGAGCGGGATGGCGAAAGCAATGGTCTTACCGGAACCGGTGCGGCCACGGCCCAGGACGTCGCGTCCTGCGAGGGTGTCCGGGAGGGTCTTCACCTGGATGGGGAATGCCTCTTCGATGCCATCTGCGGCGAGGGATTCAGCAATGGGCTTGGGCGTGCCAAGGGCAGCAAAAGTAGTCATAAACTTCATGTCTTTCGGGCGGTGTCCAAGTGCGGACATCGGCCCCCGACGCCGGTTGGGCCAGGGGTTCGCCGAGGAAAAGTCAGGTGATCTACCGGTTCGCTGCAACAGCGGTGGCCGGGACCAAATAGAACGCGTTCATCGACGCAGGATGTGCCTCTCACATGAAAAATGCCCCGTCGCGCAGCCTTTCAGGCCACCTGCTTCAGGGCGTCACCGCACATCAAGTGTTCCTAGCTTAGCAGTGTTTCCACGATGGACCCTCATCGGGGCAGCTCAGGGCCTTCTTGTGGGGCCCGCTTTGCGCGACTCAGGGCTCGCGAAGCGCGCAGAGCAGGCCCCACAACTCACACCCCCGCGTTGTGGGGCCCGCTTTGCGCGACTCAGGGCTCGCGAAGCGCGCAGATCAGGCCCCACAACTCACACCCTCGCGTTGTGGGGCCCGCTTTGCGCGACTCCGGGCTCGCGAAGCGCGCAGAGCAGGCCCCACAACGGGTCAGGAGTGGCGCGTGAGCTCGGGTTCAGCGTTCGAGGCGTCGGATTCGGATGCGGCAGCCCGGGCGGCGACGCGCGGCGCAATCAGAACCCCGACGACGGCGATCACCGCCGTCAGCGCGAAGACCCCCGCGAACGAGTTCGTCGTCGTAAATGCAGCGAAGACGAGTCCCGTGGCGGCGAGGGACAGCGCGCCGCCGAGGGAATCGGAAATGGACATGGCCGCACTGTTGAAACCTTGGTTTTCCGGGGTGGAAAGGGCCAACGTCATCACAGACAGCCTTGGGTACATGAGTCCCATTCCGGCCCCGGCGAGGATCCAACCAGCAATGGCCACGGACGCGGGCAGGGCGAACGCTGCGGTCACCAGGGTGGAGATCACGGCAATCAGCACCAGGGCAGCACCGACTTTCACGGCAAGGTCGTCGGCCAGCTTGGCGCCCAACCGCCCTTGTACAGCGGAGGCCCCGGCCCACGCCAGCGCGGCACCGGTCAGTGTGAGCCCGGCGAACGTCGGCGTGAACGCGTAGCGCTCCGTCAGCAGGTACGGCAGGTACACCTCGGCCCCGAAGAATGCTGCCGAGGCAAGCCCGCGAACCAGGATCACGCTGGGAAGGCCGCGACGTGCAGTCAACGTTCCGCGCGGCACCAGCGGGCGGACAGCCACCAACGCAATGACAAGGGCGACGACGGCGATCACCCCGCCCACGCCCGGCACCTCCGCGGACAGGTTCAGTCCCAGGACGGCCAAGGCTGCCAGCGCTGCCCATCCCATGCGACCGAAGGCCCAGGGGACGGGTTCGACAGCGGGTTCGGAGTCCATTCCCCGCACAGCCGGAACCACCATCAGCAATGCCGGAACAACCAGCCCAACAACACCCAGAAACACCCAATGCCAGCTGCTGAGCTGGGCAACAACACCTGCCGCAAACGGGCCAACCAGGGAAGGGACCACCCAGGACGCGGCAAAGGCGGCAAAGATTTTAGGGTGAAGCGCCGGCGGGTACACGCGTGCCACCAACACGTAGAGGGCCACGGTCATCGCGCCGCCGCCAAGCCCCTGCACCAACCGTCCGAGCACCAGCATTTCCATGGTGCCTGCCGTGCCGGCGATCAGCAGTCCCGCCACAAACAACGCCACGGAGGAGTACAGGGGCGCCGCCGGACCACGACGATCGGACCAGTTGCCCGCCGCCACCATGCCCATCACACCCGTTGCCAGCGGGCCCGCGAAGGCCAGCGCATACAGGCTGGCGCCGTCCAGGTCGCGGCTCACGAGCGGCATGATGGTGGTCACCGCGAGGGACTCGAACGCGCTGAGGAATACGAGCGCGCAAGCCCCCACGGTGGCGAGCAAGTATGGGCGGCGCAGTATCCCGGCCGTTGAGGTGTCAGAGGTCATGGACGTCAGCCTAGAACCTCAACTAATGTTGAGGTCAATCCACCACCACTGCCAACGGAGGCAACGCCATGCCGCCAGTCGATACTCACCGGCCCCTCACTATCGGTGAGCTGTCCGAGCGGAGTGGAGTGTCGCCGTCGGCCCTCCATTTCTACGAACGCAACGGACTCATCGAAGCGGAGCGGACAGCAGGCAACCAGCGGCGGTATCGCCGCGACACGCTGCGGCGCGTCGCCTTCATCAAGACCTCGCAGCGCGTGGGCTTGCCGCTCAAGGACATCCGCGAGGCCTTGGACTCCTTGCCCGACGGGCGAACCCCCACCAAGCGCGACTGGACCAAATTGTCCCTGCGGTGGCGTAAGGAACTCGACGAGCGGATCGCGGCCTTGCAGCACCTCCGCAACGACCTGGACGGATGCATCGGCTGTGGTTGCCTGAGCCTGAAGTCGTGCACGTTGCAGAACCCGTCGGACGAGCTGGGCGCTTCAGGGGCCGGAGCCCAGCGGTGGAACTTGCCGGAATAGCAACAAGCGTTGCCTTTCGCACGCGGCTCACGGCACGCTTGGCTTATGACTGAACACACTCACGACGCCGGCACTCACCAACGCGGACACCAGCACGAGGGAGCCCAGCAGGGCGGCCTGAACCTCCATGAGGACGCGGACAATGCCGTGGACATGTGGGACGGAATGTATCGGGAGCGGTCAAAGGTGTGGAGCGGGAATCCGAACCCGCAACTCGTGGCAGAAGCGGAGGGCCTGAAGCCGGGCAGGGCACTGGACCTGGGCTGCGGTGAGGGCGGTGATGCCCTGTGGCTCGCAGGGCAGGGCTGGACGGTCACCGCGTTGGATGTGTCCGCCGTCGCGCTTGAACGGGCGGCCGCACACGCAGCGGAGACCAGCCACGGGGACCGGATCACCTGGCAGCAGCAGGACCTTACTGAGTGGGAACCGGAGCCGGTCTTCGATCTGGTCTCGGCGCAGTTCCTGCACTCGCCCCTGCTGCCATGGCGCGAGTCCGTGGCAATGGCAGCGGCCGCTGTGGCACCGGGCGGCACTTTGCTGGTGGTGGGGCATCATCCCCACGGGCTGCCGTCGTGGAGCCACCACCACGACTCCGGCATGTTCTTCACGCCCGAGCAGTTGGCCGGCGAGCTGCGCCTGGATCGCGAGCCGTGGTTCGTCAATATCCTCACTGACCGCGAACGTACGATTACCGGTCCCAACGGCGAGTCCGGCACCACCTTGGACACCGTCCTGAGGGCTACCAAGCACGCCTAGATACCATCGGGCAGCAGCTCCCCGTAGGGCGGAACCACTGTTCCGGTGGCGGTCGAGTCCGGGTTCAGCATCCACCCGACGCGCTTTGCCGTGTTCAACATGACCACGCTCTCCACCAGGACTATGCCCGGAATGCGCTGTTGGATGGTGAGCTCCATTTCCATGACATCGGCCAGCGAGCGCAGCCACATGATCATGGTGAAGTTGGTGCGGCCCGTGGTGGACGCGGAGAAGCGTATGTTCCGGATAGCTCTCAGTTCCGTGGCGGCGGCTTCGTGTTCGCCCGCAGGAACGTTCGCGAACCATTGGACTGTGATGGGGAAGCCGGAAAACTGCTGGGCAATTTCGCAGCGGAAGGACAGCATCCGACTGTTGAGGACCCGCCCCAGTTGGCGCTGAACCGTGGCGGGGTTGCGTCCCAGCGCGCGGGCGATCTCCGCCGCCGTTGCGCGGCCGTCACGCGCCAGGAACGGGATCAGCGCCAGGTGGCTTTCCGGGAGCGGGACCACGATGGTGTCGGGCGCTGAAGGGTTGGCCGACTCGGGTCCGGCGAGCGCCCGCAGTGCCTGTTGTTCCGTCTTGGTCAGGAGGTTGAGCCGCCAGGCGTAGCCGCTGGTGTGGATCCGCGTGCAGAGTGCCGTGTGGTACTTGATGAGACCCCGGATTTCCTTGAGTCTCGGCAACAAATGCGTGCTGAACTGTTCAAGGTCCTGGGTGATGACCGTCAGGGTGAGGTCTCGGTTGCTGGCGGCTTCCTCCACGGTGATGACCTCGGGAAGTTGGGCAACCGCGGCCGTGACGTCCGGCCTGAGGTGCATTTCGCAGTCGATATCCACCATGGCCAGGCACATGTCCTTCGGATCCCCCATGAGGTGGGCCGTTGTCCACGCCGCTCCGGCCGCCCGCAAGCGCTCCCATCGGGACGCCAGGGTGGTGGCGTGGACGCCGAGGACTTCGCCGGCGTCGGACCAGCTGATCCGGGGTGAAATCTGCAGGGCGTTGATCAGCCGCAGATCTTCTTCGCTGAGCTCCATGAGCCGATTCTCTCAGAGTGCTGCATGATTCCTGTCATATTCATGGGTCATGCGCATATTTCCAGATGTTTTGAACGGTGTGAAACAGGTCACCCCAGAATGGCATAAGGAACATATTCACCGGATAGACCAGGAGCACAGATGACCATCGCTGCCGACGCCAAGGAACTACGGGACGACATCGTCCGCCTCCGCCACGACCTCCACCGCGAACCGGAAATCGGCCTGCAGCTCCCCCGGACCCAGGAGAAGGTACTCAAGGCGCTGGACGGACTGCCGTACGAGATCAGCCTGGGCCAGGAAACGACGTCGGTCACCGCGGTTCTGCGGGGCGGCGCGGCTCACGCTTCAGCTGAGACGCCCGTGGTGCTGCTGCGTGCCGACATGGACGGACTTCCGGTACAGGAAACGACCGGCGTGGACTACACCTCCCGTGTGGATGGCGCCATGCACGCTTGCGGGCATGACCTCCACACCTCCATGCTCGCTGGCGCTGCCACCCTCCTGGCTGAACGCCGCGATCAGTTGGCCGGCGATGTGATCCTCATGTTCCAGCCCGGCGAAGAAGGCTTCGACGGCGCCAGCTACATGATCAAGGAAGGTGTCCTTGATGCAGCCGGGCGCCGCGCAGACACCGCCTACGGAATGCACGTCTTCTCCTCGCTTGAGCCGCATGGCCAGTTCGTCACCAAGCCGGGTGTGATGCTCAGTTCTTCGGACGGACTCGTGGTGACCGTGCTGGGCGCGGGCGGCCACGGCTCTGCACCCTATTCGGCAAAGGACCCCGTCACGGCAGCCGCCGAGATGGTCACCGCCCTGCAGGTCATGGTCACGCGCCAGTTCAACATGTTCGATCCCGTCGTCCTGACCGTCGGCGTTCTGCACGCAGGAACAAAGCGCAACGTCATCCCCGAGACCGCCCGCATCGAAGCCACCATCAGGACCTTCTCCGAAGAGTCCCGCCGGAAGATGATGGAAGCAGTACCCCGGCTGCTGCACGGCATCGCCGCAGCCCACGGTTTGGAGGCGGACGTGCACTACCAGGAGGAATACCCCCTCACCATCAACGACGAGGACGAGACCACCACCGCCGAGAAGGTGATCGCCGGAATGTTCGGCGAGTCCAGGCACACCCGGATGGCCACTCCGCTCAGCGGTTCCGAGGACTTCTCCCGCGTCCTGGCCGAAGTTCCCGGCACGTTTGTGGGCCTCAGCGCCGTTGCCCCCGGCGCCGACCACACGACGTCGCCGTTCAACCACTCGCCTTACGCACTGTTCGACGACGGCGTCCTCACCGACGGCGCCGCGCTGTATGCCGAACTGGCCGTATCCCGTATCGCCGCGCTTGCCGGCAACTAAGCCCCACCTCCCAGCCCGCCCCACCTTGGAGAACCACATGACCGCCACCGTAGGAACGTCCCCCGACGTCAAGGTCCACAAGTCCCACATGCGTACACTCGTCGGAACCGGCATCGGCAACGCCGTTGAATGGTACGACTGGGCGATCTACGCGACGTTCTCGCCCTTCATCGCGAGCGCCTTGTTCAGCCAGGCCGATCCCACATCAGCAGTGCTGTCCACCTTGGCGATCTTCGCCGTCGGGTTCGTTGCCCGTCCGTTTGGCGGCTTCGTGTTCGGCTGGATCGGCGACCGGATTGGCCGCAAGACCTCCATGACGGTGGCCGTTGCCCTCGGAGCAGTCGGCAGCCTCCTCATCGGCATCGCGCCGACATTCGCTGCCGTCGGCGCCTTCGCTTCGGTGATGCTCCTGGTCGCCCGCCTCATCCAGGGCCTGGCGCACGGTGGTGAGTTGCCGTCGTCGCAAACGTATTTGTCCGAGATGGCGCCCAAGGAACACCGCGGCTTCTGGGCGACCCTTATCTACACCTCCGGCACCGCGGGAATCCTGGCCGGCACCCTGCTTGGTGCGATCCTGACCAACGTCCTGAGCAAGGACGAAATGAACGCCTGGGGCTGGCGTATCCCGTTCCTGATCGGCGGCGCATTGGGCATCTACGCGTTGTTCATGCGGGCCAAGATGAAGGAAACCGAAGCGTTCGAGGCAGAGGCTCCCAATGAGAAGCGCCTGCCGATCCTGCCGCAGATCATCAAGTACCGGAAGCAGGCGTTCCAGGTGATCGGCCTGACCGTGGGCTTGACGGTGGTCTACTACATCTGGGGCGTCGTGGCACCGAGCTACGCAGCCACCGCCTTGAAGATGGACCGCGGTGAAGCCCTGTGGGCCGGCGTCATTGCCAATATCGTGTTCATTGCCGCCCTGCCGTTCTGGGGCAAGCTCTCCGACCGCATCGGCCGCAAGCCCGTCATTATCGTCTCCGCCGCCGGCGCCGCCCTGCTGCACTTCCCCATGACGTGGCTGCTCAAGGACTCCCCGTGGCAGCTCGCGGTGTCCATGTCCGTAATGCTGTTCTTCATCGCCGGCAGCGCCTCCATCGTCCCGGCCGTCTATGCCGAACTGTTCCCCACCCACATCCGCACCATCGGCGTCGGCGTCCCGTACTCAATCTGCGTCGCTGTATTCGGTGGCACGGCCCCGTACCTGCAGACATGGCTCGGCAGCATCGGGCAGGCCCAGTTGTTCAACGTGTACGCAGTGATCCTGCTGCTGGTGGGCATCGCGTTCGCATTCTCCATCCCGGAGACGAAGGGCAAGGACCTGACCGTCTAGCTACTCCGGCTTTCGTTGCGAGGCCCGCTCTGCGCTCTTCCCTGGGTTTTTGGGATGCAGAGTGGGCCTCACAACGTTAAACGAAGCGGTCGCGGCCTGCCCGGTATCCGAAGAACGCGGCCAAGGATCCGACCACCAGGAACAGGATCCCGGCTGCCGCGAATCCGCCCGTTGCCTGGTGGAGTTGGCCTACCATCAGCGTGCCCAGCGAACCCACCCCGTAGCCAACTCCCTGCATCATCCCGGACAGGTGCGCGGCAGTGTGGGCGTCGCGGGTACGGACCATGATCATGGTCAAGGCCACGGCAGTCAGCGATCCCTGTCCCAGCCCGTTCAACCCGGTCCATACCCAGATGAGCTCGGTGGGGCCAAAGATCGTGAGCGCGAAACCACCGCCGGTCATGAGGGCCACCACCATGTTGATGATGCGCTGGTCCTTGAAACGCGTGGCCAGCGCCGGGGCAAACAGTGAGCCGAGCATCTGCAGCACAATCGACACCGAGACGATCAGCCCGGCCGTGCTCCCGTCGATCCCCCGGTCGCGCAGGATGGGCGCCATCCAGGCGAACACGCTGAAGGACATCATGGCCTGCAGCACCATAAACAGGGTCACCTGCCAGGCCACGGCTGACCGCCACACGTTCACGCCGCCGTGGACTGCCTGGTGCCTGACCGACGGCTGGCGGATTGCCAACGGCAGGAAAAGCAGAAGTACGACGGCGGCCGGCACCGCCCAGAACCACAGCGCCGAGGTCCAGTGGCCGGTTGCCGTAAACACCGGATACGTGAAGCCCGCGCCAAGGGCAGCCGAAGCGCAGATCGCAGTGGTGTACAGGCCACCCATCAGCCCGAGCCGGTGCGGGAAGTCCCTTTTGACGACGCCCGGAAGGAGGACGTTGCAGAGCGCTATTGCGGCTCCGCAGGCAGCTGTTCCGGCCAGAAGTGCGGGCAAGTGACCCATGCCCGGCAACTCCACGGGCCGCAGCAGCAAGCCCATCGTGAGGACTGCCATGGCCCCCAAAAGCACGCGTTCAGCACCGAACCTCCGGGCGAGGATGGGGGCAAGCGGCGCGAAGACGCCCAGCAAGGTGACCGGCACCGTGGTGAGGACCACCAGCGACCAGCCCGGCAGGCCGGCGTCGGAGGTTATTTCCGGAAGGACGGCGGAGAAGCTCGAGAAGACCGTGCGGAGATTCAGGCCGATCAGGACCAGACAGATGCCGAGGTACACGAGCCCGCGCTTGCCGCGGAGTTGCGTGGGGTCCGCTGCCGGCTCGTCGTCGATCTCGGCGTCCACCGCAATGTCAGGGAGCACGGATTTCTCCGGGTAGCCGGGGGTCTTGGAGGAGGTCACACGTCCTATTCTGTCAGCCACGGGTCTGGGATGCCTGGTGGGGTCATCTCTGCGAGCATGCACTGCGTTCCCAGCCCGTGGTGGACAGCAATACGGGGGCATCCTCGTGGGCAGTAGACCATGCCGCGATGGCCCAGATACCTGGGCCATTCGGGGAGGGGAATCTATTGTTGTTTCACAAAGGGGGCGCCATGGAGTTGCTAGGGGTGGCAATTGCGGCAGGATTGTTGATCGTTGCGTCGATCGCGGTTTATCTGCGGAGGAGGACGAAGCAGCGGCGGCCGGTCGATTCGGATCCGGAGTCGGAACGTGCACTCCGGGATTTCCGGCGTGGAAAGACCCTTGGTCAGTCCCATTACGGCGGGCTGGATAACACGGGCCACGGGAGGTAGCCGGGTATAGACCGGAAAACGGAGCGAAAGCGCGAAGGCGTTGGAGTTATCACTGGACGCCATCAGCGAGATGTTGCCCAGCGTGCATTGCGGCGTACCGGGCACTCAGCGGCGGGCTCTGCAGAGCCGCCAGCCGGAACCCAAGTATTCTGGAAGCGATGAGTGAAACCCCAGATTCCCCACGGCCCGTCACGCCCGGCAGCCAGGCTTCCTTCGGCACCTACGGTGGCCGCCCGGTGAGCTTCGTGCGTCGAGGCACCCGTTTGCAGGGCCGCAGGCAGGCAGCGTGGGAAGAGCACGCCGAGCGCTGGGCCATCCAAGTTCCCCGGCACGTCGCCAACACCTCCGTACACCCGGACTACACCTTCGACGCCGAGGCCGTCTTCGGGCGCAAGGCACCCCTCATTGTGGAGATCGGTTCGGGTTTAGGTGACGCCGTGGTTCACGCTGCCGAGCAGAACCCGGACAAGGACTTCCTCGCGGTCGAGGTCTACACGCCCGGTTTGGCCAACACCATCATCAAGATCAACAGCCGCGGGCTGACCAATGTGCGTGTGGTGGAAGCCAACGCTCCCGAGGTTCTGGAGTCGATGCTCCCCGAAGGTTCGGTCAGCGAACTCTGGGTGTTCTTCCCGGATCCTTGGCACAAGGCCCGTCACCACAAGCGCCGGCTCATCCAGCCGGCTTTCGCTTCCGTCGCAGCCAAGGCCCTGGAAAAGGGTGGCTACTGGCGAATTGCCACGGACTGGTCCAATTACGCAGTGCACGTCCGCGAAGTGCTGGCGGATTCCACTGAGTTCGAGAACATGCATGAAGGCGAGCGCAGCGGCGAGGAAAGCCCGCTGACGCAAGTGTGGCAATCCGGCGTCGAATCCGTAGTCGGCGGTGCCCCGGTCAGGGAAGGCCGTGCGCCCGTCAGCACCGAACACACTGGCCCGAACGAAGGTGTGGACCAGGAAGGCGGCTGGGCTCCACGATTCGAAGGCCGCATTCGGACGAGTTTCGAAAACAAAGCCCACGAGGCCGGACGCATGATCTTCGACCTTACCTACCGCAAGATCTAGCCACGGACTTTTGGGGGAACCATGAGCTACCAGCCACCGATCGACTACTACCAGCAGCCCCAACGAACGGGTAATCGCGGCTTGGGTGCCGGCATCACGAGCATCATTGCCGCTGTCCTTTCACCCATCGCGGCTGTCGTCAGCATTCCCCTGGGCATCGCGGCCATCGCTTCGGCTATGAGCCGCTACAACCAGGGCAACGACGCGTGGTGGGTCGGTGCACTGGTGCTGGCGGGCGTCGCGGTGGTGCTCGCCGTCCTTGCTGTGGTCTGTGGGCTGATCGCCGTATTTCGCGCCGGGCGCATGAACGCGGGGCGCATCACGGGCATCATCGGACTGGCGATTATGGCGGTCAACATCTTTGGCATCGTGTTCATGGTGTTCTTGGTGCTTGGCTCGGGCCAGGGGTTCTGATGCCGCAAGTCCGCGCGGAGCGTTTCATTCGGCTTGACCCTGAAACCGCCTTTGCCCTCTCCCAGACCACAGGCGAATTCCGGCTCACATGGGACCCATTCATCTCCGCGCAGGGTTTCCTGGACGGAGCCACGTCAGCTGGCAAAGGCGTGCGGACCCGGACTGTTTCACGCATGGGCTTGAAGATGGTCAGCGAGTACGTCTCCTACACACCGCCCAGGAACGTCGGCATGACCATGGTCTCCGGGCCGTGGTTCTTCGAGAACTTCGGCGGTGGCTGGCGGTTCACACCAGACGACGGCGGCACCCGGGCAGTCTGGAAGTACACCTTTTCCTGCCGCCCGGCTTTCCTGAAGCCCGTGGCTGAGAGGATTGGGAGCTGGCTGCTGGGCCGGGAGATCGAGCGGCGTATTGAAGCGTTCGCCCGGGCCTGCGAGAACCCGGCGCTGGTGGCAGAACTCCGCTCGCAAGGCGAAGGCGTGCCCGGCACCGGCGTCACGGAGCACTAACCCCTACGGCACCGAAATCGAGGCCACCGTCTTCTCGGCCTCATCGCGAAGCTCTACACCAGCGATGCCAGCCAACTGCACCGGCGTGGCGCCGGTGATCTTGATCCGGCCACTCGCGGTGGCCGTCCAGCCGCAAGTGCGTTCCTCGGCGCCATCCCTGCCCTTCACCCAAAGGTAAAGCGTCCCTTCCAGCGGCATGGACCGGCCCTCGACCTCGAGCTCCGTGCCCCAATTCTTCTTCACCATGCCCACGGTCAGTTGCAATCCACTGTCCGACTGCACCGAGTAGCTCGCATCCGGTTTCGGTGGCTGGTTCAACAGCGGCCCGGCGAGGAAACCAACAGCCAGGCAGGCAGCGGCCACTGCACCCACCAAAGCCGCCCACCGGCGTCGTGATTTCCGCCTGCGGACGGACAAGTCCACCAGGACGTTCTCGGGAAGCACCTCGGGTTTCGGCTCCAGAGGCGAGAGCCCGTTCGGACCCCCAGCGACAGTGAGGGCAACCGCGTCAGCGGCAGGAACGGCGTCGAGCAATGCAGGCAGGCTTTCGAGTTCCTCAAGTTCGCGTCGGCACTCTGCGCAGGTGGCGAGGTGGTCCTCAAACGTGCGGGCTTCCTCGGGCTCAAGCCCACCCAGCAGGTAGGCGCCCAGTAATTGGTGGACGGAGTTGCCGTTCATCGTTCCACCCCCATTTCATCAAGGATTGTTCGGAGGGCTTTCACAGCATAGAAAGCCCGGGATTTCACGGTTCCCGCCGGGATGTTCAGCTGCAGCGCTGCCTCGCTGACGGTGAATCGTTGGTAGTGAAGGGCCACCAGGACCTCACGGTGCTCGTGACTGAGCCGGAGCAACGCCTCTTCCATGAGCACCCGGTTCAGGAGTTCGTCGACGCGTTCCCTCGCCGCATGATCCGGAAGGTCCTGCTCACCGGCTTCGACAGGGCGACGCTGCGCTTTCCGATAGTTGTCGATGATGACGTTCCGCGCCGTCCGGAAGAGGTAGCTTCGCAAGCTTCCCGTGATCTGCGGGGCGTGCTGCCACACCTTGAGGATGGTTTCCTGCACGACGTCATCGGCCTGGTGGGCATCGGATGTGCAGCTGAGAACGAAGCGTTTCAGTGCAGTGCCGTGGTCACGATAGATCGCTGCCACGACGTCCTCGTCCAACGGCATAGACACCTCCCTTGCACTCTTTCCGCTGTCCCTTCGCCTATACGACGACGCGCATCCGGAAAAGGTTCAGGTCCATGAACCATTCTTCCCCCCTCGGCGTCGTAGGGGTTAGCGCCGGCCCATCACGGCCGGCTCGTCAAAGGAGCTGGACATGAAGAAACCACTTAGCTTTGGATTCGCAGCATTGGTCCTGACTGCCGCATTGGCGGGGTGCGGCGGAAGCCCGGGAACCACCACGTCCACTCCCCCCGCAGCTACCTCCTCCGCGGCACCTCCCTCCAGCGCACCGGCCACCGCGGCCGCCGGAGCCGAAATGACGGTTGCCTCCTCCAGCGCAGGTCAGATTGTGGTGGACAGCAAAGGCATGAGCCTCTACTTCTTCACCAAGGACGTCAAGGACTCGGGAACCAGCGCGTGCACGGAAGCCTGCCTGGCGGCTTGGCCTATTTTCACCACGACGTCGGACGCCCCCACTGTTGATGGCGTCACCGGCACAGTGGGAACCATCTCTTCACCGGACGGCAAGAAGCACGTGACGCTCAACGGCATGCCCCTGTACTACTACGCCAAGGACAAGGCGCCCGGCGACGTCACGGGCCAGGGCGTGGGCGGCGTCTGGTACTTGGTGAGCCCGGCTGGGGAGATGATCAAATAGCCCTTTGCCGTTGCGGTCTGCCCCAACGGTCGCCGTCTTCAGGCGAAGTCGCGCGAACTCCGAACCATCTCAGCTAGACTGCAAAGCCACTCAGTGGGGAGAGAAATGGCAGAACAGAAAGCAAACGTCCGACGCCCGACCCTGGCGGCCCTCATCACGCAGGAGGTCGCCTGGCTCCTCGGGTTCCTGGCCATGATGCTCAATGCAGCCGACCATGGTCCCAACTGGATTTGGATCGGCCTGCTTACCTTGTGGCAGGCCATGATCGTCTGTCAGTTGGTCAAACTCCGGCGCGGTCAGCGCCGATCCACGTAGCCTGAAATCGCCGGAAACGCGTCGAGACCGCCGGAACGCTACGGCGATTCCGCAGCGTTCCGGCGATCAGCCGCGGCGAAAGGTTTAAGCGTCCGCGAATTCCTCGGACTCTTCGAACTCCACGGCTGCGATGATTTCCTTCGTTTCCGGGTGGATCATGAAAGCTTCGTCGTCGTCCTCCACCATGATGTAGTCGCCGTGGTCCGTGGCGAAGTGCCAGGCCAGGGTCTTCACGCCGTCGTGCTCGTAGTTGGGATCGCCCATGGTGATCTTTTCCAAGGCATATCCGGCCACGTCGCACAGTTCGCGGATGATGACCTCAAACTCGGGGGCGTTGGCGAGGGCTTCTTCCTCGGCCTCGGCCTGGCGCTCGGCGAGGTCCGGAATCAACGCGACGCGCTCGGCGATGTGCGCTTCGATTTCTTCGTCTGCCAGGACCAGCAGGCCCGACTGGTCGCGGAGGTACGCAGCGTTGAGGTCGATGATGTCCTCTTCCTCGAGCAGGGCTTCGAACTCGCCGTCGAGCTCGTCCAGCACAACCACCGAAGAAGGCGGAGTTTCGGACTCGTCCAGTTCGCCGTCGAGGTATGCCTCTGCTTCGTCCTCTGTCAGAGCATCGAACGTGGCCGCGGTGCGGTTGAAAAGGTCAAGGTGCCGGGTGGCCCCCATCCCTTCGAGACCGGCGCGGACGTAGGCGTCCACTTCTTCACGCTCCGGCGCGGTGAAGACGTATTGGGCAAATCCGCCGGACAGCGCCTGCGTCAGGTAGAAATCCACAAAGAAACTGTTGAGCGCAGCGGGTGCGATTTCGTCGCTGTTGAGGAGCTCCTGATACATCTGGTTCACGACGTTGACGTTGGAATCCACAACATCCGCATTGCCGGCTTCGAAGCTGGTCTTGTTCAGGACGACGGGGTACTCGTTGGTAGTCATGGGGAATCCTCACTGCTGAAAGCTGATGGTGCTCCGGACACTTTCAACGTACGCGTGGGAGCGGCGCGGCAATAGAGGATGAGGTTAACGGAGGGCGAAGTTTGGGAGCCGTTTTCTGCTGACTAAGATTGAACAGATAACCTCCTGCCGAAAGTAGCCCTACGCATGCCGTCCCACACAGACGAAAACTGGGAACTGGCCATTCAGACTCCTGCCATAACGGACCGCTCGCTCGCGGCCGGACTGGCCTATGCCATGGGCAGCCGCGTGAACGGGATATCTTTCGACGCCGCTACGGGCCTCCTGATGGGCAAAGTCCGCGGCACCGGCCCACAGCCGTATTCGACGTCGGCGAAACTGGTCCGTAAGCCCAGCGGCTGGAGCTGCACCGTGGGTATCTGCAGTTGCCCGGTCCGCAAGGATTGCAAGCACGTCGCCGCACTGCTCTTCACGGCCGAAGACCACCCCACCATTCGTGCCCAGCTCCTGTCACAGGCTCCCGGCATCCAGACGTCGCGGGTGGGTTCGGGCCAGCAGGGAGGCTCGGCACGTCCCGCTTGGGAACAAGCCCTCAACAGGCTGATCGCGAAACCCGGCACGGCCCCCAGCGCTGCAGGTATCCAGCTTGCGCTGCAGTTCGAAGTGGAAGAGCCCGCCGCCCACTTCTCCTACACAGGCCGCCGTGACCCCATGCGCAGCGTCCGCCAGCTCAAAGCCCGTCCCGTCATGATGGGTGCCAAGGGCAAATGGATCCGGGGCGACGTCTCCTGGAACAACCTCAGCTACGTCAGCTTCCGGCGCGAATTCAATGAAGTCCACGTCGAATGGCTTCAGACTTTCCTCGCCGCACACGGTTCCAGCAACGGCCGCCAACAACCGTCCGGGGCCATGTGGCTGAGCCTGAACGACTTCGCGGCCAAGAATCTTTGGACCCTCCTTTCCGATGCCACCAAGGCGGGCATTCCGCTCATTCACTCGGCTGGTAGCGAACCTGTCCGCGTTGAGTCGCAGGCCGCCGTCGTCGGACTGAGTCTGGCGCGCCTGGACGCGAACGGGACGGAAAGCACAACCCCCGACGGCGGCCTGCAGCTCGCGCCGTCAGTCACCGTAGCCGGGGAGCCGGTTGATGCCGCGACCGTCGGCTTCCTGGGCAAGCCGGCCAACGGAATCTTCTTCACGCATTCCGGGGAAACGTTGCCGGGAGTACCGCAGCAGAAGAACCTCATCACGCTGGCCCCGATCGAGGGCGGCATCACTGACGAACTGCTCGAGTTCGTCATGGACGGCCAGACACTTCAGATTCCGGCCGAGGACGAAAGCCGGTTCCTGACCTCGTTCTACCCCAAACTGCGGCAGTCCACACCGGTCCAGGCCGCTGATGAATCCGTTGAGCTGCCCACCTTGGCCGTCCCCACGCTGTCCCTGCTGGCCAATTACGGCAACGACCACAAGGTCCGGCTGCACTGGGAGTGGCACTACAAGTCCGGCACGCTGGTCACGGCACAGCCCCTATGGCGGCACCCCGATGACCGCGGCTACCGCGACGATCCTGAGGAAGCCCGCATCCTGGAATCGCTGGGCCGGCCGTGGGACGTTGTTTCAGCGCTGGCCGAGTCTGCCACGGGCGGTTGGGGTACACCGCGCCTCGCTGCATCGGTGGAACTTGGTGGTCTGGACACCCTGGCGTTCACCGAAGAGGTGCTGCCCGCACTCAGGGAACTGCCCGACGTCGTGGTGGAAACCTCCGGTGACATCGCTGATTACCGTGAGGCCGCCGAGGCACCCGTGGTGTCCATTTCCACCAAGGAAACGGCCAGCGGCGACTGGTTCGACCTCGGCATCGTGATCACCCTCGAAGGCGAACCCGTCTCCTTCGCCGCAGTGTTCTCTGCCCTTGCAGCCGGGATGAGCCGCATGCTGCTGCCCAGCGGCGCGTACTTCTCGCTGGACCTGCCCGAGCTGCACCAGCTGCGCGCACTGATCGACGAAGCCCGCTCCCTGCAGGACAACCCGGACAACAAGGACGGCACCCTGCAGATCAGCCGCTTCCAGGCCGGGCTCTGGGACGAGCTCGCCCAGCTGGGGATCGTGGACGAACAAGCGGCCGCGTGGCGTGAGGCTGTGGGCGGATTGCTCGACGACGGCGTGACCGGCCTGCCGCTGCCGGCCGGCCTTAACGCTGAGCTGCGTCCGTACCAGTTGGAGGGTTTCAACTGGCTGAGCTTCCTGTACAAGCACAGCCTCGGCGGCGTGCTTGCTGACGACATGGGCCTGGGTAAGACTGTGCAGGCCATTGCGCTGATTTGCGCGGCGAAGGACCTGGCAGCGGAGACTGCCGCTGCCGCCCAGGGTGACTCTGTTGAGGTAACTCCGCGCGCTCCCTTCCTGGTGGTTGCCCCGACGAGTGTCGTGAGCAACTGGGCGTTGGAAGCGCAGCGGTTCGCTCCCGGGCTCGTGGTGCGGACCGTCGGTGAAACTTTCGCCAAGAGTGGCCAGTCCCCTGTCGAAGCTCTGGCGGGCGCCGACGTCGTTATTACGTCTTATGCCCTGTTCCGCATTGATTACGATGCCTACGCGTCGTTCCACTGGGCAGGACTGATGCTGGACGAGGCGCAGTTCGTCAAGAACCACCAGTCCAAGGCCTACCAGTGCGCGCGCAAACTGCCAGCCCGTTTCAAGCTGGCCATCACGGGCACGCCGCTGGAGAACAACCTCATGGAGTTCTGGGCGCTGACGTCCATCGTGGCGCCGGGACTGTTCCCGAGCCCCAAGCGGTTCGCCGAGAACTACCAAAAGCCGGTCGAGAAAAACGGTGACTCGGCGCAGCTGGGCAAGCTCCGCCGTCGTGTCCGTCCACTCATGATGCGCCGCACCAAAGAGCAGGTCATCAAGGACCTGCCGCCCAAGCAGGAACAGATCCTTGAGGTGGTGCTGAACCCGCGGCACCAGAAGGTCTACCAGACGCACCTGCAACGCGAGCGGCAGAAGATCCTGGGTCTGATCGATGACGTGAACAAGAACCGCTTCACGATTTTCCAGTCGTTGACGTTGCTGCGACAGCTGAGTCTGGACGCGTCGCTGGTGGATTCTTCGTTGTCCGGCGTGCGGTCCTCGAAGCTCGATGTGTTGTTCGAGCAACTGGAGGACGTCATTTCCGAGGGCCACCGGACGCTGATCTTCAGCCAATTCACGGGGTTCCTTGGGAAGGTCCGCGAGCGCCTGGACGAAGAGGGCGTGGAGTATTGCTACCTCGATGGCAGCACCCGGAACCGTGGTGATGTGGTGAGCGAGTTCAAGAACGGTGCCGCTCCGGTGTTCCTTATCTCGCTGAAGGCCGGTGGGTTCGGGCTCAACCTGACCGAGGCCGACTACGTGTTCCTGCTGGATCCTTGGTGGAACCCGGCGTCGGAGGCACAGGCCGTGGACCGCACGCACCGCATCGGGCAGGCCCGGAACGTCATGGTCTACCGGCTGGTTGCCAAGGACACCATCGAGGAGAAGGTCATGGCGTTGAAGGCCAAGAAGTCGCAGCTGTTTGCAGATGTGATGGAGGGCGACGCGCTTGCCGGTGGCTCATTGACGGCGGATGACCTGGCGGCGCTGTTCGCGGAGTGACCTCCCCGAACAGCGCGCGCTGGTTCAGTCGACCCGTGTGGAAGCTGACTGAATGATCTTGGCAAGGTCGCGGGGGCGGCTCCACATGGGCCAGTGCCCCGTGGGGAGGTCAATGACGTCGAGATTTTCGATGTTCGCGACTTCAGCAAACATGGGATGGCCTGCATGGGCCAACTCCAGCACCTGCTCGCCAGGGATCGAGCAGCACACCAGGGTGGTCCGGATCTGGCGACGGGCATCGTTCATGAGTTCGACGGGCTGCCGCAGCACGGGGCCAGGCTCCGGGACGGCCCGGGCACGAAAACGCTCGAGGACTTCCGTGCTCAGGCCTTCGAGACTTGCCTGCTGTGCGAGGACTTCGAAGGACGGCAGCGGGAGCTCCATCAACCCTTCCGGGAGATCCGGGGCGAACACGCTCCCTGTTGCCAGAGGACCTGAGTCGACCCACACCACCCGATGAACAAGCTCAGGGTGTCGGTCAAGGACAAGGCTGACGGGGCCGTTCGCCCCACTGTGAGCCACGATAGTAGCGGACCGATCTTCGGAAACCCCGTAGTGCGCAAGAATTTCCAGGACGGCTGCAGCTTGATCGTCGAGGGTCTTCGTATCCCGCTCAGGATCGTCCCCATCGAGACCGGGGAGCGTCACCGCAACTGCGCGGGAGTGGTCCGTTTCCAAATGTACAAGGACTTCATCCCACGCCCAAGCGCCCAGCCAGTGGCCGGCGATGAGGATGATGTCCGGACTGCTTGTAGTAGTTGTCATGTCACTACCCTCGCAGGCGCTACGGACAAGGGTATGTCACTATTTATGTCATGAATTTGATGCGGACTGACAGTTGAAGCGTGCAGAACGCCTCCATGCTCTCTCCGAATTGCTGCGTCGCAGCGGAGCGCGGGGTGTCTCCGCCGAGCGGCTGGCCGGAGAGTTCGAGGTATCCGTGCGCACAGTCAAGAGGGACCTGGATGCGTTGGAGAGCAGCGGTGCGCCCGTATGGTCGCGCCCAGGACCTGGTGGTGGGTACGGGTTGGCCGCTGGCGCTTCCCTGCCGCCTGTCAGCCTGTCCCCAGCGCAGGCCGTTGCGCTCATGGCAGCCGTGTCCGCTGCACCCGACGCCCCTTATGCCGATCTGGCAGCAGCCGGGATCCGGAAGATCGTAGATGTCCTCGATCCCAAGACCCGGGCAAGAGCCGACGAACTGGCGGGCCGGGTCTGGGTGAATGCGGCTGCCGCTTCTTCGCGCACCATCAGGTCGGCTCTGGAGGAGGCGATGTCCGAGCAACGAGTCATCCGCATGCGCTACACCTCGGGAGATGGGAGCACCACCACCCGCGACGTCGAACCCGTGCTGTTCGCCTCAACGAACGGCCAGTGGTACTTGGTTGGATGGTGTCGACTTCGCGACGCCATGCGGTGGTTCACCGTAGCCCGCATCGAGCGAGCCAGCGTCACCAAGACGGCTTGCAGCGGCCACACCATCCACGAGGTCGGGGAACCTCCCGCGAACGCCAGACCTGTGCACGGTCGGGGCGCGTGAGTCGCTCCATCAATCCCTCAGGTCAGTTCAGTCAGTCGTCCAGCCGTACTCCCCGTAGCAGGAGCATCGTTCCGCCCACTGCGACGGCCGATGCCAGGAACACGCCTGCGGCGCCGAGCCCTACCGCCACCACGCCGATGACGCTGGGCAGCACCACTTGGCCCACCCTGTTCCCGGCAAGCCGCAAGGCAAGCGCCCGCCCGCGCTGGCCTTCCGGCGCTTGGGCCGAGAGCCAGGACATCGTCAGGGGCTGGCCGATTCCCAGCCCCAATCCGAGGAACGCCATCACGACGAAGAGCAACCACTCGGGCATCGGTATGGCGGCCACCCCCAGGGCTGCTGTGGAGATGGCCAGGCTCAGGATCAGCAACTTCATGCGGCCCAGCTTGCGGGACATGCTGCCGAGCCCCAGCCGGGACACCATGGAGAACACCGCCCTGACAGTGAGCAGGAGGCCCACAGTTGCAGCCGTGAGGCCTCGTTCGGCGCCAAGTGCAGGCAGGTAGACAACTGTCAGGTCCACGACAGCCAGAACGGTGGCGCTCGTTGCCAGGGCACGGACAACGCCCGGGGTTCTGAGGAGCGATACGGCGCTGCCCTTTGGGCCGCCCTTGGGTGTGCGCCTACCTCGGCTGACCTTTGAAGAGATCACGAAAGTGGTCAGGAACATCACCAGGCTCATGGCCGCCGCGAGCAGGAAGATCGCCTGCGTATTCGGCCGAACGGAAGCACCGCCCACCACGGAAATGGCCAACGGACCGAGAGCCTGGCCCAGGGATGCGGCAAAGGTCAGGTACCCGAAAGCAGAATCCAGACGAGACGACGCCGCGTTGTTCGCGACCACCGCTTGCTGCCCCACCACACAGGCCAATTGACCTGCGCCAAGGAGCGCTGTGCCGGCCACGAGCGCCGGAACCGAGGTCCCCCAGAACAACAGAAACGCAGAACAACCCAGCACGACGGCGGCCCCGATCGCCATGAGCCGGCGCTCACCAAGGCGGTCCACCAGTCCGCCGATGGGCAGGGCGAGCAGCAGGGGAAACACAGCGTAGCTGGCGGCGAGCAGGCCCAGTGCGAAGCCGGGAACATCAAGTTCCAGTGCGCGGTACGTGGTGGCAGGCCGGACCAGGAACGTGACGGCCTGGATGAGCGCCGAGTGGATCAGGAGGGCCGTGGAGGAACGCCTTCCGAGTTCGCCGATCATTCGACCACGAGGCCGGAGCTGGAGATGACCCGCAAGGTCTCATCCCGTGCGCCGATGACATGGTGGAAGGCGACTTTGGCTGCCTTCTCCGCATCCTTTGAAGCGATCGCCTCGACCAAAAGCCGGTGATTGGAGAGTGCTTCGTCGCGGCGTTCGGGAGCGTTGTTGGTGAAGTATCGGTAGCGCTCAACCTGGCTGGCGATCTGCTCATGGAAGCGCTGGGCCCAGGAGTTCCCGGCGATCCTGGCGATCGCAGCATGCAGGGCAACCCCGTACTTCATGGCTTCGTCGGCAAACTCCACCATCGCAGCGTTGCGGGCCAGAATCCCGCGGAGTTCTTCAAGGTCCGCTGCGGTGGCATTGGCGCATGCCTCCCGTGCCATCAGGGATTCCAACGCAGCGCGAACATCGTACAGCTCGGCAATCACCTTCTCATCCAGCGCGGGAACCAGGACTCCTCCGGTGGATTGCTGTTCCAGCAGGCTCTCGGAGATCAGGCGACGGATGGCTTCGCGAAGCGGCGTGCGGCTGACTTGCAAGGCCGTGGCCATGGCGGGCTCATAGATGCGCTCACCCGGTTTCAGCTCGAGGCTGAGGATCCGGCGCTTCAACTCGCCATAGACAAGGTGCGCCCCCGTGTTTCGTGGTTGTGGATCTGCCATGGTGCCGCCCTGCCGAAAAAAGAAGGTGTACTTGTATACATCTATACACTCCCGGATGAGCAGCACACAACAATAGCAACGCGGGGTCACTTACGGCCGCTTCAAGCGCCAAAAAGGGGCCGTAAGTGACCCCGCGTTGCTTGAATGCAGGTGACCACTTCCGACCAACCCCGTTCGAGCCTGTTCGAGTGCCTTGTGACGCTCCTAGCCGCCTCATAGTGTCGGCTTGCCCGGCCTTCCCGGAAGTCAGGCAAGCACCCAATGACACCCCGACGATGAGGTCCACCCATGGCGTTTTCCGCACGAAGAATCCGAAGGCCAGTGGCAGTCCTGGCAGCAGCTGTGACTGCAGCCGCCGGCCTGGCACTCATGCCCGCAACCACACCCCAGGCACAAGCAGACGATGCAACAGCGGTCACCATCACCCCGAACCCCGCCACCCGAGGCGAAGCCTTCGAAGGGTGGGGAACCAGCCTGGTCTGGTTCGCGAATGCGACGGCGGGCTACTCCCCCGAGCTACGTGAGGAGCTGTACCAGAAAGTTTTCGGTGCGGACGGACTCAACCTCAACATCGCCCGCTACAACGTGGGCGGCGGTAATGCGTCAGACGTAGCCAACTACCTCAACGATGGCAGCGCTGTGGAGGGATGGTGGAAGCCGGTGGCTGAAGGGCAACCCGGCCAGCCGGCGTCGAACCTTTACAACCCGGACGGGACCGTGGACAAGACGCAGGCCAACAAGCTCGCGTTCTTGAGCGAGTGGGATCCGGACGATCCCGCGTCCTACAACCCCGACGCCGATAAGAACCAGCGTTGGTGGGTGGAACGCCTCGCCGCAGACCAGCAGATCACGCATTGGGAAGCGTTCAGCAATTCCCCTCCGTGGTTCATGACCAAGAGCGGCTACGTTTCCGGCCAGGTGAACACCGCCAAGGGCGAAAACCTGCTCCCCGAAGCGGAGGCGAAGTTCGCCGCCTACATGAGGAACGCCGTCGAGCTCCTCGAAAAGGGCAGCGGCATCACAGTGGACACCATCGATCCGTTCAACGAGCCGAACTCCGGCTACTGGGGCACGGACATCAACGCAGCCACCGGCAAGCCGCCCACCACGTACACCCAAAAGCAGGAGGGTGCGCTGATCTACCCGGCCGCCCAGGACCGCGTGACCAAGTTGCTGGCCGCCGAACTGGAAAAGGGCACCACGGACGCCGTCATCTCCGCGATGGACGAGACGGATCCCACCAAGTTCATGACCAACTGGAACGGCTACAGCCAGGAAGCCAAGGACGCTGTTGCGCAGCTCAACGTCCACACCTACGGCACCAACGATCGTCGTCGTGTCCGCGACCTCGCCAGCTCCACGGATCAGCCGCTGTGGATGAGCGAAGTGGGCGGATTCTGGACCGGCAACCCGGTGCTCGGCGACTCCACCAGTGGCTGGGACCGTTCCAACATCACCAACGGCCTGGGCATCGCCGGCCGGATGGTCAACGATCTCCGTGAACTCGACCCCAACGCGTGGGTCTTCTGGCAGCCCGTGGAGGACACGTACAAGCAGGAGAAGGCAGACAAGGGCTGGGGCTCCATCTACATCGACTTCGACTGCAATTACGAAGGCCGCGAAGGTTTCTCCAACCGCCGCATCAACGACGGCGCATCCCAGGAACAAGCCAAGTGCAAGGTCCTGACCAACCAGAAATACAACACCACCAGGAACTTCACGCACTACATCCGGCCCGGCGACTTCCTCATCCAGAACGACAACGCCAAGACCGCCAGCGCCCTCCGCGCCGACGGCAACGGCGCAACGCTGGTCCACTTCAACGACACCCCGACGGCGGAAAAGGTCACCATCGACCTCAGCCGCTTCGGCAGCATCGCACCCGGCGCCAAAGTCACACCCGTGGTCACCACGAAATCGCCGCTGGACGATATCGAGAAGAATGCACTGGTAGCCGGCGCACCGGTCGCCGTTGACACGGTAGCCAAGTCCGCCACGCTCGAGGTTCCCGCCGCGTCTGTGGTGACGTTCGTCGTCGACGGCGTCAGTGGAGTTTCAGAGGATGCCGCACCTGTGCAGGACGGCCACAGCTACCACCTCAGCGGTGAGGCGAGCAGCAAGTACCTGACCGGGCGGGCGAACGGACCTGCCTCGATCGAGGAACTGGGCACCGACGCGGCAGGCGTGGCGCCGCAGACGTGGACGTTCAAAGCCGTGGGTGCAGACGAGTTCGCGAACGATCGTCGTTGGGTAGTTTCCAGTGCGGACGGACGGGTCCTTACAGGCAATGGAGGCGTGCTGAACGGCAGCCAGTCCGGTGCCGCTTCACTTGCTTCCCTGACGTTGGATGAAGCTAAGGCGACTCCTTCTGCACAGTGGATCGTCACGACTGAGAACGGCAAGCAGTGGTCCCTGGTCAACGCCGGTGCCGCGATTGCCCTGCAGGTTTCGGGCAACCAGACCGCTGCTGGAAAGTCAGTGGCACTTGCTTCATCTACCGGCACCACCGCAACCGCCTCGGCAAGCCCGCATCAAGCGTGGGCCTTCACGGACATCGCTGACTTGAAGCTCCTGGGTGTTTCGCCCGTTGAACTGAGTACGCTCACAGGTGTTGCGCCCACCCTCCCTTCTACAGTGACTCCGCTGTATGAGGCGGGTCCGGGCAAGCCGCTGACCGTTACGTGGTCCGCAGTTGACCCCTCGGCCTGGCAGAAGGATGGGAAGGTGACGCTTCGCGGCTCCGGCGTAGATCCCTACGGCCAGGCTTTTGACGACGCGCTCCTCACTGTGACGGTTGGGCAGTACGTCGCCACAGATCCCGCATCCGTGACCGTGGGTGCTGGTTCCACGCTCGCCTCGGTGCAGGCGGCTGCCCCGGTGACAGTCCCCGGCCAAATCGGCGACGGGCCCGCCCGCAACCCGATTCCTGTTACGTGGGACTGGGCTTCGCTGTCTGAATCTGCACTGCAGACCGTCGGCTCGGTGACCATTCCTGGCAAGGCCGGCTCACTGTCCGCGACCCTCACTGTCGTGGTGGTGGATAGGGTCCCGAGCGGCAACATCTGCAAGGACGATCCCGCCACCGTCGCGACGGCCAGCTACACCGAGGGCTCGTACATCGCGAAGAACACTTGCGATGCCAACGCCTCCACCCGTTGGTCCAACTGGGTGAGTGGCGGCCGTGCGGGTGACAGTCTCAGCTACGCTTTCAGCCGCGACTACACCGTTTCATCCGTGACCGTCACGTCCGCGGAGAAAGCTGCTGCGAACCTCAAGGTGCAGTATCAGGACGCCTCCGGAGCATGGAAGGACACCTCAGCGGGAACCATCACGGGACTCTCGACTTCTGCGCCCACGACAGTTCGATTCGACCCCGTGACCACCCGCGGCATCCGCGTCTCGTTCGTGACCACGGCTTCATACACCAAGGTCGCCGAGGTAGCCATCGCGGGTTCACGTTTGGCTGACGGCGGACTCGCCGACCTCGGCAGGCTCCTCGTCAACCAAGCGTCCGTCGTCGGATTCTCCCCGGCGACCACCGACTACCGGGTGCTGACCGCGACGGCGACCCCCGCCGTCGTCGGCTACCCGCTGGACACGAACGCGAAGGTGACGGTCCAGCAGCCCACCGCTGGGAACCCGACGGCGGTAGTCACCGTGACGGCGCCGGACGGCACCACGAAGGAATATCGCGTGACTGTTTCTACCGGCAAGGACGCGTGCAAGAACGGCGGCTGGAAGACGAGCCCGTCGCCCGTGTTCACGAATCAGGGGCAGTGCGTGAGCTTCTTCGCGGCTGGGAAGTAGGGAATTCTGAGATAGTGAGGCCCCTCGGGATTTCGATCCTGAGGGGCCTCGCTGTGTTTTCACCGACGTGGGATGAGTACGCTCAAATGAACAAGCGGTTGGCCGCCAAAGCCGTCTGAGCTACTCAGCCGCGCACCCAGCGGTACGGCGTCGTGGTGGAGACCTTGAGCAGCCCGGAGCGTTCCAGGATTGGCCGGGAGAATTCGGTGGAGTCGCTGTGGATGAGGGTCTTTCCCATCTCGAGTGCGGCTTGCGCGCGGCGGGCCGTCAACGCCCTGTAGATCCCCCGGCCGCGCCATTCTTCTCTGGTGGCACCACCCCAGATACCGGCGAAGGCCGTGCCGGGCACTGGCTCCAAGCGTCCCGCACTGACAATCTGACCTTCGGCTTCCGCCACCCACAACTGCATCCCGTCATCGAGGGAGAGTCTGCGAAGCAGGGCATCGGCCATCTCATCTGAGACCGGTTCGCCAAAGACCTCGTCCTGCATCGCGCTCATCGCCCGCACGTCCGGCTCGTCCGTGATCTGCCGTAACGTCACGCCCTCGGGAAGTGGCACAACGGTGCTCAAAGCCTTCGTTTCCCCGATCATGATCGACTCCGGCTCGTCCTGGGTGAAGCCGTTTTCAATGAGGGCCTCATGCAGACCCGGCGCGTGATCATGCCCGCGGGACTTCCATTCCACCCTGGTGATGCCAGGTTCAGCGCGGAAGTAGGCGGTTGCCTCGGCAACGAGCCGTCTGACGGTTTGTGCATCCGCGTCGCCCAGATCCTTGTACGTGACGAAACCCCGCCCCTTCATGAAAGTCACCAAGCGCACGGGTCCGTGCTGGGTCACTTTGAGGGCACTTGGGGTCTCTGCGTCGGTGCGGAGGTCCTGGTCATAGGCCGCGAGGAAGCGTGCTCGATCGTCGGTTTGGCTCATCCCGAGAGCCTACTGCAGGGGTGGGCTCGCCCGATTCGATGGCTCGCTGCACACAAGACGGTAGGAGCCGTCTAACCCGTAGCTAGGCGTCGAATTGGGCACGCCACAGCCGGGAGCGCTCCACGGAGGTGCCGTCCGAGAAAACGAACCGGCCATCCCCTTCCCCGGCAATGAACGTGACACCCGCATCCGCCGAAGCACCTCCGTCATCGGCGAGGACGACGACGGCTGCGTAGTCGCCGTCGTGCGCGGTGCCCGAGGTCCCCACCCACGGAATGGTGAGCTCTGAACCCATGGGGTGCGCGCCGGAGCGGACGAACGTCCCGGACGAATCCAACGCCAGGCCGAAACCTGGGACCGGCAGCACAGAGCTCATCACCGAAGACGCAGCATCCACCGGCCAACCGCCGATCCGAAGCGCGCTACCCGAGGAAGAACCGGAAGCCCCGGAAACACGCACCAACCTAAGCTCAACGGCCCCCCGCGTCACCGACACCACGGTGACCGACGGTCCGGGAGTCGCAACGCCGGCCACGCCGCTGCCGTGATCAGGGCCGGCGTCGGGGTCGGGTTCAATCCAGTGAGCGGTGAACCGGGAAGCTCCCACCTGAACCCCGCCCTCGGAGTAGGACCCGAGGTACTCAAAACCCGTCCGATGCGTCAGCCGACCAGAAGCGTCAACGAAGGCCACCGCATTGTCCATTGACTCTGCCGTGAGGTCCGGGAACGTGTGCGTCGAGTACCCGATCCGCGCGTACAGCGGTGAATCAGCCACCAAGGCACCAACAACGGCGTGGTCCGTGGCATGGTTCCTGATCCGGACCACGCCGTCGGCTCGAGTCCCGTCAACCTGCCAACCCGGCGCCTCGATGAGCCGCTGGGTGTCGGCCACTTCAACGGGCAGCGGAGCCTCAACTGAAGTCCACGCCGGGTGATCCGCGGGCAGCGCCAGGCCGAGCATCCCCTTCGCGGCCCAGTACGGTGAGCCCGCCCCGGAGTAGGCCTGCTTCATGCCGGCGAACTCGCCGTGCCATCCGATGGACAGCAACCCGTCCTCCGTGATGGAGCCGTGCCGCGCAAAGTAGTCGAGCATCCCGGACGCTGCCCGGCGCGCCATGCCTGGGGCCAAGCGGGTGTGCCCGGACAACTCCCCTACCCAGAACGGCGCGGCGGCCGCGAACCGGTAGATCAAACTCCGGCCCTGAATGAGCGGGGCACCGTTCGCGCCAACAAGGAACGCGGCGTCATCCAGGAAATCCGCCAGCCGATCGCCGTCGAGCGCCTTGCGGGCAGCAACCCGGGGATCCGAAGGCGCCATCAAGGCCCAGAGCTGCGGATACACCTGGAAGGCCCAGCCGACGTAGTGGTCGTACGCACGCTCGGGCCCGTCCGCGAACCAGCCACCGCCCCGGTAGAGCGAGTCGTGGACGGCGAGTCCGGCGTCGATGTCCTCATCCGAATACCGGCCACCAACTGAAGCCAGGAATGTCTCCACCACAATCTGGAACCACACCCAGTTGATGGGCGGATATTCCTCGCCAATGACGGTCTCGAACCACGCGATAAGTTGCTCCTGGACGCGTTCGGGCAGCTTGTCCCAGAGAACGTCGCGGGTCAGCGCCAAACCAACAGCCAACGACGCCGCCTCGACCTTCGCCTGCCCCAGCTCGCCTGGCGTCGGCCAGCGGTCGGGATTCGCGGGGTTGGTCCCGGCATCGAGACCGGCGGCGTACCACTCGGCGATCCACCCGGTGCTGGCCGGGTCGCCCGCAATCCGGAAGGAAGCCAGCAGGAAGGTCCGGGCGAAGGCCTCCAGCGAATCGCTCCGCGGGCCGTACCGGCTGTTGGCGCCGGGCAGGTGGATGTTGGCGTGGTCCCCGGTGCCAAAGCGGTGAGCCGAACGCAGGAGGTAGTCCGCGTAGGCGCACCAGTGCTCGCGGGTCAGGCCGGTGTAGGGCGAAAGCTGGTAATCCAAAGTGGGGAGAAGCATCAGAGCGAATCCTCCAGGACCACTCCAGCGAACCCTCGCGGCGCGCCCACGGATGATTCCCGGACAATGAGCTCCGGGTTCAAGTCAATGCGATGCACGGGGCGCATCCTTCCTTCGGCCAAGCGTGCCGCCATGAGCTGCACCGCCACCTTGCCGACGTAGCTTTTGGGAGGCCGAACCGCGGAGATGGCGGGCTCGGCAAGGTAGGCAACTTCGTCGTCGTATCCCACGATCGCCATGCTGCCGGGAACGTCCACGCCGCGGTCCACGCAGTGCTGCACGAACGCCACGGCCTGGGTGTCCGAATGCACCAGCATGGCGGTGGTCCCTGTAGAGCGGCACAGCTCCAGGACATGATCAAAGTGTTTGGAACGGTCCCCGTTGTCCAGCTTGGCCGAGTCCTCATGGATGGACCTTTCCAGCGGGATCTTCAACGCAGCGAGGGCCTGCTTCCAGCCACGGACCACATGCGGGCTGGTGGGACTGCTGGAATCGGTGAGGCAGCCAATCATCCGGTGCCCCTCCTGCCAGAGATGCCGCACGGCCATCCCTGCGCCGAACGAGTGATCGGTCGCGACCCACTCGAGCCGGTGCGACGGGATCTCCAACGGCGCCCGGCGTTCAGCCATGATCACCGGAATGGGCAGGGCATTGAGCCACCTCAGCAACTCCTTGCCGTGCGATCCACCCATGTCCGGGGCCACGATCAGCCCGTCGATGTTCTGGGTATCCAGCAGCGCCTGTACCTGGCGGCGGTTGTCGGCGGCGTCGTACGCGGAGCCCCGGACCAGGATGCGGAGATTCTGCACTTCGGCCTCGCCGCGGGCACCGGAAATCACTTGCGGCCAGTAGTAATCCAGCGAGGGCACCACCATGCCGATGGAGTAACTGTGTGCCGCCGGCCTCCCCACAGCCACCGAGCGATCCAACGGGCTGGGGAGCGTCGCGCCGCCGTGGACACGGGAGACCAATCCTTCGTCGGCGAGAGTATTCACGTCGCGTCGGATGGTCAGCTCGCTAACGCCCAGTTTCGCCGCGATATCGCGGACGGTGATGGCTCCGTGTGCCCGCAACTCCTCCATGAGCCGTTCCCGCCGCTGCAGCGAAAACAACGATTTCCCGGCTTCCGGGCTTGATTCGTTAGTCATTTGTGGCCTCCACTGTGAGGGTGAATGCGCCTGAAGCGCGGGTTTCTTCGGGCATGCGGAACCGGAGTCGGGTGAGCTTTTGGCCCCAGATGTCGCTGAGGAGCGGATCATCCAGGTGCCATTCGTCTACGAGCACGACGGCGGTTGCCGGCTTCCAGCGCAGGTGCAGCCCCACGTGGCTGCTGACTGTCGGAATTCCGACAGAGGTGATGGTCGCCGTCGCGTCTGTACCCACGTGGACGGTGCCGGCAACCAGGTAGGTGATGTCGACGTCGTGGGTTCCTGCAGACTGGTGGGTTCCTACAGGCGGGGGCGCTGGCAGGTTCCAACGATCATCAATCACTACGGACCCGGGTTCGCGGTTCATCACTGAGGTGCGGATCCATTGCTCGGCGTGACCCAGTCCGTAGGCGGCGCCGAGACCCAAAGCGAGAGTGGGCTCCTCTGTGGTGGGCTCCTGAAGGAGGACTGCGGCGAAGGAAGATCCTGTCCCCTGTTCCAGCCCGAAGGGTGCGGGGACGCTGTGCCAAGCGCTCTGCATCGCGCGGATCTGGTAGCGATCAGGACCGAACGTTTGCGCCGTGTACGTGGGTTGGCCGGCATCGACGAGCAGGGGCACTCCGTCCACGGCGACCACGACGGAGCCGACGTCCCGGTGGTTGTGGTGCTCGCCGTTGTGCCCGCCCTTGGCCGCGAGAGTGAGCCCGTCCGTGGAACCGGGGTTCTGGCGGGCGAGCATGATCTGCACCGAGGGCAGGTACGTCCCCCAACTAGGTCGCAGTAAACGTCCCAATGGACCCTCAGTGCGACGTTTACTGTCACCTAGTTGGGTGCGGGAGGCGAGTTGGGTGAGGACGCGGCCCAGGCCCGCCGCGGCGTTGGGTTCGGGTTCGACGGCGGCAAAGGCGGCGGCGTGCGCGGCGGCCTCGGAGTCGCCCAGCCGGACGGCCCAGCGATGCAGCATGCCCCACGGGAGTCCTTCATGCGCCCGGGCGGGGCCATCAGCGACGTTGAGGAACCAGCGGCCACCAAGGTGCATCCGGCTCGGGAAGGCAACCAGCGCACGGATCACCGGCAGGTCCGGATTCAGGGCACCGCCGCTTGCTTCCTCCAACAGCGCAAGGCCTTCCAGCGCCCGGCCGGCCCCGTTCCACCAGTAAGCGAACCCTTCGTCGATGGCACCGTCTGCGGGAATGGAGGCGAGGAAGCGGTCCAGTCCCTCGATGCAGCGGGCAATAACCTGGGCCTGCCCATCAGGGTCATCAACCAGCAGCAAGGCCGCGGCGATGATGTTCGAGTGGATCCATGGGTTCCAGTTGTGGACGTCGCCGTGCAACCCCAGCCAGTGCCAGTCGAGCCGGTCCAGGAAGGGCCGAATGACGCGTTCGTTCGTCTCAAGCCGGATGCGCTTGCGGAGGCCAGGCGCCCTGTCATCAAGGGCATCTCCCAGCACCAGGTCCAGCCACGCGAGTTGGGCCACGACTTCCCCGGCGCCGAGGTCCAGATAGGGACGCGTGCGGTCCGGGACTACTTCGCCGTTGCGGGTGAACACGTCGTCGTGCGCCGCCCAGCTCCACGAGCTCTGCTCACAGAGGAGGTAGGCGCCGTCAATCACCTCGTCGAGCCAACCCGGCTCGCCCAGGGCTGCCATGACGACGGCGCGCGTCAGGCGCTGCTGCCGGCTCGCCACGAGCCCCTCGTACGCCGTGCGGTTGCCGTCGCGGAAGTACCGCGCGTAGTGGGACACGAGCGGTTGGGGCCAGGGTGTCCCCCGCTCCGCGTCCGCTTGGGTGCGCAGCTCCGAGAGGGGACGTGAAGCAGCGAGCCGCCATCCGGCGTCGGACGCTGGACGAACGGTGAGCCGGTCCCGGGAGCCGCGGAGCGACTCGACCAGGGAGCGCTCGTTGGCCAACAGGCCCCAAGCGCTCCGTAGCGGGCGACAAGGTGGCGCTACAACGGCAGCGTTGCCGGTTGCCATAGGGATTCTTCTCTCAGTTGTTCGAGTTTGAACGTTTCAGATCAAGCTCGATTGAGTTGAATGAACTGTCTTGTTTATGAGTATGTACTGATTATTAGATGTGATGCAACACATAAATCACGGTCGAACAGACCAACGAAATCCGAAGGGAGGATCCCCTCAATGTCGCTCAAGCCCCAGGCACTGCTGGTCATGAATAGCGGAACCTTTGCTGACCAGTTCGATTCCACGCGACTGGAGCGGCTGGCTGGACTGGTCGATCTTGGTGACGAACCCTGGACGGATTCCCTGGACACCCCCGAGCTTGCGGGCCGCTTGGAAGAGGTGGAAATCCTCCTTACCAGCTGGGGAGTTCCGCAGCTCAATGCAGAGCGTCTGGAGCGCATGCCCAAGCTCCGGGCGGTCTTCCACTGTGCAGGTACAGTGCGCAGCTTCGTGAGCGAAGAACTCTGGGATCGCGGCATTACAGTGACCAACGGCGCCGACGCCAACGCCATCCCGGTCGCCGAATTCACGTTCGCGTCGATCGTCCTGGCAGGCAAAAAGGCCCATGTACTGGCCAACGACGCCCGCACCTTCCGCGCTGACTGGAGCTACATCGGAGATCGCGGCGAACTGGGCAACATCGGCCGCGTCGTGGGCGTCATCGGCTTCTCCCGGATTGGACGTCGAGTGGTTCAACTGGTCCAGCAACTCCAGGACGTGACGTGCCTGGTCAGCGATCCCTACGCCGATCCTCTTGAGGTGGCGGCTGCGGGCGGCACATTGGTCACGCTCGAAGAACTCCTGCCGGTCTCGGACGTGGTCACCATCCACGCCCCTGCCCTGCCGGAAACCCGCAACATGATCAGCACGGCAGAGCTCAGCGCCATGAAGGACCACGCAACGCTCATCAACACTGCACGTGGCTCATTGATTGACACGGCGGCCCTCGAGAAAGAGTGCGCCACCGGACGAATCACAGCCCTGTTGGACGTCACGGAGCCCGAGCCGCTGCCGGCAGAGTCCACGCTGTACGACCTCCCCAATGTGATCCTCACGCCGCATATCGCCGGCTCACTCGGAACTGAAACCCGGCGGATGTCCGATGCCGCACTGGACGATCTCGAACGGTACCTCGCCGGCAAGGACCTCCAGGCCCAAGTAGTCCACGCGGACCTCGGCCTCAGCGCCTAGCCCGTCAAACCCACAGCCGCAGCCGCGGCAGACTTAAGAACCCCCACTAAGGAGAACGCAATGAAGCGCACAACCCTCGCCGCAATCGCCCTTGCGGTGACTGCAGGGCTTGGACTCACTGGCTGTGCAGGCGCAGCCGGTCCGGCCGAACAACCGGCAGCCAACGGCAAGACCAAGCTGACAGTCTCGGTCTGGAACTACGAGGGCACCCCCGAGTTCAAGGCCCTCTTCGACGGCTACGAGGCCGCCAACCCCACCGTGGACATTGAACCCGTGGACATCCTGGCTGATGACTACCCGCAGAAGGTGACCACCATGCTTGCCGGTGGCGACACCACTGACGTCCTCACCATGAAGAACGTGATCGACTACTCCCGCTACGCCAATAACGGCCAGCTTCAGGAGATCAACAGCGTGGTGGACAAGGTGGGCAAGGACAACCTCGCCGGCCTGGACGCCTTCGACATGGACGGCAAATACTTCGCGGCTCCCTACCGCCAGGACTTCTGGCTCCTGTACTACAACAAGGACCTGTTCAAGGCCGCCGGTATCGAAGAGCCCAAGGACCTGACGTGGGAGAAGTACACGGAGATCGCCAAGAAACTCACCACCGAAGCTGAAGGCAAGAAGGTCTACGGCACCTACCACCACATCTGGCGTTCCGTGGTCCAGGCCATCGCAGCGGCCCAGAACGGTGCTGACCAGAACAGCGGCGACTACGGCTTCATGGCGGACCAGTACAACACCGCCTTGGACCTCCAGAAGTCCGGCACCACCCTGGACTTCGGCACCGCCAAGAGCCAGAAGACCAGCTACCGCACCATGTTCGAGACCGGCCAGGCTGCCATGATGCCCATGGGCACCTGGTACACGGCAGGCATCCTGCAGGCCAAGAAGGACGGCAAGACCAACGTCAACTGGGGCCTGGCTCCACTGCCGCAGAAGAACGACGACGGCAAGGTCACCACGTTCGGTTCGCCCACGGCCTTCGCCGTGAACAAGAACGCCACCCACTCCGATGAGGCCAAGAAGTTCATCGAGTGGGCTGCCGGTGAAGAGGGCGCCAAGGCCATCTCCAAGATCGGTGTCGTCCCTGCCCTGCAAAACGAGTCAGTCACCGCCGAGTACTTCAAGCTGGACGGCCTGCCTACCGACGAGCTCTCCAAGAAGGCTTTCGCCCCGGATCAGACCGCCCTGGAAATGCCCGTCAGCGACAAGTCTGCCGCTACGGACAAGATCCTCAACCAGGAGCACGACCTCATCATGGTCGGCGAGCGCTCCGTCACTGATGGCATCGCAGAGATGGGCAAGCGCGTCACCAGCGAAGTCCTGGGCAAGTAAGGCCAGGCAAGCATCTGGTTCCGGTGCTGCGTCCCTGGACGCCGCACCGGAACTGGACCCGAATTCTCCGGATCCTGAAATGGAGGAACGCCCCCGTCCCGGGGAGCGGTCATCATGACTACAGAAACAATCACCCAGGCGCCTGCCCCCGTGCACAGCCGCGGCAACAGGAAGCAAGCCAGGCGTAACACGCTGATCGGCTGGACGTTCATCCTTCCGAACTTCCTTGGCTTCCTGGCCTTCACCCTCATTCCAGTCGTGGCCGCTTTCGCGCTCTCCTTCATGGAATGGACCTCGTTCAGCGCTCCCAAGTGGGTTGGCCTGGCCAACTTCGAGCGGATGTTCGCGTCCGACTCCTTCTGGATCGCGCTGCGGAACACCTTGGTCTACGCCTTGGGCCACGTCCCGCTCACCATGGCACTCGCGCTCATCCTGGCGATGCTGCTGAACCGCAAGCTCAAGGGCATCGGTTTCTTCCGGGTAGCCATCTTCTTCCCCTACATCACCTCCTTGGTGGCTGTCGCCGTCGTCTGGAACATGCTGTTCAGCCCCGACAGCGGCCCCATCAACCAGTTCCTCGGCGCCATCGGTATCGCCAACCCGCCGGGCTGGACGTCCAGTTCCGACTGGGCCATGCCGGCTGTCATCATCACCAGCGTGTGGCGGGACATGGGCTACTACATGGTCCTGTACTTGGCCGGCCTGCAGGCGATCCCCACCGAGCTGTACGAAGCCGCCGAAGTTGACGGCGCCAGTGCTTGGCAGCGTTTCTGGAACGTCACCATCCCATCGCTGCGTCCCACCACGTTCTTTGTGGTGGTCATGCTGACGGTCTCCAGCTTCAAGGTGTTCGACCTGATCGTGGTCATGACCAACGGTGGCCCCGGACGTTCCACCACAGTGCTGTCCCAGCTGATCTACCAGGAGGGCATCGGCGAAGGTAAGTTCGGCTACTCCTCGGCCATTTCGCTGGTCCTGTTCATCATCGTGCTGACGGTTACCGTCCTGCAGTTCAAGATCCAACAGCGGAGGGAACGCTGATGACCAACATGGCCGAAGACCTCAAAGCCACTCACGTGACGGACGCAGCAGCGTTCCCGGACGGGGCACCTACTGCGGAAGACCGCCGTCGAACCGACCGCAAACGCTCCCCGCGCGAGCAGAAGAAGCGGACCGCGAACATCGTGATCTATGGCGTGCTGGTGGTCCTGGTGGCCGCGCTCATGGTGCCGTTCATCTGGATGCTTTCCTCGTCGTTGAAGGAGAACAACCAAGTCCTTACCGTTCCCATCCAGTGGATTCCGCAGGAGTTCGTGTGGAGCAACTACACGGACATCTGGACCCGCATCCCCATGATGGGCTACCTGCAGAATTCGTTGTACCTTGCCGTAATCATCACCTGCCTGCAGGTCCTCACGGGCTCGCTGGCCGCCTACGGCTTCTCGAAGGTCCGCTTCCCGGGCCGCGATGTCCTGTTCCTGGCCTACATCGGCACCATTGCTGTTCCGTGGCAGGCCTACATGGTGCCGCAGTACATCATGATGCAGAACCTTGGCCTCACCAACAGCTTCAACGCGTTGATTCTCCTGCAGGCATTCGGTGCCTTCGGCGTGTTCCTGATGCGCCAGTACTACATGACCATCCCGGACGAACTCTGCGAAGCGGCCCGCATCGATGGCCTGAGCGAATACGGCATCTGGGCACGCGTCATCCTGCCACTGTCCAAGCCCGCCCTCGCCAGCCTGGCGTTGCTCACGTTCGTGAACACGTGGAACGACTACATGGGTCCGTTCATCTACCTCACGTCCAACCGCCTCTGGACCGTCCAACTGGGCCTGCGGTCCTTCGTGGGCCAGTTCGACGCTGAGTACGCCATGATCATGACCGGCTCCGTGATCTCCGTGATCCCGATCCTCATCATCTTCCTCATCGGCCAGCGTTACTTCATCCAAGGCATCGCGACGAGCGGAATGAAAGGATGAGTAGTGTGAGCGCTAAACCGCGGCGATGGGCCGGGCCAGGATTTGAAACCTTCGGGAGCATTTTCGGGTTCATTTACACCTTCCTGGCCGGCAACGCACTGCTCGCCGTGGCCAACGCGCCGCTGGTCCTCAGCCTCTCCCTGGTGGCCGACCCCGCCGCTGCGTGGCCGTTCTTCCTGGCCCTCTCGGTCACCATCGCACCGTCGCTCGCCGGCATCTTCGCCGCGTTCAAGGCATTGAACGACGACGGCGGCGCGGTCAAGCCGGTGGCGGCTTTCCTTCGGGGATACAAGCGCAGTTTCGCGAAAGCCGCACTGCTCGGCGTGGGTGCCGTGGCCCTGCTGATGTTCCTTGGCGTGGACCTTGCCGTCCTCCAGAACAATGTCCAGACCATTCCAGGCGCCGCCCTGCTGGTGCCGCTGATTGTCGTAGCAGCCGCCGTGACGGTGAGCCTTACCGTCACGGCGATTGCCGGCGTCGTACTTCTGCCTGAGGCGAAGCTGAAAAGCGTCCTCAAGGCTTCGCTTTATCTGGTGGCGCAGCGCTGGTACCTCAGCCTGGCCATGCTGGTCCTGCTGGGGATCATCGTGTCCGCCGCCGTGATGCAGCCGGTGTTGGGTATCGCGTTGGCGCCGGCCCCGCTGCTGTTCGTGACCTGGAGCAATGCCTCGTACGCTTTCCACGCCGTGCTGCGTTCCGCGTAGACCCTGTTAGGACCTTTCTTGAGCAACTTCGCAATCGGCGATCAGGACTTCCTCCTGGACGATCAACCGTTCCGCATCCTCTCCGGAGCCATCCACTACTTCCGGGTTCACCCCGACCTGTGGGCCGACCGGATCCATAAGGCCCGGCTGATGGGGTTGAACACCATCGAGACGTATGTGCCGTGGAATGAGCACTCGCCCGAGCCGGGTGTCTTTTTGGCCGACGGCGGGCTGGATCTTGGGCGCTTCCTGGACCTGGTGGCCGCTTCAGGGATGCACGCCATTGTCCGGCCCGGCCCCTACATTTGCGCCGAGTGGGACAACGGAGGGTTGCCCGCGTGGCTGTTCACCGACCCCACCGTGGGCGTCCGCAGCAGCGAACCCGGCTACTTGGCGGCTGTCTCTTCCTACATGGAGTCCGTGCTGGCTTTGGTGGTGCCCCGGCAGATCACGCAGGGCGGTCCGGTGATCATGTTCCAGATTGAGAACGAGTACGGCGCCTACGGGAACGACAAGGAGTACCTGCAGCATCTGGTGGACCTGTCCAAGCGCTCGGGTGTTGATGTTCCGCTGTTCACCTGCGACCAGCCGTTCGGGACCATGATCGAGGACGGTTCATTGCCCGAACTGCATAAGACCGGGACGTTTGGTTCACGTTCCCTTGAGCGGCTTGGGTTTTTGCGGGAGCGGCAGCCCACGGGACCGCTGATGTGCGCCGAGTTCTGGAACGGCTGGTTCGACAACTGGGGAACGCACCACCACACCACCGACGCCGCTGCTTCCGCCGCCGAACTGGATGCCTTGCTCACTGCCGGGGCTTCAGTGAACATCTACATGTTCCACGGCGGGACGAACTTCGGCTTCACCAACGGCGCTAACGACAAGGGCATTTACGAGCCCACCATCACGTCCTATGACTATGACGCTCCCCTCTCTGAGGACGGGCACCCGACGGCCAAGTACTTCGCGTTCCGGGACGTGATCGCCAAGCACTTCCCGGTTCCTTCTGAGGTGCCCGCCGTGAGGGTTCCTGTTCCCGCTTCGTCGCTCACTGTCTCCGAATCCGTATCCTTGCTGGATGTTCCGGTTGCCACGCAGCTGGTTCCTGGCTCCGTTTCACCTGTGGAAATCACTGGCCAGTACCGGGGCTTCTACCTCTATGAGGCCTCGCTTCCGTCTGGCGGTGTCCTGTCATTCTCCGAGGTTCGTGACAGGGCACAGTTCTTCCTGGATGGCGTGCCCGTCGGTGTCCTGAGCCGGGAATTGGGTGAGCTCTCTGTTGCCATCCCCGCTGGTGGCCGCTTGCAGGTTCTCTTGGAGGATCAAGGCCGGGTGAACTACGGGCAGAGGATCGGCGAGGCCAAGGGGTTGATGGGGCCCGCGCTGCTGAACGGCGTGGAGGTACTGGACTGGGTGGTCGGCGCTGTTGACCTGGCTTCGCTTGATGCGTTCCGATCAGCAGCGGCTGACCTGCCGCCCGGTGTCGTCTCCGCCGGCGTAGCTGGTCCGTCGCTTTCGTTCGCGACCTTCGACGCCGATGGCCCCGGGGATAGATTCATTCGTTTGGACGGCTGGACCAAGGGAAATGCCTTCATCAACGGCTTCAACCTGGGCCGTTACTGGAGCCGCGGACCACAGCGCACGCTGTACGTTCCCGGTCCCCTGATCCGCAAAGGCGCCAACGAGCTCGCCATCCTGGAACTGCATGGAAGCGCGACACGCGAGGTAAGTTTCGCCGTCGAGCCTGACCTGGGCCCCGACGAAAAGTAGCCCTCTCTCACCTAGTGGGCTTTTGGCGCGGACCGTCTCTCACCTCCAGCGCCCATCCCCCAAACCCTCTATCACTTGCTTGAAAGAAGGGAGAGAGGGCCCGGCATAAACGGCCCAACGGTGAGAGAGGGTCGATCGGGGGACGCGAAAAGGGACCGGTTCTTCAACCGGTCCCTTCTGCGAGTTCAGCGACTGCGTGTTCAGCGCGCGGGCGTCATTAGCCGCGGCAGAGCTCGCCGTACTTGGTGCCTGCTTCCTGATAGGCAGCGCCGAGCTCGCCCAGCTTTGCTTCATCCGGGGTTTCCTTGGCCTGCTCATCCAGGAACTCCAGGATGGCCGTGACAACCGGCTTCATGTCGGTGGAAGCCACGGGTTCGATAGGCCGGATTGCGTTGGCCACGCGGATGGTGGCGGTCTTGCTCGCGTTCTGGGGAATGCCGGCTGCGGCGACGCCAACGCGGTCACAGGTTTCCGCGGTGGTCAGCTGCTGCTGGGCGGAACAAGCGGATGCCGAGGCGATGAGCCCGGCGGCGATCAGGACAGTGGTGAGTTTCTTCATGATTCCCTCAGTGGTCGACGTCCCTTTGATTGTAATCAGAGCCGGGGCCCAGCAACGCATTAGGTCCGGCTTGCCCGCCATCGAATCCGCCGTCGAATCCCTTTACAGCGCCGGCGTCCGGGGCGGAGCCGTGCGCCGCGAACCCGTTGCTTCGAAGGCGGCAGCCAGCGTCAGCAGTGCCGTGTCGTCGTAGGCGCGGCCTGCGAAAGTGAGGCCCACGGGCATGCCGATATCCGCCATCGTTCCCATCGGCACGGTGACCGTCGGGATGCCCAAGTGCCTCGGGGCGAGGTTACCGTTGGCCACCCACACACCGTTGCGCCAACCAAGGTCCGCGGAGGCCGGGTTGACGTCCATGTCGGCAGGTCCGACGTCGGCCGCTGCCGGGAACAGGACCGCGTCCAGTCCGAGCCCGTCCATCCAGTCCTCCAGGTCAACGCGCCGGGTCTCCTCCAGGCCGCGCACTCCGCCTTCCAGCTCGGGGATCTCGGTGAATCGGGAGACACCGTACTCACGGACCTGCCGGGGATAGCCGGAAATATGGTCGTCGAATCCGGTGTAACGGTCCGCCAGCGCGCCCTTCGGGTGCGGGAAGATCCTTGCGCCGTCCACATCGGCCAGCCGGTTAAGGGAGGGATCACCGTTGGCCTGCAGAAAGTCGTCCCATGCCCAGGCCGACAGGTCCTCGATCTCACGCTTGAGGTACTCGGAGCTGACCAGGCCGCGGGTGGCGATGGTGGGCGCGCCGGGTCGGTCGCCTTCATAGTTGGAGACCACAGGGAAGTCCACCAGCACAACTTCAGCCCCGGCAGCTTCAAGGTCGCCCTTCGCGGCCTCCCACAGGGCTATCACCGAAGCCCGCGTCTCAATGCGTTGCCCGGTGGGCCCGCCGATCCCCGGCTGCTCGCTGGTCCCGGCGTCCGGGTCTGCGTTGATATACATGCGCGGCACACCGAAGCGCTTGCCCCGCATAGCCAGCCCTCCGCCGTCGACCGTTTCCGGAGACAGCGCAACATACGACTCCGGTCGGACCTCGGACGACTTCGGGAGCTGAACCCAAGGCTGCGCCCGCCAGAAGTCGCCGCGCGTCTCTGCGTCGTCGGCCACGATCACGTCCAGCAGTTCCAGCATGTCGGCCATCGTGCGCGTGTGCGGCACCACGACGTCCATGGTGGGAACCAGCGGCCAGTTTCCGCGCACCGAGATGACGCCGCGCGAGGGCGTGTAAGCGCACAAAGCATTGTTCGACGCCGGTGCGCGGCCACTTGACCATGTCTCCTCACCAAGGCCGAAGGCTCCGAAGCTGGCCGCTGTCGCGGTGCCGGAACCGTTGGAGGAGCCGGACCCGAAAGCCGCCGTCAGGAAGTCTGCGTTATAGGGGCTCTCGGCGCGCCCGTACACACCACGCTGCATGCCACCGTTGGCCATGGGCGGCATGTTGGTCAGGCCAATCAGCACCGCCCCGGCATCGCGGAGCCGCTCGATGGTGAACGCATCACGCTGCGCCACCAGATGCTCAAAAGCGGGCGAACCTGCCGCGGCAGTGAGTCCCTTGGCCAGGTAACTGTCCTTGGCCGTGTACGGGATGCCGTCCAAGGGACCCCTCACAGCGCCCTGGGCCCGGCGTTCGTCCGAGGCCCGCGCATCCGCCATCGCATCGGGGTTCATGACCACCATTGAGTTGAGCTTGATGCCGTTGCGGTCGAAGGCCTCGATGCGGTCAAGGTACGCCTGGGTCAGTTCCTCGCTGGTCACCTCGCCCGACTCAAGTGCCCCGCGCAGTTGCGCGATGGATGCCTCAACGACGTCGAAGCGGGCCATTACGCTGCACCTCCGGTGAACGGCGCTCCGCTGAGACGCGGCTGCTGCTGGGTGATGCAGTGGATACCGCCACCGCGGGCCAGGATGGGCCGGGCGTCCACAGTGACCACCCGGCGGCCAGGGTAAGCCTCAGCCAAAATTTCCGCCGCAAGGGAATCAGCACGTTCTTCTCCATAGCCGCAGGCGATCACGCCGCCATTGACCACCAAGTGGTTGACGTAGCTCCAGTCCACAAAGCCGTCGTCGTCGCGCAGCGTTTCCGGAGCCGGCAGCGGCACAATCTCGAACGGCTTGTCCGCCGCATCTGTCTGGGTTTCCAGGAATGCCTGGAGCGTGCGGCTGACCTCGTAGTCCGGGTGCTCCGGGTTGGTCTGGGAGTGCAGCAGGATACGGCCGGGAGTGGGGAGGGTGGCCACCATGTCGATGTGACCGCGCGTGCCCAGGTCCTCATAGTCGCGGGTCAGTCCCCGGGGTACCCAAATGACCTTGGTGGCTCCGATGGTGCGGGCCAGTTCGGCTTCGACCGCCGCTTTGTCGGCATAGGGATTCCGGCCCGGATCCAGCTGGACCGTTTCGGTGATCAGCACAGTTCCTTCGCCGTCCACGTGGATGGCGCCGCCCTCGTTGACCAGCAGCGAGCTGACCAGTTCGGCGCCCGACTGCTCCGCGACGAAGCGGGCCATTCCGGCGCTCTTCTGCCATTCAGACCACGCCGGGGCACCCCACCCGTTGAAGATCCAGTCCACAGCGCCGAGCACGCCGGGACGTTCGTCGTCCAGCACAAAGGTGGGTCCGACGTCGCGCATCCAGAACTCATCCAACGGCGCCTCAACCTGTTCGATTCCGTTGCCCAGCATGCGGGCAGCGCGCTCGCGCTCGCTCGGGTCCACCACCATGGTGACAGGTTCGAATTCGGCCACGGCATGGGCGACGGCGGTCCAGGCCTCGTAGGCCTCTTCGGCCGAGGCGGCGTCGTCGCCAAGGGTCAGGCCGGTGCGGGGAAACGCCATCCAGGTGCGTTCATGCGGTGCGGTTTCGGCCGGCATTCTCCAAGCCATGGGTGACTCCTTCGTCCTTAGTGCAATTCTCTTGTTGATCACACGATCAACAATGCTGAAAAGGTAATCTAGACTGGTCCTTGATGTCAAGCACTCCACAGAAGCGCGCGGTCCGGAAGTCACCGGCAGAACGCGCCGCAGAAATCACTGAAGCCGCCCGCGGGATCGCACTCGAGACGGGTCTCACAGCCCTGACGCTGCGCAATGTAGCCGCCCGGGTGGGGGTCGCTTCAGGCTTGGTGGCGCACTATCAGCCCAACATGGAAGCGCTCGTCTCCAGCACGTTCGCCACCATCGTGGCCGCGGAAACACAGGAAATCGCAGGCTTGTTGAGTCAGCTCCCCGGCCCGTCCGAGCGGCTCAGCTTGCTGGTGGACACGCTCCTGGACAACAGCAGGCTGGACGTCACGGCCATTTGGGTTGAAGCGTGGACGCTGGGACGCCGCAACGAAGCCCTGGCCGCGTCCGTCCGCGAACAAATGGACGCCTGGCAAAAGGTCTTCCAGGGAGTCGTGGAAGACGGGAACGCGACCGGAGCATTCAACGTTTCCGATGCCGCCGCCGTAGCCTGGCAGATCCTCGGCATGGTGGATGGCCTGAACGCGCAGGCCCTGGTCCGCTGGGACGGCGTCAACGACCGCGGCAGCCACCTCGCCCGCGCGGTGGAGGGAATGGTGGGGGCGGTTCCAGGATCCCTCGTCGCCAATCCCGCCCAGTAAGCGGTGCCGGGCTTCGCTCAGCGCGCCAGGTGCACGCTGGCCCCTTCGAACCAACGATGAACAGGCGGGGCGTCAGGATCCTGGATGATGGCGTCCAAAAGTTCCGTGGCAGCCTTCCCGTAAGCACCACACACCAGCGCGTCGGCACGGCCAATGTCCACGGCTTGGGTGACGCCGCAGCCGCTGCCGGCCTGGCTGCGGAAACGGGCACCATCAGCGTTGGGAAGTTGGCCGACCTCACGGTTTTCGAGCAGGATCCACTGCTGGTCACGCCTGAAGAGCTAGCCAGGACGTCCGTTGTGGCGACTTTCGTGGAGGGGGTACCTTCACGCTAGCTGGTGGCAGGGTGCCCGTCTTCGGGACCGCGGCACCCTGCCCTAGGCTGGAGTCCATGGCGATCATTCACAAGGCAACCCTGTCCCCGTCCAAGCTCGAACTCATCGCTGACTACTTGCCGAAGCAACCCTGGTTCATCCAGGACGGCACCCCGGAACTCATCGGCGCCTACCGTTTTGACGATCCCGCTGGAGAAGTGGGTATCGAGACCCACGTCGTCACCGCCGGCGAGCGCATCTACCAGGTTCCCCTCAGCTACCGCGGCTTCGAGCTGGCCGGTGCCGAGGACTGGCTTATAGGCACCATGGATCACTCGGTCCTGGGCAAGCGCTATGTCTACGACGCCTGCGCCGACCCCATTTACGTCAAAGCCCTCGCTACAGCCATCTTGACCGGCCAGGAAGAGGCGGAACTGATCGTCGACGGCGAGCCGGAACCGCGGCCCAGTACGGTCACGGTGAAAGGCAGCGGAAAGCTCGACGGCGGTGTTCCCACCTTGAGTGCCTCGGCGCCGGTATCGGGCAGCGGCGTGACGATCATCGACGCGGGCGAGCTGCGGTTGAAAGTGGCGCGGGTCCTGGATGTGGCCGCGGACGCTTCTGCCAGCACTGCGGCAGCCCCTGAGCTCCACAACCAGTTGACCCTCAATGGCCAGTGGGCCGGCCTGGAGAATTCGGTGGAGTTGGCGGCAGTGGTCCGCGACTGACCCTCCGACGCCGGGGCGCCCTGTTGGTCGCAGGGGCTCCGGCGTAGGCTGGCAAACGGGGCCATCTACTCCGATAGGGGTGCACCATGTACAAACCACAGAACATCATTCCCGCCGTGCAGGATCTTGCACGGGAGTGGGTGACGCATGCGGCGGACGGCACATCGTCCCAGGCTGATGCGGTGGTGAAGTGGGCGTTGACCCGGATCGATCACGCTGACGTCCCGGCCGTGGTTCACGGTGTCATGCTCACGCTGACCGGCAACAAGAAAGCGGCCAAGGACGCCCAACGGACCGCTGCCAGCGCTGTCAAGAGGACCACCCAGGCCCTGAAGCGCAAGAGCCCACAGCGTGCTCCACGCCTGTCCGGGTGGCTTGTCGGGCTCCTCGTTGGGGCAGTGGTTGGCGCGGGCGCAGTCCTGGCGTGGCGCATGATGATGCCCCCGGGCGAGCCGGAACCCGTGAAGCAGCCGGAGACTCCGATCCAGCCTCCCGTACCCCCGGTTCCCTAAGAAGCGTCCGTCTCACCGGCGTCGGGGGCCGCGCCCGCGGTGCCGTATTCCCATTAAGGTGCCGGTTCGCCGTCGTGCCGTCCGATCCGGCGCCATCCGATCCGCACCCGGAGCGAAGACCCGGCAAGAATCCAGTAGGCCCCGGCGCTGGCCAGCAGGAAACCCACGACACCCAGGACTACCAACTGGGTGATAATCCCGGCGATCACCATGACGAAGCCGGACAGAACAGCCAGGCCGCCAAGAATTGTGCGGGCCGTTGCTCCGCGTGGGCGGCCAGTCTTCAGTTCAGAGGCGAGCCCGGGATCCGTTGACGCGAGTTCCTGCTCCAGCTCTTCCAAGCTCCTGCGTTCTTCTTCGGACAACGACACCGGAATCATCCTCACGATGCTCAGGTCATCAGCACGAGCGCTGCTTGCCGTGCCATGCCTTCATTATCTTCCCGTTTCACCCATCTAGCCACAGGTACAACCGGCGCTGGATGGCTAGGCGGTTTCGGCGGACGCGGCGCGCGGCTTACCAAGGGTTCTAAGGATGCTTACGATGGAGGGGCGGGTTGCGGCCCGCAGATGCACGGACCACCTAACGCCGACTGGAAAGTTGAACTCCCCATGGCACGACGAAGCTCCAAAAAGGCAGCAAACCTGATCGGAACCAGTTCCAAACGGCGCGGACCAGGACGCGCCATCTGGCTCATCGCAGCGGGTTTGGCGGCTGGCATAGCCGGCGGCGCGTTCGCCTTCCGGATGCTGGCGCCGCAGGCTTCCCCGACGCCGGAACCCTCAGCGGCCGAACAGCCCGACGAGATTCTTGTCCGGGAGGAACCAGTGGAGATTTCCACGAGGATGCGTCCCGGCGAGTGGACCGAAGAGTCGTTGCAGGAGCACCTCGAGAATTACAAGCAGCAGATCCGGGATATGGGTGCAACGGACTCGCAGATCGTGGTCAACGTGGAGCGCACCGAGGGGGGAGCTGCCCGCGTGGTGGTGAGTTGGGACCGCAGCCGGGCCTAGCTCGAGGAATTAATCCCCGCGGGGCCTCCACACCACAACAGCCTGCGACCTCGCCCGGGGCCGCTGCCCGCGTGCCAGGCTGACGACGTCGCCGGCCGCGCCTGCAGCAAAGATGCGCGCGCCGGCCGGTGTGCGGCGGCGGGTCAGTTCTTCCGTCAGCTCAGCCACCCGGTACTGGAGCGCGGCGACCTGGTTTTCGAGGTCAAGGATTCGCTTGATGCCCTCAAGGGAGACGCCTGACTGCGAGAGGCGCTGGACCTCCCGCAGCTTGTTGACGTCGTTCTGCGAGTAGCGGCGGGACTTGCCGGGCGCACGGCTGGGCGAGACGATGCCCAAGCGGTCGTACTGGCGCAACGTCTGCGGATGCATGTCGGCAAGCTCCGCGGCTACGGAGATGACAAAGATCGGCTGGTTGACGTCGATGCCCATGACCGCCTCCTTACAACCGGGCCTTCGCGGCCAGGTCGTGACGCGGGTTGGCGTCAGTGGTGGCAGCAGCGAAGGCCTTCACGGCTTCCTCCGCTTCCTTGCTCAGGTTCTGGGGAACCGCGACGTCGATAGTCACCAACAGGTCGCCGGTCGACTTGGACGTTTTCACGCCGCGGCCCTTGACCCGGAGGGTGCGACCCGACGGTGTTCCGGCCGGGACGCGCACCTTGACGGTGTCGCCGTCGAGCGTTGGAACCTCAATGGTGGCGCCAAGCGCCGCCTCCGCGAACGTGACCGGCACGTGGATGCGGATGTTGTCGCCGTCGCGGTGGAAGAAGTCGTGCGGCTTCACGTTCACCGTGATGATGAGGTCGCCGTTTCCGGCCGGGCCAACATTGCCCTTGCCGCGCTGACGGACTTTCTGCCCGTCCTTGATGCCGGCGGGGATCTTGACGTCGATGACGTTGCCATTGCTTTCTCGCAGGCTCACGGTGGTGCCCTTGATGGAACCGGCAAACGAGATGGACGTCGTCGCGGTCCGGTCCGAGCCCTTCTGCGGAGCCCGTTGGAACCCGGTCTGGTTGCCACCGCCAAAGCCGCCACCAAACAGGTCAGCGAACTCCGGAGGGATACCGCCGCCTGCAGGCTGACGCGCCCCGGGCCCGCCACCAAACAAGCCACCGAACAGGTCCTCAAACCCACCGTTGGCTCCAGCACCACCACGTCCAGCGCCAGCACCCGGAGCAAACCGGGCACCACCCATGGCACGGATGGCGTCATATTGCTGCCGGTCCTCAGGACTCGACAACACCGAGTAAGCCTCGGAAATGTCCTTGAACTTCTTCTCCGCGGCAGCATCCCCAGCGTTGGTATCCGGGTGGTACTGCCGGGCGAGCTTGCGGTAAGCCTTCTTAATATCCGCGTCGGACGCGTCCTTGGCGATACCAAGGATCGCGTAAAAATCCTTTTCAACCCAGTCCTGGCTGGCCAAGAGCGTTTCCTTTCAAATCAATAAATAAGCACCTGCGTCCACCCACCTTAGGCGAGCCGACCGCCGGAGCGGAGCGGGACAAGGGGCCCGGGAGTGGCTTCGGGCCTACCGGAGCGTGGCGGCTAAGTCCGTAGGACTAAAGCCGCCACGCGTAGGGGCGGGGCCCCTTGTCTCGCTTCGCGGTGGAACCTACGCCGGGACAGCCACGATGACCTGGGCTGCACGCAGGACCCGCTCACCGGAGCGGTATCCGGAGCGCAGCACCTGGCTGACCGTGTCAACCTCGATGTCCTCGCCGGGCTGCTGGATGAGTGCCTCGTGGATGGTGGGGTCGAATTCGACGCCCGTGTCCGCGATGCGTTCCAGTCCGTACGTCTTCAACGCGTTCTCCAGCTTGGTGGCGATGGCGGCGAAGGGGCCGCCTTCGAGGTCACCGTGCTGGCGTGCGGCGTCGACGTCGTCCAGTACCGGGAGCAGGGAGTTGAGGACGCCGATGACGGCCATCTCTCCTGCTACGGCACGGTCGCGTTCGACGCGCTTGCGGTAGTTGACGTACTCGGCCTGAAGGCGGAGGAGGTCGTTGCGGAGCTCCGCTGCCTGGGCTTCAGCCGCGGCACCGGAGGCTACCGACTCTTCAGCCGGCACCTCTACCCCGTTGAGGATTTCCTCAGCCTGGGAGAGGGCGTCGCCGTCCGTGGGAGCGGCGTTGCCTTCGGTGGGAGCCTCAGCATCGCTTTCAGGGTGACGGGCTGCGCCGGTCTCCGGGTCGACCTTGCGGTTGTCCCGAATCACGGGCTTGCGCGGCTCGTTGCCTTCAGAGTGCTCTGCTTCGTTGCCGTGGTGAGGCATGGCTACTTCTTCGCTTCGTCTTCGTCGATGATTTCGGCGTCGACGATGTCTTCATCGTCCGCAGCCTTTTCACCGGCGGGAGCACCTTCTGCACCGGCACCCGGAGCGTCAGCTGCGGCGGCCTGCGAGTAGATGGCTTCGCCGAGCTTGGTCTGGGAAGCCTGGAGCTTCTCGAACGCAGTCTTCACGGCGGCGTCGTCGGTGCCTTCCAGCGCGGACTTGAGGGCGTCGACGTCGGCCTTGACCTCGGTCTTGACTTCCTCGGGCAGCTTGTCGTCGTTGTCGGCGATCAGCTTCTCGACGGAGTAGGCGAGCTGCTCAGCGGAGTTACGGGTGTCCGTAGCTTCGCGGCGGGCCTTGTCCTCAGCGGCGTGCTCTTCGGCTTCACGGACCATGCGGTCAATGTCGTCCTTGGAGAGCGCCGTGCCACCGGTGATGGTCATGGACTGTTCCGTACCGGTGCCCTTGTCCTTGGCGGACACGTGGACGATGCCGTTGGCGTCGATGTCGAAGGTGACCTCGACCTGCGGAACACCACGCGGTGCCGGGGCGATGCCGGTCAGTTCGAACGTGCCCAGCGGCTTGTTGTCGCGGGTGAACTCACGCTCGCCCTGGAAGACCTGGATAGCCACGGACGGCTGGTTGTCGTCAGCGGTGGTGAAGGTCTCGGAACGCTTGGTGGGGATAGCGGTGTTGCGCTCGATGAGGTGCGTCATGACGCCACCCTTGGTTTCGATGCCGAGGGACAGCGGGGTGACGTCGATGAGGAGGACGTCCTTGCGCTCGCCCTTCAGGACACCGGCCTGGAGTGCGGCGCCCACGGCCACAACTTCGTCCGGGTTGACGCCCTTGTTGGGCTCCTTGCCACCGGCGAGTTCCTTGACGAGCTCGGAGACCGCAGGCATACGGGTGGAGCCACCGACGAGGACGATGTGGTCGATGTCGGCAACCTTGATGCCAGCTTCTGCGATGACGTCCTGGAACGGCTTCTTGGTGCGGTCCAGCAGGTCCTTGGTGAGGTCCTGGAACTTGGCACGGGTCAGCTGCTCGTCCAGGTGGACCGGGCCGTCGGGGGTGACGGAGAGGTACTGGAGGGAGATGTTGGTGCTGGTGGAGGAGGACAGTTCCTTCTTGGCCTGCTCTGCAGCTTCACGCAAACGCTGGAGGGCGATCTTGTCCTTGGAGAGGTCGATGCCCTTGACCTTGAGCTGGCTCAGGAGCCACTCGACGACGCGGTTGTCCCAGTCGTCGCCACCGAGGCGGTTGTCACCGGCGGTTGCGCGGACCTGGATGGTGGAGAAGTTGTCTTCGTCCTTGCCAACCTCGAGGAGGGAGACGTCGAAGGTTCCGCCACCGAGGTCGAAGACCAGGATGAGTTCGTCTTCCTTGCCCTTGTCCAGGCCGTAGGCCAGTGCCGCTGCGGTGGGCTCGTTGACGATGCGGAGGACGTTGAGGCCTGCGATTTCGCCGGCTTCCTTGGTGGACTGGCGCTCGGCGTCGTTGAAGTAGGCCGGAACGGTGATCACAGCGTCGGTGACCTTTTCGCCCAAGTAGCTCTCGGCGTCGTTCTTGAGCTTCATGAGGATACGCGCGGAGATTTCCTGCGGCGTGTACTTCTTGTCATCGATGGCGACGTTCCAGTCTGTGCCCATGTGGCGCTTGACGGAAGCGATGGTGCGGTCGATGTTGTTGACGGCCTGGCGCTTGGCGATTTCGCCGACCAGGACTTCGCCGGACTTGGAGAACGCAACGACCGACGGCGTGGTGCGGCCGCCTTCTGCGTTGGCGATGACGGTGGGCTCGCCACCTTCGAGAACAGAGACCACGGAGTTGGTGGTTCCGAGGTCGATACCTACTGCACGTGACATATCTTGTTTTCCTTTCAATGGCCGATGTTGGAGATTGCACCTGACAGCGGTCCGCTGGGCGGTCTACGTGCCGGAAGCCTGCTCAACAATCGGCTAGTTGAGCGTTCTGCACTCAACTGTACTCAGCCTCAGAATTAAGTCAATCCAAAGTTGAGTCAAGTGCGCTCAACTTTGCCTTTGACCATTTAAAAGACGGCGGAATCACGCGGGTTAGGGGCTGGTTTCGCCCACGGTGAACTGGCAAACTGGCGCGATGGAGTTCACGGGATACCTGCCGCCGGACGAGTTCTGGGCGATGAACGACCGGATGGATCAGGAGATCCGGGACGGTGCACACCTGCTCCCGCTGTTCACGCTTAAAGGCTGGGACGGGACCTCAATGCTGGGATCCTGGCAACACGACGGAAGTGAGGGCAGCGTGGTGCACGGCGATGCCTTCTCGCCCGCAGGCCCTCTGGTTGACGTGATCACAACAAACCAGGATCCCGGCGGGACTGCCAGAAACCGATGGCGCGCCTCGGCCGGAATTCCGCACAACTTCGAAGAACTTCAGCGGCAGAACGCGGCGTTCAGCGCCCTCACCAGTAGGCGCATAACGATCACGGTGGACGGCGCAGCCATAGACTTCACCCTCTGGCGCGGAACGAACTCATGGCTCGCAGCGGGTACGCGCGGCGACTTCGGGATCGTGATGGATGCGCAACGCAAGCCCCCCGCGCCTGAAAATATGAGCCTCAGGCGAGTCCCCGACGTCGAGCCCCTGCTTCACGCGCGCCGCGCGGCCCTCAAGGCGCTACGCGGCGAAGCCTAGGGACCTTAGCGGCGCCAAGGGCATCCAGCGGCTCCGGCTTGTACACCCACGCCACCAGCACCACGGAGATGATCATCAGCAGGAACCACGCCAGCAGCTTGTCGATGGAGACGGCCTGCCAGCCGTTCAGTTGGTTCGGATACAGCCACGCACGGGACCAAGTGCCGATGTTCTCCGCGAACCAAATGAACAGCGCCACCAGCAGGAACGAGACCAGGATGGGCATGCGGAAACGACGCCGGAACACCCGGAAGTGCATCACGCACCGCCCGTAGACCAGCACGACGGCGGCCAGCAGCACCCAGCGTGCGTCGAAGATGTAGTGGTGCGAGAAGAAATTGACGTAGATCGCACCCGCCACGAGGGCAGTGATCCAACGGCGCGGGTAGCGGTCGAAGCGGAGGTCGAACAGCCGGAAAACACGCACCATGTAGGAGCCGACCGCCGCATACATGAACCCGCTGAACAAGGGGACTGCCCCAACCCGAAGGAACCCCTCCGCCTCGTACGCCCAGGATCCGACGTCCGTCTTGAACAACTCCATCGCGGTCCCCACCACGTGGAAGAGCAGGATGACCCGCAATTCCCGCAGCGTCTCCAGCCTGAAGGAGATCATCAGAATTTGGATGACGACGGCGGCAAGGGTCAGGAAATCGTTACGGGCAAGCCCTGCGTTATCCGGATACCAAAGGCGGGCCCCGATAATCACGGCGAGCAGTGCGGCCCCAAAAACACATGCCCAGGCCTGCTTCAGCCCGAAGACCACGAATTCGGTGAGCCCGGCTTGCAGGCGACTTCCCCGGACGCGGTCCAGGTAACGGTGCGCAAGGGCATCGATGGACTCTTCCACCGACGTGGAGTTACGCATGCAGCACCTTTGAGTCCACCACCAGCTGGCCCAGGTAGTGATCGCGGGGCCAATGCCGGATCCGCTGTGGCAGCCGTGGATAAACACGTCCCATCAGGCGCATGGTCCGTTCGAAGCGGCGCGCATGGCCCGGGCCCCACTCAAAGCCGAAGCCTTCACGCAGGTGGTCGGGCAGCAGTCCTGCGGTGAGGAACCGCGCCAGCGGCATGGCCAGGCGCACAAGCCGCGGTCCACCAGCTGGATGGAGCAGGTCCCGCGCAACCCCCAGCGCCTTCTCGTCCGGCTGGAGTCCTTGCACGTGGGCGTCCCAATAGGCAGCGAAAGCGTCACGGTCGGCCGGCCACATGCCCGCCGGAAGCTGCAGGGCTGTCCCGATCCGCGCATACTCGCGGTAAATACGTTCGGCGGTCTCGCCGTCGAGCCTTCCGTGCACCTGCTCATAGACGGTGACGGCGGTGTCGTAGAGGGTCGCGACCACCCACAGCTGGGATTCGGCATCGAAGGCACTGTAGCCCTTGGAGTCGCCGTCAGGTTCGCGGCGGACCGGCGCGTGGGCACGGTTGACGGCGCGGCGGACGGCCTTGAGTTGCTCCTCCGAGCCGTAAACCACCGCATATACGTAAGTCATGGTCGCGCGGAGGCGGTCCATGGGGCGCTCGGCGAAATTGCTGTGCTCGGCCACGCCATGGCCCACTTTGGGGTCGGCGATTTGCAGCAGTATGGCGCGGCCTGCACCGGCGAGCAGGACGCCCTCCGCACCGATGTCTGCAAGCCCTCGAACCATCTGAATACTTTAGCGCCTAGCCTTGGAGCCCCACGACGCCCTGCAGCACGCTGAGCTGATGCGCGAACAGTTCGTCGCGGGCGGCGAAGGTGCCGGCGCCATACTGCCCAAAAACCTCGAAGCTGATGGCCCCGAACACCGACGTCCACGCCAGGACACCCCGCGCAAGCGACGGGTCGGGGGCCGCGAGATTCATCTCGGCGCGAATGGCCGCCAGGTCTGCGGCCAAGGCCGGAGGAATCACGACGGCGGGGGTCACCTCGGCGTTGAGCGCACCCGCACGGTAGGCGGCATCGAAGATACCGACGAGGCGGACAATGACCCGGGTTCCCGGGACGGTGGTGCGCTCCCCCGGCGCTTGATACCCGGGGACGGGACTTCCGAACAACAGGGCGTAGCTGGCCGGCTCGCGGATGGCCCACGCACGGACAGCATTGCCGAGGGCCCTGAACTGCCCGGCGAAATCCTGTTCCGGGACGGCTCCGACGGCCGCATCCACGTGGTCGCCGAGCTCGTTGTAGGCATCGATGAGCAGGAGGGTGAGGAGTTCGTCGCGGTTCTCGACGTAGCGGTATACGGCCGAGGATACGACGCCGAGATCCCTCGCCACGGCGCGCAGGGACAGGGCAGCCGCACCGTGGACAGCCAAGTGCTCCCGGCCGAGGCGGATGATGTCGGCGATTGTCTGGGTGCGGGCGCGTTCCCGCGGCGTTGTTCCCTTGGTCTTGGTTGCACTGGAGCCGGCGGACGTCATGCCAATAGCTTGCCACAACAGAGAGCGCTGTCAACAAACGAGAGCAGCGCTCTTGACATGGTCGACATTCACCCTCATGCTGATTTAGAGAGCACTGCTCTCGCTTTTGATTTCACGGATACAGACCCGAAAGAAGGCACACTATGTACGTCGTCACAGGAGCAGGTCCCGTTGGCTACGCCGTCGCGGAACAACTGGCCCGGCAAGGCCATCGGGTGCGCGTTTTGACGCGGTCCGGCAGCGGCCCGGAGCATCCCTTGGTGGAACGGGTCCAGGCCGACGTCTCGGACGCCTCGCAGCTGGATCAGGCGATTCAGGGAGCAACCGCCGTCTTCCATTGCATCCATGGATCCGCATACCGCGCCTCCGCCTGGGCTGCCGAACTCCCCCAAGCCGAGCAAGTGGTGATGGATGCAGCGGCAGCCGCGGGCGCCGTCGTCGTCTTCCCCGAAAGCCTCTATTCGTACAGCGAGCCGGACAACGTCATGACCGAAGCCGGCCCACGTACGGCTACCGGTGGCAAGCGCGGAGTGCGGACCGCGCTGCTGACGGCGAGGAAAACGCATGCCGCCGACACCGTTAGTGTCGTCGCCGGAGACTTCTTCGGACCACGCGTGAAGATGGCACATGCCGGAGAGCGCATGGTGGCGCCCATCCTGGCAGGCAAGGCAGTGCAGTTCATCGGAAGCACACGCCAGCCGCACTCGTTCACCTACGTCCCGGACCTCGCCGCAGCCATGATTGCGGCCGCGCAGAAGCCCAAACTATGGAACACGGTGCTGCACGCCCCTACAGGCGCAGCCGTCACCCAGGGAGACATGGCCGCAGCACACGCATCGGCCGCAGGGGTTGCTGTGCCCAAGGTGAGCGCAGTGCCCGGATGGGTGCTGCGGGTGGCGGGTGTTTTCTCCACGGACGTGCGCGAGATTGCCGAATTGCTGTACCAGTTCGAACGCCCGTTCGTGATGGATTCCTCGGAAAGCCAGAAGCTCCTGGGCCTGGCCCCGACACCCCTGATGGAAGCGGCAACTGCAACGATGACGTGGTGGAAGGAAGCTGCGCAGATGCCACAGCGTTCCTGAAACAGCAGCCACATCAATCCCGCACCGCAAAAACCGCAGCGGCGCACCTTTCACACCCCGGCATCACCTAGGCTTATCAGGATGGCCCCGGCCTAAAGGGGGAACAAGCAGGAAGGTGCTGGGCATGCATGAAAGTGACTCTGGATGGATCCGTTTTTGGAACCGTGGGACGTGGTGGAAAGCACTTCTGTTCGTTGCCCTCTACTGGGGCGTCTATGAACTGATCGGCCTTGGTATCGGCACCCTGTTCGGGGGCTTCATCAACCTGGAAAACCCGTTGGCTGATCCGCTCACCGCGTTCCTTACGCTGGCGCTGCCCATCCTGGTCGCCGGAATATTGCTGCTCCTGTTTGCACGCTCGCTCGGTTGGGTCAAGGAGATTTTCGGCCCCCAGCCCCTCCGGGGGAAGGCTTGGATGTGGGTTGTGATCCCCCTGCTCATCATCCCTATCGTCCTGCGGCTGGTAGCGACCAACTGGTCCTCGTACTCGGTGGGACTTGTCTTGGTCATGGCCTTCTTCGGCCTATGCGTGGGATTCACCGAAGAACTTGCCACACGAGGAATCGTTGTCAACATGCTCCGTAACGGTGGCTACGGTGAACGGCTCGTCTTCGTTTTGTCCACCGCGTATTTCGCCTTGCTGCACAGTGGAAACATTCTCACAATGGAGCCACTGGTTGTCGCCGTGACCGTGGTCTACACCTTCGGATTTGGTGCCATGATGTACCTCTCCATGCGGGTCACAGGCAGCATCACCTGGGCGATCCTGCTGCACGCCGCCACGGATCCCACCACGTTCCTGGCCACAGGTGGGATCGATGCTGCCACCGAATCAGCCGGAGCGGCCGGCCTGATTTCCCTCGCCGGGATCTTCAACTGGGTCTACATCCTTTTGGCATTGCTGGCCATCTTCTTCGTCAAGGGACATGCCACCCGAAAGAAGCTCAACTCCCCCGCTTCCATCGACGCAGCCTGATCCCGTGAGCGGCGGCGGGTTAGAGCCCGTCGTCGTAATTCCAATGCTCCTGCCAGCGCCAATCAATTGGTTCGCTGAGCCGCTGGTAGCGGATATCGGTAGACAGGCGCATGGTGCCGTTGCGGTCGGTGTTATCCAATGCGGCGTGCACAATATGCGCCGAGTGGACCACCACATCGCCCACCTCATAATCCGTCACGAGCCAGCGGGCATCGCGTTCGTCCGCCAGCCCCGGAAGGTCAGCCGTAATGGAGGCAGCGGGCATTTTCAGGGTTCCCTCCCGCTCCTCGGCCATCACCCAGTGGTGGCTGCCCTCCAGGTAGGCCAGGCCTCCCCGCTCGCGTGGGCAATCACCTAGCGGAATCCACATGGAAAGCACACGATCGCTGCCTTCGCGCAGATAGACCAGATCGTAGTGGGCCTGCGTGGCGGTGCCGATCCCGCTTTCGCCGGGCTTGGTGTGGCGAATGATCTTCCGACGGTGCAAATGGACATCATCTTCCAGGAACCAAGCGAACCAGCCGGCAATGCCTTCCGCAGTGCACAGCGCCTGGTACTCCCGCCCGGGAACGATGTGGTCGAAGAGGCCCCGCCGCAACGCAGCACGGTCAACCGCACCCGGCGCTGCAATGCCCTCCCGCGGATCCGTACCCGTCGCGTACACATTGGCTTCGCTGAGGGAAGCAAAGTAGAACTCACGGAAATCCATCAGATGGTCCGGATTAAGCTGCCCCTTCAGGTAAAGGTATCCGTCGCGGCGGAGCCTTGCCCACAATGCGTCACGATCCCGGCGCTCGGAAGGGGGTACAGGCTCAAGCTCCGCGAGGCGGGATACCGATTCATCCAGGACGTAGCCATTCGAGGTCAACATGATGTCCAGCCTGGCAGCGGTGTGCAACGAAGTGAATGGACTCCCGTGTCCTGGGACTTGGACTTTTGTGCGACTTGTTTCCACGTGCTGGTAAGGGCAGCATTGAGGTTCATGGACGATTGGTCAACGTACCGCCATCCGGGCTCTCCCCTCCGTAATCTGGGCTTGGCTTGCCTGGGTGCAGGTGAGCAAAGCGGGACTTTGCCTTCCTTTTCCGGACGGACCCTGAGCAGCCACGCCATGGTGCTGGTATCCGAAGGCTCCGGGCACTTCTCCGTGGACGGCAGGCGGTACACGGTCCAAGCTCCGGCGATCATCTGGCTCTTCCCCGGCGTAAGCCACGGGTATGGTCCAGGACCGGCGGGGTGGAAGGAACACTGGGTGTTGTTCACCGGTCCTACGGCGAGGGCATTGGAGGAACTGGGATGCTTTGCACGCGACCGCCCACTGGTGGAGCTGGATGCTTCTTCGGACGCCGGCCCCGCGGAAGCACTTGGACTTTTCCCAGCCCTTCGGACAACACTCGCGACAGGCGGTCACCGCGGTGATGTGGAGGCTTCCATACTCTGCCAACGGGTGCTCGTCGACGCCGGCAACCACGGAGTCGCGAGCACCGGAGAATCCCAAGGAGAGCTGCTCGGCAGACTCCAGGAGATGGCCCATCTCCCGCTTAGCCTGCCGCAACTGGCTGCTGCATTGAAGGTTTCCGTTTCCGAACTCCGGCATTCGGTCCAGGCAGCCACCGGTGTGGGCCCTAAAGAGCTCATCATCCAACTCCGGATGTCACGCGCCCAATCGCTCCTGGCCGACACAGCCCTGCCCGTGCAGAGGATCGCGTCACTGACCGGTTATGACGATCCCGCCTACTTCAGCCGACTCTTTACCAGGAAGACCGGCTATTCACCGAGCCAGTTCCGGCGCGAGCACCACAGGGAAGCGCCGCACTGACCGAACGGCCTCCCACACATCGAATGTCTGAAAATGTTCGAATCATGGATTTCCCGGCCCCTGGCTGAAACCCTGAATGAAGTGCACAGGACGTATCCGGAACGCCCCTGGCGGCACCAAACCACCCCACGATATATGCCCCACGGGATACTCAATGAGGAGATCTTCCATGTCCACATTCGCCATCAATCGTCGTCAGTTGCTGCAGACCGGGGGCGTCGGCGGACTCGCCGTAGCACTGTCAGCAATGTCCTCCGGCGCTGCCCAGGCCGCACCGAAGAAGCAAACCGCAGGTGTCCCGCAGATCACCGACCTTGGACCCGCCGTCGTTCAGTTTTCCCTGATGAGTTCGCTGCTGGTGGGCGACACCGTCTACATCGGGTCCCGCAACCTCAACCCTGTGCGTATCATCGGGTTCCATCTCCCCACTGGCACCATCACTTCGCGGACAGACCTCGGCTCCGGGTACAGCATCCAGGCCCTGGCTGCAGACTCCACCGGCCGCTACCTGTACGCAGGCGTATTGCGCGACGGAATTGACGGCAAGCCGAACCTCTACCGCTGGGACCTCAGCACACCCAACGTTCCCGCGGTCGGCGTCGGCGAAACCGGCGACCGCGATATCCGGGCCCTGGCCGTGGCCCCCGATGGAAAGGTCTACCTTGCCGGTGGCGGGTTGACCACCAATGCACCTTCCCTGTGGGAATACGATCCCGCCACGAATGCCATGACCAGTTGGGGCATCCCGGACGCCGGAGCCACCATTGCCCAGGCCGTGGCCGCCACCGCCAGCCACGTGTACTTCGGCACGGGCAGCACGCTGGGCGGCGGCAACGGATCAAGTCCCGGCCGCCTGTTCGCTTTCGACCGGACCACCAAAGCCTCCACCAACATCCTCCCGGCAGAAGTAGCCACCGGCGTCTCTGTCACGTCGCTCAGCGTGCTGAACGGGCAGTTGGGAGTGGGGGTCAAGGGCCCCGGCAAGTCCGTGCTGATCAACCTTGCCAACCACGCCCAGTACACCATCATTGCCAAGACCGGCGTGATGTTCAGGCAGTTGGGCAACGACGTCTTCTTCGTCAAGGAACCGGGCGTGTGGTCCTACAACATGGTCACCAAGAAGATCACCCAGATCCTCACCGAAGATGTCGGCGCCATGTGGGGTCTGGACGTCTACGGCAACAAGGCACTGACGGTCTCCTCCTACGACGTCATTGAAGTGGACCCGGTAGCGAAGACAGCCGTCAAGCATGACCTGCAACAGGCCGGGGCGCCGGGCGGACCGCAGCTATGCATGGGCCTGGCTGCCGGTGCGGGCGACGTCTACGTGGGTGGCACCGGGACAATCGCCCGCCACCAACTTGCCACGGAACAGGTGTCCTATCTCCGGGCGACGGGTGAGGCCAAGGACGCTGTGATTGTGGGCGGGATTCTCTACACGGGCCAGTACAACTCCAGGGGGATCTACGCCTACGATCCCGCTACCGGTCAACTTCCGTACCAGGTAGCCGCATTGCCCGCAGGGCAGAACCGCCCGTTGGACGTCTGTTGGGATGCAGTCAACGGATTGGTCATTGCCGGCGCCCAGAACGACACCGGCGGTGGCGGCTGTTTCGCTGCCTACAAGCCCTCAACCACCCAGGTAATCGCCCAGGTCAACCCGATCGATGCCCTCCAAATGGTCCGGGCCGTAGCCACCAAGGACGGCGTGGCCTACCTCGGCGGCGACAACATCTACCCCACGGGCCCCCGGAGCACCGTAGTTGCCTGGGACCCGGTAGCTAACCAGGAGCTGTGGCGCCTGGATCCCGGCCAGACCCAAGGCATCGCTGCAATGGCAATCCACGGCAACTACCTTTTTGGCATGTCCCGGAAGGCGGCCGGCCTGTTCGTTGTGGACCTCACCACCCGCCAAGTGGTCCATACCGGAGACCTGAGCGCGGTATGCACTGATTTCGGAGCCCTGGTGGCCACCGAGGAGAAGGTCTACGGCGTCTCTGACACCACGGTCTTCAGCATCGACCCCACCACGTTCGAGGTCACCGTGGTGGCCCCGGCGATCAACGGCGGCTGGTACAGCGGCCCGCACATCACAGCGGACGAAGACGGCCTGCTCTACACGTTGCAGGGCCCCAACCTGGTCCGGATTGATGACCTGTCCCCCGAGGGGAAGCTCAAGAAAGAAAAGAAAGATAAGAAGCCCAAGAAAGAAAAGTAGGCCCTCCAAGCCCATGTAAGTAGCAGCAGATGCCGTTCTGAGCCCTCACAACGGCAGCTGCTGCTACCCAGTTGGGCTGGCCGTAAACAGTCCCGCCAGCACCGAGCATGCAGCACCCCGGGCGAGGGCTACGGGATCTGCAATCGCTGCATCAAATGACGGAGACGGAGTGTTCGCGTGGCGGTACTGATTCAAGAACGCGCGCTTGGTCTGCTCGGCGAAGGACCCCAGATCGGCCTCGGGCGCGAAACCCACCACGACTTGTTCGGGGCCCATGACCTTGGCCGTGTTCGCCATTCCGATACCCAGGTGCAGGGCGGCGTCGGCAATCAGGCCGGAATCGACGTCGGGGTCCATGCCCCGGTCCTGGCCACTTCGCGCCAACTCCTGCTGCATGCCCCACAGGCTGCCGCGGGTTTCGAAGCAGTCTTCCGCGCCGCAGTGACAGGGCCGGGCCGGCCCCGGCCCGGTGATGGCCCGCGAATGGGCGAAGCCCCCAGCTGCACCGTTGAAGCCGCGCTGGATGCGGCCTTCAATCACGACGGCGGCACCCAGGCTGGTTCCGATGCTGAAGATGAGCATCTCCCGGCCTTTGAAAACGTCATCGAACAGCAGCCCGCGAGCATAGGCATTGACGTAACTGTCAACGATGACCGGTTGCCCGGAAATCTCTTCAAGGAGCATTTGGAACTTGATGTCAGCCCAGCCCATCGCCCCGCTGTGCCGCACCAGGCCACTGGCTTGGTCAACCACGCCGGAAACGGCAACCCCCACCCCAATAAGTCGGGACTCCACGGGGCCGGCCGCCGCACGCACGGCCCGCTCCACGGCCGCTGCTGCTTCGTCAGGCCCGGTGGACGCCAACGGCTCGCTGTGGGTGGCCACCACGTCACCGCGCAAATCGACGACGACGGCGTGGGCTTCCGTAGCGGACAGCCTCACCCCCGCCGCGAAAACACCTTCGCGTCCGAGCTCAAGCAGTCGTGCGGGCCTGCCACCCGTGCTGGGCGCAATCTCGGTCTCAACCAGCAGTCCGGATTGGATGAGCTTGCCGGTAATCCCCGTGACGCTGGCCGCGCTCAAACCGGTTTGAACCGTGATTTTGGCGCGCGATACCGGCGCCTGTGTCCGGACAATGTCCAGCACCAGGGCCTCATTGATCTCGCGGATCAGGGCCTTGCTGCCTGCGCGTGGCTTCATTGCTGGTGGCTCCTGTTGTCGCGTCGCATGGGATCTCCCCCATTCTGGCATCCGCAGTCCGGATGCCTTCACACTCTCCATTGTACTTACTTTAGTCATTGACAAAAGATATTGAAACTGGCAATCTCGGTCCCATGAACAACAACAAAGGCGTTGCATCGACATCCTCGCCACCCACAGCAACCCGGCTGCAGATCCTGCTGAGCATCCCGGATGCGGAACGGGCGGCCTTCATCTCCCCCGAAACCCGCGCTGCCCTGGACGGACTCGGCGAGGTCACCCAAGTCGCCCCCGCCGAACTCCAGTCCCTGGGTGCTTTCTCCGCCGCTGCCGCAGGCAAGGACGCGTTCATCACCGCCTGGGCTTTCCCCCGCCTCGACGCCGAACACCTGGCAGCGGCGCCGAACCTCAAGTGCGTGGTCCACGCCGCCTCATCACTGCACGCCCTGGTCAGCGACGATTTCTGGGCCGCAGGCATCCCCATCTCCCAGGCCGGCGCAGCCATGGCACCGGCCGTTGCGGAACTCTCGCTCACCTTCACGCTGAACCTGCTGCGACGCGTGCACCGGCTCGATCACGGCCTCCGTTCCGGAGCCAACTGGGACGACGCCCGCAACGTCCAACGCGCCCGTGAAATCTCCGGTGCCCGCATTGGAGTCGTTGGAGCCTCACGGACAGGCCGCCGCTACATCGAGGCCTGCCGGGCGCTCGGCGCGAAAGTAGCCGTGTTCGATCCGTACATCCCCACGGGAGATCCCCTCGCGGCCAGCTCCGCCACGTTGGATGACCTCATGGCCCACAGCGATGTGGTCGCTGTCCATGCTCCGGCCACCCCCGAAACCGCAGGACTCATCGGTGCTGCCGAACTCGCGCTACTCCCGGACGGGGCCGCGTTCGTGAACACGGCCCGTTCCACCATCGTGGACATGGAAGCCCTCTATAAGGAGGTGCACTCGGGCCGGATTGATGCCGCATTGGACGTCTTCGACGAAGAACCCCTGCCGGCAGGCGATCCCTGGCGCTCCCTGCCCAACGTGCTCCTCACTCCCCACCTCGGCGGAGCAACCGTCGACTCCCGGCGCAGGGCCGGCGGGATCGTGGTTGATGAACTCCGCCGCTTCATCGGCGGCCAGCCCATGGAACACGCCCTCACCCGCGCCGACCTCGAAAGGATGGGCTGAACGTGCAAAACATTCTCCTGATCCACTGCCACGACCTCGGCCGCTTCCTGGGCACGTACGGGGTGGAAACAGTGTCCACCCCCAACCTGGACGCCTTGGCCGATGAATCAGTACTCTTCGAGCAGGCTTTCGCAACTGCTCCCCACTGCAGCCCTGCCCGGGCCTCGCTCTTCACGGGCACGTATCCGCAGACCAACGGTGTCCTCGGGCTGACGCACGAGCCCTTCAGCTGGGATCTCAAAGAACCGAAGGACCACATCGCCTACAGGCTGAAGTCCGTCGGCTACCAAACCGAGCTGGTGGGCGTGCACCACGAATCGCGTGTTTTGGCGGACGACGTCGTGGCCGGCAGGCTCGGTTTCGACCACGCCCGGACGGGTGGTGCGCGGGACGTCGTCGTGGATCGCGCCACCGACGCCTTGCGTCGCATGTCCGGCAGCGACCGGCCCTTCTACCTGCAGGTCGGCTTCACGGAGCCGCACCGGGTGCCCTCCGAAAGGGACCGTCCGGGGGTGATGGGCTTCCTGGCCGACGGCGTGGAACCGGACGTCTCCCTGGGCCACACTGTTCCAGCCCACTTGGTGGACGACGTCGGCGCCCGCGAGGAGATCGCCGAACTGCAGGGCGCCGTCAAACACATGGACGAAGGCGTCGGGAGCATTCTGGCCGAACTCGATTCGCTCGGCCTCCGCGACCAGACGCTGGTGCTGTTCACCACCGACCACGGGCTCGCGCTGCCCCGCGCCAAATGCACCCTGTACGACGCCGGACTGGGAGTTGCGCTGATGCTCCGCCATCCGGGCAACCCGGCGTGGTCCGGGCGACGAGTGGGGGACATCGTCAGTCACGTGGATGTCCTGCCCACCTTGATGGACCTGGCAGGACTGCCAACTCCTGACGGCCTCGCCGGAACCACCCTGCGGCCGGCCGTGGAAGCGGGAGATGCTCCGCGAAGCCACTGTTTCAGCCAATTGAGCCACCACACGTATTACGACCCCAAACGATCAGTGCGGACATCCACGCACAAGCTGATCGTCAACTTCTCCAACGCGCCCCGCGCCATGGATCCCACCCAATCCTGGATTCACCGCAGCCTGCCCGCAGACCTTGGCGGGCCAACCATCGGTACCAGTCCGGCGCTGGAACTCTACGACCTGACGATGGATCCAGAGGAACTGGACAACATCGCCGGCCATCCGGAGCAATCGGAGATCCTCAGGGATCTCTCCGCAATCCTCTTCGACTGGATGCGCGAATGCGGCGATCCCCTGCTCACCGCACCCGTAGCAGCCAGCCGCCACGAGCTCGCGCTCAGCGCAATCCACGAAGCCACCCTCACCCGAAAGTAGCCACCATGTTCACACGCAAGATGCACCGCGCCGCTTTGGCAACTGCCGCCGTCGTCACCGCCGCTTTGACACTCACCGCCTGCGGTTCCACCGGCTCGCCAACGTCCGACGGCGGCCAGGCCACCGGCAAGGTGACGCTCTGGATGTACCCGGTCATCAAGGACGAGACCGCCAGCAAGAAGTTCTGGCAGGACACCGAGGCCAGCTTCGAAAAGGCGAACCCTGGGATTGACCTGAGTATCGAACTCCAGACGTTCGACAAGCGGGACGCCCAGATCTCGGCGGCGCTGGCCGCGGGCTCGGGACCCGACGTCGTGCTCATTACGCCCGACCAGGCAGCCACCTACCGCAACGTGCGCGGACTGCTGCCGGTGGACAAGGCCGTTGAGCAGGACAAGGACAGCTTCTATCCCGGCACACTGGAAGCGGCGACGTTCGACAAGGAGGTGTTCGGCGTTCCGCTGTTCCAGAACATCAACACCACCGCCTACAACACCAAGATCTTCGCGGACGCCGGGATTCCACTGCCCAAGACCTGGGACGATCTCCGCAGTGCTGCGCCGGTCCTTGCGGAGAAGGGCATCGCGGTGATGGACTACGCCGGCAGCCCCGAACAGACGCTCAACCTGTCCTTCTATCCGCTGCTGTGGCAGGCCGGCGGAACCGTGTTCACCGATGATGCCAAGGACATCGCTTTCGACTCGGAGGCCGGCGTTTCGGCGCTGCAGTTGCTGATGGACCTCAAGAAGCTCGGCGGGCTGCCCGCGGATGCCGCCACCGACGGCCCCAAAGTTGAAGGGGCGCCGATCGCCACCGGCAAGGCAGCAATGCGGGCCACCACCTCGCTGCCGGAGCTGAAGCAGATGCGCGCCGCCCTCGGCGCCGACAACGTTGCCTTGGGTGCTCCGTTGCAGGGCAAGGTCCAGGCGACGTACGGCAACCCCGGGTTGCTGGCGCTGACGTCCATCAACAAGAAGGAAAACCGCGAAGCCGCTTACAAGGTGATGAGCTACCTGAGCTCCGCTGAGTCCCAGAAGGCCCTCAACGCCGCCGCAGGCAACCTGCCCACACGCAGCGACGCCGCAGCCCTTGGCACGGACCCCGATTCCATCGCCATGGCAGAGGCTTTGAAGTCCGCCAACCCCGGCGAACCGTCCCCCGTTGCGCGCCAAGTCATGGGCGCCCTCGCGCCGAACATCCAGGCGGCCCTGCGCGGCGATGTCAGCGCAAAGGAAGCCCTTGACCGTGCTGCCAAAGAAGCCCGCGGCATCCTGCAGCGCTCGGCATCCTGAGTCCAGCCCAACCACCGATTGGTCACCCCATGTCTGTAAACACCCGCACCAGAAGCACACTGGCCGGCCGACATCCAGAGCTGACGGCTCCACCGCTCAAGCCTTTTGGGGCCAGGAAAGCCCGTAGCCGCGAGGCACTGGCCGGCATCCTCTTCGTCCTGCCCACCCTGGTCATTTTCGGTCTCTTCAAATTCCTCCCCATCTTCGGGGCCGGAGCCATGAGCATGACCGAATACAGCCTCAACGGCGACTTCGAATTCCTGGGCGCAGACAACTACACCCGATTGGCTGCTGATCCCAACTTCTGGCAAAGCCTCAAGGTGACGTTCCTGTACGTGGCGATCTTCGTCCCGTTCATCATCGCCGTGTCACTGGCCGGAGCTGTCCTCCTGGACAAACTGGTCAGGTTCACCGGGACTTTCCGGGCGTTGCTGTTCATTCCGTACCTCAGCTCGTTCGTCATGGCCGGCATCATCTGGACGTGGATCTTCTCCACGGATGGCCCACTGAATGCGGCCTTGGGCGGCCTGGGCATGGGCCCCGTCCCCTTCACCTCCGGACCCCAGCTGCTGGTCCTGCTGTCCCTGGCCGTGGTGTCCGTGTGGAAAGGCTTCGGATACTCCATGCTGATCTTCCTGGCCGGGCTGAAGGCACAGCCGGCCGAAGTCCACGAGGCTGCCCGCATCGACGGGGCAGGCGCCTGGAAATCGTTCTGGTACGTCACACTGCCGCTGCTGAAGCCCGTGGTGTTCTTCGTCCTGGTCATCGAGACCATCGTCGGATTCCAGGTCTTCGACACCATCTATGTCATGACCGGAGGCGGACCCGCCCGGGCCAGCCACAGCCTCATCTACTTCCTGTTCGATGAAGGCTTCAAGTTCTTCGACTTCGGCTATGCCTCGGCCATTGGCGTGGTGCTGTTCGTCATTGTGCTCATCCTCTCGCTCATCCAGCAGCGCTTCTTCGAAGGTAAGGACTCCAAGTGACTGCCACCGTCTCCACTCCAACTGTTGGCCGGATCCCCGGCCCCCGTCGCAGCACCGAGAAGCGCCGGCAGCGCACGCTGACCTGGGTGCTGGCAGTGATCTCACTGTTCACAGTGGCGCCCCTGATTGCCGTCGCCGTGCTGGCCCTCTCCCCCGAGGACGCACCCACGCTGCCCTACGCGTTGCCGTCGTCGCTGACGCTGGACAACATCGTGCGCATCTTCAACGTGGGCGAATTCCCGCTCTGGCTGTGGAACTCGTTCCTGTACTCGGCGGTGTCCGTGGTGGTTGTCCTGCTGACCGCATCCATGGCCGCCTACGCCTTGGCCCGCAAGAGGTTCCCCGGCCGTAATGCGCTGCTGTGGGCCATCATCGCCACCATGATGGTGCCCGTCCAGGCCACGCTGATTCCTACGTTCATCCTCATCTCCAAGATGGGCGGGGTGAACACCCTCTGGGGCCTGATCCTGCCCACGCTGGCCAACGCCCAGGCGATCTTCCTCATCCGGCAGTTCGTGCGGGACATGCCGGAGGAACTGTTCGACGCCGCCCGCATCGACGGCGCCGGCGAATGGCGGACCTTCTGGCAGATCGTGCTTCCGCTGATCCGTCCCGTCCTGGCAACCCTGGCCATCTTCGTCTTCCTCTGGCATTGGAACGACCTCCTCTGGCCGTTGGTGGTGGGCCAGTCGGACGCCGCACGGACACTCACTGTGGGCTTGGCAACGTTGAACACCGAGACCGCGTCCACGTCCAACGTCATGGCCGCAACGCTGGTCAGTTTCATCCCTTGCCTGGTGATCTTCGCCCTCCTGCAGAAGCACATCGTCGCCAGCATCACGCACAGCGGGGTGAAGGGATGACGCTTATTGCGCCCCTCCGTTTCGGTCTCATCGGCGTCGACTCCCCGCACGCGCCGTCGTTTACGCGGCTCTTCGGGAACGGCTTCGACGGCGTGGTCCCCGGCGGCGTGGTGACGCACGCGTGGAAGGGGGAACCGGCGTCGGACTTTCCGTTGAGCCGCGACCGCATCGATGACTTCGCCGAAGAAGTGAGCGGGCTGGGTGTCGTCATGTGCGATTCGCCCGAGGCCGTGGCCGAGGCCTGCGACGCGTTGCTCATCGTGTCTTCCGATGCGCGGACGCACCCGCGCTACTTTCAGCGCGTGGTGCGGTTCGGCAAGCCGATCTATGTGGACACGCGTTTCGCCCCCACCCTGGCTGAGGCCCGGACCATGCTCGCCCAGGCGGAAGCCTCCGGCGCTTTGGTCCTGGCGGGGTCCCCCAAGAGGTTCACGCCGGAATTCCAAGCGGCCCTGACGGGAGGGCCGTGTCAGTCCGTTTCCCTGGACGGGCCCCTGCCTACCCAGCCCGGCCACCCAGGACTGGCCTGGTATGGCGTGCATTTGGTAGACCTCGCAGTGGCAGCGCTCGGTGCCGGCCCGGAGGCACTAACGGTCGACGCCGGGAGGCCCGGTTCCGACGGAGACGCCACCACGGTGACGGTGAGGTGGGGTGACGGACGCGTGGTCGCCATGAAGGGCGAGGCGGACTGGAGTCCGTTCACTACCGGGCGCATCGAATCCGATGGCGGCTGCGCGGAGTTCTCGATCGAAGCCGGCCCTCCCATGCTGGTTGGCCTCTTGGAGGGGATCGTGAAATCCATCCGGAGCGGGACACCGAACGTACCCCTGCGGGAGATCCTCAGCATCGTCGCAATCGTCGAAGCCGCCAACCGAAGCCTCGAAGCCGGACTCCCCGTCCCCCTCTCACCCAACTAAGTAGCAGCAGATGCCCGATTGAGCCCTCGTTGGAACATCTGCTGCGACCTGCTTGGGTGCCAACCCCGAAAGATCTCTGATGACACTGAGCTCCACTCCCGTTTTGCCTGCCCCGCGTACATCCGGCCCCTCCGCCACGCGAACGGTGAGGATCGGCGTCGACATCGGCGGCACCAAGATTGAGGCCGTCGCCGTGGACCAGGACTGCACCGTCCTGCACACGGTCCGGCGTCCCACCGGGTTCGGAAACGGTGCCCTGCTCAGCTCGCTCTTCGGCGTCCTCAAGGAGCTGCGCAGCGCGGAAACCCTGGCGGAGTGCACCGTGTCCGGGCTGGGCATTGGAATCCCAGGAACAGTGGATACGGAGACCGGGCATGTGGCCAATGCCGTCAATGTTGGTGTTGCCGGTTTGGACCTCGGCAGCGTGGTAGAGGCTGAGCAGGGGCTGCCGGTCGCGGTGGAAAACGACGTCAATGCCGCCGCCATCGGAGCCCACTATTTGCTGGCCGACGGCGATGCCTCCGGTTCCAGCGCCTACCTGAACCTCGGCACCGGATTGGCGGCGGGCTACGTCAGCAACGGCGTTGTGGTCCGGGGCACGTCCGGAGCGGCGGGCGAAATCGGCCACCTCCCCCTCGGGATGCAGGGCGAGGAATGCCCCTGCGGCCAAAAGGGCTGCCTGGAGCTCATCGCTTCGGGGTCGGGCATTGCACGTCAGTGGAAAGGCCCTGGCCAGTGGCCTGCCGTCTCACTGTTTGAGGCAGTGCTCGACGGCGACCCGGTCGCCAAAGTTGTTCAGCAGCGGTTCTTCGAAGGTGCTGCCACAGCCATCCGAATCCTCGGACTGACTTACGACCCCGCTTCCATCTACATTGGCGGCGGCCTGAACGCCCTCGGACAGCCACTTCTCACCGGTATCCAACGGGAGCTTGCCCGGTTCGGCGCTCCCTCCCCATTCCTTTCCGGCTTGGCCCTTGGCGATCGCGTCCAGTTGGTCCCGCCGGGGCTTTCCATCGGCTCTGTCGGCGCGGCGATCACCGCCGACTAGCAACGTCCCCCAGCAGTTATTCAAAGGAAGACCCATGGCAGAAATCATCATTGTCCGCGACCACACCGAGGCCGGAAGTGTCGCCGCGTCGATCTTCGCACAGCAGATCATCGCCAACCCCGCCACCGTGCTGGGGCTGGCCACAGGTTCAACACCGCTGTCCACGTACGCGGCATTGGCGAGGACCGTCCGCCGCGACCGGATCGATGTTTCCGGCGTACGCGGCTTCGCGCTGGACGAGTATCTGGGCGTCCCTCCGCAGCACCCTGAGAGCTACCGCTCGGTGATCACCCGCGAGGTGGTTGAGCCTTTGGGATTGAACCCGAATCAGGTGTTCACGCCGCGGGGCACTGGCAGCGGCGTCACCCAGGCCGGAGCGGAGTACGAAGCAATGATCGCGGACGCCGGCGGGGTGGACATCCAGATCCTGGGCATCGGTTCCAACGGCCATGTGGGATTCAACGAGCCCGGGTCCTCCCTGGCATCGTCCACCCGGATCAAGGCACTGGCCGCCCAAACGCGCAAGGACAACGCCAGGTTCTTCAGTTCTCCGGACGAGGTCCCGACCCACTGCATCACCCAGGGCCTGGGAACCATACTCCGGGCACGGCGCCTGGTCCTCCTCGCCTTCGGAGCAAACAAGGCGCAGGCCGTTGCTGCTGCGTTGGAGGGGCCAGTCTCATCAGCTGTGCCGGGCTCGGTCATTCAGCAGCATCCGCGGGCCACGGTGATCATCGACGAGGACGCCGCCGCCGGGTTGGCACACGCCGAGTACTACCGGCACGCCTGGCGATCGGCGCAGGACCTGGGTGCAGGAGTTCTTTAGAGCGGGCACTATCTGGTCCTTGCCGCGTGCGGGGACGGTCCCAGCGCGCGCCTTTGTCCGAACCGGCCCTCTGTAGTTCCACCACAACAGAAGCGTTCGACGGCGGGTTCCCACCCGCCGTCGAACGCTTCTGTTGTTGCCGCGCAGGTCGTCCCCTAACAGGGGTAAGTCAAAAAGATCCCCCGGTACGCCTTCCCCTTATTGATGTCAGTGCTCGGAGTTGACGCGGCAGTCTCGGTGATTCCTCAGTTTCCTTGGCCGGCACGGAGATGGGCGTCCAGCAACCCTGCCGCAACTGCCGGAGCGAGGCCGGGTGCCAGCGGAAGTCGCGGAACCACAAGGCAGTGCCAAAGGTGATAGATGTCGGCCTTTCCGGACCAGACGGTGGAGGCGACGTTGCCGTGCTCGTCCAACTCCTGCTTCCAGGAACCATGCTCGTAGTCAATGAACCAGTCGCGGGCGTGGTCCCAGATCCGCTCGTACCAGTCCGCGTATTTCTGGTCCCCTGTGGCCATGTACAGCGCGGCCGCACCCCCGATTGCTTCGACCGGCACCCAGCGAATGCGGGAGGTGACAATTGGCTTCCCGTCCCAATCCACCGAGTACACGAATCCGGGATGGCCGTCCGGCTCCCATGCGTCGCGGATGGCGGCGTCGAACAGGCCTTTTGCGTCTTCCATGAGCCACGCAGGAACGTCCATACCGCGGGCCTCAAGGCCGGCGCGGAGGTGCAAGAGCAGCCGGGCCCACTCGACCCAGTGGCCAGGCGTTCCACCATAGGCACGGAACTGGCTGGCCCGGTCATCGGTGTTGTACTCCGGAAGCGGGGTCCAGTCCGGGTCGAAGTGCTCGAAGACCCGGTAGTTGTTGTTGCGCGCAAACTGGTGGATGAGCACCTCAGCGATGTGGAGTGCGCGCTCGAGCCAGCGATTCTCGCCCGTCACATCAGCGACGATGAGGTACGCCTCCACCGAGTGCATGCTGGCATTCCCGCCCCGGTAGGCTTCGGTTTCCGAAAAATCCCGATTCCATGAGTCGAAGCACATATTGGCTTCGTGGTCCCAGAATTTCGAGTCAGCTATATGCAGTGCCTCGTCCAGCAATTCTTGGGCACCGGGCCGGCGGGCCGCGACGGCACTCGCCGCGGCCAGAAGCACGAAGGAATGCTGGTAACCGGACTTCGTGTCGTTCACGGGCCCGTTTTCGTCGACCTCCGCGTACCAGCCGCCGAATTCGTTATCGCGGAAGGCTCCGTTGAGCGCCGCAATGCCATGGTCCACCATGGACGCGGCACCGGGGCGCCCCATCAACGCAGCAACTGCAAAACTATGGACCATTCGGGCGGTGATCCAGAGATGGGTCGGTTTGTCGGCAAGGACCTTGCCGTAGTTGTCGAGCCAGCCGAAGCCTGTGGGGACCTTGGAACCGGCAGCGAAGTTAATGAGCCGGTCTGTCTCTACTTCGAGCCAACGTGCGTGAGCGGCGCTGTTCAGCCACGTCATATGGATCTCCTCAAAAATTTGCGGCCGCCGAAGGGAAGCCTGTTCTCATCTTATTGCCTGATGATTGAATTCCACCAGATAAAGTTTGTTTTCGGACATTGATAACGCAGAGTCCTAGCCTCAAAGGCCGACTGCCAGGAGTCGGATATACGATTCGACGCGGCGTTGACTACTCCCGCGGGCGGGCGGCTATTCCGCTACGATCAGCCTGACGCTGCATGCCGCCAACGCCTCTGCCACTTCCCGGGGCGGCGGCGCGTCGGTGACAAGAATGTCCACCGCCTCAAAAGAAGCCAGGCGAGCGAGCGCATACCGAAGCATTTTCTGGTGGGTGGCAACCACTACAACTTGCTCCGCAGATCCCATCAGGGCCAACTTTGTGGCCCGTTCCACGTCCCGTTCAATGTAGAAACCCTCATCGTGGATCCCACTCACACCAATAAAGGCTGTCTTCGCGCGAAGCCCTTGGACTGCGTTGACCGTCATGGGTCCGTTGAACGCCTGGCTGTCCAACAACAGCTCACCACCCAGGCAAATGGTGCGTGCGGATGTCAGCTGCAGGCACCGTTGTATGGCGGGAGCAGAGTGGGTGATGATCGTGCCCATGAAGGCAGCCGGCAGCTCCTGTGCGATCTGGTAGGTAGTGGTGCCAGCGTCCAGGATGATCGCATCACGTTCGGCGATGAGGTCCACGCATGCTTTTGCCACCCTCTGCTTCGCGTCAGCGTCCTCCCGGACGCGCGCAGCGAAGTCAGCATTTTGGCCGTGACCTTCGACAGCGCTGACCCCACCGTGGACCACCTTGACCAGCCCCAGCTTGGACAAGGCACGCGTGTCACGGCGGACCGTCATGTCCGACACGTCGAATGTGCCGGCAAGGTCCGCGGTGGAAAGGAACCCCCGCCTGCCAAGCTCGTCCAGAATGGTCTGCTGCCGCGGTGTCAGCGGCGCCTCTTCTCGTGCGATGCTCATGGCTTCCCCTCGTTTGACGCCCCCCGGACCGATCATCGGTGTGGGAAAGTGTTGTAATTCCAACACAATCTTACTTACTTCTGCGCACCTACATGGGTAGCGAGGAGTTCAATGGGGCGGCCTTCCACGATGGAGCGCTCCGCTGCGAGGCCCATCCGCACGGATTGAAGGCCGTCAGCGACAGTCACTTCCACGGGTCCTTCGCCCAGAATGGCCTTCCGGTAGCCGAGGTGCTCGTAGTAAGTCGAACCGTGGTGGGCCCCGGCAGCCAAGACCGCTTCGTCCACGGGAACTTCATGCTTTTCAGGGCCAAGCGGCGAACGCGGGCTGAATTCGACGGTGGCTTCGGTTTCGTCCCCCTCAATCCAATGGTTGGCGGCGACAGGAATCAGGGTTTCAATCTTGGCAGCGTCACCCACGACGGAGATTCTTTCCTGGAATTGGGACCCCTCGGCGAACATGGACAACTCCAGCATGGCGCGGCGCCCGCCCTTGAAGTCCACGATCACATAGGCATTGTCGACCATGTCCGATACCCGGCCGTCGTAGACCTCGTCCATATGGTTGACGTCGTGTCCTCCACTGGCGTAGACGCGGGTGGGTTCGTCCTGCAGGATCAGGCGCATCAGATCGAAGAAGTGACAGCACTTTTCCACCAGGGTCCCGCCTGTGCGCTCGGCGAACCTGTTCCAGGCGTCCACTTTGTGCAGGAACGGGAAGCGGTGCTCAACGATTGAGAGCATGTGGATGGTGCCGAGCTTGCCGCCATGAGCTGCCTGGATGATTTCCTGCACTGGCGGCATGTAGCGGTATTCCATTGCGACCCAGACGGGGGCCGGGTAACCAGCTGCAAGTATCTCAAGCTCATCTGCCTGCTCCGCGCTGGTGCACACCGGCTTTTCCACCAGGACGGGGAGGTTGGTTCCATTGGCAAAGATGTCCTTGAGGATTCCCAGATGTGTGTCGTTGGGGCTTGCGATCACCAAGGCGTCCACAAGCCCTGATGCCAGCAGTTCCTGATGCGTGGAGTAGGTCTGCACCCCGTAGCCAATTTCACGCGAGGTCTCCTCAAGGGAGGAAGGTGTGGGATCGGAAACCGCGGTGATGCGGCTTCCGGGTATCAGTGCGAGGTTCCGGACATGTTCGCGGGCCATGTGGCCGGCGCCGATCAGGCCGTAGCGAATGGTTTGAACCATCTCTCCAGAAGGCAATGACATGAATTGCTCCGTTTCTCTGCGTTGAGTAAGGGATCGACGTTGCATCCCGAACATCACTATACCGAATGTGTTGTTTTTCACACATAGCGTGTGTATATTTTTTCACTACCAGTCCAACTACAACGAGGTGGAACGTGCCCCAACCGAAATCCGGAACCCTGCTTTTTGTCGGGTGTGCCACTCTGGACTCCATTGCCCTCGTGCAGGATTATCCTGCCGCCGACAGCCGCACGGTCGCCGCCGATTTCGTTACGGCAGGTGGTGGGCCGGCCGCCACGGCAGCCGTGGCAGCGGCCCGGGCCGGTGCCAGGACTGCTTTCGCGGGCGTCCTCGGCACGGACGAAGAAGGCGACCGGATCATCACGGGACTCGACGCCGAGGGCGTGGACACTTCCGCTGTCATCCGTGACCCTGAGGTCGCCACGGGCGCGAGCGTCATTATCGTCAGCAAGGCCAGCGAGAGCCGGGCCATCGTCACCCGGCCAGTGCCGCCAGTCCGTTTTCCGGCCGGCAGCCGCTTTCATGAACTGCTGCGCACTGCAGCATGGGTCCATGTGGATCACTTGGGCTGGAATGCGGTAGCAGATCTGCCCGGATTACGGATCAGCGTGGATGCCGGAAACCCCATTCCCTCCTTCAGCCCTCAGGGTGTCGAGCTGTATGTCCCCACCATCGAACGCCTGCGGGCCGAGTACGGCGACGACCTTGCCCCGGAGGTCCTCCTGCAGAGGGCCATAGATGGGGGCGCCTCGGCCGTGGTCGCCACGGCGGGGTCGCATGGAGCCTGGGGCCTTGAACGGGATGGCATTCCGTTCCACGTCCCGTCGACCCCCGCCGACATCGTCTCCACACTGGGCGCCGGCGACGTCTATCACGGCGCCATCCTGGCAGCCGTGGCAGCAGGGCTTCCCCTTGTGGAGGCTGCGTCATTCGCAGGCCGCACCGCCTCCGCATCCTGCGCAGGTTTGGATGGCCGTTCCATGATTCCACGCCAGACCGTCACCTCAGTTCTTACCGCCAATCCCACTCTCTAGCTGAAAGAAGCAGCCAATGAGCACCATCAACCTTTCTTCACTCCAGCGCCCGTCGGGTGCCTTCGCCATGCTCGCCGTTGACCAGCGCGAAGCCATGCGGAACATGTTTGCCGAGCACACCGACCAACCCGTAACTGACGAGGACCTCCGCGACTTCAAGCTCGCAGCTGCCCGCATTCTCACTCCCTATGCCTCCGGCGTTCTCATTGACCGCCAGTTCGCGCTGGATCAGGCCATTGAGGCCAACGTCGTTGACCCAAGCTGCGGGCTCATCGCCTCAGCCGACCATTTCGAGTCTGCCCATGGCGAGCTTGTGGGCGAAGTGACCATCGACAAACTTGTTGAACCGAAGAAATATGCCGCCCTGGGCGCGAAGGCCCTCAAGCTGCTGGTTCTCTACCGACCGGATGAGCCCGCCGAAGGGCGGGTGGCGATGGTCCGCGAATTCGTGGAAAGCTGCAAGTCCGCCGGGCTGATCAGCATCATCGAACCTGTTTCCCGCAAACCCCTGGCAGGAGGCGACTTCGACTGGAACGCCGGCATTCTGGCTGCGGCCAAGGAACTCGGCAGCCTGGGAGCTGACCTCTATAAAGCGGAGGTCCCGTTCAAGGGCCAGGCTTCTGAAGCCGAAGTCCGTGCAGCTTGCGCCGAACTCACCAAGGCCATCGACGGTCCCTGGGTAGTCCTCTCCTCGGGAGTACCGGAGGAGATTTTCCCGGACGCCGTCCGATGGGCTTGCCTGGAAGGTGCCAGCGGGTTCCTGTCCGGTCGCGCCGTGTGGGCGTCCTGCATCGGCTCGTCCGACGTCGTCGAATCCTTGTCCACGGACGCAGTCCGTCGTCTGCAGCGACTCTGCGCTGTGGTCGACGAGGTGGTCTCGGCCCAGCGAACCACCGCCTGATCCTTCAGGGCACCATGTGTGCCCGATTCCCCAACAACTAGGCACAGCAACACTCAACGAGGAGATTATTGTGAGTCAGATTTCACGCAGGCAGGCCATGGCCGTTCTCGGAGCTCTGGGTCTCGGCGCGACCGCCGCAGCATGCGCCGGCCCCGGCGGCTCCACTGCCCCAGGTGGCGCCACAGGTCCTTCCGCGCCTGCCACCGGTGCCATCACAGGTAGGGTGTCCTTCGCCCACTGGCGTGGCGAGGACAAGGCAGTCTTCGACGAACTCATCAAACGTTTCGCTGCAAAGAACGCCGGCGTGGAGGTGGCCCAGGATATCTCCACGTCCAACGACTACAACGCCCAGGGTTTGCAAAAGGTGCGTGGCGCGGCCATCGGTGACGCGTTTGCCACCTTCCGCGGTGCCCAGTTCAACAATTTCAGTGAAGCCGGTATCTACACCGAGCTGAAGAACAGCAAAGCTGTTGGCAATTACCAGAAGGGCCTTCTGACGGCCGGACAGTCGGGCGACAGCCAATTGGGCCTGCCGTATCAGGTGGTCTTCCCCATGCCGATGGCCAACATGGACCTGTTCGACAAAGCCGGCGCCGAACTGGCGCCAAAAGACTGGGACGCCTTCCTGGGCATGTGCGAAAAGTTGGCTGCATCCGGCGTCGTCCCCATCTCCTGGCCCGGCGGCGACGTTGGAAATGGTGGCCAGCTCTTCAACTGCATGATTGCCAACAACGCCCCGGTGGATGACATGTGTGCCCAAATCGAACAGGGCAAGCTCAAGTGCACGGATGACTGGTTCATCAGGATGTTGAACCAGTACAAGGATCTGGTCCCCTACCTCCAGCCCAATGCCACAGGTACTGCTGTGGAGCCTGCACAGAATCTCTTCTCCCAAGGCAAGGCCGCGATGCTGGCCACGGGCTCGTACCACATCGCAGCTGTCCGCAACCTGGGTGCGACGTTCCCCATCGAGCTGGTCTTCCCCAACACGTCCACGGACGGCAACGCCAAGTATGAGGGCGCCTACAATGCCACGTTCATCCTGGGCGTCAACTCCGCCAGCAAGAACCAGGCGGCCGCCGCAGCATGGATTGACTTCCTGTCCGAACCTGCCAACGCTGGCTACTACGCCAACCAGACGGCCCAGCATGTGTCCGTCAAGGACGTCGAATACACCAACGCGGACCTCAAGCGTTTGAGCCCGTGGCTGGACAAGAAGACGGCCTTGGCCGCCCGGTTCCAGTTCCAGAACCTGGACGTCCGCAACGCCGTTGAAGCCAGCGCAACGGCTGTCATTTCAGGCACCAGCCCTGAACAAGCAGCCGAGGCAGCCCAGAAGATTGTCGACGAACGGCTGTGAGTACCCATACCGGAACGGCTCCCAAGCGAAAGGCGCCGGACAGCACTATGGAAGCCGCATCGAAGAAGCGCCGGTCCCCAACCCGCGTGAATCCTGCCCTCTACCTCTTCCCGCTGCCAGCGGTGGCCATCATCGCCGTGTTCCTGGTGATGCCCACGCTGCAGGCGTTCCAGTACGCCATCACGGACTGGAATGGATTCTCGGCAGCCTTCAATTACGTGGGTGTGGACAATTTCGTCCGGGCCTTCACCAAGGATTCACTGTTCACCAACGCCCTGACCAACAACCTGAAGTTCGTTTTGCTGGTGGTCATTGCACAAACGCTGTTCTCCTTACTGCTCGCGCTGCTGCTGACAAAGAATTCCCGGGGGAACGTGGTGCTTCGCGCTTTGTTCTTCTTCCCCACCATCCTGTCCTCAGTATCGGTGGCCTTCATCTGGAAGTTCATCTACGATCCCAACTTCGGTCTCGCCAACTCGGCACTGGGCGCCATCGGCTTGGAGGGGCTTCAAGGTTCCTACCTGGGCAACAATTCCCAGGCACTGTACTGGGTAGCCGTCACGCAAGTCTGGTTCCATGCGGGCCAGATGATGGTGGTCTACATCGCAGGTCTTCAGGCCATTCCCCGCGAACTGTACGAAGCGGCCGAGATGGACGGAGCCAACAAATGGCAGCAGTTCAAGTCCATCACCTGGCCGTTCGTAGCCCCGGCCACGTCCATCGTCGTCGCTTACACCACGGTGCAATCGTTCAAGGCCTTCGACCTGATCCTGGGTATCGCGGGCAACCCACCCAAAGGGTCCCTGGACATTCTCTCCACCCGCATTTACAGCACTTTTGCCAACTCGGAGTTCGGATATGCCGCCGCTCAGTCGATCATCTTCATGGGGATGATCGCCTTGGTTACCTGGCTGCAGCGCCGGTTGCTCCGTCTGACCCCGAAGGGGGAATGACAGCATGCTTGCATCAATCAGCCGCCGCGGAATCCTTGCCATCTATGCGGTCATCATTATCGTCCCCATCACCGTTGTGCTGTTCGGCAGCTTCAAGTCCACACAGGAACTTTTCGAGGGTCCCTTCAGCCTGCCCCAGTCCCTGGCGCCCGATAATTTCGCGGAAGTCATTGGCGGCCAGGACCTGGGCTCGTCCTTCCTGAACAGCGTCATCGTCACCGGCATCTCCGTTCCCATCACACTCTTCATTGCCAGCCTCGCTGGTTATGCGGTCGCCCGGCTGAGGGGCTTCGCATCCTGGGCCATCTTCGGATTCCTGGTTCTGGGAATGGCCATCCCCGCCCAAGCCAACATGGTGCCGTTGTATGTCCTGTTCGGCCGCATGGGCCTTCTGGACAACCTCACCGGCCTCATCGTGGCCAACATCGTCTCCACACTGCCCATCGCCGTCTTCATCCTCGGCGGTTTCATGCGCACACTGCCCAAAGAACTCTACGAAGCATGCTCCATAGATGGCACCGGACCTTGGCGGACCTACGTATCCATCGCACTCCCGCTCTCGGCGCCCTCGATAGCCGCTGCTGCCATCTTCCTGTTCGTCATCCATTGGAATGAACTGCTGTACCCCCTCTTGTTCATCCAGTCCCCCGGTAACCGCACCCTGCCGCTGGCCCTGCTGAGCTTTCAGGGAGAATTCCAAACCAACTACCCGTTGCTGTTCGCCGGAGTCATCCTTGCCTCCCTGCCTGTGGTGGTGGCCTACGTCTTCCTTCAGCGCTACTTCGTCGCGGGCATCACCGCAGGCGCCAGCAAGGGATGAGGCACCGTTCCGCGCGCCGGACAGCGCACCCCTCCCAGCCAACGAAAGGCAACACAAAGTGAACCTGAAATCAGCACAACACCTGATTAACGGAACCTGGCACTCAGCAGGAACGTCCAAGGACGTGACAGACCCCGGGAACGGGAGCACCGTAGGCGAGGTGGCCTGGGGAACTGCCGAGGACGCAACCAAAGCCGCTGACGCTGCCGCCGAATCATTTGGTGACTGGTCTCGCTCCACGGCCCGCACCCGCGCCGACCTCCTCCACAATGCCGCTGCGCTGTTGTCCGAACGCCGCGACGAACTGGCGCTCACCCTGGCGTTGGAAGCCGGCAAGCGACTCCCCGAGGCGCAAGGCGAAGTGGACTTCTCAGTGGAATACTTCCGCTGGTTCGCCGAGGAAGTACGCCGCACCACTGGCACCGTCAGCCCACCCGAGCTCCGCGGCCGCCGGCACCTCAGCACTCGCAGGCCCATCGGAGTCGCACTTAGCCTCACCCCATGGAATTTTCCCGTTTCCATCCAAGCCCGCAAACTCGCTGCCATGCTCGCCGCCGGCTGCACTGTGGTGGGCCGGGTCTCTGAGAAGGCACCGCTGGCTGCGACCGGGCTGTTTGAGATCCTGCACGATGCCGGGTTCCCCGCCGGCGTCGTCAATCTGGTCCACGGCCCTTCACGCGAAATCACCGGCGCCCTGCTCAAGCATCCCGCTGTCCGCGCCGTCAGCTTTACGGGGTCCACCGGGGTGGGCCGCCAGATCATGGCCTCGGCATCCGAACGTGTAGTGAGGCCGTTGCTGGAGCTCGGCGGCAACGCGCCGTTCATCGTCTTCGAAGACGCAGACCTCGACGCCGCCGTCGAGGGGGCTGTACTCGGAAGGCTCCGCAACACAGGACAGTCCTGCGTCGCCGCAAACCGATTCCTGGTCCAAGACAGCATCGCGGACGAATTCGCCCGGAAACTTGCTGCCAAATTTGATGCGATGACCATTGGGCATGGTGTTCCCGACGGCGGGACACCCGTACCGGATCTTGGTCCCGTCATCGACGCCGAGCGCGTGGCCGCTGTCCAGGCCCTGGTGGACGATGCCCTCAGCCGTGGAGCCCGCCGGGTCACCGAACGGACCCAGGTTCCTACCCAGGGTTCCTTCGTGGCCCCCACACTCCTGGCCGATGTTCCCGACGACGCGCCCTTGGTGAGCGAGGAAGTCTTCGGCCCCGCAGCAGGCGTGGTGACCTTCTCCTCGGAAGAGGAAGCGATCCGCAAGGCGAACGCCACCGAAATGGGTCTGGCCGCGTACGTCTGGAGCAGCAGTTCCAAGCGCGCCTGGGATATCCCCGAACAGCTGGAGGCAGGCATTGTTGGAGTCAACGATCCCCTCCCTTCCGTGGCCTTTACACCCATGGGCGGCGCCAAGCAGTCCGGCCTGGGCAGGGAAGGATCAAGTCTGGGCCTGGAGGAGTTCGAGGAGGTCCAGTACGTAGCCTGGAGGCCATAAATGCTGACCACAGGACTTGTTCTGGGAGCAGTCGTCATGGGTGCCGGGATGCAGCGCGTCACCGGCATGGGATTCGCTTTGGTGGCGGCCCCGTTCCTGGTCCTGCTCCTGGGCCCTGTTGAAGGCGTGGTGCTGGTCAATGTCTGCGGAGCCGTGACGGCCGGAGCGATCATCTTCCGCGTCAGGCGGGACATTGACTGGAAAAGATACCTGGCACTGGCCGCGTCAGCCCTCCTGGGCATTGTCCCCGCGGCGATCCTCATCCGCTATCTGCCACCGTCGGTGCTGGAGATCTCGATCGGAGTGACCCTTGCCGTGGGCCTGACAGTCCTGCTGGTCATGAAGTCAGCCGTCCTGCCCCAGCGTCGTCGCTACCTCTTCACCGCAGGTGGGCTCAGCGGCTTCATGAATACTGCGGCAGGGGTGGGCGGACCGGCGGTAAGTATGTACTCCATCGCCACCCGGTGGCAGCACAAGTCGTTCGCCGCCACAATGCAACCCTACTTTTTCACCATCGGCTCGCTGTCCCTGATCTCCAAGGCGGTCACCGCACCAGCCTCGTTTCCTGTCCTGCCGATGACAATGTGGCTCGCGGTCGCCGCCGCCTGCCTGGTCGGACTGGTTCTGGGTGACCTCGCATCCAAGCGGGTTTCCACCAGGGCCGCCCAGATTCTCCTGATCATCCTGGCCTATGTCGGAGCAGCCGCCACCATTATTCGCGGTGTGCTGGACGCTATGGGCTGAAACCCGCCCAACAAACTCAAGATCCCCAACCATCGAAAGGACTCTCATGTCCATCACTTCATCAAAAGAAGGCACCCTCCGCGTTTCCACAACCAAGGGCGAACCTGTTGAACTCAGGATTGATGCTTCCGACCCTGTGGCCGTTCGGCTAGAAGTTGATAACACCTGCGGCTGTGCCGAGGGTTCTGGTCGACGCGTCGGTGCCTACACAGATACGGACTTCGGCATTCGCTAGGTGAAGGCCCGCCGCTAGCTACCTGATAGTGTTGCTTTTCCAACACAATTCGTTCGCTTCCTGTCATTGATGCGTGCGCGCAAGGAGAAATATGGATCTTTCCACGTCTTTCAAGGCCTACGACGTCCGTGGCATAGTCGGCTCTTCGCTGACCGATCACGTCGCAGAGGCCATCGGGGCAGCTTTTGTGGATGTCTTGGACCTTGCGGGCAAGACAGTGTTCTGCGGGGGTGACATGCGCCCTTCGTCCCGCGGGTTCGTCTCGGCGTTCTCACAAGGTGCAGCAACCCGGGGCGCCAACGTTTACGACCTCGGGCTCATCGCCACCGACGAGCTCTACTTTGCCTGCGGCGCCCTGAACGCGGCGGGTGCTATCTTCACAGCAAGCCATAACCCAGCCCAGTACAACGGGATCAAGATGGCCAAGGCCGGAGCAGTCCCCATCTCCTCGGACTCAGGGCTGTTCGACATCCGGGACCTCGCCCAGCGCTATCTGGACCACGGCTTCCTTGGGGCCGAAACAGTTGGGACCGTGGCCCCGCTCGACGTCCTTGCGGACTACGCACGCAAGCTGCGTTCGCTCGTGGACCTAAGCGCCGTGCGACCTCTCAAAGTCGTCGTCGACGCCGGAAACGGCATGGCCGGGCTGACCGTTCCCGCAGTGTTGGGCAGCCAGATATTGGAAGCTTTACCGCTGGCCATCGTTCCGCTCTACTTTGAGTTGGACGGCACGTTCCCCAACCATCCAGCCAATCCCTTGGAGCCGGATAATCTCAGGGATCTGCAGGCTGCCGTGCTGGAGCACGGCGCCGACCTTGGACTGGCATTCGACGGCGACGCTGACCGCTGTTTCGTGGTCGACGAGACCGGACAACCAGTCACGCCGTCGGCGATTACCTCCATGATCGCGGTACGCGAGATTTCAAGGGTCCAAGCAGCGGGCCAGGCCGATCCAGTGGTCATCCACAACGTGATAACGTCCCGGTCAGTGCCCGAATTTGTTCAGGCTGCAGGTGGCCGGCCGGTCCGTACCCGAGTAGGCCACTCGTTCATCAAGGCGCAAATGGCCGAAGAGGACGCCGTGTTCGGTGGAGAACATTCGGCCCACTACTACTTCCGTGACTTCTATAACGCGGACACCGGGATGCTGGCAGCGATGCACGTCCTCGCCGCCCTGGGCGGGCAGCCCGCGCCTCTTTCCAAGCTTGTAAGGCAATACGAGCCGTACTCTGCCAGCGGCGAAATCAACTCAACTGTGGTGGATGTCGCCCAAGCCATTGCGGACGTGCGCCAAACCTACGATCAATCAACCAGTGTCCGCATTGATGACCTCGATGGACTGAGCGTAATCGCAGAGTCGGGAGAGTGGTGGTTCAACCTCCGGGCGTCGAACACCGAAGAATTGCTTCGGCTCAATGTCGAAGCCAAGGATGCAAAGACCATGGGCCGCATGCGGGATGCTGTGCTGGACATGATCCGGAAGTAGTCGTCAGCGGACTACCCCCACGGTGCCCGCAGCGACCAGGATCGTAACGATCAGGTGCTGCGGGCGTGGCGTCAGACCAGCACTTCGCCGTCGCGGGCGACGACGCGGCCTGCCGAGACCACGAGCCGCCGCTGGGGGCAGCGCACGAGCGCGTCCGGGACGTTCTCGGCGTCGAGGAGCACGATGTCGGCGCATGCACCGGCGACGAGGTCGTGCTGCTCCCGGCCGACGAAAGGCGCGCCGTGTTTGGTCGCGTACTCGACCGCGTTGGTGAGCTTATCGTCGTGGCGGAACCCATGCAGGCGTGCGAAGGCGAATGCCACGCGCAGCAGGTCCCCGTCGCCGAACGGCGACCACAGGTCGCGGATGCCGTCGGTGCCGAGGCCCAGCGGAACGCCGCGATCCATCAGCTGCTGCCAGGGCAGCGGCGCGGTGCCGCTCATTGCGACGGTGGTCCACGAGATGCCCGCCTCGGCAAGCCCCTCGATGATCTCCTCCTGCACGCCCTTCTGCAATGAGCCCATGGCGAAACCGTGGGAGATGTTCACCCTGCCCTGGATGCCGGCGTCGATAGTGCGGCGGATCACCTGACGGTACTCGTACGCGCCGAGCGAGCCGAAGTCATGCAGATGCAAGTCAAGGCCAACGCCGCGCTCCACGGCGATCTGGAACAACCCGTCGAGCTGACCCTCGACGTCGCCGTCGATGGTGCCCGGGTCGAGGCCGCCAATGGCATCGGCCCCGGCCTGGGCAGCCTCGTCGAGCAGCCGCAGCACGCCCGGCCTGCGAAGAACGCCGTCTTGCGGGAACGCCACCGTCTGAACCTGGATCGCCCCATCCAGCTCAGCGACCGCGGCTTGCACGGTCTCGAGGCCCTTCAGCCCGATGCCGAGGTCGACGTCGATGTGCGTACGGGTCGCTGTGGTGCCGTGACGGAGGAACTCGCGCAGCACCGCTACGGCCGAATTCACGTTCGGGATGTCGTAATTCCCACGCTCTGCGCGCTCGTTCGCGATCCAGCCCTCGACTGTCGGGTGCTCGGAATACGTGTACGACACCCACGGCTTGCCCCACCAGCTTTTGTCGACGTGGGCGTGTGCGTTAATGAACCCGGGCACGGCCAGCAAACCGCCACCGTCCAGGTCACCGGCGTCGAACGCGCCCCCGGCGAGTGCCACCTCCGTGATGACGCCACCACTGATCGTGATGTCCGCAGCCTCGGCGCCCCACGGGCGCACGTTCCTCAGGGTAAATTTCTTGTCAGTCATTCTGTTCCTCTATCTATTCGGACTCAGTGCACGCGGCTCAGGAAGGACGCTGTGCGTTCGTGCTGCGGGTTGTCGAGCACATCGCGTGCCGGGCCGTCCTCAAGCACACGGCCCTGATCCATGAAGACCACCCGGTCAGCGACCTCGCGGGCAAAGCCGATCTCGTGGGTGACAACGATCATCGTCATGCCCTCCTCAGCCACCTGCCTCATCGTCTGCAGCACCTCGCCGACGAGCTCAGGGTCGAGCGCACTGGTCGGTTCGTCGAACATCATGAGTCGAGGCTCCATGGCGAGCGCCCTGGCGATCGCCACACGCTGCTGCTGGCCGCCCGAGAGCTGGCTGGGGTACGAGTCGTCTTTATCTGCCAGGCCGACCTTGGCCAGCAGCTGCCGCGCGTTCGCGACTGCCTCCCGACTCGGGCGGCCCAGGACCCGGGCCGGGCCATAGGTGACGTTGTCGAGGGCTGTCATGTGACCGAACAGGTTGAAGTGCTGGAACACCATGCCGATGTGCTGGCGGGCCTTGGCCACGCGGCGTTCGCTCTGTTCGTAGAGCTGCCCGTCGTGCAGTTGGTAGCCGACGCGCTCCCCGTTCACCTCGATGACGCCACCGTCGACGGGGTCAAGGTGGTTGATGCACCGCAGCAACGTACTCTTGCCAGAGCCCGACGGCCCAAGGATGCAGACGATCTCCCCGGTTCGCACCTCGAGGTCCACGCCTCGGAGCACATGGTTGTGCCCGAGCCACTTGTGCACGCCGTCGATACGCAGCATGGTGTCGGTCGACGGTCCTGCGGGAGCTACTTGCGCCACAGCGCACCTCCGATGATGGTCCGAATATTAGTGGTCTTCGCCGGCCTCGCGCTCTTGGACGAACGCCGTGACCCGGGCTGCGAGGCGTTGAAGCGACGCTCAAGGAAATGCTGCCCGGTGCCGGCGATGGTCACCAGGATCAGGTACCAGAGCACCCCAACAATCAGCAGGGGCAGGATCTTGAAGTTCTGCCCATAGATGAGCTGGACACGGGTCAGCAGGTCGCTGCCGCCGATCACGGACACGAGCGAGGTTGCCTTCAGCATGCCGATGAACTGGTTGCCGGTGGGCGGGATGATGACCCTGATCGACTGGGGCAGCACGATGCGGGCCAGGGCCTGGTTGCGGGTGAGGCCGATGCTCACGCCCGCGTCGGTCTGGCCAGTCGGCACCGAGATGATGCCGCCCCGGATGATCTCGGCCATGTAGCCCGACTCGGCGAGTGAGAGGGCGATGAGGCCTGCCGTGAAGCCCGAGATGAGGGCGTTCGTATCCTGTCCGAGGATCACGGGGAAGAGCACTGCAAGGTTGAACCAGAGCAGAACCTGAACAAGCATCGGGACTCCGCGGAAAAACCAAACGTAAGCGCGTCCGATAACACTGACCACCTTGTTGTTGCTCTGGATCATCAATGCGATGCCGAAGGCGAGCACGATGGAGATGAGCATGGCGAAGATCGCCAACTGGATCGTTACGCCGACGCCCTGGAGCACCACCGGGTTGAACATGTACTCCCAGGTGACGTTCCACTCCATATTGGGGTTCTGGGCCTGGGACTGGATGAAGAGGACCAGCAGCGCGATGGCAACGAGGCCCGTGACGATCTGGCCGTACTGGGGTCGCCGCTTCGCACGGATCGGTGCGTCCTGCACGGGTGGCTCGTCGCCGGCCCTGCGTACAAAGTGCGACGGCATCGTCGGGGACGGGAGTGGTGACTGAGTGATGTCGGGCATGATCACTTCTTCGCCAGGTTGATGCCCGGGGTGTCGAGGTCGATGACCTCAACGTGCCACTTCTTCAGGATTCCGTCGTACGAGCCGTCCTCGTGGATTGCTTTGAGGGCGGTGAGGAAAGCGTCGCGAAGGTCGGTCTGTGCCTTGTTGAAAGTCATGCCAAGGTAGACCTTCTCCTCGAAATCTACGGGGAGCGACTCCAGCTTGTCGCCGGTCTCGCGCTGGATGACCGAGACCGCCATATCGGGCCAGAAGATGGCGTCGATGCGGCCGGAGGTTAGCGCCAGATTCTTATCGCTCGAGTTCGGGAAGGAGATGAGCTCGGTGGCAGGCTTCCCGATCGCGGTGCAGGCTGCGGCCATCAGGTCGACGAGGCGGTGGGCGTCGGAGCCCTTTACGTCGCCGATCTTGACGCCGCAGCCGCCGTCGACGGCGCTCGTGATGCCCTTGGGATTGCCCTTCTGCACCATGAAGACCGTGCCGGCCCACTGGTAATCGATGAAGTCGACCTGTTCCTGCCGCTTCTTGCGGTCGGTCATACCGGCGATCGCCGCGTCGAACTTTCCGCTCTGCATGCCGATCAGGATCTGGTCGAATGGCACTTTCTCCCACTTGACCGGGATACCGAGCTGCTTCGCCATCGACTCCATGAGATCGACGTTGTAGCCTTGGATGCCGGTCTCGCCGGCCGGGGTGAAGTTGGCCGGCTCGAAGTCGGGCTGTGTGGCGACGGTAAGAAAACCCTTGTCTTTGACCTTCTGCGGCAGGAGGTCATAAAGCGGCGCCTTCTCATCGAGGGCGGCAGGCTTCTCCGATTGCCCGGCGGCCGTGGCCGTGGAGCCTGAGACGCCGCAGCCGGTCATGCCAAGCACGGCGAGGCCGCCTGCCACGATGATGGCCGCAGTGCGGCGTGCGAAGGTGGTGCGGTAGAACGACATTGTTCTTGCCTTTCGGGGCGGAGTTCCGCGGGATGCGGAACTGGTTGGGGGGAGCAAGCGAGCGGGATCCCGCTCGCCGGGGCCTGGGTCATCCCGCGCGCAGGGGGTTCCCCTGGCGCGCGACGACCTTGCCGCGTTTCAGCACGAGCCGCCGTGGCGTCCGGGCTGCTACTGCCTCGCCGATGCTCGCTGCATCGATGAGGAAGAGATCGGCGGGTGCGCCGGGTTCGATCCGGGCGGGTTCGCGCCCGAGGGCTAGGGCCCCGCCAGTGACTGCGACGTCGAATGCCGAGTAGATCTGTTCGTCCGTGCGAAAACCGTTGCGATATGCCAGGTGAAAGGTGCGGTCGAGCATGTCGCCGTTACCGTACGGTCCCCAGTGATCCCGCACGCCGTCATTGCCTGCGCCGATGTTGACACCCCGCCCTCGCAGCTCGGCAATCGGCAGCACCGGCGTGTTGTAGACCGTTGCCGTCAGCAGGGAGATCCTTGCTTCCGCGAGGCCCTCCGAGATCCGCTCGGACTGGGCTTGGTCGACCTCGATGACGGCTACGCCGTGCGAGATGGCGACCCTGCCCTCGAGCCCGTGCCGCAGCACTCGCTCGATGATGAGTTCCATCGTGTGCGCGCCCAGAGTGCCACGCTCGTGCAGGTGGATGTCGAGCCGTGTGCCGTAGGTTTTGGCGAGCCCAAAGATCAGATCGAGGTGACGCACCGAGTCACGCTCCAGCGCGGCGGGGTCGATGCCTCCCAGGCATCCGACAAGCCCTTGTTGAAGAGCCGACTCAAGCAGCTCGGCCGTGCCGGGACGGGTCAGCAGTCCGCCCTGCGGGAAAGCGACCTGTTCGACGTCGATCACGTCGGCCAGCTCTTCGGCGACGCCGGCGACGAGCTTGAGACCGCGGAGCCCGATGTCGGGATCGACATCGGTGTGGGTGCGGGCGAGGGTCGTCCCCGCGGCGGCCATCTGCCCGAGCAGCGCGTACACACTGTCGCGGCTCGGCAGGCCGAACTCCGCGCGGCCCCGCTCGCCGTTGGCGATGCGGTCCTCGAGCGCGGGCCCCGCGGAATGCGGAACCCAGCTGCGGCCCCAGAGGGTCTTATCGATGTGGCAATGGGCGTCGACCATTCCGGGCAGGGCGAGCGCACCAGCACCGTCCTCGCGCACCGCCGTGGCGGGGTCAATGATGCCAGCTGGCTGAATCTGTGCGATGAGGCCGTCCTGGACGAGCAGGTCCACTGGCCGCGATCCATGAGCCAGCCGTACGCGCTCGATAAGCATGTCCTGCATCCCAAATCTCCCACTTTCATGACGATCGTCACGTGAACTAGATAGGCACACAGTAGATTCATTTGGTATCCCATGGCAATAGTCGAGGCAAAAGATTCCGAATATTTTCTAGGCAAGCAGGGGATTCAGCCATCAATTGAGGTGTGAGTGTTGCCATTTGGCATACCAAACAGAATTTTTGACGCGCGAAGGTCCCACATCGCTCCCTCCGGCGGAGAGGGGCGCGCCTGCATCCCGGGGGCGGATCTTTGGTATACCAATTTGAGTCATATGAATGAGTTGGCGTCGTTGAGTGACTACTAAACACCGTGATCCAGCGAGATATCCAGCAGGTCATTGACGGGGATTTCAAGCTTGGTATACCTTGAGCGCAGTCGACTCCGATTCATAGCGCTCAACCTCCGAAGGTGCCCATGACACTCATTCTCACCGCTTCAGCCCTTGAAGATCTGGCCAGCATGTCCGAAACGATATCCGCCGTCGAACGTGGATTCGTCGATATCGCCCGAGGCACCGCCCAGCAGCCAGCTCCGCTGTCCCTTCACCTGCCGTCCTCGGACGCACGGTATCTGCTCATGTCCGGACTGGCCGATACACAGCGACTCGCGGCCGTGAAGCTGCTGTCCGATATTCCCGCCAACCGCGAGGCCGGACTCCCCACGCAGCGTTCAAGCATCCTGCTGGCGGACCAGCTCACTGGGGAAACCCTCGCCCTTCTCGACGGCAGAGTTCCCACGCGGGTCCGGACGGCTGCGGCAAGCGCTGTGGCGAGCAAGTACCTTGCCCGGCCCGACAGTTCAACACTCGGCCTGATCGGCGCAGGCGCCCTTGCGATCGCCCATGTCGAGGCCATGCTGCACGTGTTACCCATCAAGAAGGTAGTCGTCTGGTCCCGCACCAACGCCACTATCCAAGCCTTCCAGGCGAGGACCACGCATCGCGCCATCGAGATCGTGGCAGCATCCAGTGTCCAGGAAACGGTGGAGGCCGCTGATGTCCTCTGCACGCTTACACCGTCCGTAGAGCCGCTGGTCCACGGCGAATGGTTCCGTCCGGGGCTTCACATCAATGCGGTGGGGGCCCGCCCCCGGCCCACCCACCGTGAAATAGATGCGGACGGGATGGGCCGCTCCAGGGTTTTCGTCGACAACATGGAAACCGCCGTCCAGAAGTCAGGCGACCTCATGCTGGCCGTGTCCGAAGGATTCATGTCGCTCGACGACGTGCGGGGTGAGCTCGGCGCGGTCATTACCGGTCAGTTGGCCGGGCGTGACAACGACGACGACGTCACTCTTTTCAATTCAGTCGGCATCGGCATGCAGGACCTGGCCATCGGCCGGCTGCTCTATGACGCGGCCCTCCGGAACGGTCTCGGAACGGCCATTGACATGTCCCGCTGAAGTCCGCGAGTCGAGTGACTCCCTACTCCACGTCCTCCCCTATCGCCGTTGACTCCCGGATGATCAGCTTCGGGGCAAGGCTCACGCGACGGAGGGCGGGCGACACCACAGACCCTGTCTTTCCCGCGAGGCGTTCCATGCACATGGTCACCGCCGCGTATCCGACGTCGCGTTTTGGCGGGGCGATCGAGGTCAGGGGTACGGGAGCGAGGTCGGCCACTTCGTCGTCATAGGCGACGATCGCCAGGTCCTCAGGCACGTCGACGCCGGACTCCTCAGCGAGGTTGATCAGGGTGATGGCTTCCTCATCGGGAAGGACCAGGACAGCGTGCGTCCCAGTGCGCCGGCAATCTTTCAGGAATTTTGCGAACTCCTTTTGGTTGTTGCCTGCGCCCACTACTGACCGTACATATTCCATGATGGGAGCATCAGTTTCCAGTCCCAACTTAGCCACCATGCGCTCATGGCTTTCACGGAGCCAAGGGGCCGTGGGGCTGGTGGCGATGGCCAGCCCGATCCGGCGGTGGCCCAAGGAAGCAAGGTGCTCGATGGCAAGCTCGGCGCCGTAACTGTGATCGGACATCACTGATTCGAAAACCCGGCTTGAGCGTTCCACGAGCACCACGGGGATGCGCAGTCCGGACAGCAATTCGAACGTCGGCGAACCGGGCTCAAGGGGTCCAGCGGTTGCCAGGAGTATGCCGTCGACGGCGTTGGCCACCATGCGCTGGAGCTGCCGGAACTCGTCTTCCTCGGAGTAGTTGCTGACACCCAGGATGAGGCGCGCATTCAGCGCCCTGGCTGCGGCTTCAGCGCCACGAATGACTTCCGGGAAGTAGTAGCCGGTGGTGGGGACAATGAGTCCCAAGGTGGCCAGCGGTTGACGGGCGCGCCGGTGCACGGTGTCTCCGGGCCGCTCCACGACCATCCGGACTGCACCGCCGTGGACCCTCCTCAGCAGGCCCTGGGCCGCAAGCTGCGTCAGGTCTCGGCGGATGGTCATGGTGGACTGGCCGCTCTTTTCGGCGAACTCGTTCACGGTCAGGGTCCCGCGCAGCTCCAACTCACGGAGTATCTTCTCGTGGCGTTCCCCGCTGAGCATGCCAATCCTCTTCCGGAATCCCAATGTTCAAACAAGCATAAATGACCGAATACAAACAGCGTTGCGGGGCCCGCTCTGCGCCTAAAACACTCGCCAGAGCACGCAGAGCGGTCCCCGCAACGCCAGCCACTACCGCCGGGGGTGGTCGTTGATCCGCACGAGGTTCCGGCCCCGCATCGTATAAAGGTAACCGTCCTCATCGTTGTTGATATGTGCGCCGCTGTACCAGGCGCCGTCGATATCAGCTACCACGGTGGCTACCTCGAAGGTCTTGGGATCGAAGCGGAAGACGTGCGTATTCGAGACGCCGTAGACAGCACCGCGGTTTGTCACCAAGGCGGCGAAGCCGGAACTCACGGCGCTGATGTCCGAACGGTGCACAATCTTGCGTTTGGGGAGGTCCATGACAAAAAGACCGCCCTTGCGCGTCACACCGTAGAGGTACTTACCCTGTACGGCGAGGGCCGCGATGCCTGCCCCTTCCCCGGCATCCAGTCGCCACAATTCCTTCCCTGCCACAGGGTTGAATGCCACCACGGTTCCTGCGCCGTCGAGACCTGGATTGCCGCCCCCCAAATAGGCCACGCCGTCGCGGGATGCCACCGCCCGGAGCAACTGCACGTTGTCGATCGGATTCAGGAAGAAGCCCTTCTTACCGGTGCGCGGGTCATAAGTCCACAGCGAACCACCGCCCTCGGTGTCCGCCTGCGCCCCCACGAGGACCAGTTTGTTGCGCTCGTCCCAGCAGACGTCCAGGGGTCGGTTCTGTTCCTTGGGGAATTCCGCCACCTGCGTGATCGGCTTCCCATTCCGGGGGTCGTAGCTCCAAATGCCCTGGCCACTGTATTGCCCTGTATACAGGGCACCGTTGACCACGATCGCATCTTTCGCTTCACCAGGGGCGAGCATATTGGCAACTTCCCCTGTCCGGAGCGAGCGGCGCGCAATGACGCCGTTGCCTCCCACATAGACGTAGCCTGCTCCGGCAGCAATTCCCATCACCGATTGCGGATCAGAGGGTGCGCCGGCTTCGCCGAGGTCGGTAGTTTTGGTGGTTCCGGTTGCCGGGTCAATTTCAGCGACGAAGCCGTAGCCCGAGGTGACCAGCAGCTTGCCGCCCAAGGCGTCGACGCCCCAGATTTCACCCAACGAAGGCCCTTGGTACGGCACAGCCGATATTGCGTTGGCGGACAAGCTGTAGGCCACCAGCCCGGTCTCGTTGGCGAAGTAGACCTTATCCCCGATGGCCGCAAAGTTCTTGGCAGTCTTCCCCTCGGACAGGGCCTGCACATACGTCTTCGGGTTGCTGAGGTTCACAGCGGCAATCTTGGAGTTCTCCAGTGAACCGGCGGAGCTCACCATCAGTTTGTCTCCCACGATGCCAAGGTCGCGGATGCTGGGATCCTTCAGCATTTCAGCCGGAGTGACGTTGGTGAAGGTCTTGGCAGCGCGGTCGTAAGCAAACAAACAGGCCCGGCTGGCGCCGCTGCCACCATTGAGCGTGCTGCCGGCACCGAAGAAGATCGTGGAGTCGGTAGCGGCCACGGCACGGGCAAGAGTGGCGCCGGCATCGGGGATGCCGAGGCTGGTGATCTGATTGGTTGCGGGGTCGAACTCCCACAGCGCCGGCGCCGTGGGGCTTCCGCCACCCACAATATAGAGGCGTCCGTTGGGCGCCACGCTGAGGTCACGGACATCCCGGTCGCCGATGTAGCCAATCGCCGCGGCCTTGGTGCCAAGGCTGTTGAGGTCCCAGCGGAAGAGGTTCGGCTGCGTGCCGGTCGACTTCTGCAGAACACCGGCGTAGAGGTAACGGCCCGAGGCGTCAGCAGCCAGGGTCTGGATGGAGTGCCCGTTGGTGAGCTCGGTCTGGCCGATGACCTTTCCGGTGGGGACATGGAAGGCGATGATCCGGACCGGCTCCAGGTTGCGGGAACCGATGTAAAGAACGTCGCCCACCAGCAGCCCGCTCATCAGTGAGAACTGTACGACGGCGGGACCCAGGTCCAGGATTTCCGTCGCCTTCGGCTTGGACGCAAGGAAGGCGGACGCCGACGCCGGTTGGCCGGCTGCCATGCCGATGGCGGCGGCGAGGGACGCAGCACCGCCGACCTGTAGGACTGCCCGCCTGCTGATGTTCGATTTCTCCATTGGAATCCCTGTTCTTAGGTAGTGACTTTTTCAGTAGTCGCCGTTCGGGTGTCCAGAATTCATAGCAGCGTCGAGCGAACGTCGTCCAGCGTTTCTGTTCGTTCAAACACAAACGGTTGCAGATTCTTTGGCCTCATCTGCCCCTGACGGCGATTTTTTCCCAGCAGAATGTTTGAATTTGTTTGAAATATTGAAGATGTTCGAACTTGCGGATTACATGGATTCATCGCGTGTGGCCCCAACCACATGTCCCCTCTTCGCATCGCACAGTCTTCAAAGGAGAACACCATGAAGCGTCGTCACCTATTTGCAGGGGTGGCCGGCCTGGCCGCCAGCACCCTGCTGCTCGCAGCCTGCGGCACGGGCCCCAGCACTTCCTCTGCTCCCACGCCCACAGAAGATCCCACGGGTTCCATCACCTTCTGGTCTTCTTTGGCAGGCATGGACAAGGTGGCCGAGGCGTTCAACGCCAGCCAGGACAAGATCAAGGTCAGCTTCGAGACCATCCCCAACGGCGCCAACGGCGGCTATGCGAAGCTTTCCACCGCCATCACGGCCGGCAACGGCCCGGACGTCGCCACCATTGAGTACCCGCAGTTGCCCCAGTTCGTCAGCAACAGCCAGGTGATCCCGCTCGATGGCCTGATCAACAAGGCCGAGACCGTGGACAAGCTCACGGACGAAACCAAGGCTTTGGTCCAGTTCGGTGAGAAGACCTACGCACTTCCGTACGACGCAGCCCCCATGCTCATGTGGTACCGCAAAGACATGCTGGACAAGGCCGGCGTCGGGGTCCCCAAAACCTGGGACGAATTCGAAGAGGCAGGCAAAAAGCTCAAGGCCGTAGCGCCTGACTCCTACCTGGCCAGCTTCAACCCCAACGAGGTAGCGGCGAGCGCCGGTTTGGCCTGGCAGGCAGGTGCCAAGTGGTTCGGCACCGAAGGCGAGAGCTGGAAGGTGGGAGTCAACGACGAAGCTACGCAGAAGGTGGCCAGCTACTGGCAGAAGCTGATCGACCAGAAGATCGTCAAGGTCACCCAGGCTTACAGCGACGAGTGGAGCCTGGACCTCGCCAACAGCACTGTTGTTGGCGTGGTTGGCGCAAACTGGAGCGCCACGGGTATCCAGAAGCGCACTGAAGCCAGCGGACAGAAGGGCCAGTGGATCGCTGCCGAACTGCCCAACTGGGGCAACGAATCGGGCGCTTTCTATGGCGGCTCCAGCTTCAACGTGACCAAGAGCAGCAAGAACCCGGCAGCGGCCGCCAAGTTCGTCGAGTTCCTCACCACCAACCAGGATGCCATCAAAGCCCGCGGCAACACCGGCTCCGCGTTCCTTGCCTTCCCGGGCCTGACGCCGGTAGCCCAGCAGGCCTACGACGCCAGCTACTTCGGCAACGACATCTACTCGGTCTTCACCAAGGCCTACGGCACCATCACCCCGGGCTGGCAGTGGGGACCCAACTGGGACATCACCAACACCGCCCTCAAGGACGCCTACGGCAAGCTGACCACCGGAGGCACCATCCATGACGCCGTCGACACTGCCCAGGACGCCACCGTGGGCGGCCTGAAGCAGGCCGGCCTGTCCGTTACGGAATAGCCTCTTCAACCGAGTAGCCACACAGGCGGGGGGCCTCTTGAAGAGGCCCCCTCCAAGCTAGGAGAATCCCATGGCCACCCAGGCCCTCACCACCACAGTGCGCCGCCAAGGCCGCGCACTTGCGGGAACCGGCGGACGGACTGCTGCGCTGTTCCTGGTCCCCTTCTTCGCGGTCTTCGCAATCGCAATGATTGCACCGGTGATCTACTCGCTGGTGCTGAGTTTCCACTCGCAGCAGAAGTCCGGGCTGGGCTTCGGGGAAGCCAAGACCGTGTTCGTCGGACTTGAGAACTACGTACAGGTGTTCCAGTCCGAAACGTTTGTGGAAGGCATCGCCCGCCTGGGGTTGTACTGCCTGATCTACATTCCCTGCATGGTGGGTGGGGCAGTGGTCTTCGCCCTCCTCATGGATGCAACGGTGGCCAAGGCCCGCAAGCTTTTCCAGCTTCTTGTCTTTCTTCCCCACGCGGTTCCGGGCGTCATCGCCGCCCTCATTTGGGCCTACCTTTACACCCCTGGGATCAGCCCGCTGGTCCAAGCACTCCAGGGCGGCGGGATCCAGATCAACTTCCTGGACGCACACATGGTGCTCCCGTCCATCGTGAACATCGGCGTCTGGGAATGGACCGGCTACAACGTGATCATCCTGTTCACCGCTTTGCAGGCCGTTCCCCGGGAAATCCTGGAAGCCGCCCGCGTGGATGGGGCCGGCGAAATCCGGGCAGCTATCAGCATCAAGTTCCCGCTGATCCTGCCGGCGCTGAGCGTCATCATGCTCTTCACCATCATTGGCACCCTGCAGCTGTTCACGGAGCCGAACATCATTTCCAAGGCCACCGCCTCCGTGACCAGTACGTGGGTTCCCAACCTGTGGGCCTATGACGCAGCCTTCATCCGTCACAACCTCAACCAGGCCGCGGCGGCCTCCATCATCATCGCCGGGCTGGCCGCAATCCTGTCCCTGGCCGTCACCCGCCTTAGCTCCAGGATGAACAAATCATGAGCTCCTCAACACTCTCCCGTCCCCACATGGCCCCGCCGAAACCAGCGAGCCGCCGCCCCGGATCCCGTTCCAACCGTGGCAGTTCCAACCGCGGAGGCGGTTTCGCCAGCAAGTTCACCGTCAACGGACTCCTGATCATCGGTTCGGCCTACATGGTGGTCCCGGTCCTGTGGCTGGTGTTCGCCTCCACCAAGAACGCTGCAGACCTGTACGGCACCAGCGCCTATGCCTTGGGGAACTTCTCCTTGTTCGAGAACATCGCCAACGTGGCCAAGCAAGACGGCGGGCTGTTCTTCCGTTGGCTGGGCAACTCAGTGATGTACGCCGGCGTTGGTGCCGTCTTCGGCAGCCTGATCTCGGTCATGGCAGGGTATGCGTTCGACAAGTTCCAGTTCCGGTGGAAGGACTCACTGTTCGGCTTCGTCCTGGTGGGCGTCCTGATTCCCAACACCGCCACAGTGCTGCCCATGTACTTGTTGGCTTCCTTGGTTGGCATGACCAACACCATTTGGGCCATCCTCATCCCGGTGCTCTGCAACCCCTTCGGCGTGTACCTGGCCAGGGTCTATTCCGCCAGCTACGTCCCGGCAGAGACACTCGAGGCTGCCCGCATGGACGGTGCCGGGCCCATCCGGTCCTTCTTCTCCCTGGGGCTACCCATGATGATGCCCGGCTACATCACCATCGCCTTGTTCCAGTTCGTGGGTGTCTGGAACAACTTCATGCTTCCGCTGGTAATGCTCCAGGACCAGCAACTGCTGCCGGTCAGTGTCGGCATCTCCATCTGGCAGGGCTATTCAGTTCCGCAGCCTGAGTTCACGCCCATGGTCATCACCGGCTCATTGCTCTCGATCATCCCGTTGCTGCTGGCCTTCATCATGCTGCAGCGGTTCTGGAAGTCCGGCCTCACAGCAGGGAGCGTCAAGTGACCACAACCCCACTGAACGTCGCACTCGCCATGGGTCCCGGCGTCGTATCCCGGGTCTTTCCCCAACGCAGGTTGGAGACCATGCCCTCCGGCCTGCGGCTGCTCAGCCCGGAGCCCATGGAGGACTTCACCTCCCCACGTTCAGTGGAACTCCTGGCGGAGACGGACATCCTCATCACGGGGTGGAACTGCCCGAGGCTCGACGCAGCCGCCCTGGCTGCGGCCCCGCGCCTGACCCATGTCCTTCACGCTGGCGGCACGGTCAAGCATCATGTGGGCGAGGAGTGCTGGGACAGGGGCATCGAAATCAGCACGGCAGCCGATGCCAATTCAATCCCCGTTGCCGAATACACGGTGGCCATGATCCTGCTGGCCAACAAAAGGGTCCTGCAGATCGCCCGGAAGCTGCACTCGGAGAAGACCGAAATTGAGCCAGACAACGTGTTCCCGGACATGGGCAACTTCGGCAAACGCGTGGGCATCATCGGAGCATCCAGGATCGGCAAGCACGTCATCCGCCTCCTGAAGTCCTACGACGTCGAGGTCGTCGTCTCCGACCCCTTCCTGGACCAGTCAGCGGCAGCCGCGCTCGGCGTCGAACTTCTCAGCCTTGAGGAACTGGTGGCCAGTTGCGACGTCGTCAGCCTCCACGCGCCGTCGCTCCCGTCCACCTACAACCTGATCCACCAAGGGCTGGTGGCCAGCTTCAAGCCGGGGGCTACTTTCATCAATACCGCCCGCGGTGAACTGGTGGACCAGGACGCCCTGCTCCGACGCATCGAAGAAGGCGACCTGTACGCGGTCCTGGACGTCACCACACCCTGGGTGCTCCCGGCCGATTCAGGCTTCTACACGCATCCCAACGTGCTGCTCACACCGCACTTGGCGGGCTCACTGGGCATGGAACTTGAGCGGATGGCGGTCAGCACCATTGAGGAAGCCGCGCGGATCTCACGGGGCGAACCACTCCTCCACAGGCTCCAAGCGAAGGACCTCGCCTTCACGGCATGACCTTCACGCCACAACACTGACGACGGCGACTTAACGCCCCGCGGCTGGCATACTCAGACGCATCGCTCCACCCGTCCTTGGACAGACTCAGTTCCTGGGATCGATGTTGGATCGGCTCGACAGCAGGGGGCTTTGGGTGCCGGAAAACGAGAAGGATCATTCAGGGGCCGCGGTCCGTTTCGTCGGGTCATCGGTGCAGGGATTGAGCTCCGCCGAGGTAGCCGAAAGGGTGGCCGCGGGACAAACCAACGCGTTTGTCCAGGACACCAGCCGCAGCGTGTGGAGCATTGTCCGCGCCAACGTGCTCACGTTGTTCAACGGCATCATCCTGGCCTGCTTCATCGTCCTTTTTGCGATCGGCCGCTGGCAGGATGCCCTGTTCGGCTTCAGCGCCATCGCCAACGCGGTGATCGGCAGCGTCCAGGAGTACCGGGCCAAACGTGCCCTGGACCGCCTCGCCCTCCTGAACGCCCCGCACGCCAGGGTGATGCGCGACGGTTCCGAGGCCGAAATCGACCTGGACGACGTGGTGCTGGACGACACCCTTGTCCTGCGGGCCGGTGACCAGGTGCCCGCCGACGGACTGGTGTCCGCATCCCGCGGCCTCCAAGTGGACGAGTCCATGCTCACCGGCGAATCCGATGCCGTGGAAAAGGCCGACGGCGACCGCGTCCTGTCCGGGTCCGTGGTGGTCGCAGGAGAAGGCACCGCAGTAGTGGACCGGGTGGGCGCGGATTCCTTCGCCAATTCACTCGCGGCCGAGGCCAAGCGGTTCTCGCTGGTGGCCTCGGAACTCCGGTCCTCGATCGACCGCGTTCTCAAGTGGGTCACCTGGTTCGTGGGTCCCGTGGCTTTGTTGGTCCTGAACGCGCAGATGATTGCGCAGGGCGGGTGGGCCGAGGCCTCCGCAAGCGGCGCCTGGCGGGACGCAGCGACGGCGACCATCGCCTCCGTCGTCGCCATGGTCCCCCTCGGATTGGTGCTGATGACCAGCATCACCTTCGCCGTGGGGGCGGTGAAACTCGCCCGCCAGCAAGTGCTGGTGCAGGAGCTTCCGGCCGTCGAGGGACTGGCACGCGTGGACATCATCTGCCTGGACAAGACCGGCACACTCACCCAAGGCGATATCGTTTTCGACGCCGCGCATCCCCTGAGCGCCCGTGAAGGGTGGGAGTCTGTGCTCTCCTGGTACGGGGTGCAGAAGGATGCCAACGCAACGGCCCGGAGCCTCGCCGGGCACTTCACTGAGCCGTCTGGCGCCCCACTTGACCGGGTGCCCTTCTCGTCCGCCCGCAAGTGGAGCGCGGTAATTTTCGACGACGGAATGTGGATCCTGGGCGGCCCCGAAATGGTCTTTCCAGCACGCAACTCGGCTGATCCCGTGCTTCAGCAGCTCGCCATCCAGGCCGCCGAGTTGGCGACGACGGGCCGACGCACGCTGGTCCTTGCCCACGGCACACCCACCGACGACGAGACCGTCCCAGCAGACGCCGTCCCGGTGGTGCTTTTGACGTTCAAGGAGAACATCCGTCCCGATGCTGCGGAGACGCTCACGTACTTCGCCGCCCAGGATGTTGACGTCCGGATCATTTCGGGTGACAACCCGCAGACCGTGGCTGCGATCGCCCGCGAGGTTGGCCTGGATGCACCGCATGGCTTTGATGCCCGCGAGTTGCCGGACGATGACCAGGAATTCCTGGAGGTCATCAACAACAACGTTGTTTTCGGCCGGGTCACCCCGGACCAGAAGAAGCGGATCGTGGTGGCGTTGAAGGCGGCCGGCCATACGGTGGCCATGACCGGCGACGGTGTGAACGATGCCCTCGCCATCAAGGAGGCCGATATCGGTGTCGCCATGAACTCAGGTGCCGCCGCTACCAAGGCTGTTGCCCGGTTGGTGCTCCTGGACGGCAAGTTCTCCCACCTGCCCAGCGTCGTGGCTGAAGGCCGGCAGGTCATCGCCAACATCGAGCGCGTCTCCATGCTGTTCCTCACCAAGACCGCCTACGCAACCTTCCTTGCCATCTCCTTCGGCATCCTCCTGCTGCCGTTCCCGTTCCTTCCACGGCAGCTCTCGGTAACGGACGGCCTGACCATCGGCATTCCGGCGTTCTTCCTGGCATTGCTGCCCAACGCCCAGCGTTATATTCCGGGTTTCCTCCGGCGATCCCTGACCTTCGCCGTGCCGGCGGGTGTATCAGTGACCCTGGGCCTTGCCTCCTACGCCCGGCTCGCCGCCAATCTGCAGATTCCGGAAGCCGAGATCAGGACCGGGTCCACCCTCATCCTGGCGATCATCGGTATCTGGATCCTCGTGGTGCTGTCGCGCCCTGTCACCCGGTTCAAGGGGCTGGTGATCGGCGCCATGATGATCGGGCTGGTCCTGGTCTACTCAGTACCGATCGCCCGCGACTTCCTGCAGTTCACCGATCCGACGCTGCCCACGGCGCTGCTGGTCCTGGGAACATCGGCGGCCTGTATCGCGCTGATCGAGATCGTACGCTTTGTTCACCGCCGGGTTGCATACCGGGACGCCCAGGAAGCCCTGCATCACCGGGTCTCAAATCAGCGCGCCTCGAAGTAGCGGCGTCCCCGTCCGAACCACAAGGGAACCAGCACGGCCACCGTGGCGATGGATTGCGAGATCACAGCTGACCAGTCACCGTCAGCGGCAACGATAAGGTCCAGCACGGCAAAAACCAGTCCCAGCAGCATGACCGCTGTCGCACCACGGCGGGCCGCGCTGCTTCCCCGGGCTACCCCGGAGGCCAGCCCGATCACCAGCAAACCGAACAGGATCATGCCTGCACCGAGCAACGTGATGGGCAAAGCAATGCCGCCGGACTGGGCCTCCGGTGTGTAACGCAGGAAAATCGTCAGGATCCCCAGAAGGATCTGCGCGATGCCGCCGATATACATCAGCACCACCGAGAACGTCACCGCACCAGGCCGTTTAGGGCTCTCCCCCGTAGTCATGAACTGAGCATAGACGAGCCATCCTGCGGGCCGTCACTGGTTCGGTCCGGCATAACAACCTTTGTCACGCAATTAACCACTCATTCACACCAGCCTTGAATTCAGTCAACCCGGACTTCCTATGGTCGGGTGAATGGAAAACATTTCACGCAGGTCCCTCATCTCAGCCGGCCTCGGGGCCGGACTCGTCGCCGCCTTGCCAGGTAACGCCGTCGCGGTTTCAACAGCGGACGACGCCGGTCTCCGCACCGATCCGTTCACGCTTGGCATCGCGTCGGGCGAACCGTGGCCCGACGGCTTCGTGATCTGGACGCGCCTGGCGGTGAATCCCGTGGCCGAAGACGGCTTGGGCAGCATGCCTTCCCGTAACGTCGCCGTCGCGTGGGAGGTCGCAGAAGACCCCGCGATGCGCCTAGTAGTAGCCCGCGGCGTCGAACATGCCAGGATCGAAACCGCCCACTCGGTGCACGTCGAACTGAAGGGCCTCCGGCCGGGCCGGGAGTACTTCTACCGTTTCCGCACCGGACGGCACGTGAGCGAAATTGGCCGCACGCTGACAAGCCCAGCGCCCGGCGAGACACCCGCCGCGCTGGCCATGGCATTCGCCAGCTGTGCCCAGTACGAGCATGGCTACTTCACTGCCTACAAGCGCCTGGCCGAGGACCACCCGGACCTGGTGCTGCACTTGGGCGACTACCTCTACGAGTACAAGAAGGACAGTTACGTGATCGGCGGCGGCAACCCCCGCGATCATGAGGGACCGGAGACCGTCAGCCTCGCGGGCTACCGACAGCGGCACGCACAGTACAAGGCCGACGCCGATCTGCAGGCTGCGCACGCAATCGCGCCGTGGCTGGTCGTCTGGGACGACCACGAGGTGGACAACAACTGGGCGGACGAGATCCCCGAGAACAGCGACCCCGGCCAACTCAATGACACCACGGAGCACTTCCGTCAGCGTCGCTCGGCAGCGTTCCAGGCGTACTACGAGAACATGCCCCTGCGAGCGTCCTCGGTCCCTGCCGGGTTCGACATGAAGATCTACCGCACCATCCAATGGGGCCAGCTGGCCAACTTCCACATGATGGACACCCGCCAGTACCGGGACGACCAGCTCGCAGGTGACGGCTGGCGGAAGAATGTGGCCGAGCGCCTGGCCGAAAACCGCACCATCACCGGCGCCGAGCAGGAGAAGTGGCTGCTGGACGGCTTCAAGAACTCCACTCAGCGCTGGGACATCCTGGGCCAGCAGGTCTTCTTCGCCGAACGGGACCGCGACAAGGCGCCGGAGATCGACGACGTCTCCATGGATGGTTGGGACGGTTACGCCGCCTCCCGCCGCCGCATCACCCAAGGCTGGGTGGACGCCAAGGTGCGCAACGCCGTCGTACTTACCGGCGACGTCCACCGCCACTGGGCCACCGACCTCAAAGTGGACTACAAGGATCCGGCGGCGGCGGTGGTCGGCTCGGAACTGGTGTGCTCGTCCATAACTTCCACCGGTGATGGCACAGGTTCCACTGCCGACCCCACCATGGCGTGGAACCCGCACCTGAAGTTCTACAACGACAACCGCGGCTACGTGAACACGCGCATCACCAAGGACGCCATGACCGCGGACTTCCGTGTGCTGGACTACGTCACCACACCGGGGGCACCGGTCAGCACCAGGAAGTCCTTCACGATCACCGACAGCGTGCCGGGGCTCGCCTGATTCACCCGAGTAGGTGACAGCACGTGCTTGGCTCGGCGGGTGATCCCTGCGGCGCGGCCGGTCATCGGGCAGAGGATCGAGTGGGGCCCATTTTGGCACGGCTTGAGACAGGCGTCGATGTTGCCGTGAACTCCAGCAGTCCCCCCCATCAGGTGCCAGCAGTCCTCCAAGCATGGCGATGCCACTAAGCCAGCGGGAACGTAGGTAGTCATTCACGTTCGGTACAACACGATTGGGACGAAGCTTTCTGATCCCCGGACTAGCCCGGAGGTAGCTGCCGCTATCCGTAACGGCAGTATCGAGTTCAAAGATCTCCCCTACGCCTTGGACGGCACGCCCCCTCCTGCCCCATAGAGCTACGGAATGTGAAGAGAATAGACGTATGTCCTACGACCTCTCCGTTTACTGCCCTGACACGCCATCGATGGAGCGGGTGTTGTTACTAATCGATAACACCCGCGGCCTGAGTTGGAACAAAGGAACCGGCCTGTTCGATGAACCGTCAAGCGGAGTGCTTGTGCAGCGCGGAGCGAAGGCCACTTACAGCTTCACCGTTGATGGCCCATTCAACGTCATCAGGGAGGACCTCCCCGATGAGGTTGCTGCCGCACTCCCATCGGCTTCGACGCTCTTTCAGGTGCTCGTAGAGGGAAACGACGAATCTGAGATTGCCCATGGAATCCGATTCGCCAAAAAGCTGGCCAAGGCATGTCACGGCGTTGCGTTCGACGAACAACGGCAGGAAATGTGGCCCAAATCCGGAATGGGGGCGACCGACGTCTCCCCGTCCCACCAACATGGCGACGTAGTGGAGTTCGCTTGGTACTGCCTCGCCGATGAATTGCCCGAAGATCTTCCAGAGATCTATGTAAATCTTGCGCGGGAATACATTCCCGAAGCACTGCCCATACGCTTTGGATCCTTCTATCCCTATCAAGGAGACTTTGCTAGAAGCGGCATCGACGGACTCAAACGAGAATGGGAAGGCTCCGCGGCAGCAACGCTCGTTCTCAAAACAGCGCTGCCTGTGAAAAGCGCGTCGCTCAAGTACATAACGGACCCTTTGATGGGTGACGTGCGCGTGATGAGCATGACCATCCAGCGCAGTGCCCTTGAATCAGGGGAATTTCGTGCCAGAACAAAGGACTTCTTCGTCCAGTTTGCGATAGAGATAGGCGCCTTCCATGCGCACGCAGAAGTAATACCCGTTCTGCCCAACGGATTCTACGCAGACATATTTCGTTACTCGTCAACCACGTGCACCTCGCCCAGTGCCCGCTACCAATGGGTCGGCCTGAAAGCTCATCCACAGTGGTGGATGTGGTTTGGGCCACTTTATGTAGACATGATTCGACCCTACCTGACGGGCCACGTAAAGGAGTATCCCGAAGGTATTTTCCATTCCTGGACCGAAAGCCCGTCGGACCGCCGCCAACTCAGCAGCCTGCTCCCAGGACCGGCCCACGCATGGATCCCAAACGAATACAGCGGTGTTTACGAAAATGACCACACCATAGAGCCCACCGAGCTCGCCCAGAACGTGCCTCCCCGCCTCCGGGAGGCTCGAATGCCAGTAAACACCCCGAACAACCTAGGCGAATAGCAGTTCAGGTCTCCACCATGAAACCGACGACGTGGCGGGAAATGATAGGCCTCGAAAGTCACAATGAACTGCGCCCTGGGTAATCAGTGCCTAGGTGTAACACCACTAAACAAGCCGATGCGGCTATTCCACTTCCTTAGAAGTGGGACACTCCCCCTGGGACGCTCCCCCACCTGTGGAGTTCAGCGCTAAATGGCGGTGTTTCTGCAGCGCTATCTGTCGCGTACGCTGTCCGCAAGGGTTTAGCCGAGCGTGTGATTTCTGAATTTCTGCAGCCGGTTAAGCCTGCCCTCTAGGGCCTCGTAGTTCAGTGTTTCCTCGGTGGGTTGTAGGTGTCTGGTGGTAGGTCGAGGGGTTCGCGGTTGCGGAGGACTTCAGGGATCACGGACGCGACAGCGAGTGGCGCCATTTGTTGGTCGGAGTAGGTTGCGGAGTATTCGGCAGGGACCCACGGTAGGTTCTGAGCTCCGAGCTTTTCGGCGAGCTCACAGCGGTCGAGGGGTTGGTCGCTGAAAGCGCGAAAAAGGCCACCGGCGTGTTCGGAAGCCTCGGGCCCAAGAAATTGCCCAATCTCGGGTACGAGCCGGGGGCCGGCCCAAACCCACCAGAGTGGGTAGGGCGGGAATCCTACCCACTGATCAGGTGGAAGCCGAAAGAACGGACGCCGCTGCATGTCTTGCCCGCGAACCATTTCGGCAGATGCATAGACCGCGCCGAGCTCGGTGGTCACCGCAAGGAAGTACCGGCGCAGTGCGCTCCTGAGCGCACTCTCGGCAAGAGCATGGCCGTCCACGACTAGGGTGATTCGGGTGAACGGGATACCCCAGGCACGCTCCGCGGCTTCGATGCTGCCGTACCGAACCGGTGGCGGGTTCTTGTAGTAGATGTCCCAGCCATTGGATTCGTCGTTGTAGTACTCGTCGATGAAGCCTTTTTCGCCGCTCGAATCGAACCTGAATTGAAGGGGTTCGTACTTGCCGAAACGCACGGGGACAGCTTCGGGAAGTAGCTCTCGGGCTATCCGGAGATAGCCCTCCAGATAGTCTGCCGGGAGGTCGTCTTGGAGGAGAAACCAGCTCATCCAGACGTCCTTATATTCCTTTTGTGGTTCCGTCCGTGGTGGTTGTTCCTTTTCCGTCTTGGGTTGCGGCCATACTTCCGAGGTTTGCTCGTCCATAACGAGACCTTGGCAGGCTTTGGCTAGTTTCCGTGCGAAGCGGACCCCATGTGGGATCTCTGCCCCTGGGGGTTCCCTCCACCAGGACCTGGAACATCGTCGTGGCCTCAGGTAGGACCGCGATGGTTTCCTCCGGGACGTCCTCGGTTTCGATGGAGAACGGGCCATCGACGGTGAAGCTGTAGCCACGCTTCACACCTCGAAGCACCACTACACCGGTGCCATCGGAATTCTCCGGATCGGCATGCAGTCCACGGGTATTTCCCACGAGCACCCGCACTTGATCAACGGTGGGGGAACCAGGACAGTAGAGCGTCAGGTCATAAGACAAATGAGGTCCTCTGGTTAGTATGGTGGGCGGGCCGCAAGTGACGGATTCTGCTGGACAAGATTTTTCTGTATGTTTCTATGTCCAGTCCGGCTTCGGCGGCGGCACGAGCATCCGGGTGAGCCGTTCGGGCATGGTCTCAGCGAACCGGTCTTCTTCGTTTGGGTCCGGAACGAGAGTGAATTCGGCTGGCACCCACTGTGCGGCCTCTGGCCATCGCTCGAGGATTTGCTCGCGGTCCAAGGGTGCGTCCCCGAAGCGATGTAGCAGTCCTCCCGGGTATCCCTCTATTGATCCGATGAGGTGTGACCGGACGAGATCCGCGTACAGCGGAGAGAACCACGCCAGCCACGTCGGATGGGCGGTCAGGCCCTGCCAGCGGCCCCATGCTGTCTTCTGAAAGAAGAGAGTCTCAGGCGAGGGAAGTGACCAGAGCGTACGACCGGTCCATTCCCAGCGTCTGGGGTCGACCTCGGCTGTTGCATAGAAGCTTCGAAGATCCATGGCCACAGCGACAAAAAACCGCTCGAATGCGGCCCTCCAATTAGGATCTTCGAGAACATCGCGGTGTATTTTGAACGAGACAGACTGTACGTCACCGTTGCGTATGGCACGGTCCTGGTTCCAGTTGCCGCCGAACACGCCGGCGAAGTACGCGCCCTCGATAGGGAATGTGCTGGACGTGAACACTGAATTGTGTTCCGCGAAGGCTCTCACGAAGGCTTGGTCGCCGTCGCGAGCAAGGTTGCCTTGGAGTGGTTCGTAATTGCCGAACCGCTTAGGAACGGCCTCGGGTAGGTACCGGCGCGCTAGGTTCAGGTAGCGCTGCGGGAAATTGTCTCGAACCTCATTTATGAGGTGGTACCAGCGGACTTCAACCATGTCGACTATGGTTCTCGGTTCGGGTTTTGCCGCCCCGCGATTGCTGGTCTTGGGCCAGACCTCTTCGGTCTGGAGGTCCTGCGCTGCTCCGTTGGCTTCCTTGGCCAGGCGTTTAGTGAATCGGACAGCGTGCGGGATGGATCCCGGATCGGAGCCTTCAACCAGGATGCTGTACATGACGCCCGCGCCGAGGACGGCGGCTGTGACCTCATACGGAACGTCTTCGGGCTCGACCAGGTACGGGCCTTCCAGGGTGAAGCAGTACGCGGCTTTCTTGCCGCGCAGGATGTGCCGGTTCTGCGGGCCGTCAGCGCTTCCGTCGACGATTTCTTCCAACTGCAAACCTGGTGAAGCGTCCACGAGAGCGGCAAGGACTTCTGCGTCCAGGGCTTCGGGCAGGTACACAGCAAGGTCATATGACATGACCACAGGCTAGATGTGTTCGCTCCTCCATCAAACCTGCCCCAAGAGTGTGTGAAGCGAAGTCGGTAATCGACATGGCACCGGTTTACTGGTCGTCTTGGAAAAGTACAGGTTTTCAAGACGCCCGCCCCGAGTCGAAGGTGCCAGCGGACTACCGCCCCCTTTCGGCATGGTTCTTGTCTTGGAAAGTCGTCTCGATGAATACCGTCTTAGCCGAGTGCTTTTGTGGACTTTCTGAGGCAATGGGCGGGTGAGGCACCTAGGGTCCACCATCAATCGAATGGAATTACCCCTGAAACCCCAGTGACTACGCGCAACTGCGGGAGTACCCTAGTCCCAGTTGCATTAGTGGTCACCTTTCGAGTTCTGGGTTCTGCCGTGGGCTATGTGCGTTCGTCGTTGACCGACCTTCTGGGTGTACTTTCCGACGCCATCTCTCCCCAACGCGTGCGGTTCGACGACGGCTCCCCCGTTGCCGGAGTTCCCCCACCGGACGCTCCCGTCACCGTGCATGCCGTCACGTTGAACCGTGTGGGAAGGTCCCGCCGGGACGGGCCTGTCCTGGACCTGGAACTCAGGGTGGCAGTTGAATGCCATGGTCCCGAACAGCTCGACACCATGGAAAAGTTGCTGCTGGCAGTGGAACACCACAGCCAGTACTCGGTGGTGTCCACCGGTGAATTCCGCCCCGAGGAATACTCCGGCGCCATCCGCCAAGGTATGGGGTTCCTTGTCCGTATCCCTGTAGCCCTCCGCTTCGAAGAACCCTCCGGACCTCCCGTCCTGGAGCCGCTCATCGCCAAGACAGGCGTTGCCCGCCGAATCCACGGACGCCTCGTGGACGCCCACAACAAAGGCATCCCCGACGCCTACATCCACGCCCATTCCTCCGCCACGGCCGTGGTCAGCGATGCCACCGGCCACTTTGAGGTCCTGGCCTCGACGGATGAACTCCAGCACTTTGCCGTGGCCGTCAGCGGCACCGAACGGGAAGTCTCGGCCAGCACCAGCAGCCTGCCGGTCATCATCCGGTGGACGTGAACCGTCCATAAAGTAAGAGGGAGCGCACCATGGCGAACTATCAGGCGCCAGGCGTTTATGTACAGGAAGTTCCCAGTGGCGCACGCGCGATTGGGCAGGTCAACACCAGCATCGCCGGGTTCGTGGGCCTCGCTCCCAACCGGGACACCCTGGTCGACGAGCTCCGGGTCCTGGACAACTGGACCCAGTTCGTGGACCAATACGTCGGCAACGCGACAGCGGGCACACCGCTTTCGAACGCTGTGTACGGCTTCTTCTCCAACGGAGGAAGCCGTTGCTATGTGGTGAACATCGGCGAGGACGGCAGCCTCACAGGAACCGCCGCAAAGCCTACCGGACTGACGCTCTTCGAAGCGGTGGACGACATCTCCATGGTGGCCGCTCCTGGCTTCGCCACCGCCGAAGCCTACGCCGCCCTCCAGGCACACGTTGAGCATCCGCTCCGCCAGGACCGCATGGCCATCCTGGACACGGTGGAGAAAGTGGACGACGTCGGGGCGCTCACCCGGGCCGCCACGTCAGGCGTTCCAGAGGGCGCCCGGGCTGAGGAAGCAGACGATGGCACGACGCCAGACGCGGACGCCGATGACGACGCTTCAGAAGCCGGGGACGCAACGGAGGAGACGGACGACGCCGGCGGCAACCCGCCGTCGTCGTCCTCCTCTTCGGTAGCCTCCGACGCACCTGACTGGCCCGACTCAACACGACCCGCTGCGTCCGCCTCTGCCGGCCCCGCAGCGGAGGCCGGTGAGCAGCAGGACCTCGGCGCCCCGCAATCCCCCGGCGGCTACACGGCCCTGTACTACCCGTGGATCGTGATGATCGATCCCGTGTCCGGCAAGAAGGTGACCCAACCGCCGTCCGGCCATATCGCTGGTGTGTGGGCGCGCGTTGACGCGACCCGCGGCGTCCACAAGGCGCCTGCCAACGAGCCCATCCAGGGCGCCATCGATCTGGTGCGGCGGGTGAGCCGCGGCGAGCAGGAGGTCCTGAACCCTGCGGGGGTGAACTGCATCCGCTACTTTCCCGGTGAGGGCATCCGGATCTGGGGCGCACGGACCAAGGCACCTGAGGCCAGCGAATACAGATATGTGAACGTGCGGAGGCTGACCAACATGATCAAGGAATCCGTGGCGGACGGGACGCGCTGGGTGGTGTTCGAGCCCAACGACCACACCTTGTGGAAGTCGATCCGCCGCGACATCGGCGCGTTCCTGACGAATGTCTGGCGGGATGGAGCCTTGCTCGGGACTACTCCTCAACAAGCGTTCTTCGTGAAATGCGACGAGGAAACCAACCCGCCCGAGGTCCGCGACGCCGGGCAAGTGGTCACGCTGATCGGGATCGCGCCCGTGAAACCGGCCGAATTCGTGATCTTCAAGCTCATGCAGTCGGCGGACAACACCAGCGAGACAGAGAGCGCAGGAGCCTGACATGACAACCCCAGCACCTGCCGCCCAGCCCGGCAATGTGGTGGACCCGTACCGGGCCTACAACTTCAAGCTCGTCATCCAAGGAGTCGTCCAAGGGCATTTCACCAAAGTGGAAGGCCTCGGACTGAAGATCGACCGCATCCTCTACCGCTCCGGCGGCGAGAACAGCACCGTCCGAGTCATCCCCGGCCAGGTGGAGTACACGCCAGTGACCCTAAAGTACGGGCTCACCGATTCCACCGAAATGCTCCAATGGCTCTTCAAGGCAGTGGACGGAAAAGTGGAGCGGCGTAACGTGTCCATCGCAATGCTCAACGACGCCGGATCCGTGGAAGTACGGCGCTGGAACCTCCTGGGGGCCTGGCCGTGCGACTGGTTCGGCGCGCCCCTTGACGCCCTGGGCAAGGACCTCGCCATCGAATCCCTCAGCATCGCGTACGACCGCCTGGAGCTCGACGATGCCCGCGCTCCCGTCGCCTGAGCCTGCGTTTTCCTGGCGCCGGGCGGCAGCGCGACGGTTGCGGGGCGTGGCGGGGTGGCTGGATGGTGGGCCGCGTGAGTCTTTTGAATCTGTGGGGCCTGTTTCGCCGGAAGGCACGACGCCGGTGCGTGGGTTTGCGCTGGATGGCGCACCCGAGCATTGGGTCCGGTTACTCCGCGACGCCGGGCTGGCCCCGCCCGTTGCGAGGCCCGCTCTACGCCCTTGGACCCGTTTCAGGCGAGCACAGCGGGCCCCACAAGTTCCTCGCCGCGATTCCCCACCCGTTGCGAGGCCCGCTCTACACGCATTCACACCACCAAACCCTGCAGAGCAGGCCCCACAACGCACCCCACCCGTTGCGAGGCCCGGTATGCGCCCTTCGGCTCCCCAAGACCGCGCAGAGCAGGCCCCACAACAAATGCCCGTGTTACGGCTCCGCCCTTTTCGACATGGGTTCCCTGCCAGCCCACCCCCCAACGTTGCGAGGCCCGCTCTACACCCATCCACACCACCAAACCCTGCAGAACAGGCCCCACAACGCACCCCTCCCGTTGCGAGGCCCGGCGTGCACCCTTCGGCTCCCCGTGAAGGCGAAGAACAGGCCCCACAACACATATCCGCGCTGAGGCTCCACCCGGTTCGGCCGGGACCCGTTCCCGTTCCCGTTGCACCACCCCCCAACGTTGCGAGGCCCGCTCTACACGCATCCACACCACCAAACCCTGCAGAACAGGCCCCGCAACGTACCCCGGGCGAGGCACCACCCGTTGCGGGGCCCGATATGCGTGACTCGAGCGCACCCAAGCGCGCAGAGCAGGCCCCGCAACACACCCCCCGACGCTACGAACCCCAACGCGCAGAGCACGCCCCACAACACACCCCGCAACGCAACGAACCCCGACACTACGAACCCCGCCCGATCCCCCAAGCCCAACCCCAAGGACACCCAAGCGCCGTCGGGGTTCACACGCCCGCGCCGCCCGTCAACGGCGCGTGGCCCGAGCTCACCCCACGCCCCACCAACACCACTACGAACACCCAGCCCGCCCCACTGACACCCCTGGAAAACGCGATGTCCCGCCAGGCCCGCCTCCACGACGAACACCTGGCGGTCTGAGATGGAACGTGTCGCTTTCCTGATCGAGGACACCGGGGAACACCTTGGCTGCCTGCTCAACCCTGAAACCGTGGTGATGCAACGCTCGGCCGGTGTCGAGGCGCGAAGGAGTGCGGGCGGCAAACTGAGCGGCAGCGGGTTGGCGGACGACCCCCTGCTCTTCACCGGTGGCGGACACACGGAACTGCGGCTGGATCTGTTGTTTGACGTCGACCTCGCGCCGGCGTCGCTCCATGTCCAGGACGTTCGGCAGATGACCCGCCCCATTTGGGCGCTCGCGGAGAACAGCGCCGAAGTCGAAAGGCAGCGCAGGCCGCCGTCGGTCCGGTTTGTGTGGGGCCGCGCGTGGAACGTGCCGGGCATCGTGACGGAGGTGGCGGAGCGTTTCGATCGGTTCGCCCCCGATGGATCGCCCCTCAGGTCCTGGATGCGCATGGTCTTCGTCAGGGTGGGGCAGGCAGCTGATGAGGAAGGCGGCGAGAACTACGAACTCGCCCGGCGCCTTCCCGCCGTCGACCTGACAGCGCCTCCCGTGGACACGCTCCCGGTCACCGGTGACGGCAGCACGGACCGGGATGCCTTAATGCCCGACGGCGGCGAACTGCTTCCCGAGGTACCCCCGGCTGAGCTGGGGCGACTGTCCGTGGAAGCGTTCGGCACGCCCCTGCTCTGGAAGCTGCTTCTGGAGTACAACAACATTGACGATCCCGCACATTTCACCGGCCCACTCGCCGTTCCGCCCATGGGTGATACACCATGAGGCAACTGCAAGGCCTCCCCGAACTCATCGTCACCCTCGGCCGGCGCAGGCTCAGCACTGCCGAAACCGCCGCGATAGTTTCCGTCCAGGTGCTCAGCTCACTCGCACGCCCGGCACAGTGCCTCATCAGTTGGCGTCCCGGCCCCGGCCGGACGGCCGCGGCCAGGGGAGGCGTGGATCCAACACCGGGAGATGCCCTCAGGGTAGAGCTCGGCGGCCAGCGGACACCGCTTTTCGTTGGCGAGGTGACGGTCGTGGAGTACAGCTACGGCGCAGACCTCGGCCAGGAAATCCGGATCAGGGCCTACGACGCACTGCATCGCCTGAGGAAGCGCCAATTCACCCGGCTCCACGACGACGTGGATCTCGCAGGATTAGCAAGGAAACTCTGCGAAGGCACCGGCCTGGACGTGGTGGGCGGCGGTGATCGGCTCGGCCAGGTCTACCAGTGCGCGCGGACGGACCTCAGCCTCCTCGTGGAACAAAGCGCCCGGGTGGGCGCCTACCCCGTGGTGCACGACGGTGCCCTCAGGCTCACAGGACTCGACGGCGAAGGCGAACCTTTGGAGCTGACCCTCGGTGCCACGCTTCATTCCGCCGACATCGAACTCAGCCAAGAGCCGGCCTATGCAGGGGCCCGGACCAACGGGTGGCGCAGCGACGACGCTTCCATCCACCAAGCCGACACCACAAGCAGCGACGCCAAAGCCCAGGTCACGGCCGATCCGGCGCTGGCAAGTGTAGGGGCGGGCGGCGACCTCAGGCGGGACAACGAAGTCCTTGACTCAGGAGCGCTCGCCGACGCCCTGGCCAAGGCCGAGCTGGACACCAAGACCGCGGGCCAGGTCACGGCCGTCTTTGTCGCCGAAGGCAACCCACGGCTGAGGGCAGGCGGCCGGGTAAGGATCAAGGGAGTGGCGCCGAGCATCGAAGGAACGTACCTGATCGCGAGCGCCTCGCACCGCTTGGACGGAACCGGCTACGAAACCACCCTGACCACCCGGCCCCCGGGTTCCGTACCGGAACGTCGCCCGGACGTTTTTACCCTGGGGACCATCGTGGATGTGGATGATCCCGAGTCACGGGGCCGTGCCCGGGTCAGGCTCCCCGCCTATCCTGACCTCGAAACCAACTGGGCCCCTGTGCTGACCGCGGGAGCGGGTCCGGGCAAAGGGCTCGTTGTCCCGCCGGCTCCCGGGGACAACGTCCTGGTCCTCCTCCCCGCCACAGATCCTGCTCAGGCCATCATCCTTGGCGGCCTCTATGGCAGCGAGCAGCCGCCGGACAGCCGGATCGGCACCGAGAGGGAGAGCCGTTACACCTTCCGCAGCGCGGACGGTCAACAGATCATGCTCGACGGCGGTGCCCACACCATCAGCTTCACGGACGGTCACGGCTCCTCCGTAGAGCTGGGACCGGACAAACTCAGGATCACGGCGGCCACGGACCTGGTGCTCGAGGCCCCTGGCAAGGCCATGAAGATCCGCGCCAAATCCGTCGACTTCGAGGAGGCCTAGGTATGAGGATCCTCGTCAAGGAAGCCATCCTGCGCTGCGGGCACGACGGCAAGGTGGAGAACGTGCCGTCCCAGGAGTGGGTCCGGGTCAAGGATTCCCCCATTCTGGTGGACAGTGATCCCCAGGGCAGGGACATCAGCATGTGCCCGCACATCGGTATCAACATCAAGCCGTGCAACAAGACCTTGCCGGTGACCAGGGGTTATTCGGCGTTCATCTCGATCGGCGGCAAGGCGGTCTGCCTGGACACAGTGGAGGGCTTCACGGATGGCACACCGCCGGGTGCGGTCAAGTACAACGTCCGCAGGCCCGGGCAAACGCTGGTGGGAGCCACTTCATGAAAAGGCACCAGCCATGAGCGCCCCGCGGTATAAGTCGGTGGCCTTCATCCACCCGGATTTCGACGACACCGCCGGCATTCCCGGTCTGCGGCTGACCCCAGCGGGCATGCTGGCTACCGTCACGGACGCGGCGTCGGTGAGGCAAGCCCTGCTCCTCCTGTTGAGCACCCGGCCCGGCGAGCGCGTGAACCGTCCAACGTACGGGTGTCACCTGTTCCGCTTGGCCTTCGCGCCGGCCGACGACACCACGGCCGGCCTCGCCATCCACTATGTGGCAAGGGCGGTAGAGCAGTGGGAGCGCCGCATCACGGTCCTTTCCCTGGATGCCTCGAGGTCGCCGGAGGAGCCTGAAGTACTTGAGGTCAGGCTGAAATACCGTGTGCGGACCACCCAGCTTGAGGACCAGATCACGATCGCCCTGCCTGTGGAATCCGGAGGTGCAACATGAGTATCCCCGTGCCCAACCTGGACGACCGCAGTTTCGCGGATCTGGTGGCCGGTGCCCGCGAGCGCATCCAGCAGATCGCCCCGGAATGGACCGATCTCTCCGTCCACGACCCCGGCATCACCATCGTGGAGGCCTTCGCCTACCTCACGGACACGCTGATGTACCGGCTCAACCGCGTGCCGGAGAAGCTTTACGCCGTGTACCTGAACCTGCTGGGCACGTCCCTTTATCCGCCCAGCACGGCCGAGACAATGCTGGAGTTCAGCCGCGCCTCTTCCACAGGTCCAGCAACAGAGCAGGAAATCCATATCCCGCGCGGCACCCAGGTCAGCTGCCCACCCGGCGTCCCGGGTTCACCGCAGCCTGTATTTACGACGACGGCGGCAGCCACGTTGGCGCCCGGCAAGACAACCGTCCTGGTCCCTGCAGCCGATGTCGCCTTATACGACGCCATCCCTATCGGTACGGGAACTGGCAGACCCGGCCAGAGCCTGGTGATCCCCAACGCTCCGATCGTCTCGGGCGCCGGCCTGGCAATCGCCGTCGAGGTTCCGGCAGGGACGAGGCTCAGCAGCGGCGAGGCGGTGCTGGTGGACGGGAAGACATTCAGGTACTGCCAGGAGGTGGAGGCGTTCGCCGACGCGAGGCCCGGGGAGATGCCGGTGCGGATAGACCGGAGTGCCGGCGTCGCCATGTTCGCGTGGTGGGACGAGGAGTCCACAGGGCGGGCAGGCCAAAACCAGGTACCTGCCCCGGGCGCCGAAGTGCGTGCCTGGTATCGCAGCGGCGGGGGCGCTGGCGGGAACGTCGGCGCCGGCCAGCTCACAGTGTTGCGCTCCCCTGTTCCGGGCGCCAAGGTCACCAATCCGGAACCGGCCACCGGCGGCCGCGATGGCGAATCCTTGGAGAACGCGCTGAGGCGTGCCCCGCAGGATTTCCATGCCCGCGACCGGGCTGTCACCGTCCGCGACTACGAGGTCCTGGCCCTGCGGCACGGCGGTGTGGGGCGTGCGCGCGCCTTCACTCGAAAGGAGCTGTGGGCGTTCGCCCGACCCGGCGAAGTGGAAGTCGTGCTGGTGCCGTTCGTCCCGGGAAGTGGGGCAGCGGGAAGCGGGGCAGCGGGCAGCCGGACAGCGGCACAAAAGCCCCTCAGGGCTGCCGAACTCGTCGCCCATGCCCGCGACGAAGTACGGCTGGAGGTGGAACAGTACCTCCGCAGGCGCTCCACGGTCGGCGCCGAACCCGTGGTGCGCTGGGGGCTCTACAAGCAGGTGCTGGTGGACGCGAGGGTCGTTGTCCGGCCTGACGAAGATGCCGAGGCCGTCAAGGCCCGCATCGTAGGCCGCCTCTCTGAAGGAATCAGCCCGTTGAGTCCGGATCCTTCGAGCTACGGGTCGGGGTTCGGCAAGCCCTTGCGCGTTTCCAACCTGTACCGGGCCATGGAGGAAGCCGAGCCCGGGGTGCAGTACGTGGACCGGGTGACGCTGGAAGTGGACAAGGTTCCGGACACCGATGCCATGGCGCTGGTGCAGGCCGAAGGCCAGGACAACACATGGTTCGTGGCCCAGGGCAGCACGCTGTTCCGCACCACGAACGCCGCCGACGGCTGGGAAGCCTGCGCAGAGTTCGGGGACACAGCCGATACAGAGGAAACAGTCCGTTCCATCGCCCCTTTCCGTTCGCCCGCGCCGGGTCGTGTCGGTCCCGAGAAGCACCCTGGAATGGTGGCCGTCAGCACCGTCACGGCCACGGGCTCCCGTGTTTATATCAGCGATGACCTCGGCGAATCCTGGCGCAGGGCAGCAGAGCTGGGTTTCGTCGTCGCCGATTTGTGCTGGGTGGATCGGCAAGGCGAGCCGCTGTTGCTGCTGGCCGGCGAGCGGGGTCTCTATGAACTTCCCGTGAGCCCGGGTGCCATTCCGGTGCAAAACGTTGTGGACACGAGCCAGCCAGACCGCGGTTTCTACGCCGTCGACGCCCTGGTGGATGTGCGCGGCAGGACCGGAGTGGTGGTGGCCGCCGAGGCCTCCGCCGGTGTGTGGCTCTCCCCCGACGCCGGAACGGCCGGAACGTTCAAGCAGGTGAAGGCGGCCGGCGAGGACATCCGCTGCATGACAGTCCAGTACGACGGCGGCGCGAGCTATGTGTGGCTCGGCCGCGCAGTGCCGGAGGGCACCGGGACGGGATGCCTGCGGCTGAAGATCGACGAACTGGGCCGAACGGATTTTGACGAATCGTTCATGGACTCCTGGGAGCAGTTCAGCGGCGGGTGGACCGGTGGCAGCTGTTGGGGCGTGCACGTGATGGGCAAGGCCGCCTATGCCGCGACGCAAAGCGGCGGCGTCCTGCGGTTGCAACTTGGTCAGGCGTCGGCGCAATGGAGTGTGCCTGATGTGAACTGCAAGCTGCCGTTGCGGGACCGGACCCGGTTTGAGCCGGTCCGCTCAGTGTCGGGCGCTGTTCTGGACGGCGGCCAGGTCTTGGTGCTGGCCGCCGGGCCCAAAGGTGTCTACAGAAGCAAAGACGACGCCGTCACCTGGGAAAGCTGCACGCGCAGGGTGGTGGACGATCTGGTGACGCTGCCGGATACGTGGCTGTTCTGCTCCGGCGACCACAGGATCGAGGTGGTCCACGGACATGGCTAGCACCTCCGACGTCCAGGCATCAAAGCTCCTCAAAGTCCTCCCCGAAGTGTTCCAGGTAGCCGCCGATACCAGCGCCCCCATGCAGGCACTTCTTGCCGTGGCAGAGGACATGCACCAGCCCGTCCGGCAGGTCTTGGACCGGCTCCATACCGTTCCGGATCCTGGGCGGGCACCGGCGTCGTTGATTCCGTTCCTGTCGCGCTGGGTGGACCTTGACTGGTTGACGCTCCCCGGGGCAGAAGGTGCCGCCGGGGGTTCCGGCGCGGTTCCCATCACACGCCAGCGGGACCTGATCGCCGCCGCAGCGCAGCTCTCCTCGCGGCGGGGAACCGTCGACGGGCTCACCCGCTTCCTGCACCTCGCCACGGGAGTGCCGGGTTTCGACATCGAATCCGTCCCGGGCGCGTTCCACATCAAGGTGCTGGTCCCCGCGGAGGCGGCCGGGCAATTGGAACTGATCCGGAGGACCGTCAAAGGCGTGAAACCGGCGCACGTAACCGACGAGATCGAGGTGCGGACCGGTGAATAAGGAGAACCGGACACCCATCATGGTGGTGATCGCTTGTGGCGTGGTGGCGGTCCTGGTGCTGGTGTTCGGTGTCAGCTGTGGCGGAGGCAACGATGACGCCGCCGCAGATTGGCAGGGCGGATTCTCCGGTACGGCGGTGGCAGCGAAGCTCACTGCGGCGGACTTGTCGGTGCAGAGCGGCTCGTGTTCGGCGTCCGATACGCAGCTGGTGGTAACAGGCGCCTGCGTGTTCGAGGTGAAGGAATTCGGCGGAGGCTGGTTCTCCTTCGGACCGCCTACCAAGCGGGCCAGGCTGGCGCCCCAACAGCTGGTGAGGGTCTCATTGTTCATCCAAGGCACCCGTGCCGAGCAGGACTCCGGCCCGGGAAAGACCGTGGACGTGACCTTCGGGACCTCCGGTGGACAGCTGGGAATCGCTTGCCTGGCCATAGGGGCCTGCGTACTGCAACTCCAGGAAGCCGGAGGCTGAGATGAACCTTTGCACGCCGAATCCATCAACCGCCATCCCAGGAGTTGTTGTGCCATGACTACCATCACCATGACGTTGAGCTCCCCGGACGTTGTCCTCAAGGATGGCAAGGGATCGCTGACTGCGTCCGTCACCAACGGCTCCGCCGAAGCCGAGCGGGTAGTGCTCGGCGCGTTCCCCGGGCAGGTGACCAATCCGCCGTCGACAACGTACGCCACCATCCCCAACCCGCTGCGGACCATCGCAGCCGGGGCCACGGAGCAGTACGTTGTCAGTTTCGACACCGCCGGCGCTGCAGCGGGGAGCTACCCCGTGAAGCTGATTGCGTACTCCGCCGACGACGCCCCGGAGGACTACGCGGACCAGGCGCATGTCGTCACGTTGAGCGTTCCCGCTGCGGAGGCACCCAAACCACCGGCGCCCTTCCCATGGTTGTGGGTGATCATCGGCGGCGTGGTGCTGCTGGCCGTCGTAGGCCTGATCCTGTTCTTCATCTTCAAGGACGCCAACGTTCCCGATGTGAAAACCAAGCCGCAGGCCGAAGCGGTGAAGATCATCACCGATGCGGGCTTCACAGCCACCACTTCGCAGACTGAGAGCACTGAGGCGGAGGGAACGGTGGTGAACCAGACCCCGGCCGGCGGCGGGAAAGTGGGCCGCGGCAGCACGGTGAACCTGGAAATCGCGGTGCCGGTAAGGGCCACAGTGCCGGACGTGCTGGGGCAGCGCATCGAGGATGCGCGGGCGGCTTTCCAGGCCGCCAAGCTGCAACTGGACTTCACGCAAGGATCCCAGTGTTTCTCGTCCGCCTTTGAGCCGCTCTTCAGGCCCTGCATCGTGGTGGGGGTGAACCCTGACGTCGGCAGCAAGGTCAACCAGAACGCGTTGGTCCTGGTGCGGACGGAGCCACGGCTGAGCCCCATCTTCGATCCCCTGCCAAACATCTGCATGACCAATCCGCAGGCCTGTGTGCTGAGGCTGCAACGGTGAGACGGTTTTGCCTGCTGGGGCCGACGCTATGAAAAGATCAACCATGCGTCCGATGCAGCACTCCAGCAAACTCCAGAACGTCCGCTATGAACTCCGCGGTCCCATCCTCCAGGCTGCCAAGGCCATGGAGGCTGAGGGACACCGCATCCTCAAGATGAACCTTGGGGACACCGCGCCGTTCGGTTTGGAGGCGCCGGAGTCTGTTGTGGTGGACATGATCCACCACCTCCGCGGCGCGCAGGGCTACAGCGATTCGAAAGGCATCTTCTCCGCCCGCACCGCCATCTCGCAGTACTACCAAACCCGCGGGCTGATGACCATCGGCGTCGAAGACGTCTTTATTGGCAACGGCGTCAGCGAGCTCATTTCCATGACCCTGCAGGCGTTCATGGAAAACGGCGACGAGATCCTCATCCCTGCCCCGGACTACCCGCTCTGGACTGCTGCCGTGACGCTCACCGGTGGCCAGGCAGTGCACTACCTCTGTGATGAAGACGAGAACTGGTGGCCGAATATGGCCGACGTCGAAGCGAAGATCACCCCGCGCACGCGTGGGATTGTCATCATCAACCCGAACAACCCCACGGGCGCCGTGTATCCGCGGCATATCCTGGAGCAGTTCGCAGCCCTTGCCCGGAAACACGACCTTGTCCTGTTCTCCGATGAGATCTACGAAAAGATCCGCTACGTCGATGCTCCCCATATCCACACCGCCGCCGTGGCAGAGGACGTGTGCGTCCTGACATTCAGCGGGCTGTCCAAGGCGTACCGCATGCCCGGCTACCGGGCTGGCTGGGTTGCCGTCACCGGGCCGTTGACAGCGACGGCGGCCTACCGTGAGTCCTTGGAACTACTGGCTTCACTACGGTTATGCGCCAACGTCCCGGCGCAGCACGCCATCCAAACCTGCCTTGGCGGGTATCAAAGCATCGAGGCCCTCATCCGTCCTGGCGGCCGACTGCGCGAGCAACGGGACCTGGCGTGGAAGCTGTTGACGGCGATCCCGGGCGTCAGCTGCGTTCCGGCTGCCGGCGCCATGTACCTCTTTCCCCGCCTTGACCCGGAGATCTACCCCATCGAGAGCGACGAGAAGTTCGTGCTGCAGCTCCTCCAGGAGCAGAAGATCCTGGTCTCGCACGGCACGGCCTTCAACTGGCCCACGCCCGACCATTTCCGCTTCGTGATCCTGCCGGACGTGGGAGACATCGAGGAAGCGGTGCGCCGCATCTCCACCTACCTCGCCGCGTACCGGAACCGCCCCACGGACGAGCCCAACTGAGTCGCAGCACATGCCGTTTTGAGCGCTCACAACGCCCTGATCTGCGACCTACTTGGGTGGGGCCGGTCGAAAGTGTCACACTTCCCGCGTCGGATCCGACATCCCTGATGTAAGACTCCATCGCTGAAGGGAAACATCATGCCCCGCATCAACATCGGCCGCAGCAACAAACTCGGCTACGCCGCCGTCATCGGGCTGGAAGGCTACGCCCGCAAGTCAGTCGACCCGGATCTGTATGAACTGATCAAGCTCCGCGCCTCCATCCTGAACGGCTGCGGTTTCTGCGTGGACATGCACGCCACGGACGGCGGCAAGCGCGGAATTCCGGCCCGCAAACTGCATGCCGTCGCAGCGTGGCAGCATTCGAAAGTGTTCTTCGATGCCCGCGAGCAAGCGGTACTGGCCCTCACGGACGCCGTGACTCAGCTCGGCCCTGAGACGGTCACCGACGAAATCTGGAACGCGGCGGCCACCCATTTCGACGACGGCCAGATGGGCGGCCTCATTCTGGCCATCTCCACCATCAACGTCTGGAACCGGATTGCCATCAGCACCCAGATGGAGCCGCCGTTGGATGAGAAGAACCCACTGGTCTGAGCGGTAGCGTTGGCAGCATGACTCTTGGGGTGTCGGCCACTGCGGCGTGGCAGAGCGAACGGAACCGGCTGCTGGGGATCGCGTACCGGATGCTGGGCGACTTCGGCCATGCCGAGGACGTCGTCTCTGAGGTTGCGATCGACGCCGTACGGCAGGAGCGGAAAGCGGAGTCCCGGGTGGATTCCTGGCCCGCGTGGCTGACCACCGTGTGCGTCCGGCGATCCGTGGATCGCGTCCGCCAACTCGCCGCAGTGAGGGAAGACTACATTGGCCCATGGCTGCCCGAGCCGCTGGATATGGCCACACTCCCAGAGGAAGCGGTGGCCAACCGCGAGCTCTTGTCATTGACCTTGCTGCACCTCGCCGAGCAATTGGCCCCGGAGGCGCGGGCAGCTTTGGTGCTGCACCGCGCCTTCGGGATGTCCGCCCCGGAAATCGCGAAAATCCTGGAGAAAACACCCGCCGCTGTGCGGCAGATGATTTCCCGCGCCGAACGCCGTCTGGACATCGACCCGGAAGCCCCCGCTCCCCGGGCGAAGGACCGGGCAGCGTTGGACAAACTGGTACACGCCATTGAACAGGGCGAACTGGAGACCGTGGTCGCCATGCTTGATCGGGACGCTATCCTATGGGCCGACGGCGGCGGCAAGGTAAAGAGCGCCATGAACCCGCTGTTCGGGGCGGCAAGGATCTCACGCTTCTTTGCGGGCATTTTCGGCAAAGCGGTGGTTTTCGATCCCGTGCGGCCGGTCCGGGCCGAAATCGTCGAGGTGAACGGCGAAGCGGCCCTGGTGCTCAGGCATCACGGCCGTGCAGACATCGTGACGATCAATTGCGGACCGGACGGGACCATCCGGGAGCTGCGCCAGCTTTCCAACCCGGACAAGCTGACGCGGCTTTCGCTTGTTCGTTAGTTCCTAGTCCCCCGCAGAGCCACTCACGCGAAGGGCGTTGATGATCGCCGGGATGGAGGCGATCAACATGATCACTGCCCACACCAGCGCCACCACCACGGTGATCAGGGCCCAGAATTGATCCCCGATGGACACCAGCGGTCCAGGCAAGAAACCGTGAATGACGCCCAGAATGATCTGGAGCAGCACGGACACCGCCAGGAGCACCACCAAGCCCGTGACCTTGAGGAACTTCGGCTGGCTGAGGATCAGCAGCACGGCGAATACGATCTTGAGCAGCAACAGCAGGCCCAGAATGGCCGCGGCCTGGCCCTTGGGAAAGCTCCCCCACAGGGCCAGGTACGCGATGGTTCCAAACGGAGCTGCCACGAAGAGCCCGATCATGAGGAACAGTTTCGCCAACGCCAGCATCGCCGTGATGAATGCAGCGATAACCCACAGCAGCGTCACGATCAGGGTGGCAAGGCCCTGAACACGCCCATAGGTCCGAAGGTCCATGATCAGGCTGAGCCCCAGCATCACCACCGTGAACAGCACAAGCCCATCCAGGAATGCCAGAAAACCAATCCCGGCACCCGGTGGATCAGAGTCCGCGCGCTGTGTCTTGAGGAAGACTTCCAGCGGAACGCCCAGTTTGTTGGCGTCGGCGGCGGAGACGGGCTCGACGGCGGCCTGGCCCAGCAGGAGCGACATGCCCACCTCGGCCAGGACTACTACGGCGAAGACAACCAGTGCCGCGTAGAAGAAGGGACGGCGCAGGGCATCCGGGTCAGGCCCGCTGCGGAACCCCTCGCGAATTGACCACGCTGCGGCCATGGGTCAATTGTGGCACTGGGGGTTTCAAATACAAGGTTCGTCCCGATCCGGGGGTGTCCGGCTGCAACCACCACGGGTTGATCCCCGGTTGTGGTGGCGGGAATGAGGGTCAGGATGCCACGGCCGACCGGCGCCGAAGCCGCGCTACCAGCGTGGCGGCGAGTAACGCCGTCGTGATTTCCAGTCCGATGACCAGCAACAGTCCGGCGGCGCCGGATGAAGCAACAGCGTTCGACGCCGGTCCCCCGCCGTGCGCGTGGCCGGAACCGCCTGCTCCCAGCAGCAGGACAGCATGCAGTCCCACCATTGCCAGGGCTGAAATGGTCACTTGATGCAGCGCGCCGACCCGGCTGTGGCGCCAGATGTGAACAGTGCACGGGATGCACACGGCGGCCAGGCCGATCATGAGGATGCCCAGCCAGGCGTCGTGGTGTCCCGAGGCCGCGAGCCAGAGATGGACCAGGCACGAAACGGCTGTCAGCGCTGCGCAGAGGCGGGGATGGAGGACGGGCCCGCGTGAACGGACCCGTCCTGCGACGATTGTCATGTCTAGTGGCAGTGCCCGGAGGCTTCGCCGTGCGCGTCATCGGCTGCTTCACCGGAGGCAACGGGCCCACTGTGGCAGCTCGATCCCGACGAGTTGGCCGGCACGTCCAGGACGGGGCTGCGGTCGAAGAAGCCCTCGGGACGCAGCTTGAAGCCAACTGTGTCCACCGGCATGATGGGCCAGTCTTCCACGCGCGGGAAGTGTGTGAGGCCGAAAGTGTGCCACACGACAATGTCCTGGCCGTCGATGTCGCGGTCCTGGGCAATGTACGCGGGCAGGCCTCCTCCTCCGGAGTGCTGGTTGACGAAGTCGCCGGTGGGGTAGCGTTCCTCGTCGGAGTAACGGGTGACCCACACGTCCTTGGTGGCGAAGGCTGCCCGCTTCGCAATGGAGGAACCCGGGTCTGCCAGCAATGTGGGCTGGTTTTCTGCGTGGAGCTTGTAGCCGACCGGTTCGCCGAGCCGGTTGCGGGACTCCGGGTTGGAGATGATCCAGGTCCGGCCCGCCCGGGCATCGGCTTCACGGACGCCGTCGGACTCCTTGGCCAGGAGCGTGCGCTTGCGGGAGAACGCGTTGCCACGTTCGTTGCCTTCGCCCATGGCCTGGCGCACCACGTCTTCTTCCTCCACGCGGTTGGCGAAGCCATCAATAGCCATATCCAGGCGGGCGCTGAAGAGGTGCTGGTGGAACGGGGCTCCGAGGCCGGGGGCGAGCTGGGAGATGTTGTCCGAGCCGCCTTCGGGGAAGGCACTGGTGAAGACGACGCCGGTGGCCTTGGCTTCGAACTCGATGGTGCCGTCCAGGTAGAGGTACCAGTAGAAGCCGTAGTCGTAGTTGCCAATGGTGGTGAAGAAGGAGATCACCAAGCGGCGGTTGCGGCGGGTGTAGTTGATGCCGCTCCAGAGGTCGGAGTGCTTGGAGAGGATGCCCCAGTCTTCCTCGTGCATGCAGATGCCGTTGCGGATTTCGCGGGGGTTGCCGAAAGCGTCGCTGATGACCGGGCTGAGGTAGGTGATGTCACCCAGGCAGTCACAGCCCAGTTCCAGGGAGTTGGCGTACTGGCCCACGAGGTATTCGCCGGTGTCGAAGTAGTTCTGCCAGGACCGGATGGGCGAGGGATCGCCGTACGGCACCACCATTTCTGCGATGGAGGCACGGTTGATGATGGGCCGCTTCGTGTCGCCATCCTGGAAGGCAAGGTTGTGGAGGACAACTCCTTCGCGGACATCGAAGCCGACATCCACGCTCCACTTTTCCCACTCCACGTGGTTGTTGCCGGTGACGGTGAAACTCGGTCCCTCCGGCTGGGTGATGCTGATGGGCTTCTGGGTGGTGCGGAGTGGGCCGGTGAGTTCCGGATCGGTGTAGTTTCCGTGTTCCGCCGGGATCGGCATCACGCCAAGGTCAATGACCTGGGTGACTTCCTTGTTCACCACGTCCACGTAGGCCACCAGTCCGTCCACGGGGTGGGCCCAGGCGCTGTCCTCCGGGAAGTCCTGCACAAAGGCCAGACCACGGAGGATGCGGCGGCCGCGTTCTTCTTCATATTCAAAGTAGCCGGCGGACAGCGGAGCAACGCGCACTTTTTCCACCTCCAGGTCCCGGGCCGCAAGGGCAGCCAGCCAGCGCTCATCCGTGGCCAGGAGCGACTCGACTACCTCGAATTCCTCTTCCAGCACAGGGAGTTCGCCGGATACTTTGGTGTCCAGTTCCCTTGCCGAAAGGACCTCGCTGCGGGTGACGGAGACCAGGACGTCGGTGGGAGCACCACCGGAAATGTCGTGGAGGAAGACCCGGAAGCGGCGGTCCAGCTCCGTGGCGCTGCGGGAGGGATCCACCAGGCCAAGGTAGGCGATCCGCTTCTCCGTGCCCAGATGTCCGGCGGCCTGCAGGATTCCCTGCACCAGGGAGATTTCGGCGCCCGTTGCCAGGCTGTACTGCGTTTCCTCGATGGCGACTGTCTCAGTTGCTGTGGGCGTCATGGCTGCCTCTTGTCCGGGACCTATGATGGTCAGGATTTATTTTCTATAGGTGTAGAGAATAACCAAAACGTAAGATGGGTCACAAGACCTGTCCACCATTTATTTTTCCGGGAGCCCACACAGTGCCAAAGATTGTGGACCACGATCAACGACGCCTCGAACTGGTGGACGCAACCTGGCGGATCATCGCGAGGCTGGGCATGGAAGGCGCCACCATGCGGGAAATCGCCGAAGAAGCCGGCTTCGCCAACGGTGCGCTAAAACCATACTTCCCCACCAAGGACCTACTGCTGACCTCGGCCTTCGGGCACGTGTTCAACCGCACCAACCAGCGCATCGCCACCATGACGGAAGGACTCTCAGGAGTCGCAGCGCTCCGGGCCTTCTGCACCGAAGTCCTGCCGCTGGATGAGGAACGCGTCAACGAAGCCCGCCTCGTCATCCCGTTCTGGCAGAAGGCACTCAACGACGCCCATATGGCAGCCCTCCACAGCGAGTCCATGAACCAGTGGCACACCACCATCACCGCGCATACGGCAGCAGCCCGGGCGGCCGGCGAGATCGCCACCCCCATTGGGGACGCCGCCGTCGCCGATCACCTGCTCAACATGATGCTCGGCGCGCAGATCGTGGCGGCACTGTCCCCAGCGGAACACTTTTCGCAGGACTTGGCAGGGCAGTTGGATAACTACCTGGCCCTGCTGGCGGGTTAGACAGCGAGTAGCGACCCGTGCTTACTGTCAGCATTGGCTCGATTTACCGTTTACAGATTGGTAGCGGAATCGCTAGGAATCTGTAATCTCTACAGGAATGACCAATTACATATTCATAGCGATACCGATATGATTATGAAATGGCCTTGAGTATCCCCGAGTTGGCGAAGCGCCTCAACGTCAACGAGAGCCGAGCGCGGCAGCTCGTCCAGTCCGGACGTATACGCGGTCAACGAGTCGGTGGACGCTGGATCGTTGAGGAAGCCGACGCCGCCCAGTACCGGCCGGGTAAGCCCGCCGGCCGGCCATTGTCCGAACGCAGCGCATGGCAACTCATGTCCTGTTTCTGGGACGACAGCCCCCGGCACTCCCTCCTTGAACACCTGGCCCCCTCGCCGGTCGAGAAACATCGCCTAAAAGAACGCATCAGCCGGCTGCAGGACTCCCCCGACTTGCCAGAGCTTCTCGCTTGGCTGGCCAATCGCGCCGAAAAGTTCGAGTTCTCTTCCAGCCCGTCCGACATCGCCGAACTTCGGGAGGACAAACGAATCCACCTCTCGGGAGTCTCTCACCCGCGCTCTGGGCTGCTGGCGAACTCAGAGGTTGAAGCCTACGTGCAACGCGATGACCTCAGAGACGTCGTCAAGGACTGGTTCCTAGTCGAGCCCCATCCTGGGAAGAGACCAAATGTCATCCTCCGCGCCGCCGAGCGAGTCCCCAGCGAACTTCCCCCACTAGTGGTGGCGGCAGACTTGGCCGAACGGCCCGGTGTCCGCGAACAGCAGGCAGCACGCGAAATCCTCAGGGGTATCCATGCCCATTGAACTTCCCGCAATGCTCACCGAACAGCAGGAAGCCTGGCAAGCTGTCTTCGAAATCCATAACGCGATGCCGCAGGGGTGGGTGCTGGTCGGCGGACAAGCCGTCTTCCTCCACGCTATCGAGCGTGGCGCCCCGTACGTGCGCCCCACCAAGGACGCCGATATGGCGCTGGACATCCGGGCATACCCGACCATGCTGCACGATTTCACTGAGCTCCTCGTGAAGCTCGGCTTCGAATCCGCCGGAGAATCCCTCGAGGGCTACCAGCATCGATGGCAGCGCGGCGAGGCCTTGGTGGACGTCCTCATCCCGCGCCATTTAGGTGAACGCGCCGAGAAGAGACGCGGAATTACCGGCGGGACCACAATTGCCGCCCCCGCCAGCCAACAAGCGCTCGACCGCTCCGAAACCGTCGAAGTTCAAGCCGGGTCAGCGTCTGGTCATGTGAACCGGCCCAGCATCATTGGCAGCCTCATCGGCAAAGCGGGAGCGCTGACCATCATCAACGACCCCCTCCGGCAGCGACACATCGACGATTTCCTCACTTTGGCCTCTGCCGTCCGGGCCTCCGACCTTCGTGGCGTCACCTACAAGCGCGCCGAACGGGACCACTTGGCAAATATGCTTGGTCGTCTTGCCAATGAACCGGAACTCATGGAACAAGTGCCTGAAGGTGCCGAGGGCGTAGAACGTCTGCGAATCTCGCTGAACTAGCGCCTTAGCTCGTAGCGCCCGACGCCACCACGCCGACACCCAGCCCGGCAATCACGCCACTGCTGACACGCTCGACGACGGTGCTCACCTTCGGGCGCTTGAGCCAGCGCATCGCCTTGAAAGCGACGACGGCGATCATCGAGAGATACGCGAAGGCAATGACGGCAACAACTACGCCCAGAATCAGGGAAGTGCCCATGGTGTCCCCGCCGTGCGGGATGAACTGCGGAACGACAGCCAGGTAGAACAAGCCCACCTTCGGGTTGAGGAGCGTAGACAGGGCACCTGCTCCCAGGGCGGAGAGCCGGCTGTACGGGAGCGGCGCGTCGCCCATAGTTCCGTCGGCGCCGGCTTTCGCTGCCTTCCGGGACTTGATGAACGAAGATACGCCCAGGTACAGCAAGTACAGGCCACCGGCGATCTTGACCCAGCGGAACAATTCCGCGGACTGTTCGAGGATGGCGGCCAAACCGACGCCCACCAGCGCCGCCCACATGATCGCGCCCGCCGCTGAACCTGCCGCCGCCGCAATTCCCGCGCTGGGTCGGTTCAATGCAATGCGCAGCACCAGGAACGTATCCGGACCGGGCGTGACGGACAGGACAAGGCAGAGGCCAGCGAAGGCAGCAAGGGAAGCAAGAGTCACAAGACCGATTATCAGTCAGGACGCCCCGAACGGAAAGCGTTCGCTTCCCGTCAAGGGCTGTTCGTCCAACGACAAGGCCCTGACGCGTGACGCCGACCACACTGGAAACATCGCCGCGTGCCTCACTGGCCGCCAAGACTTACTACCCGAGCGGAGTACCAATGGAGACTTACGACGCCCTGCTGGCCTCGATCACCCCGGCCGACGGCCAGAACAGCCGCACCATCCTTGACCCGGCGACGGGCGAGGCTGTCGGCGAAGCACCTGTTCACACTGTCGAAGACCTCGAATCCGCCATCACCGCCGCCGCTGCCGCGCAACCGTCGTGGGCTGCCCTGGGCCACGACGCCCGGTCCGCTGCGCTCATGAAGGCGGCCGACGCCGTCGAACGCTCTGCCGAAGAGCTCGCCCAGCTCCTCTCCCGCGAGCAGGGCAAGCCCCTGAACGGGCCGAACGCCCGCTTCGAAGTCGGCGCTTGCGCGGCCTGGCTCCGTGCCACGGCCGCAACCCCGCTGGATCCCGAAACCGTGGTGGACGACGGCGAAACCCGCGCCGAACTGCACTACCGGCCCATCGGCGTCGTAGGTGCCATTGGCCCGTGGAACTGGCCCATGATGATCACTGTCTGGCAGATCGCCCCGGCCCTGCGCATGGGCAACGCCGTGGTGGTCAAGCCTTCCGAATACACCCCGCTGTCCGTGCTGGCGCTGGCCGCGATCATCAATGAAGAACTGCCCGCGGACCTGCTGTCCGTGGTCTCCGGCGGCCGCGACGTCGGCGAAGCACTGGCATCGCACGACGCTATCGGCAAGGTCATGTTCACCGGCTCCACCGCTACAGGCAAGGCGATCATTCGCTCGTCGGCCGATACCGTCAAACGCCTCACACTGGAGCTCGGCGGCAATGACGCAGGGATCGTCCTGCCCGATTCGGATCCCAAGGCCATCGCCGAGGGCTTGTTCTGGGGCGCGTTCATCAACACCGGCCAGACCTGCGCCGCCCTCAAGCGCCTGTACGTGCACGAATCCCAGTACGAGGCCGTATGTTCCGAGCTCACCGCTGTTGCTGCGGCGATGCCGATGGGCAACGGCCTGGATGAGAACAACGTGCTTGGACCGCTGCAGAACCGACAGCAGTACGACATCGTGGCCAGGCTGGTTGAAGCGGCCCGCGGGTCCGGTGCGCGGGTGCTGATCGGCGGCAACCCCGACGCCGACCAGCCGGGCAACTTCTACCCCACCACGCTGGTGGCCGACATCGACAACGACAACCCGCTCGTGGCCGAGGAACAGTTCGGACCCGCCCTGCCGATCATCAAATACAGCACCGTAGACGAGGCGGTCGCCAAGGCGAACGCGCTCGACGTCGGACTGGGCGCCTCGGTCTGGTCCTCGGACTTGGGTGCCGCCCGCGAAGTCGCATCCCGCATCCAGGCCGGCACCGTGTGGATCAACAAGCACGGAGCCGTGGACCCGCGCATCCCGTTCGGCGGCGCAAAGCAGTCCGGCTATGGCCTGGAGTTCGGTGCCGAGGGCCTCAAGGCCTTGGGTGTCCCGCAGATCATCAACGGCTAACCCCTTTCCCAACTGAGTCGCAGCAGAGCGCGTTTTGAGCCCTCAAGACGCGCTCTGCTGCGACATAGATGGGTTCTTGGGGCGCATGGCGAGTGCTGTCGCGAGGATCATGACGCCGGACCCGGCTATCGCGAGGACGCCGGACTCGTGCTCGACCCTGGCGACAATGGCTGCGCCGATGGCGAGGACTCCCGTCCCGGCCAGGATTGGTCGCCGAGCGCTGGCACTCCATGCGATGAGCGCGACGCCGAAAAATGGGCTGTACATGAAGGCCAAGGCGACGTCTGAGAAGAAGAACGCTATTGCGGTGAAGCAGAGCAGCCCGGCCGCGCTTGTCCTGTAGTTCAGATGCCGGCAATAGAGGTAGACGGCCAATGCTGACAGCAGGCTCAAGGCATGCGGGAGAGCATGCCAGGGGCCGGGCGTCAGCACATGCCCGCCAACTGTGCCTGAAAGTAGGACCGCCCAAAGCAGGGTGCTCAGTCCGATGACGGTGGCCGCAAAACTTGCAATCCGCTGCCCCTTGAAAGCCATGTTGTGCGTTTGGAACACTTTTGCAGTCGTCACCGGCCGCCCCCAATCCTTGCCCTGAACCTAGAGAAGGCGGTTCCCACTTGTCCAGTCACAGGGTGGACGCGGTTGGGAGGCCGGGCGCTCCGCATGTAAGCATGGGCACCATGGCCCAGAAGATTGCGTACCAAGGTGAGCCCGGAGCCAATTCGGATCTCGCGTGCAAGGAAATGTTCCCCGACCTCGAAAGCGTCCCCTGCGCGAGCTTTGAGGACGCCTTTGAATTGGTGTCCACAGGCGAAGTCGATCTGGCCATGATTCCGATTGAGAACTCCATCGCTGGACGCGTGGCCGACATCCACGTCCTGCTTCCGCAGTCGAAGCTCCAGATTGTTGGCGAGTACTTCCTTCCGATCCGATTCGACCTCCTTGGCATTCCGGGCAGCACCATCGAAGGCGCTACGGAAGTCCACAGCCATATCCACGCGCTGGGTCAGTGCCGCCGGATCATCCGCGAAGCCGGTCTGAAGCCGGTCATTGCCGGTGACACCGCCGGCTCGGCCCGCGAAGTCAGGGACTGGAACGATCCCCGCAAACTCTCCCTCGCTCCGCCGCTCGCCGCCCAACTTTACGGGCTGGACGTCCTGGCCTCCGGCGTCGAGGATGACCCTACCAACACCACCCGCTTTGTTGTCCTGGCCCGTGAACGTGAGCTTCCAACGAAGGAAGAACTTCCGGGTCCGGCGATCACCAGCTTCGTTTTCCGGGTCCGCAACGTCCCGTCCGCCCTCTACAAGGCACTCGGCGGCTTCGCGACCAACGGTCTCAACATGACCCGGCTGGAGAGCTACATGGTGGGCGACGAATTTGCCGCCACGATGTTCCTTTCCGACGTCGAAGGTCACCCCGAGGACGCCCGTCTCCGCCGGGCGCTGGAGGAGCTGGAATTCTTCACCACGGAGGTCAGGGTACTGGGCGTCTATGCCGCGGACGGATACCGCGAACGGAACACTGTCAGCGCCTGACGATTTCACGGGGCTGGGACAACCGGCTGCGATCTTTAGTACACGATTGCGTGAATACATCTGCGCATGTACTTTGGTTTTCATGGAGACACTCACGCATGCGCCAGTCCTGGCCCGCTTTGGCTACGCCGTCTCAGACCCCACCCGCGCGCAGGTCCTGCTGGCCCTCACCGAAGCGCCGTCATACCCGTCTGACCTGGCGGACTCTGTCGGGGTATCGCGCCAAAGCATGTCCAACCACCTGACCTGCCTGCGCGGCTGCGGTTTGGTTGTTGCAGTCCCGGACGGCAGGCGCACCCGCTACGAATTGGCCGACGCCCGCTTGGGTCACGCGATCAAGGACTTGCTGGGCGTCGTCTTGGCCGTGGACCCTGCTTGCTGCGCGCCGGACGGAACCTGCGTGGCATGAGCCGTCCGCTGCTACTCCTCACAGCGGATCGCCGGCTGGTTTTGATGCGTCGGATCCGGCTGTTCGCCGCCGCGACCATCACATATAACGTCCTCGAAGCCATCGCGGCCCTCTGGGCTGGTGGAATGGCGGACTCTTCAGCCCTGATTGGCTTTGGGCTGGACTCCGTGGTGGAAGTCGCTTCCGCAGTGGCCCTGTCCTGGCAGTTCTCCTCCAAGGATCCCGAACATCGCGAACACCTGACGCTGCGTATCATCGCCGTCTCATTCTTCGCACTGGCAGCGTTCGTCACTGTGGACGCAATCCGGTCGCTCACCGGAGGGGGTGAAGCCCAGCATTCCACGCCAGGCATTGTGATAGCGACTTTGAGCCTTGCGATCATGCCGGCCCTTTCCTACTACCAACGCCGGACGGGCAGGGAACTTGGCTCCAAGACCGCAGTGGCGGATTCCAAACAGACCCTGCTCTGCACGTACCTCTCAGGCGTGCTGCTGATCGGACTGGTACTGAACAGCACCCTTGGTTGGTGGTGGGCCGATGCCGGCGCAGCACTGGTGATTGCCGCCATCGCCGTTCGTGAAGGCGTGAACGCCTGGCGCGGGGACGTTTGCTGCACCGCCCCCAGCGCAAACACGCAAACCCATTTCGTGTCAGATGACGACTGCTGCAAAACGGTGGAAGCAAAGCCGCCGGCGTAGAACAGCCCTCCCTTTCAAACCAGTCACCCCCGCGACCAGAAAGCAGCCATGACGCAAGCACCGCCCCGCCCCCAGCCCACCGTAGACACCGCCAAAAAGGTCCGCATCATCGTGTGGATCGTCATCGCGGCTGTCGTGGCGGCAGGGGTCATCTGGTTCGCAGTGTTCACGGCCACCAAGCCGGCCCCCAGCACCGCTGGGCCGGCGGGCGGAGCGCAGTTGGTCCGCGAAGACAGCCACAGGATCACCACTCCTGCCGCTGAAAAGGCCCAACTGGTGGAGTTCCTGGACTTCGAATGCGAGTCCTGCCGTGCCGCTTATCCGTTGGTGGAGGAATTGAAGAAGGAATACGGCGACCGGATCACGTTCGTCCAGCGCTACTTTCCCCTCGCCGGGCACAGGAATTCCGGAACTGCCGCCTTGGCCGTTGAAGCCGCAGCCCAGCAGGGCAAGTACGAGGTGATGGCGGCCAAGTTGTTCGAAACCCAGCCGCAATGGGGAGAAAAATCGGACTCCCAGGCCGCGACTTTCCGCAGTTACGCACAGGAACTCGGCCTGGACATGGTGCGATACGACGCAGCCGTCGCAGACGAAAAGACCCAGGCGCGAATCCGAAAGGACGCAAGTGACGGCAGCGCACTCGGCGTCACAGGTACCCCGACGTTCTTCCTCGATGGCAAGAAGCTCACCTTGGACACCGAGGAGCAGTTCCGCGGGCTGCTTGACGAAGCCGCCAAATAGGCTCGCCTGCGGTCCGGTGGATCAGGACTGGCCGGAGAGCGTCAGGGTGATAAGCACGATGTTCAGTCCCACGATCAGGGTGGCGCTGGTCCAGCCAGCGACCTTCAAGGCCATGGAATCCGCGTGGATGCCCATGACGTCACGCTTGCCGGTGAGGCGGATCAGCGGGATCAAGGCGAAGGGGATGCCGAAGCTCAAGAGCACCTGGCTCAGGACCAAGGCCAGGGTCGGCTCGATGCCCGCACCAAGGATGATCAGGGCCGGAATGAGCGTGATGACCCGGCGCGTCAGAAGGGGGATGCGGATTTTCAGCAGGCCGCCCATGATGGTGGCGCCTGCATAGCAGCCAACCGAGGTTGAGGCCAGGCCCGAGGCAAGCAAGCCGATGGCGAAGATAACGCCGATGGCCGGACCTAGAGCTGACGTCACTGCAGCGTGTGCTCCGGCGATAGTGTCCGTTCCCTCGATGCCGCGCAGGCTGGACGCGGCAAGCAGCAGCATCGAAATGTTCACCACGCCCGCCAACAGCAGGGCGCCTGCAACGTCGAACCGCGTTGCACGGATCAGCCGCGTCCGCACGGCGGGGTCCTCCGAAAAACCATGACGGTCGCGGGCCAAGGCCGAGTGGAGATAAATCGCATGGGGCATGACGGTGGCCCCGAGCATGCTCGCCGCCAACAGGACCGTATCCGTCCCCTCGAATCGGGGCACCAGGCCAGCCATGGCGCTGCCTGCATCCGGCGGGTTCACGAACAGACCGGAGACGAACCCAACGGCAATGACGCCCAGCAGCACCAGGATTGCGTACTCGAAGGACCGCTGCCCGCGGTGTGACTGCAGCGCCAGCAGCAACATCGAAGCCACGCCAATGATGACGCCACCGGCAAGCAACGGGAGTCCGAAAAGCAGGTTCAAGGCCACTGCCCCACCGATCACCTCGGCCATGTCCGTGGCACCAGCAACGATCTCAGCTTGGGCCCAATAGAGTCGCCGCCGCTTGGTACCCAGCCGCTTGCCCAGGATTTCCGGGAGGCTCATTCCCGTCGCCAAACCCAGTTTGGCCGATTGGTACTGCACCAAGACAGCCATGGCGTTGGCTACCACCAGCACCCACACCAACAAGTACCCGTAGTTGGCACCAGCGGTGAGGTTCGCAGCTACGTTGCCCGGATCCACATAGGCGATCGCGGCGACGAAGGCCGGGCCCAGCAGCAGGAGCCGTGACCACGCCCTGCTGGGCGCACGACGGGTTTCGAGAGTAGGCGCAGCCATGGTCATCCTCATCATCGGGGCGTTCTGCTACGAGGATAGCCGAAATTTAGGCGTACCGAAAAGTATGTTTTAGGCACTCCGGCGATGCTACGTGATACTCGTGCCCTAGGGGCGCCCGTACTCACTTGAACGGCCATGGGCCAACCCGGTGGGTATACCGATCAGTACAGGTTCAGGGGTGCCGCAGCAGCCACCGGCTTCCTCGACCACTTCCGTCAAAGACAGGGTGGCCGGAACGTCGCAACTGGTACCGGCGTCGGAAGAGCAAACACCCGTTTCCGGCAGTTCAAGGTGCACAGTATCCGCCGCCACGTGGTCCCCGGCGAGCGCCGCAGCCACGGACCGGACCTGCTCATAGCCGGTGGCCATCAGGAAGGTAGGCGCCCGGCCGTACGACTTCATGCCCACAATGTAGAAGTCCTTGTCCGGGTGGGCCAGCAGTTTGGCCCCGTGCGGCTGAACGGTGCCGCAGGAGTGGAACTCGGGATCGATCAGCGGCCCCAGTTCCATCGGGGCTTCAACGGCAGGGTCCAGGTTGAGGCGCAGTTCGCGGAGCATCTCAAGATCGGGTCGGAAGCCAGTACAAGGCACGACGACGTCCGTCACCACCGCACGGCCGTCACCGGAGATGACGGTGACGCCGCCTTCGGAATCGGTCAGCGAACTGATGCCGAAGCTTCTGTGCAGTTCGATCTTGCCGGCTTCTACCAGCCGACGGAGTCGGGATCCGAGTTGTCCCCGGGCAGGCAGCCCATCGGCGTCACCGCCTCCGTAGACCTTGTCTGCCGAAGCACCGCGCACGGCCCATAGAATCCTGGTTTCGGGCTCTTCCTTCGCCAGTTCAGCAAGGTTGATCAGGGTGTTGGCTGCTGAGTGCCCAGCGCCGACCACCAGGACACGGCGGCCCGCGAATGAGGCGCGGTCCCGACCAACGACATCCGGCAGAGGTGACGAAATCCGGCGTGTTGCCTTCAACTCGCCGATGGCGGGCAACCCCGAAGTCCCCAAAGGGTTGCGGGTTGACCAGGTTCCTGAGGCATCGATGACAGCTGCCACGACATGGTCGCGGACTTCGCCCGAAAAGTACTCAACGCGAACGATAAACGGCGTCGTGTCACGGCTGCGGGTATGTGTCTTGTCCATGCCCTGCCGGGTCACGACGAGGACGCGGGCTCCTGTCTGGAGCCGGGACGAGATCTCCGGCGTTGCAGCCAGCGGTGCCAAATAGTGGTCGATGAGTTCCCCGCCATAAGGGAGCGCCGTGAGCCGAGGCGGCTCCCAGCCCGTGGGTTCGAGCAGCCGGACGCCCGCGGCGTCGAGGTTGAACCGCCAGGGGGAGAACAACCGGATGTGGCGCCACTGCTCAATGGCTGCACCCGCCGTGGGGCCGGCTTCGAAGATCACGGGCTCCAGCCCGCGTTCCAGTAATTGGGCCGCAGCAGCCAAACCGATAGGGCCGGCACCGATCACGGCGACAGGAAGGTTCTCATCCATGGGTTACTCATACCTCCGTTGGGTAAGGATCCGTTGGGTAATTCTCAGAAATGGGTGGGCTCTTCAACCAATGCCGTGGCAATGCTGTCTGCATCGTCCAGTGCCGCCAGGTACCGCTCGGCGTCCAAGGCCGCCGAGCACCCCGTACCTGCGGCTGTAATGGCCTGGCGGTAGCGATGGTCAACGGCGTCGCCACACGCGAAGACACCGGAAATATTGGTGCAGGTGGTGGGCGCGTCCACTTTGATGTAGCCCTCATCATCGAGGTCAACTTGTCCTTCAACCAGCTCAGTACGCGGCAAATGACCGATGGCGACGAAGATTCCGGTGGCCGCCTGCTCCCGCGTTTCACCCGTCCGCGTGTCCTTGAGCGTCACTCCGGTGACCTTGGTGTCACCATGGATGGCCGTAATAGCCGAGTTCCATGCGAACGTGATCTTGGGATTGTCCTTGGCCCGCTGGGCCATGATCCGGGAGGCCCGCAACTCCCCCTTACGCACGACCACCGTTACGGACTTTCCGAAGCGCGTCAGGAAGGTCGCTTCCTCCATGGCGGAGTCCCCACCGCCCACCACGATGATGTCCTGCTCACGGAAGAAGAAGCCGTCGCACGTGGCACACCAGGACACACCGTGCCCGCTGAGCTTCTTCTCTTCCGGCAGCCCGAGTTCCTTATAGGCGGATCCCGTGGCGAGGATAACCGCAGGAGCCTCGTGAGTCTCGCCTGCTCCGGTGACCACGCGCTTGAGGTGACCCTTCAGATCAACCTCAGTGACGTCGTCGAACACTATGCGGGCACCGAATTTCTCAGCCTGTTCCTGGAGTCCGTCCATCAGCTCAGGCCCCTGGATACCAGCGGGGAACCCAGGAAAGTTCTCCACTTCCGTGGTGTTCATGAGGGCTCCACCGGCGGTAACCGAACCGGCCAGTACCAAAGGATTGAGCCCGGCGCGGGCGGCGTAGATGGCCGCCGTGTAGCCGGCAGGGCCGGACCCGATGATGATCAGTTGTTCGTTGCTCATGGGACTCGCTCCTGGTGGTTGGATTATTTGCCGGCGGGGGTCAACGAGGCGATCAGGTTCTCGATGCGGGTCTTGATTTCGTCGCGAATGGGCCGGACAGCGTCGACTCCCTGTCCGGCGGGATCTTCAAGGACCCAGTCCTCGTAGCGTTTTCCGGGGAAGTAGGGGCATTCGTCGCCGCAACCCATGGTGATTACTACGTCCGACTCCTTGACGGCCTCTGTCGTGAGGACCTTGGGGATCTCGGCCGACATATCGATGCCGAGTTCAGACATGGCTTCAACGGCAGCCGGATTGACCTTGTCGGCCGGCTGGGAGCCGGCAGACCGAACCTCGATGGCACCCTGGGAGAGAGTGGTGAGGAACGCAGCGGCCATCTGCGAGCGCCCCGCGTTGTGGACGCAGACGAAAAGGACGGAAGGCTTCTTTACGGCATCGGTGGTCATGAATTTCCTCAAAGATCAGGCGGCGATATGGGTGGGGGTGAAATAGCGCTTGCGCGCCCAGAGGGCTACATACACAAGTGCAACAAGGACGGGAACTTCAATCAAGGGTCCGACGACACCGGCGAGGGCCTGACCTGAGGTAACACCGAAGGTTCCGATCGCCACAGCGATGGCGAGCTCGAAGTTGTTGCCCGCAGCGGTAAATGCCAAGGTCGTCGTCTTGGCGTAGCCGAGATTCAGAAAACGGCCAATCACCATTCCGGCGCTGAAGACCACAACGAAGTAGACCAACAACGGCAAAGCGATGCGGAGGACGTCCATCGGCTTGGAAATGATGGTCCCGCCTTGGAGCGCAAACAGGAGCGTGATGGTGAAAAGGAGTCCGTAGAGCGCCCAGGGACCAATCCTTGGCAGGAACTTCTGCTCGTACCAGCCGCGACCCTTGACCTTCTCACCGACAACGCGGGTGAGAAGGCCGGCGAGCAGCGGGATACCCAGGAAGATCAGCACGGAGAGCGTTATGGCCCAGAAGGAAAAGTCGGCGGACGTGGTGGGAAGTCCCAGGAGGGATGGCAGCCACTGGAGGTAGAACCAGCCCAAAGCGCCGAACGCGATCACTTGGAAGACAGAGTTGATGAAAACCAGAACGGCGGCAGATTCGCGGTCTCCACAGGCGAGGTCGTTCCAGATCATCACCATGGCGATGCATCGGGCCAAGCCGACGATGATCAGCCCGGTTCGGTACTCCGGCAGGTCGGGGATGAAGACCCAAGCCAGCGCGAACATGAAAGCTGGAGCAAGTACCCAATTGATCACCAAGGACGTGACCAGCAGCTTTCGATCAGCCAGCACGCGGGGTGCCTGGTCGTAGCGCACCTTGGCAAGGACCGGGTACATCATCACCAGAAGGCCTATGGCGATAGGCAAGGAGACTTCGCCGATCTTCACGGCTTCCAGTGCGGTGTTCAGGCCGGGAACCAGGCCGCCCAGCAGCAGACCCAAAGCCATGGCGGCGATGATCCAGACGGGCAGGAATCGATCCACAGCGGAGAGCTTTCGCACGACGACGGACACTGGGGTGTCCTCTCGGGCTGCGGTTTGCGTCGGGGTGCTCACAAGACTCCTGGCTCTGACGCCCAGCCAACAGGCCGGGCTCATGGATTGATGAACTTCGATATGAGTATGTCCGGCTATATCGATGATTGTCAATGTATGTGCATAATGGATGCATGAACTCCGGGGAAACACTTGAGCTGACACCAGTGGATGCAGAAGCTTGCTGCGAGCCGTCGGGACAACCATCCATCGACGACTACGAGGCACAACTGAGGGCATCCGTGTTCAAGGCCCTCGCGGACCCCAACAGGTTGCGCCTCTTGTCCATCGTCAAGAGTTCAGAGGGCGGCGAAGCATGCGTCTGCGACCTCACCGAACCCTTGAGTCTCGGGCAGCCAACGGTGTCCCACCATCTGAAGATCCTGGTGGACGCCGGCCTCCTCCACCGCGAAAAACGTGGCACGTGGGCGTACTACTCCTTGGTCCCCGGCGCCATTGAGCGGACCACCGGCCTGCTGGAGAGCCTGTGACCAGTCACGCGCCAACCGGCCCACGCCCCAAGGACGCCAACGAAGTCCGCATTCGCCCCATGACAAGGACGGACTGGCCCCGTGTCAGGGAGATCTTCACCGCAGGTATCGAATCCGGGCACGCCACTTTTGAAGCCGCCACGCCAGAGTGGGAACAATTCGACGCAACGCGACTCAAGGATCACCGGCTCGTCGCTGAAAAGGCGGGCCAGGTTCTGGGCTGGACCGCCGTTTCCCCGGTGTCTTCGCGAGCCGCATACTCCGGTGTCGTGGAGCATTCCATCTACGTCGCAGGAGATGCCCAAGGGCTCGGCCTTGGCAAGAGCCTCCTCCGCGCCCTCATCGAGTCCACCGAGAATGCCGGTATTTGGACGATCCAGGCCAGCGTCTTCCCCGAGAATGTAGCCAGCCTCAGGCTCCACGACCATGAGGGGTTCAATGTTGTCGGCCGGCGAACCCGAATCGCCCGCATGCCGCATGGACCCCTCGCCGGGCAGTGGCGGGACACCGTCCTGATTGAGCGCAGATCTTCCGTGCTGTAGGCCCCGGAGCCTCGACCACGATGATGCACCGGAGTAGCGTCTCCGCATAAGGCCACCACTCTTGGGAGAATCCATGGGCATCACCGAGCCGGCCCTCACGGCCATGAATGGGCTCTGGAGCAATTCGGCCAGATCCATGTCCTCCAGGTCCAAATCATGATGGCCCCGCCAGCGCCAGTGAATTGGACGGCGCCCGGCAAGGGCGTATGGGCCCGCAACTTCCGACTCGGTGAGTGGCTCCCGGACCCGACGACACCACTGTTCGCGGGCTGGCTCATTCCCCGGATCGAGGCCGGATTCCTCGACGGCATGGAAGAGGATGTTCGCGTCCGTGTGCCGTTTCGATACGGCTTCGTGAACGGCTGGTATTTCAACTCCCCGCCCATTCCCAAACCGTGGACTGTGGCGCCGCTGATAGTCCGCAGCCGGGGTCGTTTGCCGTGGTTCCTGATCAACGTCCTTCTCCGAACCTCAAGCAACCCGGCCGATGCGCATCGGGCAGTCCTCCACAGGCTGGAACTGAAATGGCGTGAGCAGTTGCTTCCTGGGTATCGGAAGCTCGTCCGGGAAGCGGAGCGGGATGTCGAGTCAGCATCGCAGGCCAGGCTCATCGAGTTGGTCAACGCCATCAGTCGGCAGGCCGGGATACAACTGTGGTCCCTGGCCGTGGTTGGCGGGTCTGCTTGGAAGATGGAATCGGCACTGGCCAGCTTTTGGCGCAAGGAACTGGCCGGACCCCTCAGCGGGACACCAGCGAGCTTGCTCGGCCACCAAGTACTTCTCCGTGGACTGACCGGAACCCTGCCCGGACTGTCTCCGCATGCTGTGTACTCCCTCGACTGGTATCACCCCACGGCCAGCGAGATGGGACCCGCGGGTCGGGCAGCGGCAGCGGAGTCTCCCATCGACATAGCTTCAAGGCTGGACAATCAGCGCTCCCAGGTCGAGGCCGCAGCCCGCACCTCCCTGATTGACTCCCGGGGAAAGCTGACGCGGTTCGACTCCCTCCTCACGATGGCCCGCTATTACGCTGCCGTGCGGGAAGAGCAAGCCATGCACCTGAGCCTGGGGTGGCCGGTCCTGCGTCGCTGCGCCCAACGGCTGGGCGGGAACCTCGTCTCCACAGGAACCATTGCCGATCCCCAGGACATGCACTTCCTCACTTTGGACGAGATGTTGGACGGGGTCCGGCACCCGGGAAAGGACTACCGTGCCCAAGTGGAAAGCCGCCGCGACACCTGGCACCGGCAAAGGCAACTGGACGCACCACTCACCATCGGCAAAGCTGCGAAGTTTGGAGGGGAACCGGGCAGGTCCGGATATGACCCCGTCGCAAACGCCGTGGAAGCAGCCAGAACGTCTTCCGAATATCCGAAGGATGCCATCATCGGCCACCCGGCCAGCACCGGGCGCGCAAGCGGCAGGGTGCGGATCTTGGAAGGACTGGAGGACGCGAACAGCTTCCAGGCAGGCGAAATCCTGGTTGCCCGCTCCACCGCTCCGGCGTGGACACCGCTCTTCGCCAGGGCAGCCGCTGTGGTTACCGACGGAGGAACCCTGGCGGCCCACGCTTCAATCATTGCCCGCGAGTACGGAATCCCCGCCGTCGTCGGGACGCGCGACGCAACCCGGCGCCTCCACACCGGCCAACTGGTGACCGTGGATGGCGGCGCCGGTTACGTCGACACGGGAGTCCAACAGGACTAACGCCCCACCGGGGCTTCTTCCTCCTCGAGAGACCCAACCGGGGCTGCGGAAGACTCACGCCCCAGCTTGCCCGGCCACCAGATCTTGCTGCCGATGTCGTAGGCCAGCGCGGGAACCAGCAGCGAGCGCACCAGCACGGTATCCAGGAGCACACCGAACGCCACGATGAACGCGAGCTGCACCAGGAACATGATGGGGATGACGCCGAGCGCAGCGAACGTGGCGGCCAGCACGACACCGGCGGACGTGATGACACCACCAGTAACAGCGAGCCCCCGCAGGATACCGGGCCGCGTCCCGTGCTTCAGCGACTCTTCACGGACCCGGCTCATCAGGAAGATGTTGTAGTCCACGCCGAGGGCCACCAGGAACACGAATCCGAACAAGGGCACGGTGGCGTCTGCCCCGGAGAATCCGAAGATCCCGTTGAAGACCCATGCCGAGACACCCATTGCAGCCCCATAGGACAGAACCACGGACAACACCAGCAACACCGGAGCCACCACTGAACGCAGCAGGAGCATCAGGATGAAGAGGATGACCACGAGCACGATCGGGATGATGACCACCAAGTCGCGTTGCGCGGTGGTGTTGGTGTCCAGCGCGGTAGCCGTCACTCCACCCACCAAGGCTCCGGAATCAACGTCGCGGACAGCCACCCGCAGCGACTTCACCGCTTCTTCGGCCTCGATCGAATCGGCGGCGGAGTTCAAGGTCGCGTTGATGAGGACCTTGCCGTCGCGGACAGCAGGCTCTGCAGGCGCGCCGGGAGCGCCGGTGACGGGAACGTTGCCTTCAGCCAGCAGGTAGGCGTCACCTACGCCGTCGGCTGCTTTGACCTTGTCCAGGACCTGCTGCGCGGCGCTTTGGGAGGCGACCACGACGGCGGGGCTGCCGCTGCCGGCGTCGAAGTGGCGCGCCAGTGCGTCCTGGCCGTCAACGGCGTCGGACTGGGACAAAATCACGTCAGTTTGCGGGACGCCGTTGGCCTTCAATTGCAGGATTCCGGTGGATGCCACCAGGAGCAGCAGCACGGAAGCCACCCACACAACGCGCGGCCGCTTGGAAACCAGGCGGGCCGTGGCACGCCACAGACCCTTTTGCCCCTCAAGCCCGGTGACAATCTCCGGTTCGCGTTCGTCGGCGGGAAGCAGCTTGGGCCGGAAAGGCCAGAAAGCGGCACGGCCCAGCAAAGCCATCAGCGCGGGCAGCAGCGTGAGGGCGGCGAAGAGCGAGCAGAGGATGCCGGCCGCCGCGACGGGACCGAGCGCCTTGTTGGAGTTCAGATCGGAGAAGAGCAGGCACAGCAGGGCGATGATCACCGTCGCGCCCGAGGCAAGGATCGGTTCGAACGATGCCTTCCATGCCGTGATGACGGCCTGCGTGCGGTTGGTGGTGTGGGTCAGCGCCTCACGGAAACGCGCCACGAACAGCAGCGCATAGTCGGTCGCTGCGCCGATCACCAGAATGGACAGGATGCCTTGGCTTTGGCCGTTGAGCTGGATCCAATCCATCTTGGCCATGCCGAACACCAGCAAAATGGCGGCGCAGAGAGCGAACACCGAGGTGAAGAGCACTGCGATAGGCAGCACCACTGAGCGGTAAACCAGCAGAAGGATCACGAACACCGCGCCCAGGGCAACCAGCAGCAGAATGCCGTCGATACCGCCGAACGCATTGACGAGGTCGGCGGTCAGGCCGGCCGGACCCGTCACGAATGCCTGCATGCCATCGGGTGCGCCGGGCTGGACCACATCCCGCAGCTCCTGGACTTTTTCGCGCAGCTCGTCGGAGGACGCCATGGGAACAATGAACTGGACCGCTTTGCCGTCTTCCGACGGAATAGGCCCGACGACGGCGCTGCCCAGCTTCAGTGCCTCGATGTCGGCTTTCAGCTGGGCTGCTTCGCCCAGCTGCGCGGGAGTAAATGCGGTGTCGTTCTCCACGACCACCACCGCGGGTATCTCATCGGAGTCCCTGAACTTGGCCTGCCAGTCGGCAGCCTCGGTGGCTTCGGCGCCGGCAGGGAGGAACGAGGCCTGGTCGTTGGACGAAACTTCCTCCAACCGACCAAAAGTAGGGCCGCCAATGCCAGCAATGCCCAGCCAGGTGATGACCAGTACCACTGGTATCAGCCAGCGCAGCCAGAACGGTACCTTCTGCGAGTTCATGAGTCCTTCTTCTCCGGGGGATGCGTCGTGGTGTTTATTCCACCATAGATTATCTCTATCATGGAACCATTCCAAGAGTGCTGTGAAGTGAATGCCGGTTTCCCGGACTGCTGGGAGTAATATCCGGAAGGCAGTAATCAAGAGACAACGCATGCAGGAGGGCGGACATGTCGGACCCAACAGTCCCGCGCCCCGACGCGGGCCAGCCCGAACAGGGACGCCCCGATAACGCGGCTCCCCGGGAACTTGTCCGGCTCCTCCAGGACTTCACGCTGGAAGCCAACCACTATGTTGACGCGGCCGGTGGCCGGAACGACATGCACCGGACGGACCTCAATGCGCTCGCTGTGATCATGCGCCACTCCGCAGCCGGCCGGGTGGTCACGCCCGGCGTCCTGCGCACTGAACTCCGGCTCAGCTCCCCCGCCACCACGGCCTTGGTGGACCGGTTGCATGCCAGCGGACATGTGGTGCGCGAACGCCTTGGTACGGACCGGCGCCAGGTCCAGCTCCACATGACACCCAAGGCCTACAGCGACGGAAGCGCCATGTTCATGCCACTCGCCATCCGCATGGGCAAGGCCATGGCGGCATACAGCGCCGAGGAGTTGGACCTCGTCCAACGCTTCATGACGGACATGGTGGAGGCCACCCTCGCCGCCCGCGAAGAAGCCACGCGCAAGAGTGACTAGCCGCAAGGCGCCTAAATTCATCTTCCAAGTTGTAGCGTTTCCCTATGAACGCGCAGCAGCCTGAAGATGTCTACACCCACGGACACCACGAGTCGGTTGTCCGGGCCCATGCCTCACGGACGGTCGAGAATTCGGCTGCGTTTGTGATCCCCCATCTCACCGCCGGGACTTCAGTGCTCGACGTCGGCTGCGGGCCGGGCAGCATCACCTGCGATTTCGCGGGGCTGGTTGCGCCCGCGCAAGTGATCGGTTTGGACCGGTCAGCGGACATCGTCGCGCAAGCCACCGAGCTGGCCGCCGAGCGTGGCGCGGACAACGTGACCTTCCAGACCGGCAATATCTACGATCTCGACTTCGAGGACGAGTCCTTCGACCTCGTCCACGCCCACCAGGTGCTCCAGCACCTCACCGACCCCGTCGCGGCTTTACGCGAGATGCGCCGCGTAGCCAAGCCCGGCGCCATCGTTGCCGTGCGCGACGCCGATTTCCACGGCATGAGTTGGTACCCGGAAGTCCCGGAGCTGGACGACTGGATGGAGCTCTACCAAAAGATCGCCCGCCGCAACGGAGCAGAACCCGATGCCGGCCGCCGCTTGGTTTCGTGGGCCCAGCAGGCAGGTTTCACCCAAGTAGCTCCCACCAGCAGCAACTGGCTTTACGCCACAGCCCAACAGCGCGCCTGGCAGTCAAGGGTCTGGAGCGAACGGGTGCTGCACTCTGCCTTTGCCGAACAGGCGTTGGAGTACGGCTTCGCCAACGAGGCCGACCTCGCCCGGATTGCCGCGGGTTGGCACCGCTGGGGAGCCACCGATGACGGCTACTTCCTGATTCCCAACGGCGAAGTCATTGCCCGGGCGTAGTTTCCAAAAAAATTTCCCGAACCATGTAGAAAAGCCCACCGCAGTTCCGACCCATGAGTGAAAGCGCCCACAAAGGGCGCCCCTCACAAGGAGTTTTGAGATGAAATACATGATCATGATGTTCGGGTCGGCCGAGGGCATGATGGAAACCGCAGATCCGGAGTGGATCAAGGAAATGATCGGGTTCATGATCCAGATCGACAAGGACCTGACCGAATCCGGTGAACTCGTTTTCAATGCCGGCCTGGCCGATGGCAGCACCGCGAAGCTCGTCAAGCAGACCCCGGACGGCGTCATCACCACAGACGGTCCCTACGCCGAATCCAAGGAGTCCTTGGTGGGCTACTGGGTGGTTGATGTCGCAAGTGAGGAACGCGCCGTCGAGATCTGTTCAAGCATTGTGAAGTACTCGCAGGTTGTTGAGCTTCGCGCCATCCCGGACGGGCCGCCCGAGGTCTAGCCTTTGGCCGAGTCTTCACCGGAAGCACGGATCGAGGACCTGCTGCGCACTTTGGCGCCGCAGGTCCTCGGCGTGCTGGCACGGACGCATGGGCAGTTCGATGCCTGCGAGGATGCCGTCCAGGAAGCACTCCTTGAGGCCTCCCTTCAGTGGCCAACCGCCCTGCCGGACAACCCGAGGGCCTGGCTGATGGCAGTCGCGTCCCGTCGGCTGGTGGATTTTTATCGACGCGATAGCGCCCGACGTGCACGGGAGGAACGCGTCGCGACCATGAATGGTGATTTCTCCTACAGCTCCGCATCAGAAGCCGACGACACCCTCACCTTGATGTTCCTCTGCTGCCACCCGGCGTTGTCAGCACCGTCGCAACTCGCCTTGACGTTGCGGGCAATTGGAGGACTCACGACGGCGGAAATCGCCTCTGCTTTCCTGGTCCCCGAAGCGACCATGGGACAGCGCATCAGCCGCGCGAAACAAGGGATCCAGAAGGCGGGAGCCACGTTCAGCATGCCGCCGGCTTCCGAGCGCAAGGCGAGGCTCGGCGTCGTACTTCACGTCCTGTACCTGATCTTTAACGAAGGCTACGCGGCAAGCTCAGGTGAGTCCCTGCAGCGTGAGGAGCTCACTACGGAGGCCATCCGGCTGACGCGCATGCTGCTGGCTGTTGTTCCGCGTGAGTTGGAGGCGGCTGGCCTGCTGGCGCTGATGCTGCTCACTGATTCCCGCCGCTCCGCCCGGGCAACAGCCGACGGCATGCCGGTGCCGCTTGCGGAGCAGGACCGCAGTCTGTGGAACCACGGGCAGATTGACGAGGGCATCGCGCTCCTGTCTTCCGTGTTGGGACGGGGCGCGGCCGGGCCGTACCAACTCCAAGCAGCAATCGCCGCCGTACATGCGGAGGCCGCCTCAAACGATAAGACTGATTGGCCGCAGATTCTTGCCCTGTACACAGTCCTTGAAGCCGTAGCGCCAAGTCCGGTGGTCACACTGAACCGCGCGGTCGCAGTGTCCATGGTGAACGGTCCCTTAGCCGGACTTGAGTTGCTGGCTGGACTGGATTCGGTGCTCGGGCGTTCTCACCGCTTGGACGCCGTGAAGGGTCACTTGCTGGAGATGGCAGGATCCATTCCAGAGGCCCGCGCAGCGTATCTGGCCGCTGCAAAAAAGACTGCAAGCTTGCAGGAGCGGCGGTACTTGCTGGGCAAAGTGACGCGAATGGACAAGCCGTAGACCCCATATAGTCGAACCATGGAACAGCGCATACTTGGCAAGACCGGCCGATCCGTCTCAACTGTAGGTGTGGGCACCTGGCAACTCGGGGCCGACTGGGGTGACGTCACTGAAGACGACGCCTTCGCCGTGCTGGACGCCTCAGTCGAGGCCGGGGTCAATTTCTTCGACACCGCTGACGTCTACGGCGATGGCCGGAGCGAGCAGTTCATCGGACGCTTCCTGCGTGCAAATCCGGATCTGGACATCACGGTAGCCACCAAGATGGGCCGCCGCGTGGATCAACTGCACGGGAATTACACGCTGGACAATTTCCGGGCCTGGACCGACCGTTCACGCCGCAACCTGCAGCAGGAGACCTTGGACCTCGTCCAGTTGCACTGCCCACCCACGTCCGTCTACAGCAGCGCCGAAGTGTACGACGCCTTGGACACGCTGGTCAGCGAAGGCGCGATCCGCAACTATGGCGTCAGCGTCGAACGAACTGATGAAGCACTCGAAGCCATCAAACGTGGCAACACCGCATCCGTGCAGATCATCCTGAATGCCTTCCGGCTCAAGCCCCTCGATGAAGTGCTGCCGGCAGCCAAGGAAGCAGGCGTCGGCATCATCGCCCGCGTGCCGCTGGCCTCCGGTTTGCTGTCCGGGAAATACACGGCTGAAACGGAATTCCCCGCCGACGACCACCGGAACTACAACCGCGACGGGTCCTCCTTCGACGTCGGCGAGACCTTCTCCGGCGTCGATTTCGCCACCGGCGTCAAGGCCGCGCAGGAATTCAGCCAGTTAGTGCCCGACGGCGTCACCACCGCGCAGGCGGCCCTCGCCTGGGTCATCGCCCAGGACGGCGTCACTGCGGTCATTCCCGGTGCCCGTTCGGCTGGGCAAGCGCGGGCCAATGCTGAAGCTGGAGAGCTGCAGGTCGTCGGAGCCGGGTTGGCTGCCGGAGTCCGGGACATCTACGACCGTCACTTCCGCGAAGCGATCCACCCGCACTGGTAGCCGGCCGGCCGCCGTCGAGCGCTTTACCAACCGCTGCGCGTCGGCGTGTGTCCTTTTCGGGCTTCTTCGGGCATCGCCATTTCGGCACGCAAACCCAAAAGCCGGATGGGGCGTTCCGGCTCCATTTTGGCCGTAAGGTCCAAGGCCTGCGCAAGGACTTCTTCCCGGTTGAAAGTCTCAGGAATCTTCCTCGCGTAGGTCTTGGTGAAGAACGGTGCGTATCGCACTTTGAGGGTCAGCCCGATCACCGGACGTCCTTCCGCCGCTACGTCTTCCAGGACGCGCGAAGTCAACTCCTTGAGAGCGTCACTGATCTGGGAGGGTTCGGTCAGGTCCTGCTGAAAGGTGGTTTCGCGGCCGTGTGCGCGGGCGACCCACGGAGTGTCATCCACTTCGCTGGAACCTTCCCCGCGTCCCAATTGCGCGTACCAAGGTCCCATCTTGGGGCCGAACTCCGGGACCAGCTCCTGTGGATCGACCCCTGCGAGCTCCGCCACCGTGGTGATGTCATGCTTCGCCAACCGCTGGGACACTTTGGGACCGACGCCCCACAACTCCTTGGTGGGCCGGGCACCCATAACCTCCAACCAGTTCTCTTTGGTCAGCCGAAAGATGCCAGCGGGTTTGCCGAAATCCGTCGCGTTCTTAGCGCGGACCAAGGTGTCCCCGATGCCCACGCTGCAGTGGAGTTGGGTTTGCTCAAGGACTGCAGCTTGTATTTGCCGGGCGTAGGCGTCCGGGTCCTCGGTTTCGACACCCACAAACGCCTCATCCCACCCCAGCACCTGGACGGTAGCCGCCGGCTGGGCACGGAGGGTGGCCATCACTTCGTCGGAGGCCGCCAGGTACGCCTCCTGATCGACGGGCAGGATGATGGCGTCCGGCACTTTGCGGGCCGCTATTCGCAGGGGCATTCCGGAGCCGACGCCGAACGCCCGGGCTTCGTAAGAGGCGGTGGAAACCACAGCCCGTTCCGTAGGATCTCCCCGGCCACCCACAATGACGGGCTTGCCCGCGAGCTCGGGCCGCCGGAGTATCTCGACGGCGGCAATGAACTGGTCCAGATCGACGTGCAGCACCCACGGGATTCCGCTCACGGCACCAGTTTGCCCCATTGGCGGGGGCATTGGCTGTACCTTCACCACCTACTTTGAACCGGGCGGCCACAGAAATCAACCCATTCCGGGTGCATTTGGGTAGGTCAACCGCCAAAGAGGGTGGTGGAGGAACGCGTCCTGAGCACCCCCCTCACCGACATAAGCTGAGGTGTGCAGTTTTCACTTTGGCTGGCCCTGGTTGGTGCCGGCACCCTGATCAGTTTCACTCCCGGCGCCGGCGCCATCTTCACCATGAGCAACTCGCTCAATTCCGGCTTCCGGCGCTCCATCTGGGGCATCCTCGGCCAACAGGTGGCGCTGGTCATCCATATCGTGATCGTCGCTTTGGGCGTGGGCGTACTGGTGTCCAACTCGCCGGTGATCTTCAACGTCATCCGATACGCTGGCGCGGCCTATTTGGTCTACCTGGGCATCCGGCAGTTCCTGCACAAACCGGACCTGGACAAAGAAGAGGTTGCGGACAAAAAGAACGAGTCCGCCGTCTCCATGTTCCAACGCGGCATCTGGGTGAACCTGTTGAACCCGAAGGCCATCGTCTTCTTCCTGGCCTTCATGCCGCAATTCATCCGGCCGGACCAGCCGTTGCTCCAGCAATACGCCGTGCTGACCGCCACAGTCTTGTTCATCGACATCATGGTGATGTGGTTCTTCTTCGCTCTGGCGGCCCGGTCCTTCCAGCGGTTCACCCACGACCAACGGGGCCAAACCATTCTCAACCGGATTTTCGGCTGCCTGTTCGTGCTTGTAGGCATCCTGCTGGCCGTCATCCACTAACCACGGCAGCCAGGCACGCGGTGCTACCGTCGAGGCATGGAAGCTGACTGGATCGAGCACCGGCGTTCGGACGATGGCGAGCACGTGGGCTGGATGAAGCCCGCAGGTGACGGATTCATCGCAATCGACATGCTGGGGCGCCCACGCACGGACGTGGTGGATTGGTTCACTGCCGAGGAAACGCTCGATGACCTCGGCCTGCGATACCTCGCCGACCCCCACGAACTACGCCTCGACGACGGCGCTTGGCTGCGCGTCCGGATCGCCGAAGTGACACCTGACGCAGTTCGCGTGAAGAAGGAAGACTGGGGTGATATGACGGCGCCCCAGATCTATTTCACGGTGCCCAACCCCGTCGCGGAAGACCAGCTTCGCCCGCTTGCCCCTAAGCAGGCGAAGTAGATCCCCGCACCACCAGCGAGCTCTCCAGCGTCACATGCGGTTCGTCCAGCGCCAGTCCTTCCATCAGTCCGCGCAGTTGCTCCCCCGCCTTGCGTCCCAGCGGGGTTGCGGGCAGGTGCACGCTGGTGAGGCTTGGGTTGCTCGTGGCCGAATAGGGCAGGTCATCGAAGCCCGCCACGGCAAGCTCTTCAGGGATCCGGACACCCTCAACGCGGGCTTCCTGCAACACGCCGTAAGCGTGCGTGTCAGTGCCGCAGACGACGGCGGTCACCCCCTCACGGTGCCAGCCCGGCCAGGCGTCGGCGAACGCGGAAGCGGCGGCACCGACGTCGATCGGGGTGCTGATGACGTGCCCATCGGCCACCAAAAGACCGCATGCTGCCGCCTCCTCCAGGAACGCTTCCCTGCGCAATTGGAAGGTCGCGGTTCCGGTAACGCCGTCCACGTAGGCAGCCCGCGTATGACCGGACGACGCCAAATGACGGGCCAGCTCACGGGCTCCTTGGGCAACATCAAGGTTCACGGACGGCGCGTAGGACTCAAGCCCTGGCGCATCCAGCAGCACCAAGGGTCCGGCCGCGGACAAATCTTCCAGGAACTCTGCACTGGGGGCACCCACCAGCAGACCAGCCGGCCGAAGGGCGAGCAGTTTGCGGACGTCGTCGGCTTGCGGTGACTCACCGGCGTCGGTGACGGAGAGCAGCAGCTGGTACTGGGAGCCCAGCGACTCCCGCACGCCTGCAATGACGTTGGCAAAGAACGGGTTGGACACATCCGGCGTCACCAGAATGACGATGGAACTGACTCCGCGAGCCAACGAACTCCCGATGCTGTCCACGACGTACCCCAGCTCGGAGATGGCGGAACGGACGCGGGAGATGTTGTCGTCGGACACCCGACCCTGCGTCTTGCCGTTGGCCACCAAGGAAACCGTGGCCGTGGAAACGCCGGCGCGCGCCGCCACCATCGCAGCAGTGACGCGGGGCGCACGGGTGTTCCGCCGATCCAGGGATTCCATGCATCGATCGTAGCGTTGTTACACCGCCCTGAGCTGCGACAAAGCATCAAGCGCTTGACGCGATCCACGTTAAGCGTTTGACGTAACCGAAAACCGATGCCAGAATTCCCTTGAATGCTTAGCGCCCTGCCCCGGGCAAGTACCAGGCAGGCCCCAATGACGTGGAGAGAAACGTGGACCCCAAACCCATAACAGCACGCAAGAAGATCATTCTTGACTGCGACCCTGGCCATGACGACGCAGTAGCCCTGCTGCTGGCACACGGCAACCCGGACATCGAACTGCTGGCCGTGACCACCGTGGTGGGAAACCAGACCCTCGAGAAGGTCACCCGCAACGCCCTCTCGGTCGCCACGATCGCCGGCATCACCGGCGTCCCGTTTGCAGCCGGTTGCGACCGCCCCTTGGTCCGCACCATCGAAACGGCCCCCAGCATTCATGGCGATTCCGGCATGGACGGCCCGGAGCAGCCCGAGTCCGCCATCGAGCTGGACCCGCGCCACGCCGTCGACCTCATCATTGAAACCGTCATGGCACACGAGCCGGGCACCGTCACCCTGGTGCCCACCGCCGGCCTCACCAATATCGCCATGGCCGCCCGCAAGGAGCCCCGCATAGTGGAGCGGGTCAAGGAAGTTGTGCTCATGGGCGGCGGCTACCACGTGGGTAACTGGAGCGCCGTGGCGGAGTTCAACATCATCATCGATCCCGAAGCCGCGCACATCGTCTTCAACGAGAAGTGGCCCGTGGTGATGGTCGGCCTCGATCTCACGCACCAGGCGCTGGCCACGGACGAGGTGGTGAACCGCATAGCAAAAATCGGCACCAAGCCTGCCAGGTTCGTCATGGAACTCATGGACTTCTTCCAGAAGACCTACAAGGACGCGCAGGGCTTCGACTTCCCGCCGGTCCACGATCCGTGCGCCGTCGCCTACGTCATCGACCCCACCGTGATGACCACCCGCAAGGTCCCCGTGGACATCGAACTCCAGGGCAAACTCACCCTCGGCATGACCGTTGCCGACTTCCGTGCCCCTGCCCCCGAGGACTGCCACACGTCCGTCGCCGTGGACCTGGACCACCAGAAGTTCTGGGACCTGGTCACCGACGCGATCGAACGGATCGGCGAACCAACGCTCGACGGCGGCGCTGTCGCCACCGCTGAAGTCAACGCCACCGCAGAGGCCATCCTGGCGGGAGAAGCCAAGTAATGTCGGCCCTCGCAGAAACCAAGTCGTCCCGAGGCAACGTCACTGCCCTCATGGTCGCCCTGTTGGCCGCCTGTGTGGCCTTCCAGCTCAATGCCTCCATGCTCAGCCCCGCGCTGGTCACCATGGGCAACGAGCTCAACACGGACCAAGCAACCATCGGCCTGTCCCAGACCTGGTTCTTCACAGCCGCGGCCCTCTTCTCGCTCTTCCTCCCCCGGCTCAGCGACATCGTGGGCCGCAAGAAGATCCTTGTGGGCATGATGCTCCTGATGGCTGTCGGCTCGGTCATCGCCGCACTGGCTCCGGACGTCACGTGGCTCTTCGTAGGCCGCATCATCCAGGGCGTCAGCGGCCCAACGGTTCCGCTCTGCCTGATCATGCTTCGCTCCGCCGTCAGCAACCCCCGCAAGTACGGCACTCTCATGGGCCTCATCACGGCGGTCAACGGTGGCGTGGCCGGCGTCGACTCGTTCGTTGGCGGCTACTTCGCTGAGAACTTCGGCTTCCGCAGCATCTTCTGGCTCATGGTGGCACTGGCCCTGGTTGCCACCGTGTTGATCGCCGTCCTGGCCGGGGAGAGCAAGCCTGCCGCCGGCACCACCATGGACTGGCTGGGCGTATTCTTCATCGTGATCGCCGTGGGCGCACTCCTGACGGCACTGAACGAGGGCGCCAAGCTGGCCACGGCTTTCGACGCCGGCACCCTGACGCTCGCGATCGTGCTCACGGTGATTGCCGTCGTCGCGTTCTTTGCCTTCTGGACTGTTGAGAAGCGTGCCAAGCAGCCCATGGTGGAAACAGTGCACCTGCGCCAACGCTCCACCTGGGCACCGCTGCTGACCACCACCCTGACCATGACGGGCATCTTCGCTGTCATCAACGGCATCGTCCCGGCCTATGTGCAGGCAGCGGATCCGGGCTTCGGCGTTGGTCCCACGGAGATGTCGCTCATCATCCTGACTCCTTACGCACTGCTCGGTTGGCTGTTCGGCCCGATCAGTGGCCGCCTTGCACCGGTTCTTGGCTACACAAAAGTCCTGCGCATCGGCTTGGTCGGCAGCCTTGTTGCACTGGCCATCATCGCGTTCTTCGGGCTCAACAGCCTGCCCATGATGATCGTGGGCACGGCCTTGCTGGGCATCATGTACGCCGGTACCGTCAACATCATGCTGAACGGACTGGGCGTTGTCCTCTCGCCGCAGGGCAACCCTGGCTTCCTCCCCGGGATGAACGCGGGCGCCTTCAACCTTGGCGCCGGGTTGAGCTTCCTGGTTCTTCCTGCCGTCCTCGTGGCGACAGCATCATTGAATGACGCCAAGGCCTCCTACCTGACCGTTGTGGTGGTGGGCCTGGCCATCACCCTCGCAGCCTTCGCAGCCTCGCTCCTGATCCCCAAACCGCTGGACGCAGAAGTGACCGAAAACGAAAAGGTGACCGCATGACCAGCACACCCAAGGCGGGAATCGTCGTCGTCGGCTCCCTCAACGCCGACCTCACCATCTACTGCGACCGACTCCCCCAGCCCGGGGAGACGGTTCACGGCAACGGATTTGCCGTGAACCCCGGCGGAAAGAGCGCCAACCAGGCCGTTGCCGCGAGCAAGCTCGGCGGCCAAGTCAGCCTGATCGGCGCCGTGGGAGATGACCCCAACGGCACCATGCTCTTGGACTCGACCGCCAGCGCCGGCGTGGACGTATCCCGCGTCCGACGCTCTGATAAAGCCACAGGTGTCGCAGTCATCTCCGTGGATGCGAGTGGCGAGAACAGCATCATCATTTCAGCCGGCGCCAATGGCACGCTCAGGCCCGCGGACATTACGCCCGACGCCTTCCCGGATGCGGCCGTGGTGTGCCTCTGCCTGGAGGTGGGGATCGATACCGTGATTGCCGCCGCCCAAGCAGGGCACGACGCCGGAGCGACGGTTCTTCTGAACCTCTCGCCGTACGCTGAGGTGCCGGAGCTTTTGGCCGGGTTGAGCGACGTACTGCTGGTGAACGCGCACGAAGCTTCGCTGTTCCTTGGCACCGAAGCTGACATTCCCGACGTCGAGGCAGAAGCCGAAGCCTGGGAGCCAGTCCGGAGCCAGTTCGCCGACCGTGGATTGCAGCGTGTGCTGGTCACCCTCGGCGCGCGGGGATCTGTGGTCTTGGATTCGCTTGCCCGCGGCGCGGAGGATCACATCACCCGCATAGCCCCGACACGCGTCAACGCCGTGGACACCACGGGCGCCGGCGACGCGTTCACGGGGGCAGTTGCCGCACGTCTTGCTGCCGGGGAATCCCTGGCCGATGCCGCAGCGTTTGCCTCGGTAGCCGCAGCATTGGCGGCCACGAAGAAGGGTACGCAAGCCGCGTACCCAAGCACCGCCGACGTCGAGCAGCTGCGGGACGCTTAGTCCCAGCCTCCCACCCAACTGGGTCGCAGTTACGGGCGTTCTGAGCTCTCGGAACGCCCGCAACTGCGACCTACTTGGGTTAAGCGGACTTCCGGGCGGCGCGTCGGGCGGCGCGCTCCACGGCCTTGCGGGATAGAGCGCCGTGGCCGGCCATGAGCCGCGGGACCACGACGTAGACCGCAGCCGGTACCACCACCGCGGTCAGCAGGAGTGCCCGCAGGACGGGGTGCCACGGCTCCATGATCGGGCCGAGCAGCAGCATGCCCAGGGACACAAGCGGGAAGATCGCCAACCAGGTGATGAGCGCCCGGGTGTGCACGGACGGTATGTGCGGGCGGGCTGCGGACGTCGTTGCTTCGGGGGCGGCTTGGGCAGTCATGGCATTCTCCAACCAGATAGTTGCAATTGGCTTGGAATCACCATAACCAAGCCCGTCAACAATTACAACTACTTAGTTGGAAACTGGTAATATGACCCTATGGCGTGGGACACAGAGCGAACAAAGGGACTGCTGCTCGAGGCAGCGACGTCGGAGTTTTGCGCGCGTGGACTGGCCGGTGCCCGCATCGACCGCATCGCGGCTGAGGCAGGCGTTAACAAGGAGCGGATCTACCAGTACTTCGGCAATAAGAACGCACTCTTCGACGCCGTGATCGTTGCCGCACTGAGCACCCTCATGGACGAAGTTCCCATCGAGGGCAGTGGGCCCGAGGCCATGGCGGACTACGCCGGACGCCTCTTCGACCACCACCAAACCGATGCCACGGCACCCCGCCTCCTCTTCTGGGAGGGCCTGGAACGGGGCACGGACGTCGTGGGCCTGCCCAAGCGGATGGCCAACTGCGCGTCAAAGGTCAACAGCACCATCGCCGCCCTGCCCGGCATCTCCAGGGAAGACGCCGGAGACCTGCTCATCACCATCGTGAGCCTCTGCGACGCCGCACCCGTGCTGCCCGCGCTCGACGGACTAATGGCCGGCGACAGGCCAGGCCGGACCGAAAGGCGACGTGCCGCCGTCGTACGCACCGTTCACCTGGCCGCCGCAGCGCTGGCCGCCGAAGCCAACGCTCCAGCGACCACCGCTTAAGCTCTACTGAGCGCCGGCCTCCTCAAACTGCGAGCGCGCGGCGAGGGATTTTTGCGACTGGATCTGCTTCGCCAGCATGAGCTGCGCTTCGTCGCGGATCAGCGTGGGATCGCTCGACGGCGGCACTAGCCCTGCCGCTGCGATCTGGGCACGCGCGTCGTCGTCCACGGTGAAGCCCCATTTGAGGAAGAAGTCGCTCAAGTCAGCGTTCGCGGCCTTGCTGGCCCACACCACAAAGTTGCGCAGACGGTAAACCTCATCCCAGTAGTCACCCTTGGGAGGTCGCTGCTCCCTGATGATCTTATGCAGCGTCGGCCAGAAGTTCTTGAAGCCCAGGCGGAGCTGTTCGAACATGACCAAACGTTCCATGCCGTCGAACGTGGTCCCGTACACCACCCCATCGCTGCCGATCATGGGCACGGCCGATTCCCACGGCGTCAGGCCGGTGGTCCCATCGGGGACGTGAAGCCGAGGCTGCTGGCCGTACTTCCTGGCGAAGCTGGCATTCACGGCGAGGGAGTAGATGTTCACCGTGACCTCTGTCAGTGACGTTGGCTTGTAGGTCACCTGCTGGTGTTGGTGACCCAGCTCGTGATAGATCCCCCAACCCCGCATGCGCAGGCCCTCCACCGTCAGGAGGCGGTCCTGGATGGGCGGCGGAAAGGACGTATGCCCATGCGTGGCGTAGGCGCCAACGTTGGCAATCGCCGAGGGATACCCCACGAAGTGATACGGGTGGGGTTGGCGGGCATGGACTGGACTTGAGCCGTCGTACCCGCTGGTCACGTCCTCGATGGAGATCAGGTCCTCGAACGTGAACATCAAGTCTGAATGGTTCTCTGAGCGATACCGCAGTGCCGACGCGCGCTCTACGGTGACTGTTGCATGCGCACTGACCAGTTCCACGAACGGGGTTGGACGCTCATCGAGCTGCCGCTGGAACTCAAGTTCACTGGTGCGGCCATACACGAAGTAGGGCATAGGCTGCGCGGCGGCGTCGAGCGTGGCGTTGACGTATCCGCCGTCGCCGATCACCTTGTAGTAGATCACTCCGCCGCCGGCATCAGTAATCACGTTCTTTCCCCGCTTAAGTGGGTACTCACGGGACTTCTTGAACTCAGGGCGGGCATCGGCGTCGGGGGCCCCAATCACCAGAACGGCATCCGCGGTCATCGCCTTCACAGAAACGATCAAGGACGAGTTTGCCGGGAGGTGGAACCCGGTGGATTGGAGGTTGGTGGTGCACAGGGAGATCTGCAGCCTATCCTCCTCCGAGCCATGTGAATCCGGCATTGCTGTGACGATTTGGCTGCGCGACTGGCTGGTTCGGGTATCAGCCGCAGCCGGACCGGCAGCCCACGGCACCATCAGGCCACCGGCAACCACCGCCATGGCGCCCAAGGCACCACGCCTGCTGATGGCGTGACGCCCCAGGGCCGCTGTTCCGGCATTATCGGCTTTATGGGAAACGGGGACGGGGCTATGGCTTTCAGTCATGGATCATCCTTTTGTCCGTGCCGATCACTGTGACCGGCCTCACGGGTTAAAATGAAAGCGCTTACTATCGATTAAGGCAATAGTTTCAGCGAAAAAGCAGAAAAGAATCGCTCACGCCACAAGAAATAGAAAGCGCTTACTAACCTCTTCCACCACTATGTGACAGATTCGACACATAAAATGACTTTCCTGTGGAGTGGCCCCCTAGCCAAGAAGGGGTGCCATCAATCATGCTTGCTGCATGTACTCAACGACGAGCCCATACCGCATCATCACGGTCTGCACTGGAAACATCTGCCGCTCACCCATGGCAGCGCTCATGCTCACCGAAGCCTTCGAAGCGGAAGGGCTCGGCCAGCTCGTTGCAGTGGACTCTGCGGGCACCACCGGGTACGAGGTCGGGCATCCCATCGATCCCCGCGCAGCACGGGTCCTCACAGCCCAGCACATCGCGTCAGAGGATCATGTAGCCAGGGAATGGCGGCATGACTGGTTCGCCGAACGGGAGCTGATCCTCGCACTCGACGTGGACCACTTCGGCTGGCTGCAGCAAGGCGCCCCGGACCGCCCGTCACTGGAGAAGGTTCGAATGCTGCGCAGCTTCGATCCCCACATGGCAGGGCGCAGCTCCCTGGACCTGGGCATCGAGGACCCTTGGTACGGCGGCCACACTGACTTCGACAACACCTTGACGCTCGTCAAGGCGTCCATCCCCGGAATCGTGCAGTACGTCAAGACAGCGATCGCTGCGGTTGACGACGCCCAAGCCCACGAGCACCAGCAGGTAACCTCTATGTCATGACCCCTGCACCCGTGATCATCGCTGTTGACGGCAGGTCCGGCGCAGGAAAAACCACACTGGCCGTTGAACTGGCGGCCCGCCTACGGCAGCACCACAAGGTTTCGCTTTTCCATCTGGAGGACATCTACCCCGGCTGGAACGGCCTCCGCTCAGGCATTGAACGTTACATCGCCACAGTCCTGACGCCGCTGAGCTCCGGCCAGGCCGCCGAATGGACCAGCTGGGACTGGGAACGGCACTACGACGGCGGACTGAACGTCACGCTGCCCGCCGAGATCGTGATTGTTGAAGGCGTTGGCGCTGCGGCAGCTGCTGCCCGTTCCATGCTGGACGCCGTGGTGTGGGTCGAATCCCCCGGTGATGACCGCCGTCGTCGTGCCTTGGCGCGGGACGGAAGCACCTACGAACCGTACTGGGACGCCTGGGCTGCCCAGGAGGATGAGTGGCTTGAAACGGATGCCGTGGCAGGCGCCGCCGACATCCGCGTGCAAAACCCTGCGGACGGAAGCGCTCCTGACAACGTATTGCAGGCCCTTATGTACTTGGCGCCGCTCGCGGCGATCCTCTCGCCCGAGCTCAGTGGCCGCCGCGGACTGCAGCTGCGCTCCGAGCGGCTGGACATGATGCCCGATGCGGCGCAGCTCTTCCAGTCGCTTTATGGCCGCTCCACGAACGCAGTATGGCTGGATTCCTCAAACGCCTCGGCGGTGGCCGGCAGGTCCCAGGCTGCTGCCCGCAGCCGCTTCAGCATCCTTGCCGACGACGGCGGCACCTACGGTCAGTCGGTCCTTCACCGGGCCGGGGCTACCGAAGTGGCCGCCGGGTCCGCCACAGTGACCACGTCGGGACCGTTCTTCCGCTGGCTCGACTCCGTGTGGGGTCGGCGGGCTGTCCGTGCACCCCGCGGCTACGACGGCCAGTTCACGCTGGGCTGGCTGGGATACCTGGGCTACGAACTCAAACGGGAAACCGGCGGCAACGACGTCACCTCGCCCACTCCGGACGCAGCCTTGCTTTTCGCCGGCCGAGCCGTGGTGCTGGACCATCGGGAACAGACTGCCTGGCTGCTCGCCCTGGAAGCGCCCGACGCCGATGCGTGGTTGCGCGAGGCCCGCACCGCCGTCGGGGCTGCTGTGGTCCCCGCTGCCCCGGTCCCTGACTCCGGAACCGCTCCCTCTGGACTCGAGTTCCTCAGCCGCGACTCCGCCACGGACTACAAACGCAAGATCGCAGACTCCCAGCACGAAATCAGTGAAGGCAATTCCTACGAGATTTGCCTGACCACCACCCTTGAAGCCCCAGCCGGGAACCTGGATCCGTGGCGCAGTTACCTGAACCTTCGACGCCGGAACCCGGCACCGTTCGCCAGTTACCTGCGGTTCGGCGAACTGGTGGTCGCGAGTACGTCGCCCGAGCGGTTCCTTCGCATCCTGTCCGATGGGGGCATGCGCGCCGAGCCGATCAAGGGCACCCGACGCCGTTCCCCGGACGCAGCCGAAGACTCGGCGCTGCGGCACGAGCTGGAGACGTCGCCGAAGGACCGCGCCGAGAACATCATGATCGTGGACTTGCTGCGCAACGACCTGAGCCACTTCGCCATCCCCGGTTCGGTGACAGTGAGCCGACTGTGCGCCATTGAAAGCTACGCCACAGTCCACCAAATGGTCAGTACCATCGACGCCCACCTGAAGCCGGGCGCACCACGTGCCGAAGCCCTGGCCGCGGCCTTCCCGGCCGGCTCCATGACGGGTGCGCCGAAGATCAGCACCATGGACATCCTGGACCAGCTGGAGGCTGGGCCACGGGGCATCTACTCGGGCGCCATTGGGTACTTCTCGCTGAACGCTGCCACGGACCTCGCTGTCGTCATCCGCACGTTGGTGGTGAACCCCGACGGCGGCGGCGGGCGCACGCTGTCCCTCGGGGTGGGCGGGGCCATCACCGCGGATTCCGTGGCCGATGATGAGTACGAAGAGATCCGCACCAAGGCGTTCGGTGTTCTGTCGACGTTGGGCGCCGAATTCCCGGGCTGAGTTTTTGTACAGCTAATGCCCCTAAGAGCACCTCTAAAGGGCATTAGCTGCACTAAAACTACTGGAGCGTCGCCGTCAATCTGGCCACGTTATCCACATACTTGGCCAACGGGGGTCTGTGCATCCAGTCATCCAACATAAGCTCACGGGACACCTCGCGATATGTGGATTCCACGGCCCGCATGAGGTCCACGGTTTCGGCGCCGAGGAGCATCACCGAGACCTCCATGTTCAGGGAGAAGGAGCGCATGTCCATGTTGCTGGAACCGAGAACGGCCACTTCGTCGTCGATGGTGAAGTGCTTGGCGTGGAGGACGTACGGGGCCCGGTACAGGTAGATACGGACACCGGCACCCAGCAGGGCTTCATAGTAGGAGCGTTGGGCATGGTGGACCAGGAACTGGTCGCCCTTTTCGGAGACGAAGAGCTCAACGTCCACTCCACGCTGCGCTGCGGTAGTGATGGCGTAGAGCAGGGAGTCGTCCGGGACGAAGTAGGGGCTGCAGATGGAGATCCGGTGCTGCGCCGAGTAGATCAGGGTGTTGAACAAGCGCAGGTTGTTTTCGGTGGCGAACCCTGGACCGCTCGGCACTACCTGGGCAGTGACTTGGCCCGGAGGCGGCTGGGTTGGCAGGCGCAGCTGGTCCTCCAGCGATTCGTCCGTTTCGCTGAGCCAGTCCGTTGCGAACACCACGTTGAGCGTGGCCACAATCGGGCCCTCGAGCCGGGACATGAGCTCAACCCATTTGCGGCCCACTTTGTGATGCTTGGGGTTGTTGTAGGAGGGTTCGATCAAATTCTGTGAGCCGGTGAACGCAACTTCGCCGTCGATGACCATGATCTTGCGGTGGTTCCTGAGGTCGGGCCGGCGCCATTGACCGTGGATGGGCAGCAGCGGCAGCATTCGCTTCCACTGGATCTTTCCTGCCTTGAGCCGCCTGATCAGGCGGCGGTACCCTTTGACGCGCAATGTTCCGATGTGGTCGAAGAGCAGCCTGACGGTGACACCGCGGTCAGCCGCGTTTTCCAGCTCGGTGAGCAGTTCGTCCGTCACGGAGTCGCTGCTCATGATGTAGAACTCGGCGTTGACGTAGCTCTTGGCGCCCTTGACTGCCTGGGCCATGGCTTTGATGGACTCTTCGTAGCCGGGAATCAACTCAACTTTGTTGCCGTCAACCATGGGCAATGAGCCGAGCCGGTGGTTCAGCTCTCCGGCCGACTTCACCCATTCCGGCCCGGAGTAGACGCTCACGGGATCGGACAGATCGGAGGTCACCGCACGAACACGGCGATTGACCTCTTCCTGCTGCTCACGCCTGCGCCGGGACAACTTGAAGTTGCCGAAAAGCAGGAACAGGACGAACCCCACAGATGGGATGAGAAACACAGCCAATAGCCAAGCCATGGCGGTGGTGGGACGGCGGTTGCCGGGGATGATGCCCAGCAACACGATGCGCATGACGACTTCCGCAATGGCCCACGCTCCAAGCAACCAGGTCCACTCCTGGCCAAACGGAAAAGGAAAGAGCACCCGACAAACCCCCACAGTTCATGAACAACAGTGAGCACAGCCTATCCGGCAAAGTCCCCTCCACCGGGTCCGCACTAAGCTGGGAGCATGACTTCACCTGCCCCGACGGTCCTTGTTTTCCTGGACCCGGCCTTCGAAAACGGACGCATCGCCGATTCCAGCCAGCCTCAGCTCATGGCAACGGACCTGGGTGCCACCCGCGGCGACGGCGTGTTCGAATCGCTCCTCGCTGTCCAAGGACGTGCCCGCAAAGTCCAGGCCCACCTGAACCGGCTGGGCAGTTCCGCGGCGGCCTTGGACTTGGCGGTCCCCGAGCAGGATGTGTGGCGCAAGGCGATCGAGACCGCCATCAACGAATTCCGCGACATCCACCCCGCACCCACGCCCGAAGAGGACGAAGTCGTCGTCAAGCTGATCGTGACACGCGGTGTTGAAGGTGCCGCCAGCCCCACATGCTGGGTACAGGCTTCGCCCTCGCCCGCGGGCAGTCGCCGGCAGCGCGAGACGGGCATCGACGTCGTACTTTTGGACCGTGGCTTCGATACCGAAGCCGGCGAACGCGCGCCATGGCTGCTCCTTGGCGCCAAGACGCTCTCCTACGCGGTCAATATGGCGGCGCTGCGCTACGCGCACAAACAGGGCGCTGACGATGCGATCTTCACATCCACTGATGGGCGTGTCCTGGAAGGCCCGACGTCCACTGTGCTGCTGGCGCATCTGGAAACGGTCGACGACGGCGAAGGTTCCGTCAGGACTGTTCGCCGCCTCATCACGCCCCAACATGACAGCGGCATTCTCCCGGGCACGTCGCAGGGTGCGCTGTTTGCCGCCGCGAAGGCTGCCGGCTGGGAGCTTGGCTACGGGCCGCTGGTACCCCAGGACCTGTTCGATGCTGATGCTGTGTGGCTCATCTCCAGCATCCGCCTGATCGCACCCGTGAACCACATCAACGGCAAGGAGATCGGCAGCCCCTCCGTGCGGAAGCAGCTCACCGCCGAACTGAACGAATTGTTCGCGGGGATCGAATAGGCGGCTCCGATCCACAGGCATTCGCCGACGGAGCTCCGCATGGAACCTAGCAGATAACAAGTAGAGTAATTGCTCGCGTGACTCAATGATTAGGAATTCTTGGTCTCAGCCAAGGGCAATTTGCGCGTCCAATCGCATTCCTTATCCTCCTTGAAATGGTCATTGCGCATGTGATGAATCTTGTTGTCGTGTTAGTTGGATCACGTCCGACTGGTACGACTTCAGACTTTGACGGCTAACTTCCCGGAGGGAATATGGGACTCAACTCCCCCACAAAAGCCGAAGCATCGGCAACCGAGGCGCAGTCCCGGACTGATGCCTCAAACACAGGACTGCGCCGGTCCATGGAGGCCCGGCACCTGGTGATGATCGCCATGGGCGGCGTCATCGGCTCAGGCCTGTTCGTTAGTTCCGGATACACCATCGCCACGGCAGGGCCCCTTGGTGCGGTGCTGGCATTCCTCATCGGCGCCGTGGTGGTCTACCTGGTGATGGCCTGCCTCGGGGAGCTCGCTGTTGCGTTCCCCGTCTCAGGCGCCTTCCACATCTACGCCGCCCGGACAATCGGCCCGGCCACTGGATTCGCCACCGCCTGGCTCTATTGGCTCTGCTGGGCCGTCGCGCTAGGGTCTGAATTCACCGCAGCGGGGTTACTCATGCAGCGTTGGTTCCCTGGCGTCGACGTCTGGATCTGGTGTTTCGTGTTCGCCGCCGTACTGTTTACGCTGAACGCCATTTCATCGCGTGTCTTTGGTGAATCGGAGTTCTGGTTCGCGCTCATCAAGGTCGCCGCCGTCGTCGGCTTGATCATCCTGGGTGGCGCCGCGTTGGCAGGCTTCCACCCCCTCGCTGCGGGCGACTACCCCTCCTTTGGCGAGAACTTCACCACGCCGGACGGGCTGTTCCCGAACGGCTTCACGGGAGTCTTTGTCACCTGCCTGGCAGTGTTCTATGCGTTCTCCGGCTCCGAACTGATCGGTGTCGCCGCAGGCGAAACGGCCAACCCCGGCGCGAACATCCCCAAAGCCATGCGGACCACGGTCATCCGGCTCATGATCTTCTTTGTTGGCGCGATCGTGGTTATCGCAGCCACCATTCCCTACGAGCAAGTCAGCGTGGACGAAAGCCCGTTCGTCACCGTCTTTTCCATGCTGGGTATCCCGTACGCCGCCGACATCATGAACTTCGTGATCATCACGGCTCTTCTCTCCGCGGGCAACTGCGGGCTCTTCTCGTGTGCCCGGATGCTGTTCTCGTTGGCCGACGAAGGCCACGCGCCCAAGGCGTTCCGCAAGTTGACCAAGCGCGGCATCCCGATGGTGGCCCTTTGCGTGAGCATGCTCGGCGGCCTGGCATCCCTGATCAGCAGCGTGGTTGCCCCGGCAACGGTCTACCTGGTCCTTGTCTCGGTGGCCGGTTTCGCGACGGTTGGCGTCTGGATGTCCATCGTCGCTTCACACTTCATCTACCGCCGGACCTTCGTCAAGAACGGTGGCGACCTCAGCACCCTCCCCTACAAGGCGCCGTTGTTCCCCCTGGTTCCGATCCTCGCGTTCGCACTGTGCGTGGTGTCGCTGATCGGTATCGCGTTCGATCCCAACCAAGTGGCGGCACTCTTGTTCGGTGTTCCCTTCGTGGGGGCCTGCTACGCCGTCTTCTACTTCAAATACGGGCGACGGCGGTCGCTCAAGAAAGCGGTGGACGCTTAGGGCTGCGGTGGCGCCTGCTTCTTGGCCGCCCGCACCGGGTGCTCGCTCAGAATGGACAGGCGGTTGAAGGCGTTGATTCCGATGGCAGCCATGCAGAGAACACTGATCTGCTCGTCGCTGTAGTGCTGTCGTGCCTGGTCGAATAGCTCGGGGCTGGGCCGCGAGGAGCTCATCCGGGTGATCTGCTCGGCGATTTCCATGGCCACCACTTCGGCGGGCTCGAAGAGCTGGACTTCCTTGTAGACAGCCACCAGGGACAGCCGCTGTTCGGTCTCGCCGTACTTCAGGGCCCGGCGATGGTGAAGGTCCAGGCAGAATGCGCAGCCGTTGATCTGTGAGCAGCGATAGTTGATGAGTTCAAGGGTCCGGCGCGAAATACCGAGCCGGTCGGCCTCTTCAACAAGTTGCTGTGAATAGTGGCTCAGGGTGGCGTAGAGATCCGGCTGCTGCTTGTCCAAATAGCCGGCAAGGCGCGGCTGTGTTTCCTGTTCGGGCATGTTTGGAGCCTAACGCAAAGGGGCCGAGCACCCTCAAGTGAGCGAGCGTCGGCCAAAACCCGACAGGAAGTGAGCGAGCGTTGGCCAAAACCCGACGGGAGGTGAGCGGGCGTCGGCCAAAACCCGACGGGAGGTGAGAGAGGATCCTACTCGCGGGCGGAGGGGGTGTCGGCGGCGAGGCGGATGCCGTGCTCCGCCAGCCACACCGGGTTGAAGGCTTTGCTCAGGTAGTTCGTACCGGCGTCGGGGGCTATGGCCACCACCACCGAGCCGTGGGGTGCGGCGCGCGCCACCCGCAGGGCCGCAGCCACCGCGAGCCCCGACGACGGACCCAGCGCAAGCCCTTCCTCATCGAGGAGCCGGTGCACGGTGGTGTAGACCTCGTCGTTGGGGATCCGGAGGAACCGGTCCACAATGGCGCGGTCGAAGGCCTTGGGCCACTCCGGTTCCGGCCAGGAGTTGCCCACGCCGTCCACCAGGATTTCGCCGGGATGCCCGCCACTGTAGGCAGAGCCATAGGGATCAGCCCCGACGACTTCCAGATGTCCGCCAGGCCGCAGGGCAGCCACACGTTCCTTCAAGAACCGGCCATTCCCGCTGATGGTCCCACCAGTCCCGATGCCCGCAACGAAATGCGTCACCAAGCCGCCGGTCTGCTCCCAGATCTCCGGGCCAGTGGTTTCGTAGTGTGCAAGAGGATTGGCGGGGTTGTCGAACTGCATGGGCCGCCACGCACCGGGCGTCTCGGCCGTAATCCGCGCAGCCACTGCCCGGGCGTTCTCCGGCGACTCGGACGGCGCATTCCAGTCGGTCAGGATCACGCGGGCGCCGTAGTTGTGCAGCGCGGCGAGCTTCTCCTCGGAGATCGTGTCGCCCGTGACCACCACCACCGGATGCCCCGTCAGGTGGCCAATGAGCGCCAGGCCGATCCCGGTATTGCCGGACGTGCTCTCCACGATGGTGGCCCCGGGTTTCAGCTCCCCCGACCTTTCAGCCGCCCGCACCATGCTCAGCGCGGTCCGGTCCTTGATGGAGCCGCCGGGGTTTTCGGACTCGAGCTTGACGCGGATGGCGCTGCCCAGTCCGCGGCTGAGCGCCTCCAACGTCACCAGCGGAGTGTTTCCCACCTTGTCCAGAACCGAAGCATCCAGCCCGTCCGGAACAGCGGAAGCCGCATGTACACCATGTTTGCGAAACGCCGTGCTCACTGCGCATCCTCCCCGTCCGCTGCTGGGAAAACCTGGTCAATGACGTCGTGCAATTCAACCCGCGCCCGCTCCACGAGGTCCGGTGCCGACGGCCTGTCGGCCAGCACGTCCGCGAGCCGACCCACGACGGCGCCCGTCCCCTTCCCGAGAGGTTGCGCGGCTCCGGCTTCAAGCAGCAAATAGGACGCTGTCAGGGCCTCGATCGTCAGGAGCTTTTCCAGAACACCCAACGACTTTTCGAGTTGCTGCAAGGCCAGCGGGGCAAGGGTTGAATGGTCCTCGACGTCGGCGGACAGGGTTGGCGCGCCGAGGGTTGCCGGAGCGGCCAGGAACTTGAGTTCGGCCAGCAGTCCGGCTGCGGAGTACCACAGCAGCCCGGGCAGTTCCTCCTGGGCAAGGCCCGGCGCACCCGCCTCAGAGGACGCAGCCTCCAGATGCCTTGCCCGGATGGCCCGTTGGGGTGGATACAACTTGGCGATGCGCCGTTCACTGGAAATTCCCACATGCGCCAAGGCCAGCCGCAGGCTTTCGAACGCAAGAGCCAGTTGCATCGGTTGGAAGTTTCCGCCGGAGACCATGTGACCGGATTCAACGTCCACCAAGGGATTGTCGCCGCGGCCGTTGAGCTCGACTTCCAACGCAACACCGAGCTGTGTCACCAAGGACCGGAATGCCCCGTGCGTTTGCGGCGCAGCCCGGAAAGACAGCGCGTCCTGCACTGAGACCTCGGGACGGACGTCCTCCAGCCATCCACCCCTCAACAGGTGACGCACAGCAGCAGCCGAGTCCCGCTGCCCGTCCACCGCCTTGGCCCCCTGGATAGCCGGCGAAAACGGGCTGAGGTTCCCGCCGCCGTCGTACCTTGCGATGGTCTCCAGCGAGAGGGAAAGCGCGACGTCGGCCAGTTCGGCTATGCGTTGCAAACGCACCAGGGCGAGGGTTCCTACGCCCACGGAATACGCGTTGGCGCTAACCAGCGCGAGCGCTTCGCCCGGCGCGAGGACCAATGGTTGGAGGCCGGCGCCTGCGAGCGCTTTGGCCCCCGGCACCAAGGTTCCATCGGCATCGAAGGCTTCACCCTCACCTATTGCGACGGCAGCGACGGCGGCGAGCTGGGTCAGGTCGGACGAGCCCACCGAGCCTTCACGTGGGATGGCGGGAAGGACTCCGCGGTTGATCATCTCGACGTAGAAACCAGCTGTTTCCGGACGGACACCGGAGCCGCCCCGGCTGAAACCTATGAGCCGGGCAAGGATCACTGCCCGGGCAGAAGCACGGTCCAGATACGAGCCCACACCACTGTTGTGATACCTGACGACTTGGATTTGGTACGCCAGGAGGGACTTCTCCTCCACAGCGGTGTCGCGGCCGGATCCGAGTAAGGTGTTGAGCCCGTAGACACGCTGCCCCGACGTGGCGGCACGTTCAAGCACATCCCGGGATCGGGCCAGCAAAGACAACGTATCTTGGTTGAGTTTCACGTGAAACGTCGGGTTCGCAGCAGCCACGGCCACACTCCACGCAGATATCGGCGCCGTCCCCAAAAGAAGGGTCCGCGGCTCAGCTGACGCCATCAGAAGTCCAGGAGATTCTGCCGGAAACCACCGTTGCCGTAACTCTTCCTCAACAAGCCGCGACGCCGCAGCTCGGGAGTGAGCTTGTCCAGCACACCATGCACCGTTACGGGATCAACGAAGCCCGAGAAGAGGAACCCGTCGCCACCCACCTCAGACCCTGTCGACTCGAGGTAGTCGGCAATTTCGCCGACCGTGCCGATGATCGAGTCTCCCGCTCCGCCACTGCGCGCCTGCAGGATCTGGCGCAGCGTGGACCCCGGAGGCGCCGCTTTGGCGAAGTGTTCCAGTGTCCCTTGGTTGCTGTTGGTGCTCAGTTCCGGAAGGGGTGCGTCGAGGTCGAACTGTTTGAAGTCGATCACGGACAGGTAGGAGATGGAGTTGAGCTGGCTGTCGATGTCGCGCTGGGTAAGCTCACGACGCCGGGCCCGCAATTCCCCGGCCTCGGCCGCAGAACCAACCACGGTGGGCTTCAGGACGAAAAGCACCTTGACGTCGTCGGGGTTCCTGCCGGCTTTGGCAGCCTCCGCACGGATCGAGTCACGGTAGGACTTCATCCCGTCAACGCCACGGGCCAGGGCAATGGCCACATCAGCGTGTCCGCCCGCGAACGCCTTGCCCCGGGGAGAGGCACCGGCCTGCACCAGCACGGGTTCCTCCGGCAGCGGCGCCGTGTTCAGCGGACCGCGGACTTTGAAGAAGTCGCCCTGGTGGTTGATCGGGTGAACTTTGCTGTGGTCCGCGAATACTCCGGCGTCCACATCCTCAAGAACAGCGCCAGGCTCCCAGCTCCGCCAAAGCCGCCTGACGACGTCGACGAACTCCTCCGCCTTTTCGTAGCGAAGATCGTGCTCGATCTGCTGGTCCAGCCCGTAATTCTGCGCGGCGAGGTCACTGCCGGAGGTAACGACGTTCCACCCCAGCTGCCCCTCGGAAAAATGCTGCAACGTCGCGAGGAGACGGGCGGCTGTGAAGGGCGGGTAGAAGGAAGCGCTGACCGTCGGCACGATGCCCAGGTGTTCGGTGGCGGCGAGAAGGTACGGGACCAATGCCAGCGGATCATGTTTGGGCGCGAAGGACGCGTGGGCCAAGGACACCTCGGCCGAACCGCCATACGTATCAGGAACCGTGAGCGAGTCCTCGATGATGAACAGGTCCAGGCCGGATCGTTCAAACGCCCGGACTGCCTCCTGGTACAGGGCGGGTTTTTTCCAGTCGTAGCCCAGGCCGTAGCCGGGCGTACCCCAGCCCTGGACACCGAATCCGTGGCCCACAAACCATCCAAAGTGCAGCATGGGCTTGAGTGTAGAACTGCTCTGTCCGTTCACCACGACCTGATTTCATGCGAAGTTACAGGGGGTCGTACTGGGTCAATTATGCTCCCGGGACGTCACAATTGGACGTGCCCCGGACCGTCCCGGTTTCCACATACAGCGGTCGCCTTGTTCCGCAGACAGGAGGCGTCGGGAATGATCGCTGTATGAGTGCATCAACCGCCCGCCCTTCGGCCAAAGACAGGCTGTCCAGCGTCTGGGCCCTCAAGGGCTACAAGCGTGAATGGCTGCGGCATGACATCATCGCCGGCGCCGCGCTGTTTGCCCTGCTGGTGCCCGCCGGGATGGCTTATGCGCAGGCAGCCGGGCTTCCACCTGTCACCGGACTCTACGCGACCGTTGTGCCGTTGCTCGCCTACGCCGTCGTAGGGCCTTCCCGCATCCTTGTCCTGGGACCCGACTCGGCCCTGGCCCCGCTGATCGCCGCGGCGATTGTGCCGCTGGCGGCGGGAAGCAGCGGCAAGTCGGTGGCATTGGCAGGACTCTTGGCCGTCCTGGTGGGTGCCTTCATGCTCGCGGGCTCAGCCTTGAAGCTCGGGGCAGTCACGGGCCTGCTGTCCAAGCCGATCCGGCTTGGGTACCTCAACGGGATCGCCCTTTTGGTAGCGCTCTCGCAGCTGCCGGCGTTCCTGGGGATAGAGGCCGACGGCGACATCTGGCACAAGCTCGCGAAGGTCACCACTGGGGTGCTGGGCGGCGAGGTCAACATCACCGCGCTGCTGTTGGGCGTGGCCTCGCTGGCATTGATCTGGGTCCCAAGGGTCCTGAAATGGAAGGTTCCGGGCGTCCTGCTGGCGGTGGTTGGCTCCTGCGTTGCGACGGCGGTCTGGGGCCTCAACGACGACGTCAAGGTCACCGGGGAATTGCCCCAGGGCCTGCCGATGCCCGCGCTTGGCGGCATTGGCTGGGCAGACGCGTTAACGTTGCTGCCCGCCGCCGCCGGCATTGCGCTCATGGTCTTCGCGGATACGGGAGTGCTGTCCCAAACCCTGGCCGCGAAGGAAGGCAAGCGGGTGTCCGGCAACCGGGAGATGGCAGCGCTCGGGGCGGCCAATGCTGCCACCGGCTTGCTGGGGGGATTCCCGATCTCCGGCAGCGCCTCCCGAACCCCTGTCGCCGTGGACGCTGGTGCCAAGTCCCAGATGACCGGCGTTGTGGGAGCGGTGCTGGTGCTGGCCTTCATGCTGTTGGCTCCGGGCGTGACCGCGTATCTGCCTTCGGCAACTCTGGCCGCCGTCGTGATTGCCGCGGCGATTGCCTTGGCCGATCCAACAGGCGTCCGGCGGCTCCTGAGCCTGAGCCGGAGTGAATCCGTAGTAATGCTCGCCGCGTTCCTGGGAGTTCTCACAGTGGGCGTTCTCCAGGGCATCGTCGTAGCCGTAGCCTTGGCGCTCCTGGATTTCGTACGCAGGGCGTGGGACCCGTATCGAACAGAGCTCGGCTCCGAGGAAGGCCTGCCCGGCTACCACGACCTCGAGAGGCACCCTGGTGCCGAACGCATCCCCGGCCTCCTGATTTTGCGCTTCGATGCGCCCCTGTTCTTCGGGAACGGACAGGTCCTGGCAACCTTCGTTCGCGAGCAACTGGACGAATCCCCTGACGAGGGCGAACATCCCATTACCCACGTCGTCCTCGCCGCTGAGCCCATCACCGGGATCGACACCACAGCCCTGGACGATCTGGTCACGCTGGACGAATGGCTCGCAAGCAAAGGCGTGGACTTGGTGTTCGCCGAGCTCAAAGGACCGGTGAAGGACAAGTTGATCCGCTTGGGCACAGCGGCCCGTTTCACACCCGCCCATTTCTTCCCCACTGTCGGGGCCGCGGTGCGCGCGCTCAGGCGCGAATAGCTCCAGCCTCTCCGATTACGCAACATGACGAGGGTGCAGGTACGTGCAAGTGCAGCCCGACGCCCGCGGATGTTACGTTTTTCTTGAGTAATGAGTACCAGCGCAAAGCCCTGACTTGCTGGTCGGCAACCCTCTCTCCGGCGGGGTGCCTCAGGTGACTACTCGGCGTATCGACAACTCGAACTGCAAGCGTGACTGAGGAGCACAGCAATGCCTGAACCCACTGAAGAAAAACTCTCTTACCGCCTGATTACAGGCCCGGATACCCGTGATTTCTGTGAGCGTATCCACAACTCGCTGGCAGAAGGCTACGTACTCCACGGCAGCCCGGCCGCCACGTTCAATGGCACCGACGTCATCGTTGCCCAGGCCGTCGTCCTTCCGGCCGCGATTGCCACTGCGGATGCCGCCGTCGCCAACGCCGTTGACCAGTTGGAGAACTACGACGACGAAGAAGCATTCGAGGGCCACGCATGAGCTACGCAGGTGACCTGACCCCGCAGGACGCGTGGGCCAAGCTTGAAGAAGGCGCCATCCTGGTGGATGTACGCACCGAGGGCGAGTGGGCCCACATCGGTATCCCGGACACCAAGGCAACCGAGAACGATCCCCTGTTCATCCAGTGGAACCTCGCTGGCGGCATCCCCAATTCCCGTTTCATCGAGGACCTGCAGCAGCAGGCGCCCGAGGACGACACCGTGGAGCTCGTCTTCATTTGCCGCTCGGGCCAGCGCTCAATCTCCGCCGCCATCGCTGCAACGCAGGCCGGTTTCACTGCCTACAACGTCCTTGAGGGCTTCGAAGGCGAACCGGACCGCTACGGGGAGCGCACGGTCAATGGTTGGAAGAACCGTGGCCTGCCGACGAATCTGGGGACCGAGTAAGTGACGTTCAATCCCGACGCCGCCGGCTGGAGCCCTGACACCCAGGCCGTCCGCGGCGGCCTTGACCGCACAAATTTCCAGGAAACGGCCGAACCCGTGTTCCTGAACTCCGGCTTCGTTTACGAATCCGCCGCAGCTGCCGAACGGGCCTTCACCGGTGAGGACGAACGTTTCGTCTACTCCCGCTATGGCAACCCTTCCGTGGCCACGTTCCAGGAGCGCTTGCGCCTGCTCGAAGGAACCGAGGCATGCTTCGCCACCGCGTCCGGTATGTCCGCAGTCTTCACCGCCTTGGGTGCGCTGTTGGCTGCCGGTGACCGCGTTGTTGCTGCCCGCTCCTTGTTCGGATCCTGCTTCGTGATCCTGAACGAGATCCTCCCGCGGTGGGGCGTCGAGACCGTTTTTGTGGACGGCCCGGACCTGGACCAGTGGCGTGAGGCCCTCTCGGAACCGACCACCGCGGTCTTCTTCGAATCGCCGTCCAACCCCATGCAGGAGATCGTCGACATCGCTGCCGTCAGCGAACTGGCGCATGCCGCAGGGGCGACGGTCGTCGTCGACAATGTCTTTGCCACTCCCCTGCTGCAGCGCTGCGGTGAGCTGGGCGCGGACGTGATCGTCTATTCCGGCACCAAGCACATCGATGGCCAGGGACGTGTGCTCGGCGGCGCGATCCTGGGCACCAAGGAATTCATCGATGGCCCGGTCAAGCAGCTCATGCGACACACCGGTCCTTCGCTTTCCGCCTTCAACGCCTGGGTCCTCACCAAAGGCCTGGAGACCATCGGGCTGCGCGTAAACCACAGCTCGGCGTCCGCTTTGAAGATCGCGGAGTGGCTTGAGCAGCAGCCCGCCATCAGCTGGGTCAAGTACCCCCTGTTGAAGTCACACCCGCAATACGAGCTGGCCGCGAAGCAGATGAAGGCCGGCGGTACGGTGCTGACGTTCGAGCTGCTCCCTTCCGCGGGACGTTCTGCCAAGGATTCCGCGTTCGCGCTGCTCGATGGCCTCCGCGTCATCGACATCTCCAACAACCTTGGCGACTCCAAGTCCCTCATCACCCACCCCGCCACCACCACCCACCGGGCCATGGGTCCGGAGGGCCGCGCGGCCATTGGACTCAGCGACGGCGTCGTCCGTTTGTCTGTGGGCCTGGAGGACGTGGACGACCTCATCCTGGATCTGGAGAAGGCCCTCAAACAGGTCTAGCCTTGCTGCCATGAGCGGGAACCATCCCTATCGCCGTGCCGGAGCGGTCATCGTTGCCGGCACGGTGGTGTGGTTCGTTGGAATCTCGCCGGTCTCCCGCGTCTACATCACCCCGGACGACGCCGAACGCCTGCGCATGCTGACAGCCAGCCAGCGCAGCTGGATTGCGGGGCAGCACCTGACCGCTGTGGGAACCGTCGCAGTCCCGGAGGGACTCGCCTACCGCCGGGGATCCAACACGCCGTTCCTCACGTACTCCGCGCTGCACGTTGTGGCGTTGGCAGCTCTCGGCGGGAGCCTTCTCTCCCTGCCCGTCCAACGGTGGATCGGTGTCACGGCCGCGGCCAGCGCACCTGTCTATGGCGCCATCCTGGTAGCTAAGAAGGACATCCCGCCGCTCTTCTTCTACTTGGTGGAGGGACTGACCGGTGCCTACCTGATGACATGGGAGGAATCCGAAGCCGACAAGCCTAGGGCCGCCTGACCCGGGTCAGCATGGGCGCCGGCTCCCTACGCGCGTCAGCGGCGCAGCCGCGCACCGTCAGCTTCGCAGCATGCCCGACGACGGCGGCCAAGGCTTGGTTGGTGGGCGGACTGCCCGGCTGGCTTTGCCGGTCCCGCTGCCTTTTGTTGTAACGCACCGCGGCTTCGCGTTGCTCATGGGCCCCGTTGCCTCGTTCAAGCAAGGCCGAGATCCCCGCTTTGACCAGCTCCAATTCGCTGTGGTCATCCAGGACCGGGCTCACGTAGTCCACCAGCGCCCACACAACCTCCGACGCCGGCCGGGGACGGAAATCACCGAAGTCCAGGAGATCTCCGCGCAGCCCTGAATTACTGGCTTGCCAGCTCGCCATCCGCAGGAGTGCCGTGGGCACCGCTGTGGGCTCAACTCCGTCGAGCATTTCCAAAGAAGCCGTCTCCACCAAAGCCCGCACCAGCACGGCAATCAATGCCGCGTCTTCGGCGCGGAGGCAGACATCGGCCACGCGGACCTCCACGGTGGGGTGGTTCGTGGAAATGCGGGCGTCAAAGTAGATCATGCCCTCATCCAGGATGACGCCTGTTTCCAGGAGTCGTTTCACGATGCGTCGATAGGCGGTGAGCGAACCGAAAATGGCCGACGGTCCGGAAGTGGGCCACCGGTTCCATGCCTGCGTGCGGTAGCTGTCGAAACCTGTAGGAAGTCCGCGCCAGTACGGCGAGTTGGCGGTGAGGGCCGTGAGCACAGCAAGTTTGTCGCGGATGTGGTCCAGCACCACCACGCCTTCCTCGGGTGACTCCACTGACGTGTGGACATGGAATCCGCACGTCAGTTGTTCCGTGGCAATGATCCCGAAGCGATCCAGCATCGCGGCATAGCGGGGATGAGGAGTGGTGTGCGTGTTCGAGGCCAAGGGAGACGTGGCGATCGCGGCCACCCGGGCTCCGTGCTGGCGGGCGGTCTCGTTGGCCATTGCCCTGCCTCGGTGGATCTGCTGCAGGAGCTCGGTGTAGCTGTGGCAGGGACGGGTCTGGGTTTCGATTTGCTCCAGCTTGAGTTCGTGGCTGAGGCCCGTGGCGGTTGTGGGCTCTTCGTGGCCTGCCAGCAGCGCATCCGCGAGGGCCAAGGGCTCGCCCGTCACAGGATCGACGATGAGCAGCTCTTCCTCAACCCCGAAAGTCCGCATGCTCCATTCTGCGCCCGGCGGCCGGTGGAGGACAGGGCCTGCATGCCTCCACCGGGTGGAGCCTAGTCCTGGAAGTACTCGATCTTCGCGCCGATGGTGTTCAGTCGCTCGGCCAGGTCCTCATAGCCGCGCTCGATCACGTAGATGTTGCGAAGTTCGGAGGTTCCCCTGGCTGCCAGCATCGCCAAGAGCAAGCAGGCGGCAGGGCGCAGGGCCGGCGGGCAGCCGATTTCCGCGGCACGCCACTTGGTGGGCCCGTTGACGTAGATCCGGTGCGGATCGAGCAACTGAACCTGGGCGCCCAGCTTGTTGAGCTCCGTCAAGTAAATGGCACGGTTCTCATAGACCCAGTCGTGGATCATGGTCTGGCCCTCGGCATTGCCCGCAATCACGGCGAAGAACGGCAGGTTGTCGATGTTCAGGCCCGGGAATGGCATGGGGTGGATCTTGTCCTGCGGTGCGCGGAGCTCGGAGGGCTTGGTTGTGACGTCCACCAAGCGTGTCCGGCCGTTGCGAGCCATGTACTCACCGGAGATTTCGAGGTTCTGGCCCATCTGCTCCAAAGTAGCGAGCTCGATTTCCATGAACTCGATGGGAACCCGGCGGATGGTGACCTCGGAGTTGGTGACGATGCCTGCGGTAATCAGGCTCATGGCCTCGATGGGGTCCTCGGACGGGAAGTACTCAATATCGACGTCAATGGCGGAGCGTCCGGTGATCTTCAGCGTCGTGGTTCCGACGCCGTCAATCGCCACTCCAAGCCCCTGCAGGTAGAAGCAGAGGTCCTGGACCATGTAGTTGGGGCTGGCGTTGCGGATCACGGTGGTACCTTCGCGGTGCGCGGCGGCCATGATGGCGTTCTCGGTAACGGTGTCACCGCGCTCGGTCAGGACGAAGGAACGGTCATGGGCGTCAGCCGGAGGCGCAGAAACAGCGTAGAAGCCGGACTTCGCTTCAACCTCAAGTCCGAACTGGCGAAGCGCCTGCATGTGGGGCTCCACGGTCCGCGTGCCGAGGTCGCAGCCACCGGCGTAGGGCAGCAGGTATTCGCTGGTCTCGTCCAGCAGCGGACCGAGCAGCATGATGACGCTGCGGGTGCGTCGGGCGGCATCGACGTCCATTGATCCAAGATCCAGGACCTCGGGGCGGCGGATACGGAGATCGCTGCCGTTGAGCCATGTACATTCCATGCCGATGGAGGTCAGTACCTCGACGATCCTGTTGACTTCCTCGATGCGTGCCAAGCGGCGCAGCGTGGTGGTGCCACGGTTGATCAGGCTCGCGCACAACAGTGCGACGCCTGCATTCTTACTGCTGTTGACGTCCACTTCGCCCGAAAGGGTTCGGCCACCCTCGACGCGGAGGTGGGTCATCTGCGGCTTGCCTACTTTGACGATGGAACGCCCGAAAATGGCCTCGAGCCGTTCGATCATCCGGAGGCTCAGATTCTGTTTACCTTGCTCCATCCGGGCGATTGCGCTCTGGCTGGTTCCCAGCTCGGTAGCCAGCTGCCCCTGCGTCCACCCTTTTTCGCCACGGGCGTTGCGGAGCAGAAGGCCTACGTGTTCAGCGGTAGGTTGAGTCATATCCAAGAAATATCACAGGTGAGCTAGAACTCTCGAACAAAACGCCGTTTGAGCGGCTAACGTCACACCATACCCGTGCCGTGAGATATAGGGCTCGACGGCGGCCACTCATCGCAGGTGAACGCTTTCCCTCAGTCGCCATCGGGCAGTAGTACCCATTGCGGTCCGCGGAGCAATACCAAACCATGGAGGGAAAGCTCAGGGGGAAACATGCCTTTCTACGGCGCCGACGTCGACCAACTCAAAGCACTTTCGAAGGCTTTGGCCAACGGTGCGTCACTGCTGACCAGCCGGGCCCGGGAGCTCGACTCGTTGATCGCCCAAGGCATGACCGGCCAAGGCGGCGGTTGGCAGGGCCAGGATGCCAAGCGTTTTGCCGCAGATTGGCAGGGCCGCCTGAGGCCGTTGCTGCAGACAACCACGCGGGGCCTGGAAGAGGCGTCACAGTCCGTGCTCACCAACGCCGACCAGCAGTCCTCCGCATCCACGGAAGGTGCGGGCAGCGAGGCCACCACCAAGACCACCGCGGCCAATCCGAACCCTGGCCAGCCCACACCGCAGGAAATCCTGGACGAATACCAGGTCAGCGACGCGGAGACCACCAAGTGGCCCGGAGACTGGGATCCCCTGCGCTTCGTCGTTGACCAACGGGAGGTCACCGAGAAGGAAGCGGAACTCCTCAACGGCTTGGGTCCTTTCGAGATGAACGCCTTCAAAGACATTCATGATGACGCTTTCAGCACTGCCGATGACCGCTTCCCCAGCGCCGATCGCAACGATGACCAGAACGACGCCTTCCGCCACGCGTACTGGAACGCGCTCATGGTCAAGGAGTTCGGCGCGGACTGGGCGGAGGACTACGCCACGGCGCACGAGCAGCTCCCCGGCAATCCTGCGCCCCGCGAAGCCATGGATCTGTACAACAATGAGGTGGGCCGCAATGTGGCCATAGCCAACCCGGATGCCAGCGCTGAGGAGCTTGCGGATTTGATCGAGGAAGCCGTGAACAACGGCGACACCGTGGTGGTGGGGCAGGACCTGCTGCCCCACCCGTCCAATGAGGTCCCCATGGACCAGACCGGCGACGCCAACAACGCCGAGCCCGCCCCGGGCGAGGATCCGGAGTTTAACGACGAGTCGAGGACCACCTCATGAGGTTCCCCCACCAAACACAGGCACGACGACGGCCGAGGACTTCCGCCGGCCGCGCCACCCTGGCAGGCTTGCTCACCGTTATCCTGGCCTGCGCCCTGGCCGCCTGTTCACTAGGAGGATCTGTCATGCCCGAATCGAACGAGAAGCTCAATAACCAGGTGCTCGAGTCCGCGCAGAACGGCACAACCTTGAAACTGGCTGACGCCACGGACTTCGAGTGGGACCAAGCGGGTTTCGTAACGGAGGGAACGCCGGCCAAGGACATCGAAGCAGCATTCGGGGAGCCCCTGACCAAGGAGAACCGCTACACGGCCTCGCCCACGTTGTTCGTCTTCCTGAAGGACGGGAAGGTGGCCAAGGCAATCCGCATCGTCCCGGATGCTTTTTTCGGCGCTGACGCACAGAAGAAGTACGGCCGGGACGTGGTCCTCACCCCACCGGAGGGGAAAAAGGGCTTCCTCAACTGGCGCGAGTAACGCCTGAAGGCCGCAGAAACGCTGCGATCCCTAGACGCGCCAGTACCCCAGGGCATCGATCCGGTGTTTGTCCACGCCCAGCGTCTTCCGCAGGTGTTTCACGATTGCCCGGGTGCTGGAGGCTTCGCAGGCAATCCAGAAGAAGTCGCTATCCACGGAAACAGTCTCCGTAGTGAGCGCCCCACAGACCTCCTCCACCAAAGCGGCACCGTCGCGTTTGCGTGGAATCCAGGTGACGACGTCGGAATCCGACGTCCGCACTTCAAGCGAGGGGTCGGCGTCGTGCTGGTATTCAAGCCAGGCACTCACCGGAGCCCCGCCCGCCGCAGAAAGCTGCCGCTCGTCCAGCAACGAATTGATGGCCGGGATGGAGGCGGGGTCGCCCACCACCCAGATCCGGCGCGGAGTCGGTTGCGGGAAGGTGAAGGAACTCCCCTGGACGGTGGCATCGATGGTGTCGCCGGCACTGGCGGAACGGGCCCAACCCGCCGCAACACCGTTATGCATCGCGAAGTCCAGGCTGAACGTGCCTGCCGCCGGGGAGGCATTGACCAAGGTGTAAGCGCGCTGGTGTGCCTTGCCGGAATCGTCGAACCACAGCCGGATCCACATGGTGGGATGCAGGCCGCTGCGCTCCAGGAGGCCGCCGTCGCGGACGTGGACGCGGAGGAAGTCCGGGGTGATCTCTTCCTTCCCTGTGACTTCCAAGGTGAAGTCCTTGGCGCCCATGACTTTGAGGACGACGCCTTCCCAATTGCGCTTCAAGCAACACTCCTTCACGAACGGCCACGATTTGTGAACGGGGCCAAAGCCATTTATCTTGAGCTTAAGTAAGCCTAACCTAAGCTCGAAAGCGGCCAGAGATTATGACGCCTGCCCCGACGCACAATTCCGCCCCGGCAGGCGGCCCCGGAATCTACCGAGACTCGTGGGGAATCCCGCACTTGTGGGCCGATTCCGCCGACGACCTTGCTTTCCTCCAGGGCATGAATGCGGCCACTGACCGCTCCTGGCAGATCGAACTGGAACGGTGGCGCTCCGAGGGACGCACCGCCGAGGTGCTGGGCACGGATGCGGTGGTATGGGACAGGTTCGCCCGCCAAGCCCGGCTTGACGACACCGCGCGGCGCTGCTTTGAAAACCTCGATGCCGCCACCCAGCGTTGGTGCGGACAGTATGTGGCCGGCGTCAACCAGGCCCTGGTGGACGGGCTCCGCGGCGGCCCCGAGTTCGACGAGTCCGCCAGTACCCCGGAGCCATGGAATCCGTGGACGCCGATGGGTGTCTTCCTGGTGCATCACATCCTCTTCTCAACGTTCCCCAACAAGCTCTTCAGGGCCCACGTCGCGCGAACGCTCGGCGATGAAGCCGTGAGCCTGTTCAGCATCGAAGCCCCGGTCTGGTCTGGCAGCAACGCATGGGCCGCGCACGGCTCGACCACGGCCAGCGGCCTCCCCCTGATCGCAGGCGACCCCCACCGCCTCATGGAACTCCCCGGCGTGTACCAGCAACTTCGGCTGGCCTGCCCGGAGTTCGACGCGATCGGCTTCGCATTCCCCGGCGTTCCCGGCCTCCCGCACTTCGCGCACACCGGCCATACTGCTTGGGCAATCACCAACGCCATGGCCGACTACCAGGACCTCTTCGAGGAAGAACTGCGCCGGGTCACCGATGCGGGCGGCGAGCGCGTTGAGGCGCGTGGAGCGGAAGGCTGGGAAACCGCCGTCGTCAGCACCGAAACCATTGCCGTCCGCGATGGCGAGGCGGTGACCGTCGAGGTCATCGGGACGGCGCGCGGTTCGGTGATCTCTGAAGCGTCCGACGGCGACGCCCTGAGCCTGCGTTTCCCGGCCCGGGTTGAAGGGCGGCTGGGTTTCGAGGCCCTCCTGCCGCTACTGCGGAGCCGGAGCGTCTCCGACGTCGAGGTCGCCTTCGATGCCTGGGTGGAGCCGGTCAACAGCGTGGTGGCCGCGGACGATTCCGGGGCCGTACGGCACTTCGTTGCCGGGCTTGTTCCGCAACGAAATCCCGCAAACCGTCGCCTCCCGGCTCCGGCGTTCTCCGCACGCAATGAGTGGGACGGCCAGTATGTGATCCTGCCCCGCACCGAGGTCCAGCAGTTTGCGGTGAGCGCGAACGACCGCGCGGCGGGAGGCGGCGACGCCGTAGCCATGGAGTTCGCGCCGGCGCACCGGGCCTTGCGGATCCGCGATTTGCTGGAGGCCGCCCCGTCCGGGACCTTGACCGTGGATGACATGCAGGCTATCCACACGGACACCTCGCTGGGTCCGTGGCCATTCTTCCGGTCACTGCTTGAAGGGATCGATGCCGACGATTTGTCCCGTGAGGCCAAGGTGTTGCGTTCGCAGCTGTTCGAGTGGGATGGCCGCATGGATGCCGGGAGCCACCGCGCTGCCGTTTTCGCAGCGTGGCGGGGCGCGTTGGTACAGCGCCTCGCGCGGCACTCCGCCCTTGCTCCGCTGAACGAGCCCACCGGCTACTCCCCCTTGTTCGGGCCGTGGTTGTCCGTGGTATCCCGCGTTGGTTTTGCCCTGGAGACCCTCCTGCTCCGCGGCTCAGAGCTTGGCATCAACGTTGGCGTGGAAGCTGCGGCCGGGCTTGAAGACGTTGCGTTGGAGGAAGCCATGCTCAATGGCTCTACCTGGGGCGACCGGCACAAGCTCCTGCCCGTTCACGTCCTCCCCGGCGCCCTCGCGTCATCGGCACCAACGGCCGACCTGAGCGGAGACACCGGGTGCGTCCTCTGCACCGAAAGCCTCCCCGGAGTAGACGACCGAAGTTTCCGTGGGCCCGTGGCCCGTTACGTTTGGGACCTGTCCGATCGGCGAAACAGCCGATGGATTGTCCCCTTCGGCGCCTTGGGTACGCCGGACCACCAGCATTTTGCCGACCAACTCCCCCTGTGGACCGCCGGGCAACTCGCCCCTGTGGTCACTGACTGGTCGGCCCTGGCCAAAGACATTCCCTAACCAACCCCGTTCACCGCATCAGCCCCCCGAAGGAAATCATGACCACCACCACCGAGGACTACTCCGTCCGTACCACCGTCTACTCAGAAGACCTCGAAGGATGGGGTGAGCTGCGCCTGGTTCCGCTGGTTCCCGGCGAGGACATCGACCTCATCTTCGAGTGGGTTACCCAGCCCCGCGCCAAGTTCTGGGGAATGACCGAAAACTCCCGTGAGGAAGTCCTGGGGATCTACGAGTTCCTTGACTCGTTGGAGACCCACCACACGTTCCTTGCCGTCCTTGACGGAGAGCCGTTGGCACTCTTCCAAACGTACGAGCCCCTGCACGATCCCGTCGGCGAGGCCTATCCCGCCCGGGAGGCCGACATCGGCATGCACTTGCTGCTCGCTCCGGCCACGCGGCCCATTCCGCACTTCACGCCAAAGCTCGGCACTGCCCTCATCCAGTACATGTTCACCTTGCCGGGCAAGGACCGGATCGTGGTGGAGCCGGACTCCCGCAACGCCAAAGCCCTGCGCCGCCTGGAAGCCACCTGCTTTGAGCTGGGACCCATCATCCAGCTTGCGGAGAAGGAGGCCCAGTTGGGGTTCCTGACACGGGCAGGCTTTGACGAGATCCAGGAACAGAAGGCTCCCTAGTCCCCCATCACACAAGGCGAAGTGCCGCCGGCGCCCCCAACAGGCCGGCGGCACGCTTGTGCCCAGCTCGTTAGCGCGTGAAAGCGCTAGCGCCAGACAAAACTCCAGGTTCCAGCGCCTACAGCCGTGAGCACTGCACCCGCTGCGATGATCACACCGCCAAGGACCACCCAGGCGTCCAGCATCGAATACGTGGATTCGCGCGCCCACGTTCGCTGACCTCCGCCGAAGCCGCGCGCTTCCATGGTTACTGCCAGCCGCGAAGCCCTCCTTACGGCCTGGACCAAGAGCCCGAAGCTCTGGCCCAGCATGGCCTTCAGCCGCTGGAGCGGGCTGCCCTGCGAACCCACGCCGCGGGCACGGCGGGCCATGCCGATGGTCTGCCACTCCTCCGCCATCAGGCCCACCAGCCGCATTGCTGCCAGGGAGCCCAGGACAAAGCGGTGCGGCAGCTTTGCTTTCTGCGCCAGCGCATCGGCCAGGTCAGTCGGATCCGTGCAGGTCATCAGCAGGATCGCCGGGAGGGCAATCGCCAAACCGCGCAGCATGAAACCCAGCCCCAGCTCCAGGGAACCTTCGCTGATGGACCAGAGTCCGACGTCGAGCAGTACAGCGCCGCTGTCCGCCGCCACAATCGCCGTGCTCCAGCCGCCGATCGCCGCCGCGATGATCAGGGGCCAGGCGCGCTGCCACAAGAGCCGCAGGGTAAGCCCGGCCAGCGGGAACAATGCCAGTTCCGCAACCAGCGCCGTGGACGCCGACACCCAGTCGATGGACAGGGCCAGTACCAGGGAAATCAGGAAAACCGATACGAACTTCGCCAAGGGGTTTGCACGCGTCAGCAGGGCATGGTTTCCGCGGATGTTCAGTGCGTCCCTCATGCCGCACCCGCTTCCTGATGCGCAACATTGCCCTGTGCCACAGGTCCCAGCCGCAGCTCCGTTCCCCCGAGTACTGCACTGAATTCCTGGTCGTGGGTCACCGAGACCACTGCCGTTCCGGCGTCCAACAACTCCGAAAGGAATGACGCCAGCTCAGCCCAGGTGTTGGCATCCTGGCCGAATGTGGGCTCATCCAGCACCAGGACCTTCGGATGCGCCGCCAGAACCGTGGCCACCGAAAGCCGCCGCTTTTCCCCACCGGACAACGTGTAGGGATTGGCGTCCACAAGGTGCGTCAGCCTCAGCCGCTCCAGCAGTTCATCCACGCGTTCCTCGCCATGGCCCAGATGCTTGGGGCCAAACATGAGCTCGTCCAGGACCTTGCCCGTGACAAACTGGTGCTCCGGTTCCTGGAACACCGTCCCGATGCGGGAAATCAACTGGTCAGCTTTCCACGTGAACGGGTCAATACCCGCCCCCTCGGAAAGCTCGACGGCGGCACTCACCGCACCGTCCACCGGCGCCAAAAGGCCGGCCAACGTGAGAGCGAAAGTGGATTTGCCGGCACCGTTCGGTCCCGTGATGGTCAGGGCCTGGCCAGCCCTGACCTGTGCGCTGATGCCCGTTTGCACGGGAACAGGCGGGATGGTCTTGAAGCCTTTGCGCCGCGGTTTTTCCCGGGATACTGCGAGGTCCTGGGCTGCCAGGAGAAGCGTGGAAGTCTGGGGCCGGTTCTGCCGCGTCCGGGTTGCCGGAACGTATCCCGGCACCCACACGCCAGCCGCCATCAGCATGGTGCGTGCCTCGGACAGGACCTGCTCCGGAGGGCCGTCCAAGAGGACTCCGCCCGCGGCCTGCCCGGCGCCCGCAGCCGCGCTCGACCCCGCCACCGACCCTGGCTGCAGGACCACGATCCTGTCCACCAGGTCTTTCCACACAGAAACGCGGTGTTCCACCACAACCAGGGTGGCACCGGTCTTATCGAGGCAGCGCTTCACCGCATCACGGACCTCCAGCACACCCGCCGGATCCAAGTTGGCCGTCGGCTCGTCCAACAGGATCAGCCCGGGTCGCATCGCCAAAATGCCCGCAAGCGCAAGCCGTTGCTTCTGCCCTCCGGAGAGTGCCGCCGTTGGGTGATCCAGGGCCAAACCGCCGCCGGCAGCGGTGCGCAGCCCGACGTCGTCGAGCGCTTCATGGACGCGGGACCAGATCTCGTCCCGCGGCACGGCCAGGTTCTCGGCGCCGAAGGCGACGTCGTCACCCACGCGGGAGAGGACCACCTGGGTTTCGGGGTCTTGCTGCATCAGGCCGGCGCGGCCACGCTGTTCGCGGGGAGCAACGCCGTCGATCAGCAGGGAGCCGGTCTCGTCCGAGTCGTCTTCCTCATCACCCAGCACGCCGGCCAAGGCATGCAGGAGGGTCGATTTACCGGCGCCCGAAGGACCCAGCAGCAACACCCGTTCGCCAGGTTCGATCCGAAGGTCCAGACCCTCAATGGCAGGCTGGGCCCGGCCGGCATGCCGCCACCCCCAGCCCTCGGCTGAGATGGCGGCAGGCCTGACCGTGCCGCTTTGAGTCGCGGACATCAGCTGAAGACTGGCTCCGAAGCGGCCTTGCGCGACGCGAAGGAGCTCAGGACGCCGGTCTTCGCCAGGCCGCGGGTGGCGACCCAGGACAGTGCGCCTGCGATGATCGCGCCGGAAATGGTGGTGAAGCTGATGTAGGCAAGCTTGTCGATTGCCTCGTACGCGATGTTCCAGCCCCACGGAAGGAAGGAGTCGTTCAGGCCGCAGAAGAGGCCTGCGCCCGCGCCGGCGAGGAGGGCCGTGGGCAGGTTGAACTTCTTGTAGCGGAAAGCGGCGAAGATGAGCTCGGCGCCGAGTCCCTGCAGGACTCCGGAGATCAGCACTGTGGTGCCGTACTGCGAGCCCATGATGAGCTCACCGGTGGCAGCGACGGCTTCGCAGAACAACGCTGCGCCCGGCTTGCGGATAATGAGCATGCCCAGGACCGCGGGGATCATCCAGCCACCGGCGATCAGGCCGGTGAGGGGAGGGTACGTCGCGTTCAGGGGAATGGATACCAATGCAGCGCCCTGGGACCAGGCCCAGAAGATCACGCCGCCGGCGATGGCGATCAGAGCCGCCACAACGATGTCTACAACACGCCAGTTATAACTGGTCTTCTTCACGTTTACCGTGGTCATTTTCTGCCTCCTGAGGTACAGGAGGGGAAAGTGCTACCCGGATTCTCCAGCCGGCCTGCGCCGTCCGGATCCGGACACTCTGAGAAGCTCGACTCCCTTGCGCCGGTACTAACCGGATCAGGTTCGAGGGTCTGCGGCTGTCCGCACTCTCAGCGCCCTCGCGTCTCCTGCATCTCTGCAGGGTCCGACGGCGGCGCTCCCCTGTCGTTATCAAATCTGCCCTGATGGGCGGGTTCAGTTTACACCTGCGTCCATGGCGGGCGCTGGCCCGTTGCCCGCCTATGGTCACAATCGGATCAGCGCGCCCCGGGCCGGACGCGTTCCAGGCGTGCGTTGCGAGGCCCGCCCTACACCCCTCCCGCCGGTTTTGGCCTGCACACCAGGCCCCACAACGAGACCTGAGAGAATGATCCAGCAGACTCGACCGCGGCAAAGGGGCATATCTCATGACGGACCTACCCAAGCAGGATCACCCCGCAAGCGACACCACGGCGCCGGAACCTCGCCTTGCCGCCAGCGTCATCCTGCTCCGCAACGCCCCCGGCGGTCTCGAAGCCTTCGTCCAGCACAGGGTCAGCACCATGGACTTCGCTGCCGGAATGGTGGTGTTCCCGGGAGGCCGGGTGGATGCTGCGGACACGTCCGGCTGGGACTACCCCGCGGAGCTGCTCCAACACCACGCGGCCCAGTGGCGCCAAAGCTCCATAGGCGCTAATCCTGCGCAGGCGACCACGAGCGCGGGTACGGTCCTCACAGCCGCACTCCGGGAAGTCCAGGAGGAGGCGGGCCTGAGCATCCACTCCGCCGACCTCCGTCCATGGGCCAACTGGGTCACCCCGACGGACATGCCCAAGCGCTTCGACACCTACTTCTACATCGCCAAGCCTGCGCCAGGGGCTGAGCCCCAGCACCAAACCACTGAGGCCTGGCAGTCTCTGTGGATGCCAGTGGACGGAATTCTGGCGGCAGAGGCGGCCGGAACACTGAAACTGATGCCGCCCACCTATTACCTGCTGAAGGAAATCGCAGGGTTCGGCTCAGTGGAAGCGGTGTGGTCCGCGGAGCACACCGTCGTTCCGGTGCTCGCCCCGGTGGGTTCCATGGCCGCGTTCCTCAAGGAACGGGAAAACCGCCGGTAACAGCGTCCGCCCGGCCTTTACGGCTAGGCTGGGGACATGAACCTCTTCTTCAAGCTGCTGGGTACCGGAGTGAGCCTCGGAGCAGGCTTCGTCGGAACCAAACTCGTCAATAAAGGGTGGGAAAAGGCCACTGGCAACAAGCCACCCACAGGCAACGATGACTTGGAGACGAGCCTGCGCTCGGCCCTGACATTCGCCTTGATCTCTGCGTTCGTGAGCACCCTCATCCAGGTACTCGCCAGCCGCGGGACGCAGCGTGCCATCGCCCGCTTCGCCAAATCCAAGGACATCGTCTAGGCACCACCCGGACAACATGCAAGCGCGGGGCCACCATCAGTGGCCCCGCGCTTTTTGCCTATCAGTCGTTCAGATGAGCAGCCGTTCAGCGGTCGTTGCCAGGCTCTTGCCCGGCGGCCGCCCGTTGAACCACTGCCTCGAGTTCATCTTTGGTGAGCATCTCGCGGTGACCGTGCTTGGTGCGGTAGGCGGAGCGACCCACCATGTGGGCAGAAACGGGCGCCGTCAGCAGCTGGAAGATCCATGCCACCAGCAGGACCGGCCACACCCACCAGGTGCGCATCTGCAGGCCTATGGCGGCAAGCATGAGGAACAAACCCAGTACCTGCGGCTTGGTGGCAGCGTGCATGCGGCTCATAAGGTCCGGAAAACGGAGCAAGCCGATAGCAGCACCCAGGGACATCAGGGCGCCCACCACCAGGAACACGGCGGTCACACCATCGATCACGACATCGACGCCGGTGGGATCAGGACTCATTGTTCTGTTCCCTCCGCTCCGCCACAAACCGGGCAACTGTCACCGATCCGATAAAACCAATCACGGCCAGGGCTACCAGCAGCATCAGGTTGTTGAGGTGCCTGTTCATCGCCATGTCGATCGCGAGTGCAGCACCCAGGATTGCGAGCAGGACGTCCGAGGCCAGCACTCGGTCCAGCAAGGACGGGCCGATGGCTATGCGGACGATCGCACCTGCGGCAGCCAGGCTGAGGATTACAGCCGTGACCACGAGAATGGTTTCCTTCATCGCGTTGCCCCTTCCATTCCCGGACGTATTTCGGCCTTCAATGCTTCGACTTCTTCGCGCGTGCCCATGATCCTGATCAGCCGCGCTTCGATGGTTTGGACTTCGTCGCGAATTTTGTCGATGTCCGCTTCTTCATAGATGTTGAGCGCGTGCAGGTAGAGCGTGGATGTCGACCGGTCCACCTCCACCACAAGGGAGCCCGGTATCAGCGAGATGACGTGCCCGGTGGCCGTCACCATCAGGTCCGAATGGCTCCGCAACGGGACAGCGACGACGGCGCTGCGCACCTTGGGACCTTTTGCCACAGCCAGGAACAGGACCAGGAAGCTCGCTGCCACCACTTTGGCGAGGAACATCAGCGCGAAGGGAATGGCGCGCAGTATGTTGAACCGGCCGCTCAACTCCACGGGCGGGAGGTAGAACAGCTTGGCTACCAACACGGCGATCAGGGCACCGAACAGGAGGTTGCCAGGGCTGAAGTCCCGCCACAGCGCACCCCAGACGATGACCAACCAAATGAGCAGCGGCAGCTCGGTGCGGAACGAAATCGGTTTGCGGCTCATTTGGAACCACCCGTCTGCACTTCATCCGGTTGCGCAAGGGGCGGCACCTCAACGGAATCGCCCAGGACGGAGTGGATATAGGCCGAGCGGTCCAGCATGATTCCCGCGGAACCGTCCGCCACCCGGAAGAGCGGGCCGGCGAAGACCGTCAGGGCGACGCCGAACACCACAAGGCCTGCCGTCGAGCCGACCATGGTCCGCGGCAAAACCCCTACGTTGCCCGGGGTCTGAAGCACGGGATCCGGGTACTCAGCGTCCTCGGGCTTGCGCCAGAAGGCCCTGTTCCAGACACGGGCGATGGCCAGCAGCGTCAGAAGGCTGGTGACCACGCCACCCACCACCAGGGTGATGGCCAGGGGTGTTCCCAGCTCCACGCCGGCCTGCAGGAGGCCCAGCTTTCCCAGGAAGCCCGAGAACGGTGGAATGCCCGCGAGGTTCATTGCCGGGACAAAGAACAGCAGGGCAAGCAGCGGTGAGAGTTTGGCCAGTCCACCCAGGCGGTCAATGGAGGAGCTTCCGCCCCTGCGTTCTATGAGACCTGTGACCAGGAACAGGCTGGTCTGCACGGTGATGTGGTGGGCAACGTAGAAGACTGCAGCGCCCAACCCGGCAACCGAACTCATCGCCAGGCCAAACACCATGTATCCGATGTGGCTCACGAGGGTGAAGGACAGGAGACGTTTGATGTCGCTCTGGGCCAAGGCACCCAATATGCCCACCACCATGGTCAGTAATGCCACCACCATGAGCGGAACATTCAGGGTGTCCCCCGGGAACAAGAGTGTCTCCGTGCGGACCATGGCGTAAACACCTACTTTGGTCAGCAACCCGGCGAACACGGCAGTGACAGGAGCCGGCGCGGTGGGATAGGAGTCGGGGAGCCAGAAGGACAACGGGAACACAGCTGCCTTGATGCCGAAGGCCACCAGCAGCATCACGTGCAGGAGGTTTTGGGTGCCTTGGTCCAGTTCGGCCAGTTTGATGGCAAGGTCGGCCATGGTGATGGTCCCGGTGGCCCCGTAGATCATGGCGATGGCAATGAGGAACAGCACGGACGACACCACGGAAACCACAACGTAGGTGACCCCGGCGCGGATGCGTGGTCCTGTCCCACCCAAGGTCATCAGGACGTAGCTTGCCGTCAGCAGGATCTCGAAGCCTACGTAAAGGTTGAAGAGGTCGCCTGTGAGGAAGGCATTGGACACGCCGGCCACCAGGATCAGGTAGGTCGGGTGGAAGATCGAGACAGGTGCTTCCTGGTCGCCGTCGGCCATGCCCTGGCCGGTCGCATAGATCAACACCGCGAGGCTCACCACGGTGGAGACAACCAGCATGAGCGAGGAGAACTGGTCCACCACCAGGACCACACCCCACGGCGGCAGCCAGCCGCCAAGCGTGACTGACGTTGTGCCGCCATCCCACACTGACATCAGGAGCAGGCATTCGAGCAGAAGTGTTGCACTCAGGATGCCGATGCTCACCACGCGCTGCGCGGTGTGGTGCCGGATCAGCAGGAACGCCAGCGCGGCACCCAGAATCGGTAGGAGGACAGCTAGCGGCGACAGGTTTGCGAGATTCACGCGCTGCCTCCTTCCTGGTTTGGTGCCTTGCTGGGGGTCTCGGTGGCTTCGGGGTGAGTGTGGTCCGAGGTATTGGCAGGGGTGACGGCGAACTCCGAGGTTTCCAACGGCACAATGGCGTCGTCCTCGGCGTCGAAGCTCGGCGTCTCGGCAACGCGGCGGTCCTCAAGGTCGTCCTGGATCTCGTCTTGCCTTGCCAGGACCCAGGTCCGGTAGATGATGCCCAGCATGAAGGCCGTGACTGCGAAGGAAATGACGATCGAGGTGAGGATCAGCGCTTGCGGCAGAGGATCGCTATAGGCGTCCGGGCTGGTTTCCTTGGTGAACAAGGGCGCCAACCCGGCGTATCCGCCGGTGGTCAGGATCAGGATGTTGGTGGCGTTGGCCAACAGCATCAAACCCAACAGCACCCGGGTCAGGCTACGCTCCAGGATCAAGTAGATGCCGCAGGCGTAGAGGACGCCCATGACGATCAGCAGGGTCAGGTTGATGCTCATGCGGTACCTTTCCCGGACGCAGCGGATTCAGCGGCTTCTTCGGCAAGATCGGCGTGCCCGGCGGCATCTTCCTCTGCGAGGGGCGCCCCTTGGCCTTCAAAATGCTCATCGATTTCGGCACCGAGGCTGCGGAGGACGTCGAGCGCCAGGCCCACCACCACGATGTATACGCCGATGTCGAAGATGGTGGAGGTGACAAATTTGACGTCCCCGAAGACCGGCAGCCAGAACTCGATGATCGCGCTCTGGAACACCTGTCCGCCGAGGAAGAGCGGCACCAGGCCCGAGGCGGCCGCCGTCGCAAGTCCCGTCCCCAAGAGGGTTCCGGCACTGACTGTCGCTGCTTCGCTCAACTCGAACCGACCGCCCGCGAGGTAGCGGATTGTCAGGGCGAGTCCCGCGGTCAGGCCGCCTGCGAAGCCACCGCCTGGGAGGTTATGGCCAGCGAGGAGCAGGTAGATGGAGAAGACGATCATCGAGTGGAAGATCAGCCTTGTCACCACTTCGAAGATGATGGAGCGTCGTTCGGGCGCCAGCGTGCGTCCTGCCACCAGCCACGCGTCGCGGCTGACGTCAGTGAACTTTTTGGCCACGGCCAGCGTGGCACCGTCCCGGGAGTCACGGTCGACGCCGGTGCGGCGCCCCACGCTGCCTTCCGGCACTGCCTCTGAGGTCTTGATGCGGTCGCCACGGCTGCGGACGAAAATCAAGCTGGCGACACCGGTGGCGGCGATCGCGAGGACTGAAATCTCCCCGAAGGTATCCCAGGCGCGGATGTCCACGAGGGTCACATTGACCACGTTCAGGCCACCGCCGCCTTCGTAGGCCAGACGCGGGAAGTCCAGTGAGATCGGCGTGGCTACGCGGGCACCCATGGCGTAAATCGCCACGAAAATCATGGTGATGCCGAAGGCCGCGCCGATGATCACCCGGATGACCCGGAGCCTGCCGCCTGTCCGGTCCCTCAGCTCAGCGGGGAGGCTGCGCATGGCGAGGACGAACGCCACCAGCACGATGGTTTCCACCAGCATCTGGGTCAGCGCAAGGTCCGGAGCGCCCTGCAAAGCGAACATGAGGGCAATGCCGTAGCCGGTCACGGACACCATGAGCACAGCGAGGAAACGCTTGTTGGCTCGGACGGCGGCCAAGGCGCCCACCACAATTCCTGCCCCGGCAACCATCTGCAAAGGGGAGTTCGGGTCGATGAAGTAGATGCCTTCCGGCAGTGGCTTGTTGGCCGCGATCAATGCCGCCAGCGGCACCGCGAAGGCAACGGTCAGGATCACCGTGAGGTAGAAGTACAGCGAACCACGCTGCGTACGGCCCGTGACCCAGACAGCGATGTCGTCCAAGGCGCCGATGGTGTGTTGGTAGGCGCGGTCCCCATCCACCCAATCGGGTACCAGGCTCTGCGCCCGCGAAACCAGGTTCCGCCCGTAGAACATCGCAGCACCGGCCGCGAACGTCACCGCAGTCAGGCCCAACGCCGGGGTGATGCCGTGCCACAAAGCCAGGTGTCCGGCGTCGACGGCGTCCGGACGATCGGCGAACAACGCCGCGTAAGGCTGGATCCAGGTGTCCACCGGCGCGGGCCACACGCCGTAAGCGATGGTGAGGACGCTCAAAACGGCCGGCGCGGCAAGGAACGCGGGCTTAATGGGTTTGAACGGCGTGGGTTCCACGCCGGGTTTGGTGGCGAACGCGCCCCACATGAAGCGGGCGCTATAGGCGAAGGTCAGGATGGATCCGATCACCAGGCCTACCAGGATCCAGATGCCCCAGGCAGGTGCGTCATGGCCAGAGCCGTAGTGGACGAACGCTTCGAAGACTGATTCCTTGGCGACAAAGCCAGCCAAAGGAGGCACCCCGGCCATGGACGCTGCGGCGATCGCTGCAACTACTCCAAGGGCGCGAGATGAGCGGAAGACGCCGGAGAGCTTGCGGATATCGCGCGTTCCGGACTGGTGGTCAATGATGCCCACTACGAGGAACAGTGCGGCCTTGAACAAGCCGTGGGCAAGCAGCAGCCCCAGCCCGGCAAGGGCGGCATCCGGTCGGCCGAGGCCCACCACCATGGTGAGGAAACCGAGCTGGCTGACCGTTCCATAGGCAAGGATGAGCTTGATGTCAGTCTGTCGAAGAGCGCGGTAACCGCCTACGAGCATGGTGGCCAACCCGAGTCCCAGGACCACCGGCAGCCAGAAGTCCGACTCGGAAAAGCCCGGCGCAAGGCGCGCGACGATGTAGATGCCGGCCTTCACCATGGCCGCAGCATGCAGGTAGGCGCTCACCGGCGTGGGAGCGGCCATCGCTCCGGGCAGCCAGAAATGGAACGGGACAAGCGCCGATTTGGTCACCGCACCTGCCAGGACAAGCACGACGGCGGCAGTCACCGCTCCCTGCATGGGTCCTGCCATGAGCGTCCCGGCTTGCTCCAGGATGGCCGAAATGCGGTAGGTGCCGGCTGCCTGGCCAAGGATGATGAGGCCAACAAGCATCGCGAGGCCACCGGCGGTGGTGACCATCAGCGCCTGCAGCGCCGAGCGGCGTGCGGCCAAACGGGTGCGGGCATAGCCGATCAGCAGGTAGGACAGGATAGTGGTGAGTTCCCAGAAGATGAACAGCATCATGAGGTCATCGGAAGTCACCAGGCCGAACATGGCTCCGGCAAAGGCGAGGAGTTGGGCACCGAAGCCGCCAAGGTCCGCGTCTGTGTTCTTGAAGTACCGGGCACAATAGACCAGCACCAGTGAGCCCACTCCGAGGATCAGGAGGGACATGACCCACGCCAACGGATCCATGCGGAAGGCCAGCTCCAGCTTCAGGCTGGGGATCCACGGCAGGACTTCTTCTATGCCGCCACCGGAATATACGGGTCCGTACTGGAAGAGGAGCCAAATGAATGCGCCCGCCGGGACTGCTGCCAGTGCGTAGAACGCGTTCCTGCCCAGTTTGCTGAAGATCAAGGGCGCCACAGTTGCCGCAACAAAGGTGATGGCGAGAACTGTGATCACTGTTATCTCCGCAAAGTCAGGAACGAATTGTCAAAAGTTGGAGCAGGCGGTCATACGTTGGGTTCGGTTTAGCTAGTTTATCAAGGGGGACGGACAGTTTTTGGCCAAAGAAGCGGGCTGGAGGTTACGTTTCAATCCCTCTTCTACACAACGCGCTCCGTCATCTGCACGCCGTTCTCCCCGCCGCTATAGCATTCAAGCTATGAACGCGGCCGCAGTTCCCGAAGCCTCCCACCCGACGTCCGAGCTCGCCTCAGGACCTGTTGCCTCCAAGAAGGGCCAGATCCTTGCGTGGGCCTCCTGGGACTGGGGCTCGGCTGCGTTCAATGCGGTCATGACCACCTTCGTGTTCACGGTCTACCTCACCTCCAACGCATTTGGCGGAGAAGATGCCGCCTCGGCCGCACTCGGCGCCGCCCTGGCCATCGCAGGCCTGGCCATTGCGCTGCTTGCTCCGGTGACCGGGCAGCGTTCGGACGCCGGAGGCCGGCGCAAATTGTGGCTCGGAGTCAATACAGCCGCTACGGCCGTGCTCACGGCACTGTGCTTCTTTGTCTTCCCCCAGCCCGAGTTCCTGTTGCTGGGTGTCTGCCTCATAGCGCTGGGCAATGTCTTCTTTGAGTTCGCCGGCGTCAACTACAACGCCATGCTGGCGCAGATCTCCACACCGAAGAACATCGGCAAGGTCAGCGGCTTTGGCTGGGCCATGGGATACCTGGGCGGAATAGTTGCCCTTCTGCTGGTTCTGCAACTGTTCGTCCAGCCTTCCTTCGACTGGTTTGGCGCCTCGACGCAGGATTCCCTCAACATCAGGCTCGTGGCAGTCTTCTCTGCACTGTGGTTCTTCATTTTTGCCCTGCCAGTAATGTTCGCTGTCCCTGAGGTTCCGGCGAAGAAGGCCACCGCTTCCTTGGGGTTCCTGGCCTCCTACAAGTTACTGATCCGGCGCATCGGCGCCATCTACCGGACCAGCCCACACACCATCTACTTCCTGCTCTCCAGCGCCATCTTCCGTGACGGCCTCGCGGCTGTTTTCACTTTCGGCGGTGTCATCGCCGCAGGTACGTTCGGATTCGAGCTCAAGGAAGTCATCTTCTTCGCCATCTTCGGCAACGTGGTCGCTGCTGTCGGCGCCATCATCGGCGGATTCCTGGACGACAGGATCGGACCCAAGTCCGTCATCGTCCTCTCGCTGGTGGGCCTCCTCATCGCAGGCACCTTCATTCTGGTGCTGGGCAACGGTGACTACGTCTTCCTCGGTAATGAGTGGCCCGCGAGCAACACGTTCTGGATCTTCGGCCTGCTGCTCTGCCTGTTCGTAGGCCCTGCGCAATCGTCCTCGCGGGCCTACCTCGCAAGGCTCGCACCGGAAGGCGAGGCCGGCGAACTCTTCGGCTTGTACGCCACAACCGGTCGGGCCGTCAGTTTCCTTGCTCCCACCCTCTTCACCCTGTGCATCGCCATCGCCTCTCCCCTGGTGGCCGAGGGCGAAGCCCAGCGGTGGGGCATCCTCGGAATCATGGTGGTTCTCCTTGCAGGCCTCTTGGTGATCCTGCCCGTCAAGCCGCCGGCGAAAGTGGAAATAGCTGTGGTCCCCGAGCGTTAACTACTAAGGACCGGTTGAAGTGCGAGGGTCGTACCGGACCGGTTCAGGACAGTTTAGGGTGGAGCTATGAACGTGGATGAGACCGAACTCCCGGGCCTTGGGGTCCGCAAGGACTTCGTCACGGCCTCGGGCCGTCGCATCGGTGTAGTGGAGCTGCGGGAAGGCGAAACAGAGCTTTTCGTCTCAACGTGGGACGACCCCGATACCTGTCAGGCGTCCATTCCCTTGACTGCCGACGAAGCCTCGACGCTGGGCAACCTGCTGGGCGGGCAGCACATTGCCATGCGCCTGGCAGAAGAGCATCGCGAGATACCAGGCATTGTCACCCGCCAGTTCTCCATCACTCCTGATTCGCCCTTCGTCAACCAGCCCATGGGCAAGGCGCAGATCCGCACGCGAAGTGGTGTCTCCATCGTGGCCATCATGCGCGAAGGCGAGGTAGTCCCCTCGCCCGCACCCGACGTCGTACTTCACACCGGTGATTTGCTCGTAGCGGTCGGCACCCAGGAAGGTCTTGACTCGGCAGCCGACATCCTTCGCAACGGCTGAGCGGGATGGACCCGCTCGCTCTAGCCCTCGTTGAACTGGGGGCCGTCGTCTTCTGCCTCGGCCTCCTGGCTCGATTGGCGGGTCGAATTGGCATGTCCCCCATCCCTCTTTACCTGGTGGGTGGCTTGGCGTTCGGTGCCGGCGGCTTCGTCAAGTTGGACGGGATGCACGAGTTCGCCCATCTCTCCGGCGAAATCGGCGTCATTCTTCTGCTGCTTATGCTCGGATTGGAATATACGGCGTCGGAGCTGGTCACTGGCCTGCGGCGATCATGGCAGGCAGGTGTCATGGATTTCGTCCTCAACTTCCTCCCGGGCGCAGGGTTGGCAGTCCTTCTCGGTTGGGGACTTGTGGGGGCCATCGTCATGGGTGGCGTTACTTATATCTCGTCGTCAGGCATCGCAGCGAAAGTCATCACCGACCTCGGGCGTATCGGTAACCGCGAAACGCCTGTGGTGCTGTCCATCCTTGTTTTCGAAGATCTGGCCATGGCCATTTACCTGCCGATCCTCACGGCCATCCTGGCGGGCGTTGGCTTCCTCGGCGGTCTGCAGACGGTAGGAATTGCCCTTGCGGTGGTCACCGTGGTGCTGGTCATCGCCCTCAAGCACGGCCACCGGGTTTCGCAGGCCGTTCATAGCGAGAACTCCGAGGTCTTCCTGCTGAACGTGCTCGGGCTCGCCCTGCTGGTGGCCGGTATCGCTTCTGCCCTTCAGGTTTCCGCTGCCGTCGGTGCCTTCATGCTGGGCATCGCCATCTCCGGCGCGACCGCCCACAACGCGACGCGGATCCTCGAGCCATTGCGGGATCTCTTCGCCGCGATCTTCTTTGTGGCCTTCGGTCTCAACACCGACCCCACGTCCATCCCGCCTGTCCTGGGCTGGGCCCTTGTGCTGGCCGTCCTCACATCAGCTACCAAGATGATCACGGGGTTCTGGGCTGCAAAGCGGGCAGGCATCGCCGTGCCCGGACGCTTCCGCGCAGGAGCTGCACTTATTGCCCGCGGTGAATTTTCCATCGTCATCGCCGGCCTTGCTGTTGCTTCGGGCGCTGTTCCGGACGAGCTCGCCGCGCTTGCCACGGCCTACGTCCTCATCATGGCCATCCTTGGTCCCCTGGCCGCCCGGTTTGTGGAACCCGTGGTCAAGGCCCTCCGGAAGACCCCCGGCGCCCCACCGCGGACACCTGAGCGGGCCCCAGCCTAACCCTCGCCGAGGGGCGACATCCCAACCCAAAAGGGCCCACCAAAAAGGGTGAGACCTAACCCCTCGGCGAACAGAAGAAACGCTAGATGGACGTCCGGTGGAAATTCTGGTGGCTACGGCTGGCCGTCGGACCGCGCTGGCCTTGGTAACGGTTGCCGTATTCACCGGAACCATAGGGGTGCTCGGCCGAGGACGTCAGCCGGAAGAAGCACAACTGGCCGATCTTCATGCCAGGCCACAGCTTGATGGGCAGGGTAGCTACGTTCGACAGCTCCAACGTCACGTGGCCGGAGAACCCGGGGTCGATGAATCCCGCCGTGGAGTGGGTCAGCAAACCGAGACGCCCCAAGGACGACTTTCCTTCAAGACGCGCGGCAATATCGTCGGCAAGGCTGACAGTCTCGTACGTGGAGCCCAGGACGAACTCGCCCGGGTGCAGGATGAAGGGCTCGTCGCCTTCCACTTCCACCAACCGGGTCAGCTCAGGCTGTTCCTCGGCGGGGTCGATGTGGGCGTATTTGTGGTTGTCGAACAGCCGGAAGAACCGGTCGATCCGGACGTCCACGGAGGACGGCTGCACCATCGCGGGGTCGTACGGCTCAAGAACAATCCGTTGGGAGTCTATTTCGGCACGTATGTCGCGGTCAGAGATCAGCACAGCATCAAAAATACCCCATGCGTCCAACACCCCATGCATTGTCCGGGCCGCCCCGTGGGACTATAGTTCCCGGACATGTAGAACCGCGCCCGTACCTGGGGGCAACGAGCATTCGCGGGGTAATTGTGAAAAAACTGGCAGTGCCGGCCTCTATTGTGCTGGCCGGAGCGCTGGCCCTCTGTGTGGCCGCCTCCAGCCAGATCCTGCCGGCAAAGGAGGCAGGTCCGGGTGGCAACACCACTCCATCCGCCAGCGTCGAGTCTGGCCTGACCGCGCCTGAGTCAAGTACGACGCCGGACCCCTCACCTTCCGCGGGCGCCCCCGCGGCCGGCCAAGCGTCCGACCCCACCTCAGTGCCGGCCCTGGAACCGGGGACGGAAAGCGAAGCGCCGAGCAGACCCATCGCCGTGGACCCGGTCATCGAGACGCCGCCGCCCGTGCCGAATATCGGGCCGTCGTGGGGGCCTGACGATCCTTCCTCGGAAGACCCGGGCACCAGCAACCCGGCTGTTCCCGATCCCGTGGCCCCGGCGCCCTCGCAGACTGCGTCACCGTCCGCTATCCCGACGCCGTCAGCACCCGCCGTGGGACCACGCCCGTCAGGCACGTCGTCAGGCACACCCTCGGAGTCGCCGACCATCACGCCGACACCGTCGCCCACGGCGTCACCGACCCTCACGCCGTCAGCGGAGCCGGCCCTCACGCCCACGCCGTCGGCAACACCAACCGTCACCCCGAGCACAGCCCCCAGCCCGACAGCGAGCTCAACCCCCTTCCCCGGCAAAGCCCCGAGCGGCGACACCAACCCGGATAACGGCGCCCTCGCGCTCCTCCCGGACAGCAACACAGCGGCAATCCTGACGGTATTCAACGCGATCAACAGCTACCGTGCGTCCCTCGGCCTGGCACCGGTGAAGTACCACGCAACAGTCGCGGGCCTGGCCCAGGAGTGGTCCAACAACATAGCGACGCGCGAGGTGATCCAGCACCGCGCGAATTTCTGGACGGATCCGCGCGCGCTCAATCCGAACAACGGCGCGGGCGAAGTCATTGCCGTCCGCTGGGACCGTGACGCTGCCCAGCTCGTTGAGTGGTGGAAGGGGTCCCCGGGGCACGATGCCCTGCTGCGTGATCCCCGCTTCAACGTCATGGGCATCGGCATCACGTACACGGACGGTAACTGGCAGACCACGCCCAACCGGTACACGCTGTGGGGTGTGGTGAACTTCTTTGGCTACACCACCCTGCCGGCCGGAACCACCACGGCGCCGGGCGGAACGGTCACTCCTCCCACGGATCCTGTGGGAGCCTGCCAACCAGGCGATAAATTCCAACCGCCCACCGTCAACCTCAGCAGCGCCTCGATCAGGAGCGCGGCTGACCTCGTCTCCATCGGGGCGGATGGAACGGTGTATTCCTACCCATCACTGGGGAACGCGAAGTACGGCGCAGCGCGCAAGATCGGCATCGGTTTCACCGGGCTCAAGGAGCTGTTCGTTTCCGATTGGGATCGCGACGGCGTCTTCGATCTCATCGCCCAACGCACCGACGGGGCACTTCTGGTGTACCCGGGCAGGCTATCAGGCGGCTTCGGTTCACCTGGGGTGTTGGGCCACGGCTGGCAGTCCTTGAACATCGCCGTCGGCAACTGGTGTGCCAACAACCGCCTACCGCAGATTGTCGCGATGGATGCATCCGGCGGTCTTTGGTTATACAAGAACGCAGGGATGACGTACATCCGCTCGCAGGCCGCGATTGGTACCGGCAACAGGGCAGCCAGGCTCAGCATGGTGGACTACAACGCGGATGGTTTCCAGGATCTCCTGACCGTGGAGCCCAACGGATCCCTGCGGTTGTACCGTGGCAGCGGGCTGGCGACGCCGAAGCAGGAAGCCAGGCCGGTAGTGGGTGCGGCGTGGACGGACTATTCCGGGCTACGTTCCCTCCAGGGCGTGACGGGCGCGAGCACCACCGGCATCGCCGGCCTGGGCACCAATGGCGTACTGGAGTACTGGGACCTTACCTCTGGAAGGCTGACGACGCCTGTCGCTGTCGGCGGCGGGTGGAGCGGCTTCAAGCTCGCCCAATAACGGCTCACACCACCGAGCGCGACTCCATTACGGTCTTCAGCTGCTCCAGCTGTGCCACTTCGCTTTCCATGGTCTTCTGGATCATGCTGTTCATCAGCTTCTGCAGGCCCTTGGGATGGTATTCGAGGGCGAACCGGAGGCGGGTGGTTTGGCCTTCGGTGCTGAGGTAGTAGCCACCGGTGGGCCGGGCCGGTCCTGCGACGACGGCGAAGCGTACTTCCGCGCCTGGCCGGGCTTCGGTGATCTGGAAATCGGCGGCGATGGGGCGGCCGCCGGGGCCGTTGATGGTCTGCTGGTACAGCGCGCCCTTATGCCCACGGATCCCGGACCGCAATGAGATGCTGCGGATTCCGGAGCGCCAGAGGGAGTTGTTCATGCCGTCCATGAGGAATCCGTAGACGGTCATGGCGTCCCTGCCTATCACCACTTCGTAGTCTGCAAATGCCACGGAAACCTCTTTCGGCGTACGGTTCGAATGTCGTAGCCCGGTTCCCCATACGCTGCAGCTAACACCTTCAGAATAGTCAGCGGGGGCGTTCGGGAACACATCGCGCACGAGCCTTGACCGAATGGTTATCTGGCTCTTCATAAAGTTACGGCTGACACAGTTCTGCCCGCGGGGTAGAGTTCCCGAGGCTGGCAAAAACCGAGTTGGGGGCGTTATGCGGGTTCTGGAACACCAAACTTTTGCAGGGAAAGCACGACGGCGGATGGCGGCGTGCGCTCTTTTCCTCGCCATGGCGGTGGCTGGCGGCGTCGTCGCTGCGGTGCCCGCTGCAGCTGCAGCGCCCATGGCGAAGGCAGCTGCCACCCCGAAGGCAGCTATCCCGGCAACGGTGAATCCGCTGCCGGGCGTGGACCCGATCGGGGACCCGGCCAGCTTCTCCGTCCTGGTCAACAAGTCGCGACCGCTGAACCCGGCGGGCTACGCGCCGTCGGACCTTATCAATGCGCGCGGCTCGGGCCAGTACATGCGGGCTGAAGCCGCCGCATGGCTCAATGGACTGTTCCAGGGCGCGGCTGACGCCGGCACGGGCGGCCTGTCGATCGTGAGTGGCTACCGTTCCTATGACACCCAAAGCCAGGTCTATTGGGGCTACGTCAATGCCTACGGCCAGGCCTATGCCGACACCATCTCGGCCCGTCCCGGTTACAGCGAGCACCAGACCGGCCTCGCCATGGACATTGGCAACGCCGCGGGCTCGTGCGGACTCAGCACCTGCTTCGGCGACACCGTAGCGGGCAAGTGGGTGGCCGCGAATGCCCACAAATACGGTTTCATTGTCCGTTACCCCAACGGCTATACGGGCACCACGGGCTACAGCTACGAGCCATGGCACTTGCGCTATGTGGGCGTTGCCTTGGCCACCGATATGAACAGGCGCGGCTTCCCGACCCTGGAGCATTACTTCGCGGGCAACACGGCGGCCGCGGCCAGCATCAAGTCCGGCGCGGACCTGGTGGCTGCCGACGCCTCGGGCCGTCTGCTGCGCTACCCTGCGACGGCGGCCGGCGGCTATGCGGGTGCTGTCCAGATTGGTTCGGGCTGGTCCGGCTTGAAGCAGGGTTTCGTGGTGGACTGGGACATTGATGGGGTGTACGACATCCTTGCGCAGTGGAACAACGGCGTACTCGGCGTGTACCGGGGCCTCCCGGGCGGCGGTTTCGCCAACCAGGTTGTGGTGGGCAACGGCGGCTGGGATCGCATGACCATCACCGTGGGTAAGTGGACGCACGCGCACGGCCGTCCCGGCGTCGTCGGATACTTCCCGGACGGTGTCCTGCGCTACTACCCCAACACCTTTGGTGGTGCGCTCAGTGCACCGCAGATTATTGGCAAGGGCTGGAACGGCATGGAGCTCACCATCGCCGACTGGGAAGGCGACGGCGCCAACGACATTCTTGCGAGGACGGGTTCCGGCTCGCTCATCAACTACCGCGGCGACGGTTGGGCCGGCTTCTACGGACCGGCCACCACCGTTGGCACTGGCTGGCAGTACATGCGTGTCCTGGCCCCGAGCTTTGGTCTGATGGGGGCCGGTACCCGCGGCATCACGGCACAGACAGCCGATGGCAACCTCTATAACTACGGCCTGGGCCGCGGTCAGTGGACAACGTACCGTCAGGTGGGCTCCGGCTGGAACAGCCTGCAACTGTTCAAGTAGGTGGCCGACGCGCCTGTCATGAGCACCCCCGCATCTGCGCTAAGCTAGGACTCGCTCGGGGCGAATTTTCCCGGGCAGCGCGGGCGTAGCTCAATGGTAGAGCGCTAGCTTCCCAAGCTCGATACGCGGGTTCGATTCCCGTCGCCCGCTCAAGGAAAACCCCGGATCCAAGGATCCGGGGTTTCTTTGCGTCCAAGGCATAAAACGTCCGACGGCGGTACTCGCCAAACAGGGCCGCGCACCCGTCGACCGGGAGGCTTCCCGAGCCTACACTCGTACGTACATCCACCTATCCGGGAGGTCCTCCAATGACTCTCACCGACGATGGTGAGGCGGGTCCACTCGCCGTCATCAACCGCCTGCTGGAAGCCACGAACAAACACGATCTGGAAAGCCTGGCGGCGTGCTTCGCGCCCGGCTACGTCAATGAAACACCGGCGCACCCCACCCGGGGATTCACTGGCCGGGACACCATCCGCAGCAACTGGGAACAACTGTTCACAGGCGTTCCGGACATCAAAGCGCATCTTCTCTCGCACAGCGTCAGCGGCGGCACGATCTGGACCGAACTGCACTTGAAGGGCGCCTGGCGCGACGGCACCCCGCACGAGATGACCGGCGTCATCATCTTCGGCGTGGGCGAGGGCATCATCAGCAGCGCCCGTTTCTACTTGGAGCCGGTGGAGAAGGTTGTGACGGTGGACGACACTGCCGATCGCGTGACTCACCGGGTGACGCATGGACGTCCGGCGGCAGAGCCTGCGAAATGAAGCCGGCCCGCTGACCCCGGCGCAGTGATCAAGGCCACTGCGCCTCGTTGCGAGGTGTATCGTCAGGAGTCAGGAGCCATTTCGGCTCCGCTCTAAGGGAGCCATCATGGGCGACAAATCACCGCGCCAAACCGCATCGAAGAAATCCAGTAAGTCCATCAAGGAAAAGCGAGCGGATAAGCGGGCTTCCGAGTCCTCCGCCACCGAGGCCGCAAAGCCCTCTACCGGCAACAAGAAGTGACCGCGCCAACTGGCCAGCTGAGCATAGGCGTCCTTGCTACCTCGCTGAAACCCAACGAGCGGCGTCTGCCGATCCACCCGCAACACTTGGAGCGGATCGCTCCGGACGTGCGCCAGCAACTACATTTTGAGTTCGGCTACGGCGAACGCTTCGGTGTTCCGGACAGCAAGCTCGAATCGTTGGTGGGCGGGCTTGGCACGCGCCAGGAGTTGATTGCCACCAACGACGTCATTCTGCTGCCCAAGCCGCAGGCCCAGGATCTTGCCGAGCTCCGTGACGGCCAAACACTGTGGGGCTGGCCGCACTGCGTCCAGGACCGGGCCATCACCCAGTTGGCCATCGACAAGAAGCTCACGCTCATCGCCTTCGAGGCCATGAACCACTGGGCCGGTGATGGCGGATTCGGCCTGCACGTTTTCCACAAGAACAATGAGCTCGCGGGGTACTGCTCCGTGCTGCACGCCTTGGCGTTGACTGGTTCCACCGGCGATTACGGCCGCCGCCTGAGCGCTGTGGTGATTGGTTTCGGGGCAACTGCCCGCGGTGCCGTCACGGCCTTGAACGCGCATGGCGTCCATGACGTCCAGGTCCTGACCAACCGGGGTGTGGCAGCAGTCGGGTCTCCGATCCATTCGGTACGGATCGTGCAGTTCGACCATGACAGCAAAGCGCCGTTCCTTAGCGAAGTCATCACGAACAACGGGCGCAAGCCGCTGGCGCCGTTCCTCGCGGCGGCAGACATCGTGGTCAATTGCACCCTGCAAGACCCGAACGCTCCGCTGACGTACCTGCGGACCGAGGACTTGGCTGAGTTCAAGCCGGACAGCCTGATCGTGGACGTTTCCTGTGACGAAGGAATGGGGTTCAGCTGGGCGCGGACCACCACGTTCGACGAGCCGATGTTCCGTGTGGGCGGGCACGTCAACTACTACGCCGTGGACCACAGCCCGTCATACCTGTGGAATTCAGCCAGCTGGGAGATCAGCGAAGCCCTGCTTCCGTTCCTGGACACCGTGGTGGCAGGACCGGCCGCGTGGGATGCCAACGAGACCGTATCCCGCGCCATCGAAATACGCGACGGCGTCATCCGAAACCCGGACGTCCTGGAATTCCAAGGCCGCTCAGCGGAGTACCCGCACCTGGCTACCGTTTAACGGACGCCATCGGCCTAACCAACCCCACATTGCAGCGCCCGCGGTGCCTCCGCGGGCGCTGTCTGTGTCTAGGCCGCCTGCGCCCGGTCCACGATCCGCAGTACCCGCCGCCGGTCGCGCAGGTCCACCTTGAGGTGGAGGGAGGACTTCCGGGCCAGGACCACGGCGACTACCGCAGCTGCGATGGCCGGCACGCCACCGGAGATCAGGACAGCAAGGTGGGGACCAAAGTGCTCTGCCAACCAACCCATCATGGGACCACCAATGGCTTGGCCACCAATGAGCACTACGAGGTAAAGGCTCATGACACGGCCGCGGATGCTCATGTTGGAACTGGTCTGCACCATTTGGTTGGCCGCGGTGAGGAACATGAGGCACCAGAATCCGGCGAGGACCATGGTGACGCTGAACCACACCATGGACGGCATCAGAGACGACGCGCAGAGCATGAGCCCGTACAACCCCGCCGACGTCACCACCGAGCGCAACCGAAGCTGACGACGCCGGGTGGACGCAACTGCTCCCGCGAGTGCACCGAGCGCGACCATGGCGTTGAGGAGGCCGTAGCCTCCGGCGCCGGCGTCGTACACGTGGTCTGCAAAGGCGGCCAGCAGCACTGGCAGGCTCATCGCGAAAACTGCAACGAAGCCGGCCATGAGCCACGGCCAGTAGATAGTGGGCTTGCTGAGCGCATAATTGAGGCCCTCACGCAGCATCCCCTTCTTGCGGGGTGTCGGCTGGCTGAGGTGCAACTGGTCCTTGCGGAGGATCAGCAGCATGGCCACCGTGGAGCAGCATGCCACCGCGTTCGCGGCGAAAGCCCATCCGGCGCCCACAGCCGTCAGAAGTACGCCGGCAAGCGCCGGACCGATCAAGCCTCCCAGCTGGAAGGTTGTGGAGTTCACGCTGATGGCGTTCCGCAGGTACTTGGGGCCGACGAGTTCGTTGACGAAGACCTGGCGGGCCGGCTGGTCCAGGACCGTCACGAAGCCCAGGGCAAGTGCGATGACGTAGACGTGCCACACTTCGACGCGGCCGCTCAAGGAAAGCACTGCCAACAGGGCTGCCAGCACAGCTGCCGCCGATTGGCAGATGATGAGGATCTTGCGCTTGGCAAAACGGTCGGCAATCATGCCGCCCCACGGACCCAGGAACAGTGAAGGCATGAACTGCAGCGCCACGGTAATGCCGACGGCGGTGACGGAACCGGACAGCTGGAGCACCATCCAGTCCTGGGCGATGCGCTGCATCCAGATGGCGATCACGGCAATGAAGTGGCCGATCGCGAAAATCCTGAAGTTGGGGACCTTCAGCGAGATGAAAGTGTGACGCCAGGGCAGCTTTTCACTCACGACGGCGAGTGGCTGGGTGACGGTGTCCGGAGCCGGAGGGGCGGACAGGGAATCGATGACGGGCTGGCTGACGTTTGCCGCTGAAGGCGGTGGGGGTGCCAAAAGTAGTCCTCGGATCGAGAGTTTCGGTGGGATACGTTTAACGCTATGGTTGCCAGCAGCAATTATGGAAGCGTATTGCGCCTATAACTAGCATTGCGGAATGCAATGAGCCCTCTTCATCGGCGTAGTACTCCGGCCCGGCGCTGACCTGCGCTTTAGGAGTTCCGTGTTCGAACCTGTCCAGCTCCGTTCCTTTTTGGCCGTCGCGGAAACCCTGAGTTTCACCAAGGCTGCTGAGCGCCTTGGGCTGGCCCAGCCCACCGTCAGCCAGCACGTCCGCAAGCTGGAAGCCGCCGCCAAACGGGTGCTGGTGGCCCGTGATACCCGCGAAGTCAGGTTGACGGACAACGGTGATGCAATGGCCGGTTTTGCCCGCAGCATCCTTGCTGCCCACGATTCCGCTGCCCGGTATTTTTCCGGCTCGGCCATGCGCGGACGGCTCCGTTTTGGCACCGCAGACGACCTCGCCATCACGGGCCTCCCCCGGATTCTCCGCGAGTTCCGGCAGTTGTACCCGCAGATCAACCTTGAGCTCACTGTCAGCCAAAGCGATCAGCTGTATAAGCGGCTCAACGCCGGTCAACTGGACCTGGTGTTCGTGAAATGGGTGGCCGGCGCCAAGGAGGGCACGGTGGTCCGGCACGACAACTTCGCTTGGGTGGGCGTCGAGCAGACCGTGCTGGAACCGGGCGCACCTGTGCCTCTGATTGCGTACCCGGCACCGAGTTTGAGCCGGAAGCTCGCCATCGATGCCCTGGAAGCGGAGGGCCGGACATGGCGGATCACCTGCAGCACCAAACAGATCAGTGGAGTGCTGGCGGCCGTCCGGGCCGGGATTGGAGTCGCCGTCATGCCGGCGTCGCTGGTACCCGAGGACCTGAAGGTCATCACCCAGCGATTCGGGCTGCCGCCGGTGGGCGACGTGGACTTCACGCTGATCCGGAATCCACTGGCCAACGCCGAGGTGATCGACGCGCTGACGCAGGCCATCATGGGCAGGACGCTCAGTAAGTCGAACTAGTGGACCGGGCGGCTTGACCGCCTGCGGTCCATGCGCCCGTTCCACCACCTCACTACCCGAAGATCGTCCGAAGCGAAGCGGCCTTCCGGTACGGCGGCCCGGATGCGTTCGTCGTCGAAAGGAAGACTGGGACGCAGCTCCGCGGGAAGCCACGGCGCATACGGTAAAGGCTCACTGACCCCCTCGGCGAGCATCTGCGCCTGGGCTTTGGCGACGAGGGGCACCACCATGGTCCACTCTGTCAGCTGCGCCAGCGCGCGAATGGACCAGATGGGGGCTCGGACGTAAACAGGGTGGCCACCCGCCATCCGGGCGATCCTGCGGACAGCCGCTCCAAGTTCGAGCTCTTCGGCTCCGACAACCGCGACGGTCGGGGTGGGCACGCGACCTTCGAGGGCGGCGATCAGGGTGTTGACGGCCTCTTCCACCGGTATGGGTCGAACAGTCCGCTCCCGATATCCGACCGTTGCGAAAACCGGGAAGCTGCGCACCGCACGGGTCACATGGTCCACCATGTGGTCTCCCTTGCCGTAGATCATCCCCGCCTTGAGAATCGTGCGCTCGATGCCCGACTGCCGCAGGAGTTCCTCGGCAGCCCATTTGGTCTCGTGATAGGCGGAGCCACAATCCGGACGGGCGCGAAGGAAGCTCAGCATGACGATTCTTTGGACGCCCGCCCGCCGGGCAGCTTCAATGACGGCGCGGGTGCCTTCAACGTGAACCCGCTGGAAGGTCTGGTCACCGATCTCCCGGTTGATCCCCGCGCAGTGGGCTACGGCGTCGCAACCTGCGAAGGCCTCCGTTAAGGCTTCGACGTCGGTGATTGCGGTCCCTGTCCGACGCGAAATGATGACGGTATCCGGCCTATTGAGTCGTTCCGCGAGGTGACGCCCTACAAAGCCGGTACCGCCGGTAATAGCCACACGCATGATCTAGCTCCTTCGCTTATTAGCAATTAAGCTAAACTTAATATAGCAATTGTGCTATATTGCAAACATGGCAGATGCAGCATCGGATATCTTCGCAGCGTTGGCGCACCCCACCAGGCGGCAAATACTTCAAGACCTCAAGGACGGCGAGTTGGCTGCGGGTGAGATAGCTGCGCGATTCAACGCCACCGGACCCACCATTTCCCGACACTTGAGCGTGCTGCGCCAGGCCGGCCTGGTCGCGGAACGGCGGGACGCCAACCGTATTCTCTACTCGCTCGTGGGTGAGCGCCTGGCCCTGTCGGTGGGAGACTTCCTTTCCACGGTGTGTCCCGAGCAGATCGTATTGCGGGAAGTCCGGAAGCGGAATCCATCCCGCCCCTCAACCAGGACGCCGAAAACGGCCAGGACATCTGAAGCCTGAACCGACGGCCCTAGTACGCTCGCCCAATATTTCAGTCCGGACCTGGGTATCGCTGAGCCGATCCGTCGCTACTGGATCAATCTGTAGATAGTGGCGTTCATTTCTGTTCAGCAGGCGATACGCACTTACCGGGTAAGCGCATTCCCGGTATCCTGTAAGCATGATCGACCTCACCACGCTGGCTGACCTCACGCCTGGCATCTGTTCCGTGACTCTCCGCTCCCACGGGATCGACGACGTCGTGCGAATTTCCTCCGACGCCGGCCTTGCCGGCATCGAGTGGGGCACCGATGTCCACGTCAGCGACGCGGAATCCGCCGGCCTTGCCAAGGCCGCTACGCATGCCGCGGGACTCACGGTCCTCTCCATGGGCTCGTACTACAGGTGCGGGGCCTTCGGGGATTTCGATCATGTCCTGGACCTGGCCACAGGCCTCGGTGCTCCGAGAATCCGGGTGTGGGCCGGGGAACTCGGGTCGGCGGGCGCCAGCCAGAAACACTGGGACGCAGTGGTGAAGGACACGCAGCGGATTGCGGATCTCGCATCCGCCCGTGGCGTCTCCATCGCGTTTGAGTATCACGGCAACACTCTCACCGACTCCCCCGCCACCACCCTGGAGCTACTGACCCGGGTGAACCACGCCAACGTCGGCACCTACTGGCAGCCCGCCGTCGGACTTTCAGACCAGCAGGCGCTTGAGTCCCTCCACGAAGTACTCCCCCACGTGGTGGGCGTCCACTGCTTCTCCTGGGGGCCGGTTGCCGAACGCTTCCCGCTGCGGAACCGGAAATTGCTGTGGCAGACCGTCACCGACGTCCTGCGGGGCAACGGCAAGGACATGGACATCATGCTGGAGTTCGTCGAGGACGACCTTCCGGACAACGTCATCAACGACGCCTCCTTCCTCCACACCATCACCCTCGGCGAGGACTAAGCGGGACGAGGATTAAGCCACATTCGGCTGAGCCAAGCGGCGCACAGTCCAGTCCACTGATCAGCGCCGGCCGTTCCCGAAGCCAGACCAATACCGTGGACGCCGTGCGGGAAGACGTGCAGTTCCACCGGGACCCCGGCCCGACTGAGCGCGCCGGCATAGGCGAGGCTGTGGCCGACCGGGACCGAGTGGTCGTCGGCAGTGTGCCAGAGGAAAGCGGGCGGCGTGGCAGGGGTAACGTGCAGTTCCGCTGACAGCTCCCGCAGTACCTCCGGTTCGGCGCCTGCTCCGGCAAGATTGTCCACGGACCCCTGATGCACCGAGTCCACAAACGAAATCACGGGATAGCAGAGGACACTGAGGTTCGGCAGGGCCCCTGCAACGTCCAGTGAGGGGTCGCCGGTGGACACCCCGACGGACAACGTTGATGCCACGTGTCCGCCAGCCGAAAAGCCCAGGACGCCTACGCGCGATGGGTCAAGGTTCAGGCCATGGTCACCACGACGAATCCACAACATGGCCTGTTTCGCGGCGGCGAGCGGCGCCGGATGCCTGTCCGGAGCCACCGGATATCGCAGGACGAACGCATGGATCCCCAGTGAGGCAAGCCATTCAGCCACCGGTTCCGCTTCGTGGTCGGCCGTTTTGGCGTAGCCTCCGCCGGGAAGGACCAGGACGGCGGGCGCCGCTTCAGTGGAAGGCCCCGCCACACCGGAATGTCCGACGGCGGGAATCACCGTGAGCGCCCGGGGCGCCTGGCCGTGCCGTGGTGTCATACTTGCGATTCAACCGGAGTTTCAGTGCTGCGGCGGAGCTTGACCGCACCGCTGACGGGAGGAGTATCGGGATCGCCTGCAGCGAGCCGTCCAATGTCTTCAAGCGGCAGGTGCACGGTGGAGAGGGCCGGGCGGAAATCGCGCAGGGTTTCGATGTCGTCAAAGCCGGCGATGGTGGCGTCGCGGGGAATCCACACGCCCTCCGGTCGAAGGGCGGCAGTGACTCCAATGGCCATGACGTCATTGACGGCGAAGATGCAGAGCCGCTCCTTTGATGCCTTGATCCGTTCGGCAAGTGCAAGGCCGGCTTCGTACCCTCCGGCGCGGTTGAAGCCGGTGCGGATAACCTCGGCCTGCGGCCTGCCGGCATCCGCGAGCCCTCGTTGGAAGCCGCGGACGCGGTCATCTGAGGTGTACAGGCCTTGAGGGCCGGCGACGATCAGGAACGCACCTTCGTGCGCGGCTGCCAATTCAGCGGCAAGGCCGGCAGAGAGTTCCTCGTTGGGGACTTTCACCACGTGGTAACCCTCCTCCGTGGAGACACCAACAACCGGGTGACCAACCACCCCCACGTGCCCACCATTGCGGCAGTAGCGGTCCAGCTCTGCGGCCAGCTCAGTATTTCCTTGCTTATCCTCGGTCCGTACCGAACGTGAACCGGCAATGACGATCGAGTCTGCGCGACGGGCGGCGAACGCTGCCACGGCCTCTTTTTCATCCGCCGGAGCACCGGACGTGCTGGCCAGGAGAACCATGCGGTTCTGCTGGCGGGCCGCTTCCTGGACGCCGCGGGCAATAGCGGAGAAGTAGGGATCGGCGATGTCGTGGACAATGAGGCCGATCAAGCCCGAACTCGACTTCGCGAGGGCCTGCGCCTGCGCGTTGGGTACGTAGCCGAGTTTGTCTGCCGCCTCGCGGACGCGCTCGGCAATGTCCTCTGCCGGCTTACGGGTGGAGCCGTTGAGTACCCGGGAGGCAGTGGCCAGGGAAACCCCGGCCAAACGGGCAACTTCACTCAGTGTGCTGGCGGCCACGTGGGCCCTCCTTTTCTGCAAGCGTCGGGACTGGCGCTAAGGAAATTATGTCAGTCTTCCGAGAGTTTTGGGAAAGCGCTTGCCAATCCGGCGCGCCATAGTGCATGATCGAATGCAACGGGAATGCGCTTTCCCACATGAACCGTCAAACACCGGTATCCGCAGAGCGACCGGCACACAAGGCACTGGAGAAAACATGGGCTTCGAAACAAAGACGATCCGCATCGCCATGAACGGCATCACTGGCCGTATGGGCTACCGCCAGCACCTGCTGCGGTCCATCCTCCCCATTCGCGACGCCGGCGGCTTCACCCTCGAAGACGGCACCAAGGTTCAGGTTGAGCCCATCCTCGTCGGCCGTAACGAAGCCAAGATCCGCGAGCTCGCCGAGCTCCACAAGGTCTCCGAATGGACCACCGACCTGGACGCAGTCATCGCCGATCCCACCGTGGACGTCATCTTCGACGCTTCCATGACCAGCCTCCGTGCCGCCACGTTGAAGAAGGCCATGCGCGCCGGCAAGCACATCTTCACCGAGAAGCCCACGGCTGAGACCCTCGAAGAGGCAATCGAACTCGCGCAGATCGGCAAGGAAGCCGGCGTCACCGCAGGCGTCGTGCACGACAAGCTCTACCTCCCGGGCCTGGTCAAGCTCCGCCGCCTGGTGGACGAAGGCTTCTTCGGCCGCATCCTCTCCATCCGTGGCGAATTCGGCTACTGGGTCTTCGAAGGCGATGTCCAGGCTGCACAGCGTCCGTCCTGGAACTACCGCAAGGAAGACGGCGGTGGAATGACCACGGACATGTTCTGCCACTGGAACTACGTCCTCGAAGGCATCATCGGCAAGGTCAAGAGCGTCAACGCCAAGACCGCCACGCACATCCCCGCACGTTGGGACGAGGCCGGCAAGGAATACAAGGCCACCGCGGACGACGCTTCCTACGGCATCTTCGAGCTCGAAACCCCGGGCGGCGACGACGTCATCGGCCAGATCAACTCCTCCTGGGCCGTCCGCGTCTACCGCGACGAACTGGTTGAGTTCCAGATCGACGGCACGCACGGTTCCGCCGTCGCCGGCTTGAACAAGTGCGTTGCGCAGCAGCGCGCCCACACCCCCAAGCCCGTCTGGAACCCGGACCTGCCCGTCACGGAATCCTTCCGCAGCCAGTGGCAGGAAGTCCCCGCCAACGCTGAACTGGACAACGGCTTCAAGCTGCAGTGGGAAGAATTCCTGCGCGACGTCGTCGCCGGTCGCGAGCACCGCTTTGGCCTGCTCTCCGCCGCCCGCGGCGTGCAGCTGGCCGAGCTTGGCCTCCAGTCCTCGGCCGAGCGCCGCACCATCGACATCCCGGAGATCACCCTCTAATGACGTCACTCATTCTTCCCACCGACGACGGCGGCACCCGCGAGTACCGCCTTCAGCCCGCCACTGCGTGGGTCAAGCCGACCGCACCACTGACCGCCCGCCGCGCTTACGCCGCTGCGCACGTCATCCCTGAGGTCGCCGCCGACAACACACCCGGCGCTCCGGCGCAGCTCGACTGGGATGCCACCCTGGCGTACCGGCACGAGCTGTGGTCCTACGGTTTGGGCGTGGCCGATGCCATGGACACAGCACAGCGCGGTATGGGCCTTGACTGGGCAGCCACCCAGCAGCTCATCAAGCGCACGGGTGCCGAGGCCGCTTCCGTCGTGGCTGGCAGCAACGCGGCGACGGCAGGCAAATCCGTCCGCGACCTCGTATCCTGCGGCGCAGGCACTGATCAGTTGGACATCGCCACGCTTCCCGAGGGTGCGGCCGGTATCCAGGCCGTCATCGACGCCTACCGTGAGCAGATCGCCGTCGTCAGCGAAGCCGGCCCCAAGGTCATCCTCATGGCCTCCCGCGCGCTGGCCAAGGTTGCCAACGGCGCCGACGACTACCTACACGTCTACTCGACGCTCCTGCAGGAAGTTGACCAGCCCGTCATCCTGCACTGGCTCGGCACCATGTTCGACCCCGCGCTGGCCGGCTATTGGGGTTCCGACGACGTCTCTGTCGCTACGGAAACGTTCCTCAGCCTCATCCGCGAGCATTCGGACAAGGTTGACGGCGTGAAGGTTTCGCTGTTGGACGCCTCGCATGAGGTCGCCCTCCGGGCTGCGTTGCCCTCGGGCGTCCGTCTCTACACGGGCGACGACTTCAACTACCCGGAATTGATCGACGGCGACGAAACCCACCACTCGGACGCCCTGCTGGGCATCTTCGCGGCGATCTACCCGGCCGCTTCGGTGGCCTTGCAGAAGTACGACGCCGGCCAAGGCGCCGAAGGACGCGCGATCCTGGACTCCACGCGTGAGCTCGGAAAGCACATCTTCAGCGCTCCGACGTTCTACTACAAGACCGGAATCGCGTTCATGTCCTGGCTCAACGGCAAGCAGCCCGGATTCCAGATGGTGGGCGGCCTGCACTCCGGCCGTTCCGTCCTGCACCTGGCCAAGACCTTCGAACTGGCCGATCAGGCCGGCCTGCTGAAGGATCCGTCGCTGGCTGCGTTCCGGATGTCGGACTTCCTGCGGATCAACGGGGTAGGCGCATGAGCGCGGACTTCTCCCGGCTTTCGCTGAACAGCGCCACCACCAAGAAGTGGACGCTTGCTGAAGCCGTGGATGGTTGTGCCCGTGCCGGTATCCCCGCAATCGGGCCTTGGCGTGACCGTGTTGCCGAGGCCGGCCTGGACAAGGCAGCCAAGCTGATCAAGGACGCCGGCCTTCGGGTTTCGTCCCTGTGCCGCGGTGGATTCCTTACGGCAGCCGACGCCGAGGGACAGGCCGCTGCGCTGGCCGACAACTTCGAGGCCGTCCGTGAAGCAGTAGCCCTGGACACGCAGGAACTGTTCCTGGTGGTCGGTGGACTCGCTCCCGGTGAGAAGGACGTCGTCGCTGCCCGCCAGCGCGTCGCCGACCGGCTCGAGGAACTGGTTCCGTTCGCTTCCGAGAACGGTGTGCGCCTGGTGCTGGAACCGCTGCACCCGATGTACGCAGCAGACCGCGCACTCATCTCCACCCTCGGCCAGGCACTCGATCTCGCCGCGCCGTACGACGCAAAGGCTGTTGGCGTCGCCGTCGACACTTTCCACGTCTGGTGGGATCCGGAACTGAAGGCCCAGATCGACCGCGCCGGTCGCGAAGACCGCATTGCCTCCTACCAGGTATGCGACTTCAACCTGCCGATCGCCGCGGACGCGCTGTTGTCCCGCGGCATGATGGGCGACGGCGTCATCGACTTCGCGACCATCGGCACCTGGGTCAGGGACGCCGGATACAAGGGCGACATCGAGGTTGAAATCTTCAACCAGGAAATCTGGGACGCAGATGGCGACACCGTTCTGGAGACAATGAAGCAGCGCTACGCGGAGCTCGTCCTCCCGTTCGCCTAACAACGTGATCCTCCCGAGGATGCCCTAAGCTCCGCGGGAGGATCACTCCAAAACCAGCGGGTCCCTGCCAAGGTCACGGCAGGGGCCCGCTTTTGTGTCCTGCTTGCGTGTTCGTCTTGGCAGGGCTGGGAGTACGGCTGACACCCACTTTGATTTCCGAACCGGCCTGACACGCCGCATTGTGGGTGTGTCGCAGGGGCCGTGGCTTCCAAAGTAGGTGGTGGCGGTACACCCGGGCGTTTCACCGGGCTGGCTGGCCTGGGCGTACGGCTATCACCCACTTTGATTTCCGAACCGGCCTGACACGCCGCATTGTGGTGTGTCGCAGGGGCCGTGGCTTCCAAAGTAGGTGGTGGCGGTACACCCTGTTTGCAGCATCGCTTAGCCGCGCCTTGTCTTCGGCCTCACCGCCGCTCAATGTCGATGACACCCGGATTTCCGTGGCTTGCTTCGGCTTCTGGGGCTCAACGGACTTGCGCGGTGCCGTCCCGTCCCGGCAGGGGGAACAGGCTCGACGACGGCGGCCCGCCAGTGCCGCCGTCGGGCGCGTTTCACCGGGCTGGCTGGCCTGGGCGTACGGCTGACACCCATTTTGATTTCCGAACCGGCCTGACACGCCGCATTGTGGGTGCTTCGCGGGGGCCGTGGCTTCCAAAGTAGGTGGTGGCGGCACACCCTGTTTGCAGCATCGCTTAGCCGCGCCCTGTCTTCGGCCTCACCGCCGCTCAATGCCGATGACACCCGGATTTCCGTGGCTTGCTTCGGCTTCTGGGGCTCAACGGACTTGCGCGGTGCCGTCCCGTCCCGGCAGGGGGAACAGGCTCGACGACGGCGGCCCGCCAGTGCCGCCGTCGGGCGTTTCATTGGGCTGGCTGGCCTGGGCGTACGGCTATCACCCACTTTGATTTCCGAACCGGCCTGACACGCCGCATTGTGGGTGTGTCGCGGGGGCCGTGGCTTCCAAAGTAGGTGGTGGCGGTACACTCGGGCGTTTCATTGGGCTTGCTGGCCTGGGCGTACGGCTGACACCCACTTTGATTTCCGAACCGGCCTGACACGCCGCATTGTGGGTGTGTCGCGGGGGCCGTGGCTTCCAAAGTAGGTGGTGGCGGTACACCCTGTTTGTGTCAGCTGTACGTCCTCGAATGCGCAGGTGAGATAAGTGGTACAAAGCTGAAACATTGCGTCGACGCGAGGAAACAATGGCCACTTACATTGGTTTTACCTGGACAAAGACGTCCACGAAACCATTGAAGGGACACCACTATGATGCTCTTGAAGACCCTGACCTTTTTCCTCGACGCCAGCGGCAGCCACAGCGGCCCCACCGGTGATTCCAGCCCCGAGCACGCCCCTGTTTTCGCCACCGAGCGCCTGACCTCCAGCGCTTGGGAGGGCTGGTGGGACGACGCCGACCAAGGCTTCCCGGCCGAAGCCTGAGCTGTCACGTGGCGACGAGTCCACCCCAGGACCACTTGGGAATCAGCAGTCCTGGAGGGACATCATCTGCTGAGCGTTCGTAGCGGGCCATGGTGTTGGTAGTGGCCCAGGCAAAGTAATCGTGAAGTATTCCGCGGAGTCGGGCATCCTCTGGGCCGACGTCCGCCAACGCCTGATCGAAGCACTCAATGGCCCGGAGGTTCATCTCTTCATGGGGACCGTTTCCACTGTGCATCCTCACCACGGATGTTTCGTCACCGTAGGCGCCCGAGTACAGCGGTGGGCCGCCCAGGGCCTCGCTCCAGTAGGCGGCCAGTCGCTGCGTGTGCTCGGGGTGAACGCCGTGCCGGAACGCGTGCCCCACCACCTCGTCCGCCACCACCCTGACATGCCATGCAGCGGCCAGCGCCAGGAAATAGTCGCTTCCACCGGACGCCTCATACACCGTCTCCATGCTGAAACGATGCCACGACGACGGCCGGGCGTGAAGTGCCGAGGGACGGGCCGGCGGGCTGAGGAAGTCCGCGCAGGCTCAGGAAGCTCGGGCAGCGAGCTGCACGCGGGCCTTCGGCAGACCAATAAAGGTGACTGACCCGCCGTCGTGCGCTTGAAGTTCCAGGCTGATGTTCCGCGAGCCGTCCTGTGGCAGCACGGCTCTGACCTGAAAGATTTCACCTTGGATCTGCACCGTGTCGCCGTTCTTGATGGACTTGAGCTTGGCCTTGCGGGTGATGTCACCCCTTGCTGGGATATCCATTCCGGCTACTTGCCCTTGCGCGGTTCGTCGCCGTGGGTCTCGCGGATTTCCTCGCCGTCCCGCATGACTTCGTCTTCTTTTTCCTGCATTTTGTCGCTCTTCTTGGTGTCTCGCGGGGGCAATTGGATGGTCTCTTCGGCCTCAATGCCGCCCTGCAGTTGGCGTCCCCGCTCCATCTCGGCGTCGAATTCCGCGCCGAACAGCAAGGACATATTCAAGATCCAGAGCCACAGCAGCATGATGATGACGCCCGCGAGGGCACCGTATGTCTTGTTGTAATTGCTGAAGTTCGCCACATAGAAGCCGAAACCAAGCGATGCCAGGGCGAAAATTACCAGCGCAATGAGCGAACCCATGCTCATCCAGCGGAACTTGGGCTGTTTGACGTTGGGCGTGAAGTAGTAGAGCACAGCGATGATGGCCACCACGACGACAATGAGGACCGGCCACTTGGCGATGTTCCAGACAGTCAGGAACGCCTCCGACAAGCCGATTGCGCCGCCAATCGCCTCCGCCACAGGGCCGCTCAAAACCAGCATGGCCGCTGCGAGCGCGGCACCGACGACGGCGACAACTGTTACGGCGAGCATCGTGCCACGGAGTTTGATGAAGCCGCGGCCCTCGTCCACTTCGTAGACACGGTTCATGGCGCGGCTGAATGCGGTGACATAGCCGGAGGCTGACCACAGCGCCACGACGATGCCGAAGACCAGCGCAAAGCCGGCCGCATTGGATTGGGTGAGTTCCTCGATGGGCTGCCGCAGCGTGTCAACGCCCGGGCCCGGTGCGAACTGCTGAGCCATGTCCAGGAGGGCCGACGTAGTCTTCCCCGCGTCCCCGAAGATTCCCAGCAGTGAAACCAAAGCCAGGAGTGCCGGGAAGAGGGCAAGGACAGCGTAGTAGGTGAGGCCAGCCGCCGCGTCCGGACATTGATCCTTGATGAATTCGCGCAGGGTCCGCTTGGCGATGTACACCCAGGTGGGCTTCGCGAGGTCGTTTGGGCTGTCAGGTTTACGCGAATCTTCAGGGGACGGAGCGGTCTGCGATTTGGCCGTGCTGGTCTGGGCTGAGTCTTGTGTAGTCATGGGGCACTCGTTCGTGGGGATGGTTTGCGCGAACAACTGATCCATCAATAGTAAGCATACTGATGAATTAATCGAAAGGCCCACACCGATTTATAGCCTGCGACCCCGGAACACTATCGCGGAACCCACCCATCCAGCGAAACCGAGGCCAAGGCACCACGCTGCAGCGAGCCACCCGGAAGCTCCTGCATCCCCGCCCAGCAGGAAAGCCCGCAACGCCTCGGTGACCGGCGTGAATGGCTGGTGCTCAGCGAAGCCCCGCAACCAGGACGGCATGGTTTCCGGCCGCACGAAGGCGCTGCTGACGTAAGGAAGGAAAATCGTGATGCTGGTGAGGCCACTGGCAGCTTCCGGGCTAAGGAGCAGCCCCGCCAAAGTGGACAACCAGGTGAAGGCAAGGATGAAGGCCACAAGCAGCCCCACAGCCGCCATGGTCCGCCGGGATTCCAGCGCCGGCCGCGGCTGAGCGCTGACGGCACTAGGCCAGTTTGCTCGCCAACAGAAACTCAAAAGGCGACTCAATGACGGAACGAATCACCTGGCCGGCAGCGCCGAGGAGCGTGCCCGAATGCTCGAGGCCGGACACTGTCAGGTTGCCCGGCTCCAACAACCCCGGCGCATAACGCTCCAGGCTTGCCAGCAACGCCGGCCTGAGCCACTCCGCCAGCAGGGCGAAATGCCCACCGAGGACCACTGCTTCAATATCCATCAACCGGGCAGAAGAGGCGAGCGCGACACCCAAGTACCGTCCGGCGTCGTGAACTGCCTTGGTAGCCCCCGGATCCTGCACGGCCAAGGCCGCAAGCAGTAGTTCCGTGCGCTCGCCCAGCGAACCTTCCGGGATTCCGGCCGCTTCGAAAATGGCTTCCTGGCCGGCAAAAGTCTCCAGGCACCCGGCCCCACCGCAGGAACAGGCCGGGCCCTCCGGGTGCACCACGATGTGGCCCAGTTCGCCAGCCGAGCCTCCTGGTCCCGTGTAAAGCTCGGAGCCGATGATGACTCCACCACCAACGCCCACTTCGCCCGAGACGTAGAGGAAGTCAGGCCTCCCGCCTCCGTACCAAAGTTCGCCCAAGGCTGCACTGTTGGCCTCGTTGGACAGCCGGACGCCGAGCGGAGCGCCTTCCAGCAGTGACCGTGGATGCAGTTGCACATTCTCCCAATGGAGGTTCGGGGCGGAGAGCACCAGATTGCGCTGCCCGTCCACCAGTCCCGGCACCGCCAGTCCGCCACCCATGATGGCGATTTTTTCGGCCGCCGCAGCGGCCTTCGCTTCGGCAGCCAAGCCCCCCAGGCGTTGCATGACCTTTTCGGGCGCCAATCCCCGGTTTCGAGACTCCACCGATGAATGGAACCGAAGGTTGCCTCCAAGGTCCACCAGCCCTACAGCCAGGTAGTCGACGTTGATCTCCATGCCAATGACACCCCGGCGTGAGCTGAGTTCGAGCCCTTGGCCAGGCCGCCCCCGCTCCCCGTCGCGGTAAAGGCCCACCTCCGAAACCAGCCCCGACTCTACGAGGTCGGCCACCAGGCTGGACACTGCCGCCTTGGTCAGTCCCGTACCGGCGGCAAGCTGCGCGCGGCTGGGCTTGGCATCGCCGGTCCGGGCAATGGAGTCCAGGACCAGCGAAAGATTTCGACGGCGGACATCGCCGACGCGGCCGGGCGCTGTTGACTCGTTCACTGGCGTGGGACTCCCTGCGGATTCGAAGAATTATTGCTGGCTTCCATTGACCATGATCCATCATCCACCATATAGTTCAGATTGAAAACTAATTGGAGGGTTTTTCTTGGCCTTCCTCCCCCAGTGCTTTGCAAAGGAGCAAAATGACCCCGCAGCCCACCCCGCAGGACCGCTTCACCTTTGGCCTTTGGACCGTCGGCTGGACCGGCGCCGACCCCTTCGGTGTTGCCACCCGCCCGGCCCTGGACCCGGTTGAGGCCGTGCACAAGCTCAGCGAGCTCGGCGCCTATGGCATCACGTTCCACGACAATGACCTGATTCCTTTTGACGCCACCGCATCCGAGCGCGACCTCATCCTCAAGAACTTCAAGGCGGCTTTGGCTGAGACCGGCCTGAAGACCCCGATGGTCACCACCAACCTGTTCAGCCACCCGGTGTTCAAGGACGGCGGATTCACGTCAAACGACCGCTCGATCCGTCGCTTCGCCCTGAGCAAGATCCTGCGCAACATCGACCTCGCAGCCGAACTTGGCGCAGAGACCTTCGTAATGTGGGGCGGCCGTGAAGGCAGCGAATACGACGGCTCCAAGGATTTGTCGGCCGCGCTGGACCGCATGAAGGAAGGCGTGGACACCGCAGCCGGTTACATCAAGGAAAAGGGCTATGACCTCCGGATCGCCCTTGAACCCAAGCCGAACGAACCCCGCGGCGACATCTTCCTCCCCACCGTCGGCCACGGCCTGGCGTTCATCGCCCAGCTGGAACACGGCGACATCGTGGGCCTCAACCCGGAGACCGGCCACGAGCAGATGGCCGGGCTGAACTTCACCCACGGCATCGCACAGGCGCTGTGGGCCGGCAAGCTCTTCCACATCGACCTCAACGGCCAGCGTGGAATCAAGTACGACCAAGACCTGGTCTTCGGCCACGGCGACCTCACCAGTGCCTTCTTCACGGTAGACCTGCTGGAGAACGGCTTCCCCAACGGTGGACCCAGGTACGACGGCCCGCGCCACTTCGACTACAAGCCGTCCCGCACCGATGGCTACGACGGCGTCTGGGAATCAGCCAAGTCCAACATGTCCATGTACCTGTTGCTGAAGGAACGCGCCCTCGCTTTCCGGGCGGATCCGGAAGTCCAGGAAGCCCTCGCCACGTCGGGTGTCTTCGAATTGGGCGAGTCCACCTTGAACGCCGGTGAGACCACTGCGGACCTGCTGGCTGACGCCAGCGCGTTCGAAACGTTCGACGCCGACAAGGCCGCCGAGCGTTCATTCGCCTTCGTCCGCCTCAACCAGCTGGCCATCGAGCACCTGCTCGGCTCCCGCTAGGTCACTCCCACCCACCACAGTCCCATCGCCGGGCTCTGCGAGGTTCGCCCTGCAGGGCCCGGCCACGGTTCGCCAAAGGAACAAAACGCATGCCTCTCGTAGCCGGGATCGACAGCTCCACCCAGTCGTGCAAAGTGGTTATCCGGGACTCAGTCACGGGCGCCTTGGTGCGTCAGGGCAGGGCACCCCATCCAGAAGGGACGGAAGTACACCCTGATCACTGGTGGACGGCCCTCCAGGAAGCGATCCAAAAGGCAGGCGGGCTGGACGACGTGGATGCCATTTCCATTGGTGGCCAACAGCACGGCATGGTGTGCCTGGACGAGTCCGGGAGTGTTGTACGCCCAGCCCTGCTCTGGAACGACACCCGCTCCGCGCCGAACGCCGAGGAATTGATTCTTGAAGCCGGTGACGGCGATGCCCTGGCCGGAGCCGCGTACTGGGCAACCAGCACCGGCACCGTACCGGTGGCATCGTTGACTGCCACAAAACTCCACTGGCTGGCCCGGAACGAACCGGAGAATGCTCGACTCACTGCCGCGGTTTGCCTGCCCCACGACTGGCTTTCCTGGCGGCTTGCCGGTCATGGGCCCGGAAGCGGGCCGGCATCGTTGGAGCTCCTCCGCACCGACAGGTCGGACGCGTCAGGGACGGGCTACTTCTCGGCGAGCAGTGGCAACTACTTGCCGGAGGTGCTCGAAAGCACCCTCGGGCATATTCCGGTCCTGCCTGTCGTCGTGGGACCTTTGGAAGCTGCCGGCAAGACGCCCGGCGGTGCCCTTATCGGCCCCGGTGCCGGCGACAACGCCGCAGCAGGCCTGGGCGTCAGCGCCGCCGTCGGGGATGTTGTCATTTCCATCGGAACGTCCGGGACCGTGTTTGCGGTGTCGGACGTGCCGGCACGGGATGCCAGTGGTCTGGTAGCCGGCTTCGCAGATGCCACCGGCAACTTCCTTCCCCTTGCCTGCACGCTCAACGCGACACGGATCTTCGATGCCACGGCCGCGTTGCTGGGAGTGGATTTGGGGGAAATGGGTGCCCTGGCGTTATCCGCTCCCGAGGGGGCTGAGGGGCTGACCCTGGTCCCGTATTTCGACGGCGAACGGACACCCAACCTCCCTGATGCCACTGGATCGCTCCACGGCATCACGGTCTCCAACTACACGCCGGCCAACCTGGCGCGGGCCGCGGTGGAGGGCGTGCTGTGTTCGCTCGCGGACGGTCTCTCCGCGCTGCAAGCCCAAGGCGTGGCTGCCCGGCGCATCATCTTGGTGGGCGGGGGTGCACAATCGGAGGCCGTCCAGCAGGTTGCTGCTTCGGTCTTTGGACTACCGGTATTCGTACCCCACCCCGGGGAATATGTTGCTGACGGCGCTGCACGACAGGCTGCCGGCGTGCTGACTGGGCCACTGCCTGAGTGGTCATTGGAAGGCGTGGATGTGACGCCCGGGGACGTCGCCGGGCCCGCGCCGTTCCTGACGAGATACCGTCAGTACGCCGCCAAGGTGGCTATGGGCTGATCATGGCCGCGGGTGCTCTATCGTGACAGGGTGAGCTCTGATCAATCTGCACCAGCCCGTCCTCCTGTCATGGAGGACGTCGCCCGCGTGGCGGGGGTCTCCCACCAGACTGTTTCCCGGGTCCTGAACAACCACCCCAACGTGAGTTCCAAAACCCGCGAGCGTGTGGAACAAGCCATCACCGAGCTGGGTTATCGGCGAAACACCGCTGCACGCAGCCTGGTGACCCGACGCTCCCAAACCATCGGAGTGCTCGGCAGCGAAATGGCGCAGTACGGGCCGTCCCACACGCTTCTGGGCGTCCAGCAGGCGGCACGGGATGCGGGCTATTTCGTCAGCGTGGCAGGCCTGCGGGAAGTTACCCCGGAGACCATCAAGGACGCTATCGCGCACTTCATGGATCAGGGGGTGGATGGCATTGTCGTCACGGTTCCCCACCCTGGGACATTTGATGTCCTCAAAGACATCACCGCCCAAGTGCCATTGGTTGCTGTCGGGTCCATTGGCGATGAGCACCTCACAGGTGCCACCGTGGACCAGAAGCAGGGAGCCAAGCTCGCCGTCGAACACCTCTTGAGTCTCGGCCACCAGCGGATCGGCCACCTGTCCGGGCCGGCCGATTGGATTGACGCCGCTGCCCGCATTGATGGCTGGCAGGAGGCATTGGCCGAGGCCGGACTTGAACCGGGGACCTTGATCGAGGGCGATTGGAGTGCCGAATGCGGCTACCGCGAAGGCCTTAAAATCGCAGCGGACCGTTCCATGACGGCCCTGTTCGTAGCCAATGACCAGATGGCCCTTGGCGTCCTGCGCGCGTTCAACGAGACAGGCGTGCAGGTGCCGGCAGACGTCAGCGTTGTGGGCTTTGATGACCAGCCGGAGTCGGCCTACTTCATTCCTCCGCTGACTACGGTGGCGCAAGACTTTGAAGAGCTCGGCCAGCGCTGTATCGGTTTGCTCCTGGATCGCTTGGAGAGCGGCAGCACCGTCTCAGCTGCCACGGTCATGCCGGACCTTGTCATCCGCTCCACCACGGCGCCCCTCGCCGACTAAGTAGCAGCAGATGCCGTTTTGAGTGCTCAGAACGGCAACTATTGCGACCTACTTGGGAGCGTTCGGGGCCCGCTTCCTTCGTAAGTGCCCATTCCACGCGAACAGCTCTTGACATCAAAGTTGTGAGCGCTAACAATTACAGCAGACCTTCTTTACTTTTCCACCCCGACCCCCGGCAATGAGGCCCTGGCCAGCCGGATGGAGACCCCATGAATACCTCTGAAAACCTCCCGCTCGATGAGCAGTTCGTCATCGGCGTGGACTATGGCACTTTGTCCGGGCGCGCCGTCGTCGTGCGTGTTTCGGACGGTGCCGAAATCGGCAGCGGGGTGTTCGATTATCCCCACGCAGTCGTGACGGAAAAGCTCCCCGGCACCGGCCAACGCCTGCCGGCCGACTGGGCGCTTCAGGTCCCCAACGACTACCGCGATGTCCTGCGCAATGCTGTACCGGCCGCCGTCGCCGACGCCGGCATCGACCCGGAGAACGTGGTGGGCATCGCCACCGACTTCACGGCCTGCACCATGGTTCCGACGACGGCAGACGGCACGCCGCTGAACGAACTGGGTCGGTTCGCGGACCGGCCGCACGCCTTCGTGAAACTCTGGCGACACCACGCGGCCCAGCCCCAGGCTGACCGCATCAACCAACTCGCCGAGCAACGCGGCGAGTCCTGGCTTCCCCGCTACGGCGGCCTGATTTCCTCGGAATGGGAATTCGCCAAGGGGCTGCAGCTCCTGGAGGAGGACCCAGAGGTCTACGGCGCCATGGACCACTGGGTTGAGGCAGCAGACTGGATCGTCTGGCAGCTCTGCGGAAACTACATCCGCAATGCGTGCACCGCCGGCTACAAAGGCATCTACCAAGACGGAAAGTACCCGTCCGAGGACTTCCTGGCAGCACTGAACTCCGGGTTCAAGGGCTTCGTGTCAGAGAAGCTGGACCATACCATCGGCCGATTGGGCGACGCCGCGGGCTACCTCACTGAAGAAGCTGCCTCCTGGACGGGACTCCCAGCTGGGATCGCCGTGGCAGTGGGCAATGTGGACGCCCACGTTACCGCTCCGGCGGCCAACGCCGTCGAACCCGGCCAACTGGTCGCGATCATGGGTACGTCCACCTGCCATGTCATGAACGGCGACGTCCTCCGCGAAGTGCCCGGCATGTGCGGCGTTGTCGACGGCGGCATCGTGGACGGCCTTTGGGGTTATGAGGCCGGACAGTCCGGGGTGGGCGATATCTTCGGTTGGTTCACCAAGAACGGCGTTCCGCCGGAGTACCACCAAGCCGCCAAGGACCAAGGCCTGGGCATCCACGAGTACCTCACCGAGCTCGCCGGGAAGCAAGCCATTGGTGAGCACGGCCTTATCGCGCTGGACTGGCACTCCGGCAACCGCTCAGTGCTGGTGGACCACGAACTTTCCGGCGTGGTGGTGGGCCAGACCTTGGCCACCAAGCCCGAGGACACGTACCGGGCGTTGCTGGAAGCGACGGCGTTCGGCACGCGCACCATCGTGGACGCCTTCCGCGATTCCGGAGTCCCGGTCAAGGAATTCATCGTGGCCGGAGGATTGCTGAAGAACAAGTTCCTCATGCAGGTCTATGCCGACATCACGGGCCTGCAGCTCTCCACGATCGGATCCAAACAAGGTCCGGCGCTTGGCTCGGCGATCCACGCAGCAGTGGCAGCCGGGAAGTACAAAGACATCCGGGAAGCCGCCGCGTCCATGGCAGCCGCTCCCGGCGCGGTCTACACGCCAATCCCGGAAAACGTCGCCGCCTACGAGGTCCTCTTCCAGGAATACCGCACCTTGCACGACTACTTCGGCCGCGGCACGAACAACCTCATGCACCGCCTCAAGGCGATCCAACGTGCAGCTATCCAGGGATCGGCGAAGCAGGCCACCATCCTCGAAGGAGTCTCCGCATGAGCACCCTCCTGGAATCCATCGCGAGGGTCCGCACGGAAGTCTGCGAACTGCACGCCGAACTGACCCGCTACGAACTGGTGGTCTGGACGGCGGGCAACGTCTCGGGCCGCATCCCCGGGCACGATCTCATGGTCATCAAGCCATCGGGCGTCTCGTATGACGACCTGACCCCGGACCTCATGGTGGTCACGGACCTTTACGGCACACCCGTCAGGGGCACCAACACCGGCAGCGCAGGCACCGTGGACTGGGGCAACCCGGACCTCTCACCATCCTCGGACACCGCCGCGCACGCCTACGTCTACCGGCACATGCCCGAGGTGGGCGGCGTAGTCCACACGCACTCCACCTACGCCACTGCCTGGGCTGCCCGCGGCGAAGAGATCCCTTGTGTCCTGACCATGATGGGTGACGAATTCGGCGGATCCATCCCTGTTGGGCCGTTCGCGCTGATTGGGGACGACTCGATCGGCCAGGGAATTGTGGAGACGCTGAAGAACTCCAATTCCCCCGCCGTCCTCATGCAGAACCACGGCCCGTTCACCATCGGCAAGTCCCCCCGCGAAGCCGTCAAAGCAGCCGTGATGTGCGAGGAAGTGGCCAGGACGGTCCACATCTCGCGCCAACTTGGCAATCCGCTGCCCATTGATCAAGCCAAGATCGAGTCGCTCTACGACCGATATCAAAACGTCTACGGCCGCTGACGCGGACCGCCTCAACCCGCCAGCGTCCCAACCCCGGATCACACCCAGGAGCCATGAAAATGCCCAGCGCCACCAACACATCCGCCAGCAGCACATCTCTTGATCAGTACGAGGTCTGGTTCCTCACCGGCAGCCAGCACCTCTACGGCGAGGATGTCCTCAAGCAGGTCGCAGCGCAGTCGCAGGAGATTGCCAATGCCCTTAACGCCACCAGCGACGTCCCGGTCAAGCTCGTCTGGAAGCCGGTCCTCACCGATTCCGACGCCATCCGCCGCACCGCACTGGAGGCCAACTCGGATGACTCCGTGATCGGCGTGACCGCCTGGATGCACACGTTCAGCCCTGCCAAGATGTGGATCCAGGGCCTCGACGCGCTCCGCAAGCCGTTGCTGCACCTGCACACGCAGGCCAACCGGGACCTGCCTTGGGCTGACATCGACTTCGACTTCATGAACCTGAACCAGGCAGCCCACGGCGACCGCGAATTCGGGTACATCCAGTCGCGCCTCGGCGTGCCGCGGAAGACCGTCGTCGGGCACGTCAGCAATCCTGAGGTCGCCCGCCAGGTGGGCGCCTGGCAGCGCGCATCGGCCGGTTGGGCCGCCGTCCGCTCGCTGAAGCTGACCCGTTTCGGCGACAACATGCGCAACGTCGCCGTCACAGAAGGCGACAAGACCGAAGCCGAGCTGCGCTTCGGCGTCTCAGTAAATACCTGGTCCGTCAACGAACTCGCCGCCGCCGTCCACGCGGCCAGCGAGTCCGACGTCGACGCCTTGGTTGCCGAGTACGAGCGCCTTTACGAGGTGGCCGAGGAGCTAAGAGCAGCCGGCGCCCGCCACGAATCACTGCGCTACAGCGCCAAGATCGAGCTGGGCCTCCGCAGCTTCCTGGAAGCCAACGGCTCCGCAGCGTTCACCACTTCCTTTGAGGACTTGGGCGAGCTGCGCCAGCTCCCCGGCATGGCCGTCCAGCGCCTGATGGCCGACGGTTACGGCTTCGGCGCCGAGGGTGACTGGAAGACTGCCATCCTGGTGCGCGCAGCCAAGGTCATGGGCGGAGACCTTCCTGGCGGCGCCTCACTCATGGAGGACTACACCTATCACCTGGAGCCGGGGAGCGAGAAGATCCTGGGTGCGCACATGCTGGAGGTCTGCCCGTCGCTGACCGCCACAAAGCCGCGCGTTGAGATCCACCCGTTGGGCATCGGCGGCAAGGAAGATCCCGTCCGCATGGTGTTCGACACCGACGCCGGCCCTGGCGTCGTCGTCGCTCTGTCCGATATGCGCGATCGGTTCCGCCTGGTCGCGAACGTGGTGGACGTCGTCGACCTCGACCAGCCGCTCCCCAATCTGCCGGTTGCCCGCGCGCTCTGGGAGCCAAAGCCCAACTTCGCTACCTCGGCCGCCGCGTGGCTCACTGCCGGCGCCGCACACCACACGGTATTGTCCACGCAGGTGGGCCTGGACGTGTTCGAGGACTTCGCCGAAATCGCCAAGACCGAACTCCTCACCATCGACGAAGGCACCACCATCAAACAGTTCAAGAAGGAACTCAACTGGAACGCCGCCTACTACAAGCTGGCCGGCGGCCTGTGAGCACTGAATACACGCTGAGCGCGGGCGGTTACACGGCCGTTGTCACCGCCCAGGCCGCCGCCTTGCGCGTACTGCAGTTCGACGACCGGGACCTTATTGTCCCCTTCGCTGCCGGCGGTCCGATCCCGGATTACCGTGGCATCATCGCCGCTCCGTGGCCGAACAGGATCGCCGACGGCGGGTACACCTTCGACGGCGCTGCGTACCAATTGCCGATCAACGAACCTGAGCGGGCCACTGCGTTGCATGGGCTCGCCTTCCCGCTCGACTGGACCCTGAAGGAGTCCGACGCCGGTTCGCTCACCTTGACGTGCACCGTGGGCCCGACGCCGGGCTACCCCTTCGTCCTGGAACTTGAGTCGCGGTACACGCTGGACGACACAGGACTGCACACCGCCGTCACGGCTCGGAACGCTGCCGAGGTCGCCGCCCCCTATGGTGTGTGCCCCCACCCCTACCTGGTCGCAGGGCCCTCGCCGCTGGACGAGTGGGTCCTCGAGTTTTCCGCGGAGTCGTTCCTTGAAGTCACGCCCGACCGGTTGCTGCCCGTCGGCACCGTGCCAGTGGAAGGTCACGCTTTCGACTTCCGCCCAGCGCGGGCCATCGGCAGCACCGAAATCGACCATGCCTTCACGGACATAGCGTTCGACGGCGGGCTGGCGCGGCTTTCCGTGCGGGACCCGGCGGGCACCGGCGTCGGGATGTCATGGGACGAAAGCTGCCCCTGGCTTCAGATCCATACGGCAGACAAACCGGCACCGGTTCCGGGACGGCTTGGCTTGGCCGTGGAACCCATGACCTGCCCGCCGGATGCGTTCAACAGCGGGACGGACCTGATCCGGTTGGAGCCCGGCGACCAACACACGGCGTCGTGGAGCATCTACGCCCTGTAGCTACCCAACTAAGTAACAGCACATGTCGCTATGGGCGTCCATTGGGACATGTGCTGTTACTCAGTTGGGTGCGCGGGGACTTAACTGCCAGCGCCCGCAGTGCTTTGGCGGACCACCAGCTCGGGAGTGAACACCACAGACCGGTGCTTGGTTCCGCCGCTCTCCTGCTCCTCCGCGAGCAACTCGATGGCCGTCCGGCCAAGAGCCTCGGTGGGCTGGCGAATGGAGGACAACGGCACCACGGCGGAGACAGCGAAGTCGATGTCGTCATAGCCAATCAGGGCGATGTCCTCGGGAATCCGGACGGTCCGCAGCATGGTCAGCGACTGCATGACTCCGAGGGCCAGGAGGTCGTTGGAGCAGAAGACGGCTTCGGGCCGTTCGTCGGGAGTGCGCTCCACCAGGCCGTTACCGACTTGCCGGCCTGCAAGGACCGTCTGCCCAGCGGAGTCCAGAACCTCGACACTCGCCCCCGGCACCTCGGCCACGGCACGCTGCGCGCCCTTGAGTCGGCTGGCCACCTGGCGGATGGACGGCGTTCCAACAAAAGCCAGACGACGGCGGCCCGTGTCCAGCAGGTGCTTGGCGGCCAAATAGCCGCCTTCCTGGTCATCCACGGAGACTGAGCTGCAACGCTCGGTGTCTGCAAGTTCGTCCACCAGGACCGTGGGCACGCCGCGTTCGCGGAGGGTGTCGATCCGTTCCCCCACATCACCCACCGGAGAGATCAGCAGGCCTTGGACCCGCTGCTCTTGGAACAGGTCCATGTAATGGGCTTCGCGGGAAGCGTCCTGGCCGCTGTCCCCCACCAGCACGACACTTCCCAGGGCGGTGGCAGCATCCTCCGCGGCACGCGCTACTGAGGAGAAGAAGGGGTTTCCGACGTCCAACACGATCAGGCCGATCGTCCTGCTTTGGCCGGCGCGGAGCTGGCGGGCGGCGTCGTTGCGCACGAAGCCGAGTTCGGCGATGGATTTCAGGACGCGTTCCTTGGTCCTCTGCGAGACCCGATCCGGATAGTTCAGCACGTTGGAAACAGTTCCCACTGCTACTTGGGCGTGGGTGGCAACGTCTTTGATGCTGGCTGTCTGGGACATGCTTTCCGATCTCCGCTGGCTGACGTCAATGTGTTGGAAACGCCTTGACACCCTCCCGTTTACGAGGGTAATTTGAATCGTAACAAATGAAACGATTCAAAGACGAGTAACCCTGGAGATCCGCACATGAGGGTTTGTTTCCGCTCTTCAGTCCAGCCGGAACTGATGGCCGAGTACAAGCAGCGCCACGCCGCCGTATGGCCGGAGATGCTGTCCGCGCTGAAGAACGCCGGGTGGAACAACTATTCCCTGTTCCTCGCTCCCGACGGCCAATTGATCGGTTACCTGGAGTGCGAAGACTACGAGGCAGCCCAGGCCCGCATGGCAGTCACAGAGGTCAACGCACGCTGGCAGGCCGACATGGCCGCCCTCTTCGCGAACAGCGACGTCCCCCCGGACCAAGGCTTTGAGATCGTCGAGGAAGTTTTCAACCTTGAGGACCAGCTCGCAGCTGCCGGCCTCGTCACAGACGCCACCGGCCCCACACACATAGACAAAGACTCCGCCCACGAATACCAGAAGGAACAAGCATGAACACCACAGAATCGGCCCTGGGCCGTCTAGGGGAACTGGCCATTGAAGTGCCGTCCTGGGCCTACGGGAATTCCGGGACCCGGTTCAAGGTCTTCGGCACTCCGGGTACACCGCGCACCGTTCAGGAAAAGATCGCCGACGCCGCCAAGGTCCACGAACTCACGGGGCTGGCTCCCACCGTTGCCCTGCACATTCCGTGGGACAAGGTGGAGGACTACGCTGCGCTTCGCGAGTACGCCGCAGGACTGGGCGTTGGGCTGGGCACCATCAACTCCAACACGTTCCAGGACGACGAGTACAAGTTCGGCTCCCTCACCTCGTCCAACGAGTCCGTTCGCCGCCGCGCGATCGATCACCACTTGGAATGCATCGGGATTATGCACGCCACCGGTTCCAAGGACCTGAAGATCTGGCTGGCTGATGGCACCAACTACCCGGGCCAGGATGATATCCGCGGCCGCCAGGACCGCCTCGCGGAGTCCCTTCAGGAGATCTACGCGGGCCTCGGCGACGAGCAGCGCCTGGTGCTGGAGTACAAGTTCTTCGAGCCGGCTTTCTATCACACCGATGTTCCGGACTGGGGAACCTCCTACGCCCAGACCCTTGCCCTCGGCGAGAAGGCCTTCGTCTGCCTGGACACCGGCCACCACGCCCCGGGCACCAACATCGAGTTCATCGTCATGCAGCTCCTGCGGCTGGGCAAGCTGGGTTCCTTCGACTTCAATTCCCGTTTCTACGCCGATGACGACCTCATTGTTGGCGCAGCTGATCCGTTCCAGCTGTTCCGCATCATGCACGAAGTCATCCGCGGCGGCGGTTTCGGCAAGGACTCCGGCGTCGCGCTGATGCTGGACCAGTGCCACAACCTCGAAGAGAAGATCCCGGGCCAGATCCGCTCGGTCCTCAACGTCCAGGAAATGACTGCCCGCGCCCTGCTCATCGACACCGCGGCACTCTCCGAAGCACAGCGTGCCGGTGATGTCCTGGCCGCCAACGGCATCTTCAACGATGCCTTCTACACCGACGTCCGCCCGGTCCTGGCCGAGTGGCGCGAATCCCGCGGGCTGCCCGCCGACCCGATGGCCGCCTACAAGGCCAGCGGCTACCAGAAGAAGATCAACGAGGACCGCGCAGGCGGCCAGCAAGCCGGATGGGGCGCGTAAAAGATGACCAGCAAGACTGTTGAAGAGCTCATTTCCCGTTCCAACCGCCTCGGCGCGGACAAGCGGAACACCAACTTCGCCGGCGGCAACACCTCCGCCAAAGGCACCGAGAAGGACCCGGTTACCGGCCAGGACGTCGAGCTCCTCTGGGTCAAAGGCTCCGGCGGCGACCTCGGCACGCTGAAAGCTGAGAACCTCGCAGTACTCCGGCTGGACCGGCTGCAGGCACTCAAGTCCGTTTACCCCGGCGTCGAGCGTGAAGACGAAATGGTGGCCGCGTTCGATTACTGCCTCCACGGCAAAGGCGGCGCCGCGCCGTCGATCGATACCGCCATGCACGGCCTGGTGGACGCTGCGCACGTTGACCACCTGCACCCGGACTCGGGCATCGCGATCGCGACGGCGGTTGACGGCGAAGCGCTGACCTCAAAGGTCTTCGGCGACAAGGTTGTCTGGGTTCCGTGGCGTCGGCCCGGTTTCCAGCTCGGCTTGGACATCGCGGCGATCAAGGAAGCCAACCCGCAGGCCATCGGCACCATCCTGGGCGGCCACGGCATCACGGCGTGGGGTGCCACCAGCGAAGAGGCCGAGGCCAACTCGCTCTGGATCATTGACCAGGCCGAGAACTACATCAAGGACAACGGCAAGACCGAGCCCTTCGGCGCGCAGCTCCCCGGCTACGCCGCGCTTCCCGAGGCTGAGCGCAAAGCCAAGGCAGCCGCACTCGCACCGGTGATCCGCGGCCTGGCTTCCACGGACAAGCCGCAGCTGGGGCATTTCAGTGATGACGCCGTCGTCCTTGAATTCCTCGCCGCGGAAGAGCACCCCCGCCTCGGCGCACTGGGTACGTCCTGCCCGGACCACTTCCTGCGCACCAAGGTCAAGCCGCTGGTCCTGGACCTGCCGGCTGACGCCTCGATCGAAGACTCCGTGGCCCGGTTGAAGGAACTGCACGCCGCCTACCGCGAGGACTACCAGGCGTACTACGACCGCCATGCAGACGAGAACAGCCCGACCCTGCGCGGCGCGGACCCTGCCATCGTGCTGATCCCGGGCGTGGGCATGTTCTCCTTCGGCAAGGACAAGCAGACCGCACGCGTGGCCGGCGAGTTCTACCTCAACGCCATCAACGTGATGCGCGGCGCCGAGGCCATCTCCACCTACGCCCCCATCGAGGAATCCGAGAAGTTCCGCATCGAGTACTGGGCGCTGGAAGAAGCCAAGCTCGCCCGGATGCCCAAGCCCAAGTCCCACGCCACCCGCATCGCACTGGTGACCGGTGCGGCGTCGGGCATTGGCAAGGCGATCGCCACCCGTTTGGCGTCCGACGGCGCGTGCGTCGTCATTGCCGACCTGAACCTTGAGAACGCCCAAAAGGTCGCCGAGGAACTGGGCGGCTCCGACGTCGCCATCGGCGTCCAGGCGGACGTGACCGACGAAGCCCAGATCGCCGCTGCCATCCAGGAAGCCGTGCTCGCGTTCGGCGGCCTGGACCTGGTGGTCAACAACGCCGGCCTGTCCATCTCCAAGCCGTTGCTGGAAACCACCGAGAAGGACTGGGACCTCCAGCACAACGTCATGGCCAAGGGCTCGTTCCTGGTGTCCAAGGCCGCGGCCAAGGTCATGATCGATCAGGGCCTGGGCGGGGACATCATCTACATCTCCTCCAAGAACTCTGTGTTCGCCGGCCCGAACAACATCGCGTACTCCGCCACCAAGGCTGACCAAGCGCACCAGGTCCGCCTCCTCGCCGCTGAACTGGGCGAATACGGTGTCCGCGTCAACGGCATCAACCCCGACGGCGTGGTCCGCGGCTCCGGCATCTTCGCCGGCGGCTGGGGCGCCAAGCGTGCCGCCGTGTACGGCGTGGACGAGCAGGAACTGGGCAAGTACTACGCCCAGCGCACGCTCCTCAAGCGCGAAGTCCTCCCGGAACACGTGGCCAACGCCGCCGCCGTGCTCACCAGCAACGAGCTATCGCACACCACTGGCCTCCACATCCCCGTGGACGCCGGCGTCGCGGCAGCATTCCTCCGCTAGGACCGACAGTGACCAACGGAACCATCGCGAGCACCGTCCCGGCACACGCCGGGGCGGTGTCCGCTCCCGCAGGCCGCAACGCCGTGTTCGCCGCCATCGACATCGGGGCCTCCTCCGGCCGCGTGATGCTGGGCCGCGCCTCCTCGGTATCCGGTGTGTCGCTCGAGACGATCCACCGCTTCCCCAACGGGGTGGTGGAGCTCGACGGCGGCCTCCGCTGGGACTTCAACGCCCTCTTCGCCGAGGTACTCAAGGGTTTGGCTGCGGCAGCTTCCGTGGCGGCCACGAACGGCGAGCGCATCGCCAGCATCGGCATCGACACCTGGGCCGTGGACTACGGATTGGTGAACGACGCCGGCGACCTCACCTCGGTTCCGTTCAGCTACCGGGACGAGCGCAGCCGGGCGACGGTGCAGCGCGTGCATGCAGCAATTCCCCCGGAGAGGCTGTATGCCACCACCGGCCTGCAGTTTTTGCAGTTCAACACCCTCTACCAGCTCGCAGCGGAGCCCACCCTGGACGGGCTGCAGGCTCTCCTGATCCCGGACCTGATCGCGTTCCTGCTGACGGGTGAACGCCGGACCGAGGCCACGAACGCCTCCACTACCGGGCTGTTCGACGCTGTTGCCGGTGAATGGGCCGTCGAGTTCCTTGATGCCCTCGGCTTGCCCCGGAACCTCTTCCCGCCGCTCATCCAGCCCGGCGAAACCGTCGGAACGCTGCTGCCGGGAATCCTTGAACTGACGGGCCTCCCGGCGGACACCACCGTGGTTGCCGTGGGTTCGCACGACACCGCATCAGCCGTTGCCGCAGTCCCCGCAGAGGACCAGGATTTCGCGTATATCTCCTCCGGCACCTGGTCCTTGGTAGGCGTGGAGCTCTCCCGCCCGGTGCTCAGCGAAGCGAGCCGACAGGCCAACTTCACCAACGAACGCGGCGTGGACGGAACCGTCCGGTACCTCCGCAATGTCGGTGGCCTCTGGTTGCTCAGCGAGTGCCAACGTGCGTGGGCCGCTGAAGGCTACACGCAAGCACTCACGGCACTGCTCGACTCGGCGGCAGCACTTCCTGCCGGCGGACCTCAGATCAACGCCGACGACCCCAGCTTCACGGCACCGGACAACATGCCGGACCGGATCCGCTCAGCCGTGCGCAACACTGGCGCGGTGCTCCCGGACCGGCCCGCCGCCGTCGTGCGTTGCATCATGGACAGCCTCGCGGCCGGGTATGCACGGACCTTGGCCGATGCCGAGCGGCTCACCGGCCGCGCTACCGGCGTAGTGCACATTGTCGGTGGCGGTTCGCAGAACCGGCTCCTGTGCCAGCTCACCGCCGATGCCACTGGCAAACCCGTGATCGCCGGACCCGTTGAGGCGACAGCCCAGGGCAATGTCCTGGTCCAGGCACGGGCCGCTGGAGTGGTGACCGGAGGGCTGGTTGAGCTGCGCGAACTCGTGGCTGCAGGAACGGATCTGGTGCGGTACCAGAGCTCCAGGGAACTGGTGCCACAGGAGTCCGGCATGTCCTAGGGAACAGGAGGCCGATGGAAGTACGCTGAGGAATCATGGCCTGATGCCGACAGTCCGGGAGGGCCACACGAAGGGGGACAGATTCGTTGCAGGAGAAAACACTGCCTGAAGGTGGCCAGCACGGCACATTCCACCCAATCGCCTCTGGGTCGGCATAAGACTCCGGGCGCCTGATGTTGTTCAGGAAAGTGCCGGTATGGGCGTGGTTGGCTGCCGCCGCCCTGGTCAACGTGCTCCTGGTACTAATGGTGCGCGTCCCGTCGTGGTTTAACAGGGAACCGAGCAGGCAGTCACTTCCGCAACTGTGGCTGCTTGACCCGCTGATAGTCATGTCGGCAGTAGTACTTCTGTTCTTGCTCGTTCGTGCGGTGACGAAGAAGCTGCCGAAGAAGAGGTCCAGCGAACCACCTCGAAACGCTTCCGAACCAGGCTCCCGGACCATGATGGTGACCAGCAAGGAGTGGCTCTGGGCGGTGGACGCAGCGGGCATCATCACCCACTCCAGTCCAATGTGCCAACAACTGACTGGATATACCCCGGAAGAACTCACGGGAAGCCCCATCAGCCTCGTCCTGGATCCTCGGGACCTTGCCTCGGTGTGGCGTCCCGACGCCGATAACGGTGCCGAATCGTACTTCGACGGCGTGACGTTGGCTTGCAGGCACCGGGACGGCACCCGGGTTGTCATGGACGTCAGCGGGCACACGGTCTATGACGATTCGGGCTTGGCGATCGGATTCGAAGGCCTGGCCCGTCCGAGCACCGCAACCGGCGGCACAGCTCTGGACGCTGAACGCTCCCTTGTCCTGGGCGTCATATCCTCGCAGGCACTTGTCACCGCTTTTCAACCACTTCTGTGCATCAAGACCGGGCGGACCTTGGGGGTCGAGGCACTATCCCGCTTTCCTGATGCGGCCACGACGTCCCCCGAAGCCTGGTTCACCAGAGCTGAAACCGTGGGGCTGGGAATAGACCTGGAGCTGTTGGCCCTGAGAACAGCTCTTCACACCGCCACCAAATTGCCCGGCGAGTTCAGTTTGGCCGTTAATTTGTCTCCCAGCGCCTGCCTCGACCAGCGGATCCAGGACGCACTCGCTGGCGCAGCGATCAACCCGGACAGGCTCAGTTTGGAGCTCACTGAGCGGCAGGAAGTGCTCGACTACGAGCAACTGGCCGCAGCCGTGGCACCCCTGCGCGCCAAGGGCGTCCACCTGGTGGTCGATGATGCCGGCGCCGGGTTCGCCTCCATGAGGCACATCATGAAGCTTGACCCGGAAGTGATCAAGGTGGACCGCAGCATCATCAAAGGGATTGATCGCCAAGCATCCAACCGTGCCCTCGCTGCTTCCATGGTCAGCTTTGCCACGGAGGTCGGCGCATCGGTGACAGCCGAAGGCGTGGAGACAGCGGCGGAGCTTCAGGTCATTACGGAATTGGGCATGTCGGCGGCCCAGGGCTACTTCCTGGGCAAACCTTCCACGCAACCGACGGATTGGATCAAATGGGCGGGGCTGCCTGGAAGCTGACTCCGCCAAGGCGAGCGACGCCCGCCGACGTCCCGCGAACGTCTTGTACGTCACAGCGCTGGATGAGGGTGCCGCGCTAAACTGATCGCATTATGATCCGCACAATGTTCAAGTCCAAGATCCACCGCGCAACGGTGACCCACGCCGACCTCCACTACGTCGGTTCGGTCACTGTCGACCTGGACCTCCTGGACGCGGCCGATATCCTTCCCGGCGAACTCGTCTCCATTGTGGACGTCACCAACGGCGCCCGGCTGGAGACCTACACCATCGCCGGCGAGCGCGGTTCCGGCGTGATAGGGATCAACGGAGCGGCTGCCCACATGGTCCATGTTGGCGACACCGTCATCCTCATCACCTACGCGGAGATGACCACCGAGGAGGCCCGGAGCTACGAGCCCAGGGTGGTCCACGTGGGCAAGGACAACAAGATCCTGCAGCTCGGCAACGACCCCGCCGAAGGCCATACCCCCGGGCTCATGCGCCCGCCGCACGCGCTGAGTAACGCAGCGCACCTCAGCTAAGTCTCCACAGCAACGAACGCGTTTTTGTACAGTTAATGCCGCTAAGACGGCCCTATAAGGTCATTAGCTGTACAAAAACTCCAGTGTCCGCATGCCGGAACTCTGGCGAGAAAACGCTTACTCGCGTGGCAGCGTTGGCTAGGCTGGTGTTCGTGATCCTACGAAACCCCACCCGCACGCTGTCATGATTGGCGTCCTGTCGGGGTTCTTCGTTGTCTGGGCCATCATCCTGGTGGGCATGTTCGTGGGGCGTCGGGAGATCCTCGGCGAGAACGCCCGGTCCGTCCTGAGCTCTCTGACCTTTTTCGTAGCAAGCCCGGCGCTCCTGTTCGAGACGTTGAGCAAGGCCAAGCTGCACGATGTCTTCGCAGCGCCTCTCCTGGTCACCGCTGTGGGCGCCATCATCACCGGCCTTTTGTTCTTCCTGATCGTGAAGTTTTGGCTGAAGCGCGCCATGCCGGAAGCCCTCATGTCGTCCATGAGCTCGTCCCTGGCCAACTCCGCGAACCTCGGCATCCCCATTGCGGTGTTTGTGCTGGGTGACGCGAGCTATGTGGCTCCGTTGCTGATCTTCCAACTGGCCTTCTTCACACCCATGTACCTGATGGCCCTCGATGCCAGCACCAGCACACACCGCACCACTCCACTGCGCTTCCTGCTGATGATCGTGAAGAATCCCATGATCGTGGGCTCGGCACTCGGCCTGCTGGTGGCCGGTACCGGATTCCAGGTGCCAACGCTGATCCTGGAGCCCATCCACCTGATCGGCGGAGCGGCGATTCCGGCCATGCTGATGGCTTTCGGCATGAGCCTCAATGGATCCAGGCCGCTGCAAAAATCCGCTGGACGCAGGGTGGATACGTTGCTGGCGAGCGGCTTCAAACTGGTTGTGCACCCGTTGATCGCCTACCTGTTCGCCCGTTTTGCCCTGGGGATGGACGGGCATGCGCTGTTCGCCGTGGTGGTCACGTCCGCGCTGCCGACGGCCCAGAATGTGTTCGTTGCGGCCAACCGGTACCAGGCAGGAATCACCGTGGCCAAGGACACCGTGCTGATAACCACTATCGTGGCCGTGCCTGCAATGATCGCCGTGGCGCTGCTGCTCGCGTAGCGCTGCCTTACCCAAGGAAGGGCTTACTCCACGTCTGCGCTGGCCAGGTAATGGTCCAGGAGTTGCGCACAGCGTATGAAGCCCAGGTGCGAGTAGGCCTGCGGATGGTTGCCCAGGTGCGTCTCCGTTCCGGGATCGTACTCTTCCGGCAGGAGGCCTGTGGGGCCAAACAGTGCCACCAACTGGTTGAACAGCTCCAGGGCATCGTCCAGGCGGCCAACAGCGAGGTATGCCTCGATCAGCCAGGTGGTGCAGATGTGGAAGCCGCCCTCCAAACCCGGCAGGCCGTCGTCGTACCTGTAACGGAAAACCGTGGGCCCCACACGCAACTCGCGCTCAACGGCAGTAACGGTGTCCAGGAACCGCTGGTCCTGGGCGTCCAACAGGCCGGACAAACCGATGTGCAGGACCGCGGCGTCAAGGTCCGGGCTGTCGTAGGCAACGCTGTAGGAAGCGGCGGACTCGTCCCACCCCTCCCGGAGAACTTCCTCCCGGATGGTTTGGGCATTGGGCGCCCAGTCAGCATGCGCCACCCGCCCATGCAGGGCCGCAGTCCGGAGGGCACGATCCAGCGTCACCCAACACATGACCTTGGTGTACACGTGGTGCCGCGGCGGTCGGCGGGCTTCCCAGATCCCGTGGTCCGGCTCATGCCAGCGGGCAAGCACGGCGTGAGCCATCTGCTCCATGAGGTACCAGTGTTCGTCCGGCAAAAAGCCGCGCCGCTCCGCAAGATCGTGGATGAGCTCGGCGATTGGCCCAAACACGTCCAACTGCACTTGGTGGTCCGCGGCGTTGCCGATCCGCACCGGGCGCGATCCTGCATAACCTGGCAGGCTCTCCACGATGGCTTCAGTGGACAGCGGTGACCCTGTCACCGAATACAAGGGGTGCAGCCATTCGGGGCCGGGAGCGTTCTCCAGGATGCGCCCCAGCCAGCTGAGGAAACCGTCAGCTTCTTCCGTGGATCCCAAAGACACCAACGAGTTCACCGTCATGGACCCGTCCCGGAGCCAGCAATACCGGTAGTCCCAGTTCCTTGTTCCGCCGATGCCCTCGGGCAGGGACGTGGTGGGCGCGGCCAGTACCGCGCCCGTGGGCTCGTGGACGAGCGACTTGAGCACCAGCGCCGAGCGCCGCACCAGCGACGTTTTGATGGTTGGCAGTTGCAGGGCCTTGACCCACTCCCGCGATACCTGCCCGACGGCGGCACGCCGCTGGGGTTCGCCGGTCGGGTCCGGGGGTGGCGGTTCAGTGTCACCGCAGCGCAGATTCAGGACCACGGGCCCGGACTGAAGGGCGACCTGGGCTGTCGCCGTCGCATACTTTCCGTCGCTGGTGATGGTGAAATCAACGCCCGGCGCCGAAAGAATGATCGGATCCGAGGTGCCGATGATGTGGACCTCATCGCCGCGGATCTCCATATTGAAAGGCGCATTGGCGTAGTCGGGCCGTGGTGCGAACACGACGCGCGCATCACCCGTCCCGGACAGGACGCGAACCAGACTGGTGATGCCCTCCGGTGCGGGCTCAAGATAATCGGTCACCGTGACATCCGCCCAGCGGGTTTCGACGATCATGGTGTTATCCACGTAGCGCTGCGCCAGCACCTGCGAGGGCTTCACCGGCTCAATACTGAAGTGGCCGGCGGGGTCGCCGCCCAGGATGTGCGCAAACAGGGATCCGGAATCGGGCAAAGGGTGGCTCATCCAGCAGACTTTTGCATCCGGAGTGAGCAGGGCCGTGGAACTTCCGTTGCCGATCATCGAATGTCGTTCCAGGCCTACTGCGTCCTCGCCGAACAGCCACGCCCGCCGTAGTTCGAACAACAAAGCCAGCACACGCGCAAAGGACTCCGGGTCCGGAATGGTGTGTGCCGCCGTCGTATCCCCCGCGCCGACATGCAACCCAAGGTCCGGGCCGCGCAGGGTGGCGAGCGCCTTTTCATCGCTCTCGGCGTCTCCCGCGTACAGCGCAGCGCTGACCCCAAGCCTCGACCGGAGCTGTTCCAGGGCTTGTCCCTTGGCTGGTTCTTCGACGGTCAGGTCCAGGACCGTTCCGTCAATGATGAAGTACAGACCAAACTCGATGGCGATCTTCTGCGAAGCGAAAATCACCCGGTCCACTACTTCAGGGGTCGCCGGCCGGGTATGCACCGCGACGCCCACTGGTTTGCGGACAATGCTGATGCCTTTTTCGAAACCGACGGCTTCCGTCAGTGCGGTGGCCGCCTGCTGGAGCAGTTGTTCCGTGGCAAGCGAGAGCGTGTAGGCGTAGCCCATGTCGAACTCAACCCCGTGGGAGCCCACCAAGTGCACCTCGGCCGGCAGCCGCGACACTGCGGCCAGATCCCTGAGGGACCGCCCGGAAATGATGGCGGTGTGGGTGTTGGGTAGGGCGGCGAGCGCCCGGAGGGCAACGGCGGCACTGTCCAGGGGCAAGGTCTCTGTGGAAACGCCCTCCGCCGAACACAGGGTGCCGCCATAGTTGCAGGCCACCAACAAACCAGGGACCCGGGCGAGGACCCTGAGCTCCGCGAACAACTGCGGGGTAATGCCGTTCTCCGCGTCGGACTGGAGCACTGTCCGGAGAAGGCCAAGCGGGAGCGATTTCATCAGCAGCGCGGAGTCGGCGACTGATTGGTTCAAATGCGTAGGCATGGCGAATCCTTCCGAAGCGGATAGCTACAGTCTCCGCCCGGACGGTTTCGCTTGACTACCTAGTAGATTGCAAATGCGTAAAGCTATTCCTTGGATTTATGCAGGGTTACGCAGGAACCAGTCCTGCGACCTCGGCCACGAGCTCCACGGACCGCAGGCGTTCTTCGGTTCCGATGCTCTGGTGCGCCACGATCAGCTCGTCGGCATCGGCGAACGCCGCGAACTCATCAAGGTAGTCACGCACCACATCCTTGGTTCCTACAGCGGAGAACTTCATCATCTGGGCGATGTGCTGGCCTTGCGGCGAGTCGAGCACCATGTCGGCCTCGTCATCGGTGAACTCGCGTCCGCCGCCGAAGAACAGGGACACCCGGGCGCGCTTCACGGCGAGGTGGATGGCTTGTGCCTCGGCATTGGAGTCCGCCGCTGTGACGTTCACGCCCGCGATGACGTGCGGCTCCGACAACTGCTCGGACGGCTTGAATTCGCGTCGGTAGACCGCAACAGCGTCCTGCAGGGCTGCCGGCGCGAAATGTGAAGCAAAGGCATAGGGAAGGCCCAACTGGGCGGCCAGCTGGGCTCCGAACAGCGAGGATCCCAGGATGTAGAGCGGCACGTTGGTGCCCTTGCCCGGCGTCGCTTCGACACCCTGGATGCGGGTGGGTCCGGTGAGGTAGCCCTGAAGTTCCAGGACGTCCTGCGGGAACCTGTCCGAGGACGTGTGGTCGCGACGCAAGGCGCGCATGGTGTTCTGGTCACTGCCGGGCGCGCGTCCCAGCCCGAGGTCGATTCGTCCCGGGTGCAGGGTCTCGAGTGTGCCGAATTGCTCCGCGATGGTCAGCGGCGAGTGGTTGGGCAGCATGACGCCACCTGCCCCGAGGCGGATGGTGTTGGTGTGCGCGGCGACGTGCGCAATCAGCACGCTGGTAGCCGAGGAGGCAATGGCGGACATGTTGTGGTGCTCCGCATACCAAACGCGGCGGTAGCCCAGCTCTTCGGCCTTCTGCGCCATGGCCACGCTGCCCGCGAGGCTTTCCGCCACCGTCTGGCCCTTGCCGATGGTTGCCAGGTCGAGGATGGAAAGAGGAACAGTCACGGGAAGGCCTTTCGGTACGTTTGCGGTGCCCGCACTGTTGGTTGCCGGGCACTCTAGCGACAACGACGGCGGCACCCGGCTTATTTCTGTGAGTTGCGTCGCGCTCGGTTTTCCGAAGGTCCCGGGGCAGTTTTGTGACCCCGTTGTACGCCCGATTAACCGCCGTGAACCCCTGTATCCCAGCGTTTCAGGGGGCTTTGACCTGTATCAGCGGGCTGCCGGATAGTTGCAGCCACAAGTACGCATCAGACTTCCCGATTCGGGCAATCCAAGGAGAACAAATGGCACGTTTCGCAGCCAAATCCGGCGTGACCGCGGCGCTGGCCGCTACCGCCCTGTTGGGGCTCGCGGCCTGCTCCGATCCTGGGGCGACAGCGGCAACCAACGCGTCCGCTCCACAAGGGTCGGCAAGCGCGAACGCCTCATCAAGCACCAAGGAATTCAATCTGACCCCGCAGCAGGACCGCATCAAGGTGAGCGTGGACTCCGCGGCGGCCGCACTGGTTCCGGACGCCATCAAAGCCGACGGCAAGCTCACAGTGGTCACCACCGGCGGCACTCCCCCGCTGAGCACCTTCGCTACGGATAACAAGACCCTCATCGGCAGCGAAGTGGATATTGCCTATGCTGTGGGCGAGAGCCTGGGACTGCAGGTCGAGGTGCTGCCGGTGGCGTGGGCTGACTGGCCGTTGGGCGTCGAATCAGGCAAGTACGAGGCCGTCCTGTCCAACGTGACAGTCACCGAAGCACGCAAGGAGAAGTTCGACTTCGCCACGTACCGCAACGACCTTCTGGGTTTCTACGCCAAGACGGACTCGGACATTTCAAGCATCAAGGAAGCGAAGGACGTGGCCGGCAAACGCATCATCGTCGGCTCGGGCACCAACCAGGAAGCCATCCTGGTGCGCTGGGACGAGGAGAACAAGAAGAACGGCTTGAAGCCGGTTGAGTTCCAGTATTACGACGACGACTCCGCCTCCCAGCTCGCCCTCCAGTCAGGCCGCGCGGACCTCACGTTCGGGCCAAACGCTTCGGCCGCTTACAAGGCGGCCAAGGATGGCAAGACCAAGGAGGTGGGCACGCTGGAAGGTGGCTGGCCGCTGAAGGCCGAGATCGCGTTCACCACCCAGAAGGGCAACGGCTTGGCCGTGGCCGCCCAGGCTGCGCTCAATACCCTGATCAAGGACGGCAACTACGGAAAGATCCTGGACCGTTGGGGTCTCTCTTCCGAGGCCATTCCCGCGTCCGAGCTGAATCCGGCAGGCCTGCCCAAGAAGTAGGAACCGCTGACCCGACTGAGTAGCAGCAGATGCCCTTTTGAACCCTCAGGAGGGCATCTGCTGCGACTTACTTGGGTGCGGTTAGAAGTGGGCGGGGTCCGTGTTGGCCCCGCAGAGGATCACTGCCACGGTTTCGCCCGCCCGTGGAGTGTAGGCGCCGGACAGCAACGCCGCGTACGCTGCGGCAGCACCGTGTTCCACGACGATCCGGTGCTTCTCCCAGAGGGCACGGCGCGCCTGGACGATGTCCTCATCCGTGACCAGCACGCTCTGGACACCCGTGCGGCGGGCGACTCCGAAGCCAATCTCGCCGATCCGGCGGGCGCCGAGGGAATCGGCCGCGATCCCGGAGACCGCCACATCCACTGGTTCGCCTTGGGCCAGCGCGGTGTGCAGGGTGGGAACCGTTTCCGGTTCGACGCCCACAACACGCGCCCTGCCCTCTGCCGCCGCCGCGATGCCGCCCATCAGGCCGCCGCCGCCAACAGCAACGAGGATGGTGTCGACGTCGGGCAGTTCATCCAGCAGCTCAAGCCCTACCCCGCCGGCGCCCGCCACGATCTCCGGCTGGTCGTAGGCGTGGCAGTAGACCGCGCCCTTCTCCTCGGCGAACCGTACTGCGGCCGCGTAGGCCTCGGCGTACTCGGCGCCACCCTGGACCACGGTGGCACCAATGGCGTAGAGCTTATGGACCTTGTTTGCCGGGGCAGACTCGGGAACAAAGACGGTGGCGGGGACTCCCAGCTTGGCTGCGGCATAGGCGTTGGCCAGGCCCGCGTTGCCACCGGAAGCCACCACGACGCCCACTTCAGGGTCCAGCTCGCCGTTCTCCTTCGCCGTGAGGAGCCGGTTGAACGCGCCACGTGCCTTGAACGAACCCGTGTGCTGCATGTATTCGCACTTGAACCACAGGTGGTACGGCTCCTGGTCGCCGCTCTCGGCAAGGGGTGTGTGGCGGACCCAACCCGCTGTCCGTGAGTACGCTGCTTCTACTTCTTCGCGTGTGACCATCGTGGCTGCACCTTTCCGTCCGTTTCATCCTATGGTTTGCGAAGACGTCCTGACCGACTGTGCAGCATAGGCTGGATCCATGCCTGCCGATTTTGCCCTCCGCCCTGCCGTTGCCTCCGACGCTGCCTGGATCGCGGAACTCAGGGCCGTGGTGATGCGCCCTGACCTGGAACGGTTGCAGCGATTCGATCCCATCCGCGTCCGCGAGCGCTTCCTGAACGGTTTCCAGCCGGAGTACACGTACATCATCCATACCGACGGCGTGGATGCCGGTGTCATTGCCGTTCGTCCCGAGCCGGACGCGCGGTGGATTGAGCACTTCTACGTTGCCCCGACCCATCAAGGCAGGGGCCTGGGCGGTGCCGTGCTCCGACACGTCTTGGCGGGTTCCGTTGACGAACGCCCGTTCCGTTTGAACGTGCTTCAAGGCAGCGCCGCCCGCCACTTATATGAGCGGCATGGCTTTGTGCTGGAGTCCGAGGACCCGATCGATGTGTTCATGGTGGCCCCAAACCCCAGCGCTTCCTGACTGCCAGCCGCCTGTGCGGTAACGTCAGCACAAACATCAATGCCGGCTTCCGGGGGGAACATCATGGGGAACGTTCGAGCGCGCACCAAGCGGTTTTCAACGCTTTCAGCAATGGCCCTGGCGGCCGGGCTCTTGGCTACCGGGCTCTTGGCTACCGGCGCACCGCCAGCCACTGCGGACAACCAACCAACGCCCATCATCGACGGCGCCGCGTACGTGGGTGCCGAACTGCGCCGACAGTACGACTACAGCTATTGGGGCTGCAGGGATGCGGACGGCTCGGGCGACGCCATTACTTTGGAGTGGTTGCGCGACGGCGAGGCGCTCCCCGAGGAACGGCAAGGGGAAACCTTGCGGATCCTCCCGAAGGACCAGGGCAGCCGAATTTCGATGCGGGTGCACCCTCTGACACCGGGGAGCCAGGGCTGCCCCACCGGCACGCAACTGAGCGCGGAGTCCCTGCCCATCAAGGCATCCAGCCGGGCGATGGGCTGGACCGGACGGGGCAACTTTGAACCGCTCGCCCGGACCAACGACGGCCGGCTCATCCTGTACCCGCGGACATATACCTATTACAAGGGCGCCTGCGAGGGACCCTGTCCTGCGTACTGGGGTTCGTGGGACGAGCCCCAGCAGGTAGGCCAAGGGTGGAACGTCTTCAATATCGTCTTCTCCCCCGGAGACTTCGACGGGGACGGCTTCAATGATCTCCTCGGCAGGGACGCGGCGGGCAACCTGTTCCTCTACCCCGGCGACGGCGAGGGCGGCTGGCTCGACCGCGAGCAAGTTGGCCAGGGCTGGAACGTCTTCAACACCATTGTCGGTCCGGGCGACTTCAACGGCGACGGCACCAACGATGTGCTGGCACGCGACGCCGCGGGCGGGCTTTTCCTTTACCCCGGCGACGGCGAGGGCGGCTGGCTCGACCCGGAGCAGGTGGGCTGGGGCTGGCAGGTCATGAACAAGATCATCACCGGTGGCGACATGAACGCCGACGGTGCCGTGGATATTTTCGGACGCGACCAGCATGGCGACCTGCACCAGTACCCCTCCGACGGCGAGGGTGGCTGGGAGGAGCCTGCACACGTCGGCGTCGGGTGGGCGGCGTTCTCCGACGTGGCCGGGCTCGGCAGTTCCGGCCACTCGAAATACAACGAGCTCTCTGCCGTTGACGCCGACGGCAGCCTTCTCAGTTACATTACGGGCGCATCAAACACAGCGCTGTACGGCCCTTACGGGCCTATCGGCCGGGGTTGGAACGTCTTCAAGGAACTGCTCTAAAGCGGTTGCCCCAACACCGTCAGCTGCAGGCTGACAGTCCCGCGCGAACCGTCGACGACGGCGGCACCCGGCCCGCCGCCGTCGGGCGCTCCGCCGTGCTGGTCCGGCGTGAAGCCAAACCAGCGCCGGCAGAGCTGCACCAGGCGGCCCGTGCTCATGAGACCCGCACCGACTCAGCGGAGCGCACCGGGGTCTCCAGCCCAAGGTTTTCGCGGAGGGTGGTGCCCCGGTATTCCGTGGGATAAACGCCCCGTTCCTGGAGCTCGGGCACCAGGTGGTTCACGATGTCATCCAGGCCAGTGGGGATGAGCCATGGCGAGATGTTGAACCCGTCCACCGCACCAACGCGTGCGTATTCCGCGAGGTGGTCGGCCACGGCGGTGTAGGAGCCGGTGAACGTGGCGTCGACGCGTGCCGTCTTGGACGTGACGAACTGGCGGATGGACAGGCCCTTGTCCTTGGCCTCGGCCCTCCACTGATCGGCGAGCTGCCGGGCCTTGGCGCCGTGGAACCCGCTGCCCCGGGTCTCGGAGGTTTCTTCCACGACGGGATCGATCTCCGGAAGGGGACCATCGGGATCATAGGAGGTGAGCTCGCGGCCCCAGAATTGCTCCAGGTAGGCAATAGCCTGCTGCGGGCCGATCTGCAGGCTGCGGACCCATGCTTTCTTGTCCTGTGCTTCCTGGTCTGTGGCTGCGAGGATGAATTCGCTGGCCGGCATGATCTGCACGGCGTTGGCACCGCGGCCGGCTGCGATGGAGCGGGCAACGATGTCGCGGCGGAATTCCACGGCGTTGTCGAACTTGGGGTGCGCGGAGAAGATCACGTCTGCCTGGCGGGCTGCGAAGTCACGGCCGTCCGGGGAGTCGCCGGCCTGGAAAAGCACGGGGCGGTACTGGGCGCTGCGGGGCAACAACGGGGTGACGTCCACGGTGTAGTGCTGACCCTCGTGAAGAACGCGTCGTGCCGGGCCGGAAGGTGTTTCCCACGAATCCCAGATTCGCTTGGCAGTCTCAACGAAGGCTTCTGCATGCTTGTAACGGTCCGCATGGTCCAGGTAGCCGCCGCGGCGGAAGTTTGCCCCTGTCCAGGCGTTGTCCGTGGTGACGATGTTCCAAGCAGCCCTGCCGCCGGAGATCAGGTCCAGCGACGCCAAACGGTGCGCGAGGTCTGCGGGATCGTTGTACGTGGTGTTCTGGGTGGCCACCAAGCCGATGTTGGAGGTCACGGCAGCCAAGGCGGCCAGCATGGTTTGCGCGTCCGGACGGCCCACCACGTCCAGGGCGTGGGGCCGGCCAAGGTGCTCGCGGAGCCGGAGTCCTTCGCCCAGGAAGAACGCGGCGAACTTGCCGCGCTCGGCGGTCTGGACGATCCGGCGGAACGACTCAAAGTCGGTCTGCGAACCGGATTCGGCGGCTTTCCAAATAGTGCCGGAGTTGACGCCTTGGAAGAAGATGCCGAACTGGATGTGGCCGCTGGGCTGGAAAATGTCGCTTGTCATGATGTTCCCTTTACTTTCCTGCGCCGGAAGCGGTGGTTGCATAGCGGTTCTCCGCCGGTCCGAGGCCCAGCAGGTCGCGGAACGTGCCGTCCTGGATGGGCGCCCGAAGGGAACCGCGGCGACGAAGTTCCGGCAGGACAAGCCGTGACAGTTCGTCCAACCCGGCATCCAGAACATCAGGGTGGAGGCGAACGCCGTCGGCCTCCTGGAGCAGTGCATCGAGAAGGTCGGTGAGACGCTCGGCAGAGCCGACAAACCGCGCCCGTCCAGTTTCCGCATCGGACAAGGATCGCGAGGCTGCAGCTTCGCCGCGCGAGTCCAGGACGACGTCGAGCTCCGCAACAACTGCCACGGAAGCACCCAGGCGGGCACGCACGTCACGAACCTCGGCAGCGAGCAGTTCGGGCGTGGGCGCGGACACCAGGACAGCATCCACGGCGTCGGCCGGAACCAAACCATCGCCTACCAAGGATGCAGCAGCGATCACCGGCAACTGTCCCTGCAGGGGCCTCGGAATAATGGAGGGGCCCTTCACGGAATACCCGGAACCTGCAAAATCAGAGGGCGTTTCGAAATCCGCGTAGTGCAGCTTGTCCACGTCGATGTACCGGCCGGTGGCGACGTCGCGGATCACGGCGTCGTCCTCCCAGGAGTCCCACAAACGGCGCCCGACCTCGATGGACGCGGCAGCCTCCTGGGCCAGCGCGGCACCTTCAACCGAAGAACGTCCGACGGCGGCAGCGGCCTCGGCCGACTCGGCGGCGGTCACGATCCACCCGGCCCGGCCACCGGATACGTAGTCCAGGCTGGCGAGCTGCGTGGAGACGTGGAACGGTTCCGTGTAGACGGTGTCCACCTCGGGGACCACGGCGATGGTACGGGTGACGGGGCCGGCAAAGGCTGCGCGCTGCAGGGCGTTGGTCCGTCCGGCTTCCGGAGTGTCCGTGAAGGTTGCCGCGTGGAAACCGGCGGACTCGGCTGCGAGGACAGCGCGGGCAAGGTTCTGGTACCCGGCACCATCGAGTTCAATGGCCAGGAACCCGGTCTTGTTGTCTTGAGGGGAACTCACTTCTGGTCCTGACGTTCGTAGGGGATCTTTTCGCCGGCTTCGATGGCCACGGTCAGCCGATTTTCAGCCGGCGGGAGTGGGCAGGTAGCGAGGTCGGTATAGGCGCACGGCAGGTTCACGGCCCGATTGAAGTCGAGCTCAACCGAGCCATCAGCGGCCGGGACCACGGACAGGGAGCGGTTGGCGGCGTACGTGGTCTTGCCGGAGGTCTGGTCCGTGAACAGCACCGACAGGGAACCAGGAGCGTGGCCGTTGAACGCGGTCAGCGCCAGTTCCTCGCCGGCCAGCTTGAAGCGGATCTCACCGGGAGCTTCGTACACGTGCTGGATACCCTCGACGGCGGCACCCACGGTGGTGGGGCGGGGCGCCTCGAAAGGTACGAACGTCCCGGCCACGGCAAACGCCGCGTTGGGTGTGTAGGCGGGCGTGCCCTGGTACTCCTGCAACAAGGGATTCGACGGGTTCCGTGGCCGAACGATGTACTCGCCGCCGCGCTTGGCAACCTCGATCACGGTGTCGCCCGAGACCAGGTTGATCCCGCCACGTTCCTCGATCGGCCCAAGCTCCACAGGAGTGCCGTTGTTCAGTTCCACCCCGTCCTGCTGCAGGCTTTCGCCCGGTTCCAGGACAACACGCACGACGTCGGCATCCGCGCTCCAGGTGCCCGGCGCGCCTTCCAGCCGGGTTGCGTCGCTGCTGAGCCAGTGCAGGTGGGTCACGGCGAGGAAGCCATGCGGGTGGGCACGGTGCCGCTCGTGGGCGTCGTGCCACTCCTGCCATTCCTCGTCGAAGGATTCGAGTGCTGTTTCAGTGTGCGTAGACATGTGCGGTATCACTCCTGTTCAATGCGTGGTCGGCTGTGACGGTTGCTGCAGCGTCGGCTTCGGTTGCCCCGGCGAATTCGGGTCGGCCCGCGAAGGGATCCCCGGCGGCCCACAGCGTGCTGGGTGCCGCCGCCCGGATGGCCGGGATAACTTCCAGCGCGAAGCGTTCCAGGATCTCGAGCTGCTGTTCGAACGGCAGCGTAGTAGGCAGGGAGATTGACTGAAGATCGTGGCCGTACAGCGAGTGGTAGCTGAGGATCTTGTCGATGACCTGCTCCGGGCTGCCCACCAATGCCGGCCCCTCCGCCACTGCGTGCTGGATGTCGCGGAACGGCGAGTTGTTGCCGGGAACGTTGCGGCCGGCAGTCAGGCCTTCGTAGACCGGACCGTACTGGCGGATAGCTTCCTGCGTGGTGTCCGCGATGAACACTCCACCGGCACCGCTGCCCGAGCCGAGGTACTGGTGCCGGGGATCATGTCCGTGGCGCTCGTACTCTTCGCGGTAGTGGTCGATCAGGACCTTGTAGTTCTCCCGCGGCTGGATAGCGTTGGCCGTGAACAGCGGATCTCCCCACTTGGCGGCGAGCGCAGCGGAGGTCAGGGTTGTAGCCGAGCCGTGCCAAATCCGCGGCGACCCCGCGAAGGGGCGTGGCGTCGTCGTGGTCGGCTCCGTGAGGGCGGGCCTGAAGCGGCCGGACCAGGTGACGCTTTCCTTGCGCCACAGCGTGCGCAGCAGCGCGTACTTCTCGGCGAGCAGTTCCCATTGCTCGTCCAGGGACAGGCCAAACAAGGGGTACTGGAGCACCTCGTTGCCCTTGCCGATCACGAGTTCCAGTCGGCCACGGCTCAGTTGGTCGATGGTGGCGTAGTCCTCGGCCACGCGCACGGGATCCAGCACGGAGAGCACGGTGACACCGGTCTGCAGGCGGATGCGGCTGGTGACGGCGGCAATCGCGGCGAGGACCGTCGTCGGAGAGGACGACACGAACTCGCCCGCGTGGCGTTCCCCCACGGAGAAGCTGTCATAGCCAAGCTCCTCCGCCCGCCGGGCTGTCTCCACCACCTGGTTCAGGCGGTCAGCGGTGGAGACAATTTTCCCTGTGACCGGGTTCTTCACATGGGGAATGATGTCCAAGACCTGGAACTTCATTTGCCGGCACCAAAGGTTGCTTCAGTGACAGTCTTCGATTCCGTTAAGGCTTCCTCGGAAAGGCCCCAGCGTTCCAGGACTTTGCCGTACGAGCCGTCCTTGATGGTGGAGTTCAGCGCGTCGGTAATGGCCGGAGCCAATCCGTTGCCCTTGAGCGTCGTGGCGGCGACCAGCGTTTCAGCCGGCCAGCCGGCATTGACCTTGCCCACTACTTTGAGGTCGTCACGGGTGTTCTCGCGGTAGGTGACCGACGGGTACGGCGCCAGGTTCAGGTCGGTGCGGCCGGAGGACAAAGCCAGGATGGTGTCGGCGTCCGCGGAGTAGTACTGCAGCGTCGCCGGCGCCTTGCCCTTTTCTTCGAGTTCCTTGTTCCACGCCAGCAGGATCTTCTCCTGGTTGGTGCCCGAGCCCACGGAAATCTTCAGGCCGGAAATATCGTCCGAGCCCTTGATGTCGTAGTTGGAGCTCTTCTTCGCTTCGAAACCCATGTACGCGGCACGGTAGGTGGAGAAGTCGAACAGCTTCACGCGGGCCGCGTTGATACCCACGTTGGAGAACACCGCTTCGAAGTCGCCGGACTGGGTCTTGAGCGGCCAGTTCTCCCACGACGTCACTTGGAGGTCCAGTTCCAACCCCAGTTTGTCGGCCACGAGCTGGGCAATGTCCACCTCCACACCAATGGGAGTCTTATCGTCCGTGGCGTGGAAGGACAGCGGGATGGAACCGGCAGTGGTAGCAACCGTCAGTTTCCCGTCCTTGGCGATGGCTGCCGGAACGGCCCCCGCTGCGGCAGCGTCTTTCTCGCCACGGATCCGGTTCTGGTCGACAGAGGTGTTGTAGACGATGCCATTCCTGGCAGCCTCCGACTCGGGCTTGGCGGCCGATGCCCCGGGATCGGAGCACCCGGCCAGCACGGGAAGCACGACGGCGGGAAGTACAGCGAGTGCCAAAAGCTTGGTTTTGGAAGTGGCGGCGAAAGCGCGGGTGGTGCGAAGCATGGGGTTTCCTAGATGTTGAAAGCTGGTTCGATGACTTTGGAGAAGAAGCTGCGGGTGCGTTCCTCGCGGGGGTTGGCGAAGATGTCCTGGGGTGTGCCGGACTCGACGATCTGGCCTTGGTCCATGAAGACCACGGTGTCCGCAACGTCCCGGGCAAAGCCCATCTCGTGGGTCACGATGATCAGCGTTGTGCCGGACTTGGCGAGCTCCCGGATCACGTCCAGGACCTCGTTGACGAGCTCAGGGTCCAGCGCGGAGGTGGGCTCGTCGAAGAGCAGGATCTTGGGATCAAGTGCCAGCGCCCGGGCTATCGCCACCCGCTGCTGCTGGCCTCCGGAGAGCTGGCGGGGGTAAGCATCGGCGCGGTCCTTCAGGCCCACCCGGTCCAGCAGTTCCAGCCCACGCTTCCGGGCCTCTGCCTTGGAGCGTTTTTGGGCCACGATGGGCGCTTCAATGACGTTCTCCAGGGCGGTGAGGTGCGGGAACAAGTTGAAGCTTTGGAACACCATGCCGATGTTGGTGCGCTGCTTGAGGATGTCTTTCTCACGCAGTTCGTGGAGCTTGTTCCCGCGGACCTCGTAACCCACCAGTTCGCCATCGATGGTGATGTAACCGCCGTCGACTTTTTCCAAGTGGTTGATGGTGCGCAGGAGCGTGGATTTACCGGAACCGGAAGGCCCGACGATCACGGCAACGCCGCCCGGCCGAACGGACAAGGAGACGCCCTTGAGCACCTCGGTGGCGCCGAAGGACTTCCGGACGTTGGTGATGTCCACCTGGCCGCGGGTGACTTTCGTATCCGCAGCGGCGGGTCGGGCCGTCGTCGTGCGTTCCCGCTGGGGAGCACCACCTTGGGGAGCACCACCTTGGGGAGCTGACGGTTCCTCGGCCAGTTTGGCCTCTGCGAGGTGCGCGGCGGCAGCCGCTTCGGAGGAAGAGAAGACGGTGGTCATCGGGTTTCCTTCGTGGGTGTGGCGGCAACGTGGGTGGTGAAGAACTTGCGGGCCTTCTGCAACGGGGTGAGCGGCAGTGTCCTGAGGGCGCCCTTGGAGAAGTGGCGTTCGATGTAGTACTGGAAGACGCTCAGCACGGAGGTGATCACCACGTACCAGAGCGTGGCGACGAGCAGGAGCGGCAGCACCTGCTGGGTCCGGTTGTAGATGACTTGGACCGTGTAGAACAGCTCGGAGTAGGCCAGGACGTAGACGATCGAGGTGCCCTTGACCAAGCCGATGATCTCGTTGAACGCATTGGGCAAAATGGCGCGCATCGCTTGGGGCAGCACGATCCTTGTGGAACGCTTCCACGCCGGAATGCCCAGGGCCGAGGCAGCTTCCAGCTGGCCCTGGTCCACGGAGAGGATGCCGCCGCGGATGATTTCTGCGGAGTAGGCTGCCTGGTTCAGGGTGAGGCCCAGGACGGCTGCAGCGAACTGGCTGATGAGCGTGGTGGTCTGGGCCTCGAAGAAGCGGACGTCCGTGAACGGGATGCCGAGGCTGATCTTTTCGTACAGGTAACCCAGGTTGTACCAAAGCAGGAGCTGGACCAGCAGCGGCGTGGAGCGGAAGATCCAGGAGAACGTCCAGGAAACCGAGACCAGCAGTGGCGAAGCGGACAGCCGCATGAGGGCAAGGATAAATCCGAGGACGAACCCCAGGACACCGGAGATGGCCGTGAGCTTGAGGGTCTCGATGAGTCCGTTGACTACCGACTGGGCGGTGAACCACTCGGCCACCACGCCCCACTCCCAGCGGGGGTTGGTGACCAGGGACCAGGCAATGGCGGCGACGCCGGCGGCAACCAGCACGGTGCCCACCCATCGCCAGGGGTGCCGGGCCGGAACCAGCTTGTACTCGGAGTAATCCGGGGTGGGCGGTGCAGTGTCCGCCGTGGCAGGCGGTGCGATTGCACTCATGCGCCACCTCATTTCATATCGGTTGTTGCCTATCGGATGGCTGCCAATCTAGGGCCGCGCGAAACCCGGCAGCAAGGCAGGAATTTGCACTTCTTCACTGGACTTCGCGGGGCTTCGCAGGAGTTCGCACAGCGTCACAATCACGTTCATGAGCCGCCATATGAGTCGGGATCTTGCGCGGCTTAACGCTCCATGACGCATGGTGAACGGCCGTTACCACCGCCTCGACCGGCGGCCTGCTTCGTCCTTAGATTGGGCATCACCAACCACTGCCGTTTCAGGAGATCCCATGCCGTCACGAGTTCCCGCCATCGCCTTCATTGGCGGCGGCCCGCGCACGGCCGGCGTCCTTGAACGGCTTGCTGCCAACCGCCCGGCATTGTTTCAGGGCCCCCTGCACATCCACGTCGTCGAGCCTCATGAGCCCGGCTCCGGGAGGATCTGGCGATATGACCAGGATCCCGGCCTGCTGCTCAACTCCACCGCCGCCGATGTCACCATGTTCACTGACGCCTCGGTGGCCTGCGATGGGCCCTCTGTTGAAGGCCCAGGCCTCTCCACCTGGGCCGCCGGCGTGTTGGACGGCACCATCCGGGACGTCCCTGCCCTGGAGCCGCACCTTCTCGCGCAACTTCGCTCCCTGACGCCCGAGTCCTTTCCCACCCGGCAACTCCAGAGCAAGTACCTTGAGTGGTTCTTCGGCCGGGCCGTCAACACCCTCGGCCCTGAGGTCACGGTGACGGTGCATCGCGAAACGGCCACCGCGGTCTCAGCTGCGTCCGGCGGCGGGCACGACGACGGTCCGCACCGCGTGCGGCTGGCGTCCGGCGCCGAGGTGCTTGCCGACGTCGTGGTGTACGCGGTGGGCCACACCGATTCCCTGCCGGACCCCGAATCCGTCCGCCTCAGTGAGTTCGCTGCACGGCACGGCGGGTTCCACGCGCCGCCGTCGTACACCACGGACGTTGACTACTCCGGCCTCCAGGCCGGCCAGGACGTGATCGTCTCCGGCATGGGCCTGGCATTTGTGGACCTGCTGGTGCTGCTGTTCGAGGGCCGCGGCGGCCGTTTCGAAGAAAGGCCCGACGGCGAACTGGACTATGTGCCCTCCGGCGCCGAACCCCGGGTCTGGGCCGGTTCACGGCGCGGCGTGCCGTTCCACTCCAAGATCTCCTCCGTTCTCCGCGGCGAGCCGGTCGCCCGTCCGCGATACTTCACCGCAGAGGCCGTTGATGGGCTCCTCACCGAGCACCAGGAACTCGACTTCCGCACGCACCTGTGGCCGCTGATCGCCAAGGATGCCGGCTACGCCTACTATCGGGAACTGTTCACCGGATACCCGTCGCGGGTTCTGGGAACATGGACCAGCTTCGAGTCGCGTTTTGACGCCGTTGATTGGTACAGCACTGCCCGGGAAGAACTGGCGGCCTTCTCCATACCGGATCCTGCCTTGCGCCTGGACCTCGAGAAACTGGACCACCCGCTCAGTGGTTGCGCGTTCGCCGACCATGACACGGTGCAGCGCTCCGTTGCCGCGTACATCCAGAACGACCTCAACCTCCGCACAAGCCCGGACCATTCCGAGACCCTCGCCCTCTTTACGGCTTTGTTGTTCGTCTACATGGACCTCGGCCGGCTGGTCCCGCAGGAGCGACTCAACGCACGCTCCCAGCAGGCGATCCACGGATGGTGGCACGGCTTCTTCAGCTTTGTGGACTCCGGACCGCCGTCGCACCGCCTCCGCGAGATGCTGGCGCTGCACAGGGCCGGGCTCCTGAAGTTCCTCGGTCCTGGCATGTGGGTCCGTGCCGATGATTCCCTCGGTCGGTTCGTAGCCGGCTCATTCCAGTCCCCCGTGGTGGTGGACGCCGCCGCGTACATTGAGGCGCGGCTGCCGTCCGCTTCCGTGGAGCGTTCCGCCAATCCCGCACTGGCCGACCTGCACGACGCCGGATGGGGCACCGAACAACGGCTCCTCACCTCCGAAGGCGCACACTCCACCGGGAAACTCCTGGTCTCCGGGAATCACGAGGTACTCTCCCCTGTTGGTACTCCTCAGAAGGGTTTGTTCGCGGTGGGTCCGTGGACGTCCGGCTGGGGCGCAGGGGCGTTTGCCCGTCCCAACACCAACGCAGCACCCTTCCGGGAGAACGACGCCCTAGCGCGCCGGATCCTGTCCACCGTTGCTGCCGCCCGCCCAACTGAGTCGCAGTTGATGCCGTTTTGAGCCCTCACAACGGCATTAACTGCTACCTACTTGGGTTCCACCTACGAAAGGCCTGACATGACCACCACCCCAACCCTACCGACGTCGGGCCTTACCGTCCTCAGCCTGCCCATGCGCGATCCCCGCGTCCGTCCGCTCCTGGACGAGCTCGCCGTCGAATACGAAACCCGCTACGGGAACCTATTCGGCACCGGGGGCGCAGCCGAGGAACTGAACAGGTACCCGGCAGAGGAATTCGAAGCCCCGCACGGCGCGCTGGTCATCATCCAGGAGAACGGCGAGTCCGTGGCCGGCGGCGCGTTCCGCCGCTATGACGACCACACAGCCGAGCTCAAAAGGATCTGGACCCACTCGGCCCACCGACGCCGCGGGCTGGCCCGCTTGGTCCTGACGGAACTGGAGAATGAGGCCCGACGGCGGGGCTACCGGAAGCTCTACCTCACCACTGGCCCGCGCCAGCCGGAGGCCAAGAACCTGTATCTGGCCACAGGCTACAAAGCGCTGTTCGACCTCGCCGCAGACCCCGAGGAAATCAAGCATTTGGCGTTCAGCAAGGATCTTGCCGTGCACAGCTAAGCTATGCGCATGGCCAACAAATCCACTGCCGAAAAAATCGCCACCATCCAGCAGGGGTACGCCCTGGAGGGTGCCACCATCGAACTCGGCGCCGCGATCGTTGACGGCGAGATCCACAAGGAAGCGCAGGTCAGGCTTCCACTGGCCATGATGAACCGGCACGGACTGGTGGCCGGGGCCACGGGTACCGGCAAGACGGTCACGCTGCATATGATCGCCGAACAGCTTTCGACGGCGGGTGTTCCGGTTTTCCTTGCGGACATCAAGGGTGATCTGTCCGGACTGGCGACGCCGGCCACTGGCAGTGAGAAGTTGACTGCCCGCACGTCGGCGCTGGGGCAGGACTGGCAGGCCAAAAACTTCCCCGTCGAGTTCCTGAGCCTCGGCGGCGACGGCCACGGAATCCCGGTCCGCGCCACTATTACCTCCTTTGGACCCATCCTGCTCTCACGCATCATGGACCTCAACGACACCCAGGAGTCCAGCCTCCAGCTGATCTTCCACTTCGCCGACAAGAACAACCTGGAGCTCATCGACCTCAAGGACCTTCGAGCTGTCATCCAGTTCCTCACCTCGGACGAAGGCAAGGCCGAACTCGCCAACCTCGGTGGGCTGTCCAAAGCCACCGCAGGGGTGATCCTGCGTGAGCTGGTCACCCTTGAAGCCCAGGGCATGGAGAAGTTCTTCGGTGAGCCCGAGTTCGATACCGCAGAGCTCCTCCGCACAGCCCCGGATGGCCGCGGTGTGATCAGCTGCCTGGAGCTCCCCACCCTGCAGACCAAGCCGCTCCTGTTCTCGACGTTCCTCATGTGGCTCCTCGCGGATCTCTTCGAGGACCTCCCCGAAGCCGGCGACCTGGACAAACCCAAACTCGTGTTTTTCCTGGACGAGGCACACCTGCTGTTCAACGGCGCGTCCAAGGCCTTCCTCGAAGCAATCACCACCACGGTGCGGCTCATCCGCTCCAAGGGTGTGGGCATATTCTTCGTCACCCAGACCCCCAAGGATGTTCCCGCCGATGTCCTCGGCCAACTCGCCAACCGAGTGCAGCACGCCTTGCGCGCTTTCACCCCCGAGGATGCCAAGTCGCTGAAGGCCACCGTCTCCACGTTCCCGGTCAGCGACTACGACCTCGAGGAGACGCTCACCTCGGCCGGCATCGGCGAGGCCGTCATCACCGTCATGAACGAGAAAGGCGCGCCCACGCCCGTAGCTCTGACCCGGCTCCGCGCACCCGAGTCCGTGATGGGTCCCAGCACCGACGAGCTGGTTCTCAGCACCGTAGCCGCGTCCTCTTTGTTGGTGAAATACGGAACCGCAGTGGACAACCTTTCCGCCTACGAGAAGTTGAACGGCCAGGCAGCCGTCCCTACGGGCGATGCTGCACCGGGGCAGCCACCAGTGCCCGCTTCGGGCGGCTCCTCCCAGGCAGACATCGACGCCGAAGCCCGCCGCATCGAGGAGGAAATCCTCGGCCGCCCCAGTTCGCGGCCAGCCTCCACACCTGAGTCCTACCCGGCGCCGCCGGCGCCAACTCCCGCTCCGCAATCGTCCCAGCAACAGGACGGCATGTTCGGTGACATCGCCGGCGCCCTTGGTGGGGCGCTGGGCGGAGGGCTCAAGAGCATGGTCCGGTCCATGGGCACGCAGCTGGGCCGCGACCTGCTGCGCGGCGTCTTCGGCACCTCCTCACGGCGGCGCCGCTAGTCCTGGTTGGCTGTCCAAAGCACGACGGCGGGTGGCGGCAAGGCCTGCTGCCACCCGCCGTCGAGCCTTCTCCAATCGGTGGACATACGTCATAACGCGGCCTTCATGCACGGTGATCGCTGCCGCGACAGGTAACGTAAAGGGCGTGCAGTTGAGTCAAGCGTTCGTCAAGACCGCAGCCGGGTGGCTGCTCGGTCTGATGCTTGCTGCCGCCGGGGCGATCGTCTGCATCAACCTGGTGAGCTCTTCCGTGGCCAGTCCCCAACAGCCCGTCAAGGAGTATTTGGCGGCGCTGCAGAAGGGTGAGGGCGAAGAGGCGCTGGGTCTCCTCCGCGCCAAAGTGCCCAACTCAAACGCATCCATGCTCGATGGCACAGCCCTGCAGACCGCCGCTTCCAAGATGACCGACGTCAAGGTGGGAAACCCTGAATCACGCGGCAGCAACCGCGTCGCAGTGCCCGTTGACTACACCTTGGACGGCAGTAAGCTCCACACCGAGTTCCTGATGGAACGGACCGGGACGCAGTGGTTGTTCTTCGCGAAGTGGGCGTTCGTGCCCACCACCCTGCCCACCATTGAAGTCACCGTGGTCAACGCCAGCGAAGCCACCCTCAATGGCGTCCCAGTGAACATGCCCAACGGCCGCAATACCTTCGCCGTGTTCTTCCCCGGCAAGTACGAAGCAAGCCTCAACGGGACATTCTTCGAAGCCCCTGCCGCCTCAGCCCTTGTGTCCACGCGCGACGGCGGCCAAGCACCCTTGAACCTGCAGACCCGCTCCACGAAGTCCATGAACGAGGCGGTCGCAGGGAAGGTCCGGGAGTTCCTGGACAACTGCGCCGCCCAGGCCACCGAGCAGCAGCGGCTCCAGCCGGATTGCCCGTTCTACCACGCCAGCAATGCCCGTGTCGTTGACGGGACCATCAAATGGGCCATCACCGAGTACCCCAAAATCACCATCGAACCCTTTGGCGGCAAGTGGGTGGTAGCTCCCCTCAACGGCAAGGCCACGCTGACCGCCAGGGAGATCAACCTGTTCAGCGGGTTCGTCAACGACCTCAACGTGGAGCACGACTTCAGCTTCACCACCCAGTTGGACGTGGGCAGCGACACCGTGACGGTTACTCCCCTGCTGACCTTCTGAGCTTTCCGCCGACACGGCTGGGCCACACGGGCGGGCTGGGCCACACGAGCGGGCTGGGCCACACGGGCGGGCTGGGCCACACGGGCGGGCTGGGCCACACGAGGTCGACACGAAAATGGCCCGGGCCGTCCCCCGAAGGAGCAACCCGGGCCATCCCGGTCAATCTGATTTAGTCCATGCCACGCAGGTCCAGCACCAGCTCGGACTCACCGTCCGCTTGCAGGACCACCGGAATGCCCCAATCCTGCTGGTAGAGGTGGCAGGCTGCATGGTCCGGGATTTCGCCGTCTTCAGTCTCAGGTCCATCGCATGCGGCCGCGCGGGCGGTGATGTGCAGGATTCCCTCGGGCACATCAGCGGACAGCTCCAGGGTGCGCAGCAGCCCCACAGACGTTCCGCCTCCGGAGACCAGCAGTTCCGGCGGGGTGGAGGAGATCTTCAACTGCGTGGGGTCGCCCCAGCGGTCATCCAGCTTCTGGCCGGTCGGCGCCTTGAAACGGACGGCGAGTTCCAACGTGCCGGGGGTCACCGGACTCTTGGGGCGGTGCGTCTGCGACGCACCTTCATCCACTTGCTGGGCTTCTTTGGGAATCGGTACCAGGACCAGCTGGTGCTTGTTCGATTCCACCACTACAAGCAGCGGCTCGCTGCCTTCAACCTGGACCACGACGACGTCACTCGGCTCCGCGAGGCCCCTCGCCAACGTGGACACGGACTTGGTGGCGGGGTCGTACCGGCGAACGGCACCGTTGTAGGTGTCGGCGATGGCTACGGAACCATCCGGCAGGACAGTAACGCCGAGTGGGTGCTGCAGGCGGGCTTCAGCGGCGTCGCCGTCACGGAACCCGAAATCGAACAGGCCCTTGCCCACGGCGGTTTCGACGGTCACGCCGGAATCGGTGACCACCAGGCGACGCAGCGACGATGTCTCCGAGTCAGCGACCCAGATGTTGCCGTCGGCGTCGATTGCCAACCCTGAGGACTGGGCGAACCAGGCTTCCTCGGCCTTGCCGTCCAACAAGCCTTCAAGCCCGGAACCGGCCAGGATGGAGACCTCATTGCTGAGGGGGTCAAAGGCGAAGATCTGGTGGGTACCAGCCATGGCGATGACAACACGCTGCAGCTTCCCGCTCCACACCACATCCCACGGCGAGGACAAGGACACCCCGGTGCCGAGGCCAAGCGCCCCAACATCGATCGCGTCGGCGGCGAAGTCAGCCGGACCGGCGTCGTGGTGTTCAGACCACGTACCGGCGCCGGTGTCCGTCACGCGGGCGGGACCGGCGTCGAGCAGCCGCTGCACGCCATTGCCCGCAACCGTCTGCACATAACCCGAGCTCAGCGTCACACCGCGGAGTCGGTGGTTGACGGTGTCGGCCACAACAGCGTCGTAGCCAAGCTTCCACGCCAGCTCCGAGGGGAGCAGCGCGACGCCCTGCGGTTCGTTGAACTGTGCGATCTCGGCTTGCCCGTCCAAGTACCCCTTGGTGCCGGAGCCGATGACGCGCTCTACGGTTTCAAGGTCGGGGCGGAGTTCCACGAGCCTGTGGTGGCCGGAGTCCACCACAAGGTAATTGCCGTTGGCCAGCTGCGTGGCTTTACCCGGGAACCGCAAAGTGCCCGACGTCGGCACGGGAGCCACGTACGGGCCGTTACCGCGGTGGAGGGTTCCCTTGGCCTCATGCTCGGCAACGAGTTCTTCCAGCAGGACAGCCAGGCCGTCGGCATGGCCCTCGCCCGAAAGGTGGGCCACGATGTAGCCCTCGGGGTCGACGACCACCAGGGTGGGCCAGGCACGGGCCGTGTACGCCTTCCAGGTGGCCAGCTCCGGGTCGTCGAGGACCGGGTGATGGATTTCGTAGCGCTCAACGGCGGATGCCAGGGCGACGGGATCTGCCTCGTGCTCAAACTTGGGCGAGTGCACGCCGACCGTCACCAGGACGTCCGAGTACTTTTCCTCGAGCGGACGCAACTCGTCCAGGACGTGCAGGCAGTTGATGCAGCAGAAAGTCCAGAAGTCGAGCAGCACGATCTTGCCCCGCAAGGACTCGAGGTCCAAGGATTTGCCGCCCGTGTTGAGCCAGCCGCGGCCCTCCAGTTCGGAGGCCCGGACCCGGAGTTGGGTGCGTACGGTTTCGCTCATCAGCGTCCTTCCAGCTTGGTATTTGTTTCAGTCTGCCCGGCAGGGTCTGTGGTGGGGCGTTCGGCGGTGGTGCGTTCGGCCTGGGCCGTCCTGGATGGCTGGGCAGTGCGGTTCGCCATCTTGGCGTCGCGGTCGGCGAGCCGGGCAAACATATCGTTGTAAGCGCTGAGGTCGGCGTCGTTATTCCTATCAGCGGCACGATCAACGCGGCGGGTTTCCCGCTCGTCCGACCTGGACCACATCACGGCCACCCCGATCGCCACCAGCAGCGTGGGAACCTCGCCGATCCCCCATGCCACGGCGCCGCCCAATTGCTGGTCTCCAATCGCCGACGGCCCCCAAGCCCGCCCCAGGTTCCCGAAGTAGTCAGCAGCGAGCAGCCCGGTTCCACCCATGATGGCGACACCGAAGAAGGCATGGAAGCCCATGGTGGCCAGCAGCAGGAGCAGGCGCATCGGGTACGGAGCACGGCGCGGCAGAGGATCGCTTCCGATCATGCTCAGCACGAAGATGTAGCCCGTCAGGAGGAAGTGGACGTTCATGAGCTCGTGGCCCACGTGCTCACGCATAGCCAGGCCGAAGAGGTCAGAGTAGTAGAAGAGAACGATCGATCCCGCGAAATTCGCTGCGGCGAACAGCGGGTGCGTCACGATCTGCGAGAACCTCGAGTGCACAAACAGCAGCAACCATTCGCGGAGGCCCCGTGAGCCGTGGGCGCCTTCGCCCCTGGACGGCAGAGCCCGCAGCGCCAGCGTCACGGGTGCGCCCAGGACCAGGAAGATCGGTGCCACCATGGTCAGTGCCATGTGGTCCACCATGTGCGCAGAGAACAGCACACGACCGTACACGGCGGGCGGGCCCGAGGTGATGTACGTCAGCACCACCAGGCCGATCAGCCAGTTTACGGCCCGGAACCATGACCATTTGTCTCCACGCTTGCGGACCTTGATGATGCCCATGATGTAGGTAACCGCGCCGAACAACGCCACTCCCACCCACAGCCAGTCAAAGCGCCATTCGGTCAGCCAGCGTTCCGGAGTGAGCTCCGGTGGGAGCTCGTAGCCGGAGAGGATGAACGACGGCGATGCATCAGGTGCGTAAGTGGTGGGCTGCGGCGGAGCCGAGCGTCCGAGCGCCACGGCAAGTCCCGACGTCGCGCCCATGACCAGCAGCTCAACCAGAACCAGCTGCCACAGCACGCGGCGGGCAGACATGGAACCGTTTTTGCCAAGCTGCGGGATGACCCACTGCCGATGCATGAAGCCGATGCCACCCAGCACCAGCGTGGCCAGCGACTTCGCGACGATGAGCTGACCATACGGGGAGCCGAACAGGTCGGCAGGGTTGGTCACCCGGATGGCGGCGTTGATAACACCCGAGGCAAACACCAGGACAAAGGCGAAGCCGGCAAGGGACGAGAAACGCCGGAGGGTTTGCTCGGTGATGTCAGGGGTTGCTTTACTCCGGGACCCCGTAAGGATGCCGGAGAGGACCGCGAGCATGATGATTCCACCCACCCATGTGGAGACCCCCACCAAGTGGAGTCCCAAGGAGTTGATTGCACCTTCGTGGTCGCTTGAGCTTGAAGAGTGCCCGATCAACGCTGTGGGAACAAGGCCAATCAATGCCAGCAGGAGAGTGAAGGCAAGACCGGTCAGGGATCGGACGCCGAACAGGGCCGTAGTCACCACTGCGGCGATGATGGTAACGGCGAGCCAGGCCTTGCCGGTCTCGATGTCCGTCATGAAGTACACCAGCGAACGGGTGAACTCGGCGTCGCCGGAGAGCCCCTGTCCCGCGACGTCTGCGTAGGTGAGGACGAGGACGGCCACAGCGGATAGGGTCCACGCCGCACCCGCTGCGGCGGCAACGGCGAGGGCCCGGGCGAAGGCGGGATGTTCGGGTGCGTCGAGGTCCTTCTCGCGGGAACGCGACCCGCCGAGGTTCTTGGGCAGGATGCCGACGGCGAAGATCAAGCCGCCCACCACCGTGGCCACCGAGACGTTGTGGATGGCCTTGGCGAACGGAAGGCCCCACCGGACCAAGGCGCCTGGGTCCGAAACCTGTCGGGCTGCGGAGGCACCGGAGAAAATGAGTGCCGCGGCCAGCGCGAGGAACAGCGCCGCCAGGCCAGCTAGTTGCCAAGGCAGGGAAATCCCCGCGACTGTAGTGCCTCCCCGCGCTCCCGGCTTGGGAACAGGCGAAGGGGCAGTTGCGGAACTTCTTGCTGATGGCACTTATCCATTGTCCGCTACCTGTCGCCGGGCTGCGAATCGGGACGGCGCTATGTGGATTAACCCAAAGCAAAAGGGACGGCAACCATCAGGTTGCCGTCCCTTCAAGGCATTCGCCGAAGAGTTATTACTTCTTCTTGGCGACAGCAGCCTTCAGCTTGGAGCCAGCGGTCAGCTTGACGCTGTGGCCGGCTGCGATCTGGATGGTTTCGCCGGTCTGCGGGTTACGGCCGGTGCGGGCTGCACGGTCGGTGCGCTCAACTGCGAGCCAGCCCGGGATGGTGATCTTTTCGCCGGCGGCGACAGAAGTCTCGAAAACTTCGAACAGTGCATCGAGCACGGAGTTGACTGCTGCCTGGCTGGTGCCAGCCTTGCCTGCTACCTCTGCAACGAGTTCACTACGGTTCTTAGCCATTTACGTCCTCCTGGACTCATACGTTTTTGAGCTTTCAAGCGGAATGCGAGCAAGCCACTGTTCGAAAACTTACCAGCTTGGACTGGCATGGCCAGCAAATTCCGCGTGTTTCCGCGCCTTTTTGACCAAAATCACCGGATTTTCGGGGTTTTTTGGGGTGCTTTACGCCCTTGGCGTACCCTTCGGCGGTGATCCCGACCTGCGGCCGGGCCCGGGTGGGAACAGAATCCGCAGGACAGTATGTGTGCCCGCCACTCCTTCGGGGACCATTCTTACGGAGCCGCAGTTCATTCCGCCGACCCTACCGGCACCCGTTGCGACAATTGCGCAGAGGGTCAGCGGAGTGATACTTTTCCGGTGATCGTGAACTTTTGGCAGGAGGTGAGACCCATGAACGCAGTATCCACAGTGGGCGCTCCCCTGCAGTCCACGATCTCGCGACTGACCTAGTCGCCATTGGGAGCGCCCGTCACGCACTTCGCGAAAGGCGACTCCCATGAACTCATCATCTTCTTCACCTCTGCACAGCACATCGACGACGGTCACTGAGGGGCCGGGCTCAGACGAGCCTTCGCCTGGAGTCGACGCTTCCACCCGGCTCCACCCCACGGGGCAGCGGGCATTGGTCCTCGGCGGCGGCGGTTCCACAGGCAACGCATGGCTGATCGGCGTGATCGCAGGACTGTTCGACGCCGGGCTGGATGCAACCACGGCCGACCTCACCATAGGAACATCAGCTGGCGCGACGGCCGCCGCCCAGCTGGCCGGTGCGACGCCGGCGGAACTATTTGCTGCCGCCCTTGCACCTGTCCCGCAGCGGGCCGGAGCTCCAGCTGTCACCAACCCACGGAATTCGGCCAAGCCCGTGGTGGACCACTTGGACAGAACGGCCAGGATCATCGATGCTTCCGAGGATATGCCTGATATGCGCCGCAGAATGGGAGCGGCGGCTATCGACATGGCTGAGGCGATGGACGGTGCCAGTGCCCGGTGGCGGGCCACCGTCGCAACCCGGCTGCCCCAACAGTCGTGGCCGGAACGAGCAGTGCTTCTCACCGCAGTTGACGCCCAAACAGGTGAACCGGTGGTATTCGACCGTCACAGCGGCGTGGAGTTGGTGGACGCCGTGGCCGCCAGCTGTGCCAGTGGCTTCGCTTACAGCATTGGCAATGGCCGCTACATCGATGGTGGATACCGAACCAACGCTGAGAATGCCGACCTGGCCGCCGGGCACGCACGGGTGCTGGTGCTGTCACCCTTTGGTGGCCAAACACGGACACCTACAAAATGGCATATGCACCTCGCAGCCCAGATAGACACACTAAGGGGCAACGGCAGCCGTGTGGAAACGGTGTTCCCGGAAGGGGAGTCGGAGCACATGTTCGGCGTCAATGCCATGGATCTGTCCCTGCGACCGGCCGCAGCCCGAGCCGGGTTCGACCAAGGCAGAGCCCTCGCCGGTCAGCTCCGCGAGTTCTGGCAATAACGGCACCAACTCGGCCGTGGTGAATGGTTAAATGTGAAGAGCCCCGACCGTCGTGGTCGGGGCTCTTCTTAATGTGTGTCCGGCGGTGTCCTACTCTCCCACACCCTCCCGGGTGCAGTACCATCGGCGCTGTGGGTCTTAGCTTCCGGGTTCGGAATGGGACCGGGCGTTTCCCCCACGCTATGACCGCCGTAACTTTGTTACCCGTCCGCACCCCGTGGTGGGGTGGGTGGGAAGTGTGGTTACAACTGTGGTGTTGTTATTTTGTTGTGTTTTTGTTCCTGGAACAAGCGGGTTGTTGTTCGGGAACCACATAGTGGACGCGTGCAGTGTGTTGTGTGGTGTAAGTTGTTGGCCTATTAGTACCGGTCAGCTTCACGAGTCTTTAGTCCTCGCTTCCACATCCGGCCTATCAACCCAGTGGTCTGGCTGGGGGCCTCTCACACATAAATGTGTATGGAAATCTCATCTTGAAGCGAGCTTCCCGCTTAGATGCTTTCAGCGGTTATCCCATCCGAACGTAGCTAATCAGCGATGCACTTGGCAGTACAACTGACACACCAGAGGTTCGTCCGTCCCGGTCCTCTCGTACTAAGGACAGCCCTTCTCAAATTTCCTGCGCGCGCAGCGGATAGGGACCGAACTGTCTCACGACGTTCTAAACCCAGCTCGCGTACCGCTTTAATGGGCGAACAGCCCAACCCTTGGGACCTACTCCAGCCCCAGGATGCGACGAGCCGACATCGAGGTGCCAAACCATGCCGTCGATATGGACTCTTGGGCAAGATCAGCCTGTTATCCCCGAGGTACCTTTTATCCGTTGAGCGACGGCCATTCCACAATGTACCGCCGGATCACTAGTCCCGACTTTCGTCCCTGCTTGAGATGTCTCTCTCACAGTCAAGCTCCCTTGTGCACTTACACTCGACACCTGATTGCCAACCAGGCTGAGGGAACCTTTGGGCGCCTCCGTTACTTTTTAGGAGGCAACCGCCCCAGTTAAACTACCCATCAGGCACTGTCCCTGACCCGGATCACGGGCCGAAGTTAGATGTCCAAAGTGACCAGAGTGGTATTTCAACGATGACTCCACCCGAACTGGCGTCCGGGTTTCAACGTCTCCCACCTATCCTACACAAGCCACTCCGAACACCAATACCAAACTATAGTAAAGGTCTCGGGGTCTTTCCGTCCTGCTGCGCGTAACGAGCATCTTTACTCGTACTGCAATTTCGCCGAGTTTATGGTTGAGACAGCGGGGAAGTCGTTACTCCATTCGTGCAGGTCGGAACTTACCCGACAAGGAATTTCGCTACCTTAGGATGGTTATAGTTACCACCGCCGTTTACTGGGGCTTAAATTCTCAGCTTCGCCACAAGTGGCTAACCGGTCCTCTTAACCTTCCAGCACCGGGCAGGAGTCAGTCCGTATACATCGTCTTGCGACTTCGCACGGACCTGTGTTTTTAGTAAACAGTCGCTTCCCCCTGGTCTCTGCGGCCCACACCCGCTCACGGAGAGCAAGTCTCCATCACGGGGCAGGCCCCCCTTCTCCCGAAGTTACGGGGGCATTTTGCCGAGTTCCTTAACCATAATTCTCTCGATCGCCTTGGTATTCTCTACCTGATCACCTGTGTCGGTTTGGGGTACGGGCGGCTAAAACCTCGCGTCGATGCTTTTCTTGGCAGCATAGGATCACCGGATCCCCCCAAACGGGAGTCCCATCAGATCTCAGGATTGTGCTCGAAACACACAGGAACGGATTTGCCTATCCCTGACCCTACATCCTTAGACCGGGGCAACCATCGCCCGGCCCGGCTACCTTCCTGCGTCACACCTGTTAATACGCTTACCTCCCGGGATCAGGTCCCGCGCTCGGCCAAAACCCACAACACCACAAGGGTGAGCGGGCAGGCTCCGGGCGGTTAGTATCCCCCGCTTGGCATGGGCGGTTTTTCGCCGGTACGGGAATATCAACCCGTTGTCCATCGACTACGCCTGTCGGCCTCGCCTTAGGTCCCGACTTACCCAGGGCAGATTAGCTTGACCCTGGAACCCTTGATCATTCGGCGGACGGGTTTCTCACCCGTCTTTCGCTACTCATGCCTGCATTCTCACTCGTGTAGGCTCCACCGCTGGTTTCCACCGCGACTTCACTGCCCACACGACGCTCCCCTACCACTCCACACCCCTGAACCACGAAGGCTAGGGCAATGTGTGAAATCCACAACTTCGGCGGTGTACTTGAGCCCCGCTACATTGTCGGCGCGGAATCACTTGACCAGTGAGCTATTACGCACTCTTTCAAGGATGGCTGCTTCTAAGCCAACCTCCTGGTTGTCTTCGCAACTCCACATCCTTTCCCACTTAGCACACGCTTAGGGGCCTTAGTTGGTGGTCTGGGCTGTTTCCCTCTCGACTATGAAGCTTATCCCCCACAGTCTCACTGCTGCGCTCTCACTTACCGGCATTCGGAGTTTGGCTGACGTCAGTAACCTTGTAGGGCCCATCGGCCATCCAGTAGCTCTACCTCCGGCAAGAAACACGCAACGCTGCACCTAAATGCATTTCGGGGAGAACCAGCTATCACGGAGTTTGATTGGCCTTTCACCCCTACCCACAGCTCATCCCCTCCATTTTCAACTGAAGTGGGTTCGGTCCTCCACGACGTCTTACCGTCGCTTCAACCTGGCCATGGGTAGATCACTCCGCTTCGGGTCTAGATCACGCCACTACACTCGCCCTATTCAGACTCGCTTTCGCTACGGCTACCCCACACGGGTTAACCTCGCGACGTAACACTAACTCGCAGGCTCATTCTTCAAAAGGCACGCCGTCACCAGAATCAGACTGGCTCCGACGGATTGTAAGCACACGGTTTCAGGTACTGTTTCACTCCCCTCCCGGGGTACTTTTCACCTTTCCCTCACGGTACTGGTCCGCTATCGGTCATTAGGAAGTATTTAGGCTTATCAGGTGGTCCTGACAGATTCGCACGGGATTTCTCGGGCCCCGTGCTACTTGGGATCCTCTCCAGGCGGCACACAACATTACGGTTACGGGGCTCACACCCTCTCTGGCCGGCCTTTCAAGACCGTTCACCTATGCTCATGCTCTCACCCCATTGGTCCGGCAGAACCAAAACGGAAAGTCCCACAACCCCGCCCATGCAACGCCCGCCGGCTATCACACATGGAACGGTTTAGCCTCATCCGCGTTCGCTCGCCACTACTAACGGAATCACTCTTGTTTTCTCTTCCTGCGGGTACTGAGATGTTTCACTTCCCCGCGTTCCCCCCACGCACCCTATGTGTTCAGATGCGGGTCACACAATCACCATGACAGCGTTGTGCGGGGTTTCCCCATTCGGACATCCTGGGATCAACGCTCGGTTATCAACTCCCCCAGGCTTATCGCAGATTCCTACGTCCTTCTTCGGCTCCTAATGCCAAGGCATCCACCGTGTGCCCTTAAAAACTTGACCACACAAAGATCAAAAACTTACTCGAGAGAACCACGACCACAAGGGCCAGGTTCATTCATAAGAAATTGCTGTAAGAACACACACACCAACCCCCAAAAGGATCAGCCACGTGCGTGCTCTAGATGCTCGCGTCCACTATGTAGTTCTCAAACAACAACCCCATCAACCAGACCACCACCCACCACAACCCACACAGGGCTGAAAACAGTGACCAGCAGTACCGGAAGCAGGAACAAAAGAAACACCAGAAGTGCCCCCCTGCATTGCTGCAAAAAGGTCCTGTTGCCTCAGGACCCAACAGTGCGCCAAACACAACCCCCACAAACCGCACGCCCCGGCCACGTTCCAAACAACACCACACCCCAAAGAGGCACAGGTCGCCGTACTGGCACCAGGACACAACCGGTAAAGGCCATGCCAAACAAGTTTGATTCGTTGATATTCCACCCATGAGCACCCACCGCAGAACAGACGCCTGCGCAATGGGCAACACTGACAACCACCACCACACCCATGCAGGCACAGCAACCAGTTGCAAGCAGCTCCTTAGAAAGGAGGTGATCCAGCCGCACCTTCCGGTACGGCTACCTTGTTACGACTTAGTCCCAATCGCCGGTCCCACCTTCGACGGCTCCCCCCACAAGGGTTAGGCCACCGGCTTCGGGTGTTACCAACTTTCGTGACTTGACGGGCGGTGTGTACAAGGCCCGGGAACGTATTCACCGCAGCGTTGCTGATCTGCGATTACTAGCGACTCCGACTTCATGGGGTCGAGTTGCAGACCCCAATCCGAACTGAGACCGGCTTTTTGGGATTAGCTCCACCTCACAGTATCGCAACCCTTTGTACCGGCCATTGTAGCATGCGTGAAGCCCAAGACATAAGGGGCATGATGATTTGACGTCGTCCCCACCTTCCTCCGAGTTGACCCCGGCAGTCTCCTATGAGTCCCCGCCATAACGCGCTGGCAACATAGAACGAGGGTTGCGCTCGTTGCGGGACTTAACCCAACATCTCACGACACGAGCTGACGACAACCATGCACCACCTGTAAACCGACCGCAAGCGGGGCACCTGTTTCCAGGTATTACCGGTTCATGTCAAGCCTTGGTAAGGTTCTTCGCGTTGCATCGAATTAATCCGCATGCTCCGCCGCTTGTGCGGGCCCCCGTCAATTCCTTTGAGTTTTAGCCTTGCGGCCGTACTCCCCAGGCGGGGCACTTAATGCGTTAGCTACGGCGCGGAAAACGTGGAATGTCCCCCACACCTAGTGCCCAACGTTTACGGCATGGACTACCAGGGTATCTAATCCTGTTCGCTCCCCATGCTTTCGCTCCTCAGCGTCAGTTAATGCCCAGAGACCTGCCTTCGCCATCGGTGTTCCTCCTGATATCTGCGCATTTCACCGCTACACCAGGAATTCCAGTCTCCCCTACATCACTCTAGTCTGCCCGTACCCACTGCAGAACCGGAGTTGAGCCCCGGTCTTTCACAGCAGACGCGACAAACCGCCTACGAGCTCTTTACGCCCAATAATTCCGGATAACGCTTGCGCCCTACGTATTACCGCGGCTGCTGGCACGTAGTTAGCCGGCGCTTCTTCTGCAGGTACCGTCACTTTCGCTTCTTCCCTACTGAAAGAGGTTTACAACCCGAAGGCCGTCATCCCTCACGCGGCGTCGCTGCATCAGGCTTGCGCCCATTGTGCAATATTCCCCACTGCTGCCTCCCGTAGGAGTCTGGGCCGTGTCTCAGTCCCAGTGTGGCCGGTCACCCTCTCAGGCCGGCTACCCGTCGTCGCCTTGGTAGGCCATTACCCCACCAACAAGCTGATAGGCCGCGAGTCCATCCAAAACCACAAAAGCTTTCCACCCCCCACCATGCGATGAGGAGTCATATCCGGTATTAGACCCAGTTTCCCAGGCTTATCCCAGAGTCAAGGGCAGGTTACTCACGTGTTACTCACCCGTTCGCCACTAATCCCCCAGCAAGCTGGGATCATCGTTCGACTTGCATGTGTTAAGCACGCCGCCAGCGTTCATCCTGAGCCAGGATCAAACTCTCCGTTGAAGTAAAACAAATCAAACAGACACAACCACACCCACCGGAAATAACGGCGAACACGGCTGCACAAAATTCGAAACCAGCTGAAAACCAGCCCACCACACACGGGGGTGCATGACAGAACTGGCATAAATTTCAACCAATCAATAAAACAATCGGTATCAACAAACTTGGCACACTATTGAGTTCTCAAACAACAGACCCCCCAAAACATCACCCCACAGCACACCACAAAAGCAGCACACCAACAAAGGCCATTGGAAAAGAAGAGTTATTTTTGGCCGCCTACCGAACCGTACACACCTTCCGGCTTTCCGTTTCGCACCCGGCGACTCAGAAAACAATACACGCCCCCAACCCCCAACGCAAATCCACCCCAAACCCCCACCCCACACCACCCAAACCCCACCCCAAAACCAAGCGACAGCACGCCGTCGAGCGCCACGAACAGCGGCGCCCCAATCCAGGCAGGACCGAACTTCACCTGCGGGAGTCCGGCATCCCGAAATGCCGATGCAACCCGTCGTCGAGGAACCGCAGGATCGACGAGATCCTGTGCCCTTCCGGGGTCGGTTCAATGACCAGCAGCCCCCGGGGCCGGCCTTCGAGGTAGCAGACGAACCCCGGCCTCCCACCAGCGGTGACAGCCTTCAGCACATAGTGGCCTCCCGGCCGGCCGGCCGCACTAGCGCGCAGGAAACTGCCTACGGCATTCCGACCTGCGTAGCGTTCGCTGGCCGGAGGCATGGCCAACCAGCATTGGTCGGTAAGGAGTTCCAGGACTGCATCGACGTCATCCCGGGAGAAGGCGTCAGCGAACTTACGGGCAAGATCGGAGTGGTCCGCGCCCGGCACCGGCGGCACTGTCGCGGGTCTGGCAGAGCGGGCGCGCTGGAGTAGTCCCTTGGTCGCCGTCGGACCTATCGAGAGCATCTGCGCAACTTCACTGACGGTGAAGTCCAATACGTCACAAAGCATCAGCACCGCGGCTTGGCGCGGCGGCATCCGCTGGAGGGCAACCACAAGGGCGAGCTCGATGCTTTCGCGGGCAATGGCTTGTAAAGCAGGGTCCAGCTCGTTGACCAGCTGGTCAGGGTAGGGCTGTAAATGCGGTTGGTCGAATCGGTCAGTCGGAACCGGTGGCGTGAACGGGGGAACGGGACGAGGACGGCGGCTTTGGTCACGTCGTGCATTGAGCGAACGAGTCGTGGCGATCCGATAGAGCCACGTCCGCAAGGATGACCGCCCGGCAAATCCAGGCAAGCCTTTCCATGCGGCAAGTAAGACCTCCTGCATCACATCGTCTGCGTCGTCAACTGATCCTGTGATCCTGTAGCAGTGCAGATGAAGCTCCCGGCGAAAGGGCGCGACGAGCGACGCAAATGCCTCTTCATCACCGGCCCTGGCGGCCTCCAACTCCGTGGACGTCACGGGTCAATCTTGGCACGCGCCCATCCGGGCGTTCCGATTCTCTTCGTTGTGGTGTCTACATAGACATAACCATCTACGAGAGGAACAGACCATGACTGGGAAAGAGGCCGGCGCAGTGGAGATCGGCGTGGCTTACCACCGTGCGTGGACCACCGGCGACCTGGATTCAGCGGCAGGGCACCTGGCCGAAAGCGTTACCTGCCATGCGCCTTCGGGCACCTTCAATGGCAGGGCAGCTGTCCGGGCGTTCATGGAACCATTCGCTGCGTCGCTTACAAGTTCAAGGCTCCTGGCCGTCCACGGCCAGGACAACGAAGCAATCCTTATGTACGACACCGCCAGTAGGGCAGTGCAGAGCGCCCCCGGTGCGGAGCTGTACCGCGTTCAGGATGGTCAGATCGTGGAAATCCACATTATCTTCGATCGCCTGCCGTTCGCCTTGGCACGTGGCGACGTCCGTTAGGGCGTGACGGGTGATGACCATCCGTCAAAGGCTCCACAGCTCGGTCCAGAGTCGACTCGGGCGGCCGTGGTGGGTGGTTAAATGTGAAGAGCCCCGACCGTCGTGGTCGGGGCTCTTCTTAATGTGTGTCCGGCGGTGTCCTACTCTCCCACACCCTCCCGGGTGCAGTACCATCGGCGCTGTGGGTCTTAGCTTCCGGGTTCGGAATGGGACCGGGCGTTTCCCCCACGCTATGACCGCCGTAACTTTGTTACCCGTCCGCACCCCGTGGTGGGGTGGGTGGGAAGTGTGGTTACAACTGTGGTGTTGTTATTTTGTTGTGTTTTTGTTCCTGGAACAAGCGGGTTGTTGTTCGGGAACCACATAGTGGACGCGTGCAGTGTGTTGTGTGGTGTAAGTTGTTGGCCTATTAGTACCGGTCAGCTTCACGAGTCTTTAGTCCTCGCTTCCACATCCGGCCTATCAACCCAGTGGTCTGGCTGGGGGCCTCTCACACATAAATGTGTATGGAAATCTCATCTTGAAGCGAGCTTCCCGCTTAGATGCTTTCAGCGGTTATCCCATCCGAACGTAGCTAATCAGCGATGCACTTGGCAGTACAACTGACACACCAGAGGTTCGTCCGTCCCGGTCCTCTCGTACTAAGGACAGCCCTTCTCAAATTTCCTGCGCGCGCAGCGGATAGGGACCGAACTGTCTCACGACGTTCTAAACCCAGCTCGCGTACCGCTTTAATGGGCGAACAGCCCAACCCTTGGGACCTACTCCAGCCCCAGGATGCGACGAGCCGACATCGAGGTGCCAAACCATGCCGTCGATATGGACTCTTGGGCAAGATCAGCCTGTTATCCCCGAGGTACCTTTTATCCGTTGAGCGACGGCCATTCCACAATGTACCGCCGGATCACTAGTCCCGACTTTCGTCCCTGCTTGAGATGTCTCTCTCACAGTCAAGCTCCCTTGTGCACTTACACTCGACACCTGATTGCCAACCAGGCTGAGGGAACCTTTGGGCGCCTCCGTTACTTTTTAGGAGGCAACCGCCCCAGTTAAACTACCCATCAGGCACTGTCCCTGACCCGGATCACGGGCCGAAGTTAGATGTCCAAAGTGACCAGAGTGGTATTTCAACGATGACTCCACCCGAACTGGCGTCCGGGTTTCAACGTCTCCCACCTATCCTACACAAGCCACTCCGAACACCAATACCAAACTATAGTAAAGGTCTCGGGGTCTTTCCGTCCTGCTGCGCGTAACGAGCATCTTTACTCGTACTGCAATTTCGCCGAGTTTATGGTTGAGACAGCGGGGAAGTCGTTACTCCATTCGTGCAGGTCGGAACTTACCCGACAAGGAATTTCGCTACCTTAGGATGGTTATAGTTACCACCGCCGTTTACTGGGGCTTAAATTCTCAGCTTCGCCACAAGTGGCTAACCGGTCCTCTTAACCTTCCAGCACCGGGCAGGAGTCAGTCCGTATACATCGTCTTGCGACTTCGCACGGACCTGTGTTTTTAGTAAACAGTCGCTTCCCCCTGGTCTCTGCGGCCCACACCCGCTCACGGAGAGCAAGTCTCCATCACGGGGCAGGCCCCCCTTCTCCCGAAGTTACGGGGGCATTTTGCCGAGTTCCTTAACCATAATTCTCTCGATCGCCTTGGTATTCTCTACCTGATCACCTGTGTCGGTTTGGGGTACGGGCGGCTAAAACCTCGCGTCGATGCTTTTCTTGGCAGCATAGGATCACCGGATCCCCCCAAACGGGAGTCCCATCAGATCTCAGGATTGTGCTCGAAACACACAGGAACGGATTTGCCTATCCCTGACCCTACATCCTTAGACCGGGGCAACCATCGCCCGGCCCGGCTACCTTCCTGCGTCACACCTGTTAATACGCTTACCTCCCGGGATCAGGTCCCGCGCTCGGCCAAAACCCACAACACCACAAGGGTGAGCGGGCAGGCTCCGGGCGGTTAGTATCCCCCGCTTGGCATGGGCGGTTTTTCGCCGGTACGGGAATATCAACCCGTTGTCCATCGACTACGCCTGTCGGCCTCGCCTTAGGTCCCGACTTACCCAGGGCAGATTAGCTTGACCCTGGAACCCTTGATCATTCGGCGGACGGGTTTCTCACCCGTCTTTCGCTACTCATGCCTGCATTCTCACTCGTGTAGGCTCCACCGCTGGTTTCCACCGCGACTTCACTGCCCACACGACGCTCCCCTACCACTCCACACCCCTGAACCACGAAGGCTAGGGCAATGTGTGAAATCCACAACTTCGGCGGTGTACTTGAGCCCCGCTACATTGTCGGCGCGGAATCACTTGACCAGTGAGCTATTACGCACTCTTTCAAGGATGGCTGCTTCTAAGCCAACCTCCTGGTTGTCTTCGCAACTCCACATCCTTTCCCACTTAGCACACGCTTAGGGGCCTTAGTTGGTGGTCTGGGCTGTTTCCCTCTCGACTATGAAGCTTATCCCCCACAGTCTCACTGCTGCGCTCTCACTTACCGGCATTCGGAGTTTGGCTGACGTCAGTAACCTTGTAGGGCCCATCGGCCATCCAGTAGCTCTACCTCCGGCAAGAAACACGCAACGCTGCACCTAAATGCATTTCGGGGAGAACCAGCTATCACGGAGTTTGATTGGCCTTTCACCCCTACCCACAGCTCATCCCCTCCATTTTCAACTGAAGTGGGTTCGGTCCTCCACGACGTCTTACCGTCGCTTCAACCTGGCCATGGGTAGATCACTCCGCTTCGGGTCTAGATCACGCCACTACACTCGCCCTATTCAGACTCGCTTTCGCTACGGCTACCCCACACGGGTTAACCTCGCGACGTAACACTAACTCGCAGGCTCATTCTTCAAAAGGCACGCCGTCACCAGAATCAGACTGGCTCCGACGGATTGTAAGCACACGGTTTCAGGTACTGTTTCACTCCCCTCCCGGGGTACTTTTCACCTTTCCCTCACGGTACTGGTCCGCTATCGGTCATTAGGAAGTATTTAGGCTTATCAGGTGGTCCTGACAGATTCGCACGGGATTTCTCGGGCCCCGTGCTACTTGGGATCCTCTCCAGGCGGCACACAACATTACGGTTACGGGGCTCACACCCTCTCTGGCCGGCCTTTCAAGACCGTTCACCTATGCTCATGCTCTCACCCCATTGGTCCGGCAGAACCAAAACGGAAAGTCCCACAACCCCGCCCATGCAACGCCCGCCGGCTATCACACATGGAACGGTTTAGCCTCATCCGCGTTCGCTCGCCACTACTAACGGAATCACTCTTGTTTTCTCTTCCTGCGGGTACTGAGATGTTTCACTTCCCCGCGTTCCCCCCACGCACCCTATGTGTTCAGATGCGGGTCACACAATCACCATGACAGCGTTGTGCGGGGTTTCCCCATTCGGACATCCTGGGATCAACGCTCGGTTATCAACTCCCCCAGGCTTATCGCAGATTCCTACGTCCTTCTTCGGCTCCTAATGCCAAGGCATCCACCGTGTGCCCTTAAAAACTTGACCACACAAAGATCAAAAACTTACTCGAGAGAACCACGACCACAAGGGCCAGGTTCATTCATAAGAAATTGCTGTAAGAACACACACACCAACCCCCAAAAGGATCAGCCACGTGCGTGCTCTAGATGCTCGCGTCCACTATGTAGTTCTCAAACAACAACCCCATCAACCAGACCACCACCCACCACAACCCACACAGGGCTGAAAACAGTGACCAGCAGTACCGGAAGCAGGAACAAAAGAAACACCAGAAGTGCCCCCCTGCATTGCTGCAAAAAGGTCCTGTTGCCTCAGGACCCAACAGTGCGCCAAACACAACCCCCACAAACCGCACGCCCCGGCCACGTTCCAAACAACACCACACCCCAAAGAGGCACAGGTCGCCGTACTGGCACCAGGACACAACCGGTAAAGGCCATGCCAAACAAGTTTGATTCGTTGATATTCCACCCATGAGCACCCACCGCAGAACAGACGCCTGCGCAATGGGCAACACTGACAACCACCACCACACCCATGCAGGCACAGCAACCAGTTGCAAGCAGCTCCTTAGAAAGGAGGTGATCCAGCCGCACCTTCCGGTACGGCTACCTTGTTACGACTTAGTCCCAATCGCCGGTCCCACCTTCGACGGCTCCCCCCACAAGGGTTAGGCCACCGGCTTCGGGTGTTACCAACTTTCGTGACTTGACGGGCGGTGTGTACAAGGCCCGGGAACGTATTCACCGCAGCGTTGCTGATCTGCGATTACTAGCGACTCCGACTTCATGGGGTCGAGTTGCAGACCCCAATCCGAACTGAGACCGGCTTTTTGGGATTAGCTCCACCTCACAGTATCGCAACCCTTTGTACCGGCCATTGTAGCATGCGTGAAGCCCAAGACATAAGGGGCATGATGATTTGACGTCGTCCCCACCTTCCTCCGAGTTGACCCCGGCAGTCTCCTATGAGTCCCCGCCATAACGCGCTGGCAACATAGAACGAGGGTTGCGCTCGTTGCGGGACTTAACCCAACATCTCACGACACGAGCTGACGACAACCATGCACCACCTGTAAACCGACCGCAAGCGGGGCACCTGTTTCCAGGTATTACCGGTTCATGTCAAGCCTTGGTAAGGTTCTTCGCGTTGCATCGAATTAATCCGCATGCTCCGCCGCTTGTGCGGGCCCCCGTCAATTCCTTTGAGTTTTAGCCTTGCGGCCGTACTCCCCAGGCGGGGCACTTAATGCGTTAGCTACGGCGCGGAAAACGTGGAATGTCCCCCACACCTAGTGCCCAACGTTTACGGCATGGACTACCAGGGTATCTAATCCTGTTCGCTCCCCATGCTTTCGCTCCTCAGCGTCAGTTAATGCCCAGAGACCTGCCTTCGCCATCGGTGTTCCTCCTGATATCTGCGCATTTCACCGCTACACCAGGAATTCCAGTCTCCCCTACATCACTCTAGTCTGCCCGTACCCACTGCAGAACCGGAGTTGAGCCCCGGTCTTTCACAGCAGACGCGACAAACCGCCTACGAGCTCTTTACGCCCAATAATTCCGGATAACGCTTGCGCCCTACGTATTACCGCGGCTGCTGGCACGTAGTTAGCCGGCGCTTCTTCTGCAGGTACCGTCACTTTCGCTTCTTCCCTACTGAAAGAGGTTTACAACCCGAAGGCCGTCATCCCTCACGCGGCGTCGCTGCATCAGGCTTGCGCCCATTGTGCAATATTCCCCACTGCTGCCTCCCGTAGGAGTCTGGGCCGTGTCTCAGTCCCAGTGTGGCCGGTCACCCTCTCAGGCCGGCTACCCGTCGTCGCCTTGGTAGGCCATTACCCCACCAACAAGCTGATAGGCCGCGAGTCCATCCAAAACCACAAAAGCTTTCCACCCCCCACCATGCGATGAGGAGTCATATCCGGTATTAGACCCAGTTTCCCAGGCTTATCCCAGAGTCAAGGGCAGGTTACTCACGTGTTACTCACCCGTTCGCCACTAATCCCCCAGCAAGCTGGGATCATCGTTCGACTTGCATGTGTTAAGCACGCCGCCAGCGTTCATCCTGAGCCAGGATCAAACTCTCCGTTGAAGTAAAACAAATCAAACAGACACAACCACACCCACCGGAAATAACGGTAGAACGCGGCTGCACAAAATTCGAAACCAGCTGAAAACCAGCCCACCACACACGGGGGTGCATGACAGAACTGGCATAAATTTCAACCAATCAATAAAACAATCGGTATCAACAAACTTGGCACACTATTGAGTTCTCAAACAACAGACACAACCGGCACCACCCACACCCCACAGGGTCCAGGATCGCTCCGGAGCAACTTTTCAAACTTACCCGATCAACTGGATCTTGGCAAATCATCGTTTCCGCGATTTTCGATCCAATCTTCGGCCCCACCCTGCACAGGCACGCTCAAAAGCGGGCCGTTTTTCAGGCTGTTATCAAGGGGGTCGGCCTCCGCGGTTCTCAGCTCGAGGCTGTCTCACTCGCGGCGACTCAGAAGACATTACACGTCCCCAAGCCTCGGCACAAATCCACCCCAACACCACCCAAAACCCCGCAACCACAGGCCAAACGGTGTCACAATGCGGTCGAATCACTCTCAATCGAACGAAATTGGGCGAAGTGAAGCCCATCACAGAGTGACTGCGGGCGGGGGCCGACGGGATCTTCCAGGGCGACTGCCCCCCACACACACATGACGGTAACTGCCGTCGTCGAGGGTGCGCCAAGGAGCGTTGCCGCAAGGGGTGAGAGTGTCCCTATGTTTTTCGTCAAGCGGTTTTGGGTGTTGGGGGTTGGTAGAGGGTGCCGTCGCGGAGCATGGCGTAGAGGGTGTCGCAGCGTCGTCGTGCGAGGGCGATGAGTGCTTGGTTGTGGCGTTTTCCTTCGGCTCGTTTGCGTTCGTAGTATGCCCGGGACGGCGGGTCTTTGAGCGCAGCGAATGCGGAGAGGAACAGGGTTCGCTTGAGGACTTTGTTGCCTTTTCTTGAGGAATGGTCGCCGCGGATGGAGGACCCGGATCGCCAGGTGACGGGGGCCAGCCCGGCGTAAGAGGCCAGGTGCCCGGCGGTGGGGAACTCTTTCCCGGCGACTTCGGTGAGGATTCGTGCGGCGGTCCTGATGCCCACGGCCGGCAGAGACATCAGGACCGGGTGAAGAGGGTGGGCCTCCACGAGAGCTTCGACCTGGGTGAGGACCGTGGCGCGGCTTTCGTGGAGCCCGGCGAGCATGGCCGCGAGCTGGGGCAGCACGATGGTCGCGGCGTTCGTTCCCACGACAGTGACTGTTTGCCGGCCCAAGGCCTCGATGATGTCATCGGCAAGACGTTCACCCATCCGCGGCGCGAGTTTGCTCAGCCGGGTCCCGATCCGGCGCCGGCCCGCGTGACGGAGCGCTTTAGGGGTAGGCCAGGTCCGCAGCAGGTCATGCACCGCCGGGTGGTCCATGTAGGGTCCCAGCACCCTTTCCAGAGCTGGGTGGATCTGGGTGAGCAGCCCGCGGATCCGGTTCGAAGTCGCCGTGGCCTGCTTGGCCAGATCCTCGTCGAACCCGCAAAGCATGCTCAGCTCAGCGAGCTGCTCATCGACCAACTGAACCGAGCGCAGGGCATGCGGCATGGTCCTGGCGGCCTCGGCGATGATGAACGCGTCCCGGGCATCGGTCTTCGCCTCTCCGGGGTGAAGATCCGCGATCCGGCGCATCGCCAGCCCCGGCAGGTAGCCGACCAGCACCCCGGCGGCCTGGGCAACGGCTACCGGCAACGCGCCGATAGTCGCTGGCTGGTCAACGACCAGCAACACACGTCCGGCGTCCACAAGTTCGGCGATGATTTCCCGGATTTTGGCTTCATCGTTGGGCAGCGCCCGGTCCAGTAATTTCCTGCCGGCCCGATCCACGGCAACGGCATGATGGACGCCCTTGCCAACATCCAGCCCAATAAACACCTCGACACCGTCGTGGTTCGTGATCATCTGGCACCTCCAGTCGTAGTCAACTACCTCCACTGGCCCACCATCGGTGTCAGGACCCGGCACCCACGTTACGCACGACGTTCCCGAACTGTCCTGCCCCTATCAGCGGTCTCCCGGCACCTACCAACCCCGGTGACAACACTCTCAAGATCATCGACTGACAGAGCGTCACAATCATGCCGGGATCAGCAGGCCAGCACACCCATATCCTGCACCAGGAAACAGGCTACGAAAAAGGTAACGAGCGTCGACCCCAAGCGTGGAATACGTGAGAGAACGTTGCTTGAAAACGGCGAAAAGATGAGAGTGTCCCTATGTTTTTCGTCAAGCGGTTTTGGGTGTTGGGGGTTGGTAGAGGGTGCCGTCGCGGAGCATGGCGTAGAGGGTGTCGCAGCGTCGTCGTGCGAGGGCGATGAGTGCTTGGTTGTGGCGTTTTCCTTCGGCTCGTTTGCGTTCGTAGTATGCCCGGGACGGCGGGTCTTTGAGCGCAGCGAATGCGGAGAGGAACAGGGTTCGCTTGAGGACTTTGTTGCCTTTTCTTGAGGAATGGTCGCCGCGGATGGAGGACCCGGATCGCCAGGTGACGGGGGCCAGCCCGGCGTAAGAGGCCAGGTGCCCGGCGGTGGGGAACTCTTTCCCGGCGACTTCGGTGAGGATTCGTGCGGCGGTCCTGATGCCCACGGCCGGCAGAGACATCAGGACCGGGTGAAGAGGGTGGGCCTCCACGAGAGCTTCGACCTGGGTGAGGACCGTGGCGCGGCTTTCGTGGAGCCCGGCGAGCATGGCCGCGAGCTGGGGCAGCACGATGGTCGCGGCGTTCGTTCCCACGACAGTGACTGTTTGCCGGCCCAAGGCCTCGATGATGTCATCGGCAAGACGTTCACCCATCCGCGGCGCGAGTTTGCTCAGCCGGGTCCCGATCCGGCGCCGGCCCGCGTGACGGAGCGCTTTAGGGGTAGGCCAGGTCCGCAGCAGGTCATGCACCGCCGGGTGGTCCATGTAGGGTCCCAGCACCCTTTCCAGAGCTGGGTGGATCTGGGTGAGCAGCCCGCGGATCCGGTTCGAAGTCGCCGTGGCCTGCTTGGCCAGATCCTCGTCGAACCCGCAAAGCATGCTCAGCTCAGCGAGCTGCTCATCGACCAACTGAACCGAGCGCAGGGCATGCGGCATGGTCCTGGCGGCCTCGGCGATGATGAACGCGTCCCGGGCATCGGTCTTCGCCTCTCCGGGGTGAAGATCCGCGATCCGGCGCATCGCCAGCCCCGGCAGGTAGCCGACCAGCACCCCGGCGGCCTGGGCAACGGCTACCGGCAACGCGCCGATAGTCGCTGGCTGGTCAACGACCAGCAACACACGTCCGGCGTCCACAAGTTCGGCGATGATTTCCCGGATTTTGGCTTCATCGTTGGGCAGCGCCCGGTCCAGTAATTTCCTGCCGGCCCGATCCACGGCAACGGCATGATGGACGCCCTTGCCAACATCCAGCCCAATAAACACCTCGACACCGTCGTGGTTCGTGATCATCTGGCACCTCCAGTCGTAGTCAACTACCTCCACTGGCCCACCATCGGTGTCAGGACCCGGCACCCACGTTACGCACGACGTTCCCGAACTGTCCTGCCCCTATCAGCGGTCTCCCGGCACCTACCAACCCCGGTGACAACACTCTCAAGATCATCGACTGACAGAGCGTCACAATCATGCCGGGATCAGCAGGCCAGCACACCCATATCCTGCACCAGGAAACAGGCTACGAAAAAGGTAACGAGCGTCAGAAGGGGGCTGCGGTTTTCCGGCGGCGCGTCCACAGTAGGAACGACCGAGCGCGCAGAGGATGACCGCGGCAACCACACCACGCCAACCACACGCGCCAACCACACGAACCAACCACACGCGCCAACCACACGCGCCCCGGCTGACGGTAAGCACGCTTTAACGCAGAAAGGACCGGCAACCATAACGGTTGCCGGCCCTTTCAGAGCTTCGTGATTACCAGGAAGACTTGGTGATGCCCGGGAGCTCACCGCGGTGAGCCATGTCGCGGAAGCGAACACGGGAGATACCGAACTTCTGGAGCGTGCCGCGGGGACGGCCGTCGATCTGGTCGCGGTTACGCAGACGGATCGGGGAGGCGTTGCGGGGCAGCTTCTGCAGGCCGAGGCGTGCAGCTTCGCGTGCTTCGTCAGTCGCGTTGGGGTCAACCAGGGTCTTCTTCAGTTCGAGACGCTTGGCAGCGTAACGCTCAACAATGACCTTGCGCTGCTCGTTGCGAGCAATCTTGGACTTCTTTGCCATGTGTTTAGCGCTCCTCTCGGAATTCGACGTGCTGGCGGATCTTGGGGTCGTACTTCTTCAGGACCAGGCGGTCCGGGTCGTTACGACGGTTCTTGCGGGTTACGTAGGTGTAACCCGTGCCCGCGGTGGACTTCAGCTTGATGATCGGACGTACGTCCTTGTCCTTTGCCATTAGAGCTTTACTCCTCGTGCCAGGATGTCGGCGACGACTGAGTCGATGCCGCGTACGTCAATGGTCTTGATGCCACGGGCTGACAGGGTCAGCGTGACATTACGGCGCAGGGACGGAACCCAGTAGCGCTTCTTCTGAATGTTCGGGTCGAACCGACGCTTGTTGCGACGGTGCGAGTGCGAAATGCTGTGTCCAAAGCCCGGCTCGGCTCCGGTCACTTGGCAGTGTGCTGCCATGACTCTCCTCCAAAGATTGAATGTAACGGCGTGCAGATGTTCCTGCGTTACCGTGCGACAGGCAGCGTCCGCATCCGGGTCCAAACCATTTCGGTAGTTTCCGCAGCAAGTGCGGCGAAGAAGGTTGGCCTCAGGACCGGGCAGTGATCAACACTGGAACAAGTCCTGGGATACCGGGCGAATACAGGAATGCACGCAACTTGAGCCCCTAACTACCGGCCAACGGGATGTCGGAAAACCGACAGTCACCACCAACCGGAGCAATTGCACACGAACCGCACTACCTAGCGCCTAACTATTCTACGGGCCAGGCCAAATTAAGACCAATCCGGCATCATACGCCCCTTAAAGCTCTTTCACAGCAGAACGAAAGGATGCTCGGTGAGTCTTAGGTCATGACCTCGCTATTGACCCCGGATTCGCCGCTGGAAACCGCCCCGGCAACGGCCTCGCGAAAGCGGCCACCCGCCGTCGAACGCTTCCGTCCCCAGGCACGAAGGCGACTTGCCCGGGCAGATTTACTCGGGGCCGTGGGGTGGTTGTCGGGTGTGGCGGCGGTGGCACTGTGGCTGGCCGACGGCGGTGCCAGCGGCTTCTCAAGCTTCGCGGGGACCATGACTGCCCTTGGCATCGTCGCCGGACTGATCGGCATGGATCTGGTTCTGCTGATGCTGCTGCTGGCGGCAAGGATTCCGGTGGTCGACAACGCAATCGGACACGATCGTGCCTTGGAGATCCACAAATCCCTCGGGAAGCCGGCACTGTATCTGCTCCTGGCGCACGGGCTGTTCTTAGCTATTGGATACGGCGCCGCGGAGGGACTGGACCCGTTGAGCGAGTCCATCTCACTCTGGGTCAACGTGCCTGACATGTGGTTGGCATTTGTGTCCATGGCACTGTTTATTGCCGTGGTGGTGACGTCCCTGGTTGCAGTCCGCCGCAAGTTCCCTTACGAGTTCTGGTATGTGGTGCATTTGCTGACGTACGCGGCCGTTGGGACGGCTATCCCGCACCAGTTCAGCGTAGGCGGGCTATTTGCCGAGGGAACGTGGCAGCGCTGGTATTGGCTGGCCCTGTGCATCGGCACGGGCGTGGCGCTGGCCTGGTTCCGCATATACCAGCCCCTCGCGGCAAGCTTCAGGCATCAACTCACCGTCAGCCGGGTGGTCCGTGTGGCACCGGATGTCTTCAGTATCGAAATGACGGGACGGAACCTTGAACGGTTGGCCGGCTCTGGCGGGAGGTTCTTCTTGTGGCGATTCCTGGCACCTGGCCAATGGTGGCGGCCGCACCCGTTCAGCCTTTCCGCGGAACCAGTTCCCGGAGGCCGGAACCGACCCGGCAAGCTGCGCATCACTGTCCGCAACCTGGGAGAGGGTTCTGCCAGCCTGGCCCACATCAGGCCAGGCACCAAGGTGGCGATCGAAGGTCCTTACGGCTTGTTCAGCACAGCCGCCCGATCCCGCGAAGACGTGGTCATGATTGGTGCCGGCATCGGGATCACGCCCTTGCGGTCGCTGTTGGAAACCACGCCGTTTGACCCTGGTCACGCGATCGTCCTGCTCCGCGGCCATGACGAATCCGAACTCTTCCTTGGCCAGGAAATCATGGCCCTCTGCCAGGCGCGCGGTGTCACGCTCTACCACCTGACCGGGCCAAGGTCCTCCGGAGACCATTCCTGGCTACCCCGCAACGCGGTCAACGACGGCTTCACGCTCAGCTCCTACGCACCCGCAATTGCCAATGCCGACGTCTACGTTTGCGGCCCTGCCCTCTGGGCCTCCTCCGTGATCCGGGACGTACAGGCGGCCGGTGTCCCGGCGGAACAACTCCACAACGAAAGGTTTGACTGGTGAGAATTCGAGCAGCACTGGCAACCGCCGTCGCGTCGGCCGGTATCCTTCTGGCCGGCTGGCAGTCAGGCGCGCATATCGCCGAGACCGGCACGGCGACCACCACCAGCCTGGGTAGCAGCGCAACGAGCGGCGGCACCGCCTCCGGCGGTACAAGTTCCGGCGGAGGCACCACTACCGGGTCTTCTTCCGCAGGGTCCGGAAGCAGTTCCGGCAGCAGCACTGGAAGCACGACGGCGGCAACGTACGACGGCGCGTCCGTCCAGACCCGCTTCGGTACAGTCCAAGTGCAAGTGACGATCCAGGGCGGCAAAATCACGGAAGTCACGGCGTTGCAGCTCACCGATGCTGAACGGAAGTCAGCTCAGATCAGCAGCCGCGCGGCACCGGTTTTGCGGTCCGAAGTACTCCAAGCCCAGTCCGCCAACGTCCAGACCATCGGCGGCGCGACCGTCACCAGCGACGCCTACCTCACCTCGCTTCAGGCAGCCCTCGATGCAGCCAACTTCTAACGGACAACAGCTCCGTGCCCGCACCTTCCGCAGCATGGGCACGGTGGTGAGCCTGACAGTGGCGAGCAACACCTACGCCGATACCGCCGTGGACGAGCTCGAGTCCGCCGTCGAGGTTGTTGAGGGCGTCTTCGTGAAACTGGACCACGCGTTCAGCCTGTACCGTCTCGGCTCCGAAGCGAGTCGACTGGCCCGCGGCGAGCTGACGTTGGCCTATGCCTCGGAGACCATGCGGGACCTTTACGCTGAGGCATCCGAGTGGCGGCTCGCGACAGAAGGTGCCTTCACTGCGGAGCGCCCGGACGGCCGACTGGACCTGTCCGGGATCGTCAAAGCCCATGCCGTGCGGGAAGCGGCGCTGTCCCTGCGGGCACTCGGGCTTCAGGACTGGTGCGTGAATGCGGGCGGTGACGTGCTGGTAAGCGGGTCACCCGGGCCCGCCACGAATGACCCCTGGCTCGCCGGCATCCTGGACCCCCTGGATCGCCAGGCGTTGCTGGGCGCGTTCCCGCTGCAATCCATGAAGGCACTGGCAACGTCGGGGTCTGCCGAACGCGGCGACCATATTTGGGCCGTAGGAGGGGCCAGGCCGGAGTTTGTCCAAGTCTCCGTCGCGGCAGCGGACATCGTCACGGCTGACGTCCTGGCAACGGCCATTGTCGCCGGCGGAACCCGGACGTTGGATCAGGCCGTTGCCGGATGGGGCGTTGAGGTGCTCGCTGTGCGGCCCGGCGGTGAACTGCTGGCCACACCGGAATTCCGGTCCGCCGCCTAGAGCGGCCTGATCAGTTCGGGGTATTTAGGACTCAAGCCGTCGCCGGAGGACACGCCGCGTACACGGCGGGCAACCCACGGCGCCGCTGATTCCCGGAACCAGCGGGCGTTGGACTTCAGGACCTCCACGCGGTTCATCAAACGGACGGGCGCGAGTTCGGGAATCTCGATCACGTGCTCATGCTCGAGGACGTCGAGCACGCGCTTTGCCATGTTGACGTGGCCGGCGGTGGACATGTGCATCCGGTCCTCACCCCAGAGGCGCCAATCGTCGTACTCGTCGAACCGCCAGTAATCCACCAGCAAAGCGCCATGGTTCTCGGCAATTTCCCGCACCAGTTCGTTGTAGATCGCAGTCCGGCCGCGCATGGCGCTGAAGACCTTGGAGCTCTTGGCATCAAAGCCTGTGAAGAGGACCACGGTGGCGCCCGTCGCGCTCAACTTGGCGATGCCGGCGTCGTAATCCCCAAGAAGGGAGTCAATATCGATCTTGGGCCGCAGGATGTCGTTCGCCCCTGCATACAGCGTCACCAAGGTTGGCTTCATCTCGACGGCGGCATCCACCTGTTCGGCCATGATCTGGCGGAGCTTCCGGCCACGGATTGCGAGGTTGGCGTAGCCGAAGTCGGCATTGCTGCGAGCCAGTTGCCCGGCCACCACATCAGCCCAGCCTCGAACGCCATTGGGACGGTGGGGATCGTCGTCGCCGACGCCCTCAGTGAACGAGTCCCCCAGGGCAACGTAACGGGCAGAAAAATCCATGCCGCCAGTCTGCCACTTGAACGCTCAGGGCCACAAAGCCCGCGGCGGGAGCGCTACGAGTCGCGAAGGATCCAGTGGTTGTTGTCCAGGCGGGCAACGATCTTCTCTCCGATGCGTGCGAGGTCGGACACGTCTTCCGGGCTCAACGAATCCAGCATCAGGGTTCGCACGGATTCCACGTGTCCCGGAGCGAGGGAAACGATGGTGGACATACCGGCGTCGGTCAGGTGGGCCACCGTGACACGGGCATCACCGGGGTGTGCCTGCCGTTCAACCCAGCCACGTTTCTGCAGCTTGGTGACCACGTGCGAAAGGCGCGACAAGGAGGCACTCGTGCGCGCAGCAAGCTCACTCATGGGAAGGTAACGGCCCTCGGTTTCGGAAAGCATCGCCAGTACGTTGTAGTCGAACAGGGACAATTTTCCGGCCGACTGAAGCTGGGTATCCAGAGCCGAGGGAAGCAGGGTGTTGATGCTCAGCAGGGCCAGCCAAGCACGTCGTTCGTCGGCGTTCAGCCAGCGGGGTTGAGTCATGCATCCATCTTATGAGAATTCGCTGCTTCATTTGGGTGCCGGCCACGGCACAGGCGATAGGCTGGCGGCATGTTTGTCGTCTCATTGACCTACAAGGTTCCCGACGAAATTGTCGACTTCCACCGCCCGGGCCACATGGCCTGGCTTAAGGACGCGTTCGACGCCGGGATCTTCCTTGCGTCGGGACGTCGCGTTCCAGCCACCGGAGGCGTGCTGCTCTCCAAAGTGGACAGGGCTGCGCTGGATGCCTCGCTGGCCGAGGACCCGTTCTACAGCAACGGAGTGGCCGAGTTCGAGATCATCGAGTTCACGGCCACGAGTGTCGCCGAGGGCTACGAAAACCTGCTGGACAGCTGAGGCTTCTGCGCTTTAGCAGTTCCCAGCCTCTCAGGCAGCACCACCGGCATGAGCCCGGGCCAGCGCGCCCCCAGGTGGTCTCCGCTCGAAACGCCGCGGAGCCGGCGCGAAAGCCAAGGTCCGACGTCGCGCCTGAGCCAGGCGACGTCGTCGGCGATGTTTTCGGTGCGGGTCCGTGGACGGGGAGCTGCAAGCGTGGGCGACTGGAGTGAATGCGGCTCCCTCAGCACCTCCATGACCTTCTTGGCCATATAGCCATGCCCCGGAGTGGACATGTGCAGGCGATCCGGAGCCCACATCCGCGGGTCCTGGAACTTCTCGAAGCACCAATAGTCCACCAAGAGCGTTTGGTACTTCGCCGCAATCCGCCGGATGGTGCGGTTGTAGATTGCCGTGCGAACTTTGAGCGGCTCAAGCAGGGGCGACAAGGGAACGTTGTAGCCCGTGAACAGCAGGATCGTGGCACCGCTCGCTTTGAGGCGCCTGACCGCATCCTCGTAGTCCCTCATGAGCTTGGCCATGTCCAGCCGTGCCATGAGGAGATCATTGCCGCCTGCGTAGAAGCTGACCAAGGTGGGGTCCATGGCCAAGGCCGGCTCGATTTGTTCGTCCATGATCCGATGGAGGCGCCGGCCGCGGATGGCGAGGTTGGCGTAGCGCGTTGCGGCATCATTCCGCGCCATTTCTTCTGCAACACGATCAGCCCAGCCCCGGCAGTTGTTGGGGAGCCTGAGATCGTTGTCGCCCACACCTTCGGTGAAGGAATCGCCGAGGGCAACGAACCGGACCGGCTTCATCATTGCTTCGCCTCTTCCATGAGTTTCTTCAAACCACCCTTGCGGGGCACCTTCACGGGCTCCGGCCAGCGGGGGGTGAGCGTATCGCCGAGTGTGACCCCGCGCAGCTTGCGCCCAAACAGAGGAACCACCCAGTCGTTCACCCAGCGGCGCTGCCGGCGTTCCCATTCGCGCATGGACATTCGGGAGGGCGGGTCCCATTCCTTGGGCGAGATCTTGTGCGGGACGTCGAGGTGATCCAACACTTGGGCGGCCAAGTACTTGTGGCCTGCCTTGGACATATGCAGCCGGTCCGGGGCCCACATCCGCGAGTCTTTGTAGGCATCGAAACACCAATAGTCCACCAAGACGGCGCCGTATTTGGCTGCGATGTCGCGGACCCTTTGGTTGTACAAGGTGTTGCGCTTCTTGAAGGGTTCCAGCACGGCTGAAACCTTAACGTCGAACCCGGTGAACAGGACCAGGGTGGCGCCGGTTTCGCTCAGGCGTGCGACGAGCAGCTCGTAATCGTTGAGGAGCGCATCCATGTCAGTACCAAAGTCCAGGATGTCGTTGCCGCCCGCGTAGAGCGTGATCAGCGTTGGTTCCATGGCCAACGCAGGCCCAAGCTGTTCGTCGATGATGTGCCGGAGCCTTTTGCTGCGTACTGCCAGATTGGCGTACTCCCAGCCCGACTGTGCCTTGGCCAACTTCTCGGCAACCCGGTCGGCCCATCCGCGGACCCCGTTGGGCAGCACCTTACTGGGGTCCCCCACGCCCTCGGTGAACGAATCCCCGATGGCGACAAACCGCCGTCGAACGTTGTTCCCATCCCCGAAGTCGTCCCGCACCCCACCGAAGCTACCCGCCCCCGGTTAAGCCCGAACCAACCCAAAGTGAACACAGAAACCACCCCAAACCCGACGGAGAAGGAGAGGGCAACGAAAGGTGCGGCACGGCCGGTTGGCGGGCATCCGGCAGCGTGCGTCAAAGCGACGAAGGAGCAGCACGCCGAGGATGGCCGACAATCGGCCACCCAACGGTGGAGCTGGACTTAGCCCTCTGCCTTGCCCCGTCGCCAGTACCCCATGAAAGCAACTTGCTTACGGTCAATGCCAACGTCCCGGACCAGGTACCGCCGCATTTCCTTGATCACGAACGCTTCGCCGGCGATCCAGGCGTAGAACGGCAGGGCACCGGCGGGAAGGGTGGGGTTCTTGCTTGCTTCGATGGCCGCGGTGTCCATGCGCTGCGGGGTTTCCCAGAGGATGTCCTGGTCCACGTTGACGTCCTCGGGCTCGGGGCCGGCGGCGGTCCCATCACCCTTGATGCCAACCCAGCCCGGCACGGGAACGGCCTTGGCCACGGCTTCCTTGAGGAGTTCACCGTGGGGGCGCGAGCGTCCGATGGCGGCACCTCGCGCGAGCCACGTGATTTCGATGTCAGCTGCGGTGTTGATGTCCTGGAAGTCGGCGGCTTCGGGGACTTCGAGGAAGGCATGGCCGGTCATGTCGGCGGGCAAGCTTTCGAGGATGGCGCTGATCGCGGGGACGGCGGTTTCGTCGCCGGCCAGCAGGATGCGCTGGGCCAGGCCCGGACGCCATTCAATACCGCCGTATGCGCCGGCCGTGGTGCACTGGGCTGCGCGGTTGTTGGGGCCGATGATGGTGAGCGCGTCGCCTGGTTTCGCTCCAAGTGCCCAGTTGGCTGCGGGTCCACCGTGTCCGGCGTCGTCGAAGTGCATGACGAAGTCGATGTCGATTTCCGGGTACACAGCGTCAAGACGCTCGGACCGGACGGTGTACGTGCGCATGTCACCACGGACGGACGGGTCCATGGCCAGCCATTCCTGGTACCAACCGGCTTCTTCCATCCTGAAGGCAGGCAGCGGGATCTGCTGTCCGGCGGCGTCGGAGGACGGAATCATCAGTTTCACGCGCAGGTCCAGGGTGTCGCCTGCTACGCCGAAGTCGCGCAGCGAGTAGCCGCCGAACGTGATCCGGCGGAAGTTGGGGCTGAGCTCCTGCACCGCAGTGACCGTGACGTCGAAGGCAAGGGTCATGGGTTCCACTGCGGCACTTGCTTTGGCCTGGGTCGGTTGTGCACTCATGAGGCGATCTCCAGTTCGTTGGTTGAAGCGGGGCGTGCGTGGTGGCGTCCGATGGGGACGATCAGCGGTGTACCTGAGATGGGGTCTGGAACCACACGGGATTCCAGGCCGAAGACGTTGAAGACCAGCTCTTCGGTCACTACGACGGGAGCAGGACCTTCGGCCACGATGCACCCGCCCTTCATGGCGATGACGTGGTCTGCATACCGGGCTGCCAGGTTGAGGTCGTGGAGCACGATCGCCACCGTGGTGCCGCGGCTGCGGTTGAGGTCGGTGACCAGGTCCAGGACTTCCACTTGGTGCGCGAGGTCGAGGTAGGTGGTCGGCTCGTCCAGCAGCAGGACCTCGGTTTCCTGGGCCAGGGCCATGGCAATCCACACGCGCTGGCGCTGGCCGCCGGACAGTTCGTCGATGCTCCGCTCAGCGAGTTCCAACGTGGCGGTGGCGTCGAGCGCGCGCTGCACCGCGGCGTCGTCGGCTGCGCTCCAGCTGCGGAAGAAGCCTTGGTGCGGGTAGCGGCCGCGCCCCACAAGGTCCCGGACGGTGATGCCGTCGGGAGCAGTCGGGTGCTGCGGGAGCAGGCCGAGCGTCCGCGCTAGTTCGCGGGCGGGACGGGTGTGGATGTCCTTGCCGTCGAGGGTCACCGAGCCGCCAGCCGGCTTGAGCAGGCGGGAGAGGCCTCGCAGGAGCGTGGATTTTCCGCAGGCGTTGGCGCCCACGATCATGGTCACTTTGCCCTCGGGGATTTCGGTGGAGAGCCCCTCCACCACCTTGCGATGCTCGTATTGGAGCGTCAGGTCCTGGGCATTAAGGATGGCCATGTCAGGCCTCCTTTCGGTTCGACGTGACCAGCAGCCACAGCAGGAAGGGTGCACCGAGGGCGCCGGTGATGACGCCGACCGGGAGGACGGTTCCGTCGAGGATGACGGGGGCGATGTTGGAGGCGAAGAAGTCAGCGAGGAGCACGATCAGCGCACCGGTAAGGGCCGACGCCGGGAGGCTGGGTTTGCGGACGATACGACGCGCGATGGGTCCGGCGAGGAAAGCGACGAACGCCACCGGACCGGCAGCAGCAGTTGCGACGGCGGCGAGTCCGACGGCGGTCAGCACCAGTCCCAGCCGGGCGGCGTTGACCTTAATGCCGAGGCCTGCGGCGGCGTCGTCCCCGAGTTCGAGGATGCGCAGCGGGCCGGCCAATGCAATGACGGCAGGAATCAGGACCAGCAGGGAGGCCGCAAGGACGCCTGCCCGGTCCCAGGTGGAGGAGTTCAAGGATCCGTTGAGCCAGATGAGGGCGTCGGCGGCGGTGCGGATATCGGCGCGGGTCATGAGGAAGTTGACCACCGCATGGAGGGCTGCGGCGATGCCCACGCCCGCCAGGATGAGACGGTTGCCGGCGGCATTGCCGCGGCTGCCTCCGCCCGCGCCCGAACCGGTACCGCGGGAGATCGCGTAGATGATGGCTGCGACGCCGAGCGCACCGCCAAGTGCGGCTCCGGAAACCACTGCTCCGGAAGCTCCGAAAATCACGATGGCCGTCACGGCTGCCGCGCTGGCGCCGTAGCTGATGCCGATGATGTCCGGGCTTGCGAGGGGGTTGCGCAACATGGTTTGGAAGAGCGCCCCTGCCAAACCGAAGGCGACGCCGATCATCGTGCCAACCACTGCACGGGGCAGCTTGTGCTCCATGACGATGAAGCTGGCCCCCGGGATCTTCTCGCCGCCGGTCAGGTGGTTGATGACGATCGTGAAGAAGTCCGGGATGGTGACGGTGTAGCTGCCCAGGAGCACGTACACCGCGAACATAACGACTACAGCGAGCCCGAGGAAGAAGGTGGGGCCCAGCACGCGCCGAAGTGACAATTGATGGCCATGTTTGCCGGGATTATTGGCGTTAAGTGCCATATCGGGAGCGGCTTTGAGGGCGGTCATAGTCCGGCCCCCTTTCCACGACGGATGAGCCAAATGAAGACCGGGGCCCCGATGAGCGCGGTCATGATGCCGGCGGGCACTTCGCCCGGCAGCAGGATGACGCGGCCAACGATGTCGGCGCTGATCAGGAGGATGGGGGCCGCAACCGCGGAGAACGGCAGGATCCAGCGGTAGTCCGGCCCGGTCAGCGAGCGGACTGCGTGGGGGATGACAAGCCCCAGGAAGGCAATCGGTCCGGCCACAGCCGTGGCAGATCCGCAAAGCAACACGATGCCCAGCCCGGTGATGGCACGGGAGAGAGCGACGTTCTGGCCGAGGCCGCGGGCAATGTCGTCGCCGAGCGCCAGGCTGTTCAGAATGCGGCCGCCGGCCAGGACAATCACGGCCCCGATGGCAAGGAACGGCAGCGCAGGAAGGAGGACGGACCAATCACGTCCACCGATGGTGCCCACCTGCCAAAAGCGGAAACGGTCGAAAGTGTCCTGGCTCGAAACCAGGATGACGTTCATCAGGGAGAACAGTCCGGCGCTCAGGGCCGCACCCGCGAGGGCGAGCTTGACCGGCGTCGCACCGTCCCGTCCACGGGACGCAATGGCGTAAACGACGACGGCGGCCGCTGCGGCGCCGATGAAGGCGAACCAGATGTACCCGGACAGGGACGTGATGCCGAAAACGTAGATGCCGACTACCACTGCGAGGGCGGCACCGGCATTAAGTCCCAGGATGCCGGGATCGGCCAGCGGGTTGCGGGCCACGCCCTGCATGGCTGCGCCGGCCAGGCCAAGGGCAGCACCGGCCAGCAGGCCCAGGACAGTTCGGGGAATCCGGGCGATGACCACAGCATGGTTACCGTCGGCCGGATTGAAGTTGGTGAGTGCTTCCCACACTGTGTTGAGGGGAAGTCCGCGCGCGCCGATCGCCAAGGAGGCGGCGCTCACTGCGGCGAGTACGACGACGGCCACCAACAGCCAAGCAGTGCGCTTGCCTGCGGTGCCCCGGGAACCGCTTCCCCCTCCGGTTCCCACGGCGCCAGGGGTGATGCCTCCCGGGCCAGCCGGCACCGAAGTGCCGTTGCCCCGCCCCTGGGCCGCCGTCGTCGTACTCAGTTTCATTGCAGTTACTTGCCCGCTGCGTCAGCGGCCTTACCCAGCTGCGGCAGGAACGTGTCCAGTGCCCACGGCAGGCTCAGCGGCGAGGAGGCGGAGATGGAGAGAGTCAGTGTCTGGTCGGAATCAGCAACCAAGGCGCCCTTCTTGATGGCCGGGATCTGGCCAAGCAGCGGGTCGGCCTTGATGGCGTCAGCGGTGGTGGCATCCGGAACCCAAGTGACGAAAACGTCGGATTCGAGCTCATTGGCCTTTTCAGCAGACCACGGGATGAAGAATTCCGTAGCGCTCTTGGTGTTCTGCTCCACCACGGGAGCCAGCTTCATGCCGATTTCGGAGAGGAAGCGGGGGCGGTTGTCGATCGCGGTGTAGACATTGACGCCGTCGCCCTTGGCAGGTTCAAGGTTGCCGTAAATGAAGGTCTTGTCCTCAAGCTGCGGGAACTTGGAAACCTTGTCCTTGACAGTGGTTTCGGTGTCCTCGATCAGCTTCTTGGCTTCGGCTTCCTTGCCCAGAGCCTTTCCGATGAGGGTGGTGCTTTCCTGCCACGGCGTACCGTAGGCGAGCTCCGGCTGCGCCACAACGGGGGCGATTTCGCTGAGCTTCTTGTAGTCAGCTTCTTCCAGGCCGGAGTACGCGGCCAGGATAACGTCCGGGCTGAGCTTGGCGATCTCGGTGAAGTTGATGCCGTCCGCCTCGGAGAACTGGACCGGAGCCTTGTCGGTGCCAAAGCCGGCGCCGAGCTTCTCCAGTGCTGCGTCCTTCCAAGGGGTAGAGCCCTTGTCGTTATTGCCCCACTCGTTCTTCGGAACACCCACGGGAACAACGCCCAGTGCGATCGCGACGTCGTCATTGACCCACGAGACGGTGACTACGCGCTTGGGCTGTTCCTTGATGGTGGTCTCACCAAAGACATTCTTGATGGTCACGGGGAAAGCAGAGGATGCTGCCTGCTCAGTGGCCGGTGCGGACGTTGCCGGACCAGTGGAGCAGCCGGTGAGGGAAAGAGCGACGGCGGCCAGGGCGGCCGTCGCGGTTCCTGCTGTTTTGAGCAGGGCGCGGCGTGGGAGAAGGGAAGCCACGGGACTCCTTAAGTAAGTGATGCGAACCTAAGTAAGGCTAGCCTAGCCTGCCGATAATTAAGAAACGTTTGCGTCACGTAATCCTCCCATCGTGGCCCCTTTTCCGCCCAGTGAGAGGCAGATCACACCCTCGATCACCTCCCGGTGGACAGCATCACCGCAATTTTGGGAGGATAGCGGCAGCGGACTACCGCTTCCAAGGAATACGACGAGGGGTTGAGCATGCGCGCTGTTTCAGTTGCCGCTGCCACGGTTAGCGAGGTGGCCACTTTGGCCTGCTTGGCACTCCCCCTTACGTCGGCATCTTCCTGAGCTCACCAGGCACCCTGGTTTAAGGGGTCTTGTCGCTGTGCCCTGCAGCTCGCAAGATGACCGACGGCTTCTGCCATTCCGCGCGCTCCCACTGTGGCCGCGCGGACGTCGACCATTCCCGAAAGAAGCTTTGCCATGCAGAAAATCACTGCCCAACAGATCCGTTCGTCCTTCATCAACGCCAGCCGCTCCGAGGCCGCCAAGCTCAACCTTCCGCGCAACTTCGAAACCCTCGACTGGGACAACCTCGAATTCCTTGGTTGGCGCGACGAGAAAATGCCCCAGCGCGGCTACCTCGTGGTTCCGCACCGGGGCAAGCTCACCGGACTCCTGCTCCGGGCTCCTGAAGGCGGGTCCGGGAAGAGGCGCGTAGTCCTCTGCGAACTGTGCCGCGACGTTTTCTCCAAGGACGACGTTTACCTGTGGGTCGCCAAGAAAGCCGGGCAATCCGGCAAAGACGGCAACACCGTGGGAACCCTGATCTGCGCCGAGTTCGGCTGCAGCACCAACGTGCGCAAGGAACCGCCCGTCAACGAGATCAACCCGGACCCGGCCGCCGTCGTGGTTCGGCAAATCGCCGGACTGGAATCCAGGACCGGACAGTTCCTGGACCGGGTCCGGGCCAAGTAACCAGCTAGTCCCCAGTAGGTAGCAGCAAGCGCCGTTTAGAACCCTCAAAACGGCATGACCTGCTACCTACTTGGGCGCGCCGGACCTACTCCGGTGCGATGGTGACAGTGGCCCCTTCGCAGGAGCTCTCGAAACCCAACTGGCAGGACAACCGGGACCGATCCTCGACGTACGTGTCCGTTTCGACGAGTAATTCCAACTCGTCCTCGCTGCGCTCCCCGGCGGAAGGGAATGCTTCCTTCTCAAGGAACACATGGCACGTGGCGCAGGACGCGGTGCCGCCGCAGGACGCGAGGATGGGGAAATCGTTATCCCGCAGGACTTCCATGAGGGACTGATCGGCTGACCACTCGACGGCGTGTTCCTGGCCTTCACGGTCAATGACGTTAATGTTCTTGGTGCTCATTGCAGGATCCCTTTCCTGGGTCGAAAAATCAGATTGCGGCTTCTGCCAATGGGGTGCCCGGGACGGATGCGAGAACCGGGTCGACAGCTGCCCCGGCTGCGATCAGCTTCTTGGCAGCCATGAAGTCCTTGAGGGAATCAACTGTGTCCACCGCGGACAACCTGCCGCCGCGAAGGTAGACCACAGAGAATTTCCTGTCCTCCACGTTCCCCCGCACAATCACGTCATCGTCCGGGTGCCGTACGCCGGCGGTCTGGAGGCGAACGCCGTGCTGGACGGTCCAAAACCACGGAATGTCTGCGTCCTTCCTCGGTTTCTCCACGATGTGGTGGACGATGCTGTCGGCCTGGGCCTGCGCGTTCTGGATGCATTCCAGGCGGAGGCTCGATCCGTCGAAAGGACTCGTAAAGCGGGTGACGTCGCCTGCGGCATAGACCGACGGATGCGACGTCCGCCCGTGCTCGTCCACCAGGATGCCGTCGTTGCACTCCAGCCCGGCAGCTTCGGCCAACTGTTGGTTGGGCACCACGCCTATTCCGGCAATCACGACGTCGGCTGGGTAGCTTTCGCCGTCGGCCGTCAGTACCCGCTCGACCCGGTCGCCGCCCTCGACTGCTGTTACAGCGGCACCGAAAACGAAGCGCACCCCGTGGTTCTCGTGGTGCTGCTCGAAGAACCGTGAAACAGGCTCGGACGTCACGCGGCTCATGACACGGTCCTGGAATTCAAGGACCGTAACGTCACATCCGAGCGCAGCCGCGGCGCCGGCCACTTCCAGGCCGATGTAGCCTGCCCCGATGACAACTACTTTGGCACCAGGGGCGAGCCGGGCGCGGAGGCGGGTGGCGTCGTCGAACGTTTTCAGCGTTTGCACGCCCGGAAGGTCACCGCCCGGGATCCGCAACGCCCGCGCCGTGGAACCTGTGGCGATCACCAGCCGGTGATAGGCCCGGCTCGTACCGTTGGACAGCGTGACTGAGCAATTTTCGACGTCGACCACCCGGACTTCCAGCCCCAGCAACGTCTCGATGCCCCGTTCCCCGTAGTATCCAGCACGGCGCAAGGGTGTGACCTGGTCCGTGGCGCCGGCCTTCAGCAATTCCTTGGACAACGGGGGCCGCTCGTAGGGAAGCCGGTCATCGGCGTCGACCAGCAGGACTCCGCCTTCCCAACCTTGGCTGCGAAGCCCCGCTGCGACGGAGACACCTGCGTGCCCGGCCCCCAGGATGATGATCGGTTCTTCAGGGACGTGCGGCTCATGCATTGGACTTCTCCATCGTGACGAACAGGTGCTCCGGACCGGAGTTGGTGAGGTTGTTGCCGCGGACATACTCGATCGGCTTGTTGGGATCCAGCACCATAGTGGCGAGCCTCTGCGCCAAAAGCCCGATGGTCACGGTGGTTTCCAGGCGGGCCAGCGGGGCTCCGAGGCAGCTGTGCACGCCATGGCCGAAACCAAGGTGTCCTTCCGGCCTGCGGTCGATGTCGAATACTGCCGCGTTGGGATACTTCCGGTCATCCCAGTTGGCGGCAGCGGGCATGAGGCGAACCACTGAGCCCTTGGGGAGGGTGACTCCGGAGACCTCAACGTCCTCGGTAGTGATGCGGCTGACCCGCTGCACCGTTCCGCGGTACCGCGCTAGTTCCTCCATGAACAGTTCGGCGTCCTCCGGTGTTTCCCGGATGCGCTCCAGAAGTTCCGGATTCTCAGCGAACACACGGAAGGCGTTGGCGATCAGGATGGTGGTGGTGTCATGACCGGCCACGAAGACGAAGGCGCACAACTCCTTGGCTTCCTTCTCGCTGAGCAGCCCGTCCTTCCACATCCGCGCGATTTGCCCACCGACAGACTGGTTCTCCTCCGCATGCAGCCGCTCGAGGTTCTCCTTGAGGAAGTCGAAGAAGGCGAATGCGCTCTGTTCGTCGGTTCCTGTGCCATTGGCGTTGCGGGCGAGACGGCCGAAGTAGCTGAACGTCTCGTCGGACCAGAATTTGAGCTTGTCGAAGTCCGGGTTGGGGACGTCCAGGAGCGCGCTGATGGTGGACATGCTCAGGGGAATCGCGTAATCGTCAACGGCGTCACCACCACCGGCGGCGAGCATGTCGTCCAAGTACATGGTGGCGTTCTCCCGCACCCTTTCTTCAAAGGTCGCTACGGCCTTGGGTGTAAACGCCTGGGCCACCACCTGACGCAGCCGGCCGTGGTTGGGAGCATCGAACAAGGTCAGGAAGGTCAGCGGGATCGGGTCCACCACCTGGGACGAGAACATCTTGGGTGCACGGAGGCCTTTCCTCACGTCGTCGTAGCGGGTAATGAACCAGACATCGGACTGCGGCGTGAAGCAACGCAACACGGGAGCGTTCTCCAGCATCCACTGGTAGTGCGCGTACGGGTCGCCCTGGCTTCCGTCGTCCACCACCTTGAACGGCTCCAGCCCTTCGGGCCATTCCAGTTCATGGGAGTACGGCGGCAACTCGCGCGGTTCGTGCTCGACGGCGGCGACGGGGCACGTCAATGGCTCAGACATCGTTGTCCTACTTTCGGGCTGGTGGCGGGATCTGCGTGGTCGCCGCCGGGTTGATGTGGTGCAGGTCTCCAGTCTGTGGATCTGCGATCAGCGAATGAACAGCCCTTCCGCTCAGCGGAATGAGTCGCGTTAAATCAGAGCCTCCGCGAGCCCGGAAGCCTGTTGTCGGCACCAAGGCTCCGCGAGATGCCGTGGGCCGCCGTCAGCAGCGACGGGATGATGGCCGGTACGTTGGCCTCATCGCGGGGGACGATCGCATTCAGCGAGGCCGCAATTTTGCCCGATGCTCCGAAAACCGGAACCGCGATGCCAATCCAATCCATATGTCCGATGCCAGGGATGGCAACGTGCCCGCGCTGCCGGATCTCGGCCAAGTGCTTCCGGATGAGGGTTGGATCGGTGATGGTATCCGGGGTGACGGCTTCGAGGGGCTGCGAAAGAATCCCATCCTGGTAGGCCTTGTCGGAAAAAGCGAGGAGAACCAAACCGGACGATGCCGCGTGGATCGGCATGCGCTGGGCAATGTGGGCAGCATCCAGCGGAGATTCAGGATCCGACAACCGTTCGACGTAAAGGACCGATCCCCTGTCCAGCACGGCCAACGTGGTGTGTTGCCGGACGGTGGCCTGGACGTCTTCCATGTAGGGCAGTGCCACTTCCTGCAGGCCCAACGCCATGGATCCCCGGGCCCCGAGTTCCCACATCCGCATGCCGACGCGGAGCTCATCCCCGGAGACCTTCTCGATCAAGCCATGACGGGCCAACTCCTGGACAAGCCGATGGGTAGTCGTCAGTGGAAGGTCTGCCCTCCGGGCCAAACCCGACAAAGTCATGGTGGGCAGGGCTCGGTCGAAGGCCGACATCAACCGGACCACCCGGCTGATGACGGATTCCCCTGGAGTGGATTCGGTCATGCAGCGAGTTTGCCACGGACCTCTACCGCAGGACGATGTCCACCGGGTTGGCCTCCGACCGCCACGCGCCGGGCTCGCCCGGTCCGGCGATCACCGGTGCCGTGAGCACGCCCGAACGGTTGGTGCGCTTGTCCCTCAGGATTTCCGTGACGGACCCGAGGTGCCTGGACAAGTCGATCACGTTTTCAGGAGCAGCCAGCAGGAGCTGGAACCCGAACTCGTGAAGGGCCTTGATCCCGGCGCCGGCGAATTCCTCGGAAGCCAACACGAACGCTTCGTCCATCATCACGGTGCCGTACGTCGTGAAGCCCTGCTCGGCGATCCCCAGCTGGTAACTGAGTGCGGCGGCCATGATGAACGCGGTGAAACGCTGGCGCTCACCGCCGGACATGGAGCCAGTATCGGCATGCATGAAGACTTCGGTCTTCCGCTTGGCTGCCTTGCCGGTGCCGGCTTTGCCCGATTTCGAAGCAACCTCGCGGTGCTCCTTGCACTGGATGAACAGGTGCCCGCGAACGTCCAGCACCTCGGCCCGCCAGCGACGATCCTCCGGGGTCTGGGAGCCAAGACGCTTGACCAGGGTTTCCAGTGACTTATAGCGCGCGGTGAGCTCGGCGTCGTCGTCCATGTCTGTTGGTGAAACGGCAGTGCCGCGGGACGGACGCGTGTGCTTCGCCTTCAGGGCGTTCTGGATCGCATCCTTGAACTGCTTGGCCGTGGCCGGGAGCGTCTGCTTGATGTCCAATTCCAGGAAGCTGCCCTCGTGGAAGTTCACCTCGGACAGGATCCCGTTGAGGGGCAGGATGCGGCTGGTGATGCTGCGCCGTTCCTCATCGAGCAAGTGCAAAAGCGTGCTGAAGGACTCGTGCGTGCGCTGGTTGAAGAACAGCCGGAACTCGGCCTCCTGCGCGGGCAGGCCGTCGCTGACGATTGCGTGGTACCGGGATTCGAAATCCCCCGCGGCCCCGATCGACGTGCCGTGGTCGGCGCTGATGGCGCTGCCCCAGTCGCGGACGAAGGCCTCGAACATGCGGGTCAACCGTTCGGCCGTTGCCTGTCCACGCGATTCCGCGGCATGCAGTTCGTCGAGCAGTTTGTTGCGGACAGTGTTGGCGAGGTTGTCGAGTTCGTACAACTCGGAGACCTCGCCGACGCCCGCGAAGTACGGCTCAAGCGCAGTGACGGTGGAGCCCGACGGCGGTGCTTGCTCAAGCTTCAGCCTCGCGGCATCGAGCAGGCCGTCAGCTGTGGTCATCTTGTGGTCGAGCGCCTTGTATTCGCTCTGCAGCACCGCGGCCGCCCCTGTGGAGGACTGGTGCTTCTCGCGCACGGTCTCGATGTTTGCACGCAACGGCTCAAGGTCCGCCTGTGCGGCCAGGGCGTCCGTGAGGCGCTGTTCGATCCGTGCGAGCTCCTCGGCTGCGACGGCAGCGGAGACCTGCTCCCACGGGCGCTCATCTTCTGCAACCCGACGGAGTGCTTCCAACTGCCGGGCCATGCCCTGGTGCGAATCCTCGCGGCTTTGGGCCAGCTCCGCGGCTTTGGCCAGCTCGTTCTCCAACTCGCCCACGCGGGCCGCCACAAGCTCCAGCTTGGAGGCGTTGTCGAAACCGAGAACGTAATCCTGGCGGCCCGTGAAACGGTCGTCCTTCTCCACGGTGTGCCGGTTGCGCTTGACCACGCCGCCCAGGCTCAAACCCTTGTCCATCCCGGCGAGCTCGTCGGGATCTTCGACACACGGGTAAGCGAAGTCCAACGCGATCCGCTCGCGGATCCATTCCCCGGCGTCGGCATTGGCACCTGAGGTGAGGATGCTCAGCTTAGTCAAGAGGTCGCCGTCGGACACGTCCTCCACAGCCAGCGCGCCACCGGCGAGCGGCTTGGACACGTCGACCGCCCGGAGGGCACCGCGGACGGTGTTGTCATTGAGGTAGCGCGTCACAGCAGCAAAGTGCTCGCCCGGAACCAGCAACGTGGTGGCAAGGTTACGCAAGGCACGTTCGGCAGCCGGGCGCCAGTGATCCTGCCCCTCGTCAAGGTCAATCAACTCACCGCCAAACGGCATCCGCTCTTCCGGGACACCTGTTGCGGCCGCGATGGCAGCACGGTTTTCAATGCTCGAGGGCGGCAGCAAGGACTTGCGCGACCGCAACGACAGCAACTCCTGCTGGGCTGCTGCGAGTTCACGCTTCTTGGTCGCGTGGCCGTCGAAAGCCTCGAACCGAAGCTCCTTCAGGGCCTCCGAATCGTCCTTCAGTTCGGCCGATCGGGCCGCCGCCTGCTCATGTGCCTGGTCCCAGCCCTCGGCGGACCATTCGAGGTTCAAACCGGCCTCGGCCAAAGCCTTCCTCGCCGAATCCTCCACCTGCTGGCGCAGCTTCAGGCCAACTTTGGCGTTCTCCAACGACTGCTCAATCGCCGAAATCGCGTTGCCGCCGCGGTTGTTGTAATCCAGTTCAAGGTCGCGGAGTTCCTTGGCCAACGCATCCCGCACCGTACGCTCAGCGGCGAGTTCCTGGGCCTTGGACTGCGCCAACTCCTTGAAACGGGCCAACGTCTTGGCGTGGACCGTGACCGCAAGCTGCTGTTTGTAGGCCTCGAACTCCCCGCCGGCCAACTCGCGGAGGCGGTTCGCATCCAGCAATGCCTGCGCGTACTCCTTGTTCAGCCCTGGAACCGGAGCCAATTGGTCGCGCTGTTGCCGCACGTCCTCCAGCCGTTGACGAATCGACATCAGGTTGCTGAACTCTTCCACCACGTCATCCGCGGCAGCCAGCGTAGCCGGAGCGTCGAGCACCTGGTCGCGGAAGAACGTGTTTACACTGCCACCCAGGCCCTTACCGGCCTGGATCACGCGAAGCAGCGGCAGCGCCTGGTCGGAGTTGATTCCCAAGAGCCTCCGGAAACGCTCCGCGAACGCCTTGTGGACGTCGAAAACCTGGCCATCCGGGAAGATCGACTCCAACGCGCCCTTGGTAAACCGCTTCTGCGCGATCCCCTCAATGGCCTCAAGGTCCAACGGTTTGCTGTCGATCACATAGAAACGCCCGACACTCGACTCCGTGCCGTTCTTCGGCAAATCGAACAGCGCCGACACCGTCACCTTCGTGCCGGCCGCGTTATCAAACGTCAGCGCGACGGCGGACCAGGTGGCACCCGGGCGTTGGAAGGCACTCGCCGAGCTATCCCCCACCGCCTTATCACCCACCTTGCCGCGCATGTAGGTGAACGTGGTTCTCTTGTCCTCCACAGCGCCGCCGGACCGCTGGGCTGCAGCCTCATTCGAGCGCGGACGGGCATCGAAAACACGGAGCATCGCATCAAAGAGGGTCGACTTGCCGACGCCCGAGTTGCCAGTGAGCAGGGTGCCCTTGCGGTCCACGTGCATGGTGTGGGCGCCGTGGAAGGTGCCCCAGTTGACCACCTGCACGAGCGCCAAACGCATCTGGCCGGGGTTCGTGAGCTCGCCGAGCGGGAGCATGCTTGCGATGGTCACTTCTGTGTCCCTTCAGCGTCGGTTGTGTCCGCAGCGGTACCGTCCGCACTTGGGTCGCCTATCGCGGCGGTACCGGACACATGCTCTGCATGCTCGCTCGTACCTCGCTCAGACGCATGCTGCCGCATGTCTCCGGCATCGCCGCTCGCTTCGGTGAGGTGCTCGCGCGAGGTAGACGACGCCGATGCCGCCCCGGGAGTGGCTTCGGGCCTGTCGGAGCCGGCAGCATCGTCCGCAGGACGAGTGCTGTCCGGCGAAGGGGCGGGGGCGTCATCGGCGTCGTCGTCCCCATCCGCGGAGGATTCAGAGGGGTCCAGGTCCAGGAGGGGTTCTGTTCCGGATTCGTCGGCTGCTACTGCTATCAGGGCCTCTATTTGGGCTGGGATGTCGCCGATGTTTTCGAAAGGGAGCGCCAGGGGTAGGGCGTTGCTGATGGTGTAGCTATCGTCCAGCGGGGTGGGGAGGAGGAGCTGGCGGGCAAGGAGCTTGGTGATGGTGCGGGTGACCACGTCGGAGTCGCGCAGGGCGTCTTGCTGGCCCGCGGGAGTGTAGTTGGCCACGAGGTCCGAGATTTCCTCGCGGGTGATCGTTGGGTCCGTCTGGGCGGTGACGTGGCGGTCCAGCAGCAGGCGAAGGCGGAGCAGGACGATGGTTTCCACTCGGCTCAGGGCTCGCTGCTGCCGGAGGATGCTGGACCGGGAGCTTGCTCCGATGATGTCGGGATCGACCGGGCGGAGAACTGCGATCTTGCGGTCGTGATCGAGCTGGAGGGTGAGGAACAGCTCGGAGAGTCTGCTGCGGAGGATCAGCTGGTTGTCCAGGAGCGTGGTCCACAGTTTCTCGTCCCGGCCACCGTCGATGTACGGGCCTTTCAGGAGCTTCACCAGTGCATGCCGCACCTTCATGGGGAGCACCCCGGTGTCACCGGGGAACAGCGCCGCACCGTCCACGAACGAGTCGCGCGGTGTGACCCGGAAGGGATCCGCATGAGTGATTTCAGCAGCGGGCTCGGCCACCGGTTCGGCCGCGGCGGTCTCAACCACCTCTTCGGTGGCCTCATCCGCGTCGGTGACGTCCGTCGTCGTGATTTCCTCAGTCATCAGAATCCTCATTCAGCGTGACGACGGGCAGGTACGCCGTGCGGATGCTGCCGTCGATTTGTTCGAAGTCGATGTGTTCCCAGGCTGCCCGGTCGAAGCCAGCGCCCGATTGCAGTGCGATGGACAACAGGGTGCGGACCGTGTTGATGTGCCGTTCCTCGGCGGGCAGGTTGTCCCAGGCATCGCCCAAGGTAGCGGCACCCCCCATGGCAGCCCGCACAACAGCGGGTTTGGCTTTGCCTGTGCGGGCGGAGCGCACCCGGTCCGAGTCGCTGAAAGCGATTGGGTCCGCGAGTCGCGGAGGTGTGGCGAATTCGTCGGGGTCGAAGAGTTTGACCATGGCCAATGACTCGAACCCGGCGTTGAACAGGACGGGCCCGCGGACCAGTCCGGGACGGTCGCGTTCGTACGGCAAGGAGCGGATCGCCTGCTCGGCCTCTGCCAGCACCTTGCGCAGGCTGACGGATTGCCGGACGTCGTCGCTTTGGATGTACGTGTTCAGGCTCTCGGAGAGTTTGCCGTAGATCCTCTGGATGTGGCTGTGCTGCGTGCGCAGTTCGGCCACCAGGTTTTTCAGCGTCTCGCGGTCCTCGTGGGAGAGGTCATCCGCGAACTGCCGGCTCAGCACCTCACCGATCGCCGAGCGGAAGCGCAACTGCTGCTGCGGATCCTCCAGGAAGGCAGTGAAGGAGCGGAAGGTTCGCCCTTCGGGGCTCTGGCGCAGGCGCTTGTCGGCCTCCAAAACCTGGGCCATCGTAGCGCCCTTGCTCAGCGACTCCTCGATGATCTGGTTGCGGAGCTCGCCCACCAGTTCCTCGATGCGGTCACGCATCTTCTTGTAGTCCGCGGGCAGGCTGGCGGCGAGATCCAGGATGTTGCCGGCCGCTTCAACAGCTTCCTCGTCGTCCAGGAGACCGTCGAACTCCCCGGAGCTGATGTCCTCCACCAGCTGCTGGCGCTCGTGGATTTCCTCCTCCAGGGCCTCCAGGCGCGCGCTTTGGTCCGGGTTGGTTTCGTTGGCGAGCTTCTCCACATCGCCCAGAAGTGTGCCGAGCCGCGAACCGTTCAGCGTGGAACGTTCGCTGGACAGGCTGTCCAGGAAGGCGAGCACGCGGGCCGCGGGTTCTGTGACTTCGTAGACGATGTGGCCGGACTGGTTCCTTCGCGTCAGGAACTGCTTGCGCGTCCATTCATCTCCGAACAGCTTGCCGTTCTGCTGTCCACCGAGGGTGGGATCCTGGCGGCGGAGCTGCTCAAGGAAAGCGTCGACGTCGGCATGGAACTCTTCGAGCGGAAGCTGCGGCCGGGTGCGGGTGAAGGATGCTTGCAGCACTGCGATGACCCACGGCGCCGAACGCGTCAGGGCCCACGCTGGGCCCTTGGTCAGCTGTTCGAGGTCGCGAAGCCTCGCGCTGATGGCATCGGCGGAGGACATGGCTGAACGGGACAACTACTCTCCTTCAGCTGCTGCGAAACCTGACTGGCAGCGGAAACTGCCCCGTACAAGGTTAACGCAGAGCGTCAGAACCTCCCCACCGCAACCATTTCGTAACCTACCGCACGGTATGGTTTCGATCCCATATCAACGGAGCCGCGACGCGTTTCCGCTCTGGCCCGAAGGCACCCCCACCCCTAGTGTCAGAACATCGACGCAGCCACGCCGCGCCGACCCACGCACCGTCGCTCCGGGGGGAACCATGGATTTCGATTTCACTGCGCTGGAAACAGGCACATACGTAGTTATTGGAACGCTGCTGTTTGCTGCACTCTTGGTGGCCTTCATCGCAGCAGCAGCAATGGCAACAATCATTCTTATCGGGGCCATGGGCATGGCCTGGTACGCCGTTAAAGGCGTCCTCGGCGGCCTGGTCCACGGCATTAACTTTGCGTGGGAACGCCTTGTTCACCACGCTGGACAAGTGGAAATTCCGGCCGAATTCCAGCCGCAGATTTCCCCTAGCACGGGTAGCTACTCGCGGGTAGCATTGAGGGACAGCTGAAGGGTTCCCACCCAAGGCGGACCCTGGCTCCATCCGGCACAACCGGCTAGAGGAGTTACCCCATGACGTCCGCCACTGACAACAGCCTCGCCGCAGCAAGCGTCAATGCCACCGCAGAGGAAGCCCGCGCCGTCGCCGAAGCCGCGCGCGAAACCGAGTGGAACCGGCCCAGCTTCGCCAAGGGCCTCTACCTGGGCAGCTTCGACCTCAGCCTGATCCACCCATGGCCACAAGCGCGGGCGGACGATGTGGAGCGGGGCGAGGAGTTCATGGCCCGCTTGCTGACGTTCGCCAAAACCATGTCCGGCCGCACCATTGAAAAAGACGCCAGGATTCCGGATGAGTACCTCAAAGGGCTCGCGGACCTCGGCGTTCTCGGCATGAAAATCCCACGTGAATACGGCGGCTTGGGCTTGTCCCTGGTCTACTACGGCCGTGCGCTTGCCCTGCTGGGGTCGGTGCATCCAAGCCTCGGGGCCCTCATTTCCGCACACCAGTCCATCGGTGTCCCGGAGCCCGTGAAGGAATTCGGCACACCCGAGCAGAAGAAGGAATACCTGCCGCGTTGCGCCGCCGGAGCCATCACTGCCTTCCTCCTGACAGAGCCCGACGTCGGCAGCGACCCAGCGCGGATGGGCGCCACTGCCGTACTGTCGGACGACGGCGGTTCTTACGTTCTGGACGGCGTAAAACTTTGGACCACCAACGGCGTGATCGCTGAGCTCGTGGTGGTCATGGCCAGGGTTCCCGCACATACCGACGTTGACGGGACCGAGCACAAGGGCGGAATCTCCGCGTTCGTGGTGGAGATGGACTCCCCCGGCATCACCGTGGAGAACCGCAACGCCTTCATGGGCCTGCGCGGGATTGAAAACGGCGTGACCCGGTTCCACCAGGTGCGGGTACCAGTTGCCAACCGGCTCGGCCGCGAGGGCCAAGGACTCAAGATCGCCCTCACCACCCTTAATACCGGCCGGCTTTCCATTCCCGGTCTCTGCGTTGCCGCTGGGAAGTGGAGCCTGAAGATTTCCCGCGAATGGTCCAACGCCCGGACCCAATGGGGTCGACCGGTAGGCAAGCACGAAGCCGTGGGAAAGAAGATCGCCTTCATCGCCGCGACGACTTTTGCCCTGGAGGCCGTGTTTGAACTATCCGCCGAGATGGCCGACGCGGGCCAGAAGGACGTTCGCATCGAAGCGGCTCTTGCCAAGTTGTGGTCTACGGAGTTGAGCTGCCGGATCGCCGATGAGCTTGTCCAGATCCGTGGCGGCCGTGGGTTCGAAACCGCAGAGTCCCTTGAAGCCCGCGGCGAACGTGCCGTCCCGGCCGAGCAACTGCTCCGGGACCTCCGTATCAACCGGATCTTTGAAGGTTCCAGCGAGATCATGAAACTCCTGATCGCCCGCGAGGCAGTGGACGCGCACCTTGCCGCTGCGGGCGACCTCGCCTCAGCGGATGCGAGCTTGCAGGACAAGGCGAGGGCCGCCGTCGGGGCCTCTGGCTTCTATGCCAAATGGCTGCCGAAGCTTGTGGCCGGAGCCGGGATGGATCCCCGGTCCTACGCGGAGTTCGGGCGTCTGGCCAAGCAGCTGCGGTTCGTTGAGAGGTCCTCGCGGCGGCTTGCCCGGCAGACCTTCTACGGCATGGGCAGGTGGCAGGCAAAGCTGGAATATAAGCAGGCGTTCCTGGGCAGGATCGTGGATATCGGCGCCGAGCTGTTCGCCATGGCGGCCTGCTGCTCCCGGGCCGAAATGCTGCTCCGCAAGCACCCGGAGCAAGGTGCCGCCGCCTTTGAGCTGGCCGAAGCATTCTGCGAGCAGGCGCGCGTGCGGGTGGACGAATACTTCGACCAGTTGTGGAGAAACACGGACGACGTCGATCATGACCTTTCACGCAAGGTCCTCACCGGCGACTACGCATGGTTGGAGGCCGGGGTCCTGGACCAGTCCGAGGGAACCGGGCCGTGGATCGGCGATGCTGCCCCGGGCGCGTCAACCAAGGAAAACCTGCACCGCAAGTATCGGTGAGGCGCTAGCGAACGTCCCCGTCGACGTAAAACCAGCGTTTGCCTTCCCGAACAAAACGGCTGGCTTCGCGCTGGACGCCGCGTTCGCCGTCGAGCCTGTAGTGTGCGGCGAATTCCACGATGCCCGTCGTGTCCAAAGGTCCGCCGTTGGCGGTGCCGACGATGTCCAACCGGCGCCACAGCATGTCCGGATCGAGGTCCATGGATTTCGGTCGCGTTGAGGCGTGCCAGGTGCGCAGGAGGTAGTCGGGGTCCAGGACAACGAAGGCCGAATACCGGGAGCGCATCAATTGCTCCGCAGTGGGCGCGTCGGCGTCGCCGCGGTGGAAGCGTGCGCAGCAATCGTCATACTGCTCCCCGGAGAGGCAGGGGCACATGCCGTTGCGGAGTCGGGCAAGTTCAGGGGTCACGAGTTCCCAATCTGAGGCTGTAAATGAGAGCTGGGCAACATATTTTCCCACGCCATATAACAGCTTTGAAACAACCCCGCCAGAGTAGGGGGCGGGGCGTGATTCCGTCGGTGCTGGACCTTAGGCTAGATACGCAAGCTGGGTGGGCAATGCGCGCATCACAAAACGACAGCCAGGGGAGGCTACGTGGAGGATCCGACAACACTCGCCATCAACCTGACGTATTTGGGAACACTGGGGCTCGCCGTCCTGATGTTCCTGGGTCTCGGGTTGATCATCATCATCACCCTGGTGGTGGCTGGAGTTGGGCGACTGCTGTCGATTGTCCTCCTGGCGATGGTGGGAATCTTCCCCAAGAAGGAAACCACTCCCATCGTCCAGTTGCCCCCGCGTCCCGCCCGCGTTCCAGTCCCGGTAACGGGCGGCGTTGAGTCTGTCGATTCTCCGCTGGATGACCTCGCCTACCTCGAAACGGGATCCACCGCGCAGGTGCAGGCTGCGACAACTGTCGCACCGGCTTCAGCCCCAGCCAAGGAGCCTGCTGCCGCGCCATCGACGCCCGCGGCACCCAAACGGGACCTCTTTGGAGACGTTCGACGGCGGCTCTCGGGTACGGCGGCCGCACTCAAGGAAGGCGCATGGAAGTCCAAGGTTGACCCCCGAAACCTGCCCAAACCGGCAGAGGTCAAGTCAGTGGTGGGAAACCAGACCGCGCATCATCCAATCGTTGTGGCAGCAACCAAGGAACCCCCTGTCCTGTCCAAGGACTGGGCCGAAGCGGTTGCCAAAGCAGACGAACGGGCAGCCGCCCGCGCAAAGTCCGAGCAGCCGCCCGCCATCAAGGTCACAGTCCGCGACCTTGACGAGCCCACCCCTTCCTCCAACGGGAAAACGCCCGGACCGAAGCGGCCGGATGCCCCGGCCAAGAAGCCTGACGGCGGTCCCGCCAAGCCAACCGATGCCAAGACCCCGGTTCAAGGCAACGACGCACGGAAATCGGGCCCGAACACTTCCAAGAATGGGAAGTCTCCGAGCCCGATCCGAAAAGGGTCCCTCAGCAGCGCCAGCCGCAACTCTTAGGCGGGCTTCTGGGCGGTGCGTGGTCGGGCCCTCCCCTGGAGCGCCCACCTGTCAGCAACCCAAGCACCCATCGCAGCGCCGAGGACGAGTCCGGGTAGCCACACAATCACATGACCTATCCACATCCCAGTCGTGAAAATGTTCACCATGATATCGGCGGAGTCTACTGACCCACGGGGCGAATCGCCGTCGAGCATGAACACACCGTGGCGGTCCATCCAGACTGCTCCCTCAACTGCGAGCACAGCCAACAGGGCAACAGTGCTGGACAAGAAGGCGAAGGATCCGGTCATGAGCCCAACGCGGAATGAGCCAGCCAGGAAGGCTGCTGTTACAGCGGCAAGGAAGATGATGACGGCCGGCACAGGAACAGTCGCCAAGAGGACTCCGGGACCGCCGTCGCCCAGTTGAAACCGCGAGGTGACGAACACAATCGCAGCGACCAAAACGCCAGCGCCCAGCGGCAAGGTCACGGCCAAACTCCAGGCGGCGTGCCGAGGATTGCTCTCCATAAAGCTACTCTAGGTACGCAGCCTCCGGGTGGCCAGAGTATCCGCCCGGGCTTCGCGGGAACGGCTACGCGGCCAACTGCCGGAACGACGCGCCGTGGTAGATGAGCGGCTTGGATTCGAGGTTGATGGTGGTCGCTTTGACCTCCAAGACCACGATCGCGTGGTCCCCTGCAGGCGTCTCCGAGACAACTTCGCATTCAAAGCCCAGCACGGCGCCGTCGATCAGGACCGCGCCTGAGTCGCTGACGCTCGTGTCCAGCCCCGCGAACCGGTCCCTCGTTTTGGAGGCCAGCTGCAGCGCGGCACCTTCCTGGCCCTCGGCAAGGACCGAGACACCCAATCGTTGAGCCTGGCGGAGCTTCGGCCAGGTGGTGGAGGAGTTCTGCACGGCGAACATCACCAACGGCGGTTCCAGTGAAACGCCCACTGTGAAGGACGATGCCACCAGAGCTTCCGGCGTGAAATCCACCATCGCGCTGAACGCTGCGACTCCGGACGGGAACTGCGCAAATGCAGCCTTGATGGCTGCCGTTTCTTCCACTGTGGTCTGTGTCATTCCGCTGTCCCCTTCGTGCGTTGCTTGAGTTCCTTTCCATAATTCACCTGCATTCGGGAACGGCAATATTTGTTGATCCGGAAGACATTTGTGTTGCCGTGTGTCAAGAAATGTCGCGAAGTAAGGCCTCCTCCATTACCTCCCAAGACGAAAAGCGAAGAAGTTCTACCGCTTGCGTTTATGCCTCCGGCGGCCGTGTGTAGCCTCGATTGAACATCCAGGGCCACCGACTCAGGCCTGGACCCCAGCACTGTCCCACCACAGGAAGCCGACATGAGCCTCAACGAGCTACGAACGCTTGGACGCACTGGCGCCCTGATCAGCCCCCTCACGCTGGGCACCCTCAACTTCGGCACCGGCGCCGCACCCACGGGGCCCGCCGAGAGCATCCGCATCATCAAAGCAGCGCTCGACGCCGGTATCACCAGCGTGGACACCGCGGACATCTACTCCCAGGGCGAGGCCGAGACCATGGTTGGCCAGGCTATCCACGGCCGGCGCGATGACGTTTTCCTCGCCACCAAGTTCCACGGCCAAATGGGTTCCAACCCGGCGCACGCCGGCAACTCCCGCCGGTGGATCGTCCGGGCTGTGGAGGACAGCTTGCGGCGCCTGAACACAGACCGGATCGACCTCTACCAGGCGCACCGTCCGGACTACAACACCGATCTTCTTGAGACCATCACCGCCCTGAACGATCTCATCCGGCAGGGCAAGATCCTGTACTACGGCACGTCCGTGTTCAGCCCCGCCCAGCTTGTTGAGGCGCAGTGGATCGCCAACACCAACCACCTGACCCCGCCGGTAGTTGACCAGGTACCTTATTCCCTTCTGGTGCGCGCCAACGAACGCGACGTTTTCCCCATCACCCAGCAGTACGGCGTCGGGGTTCTGAGTTACGGACCGCTCGACGGCGGGTGGCTGGCCGGTAGCTACCGCGTCGGCGCCGGCCAGCCTGAAAGCTCTCGATCGGCTGCCGTTCCGGGGCGTTTCGATGTCAATGCGCCCTTCAACCAGGGCAAGCTGCACGCGGTCGACGCCTTGTCACAGTTGGCGGCCCGCCACGGGTTGACCCTCATTCAGCTGGCTGTGGGCTTCGCCCTGAACCACCCGGCGGTGACCAGCGTGGTCATCGGGCCACGCACCGAAGACCACCTGACTGACTACCTGAAGGCAGCAGACGTAGTGCTGAGCGAGGCCATCCTCGACGAAATCGACGACATCGTTGCCCCGGCTGTGAACTTCCTGGAGCGCGACGCCGGCACCGTGGCACCCCACCTTGAGTACCCGGAATTACGACGCCGGTAGTCGCCTTCCGTTGTGAGGCCCGGTTTGCGCGTTACGTGCTTCCGTAAGGGCGCAGAGCAGGCCTCACAACGAGCTATTGACGCAGGTTCGCCCGTGGCGTGATCCTTGTCCTAAGTGCTGCGGCACTCCGCAGCGATTAGCTTCCAGTAGAACGCCGCCGTCCCATGTCCAAACACCATGTCAAGCAAAGAGCAGCGAAAGCCGCCACCCCCGGACAGCCGACCGAAGGTCCCCTGACCCACGAAGAACTGCAACTTTCAGGGCGGAACCATTCCATGCCGCTGGAAGCCCTGCACGACGACATCACGCCGGCAGGCCTTCATTACTTACTCATCCATTTCGACATTCCGCACGTTTCCGTTGAGACATGGAGGCTGCGGTTGGGCGGGGCTGTTGAACACGGTCTTGATTTGAGTCTTGAGGACATCAAAGCCAGACCGGCTGTCACCCTGCCTGTGACCATGGAATGCGCAGGCAACGGGAGGTCGCTCCTGGCACCGCGACCCCTGAGCCAGCCTTGGGTCCATGGTGCGGTGGGCACAGCCGAGTGGACCGGAACTCCCTTGGCACCCCTGCTGGAGGAGGCAGGGTTGGCGAGTGACGCCGTCGAACTTGTCTTTACCGGTGCCGACAACGGTATCCAAGGCGGCGTCGAAGAGCAGTATGCCCGCAGCCTGACCGTCGCTGAGGCGATGCATCCCGAAGTGATGCTGGTCTACGCCATGAACGGGAATCCCCTGCCGATCCAGCACGGATTCCCCCTGCGGCTGCTGGTGCCGGGTTGGTACGGCATGGCGAGCGTGAAGTGGCTGACGTCGATTGAAGCCGTGACATCCCGGTTCATGGGGTTCCAGCAGGCGGTCGCTTACCACTATCTGCAAGGTCCCGACGGCCCAGGCCTGCCCGTGACGCACATCCGTGTTCGCTCCCTGATGATTCCTCCCGGGATTCCTGATTTCTTCACCCGACGCCGCATCGTTGACGCCGGTCCCGTTATGCTGCACGGCCGCGCGTGGTCAGGACACGGCGAAGTGGAACGGGTGGAGGTGGGGATCGACGGCGAATGGATGCCTGCACATGTAGATCCGCCGCTGGGTGATTTCGCGTGGCGGTCGTGGTCCATGGTGTGGGTAGCCAGTGCGGGCGAGCATGTGCTGCGCTGCCGGGCGATGGATACCTCGGGCGCACTGCAGCCCACCGACCAAGTGTGGAATTACCAAGGCATCGGGAACAACATGGCGCAGCGTGTTGAGGTGACGGTGCGGTAGGTGTCTTTTGGGCAATCTGCCGCGCTGCTTTCCGGCGTTCTCGCCTGCCCGCTCCGCCGCGGTTAGACTCGTTCCAATCATGAGCATCCCGTCTTCTTCCCCAGCCAACGTCCGAGTCGACGCCTGGTTGTGGGCGATCCGCGCCTACAAGACCCGCTCCGCTGCCACGGCCGCCTGCCGTGCAGGGCACATCCGCATCAACGGAAACCCGGTGAAGGCTTCGCAAAGCGTGATCATCGGCGACACCATCCGGGTCCGCGAATCCGGGTGGGAACGGATCCTCGAGGTGCGGCGCCTGATCGCCAAGCGCGTCGGAGCCGAAGCCGCCTCACACTGCTTCACCGACCACACTCCCCCGCGCCCCGTCGCCCCCAAACTCGGACTCCCCCAACGCGACCGCGGCGCCGGCCGACCCACCAAGAAGGACCGTAGGGATATGGAGAAGCTGCGGGGGTAGGTTGGGGTGTCGGGCACTTATCCACAGGCCGCCATTTCTGACATGAAACCTTCTCCGACCCCGGCCTAGACTGACCGGCACACCGCCAAACAGCTGCTGGGGAGCCTGTCATGCCACGCCTTTCGTCTGCCACTTTTCGTTTATCGAATGCCGGGACACTGGTCACGGGAGTGGCATTGGCGCTCCTCCTGAGTGGTTGTCAGGGCGCTTCCACGCCCAGCACATCACCCTCAGAAACAAGTTCGACGACGGCGTCGCCCACCACGAGCGCTACGGTTCCGGCGGCTTCGGCTACTCCTTCGGCGGCGGCCGCGTACAAGCCCGCGGATGCCAAGGGAAAGGCACAGAATGTGCCGGTTCCCGTGATGCCCGACCTGGCGAAGGAGAACTCGAAGGCTGGGTTGGAGGCGTTTATTGGGTACTGGTACGCGACATACTCTTATGCGACCGAAACCGGCGACCTGGGGCCATGGAGTCGGGGCACGGATGTCACGACGGTGTCCGGCGCCGCATACAAAAGGGCTGTAGAGCTCAACTACACGGAAGGCCGCTGGGTAGTCGGCGGCCGCATCACCACACCGGTCATAGAAGTCCTCTGGCGAGACGGGCTGGACCCGCAGGCCGCTAAGGTGCAGGTCCTTCAAGAGCAAATACAGTATTTTGACGCTGATGGGAGTTCCGGACAACAGTCGACGCCCGATTACAACACTGCCGAAGCTGTCAAGGTTAGCTATCGGAACGGCGGTTGGCAGGTCATCGACAACGGATTGATCGTGGGTTAGTTGTGCGAGTGTCTCACCGCGGCCTGATCGTTCTGGCGGCCATGACAGCGCAAGCCGTTTTCGGCAGTGTCCCATCGTTTGCAAAAGACGAGCCTCGGGTCAGCATCGGAAAACACGACACGGCCATAAATATCAGTGCCGAGTTCATTCTTGATCCAGTCACTGGCATACCTTCAACGAACATGGCATCAGACACGGCCGCCACACAGGACCCATACCAATACAAGGCTGACACCATGTGCCGCGTCGGTGGTGGAGGTCTGGGGTGCCAAGGACTTCAATGCCCGCCCACCACACCAGACAGCCCCGAGGGAACTCCCGTGGTCTGGAAGAAGGCTCCAAAGGCCATCACCAACCCAGACTGGACAGACTACCGAGCGATCACCGGCCCCACCTGTCTCTACGACCCCCAACCCGAGAACGTCCTGGCCAACATCGCCGCCAGAATCCTCAACGACTTCCGCCAACTACCCGTAAATCCAGGAACCCTCGAAGCCCAACCCTTCCCACACACCCTCAAAGGCGGACCCACCAACTTCTACGCCACCGCAGGAGAACAGGCTTTCGACCTCACCATCCTCGGCCAAGCCGTCCACCTCACCGCAACACCCGTTAGTTACACCTACACCTTCGGCGACGGAACAACCCTCGGACCGACCCCGGTAGCTGGCTACTCCATCCCCGAGACCGAATGGCTCAGCAACGAGACCCGCACCAGCCACATCTACACCGAAACCGGCAACTACCAAGCCACCCTCACAGCAAGCTTCACCGGCACCTACTCCGTCAACAACGGCCCACCACTACCCATCAACGGAACACTCGACATCAGCACAACGCCCAAAACCATCCAGGTCTGGAAAACACAGAGAGCACTCGTCGCCGACACCTGCGAAGAGAACCCCAAATCCTGGGGCTGCCCCGGCGCAGAGAGCGGATAACCCGTGAGCGGCTCGGCGGAGCCTAGGAGAACCAGGTGTCCGGAGGGCCCATGAACAGCAGGAAGCTAAACACTGCGCCCACGGCCACGAGTGTCACAACAACGGCAAGGATGGGATTCCTCAACACCCAGGCCTGGGCTTTTTCGAACCCTCCCTTAGGCGCGTCGCCACCGGCGGCCAAGCGCCAACCGCCGGCGAGGAGGCCTCGGTGGTCGAGCGACTTTTCCATGGGGATGGTGGCGTAAGGAATGACAGCCGACGCAATGGCAAGGAGTCCTGTGCGGGTTGTCCACTTCTGGTTGATCCAGGTGAAAGCGGCAGTCGCTGCATAGCAAAGGAACACGAAGCCGTGGATGCCTCCGGCGATACTCACCCCCACGTCGGTGGTCCGCGTGACGTACTTGAGGAACAGCCCGATCAGCAACAACGTCCATGTCACGGCCTCGGCAAAAGCGACGGTACGGAACAAGGTGCGGGGCTGCATGGAAGTCCTCAGGTAGAAAACGGGAGACACATCCAATTTACCGTGGTGGACGGACTCCTGAGGAATCACCCGGTATGGCAAGCGCCTGCCGGTTGCGGATGCGGGAATCACCGAATTCGATGGCAACCGGAGCGATTTCGACCACAGGCTCGTGCCGCGTACGGGCTTTACCCACAGCAATATGTGGAACCCACCGTGGTGACCTGTAGCCAAGAGCGGGTGAGCTCAGGATGAAGTCGTCAATGTTGTCGAGGCCCAGGTCGTCCAGCAAGACGTGCAAACCCTGCAACAAGAGCGCCTGGCAGTCGTGGACTTCCTGAGGAACGTCCACTTCGAGACCCATGACGCGTCCGCCGCCCAAAGGAATCAGCTTGTCTGACTTGCCTAAAAACGCGGCCAGGACGGGGATCTCCGTCAGCCAACTGGCAATTTCAGGAAGCACGTCCTCCGGCTTCGCTGCTCCCTTGGTCCACGCTGCGATGTCATGGGCCAGGTCGTCGAGAATCCCGACATGCAGCAGGGTCATATGTAAGCCCGAGGGATTTCGAAGCGAATCGACGAAGCGGTTAAGGCCCTCGTAGTCCGAGGCACCGGCCCCAACACGGAGAACGGGTACCTCAACGGTGACGCGAGGTCCATGCGGTTTGCTTCCAGTGGGGTTGCTGGCCGTCATGGTTGCCATTATGCGCCGGCCGCGAAGCAAGCGGGAGGCCGACGGCGGAACTCGGCTTCCGCCGTCGTGCGTTGTTCCTTACTTCTTGGAGCGGGCCTGGACCAGGTTGGCGAACGGAAGCCGACCGAAAGCCGCAATGAAATCAGCGTGGTAGGTCGCTTCGGCGGCATTGACTTCGCTTGCAGGAAGTTCCTTCCATGCAATCACCAAGTCCAAGGCATCACGCAGTTGCCAGATGAGCCGCGCGTCCCAGACAACGGTCGGACGTCCGCGGCCGTAATCCATGAACTCCTGGATCTGCTTGCGGAGCCCGCGGTTACCCTGGCTGCCGGCACTCGCTTTGCCGAGGTACACCACAGAAGCGTCCGGAATCCACTCTGCTTCCAGTGCTTCCCGTTTGAGGGAGGGGTCCTTCTTCTTGAACGTGCCAGCGGCGCTCTTGCTAAGGAACATGGGCTCGAAGTCGGCCGGGCGGAGGATCGCAAAGATGCCGGGGCCTTGGGGGATCCTCATGGGGTCGAGTTCGTCGAGCGGCCGGAAACCGGTGAACCCGTCGTCAGTGAGCGACTTTTTGGTGAAGAGCATGGTCCATTGTGTCAAGGATGGGTGGTCGGGTGGATGGCCAAGGCGGCTTCCCGTACCGCTGTGCCGTATCCGGGAAGTCGGCGTACGGCGACATTTGCGAATGTCGCCGTACGGCGACAGAGGGCAGTACCAGCCTCCAAACCCTGAAGCGGTTCTTTCAGCGTTGACAGGCCCTTGTGACCCGTGCCATATTCAAAGCGTGAACCTGTCAGACAGCCGGACAGCCGGACAGCAAGAGCCCCAGGGTGCGCATATGCCCATCTCCCGCATCTCCGCAGCTGAAGCGGTCTTCGCGGCCCTGAGGCGAGCCATCGAGGGCGGCCAGTTCGATATCGGCACCAAGTTGAGCTCCGAAGCAACGCTCGCTGGTCAGTACGGCGTCAGCCGCTCCGTCATCCGGGAAGCGCTGAGGTCCTGCAACACGTTGGGCCTCACGGTCACCAAAACCGGCAAAGGCACGTTCATCGTGGCGAACAAGGTTGCTAACGACCTTACCTTGGGTCAGTACAGCGCACGGGATCTCAACGAGGCACGTCCGCACATCGAGATTCCGGCGGCCGGGCTCGCCGCCCAGCGCCGCACTGATGAGGAGCTGGAGCACCTCAAGGAAATCGTCCAGGAAATGCTCAGCGAGAACGACCCCGAAGCCTGGGTGAACCTGGACGCGAGCTTCCATTCAGCCGTGGCCCGCGCCAGCGGAAACCGGGTGTTCGCCAGCGTCGTCTCGGATATCCGTGAGGCACTGGCCCACCAGTCCGAAACCCTTAACCTCGTAGCAGACCGGCAACACCGCTCGGACGAGGAACACGTTGCCGTGCTCAACGCGATCGAAGCGGGCGACTCCGAAGCCGCAAGTAAAGCCATGGCCGCCCACCTGCAGGCCGTCAGCGTGGCACTGGACACGATCCTCAGCAAATGACACACCCCAAGGACACCATCACCATGCCCGTCCCCGAAGCAATGGCCACACCCCAGGCCTCCGCGCCCCAAGCCCCCAAGCATGTCCCGCTCGTCGAGGTAACCCGCGACGGCTTGGTGGAGAGCATCCACTACGGTTCGCTGATCGCCCTGCGGAGCAACGGCACCACCGCAGTGGAGGCCGGCGAGCCTGACGCCCCGATGTACCCGCGTTCAAGCCTGAAACCATTGCAGGCCGTAGCCCTGCTCAAGGCCGGCTTGGATATCCCCCAAAACCTCTTGGCCCTCACGGCGGCCAGCCACTCCGGTGCGCAGATGCACCAGGCTGGCGCCACTGAAATCCTGAAGCTGCACGGCCTCACAGAAGCGGCTCTGGGTAACAGCACGGACCTCCCGTACGGCGTCCCCGAGCGCGAAGAGTGGCTCCGCCAGGGCAACGGCCCTACCCAAATCGCGCAAAACTGCTCCGGCAAGCACGCCTCCATGACTGCCGTGTGCGTCATCAACGGCTGGCCTGTGGAGGGGTACCTGCATCCCGAGCACCCGCTGCAGGTCCTGGTCCGCGACACCATCACCGAACTCACCGGGGAGGAAGCGGCCGCAGTGAGTACTGACGGCTGCGGGACCCCGCTCTTCGCACACTCGCTGCACGGCATGGCCCGCGCTTATGGCCGCCTCGCGGCCGCCGACGAGAGCACTGACGAAGGCAAAGTCGCCCACGCCATGCGCCGCTTCCCGGACATGGTGGCCGGCGAGGGCCGCGACGTCACCGCCCTGATGCGGGCCGTGCCAGGTCTGCTCGCCAAGGACGGCTTTGAGGGCCTCCAACTGGTGGGGCTCCCGGACGGCACGGGCATCGCCGTGAAGATTTCCGACGGCGGCGATCGCGCCCGCATGCCCGTCACCGTTGAGGTTCTTCGCCGGTTGGGCGTCGACGGCGGCAGCTTGGACACGCTCCAGAGTCCACCCGTGCTGGGTGGCGGCCTTCCGGTCGGCGAACTCCGCGTAGCCCAAATTTTCAGCAACTAAACCAAGGACAGCTATGACCACCGTCGATCAGGCAATCCCACTCCGCTCCGAACACGACCTTCTGGGGGACCGAAACGTCCCTGCGGATGCTTACTGGGGCGTTCATACGCTCCGGGCTATCGAGAATTTCCCCATCACCGGACAGCCCCTCTCAACCAACAAGCACCTCGTCAGGGGTTTGGCTGCCGTGAAGCAAGCTGCGGCCCGCACCAACCATGAGCTTGGCCTCCTGGATGCCGAAAAGGCGGATGCCATCGAGCAGGCGTGCCAGGACATCATGGACGGCATGCTCCATGAGCAGTTCATGGTGGACGTGATCCAGGGCGGCGCGGGCACCAGCTCAAACATGAACGCCAACGAGGTCATCGCCAACCGTGCACTGGAAATCCTGGGTCACCCCAAGGGGGATTACTCCAAGCTGCACCCGAACGACCACGTCAACCTGAGCCAGTCCACCAATGACGTCTACCCGACGGCGGTGAACCTCGCCACGATCTTCTCCGTCAAGGAACTCCTCCTGGCACTTGAAGAACTCGAGGTCGCTTTCGCCGAGAAGGGCCGCGAATTCAGGACCGTGGTCAAGATGGGCCGCACCCAGCTCCAGGACGCCGTGCCCATGACCCTGGGCCAGGAGTTCGGCGGGTACGCAGTGACCATTGGCGAGGACCGCGCACGCCTGGACGAGTCGCACATGCTGATCCACGAGATCAACCTGGGTGCCACCGCAATCGGCACTGGCTTGAACGCCCCGGCCGGTTACGCCGAAGCTGCCTGCCGCCACTTGGCTGAAATCACAGGCCTTCCCCTCCTCACCGCTGCGGACCTCATCGAGGCCACCCAAGACGTGGGCGCGTTCGTTCACCTGTCCGGCGTCCTCAAGCGCGTGGCAGTGAAACTCTCCAAGATTTGCAACGACCTCCGCCTGCTGTCCTCCGGACCGCGTGCGGGTTTGGGCGAGATCAACCTTCCGGCTGTGCAGTCCGGCTCGTCGATCATGCCCGGCAAGATCAATCCGGTGATCCCGGAAGTGGTCAGCCAGGTGGCGTATGAAGTCATCGGCAACGATGTCACTGTCACCATGGCCGCGGAGGCGGGCCAGCTTCAGCTGAACGCCTTCGAACCGATCATTGTGCACAGCCTGCACAAGAGCATCTCCCACCTGGAAGCAGCGTGCCGCACCCTTACGGCACGCTGCGTCCGGGGCATCACCGCAAACACCGAACGGCTACGGCTTACCGTGGAGCAGTCGATCGGTCTCGTCACGGCATTGAACCCCCATATCGGTTACGCCTCCGCCACCGCTATCGCCCAGGAGGCGCTGGCAACGGGCAAGGGTGTGGCAGAGCTCGTTCTGGAGCACGGCCTGCTGACCGCAGCGCAGCTGGAAGAACTTCTCAGCCCCGAACGTCTGGCAAATCTCAGCAAACAGGTCGAAACTGACCACTAAGCCCAGCGGCTTTAGTCAGCCGTCCCGCCCGATGAGGCATACCGCCACGAGGCGCTGTCTTGCGTGCCCGAATCCCTGACCGGACGCGCCCAGGACACCCCCAACAGGACACTCCTAAGGATTCCAATGACCAATCCCATCACGGACCACACGGTCCCGGCCCAAGCGCACGCCAGCGAAAAAGCCCTCCACCAGGAGGACTCCGGCTACCACAAGGACCTCAAGCCCCGCCAGATCCAGATGATCGCGATCGGCGGCGCTATCGGCACCGGCCTGTTCCTGGGCGCCGGTGGCCGGCTCAATGCGGCCGGCCCGTCCCTTGTCATTGCGTACGCAGTCTGTGGCTTCTTCGCTTTCCTGATTCTTCGCGCCCTTGGTGAACTCGTTTTGCACCGCCCGTCGTCGGGGTCGTTCGTCTCCTACGCCCGTGAGTTCTACGGCGAGAAGGCAGCATTCGTCTCGGGTTGGTTCTACTGGATCAACTGGGCCACCACCACCATCGTGGACATCACCGCAGTGGCGCTATATATGAACTTCTTCGGCAAATACATCGCCTGGATGGGCGCCGTTCCGCAGTGGGCCTGGGCGCTCATTGCCCTGGTGGTGGTCCTCTGCCTCAATCTGGTGTCCGTGAAGGTCTTCGGCGAAATGGAGTTCTGGTTCGCGCTGATCAAGGTGGCCGCGCTGGTGGCCTTCCTCCTTGTCGGCACCTACTTCGTCATCTTCGGCACCCCGGTGGAAGGCCAGGAAGTGGGCTTCAGCCTCATCTCGGACAACGGCGGTGTCTTCCCGAACGGCATCCTGCCCATGATCATCCTCATGCAGGGTGTGCTGTTCGCCTACGCCTCGATCGAGCTCGTGGGAACCGCTGCTGGTGAAACTGCCAACCCGGAGAAGATCATGCCCAAGGCCATCAACTCCGTGGTCTTCCGCATCGCGGTCTTCTACGTTGGCTCCGTCATCCTGCTGGCCCTGCTCCTCCCTTACACCTCGTACGAGAAGGGCGTCAGCCCCTTCGTGACATTCTTCGGCTCCATCGGCGTCGAAGGCGTAGACGTCATCATGAACCTCGTGGTGCTCACCGCCGCCCTGTCCTCGCTGAACGCCGGGCTCTACTCCACGGGCCGCATCCTCCGCTCCATGTCAGTGGCCGGCTCCGCCCCGAAGTTCGCGCAGCGCATGAACAAGGCAGGCGTCCCTTATGGCGGCATCGCCATCACAGCAGGCGTTTCGTTGCTCGGCGTTCCGCTGAACTACCTGGTTCCGTCCGATGCCTTCGAAATCGTCCTCAACGTTGCCTCCGTGGGCATCATCGTCACCTGGGCCACGATCGTCCTTTGCCAGATGCAGCTCAAACGCTGGTCCGACAAGGGCTGGTTGAAGCGACCGTCGTTCCGGTTGTTCGGCGCCCCCTACACGGGCTGGCTGTCCTTGGTCTTCCTGCTGGGTGTCCTGATCATGGTGTTCATCGAGTCCCCGCTCACCATGCTGGTCACTGCGATTGCCTGCGGACTCATGGTCTGGGGCTGGTTCCTGTGCCGTAAGCAGATCCACGAACTCGCTGCCACGCGCGACGGTTACACCGGCAGCGCACCGGTGATCGCCAATCGCCCGCTCCCCGGCGGCGATAAGTAGCAAGCAACAACCGCTGAGTCACGACGGCGGCACCCACGTTCCGTAACAGCGGAACCCGGGTGTCGCCGTCGTCGGTTAACGCGCCCAAGCAGGTCGCACTTCAGGTCGTTCCGAGCGCTGGGAACGACCTGAGCTGCGACTCAGTGGGTGCGGACGCGGCGGAAACAGACATCGGATCATTCGTGGCTACTATTGGTCCATGGCTGTCACAGACGAGGCGATCAGCAAGATCAAAGACATGCTGATCCGCGGGGAACTTAAGGCTGGCGACCGACTTCCGCCGGAAAAGGAACTGAGCGAGAGGCTTGGCCTTTCAAGGAGTTCGTTGCGGGAAGCCGTGAAGGCGCTCGAGCTGATCCGCGTGTTGGACGTCCGTCGCGGAGATGGCACTTACGTCACCAGCCTGGACGCCAAGCTGCTCAATGAAGCCGTGGCATTTGTGGTGGACCTGCACCAGGACAGGTCCATCCTTGAGCTCTTTGAGGTCCGACGAATCCTGGAACCGGCCACCGCACACCTGGCGGCGGGCAAAATCGGACCCGGGCAACTGCTGGCCCTCCGCAGCACCATGGACGGTATCGACGAAAACACGGACGTGGAAGAACTCGTGGCCCATGACCTCGAGTTCCACAGCATTATCACCGAAGCCGCCGGTAACGACTACCTCGGCAGCCTCCTTGAAGCCCTGTCAAGCAGCACAGTCCGGGCACGGATCTGGCGGGGACTGACCCAGGAAAAGGCTGTGGCGCACACCTTGGCCGAGCACCACGCAATCGCGGACGCCCTGGAACGGGGCGATGCCGAACTGGTGCGGGCTTTGGTTACCGTGCACATCAGCGGCGTGGAAAACTGGCTGCGGCAAGCCCTCTAGCTTTCCTCGCGCTCTAGGCGCCAGCGTGCGGAGCAAGGCCGTAGGTACGGATCGCAGTCCCTTCAAGCACAGCGTCCTGCTCGGCCGGACTCAGGGTGGAAACGAGTTCCAGCAGGACGTCCAGGGTCCGCCCATACGGCGCTCCGAGCGTACTGACCGGCCAGTCGCCGCCGATCATCAACCGCTCCGGGCCGAAGGCCTCCAGAGCTGATTCGAACAAGGTCAGCAAACTGTCCGCCGAGTACTCAACGCCCGGCACGTGAAGTCCGGACAGCTTGGCCACGGCGTTCGGCTGGCGCCCAAGGGAACGGAAATCGGCGTGCCACGAGTCCATGGCCCTGGGGTCGGCAAGAGGCGGCTTGCCCAGATGATCGAGCACTATGGTCAGTTGGGGCATCTCACGGGCCAGCCGGACCGCCGACCCCAGATGCCGGGGAAAGGCATCCGGGACATCGAAGGCGAGCCCGCGCCCTGCCACCAGCGCCAGCGACTCGCGAACGGCCGGCAGGTGGAGGAAGTCAGCCCGGGGATCCTCATGGATCAGGTGCCGGACGCCCTTGAAAACGGGGTGGGCGCCAAAACGGGCCAATTGCTCGGCGGCCTCGGTCGGTGACTCCAGCCGCACCCAACCCACCACTCCCAGTACCCAGGAATTCCGCGCGGCCACAGCCAACATGGCCTCGGTGTCGGCCTCGGTGTCGTCGGCCTGCACCAGGACGGCTCCCCTGGCCCCGGCAGCATCCAACACCTCATGGGCCTCGTCCTCGCCGTAGCTGCGGAAGAGCGCACCGTGCTGCGGACCGAGCCAGGAATAGGGGCGCGCTCCGCCGGTGACGAAGGTGTCCAAGGCCCACAGATGCAGGTGCGAGTCAATCACGCCCGGACGCCTCCAGTGCTTCCCACAACTCGTCGGGAACGGTTTCCTCCATCCGGGCCGCGTTCGTGGCGACCTGCTCGGGAGCGCTGGCTCCGGCGGTCACGTTCACCACGGCGGGATGCCGCAACGGGAACTGGAGTGCCGCCGTCGGAAGTTCCACGCCAAAGTCGCGGCAGACCGTCGCCAGGTGACGTGCCCGTTCCACCAGTGCTTTCGGTGCCCGGTCGTAGTTGTAGTGGGCGTCGTCGGGGACTTCCGCTCGGGCCAGCAGCCCGGAGTTGAAAGCACCAACGCTGACGACGCCGGTGCGGCGCTCCACACAGCGCTCAAGCAGCGGGACGCTGGGCTGCTCAAGCAGGGTGTAGCGTCCGGCGAGCATGACAAGGTCCAGGTCTGCGGCTTCGACGCATTCGAGCGCAGCCTCGGCCGAGTTGATGCCCACGCCGATTGCCTTGATCAGGCCCTCGGACCGCAGCTTTTCCAGTACCGGCAGCGCCTGGGAGATTCCGGCTTGGAGGTCGTGGACGTCGGGATCGTGGAGATACGCGATGTCCACATGGTCCAGGCCGAGGCGCTCCAAGGAGTCTTCGATGCTGCGCCGAATGCCGGCGTCGGAGAAGTCCCATACTCGCCGGGTGCTGGCAGGGACATCGAAGCCTTCCGGGTCCTGTCCACCGGCGTTGTTGGGTTCCAGCAGCCGGCCGACCTTGGTTGAGATGACAAACTCGTCCCGCGGCTTGTCCCGAAGGACGGCTCCAAGTCGCTGCTCGGACAGGCCCAGGCCGTAGTGCGGCGCGGTGTCGAAGTAGCGGATCCCGGCGTCCCAGGCAGCCAGGACAGTGGCGAGCGCCTCCCCATCGGGGATGGAACGGTAGAGGTTCCCGATCCCGGCCGCGCCAAAGCCGAGCCTGCCCAGATTAAGTGGCGTCAGTGATTCAGCATTCATGGCAACTCCCATACCTTTTGAATACCCTGATCCTCCCCTGAGTAATCGTCCTGGACCTCCAAAAGTTCTGCCATCCTGGCCTGCCACGGCACATTGGCAGGGTGGTCGGCGAGCGCGTGGCGCATCGATTGGTAGTCGTCGACGTCCACCACATGGAAGAGGTGGAGCCCGCTGCGCCAAATACGCCAGTTCCTGACCCCGGCGTCTTTGAGAGCCGCAACCAATTCAGGCGGGATGTGCTGGTGGGCGTCGGCGTATTCCTCTTCGGCTCCCGGTTTGAGCTTTGTGTGGAGGGCGATGCTCTCAGCCATGGGATGCCCCGCGCTCCGCAGTCCCGGGCTTCAGGAACAGTTCCAACACTGGAACTGCAACGTCGGGGCGTTGAACAGGCAGCTTGATGGTCAGTGTTCCTGGGGGTTGGCCGCCCGGTGTCATGTTCATTGCCTGCTGCCCGGGGTCCACCTCTTTGAGGAAGACCTCCGAGGCATCGTTCAGCAATTGCGCGTACTCGACCTTGCCCGCGAGGTCCGGCAGATGAACGTACTCGAATGGCCACGCAAAGAGGTGGACATAGAGCCGGTCGCCGCGCTGGGTGTAGCGGGCATCCGCTGGGGCCGTCAACGGCGAAGCCCCGGCACCGTAGATGGCGCGGGAGTGCAGCTTCATCCACTCTCCAATGCCCGCCAAGGAGGCGAGCGCCCGGGGATCGATGCTGCCCCGGCCTGTCGGCCCGACATTGAGCAGCAAGTTGCCGCCCTTGGACACCCCATCCACCAGCATGCGGATGAGCAGGTCCACGGACTTGTCATTCAGATTGTCCCGGTCGTAGCCCCAGCTGCCGTTGAGAGTCTGGCAGGCCTCCCAGGTGACCGGTTCGCCGTCGAGCATCATGGGGCCAGCGGGCTGGTACTGCTCCGGCGTGACGAAGTCTCCCGGTATGTCCAGCCGGTCATTGACGATGATTCCGGGCTGCAGCTCCCGCACCATGGCGAGCAGTGCTTCCGAGTCCCAGTCCTTGCGACCCTTGCCACCCCAATAATCCTCTTCGTGTCCACCTGTGTAGGAGAAGTCGAAGAACAGGTAGTCGATGGTGCCGTAGTTGCTCAGGAGCTCACGGACCTGCCCATGCAGGTAGTCCCTGTAACGGGCCATGTCCCGTCCGCTGTTCAGGCTTTCGACGTCGGCCGCGTTGCGTTGCGGATGGACCCCGTCAATAGTGAAATCGGGGTGGTGCCAGTCGATAAGGGAGTGGTAGAAACCAACCTTCAGCCCTTCGGCCCGAAGTGCTTCCACATAGGGGGCGACCAAGTCCCGGCCCGCAGGAGTATTGGTGGCTTTGTACTCCGTCAGGGCTGAATCCCACAGGCAAAAGCCGTCGTGGTGCTTGGTGGTGAGGACCACGTACTTCATCCCTGCTTCCCGGGCGGCGCGGGCCCACTCCCGGGGATCGTAGAGATCCGGGTCAAAGCGCCGGAAGTACTTGGAGTACTCCTCCACAGTGGTCTCTTCGCGGTTCATTACCCACTCGTGCCGTGCCGGGAGCGCGTATAGGCCCCAGTGCACGAACATCCCAAAGCGTGCTTCTTCGAACCAAGGTGCGTGCTGGATCAACGGGATTCCTTCCATACGGGGCCGTTCGGAAAGCTGTACGCGGCCAGTGTTTCACGGAGCATTTCGTTGCCGGCTCCGGGAGCCGACGGCGGCCAGTACGCGCCGCTGTGGACAACTACGGGTGTGATGAAGTGTTCGTGGAGGTGATCCACGAACTCAATGGTCCGGCCTTCCTTTGTCCCGGATACGGCGATGTAGTCGAACATGGACAGGTGCTGCACGGCCTCGCAGAGCCCAACCCCGCCGGCATGTGGGCATACCGGGACGCCGAACTTGGCGGCGAGCAAGAGGATGGCGATGTTCTCGTTGACTCCTGCCACACGGGCAGCGTCGATCTGCAGGACTTGGAGTGATCCGGCTTGGAGCATCTGTTTGAACACCACCCGGTTCTGGACGTGCTCCCCGGTTGCCACGGGAATCGGAGCAACGCCGCGGGCGATGGCTGCATGGCCCAGAATGTCATCCGGGCTGGTGGGCTCCTCGATCCAGGCAATGTCGTAGGGGGCCAGATGGGCCATCCAGTCGATGGCGTCCTGGACGTCCCAGCGCTGGTTGGCGTCCACGGCGATCCTGATATCCGGGCCAACTGCTTCGCGCGCAGCCCGGACGCGACGGATGTCATCCTCCAACGAGCCTCCGACCTTGAGCTTGATCTGCGTGAATCCGTCGGCCACGGCTTCCTTGGCCAGCCGTGTCAGTTTTTCATCGCTGTAACCCAGCCAGCCCGGCGTCGTGGTGTATGCAGGGTAGCCCTCGGCGAGAAGAGCCGCTGTGCGCGTTTCCCTTCCCGGCTCGGCGGCTCGAAGTATCGCCAACGCCTCGTCAGGGGTGAGCGCATCCGTGAGGTAGCGGAAGTCAACCAATGCCACGAGCTCTTCCGGAGTCATCCCGGCAAGCAGCTCCCAGAGGGGCAATCCGGCGCGTTTGGCCTTCAGGTCCCACAGGGCGTTCACCACGGCGCCGATGGCCATGTGAATGACGCCCTTCTCCGGACCGAGCCAGCGGAGTTGGGAATCGTGGGCCAACAGTTTCCAGGTGGCGCCCATGTCTGCGAGCAGGTCCTCAACTGTCCGGCCGATGATGTGCCCGCGGAGGGCATCGAGTGCCGCAGTTTCCACCTCGTTGCCACGCCCGATGGTGAACACAAAGCCGTGGCCCTCATGCCCGTCCCCGGCGTCGGTGCGGATGATCAGGTAGGCGGCGGAGTAGTCGGGGTCCGGATTCATGGCATCCGAGCCGTCCAGTTCGAGGGATGTGGGGAAGCGGATATCGTACGTATCCACTGCGGTAATGGTGCTCATGCGGCTCCTGAAGTGCGTCACGATTCTTCACCGAGCCTAAACATCCGATGTCTGCCTTGTCAATGGGTCACATTTCCGTATTATGGGGGGGAAACAGCACACTAGAGCTCGGATGTTAGTCCCGAACGCACGGAGGAAGCCATGACCTTGAAATTCGCCAGGCTGGGTACGGCCGGAAACGAACAACCGGCAGTCATCGCCCAGGACGCCGACGGCACCGAGAAGTACTTCAACCTTTCGAGCCTGACCAGCGACATCGACGGCACTTTCCTCGCCTCCGACGGCATCGAACGCACCCGTGAGGCCCTGAATAAAGGGGAACTTCCGGAAATCCCAGCCGCAGGCCTGCGCATCGGCGCTCCCGTTGCCCGCCCCGGTGCCGTGGTGGCCATCGGCCTGAATTACACGGCCCACGCTGCCGAATCCGGTGCGACGCCGCCCGAGGTTCCCGTAGTCTTCCTCAAGCCGAGCAACACCATCGCCGGCCCGTTCGACGCCGCCCCCATCCCGCCGTCGTCGGAAAAGTACGACTGGGAAGTTGAACTGGCGATCGTGATCGGCCGCGAAGCGTCATACCTTTCCTCTGTTTCAGAGGCTGAAGCATGCATCGCCGGCTACGCAGTGGCCAACGACCTCTCCGAGCGCGAGTACCAGATCCCCGGTGCGGCCGGACAGTGGACCAAGGGCAAATCCCTCCCCGGCTCCACTCCCTTGGGCCCGTGGTTGGTTCCCGCCTCGGACGTCGACCCCGGCAACCTGCGCCTGCAGACACTGGTCAACGGAGAAGCCCGCCAGGACTCCACGACCTCGGACATGATCTTCGACCCTGCCACGATCGTCCATCATCTCAGCCAGTACATGGTCCTCGAACCCGGCGATGTCATCATCACCGGCACCCCCGAGGGCGTCGCACTGTCCGGGCGCTTCCCGTTCATCCAGCCGGGTGACGTTGTGGAACTGGAGATCGACGGCTTGGGCCGTCAGCGCCAGGAGTACTTCCGGGCCACGTCCGGCTCGGCCACAGGTACTGGCCACGCCGTTTCCTTCGCCAGCACCACTGCCTGACCCGATGGCAACCTCGGTGGGCAATGAATTCGAAGGCCTCGCAGCTCTGGTGACCGGCGGCGCCTCCGGGATCGGAGCGGCCATCGCGGACCGCCTGGCGGCCGGAGGTGCGCAGGTGGCGGTCCTCGACCTCGCCCCGGAAACCAGCCCGCACTTTGGCGTGCAGTGCAACGTTGCCGATGACGCCTCGGTGCGTACCGCCGTCGAAAGCGTTGCCAGGCAGTTCGGCCGCCTGGACATCGTCATCAACAACGCCGGCATCGGCGCCCAAGGTGACATCGCAGCGAACGACGACGACGAATGGCTCCGCGTCCTCAACGTCAACGTGGTGGGAATCGCCCGGGTCAGCCGGGCAGCCCTGCCATATCTGCGTGAGTCGCCGGCTGCCGCGATCGTGAACACCTGTTCCATCGCCGCCACGGCAGGGCTCCCTCAGCGGGCGCTCTACTCTGCGTCCAAGGGGGCGGTCCTGTCCCTGACGCTCGCCATGGCGGCTGACCACGTGCGCGAGGGCATCCGCGTGAACTGCGTGAACCCCGGCACCGTGGACACTCCGTGGGTGGGCCGACTGCTCGATTCGGCCGCTGATCCCTCCGGCGAGCGCGCCGCGCTCAACGCCCGCCAGCCCCACGGCCGGATGGTTGACCCCACGGAGGTGGCCGGTGCCGTCGCGTACTTGGCGAGCCCGCTGTCAGGTTCGACGTCGGGCACCTCGCTGGCGGTCGACGGCGGCATGCAGGGTTTGCGGTTGCGGCCGGTTCAGTAACCGGTGTGGGGCTGGATCAGAAGAGCCCGTTGAAGATCTGCCAGCCCCAGCCAACGGTTTCGGCGCCTTTCCAACCACCGCGGCCATCGGCGTAGTACATCACCAGTTCGCCGGCCGCGTTAATACCGTGCACGTCATTGAAGCCATCGCGGTTGAAGTCCCCTGCGCTGCCGATGCTGGTCAGCGCGTTCCAGCCCTGCCCGATCCGGCGTGAGCCGGTCCATCCACCTGCGCCGTCTCCACCGTAGAGATGGAGTCCTCCGGCCTTGTCTTTGGCCAGGACATCCACGTTGCCGTCGCCATCAAAGTCGCCGGGACCGATCAGGAGGTCCATGACGTCCCAGCCCTGGCCGACCTTCACCCTGGGACTCCAACCTCCCCACGGATGCGAAGGGAAGACGTAGAGATCCCCGTTCGCCTCGCTGCCCAAAAGATCATTGAGGCCATCGCCGTTGAAATCGCCGGGACCCACCACTTTGTCCATGCTGTTCCACCCCCAGCCCACGGCATAGCGGAAGGTATAGAACCCGCCGTCACCCGTTCCTTGGAAGCGGTACAGCGTCCCGGAACCATCGGTGGCCATGAGGTCGGTGATGCCGTCAGTGGTGAAGTCTCCGGCGGCAAAGATCCTGGTAAACGCGTCCCATCCAGGGCCTACTTGCCGGGTTTCCTGCCAACCTTGGACCCCATCCCTCCCCAGGTACATCAAGAGTGTTCCGTCGCGCCTGCGGGCCATCAGCTCAAACACGCCCCGGCCAGTGAAGCCCTCCGCCCGCATTGGTTCTTTGCGGATCTCCTCCGACTCGCCGGTGACAACTTCCTTGCCGGCGCAGTTGGTAGGCGAGCCAGTGGCAATCGCAGAGATCCGGCCGCCAATGTCATCAGCTTCCAAGGGATAGAGGTATGGAGAATAGGGCGGACTGGTTTCCACGGGTTCGCCGTCCCGAAGCCACTGGATGGAATAGCTGGACTCGCCGCCCCCACCGCAGTTGGCGAAGTAGGCCGGCGCACCTTCCACGGACAGGACCGCGCCCACGATCGGATGGCCATAAACGCTCACATCCCGGGCGTCTGCTGCGTGCGCGGCCGGCATCAAGGTAGTGCCCACCAGCAACGCAGCCATGACTCCTGCCGCGCCGATTCTTTTCCCGCAAAACAGGCCCACGATTCTCCCTCGAAAGGTGCCATATGCGCCCATCCTAGGAGGCGCCTCCGACGGCGGGACGAACGCGGGGGGCGACAGGCCGCCGTCGTGCGCTGTTTCCTGCGGTGCCTCCATTGCGTAACGCAACTGGCCCGCAACGTCCGGCCCTCACGGTTCGCCTATGCTCAACCACAAGGAATCAACGGCGACTCACTTAGCAAACCCAGGAGACACGGCCATGAGCAACTGGCGCATCAGGGACTTCCACTCGTCCGACCTCGACGGCATCCTGCACCTGTGGGAATCACTCAAGGCCGATGGCGTGGAACCCGTCTACGCGTTGTCCGAGGTCCTGGCATCGTGCGAAAAGGACCACGCGGTGGTGGCCGTGCAGGGTGATCAAGTAGTTGGCGCCGCAGTGGGCCGCGCCGCGCACGACCAAGGCTGGATCGTCTTCCTGGCCACCCTCACCGAATTCCGCGGCCGTGGCATCGGAACCTCGCTGCTGTCCGCCGTCGAGAACCGCATGGCTCCCCACGGCCTGAACAAGCTGTCCGCGCTGATGCCGGAAACCGAGACGCGCGTAGAGGCGTTCCTTGGCCGCGGTTTCGTGGTGAAGAAGAACCTGCGCTACTTCGAACGGACCATTCCCGTGCAGCGGCAGGAGCTGGGCGCATTGGGGCTGCTCGGCGGGCGGATCCTGGCGCGGGATCTCTGGGAGAACGTGGCGGGCATGCGCCGTGAGAAGGAACTGCTGGAACGCCGCTTGGTGCTGCCGCTGGCCGAGGCCGACCTCGCCGACGAATACGGCGTGGTCCCGCCGCGCGCCGTCGTGCTGTTCGGCCCGCCAGGCACGGGCAAAACCACTTTTGCCAAGGCCATTGCTTCACGGCTCGAGTGGCCGTTCGTTGAGGTCTTCCCTTCGCGTTTGGCCGCTGATCCCAAGGGCCTGGCCGGTGCGCTGCGCGAGACGTTCCTGGAAATCGCCGAACTGGAGCACGCCGTGGTGTTCATCGACGAGGTGGAGGAAATCGCGTCACAGCGTGCCGGGGATCCGCCGTCGCCGTTGCAGGGTGTCACCAACGAGCTCCTTAAGATCATCCCGGCCTTCCGCGAGCAACCCGGCCGTTTGCTGGTGTGCGCCACCAACTTCATCCGCGCCTTGGACACGGCGTTCCTCCGCCACGGCCGCTTTGATTACGTGATCCCCATCGGCCTGCCCGACGTCCATGCCCGCGAGGCCATGTGGCAGCGATTCATCCCCGCCACCGTGGTGGACTCGGTGGACATCGCCCAACTGGTGGAACGGACCGAGGGCTTCTCGCCCGCAGACATCGAGTTCGCTGCCCGCAGCGCCTCCCAGCGTGCTTTGGAAAAAGCCGTGTACGACGACGACGGCTCCGGTCTTGCGAGCAACGGACGCAAGGGACCGGCCACCCAGGACTACCTCGACGCGATTGGCGACACCCGGACGACTGTGAGCCCGGAGGTGCACCAGGACTTCCTGGAGGACATCGACGTGCTGGGCCGGGTCTAGGGGCACTTTTTCGCGAGATCGCCGCAGCGGTGTGGGTTCGCCGGAGCAATCCGGCAATCTGGACGCAATCCGGCGATCTCGGCGCAGGGACATTGGCGACGGTAATCTTTGAGCCATGTCCACGAATCCCCTTCGCCATGCGCTTTCCCGCATGGGCGGCCGCGATCCCCATGAAAAGCACCGTACAGCCACTCCGTTGGAGCTGTTCTTCGACCTGACCTTCGTCATTGCATTCGGTGTTGCCGGCGGCCAGTTCGCCCATGCCGTGGCCGAGGCGCATTTCTGGCCAGGGTTGTTGGCATTTTCGTTCGCCATGTTCGCGGTGATCTGGGCCTGGATCAACTTCACCTGGTTCGCCAGCGCCTACGACACCGACGACTGGGTGTTCCGCGTCGTCACCATGGTTCAAATGCTGGGGGTGCTCATCCTGGCCATGGGCATCGAGCCAGTGTTCCACTCCATCATCGAGGGCAAGCACGTGGACAACGTCACCATGGTGCTCGGGTACATCGTGATGCGGGTGGCCCTGATCTTCCAGTGGCTGCGTGCTGCCCGCCAAGACCCCGAACGCCGCGAGACCTGTTTGCGCTACGCAAAGTACGTGGCAGCCATACAGGTCGGCTGGGTGGCGGTCCTCCTCATCGATGCGAACGTCCTCACGACGTTCCTCATGGCCACGCCCCTGTTCATCCTGGAGATGGCGGCACCGTACTTCGCCGAACGCAAGATCCGCACCCCTTGGCACGCCCACCACATCGCCGAGCGCTACGGACTCCTGGCCATCATTGCCCTGGGTGAGTGCCTGATCGGCGCCATCGAAACCCTGCGGGCGATCGTTGCCTTGCACGGTTGGACGCTGGATGCCGCCTTGGTTGGCCTCAGCGGAACAGGCTTGGCGTTCGCCATGTGGTGGATCTACTTCATCCTGCCCTCAGGTCCGGCGCTCCATTTCCAGCGGAACCGTTCGTGGGTCTTCGGGTACGGGCACATCTTCATCTTCGCTGCCATCGCCGCGACGGGAGCCGGCCTCCATGTCGCCGCCTACTTCATCGACCACGAAGCCCACATTCCTGCGGCCGCCGCGGTCGCCTCGATCGCGTTGCCGATCATCCTGTTCAAGGTGTCCCTGACAACGCTCTACAGCATCATGCTCGGGAGGGACCGCGAACTGATCTGGAGCACCACACTGGTGGTCCTTGCCCTTGCGGGAAGCATCGCCATGGCGGCGGCCGGGGCTTCGGTACCGCTGTGCATGCTGGAGATGATGGTGGTCCTGGGCCTGTCCATCGCCTACGACGAACGGCGTGGGCACAAGGGCAGGGCGGCAGCGCTTCGACGGCTGGAAGCTGCCGCCGGCTAGGGTTCTCTTCGCGTTGTGAGGCCAACCTACTCGGGAACGATCTCGTCCAATTCCGCGATCAGGTACGGATTGATCCGCTCCAGGATCATCAGGATTTCCTCGCGGGGAACCGCCGTGTACAGCACTGGGCGGGAATCAGCGTAGCGGGTCACCGGCGGCTTGTCCGGCCACTTCTCAGCGAGGGCTTGGACCCGCTCAGGGAGCGAGTTGTGGGCATTGTCGGCGATCTTCACCAACGTGGCGTCGTGGTCCTCGGCAACGTAACGGATGCCGGCGTCGTAATCTTCCGGGTCGTCGTGGAAGCGGCGGGTGACTCGTTCGATAATCGCGAGCGCCCGTTCAGAGACGCCCATGTCCAGCAACGCCTGCCGGGTGATGGGCGTGTCCTCAGCGATGTCGTGAAGGTAGCCGGCGATCTGGATGTCCTCGTCGAAGTCCGCGAGCGCATCGCCCACGGCCAGGACATGTTCCCGGTATGGACGTTTGAGCTTGTCTTTCTGCCGGTTGTGGGCCACCTCCGCCAGGACCTGGGCTGTCTCTACAGTGAAGCGTGGTTCGGTCATGCGGGCCTCCGGGTTGAACATGGGACCACGGGGATTGGTCCCATGTTCAGGCTATCCGCTGTTGAGTGACCGAAAGCGCGCTTTGCGGGTTGGGGACCTGTTTACCAATCCTGAACTGCGCGTGCGGCGATGGCGACGGTGACGGCCCTCGGCAAGCGCTGCGCGAACCCGGCCGCAATGCGGTTGACCCAGCCCGAGACGACGCTGCCGGGTGTTCCCTTGCGATCGAGGGCCTTGAGTGCAGTCCCCACAACCTGTGCAGAGGTCTGCATCTTGCCTACGGCCGCGGACTCACCGCCAAGGACTTCGAAGAACTCGGTGCGGGTTGCTCCAGGGCAAAGCGCCAGGACATTGAGTCCGGAATCCTTGGTCTCGTGGGCCACGGCTTCGGTGAAGCTCAGGACGAACGCCTTGGTGGCACCATAAACGGCCATGCCGGGGATGGGTTGGAATGCGGCCGTGCTGGCGACATTCACCAGGGCGCCCTTCCCGGAGGCGAGCAGGTTTGGCAGGAAAGCGCGGGTAATGTCCACGAGGGCGGCAACGTTCAGGGCAATCTCAGACGCGATGGTGTCCGGGTCCTCCTCGACCAAAGGACCATGGGTGCCGAAACCGGCATTGTTGATCAGCGTATCCACCGTGATTCCACGGCCTGCCAGCTCGTCGAAGAGCTCACGGCCAACGCCTGCGCGGCCCAGATCCATGGGGAGCACCGTCACGGTGACTCCGCTCTTGGAGCGCAGTTCCGTGGCCAGCTCCTCCAAGCGATCCACGCGCCGGGCAACCAGGACCAGGTTGGAGCCACGGGCAGCGAAGCGGTGGGCGAATTCAGCACCGAGTCCGGAACTGGCACCGGTGATGAGTGCGGTGGTGCCGGTGTAGGTCATGGTCATGGCATATCCAATCGGTTTGAGGCTGAAACTGATGTAGTCACTGTCAACATGGTAGGCAGTGTCTACTTTGTTGTCAATGACTACATTGGCCTAGACTTATCCCATGATCGAGCAGCCCTACCACCACGGCAAACTCCGGGAAGCCCTCCTGGAACGCGCCATGGAAACCATCGAAGAAGGCGGCGTTGACGGACTCTCCCTGCGGCAACTCGCCCGCGACGTAAATGTCAGCCACGGGGCCCCGGCCAAGCACTTCCGCGATAAACAAGCCCTGATTGATGCGATGGCACTGGCTGGCTTTGAGTCGATGAACAGCCTCATCCTGGAGGCCGCCCAGTCCGACAGCGATCTCCGCAGCCGCTTCGTCAGGGTTGGAAAGGCATACGTCGACTTCGCCGTTGCGCACCCGGCCCTCCTGACCGTGATGTACTCCACCAAGCACCACCCTGATTCCAGCACCGAATTGCGAAGCACAGGCGAGCAAGGGATCCAGGTTGCCCAGGACATGATCACCGAGGCACAGGAGGCCGGCGCCCTGGCTCCAGGCGACCCCGAAACGCTGGCCATGGTGTGCTTCGTGAGCCTCCACGGCGCCGCGCTGCTTGCGGCCGGCAATCATCTGGAGGGAACAACGGTGGACGCCGTAGTGGCCGCCACCACCGACACGTTATGGGCCGGCATGGCGGCCGGAGTCCGTTCCGCGCAGCTCGCGCAAGCAGCGCAGCCCAGCTAGGCGCACAGCACAGCCAGGCGCACAGCAGAGCTAGGCAGCGAGCAGAGCTAGGCAGCGAGCCCCGCGATCACTTCCCTCACCGCCGAGCTCAGCTGGAAGTTGCGGCAGCCCACTCCCCCGGGCTCGGCCTGCTGCGGCACGTACCCAAAGCCGAGTTCATACACGGGGTCCGCGAACCCCAACGATGCGCTGGCGCCGTCGTGTCCGAACGCGCGGTAGCTGCCGAACGGCATCCGGCTGTGCGACTTCATGAAAACTGTGCCAAAGCAGCCTGTTTCCCCGAAAACGCGGTCAATCCCGAACACCCGTTCGGCGGTTACCGCACGGATCGTTTCCTCGGTGAGAAGAGGCGCGACGGCGGCCTGACCGTCGGACACTGAAGCGTCGCCTTCGCCAACGAAGCCCGTCAAGGCCGCCGCATAGATCCTCGCCATTCCTTCGGCACTCGCCACGCCGGCAGCGGAACTCAACCCTGCTGCCCTCACTTCGCGGATGTTGGGCAGGTCCAGGATCTCACCCACCGCGGAGTTGGCCGCCAGGCCGAAGTGGCTGGCGGGATCCACCCATGGCCACGAAGGATCGGCGGTCCAACGGAACGGGGCAAACCGGGCTTCTTCGGAATCGGGCAGCCCGAGGTAGAAATGGGCTCCGGTCACCGCGCGGATCCGCTGTTCGAAGACTTTCTGCAGCGTGGAACCGGTGATACGGCGACACAGCTCTTCCATAAAAATGCCGATGGTCAGCGCGTGATATCCGAACGCCGCGCCCGGTTTCCACAGTGGTGGCAGCTTGGCGAGCTTCACTGCGGCGAGCTCGGAGTTATTAACCTCCTCAAGCGTCAGCCCGCCTTCTACGCCCAAAAGCCCGGCCTGATGGGACAGCAGCTGCCCAACGGTGATCGACGTTTTGCCCTCTACGCCAAACTCGGGCCAGTACTTGACCACCTCGACATCAAGGTCCAGAACTCCGTCCTGGACCAGCAGCGCCATGACCAGTCCCGCCATGCCTTTGGAACACGAAAATACGCCAGTCACCGAGTCCGGGCGGGTGTGCGGTCCGCCGCTAAGGTCCAGCACTTTGACGCCGCGGTGGTAGGCCGCGACTTGTGCCGAGTAGTCCGGATCCTGGTCGAGGAAACGGCCGAAGAGCTCGGCGACAGTTTCAAAACCTGGGGCGATCACCTGTGAATGCATCCAGACAGCCTACGTGGTGGGGCTCTCAGCTTCGGGGCGTTATCCACACCCAAGGCTCCTTCGGCAGGGTTCCAGGGCTGAATGCCGGGAGAGCCCCGGGCAACGGACCGGCTGGAAGATGGAGCGATTCAAGGATCAGGTCCCGCACCCGTTCCGCAGGAATTCCGACGGCGGCGAGGTCGCCCAGCGTGACCGCGCCGTCCCGCTTGGCCAGCCTGGCGCCGTCGTGGTTTACCACCAGCGGAACGTGGGCGTATTCCGGAGTCGGCAGGCCCAACAGCGTAGCCAAATACGCCTGCCGGGGAGTCGATGGAAGGAGGTCGTCGCCGCGCACCACCTGGTCAATTCCCTGGGCGGCGTCGTCCACCACGACTGCCAGGTTATAGGCGGTTACACCGTCGTTCCGGCGCAGCACGAAGTCGTCCACCACGCCCACGTACTTGCCATGCAACTGGTCCTCAACAGCCCACTCAGTAACGTCCGAAAGCAGGCGGATCGAGGCCGGACGTGAGGCGCGCCGGATCTCACGTTCGGCGTGGCAAAGCCGTCGGCACGTGCCCGGATACGCACCCTGAGGAGCATGCGGCGCGGACGGCGCCTCTTGGATCTCCCGCCGCGTGCAGAAGCATTCATAGGTACGGCCCTCATGGGTGAGGCGGGCGATCGCGTCGTCGTAGAGCGCCGCGCGCTCAGTCTGGCGTACGACGGCGGCGTCCCAACCGACGCCGATTGCCTCAAGATCGCGGAGCTGCTCCGCCTCCGCACCGGACCGGGCGCGGTCCAGGTCCTCGACGCGCAGCAGGAAATCACGGCCGCTGGACTTCGCGAACAGCCAGGCGAGGATGGCCGTGCGGAGATTGCCGACGTGCAACTCACCGGAGGGGCTCGGGGCGAAGCGGCCAGCAGAAGTCATGATCCAAGCCTATGCGGGTCTTTCGGGCCGGGCGGATTGTGCGCCTGAACTCCCGGCAACGCAAGAGCCCCTCAGCTACCGCAACGATCCGGTGGCTCAGGGGCTCTTACTGTGCTGCCCGCACGAACGGGCGAGTGCAGAATGACAATGCTGTGAACAAGAGTCAATCAGCGGCTGCTTCCTTGCGGGAAACCTGTGCAGGGCTCCGGGTGGTGTTCCGGGTGCCTGGTGCCTGCGGGGTCCGGCGGTAGCCTCGTCCTGCTTCGTTGTCACCATTTGAGCAGGAGACATACAGTTGGTGCAACGGACAACGATAAGAATGGTCGATCTGACCAGTCTGCTGTGAAAACATGGACAGGAAGTGGTCACATTGCAGGAACTCGACGCCACGGACCGCCGGATCCTCGCCGCGCTTGATGAGGACCCGAGGGTGCCCATCATGGTGTTGGCCCAAAGGCTCCACCTCGCGCGGGGGACTGTTCAATCCCGCCTGGAGCGGATGACCGCGGCAGGGGCCCTGCGCCCGAACAGCAGCCGTGTACTGCCGTCCGCCCTGGGGCGCGGTGTTGCCGCCGCGGTCAGCGCAGAACTCGACCAGAGCCATTTGAACGAAGCCATCGCCGCCCTCCGGAACATCCCCGAAGTCCTCGAATGCCATGCACCCGCAGGCGACACCGACCTCATTATCAGGGTGGTGGCCAAAAGCCCGGACGACCTTTACCGGGTCTCCGAGGAAATTCGTCTATGTCCTGGAATCGTGCGAACGTCCACCAGCATGTTCCTCCGGGAAGTCATTCCGTATCGAACCACCGGCCTGCTTCAGGAGTAGGCACGCACGTTTATCCACATAGGGCAGTTGTGCCCATGTGCCGGTCTCTGGCCCCGGCCTAGGATGGGACAGATCAACGGCAGACAAATCTGGGGGCATAGTGGCGGGCAACTTCTACGGCGCAGACGTCGCGCAGCTGCGCCAGTTGGCCAAGGAACTGGCCCGCAAAGCGGACCGCCTCACGGATTTGGGACAACAGTTGTCAGGGTCAATCACCAACAGTCCATGGCGGGGGAACGACGGCGACCGCTTCCGTCATGAGTGGAACAGCTCGCATCTGCGGGCCCTCCAGAGCGCGGCGTCCGGCATAAAATCCGCCTCCGAGAGTCTTCTCAAGAACGCCCAGGAACAGGACACTGCCAGCACAGGTGGCGGTCCCGGTGGCGCAGGCTCCGGCGGAGCTGGTTCGTCGGGCGGGAACGGGCAGGAGCTCACGGACCTGCTGAACGCCATGACGCCCGGGGAACGTGCTGAATACCTCCGAAGCGACGAATTCAAGAGGTGGGCGCTCGAACATCCCGACGCAGCCAAGGCAGCCATGGATGCGGCCGCCGATTCGGGGCTTATCGAAAAGAAGTCACCCGAATACTCCCAATTCCTCAGCGATTACTGGAACCAGCAGGCCATGCGGGAGATGGGCATCGATCCCTCCACTTGGGACACCAGCAAGGGCACCGAGTACAACTGGGAAACCATCAAGAAGGTCTACGACTTCTACGGACAGGCCTTCCTGGCCAACCCGGACCTCCAATGGGCCGGCATGGCCAACATGATCGGCCCCTCCTTCGCCGGCGGCTTCAAGGACATGGCCATGCTGCGCGACCTCGCCCAGCAAATAGCCGACAACCCGGCGTCGGACATCCCCGTCCCGGTGCTGGACCAGATCGAGCAACTGGCCGGCATGACCGATGCCGAGATCAAGTTCTATGAGACGTCCATGCTGGACATGAACAAAGAGATCTTCCTGGACCAGGCCCGCCAGCACCAGGCGTACATGAATGGCGGCATCGACGAGATCAACCGTCTCCGTGATTCCGGGGCCATCGACCCCGGAACTGCAGAGGCTTGGGCACAGATCGATTCCGGCGACCCCGCACAGGTCAAGGAGGGCAACACAGCCCTGTTGTACCGCGAGCAGAACGAAATCATCGCTGACGATTACACGAACATGCGCAACCACCCTGGCGGGGAAGCCGTGACCTACATGGTCACCCTGGCCGGTGAGCCATCCATCCCTGGAGCCAAGAGCTATCCCGAGGTCTTCCCTTACGAATTCAGCGTGGAGAGCCCGGGACCCGAGAACGTCCCCTTCACCAACTGGGATAACCCGGCACAGTTCCGCACGGATTTCACCACTGGGTTCCCGGACGGCAACATCGCCGATGCCGACCAACGGTGGGCGCTGATCCAGCAAGACACTCTCCCGGCCTACCAGGACCTGTTGGCCAACGATCCGCAGGAGGCCAGGGACATCATCGGATCAGACTTCAACGATCGCGTTGAGCAGTATCGGCCTACCAACAATATTCCCGGCATCATGGACCGGTTCCTGGATGGCTTCGACGCGGAGGTGCACCAATGATGCGGCCGTTCCGCGGGCTTCGTCAGCCAGCACTCTCCGTGGTTGTCGGTCTTGGACTCCTGGCCACGACCGCATGCCAAATGCCCGGCCCCGTTCCGCAGTCCCAGCCGTCAGAAACGTCCTCATCTTCCCAAGGGAGCACAGTGATTACCTCGGAATTCTCCACGCTCGACGCCGCAGGTGTTGACCGGATCAGGACGGACAAGCAGGCCCGGCTGGACATGAGTGGCGGTACCCTGCAGAAATCGGCCGTGCGTGTTTCCGGGGATAGCTACGGACCGGAAATCAATACTCAAGGCTCCGGCAAGATCAACCTCACGATCGTGGGCCCCAGTGGCGAGGTCAACGGCCAAACGGACCGCATCCGGTTCAAGACCACGGATGCCCGGCCCGACTTTACTGAGGTCACCTACTTCCTCACCGCAGATTCCTTGGATGGACTCAGCACTCTCATCCGCGACGGCGTGGAGAAGTACGGAATCGACTCCGATGATGCCGAGCGTTGGATTGACTCCGCCGGAGAGGATCCGGGGTCAAAGAGCGACTACTCGCTGACCTCAGGCACCAGCACGGGGCTTGAGGTGAACTACGACCTCCGCTTTGACGGCTCCAAGGACCAACACGTCATCATCGTTCACGTAAGCCCCGCCGACTGACCCGCCCGTTGCATGGAGAGGCTAGACGGGTGGACCAATGTTCGTCTTAAGGTTCTTCATCACCAGGGTTGATGTCAGGCGTTCCACCCCAGGAAGAGCTGCGAGCTCGTCGTCGTAGAAGCGCTGATAGGCAGGCAGGTCGGCGGCAATGACCTTCAGCAGGTAGTCCGGAGAGCCGAAGAGCCGCTGGGCCTCCACAATGTTGGGACTCGCTGTTACGCGCTCCTCAAACTCGCCCAAAATGGTGCGTTCCACCTGCCTGAGGGTGACAAACACAATCGCTTCGAAACCCAGCCCCACCGCGGCAGGATCGATGTCGGCGCGGTAGCCACGGATCACCCCTGAGGACTCCAAATCACGAAGCCGCCGGTGGCATGGGGCTACGGTCAAGCCCACCTTGGAAGCGAGCGCCGTGGCCGTCATCCGCCCGTCCTCTTTGAGGTGACGCAAAATGCTTCTATCAATTCCGTCAATCACGCAATAATCTTACCCAAAATTGCGGATACAGAGCTAAATCAGGGAACACTTATGGGGCCTTTTTCCCTAGAGTTTTCTTACCAACCAACTCTGGAGAGATCGTGAATCCGCAGCTGTTCCTCGCCTTCATGCTTGTGGCCGTCAGTTTGGCGTGCACCCCCGGCGTCGACTGGGCGTACTCGATTTCCGCCGGCCTCCGTCAACGGAGTTTCGTCCCCGCTGTTGCCGGCCTCTGCAGCGGGTACGTCATCCATACATTGCTGATGGCAGCGGGGTTGGCCGCACTGCTCGCAGGAGTCCCGGGACTCCTGGGGTGGTTGACCATCGCGGGCGCCGCGTACTTGCTTTGGCTCGGCGTGGCGACGATCCGCTCGTGGCGAGGGGCGAGCTTCAGTGCGGAAGGCGGCGTCGTGCAGTCCGGAAACCAGCTCCGAACGTTCATCCAGGGCATGGGTACCAGCGGCATTAATCCCAAGGGCCTGCTTTTCTTCGTCGCCTTGGTTCCGCAGTTCGTCAGCCCCGAGGCAGCGCTGCCCGTTCCGGTCCAGTCAGGCTTGTTGGGCCTGACCTTCGTAGTCCTTGCCGGTCTTGTCTACACCGGCGTGGCCTTGACGTCCCGGAAGTTGCTGGCTTCCCGGCCTGGCGCCGCGCGGGTTGTGACGCTGGTCAGCGGGATCATCATGATCGGACTCGGGACAGTGCTGTTGTCGGAACAACTCATTCCATTGCTGCCACTGCTGGCGTCGTCGGGCGCTTAGGCCGCCAGCAGCTCGTCCAGGCGCTCGTATCCTTCGATCACGCCGTAGTCCATGCCAGTGGCCAGGGCCATGTCGCGGGCTTCCACGGACGGATAGACCTCATGGGCCGACATCCGGGTCCTGCCATCGATTTCCTCGAAGGTGGTGGTGCTGATGACCACTTGGTTGGGAGCGCCGTCGAACTCGACTGTCTGGATGATCAACGCATCGGATTCAACGGTGTGGAAGACGCCGCGGAAGCCATACATCCCACTGTCGTCGCCACTTTCGTACCGCCAACTGCCTCCAGTGGTGGCGTTGTACTCGGTAATCTTCGTGACGGTGCTGCGCGGGCCCAGCCATTTGGCCAACAGGTCCGGGTCAACGTGGGCTTTGAAGACTGCACTGACCGGGGCATCGAATTCGCGGACTGTGTCAACGAACGGGACGCCATCGCCGGCAGTGATTGTTGTTGGATTGCTCATTTCAGTTCCTCTTTCTTCTTTGCTGGTTGTGTTTAAGGTTCTTGTTCCACTGGGCTGGCGCCCAACAGGTCATCCAGGCGCCGGAAGCGGGATTCGGCGATCAGGCGGTACTGGTCAATCCAGGCCGTCAAACGCTCAAGCGCCGCTGCATCGAGATGGACAGGCCTCCGCTGGGCATCGCGGGAGCGGGTCACCAACCCAGCGTGCTCCAACACCTGGATGTGCTTTGAAACGGCTTGCTTGGTGATGGCGAATGGTTCCGCGAGCTCGTTGACAGTGGCATCTCCGCGGGAAAGCCGGGCAACGATGGCCCGCCTGACCGGATCAGCCAATGCCATGAAGGCCTTGTCGAAGGTGTCAGGGCCCGGAGCATCGTGTTGCATCGCCGCGTCACCCTTTCGTCATCATCATTAATCAACCGCTTGCTTGATCAACTGCTTGGTTGATTACAACGATACGCCTCTCCTGTGGAAGGCACAATGGTTTTTTCCTACTCGCCGCCCAGCTGCCGGAAGTCGTTCTCCCACAACCTGCGCATTTCGGCGTCCTTGCGGATGACTTCCGAGGTCTCCAGCTCTGCCGGCGGGGCGGGCCGCTTGGACCGCGGAGTCAGGGTACGGCGGCCTTGGTCAACTGCCAGGAGTGCCCTGTCAGTGAGGGCGTCATTCTTCAACGCCAGATTGGTCTTCCGACGACGCAGGACTTCCTTCAAGGCAGCCTGCGCGGATTCGAAGTCGCCCCGGGCCCGCAGGGAACGTGCCCGGATCAACAACAACGCGGCCGAAAGGTCGTCCGTGTTGAGCAAACCCTCAGTCCAGAGCACAACGTCGCGGTGCCGCTGCAACGAGTATGCGGCTGTGCAGCGTGCCAGGGCAGAAGGCAACGACGGCGGCAGGCTCACCACAGCCTCCAGCGCCGACTCAGTCATCCCCATCTCCCGGAGGCAATGGGCCAGCGCCAGGAACACCGATTCCTCGCTGAACAAGACAGGAACCTCAATGCGTTCGGCAACCTCGACCCGGGTGACCACCTGCCCAAGGTAGATGGCCGAGAACTGGCTGGCGTCGTCGTCGATCCTTGTTGTCAGACCGCGCTGCAACAGCTCGGATGCCCTGAGGAACCCGCCGTGCTTGTATGCGAGCAGGCCAGCCATCACATTGCATAATCCGGCCCACCCCGGATTCATGCGGCCAAAAGCCAGGAGCCGGTCCGGTTCCGTGGACGTGAAGACGGCTTCGTGCATCGCCTTCGCTGTCTTGGGGGAGAGCATCTTCAGCCTCGGAACATTGCCCACCAAGGATAACTTCGCGTGGTCACGGCCGTTCAGGACCCCGGAGAGAACGTCATTGACACCGTCGGCCAAGCCGCGGACCGGTGTCCGGACGTAACCTTCCCGGAACGGTGTCAAATCCCGGGTGTCATGGAAGATCGTGTGCACGCGCCCGTTTGGAACTTGGCTCATGAAACCATGCTAACCGCCGCTGAACTGGGCACATCCCCTGCTATCGGAGGCATTTCAGGAGTATTATGGCGGCGTCGGCAAGGTTTTGCCACACCCCTTGCCGCAGGTCGGCTCTCCATGAGAAGAGCCGGTTAACCGCGTGAAAGGGAGGACTTGATGACCACCGCTTCGCACCCCGCCGAACACCACCACATGATGGGGTTGACACTTCGCAACACCGCCATGGGCGTTGGCATTGTATTTCTGCTGGTTGGTGTCCTGGGCTTCATCCCGGGAATCACCACCAATTTCGGCGCCATGACCTTTGCGGGACATGAATCCGGCGCCATGCTGCTTGGAGTCTTCCAAGTGTCCATACTCCACAACATCGTTCATCTGCTGTTTGGCGTGGCCGGCTTGGCCATGGCAAGGAACGCACGCATGGCCCGCCTGTTCCTCCTGGGCGGCGGCGCCGTGTACATCGTTCTTTGGATCTACGGCCTGGTCATCAACCAGGAAACAGGCGCCAACTTCGTTCCGTTCAACACGGCCGACAACTGGCTGCACCTGATCCTCGGCGTTGCCATGATCGGTTTGGGCGCCTGGCTGGGCAGGGATGCCATGGACGAATCACCGGCGGCGCGAAGGAACATGTAAACCTTCCTGCACGTCTTGTGAATCAACGACGGCGGCTGCCCCCTTCGTGGGGACGGCCGCCGTTTTGTTTTCGCCGAGGTTTTCTGGCTTTAGCGCGGGGCTCGTCCGCCCAACCGCGTGGTGACCTTGGCAGCTGCTGCAGCACACGCTTCGCCGAGGCTTGTCAGGGTGTCCTGCGAGACGCGGAATTTCGGCGCAGGGATCAGGACCGACGCCACGATGTCGCCCCGGTGGTCATAAACGGGAGATGCCACGCCCACCTCTTCGATGGACGTTTCCCCGAAGTTCACAGCCCAGCCGCGCTCCATCGATTCCTTCAGCCGCACGAGGTAAGTCTCGACCGCGTCCTCATCCATGCCAGAAAGGATGACCGAACCGCTGCGCAACAGCTGTCGCACGCGGTCCTCGTTCTCCGCGGCAAGGAACACTTGCACCGACGAACTCAGGGCCTCGTTGTAACGGGCACCCAGCGGAGCCAAGTGCTTGACCTGGTGCCTGCTGGGGATCTGTTCCACGCACATGGATTCGTTGCCGTTCCACACCATGAGCGCGCTGGTCTCCCCTGTACGTTCGGTGAGTTCGCGCAGCACGGGGTAGGCGACACGGCGCTCTTCGAGTTCCGCCAGGAGCGGGCCCGCCATGGCGATCATCCCCAGCCCCATGCGGAACCTGCGCGAATCGACGTCGCGCTCTACCAGGTTCTCCTGTTCCAGTGTCGCCAGGATGCGGGAGACTGTGCTCTTGTGCAGTCCGATCCTGCCCGCGATTTCAGTAACTCCCAAGAGGGGCTCGTCAGCCGTGAAGCTGCGAAGGACTGCTATGGCGTTGACGATCACCGACGTGCTTTTGTTATCGCCGTTGCTTGGAGCGTCGTTGGATTCCGAGGGGGTCATGGGTTCACTATATTTCGACGGCGGTCGCCGCGCCGGACCCGACTTGGCCGGTGGACACCGCGCACAGTATCCACCGGCCCAGGCACCTAGGCTCCGATGATGTTGTACTCGGGCCCAAACGGGAACTTGGTGATGTTCTCGGCGCCGTCTTCGCCAACCACCAGGATGTCGTGTTCCCGGTACCCGCCGGCACCCGGCTGGCCGTCAAGGACAGTGATCATTGGCTCCATGGACACCACCATGCCAGGCTCCAGCACGGTATCGATGTCTTCGCGCAGCTCAAGGCCGGCCTCACGGCCGTAGTAATGGCTGAGCACGCCGAACGAGTGTCCGTAGCCGAACGTGCGGTTGGCCAGGAGCCCGTGGCTGACGTAGATCTCGTTCAGCTCAGCCGCGATGTCCTTGCAGACCGCGCCGGGCTTGATGAGTTCCAGGCCGCGCTTGTGGACCTCCACGTTGACGTTCCACAGCTCCAGGGAGCGGGCATCCGGTTCGCCGTAGAACAGGGTCCGCTCCAAGGCCGTGTAATAGCCGCTGGTCATGGGGAAACAGTTCAGGGACAGAATGTCGTGTTCCTGGATCTTGCGGGTGGTGGCCCAGTTGTGGGCGCCGTCGGTATTGATGCCCGACTGGAACCAAACCCAAGTGTCGCGGATTTCGGAGTCCGGGAACGTGCGGGCGATCTCGTGCACCATTGCCTCGGTGCCGATCAGCGCGACCTCATACTCCGTGATGCCGGCCGTAATGGCGTTGCGGATGGCTTCGCCGCCCAGGTCGCCGATGCGGGCACCATGCTTGATGACCGCGATTTCCTCGTCAGACTTAATCATGCGCTGACGCATGGCCGCCTGGGCCACATCCACCAGTGTCGCGCCGGAGAAGGCGGCCTGGATCTTGTTTCGATTGTCCAGCGGCAACGAGTCGTCCTCGACGCCGATGCGGCGCGGGTTGATGCCGCGGGTTCGCAGGACTTCCTGGATGGCGTGGATGTAGTTATCACGACGCCAGTCCGTGTACACCAGGTTGTCGCCGTAGCTGCGGCGCCAAGGCATCCCGGCGTCGATATTTGCCGTAATGGTGACAGTGTCATCCTTGGTGACCACCATCCCGTAGGAGCGGCCGAAGTAGGTGAAGAGGAAGTCGGAGTAGTACTTGATGGAGTGGTAGCTGGTGAGGATGACGGCGTCGAGGTCCTTCTCGGCCATGATGCGGCGCAGGCCGCTGAGGCGACGCTCGAACTCTGCATCGGAGAACGTCAGCGAGACCTTCCCGCCATTGTTGAGGACCTTGGTGCGCTCGAGCTTGGCGACATCGTTGACGGCCTCGTTCTGGGTGATGGTCATGGTCTTTCCTTTCAAGGGGTTGGTAGTTCTAGTCCTGCAGCAAAGGCTTCTTGGAAGTCTCGGCGGCGAACAGGACTGCGATGAGGGAAACTATTGCGGCGGCCACGAGGTACCAACCGGGGGCCAGCTTGCTGGCGGTCATGCCGATCAGGAGGGTGGCCATGAACGGTGCGGTGCCACCGAACAAGGCGTTGGAGAGGTTGAAGCTGACGGCGAAGCCGGTGTACCGGACCTTCGTGGGAAAGAGTTCGGCGAGGAAACTGGGCAGGGTGCCGTCGTTGAGGGTAAGCATGCCGCCCAGCAGGATCTGCACCAGCACGATCATCAGGAAGTTCCGTGTGTCCAGGAGCATGAAGGCCGGCACAGTCAGCAGGATGAAGAGGACTGAGGCCGTGATGAGCATTCGTTTCCGGCCGAACTTGTCCGAGGCGATGCCCGTCAGGAAGATGAAGCCGATGTAGCTGGCCAGGGCAATGGTGGTGGCAAGGAACGACTCCGTGGCACCGAAGCCCAGTTCCTCGGACAAATACGTCGGCATGTAGCTGAGGATGACGTAGAACCCGACGGCGTTGAGCAGCACCGCGCCCGTGGCGATGATGAGCTGCTTCCGGTACGTCTTGAACATTGCCAAGGCCGGGGCTTTGACGCTGCTGTCCTTTTCAGCCAGTTCACGGAACGCAGGAGTGTCCTCGAGCTTGGTCCGGATGTACCTGCCGATGAGGCCCATCGGCGCGGCGAGCAGGAACGGCAACCGCCAGCCCCAGTCGCCCAGTTGCTCGGCGGTGAGCAACGAGCTTAGGAGCGCAGCCAGCAACGATCCCAGCAGCAGTCCCGCTGCTGTACTTGCAGGCACGACGGCGGCGTACAGTCCGCGACGATTCGGCGGCGCGTACTCCACCAGGAAGGCCGACGCCCCGGCGTACTCGCCTGCTGCGGAGAAGCCCTGGACGACGCGTACCAGCAGGAGCAGGATCGGCGCCATCACGCCGATGGTGGCGTAGCCCGGTATCAATGCGATGCAGAACGTCGCCACCGACATCAGGACGATCGAAAGGGAGAGCGCCTGCTTCCTTCCGAGGCGGTCGCCGATATGGCCCCAGATGAAACCGCCGAGCGGCCTCACGAAGAAGCTGATGGCGAAGACACCGAACGTCGCGAGCAGGGCAGTTTGGCGGTCGGACTCGGGGAAGAAGACTGTAGAGATAGTGCCGGCGAGGTAGCCATAGACGGCGTAGTCGAACCACTCAACGAAGTTGCCGATGAAGCTGGCAGTGACCACACGACGTCGGGTGTCCTTGCTGACTGTGTTGTTGGGGCTGTGTTCGAGGATGTGGTTGGGGCCGGAGGCGGAGGGAGTGCCTGGCTCGGCTGCCACAGAGGATTCATTGCTCATGTGTCCACCAAAATCATTGGGGTTGCATTCAACGCAACGCTGTTGCACCAGACTATGTGTGAGCGACGCCACGGTCAAGGGTTATTCTGAATCCCAGCTTTGACCGAAGATAAGACTCCGACTTAAGCAGACTCCGACGGCATGAGTTGATTTTGTTGCGATAGCGCCAACCCAGTTGCACTCACCAACCGATCCCCTCTCACCTTCCGGTCCTTTTTCAATGACGCCCGTTACCTTTTTCGTAGCCTGTTTCCTGGTGCAGGATATGGGTGTGCTGGCCTGCTGATCCCGGCATGATTGTGACGCTCTGTCAGTCGATGATCTTGAGAGTGTTGTCACCGGGGTTGGTAGGTGCCGGGAGACCGCTGATAGGGGCAGGACAGTTCGGGAACGTCGTGCGTAACGTGGGTGCCGGGTCCTGACACCGATGGTGGGCCAGTGGAGGTAGTTGACTACGACTGGAGGTGCCAGATGATCACGAACCACGACGGTGTCGAGGTGTTTATTGGGCTGGATGTTGGCAAGGGCGTCCATCATGCCGTTGCCGTGGATCGGGCCGGCAGGAAATTACTGGACCGGGCGCTGCCCAACGATGAAGCCAAAATCCGGGAAATCATCGCCGAACTTGTGGACGCCGGACGTGTGTTGCTGGTCGTTGACCAGCCAGCGACTATCGGCGCGTTGCCGGTAGCCGTTGCCCAGGCCGCCGGGGTGCTGGTCGGCTACCTGCCGGGGCTGGCGATGCGCCGGATCGCGGATCTTCACCCCGGAGAGGCGAAGACCGATGCCCGGGACGCGTTCATCATCGCCGAGGCCGCCAGGACCATGCCGCATGCCCTGCGCTCGGTTCAGTTGGTCGATGAGCAGCTCGCTGAGCTGAGCATGCTTTGCGGGTTCGACGAGGATCTGGCCAAGCAGGCCACGGCGACTTCGAACCGGATCCGCGGGCTGCTCACCCAGATCCACCCAGCTCTGGAAAGGGTGCTGGGACCCTACATGGACCACCCGGCGGTGCATGACCTGCTGCGGACCTGGCCTACCCCTAAAGCGCTCCGTCACGCGGGCCGGCGCCGGATCGGGACCCGGCTGAGCAAACTCGCGCCGCGGATGGGTGAACGTCTTGCCGATGACATCATCGAGGCCTTGGGCCGGCAAACAGTCACTGTCGTGGGAACGAACGCCGCGACCATCGTGCTGCCCCAGCTCGCGGCCATGCTCGCCGGGCTCCACGAAAGCCGCGCCACGGTCCTCACCCAGGTCGAAGCTCTCGTGGAGGCCCACCCTCTTCACCCGGTCCTGATGTCTCTGCCGGCCGTGGGCATCAGGACCGCCGCACGAATCCTCACCGAAGTCGCCGGGAAAGAGTTCCCCACCGCCGGGCACCTGGCCTCTTACGCCGGGCTGGCCCCCGTCACCTGGCGATCCGGGTCCTCCATCCGCGGCGACCATTCCTCAAGAAAAGGCAACAAAGTCCTCAAGCGAACCCTGTTCCTCTCCGCATTCGCTGCGCTCAAAGACCCGCCGTCCCGGGCATACTACGAACGCAAACGAGCCGAAGGAAAACGCCACAACCAAGCACTCATCGCCCTCGCACGACGACGCTGCGACACCCTCTACGCCATGCTCCGCGACGGCACCCTCTACCAACCCCCAACACCCAAAACCGCTTGACGAAAAACATAGGGACACTCTCACCTTCCGGTCCTTTTTCAATGACGCCCTCTCACCTTCCGACCCCTTTTCGGCAAACGCTCGTTACCTTTTTCGTAGCCTGTTTCCTGGTGCAGGATATGGGTGTGCTGGCCTGCTGATCCCGGCATGATTGTGACGCTCTGTCAGTCGATGATCTTGAGAGTGTTGTCACCGGGGTTGGTAGGTGCCGGGAGACCGCTGATAGGGGCAGGACAGTTCGGGAACGTCGTGCGTAACGTGGGTGCCGGGTCCTGACACCGATGGTGGGCCAGTGGAGGTAGTTGACTACGACTGGAGGTGCCAGATGATCACGAACCACGACGGTGTCGAGGTGTTTATTGGGCTGGATGTTGGCAAGGGCGTCCATCATGCCGTTGCCGTGGATCGGGCCGGCAGGAAATTACTGGACCGGGCGCTGCCCAACGATGAAGCCAAAATCCGGGAAATCATCGCCGAACTTGTGGACGCCGGACGTGTGTTGCTGGTCGTTGACCAGCCAGCGACTATCGGCGCGTTGCCGGTAGCCGTTGCCCAGGCCGCCGGGGTGCTGGTCGGCTACCTGCCGGGGCTGGCGATGCGCCGGATCGCGGATCTTCACCCCGGAGAGGCGAAGACCGATGCCCGGGACGCGTTCATCATCGCCGAGGCCGCCAGGACCATGCCGCATGCCCTGCGCTCGGTTCAGTTGGTCGATGAGCAGCTCGCTGAGCTGAGCATGCTTTGCGGGTTCGACGAGGATCTGGCCAAGCAGGCCACGGCGACTTCGAACCGGATCCGCGGGCTGCTCACCCAGATCCACCCAGCTCTGGAAAGGGTGCTGGGACCCTACATGGACCACCCGGCGGTGCATGACCTGCTGCGGACCTGGCCTACCCCTAAAGCGCTCCGTCACGCGGGCCGGCGCCGGATCGGGACCCGGCTGAGCAAACTCGCGCCGCGGATGGGTGAACGTCTTGCCGATGACATCATCGAGGCCTTGGGCCGGCAAACAGTCACTGTCGTGGGAACGAACGCCGCGACCATCGTGCTGCCCCAGCTCGCGGCCATGCTCGCCGGGCTCCACGAAAGCCGCGCCACGGTCCTCACCCAGGTCGAAGCTCTCGTGGAGGCCCACCCTCTTCACCCGGTCCTGATGTCTCTGCCGGCCGTGGGCATCAGGACCGCCGCACGAATCCTCACCGAAGTCGCCGGGAAAGAGTTCCCCACCGCCGGGCACCTGGCCTCTTACGCCGGGCTGGCCCCCGTCACCTGGCGATCCGGGTCCTCCATCCGCGGCGACCATTCCTCAAGAAAAGGCAACAAAGTCCTCAAGCGAACCCTGTTCCTCTCCGCATTCGCTGCGCTCAAAGACCCGCCGTCCCGGGCATACTACGAACGCAAACGAGCCGAAGGAAAACGCCACAACCAAGCACTCATCGCCCTCGCACGACGACGCTGCGACACCCTCTACGCCATGCTCCGCGACGGCACCCTCTACCAACCCCCAACACCCAAAACCGCTTGACGAAAAACATAGGGACACTCTCACCTGGGCGCTTGAGGCCCGACGTCGGTACTCAAGGAGGCATCGACGTCGGGCGCTGCCTTCTGGCGGCGGAGCACGCTGCCGCCGCCAAGACGAAGCCAGTCGGGACGCACGCGCGCAACGGCGCCATGCAGCGGACGTGAGAGAGCGCCGGGAAAACCCGGCCTAACCGTGAGAGAGCGCCAGGAAAAACCGGCCTAACCGTGAGAGAGCGCCAGGAAAAACCGGCCTAACCGTGAGAGAGCGCCGGGAAAAACCGCGCAAACGGTGAGAGGGGGTCAGAGGACCTTGCGGATGGTCTCTTCGAAGCTGACTACGTGGTGGAGGGCGAGCTCGGCGGCCCGGTCTTCGTCGCCGTCGGCGATGGCAGTCAGGAGGTCGGCGTGCTCGGAGATATGGCCGGAGACGGAGGGCATTTTCTCGAGCATGTGGCACCAGATGCGGGTGGCCAGGTTGTCGTACCGGATCAGGACATCCTCGAGGTGCGCATTGGCGGAAGCCTTGTAGATGAGCCGGTGCACCTGGATGTCGTAGCGCATGAGCTCTTGGGAGGAATTGTCCTGGCCTTCAAGATCACGGATGGCCGCTGCGACAGTGCGGAGTTCCGAACGCATGGAGGGACTGGCCATGCGGGCAGCCTTCCGGGACGCCAGAGGTTCCAGCAGCTCGCGGATCTCGGAGACCTCGGCGAGCTGCGTGATGTCCACGCCAGTGGCAAAGGTTCCGCGCCGGGGGTACGACACCACCAGATGATCGCTTTCAAGGCGCTTGATGGCTTCGCGGACAGGAGTGCGCCCGATGCCGAGTTCGGCGGCGATCTGGCCGTCGTTGATGGGGTCGCCAGGCTTGATGTCCAGCATGATGAGCCTGTCGCGCAGCAGCAGGTAGGCGTTCTCCGCCAGGGACGTACCCTGCGGAGCTGATTCCAGTGCTTCCAGTGCTGCGCTCATTGCTCTCTCCCGTTAGTCGCGTTCCCAGTCTGCTGGATGAGTTGGCGCAGACCTGTTGACGACTATGTGATCTCCAACATACTATGGCAATAGTTCTAATATATCAGTTGCCTAACAGATGGCTGCTTCAAGTACTTCAAAAGGAGAACACCATGGTTGAACCGCTGATCCGCCCGCTGGCACTGGCGGACCCGGAGGTCGATCAGGCGATCGCCCAGGAACTCATCCGCCAGCAGTCAACGCTGGAAATGATCGCCTCTGAGAACTTCGCCCCTACGGCCGTCATGGAGGCCCAGGGATCGGTACTGACAAACAAGTACGCCGAAGGTTACCCGGGCAAGCGCTACTACGGCGGCTGCGAGCACGTTGATGTGATCGAACAGCTGGCCATCGACCGCCTGAAGTCCTTGTTTGGCGCAGAGTTCGCCAACGTCCAGCCCCACTCCGGAGCCCAGGCCAACGCCTCGGCCATGCACGCGCTGATCACCCCGGGCGACACCATCATGGGCCTGAACCTCGCCCACGGCGGCCACCTGACGCACGGCATGCGGATCAACTTCTCCGGCAAGCTCTACAAGGTTGTTCCCTACGGCGTCCGCGAGGACACCCACACCGTGGATATGGCCGAAGTTGAGCGTCTCGCCCTTGAGAGCAAGCCACAGCTGATAGTCGCCGGCTGGTCCGCTTACTCACGGCAGTTGGACTTCGCCGAGTTCCGCCGCATTGCGGACTTGGTGGGCGCCTACCTCATGGTTGACATGGCCCACTTCGCCGGCCTCGTAGCAGCAGGACTACACCCCAGCCCGGTCCCCCACGCGCACATCGTCACCAGCACCACGCACAAGACCCTTGGCGGCCCCCGCGGTGGCGTGATCCTGACCAACGACGCCGACATCGCCAAGAAGGTTAACTCCGCGGTCTTCCCCGGCCAGCAGGGTGGCCCTTTGGAGCACGTGATTGCAGCCAAGGCCGTGGCTTTCAAGATGGCCGCCGAGCCCGAATTCCAGGAACGCCAGGTCCGCGTGCTGGAAGGCTCCAAGATCCTGGCCGAACGCCTCCTCCAAGATGACGTAGCCGCCGCCGGCATCTCCGTGGTCAGCGGCGGAACCGACGTCCACCTGGTGCTCGCCGACCTCCGCCACTCAGTACTTAACGGTCAGCAGGCCGAAGACACACTGCACCGCATCGGCATCACGGTCAACCGCAACGCCGTCCCGTTCGACCCCCGCCCGCCCATGGTTTCGTCGGGCCTGCGCATCGGCACCCCCGCCCTCGCCGCCCGCGGCTTCGGCGCCGAGGACTTCACCGAAGTCTCAGACATCATTGCGACGGCGTTGATCGCCGCAGCGAACAGCGGCACCGAAGCAGGCTCCCAGGCAGGCACCGAAGCCGGCACCGAGGGTGACGTGACCCTGGACGAGGCCACCGCCGTCGAACTCCGCAGTCGAGTGACCGCTCTGGCAGAGAAGTTCCCGCTATACCCCCACCTGAACAACAACGGCAACGGCGCCGCAACCGAAGCAGAACTGATTGGAGCAGCCCAGTGAGTGCAGACCACCTCCCCGAACACCCGGACTTCCTCTGGCGCAACCCGGACCCGAAGAAAAGTTACGACGCCGTGATTGTGGGCGGCGGCGGGCACGGCCTGGCCACCGCGTACTTCCTGGCGAAGAACCACGGCATGACCAATATCGCCATCCTGGAAAAGGGCTGGCTGGCCGGTGGAAACATGGCCCGCAACACCACCATCATCCGTTCCAACTACCTCTGGGACGAGAGCGCAGCCATCTACGAGCACGCGCTGAAGCTCTGGGAAATCCTCCCGGAAGAGCTCGAGTACGACTTCCTGTTCAGCCAGCGCGGCGTCATGAATCTGGCCCACACCTTGGGCGATGTCCGCGAAAGCGTTCGCCGCGTGGGTGCCAACAGGCTCAACGGCGTTGACGCCGAATGGCTTGACCCGCAGCAGGTCAAGGAACTCTGCCCCATCCTGAACATCAGCGACAACATCCGCTACCCCGTCATGGGTGCCACCTACCAGCCGCGTGCAGGCATCGCCAAGCACGACCACGTGGCCTGGGCCTTCGCCCGCAAGTGCGACGAGCTGGGCGTGGACATCATCCAGAATTGCGAAGTCACCGGCTTCATCAAGGACGGCAACCGCGTCACCGGCGTCCAGACCACCCGCGGCACCATCAACACCGAAAAGGTGGGCCTCTGCGCAGCCGGCCACAGCTCGGTCCTGGCAGAAATGGCCGGCTTCCGACTTCCCATCCAGTCCCACCCGCTCCAGGCACTGGTGTCCGAACTGCACGAACCCGTCCACCCCACAGTGGTCATGTCCAACCACGTGCACGTATACGTCTCCCAGGCCCACAAGGGCGAACTGGTGATGGGCGCCGGCGTGGACTCCTACAACGGCTACGGCCAGCGTGGCTCGTTCCACGTGATTGAAGAGCAGATGGCAGCAGCCGTGGAACTCTTCCCGATCTTCGCCCGGGCCCACGTGCTCCGCACTTGGGGCGGCATCGTGGACACCACCTTGGACGCCTCGCCGATTGTTGGCCTGTCCCCGGTGGAGAACATGTTCGTCAACTGTGGTTGGGGAACCGGCGGCTTCAAGGGCACCCCCGCGGCGGGCCTGACGTTTGCGCACACCATTGCCACCGGCGCACCGCACCAGCTGAACAAGCCGTTCGCACTGGAACGCTTCGAGACCGGTGCCTTGATCGACGAACACGGCGCCGCAGCCGTAGCCCACTAGCCAGGACAGGACAGGAAAGACATGCTCCTCATTTCATGCCCCAACTGCGGGCCACGCGACGAAACCGAATTCCACTATGGCGGCCAAGCGCACGTCGCCTACCCGGAGAGCCCCAACGACCTCTCGGACCGTGAATGGGCCGAATACCTGTTCTACCGGGAGAACACCAAGGGCACCTTCGCCGAGCGCTGGGTCCACAGCACGGGCTGCCGCCAGTGGTTCAACATGCTCCGCGACACCGTGAGCTATGAGATTCACTCCATCTACGGGATGGGCCAGCCACGACCGGAGCTCCAAGCAGGCGCTGCCAGCGCCGGGACAAGCAAGAGCGAACCCACCCAGCCGGGCGAGTTCACCCAGGCCGGGGACTTCGGCCAGGCCGGCGAACCGGGCCTCGCCCCCGGAGCCAGCTCGCCCACGGCCACCACCCCCATCTCCTCGGAAGGAGTCTAGAAGTGACCAGCAAGAACGCACGCCTCGCCACCGGCGGACGCATCGATCGCAGCATCTCTTGGCGCTTCACCGTGGACGGCCAGGAATTCACCGGCCACCCGGGTGACACCATCGCTTCGGCGCTGCTGGCCAATGGCCACATCAACGCCGGCAACTCCCTCTATGAGGACCGCCCCCGCGGCATCATGGCCGCTGGCGTGGAAGAGTCCAACGCCCTGGTCAAGATCGCTCCCCGCTTCCGCGGACATGTTGCCGAGTCCATGCTTCCCGCCACCGCAGTCTCGCTGGTGGACGGCATGAACATTGAGCTCTTGTCCGGCCTTGGCAAGCTTGATCCCAACGAGGACAAGGCCGAGTACGACAAGAAGTATGTCCACACGGATGTCCTGGTAGTCGGCGGCGGTATCGCCGGACTGGCAGCGGCCCGCGAAGCTGTCCGCACCGGTGCCCGCGTCATCCTCATTGACGACCAGCCCGAACTTGGCGGCACGCTGCTCTCCGGTTCAACGGCCGAAGGTCTGGCCGATCAGATCGAAGGCAAAGCGGCCCTGGAATGGGTTGCTGATGTGGAAGCTGAACTGGTCTCCGCCGGCGAATGCACTGTCCTGAACCGCACCACGGCGTTCGGCTCCTACGATTCCAACTACTTCATCGCAGCCCAGAACCGCACGGACCACTTGAGCGTTCCGGCAGCGTCGGGTGTCTCCCGCCAGCGTATTTGGCACATCCGTGCCAAGCAGGTTGTCCTGGCTCCGGGCGCCCATGAGCGTCCGCTGGTGTTCGAGAACAACGACCGCCCAGGCATCATGCTCGCCTCGGCCGCCCGCACGTACCTCAACCGCTACGCCGTCGCCGCCGGTTCACGCGTCGTCATCAGCACCACCAACGACTCCGCTTATGCTCTCGCCGCGGACCTGCAGGCAGCAGGCGTGGCGATTGCCGCCGTCGTCGATGCCCGTCCGCAGCTCAGCGCGAAGGCCGCCGCCGCCGTCGAGTCCGGTATCCGGGTCCTCATCGGCAGCGCCGTGGCTGATACTTCGGCAGAGGGGAATGGCCGCCTGAATGGCGTCACCGTCCGCAGCATTAACGACGACGGCGAACTCACCTCGGGCGTCGAACAGCTGGCTGCCGATCTGCTTGCCGTTTCCGGTGGCTGGTCTCCGGTGGTCCACCTCCACAGCCAGCGCCAGGGCAAGCTGCGTTGGGATGACGAGCTCGCAGCGTTCATTCCCACCAAACCGGTCCGCGACCAGCAGGTTGTTGGCGCAGGACGTGGCAGCTACGAACTGAAGGACTGCCTGGCAGAGGGCATCTGGGCGGGAGCGGCAGCATCCATCGCAGCCGGCTTCGAGTCCGCGACCACCCCGGTGGAACTGCAGGCTCCCGTGGCGAGCGCTCCCAGCCGTCAGCTGTGGCTGGTGCCGGGCCAGACCGGTGAGCCCGGCGAATGGCACCACCACTTCGTGGACTTCCAGCGCGACCAGTCCGTGGCCGATGTCCTCCGGTCCACCGGAGCAGGCATGCGATCCGTGGAACACGTCAAGCGGTACACCTCCATCAGCACCGCCAATGATCAGGGCAAGACCTCGGGCGTCAACGCGATCGGCGTCATCGCCGCCGCGCTGAAGTTCGGCGGTGCCGAGAGCATTCCCGGCGTTGGCGAGATCGGCACCACCGCGTACCGCGCACCGTTCACGCCCGTGGCCTTCGCAGCGTTGGCAGGCCGCCAGCGTGGCGAACTGTTCGACCCCGCCCGCGTCACCTCCATCCACCCGTGGCACGTTGCCCAGGGCGCACTGTTCGAAGATGTCGGGCAGTGGAAGCGCCCCTGGTACTACCCGCAGGCCGGGGAAGACATGGACACAGCAGTCCTGCGTGAATGCGCAGCCGTCCGCGACTCCGTGGGCTTCATGGATGCCACCACGCTGGGCAAGATCGAGATCCGCGGCAAGGACGCGGGCGAATTCCTGAACCGCGTTTACACCAACGCGTTCAAGAAGCTCGCCCCGGGATCCGCCCGCTACGGTGTCATGTGCACCCTGGACGGCATGATCTTCGACGACGGCGTGACCCTCCGCTTGGACGATGACCGCTACTTCATGACCACCACCACCGGCGGCGCAGCCAAGGTGCTGGACTGGCTGGAAGAGTGGCACCAGACGGAGTGGCCGGAACTCGATGTGGTCTGCACGTCCGTCACGGAGCAGTGGAGCACCATCGCCGTCGTTGGCCCGAAGTCCCGCGCCGTGATCGCCAAGGTTGCTCCGCAGCTGGCCGAAAACGGTGGCCTGGATGCCGAAGCCTTCCCGTTCATGACCTTCCGCGAGACCACGCTGGCCTCCGGGGTGCAGGCACGCGTTTGCCGCATCTCCTTCTCCGGCGAATTGGCCTACGAAATCAATATCCCGTCCTGGTACGGACTCAACACCTGGGAAGCCGTTGCTGCCGCAGGTGCCGAGTTCAACATCACCCCCTACGGCACCGAAACCATGCACGTGCTCCGCGCCGAGAAGGGCTACCCGATCGTCGGGCAGGACACCGACGGCACGGTCACGCCGCAGGACGCCGGCATGGACTGGATCGTCTCCAAGGCCAAGGACTTCATCGGCAAGCGCTCCTACCTCCGTCAGGACGCCAGCCGCGAAGACCGGAAGCACCTGGTCAGCGTCCTTCCCGTGGACCACTCGTTGCGCTTGCCGGAAGGCACCCAGCTGGTGGAAAAGGGCATCCCGGTCAACCCGGCTAATGGACCCGTCCCCATGGAGGGCTTCGTGACCTCCAGCTACCACAGCGCCGCGCTGGGCCGTTCCTTCGCCCTGGCTCTCATTCAAAACGGCCGCAACCGCATCGGCGAGACCCTTGTGGCCTCGCTGGGAGACCAATTGGTGGACGTGGTTGTTGGCGAAACCGTACTTTTCGATGCTGAAGGGACCCGCAAAGATGGCTGAAACAGCAACACCAGCAGAAACCGCACACGTCGACCGCGTCCGGGGCGCCCGCCGCAGCCCGGCCGAGCACTTGGCTGACGCTTTCACCTCCGGCTCCGTGCCGGGCACGGTGACGCTCACCGAAATCCCTTACCAGGCCATGGTGGGCGTTCGGGTTCACCGAACGTCCGACGCCGGTGCCCGCGTGGCGTCCGTGACCGGCGGCTTGCCTGCCGCTTGCGGTGACGTGACGGGCAGCGGTTCCGTGAACACCCTGTGGCTTGGCCCTACCGAATTCATGGTCGTCGCACCCGAGGAAGCCCACGATTCCCTCGGAGGCTCTTTGGTCAGCGATCTGACCACGGCCCTCGGTGGAGACGCAGGCCAGGTGGTGGACCTGTCCGCCAACCGCACCACGTTCGAGCTCTCCGGCAGCCACGCCCGCGCAGTGCTGGAGAAGACCTGCGCCTTGGACCTGCACCCTCGGGTCTTCAAGGCCGGCACGGCTGTTTCCACCGAGCTCGCCCACATCCCGGTGATGCTCTGGAAGACCTCTGACGAGTCCTACCGGATCTTTCCCCGGGCCTCGTTTGCCGATTTCCTGGGACGCTGGCTCCTCGATGCCATGCGGGAGTACGCCTCCCCAGAGGTCCCCTAATGGCATTGAGTGTGCTTGATCTGTTTTCTGTTGGCATCGGGCCGTCGTCTTCCCACACGGTAGGCCCGATGCGCGCGGCAAAGCAGTTCACGGACGGTCTTGAATCGTCCGGCCAGCTTCCGGCTACGGTGCGCGTCCAGGCTGAGCTTTTCGGCTCCCTGGGCGCCACCGGCCGGGGCCACGGCTCAGACAAGGCCGTGGTGCTGGGGCTGCAAGGCCACTCCCCCGAAACCGTGGACACCACCACTGCCGATGACCAGGTCGCAGCTGCCGCACTCGATGCAGAGCTACGCCTGGGCGGCAACCACCGCGTGGACTTCAACTGGGACGAGGACGTGGTCCTGCACCGGCGCAAGTCGTTGCCGGCGCACCCCAACGGCATGACGTTCCGCGCGCTGGACCACAGCGGCTCGGTCCTGCGGGAACGCAGCTACTACTCCATCGGAGGCGGCTTTGTGGTGGACGGGGACGTCTCCGGAGCCGACAAAGTGGTAGCCGATGACACCGTTCTGCCCTACCCCTTCACCACTGCCGACGAACTGCTGGCCATCTGCCTCCGCGAGGGTAAGTCCATCTCGGACATCATGCTGGCCAACGAGCTCGTGTGGCGTACGGAAGAAGAGCTACGCGAACGGCTGCTGGGCATCTGGGCCGTCATGCAGGAATGCGTGGAGAACGGCTGCTCTGCCGAGGGAATCCTACCCGGAGGCCTGAAGGTCAGGCGACGGGCGCCGTCGTTGTTCAAAAAGCTTTCCGAGACCGACGCGGACCTGAACGGAGCAAGTTCAGCGGATCCCCTCCTCGCCATGGAATGGGTCAACCTGTTCGCCCTGGCCGTGAACGAGGAAAACGCCGCGGGCGGCAGGATCGTCACCGCGCCCACCAACGGTGCAGCCGGCATTGTCCCGGCAGTGCTGCACTATTACACCAAGTTTGTGCCGGGAGCCAACGACGACGGAGTCGTGCGCTTCCTGCTGGCGGCGGCCGCCGTCGGAATTCTGTTCAAGATCAACGCATCCATTTCGGGTGCCGAAGTCGGCTGCCAAGGCGAGGTTGGTTCCGCCTGCTCCATGGCCGCTGCGGGGCTCTGCGAAGTCCTCGGCGGAACGCCTGAGCAGGTGGAAAATGCTGCCGAGGTGGGCATCGAACACAACCTGGGACTCACCTGCGATCCCGTGGGCGGGCTGGTGCAGATCCCCTGCATCGAACGCAACGCAATCGCCAGCGTGAAGGCCATCAACGCCGCCCGCCTCGCCCTGCACGGCGATGGCAGCCACAAAGTGTCCTTGGACAAAGCCATCAAGACCATGCGCGAAACAGGCGCGGACATGAAATCAAAGTACAAGGAGACCTCCCGTGGAGGCCTCGCCGTCAACGTAGTGGAGTGCTAGCCATGACTGCCATCCAAACTGAAACTGCTGCCGTTTCCCCCACTGAGACGACTGTGGAGCACGTCCTCACCCTCGACTGCCCTGAGGGTCCCGGAATTGTCCACGCGGTGTCCGGCTTCCTGCTGGAACACGGCTGCGACATCATCGACAACAAGCAGTTCGGCGATCGCGCCGAACGCCACTTCTTCATGCGGGTACACTTCGCGTCCGACGCCGGCACCTCCACTGTTGATGAGCTGCGGGCCGCTTTCTCTCCAGTAGGCGAGAAGTACGGCATGAACTGGCAACTCGAGCGCCAGGGGTACAAGCGCCGCGTGCTGATCATGGTCTCGAAGTTCGGGCACTGCCTGAACGACTTGCTGTTCCGCGCACGGATCGGTGAACTGCCCATTGACGTGGTGGGCGTCGTGTCCAACCACACCGACCATCAGGGTTTGGCAGAGTGGCACGGGATTCCGTTCTTCCACGTTCCTGTCACGGCTGCCACCAAGCCTGCAGCCGAGGGTCGCTTGCTGGAGATCATCGATGAACTGGACGTTGAGCTCATTGTCCTTGCCCGCTACATGCAGGTACTCAGCGACGACCTCGCCCGCAAGCTCGACGGCCGGGCGATCAACATCCACCACTCGTTCCTGCCGAGCTTCAAGGGTGCCAAGCCCTACCACCAGGCCTACGCGCGTGGCGTGAAAACTGTGGGTGCCACTGCCCACTACGTGAATGGCGAGTTGGACGAAGGACCAATCATCGCCCAGCAGGTAGTGGAGGTGGACCACACGTTCGGGCCGGACGATCTCGTAGCCGCCGGCCGGGACACAGAATGCAAGGCCCTCAGCAACGCCGTTCGCTGGCACTGCGAAGGGCGGATCATCCTGAATGGGACCAGGACGATCGTGTTGAAGTAGGCCTTGACTACCCGATTCGACGGTTTGCTGCGCGTTAGACGGTTTGAGCCGTCGAGTGGGCAGCGAGCCGTCGAATTGGTGGTTAAAGGCCGCTACAAGCGGGCAACCTTCGTTGCCAGATGCAAGGCCCCGAGCCGGCCAGTCCCCCGTGGATCTCCCCCGCACAGGTCAAAAATCCGCTGCAGCCTGTGATGCATGGACTGCCGCTCCAGGTGCAACCCACGTGCCGCTTGGGCCGTGTTGCATCCCGAATCCAACCAGACGGTCAGCGTGCGCAACAGCTCGGACTTTTTCAGGCGGTCATGCTCGAGGACGGCACCCAACTGCCGCTGGACGAACCCTTCGCGCGCGGCCGGGTCCAGGGACTCTTGGGCAAGGAGCTCCACCGCCAAGGTGTCAGCATCCACCACACCCCCGGTGCCCGGATCCAGGTCAAGCGCCCGCCGCGCCTCAGCCAGGGACCATGGCGCATCATCTATGCCGACACCCAACGGCCCGACAGCCACCGCAGAGCCGGCCGACACCTCCAAGCGACGCAACGCATCCAACAGCGAACGCCGGGTGGCAGCCCCGTCGCCCAAGGCAGCGAGCGCGATCAGTTCAGCATTGCCCGCATAGCTTGCGCTGTGCGGAACACACTCGCGCAGCAGGGCATCCACGGCCGGGCGCAAGTGCCCTGCGCCTGTTGATCGAATCACGACGGCGGCTACCGCGCCGTCCGTGGGGAAGCCCGACGCAGGTCCGAGCTGCTGAAGCTGCCAACGCTGACTCCCCGAATTGATGGCACGCATGAGCTCGATTCCCGCCAGCTCCTTCAACCCCGGCGGCATGCGTTGCATCAACGCCAATCCGAGGATGTCCACGGAACGCTCCCCGGCCACGCGCGCCAGGCCACCGTCGCCGCCGTCGGGCATGACCAACTCAAGGCGGGCCGCAAGGACTCCCCGCACCGGAACGTCCACCACGGTGACGCTCCCGCCGTCGTCCATTCCAGAAATGCCGCCGGCGGCGCCGAGGGTGAGGCCCGACGGCGAGACCAGCCGCGCGCTGGCACCTGTCCTTTCGGACAGGACAGCCAGGAGCTGGTCGAGTCCGCCGCCATGGGCAAGTTCGGCGGCCATGGCATGGCTGGCTTGGTCGGCATGTTGGAGGTGCTCCACGGATTCGCTGACCAGCAGGGAATTGATCTCCTGCATTACGCCGACGAACGGGACTACCTGGCGCAGTTCGATCACCGGCAATCCGGCAGCCTCGGCCACCTCCAGCATGATGGCCGGCACCTCGGGAAGCGCCGGGCCGGTTTCCAGCGCCAGCGCCGCGATCCCCCGGGCTGCCAGCTCGCGGACGTAGTTGGCCTGCCGTTCCGCGGTCACGCCGGCGAGCGCCTGCCCACCGCTGAGCAGCAGTTCGCCGCCGCTGAGGAGCGGGGCGATGTCCAGCACTTCGCTTGAGTGCACCCAACGGACCGGCCGGGAGAGCGCGTCCGGCACATCGTTGAGGACCCGGGGGTCCGCAGATTTCAGGCTTTGGTACTCCAGAGCTGCTCCCAGCACAATGGACATGACACTCCGTACGGTCATTGATGGCTTGTTTAGACACATAGTATCTTGTTGCTGTGATCTGGGGCACATACGCTGAAAGGGTCCCTTTCACACACGGAGGCTCTCCCCATGCAAGACAACCTCTCCCCTTCGCCTTCAAGCCCAGCGCAGTCAGGTCCGGCAACGGCGCCGGCCCACGACAGTGAAGCCTGGCTCCAACCCATCCCCGAGGCAGACCGTACGCGCAAGGTTTCCGGACAGTTCTGGATCTGGGCAGGCGCAAACCTCGCCCCTATTAACTGGGTGCTGGGTGCACTCGGAATCCACCTCGGCCTCGGCTTCGCGGACACCGTCATTGTCCTGGTCCTTGGAAACCTGATCGGCATGCTGCTCTTCGGCTGCTTCGTGCTCCTCGGCCAGAAAACCGGCGCTACGGGAATGGTGCTGGCCCGCGCAGCCTTCGGCCGCCGCGGCAACTACCTCCCCGCCGCCATCCAGGCCCTTTTGGTGATCGGCTGGTGCGCCGTCAATACCTGGATCATCCTGGACCTGGTGATGGCATTGTTCGGCACCCTTGGCTGGGTAGATCCCGAGGCCAAGAACTACGCCTGGAAGATCGGCGTCGCCACCGCCATCATGGCAGCCCAGGTAGCCATCGCCTGGTTCGGTTACAAGGCCATCGCAGCTTTTGAAAAGTGGACCGTCCCGCCCACCATCATCATCCTGGCTGTCATGTCATGCGTGGCGTGGTTCGGCATGAAGATCGACTGGGGGTACGCAGGTCCCGCCGGTAACATCCTGGAAGGATCCGAGCGGATCGCCGCCATGAGTGCAGTGATGACAGCAATCGGCATCGGCTGGGGCATCACGTGGTTCACTTACGCCGCCGACTACTCCCGCTTCGTCAGCACTTCGGTTCCCAAGCGCAAGGTTTACCTCGCATCAGTTCTCGGCCAGTTCATCCCCGTGGTGTGGCTCGGCGTCCTCGGTGCCAGCCTGGCTACCAACAGCGGCGAGATCGATCCCGGTAAGTTGATCGTCCAGAATTTCGGCGTCCTTGCCCTCCCGGTCCTTCTCATGGTCCTGCACGGCCCCATCGCCACCAACATCCTCAATATCTACACCTTCTCCGTGGCCACGCAGGCCCTGGACATCAAGATCAGCCGCCGCAAGCTGAACCTCTTCGTCGGGGTCTTCTCGCTCATCGCCGTCGTGTTCTTCATCTTCCAAGAGGACTTCGCGGCAGTGCTCGATGCCTGGCTGATCGGCCTGGTTGCCTGGGTGGCCGCCTGGGGCGGAGTCATGCTGGTGCACTACTTCTGGCTGGAAAAGCGTTGGCCTGCCAAGGTTGACCGCCTGTTCGACGCCGTGGGAACGCACCGCTTGCCCGTCATCAACTGGGCCGGAATCCTATCCCTGCTGATCGGCATCTTCTCCACCTGGCTGTTCATGTACGGACTGGTTCCCGCCATGCAGGGCCCCATCGCCGTGGCATTGGGCGGGTGGGATCTCTCCTGGCTGGCTGGGGGACTCACCAGCGCGGCAGCCTATGCAATCCTCGGGCCACGGGCCCACAAGAAGTTCATCCTCGCGGACTCGAACCATGTGTCGGCAACACAGCCGGTACCGGCCGCTCCGGCAGTTCCCGAAAGGACCACAGCATGAACCAGCCCGCTTTCGCTGATTCACTCCACCCGATCACGTGGCCCGAGGGCTACCGGGCCGCAGCGTCCTTCACGTTCGACGTCGATGCCGAGTCGTGCACCATCGCCCATGACCCTTCCAGCACGCGGCGCATGTCCCTTATGAGCCACCAGTCGTACGGCCCCAAGATCGCCGTGCCGCGTTTGCTCCAGATCCTGGACCGCCAGGACATCAAGGCTTCCTTTTTCATTCCGGGTTTCACAGCCGAGAGCTACCCTGACGTCGTTCGCAGGATCGCCGACGGTGGGCACGAGATCGCCCACCACGGCTACCTCCACGAGCCTATGCAGGGCATCGACGCCGCTACCGAGGCCAGTTATCTGGACCGCGGCCTGGAGGCCCTCGCGAACGCTGCCGGCATCAGGCCCGTGGGTTACCGGGCACCCTGGTGGGAGCTGAACTGGCAGTCACCTGCCCTATTGGCGGACCGCGGCTTCCTCTACGATTCGAGCCTGCTCGACGGCGATGCCCCCTACCGCATGGCCGTCGCCGAGGGCGATTCCAGGGACATCGTGGAGATCCCAGTGGACTGGGCACTGGACGACTGGGAGCAATATGGGTTCTACCCTGGCGTCACAGGGAGCGGGGTCATCGAGAGCCCGGCCAAGGCGCTCGAAATGTGGACCCTCGAGGCCCAGGCGCACCACGCCCAGGGAAGCTGCTTCGTCCTGACCAACCACCCGTTCATCTCCGGCCGGCCGTCCCGGGCTGTGGCTTTGGAACAGTTGATCGAGCGGGTTAAGGACCTGGATGGCATGTGGGTCACCACGTTGGCCAGGATCGCGCAACACACCAAGGACACCGTGCACGAAATCCACACCCACGCCCGAATCGACATCCCGCTGTTCCCGGGAGCCGGAGCAACCTTCCGCCCTGCACAGGTCAAAGCGCCCCTCCCCGCGCACCACTAATTCCACCGCCCAGATGGCAGAAGATGACAATCCTGGAGCTCGGGATTGCCATCTTTTGCCATCCCGGCGCGGTGTTTAAGGGCTTTAACCGTTCACGGCGTTGATCCACACTCCGATGATCCATGTACTTGCTGCGGCACACGCCAGCCCGAACTCCACCAGGATCCCGATGCCGGTGGCTTTGAGCGCGGCGCCACTGGATTTCAAGGCAGCAGGGAAGTTGCGGGTGCGCTGGACTTCGCTCAGGAGAAGTCCGACGGCGAACCCCACAAACAGCCCCACCACGGGAATGACGAACATTCCCACGACGCCCAGGACCACGCCGATCAGCACCGACCGGTTGGGGATGCCATGCTGCTTCAGCTTGCGTCCGGTCAGCACCGCGCTGGCGGCCATCCCCGCCACCACAAACACCATTCCGACGGCGAAGATCACCCATCCCAGCGGACCGGCACCTCCCCAGATGGCCCATGCCAACAGGCTTGCGCCGATAAGAATGCTGCCCGGAAGCACGGGAATGATGGTTCCGGCCACACCGACCGCGATGGCCAGGCCGCACAGGATGGTCACGATGAGTTCGGCGTTCATGCCCCTCAGTCTAGGTGGCGCCCGAAAACAAACGGCGTCCGCGAGCTGTATGAACAACTAGCCAACCAAGGCCAATGACGAAATCCTCGGCTACACAGAAATGATCGGGAAACAGCAGATTAACGCCAATCCAACTTGTCTATACAACTGGCGATTTTCCTTGATTAGCCCGTCTCCGCGCGGCAGGGTTGAGGAGTCAGGCTGTCGGCAACACTCAGCCAACAGCTCCCACTCGGACCCGAACCTGGAGAAAACATTGGACAACGCACGTCCTTTTCGCACCGCCACGGCAACTGCCGCACTAACGCTCGCCGCCGCCGTCGTACTCCCGTCCGCTGCGATAGCCGCGCCTCCGGCACCGGACGCGCCCGACACCCGGTCCGCAAGCACCGCCAGCCGCCCTGCCCATGCTCCATACGCAGGGCTTCCCGATGGGACCAAGCGCAAGAAGACCTTGGTGATTGGCCTCGATGGCGCCGCAATCGCCAAGTTTCCCGCTGCCGGCGTGCCGAATATCCAAAGCGTGGTCGACTCCGGCATGACCGCCAAGAGCAACCTGTTCGCTAACCCGATGGCCCCTACCGTCTCGGGAGCGGGCTGGTCGAGCATCGCGACTGGAGTGTGGCCGGACAAGCACAACGTGGTGGACAACAACTTCACGGCACCCAATTACAGCCAGTACCCGGACTACCTGAGCCGCCTCGAATCGACCCAACCCAAAGCCTCCACCCTGGTTGTGGGCACTTGGTCTCCCATCCCCCAAACGGTGTTCGGCGAAAAGGTTGACCTGAGGATCGCCGGAGGAAACGACGCCGGCACCACGGCGAAGGCCGTGGATTACCTTGCCAATGGCAACCCGGACAGCACGTTCGTCCACTTGGACGAGGTTGACGGCGCGGGCCACTCCTACGGCACCGAGCGTGAGGAATACCTGGCAGCCCTGCGCACGGCGGACGGCCAGGTCGGCGAGATCCTGAATGCCGTGAAAAACCGTCCCAGCTACACGTCCGAGGATTGGCTGGTGGTTCTCACAGCCGACCACGGACACACCCCCACAGGTGGCCACGGTGGCAACACACCCGCCGAGCGCCAGACGTTCGTCATCGCCGAGGGCAAGGGGATCAAGGCCGGTACCGTCCGCAACGACGTCAAGATCACGGACATCGCACCCACTGTGCTGAAGCACGAAGGAGTCAAGACCGACGCCGCCTGGAACCTCGACGGGCAGGCCATCGCCGACATCAAAGCAGACGGCTTCGATTCCCTGCGGGACAGCCTGCGCACCCGCGCCGACGAAACCGCGCCAGCCGCCGATGTGAAGGGGTGGACCACCACCGCGCCCGAAGGCTGGAGTATCGACAACTCCGCCATGCCGGCCGGCGGTGTGACCGAATGGCGCGGCTGGTCGTTCGCCACCGACGAGTTCTGGACCAACACCGACCGCAACCAGGGCCGCGAGACCTCCGTCCGCAACCGCAACGTCTTCGCTGTCGCCGACTCCGACGAGTGGGATGACAAGGCACACGACGCCGGACAATTCGACTCCACCCTCATAAGCCCCGAATTTAAGGTCAAGGGCGGCAAGGCGGCAACACTGTCCTTCGCCTCGAACTACAGGATCGACGGACCCCAGAGCGGCGAAGTGTTTGTCAGCTACGACGGCGGAGTCCCGCAGCTGGTGAAGGCCTACACCGCAAACTTCAACGGCTTCGAATCCCTTGCTCTCGAGGTCCCCAAAGGTGCCAAGAAGGCCAAAATCAGCTTCCGATATACCGGAACCAACAGCGCCTTCTGGACAGTTGACCAGGTGAGGCTGGACCGCTGACCCGCCAACGGCAGGCTTAACCAAAGAACGACGGCGACGCTCCCCAGCACGGGAGGCGTCGCCGTCGTCGGTCTTTCGTCAGTAGCCGCTATTCGGTGACTGCAGCAGCAACAGCTGCGGTGACGGCCGGTGCCACGCGGGCGTCCAGCGGGCTCGGCACGATGTAGTCGGCGGAGAGGTCCTCCGCGGCGAGCTCAGCAATGGCGTTGGCGGCGGCGATCTTCATGGCGGGCGTGATGCGGCGGGCCTTGGCATCGAGTGCGCCACGGAAGATACCCGGGAAAGCCAGGACGTTGTTGATCTGGTTCGGGAAGTCGCTGCGGCCGGTCGCAACAACGGCCGCGTACTTCTGGGCAACCTCAGGGAGAACTTCCGGGTCCGGGTTGGACAAGGCGAACACGATCGACTGATCGTTCATCAGCTTCAGGTGCTCTTCGTCCAGCTTGGAGGAGGAGACGCCCACGAATACATCGGCGCCGGTCAGCCCCTCGCCCGGACCGCCGGTGACGCCGCGGGGGTTGGTGCGCTGGGCCATGCGGGCCTTGACGCTGCCGGGCTCGGCCACGAGGTCGGCGCGCTCAGCGTTGACGACGCCCTTGGAGTCGAGCAGGATGACGTCCTTGATGCCAACAGCAAGAAGAATCTCGGCAATGGCAATACCTGCCGCACCTGCGCCGGACACGACGACCTTGAGGCCGGCGAGTTCGCGCTGGGTCACCTTGGCTGCGTTGGTCAGGGCAGCGAGAACCACGACGGCGGTGCCGTGCTGGTCATCATGCATGACGGGGCAGTCCAGGGCTTCGATAAGGCGCTCTTCGAGTTCGAAGCAGCGGGGAGCGGAGATGTCTTCGAGGTTCACGGCGCCGAAGCTGGGGCGCAAGCGGACCAGGGTCTCGATGATCTCGTCCACATTGGTGGTGTTGAGCACCAGCGGAATGGAGTCGAGGTCGCCGAAGGACTTGAACAGGGCTGACTTGCCTTCCATGACGGGAAGGGAAGCGCTGGGGCCGATGTTGCCGAGGCCAAGGACGGCGGTGCCGTCGCTGACCACGACGACCAGGCGCTCGGCCCAGGTGTGGGTGCGGGCGAGCTCGGGGTTTGCGTGGATTGCGCGGCTGACCTGCGCAACTCCGGGGGTGTAGGCAATGGAAAGGTCGCGCTTGTTGTCCAGCGGGACGGTGCTGGAAATGGTCAGCTTGCCGCCTTCATGGGCTGCGAAGATCTCTTCTTCGGTCAGTACCAGGGCGTCGTTGTCTGTAGCGATTGTCTCGATGGACACGTCTTTGTCTCCTCAGGCTAGCCGTGGACCCACGGCACGATTCGGGCAGGAACAGAACTGCTGTAGCGGACCAAGGGTGGCTGGTCCGGCGTTGCTTCTGCAGATAGGGGGCTGCTAGCCGCTTCGGTGTTTCCAGCCTAAGGAGGGGTTGAGGGTACAAGATTCAATACCAAGAGAGACGATTCGAGAGTAAAACGTTCAACCAGAGCCAATTGTGATCCAGGTCATACAAAAAAGCGTGTTCTGAGAGCCTCGCGGTCTAGACCAGTGGGAACTTTTCGTCATTCACCGGTCAGCAGGGTGCAGGCTTTCTTCAGATCCTTCTCCGCCTCAAACAACGACAACCGACGGCAACGCACCGCCTGGACAAGACCACTGACCAGGTGCAGCAGGATCCTGGCCCTGACAGCATCCTTGCCCGTGTCCTTGCTCAGTGAACCAACCACTTCCTCGGACAGCGCATCGATCTCCCGCAATAGCTGCGCGGTGTCATCGTCCTTGCCTGCGGGCCGGATAAGACAGTGCTCCACACCCGGCTGCATGACCCTCAGGTGGAAGATCTCCATCATCAAACCCGCGAGCGCATGGCCCTTGCCTTCGCGACGACGAACACCGTCGCGAAGCTCCCGCAGCTGCTGCCTGTAAACGGCCAGCATCAGGTGGGCTGTGGAGGGAAAGTATCGGTACAGCGTGCCGAGCGGGATGTCGGCCCGCGCGGCGACGTCGGAAAGGCTCAAGGTATCGAACTGCCGCTGGGCAAAGCCGGCCGCCGTTTTCAGGATCCGGGCATAGCGCAGCTGCTGCCGCGGTGTCGTCGGCGCGGCGGCCATACGGGGCAACCCCGTGGTCAGGTCAAGGGAGTACGGTTCCAGTGAGTTTGATACGGGCATTTCCGGCGATCTCTTGGCAGGCTGACAAGGAAGCGGCCGGCTGGGGTCAAAGACCCGTGGCTGGCCGATCGCATCAATGATACGGGAGCTAAATGACCGTTTCCTGAGAGCTCGCCTGACCTGGAAGCGCGCATGCCGCTCCCAGCCATTGGCGTTCCGCCCGCATACACTTCATGAAGGTTTGAGCTGCTGCTTGGGAGGAACACAATGGGGAGATTTCGACGCCGGATGGCAGCAACGCTGCTGACTGCCGCTGTGGCGGCCATGGCACTTTGTCCCCTGCCGGCGTCGGCCGCTACCAGCAGCGGGCCGGACCCCATCCTCAGCGGTGAAGCGTTCGTCGGCCAGAAGCTCACAACTGAGATCGGCCCCTACACGTTCTATGGCTGCGGGGGCGGCAAGGGCCCGGATTTCACCATCTACTGGACCCGTGACGGATTCCTGGTCGCCGGCGAGACCGCGCGGACGTATGCCCTGCAGGCGGATGACACCGGAGCCCGCATGGCCGTCCATGTCACAGCCAGCAAGACGGCCTGTGGTGGCGAGTCGCTGCACAGCGACGAGACCAAGCCCGTGGGCGCCGCCAACCGGGCTGCGGGTTTCACCGGCCGAAGCTTCGAACTCCTGACGCGCGGCAACGACGGCGCGTTGCAGCTCTTCGGTCGCAAAGGCACCGCCTGGGAAGCGGCCCGGACCGTGGGCTGGGGCTGGAACATCTTCAATCTGACCCTGTCACCCGGGGACTTCAACGGCGACGGCAAGGGCGATGTGATCGCGAGGGACGCCGCCGGAACCCTGTATCTCTACGCAGGGGATGGAACGGGCGGTTGGAAACCGGCACAGACCATCGGCAAAGGGTGGAACGTCTTCGACACGATCGTCAGCCCCGGAGACTTCAACGGCGACGGCCACAACGACATCCTCGCCCGCGAACCGGGCGGGGCCCTCTACCTGTACCCGGGCAACGGCTCCGGAGGCTGGTTGGCGAGAACCGCCGTCGGGCAGGGCTGGCAGGTGATGGACGCGCTGCTGACGCCGGGAGACTTCAACGGTGACGGCAATGTGGACGTGCTGGCGCGCGACCGCAGCGGGTACCTGTACTACTACGGTGGCAATGGGGCCGGCGGCTGGACCAGGTCCTGGCTCATTGGGGTCGGTTGGAACGCGTTGAAGGCTGCGGGCGCGGCCGGCGACTTCGACAATGACGGCTTCAACGACGTTTATGGCGTCGATCAGCAGGGCCGCCTGGTGATTTATTACGGCAACGGCCGCACCGGTTGGCGCGGGTCTGAGGTCGCCGGGAATGGTTGGGGAGGTTTCACAGCGATCTTCTAGAGAAAACCCAGTCGCGGTAGAATTAGCCGCATAAAGTCTGGGGAGGACATCATGAACGCACCAACGCGCCCTACGTCAGGTGTGCGCCGAGTGGTGGCTGGCATTGCAGCGGCAGTTGTTGCCGCGGTGGCTTTCGCGCCCGCACCGGCCATGGCAACCATGGACCCTTCGAATCCCGTGATTCATGGCGCGCCGTTTGTCGGCTCAACGCTCACGCTTGAGATCGATCCTGCTTCCTACCGTGGCTGCGGCGCCGCTGCCGGCCCGGACTACCGGATTTACTGGACCCGTGACGGCGTCCTCGCCGAGGACCACTGGGACTGGTGGCGCTACACGCTGGGCGAAGAGGACCGCGGCAAGACCATCGCCGCCCACGTCGCAGCCAGCCAGAACGGGTGCGAGCCGCTGGAAGTCTCCAGCGAAGAAACCGCCCCCATCTCTGCCTCCAACAGGGCAAACGGCTTCACCAGTCGCGGCAGTTACGAAATGCTCGCGCGCCGCACTGACGGCACGCTCATGCTTTACCCACGTCTGAACAACGCCTGGGAGTCAGCCAGAACGGTCGGCCCAGGCTGGAACGGCTTCGGCACGGTGGTTTCGCCCGGCGACTTCGACTCCGATGGCACCAACGACATCCTGGCCAAGGATTCCGCCGGAAATCTCTTCCTCTACGCAGGCAAAGGCGACGGCGGGTTCTACGCCGGACGCCAGGTAGGCAGTGGTTGGAACGCGTTCAATTCCGTGGTCTCCCCCGGTGACTTCAACGGTGACGGACACAATGACATCCTTGCCCGCGATTCCGCCGGGCTCCTGTATCTGTACCCGGGCAACGGCGACGGCGGCTGGCTTGGCCGGTCGGTTGTCGGCAGCGGCTGGAACGTGGTCAACAAGATGATCACGCCCGGTGACTTCAACGGCGATAACAACGTTGACATCCTTGCCCGCGACGCTGCCGGTGCATTGCGCTTGTACCGAGGCAACGGTGCAGGCGGCTGGAACGGAATGACCGTCGTCGGCCAGGGCTGGGGCGGCATGACCACCATTGGCGCGGCTGGCGACATCGACGGCAACGGCAATGCAGATGTTTACGCTGTGGACGGCTCCGGCCAACTGCTTGCTTACTATGGCGATGGCGACGGCGGCTGGAACGGCGCCGGTGCCATCGGTTGGGGCTGGGGCGGGTTCAACGCAGTGTTCTAGGGGGAACCATGACAACTCTTTCTTCCATGCGTGACGCGGGGACAGGAATTCGCATCCTCCTGGCCGCTCTTTTGTGCGCCGCGCTGGCGATCGCAGTTCCTACCCCGCGCGCCGTGGCCGCAGGACCGGACGTACCGCTGCCCACCGTAGTGACGCGGACATCGCCGGCCACAGTGGTACCGGGCAACACCATCTCCTTGTCGTTCACCCTGAGCGGCCCCGCCCAGGAAGTAGGATTCACCTACGTCAACGAAGACACGTTGGAGCAGGCAACCCTGTACGGGCCCACCAGCCAAGCGCCTGGACCGTACAGCGCCCAGGCCAAGATTCCCGCTAACGGCAGCGCATTTAAGCGGACAGGGCGCTACAAGCTCCTCAGCGTCAACATCGCGCTTCCAGCCGGCAAAGGCTCCGTCCGCTATGGCCGCGACGGCAACATCCTCTTCCTCAGCCAAGGCCTCGAAGCCCCGACCCAGCGGCCCGGCGCCCTGGACGGCGTCGACTTCTCCGTCAACAACCCCAACTTCCCGCTGATAGACAACCCCAACACCAAGCCCCCCGTCGTCTCCGGCGTGGCGCGCTATGACCAAGTGCTGACCACCGACAACGGCACCTGGACCTCCCCACCCACCGGCTTCGCCCACCAGTGGCTCCGCAACGGCCAGCCAATCACCGGCGCGACCCTCAACAACTACCGGGTAGCCGAAGCCGACCTGGACCAGACCCTGTCAGTCCGGGTCACGGCCACGAAGGCTGGATACCGGGCTGTGTCAGCATCCTCGCTGCCACTCACACCCACATCGCCCATCACTGCCACCGCCCCTACGCTGCAAGGCAGACTGACAGTTGGCGAGAAGCTCACCGGCGCGTTCAACGAGGGCAGCGTCGCCACGGGCACAGCCGGCGGCGCCGTCAGCGTCAAGTACGAATGGGTGCGGAACGGAACCCCAATCAACGGGGCCACCGCCAAAACCTACACCCTGACCGCAGCCGACCGTGGCGCCGTCGTCGGCTTCCGCGCGGTTGTCCAGGCTGGCAATCCCGCCACGGCCACGAGGCCGTTTACGGTCTACAGCCGCACTGTAGTGCGGAACAAGGCCCACACATCAGGGTTCGACGCCGGTACCTCCTTGGATCTGTTCGCCCGGAACGCTGCGGCGAACCTCCTCCTGTACCCCACAGACGGCGCCGGGCGTTGGCAAGCGGTGAAGACCATCGGGTTCGGCTGGGGTGGTTTCGATCTCGTTTTCAACGCCGGCGACTTCAACGGCGACGGCTTCAACGACGTCCTGGCGCGCGACGATGCCGGCACCCTGTTCCTCTACCCCGGCAATGGGACCGGCGGTTGGCTGCCGCGCAAGGAAGTCGGCTGGGGCTGGGACGTCTTTGACTCCGTCTTCGCCGCGGGTGACTTCTCAGGGGACGGCAACAACGACCTCCTTGCCCGGACGCCCTCAGGCGCCCTCGTCCTGTATCCCGGCAACGGGGTCGGCGGATTCCGCTCCCCCGGCGCCGTTGGCCAGGGCTGGGAAGCCCTCAACCAAGTCTTCTCCCCCGGTGATTTCGACGGCGACGGCAACCCCGATGTCATGGGCCGCGATGGTGCCGGGAACCTCCGGCTCTACGGCGGCAACGGCAAGGGTGGGTGGACGACAGCCAAGGCCATCGGCACCGGCTGGAACGTCATGGGCCGAATCGGCGGTGCGGGCGATTTCAACGGCGACGGCTTCAACGACGTCTGGGCCATCGACTCCGCCGGCCAACTGAACATGTATTACGGCAACGGCAGCGGCGGGTGGAAAGGCGCCGGTGTTGTTGGCTGGGGCTGGGGCGGGTTCACCGCTGTGTTCTAAGCCGATTTCGGTTGCGTTTTGGGTTTTGACTTGTCTTTTTCGTGAATCTTTGCCTGCGAATTCCCAGCCATCGGTTCTGCCAATGTACTCTCAATTCACTGACACCCGCCGGCCCCCTGGGACCGGCTTGAATTGGGGGAACAATGGGGAGCACTCGTCTGCGCCGTGCACGCACCTGGCTGGCCGCATTTGCGAGCGGCATCGTCGTGATTTCTGGTCTTGGTTTCGCGCCGGCTGCCCATGCCGACGACTTCTTCGCGCCGGTTCCGGTCGCCGTGTCGACGACGCCGAACTCGTTCGAGGCCGGAGGACAGGCAACATCGAGGATCACCTTCCAGGCAACAAGTCCCATCGCCGACGTGTACGTGGCGTTCCGACACGCAGCTACCAACACCGTTCACAGGCAGCTGACGCAGGGCTCCTACAACGCCTCTGACTCGACGTATTCATTTGACGTGTTCGCTGAACAGCAGACCCCATCAGGTGCCTATCTTGCCCAGTACGTAGAAATCCACACCACCGCGGGCAACGTAGTGGTCTACTGGCGCGACGGATCACTCATCGAGAACCAGGGCAACCTGGCTATCCCCGGAGTCGATGCAGTGAGGCTCGACGCCATGGACTTCACCTACTCCACCCCGCTGGATCGTCCCCACACCACCGGGTTCTACCGTGAGTACTGGGATCCCTACACCATGAACTTGATGGTCCGCGACCCCTTGGGCCGTCTGGGCATGTACACCACTGGAGGGAACGGCACATGGAAGGGAGCCTACGAAGTCGGCTCCGGATGGAACATCTTCAATGTGATGCTCGCAGCCGGCGACTTCAACAACGACGGCGAAAATGACGTGATCGCAAGCGACGCTTCCGGTGCCCTGTTCCTTTACCCTGGCGACTGGCATGGCGGCTGGTATCCGCGACAGCAGATCGGCTGGGGTTGGGGAATCTTCTCAACAATTATCGCAGCTGACGATTTCAGCGGAGATGGCAACAACGACCTCCTGGCGCGCAAGCCTTCCGGCGAGCTCGTTCTGTATCCAGGCAATGGACAGGGCGGCTTCCTCGCAGCAAGCACTGTCGGGTGGGGCTGGAACGGCATGACGTCCATCTTCTCCCCGGGCGACTTCGACGGCGACCACAAGCCCGACATCCTGGCCCGTGACACTGCCGGGAACCTGCGATTCTACGGTGGCAACGGACGCGGTGGATGGACCACCAGCAGCGTGATCGGCCAGGGGTGGAACGCCATCACCAAACTGGGTGGTGCAGGAGACTTCAACGGCGACGGCGCAAACGATGTCTGGGGCGTCGACACCTCCGGACAGATGCGCATGTATTACGGCAACGGCTCCGGCGGTTGGAAGACCTCGGGCGTAGTCGGTTGGGGTTGGGGCGGCTTCAATGCCGTCTTCTAGGAGCTTTCGATAGCTCATCCACGAGGATGCCCCGCCGATGGAATCGGGCAGGGTCCCTTAGAGTATTTTTCCAATTTATCTACCGCTGCCCGAATCAGGCAGCTTCTTTCCTGGAGGAAACCCCTTGGAGACCAGTACTCCTATGCCTGCCGTTGCGCGGAAGCGACGGCGCTTGTTTTCAGTCCTTGCCGCGTCTGTGGTGGCCGGTTTGCTTGCCACCTCGGCGCTGCCTGCACAAGCGGCTGTGCCGGCGATTGGGGTGCCTGCGCGCTTGGTCTCCATGGCACCACCGAGGCTCATAGGAGATCCGACGGTCGGCGGAGTGTTGAAAGCAGACGTCTCGTGGGCCAACCCGTCGGTATCGCCCGAAGGCGGAGCCCCCTCCTTCTCCTTTTACTGGACACGGGACGGCCAGGTAATTCCCGGCGCGACGAACCAGACGTACCGGGCCACGGCGGCGGACTATGGGCGAGCGGTCACAGCCTTCGCGACCGTAACGTATGATCCCGACTCTACGGTTACGCTCCAAGCCACGGAGACACTCCGCATTGCTGCAAAGCCTCGTGCGCGGGGATTCAACAGCGACAACACCATGGACATCTTCGCCCGCGACGCGGCCGGGAGGTTATTGCTCTACCCGACGGACGGCCGGGGGCACTGGCAGCCGGCCCAGGTCATCGGAACCGGGTGGAACGTCTTCAACCACATCTTCTCTCCTGGTGATTTCGATGGGGACGGCACAGTGGATGTCATGGCACGTGATTCCCAAGGACGGCTGTTCCTCTATCAGGGAAACGGCAGCGGCGGATGGAAGCGAGCAATCCAAGTCGGCCAGGGCTGGCAGGAATTCAACGCAATAGTGGGAGTCGGCGACTTCAATGGCGACGCCACTAACGACGTATTGGTCAAGGACAAGTCAAACAACGTCTTGCTGTACCCCGGGAACGGCAGCGGCGGATGGCTGCAGCCATACACCGCGGGGTGGTCATGGGGGCTCTACGACGTGATCGTGGGAGTCGGGCATTTCGGTGGAACGAGCAAGTTGGAAGTCGCCGGACGAAACGCGTACGGCGGACTCCAAATATTCCAGACCCGTCGCGATGGATGGTTCATCAACTTCGCAGAAACCGTTGGCTGGGGTTGGGGTGCCCTCAGCACGATCGGCTCCGCAGGCGATTTCAACGGCGACGACAAGATCGACGTTTTCGGCATTGACCGCAGCGGCCAACTGACCATGTACTACGGCAATGGCGCGGATTACTTGGCCAGCGGACTGCCCGGTAGCTTCTGGACGGGCCAATCGACTGTCGGCTGGGGCTGGGGTGGCTTCACAGCCGTGTTCTAGGCCTAGTCAACGCTCTTGATCTTCACCACGAACACGGCACCCAGGAGCCCGATGACTGCGGCGGCTACGTAGAGCGACACGTAGCCACCCCAGTACGTGACAAACGGGAAGGCGATCAGCGGGGCCACTACCTGGGGCAGCGAGTTGGCGATGTTGATGACGCCCAGGTCCCGCCCGCGGTCCATTGCGGTGGGCAGGACCTGGGTGATGAGTGCGAAGTCAACGGCAAGGTAGGCGCCGAATCCGATGCCCAGTACCAGCGCACCGGCAAGTCCCCCGATCCATGTGGGGGCAAACGCGAGGATCAACGACGCCACTGCGATGATGACGGATGACGCTATGACCAGAGGCTTCCGCTTTCCCATCCTGTCGCTCAGCCGCCCACCGAGCACACTGGTGATGATCACCGTGACGGCATACAGGCCAGTGAGGATCAGGACACCGAACTCTGGCTCTATGCCCTCAGTTTCCTTCAGGTGCACGGCGTCGCTGAGGAAGAAGAGCAAATACAGCGTGACCATGTGGTTGCCCGTGCTTACCAGCAGCCGCGTCAGCCAGGCCCAGGCAAAGTCCGGATAGCGTTTGGGCGAAATCCAGAATCCCTGGAGGAATTTCGCCAGGTTGAATGCGGGACGCTCGCCAAGCGGCAGGGGCTGATCGTCGCTCTTGAAAAGATAGAGCACGACGCCAGCCAGCAGCGCTGCGGCACAGACCCAGTAACCCATGGCGAAGTTACCGGCAACGACGGCGGCGATCACCGCGCCGACCAAAATACCCACCGTCTGCCCCATGGCAGCCAGCCCGCCCACAGTTCCGCGTTGCGGCACGGGTACGCGGTCCGGAACAGCGGCAGTGATGGCGGAGTACATGGCGTTGGCTCCGGCCTGCACGAGGCACCACAGGACGGTCATCACGGCAACGTTGGGAGCACCTGCCAAGGCAACCAACGCAACAGCGCCCAGGATGGCACCCATCAGCACCCAGGGAACACGGCGGCCGAACCTGGAGGTCGTACGATCACTGAAGGCGCCGAACAAGGGATTAGCGACCATGGAAACGGCTGCACCACAGCCGGTCACCAAAGCCAGGATCGCTTCCTTCTGCCCTTCGTCGAAGTGAGCTGCCTGCTGTCCCAAGAGCACTTGGAGTGGACCAAAGAAGGCCGCGTTGATGCCCAGGTTGACCAGCACCACTCCGGTGACCCATAGCGGCCGAACGCGTTCTACCGGTTCGGCAAGGGCCGTAGCGGTTCCCCGCGTTACGGCAGGATCCGGCACCGGACCCGGCAGGTCGGACAGGCTCATGGCAGGTTCCCCCTCGTTTCAATGTTTGGATTCAGCCTAGCGCGGCGTAGAGACACTGGACCGCCGTCGCGTTCTTTATCCACATAGGCCGAAACAAGCGCTGCTATAGCCCATGCACGAGCGTTAGTGTGGCCTCAAAGCTACTGAGGGGAAGCACTATGAGCGAGCAAGTAAATACCGCCGATCTTTACGACGAACGCGGCGAGGAACTTGAATCCATAGCCGTCCAGTTTCAAAACCTGGGTGGGCGCACCCACTTCAGCGGGCCGGTCCGCACTATCCGGTGCTTTGAAGACAATGCACTGGTGAAAGCCGTCCTCGGCACTCCCGGCGAAGGGGCCGTTCTGGTCATTGACGGGCAGGCGTCGCTTCGGACTGCTCTCATGGGAGACATGATTGCCGAAAGCGCGGTGGCCAACGGCTGGTCGGGTGTGGTGATCAACGGAGCTATCCGGGACCGCGAGGCCATTAGCCGGCTGCCGCTGGGCGTCAAAGCCCTGGGTAGCAACCCCAAGAAGAGCGCCAAGACGGGCGTAGGTGAAGTGGACGTTCAGCTGGTGATCGATCGCGTCCGCATCCAACCCGGAGTGATGATCTACTGCGACCCGGACGGCATCCTGGTGGAGCGCTGACCCTTCCCTCGTGGACGACTTAGACGGAAAGTGGAAGAAATATTCTCCCTTCGGGAATCAACTGGGCCGTAAGATAGTTACTGAAAGCAACTATCCTGCTTAATCCACTTTTCTGCCACCTCTGGAGAAGATATGTCCAAAACCACGCCCGTTCGGGCCGCCGGTGAGGTCCTGACCCATCGTCAGACCCTCACCGTCATGGTGGGACTCATGCTCGGCATGTTCCTGTCCTCGCTGGACCAGACCATCGTGTCGACGTCCATCTACACCATCGCCAACGACCTCGATGGCCTCTCGCTCCAAGCCTGGGCCACCACCGCGTACCTCATTACCTCAACGGTCAGCACACCCCTGTACGGCAAGCTCAGCGATATCTTCGGACGACGCCCGCTGTACCTCGTGGCCATCGTAATCTTCCTGGCAGGCTCTTTGTACGCGGGATCGGTGCACTCCATGACCGAACTGGCCATCGCCCGCGGCATCCAGGGCCTCGGCGCAGGCGGCTTGTTGGCGTTGGCCCTCACCATCATCGGCGACATCGTCGCTTTGAAGGACAGGGCTAAGTACCAGGGCTACTTCATGTCCGTATTCGGCATCTCATCTGTCTTGGGGCCGGTCATTGGCGGCGCCTTCGCTGGTTCAGCCAACATTCTCGGCTTCGACGGCTGGCGCTGGGTCTTCTTCATCAACCTGCCTATCGGACTCGCGGCACTCGTAGTGGTCTTCATGTACTTGCACCTGCCAGCGCGGCACGTGAAGCAGAAGATCGACTACTGGGGCGCCGCCGCAATCACACTGGCCATTGTTCCGCTGCTGCTGGTCGCAGAACAGGGCCGTACGTGGGGTTGGGCCTCCGCCGGATCGTGGCTCTGCTATGGCCTCGGCGTCATCGGCATCGTCGCATTCCTGCTCGCTGAGAAGCGCGCTGGAGACTACGCCCTGATCCCTCTGCGCCTCTTCAAGAACATGACGTTCGGGCTGTCATCGCTGCTGAACTTCATCATCGGCATCGGCATGTTCGGCGCCATCGCCATGCTGCCCATGTACCTGCAGCTAGTGAAGGGGCTGACTCCTACCGAGGCCGGCCTCATGATGATCACGTTTACCGTGGGCATCCTGTTCGGTTCCATCTCTGCCGGCCGCACCATTTCGTCGTCGGGCGTCTACAGAATCTTCCCGATCATGGGCACGGCCACCTTGGCAGCTGCGGCTACCGTCATGGGCCTTGTGCTTGGCGTCGACACCGGTCTGTGGGTTCCCGGCCTGATTGCCGTGTTCTTCGGCGTTGGTTTGGGCTTCTGCATGCAGCCCCTTACCCTTGCCATGCAGGTTTCGGTTCCTCCCAAGGACATGGGCGTTGGTACCTCCACAGCGGCGTTCTTCCGTTCCATGGGTGGTGCCGTGGGCACGGCAGTGTTCATCTCCATGCTGTTCAGCACTGCTGCCGATAAGATCGCCGACGGCATGAAGACAGCTGCGGCCAACCCGGACTACCAGGCCGTCATGAGGGATCCCGCAGTAGCCTCGGACCCCGCGAACGCCAAGCTGTTCGACTTCTTCAAGAACGGCGCCAATAACGAGTCCCTTAACGACACCAGTTGGCTCCACACAGCCAACAGCACGCTGACCAGGCCGATCACCGAGGGCTTTGCCCAGGCGATCGACATCGTCATGCTGACCGCAGCCGGGCTCATGATCATTGCGTTCCTGATCAGCTTCGCATTGCCGAATAAGAAGCTCACGGACCCGAAGGCTGCCGCCAAGGAATCGGTGTCCGCACACTAGGCAGGGACTCGCTCCAAGCACCATGAACAATAAGGGCAGGCAGTCCACGGACTGCCTGCCCTTATTGTGTGCGCCCGGCCAGTCCACTCTCGATAGTGCGTTCAACTAGTTGCACCAAAGTTCCCTCTTTTCACGCACTTGGCCCCGCGGAGGGCCCGCTCAGCCAACTCACAGCGGCCGAACAGACTTCGATGCGTTAACAACGTGAATACATGTCACGTCGGTCACTTGACTGGAACTCGGCCGATATGACGTGCCACACTGTGTAGCGCGAGTGCACCGGCGTCCCCGTCGGAACAGCCGACGACGTCCCTGCACTCCGATCCCACACCACAATCCCCCAAGGGAGTCCCATGTCCAGTTCCAGCACCGAAGGCGCGCCCCAAGTCTCCCGGAAGGTGATCGGCCTGGCCGTTGCCGGCGCGGTGGGCGGCTTCCTCTTCGGCTTCGATTCTTCCGTGGTCAACGGCGCCGTGGACGCGATGGCCGACGAATTCGTCATGAGCGAGGCCTTGACCGGGTTCGCCGTCGCCGTCGCTTTGCTGGGTTGTGCCGCAGGCGCCTTCCTGGCCGGCAAGGTGGCCGACCGCTATGGGCGCATTCCCGCCATGAAGATCGGCGCGCTTCTCTTCCTGGTGAGCGCTGTTGGAACGGGCCTCGCGTTCAGTGTTTGGGACCTCATCTTCTGGCGCCTCGTAGGCGGCCTCGGAATCGGGCTTGCCTCGGTAATCGCTCCGGCCTATATCTCCGAAATCTCCCCGCGGCACGTGCGCGGACGTCTGGCATCGCTCCAGCAATTGGCCATCACCACTGGTATCTTTGCAGCGCTGCTTTCCGACGCAGTGCTGGCCAATTCGGCCGGCGGCGCGGATGGCACCCTGTGGCTGGGCATCGAGGCGTGGCGCTGGATGTTCATCGCCTGCGCTGTTCCTGCAGCTGTGTACGGGTGGATCGCTTTCCGCCTGCCCGAGTCGCCGCACTTCCTGGTACTCAATGGCAAGGAAGACCAAGCCCGCACCATCTTCAACAAGCTGATCCCGGGCGACGACATTGAACGGCACATCCGTGAGATCCGCGAATCCATTCAGCAGGAGAAGCTCTCCACCAAAAAGGGCTCGCTGCGCGGCAACAGGTTCGGTCTCCTCCCCGTGGTGTGGATCGGCATCATCCTGTCCGTGCTGCAGCAATTCGTCGGCATTAACGTGATCTTCTACTACTCCACCACGTTGTGGAAGGCCGTCGGATTCCAGGAGAAGGACTCCCTGACGATCTCCGTCGCCACGTCGGTCACCAACATCCTGGTGACCCTCGTAGCCATCGCACTCGTTGACCGCATCGGCCGCCGACCCATCCTCCTGACCGGCTCCATCGGAATGGCCGTATCGCTTGGCGTCATGGCCTTGGCCTTCTCCTCAGCGACCGGCACCGGCTCGGAAATCTCGCTGCCCGGCGCATGGGGTCCTGTGGCCTTGGTTGCCGCGAACGTGTTCGTCATCAGCTTCGGCGCCTCATGGGGTCCCCTTGTGTGGGTGCTTCTGGGCGAGATCTTCCCGTCCCGCATCCGCGCCCGCGCCCTTGGACTGGCCGCCGCAGCACAGTGGATCGCCAATTTTGCGATCACTCTCAGCTTCCCCATCATGGCGGCAGGCTCGCTGCCGCTTACGTACGCCATGTACGCAGCGTTCGCCGCGGCGTCGTTCTTCTTTGTGATGTTCAAGGTTCCTGAGACGAATGGCATGTCCCTCGAGCAGGCCGAAACACTGTTCGTCCCCAAGGGCGCACCCGTGGCGCCGCTGCCAGTCGCCTCAGACGAACCCAAGTAATTGCGCAACCCCAGGTAGTACACAACGAGCCCCGCGGATCTCCGCGGGGCTCGTTTGCTTAAGGCGCAACCCTTACACCAGGTGCGGCTCGTGCGACCTCAGGTAGCTGCGGCCTCCAAAAGCAATGAGGATCGCAATCACCATAGCCACTGCGCCAGCGAAGAACGGCACCTGCGGTCCGAAGTGCTCGCCAAGCTGGGCTGCAGCGAATGGTGCCAACGCACCGCCCATCCAGCGCACAAAGTTGTAGCCGGCCGAAGCGACGGGACGCGGAGAATCAGACACGCCCATGGCCAGTTCGGTGTAGACCGTGTTGTTGATCCCCAGCAGGGCACCGGCCACGATGACAAGCACGACGACGGCGGTCACCGAGTGCCCAGCGGCCAGTCCCAGCCCAATCAGGTCGAGCATGAGGACGGCCAGGGTGCCGGTCAGGACCTTCACTGCACCGAAGCGCTTCTGCAGGACGGGAGCGACGAAGACCGAGAACACGGCAACAGCAACGCCCCAGCCGAAGAAGACTCCCCCGATCCCGTAGGCGTCCATGCCCAGGATGAACGGGGTGAAGGCGAGGATGGTGAAGAATCCGTAGTTGTAGAAGAGGGCACTGGCTGCGGTGGTTCGGAGTCCCTTGTGCCCGAGTGCCAGGAGCGGATCCCTGAGGCGGGATTTCCTGGCGGGAGCGGGTGTCTTTGGCAGCAGTGCCAGCAGGGCGATGAACGCTGCCGCCATCAGGACAGCGGTGCCGAAGAACGGTGCTCGCCACTGCCAGCCTCCCAGCAGGGCACCGAGCAGTGGGCCGAGCGAGATACCCAGACCGAGGGCGGCTTCATAGAGAATGATGGCCGTCCCGGTTCCACCACTGGCCACACCTACGATTACCGCAAGTGCCGTGGCCACGAACAGTGCATTGCCGAGTCCCCAACCGGCGCGGAACCCGACCAATTGTTCAACGCTGCCGGAAAGGCCGGACAACGATGCGAACACCACGATGATGGCCAGGCCGATCAGCAGCGTCTTCTTGCCACCGATTCTTGACGACACGAAGCCACTGATCAACATGGCGATGGCCGTCACCAGGAAGTAGCTGGTGAACAGCAGCGACACTTCACTGGTTGATGCCTCAAGGTTCTTGGCTATCGCCGGAAGGATGGGATCCACCAGCCCGATGCCCATGAACGCGAAAACGGCCGCGAGGGCGGTGGCCCACACCGCTTTCGGCTGCTTGAGGAAGGAGGCCTTCTCAGCCTCCAGAGTGGTTTCGATGGTTGTTTCGGCGCTTGCTGAAGCGTCAGCCAACTGGCGTGACATTCAATGGCTCCTTGTCGGTGCTGGTTTTCTGGTTGTGCTGGATTTTCTTAGTTCTGGAATGAGCTGTTGAGTTTGGCGATCACGGGCAATGCCGCGGCGAGCTGCTCGATTTCGTCGCTGGTGAGGTCCTGAAGGAGTTCGGCCACCATCGCGTTGCGCCGCTGGTTGGCAGAATCGACAGCGGACGTCCCCGCTTCGGTGATGACCACCTGGACTGCCCGGGAATCGTCGGGATCCTGCTGGCGGGTAACCAGGCCGGCTCGCTCAAGCTTGATGATTTGCTCAGTAGCGCTCGGGACTTTGATACCCAGGTTCTTGGCGATGTCGCCCACGCGAAAGCCGTCGTCGGAGATCATGGACAGCAGGCTGAGCTGCGCGGCCGTAAGGTCACCTTCAGGATCAAGACGTCGGAACATGTACACGCCGAGACGCAGTGACTCGCGAAACTCCTGCGCGAGGTCAAGGAGCCGGGGATCAAAGGTGTTCATATTTAGGCAGCCTAATAGTTAGGGTACCTAATAGTCAAGCCTGGCCGGTGAAGTTGGTCCGCGTCTGTGGCCCGGTGGCGCCGGAGCTTTTGATGTGTAGGTGTGGCCGGTTGGTGTGCGAATTTCAAGGGTGTGCACACCCTCGGGCAACGACTGGGCCGCCCAACCAGGGTTTTCCTTGGTGTGGTTGCAGGCTTCGCAGAGTCCTGCACTGTTGGTCACAGTGGTGGTACCACCTGATTGCCACGGGACGATGTGGTCGATATGCCTAATGGGCGCGTCGCAGTAGGGCGTACGGCAAGTATCGTCCCGGACTTCGATGAAACGCCTCAATCTAGGCGGGAAGAGTCGCGCCTTGGAGTCCATGGTGATGAGCTCCCCGGTGGACGGTGCTGTGTAGAGGCGGCGAAGCCACACGGTGAACTCGGGATCCTTCGTTGGCAACGGACTACCGCCCGCCGCATACGGCCTCCTTTCACCAGGCTCGTCAAAGGCAGCCCCTCCGGCGCCAACCAAGGCTCTCGCCCATGCCGCCGGGACGATTCCGTAGCCCTTGAGACGAGCCGGCTCACTGTCCCCTTGGAACAGCGCGCGGTCCGTCATGATGACCTCAAGGTCGACACCACTGATTCCGCCGCGCCTGCCGGTAATGCGTTCGACGAGGGTGTCTGCCATAACCTGGCCCCTGTTCCGTGATTCACCAGCGGAACGTACAGAGTCCGCCTTCCGGGTGAGTGCGGCATACACGGCAACCCCTTGGGCGACAGGAAGCAGGGCGGTCAGGTATGTCATGGCGTCCGGCGCGGGGCGCAGGCTGACGTTCCGCTCCGTGGCAGCGTGACTGGCGCGCTGGGCAACGGTACGGGGATCGCGACGATAGGCGGCGGCTTTCGCTGCGGCGATGATGGCTTTGTCGCCGACACCATCGAAGGTGCCGGCGTCAGGTGCGAGTTCCTCGTCCACGGCGCGCCGATCCTCCAAGGAGAGGCAGGCCGTCTCTTTCACGAGCAAGGTGGCGCGCCATTCATTGAGCTGTCCAGATTCCAAGGCAGCCATGGTGCGCGGCATCTCCGTCACTAACGCTTTGGCCAGCCCGAGGAGACGCGAGCCGCGACTTGGTGATCCACGACGCGCCAACGCGATCTCCGCGCCCGAACCCTGCCCTTGCTCAGAGGTGGGAATGCCAGCCGACGCTTGCTCGCTGCGACGCGTGAGGTCGAAGGCTACGGCCGCCCGGGCCTGGACGCTTGAGATAGCCGACTTCAGATCCTCTAAACCGCGCAGCTGATCAATCAACTCACCACAGGTCGACCCAAGGCAAAGGGCCCTCAGCAGCCCCATGAGAGCGGAGACGCTGGGCGCGGAGCTGTCAGGCTGGGGCGCCATCAGCAGGGCATGTGAGTCCGAATCAATCGCTTGCCGCTCCCGAATCTTCTCCATGGCCCAACTCTTCCAGCGGGCCAACGGCCCCGTAAGGCCGGAATCTGCCTATGTGGAAAACGTAAGCCGAACCACCGCGCCCCGGCTCAGAGCGTCAGCTTCATTCCCTCATGACTCGCGACGAAGCCGAGCCGTGAGTAGAAACGGTGCGCTGCCACACGGGATTTGTCGGTCGTCAGTTGCACCAGCGAGCAGCCCCGCTCGCGCGCCTGGTCGATAGCCCACTCGATCATCAGCGCCCCAACACCCTGGCCGCGCAGCACGTCCGACACCCGGACGGCCTCGATCTGCGCCCGCCAGGACCCCTTGCGGGACAACCCCGGAAGGTAGCTGAGCTGGAACGTGGCAACAACATCCCCGGCGAGTTCACCGACCACCAGAAGGTGGGCCGGATCGGCGTCGATCGCGTCAAAAGCCCGCTCGTAGGGCGCCAGGTCGTCGACGCTCTCGCGGGTGGCACCCAACTGATCGTCCGCCAGCAAAGCGAGGATCCGAGGCAGGTCGCCCTTGCGGGCCCGCCTCAGGCTGAACGTGCCAGGTTCGACGGCGGCAGTCATCAGGGCGGGTGCGGTACCAGATTCCGTAGTCACCATCCCAGCATGCCATTGTGGCTGGAACTCAGTATTGCTAAGTACCGGTACTTAGTTCTACTATGTAGTGGTAGCTAGTAATACTGAGTAGTGAGGGAGGTGTCCGATGGGCAAGCAAATGACGGAGATGCTCAAAGGCACATTGGAGGGCATTGTCCTGGCCCTCCTGACCGGAAAGGCAGCGTATGGATACGAGATCACCACGCTGCTCCGGGAACAGGGCTTCACCGAGATCGCTGAAGGCACCGTGTATGCGCTGCTGGTCAGGATCGAGCAAAAGGGGCTGGTGGACGTTGAAAAGCGGCCATCCGAGAAAGGGCCGCCCCGCAAGGTGTACACGCTCAACACACAGGGCGAAAAGGAACTGAACGAATTCTGGAACACATGGAGCTTCCTGTCCGGACGGATTGAAGAGCTCCGCAAGGAAGGAAAATAACATGGCAGCAAAATGGATCGAGCTGGTCACCGGATCACTCGAGCAGAAGAAGCAGTACAAGCAGGCCAAAGCACGGCTGGACGCCCTGCCCGAGCCGTACCTCACCGTAGCGACCGCCTTCAACAGGTACTTGATGTACTACGGCGGCGTCACCGAGGGAGACACCATGGTGCAGATGTTCACGGACCTTGCCGACCTCTGGGAACGCGCAGCAATCGATGGCACGCCCGTAAGCGAAATCGTCGGCGAGGATCCCATCGAGTTCGCCGAGGCCTTTGCCCAGGCATATGGCGGCAAGCGCTGGATCGACAAGGAACGCGAGCGCCTCACCAAGGCAATCGACAAGGCAAAGGAGGCTGAATCATGACTGCAACGGCAATCCGGGTAGAGGGCATTGAGAAGTCGTACAAGGATCTCCACGTCCTGCGCGGGGTGGACTTCGAAGTAGCGTCAGGCAGCATTTTCGCCCTTCTCGGCTCCAACGGAGCGGGCAAGACCACCATGGTGAAGATCCTGTCCACGCTGCTCAAAACGGATGGCGGTTCGGCCGCCGTCGAGGGTTTTGATGTGGCTGCGGAGCCGCTCCAGGTAAGGCAGTCCATCAGCCTCACGGGTCAGTTCGCCGCAGTGGACGAGGTCCTGTCCGGCAAGGAGAACCTGATCCTGGTGGCAAAACTGCGTCACTTGAAGGGCCCTGGGCAGATCGCGGATGAGTTGCTGGCGCAGTTCAGCCTCACCGACGCCGGGGCCCGCAAGGTAGCGACGTACTCCGGCGGCATGCGGCGTCGCTTGGATATCGCCATGAGCCTGATCGGCAATCCGAAAGTGATCTTCCTGGACGAGCCGACCACCGGCCTGGACCCGGAGGCCCGCCTGGAAGTGTGGCAGATCGTCAAGAACCTCGCCCACCAAGGGACCACGGTGCTGCTCACCACGCAGTACCTCGATGAGGCTGAGCATCTCGCAGACCGCATTGCCATCCTCCACGAGGGCCGCATCATCGCCAACGGCACCCTCGCGGAGCTCAAGCAGCTGCTGCCGCCGGCCAAGATCGAATACGTCGAGAAGCAGCCGAGCCTGGAGGACATCTTCCTGGCCCTGGTGGGAAGTGGCGGAAACGTCCCAACCGATAACAACGAGTCAGTAAAGGACAGGTCATGAACACCCATTTCTTCGCAGACACGTCCGTGCTGCTGGGCCGCTCCATGCGGCACATCTTCCGGAGCGTTGACACCATCATCACCACTGCGATCACCCCGATCGCCCTGATGTTGCTCTTCGTCTACGTATTCGGCGGAGCCATCAGGACCGACACCGAGAATTACGTGAACTACTTGCTCCCGGGCATCATGTTGATCGCGATCGCTTCCGGTATCGCTTACACGGCGGTCCGCTTGTTCACTGATATGCAGAGCGGCATCTTCGAGCGGTTCCAGTCCATGCCCATCGCACGTTCCTCGGTTCTCTGGGCGCATGTCCTGACCTCCTTGGTGGCCAACGGACTCTCACTGGTGATCATCGTGCTGGTGGCGCTCCTCATGGGGTTCCGGACGTCGGCCAACGTGCTTGATTGGCTGGCCATCGCGGGAATCCTGGCACTCTTCACCTTGGCGCTTACGTGGATCGCCATTATCGCCGGCCTCTCCGCGAAGTCCGTGGACGGCGCCGGCGGGTTCTCCTACCCGCTGATCTTCCTGCCGTTCATCAGCTCGGCCTTCGTCCCGACGGAGACCATGCCTGGCCCGGTCCGCTGGTTCGCCGAGAACCAGCCGGTCACCTCCATCGTGAACACCATCCAGGATCTGTTCGCGCAGCGTCCGGTGGGCGGAGACATCTGGGTTGCCCTGGCTTGGTGCCTGGGAATCCTGGTCGTCTCCTACGGCTTCGCAACTGCTGCTTATAAACGCCAGATCGCGTAGTGCCCGCAGCCTGAACTCAGCGCCAGAGAAGGCCTAAGCTCCCCCTCAACCAGGGCGGGAGCTTTCGCCATTCAGACGGATTCGCCATTTGTCAGACATTAGCTATAGCTTTATCGAACAGATTTGTAACGGCCGTCACTATTGTGGCGGGTCCTTCGAAGGGTTCTTGAACTAATGTCCGACCAGACAACACAGGGGCAGCTCCGCGCCTCCAGCAGGGACAGCGAGCCCCACCTGTCACGCTCGCTCAGCAACCGCCACATCCAGCTCCTGGCCATCGGCGGCGCCATCGGAACGGGCCTCTTCATGGGCTCCGGCAAAACCATCTCCGTTGCCGGTCCCTCGGTGATCTTCGTGTACATGATCATCGGCTTCATGCTCTTCTTCGTCATGCGGGCCATGGGCCAGTTGCTGCTGTCCAACCTGAACTACAAGTCCTTCAGCGACTTCGCGGGCGACCTCCTCGGTCCCTGGGCCGGGTTCTTCACCGGCTGGACCTACTGGTTCTGCTGGGTAGTCACCGGTGTTGCGGACGTCATCGCGATTGCGGGCTACGCCAACGAACTCTGGCCGGGAATCCAACTCTGGATCCCGGGCCTCGCCACCATCATCATCTTGCTGCTCCTCAACCTCCCCACGGTCAAGGCCTTCGGCGAGACCGAATTCTGGTTCGCACTCATCAAGATCGTGGCCATCGTGGCGCTGATCGTCGTAGGCCTGGTCATGATCTTCACCGGCTTCCAGTCCAACGCAGGCACCGCGAGCTTCACCAACCTCTGGAGCCACGGCGGGTTCTTCCCCAAGGAATTCATGGGATTCGTGGCCGGCTTCCAGATCGCCGTCTTCGCCTTCGTCGGCATCGAGCTGGTAGGCACCGCCGCAGCCGAAACCAAGAACCCGGAGCACAACCTGCCCCGCGCCATCAACGCCATCCCCCTGCGCGTGATGCTCTTCTATGTAGGCGCGCTCATCATCCTCATGTCGGTCACCCCGTGGACCGAGTTCAAAGCCGGCCAGAGCCCGTTCATCGCCATGTTCTCCCTGGCCGGCCTGGGTATGGCAGCCACCGTGGTCAACCTCGTGGTGCTCACCTCGGCCATGTCCTCGGCCAATTCCGGCATCTACTCGACCTCCCGCATGGTCTACGGCTTGGCCAACGACGGCGACGCGCCCAAGCTCTTCGGCCGGCTCTCCAGCCGAAAAGTACCCCAGAACGCACTGTTCCTGTCCTGCGTTCTGCTGCTGGCCGGCGTCGCCCTTCTCTACGCGGGCAAGGACGTTGGCGTCGCGTTCGATATGGTGACCACCGTGTCCGCGGTCTGCTTCATGTTCGTGTGGTCGATCATCCTGGCCAGCTACCTCGTGTACCGCAAGCGCCGGCCCGAGCAGCACGCGGCCTCGTCATTCAAGATGCCCGGCGGCATCCCGATGGTATGGGTGGTCTTCGCGTTCTTCGCGTTCCTGGTCTGGGCGCTGACCACGCAGCCTGACACGCTCACTGCCCTTCTGGTGACGCCCATCTGGTTCGCGATCCTCGGCATCGCCTATGCCGTGGTCCGCAAGACACCCCTCCACCAGGCCCGCGTGGCCGAGTGGAAGGCGATGTCCGAGGCGGAAACCGCGGCAGCGCGCTAGCGCCCAAAACAAGTGAAGCCCGACGTCGGAACCCAGCTTGGGTGCCGACGTCGGGCTTTCTTTGTACAACTGAAAGCGTCAGGCGAAGTACACGCCGATGCGGTTGCCGTCGATTTCCTCGATGCGGATGTCGATGTCGTAGACGTCGTGCAGCATCCCGGCGCGCATGATCTCCGAAGGCGTGCCCTGATGGATGAGCCGGCCGTCCTTCATGGCCAGGATGGTATCCGAGTAGCAGGACGCAAAGTTGATGTCGTGGACCACCAGGACAATGGTCTTCCCGAGCTCGTCCGCCAGCCGGCGCAGCAACCGCATCATCTCCACGGAGTGCTTCATGTCCAGGTTGTTCAGCGGTTCATCAAGCAGCAGGTATTCGGTGTCCTGAGCCAGAACCATCGCGATGTACGCGCGCTGACGCTGACCGCCGGAGAGCTCGTCCACGAATTTGTCGGCCATGGACGTGAGGTCCAGCTGCCGGATGGCCTCGTCCACGTGTTCAAGGTCCTCCACCGTGGGCCTGCCGCCGCTGTGCGGGAAGCGGCCAAAAGCCACGAGGTCGCGGACCGTGAGCCGCATGGTCAGGTGGTTTTCCTGCCGCAGGATGGCCATGGTCCTGGCCAGTTCCTTGCTGGGCGTCGCTGTGACATCCAAGCCAGCCACCGACACTCCCCCGGCGTCCATGGGCTGGAGACGGCTGATCAACGAGAGCAGCGTGGACTTGCCCGCACCGTTGGGGCCGATGATGGACGTGATGCCGCCGCGAGGGATCTCGCAGCTCACGTCGTCCAGCACAGTGGTGCCGCCGTAGCGCTTGGTCACGTTCCGGACGGTAATCATGGGCAGACCCCAGTCATTTCAGTGAGCCTTTCAGCAACAGGTAAAGGAAGAGGATGCCGCCAGTGAACTCGATGATGACGCTCAGCGCCGTGGCGAAACCGAAGACGCGCTCCAACAGCAATTGGCCACCCACCAACGCAATGGCACCGATCAGCACCACGATCGGCAGCAGCCAGGCGTGCCGGAAACCGCGGCAGAGCTGGTAGCCGAGGCTGACCACCAGGAGCCCGAAGAACGTCACCGGCCCCACCAGCGCAGTGGAAATAGCCACCAGCAGCGAGCACGCGAGCAGCACCCGCATCACCACGCGCTTGTGGTCGACGCCTACGTTGATGGCCACTTCCCGGCCCAGCGCCAGCACATCCAGGGTGTGCCGCATCCGCCACACCCCAACGCACACCAGAGCGATCAGCACCGCGGAAACACCCAGCAGGCCGGGATCCACATTGTTGAAGCTGGCAAAGAACAGGTCCTGCAGGATGATGAATTCGCTGGGTTCCATCAGCCGCTGCAAGAGCGAGGAAAAGCCACGGAACAGTGTCCCCAGGACGATCCCCACCAACAGCAACAGGTGCAGGGATCGCGTGGCGCCGGTGAACATCCACCGGTACAGGAAGGCGCTGAAGCCCACCATCAGGAGGATCTCGAGCCCAAATTTCAGCGTTGACGGAGCCGTCGCCAACGTCGCGGCACCCGCCACGAACGCCAGCGCGGTCTGCACCAGGATGTACAGCGAATCGAACCCCATGATGGACGGCGTCAGGATCCGGTTGGCCGTCACGGTCTGGAACAGCAGCGTGGAAACCCCCACCGCGATAGCCACCAGCAGCATCGCGGACACCTTGATGGCCCGGCGGGGCAGGATGTAGGCGATGTTGCCTTTGAGGTCGATTGTCAGGAAAACGGCAACGAGCACGACGGCGGCAATCGCCAGGATGCCGATCACCAGTCCCGGCGGGGTGCTGCGGATGGCCTCACGCCAGCGGGTGCGGGCGGACAGACGGGGTGCGGTCAGGAGCGCTTCAGGCATTGCGTTTCCTCAACAGCAGGAAAAGGAACAGGATGGCGCCCAGCACGGACATGACCATGCCGACGGGCACTTCATAGGGGAACCGGATGGCCCGGCCGATGATGTCGCAGACCAGCACGAACGCGGCTCCGAACAAGGCGGTCCACGGAACGGCCCGGCGGAGGTTGTCTCCGAACAGCAGGGACACGATATTCGGCACCACGAGCCCCAGGAAGGGAACGGCGCCAACCGTCGTGACGACAACGGCGGAGATCAACGAAACGATCATCAGCCCCAGCCGCATGGTGCGCGCGTAGTTCAGGCCGAGGTTGGTGGTGAAGTCCTGGCCCATGCCGGCCACAGTGAAGCGGTCGGCGGCAAAGAGGCCCAGCAACACCAGCACGGCCACGATCCACAGCAGTTCGTACCGTCCGCGGAGCACGCCGGAGAAGTCGCCGATCATCCAGTTGCTCAGGGTCTGGAGAAGATCGAAGCGGTAGGCGAAGAACGTGGTGACTGCAGCAATGATGCCGCCCAGCATGATGCCTACCAGCGGAATAAGCAGGGTGTTGCGGGCGGGGAGCCTGCGGAGAATGGCCAGGAAGAGCGCGGTGCCGAGTACGGCGAACACAGAAGCCACGATCATTTTGGTGAGGATCGGTGAGTCAGGGGCAAGAACCGTGACTACCAGGATTCCGAGCGTCGCTGATTCAACTGTGCCCACGGTGGAGGGCTCCACGAACCGGTTCCGGGCCATGAGCTGCATGATTAACCCGGCGACGGCGACGGCCATCCCGGCCAGCACCACAGCAACGGTGCGCGGCACCCGCGACACCCAGAAGATTTCCCAGGCTCCGGCGTCGTTCGCCATCAAAGCAGACAGGGAAACATCACTGACACCCACGAAGATGCTGCCCACGGCGATCACCAGCACAACGACAGCCGCCGCAACCAGTCGGGCGGTCTCGCCAGTCCGGTTGCGGCGTGCTGGTGCCGCGGGGCGCACGGCTGTAGTTGTCACGTCAGAACTTCAGGTAATGCGGGATATCAGGCGACAGAATCGGCCACTGCGGTGACCATGGCCTGGACGTTGTTCAGGCCATAGCCCACGAGGTACCAGCCGGCGGGATCGAGGTTGACGATCTTGTTGTTCTTGGCTGCGTTGGTGGACTTCACCAGCTCGTTGTCCAGGATGGGGTTGGCTGTGGAGCCTGCGGTGCCGATCGCGGTGTCGCGGTTGATGACGTAGAGGATGTCCGGGTTGGTTTCCTTGATGTATTCAAAGGAAACGGCCTCGCCGTGGGAACCCTCAGCTTTGACGTCGGCAGCGGTGGGAACGCCCAGGACGTCGTGGATGATGCCGAAGCGGGAACCCGCACCGTACGCGGTGACTTCACCGCCTGAGGTGAGGACGATCAGGCCCTTGCCAGCCGTGGCGGCCTTGGCCTTCGTGTCGGCGATGGTCTTGTCCACCTCGGCGAGCTTGGAAGCGACTTCGTCTTCCTTCTTGAAGATCTTACCGAGCTTCTCCGTCTGGGCCTTGAAGCTTTCCATCGGCTTCGCGGCGTCAACCGAGAGGTCGATGGTGGGGGCAATCTTGCTCAGTTCCTCGTAGGCGCCGGCAGTGCGGCCGGAGATGATGATGAGGTCCGGCGCTGCGGAGCTGACGGCTTCGAAGTCCGGTTCCTTGAGCGAGCCGACCTTGGCGTACTTGGCCTCGGAAAACTTCTTCAGGGCCTCCGGGTAGCTGGCCTCGGGAACACCGGTGGGCTCGACGCCGAGTGCGTTCATGGTGTCCAGGACGCCGAGATCGAAGGTGACAACCTTGGCCGGATTGACGGGAACGTTGGAGGTGGAGCCCTGGGCGTGCTCGATGGTGATGGTGCTGGCTTCTTCAGGCTGCGAGGACGCCGTCGCGCCGTTTCCACACGCCGTGACGGTCAGCAAGGCAGCGCCTGCAGCCAGTGCCCCAATGTAGCTCGACAGCCTCTTTTTCACGCCAGTACTCCACTCACTAATAAGTCATAGATGTGTTGCCTAATTGTTTTTGACTCTATTAGTAAGGTGAGGCTAACTTCAAAACCGAAAGGCCCTCCAATGGGCAAAAGTGAGCAAACTCACTGGTTTTTCTCCTGCCGGAGACCAAAACCCTCCCCACCCCTGTCCACGCCCTGCTGCAACTCGACGCGAAAGGCCCGACGTCGGCGCCCGGGTGAGTGCCGACGTCGGGCCTGTCTGGAGACAGTGAGAGACCGTCCGCCTGATCGAGCCGTTCCGTGAGAGAAGGTCAGCCTGAAGGGGGCAGAAGGTGAGAGAGGGTCAGGCCTCGGCCTTGCGGTCCTCCACGAGCTTTTGCAACGCCGGGAACAGTGGGTGCGCAGGCGTCAGTTCCGTGATGCGTTCGACGGCGGCAGCCGCGTCCATCTCCGACAGCATCCTTGCGAGCTCCACGGCTTCGTCATCGGCACCGTCGTCGAAACGAAGGGCTGCAGACATGGCCTCAAGCAGCGCTACCGGAGTGACGCCACGCTCGGCGAGCTCAGCCGCGGGGCCAACGAAGCGCTCGTGCCGGCCGAGCTTCCGCAAGGGCGCGCGGCCCACGCGGTTCACGGTGTCCGGCAGGTGCGGGTTGGTGAAGCGGGACAGGATCTTCTGCACATACGCTTCCTGTTCCGCCTCCACGAACCCGTGCTTGGCCACCAGAAGTTCCTTCGTTTCCTCCAGCACAGCCCGGACCTTCGCAGCCACGGACGGATCGGCCATGGCGTCGGAGATCTTCTCAAGACCGGCCTGGTAACCGAAGTATGCCGCCGAAGCATGGCCCGTGTTCACCGTGAACAGCTTGCGCTCGATGTACGGGCCCAGCTCATCCACGAAGGTAGCCCCGGGAATGCCCGGCGCACTATCGCCAAAAGGCGTGCGATCGATGACCCACTCATAGAAGGTCTCCACCGTGACGTCCAGGCCCTGGCCCGGCGCCTGGTTGGGGACAATGCGGTCCACTGCGGTGTTGGCAAAAACAGCGACGGCGTCCAGGTCGCCTGCCGAATCGTCCCACGCCGCACGGATCTCCGTGTGAAGGAGGTCCGTGGCGTTGATGGCGTTCTCGCATGCCATGACCTGAAGAGGTGGCAGATCCACCGGTCGGGCAGCCAGCCCGCGGGCAATCACGGGCGCCACGAACTTCAGGATGTGCGGCCCCACGGCAGTGGTGACCACGTCCGCCGTCGAGATTTCCTCAACAACAGCAGCTTCCTGCGAACCCGAGTTGAAGGCACGGAAACCGGTGACTGTCTTGACCGCCGGGTTCTCGCCTACCTCGTGGACGTCGTAGCTGCTGGCCGAGGCGAGCTGGGTGATCAGCGCGTCCGCAACATCCGCGAACACCACCTCATAGCCGGCTTCGTGGAGCAGCAGCCCCACGAAGCCCCGCCCGATGTTGCCTGCCCCAAAATGGACTGCCTTCACTATGCGTTGACCTTTCCGAACAGCTCCAGGACTTCGTCAACCGTGGTGGCTTCTTCCAGTTGGGCAACCTGCGCCTTGTTGGTGAAGATCTTGGCGATCGACGAAAGGATGTGGAGGTGTTCGTTGTTGATGCCGGCCACGCCGACGACGAACTTCACTTGCTTTCCGCCCCAGTCGATGCCCTCGGGGTAGCGGATGATGGACACTGCCGAGTGGTTGATGTGTTCCTTGGCATCGTTGGTGCCGTGCGGGATCGCCAGGAAGCTGCCCATGTAGGTGGACACGGATTCCTCGCGCTCGTGCATGGCGTGAACGTAGCTGACATCAACGGCACCGCGGTCCAGCAGGAGTTTGCCGGCTTCGTCGATGGACGCGTCACGGTCAGTGGCCGTGCCATTAAGGACCACGCTTTCGCGGAGCAGGACACCCTTACCCTCGACGGCGGCGGCCGGCTCGGCGGCATGTGCACCGTGGGTGGCGGCTGCTGTTGTGGCAGCTGCGGCGGGCTGGGCGTCTCCGGCGGGGGCCGCCGTCGTGCCTTCTTCGCTGTTGCTGCTCCGTACCAGTTCAACGATTTCGTCGTACCGCGGGCTGTTCATGAAGTTATCCACCGAGTAGTGCACGGCACTGGAGGTGCGTGGCTGGGCACGTTCGGTGAGGTCCTCGTGGGTGACGACAACGTCGTAGGTGTCGTTCAAGTTGGCGATGGCGGAGTTGGTGACCTTGACGTCCGGGAAGCCGGCCGCCTTGATCTTGTTGCGCAGCACCGAGGCACCCATTGCACTGGAGCCCATGCCGGCGTCGCAGGCGAACACGATGTTCTGGACCGGCCGGGTCAGGACGGTTCCGCCCTGGTCACCGGCGCGATCGCCGACGAGTGCCGAAGAGACGGAGCTCTTCTTGCCCTTCATGGCTTCCATGCGCGAGGTGGCCTCGGTGAGGTCGTCCTCGCCCTTGTTCTTGGAGGTGCGCAGGATCAACGACGCAATGAGGAAGGAGACGGCGGTCGCCAGGATCACCGCGAGGATCACGCCAACGTAGCTGTCTCGCGACGTCTGGGCGATCACGGCAATGATGGAACCAGGCGCTGCAGGAGCAACCAAACCCGAGTTGGTGATGGCCAATGTTGCGATGCCCGTCATGCCGCCGCCGATAGCCGCGAGGATCAGGATGGGCTTCATCAGGACATATGGGAAGTAGATCTCGTGGATGCCGCCGAGGAAGTGGATGATCGCCGCACCGGGAGCCGACGCTTTGGCGGCACCACGGCCGAAGAACATGTAGGCCAGCAGGATGCCGAGGCCCGGGCCGGGGTTGGCCTCCAGGAGGAACAGGATGGACTTGCCCTGCTCCAGCGACTGCTGGATGCCTAAGGGGGTCAGCACGCCGTGGTTGATGGCGTTGTTGAGGAAGAGGACCTTGGCGGGCTCGATGAAGATGCTGGTCAGCGGCAGCAGGCCGTTGTTGACCAGGAACTGGACGACGTTTCCGGCGCCGGTACTGAAGGCCGAAACCAACGGGGAAATGCCGTAGAAGCCAAGCATGGCCAACAGGGCGCCCCAGATGCCGGCGGAGAAGTTATTCACCAGCATCTCGAAGCCGGGGCGGATCTTGCCGTCCCAGAGGCGGTCAAGCTGCTTCATGGTCCAGCCACCCAGCGGGCCCATGATCATGGCGCCAATGAACATCGGGATGCCCGCGCCGACGATCACGCCCATGGTGCCGATGGCTCCCACCACGCCACCACGGACGTCATGGACCATCTTGCCGCCGGTGTAGCCGATCAGCAGCGGGAGCAGGTAGGTGATCATCGGGCCAACAAGGCCTATGTTGGGAACCCCCTCGGCATTGGTGCCGAAACCACCGAGCGCGGGAACTGGAATCCAGCCCTTCTCGATGAACAGCGCCGTAATCAGACCCCAGGCGATGAAGGCGCCAATGTTGGGCATGATCATGCCGGAGAGGAATGTTCCGAACTTCTGGACACCAACGCGCACGCTGGTGCGGGGCTTCGCAACTGTCTCTGTTGCCATGTGAATTCCTAACGTGTGTCCCGCGGCGGCGCGGGGTCAGTCGATATAGATCGAGAGAGAACAGCCTTAGGAGCTGCTGGAAATGCGGTGAAGCCATTCGAGGAAGAGCTTCAGTTCAGAGCTGGAAAGTTGGTCCGAATGCGAGGCCTGCAGTGCCGCATTCAGGGCGATTGCCGCAACAACTACCGAGGACTTACCGGAGTCGTCGGCTGCGGCGCCACGGGCGGTTTCCGTGGAGACGGCAAAAATCATGGAATCCCGGGTCATCGTTGAGAGCTCGAGGTTCCGTTCTTCCACCGGTTCGGCGATCAACATGAGCGTTACGCCCACATTGGCCGCCAGAATGCTGCGTGCCGCTTCGCGGGGCGGCACGTTGATCTGACCGGCAATGGCGGCCTTGTTCAGCATTTCTTCCAGGAGCGCTTCAGCATCGGCCACGATTGCTGGGCGGCTTTCCGGCCTGATGTTGCCGAACATGACCAGATAAAGATGGGGTTGGGTCAGGCCGAACTGGACGTGGTTGTCCCACATCCGCCGGACGTCTTCCAGAGGCTCCCCGGACGGTGCAAAATCCCGCTCTCCCGCCACGTACTCTTCGAAACCGGCTGAAACAACGGCGTCGAACAGTCCTTCTTTGTCACCAAAGTGGTGGTAAAGCGTGGGCGCCGTGACCCCGGCAAGCTTGGTGATCTGGCGCGTTGAGACCGCTGACCCCTCCGAATTCGCCAGCAATTCGGCAGCTGCGCGAAGCAACCGAATTTTGGGCGGAAGCTGGTCATCGAAACTCATAACCGCTACCCTAGCACCTATAGCGTTGCTATATGAAGTGGCTCACAAAGGAATTTTGTAGGCTAGTTTTCGAGGCTCCCGGTGCCGTCGCCGGCGGGCCTGAACCAACAAGCAGGAACAGAGGATTCAGTGCAGAATTTCCAAGGAGTAGGGGTAAGCCCTGGCCGCATCATTGGTTCCGTCCGCCAGATGCCCAAGCCGGTGAGTGAGCCGCCGTCGGGAGAGCGTTTGGCTGCGGACGTGAGTCCGGAAGACGCCGTCGCGGGCTTGAAAGCGGCTGCGCAGGCGGTCCATGACGAGCTCAAGGGACGTGCGGACAGTGCTTCCGGCGACGGCAAGGCCGTCCTTGAAGCCACTGCGCTGATGGCCAAGGACACCATGCTCCTGAAGTCGGCAGCCAAGCTGATCAACGGCGGCTCCTCAGCCGAGAGGGCCATCTGGGAAGCGGGTGCTTCCGTGTCTGAAATGCTGCACAACCTGGGCGGCTACATGGCCGAGCGCGCCACCGATGTCCTGGATGTCCGCGCCCGCATTGTTGCCGAACTCCGCGGGGTCCCGGCTCCTGGCATCCCCGCCTCGGAGACGCCTTTCATCCTGGTCGCGGAAGACCTGGCCCCGGCCGACACTGCAACGCTGAATCCCGCTGTAGTGCTGGCACTGGTGACCTCCGGCGGCGGGCCACAGTCCCACACCGCGATCATTGCCCGCTCCCTCGGCCTGCCTGCGGTTGTTGCCGCGCACGGGGTTGACTCCGTGGCCGACGGTTCCGAGGTGTACGTCGACGGCGCGGCCGGCTACGTTGCCGTTCCGCCCACCGATGAGCAGCGCACTGCTGCGACGGCCTGGGCGGAAACCTCCGCCACCCTCGCCGAATTCGACGGAAACGGCACGACGGCGGACGGCCACTTGGTGCCGCTGCTCGCCAACGTCGGCGGAGCCAAGGACGCGGTGGCAGCCGCAAGCCTCGGCGCCCAAGGTGTTGGCCTGTTCCGCACCGAGTTCTGCTTCCTGGAGCGTGACACCGAGCCCTCCGTGGACGAGCAAGCCGCGGCCTACAAGGCCGTGTTCGACGCGTTCCCGGGCAAGAAGGTTGTCCTCCGCACCCTGGATGCAGGCGCGGACAAGCCCCTGCCCTTCCTCACGGATGCCACCGAGCCCAACCCTGCACTGGGTGTCCGCGGCTACCGCACCGACTTCACCACACCGGGTGTCCTGGAGCGCCAGCTCGAAGCCATTGCCCGGGCAGCCTCCGGGTCCGAAGCCGATGTGTGGGTCATGGCGCCCATGATTTCCACGGCCGCCGAAGCCGGACGTTTCGCCTCGTTGTGCGCCGCCGCTGGAATCCAGACGCCCGGCGTCATGGTGGAAGTCCCCTCCGCGGCACTGACCGCAGCCACCGTACTGCGGGAGGTGGGCTTTGCTTCCCTTGGCACCAACGACCTCACCCAGTACGCCATGGCCGCCGACCGCCAGCTCGGCCCCCTCGCCGAGCTCAACACCCCGTGGCAGCCCGCCGTGCTCCGTCTCGTCCAGCTCACCGTTGAAGGCGCCGCGCAGGAAGGCTCCGGCCGCGAAGGTGATCCCAAGCCCGTGGGCGTCTGTGGTGAGGCAGCCGCGGACCCGGCCCTCGCCGTCGTACTGACCGGGCTGGGCGTCACCACACTGTCCATGACCGCGCGATCCTTGGCCGCCGTCGGGACTGTATTAAAGACCGTCACCCTGGAGCAGGCGCAGGAACTCGCTCGGCTTGCTCTGTCCGCGCCGAGTGCCCTTGAGGCCCGGGACTGGGTCCGCGCCAAACTCCCCGTGCTCGAAGAACTCGGCCTCTAATTCTCGTTTCCGACCTTTAGGAGAACACCATGCCCGAACGCACAGCCACCATCGCCAGCCGCTCCGGATTGCATGCCAGGCCGGCCGCTTTGTTCGCCGAAGCCGCCGGCGGGCAGCCGGTTGAGGTCACCATCGCCATGCAGGGCGAACCCGCCGACGACGCGCTCGACGCCGCCAGCATCCTTTCGCTCATGACGCTCGGCGCCGCGAAGGGCGACGTCGTGGTGCTGCGGGCAGAGGGCGACGGCGCCGACGCTGCTCTGGACGCACTGGTGAAGCTGCTGGAGACGGACCTGGACGCGGAGTAGCTCTCGCTGGGCTGGTGTAGGTTCGGGCTATGAACGAGCGCGCGATCCCCATCCTGCCGTGCCGGTACCTCGACGACATCGTGCCGTTCTACGAGGCCCTGGGCTTCAAAGTGACCTTCCGGCAGGCGCGGCCAAACCCCTACGTGTGCTTCAACCGGGGCGGGATCGACCTGCACTTCTTCGGCCTGGAGGCGTTCGAGCCGGAGAACTCGATGGGCACCGCCATCCTGCTGGTCGAGGATACGGGTGTGCTGTTCGACGAATTCGCAACCGGACTTCGTGCTGCTTTCGGCAAGTTGCCCATTGCCGGGATTCCGCGGATCACCCGCCCCCGCCGCAAGCAGGGAACGACAGCTGGGTTCACCGTGGTGGATCCGGGCGGGAACTGGCTACGGATCAGCGCCTTGGGTGAAACCGAGGATGATGGCTCCGGCTCGGAAAGCCGTCTGGAAAGAGTGCTGATGAGCGCTACCCGGCAAGGCGACTCCCATGGGGACGAAGCCCGGGCTATCTCGGTGATCGAGGCGGGGCTTTTGCGCCACGGGGAAGCAACGGGCGCCGAGAAGCTGCCCCTGCTGGTGTACCTCGCTGAGCTGCACCACCGCACCGGCGACCCCGGGCTCGCCGCTTCAGTGCTGGATAGCGTGGATGCCCTCACCCTGACCTCCGGGGAACGGGAAGCGTTGGCCGCAGAGCTGGCCAATGCCGCCGAACTCCGGGCGTCGTTGTAGTTGGGCCGCAACGAACGCCGGTCCGCGGCAGGCTCGCGCTAGGCTTCTGCCATGGCATTGATAGCTCCCCGCGTCACAGCAGGCCTCCCCGCCGATGACGCCCGGAATATGGCACGCTCGTTGGCGGACAGCAACGACATCACCGTGTTTGTGGACGGCACCGTCCATCGCCTGCCCGACCAGGCGAGGGACGCCGTCGTCGACCTCCTTGAGAGGCTGGGCCGGGGCGAAACGGTGACGGTCAGCAGCGTGGAGGAAATGCTCACCACCTCGCAGGCAGCGGAGCTCGCGGGCATTTCGCACACGTACTTGCGCAATATGACCGACCGCGGCGAAATCCCCGTGGAGTACCGCGGCACGCATCGTCGGATCCGGCAGGCCGCGATCATGGCGTGGCTGGAAACGCAGAAGAAGAACCAGGCTGAAGCGGCCGCGGTCCAGACCACCGAAAATGACTTAAGCGCCGGCTAAAAGTGTCGGAGTGATAAGGATCAAGCAACGATCCCACGCAACGGGCCAGCACCCCTTAAGGCCGGGGTTACGCTTGATCGGTGGGCAATTTCAAAGGGTGGCATATCGTGGCCGGGTTGGCCGCCATGGCCCTTGCCGCACCCTTGGGCTCTGCCATGGGATTGAACTTCGTGGCAACATTCATGTTCGCGTGCACAGTGTTCGTGGCCGTGGCCATGTGGACGGAATCGAGAATCGCACGACGCCGGGACGCGGCTGAGGCGGCCGCGGCGCCTGAGGCTTCACGTCCCGCAGTCGACCCCACTGAATCGGACGACGCGAACAGGGAATAGCCTATGGCCCAGGAAAGACGCGCCAAGTACTCCGAATGGCCGTGGAACCGCCCGTGGCTGTGGCTCGTCCTCATTTCCGCCACGGTCCCTTTCCTGGGTTTGATCTGGCTGCAAACCGGTGGTTGCGGTCAGGCCTCGGGCGATGTTGGTTTCGACACCTGCCAATCGGCGCCCTTCCTCGGCTACCCGGTGACCTGGGCTCTCACAGCGGCCGCGGCTGCCTTTCTCGTGTGGTGCGCAGCGGGGCTGGCAAGGTCCGTACAGTACTCCCGCAGGCCCTCGCGCAACCGCGTCTTCATGGAACCGCCCTCGCAGTAAACCGCCCGTGGCCGTGGCATGGGGTTCAATAGCAGTATGGCGTCGACTTCCCCTTCCATTGTCTGGCCCGTGGTCCATGAGGAACGCCGTGCCCTGATCAAGGATCTGGAACCACTCCATCCAGCCCAGTGGAAGACGCCGTCGCTGTGCCCTGGCTGGGACGTCCACGACGTCCTGGCTCACGTGATCGACAGCGCCAAAACCACGCGCCTCAATTTCATGAGCCGAATGATTGCTTCCCGGATGGATTTTGACCGCGACAACGCCGTGGGTGTGGAGCGCGAAAAGACCGGGGACCCCGCTCAGACCCTGGTCCAGTTGGAGGCCGTACTCTCCCGGACATCCGGTCCACCGGCCGGACTGGCCACCAGGCTGGTTGAGGCGTTCGTCCACGGCGAGGACATCCGCCGGCCGCTGGGCTTGCACCGCGAATATCCGGCCGCCCACGTCGCCACTGCCATTGACTACCAAATGCGGACCACCACCAAGATGGGTGGCGGCAAGGAGATCGCAGCCGGCTGGCGCTGGGTCGCCACTGACACCCGCTTCGAGTACGGTGACGGTCCCACCGTTGAAGGTCCCGCGATCGCGCTGCTGCTGGCGGTGTCCGGTCGACCGGTAGCGGAGAGCGAACTGAGCGGCCCTGGCGCTCCTGTGTTCCTGCAGCGGCAGTCCTGATGACAACGCTGGGGAAGCCGGCACCGCTGCTGTCTGCAGACGTCGAGGTTTTGGGACTGAAGGGGCGGATCCTCTGGACCGAGGGCACGCCTTCGCCTGGGCCTGGCTCCGAGTCGGGGTCTGAGGTGGGCGCCGAACCCGCGTACATCCTGATCCACGGCATCGGAGTCTCACACCGCTACTTGGCCCGGCTGCATGCCGTACTCGCCGCGGGCGCACCCACGTATTCCCTGGACCTCCCCGGTTTTGCCGGGACACCCAAGCCCGACCGGCAGCTCTCCGTGGAGGATTACGGTGCCTTCATCGCAGCGGCGCTCGCGTCCCATGGCATCGGTTCCTACGTGCTGGTGGGCCATTCCATGGGCGTGCAATTCACCATCGAAGCGGCCTTGCATGCGCCGGAATGCGCCCGGCAACTGGTGTTAATGGGACCGGTGGTTGATTCGCGCCACAAGAACGTGGGGCGCCAGTCCTTGGCTCTTATCCTCGACGGGCTGCTCCGCGAGAGCCCCTCGTCAAACTGGATCGTCATTTCCGACTACTTCCGCTCCGGACCGCGTTGGTACCTCACCGAGTTGCCGGTAATGATGAAGTACCCCACGGAGAAACGCCTGGCTTCGATCAGGGTTCCGGTGCTGGTGTTGCGTGGAAGCCGCGACAACGTGGCAGGTCCTGATTGGTCGCTTCGGCTGTCGCGGGCGGTTGCAGAGGGTCGCTTGGTGGAAATTCCCGGCGTCGGACACGTGGCTCAGCACATGCGCCCGAAGGCCGTGGCGGATGCCATCCGGAGCTTCGTTACTGCGACGACACTCCACGGCTAGGTGCCCTTGTTGGCTCAGCCCGTCCCGGATAGGCTGGCGGAGCAAGCGTATTAGTAAGTTTGCTTACGAAAGGGCTGATCGTGACCAGTAAAGACCCCCAGGACGAGCAGGGCTTCGGCGTGACCGGCGCTACGGGGCCCTACGGTGCCGCAACAACCCCCGCGGCCCGGAACGACCATGTGAACGCCGATCCGGAATTGCGCCAGGACGAAGACAATGACCCGGCAGCCTCCGCCAACCCCGATCCGTTGGACGGAAATGTCACGGGACTCGAGCCCGGCGGCGGAGTACCCCCAGGGGAAACCCCGCCCGCCGAGGGCAGCATGAGCAGCGACCAAGGGCACGAGGAGTAACTACGGCAGCCTCAGGATCTCACCGAGGTCGTACTCCGCCGGCTCCTCCAGCTGCGAATATGTGCAGCTTTCAGGGGTTCGGTCCGGCCGCCACCGCCGGAACTGCGTGGTGTGGCGGAAGCGGTCGCCCTCCATGTAGTCGTAGGCCACCTCGATCACCAGTTCGGGGCGCAGCGGCACGAACGAGAAGTCCTTGCCCCCGCTCCACCGGCTCTGGGCACCAGGCATCCGGGAACCCGCGACCCCTTCGCCCTGGCTGGCCCACTCGCCCCAAGGGTGCTCGCTGAGTTCAACCTGGTAGGGCTCAAGCTCGGCCACCAGGCTTTCCCGCTTGGCCATGGGGAATGAGGCCACCACCCCCACGTGCTGGAGGCGTCCGGCGTCGTTATAAAGGCCCAACAGCATGGACCCCACAACTTTCGCCGTCTTGTGCCAGCGGAATCCGGCCACCACGCAGTCCGCCGTCCGCTCGTGCTTGGTCTTGAACATCACGCGCTTGTTGGGTTGATAGGTCCCATCCAGCGGCTTGGACAGCACACCGTCCAAGCCTGCGCCCTCGAGCTGCACGAACCACTCCTGCGCCCGCTCAAGGTCTGTCACCGCGGGCGTCACGTAGACGGGAGGCTCAGCCTTGGCGAGCGCGCGTTCAAGGATGGCGCGGCGCTCAGAGAACGGCCTGCCCATCAGGTCCTCACCGCCCAGGGCCAGGATGTCGAAGGCGATCATGGATGATGGGGTCTTCTCAGCGAGCATCCGGACCCGGCTGTCCGCGGGATGGATCCGCTGCTGAAGCACCTCGAATTCGAGCCTGTTGCCCTGGATCAGGACAATCTCGCCGTCAATCACGCATTTGTCCGGGAGGTTCTTCCGCAGCGCGTCCACCAGCTCCGGGAAGTACCTGGTCATGGGTTTCTCGTTGCGGCTGCCCAGGATGACCTCGTCCCCATCCTTGAAGACGATGGTCCTGAAGCCGTCCCACTTGGGCTCATAGTGCCCAACATCGGGGATGGCCGGAACGGACTTGGCGAGCATGGGCGAGACGGGCGGCATCACTGGCAGGTCCATAGACAATGTCTACCTGCCGGTGCACGCCGAAGCTAGTCTTATGCCATGGATATCTTGGCCGTGTTGGCCGCAGTACTCGGAGTTCCCGCGCTCCTCGCCGGCCTCTGGTACTGGACCTCGCGGCAGTCCAAGCGCGGAGTCAGGCGTGCGGCGGCGGGCGGGATGCTGGGCATCGCCGACGAGATCTTCCGCCCTGAGACTCATCAGGCACATCAAATCCAGAAGATCCAGCACGAGCTCCCGGCCCCAGCGCCGGCCCCGAAGCGTAAGCGCTAGAGGCCCCTCAATGGGGGAGGCCTACCGCCCGTTACATTAATGTGACTTTACTTTCCGGCTCATGTACCGTCGTAGGGCGACCCTTATCTCCGCTGGGCCGCTTCCGGATTGACGCCGAGCTCTGCCGCAATCCGGGATCCGCCAGACCCGCGGCAGAGGCGGGGGACCCAAAAGTTCCCGGACTTGATTCAAGTCCTTGGGGTGAAGCCGCCTTGTGCGGCCGGACGGCCTCGTCCGAACCCGACAGCTAACCTCGAAGGCGTTGAGAGGCAACCACCATGTCCCCAACCATGGATCAGCCGCGCCGCGCCCAGACTGAACGCGAGCGCACCAAGCCAACCGGACGCCGTCGGGCCCAACCCAGCGGATCCCCCATCAGCGCGCCTGCAGACTCCGTCGCGGCGCCCGAAACTACAAGCACGACGCCGGAAGCCGCCACCACGGCCGTCCCCACCGTCGCAACGCCCACCACGCGCGCAGCCGTACGCGCGGCCGAGAGGGAGCAGGCAGCCCAGGCTGTGACCGCTCCTGCAGAGCCCGCTGCGGGGGAATCATCCCGGCCCGGGCCTGTTGAGGCGGCAACTGCAGCCATTCCGGTCGTTCAAGCTGAGACTCCGGCATCCACCACGCCGGGGCCTCCCACCGCGGCCATCCCGATCGTTAATCCCACAAGCCCTCAGCCAGGCTCGTCGGAACCAGCCACGACAGCCATCCCCGTGGTGGCAGCCCCCGATGAATCCGCGACCACATCCGCGGCTCCGGCCCCTGTGTCGCCGCGAGGCAAGTCCCCGGCCCAGGTCGCCGCGGCCGCAACTGCGTCGGCGTCACTCGCCGGCCGCAAGGATAATCGCAAGCAGGCAGCGTCAGCCGCTGCCGCCAAATCCAGCTTTGGTGGCTCCTCCTTTGGCCGGGAACCCCATACGGTTTTGCGGAAAGCTGCGTCGGTCAAGCACATGAGCCAGCGCATGGCCGTGGTGGCAGGTGCACTCGGCCTGGTCCTGACGGCCGGAACCTTGGGGCAGGCTCTCGAGCTGCCCTTCTTCGGCCAGGAAACGCCAGCCCAGGAAGCCAGCGGTAGCGGCACCGATCGAAACTCGGGCTCGGCAACCCCCGCGCCCAGCGCTTCGTACTCCACCGCCTCATCGCCTTCTGCATCAGCGGCGGCGACATCGGAAGCCGGTCAGCCGGCCACGGTTCCGGAGGCACCCGCCGCCGTTTCGCCGTCGTCGATTCCTACCCCGAAGATTTCACTGGCTGATCCGGTGTGGGTCCCGTCCGCTGTGCCTGCGACCATCGCCGCTGCGCCTGGTACCACCAGCCCGGCACCGGCTCAGCCAGCTCCGGCTCCTGGCGACGTGCCCTCGGACACGATCACCACGCCGCCCACGACACCGTCTCCGACACCCACGACGACGCCGACTGTCACTCCGACTCCGACTCCGACTCCCACTCCCACTCCCACTCCCACGGAAACGTCCACGCAGACGTCCAAGCCCCGGCCCACCGGCAAGCCCGTTGCGTCTACGACACCGCAGGCCTCAGGGACGGCTCTTGAAGAGATCCTCGACGCCGCAAAGGAAGCCCTCAAGTGAGCACCCGCCTGCCGCGCACCAGCACGCATGCGGGCTGGCACAGCCGGTACTGCAGCAGCAGCCGGACGGCCACCTTCCGTCGTCGATTGGGGCGCTGGAGCTGCCAGCGGTTGAAACGGTCCTAAAGCGAACCCTGCGAATGAGGCAGGCACCCACGACGGGTGCCTGCCTCATTCGTCCATCCACCCTCAAATCCGAGGCCGCCCCGCCCATCGCCGCGCTTTCAAGGCAGCATGCAACTCAAGCCGGATTGCGCCGCTCAAGGGATCAGCGCCGATGAGCTGGCGGATCCTGCCGAGCCTGTTGTAGATGCTGCTTCTGTGGAGGTGAAGTTTGGCCGCCACATCCTGTACTGAACCGTCGCTGTCATAGAGAAGCTCCAGGACGGGCAACAGTTCGCCGTTCTTGTCATGGTCCTCCAAGGACCGGAAGTGCACAGACCCGGTGTCATCCCAGCCCCCTGGTGCCAGCAGTCGGTCGAAGAGCTGGTAGACGCCCACTGCCCGGCTGTCCACAAGCTCCCCGAGTGGCTGATCGACGGCGGCCGCCTGCGCCGCAACCTTCGACTGCCGGTAGGCGCCGGCGAGCTGCCGGATGACGTGGAACGGCTCGCTGATGCCCAGGATCACCCGATCCACCGTCCTACCGGCCCGCTTGGCGAGCTCCAATTGATAGTGGACCAGCACCTGGGCGTGGTCCGCCCGGCCACCCGACTCGCGGAACAAGACCACAGAATGCGTCTCGGTTCCTGCACTGAACAGCGCGGCGTTGACACCGATTGTGGACTGCAGCGCGGCCGAGCGGTGGGTCAGGGTCGCGGCAATGGGGTCGACGTCGGACCGCACACCGTCCGCGTCCAGGATGGTCACCAGTTGCCACGGACCCCGGCCTTGGATTTCCTTCCACCCAGCCACCGCTGCCACCGCGTTCGATTCCCCGCTGCATGCCGAGAGGAACTCCTGCTCACGCCTGCGCCTGAACTCTGATTCAGCGGTGTTGGAATCAAGGAGCAAACCCGCCAGCAGGTCCAATTCGTCGCGCACGCCGGGCAATTCGGCGAGTATCGCCGTCGCGCTTTGCTCTTCAACGTCGAGCTGGACCCATAAGTAGCCCACACGGAAACCCCGCACAAGGAGGGGGACGCAAACCCGGCCCAACATGCCGAGCTCCTCGTTGGCGGGAACCACGACGGGACGCACCGCCGTGGCGATGCCGTGGGACAGCTGCCAGAGGCTGACATCGCTGGGGACGCGCTTGCTGAGGAGGAAGTTCACGCGGACGCGGTCGGCGTGGGACTGGTTGGAACTGTAGGCAAGGAGGACGCCGTCGAGGTCTTCGAGGGAGAGGCCTCGGCCCAGCTTCAACGCCACGCGTTCTACGATCTGTTCCACGTCCTGCTGCATCCTTCAAAGCGTACCAACAGCAGGCGACACCTGACGCTCCAGTGCTCGACAAATGTCGAGCCCATAAAGAGAAGACCCTTGATTTTCCGGGGTTTCGGCAGAAGCGGGCGCTGGAATCCTTGTCGCCTGCCTCACAGCCGGATTTATTCTTGAATCACAGCCCGCAACACATTTTCGGCCGAAGAGGCCGCTAACGATGGAGCCCACAGATGATCATCGGCGTCCCCAAAGAAATCAAGAACAACGAATTCCGCGTAGCCATCACGGCTGCAGGTGTCCACGAATTCCGCACCCACGGACACACCGTTCTGGTTGAACGCGGCGCAGGCCTCGGCTCGGGCATCACCGACGAGGAATACTCGATCGCCGGCGCTGAAATCGTCAACGAAGCTGATGACGTCTGGGGCCGTGCGGACATGGTCATGAAGGTCAAGGAGCCCATCGCCGCGGAATACCACCGCTTCCGCAAAGGCCTCATCCTCTTCACCTACCTGCACCTGGCCGCAGAGCCCGAGCTCACTGCCGAGCTCATCAACTCCGGCGTCACGGCCATCGCATACGAAACCGTTCAGGAAGGCCGCACCCTTCCCCTGCTCGCCCCGATGTCCGAGGTCGCAGGCCGCCTCTCGGTCGTAGTCGGCGCTTCTTCCCTCATGGCCCCGGCTGGCGGCAAGGGCGTCCTCCTGGGCGGCGTACCGGGCGTCCGCCCGGCCAAGGTCGTTGTCCTCGGTGCCGGCGTTGCGGGAACCAACGCCGCTGCCATGGCTCTGGGCCTCGGTGCTGATGTCACCATCATGGACATCAACATCAATCGGCTGCGCGAACTCGACGCCCTCTACCAGGGCCGGCTGAAGACCGTTGCCTCCAACGCCTACGAGATCGAGAAGTCAGTTATCGACGCAGATCTCGTGATCGGCTCCGTCCTGATCCCGGGTGCCAAGGCTCCCAAGCTGGTCACCAACGAGCTCGTCTCCCGCATGAAGCCGGGCTCGGTCCTGGTGGACATCGCTGTGGACCAGGGCGGCTGCTTCGAGGACACGCACCCCACCACCCACCAGGAACCGACGTACAAGGTCCACAACTCGATCTTCTACTGCGTTGCCAACATGCCTGGCGCCGTTCCGAACACCTCCACGTACGCACTGACCAACGTCACCCTGCGCTACGCCGTGGCACTGGCCAACCTGGGCGTCAAGGCCGCATTCGACCGCGACCCCGCGCTGGCCGCCGGCCTCAACATCGCCGCAGGCCACGTGGCACACCACTCCGTTTCCGAGGCGCACAACCTGCCCCTCGTCAACGACTGGCACGGCCTGGTTTCCGCCTAGCTTTTAGCTTCGCGGCGGCGATTGGACGTCGTTGGCCCGCTGTTCCGTTGCTGCCCAGCAACGGAACAGCGGGCTTTCCACGTGTTAGCGTCCGATCCCCCGCCGCCTGCCCAGCGCAAGCTTGAGCCGCTGCTCAACTTCCCACGGACGGCTGAGGTGATCCCACTCAACGCGGACAATCTGCCACCCCATTGCTTCGAGCGCCTTCTCCCTGCGACGTTCCTCGAAAATGACCTCGTCCGTGGGCGCGAACTCAAAATATTTGGCGCGGCCGTCGAACTCAAGGATGACCTTCTGTTCCGACCAGCCGAAATCTCCCCTGAACCTGCCAATGGGCGTCGCCACTGGTGACATGCACGTGTGGCCCGCCCTCCCAATCTGAGAATCCGTGGAGTCGGGCCGCACTCACATGGCTGTAGACGGCCTGGCTGGCGGGGTTGCTGCAGTGGTGCGCCTGGATGCGGAGCAGCTCCTGGTCCCAGGGTTTTCGGCGGCGCCAATCAGCTGCCCGGACGTAAGCGCCCCGCCTCAATCTCAGGAGCTTCCCGGAGCGTACGCCCGCCGTCAGGACCCGGTCGCCAAGCCCACTCCGCAGAAGCTCCGGAGTGGAGGCAACGGACGTCTCCGGCCAATGTGCGGTGATGAGGGCATCGAGTTTTCTTGGGTTCATGGACCCATGCTTGGCCGAACCCAGGCCCGAGGCCATCGAGCTTTGGCCTTATGTGGACAACAACGTTGATAAACCGCTTCTCCATGGCGGGGCGGCAACGATTTAGCGGTTTGGCAACGTGCTTGTGACCTACGGCTTGCCAGGAACGTCGGGAACGACGTGCGTGGGAACAGGAACGGGAATCTCCGACGGGCGGATCTTTGAGGGATCGATCGTCGGCGTATCGATGGCTGGTGGCGTCACAGGTACCACTGGGGGCGTGGGAATGACTCTCTTGCCGGGTTCATCGTGCTGCGGACCCTTGGGTGCTTGCGATGGTGCCGCCCCGCCCGGCTGCGGAACGCGATCAAGGGCGCCCGGCGTCGAAGGTGCTGGACCGGGCTGGTTCCGGACCGGGGGTGCAGGCGTTTCATCGGCAGGTGGTGCGGGTGCCGGACCAACAGGACCGCCCTGCTGCGGAGCATTTCCGGAGCCGGGCGCCAACTGCGAGACAACGGATCCGATGGCTGCGCCCAAATGCTGGAAGGCACCCGGAATCCCGCCATCGGACGCGGCCGCCGCAGTGGCACCTCCGGCCAAGGACACCACCACGGCCAGGCCAGCGATGGCGGTGCGACGCTTCTTCCGTCGCCGCGCTGCGATTTCCTCGACGGCTGCCAGTTCGTCGACAACTGCCGGCCCACCCACAGGGGCTTGGGCATGGGCCAGGTCAGCCGTGGCGAGTACCGCCGTCGATGCGCCGGACGGCGCGACCAGGGCCTCCGCCGTCGTGGTCTGTTGGGTGACTGCAGCGGGGCCGCCGACCATCAGGGCGCGGACTGCGTCGGACGGCAACGGGGCAGTGCTGGCCAGTGAGCGGAGCTCCAGGAGTTCGGTGCGGAGATCGGCGTCGCCATCGAGGCGTGATTCGGCCAGCAGGCGGTCGATTGCCAGCTCGTTGTGGCGTCCGCGTGACGGAAGGTGTTCGCTCATGATGTGCCATTCGTTCGTAGTGCACGCTTCTTCAGTGCGCTCAATGCCCTGCGCTGCAACTGCTTCACGGCGCCTTGGGACTTGCCCATGATGCCCGCTGTTTCTTCCACGGAAAGGTCGGCAACAACGCGTAAAGCCAGGACCTCCCGGTAGTCGTCCGTGAGGTCATCCAACAATTCGGTGACACCCACACCGGAGGCCCGTCCGAAAGCCTCGTCTTCCGCCGACGACGCTCGCCGTGAGTCCAGTTCCGACTCGTAGGGCGTGGAATCGGGTGTCCGTTCGCGTTTGCGGTAGTGGTCCACCATCCGGGCATGGGCGATGGAGAACAACAACGTTTTGGCACCCTGAAGTCCGCCATGGAGGGCTTCGAGCCTTGGATACAGGGCAAGGAACACGTCCTGAGTGACGGCTTCGGGGTCGTCCACGCCGCGTGCCCGGAGGTAGCCAAAGACAGGTCCGGCGAAGCTGTTGTAGGCAGCAGTGAACAGCAGCGCGGGGTCGTCACGGTCCGCCTGCACATATTCATCCGCCATGGGGTCAAGCACCCGTGGACGCCTCCATTCCACGTTACGAAAGCGGGGCTCCTTGTCCTAAGCCAAGGAGCCCCGCCCTTAAACCGTAGCTGCTGCGCGCTTAGCGGACAGAATCGAGGGGTGCTCCCGGAGCGGCAGGAACGTCCGCGGGAACGTGCGACGGCAACGAAGGAACGGAAGGCGTCGCCGGGACAGCGGGCGTCGCGGGCACAGCGGGTACGGCGGGCGTCGCGGGCACCGCAGGAACGGCCGGCTTTGCCGGAAGTTCAGGCGTTACTGCGGCATCGACGTCGGTTTCCGCCTTGGCCGAAGAGTCCGTCTTCGCACCGGCAGCCTTACCGGCATCAACCACTGCCTCGCAGTGCGCTTCCACCTTTGCTTCGCCACCGGCGGCGATGGTCAGGGATTCGAAGCCGGGGGCCTTGGAGTCGGACTTCAGGCCACCGTTCAGGAAGGCGGTGCAAAGGCCGAAAGCCTCCGGGGAAGTGGCATCTTTGGCTGCGGCCCCGGTGTCGGACACAGCCTCGGCAGCCTTCGCCTGGCCGGCGTCGGCGGCGTGGGCAGCCTTTGCCTGCGCAGTCTCGACGGCGTCAGTCGCCTTGGTGTTGGCGGTCTTGGCGGCTTCGGCTGCTTCAGCGGCCTTCCCGTCGAGCGGAGCCGGTGCACCAACGAGGTTGTGTGCAGTCTGCTGGAACTCGGTGGGAAGTGCGCCATTGAAGGCAGCGACGCTGGTTCCGCCGGCTGCTACGGCTCCGGCAGCCAGGACGCCGGCGGCGACTTTGCTGGTGGCAAGGACAGTGAAAAAGGACATGAAACCCTCCGACAAACGATTTGGGGATTGCCCCGGCAGCGGTTGGGTCGCTGCCGGATGATCAGCGTGCGGACGTGGCCCGCACTCCCCTTACATCGTTCGCGGCACCGGTGAGGTTACGCTTTGTCCGAAATTACTTCCGCGGAGTGCTGTCAGGCCCTTTGTGCACAGCGGCTAGATGTCCCCATGGCCGGGTTCGCTGCCGCCAACTATGCTCAGGGAATGCCTGGCGCCGTTGGCCCACTGGCTATTTGCACGTCACTACGTTCAGGGGATACGTAATGGGACAGGGTTCGTAATGGGACAGGGATTGGTGGGCGCGGACGTCGGAGACCTCCGGCGGTTGTCGGCCGTGATGGACGCTGAGGCTGAAAAGATCGCCGATCTCAGGCGCCAGCTCAACGGATTGATCCAGAATGGCAGCTACTGGCGTGGAAACGATGCAGACCAGTTTCGCAGCGCTTGGCACAGCGACCTCCAAGGCAGGTTGGGAGCGGCAGCTGCATGCTTGAAGACCAACGCCCGCGCCTTGAAGCTCAATGCCGAGCAGCAGGAGCAAGCGTCTCTGTGCGGATCGGGTGGACCTGGAGGTTCCAAGGGCGGACCGGGCCCGGGAGTCGGCAAAAGCCCAGAGGGAATGCCCGGATTCACTTTTGGTCCAACCACCTACGGTCCGGTGACGGTTGAGGGCGACGGGTCCTTGGTGGCTGAGGTCAATGGCGAGGCGCGCGGATCAGTCGGTCCTGATGGAGCGGCTTTTGAGGCCTCCGTTGACGGCAAGATCGGGGCCGAGATGACCTGGACTGCCACGTCCGGATTCGGCCCCGTCACGACCACCACTACCAACGAAACGTTCTCTGGAGCCCGCGGGGACGGGAAGATCGATGCCCGGGTTCCCTTCGGGTTGGGACTCCCGAGCCTCCAGGCCAACGGGGAGGTTTTCGTAGGCGTGGAGAACACCACCACAACCAAGAGCGAATTCTTTGACGGGTGGGCAACCAACACATCGACCGTCCGGGGCATGACCGGGGCGGAAGCAGGGATCCACGCGAGCGCGGAAACCCCCTTCCTGTTCGGTGCAGGCGGCGAAGCGTTTGCGGGCCAAAAGGTCACCTTCGGCAACGAAACGGAGTTCGCGGGAGGCTTGTTCAGCATTGGACAAGGAGCGGAGTTGCGCGGAGGAGCTTGGGCCAGCGCCGGCGAAGGCGAGGTCAGCGTCAAAAACGATGACGTCACCGGCAAAGTAGCCGGTGCCGGAGCTGGTGCGGAACTGACCGCCTCCCAGTACATTGAAGTGCTGGGCCAAAAGCTGTCTACGTCAGAAACTGTCGCCGCTGGCGCGGGCGAAGGCTACTTCTTCAACGCGTCAATGGACGAGGACGGCTTCACCTTGGGTGTGGGCGCGAAAATTACGGCGGAACTTGGACTCGGCGCCGGAGCCCAAATCACGATCAGTCCCTCCGGATTCGTGGATTCCGTGACCGGGTTCGTCGATTTCCTCAACAAATAGCCTCCTGACCAGACACTGCTCCGAAAGGACTCCCATGACATCACACCAGGTCTTCCCGTCCGACGCTTTCCCCGCCTACCCGTCCATCAAGCTCACACCGCCGGCCGGTTGGACGCAGCAAGTGGTTCCCGACGCGGTGGGGGCACTCATGGCCCCCGCCACTGCAGGAAACTACACGGCGAATGTGGTCATCTCCGTGTCGCGCCGCTTGCCGGAGTACGGCCTCCAGGACATCGCGGCCTCCGTGGACCAATTCCTGGATGCCCTGCCCGATGCTGTGCTGCTTGCCACCGAACCCGTGGTCATCAACGGCCGTGATTGGCACGTTCGCGAGGCGCGATACACACACCCGCAGGCCGGGTCCTTGGCGCAGTTCACAGCCGTCACGGTGGTCCATCACCAAACCGCCGCGGACATCGTCCAGTTGACCGGCAGTTGCCAGCCGGTTGAGGGGAACGACGACCTCAAGGCCATCTACTCGGTCGTTGCGAGCGCGGACGTTACGCCAGCGCCCTAGCCTGCTCAATCAGCTTCAGCACCGCAACCGAGTCAACCGGATCAACAGGTAACGGAAGAGCAGAGGCCGTGCCGCCGTCGTCGAGCTTGTCCGCCAGGATCCTGTAGAACTCGGGGTACGCCCCGCGCTCGGTGGGGACAGCGGTGCGCCGCCCGTTGACTTCCAGCGTGGCATGGTTTTCGGCAGGCTCGACGCCGTACCCGGGGTCCGTAGGCAGCCCACCGCCCAGCACATACGGCTCCTGCGGGTCGGCACCGAACTTTACGAATCCGCCCTCGGTGCCGAGGATGCGGAAGCGCGGTCCGTGGAGGTGGCTGTTGAGGTTGATGGTGACATGGGTGACCACACCCGATTGGTGTTGCAGGACAAGGAAGACGTCGTCGTCCGCACTTTCCTGGGGGCGGCGTGCTTGGATTTCTGCGTAGGTGACCTCGGCGGGGCCGAAGAAACGGAGAGTGAGGTCGAGGACGTGGGTGCCGAGGTCGAAGAGGACACCCCCGCCATCCTGGGCCGTGGCGCTGGCCTTCCATGCTTTGGCGATCTCCGGCGCCCATCGCTCCATGCCCACCTCAAACCGGGTCACGGTACCCAACGTCCCGGCGTCGAGCAGTTTCTGCACAGTGAGAGCGTCTGCGTCCCAGCGCCGGTTCTGGTACACCGTGAGGACGCGGCCCAGGCTCGCTGCAAGCTGGATTAGTTCCTCACCTTGGGCGCTGTGCACCACGAACGGCTTGTCAACGACGACGTCGAGCCCGGCTTCCAGCGCCGCTTTCGCCAGCGGGTAATGGGTTGCGGGCGGTGTGCCCAGGACAACGAGGTCCAGTTCGCCAGCGAGGGCCAGGACGTCCTCCGGCGTGTTGACGATCGTCGCCTGTGGGTAGCGGTCCTTGGCTTTGGATTGGCGCGATGCATCCGAAGTTGCGATGACGGCGAGCTCATAGGCGGGATTGCTGGCGATGAAGGGCGCGTGGAATACGCTGCCCGATAGCCCGAAACCTGCTACTGCGGTACGGATCGGCGTGGAAGTCATGACCCTAGGCTACCGATCCTCACTCACGTAACGGCCCTTTCACGCCAACCCTCTATCACCGGGTGATAGAGGGTTGGCGTGAAAGGCGCAAAAGGTGAGAGAGCGTGGGGACGGCGAAGGCCGGGAGCCTCTCCGAACCGGTCAACAGGTTCAGGGAAGCTCCCGGCCTTCAGGAACTTACAGCGGGGAGGCTACTTCTTGGCGCCCTTTTCCCAGCCGATGGTGGTCCAGTCAGGAACGTTGGAGAGGCTCTTGAACAGGGACGGGCCGTAGTTGGCCAGGCCTGTGCGCACAAACTGGATCTCCGGGCCGTTCAGCACGGTACCCATGGAGAAGTACTTCTCCATGTGCTTCTTCTCGACGTCCATGGCGGCCTTGTTGCGCTCTTTGTCATCAGCAATGGTTGCCAAGCGCGTGATTTCGGCGTCGAGCTCAGCATCACCCAAGCCGTTTTCGTTAGTGGCGGAGTCGTAGAACTGCTTCACGGCATCAGTGGCATCCGCGCCCACGGTGTAACCGGAGATGGTCACGTCGAACTCGCGTCCGCCGATGACCTTGCCGAAGTCAGCATCACCGCGCTGGTCAATGGACACATCCATACCAGCGGCCTGGAGCTGCTTCTGCAGGGTCTGCGAGGTTGCAGCCGTGGTGGGGTCGTCACCGAAGTTAGTGATCTTGAAGGAGACGGGGACGCCATCCTTCGCCATGATGCCCTTATCGTTGGCCGTGTAGCCAGCGTCGGTCAGGACCTTCTTGGCAGCCTCAGTGCCGGTGTCCTTCACAGGGTAGTTGTCCTGGTAGTACTCGGAGAACGGCATCAGCATCATGGAGCCGGAGCTTTCCTCGGACCAGTTCAGGCCGTTGAAGCGGACATCGCGGATCGCTTTGCGGTCGACGGCGGTGAAGATCGCCTGGCGTACTGCGACGTCGGTCAGAGCCGGGCGCTTAGCATTGATGTTGAGACCACCGGCGAACAGGCGCTGACCGCGGCGGACCTCGGAGTTGGTGGTTCCTTCGAGTTGCTTGTAGCGGCCCAGGGTACGGCCGTTGGCTGCGTCGATTTCACCGTTCTTGAACGCAGCGATGGTTGCGCTCGGCTCCATCTGGCGCCAGATGACCTTTTCGAGGACCGGCTTCTGGCCCCACCATTTGTCGTTGGGCACCATGGTGACCGTCTTGGCGGTGGTGTCGTAGTTCTCCACCTTGAAAGGTCCCGCCATCCATTCGGGGTGCATGTTGCCTGCAAACCCCGTGTTGAAGATCTCGGGGGTATTGATGGCCGGGTGGATCAAGCCGAAGAAGAGGCCTTCCAACGGAAAGACCGGCTGGGTAGTGGTGACAATGACTTCTTTGTCGTTGGCACCTGCCTTGACTGAATCGACGAAAGCGTAAGCACCAGCGGTCACGATGTCGATTGACTTGTTTTCACCCTTGAGCATTTTCCAGGTGTTTTCGAACGTCTTGACGTCGATGGGCGTACCATCGTTCCACGTCGCTTTGTCGTTGACCTTGATGGTGATGGTCTGCTTGCCGTCCTTGACTTCGCTCTTGACGTCTTCGCAGAAGTCCTTGTTCGGCTCTGCCTTGCCATCGAAGTCCAGCTTCCAGCAGCCGCCAATGCCACCGCTGTTGATGGAGGCAGTGTTGACGGGAGTCATCAGGGCCGAATTGTCAGCGCTGTTGCCCACATTTGAGAAGCCATTGAAGTCCGGACCAATGCTGCCGACAGCAAGGGTGACCGTGCCACCCGGTTCCAGGTCTTTTGCTTCCTTGGCGTTGACGCTGATCAGCTTGCTGATGTCACCGCCTGCTTCTTCGGCCTTCTGCGAGGCCGGACCCGACGGCGTTCCCCCGCCGCAAGCGGTCAGCATGAGCGTCGCTGCGAGCGCTACGCCGCCGATCGTCGTGTATTTCTTCATGGTTTGCCCTTCATGTTTACGACTGGAATTTCATTTGCGAGTTGAGACCAGGGATTCATTTCAAGTGCGTCATATGTCGTCAGGCATGCACCACCAGCATGTCGGCATCTATCTCTCCGTCCGGGAAGAAGCATGCGAAGTCCTGCGCGCCTTCCTTCTCAGAAGCCAGTGGCGGCTCCAGAGTAAGGCACTTCTCCTGCTTCGCGGCAGGTAGCGCGGCGAACACAGGACAACGCGTGGCGAAATTGCATCCCTTGGGCGCATCCAACGGGCTGGGAAGGTCACCCTGCAGGATGATGCGTTCGCGGGTGCGCTCCAGGTTGGGGTCCGGCACCGGGATGGCGGACAGCAGGGCCCTGGTGTAGGGGTGGCGTGGGTTGTCGAAGACGTCGTCCACGTCGCCGGTTTCCACGATCTTGCCCAGGTACATCACGGCCACACGGTCTGAAATGTGGCGGACCACCGAAAGGTCGTGGGCCACCATCAGGTAACTCAGCCCCAGTTCGGCCCGGAGCTTGTCCAGCAGGTTGATGACCCCTGCTTGGACGGAGACGTCCAAGGCAGAGACCGGTTCGTCCAGGACCACGAGCTTGGGATTGACCGCGAGCGCCCGGGCAATGCCGATACGCTGACGCTGGCCGCCGGAGAATTGGTTGGGGAAGCGGTTCACGTGGTCCGGCTGCAGGCCTACCAGCTTCATGAGTTCCATGATGCGTTTCTTGATGGCGGCCTTGGGCATCCCCAAGTTCTCAAGGGGTTCCGCCAGGACTTCGTACACGGTGAAACGCGGATCCAAGGCGCCTGTGGGGTCCTGGAACACCATCTGCATTTCCTTGCGCATGGCCATCTTGGTCTTGTGATCCGTGGCCACCTTGTTGCTGACACCGCCGATGATCACTTCGCCCACCTGGTCCGGGTGGAATTCCATAATCTCCAGGAGCGTGGTGGTCTTACCGCAGCCGGACTCACCCACGATCGAGACACACTCACCCTCGCGGATATCGAAGCTCAGGCCGTCCACGGCCTTGACCGTGCCGATCCGCCGCTTGATCAGCGCACCCTTGAGCAAGGGGAAGTGCTTTTTCACGTCCTTGAGTTCCAGGACCTTGTCGCGCTCGACGCGGGCAACGCCGTCGAACTTTGAGATGGGCTTGGGCGGCGCGTGGAAGATCCTGTGGGCGTCAGCGTCGTTGGACAGCTCCTGCGACTTGATGCACGCTGCCTTATGCCCCAGCGTCTGGCCCTCAACACCGGGCACGGGTAACAGCTCCGGCTCGCCATGCAGGCAGGCGTCGCTGACCAGGGGGCAACGGGCCGCGAACGAGCAGCCCGTCACCGGCAGGGCGAGGTTGGGCGGAGTCCCTTCGATAGGTACCAGCGACTGCTTGGTGGCCGTGTCTACTCGCGGAACCGCGCCGAGGAGGCCCAGTGTGTACGGCATCCGCGGGTTGTAGTAGATGTCCTCCACCGTGCCGGTTTCCACGGGCTTGCCCGCGTACATGACCATGATGTCGTCGGCCATGCCGGCAACGACGCCGAGGTCGTGCGTGATCATGACGACGGCGGCGCCGGTCTCCTCCTGCGCGGTGTGCAGGACTTCCAGCACCTGCGCCTGGATGGTGACGTCGAGCGCCGTCGTGGGTTCATCGGCGATGAGTACCCGCGGATCGTTGGCGATGGCGATGGCGATCATGACGCGCTGGCGCATGCCGCCGGAAAATTCGTGCGGGAAAGCCTTCAGCCTGTCCTTGGGGCTCGGGATACCCACCATGCGCAAGAGGTCGACGGCGCGGGCTTCTTTGGCCTGCTTGCTCATGGTCTGATTGTGGACGGTCAGTGCCTCGATGATCTGGGTGCCCACCGTGTAGACGGGGGTGAGCGAGGACAGTGGGTCCTGGAACACCATGGCGATGTCGTTGCCGCGGTGCTTGCACATGGCTTTGTCGCTGAGGCCCAGGAGTTCCTTGCCTTTGAAGCGCACCGAGCCGGTGATGTCCGCAGTTTCCGGGAGGAGCCCCATGATGGCCATGGACGTCACGGACTTACCGGAGCCGGATTCCCCCACGATGCCCAGGGTCTTGCCTGGCATGAGGTCGAAGTCCACTCCACGGACGGCGTGGACCACGCCGTTTTCGGAGTTGAAGCGCACGTTCAGGTCGCGGACGCTGAGGACAGCGTCGCCGGGTGCGTAGAGTCCGGCGTCGCGGAGGCGCTCGGCGGGTGTGGTGTTGGTGCTCATTTGTTGGTCTTCTTTGCGGTCTTGGTCTTCGCCCGGCCAATGGAGCTGGAGCTGGGGTCGAAGGCGTCACGGAGGCCGTCGTTCATCATGGCCAGCGAGCCGGTCAGCAGGAACATGACAGTCAGCGGTACCCAGAACATCCACGGGAAGGAGGACACCTGGCCCGTGGCCTGCCCAATGAGGACGCCGAGGCTGACGTCCGGGAGCTTAATGCCGATGCCGATGAAGGAGAAGGCGACTTCGGCAAGGATTGCCCCGGTGATGCCACGGGTGAAGTCGAGGACCAGCAACGAGCCGATGTTGGGAACCAGGTGACGCCAGACGATACGCCGGGACGGGACGCCCATGTACTTGGCGGCCTTGACGTAGTCGCGCTGCATCAGGGACATGGACAGCGAGCGCACCAGGCGGGCGGTGCCCATCCAGCTGAAGAACAGCAGGACGATCACCAGCAGGAGCCAGCTGGGAAGGTCCTTCAGGCCACCGCTTCCGCTGGTTGCCACGGCCACCACCAGGATGGCGGGCATCATGATGAGTGCTTCGAGGATGAACAGCATGGTGGCGTCCACCTTGCCCCCGAAGAACGCCATGGTGCAGCCATACACGGCGGAGATCAGCACGGACAAGCCGCCCACGATCAGGCCGATGAGAATGGAGGTCCGAGTGCCGTCCACTATGAGTGCCATGAGGTCGATGCCAGCCTGCGTGGTACCGAGCAAGTGGTCCGGTGACGGCGGCATGCCGATGTTCAGAGGATCAAGAGTGTCCTTGTCCCACGGCGTGAGGAAGCCGCCAAAGATGGAGAAGAGGAACAACGCCACGAAAACGAACAGCCCGGCGACGGCGGTCCGGTTCCGCATGAACCGACGGAAGATGATGCGGGACTTCCCAATGACGACGTCCTGGTCAGCTACCCGGGCCTCGTCGATTTCCGCGATGGGATCGATGATGTTGGTCATTACTGGACCCTCACTCGCGGATCGACCAGCGTGGTGGCGAAGTCGGCAAGGATCGCGCCGATCGCGAAGATCACCGAGCCGTAGGCCAGCGTGGCCGTGGCCACGTTGACGTCCTGCAGGCCAATCGACTGGATACTCCACAGGCCGATGCCCGGCCAGGCGAAGATGGCCTCGGCGAAGAAGCCGCCCGTGAAGATTGCCGGGATGGTGAACGCGATGCTTTGCGCCACTGGGATGAAGGAGACGCGCAGCGCGTGCTTCCTGATCGCCTGGTTCCGGGTCAGCCCCTTGGCCCGGGCAGTGCGGACAAAATCGGCGTTGACGTTGTCAAGCAAGTACTGCCGCTGGGCGATCTGGTAGCCCGCCCAACCGAAGATGGTCATCGCGAAGGTGGGCACGGCGTAGTGGGCCACGAGGTCAACGAACGCGGGCCAGCCTGGCTCAATTCCCGGCGTCGAAATTCCTGTGACGAAGAAGATGCGCTCGCCTACGGCCTCATTGACGCTGATGGCACCCAGCTGCACCAGGAAGTAGGCGATGGGAGCCGGGAGGATGTGGACCAGGTAGCTGTAGGACGTGATGACACGGTCTTGGAACTTGTACTGGCGTGCGGCGGAGTAGACCCCGAGGGCGACGCCGATGACCAGCGTCAGGATGATCGAAGCAATGAACAGCCGGGTGGAAACCAGCACGCGGTCGGCGAATTCGGCGTTGACGAACGCGCCGTTCGGGCTGCGGCCCCAGTCCCAGCGGGTGATGATGCCACCGAGCCACTGGACGTAGCGTTCCCAAGGGTTCAAGTCCGGGTCCAAGCCCAGTCCACGGAAAGACGCAGCTACCTGTTCAGGGGTTGGCCGCGGAATTTTCTCTTGCTCGAGAACTGCGGGCTTGAGCGATGAGACCGCCAGGAAGTAGCCAGCGCTTGTGGTCAGGAAGATCATGATCAGGTAGATGCCCGACCGCTTCATCAGATATTTCAGCATGTCGGGTGGCTGCCCCGAATCGTGGCAAAACTCAATGCTCGTCCTTCCGCGGTTCCCGGCTGTGGCCGGCGTCAGCTACGAATTGGCGCAGCGGGTTGTTGGGTCCCCCGCACCCCTTCAGTGATCACCAGCCCTGTATGGCATGCGTCACATTCAAGAGGAAACTACCACAATAACTGCTTCACGTTTTGCTTCCCTGCCCTCAGTTTCGCGCCTGCAGCCAGATTGTTATGTGCAGACTGCGTCACGCTTCCGACCCTGGAGACACTGATACGCCCACGGCGGCCGCGATGGGGGCGCTAACAGAACAGGTTCGGCGGGAGGGCTGCGGCGCTAGGCCGTCCGCAGGAGGCGCGTGATCAGCTCGCGCCAGGAGTCGGTCAGGCGTGTGGGTGAAATGCCTCGAACGCGGACGTCGTCCACTATCCGCTCGGGATCCAGCGCGTAGGTGAGTGACATCGCCATGACCCAAGGGTCGGCGATACCACCCTCCCGAAGCAGGACCTCCATGTGGCGATGCGAGAGCTTGGTGGCCGGAACGTCGAACCTGTTGCGCGTGGCAGCACCCGCGGCCTTCAGGAGTTCACCATTTTCAAGGACGAAATAGATCCGGCCTTCTCCAAACGCCATCAGCCGCTCGAGGGGCGGTGCGCCCGGACCCAAGGGTGGTGGACCGAACATGAAGCCGTGCTGGAACTCAGACTCAGAATCGCTCAGGAGAGTCATCATGAGCCCCGCCCTGCTGCCAAAGCGGCGGAACACGGTCCCTTTGCCCACGTGGGCCTTGCAGGCGAGTGCATCCATGGTCAGCGCTTCGGCGCCGAACTCAGCCACCAAGTCCCGGGCAGCGTTGAGTAGGCGCTCACGATTCCTCGCTGCGTCACTGCGCTCGTGCGGGGCACCAAGGGGCACGTCCGGCCGGATTGGGATCGAGCTCACAGAAATATTCTAGACCCCGGGAATAGAAAGCGGACCGTGGTCCGTTTAGTATCGGTGAAGGCTCCACAGCCCAGTTACCGCAGGTCCGGTTCCGCGAGGGACTGGGCCAGACACAAGGAGACACCATGTCCAAGAGCACAGTTCTTACCCTCGTCGGCAGCCTGCGCGCCGATTCCCACAACAAGAAGCTCGCCGAAGCCATCCAGCTGAACGCACCCGAGAACGTCGACGTGCAGATCCACGGCTCACTGGGCACCATCCCCTTCTACAACGAAGACATCGACGTCGAAGGCCAGGTCCCCGCCGAAGCTGCCGCCCTCCGCGCTGCAGCAGCCGATGCCGACACGATCCTGTTGGTCACCCCCGAGCACAACGGCACCATGCCCGCATCGCTGAAGAACGCCATTGACTGGCTGTCCCGCCCGTTCGGCGCCGGCGCCCTCTCCGGCAAGCCGACCGCCGTCGTCGGAACCGCTTTTGGCCAGTTCGGTGGCGTGTGGGCGCAGGACGAAGCCCGCAAGGCTGTGGGCATCGCCGGCGCCAAGGTCCTGGAAGATGTCAAGCTGGCTGTCCCGGGTTCCATGATCCGCTTCGCTGAACTGCACCCGAAGGACGACGCCGAGGTTGTTGAGCAGATCAAGGGCATCTTCGAGCCCCTGACGGCCGTCCAGGAAGAAGAAGCGGCCGCCTAGTCTCTTCGCTTCTGATGCCCCTGTTCCGCAGCTTGCGGGACGGGGGCATTTGCCTTCCCACGCGTCGCCGGACCGCTGCCGGCTTCAGCGTGATCAACTCTTGTCCGAACCGTCACCGTAGCGGCATGTTGCGCTGCGCCCATGCGTCCTAACGTTGGAGGTACAGGTGGACGGACAGGAGCGCGGGCTGTCATGCATGCCGGACGGGGATTCACAAGTACGACGGCGATCGCCGCTGCCTGCCTCGTCTTCAGCCTGGGGGTGGCTGGCTGTACATCGATTCCGGCCAGTCCCGAAGGCGCAGGGCCCGCAAGTGCCCGTCCTTTGCCGACGGTTTCCGTGACTGCTTCGGCCAGCATGACGCCCATAGTTTCCACGCCTGGCACTCCGTCTGTTGCCGTACCCGCCGCACCTCCCTCGACCGCCTCAGTTTCCTCGGCCCCCTCACCAACGCCGACGCGGTCCCCTCCCAGCGCTCCGGCAGCCATCCCCGCGCCTCCTTCGGCCTCTCCAACTGAGCCAGGTTCCGCCGTCGAGCCTTCCCCCGAACCGGGCACCAGCGCGCCCGAACCTTCACCAACCGCCACCGTGGTCCCCGTGGATGCAGACACCTCGGGGCCGGCGGTCTACTACGTGGCAATCGACGACGGCGGCTCCCGCGGCGTGCGCTTCGGCTGCAACGACAGCCTGGTTCCGGTCCGCGGCGTGGCTGTGCCCGGCGATCCCCTGACCGTTGCTCTGGGAAGACTGCTGGAAGCCGGAATGCCCGTGGACAGTGATGCCGCACTCTACGACGCACTGGCAGGTTCCTCGTTGCGCTACTTGTCCGGCTACATGAGCGGGGCCACCGTAGTGGTGAACCTCAGCGGATCATTGAGGCCCGGAGGGGTGTGCGACATTCCGCGCATCCAAGCGCAACTGACGCACACCATCGTGTCGGCCAGCGGAGCGTCGCGGGCCGAGATCTACGTCAACGGCCGGACATTGACCGAGGCCTTGAGCGTGCGGTGAGCATAGGCTTGGGGGACATCTTGATGGGGGGAAACGCTGCATGACCAGTCCTGAACTTCACGTGTGGCCACGGTTTGATGGCGGGTACCGCCGCTCGGACGTGTGTGCCGTGGTGGGTCATGGTGATGAGGTCTGGGAGCGCGCCACGGAGCAGGTGCTCCGCTGGGGTGTGAAGACCGCGAGCGGGTTCTCCGTCAATTCACCGGAGCCCGTGTCTGCCGGCGATCGGGTGCTGGTCACAGCGCATTTTCTGGGCTTTCGGGTGCTGGAACCGGTGGAAGTTGTGGCCGTCGTGCAAGAGCCGGACAGGGTGGGATTCGCGTACCGCACCCTGCCGGGGCACCCTGTTTCAGGCGAAGAAGCGTTCATCGTGCACCGTAATGGGGAGCAGGTGAGCTTGACCATCCGTTCGCTGACAGCGCCGGCGCCGCAGCAGCCGTGGAGAGTGCTCTACCCGGCTCTCCTGGTGCTGCAGAAGGTGGTGCGGCGTAGGTACCTCCGGACGCTGCGCTGATTCCTTCACGCCGTCGCTATGGCCAACACCCTCCGCAGGGCCCACGCCACGCGCAACAAGGCAAGGACAGAAGCGAAGGCCAGCACGAACACCACGGCTTCGGGAATCCATAGTCCCGTGGCGGCGCCTCCTTCGAGGACAACCGTGACCAAGGCGGCAACCACCAGAAGGCCAAGACCCGGGATGGCGAACAGGAATACCTCACCGATCTGGCGGCGGTGGGCTGCTGACAGCTTCTCCAACGGTAGTTCCCGCTGGCCCGGCGCTGCCTTCTTGCCGAGCACGTTAATGAGCATGGAAACACTCGTGAGGGTCAACCCTGCCGTGGCACCGGCCAAGGTGGCCAGAGTCTGGAAGAGGGTTCGCCGGGCTCCGGCATCAACACCTTCCAGCATCAGCGGCTGACGCGCCAACAACCCGATCCCCAGCCAGATCACAACAGCGAGAACCGCCCAAAGGAAGTCGGCTGTGGGGTGCAGCAGGAACCAGCGCCACAGGGTCCGGCGACGCCCTGTGTGCTGGAGATCAACCTCGTACAAGCTCATGTCCCGCACCGCCCTGGGCTTCCTCATCACGCCTTGTGGCGGCCACTAGTGCTTCCCGCACGGCGGCCATTCCGCCCGCGACGATGTCCGGTACCAGGCTGGCGTCAGCCGAGCCTTTGACGTCCGGCAAGGTCCTCGCGAAAAATTCCTCGTTGTCCCTGGCCTGCTTGTTGAGGATGGCGATGGCCTCGGCCACCGACTTCTGCGGATCGTTGAATACGTCCGGGTCAACCTCGATATGCGAAATGAACCGCTCCTTGAGCAAATCCACCACCTCACGATCGCCGGTCAGCGAGTCCTTGCCCTCCGCCACGACGTAGTCAAAGTGCTCCACGGACCCTGCCCTGCGGAAGAGGTCGATGAGTTGTTGAATGCGGTCCCGGATCCGCTGCTTGTCCTCCGCCTTTCCGGACCGGCCAACGCTGAGGGAAATGCGAAACGTTCCCTCGTTCATGAGGCGGGAGGCACTGTCCAGGACGTCGGCCCATTCGCCTTCCATCAGCTTCCCCGACAGGCGCTCTGCTGGAAGGGCGAACTCGAAACGGCTCACTTCAAGCCGGGTGAGGATTTCCTCGATGTCCTCCCTCACCACCGGAACAAGGCTTGGTTCCAGTCCCAGCATTCCGCCAAGGTACTCCGCCATCCGTGAGGCCCGGGGACCGTTGCCGCTGGTGAGTACCGCGATGACGTTCCTCTTCAGGAACGCGAAATACGTGGTCTCCAGCAGGTGGTCGCCCGGAGCCAGTGGCAGGGGTTTCCGTCGACCAAGGGCGTCACCGACACTGGGCAGGTTGGTGTCCCGGACCCGGTCAAGCAGAATCACGGGATGCGGCGAAGATGCCACTGCCTGGGCGAGCAACACCGTTCCGTCCACGCTGGTGAAATGCCGGTCCGTCGCCGCATCCTGGGCTTTCTTCAGGACCTCTGCCACCCGTCGCGCTGGAAATGGACGGCTGAGCTCGTCACCGTTCAGCTGTTCCATGCGCCAGAACTGCACACTACGCCGTGCCATGGAGCCTCCCCTCGTCTTCCACATGACCAAAGCTACCGGCGGGGTCCGACAATAAAGGCGGGTGCCGCCGTCGTACCTTCCGCCGCTTCAGAGGCTGTATTTGGGCCCCTCTGCGAAGAGGGCGTCCATCTCGTCGTGACTCCGCGTGCCGGCGAGGCCGGCCCAGTTGCCGTCCCCGAGGATCTCCTTGGCTACCCGCGCAACCTTGGCGTAGGCCGCTTTGGCGGTGCTGCCTCCGATGCTGACGCGACGCACGCCGGCGTCGTGCAGTTCAAGCGGCGACGGGGCACCCACACCCGCCAACGCGTTGAGTGGCGCCGGAATCCGGTTGGACAACTCGTGGAGGACATGCAGATCCACGACTCCGGGCACGAAAACTCCGTCAGCGCCGGCAGTGAGGTAAGACTCGGCACGCCGCAGCGTCTCGTCATATGCAGCGTCCGGGAAGCGGCCGGAGAGGTAAGTGTCCGTGCGTGCATTGATGAACAGCGGGATCCCGCGATCATCGGCCGCGGCGCGGATGAGGGCAATCCTGCGCGACTGTTCGCCGATCCCGGTGAGCGGTTCGGCGCCGGAGTCTTCAATATTGATCCCAACAGCGCCCGCGTCCAGGACGGCATGGACGGTGGCCCGGAGCTCGTCGTCGGTCCGCCCGTACCCGGTCTCGATATCCGCGGTCACGGGCAGAGTGGTGGCGCCGACCACCCGCCCCAAGGCTGCCATCGCCAACCCCCACGGCACGTGATCCCCATCCCGGAACCCCAGGCTCCAGGAGACGGCCGAACTTGAGGTAGCAATCGCCGTTGCCCCTGCATCCTGGACCACGCGGGCGGAAGCCGCGTCCCATACATTCACGAGCACCAGGGGCGTAGGCCCGGCGTCGTGGAGTTTGTGGAACTGTTCGGCCTTGGTCACGGATCCCCGGTGCGCTGTCATAGCTACATTCCAGCCCTTCCGGATCGCGGCGTAAAGCGTGACCTGCGAAACTGGGACAGATTCGAAAACAACTGTTGCCTCATTAGCAACATCGAGGAGTATCCTGTGACTGTGACCCACGAAACATTGGATGCCGGCGCAACGTTGCCCGCTGAAGCCATCGACGCCATTGAGCGGGCCGCCACGGCCGCCCACCCGCACGAGGAACTTTTCTCCGAGCGGGCCGCCAATATCAAGCAATCCGCTGTCCGCGACGTCTTCGACATCTCGATGCGGCCAGGCCTTGTATCGCTCGCAGGCGGCAACCCGTATCTGCAGTCGCTGCCGCTGGACAAACTCGGCCAGACCGCCGCCCGCATCATCGCTGAAGAGGGAATGACTGCCCTGCAGTACGGCGGCGGCCAGGGCACCGAAGAGCTCCGCAGGCAGATCTGCGACATCATGGCCGCCGAGGGAATCACCGATGCCCTTCCCGAGAATGTGGTGATCACTGCCGGGTCCCAGTCGGCCCAGGACGTGGCCACCAAGGTCTTCTGCAACCCTGGGGACGTTGTCCTGGTGGAGAACCCCACCTACGTAGGCGCCCTGAATACGTTCGAGGCGTACCAGGTACAGGTGGAACCGATCGAAATGGACGACGACGGCCTGGTGCCGGAGCTTCTGGAGGCCCGGATCGCGGCGCTCCAGTCAGAGGGCAGGAACATCAAGTTCCTCTACACCATCCCCAACTTCAACAATCCCTCCGGAATCACGCTGGCGGAGGACCGCAGGCAGCGGATCGTAGATATATGCCGCGACGCGAATATTATTGTCCTGGAGGATAACCCGTACGGACTCCTGCGCTTCGACGGCCGCCCGATCGCCCCCATGCGCGCGGCCAACCCGGACGATGTGATCTATCTTGGCTCCTTCTCCAAGATCTTCGCACCCGGGCTCCGGATCGGCTGGGCACTTGTTCCGGCCCACTTGCAGCGGCGTTTCTACCTCGCATCCGAGGCCGTGACGCTCTGCCCGCCGCCGCTGAACCAAATGCTCGTCTCGGCATATCTCCGCGAGTACGACTGGCAAGGCCAGATCGACACCTACCGTGAGCTCTATGCAGAACGCTGCAAGGCACTGCTCTCCGCTCTGGACGCGTACATGCCGGACGGCCTGACCTGGACGCGGCCGGATGGCGGGTTCTTCGTGTGGGTCACCCTGCCCGAAGGAGTAGACACCTACCCGCTGCTCGCGAAAGCCATCGACGCCGGTGTGGTCTTCATCCCCGGCGCGGCATTCTCCCCCGCTGACGGACCCTCAAACAAGCTCCGCCTCGCGTTTAGTGCCGTTCCCCCGGATACGATTGCCGAAGGCGTCCGCCGCTTGGCACCAGTTTTGGCAGAAGCCATCACAGCCACCAATGAAGGAGCAGCACAATGACCGGAGTTGTGATTGTCGGAGTAGACGGCAGCGAGACGGCGATGAGGGCAGCCCAGGCTGCCCAGCAACTGGCGATTGGCCTCGGAGCCAACCTGCGCGTGGTCAGTGCTTTCGACAGCAACCGCACTGAGGTGGTCGAGATCGGCACCGATAAGTGGATCGTTTCCGACGCCGCCGAAGCTGAAGCAGTGGCCCGCACCGTGGCTGAACGGCTGACGGATGACCGCTTGGAAGTCACCTACTCAGCTGCCCGCGGCAAGCCGGGCGAAGCCTTGGTTAAGGAAGCAGAAATGCAGGACGCGCGCCTGATCGTCGTAGGCAACCGTCGCATGCAAGGCCTGGGCCGGGTGCTGGGCAGTGTGGCCAACACCGTTGCCCACACCGCCCCTTGCGATGTCTACATTGCCAAGACCGACCAGCCGTAAAGAGAGTTGAATCACTCCGCCGGGTGGGGAGACTCACCCGGCGTTTGGCGTATTTTGGGACCGCCTTCAATCCCAACCGTTATAAAATCGAGATGCCCCCAATGGCGTGCGCCACCATCCACTTCTCGATTTCAGGGGAAATTTCTTGCTTACCTTGCAGCCGCGCCAACGCGTGGGCCACGACATCCTCCTTGCCCGCCACGGCAACAACATCAGCACCATGCGGTACGACCGCAGCAACGATCGCATCATCGCGATGCTGGATGACGGCTCCTGGGACAGCGCCCCCAACATGATCTCCCCCAGCCTCGAGATGCCCGAGACCTTCGGCAGCGTCTTCCGCAAGGACTGGCGTTTCCTCTCCGTGGCCTGCGTTGCCATGGTCACTGTGGCCGCCATTGCCATGGGCATCAGCGTTGAAATGGCCAACAACATGTCGACGACGGAACTTCAGGCGCTGCTGGTCAGTTACCCGGCGTTCTAGCGGCTGCCCGCCACCTCGGGAGACTGCGCGGCCCCATCGACGCGCGTGCCGTCGTCGAAGTTCAGTCCGACGTGACCTCCCGCTTTCCGGCGGCGCACGAAGAAGATCGCCAAGCCCACGGTAAGCCACGCGGCTCCCAGCAGGTACGTGAACCAAGCGAGCGACGTCCAGAGCCATCCGATGGACGCAAACCCGAGCAGGGGCAGGACCAGATTCCGCAGGGTCCCCTTCGCTCCCCTCTTCCGCAGCTCGAAGAACAGCACCTTGATGGTTGCCAGGTTCACCACTGCGAAGGCGATCAAAGCCCCGAAGTTGATCATGTACACGGCTTGCTCCAATGTAATGAACAGGGCAACCAGGGATATTGCCGATACCAGCAAGGCGGCAACGTACGGCGTCCGGAAGCGGGGCTGGAGTTTCGCGAGTCCGCCGGGCAGGATTCGGTCCCGTCCCATTGCATAGATGACGCGGCTGACACTCATCTGGGCTGCGGTACCGCAGAGAACCAAGCCAGCGAGGTTGACCACCACGAACACCACCATCAGCACGTCTCCGCCAGCACGCTGCATGAGCTCCGTGCCCGCAGCGTCGAGGTTTTCGATTGATCTCCAGTCCGGTGCAATGACGCTTCCCGCCACGGAAAAGAGTGTGTAGCCCAAACCGGCGAAGAGCGTGGACAGGATGATGCCGCGCGGCACGTCCCTTTTGGGGTTTCTCGTTTCCTCGGACAAGGTGGAGACGCCGTCGAATCCCAGGAACGCGAAGGCGACAATGGCCGCCGCGGCCATGACCGGCGCTATGCCCCCGTCGCCCAAGGTCAGCGGACGGATGACGCTCTGGACCGAAAGGTCCGGGGCGTTGAGTACTGCCAGAACAACGAAAACAAGGATGACCAGCACCGATGCGGCCACCACCACGAAGTTCATCTTCTTGATCCAGGCAACGCCGATCACGCTGAAAAGCCCCACCACCAGAAGACACACCAAGACTGCCAGCTGAGGCGGTATGCCGGGCAGCAAACTGTTGAGGTAGAGGCCAAACAGCAGGAAGTTCACCATGGGCAGGAATACGTAATCCAGCATCATGGCCCACCCCACAAGGAAGCCCACCGGCTTGCCGAAGGCGCGGGAAGCGTACGCATACGCGCCGCCGGTCACCGGAACGTGGCGTGCCATCTGGCCGTAACTGTGGGCCGTGAACAGCATTGCGATCAGGGCCGCCATGTAGGCGGCCGGCAGATGCCCGTCGCTGATCTCGGTCCCGGCGCCGTACACCGCCACCACGGACAGAATGCCCATGGAGGTCAGGCCGAAGGCGACCAGTGACGGCAAGCCAAGGACACGCTTGAGGGTAGGCCCTGATGCAGGAGCCTCCGGCGCGCTGGTTGGGGTGGTGTGCATGGCGTTCTCCTCGATGCGATCCGCATCACATAAATGAATGTTGTTCATTAGATTAGGCGAGAGCGGCGCTCAAGTACAGGTTTTGGTATGCCAAATCTAGAATCTAATGAGATTGATGCTGACATAGGCGCCTATGGGCGCCGTGTAGCATTCCTTGGAACTCAACGTTTATGGATTTTGGTATACCGTAATGGTTCACGAGAGGACCCTCAATGACTGCACCCGAAATGCCGGCGAAGGCTCATGGCCACGTGCCCGGAGGGCATCCTCCCTTGCTGACGCCAGGGTTCGTGGACGCACACATCCATCCGGACAAGACCACCTGGGGCGGCCGGTGGTTGTCCCGCCCACATGCTCATACGCTGGCGGAGCTCATCGGGAACGACCTGAAGGCGCAGCTTTCGTTTCCCGATAATGTTGAGGAGCGCGCCTACTCACTCATGAGGCAAGCCGTTGTCAACGGGACCATGTCCATGCGGGCGCACGTGGACGTAGGCACGCAAATCGGCCTCAAGAATATCCACGGAGTCAGGGCAGCTGCTGAGCGGCTGGCCCCTTACCTCGACGTCCAGATCGTGGCTTTCCCGCAATTCGGGTTGCTGAGCAATCCCGGCACGCGGGACCTCATGGAGGCCGCACTGTCGGAAGGGGCCGACCTGGTGGGCGGCATCGACCCTGCGACGCTGGACGGAGACCTCCACGGCCATCTGGACGCCGTCTTCGGAATCGCGAACAAGCATGGCAGGGACCTGGACATCCACGTCCACGATGGGGGCACGGAAGGACTGGCCCAGCTGCGTGCGGTCGCGCAGCGTACCTTGGCGGAGGGCATGCAGGGGCGTGTCACGATCGGGCACGCCTTCGCACTCTGCGACACCGCCCACCCGGAGCTTGGGGCCACCCTGGACGCAATGGCGGAGGCCGGGATGTGGATGGCGACATGTGCCCTCGGTGCAGATCCCGTCCCCACGCTGGATCTCATGGAGAGCCATGGGGTCAAGGTTGCCCTCGGATCAGACGGTGTCCGCGATGCTTGGTCACCCTACGGCACGGGCAGCATGATGGACCGTGCACACCTTCTGGGTTACCGCACCGGCGCCTTGACCGATGCAGAACTCGAACGCTGTTTCCGGATCGCTACCACCGCCGGGGCAGAACTCGTCGGATCGGCAGCGGTGATCGGCTTCTCCGACGCCGGGTCCGATGATCGACTGGAATTCGCAGCCAATTCAATCCCAGAGTTGGTGGTGGACAGGCCTGCCCCGCTGCGGGTTGTCCGGAACGGGCGAACGGTGACCCTTTAGGCGGTGACCGGTGAGGCGGTGCCCCTTAAGGCTCAGTGCCTAGAGCATCCACTCCCGCAGGAGCCACCACAGTCCTGCGATCACCACTCCGCCGAACAGCGAGCCCACGATGACTTGGCCCAGGGTGTGGGCACGCAGGACCAAACGAGACCAGCCCACTGCAGGTACCAGGAGCAGCACCGGCAGCCAGGCTGGTCCAAACATCGAAACGACAATGACAGCGGCCGCAGCGAGGGCAGACGCGTGCCCGCTCATCTTCCAGAAGGCACTCACCACCGCCAAGACGGCGATGCCTCCGATGAGAGCGATGATCATCACCGATACGCTCGCCGGTCCATCCAGCAGCTGCAACACCATCAGCCCGACCACCACTGACACCAGGGCCATCAACAGCAACGCTGGCCTTTGGCGCCGGTCGCTGACATGGTGGTCCGTGATCCTGCCCAATTTGACCATCACCAATACGTACGCCAGTGGCAGGACACAGACGAACAGGGCCGCAAGCAGTCCGAACCACATTGTCCCCGGGAAACCCGGTTCGATTGCAGGGCTGATCAATAACAGCACCAACACGACAATTGGCGGTTGGAACACTTCCGTCAGCACACGGGCAACCGTGCGCCAGGGCCCCGTCACCAGCTGAGGAGGCAGGTGGCCGGTTTCCGGCGCTGCCTCCAATCCGGAAGAGGTTGGGGCAGCAGCTTTCCGGTCAGTCAAGCAACAGCGCCGGTTCTTCGAGAATCGCCGCAACGTCTGCCATGAATCGCGCCGACAGATCGCCGTCCACCACGCGGTGGTCGAATGAGCCGCCAAGCGTGGTGATCCACCGCGGAATAACTTCGCCATCCAGAACCCAGGGCTTCTGCTTGATGGTTCCAAACGCGATGATGGCAACTTCGCCCGGGTTGATGATGGGTGTTCCGGTGTCAATGCCCAGGGCGCCGATGTTGGTGATGGTCAGGCTTCCGCCCTGCATCTCAGCAGGCTGCGTCTTCCCCGCGCGGGCTTTGGTGGCCAACTCGTTGAGCGCCAGGGCCAATTCCTTGAGCGAAAGGTCTTGGGCGTCCTTGATATTCGGGACCATGAGTCCTCGCGGGGTTGCAGCGGCGATACCCAGATTCATGTAGTGCTTGACCTGGATCTCGGCGTTTCCGTTCCCGTCGGCATCATCCACCCAGGTGGCGTTGACGCTGGGGTTGCGGGCTGCAGCCCAGATCACGGCCTTGGCCAGGATGAGCAGGGGCGAGACCTTGATGCCTTCGAAGTCGCGGGAAACCTTGAGGCGCTTGACGAACTCCATGGTGCGGCTGGCGTCCACATCCACGAAAATGCTGACGTGGGGAGCCGAGAAGGCTGAATCCACCATGGCCTTGGCCGTGGCCTTGCGGACGCCCTTGACCGGCATGCGCTCCACGCGCTGGTCCTGCGGCTTCTTGGACGCACCCCAGAAAGAATCCGCCTGATCGTGCTCGGCGTCGCGCTGCGCCTGGTAGCTCACCAGGTCTTCGCGGGTCACCTCGCCGCGCTGCCCCGTTGCCACCACATCGGCGAGGTCGATTCCGAGGTCGCGGGCAAACTTGCGCACGGGAGGCTTGGCGAGAACCTTGTTGACCAGGCCGCTGATGGTGCCAGTAATCGCTGCGCCGCGGGATGCTGCCGTCTGCCCGACAGAAGATTGCGGGGTCTGCTGTTGTGGGGCAGGAACCTGGGTGGACGGGGCCTGGAGGACCGGCGCCGGGGCGACGGGCTCGACGGCGGCGCGTGCCGGCGTCGTACGATGCGAGGCCGGGGATTCGGCTGCTTTGGCGGCCAGTACGGCTTGGTTGTCCTGGACCGTGCCTTCGGCGTTCTCGGCGACGGCAGCTGCCTCAACCGAGCCCGCCGGACGCTTGCGCGCACGGCGTTTGACGGCGTCGGCCTTGGGTCCTGAACCTACCAGCGGACCGCCGGCCGGACGGTTATCGTCGTCGTCGGCCGGGAGCTTGCCGTAGAGGGGCATCTCGACGGCCGGTGACTCAGGGGCAACCGGCGTCCCTTCACCCTCCTGGCCTTCGGAAACAGCGATGATCGCCGTGCCGACCTCAACCGTGATGCCTTCCTCGACGAGCAGCTCCGTGACAGTGCCCGCAAAGGGCGAGGGCAGCTCTACGAGCGACTTGGCCGTCTCGATCTCGCACAAGACATCGTTAATGGCAACGACGTCGCCCGGCTTGACCTTCCAAGCCACTACCTCGGCCTCGGTCAGGCCTTCGCCAACGTCCGGCAGGTTGAATTTCTTTACAGTCACAGTGGTCCTCGATTTCCGGTTACCAGGCCGCGAAGCCCGGCAGGATCTGGGCGGTTTAGTAGGCCAGGGAACGGTCGAGCGCTTCGAGGATCTTGTCGATGTCCGGCAAGTAATCCTCTTCCACCTTGGCAACGGGATAAGGCATATGGAACCCGCCCACACGGATCACGGGAGCTTCCAGGTGAAGGAACGCCCGCTCGCTGATACGCGCTGCGATCTCGCCTCCAATACCTCCAAAGGTGGGGGCCTCATGGGCAACGATCAAGCGCCCGGTCTTCTTGACCGAGGCTTCCACGGTGTCGAAGTCCAGTGGTGAGATGGAGCGGAGGTCGATGACCTCGATGCTTCGCCCGTCCTCCGTCGCCGCGTTGGCGGCCGCAAGCGCAACCGGCACCAACGGTCCGTAGGCCACAATCGTGGCGTCGGTACCTTCACGGACAACATGCGCCTTGAACGGATCCTCCGAAAGGCCGGCGTTCTCGACATCCACCTCGCCCTTGAGCCAGTAGCGGCGCTTGGGTTCGAAGAAGATCACCGGATCCTGGCACTCAATGGCCTTTTGGATCATCCAGTAGGCATCGTGGGCATTTGAAGGCGAGATGATGCGCAGGCCGGCGGTGTGGGCGAACAGCGCTTCGGGGGACTCCGAGTGGTGCTCGATCGAGCCGATGCCTCCGCCATACGGAATGCGAATGACCACAGGAACGGTGAGCTTGCCGAGGCTGCGGGAGTGGATCTTGGCCAGCTGCGTGGTGATCTGGTTGAAGGCTGGATAGACAAAACCATCGAACTGGATTTCGCACACCGGCGAGTACCCGCGCAGGGCCAGCCCGATTGCCGTGCCAACAATGCCCGACTCTGCCAACGGAGTGTCCACGACGCGTTCGTCGCCGAACTCCTTGATGAGGCCGTCGGTGACACGGTAAACGCCGCCCAGGTGTCCGATGTCCTCACCCATGAGCAGGGACTTGGGATTGCTCGTCAGTGATGCGCGGAGACCCTCATTGATGGCCTTCGCAATGGTCATGGTTGCCATCAGTTAGCTGTCTCCTCGTCGCTTTCGAAGCCTGCCGAATATTCCTCGAACCAGGCCAGTTCCTCCGCTATCAGCGGGTGTTGTTCCGCGTAGACGCTGGCGAAGGCATCCCGGATGTCCGGAACTTCAAGGCCATGCGTGGTGCTGCGGACGTACTTGGCCAGCTCATCGCCGTCGGCCTTCACTTGGTCGAAGAAGGCCTCGTCTGCAAGCCCCTCGGCGCGCAGGTATTTCTCCAAGCGGTCCAGCGGATCCTTTTCGCGCCAGGCAGCTTCCTCGGCAGACTCCCTGTACTTGGTGGGGTCGTCGGCGGTGGTGTGCGCGCCCACCCGGTAGGTGTAGGCCTCGATCAGCACCGGCCCGCGACCCTCGCGCGCATGCTCCAAGGCCCACTCGGTGACGGCGTGGACGGCGATGACATCATTGCCGTCCACCCGGATTCCGGGGAACCCGTACCCTTTTGCACGATTGGCCAGTGGAACCTTCGTCTGCACTTCGGTGGGCACCGAGATGGCCCAGTGGTTGTTCTGGCAGAAGAACACCACCGGTGCGTCGTAGGACGCAGCGAAAACCATGGATTCGTGGACATCGCCTTCGGAGCTGGCGCCATCGCCGAAGTAGGCAATGACGGCGGCCTTGGGGTCGTTCGAGTCCGTGGCGGCCGCGAGCTTCTGGTCCCGCTGGATACCCATGGCATAACCCACTGCGTGGAGTGTCTGCGCCGCGAGGACCAAAGTGTAAAGGTGGAAGTTGTTCTCGCGGGGGTCCCAGCCACCGTTGGACACACCGCGGAACTGCTTGAGCAGCTCGGCGAGGTCCACGTTGCGGACCAGCGCGACACCGTGTTCGCGGTAGGTGGGGAAGATGTAGTCCTGGGGTTGGCTTGCATGGCCGGACCCGATCTGAGCAGCCTCCTGGCCGGTCAGCGGGACCCACAGTGCCAGCTCACCCTGGCGTTGCAGGGCAGTGGCTTCTTGGTCGAACCGACGGATCCTGGCCATGTCCGTGTAGAAAACACGCAGCTTCTCAGGGTCGATCCGCTTGGCGTAGTCCGAGAAGACGGGGTCGGTACCCAGCTTTCCGTCGGGGCCTAGCAACTGAACCATTTCCACCGGTTCGCCTGGCGCGGCTGCTGCCGCGGAGGTTGCCGCGAGAGTTTCTTCCGTCCCGGGGGGCAGTTGTGTCGAGCCCATTCCGTCTCCTTGCTTGCCGCGGCGGGAGCGCCGGGCAATGTCTGTCGCTGGGATATATGCCCGTTCCGGAATGCATTCCGGAACGGGCATACTTTTGGCTTTCGTCCCTTACTTTATCGGCAGTAAGTAATGTTGGCGCATTTGTTAACCGCTAGGAACCCAGCGGTGCATTTGTATAACCTGCACAGAGTTTCAAGAATCGGCTGTTGGCCTCGACCTCTCCGATACTCACCCTGACACCTTCGTTTGCGAATGCCCGCACGGACAAGGCCTGCTCAGCTGCCAGCGCCGCAAACTCGCCACTGTGCTCGCCGAGATTCAGCCAAACAAAGTTGCCCTGGGCTTCGGGAACAAACCAACCAAGTTCCCGCAGGCCAGCAGTAACCCGATCCCGCTCATTCACCAGGCTTTGTACCCTTTCCACAACCTGATCGAAATTCTCGATAGAGGTAACGGCGGCGCGTTCCGCTATTTGGGAAACGGCAAAGGGAGTGGCCGTGACCCTCAGGTGCTGGGTGAGCAAGGGCCCGGAGACACTGTACCCAACCCGCAAACCGGCCAAGCCATGGGCCTTGGAGAAGGTCCGCAGAACCACGACATTGGGATAGTTGCGGTAAAGCTTGATCCCATCCACCGCGTCCGCATCCCGCACGAATTCCTGGTACGCCTCATCAATGACCACCACCACGTTGGGCGGTACCGATTGGATGAAGCGCTCCGTTTCCTCTGCCGTCAGGATTGGACCGGTGGGGTTGTTTGGGGTGCACAGGAGGATGACCTTGGTGCGCACCGTGACGGCCGACGCCATGGTCTCAAGATCGTGGCGTCCGTCAGCCAGCAAAGGGATTTGGACACTGGCTGCACCGGCGAGACCGACGCAGATGGGGTATGCCTCGAAAGAACGCCAGGCGTAGATAACCTCGTCCTGCTTGCCGTCGTCGTTCTGCCCGGCGAACGTTGCGAGGATCTGGTTCAGGGCTCCGAGGCTGCCCGCACCGGTGACGACATCGTCAGCGGGGACATCCAGGAAACCGGCCAGCGAGTTCCGCAGCTTGGTAGCGAGGGGATCGGGGTAGCGGTTGATATCGGACTGGTCAGCGATTGCCTGCAACACTGCAGGAATCGGAGGCAGCGGGTTCTCGTTGGACGACAATTTGTAGCTGGTGAGGCCCTCGATCGCAACAGGGGGTTTACCTGCCGCGTACTTGGGGAGCCTGTCCACGACCGGACGAGGGAGTACGCCCTCCGGTGCGTTGTCAGTAGTAGTCATGGCTTCAAGCCTACTTGCCTGCTGAGGGCTAATGCTGAGCCGATTAACAGGTCCGTGTGAAACCATGGGGCCATGGGTTCATTCATCATTCGCGTCCTGATTAACGGGCTTGCCCTCTGGGTGGCAACTTGGCTGCTGCAAGGCATGGATATCACCACCACGGCAACCGAGAAGGCCGCCACCAACGCGGGACTCACCCAAGGCGCAGACACTGCCGGCATAGTTCTCGCGTACCTCTTCATCGGGCTGATCTTCGGTGTAGTGAACGCCTTCGTCCGCCCCTTGGTCAGGCTGCTGTCGCTCCCGGTGACCATCCTGACGCTTGGCCTTTTCACGATCGTCATCAACGCCGCGATGCTGTACCTGACCGCATGGCTGAGTACATTCACACCGGTCCACCTCACCCTGGACTCCTTCTTCTGGACGGCCATCCTGGCCTCGATCATCATCAGCATTATTTCGATGGTGGCTGGACTCATCCCTGGCGCCCGCAAGCGCTAGCAGCAGGCATTCGTCCTCCGCAGCTTGAAGCACTACCGAGTCCCAGCGCCCTTCTTCGTGTCCCGGACCGTTGGAAGTGAATCAGGCTGCACCGCGGACAGCCGGACTGGCGTGGGCGCCCTTTCCAGCTTGAACCGCGTCACCTTGGCCATCCCGCCCGCACCCACAACGCCCGCGAACACGGAAGTCGAAGCGGCCAGCGACTCGTCCTGGCTCGCCTCTACCAGCTCTGCTCCTGCCGCGTAGTTCCCCTGGTCATGTCCCGGCCCCAGGCCAGGGTCTTCCCCCTCGGGTGTCCTGACCTCGTCGGTCAGGGTCACAGTCACCCTGTCCTTTGTGTCGGGATTTATCCGGCCATCGGCTCCCGGGACCCAGTCCTGAACGTGTTCCAAGTGGAGTGAACTGATGCCGGGCTCCGCTGTGATGCCACCGACAGGAGCTCCAGCGGTCAGCACGTACTTAAGGTCGAACTCCTTGAGGAAAGCCTTGTTCCGACTGAGATTCATGGCGTGAACGCCGCCCTGGCTATGCCCCACTGCCACCACTGGATCCCCGGCCGCAGCACCCGCCTCATGGAGCGCTTGGCCAACGGCAGGCACGACCTCTTCCGAGTCGTAGCCCAGCGCCTCGCCGATTCCTTGGATGTCAAGGGGATTTGTCGTGGGTGACGAGGGTTGGGTTCCCGGAATGAGGACCATCCATGAGGACGATCCGTTGTTATCGAAGTGAATGACCTCAATTTCGCCGTCGTTCCGGGCATGCAGCCTCTCGAGACGCCGCAGGCTTTCTCCCATGGAGGGTTCCACGTACTCAACCGATTCGTTGGTCTTCCCGATACTCACCGGTCTTGGCCGCATTTCCGGACGTAGTGGCGATTCCAGAATGCCTCGAATGACGCCGCGTGAACCCGCCCAGAAGGGAAGGACCATGGTGGCGAGATTGTGCGCGACTTCGCGGCTCGGGGGCAAAATCGACGTGGTCAACCTCATCTCGTCCAGAGTCAGGACCCGCGGAAGAACGTTTTTGGCCTCCGTCTCCACATAGTCCCGGTGGCTGGCCCGCACGCTTGCGCTGACGTCCACCAACTCCTGGCGCACGCGCCCCACTTCCTTCCGGCTCTCTGCCACCGCATTGATGGCGTTGCAGCCAGTCTCGTAGGAGTCGTAGAGGAACGGTTCCAACTCATCCTGAACCCGACGTGCTTCTGCCTCGACATCCAGGAGTTGCTGGACCGCGTCATCAAGGACGCTGGCGCCCCTCAGCAGTTCCTCAAGCTGGAACGACATCCCTGCGACCCCACCCCGGATCGCCAGGATCCCGTCCGGAGCCGGGGGCAGCGGCAGGGGCGCTTCGCCGGCGCCAACAGGAGCTGCGTCGGACATCAGGGACCCCTCTTGCCCGTGACGGACACGCTTTGGGAGTGACGGAGCACCACGGCAACTGCGGAATCCAACGACTCCCGGGCACGCATCAGCGCCGAAGCGTGCAAGGCGATAGTGGTCCGGTAGGCACGTCCCGCGGGCGAGAGCCAGTGGTCCATCTGCGCCCGCCGCAGGGTTGCAAGGACGGTGTCCGCTTGGTCCACGCACGTTTTGATGCGCCAAGCGAGCCGCTGAACTTCATGGCTTCGGGAAGCACACTCCAGGGGGTCGAAAGTGGGCGGGTTGGCTGCAGGCATCAAGCCGACGCTCATGTCCGGGTACTCCATCGATTGTTCTGCTGATCGGTAGGCTCGACGCTACGGAGCGGCAGAGCGCAGCGGAAGCGCGGCCGTCGCGTATGTGGATAACCAGCGGGTCGTCCACATAGCGGCCGTCACCGACTCGGGCACCATGGCGGAACATGAAAGAATAGGCACCATGGCTGAATCCCCTCGCGTGTCCCTCGCTTCCGAACCTCTCGCCCTTGGCGCCCTCGACGGCCGCTACCGTGCCGCCGTCGCACCCCTCGTGGACTACTTGTCCGAGGCTGCCCTCAACCGCGATCGCGTTCACGTTGAAGTCGAGTGGCTCATCCACCTGACCAGCCAGTCCGTCCTGCCCGGCGCCGGCCCGCTGTCCGATGAGCAAATCGCACAGCTGCGAGCCATCGTCACCGATTTCAATGCCGCATCGGTCAACGAACTCGCCGAGATCGAAGCCGTCACGGTCCACGACGTCAAGGCTGTTGAGTACTACATCGGCCGTCGCCTGCCGGCCATTGGCATCGAGAACCTGACGGCCATGGTGCACTTCGGCTGCACGTCAGAGGACATCAACAACCTCTCCTACGCCGTAGGCATCAAGGGTGCTGTCGAGGACGTGTGGCTTCCCAACGCCGCTGCCCTCGTCCAGCAGATCGAAGCCATGGCGGAAGAAAACCGCTCTGTACCGATGCTCTCCCGCACGCACGGCCAGCCCGCCACCCCCACCACGCTCGGCAAGGAACTGGCTGTCATCGCGCACCGCCTTAACCGCCAGCTGGCACGTATCGCCAAGACCGAATTCCTGGGCAAGATCAACGGCGCCACGGGCACCTACGCAGCGCACGTAGCGTCCGTGCCGAGCGCTGACTGGGAAGCCGTCGCCAAGACGTTCGTGGAAGGCCTGGGCCTCACGTGGAACCCGCTCACCACGCAGATCGAAAGCCACGACTGGCAGGCCGAGCTCTACGCCGACATCGCGCGCTTCAACCGCATCCTGCACAACGTCTGCACGGACATCTGGAGTTACATCTCCATCGGATACTTCCGCCAGATTCCGGTTGCCGGCGCCACGGGTTCTTCCACCATGCCGCACAAGGTCAACCCCATCCGCTTTGAAAACGCGGAGGCCAACCTTGAGATCTCCAACGGCCTCCTGGATACCCTGGGCGCCACGCTGGTCACCTCCCGCTGGCAGCGCGACCTGACGGATTCCTCCTCGCAGCGCAACATCGGCGTCGCCTTCGGCCACTCGCTGTTGGCCATTTCCAATGTCGCCAAGGGCCTGAAAGCCCTTGATGTCGCCGAGGAAGTCCTCGCCGGCGACCTCGACACCAACTGGGAAGTATTGGGCGAAGCCATCCAGATGGTCATGCGCGCCGAGGCAATCGCCGGTGTCGAAGGCATGGAAAACCCGTACGAACGCCTCAAGGACCTCACGCGCGGCCAGCGCGTAGACGGCGCCCGCATGCAGGAATTCGTGCAGGGCCTCGGCCTCTCCGCTGACGCCGAAGCTCGCCTGCTCGCTTTGACCCCGGGTAAGTACACGGGCATCGCTGACAAGCTCGTGGATCACCTGCAGTAATTCAGAACGTTCGACGACGGCGGGCCGGGGCTGGATGCCTCGGCCCGCCGTCGGCGTTTCGGCTGGTGAGCGGAGGCGGGTTCTTTCCGCGCTGCTCTGCCAAGCATCCTGTCTGGAGCTTCGGGACACGGCGTGTCGGGCTGTGCACGGCATGCGGCGACTGATTGGCTGGAAGCAACTGGGCAGGAGCGCAGCGCCTCCGTGCCCGAACAGCTACGACGTAAAGGAGCGGAGCAACCATGAAGCTCCTGTTGATCAGGCACGGACAGACACCCGGCAACGTAGCGGGCCAGTTGGACACGGCGTTCCCCGGACCGGGGCTGACCGAACTCGGCGAGCGTCAGGCGGCAGCCCTGCCCGAAGCCCTGGCCGACGAAGGCATCCAGACCCTCTATACGTCGACGCTGCTGCGCACCCAGCGAACGGTCGCTCCTTTGGCCAAAGCCACGGGCTTGGAACCGACAATCCTGGACGGCGTCCATGAGATCGAAGCCGGCGCGCTGGAGAAAAAGACTGACCACGAGTCCCACCTGCGGTACATGAGCACCGTGTTCTCATGGACGGACGGAGACCTCGACGTCCGGATGCCAGGCGCCTTCAACGGGCACGACTTCTTCGCCCGCTTCGATGCTTCCGTGGAGCTCGTTGCGGCCGCGGGACACGAGACGGCCGCGATCGTCAGCCACGGAGCGGCGATCCGCTGCTGGGCGGGTCGGAGGGCGACGGACATCGACACCGTTTTTGCCGAAACCCACCAGCTCCCGAACACCGGAATCGTGGCTCTCGAAGGCGACCCACGAAATGGCTGGAAGGTGCTGCACTGGGACCAGATCCCTGTGGGCGGCATGGCCCTGGCAGACCAAACCGCAGATGACCCCACGGGTGAAGCGCTTTAGCCCCACAACGCAGAGGCAGCCAGCATTTCTCCCGACGCTTACGCGCAGGAAACACCACGGTAACCACCGCTCCGTAGGCTTGAGACGCATAGACACCTCCGACGAAACCCGGCGAATTGAGGCACAAATGCAGACCAACCCACGGCTCAACATTCGGCAGGTCACGTGGGCCAACCCCGTGGGCGCCGATCTCCGGGCAGCACAGCAGGCCGAACTCGACGCGCGGTTCGGCAGCACGGATCATGAGCCCGGACCTCCTCCATCGGAAGCAGACACGGCCGTCTTCGTTGTTGCCTACGAGAAATGCTCCGGACAGCCACTGGGATGTGGCGGGCTGCGGATGCTCGATGAGAAGACAGCCGAAATCAAGCGGCTGTATGTGGTCCCCTACGCCCGGGGGTCAGGAGTAGCGAGCTCCATCCTGGCGGCGCTCGAAGCCCAAGCCCACTCCCATGGATTCAGCGTGATCGCAGCTGAGGCCGGGTCAGCCCAGTCGGATGGCCGAAGCTTCTACGAAAGTGCCGGCTTCGCCTCCGTGCCGAACTTCGGCCCGTATGTGGGCGTCGACGAATCGTACTGCTACTCCAAGCGCCTGGACTCCCACAGTGCTTCGCACACGGCGATGGCTTAGCACCGCGATGGCCTGGCGGGCTGCGGAACCCATGCGCAACATCAAGCGGAGGCCGCGTCAGTTCGATAATCTCGGATTATGGAAAAAGCAGACATCACCTTCCGCACCCGTAAATGGGTGCGGCCCGAGGACCTCAATGCCAACGGCACGCTTTTCGGTGGGAGCCTGCTGAAGTGGATCGATGAAGAGGCCGCGATCTACGCCATCCTTCAACTGGGCAACGGCCGCGCAGTCACCAAGTACATCTCCGAAATCAACTTTGTGAGCTCAGCAGTCCAGGGCGACCTGATCGAGATGGGGCTGACTGCGAAACGCTTCGGACGCACGTCGCTGACCATGCGCGCGGAAGTCCGCAACATGATCACGCGGCAGGCGATCCTGACCATCGAGGAGATCGTGTTCGTGAACCTTGGCGCGGATGGCCGTCCGCAGCCGCACGGCTATACGGAAATCACGTATGACCGCGACCGCATCCCCACGCACCACCTGACAGAGACGCTCGACGAAGACTGAACCACCCGCCGTCGGGCGCTGGCCGCTACTGCAGGTACCGGAACACGGTCCATGTGCGGGAGTTCAGGCAGCAGTCGTCGGTATGCCGTGCGCTGAACGTCGCTTTACGGCCAGGCCCGGCGGTGCGGAACATTGCCTTGCCCCCGCAGGCCATGCAGATCAGCTGCTGCCTCCGCGGCTCCTGCCGGTATTCGTCGAGGTTATCGAAGTCCTCGGCGTCCCAGTCTCTCCTGTCGGCGAGGCACAATGCCCTTCTCATCAGCTGTGACTTTCACTCGTAAAACAGCGGTTAAACGGGTGCTGGCGGCCGCGGGAGAGCGGCCGCCAGCTTGTATTTCCGGTGACGGGAGTGATGCCACCGGAACCTTAGGGCTGCTGAATCGGGACAGTCAGCGGCGGTCGAACGTCAGGCCACCAGGAACTTGGAACGTCGGCATGAGTTCAAGCATGCCCACGTTCACGTGGCGCGGCGTTTCGATGGCGTAGTCCAGGGCGTTCACGATGTCGTCGGTCGTGAGCGACTCATAGCCCTCGTAGTAGGTCTGCCAGGCTTCTTCCATGGCCTCGGGCGTGCCGCCCAGGTTGCGGCCGAAGATCTCTGTCTCCACCCGGCCCGGGCAGATCTCGGTCACGCGGATGCGCTTGCCCACGGTGTCGTTCCGGAGTTGGCGGGAGATCTGGTGCACGGCCGCTTTGGTGGCGTGGTAAACCGTGTGGCCGTAGAAGTTGTAGACACCGGCGATGGAGCTGATGTTGATGACGTGGCCGAGGTCGCGCTCCACCATGCCCGGCAGGACCAGACGGGTGAGCTGCAGCAGGCCACGAAGGTTCACGTCCACCAGCTCGTCGATGTCCTCTTCGGACGAGTCCAGGATGTTGCCCGGCCGGGAAACTCCGGCACAGTTCACCAGGACGTCCACCTTGAGGTCGCTCACGACGGCGGCCAGCGCGGCTGTGTCGGTCAGGTCCACGACGTGCGGGATGGCTCCGGTGCGGTCGGCCAGTTCGGCGAGGCGTTCCTCGTTGCGGGCCATGGCATGTACGGTCAGGCCGCGCTTGGCAAGCCGTTCGGCAATGGCTGCACCCATACCGGTGGAAGCTCCGGTGACGAGGGCGGTGGTGTAGTCAGAAAAGGACATTGGGTTCTCCAAAAGGTGGGGAATCGGTGGGGCTCAGTGCGCCGAGCCCGGAAGCCCGGCGCACTTCACTGTGTGGGTAGGGCTAGGCGTCGCGCAGCGGTTCGTGGGCGCGGTCCTTGACCGTGCTGACCGCGATGAGCGTGCCGAGCGCGGTAATGACTGCGTAGAAGGCCGGCATGTAGATGTTGCCGGTGCTGCCGATCAGCCAGGTCATCAGCAGCGGTGCCGTGCCGCCAAAGAGGGCCGAAGAGATGTTGTAGCCGAGGCCGTAAGCGGAGTAGCGGACACGGGTGGGGAACAGTTCGACGATCAGGATGTGGATGACGGCGGTGTGGCCGGCGAAGACGATGGCCATGATGCAGGCGCCCAGGATGGCCAGGCCCATCTCGCCGGTGGCAATCAGGGCGTAGGACGGGATTCCAAGGACTGCCATGGCGATGGCCGAGCCGGCGATGACCTTCTTGCGACCGACGCGGTCGGACAGGGCTCCCATGAACGGGATGGCGATGCAGATGACAACCAGGCTGCAGGCGGTGACCAGGAGGGCTTCACCGATGGTGAAGTTCAGTTGCTTGCCCTTGAGGAACGTGGGCATGTAGGAGAACAGGACGTAGTAGCCGGAGCCGTTCATCAGCGGGATGAAGAGGGCCAGGAGCATTGCGCGGCGGTGCTCCTTGGACTGGAAGGCTTCCTTGAGCGGGTTCTTGGAGAGACCGCCCTCTTCCTTCAGCCTCTCGAAGTTGGGGGTGTCGCTGATGGCCTTGCGGATGTACCAGCCGATGATGCCCATGGGGATGGCGACCAGGAACGGGATGCGCCATGCGAACGAACCGAACCCTCCGCCGTCGATGGCTGCCTGGGTGAGCCAGGGAGACATGGAGAAGGCCACCAAAGTGCCGGTAAGCAGAGCTGCGAAGGAGGCGATCTGTGCGTAGGAGGTGATGATGCCGCGCTTGCCCTCCGGGGCGTGCTCAGCGAGGAAGGTCATGGCGCCGGCAGCCTCGCCACCAACGGAGAAGCCTTGCAGGAGGCGCAGGAGGACCAAGAGGATGGGCGCCGCGACGCCGATGGCCGCATAGGGAGGCAGCAGGCCGATACCGGCAGTGGCCACACTGATCAGGAGGATGACAAAGACGAGAAGCTTTTGCCTGCCGATCCGGTCTCCAAGGTACCCACACACCACAGCGCCAAGCGGGCGGACGAAGAACGACACCGCGTAACCGGCGAACACGAAGAGCAGTGCGTTGTCCGGGTTGCCCGGCGCGAGGAAGACGAGGGCCAGTGTTCCCGCCATGAAGGCGAAAATGCCGTTGTCGTACAGTTCCACGAAGATGCCAACACAACCTGCGGTGACAACCTTGCGGGTTTGGCGGCTGGTGAGCCGCTCATGCTGCACTGGCGCAGCGTTGGTGCTTGCGGTCATGACTTTTCCTTACTGGGATGAGCGTAGCAACGCCTACTGGTCTGACGACAGGGTTATTAGCTGCATGCCGCAACTGGTAGGTCCTGCCACTGGGGACGGCATCCGATGCCGAGGAGTCCGAAGACGGTGTTGACGGATTCGCGGAGGGTTTCAAGTTGGGCCCGCGAGCGCCTGTGGGTGGCAGTTGCTTCTGCCACTGTGGTTTTCCGAAAACGGACTTTGTCCCCTGGCCTCGCTTGGGCCAGGACATCCAGTCCGGTGCTGGTAACTACTGCGAGTACGGGATACCCGGCGGTGACGCCGCGGCCCCGGTGCAGTACCAGCAGCTCTTCCCTTGAAGGAACCTCGACGGCGCCCACTGGCACTCCGCGGGAAAGGACTTCGCCGCTTGAGGTTCTTTCCGGAAGTTCCCCGCCGAGCCGCAAACCGATGTGGTTGCTGCGGCCACTGACGGAGTATTCCGAGGTAAAGAGCAACTCGCCGGATTCACCAAACTCGGCGACGTCCGGCCCGTCGGTCACGTCGACCAACAAGTCTGAGTCCATGCGGGGCCGTTCAAGGCCCAGCCGGAAGAGCGGAAGATCAAAATACGGCTGACGAACGGGGCCAACACTCTTGCGGGCCAGGAGGCTGGTCCCTTCTTTGAGCTGAAGCCCGAAGCCCACCACGGTGTCCGGGGCGACGCTGCCCAGCAGTGTTTCTGCCTCGATCGAGCCGTGGACGGCCAGGTACGCGCGGAGGCCGTGGTGGATCCCCCGGATGGACACTGTTTCACCTGCACGGACCGAGACGGGTTCCCACTGGCTGGAGGGGCGCCCACCAATGGTGAGCGTGAGCGGAGCACCAGTGACGGCGATCAGGATGTCGGTGGTGGCCTTCATCCGGAAGTCGAGGGCGGTGATCTCTACCAAGGGATGGTTGTCCAGGTTGCCGGCCAGGATGTTGGCGGCACGGGCCGAGTACTGGTCCAGGGCACCGTTGACGGGAAGTCCGAAACGGGGGCCGCGGGTCCTTCCAAGGTCCGTGACAACCGAATTGCCGGGCTGCTGGATCAGGATTTCGCCGCTCATGGCAGGGGCTCCAGTTCCATGCCCACGAAGTCGCTGAAGTCCTCGGAGCGGATCTGCCGGAACCGCAGGATGTCGCCCGGCTTGTAGGGGACCAACGGTTCACGACGGATGTTCAGGACTGACAGCGGGGTCTGTCCAATGACGCACCAGCCTCCGGGGGCCACCGCCGGAGCGATGACAGCTTGTCGCCCGGCTACGGCCACTGCACCAGCGGGAACGCTGAGCCGTGGGTCCTTGAGGCGCGGCACCGGTTTGGGGAACGCGGGGCCATCCATCATGGGCGAGCCTGCGGGCGCGCCCAGGCAACGAACGGTGTAGGTCTTTTCAGTGTGGAGGCGGATGACTTCGTCCGCAGCAATCCCTTGGTACTGCGCAACGCGCTCCAGGTCCGGACCGTACTCGCCGCCATAGGCCACGGGAACGTCGAACTCGCGGGGTGCGTTGGCTGTCTCGCCGGAATGGGCGATTTCCAGGAGACCGAGTTTGACGAAGGCGCGCACCTGGCGTGCCGAAACGAGGATCGGATCGAATTCAACCAGCACGGAGTCATAGGTAGGAACTGCTCCGTGCAGGCCTTCAGCGCCGCAGCTTTCCAGCCAGTCGGCCAGTCCGTGCACGGTCAGCCAGTTCTGTTCGCCCGCTTCGGAGATAGCAACCACACGCAGTGCGGAGTCTCCGGATTCGTAGATCTCGGTGGGAGCCGCTGTGAGCACGGGCATCTCAGGCCGCCTTCCTCTTGGCGTCCATGACCTCCGTGAGGGGGGAGATGGTGACGCCGGCGGAGATGAGTGCGGAACGGATCCGGCGGGCCAGTTCCACGGCGCCGGGGTTGTCCCCGTGCAGGAGGAGGGTGTCGACGTCGATGTCCAGGTCCACACCGTTGGCGCAGCGGATCTTGCCCTCAACCACCATGCGGAGCGTGCGCTCAACAATCTCCGTGGGATCGTGCAGCACAGCACCTGGCTGGCTGCGGGGAACCAGCGTGCCGTCTTCCTGGTAGGCACGGTCCACGATGCCGACGATTGCGACGTCGAGCCCGGCGTTGCGTGACGCTGCAGCCAGTTCGCCTTCCTGGGCCACCACGATGAGCTCGTTGTCCACGCGGGCCGCAGCGTCAACCACAGCCTGGGCGTAGTCGGCGCGGACAGCGACGAGGTTGCCGAGCCGGCCGTGCGGAGCGATGTGCGTGACCTTGGTGCCGTGGAAAGACGCGAAGCCGTTGAGGGCACCCAGTTGGTACAGGACATCGTTCTGTACCTCGCTGGCAGAAAGTCCCATGTCACGCCGACCAAACCCACGCAGGTCCGGGAAGCTCGGGTGAGCCCCGATGCCTACTCCGCGGCGAACGCATGCGGCAACAGTGGCGGCCATGATGTCGGGGTCACCGGCATGGAACCCGCATGCGATATTGGCACTTGTTACGATCTCCAGGAGTTCGGAGTCGTCGCCAATGGTGTAGGCGCCAAATCCCTCTCCAAGATCCGCTACAAGATCAATTGTCGGGTTCACGTGGTTCTCTTTCCGTGGGTTTTTTCATTGGAATTTAATTCCGAGGAAACGGCAGGCGCTCCTGGAATCCCAAAGCGTCGCCTGAAGTTCTTTCCAAAAGTCTCGCATCGGTCAACCACGTTGCACAAAGACCTAATAGCTATCCCGTGATAGCTCTCCGTTATGACCTGCACCACCCTGTACTGTGTCTTGGGTCCCACAGGCGCCCGGATAGAATTTCCCTAACGCATGCCACCCGGGGACGTGGCCCTCCAGGAAGGCAGACCGATGGATACGCGCAAGCTCTCATACTTCGTGCAGATCGTTGATTCAGGCAGCATCACCAAAGCCGCGGCCGCGCTCCACGTGGCCCAGCCGGCCTTGAGCCAGCAGGTATCAGCGCTGGAGAACGACCTCAAGCAGCGCCTGCTGATCCGTAGCAAACAAGGCGTGGAACCCACCGCTGCCGGGCACACGCTCTACCGCCACGCACAGTCGATCCTGCGGCTGGTGGAACAGGCCAGGCAAGACGTCGCATCCTCGGGGGCCGCACCCTCCGGCCGCGTCTCCATAGCGATCGCGCCTTACAGCATGGCCTCCAGCCTGACACCCCAGATCATCAGCGAAGTTGGCCGGCGCTACCCGGACATCGTGGTCCATCTGACGGAGATCTTCGGCGGCGTATTGAGCGAGGCCATCAAGAACGGCCGCCTGGACATGGCACTGATCTACGAGCCCGGGAAGATCCGTGGGGTTCAGTTCACCACCATGATCGTGGAAGACCTCCACTTGGTGGTGCACCCTGATGTGGACATCGACCACGGCAGGGACACCATCACCCTTGCCGAAGCCAGCACCGTGGGGCTGTTCCTCCCGGAAAAGAACCACACCCTGCGCCAGCTCATCGAGAAGGGTTTGGCTGATCAGGACCTGCCGTTGAAACTGGTGGGCGAAGTGGAATCCGTCCCCTCCCTCACCCGGCTCATCCGCGCCAACCTCGGCGGCACGGTGTTGCCCAAGTCGGCCGCGGATGCGCTCTTCCCGGACCAGGACTTCAAGGTGCTGCGGATCGTGGAACCCGGACTGCAGAGCAAAATCGCCCTCTGCACCCCGGACCACGAGCCACTGTCCGAGGCTGCCTCTGCCGTGCTGCTGGTGGTCAAGGAGATGCTGCATCAACAATTGATCAACAAGTATGGGACCGACCCCGTGCAACTCCCGGCCCATCCATAACAAAGCCTTATCCGGACAGACAGCTTTGGTCTTATTCAAGACCGTATTAATTTCCTAATATCGAATTAACAAACAATTCGAAACCAGCTCACGGATTCCGCGGGCAAGTTCAAAGGAAACAACGGTGAAAAAGATCAGCACAGCCGGATGGGTATCAAATCCAACCCGCGGAACGGTCAGCGCACGGACCGGATTCCATTGCCCCCGGAATGGTTTTTGGCGTCCGCTCGGAGGGATCGGCGAGCCGCTGTTCGTCTTTGAAGGCAGCCTGATGCCCACGCACGCCGGCAACAGCATCGAATGGCACTTGGTGGACACACGGCCCGGGCACTCCGGACTGGACTGAGCCAGCCCCCGCGACCCGGCCACCCGTCGTCGAACGTCAAGCAGAGCTGCAGCATCCTAAGGCGCCATGCCCCCCGTAGAGACCTAAGAGTCCTAGTGACCCAGGAGTCCTAGTGACCCAGGAGTCCGGGCAAGGCGCCTTTCCCATGCCCAAAAACATGCTGGAAGGCACGCCGAAAGGGCCGGCCCCGCGCCCTTCAAGACGCGGAGCCGGCATTGGCGCAAGAGCCTAGTCTTCGACCAGGAGGCCCTTCTCCTTGAGCTTGTCGGTGAGGCCGCACAGCTCGATGGTGTTGCCACCGTCGTGGTAGAGCTTGATGAGTTCGCGCTCGTGGTCGTCGCGGGCCTGGGACAGTGCGATGACTTCCTCCGCCTCCTCGCGGCGGACAACCACCACGCCGTCAGCGTCACCACGAAGGATGTCGCCGGGATAAATGATTTCGTCGCCGAAGACGATCGGGTGGTTGATGGGGCCGAGGGTTTCCTTGACAGTGCCCTTGATGCTGACGCTGCCGGAGAAGACGGGCAGGCCGAGTTCAATCAGGTCCTGGGTATCGCGCACGCCGGAATCAGTAACCATCGCGGCGATGCCCTTGGCCTTCATGGCGTTGCCCAGGACGTCACCGAACGTGCCGGCTTCCGCCATTTCCTGGGCGCCGACCAGCACCACGTCGCCGGCCTGTGCGTAGTGGATGGCGACCTGGAGCATGAGGTTGTCCTGGGGTGCGCAGGCGACCGTGACGGCGGGACCGCAGAAGGACATGGAACGGTCGATCGGCTTGATCCTGGAACTCAAGGCGCCACGGCGGCCCTGTGCTTCGTGGATCGTGGCGGAGGAAAAGGCCGCGAGGCGGCTGACGACGTCCGCATCGGGGCGCTCGAATTTGGTCTTGACGTGGATCATGGTCTGAATCTTTCTAGTTGAGGGCGTTGACGGCATCGCGGATGGAGTCCACGCCGGCGTTGATGGTCTCCAGCGAGGTGGCGAAGGAGATCCGGAAGTACGGGCCCAGGCCGTAGGCCGAGCCTTGGATGACGGCCACGCGTGCGGCGTCCAACAGGTAGAGCGTGAAGTCCTGGTCGTTCTCGATGACCTTGCCGTCGGGCGTAGCCTTGCCGATTACCCCTCCGCAGTTCACGTAGGCATAGAAGGCGCCTTCAGCCGGCGCGACGGACAGGCCGTTGATGGCGTTGAGACCCTCGACGGCGGCGTCCCGGCGCTTGCGGTACACCTCCACGCTGTCGCGGACGAACGACTGATCACCGTTCAGCGCCGCCACTGCGGCGGCCTGGCTGATGGACGACGGACACGATGACGTCTGGGATTGCAGCTTGTTCATGGCCGCAATCAGGGGAGCCGGACCTACGCCGTAGCCGAGCCGCCAGCCGGTCATGGCATAGGCCTTGGAGACGCCGTTGACCAGCAGGATGCGGTCCTTGAGCGCCGGCACCGCCGTGACCAGGCTGGTCACGCGGCCGTCGCCGAAGTGGATTTCGTCGTAAATCTCGTCAGTGAGGATGAAGACTTGCGGGTGCTGCTCAAGGACCGCACCGAGTGCCTGCAGTTCCTCGCGGGTGTACACGGCGCCGGTGGGGTTGGACGGCGCGTTGAGGATGAGCCATTTGGTGTTGGGGGTGATGGCCTTTGCAAGGGCATCCGGGGTGAGCTTGAAGCCCGTATCTTCGCCGCAGGCAACGATCACAGGAGTGCCGTCGTTGGCGAGAACCATGTCCGGGTAGGAAACCCAGTACGGCGCGGGGACGATCACTTCATCGCCCGCATTAAGGGATGCCATCAGGGCAACGTACAGGACCTGCTTGGCTCCGCCGCCGATGGTCAGCTGGTTGCGCCCATAATGGTGGCCGGTGTGGCCCTCGATTTTGCGCAGGATGGCGGTCTGCAGCTCCGGCGTGCCAGTCACCGACGTGTACTTGGTCTCGCCGTTGTTGATCGCCTCGATGGCGGCGGCTTTGATGTGGTCCGGGGTATCAAAGTCCGGCTCGCCGACGGTCAGGTCGATAATCGGGATGCCTTCGGCTTTGAGTTCGCGGACGCGGGCGGCCGCGGCGACGCTCGCTGAGGACTTGATGCGGGTGACCCTCGACGCCGGCAGGTAGTCGGACATGTCTCCTCCAGGAATGTGGGACTCAGGACGCGCGGATTCGCGTATCCCCTTTTTCGAGACTAGGGATCCGTGGGCGCTGTGGATAAGACCTAATGTGCGTGGATCTATAAGGGGGTCTTATGACGTGGATCCCGCTGTGGGGTTTCTGCAGGCATTGGCTGGACAGAATCCGCACAGACGCGCCTTGGGACACTTCTTCCATGCACTTTGCTTATGGGTTCACGCGGTATTGGTATTTCCTTGCACCGGTGAACACTGCCTAGATTCGAAGGGTCAGAAGCGCTGTTCCGGAACCGAAAGGGAGCCAATGCCGGCCCAAACCAGCTCAGCCCCCGGCGTTTCACTGCAAGGTCGCGCAGCCACCGGACGGTACGCCTACCGGGCGAAGGCAACGCGACCGCAGGCCCCGGACCACGCTGAACGTGCCAAGCTCGCGCAGGCCTTAGGGGTCCATCGGCAGGTCCTGTCCCACGCAACGGCCGCCATCCGCACCCTTACTGCTGCCCGAAACGAGCTGATCGCCCAGGCGATTGAGGACGGGCTCACCATCGCCACTGTTTCAGCGGTCACCGGGGAAAACATGAAATCAGTCAGGACCATCGCTTTGGCTTATGACGATCTCCATCCGAGCGGCCTCCCCCGCAGCACGCAGGTGGCTGCGTTGAAGCAGAAAAGCGGGGAGCTCAGGACAGCCGAACGGCATCGTGACCAGATCACGGAACGCCGCGGGGCACTGATGGTGATCGCCCTCCGGAACCAGGTCTGCGATGACTTGGAGCTCGCCTCGCTGACCGGACTCACTCCTGACCACATCCGCCGGGCAACGCGGGGAATCGCCCGGCCGGCCTAGTGTCTCCGGCCCTCACCGTTGAACCCGCCGGCCCCGGAAGGTAGAACGGGTAGATGAGCAACGATGTGAATTCCTGGATGGACAAGTACGAACGCGCCTGGACGTCGAATGAGCCCGACGACATCCGGGCGCTCTTCACGGAAGACGCCGTCTACAACGACAGGCCCAACACCTCAAAACCCTGGAACGGCCACGAAGAGATCGTCAAAGGGTGGGCCGACGCCGGTGACAAGCCCGAGGATTGGACCTTCGAGTGGACGCTCCTGGGCAGGGAAGGCGATACTGCCTTCGTCCAAGGCCTCACCACGTATCTGAACGGGGACCCCACCTACGACAATCTGTGGGTGATCCGCTTCGCTGAGGACGGCCGGGCACGCGAGTTCACGGAATGGTACATGGCCCGCAAATAGCTAGCGGGGTTTGTACAGGAGGTTGGGGTGGACCTGGGTCCATCCGTCGTATTTCGACTGGCCGGCATCCACGCCGTCGTTGATGAGCTTCGCTTGTGAATCGTCAAAGTTAGTCAAGGTGACGATGTCCTCACCAGTCGCTACCGCTGCGCACCCCGCCCTCCACCGCCCCGGGAGTCCTACAGGCACCGTAATCAAGCAGGCAGACCCACCAGTGGAACTCTTGGCCGCGAAGTACTCCACATCGTCGTGGGTGGCCAGCAATCGGGCTGACCCCGCTTTGATGTCCGTATCCACACTGATGAGGCTCACGGTCTCCGGAAGCTCGTCCTCGGCCGTCGCTTCCCGCGCCAGGACATCCGGGCCAGTCGGCGACGAACAACCGGCCAGTCCGAGCACGGCAACAACGGAAGCTACAGCTACAACACGACGATTCATGGCACTGCCCCCTCAGGCTCTCGTTCCCTCGAGCCTAGCCCACCGTCTACCGCGGACAAGAACAGGTCAGTAGCTTTCGCGCTCAGCCGTTTCAGACACGGGAATGAACGTTGACGCGAACCCTTCCGACGCGCGGGCCAGCACCGCGACATCGGCGCCGACCAGCACAAAGGAGGCACCGGCGTCGAGATAGGCCCGGGCGGTTGCCTCGTTGAAGGCGTTCACGCCGGCCGGTTTCCCAGCCGCTTTCGCGGCTTCAAGGCAATGCTCGACGACGGCCCTCACCATGGGATTTTCCTGCTGTCCCAGCAGGCCCATGGAGGCTGCGAGATCCGAGGGGCCCAGGAAGATGCCATCCACGCCGTCGACGGCCAGGATCTCCTCCACCGCGGATGCTGCGGCTTCGGATTCGATCTGGACGGTGAGGCTGATGGTCTCCGAGGCGGTAGCCAGGTAGTCCGGGACGCGATTCCAGCGTGCAGAACGGGCCAGTGCGGATCCGACGCCGCGAACACCGTGCGGCGGGTAGCGGACAGCGGCAACCGCAGTTGCGGCGTCAGAGGCCGAGTTCACCATGGGGATCATCAGGTTCTGCACACCGAGGTCCAGGTACTGCTTGATGACCACGGTGTCGTTGACCGGCGGGCGGACCATCGCCTGCACGGGGTAACCGCTGACGGCATGGAGTTGGGCGAGGATCGACTCGAGCCCGTTGGGACTGTGCTCGGCGTCGATCAGAACCCAGTCCAAGCCTGAACCGGCGCAGATCTCGGCGACCAGTGGGCTGCCGGAACAGACCCACATGCCCGCCAGGGGCCGGCCGGCCTCAGAGAGTGCCGAGTAGAAGGTGGGGCTTAGTCGAATTGGCATGTCACCACTCCCAACGGTCCGTAGTCCGCGTGCACGGTATCCCCTTTGTACACCCACAGCGGGCGCGTAAACGAGCCCGCGAGGATGATGTCTCCGGCCTTCATCGAGTCCCCATGCGCGGCGATCTTGTTGGCCAGCCAGTGGACACCGTTGGCCGGGTGGTCCAGAACTCCGGCTGCGACTCCGGTCTCTTCCACGGTCTGGTTTTTGTACAGGATGGCGGAGACCCATCGGAGGTCGACGGCGTCCGGCCGCACCGGGCGGCCGCCCACCACCATGGCGCCCATCGCCGCGTTGTCCGAGATGGTGTCCACGATGGTCCGGCCCTCCATCTCGATCCTGGAGTCCAGGATTTCGAGGGCCGGAACCACGTAGTCGGTGGCGTTGAGGACATCGAAAATGGTGCATCCGGGCCCCTTGAGGCCCGACTTCAGTACGAACGCCAGTTCCACTTCAACCCGTGGGTGCGTGTACTTGTCCCACTGCACCGAACACCCGGTATCCAGGACCATGTCATCAAAAATGGCACCGTAATCCGGTTCGGTGATGCCTGTGGCGGCTTGCATGGCCTTGGACGTGAGGCCGATCTTGCGCCCCACCAACGTGCGCCCGGCTTCCTCGTTCCGCCGCATCCACAACTGCTGCACGGCGTAGGAGTCCTCCACCGTCATGTCGGGGTAGCGGGCAGTCAACCGAGGAACCGGCGTACGGGAGCGGCCGGCTTCGAGGAGCTCGTCGGCAATGGCTTCGATCGTCTTCGCGTCCAACATGGTTCTAGACCTGCGCCCCGAGCTTGAACCCTTCGGCAGCTTCGCCGGACGCCGCGTCCGGGCGGGTGTAGGAGAAGCCGTCGGCGCCCACGGTGACGGCCATTTCGGATTTGTCTTCGCGTTCGATGATGGGCTGTGGGTTGCCGTCGAGGTCCAGGACCAGGGAGGCCTCGGTGTACCAGGACGGGACCACGGGGTTGCCCCACCAGTCGCGGCGCTGGTTGTCGTGGACGTCCCAGGTGACGGTGGGGTTGTCGGGGTCGCCGGTGTAGTAGTCCTGGGTGTAGATCTCCACGCGGTGGCCGTCCGGGTCCAGGATGTAGAGGTAGAACGCGTTGGACACGCCGTGGCGTCCGGGGCCGCGTTCGATGCGGTCGGAGATGCGCAGGGCGCCCATCTTGTCGCAGATCTGGATGATGTTGTGCTTCTCGTGCGTGGAGAACGCGATGTGGTGCAGGCGGGGTCCGTTGCCACCGGTCAGGGCGGTGTCGTGCACGGTCTGCTTGCGGTGCATCCACGCGGCGTAGGTGACGCCGTCGGAATCCTTGATGTCCTCTGAGACGCGGAAGCCGAGGTCCTCCAGGTACTTGCGGCCGCGCGGGACGTCCGGGGTGACCTGGTTGAAGTGGTCCAGGCGGACCAGTTCGCCGGCGGAGTAGAGGTCGTAGCGCTGGGTGAGGCGTTCGACGTGCTCTACGTCGTAGAAGAACTCGTACGGGAAGCCCAACGGATCTTCCACGCGGACGGAGTCGCCCACGCCTTTGGTGAAGCCGTCCTTGCGGCGCTCCACCCGGCAACCCAGTTCGCGGTAGTACGCCTCGGCGGCGTCCACTTCAGCCGGGGACTTCACGCGGTATGCGAATGCTGCTGCTGCGGCCACCGGGCCCTTGCGGAGCACCAGGTTGTGGTGGATGAACTCCTCGAAGGAGCGCAGGTAGATGGTGTTCTCGTCTTCCTCGGTGACGTGCAGGCCGAGGAGGTCCACGTAGAACGCGCGGGATTTGGCCAGGTCCGTGACTACGAGTTCCAGGTAGGCGCAGCGGACGATGTCCGGTGCCGGGACCGTGGGCGTGGGGATGGGGCCGGTGAAGTTGCTCATGGGATTCTCTCTTCGTTGAAAGGGGTCATTTGGATGGAGTTTTTGTACAGGTACGGCCCTTTAGAACGGGTTTTAGGGGCGTTATCTGTACAAAAACTCCGAGTTTAGGCGCCGAATTTGGGGGTGTGAACGGATCCGAGCGTGATGTGCACGGCCTGCTGGTCGGTGTAGAAATCGATGGAGCGGTAGCCACCCTCATGGCCCAGGCCGGAAGCTTTCACGCCACCGAACGGGGTCCGGAGGTCGCGGACGTTGTGGCTGTTGAGCCACACCATGCCGGCCTCCACGTTTTGGGAGAAGTTGTGGGCCCGGGTCAGGTTCTGGGTCCAGATGTAGGCCGCCAGGCCGTACTTGGTGTTGTTGGCCAAGGCGAGGGCTTCGTCGTCGTTCTCGAAGGGCGTGATGGCCACGACGGGACCGAAGATTTCCTCCTGGAAAATCCGCGCGTCAGGCGCGACGTCGGCAAACACCGTGGGTGCGATGTAGTTGCCTTCGGGCAGGTGGTCGGGTCGGCCGCCGCCGGCCAGGAGCCGCCCTTCAGACTTGCCGATCTCCACGTAGGACGCCACCTTGTTGTAGTGCTCCGGGTGAACCAAGGCACCAACCTGGGTCTTGGGATCGTGGGGATCGCCCACCACGATGTTCTTGGCCCGGGCGGCGTACTTTTCACAGAATTCGTCGTAGATGGCCCGCTCCACCAGGATGCGGGAACCGGCCGTGCAGCGTTCGCCGTTGAGGGAGAAGACCCCGAACAATGCCGAATCGATCGCGGCATCCAGGTCGGCGTCGGCGAACACGACGCACGGGGACTTGCCGCCGAGCTCCATGGACAGGCCCTTGAGGTTGGCTGCGGCGTTGCGGAAGATGGTCTGGCCCGTGGTGGTCTCGCCGGTGAAGGAGATCAGCGGTACGTCAGGGTGCTTCACCAGGGCATCGCCGGCTTCTTCGCCCAGGCCGTTGACCAGGTTGAATACACCGTCGGGCAGGCCGGCGTCCTTGAAGATCTGCGCCCACAGGGACGCGGACAAGGGGGTGAACTCAGCAGGCTTGAGCACCACAGTGTTGCCCGTTGCCAAGGCCGGGGCGAGCTTCCAGGACTCCAGCATGAACGGGGTGTTCCACGGGGTGATGAGGCCTGCGACGCCGATCGGCTTCCGGTTCACGTAGTTGATCTGCGAGCCCGGGACCTTCATGGCGTCGTCGAACTGGGCCACGATCAGGTCCGCGAAGAAGCGGAAGTTCTCGGCTGCTCGGAGCGCCTGGCCCTTGGCCTGGGTGATCGGCAGGCCGGTATCGAACGTTTCGAGTTCGGCGAGGCGGGCTTCCTGGGCCTCCACGGCGTCGGCGATCTTGTTCAGCACACGGGCACGTTCGCGCGGCTTCATCTTCGGCCACGGGCCATTGACGAAGGCTTCGCGTGCCGCGGCGACAGCGAGGTCAATGTCTTCCTTCTGGCCTGCAGCCGCGGTGGCGTAGTTGCCGTTGGACACCGGATCCAGGACATCGAAGGTCTTGCCGGACACGGAGTCAACGAACTCGCCATTGATGAAGTGCTGGATGTGGGACGGCAGGTTCTCGGGAATGTAGTGCTTGGCGGTCTCTACAGAGGTCGTCATCGTTGAAGTCCTAACTGGTGATCAGTGTGGCGGTTTACTGTTTGGCTTGCGCCAAGTACGCGTCCAGGGTGGCGGCGCGGTGCTGGCGGGCTGCTTTTTCGATGGTGTCGGCGTCGGCCGCACGCTCAATGAGCTGCAGCAACGCCTCGTGCTCACGCACCGATTCCTGCGCGCGGCCGGGGACGAATCTGAAGGTTGAGGACCGAAGCGAGGCCAGCCTGTTCCAACCCCGGTGGACCAGGTCGAGAATGTGCGGGTTGGGGCAGTGTTCAAACAGGACACTGTGGAAATCCTGGTTCAGCGCGGTAAAGCGGACGGGGTCGAAGTGCTCCAGGCACTCACGCATCTCCTCGTTCACCGCACGCGCCCGGGCAATGGCTACCGAGTCGATCAGCGGTGCGGACAACGCGGTGGCCGCACCCTCCACGATGCTCAGGGTCTGCATCGTATAGAGGTACTCGGTGGGGTCGATCCCGGCCACCGTGGCGCCCACGTTCCGTTCAAACTTGACCAGCCCTTCGGCCTCCAGACGCCGGATCGCCTCCCGCACGGGAACCACGCTGAAGCCCAAATCCTCGGCAATTTTCGCGAGCACCAGCCGGTAACCCGGCGTGTACGTCCCTTCAATAATTCGAGCCTTCACGGCGGCATACGCCTGCTGTGACTTGCTTTGGGAGGCACTTTCGACGGCGCTGCTTCCGACGGCGGTTTCAGTCACTGTGGACTCCTTCCCCGGTTTGCCGGCGAGCGGACCATTCCGCGTACCGTGCCTGCCATGCCGCGTTCATGGGGTAGAGCCCATCCACGCTGTTGCCTTCCTGGACCATCTGGAAGATGAACGTCTCTTCCTTTTCCTGGGCGATGCAGTCATCCACCAGTTCCTCGGCGATGGCCGGCGGGATCACCAGGATGCCGTCGGAGTCGGCCACGATGATGTCACCCGGCTGGACCGTCGCTCCGCCGCAGGCGATGGTGATGTCCGTGTCCCACGGAATGTGCCTGCGCCCGAGGACTGCGGGGTGGGGGTTGGCGAAGTACGTGGGCATCTCCAGATCGGCCACCGCCGAGTAGTCGCGGACGCCGCCGTCAGTGATGATCGCAGCAGCTCCCCGAACCTGGGCACGAAGCGCCAGGATGTCCCCCACAGTGCCAGTGCCCTTCTCGCCACGGGCTTCCATGACCAGGATTTCTCCTTCGTTCACGGAATCGATCGCGCGCTTCTGGGCATTGAAACCGCCGCCATGGGTCTTGAAGAGATCCTCGCGGTTGGGCACATAACGCAAGGTCCTGGCCAGGCCCACCACCTTGCGGTCCGGGCGGGTGGCCTGCAGGCCGTCGATGCTGACGTTATTCAGCCCGCGCTTGCGGAGCTGGGAAGAAAGGGTTGCCGTGGCGACGCTTTCCAGCTTCGCCTTCAGCTCCGGTGTCAGGACACTTGCGGCAGCGGCCGGTTCAGAAGGCAGCCCTGCCGCTTCCCGCGATCCGTACGCTTCCTCCCGCTGGATGTCATCAATCTTGGGCCGGGCACCAAAGTCAGCGAACGGCGTCGTACCTTCCGTTACCTTGGTGGCCAAACGGCCGCTGCTGAAGCCGCCACCGGTGACCTCAATTTCGACGACGTCACCCGGCTTGGCGACCGACGCACCGGCGGGGGTGCCGGTGAGGATGATGTCGCCCTCTTCGAGGGTGAGCAGCTGCGAGAGGTCGGCGACGAGCTGCGCGAACGGGAAGAGCAGGTCCTCGGTGGTGTCGTCCTGGACGAGGTCCCCGTTATGCCAGGTGCGGATCCGCAACTGGGTGGGATCGACAGCGTCGGCCGGGATGAGCGCGGGTCCAACGGGGGTGAAGCCGTCGCCGCCTTTGGACCTGACGTTGGAGCCCTTGTCTGCGTAGCGGAGGTCGTAGACGCCGAGGTCGTTGGACGCAGTGACCCATTCGACGTGGCTCCATGCATCGTCAAGGCCAACGCGGCGGGCGGACTTGCCGATGACCAAGGCGATTTCGCCTTCGTAGCCCAGCAGTTCACAACCCGCGGGACGCTCAACGGCGCCGGGAGAGTCAGCGGAGCCGAGCGCCAAGGACGAGGACGGCTTCAGGAAGTACGACGGCTGCTGCGGAGTACGCCCGCGCTGTGCCGCACGGCTGGGGTAGTTGATGTGGACCGCAATAACCTTGCGCGTCCGGGCCAGCATGTCCTGGCTCAGTTCCTGGGTCCGGAACTCCAGTGTCACGGCGCCTCCTCTTCGTCGGGCTGCATCAAGTACGAAATCGTATACGATAACTATGACCCGCGATCAGCGTCCCGTCAACCCCCTCCCGGAACCCACCTAAGTCGCAACAGAGGGCGTTTTGAGCGCTCATAACACCCTCTGCTGCGACCTACTTGGGGGATGCTGGTAGTGGGAAAGGGAGGTCCACGGTGGAGAAGAACGAGCCCGAGCTGCTGAGGTTTGCCAGCGGAGCAGACTGGGAGGGCTGGCTGGCTGTACACCACGACACTGAAGCCGAAGCCTGGCTGATAATCGGCAAGAAGAACTCAGGCGCCGGACTCATCAGCATCGAAGACGCCCTGGACGGCGCACTCTGCTTCGGTTGGATCGACGGCCAACGCCGCGGAAACGACGAGAAAACCTTCCTGCAGCGATACTCGCGTCGCCGGGCCCGCAGCTCGTGGTCCCAAGTCAACGTGGGAAAAGTGGAGGCCCTGATCCAGGCTGGACGCATGCAGCCGGCGGGCTTCGCCGAGATAGACGCCGCCAAGGCTGACGGGCGCTGGGAAGCAGCGTACGTTTCGCAAGCCAACGCCGAGGTTCCCGAGGACCTGGAGGCCGCGCTCGCAGGAAATCGCGCCGCCAAGCAAGGTTTCGAACGGCTGGGTAAGACCGAGCGCTACCTCATCATCCTGCAGGTACTCAAGGCCCGCACCCCGGAGTCCCGCGGCAAGATCCTGGCGAAGGTTGTGCAAAAGCTGGCCGACGGAGACTAACGGCCCCTACAAACTGTCGGTGGGCTCCCGTAGGGTACCCGCATGGACATCATCCTTGTACCCGGTTTCTGGTTGGACGCCTCGTCATGGGAGGAGGTGACTCCCCCGCTGGTGGCCGCAGGACACACGGTTCATCCGCTGACGCTCCCTGGGCTGGAATCCGCCGACGCCTCCCGCGCCGGCATCGGCCTGCGCACACACATAGATGCCGTCGCGGCGAAAGTTGACTCCCTGGACGGCAAAGTCATCCTTGTAGGCCACTCAGGTGGCGGGGCCATCATCCATGGCGTGGCAGATGCCCGCCCAGACCGGGTGGCCCGTGCCATCTATGTGGACAGTGGCCCTCTCGGTGAGGGCGGGGTCATCAATGATGAATTGCCCGACGACGGCGACGACCTCCCGCTGCCGCCGTGGGAAGCGTTCGAGGACGAGGACCTGGTGGACCTCACCGATGACCTGAAGGAAGCTTTCCGCGCACGCGCCATCCCCGAACCCAAGGGCGTTGCTTTTGACCAGCAGCATTTGAGCGACGTCCGGCGCTACGACGTTCCTGCCACCATCATCGCCTGCCAGTTCCCGTCGTCATTGCTGAAGGAGTGGATGGACGCCGGCCATCCCTTTACCGCCGAGCTCGCAAGGATCCACGACGTGGACTACATCGACCTGCCTACAGGACACTGGCCCCAGTTCACTAAGCCCAAGGAACTAGGAGAGGCAATTTTGACGGCCGCGAACCGCAGCATCTAGCTGGGAACTAGGGACGGGGCGGAGTATTCGTGGCTGGTCCTTCCGGCGCTGCGCCGCCCTCGTCCGTCCAGTCACTTCCGGTGGTGTCATCCAGGGCGGGATCCGACACTACGTCTGACTTGATGGTAGGGACGGTGGTTGCTGCCGGTTCATGCGTGGACGAACCCGTCCGTTGGCCCGCCTTCGGCGAGGTGATTCCAGGGAACATCGCCTCGGCCCTTTCCATCAGCTTCTTGCCGGCCTCATAGAGGTTGTCCAAGACATCCGGCACCGACTCCTGTACAGCTTCGGCGGCCTGGTGTACGTTCTCTTGGACGTCAGGGTTCTTCCAGAGCTTTTCCGTGCCTCCACGTACCCGCCGAAACACCTCCGGCCAGGACTTCGATCCCCATACGTAGCCGACGGCCACTCCAACGGCGAACAATGCTTTCCCTTTCACAGGAATCACTCCTTTCGAGGCGTTATTCCTCGACACTATCCCCGTAGCCTGCGCGCTGTCACCTGCGCATTGATTGCAGGCCGACCAACAAAGATTTGCTGGAATGGGACAAACGACTAAAATAATGCGCCAAGCGGCGGATAATCGCCGGCGGCCCCCGAACCACGACCCGAGGAGTGAAAACCATGGGACTGGATGACTGGATGATGAATACTGCTGAGGAATCAGTTGGCAGGCCAAGGAGGCCGCCAAGGAAGTCGGAGACTCCCCGTGGATGACCAGCAGCCCCGTAATCCGGCCAGCTCGGGGCTCCATCCACGGGCAAGTAGATAATCAGGTTACTTGCTACTGGTTCCCGGAGCGGCTAGCGTTGCAGTTGTAGTACTGAGCCCGACCCCCCATCGGCAGGAGTGCTTTACTGGCTGCATTTAACAAATTCATCGGGTTGCATTGGCTTTTCCGTTCCCGTACATCGCGCGGCCTCCAAGGGCCGCATTTCGGCGCCTTAAATGCGGAAAAGGCGCCCGATGAAGTGACCGCTTCAACACGTTCATGGAATTTCCATCGACAAAGAAAGTAGGAGCAAAAATGGGTTTCTTTGGTTTTCTTCTGCTCGGTCTTTTGGCCGGTGCCATCGCAAAGCTTATTCTTCCCGGACGCCAAGGAGGCGGCTGGTTCATAACCCTCTTGCTGGGCGTGGTCGGCGCCTTGCTGGGCGGCTGGATCGGCGGCCTGATCTTCGGCGAGGGACTAACGGAGTTCTTCGCCATCCGAACCTGGCTCCTGGCTATCGGCGGCTCACTCATCGTGCTGCTGGTCTACGGGCTGGTCACCAGCCGCAGGACGCACCATGGCTGATCACCCGAACCGCGACGCCAACGGCGACGAACTCGAAGGCCAGTACTCCGAGGGCGATTACGGCGACACCGGAGTGTCCCCTGAGACCCTGAAGGACGACGCCGGCGGCGACTACACAGAGGGCGATTACGCCGAGAAGACTGTTCCCTCGGCCGACGCCGAACTCGACGAACACAATACGGAAGAGACCCCTGCGGACCGGCCCTTCTCATCCGAACCTGATGAAGAAGCGTCTGGCTCCAGCCGGCCGTAGTACCTGAACGCCGGCTCCTCCACGAGATCCAGGAACCCGGAGTGCTGCAACTGCAGCCTCCGGGTTCTTGCGTTGTCCGGAGCCTGATAATTTCGGGCAAGGATTGTTGGGCCATCACCACTGTGGCCCGCGTAGCGTCGGTGCAAGGAATGGAGGCGACTGTGCACGAATGGAACAGGGCCGTGGAGCTGATCGAGCATGACCTGACCGCGACCGTGGAGGTGAGCACCCTGGCCCGGACCGCTTTGACGTCCGAATATCACTTCCGGCGGATGTTCTCCTCCCTGGCTGGCCTCCCCATCTCGGAGTACATCCGCAGGAGGCGGCTAACGGCGGCCACTGCGGAAATCCTTGAGGGCGGAACAGTCCTGGACGTTGCGGTCCGCTACGGATACGGCTCAGCTGAAGCGTTCACCCGCGCCTTCAAGGCCATGCACGGGCTGACGCCGTCTGAGGCCAGACAGCCTGGCGCCGTTCTCCATTCCCAGCCTCAGCTGAGGTTCCATCTCCGAGTCGAAGGGAATACCGACATGAAGCACCGCATTGAGGACAGGCCTGCTTTCCGCCTTATTGGAATGAAAGCGCGCGTCCCCCTGGTCCACGAAGGACCCAACCAGGCCATCATCGATTTTCAAAGGGGCCTGGACCCCAGTGTCACCCAGCGCATGCTCGGGTTCGCAGACATGGATCCTGCCGGCCCACTGTCTGTCACCGACGCCATCGATGAGCAGCGCACCGAGGGAAGCGAACTGGACTACTGGCACGCCGTGGCATCCAGCCAGGCCGCACCGGAAGGTTTGGACGCCCTTGAAGTGCCGGCAGGTCTGTGGGTCGTTTTCGAAACCGAAGGGAAGTTCCCGGAGGTCCTGCAAAACATGTGGGCGGACGCAGCAACGGAATGGTTCCCGGCCAACCCGTACAGGTGGGCGCCTGGACCTGAAATGCTCAGCGTCCAGGTGGAGGCAGGCGGCACGCACGGACGTGGGCAGTTGTGGATCCCCATCGAGAAGGAAGAAGCAAGGTGATGCGAGTCCACGTAGAAGCTAAGTCCGGAGCGTCCGTGCTTTGACCATCAGGAACAGGCCGTAGGCGATGAGCCCCAGCGCAACAGCTGCCAACAAGTACACCCCATACGGCTGTTCCCGCAGGGCTTTCAAGCTGCCATCGAGTCCGGTTGACTGCTCAGGCTCGGCACGGACCGTAGCGATAACCACCAGCAGGCCCACCAGGAAAAGGGCGATCCCCTTGGCTATGTAGCCCACCACGCCAACACCGAGCTGGAATTTGCGCACGGATTGGTGGGAGGACAGCGAGAGGTCCTTGGTGAATTTCTGCCGAAAGCCCCGCACTGCGAACACAATGCCCGTGATCGCGATGCCGGCACCGATGGCGATCAGCAGGAACATCCCGAACGGGGCCTTCATGAGTGTGACGGTGTAGTCGCTGGTGGACTCCCTGCTGTTCTGGCCCTTGCCAGCGACGAACGAGACGATGGTGGCGGCAAGGCCGGCGAAGACGATCGCCTGCCCTACGGCGGAGAGTCTCTTGGTGAGCTTGTTGCCCACGCCGCCCCGGAAGCCGAGTATCGCGTTACCAAGTTGCCACAATGCCAGCGCCGCGCACGCTGCGAAGCAGGCCCAGAGCAGGAACGGACCGGCCGGTTGGCGGGCCAGCTCCGTCACCGCTCCGCTGACATCGGCCTCACCGCCGCGGCCCACTGCCAGTTGCAGGGCGATGACACCGATCAGCAGGTGCAGCAGTCCACTCACCACGTAGCCGGCCCGGGCAACAGCGGCAAAGGTACGCGAATTCGCGGCTTCCTCGGCCACACCAGCGGCCTTCCTCATCTCTTCCTTGATGACAAGCCTCCTTATTTTCGAGCTGGACTCCATCGTCGCTTAAACGACGCCGGGCGGGCACCTTTCCGAAGGAAAAGGTGCCCGCCCGGTTCAAAGTTGTTGGGCCCTAGAACCCGACGACCGATTGCGGCCAGATGCTCCGAAGCCCCACGCCAAGGGGGTTGAACTGCTCACGAACGGCCACCACGGCACGGTTCTGGCCCAGGACCTCCCCAGCATGGCGGACTGCCTCGGCAGTTCCCGACAGGGAATCGCGGGCAATGCCGGCGTTTGCGGACTTGCTGGAGATCTGGTCAGTCATTTCGGTGGTCCTTCCTGGAAGCTCCCATCAGCAGATTGGCTGATGTTTCAACCATCGGATGGACTGCTCAAGAAGGACGCCGGGTCATCTCAAGATTCGCTCAAGATTCGCTCCCGCGCCTCAGAAGGCGAACGACACCTCCAAAACCTGTCCCGAACCCAAGGCAAGGCGCGCGCCGATGCGGCTGTCGTCGTCGAGCACGTCAAAAACTGGACGCCCGACGGCGGGAGGAACCCAGGCAGGAGGCTCACCACCGAGGTACACCAGTGAAGCGAAGCAGCTGCGTTTGCCGGACAGCTGGCCTTCCAGATAGCCGCATGCGGCCAGCTCGCCCAATGGCGACGCGCCTTCCGCCCGGTAGGTTCCGACGCCCGTATAGCCGTAAAGGGGCCATATGGCGGTGTGAAGCCGGCCGTCGCTGAGCACACCATCCCGGTTCTCCACGGGGCGGCTACCGGCCAGCGCGTAGCCGCCATCGCGGACGGCCAGGCCAGAGGCAACATGGGACACCACGGCGTGGACCCGAAGTTCGTACCCGCCTGCCGCGGCCGTTCCCGTCGCGACCCGCCAGGGTGAATCGGCGGGGTCGTCGGTGTCATCCCACACGGGGGCATGCCAACTGGCTGCCTGTTGATGCCAGGCCTTGGGGCGGTGGATCTTCGCCCGGCGGCTGGGCGTGCCGGAGTCATTGAGGACAGCGAAGTGGTTGTCGACCGGGTGCGTGGTGAATAGTGGCGCCGTGTGGCTTGAGTAGGCGAGGCGGCGGTACAGGGGATCGTCCGGACCCGGCGCGTAGTACTTGTCGCTGCCGTGGTTGAGCAGACGGGCAATGCCGTCAGCGGCAGTGGAGTGGAGCAGGTAGTTGGGCGCCTCTGCGTGCTTCAGGCCGTCATCCCCCTCGAACGGAGATGGTTCCTCGACGGCGGTCCACACCGGGTGGTCGGCGGGCAGGAGCAATCCTACGAACGCCTTGGACGTCCAGTACGGCGAAGCGGGGCCCGAGTATCCCTGGGTCATTGGCTCGAAAGCGCCGAACCACCCAAGTGACGGCAGGCCGTCGTCGTAAGCGCCGCCGTCGAGGAAGTACTTCGCCGCGCCGCTGGCGATCCTACGGGTCTGGCCGGGGTTGAGCGGCGTCGCGGCGATCGCCTCACCCATGAAGAGGGGCGCCACCGCGGCGTAGCGGTAGATCAGCGAACGGCCTTGGAAAATCGGGGCGCCGTTGGAACCGAAGAACCTGACGTGGTCCTCCAGGAAAGCCGCGAGCCGGGTCCGATAGAGGTCCAGGCGGCGGTCGGCTTCAGGGTACCGGCCGGCAGCGAATTCGGCCCAGAGGATGGGGTAGAGGTGCATGGCCCAGCCGCAGTAGTAATCGAAGAAATCGCCGGTACCGCCGTTGTCCCCGTCCCTGTACCACCCTCCGCCGGCGTACCAGTCCTCCAGGCGCTGCAGGCCGTGTTCGATCTGGCGTTCGTTGTGCTCGAACCCGGCACCGGCCAGGAACTCGGCGATCATCACTTGGAAGAGCACCCAGTTGTTGTCCACACAGGTGCTGCGCGAGGAGCCCTGCAGCCAGGCGGCAACCTGCGCCTGTTCGTCGCCGCCGAGGGTGTCCCACAGCCAGGCCTTGGTGATCTGGAGCCCAAGGACGATGGATGCAGCCTCCACCATGGGTTGCGAGCGATCAGTAATCGGCAACCACGCTTCAGGTCCGTCCCCTTGGGTCCCCTGAAGCAGGCCCTCGCGGTAAAGGTCCACATGGCCGTGGGGGTCATCGCCGCCCTCGCCCGCCACGCGGAAAGCCGCCAGCAGGAACGTTCGGGCGAAACCTTCCAGGCCGTCGGACACAACTCCCGACGACGACGGGCGGCCGCCCAGCCGGATTGTCGCCTTGCGGGGTGAAAAGTAGGGGCGAACCGCGAGCAACTGCTGATCCGCGAGGGCCAGCCAGTGCTCCCGCGTCCATCCAGTGATGGGGCTGAGGTCGAAATCCGGGGCGGGCATGGTGAAGCCGATGGCCATGAGTCTCCTGCGGGGGCGTAGTTCCAGCTTCATTACAGTAGGTTGTCCGCAGCTGGATCGGAGTGAGTTGAACAATAGTGAACGACTAAAGAGTGATGCAGCTCACACAAAAGTCACCGTGAGGATCCTTCACTTCGTTGCGTCCTATTCATGACGGCGCAAAAGAACGCCGCACACAACGGACAGGAGTGATTGCCATGACGATCCAGACCCACACCCCCGCAGACGTCCCCGCAAAGAACACCCCGGCGCCCATCCAGGACAAGCCAATCCAGGACAAGGGCAAGGACGGCCGTGGCGCCACCACAGTGGCCGACGGCGTCGTAGCCAAGATCGCCGGCATCGCCATCCAGGAAATCCCCGGCGTCCATGCCCTGGGCGGCGGCGCGGCCCGGGCCATCGGCAACCTCCGCGAAAAGGTTGGCCAGAAGGACCTCACGCAGGGTGTCAGCGTAGAAGTTGGCCAAACCCAGGTGGCCGTGGACGTCACCCTGGTTGTTGAATACCCCCACCCGCTCCAGGAAGTCGCAGACAACGCCCGCGACGCCGTTTACACGGCCATCGAGGACCTGGTGGGCATGGAAGTCACCGAAGTGAACGTCACCATCACGGATATCCATGTGCCGTCCGAGGATTCCGACGCCGATGATGCCACGCGTGAGCCGAGGGTCGCATGAGCCCCACAGTTACGGGCATGGCCGTAGGAGCGGTCCTGGCACTGGCCGGCTTGGCCTTCGGATTCTGGGGGCTGCTGCTGACGGCGTTGTTCGTAGGAATCGGAGCCGTGCTGGGCCGCTCCGCCGAGGGAAAGCTTGACCTGGGCGGGGTGCTGGATGCCCTGCGGGGCAAGCGCTCCTCCTCATGATCAGCGAAGCCGGTGGCCCGGCACCGGAGAACAACGCCGGGAACGAAGCCGGGCACAGGGCCGGGCACACCCGAATTGCCCGGACCGCGCTCCGCAAAACGGTGGAAACCATCACGGCCCGCGCTTTCCAGGTAGGCGGGAGCAACGTCACGGCTGAACTGGACGACGACTCCGGCAGGCTCGGCGTCAGGGTTTCAGTCCAGCTTGCGCTCCCGCCCCTGTTGGGGCCCCGGCCGGATGCGGGCACAGCCCTGGACGGCAAAGCAACGCATGGCACCGTGTTCGAGAAGGCCCAAGCCGCGCGGACAGAGCTGGTGGCCCGCAGCCTGGAACTCACCGGCATGGAACTTGGCCGCGTCGACATCCGGCTCACTGGATCCAAGCAGGCACAGTTGAAGGAAAGTCACTCCACGGAAAGGAGGGTGCAGTGAAGCAGGACCGAGTCATCCGGCGCATGATCCGCAGGGACACACATTCTTCAAGGTCCATCCCGTCCGTGGTGGCGGCCTCCCTTCTTCTGATCACGTTCCTCTGGCTGGCGCTGGAATCCGTGCTGTGGCTGCTCATGGACCAGCCCTTGCTTGCCAGCCCCGCCCAGCTGCGGAAGTGGCTGCTTGACCTTCCCGCCAACACCATCCCGGCGGGCATGACCGCAGCTGGCGTTGGCTTGGGAATTCTGGGGCTGCTGATCATCGGCATAGCGGTCGGCAAGGGACGCCGGCCCAGGCGCGCCCTGGCCAGCGACCGCACGGCAACGGTTGTCGATGACGATGTCATCGCCGCAGCCGTGTCCAGCAAGGCCCGGCTTGCCGCGGGCTTGGCGCCAGGGCAGGTGACCACCACCGTCGGCGGACGGTCCGTACGCGTCCAGGTGCGTCCGACGTCGGGCGTTCCCCTGAACCTTGAGTCCATCAAAACAGCGCTCGACGGCGAACTGGCCGCCTATGCGCTGGATCGGCCGGTCAAGCACAGCGTACGGGTATTGAACGAAGGAGCAGTGGGGCAATGAGAAGGACCAACCGTGCAGTGAACCGCATCCTGCTCACCGTGGTGGGGCTGGCCCTGCTGGGCACCGGAGCCGCACTCATCGCGGCCGGAACCCTGCCGGGAGCAGCGGATACCTGGCGGGCCATTGGTTCTACCCTGACGGATCAAGCCCGCACCCTCTCCAGCACCGCTCTCTTACCTGAACCGGCGAGAAGCTGGTGGCTGGTGGCCGGCGTTGCGGCGCTGCTGCTGGGCGCCGTACTCAGCGCCGCTTGGCTGGCATCCCAGGGCGGCGGCCGGACACCCCGCCTGGCAGAGCAAGCCGACGGGAGCAACGGCCGAACCGTGGTGGACGTTGGACTCATCTCCGCAGCAGTCCACCAAGCCCTGAACGGCAACAAGAACGTCCTGGCTGCTTCAGTCTCCGCTTGGGAATCACGGAGCGGGACGGCGCTGCGGCTCCGCATGCAAGCGCGCAAGGGAACCTCACCCAGGGAGCTTGCCGACACCGCCGAAGAACTCATCCAAGGAATCGACGCCTGGCTGGGCCATCCAATACCGGTCCTGGTCCGAATCACCAGCGGCGCCCGGACCCGGGTGTCCGGTTCCCGTCGTACCCGGTGACCGTCTCTCATCAGTCACCGCAGTGAAACAGCTTTCCACCGAATAAAAACCGGCACGGCCCTCAAAGGCCGTGCACAACAAGAAAAGGGAACACCATGGGTATCAACGACAAGATCAACAACGCAGCCACCGAGCACCTCGGTGCCGCCAAGGAAGGCGCAGGAAAGCTCACGGGCGATCAGGCGCTGGAGCGCGAGGGCCAGCAGGACCAAGCACAGGCCAAGCTCCAGCAGGCCGGCGAAAAGGTCAAGGACGCTGCAGCGGACATCAGCGAAAACATCAAGGATGCCGCCCAGAAGCTCAAAGAAGGTTTCACCAAGAAGTAAGACCGGGTCGGGACGGTTCCACCGGCATACGGAACCGTCCCGAACCTACCGCCTCGATTCACTATCCAAGATTCAGACTCAAGTCCACCGTGTACTGGGAAGGCAGGAAACGTGACTGGTTCACCCGCGGCGCAGCACCAACTGGACCTGGTTCCCGATGCTTTGCTGGCAGGCAGGGCCGCAGATGGTGACACGGCCGCTTTCGAGGCCCTCGCCAGACGCCACGGCCCCCTGATGCGGGCCACGGCCCGTCGGTTGACCGGCTCACTGGCCGACGCCGACGACGTCGTCCAGGAAACACTCGTCCAGGCCTGGAAACAACTGGACAGCTTGCGGGACCCGGCTGCGGTAAAGGGTTGGTTGCTTCGCATCGTTGGCAGCCGCAGCATCGACCACCTCCGGAAGCGCCGCAACCACGCGGACCTTGGCGACGTGGAAAACACAGTGGATTCCACTTCCCCGCCCAGGAACAAGGACCCGGAAACCAACGCCGTCAACAGCTCCCGAATCGAGGCCCTGAAGGCGGCGCTCTCCAAGCTTCCAGAGGAGCAGCGGCGTTGTTGGGTGCTCAAGGAGTTCAATGACCAAAGCTACGAGGAAATTGCGCTGACACTGAACATCAGCCCAGCCAGTGTCCGCGGCCGCCTGGCCCGGGCACGGATCACTCTTGCGCGCACCATGGAGGAATGGCGATGAACACCACCAGCGACACCCTCGAATGCGGCCACAGCCTCGCGGAGCTGAGCGCCTACTTGGACACTGGACAGATTGCAGATCCGGTCCACCTGGAAACATGCCCCGAATGCCAGGCCGGCTTGGCCTCGCTGCGTCACCTCTCCGAGCTGGGACGCGAACTGCTCAGCTCCGACGTGGCGGATGCCGGCTCCGGCACGGACGACTGGATGCAGTCCATCCTGGACAACCTCCGGCTGGAGTTACGGCCGGGACGGAGCATTCCTTTGCAGTCCGGGAACCCCAACGACACTCTGTGGGAAACGGAAGGATCCATCTCCGCACTCATCCGTTCCGTAGCCGACGCCCTTCCGGGAACAGCCGCCGGCAAATGCCGCCTGCACGGAGACGTCACCACACCCGGAGCCGGGATCACCGTGGACGTGGAAGTAGCAGTCGTTTACGGACACCCCATGGAAGAACGTGCCGCCACGCTTCGCCAGGAGCTGGCAGAAACCCTGGCTGCCCATACTGAACTGACCATCCAAGCCATCAACATCACTGTCACCGATGTGCTGGAGCCGCCCAAGCCAGCAAGCCCTGCAGATGCCACTACCCCTGCAGATCCCATGACCAAGGAGCAGCCATGACCGAGCCTTTGGAAGTCGGGGATGCCGCCCCCGCAAGTGTTTCGGGCACCTGGGTAGAGTTGGGCGGTTTGGCCGAACAGCTGCTCGGCGTGGTTCAGGCGGTGGAAGGTGTCAGCGCGGTCTACCCTGCCCAACCGCTGTGGCAGTCCATTGCCGGCGCCGCGTTGTCCGCCTTGACCGGGGAGACTCCTTCTCTGATCAGCCTCACTGACGATGCCGGGGTGCTCGCAGTAAAGATGCGGATCGCGGTGGCCACGTCCCGTCCGGCCCCGGTTGTGGCCCGCGAAGTAGCCGAAGCCGTGCGGCGGCACCTGCTCCCCCGGCCGGCCGCCGTCGAGGTCTCAGTGGTGAAGGTCGGCACATAAGGCGTCGTGGATCCGCGTCCGCACTCTGTTCTGGTTCATAATGAACAAACTGAACATAAGTGAACTTGATAGGCGGAGACCTGCATGCTGTCCGAGGATCGTCAACAGCTCATCCTGAGGGAGCTGGCTCTGCATGGCTCCCTCAATGCCGGGGAATTCGCGGCCAAACTGGGGACATCGGGGATGACTGTCCGGCGTGATCTCGCTGTGCTCGCCGAGCAAGGCCTGCTGGAGCGTGTGCATGGCGGCGCTGTCTCCACCGGCGGTAAGCCCGCTGGCCCTGCGGCCCCGCAGTCGACGTCGTGGCGTCCCGGCGGACGGCGTCCGTTGGCGACGATCGGCATGATCGTTCCATCGGCGTCGTACTACTTTCCGGGCGTGATCCGCGGCGCCGAGGCCGCCGCGCAGGAAGCTGGCGTGCGGTTGGTGCTGGGGGTTTCCAACTACTCCGCTGCCGAGGAGCGACGGCAGCTGCGGCGGCTCTACGATCACGGGGTCGACGGAATCCTCATCACCCCCAGCGAGCAATCGTTGGCCAAAACCGAAACGCTGGACCTCTTGGCGGAATCGGAGGTGCCAGTGGTGGTGGTGGAGCGGTCCATCGACGACGCACTGGACCACGGCCGGCTCGAATCAGTCCGGAGCGACCATGTGCGCGGCTCGGAGATAGCGGTGAACCACCTGCTGGGACTCGGCCACCAGAGGATCGCCATCTGCCTGCGCGAGAACAGTCCTACGGCGTCGCAGCTCATTGATGGATTCCACATCGCCATGCAGCGCGCCGGACACCCCCACGACGACTCGATGGTGCGTGCCATGTCCCGTGCGCAGAATGATCCGCAAGCCCACCGTGAGCTGATGAACGGGATCCTGGATTGGTGCGCCTCGACGGGAGTGACGGCCGCTGTTGTCCACACCGATGAGGATGCCCTCCAGTTTGTGAGCGCATGCCTGGAACGGCAGGTCCGAGTGCCGGAAGACTTCGCGATCGTTTCCTACGATGACGAGATCGCGGCGCTCGGGGCCGTCCCGCTCACCGCCGTGGCACCGCCGAAATACGACGTCGGCCACCAGGCGTTGGTGATGTGCCTGAACCGGATAGGGGGAAGGCGTGGGAGCACTTCAGCGCTTCAACGCGTGAACCTGTCCCCCGCCCTGGTGGTGAGGGACTCAACGCAGGCCTAGTCCCCGCCAGGACGGCGGGCTCAGGATTGTTTACTTCTGTTCACTTCATTGCTGATGTTCATTTTTGTGGATTTCATGGTGCGTAGTCCAAAGGTGCCCCAGAGCACACCACGACTTCGCATCGTGAACTTCAAAGGAGAACAGAATGAAGCGTCGCCAGCTTCTACTCGGAGCAGTCAGCCTGATGGCAAGTGCTGCCCTCATCACCGGCTGTGGCAGTTCCCCGGCCGCCACACCAGCCCCCACCCCCACCGAAGACCCCTCCGGCACCATCACCTTCTGGTCGTCCATGGCGGGCATGGACAAGGTGGCCGAGGCGTTCAACGCCAGCCAGAACAAGATCAAGGTCACCTTCGAAACCATCCCCAACGGCGGCGCTGGCGGCTACGCCAAGCTCTCCACCGCCATCACGGCAGGCAACGGCCCGGATGTTGCCACGATCGAATACCCGCAACTGCCCCAGTTCGTCAGCAATGGCCAACTGCAGCCTTTGGACGGCTTCATCAACAAGGCCGAAACCGTAGACAAGCTCACTGACGAGACCAAAGCTTTGGTCCAGTTCGGCGACGCAACCTACGCACTCCCTTACGATGCCGCGCCCATGATCATGTGGTACCGCAAGGACATGCTGGACAAAGCCGGTGCAGGAGTCCCCAAGACCTGGCAGGAATTCGAAGAAGCCGGCAAGAAGATCAAGGCCGTAGCACCGGAAGCGCACCTCGCCAGCTTCAACCCGAACGAAGCCGCGCTGACCGCAGCCCTGTCCTGGCAGGCCGGCGCCAAGTGGTTCGGCACTGAAGGCGACAGCTGGAAGGTAGGCGTCAATGACGAAGCCACACAGAAAGTGGCCAACTACTGGCAGAAGCTGATCGACCAGAAGATCGTCAAGGTCCAGCAGTCCTTCAGCGACGAGTGGTCGGCAGACTTGGCGAGCGGCGCCGTCGTCGGCGTCCTTGGCGCCAACTGGAGCGCAACCGGCATCCAGAAACGCACGGAAGCCAGCGGCCAAAAGGGCCAGTGGATCGCGGCCGAGGTGCCCAACTGGGGAACACCGGCAGACGCTTTCTACGGCGGTTCCAGCTTCAACATCACCAAGAGCAGCAAGAACCCGGCCGCTGCGGCCAAGTTCATCGAGTTCCTGGCCACCAGCAAGGACGCCATCACAGCCCGCGGCAACACCGGCTCCGCGTTCCTCGCTTTCCCGGGCCTGACACCAGTAGCGCAGAAGGCGTTCGATTCCAGCTACTTTGGCAACGACATCTACTCGGTCTTCGACAAGGCCTACGCCTCCATCACTCCTGGTTGGCAGTGGGGCCCCAACTGGGACATCACCAACACCGCCCTCAAGGACGCCTACGGAAAACTGACCAGCGGCGGCAAGGTCCTGGAAGCCGTGGACACGGCGCAGAGCGCCACGGTGGCCGGACTCAAGCAGAACGGCCTCTCCGTCAAGGAGTAGGCCCGCACGGTGGGGCGGCTTCGTGACTGCGATGCCGCCCCGCCAGCGAGGAGATTAATCATGGTCACCCAAGCACCCACCAAGCCGTCCATCACCGGCCAACCCAAGGTTCGGACACAGCGTAAGCCCCGCGCCATGTCCGGAACCGGGGGCCGCACCGCCGCACTGTTCCTGACACCCTTCTTCACGATTTTCGCCCTCGCAATGGTTGCGCCGGTCATCTACGCGATCGTGCTCAGCTTCTTCGCACAGCAAAAGTCCGGATTGGGCTTTGGCGAGGCCAAGACGTCGTTTGTGGGCTTGGAAAACTATTTGCAGGTCCTGCAGTCCGAGAGCTTCGTCGGCGGCATTGGCCGCCTCGCCTTGTACTGCCTGCTCTACATCCCCTGCATGGTGGGTGGTGCCCTGGCGTTTGCCCTCCTGATGGACGCAGCAGTCGCCCGGGCACGGAAGCTCTTCCAGCTCCTGGTCTTCCTCCCCCACGCAGTGCCCGGCGTCATCGCAGCGCTGATCTGGGCATACCTCTACACGCCCGGCGTCAGCCCGATCGTCTCCGTCCTGGAAACCGGCGGAATCTCCCTGAACTTCCTGGACAACCAGATGATCCTGCCTTCCATCGTGAACATCGCCGTCTGGGAGTGGACGGGCTACAACGTGATTGTGCTCTTCACCGCGCTGCAGGCTGTTCCGAGGGAGATCCTGGAGGCCGCCCGCGTGGACGGCGCCGGCGAAATCCGTGCAGCCATCAGCATCAAGTTGCCCCTGATCCTGCCTGCGTTGAGCGTGATCATGCTCTTCACGGTGATTGGCACGCTCCAGCTGTTCACCGAGCCGTCCATCATCTCCAAGGCCACGGCGTCAGTCACCAGCACCTGGGTTCCGAACATGTGGGCCTACGACGCCGCCTTCAACCGCCATAACCTCAACCAGGCCGCGGCCGCCTCCATCATCATCGCGCTCATGGCCGCCGTACTGTCCTGGGCCGTTACCCGCTTCAGCTCGAGGAACAAAGCATGAGTACCTCTACGATGTCCCGCGACCACACCTCAACACCGGCACCCACGCCCAGGCGCCGCCGACCGATTGCCCGGGCCGGCGGCTTCGGAAGCACTTTCACGGTAAACGCGTTGCTGATCCTGGGCTGCGCCTACATGGTCCTCCCCGTGGTGTGGCTGTTCTTCGCTTCCACCAAGAACACCGCGGACCTCTACGGCACAGCCGCCTACGCCTTGGGAGAGCCGGCGTTCTTTGAGAACATCATGGCGGTCCTGAACCAGGATGGTGGAATGTTCCTCCGCTGGATGGCCAACTCCATGTTCTATGCAGCATTCGGAGCGATCCTTGGCGGCCTCATCTCCGTCATGGCCGGCTATGCCTTCGACAAATTCCAGTTCCGGGGCAAGGATTCCTTCTTCGGAATCGTCCTGGTGGGCGTGCTGATTCCCAACACGGCAACTGTGCTCCCCATGTACCTGCTGGCCTCGGTCTTCGGCATCACCAACACCATCTGGGCCATCCTCATCCCTGTGCTGTGCAACCCCTTCGGCGTGTACCTGGCCAGGGTCTACTCGGCGGCGTACGTTCCGGCGGAAACGCTTGAGGCCGCGCGCGTTGATGGCGCCGGACCCATCCGGTCCTTCTTCTCCCTGGGGCTTCCCATGATGATGCCCGGCTACATCACCATCGCCTTGTTCCAGTTCGTGGGCGTATGGAACAACTTCATGCTTCCGCTGGTAATGCTCCAGGACCAGAAACTGCTGCCCGTGAGCGTCGGCATTTCCATCTGGCAGGGCTACTCCATTCCCCAACCCGAATTCACGCCCATGGTCATCACGGGTTCGCTGCTGTCCATCATTCCCTTGCTGGTGGCCTTCATCATGCTGCAGCGGTTCTGGAAGTCCGGACTGACAGCGGGGAGCGTCAAATGAGTTTGAATGTTGCCTTGGCCATGCCGTCCCACACGGCGCGGGCGGTGTTTCCGCCGCGGAGCCTGGACCCGTTGGAGCCCGCACTGACGCTCTTGAGCCGGGAACCCATCCAGGACTTCACCTCAGCGGAGGGCCGCTCCACCCTGGCAGAGGCAGACATCCTCCTCACCGGCTGGGGCTGCCCAGTGATCGACCACGCCGTCCTCGATGCAGCACCCCGCCTGCGCTACGTCCTGCATGCCGCAGGCAGCGTCAAACACCATATCGGCGACGCCTGCTGGGAACGCGGCATCCAGATCAGCTCCGCGGCCGATGCCAACGCCATCCCGGTGGCCGAGTACACCGTGGCCATGATCATCCTGGCCAACAAGCGGGTCCTCCAGATCGCCCGTGCCCTGCACACCACCCGGACCGATGTCCTGGCGGAGCAGCTGTTCCCGGACATGGGCAACTACCGCAAGCGCGTGGGCATCATCGGCGCCTCAAAAATCGGCCGGCACGTCATCCGGCTTCTAGCCCCCTACGATCTGGATGTCGTGGTTGCCGACCCCTACCTCTCCCCCGAGGAAGCCAGCGTTCTGGGGGTCGGGCTGGTCACGCTGGATGAACTCGTGGCGGGCAGCGACGTGGTCAGCCTCCACGCGCCGTCGTTGCCGTCCACCAAGAACCTCGTGGATGCCGGACTGATCGCACGGATGCGGCCGGGCACCACGTTCATCAACACGGCACGCGGTGAGCTGGTCGATCAGGACGCGCTGCTTGCCCGGGTGGAGAAGGGCGACCTTTACGCGGTCCTGGACGTAACAACACCCTGGGTACTCCCCTCTGATTCCCGGTTCTACACGCACCCCAACGTGCTGCTCACTCCGCACGTTGCGGGGTCCCTCGGCAACGAGCTTGAGCGTATGGCGGCGAGCGCCGTGGAGGAGGCATTGCGTCTGTCCCGCGGCGAACAGTTGCAGTTCCGGGTGAAGCTGGAGGACCTGGCGTTCACGGCGTAGGTGACCCGGGAGCGTCCTGACGCAAGGGCACGACGGCGACGTCCCGCCGTCGTGCGCTTGTTTCGTTGTGTTTGATGCGGCTTAGCGCGCGTCCTTCTTGGCTTGGCGTTGGGCACCCTGCGAGCGGCTGGACGCGTCCCGCTTCACTCCGCCCGTGGTTTTCTGGTGCGACCGGGCCCGCCCCGAACCAGTGCCGGACTTGGTACCTGTTCCTGAGCTGTCCGGCCCGGATGATTTGCCTGCGCTGGCGCGTTCCAGCCGCTCGTCCTTCAGCTCCTCGGCGGCCTCGTGGGCCACGCGGGCAAGTTCTGTGCTGACGATCGAGAGCGCTTCTTCGAACACAAAGGCCCGGGCCCGGGCTTTGTCTGACTTGTTCGCCGCGGCTCCACGTCCACCAGCCTCCAGGACTTCATCGGCCGCTTTGCGTCGATAGTTGGTGGTGTATTTGTTGCGGGCCCGCCGTACCCGTTTATGCAAACTGAGCAGGCCTTCCTCGTCGAGCAGCTCAAGCCTGGCCGGCTCCAATTCGCGAATCAAATCAAGTTGATCTTGCTTCAACACCCACAGATATTGGTCCATTCGCCGATAATTCCATACCTCCCTTCCAGGGGATAGGGAGTTGGGGAGTTCTCACTCGAAGAGGGGGATGAATCCCGTGTTACTCGAAGAGCTCCGGCGAGGCGGTGAGTGCAACATATGCACGCTAAACAACCGCAACGACGCTTCCTCAACAGAAACATCCGGCCACAGAGCATCCCTATCCGACTCAGGCACCTGAATGCGATCCCATAACTCATCCGGCTCCAGGGGCATCCTGAAAGTTCTGGAACTCCCGCGATCATCGGTGAATATAATTTCGAATTCCCGGTTAACTTCGTTGAAGTTCGCCGTCAGTTCGCGGTCGTTCATTTTCGCAAGCAGGGCAGTGAGACGTTCAGCTGGGGTGGTCAACAGGCATGTCCTCGCAACTAGTGGGAAGGGAACGCCGCAATAATTCGCTCGTTCCAAGCCTTATGGAAACGACTGGCCTGTAGGTTGCAATGACCTGGACCTCTGCCTGGACCTCTGGGACGACCATTAGTCGTTGCCGGTGGCGAGGGCGTCGAGCAGGCGGATGAAGACGGCGATCCAGCCGTAGATGATCACGAAGGCGATGAGTTCAAAGGCTGTGAGGTTGAAGTAGCCCACCGGGAAGAAGAGCACGAGCGAAACGATGAGGGCGGCCAGGAACGCGCCGCAAAGAAGGAAGAAGCGGCGCGGCAGGCCTCTCAGAACAAACGGCGAGGCCAGCAGCAGGAGGATGAACACAACCGCCATCCCGGAAGCGAACAGCGTATGCACCAGGAAACTGACTGACAACGGAACCACGCCCACCCCGGCGAGGAGAAGGCCCATGGCCACAAACGTGCCGGAGCAGACGCCTGCGCTCCACGTGTTGACCAGCACGCCCCGCGCTATGAGTGAGCGAAGGTCGCGGTCCAGGTACACGGCGAAGGTGGTGATGAAGAAGCCCGCGACGATCAACGAGAGGTTGAACAGGCCACTGGATGCTCCACCCAACGTGCCGAGTTGGCTGAAATGGTACTCCCACCATTGGGGGTCCTGGGAGGTGGCCATGCTCGCCACCGTGCTCATCACCATGAACAGGACCAGAAGGCCGGACAACGTGCGGGTGCTGATGTCATACACCGAGAGATAGATCCAGTACACGGCCAGTCCGGATCCCACCGCCATTCCCACGGTCGCCGCGTAGATGTCCACGGTGAGTCCTTGGAAGCTGCGCTGCAGGAGGAGGAAAGTGGCGATAGTTGCGATCGCCGCGATCAAGGCATGGACCAGGGCCACGGTTGAGGAGTCAACGATGAACTTCCACGGCGGAAGGTTGAGCCGCCAATGCTGCTCCGGGAGGTACCGCGAACGCCAGTAGCCCACATAGGCGGCGGACAATCCGAGCACCAGAACCGCGCCCGCCGTCGTTATTCCCAGGGACACGCCTCCCCACAAAGGCGGGGTGCGGCCGAAGAAGATGAGCAACGCGGCCACGCCGGCCACGACCGCCGCCGAGGACGCCGCCAGAAGGGCTTCGGACTCGTTGGCCACCCGATGCTGCCGGGTTGAACTCCCGGGTGCGGGGGCAGCAGTTTTGGTAGCGTCCGACGCCGGTTCCGTCATGGTGCGGCTCTTCCGCCGGAGCCGCTCCGGTCCTTGTGCTCCTCGTGTTGCAGGTCCTCGGAGGAGCTCCGGAGCCAGGCGATCGCTTCCGTTTCGGAGGTGAAGAAGCGGGTGGGGCACGGAGGTTCTTGAACGGCCAATTGGTAGTCGGCGAGCATGCGGTCCACGGGGTTGTTTCCCAACAACGCGATCCTGGAGGCAGCGCAGGGTTCAACGAACACGTCCCGGGCTGCGCGGCTGAGATGAGCGGTGTCGGCCATGGTGACCAGCAGGGGATACCTGCTGCCCGCGGCGAGGCGGTTCACTGCCTCTACCGCTGCGCGGGCATTGGCGGCCTCGATGCGGACACCGGGTTTCCACGCAAGGAACATGACGTCCCCGGTCTTGAAGCCGATGAAGTAATCACTGGGGTCCTTCTGAGCCATAGAACCGTCTCCATCTCTGCAGGACCGCCCGCCCACCACGAACTGACTCCACCCTGCACCTGCGGGCAATCACCCGGTCTCATCCGAATAGAGTGATTTTTGCGGTCTCTCAGTTCGGGGACGCCGTGTCCACGTTTTCATTTTCCGGTTCTTCTGCAGCCGACTCCGCATACGAGGCGGAGACCCGCCGGTAGACCGGAGACAGGAAAGCAATCAGCGCCACGGCGATCATGATGAGGCCCGCGGCCAGGAACACCAGGGCGATGCCCCGGGAGATGCCTTCACCCAGCAGCGGTTCCAGCTGGGCCGCACCTTCCTCGGACCGGGCGTAAGGGATGAGCCAGAACTGGGCGATCGGGGCAATGAGGAAAGCGGTGATGGGTGCCGCCGCAGACTCGAACGCCATGGCGAAGCCAAACACCCTCCCTTGCCGGGGCAGGGGGACCACCTTTTGGATGACGGTCTGCTCTGCTGCCTCCACCACGGGAACCAGCGCCATGTAGAGCCAGATCCCGACGATGTAAAGCCACGCCCACTCCCGCACGGTGAACAGGGCTCCAATGAGCCCCATCAACGCAACAGCAATGAGCATGGTGCGCAACGGGTTGGAACCGAGCCCGAATTTTCCGATCAGTGCGCCGCCCAGGATGAAGCCCGTAGCGCCTATCGCGAAGACAGTTCCCCACATCTCCACAGAGAACATCTCCAGGCCGTAGGGATCCATCAGGGCCATATAGACCCCGCCGATGAAGTTGTTGAACGTGGAGAACAGGATCAGCGCGAACAGCCCGGAAATAGCCATGACGGCAGCCCATGAACCGCGCAGGTCGAATCCACCCTGGGCGTCGGAGGCGGCTGCCCGTACTTCCTCCGGCAGGCGCAGCGTGAGCAGGTGCCCGAAGGCCAAGGCCGTGAGGACCAGAGCCACAACCACGGTCCATCCCATGCCCAGCAATCCCACCGATAGCCCGGATAGCACCGAGGTGACAATGAACATGAGTCCCTGCACCATGCCCACCAGCCCGTTGGCGTTGGCCCGCCGGTCAGGCTCAATGAGGATGGTGACGGTGGTTGAAAGGGCAATGTTGCGCATGTTCTCCACCACCGCGCCGATCAGGATGATCATGGTGAAAATCCAGAACCAGGGTTGTGTCAGGTCCAACAGCGCCTGCTCCGGTGTCAGCAGGAACATGACTCCGGACAGGACGAACATCACGAGCGTGAAGGCGGCGGCGAAGCGCATGACCGCCAGCTTGCGGTAGCGGTCAACGAAGGTGCCGAAGCTGATGCTGGAGAGGGCGATCAACAACATGTACGCACCGCCGATGACACCCGTGGCGATCACGTTCCGGGTCTCCAGGTACACCCAGAATGTTAGGGCGAACCACAGATAGCTTGTGGTGATGTTGGCGAGCGCGGTATTGATCAGGATCCCGGTGAAAGTGCGGGATCTCTGCGCGGGAGTTCGCACGGAAAGGTCGATGTTGTCGGTAGACGCAGCGGAGGCAGGTTCCTGCTCGGTCATGCGTCCCAGTAAACCACCGGGGCCAACCTGCCGGTAGTATCGGCAGGGAATTCACGAGACTCTTGGGGGATTGTTTTATGACGGAAATTCAGGGGCAGTTGTCCTTCACGAAGGATGCCGGCCGGGACTTGGAACTCCAGGAGTATGGCCTTAACCCGGCTGTGGATTCCACCCTTCTTCCCAATGCCGCGGTCCTGAGTGCCCTGCAGAACCTCGTGAGGCTTGCTACTGAGCTGTGTGGCGCACCGTTCGGCGTGGTCAACATCATCAGCGCCGAGTACCAGCACCAAATCGGCGCCTGGGGCGTCGACCCCGGGGTGTGCTCGCGTGAGGATTCCATGTGCGCCAAGGTGTTCCTCTCGGGTGAGAGGACCGTGGTGGCGGACGCCTCCCAGGACCCCCGTTTCGCGGACAACCCCTTTGTCACCGGCGAAATCGGCAACGTCCGCTTTTACGCCTCCGTACCGCTCCAGACCGACTCGGGATTCGTCCCCGGAACCCTGTGCGTTTTCTCCGACAAGACCAAGGAGCTGCGTCCGGAACAGGTCGGCATGCTGGAGGTCCTGGCCAAGCAAGTTGTGGAACTGCTTGAACTGCAGCACCGCACGGTCCAGTTGGATCGGACCTACTCCGAGCTCAGGGAAAGCAACGCCAAACTCGCCGGATTCGCCGGCCGGGTGAGCCACGACCTCCGCATCCCACTAACCACCATCCTCGGGTACGTGGAGTTGGTGGAAGATGACCCGGATGTAGAGCCGGAAAGCACCGCAGCACGATACCTGGACCGCATCGGCGCCAGCGGCCGGCGGATGCTCGGCATGCTTGAAGACGTCCTGAGCTACTCGCGCGTGGGTGGCGGCATCCGGCCCGCCGAGGTGTCCCTGCGTGAGGTCACCGATGAGGTTGTCCGCGACCTTGGAATCGAAAGCCAGAGCATCGTTGATGTTGAGGACCTCAGGCTCCACGCGGACCGAGGCCAACTCCGCACTCTGCTGCAAAACCTCCTCTCCAACGCCATGAACTACCGCAGCCCGGATCGCGGGCTCCGCATCCGCATCAGCGGCGTCTCCAACTACCACGGGGCCACAATCTTCGTCGCCGATAACGGCAAGGGCATCAACCCGCAGGACCGTGCCAAGGTCCTGGAACCTTTAGTTCGCCTGCGCCGGCAGGGCGACGGCCCCGGCTCCGGCCTCGGACTTGCCACCTGCAGCAGCATCGCCAAAGCACACGGCGGCGAACTCACCCTCGGGGAAACCCCCGGCGGCGGAACAACAGTCGCGGTCAGCTTTCCCTCTGGAAGCTAGGCTCCCCGGGGTGTCTCCGGTTCCCTTGGCGTTGCACCTGCCATTATTCGAGGCATGACGACGTCGCATTTCCGCTAGGGCACCTGTGATGCGGTCCGCCCCAGTCCGCTCACCGTTCACGATCTTCCTCATGGGCATCGTGCTCCTAACAGCCGCCTGCGTCCCGATGACGGTTCAGCCCTCTTCGCTGACCCCACCAGCGATTGCGGTCATCGGGACGGCACCTCAGAAGATCATCCCGGGCCCGTCCATTGTTGATATGACCACGCGTACGGCCGGGACCTCTCCGACGGTCGCCACGTGGCAATACATCAGCGGCGCAGAGTCTTTCAACAGCAGGCTCGATGCCCGGCTGCTCAGCATTCTTGATGCCCGTGCCGGCGGGCGCCACCAACCCGAGGCCCTGCCACCCACTCCTTCGGCGCTCCTGTCCGACGGAGTTTCGATCACCCACGAAATCATCCTTGCCGCCGGAAGTGTTGTTGGGTCCAGATTTGTTCAAACAACAATGGTTGGGGGCGAGCGGGTCGGGCTCGTCGACGAGATCATCTATCAGGACCTCAGCACCGGAGATGTCACGGACAGTGCCGCTTTGATCAGCCCGGCCATGACCGGCACCTTACGGGCAATACTCGGGGAAAACGGGGGGCCCGCGCACCCAGAGCCGCCACCAGGTTCAGCTGTTGCCCCCGGGGTGCTGAACGCCATCGCGTTCACCGCCGAGGGGAACCTCAGCGTCACCCTCCACCACGACCCCGTCACAGGTGCGCCAAGGCACCCTGTCACCATGATCGTGAACGCCGAAACCACTGGCGAGGTCCTTTCGCCTGCAGGCCAAGCCCTTCGCAGAACAATCATGGCAAAAACACCGCCCCACTTCCCCGCGCCCGCCCCGATGGGCCTTGAACATATCGACTGCGACCTCGTCGCCTGCGCGGCCCTTACGTACGACGACGGACCCAACGCCCAAACCACCCGGCTCCTGGGGATACTCGAAAAGCACAAGGTGTTTGCGACGTTCTTCCAACAAGGCGGATATGTCAGGGCCAATCCGAAGGTGGCCGCGTCAGTGGCAGCAGCGGGCCACACGGTCGCAAACCACACCATGAGCCATCCGAACCTGACAAAGCTTTCATCCGCGGGCATTGAGGGCGAGATCAACGGCGCCCGGAAAGAAATCGAAAAGGCGACAAGGGTGGTGCCGGGCTACTTGCGGCCGCCCTACGGTGCAAGCAATGCCTCGGTTGCCGATGCCGTGGGGTTGCCGCAGATCCTCTGGGATGTCGACTCCATGGATTGGCAATCAAAGGACAAGGCGGTCTACCTCCCGCGGATCATGAGGCTGGTCAAGCCTGGATCAATCATCCTCCAACACGACGTTCACGCGTCGACGGTGGACGGCCAGGATGAGCTGATCACGCAACTCAAGGGCAAAGGCCTTTACCTGGTGACCCTCCCGCAGTTGTTCGCCGGCATCGACCTGAAGCCCGGGGCTAGCTACAAATGCCGGGGCACCACAGCAGGTTGTGTTCCCGGCCGCTGAACTTCCGGAACCGAGCGCACGACGGCGGGAGGTCGCCGTCGAGCGCTTGCCACCGCGTCCTGGACTACTTGTCGGAGCCCTTCAGCTGGTCCTTTTCAGACTTCTTGTCGCGTTTGCCTTCACTCTTTTTATCGCCGGCATCCTTGCCCGTTAGGGGCGCTTGGACGGCGGTTTCCTGGACGGCGGTTTCTTCGAGGGCGGGCGGCTGGAGGGCAGGGGCTGGAACCTGCTCCGGCAGGGTCGTCTCCGGAAGACCGACCACTTCTGCCGGCACGGCCTCCGCGGGCTCCGGGCCAACGGGTGAAACCGGGACGTCGGGCACGCTGGGCTGCGGTTCTGCCTGTGAGATGCCGGGATCAGCAGGCTGTGATGGATCCACGGTGTTGTTGCCTGTCGGAATGATGCCCTGGGAGAAGATCAGCAGGGCGAGCGGAATGGTCACCGCGGCAGCCGCGACGCCCCGGACCGTCTTGGGCCGGCGCTTGGTCAAGGCGCGGAGGCCGGTAACGGTCGCCTGCTTCCGGGTCGGCGGCCTAAGCGGGGGCCGGGACGGCACCGACGGCAGAACCGCAGTCCTTCGTCCCGACTGGATCCCCTCAGCAGAAAGCGCCTGCTCGACTTCATGCGCCCCCGGGCGGTTTTCGGGATCCATGTCCGTCATTGCCTCAAGGAGCGACCGCAGCGGGGCGGGCAACTCCAACGGGATCTGCGGTGCCCGGTGCAGGCGGGCCGATGCGGTTTCAATAGGTGTCCCCGGAAACTCGGCCCTGCCCGTGAGGCATTCCAGGAGAACCAGGCCCAGCGAGTAGATGTCGCTCGCGGGAGTCAGCGCCAGGCCCTGTGCCTGCTCCGGGCTGAGGTACTGGGCGGTGCCTACGGTGAAGCCGGTAGCGGTAAGGCGGTTGTTGTTCATCACCAGCGCCACGCCGAAGTCCGCCAGTTTCACCGACTCGCCCAGCCCGTCGTCGTCGGATACCAGGATGTTGGCTGGCTTGATGTCGCGGTGGATGACTCCCTGCGCGTGAACCTGCGACAGCGCCCCGGCAAGCCGGATCCCGATGCGCGTGGTCTCAGGAACGGTGAGGGCCCCTTCGGAGAGCACGGCCCGCAGGTCCCGGCCTTCGGCCAGTTCCATGACCAGATACGCGCGTTCTTCGTCGTTCCTCGTGTCGACGCCGGCATCCAACGCCGCCACCAGCCCTGGATGGTCAAAGGAAGCCAGAAGCCTCATTTCGGTTTCTTGGCGATCGCGGAAAGAGTCGTCCCCCGAGCCGGGCAGGAAGATTTTGATGGCCACCTCGCGGCCGAGCAGCAGGTCTGTCGCCTGGTACACGGCGGACATGGCCCCCCTGCCCAGGATTGCGCCCAAGTGGTAGCGGCCGTCCAGTGTTTCGTCGATGGAATCGGGGACGCGGGAGTCCACGGCCTCGTCATTGTTGCCCACGAATTGTCACGCCCTTCAGGCCCCTTGGGTGTCACGGACCTGGGTGCTGTCCGTCGTTACCAAGCAACGCCGTCATACAAACTTCACGGTAGTCGCCCGGCCGCCTGCTTCAGCCACTGCGACTTGAGCAACCCCCAGCCCGATACAGCATCATCCGGTTTCGCCGGATCAGTCATCAGGATACTGATTAAACGGCCGGAAGGACAATGCGACGGCCCTTCATCAGGCCCCCCGCAGCCGGTCAACGGCCGCACGGAGCGTGCCCGCGCGCACGCCCAGCGACCATTCGGCCACATCCGTGACGAACCGCGTGAAGGCTTCATAATCGAATGAACCCGCATTGTTCGCATAGGAGCCCACTCCGTCGATCGCCACCCAGATCCGGATGCAGGCCACGAAGGGATCCTCCACCACGAAGTCGCCGGAGGCAACACCATCCTCGATGAGGGCGGTCAGTCGGGTGCGATCCAGGTATTCCTGGGCCAACATTGCCTCCCCCAGGGCCGGAGTAAACCGGCAGAGGTGCCTTGCGTTGAGCCACAACCGGGTGAGCTCAAGGGCGCCACTTCCTTCGATGCGCGAAATCAGGTGGGCCATGCGCCGGAGGGGTGTCCCGGCGTCGGGAAACAGCTCCTCCCGCTCCTCCGAGACGGCGCGGACGAAGGCCGCGATCACCAGGTCCTCGGCGGCGGGATAGTAATGGCTGATCAGCCCGGGCCGAACCCCCAGCTTGTCAGCTACGGCACGGAGGGTTATCCGCTCCAGCCCCTCATTCAGGGCGATGGAAGCGGCCTCGGCAAGGATCTCGGCGCGGCGTTCGTCAGGTAATTTTCGGACGCGTTGGGATGTGGGGCTTGACACCATGCCCCACATTCTATTGGATAAGTGACCAATAGCACGTTGGTCGCATGACCAATAGCGTCAACGGACCGGTATCCCAGCGTTGCGAGCCGGTCCTTGCCCGAGAGGAACAGCGTTGTCCCAGCCCCATTTGACCGATCCGGCCAGTTATCCGGAGCCACTTGCCCACCCCGAGACCCGCGGCATTGAACTCATCGAAGCCTCAGAGCGGCACGGCCGCGCCCGCGATCTCTTCCCTGTCTGGGCGGCCCCCAACGTCAGCGTCCTGAACTTCACCGTTGGTGCATCGCTGATCCTGCTTGGCCTGGATCTTTGGCAGGCCCTCCTGGTCATCGTCGCCGGCAGCCTCCCCTGGATCCTTACCGGCATCGTGGCCACGAGTGGCCCGGCCGCAGGAACATCCGGGTCCGTGATTACCCGCGCCATCTACGGAATCCGCGGCAACAGGGTGATTGTCGCCTTCTTCGGCTGGTTCATTTCCGCCGTCTTCCTGGCCCTGAACTGGCTCGCGTCATCGTTCATGGGCGCTGAACTCCTGGCACAACTTGGCTTCACGGATCCCGTGGCCGGGCCGGTGCTGGTCACCATCGTCGTTGCCGCAATCACGGTGCTGGTGGCGGTATTCGGTCACACCCTGATCCTGCGCAGCTACCCCGTAGTGGCCTCGGTCCTGTTGGCCGTGTTCCTGCTGGTCACGGCCTTCGTCCTGCCGCACGTGCAATGGGGCTACACGGCCCCGGCACCCTTGGAAGGCGCACCGCTCTGGTCTGCGATGACCATCGGTTTCGCCATCCTGGCCTCCACTCCGCTCTCCTACACCAACAGCCCCGACCTCGCGCGCTATCTCCCACAGTCCACCAAACGGTCACACATCATCGCGGCCACGGCCCTGGGCGGCGCCCTTCCCTGCATGTTCTTCACGGCCGTGGGTGCACTTCTGGCTACCGGCGTCAGCGCAGCGGCCATGGACCTCGGCATCGAATCGGCACTCCTGGCCCTGCTCCCGGCATGGCTGGGTACCATCTTCGTGGTGGGGGTCATCATCAACACCATCTCGCTCAACGGCATGACCACCTACACGGCGAGCATGGCATTCCAGTCCATCGGCGTACCGATCCGGCGCATCCCGTCCGCGATGGTGGTCGGAGCGATCGGCACAGCACTGACCATCTACCTCGTGATGTCCACAAGCCTCCTCGATGCCGTCAACCTGATGTTGCAGCTGCTGGTCCTCATCTCCGGGCCCACCATGACGATCTTCGCCGTGGACGTCATTCTTCGCCGCAACCGCTACGACGGCGAGGAGCTGTTCAACGAGAAGCCCGGCAGCCCCTTCTGGTACAGCGGAGGCTGGCACATCCCCGGCTTGCTGGCCGTCATCCTCGGCGCCGCCGTCGCGTCGCTCTTCCTCACCAACGCCGTGTTCACCGGCCCCATCGCAGCGGCCATGGGCTTCCTGGACCTTTCCGTGCCGGTGTCCGTGATCGTCACCGCCGGGGTGTACATCGCCTTGGTCCCCGCCCTGCGCCGCGCCCGCGGCAAAACACCCGTCCCCGAAGGAGCCCGAGCATGACCACCACTGGAACCCATCCCGCGCGATACCCCGGCGCCGCCGGCCAACCCACCCTGGACACCTGGCAGGAGGGACCGCACAACCGCTGGACGTTCGCGCACCTGGGCGAGCTGCTTCCGACGGCGTCAGTCTCCCACCGCTTCCCGGCCGCCCCTGTTGAGGCTACTGACAGATTGGATGCGTTGGCGCTCCCGGGCCTGAGGCGCCGGCTCGAAGAGACGTATACCGACGCCTTCCTGGTCCTGCACCGCAACCGCGTCATCGCGGACTACTACAGCCCCGGCTTCGCCCCCGATGACCGACATTTGGTGATGAGCATTTCGAAGTCGATGTGCGGCCTGGTTGTCGGTGCATTGATTGACTCCGGAGAGATCGTCCCCTCCGCCCGCGTAGTGGACTATGTTCCCGAGCTCGCCGGATCGGCCTATGACGGACCCACCATCCAGCACGTGCTCGATATGGCCATCCACCTCAACTACAGCGAGAACTACGTGGACCCGGCCTCTGAAGTGCAGACCCACGACCGCTCCGCCGGGTGGCGAACCCGCCGCCCGGGCGACCCCGAGGACACCTACGCGTTCTTGGCCACGCTTACCGGCAACGGCACCGTGGGCGAATTCCAGTACTGCTCGGCCAACACGGACGTCCTCGCTTGGATCATCGAGCGGGTCACCGGCCTCCGCTACCCGGAAGCCCTCTCAAAGTATCTTTGGTCCAAGCTCGACGCGGATCGGGACGCCACCATCACGGTGGACACTGCCGGCTTTGGCTTCGCGAACGGCGGGGTCTCCTGTACCGCCCGCGACCTCGCCCGGGTGGGGCAGTTAATGCTCGACGCCGGAAACGGTCCAGGCGGCAGGGTGGTGTCCGAGGGGTGGGTCCACAGCATCCTCGAGGGCGGGGACCCCCAGGCCATGATGGATTCCTCATTCACCGCGATCCACCCTGGCGGTTCCTACACCCGGCAGTGGTGGTGCACCGGCAACGAGCGAGGCAATGTGACGGGGATAGGAATCCACGGCCAATACCTTTGGATCGACCCCGCCACGGATACCGTGATCGTGAAGCTCTCCACCTGGCCGGAGCCGGAAAGCGACCAGCTTCACGAACGTCAGAACCAGTTGCTGCTGGACGTCAGCCGATCCCTGGACCAGCCCTCCGCAGCAGAAGAAACAGCACCGGAAAGCAAGGAAAACGCAGCGTGACCACCCAGCTCTACACCAATGCCCGCATCTTCACCTCCGATACCCGCCGCTGGGCCGAGGCCTTGCTGGTCCAGGACGAACGGATCCTCTACGTCGGTGACGCGGACACTGCCGTACGCCTGCGCCCGGACGCCGATCGCCTGGACCTTGAGGGCCGCTTGGTGGTGCCCGGGTTCGTGGACGGCCACGCACACGTGGTCGGCACCGGCGAAGCCTTGGGGCAGGTCAGCCTGTGGGGTGCCAAGTCCGTGGAAGAGATCCAGCAACGGATCAAGGCACGCGATACCGGACACCCGGACGTGGACCGCATCCTCGCTACCGGCTGGCTGCATGGCGCAGTCCCGGGCGGTGTACCGGACGCAAGGATGCTCGACGCCGTCGTCCCGGACAAGCCCGTCTATGCCTTTGCCTACGACTTCCACTCCGTGTGGGTGAACACTGCGGCGCTGGCTGAACTCGGAATCGATGACCACACACCCAACCCCCACGGCGGCACCATCAAGCGCGACGCCCACGGTCACGCCACGGGCTATATCGACGAGAACGCCTTCTATGACGTGGTGCTGCCATTCCTTGATGCCCAGGTCAGCGAGAGCGAACACACGTCCAGCATCACCGCCGTCCAGCAGGCCTATCGAGAGACCGGCGTGACCACCGCCTGCGACATGGGCTTCAACGAGACCGACCTTGAAGCGTTCAAGCGTGCTGACAAGGACGGCACACTGACCAGCCGCCTCATCGCCTACTGGCGGGTGAACAACACCGGCTCCGTGGAGGAAAACCTCGCCCAGGTCCAGCGGGCGGCGAGTCTCGCCGTCGAGCATGAATCGCCTTTCCTGCGCGTGGTGGGGATCAAGGTGATCATCGACGGCACCATCGATGGCTGCACTGCCACCCTTGGCATGCCGTACGCCGACGGGTCGAACGCTGAACCGATCTGGAGCCTCAAGGAACTCGCGCCCGTGGTTGCCGCGGCCGACGCTGCCGGCTTGAAGGTGGCGATGCACGCGATCGGGGATGAATCGGTGCGGATCGCCATCGGAGCCGTGGAACACGCCGTGGCGGAGAATGGCCCCCGCGAACGCCGTCACCGGATTGAGCATCTTGAGTTGGTGGACAGGGCCGACGTCGATCGCCTCGCCGCGCTGGGAATCACAGCCAGCATGCAACCGGTCCACGCCGATCCTGCCATCAGCGAAAACTGGGCCGCCAAGCTGGGCGACGACCGGGTGGAGCGCGGATTCGCGTGGCCGTGGATCACGGATGCCGGCGCCCGGCTCGCTTTCGGCACGGACTCCCCCACGTCCCCCCACGCCCCGCTTCCCAACATGTACGTGGCCACCACACGTGCGTCGGCCTTGGATGCCTCAGCGGGAACCAACGTCCCGGAATTCGCACTGCCCCTGGCCGAATCGATCCAGCACGCCACCCGTGATTCCGCGTGGACGTGCGGAGCGGAGAATGACATCGGCCGTCTTGCCGCCGGCCTGTACGCAGACTTCGTGGTCCTGGACACCGACGTTTTCGCCGCAGACAATGCTGGAGCGCTCTTGGAAGCAAAGGTCCTGCGGACGGTGGTGGGCGGGCGCACGGTTTACGAAAAGGACCAGTCAGCAGGCTAGGAAGGCCCTGCCGATCCAGGACGCCCGCTGCTCCGAATCACGGTCAAAGGGTGAGGAGCAGCGGGTGGTCACGGACGTTCTGCAGGAAACGGCGGCATCGCGCAGCGCAGGGGTATCGCGCAGCGCAGGGTTTCACCGCGAGGTGATCGATACCGCACTGGGCCCGTGCGCTGTCCGCGTACAGGAAGCCCCCGACGCACGCAGCCACATCGCCGATGTGTACCTTCATGGCGCTGCGGGATCCTGGACAACGTTCCTGCCACTGCTGTCCGACTCCCCCGAACGTGACCGCGTCCTCATCGACCTGCCCGGCTGGGGCGACTCCACCGGAGGTGCGCGGCTTGGGTCCGCCACCGTCGAGGCCATGGCAGGTGCCGTCGTCGAGGTCTTGAACGGCCTCGGATACCGCAAGTGGAACCTTGTGGGCCATTCCATGGGTGGCGTCATTGCCCTGCACATTGCTGCGGAGTGGCCCGGGCAGACCCTCAGCGTAGCGGCGGTTTCGGCCACCATGCTTGGAGTGGCCGAGGCGGCCCGGCAACCATGGCGTGGGCTGTTCCGGATACCGTTTTTTGTCGTCATGATCCTTCTCATGCGCTCCACCGCAGTCTTCGGAAAGGCAGGGAGGGCACTGATCCGGTTGGTGGGGAACACGCCATTCATGCGGCTGCTCCTGTCGCCGCTGTTCGCGGACCCTGCAGCCATCCCCGCGCACGTCATCCGGAGGCTCGCACACGAGGCCCGTCCCCCTGCGTTCTACGCGGCGACGCGGGCCGTCGCTCAGTACGATTTTGCCCAATGGCGCAGCATCAGCTGCCCGGTCCTTGCCACCCGCGGAGAGTGCGATGCGTTCACGCCCCAGTCCGACCTGGATCAGTTGGCTTCCCTTGGATCCCATATCCGCACAGTGACAGTGCAGGGCTGCGGACACTTCGCGATCGCCGAGCAGACCGCCGTCGTTCAGCAACTGCTGGATGAGACGTACGGCGACGTGACATACGGCGACGTGACATACGGAACTGCGGCCGGGCAGGCCCGCAGGGCACAATGGACAGCATGACCCTCACAACTTTCGCCCTCGTCCGCCACGGCCAAACCGACTGGAACGCCGAGCGCCGGTTGCAGGGTTCCACCGATATTCCGCTGAACGACGTCGGCCGCGGCCAGGCGCGCGACGCCGTCGCCGTCCTGTCGGATCGCCAGTGGGACGCAGTAGTGTCCTCACCGCTGGGTCGCGCTGCGGAGACGGCGGAGATCATTGCGGAGGGACTGGGCCTGAAGGTTTCCCGCCTGGTTCCCGAGCTCACCGAACGCAGCTTTGGGCCCGCAGAGGGACTGCAGGCAGGTCCCGAACTGGAGGCCCTGCGCATCCCCGGCGGTTTCCGCGGCGGCGAAAGTGACGAAGCCGCCGCCGATCGGGGCATCACTGCCCTGGAAGAACTGGCCGAAGAATTCGCCGGCAAGCGTGTGCTGGTGGTTGCCCACGGCACGCTGATTCGTTTGACGCTCAACCGCGCTATCGGCCGGACCCTGGACGGTGTCCAGAACGCCGCCCTTAACCTGGCCCACCACGATGCTACGGACGGCTGGCAGCTGGAGTACTTCAACGGCGAGCGCGTCACGGCCGACGTCGGGGCGTAGCGGCGCACCGGCAGTCAGCGACGCGACGGGGCTAGCCGTTGGTGGGGCCCTGGGCCTGCCCGCTCAGGGTTGCGGCCAGCAACCGGTCAAAGCTGGCAATTCCGTTGCGTGGGGAGACGGCCGTGATGACCGCACGCCATCGCTCGGGAGCATCGTCCCCAACTGCCAGGACCCGTTGCACCTGGAGTCGCAATCCGGGCATCCCGCTGACCAACAGCGGAAGGGCCTCGCCGCTCCTGGCCAGATGGCGGAGTTGCTTCGCTGACAGGTCTTCGTGGGTGCTGCCCGTGACCTCATGAATCGTGTCATTGATCCGCGTGGTGAGGCGCCGCATGAAGGTCCTCCGGGCTGCCACCGCGGGGACCGTGAGGATGCCGGCGAAGGCCACCGTGAACAATGCCACGGAGCCGACGTTCCTGAGTCCCGTCATGAAGACCATCATGGTCAGCGCCACCATCATGCCGAGAATGCTGAAGAGGACAAACCTGATAACCGGGTTGTCGCCAGGCTTCCTCTCCCACGACACAACGGTTACTGCGTCTTGAGGTGATGGATGGCGTGCTGGATTCTGCATCATCGGGGTCCCTTCACTTCCATGAGCGCTTCGGCAAGGATGACTGCTTCGCGGGCCTGCCTCAGATCGCTGAGCAATCCGGGATCGGGTGTTGCTTTCGCGGCACCCCGTGGGCCGGCGAGTTCATAAAGGGCCCTGTTCAGGTTGTTCCGGTCTTGCGACAACCGCCTGGACGTCTTCAGTTTGGTGCTGCTGGCCCCAAGCTCACCGAGTGACTGCTGGATGGCATCGCGTTGTCCCTGCATGAGGTGCAACTTTTCGGCGATTCGCAGGGTCTGTGAATGGTGAAGCGTCACCATTTTCACGGCGGTATCGTGGAGTTCGCCCAGGGCTGCGTAGGTCTCCGGCCCACCCGCATGACGGTCCAGTTCTTCACTGACGCGGGCCCGGCGTTGCTCCCACTTCAGCGATGCCGACTGGTACTTCTCCAGGAGCAAAGTGACCGCCGTGAGTGCCTTGTCCACCGATCGGAGCCGGGTGGTAAGGCTGGCTGCGGCGTCATCCAGCCGTTCGAGGAATGCTGCGTAGTTGTCAGGGGACGGAACGTGGTCCTGTTGGTTCATGGGCCACCCCGCCCACCTCGACGATGGTCCTGCGTCCGCCCGCCGGAAGGTACGGTCCCGCCAATGAAGCGGGAGCCTGGCAAGGAAAACGCTCCCCGAACGCCCATGTCACGAGGATAGAGGCTCTGCGTCCCTTGTCATAGGCCTGAGCGTTCGCGTGTGGTCGCCGGTCCAACTACTACCTGGCGTCGAGGCGCGCCTTCAGCTGTTCCGTGTAATCCGGGTAGGCGGCAGCGATCTCTTCGAGGTCAACCGTCTGGGGGAAGTCGATCACTGGCTGGTGTTCTGCCAAGTACGCGGTGGTTTCGTCAACGATCAGCTGCTCATCGAATCCGTCCAGGCCGGCTTCCGCGAGGAATTCCGGGTTGGTGTGGACCAGGGATTCGCCGGTTTGGCCTTCCGATGCCCAGCGCACCAAGTATTCGTTGTGATTCACAAGTTCAATGTCGAACGTCTTCTCCATGGCAGCAGCCTACGCCGTTACGGAGCAGGTGCTGACACGCCCCGGGCCGCAATGAGCTCGAGCAGGTTCTCCGCTTTGAAGCCCAGAAGAGCAGCGGCGAGGCTTCCCATCAGGTCCAGTACGTACTCGCTGCTGGCACTCCCGGCCAGCACGTCCATCACCAGGCCGTCTTCCTGGGCAACCAGGGTCCGGGCGATCTTGTCCGGGTGCAGAAGGGGCGAGAATTCGCCCGAGCGGGTTCCGGCGTCGATGATTTCCCGGTAGACGCGTTCCTGGGCGCTGGTGAGCTGTTCCTGGATCCGGCGCTGCTCGGGGTCGCGCAGCATGTGGGGCCAGTACTCGTAGAGGATGCGGGAGACGTCGTCGTCGAGTCCGGCGGTGGTTCCCGCACTGATGACGGCGGCAAGCCGGGCTGTGGGGTCCATTCCCGGATCAACAGCTTCTGCGAGCTTTTCCAGGAACCTGTCCGAGGATGCGTGCACGGCGGCAGCGATGATCTCGGCGTGGCTGCCGAAATAGTAGAGCACGGCGTTCGCCGCCATACCGGCTTCGGCGGCGATGGCGCGCAGGGTGGCCCCCTCGGCGCCGTCACGCGCGGCCACGGCCTGGGCTGCAGCCACGATTTCCTGTCGCCGGATTTCCTTCTTGTCGACCCTCGCCACTGCCGCTCCCCTGTGGACCCTTGAAGATTTCTGTTGACATTGACTCTAGACGGGTATTGAATGGCATTCAAATTTGAATGTGATTCAAATTACTGATTCAACGAGGAGTCTCCGTGTCACATCCCCCTTCCCCACCCATGGTCACCAAGGGCCCAGCACCCAAGGATCCCGCCCCTGGGGATCCAAGCTCCAAGGGCCTCAAAGCCGGGTCCATCGGCATCGGCCCCACCGTCGCCCTCGGCCTGGCTGCCGTCGCCCCCGCCTACAGCTTGGCCGTCACGCTCGGATTCGTAGTCCTGGCCGTTGGCGCAAGCACCCCCGCTGCGTTCCTGCTGGGATTTGTCCCGATCCTTTTCACGGCGCTTGCCTTCAGGGACCTGAACAAGGAGATGCCTGACTGCGGCGGTGTTTTCGTCTGGATAACCCGCGTTTTCGGCCCAGAGGCAGGCTGGTTCCTCGGCGGCTGGGTTCCCCAGATGGCCACCTTCATTGCGAGCGCGGCGCTGGCCCAGGTGGCCACCACCTATCTGCTCAACTTCTTCGGCCTGGCGTGGATCGCCGCGGAGCCCATAGCCGTTTCCGCCATTGCGTGCGGGCTGGTTGTCCTGAGTGCATGGATCGCGGCGAGGGGAATCGAACTCTCCGCGTGGGTCCAGTACGCGCTGATCGCCCTGCAGCTGGTGGCTCTCGGCGGATTCTGCGTCGCGGCCTTCATGGCAATGGCCGCGGGGACTTCCGCCGGAACGTCAGAAGGCGGCGGGCAGCCAAGCCTGGCCTGGTTCAATCCGTTCGCATCCGGCGACATGTCCGGACTCGTGTCCGGCGTCATCCTGTGCCTCTTTATCTACTGGGGATGGGACGCGCTGATAGCCGTGAATGAAGAAACCACCGACCGCAAGGGAACACCTGGCAAGGCCGTTGTCATCACTACCGTCATCCTGCTGTTCTTCTACGTGGTGACCGCCACGGCCGCCGTCGGATTCGCCGGAACCGCGGGGATCACCGATCCGGAAACCGTCTCGGACGTCCTCTCGGTCCTCGGCCCGCAAGCTGCCGGCGAGGTGTTTGGCCACGTCATCATCCTGGCAGTAGGCCTCTCAGCGTTGGCGGCCCTGATGACCGTGGCAGTCAGCACGCCCCGGACCTGGCTGAGCATGGGCACTTACGGTGCGCTTCACCGGGCGACCACGCGGATGCACGCCAAGCGCGGAACCCCCACCACCTCCATCATCTGGTGGGCGGTCATCACCATGGCAATATCGCTGGGATTGACGGCCATCAGCGCCGACTTCATCGGACTGGCCATCCTCTCGGTGGGGCTGATGATCGCGGCCTACTACGCAGCCACCGCACTGGCCTCGGTGGTGTACTTCGCACCGCTGATGCGCACCTCCGCATCCGCCCTGATCCTGAAAGGCATCCTCCCCGGCCTCGGCGCCATCCTCATGATCGGCGCGTTCGCGTACAGCGCCGTGGACATGCTGTCCCCGGAGTACGCCGGCCTGTCCTGGCTGGGCATCGGCTCGGTGTTCTGGATCGGCATCGGCGCCTTGGCCCTCGGCCTTGTGGTCACCGCGGTCTTGAGGCCCAGGCTCCGTCCCTTCTTCTCCGGCAAAACGATTCCCCGCGGAAACGTCACTACCCGCCACCAACTTCTATCAATTCTCAGCAACGATACCGAGGCATAAATGCGCATCCTGTCCATCGCAGCAATCCAGACCAACCCCGTCCCGCACGACCTCGAGGCCACGTGGGCACGGTTCGAGGCCCAGGCCGAGTCGGCCAAGAGGCTCGGCCCCGACGTGGACGTCATCGTGGTTCCAGAGCTCCTGCTTTCCGCCCCTGGCGAGTTCCTGATGCCGGACCCGGAAGGCGAAACCCGCTCCGCCGCTCCGATCCCCAGCCCGCTGACCGACCGCATCTCGGCACTGGCCCGCAGGCTCAACGTGTGGCTCGTACCAGGCTCCCTTCTGGAAACAGACAACGGGAACACTTTCAACACAGCCATCGCCGTTTCACCGCAAGGCGAGATCGTGGCCCGCTACCGGAAGCTCTTCCCTTGGCGTCCGTTCGAAACCACCACACCCGGGGATTCGTTCGTCACGTTCGACATCCCCGGCTGCGGACGCATTGGCCTGGCCATCTGCTTCGACGGCAGCTTTCCGGAAGTGGCGAGGCAGCTGGCCTGGCTGGGCGCCGAAGTCATCATCCAGCCAACCCTCACCACCACACGGGACAGGGCCATGGAGATTGTCATGTCCCAGGCCAACGCCTTCGCCAACCAGGTCTATGTGGTGAACGTCAACGGCGCGTCCCCGTCCGGGGTTGGCGAGAGCGTCATCGTGGATCCCGAGGGCACCATCATGCAGCATGCCCGGGGTGGGGAAGAGATCCTCTTTGCCGTCCTGGACCTGGACCGCGTTACCCAACTGCGCCGCTACGGAACCCACGGCATCAACCGCCCGTGGACCCAACTCCGGGACCAGGAAGGCCTGTTGTCCTTCCCGATGTTCGGCGGCGCCCACTTCCAGTCCCCGGATTGGACCGAGCCCAGCACGGCGGGCCAGCGGAGCACGGCTGCACCGGCCTGACCAGCCCCGGCTTTAATTGGAGAAGCGCACGACGGCGGCCACCGGCGTCGTGCGCTTCTTGCGTCAACAGCGGCTGCTGGAGAACAGCGGCTGCTAGACCTCGGGGCGCCGTTCGACCACCGTTTCAGGGGCCGTGCGCCGCTCGACTACGGTCCTGCGGGTCCTGCTGGACATCGCGATGGAAATGATGAGCCCAACGACGCCGACCACCATCAGGATGTAGCCCACCAGGACCTGGTCCAGGAAGGGGATGAGTCCGGGGGCGAGCGCGAAGGCCAAAATGGCTCCGACAGCAATCAGGGCAATGGAAGAACCGATTCTCATAGCGTGCTCCTCGTGTCCGTTCGGCGCATGGTCAGGGAACTCCGGCCGAATCTGTACCGTCAGCATACTTATGATCTATGGCCTCCACCAGACATTGCGCCACCGCACCAATCAGTGTCCGTAGCGGGCGGCCAGCCTGGCGATGGCATCTTCCGGGGTTGGCGCAGGCCCGAACACCTGCTCCTGCCGGGTGGTGTCCGCAATGTATTTTCCGGTCTCGAACCACGCCACCATGCTTGCCATATCGCCCACCAGCGGAAGGATCTTCGACGTGACCTTGCCAAGCCCGGCGATGGCACCCGCCGGCACGGTCATGACCTTGATCGGCTTGCCTGCCCGGCGCCCCGCCACCTCCGCAGCTTCCTGGATGCTCACAGGCCGGCTCCAGCCAATGTCGATGCGCTCCCCCTCGACGATGTCCGCGTCAACAGCCTCCGCGAGGTACCGCGCTACGTCGCTGGCCAGGACGAACGTCAGCCGCGCGTCCTTCGAACCCAGCCACACGAAGCGCCCCTTCGCGAACGGGTCTCCGCCCATCCCGACCGCCTGGTCAAAGAAGGCGCCCGGCCGGAGGGCCACGAACGGAACACCAAGCTCCTCGAATTTATCCTCGGCGAGCTTCTTGTTCCAGAAATGCGGGATCTGCGGAGTTTGGTCGCTGGTGACAATGCTGATCAGCACGAATCGGGGCACGCCGGCCTGTTTGGCAGCGACCGCCAGGTTGCTGTTCCCGTAGGTATCGATCGCCTTGGCGTTCTTGTCGTTCCGGGTATAGCCGGCCGCGGTCGACACCACCGCTGAAACTCCCGTCATCGCGGCAATCAAGGAGGCGGCGTCCAACATGTCTCCGCGCGCAATCTCAACGCCTTTGGCCTCAAGCTTGGCGGCATTGGACTTTGGCCTCACCAGTGCGCGGACTTTCTTACCGCCCTTGAGAAGCTCGTCCACCACTTGGCCACCCAGGAATCCCGTGGCACCAATAACAAGGACAGGCAGGTCTTCGGCCACAATTTCTCCTTAGGGTTTTGTTCCTAGCTCAGTGGTAGCACGGGGCCGGGATCCCGGCTAGACCCCAAATCGCCAAGACAACCAGTGCACTCTTGGTGCAGTATTATGCACTTATGGATGAAAGCACCACTACCCTTTCCCTGGCCATCGGCGCCAGGGTCAAGCAGGAACGCCAAACCCGCGGCTGGACCCTTGACCAGCTGGCTGCGGCCGCCGGCGTGAGCCGCCGCATGATCGTCAATGTGGAGCAAGGCGCGGCGAATCCCAGCATCGGCACGCTGCTTCGGATCAGCGACGCCCTGGGCGTCGGGCTACCGGCGCTGGTGGAGCCGCCGCTCCCGAAGCCGGTCAAAATCACCCGGAGCGGCGAAGGCGCCGCACTGTGGACCAGCGGGCAGGGCGGCCGGGGAATACTGGTGGCCGGAACCGAGTCGCCGGACGTGGTGGAACTGTGGGACTGGACCCTGGGCCCCGGCGACAGCCATGGCAGCGAGGCACATGCCCCGGGCACCAAGGAACTCCTGCAGGTTCAGGCCGGCACCGTGACCGTCGATGCAGGGGAACAAATGGTGACCCTCGAAGTGGGCGACTCCATGACTTTCCCCGGCGACGTTGCCCACTCCTACGCCAACCAGGGCACCGGGCCAGCCAGATTCATCCTCGCAGTGTTTGAGCCGGGCGTAGGTTCGGGGCACCGGCAAGAGGCCGATAACCCCGGCCAGGGCACCAACTCGTGAGCGCCCCCAAAGGCGGCCCCATTCCGCCCTGGGGACTCGCCGTGGCAGCGATGCTCTCGGTGCAGCTGAGCTCCGCCTTGTCCGTGGGGCTCATCGCCGAGGTCGGCCCGGCCGGAACGGCGTGGCTGCGGCTCAGCCTGGGAGCCATCATCTTCCTGGCCATCGCCCGGCCACCGCTGCGCTCCGTTCGCCGGCACGACGTCCTGCCGCTCCTGGGACTTGGCATCGCTACCGGACTGATGACCATCATGTTCCTGGCCGCCGTGGAGCGAATCCCTTTGGGCACCACGGTCGCCATCGAATTCCTTGGCCCCCTGACGGTCGCGGCGGTCCGCAGCCACAACCGCCGGGCCCTGGCGTGGCCACTTCTTGCGCTGCTGGGAGTCGTCCTGCTCACCGAGCCCTGGCACGGCCACGTCGACCTGCTGGGCGTCATGTTCGCAGCCATTGCCGCGGCCGGATGGGGCGCATATATCCTGCTGACGCAATTGATCGGCGATCGCTTCACAGGAATCGGGGCTCTCTCGCTGACGGTCCCCATTGCCGCCGTGACGGCCGCCGTCGTCGGAATTCCGCAGGCAGTGGGCCACCTCAACTGGGGCATCCTCGCGGGCGCGCTGGGCGTAGCCATCCTGATGCCGGTACTGCCGTTCGTGTTGGAGCTGAAGGCGTTGCGCCGCATGACCTCCACTGCGTTCGGCACACTGATGTCGCTGGAGCCCGCATTCGGAGTCCTTCTGGGGTTGTTGGTGCTGCACCAACAACCGTCCCTCATCCAGTTCATCGGCATCGCGCTGGTTGTCTTCGCCGGTGCCGCCTCCCAGCGCGGCGGCAACCGGAACACGCCGCCCTTGGCCGAGCCAACCACCGTGGCGCCCGCGCCGGCGGCAGTATCAGCCGACCGCCCCAGCAAGGAGGCGTAACGCACGACGGCGACCTGCCGCCGTCGTGCATTCCTTGCGTCGGGCAGCGCGGACCTCAGATGGTGATGGCCACCTTGCCACGCACGTTGCCCGCATCGAAGTAGCGCATGGCCTCCGGGACCTGCGCCAGCGGATAGGTGCGGTGGATGGCCGGCGTGATGGTTCCGGCGTCCAGGAGTCCGGCAAGGAACTCTAGATCTGCAGCCTTCTGCGTGCCCACGATCATGGTGAGCCGCTGGCGGATGAAGGGGGAGAGCGCCGCTGCGCGGAGCTGCCTGTCCATGCTTCCCGTCCACGTGCCGCCTTCCTCACCCCCGGTGATCACGGCCGTCCCCGCCGATGTGAGTGACCGGCGTAGACGCGAAACGGAGGGGTTTCCCGCGATGTCGAGGATGACGTCGTACTGCACGGATCCGTCAGCGAAACCCTGCTGGGAGTAGTCGATGACATGATCGGCGCCGAGGGCACTCACCATGTCCACCTTCGCCGTGCTGGCCACTCCGGTGACTTCAGCACCGGCTGCCTTGGCGAGCTGCACCGCGTAGCTGCCTACTCCGCCCGAGGCTCCGGTGACCAGGACTTTGACCCCCTGCGATGACGGGCCGCGGCCGGGGTCGATGCCGCCCGCGCGCAAGGCGATCAGGGCGGTGCAGGCGGACACCGGCACCACTGCCGCCTGCTCGTAGCTGATGTTGTCCGGCTTGTGGGCCAACTGGCTTTCACGGGCAGCGGAGTACTCGGCGAAGGTCCCTTTCCCCGACCCGAAGACGTGGTCGCCCACGGAGAACCGGGTTACTTTCGCGCCGACGGCCTCCACGGTGCCGGCGAGGTCCAGCCCGGGAACAGGGTTCTTCGGGGTCTTGAACCCGTAGACCGGGCGCAACGCATACGGCAGGCCTGTGGTGAGGTGCCAGGTACCGCGATCGAGCCCGGCGGCATGGACCTTCACCAGCACCTCATTCTCTGCGATGGCGGGCCGTGGGACCCGTGCTTCATGGAGGACATCGGCGGGACCGTAACCCTCCTGCACAATGGCCCGCATGGTTGGACCCGGCAACGCCTGATTCTTGTGGTGACGGGATTCCTTGGCTTGCTGACCAGTGGTCATGGCCGGACCTTTCAGTACTTGTGGGGCTGGGGCTTGCGGTTCTTCGTACGCTGTACCAATGAGATTACCGTACACTGTACTAAACCGCTAGAGGCCAGCCCTGAACCAAGGAGTCCCGTGTCCCCCGCAGCATCCCAGCGACTCTCCCTCAGCCGGGAGCGAGTGCTTGAGTGCGCCGTTGCCCTCGCCGACGAGTCGGGCATAGCGGGACTGACAATCCGCACGCTCGCCCAGAGCATGGGAACCAAACCCATGTCGCTCTACTACTACGTGGCCAACAAGGACGAGATCCTGGATGGCATCGTGGACATGGTCTTCAGTGAAATCGAACTGCCGGCGCCCGATGGAAACTGGCGCGAGCAGATGCAGCTGCGGGCCCACCGCATGAGATCTACGCTCAGGCGCCATCCCTGGGCCGTCGGGCTGCTGGAAAGCCGGACAGCGCCCGGCCCCGCAACCCTCCGCCACCACGAAGCAACGCTTGCGACGCTGCGGAGTGCAGGATTCTCCGTGCAGCTGACCGCCCACGCCTATGCACTCCTGGACAGCTACATCTACGGATTCGTCCTCCAGGAAGCTGCCCTTCCTTTCGAAGGCCGCGACACCGCCGCCGAGATCACCAAGCCCATCATGGAACGCTTCGCCACAGGTGAGTATCCGCACATGGTGGAGATCGCCGTCGAACATGTCCTCAAACCCGGCTACGACTTTGGCGACGAATTCGGGTTCGGCCTGGACCTCATCCTTGACGGCCTCAGCCGTCTGGCAGGAGACGCGGACTAGGATCTGATCCATGGCCAGGATTGAGGACTACGCGATCATCGGGGACTTGAACACCGCCGCCTTGGTGGGGCGGAGCGGGTCCATTGACTGGATGTGCCTGCCACGGTTCGACTCTCCCGCCTGCTTCGCGTCCTTGCTGCACACTCCCGACGCCGGCCGCTGGCTCCTGGCTCCCGCCGGCACGCCCGACGGCGGCAACTGCACCCGACGCCACTACCGCGAGGACACCCTCGTCCTGGAAACGGAGTGGGAAGTGGACGGCGGCGCTGTCCGGGTCATCGACTTCATGCCGGTCCGCGACGACGCCGTGGACCTGGTGCGGATCGTGGAGGGCATATCCGGCCAGGTGGACATGCACATGGAGCTGGTCCTGCGCTTCGACTACGGCAGCGTGGTGCCGTGGGTCCGGCACAGCAAGCACGGCATCAGCGCTGTGGCGGGGCCGGACTCGGCCTATCTCACCACCCACGCCCCGCTTGAAGGCCGGGACAAGCGAACGTACAGCGACTTCACCGTCAGCGCAGGCGACAGGGTTCCGTTCGTGCTGCGCTGGGCACCCAGCCACGAACGGGAACCACGGCGGATCGATCCCTTTCGAGCGCTCGAAGCAACAGAGTCGTTCTGGCTGGAATGGATCGGCCGCAGCGAGATGGCAGGGAAGTACAAGGAGCCCGTGGAGCGGTCCCTGATCACCCTCAAAGCGTTGACCTATGCGCCAACCGGGGGCATCGTGGCCGCCGCGACGACGTCCCTGCCCGAGCAAATCGGCGGACCCCGCAACTGGGATTACCGATACTGCTGGCTCCGCGATGCCACCCTGACCCTGCAATCCCTGTTGGCGGCCGGCTACACCGAGGAGGCATCCGCGTGGCGGGACTGGTTGCTGCGCGCTATCGCCGGCGACCCATCGGAACTTCAGATCGTGTACGGGCTCGACGGCGCGAGGAGACTCCCGGAAGCGGACATACCGTGGCTCTCCGGTTACGAAGGGTCCATGCCGGTGCGCACCGGAAACGCTGCGGCTCCCCAGCTTCAACTGGATGTGTGGGGTGAAGTCCTGGATGGCCTCTCCCTGACGCGCGCGGCTTTCCAGGACGGCACCGTGGACAACTCCTGGGACATCCAGATCGCCCTGATGGAGTATCTCGAAGGAGCCTGGGACCAGCCGGACAACGGTCTCTGGGAAATGCGCGGACCGAGGCAGCACTTCACCCACTCCAAGGTCATGGCATGGGTGGCCGCGGATCGGATGGTCAAGGGCGTAAGGACCTCCGGGCTGCCCGGCCCGGCCGACAGGTGGGCGGCCCTCCGCAGCGAAATCCACGCGGACGTTATGACCAAGGGGTTTGACGAGGAACTCAACACCTTTGTCCAGTCCTACGGCAGCAAGGACCTGGACGCGAGCCTGCTCCTCATCCCGCGCGTCGGATTCCTCCCGCACCGCCATCCAAGGGTCGCCGGAACGGTAGCAGCAATCCAGGAAGGACTGACCGACGACGGCCTGGTCCTCCGATACAGAACCCAGTCCGGACACGACGGCCTGCCCGGCGACGAAGGAGTGTTCCTGGCCTGTTCGTTCTGGTTGGTGGATGCACTGCTGGGCATTGGCCGCTCAGGCGAGGCCACCAGGCTCTTTGAGCGGCTGCTCACCCTCCGCAACGACGTTGGTTTGCTAAGCGAGGAGTGGGACCCCCGAACCCAGCGCCAACTCGGCAACACTCCCCAGGCGTTCAGCCACTTCCCCCTCATCCACAGCGCCCTGCAGTTGCACCACGGAGAGGCCCATAAGAGCGACACTCCGCTCGGCCACCCCAAGCACCCGGGGCAATCCAGCGGCTCTACCCTTCGGAATGATCCTCGCCTTCGCTAACGGGCGGTTCGCCCTTATGGCTCGCTTCCTCCAGATGAAGGTCCAGCTTGCGCTCGGCCTCACGCCGCCGCTGGCCGATGGTCCGCATCTGCTGGGTTGTGGGGTCTCCCCTGTCCTCCAACGCTCCGCCTGACGGCGCGGCGGGCTGCACATTCTCTTGTTCGCCCATAAGTAAATCGTCCCATCGCCACTGCTTTTGCGATAGCAGCAATTGCTTGCTTGGGTGGCTGGCCCCCGACCGGTAGCGTGAGCCACAGACAGGTTGCCCCGCTGCGGGCGAACGATTCCAAGGAGCTGGCCCATGAGCAGATCCCACCGAGCGTCACACCACCAACCGGACACCGCCGTCGAACTCAACCCCCTGTTCAGCAGGCCCGGTGAATCCACTATCTTTCCCCGCTTCACCCTGCCGGACGGCGAATCCCTGCCGGGCACCGCGTACCAGGTAGTCCACGACGAAGCCATGCTGGACGGGAACTCCCGGCTGAACCTGGCGACGTTCGTCGGGACGTGGATGGAAGCGGAAGCAGCGAAGCTCTACGCCGAGACGTTCGACAAGAACATGATCGACAAAGACGAGTACCCCCAAACGGCGCTCATCGAAACCCGGTGCTGGCGGATGCTGGCGGATTTGTGGAACGCCCCCGACCCCGAGAAGAGCATCGGCACCTCCACCATCGGGTCCTCCGAAGCCTGCATGCTGGGCGGCTTGGCCTTGAAGCGACGCTGGCAACATGCCCGGCGGGCCGCAGGTGAGTCCACGGAGAAGCCCAACCTCGTCCTGAGCTCGGCGGTCCAGGTGTGTTGGGAGAAGTTCTGCAATTACTGGGACGTGGAGCCTCGTTTCGTCCCGGTCTCCACCGAACATCCCACGCTGGACGGCCACGACCTGGACCAGTACGTGGATGCGAACACCATCGGCGTTGTGGCCATCCTGGGCGTGACCTACACCGGCTTGTACGAACCGGTGGAGCTGATATCCAATGCGTTGGACGACATCCAGGCACGCCGCGGCCTGGATGTCCCGATCCACGTGGACGGCGCTTCCGGAGCGATGGTGGCCCCGTTCCTGCAACCCGAAACCGTATGGGATTTCCGGCTCCCGCGCGTAGCCTCGATCAACACCTCCGGCCACAAATACGGACTGGTGTATCCCGGCCTCGGATGGGTGGTGTGGCGGGACGCAGCGGCACTCCCCGAGGACCTGATCTTCCACGTCAGCTACCTCGGCGGGGACATGCCAACTTTTGCGCTGAACTTCTCACGGCCCGGCGCCCAGGTCCTGCTGCAGTATTACCTCTTCCTCCGTCTCGGGTTTGCCGGCTACAGGTCCGTCCAAGCGACGTCCCGCGATGTCGCGCTGTACCTGTCCAGCGAGATCGGAGCCATGGATGCGTTCACCCTCTGGAGCGATGGTTCCGACATCCCTGTGTTCGCGTGGCAGCTCACCGACGGCCACACGGAGCACTGGAACCTCCACCATCTATCCGAGCGCCTGCGCATGAATGGGTGGCTTGTTCCGGCCTATCCCTTGCCTGATGGTTTGAGTGAAGTAACGGTCCAGAGGATCGTGGTCCGCAACGGTTTCACGCGCGATCTCGCGTCCAGTTTCCTGGCCGACCTCACGAAGGAAGTGGACTACCTCGACAGCCTCACTGCACCGATGCCCACGGACAAGCAGGCCGAGGGCTTCCACCACTGACTCTTGGATGGGAGACCTCCATGTGCCGACTCTTCGGACTCCACGCCGGTCCATGGCCGGTCCGCGCCACGTTCTGGCTCCTGGACGCCCCGGACAGCCTGTCCGTTCAGAGCCGGCGGGAGCCTGACGGTGCCGGCATAGGAACCTTTGATGCGGCAGGCAAGGCGCATGTGGCCAAGCAGCCTCTGGCCGCGTGGGAGGATCACGCCTTCGCCCGCGAAGCGCGTGACCTGAAGAGCACCACCTTCCTTGCCCATGTGCGGTACGCCAGCACCGGTGCGCTCACCATGGTCAACACGCATCCGTTCGAGCAGGATGGGCGACTGTTTGCGCACAACGGTGTTCTCCACGGGCTCGAGCAACTCGATCAGCGCCTCACCGAACTCGGGGTGATGGACCTGGTGCTGGGTCAGTCTGACAGCGAGCGCCTGTTCGCGCTCATCACGGCTGAAACCCGCCGCGCCGGTGGGGACGTCGGCGCGGGCATCACCCACGCCATCGGCTGGATCGCCGCGGCACTGCCGGTGTTCAGCCTCAACTTCATCCTGACCACGGCAACGGACATGTGGGCGCTGAGATACCCGGCCACACATGCGTTGTATGTGCTTGAACGGAACCCTGCCGCACCAGATCCGGCAGCACCGCTCGAGGCCCGAAGCAAGCGGATCCATTCGCGAAGCACCGAGCTGTCCCGATCCCCGCACGTCCTTTTCGCTACCGAGCCAATGGACCACAATCCGGGCTGGCGGGCCATGGATTCCGGCGAACTGGTCCACGTGGGAGCGGATCTGGCAGTGACCTCCACGGCGCCCTTCCCGGATGCGCCTGCACAGTTGCTCAGCCTGGCCGACCTTGAACCGACTGCGGCGGCGTCGCAGCAGCCTTGACCGCGGCTTCAGATGCCGGAACCAGGCGCCGTCAACGCACGACGGCGACCTGCCGCCGTCGTGCGTGGACCGCCTTGCGTGGCGTCAGGCGGAAGCTGGCCGCTTGAGGAACCCCGCCACGGCCAGGGCTGCGGCGAGGCAGAGGGCGGCGTTGACTGCGATGGCTACCGTGATTCCGTTCAGCACACCGGACGTGTCACTCGCTGGAGAGGCCAGCAATTGGGCTGTGAAAACCGCACTCATCACCGGGATGCCCAGGGTAATCCCGATCTGCTGGCTCATGGTGGCCAGCCCGGTTGCCATCCCCTGGTCGGCGTTCGGCAGCCCGGACGTGGCAGTAACCATGAAGCCAACGATGACCACGAGGTTCGCGACACCCCCAATGAATGTCGCCACCAGCAGCAGCCCGATGGAGGCAGGGTCGGCGCTGAGCATGATCAACGCGCCCGTTGCGATGGCCTGCACAACGAAGCCATGGACAATTGCCTTCTTGCTGCCGAGCCTGGCGATCACCTTTGGCCCCAGCACGCCGCCGAGGACCGTGCCCAGGCCCAGGACTGCGAAGGACAGACCAGCACCCAGCGGGGTGTAGCCCAGGACCTGCTGCAGATACAGGGTCAACAGGAACACCAGCGACGTCTCGGTGGCGAACGCCAGGGCCCCGGCAGTGTTGCCCCACGCGATGTTTGAGCGCCGAAGGATGCTAAGCGGTACCAGTGGGTGCTGTGCCCTGTTTTCGATGCCGGCAAAGACGGCAAAGAGCACGACGGCGGCCGCAAGCGCACCGAGCGTGAGGGGATCGGTCCACGAGTGTTCGGCGGCATGGGTGAGCCCGAAGACCAAGGCCAGCAGGCCCGAGGTCACCGTGATGGCGCCGGGGACATCAAGCCGAAGCTTGATGGTTGGCTTGCTTTCAGCGAGTACAACGGGCGCGATGAGGAGCACGGCGGCAGCCACCGGGACGTTGATGAAGAAGGCCCAACGCCAGCTGAGCAGGTCCGTCAGCAGTCCGCCCAGGATGGCGCCGCTGGTGAATCCCGCAGCCATGAGGGCGCCATTCAACCCGAGTGCCTTGTCGCGCAATGGGCCTTCGGGGAACGAAACCAACAGCAGCGAAAGGGCCGCGGGCACCACCATGGCCGTGGCAACGCCTTGGCCCACTCTTGCCAGCAGCAGTAATGCCGGTTCGGTGGCCAAGCCACCCGCCAGGGACGCGGCGCCGAGGAGTGCCATGCCGATCAGGAACACTTTCCGCCGCCCGGCCACGTCGGCCACGCGCCCGAACAGCAGAGTGAGGCCGGCGGCGCACAGGGCGAATGCCGTGGCGACCCACTGGAGGTTTTCCAAGGAGAACCCCACGTCGGCGCCGATGGTGGGCAGGGCAACGTTCAGGATGGAGAAATCGACGGCGAGGGTGAAACCCGCTGTCAGGAGAACCACGAGCGCCAGCCGTTGCTTGCTGGTCATGCCCTTCGGCGTTGTTTCGGCTGAGGGATTTCGGACTTCACTGGTTGATGGCATGGGTTCAGCGTGGACGCGTTTCCGTCCGGCAACCACACCCCGCTGTGGGTACCACTGGCAGTGACAGGACAATCCCGGCCGGTGCCTGAACAATGGGGGCATGGGTACAAACAGTGAACTTGGGGAGTTCCTTCGCGTCCGCCGGGCAGCTTTGCAGCCCCAGGACGTCGGCGTCCTTAATTACGGCTTCCGGCGCGTTCCCGGTTTGCGGCGCGAGGAACTGGCCATGTTGGCCGGTGTCAGCACCACGTACTACACGCGGTTGGAGCAAGGGCTCAGCACAAATGCTTCTGAAGCAGTGATCGGTGCAATCGCGCGTGCCTTGAACCTGGATGCTGCAGAACGCGCCCATCTCTTCAACTTGGCGCGTCCTGTCAAAACCCGGCGACGGGCACCTGCCAAGCCCGACAAGATCAGGGCGGGAACGCTGCGCTTGATCCAGTCCATGTCCGGCACGCCGGCCATCGTCCTGGGACGCCGCAGCGAAGTGCTGGGGTGGAATACGTTGGGACATCGGCTCCTTGCCGGCCACCTCGACTACACCGCACCTGCTGCGCCTTCAACACGTCCGAACCTGACCCGGATGTTGTTCCTCGACCAGCACACCAGGGAGCTTTATGTGCGCTGGCCGGAGGAGGCCCGCCGTGCCGTAGCGTCATTGCGACTTGTCGCAGGAAAGTCCTCCGATGACCAGGAGCTTGCTTCCCTCATTGGGGAACTTTCTTTGGGAAGCGGGGAATTCGCTACGCTCTGGGCCAAGCACCCTGTGGAGAACTGCATGTCCGGACGGAAGTACATGCAGCACCCGGAGGTGGGCTACCTGGAACTGAATTTCGAGGTGCTGACACCGCCCGACGAGTCGGGGCACCGTGTCCTCATGTACGCCGCAGAGCCAGGAACCCCTGGGGCCGAGGCGCTGCAGCTCCTCCACAACACCACTGAAGGAGTGTCAGCTGTTCACCGCGTGCAGCGGACCTGATCGCCGCCAGCGCGAGCGGCGCGCAATCACTTTTTCCACATAGCGCTATTGGGAGCGAAAGATGGCCGACTGTCATGACAGGGTTTAGCCATGGGAATTATCGGGCAGATCGTGGCACGGCGGGCAAGTTCGCCGCGCGCCAATGACCTGCTGAGTCAACCGTCCCTGCGGTCTGTCGGCGGCCCCGCCCGGGTCGCGGCTTTCGAAGGCACGACGGCGGTTGGCACCGTCGCGTTGAGCTCCGAAGACGCTGGGCTGCTTGGCGGACTGGGCACGGAAACCGGGTCCTCGGAAATCGGGGCCTCGGACGTAGGACCCGGTGGAGGCGTGCACTCCGCTGACGTTGCTCCGGGCCTGCGTGTCATTCCGACGGCGGACAGCAAGCGCGTGGCTGGCTTGATTGAAGCGGGCCTGCCTTCTCCTGGAATGGCGGGCGTGTCGCTTGCGCAGGCGGATGAAGCCTTGAGGTCGCTTCGTGAATCGGCCTCGGATGAGGCTTCCGTGTTCGGCTTTGTTGAGGCTGCTGACTTTGCCGGCAAGGTCGAGGAGATTTCCCGATCAGTGGAGTACTTACAGATCGTCGCAGCCCACGCGGTGGAACGGACCCGGATTGAGGCACAAAACTCCCGGCCGGGCTCCTCGGCAGCAGCGCCGGAATGGCGGACGGGCTGGACGGAAGCACCCGAAGAGCCAACGAGTGGAACCGGCACCGGCACAACAGTTCCGGATTCAACGGTTCCGGAGGCACCAGTTTCCGCTGGTGAAGCACGTTCCACCAACGCACTGTCCGTGGATGGGGCCAGGTCCAAGGCCAGTGTTTTGGATGACGGGTACCGGAACGCGGCAGAGTTCCTGCGGGCCCGGTTGCGGATCGGCATCGGCGAGGCCCGTCGCAGGCTTGCCCTCGCCGCCGAGGTCCTCCCCCAAAAGAGCATGACCGGGCAGGAAATCCCGGCCCGCCGCGAAATCCTCGCCGAGGCCCTCGGATCGGCTTTGGTGCCGTCCCGGTCCGCGACCATCATCAGCACCGCCCTGGACAAAGTCCGGAACCTCACCGACGAAGACACCATCACCCGGATGGAACACGCCCTGACCACCACCGCCACCGAATCCGACCCGGACTTCGTCACCACAATGACCAAACGCTGGGCCGACAGGATCGACCACGACGGCCCCGAACCTTCCGAAGAAATCCTCCACCAACTCCAAGGCGCGTTCCTCCGCCGCCGACGCCGCCACGGACTCCACCACCTCGAAATCTTCGCCACCGACGAACAAATCGAAACCCTCACCACCACCATGAACGCCGCCACCAACCCACGACTCACCAACAGCAACAGCACCAGAACCAGCACCAGCACCGGGCCTGGCACCACGGACAACACCGATACCGGGCACGGCCCAGACAACGGCACAGGCACAGGCACCGGCCCGGACCTGGACCGCCGCTCCCGGGCACAGAAACTCCTCGACGGCCTCACCGGCGCCTGCGCCCTCGCCATGACCACCGGGAAACTACCCTCCAACGGCGGACTCCGCCCCCAACTCACCGTCACCATCGACCACCGCGACCTCCTCGAACAACTCACCGGCACCGGCCACCACCAGCCCGGCACCAGGACACAAACCGGCACAGGCATAGGCACCGGCACCGCCACAGGCACCGCCACGTTCATAGGGACAGGCACAGGCACTGGCACCGATCGCTTGAACACAGGCACCGCCACATTCACCGGCCCGATCCACCCGAACACCATCCGCAAAATAGCCTGCGACGCCGACATCATCCCCGTCCTGCTCGGCACCGACTCCCGCGTCCTGGACATCGGCCGCACCACCCGGATCTTCCCACCCCACATCCGCAAAGCCATCACCGCCCGCGACCAAGGCTGCGCCTTCCCCGACTGCACCATGCCCGCACCCTGGTGCGAAGCCCACCACACCACCTACTGGACCCACGGCGGCACCACCGGAACAGAAAACGGCACCCTGCTCTGCAGCCACCACCACCACCTCATCCACAAAGAACAATGGAGGATCGACATGACAACCGGGGTCCCCTGGTTCATCCCCCCACCCCACATCGACCCCCACCAAACACCCCGACGCAACCACCACCACACACCCCACAAAACATGAAGGGTCCTGATCCCGGGCGCGCCTGAAACAGACCCCGATCACGTAGGGATTTGGGCGCTGGCGTGCTGGTCAAGATGGCAAGCCGGTGCCGAACTTAGCGCGACGTCGGCCAGCCCGTGTACGACTCCGCGAGGTAAGCCTTGGCGTGCTCGGAAGTGACCACGGAGTGCAGCTCGCCGAGCTGGCGTGCGCGGTCGAAGTCGTCGGCCCCGGGAACGGTGTGCAGCATGGACGTCATCCAGTACGAGAAGTGCTGGGCCTTCCACACACGGTCCAGGGCGCGGTCGCTGTAGGAATCAAGAAGCGCAGTCGAGCCATTCGAGTAGAAGGAATCGAGCCCCTCGAAGAGGACTTTGACGTCGTGGATCGCCAGGTTGAGGCCCTTGGCTCCCGTGGGCGGCACTGTGTGCGCGGCGTCGCCGGCCAGGAAGAGGTTGCCGTGGCGCATGGGTGTGTGGACGAAACTGCGGAACGGGAGGACCATCTTTTCCAGGACGGGCCCCTCTTTGAGCTCAAACCCATTGCCATTGACGCGCTTCCGGAACTCCGTCCAGATGCGCTCGTCATCCCATTCGGCCACGTTTTCCTTGGGGTCGCACTGGAAATACATGCGCTGAACGGTTTCGGTGCGCTGGCTGATCAGTGCGAAGCCGTTTTCGGAGTTGGCGTAGATCAGTTCGTCGGCGCTGCGTGGGGCTTCGGCGAGGATACCGAACCAAGCGAAGGGGTACTCGTGGAAGTACCACTTGCGGTTGGCTTCGGGAATCTGGAAGCGGCAGTGGCTGCGGGATCCGTCAGCACCCACCAGGAAGTCGGCCTGGATTTCAAAGTCCTGGCCGTCCGCGTCAGTGAACCAGACTTTCGGCTTGCCTTCGAGGTCATGCACCGTGGTGTCCGTGACGCTGTAGCGGACGTCGCCGCCGTCGGCCTCGCGTTTCGCGGCGAGATCCATGAACACGTCGGTCTGTGGGTACAGCCACACTGATTCGCCCACGAGTTCCTTGAAGTTGATGCGGTGGCTTTCGCCGTTGAACCGCAACTCGATGCCATCGTGCCGGTCGCCTTCGCGCAGTACACGATCGGACACGCCGGAATCCACCAACAGGTTCACGGTGCCGTGCTCGAGGATGCCGGCGCGGACAGTCTCCTGGATGTCCTTGCGGCTGCGGATTTCCACCACTACGGACTCGATGCCCTGCTTGGCCAGCAAATGGGAGAGCATGAGGCCTGCGGGGCCTGCGCCCATGATGGCGACTTGGGTGGTGATCGGTGTGCGTGCCATGGTTGTTCCTCGCTTCGTTGCGGATCCCGGCTTGCTCGGAAGCGGGATGAATCTGAAATCAGTGTGGCCCGCAGCGGGTGATTGGCGTTACACGCATTCCGTTGAACGGAAGTTGGATTCAGTCGCCGAGTTGTCGGCCGATTCCCCTCGCAGCTGTTTGAAGCGCCGGGACAAGCGCCTGCAACCGCATCTCCGCCAGCGGGACAACAACACCGAGGGCCGCCACAGTACGGCGCTTCCCATTCACCACGGGAACAGCGATGCCCCACGTATCCGGATCCACCACGCCCGCGAGTTGTGCGTAGCCGTGCTGGGCCGCTTCCGCCAGGAAATGACGTACGACGTCGGCAGTCACCTTTCCGGTCGGATCTTCGAATTGTTCGAGGTACTCCGCCTGCAGCTCACGCGACTGGTGGGACATCAAGGCCAGTCCCGCAGAGGAAATGTGGACCGGCATACGCCCGGCGATCCGCGCCCTGTTGGCCACCGATCCCCTCCGGGAAAGTCGCTCCACAAAGAGCGCTTCCCAGCCATCGAGCACAGCGAGGTTCACGTTCTGGTTCAGGACCTGCTGTATGTCCTCCATAAACGGCATCGCCGCTTGGCGGAGGGCCAACGTGGGCGAATTGCGGTTGACCAGTTCCCACAACCTCAAGCCCAGGCGGACCGTCCCGCCGGCGCCAAGATCCAACAACCCATGCTCGGAGAGTTGACGGACCAGTCGATGCGCCGAGGACAGCGGGAGCCCTGCGCGGTCGGCCAACTCCGTCAACTGCAGGGACGTCACTCCCTCCGGGAAAGCCTCGATCACCCGCACGACGCGATCCACCACGGAATCACCGGACGCAGAGTTGGCCACGACGCTCTCCTTTGTTTCCGGCACCAGTTGTTACCGGCACCGGTGGGCACCTTCCATTCAATGGTAGAACGTGTGCCACGCTACATCGGGCGGTGATACAACTCTCATAACCGACCGAACGTTCTTTGGTTGGGACCAACCACAGAAGAAGTGCCGAGGACGCCATGCCAACGATGCCATCTGCCCGCCGCTCCCAATGGCCTGTTTGGCTCTGTTGGCTGGCCATGGTCCTGGACGGCTTCGATCTCGTGGTCCTGGGCACCGTCATTCCCACGCTCATCAAGACCGGCGAACTTGGATTCGACGCCGTGGGAGCTACTTTCGCGGCCACTATCTCCCTGGTAGGTGTGGGTTTGGGTGCGCTCTTCATCGCGCCGCTCTCGGACAAGTTCGGCCGCCGAAGACTCTTGATCGCCTGCGTGGCAGGCTTCTCGCTGTTCACCATCGGCGTTGCCTTCGCTCCGAATGTCGCAGTCTTTTCGATTCTCCGCCTGCTTGCGGGCTTGGGGCTTGGCGCATGCCTCCCTGCCGCTTTGGCATATATGAACGACTACGCCCCGGCCGGATCAGCCGGCAAGTCCACCACCCGGACCATGACCGGGTACCACGTGGGCGCCGTGGCCACGGCCCTGCTGGCCATTTTCATCGTTCCCAACTGGCGGCTCATGTTCATCATCGGCGGCGTTGCCGGGCTGGTGCTGTTGCCATTCCTGTGGGCAAAGCTGCCCGAGTCCCTGCCCGAGGCAGCCCCGGCCAAGGCGGGCGAACCCGCGAAGGCAACCCCCGCCGTCGAGCATTCCGCCGGCACCAAACAAAAGACCGGATTCCGCGACCTCCTGCAGAAGCCGTACCCCCTGGTGGCTGTTGGCATTGGCATCGCGTCGTTCATGGGGCTGCTGCTGGTCTATGGGCTGAACACGTGGCTGCCGCAACTGATGGCAGCTGCCGGATATCCCGTGAGCACCGGACTGACTCTGTTGCTGGTCCTGAACGTTGGCGCCGTGGCGGGGCTGTTCCTGGCCGGAATCCTGGCAGACAAACATGGGACCAAGAAGATCGTGCTGGTGTGGTTCGGCTTGTCAGCGGTCCTGCTGGCCATCCTCAGCGTCAAGATCCAGAACGAAATCCTCCTGAACGCGGCTGTGTTCGTCACCGGAGTCTTCGTGTTCAGCTCCCAGGTTTTGGTTTACGCCTGGGTCAGCCAGTTGTTCCCGGCCAGGCTCCGCGGAACCGCCCTGGGCTTCGCAGCAGGTGTTGGCAGGTTGGGCGCAATCGTTGGTCCTGCCGTGACGGGAACCTTGGTGGCCGCGAATATCGCCTACCCTGCCGGCTTCTACGTGTTCGCCGCCGCCGGCCTACTGGCGGTGGCCGCACTGTTCCTGGTGCCGCACGAGGTCAAAGCCGCCGATACAACCGTGCCGGCGGACCGCTAACCTTTCGGCCAAACCTGCGGGCGCTTGCACAAGGACTCCTGCGCCTTCGAGAGCAGCTGCGGCCCCGCCGCGAAGCAGCGGTCGGTGGATTTCTGAAGCTCCGGGAGCGCCTGGACTGCTGAATCGAAGTGGTCCTCGCGGATCATCGTTTCCATGGCCCGGCATTGGTTCTCTGTTTCCAAAGCTCCAACCATGGCCGAGGAAATCTTCAAGCTCAGGACCGCATCCATGCTCGCGTCGGGATCGTGCCTGCACAGGCCGTTGGAGATCCTCAGGATCCGGCCAGGCAACATGGACAGGTACGTGGAGAGGAAACGGATGGCCGGCGTGGAGTCTCCCAACTCGTCAGCCAGCGATTGCAGCCTGCACGGTTCCAGGACGGATGGCTCCGGCGCCTGGACCGGATCTGCTTCGTCAGTCACCGCTTGCTGCCTGGGGCTGTGCGGCGCCTTCCGGGGCTGACTTGTTGGGGTCCTTGGTCCAGATGGAGGCGAGCATTCCGATGACCAGGATGGCCGGTGCACCGTACATCAGGATGTTCATGACCATGGGTTCGCGGAGGGCGCGGATGGCGTTGCCGACGTAGGGGATGGTGGCGACCTGCTTGTCCACGGTTTTGCCTTCGAGGGTGGCGATCCAGGGGTCGATGCCGTTGTTGGCGTCACCTTTGGTCTGGACGGCTACGCCGCCGTCGGCGGTGGCGGTGATCTCGGTGATGCGGTGGGTCTCTACCCGCTGGTCCTCCACGGGGATGTGGTACGTGATGATGTCGCCCACTTTGACGTCCGTGATGGGTGTTGGGACGGTCACGACGACGTCGCCCGGGTTGATCAGGGGCGCCATGGAACCGGTCAGCATGGTGGAGGTCTGGTATCCGAAGACGCGCGGCCCAATCGCCAGCAGGACGAACGCCAAGGCCGCGAGAACCAGCGCGCCGATGCCGACGAACTTCACAGCCGACCCGGCAACCCGGCGGAAGGCGCCGGCTTTGGTGAACGTGGGGGCCGCTGCGGACGGCTTCACAGCGACAGACTCGGTTGCGGCGTCGACGACGGCGGTCTCGACGACGGCGGTCTCGACGACGGCGGATGCGGTCGCGGTTGCGGCGGCGGGCTTCGAGGCGGAACGCCGGCCGTGGAGAGCTGGTCCGTTGATGCTGGTGAGGGTGCTCATTGTCCTGGCGTTCCTTCCGAGTGTTGATCGTCTTCCGTAAAAGAGTCTGCGTGAGCTGGCTCAGGCTTTCCTACCGGAAATCCTCAAGTCTGGCTCAGGAAAAATACCGGCGGACCTGATCGGGCAGGGGGGCGCCCGACCAGGCCCGGCGGGGCTGGTGACCGGAGGCCCGGCCGTAAAGGGCGTAACGGCCGGCCTCCGGAGTTTCAGGTGGTGCTTACCTGGTGGTTTCGGTGCGCTGGGTGCCGGTGAAGGAGAATCCGACGGTGGAGGTGGCGCCCTGGAAGTCGTTGTTCGCGGCGGCGGGCAACGCGGTGGTGACCTTGAGGTTGTCGGTTTTGGTCGAGGTCAGGGAGGTCAGGTTGTTCAGGACCTTGTTCGCTGCGATCACGGGGCCGTTGGCCAGGACGGTGGTCTTGGTGCCGGCGCAGCTGTAGGGGGCGGCGGTGCCGGTCCAGGCGACGGAGCAGTTTTCGATGCTCAGCTGCAGGCCGTTGGTCACGTCGGTGGTGAGCAGGGATCCGGTGGCGCCGGCGGAGGTGGTGAGGGTGACGTTGTTCAGGTCCGAGTTGCCGGTGTTGGCCAGGGTGACGAGCTTTTCGACCTTGTCGCCGGGCAGGAGGCCGGCGACCGGGACGTTCAGCGTGTTGGAGGCTCCGGTGCCCAGGGCGATGGTGACGGTTCCTGCGGTGACGGCCTGGGAGGCGGAGGTCGAGGAGGTGAACGCGCCGTAGGTGCCCATGCCGGCGACGGCGGCTGCGGTGCCGACCAGTGCGACGGAGGCGAGGATCTTGCCGGAGGTGGTCTTGAGGGTGATGGCCATCTGAATCGGTTTCCTTTCGGGTGGCCACCGTGTTCGGCCGGCCGTCTTGTCAGCCTCTCTGGCTGACAAGAACTACTGTGCCGGGCCAGGATCAAGAACCAATCCTGCAAACCCGCAACACTTCCTCAGGAAAAACTCAAGACTCACCAAAGCCCCACCAGCCCCATATGAAACACTGCATGGTGCACGTGAAGGCCAATGAGAGGGCGCAATAAATGCCAATGTGGTTGCAAGCCCTGCTATGGGGAACACTGGCCGGCGGAGCCCTTGTCCTCGGAGCCGGTATCGCCTGGCTGTGGAAAGTCCCGCCCAAGATTGTTTCCACGGTGATGGCCTTCGGCGCCGGCGTCCTGATCTCCGCCCTTGCCTTTGAACTCGTGGACGAGGCTGTCCAAGGCGGCGGATTGGTCCCCACCATCCTTGGCTTCCTCCTGGGTGCCTTGATCTTTGTGGGCTCGAACGTTCTGCTGGCGCGCGCCGGGGCCAAACATCGAAAGCGCTCCAGCGGGCCCCAACCCTCCGAGAAGGACACGCCAGGCAGCGGAACGGCCATCGCCGTCGGAGCACTGATTGACGGCATTCCCGAATCGGTGGTCCTTGGCGTCGGGCTCCTCGCCGGCGGGGCTGTGAGCCCGGCGATGCTGGCAGCCGTCTTCATCTCCAACGTCCCGGAGGGCCTTTCCAGTACAGCCGGCATGAAGAAAGCCGGACGAAGCCCCGCGTACGTTTTTGGAACATGGATCGGCATCGCAGTTTTCAGCGGACTCGCTGCCCTGATCGGCTACACCGCCTTGGAGAACGCCCCCGAGACCGTGATTGCGTTCATCACCGCCATCGCTGCAGGCGGAATCCTTGCCATGCTTGCCGACACCATGATCCCCGAGGCCTTCGAAGAGCATCACAACCTCACGGGACTCACCGCCGCTGTCGGCTTCCTGAGCGCCTTCACCATCCATCACGTCGGAGGCTAGCGCTCCCGCCCACAGCAGTTAGTGCGGAAGCAGCCCCAACAGCGGCAAGGCAGCCGCCGTCGAGACCGCCATGGCTGCCGTGTTGCCGATCACCGGATGAAAACCGGCCGGCAGCCGGGCGGAAACTGCCTTGGCGATGGGCGGCGCGAGGATCGCTCCCAGCACGGCCCCGCCGACTATCGCGCTCCACGAACCTCCGTAAGCGAGCACGGCAGCAGGGGCCACGGATACCACGGAAGCATAGGTAGCTGCCCACCCTCCGCCGCGGTACCAGCGCTGCCAGAGGACGACGCCGATTGCCGACGTCAGCGCCTGGGCGAACAGTATGTGGGGCAGCAGGTTGGAGCCATATGACGGCAACCCCGGGTTCAGCACGAACGCTGCCGCGACGCCCAGGATCACGCCTATGCTGGCGAGTTCGTTGGCGAAGAAATGCGTTTCCGTGAAGTCCTTGAGGATCCGCCGGGCGGCCCACAGGGCGTCGTTGCGGAAAGTCAGGTTAGCGCCCGACGGCGGTTGGTGCTCTCGTGCGGGTTGGTGCGGCTCCCGCAGGGCAAGCCATGGCAGCTGCCGGGCCACGATGAATGACGCGACAGAACCGACGGACATCGCGAGGACATTCGCCACGACAACGGGCAGGCCAAACGGCGTGGACACCATGGGAATGAGCAGCAACGCCAAAGGTGTGGTGGTGCTTGCTCCGAGAATCGCAGCTGTCAGGCAGGTCTTCCAACCGGGCCCATAGACAAGGACCATGGCGGGCGCGACGCAAACAAAAGGAACGAACGTTGGTTGCCACCCGTCGTCGAGCATCCAACCGAATGCCAGATTGGACAGCAACAGACTCAGCGACGCAGACGCCAGCACCCAGGGCCAGAGCCCGGTCCCATAGGTCAGCGAGCCAGCCCATCCTTTCCTCCGGCGGCAGGCAAACCACGCCAGTGCCGCCCCTGCCAGCAGGCCGAGTGCTGCGAGATCCGACGCGAAGAACAAGGGCTCGGTCATGTCTCCCAGAAACCAGCGAAAGCCAGCCATCGGCGAGTCCATGACGGCCTCCGGCAACCCGGCATATATCGGGCCGACCCGCGGTGAGTGTTGAGCGAGGATGTGCAGGCACAGTGCAAACAGGCCGACGATAACCACCATGCCGAAAGCCCCGAGAGCGACGGCGGCCACGCTATGTTTGGGCGTTAGTTCCAGCGGTCGGATAACGGTGGGGTCGGCAGTGGTCCTGGCTATGGAAGAGTGCGTCATTGGTGCCCTAAGCGTGCGGTGTGGCGTGGCTTTGAGCAGCGTAACGGACAGTTCACAACCGCCTGCAACCGCGTCGTTACGGGGAATTTGTGACCGCCGGACCTTCAATTCCCCAACCCACTCCACTCACCCTTAGTAGGTGATCTTTCTATCCAATCGCTGCGGTTCCAGCGCGGGCATAGGCAAGAGGGAGCAGCCGAATCGAAAATGGTGTTGTGGCCCCGCAGGGGAACGGGTCCCTTGCCGGATGACGACGGGCCAGCCCCGGGCCGAACGAACGATGGGAAAGACACCATGAACTTCTTGGAATCGTTGTGGAGCATCATTGTTGCTTTTTTCTTCATTGCCTATTTGATCCTCCTCTTTCAGATCATTTCCGATCTCCTCCGCGACAAGGCCCTCAACGGCGGTGTCAAAGCATTGTGGATTTTGTGCCTGTTCATCGCCCCCTTTATCTCCGCATTGATTTACGTGATCATGCGTGGCAAGGGCATGGCTTTGCGGAGCGAAATGCGGGTCCGGGAATCTGTTGAAGAGGCCGAGAATTACATCCGTGACGTGGCCGGGGCCCCTTCGGCCACCCAGCAAATCGAAGCAGCCAAAGCGCTGCTTGCCGCTGGCGATATTACCGAGGCGGAGTACGCTCGCCTGAAGGAGATCGCTTTGTCCTGATCCGGGCTACGGTCTGCCACCCACGCACGGCCGAAAGGGACCGCATGACGCGATTGAAGGCATTCCCGTTGTTGGAAGGCGGACCGTTCCGATTCGGCCTCATAGCAGCCTTGGGCGTTCTTGTTGCCTTGGCTTTGGGCTCCGCGGTCATCACCCTGCGGTATTCGCTGACGTTGATCTTTGCAGCACTGTTCATCTCGCTGGGGCTCTACCCTTTGGTCCGCTGGCTGGAACGCCTGAAACTCTCGCGCGCCGGCGCCGTGCTTGCTGTCGCGGTTGGTTTCCTTGTGGTGGTGGCCATTCTCATCCGTTTTGTGGTTCCCATCCTGGTGGAGGAAGGCGCTGCCCTGGTCCGGTTGCTGCCATCCAGCTTCGATGCGGTGGGCGAACAGGAATGGTTCCAGGACTTTAATGGGTCGCTTGGCGGGGCACTGACCCCCTTGCTGGAATGGCTGGAAACGTCGGCCGCGGATCCGAACGTATGGCTCGCAATTGGCGGCGGCGCTGTGCAGGTGGGGTACAACGTGGTGAATGGCACCTTCGCCGTCATCTTCGTGGTGGTCCTGACGCTCTATTTCGTGGCCGGGCATGAGGTCATGAAATCCAGCCTCTACGCGCTGGTTCCGGCCTCCCGCAGGGAATCATTCGCGGATATATCCGAGACAATTATCGCTTCGGTGGGTAAATACCTGAGCGGCATGTCAATTCTCGCCCTGCTCAATGCGATCTTCACCTTCATTGTCTTATCTGTTGCCGGAGTGAGGTACGCGGCTGTTCTCGCGGTCCTGGCCTTCCCCATCACGCTCATACCGTTGGTGGGCAGCGCTATCAGCACGGCAATCATCACGGTGGTTTCACTTTTCACGTCTCCAACTACGGCGTTGGTGGTTTTCCTTGTCATGTTGGTCTATATGCAAGTGGAGGCCTACGTCCTGACGCCACGGGTGGTGGGGAAAGCGATCAGCATCCCGGGTTCCTTGGTGCTCATCGGCGCGATGGTGGGCGGGACCCTGCTGGGGCTCCTTGGAGCGTTGATCGCCTGCCCCACCACGGCATCGATTCTGCTGATCATCAAAAAGGTGGTCATACCGCAGCAGAACGCCAAGTAGCGCAGCATGCAAGGACTACTGCACGACGCCGATGCCGTCGCCTTGATCTTGTTGGCACTCCACATTGTGCTCGGATCAATCGCCGCAGTGATGGTCTCGGCAAACCGAAGGCCGTCCTCCGCCATTGCCTGGGTGCTGGCGATCATCTTCATTCCGTACCTCGGCATGATGGCGTTCCTTCTGGTGGGCCGCGGCAAGCTCCCCAAGGCCAGACGGGAAAAACAGCGCGCCGTCAACGAGCTCATGCTCGGACGCACCCCTGGCCTCTCAGCAGTCAGCCACAGTGACGACTGGCCCGCCTGGCTGCGCTCCGCCGTCGAACTTAATCTCAGGCTCGGCGCGCTGCCCATGGTGGGCGGCAACCGGGCCGAGTTGCTGGAGGACTACAACGGGAGCTTCGACCGCATGATCGCGGACATGGACGCCGCTGAAGAGTACGTGCATGTGGAGTTCTACATTCTTGCGTTGGACCCCACCACGGCTCCGTTCTTCGCGGCCATGGAGAGGGCGTGCAAGAGGGGCGTCACAGTCAGGGTCCTCTTCGACCACCTGGCCGCGGTGGGTGACCCCAAATACCGTGACATGCTGCAGGCTTTTGATGGGATGGGGGCCGAATGGCACGCCATGCTGCCCCTGCGCCCGTTCAAAGGACAATGGCAACGCCCGGATCTCCGCAATCACCGGAAATTGGTGGTTGTGGACGGAAGGGTGGGCTACACGGGCTCCCAAAACCTTATCGACGCTTCCTACAACAAGAAGCGGAACATCCGGCGCGGCCTTCGGTGGCACGAACTGATGGTGCGTCTGGAAGGTCCCGCGGTGCGGGAACTCAACGCGGTGTTCGTCACCGATTGGTACAGCGAGTCCGAGACCCTGCTGCCGTTGGATACCTCTCCTGTGGTCCTTGGCTCCGAGCCCGAGCTCATTGACGCCCAGGTCCTGCCCAGCGGTCCCAGCTTCGATAACGACAACAACCTCAAGCTCTACACCACCCTCATCTACAAGGCCGAGCATCGCGTCAGCATCACCAGCCCGTATTTCGTGCCCGATGAAGCCATCCAGCTGGCCATCATCACCGCCGCGTCAAGGGGATTGAGCGTTGAGCTCTTCGTCTCGGAGGTGGGTGACCAAGCCATGGTCTACCACGCCCAGCGTTCCTATTATGAGGTCCTGCTGCGGGCCGGGGTCCGCATCTACCTGTACCGGGCCCCGCAGGTCCTGCACGCAAAACACTTCACCATTGACGACGACGTAGCCGTCATTGGCTCGAGCAATATGGACGTCCGCTCGTTCAGCCTCAACATGGAGGTCTCGGTGCTGGTTCACGGGCGATCCATCGTGGACCGGATGCGGGCGGTCGAAGACAGCTACCGTGCGGCAAGCACGGAGTTGCTGTTGGAGGACTGGTTGCGACGTCCTGTGGGTCACGTTGCGCTGGACAACCTTGCCCGGCTCACGTCATCCCTGCAATAACACGGGCTCCTCACATAGCACGATCGGGTTAAGTCAGTCGTCCAGCTGCAGGTACCAGGTCACGGCGGCACTGATACCCCGGCCCAGCAGCAGCGAGAACGCAATGGCAATGACCACGGCGAACTCCGTGGACAGCCCGGGCAACAGCCCGGACAGGGCACCAATGCCCACGGAATACGCTGACCACAGGATGCCCGCGGCCATCGAGTAGAGCACAAACCTGCCCCGCGGCACCGGCGTAATGGCACTGGCAACGTTCATGGTGAGGCGCCCGAGCGGGACGAACCGGGACGTCAGAACCCATGAGGCAGCGTGCTTGGACAGCCTTTCCCGGGAGGCATGCAACGCCTTCTGCGTGCGGGGGCCCTGAAGAATCCTCCAGTTGGCCATGTCCCGACGCCGGACCAGTTCATAGGCGCCCAGGTCACCTGCTACTGCTCCCGCCAGCATCGCGGCCACCAGGAGGTACCCGTTGGGAAGGTTGTCGGTTGCTGACAGGGCCCCCAAGGCCACGAACAAGGACGTCGTGGGAATGGGAGGGAAGATTGCCGAGAACGCCACAAAGATCGCCCCGAGCGGGTAGACCCACCCGGAATCGGCGGCGCTCATGATGTCTTTGAAAGCTTGCACGGTGAAACCCCTTTCCGGGCCTCGCCCAAGCGTCTCACGGCGGCCACCACAATCCTTACGCCCAGTGGCCGCCGCGCGGATCGCCCTTACTGGGTGAATCCTCGATGCCCCGCCCCTACACTGAAGGAGTGGACGACCAAGGTGGTACCCGCCCGGACCTCTTGAGCCCCAAGCTGATCGCGGTGCCCAAACCGCCTTTGGACCTGCTGGCTCGAACCCGCCTTGTGGCAAAACTCAACGCCGCACGGGACGTCGTCCTCCTGTGTGCCCCCGCCGGGTACGGCAAAACGGTACTCCTTACACAATGGCTCTCCGGGCAAACGGACGCCGTCGCCTGGGTCAACACGGACCGGCTGGAATTCCCAGCCTTGTGGCCTGCAGTGCTTCAGGCACTGCGTCAGTGCTGCGCCATACCCCACGGTGCGCTCAGTGGATTTTCGGGAGCCGAGAGGAATGCCGCGGAAGTCATTCACGGCCTGGCTGAACAATTGGCCGCCGCGGGAACCACCATCCGCCTCGTCATCGACGGAATCGATCAATTCCCTGCGGATGAACTCAATCATTGGATGCCGGCCCTGCTGAACCACGCAGGGCCGGCCTTCCAATTGATCCTGGCCACGCGCGTCAGCACTGCCGTTGATCCAGGGCCTGCCCGGCTCAGCGGCCGGATCCTGGAACTTCACTCAAACGATCTCGCCTTCTCCTTGGATGAGATCAACTCACTCGCGGCAAGGACCATCACTTTGCTGGGAACGCAGCAACTGGGCGAGGTGTTCCGGCAGACTGCAGGCTGGCCCGCGTGCGTGGTCCTTGCGCTGCGTGCGCTCCGAGGTTCAGCCGATCCGGACATGCCTTTAGGCGACATCGCGGGCAACAACCGGGAACTCGCCGAATACCTGGGCCACGAAGTCGTCCGTACACTTTCCGGGGAAGAGCGGGACGTGCTGTCCAGTACCTGCGTGTGCCGGGTCCTGGTCGCTGCCCAAGCCAACGCCCTCGCTGGCCACCGACATGCCGGGAATGCCCTGGCCGTCCTTGGCGATGACCGTGACCTGGTGGAATCTGCGGGGAGTGGACGAAAGGTCTTTTTGGTTCGCCCCCTGATCCGCGAGTATTTCCGGGCGGAACTTGCCCGGAGGGACCCTGACGAACTCCTTCGACTGAACCGGATCGCCGCACAGTGGCACGAGCTGGCAGGTGAACCCGAAGCTGCGCTCAGGCACGCTATGGACTCGGCCGACTACGGGTTGGTCGGCGCAATCCTCGGGCGGCACGGAGCAGCACTCCTGGGCTCGGGCGGGGTCACCCTGGTCCGGCGGGCCATTGCCGTGCTGCCGGATTCCATCCTGGCGGCAAGCCCCAAGCTCTGCGTGGTTGCGGCATTGGCGCATGTGGAAAGCCGCCAGCCCACCACGGCTGCACGGTACCTGGCCGCCGCGAACCGCTATTGGGTAGACGATGCACCGCCTGATCTCCGTGAACTGCGGGCATTGGCAGAAGCCCGCCTGTCCTGGTTCAGCGGTGAATGGGAGAACCGCCACCCCACGGCCACCAGCGACTATGCCGACCTCCCTTTGTCGCGGCAGAGCGACATCCGGATTGAAGCGAGAATGGTTTCGCTCACCGCCGCTGTTGTCGAACAGGATTATGGGACTGCCGAGAACGAAGCCACGGAAGCACTGATCGAAGCCACCGAAGCAGGCAACAGCTATCTTGCCGGCAAGGTGTACCTCAAGCTGGCAGGCATCTCCTCCATGCGAGGCCAACTCCGCCGTGCCGGCGAATATCTGCAGCAGGCTGAGGAGAAACTACCCGCACACGCGTGGTCGGGGGGAGCTGGCCGGTCGGTTGGCGCCCTCATGCACGCCTCGGCCGCACTCCTGGCAGCCGAACCCGCCGCGGCCCTGAAGTTTGCGGCGGCGGGCGCTGCCGAACTTGGACAACTGGGGTCCTCCTCCAAAGGAGTCGGCGCCGCGATGCGTTCCACCTTGGAACTGGTCACCGCGTGCGCCCATCTGGATACGGGGGACAGGCGCCACTCCTTGGATGGCATGCGGCAAGCACGGCTGCGCATCGGCCAGGACCATCTGTTCGCCCAACCGATGGCAGCCTTCGTAGCGGTCATCGAGCATACTGCCGCCCTTGCCTTGGGGCATGCCGAGCGGGCACGCGAGGTCCTGGAATGGGCTGAGGAGCTTATCCCGGGTACGGGCGAATTGTGCCTGCTGCGCGCCCAGGGCCCAGCCGGCATCAGCCGCTTCGATGCCGCCACGGAACGCCTCCGTCCACTGCACACCGACGTGGTGGCGCCCCTCCTGGAATGGACGTGGCTTCACGTGAACGTCCTGGAATGCTCCATGGCCATCCGCACAGGCCGGCGGACACTTGCCGGAAAGCTCCTGGAGGACGCACTGGGCAAAGCCGAGGAACTTGGCGTGATCCGGCCCTTGGCCATCGCCCCCCAGGAGGTCATCGACCTGCTGGTGGAACGGGCGGGAGCACACGGCCCCCAAGAGGAACTCGCCAAGAAACTGTTGGCGTTGCGGTCCCCCGCCGATGCCAGGCGGGCACCGCTGCTGACTCCGCGGGAACGGGAGGTCCTCACCCTTCTTCCATCACATTTGTCGCAGGAACAGATGGCCTCGGAGCTCCATCTGTCCGTCAACACGGTCAAGACGCACATAAGGATCATCTACTCCAAGCTCGGGGCCGGATCACGCCATGACGCTGTGGCCGCCGCCTACAAATTCGGCCACTTACCGTAGGCCGTGACCTCGGAAGACGCCCATCACTCACCCGATTGGGGTGACCCTGCGGCATTAACCCGGATCTAGTCTGAAAGCATGCTGGCAGAAGACCCGGGGATTTGCCGAAGGCACACATGACAGACGTCGTCGTCACGTTGCTGGTGCTCGTCGTGGTGATCGCCGCGTTCGTCTGGAACCGCTTGCCGGTGGAGGTCGTAGCGCTGGGAGCAGCGTTGGCCTTATACGGCACCGGCATCGTTGGCCTTGAGGACACATTCGCCGGCTTCGGGAGCGGGACGGTGGTGTTGATCGCCGCGTTGTTCGTCGTGGCGGAGGCTATCGACGCCGCAGGAGTCACCACGTGGCTCGGGAGCCTGCTCATCAGGTTTTCGGGGACCAGCCGGACCCGGCTCATGGTGTTGATGATGGTCCTGACGGCCCTTTTGACGGCTCTCATCAGCGTCAATGGAGCTGTTGCGGCCTTGCTGCCCATGGTTGTCGTGCTCGCAGTCCGGCTGGGTCGCAGGCCTTCGGAGCTCCTCATGCCCATGGCTTTCGCGGCCCACGCCGGCTCCCTGCTGATACTCACCGGCTCACCGGTGAACATCCTGATCCTCAACGCGGCCCTGGACACTACGGGGACGGGGATCGGGTTCTTCGAGTTCGGGCTGGTTGGACTGCCGCTGCTCCTCGGCACCATCGGACTGACTCTCTGGCTTGGCCCTTCCCTGCTGCCCAGCCGCACCCCCGAAGCCCTTCCCAAGGACCTGGGTTCCCACGGCAAGACCCTCATGACCCACTACCTGGGTGAGGACGGACTGAGCAGGCTCACCATTCCGTCCGGTTCAGTGCTGGTGGGCCAGCCGGTTGCCTGCATCCAGGAAGATGATGACGACGGCGGCCACCTGCACCTCATCAGCGTGCAAGGACCGGACGGCAAACAGTCCACGAACGGGACATTCGAGCCGGGCGATGAGATTGTGGTGCGTGGCGGTCAACCAATCATTGACGCCTTCGCGGCCAAGCACGGCCTCATGCAGGACGACGATGCGACCTGCGGACTCATCAGCAGCAGTTACGGCGTGGCCGAGGTGGTGGTCGCACCGCGTTCCAACCTCGTCGGCACCGAGGCGTACCCCGGCATGGTGACTGACAGCGGTGCCTTGGTGGTGCTGGCCCATCAGCATCCGGGCGAACCGGAATCCTCTGGACGCTCACGTGTTACCGCCGGTGACAGGCTCCTGTTGCAGGGGACTTGGTCTGCGCTGGACCAGCACACCCTGGACCACAATGTGCTGCTGGTGGACTCGCCGGACACCATCCGCCGCCAGACAGTCCCGTTGGGACCGCGAGCGACGCCGGCCCTCATAGTCCTCGGGGTGATGGTGGTCCTACTGGCCACCAACATTGTGCCAGCCCCCATTGCCGCACTGTTGGCCGCGCTGGCCATGGTGGTGCTGCGGGTTGTCACGGTAAAACAGGCACACCAGTCCATGGCATGGACCACCCTCATCCTGGTGGCCGGCATGATTCCGCTGTCCACGGCCATCACGTCGACGGGTACCGCTGAGATCCTCGCTGAGGGCATGGTGTCTGTAGTAGGGAACGGCGGGCACTTGCTGCTCCTTGTTGGGCTCTTCGTGGTCACCGCCGTGCTGGGTCAGCTCATCAGCAACACCGCCACCGCCTTGATCATCATCCCGATCGCCCTTTCGGTGGCCCAGGAGTCATCCATCAACCCGTACGCGGTGCTGATGTGCGTCTCGGTGGCCTCATCCGCGGCCCTGCTGACACCGGTGGCGACGCCGGCCAACATGATGATCATGCAACCGGCCGGCTACAGGTTTGGCGACTACTGGAAGTTTGGCCTGGCCATCATGGCACTGTACGCGGCCGTGGCCATCCTGCTGGTTCCCGTGTTCTGGCCACTTCAGGCCTAGCCACCAAGAAATCCCATGCAACCACCAGAGCAACCAGGAGCAGACATGGCCAGTGACCACACCACCCAAACGACACCACCTACCGTCAAAGCGGCCTCCTGGCTGCCTTTGATCGTGGTGGTCCTCACCCAGATCCAGGCATCGTTCGCCGTGAACGCATTGACCGTCTCAATGCAGGGCATCACCACGGACCTGGACACGGCAGCAACCTCCGTGGGCACGGCCATCACTGCCGGCACGTTCTCGATGGCGGCCTTTATCCTTTTGGGAGCGAAGCTCGGCGCCCGTTTCGGAACGCGCAAGGTGTTCCAAATCGCCGTCGCCATCCATGCCGCCGCCATGGCGGGTGTGGCGCTCAGCCTAAGTCCCACGATGCTCTTCATAGCCCAGGCCTCCTCGGGCGCCGTCATTGCGCTGATCGCCCCCGCCCTCACGGTTTTCATCGCCACCAACTACAAGGACCAGCAGCAGGCAAAAGCCATCGGGCTCCTGGCTGCGGCCATCCCCGCGGCTGGCGTGCTGGCACTGCTGATTGCCGGCTGGTTCGCCACCACCATCGGATGGCGGTATTCGTTCGGCCTGATGGTGGTCCTCGGAGCCATCAACCTGCTGCTGAGCTTCAAGCTCAAGTCCGTCCCGGCGCAAACCCAGCTGAAGATCGATTGGACCGGCTCCATCATTGCCGCCGTGGCCATCATCTTTTTGAGCTTCGGCTTCAGCGGCCTCTCCGCTTGGGGCACGTGGTTTGCCACCCCGCAGGCACCCTTCGACATTTTGGGTCTCTCGCCGGCACCACTCCTGATCCTCCTCGGGGCCATCGCGGGACAGGTGTTCTTCATGTGGGTGCGGAAGCGCCAGGATGCCAAACTGCCCCGCATCTTTGACCTGAGGGTGCTGGCCTCCAGCTCCGAGCTCGCGGTCACTGCCTGCATGGCCACCATGTTGTTCGTGGGAACGGCCGCCAACTTCCTGATCCCCCTGTACATGCAGATCGTGCAGGGCCGCTCCGGCATTGAGACGTCCTTCTCGATCATTCCCTATACCTTGTCCATCTTCCTCGCGAGCACCTTCGTGGCATTCCTGTATGAAAAGTTCCCGCCAAGGACCATCGCGCAAGCCGGCTTCGTGGTGGTGGCCGGCGCGCTGGTCCTGCTCGCCTTCACCATCCGGAACGACTGGGGGCAGCTCTTTGTGGTGCTGGGCCTGATCCTGCTGGGACTCGGGCAGGGCGCGATCGTCGCTTTGGTGTTCAACACACTCCTCAGCGCTGTGCCCCGTGAGTTGGCCGGCGACGTCGGTGCGTGGCGCGGTCTGGTGCACAACCTTTCGGGCAGCGTTGGCATCGCAGTGGCGAGTGCGTTCGCCGTCGGCATGCTTTCCTCGCTGATAGCCAGCGGCGCCGCCGCGCATCCGGAAGTGTCCCAAGAGCTGATATCGAAGGTGAGCATCAACGACGCCGACTTCATGACCAACGCGCAAGTGGAGGCGGCCATCGGGGACAGGGTGAGCAGCCCCTCGGAGCTGGCCGCCGCGACGGAAGTCAACGCCGAGGCACGACTCCGGGCCCTGCAAATCTCCCTTCTGGGGTTGTCCGGCCTTGCCCTGCTGGCGATTGTTCCAGCGGGCCGCATGCCCGGCCGTATGAAGGGCGACCTGCCCGAACAGCTCGAACCCGACGATCCCGATGCCATCCCCGAGCCAAGCCTTCCGGCCGACCAGGCCGTCACAGCGCATCCCACTCCCAAAGAACAGGCGAAACGGTGAATCACGAACCCTACAAATTGATCGCGGAAGACTTCTCACCCGTTCCTTCCCTCGGCGGAACAGAGCCGGAGTTGCACTTCGTGGACGGCTTCGGCAACCTCGATGCGATCGGCGTGCTGGTCCCCTCGGAGGGTGACGTTCCGGCGTCCGTTGGCCTGCACCGCGAAACCCTGGAGAGCGCAGGCTTTGACGGCAAGCCCGGGACTAGCCTGCAGCTGGCAAATGCTTCGGGCACGCTGGTGGTGGCTGTCGGCGGTGGGAAACCGGGCTCCTTGGATTCCGACGGCTGGCGTAAGGCGGCGGCCACCTTGGTCCGGGCAACCCAGAGGCACTCGCGGATCGGCTTCGAGCTCTCCGACACGGCGGGGATGGATGCCGAGCGACTGGGCCAGGTGCTGGCCGAGGGCGTGCTGTTGGCCCGCTACAACTACGAGACGCTCAAGAGCAAAGCAAAGGGAAGCCCACTTGCCGAAGTGCAGTTCCTTGCTCCGGGGGTAGACACTGCGGCCGCTGAACGAGGCGTGGCGACGGGCCGGGTGAAGGTGCGCGCCACCACTATTGCCCGGGACCTGTGCAATGCGCCGCCGAGCCACTTGACCGCGGCCGGCTTGGCTTCGGCGGCGAAAGAGCTGGGGAACCGGTTCGGTTTTGGGGTTGAGGAGTTCGGCAAGCAACAGCTCATCGACCTCCGCTGCGGCGGGCTCCTTGGCGTCAACGCCGGCAGCGCCCAGGAGCCCCGGATGATCAAGCTGACGTACCAACCCGGGGGATCTCCCACGGGCCACCTCGGCCTGGTGGGCAAGGGCATCATGTACGATTCCGGCGGTGTCAGCCTCAAACCCAGCGACCCCATGCACCTGCTGATGAAGATGGACATGGGCGGAGCTGCGGCAGTCCTGGCCGTCTTCACCGCCCTGCGCGACCTCGGCTGCAAAGCCTCCGTCACGGGATTCCTGATGTGCACTGACAACATGCCCTCCGGCTCGGCCTACAAGCTGGGGGACGTCCTCACCACCCGCAGTGGACTCACCATCGAGGTGAAGAATACCGACGCCGAAGGCCGCCTGGTGATGTGCGATGCCCTGACGCTTGCGGTCGAGGATGGCGTGGACGGCATCGTTGATATCGCCACGCTCACGGGCGCCGCCCTGATGTCGCTGGGGCAGCTCACTGCTCCGGTGTTCGGCAACGATCAGCGGTTGGTTGACCTCGTCCTCGAGTCGGGCGGCCGTGCGGACGAGCAGCTGTGGCAGCTTCCGTTGGAACGGGCCTACCGTCCCCAGCTGGATTCTGACATCGCGGATATTTCCAATCTCGGTGGCCCGTATGCAGGCTCCACCACGGCCGCCCTGTTCCTGGCCGAGTTTGTTGGCGAAACCCCGTGGGCGCACATCGACATCGCGGGCACCATGCAGTCGGACAAGGACGATGCGTGGCGAAGCAAGGGAGCCACCGGCTTCGGCGCACGCCTCCTGATCGACCTCGCCCTCGGCTATTCAGCCGAATAACCCGAAACACCCAGCGAAGGGAGTCCATTGTGGGTCTATTCAGGACCGCAGGCCGTGCCGCCGTCGTCGGTTCGATCCTTGGCCGCACGCAACGCAGGCAACAACAACGCTTTGCCGCCGAGGATGCTGCTGCAGCCGCGGCAGCCGGCAACCAGCCGCCGCCCGCGTATCTGCCAGTGCCGCCGGCTGCACCGGCCGCCGTCGTCGATCCCACCGATCACATGCTCGCCCAACTCAAGCAGCTCGGGGAGCTGAAAAGCGCCGGCGTCCTCAGTGACAAAGAGTTCCAAGCGCAGAAGGCGAAGATCCTGGCCCGCTGATTGTCGCCTGCTTGAAGACAGCGAAGAGGCCCCGACGCAGCAGCGTCGAGGCCTCTTGGCATTCAGGCGGTTAGGCCTTCTTGCGCGTGAGCAGTCCCCAGATGATGAGGACGATCAGTGAGCCGCCGATTGCCAGCAGCCACGTGGACAGCGACCAGAACTGGTTGATGCCCACGTTGAAGAGGGCGCTGCCGATCCATCCACCCAGGACGGCGCCGACGATGCCGAGCAGCAGCGTAGCGATCCAGCCGCCGCCCTGGTTGCCAGGCTTAATGGCCTTGGCGATGGCTCCAGCAATCAAGCCCAAAACGATCCAACCGATGATTCCCATTTTTGTTCCCTCTTTCTTTCCGGTGTCTTCACGGCCCCGCGATCAGCGCGGACAGCCGCAGGTCAGGTCAGTGTTGCCGCAGGAGGGATTCGACGTCCCCCGCCGGCACCCCCGCGGCCTCGGCCAGTGCGTGAGGTTCGATACCTGCATCCACTGCCTTCTTGAAGGCCAGCTCCAAGGTGTTCTGTGCGATGGCAAGTTCGCGCTGCAGGCTCTGGCGGCGCAGCGCGGCAATCCACACGCCGCTCACGGGATCCAGCGCATCAATGTCCATCCGAAAGCCGCATCCACAGGCCCACTCGGGCCAGATTGGCTCCACGGAGACCCACTTCATGGAGTCGTGCGTGGGGCTGGCGGAGATGGCCATCCGTGAACCGCAGTGCACGGGACCCCGGGCATGGACTGTTTCCGTGAGTGCGGAGCTTGGTTCCTGCAGCGCAACCGTCATCGTCTTTCCACACATTCGCTAGTAAGTATCTTGGGTAACTAGTTATACGTGTACTTATCAATTTGTCCAAACCGAGGGCATGGGCATCGGCGTGGCGACCGGGATCGGCGTCGGGTCAACGAACCCTTGTTGCCCGGCCCGCCCGCAGCCGCCGCCATACCGCAGGAGCCACCACCACGGCCACGCCGACGGCGGCACCAATGACGGTCTCGATGATGCGGTCCCGGAGAAGCAAACCGGGGTCAACCGGCGCCGCCAACAGCGTGGCAATCAATGCGAGCGGAGTCACGAATACCTGCGCCACCAAGTACTGCCGGGCGATGAACATCTCCGCGCCGAACTGGCATGCCGCGATCACCATGACCATCGCCCAGGGCGCGGGGTTGAGCCACAGAATGCCGGCGAGCAGGACCAGCCCGATCACCGTGCCGGCAATTCTTTGGATGCCGCGGCTCACGCGGTGGCGCGTCGAATGACCCACCAATGGGACCACGGCCGCAACCATGGCCCAGTAGGTGTGCCCGAACCCGAGCCGCTCCCCCACCAGCGTCGCGATGGTACCCGCAAGACCGGCCGCCACAAGGTAGCCCCCGCCTTCGAGCCAGATCGCGCGGCGTTCGGCTGCGGTGTGCCGGATCCGGGGTGGCCGCTTCCACGGCGTCCGATGACTCTTGACCACGCGTGAGGACATGCCAATCAGCAGGCAGAACCCTGTGGTGAGTACCGACACCAGCATTGCTTCCCAGAGGGGTGGCTGGGCGGCAATGGAAGCGATGGCGGCAAAGGCAAAGATATGAAAGAGGGAGCCGCCGGGACGTAGCCGCCAGGCAGCCACCACCACGGAGCAGCCGCCGGCCACCACGGTGGTCGCAGCCGTCAAAAGCCACGAATATGCGGCACCTTCCATGCCCGCGCCCTGCGCAAAGCGGGCCATGAGGGTGGCCAGAAGGATGATGAAAAGCATGAAGCCGCCGGCGCGCAACTGGCTGCGGAAACGGACGCTATGTGGTTCGTTTCGGCCGTAAATTCCGGTGAAGGCACCGAACGAGGCAAACACTGCCAGGTCCAGTCGACCGATCAGCGTCAACGTAATCAGCGGGACAAATACACCTACTGCGCAGCGGAGGGCGGGATGGTGGTCCTTGTTTCCAGGGCCCATCGTGAACATTTCCGCTACAGCCTTCAAGGGGCGTCTCGCCTTTCGTCGCAGGATCAAACGTACGACGGCGGCACTGGCGTCCGCTTCCAACGTTACGCTCCGGGATCCGGGCTACTCCGGAATTGCGTACAGATAGTGCCTCGAATCACGGATGTTAGCTGCATACACCTCAGGAATGCCCGCGCCCTCGCAATCCCGCAGGATCCCCTTCAGCTGCTGTTGGCTTTCAACGCACTTCGCGGCAAGGCGCGGCAAGCAGGTGACGCTGAGGGTGGTGGAGCGGTGCCTAGCTGTGGGCGGCGAGGATGGTGGAGGCTTCCTGGCGGGTGGTGCCGGAGGACTCGATGTGGGCCAGGGCGGCCGGGATTTCCCAGCCCTTCTTCCGCATCGCGGTGGCCCAGAGGCGCCCGGCCCGGTACGAGGACCGCACCAACGGACCCGACATCACACCAAGGAAACCGATCTCCTGGGCTTCTTCCTGGAGGTCCACGAACTCCTGCGGCTTGACCCACCGGTCCACCGGCAAGTGCCGCTCGGACGGGCGCAGGTACTGGGTGATCGTGATCAAATCACACCCGGCCTCGTGCAGGTCCCGCAGCGCCTCGGAGATTTCCTCCCGGGTCTCGCCCATGCCCAGGATCAGGTTGGACTTGGTCACCATGCCCAAATCACGGCCCTGCGTGATGACATCCAGGGACCGCTCGTACCGGAACGCCGGACGGATCCGCTTGAAAATCCTCGGCACCGTCTCGACGTTATGCGCGAACACCTCAGGCTTGGAATCACAGATCGCCGCGATGTGCTCAGGCTTGCCGGAGAAATCAGGGATCAACAACTCCACCCCCGTGCCCGGGTTCAGTTCGTGGATCTTCCTCACCGTTTCGGCGTACAACCAGACACCCTCATCGGCCAGGTCATCACGGGCCACTCCGGTCACCGTGGCGTACCGCAACTGCATCGCCTGGACGCTCCGGGCCACCTTGGTGGGTTCGAACATGTCCACCGGGGACGGTTTACCGGTATCGATCTGGCAGAAATCACACCGCCGGGTACACTCGGAACCGCCGATCAGGAACGTCGCTTCCTTGTCTTCCCAGCACTCGAAAATGTTCGGGCAACCGGCCTCTTCACAGACCGTGTGCAGGCCTTCCTTCTTCACCAGGTTCTTGAGCTGGACAAATTCAGGACCCATCTGGACCTTGGCCTTGATCCACTCGGGCTTGCGTTCAACCGGGACCGCCGCATTACGCGCCTCAACGCGCAGCAACTTACGGCCTTCAGGTGCGAGTGTCATGACGTTCCTTCTTGTTTGTTGTCAGCAGTCTTTGTGCGGGTGCTCGTGTTGATCAGCATTCGACGACGTTGACGGCGAGGCCGCCCATCGCGGTTTCCTTGTACTTATGGGACATGTCCTTGCCCGTCTCCCGCATGGTCACGATCACCTCGTCCAGGGAAACCCGGTGCGTCCCGTCACCCCAGAGCGCCATCTTCGTAGCATTGATCGCCTTCGCCGCAGCGATCGCGTTCCGCTCAATACACGGAATCTGCACCAACCCCCCGATCGGATCACACGTGAGCCCCAGGTTATGTTCCATCGCGATCTCCGCAGCGTTCTCCACCTGCCCCGGCGTACCACCCATCACCTCAGCCAACCCAGCAGCAGCCATCGACGACGCCGAACCCACCTCACCCTGACAACCCACCTCAGCCCCCGAAATAGAGGCCTGCTCCTTATACAACACACCCACAGCACCAGCGGCCAGCAGGAACTTCACCACCACATCATCCCGGTCCTGCTGGGAGGCCTTGTCCATGCCCGGAGCATAATTCAACGCGTAATACAGCACCGCCGGGATAATCCCCGCCGCACCATTCGTCGGCGCCGTCACCACCCGGCCACCCGAAGCGTTCTCCTCATTGACGGCCAGGGCGATCAGGTTCACCCACTCCTGCCAATACTTCGGATCGTTCCGGTCCTTATCCTCCTTCAGCAACCGCTCCAACCAATCAGGAGCACGACGCCGGACCCGCAACCCGCCAGGGAGCACACCCTCACGCTTCAAACTGGTTTCAACACAGGCCTCCATCACCGACCAGATATGCAGCAAACCCTCCCGGATCTCCTCCTCCGACCGGGACGCCCGCTCGTTGATGAACATGATGTCGCTGATCCCCAAGCCCTTGGACGCACACCGGCCCATCAACTCCGCCGCCGTCCTAAAAGGCAACGGCAACTCCTTCTTGGACTCCTCCAACTCCTGCTGGGCCGCGTTCTCCTCACCCTCACGGACAATAAACCCACCACCGACCGAGAAGAACGTCGCCTCCCGCAGAACATTCCCCTCAGCATCAGAGACAGCAAACTTCATCCCGTTCGTATGCCGCGGCAACACCGTCAACGGATGCAACACCATATCCTCCACCGCATAATCCAGGAGCGCACCACCGGCCAGGTTGAGCTTTCCCGTCTCCGCGATCGTGGCCAACCGCTCCTCCACCTCCTCAGGCAGGATCAGCTCGGGGTGGTACCCCTCCAAGCCCAGCAGCGTGGCCGTCATGGTCCCGTGGCCACGCCCCGTCGCAGCCAATGAGCCGTACAGATCAACCCTCAAGCCCACCACGGAATCGAGCACGCCGGACTCACGCAGCTCGCGGGCAAACACCGCCCCGGCCCGCATCGGCCCCACAGTATGAGAACTCGACGGACCAATACCCACAGAGAACAGATCGAAGACCCCAACGGCCATGGCTATTTCCTCACTAAGTAAAACAACATTGAACCCGCCCCGCCCCCAACAAACGGAGCGGACCCCAAACCCCAAACCACCACCCCGGACGCCCACTCCGGCGCCATATGCGGCCCACTTCGCCGATTCGGGGCTTCGCTGCACAACATGCCGCGCTCTCGGCATGTCCGGCAGCAACCCCCCGAACCTGACAGAACACCAACGCCAGCCCAACGCCCGAAGAACACCTCCGGCAGCTGGACCTAGCCATCACAAGCGAATGATGGCTGAGCCAGGAGTCACCTACCGTCGACCGCGGCGTCCGGCAGCATGCGTCCAAGGGAGCTTCGCGTCCGCTCAGCGGGCGCTTTAGCGACCGAGCATGCAGAGGTCGTCGCGGTCGACGAGCCAAAACCCCCGATTAGCCGAGGTTCGCGACTCCCGGGTACAGCGGGTGCGCCTTCGCGAGGACATCAACGCGGTGACGCAGCCCGGAAAGGTCCGCATCGGCGTCGGCGATCAACACTTCGGCGATGATGTCCGCAACCTCGTGGAAGGCCGCTTCTCCGAAGCCGCGCGTGGCGAGCGCCGGAGTGCCGATGCGCAGGCCGGAGGTGACCATGGGCGGGCGCGGGTCGAACGGGACGGCGTTGCGGTTGACGGTGATGTCGATCGCGGCGAGGCGGTCCTCGGCCTGCTGGCCGTTGAGTTCGCAGTTGCGCAGGTCAACGAGGACCAGGTGTACATCCGTGCCGCCGGAGACAACGCTGATGCCCTTCGCCGCAACGTCTTCGCGGGTAAGCCGCTCGGCGAGGATCCGGGCGCCGGCCAAGACGCGTTCCTGACGTTCACGGAACTCCTCGGACGCGGCGATCTTGAACGCGACAGCCTTGCCGGCGATCACGTGCTCCAGCGGACCGCCCTGCTGGCCGGGGAACACTGCCGAGTTGATCTTCTTGGCGATGTCGGCGTCGTTGGAGAGGATGATGCCGCCACGGGGACCGGCGAGGGTCTTGTGTGTGGTGGAGGTGGTGACGTGGGCATGCGGGACCGGCGAGGGGTGCAGGCCCGCGGCAACCAAGCCCGCGAAGTGGGCCATATCGACCATGAGGTAGGCGCCCACGGAGTCGGCGATCCGCCGGAACTCAGCGAAGTCCAGCTGCCGCGCATAAGCGGACCAGCCAGCCACGATCAGCGCGGGCTTGTGTTCCTGCGCCAGGCGCTCGACCTCGGCCATGTCCACGGTGTGGGTGTCCTCGCGGACGCCGTACGGGACCACGTTGTAGAGCTTGCCGGAGAAGTTGATCCGCATGCCGTGGGTGAGGTGGCCGCCGTGGGCGAGGTTGAGGCCCATGATGGTGTCGCCCGGTTTTATGAGGGCGTGCATCACCGAGGCGTTGGCCTGTGCACCGGAGTGCGGCTGGACGTTCGCGAAGTCTGCGCCAAACAGGGCTTTGATGCGGTCGATGGCGAGCTGCTCGATCACATCCACGTGCTCGCAGCCACCGTAGTAGCGCTTGCCCGGGTAGCCCTCGGCGTACTTGTTGGTCAGGACTGAGCCCTGTGCCTGCATCACGGCAACGGCGGTGTGGTTTTCGGAGGCGATCATTTCCAGGCCGTCGCGCTGGCGACCCAGTTCGTCGTCGATCTTCGCAGCGATCTCAGGATCCAGCTCGGACAGCTGGGCATCCAACGACGCCGACACAACCTGCTGGTACTCAGTTACGGACACCGGGTTCACAGTTCTCCACCGTTCGTTGCAGCGTATTCTTCAGCCGACATGAGCGGCCCCTCTTCGGTTGCGGCCACCTTGAACAGCCAGCCTGCGCCATAGGGATCGTTGTTGATCAGGGCCGGATCGCTGACGACGGCGTCGTTGATCTCGGTCACCTCACCGGTCACGGGCGAGTACAGGTCAGACACCGATTTGGTGGACTCCACCTCGCCACAGGTCTCGCCCGCGGTCACGGTCGAACCAACCTCGGGCAGGTCCACGTACACAATGTCGCCCAAGGCGTCAGCGGCCACTGCGGAGATCCCGATCCCCACAGGTCCGTCACCCTCGACGGCAACCCACTCATGCTCAGCCGAGTATTTCAATTCAGCAACTACCTTGCTCATTCCACTTCCTTCTTTCTGAGAATTTTTGTACAGCTGATGCCCTCAACGGGGCGTCATTAGGGCGTTATGTGTACACAAAATCCCTATTTTTGGCGCTTGTAGAACGGGAGCTGAACCACTTCGAAAGGTTCGGCCTTGCCGCGCAAGTCCACTTCCACGATCGTGCCCGGCTCTGAATGCTCGACGTCGACATAGGCCATCGCTACCGGGTAACCGAGCGTCGGGCTCGGCTGGCCGGAGGTGACTTCGCCGATGAGCGAGCCGTCCTTGAGGACCGAATAATGTCCACGTGCGGCTCGGCGGCCGGTGCCTTTGAGGCCTACGAGCTTCTGCCCGATGGTCGACCCGACGCCGGCGGCCTTGATGGCGGTCAGTGCATCGCGGCCAATGAAGTCGCTTTCCTTGGCCAGGGAAACAACCGGGCCAAGGCCTGCCGCGTAAGCGTTGACGTGCTGGGAGAGCTCGTTGCCGTAGAGGGGCATGCCGGCTTCCAGGCGGAGCGAATCACGGGCGGCGAGTCCGGCCGGGATGAGGCCGTGGCCTTCGCCGGCTTCGAGCAATGCCTCCCAGAGACCGGGTGCATCAACGTTCGGGATGTAGATCTCGAAGCCGTCTTCCCCGGTATAGCCGGTGCGGGCGAGCAACAGGTCCTGCCCGTTGATGGACACCTCGACGGCTGCGTAGTACTTCAGCTCCGTCACCAGTGCGTACTGCTCGGCGGGGACCAGCTTCAGCAGGATGGCTTCAGCATTCGGGCCCTGCACGGCGATGAGTGACGTCTCGGAAGAAACGTCCTCGACGGCGACGTCGAAACCGGCCGCGCGCTTCAGGAGCGCCGCCGCGACCACCTTGGCGTTGCCCGCATTGGGGACCACAAGATACTTGTCCCCGCCCTCCTCGGGAGACGGGCGACGGTAGGTAATGAGGTCGTCGATGATTCCGCCGTCGGCATTGCAGATCAGCGAATACTTCGCCTTGCCCACGGCGATCGCCGACAGCTTGCCCACCAGGGCGTAGTCCAGGAAGGCCGCAGCGTCCGGGCCGGTGACCCAGACTTCGCCCATGTGGGAGAGATCGAACACGCCCGCTGCGTTGCGGACGGCGTGGTGCTCGGCGAGCTCGGACTCGTACTTCAGGGGCATCTGCCAGCCACCGAAGTCCGTGAAGGAAGCGCCGGCCTTTTTGTGCTGCTCATAGAGAGCGGTGTAGTTCTCAGACATGTCGGGAGTCCTTAGTTTTCAAAATCTTCAAGCGGAGGGCAGGAGCAGACCAGGTTGCGGTCACCGGCGGCGCCGTCGATGCGTCCAACAGGCGGGAAGTACTTGTCCTGCTTGAGGTGGTGGACCGGGAACGCGGCCTGCTCACGCGGGTAGTCGCGGTCCCAGCCGGAATTCACGACGGCGGCAGCCGTGTGCGGCGCGTTGCGCAACGGCGACTTCTCAACAGTGAAATCACCGATGGCCACCTGCTCGATCTCGGCGCGGATGGTGATCATGGCTTCGATGAAACGGTCGATCTCGGCCAGGTCCTCGGACTCGGTCGGTTCCACCATCAAGGTGCCGGCCACCGGGAAGGCCAGGGTAGGTGCGTGGAAGCCGAAGTCGATCAGGCGCTTGGCAACGTCTTCCGCAGTGACACCCGTGCGAGCAGTCAGCTCGCGGAGGTCCAGGATGCACTCGTGCGCCACGAGTCCGCCCTCACCCGTGTAGAGGATGGGGAAGTGCTCATCCAGGCGGGAGGCAACGTAGTTGGCTGCCAGCAACGCGGACTTGGTTGCTTCGGTCAATCCTTCGCCGCCCATGAGCTTCACATACGCCCAGGAAATCGGCAGCACACCGGCAGAGCCGTAGCGCGAGGCCGAGATGGCAACGCCAGTGTTGGAAGAGTCAGCGCTGTTCGCATCGCCCGGCATGAAGGGAGCCAAGTGGGCTTTGGCAGCAACCGGACCAACGCCCGGCCCACCGCCACCGTGCGGGATGCAGAAGGTCTTGTGCAGGTTCAGGTGGGACACGTCCCCGCCGAACTTGCCCGGCTGTGCCAAGCCAACCAAGGCATTCAGGTTGGCTCCGTCTACGTACACCTGGCCACCGGCGGCGTGGATCGCATCGCAGACTTCGCGAACGTCGGCGTCGTACACGCCGTGCGTGGAGGGGTAGGTGATCATGATGCAGGACAGGACGTCCTTGTTGGCCTCGATCTTGGCGGTCAGGTCCGCGTGGTCGATGGTGCCGTCGGCTGCCGTGGCCACCACAACAACCTTCATGCCCGCCAACACTGCGGAAGCTGCGTTGGTGCCGTGCGCCGACGCAGGGATCAGGCAGACAGTGCGCTGCTCGTCGCCACGGGACAGGTGGTAGCCGCGGATCGCCAGCAAGCCCGCCAGCTCACCCTGGGAACCGGCATTGGGCTGGATGGAGACCTGGTCATAGCCCGTGATCTCCGTCAGGTCCGCTTCGAGGTCGGAGATCAGTTCACGCCAACCAGCTGTCTGGTGGTCCGGTGCGAACGGGTGGATCGAGGCGAACTCCGGCCAGGAGATGGCTTCCATCTCAGCGGTGGCGTTCAGCTTCATGGTGCACGAACCCAAAGGGATCATGGTGCGGTCCAGCGCGAGGTCCCGGTCGGACAGCTTGCGGATATAGCGCAACAGCTGCGTCTCGGAACGGTGCGTGTTGAACACCGGGTGCTGCAGGAAATCGCTGCTGCGGACCACCTCGGAAGGCAGTTCGAACCCGGAAGCGTCCCCTACCGGACCGGCTCCAAAGGCGACGGCTACCGCGGAGAGGACCTCCGGCGTCGTGGTTTCATCAATGCTGATGCCAACGGTGTCCGCATCGATGAGCCGCAGGTTGATGCCACGGGCCTCGGCGGCGGCGATGACCTTGTCAGCCTTGCCGGGAACGCGGACGGTAAGGGTGTCGAAGAAGGCCTCGGAGACGAGTTCGCGGCCGGCCTTCTGCAGGGCAGAAGCCAAAACGCGGGCGTGGCCGTGGACGGTTTCGGCGATCGACTTCAGGCCCTCGGGGCCGTGATAAACGGCGTACATCGAAGCCACAATGGCGAGCAAAGCCTGGGCGGTACAGATGTTGGACGTGGCCTTCTCGCGGCGGATGTGCTGCTCGCGGGTCTGGAGTGCCAAACGGTAGGCGGGGACACCGGCATTGTCCTTGGAGACGCCCACGATGCGGCCGGGAAGGGTGCGTTCCATGCCTTCACGGACGGCCATGTACGCGGCGTGCGGGCCGCCGAAGAACAGCGGAACACCGAAGCGCTGCGCGGTTCCGACGGCGATGTCCGCACCTTGCTCGCCCGGGGGCGTGATGAGGGTGAGCGCCAGCAAATCCGCGGCCACGGTAACCAAGGCACCGCGTTCCTTGGCCTCGGCAATCACAGAAGTGTGGTCAAAAACCCGGCCGGAAACGCCCGGCTGCTGCAGGACGATGCCGTTGATGTCGCCGTCGGGAAGTCCGGCTGAGAGGTCGGCAATCTCGACCTCGAAGCCCAGTGCCTCGGCGCGACCCTTCACAATGGCGATGGTCTGCGGGAGGAGGTCTGCGTCCAGGACGGTCTTGCCGTCCTTGGCCGTCTTGGACTTGTTGGCGCGGCGCATCAGCAGCACGGCCTCGGCCACGGCGGTGGCTTCATCCAGGAGCGAGGCGTTGGCTACGGGAAGTCCCGTGAGGTCCTGCACCATGGTCTGGAAGTTGAGCAGCGCTTCGAGGCGGCCCTGGGAAATCTCCGGCTGGTACGGCGTGTACGCGGTGTACCAGGCAGGAGCTTCCAGGATGTTGCGGCGGATGACCGGCGGCGTGACGGTGTCGTAGTAGCCCTGGCCGATCATCTGTACTGCGGTCTTGTTCTTGGACGCGAGCTTGCGGAGCTGGGCGAGGACCTGCACCTCGGTGAGGGCGTCGTTTCCGCTCGAAAGCCTCAGTGCAGTTTCCTGCCGGATGGAATCGGGGACGGCGACGTCCACCAGCCCGTCGACAGAGTCGTAGCCGATGGCCTTGAGCATGGTGTCAACGTCGGCTTGGCGGCGGGCGCCGATATGCCGGTCCGCGAAGGCGGTGGGGGTTGATTGAACAGTCAAGAGGAACTCCATGAGTCAGGCGCCCAGTGAGCGCCACGATGATGTGGGGTTCCTCCCCGCTCTGTATTGGACCTGAGAGATTCCGCAGGGATGGTTGCCTGCTTGCACCGTCGGTGAGCCCGGTTACCCGGACTGCTTTCCAGAGTTGCCTAACCGCGGCGGTACATGGGCCTGAGAGATTCCTGGGGAGGATTTGCTCCTACGGCGCCTGACTGGATGTACCGGCAGGACTCTCCCGCCGCAGATCAAAAGCGTTGCGTCACCATAAGTGACACGCTTCACACCATAGCGGGTCATTTCGAAAAAGCGCAAGCAAGGTGACGCTACTGGTGCATCGCCTCGTGGATCTGCAGCGCAAACCAGAGCTGGGCAACAGTGGACGTTTCACCCATGTCCAGCCCCGTCAATTCACCGATTTTCCGTATCCGGTAGATGATGGTTTGCCGGTGCGCGAACAGGGCTGTCGCGGTTTTCTGCCACGAACGCTGCGAGTCCAAATACGTCCTCAGAGTGACAAGGAGATCGCCTTCCTGGCTCTGCTCGTAGTCAAAAATCGGGCCGAGAAGACGCCGGACCAGCGCCGTTCCTTCCTCAAAACCGGTGAGTCCCAGCCACGATGGCCCCTCCGCATAGCGGGACAGCCTGAGCCTGTTGGCCCGGGCTGAACCCAGCGCCCAGAGGGACTCCTGCAACGCGCGCTGGATGTTCGCAACGGCTGCAGGCGCGCTGATTCCGATCAGCGTTTCCAAGCCGGCGCAGTGCACCAGGATGTCGTCAGGCACGTCTGCCGGGACCACCACGTGGAGCCTGTTGTTCCGCTTCAAGGACGCAGACGCAACCCCATGCCGCCACAGTTCGATGTGCACGTTGGCCAGCCTGTCGCCGTCGTCCGCTGCTCGATCCGCGGCGTCCGCCGCCATCGAGGCGAGCAGGAATCCTTGCGGCGGAACCTCAAATGCGGCGAGCCGACTCTCCATTTCGGCCACTCCCAGGCGTCCATCCATGGCCTGCAGCAGGAACTCGCCGGCCAGCCGGTGGCGGCCCTCCAGCGACAGCACGATGCGCGAAAGTTGCAGTCCCAGCACGGTTGCGGCGTGGAGAAGTACGACGGCGTCCGGGTGCGGTTCACTGTTGGGCAGCACCACCAGGAGCGCGTTGGCGTGGGTGGGGATGTCCATGGTCAGCACATGCCTGCCCCGGATGCGGTGCCACTGGAAGTTCTTCCCTGCCGGCGACACGTGCCCGGACGACGGAGCCCAGGCATCGGCGAGGAACTCCGGAAGCGCCTTCCCCTCCGGGTGCCAAGGATGGAGGCAGCGGCGGTCCACCACGAACAGCTCTGCGTCGAGCTCGGTCGCCAGCCGCTGGACCAGGCTCTGCCAGTGGTCTTCCGAGGCACCCACGGTGCGCAGCAGATCGTAGACGCGCGCCGTCTGCCGGAGCCGGCGGGATTCTTCGAGCAGGGAGGACTCGGCAACCGACCGGGCGATGGCTATGAACGGCAGCGGGTACGGAATGTTGAGCAGGGGCAAAGGCAGCCGGTCGCAAGCGGCCAGGAATTCGGCGGTCAGCGGTGGCGCGTGCATCTTCTCGCCGATCGCCAATGCACTGGCGCCGCTGTCCATGAGGGCCTCGGCGAGCGCCACCTGCCCGTCCGCATCGGCAGGAATGGACAGGCCGTTGGTCATCATGAGTTCGCCGCCCGTGACCCACTCCCACAGCCTGGGCAGGTCCGAGGTGTGGGCCCAGGTGATGCGGTTGTCCGCGCCGGCCGATCCGGCCAGGAGCGTGAGTCCCAACTGCGGTTCGGCGACGAGTTCGGCGACGGTGATTGCCATCTCTTACGCTCCGGTTCTCTGCTGTGGCGGCGCGTTTTCCCGCCTCTTCCAGGGGCGGTTAGACATTCGTCTAAACGCCTCGACTATTTGTAGTCAATGTAGCGCTATCCGGAGTGATCCGCGTCACCAAGAATGGAATTACTACTTCCCGCTCAACGGCGAGCACCCCTCAACCCAAGGATCGGTCAATGACAACGCACAAGCCCATCGGCCCTGTCGACGCCACCAAAGTCCCCCGGTTTGCTGGCCTCGGCACCTTCGCCCGCCTCCCCCAAATCGACCGTGTTCCCGACTACGACATTGCGATCGTGGGCGTCCCGTTCGACGGCGGAACCTCCTTCCGGCCCGGCGCCCGTTTCGGCCCTGCCGCAGTCCGCGAGGCCTCGCGCCTCCTGCGCCCCGGGTACCACCCGGAGCTCGACGTTGAACCGGTGTACGAAGCCCAAGTGGTGGATGCCGGCGACATCGCCTGCACCCCCTACGACATCACCCGGGCGGTCCGGGAGATCGAAGAGCAGGCATTGCCTTTGATGAGCGAAGACAAGCGGCTCATCTCTATCGGTGGTGACCACACCATCGCCCTTCCCATGCTGCGGGCCCTGAACAAGGTCCACGGCCCGGTAGCGCTGCTGCACTTCGACGCCCACCTGGACACCTGGGATACGTACTTTGATCAGCCGATCACGCATGGCACCATCTTCCGGCGGGCGTTCGAAGAAGGCCTGTTGGTGGAGGACAAGTCCATGCACGTGGGTATCCGCGGCCCGGTCTATGACCGCAACGACTTCCTCCGCGACCACGAATTCGGCTTCCAGATCATCCGCTGCTCGGACCTGGACGTCATTGGCGTCCCGGCAGCAATCCAGCGTGTGAAGGACAGGCTCGGCGATACCCCCGTTTACGTTTCCATCGACATTGACGTGCTGGACCCGGCCTTCGCCCCCGGCACGGGCACCCCGGAGATGGGCGGGCTTCACTCCCGCGAGCTCCTGGCTTTGCTCCGCGGGCTGAACGGCATCAACATCGTGGGTGCCGACGTCGTGGAAGTCGCCCCGGCGTACGACCATGCGGACATCACCACGGTCGCCGCGGCCACCCTTGTCTTCGACCTCCTGGGGCTCATGGTGAACCGCAGCAAGGCAGACACCGCCGTTGTTCGTGAACTCGCTTCAGCATCCCGGACCGCGTCATGAGCACCGCGCCAACAACTGAGGTCCCGCGGCTCGAGGACAAGACCATCCAGCCGATCCCGGCCAACGAGCGCCATGGCAAAGCCCGCGACCTCTTCACCATCTGGTTCGGCTCCAACATCATGATCATGACCATCGTGACCGGCGGACTCGCCACCACGGTGTTCGGCCTGGGCTTCGTCCCGGCGATCGTGGGCATCATCATCGGCAACGTTGTGGGTGGCATCTTCATGGCGCTGCACTCGGCCCAAGGCCCTCAGCTGGGTGTGGCCCAGATGATCCAGACCCGTGGCCAATTCGGCTCCTTCGGGGCTCTGTTGATCGTGGTCATCGTGGTGGTCATGTACGTCGGCTTCTTCGCGGCGAACCTCGTGTTCGGCGGCGAAGCAATGGCAGCTGTGAGCCCAGGCATCAGTGTTGACGCGGGCATCATCATCATCGGCGTCGTCAGCGTCATCGCCACGATTTTCGGCTACCGGCTCATCCACGCCTATGCACGTGTCCTCAGCGTTGCCGCTGGGCTGGCACTGTTGCTGGCCTTCGGCTGGATCCTGGTGGTCCACGGATTGCCCGGCAACTTCCTGGAGACGGGCAACTTCAACTGGGTCGGCTTCATGGGGACCATCTCCGTCTCCGCCCTGTGGCAGCTGGCCTACGCCCCTTACGTCTCCGACTACTCCCGCTACATGCCGCAAGGCACGGGCTCGGCTCCGGCGTTCTGGGCCTCCTACTCAGGCTGTGTCCTGGGAACCCTGTTCCCCATGATTCTCGGCGCTTTGGTGGGAACGCTCGCCGTCTCCATGAACACCGGCGACGTCGAAATCGTCGGAAGCCTGGGCGCCCTGCTCCAACCATGGACACTGATCATCGTGGGCATCTTCTGCCTGGGCGTCGCGGCCTCGAACGCCATGAACCTGTACTGCGGCGTACTCTGCACCCTCACCATCGGGCAAACCTTCAAGCCCTCCTGGTTGCCACGGGCCAAGACGCGCAGCATTGCCGCGATCATCCTCTTCGTCGTCGCCGTCTCCATCGCCCTGTTTGCCCGCGACAACTTCATCCTCTTCTACACCAACTTCCTCTCCTTCCTCATGTACGTCCTGGTTCCCTGGACGGCCATCAACCTGGTGGACTACTACCTTCTGCGGCACGGCGACTACCGGGTTGAAGACTTCTTCAAGCGCGACGGCGGCGTGTACGGGCGGTTCAATTGGGTCGCCATCGGCTCCTACGTAGCAGGCGCCCTCATCCAGGTCCCCTTCTCGGCCACCGCCATCTACACCGGCCCGCTGGCCGCGGCGATGGGCGGCGTGGATATCTCATGGATCGTCGGCCTCGTCGTCGTCGCTCCCCTCTATTACTTCGCGGCCCGGCTGTTCGGCAAGAAGACAGAAGCCGCCCCCTTTCCCGCCACTGCACTCACCCCGGACCTGATCTGATCAGCCCTCATCCGACCACCCCCTGATCTGAAAGCGAATCATCATGACCACCCAGACCGAACAGTTCACCGTCCGACGCGCCACCACCGGTTCTTCACAGATCGACAGCGTCCCTGCCCTCCCGTTGCCCCTGCCTCCGGCGGGCCACTTCATCAACGGTTCCTTCGTCCCCGGCTCTTCGGGCCAGTCCATCGACGTCGTGGATCCCACCACCGAGGCTGTCATCGCTTCAGTGCAGGCCGGCACGGCCGATGATGTCGACGTCGCTGTTGCCGCCGCCGTCGTGGCCCAAAAGACCTGGGGTGCCACCACCCCGAAGGAACGCGCTGACGTCCTGAACCTCATCGCGAACATCATCGAGGAGAACCGCGTAGCCTTCGAGGTCATCGAGTCAGCCAACACCGGCAAACCGCAGGCCGTGTCCGAGGACGATGTCTCCAGCACCATCGACACCTTCCGGTTCATGGCCGGGGCCTCACGCACCCTGACCTCCATGGCCGGCGGCGACTACGCCACGGGCCACACCTCCGTGATCCTCCGTGAACCCGTGGGCGTAGTGGGCGTCATCACCCCGTGGAACTACCCGCTGCTGATGGCCGCATGGAAGATCGCGCCCATCCTCGCAGCCGGCAACAGCATCGTCATCAAGCCTTCCGAGCAGACTCCGCTGTCCACGTTGAAGCTGGTGGAAGTGCTGGCCGGACGCATTCCGGATGGCATCCTCAACGTCGTCACCGGACGCGGCCGGACTGTGGGGCAGAGGCTGTCCGAGCACCCGGACATTGCCTTGGTCGCACTGACCGGCAGCGTCGTCAGCGGCCAGGCAGTGGCCGAAACCGCCGCGAAGTCCGTCAAGCGCGTGCACCTGGAGCTCGGCGGCAAGGCTCCTGTTGTCGTCTTCCCCGACGCCGACCTCCGCGCAGCCGCTGCCGGTGTACGCAATGCCGGCTTCTGGAACGCCGGCCAGGATTGCGGCGCTGCCTGCCGCGTCCTGGTTCACGAGTCCGTGGCCGAAGAGTTCACGGAACACCTGGTACGCGAAGTCAGCACCTTGGTGGTCGGAGCCCCCGATGCAGGCGACGACGTCGAAATCGGCCCCATGATCTCCCTCCCGCACTACGAACGGGTCAAGGAATCGCTGGCTGAGGCCCGCGAGGCTGGCCTCAACGTGGCTCTTGGCGGTTCGGCGCTGGAAGGTCCCGGCTACTTTATCGAGCCCACGGTCATCAGCAACGTGCCGGCCGGGGCGCACATCGCCACGCACGAGATCTTCGGCCCCGTCGTCACGGTGGAGACCTTCAGCACCACCGAGGAAGCCGTGACCCGGGCCAATGAGAGCCCGTACGGCCTGTCAGCCTCGGTGTGGACGCGCGATTCAAGCCTTTCCCTCCGCATACCCAAGCAGTTGGACTTCGGCACGGTGTGGGTCAATGCGCACCTTGTCCTGGCGTGCGAGGTACCGTGGGGCGGATTCAAGGGTTCCGGCTACGGCCGCGACCTCTCGCTCTACGCCCTGGATGACTACTCGCGCACCAAGCACGTCATGATCAACCACGGCGCGTGAGCGTTCAGACAAGCAACGGAGCTTCAACCATGACAACTCATGTTTCCCGGGCATCGGGCGTACCGGCCGCAGCCACTCCCACAGCCCCCTTCGCCACAGACGCCACCTGGACCAACTGGGGCGGGAACCAAAGCGCGACCCCCGCCTTTACCGTTCGGCCCAGGAATGAACAAGAAGCGCTCGACGCCGTCCGGTTCGCCATCCGCGAAGGTTTGCCAGTGCGGGCGGTCGGCTCAGGGCACTCCTCCTCACCGTTGGTCCAGACCGGCGGCGTGCTGATGGACATGTCCGGGCTCTCAGCCATTACGGGCACTGACCAGCCCGGACGCCGGGCCCGTGCGCTTGCCGGCACCACCATCAACGCTTTCGGGGATGCCCTGTGGGAGAAGGGACTGGCGCTCAGCAACCAGGGCGACATCGACAAGCAGCAGATCGCCGGCGCCTTGGCCACCAGCACCCACGGATCCGGTAAGGATTTGGGCAGCTTCTCCTCCAAACTGCGCTGGGTGAAGCTGATCAACGGCTACGGCGAAATCGTGGAGATCGGCGAGGGCCAGCTCCGCGAACTCCGTGCCGCACAGACAGCGCTGGGAACGTTGGGGATCTTCCTGGAAGTCGAGTTGGCCGTTGAAGACAGCTATTACCTGCAGGAACAGATCACCTACCCAACGTGGGCGGAAACCGCGGCCACGTGGCAGGCCGACATCGACGACAACCGCCACTACTCGTTCCTCTGGTGCCCTGAGGACGACTCTTGTGAGCTGCTGGACCTCCCCGGCTCGCCGGACCACAGCATGGGTGGCCGCAGCTACACCAAGCGGTACAACGTCGCATCCGTCCAGGACGAAAGCCAGCTCTCCACCGTTGAGGGTGCCCGACTGGACCGTTCCTACCGGATCTACCCCGGCGGCTTCACCACACAGTTCCACGAACTGGAGTACTTCGTCCGCAGCGAGGACGGTTTGGTGGCCGTCGAGGCCATCCAGGACCTGATCCGCAGCAAGTATCCCGAGCAGAAGTACCCCGTTGAGGTCCGCTGGGTGAAGTCCGACGACGCCTACATGTCCCAATTCCAAGGCCGCGACAGCACCGTCATCACGCTGACCACCGAGCCCGGGACCGACTACTGGCAGTTCTTCCGCGACGCCGACGCCGTGCTCCAGGAATTCGAGCCGCGCGCCCACTGGGGAAAGATCCACTTCATGACCCGGAGCCGGCTGGAACGCCTCTACCCGGAGCTGGACACCTTCATCCAGGTCCGGCGCGAATTCGATCCCCGCGGGATGTTCCTCAACGACCACACGCGGGCCCTGCTCGCCTGACGGTCCGCCGACCTGATTGCCTGCCGGGGGTGAGGAGCAACCAACCCTCTCTCACCCCCGGGCCCCTCCCGCCAACCCTCGCTCACCCCCGGGCCCCCTCCCGCCAACCCTCGCTCACCCCCGGGCCCCCTCCCGCCAACCCTCGCTCACCCGCTTACACCCGCTTGAAACCCGGGAGTGGTAGTTTGATCTCTGCTGAGGCAGACACCCGCACTCAATCGGAGGACCATCCATGTTCAAGGGTTTCAAGGACTTCATACTTCGCGGCAACGTGATCGAGCTGGCCATTGCCGTCGTCATCGGCAGTGCCTTCACCGCCCTCGTGGCGGCTTTCACCAACCACATCATCAACCCCGTCATTGCAGCGGCCGGCGGCATGAACGCAGAGGGACTGGGCTTCCGCATCTGGCCGGACAACCCCGCCACCTTCATCGACTTTGGCGCGGTGCTGACCGCTTTGGTGACCTTTGTCATCACTGCAGCTGTGGTTTACTTCATCTTCGTGGCGCCAATGAACAAGATTAACTCCCTGGTCAAAGAACGCCTCTCCACCGAGGAACCGGAAGAAGAGCCGCTCCCGGCAGACACCGCCCTTCTGGCCGAAATCCGCGACCTCCTGAAGGAAGCTGCCGGCCACCGCGACGCAGACAACATCTCGGAGCTTGACTCCGACCTCGATTCCGACCGCACCCGCTAGGACGGACAGCTCATCGAGAGCACTCCCACTTAAGTTGCGTGGCCTGAGCCCGGCGTTCTCTCCGTGAGAACGCCGGGTTCTTGCGTGGCGGGCGTTCACCGGGCCGTTCCCGGAACGTGACGCACAAGCAATCGGTACGAAACAGGGTCAGGGCAGCATGAAAACATGAAGCCCAACGCGAGCACTCCCGTCACCGCGGACCTCCTCTGTGATGTCTGCGGCCAGCTGCCCGAACCGCCCAAGGCCCGACTCACCCTGGCCAACATTGCGGTCATGCTTCCCATCGAGCTGCTGGTCCACGCAGCAGTCGTGGAAACCCATCTGCCCTATGTAGCAAAGGTCCTGCTCCTGGCGGTCACCGCCACCGTTCTGGTCATCTGGGTGGCCGAACCCTCAGCAGCGAAAGTACTCAGGCGATGGTTGCACGCTCCGGCCCTCCGCCAACGACGCACGTTGAATCTGGCACCGTCCTTGTGGCGTGCCCGGACGGTGCTGCTCGACCAGCCCGGGTCCCTGCAGAAAATCACCCAATCCCTCGCCAAGCTGGATAGCAACATCCTCAGCCTGCACGTCCATCCGATGATGGCAACGGGGGCCGCTGTCGCCGCTCCAAGCGAGACCGTCATGGACGAGTTCGTCCTCTCGGCCCCGGGCAATGTCACCGAACAGGAACTGCTGAAAGCACTGCTCGACGGCGGCGGGCGCGAGTCCCACGTTTGGCCCACCACAGCTCTGGCCATGGCTGACGGCCAAACCAAGGCCCTGAGCCTCGCCACCCGCATCGCCGGTAACCCCAAGGAACTCCCCCACGCGGTCGCCGAGCTCCTTTCCGCCAAAGTCGTCCCCGTTGATCCCGAGCACCCGGCACCCCACACGAGTTCCGCCGTCGGGCTGTCCGCTGACATCCTCAAGATCCCGACGGCCTGGCACGGGCCCTTGGTGTTCTCGCGCCCGGGTGAGCCTTTCACGCCGGCAGAATCGGCGCGGGCGCACAGGCTGGCTGAATTGGCAGAGGTCTTGGCATACGGTCCGACGGTTTCCGCGGGTTCTTAGGACGGCGGGCGGACGGCCGGGAAGGTCCTGGCCGGTGCGCGATGCAGCTTAGTTGATCAGCTGGATTCGAAGGCGCGCTCCACGTTCCTTGGTCACCATCCGCCGTCCAATCGCTCCCTTTTGGGTGAGCCACAGAACGCTGCCGTCAGGAGTTACGGTCTCCACCGTGCCTTGGTCCACGATGTCGTCACCGCGCCAAATTTGAACAGTTTGGCCAACCAGCAACCTCCAGTTGGTGACGCTCTTACCCTGCGCCGGGACGAAGCGCGACCCAAACAACGACTCTTTCTTACGGTCTTGCACTCGACGACTCCTAGCCTGCTGTACATGGTTCTGTACAAGACCTGTGCCCCCACCAATCCGTACGTGACGCGGTTAAGGGGCCCAAAAAGGAGAAACACGGTTTCCCTAGAGTCCCTTCACTGCACCCAGGACCTTGGTCAGCGAATCCTTCGCGTCGCCGAACAGTAGGGTGGTTTGAGGCTCATAGAGGAGTTCATTTTCAATCCCGGCAAACCCGGGGCGCATGGAGCGTTTGAGGAACACCACCTGGCGGGCATCGGCAACCTCCAGGATGGGCATTCCGTAGATCGGCGAGCCCGAGGTGGTCTTCGCTGCGGGGTTGACGACGTCGTTGGCGCCCACCACCAAGGCAACATCGGCCGTCTTAAACTCGGAGTTGATGTCGCCCATTTCCTTAAGCGACTCATAGGGAACGTTGGCTTCAGCCAGGAGCACGTTCATATGCCCCGGCATCCTTCCAGCCACGGGATGGATGGCGAAATCCACCTCAATACCGCGTGCTTCCAGGGCCAAGGCAAGTTCGGCAGCTGTGTGCTGCCCTTGCGCTACTGCGAGACCGTACCCCGGCACAATGATGACCCGCTGCGCATAGCCGAGCAGGACTGCCACGTCCTCGGCGCTGGAGGACCGCACCGGCCGCTCACTCAGAGCGGTCGATCCCGCCGTTGATCCGCCCTTGAACGCCCCGAACATGATGCCTGCGACGCTGCGCCCCATCGCAGCCGCCATGGCCCGGGTAAGGATGGTGCCGGAGGCCCCCACCAAGGTGCCTGCAACCACAAGCAGGACATTGCCCAGCACCAGCCCCGAGGCTGCCACAGCCAGACCAGTGAAGGCGTTCAGGAGCGAAATGACTATGGGTACATCGGCGCCACCCACAGGGAGCACCAACAGGATTCCGGTAACAAGCCCCAAAACCAACAGGACCAGCGCCAGCACCAAGGATCCGTTGAGGATCACCACGACGCCGGCGCCCACGGCGGCCAGCAACACGACGGCCATCAGGACCGGCAGTCCCGGGAATGTGACCGGGCGTGTGGTCATGAGCCCTTGGAGCTTGGCGAAGGTGACGCCGGAACCCGCGAAGGAGACCGCCCCCACCAACAGCGTGAAGACGATTGCCACCCGAACCCAGGGCTCTTCCGTATGCGAGAGTTCCAGCAATGCCACGAGCGCCGCAGCGCCACCGCCCACACCGTTGAAGAGCGCCACGAGCTGGGGCATCTGGGTCATCTGTACCCTGCGGGCCACGGGGGCAGCCACACCGGAGCCCACCACGATGGCACCAAGAATCCAGGGAATATTGTCCAGTTTCACGGATACGAATACCGTCACCACTGCCAACAGGGCGCCAAATGCTCCGATCAGGTTGCCGCGCCGGGCGGTCCGTGGTGAGTTCAGGCCCTTCAGCGCGAGGATGAAGCACGCCGCCGCCGCAAGGTACAGAAGTGCCGTCCACGTGGGATTGAGCAGCGTCATGGGCGTCGCTCCTTAATTGCGGCCCCTGCGGCTCCAGCATCCGTCGGAGCAACTTTCGACGGCGGCCGTTGCCTTCCGCGGAACATTTCGAGCATCCGATCGGTCACCACAAAACCGCCGACGAGGTTGGCCGTAGCCAGGACAACCGCGAGGAGCGCGACCGCCAGCACCAACGGGTCTGCAGCCTGTCCAGCAACGATGATGGCCCCCACCAGGATGATGCCGTGGATGGCGTTGGCGCCGGACATGAGGGGTGTATGCAGTGTGCTGGAAACCTTGGAAACAACCTCGAAGCCCACAAAAACGGCCAGCACAGTGATCGTCAGCAAACTCATGCCATCCATCAGCGCACTCCTTCAGGTCCGGGATGAGTACTTCCAGCGGGTGCCGTTTCGCCGGCGGGCGCGGTGAGTGCCTCCGATGTGGGCGCATGCCGGACCTCGCCATCGTGGGTGAGGCAGGCGCCGGCCACTACTTCGTCGGCAAAGTCCGGGGCAACCACGCCATCCTTTGTCATGAGCGCCAGCAGGTTGGCCACGTTTTTGGCGTAAAGGCGTGAGGCGTCCGCGGGCATCGCTGACGCGGCATCCTTGATGCCCACCAGTGTCACCACTCCCTGACCGTCAGCGGTGGGTATGTGGATGTCCTGCCCGGGAATGCTTCCCTCAACATTGCCGCCGGATTCGGCCGCCAGGTCCACTACCACGGAGCCTGGCCGCATGCCCTGCACCATCTCGCGGCTCACCAGCAGCGGCGCCCTCCGGCCGGGGACGGCGGCCGTTGTGATCAACACGTCTGCCTGGGCAACGTGAGGTGCCAGGAGTGCGCGTTGCAAGGCACCGCGGTCCGCGCTCAATTCACGTGCGTACCCACCGGACGCCTCAGCGGTTTCGAGGTCAAGCTTGATGAACGTTCCGCCCATGGACGCTACTTCGTCAGCCGAAGCCGGGCGGATGTCGTTGGCGGAAACCCGGGCGCCGAGCCGCTTGGCTGTTCCGATCGCCTGGAGACCGGCCACACCGGCGCCCAACACCAACACGCGGGCCGGTGGGATGGTCCCCGCCGCCGTCATGTACAGCGGGAAGAACCGGGGTAGCCGCATGGCTGCTTCAAGGACGCACCGATACCCCGCCACCAAGGCCTGGGATGTCAACGCATCCATGGATTGTGCACGCGAAATACGGGGAACCAGCTCAAGGGCGAAGGATGTGATCCCACCGGCGGCGAGGGCCCTCACGGTAGGCAACTCCGAGGACGGCGACCCCAAGCCGACGGTGACAGAACCCCGGCGAAGGGCTCCCGCCGTCGACGGTTCCATGGGGCGTACGTGGCAGTAGACATCCAGTGTCCCGAGGTCCAGGGATTGGACCACGGAGGCGCCGGCCTGCCGGTAATCGTCGTCGCTATGACCGGAGGCTGATCCGGCCCCGGACTCGATCTGAACTTCCAGGCCCAACCCGGCCAATTGCTTGACCGTTTCAGGCGTGGCGGCCACACGTCGCTCGCCGTCGAGCGCCTCGCGCGCTATGCCTGCTTTCACCCGCCACCCCTCTTCCCGAACCCTCCAGAACCCAGTTGGCATGAGTCTATGACCGCGAAGGTCCGGGCGGGAGTAGGGGGCTGCGCTATGTGCACAACTCCACTAGGGTCGGTGGGAGCTGGGGGCAACCAGCCACCACACCGTCGACGGGCCGGTTCCGGCCGTGCCGTCGGAAAGGAACGCCACTATGGACACCTTCAAAATCGGTTACTTCGTGGGAAGCCTTGCAAGCAATTCCATCAACAGGGTCCTCTCCAAGGCGCTGATCAGCGTCGCGCCTCCGGAGCTTGAGTTCCATGAGATCGCCATCAAGGACCTTCCTTTGTACAGTTCGGATTACGACGCCGATTTCCCCCCGGCCGGCAGGGAATTGAAAGACTCCATTGCGGCGTCGGATGGGATCCTGTTCGTCTCCCCCGAATACAACCGCTCCATCCCGGGTGCGCTCAAGAACGCCATCGACTGGGGTTCGCGCCCGTGGGGCACCAATTCGTTCGCCCGGAAGCCCACCGGAATCATTGGCGCATCACCGGGCGGTATCGGAACCGCGGTGATGCAGTCGTCCATGCGGAGCGTATTGAGCTTCCTGGACGCGCCGCAGTTGAACGCGCCTGAGGCTTACATCCGCTTCGTCGCTGATGCGTACGACGACGACGGTTCGGTCAAGGACGAGGGAACCGCCGGCCTGTTGCGGCACTACATGGAGGAATACAGCGCCTTCGTGCAACGCGTCCTTGCCGCCAACGCCCCGGGCCACATCGGCGACCAGGAACCGGACTCCGCCAAGCTCACCCGCTAGGCGCTGGCTGTCCCCGCCGCCAACCGGCCGATGATACTGGTTTCCAGGTGCTCCAGCAGGTGCCGCGCGTTGTCGTAGACCTCCGCGGCACCTGCCTCGCGCAGCTCCGCCTCGCTGATCCCGCCGCAGGTCAGGGCAATCACGGGCATGCCGATGGCCGCGCCCGCCTTTACATCCCAGACTGCGTCACCAACAAAAACGGCATCCTCGGGGCTGACGCCGAGCTTCTCCAGGCACGCGACCAGGATGTCCGGCGCCGGCTTGCTCTCCTCGGCATCGTCGGAGCTGGTCCAGGCTTCAATGGAGGATCCGGCGTCGAGGATGTGGCGGCTCACTTCGAGGTCGCGCTTTTGCGCTGACGATGCCAGGCCCACAGCCAGGCCTGCCTCGGAGCATGCCGAGAGGAGGTCCCGAACCGATTCGAAGGGCCGCAGCGTGGGCCAGAATGTTGAGAAGACGGCCCCGTGGGCCGATTTCAGCTCCTCCTGCATGTCCCGCGGGCAATCAGGCACAAGGCTTTGAATGAGTTTGTCGCCTCCCATGCCTACGCGCCGGTGGATGGCGGACATTTCCACGTCCAGCCCTTCCCGTCGGAAGGCCTGCCACCACGCCATTGTGTGGAAATAGCTGGAATCAATCAGGGTCCCGTCCACATCAAAGAGCACGCCGCGTTTCTTTGTTGACGTCGCATCAGCTGCCACAGTTGACCACCTTCGCTTGCGCCTGTGCGCCCTGCGCTGCGAGCGCTGAGTCGATCACGGGCTCTTCCAGCATCAGGACAGCGTATCGCTCCGCGTCAGCGGTACGAACGAGGCCAGTTCCGGCTACTTCCCTGATGGCAGCTACTCCCTGAGCAGCCTCATCCACTGACGAAAACCGCTTGGAGAGGCCCATCAACACGTCCTCGCCGTCCACCATCAGAATCCGAAAATCCCCGTCAGGCGTTTCAACCAGTTCCAAATGCCCGGCCATCCCTACCTCCTCGTCTTCGATGCCAACCAGCATAGTAAGACTACTTAGTATAAGTCTTTCAGAAATATTGCGTAACGCGGGAAATAGGCGTCTGCAACTTGTTGTTGGCACCCACATGACAACAATTGGAATCATCGGTGCAGGACACATTGGCAGCCAAGTCGCCCGCAAAGCGGTGGAACTTGGCTATGACGTCGTCATCAGCAACTCGCGGGGGCCCGAAACGCTGAGCGAACTGGTCGCGGAACTTGGGCCGCGGGCCCGGGCCGCAACGCCGGCCGAGGCAGCAGCGGCGGGCGATTTCGCCGTCGTGACCGTGCCTCTCAAGAACTATCAAGGCATTCCCACGGAGCCGCTCGAGGGCAAGATCGTCATCGACACCAACAACTATTACTGGGAGCGTGACGGCCGCATTCCCGAGCTGGATAACGGCGAAGCCACCACCTCCGGCCTGCTCCAAAAGCACCTCCCCACGTCCAAGGTGGCAAAGGGCTTCAACCACATCTTCGCCAAGGAGATCACCACCGACGGCACCCCGTCCGGCACGCCCAACCGACGCGCCCTGGCCACCTCCAGCGACTTCCCGGAAGCCGCCCAACTCGTCACCAATCTCTACGACGAGTTCGGCTTCGACACCGTCAACATCGGCCCTCTGGAAGACAGCTGGCGCGTCGAACGGGACCGCCCCGCCTACGTCATCCGGCAGAACGCGGATGAACTCCGCGGGAACCTCGCCAGGGCCACGCGCACGGTCTGATCCCCAGCGCACGACGGCGGGCAAGCACCTTGCGCTTGCCCGCCACCCTATTCTTGGGCTGCTGCCAGCTGCCTGCCACGGAATAGCGGCGAAAACGGTGTCACGAAACGGGTCCAGGGCGCACTTTATGGGTGGCTGCTTCCTCAGATGCTTGGCGCATCGGGCATCTGGGGAAGCAGCTTCGCCCCAAGAGCCCCAATCCGAGGAGTCCCATGTCCACCAAAATCTCCAGCTGGCCCGCAGCAACTCCCATGTGGGTGGACCTGGGTGTTGACCACCTTGCCGAAGCTAAGGCCTTCTACGCAGAACTGTTCGGGTGGGAATTCGTGTCCGGCGGCAAGGAGGCCGGGGACTACACCCTGGCGTACGTGAGGGGCCGGGCCGTGGCCGGAATAGGTCCCAAACAGGAAGCGGGTATGCCCACCGCCTGGACCACGTACCTGGCCTCGGACGATGTTGACCTCACGGCCAAGAAGATCAGCGCAGCCGGCGGGCAGCTTCTCGCTCCTCCCTTTGATGTGATGGAATCAGGCCGCATGGCGTTGGCCCTGGACAGCGTCGGCTCGGTTTTTGGCGTCTGGCAGGCCGGAGCCCACATCGGGGCTGAACGCGTCAACGAGCACGGCGCCCTCTGCTGGAACGAACTCCACACGCGTGAGTACTCCACGGCCCGTTCCTTCTACTCGGAGGTCTTCGACGTCAGCTACCAGGACGTCACCGAGGAAGGCCTTGTCTACTCCACTGTGCGCAGGCCGCTGGATGGGCGGGAAGTCGGCGGAATGCACCACGACACCGCTCTTCCCGATGACGCGCCCAACCACTGGATGACCTGGTTCGCCAGCGACTACGTCGAAGGTACGGCCACCAGGGCAGTAGAGCTTGGCGCCACCCTGTTGGGCCCAGTGGAGGAAAGTGCCATGGGCCGGATGGTGGTCGTGCGGGCGCCCCAGGGTGAGGTATTCGGCGTCATCGACGCGCCACGCACCAGCGAGTAGGGCTGCGGGCGATGAGTCAGGCCGCAGCAGGATTCAAGGCCTCGGTGATGATCTCATGTGCGTGGGCCGCGGCGAGGGGTGCGGCCAGGCGGTGCACCGCTTGGAACGTGCGGCGAACAGCCGGTCCGTGCCACTCAGGCGGAAGGTAGTCGGCGGGCAGGTTCGGGTCCCGGTACGGGAACTTGCGCCACATGGTGAGCATCGGAATGTAGTAGCGGAAAGCGTCCCGCCGCAGCTCTGCCGTGGACTCAGCCAGAGCCTTTTCAGGATCGTCACCGACTCGCTCGGTCCATTGCCGCTCCGCACCTTCATACAACTCAAGGAACTCGGTGAACTGCTCATCGAGTTCCTTGAGGTCCCACCATTCCGAGATTTTGGGCCGCATGGGACCGTCGAAAACGTAGTCACTCCGGAACAGATCCACAAACTCGATCAGTCCCCCGGCAGTGAGCCGTTCCCGGGCTTGCTCCAGCTTGTGGGCCGGCGCGATCCACACGCCGTTGGCCACGGAACCAAACCCCAACGCCAGCAACGCGGAACGCAGTTGGTGCCTGCGGTTGCGCATCGATTCCGGCACCGAGAAGACAGCCAGCACCCACGTGTCCACCGGGGCGGGCGGTTCCGGTGCGAAGATCCGCCGGTCACCTTCACGGAACACATCGCTGATGGACTCGGAAATCTTGTACTTGGCGATTCCGCCTTCCCGGACACTCTTCAGCACGCCCTTGGCCTTGAGCCTGGAAACCGAGGACCTCACACCCGGAGCGTCGTAACCGAGCGAGCCCAGCATGGAGATCAGCGCGGAGACCGGCAAGGCATCGCCGGCGTTCCGGCCATAAAGGCCGAAGATCGTAACGAGCAGCTGCTGGTGGCGCACCGCGGGTGCCGGAACGGCGAACATCGAAAGAGCCTCATTTCCGCGCCCCCATCAGGCGCCAGTCCAGTTCATCATAGGTGCGGGACCGTGTGTGGTCGGCGTAGGCTGAGCGCCATCCGGCCACTTATTCCATGGAGGTCCCACGCCATGACCGATGCTGTTTCCTACGTCCCGGGTGAGCCCTGTTGGATCGAGTCACTTCAGCCCGACCTGGAAACAGCCGTCGCGTTCTACGGGCCGCTCTTCGGCTGGGAATTCGATGACCCCACTGTCCTTGGATACAGGGTGGCCCGGCTCGATGGGCGACCCGTAGCTGGAGTGGGGCAGGCCCCGCCAATGCTGGACCGCGGAGCATGGGCCACGTACTTCCTCGTGGATGACCTCGACACAACCGTGGGCCTCGTGGGTGAATCCGGGGGAACCCGGCTGGTTGGACCAGTCGAGGGAGGCGACGGTGAGCGTACGGCCTTGTTCGCCGACCCCAGCGGCGCACCTTTCGGGGTACGCGCCGGGAGTGCGCCCCTGGCGGCGGGAGTTCTTGACGCCCCCGGCGCATGGCAAATGAGTGCCCTGCATACCCCGGATATGGCCGCTGCAGAGAGGTTCTACGCAACCGTCTTTGGGTGGCGGTTGGAGATGGCACCCGCGGGCATCGGGCTGTGGCGCTTAGCCGGAAGTACACGCCGGGCCACCCACCCAACGCTGCCCGACGACGTCGTTGCCGTGGCGAACGGAGCCGACCCCGCGTCCGGCGTTCCGCCCCACTGGGCCGTCAACGTGCAGGTTTCGGACACAAACGCTGTGGCCCGCCGCGTTGTTGAGCTGGGCGGCTCTTTGTTGATGCCACCCACTGATGCCCCGGGCTTCCGAAACGCCGTGCTGGCTGATCCCAGTGGAGGCGTCCTGGCCATCAGCCAGGTCATCGGGTCGTAGATCAGGCACTTCGGCAAGGCACTATTCGGCTACCGGCACGTCGGCTGCCGGCACGCCCTTCACGGCGCGGACCAGATGCTCCGGCCAAGGCTGCGCCCTGGTGGTGCCGTTGGGGACGTGAACCGTGGTGACCGTCCCGTAAGCGGCTACCTCGCCGGCGTCGGACGTTACGTCGAAAGCCATGGTCAGCGAGGTGCGGCCGAGCGCGTGGATCTTCACCGTGGCGGTGATGCGCTGGCCGAACCACAGCTTGGCCTTGTAATTAATGACTTGCTGGACACGGGGAGCGCTGGGGAAGTAATCCGGTAGCTCCAGCTTCCGGAACAGCTCAGCTTCCGCAGCTTCAACCCAGCGCAGGATGGCCGAGTTGTGCTGGTGTCCGGAGGCGTCGGTGTCCACCCATTCCACCGTTCGCTCGATGCACGCCTCCGGAAACCTGTCCACGATCACTCCTAGCGGGCGCTGACGGTGGCGTCGTCGGCCTCGACGTCGACGGCGGTCACGGGCACCTCAGGCTGCGGCTTCGGAATCATCGCCACAGCGCCTGCCGCAAGTACTGCGATGCCGGCGAAGATCGCGAAGTTGGCCTCGAAAGGCAGCTTCGAGCCGGCGATCCAGCCACCGATCAACGGCCCGGAAATGGCACCCAGCCGGGCGAAGCTCAACGCCCACCCCGTAGCCGTGCCGCGAACCTTGGCCGGGTAGTAGTCGGCGATATAGCCGGTGAGGACCAGCGACGTGGAGATGGAACCGACGCCGGCGAAGGCGACGAACAGCAGGTTGACCACCATGGTGTTCGGGAAGACGAGGAGCATGATGCCCAGTCCGCCCAGGATGTAGAACACCACCAGGATGAGCTTCTTACCGTATTTGTCCGCAGCGCGGCCCAGGAGCAGGCCGCCGATGGCCGACGCCAGGCTGAAGACCAGGAGGAACGTCAGTGAAGAACCGAGGTCGTAGCCGGCCTTCTTCATGATGCTCGGCAGCCACGTGTTCAGGCCGTAGACGAGGACCAGTCCGCAGAAGAGGGAGATCCAGAAGAACACGGTGGACCGCAGGTACTTGCGGGAGAACATGGTGGTGATGGTCTTCCACCATGGATCCACAGGAGTGCCTTGGGCAGCGGGTGCCGCCTGGACCACGGGCCGGTAATTCGCGATCTGCAGCTTGGCGGCCAGTGCCTTGGCCTCGGATCGCCGTCCCTTGGACTCCAGATATTCGAGGGACTCAGGAAGGAACTTCCAGATGATCGGAATCAGCACTACCGGAGCAGCGCCGATCGCGATCACGGCGCGCCAGCCACCCATGGGGAGGACGAACAGTGCCGCAAGTGCCGCCGCTACAATCCCCAGCGAATAGCCGGAGTACATAAGGCCGTAGTTGTAGGACCGCTTGTTCGGAGCCGAATACTCGATGGTGAGGGCCGCTGCCACCGGGATGACGCCGCCCATTCCCAAGCCACCAATCAGGCGGAAGATGCCGAACAGTTCAGGCGTCGGAGCCCACGCCGCCCCGGCCTGGGTGAGCGTGAAGATCACCATGGAGGCCAGAAGCATCTTCTTGCGACCCACCAGGTCACTGAGTGTCCCAATGAACAAGGCCCCAATAAGCATGCCGATCAGGGCATACGATCCAAGGCCACCCAGAGCGAGAGGGCTGAGGTTCCATTCCTTGTACTCGGCAAGGGCTGGCAGGATGGCACCGAGAACGCCGACGTCGTACCCTTCGGCGAGGATCGCGAGCCAGCAGCAGAACAACACCAGTCCGGTGGTCTTCTTGGGCACGTTCCAGTCGTTGACTGGCGCGGCGGCCATGGCTACTTCACCAAAACCGATGCGGCGGCTGACTCAGGAGTCCAGCGGAGGTGGGTGTTGGCCTCTTCAATGTCCGCTTCCTTCAGCAAGGACAGGCGCGGACGAACGGCATCAGTGCGGGAGCTCGGCGGCTTGCGGCGACCGGCACGGAACTGCGGAATCCACTGGGCACCCGGGCCTTGGTACTCCTGTTCAGCGGCGGCGTGCAGGGTCCACTGGGGATCGTAGAGGTGCGTACGGCCCAGCGCGATAAGGTCCGCACGGCCCGCGAGCAGGATCGAATTTACGTCGTCGTAGCTGGAGATGGCGCCGACGGCGATCACAGCCACGCCTGCCGGAGCGGCAACTTCCTGGCGGATGCGGTCGGCAAACGGCGTCTGGTAGCTGCGGCCGAAGGCGGGCTTCTCTTCCTTGGCGACCTGACCGGTGGAAACATCCAGTCCGGCGGCACCGTGCGCCACGAAGGCGCGGGCAATCTCAACGGAATCGTCCGAAGTGTTGCCACCCTCGATCCAGTCGGTGGCGGAGACGCGCACCGTCACTGGCTTGCCGGCAGGCCATGCCGCGCGAACGGCGTCGAACACTTCCAAGGGGAACCGCAGCCGGTTCTCCAAGCTGCCACCGTAGTCGTCGGTCCGCTTGTTGGACACCGGCGAAAGGAAGGAGGACAGCAGGTAGCCGTGGGCGGCGTGGATTTCCAGGAGGTCGAAGCCTGCCTGCTCTGCGCGGACAGTCGAGGCAACGAACTCCGCCTTGATGGCATCCATGCCGGCGCGATCCAGCTCCACGGGTGTCTGGTTCTCCGGGCTGTACGGCAAGGCTGAGGGCCCGACAGCGGTCCAGTTGCCGGACTCCAGCGGCTGGTCGATGCCCTCCCACATGAGCTTGGTGGAACCCTTGCGACCTGAATGGCCCAACTGCGCACCGATCTTGGCAGTGGAACGGCTGTGGACGAAGTCCACGATTTCCTTCCAGCTGTCGCGCTGGTCGTCCGTGTACAGGCCGCTGCAGCCCGGGGTGATGCGGCCGGCCTCGGAGACGCAGACCATTTCGGTCATGACCAGGCCTGCACCACCGAGGGCTTTGGAGCCCAGGTGCACCTTGTGGAAGTCGCCCGGGATGCCATCCGTGGCTGAGTACATGTCCATCGGGGAGACGACAATGCGGTTCTTGAGCTCCAGCCCGCCTATGCGGAACGGTTGGAACATGGCCGGCGCAACCTCGGTGAGGCCCTGTGACTCTGCGAAGTCGCGGTCCACGGCGTCAGCGAACTCGGGATCACGCAAGCGAAGGTTCTCTTGGGTGATGCGGCGGCTGCGGGTCAGCAGGTTGAACGCGAACTGGGTGGGGTCCTGGTCCTTGTACTGGCCGATGCGCTCGAACCACTCCAGTGATGCCTGCGCTGCACGCTGGGTGGAAGCGACCACGGGCCGTCGCTCGGCCTCGTACGCCGCCAGGGCGGACTCAACATCCGCGTGCTCGTGCAGGCAGGCAGCCAGCGCCAAGGAATCCTCCATGGCCAGCTTGGTGCCCGAACCGATGGAGAAGTGAGCGGTGTGGGCAGCGTCGCCCAACAGCACCACGTTGTTGTGGCGCCAGCTCTCGTTGCGGACAGTAGTGAAGTTGATCCACTTGGAGTTGTTCGTCAGGACCTCGTAGCCGTTCAGCTCCTCCGCGAAGATCTCCCGGATTTTGGCGATGGCCTTCTCGTCCGAAACGCCGGGAGGGAAGACCTCGTTGGCGGTCTCGTCGAATCCTGCCGCGTGCCACACGTCCTGGTGCATTTCCACGATGAACGTGGAGCCCTCGTCGGAGTACGGGTAGCCATGGATCTGCATGACGCCCCATTCGGTCTCCTTCACGAAGAACTTGAACGCCTCAAATACCTGGTCCGTGCCAAGCCACATGAACTTGTTGGACCGCGGGTCCAGGTTCGGTTTGAAGGATTCGGCGTACTTGGCGCGGATCTGCGAATTGACTCCATCGGCGGCGAGTACAAGATCGTAGTTGGCTTCGAGTTCCTCGATAGCCGGGGCCAAGGTGCTGAACCGCACGTCCACGTTCAGTTCGATGCACCGGCGCTGCAGCAGTTCCAGTAGTTCCTTGCGGCTCATGGCAGCGAAGCCCTGGCCGCCTACCGTGATCATCTGGTCGCGGAAGTGGATGTCGATATCGGACCAGCGGGCAAAACGCCGGCTCATGTATTCGGCCACCACGGGATCGGCGTTGCCGATGCCGCCCAGTGTCTCATCGGAGAAGACGACGCCGAAGCCAAAGGTGTCGCTGGCAGCGTTGCGTTCCCAGAGCGTGATGTCGTGCGACGGGTCCAGCTGCTTCATGAGTGCTGCGAAGTACAGGCCGCCGGGGCCGCCTCCAACGATTGCGATTTTCATGGTGATGCTCCTTCTCAGGCCTGGCTCTGGCCGGCGGGGGTCAGTTGTTCGGTGTTGCTCGCGTTCCCGGTTGCGTCCTCTGAGAGGACTTTGTCGCGGAGCTTGAAGTGCTGGAGTTTGCCGCTGGGGTTCCGCGGCAGTTCGGTGACGAAGCGGACGTCCCGGGGGTACTTGTAGGGGGCGATGGTCTGCTTCACGAAGTCTTGGATTTCCTTGCGCTTGGCGGCGTCGCCGGTGACGCCTTCGCGCAGGACAACAAACGCGCAGACAATGCTGCCGCGCTCCTCATCGGGAATTCCGATGACCGCGTTCTCCACCACATCCGGGTGCTGGTCGATGGCTGTTTCAACCTCGGGCGCACCGATGTTGTAGCCGGAGGAGACGATCATGTTGTCCGAGCGGGCCTGGTAGGTGAAGTACCCGTCCGCGTCCATGGCGAACGTGTCCCCGGTGACGTTCCAGCCGCGGACCACGTAGTTCGCCTGCCGGGGATCGTCCAGGTAGCGGCAACCGGTGGGACCGATCACCGCGAGGCGGCCGATGGTGCCCGGGCCAAGTTCGTTGCCGTCATCATCAAGGATGGTTGCCCTGAAGCCAGGGACGGCACGGCCGGTGGTTCCGGGGCGGATATCGTCTCCGGCGGCAGAGATGAAGACGTGCAGCATCTCCGTAGCCCCGATTCCGTTGACCAACCGGAGGCCCGTGGCTTCATGGACGGCTTCCCAGGTTTCCTTGGAAAGGTGTTCGCCCGCCGAGACAGCGATGCGCAGGCCGCGGAGGAGATCGCCGCGCTTCTCCTTGAGAATGGCCCGGTAGGCCGTGGGGGCGGTAAAGAGGATAGTGGCTCCGGCCTTTGAGGCGTGCTCGGCCAGCTCCACCGGGCCAGCCTTTTCGGTCAACAGCGAGGACGCGCCAAAGCGGAGCGGGAAGACCACCAGGCCGCCGAGCCCGAAGGTGAAGGCAAGCGGTGGGGATCCGGCGAAAACGTCATCCGCGGTGGGCTGCAGGATGTACCGGGCGAAGGTGTCCGCATTGGCCAGGATGTCCCGGTGGAAGTGCATAGTCACCTTCGGCACGCCGGTGGTGCCCGACGTCGGACCCAGCAGGGCAACGTCGTCAGCGGCTGTGTCCACCGGGGTGAACATGCCGCTCTTGTGCCCGCAGCGCGAGGCGAGGTCGCCGTCGTCGTCGAATCCGTTATCGGCACCGTAGGTCAGGACGGTGACGTCTTCCCCGGCCGCAACCAACAGCTCATCCACGAACCGGTGATCAGAAATAGCCACCGCCGGCTTGGTGAGTTCGATCAGCGTGGAGACCTCGGTGGAGCGCAGCATGGGCATGGTGGTCACCACTACGGCGCCTGCTTTGAGAACGCCCAGCCAGGCGGCCACGATCCAGGGGTTGTTGGGACCGCGCAGCAATACGCGGTTGCCGGGAACAACTCCGAGGTCCTCGGTGAGGACCTGCGCCACCTGGTTGGAGCGCTTCTGGAGCTGACCGTAGGTCCAGACCGAGCCGTCAGGGGTCCACAGGGCCGGGCGGTCCGCGCCGTACTGTTCGACAGCGTCGTCGATCAGTACCGCGGCAGCATTAAGCCGTTCCGGGTAATGGAGTTCGGGAAGGGTAAATTCAAGCGCAGGCCAGGTATCGGCGGGCGGCAGGTGGTCGCGGGTGAACGTGTCCACGTGGGCCGATGGCATCATGCTCATGGCCGTTCCTTTCAGTGGTGCGTCGTTGAAGCTGCTGGTTGGTGGGGTTAGGAAGATGTTTAGGCGCCGGCCCGGATCATGCCCTCTTGGGCCACCGTGGCGAGGAGCCTTCCTTGCTGGTCGAAGAAGCGGCCCATGGCCAGGCCCCTGTTGCTCTGCCCGGATATGGCTTCCTGGGCATAGAGGATCCAGTCATCCGCCCGGCCGTCGCGGTGGAACCACATGGAATGGTCCAGGCTTGCGGTGGCGAGTCCCGGGCTGGACCAGTTGAGTCCGTTGACCCTGAGCAGAGGCTCCAAAATCGTGTAGTCGCAGACGTAGGCCAAGGCCGTGCGGTGGAGGTCGGCGTCGTCAGGCAGGGCGTCAAAGGCCTTCACCCAAATCGCTTGCTGCGGTACCGAACCGCCTTCCAATTCGATATATACCGGACCGGGAATATGCCGCATGTCGAAACTGCGGCCAGAGGACCAGTACTCTGCGGCCGGTCCGTCAGTCCCGTCCAGCACTTCGGCTGCCGTCCGCAGCGATTCAGGCTCGACGGCGGCGGGGGCGTCGGGTTGGAAGTCCGGCCCCTCTTCGGGAACCTGGAACGAACCCATGGCGGCATAGACGGGCTTGCCGTTCTGGAAGCCCCGGACCGTGCGGGTGGAGTACCCGCGACCATCGCGCAGGCGCTCCACTTCATAGCGGACACTGGAACCGATATCCACGGGACGCATGAAATAGCTATGCATCGAGTGCAGAGTCCTGTCAGCATCAACGGACCGCATCATTGCGGCCGCAGCCTGTGCCACCATGTCTCCACCATAGGCTTTTGGCCACGGCACGTACTGGGTGGTTGCTTCGTAGGCTTCGTCAAAAACCTCGGCCGTTGCGGGCGTGAGCTCAACGGCCTTGAGGAACGTCTCCGACGTCAGGGTTCCAGTGATCATGGCTTAGGCCCGGCGGTAGTCGGCGAGCGTTTCGTCGGCGACGTCTTCGAGGTTGACCACCAGGTTTTCCGGCGTACGGGCCGTCAGCCAGACGAGTTCCTCAGTGACGGACATGTTGGCTTCGACGTGGGGCATGAAGGGCGGGACGAAAACCCAGTCGCCGGCCTTCATGTCGAGGAACTCCGAGTAGTTCTCGCCGAAGTAGATACGGCCGTGGCCCCGGAGCACGTAGCCGCCGGTCTCAGCCTCGCCGTGGTGGTGCGGGAGCGAGCGGTAGCCGGGAGTGTTGGACACCTGGCCGAACCAGATCTTGGTTGCTGGGGTGTGCTGGATGCTCACGCCGGAGACGCGGATGCAGTCCCCGGACTGGGCGGTGTTGGTGTCCTCCGCACCGGCGCGGGTGACGACGGGAACGACCTTGCCATCGGCCTGGGCGTAGATGGAGTTGTCGCCTTCGAGGACGTATTCGGTGGTGCTCTGGCTCATGGGGTTCTCCTTCGGGGTGGTGTGGTTCAGGCGTTTGCCGGGACTGGTACGTGGATCCGGAACTGGTTTTCCAGCCGGCCGATCCCGTCGATTTCGGTGGTGAGGACATCGCCGTCGTTGAGGTAGCGGGGCGGGTTCATTCCCATGCCTACACCCCCTGGCGTACCCGTCAGGACGAGGTCGCCGGGGCGCAGGACGGTGAACTGCGAGATATAGGACAGGAGCTGCGCGGGGCCAAACACCAAGGTGCTGGTGTTCCCCTGCTGCACCAGCTCGCCGTTGACATAGCCGCGGACCTCGAAGCTCTGTCCTGCCTCGTCGGCCGTCAGCATGACCGGCCCCACGGGAGTGCTGCCGTCCCAAGCCTTCCCCTGGAACCACTGAAGGGTTCGGCTCTGCCAGTCGCGCATGGAGACATCGTTGGCCACGGTATACCCGGCAATTGCCTCGCTCGCTTGGTCTTCGTCCGCGCGGAACAGTTCAGAACCCACGACGACGGCGAGCTCGGCTTCCCAGTCGACGCGGACGCTGCCGTGGACTTCTACAGCGTCGTTTGCTCCGACCAGGGTGTCTGCGTATTTGGCGAAGAGCGTGGGGTACTCAGGAAGTTCGCGGCCCATCTCTTGGATGTGGTCGCCGTAGTTCAGGCCGCAGCAGATGACCTTGCCTGCACGGGGCAGGAGTGGCGCCAGGTCGGCGTCGGCTGCAGCGATGACGGCCTGCCCGTTGGACGCTGCAGCCTCTGCTGCCTTCTCGACGACCAACCGCCACTCCGGCTGGGCCAGGAGGGCCCCGACGTCAGTGGCGGGAAGCGCGAGGTAGGAGTCGGCGCCCGTGGCGAGCGCCGCCGTCGTACCTCCGTTGGCCGTGCGCAAGGTGGCGAGTTTCATTGCGGGATCCCTTCGAGTCTTTGTGATGTGTCGACTTTTTTACGATCGTCACATATGCTCAACGTAGCACGGCAGAAATGATCTGCACAGAGGCTTTCCAAAAGTTTTTGCAGTTGCCACAACGAGGAGGAACAGCATGAGCCACCAGACGATCAACCCGGAATCGCTGCCCAAGCCATCGGGTTTCGCGCACGGCATTCTTGCCGGAAACACTGTTTTCCTGGGCGGGCAGACGGCCTTGGACAAGAACATGAACATCGTTCCCGGCGGCATCGTGGAACAGTTCACACAGGCGTTCTCCAACGTCATCACCACCCTCCGAGAAGCCGGCGGACAGCCCGAAGACCTGGTCAACGTGACGATCTACCTCACGGACGTGGACGACTACATGGCCAATGGCCGGGAAATCGGGCGCATCTGGCGTGACATGGCAGGCTCGCAGTACCCCGCAATGGCGGGCATCGGCGTCACGCGCCTGTGGCAGAAAGAGGCCCTGATCGAAATCCAGGGCATTGCTGTGATCCCGGAGCGCTAAAGCTGACCCCGGCGGGGCGGGCGTGCCGGGCAGCGGAACGAGCAGCCCCAATGGCGGTGCAGGGTGCATAACGTGAGACGGAACCCTTGCAGGGCATGACCCTGCGATTCCAGCAGTTCAGGAGCCACGCTATGTCTGTTTCAGTCCCCATTCCCGCCTACACCACCGATACCTTCTTTGGCCTCGACGACAAATGGCTGGAGACAGCCGAGGGCGAACTCACCCACTATCACGACGTCGGCGAAGGCACCCCCGTCCTCTTCCTGCACGGTTCAGGGACGGGTGTCACCGCCGCCGCAAACTGGTGGCTCAACCTTCCCCGGATTTCCGAGCAAGCACGGTGCATCGCCATCGACTCGATTGGCTACGGGCAATCCGTGGTGGCACCGGGGACAGAGTACGGGATCAAGGAATGGGTGCGCCACGCAGTCCGCACCCTTGACGCGCTGGGCATCGACAAGACGTGGATAGTGGGCAATTCGCTGGGCGGCTGGCTTGCCTTTCAGTTCGCCATCGACTTCCCGGAGCGCCTTCTTGGCATCATCTCCATGGGCACTGGCGGCGCCAAGCTGACGGGAGCCCTTGCAGGGCATTCCACGCCCGATCTGTCCGAGGCCGGCATCCGCCGCACCTTGGAGCTCTTTGTGGTGGACAAATCATTGGTGACCGATGAGTTGGTTTCGCTCCGCTACCAGGCAGCACTGAACGATACCGCCTCGGACCGCTTGGCAGACGTGGTCAGCGCGCGGGACCGGGACCGTACCGGGCTGCCCCTGGATTTTGACGTATTGTCACGCTTGGAAGTTCCGGTGCTCTTGATTCACGGTGTGCAGGACGTGGTGATTCCCGTGTCGCGTACGTGGGAGCTCTTGAACGTTGTCCCGTCCGCAGATGCGCATATCTTCAGCCAGTGCGGTCACTGGTCCCAAGTGCAACGGGCCAGCGACTTCAACGCCGTAGTGACCCAGTACCTGGCCTCCCACGGAGTCACCCGTCCATAGACTCCGCCGGCAGGGTCCACCCTGGCAGGGCAGACCCTGGCAGCACGCGCAATGGACAGCGTGTTATGGACAAGGATGGCCGGCTCCCCCAAGACGCCGGCCATCCTCTTGTTTGCCTGCGCCAGCGCCTCTAGTGCTGAGGAAGCACGGGGCTGCCGGCGAAGGACATTGATGCCAGGATCGCGTCGAGAGTTTCGGGCGCGTGCTGGATGAGGCAGGCACCTGCCACAAAGCGGTCCGGGCGGAGGAACACCATGGGCGTGGGCCTGTCGTCAAACCACTTCTTGACGGTGCCCGTATGGTCACCCAGGACCAGGACGTCCGGAGACATGTACGCCTCCGCCCATTCACGCTGGGTTTCCGGCAGGATGCACACCAGGCGGGCGCCCAGGGCTTCCAGTTTGGCCAACGCCTCCCCGGGGAGGACATCCCGGGGGCTGTTGCCCCACAAGATGACTGTCCACCAGTTGCCCACAGCGTCGTCCAACAACAGATTGCGCCCGGCCCAGGAGTTCACCCGGGGCTGGGGAAACTGCAATCCCACTGGTGACACCTTGTTTCTGGCTGTCCGGACGGCTACCAGATTGCTGCTCAACCTGGGGGCTGCGCGGCCCGCCTCCCGCGTGCTGGGATCCGCCAGGACTCCCTCGGAGTACCGCGGCATGGGTTTGAACCGCATGTCCGCAAAGTAGCTCTTCACCTGGGGGAATAGATTGAGCACTGTGGCGGCGGCATCGCGGGCAGCCACGGCCACCGGATGCGTCAGTTTGATCACAGATCCCATGGTCAGTGACAGATCCACCATGGCTTTCGCATGCGCCCGCCGCTCCGACGTGTAGGTATCCAGAATGTCGGCGTCGGCTGTACCGGCCAGCACTGTGGCCAGTTTCCAGCCAAGATTGGTGGCATCCCTGATGCCCGAATTCCACCCCTGGCCCATCCACACGGGCATGAGGTGGGCAGCGTCGCCGGCAATCAGTTGGCGGCCGCCGCGGAAGGAGCCGGCTACCCGCCCGTGATGGGTGAAGACCCGGCGCCGGATGTAGTCCAGGCTGGCTGGATCCGGAACGTGACCCTTGAGCATGCCGTTGACGAAGTCCGGATCCGTGACCTGGTCTTCGGTCTCGTGCGGATGCAGCATGAACTCAAATCGGCGGACGGCATGCGGCAGTCCGATCGAGACATAGGGGCGTTTGGGGTCGGCCCCCAGGAAGACATTGGGAGTTCCCAAAGGATCGTTGTTCACGTCCACAACCAGCCAACGGGTAGACGGGGAACGTCCCTCGAAGGTGACACCCAACCGCTTTCTGGTGGGCGACTTACCGCCCTCACAGCCCACCAGAAAACGTGCCCGGAACCGCTGCTCAGTTTCTGCCCCTCCTGCGGTCACGCGGGCTACGGCAGTCACGCCCCCGGCATCCTCCTCAACCACATCCACCTGGTGCCCGAACAGGACGCGTACGTTCTCGAAACGCCCCAACCCATCCAGGAGCACCCGGTCAACATCGGGCTGGATAAAACCATGCTTCCGGTCCCAGCCGAATTCGAGCGTGCGGGGGTTGTTCTCAAGGATGACCTTGCCGGCTCCATTGACCAGCCTCATGATGTGCTGCGGGGTGGTGTGGGGCTTTACCTGTTCGGCGAGGCCTATGGTCTGAATGGTCCGGAACGACTCATCGTCGAGTCCCACGCCCCGGGGGTAATCGATCAGTTGGTCACGGGCCTCCAGGACCGTCACAGAACGGCCGTACATACCGAGGATGTTGGCAAGCATCAGTCCGGCCGGACCGGCACCCACGATCACGACTTCGCTGTCCGCAGTGGTTTCCATCGCTCAATCCTCGCGACGGGCAGTCACAGCAGCCAGCGTGTGTTCCGGCAGGCGGCATGCAAACCGTAGCGCGCCAACACGCTGCCGTAGCCTACTGGCCGGGTGCGCTCACTGCTCAGGGGGCGCCGTGAACTGGGGAACCTCGGGCGCCGTGGTGGTCAGGTGAATCACTGCCTTCCCGTCAACACCCCGGAATCCGTGGTCAACATCGCCGGGGAACCTCACAAAATCACCCGCGTTCAGGGTCAGGAGCTCCTGGAGGGGGCCGGCCTCAAGCTGCCCCTCGATGACGTAGACCTGGTGCAACGTGCCCGGACTTTGCGCAGGCACCTTCTGTACACGTGGAGTGTCGTGGAGCTCTATGACCTGTGTGCGGACGTACCCGGAGCCGTAAATCTTGTCCAGGTTCCGCTCGTTACCCGCGGCCGAGTCCTCCCAGGTAGCATCCGCGGCGCGGGAAACATAGGTCTTGGTCCCCCACTCAGTCACTAAACGCCGGAAACTCAGGCCCAGCGCCTCGCCGATCAACTCCAAGGTACCAATGGTGGGGTTGCCCTCGCCCTGCTCGATTTTGGAGAGCGTTTGCTTTGACAAGTTGGCTCTCCGGGCGAGTTCACCCTGGGTGATGTTTCGCTCTGCCCGGAAGCGGCGGATGTTGCGGGAGACCAGATCGTTGAGAGTCACAGCTCAAGTGTCACTTATAAATGACGAAGTGTCACGTTTGACATACCTGTGATCCGTCGGGACACTTTAAAAAACCGATCACCGGCCCATCTGGCTCCATTCTGGTCAAAGCTGCCCATACCTGGAGGTTTCCGTGACATCCACCCTTTCCACGCCACCCCGAGACGATCGCGCCGCCGTCGACAAAGCAATGGCGCTGCTCAGCTCCTTCGGCAACGATGCCTTCACGGGAGTGGGCGTCAGTGAACTCGCCCGTAGGGCGGACATGTCCAAGTCCACCGCCTTCCGGGTACTCGGAATGCTGCAACGCAGCGGTGCGGTGGAGCGGGCCGGGAACGCCTACCGTTTGGGAAAACTGATTCACAACCTGGGCGCAGGACAGGAAACTGCAGCCCACGGCAGGATGCGGGATGCGCTGACGCCGTATCTGGCAGATCTCTACGAGCTGAGTCGCCAAACCGTGCATCTGGCCGTGCTCGTCGGAACTGAAGTGGCCTATTTGAACAAGCTGTACGGACACCTCCAAGTCAAAAGTCCCTCGCGCATCGGCGGCCGGGCGCCTGCCTACTGCACCGCCGTAGGCAAGGTACTGCTCGCCTACAATCCTGAGGCAAGCGAACAAGTCATGGCCTCGGAACTCGCGGCATGGACGCCGTCCACCATCACCGATCCCGAAGCATTGCAGGTGGAGCTCCAACAGGTCCGCCTCAACAATCTGGCCTACGACCGTGAAGAAATCCTGCAGGGCCTCAACTGCATCGCAGCGCCCGTTATGGGGCCGAACGGACGGCCGGTTGCTGCCCTGTCCGTTTCCGGACCGGCTGGAAAATTCATCCCGGAGTCCCAGTCAACCGCCCTGCGCAAGGTTTGCTACGCCGCCAGCCGGGCGGTGGCCGCCGCCACTGCCAGGCGTCAACATCAGCTGCGCCTGATCAACGGCAGCTAGCTTCACTTGGTAGGAACGTCGTCAAGGTAGCGCGAGGCTTCCATGACCCATCCTGGTTCGGCTGCCAACAGGGCAAGCGAGCGCCCGGGGATGTCCACGTCCACCACATAGCGGTAGCCGGCCGCTTCCCCCAGGGCAATGGCAGCAATGTCCCCCTCATCCACGGCCCTCACCAACCGCCGGCAGGCCGGGTCCATCTGCAGGATTCGTTCGGAAACCAGCTGCAGCGCCTCAGCGCCAGCCCCGGCATCGGGAGTCACCAGGCGGTCGCGGGCGCTGACAGGGTAGCTCGCCGCCAGCGGAGTAGCCACAACGAACTCCACCGCAACCGTCCCAGCCGGCCGGCCGTCGTCGAACACTGCGTATCGGGTGACCTCAGCGTCCGCTGCAGGACTCACGACGGCGGTCCACGAACCGGGCAACGGGTCCGGCCACTTGAGCAGGTCTACTTCATTGGACGACACGACGCCTCACTTTCCATCAACCGCGAGTTGGCGGATGCTCTGCTTGTCCAGCTTGCCGGCACCGTTCCGCGGAACGCTGCCCACCAGGACCAGCTTCTTGGGGAGTTTGTAACGCGCCAGATAATCACCGGCAAAGGCCCTGACATCCTCGATCGCGGGAACTTCACCGTCCCGGCAGCTCATCACCGCAACCACGGATTCGCCCCACTGCGCGTCCTCAACTCCCACCACAGCTACGTCCAGAACCCCCGGGAATTCCATCAACGCGCGCTCCACTTCGGCAGGATAGACGTTCTCCCCGCCGGTGATGATCATGTCCTTCAATCGATCCACGATGTAGAAGTAGCCCGATTCATCCTTGTAGCCGATGTCACCGGTGCGGAACCAGCCCTTGTGGAAGGCCTGCACGGTTGCTTCAGGATCGTTCCAGTAGCCGCTGGTGACGTTGGGGCCTTTGACCCACATCTCACCGCGGGCGCCGGGTTCCGTCACTTCCGCGAACGTCACAGGGTCCACGATGCGTACTTGGGTGTACGGCATGGGAATTCCACACGATCCAGCCTTCTGATGCGTGAGCTCGGCAGGAAGATACGTGGCAAAAGGAGAGGTTTCGGTGAGTCCCCACGCCTGCTGCACGAAGACGCCCTTGGCTTGGTACTGCCGGAGGAGGACCGGTGGCACCGGAGCTCCCGCGCAGATCAGTGCCCGCAGGCTGGATATGTCCCTGACCGGAAAATCCTCAGTCTGTTGCATTGCAGAGAGCTGGGCCGGCACTAGAAATGCCTGGGAAACTCCGAACTCCTCGATGTCACGGAGCGCCTGCCGGGGGTCGAAGGCCCGCCGGACCACGGTTGTCCCGCCCCGGACCAGCGAACGGATAGTCAGGGCGTTGAGCGCGCCGATGTGGAACAAAGGGGCCACAGCAAGGTTGACGTCTCCCCGGCGGGTGTCCACCAGGGAATCGACATTGACCGAATTCCACCAAAGGTTCCCAAAAGAGATGCACACGCCCTTGGGCTTGCCAGTGGTTCCGGAAGTAAACATCAGCACCGCAAGGTCCTCATCCCCGGCCGGCAGTGGTTCACATGCTTCCGTGGTTTCGCCCACAGCCAGGAAACTGCTCAGCGACACCCACTGGGAGCCAAGCTCAGACCGCAGGGGCGTCAGGCCGTCATTGTCCACCAGCACCACGGTGGGCTCGCCTGGGAGGGACTGGCCGATCGCTTCCACGATTGCCTGGTGGCCCGGTTCCACCACCAGGATGGCGGGGGTGGACCTTTCCAGCAACCCCTCCACTTCGCGGGGTGCCAACCGGAAATTCAGTGGCTCAAACACGGCGCCCACCCACCAGGACGCCATCATGGTTACAAGGAAGGTGCTGCTGTTCAGGCCTAGATACGCCACCCGGTCACCCCGCTGTGTCCCCTGTGCCAGCAAGGCCTTGGCCATGGCTTCCACGGTTTCGACGAAGGCCCGGTAGTCCATCTTCTGCTCTTCATAGACCACGGCGATGCGATCCGGAAAGTACGCCGCCTGGCGTCGGATTCCGGTGGCAGGATTGAGATCCACACTGCACGTCACAGCTCATCACCGCCCGCCGCGGTCGTCCCGAAACCGCGAACAGCGATGCCGCCATCCACCGGAATGATGGCACCAGTAACGTTGCTGGAATTCTGCCGGGAAGCCAAGAGGACGTACGGGCCCGTAAAGTCCTTGGGATCAACCGAGGCGTCGTGCAGCGGAATCAATGGATTGTTTCCGGTGACAGTGCTCCGCGCAAAGGACTGCGAGATGGAGCGGTCATTGAGGCCAATGGACTCCGGTCCGCGGAGGTCGGTGTTCATCCCGCCCACCGCCACGCCATTAACCCGGACCTTCGGGGCAAGTTCGTAAGCCAACTGATTGACCAGGCCACGGCAAGCAAACTTGGACGCCGTGTAGACAGGACCACCGCCGGCCGTATGGAAGGAGGCGTTGGATAAGGTCATCACAATGGAACCCCGGGTCTTGACCAGTTCGCGCCACGCCGCCTCCACGGACAGGAGGTAGCCCTTGACGTTGATGGCAAAGAGCTCATCAAACGCTTCCGAAAGCTCTGCACCCGTCAGCTTGGTGACCGAGCGGTTGTAGTCCCAGATTCCTGCGTTGGGGACCAGCACGTCCAGCTTGCCGAAGTGCTGGACCGTTCGTTCCACAGCCTCGTGCAGCGACCCCGAATCCCTGACATCTCCTGCCAACGGCAGAATCCGCTCACCAGCACCAGTGGCGTCAGCCATGGCCTTCAGTTTGTCCAGGTCCCTCCCGAAAATCGCTACTGACGCACCCTCGGCAAGGAACCGTTCTGCCACTGCCCGGCCAATGCCCGAGCCTCCACCGGTGACCAAGGCAACATCGCCGTTGAGCCACCCCGCGGATTGGTTTTCACTCATTTTTACCTCTCTGCCGCAGCAACGACCCGCCCAGCGCCGGGCCTCCTGTGAAATTAGTGAAGGACGCTAGAAGAACGTGCTGAGGTTTTTGGCCTGAAGAACATTTGCGTCGAAGAGCAACTCGCGCCGCGCCACGCGGAAACTGCCGTCCGGCTGAATCCGGAGAATATCCGTCCGGCCACCAGCGTAGATGTCAGTTTCCGTCTGGAGGCGGTTCCTGTAGACCAGGAATGCGCTCCTGACCTTGAGCTCTCCCCCAGCAGTAATCCGCACGGTGACATTCGAGATCAGATGGCGGGTACGTGAGGGCGGATCTTCTGCCCATGCCATCCCGGAATCGTAGCGCCGGATGCGCCAGGCAAGGGATTCCTTGGTCTCGTCGAAGTACGCGGCTTCGCCCGGGGCCCCAATGGACAGGGCCGCTTGGCGGCGGAGCCGGTTGGTGCGCAACGGAGCCCAGTAGCTGAGGTCTTCGTCGAAGATTTCCAGCCAGTCGGCAAACCGTCCATCATCCAGCAGTTCCGCCTCATGGAAATAAAACTGTTGGACGCGGTAGGCCAGCGTTGCATCGGCCAGGCCACCCTCGATGTCGTCCACGGCTTGGGCAGCCGCCGCCGCAATAACATGTTCGGTCATGGGTTCACGCTTCCTTAAGCTGTGGGACTACCGTGCGAGTTTCTTGAGATCAATGGACGGATCCGCCAGCTGCTTCGGATCCACTCGAATCCGGCGATCAATGATGCGGCGGGCGGCCCGAACAGCCAGGCCCCCGTCCACCGCGGCGCAGCCAGCCAAGTAGCCCCCGACGTCGAGCTTGAAGACGACGGCGGGTTCGCCGTCCTTCTCGCGGACGATCGTGGCCCCTTCTCCTGTCATGCTGCCCACGCCCTCAACATGGACCCCGTGGCGATCGGACCAGAACCAGCTGGCGCCGTGCTCCGGCAGATCGTCCCCCACAAGTGCGGCAGCCGCCGTCGCGCCTGTTTTCATGGCGTGCTCCCAGTGCTCGGCCCGGCGCAGCAACGTTCCATTCGCGAGCCGGACGCGTGAGCTGTCCCCCACGGCGTAAACGTTGGGGTGCGTGGTCCGCTGGGACTCATCCACCAGCGTTCCATTGTCCGTCTCCAGGCCCGCAGACTCGGCCAAAGCGGTTTCGGGAACGATGCCGATGCCCACCAGTACAGCGTCGGCCGTGATGGTGTGTCCCGATTCAAGAGTGACCTTGTGGCCCGTGGCATCAACAGTGATGGACGTGGGTACTCCCGTCACCACCTCAACACCATTGGCCGGGTGCATCGCGTGAAGGCGGCGGGCCAGCTCGGGGCCAACCGCAGGAACCAACGGAGGATCCACGGGATCGATCAAGACAACATCGGCACCGAAGGGCAACGCCGATGACGCTACCTCGGCGCCAATCAGGCCGGCCCCAATGATCGCCAGGCGGGAACCCGGAACCAACAGGGAACGCAGGCGGTCGGCATCTTCGCGGGTACGCAACTCCAGAACCGAGGGGAGGTCTCCGCCCGGAATGGGCAATCGACGCGCAGTCCCCCCGGTTGCCAGGACAACCTTGTCACTGGTGATCCGGCGCCCATCCTCGAGGACAACAGACCCCTCATCCGGCCGGAGGGCAGCAACCGTGCCCGTGACGATCTCCACGTGGTGTTCAGCGAACCAAGCCCGCCCAGCCAGCTGGATATCCTCTCCGCTGCGCGCGCCGAGCAGGTAGTCCTTGCTGAGCGGCGGGCGGTCGTAAGGAACCCCGGCGGGGTCGATGATGGTCAGGTCGCCCGAAAACCCCCGGCCCCGAAGCTCCTTGGCAACGGTGAAGCCGGACATTCCGCCGCCCACGATCGTGACTGATGCCAGCGTCATGGTGTTGTCCTCTCAAGGGTTCCACGCACGTCTAAACCACGGCGTCGATGTTGGGGTACAGGAGAAGCTCGCCATCCCGGACTTCAACCTTGTGGGTGCGGGCCGGAAGAGTGGCCGGCATGCAAAGGGCTGTGCCGGACTTCAAGCAGAACTTGGCCGAATGCACGGGACATTCCACCTCCGTACCCTCGACCCAGCCGTCAGCCAAGGACGCCGTCTCATGGGTGCAGGTGTCGTTCAAGGCGTAGAAGTTGCCATCCTCGGCATGAAACACCGCGATGTCCTGGTCCGTGCCGTTGGTACCGGCGGGAACCACTGTTGCTTCGCCCTGCTCGATGTCCCCGGCGGTACCGATGCTGATAACTTCATTCATTGCTTGCTCCTGCAGTGTTCTCGTGCCAGGCGGGTTGGTTCATCAGAGCCGCCCAATGTCGGTAGAAGGACCGTCCTGCGGCGTCTGAATACAGCTCGCTGGTCTCGCCTGGATAGGTGCCGTCATGGCGTTCACTGCCAATCCCCATCTGGAAGTTCAGAGGCACCTGGTTAGTGACGAAACCACCGGAAATGGCTTGGATCTCGGACCAGTTCTCGCCGTCGTCGGCCTCGAAGATTCCCGACGGCCCGAAGGTTCTGAGGTTGTAGAGGCGCTGGGCATCCTTGACGTCGTCCGGCATTGACTTGTCCACCAGAATCCACGCCCACACCTCGATCTTGTTGGGGCCCTTGGGGTGCCACACACGGATGGAGCCGTTGACGGGCAGGTACGAGAAAGACGGAAACACCGTTGCGTGGCCGGTAGTCAAAGGGCCCTCCACGGCGGCATCACCCAGCCGCTCCCGCAGGGCCTGGTAATCGTAGTAGTCGTGAACGGCCTCGGCGTCGAAGCGGGACTTGGGGTGCGTAGGAAAACCAGCCCCGTGGCCCTTCGGAGAGAGGAACTGGCGGCCGGGAGTCTCAGCAACCTCCGGTTTTGGTCCGCGCCCGGTGGGGGACATCACCATGAGGGCCGAAGCATGGGACATATTGACGTGGTACCAGTCTGTGGCGAACTGTTCAGCGGCCAGCTTCCAGTTTCCTTCCAGCTCCCATTTCATGACCCCGCCCATGACCTCGGTTCCCTCCGGGTCCCTGTCCAGCATGGCGTCCAGGTAGTACCGCATGTCTCCCAGGGCTTCTTCGAGGGGTTCCGCAGCGGGGTCCCAGTTTCCAAAGAGCAAGCCCTTGTACTCAGCAACGTTGGGAACATCGATGAGTCCCCAGTCCTTCTTGTCGAAGTCCTCTGGATAGGCCTTCTCATTCGGCACCGATTGAAGGGCACCCGCAAGGTCGAAGGACCACCCGTGGTAAGTGCAGGTGAACATCTTGGTGGCGCCGGCATCTGCCCGGCACAGCCTGACACCGCGGTGCCTGCAGGCATTCAAGTAGGCCTTGATGGACTTGGATTTGTCCATGGTGACGATCACAGGATCCTCGCCCATGAAGGTGGTGAAGAAGTCTCCGGGTTTGGTGAACTGGCTCGTGTGCGCCAGGAACAGCCAACTGCGTGCAAAGATGCGGCGCAGTTCCTGCTGGTAAATGCCGGTGTCCGAATAGATGGACCTGTCGATGAGCCCGGCTTCGGCGTCCACCAGTGGCGAGACGTCAATGTTCGCCGTCATGGAAGCCGGCCGGGGCATCCGGCCGATGGCTGCATGTGCTTGTGACGGGCAGGAGTCCGTGGTGGTCATGGGTGGGCCCTTCGTTCACATCGAAGAATTGGGTGTTCGTCCCATGGGACACGAAAGCCGACACCCCGCACTAGCTGCCGTGCCGAACCCCGGAACAGCGGGCACTGTCAATCACGCATGCCCGGCATGGTTCCCCACCTAGCGGCCCGCCTATCGGAGCCCACGCCGCTCCTTGAACGCTGCCACTCCCTCGGCACCATCGGCTGAACCCAGCACGGCGGCTCCGGCCGAGGGCGTCGATGAGCTGGCTGGCCAGCATGTATGCAGCATTTGTGCCGCCGTACGGAACGTGGCATTGGTCACACGTGCCGTCCGGACCCATTGTCAACGTGATCTCTGAATCCGTCCACTGATAGATCCCACCCCCTGGAGCATGCAATGACGCAATACCCCACTCCCCCGGCGCCTGCGGCCACCGGGAAGAAGGACACCCGCCGCGCGCTGGTCTCCAGCTTCCTTGGTTCCACCGTTGAGTACTACGACTTCCTGTTGTACGGTGCGGCTGCCGGCTTGGTCTTTCCCAAGCTGTTCTTCCCGGCGGACATGGACCCGGGCCTGGGTACCGCGCTTTCGTTCGTGATTCTCCTTGCCGGATACCTCTCCCGGCCTATCGGTGGTGTCCTGTTTGGCCACTTCGGTGACAAGTTCGGCCGCAAGAACATGCTCTTCATCACGCTCATGATGATGGGCTCCGTATCCATCGCCATCGGCCTCATGCCCACCTACCAGGCCATCGGCGTGGCTGCGCCGCTCACCCTGGTGCTGCTCCGGGTGGTCCAGGGCCTGGCCGTCGGAGGCGAATGGGCCGGCGCCACACTCATGGCAGCAGAACACGTCAAAGAGAAGAACCGCGGCTTTGCGGCATCCATCGCAGTGACTGGCGGGCCCACGGGATCGGTGCTGGCAACCTTGGTCCTGGGAATCTTCGCGGGGCTGCCCGATGATGCCTTCCTTAGCTGGGGGTGGCGTATCCCGTTCCTGCTCTCCGCCGCCCTGGTGGTGATCGGCCTCTACCTCCGATACCGGGTCACTGAATCACCCGATTTCGAGCGGGCCAGGGCTGCCGGCGAGGTCCACACCGGGGTTCCCATCGTCCGGGTGCTCAAGAAGTACCCTCTATCCACGTTCTACGGCATCATGGCTGCTGCAGGACCGTTGTTCATGCAGGCCCTCCTCGCGGTCTGGGCAGTTCCCTACGTCGCGGCCCAAGGCGTGGTGTCACGCCAGGACGCACTCATGATGCTGACCTTCTCGTCATTCCTGCATATCTTCGCCATCCCGTTCTTCGCCTGGCTTTCGGACAAGTTCGGCCGCCGGCCCGTCATGCTGGCCGGAGCTGCCGTGTCAGTGGTCCTCGTCTTCCCGATGTTCGCCCTCTTCAATTCCGGCAGCTACTGGTTGGTGGCGTTGGCGTTCGTTGTGGGAAATCCGATCATTCAAGCGTCCATGTATGGCCCCATCGGAGCCTTCCTGGCCGAAAAGTATGAGACCCAGGACCGCTACACGGGCGTTTCGCTCAGCTTCCAACTGGGCTCAGTAATTGGCGCGGGAACGGCACCCCTCATGGCAACCATGCTCATGGGCCTCTCCAACGGCGCCACAACGGACAACATCGCCTGGTACTTCATCCTTCTGATCGCCATCGCTGCCCTGTGCGTCTTCCTGTCCAAGGAAACCAGAAGCAGTGCGCGGCAGCAGGCTGAAGAGCCCTCCACGGGATCCGGGGAACAGGCCTCCGTCCGCTGACGACAGCGACGATCGGCGGACGCAGCCGTGTTCCGCCTACCGGCACCCGCCCTGCCACGGCGGGTGCCGCCGTCGTTAGCCTGATCCCGAACCACGGGGGCCGCCGGACGGCCCCACTCACACCAGGAGCACACCATGGGCCACCCCGCTTCCCTTGAGGAATTCCAAACTTTCGTAGGCGAGTTCACCTCCAAACGAGGTTTCGATGACATCGCTGCGACTCTTCAGCTGGAACCTCACGCCGTCACCGAAGACACCGTGAGCATGTCCATGCCGCTGCAGGAGTCATACGCCCAAGCCTCCGGGCTGTTCTCTGCCGCTGCGCTCTTCGGCGCAGCGGACATCACCGGCACCCTGCTGGCCATGCAGACCTACGCAGGCAGCGGGCAGTTCCCCTTGGCTGTGCAGTCGAGCGTCAACTTCCTGTCCAATTCCCAGGCGTCTCCGGCCATCGCCACGGCACGGATCCTCCGCGGCGGCAACACCGTAGCCGTGGCCGAAGTGGGCGTGACGGACGCGGACGGAAAAGCCCTGATGCACTCCACCTTTACCTACGCCATCAAGGAGCGCCGCCTGGGCACCACGTAGGCCCCCGCCCGCCGTACCACCCTGCGGAACATACGCCTGACGGATGGTTATCCGCAGGGGTGCAATGGAACCCACAAGCAGCTGCCCCGGCAGCACATCCCACAAAAGGAGTCGTCATGAACCAGGCACTGGTGTGCATGTCGCACAGCCCCCTGCTGGAACACACGAACCCGCCCGCCGACGTCAAAGCCGCCGTCGAGTCAGCCTTCGATCACGTCCGCGGGTTTGTTTTGGATTTCGAGCCCGACCTCGTGGTCAACTTCGGCCCGGACCACTACAACGGCTTCTTCTACGACCTGATGCCACCCTTCTGCATCGGCTACGAAGCTTTTGGGACCGGTGACTACGACTCCTTCGCCGGGAAGCTGGACGTCCCCACGGACATCGCGGAACGGCTGGCCCAGTATGTGATCGATCAGGACATCGATACCGCCATTTCCCGCCAAATGGAGGTGGACCACGGCGCTGTGCAGCCCCTGGAAAACATCTACCGCGGCGATGTCGGCGGCCGCCAGGTGATCCCCATCTTCATCAACTCTGTAGCCCCGCCGTTCTCCAAAATGGCCCGCGTCCGCCGCTTCGGCACCGCCGTCGGCGAATTCTTCAGGGACCTCGACAAGAGGGTACTGTTCATTGGCTCCGGTGGCCTCTCCCACGACCCTCCTGTTCCACAGATCGCCACGGCCACGGAGGAACAGCGCGCGTTGCTACTCAATGGACGGCACCCAACAGCGGAGGCCCGTGCCGCCCGGCAAGCGCGAACCATCGCCACGGCAGAGGCGTTCGCGCGGGGCGAGGCGGACATCATGGACCTCAATCCCGACTGGGACCGGGCCTTCCTGAAGGTCTGTGCATCAGGCGACGTTGCCGGTTTCGACGCCTACGAAGCGGCGGAAATGAACCGGGTGGCCGGCCATTCCTCACACGAAGTCCGCACATGGGTTGCCGCTTACTCGGCACTGCGTGCCTGTGGTGAGTACAACGTCACCTACGAGTTCTACAAACCCATCAAGGAATACATTGCCGGCTTCGGAGTCACGACGGCGGTGCTGCGGTAATGGCCAACGTCACCACCGCCACTGGTCGCCAAGAGGACCAGCTGGCCGCCGTGGGCGCGGAGCTGCTGGCAGCCAGCGAGTCGTTGATCCCCGTTCCCCCCTTGCGGGACCGGGTACCCGGCATGACCCTTCAGGATGCGTACACCGTCCAGCAGTACCAACTTCACCATCACCTTGCCCGGGGCCGCGTCCTGGCAGGCCGCAAAGTGGGGCTGACGTCGCGGGCCATACAACAGCAGTTGGGTGTCGATTCACCGGATTTCGGGTACTTCTTCGAAGACATGGTCCACCACCACGGGGCGGAGATCCCGGCGTCGCACTTTATTCAGCCCAAGGTGGAACCCGAGTTTGGCTTTGTCCTGAAGACGACACTGGCAGGCCCCGGGGTGACCCGGGGTCAAGCCGCGGCCGCGATCGAGGCGGTCTATCCGGCCATTGAAATCATCGACTCCCGCATCACCGATTGGGACATCAAGCTGGTGGATACCGTGGCGGACAATGCGTCCTGTGGAGCGATCGCGGTGGGCTCGGTCCCCCTGCCGGTGTCCGTGGATGCCCTGGGCTCAGTCACGTGCGATCTCCTGATCAACGGTGAGGTCCGCGAAAGCGGCACCGGCGGGGCCGTCATGGGCGATCCCGTCATTCCTTTGGCCTGGCTGGCAAACATCCTGGGCCAGCAAGGTGTGCCCTTGGAGGCCGGCCAACTCATCCTGCCCGGTTCCTTCACCAAGGCGCTGCCGGTGGTAGCCGGAGAATCCGCGACGGCCGACTTTGGTGCGCTGGGCGCGCTGACAATCCATTTCACAGATTAGGGAATTCCATGGCTAAGAAAACCGCCGCGATCGTCGGATCGGGCAATATCGGCACGGACTTGATGTTCAAACTCATGCGCCGCAGCAACAACGTCGAGGTCAAGTACATGATTGGCGTAGACCCCGCGTCGGACGGCCTCGCCCGTGCAGCACGCTTGGGCATCACTACGTCCGCAGAGGGCGTCGACTGGCTGCTGTCGCAGGACGAACTCCCGGACTTCGTCTTCGAATGCACTTCAGCCAAAGCCCACCAGGCCAACGCTCCCAAGTACAAGGCTGCGGGGATCCACGCGATCGACCTGACGCCGGCCGCCGTCGGCCCTTACCTATGCCCGGTGGTGAACCTGGACTCCTTGGAAGACGTGCTGAACGTCAACATGATCACCTGCGCCGGACAGGCAACCACGCCGATCGTCGCCGCGGTGTCCTCCGTGGTCCCCGTAGACTACGCCGAGATTGTTGCCTCCATCGCCTCCAAATCCGCTGGCCCCGGCACCCGGGCCAACGTGGACGAGTTCACCGAAACCACGGCCAAGGCATTGGAGGAGGTTGGTGGGGCTGCCCGCGGTAAAGCCATCATCATCATCAACCCTGTGGAACCGCCCATGATCATGCGCAACACGATCTACGCCTCCATTCCCGCTGAAGCTGCCCAGGCTGGTGAATTGCGGGACAAGATCCGTGCCGCCATCAGCACGGCCGTCTCAGCCATCCAGGAGTATGTGCCCGGTTACTCGCTCCGCGTCGAGCCTCAGTTCGATGCCGCTCGTGAGGACTGGAACGGCAACGGCCGTGTGGGTATCTGGGTGCAAGTGGTGGGGGCGGCAGACTACCTTCCCGAATACGCCGGCAACCTGGACATCATCACGGCTGCGGCCACGAGGACAGCTGACCTGCTGGCCGAGCGTATGGACGCCGCCGTTACCCCTTCAGCCGTAGGAGTATGACCATGACCAGCGCACCCGAACTGAGTGTCCGACTCACTGACACCACCCTGCGCGATGGCTCCCATGCCATGAGCCACAAATTCACCGAAGAACACGTCCGGTCAGTGGTCCGGGCCTTGGACGACGCCAAGGTGGAGGTCATTGAGGTCACCCACGGCGACGGCCTGGGTGGTTCCTCCTTCAACTACGGGTTCTCCCTGACCCCCGAGCTGGACCTGGTGCGGGCAGCGGTGGATGAGGCGAAGAACGCCAGGATCGCAGTGCTCATGCTCCCCGGTTTGGGAACTATCCACGATCTCAACGCAGCCCACCAGGCCGGCGCCCAGGTCGCAAGGATCGCCACCCACTGCACCGAAGCTGACGTCTCCATCCAACACTTCCAGCACGCCCGCCAGCTTGGCATGGAGACGGTCGGATTCCTCATGCTCTCGCACCGCATCACCCCTGCGCAGCTCGCGCAGCAGGCCCGGATCATGGCCGATGCCGGCTGCCAGTGCGTCTACGTGGTGGACTCAGCCGGTGCCCTGATCCTGGACGACGTCACGGAACGGGTTTCCGCCCTGGTGGCGGAGCTCGGAACTGACGCCCAGGTGGGCTTCCACGGCCACCAGAACCTGAGCTTCGGGGTGGCCAATTCGGTGTACGCGGCCCGCGCCGGTGCCAAGCAAATCGACGGGACACTCCTTGCCTTGGGCGCCGGGGCCGGTAACTCCCCCACGGAAGTCCTGGCAGCGGCTTTCGAGCGCCTGAATATACAGACCGGCGTGGACGTTCACGCCGTGATGGCGGCGGCCGAAGATGTGGTCAAACCCTTTGTCACCCGCATGCCGGTCATGGACCGCGCGTCCATCATGCAGGGATACGTGGGCGTCTACTCATCTTTCCTCATCCATGCCGAACGCGCAGCTGAACGCTATGGCGTCCCGGCATGGCAGATTCTCGAGGAAATCGGCAAGGCCGGTTACGTTGGCGGTCAGGAAGACATGATCGTCGATGTCGCGGTGAGCCTGGCGGGAGCGAGCTAAAAGCCCGCTCAACCGTTGACGCCGGGTGGCTGCCTCACAAAGGCCGCCATCCGGCGTCGTTCATCTCTGGCTTCGCGGGCGGGCGTGGTGAACCATGGTTCCTATGGGTACCGTCACCGAATATCTCGAGAGCGTCAGCGAGGGCAACCGCGCCATTCTAGAGCGGATCGTTGGGATCGCCCGTGAGTTGGCCCCCGATGCCGAAGAAGGCGTCAGCTACGGCATGCCCGCACTGATGGTTGATGGCAAGGGCTTTCTGAGTGTGCTCGAAACCAAGAAGCACCTGGCACTGTATCCGTTCAGCGGACAGATCCTGCCGGAAATGTCGGAGGAGTTGGGCGGTTACTCCTGGTCCCCCGGGACGTTGCGGTTCTCGGCGGACAATCCCGTGCCGGACTCGTTGGTGCGCCGGATCCTCGAGACGCGGTTGGCAGCGATCCGGAAGTAGTCAGTGTTTTGCCGACACGTCCTGCGAGATCGCGTTGGCGGTGGCCACGACTTCCTGTCGCACTGACTCGAGGTACTTTTCCGGGTCAGGTTGCGCGGCGACGGCTTGGGCCTGCAGTGAGACGTTGATGGCCGCAACGTTGTCGCCGTTGTTGTGGTTCCACACCGGGGCTGCGATGGACATCAGCCCGATTTCGAGCTCTTGGTCGAGCAGGCACCAGCCTTGCGCACGGACGCGTTCGACGGCGGCCCTCAAGTCGGGCACGCTGGCGACGGTTCGCGGCGTGAGCGGCGTCAGTTCCGCCGTCGTGAGGTAAGCCTCCAGCTTGGCCTGCGGCAATCCGGCGAGCAGGACGCGGCCCATGGACGTGGCATACGCGGGGAAGCGCGTGCCGACGGTGATCCCGACGTTCATGATCCGGCGCGTGGCCACGCGGGCCACGTAGAAGATGTCCGGGCCGTCCAAGACCGCCGCGGACGTCGACTCCCCCAGCTTCAAGCTGAGCTGCTCCAGGTGCGGCTGGGCCAACTGGGGCAAGGACAACGCCGACAAGTATGAGTACCCGAGCTGCAGCACCTTGGCCGTCAGGGCGAAGGTCTTGCCGTCGGTGCGGACGTAGCCCAGCTCAACCAAGGTGTGCAGGAACCTCCGTGCTGTGGCGCGGGTCAGGTCCGTGCGGGCAGCGACTTCGCTAAGTGTCATCACGGGGTTGTTCGCGTCGAATGCCCGGATCACTGCGAGCCCACGGGCCAGCGACTGAACGTACTGGTCGCTGGCCTGCGGGGTAACTGCGGAATCGCTCATGGATACCAATCCTAGGGTGCGTTGCGGGGCCCAAACTTGCGGGGCCTACTCTGCAGGCTACGTACACCAAATAACGCGCAAAGCGGGCCTCGCAACGAGGAGCCCGAACTTGCGGGGCCCACTCTGCAGGCTACGTACACCAAATAACGCGCAAAGCGGGCCTCGCAACGAGGAGCCCAAACTTGCGGGGCCTACTCTGCCTTTTTCAGGGGCAGCGGCACGAGTTCCTGGATTTCCTCGAAGGTGCAGCCGAAGGTCTCCCGCACGGTGACGCCGTCGGGCCCTGTGAGGAACACTGCTTTGTCCGTGTACACGCGCGTCACGCAGCCGACGCCGGTCAACGGGTAGGTGCACTGCTCCACCAGCTTGGACACGCCCTCACGTGTCAGGAGCGTCATCATCACGAAAACGTCCTTGGCGCCCGTTGCGAGGTCCATGGCTCCACCAACGGCCGGGATCGCGTCCGGGGCGCCGGTGTGCCAGTTGGCGAGGTCGCCGGTGGCGGATACCTGGAAGGCGCCGAGCACGCAGATGTCCAGGTGCCCACCGCGCATGATCGCGAACGAGTCGGCGTGATGGAAGTACGAGGCTCCGGGCAGTTCGGTGACGGGGATCTTGCCGGCGTTGATGAGATCGCCGTCAATCTCCTCGCATTCAGCGGCCGGGCCCATGCCGAGCATCCCGTTCTCCGTGTGGAGCGTGATGTTCTGTTCCTCGGTGAGGTAGTTGGACACGAGCGTCGGCTGGCCGATGCCCAGGTTCACGAACGAACCCGGGGCGATGTCGCGGGCCACCAACTGGGCGAGCTCATCGCGGCCCAGCGGCTTCTCGGAGGTCTGGATGCTGGTTTCGGTGCTCATGATCAGGCCACCTGTTCTTTTGTTCCGGCAGAATCGACGCGGACCACGCTGTTGACGTAAATACCGGGTGTCACCACGTTCTCCGGGTCCAGGGAACCCGTGGGCACAATCTCCGAAACCTGCACGATGGTGTGCTTGGCAGCGGCGGCCATGATGGGTCCGAAGTTCCGGGCGGTCTTGCGGTAGACGAGGTTGCCCTTGCCGTCGGCTTTGAGTGCCTTGATGAGGGCGACGTCGGCGTGGATCGGCGTTTCGAACACCTGGCCCCGTCCATCGATAATGCGGGTTTCCTTGCCCTCAGCCAACGTGGTGCCGTAACCGGTCGGAGTGAAGAATCCACCAATACCCGCGCCCGCGGCCCGGATGCGCTCGGCCAGGTTGCCCTGCGGGACCAGTTCCAGCTCGATCTCACCGGCGTGGAACTTGGCGTCGAAGTGCCAGGAATCGGACTGCCGCGGGAAGGAGCAGATCATCTTGCGGACCCGGCCTTCCTTGATCAGCAACGCCAGGCCTTGGTCGCCCTGGCCGGCGTTGTTGTTGACCACGGTGAGATCCTTTGCGCCGCAATCCATGAGGGCGTCGATCAGTTCGAACGGCTGCCCGGCGTTGCCGAACCCGCCGATCATCACGGTGGAACCGTCCTTGATGCCGGCGACAGCCTCGCCCACAGTGTCAATGAAATTCAACATGACTCTTTACCCTTCTATGCCGACGCGCCGGCAGTAACGTTTTCGAGCACCACGGCCAGGCCTTGGCCCACGCCGATGCAGATCGCCGCGACACCCCAACGCTGGCCGGAGGCCTGCAGGGACCGGGCGAGCGTGCCGAGGATGCGGGTACCGGAAGCACCGAGCGGGTGGCCCATGGCGATCGCGCCACCGTGCTGGTTCACGATTCCGAGGTCGATCCCCCACGCATCAACGCACGCCAGCGATTGCGCGGCGAACGCTTCGTTAAGTTCGACGGCGCCCACCTGGTCCCAGCCGATGCCCGCCTTCGCGAGGGCCTTGTTCGCGGCCTCCACCGGGGCGAAGCCGAAGAACTGGGGGTCGTTGCCATGCGCACCGCGGCCAGCGATGCGGGCGAGGGGCTCCATGCCGAGGATCGAGGAAGCAGCTTCCGAACCGATCCACGCCGCCGAAGCACCATCAGACAAAGGCGAGGCATTCCCGGCGGTGACCGTGCCGCCGTCGGACGCGTCAGACTCGGCCCGGAAAACGGTCTTCAACCCGGCAAGCTTCTCAGCGGAAGAACCGGCACGGATGCCCTCGTCCCGGACAAGGTCGGTGCCCGGCACCTGCGACACAAGGTTGTCGTAGAAGCCTTCGTTCCACGCAGCGTCGGCCAGGTTGTGCGAATCCGCAGCAAACTGGTCCTGGCGTTCCCGGGTGATCCCGTACTTCTCGCGCAGCCGTTCCGTGGCCTCGCCCAGGGAAATGGTCCAGTCCTTGTTCATGGCCGGGTTCACCAGGCGCCAACCGAGCGTGGTGGAGGCCAAGGTCATGTCACCGGCCGGGTACGGCTTGGACGTCTTCGGCAGCACCCACGGCGCACGGGACATGGACTCGGCGCCACCCACGAGCATGAGGTCGGCGTCGCCGGCGTTGATCTGGCGCGAAGCGATGATCGCCGCATCCAGGGACGAGCCGCACAGGCGGTTGACCGAGGTGCCGGGAATCGACACGGGCAATCCAGCCAGCAGCGTCGCCATGCGGGCAACGTTGCGGTTTTCCTCGCCAGCACCGTTGGCGTTGCCGAACACCACCTCGTCGATCCGCTCAACATCCAATCCCGGCGCCCGCTTGACGGACTCACGGACCACGTGGGCGGCAAGGTCATCGGGACGGACCGCTGCAAGGCCGGAGCCGAACTTGCCAAAGGGCGTGCGCACGGCGTCGTACACAAAAGCCTGATTCATGGGTTTCACTTTCTATCTGCCCAACTAGGGAGGAAATCAGTTGGGTTCGTTGGAGGGGGAAGCCGCGTCGATCTCGGCGAATACTTTCTGGGCCGTCTTGAAGGCCGAGTTGGCCGACGGAACACTGCAATAGATAGCGGTCTGCAGCAGGATCTCCTTGATTTCGTCCCTGCCCAGGCCGTTGTTGAGGGCAGCCCTGACGTGCATGGCGAGCTCCTCCCAGTGACCGTGCGCCACCAGCGCCGTGAGGGTGACGGCGGAGCGCATCTGCCGGCTGAGGCCTGGCCGCGTCCAGATGCCACCCCAGGCGATCCTGGTGATCATGTCCTGGTAGTCCTCGGTGAAGGAATCCTTGTTGGCATTGGCCCGGTCGACATGGGCATCGCCCAGTACTTCACGGCGGACCACCATGCCGGCGTCGTAAATGTCCTGCGCAGTTGCGTCGGGCTGCACGGCACCATTGTGTTCAGAAACAGGGCTCACAGTCCGTTCTCCTTCATGAAGTTGCGCATCAGTTCCGCTACTGCGGCGGGCGCCTCTGCGGGCGCGAGGTGACCGACGCCGTCGAGCGCCACGGCCTCGGCGTAGGAACCGCCGGCGCGGATGGCGGCGGCAGTCTCCTCAGCCATCGACGGCGGCGCTACCTCGTCCGCTACGCCGGCGATCACCTGGGTGGGCACGGTGATGCTGCCGAGGTGCTCGCGGACGTCGAAGGCGGCAAGGGCTTCGCAGCAGAATGAGTAACCAAAGCGGTCGGCATCGCGGAGGGCATGCAGGAGTCGGCTGCTGATCTCCGGCTGGCGGTCCATGAACCCCGGGCCGAACCAACGCTCGGCGGAACCTTGGATCATCACAGGCGTGCCCAGCGTGCGAACCGTTTCGGCGCGTTCCAGCCAGCCCTCGGGGGTGCCGAGCTTGGCACCGCTGCACTGGACGGACAGGCTGCGGAGGCGGTCGCCGTGCTTGATTCCGAGCTGCAGGCCAGTGGCCCCGCCCAGCGAGACGCCCGCGTAGTGGAAGTTCGCGCCCGGGAGGACAGAGTCAACAAGGTCGACGACGGCGTCAGCCAGTTCCGCGACATCGAAACCTTCGGTGGTGGTCGGCGAGATGCCGTGGCCGGGGAGGTCCCAGCCGATGACGTCATAGTCGTCACCCAGGAGGGCGGCGGTTTCCGTCCAGAGAATAGTGGAGGTGCCCAGCGACGGGCCCACCAGCAGGAGCGGCTTCGCTCCCAGTTCGCGTTGCGGGGAGAGCAGCACGGCCTTGACAGTTGGCTTAGCCACGAGTGGCTCCCTTCGTTGAGGTTCCGGTGAATTGCGGGTACGCGGCCAGGATCCGTCGGCTGATCTCCTGGGCTTCGCCGAGGTAGCTCGCGGGATCCAGCAGTACTTCGAGTTCGGCGTCCGTGAGTTTGTCCGCGGGGACGGTTTCGCGCAGCAACTTGGTGTAGATGCGGGACTGTTCCGCAGCGGGCGCCTTCAGGGTTTCGTCGACGACGGCCTGCAGCTTCTGCTTTCCGTCCTCGCCCAGGAGCGGAGCGACGGCGGCCGCCACACCCTCGCTGAGCAGCAGCGGTCCCGAGATCTCCAGGTTCCTGCGCATGGATTCGGGGAAGACCCTGAGGCCCTCCGTGAGCTCGCGAAGATGTCCAGCGGCTCCCAATGCCAGGGCGAGCAGCTGGCGCAATGCCGGCCATTCGCTGTGCCAGGCACCGTCGGGTCGCTCGTCGTTGAAGGTTGCCGCCGCGAGGTGGAGCTGGGATGCGAGTCCGGGCGCCTGCAATGCGGCACTGCGGATCAGCACTGACAGCACCGGATTCTGCTTCTGCGGCATGGCCGAGGAAACTCCGCGGCCGGCAGCCAACGGTTCGCCGAGCTCGGCAATTTCCGGGCGGCTCAGGAACAGGAGATCGGCGGCGATCTTGCCACAGGAATCGATCAGGGCAGCGAGCCCATCGCCGAGGGCCGTCACGGCCAGGCGGTTGGTGTGCCAGGGAGCGGGAGCTGGCGCAAGGCCCAGCTGAGCAGCCAATGCATCGGCAAGCGTAAACGCCGTGGCGGCAGTGCCCGCAGTCAGCTTCGTCGCCGAAGCCAACGTTCCACCCGCTCCGCCACACTGCACCGGCAGTTCCAGGGACCCCAACCGGGCTGCCGCAGCGGCCACACCGTGGAACCACTGCGCAGCCTTGAGCCCGAAGGTATACGGAAGCGCATGCTGTGTCAGGCTCCTGCCCACGCACAGCGTCTCCGCATGCTGTTCCGCCAAGGCGGCGAGCGCCGTCGTCGTGCCTTTCACGTCGACCAGCAGCGCAGCAATTGCGCGGCTGGCGAGCAGCATGAGGGCGGAGTCCAGGACGTCCTGGCTGGTCAGCGAGGTGTGGACTGCCCTGCCGGCGATTCCTGCAGAATCCAAGGACTTCACGCGGGCCCGGAGATCCCCGAGAAGGGGGATCACCGGGTTGGCGCCGCCTTGGGCGCGCTCCGCTACCGAAAGAACGTCGTAGGAACCGGCATCGGCGGCTTCGGCCACCACGGCGGCGGATCCGGCGGGGACAAGTCCCGCGTCCTCGAGGACGGCAGCCCAGGAGGCTTCGACGTCGAGAATTGCCGCGATCACGGCACGGTCGCCCGTCAGCGCCGCCACAGCGGGCGACGCCGAGACGGGGCTAAGGAGGCCGAAGTCGCCGTCGGTCATGCCTGGTTTTCCGTAGTGATGTCGAGCGAACCGTCCTGCTGGAAGTCCAGGAACACGGTCTCGTCGCCGCCCTGCAGGCGGATGTCCCAGGTGAGGCCGCCATCGGCATCACGGCGTGCAATCAACGTCTTGCGGCGCTCCGGATCCAGGGAGCTCAGCAGGGGATCGTTGGCCAGTGCTTCCTCATTTTCCGGCAGGTACACGCGGGTGAAGAGGCGGTTCATGAGGCCGCGGGCGAAGACGGCTACCGAGATGAACGCCGCAGCGCCGGGAGCCGTGGGCCCTGGGTTGACCGTGGTGAAGGTGTACACGCCGGAGTTGCCAACGGCGCCGCGGCCCCAACCGGTGAATGTGTAGCCGTCGCGGACCAGGGAGCCGGTGCGCTGGACGATGTTGCCCTCGGAGTCCGGCTGCCAGATCTCGAGGATGGCGTCCGGAATGGTGTTTCCGGCGCCGTCATACACGGTGCCCTGGAGGCGGATGCTTCCGGGGCTGCCCGGTGCCAGGAGTTCGTTGTCCTTGTCATAGGGAAGGGCGTAGCCGTAGAAAGGGCCTACGGTCTGGCCCGGTGTGGGTGCCAGCTTGCTCATGCGCTTACTCCTCGTCCCCGGCGTCGCCGTATGCTTCGTTTTCGGTCCAGGTCCGCTTGGAACCGGTCAGGATGATGTCCCACTTGTAGCCGAGGGCCCATTCGGGGCTGGTGAGCTCGTGGTCGTACTGCGCCACCAGGCGGTCGCGGGCGTCCTGGTCCACGATCGACTGGTAGATGGGGTCCAGCGGGAAGAGCTGGTCGCCCGGGAAGTACATCTGGGTGACGATGCGCTGTGTGAACTCCGAGCCGAACATGGAGAAGTGGATGTGCGCCGGGCGCCAGGCGTTCAGGTGGTTCTTCCACGGGTACGCGCCGGGCTTGATGGTGGTGAAGCTGTACGAGCCGTCCTCGCCCGTGATGCAACGGCCGACGCCGGTGAAGTTCGGGTCCAGCGGTGCAGGGTGCTGATCGCGTTTGTGGATGTAGCGGCCGGATGCGTTGGCCTGCCAGATCTCCACGAGCTGACCGGCCACCGGGCGGCCGTCGCCATCGAGGACACGGCCGGCGACGATGATCCGCTCGCCCTGCGGTTCCCCGTTGTGCTGGATGGTCAAGTCCGATTCCAGCGCGTGCACGTCCTGGTGTCCGAAGGCCGGTGAGTAGAGCTCGATGGTCTCCGGGTCCGCGTGGTGCAGGCTCTTGGTGGGGTGGCGCAGGATGCTGCTGCGGTACGGTGCGTAGTCCAGGCGCGGCATGGTCTCGGGACTTTTGCCGTTCTTGAGGGCCTCGGCGTAGCGATCCCCGATGCCCTTGATCTCAGCGCTGAGATCCGCCTGGGTTTCCACTTTCTTGGAATCATGCGCGGCGTGAGGCTCAGCGGCTGGCACGAGTTCCTCGGATTCAAGCGCCTGTGCTGTCTGTTCTTGCGGCACGGCCGGCTCCTTTCGGTTGATGGGTTCTCTTTGTTTGCGGGGCGGCGGCGGGGTTACACCCGGTGGAGCGAGTCGTATTGGACGGCGTGGCGCACCGGGGCGTTGGGCGCCCCATAACCGTCATAGCTGCCCCGACGTTCCACCATTTCGAAGAACACACTGCCCACGGTGGCGGTGTAGAAGTGGAGGAATTCGCCGTTGGCGTCCCGGTCATACAGGAGGTTGAGCTCCTTGAGGGTGCCCAGGAACCCGGGTTCAAGATCGAACCGGGCGTCCAGGTCCTCGTAATAGTTGGCCGGAATCTGCAGGAACTCAAGGCCACGGTCGCGGGCTGACCTGGCCGTGGCCACGAGGTCGTCCACGGCGAAGGCGATGTGTTCCTGATACGTTTTGCGAGCTGTTTCCTGGGCTTGCTGGGCGGGCGCAAGGTTGAGGACCAGCCTGACCGCGCCGTTGCTTGTCTCCATGACCTGCGAGCGAACCAGTCCGCTGGGGCTGGGAACCTCCGCGAACGGCTGCGGTTCCAAGGCCAAAGCGCTGGTGTAGAAGAGGACGGCTTCATCGAAGTGCTGCCACGGCTGGGCGAGGTTGACGTGGTCGATGACCGCGTTCCGTTGCGCTGCGGAGTGTTCCAGGCCCTCGCCGAACTCGTGCGTCCATGCCGCGGTGCCGTCCGGGCTGCCCTGGCAGAGGAAGATCTCGGTGGAGTCCGGGGCTGAGATGCCTTGGAAGACTTCCTCGTCTGCCTGGACTTTGCGGGCCACCACGGGCGCCTTGAGTTGCTGGGCGCGAGCGGAGGCAATCACGGGAGAGTCGACGTCGAACCCCAAAGCGGCGATAGCCGGTTCCGAATGCGAGGCCGCTTGTTCGTTGATGATCACGCGGGCCTGGCCCATGGTCCACAGCTGGACATCCTTGGTGCGGTGGCGGCCCTCGAAGCCGAACCCGAGCTGGCCCAGGAGCTTCTCGAGCTGCGCGGTGTCGTCAGCCTTGACTTCGGCGAAGTTGAAGCCGGCGGGTTCGTTCACCTTGGGCAGCGTGGCCAGTTCCATGGGATAACGACGGCGGGACGAGCTACCGTTGCCGGCGGCGGTTTCACTGGAGGTGCTTGCGAGCCATTTGGCGCTCTGCTCCTCCAGCCAGATCAGGGAGCGCATGGCGTCCACGGCGGTGCGTTCGGTGTCGGACTGCCGGAAAACGTCATTGAAGACTTCCAGGGACACCGGGCCCGTATACCCCGCGCGGACCACGTGGCCCATGAACTTGGCGAGCTCGAACTGGCCTTCGCCCGGGAACACGCGGTAGTGGCGGCTCCAGGACAGCACGTCCATGGAGAGCTTGGGGGCGTCTGCAACCTGGACGAAGAAGATCTTCTCCGCGTTGATGTCCTCAATGGGCGCAGTGTCCCAGTCGCGGGACAGGATGTGGAAGGAGTCCAGGCACGTGCCCAGGTTGGGGTGGTCCACCATTTCCACCAGGCGGTACGCGTGCTCGTAGTCGTTGACGTACTTGCCCCAGGCCAGCGCTTCGTAGGCGACCTTGACGCCGTGATCCCCGGCCAGCCCGGCGAGTTCGGCCAGCTGGGAAGCGCGGAGTTCGTCGTCGTCGATTGTTGCCGTGGCTACGTTGGAGCACACCAGGATGGTGTCCATGCCCAGGCGGGACATGAGCTTGAACTTGGCCTCCGCCCGGCGAAGGTTGGCCTTCAGCAGGTCCGGAGTGACGCCGTCGAAATCCCGGAACGGCTGGTAAAGATCAAGGCCCAAGCCAAGATCTGCAGCCATGCTCCGGACTTCCTCCGGACTGTGCGGGGACGTGACGAGGTCTTGCTCGAAGATCTCGATGCCGTCGAATCCCGCAATCGCGCAGGCCTGCATCTTCTCCTTCAGCGTGCCGGACAGGCAGACCGTGGCGATTCCGGTGCGCATCAGTGGCCCGCCTTCGTCAGCTCGGGGGCCAGCGCGGCCGCGGCGTCTTCCACGGCGATCAGTTCCAGGAAGTGCGCCCGCATGCGTTCGCGGTTGGCTTCGCGCCCGGTGATGAGCTGGAAGGCATCCGCCGCCTGGCCGACTGCCATGCGACCACCGTCCAGGACATCGCAGCCCTTGGCGCGTGCTTCGCGGACCAGTTGCGTTTCGATGGGGCGGTAGACGATGTCGGCCACCCAGTGGCGCGGTTCCAGCTGTTCGATGTCCAAGGGAAGACCCGGGTGGGCCGCCATGCCGATGGGAGTGCAGTGCACCAGGCCGTCGGCGAGGGGCATGACCTGGCTCAGCTCGTTGGTGCTCCGCGGCGTGACGGTGGCTTCCGGGAAGAGCCCGCCGAGTTCGGAGGCACGTTCTGCGGCGCGGGCGGGATCCATGTCCACGAGGTCCAGCGTGCTGACGCCGGCCTTGAGCAGCGCGTACGCAACGGCGGAGCCGGCACCGCCTGCACCGAGCTGGACCACGCGGTCCAGCTTCGCGGCCGGCAGCCCTGTGGCGAGCGCCGCGCCGAAGCCGGAGAAGTCCGTGTTGTGGCCGATCAGCCGACCGTCCTGGATGAGGACCGTATTGACGGCACCCAGGCGACGGGCGTCGTCGGAAATTTCATCAAGGTGCCCAAGCACCAGCTGCTTGCACGGGTGGGTGATGTTCAGGCCGTTGAAGCCCATGCGCTGTGCTGCGGTCAGGAGATCACCGACGGCGGTGGCCGGCAACGCGAGTTCCAACAGGTCGATGGGGCGGTACAGCAAGCGAAGGCCCTGCACATCGGCTTCACGTTCGTGCATGGGCGGCGTGAGCGAGGGCATGACGCCTTCGCCTATGAGGCCCACCAGAACGGACTCGGCTCGGTTGCTCATCCTAAAGCTCCTTTGACTTCAGCACCGCGGGCTTCTTGCGCTTTTCTGGGGCGCCGCCTGACCGGGTGTTATTTAGATTACTACAAGTGTTCATATTCCGCACGCATGTTCTTATCGCGAACATTTGCTGGGAGCGCACCCTCTCAAGTCGCAGCTCAAGGCGTTATGAGGCCCTAAAACGGCTTTAACTGCGACTCAGTTGGGTCAGCGCTGGGGCAGGCGGGCCGCGAGTTCCGCCGCAGCCTCCTGCAGAGTGGGAACGTGGGCGATGAGTTCCTCCAGGGTCAGGCGGAAGACGGGCACAGCGACGGCCACGGAGGCGAAGGCGTGGCCCTGGGAGTTCAGAACCGGCACAGCAACAGCACGCATGCCAATCTCGTTCTCCTCATCCATCACCGCGTAGCCCTGCCGGCGTACCTGCTCGATCTCCGCCCGGAACGCGTCGCGGTCAGTGATGGAATGTTCCGTGAGTGGATCCAGGGGCAGCTCCTCCAGGAGGCGCTTCCGCTCGATCTCTTCTTCGAACGCCACAATGGCCTTGCCTACCGACGTCGTGTGCAGTGCACCCAGATGGCCGGGATCGCTGGTGACGCGGAAGGTCTTGGGGCCATCCACCTTATTGACCGTCAGATGATGGTTGCCGTCGCGGACGGACAGGATGGTGGCCTCATGCGTGCGCTCGGTAACGCGCTGCAGGACCGGCAAGGCAGTGGCGGCGAAACCGTGATGATTGGAAACCCTCTGACCGAGCTGGAACACGCGCAATCCCAGGTGGTAGCGGCGGCCATCAGGCTCGTAATCCACAAAGCCGTCGCGCGTCAGCGAGCCCAGCAGGCGATAGGTGGTGCTGAACGGCAGGCTGGCGCTCCTGGCCAGGTCAGCCGCACTTGCACCCCGCGGTTCATTGCCCAGAAGTACCAAAAGGCTTAGGGCTTTGCCGACCATGTCGGTCTTTGTGTCCTCTTTCACACTCATAGCTCGATGCTCTCACATAGTGAGAGCTATTTCTAGATGGTGGTGACATCTCTTGACAAGTGACCCCACTCACAGCCAGTATTGCTGTATTGCACAAGTAGCTCTCACCATGTGGTTACTTTCGGGATGATCCGGCCGCACCTCGTTCTGGTCTTCCCTTTGAAGCTAGATCCGCGACATCGTCGTCACAGAAGGAACCTCCCATGAGCCAAACAATGCCGTCAGCGACGCCAGGCACTGAAACAACCACCGGAACACCCAAGAAAGCCGCGCTTGCCAGCTTCCTTGGCAGCGCCGTCGAGTACTACGACTTCTTCATCTTCGGTTCTGCCGCGGCCCTGATCTTCCCCCACGTCTTCTTCCCATCGGCCGACGCCAACGCGGCCATCATGTCCTTCGCAACCTTCGGCTTCGCCTATGTTGCCCGGCCCGTCGGTGCCGTGATTCTGGGTCACTTCGGCGACCGTATTGGCCGGCAGAAGGTCCTGATGTTCACGCTGGTCCTGATGGGCGCAGCCACGTTCGTCATCGGCTGCCTCCCGGACTTCAAGACCATTGGCTGGTGGGCGCCCGTCCTGCTGGTCCTTGCCCGTCTTTGCCAAGGTCTTTCCGCGGCCGGCGAGCAAGCCGGCGCTTCCTCCATGACCCTTGAACACGCCCCGGACAACCGCCGCTCCTTCTTCACCTCCTGGACCCTTACCGGCACCCAGGGTGGCCAAATCCTGGCGGCACTGGTGTTCATCCCTGTGGTGGCACTGCCGGATGAGATCAAGTACGGCATCGGCTGGCGCATTCCGTTCTGGCTCAGCGCAGTGGTTGTCCTGGTGGCCTTCTTCATCCGCCGCACCCTCCACGAGCCGCCGGCCTTCGCGGAAGCCAAGAAGAACAATGAGATCTCCAAGCTCCCCGTTGCCGATCTCCTGCGGCTGCACTGGCGCGATGTTCTCCGCGTGGTCTGCTGCGCCTTCATCGCCGCAGTCAGCACTGTCTTTGGAACCCTGGCCATCAAGTACGCCCAGGATGTTGCCGGCGTCAACAGCACCATCACGCTCTGGCTGGTGGTCGCAGCAAACGTTGTTGCCCTGGGAACCCAGCCCCTGTTCGGCATGCTCGCGGACAAGATCGGCCGGAAGCCCGTCTTCATCTACGGAGCCTTCGCCAGCGCCATCATGACTCCGGTGTTCCTGCTGACCCTCGAGTCGGGCATGGTGCCGCTCATGTTCCTCGTCTCCGTGGTGTTCTTCTCCTTCGGATACGCCGCAGCAAACGCAGTATGGCCGTCCTTCTACGGTGAAATGTTCAGCACCAAGGTCCGCTTCTCCGGTCTGGCCATCGGCACGCAGCTCGGCTTCCTCATGGCAGGCTTCGCCCCGGCCATCGTCACCGCGCTGGGCGGAACCAAGCCCGGCGGATGGGTTCAGATCTCCATCTTCACCGCAGTCATCTGTGTGATCGCAGCCGTCTCAGCGATGACGGCCCGCGAGTCCGCAAAGACACCCACCGCAGAGCTCGGCCTTCACAAGCAAGCCCAGCACGCCTAAGTCTGACGCTCCCGCTTTGTCTGGTCTGGAGCACGGAAAGCCCGGGATGTCACCTGACATTCCGGGCTTTTCGCTGTGCCTGAGACGCGACAGGCCGAGACAACTGGGACGGAGCGCGCCGCGCCACCTGAGAGGAGCGTCTAACTGTCCTGCGCGTTGAACCTGTACATGAAGGCGGCCATGGCATCACGATTGACGGGCGTCAGGGGCCGGAAAGTGCGGTCATCCCAGCCGGTACTGATCTCCGTGGACGCCAACCACGCGATCTCCTTGTAGAACTGGGCGTTGGCCGGGACATCCACGAACGGGGAAGCGGCTGGCGGAACGAAGTCCGTGACCTTGGAGAAGCGGTACAGGAACGCGGCCATGGCATCCCGGTTGACAGGCTGCAAAGGCCGGAACGTCTGGTCCGGCCAGCCACCCGAGATCTTGGTTGACGCCAGCCAAGCAATTTCCTTGTAGAACTGGCTGGTGGTCGGAACGTCCACGAACGGCGACGAAGCCGGGGGCGAGAAGGCGGGTTGCCCTGCCAGTCGATAAAGGAACGCCGCCATGGCATCACGGTTCACAGGAAGGAAGGGGCGGTACGTAGCGTCAGGCCAACCCTTGGAGATACCAGTGGATGCCATCCAGCTGATCTGGTGGTCGAACTGCTGCCCCTCAACGATGTCCGCGAACCGCGTGGGCGACCAGTAGGTAAGGTCGGCACTTGTCTGCGCGCCGCTGGTCACGGCAATCTCCTTCGCTTCCGGCTCTTCAGCCACATTTCCGGAGAAGGTGGTGCCGGCCAACCGGACGTTGGTGGTGTTGCCCCGGAGACGGTACGAACCCGTAGTCAGCCCGGTGATCTCGTAGCGTCCTTGGGCATCCGTGACAGCCTTTCGGGTGCTTAGCGAACTATCGCGCGTGTAAGCCTCTACTACCGAGAACGGCAAAGGATGGGCTTGCTGGTCGCGGAGCGTCCCTGTAATGGTTCCACCATTGGTGGCAGTGAAGTCGAATCGTGTCTTTTCCTCATTTCCGGCGAGTGTGATGACCTGCGCGGCGTCAGCACCCTCATGCTCAAGGACTCCGCTGTAGAACTGCCCCTCGAAAGCCCTCCGCCCCGTGAAGATGTCCAAACCGAGCTTGTATTGTCCCGGCGCCAGGCCACTGACCGTGTAGCTTGTTCCGGTCTGGCCTACGATGATCTCCTTCACGACGTTTCCGTCCAGGTCCCACACGGAAATCTGGTGGCTTATGGTTCCAGCCGAAGGCCAAGGCCCGTCCACATACCCGCTGATGCTGGCTCCTGCGTCAGCGGTCATCGTGGCGTTCCAGACGTCCTGTTCCCCTGTGATGGAGACAGTTTCTGCTTCAGCGAAAGACGCGCCACCGCCATACCAAGCGGGCAGGACACCCCCGGTGACTCGAATTTTGTAGTCTCCGCTGGGGAGGCCCCGGAGATCATAGTTGCCGGTGGAGTCTGGGTATTCGGATGCTGCGACACCGCCCGAGGCGTCGATGGCCTCCACTTTCACCGTATTCGTGTCGACGTGGAAGGGCATGTCGACCCTGCCTTGGATCCGGCCGCCACCCATACGCAGGTCAATTCCGGTGACAGGCTGCCCCTCATTGACCAGCACGGGAACAAAGGTGTCGAAGTTTGAGCCGCCGTAGATTTCCTCGGGAAACCACGCGGCCTGGCTGGAATGGAAATAGATCTTGTACTCCCCCGCCGGCACGCCAGGAATTGTGTACGTACCATCGCGGTTCACCGTTCCCATCGGAACGGTGGAGGACGGGTTATAGAGATTGATGGCCCAAACGGCCACCTCGCCCAGGTCCACTCCCGAACGGACGGAAATGGTTCCGCTGATCGAACCGCCCGTCGTGCTGCTGAGCGTATCCGTCTCCGCCGGAACCGTCCTTTGGCCCGAGCCAATGGCGTGCGCCGGAACCATTCCCAACACCAACGAAGCAAGCAGTGTTGCCATCATCGCCAGGACAGCCACACGCCAACGCCGGATCCTCAAAAAAGACACGGATTCCCCCAAGATCAAGAGTGGATCGCCGTCCTCATCGCAGCGAATACGGCAATGCTAACGTTCGCCTCCGACAGAAATGGAATCCGTGTCTCAGCTACGACAGATAGCTACCGCGGGTTCAGCGCCACCGGTTTGAACGCGCCCCGGCCCGTCCCGGAGTACATCAACAACGTCCCGTCCCCTGCGACGCCCACCAGGGACGGATCGCCTGTACCGGTAAACGCGTTGCCGATGGCCGCGAAGGTGGTGAACATGTTCCAGCCCGAGCCCAGGTACTGCCGGGCGAGGAAACCTCCGCTGCCGTTGCCCGGGTAGAGCCAAAGTGCGCCGTCAGTCCCCCGAGCCAGCACGTCTTCCCTGCCATCGCCGTTGAAGTCGCTGCCCTGCATCACCGCATTGAAGATGTTCCAGCCGGTACCGATCTGTCGCCACGGCTGGAATCCGCCCGCACCGTTGCCCGGGTACAACCACATGCTGCCGTCAGCGGCCCTCGCCAAAATATCGGCGCGGCCATCACCCGAAAAATCGCCGGGTGCCAGCAGTTCTGTGAACCCTTGCCAGCCCGTCCCGATCTGCTTGCGGGCCAGGAATTGTCCCTTCCCGTCGGTTGGATAAAGCCACAGCGTCCCATCGGAGGCCCTCGCCACGAGATCCGGGTGCTTATCGCCGTCGAAATCCCCGGCACTGAGTACCGCCGTGAAGACGTTCCAGCCCGTCCCGAGCTGCACGCGCGGCAGGAAGCCACCCGACCCGTTGCCTGGGTAGAGCCACAGGACGCCATTGGTGCCACGCGCCAGGACGTCAGCGACAGCATCGCCGTCGAAATCCCCCGCCTCCCACACTTGGCTGAATTGGTTCCAGCCGGTTCCAATTGCCAGGCGGTCCGCGAAGCCGGCACCGTCACCCGGGTACAGGATCATGGACGCACCCGCGAGGACGTCAGCACGCTGATCGCCCGTCAGGTCCTGCCCGCCGACGATGTCGCCGGCGCCGTTCCAACCACTTCCGACGGCGGCACGCGGCAGGAAGCCGCCCCCACCATCGCCGGGGTAGACATAGAGCGTGCCGTCAGCAGCGCGGGCAAGGAGCCCGCCGGACCCGCCACCGAAGGAACCGGCAGGGGCGAGGCTGTTGAACGAATCCCAGCCCTGGCCGGCCAGCACCCTGGCAAGGAAACCACCCGAGCCGTTGCCCGGGTAGAGCCACAGGCGACCGTCCGTATCGGAGGCGATCACGTCCGCGCGACCATCGCCGTTGAAGTCACCCGGAGCTACTAACTGGGTGAAGCCCTGCCATCCGATGCCAACCTGGCTTCTGGGCAGGAATCCGCCCTTCCCGTTGCCCGGGTAGAGCCACAGGGCACCGTCGCTGCTGCGTGCCAGAATGTCCGCAAAGCCATCCCCAGTGAAATCGGAAGTGCCCAGCACTGCGTTGAAAATATCCCAGCCGGAGCCGATCCGCACCGAATCCTCCAGGCGGTTCCCGGGCAGGCCCGCGAAAAGAAGCAAGGAGCCGTCGGCTTCGCGGGAAATGACATCGGCGAGTTTGTCGCCGTCGAAATCACCTGCTGAGAACCGCATTCGCGTCTTGAGCTTGGGATCGGCGTTGATGGTGACCGTCGCCGAGGTCGACGAGACGGAATTGATGGTCACCTTGGTACCCGTGTAGGTGGTGAACGTGCTGCCGGCCTGCCACGCGTGGTTCTTTGCGTAGTAGGGCTCAGTGAACGGAACGGTCGACGGCATGAGGATCAGTGACGAGGCAATGGTGGCCCCGCCGCGCTGGACGATTTTGACGCCCTTGTTACCGCTCTGCGTCGATGCCGAGAGGTAGTTGTCGTAGCCCACCGGTTGCCGAAGTTCCAGGTAATAGACCTCGCGGCTGATGGGATCCGTGAACTTGATGGCCCGCTGCGCCTCAGTGCCGCCCCATGGCTTGAGGGTGTAGCTCTTGACCCCCGCGGCAACGCCCACGTCTCGGATTTCGTCGCCGCGTCCCAGCCCGGCGAAGTCCCACAGCGTGGAACTCACCACGGGCGAGGCGTACTGCGCTGCACCCATGATGTCCGTGGTGTCGCCGTACTCGCGGATGTAGCAGGAAGAGTCGGTGAAACGCCCGTTGCTGTCCACCCCAACGTCGGAAGCACCGCTGCGGCACTGCAGCGCATCGGCGTGCATCAAGCCGATCACGTGACCGAATTCGTGGCTCATCACATTGTTGGAGAAGTTGCTGATCTGCGGCATCAGGACGCGACCACTGTAGCTGCCGCTGCTGTAGCCGGCGCCCAGCGCATTCCCGGACAGCGTGGCCGTGGGAACGAAGATCACCAACGCCGTGTAAGGGCTCGCGGACCACTTCAGCTCGCTGGTGATGGTGGACATGATGGTGCTGTAACTGTCCGTGGACTTCGCCTTGGACTGGTGCCCGGCCACCTTGCTGGCAACGGACATGGACAGCTTGTTGGCCGTCATCGCTTTCCAGTAGCTGCTGGTCGCAGCCACGGCCTGCTCGGCACCCGCCATCGAAACCGGGTTGGTGTTGTCCGCCAGCTTGGCCGTCACCAGGCGGACGCGGATATCTCCGCCCGGACCGGCGGCCAGCGCCCCGTCGCGGAGGAGGGAGTCGACGTCGGCCTGTCCCTTGGGTGCGTTGTCGACGGGAGGCGTCTCGAACGTATGCTCCGAGTGCGGTGTTCCTTCCACGAACTGGACGTTCGGATTGTCCGGCCCCGGCAAGGGAACGGCCGTGGCCGGCGCCTGGACGAAAAACAGGCCCGCGGCAAACACCACCAGGCCTGTAGACAACGCGATCGATCGCCGCAAAACACCCATTGAATCTCCCCGGGGATGGAGCCTGTTGGTTCCTGTGAGTCTCAGGAACCGAGATCAGGCTACAGCCGCGGCCGCAGTGCACCCGGAAGGCGGGGCGGGGCCACCGGAAATGCAAGCAACCCGGAATGCTAACCGGACCCTAACCGCCCCGAAATACCGTGGCAACATTGGCCCGCCACACTGGAATAGCCGGCAAGTGCAGGCACAAGCTCCAGCCCAGGAGGCCACAATGTTGAAGGAAGTCACAACACACACAACACGTATACGCGCGATCAGCCAGCTCCACCGTGGAGACGAGATCGAAGCCCGCCTGTCCGTGGGACCCGCCTACGATGACGTGGTCATCCGCCGCGGACAGGTCCAGGAAACCGCGCCGGGAATCGGCGTCGTCTGGATCATGGATCACGCCTCAGGTATGAGGAAGGCCATCAATACCGACGAATGCAGTGTTTGGCGCGTCGCCTGAACCGGCTTGACCCCAAAACCCACTCAGCCACCGGCCACGGACTGGACAATCAGGACCTCCTGGCCGGCCGCGACCTCCGTATCAAGACCCTTCAGACGCCGGACCTCATCACCGTTCACGTAAATATTCACGAAACGGCGGAGCGCCCCGGTTTCATCACGCAAACGCCTGGCCAGCACCGGATAATCTCCGGTCACAGAATCCAGCAACTGTCCCACGGTCACAGCCCCGTCGGCGGACGCAGTCAGATAGGACTGTCCGCCGACGAGCGGCTGCAGGACACCAGGCAACAGGACCGTAAAGTCAGCCACAACGCACCTAACCAGGTACCGGGGCGCTGGATTGATCGTCCGGAGTGGGGTCAATCGACCGGGCCGCTTCCTCCACTATCACTGCGGCTTCGGCAATCACAGTGGCTTCCGCCGCAGCCAGCGGGGCTTCCACGCCTGCGGCGTTGCCAACCACGACGGCGGCACGCACGCACAGTACGTCCGGTAGGTGCGAGGCCACTTCAGTAAAGGTCCCGCCCTCGTCGGCGCTGGCGTACACGGCACCGCCGCGGGTTCCGAAATACACCCCAACGGGTTCGGCTTTGTCTACGGACGCCGCATCGCGCAGGACGGCGTTGTATTCGTGGTCCGGAAGTCCCGTGTGCAGTTCAGTCCACGAGTTTCCTGCATCGTTGGTTCGGTGCACGCTGAGCTTGCTGTCAGGTGGGATGCGTTCGCCATCGGCCTTCAACGGAATGACCCAAGCCGTGCCCTCGCGGCGGGGATGCGTCAGCATGACGAAGCCAAAGTCCGCCGGCAGCCCCTCCGCGATGGAATCCCAATTCTCACCGTTATCGTCCGTGCGGTACACGCCGTGATGGTTCTGCGCATACAAGCGGCCCTCGACGGCGGCATCCGCTGCGATCTTGTGAACGCACTGGCCGAACTCCGGATTGGGATCGGGCATGAAGTAGGCCGAGATTCCCTTGTTGCGGGGCTCCCAGGACGTCCCGCCGTCGAGCGATCTGTAAACGCCGCCAGTGCTCATGGCGATGTGGACCTTTTCGCCGGACGGATCAACCACGATCGAGTGCGCAGCCGCGCCACCATAGCCGGCGCCCCATTCGCTGCGATGCGGGTGGTCCCACAGCCCGCGGTTGAGCTCAAAGTGCTCGCCGCCGTCGGTGGATTTCCACACGGAAATCGGTTCGCAACCAGCCCAAACGACGCCGGGGCGGGAGTCGGCGTCGGGGTGGATCTGCCAGATGCGTTCCAAGGCGGCGTCGGTGCCGTCCGGGAATTTGATGGCGCCTAGCTCAGGCTCGGTCCAGGTGGCCCCAAGGTCGTCGGAGTGGGCCACGGTGGGGCCCCAATGCTCTGATCGCACACCCACCATGATCCTGGTTTTGCCGTCCCGCGTGTCTATCCCGATGCTGGGTATCTCGCTCATCAGGAAGTGCGGGCCGGAGAGGGACCATTCCTTGCGGTCCGGGCTGGTAGCCAGCCACAGGCCTTTCTTGGTCCCGATCGCTAAGACATAGCTCTCTGCGGTATCTGCGGTTGCCATGAGTCCCATCGAACCATCAGGGCGGGTGGGTGGCAAGGGTGGGATACTGGCCGATTTTGCGGGACGGCGGCCGGCATATTCCATCGCCGATAAATCAGTATCGATTCCGTTATTGGCGTGCCTGGGAAAATCTGCTGTTTCCTCGACTGCTGGGCCCTTCGCTGGTTCTCGTGTTTTTTATTTCGGCCGCAGGCAGCATTGCAGGCATGGCAGCGGTCCGCATTAAAAGGCCCGCGGAACCTTAGAAGGCCCCGTGAAATCAGCCGCAAACAAGAGCCAGTGCAGGGCGTCCCCGAACGGGCGCTGACCCGCGAGGCAGCGCCCAACGCCGAACAAACGTGGCTCACGTCCGGGTTCGGATTCCTCCGGGTTCGGATTCCCCTCACTGATCCCTATTCACTAAAGTGAGAAAACATGCTTGACTGTTGGCTTTGTGGCCAAAAGCCAGTTGAGCAACAAATGCGGGGGATTAAGTGAAGCACGGAGATAGCGATCATTCGAGGGTAACAAATGAGGGATATTTGGTGCTCGGAAGTTAGCGGCGCAGCGCCATGATTGCACAATCAGTTCAAGAGGGAGCCATAGTCCTGGACCCCTTCTCCGTCAGGATCGTCCTCGGCCTGGTCACTCTGACCTTGATCGTCATTTCCTGTGCCTCGTCCCAACGGAGACGCTCGCCCTACGCCGAGTGGTGGCGGGTAGCCCTGTGCCTCTTTTTCGTTGGCAATGCAGCCTTCCTGCTGAACGGTACGGCCGCCCAGCTGTGGGCCAATCCCGCCGGCAAGACCCTTGTTGTCGCGGGGACATTCTGTGTCTGGGCGGGGGCACGCACCCTCCGCGACCGCCGGGCAAGCGCGTGGCTGCTGTTGCCGGCTCCCCTTCTCAGCGGCTTTGCATCCGTTCTGGACGATCCGGGAAACAGCGTGTGGTCCGGCGGCTTGGTGTACCTGTGCCTGACGACGCTGGGAATCACGTTGGCAGCGATGGAACTGTGGTTCGCGAAACCTGCCCGGTCCAGGATCACCAAATTCCTGTCCATCGTCGCCGGGCTGACGGCCTTGTACTACCTGTTCCGGGCAGTGACCTTCGTTCTGGCCGGACCGGGCAACGAGGTTTTCCGGACCTTCTTTGGCTATGCGCCGGCTGCCCTGATGCATTTGATGCTGCTGGTGGCCGTGTCCTCCACCATGAATACGCTCAGCAACAAGCAGTTGATCAAACGCCTCCGGGAACGGGCGGATCGTGATCACCTGACCGGGTTGCTCAACAGGGGTGCTTTCCTGGAGCTGGCCTCCCGGCAGTTGGCGGGCCCTGCGTCCCATCACGGTGCGGCCCTGGTCCTGGCCGACCTGGACCATTTCAAGGCCGTCAATGATGAACACGGGCACTCGGCCGGTGACGCGGCCCTCCGCGCCTTCGCCACAGCCTGCACTGCCTCGGTCAGGTCGACGGATCTCGTGGCCCGATACGGTGGGGAGGAATTCATCCTGTTCCTGCCTGGAGCTACCCAACAACGGGCTGAGGTCATCGCTTCAGAAATCAGTAGCCGCCTATCGGCGATGCAGGGCCCGGATGGCTTGCCGTTCCCAACAGTCAGCTACGGCGTCACCTCGACAAGCACCGACGTTCCGGACCTGGCCTTCATGATCAACGTGGCAGATGCCGCCCTTTACAGTGCGAAAGCCCAGGGCCGGAACAGGGTCGTAGGCGCAGAGCCGGCGGAAACGGAACCAGCGGCAGAAGCCGGCCACCCGACGTCGTAGTTTCCACCGATACGTAGTACATGGGCACACGATGCAGGGCGTCGCGCCTCACCCCCCAGGCTGTTTCCATGGCCCGACGTTATGCCTAGGCTGTGGGGGGCAAGTGAGACTGGTTCCCACCCGTGGATCACGGAGAACAACGACGACGGAGAACGACGATGACTGACGCAAATATCAACGCCCGTGCACAGCAGCTCAAAGCCCTGCATGAGGCACCGGAAATCCTGAGTGTGGTCAATGTGTGGGACGCCATCAGTGCCCGGACAATTGCAGCACTGCCTGAGACGAAGGCCATTGCCACTGCGGGGCATTCGATTGCTGCAGCCTTTGGCTATGCCGACGGAACCATGCCCTTGGACGTCGCACTGGACGGCGTGAAACGCATCGTCGACGCGGTGGATCACCCGGTCACTGCCGACCTGGACGATGGCTACGACAACCCGGCCGAGACCATCCGCCGGGCGATGGGGATCGGCGTAGTTGGTGCCAACGTCGAAGACCGGCTTCGGCCCTTCGACGAGGCCGTGGCCCGCGTGCAGTCGATCATGTCGGCAGCCGCCGACGAAGGCATCCAGTTCCAGCTGAACGCACGCACCGACGCGATCGCCCGGGGCGGGGACCGGCCGATCAAAGACAGCATCGAGGACGCCATCGCCAGGGGACGCGCCTTCCTGGACGCCGGCGCTGCGCTGGTTTTCGTGCCAGGCGCCATGACCCGTGAAGTCATCGAACCGCTGGTTGAAGGCCTCGGTCACGGGAAGCTCTCCGTGATCGGTGCACCTGGAGCCCTGCCCGCTGCCGAGCTCCAGAAACTGGGTGTGGCCCGCGTGTCCTACGGCCCGTTTACCCAGCGCGTGGCCCTGCGTGCACTGCAGGACCTCGCCACCGACCTGTACGGCTCGGGAGTGATCCCTACTGACACCCCGGCCCTCAACTAACCTGAAGCAGTCGCCGGCTGCCTGACCTGCCCTGCCTGCGAAAGGCGCGGCAGGTCAGGAGCCCGAGCGGGTGTCGAACGCCGCCGCAGACTCCCGGAGCAGCCGGGCCACCGTGTCCACGGGCAGGCTCGCCGCCCTTCGCCGGTCGAAGCGTCGCAAGGCGATGTGCCGGGTCCCCAAACCGGGAACGTCCAGGATGTCCACTTGGTCATGGACCACGCCGGTGAGCGCCAAGGTGGGCACGATGGCAACCCCCTCGCCGGCAGCGACGAGTGCCAGCGCGGTGAGTGTGTCGTGGTACTGATGAACAGTCTCAATCCGGGCACCCGTCGAGTGGCGGAGACGCCCGAGCACTGCTGTGTTGGCTGCTGACGGCTCGACTCCCAGCCACGGCAAGTGCAAACGGGTCAGGTCGATGTTGTCCGTGCCCAGCAGGGTTCCTGTGGGCACCACGAGCTTCCATGGTTCGTCCAGCAGGGGTTCCTGCACCATTCCGGCCGCCATCGGATGCTGCTCGGCCGCCGTCGAGTCCTGTTCAATCACCACAGCATCGAGCTGGCGTTGGCGGAGCAGCCGCATCAGCGCGGGATAGGAATCCTCCACGATCTGAATCTGCAACTGGGGGTATTGGTTGCGCCACTCCGGAAGACGCGGGATCACCACTGTCCGCATGAAACTGGTGAATCCGCCCACGCGCACAACACCTGCGATGTTGACCTCGCTTTGCATCCGGGCGCGGGCCACGTTGAGGGCTCGTTCTATCTCTTCCCCCGCCTCGGCCATGGCCAGGCCTGCGGGTGTGAGCACTGAGCCTTTAGGGGTTCGCAGGAGTAGCGCCTGCCCTGCCTCGTTCTCGAGTTTGCTGAGCTGCTGCGACACCGCGGAGGGCGTAATCCGCAGTTCATCAGCTGCCGCGAGGACGCCGCCGGTACGGGCAACAGCGAGAAGAACCAGCAGTCGACGCGGGTCCATATCCATGTTAAGCGCTCCTAAACACGGGCTTCAGAATATTGCAATTGAACTAAACGGCTTACTCACTCAATATTGACTCAAAAGCACGATTCCGTCGCCCAACACCGACTACCGAATCAAGCCTCCACTCCGGACTACACGCCGCCCGCCGGCTTCATCCGAGTGCCCAAAATCATGAAAGGACTCCCATGGAAATGCTGTTCGAAATCACCGGCTGGGCCGGCGCAGTGGCAATGCTCGGCGGCTACATGGGAGTGTCACTGGGCTGGTTGCAGGCGGGCAGCACCTTCCAGACGGTCAATCTTTTTGGTTCATGCGCGTTCATCGTCAATGGCACGCTCCATGGAGCCTGGCCCTCCGTCGTGACGAATGTCGCCTGGTTCCTGATCTCGGCAGTGGCTCTTCTCCGGATGCGGGCCAAGCAGCGGCCTGCGCGGGTCGCAGCCCAGGCTCCGGAAAGCCCGTCACTGCGCCCGGACACTGCCGCCCAGGTCATCGTCGCGGCAGCCCGCCCGGCCGCCAGCTGCGCGTAGTCCTGGCACCAGAAGCAGTCCTCCATCACAAAAGGTAACGTCCCGCCGTCGCCCCCGGGACCGCAGCCTATTCTGGGCAGTAGCCGCCGCCCGACCGTGAAGGAAGCCCATGCCCATCCCCGAACACCCCCTGCGCAAGCTTGGTTTCCTCACTATCGGCCTGTTCGATCCAGCTGACCCAGCCGCCGGGCACCAATCGACGTTGGAGATCATCGAGCTCGGCGAGCGGCTGGGGTTCGACAGCGCCTGGCTGCGGCACCGCCACCTGCAGTTCGGGATCTCCTCACCTGTTGCGGTCATGGCCGCGGCAAGCCAGCGCACCTCCAGGATTGAGCTCGGCACCGCCGTGACGCCGTTGGGTTGGGAAAACCCCTTGCGGCTGGCCGAAGATCTGGCCACCGTGGACCTGCTCTCCGGTGGGCGGATCAACCCGGGGCTGAGCGTCGGCGAACCCATGAACTTCGACACTGTGAAACATGAGCTCTATCCGGACACCGCTGACGTGGAGGACTTCAGCTACGCACGGGTGGACCGGCTTGCCCGTCTGATAGCCGGCGAAAAAGTGCGGGACTTCTCCGGGAAGCAAGGCGTAGTGGAGGAATTCTCCAACCGCGTGGAGCCGCACTCCGCCGGGCTTCGTTCGCGTCTTTGGTATGGGGCGGCAAGCATGAAATCGGCCATGTGGGCCGGAGAAAACGGCTTCAATCTGCTCTCCAGCAGCGTCATCTTCCCCGACAAGGACCAGGAGCCGGATTTCGCCGGGGTCCAACAGTCACAGATCCGCGCTTACCGCGCGGCCTCCGCCCTGGCAGGGAACACTGCCCGGGTATCGCAGGGCCTGGTGGTAATTCCCACGGATTCGGCATCACCGGCCCAGCGGCAGAAGTACCAGCGGTACGTGGACGAACGCACACCACGCACACGCACACCCCAAGGACCGAAGCGCATGATGTTCGCCCAGGACATCATCGGTACCAGCGATGACATCGCCGAGCAGCTCTACGCCCATCAGGGATTCCAGGAAGTCGACGAGGTTGCCTTCGCGCTGCCCTTCAGCTTTGACCAGGAGGACTATGTACAGATCCTCACCGACATCGCGGGCAAGCTGGGACCGGCCCTGGGATGGAAACCGGCCGGCTAAGCAGCCTCGTCAGTCCACGAACTCCGACTGCGTCTCAATGAAGTCCCAATCGGCGACGGTCAGCACACCGCTGACCTTGTCCCGGTGGGGTCCGCCGGCTTCGGCAATATGCTGCAGCACTTGCAGCGGAAGTTCGTCGGCACGCAGGTTTTCGCGCAGCCATTCCTTGCTGTCCAAGTGCAGATCGAGCCACCACATGTAAATTTCCATCGCAGACCGCCTTCCTTCGAATTAACCGTAGGCCGGGGCAGTTGCGTCTACAAGGGTCCCGGCCTACGGGCTCTTGTGGCGGGGCGGGCTTAGGGCCAATCTATTCCTAGGGGCACTCCCGACTCACTGGATGTGCGGCGGATTGCCCTCTGCACAAGGGATCCGCGATGGACTGTGACATCGAGCTGGAAATTGATACCGGCTCCGCACGCGGCGAATATACGGTGCACGTGGTCCGTGCCCCGGCGGGAGGCCACGCTTCGGGGGCATTCACCCTTGACGTGGACGGCATCCTGGACCGGCTCCCCCAACTGGAGGCCACCGTACTTGCTTCCGCTGTTGCCGCCCGCAGGACCATGCCCGTGGCCGAGATGGCCGTCCGCGAGGTTGGCCAGGAGCTGTTCCAGGCGCTGTTCACCCGCGAGGTCTACGGCACGTACCGGGCAAGCCTGGGTGCGGCGCAACACGCCGGCCAGCAACTGAGGGTTGTCCTGCGACTGGCAGCCCCGGAACTGGCCACCATGCCTTGGGAGACCCTGTTCGATCCGGAAACCGAAACGTACCTCTGCCAGACCGAGCCCCTGCTCCGGCACGTCCCCGCCCCCGATTACAACCTGAACCCCTTGGATGTGGCGCCTCCGTTGCGCATCCTCGGGATCGTGGCCTCACCCCGGGACCTGCCCACTTTGGACGTCGATGCGGAGAAGGACCACTTGGGCCGGGCTCTTGCCGGTCCGGTCTCCGAAGGCCGGGTGGAGCTGGTTTGGGCAAAGAGCGGCACTTGGGATGACGTGCAGTCCATGCTGCTAACCGGCCCCTGGCATGTGGTCCATTTCGTGGGACACGGCGACTACGACTCCCGTACCGACGAAGGCCGGATAGCGCTGGTGGGGCCGGATGGCAGGGCCGCGATGGTCCGTGCCGTCCGACTCATGGCCCTGCTCAGCGTCGCCGCACCCCGTCCCCGGTTGGTGGTGCTGAACTCGTGTTCCTCCGGCGAAATGGGGCAGTCAGACCTCTTCTCAGGCACCGCGTCGGCCTTGGTCCGGAGCGGCATCGGAGCCGTGGCAGCAATGCAGTTCGCCATCAGCGACTACGCCGCAATCGCCTTCGCCCACGGTTTCTACGCCGCCATCGCAAACGGCCGCACAGTGGACGAGGCAGCACGGATCGGCAGGATCTCGGTCATGGCCAGCCCGGACGGCACCCTGGAGTGGGTCACCCCTGCCCTCTACGTCCGCGGCGGCTCCACCCAACTGTTCACCTTGAAGGGAACGCCCCGCGCGCCCGGTTTCGTTGACGGGACAGGTTCGGTTGCGGGCACTGGTTTTGCTACCGGCACGACGGCGGCAACATCAGCGGGTGGCCAGGCTGCGGGTTCGACGGCGGTCACCCCGGCGGGCGGTCGGGCGGCAGTCCTACCGGGATTTGCCGGTGGTTCCGGAAGCGGTGCTGCGCAGGCCATGAAACGCGCCCAACTGCGTGCGTTGTATGTTCAGGCATCGGCGGAACTGCGGGCACGGCGCTTCGAGCAGGCCGTAGAGCTGTTCGAAGACCTCCTGACACTGGAACCCGGATATCGCGACGCCACAGCCTTGAAGGACAACGCGCGGCACCGGCTTGAGTTGGCCCGGACGTACAGCGAAGCGCTTGAAGCTGAAGAAGCGGGCGATTGGTTGGCTGCGGCAGATGGCTTCGCCGTGGTCCAGGACGACCCCGCGTACCCAGAAGCCGCGGCCCGGAGGCAGGACTCCGAACGCCGGCAACGGGTCTCGGACCTGCAGGGCGAGCTGCGCTATCACTCCTCCCTCGGCTCGTGGGAGGCGGTGCTGGACGTCTCGGATGAGTTGGCAGCCGTGGACGCCGGCGCAACGGATCCCGACGGACTCGCCACGGCAGCGCGGGCAGAAATCGAGAAGGCCAGGCCCAAGGAGCCACCCCCGGCTGAGGTGCCTGTGGTTGCCGGGGCCACTGAAGATGAGACACCACATGGCTCCTACACAGCGGCCGATCCACCGTTGCGGCCACTACGGAAACCGACGCCGGCACACACCGTCGCCGCGGACCAAAGTCCCGGCCCTGGGACTGGCGCCAGGGAACGCTCCCGCACGAACCCCGCCCCAACTACCGGCCTCGAAGCACGTCCGGCCCCTGACCCAACCCCGGACGAAACCAAAGCTGAGGCACCCGACGGCGTCCCGGCGTCGGGCGCTGGCGTTTCAGCACCCGACCCCGGAGGCGGGCCGGAGCCGCTGCTGTGGACGCCGTTGGCGTGGGGCGGCGCCGCGCTGGCTGTTGCAGGCGGCGTGGGAGCGTGCTTCGCGGTGTTCTTCATGTGGTTCGACGTCGAGTTCTGGCAGGACAACGGCGGCGACATCGTTCTTCGGGTCCTTTATGGGCTGTTGGCTCCTATCGGGTTCCTGCTGTTGGCCGTCGCGGGCCTCCCGGAGCGATCAGCCCAAGGAAGGTTGGCCATGGCGGGCGTTGTGGTTTCCCAGGCCGTTTTTGGCTTGGCCGGCCTCAACTACACGGTGGAGGTAACCGCAGTCGTGTCCAGCTTTATCCTGTGCGTTTTTGGGCTGTGGGCGGGCGTCCTGGCACTCCGGAATCCGGCACAACGGACTCTCGCATGGTTCTTGCTGCTGCCCCCTGTGCTGCAGCCCATCATCTGGATTCAAGGGAAAGGCGTGTTCATGGAGAGCTGGTATATGACGCAGGCGCTGCCATTGCTCCTTCATTTGCTGCTGCTTTGCTCGGTGGGCATTGGAATCATGGTGACTGCCCGCAGGCTTCGTCCGGTTGCTGAAGCGGGGACCGCGCCATGAGCAGGCTGGTTGAGTTCACTACCGACGACGGCGGCACGGTTGTTGTGGAGGTCGCGAGCGCTGCGGGGAGCCTGGTGACCAGGGGCGGCGATCATGCAGGGGATCATTCCGGCATTTTCGCGCGGGCCCAGCAGACCTTCGAGCGGGCGTTGGCGCATGTGCGCCCAGCGGTTCAGGGGGTCATCGATGAGCTCCTTAGCCTGGAGAACCGTCCGGATGAGGTGAGTGTGGAATTCGGCATCGACCTTCATGCGGAGGCGGGCGCGTTCATTGCATCGGCGAGCACGGGCTCCAATTTCACAGTGCGCCTCACGTGGAACAGGCCCTCTGAAAGCTAACCCGCAGTAGCCCCCAAACAGCCTGTTCATTGGATCGCCCCGGCGCAACAATAAGGGTATGGCTGCGGAAAATTTCAGCGGACCGATTCCCTTGGTTGTAGGGGTTCTGCCGGACCAGCATGTGGAGGTCCTCCAAACTGCCCGGACCTTGGCCGAGCGGCTCGGCGTGCCGTTGGTGTGCGCGTACGTGGACGAGGCCAGCTACCTCGTGGAGTGGGACCCCTCCCGGGAGACACACCGCATGTCGCTTCATCCCGAGAAGGACGATGCCGACGTCGAGGCCGTGCGCGGCGATCTTGGCAGGGTTATCGCAGAGGCGATGGACGGCGGCACGGCTGATTGGACCTTGCGTCTGCTGGCAGGCGATCCGGCCCGGGCCTTGGGCAGGCTCGCCGCGGATATCAACGCCTCAATGATCATCGTTGGGACGCCGGAGCCGGGTTTGGGGCATCGGATTTCGGAGGCCTTGAATGGTTCGGTGGCGGCGTGGCTCAGCCATCACCAGCGCCGTCCCGTACTGATCGTGCCCCGGAAAAAGAGGCCTGACGGTGCCCATAAAAACTAAAGCGAAAGTACTTATTCAAGGTGGTGGCAAAGGGGTTCCCCGCAACGTAGAGTAATTACTGCAGGTCGGCCAAAGCCCCTGCTCAAAGACCGCTCCGGAGTGCGTATCCCCCAATAACGCACTCCGGAGCTCTTTGCTTTAAGCGGCCTGCCCACATGTACCGCCACCACCTTCTTTGACGCGACAACGGCCCCGACACACCTTTTCCAAGGCGTGTCGGGGCCGTTTCGATTTCATAGTGGGTGGCAGCGGTTCAGGCTCAAACGGACGGGCACGACGCCGGCGCCTGGGTTGGGTGCCGGAACGTCACCTGACGAAGGTGTACAGCAGGGCCGCCATCCCGAAGCCCACAATGGAGAGCACCGTTTCCAGCACGGTCCAGGTCTTCAGGGTGTCCTTGACGGACATGTTGAAGTACTTGGAAATGATCCAGAAGCCGCCGTCGTTCACGTGGCTGGCGATGATGGAGCCCGAGGAAATGGCCACCACGATCAAAGCGAGCTGCGGCTGCGAGTACCCGGAGGCCAAGCTGGGAGCCAGGATGCCGCCAGTGGTCACAATCGCCACGGTGGCCGAACCCTGCGCGATGCGCATGCCGGCGCTGATCACGAAGGCGGAGAGGATGATCGGCAGGCCTGCCTGGGACAACGAATCCGCAACGGCCTTGCCCACGCCGGTGGCCGAGAGGACTGCACCGAAGAAGGCGCCGGCACCGACCACCAGCAGGATCATGCCCACGGGACGCAGCGAAGAGCCCGTGATTTCACTCAGCTCGGCCGAGGTCATGCCGCGTCGGATGCCCAGGAGCCACATGGCCAGCAGCACGGCCACGGTCAACGCGATGGCCGGGTTGCCGAAGAACTGGAGGATGTCCCGGAACGTACCCGCGGGAGCGAAGATGTTGCCAAAGGTGCCGCCGAGGATGAGGATCATGGGCAAGCCAATGGCCAGCAGGACCAACCCGATGGACGGTTCATTGCCCTTGGCCTGATCAGATTCCGGAACAATCCGGTCCTCCGGCACGGAAACCATCACGCGCTTGCCGATGTACGTGCCCCACAAAATGCCGGAAGCGAACCAGGCCGGAATGCCGCAGATGAGGCCCATGAGGATGATCCATCCAAGGTCCACGCCGAACAGGCCGGCCGCAGCAACGGGGCCGGGGTGCGGCGGAAGGAAGGCGTGGGTCACGGAGAGGCCGGCGAGCAAGGGCAGCGCGTAGAGGGCCAAGGACTTGCCGCCACGGATCGCAGCAACGTAGACCAGCGGCGCCAGGACGAAGATGCCGATGTCGAAGAACACCGGAATACCCAGCACGAAGCCGGTGATACCCATGGCCAGCGGGGTGCCCTTTTCGCCGAAGATCTTCACCAGCTTCCCCAACAGCACTTCAGCGCCGCCGGACCGCTCAAGGATGGCGCCAAGAACGGTGCCGAGGCCGATGATCACGGTGATGTGGCCCAGGATGCCGGCGAAACCCTTCTCAATCAGGGCGTCGCTGCTCTTGGTGGCTGAGCCCACCAGGGCCTCCACGGAGATCCCGCCCACCAGGGCAACGATCACACCGGTTCCCACCAGGGCGATGAACGGCTCAAGTTTGACCTTGATGATCAGGAACAGCAGAAGGGCAATGCCTGCACCTGCAAGGAGGAGCAGCCCGGCAGTATCGTGCCGCAGCCAGTCAAGGAATTCATTCATGGGCGTTTCTTTCTGGGTGAGTCCTACTTGAGGGTGCCGGTGAAGGCGGCGGCACGTGCCGCAATGTCTGCCCAGTCGCCTGCTGCAACTGCTGCGGGCGGGACTACGCTGGTGCCGCAGCAGACTGCGGCAGCACCGGCGTCGAGGTAGCTCTTGGCGTTGGAGGCGTCGATGCCTCCCGAAGGCAGCAAGCGGATGCCCGGGTACGGGCCCTGCAGGTCCTTCAGATACGCCGGGCCGAGCTGCCGGGCGGGGAAAATCTTGACGGCGGCCGAGCCCAGGTCCAGGGCCTGCGCCACCTCGGTGGGGGTCATGGCGCCGAGGCTGAACGGGATCCCCGCAGCCACGGCAACGGCGGCAACCTCCGGTCTGAGGCCGGGGGTCACCAGGAACTGCGCGCCTGCGTCGATCGCCGCGCGGGCTTGGTCCGCTGTCATCACCGTGCCGATTCCGACGGCGGCACCGTGCTCCGCTGCCGTCTCCGCCGCACGCTGTACGTGCTTGAGCACATCCGGGGTGGTGAACGTCAGCTCGACACTGCGGATGCCGCCGTCGGCCAGTGCCCGGCAGAGATCCGCGGCGTCGGTGATGGACGGGGCGCGGACAACCGCGAGGGTACGGTCGGCTTCGAGCTGCTGGAGGAACTGTTCAGGGGTCATTGTTGTCCTTCTCTGGTGAGGCCGTCGCTGCTGCGGCGCAGGGCGCGGCCGGCGCGTGCGCCGGTGGGTTGGCCGGCGTCGATCGCTGCCGCGCCGTTGACGAAGACGTACTGGATACCGCTGGCGGCTTGGCGGGGGTTCTCAAAAGTGGCTTCGTCGCGGATGGTTTCGGGATCGAAGAGCACGACGTCGGCCGCGTAGCCTTCGCGGACCAGCCCCCTGTTGTGGAGCTTGAGCCGTGCGGCAGGACGGCCGCTGAGATGGTGGACCGTTTCCTCGAGGCTGAGCAGTCCGAGGTCGCGGGAGTAGTGGCCGAGGTAGCGCGGGAACGTGCCCCAGGCCCGGGGATGTGGCTTGGCGCCGACCAGGAGTCCGTCGCTGCCGCCGGTGTGGGTCCGGTGCTTCATGATGGCCTGCACGTTTTCTTCATGGCCTACGTGCTGCAGGATTCCGGTTCCGAGGCGGTCTTCGGTGAGGATGCGCGCGAAAACGTCGAAGGGCTCTTGCTGGGTTTCCGCAGCAATGTCCCTGATGGTCTTTCCCACGTGACCCGCGAGCGCCGGGTTCTGGACGCCGCTGATTTCCAGGGTGTCCCACTCGGCCACTACGCCGTGGCAGCCATCGGAGCCGTAGACCTCCACGGCTTCACGGATCTTCGCGCGGGTTTCAAGATCTGCCAGGCGCGCGAGAGTGGCTTCCGTGCCGCCGGAGGAGGCCCAGCTCGGCAGGATCGCCGAAAGAGTGGTGGCTCCCGGGAGGTATGGGTAGGTGTCCAGGGTGATGTCCACGCCTTCATCGAGGGCGGAGTCGATCAGGTCCAGGAGTTCCCCGGCGCGGCCCTTGTTCTCCGCGAAGTTCATGGTGGCGTGGGACAGGTGCAGTGCGCAGGCGGTGTCGCGGCTCAGCCCGATCATCTCGGCGTAGGCACCAAGCGCTCCCTTGCCGTAGGAGCGGTGATGCGGTGCGTAGAAGCCACCCAACTCCCCCACCGTCCGGCAGAGCCCGGCAAGTTCCTCGGTTTGGGCGTACATGCCCGGCGTGTAAGTCAGGCCCGAGGACATTCCCACGGCGCCCTCCTCCATCGCCGCGCGGATGACGTCCTGCATCTGCTGCTGTTGCTCCGGCGTGGGGTCGCCTTCGGCGAAGCCCATCACCATGGCCCGGACGGTTCCCTGTGGGACGAGGTACGCGGCGTTGGTGGCGATGCGGCCACCGTCGTGTTCTGCGTCAAGGCGGTCGAGGTACTCGCCCACGGTCCGCCAGTTCCAGTCGAAATCGGCCGGGTTGTCGTTCCAGCCGGCGATCTTCTCCCGGACACCGGCCAACGTCGCATCGTCCACCGGCGCGTAGGACAATCCGTCCTGGCCGAGCAATTCCGTGGTGACGCCCTGGCTGAGCTTGGCGTAGTGGTCCCTGTTGACCAGAAGCTGGAGGTCCGAGTGCGCGTGCATGTCGATGAACCCGGGGCTCAGGACAAGTCCCGTGGCGTCGATGACGCGGTCGGCTCCGGTTTCCGCTGCGGTGAGGGTCCCGGCGTCGACGACGGCGGCAATCACCGCACCGTCCAGCAGGACATCCGCGGGGTGGCGGTCGGATCCGGTTCCGTCCACCAGGGTGGCGTTGCTGATGAGTGTCTTCATGGCATGGGTCCTAGAAGAAGGTATGGATGAGGTCCACGACGGTCTGGTCGCCGGCGGTATCCGCGAGGACCGGGATGACGGTCCATTTATCGAAGGCGGTGCACGGGTGGGACAGGCCCAGCCGGACGACGTCGCCGGGGTTCACCGTGGTGGTGTTGGCGTCGTAGGTCATGAAGCTGTGCTGGTCATTGACCGAGGTGATTTCGGCGCCCACCAAGGGGTCCATGGCTCCGCCCAGTGTTGGGCCGATGAGCTGCGGTTCGGGCAGGCCTTCGTCGAACGGGAGGTCACGCTTGCCGGCGTCGAGGATGGCCAGGCCGGGTTCCGTCTGCGAAACGACGCGTGCCCAGCCGTACATTCCAGCGCTGAACGGCTGATTGCCTTCACGGGAAAACGGCGAGATTCCGCGGTAGAAACCGTCGTCGTGGATGATGTACGCCCCACTGCGGATCATGAGGTCCACAGATACGGAATCAGACCCAGTCTCACCGGCCGCTCCTGTTTTTCCGATGTACGGCGACAAGACGGTGACAACATCGTCAAAGTAGGCGCTTCCCCCCGCGGTGAGGATCACCTCGCTGGAGCCGTACAGCCCTTCGGTGAGCAACTGCTCATGAAGCAGCCCCATCCGGGCGAGGTAGCCACGGACGGCGGCCAGGCCGGCGTCGTCCGCTGTGTGCGCGAGCGAGCCTTCGTACCCACTGACGCCTACCAGGCGGAGGTTCGGGGAGGACGAAATCGCGCGGGCCACGTCCATGGCGGCTTCGACGCCACGGGCGCCGGTCCGGCCGCCATGGGCACCGAGCTCCACCAGGACGTCCAGCACGGCCCCACTGCCGGCGAGGGTCCGGTCGATGACATCCACGGTTCCCAGGGAGTCGATCCAGGACAGGATGGTGGTCCCGGCGGGCTGGCCGGCTACCCACTGGATCGCCTGCGGATCCGTGAGGCTGTTGGCCAGCTGCAGGTTCCGGACCCCGAACTCCCGGGCAACCCGGAGCTGCGCGAAGTTGGCCAGCGTGATGCCCCAGGCGCCCCGGTTGAGCTGCTCGGTCCAGAGCTGCGGCGACATGGTGGTCTTGCCGTGCGGCGCGAGGAGGACTCCGCGTTCCGTGCACCACCTGGCGAGGCGATCGGCGTTGGTTGCGAGCGCTGAAGCGTCGAGCGTCAGCAGCGGCGTCTGGAGGTCGGCCAACGTGTGCTTGGCGGCGAGGAAGTCCGCGTGGGTTGTCCCGTTGTCGGTTGCCGGCACGGCCTTGTGCCGCCAGTCGAGCCTGCGGTCTGCGAGGCCGGCCACGGCGGTCCCCGAAATGGCTTCGGAAGTGTTCACGCGTTCATTCCCTTCGCGGTGCTGCGTTTTTGGAGCTGCGTTGTGGGGTTGTTTGGGGAGGTTTTCCCTTAGCGTTGCGTATTTTGCAACGCTGGTTGCAAACCTGCTGGTGATATGTCTAACATGGTGGCGGATTGAGAGTCAAGGCCGCGGCATACCCGCAGAGCCTCCCAATCTGCCGCGAATCGCCCAGAATTCGTGGCCCACCAAAGGCGCTGGGAAGCGCAACGATGAGTGCGGGAGAACGATGCTTTCAGCTGTATGCGTTGGCGAAACCATGGCCATGCTTACCCCTGTCCATGCCGTTCCCCTGCACCTTGCCACCGAGCTCCACTTCGGAATCGGCGGCGCAGAATCGAACGTCGCCATGGGCCTGGCGGCCATGGGGCTGGACACCCACTGGGTCAGCCGGGTGGGCCGCGATGGCTTCGGCACGCGCATCCTCCACGACCTCCGGGACCACGGCGTCGGCGTGTCCGGCGTCGAGGTTGACGACTCCCTGCCCACGGGCCTTTACGTGAAGGTCCCCGCCCAGGAAGCCGACCCCGACGGCGGCAGTTCAGTTCTGTACTACCGGCAAGGCTCAGCGGCGTCGGCCATGGGACGGGCCACGCTCGCCAATCCGGCCGTTTCCTCTTTGCTGGAGAATGCTGCGCTGATTCATCTGAGCGGGATCACCGCTGCCCTCTCCCCCGAGTGCCTGTCATTGCTGGAGGCCATCCTGACCGCACCGCGGAACGGCCGGACCATCAGCTTCGACGTCAACTGGCGCGAAGCCTTATGGGCAGGCCAGGACCGTTCCGTCCTGCAGCGCCTGGCGAACCTGGCCGACGTCGTGCTCGTTGGAAAAGACGAAGCCGAGCACGCCTTCGGCACCACCGACGAAGCCGAACTCCGCCGGATGATGCCGGATCCCGAGGTCCTGGTCATCAAGAACGAGGCCATCAGCGCCATTGCGCTGACGCGCGGCACGGCTGACTCAAGTGGCACCCGGGAAGAGGTGTCCGCCCTGTCCGTCGCCGTCGTCGAGCCTGTTGGCGCGGGTGACTCGTTCGCCGCCGGTTACCTCAGCGGCATACTGTTCGGCCTCGGCCAGAAAGAAAGCCTCCGCCGCGGACATGTGGCAGCCGCGTGCACCCTCACTGTTCACGGCGACCGCGGCCCGCTGCCCGATGCCGCCGAGCTTGCAGCCATCCTGGATTCTTCGGATGACGCCTGGGCTGCTATTCATGTTGAAGACGGACAATTCAACACCAGAACCGGAGCGTGACACTGTGAGCCAGAGCCTCATGCGGGCCATCGACCTGCTCGGCGAACTCGCCGCCAAACCCGCAACGCTGGACGAGCTCGCGTCCAAGGCCGCGGTGCACAAGACCACCGTGATGCGGCTTCTGCACGCCATGGAGGAGAAGCGTTTTGTGGTGCGCGACGAGGACCAGCGGTTCATGCTCGGCTCAAAGCTGTTCGAACTGTCCTCGCTGGCGCTGGAACAACGGGACATCCGCAAGGTGGCCCACCCGCATTTGGCCGACTTGAACGGCCGCACCGGGCACACTGTGCACCTCGCCGCCTTCGAAGGGAGCGAGGTGGTGTACATCGACAAGTTCGAGTCGCACCACCCCGTCCGCATGTACTCGCGCATCGGCCTGACTGCATCGCTGCACTCGGCCGCTGTGTCCAAGGTCCTCCTCGCCGATATGCCGCGCAGCCGGCAGGAAAAGATCGCGGCGGGGTTGGACTACATCAAAGTTACCGAGAACACCCTGACCTCGCCGGAGGCCCTCCTGGCCGAACTCGAGCAGGTCAAGGAACAGGGCTGGGCCCACGACAACGCCGAGCACGAAGCCTTCGTGCACTGCATCGCGACCCCCATCCGCGACGCCAGCGGCACCGTTGTAGCAGCAGCCTCTTGCTCGGTACCGGTAGTGATGCTCAGCTATGAAGGCTTGCTTGAGCTGCTGCCCGACCTCAAAGCCAGCACCGAGTCCATCTCCAACGACCTCGGCTGGATCAGCCACGAAAGGAACTCAGCATGAGTGAAAAGACCGTAGTACTGACCGAAAACGCCCCCGCCCCGGCGCACGTATTCTCGCAGGGCATCAAGAAGGGTGGCATGTTCCAGGTTTCCGGCCAGGGACCCATGGACCCCGCCACCAACCAGTACATCGGCGACGGCGACGTCCGCGTCCAGACCCGTCGCACGCTGGAAAACGTGAAGGCCATCCTGGAAGCCGGCGGCTCCTCCGTTGAAGACGTCCTCATGTTCCGCGTCTACCTCACCACCCGCGACGACTTCGCCGCCATGAACGAGGTCTACGGCGAGTTCATCCGCGAGAACGTGCCCAGCGGCCAGCTGCCGAGCCGCACCACCGTCTTCGTGGACCTGCCCCACGAGGTCATGCTGGTGGAGATCGACGCCCTGGCAGTCACCGCGTAACCCCCTCCCACCTAACTACAGCTTCCACCGGACGCCCTCTCACCGCCTGAACGGTTTCGGGGAAGGCTCTCTCACCGCCCGCACGGGAGAGCTCGACGGCGGCACTCACCCGAGTGCCGCCGTCGAGCCTTAAGCGGTGGCTGGCTTCCCACTGCGTGCCGCCACCACCCACTTTGGATCTGAAACCACCCCGACACGCCGCGACTGACGGCATGTCGAGCTCCGTCGGGTTTCAAAGTTGGTGGTGGAGGCCCAGCCAGATGGACAGCTGTTGGGCCTAGCCGAACAGCCAGGCCGCACCCAGCAGCAGCGGTATGGCCAAGATGCTGGTGAACACCGCCGTTGACTGGGCAATCCCTTGGCCCACGCCGTAGCGGACAGCATAGAGGACCACGTTCTGGCCGGTGGGAAGAATGGCACACGCCGTGACCACGAATGTGCTGAAGGGGTCCAGGTGGAAGACGAAGGCGGCCAGGATCCATGCGAGCACGGGCTGGACTGCCGACTTAAGAATGACGGCAATAGTGGTGGGGACGAGGTCTCCGATGCCGGGGCGCACTGACAATCCGTGAAGGGACATGCCGAAGATGATCAGCATCAGGGGGACAGCCAACTGGGCAACCAGCGCCAACGGATCCAGAACCAGGCGGGGCAGTTCAATCCCCAAGGCACTCACCACGATCCCAAGAATCGCGGCAACTGTGACCGGGTTGCGGAAGGGGATGGACAGCACGCGCCAGATGGAGACGTGTTTGCCCGCCGGATCCGTGAGGTCCAGGATGGTCAGGGCAATGGGCGTGACGATGGCCAATTGGAACAACATGATGGGCGTGACGTAGGTGGCGCTGCCGAGGATGTAAAGGGACAGAGGAACGCCCAGATTGGTGGAGTTCACGATTCCCACGGACAGCGCGCCAATGGTGGTCCGCCGGACACCCCAGCGGCCAATGAGGCCCGCCACGGTAAACACGAGCATGACCGCCACCGCCGTGACTACGGAAATCAGGCCGGTGGCGCTGAGGACGTCTGAAATGTGGCGCGAGGCAATCGCCGAAAACATCAGGCAGGGCAGCCCCACCATGAACGTCAGCGTGGAGAGGACTTTGCTGCCCTCGGGACCCAACGTCTTGGTTCTGCCAAGGATGTAGCCAATGAGCAGCACAACACCGACCACAAAGAAACCCTGAAGGACTCCCTCCACACCGTTTTCCTCAATCCGTAACTCTGGAATGCCGGCTGGTGACGCAGGCTGACTGGGAACGGATTAACCCTATCGGTCAGGAAACGACCGCCGGGCCAGGTGACGTCAGCACGCTATGACATTGACGGCCAGGCCTCCCCGCGAGGTCTCCTTGTACTTGCTCTTCATGTCCGCGCCGGTCTCGCGCATGGTTTTGATGGCGGCATCCAGCGAGACGTGATGGATACCGTCGCCGCGAAGGCTGATCCGGGCCGCATTGATGGCTTTGTTGCTGGCCATGGCGTTGCGCTCTATGCACGGTATTTGCACCAGGCCACCCACGGGGTCGCATGTCAGCCCGAGGTTGTGTTCGATCCCGATTTCCGCAGCGTTCTCAACCTGCTGGGGCGTGCCGCCGAGGATCTCGCACAACGCCCCGGCCGCCATGGAGCACGCCGATCCCACCTCTCCCTGGCACCCGACTTCGGCACCCGAGATGGAGGCGTTCTCCTTGAAGAGAACACCGATGGCGGCCGCCGTGAGCAGGAACCGCACCACCGAATCCTCCGTCGCCCCGGGCGTGAACATCATGTAGTAGTGCAGGACGGCAGGGATGATGCCCGCAGCTCCGTTGGTGGGCGCCGTGACCACCCTTCCGCCCGTTGCGTTCTCTTCATTGACCGCCAACGCGAAAAGGTTGATCCAGTCCACGGCGCGAAGGGGATCGCTGGTGTCGTCTTTCGCCTGCAGGTCAGCCAACAAACGGGGCGCACGACGGCGGACCTTGAGGCTGCCGGGCAGGTGCTCTTCCGTGCGGCGACAGCCGCGTTCCACGCATTCCTTCATGGTGTCCCAGATGTGGAGCAACTCAGTGCGGGTTTCCTCATCGCTGCGCCAGGCACGCTCGTTGGCCAGCATAATGTCACTGATGGACAGGCCTTCGCGGTCGCAATGGGACAACAACTCCTCGGCGCTGGTGAACGGGAACCGGAGCTGGACGTCGTTCTGCGGCTTGGCCCCCACCGAGCCTTCGTCCACCACGAAACCGCCGCCCACCGAGTAGCACGTCTGCTCGGCGAGCACGTTTCCGTCATGGTCGAAGGCCTGGAACCTCATGCCGTTGGGATGGGCCGGCAGGGATTGGCGCAGGTGGAGCGTGACGTCCTTGCCCCGGCTGAAGGGGATCATCCGGCGTTGACCGATGAGGAGCTTCCTGGATTCTGTGGCCTCCTCGACCCTCTGGTCCGCCGTCACGGTATCCACCGTTTCGGGCGACTCTCCCATGAACCCCAGGATGACAGCTTTGTCCGAGCCGTGGCCTCTTCCAGTAGCCCCCAGTGACCCGAACAGTCCGGCGTGAAGGCGATCAACGGCGTCGAGCATGCCTTCAGCGGCCAGGGTTTCAACGAAGGTGCGGGCAGCCCGCATCGGGCCGACCGTGTGGGACGACGACGGGCCGATTCCGATCGAAAACAGATCAAGGGCGCTCAAGGCCATGGCGTTCCTCCGCGGGGTAAAGGGTTGGGGTCTCTTCCCAGCTTGAGGGCGGATCGGGTCAGCGTCTATCGGGAACTTCTGAACTCGACGTGAAGCGCAGCTTAACGATCCTGTACCGTAGTGCGCTGCATCAGGCAGTGGGGCGTGCTTCCACGGCGATCCTGAGTTCTTCAAGGACGGCAGCCACGGCTGGTGATTCCTTGCTGGCGGTCCGGTTCAAGACGATGATGTTGCGGCCGCAGCTGGGCTCCACCCGGCGGACTACCAAATCCTCCGTTTCCCGCCCGAGGTTCAACTCACTCATCAACGCGACCCCGAGACCGCCACGGACCAACCCCAGTGTGGCCATGAGGTTTCGGCAGTTCGCAACAACGTTCGGCTCGAAGCCCGAGTCGCGGCACGTTTGGCGCACGAACTGCTCGAACACGCTGCCCTGCTGGTCAAGGATCCACCGATCAGCCGCGAAGTCGGACAGGGTCACCGCCTCGGCCGCCAGCCGGCCCCCGGGAAGACAGAGGATGATTTCGTCACGTGCCAGAACGGTCTTCACGAGCCCTTCGTCCTGTATTTCGTGCAGGTCGTCCACTACTGCGACATCAATATGCCCGGCGCGCAATTGGGCCACACTTTCGAACGGCTCAAGGTCGGAGACGGTCAGTTCCAGCCGCGGATAGTTCGCCTGTAAGGACATCACGGCAGCGGGCAGCACCGTGCTGCAGAAGCTGGGGAAGGCGCTGATGGCCAGCCGGCCGCGGACATCAGTGTGGAACTTCTTCAGGTTGGCTTCGGCGGATTCCACCTCGGACGCGATGCGGCCGTAGTGTCCAACCAGCATGATGCCGGCTTCGGTGAGCCGGACCTTCCGCCCGGCGCGGACAAGGAGGGGCAGCCCGGCTTCCCGTTCAAGCACCGCCAGCTGCTGGCTCACGGCCGAGGTAGTCATGTGCAGCTTGGCAGCGGCCGCTGTCATGGTGCCTTCAAGCTCAAGGGTCTTGAGGATGTGCAGCCGACGGATATCAAGCACAGGAACCTCCTACGGTTTAGCTCTACTTAACCCCAGAAGCAGGCCGCGAGCCACGTTCGGGTGACCCATCCGGCGTCGTCCAGGGGTGAATGAAGCCGAGAGTCGCCGCTCCGTCGTCATCAATCAGGCGCCCGAGATGCTTGCTCATCCTGAACACCACGCTTCGATCCACAATCCGCGCACTGGGAACGGCGGCTTCCAGAGCTGCCTCGAAGCGCATCACATCTGTCAGCTCCCTTAGCCATACGGCGACCACCAGGTTGTACTGGCTGGCCACTGCGAGCGCGGTGCGGGCTTCCGGGATCCGGGCCATCAGCCCGCGTATCTGCTGGATGTGCTTGGCGGCTGTGCGCATGAAGTACCAGGCGTAGACGGGCCAACCTGTGACGCTCCGGGCAACATCGGTACGAATGCGGAGCAGCCCGTCGGCCCGCATGCGGGCAAGCCCATCTGCGACCCGCTGCTCGCTTAGGCCGTGTTCTGCGGCGATGTGGCTAACGGGCCGCCTTCCGTCCTCGGTGAGGCAGTGTCGTAGGGCCGCTTCGACGTCGGGGTGGACCGTCCGCGGGGCTCTTGTCCGTGGCGGGCGCGGTTTGGGCACTTTGGCCGCTTCGTGCGGAGTCAGAGCGCGCAATCGCCAGTCGGACGCCTCCATCACCATTTCTGTGACCAGGTGGGTCTGGGTGTTCCGGACGCCCTCGAGCGCACCGATCTGATGCGTGACCGCATCCCAGATGGCCAAGGGGTTGTCGGCGAGCATGGTCGCCAGAAGGTCCCGCCCGCCGGAGGTGTGGTCGAGGGTCAGCACGGAGGGAATCTGCGTAATTTGCCTGGCTACATCACCGATTTGTTGCGGGACGCAGGTGATGTCGATGAGCGCCGAGGCCCCACTGGGGAAGATGCCGGTGACCCAGGCGAGTCCACGTTCCCGCAGCGAGTCCCATCGCCTTGCCAGCGTTACTGGGTCCACGCCGATCACCGGGGCCAGTTCGCTCCACGGGGCGCGGCCTTCAATCTGAAGAGCATGGATGATGCGTTCCTCAAGGGGATCGAGCATGTATTCCTGCATAGGGATAAGGATATTCATGAATAGCTGCGATTTCATCCAACGGAAACACGGCACTTTCATGATGTTGTGATCCCGTTCACTTCACACATCGGAGCGCACATGCGTACAACTGCGCAGACTTCCACCAAGGCCGCAGGAGCCGTCGGCTTCCTGGTGGTCATGGAGCTCGGCAGCGGCATTCTTCAGGGCTGGCTGAATCCTTTGTTCTCGTCCATCGGTGAACACCATGGAGTTTCGGCTGCCTCGCTGAACTGGATCAGCGCCGCGTACTTGCTGGCTACCGTCTTGGTAGTCCCGCTGCTGTCCAAGCTCGGCGACATCCACGGCCACAAGCGAATCCTCATGATCTCCACGGCAATTGTCGCCGCGGCCTCAGTGCTTGTGGCGTTTGCCCCCAACTACGAGTTGTTCCTGCTGGGCCGGGCCATCCAGGCGCCACTGGCAGTGTTCCTCCCCCTGGAATTCGCCATCGTCCACCAGCGCGATTCGGAACGCTCGGGTCGGAGCATCGGCCGGCTGGTCGCCGCGCTGACCCTCGGCGCCACGATCGGCGGATTCCTCGGAGGCCTCGTCCTCGACGCCACGGGGAGCCTGTCCATCACCTTGCTCATGCCCGCAATCTTCATGGCCCTGTGCATCCCGGGCATCGCCATGTTCGTCAAGGAGACCCCGCTGCGGAGCAAAGGGCGGGTGGACTACCTGGGGGCCGCGCTTCTTGGAGCCGGGCTGGTTGCCCTGCTTGGAGGAGCCTCGAACCTGGCGACCTGGCCGCCAACGACGACTGCCCTTGCGATGGCGGCCGGTGTTGCGCTCCTGGCTGCCTGGGTGGTTTCCGCCCGCCGGATCGAACACCCTCTGGTAGACCTCACCATGCTCTTGCGCGGTGGAATTGGGCTGCCGATCGTGGTCGCGTTCCTGTTTGGGGCGCAGCTGTTCGGAGCACAGGCACCCATCTCCGTGTATCTGCGCTCTGATCCCGCCACCTTGGGCTTTGGCTTCGGTGCCGCAGCTTCTGCTGCCGGAACCATGCTCAGCATTATGGCCTTGGCCGCCTTCCTTGGGGCTTCCCTCGGCGACCGCGTTTCCCGCGCCTTGGGCGGCACCCGCACCGTTGCCCTCGGCGGAGCGCTCGGCGCCGTGGCCTATGCCCTCATGATCCTGACGCCGGGCAGCCTGGTGACCTTCTCCACGTGGCTGGTGATTGCCGGCTTCGGTACAGGACTGGTCAGTGGCACCCTGCCAACCTTGGTGGTCCAGCGCGCGGCGGCGGATTCTGTGGGGATCGCGTCCGGCCTGTATAACACCGCCCGTACCGCTGCCGGCGGTGTTGCCGGAGCGCTGTTCGCGCTGCTGATGTCCGCTCTCACAACCCCGACGGCTACGGGAACACGCGCCGCAACCGAGTTCTCCTTCCACGCCGTGTGGTGGATCTGTGCAGGCCTTTGCGTGCTCTTCGCCATCGCCGTCCTGTTCATCCGTCAGGCTGCACCACCAAAGGAAATGGCCGCACCAGCCGTGGCCGCACCCCGGGCAGGCGACGCCCTCGAACCCGTCAACTGACACGACTACAACTACCAGCGAGGAAAACAATGACAATTTCAATCGACATCACCTCACGGCAGACACTGCGCGACACCGTACGGGAGTCCGTGGCCGCCGTCGGGCCTTCCATCCTTGACCTCAGCCACAAGGTCCACGCGCTGGCCGAGGTCTCCTGGGAAGAACACGAATCGGCGGCGGCCGCGGCCGAAGTCCTGCGCGACGGCGGTTTCGACGTCATCGAAGGCGCCTATGGCGTGCCGACGGCGCTTGAGGCCGTCTACGGGAGCGGCGAACTGACCGTCGTGATCTGCGCAGAGTACGACGCCCTCCCGGAAGTGGGCCACGCATGCGGGCACAACATCATCGCCGCAGCAGGCGTCGGCGCAGCGCTGGCCCTCAAGCCCGTAGCGGACGCCGCCGGGCTGCGCATCAAATTGCTCGGCACTCCGGCTGAAGAGCATGGCGGCGGCAAGGTGTCCCTCTTGCAGGCAGGCGCCTGGGAGGACGCCGCGTTCTCGCTCATGGTTCACGGGATGACCGGGACGGAACGGAGCGCATCAGCGTTCAGCATGGCGGCCGTGGAACGCTTCGAGGTCCAGTTCAAGGGCAGCGAAGCCCACGCCGCAGGAGCGCCGGACAAAGCCATCAACGCGGGAGCAGCAGCGAGCCTGGCGCTGATGAACATGGCCGTCCTGCGGCAGCACCTGCCGGAGGACTCCAACACCAACGCCTTCATCTCGCACGGCGGCGGCGCCACCAATGTCATCGCTGGTGACGCCACGGTGCAGGTGGAGGTCCGGGCCGGAGACCTCGACGATTGGCGCGAGCTCAAGCGGCGCGTTCTCGCCTGCTTCGAGGGAGCGGCCATCGCTACCGGCTGCACGTGGACGCACTGCCAGACCGAGCACCCCTACGCCCCCTTGGACACGCACGCCGGACTGGGTAAGGCATGGGACGCCAACATGGAAGCAGTAGGCCGGCCCGTGGATCACACCCCTGTCTTCGGTGGCGGCTCCTCGGACATGGGCAACGTCTCCCAAGTGATCCCGTCTGTCCACGGCATGGTGGTTGTCCGCAACAGCAGCGCGGTGCCCCACCACCCGGACTTCACGGCAGCCGCCATCACGCCCGAAGCCGACGACGCAATCATCGACGGCGCCACCGTCCTGGCGCTCACCATCCTGGATGCCGCTTTGGATCCCCAACTGCGGTCCGGGCTGATGGAGCTTCAGGCCTCGCGACAGCCCGGTGCCACCAGGGTGACGCTGGAGGCATAGGTTACGGCCCACACGGTCGACGGCGGCACTCGATTGGGTGCCGTCGTCGCTCCTTTACCGGGGACGGCTACTGGGGGACGGCGTGTCCCGGTCCCGCAAAGTCAAAGAAGGTCAGGACGGCACACGCCGGTTGACCAGCTCCGGAGGAAGAGCCGGAACGCGTTGGCGCTTCGCGTAGACCCTGGCCCGTTGGCTGGAGAGCGCCAGCAACACGAGGATGTCCGAGGCCAGACCGGAGAGTCCAGCCTCGAAGGTGAGGTTCGCGGTCCCCGTGGAGTAGTCGATTGCCTGAACCAGGATCGAGATGGAACTGAGGGCCATGGCGATCACCCGGGCGCCGTTGCTGCCCAGGAAAATCCGCCATGCCAGGAAGACTTCGCCGAGACCGAAGAGCAGCACAATGACCGCTACGGTGACCAGGGCCGCCGTCGTGGTTTCAGGGTCCGAGGAAGCGTCATCGAAGGTGATGCCATCCAGCTCTCCGCCGGACGTCAGGAGCGTGATCGATAGGACCAACGCCGCGACCGCCCTGGCAACCACCAGTGCCGCGCCCATCATCGTGGGGGCCGGCCGCCTATCGCGGCTGTCAGTCCTGTTGGCCGGTTGCCCGGAGGGGACCGGCACGCGGCGTGCGTCAACAATGGGCAGGTCGCCGTCGGTGGAAATCGAGTCACCGCCGCCGTTGCGTGTGTGATAGCCGGTGGAGAAGTCCTCGATGACCTGCACGGTGACAGCGGGCTCTACGGCAGAAACCGTGGAAACGATGTGGTCGCGTTCCACATCGGTGTTCTGCTCGATCTTGTGCGTGATCTGGAGGGTGAACAGCGAGAAACCGACGCTGCGGTCATAGGTTCCGGCAGCCAGCCAATCCACTTTGTGGCCACCGGGCAGGAGCCATCCCTCCGGGCAACGCCAGAAGCGGACGTGGTGGCGTTTGCCCGGGGTGTTGTCCACTTCCTGTTGGTAGGCAAAGTCCTGTTGCCGGTCGAAGAGGTACAAAGGGCTGACCGGTGCTTCGGTGTAGCTCCGGCGGAAAATGGTGGAGCTGACAATACGGCGGCTGCTGGCAAACGTTACGTCGTCGGCCATCGTCCACCCGGCGGACTGCATGATCGCGTGGATCTGGGGCTCAGCGCCGAGAAGGGCAACATTCACTGGATCTCCGAGAAGGCCATCGCTGGTTCGTGCGCGGCCAATGAAATAGCCGGGAACGTAAATGGTGGTCAGAATCCGGTGCAGCCGTGGCAGCAGCAAATAGGCCAGGAATGCCCAGAACACCACGGAGAACCAGATCTGGCCCCATCCCAGATGGAAGCTTTCCCCCACCAACAGGAACGCCAGCCACACGGCAGCTGCTCCGCCCAGGATGAAGAATCCATGGTCCAAGCGGCTGTCTGTGACTTCTTTCTTCGGCACCTTGTACATTTAGCTCCCCCTTGTGGCCCCTTAAGCTTCGGACTTCGGGTGGCTGTTGTACAGACGCCAATACATACAGCCCGCACTGGTACGGCACAGCAGAGTCACAGGCATCATAGGGAACCTAGGAAGGACCCCTAGCCGAAAGCCAACGTCCATGCATCGCACACCACGCACCGTTATCGCCGTATCCGTCCTTGCCGTGACACTCGCCGTCGCCGGGTGCGGCGCGGGCGCCGGGACCCAAGCGGCCGGCACCAGCGTCTCCACCGGCACCGCAACAAGCACGACGGCGGCCACCACCCTTTTCGACGCCGGCTCCCCACATACGGTCAGCATCCAGTGGGACGAGGCCGCGTACGCGAAAATGATCGCAGCTTATGAGGCCGATGGTTCCAAAGAATGGATCAAAGCCGATATCACCATCGACGGAACAATGATCTCCGCCGTCGGCGTGCGGCTTAAAGGGAACTCCACGCTTCGTAGCCTCAGTGGAAATGGAAGCGGCCCCGGCGGAAATGCTACGTCCTCAGGCATCTCCTCAGATGTCCCGGAGTCGCTGCCGCTGCTGATCGATTTCGGGAAATACGTGGATAACCAGACGTACCAGGGGCTGACCCAACTCTCGCTTCGCCCGGGTTCGCCTGTCCTGAACGAGGCCCTGGCCCTGGCTATGACCCAAGCCAGCGGGCAGGCCACACAACGCTATGCCTACACCACGTATTCCGTAAACGGCGGCCCAACCCAAACCAGGCTGTTGGTGGAAAACCCTGGCGAGACATACGCCGATGCCCTCTTCGACACCCCGGGTGTCCTGTTCAAGGCAGATGCCGAATCCAGCTTCACCTATCAAGGCGATGACCTGGCCACTTACGAGGAACAATTCAAACAGCTGAACGCCAAAGAGACCGCTGACTTCCAGCCGGTGGTGGCGTTCCTCAAGTGGCTCTCCGAGGCCAGCGACGAAGAGTTCGATGCGGGGCTGGCAGAGCGGGTGGACGTGGAGTCGTTCGCGCGTTATGCCGCCACCATGAACCTGCTGGTCAACGGGGACGACATGGCCGGGCCCGGACAAAACTACTACCTCTGGTACAACGTCGACACCAAGAAGATCTCCATCATTTCCTGGGACTTGAACCTGGCCCTGGCAGGGGACGCCACAGCCACCCCGGACCAGGAGGTGTCCATCGGGGGTGGCGGTGAGGGTGCCGGAGGCGGGATGCAGCCGCCATCCGGATTCACCCCACCATCCGGGGACCCCGCGGGCTCCGACGCGTTCCCTGGGATGGGCGGAGCTGCTGGCGGAGGGCGGGGCGGGAACGAGCTCAAGGAACGGTTCCTGGCGTCGGCCGACTTCAAAACCTTGTACGACGACGCCTACAAGGACCTCTACCAGCAGCTCTACGCCAGTGGAAAGGCCGCGAGCCTCCTCGACCAGATCGCCGCCTCCGTGCCCACCAGCGACAACCTTTCAGCGTCCGACGTGGCCAAGCAAACGGACACGCTAAAGGCCTTCATCACCGAACGCACGGAGGCACTGAAGGACAAGGTTTAGTGTCCTTCGGCACTGAGGCGAGTCCCGGCGTCGAGCGTTACGCCGTGGAATCAAGGGAAGCCTGAACCTGAAGCTTGTTGTTCCCAATAAGCCACTGCAGCGCCTCACGAACGGCCTGTTCCGGCTCGTAGCGGGGGGCGTAGCCCAGGAGGGACCTGGCTTTTTCGATGGTGAGGCAGTGGTTGCGGGAGAGATGGGCCCAGCTGGTGTCGGCATGTTCAGGCGTGGTGGTTTGGCGGAAGTCCTCCCAGCTGATCATCTCCGAGTGCGGTTCCCGCCCAAACCACGACGCCGCGATTTCCACGTAGCCGCGAACCGTTAAAGCTGTGGGTGCAACGATGTTGAAGTCCTCGCCGGCTGCCGCGTCGCGATTCAGGATGGCTCCCTCGAAGGCCTGCGCGAGGTCGTCCGCATGGACGTGGTGCATCATCTCGGTGCCACTGCCCGGAATCTGCAGTGGCTGTCCGGCCGCGATCTTTTGCCACACGGAGGGATCGAAATTTCCGAGCGGCCCCACGGGAAGCCATCCGGGACCGACAATGTGGCCGGGGTGCAGGGACGTGGTGATGAGCCCTCCGGAGGCCGTCTCATCCTTCAGCATCCGGGCAATATCGCGTTTCTGGATGCCGTATTCATCCAGCGGCTCCGCGGTGGAGTCCGCCCCCTCTGAGATGGGCAGCTTCCGGCTGGCACCATAACGCCAGATCGACCCGCAATGCAGCAGGTGCCCCGCCTCGCCGCGCAGCCGGTTCACCAGCGCCGTGGCGGAGTCGAGCGTGAAGCACACCAAGTCAACTACGACGTCGGCTCCCAGGTCGGCGACCCTGTCACCGAAGATGCCCTCCCGGTCCTCGAGGCGGCGGTCCGCGACGACCTGCCGGACCTGCTGCCACTCGGGCGCATCAACGTATGCCGTGCTGGTCCCGCGGCTGATATTGATGACCTCGTGGCCGCTGCGGACGAGCCTGGGAATGAGGAAGGAGCCAATATGGCCGCTTCCGCCGATAACAACAATTTTCATGTGTCCTCCGATCTTCACCAGCCACGGTAATGGCTGTTCGGCGCCGGCCATAGGGCCGGAGGGGCTTTCGCGGACCGTTGACTGCCTCGGGCCGGATGCTTACTCTATCGAAATGACTAACCTGAAGAAGAAGATTGCGTCCATATTCGCGGCAACCTCCATCCTGGCGGGCGGTGGACTTGCTTTGGCTGCCCCGGCCGAGGCGGCCAGCACCTACGTCTATTGGTTTCACACGAAGGCGACGTGCGAGTCGAACCTGGACGCCGCCCGGCCCGGATTCGGTTCCTACGTGCGCCTTGTCGAGGGGTGTGTCCGGAACGGCAACGGCTACGCCTACACGGTGGTGTGGCGGTACTGACAGCCCCACACCCGGCCCGCACGATTCCGAGCCCGACGTCGGCACCCACCTGAGTGCCGACGTCGGGCTTTATCGTGGCCACCGCAGCGCGACCGACGTCAACCCGACACATAATAACGAGACTTACTTGTTCCCTGGTTAGACAAACGGCAGGCTCCCCCGACTAGCATGATTAAGCCGGGCATGCCCGGGTACGTGACCTCTTGAACGACCCCCTCGGACGGTCGGCGTTGACGCGGCGACCACGTAAAGGAGAAAACTGTGCGGGAGCCTGCAGTCAACGAGAGCGTGTCAGAAATCAGCGGAACCCCTGAAGGAAATTCGGAGGAGACGCCCCAGGAAACGCCCGATGAAACAGCAAGCGAACCAGCGGAGATCACGTTCGACGAACAGTTCTATCCGGCCCGGCCGAAGGCCCTCAGGCCGATTGCCCGGCGGCGGCAGTTCTTCGCAGCGCGCCCCTCACTGGAGTTTGACGGCCTGAACAAGACGTACGTGGACTGGCTGCGGAATCAGTCCATGCTGGGCGACGCCAACACCATGGCCCGCCAATTGTCCGGCCAGGCCAGCATGTGGCAGAACTCCTATGCCAGGCCGAATCCCAGGGCGGCCGTGGAGCGGGCACCTGTCTGGTTCACCGCCTACCCCCTTTCCTTCATCACCAAGGATGGCCAGTCGTTCCTTTCGGCCCTTGGTGATCCCGAGCTCTGGGATGCCTTCAGCAAGATTGGCATCCGTGGGCTGCACACCGGGCCGGTCAAGCTGGCGGGCGGCATCCGCGGCTGGTCGCAGACGCCCAGCGTTGATGGCCACTTTGACCGCATCAGCATGGCGATCGACCCCGCTTTCGGCACCGAGGAAGAGTTCCGCCAGATGTGCGAGGTTGCCAACGATCATGGGGGCACCGTCATTGACGACATCGTTCCCGGGCATACCGGCAAGGGCGCGGACTTCCGGCTGGCTGAGATGAACTTCCGCGACTACCCCGGCATCTATCACATGGTGGACATCCCGGAGGAGGACTGGCACCTGTTGCCCGATGTCCCCGAGGGCGAGGACTCCGTGAACATCAGCCCCGATGCGGAGCAGGCCCTGCAGCAGGCGGGCTACATCATCGGCCGGCTGCAGCGGGTCATTTTCTATGAGCCTGGCGTCAAGGAAACCAACTGGAGCGCCACCAAGCCGATCGTCGACACCACCGGCAAGACCCGCCGCTGGGTCTACCTCCATTACTTCAAGTCCGGCCAGCCCTCCATCAACTGGCTCGACCCAACATTCGCCGGGATGCGCCTGGTAGTTGGCGACGCCCTGCATTCCCTGCTGGACCTTGGCACTGGCGCACTGAGGCTGGATGCCAACGGCTTCCTCGGCGTCGAAAAGAGCGCGGAGGAAGAGCCCGGCTGGTCCGAGGGCCACCCACTGTCCGAGGCAGCCAACCAACTGATCGGTTCCATGATCCGCAAGGTGGGCGGGTTCTCCTTCCAGGAACTCAACCTCACCATCGATGACATCAAGATCCAGTCCGAGTCCGGCCCGGACCTCTCCTACGACTTCATCACCAGGCCCGCTTACCACTACGCCCTGGTCATCGGGGATACCGAGTTCCTGCGGCTGACGCTCAGGCTTTCCATGGAAATTGGCGTGGACCAGGCTTCCTTGGTCCACGCCCTCCAGAACCACGATGAACTGACCTATGAACTGCTCCACTTTGCTGCAGGGCACAGGGACGACGTCTTCGAACTTGGCGGTGAGGAACTGACCGGCGCCGAGGTTGCCGAGAAGGTCCAGAACACCATGCGGGAACGACTCACCGGCGAGAACGGACCGTACAACGCGGTCTTCACCACCAACGGCATCGCCTGCACCACGGTCAGCTTCATCATGGCGGCCCTGGGCATCAAGGATCCGGACGCCATCACCAAGGAGCAGGAGGTCCAGGTCCTGGACGCCCACGTCCTGCTCTCCATGTACAACGCACTGCAGCCTGGCGTCTTCGCACTCTCCGGCTGGGACCTCACGGGCATCACAGCCATTGACCGCGAGACGGTCCGCGAGCTCACTTCGCAGGGCGACACCCGCTGGATCAACCGCGGAGCCCACGACCTGATGGGCACCAGCCCCGACGCGAAGACCTCCTTGGCCGGCATGCCCCGCGCACGGAGCCTCTATGGTCCGTTGCCCGAACAGCTCAAGGATTCAACCTCCTACGCGCGGCGTCTGCAGCAGATCCTCACAGTGCGGGAAGAGTCGGGGATCGCCACCAGCACCCTCCTGGACGTGCCGGACGTGTCCAACCGTGGACTGCTGGTCATGGTCAACCAGCTCGCCGACGGGGCTCTCCAGGTGACCGTCCTGAACTTCTCCGACCAGGACATTGCCGGCAGCATCCAGTCACCGCACCTGGTCCCGGGCGCCACCGTGCACGACCTCTTCAGCAGCGAAAATGTCGGCCAAGTGGACGACCTCCACAGCTTCTTCCTCGAACTGCCCGCCTTCCAGGGCACTGCGCTGCTGTTGAAGGACCCGGTCATTGAGGACGAGGTCACCGAATAGGGAGCACGACGTCGGCACTCACGGTGAGTGCCGACGTCGTGGTGTGGCGTTTGGTCGCCTGCAGCGTTAGTCGCCTACAGCGTCCCGGCCGCGGCGGAGGATGAGCGGATCGGCGTCGTAGACAACCGAAGTGTCCTTATCCTCGTAGTCGAATTGGTTCAGGAAATAGCGCATGGCGTTGATGCGGGCGCGCTTCTTGTCATTGGACTTGATGGTGATCCACGGCGCGTGGTCCGAGTCCGTATGCAGGAACGTTTGCTCCTTGGCGTCGGTGTATTCTTCCCAACGGTCCAAGGACGCGAGGTCCATGGGCGAGAGCTTCCAGCGGCGGACGGGGTCGATCTGGCGGATGGCGAAGCGCGTGCGCTGCTCCTGCCGGGTCACGGAGAACCAGAACTTGGTCACATGGATGCCGGCGTCCACCAGCATCTTCTCGAAGACCGGCGCCTGCCCCATGAAGGTGTCGTATTCGTCCTCGGTGCAGAAGCCCATGACGCGTTCGACGTTGGCGCGGTTGTACCAGGACCTGTCGAACATGACGATTTCACCGGCTGTGGGAAGGTGCTGGATGTAGCGCTGGAAGTACCACTGGCCCTGTTCGCGGTCCGAAGGTTTGGCGAGAGCAACTGTCCGGGCGGAGCGTGGGTCCAGGTGCTCCGTGAAGCGCTTGATGGTGCCGCCCTTGCCGGCGGCGTCCCTGCCCTCGAAGACAATCACGTGCTTGAGTCCGCGGTCCTGGCCCCAATACTGGAACTTCAGCAACTCGATTTGCAGGCGGTACTTCTCGATTTCGTATTCGTCGCGGGTCATCCGCTCCTGGTACGGATAATCCTCGTTCCAGGTTTCAACGGCGGATCCACCGGGATCGATCAGGTCCGGGTCCTCGCCTTGCCCGCCGCTGATGGTGTAGCCCAGCTCCACCAAGTGGTCGATGGTCTCACGCAGGTTGTCCCTGACCCACCAATTATCCAGTGATGCGGATAGTGGATTTGCCTCCGTCATGCGGTCCTCCTGGTCAGCCGTGTAGTGCGCGGCAGCCTAACAACCGTTGGTGACGGGAACATGAACAGGCGACAGATCGATCCAGTAGCGCCGAAACAGGCGTCCATCCGCATCCGTCCGGGTGTCCTCGAGCTCCCCACCTCGGCGCTCGATGGTCTTGGCGGAGGCGGCGTTCGTATCGTCGCAGGTCAGCAGAACCCGCTCTGGCCTCCCCTGCGCAGCCAAGCGGGAACACAACTCCCGCAGGGCCCATGACGCCGCCCCCCGGCCGCGATCCGAGGGCCGGACACCATATCCAATGTGCCCGCCGGAGTTCAGGAGTGCGGGGGTGAGGTAGTGCCGGAATGCAATGGCACCCACGTACCGTGAGCCTTCGGTAATCCAGAGGTAGGTGCAGGGAACAATGCCGTCCTTCTCCGCCGCTTGCGCGGCGTCCTCCAGTTGCCGAATCCACGCCGAGAACCCTTCGGGGGTGATGACATCGTCCGCCATGAATACCCCGGCGCCGTCCTGATGGGCCCCGTCCCACTCGCGGTGGGACTCAAGGAAGGACTGGTGGAAAGAGACATCCGGAGCGACGAGCTTAAACATGAAGTCGACCCTATACCTCGCCACGGCAGCGGCGGCGACACGGACGCGACACGCGGATAAATAATCGACAAACTTGTCATACGCACAACAAGCGTCGTATATTCGTTCCGTCCAGCGAGTTTATAAAACAAAGGAGTGAATCAAATGCTTAAGCTGAAGCGACTGGCAAAGCGCCGTTCCAAGCTGAACTTCGTGTTCAACTGAACCAAGCAGAAATAGTGGGGACCACGCAATGCGTGGTCCCCACTCATCATTGGAGGCAAGAATTGGCAGCCACTACCTACTCGCTCAAACAGTCCCTCCCGGTTGTGACAACGGAGACGGCCGTACAAATCGGACTGGCACCGCCCAACGCAATTGAAATTGAGGACGCCCCGCCTGGGCTCGCCGAATTACTCGGCTTTGCATCGCACCCACGGACGCTGGATGACTTGGGCGCCAAGGCACAGGACCTGCTCGGTGGCGACTCCGGGCAGATCGTTGAGGAGCTCATCGAGGCTGACATTCTGGTCCCGTACAGGTTCGACCTCACCGGCCGGTACAGCCGCCACGATCTCTACTTCGAACTTGCCCACGGCACAGGACCGGGCGCCAGCGATCTGCTGCGCGGCCGGAAAGTCGCGCTCATCGGCGTTGGAGGCATCGGCACGAATGTGGCCATGCAGCTCGCAACAGCGGGGGTGGGGGTCATCATGCTGGTCGACGGCGACACAGTGGAAGAAAGCAACCTCACCCGGCAATACCTCTTTACGGCACAAGACGTTGGCGCTTCGAAGATCGAAGCCGCCGCACGGAACCTTCAGCTTCGGGCTCCGGCCACCAACACGGTTGAAGTCGCGGCCATGATCTCCGGCGTTGAAGATCTTCTGCCGATCTTTCAGGACGCAGACTTCGTAGTGGTATCCGCAGACACGCCCCAGGAAGTGCTTGAGTGGTCCAACGAGGCCTCCATCGCCACCGGCACGCCCTTCACCTGTGCCGGATACCAGGACACGCGCGGCGTGGTGGGACCAGTTGTCAGGCCCGGCACAACCCCTTGCCTGCAATGCGCAGCAACTGACAACGACGTACGCACCAACTCCAGGGCGTCGCTCACCACGGCAAACCTCAATACTGCATACCAAGCCCCAAGCTTTGGCCCCCTGAACGCCATCGTGGCCTCCATTGCCGCTATGGAGGTGTTCCGTTACCTGCTCACTGGATCCACCAACCTGGACGGCAGAAGGCTGGTGTTCGACTCCCTGGAGTTGTCGTCCGAGTTCGAAGATTTCGCCAGGAACAAGCGCTGTGCTGCGTGTTCCTGACTGCGATCCAGGGAAGGTGCTGGTGACCCTGACTGGCGCCTACGTGGTTGCATCCCTCGGTGCCACCATCGCCAACAGGAACTTCTGGCCCATCGCATCCAACAACATGTTCAACGCAAAGTTCGGGGACCGGGTGTCACGCTTCGCGATCGAATTTCACCTGTCGGACGGAACCGTTGTCACGTGCGGTCCCGCCAACTGCCTGCCAACCCAGTTCTTCCGGGCCGGGGCAATGTTCGCCAACATTTTCATGGCTGCTGACGAGCAACCAAAGCGCGTCCTTTGCCAGAGAATTGAAAACCGTCTTCGTCGAAACAGGTGGAAACCTTTCGATGAGGTCCGGGCACCCGCCCATCTGCCCAACATTCCACTGGGCAGGATGGACATTCTTGTGGAGACCACCGTTCGGGGAATGCCTGAGGAAAAGGAAGTCGTGTACACCTATGTTCCGTCGATTTCGCGCTAGATCAGTCACGTCCCGGCAGGTTCGTGCTGCTGGAGTGTGGATCGTCGCCGCCTTGGCGGTAACGCTTCGCCCAGGTCCGGCGGCAGCGCAGGACTACAGGGCCGCAGTTGCTTCGACGGACGTGGATGCGGATCCAGTTTCTGATGCCCGCAAGCAGTGGGTTGCCCGACGCGCGGCAACTGCCCTCCTGTTGGCGGCCGCGGCGACGAGCGAGGTGTACAGCGGGCCTGGCGCAAGGCACGCGCCGTGGCTTCGGCGGGCAGCTCTGGGAGTGTTCCTGGGGACTCGCGCCGCGGATGCCCGGTCACTTCCAGGGCGTTGGCCTTACGACACGTTTATCGAGGCCGTACTTCTCACAAGTCAGCTGTCCACGCCGGCGAACAGGCAGCCGGCCAGCCTGCCGCTCTCCGTCTCGCGCGTGGCCCTGTACCTGCCCTACACCCAGGCAGGCTTATCCAAGCTCATCCACGGTTTCGACGCCTGGGTCCATCGTGGCGACGCCAACCATATTTACCACCGGCATTTGAAGGCATCGGCCGGCCACCCATTTGCGCAGGAGCGATTTGACCTGCCTGTTCGGGCAATGACCCGACTCATTCCATTTCTTGAATTTCTCGCACTCCCACTGGCATTGGTCCTCCCCGGCAGGTTCCGGATCCTGGTTCCATGCTGCACCACCATATTCCATATGATTATTGCCCGCACGTGGAATATTAGCTTTTGGCAGGCCCCACTCATGCAATGGTTGATGTTGTCGACGGAAAAGCAGCCCGATCTCGCAATCATTCTACGCGCATCCCGAGGTGATTAAATTGTCGCTGGCAAAGACATGGCAGAGACGTCTCCACCTGACCGGAATGTGGGTGAATTCGCTGGGTGGCGGCGCGTACAACATCGCACTCCCCCTCATAGTCCTCCAAACGAGCGGCAGCCTCGCCCAGATGTCCATCGTGGCCGTGGCATCACAGCTGCCCAAGGCCTTCCCTGGAGTACTCATCGGCGGACTCGCTGACCGCATGTCGCCCCGCACCATGACCCACATTGGCTATTGGGGCCAGGCACTGGTTGCTGCCGCGATGGCGCTGCTTATCGGCCCGTGGCACACACCCTTCTGGGTTCTGGTGCTCGGCGCGTTCCTGCGTGGCAGCCTCGACATGTTCGCCAGGACAGCCACCTTCGTGGCCATTCCGAAAATGTACGGCGACGGCACAGCCAAGTTCAACGCATCAGTGTCCACTGCGTGGACTTCCGCTTCCATTGTGGGACCGGCCATCGGCGGCGCCCTGAGTGCCGTTTGGGGCCCCTGGTGGTTGCTGGCCGTGGACGCGGTGTCCTTTACCGTCATCGCAATGATCATGAATTTTCTGCCGTGGCCGGACCGCCCAACCAGGCAACCTGACCGCCCCGGCTTCTTCAAGGATCTTTCAGCCGGGTACCGAAGACTCTCCCAAGTCAATGGTTGGTGGCGCTTTGCCGGAACCGTTGTCCTCATCGGCTTCCTGTCCGCCCCGCTGTCCACGCTCGCGATCTTCCAGACGTCAGTTGGCCTTGGAGGCTCTACTACGGAAGTGGGAATCGTCGGCGCGGCTGCGGCTGCGGGACTGTTCTGCGGGTCAATATTGTCCGGCCTGGTCTCCGCTTGGCAACCGAACCTGTTGATGCAACGTTCCTCGTGGCTTATGGCAGGAGGAGCTTTGCTCTTCTTCATCCCGTCGTGGATTGCCGTTGCGAGTGCGCTGTTCGTTGTCTGCACGGGCGGCATTGCGTGGACGATTGGGCGAACTTCCCTCATTCACCAACAGATCCCCGCGTCCGATCTTGGCAAGACCATGACCGCCGTCCAATTCTTGGAAACAGTGTCGAGCCCCCTCAGTCTTGCCGTCGCCACCTTCCTCATGGGCGTGTCCTCATTCATGGCCTTTGCCTCGATACTCCTGGCAGCACTTCTTTCAGGGGTACTTGCCATCAAGTCGGGATCGATGCTGAAGCCGGGTGAACTGCAAGCCGAGGACAAGGAAAGCGAGCCCGTCCACTAGCAGTAGCCCGCGGCGTCGGGACCTAATCGGTTGAACTGGCCCGCGGCAGTTTCCGGCCCTGGACAGCGGCGTGCGTTTTTTGAAGTGCCGTGACCGATGATTCGTAGGAGCGCTGGGCAACTCCCACGAAGAGACAGTCCACAACCATCATCTGGGCGATCCGGCTGCCCATCGCACCGGACCTGAAAGGCGTCTCGCGCGCGGCGGTGGCCAGCACAATATCGGCCGCCCGCCCCAAGGTCGAGTTGGCGTGGTTGGTGATGGCAATGGTGGTGGCTCCTGCCGCTTTTGCTGCCAGCAGGAAGTCGACCGTATCCACGGTGGTCCCCGAATGCGAGATGGCGACAGCAACGCCGTCGTCGTCCAGGAGCGCTGCAGAGGCCAAGGCGCCATGGGGGTCTGACCAGCTGAAGGACGTCAGGCCGATTCTGTGCAGCTTCTGCTGCAAGTCCTGGCCAACCAGGCCTCCGGCGCCAACTCCAAAGATGTCGGCCTTCCGCGAGCGGGAGATCGCGTCAACTGCCTCAGCGAGCTTGCCGACGTCCAGCACCTGCGCTGTATCTGCGATGGACATGGTCTCGTTAAAGGCAATCTTGGAAACGATGTCGCGCAGCGAGTCGGACGTGTTGATGTCTTCGTAGACCTCTGCCGACACGTTGTGGGCCAGGCTCTCGCGGGCGGTCTCCCGGGCAAGGTCGAGGCGCAGGTCCGAGTAGCCGCGGTAGCCCACCTTCTTGTAGAAACGGACCACTGACGTGGTGGACGTTCCACCCTGCTCGGCAAGGTCACCAATGGACATCATGGCCGCCCGGGAAGGATCCGCCAGGACCAACTCGGCGACAGCCCGCTCGGAGGGGCGCAGCGCTGGCAAGGCGGAACGGATCCGCACCAGCACAGTCCGTGACAACTGCGCGCTTTCTGCGTGTTCCATGGTGTTTCCTTCCTGGCGTCCCGGGCCGACACGCAGCCGCAGGCAGCGCATGTAAATAAGTTACACAACAGCTCGCACAAAGGTAAACGATTGACGCAATCCCAGTGAGCGAATACGGTCGATGTAATCCAAGTCACAAAAGTTGTCATGCACTTCTGCTCATCAGGAAAGGCTCCCCATGACACTCAACCGCCGAAAACTCATCCATGCCTCGGGGCTGGCCGCCGCTGCCGCCGTCGTCGCACCTTTCGCGCCAAGCGCCGCCGCCGCCCCTCAGGCCAACCGCCCCGGAAAGCCGGGCGCCACAGTCAATGGCGCCGACATTGCCGCCGCCGACAACTGGAGCATCTTCGTCGGCCGCCGGGTGGGAGTCATCACCAATCCCACCGGAGTCCTGGAGAACTTCCGCTCGATCGTTGACGATATGGCGGACAAGGACGTGGAGGTGGCCGCGGTCTTCGGCCCGGAACACGGCTTCCGCGGCACTGCCCAGGATGGCGCCAGCGAAGGGACCTCCGTTGATCCCCGCACCGGGATCACGGTCTATGACTCTTATGGCGCCGAGGTGGCCGACTACGTGGGCTTCTACGAAAAGTCCGGCGTGGATACCATCTGCTTCGACATCCAGGACGTCGGGGCGCGGTTCTACACCTACATCTGGACGATGTGGGGTGCCATGCAGGCGGCATCCCGGACGGGTGCCAGGTTCGTCGTCCTGGACCGTCCCAATCCGGTTGGGGGCCAGGCACGGGGCCCCGTCCTGCAACCCGGGTTCGAGTCCGGAGTGGGAAAGCTGGGGATCGCACTCCAGCACGGCATGACCGTCGGCGAACTCGCCAAATATTTCAACGCCGTGCACTTGCCGGCCGCCGGCCTCAGGCCTCTCCAGGACCTTCACGTCGTCGAGGTCCAGGGTTGGCGGCGTGAGATGACCGGCCCGGACAGCCGTGCGTCATGGATACTGCCGAGCCCCAACATGCCCACTCCGGAAACGGCTGTCTTGTACCCGGGAACTGCGCTCTTCGAGGCCACCAACATGTCCGAAGGCCGCGGGACGACCCGGCCGTTCGAGCTCATCGGCGCACCCTATGTGGACTACCGCTGGGCGGAGGCGCTGAACAGCAAGGGCCTTGCCGGCGTCACTTTCCGCGAGGCCTACTTCCAGCCGACGCTTTCGAAGAACCAGGGCCTCGTCTGTGGAGGGGTACAGGTGCACATCACGGATGCTTCGCGGGTTGAAGCGCTGGAAATCGGCACGCACATGCTGGTCGAAGCCAAGCGCCTCTATCCAGGTTTCGCCTGGCGTGGCGACGGAGGGCGCTGGATGGGACTGCTCAGCGGGTCCGCGCGCTTTGCCGAACAGCTCGACGCCGGCGCTGACGCCCGGACCATCACGGAAAGCTGGCGGGCGGAACTGGGTCAGTTCGTCCGCGATACCCGCCAATATCTCCTCTACAACGGGCCACGCTAGGCCAACCGGAATACTCACGATTGGAATTGGGATTCGCATGCACAGAAAAGGAACAACCTTGATGACGGCCGCCGCCACGGCACTGCTCATGACGGGCACGGGGGTAATGACTGGCGCGGGCGCCGCAGTGGCCGCCGTGCCCACCACCGCGCGTACGACGACGGTCGCCGCCTCACCTGACATCGAGGCGATGATTTCAGGCATGTCGCTGGACGAAAAGATCGGCCAGATGACGTGGACCCATGTGTACGGCTCATCGGCAGATGACACCTCCATGGCGGCAAGCAACCAAGAGCGGTACGGCGTCAATACGCCAGCCGAGGTGGTGGAAAAGTACAACCTTGGCGGCGTCCTCTACTTTGCATGGTCTGGAAACACCAACAACCCCCAGCAGGTGGCCGGGCTGTCCAACGGCCTGCAACAGACTGCGCTGCGCCAGGACGGGACGGGGATTCCCCTGGCGGTCACCATCGACCAGGAAGGCGGCCTGGTTGCCCGTATCGGATCACCGGCCACGGTCCTCCCGGGCAACATGGCACTCGGAGCCACGGCAGATGCGGACCTGGCGAGGGCACAGGGCGAAATCCTGGGCTCGGAGATGCGTGCCATGGGCATCAACGTTGACTTCGCGCCCGTGCTGGACCTCAACTCCAACCCGGACAACCCGGTCATCGGCATCCGGTCCATGGGAGAAGACCCTGCCTTGGTCAGCGCACTCGGGGTTGCCCAGATCGATGGCCTGCAGGAGCACAACGTTGGCGCGGCAGCCAAGCATTTCCCCGGCCACGGTGACACCTCAGTGGATTCCCATTACGGGCTGCCCACCGTCACCTACGACCGGGAAACCCTGAACCAGCACCTGAAGCCGTTCAAAGCCGCCATTGACGGCGGGGTGGACATGGTCATGACGGCACACATCATTGTGGAAGCCATCGACCCCGAGATGCCCGGCACCCTGTCCCATAAGGTGCTCACCGGCTTGCTCCGTGATGAGCTGGGGTTCAAGGGCCTGGTCACCACGGACGCCCTGGACATGGCCGCGATGGCTGCCGAATGGCCCCAGGAAGAAATCGCCGTCAAGGCAATCCAAGCGGGCTCCGACATCCTCCTCAACTCCCCCGACGTGGACGCGTCGTTCGCTGGGGTTCGTGCCGCCGTCGAGTCCGGTGAGATCACCGAATCACGCCTCGACGAGTCCGTTCGACGAATCCTCGAGTGGAAGGTCAAGCGGGGCGTCTTCGAGCAGCCGCTGGCAGACCCCGCCACCGTGGATCAGCTCGTTGGCACGGCCAGCAACCTGGCCACCGCCAACCTGATTTCCGACCGCGCCGTGACTTTGCTCCGCAACCAGGAACAGGTCTTGCCGCTGGCTTCCGGCAGCTCTGTCCTCATGGTGGGCGCCGGTTCGGGACGCCCCGAAATTGCGGGTCCCATGCTCAAAGAGCAGGGCTTCACGGTCACAGAGGACTACGAAAACGGAAGCTCACCCTCCGCCGCCTACCGTGCCCGGGCCGTTGCCGCCGCGGGCAACGTGGACGCCGTCGTCTTCACCTCTTACAACGCCAGCGCCAACGCAGCACAACAGCAAATGGTGGCAGAACTGGCGGCAACTGGAACACCTGTGATCGTCGTCGCCACACGCAATCCCTACGACATCAGCGTCTTCCCCGGCGCCGACGCCGTGCTCAACAGCTATGGAGTCAACAAGGTCAACTTCCACGGAGTGGTCCATGCCATCTCCGGTGCAATCAACCCCGGCGGCAAGCTTCCGGTCAACATCCCTGAAGCCGACGGCGACGGCGTCCTCCTGCCATTGGGCTTCGGCCTCCGGTATGACACCACGACGCCGGCAGCGGTCACCTTCACGGACCGGCCCGGCAAGGGTCAGGACTCGTACCTTGTTCCGTCGGTCGAGGGCGTGGCCTACCTGGTGGACGGCCAGGAAATCGCCGGCGGGACGTACAGGAAACCCGCTGGAACGGTGACCGTTGCCGCCGCGCCCATGAAGGGGTACGTCTTCACTGCAGGCGCCACCACTGAATGGAGCCACACCTTCACTACGGGACTCCCCAAACCCTGAACTCTAAACCTTAGGTAAGAGTCACACCACCGGGGAGTTCATCAGTGCGACCGTGATGAGCAGGGCAATCCCGAACATCGGCAGGCAAAGGACGATGTTGGTCAGCCGGTTGTCCCTCATCACGGCCACGAACTCCCGCAGGAAGGCGCTGGGCACGAAATACCTGGCCGTCGGAGCACCCACCACCTCCGCACTGATCTTCTGGCGTCGGGACAGGAGGGCCGCGCGGAGCACGTGGTAGTTGTTGGTGCATACCAGCAGCGGCCCTTGGATGCCCCTCTCGGCCAGAAGGGCCACAGAGAATGCGAGGTTCTCCCGGGTGGTGGTGGCTCTGTCCTCCTCCACCACGTCGCTGCCAGCTGCACCCTTGGCCACCAAGTACTCCTTCATGGCCGTCGACTCGGGCCGGGGTTCATCCGCGCCCTGGCCTCCGGAAGGTACCAAAACAGGTTTGACCGGTGCGCCGCCGTCGTAAATTTCCAAAGCCTTGTTCAGGCGTGCGGCGAGCAGAGGCGGGACCTTGCCGTCGATCAAGCCGGAGCCCAGGACGATCACCGCTGCCGGGTTCGGAGTGAAGCGCATCCTGGAATAGACCAAGGCATACCCCAGGAACACCACGAACGCGCATCCAAGATAGGCGCAAAGGAAGAACGCCAACGCGGCCAGGCCGGCCAACACAGGCTGCCCGCTCAGCACGAAAAGGAAGGCGACAACCGGCGCGAGGAACACCGCCATTCCCACAGCCATCGGCAGGAAACTGCTGATGCCGGGGCCTTCCCTGCGGACCATGGTGATCCCGTTGGCGATCAAGAAACCGGCAAAGACGAAGATGCTCACCACGGGCACCACCAAAACCACCAGGTTCAGCCACTCGAACCAAGGGTTCAGGTCAATCAGGAAGTCCAGGAGGGCCTGCAGCAGGAACCACGCCGCTACCAGCAGGAGCACGCCATTCCGGAGCCGGCGCCGATCCGACTGAAACGAGGCAAGGAAGAGGCCCGCGAAGAGAAGTCCAAGGACCAGGGTCAGCATGGTCCAAGCCTATGCGGTGCCGCTAACGCCGCGGGGTGCCTCGTACGATTCGGGCATGAGGCCTTCGCCGGTGGCCACATGGAAGCGGTCCTTCTATAGGTGACGCAGCCTATTGGTGACGCATCGGCGAGTAACTCAAGCCCCGCCGGAAGGCAGCTGCTGAAGTCGCCACGCGATGATGTCGCGGATCAGCTCGGTGGGGAGCGGGGTTTTATGGGGCAGCTTAATGGCGTGCCCGGTGGTTCCATAGTCGGCCAGCTCCACCGAAAAATGCGCGATTGCGTCCGGGGTCGGGTAGAACCCGATGTGCTGCTTTGTTCCGGTGAAGAAGAACAGCGGCTCGGTGCCGAGCTTGAAGGTGGGCATGCGCCAACTGATCGATTCCACCGCGTCGTCCGGCACGGCCGAGCGGATCATGTCGTACACGGCCAACAACCGCTGCCGCACGTCGCCGTCGTACTGGTCGATGTACTCGCTGATCGAGGTGGCTGTCATGGAGGTCCTCCTTGTGCGATGCTGCACCCCCGATCATATTCGAGCTAGTTCTCGCGCACCTTGCTTCCAGCGATCTGCTGGGCAAAGTCGTTCAGGGCCGCGGCCACGGCGGCCGGATGGCTCAGTGTGGCGTAGTGACCGCCAGGGATCTCTACCGGCTCGGTTCCCAGCCGGTCGCGAATTTGGCGCGTCATGAACGACGGTGGAAAGAACAGATCGTCACGGCACAGAATCCCCAAGGTCGGCACGTCCGGATGGTTGCCAGGCCAAGGTCCTGACATCCAGGCACCTTGCTGGTCGCGCTCCCTGTCAGTGGCCTGCAGTGCTAAATCTGCAGGGACGAGATTGAAATATGGCTCTTCGGGGATGGTCTCGCGGTCATGTCTTGTGTTGGTCCACCAGTCGCCGAAGGTCTCGCCCGGCATCGGAATCATTGCCGAGAGGTACACCAAACCGTCGGAGTGGAGCTCTTCGCAGGCCAAGGGTGCCGTGAAGCCACCCAGCGAGTGCCCCACCACGATGGTGTGCCGGGCATCACCAACTGCTTCCGCCACTGCGCGGGTGTAGTCCTCGAGTCCGGCATCAACATCTTCGATGGGCAAGTCGACGGCCACCACACCATGTCCGGACGCTTCAAGCAGTGGGCTGACCAGATGCCAGTCCCACGCGGTGGAACCACCGCCGTGTATCAGTACGAAAACCGCCATCATGCCCCGCTTCAACTCAGGCCGTGTGTGCTGTCACCAGCGCATCCGGCGTACTTTGGACGACACCCGCTGCTGTTTCCACAGGCAGTCCGTTCCGGATCCAATATTCGATGCCGCCGATCATTTCCTTGACGGCGTACCCGAGTTCAGCGAAGGCCAGCGCGGCAAACGTGCTGCCGTTGCACCCCGGGCCCCAGGAATACACCACCACCTGTGAATCAACCGGGACGAGATCAGGGGCCAGCACAGGAATCCGGGCCGTTGGAATATGTACCGATCCGGGAATATGTCCGTGGTCCCACGAAGACCGACGGCGGGTGTCCACCACAACCAATGAACCAGGCTCGGACTCAGCCACTTCCATGACGTCGATTTCGCACCGTAGCTTGGCGCGGAAGTATTCAGATGCAGTAATACTCATGCGAGCTTCGCCAGCTTGGCAGATGCCCGGCGCGAACCGAGCTTGGCGGAAATCCGGAGGCTTGTCTCCGCAGCCATCGGCCCGACCTCGCGGACACGCTTAGCGGTCATACGCGACGACAACGAAGATACGGACAGGGCTGCCACTACGTGATCGTCGTGGCCAAAGATCGGGGCGGCGACACAGCGCACCTCCGGCTCGTTCTCCCGATCATCAATGGAATAGCCCCGCCGCCGGATGGCTTCGAAATCAGCCCGCAACAGCGCCGGATCCGTGATGGTCTTCTCTGTGAGCGGGTGGAGCTCGGAGGCGAGGATCGGCCCCACCACTTCCTCGGGACTGAAGGCGAGCATGGCCTTGCCAACAGCAGTGCAGTAGGCCGGCATGGTTGCGCCCACCCGCGACGCCATGCGCACCGTGGCCTCGTCCTCCACCTTGTCCAGGTAAACCACGTCGTGCCCGGAAAGCACCACCAAGTGGCAGGTGCTTTCCGTGGCACGCATGAGGCTCCGAAGCTCACCGTTGGCGACACTGCGCAGATCCACACGGTCAAGATAAGACTGGCCCAGGCGCAAACAGCCATGGCCCAGGCGGAACTTGCCCGTCTCGTGATCCCGTTCCAGCAGGTTCTCCTCCAGCAGTGGTGCGGCCAGGCGCAACAACGTGCTCTTGTTCAAGCCGGAGAGTCGGGCGAGCTCCACGAGCGCCAGCCCATCACCGTTGCCGGGCTCCTCTGCCACGACGGACAGCAGAGCCAACGCTTTGCGGAGTGATGCCGAGGAGTTCCGGGCATCCTTGCCTTCAATAGTCACTCAGTTCCTTACAAGCTGCTCGGCGTCGTAATCGCGCTTCCAACCCTCAACACCCGGGCGCTGCTGCCACGGCATCGGACCGGACAACGGCCGGTATTCCACGCCCATGGCATCGAGCCGTGCCACGTGGGAGCCTGTGAGTCGGGTTAGGAATTCATCGTAGTCCCGGCCTTCCGGGTTGGACCAGAACACTTCGGCGATCGCACTGAGTCGCGGGAACGCTGCGAACTGCACGCGGCGCGGTGAGTCCAGGTGCTCGGTCCAGATGTTGGCCTGGGCACCGAGCAGGCGGCCCGGGAAGTCCGTGCCTTCAAGACCAGGCAGCGGCTCGAACTCGTAGACGGCCTGAAGCGTGGTCACGAATCCAACCGGCACGGGTTCGTCGTCGCCATCCGCTTGGCGATGATCGAGGTAAAGCTTGTGCTCGGGGCACATCACCACGTCGTAGCCCTTGCGGAGGGCGTCAATGCCGCCCTCGTATCCACGCCAGGACGCGACGAGCGCACCGTCCGGAAGGCCGCCGTCGCCGATTTCATCCCAGACGGACGTGGCGCGGCCGTGGCCCTTCACATGCAACGCCAACTGCCCCACGAACCAGTTGTGCAGACCGGAAACGTCATCCAAGCCCAGTTCTGCGGCCTTCGCCTGGGCCTTGGCGCTGGCCTGCCACTGCGTCAGGGGCACTTCGTCGCCGCCGAGGCTTATCCACGGGGAGGGGAAGATCTCCACTACTTCGTCCAGCACATTCCGGTAGAACTCGAGCGAGGTTTCGGAAATTTCCAGAACGGTCTCGTTGATGCCCCAGCGTGTCCACACCTCCACAGGCCCGTCACCCGCGCCAAGCTCCGGGTAGGCCGCGATGGCCGCCTGGCTGTGGCCTGGAACGTCGACCTCGGGGATGACGGTGATGTGCCGTTCAGCGGCGAAGCCCACAATCTCGCGAAGGTCTTCCTGCGTGTAGAAACCACCGTGCGGGCGGCCGTCGAAAACGCCTGCACGCCAGGAGCCAAGCGACGATTCACGTCGCCAAGCGCCCGTTTCAGTCAGCTTGGGATAGCGGTTGATCTGGATCCGCCAGCCCTGATCGTCCGTGAGGTGAAGGTGCAGCACGTTCAGCTTGTGCATCGCCATCACCTCAATGAACCGCAGCACGTTGTCCTTGGGCATGAAGTGCCGCGCGACGTCCAGCATGGTTCCGCGGTAGCCGAATCTCGGCTTGTCCTCCACAGAAACCCGCGGAACCGGCCACCCCTCAACAGACCCAACTGGAGCCTGCCGCAGCGCAGCCGCCCCCATCAACTGCAGAAGCGTCTGCGCACCGTAGAACGCACCCGCGGCACCGCCAGCAGAAATCACGACGGCGTCACTCACCTCCAAGCGGTACGCCTCGGCGTCGAGCGCTGGGTCAAGCAGGAGGCGGATGTCCGCCCCGCGGGTCGGCGCGGGAGCGAGGTCCCAACCGGTGGCTGCCCCCAAAGCCCGGGCCAACCAGCGGCGGGTACCGGCGAACGCAGGATCCGCACCCAAGGTTGCGCCGGCGTCGAGCTCCAATTCGCCGGTCCCCGCGGAGAAGGCCCACGGCGCCGGGACCAGCTGGTGAAGCGCGCTCATCCCTTGACCGCCCCAGCCAGTCCGGATACAAGCTTGCGCTGGACTGATACGAAGAAGATCAGCACGGGAATGGTCATGATGACCGAGCCGGCCATGATGGCGCCCCAATCGTTTTGGTCGGGCTTGAAGAATGTCAGCAATGCCATGGGCAGCGTCTGGTTCTCCTGGGCGGAAATGATGAAGGTCTTAGCGAACAGGAAGTCGTTCCACGTGGAAATGAACGAGAACACCGAACATGCCACCACCCCCGGCGCCACCAGGGGGAACAGGATGGAGCGGACAAACCGGAAGCTGCTGGCACCGTCCAAACGGGCGGCCTCCTCAACTTCCAGAGGAACCGCCGCCACAAATCCACGAAGCATCCAGATGGCGAACGGAATGCTGAAACCAACATGCACCAGGACCAGCGATCCCAGTTGGTTCAGGCCCACCAACGGGATGGCCTCGCCGGCGTTCCGGAGGAGGAAGAACAGCGGAATGGTCAGGGCTTCAACTGGAACCATCTGCGAGACCAGGATGATGATCAGCAGCTTGGTCCGCATTTTGAAGTTGTAACGGGTCAACGCGACGGCCGCGAGGAACGCGAGGATGGTGGACAGCACCACAACCACCAACGCCACGATCACGCTGTTCAGGAAGTACTGGCCGAAGTTGTTCACACCCAGGACGCGCCCGAACGAGTCCAGCGACGGTTCAAGCGTGTACGGCGCCGCGTCACCGGCGTCGAGCGCTGTTTTCGGTTTCAGCGCGGACAGCACCATCCAGAACAGCGGGAAGGCAACGATCAGCGCGATGACAATTGCCGCGGCATCCGCGCCAAAACGGCGCTTGCCCTGCTTGCGCAGCTTCTGCGGGGCCTCAGCCTTGGCGGTTCGGCGCGGGACTGATGAAACGTCGACGGCGGTCATAGGGCTTCGCCTGTTCTCTTGAGGATCCGGAGGTAGACCAGCGTGATGACCATGAGCAGCGCCGTCATGATCACGCCCAGCGCGGAACCGAGGCCATAAAGGCTCGCTGCGAAGGCCTGCTGGTAGCCATAGACGTTGAGCACCAGGTTCTGGCCGGCAATGCCACCGCCGTTGGTCATGATGTAGATCTGCGAGAAGATCTTGAAGTTCCAAATGATCGACTGGATGGTCACCACGATCACGATGGGCCGGAGCATTGGAAGCATGATGCTGCGGGCAATCCGGGGCATGGAGGCGCCATCAATCCTCGCGGCTTCAATGACCTCGGTGGGTATCGCCTGGATGCCTGCGTACACCGTGACCAGGACGAACGGGAACGAGCACCACACCACTTCACTGGCGACGAGCCCGAATGCCGACCACTTGTCGTAGGTCCAGGAGTATCCCTCGAACTGCGTCAGCCCGATGGCCACCAGCGTCTTGTTGACCAAGCCCAAGGTGGGCTCGAACAGGAACAGCCACACAGCACTGCCCGTGACTGCCGGGGTGGCCCACGCGCCGAGCGAGACCACGAACAGCATCGAGCGGACCCACGGGCGCAGCCTGGTTGCCAGCACCGCCAGCGAGCTGCCCACCAGCAAGGTGAACACCACGCAGGCGGTGGCGAAGACCACCGTGTTGCCAAGGACAGTCCAGAACTGCGGATCGGCGAACAGCTTCTGGTAGTTCCCCAAACCGACGAAGTTCAGGGGCGCCTTGCCGCTGACCTGCGCCTGGCGGTAGTCGTACAGCGAGACGTTGATCAGCTGGAAGATCGGGTAGCCGAGCAGGGCGATCAGGACGATGAAAGCCGGGGCAAGGTAGAGCCAGGGCTCCAGTCCGCGCTTCCCGTTGGAGAAGCGCCGGGACTTGCGCGCCGCCGTCGTCGGCCCCTTAACTGGTGTGCCGCCTTGGGGCGCCTCGGGCAGAACCGGGGTGAGCGCTGTCATGATGCGCCTTCAGTTGGTGAGGGGGTGCAGCTTGGTGAGGGGGTGCAGCGCATTACTTGGACCCGAATGCCGTGTTCATGGCCGTTGCGGCCTCGGCGGTGGCGGCGTCGACGTCGGCCTTGCCCGTAACCACCTTCTGGTACATGCCCGTGAAGACACCCTGGGCGTCAATGGTGGACCAGTTTTCCGTGACCGGGACAAACTTGGTTCCGGCACCGAGGGTGTTGATGAACGGTTCAACCTGTTTGTTGTTCTCTGCCACAGACTTCTGGACATCGCTGAACGTGGGGAGGTTGCCCATGGAGTCGAACATCTTCTGCTGGTACTTCTTGCTGGCCAGGAGCTTCACGAAGTCAGCAGCCAGGGTGCGACGTTCGCTGCTGTTGAAGACGCCAAGGTTGTTGCCGCCGGCGAAGGCGGGAGCGATGGAACCAGCGGTCTTGCCGGGAACCGGAACGACGGCGAACTTGTCCTTGATGGCGCTGGCGGCAACGGCCTTGTAGTTGAAGTCACCGCCGATGGTCATGGCCGACTTGCCGGCGATGAACTGCTGGACGCTGGCATTTCCGCCGAACTCCGCGCAGGTCTGGGCGGGGCAAATATCGTCCTTGAGCAGCCGCGTGTACGCCGCAACGCCTTCGCGTGACTCGGTGGAGTCCAAACCGGAAACGAACGTGTCACCTTCCTTCGTGGCGATCTCGCCGCCGTTGGCCCACAGGTACGGCATGGCGGAGAACTGCGCAGCACCACCAACGGAGATACCCAGCAGGTCCGGGTTTGCGGCCCGGACAGCGCGGGCGACGGTTTCTACTTGGTCCAGTGTCTTGGGAACCTCAAGGCCCAGCTGCTGCAGGAGGTCCGTGCGGTAGTAGAGGGCACGAACGCCGACGAACCACGGAACTCCGTAGTTCTTGCCGTCGATTTCGGTGGTATCCAGGATCTTCCCGTCCAGGTCCTTTGCTTCGTCCCAGGACTTGATGTCCTCGGTGACGTCGGCCAGGCCACCGGATGCCACGTAGCTGGCCAGGTCGGTGTTGCCGAACTCAGCCACATCCGGTGCGCTGGAAGGATCGTTGAACGCGGCCTTGAATCGTTCGGCACGGCTGTCTACCGGAATGTACTGAACGTCGATCTTGGCACCACTGTGTGCCGCTTCGAATTCAGTAACGGCTTCCCTGACCACTGCGGACTTGGGATCCTGGTTGACCTCGGAAAAGAGCCAGACGCGGACCGTGCCGGTCTGCTCGTTCGAACTGGAGGCTGCGTTGTTCGAGGTGGGCGGAGCGCAGGCGGTCAATGCGAGCGCTGCGATGGCTATTGCCGCGGCGGAGCGTGCGAGTTTCAAGTGTCCTCCATGGAGAAAAGTTGGGTTCCGCGGGACTTCCCCCTCCGCGGCTATGAAACCAAACACTATGAACGGGCAGGTGTGGGCGGAAGCACATTTGCCAAAAGGTTTGCATTGCAAAACAAGAATCCAGTTTTTGGGCATTTTGGTCTATACCAAGACGCATTCTCCTGCGTGCGGACGGGCATGTTTGCGGATGATGACTGCGGCAAACTCTCGCCCTTTTCGAGGCCCGGCGGTAGAGTGCGGCCTATGGCGCGGGGGAGCGTCCTGGCATTTTTGGGGGGATTTCAGTGGGAACTGTTGTCAGTGATTCAGGGCTGCCTGCGTTCAGCTTGATCGGCCGGGTGTGGTCCCGGCGGGGCACCATGGTTGCAGCCGCCGGAGTAGCGGCGCTCCTGCTTGCCGGGATCCCGGCTGTTCCTGCCGAGGCGGATGTCATCACGGACACCCTTGGGGTGGGGCCAAATGGTCATGACGTGGCAGTTAACGCCCTCACGAACACTGTGTACGTGGCCACGGAGGACGGGCTGACCATCGTGAACGGCACAACGCATGCCATCACCAAGGTAAATACAGGCGGAACAGCGGACGCCGTGGCAGTCAACGAAGCCACGAACAAGATCTACGTTGGCAACAGGGTAACCAGTCCGGGCGGAAGTGTGGCTGTGGTTGATGGCACCACGCTTGCCGTGACCATGGTCCCGGCCGGGGCGCAAACCGAAGCCATCGTAGTCAATCAAAAGACGAACAAAATCTACGTTGGTACTCGCTCCGGGCTGTACGTGATCAACGGAACGAACAACCAAACCACACAAATCACTACGAGTCCGTCGAGTGACCTCTCCATCAACCAGGCAACCAACAAGATTTACGCGTTGAGCGGCGGGGTGATGGTCATCGACGGACCCACGAACGCCGTCAGCCGCCTCGATGCCGGCCACGACGTTGCCGCGCCTGTCCACCTGGCCATCAATGCGGCCACCAACCAGGTCTATGTAGCCCTCAAGGTAAGAAACTACATGGAGCTCAATGTCATTGACGGGGCTACCCACGATGTTGGAGGGCTGTTCTCCAGCTACGACACCAGCCCCACCGAACTCACCGTCGACGAAACGCGAAACAAGGTCTATCTGGGCCGTTCGCTCGGGGGCGGACTCGGACCCGCAACGGGAATAGTGTCCATCTTCAACGGCGGAAGTGGGGGACGCGTCGATATCAGGACGGGCCTGCTTCCTTCCGAAATCGCCGTCAACCGAACCACCAACAAGCTGTATGTTTCCACGGAAAACGGCGGCACCACCGTCATCGATGCTGCCAGTTTCGCCGCGACCACCTTGAACACCGGGGGCGCGGCGGATGTGGCCATCAACGAGTCGACGAACAAGATCTACATCACGGAACCACCCGGCTCACTGAACGTCATCGACGGCAACAGCCCGACGCCTCTGAAGAATGACTTCAGCGGCGACAGGAAGACTGACCTCCTCGCCCGCGACGGGTCAGGCGTGTTGTGGCTGTACCCCGGAAACGGCACTGGCGGCTGGCTCCCCCGCGCTCAGGTGGGATCCGCCTGGAACTCCATGACCGCCGTCGTCAGCCCGGGCGACTTCAACGGTGACAAGAAACCGGACATTCTTGCCCGGGATGGTGCGGGGCATTTGTGGATGTATCCGGGGAACGGTGCGGGGAATTGGCTGCCACGGGTACACGTGGGTTCAGGCTGGGGCATCATCTCCGCAATCGTCACTCCCGGCGATTTCAATGGCGACGGAACAGCCGACATCCTCGCCCGTGATACCTCAGGGACCCTTTGGCTGTACCCCGGCAACGGGCGCGGGGACTGGCTGCCACGAACCAACCTCGGGGCCGGCTGGAATTCGCTGACGGCAATAGTCGGTTCGGGCGATTTCAACAGTGACGGCACTCCCGATGTCCTCGCCCGTGACGGCTCCGGAGTCCTCTGGCTTTATGGCGGGAACGGCTCCGGAGGCTGGCGGTGGGACCGCCAGCAAGTCGGCGAGGGATGGAACAGCATGACGGCCATCCTCGCCCCGGGGGACTTCAATGGTGACGGGCGGCCGGACATAGTTGCCCGCGACAGCACCGGCGCCCTTTTCCTCTACCCGGGTGCGAGTGGAAGCGGCTGGCTGCCCACAGTCCGGATCGGAACAGGCTGGAACGCCATGTCCGCCATCCTCTGACGCCATCGCCTGAAGATACCCCTAGGGGGTACTTGTATTCATACCCCCTTGGGGTATATGTTGGGTTCATGAGCAAGGTAGACCTGAATCACCCGAGCGCGGACGTCCCCGTCATCGAAGTGGACCTGGATGATGCCCCACAGCATGGGTACACCAGCAATAAGGACGCGTACCTGAAGCGGTTGAAACGCATTGAGGGCCAAGTCCGCGGCATTGCGCGCATGGTGGACGAGGACAAATACTGCATCGACATCCTGACCCAGGTCGCCGCTGCCACCAAGGCCTTGCATGCGGTCAGCCTTGGGCTTGTTGAGGAGCACATCGGCCACTGCGTCGTGGGTGCAGCATCCGAGCCCGATCCGGAAGCCCGCGCCCAGCAGATCGATGCCAAAGTCAAGGAGGCCACCGATGCCATCGGGCGCCTGCTGCGGTAATCCCGCCACCAACCACCACACCATCCAACCCACCACCAGGGAGCACGCCATGAGCCAGACCATCCAGACCAATGTCAACGTTTCCGGCATGACCTGCGGCCACTGCGTCTCCAGCGTCAGCGAAGAACTCGAAGCGCTCAGCGGCGTCCAGGACGTCGCTGTGGACCTCAACCCCGGCGGCCTGTCCACCGTGACCATCACATCAACCAAAGAGCTCTCGCCCTCGGAAATTGGCGAAGCCGTGGCAGAAGCCGGCTACCTGGTGGTAGCCAACCAAGCGTAGGAGTCCCTGTGAGTAGCCAGGACACTTTCAACCAGCCCGCACACCGGGTTATCGAACTCGACATCGAGGGCATGACCTGCGCCTCGTGCGTCAATCGAGTGGAACGTAAACTGGGCAAGCTCGACGGCGTAGAGGCAAGCGTGAACCTGCCCCTTGAATCAGCCCACGTGACGGTCCCTGCCACAGTGACGGACCAGCAAATCGTGGACACCGTCAACGCGACGGGCTACAAAGCGACAGTCCGCCACGCCCCGGCGCCGCACGCCCGGGAACACACTGAGCACGCGCACCACGGCAACGAGGCTCCGGAAGCAGGGCACTCTGCCCACGTTAATCACATGGATCATGGCCCCTCCGCCTCGACACTCAGGCCCCGGCTGATGACCGCAGCGCTGTTGACCGTGCCGGTGTTCGCGATCTCGATGATTCCCGCGTTCCAGTTTGCCAACTGGGGATGGGTCGTCGGCGCCTTGGCCCTTCCCGTGGTGAGCTGGGCAGCTTGGCCGTTCCACAGGGCCGCGGCCATCAACGCGAGGCACTTCGCCTCCACTATGGACACACTCGTCTCCATCGGCGTCATCGCCGCCTACCTCTACTCGGCCTGGCAGTTGTTCGCGGATCCCCGCATGACCGAACACCCCGGCATGGAAAGCATGTCCGGAGGGGGTCTGTACTTCGAGGTCGCGGCGGTGGTCACCACCTTCCTGCTCCTTGGGCGCTACCTCGAGGCGAATGCAAAGGCCAAGGCAGGCAATGCGCTCAAGGCGCTGCTGAACCTGGGAGCCAAGGACGCAACGATTTTGGTGGACGGCGCGGAGCAGAAGATCCCCGCGGATCAGCTCCTGGTGGACGACCTCATCGTGGTTCGCCCGGGCGAGAAAATCGCAACCGATGGCGTGGTCACTGACGGTGCATCCGCCGTCGATGCCTCGCTGGTTACGGGCGAGTCAGTGCCGGTCGAGGTCGGACCGGGCAGCTTGGTAACAGGCGCTACGATCAACACGTCCGGACGCCTGCTGGTGCGTGCAACACGCGTCGGCTCCGACACGACCCTCGCCCAGATGGGTCGCTTGGTCAGTCAAGCCCAGACCGGCAAGGCCCCGATCGCCCGGCTCGCGGACAGGATCAGTTCTGTCTTCGTACCGATCGTGCTGGTTATCGCTGTGGTCACCTTCGTTCTGTGGCTGTTCTTCTCGGGCGACCTCAACGCAGCCTTCACGGCAGCAGTCGCTGTCCTGGTGATCGCGTGCCCCTGCGCTTTGGGCCTGGCCACTCCTGTCGGGCTGCTGACCGGAACGGGCCGGGGAGCCCAGCTGGGCATTCTGATCAAAGGCCCCCAGGTTCTTGAGGACACCCGCCATGTGGACACCATCCTGCTGGACAAGACAGGCACCGTGACCAGCGGCAAGCTCGCCGTGGACCACACTGTGGCACTGAACGGCCATTCTTCCGCCACCGTCCTGACATTGGCGGGTGCGGTTGAGTCCGCCTCGGAGCACCCGATCGCCCACGCGATTGCCGCTGCCGCGAAGGACGCAATGCACGACGCCGGCAGCCTGCCTCACGTTGAAGGTTTCAGTTCCGCCCCGGGCGGCGGAGTGCTCGGAACCGTGACGATGGACGGCTCCCCTAGAAGTGTGGTGGTTGGCCGTTCCGGCTGGCTCGAAGAGAACGGAATTTCCCTCGGGTCCGACCACCGGGATGCCTTGGCGGCAGAGGAAAACGGCGGCGCCACAGCGATCTGGGTTGCAGTCGACGGCCAGCCTGCCGGCATTGTGAGCCTCAGCGACACCATCAAGCCCGGCTCGGCAGCCGCAATTCAGAAGCTGAAGGACCTGGGCATCCGCCCGATCCTCTTGACCGGCGACAACGCTGCCGTGGCCGCCCAAGTGGCTGCCGCCGTCGGGATCCCACCGGAAGACGTGTTCGCCGGAGTACTCCCGGAAGGCAAAGTTGAAGCCGTCCGGAAGCTGCAGGCGTCCGGCGCCACGGTGGCCATGGCCGGTGATGGCGTCAACGACGCCGCGGCCTTGGCGCAGTCGGATCTTGGTATCGCGATGGGTTCGGGCACGGATGTTGCCATCGAGGCATCCGACCTGACGGTGATGGGCAGCGACCTTGGTCAGCTGGTGCAGGCGATCGAGCTGTCCCGCAAGACCCTGTCCACCATCAAGACCAACCTGTTCTGGGCGTTCTTCTACAACGCGATCGGTATCCCGGTGGCAGCACTCGGATTCCTGAACCCGATGATCGCCGGCGCAGCAATGGCAGCGAGCTCGGTGCTGGTAGTCGCGAACTCGTTGAGGCTTCGGTCCTTCGGAAAGTAGGCCCGGAAAGCGAACAGGGGCCCGGGCTAGGCCGTCCCGAAACGGACGGCCGACCGGGCCTTTGCCTTGGCCGCTTCCTCGTCACGGTTCTTCGCCGGAGCGTGGCTCACCAGGGAGTCCAGGAGATGCTGCGTAATGTGGGCGATCTCGTGGACTGCCTCGGCAAAGGCTTCCTCGTTGGCTTTGGAAGGCTTGGTGGAACCGCTGATTTTGCGCACGTATTGCAGTGCTGCGGCCTCCACTTCGGCGTTCGTGGCATGCGGTTCGAAGTTATGCAGGGTCCTGATATTGCGGCACATAAACCCATGCTAACCATGGGCAGTGCTGCATGGGGAGGGGTGCCCATCGACGGGTTTGCGATTCCCGGGATAGGTTTTAGCTATTGGATCTTCCGGATGAGCCGGAGGCCGCTGGGGATGCCGAAGAGCTCGGGTCCGAACAAATGAAGGAGAATCTCATGGCTATTTGGGGTGCAGATGTTGATCAGCTTCGTCAGCTCGGTAACAAGCTGAAGGCAGGTGCCGAGAACATCGAGCAGCAGCGTTCACAGCTCAAGGGCGCACTTGACGGCACCGACTGGAAGGGTCCGGACGCTGACAAGTTCCGCGGCGAGTGGGACAGCCAGCACGCTTCCAACCTGAAGAAGGTTGCCGACGCCCTTCGCGAAGCCGGCGATCGCGCTCAGAAGAACGCTGAGCAGCAGCAGCAGGCTTCCAACTAAGACAGTTGGGAAAGGCCCCGGACGCAACAGCGTCCGGGGCCTTTCGCTTTTAACTTCCGCCTAGTTCCGTGACGCCTTGGTGACGGAGCCCGTGGGGACGGGTTCGACGTAGTTGACGTGATCCAACGCCCGGGCAGTCCGGCGGCCTCCGCGCAATTCGTCGATGCGCACCAGGACCACACCGCCAACAATCAGAAGACCACCCAACAACTGGATCGGCCCAGGGAGTTCACCCAAGAGCAGCCACGCCCAGACGACGGCGAAGAGCACTTCAGTCAGGGAGACGAACGACGCCACCTTGGAACCCAGGCTGCGGGCGGCCATGATTCCGGAGACGTAAGCCAGGACGGTGGCCAGGACGATGAGCCCCACGGCGGACACCCACCAAGGAGTGGTCCATGGCCCGAGGGTCGTGTCCGCGGTGCTGAACGTCATGGGCAGCAAGCCCAGCAGGCCGACCAGCCACATCACCAGCGCACCCACCAGGAGTCCGCCCGACGCGAGCACCAGCGGCGGAAGAGTGTCATTCTCCTTGGCGGTGATGAAGAAGTAGATCACCAGGCAGACGGCGGCGGCCATGCCCCAGAGGACTCCGATGAAGTCCACTTTCACGGCACCGGTCAGGTCGAGAACCAGCACCAGGCCGCCCAATGAAAGCAGGGCGCCCGCAGAGGTAAGGGCTCGCGGCCTGCGTCGACTGGCAATCCACAGCCACAGCACGATCATCACCGGAGCCAGGTACTCCAGCAACAGCGCGACGCCCACGGACAAACGCGCAACGGCATTGAAGTAGAAGAGCTGGCACCCTGCGACGCCAATAAGGCCGAACAGCAGGATGGTCAGCCAGTTGTCCTTGAGTTGGTGCCAACGGCCGCGGAGAACCACGACGGCGGGAATCACCAGGATCAGCGCGGCACCTGTGAGGCGCACGGCGACTGCGGCCCCGGGTGACCAGCCGGTTTCCAGCATTGACTTGGCGAACGAGCCGGACGTGCCAAAGACAGCAGAAGAAAAGAGTGCGATGCCGAGTCCTGATGCCAGGAAACCTTTTGCATCAGCCTTCGTCGTTGGAGCTGACACAGCAGCCTCCTGTCAGGAGTAAAGTGGGCTTATGGTCATGACAGTACTCCCGAAACATGTAAGGAGTCAAAGTGCTTTTTGCGCCTGACACCGAGGTTGCACTCCGCAGCGTCGTCAATTTGATCAACACGGCTGCCAACGGGGAGGAATCACTCGCCACAGCGAAGGACCTCGACGCCTTCCTGGACGCTGAAGAGTTCACGGGCTCGCGGGTCAACTCCCCTGCCGAACTGAGCAGCATCAAGCGTCTTCGCAGCGAACTGGCAGCACTCTGGAGCGCCGACGAGGACACGGCGGCCAAGTCCGTCAACAAGTTGCTCGCCGACGCCAAAGCCCTTCCCCAACTCGTGAAGCATGACCATTGGGACTGGCACCTCCACGCCACCACCCCGGAAGCGCCCCTGGCTGACCGGATGGGCACCGAAGCTGCAATGGCCATCATCGACGTCATCCGCAGCAAGGAAATGGAGCGCATGCGCGTGTGCGCGGCAGATGACTGCGACGCCGTCGTGCTGGACCTCAGCCGCAACCGATCCAAGCTCTACTGCGACACCGGAAACTGCGCCAACCGAGCCCACGTCGCCGCATACCGTGCAAGGAAGGCCGCAGAAGGCGAGTAAGGCCGGGCATAATGGCGGCCATGGGGGAAACCAACCCGGCGGCACACGTCGGCCATGCCACAGCGAAGCTTGGCGTCGCATCGATGGCACAACTGGCCATCACCTATCCTTTTGTGGGCGCGGCGTGGATTGCGGCCATGCTGGCATCACCCATGATTGGCACAGCCTCAGGCGTCCTGCTCGCCATGATCCATCTTCCAATCTTTGCCATCGCCCTGGGTGTACTACTGGGCTTACCCCTGCGGCTCCATGCCCGGACCGCCCAATGGTGGATGGGAAACGGCCGCCTCTATGTCATGATCGCAGCCGCCGCGGCCGGCCTCATGATTTCCGGCTACACCCGGCGGGTCCGCCTGACAGGGGTGATTGAAGGGGTGCCCTTCGACGAACTCACCCCTGACATAGGCCTGGTCCTCTGCGGCTGCTTCGTCCTCACCTTCCTACTCGTCAACGCCTCGCTCCCGCTCCGCTGGTCTAAATAAGCAGACGGCGTCGCCCTCCACCACTCTTGACATCTCGAATTGTTGGTGATGCAGATCACTTTCGTTTTGCGTCACGATCCCTGAAATGCCCCTACCTACACCTCAGGAAAGAAAAAAGCGGCAGCCCTCAGGAAGGTCTGATCCGCCCGGGTATCAGGGAAAAGGAACCTCATGCGGAAGCAGTTGGGGCACATGCGTGCTCATGTTCGAGGCAGGTTGGGTGAGAGGGCAGGGCATTCGGTGTTCGCCCTCATGGCCTCCGTGCTTCTGGTCCTGGTCGGAATGACGGCCTACGGAGTAGTCGGATCGCCAGCTACCGTATCCGCAGCCCCGGGTTCACCCGGCGTCACGCAACCGGGCATCCAAATCTACAGCGAAGACTTCTCGAACCAGAGCGCTGCCACGGCCCCGGTCCCTCTTGGCATCTACACGGGCGGTGCTGCGGCGCAGACTGAGCGCTACACCGCTGGCGCTGCCTGGTCTCCAGGTTCAGGGGCCTGCAACGGCTGGATCCTCAGGCAAGGGACTCCGGTGCCCGCTAACGGCGGTGGCATCTCCAACAACGATCAATGCCTGCGAAACGGGGCGTTTACCCATCTCGGCAACATGGCCTTCGCCATGGGCAAATACCAGGGCATGACCGACGCGCAGGCCCGGCAAAACCAGATCCTTAGCGAATACACCAACGACCCCAGCTCAAACCAAGCCGCCGGCCTGCAGCTCCAGACCACCAAGAACAGCATCCCGACCATCGCCGGCCACTACTACGCCGTCTCGGGCATCTTCGGTGAGGCGAACTGCTTCTCCAACCATGCGAGCCAGGAATTCGCCATCCTGGTCAACGGAGTAGCCAACGTTGTTGGCACCAGCCTGGACCCTTGCGCGGACGCCAGCCGCCAAGTCATCGTGGTTGACAACACCAACTTCAGCGTGGCCAAGCTCCAGTCCGCAGCCATCCAGGTCCCACTGACCGGAACGACGCCCACGCTCGGCATCCGCGTCCGTAACCTGACTGCGACCGGCACCGGCAACGACGTCGGTTTCGACCTTCCCCAGCTGGTGGACGTCACGCCCCAGTTGGACAAGGCGTTCTCCCCCGCTTCGATCTTCCAGGGCCAGAACACAACGCTCACCTACACGGTCACCAACACTTCTGACCTGATGGCCAAGAACGGGTGGCACTTTGTCGACAATCTCCCCGCCGGCCTGACCGCCAGTGGCCCCCTCGGTGGAACCTGCGTTCGCACAGCGGGTACCGTATCGGCCGGGACCCTTGATGTCACCGGAAACCTCGCTCAAGGCAGCGCTTCCTGCACCATCACAGTGACAGTCACCAGCAACACCCCCGGCGTCTACAACAACTCCGGATGTGTGGCCAATACCGGCGCAGCAATCCCGGATTGCGTCAACAACTTCCCCACCATCACCGGCTTGTACTCTCCCGGCACGGCACCGTTGACCGTTCGCCCGCTTGTGGACCTGTCCATCACCAAGGACGACAACCTGGACTCGTACACCCCGGGCCAATCCATCACCTACACGGTGGTTGTCCACAACGACGGACCAAGCGATGCCGTCAACGCGACGTTCACTGACCCCCTGCCCGCTTCCATCCAGGGCGCTACGTGGACGTGTGCCGTCACGGCACCGGGAACAGCAACGCTGTCCCCTGCCGGCCCCACAGCGTGCAACGCGCCCAGCGGCTCAGGCAGCGTCTCCGGCACAGTCCGGATCAACACCGGTGGAACGCTTACATACACCATCACTGGAACCGTCGCTCCGAATACCTCCGGAACGATCTCCAACACAGCCACCATCGTGCCTGCAGCTGAGACCGCCGTGCCCAACATGCCTGGCGGCGGACCGATCCCGGTTCCAGGATCAACCACCATGGTTCCCACCGTGGACCCTGCCTGCCCGCCGGCCCCCGGCATCGGTTGTTCCGCAACTGTCACCACACCCGATGTTCCAGGGTGGACCATCACCAAGACCGCCACAGTGGATGGGGTTGCCTCCAACGGCCAGACCGTCAAGCCGGGCGACACCATCACCTACACCGTGACGGCCTCCAGCAACCGCGGCCAGATCGACGGCATCGTCCTGACTGATGACCTGTCCGACGTCTTGGATCAGGCAGCGTTCGTCCCCGGCTCCGCCGTCCTGACAATCGGTACCGCTACCCCCATCCCGGTGGCCGGGCCTGTGGCACCGTCAACCACGCTGACAACCCCTGCCTTTAGCCTCAGCACCGGCCAGACGGCCACGCTCAGCTACGAGGTCACCGTCAATGAGGGTGCCTGGAGTGCCCAGCTGGTCAACGTCGTCACCGGCGAAGGCAGCGTCGCACCCCTGCGCTGCGCAGCCAACACCACCCCACTGGCGCCAGAGTGCTCAACCACGCACCTGACACCAGCCAAGATCCTCATCGAAAAGGTTGGCGAATCGTCCGACTCCACGTGGGTTCCCATGGCTGGCTCCACCTGGGCCATCCACAACGATGCCAACGGCGCACCGGGGGCTGTTATCAGCAGCTACACGGTCTCCCCCGTCACGTCGCAAACCGGCCAGTTCCAGCTCGAAGGCATCGATCCGGGCGTTTACTGGCTCGAAGAAACCACTGCTCCGGAAGGCTTCAACCTGCTGGCTGAGGCCGTGCAGTTCACCATCGCACCCAATGGCGCTGTGACACTCGGCCAGGGAAGCGGCGCAGGCGTCGTCACCGCCAGCGACGACGATGCCAACGGAATCTTCCTGGTAACGGTTCGCGACGTCCCGGCACTGAAACTTCCGGAATCCGGCGGCGTCGGCTGGTGGCCGTTCACCGCGGGCGGAGCAGCACTGCTTCTGACCGCGCTGATCCTGGCCCGTAGCACCATGCGCAGCACACGAAACCACCTGCCTGCCTAACCCATTAGCCCCGGTCCCGCCGACCCCGGCAGGACCGTATCTCCAAAGTGTTCGTTCCCGAGCATCGCAACACCACCAAGAAAGAGGAAAATAGTGAGTAATCACAGCTCCCGGCGTGTTTGGAAGACCGCCGCCGCCACCATTGCCGGGGCGGTGCTGGCAATGTCCTTCTCCGTAGCTCCGGCGTCGGCCGCACCATTGGTTGATGGCGACCAAACCGGCTCCATCACCGTTCACAAGTTCGAGCGCCCGGCTACTCCGACCGGCCTGCCCAACAACGGCACCGCCGTCGACACCACGGGCCTTACGCCCCTGGCGGGCATCGAGTTCACCGTCCAGCAGGTCAACGATCTCGACTTGTCCACCAACGCAGGGTGGGACGCCGCGCACAACCTGAGCAGCGTCTTCTCCCCCGCCGATCCCAGTGGCTCCATCACGGGCGCCGGGTTCACCCTCGGTGCCGGACAGGCACAGACCACCGACGCCGCAGGCACCGCAACGTTCGGCAGCCTTCCCGTCGGCCTGTACCTGGTAACGGAAACCAACTACCCCTCCGGCGTGACTCCGGCGGCTCCGTTCCTGGTATCCGTACCGTTGACGGACCCGGACAACAAGGACAACTGGATCTACGACGTCCACGTCTACCCCAAGAACTCCATCACGGGTGCAGAAAAGACCGTCACGGATGCTCCTGACGTCAAGCTCGGCGACCAGATCGACTTCACCATCACCGGCGACATCCCGAACGAAGAAGTCATTGATGGCTACAAGATCGTGGACGCCCTGGATGACAAGCTGACCTACGTTGGCGCCTCGGCTACCCTGACCAACGGCACCGCAATCGCCGAAGGTACGGACTACACCGTGGAATTCGATGCCGCCAACAACACGGCTTCCATCGTCTTCACCCCCGCTGGCCTCCTGCTGCTGGCCGCTAACAACGACGCCCGCGTTCAGGTTGTTGTGAACACCACCGTCAACACGATCGGTGAGATCGAGAACGAAGCACTGGTATACCCGAACCTGGGTAGCTTCACCGCCGTTCCGGGCGAGCCCGGCGGCCCCATCGTTACTCCCCCGGTTGTTACCAAGTGGGGCGAAATGACCCTTGAAAAGGTCAACGAGAACGGCGAAGCCCTTGCAGGCGCTTCCTTCTCCGTCTACGCCACCCAGGCCGACGCACAGGCCGGAACCAACCCGATCGTCCTCAACGGCCAGAGCACCTTCACGGTTGCTGCAGACGGAACCCTGACCATCTCCGGTCTGCGTTACTCGGATTGGGCCAACGGCGCTGCAGTTGCACCCGGTTCCGCCGACTACCGCACGTACTACCTGGTTGAAACCACCGCACCGGCGGGCTACGAGCTGCTTGCCGAGCCGATCTCCTTCCTGATCAACTCAGCATCCACTGCGGTTGGAATCGACCTTGAGGTCAAGAACATCCCGTCCAACAGCGGCTTCGAACTGCCGCTGACCGGTGGCGCGGGAACCGGCGTTCTCTACGCAGCCGGCGCACTGCTGGTTGCCGGTGCCGGACTCCTGCTGGTCCGTTCACGCCGGAGCACCACCAACAGCTAGTACCTGAGGACCCACCAGGGTTCCCAGCATGAACACCGGAGTGGGGAAGAACGCCAACACGCGCTCTTCCCCACTTTGCTTCCCAAAAGCACACCCCCAGGATTCTGATGACACAGCCCCAAACGCCCTTGCGGCAAGCCCACCGAAAATTCCGCGACGCGTGGAGCCTCCAACGTATCTTCATCGTTGTGGCCGCAATCCTTGGCGTCGGAGTGTTGCTCTACCCCACCGCGGCAGCCTGGTTCTCGGACCGCATCCACGCGACCGAGATCAGCGGCTACGTCAATACTGTTGAGAGCCTCTCCCCCTCCGCGCAGAAGGCGCTACTGGACGAGGCCCGGCAGTTCAACCAGGAACTGCCCTCCGGCCCGCTGCGGGACCCCTATTCGCTGAACGAAAAGGGCGAGCAAACAGTGGTCGGCGCCGGCTCTGAGACCTACAAAAAGATGCTCGACGTCGGCCCGGGCGGCATGATGGGACGCATCAGCATCCCCTCCATCAAGTCGGATCTGCCCATCTTCCACGGCACGGACGAGGAGACGCTGTCCAAAGGAGCAGGGCATCTCTTCGGCTCCGGTCTCCCGGTAGGCGGCGTAGGAACCCATAGCGTCATCACGGCACACTCAGGCTTCGTCAACGCAAAACTCTTCGACGATCTGGACCAAGTGGCTGAAGGTGACGTCTTCTCAGTCACGGTGCTCGGTGAAACCATCTACTACAAGGTGGACCAGATCAAAACTGTTCTTCCTGAAGAAACCGATGATCTCCGCAAAGTCCAGGACAAGGACTACCTCACACTCGTGACATGCACTCCCACCGGCGTCAACTCCCACCGGTTGCTGGTCCGCGGCGAACGCACGGATCCCCCCTCTGGCGATGCCGCACAGACACTCCCCAGCCAAGCACTGGATCCCGGGTTCCCCTGGTGGGCCGTGGGCTTCATTGGCACCGCCGTCATCATTGTGGTGGTCACCCGTCCGCGCAAGTCCGCACCGGCGGAGACCCCGGATGAACCTGGCGAAGAGCCAGCCGACGACCTCGCCGACACTTTGTTGGGTTAGGACTTGGTGGGCTGGGCCGAACCACACGGCTCAGCCACGCATCAACCAAGCCCGGCCATAAAAAAGCGCTCCCCCACCGACGTGAGGGAGCGCTGGTGGGTTAACGGCCGGCGTCGGGGGTTTCAGTCTCTTCGTCGGCATCCGGTGCGGCAGAACCGCCGTGGCCGGGACGCTTGGAGCTGAGGTTGATGCCGGAGCCCTGGCCGAGGTGGTCGGCGTTTTCCTTGTGGCTCATGGAAAGCATGGCGGCCACCACGAGGCTGACGATGAACGCGATGCCGGCGCCCGTGAAGGCGAGGTCGAACCGCGGGGCGCGTGCGCTGCCGCCGGAGGCAAAGATGAGCACGGCAACGAAAGCCAGCACTGCAAAGAACGCGGAGAACATGAGGGGTCCCTTGACCGAGGTCCGCATCTTGCGCGGTTCTCCTGGGGTCTGGTCTGCCACGGTCATTCCTCCAATGATGGCGGTTCTTGTCCGCCGGTCAGCAAAAGTTCTACAACGAGTAGAACGTCCAGCTACTAGTTTACGGCCTCGGGCGAAGCGCCGGGCGCAGCGGTCTGGGCGGCTCCGTCGGAACCTGCGCGGGCGTCGTGCCGCAGCGTCAGCCCGGACAGGATCCACAGCACGCCGGAAATGATGGCGCCACCACCGGCAACACCCAACAGCGCGTGGGCTCCGAGGGAAGTGAAGAAGGGCAGCATGACGGCCGCGCCCACGGAAACGATGCCGGAAACAAGCCAGTCGCGGGCCAGGGAGTCCCGCTTTCGGAGGCCATGGACGAACTCCAGGAGGCCCAGCACCAGCAAGGCCAACATCGCGGAGAGAGCCACGCCAGCGTCAGATTGGGTGATAAGAGCGCCGATGCCTCCGAGCGCAACAACCACGGGCACTGCAACCGGCAATGCTCGGGACATCCACACCGCCCCGGCAGTTGCGAGCAGATACAGGCCAACAGCCCAGGCCAGAACATGGACCGACGGCGAAGCCCAGAAGATGGTGATCGCACCGAACAGCAATGCGACCGTCGCGCGGATCAGCACGGGTTTCCAGAGTCCGGCGGCTGAAGCAGTAGGAGTCTGGGCAGGAGTCGCTGGAAGAGTCACCCGTCCAGTTTAGTGGGAACCCAGCACCATCCACCGATCGGTCCGTGCGCGTAGCCCCAAAGTCACGCCACGGGCCAGCATGTAGCCCAGCGCGAACGCGGCCCACAACCAGAAGAGCCCGGCCTCGCCGTCGGGCCTGATCTGGTGGATAGCCACCAACAGCGGCAAATAGACCACCAGGTTTACGACGCCGGCGATCGCCAGATACCGTGCGTCACCGGCGCCAATGAGGACTCCGTCGAGGACGAAGACATAGCCGGCCAGAGGTTGTCCCACGGCGAGGACCCAGAGGGCGATGGTAAGGGCTGATCGGACGCCCTCGTCGGAGGTGAACAGGTACCCGGCCCACGGTGCCGCCACGGCCAGGAGCACGCCGGTGATCACGCCGAATCCGAGGCCCCAGCGGACCATGGTGCGGGTCAGCTCGCGGACACGCTGGGCATTTCCGGCGCCGAGTTCCTTGCCGACCAGGGCTTGCGCCGCGATCGCCAGGGCATCCAGCGCAAACGCGAGGAACGAGAAGATGGTCATGGCCAACTGGTGCGCCGCCAGGTTCACGGCGCCCTGGGCAGTGACCACCAGGACGGTCGCGAGGATGGCCAAGCGCAGGCTCAGCGTGCGCAGCATGAGCCACGAACCCACCTTGGTCATCGCGCGGATGCCATGCCAGTCGGGCCTCAGGGACACCCCGTGCTGCCTCGCGTTCCGGCTGACCATCACCAGGTAGACGGCGGCCATGGCCCACTGCGCGAGGCTGGTACCAATCGCCGAGCCAGCCACCGAAAGATCCAGCCCGTAGACCAGGAACCAGTTGAGCGCGATGTTCAACGCAAACCCGGCCGTTGCCACGAGCAAAGGCGTCCGAGTGTCCTGGAGCCCGCGGAGAACGCCGGTGCCCGCGAAAATGAGGAGCATTGCGGCCAGGCCAGGCATGGACCACCGCAGGTAATCGACGGCAAATTCGCGGACGTCCCCGGTTGCGCCCATGAAGCCAACCAACGGCTCGGCCGCCACGAAACCGACCACAGCGAGCGCCAGCCCCAGCAGCAGCGCCAGCCACACGCCGTCGCGCCCTGCCGCCAAAGCCTTCCCCAACTTACCGTCGCCGATTGCACGGGCCACTGCCGGCGTCGTCGAATATGCCAGGAAGACCATGAGCCCCACGGCGGTGTGCAGAATGGTGGAAGCGAGCCCGACACCGGCGAGCTGGTCAACGCCCAGATGCCCCACAATGGCGGAGTCCGCCAGGAGGAACAGCGGTTCTGCGATCAGCGCGCCGAAGGCGGGAACGGCCAGGCGCAGGATCTCGCGGGCGTTTGAGCGGGGTGTGGTGGTTGTGGTTTGAGGCACTAAACAAGCCTAGTCCGGCGCGGGCCGGGTACATTTGGCCCGTGTCACATGAGCATCCCGTCACCGTTTCCGTCGCCCGCACCATCCTGCCCGGCTATACCCGCCAGGCCAACGCCTGGGCCCATGCCGGCCAGGAGCTCGCCCGCGAATGGCCTGGTTACCTTGGATCGGGATGGGTGCGCAATGGGGTCGATTCAGCTGAATGGCACATGTTGTACCGATTCGCTGACGCCGACTCGCTGCAGGAGTGGGAAGACTCCGAGGAGCGGCGCTGGTGGATCGATAGCGCCAGGGACATGATGGAAACCACCCGCGTGGAGCGCCACACCGGTATTGAGGGATGGTTCTCCCGGCCTGGCGACGTCTCAGTGGTCGTCCCCGAAACCGTGGTGCCGCCCCGCTGGAAGCAGGCCATCAGCATCTTCCTCCCGTTCTTCCCGCTCAGCCTGCTGGCCAACTTCCTGCTGCATCCCCTGACTCAGGACTGGCCATTGGTGTTCTCGGTACTCCTCAACATCGTCATCCTGACGCCGTTGATGACGTACATCTTCCTGCCGATCACCACCAGGCTCCTGCAGCCGTGGCTTCAGAAGCCGGCCAGGAAGCGCCGGATGCAGGCGAAAGGGGCCAAACCATGACTTACATCCTCTCCACGGACAAGAACCGCGTGGACCGCGATTGGCTCTGAACCGAGCTCTCCACCAACGTTTACTGGGCAAAATGGCGCACGCGGGCCGACGTCGAAGCGCAGTTGGAGAACGCTTGGCGGATTGTTGGCGCTTACGACGCCCGGACCGGCGCCATGGTGGGTTACGCGCGGGCGTTTTCCGACGGCGTTGCCCTCGCCTACCTGGCCGATGTGTACGTGCACGAATCCACGCGGGGCCAGTCGCTGGGCAAGGCGATAGTGCGCGAAATGATCGACGCCGGGCCAGGAGCCGGGTTCCGGTGGATGCTTCACACCGGTGATGCCCATGGGCTGTATAGGCAGTTCGGCTTCACTGAGCCTGACGCGCGCTACTTGGAGCGAGCCGAAGTCCGCTAGCCGTGTTTTGGTCATAAAAGGCCATCATTAGTTGACACTTCAACTTATCTTCGGGAGGGTTGACTTATGAACAAGTCCAGCTTGACCACCACAGCCCTGACCATCCTGCGCGTTATCGCAGGATTTCTCTTCGCCGCGCACGGTTGGCAGAAGTTCAACGAATTCACCATCGCCGGCACGCAGGCGTCCTTCACGCAGATGGGCGTCCCCGGCGCTTCCGCAGTCGCCCCGATCGTCGCAACGCTCGAGCTCGTAGGCGGCATCGCGCTGATCATCGGATTCCTGACCCGTGTATTCGCAGCCCTCCTGGCCGTCAACATGCTCGGCGCACTGTTCCTGGTGCACGCCCCGGCAGGCATCTTCGTTGGCAATGGCGGGTACGAACTGGTGCTGCTGTTTGCTGGCGCCGCTTTGGCCCTGGCATTGGCTGGCGCCGGCAAGATCTCCGCGGACGCCGCCCTGTTCGGCCGCTCCGGCTCGAAGCTCCGCGTCCTCGCGTAAGCGGCCACCACCCCGGACGCTCTCTCACCTAACGGCCCCTAACTGCCGGCGCTCTCTCACTTCCTTCAGAAGAGTGAGAGAGCGCCGGCGTTTAAATGGCCGGAGGTGAGAGAGCGCCGGTGTTTAAGCGGCGTGTCGTGAGAGAGCGTCTAGCCCGTCACGCCGGTGAGTTCGTTCGGGACGTGCTCAAGCTGCGCCGACTTCGCTACCTTGCCGGTCACCAAGTCCACCGCATGGATGGTGCGCGTCGCAGGTTCTGTGACGAACGCCGTCGAGCCTTGGACAAAGAGCGTGGGGCGCGGATCCTGCCACGTGGCGGACTCTTCCCACCCAGCAACTACCGGGATCGTGGATGTAACAGCGCCGGTGAGTGGGTCGATCACACGCAGGCCCCCGTCAGTCCCAAGCACCAGCGCTTCACCTGCAGGCCCGCGGCCCAATGAACGGAATGAGTAGCTGGTGCCGATGTCCACGAGTTGCATGGTGGCGGTCTGGGTGTTGACGAGCGAGATCCGCGTGGGTCGCTCCGGCTTGGCCGCTTTGTCCACCTTGTAGTCGCCGAGGATGACAGGCGATTTTTCCGAACCTGCCTGGTTGCCCAGCCGGCCGTACGCATCGGGGCTGGCCACCTTGGTGATGGCACCGTCCTTGTAGACCAGCATGCCGTTCTCGCATCCAACCACCACGGCTTCACCTGCGGCAACGGCCTCGCCATGCACCCCTGGGCAGTCCTCATTGCGCAGGATTTCCTTGCGGTCCTGCCCCTTTCCCGCCGAGAGCACGGCAATTCCGGTTCGGCTTTCCTCGTTGCCGAGGGTCACCAGCAACTTGCCGTCTTCAAGCTCGACGGCCACTCCGTGATGGGCTTCAGGCGTCGTATACACGTCAGTGGCGGGCAGCTTTCCATCCTCCACAGCAGCGGCCAGGGCAGACGTTTCGAAGCTCTGCACCTTGCCCGATCCGTCGTTGAACAGCACCGTCTTGTCCGCGTGAAGCACCACATGGCCAGCCTTGTCTGCCTCAAACGCCAATTCAGTCAGCTTGGGGTCGGCTACGTAGTGGTGGCTGTGGTCACCGTGCGGCTCGGTCCAGGCGCCTGCGTCGAACAGGCGGAAGGCATCCCCGGTGGACACGAATACATGCCGCCCGTCGCCGGCTGGATTCAGGCGGTTGAATCCGGACATTTCCGCAGTTCCCACCTGCTCAAGCGACGCAGCATCCAAAACCGACATGCCGGCGTCGTGAGTGTAGACAAGCCGCGGCGTGGCCGCCCCGGCCTCCTTGGCAGTGGGTGCCGATGTAGCTGAAGGTGACGAATCAACTGCGCTTCCCGCGGAACCGCCGGGGTCGGCGCAAGCGGTCAGCAGCAGGGCAGAGAGCCCGACGGCGGCAATCGGCAGGGCGTGAAGGCGTCGTCTGAGCGTGGTCGGGGCAGGGGTCATGGGGGTGAGGTGATGAGACATGGGTTAAATGATATTGATTCTCATTTAGACTGCAAATCGACCTGCTCAGGCACCCCTCCACTGCTACTCTCAACAAGATGCCCACAAATACTTTTTCGCTGCGAACCGGAAGCTTGCGATGACCACCATCCTCACCGGCGTCGGCGCCAGTACCGGGATTGTCCAGGGACCGGCCCGGCTCATTCACGGACCCGACGAATTCGGCTTCTTCCAGTCCGGAGATGTGCTGGTTTGCCGCACCACCGATCCCGCGTGGACGCCCCTCTTCGGAATGGCATCAGCTGTGGTCACGCAAACCGGCGGCATGCTGTCCCACGCCGCGATTGTGGCCCGGGAGTACGGGATTCCCGCCGTGCTCGGAGTCCGTGACGCACTGGAAATGCTCGTCGACGGAAGCAGGCTGACGGTAGATGGTGCGCAGGGAACCGTCACGGCGGCGGACAACAAATGACGCTTCTCACCCTGCACGCCGTACGCCTTCTCGGGTTCGCGGACACAGGGGCTGTAGCGGCGCGCTTCGCCCGGTCCCGCACGGTGGTGGAGTCCGAACTCATCGACGCCGGCGTGGATGGCTTCGTTTCGTACAGCACCTTCGCCGGGACCAGTGGTTGGTCGCTGTCGAGTCTCGGGCGGGCCGAAAATGAACGATTGCTTGCCCTGGAACTCGACCATGCGGAGGCGCGTGGGACAGTTGCGGCCGTGCACGAGGAATTCGCGGAATACAACACCGGCGTTGTCGGCGCCTGCAGCGCTATCCAGTTGCAGTCTCCCGCTACGGAAGATGCCATGGATGTCTTGATCGGCGCCTTGGCAGCGTGGCGTCCCATGGAAGGGCAGCTGACCGGTTTACTGCCCCGGTTCGACGGCTACGCCGAGCGCCTGCTGGGGGCACTGAGGCATGCTCCGGAGGGCACGGCCTGGCTCACGGCCACGGACCGCGATTCCTTTCATCGGATCTGGTTCGAGCTGCACGAGGATCTCATCGCGACCCTCGGGATACCACGCGCCTGACGCATCTGGTCGCTGCGACAGCCAGCACTGACTTAGTCACGTAACAGAAACCTGCCGACAGTAAACTTCGAAACATGAGCGATGATGCCGCCAATTCAGTGACCCTCCGCTTCCTTGCGGCCCCCATGGACATCGGACACAGCGGGTCAGTCGACGCCGGCACTGTCCTTGAGTGGGTGGACAAGGCGGCGTATGCGGCAGCGGTGGGGTGGGCCAAGTCGTATTGCGTCACTGCCTATGTGGGCAACATCCACTTCACGGATCCGGTGAACAGCGGCGACATGGTGGAGGTAACGTCCACCATCGTCTATACCGGCCGCTCCTCCATGCACATCCACACAGTGGTCAGCTCCCGCGATCCCAAGGGTGGTCCGGAGACGATGCACAGCCAGTGCATGGTGATCTTCGTAGCGGTGGGGCCGGACGGTAAACCTATCCCCGTCCCCCAGTTTGAGCCGTCCACGCCTGAAGAGATCGAGCAGCGCGACCACGCGCTGGCACGCATTGAGGTCCGCGAACAGATCGTCAACGCGATGAACGCGCAGGAATATACCGACGCCGGGACCGCCGAGCGCGTCGTCCTGCGGTTCATGGCGTCCCCCACTGATGTGAACTGGGGCGGCAAGGTCCACGGCGGCATCGTGATGAAGTGGATTGATGAGGCCGCGTACGTTTGCGCTTCCCGGTACTGCGGCAAGGACACCGTGGCAGTGTTCTCGGGCGGCGTGCGCTTCTACCGGCCGTTGCTTATCGGCCACGTCGTAGAAGTGGAAGCACGCCTCGTCTACACCGGCGCCAAGGGCATGCACATCGCTGTCCACGTCCGCTCCGGCGATCCGAAGACCCGCGAAATGAACCTGACCACGTACTGCCTCACGGTCATGGTGGCGCGCGACGAAACGGGGACCTCGGTGCCCATTCCTGCTTGGGAACCGGTGTCTGACGAGGACAAGAAGCTGCACGCCCACGCCCGCGAACTGTTGGAAATCCGTGGCCGGGCACCGGGAAACCGCCTGCCGGATCATCTGCTGAACGCGGCTGGCCACTAAAGGGAACTGGCGTTAAGACTCACCGTCGGTCGGACTGCCCCCGGCTGCAGCCATGCCATCGCTGCGAGATGGTCGGTGCCCGGCGTTGTGATGACGGACGCTCCGGACATTGTGAACCCGCGGAACAGAATGTGGTCCGGCCGGGTGGCGGGCAGGCTGGCCGGCCAGGTGAAACCGAAGCCGGTCCGGGCGTCGTCGAGCGTTGCCAGGAGTGGGGCGAAGGCGCGGTCGGTATTGGCCGCATTAAAGTCTCCCACCACCAGTATCCGTTGCGATGGATCCGCCTCCAGAATCCTGCTGAGCTTGGCAAGCCCTCTGTTCCTGTTGCCTACTTCGCCGGGCCGGACCGAGGGCAGATGTACGGCGTAGAGCTGGACTGGCCCCTCCGGCGCTTCCACCTCCATGCTCATGGCGCGGGACCAGCCGAGGCCCAAAGCAAGGGGCCTGCCTTGGCTCAGCGGAAACCGGCTCCAGACCCCCACCGTCCCCGCAACCTGCCGGTACGCGAACGTCCCATCCATCAGCGGAGCTATCCGTTCCAGGGTCGGGCCGGTGAGCTCCTGCAGGACCACGACGTCGGCGCCGGACGTGATCAGCTTCTCCACGGCCTCGGAGGCATGCGGATTTCCTGCGCGGAGGTTCTGCGTGACGATGCTCCATCCGCTGGGTTCGCCGGACGTCGCTGCGGCGGAAGACGGGGCGGCGCCGGTCGCCATGACTGGCAAAAAGACCACACACCAGGAAATCAGGGCGGCCGCCGCTGGAATGGAGCCCGCCCAGGCTCTTGAGAGCAACGCCACGATCAAAAGGGCAGCAATGACCATCCCGAACCACGGCAGGAAGCTCTCGATGGCGAGAGCCATCCCGCGAGCCTCCGGAACCAGTCCGTGGCCGAAGAGCAGTGCCATCAGTACGCCCGCGAAGAGGCCCACAACCCAGTCCCTGGCCCGCGGACGATGCCGCCGGGCCTCAAACAGCCCGCGCTGCGTGGCAGTTGCGTAGGTGGTTCCGGTGTCCTTATCCATAGCCCCATGGTTCAGAAAGGAACTTAAAGGATTCTGAAGCCCCGCAAACTATGCTGGTGGCCATGACGGAGCCCATAACAGTCCTGGTCGTCGACGACGATCCGGACATCAGGAGCTCCCTGCAGTCCCTGCTTGAAGCGGCCGGATACCAGGTTGAATCGGCAGCTGACGGCCGGGAAGCTCTCGAAAGGGTGGCCGCAACATCCCCGGACCTGGTGGTGGCGGACGTTTTGATGCCGCTGATGGACGGACTCGGGCTCTGCCGAATGCTCCGAACCGCCGGCAACACCGTTCCCATCCTCCTGCTCACGGCCCGCAGCGATGTGGCTGACTGCGTTGCGGGGTTGGACGCCGGAGCGGATGACTACCTTTCCAAGCCGTTTGAACCCGATGAGTTGCTGGCACGATTGCGGGCCATGGCACGCCGGACAACCCAGCTTCCGGCCAGCCCCATGGGGTACCACAATGTGGAACTGGTCCCCGAGGCCCACGCCGTGAGGCAAAACGGACGCTGGATTGACCTGAGCAGCACCGAATACGCCATCCTTTGCGTGCTCGCGGAAAACCCGGAGCAAGCACTCAGTCGAGGCCAGATCAGCGACGCCGTGTGGGGATACGCAATGACTCCAGCCTCCAATTCACTGGAGGTCTACATCAGCTACCTGCGTCGAAAACTCGAAGCCGGGGGTGAGGCGCGGATCATCCAGACGGTTCGGGGCGTCGGATACAGGCTGGCCGCATCGTGACGCTGCGCCTGCGGATGACACTGGTCATCGCAGCGGCCATCACCCTCACCGTTTCACTGTTTGCAGTACTGGTGTACGTCTTCGTGGGTCATGAACTACGTAAGAACGAGGATCTTTCCCTGAGGCGCGAGTCGGATCGCATCATCCAGCTGATCCAGACCGATCCCAACTGGCAAGGGTTTTCACAGTGCACCTGGGTCCGGTCGCCGGCCTGTGCACAGCTGGTCTCGCCAACTCCCAGCGAAGACCCGGACTCCGGCGCTGGGCCGGCCTTGCCCATCACCGCCCAGATGCGGGAGGTGGCATCCGGCAAGAGCGCGGCTTTCTTTACGGAAGCGGCCATCGGCGACGATCCCATCCGCGTGTACGTCAGGCCCCTGCCGAACCAACGGGCTTTGGTGGTGGGGGTCAGGGATGACAGGGTGTTGGCCACCTTTGAGCGTCTCGGCTGGCTGCTCGCGGCGACGGTGCTGGGCGCCCTGGTGGTGGCTGCCGGCACTGCCTACGTAGCCGCAAGGCGCGGACTTCGCCCGGTGGATCGACTCACAGCAGTAGCCGAGAGTATTGCCCAAACCCGCAATACCGACATCAGGATTCCCCGAAGCAAAACCACCGAAATCAACAGGCTCGGCAGCGCGTTCAATACGATGCTGAGTGAATTGGAAGAATCCCGCCGCCAGCAGGAGCAGCTGATTGCCGACGCCTCCCACGAACTGCGCACTCCCCTGACGTCGCTGCGAACCAACGCAGCCATGCTCAGGAATCCCGAACTGTCGCAGGGCAGCAAAGAACGCATCACCGGGGCCTTGGAGCATGAGCTGATAGCGATGCAGTCCCTCATCGAGGACCTGATCGACCTGGCCCGACACGATGAGGCCCCTTCCTTCATCGAGGAAATGGACCTCAACGAACTTGTTCTCTTCTGCATGGACAATGCCGAACGCCGGTACCCCGGGGTCGCGTGGTCCTTGGAAGGACCCGGCGGGCCTCTCCTGGTGACAGGGGAACGTGTCAGGCTGGCCCGCGCCATCGCGAACTTGCTGGACAATGCCGGCAAATTCACGCCGTCGCCGGGCCATGTCCGGATAGCCCTGAGCGCTTCACAGGGCGCGGTCACCCTCGATGTGCGGGACACGGGACCGGGCATTCCGTCGGAGGATCTGGACCATGTCTTTGACCGGTTCTACCGCTCCACCAGCGCGCGGAGCGTCGCCGGATCCGGTGTGGGACTCGCCGTGGTTCAGCACGTAGCCACCGCCCATCACGGCACGGCAAAAGCGCATCCGAGCCCAAGCGGGGCACACTTCAGCCTGACGCTGCCGCTGGCGGAGGGCAACTAACACCCCGGGCCAGCTAGCCGACCAAGTTCTCCGCCGCGCCATCCATGTGCGCGATGATCGTCTCGCGCGCCTTGGCCGCGTTCCCGGTCTCAATGGCAGCGACAATGTCGTGATGCCTGCCGACACTCATGTTCCGCGTGGCGCGTTCCAACCCGGCGAACATGATGGACATCCGGATGGAGCCCTCCAGGGATTCCCACGAATGCAGCAGGGTTTCGTTTCCGGACAGGCGGCAGAGCGTGCGGTGGAACTCAAGGTCGGATTCGATCCGTTCCTCCAGGGATGACTTCGAGGCCTTCTCCATAGCGTCGACGGCGGCACGCAGCTCTGCGAGCGCGGCTTCCTTGTCCGGCATGTCACTGAGTGTCCGGGCCGCCAACGATTCCAGGACACCGCGGACGGAGAAGATGTCGCGGATTTCCTTGACGTCCAGGTGCCGCACGGACATCCTGCCCCGTGCTCCAGCGGAGATCAGGCCTTCCTGTTCCAGCTGGCGCAGGGCTTCGCGGAGCGTGCCGCGACTGATCTGCAGCATCTCGGAAAGCTCGGTTTCAACGAGGTGCCGCCCAGGCTCAAGCTCACCGCTGGTGATGGCGGTCCGCAGGGCTGCGAGCGCCTGTTCGCGCAAGCTCTTCTTCTCAAGTCCCAGGAGGGATGCGGTGGCGGCCATGGTGTGTCCTCGGTTCTATGGGCGACTGCTGACAGTCCGTTGTTAACTGTCGATACTACGGGCAGGAGTGCGGGACGGGCAGTCATGTCCGTCCCGCACTCCTGCCGGAAAGCAAAAAAGTTCAGCCGAGTTCCGCCAGCACCTTCGCCACAATTCGGTCCACGGACAGCCCGTACCGTTCGTGCAGCGTCGGCAGCGCTCCGGCGTCGAGGAATTGGTCCGGAAGCGCAATGGGAACCACGCGCTTGCCGAGACCGGCGGTGACGACGGCGGACGCAACAGTTTCGAACAGGCCGCCAACTACGGTGTGGTTCTCCAGCGTCACGGCAAGACGATCCGTGTTCAGCTCCGCGAGTACGGTGGCCGAGTCGAACGGCTTGATGGTGGGAGTGTGCACGACGGCGACATCCACGTTATGGGCGGCCAGTGCCTCCGCGGCCTGCAAAGCACGCATGGTCATCAGGCCGGAGGACACGAACACCACATCGTTGCCGCCGCGCAGGACCTTGGCCTTGCCGAGTTCGAACTTATAGTCGTATTCGTCCAGGACCGTGGGCACATTGCCTCGGAGCAGGCGCAGATAAGTGGGACCTTCCGAGGCAGCAAGCTGGGGAACGGCCTGTTCGATGTCCACGGAGTCACAAGGGTCCACGATGGTCAGGTTGGGCATGCCGCGGAAGATCGCCATATCCTCGGTGGCCTGGTGGCTTGGTCCGTAACCGGTGGTCAGGCCTGGGAGGCCGCCGATGATGTTGACGTTCAGGTTCGGCTCGGCGATGTCCAGGCACAGGAAGTCGTACGCACGTCGGGCCGCGAACACTGAGTACGTTGACGCGAAGGGAATCAGCCCGGTCTCCGCCATGCCTGCTGCGGCGCCGAAGAGGAGCTGCTCGGCCATGCCCATCTGGAAGAACCGGTCCGGGAACGCCTTGGCGAAGATGTGCATGTCCGTGTATTTGCCCAGATCCGCGGTCAGGCCAACAATGCGGGAATCGGCTTCAGCAGCCTTGACCAGCGCATGGCCGAACGGGGCAGGGGTGGTCTTCTGTCCGGGGTCGGCGAAGGACGCGATCATGGCGGACGTCTTGAGCTTCGGCTTGGTGGTCACGGTGCTCATGCTGAAGCCGTCCCTTCGTATCCTGCGGTCAGCTGTTCGCGGCAGATCTGCCACTCGTTTTCTTCGATGCGCATGAAGTGCGCCTTTTCGCGGGTTTCAAGCAGCGGCACGCCGCGCCCCACCTTGGTGTCGCAGAGGATGACCGACGGCCGCCCGACTGGCGCCGCAACTGCGGCGATGTTGTCGAACGCTGCCAGCAACGCACCGACGTCGTTCCCGTCCACGCGCTGGGTGTACCAACCGAACGATTCCCATTTCTCGGTGACGGGCTCGGTGCGGAGTACGGTGTCGGTGGCGCCGTCAGCCTGGAGGGCGTTGATGTCCACCATGGCCGTCAGGTTTCCGAGCTGGTGGTGGTGCGCTCCCATGGCGGCCTCCCAGGTGGAGCCTTCATCGAGTTCGCCGTCGGAGAGGAAGTTGATCACGCGGGATGCGGCGCCTTGCAAGCGCAGCCCCAAAGCCATGCCGACGGCGATCGTCAGGCCGTGCCCCAGCGAACCGCCGGAAATTTCCATGCCGGGGGTGTACGTGGACATTCCGGACATTGGGAGGCGGGAATCATCGGAGCCGTACGTTTCAAGTTCGGCCACCGGAACGATCCCGGCTTCGGCCAGCGCTGCGTAGTGTCCGATTGCGTAGTGGCCCGTGGAGAGCAGGAACCGGTCGCGGCCTTCCCAGTGCGGGTCTTCGGCACGGTATGTGAGCTGGTCGGCGTAGACGGCGGCCAGCATGTCGGCGGCGCCCAGCGCTTGGCCAACGTAGCCCTGGCCTTGGACCTCGCCCATGGTCAGGGCGTGGTGGCGGATGCGGTAGGCGGCGGCGCGGATGCGGTCCACGCGCTCGGGTTTGGGGGCTGCCACGACCGGAGCCGTTTCAACTGATGAGAGAGTCACAGGTTTCCTTCCGGAGTCGGGCGCGCACCGATGGGGAGTACGCGTCCGACGTCGAGGGGTGCTTTAGGCGTTTACCGTCTGGGGAGTTTTGCTGGCGGCTTCTTCGGCGAGCTCACGCTCGCGCTTGCCCCAGGTTTCGCGGGTGATCAGCGCTGCCCACAGGCCGATGGCTGCGTAGATGCTGAACAGCAGGGCCGGTCCAAGCCAGCCCATGCTGACGAACAGCAGGGTGGTGATGAAGGGCGTGAACCCGGAGACCATGGCGGAGATCTGGTAGGACAGCGATGCACCGGAGGAGCGGGTCTTGGCTTGGAAGAGTTCCGGGAACCAGGCGCCCTGGGCGCCGGCCAGGGAGTTCTGGCAGACAGCGTAGGCGATGACGATCGTAGCGATGATCAGCAGGAAGACGCCGGTGTTGACCAGCATGAACATCGGGATTCCGAAGACCACCGCGAAGGCAGTGGACCAGATGTAGACAGGACGGCGGCCAACCTTATCCGTCAGCTTTCCCCAGTAGTAGGTGGCGAAGATACCGATTCCGGCCGCGATGCAGAGAGCCACCAGGGTTTCCGTCTTGTCCGCCAGGTTATTGGTGTGCAGGTAGGAAATCATGTAAGTCACGGACACGGCGTAACCGGCAGTTTCAGCGATGCGGAGGCCGATGCCCCGGACAATGTTGCGCCAGTCGGTCTTGATGACCTCCACGATGGGGGATTTCACGATGTCGCCCTTGGCCTTGACGTCCTCAAACACCGGGGACTCGGGAACCTTGGAACGGATGATCAAGCCAACAGCCACCAGGACGATGCTGGCGAGGAACGGCACACGCCAGGCCCATTCGCTGCCGAGGCCAACACTGCTGAGGAACACGAGGTTGGCGAGCAGGAGTCCAACGGGGAAGCCGGCCTGCACGATGCCCGTGAACTGACCCTTCTTCCGCCATGGTGCATGCTCGTAGCTCATCAGGATGGCACCGCCCCATTCAGCACCGAAGGCCAGGCCCTGGATGATGCGGACCAGAACCAGGAGCGCAGGCGCAAGAAGCCCCACCTGCGAGTACGTGGGCAGGAGGCCGATGGCGAAGGTTGCCAGGCCCATGAGGATGAGCGAGGCAACGAGCACCGGCTTACGGCCGAGCTTGTCGCCGAGGTGGCCGCCGATGATGCCACCCAGCGGACGGGCAGCGAAGCCGACGCCGAGGGTCGCGAAGGAGGCCAGGGTGCCAGTCACCGGGTCGGCGCCCGGGAAGAACGCTGTACCGAAGTACAGTGCAGCGGCGGTGCCGAAACCGATGAAATCGTAGGTTTCGATGACTGCGCCGACGCCGGAACCGACGGCGACGCGCTTTGCTTCCTTGGTTCCATGAACCGGACCACGCATGGTCAGAGCTTCATTGCTCATGTGTGTCTTTCCCTTTCAAAAGTGCGGCGCTTGTTCGGCAGCCCCACTGTCGACAGTCAACATAATACGTCAACTGTGACCGACGACACCAGCAATGTCAACAGTCAACCACAAAGGTTGACTGTTGACAGTTAACGCAGCTAACGTGGTGTCCATCACTAAGGTCCCTCTCCGGCGAGGGCCCCAACTTGAGGATCAACGACGATGTTTCATCAACGACTGGGCTGCTCGTCCATCAGCTTCCGCCACCAGGATCTGGCCACCGCCCTGCACACCATGCGCGGCCTCGGCTTCGAGGAAATCGACCTCGGCGCACTTCCCGGCGTCTGCGACCACGTGCCTTACGTCCTGGACGACGAGGCAGTGGAGGCGGTTGCCGCCGTCGTCACTAGCTCGGGACTGCGCGTCCGATCGGTCAACGGCGACATCGGAGACCTGAACGCAACGCTCGACGCCGGTGCTCAAGTGGCGCGCGAACGGCACCTGGAAATGCTGCTCACCCTTGCGGCCAAGACCGGCGCGAAAGCCCTGGTCCTCCCGTGTGGGGCGATCGACCACGAACCAGTGAGCACGCTTGGATGCGACATCGACGCCGTGGCAGCGCAACTCATCCATGCCTCTGTTCGCGCGGCAGAGTTCGGGGTGGAGCTGTGGACGGAATCCCTGCACTTCTACCGCTTGTGCTGGAACACCGAACGCGCGCAGCTGCTCGCTGACCACCTGGCCGGGTCCGACGTCGGAATCGTCATGGACTTCAGCCACATCGTCGCCTCCGGCGGCGACCCCGTGGGCTTTGTGGACCGCTTCGCTGACCGGATCAAGCACGTCCACCTTCGCGACGCCGTGCCGGCCACGGACACCGAACCGGGAAACATCAACCTCAGCATCGGCAACGGCAAGGCCAACTTCGCCGCTGGCCTCGCAGCACTGAGGGACCTCGGCTACACCGGTCACTTCTCCCTCGAACTCGAAACCCGGGATGTCACGCACGACGAACGCCCGGCCGCCGCCGCCAAAGCGGCCAGCTACATCACAGACCTCATCTAAACCGCGTTACCTCATATTCAAGGAGCACCATGACCACCATAAAGCGCACCGCCGTCCTCACCGGAGCTACCTCCGATCGCGGCATCGGCCTGACCACCGCCCGTCGCTACGCCAGCCAGGGCTGGGGCATCGTCATTTTGGACCTCGACGGCGAGAAGTCCGCCAAGGTTGCCGCCGAGATCGCCAACGAGTTCAACGTTCCGGCCTTCGGCTACGAAATCGACGTCGCCAATGAAGCGTCCGTGACCACCGCCCAGGCCGCCGTCGCCGCAGAAGTTGCCGCAGGGAACCTCCCGCCCGTCGGCGCTTTGGCCAACATCGCCGGCATCACTTCCCCCGTTCCGTTCCTGGAAACCACGCTTGAGCTGTGGCACAAGGTCATGGACGTCAACGCCACCGGCACCTACCTCGTCACCAAGGCGTTCCTGCCGGACATGATCGCCAACGGCTGGGGCCGCATCGTGAACATGTCCTCGGTCTCCGCCCAGCGCGGCGGCGGCGTGTTCGGCAAGGTTCCGTACTCCGCAGCCAAGGCAGCCATCCTCGGCTTCACCAAGGCACTCGCCCGCGAAATCGGCGAGACCGGCGTGACCGTCAACGCAATTACCCCCGGCGCCGTGGACACCAACATCCGCGTGGGCAGCACCGACGAGCAGGAAGCCGCCATCAACGCCGGCATCCCCCTGGGTCGCAACGCCACCACCGAAGAAGTTGCGGCAGTGATTACCTTCCTCTCCTCCGAGGACTCCGCCTACCTCACCGGCACCACCATCGATATCAACGGCGGCAGCCACATCCACTAATTCGAGCTGCTCGAAAGAATCCCAGGACCCACCATGACCAGAATCTTCAACGATCCCGCCGACTTTGCCGACGAATCCCTTGCCGGTTTCTGTGACGCCCACTCGGACCTTGTCCGCCACGTGGAAGGTGGCGCAGTCCGCCGCGGCCGCCCGGCAATGCCCAAGGTCACCGTCATCACCGGCGGCGGCTCCGGACACTACCCGGCCTTCGCCGGCATCATCGGGCCGGGCTTCGCTGACGGTGCCGTGGTGGGCAACATCTTCACCTCGCCCTCGGCACAGCAGGCCTACTCCGTGGCCAAGGCTGCCAACTCCGGCGCCGGCGTGGTGTTCACCTACGGCAACTACGCCGGCGACGTCATGAACTTCGGCATGGCCAGCGAGCTCTTGAACGCCGAGGGCATCCCGACGGAAAACGTGCTGGTCACCGACGATATCGCCAGCGCCTCCCCCGATGAGATCGACAAGCGCCGTGGTATTGCCGGTGACTTCGTGGTCTTCAAGGTCATGGGAGCTGCCGCTGAGGCCGGGCTCGACCTGGATTCCGTGGTTCGTTTGGGGCGCAAGGCCAACAGCCTCACCAAGACCATCGGCACGGCGTTCAGCGGCTGTACCTTTCCCGGCGCCGACCAGCCGTTGTTCCGCCTTCCCGAGGGACAGATGGGTCTGGGCCTGGGCATTCACGGCGAGCCTGGACTGTTCGATACCGAGCTGCCATCCGCCGTCGAACTCGGCCAGGAACTGGTGCGGCGCGTGTTGGCCGAAACGCCCGCGGACAGCTCTACCCGCCTCGCCGTGATCCTCAACGGTCTGGGTTCCACCAAGCACGAGGAATTGTTCGTCCTCTGGCGCACTGTGGCTCCACTGCTCCGCGAGGCCGGCTACACCCTGGTCATGCCCGAGGTGGGCGAGCTGGTGACCAGCCTGGACATGGCCGGCGCTTCACTGACGCTGACCTGGCTGGACGAAGAGCTGGAGCAGTACTGGACCGCGCCGGCTCTGACACCGGCGTACCGTCGGGGTGCTGTGGGCTTTGATGTTGCTTCCGCTGGCGCGGAAGAAGCGGAGCTGGATACCGCCGCTGCGGCCGACTACTCCTCCACTGACGAGTCCCGCGCCTACGCCGCACAGTGCCTCAAGGCGCTGGACACCACCTCAGCCTTGCTGCGCGTCTCTGAGGCCATGCTGGGCGACATGGATGCAATCGCCGGCGACGGTGATCACGGTCGTGGAATGGTTCGTGGGTCCGCCGCGGCCGACCAGGCCGCAGCGGTCGCCTTTGAACGCGGCGCAGGAGCGGGCTCACTGCTGATCGCCGCTGGCGACGCGTGGGCAGACAAGGCCGGCGGAACCTCCGGCGTCCTGTGGGGTGCCGGGCTACGCGCCTTTGGCGAACGGTTGGGAGACGCAGAGACCCCGACGCCGGACGTCCTCGCCGAGTCTGTCCGCGCCTTCGCGGACCGCATCGCGAGCCTCGGCAAGGCCGAAATCGGCGATAAAACAATGATGGATGCGCTGCTGCCGTTCGCCTCCTCACTGGAGGAACGCGTCGCTGCGGGCACCCATGCGGAGCAGGCGTGGGCAGCCGCGGCAGCGGACGCCACCCGGGCCGCTGCCTCCACCGCGGAACTTCGCCCCCTGAAGGGACGCGCCAGGCCCCTGGCCGAGAAGAGCATCGGTACGCCGGACCCCGGGGCGACGTCGCTCGCCATGGTGTTTGCCGCCGTCGGGCCTCACTTCACTGCCGTTCCCGTTGCAGCAACCACCTAGGAGAATCTCATGCGCATCATTGTGGGCGCCGACGAAGCCGGCGTTGAATACAAAGACCGAATCCTGGCCGACCTTGAGGCTGACTCACGGATCACTGAAGTGATCGACATCGGAGTGAACCGCGCCGACGAGGACTTCACCAGGCCCTACCCATATGTGGGCATCGCCGCCGGTGAGATGATCCGCGACGGCAAGGCCGACCGCGCCATCCTGTTCTGCGGTACGGGGATCGGCGTGGCCATCGCAGCGAACAAGGTTCCCGGCATCAGGGCCACAGCTGCCCATGACTCGTTCTCCGTTGAGCGCTCCATCCTGTCCAACGACTGCCAGGTCCTCACCATGGGCCAGCGTGTTGTGGGCGTGGAGTTGGCCCGCAGGCTGGCCAAGGAGTGGATCGGCTACGCGTTCGATCCGTCGTCCGGTTCGGCGGCGAAGGTGAAAGTGCTGAGCGACTTCGAGGGCTGCTGAACCCCTCTTGCTGGCGCGAAAAAGGCCGCACAGGCGGGTAAGGCTCCTACCTGTGCGGCCTGTCGATGCAGGAACTACTTGATCAGCGCGGCTGCCTGGTCCATCAGGGCGCCGGCTGCTTCCGGCCCGCCGGCCACACCCTCACTGGCGGACGCCGTGGCGGAGATCAGGACACCATCTTTAACCGCATGGGCAATAAAGATTGCGCCGACTCTTCCGTCCGGGAGGGCCATGACGGTCTTGAAACCCACTGTTCCGGGTACGTTGCCCACGCCATCGACCTTCTGAGTAGAGGTGGTGAGCGTTTCCCCTTCAGCGGAGTACGACACCTTCTTGCACTCCTCCGCCTGGGATTTGCTCTTCTCCACATCGTCGTGGAGACGCGCAGCATCGACGCCGGAGGTCATTGACACACTGCTGATAAAACCGTTGGCTTTGGTCCGGGTTGTGCCGGCCGCCGTGGAACCGTCGATGGTGCGCGGCGCCCCCAGCAAGAAGGGATCCTTGCAGGCCGCTGGTTCGATGGTGGCTCCTGCGAAACCCTGCACCACCGAGTCATACTGTGCCAGCAGCTCGTCGCCGGAGAGTACGGCGGGGCTGGTGCCATCCGCCAGTTTGACCTGCCCAACGAGGCTTATGAGCTCTTCCTTGGTGTACTGCTTCTCGGGCGTCGGCGTCGAAGTGGCCGCCTCGCTGGAATTCGACGACGCTGGTTCGGGAGATGCCGTAGCCCCACCGCACGCAGTCAATGCCACAACCATCAATGCCGTTGCCCCGATTCCGGGCAGCAAGTGCTTCTTCATGCATTTCCCCAATAACTTTAGAAATGCCCGCGCACGCGGGGCAGGGACCACACTACCGCCAAGGGGTGCCTGCGCGGGAACCGGGACCGGGCGGCCTAGAAGCCGCCGCCGCCAGCACCCGAATCGCCTGCCATATTGGCAAACCGCGAGTAGTGGCCCTGGAACGCGACAACGATGTCCTTGGTGGGGCCGTTACGGTGCTTGGCGATCAGGATGTCAGCTTCACCGGCACGCGGCGACTCTTTGTCGTAGACGTCTTCACGGTGGAGCAGGATGACCATGTCGGCGTCCTGCTCGATGGAGCCTGATTCACGAAGGTCGGACACCATGGGGCGCTTATCCTGGCGCTGCTCGGAACCACGGTTCAGCTGTGACAGCGCGATGACGGGAACCTGGAGTTCCTTGGCGAGCAGCTTGAGGGCACGCGAGAACTCGGAAACTTCCTGCTGGCGGGACTCCACCTTTTTGCCGGAGCTCATGAGCTGGAGGTAGTCGAGGATCACGAGCTTGAGGTCGTGCTGCTGCTTCAGGCGGCGGCACTTGGCCCGGATCTCCATGAGCGACATGTTGGGGCTGTCATCAATGAACAGCGGAGCATCGTTCATGCGGCCCATGGTGGTGGCGATCTTGGACCATTGCTCGTCCTTGATGGTGCCCTTGCGGAGGTCCTGCAAGCCAATGGTGGCTTCTGCTGAGAGAAGACGCATGGCGATCTCGTTCCGGCCCATTTCCAAGGAGAACATGACCGTGGCCAGGTTGTTCTTGATGGCTGCCGAACGGGCGAAGTCCAGCGCGAACGTGGACTTACCCACGGCCGGACGGGCGGCGATAACAATCATCTGGCCGGGGTGGAGGCCGTGCGTCAGTTCGTCCAGCTCGTAGAAACCGGTAGGAACACCGGTCATGCCTTCGCCACGGTGGCCCGACGCCTCGATCTCGTCCACGGTGGATTCCATGACGTCCTTCAACGCCACGTAGTCCTCTGCCGTGCGCTTTTCAGCCACCGCGTAGACCTCAGCCTGCGCCTGGTTGACCAGGTCTTCCACTTCGCCGTCCTGGCCGTAGCCCATCTGGACGATCTTGGTGCCTGCATTAACGAGGCGGCGCAGCACTGCCCGCTCGGCGACGATCTCGGCGTAGTAGCCGGCGTTGGCCGCGGTAGGGACGGTCTGGATGAGCTCGTGAAGGTAGGCGGGACCGCCGATCCTGTTGATCTCGCCGCGCTTGGTCAGTTCATCCGAGACGGTGACGGCGTCCGCGGGTTCGCCACGACCGTAGAGGTCAATGATGGATTCGTAGATGGTCTCGTGGGCGGGACGGTAGAAGTCATGCCCGCGGACGATTTCGACGACGTCGGCGATCGCGTCCTTGGACAGCATCATGCCGCCAAGTACCGACTGTTCAGCGGGGATGTCCTGGGGAGGTTTCCGGCTCGAGTCCGAAGCGCGTGTGCCCTCGATTGAGTCCAAGTGCGTAACTGACAAAGCCGTCCTCCATTTGTGTTCCGCTGCAGGGGTTAACTCCCTGGCGGCCCGTAAAGCGCAGTGTGTGGCTTACGGAGTCCGCCTGGTGTCTCTGACGATGTCAGGGAGGGCAGACAAAATAACAGTCCGTATCCACAAGTTATCCACAGCTCATTTTCCGGGTCCGCTACCAGCGGCGGTTTTCGCGGGCTCCGGGAAACACAACAGGGGATATTCGCATCCGAAATGGACACTCCAGACACGTTACAGCAGGCGCCGGATACCCCCTGTGGAAAAGCTGTGGAATACCAGCCCCACGTTGTGCACAGACTGTGCGTTACCCTGTGGATAGAGAAATTCTTTTGGCGGCAACTAGGCCCTGACCTGCGGAAACACACTTCACAAGCTGTGGACTAAAGAAAGATTCCCGGGAAATTCATCCACAGCCGCAACCCTGCAACGGGCCTCGACACGAGTCGGAAGCACCCCAAACATGCCGCAAATATGATGCATCTAACAAAGAGTGCCTTAATTTGACACTAACCTCTCAGAAGCCTATGCCGGAAGTGGAATGTGCTGTGGATAACCAACTTCTGGCATAAGCTCTAGGCATGGGGATCAACTTTGGTGACGTGCTGACGATTGCCCTTCCACTGCTCGTCCTCGTTGGCCTGCTGTGGGCGCTCACGGCGGCCTTCAAACCACGCGATACCGGCGTCTCGGACGCCGAGAGATATCAGCGCGAACTCGCGGCCCGTTCTGCTGCGCACCAAGCTTCCCAGGTGCAGGAGGCGCTGGCCCTGCGCGCCCGGATCGAAGCCACCACCAAGCCGAGCCAGAACGAGGCCAGCCACAGGGAGCAGGCGGAGAACACCAGGACAGCAATCGCGGCTCAAGCTGCACGGTCGCACGCGGCCGGCCAAACGGGTCATCAGCCGGCTGTACTTCCCAATGGGCAACTGAACCCACAGCTTGCTTTCGAGCTGCAAAACCTGGTCCGCAGTGGGAAGAAGATCGAAGCCATCAAGGTCCTGCGCCAAGCCACCCACTCAGACCTGCTCACCGCCAAGAACTACGTAGATCGGCTCTGACAACGCCATGGATTCCATCCTTATCCCGCTCCTGATCCTCATTGCGGTCATTGCGGGCGTGCTACTGCTGATGCGCTCCTTCTCCAAGCGCTCTGCTGAAACCAAAGCCGGCGTCGCAGCCGCGAATGCGCCGAAGGATCCCGTGGAGTTGGCCAGGGAATCGGCGGCCAAGCTCAACCAGGAACAACACCGCCAGCTCTACTCCCTTATCGCGCGGGGACAGGGCATGGCAGCGATCAAGCTTTACCTTCAAGCCACCGGTGAAGGCCTGCGCGCGTCACGTGACGCCGTGGGTGCCCTGGCTGCACATCCCCAACCGTTCACGCCGGAGGCGCCCGGCAAGGATCTGCTGGCGGACGATGATGACGAACCGGAACGCTTCCCCTACCGGTACCGGGCCATCGTCAGCAAGGGCGAGGTGACGCGGGAAGTGAGCAGCAACATGCTCAATGACGAGATCTACGGACGAATCCGGACCCTCGCCAAGAGCGGTGACGTTGAGGGCGCAGCCGTTGCCTTGACGCGCCACTCAGACATCACCATCAAGCAGGCCCGCGAGTTCATCGAACTGTTGGACGACTAGGAAACCTAGAAGTCGAACAAGTCGCCCAGGAAGCCTTCCTTCTTCTTGCGCTTGCGGCCGTACCCGTCGCGATCGTTGCCTTCACGACGGTCGTAATCCCGCCGGTCATAGTCGCGCCTGTCCCTGTCGTCATAACGGGGCTGCTGCGGACGGGACTCGAACGGGTTGTAGAGGGGCGGCGGCGCGATCGGAGGCTGTGACGGCGCAGCCGCGGGACGGACGGGGGCGGGGACGGTTTCGGCCGCGACGCGATCGATGATCTTGTCCAACTCACCGCGATCCAGCCAAACACCCCTGCATTGCGGGCAGTAGTCGATCTCTACGCCGCTTCGCTCGCTCATCACCAGGTCAATGGAATCCACAGGACACTTCATGTTTGCCCCAACGATCGGCCCCGGCAAATAGTTCGGAGTGACCAACGGCCGGGATTCATACAGCGGAAGGACCCGCATGCATACTGAACGGATGATCCACCCGGACGTTGCCGAAGCGCAGCAGCTCATGCACATGCTTGGAAGAGAGTGCTCCCTCCCCGTTCCCGAGGAGGACAACGCCGAGTACGGTGCCGCAACCGCCACCAGCGGCACGGCACTGATCCGCTTCCGGGTTGGCAAGCTCACGCCCACCAAGGTGGGTCTCTTCGTTGCGGTGTGGCGGCGTTCGGCTGCCGGCGGTACGGAACCCTTCCCGGCGGACGGCCCTTCCGCCGACCCGGCCGACACCTTGGTGGTCTCAGCCCGGGAAGCGGAAAACTCCGGTCACTTTGTCTTTCCCCTGTCCGCGTTGGTCGATCACGGAATTGGCTCCGTCGACGGCATCGGCGGTAAGCGTGGATTCCGGGTCTATCCCCCGTGGTCCTTGACGTCGAACCGTCAGGCAAGGAAGACCCAGGGGTGGCAGAGCGAGTATTTCCATGCTTCCGCTGAAGACGGACTACCTGCCCGCTGAGATCCCGGCCAGCAACTGCTCGAACGGCAGTGACTCAAGCGCGTCGGTCTTCCGGTTCGGCTGGGGCCCACTGAGCAACTGCACCAGTTCACCCGCCGCACGGTCCACGCGCGCCGAGAGGGGCGAGCCGCCGTCGTCGGTGTTTCCCCAGTCCTGGGGGCCCGCGAAGACGCCGGTGGCCGTAATCCTGGTGCGCAGGTAGGTGAACAAGGGGCGCATGGCGTAATCGAGGACCATCTGGTGACGATCGGTGCCGCCGGTGGCGCCCAGCAGGACGGCCTTGCCGTCCAGCGATTTCGGGTCCAGCACGTCAATGAATGACTTGAAGAGTCCGCTGTAGGAGGCGCTGAAGACGGGGCTGACGGCGATGATGGCATCGGAATCGTCGACGCCGGCAATCACCTCGGCGAGGCGGGGCGCGGCATAGCCGGTGACGAAGTTGTTGGCGATATCCACGGCGAGGTCCCGAAGTTCAACGACGTCGATCTTCGCGTCGTACCCTGCCGCCCGCAGCTGCCGCTCGGTCGAAGCGGCCAGCTGATCGGCCAGCAGGCGGCTCGACGAGGGGACACCGAGTCCGGCGGAAAGGACGGTGATGCGGCGGGTTTCCATGGCATTCTCCTGTTGCTCGTTCATCCAGCTTACATGCATTTGCATCTACATCAATGAACAGGGGCGTGCCCGCAAGTATTCCCGGAAGCCCTTAGATCCCCTCCAGCTGCGTCAGGAACGACACCGTTGCGGCGGCAATCTGCGCCTGGGCGACGTCGCGACCCACGGTGGCTTCGCCGTCGCCGGGCTGTGGTCCGTAGCTTCCGAAGAATGCGTGGTTTCCGCCCTGAATCTCCACAAAGGTGGCGTCCAAGGGCAGCAGCTCGCGGGAGGCGTCGATCTTCTCCGGCGTGCTGAGGCCGTCTTCCGAGCCCGAAATGGACATGACCTTGAGCCCTGCGCGGTCACGCATGGAATCCAAGGGGTAGGAGGCGTACAGCAGCAGGCCATCGACATCCTGGTTGCCCACAGCGAACGAACTTGCACTGACGCCGCCCAGCGAGTGCCCGCCAACCGCCCACGAGGAGATCTCCGGATGGGCGGCCATGGCGCCACGTGCCTGGTTTCCGTCCAGCAAGCTCAGATTCAGGGGCGTTTCGAGGATCACCACCAGGAAACCGGCATCCACCGCCGGCCGCAGGATGTCCGCGTAGGCCCGCGCCTCGACCCGGGCGCCGGGGTAGAACACGAGACCCCGGCTGGCCTGCCCGCCTTCGGGAGTCATGACAATCGCCGTCGTCTCCTCAACCACCGAAGCCTTGGAAGATGGTCCGGCCGTAGCACCTTGCTGGTAAGCGAAGGGATTCAGCCACACCAGCATGGCCACCAGCGCCAGCACGGCTACGCGCCCGGCCCATGCGCCAATGGACCGCAGCACCGAACGCTTCCGGAATGTGCGGCGGCCACGCCACAGCAGGACGCCCCAGAGCAGTCCGACGACGACGGCAGTCACCAACAGTGCGGGCAGCAACGGGTGTCCGCGCAGGACGGCGGGGTTCCCGAGCAACATCCATAGGGGAGCTAGGACCAACGCCCCAATGCATAGTGCGGATGCCCAGAAGAGGGCGGGCTGGCGCGTGGCGGGAGGTGCCTCAACGGACGAAGTCATACCCCAATAATAGTTCCATCATGGAGATACTTTGAACAATTGATTTGGGCAGCCCCGAGACTATCGTCGCGGTGCGTGGACGGACAGGAAGGCGAACGTTTTGTCACGCGCCTCCCGCGCCTCGTCAAAGTTCAAGTGGAACTGGTACTCATGCGGCAGCTCAGGCTCATGGTTCGCAGGCCAGAACAGCTCCGTCACAGGAACGCCGGCGTCCTTGAGGCGGTTGCTGTACGGAACGGACTGGAGCCAGGTGAGCCCGTCGCCGTTGCCGCCGCTGATGAATGTCGGCGGGAAGTCGTCGGTGACGAAGTCGATGGTGGACATGGTGGCTCCGGCATAGGTAGCGGACCAGTCCTTGGTGCCCGTGTAGGCCCACAGGGACGTCTTGAAGCCCCAGGCGACGATGCCACTCAGGTCCGCCATGGCCCGGAGATCGTACACGCCGCAATGCAGAATGGTGGCCGCGAGATCCGACTTCTGGAGAGCGGGTTGGATTCCCATCAGGTTGGCGTACTCAGGGTTCACGGTGAGCGTGGCCATCTGGCTCGCCAGCTGGGCACCCGCAGAGTCGCCTGACAGGACGATGCGACTGGTGTCCACGTTGAGTTCGGCAGCATGAGACTTTATGTACGCCAGGGCCTCGTTGATGTCCCGCACGGCTGTGGGATACGTGGCCTCGGGAGCGATCGGATAGCTCATGCCGATGGTGGTGTATCCCTCGGCAGCAAGTATCTGCAGGTACGGATTCACATCGCGTTGCGCCCCGGAAATCCATGCGCCCCCGTGAATCCACACCACTGTTGGAAGCGGGGCGGTGGTCCCTTCGGGGCTGAAAACATCGAAGGTGGACCCGGGCTTGTAGACCACGCCCGCCTGGGTTTGCAGTGGCGCATCGGGAACGTAGGGCGTCATTTCGTCGATGGTCGCCTGGGCCCCGCGCTCAAAAACGCTGCGGATCAGCATCGCCGAAGGCCATGGAGTAGCGGAAAGGGCAAGAAGGACAACCAGCACCAACAGGATCGCCAGGTCCAGCTTCTTCAGCCGTGAAGACCGTTTGCGGGTCGAACGCGAACGGCCATTCAAACCCGAGCCCACCGATCGGTCCCGTTTCTCGCTGGCTTGGATCGATTCCAACGGCCCCATCACACACACTCCCCCAGTCGGCGCATCCTTGGACCCATGCTAAGGCCGCCAAAGCGTTTCCCGAGGTCAGTCCCGCGGTCGCGCCGCCATCAGCAGGACCCCTTCGCCGCCGTCGAACGTTACGGTGTGAAAGCCACCACCTCGCGCAACCTCCCGGAATCCCCACTTCCTATGCAGGGCCAATGAGGCCTCATTGCGGGCGTTGACCACATACCAGGCTTCTTCCGCCTGCTCCCAAATCCAGCCGAGCCGGACGGCAGTTAACTCCGCCGCGAGCCCCCTTCGTCGGAAATCCGGCCTTACGGTGACGCCACCCAAGTAGTGACCGGCCAGCGCGAGACCGTCCGGGTAGTCCCAAAAATGCGTCTTGGCCCAACCCACGACGCCGGACCCGCCTTCCGCGTTCGCGACATCGTGCGCTTCGGCCACCACGACGAGGCGGGCGGGGTCAGCGACCGCTGCACTGATACCCGCGGCGAACCGCTCAGCGTCAGCGGATGAAGTGCGCCCGGCTTCCAAATCCGCGGCGAGGATGCCCGCCACGTCGGAAGGGTCGGCGGGACGGATAGTGAAGTCCATCGGTTCAGTCTAATTTGCCAAAAATGCTTGCATTATGGGTTCAAACTCATAATATGGGATCGGGGATATGGCTTGCCTCACGGTGCGCATCAGATTCAGCCTTCACAGTGGACGGCCCAACGAAGGCCTCGATCCGGTACTACTGGCCCTCGCTTCTGACCGGCCCCGCCAACCGCCTACCCACCACGCACGAAAGAAGACCATGGCACACCAAACAATCGCCCCTCTGGACGGCGTCCGGGTCCTGGAACTCGGTAACTACATCGCCGCACCCACAGCCGGCCGACTGCTGGCCGACTTCGGCGCGGAGGTCATCAAGGTGGAGCGGCCCGGCACGGGCGACGAGCTGCGCAACTGGCGCCTGCACAAGGGCAACACGTCCATGCTGTACCGCACGCTGAACCGCAACAAGAAGTCCGTGGTCCTGGACCTCCGCACCGACGCGGGAAAGCAGGCCGTCCTGGCGCTCGTAGCCAAGTGCGACATCCTGCTGGAGAACTTTCGGCCCGGAACCCTGGAGAAATGGGGCCTCGGCCCCGAGGTCCTCAACGCGGCGAACCCGGACCTCATCGTCACCCGCATCTCTGCCTTCGGGCAGACGGGGCCGCTGTCCGAGCGGCCCGGTTTTGCCGCCGTCGCCGAAGCGTACGGAGGGTTCCGCAACCTGGTGGGCGACCCGGACCGTGCGCCGGTTCGGGTGGGCGTCTCCATAGGAGACTCGATCGCGGGCCTGTACGCCGCCTTCGGCTCCATGATGAGCCTGTACCAGCGTGAAGCACGACGCCGGGACTCAGCTGGGGCTGTTCCGCTCACCGAACGCATCATCGACGTCGCACTGAACGAGGCCATGTTCTCCATGATGGAATCACTGATCCCGGACTACCAGGCGTACGGCGTGGACCGCCAGCGCGTGGGTGGCCGGATGGAAGGCATCGCCCCATCGAACGCCTATGTGTGCAAGGACGGCGCGAGCATTGTGGTGGCCGGCAACGGTGACTCCATTTATCAGCGGTACATGCAGACCATCGGCCGTCCGGACCTTGCCGAGGACCCTTTCCTGCAAACGAATGCCGGACGGTGGGCGAAGCGTGAAGAACTGGACCAGGCCATCGGCGAGTGGGCAGCCACCCTTTCAGGTGCTGAGGCCCTCGCAGCCCTCGACACCGCCGGTGTCCCGGCCGGACCCATCTACACCGCTGCCGACATCAGCACGGACAGCCAGTACGCTGCCCGCAACATGATCCAGAAGTTCGACGTTTCCACAGGCGAGGAAACCCTCCCGGGAGTGGGCTTCCCCGGCATTGTTCCCGTGATCGGGGACCAGTCCCTGCCCATCCGGAACCTCGGCCCGGACCTGGGCGAAAACACACAAGAAATCCTTGGCGGGCTCCTGAACATGGATGCAGCACAGATCAATGCGGCATCAGGCCGTGAGGAGGCACTCCGACCATGAACCGCTTTGACAGCCCGCTGGCCACAATCCTTGGCGACACCACCCTGAGGGACGTCACCCTGCGTGACGGGCTCCAGCTCACCGGCAAGCTCCTGCCAACCGAACAGAAGATCGAGACGGTTCGCGAATTGCTGCGCCTGGGCGTGCCCGCCATCGAGCTCGGCTCCATGGCACGCGCCGACCTCGTCCCCACCATGGCCAATACGCTGGAAGTGGTCCAGGCCCTCACCCCGGAGGAACTGGAAAAGTGCTGGATATGGGTGGCAACGCCCGGTCACGTTGCCAAGGCATCCGCCGCCGGAGCGCGGAACTTCCAGTACTGCTTGTCAGCCTCGGATTCGCACAACAAGGCCAATATAGGGCGGACCACTGATGAGAGCCTGGCCGCTTTGCCCGAGGCCGTGGAGTACGCGCGTGCGGTGGATGGCCAAATCCAGCTTTGTATCGCTACCTCCTTCACCTGCCCCTTCGAGGGTTACGTTCCTGAGGAACGCATCCTTTCCATTGCCAATGATCCCCGGGCCGAGGGCACCACGGACGTCGTCATCTGCGACACCCTGGGGCAAGCCGTTCCCGCGCAGGTGGCCCGGCTGATCACCCGCGTGCGGGACGAGTCCCCTGCGCGTCGGATCGTCTACCACGGCCACGACACCTGGGGTTTGGGCGTGGCGAACACACTCGCCGCGATCCAGGCCGGTGCTGCAATGGTTGACGGTGCCCTCGGGGGCCTGGGAGGCTGCCCGTTCGCTCCCGGCGCCAGCGGCAACACCTCCAGCGAAGACATCCTCTTTGCAACACGTCCCGGGTGGCTCACTCCTGGCGTCTTCGGGGAGCTTGTGGTGTTGTCCGAGAAATTGCTGGCCGAGCTGGGCGAGCCGAACCGCTCCAAGGCCGCGCAAGGAACCCGGTCCCGGGCCGAGGCCTTCGATTGGGTCATTCCTTCTGCGGTTCAGCCGACCTCCCCCGGGGGCAACTGAACAGGGGGACCCATTTCCTGGTCACCACGGCCATCCCGGAACCCGGGCTTCAGCTGCTGTCCGACAGCGGGGAAGGAACTTTCGACGCTCTGCCGCCACGGTTCCCTGGTTGGAGGAGCGCTAGGGGCGCCTTGCCACGTCTCTTTAGGCCCTGCCTGCTCCGCCCGCCGCCATAAGTTCCAAGCGTCGCAGGGTCTCGCGGTTACGGCCGGCGATGAGGGGATCCCGCAGGGCCTTGGGCACTGCCTTGCCAGGACCTCGGACTGCGTCTTCGGCGATGGTGACCCTGCACTGGAGGCCTCCGAGGTCCTCCAGCGTGATCACAACCTTGGCTTCGCCCAGGGGCCAACCCCTCGCCAGGAGTTCCAATGTCCGGCCTGTGTCCATGCCCGTGACGCGGGTGCTGTCGTCGATGAGGAAGGGCCAGGATCCTACGGAATGGTGCAACGTGGAGCCGACCTGCGGCCACTGTTCGTCGACGGCTCGGATCCTCGAGGCGCCGACAACCCAACCTGAGTAGAGCCACCCGTTGGAGATGACCTTCCAAACGTCGGCGGAGGGGGAAGGGAACAACTGCGTCACGGTGGACATGTGGATCCTCTCTGCGCAGATGTGGCCGCGGCAATGACGTTAAGCTAAGCATGCTTATTGTTTGCCCGCCAGAGGCCGCTCCCCCTTACGGGTTTGGCTTGCTGGCCTTGCCGTCCAGCCAGAGCATGTCCGACTCGTCCCGGTGAGCTCCGTCGGATCCAACGTGCTTGCTGTCGATCTTTGGGCCGTTCTTGATGACATGCACCAGCGCCATTCCATGGCCACGGCCAAGGTCATAGTCGGCCTTGAGCCATTCAAGAATCGCTCCCGCTTTGACGGAGGGGTCCTTGAAGCCCTTGGTGTCCGCAATGTCGACCAGCTGCCGCGGGGTGAGCCCAGTCTTGTCTTCAATGGCATCGAGGTAAGCCTGAAACGACATCAGTGTCGCCTTTCGTTGTCAGTTTCGCGAACGGAGTACGTGCGGATATCGTACCCGCGACCAAGGAATCAGCACCCCTCGCCCTACACTGATCGCATGGTGTGCCGAGGGTGGCGTTCATTTGCTGTGGGTATGGCCGTCGCTGTGGCTATGCCCCTCTTGGCCGCGTGCGACTCCCGCGATTCCGGGTCGCAGCCCACCAGAGGAAGCGCCGCCCCCATTACCGTTGAGATCAACCAGTCCAGGGACCAATACGGCAAGATGGCCATCCTGATACAGCTCACCAACACCACGGACACGCCCCTCACGGTTACCGGAGCACAGGTGGATTCGTCCTTGTTCGACGGCGGCATCTCCTGGCAGCCATCGAAAGACGGACTTGAATTGCCGCCCCAGCAGCCCAAAAGCATTCCCGCAGAATTGCCGGCAGCCGCTTGCGGAGCGCCGGCAGATGCTTCCGCCACAATCAAGGCAAAGCTCAATTACTCCGAACCAAGCAAAGAGCCCGTAGAGGAGACCGCCGACGCGACCGATCCTTACGGCGTCCTGGCCAGAAACGCCAGCGAGCTGTGCCTCGCTGCAGAAGCCGCCGCCGTCGCCACCATGGTGTTGGACCCCGGACTTGAGGTGGCAGCGGACGGCAGCACCGCCGTCGTGCGTCTCGTCGTCACTCCGGCCGGCGCCACGCAGAGCCTCACGATTGAGTCCATCGACGGGACCACCCTCCTGGCGGAGACGCCCTCTGATCCCTGGCCCCGGAACGTCACCATCGCATCCGGGGACGCCGTCCGCGAACTGGCCTTGCGCATCCGGCCTGCACGCTGCGATCCACACGCCGTCGCCGAGGACAAGGTGGGCACGCTCCTGCCGTTGAGGGTCAAAGTGGGGGAACGGCAGGGCTTGGTGAAAATTGCGGCGTCACCTGAGCTGCGCGGCCGCATTTACGACTTCGTCACTGCTGCCTGCGTCCCAGCAGGCTAAGACGGGCTTAGCCGAGGGTAGCCAAAGCTTGGGGAGCGCACTCCACCGTGACCTTGACGTCGGCCTCCACGGTCTTCACTTCGCCGTCCATTTGGTACGGCAACGGCTTAAGCGTGGTGAATTCGTAGCTGCTCACACTCGGCTGATCACCCAACCCCTGCGTCGTGGCCTTGAGGGCAGTCAACAGAACACGCCATTTGGGCATGTGCGGGAAGACGATGACTTCAAACTTCCCATCGGACGGGTGCTGCTCTGCTTCACTCAACGTGGCGTACTTGGCCATCTCATTGATATTGGCGAAGACAAGGCTGTCGAATTTGCGGCGCTTCCCGTCAGATTGGCGAATGGCGAAGGGCTGGAACTCGGAGAAGGTCTTGATGACGGTGACCATCTCCTTCAAGGCCCCCTTGCTCCCCTTTTCCAGTTCAGTTGCTACAACGGGGGTGAGTCCGAATCCTATGTACGAATGCGCATATTCGAAGGGTTCATTCTCCTTTTGGCCGGTATGGATACGGAGAAGGTCAATGTTGTGAACGTGGCCCTCTGCAATGGCCTCTTCCAAGGGTTTGGTGCCGATAATCCGGCTGTGGTCGTTGGCATTTCCCGCGGCCAGTACTGCCGCTACGGCCCTCGGGTTTTCGGCTTGCATCACACCATTAACCACCTCGTTGTAGCCGCCATCGCCGCTCACCGAGACCACAAGGACATCGCCGCCCTTGGCAGCGGCATCCCGCGCCAGATCGACGGCGTGGCCGGCATGTTCCGTTGGTTGAAGGGTGATTTCGGGCTGGTACGTGAGGAGTTCCTTCAACCGGTCCTGCAACTGCTGCGCCAGCTCAGGCGCATCACCTGTGCTGTTGGGGTTGAAGATAATGACGATCGACTCAAAGGTCCGGGCAGAATCCACGCTGTGCTCCTGATTCATTGCGAGGTCCCTTTTCAGGCGGTAGTTTCCCTCGGAGGTTCCCATAGTATTCGCAATGCGATGGGGGTTTCGGATGAACACTGAACGTGAAAACATGAAAACGGGTTTCCGGAAGCGGAAATCAACGTCAATCAGCCTGACGCAGTCCGATGCTGCGTCAGCAGTGGGGAAGGCCAATGGAAGACTCACGCCAGACGGCACGAACGCTGATCCTGGAACACGAGATCACCGTGGACGATTTGTGGGCTTGGTATTGGGCCAACGGTGGGAACGCCCGGCCTTGGGACTTCGACGCCTACCTCTTTGGAATCGAAGAGCGCGATCCTTTCGACCTGAAAATTCTCACGTGGGCCATGGAAGACCTCGACGCCCGCTCGTTGCTCTGATTACTTCCGACCTATCGCCGCGCCTCCATCAGGTGCCGGGTCGAGTGGGCGATGAAGGGGTTTCCCGCCCGCATCTGCCCATCCAGCTCCCTGAGCTTGCCCAGGTAGCGTTCTGCTGAGAAGTCGGGGACCCACCACACACATTTGCGCAGGATCCACACCACTGCGCCCACATCGAAGAACTCCATCCGGCACCGGGCTGTGCGGAGGTCCGTGACAGTGAGCCCAGCTGCTTCGGCGGCCGCTGCCTCGGCCACGGAGTCACGGCCCTTCCTCTGTTCAGGCAGCGGACCGAGGAAGTGCTCAATCAGTTCGAAGGCCGACGCCGGGCCAACGTGCTGGGCGAAATAGTGGCCACCAGGTATCAGCACCCTGCGGATTTCCTCCCAGTCGGGGCTGACAGGGTGCCGCGCACTCACAAGCTCGAAGGACTCGTCGGGGAAGGGCAGGCCCGAACCGTCAGTTGTCTCAACAATGTCCACCCCGCGGGGGCCAAGCCGGTCCCGGGCCCGCTGGGCGTTGGGAGGCCATCCCTCGGTTGCAGCCATGCGTTCGGGGAACCTCGCGGCCTCCGAGAGCACCTCCCCACCGCCGGTGTCCAGATCAAGGGCACTCCGGACGGTGGCAAGACGGCCCGCCAGAAGCGTCGCGAATCCCCACGGCGGCCGTTCTTCGGTAGCGCGCCCGTCCAACCAGCTGAATCCCCAGCCGTTGACGTCGGCTTCAACAGCCTCCTGGACCAAGGTCTCAAAATCGCGCATCAGTGTCCCTCCTTCTTTTCGGCCGCAAGCCGGGCAGCAACCCTCGCGATCAGAACGTAAGGGATCGGCTTGGCCAGTGGAAACTTCAAGGTTCCTTTTCCTGAGACGAACTGTTCCATCTCTGCGTTCAGGTTTTCGTCCTCACGTGGAATCGGATACACCGAGATGTGGTGCGCCCATGCGGCGAAGTACACCACGTAGTGCCCATCGATGGTGATGGTGGGTATGTCGTAGCTGATCATTTCCCCGGCACCCGGCACAGCAGCGTGAATGCACCTGCGGATCTCTTCGAGGATCGGCTGAGTGTCTTCGTGCTGGGCAGATATATAGGCGTCCACTGTTGGATATTTCGCGGCCATCGTCATTTCTCCCTACGGTTCAGCTCTCGCCGGGGAACCGGCCGCCGATCAGCCTGGTCATGTGCTCAGCGGTAGCGAGCAAGGGCTCAACCCAGGCCTCGCACGTCTCCAACGGCATGCGAAGGGTTGGTCCGCTGATGGTCACGGCGCCCACCAAGCCAGCGGCCGAATCGAAGACCGGGGCGGACAGGCCTGAAGCGCCGTCTTCCCGCTCACCCACCGTGATCGCGAATCCATCGGCGTGGGTCTTCTTGACCGCGGCTTCCAGTTCTTCGGAGCTGGTGATGGTGAAGTCCGTGATTGATTCCAGGGGGTCGCGGAGGACAGCTTCCAACAGCTCAGGAGACCAAGCCAACAAGACCCGGCCTGCCGAACCTGCGTGGAGCGGGACGATCTTGCCCAGGTGCATCTCCCGGCGTAGCGCGTGATGCGTGTCAGCCATAGCCACGCACACCCTGTAGTGCTGCTCGGCTTTGAAGAAGCATGCAGTCTCGCCGGTGGTGTCCCGCAGCGTCTTGAGCAGCGGACTCAGGATGTCCACCACTTCCATCCCCCGGGTTGCAGGCGCCGCCCAGTACGCCATTCTCATGCCGATCCTGTAGGCGTCGCCCTCCCGGTCAAGGAAGCCTTGCGTTGTCAGATTCGTGACCAGCCGCTGCACCGTTGAGGTGGGCATTCCGGTGAACTCGCGGATATCGGCCAACTGCAACACTGGGTTTGACAAGGAAAAGGCGTCCAAAATGGACGTGATCTTGCCCAGAACGAGCAACGGGTTGCCGTTGGCCCTCGCGGAAGCATCGGATGCTGACATAGGACTCACGCTAAACGCTGCAAGGGAGCCGCGCCAATCCCGCCGGTAGGGTTGCAGCATGGGGACAGTTCTGGAGGCCGAGGGCCTGCTTGTGGGGTATGCCGGGGCTCCGGTGTGCGGTGAAGTTTCTGCGTCCGTGGACGCTGGCGAAGTCTTGGGAGTAGTAGGCGTCAACGGCGCCGGGAAGTCCACGGTAGCCCGGACCATCGCGGGACGGCAGGCTTCCCTGGCGGGGGACGTGAAAGTCCATGGGCTCCTCATAGATCCCGATGCCATACCCTTCCGCCGGCAGGTATCTGCGGTCTTCGACGACGACCTCTTCTTCCCTTCGCTCACTGTCCGGGAGCACCTGCTCCTCGTTGCCCGCGGGCATTCCCTCGATGATCCTGAAGCACGGGTGGAGGAAGAGCTGGAATTCTTCGGGCTGCTGGGCAGGTCCCATGCCATCCCGGATGCTCTCTCTTCCGGTCAACGGCGCAGGCTGTTGCTCGCCGCTGGACTCATCCGCCCGTCGTCGCTCCTGATCCTTGACGAGCCCGAACAACGGCTCGATCCCCGGATGCGGGTGGCGCTCGGCGAACGCATAGCGGCGCATGCCAAAGAAGGTGGCGCAGTAGTCCTGGTGACCCACGATCCGCAGTTGCTGCTCGCCACGGCCTCCACGTGTTTGGTCATTGACGAGGAAGTCCAGGAATTCGATCCGGAGCAGGGGGCCTCGATCATTGCCGGGTCCTGACACAGTCACCCTTTCACCGTCCACGCAGGGCCGGGAACTTGCCGCCGCAATTGTCCGCTTCACCCACCGGTCCTCCCGACGCTACAAGCGCAGCCGGACCTCATGGGGCGAACGCTTCGTCGATGCCTACAGCTGGGGCCTGGGAATCGGCGTTTCCCTGACCATCGCTGCCTCGTTTGTCCTGGCGTTGCGCAACGAGATTGCTGACCGGGCTTCCACCGCAAACGGCATCATCCGGACGCAGTGGCTCGTCCTGCCGGAAGAGGTGCTGTGGACGTCCGTGACCTTCGCGGCCCTCCTGGTCATCGGCAACCTGGCCCGCAAGCTCGGTCCGATGACCGTGAACGGAGCCGAGGGCAGCTGGTGGCTGACGCTACCGATCGACCGCCGGCCCATGGTCCTGCCGCCGTTCCTCCGCAAAGTCGTACTCACTGCGGCTGGTTCGGCAATCATCTACTTGCCCTTCAGCATGGTGACCTTCGTTGACCGCGCTCCCAGGGAGCACCTGCTCGCTTCGTTGTCTTTCGGCGCTGCCGGGGCCATTGCGCTGGTTCTGGCAGCCCTGCAACAGCTTCGTTTGCTGTCACCGCGGATTGGCAAAGCAACGACGGCGGCAGTCCTGCTTGGGTGCTCGATCCTTCCCGCGCTGGCATCGTCCCCGTGGCCAACAGCGTTGGTGGGCGCGGCCGCCGTCGGACTCCTGTCGCTTGTCGTGCCGCGTGCCGGGCAGGTGCGGGGCGAAGAACTGGTCCGGGGCGGAGCCGTGGCCGGTCACGCCGGAGCGTCCCTGTTCATGATGGACTCCAACGAGGTGCTGCGCGCATTGAGCGGAGGCCGTCAAAGCGTCGACGGCGGCAGGGCAGCCAGGTTCTACGCCCGGCCCGCCGGCGGACCGATGAGGGCCCTGATCCGCGCCGATGTAGTTGCCTTCCTTCGACTCAATCCCCCGCTGATGCCACCAATTCTGTGGCTTGCTGCCTGCATCGCCATGTTGCTCGTGGAAGGTGGGCTGCCGGAATTCGCCCAATTGGCGGTCATCGTGATCGCCGGGTGTGCCACGGCTTCCGGTATGGGAAGTGTGGCCCGCAAGACTGCCTTGGTTCCGGAACTCGACGCACTCCTGCCATTGCATCCGGCACTGGTAAGGACCAGCCGGGCGCTCATGCCGTGCGCTGCGATGGCACTCTGGATGGCGATCCTGAGCGGGCTGCTGGTTCTGCTCGGTGCTGCGGATCCCTGGCTCATCGGGGTCGGCGCCCTTGCAGGTGTTGGCATGGGCGCAGGCACGCTCCGCGCGGCCACCAGAACACCGCCGGACTGGACGGCTCCCCCGGTTGAAACTCCGTTCGGCCCCGTTCCCCGTGCTCAACTCGGCTCGTTGATGCGCGGCCTGGACGTGACAGTCCTGGCGACCATACCGCTGGTGGTGGCGTTGTACCTCGGCTACGTTCCGCTGCTGGTGGTGATGGTGCAGGCCGTTTTCAGTGCCGGGATCTTCCTGGTGGTGGTGCTGACCCGGGCCAAGCGGTCCTAGCCAACGTTTACAGCAGCACCGTGCCTTGGATGCACGTGGCCGACGCTCCGCCTACCCAGATCTCTCCGTCTTCTGCTTTGACGTGGACCCGGCCGGCCCTGCCCAACGCAGTGCCTTGGGCAGCTACGTACTCCCGGGGTGCCCTGCCGCTGCCGATCAACCATTGGGCTGCGCCGGCATTGAAGCTGCCCGTGACCGGGTCCTCCACCATGGCGTCGCCCGGAATGAAGGTGCGCACTTCGAAGTCGACGGCGGCACCCGGCTCGTGCGGGCCGATCACCCCGACCTTGAGGTCACCCATGGCCACGAGGTCCGGTTCGATGGACAGCACCTGCTCGGCTGATCCAAGGAGCACGCCGATCCACTCCGGGCCGTTGACCAGCCACGATGCATCCAAAAGTGCGTCCCCAGGAAGCCGCAATCCGGCAGCGAGCTGGGCACGGACGCCGCCGTCCACCGGGCCGAAGCGTGTCAGCGGCGGTGCAGCGAAAGCCAGCCTGCCGGCGTCGTGCTTCACCCGAACCAAACCCGCACCGCATTCCTGAACCAGGACGCCGTCAGTCTTGGGCACTCCCCCGGCTTGGAGCCACGTGTGCGCCGAACCCAGCGTGGGGTGACCGGCGAACGGGAACTCCTCGCTGCCCGTGAAGATCCGTACTTTGTAGTCAGCCTGGGGGTCAGTAGGAGGCAGGAGGAACGTGGTCTCGGAAAGATTGGTCCAATGGGCGAAGTGCTGCATTCTCTCGCTGCTGAGGCCTTCCGCGTCGACCACGACGGCCAACGGGTTGCCGAGGTAAGGCTGGTCGGAGAAGACGTCCACTTGGTGGAACGGGCGGCTGCGCAGGGCTTCTGAAGTCACCGCTGCAGGCTATCACCGCTTGCTGGCGGGCCTGCCCCGCGTCTGCGAAACTACCAGCATGGCAGAGAACAAGACCCAGCCCACGGACGTGTCCGTGGAAGAATTCCTGGCCTCCGTGGAACATCCGAAGCGGCGCGAAGACGGTTTCGAGTTGTTGGACATGATGCGGGACATCACCGGGCAGGAAGCCGTGATGTGGGGTCCTTCGATCGTCGGATTCGGCAGCTATCACTACAAGTACGACAGCGGTCGCGAAGGTGACGCCGCCGCCGTCGGCTTCTCACCACGCAAGGCAAACCTGGTCCTCTACGGAGTGACGGAAGGCCCTGACGCGGACCGCCTGCTCCCCGAACTCGGCAAGCACAAAACCAGCACCGCATGCCTCTACGTGAACAAACTGGACGACGTGGACCGCGGTGTCCTCGCCGAGATGATCCGCACGGGCTACCACCACGTCATGGGCGAATTCCACACACCTTAGGTCTCCCGCCGAACAAAAAGGCCCCCACCACCGGAATCCGGTGATGGGGGCCTTCAGGTGCAGTCAGAGACTACTTTGCTGCAACGACCTCGAGGTCGATGACAGCGGAAACATCCTCGTGCAGGCGAACGTTGGCCGTGTACGAACCGACAGACTTGATGTGGTTCGGCAGTTCAACGTTGCGCTTGTCGATGGCGCCAAGGCCAGCGGCCTCAACAGCAGCAGCGACATCAGCAGGCTTGACGGTGCCGAAGAGACGACCGGACTCGCCGGCCTTCACCTCGAGCTTGACCTTCTTGGAGGACAGAGCCTGGGCCTGTGCCTGAGCAGCTTCGACAGAAGCGTGGGCACGAGCAGCGCGGGCAGCCTTGATGGACTCAACCTGCTTCTCGCCACCCTTGGTCCAGGTCAGAGCGAAGCCGCGGGGCAGCAGGAAGTTACGTGCGTAACCGTCCTTGACCTCGACAACGTCGCCAGCAGCACCGAGACCGGTTACTTCGTGGGTCAGAATGAGCTTTGCCATGTTAGTTAATCCCTTCCCTTAGCCGCGGCCAGCGCCGGAGTAAGGCAGCAGAGCAACTTCGCGGGCGTTCTTGATTGCCTGGGCGATCTTGCGCTGTTCCTGAACGGTAACGCCAGTGACGCGACGAGCGCGGATCTTTCCGCGGTCGGAGATGAACTTGCGCAGCAGTGCTACGTCCTTGTAGTCGATGACAGTGATGTCAGCGGCCTTCAAGGGGTTGGACTTTGGTTTGGGCTTACGGAGTTCAGCCTTAGCCATCGTGGAGCTCCTTTTCTATGGAGCCCGTGGATATTGATCCACGGGATGGTGGTGTTCGACGGCGGTTGGCACCTTGGTGCCTTGCGGCAGTTCCGGTGAGTGTCCGGCGTCGGACTTTTATTTTTTGTTTAGAAGGGAGGTTCGGAATCGGGGCCGTTGCCCCAGCCGCCAGCGTTGCTGACACCGGGCGTAGCCCAGGGGTCATCCTGCTGTTGTGCGGGCTGGTTGCCGCCCCAGGTTCCACCGGAGTTGCCGCCGCCCTGGTTTCCACCAGGAGCGCCACCTCCAAAGCCACCGGAGTTACCGGCGTTACCGCCACCAAAGCCACCCTGGCCACCGCCGGAGCGCTGGGTACGGTTGACCTTGGCGTTTGCGTAACGCAGGCTGGGGCCGATTTCGTCGACCTCAAGCTCGATTACGGTGCGCTTTTCGCCTTCTTTGGTTTCGTAAGAACGGCTCTTCAAACGGCCGGAAACGATGACGCGCATGCCCTTTGTGAGGGACTCGGCCACGTTCTCAGCTGCTTCGCGCCATACCGATGCGCGGAGGAACAGGGTTTCCCCGTCCTTCCACTCATTGGACTGGCGGTCAAAGGTCCGGGGAGTAGAAGCGATGGTGAAGTTCGCTACTGCTGAGCCAGACGGGGTGAACCGCAGCTCGGGGTCATTGGTGAGATTACCGATGACCGTAATAGTGGTTTCGCCTGCCATCTACTGCCTCCTTGTTCGTTCCTGCGTAGTAAAGATCTTGAAGGGGCTGATTACTCAGCAACGACCTTCTGGTCTTCAGGGCGGATGATCTTGGTGCGCATGATCGTCTCGTTGAGAGACAGCTGGCGATCAAGTTCCTTGGCGGTAGCCGGTGCTGCGGTGAAGTTCACCACTGCGTAGATACCTTCGGACTTCTTCTTGATGTCGTATGCCAGACGGCGACGGCCCCAGATGTCAACCTTTTCGATGGTTCCACCATCGGTGGTGATGACATTGAGGAACTTCTGAAGCGACGACTCTACGGTACGCTCTTCGACCTCGGGGTCGATGATTACCATCAATTCGTAAGGACGCATATGTGAACCCACCTCCTTTGGGCTAAGCGGTTACGGTATTTCCGTAACAGGAGGTTCATTTGCGATGCTGTGATTCGCTCCCCCGCCGAAGACTCGGAAGGAGGGCGCAACACAGACTTCAATATCTTAGTGCATCTCCTGCACCCAAAGCTATTCGAGGGGATCCGGAGCTGGAACCGGCCGGATTGCGTATGTGGATAACCCAGCGCCGGGGCACGGAATACTGGGACCATGACCACCCTGAAGTCCATCGTCCTCTTCGTTTTGGCTGCCGTCGCAGAAATCGGTGGGGCCTGGCTCATTTGGCAGGCCGTGCGTGAAGGCAAGGCCTGGTGGTGGGCAGGACTGGGCATCCTGGCCCTGGGGATCTACGGATTCTTTGCCGCTTTCCAGCCCGACGCCCACTTTGGCCGCGTTCTGGCCGCGTACGGTGGCGTGTTCATTGTGGGTTCGCTGGCGTGGGGAATGCTGATGGACGGCTTCCGGCCGGACCGCTGGGACATCATCGGCGCCGCAATCTGCGTAGTGGGCGTCGCCGTGATCATGTTTGCACCGCGCTCAGGCGCGTAGGCCAGCACCCGGACGCCTCGGCCATGGACGACAAAACCCCCGGAAGATGACCTTCCGGGGGTTTCCTTGTGCGCGGAGGGGGACTTGAACCCCCACCCCCTTTCGAGGACTAGCACCTCAAGCTAGCGCGTCTGCCATTCCGCCACCCGCGCAAGGTGATCAGGAGAACCAGCGTTTCGTTTTTCTCCTCGACAGCGACAAAGACACTAACACGAGGAACGGCAATCCGTGGATTCCTGTCCCCGTGATGGCGTCCCGCTAGGGTGGGGCCATGGATGCCACACCCCTGAACACCCTTGTCCTGACGGTCGTCTTCGCCGCGATCGGGCTGTATGCCCTGTACTACGTGATCCGCGCCGGCGTCCGGGACGGCATCCTCCAGGCAGACAAGAAGCGCGAAACGTCACCCCGAACAGACATTCCCACTGGCTAGGCTGTGCACATGGACAAGGTCAGGGTGAGGCGGAGCCGGCCGCGCTTCGTCGTCATGGTTCTAGCCGGCGCCGTGGCCTTCGTCGTCACTGGAGTCCCAGGCAACTGGGTGGATGCACCGGCAGTCGGCTGGGCCGTGGCAGCGCTTGTCTACGTGGCCTGGGTGTGGCTGGTGATCGCCCGCCTCGATCCGGCCCAGACTGAACAACACGCCACCTCCGAGGACCCTTCCAGGGGAGTCACGGACCTGCTGATACTCGTGGCAAACCTTGCCAGCCTTGCCGCAGTGGCCGCCGTGATCGTCAATTCGCATACGGAAGGAACGGGCGCCCGCCTGTCTTCTGCGGCTCTCGCGCTGGCCTGCGTGGCACTGTCCTGGATGCTGGTCCAAACGCTCTTCACCCTGCGTTACGCGGAGCTCTACTACAGCCCGGAGGCCGACGCCGGCGGTGAAGTGGGCGGCATCAGCTTCAACCAGGACCGCCCGCCCCAGTACACGGACTTTGCCTATCTCGCCACCAGCTTGGGGATGACTTACCAGGTATCGGACACCAACATTGGCAACCACCGGATCCGCGCCGAAGCCCTGAAGCACAGCCTGCTGTCCTACCTCTTCGGCACTGTCATCCTGGCCGTCACCATCAACCTGGTCATCGGGCTGGCGCAGTAGCCGCTGCCTTGGTCCCGTTAAAGCGAAACGGGACAGCCGCCGTCGAACATTGACGGCAGCTGCCCCGCGGTAAAGACGCTTACGACGCCGGCCCGGAACCAACCTCGGAGCGCTCGGCTTCCGCTGTAGTCGCCTCGGGCGGGGTTGCTCCACGCTTGCGGTAGCGGAACACGCCGATGGCTACGACGACAGCTGCCAGTGCGAGGGACAGGAACAGCGACTCACGGGTGGATTCGATGATGACCATCCCGATAATCAGCGCCACGATGGCAGCGATGGCGATCCACGTGAGGTACGGGAAGAACCACATTTTGAGATCGAGGTCCTTGGCTGCTGCACCCATTCGCTTGCGCAGGATGAGCTGCGAGGTCGCGATGACCAGCCAAACGAAGAGCGCGATGGCACCGGAGGTGTTCACCAGGAACAGGAACACCGTGTCCGGGGCGATGTAGTTGAGGCCAACGGTGACGAACCCAACCACGGTGGACGCGAGGACAGCTGCAGCCGGAACGCCGCGCTTGGAGATCTTCATCCACGACCTGGGAGCATCGCCACGCTGGGAGAGAGAGAACAGCATGCGGCTGGCCGTGTACAGGCCGGAGTTCAGGCAGGAGAGCACCGAGGTGAGGACAACGATGTCCATGATGGTGCCCGCGCCCGGGATGCCGTAGAGCTCGATGACGGCAACGTAGGGGCTCTTGGCAACGGAGGCGTCGTTCCAAGGCAGGAGCGTCACCACGATGGCGATGGATCCGATGTAGAAGATCAGGATGCGCCACACCGTGGACTTCACGGCCTTCTTGACGGCGTCCACGGGGTTCTCGGATTCGCCGGCTGCAATGGTGGCGATTTCGGCGCCGAAGAACGAGAAGACCACCACGAGGATGCCCGCCAGGACAGCGCCCGGCCCATTCGGCATGAAACCGCCCTGATCCAGGAGGTTCGCAACGCCAGGTGCGGAAACGCCCGGCATCAGGCCAAGGATCGCGGCAATACCGGCGAGGAGGAAGATCACGATTGCAGCGACCTTGATGGACGCGAACCAGAACTCAAACTCGCCGTAGGACTTCACCGAGCCGAGGTTCGTCAGGGTCAGGAGGACCATGAGAACCAATGCCCAGATCCATTGATCGACGCCGGGAACCCAGCGGTGCATGATGGCGGCGCCCGCCGTTGCCTCGATGCCGAGGACGATGATCCAGAACCACGCATAGAGCCAGCCAATACTGAACCCTGCCCAACGGCCAAGGGCTTTATCAGCGTATGTGGAGAACGAGCCGGTTTCAGGGTTGGCCGCAGCCATCTCACCCAGCATGCGCATGACGAGAATGACCACGAGGCCTGCGGCCAAGTAGGCCACGAGGATGCCCGGGCCAGCCTGCTGAATGGCAGCGCCGGAGCCTACGAACAGACCTGCTCCAATGACGCCGGCGATGGCAATCATGGACAGGTGGCGCGGCTTCAGGGACTGGGAAAGCTGTTGGTCAGCGTGCATGGATCGGCGCCGTCCTTTAGGTTTTGGGAATTGGCCTCAGTGGTGTGCCACGGGCCACATGACTAATTCACGCTAGCCTGCTACAACGATGCCGATCCTGTGCAACCGAACATTTTGCCTGCTCCGAAACAGGGACCATGCACAAAATGTAAACCTCAGGGCATCTAATGTTTCCTATAGGAAACTTTTGAAATGGCCCTGAAATGACTGCTTGAGGCTTTCCCTCAGGCGGCAGTCCGGAAGAACAACTCCGAAACGTCAGCCAGCCTCTTCGGATCTTCCACGCCACACAGCTCGCGGGCAGAGTGCATCGAGAGTAGCGGAATGCCCACATCCACCGTCCGGATACCGAGGCGGGTTGCGGTCAGGGGACCGATGGTGGAACCACAGGGGAGATCGTTGTTGGAGACGTATTCCTGATAAGGCACATTGGCTTCGTCGCACAAACGGGCCCACAGTGCCGCGCCTGTGGCATCTGTGGCATAGCGCTGGTTGGCATTGATCTTCAACAGTGGGCCGCCATTCAGCAGCGGCTTGTTCGCGGGATCGTGCTTCTCCGCGTAGTTGGGGTGGACAGCGTGGCCCGCGTCCGCGGAAACACAGAACGACGCCGCCAGCGCCTGCCGCCGCTGGCTCACCGAGGCGCCAAGACCGTCGGAGATGCGTACCAGGATGTCCTCAAGGATGGGGCCACAGGCGCCGGAACGCGAGTTGGAGCCGATCTCCTCATGATCGAAGGCCGCAAGGACGGCGATCGGGCCATCGGCGGGTGCGGCGGCCGCATGCGCTATCAACGCCACCAGGCCAGCGTGCGTGGAGGAAAGGTTATCCATGCGGCCTGAAGCGAAAAACTCACCATGTGCTCCAAAAATCGCCGGCGCCTGGGTGTCCGCCACCACGACGTCGTACCCGCCGATATCGGCAGCGTCCACAGTGGCGCCTTCAACGCGATCGGCGAGCAGTGCCAGCAGATCCTCCCCAGCGGGATCTCCCTGGCCGAAAATGGGGTTCATGTGCTGCTGCTTGGACAGGTGGAGGCCATTGTCGTTGACCCCGCGGTCCAGGTGAATCGCCAGCTGCGGAAAGCGCAGGAGGGGCCCTGTGGCAGTCAGGTGCTGCGTACCGTCGCGCAGCACCAAGCGGCCCGCCAACTGCAGTTCACGGTCCAGCCAGGAGTTCAGGAGTGGCCCGCCATACACCTCGACGCCGGCCTGCAGCCACCCGAATTTGCCCGTAGTGGGCTTTGGCTTGAGCTTGAAGGACGGCGAGTCAGTGTGGGCACCAAGGATGTTGAATCCCGTGGTGGGGCCAGCGTTCTCCGGAGTCACCCATGCGATGAGTGCGCCATCGCGGATCACGTAGAACTTGCCCGCTCCGCCGTCCCACGGCTGCAGTTCATCCAGGCCAGTGAATCCAACCGCGTCCAGGCGACGGGCGGCCTCGTGAACCGCGTGGAAGCTTGAAGGCGACGCAGCTACATACGTACCGAGGTCCTGGATATGGTCAATGGCGGCAGAGGCATTCGGAGACATGCCCCCGAGTCTAGCCCCGCTCCAGGCCGCCAGGTGCCTAAACCGTGACGTTCAAGGCCGCCGTATAGCCCCCGGCAACCGAACCGGACATAGTCGCCAATTGGTATATACCCCCATCGTCACCAAAGACGTTGTCCGAGGCCAGAGTGGTGTTGGGGAAGTTCCGGGCACTCGTCTCATAGCCTTCAGTGGCATAAACCTCGTTACAGGCCTTCTCCGTCAGGGCGATCTGCGACACCGCGAGCACCTGCCCGGCAGCGCTGGTGTTGCTCATGGATTCGAATACCTCAAAGTGAATATGTGGCCAGCGGCCGCTATAGGCGCCGGGATAGATGGTGCTGAACGTGAGCTGCCCGTTCGCATCGGATTCCTGTACGCCCCGGAGGTAGTTCTCGTTCTCAAGCCCTGAATCGTAAAGCGAGTACTTGCCGTTCTGGTCGCAATGCCAGACGTATACGGCAGCACCTGCCAGCGGTGAGCAGCCGTTCGCGTTGTCCAGCAACGTCAGGGTCACCGTCAGTGGCACCCCCTCGGCTTTCGTGGTGGACGTGCCAAAGCTGGACCTTATGTCGCGGCGGACCACTCCCGATGCTTCCAGGACGTTTGGCCCATTGGAACCGTCGCCCGGGTAGGGTCCGAGTGTCTCCTCGGGGATCTCCACCCCACATTCCGCGATGGCACGTGTCACAGTGCTGGTCGCCGATGGCGAGGCGGCCGCCGTCGTGCTTTCCGTCGCGGTGGCGGTAGCGCTGGCGGTGCTCGACGGCGACGCGCTGCCGCCTCCCGTACTTGGCGTACAGGCTGCGAGGGCCGCTGACGCCCCCGCTCCGACGAGAACGCCCAGCGAGCGGCGCCGGGTCAGGAGGGTGGAAAGGTCGAACTCGAGGCCGCGATCGTGGTTCGGGTGTGGCTGATCTTGGTCCGCTGGTTCCTTGGACGGCTGTTGAGGAGAAGTCATGCATCCATGAAACGCGCCCTGCCTATGCCTTGTACATGGGGAAACTGTGCCGGGGCTGTGATCACATCGCCGATCCAAAAGATCACAATGTGCAATATAGACAATTTCATATGCTTGTAATGCCCGTCACGTTGTGTCACGATGGCTCACAGAACGCATATCCACGGAAGGTTCCACCCATGAATATCCAACTGAAACCAGTTCGGAAGCTCCGCATCCATTGGCCCATCCCGGCCGAAACCATGACGCAACTCGCCGGAGGCGACCTCGCCGCCCTGGAAGCGGACGCCGGCATCTCGTCCCTGCTGGAAGCACTGACAGAAAGCCCCGAGCTGGGCGGCTTTGGCAACTACCACCATGTCTTCGAGTCCTCCGCAGGCTACGAGGGCTTCACCGTTGCCGAGGGCGCAAACCCCACACTGGGCCGCGTAGGACAACGAACTATCTCGCCGACGTTCGTATTCACCTCCTACTTTGATGACTCGTTGGATGCCGACGCGGTTCACCAACTGGTCCAGAGGATCGTGGACATCCACCCCTGGGAGGTACCCGTTATTGAAGTGTCCGGGCCCCTGAGCGTCTCCAGCAGCGTTCTGACTCCGGTTGCCGAAAGCCGCGTGGCCTCATGACCACAGGACTTTGGCACGAGCTCGCTCCCCTGCTCCGCAACAGAACCTTCACGGACCTCACGCACGCCTTCCACCCCGGCCAGCCCCGGTTCTCCGCTTTCCCGGATGAATCCCGCGAGGCTCTCTTCGATATGGAGAAGGGCGACGGATTCACTGCCCACCGCTACTCAATAGTGGGCCAGTGGGGTACCCACGTGGACCCTCCTTCGCATTTTGTGCGCGGCGGACGGACCTTGGACCAAATACCCGTGGACGAGATGATTCTTCCCCTGGTTGTCCTGGACATCAGCCACCGCGTGCGCACGGACAGTGACGCCACCCCCACACTGGGCGACATCAAAGCCTGGGAAGCGCGAAACGGAGCCATCTCCAGCGGTTCATTCGTGGCCCTCCGCACAGGATGGAGCCACCGCTGGCCCGACAATGGGGCCATGGCCAACAAGGACGAATCCGGAACAAGCCATACTCCGGGCTGGTCGAAGGAGGTCCTTGAATACCTCATCGAACAGCGGGACGTGGCTGCGGTGGGTCACGAACAAACCGATACGGACCCTGGCGTAGCCACCTCCCGGCAGGACTTCAGCCTGGAGACCTACGTCCTTGCACAGGACAAATGGCAGATCGAACTTCTGGCGCATCTGGACGGGTTGCCCGAGGCCGGCGCCGTTCTGGTTGCGTCCTGGGCCAAGCCCCTGGAAGGCAGCGGCTTCCCGGCCAGGGTGTTCGCCATTCACTAGGGCTGCGTGTCGCTAGAATCGTTCCATGTCAAAGACCTCCAGCATGGGCCGTGGCATGATGTCCATCCTGGCCGTTGGGGCCCGTCACGCCCGAGGATACGACGGCGGTACTGTCGCCGACGTCGCGGCCCACTTGGACAAGGACCGCAGCCAGGTATCACGGAGCCTCAAAGGCGCCCTGCAGGAAGGCTTCCTGGCCCGCACCAGCAACAGGGAATACAGCTTGGACTGGTCCATCCTGGCGGACGCCCAGCTGGTCACGGAGCAACGACTGAAGACCGACGGGCTCACGGCACTTGAAGGCTTGGCAGCGGAAACCAATGAAGCATGCTTCCTGGGCGTATTAAGCGGGAACACCACAGTCACCATTGGTGAACAGGTACCTGCCAGCGCCAACTTGGTGGGTTCCTGGCTGGGCCGGCCTTATCCTGCCTACTGCAGTGATGCCGGCCAAGCCCTCCTGTGGGATGCCCCGGATGAGGAAATCCGCACGCTCTTTAAGACCGTGGAATTCGTCAAGCACGGACCCAACACACCATCCTCCATTGAAGACTTCCTGGACCGGCTCAACCAAGCCCGTGAGCGCGGCTATTCAATTGTTGATGAAGAAGCCGAGCCAGGACTCTACTCGCTGGCCGCACCCGTCAGGGACTTCAAGGGTGAGATCGCTGCTGCGCTCCAGATCGTTGGCCCGAGAACCCGGGTTGAACCACAGAGCGAAAGCTACGCCACAGCCCTCCGTTCATGGTGCGGGTGGTTGGAAGCCATGGTGGGAGGCCGCGCGGCGTCGTGAGCCCTACGTCGGCACCGTGCCTGCGGAGCCAAGCCGTTGGGCGGCTGCATGCAGCACCGCGGCGATGTCCGGTGCCGCCTTCTCAATGCTGGACCGGCTGCCCAAGACGCTGAGCGACGCGTGGATCTTCCCTCCGAACCGCACCGGAACAGCCACCTCCCACACGTCGTGCTCGAACTCTTCGGCCGCGACAACGAATCCGTTGGGCTTGTCCCGTTCCATCAGTTCACGGACTTCCGGAACAGAATGTGCCGCCGCCGGGCCTCCGACACCAATGAAATTCACGTCGCGGAGCAGGGACTCCAGCTCACGTGGAGAGTGATCCCACAACAAAGCCCGTCCGGCGCCCGTGCACCAGACCGGCGTCACCATGCCCGGCTTGGCAAAACCACCCAGGACTGAGTTGTTGGTGGAGGAACGCAAAAGCAGGACGCGGACGCCATCCCGCACTGAGAGGCGCGATCTCAGGCCAAAGGCGGATACCAATTCCTCCAGCTCTGCCCGCGACCTCTGAACCCAGCCACCATTCAGCGCGGCTGCCAGGCCGAAGAACCCGGGGCCGACACGGAAAGGACCCCGGTCCATCCGTTCCAGCAGTCCCAGGTCGCACAGCTCCTGGGCCAGGCGGGAGACCCTGCTTTGCTCCATATCCAATTCCGCGGCCAGTTGCGAGACGCCCAAGAGCTGGCGGCCCTGCTTTTCGCGGTCCGTTACCAAGCGAACAAGGCGAAGGCCTTGCGCCAAGGACGACGCCTCCGATGACACATCCACGAATCGGCTCCTTCCACCAAGCGCTCACGCCATTCTCACATGACGGCATCAGCGGCGAGGATCCGGGCGTCTTTGGCCCACACCGTGTACAGGTCTGCGAGTATCCCGCGATTTGCAGACTCCAGTTCACCGGCCGTGATTTCCGCGCCATCCTGACGACCAAACAGCACCACCTCGTCTCCTGGCCGCACGTCGTCAAGGGCAGAGACGTCCACCACCATGGAATTCATGGAGATCGCATCAACAACCGGCACCCGATGGCCCCGGACCAGGACCGTTCCGCCACGCCCCAGTGCACGCCGGTACCCATCGCCGTATCCCACCGTCACGGTGGCCAGCTTTGAAGCCGCTTGCAGCGTATGGGTATGCCCGTAGCCCACTTTGCTTCCCGCCGGATAGTTGTTCACGGATCCGATCCGCGCTTTGAATGCCAGGCAGCGCCGGAATTCCGCGTGGATTGGGTCTGAATCGCCATACAGAACAGCGCCGGTCCGCACCATGTCAAGCCACGTTGCCGGCGTATTCAGCGTGGCAAACGAATTCGCCGCGTGAAGCAGAACCTGCCTCCGCGGCACGTTGGCAGACCGCAGGATGGACGTGGCGTCGGCTTTGAAGCGCACCAGTCCTTGCTCAATATGTTCAAGGTCGTCCAAGGGAAAATGCGTCATGATGCCAGCCAGTTCCAGCTGCGGATGGCTCACCATCGCTACGGCACTGGCCCTGCCCAGGGGTGACGACACGTCAAGGCTGTGCCTGCTGATTCCGGAGGAGTTGATGTCCAGGTGGATCCGGATCTTGCGTCCAGCCTCAGCGGCGATCCTGCTCAGTTCCCAGGCGCTCTGCGGGTCGGCCACGAGTTCTTCCACATCATGAACCACCGCAGCGGCTATTTCCTGGGGTGCAGCGGCGCGGACCCGCAGAAGCCTGCCCGTGTAGCCGTGAAGTCGGGCCGCCTGTGCTTCTGAGTTTGAGCCCACACCGATGTAGGGCACCCCCAGGCGCACCAAGGAGGGAATCAAGAGGTCGGCCCCGTGGCCGTACGCATCAGATTTGATCACGGCGCACAGCATGGCGCGCCCTTGCAACATTCCCAGCATGGTCCGGATATTGGATTCGAAGGCGTTGCCGTCAATTTCAAGCCAACTTGAAAGGTTCTCGATCCTCAGCCGGTGGCTCACAACCTGCATCATCATTTCCCCTGTATCAACGCCTTGCGGCCGGACCGGAGGCCCGGCCGCAAGGCTCAGTGATTGTATGGTCAGGACGTCCGGCCGGACCGTGCCGGGCGCCGGTACCTGAAGTAGAAGTAGGCGTAGCAAGCCCCCACAAAGGGGACGCCGAAGTACAGCGCGGCAATCTGATGTGGGTCAAACGCAATGCCCACCAATGAAATCAGGCAGAGAGCGAAGGCCAGAATCGGGACCAGCGGGAAGAACGGCGCCTTGTAGGCAAGATCCTTCACCCGCCCGCCGTTCCGCACGAAGGCCCGGCGGTGGAAGAAGTGGGACGCTGTGATGGACATCCACACGCCAACCACTGCGAAACCGGCCACGGAGACCAAGGCCAGGTACACCGTTTCAGGGGCAACCACGCTGCTGATCAGCGATGCGATGCCGCCAACCATGCTGACCGAAAGGGCTATGAGCGGTATACCCCGGCGGGTGAGCTTCTTCAGGGCCTTGGGCGCATGCCCCTCATCAGCCAGGGAGTAGAGCATACGGGCACAGGAGAACAGTCCGCTGTTTCCGGCCGACAGCAGCGCCGTGATGATGACGAAGTTCATGATGTCAGCGGCGTAGGGAATTCCGACGGAGGAGAACACCGTCACGAAAGGACTCTCGTCCAGTCCCACTTGGTCATACGGGACGGTTGCGGCAATGACTGCGATAGCACCAACAAAGAAGATCAGCAGCCGGATGACGGTGCTGCGCATGGCCTTCGGGATGTTCTTTGCAGGATCAGTGGTCTCCCCCGCGGCCACGCCGATGAGTTCCGATCCGGAGAAGGCATAGAAGACCGCCAAAGCCGTTACCAGGACTCCGGTAAAGCCGTTGGGGAACAATCCCCCGGCGGTGTTGAAGTTCTCAAAGAGGAACGGATGGTTGCCGGACTCAGAGAGTGGGTGGAATCCGAAGAGGGCTGCGCCGCCCAGCACGATCAGGGCAATGATCGCACCCACCTTGATGATGGAGAACCAGAACTCCGATTCCCCGAAGAACTTGGAGGACACGGCATTGAATCCGAACAGGATGGCGGCGAACACAAGGCACCACACCCATACCTCGACCTCAGGAAACCAGCGCTGCATGAGGAGCCCTGATGCCGTGAATTCCGAGCCGATAGCCACTGCCCAACACAGCCAGTACAGCCAGGCTGTGGCGAAGCCCGTAGCTGGGCCGATGGATCGGGACGCGTAAATGTGGAAAGCACCTGATACGGGATAGGCGATGGCCAACTCGCCAAGGCAGGCCATCACGAGGTACACCACGAAGGCGCCCACAAGGTAGGCAATCACAGCCCCGAGCGGACCGGCCTGGGAGATCGTGTAGCCAGAACTCAGGAACAGCCCGGATCCAATGACACCTCCCATCGCGATCATGATGAGGTGCCGTGGACCCATTGATCGGCGCAGTCCGGTTTCGGCAGGGGCGGGAGCGGCCTGGGGTTGATGGTCCAGTTGCAGGGGTGCTGAAGATTCCATGTGGTGTCTCCGGTTTTTGTGGCAGATGCGAACGGTACGCCTTATGAAGTCCGGGGCTGGGGGCCGGGAAGGGCGTCTGTAGTGATGAAGGTAACACAAAAGGAGCCTGTGTGGTCATTAAAAACATTTGTTAATGCGTATAGCGCACATGTTTGAGGTGACTGAGAGTCAGAACGGCCGTCGAATGGTCAGAATGCCCACTCTTTGAGGCGATTCAGCATGCCCCGACGGACACCGGGGGGCCACAGGATTGAACCATCACCCCCCACTTACCTGAGGAGCACCATGAAAACCTACGACCTCGCGCTGATCGGCTTTGGCGGCGTCAACCGGACTCTCGCCGACATCATCGCAACACGGGGAGATGCCCTCCGCTCGGAGTTGGGTTTCGGCCTGAGGGTTGTGGCCATCACCGATCTCAGGCTCGGTTCCCTGGTCCAAGCCGAAGGCATCGATCTTCACATGGCACTGAACCTTGGCGCTGGCGAGACGTTTGCAGAGCATGGCGGCTCCTTGGACACCAACAACGAAGCTGTGATCCGTTCCTGCACTGCTGACATCGTCTGCGAAGCAACCTTCACCAATCCCGACGACGGCGAGCCCGCCGTCTCGCACGTCCGATGGGCCCTGGAATCGGGCAAGAGCGTCTGCACCACAAATAAGGGACCCGTGGCACTGCGGGGCGCTGAACTGGCCGCGTTGGCCGAGAGCAATGGCGTTCACTTCGAGTTCGAAGGCGCCGTCATGAGCGGCACCCCCGTGATCCGCCTTGCCAAAAAGATGTTCGCCGGCCTGAAGATCGATGGCTTCGAAGGAATCCTGAACGGCACCAGCAACTATGTGCTGGGGCGCATGGAATCGGGCCTGGACCTGGACGCCGCCATTCGGGAAGCCCAGGACCTGGGGTATGCGGAAGCAAACCCTGCCGCTGACATTGAGGGCTATGACGTTCGACTCAAAGTGCTCATCCTGGCCAATCAACTCCTTGAGGCAGGCATTTCGTTGCAGGACGTCTCTTGTGAGGGCATCTCCTCCTTGACCCGTGACGACATCGAAGACGCTGCCCGCCAAGGCCTGCGCTGGAAGCTCATCGGCTCAGCGACGAGGTCTGCCAACGGGGCGGTAACAGCCAGCGTGAAGCCCGTGGCGGTGCCCCTGGCCCACGGATTGGCTGGAATCTCCGGCGCCACCAACGCCGTTTCGTTCAGCACAGATCTCCTGGGCCCCGTGACGGTTTCCGGGCCCGGCGCCGGACGCGTCGAGACGGCCTACGCCCTGCTCTCAGACATCATCGCCATGCACGCCACCTCGGAGGTTCCCTCCCATGCCTAAGACCGCACCCAGCGTCCCCGAAGCATCAGTCCTGCCGATGTTCCAGAACGTCACCAGCCCGTACGACCAGCGGGTGGTGGGCGCCGTTCCGCTGACCGATGCCACCGCCGTCGAGAGTGTCCTGAATGCTGCCCGCACGGGAGCCAAAGTGGCAGCGGGTCTCTCCCGGGACGCGCGGGGAAAGATACTCGACAGGGCGGCCGCCCTGATGGAAGACCGGCGCGATCTCTTTGCCGAAACCATCGTCGCTGAAGCTGGCAAGACCGTGAGGCAGGCCCGTAAAGAGGTCCTGCGTGCCATCAATACGCTGCGGCTTTCAGCGGCAGAAACCCGCCGCAACGCCGGTGAAGTCATTCCCTTTGACGCCTACGAAGGCTCCGAGGACCGGCTGGGCTGGTTCTCCCGTGAACCGCTGGGCATCATCCTGGCAATCACGCCCTTCAACGATCCCCTCAACCTGGTAGCCCACAAGGTGGGACCGGCCATTGCAGGCGGAAACGCCGTTATCCTCAAACCGTCGGCCCTCACTCCCCTCTCCGCGCAGCTTCTCACCGAGGCACTCCTGGAGGCCGGACTCCCCCAGGACGTCCTCACGGTGGTCCATGGAGACCGCGGGATTGCCCGGGAAATCATCGCAGCGAGGGACGTCCGGATGGTGTCGTTCACCGGCGGGTTCGCCACCGGAGAGGACATCGCCTCAACAGCCGGGCTGAAGAAGCTCTCCATGGACCTGGGCGGAAACGCGCCAGTCATCATCATGGCTGACGCCAACCTCCAGGAAGCCGTGGCTTCCTGCGTTTCCGGCGCATTCTGGGCCGCAGGCCAAAACTGCGTGGGTGTTCAACGAATCCTGGTCGACAAGTCCATCTACGTCGAATTCCGGGAGCTCTTCCTCGCCGCGACCAACAAACTGGTAGTTGGCGACCCCTCCGACGAACTGACGGACGTGGGGCCCATGATCACCTCACGCTCCCTGGAAGATGTCCGGACAAAAGTCCACGAGGCGGTGGAGCACGGTGCAGTTGTTCTGACAGGAAACCAAGCTGCCGGGAACATCCTCCACCCCACGGTTCTTGAAGACGTTCCGGAACACAGCCGCTTGTGGTCCGAGGAAGTGTTCGGGCCGCTGGTGATGCTCCGCCCTGTGGACTCCCTGGAGGAAGCGATCGGGATTGCCAACTCCATCGAGTTCAGTCTCCATGCCGGGATCTTCACCGCCTCCCTTGGCGATGCGATGAAAGCAGCCAAGGAAATCCAGGCCGGGGGTGTCATGATCAACGACTCATCGGACTACCGGTTCGACGGCATGCCTTTCGGCGGATTCAAATACGGAAGCCTGGGCCGTGAAGGCGTTCACTTCGCCTACGAGGAAATGACCCAGCCCAAAGTCATCTGCATCAAGAACTGATGGCCTGGTGGTGGACTGCGGACCCAGTCCACCACCAGGCCATCCACTGGCACAGGACCGTTCCCGAAAGGACTGCACCCCCTATGACGTATCGCCTCGAATCAGATTCCCTGGGATCCATCAGCGTCCCAGCCGATGCCTTGTGGGGCGCCCACACTGCCCGGGCCCTGGATAATTTCCCCATCAGCGGGATCCCCGTGTCCCGGTATCCCGGACTGGTGGTGGCCCTGGCCCAGGTAAAGCGCGCGGCCGCCCACGCCAACTCGGGCCTTGGAGTCCTGGATCCCGCCATTGCCACCGCTGTCAGCCACGCCTGCCGGGACATCGAACAAGGGCAGCATCACCAGCACTTCTGCGTGGACATGATCCAGGGCGGCGCCGGGACAAGCACCAATATGAACGCCAACGAGGTCATCGCAAACGTAGCCCTGGAAACCATGGGCCACCCCCGTGGCAGCTACCAGCATCTGCACCCCATCGACCACGTGAACAAATGCCAGTCGACCAACGATGTCTACCCCACCGCCATCAAGCTCGCACTGATCACCGCCGTGCAGGACCTTGACCACGAACTAGGCCAATTGACGCAGTCCATGCGGGAGAAAGGGGCCGCCTTCGCCCACGTGGTGAAGATAGGGCGCACCCAGCTGCAGGACGCCGTCCCCATGACGCTCGGTCAGGAGTTTGGAGCCTTTGCCGCCACGATTGAGGAAGACAGATGCCGGCTGAGGGAGTCCGCGGGGCTCATGCTCGAATGCAGTCTGGGAGCAACCGCGATCGGGACAGGGATCACGGCCGAGCCCGGCTACCGGGAGCGCGTCGTTGATGCCCTTTCCGAAATTTCCGGGCTGCCCCTGGTACCGGCGACTGACCTGCTGGAGGCGACATCCGACGTCGGGGTTTTCATGCATGTATCCGGGATGCTCAAGCGATCGGCCATCAAGATCTCCAAAATCAGCAGCGACCTGAGACTGCTGTCCAGCGGTCCGCAAAATGGCTTCGGGGAGATCCAATTACCACCCCGCCAGGCGGGGTCATCCATCATGCCGGGCAAAGTAAATCCGGTGATTCCCGAGACCCTGAACCAGATCGCTTTTGCGGTTGCTGGTGCGGATACCACCGTCACCATGGCCGCCGACAACGGCCAGTTGCAACTGAATGCCTTTGAACCCGTCATGGCCCATGCCCTTTTGCAGGGCTTTTCCTGGCTCACCAACGGCGCGAGGATTCTCAGGACCCTTTGCGTCCAGGGCATCACGGCAAACGAGGAACTGCTTGGTGGGCTGGCTGCGGGCTCTGCTGGACTGGCCACCGCGCTGATACCCGCCCTTGGCTACGCAGCCGCTGCGGAGGTGGCCAATCGTGCGTTGAGTGGACGCATGGCAGTGGTCGATGCCGTCACATCGATGGGACTCATGGAACGGGACGCCGCCCAAATGATCCTTGAGGGCGCCTCTGCGTACGGACGCTGAGTTACTGCGATACCCGTCGAATCACGTTGGACAAGGTCATGGCAGTGACGGTGTTGGTCACGCCGGGGAGGGCAGAAATCTGCTCCCAAATCTCCTGCACCCTGCCATGGGATCGGGCTTCGACGCGCACGATCAAATCAAAGTCACCGCTCAGCACATCACACAGAACGATTTCGGGAATCGCCCTGAGCTCACTCAGAACATCGGCTCCCCGCATGCGGTCTTTCCGGTAGACCATCAGGAATGCAGACACAAGATCCTGGGTCCCTACTCCGGCCACGACGGTATAACCCTGGATGTAGCCCTGCCGCTCCATGCGCTCGATCCGCTGGCGGACAGCATTCCTGGAAAGCAGGACCTTTCCGGCCAGCTCGGCGTGCGGGACACGGGCGTTCTTGGTGAGCTCCGAAAGGATCCTCTGATCGATGCCGTCCAGGCCCGCACGCTCCATGAATCCCTTCCCAGTAAAAGCCCCTCAGGAGCCCAGAAGCTCCTGCCCTGACCGAAAGGCCACGAAGAAGATGATACGTCCAGAGCACCACAAACCACTCCCGGGGGCCTACTCGTGCATCCTGTTCGACATGGATGGCACGCTGGTGGACTCGGCCAAGGGAGTCACCGCCAGTGCGGCAGAAGCGCTGGCCTCCGTGGGAGCCACCGTGCCAGGTCCTGACCAGTTGCGCCGGTTCGTGGGACCACCCATGATGGACTCGTTCCGGAGCGTCGTTGGGCTTGACGAGAACGTGGCGAAGGTTGCTCTCCAGCACTACCGGGCGGCCTACGCCAGGACCGGAGCTGCCCAGGCCCAGCTCTACGACGGTGTTGAGGCGCTCCTTCATCAATTGCACTTACGGGGCATCCCCATGGCGGTGGCAACGTCGAAAGTAGAGGACCAAGCCATCAGGCTGACCCGCCACTTTGGCGTAGCCCACTACTTCGCGGATGTCTGTGGCGCGTCCGATACCCTGGGCCGGTCGCGCAAAGACGATGTGATCGCGGAATCGCTGAACCGGCTCCGTTCACGCGGCGTCGACACATCGCGGCCCGTCATGGTGGGCGACCGGATATACGACGTTGAGGGAGCAGCCAGCTTCCGGATACCTGCCATCTTCGCGCTCTGGGGCTACGGGGAACCCGGCGAATCCGTCCACGCCGCTGCTACCGCGTCTTCTCCCGGCGAACTCTTACCGCTGCTGCAAGGACCCGCGCAGCAATCGACGGCGGTTCAGTAGTCCGGGTTGCTCGGCACCACAAGCCCGGTTTCGTACGCGTAAACCACAACCTGGACACGGTCCCGCAACTGCAGCTTGCTGAGGATCCGGCGCACGTGGGTTTTCACGGTGGCCTCGGAGAGGAAGAACTTGTGGGCAATTTCCGCGTTGGACAGGCCCTCGGCGATGGTGGTGAGGATCTCGGTTTCACGCGGTGTGAGCTCGTCCAGCAGCGGATCGCGGTGCTGGCTGGGCGAGTGACCGGGCACCACACCACCACGAACATACGTTTCCAGGAGCCGTTGCGTTACCCGGGGAGCAACCACGGCATCGCCACTGGCCACCAAACGCACCGCGTGGACCAGCTCCGAGGGGGCCACGTCCTTGAGCAGGAACGCTGAGGCCCCGGCCTGCAAACCAGTGAAGGCGTACTCATCAAGGTCGAAGGTGGTGAGGATGATGACCCGGGCGTCCGAACCGGAATCCGAGATGCGACGGGTCGCTTCGATCCCGTCCATGGCGGGCATCCGTACATCCATCAGCACGACGTCCGGTTGCAGGGCTTCTACTTGGCGGACGGCCTCGACGCCATCGGACGCCTCGCCTACAACGTGAAGGTCCTCTTCGCCTTCGAGGATCAGCCGGAACCCCATTCGAAGCAGCGGCTGATCGTCAACGAGCAGCACTTTGATGATGTCTTCTGTCATGATTCCCCCTTGTCGCCGTTCCAGCGGAGCTCGGCGTGGACCGCCCAGCCTCCCCTTTTTCCCGGACCGGCAGTAACGATTCCAGCATAGATTCCGGCGCGTTCATTCATCCCGGCAATGCCTTGGCCAGTACCCAGGCTTCCCACGGAGTCGCTGCCACCTTCGTGGGTTCCGCGGCCGTCGTCGAGCACGTCAATGGTGACCCGGTCGCCGTCGCGGGCCACTTGGACGTCCACACGGCTCAGCGACCGGCCGTAGCGGAGGACGTTGGTCAACGATTCCTGGACGATCCTGTAGACGGTGAGCTCGAAAGCAGGGTCTGCCGGCAAGGCTGGACCTGAATGCGCATAATGCAGCGGCAGTCCCGCGGTCCGGAAGCCGTCCAGGAGCTTGGACAGGTTGTGTCCGGATGCGAGCGGCGTGAGCGGTGCGGGCCGGCCCGAATCATCACGCAGGACACCAAGGACGCGACGCATATCTGCCAGGGCAGCACGGCCGGTACGCGACAGTTCGCTAAGGACTTCGCCGGCACGTTCTGGATCCTTCTTGACCACTACGGCTGCGCCGTCCGAGAGGCTGATCATCACCGTCAGCGAATGGGCCACGACGTCGTGCATTTCGCGCGCGATCCTGTTCCGCTCGGTGACCTTGCCCAGCTGTGTGGTCCGGGCTGCCCAGGCGGCGATCTCGGCCTCATGTTCCCTGCGCTGGCGAACAGAAATGCCGATGCCGGTGGCCAAAAGATTGGACAACATGATGGTGATTGCCGTCGCGATGTTGTTGATGAGGTGGAAGTTCTCCGGAACGTCCTGCAGGGTGCCCATCTGACTCGGACTTGTCCACATGAACAAGTACAGGAGGCTCAGCGGCAGGCTCGCCGCAGCAAAGACCACCAGGGCGATGCCACGCTTCTTGATGGATGCGAACGCGTACAGCGCAAACCACAGGCCGGCGGAAACGTTTGAACCCCACGGGTTCAGGATGGTCGCCGCAACTTCCAAGAGCCCGACGGCGGCAACCACCTGGAGGGGGAACCGCCGCCTGAACATCAGTACGGCGGCGATCAGCGCAAGCAGCACCGCCACGAGCCACTTGCCGTCGATGATGGAGGTGACCATGGTGGGCAGGGCCAACAGCACGTAGCAGAGGACCACCACAACATCCATCGCACGGGGCCGCTTGTAGAAGTAGCGGCGGATCCTGCCCCTGCGACGCTGGGCAATTTCAGCGAAGGACGCATCGGCCGCGGGGGCCGATGCGTCCTTCACCTGTGGAGCTTCAGTCATGAATTGAGCCTAGACTGCGCCTAGACGTCACGCTTCTTCAGCAGGATCATGGCCAGCGCTACCGGCACAACCACCCACGCGCCCAGAACCAGGGCCGCCTGCCACGCTTCGAGCGTGTCCGGGACATGTTCGACGGCGGTCAGCGGACTGAGCGTGCTGGTGGGCAGGTACTTGCTGGCTTCCTTGAAGAAGTCGCCCGGGATGAGCTGGAACGCGATCGGCAGAACAAAGAAGATGCCCACCAGGCTCATGATTCCGCCTGCGGAGTTGCGGACGATTGTTCCAAGTGCCATACCAATGGCGGCCACGGCTGCAACGTAGATGCTGTTGACCAGCAGCAGTTTGATGGACTGTGAGCTGCCGAGATCCAGCTTGAGACCGTAGTTATCCACGATCGGCAGCGACACCAGGCCCGCGATGTAGGTGGACACGGCAGTCAGCAGGAAGGCGCTCACAACCACCACAATGAGCTTGGCCAGGAACGGTGAAAGCCGCTTGGGTACGGCAGCAAACGTCGAGCGTGCCATGCCCGTGGTGAACTCGGAGCTCATGAGCAGGACGCCCAAGGAACCGAGGATGAGTTGGGCGAACGAAATACCCGATGTTGGGATGCTGACGGCCAGATCCCCGCCCTGCGCTGCGATTGCTGCTGCAGCTTCGGGATCCCGTGCGGCCTGCTCTGCAAAACTTCCTGTTCCCCATGCCGCGAGGGCCGCGAAACCAACCATGACGATCGCGGTGGAAGCCAGGAGGATCAACGTGGACATCAGGGTACGGAACTTGATGAATTCCGAGTTCAGCACGCGGTGGAAAGCCGGTCCGGGACCGACGGAGTTACGAATGGACCTGCGGTCCAAAGTGGTGGTGCTCATGTCTATTTCCCTCCGGCCTGAGCGGGAACCGAGGCCCCGGTGGTGATGTGCGAGTGGTATTCGACCTCGTCCTTGGTCAGTTCCATATAGGCCTCTTCCAGGCTCGCCTGGAGCGGGGTCAGTTCGTAGACCATGACCTGGTTCTCAAGCGCAGTCTTGGCGATGCCCCGGGGATCCAGTCCGGACACCTCGAGTAGTTCGCGCTCGTGGACTTCAACGGAAACGCCGGTCCCGGCAAGAAGCTGCATGAGCCGCTCCGGCTGGTCCGTACGGACTCGGGTCCGCGCCTGGCCCTTGCCCGTGATGATTTCGGCGATGGGTGCGTCGGCAATGATCTTGCCGCGCCCAATCACGATGAGGTGGTCGGCCGTCAGTGCCATCTCGCTCATGAGGTGGCTGGACAGGAAGACTGTGCGGCCCTCGGAGGCCAGGTATTTGACGAGGTTGCGGACCCACACCACGCCTTCGGGATCGAGGCCGTTGACGGGCTCATCCAGGATGATGGTCTGCGGGTCGCCCAGCAGCGCGGCGGCAATACCGAGGCGCTGACCCATTCCGAGCGAGAATCCCTTGACCTTCTTCTTCGCGACGTCACTCAGGCCGGTCATCTCGATGACTTCGCGGACCCGGCTCTTGGGGATGCTGTGCGTGGCCGCCATGGCAAGGAGGTGGTTGTATGCAGTGCGGCTCGTGTGGACAGCCTTCGCGTCCAGGAGGGCACCGATTTCACGGAGCGGGGCCTTGTGCTGGGCGAACGGTTCACCGTTCACGGTCACAAGTCCTGCCGTGGGAGAGTCCAGCCCCATGATCATGCGCATGGTGGTGGACTTGCCGGCACCGTTCGGACCCAGGAAGCCCGTCACCCGTCCGGCTTGGACAGTGAAGCTGACACCGCCCACGGCGGTTTTCTCGCCGTAGACCTTGGTCAGGCCTTTTGCTTCGATCATGGAAGCGTTCCCTCCTCGGAGCACATGAGTGTGCAAGTGAGTTTTGAATGTACTCACAACGCTACTCACGGACGGGAAGTAAATCGCCTGTCTCAGGGATGATTCAGGGTCCAGTCAGGGTAGTCCTCCCGGATGACCCGCGCCGGATCAGCCAGCCGGCAGCGGCGAGTACACGCGGAGTTCGCGCGGCTTCGCACTGAACGTGGCCGTACGGACACCAGGCTTCGGCTCACCGTCCACGGCCAGGACCAGGGGCTGCCCTATCGCTTCCACAGTGATGGTGGTGGCCTCAGTCAGATGAGTGACTTTGGACGCTGCGACGGTGCCTGTCACCACCGCCCACAGCAGGCGCGCGCGGGCAAACGGCTCGTCCGCCGTGATCATGCGAATGTCCAGGACGCCGTCGTCCAGCACCGGCCTACGAAGCGGGGCGTGATCCCGAGGGTAGTAGCGGCCGCGCCCCAGGTAAAGGATCCAAAGTTTGTGTTTCACTCCGTCCACGGTGAGCGTGGTGGGCGAGTTCACGCCAAAGGTGCGCAGGGAGGCAACCAGTCCTGCCACGGGTTTCCCGAGCGCCGGCTGGAGCCGCTCACGCCTGCGGACCAGATTGGGATACACCCCTACGCTGGCGGTGTTCAGCATGGCCAGCTCGGTGATCTCCGGAGTCTCCGGCAACCCGCGCTGGACCACGACGTGCCCCAGGTCAACGGACGCTGCCTGCCCCTTGGTCACCGCTTCGATGGCGTCGTCGATCGAGCTGGTACCCACGTCGCGGGCAAAGTGGTTGAGGGTTCCGCCCGGCAGCACCAGGAGCGGGAGTGAATGTTCGACGGCGGCCGCAGCCGCAGTGCCAACCGTTCCGTCTCCGCCCCATACGCCCAGTGCAACGGTGCCTGGTCGGGTTGCTGCGGCCTCCATCCCGGCCGCAATGTCATCGCCCTCCGCCAATTCCCGAATATGCGCTTTCGGGAATATCTCCTTCAGGAGCTCTCCCGTCTCCGGCGTGTAGGAACCACCCATGACGTTGACCGCAATACTGAGCCCCTCGCCGTCGTGAATTGCGGGCGCCTCCACCGGCGTGCGGCGGGGAGTTGGCTCCGGCGGCCGGGCTGGCCACCAGTTGCGTGTCACCAACGCGGCGCCGGCGCCGAGAGCCGAACCCAGCACCACATCGGAGGGCCAATGAGCACCGGTGTGCACGCGGGAGTAAGCCACCCCTGCTGCAATAGGGGCCAGGGCAAGTCCGATGGCCGGGGACACTATTCCGGCGCCCACAGCGAAGGCAACCGCAGATGCAGAATGGCCCGAAGGCATGGACGAACTTGTCGGCTGGGGATTCACGAAGCGGAACAGCGGAAGGTGCTCGGGAAGAGGCCTGGACCGGGGGAGTGCCCGCTTGAAGATGACGTTGGTGACGCCGGAGGCAACGCCCAAAGCCAGGAGGCCGTGAAGGGCTGCCCTGCGTGGCTTGCCGGGGAAAGCTGCCATGACTCCCGCGACACCAAACCACAGCTTCCCTTTGGTGGCAACGGCAGAGAGCCTGCGAAAGAAGACGTCGTGATCGCCCTGGGGTTGCCGGGACACCGCCCTCACCAGGAAATGGTCAAGCCGTGCAACCCGTTTGGGGCCCTTGCCCACGAAACCTCGCATCCCAACACAGTAACCCTTGTGGCCTGCCCTAGTGGCGTGAAGCCGATGTACGCAGCCTTGCATTGGCGGCCATGGCTACGATGTAGTGATGGTTCGCGACATCCTTCGGCGTCAACGGCCCGAGTGGCAGTTGGTGACTCCCGGCCTGCTCCTGCTGTGCGCTTTTGCGGTCCCGGCCGGGATGTTGCTGGCCGGGCAAGGCGAGCCGGCCTTCAACGGCGTGGACACCATGTGGCAGGCCTACTCATTCACCTTGCACTCGCCGTTCTGGGATGCCGTGAATGCGGTGCTCAATTGGGCCGGATATGTGGGTGTACTGATTTTCCACACGATGCTCGCAGTTGCGCTTGTTGTGGCGCGCCGACCCATGACCTCGATCTTCGTCGCCGCTTCCGGCATCTCCGCGCTGGCGCTCACGCAACTGACCAAAACAGTCGTGGGGCGAAGCCGGCCTGAAGGCGCAAAGGTTTTGACCGACACCGGTTCATACCCTTCAGGGCATGTATCGGCCACCACTGCTTTCCTGATGGTGCTGGTGGTACTCATCGCCCGCTGGTGGATGACTGCGATCGCCACCCTTGGAGTCATCGCCATGATGATCAGCAGGACCTATCTTTCGGCCCACTGGCTGAGCGATGTCCTCGGTGGCGCCTGCCTGGCTGCCGGCGTCGTCCTGCTCCTGTGGTGGCGCTTCCGGGATATATGCACCGAGGAGAACGCCAAAGCCGGCGGAAGAACTATTTGGGCGGCAAAGGCTTCGCGACCCCTGCAAGCAGAAGAGCGAGCAGAATAGGCGCTCCGATGGCCAGCAAGGCCAGGTGGATCCCGGTGTGGTCGCCCAGGTAGCCCAGAAGCGGCGGGCCTGCCAGGAAGGCGATATAGCCGATGGTGGAAACAACGGACACCCGGGCTGCGGCGTGCTTGGGGTCGTCCGCTGCGGCTGACATGCCCATGGGGAAGGCCAGGGCCGCCCCGATGCCCCACAGCGCGGCGCCGATCCCTGCCAGAACGACGTTGCCGGCAAAGACGAACAATGCCAGGCCAGCTGCGGCCGCTGCCATGCTGGCCCGGAGTACCGTCACACGGCCGAACCTGTCGATCGCCTTGCCACCGAGGAACCGCATGACCGTCATCGCCAGGACGAAGAGGGCGAACAGCAACGCACCCGTGGATTCGGAGGCGCCAAGACCATCAACGGCCGCCTTTGCGATCCAGTCGTTGCCCGCACCTTCGGTGAGGGTGGCACCCAGGACCACGACGCCGATGAGCAGCGTCCTGCCATCGCGCCAAGCCGAGGGGCCCTTCTCAGCCGGCACGCCGCCGTCGTGAATTTCCGTTGACTCGTGCGGCAGGAAGTATCTGGGGACCGTCAGCGCGAGGGCGACGGCAATGGCGGCGATGACCAGCAGGTGCTCTGGCAAACCAACGCCGAGCTGGGACAGTCCGGCGCCGATCAGCGCGCCCAGGAAGGCGCCACCGGAGAAGGCCGCGTGGAACTGGGGCATGATGGTGCGCTTGAGCCGGTGCTCAACGTCAGCTCCCTCGATGTTCTGCGCGACATCCCACAGGCCGATTCCGATGCCGAAGAAGAACAGCGCGATTGCCGTGGCCGGAACTGACGCGGCCATCAGCGAGAAGGCAATGGCTGCACCGGCAGCACCGGCAACGATCCCCGCAACGCGAACCGTGTTTGCTGTGCCGATCCTGCCAACCACCCAGCCGGCCGATGGCAGGGCAAGCAAGGACCCTACCGCTGTACAGAGCAGCAGGGTGCCCATCTGGCCTGACGTAAGGCTGAGGGCCTCGGTAACGGCCGGAATGCGGGCAGCCCAGCTGGCGAACACCAGACCGTTCATGCCGAAGATCAGGAAGGTCGCCACCGCCGCTGCATTGACGTTGGTGGTGCTTCTGGTGTTGGTGGTCATGCAATCACAACTTCCACGGAGAGTTTGTTGAGCCGGGCAAGATCTTCTGGGGATGGTTCCTGGTCTGTCACGATGACGTCCACGGCCTCCATGGCGGTAACCAGGGCCACGGCGCTGGCATTCCATTTACTGCCTGCGGACGCCACAATGACGCGCGCCGCCGATTCGAGGCCGGCGCGTTTCACTGCCGCATCATCAAGGTCGTGGGCCAGGAGGCCGTCCTTGAGGTTGAGGGCGCAGGGAGTTACGACGGCGGTGTCGAACCTTAGTGAGCGGATGTTGGCTTCCGCCATGGGTCCCCGGAATGATTGTTCGCCTTGGACAAGCCTGCCACCGGGGAGGATGAGTTCAGGTGCCCTGCCAGCCGTCTTTCCTGTCAAAGCCTCGACGCCGTGGAGGGACATGGGCATAACCGTGAGTTCCCGTGTGGCAAGCCTGCGGGCGATCTCCGTTGCGGTTGAGCCGCTGTCCAGCCACACGTGCTCCCGGTCCCTGATGAGGTCGTCAACGGCCGCCGCTATGCGGATCTTGGCGTCGTGGTCTTCCAGCTCGCGCTGCCCGTAGCCTGGGTTTTCTCCCCGGGCCAACAAGCTTCGTGCACCACCGTGGACGCGCTTCAGCACCCCGTTGGCTGCAAGGATTTCAAGGTCCCGGCGGATCGTGGCACCGGAAGCCCCCGTGGCATCCACCAGTTCATCCACAGTGGCTTGTTCGCGCGTGCGCAGCAGCTCGCCTATGAGCCGGTGGCGGTCAGCAGTTCCCATTCTCCAACCGTAGCAAGCTCTGCGCATTTAATCATGCGTTGTGATCATTTACGCACAGACGTTCTCTCACCTCCCGTCGCTTAAAGCGGAACGCTCTCGCAGCCAGTGCAAGAGCGTCCGCGGAAAATCGCCGATAGGTGAGAGTGGATCCGTGGTTAGCGGGCGCGCTCCACCCGTTTCTCGTCCCACACGGGCTCTTCGGATTCATAGACTTTGCCATCGGAACCGAAGATCAGGAAACGGTCAAAGGACTTGGCGAACCAGCGGTCGTGGGTCACGGCCAGGACGGTGCCCTCGAAAGCGTCGATCGCCCGCTCCAAGGCCTCGCCCGAGTGCAGGTCCAGGTTGTCCGTCGGCTCGTCGAGCAGCAGGAGCGTAGCCCCAGAGAGCTGAAGAAGCAGAATCTGGAAACGTGCCTGCTGACCACCCGACAAAGACTCGTACTTCTGCTCGGACTGACCGGCCAGCCCGTAAGAGTCCAGCGCTCCGGCAGCGGCCTCGCGGGGGAGACCCGAGCGGTGTTCGTCACCGCGGTGCAGGATCTCCAGCAAGGTCCGGCCCAGAAGATCCGGACGCACATGGGTCTGGGCGAAGAACCCGGGCCTGATGCGGGCGCCAAGCTTCACGGCCCCTTCGTGCGGCACTTCAGCAATAACGACGTCGGACACGGGCAGGTGCTCCCGCTCCGGGTCGGTGCCGCCGGTGGCGAGCAGCCGCAGGAAGTGGCTCTTGCCCGATCCGTTGGAACCCAGCACGCCCACGCGGTCACCGAACCAGATCTCGGTGGAGAACGGCTTCATGAGCCCGGTCAGTTCGAGTTTCTCCGCCACCACGGCGCGCTTGGCAGTGCGACCACCCTTGAGGCGCATCTTCACGTTCTGCTCGATGGGCAGCGCCTCGGGCGGTCCCGCCTCCAGGAACTTGGCCAGGCGGGTCTGCGCTGCCTGGTACCTGTTGGCCATGTCAGAGCGGAACGCGGCCTTGTTCTTGTACATGTTGACGAGTTCCTTGAGCTTGATGTGCTCCTCGTCCCAGCGCTTGCGGAGTTCCTCGAACCGGGCGTTGCGGTCGGCGCGGGCCTCGACATAGGAGCCGAAGCCCCCACCGTGGATCCATGCGCCGGCACCGTTGATGCCTGGCTCGAGCGTGACGATACGTCCGGCCGCGTTGTTGAGCAGCTCTCGGTCGTGGCTGATGAACAGCACAGTCTTCTTGGACTCATTGAGCTTGCCCTCCAACCAACGCTTGCCGGGGACATCCAGGTAGTTGTCCGGTTCGTCCAGGAGCAGGAGCTCGTCCGGGCCGGCAAAGAGCGCTTCCAGCACCAAGCGCTTCTGTTCGCCACCGGACAGGGTGGAGGCGCGGCGGAACTGCGCTTTGTCGAAGGAAATCCCCAACGCGGCCATGCAGACTTCGTCCCAGACGGTCTCGACGTCGTACCCGCCGGCATCGCCCCAGTCCACGATCGCCTGGGCGTACTTCATCTGCGTGGGCTCGTCGTCGTGCTCCATCATGGCGAGCTCTGCGTCCTCCACCGCCTTTGCAGCGGCAGCAAGCCCGGCCTGGGCCGTGGAAACCAAAAGGTCGCGGACGGTTGATTCGTCGCGGACCTGGCCCACGAACTGCCGCATGATGCCCATGTTGCCTGAACGGCCCACAACACCTTCGTCCGGCGTGAGGTCGCCGGAGATGATCTTGAACAGGGTGGTCTTACCGGTGCCATTCGGTCCGATGAGAGCGGTCTTGGTGCCGTCGGGGACCTTGAAGGTCACTCCGTTGAGCAGCTGGGTGCCGTCGGAGAGGAAGTAGTCGATGCCGGAAACGTCAATATGGGCCACGTTTCAATCCTCCCACGGCACGGGATAAGGCTCGACGGCGGTACTCGGCTACGGCTTCCGGCGGGCAAATTCCGGCGCGTGTTCTGGTCGCGGACCGAAGGCAATCATTCGCGCCGGCAGCTTCCCGAAGGAAGGCAAGTTCCTCGCCACGAAGACCAAGGGCTTGGGAGGCTTCGGTTGCTTGCCGGCCATGACCTGCGCGAACACCACTCGATGCAGGACCCGCTGGAAGGTCTGGACGATGACGGTGGGAAGCCAGCGCCGCTTTTGGACCGCGGCGAGGTGTCCGTCGTCGAGCGTTTCACCCAGCAAAGGCGACGCGAGCACGCGCGCTGCCGCCACCGCGTCCTGCACCGCAAGGTTGATCCCCACGCCGCCGGCTGGGGACATCGCATGCGCGGCATCCCCAATGAGCAATAGCCCCGGCCGGTGCCATCGGGACAGGCGGTTGAGTTTCACGTCCAGGAGGTGGAGGTCGTCCGTGGATTCGATGGTGTCCACTCGGTCGGCGAGATCCGGCCGCAGGCTGGCAACCTTGTCGCGAAAGGCCTGCACCCCAGCAGCCCGCAGTTGTGGGTCCGAGCCTTTAGCGGCCAAGTACGCGATCTGGTGATAATCCTTGCGGGTCAGGCTCAGCAGTACGTCAGAGGCGCCAAAACGCGGCGAGATGGAGGACATTGGTTCGTCCTCGCCCGCGGTTCGCGGCAGCCTGAACCACCACGTATCGAACGGCACGGGAAATTCATGCGGCACCAGCCCGGCCTTGGTACGGAGCACCGAGCCGCGTCCATCGCATGCCACCGTCAAAGGCGCCTTCAGTTCGGCGGTTGCTACAACAGAACCGGTCAGGGGATCGCGGGTTTGGTATGCCACTCCCGCAACAGCGCCCGAGGAATGGCGCAGCAAGTCCGTGGCCTCAGTGTTCATCAGCAACGTGAACGCAGGTTCCTGTCGAGCTGCTTCCACCAGGAAGTTGAGCAGGTCCCACTGCGGCACCATGGCCACGTAATTGTAGGGGGCCTTCAAGCGTCCAAAATCAGCGAGGACCACTGAGTCGCCTGGCCCGGTCGGTAGCCGGAAATTGCCCAGTTTGCTCTGGGGAAGGGCGCGGAATCCTTCTCCGAGGCCCAGCTCGTCCAAGAGCCGAATGGTTGAGGCGTGGACGGTATCACCCCGAAAATCACGCAGGAAGTCGGCGTGCTTCTCCAGCACAGTGACCCTGACGCCGGCACGGGCAAGCAGCAGCCCCAGTACGATCCCTGCCGGCCCTCCGCCGACCACCACACACTGGGTACCTGCCGTCATAGTCTGCCTCCGAATCAGCCCGCCGCAGTAAGGAACGACTTCAACAACGGCCCGCTGGTGGTAGCGCCAAGCCCGCCGTCTTCAACGAACACGGCGACTGCGAGGTCGCCGTGGGTAGCCACGATCCACGCGTGTGTCTTCGGCGGGTTGTCGTTGCCGAATTCCGCGGTACCGGTCTTGGCTCCTACGGGTGCCCCGGGCACCTCCGCCAGGAAGCCGGCGTGGCCGGATGTCACCACGGCGCGCATCATGTCCGCCAGTGCAGCGGCTTCTTCCTTGGTGATCGGCTTGGTGGACGCTGGCGCAGCGCTTGCTGTTGCGGAAGCGGACGACGGCGATGCGGAGCCACTTTCAGAGGGGGTCGAAGCTGCGCTGGGGTCCTGTGCTGCATCGGCGTTCAGCACCAGCTGCGGTGAAACCGGGGCGCCGTTGGCTACGGACGCGGCCATGACGGCTGCCGAGAGTGGCGAGAAGAGGACTTTGCCCTGGCCGATCATGGAAGCGGCGTGCTCGGTGCCTTCTGCGGCGCCGGGAACCGAGCCAAGGAACGCGTCAGCGCCCAGCTTGGGGGCTTCAACGGCCACACCCAAGGCCTGTGCAGCGGATTCGAGTTGGTCCTGGCTGACGGTTTCGCGGGCGTTGATGAAGGCAGTGTTGCAGGAGTGCGCAAACGCATCCCGCAGAGCCACGGAGCCCAGCGAGGTTTCGGGGTAGCCCTCGGCGTTCTTGAAGGTTCGGCCATCGACAGTCAGCGTGGAGGGGCATTCCACGGTGGAATCCGGGGTGGCTCCGTTGCGGAACATGGCCAACGAATCAACGATCTTGAATGTGGACCCGGGAGCGTACTGCCCCAGAAGTGCGGTGTTGTAGCCGTTGCTGCCCGGTCCGGACGCTGCGGCAAGAAGGGCGCCTGTGGATGGTCTGAGGGCCACAATGGCAGACGCCGGCTCGACTCCTGCCAATGTTTCCTCCGCCAGCTGCTGAAGCTTCAGGTCCAGGGTGGTCTTGAGGGTGGTGCCCGGCGAGGGAAGGGACGAGAAGAACACCTTGGTACCGGGGGTCTCTCCTTCGGCCTTTTCAGCCGGGGTGGCCACGACTTCCACGCCGTCCTTGCCGCGCAGCAACGAGTCGTATTTCTGCTGCAGGCCGCCGGTTCCCGTGGTGTCTCCGGCTCGCAGGACGCCATTGGATTTCTCGATCTGCTCTGCGCTGGCTTGCCCAACGCTGCCCAACAGCGCGCGGGCAAAGGTCCTGGTGGGAGCCAGGGCCATGGAGTCCAGGATGCTGACACCGCCAGGGATGGCTTTGATCCTGGCTTCAGTGATGTCCGCCGTATAGGCACGGAGTACAAGGCCTTCCACAAAAGCCTGGGGTCCCGAAGCAGCAACCTGCTTGGCGTACTCCTCGGCGTCCAGTCCCAGAAGGGCTGCCATGGCACGCGCAGAAGCATCGGCCTGTTCGGCGGGAACCTTGGTCTTGTCGATGCCTACCCGGAAGACAGGCCTGTCCTCAACAATCGGGGCGTCGCCGGCACCAAGGATCTGGCCGCGCTGGGCGGCAACGGTCTTGACCGACAAAGTTTCACCGTCGGAGAGCTGCGGCGCAAGCAGGGCAGGGTTCCATTGGACCGCCCACTTGTCGCCCGACTTCCTCAGCGTGGCTTCGGAGCTGTACTCCCACTTGGCCGAGCCAATGTTCCAACTGTAATTAAGGGGGAAAGTGGCGGTGTCGCCGTCGAGCTTGACGTCCCCGGACGCAACCGACGGCTTGGCGTCGAGGCCCTCGAAGACGGCTTTGAGTTCATCGTTGGCCGCGGCAGCGTCCTTGCCCTCCACGGCCAGCGAACCGACGTCGAGCGCTGACAGTGAGGAGGCCAGCTGCTTGGCTGCTCCCTCCGCACCGGCCCGTCCGTCGTCACAGGCGGTCAGTGAACCAACCATGACAAGAGTTACGAGACCAAGGACAAAACCCTGCTGCATTTTCAGTTTCCCCATTTGCGACATTATGCCCCGTTCCCCTGACAGTTTCTTGTCGTGCCCGGGAAGCGGACAGCCGCCGCCTGCCATCCCCGGGAAGAGGCGGCAAGCGGCGGCTGTCTGGAAATCAACCTAGGGAGCGCACGTGAACTTGGCATCACCCCAGACACCATGCGCGCCGTTGATGGAACCGGACGGGTCCACCACCAATTCCACGTAGGCCACGCCTGTCAGGTCAACAGACACCGATTCCGGAGCGAATCCGGGGGTGTACGTGCGCGACTGGTACTTGTTCACGCCGTCTGCGTTGACCTTGAAGATGATGTTGCCGCCGAAACCGCTCTCAAGGCCCACCTGCGAGGTGAATGTCGAACACTTGCCGCCCAGGTAGTACGTGATCTTCGAGGCAGCGTGGACGCCAAGACCCTTGGTGAACACGGGCTGCTGCCCGGTTGCGGGGTCCGTGTAATTGATGGCCAGGGGCTTGTCCGGGGACGACGCCGAGTCCTTGTTGGCCACGTTCTTGCCGATCACGCCGTAGCCGTTCAGGGCCTGGACCCAAGGTGTCTCGGAGGCATATACGGAGCCAACCGGGACGTTCGGCAGTGGCTGGGAGGTCACCTTCCAGTCGAAGAACTTCACCCGCGTATCGGTAGGCAGCGTCACGGACGCCAACTCCTTGGTGGGGTTCAACCGGACAGTGTTGGAGAACGCCTGGTACTTGTACTGCGTGTACTCCGGCGACGGGCCGTTGGCGTTGTTGCGGCCCTGTTCGGACACCGCCAACACTGCCCCGTTCAGCACGGACGGCTGCAACCAGTTGGGGAAGAAGATCGATTGCTTTTCCATGCTTCCATCGGCATATGTCAGGGTGAGCTCGGGACTGGTGCCGTTCCCAACGGCTGCGGATCCGAGGACAGCCAAGTGGGTTCCCTTGCCCTTGACGGCGATCGTTTGCGCGGACAATGCCACCGAGTTGGCTACGTCCGGCCCGACGGCCGGCCACGTGTAGTCCACCTGCGTAGGCTTCCCGGCGTCCACCGTTACCGTGCTGCCCGGTCGGACACCGCCAGCCGGTACCGTAGCGGCAGCCAGCTGCTCGGCCGCGAAGGTGGCCCCTCCGCCGTCGAAGTTTCCGAGTGCCTTACCTGCCACGGTGGTGACTGAAACGGTGTTGTACGCGGCGGCCAAGGAACCGTAAGCGACGTAGATCTGGTTGCCGCCGGTCACTGACTGGGCGGAGCCCGAAGCAGTGTACGACGCCGAAACCCGCACGGTCTGTTGGCCCGCCTTGGCGCTGGAGCCGGGTTTGATGACGAATGTTGCCGTCGTTGTCCCGCCGCCGTTGACCTTCGCCGCAGTTGCGCCGGTGGAAGAGACCACGGTCCACCCCTCAGGGAGAACCGGCGTCAGGACCACGTTGGTCTTGGCTTTGGTTCCGGTGTTCACGAAGGCCGCGGTGACGGTGGTTTCCTGGTCCTGGAAGACCTGCTGGCCAGTGGTCACGCGAACTTCGGCCGCCGTGTCTTCCTGGCTCTTGCCACCCAGCGGACCTGCTTGCTGGAGCTGAACCGTTGCGGACTGGTTAGAAGCGATGGAACCCGTCTTCACCCAGATGGTGCCGTTGTTGGCCTCATCGAAGTACCAGCCGGTTGTTGCTGAGGCGTAGGCGGCTTGGGTGGAGTGCTGCGTGAGCTTGGTTCCACCGATCTTGACGTCCTTGGGAGCTGCGCCAGCGTGGACTTTCAGCTCATACGGTCGGGCAGCGGCCTTGCCGGTGTACTCGCCCTTCCGTTCACCGATGGACACCTTGACGCTGCTGTTGCCCTTGCCCGGAGCGTCCACTGCGAACAGCTGGCTGGAGGACTTTCCGTCCTTGAATTCGCGGGTGACTTTGTCATCCTCGTAGAGCGTGAACGTGTCCTGGCCCTGGGCGTAAACGTCCAGGGTGATCATGGAATCTTCCGGAACCAAGGAGGCGTTGCGGGCCACGATGCCTTGCGGGATCACCGCTCCGGCACGAACGAACACAGGCAGCTTGTCCAAGGGTGCGTTATAGCCGTTGAGGATCTGGCCGCCCTGGTAAAGCTTGCCGGTCCAGTAATCCACCCACTGCTGGCCTGCCGGAAGAAATATGCCGTTACGGACATCTGTCTGGGTGAAGACCGGTGCCACCAGGAAGTCGGAGCCAAGCATGAACTGGTTGTTCGCCTCGGCACCGTAGGACCACTGCTGGTCAGGGAATTCGAGGGCCATGGAGCGCATCATCGATACGCCCGTGGTGGAGGATTCCTGCGCCAACGAGTAGATGAAGGGCATGAGCTGCTGGCGGAGCTGGAGGTATTGGCGGTTGATGGCCGTGGCTTCATCGCCGTAGAGCCATGGACGCTTATCCGTAGCCGCCCAGCCGGACATGGAGTAGAGCGCCGGCGCGAAGGCCTTCCACTGAAGGTCGCGGACATACGACTCCGCAGAGCCGCCAAAGATGCCGTCGACGTCACCCGTAGTGAACGCCAAACCCGAGTTGCCGGCGCCGGTGAGGGCCGAGACCTGCCAGCGGACGGCGTCGAGGTTTCCTGAATGGTCACCCGTCCACTGCATGCCGCAACGCTGGGAGCCGGCCCAACCTTCCACCATCAGCGAGGTGCCGCGGGCATTCGAGTACTGCTCGATGCCGCCGTGTGCTGCCTCGCAACCGGTGAGGGCCTGGCGGTAGCCCTGCCCCACCCACGCAACGTCAAGCTTGCGGAGCCGGACCCCGGCCTCACCTACTTCGTACTCCTGGTTGGTCAGGGAACGCTGGGTCCACAGGCCAACCTTGAGATCGGTTTCTTCCTCGATGTTGCTGACGGTTTCCGGGAGTTGCTGATATTCGCAGCCGTATCCGTCGTTGACCAGCATCCAGCCCGCGGGCATGTCGTTCTCGACGAACTTCCGCGCGGTCTTGATGGCGTCGGGCGTGCGCTGCTTGGCGCCGTCGGGATCGCCGTAGCCTGAGGATGAATAACCCGGGTTGGAGCGGTTGTAGCAGTCGGCATCGCCGTATTCCAGGGCGTAGACCGGAGGCATCATCGGCTTGCCGGTCAGCGTGGTGTAGGCGCCCAGGGACTGCTTGTAATCGCCCACGAAGTAGTAGGCGTCGAAGCGCTTTTCCTCATGCGTGGTGGTGGGCTGGCCGCCGAAGTTGTAGGAACCGCGGGCAAAGGTGTCGCGGAGGACGCCGTAGCCCTTGGAGGACATGTAATAGGGCACGGCGTTGGGGTAGCCGTCGTCGTCCCAGTCGAAGTTCTTGGCGATGTTGATGAGGGCGCCGGTGTGGACGGAGCGGCCGTTCTGCATGCCGCCGCCGATGAACTGCTCGCCATCCTGCTGCGCGAGGTGCTGCGTGGTGGAGTTCGCCCCAAAGGTGATGGGCGCGGACTCTTCCAGGACCAAGGAACCGTCAGCCCTGAGAACCCGGAGCTGGGTGGTGGCTTTGTTGATCTCAACGGTGATCTTCGCGGTCTTCAGGACCAGCCAGTCGCCATCCGTGACGGTTGGGGTGGTCCCGGCGAACTTGTCCTTGCCCACCACGATGTTGGCGGTCCTGGCCGGGTCGCCTTGGTCCGTGTTGGCGGGGTCCGTGAACTTTCCGCTGGGGTCCGCTTCAAGGCGGAAGTTGCCGTCGTCCAGGAACGTGACGCGAATGGCGCCGTTCCCGGTGGAAAGGTCGACGACGTTGCCGGACTGGGTAAAGCCTGTCACCGCACCAAGGGGTACTCCAGCTGCATCGACAGGTACTTCGGGGGTGACGGCTTTAGTGGCGGCGGGGTCGCCGGGCGCGGCATTGGCGGCCGCGGCAAACGTGAGCGCAGGGATGGCACCTGCGAGGAGGAGGGAGGCGAGGCCGAGTGACGCGGCCTTTCTGGCTAACGAACCTTTTTTGGCGCGTCCGGAGCTGCTGGGGGCAGCGCCGGACAGGCCCAAGGAGGGTGCGGACATGTGGGGCCAACTTTCGACGAGTGACTTTTTGTGATCTAACTCATAGCGAAACGTGCACTAATCGTCACTGCAAAAGAGCAAAAGGTCAACCGTTTCACCAAAATTGCCGACCCAACTTAGTGTCCGCGGATGATCCTGCGCTGCGTCGCAACCGAGATGGCCGCCGTGCGGTTGTCCACCCCGAGCTTGGCGTAAATGTGCACCAGGTGGGTCTTTACAGTCGCCTCGGAAATGAAGAGTTGCTTGGCCATGGCACGGTTGCTCATGCCCGTCGCGAGCAGTTCCAGTAACTGGACTTCCCGGGCACTCAACGCCGGCGCAGGATTCCGGATCCGCCCCATGAGCCGGGCCGCGACCTCAGGTGCCAGCGCAGTCTGACCGGCAGCTGCCGACAGCACAGCTTGGCGGATCTGCTCAGGCGGAGCGTCCTTCAGCATGTAGCCACTCGCGCCTGCCTCCACCGCGTTGAGGATGTCCGCGTCGGTGTCGTAAGTGGTCAGAATCAGCACGGGCGGCGGGGGAGTCCCGGCCTCACCCGCTTTGATCTTCCCGGTGGCCGTGACCCCATCCATGCCGGCCCCCATCTGGAGGTCCATAAGGACCAGGTCCACGGGCTCGCCGAGTGCATGCAGCTTGCTGAGCTCAGCCAGTGCAGCATCGCCGTCAGACGCTTCGGCAACTACCGTGACGCCCGGGAACTCAGCCAACATTGCGCGGAGGCCGGCACGGACCACGGGATGGTCGTCCACCAACAGGACACGGATTTCACTCATGCCACACCTTCATCTACCGGCAGCGGTACCCGAACGGCCACCACGGTTCCTTCGCCCGGAGCCGACTCGATCTCCAGGCTGCCTTCCAGCGCGGCAAGCCGCTCGCGCAAACTCATAAGTCCGACGCCGGTGCCGTCGCCCCGCGCCGTACGGGCCGCCGTCGAGGGCTCGAAACCTATCCCGTCGTCGAAAACGTCCAGTGTCACCTCGGCGCCAAGAAAGGACAAAGTCACGACGGCGGCACGTGCGTGGGCGTGCGCCCACACGTTCGCGAGGGAGGCCTGAGCGGCCCGGAGCAAGGTGGTCTGGTACGTGTTGGGCAGCTCCACGGGCGTGCCCACCAGTGCGAAACGGCACCGCAAGGCCGTTCCACGGGCAGCGGCCTCGGTCTCCGTCTTTCCACAGAGCCTGCGCAGGCTGTCCACCAAGCCAGACTGTTCCAAGGCAGGTGAACGCAGGCCCCGGACAAAGCTCCTGGCCTCCGCAAGGTTCGTCGACGCTGTGTCCTGCACGATCCTCAACCGCTCCTTGGCCGCCTGCGCGTCCCCATCGTCCAAGGCCTTCTCCGCGGACCTTCCCATCAGGATGATGCTGGAGAATCCCTGAGCCAGGGTGTCGTGGATTTCGCGGGCCAGCCGCTCACGCTCAGCCAGCATGCCGGCGTCGTGCTGGGTTTGGGCGAGTTCGGCGCGCGTCCGCCGGAGATCGTCGGCCACAACGCGTTGATTCTCGGCCTCCAGGAACAAAGCTCTGTACGCCAGCCCGGTCACCACTGCGAAGCCCGCCCCGAACACCGGTCCCAGGACCATGGCGAGCTGCAATCCGCCGTCGGCCGAACCCCGGCTATGGAACCACAAAGCACCAACCAACAGTGCCGTGCTGAGCGCAATAGCGGGCAACGACAAGCGCCGGGGCAACAGATGAAGCTGGAGGAAGAACAGGGGAAAGGCCACCCACGCGAAGTCGCTGCTGACCAGCAGGAGCAGCAACCAAAGCAGCATGACAGCGGCCAGCCACCACCGCGCATAGGGAGTGGGGTCGAACCGGCCGGCATCGCCTGAGTGGCGCTTCTCCAGGATGGTTCCGGCGAGGTAAACGAGGGCCAGCACGGCGGACAAGCCCAATCCACCCACCACAGCCACGGGAGAAGGCGCCCCGGCAGATCCGACACCAGTCAGCAAGCGCCCAATCGCAACCAGAAGGAGAATTGCGAAACCCACGTGCAGGCAGACGCGCAGGACACGGAGGATGGTGGCGGCACCGGTGGACTGCATGCCTCCCAGCGTATCCCTGGCGCTCCCTTTCAAGGCCCGGATTCGGCGCCGCGACGCGCGAATCAACCATTCGGATGATCGCCGGCTCAACCCCTCGGATCGCGCCAATCCATCCACCTCACGATGTCCCGGCGCGCCATCGCCGGAAGAGTGGAAAGAGCCGGGATCAAGCCCGCAATCAAGCAAAGGACTCTGATGTTTCTCGCCATCCGCGACATTCGTTTCGCCAAGGGCCGCTTCGCGCTCATGGGCAGCGTCGTCGCCCTGATCACCTTGCTGCTCGTCATGCTTTCCGGGCTGACGGCAGGCCTGGGCAATCAGTCGACGTCGGCCATTGCGGCCCTGCCCGTTCAGCAAATCGTGTTCGGCGCGCCTGCAGGCGGTGAGCCCAAGGCGTCGTATACCGAGTCGGAAGTCTCCGGCCAGCAGCTCGAGGCGTGGCGGGAACAGCCCGGCGTTGCTTCCGCCCAGGCAGTGGGAATCAGCCAATCCCGGCTTCAGCCCGTGAGCGATGGCGGCGCGCCGGGCGGCACAGCGAACGTCGCAGTCTTTGGCGGCTCCTTGGCACCGTCCACTGTGGAGGACGGGACCGTTGTGGTCGGCGAATCCTTGGCCAAGGACCTGTCGTTGGAGGCCGGCGGCCGCGTTCGTGTCGGCGGAACTGATCTGACCGTCTCGGCAGTTGTTGAGGACCAGTGGTATTCACACACGGGTGTCGTCTGGACCACCCTGGAAACCTGGCGAACCATCGCCCACGCCACCCCCGGCACCGCTACCGTGCTCGCGGTAACGCACGACGCCGGCACCTCCTTGGACCTCGACGCCGCCAATGCGGCGGCCGGCACAGTGAGCATGGATCCTGTGGGTTCGTTCCAGGCCTTGGCCTCGTACAAAAGTGAAAACGGATCACTCATGCTCATGCAGGCATTTCTCTACGGAATTTCCGCGCTGGTCATTGTTGCCTTCCTGACGGTCTGGACAGTCCAAAGGACGCGCGACATCGCAGTGCTCAAGGCGCTGGGCGCCTCCTCCTCGTACGTATTGAAGGATGCTTTGGCCCAGGCAGCCATGGTCCTGCTGGCAGGCGCCGCAGTGGGTGGTGCCATGGGCCTCGCCGGGGGACTCTTCGCGGCCCAGGCCGCTCCGTTCCTGATCACTCCCCTCACCACATTGCTGCCGGTTGCCGGGATCGTCATCCTTGGCCTGGCTGGCGCCGTCCTCGCCGTTCGCAAAGTCACCAAGGTGGACCCCTTGGTGGCCCTCGGCGGCAACTAATACTTTCTTCGAAAGGAATACATCATGACCACCGCTCTCAACCTCGTCAACATATCCCTCGAATATCCGGACGGCGGATCCACTCTCAAGGCCCTGGACTCTGTGGATCTCGCCGTGCAGCAAGGGGAGTTCCTGTCCCTGGTGGGCCCTTCCGGGTCTGGTAAATCCTCGCTGCTCGCTGTGGCCGCTACCCTCGTCAAGGCCACTGCGGGGCTGGTCGTCATCGATGGGCAGGACGTCTCCGCGCTCAAGGAGGCCGAACGCACAGAGTTGCGCCGCGACAAGGTGGGAATCATCTTCCAGCAACCGAACCTGCTGCCTGCGCTGACCGCCGTCGAGCAGCTACTCATCTGCGAGCATCTGCGCGGCAATCCGTTGAAGGAGGCGCGCCGCAAAGCGGTTGAGCTGCTGGAGGTCGTAGGCCTGTCCGGGGCCGCGCACAAGCGTCCGCACCAGTTGTCCGGCGGTCAACGTCAGAGGGTGAACATTGCCCGGGCCCTCATGGGCAGTCCCACTGTCCTGCTGGTGGACGAACCGACCGCTGCCCTCGACCACGAACGGAGCGAGTCAATTGTCCGGCTTTTGCGCAGCGTCACCGATGAGTTCCAAACGGCTACCGTGATGGTCACGCACGACACCGAATTCCTGCCCCTGACGGATTCAGTCGCGACCATGCGGGACGGGCGGATCAGCCGCGCGTTGGTCCCGTCCGCCCAGCCCAAGTAGGTAGCAGCAGACGCTCTATTGAGCCACCATAAGGGCATTTGCTGCTACTCAGTTGGGGGAGCCGAGGAGGGCTTCGTCCTGTGCGTCGTCGTAGGCATCGCGGGCCTCAAGGATGGTGGGGACGTGGCTCTCCGCCCACTCGCGAAGCATGGACAGGGGCTGCAGCAGGGACTCACCCACCGCCGTCAGTTCGTAGTCCACCCGCGGCGGTACCTGGGCGTGAACGGTCCGGGTGATGAGTCCGTCGCGTTCCAGTGCCCGCAGCGTTTGCGTCAGGACCTTAGGGGTGACCACGCTGACCATCTTGCGAAGCTCGGAGAAGCGCACCGGCCCATCGCCGAGTACCTGGATCACCAGGGACGCCCACTTGTCCCCGATGCGCTGGAAGATCACGCGGGACGGGCAGTTGGGGTCCAGGATGTTGGCCGGGAGGTCTTTCGGTTCCATTGTCAGTATCCCTGAGGTAACTAGGTTTCTTTGAAGCTATCAGTATCCGTTGGATACCTTTGACTTATTCGAGGATACCAACCCCAAGGAGAGCTATGAAAATCGCAGTCTACGGCGCAACGGGCATGGTCGGCAGCCAGATCGTCAACGAGTCCCTCACCCGCGGCCACCAGGTCACGGCCATCTCCCGGAAGGGCGCAGAGGTAACCGGCGCCGCAGCGCAGGCCGCTGATCTGGCTGACGGCCAGGCCTTCGCCTCCATCGCAAAGGATCACGACGTCGTTGTGTTGGCGACGGGCCCCAGCCGCACCGGCGGCGACCACGGAGAATGGCTCGACGCCATGGCTGCCGCTTACAGCAACGCCGAAGGAACCCGCCTCATGATCGTTGGCGGTGCCGGAACCCTGGAAATCGATGGTGTCCGCTTGCTCGATTCCCCGGACTTCCCGGAGGCGTACAAAGCTGAGGCCACCACCGCTGCCAAGGCCTTCGAAGCCGTCAAGCAGACCCCGGAGAACATCGACTGGACCGTTCTGGCTCCGGCACCCGTGATCCAGCCGGGTGAGCGCACCGGGGAGTACAACGTAGCCAAGGACTCGCCGGCAGGCAACAGCATTTCCACGCAGGACTATGCCGTCGCGATGTTGGATGAGATCGAACGCCCGGCCTACCGCCGCGCCCGTTTCACCGCCGCCAACTAACGTCAGCTAAAGCCCCAGGCCCAGCCCGGGTACCCGCATCTTGAATATGTCCTTAAGGGCATGTTTTGCCGCGTGGTACCCGGGCATCCCTGTCACACCCGGCCCGGGCGGTGTTGACGACGAACAGAGATACACGCCCGGCATCGGAGTCCTCCACGGCACGTTGGAAACCACTGGCCGTTGCACCAACCCACGCAGGTCCAGGATCCCGGCGCTGAAGTCGCCCCCAACGTAGTTTTCGTTGTACGCAGACAGTTCTGCCGCCGTCGTGGTCTGCGACGCAACCACAACATCCCGGAAGCCCGGCGCGTACCGCTCGATGCGGGCGGTGACGGCTTCCGCCATGTCCACCGTGGAATTGGCAGGTACATGGCAGTAGGACCACAGGACGTGGCGTCCCTCCGGCGCCCGGGTCGGGTCCACCACGGATGGCTGGGACACCAGGACGTAGGGCTCGGAGGGGTGCTTACCCATGGCCACGAGGTTCTCGGATTCGGCCATGGCAAGCCGCGACCCGCCCACATGGACCGTTCCTGCCACCGCCAGGCCAGGGTCCAGCCAAGGAACCGGACCCGACAGGATGAAGTCCACTTTGCACGCTGCATTCCCAAAGCGGAATGTTTCCAGTGCGCGCCGGTACCGGTCGGGTACTTCTGTTCTGCCCAGCCTGGCAAGCGTAGGCGGAGCGACATCCAACAAAATGGCTTTCGATGGCCGGACCTGGTCCAGTGAATCGACGCGTTCTCCAACGTGGATGGTTCCGCCGTGGGCTGTCAGGTCATCTGCCATGGCCGCTGCAATGGAGATCGAACCACCAACGGGTATTGCCCAGCCGCCTGCATGGGCCAGGACGCTGAGCAGAAGCCCAGCCCCGGTTGAGCTCAGCGCTGGCTGCGAACCAAGGGCATGCGACATGACGCCCGTCAGCAACGCAGGAGCGGCATCTTCCCGGAAGCGGCGCCCCCACAGAGGTGTGCCTTGGTCCAGGGTGGCAAGCCCGAACATCATGGCCGCCAAAGGGTCTTTCGGGACCCTCAGCAGCTGGTTGGAGGTGAAGTCCACCACGCCATTCACCCGGGCCAGGAGGGGCTCCAGCAGCCGTCCGTAAGCCGGACCGTCCACACCTAACCCGAGGACTGTCCGCTCCAGCGACTGATACGCCAACGCCGCCCCGCCCGAGTCCAGGGGAGTACCGTGCTGGACTTCGGGAAGCCGGAGATCTATGCGGCGGGATAGCTCGAAGGCACGGAAGAACGGTGATGCCAGGGCCATGGGATGAACTGCGGAACAAACGTCGTACAGGTAGCCCGGTTCGATCAACTCGCTGGTGCGCGAACCTCCGCCGATCATGTCAGCGGCCTCATAAAGATGCACGTCCAGGCCTGCGCGGGCCATCACTACTGCGGCGGCCAGGCCGTTGGGACCAGCCCCGACGACGGCGACATCAGCCATCGCTGCCTACCTCCGCTCGCTGGGCTGCTTGGAGTCATCAGTATTCACAGCAGTTCCGGGCTGCCATGGAAAGACGGACCGCGAGGGACGGAAGAGGTCGATTCTCAGCCAGTCCCTGGCTCCGTTGAAAGGCCCGCCATGGGGATCGTCCTCGTCATGGATGCGCAGCGGGTCCTGGGCAGGATCCCATATGTCCATGACCACTCGTGCCATCAGATAAGCGGTCGCCATCATGTGCAGGCCAACGGCCAGGACGTAGTAGGACATATCTATGTTGTGCTGGACGGAGCCGCCACTGGTCGCTTGGCCCAGGTACATCCAGATGGCGGCCCAGTGCAGACCCTCGGCGGCCTGCCAGATGAGGAAGTCACGCCACTTGGGCCGGGCAAGAGCCAGCAGCGGGATGAGCCAAATAACAAACTGTGGTGAGTACACCTTGTTGGTGAGGATGAACGCGGCCACAATCAGGAAAACCAGCTGGGCGATCCGGGGCCGCCGGGGGGCACATAACGCCAGGGCACCAATGAGGGCACAGGCCAGGATGAACAGGTACAGGGCCAGCGAGTTGATGGTTGCAGCATTCATTTGCGTCCACTGAAGCCGGTCAGCCACAAGGTTGTAGGCAAACCATGGCGAGCTGTAACCCGCGGGACGTTCCTGTGTGAATTCGAAGAAATAGCGCCAGCCAGGGGGATTCATCGCTGCGATGGGCAGGTTCACTGCCAGCCACGAAGCCAGGGCTGACCCGGCGGTGATGAAGAATGTCCGCAGCTTGCCGCTGCGGAGGGCAAGAACCAGCACAGCACCGAGTATCAGCACGGGGTACAGCTTGGTCGCCGTCCCCAGACCGATGCACACGCCGGCAAGGATCAGCTTGTCCCGCGAGAAGAAGTACATCCCCAAGGCAAGCAACCCAACGGCCCACATGTCCCAGTTGATGAATCCGGCCAGGATGATCCCTGGTGCGACTGCCACCATGGCGGCGTCCCAAGGGCGTCGCTTGTTGATACGTGCCGTCAAAAGGACCGTGACGATCCAGACCGCCACGATCAGCGTGGCGTTGATATCGAAGTAACCCAGAATCCGTTCATTGCCCACGCCTTGGCCGGGAACCAACAAAGCTGTGATGCCCGCGATGATCCCCATCAGGACGGGGTATTCGAACAGGCTGCCTTGGGTGAAGAAGGGGAACACGCCATCGCCCAAGCCGCGGTTCTTGAAGAGCTCGGGGAAATCGGAGTAGCAGGTGGCGTAGAACTGGCCGGGAGTCTGCCAACCGTTGACGCGGCAATAGTCCTTGGCGAGCACGGCAAGGACCGCGGCAATCACGGTGAGGATAATGAGGACCCGTTCAACGGTGAAGGGGCCGGAGGAGGCCATTCCCGGTGCCGAGTGCTTCCCCAAGGGGCCGCCGATGAGCTCCGTAAAGTTCCGAAGCAGGGAGTCGCTGCGGCTGGGAACCACAAAGCGGGCACGTTTTTGCTGCCGGTGCGGCTTCGTCTCCTGCATGGATCGAGCTTACAGTCATGCCTTGAAGTACAGCAGCACACGCAGCAGTGCGGCACCCACATCCAGGCCGGTAAGAAGCACTGTTAAAGGGGGGAGCCCACGCGCAGCCGCGTGGGCTCCCTGAGGGTCAGCATGAATGTGTTGCATCTGAACTCCCTTCGGGGTCGCTCAGGACATCAACGGATGAGTCCCATTTGGTGCAGGACAACGTAGACATCTTCACGACGTTGGTCGAGGAGTTGGCCGTTGAACAGCGTGCGGTCCTTGGGAGCATCGCTGCTCTTGAAGAAGCGCATTTCTTCGGGGCGCTTTAACATGGTTCACCTCCTTTCGGGAGAATATGCTCCGGGATTTGTGCACAACAAATAGAGCCAATTGAATTCATGAGAAATCAAGGCCTGAAAAGGGCACAAAAAGCCGACGCTAATAAGGGGGATAAAGCGGACCGAATCGGGAAACCCCGAATCGTCGTGCATAATTGCGCGTGCTTCCGGCAGTCGACCCAACAAGAAGCTGGTTCCGAACTTTGGGGGAAACTGCGCACCCGCGGCATGCTGCGTGGAGTCCGCGCCTACAACTGACTACTCAGAAGGCCAACCACGGAGTGTGGCCGACCATGAAAATCCGCCGGCGTCAGGGCCGGTCCGGATGGTTCAGGAGTGGGTCAGAGAGCAAAAGTGGCGTCGATCATCAGCAGAGGCCGGGGTAGCAGTGACGGTCAACTTCCGTCCGCTAGTCAAAGTAATCATTTTCCCAACCTCCTTTTCCCGGCCATTACAGCCTGCTGTGGCATTGTCCCAGCTGACTGAACCGAGAATGCGCGCCTGGTTCCCGGCGAGTCGCTCTGGGAACAAGATATAAGCTACCCCATCAAGACGGAGTTTGACCAGCGCAATTGGCTAATTTGCCAAAAGTTTTTCTAAATTCTTTCCTTAGAGGCCCCAGCGCACAATTGCCGGCGTGCGCTTATCCCAACCAAGCGTGCAGACCTTGGCTGTCCCAAGAATGAAATGACGGCCTTCGCGGGCGTCCATTTCCAGCCAGCGGGCGGTAAGGATCCGGGAGAAATGACCATGCGCAACCACAAGGACATTGTCCATCCCGGATTCCAGGACGCGCCCGATGATCTTGTCGGCCCGGGCAGCAACTTCGTCCAGTGTTTCGCCGTTGGGCACGCCGTCGGTCCAGATGAGGTAGTCCGGGTTGTCCTTGCGAATGAGGTCGGAGCTGATGCCCTCGTAGTCGCCGTAGTTCCACTCAACAGCCAGCGGCTCATGGACTGCCTCCGGGTAGCCTGCAAGTTCCGCCGTGCGGCGGGCGCGGCGCAGCGGCGAGGTCAGGACGAGGTCGAAGTCGATGCCTTCCAGGACCTTGCGCGCCTCGACGGCCTGCTGCTCTCCCTCAACAGTGAGGGGGAGATCCGTCAGGCCGGTGTACTGGCCGCTCTTGGACCACTCCGTCTCGCCATGGCGAAGGATCCAGAGTTGCGGACGCGGGGAAGTCGCAGCGTTCATGATGGCTCCTCAGTTTCGGTCAAAGGCTCGACGACGGCGGACTCGGGTTGCGCTTGCCACCAGGCCAAGAGCTTCTGCTCGGCTTCCTCCGGGGACAGTGGTCCGTGTTCCATGCGTTCCTCGAGAAGGAACTTGTAGGCCTTGCCCACTACGGGGCCGGGCTTGAGTCCCAGGAGTGCCATGATCTGCGCTCCATCGAGGTCCGGCCGGACGGCCGCCAGCGATTCCTGTTCCAAGAGCGCCGAGATGCGTCGTTCAAGGTCATCGTAGGCGAACGACAGGCGGTCGGCCTTGCGCTGGTTACGCGTGGTGACGTCGGATCGGGTGAGGCGGTGCAGGCGTTCGAGCAGGGGACCGGCGTCGGTCACGTAGCGGCGGACCGCCGAATCGCTCCAGCCGGCATCGCCGTAGCCGTAGAAGCGCATATGCAGTTCGACGAGGCGCGATACGGCTTTGATCGACTCATTGTCGAAACGCAGCGCCTTCATCCGTTTGGCCGTCAGCTTGGAGCCCACAACATCGTGGTGGCGGAAGCTGACCGCACCGCCCGGTTCGAAACGGCGCGTAGCCGGCTTGCCGACGTCGTGCATCAAGGCCGCGAACCGCAGCACAAAGTCGGGGCCTGGCACCGGACCGTCAGGACCTGTTTCCAGCGCGGCGGCCTGCTCCAGAACCTGCAGCGAGTGCTGGTACACGTCCTTGTGGCGGTGGTGCTCGTCGGCTTCCAGGCGCAAGGCTGAAACCTCCGGGAGCACGAACTCAGCGAGCCCCGTGTCCACCAGGAGGTCTATGCCTACGCGGGGGTGGGCTCCGTTGATGAGCTTGACCAGTTCTTCCCGGACGCGCTCCGCGGAAATGATCTTGATGCGGTCCGCCATTTGGGACATGGCGAGCCGGACGTCGTCATGAACCGACACGCCGAGCTGGGAAGCGAAACGCGCCGCGCGCATCATGCGCAGGGGGTCGTCCGAGAAGGAGGCCTCCGGGGCGCCCGGCGTGGCGAGCTCCGAGGCGTGAAGGTCGCGGACGCCGCCGAAGGGGTCCACGAGCTCCAGGCTGGGCAGCCGCAGCGCCATGGCGTTGATGGTGAAGTCGCGGCGGAGGAGGTCTTCGGTCAGTGAGTTGCCGAACGCCACTACCGGCTTGCGTGAATCGGGGTCGTAGGCCTCAGCGCGGTAGGTGGTGATCTCGATCTGGAAACCACTCTTTTTCATGCCGATCGTGCCGAACGCGCGGCCGATTTCCCAGAAGTTGTCCGCCCACTTCTTGATGACGGCAATGGTCTGGTCCGGCGTGGCGTCGGTAGTGAAGTCGAGGTCCGGGGATGTCCTCCCCAAGAAGAGGTCGCGCACGGGCCCACCGACCAGGGACAGCTCATAGCCGGCATCGACAAAGCGCTGCCCAAGGTCGAGCACCACCGGATCGATGGTGAAGTTAACAGAAGAGCTGTCCAATACGTGCGCCATAGTTCCTTAAGCTTGGCAGATTTTTGCGCAGCAGTGGGCCACTGTTCCATGCGAAATCAGGCATGTGTCCGCGGAGCGTCTCCCGCAGTCCATCTTGTGGCCATGTCCCGGTCATCACTCCGGGGCAAGAGTCGTTAGAGTGGACCACATGGCCAACCCGATCCCGAGCGCTCCTGGCAGGAGGACAAACGCACCGTTGCCGTCGGCAATCGGTGCGCACGTCGCGCCTGCCCAGCAGCATCCGGTCCAGGCCTCGCTTCCCACCGTGGAGGAAGTGTCGGCGGGCGGCGTTGTAGTAGACACGTCCGACGGCGAACTCCGGGTTGCGATCATCGCCCGCCTTAATAGGGGTGGCCGGCTTGAGTGGTGCCTGCCGAAGGGCCACCCAGAGGGCCGGGAGAACAATGAGGAAGCTGCTGTTCGCGAGATCGCCGAGGAAACGGGCATCGAAGGCAGCATTCTGGCACCCCTGGGCAGCATCGATTACTGGTTCACGGTGAGCGGCCATCGCGTCCATAAAACCGTGCACCATTTCCTGCTCCAGGCGACGGGCGGCGAGCTGACCATCGAGAACGATCCCGATCAGGAAGCCGTGGACGCCGCGTGGGTTCCCATCCAGGAACTGGCCCGCAAACTGTCCTTCCCGAACGAACGCCGCATCGCCGACCTGGCACGGGAAGTGCTGCCAGAACACCTCTGACCCGGGTACGTGGGACGATAAAGGCGATGTCTGAAGCCAAAACCACCCAGTCCGTTCAATCCGGAGAAGCACGTTCCAGCGCCATCATGGCCGCAGGAACGCTCGTTTCCCGGTTCCTTGGCTTCGCAAAAACGTGGATGCTCGGCGCCGCCCTTGGCCTGGGTTCCACGGTCAATGACACCTTCATCAACGCCAACAACCTGCCCAACCTGATCTTCCTGCTGGTGGCCGGTGGCGTGTTCAACGCTGTGCTTGTCCCGCAGATCATCAAGGCAAGCAAGGCCCCGGACCGCGGCGCGGACTACATCAGCCGCCTGCTGACCCTGGCCGTGCTGGTCCTGCTGGCGTTGACCGCCCTGGTGACGCTCGCGGCGCCTCTGGTCATTGACCTCACCACCCAGGGTTACTCCGAGCAACAAAAGGCCTTGGCCGTCACGTTCGCGTTCTGGTGCCTCCCGCAGATCTTCTTCTACGGCCTCTACGCCATGCTCACCCAGGTGCTGAACGCCCACGGCGCGTTCGGCCCGGCTATGTGGGCGCCTATCCTGAACAACCTTGTGGCCATCGCCGGCCTGGGCATGTTCATCTGGATCCTGGGCGCCAACATCACCAACCCACACACCGTGGATAACTGGGGCCCAACCCAGACATTCCTGATTGCCGGGTTCTCTACCTTCGGCGTGATCGCCCAGACGGCCATCCTGCTCGTCCCCGTCTTCCGGCTTCGCCTTGGCCTTCGTCCCCGCTTCGGGTGGCGCGGGGTTGGACTTGGCCAGGCTGCCAAGCTGAGCGTCTGGACCTTGGCGACTGCCGCCGTCGGACAGTTGGCGTTCCTTTACGTCATGAGGATCGCCACCATTCCCGGTGCTGAGCGCCTCCGCCTGAGCAATGCAGGGAATACTGTTGCCGCGGCTGTGTTGCCCGGCAACGCCGTCCTCGAGGTCGCAAGCCAGCTGTACCTTCTGCCGCACTCGATCATCGCGTTGTCCCTGGCGACTGTCCTCTTTAACCGCATGACACGCGCGTCCCAGGATGGCAACAAGGGCGAGCTGCGCGATGCCCTGTCCCATGGCCTTCGCACCATGGCCGTTGCCACGGTTTTCGGTGCCTTGGCATTGTTCGCCCTGGCGGGTCCGCTGGGCATGTTCTTCTCGGGTGGCGAAAAGCAGGATGGCGTCATGCTGGCCCAGACGCTCACCATCCTTGCCCTCAGTACACCGTTCCTGAGCGCCAACTTCATGATGTCCCGCGTGTTCTATGCCAACGAGGACGCCCGCACGCCCTTGTACGTCCAGTTGTGGCTGGCGGTCATCTACGTGGTGGGCGCGTTCTTCATCCAGTTCCTGCCCGTTGGGCAGATCATTTACGCGATCGCGATCCTCTACACCCTGGGCAACATTCTTTCCGTGGTGATCAGCGTGGTGTTCCTTCGCCGCATGCTGGGCCACCTGGACGGCCCTCGTATCGCCAATTCGTACATCCGCATGGGCTACGCCGGCTTGGGCTCCGCGTTGGCCGGTGCGGCTGCGCTGTGGCTCCTCGGCAGCTACCGTGCCGACGGTTTCGCCTGGAGCAGCCGCCCGGCCGCTCTGGTGACCGTGGTCGTCGTCGGGCCCGTCATGTTGGTCGCCTACCTGGTCCTGCTGCGCGTCTTCCACGTCACCGAACTTCGCGACCTCCTGCGCCCGCTGATGGGGCGCTTGGGACGCGCTCCCGCACCGGTGACGGGCGCCGTTGCAGAACCCACGACGGCGGCCCGCGCCACGGTTTCAGACGATACAGGTTTGATTCCCCGTATCTCGGGCGAGTTCGACGCGGCGTCCTACCGGGCCGGCCCTGCTGTGGAACGCGTTGCTCCGTTGTCCAGTACGGAGGCTCCGGATGCGCCGAAAACCTATCTGCCGGAAGAGGACGCGCCCAGCACGGCCCGGGGCGGCAGGTTCAGGCCTCAGGTCCCGTTGCCGGGTCGGCGTACCTATCAAGGCGACGCCGGACGCAATCCCTACTTCCCAACGCGCGGAAACCACCGGAAGTGAGCCGGTGCCGTCAACGTGGGCGCAGGGCATCAATCGGCTAGGCTAGAAAACGAATACAGGTAGTTGCAAAAGCGGTTGAACCGGCTCGCCGGGCCGGCCGCGTGCAGGACCCGCAGCTCCCGGACAGCCTAGGAGGAACACGTGTCCCACCCGATCGACGTCGGATCAGTACTTGGCGGCCGCTACAAGGTCACGGCCAATGTGTTGACCTCGCATGACCAAGATCAGGTGCTCGACGGCGTGGACCAGGTCCTCAACCGTCCCGTGAGCATCCTTGTCGCCGGTCCCGGAAACGCGGAACAGGTAGCTCAGAGCGCCCGTGAAGTGGCCACAGGGGAGCGGCCGGGCCACGTTCAGATCCTGGACCTCGGCGTCAGCGACAACACCACCTACCTCATCACCAACCACAGCACCGCGCCTGACTTGCTGGATCTGGTGGTTGCCACCAACCCGCCCTACATCGAGCCCTTCTTCACTGAGACGCTCGGCAGCGAGATCTTCGGCCAGGCACGCACCTACGAGCCCGAAACGTACGACGGCCTGTACGAGGACGATGAGCACGACGCCGAGTACATCCAGTACGACGAAAACGGCTACCCGATCCCATCCGATGACGACACCCAGCAGGACGCCACCGGATCCCAGGCCGGCAATGTGCCTCCCATGCCTTCTTCCAGCCCGTCGTCGTCCAAGAGCGGCATCGCCGGAAAGCTGGCTGCTGCTGCGGGTGCCGGAGCAGCCGGACTCGCCGCGCTGAAGAACTCGGCTTCCAAGAATCACGACGCCGGTGCAGCTGCCGGCCCTGGTGCCGCTGCCCCCGGAGCCGCTGCCTCCGGTGCCGGCGCGGCTACAGCCGGTGTCCAGGCCCAGCCGCCCACCCAGGCCGTGACGTCCCAGCCGGCTCCGTCGGCTCCACCCGCACCGACCCAGCCCCCGACCCAGGCCGTCAATGCGCAGCCGGCAGCGGCACGTGAACCGGCTGAGCCCAAGGTTTCGCTGTGGTCCGAAGAGGACTACGGCTTTGCCGGGGGAGGTGCCGCGGCTGCTGCTGGAGGCACTGCGGCCGCTGCGCGAGGTACCTCAGACGCCGGTTACGACCGTGCCCCCACCAGTTTCCCGGCGTCGGCCGCTGTCCAGGAAGATTACGACGACGAGGAAGTTTACGAGGACGACGCTCCGGAGAAGGAGCCCCGTTCGCTGCGCTGGCTCGTCGGCGGCTTGCTGGCTGCCGTGCTGATCGTGGGACTCGTCCTCGCAGTCACCAACCTGGGCAGCCTCTTTCCCAGCGGTACGCCCGCAGCCACGCAGAACACGACTGCGCCTCAGACCAACAGCACGCAATCAGAGGAACCCACGCCTTCGGAGACTGCGCCTCCTGCCGTGCCGCCTGCCATCGCTGGAATTACGCGTCTTGGTGATTTCCCCTTCGCTGCAGAGTACGACAAGGACCTCACCAGGGCTTTTGACGGCAACGCGGCAAGCTACTGGTCAGACATGGAGTTTGCTACAGCCGACTGGGGTGGACTCGTCACCAACATGCCGCTGGTCATTGAGCTCAAGGAAAAAACTGAGGTCAAGTCCATTGTGTTGAACCAATTGGGTGGATCCGGCGGCAGCATAAATGTTTACACCAACGACCGTCCGGCCATGGACGGCGCCAAGCTGGTAGGCACCAACAGCTTCACTTCTCCGGAGCTGACCATGCCCCTGGCTGCGCCGACCCAGACGCAGTACGTCATCGTGGATATCAAAACGCTCCCCAAGCTGGCCGCACCGAAGACCCGTTTCGGCTTCGGCCTGCGCCTGGCTGAGGTAACTGTTCAGTAGTTCGATTCTCATTCTTTCGCCCAGTGGGGGCTCCCGGTCACGGGAGTCCCCACTTCGATTTGCCGTGTCTCCAGACGGTACCCTGAATGATGGTGGCTTTTAGGGTCCCCAACTCCAACGGAATATTTGGGGCGTAACCGGGGTTGAGTCAGGTGGCTGCCCCGAAAGCCGCAGCATCGACTAAGGAAGAGGTTCACGCCACGTGAGCATTGCAGAAAACAGCGCATCGCAGGTGCGTGACGTCATCATCGTAGGTTCAGGCCCAGCCGGCTACACCGCCGCTGTTTATACCGCCCGTGCCAACATGAAGCCTCTGCTCATTGCCGGTTCGGTCACCGCTGGTGGCGAACTGATGAACACCACGGACGTAGAGAACTACCCGGGCTTCCCCGAGGGCATCATGGGTCCGGACCTCATGGAGAACTTCGAAAAGCAGGCCGCGCGATTCGGCACCGAGATCCAGTTCGAGGACGTCACCGAACTCGATCTCGACGGCGACATCAAGACCGTGACCATCGGAACGGGGGAGACCTTCCAAGCGAAGGCCATCATCCTGTCCACTGGCTCTGCCTACCGCGAGCTCGGCTTGGCGAACGAAAAGCGCCTCTCCGGCCACGGTGTTAGCTGGTGTGCAACCTGCGACGGTTTCTTCTTCAAGGACCAGGACATCGCCGTCATTGGCGGTGGCGACTCCGCAATGGAGGAAGCACTGTTCCTCACCAAGTTCGCAAAGTCTGTCACTGTTATCCACCGCCGCGATACGCTCAAGGCTTCCAAGATCATGGGCGACCGCGCGCAGGCACACGAGAAAATCAATTTCGTCTGGAACACGGCCGTCGAGGACGTTCTTGGCGGAGACAAAGTCACTGGCCTGAAGCTGAAGAACCTGGTGGATGGCACCGAGTCCGAACTCGCGGTCACTGGCGTCTTTGTCGCTATCGGCAACGATCCCCGCACGGACCTCATCAAGGGCAAGATTGACCTGACGCCCGAGGGAACCATCGCCGTCGAGGGCCGTAGCTCCCGTACCAACATTAAGGGTGTCTTCGCTGCAGGCGACGTCATCGATCCCACCTACCGCCAGGCCATCACGGCTTCGGGCTCCGGTTGTGTGGCTGCACTCGATGTTGAGCACTACCTTGCAGACCTGAACTCCTAAGCTGCATCCAAGCAACCATACGAAGGGAAAAGTTATGAGCAACGCAAAAGACGTAACTGACGCAAGCTTCAGCACGGATGTCCTGGCTTCCGAGAAGCCGGTCATCGTAGACTTCTGGGCAGAGTGGTGCGGCCCCTGCCGCAAGCTTGGCCCGATCCTCGACGAAATCTCCGTTGAGTACAGCGAGAAGGTTGACGTTGTAAAACTCAATGTCGACGACAACCCCGCAATCGCGGCCGAGTACGGCATCACGTCCATCCCGGCCGTGTACCTGTTCAGCGGGGGAGAAGTTAAGAGCACTGTCATTGGCGCCAAGCCGAAGCAGTTCTTCGAGAAGGAATTTGCGGACGTTCTGTCCTAGGTTCACTTCCGTATCCTGATTCGTCGAAAGCCGGCGGTTGCCGCTCCTGAGGGGGTGGGAACCGCCGGTTTTTTCCGTTTTTCAAGGAAATGAACCAAATTCGGTCTCTTTCCCGTGGCTGGTTGCCGTAGTGGGCTTCGTTCGCGACCGCTTCGTGCATTTCACTTCTCCCTACCTGGGGTAGGCCGAAATTCGCGCCGACCGGCCAAACCCACTCTCACCCACCGGGCCGACCAGCCCAACCCACTCTCACCCACCGGGCCGACCAGCCCAACCCACTCTCACCCACCGGGCCGACCAGCCCAACCCACTCTCACCCACCGGGCCGACCAGCCCAACCCACTCTCACCCACCGGGCCGACCAGCCAAACCCACTCTCACCCACCGGGCCGACCAGCCCAACCCACTCTCACCCACCGGGCCGACCAGCCCAACCCACTCTCACCCACCGGGCCGACCAGCCCAACCCACTCTCACCCACCGGGCCGACCAGCCAAACCCACTCTCACCCACCGGGCCGACCAGCCCAACCCACTCTCACCCACCGGGCCGACCAGCCCAACCCACTCTCACCCACCGGGCCGACCAGCCCAACCCACTCTCACCCACCGGGCCGACCAGCCCAACCCACTCTCACCCACCGGGCCGACCAGCCCAACCCACTCTCACCCACCGGGCCGACCAGCCCAACCCACTCTCACCCACCTCCAGTGCGACCGAGGACCGGGTGCTGATTCCAGGGAGCCCTCATGTCGACGCCCCCAACCGTCTCTGACATACCGGCCCCGAACAGAGATGCCATGAGCTGAGTCCGGCCTCTCTCTCAAAAGCCAGGAATCCTTCAGGTTGATTCGCTGGGGAGCTGGCTGCTCGCTAGGATGATCGTCACCCATGGGAAATGGATGGCGGAGGCTGCACCGGCGGGTAAGGTCTTCTCTACGTTTGCGCCGGTTCCAACGGACCACCTTCAGTTCCCTGATCGTCAGAAGCATTGAGAGTAAGGGGTACTCAGAAGCGCTCGGTTCTAGCCATAGCAGTCCGAGCAATGCAAGCGTAGACGGCTGAGCTATGGTTCCGTGTGTTTTCCCAGCACCGGTAGCACGCGCCGAGCAAAGAACTGCTGTCGAAGGAATTGCATCCTTGTCGAGCCTGGGAAGGGTTGCAATGAATCCGAACTCGAACTGAAGATCGGAGAGGCCCCATTCAGAGGATCTTGCCTAGACAAGACCAAGTGGGGGAAACTGTCCGCTTTTCGTTGCCAGGAAATGTCCTTGGTTCCGCAACTGTAGACAAGTGCTAGGTCCCAAATTTGGTGAAATAACACGTGCTCAGGTGAAGCCGGCGCAGCATGGAGGTTCGATGTGTGGGAGAAATGCATCGAATGTGCGAGTGTTTCACGTGAAACACTCGGCCTGACTTCGAACCCAGGGCTTGGGAGGTCGGTGTACCCCAGTTGGGGAGTGCCTGCACTCATTACCGGCGCAGGGGTGCAAAGGGGAAGAGTCAGTCTACGGCCCGCCAGAGTACTTCGTAACGCCATGGAAGTAGTCACAGCACTCGACCACTCAGCCCCTCGTGGATGCCTGGTGTTTGAACGGTCCCATTGCAGGTATCGGTGGAATCCGACCGGCTGAAGGCGCTCTCAGAGCCTCCTGAGAGCCCTGGCATGCATCCACACCAAAGAAGGTCAGGAACTCAGCGTTGGTGCGCTCTGATTGGAATTCAAGCAACCGAGTCCCTACCGCTGGATGGCAGGTAGCTGAGCAAACGAACCCAATAATAGTTTTGGGAATTATCCACCGACAGACTCCAGGTGCGCCAGCAACGACTATGGGTCCATCGCGGGCTTGGATAGATCAGAGCGACAATCAAATCGTCGTGATTGACGCCTCTCAACAGGTATAGAAGCCACGACACCGAAAGGATCACTTGTTGGGCATGAGCGCTCCAGCAAGGAAGCGTGACGTATCGCCTTCGCTCTGCTGCCTCCGGGCTGCCCACGAACAGAAAGAGTCCAAATCCTGTGTCACCGCACCACTTGAGTGACCGCCTTCCGCATCCTGATGATTAGTCGTCCCGCCAACGCTGCAGCTCGCAACCACGCTCAGATCAGAGTCTTCGGTGCGGTCTTGCGGTGTTTCACGTGAAACACACCCGAACATTCCGCAGCTGTGGCGCCCCCGCACGGTCTCCCAAGGGCCACGGATGCCACAACCGTGCCTGGGTAAGGCCCTGGGTAAGAAGGTCGTCCTCTCCTCAACGGAACACCTACCAGCGCATACGGTTCTGGTGCTGCAGGGTCCGGCGGTTCCCAGTATTATGCCCCCCCCCGCAGTGCCTCGTCCTGCCAAGTGCTGCTGACCTACTCAAGGCCTATCGCTTGAGCCGCGTTCCAGTCCACCAACCGATGACGGGAGCACGCCACCTGCAAAGGTCCAAGTGCCCCAGACGTGACGATTGAGCCCCCTAACGCGTCTCGCGCAGGAATGGGGCGCAGCACACAGAAGGGCCGGCAGGAACCCAGCGAGCTCACCTATAGAGCCGTCGCCACTGCCCGGAGGAAGCCTGCTAGAGGATTCACCCGACCGGCAGAATGAAAGCTCCAGAAACGCACCAGGCGTGCTCGAAAGTGCACTCACACACTGGCCCCTCCATCACCGGAGACTCACACAGTGGTCAATCGATCCTGCGATGTTTCACGTGAAACTGTGGCCACCTGAGCACGCCTTGTTTCACGTGAAACGTCGCAGCACTCGTATCCAGCACATGGCGTAGCGCTGTGCCATAGACGGGTGCAGCAAACTGGAGTAGACACTGACGGCTACGGACGACTTGGCCACGCTCCTCCATGGATGCTTCGGCGTCCACACTCGTAGCCGGCAGTTCACGACTGGACCAAGTCTGGCCATTCAAAACGCCAACCAAGACCCGGGGGAGGTGAGCAATGACCACCCTGCGGCGGAACTGCGGAGCGCACCGCAGATTGTGCGGGAGGTCGAACGCTGACGTTGCCAGCACTTGCGACCAACTGACCTCTAGGACTCAGCCCTCGACCCTATCCTGATGCTTCAGGATAGGGTAGGGGGACACCGCCACGGGAAACCACCGAGTAGCTGGCCGCAGCAGACATCTGCTCTAGACATCGGATGAATGTGCATCCTCGAAGAAGCTGGCCACTGTTACCGATCTGCGAAGTGGCGCTCAGATGGCAACTAGAACCGCTGTTGGTCCGCAAAGAAGTGGCGGCTATTCCAACACGGCAACATGAACGCGAGCAACCCCTACACTGAGCCACTATTCGGGAGGCTGGGTCAGACCGTCGGAGCGAGCTAAACCGCGGACGTTACGACGAATGCACGGGTCAACGCAGGCACTTGTCCACCGATGCACCTAACCCGACATTGAAGTTGTACACACTCTTATCCACAGGCTTATCCACTGCCCATGACATTATTCACAGAGCCCTACGTCGTCCGTGGTGGGTCAATGAAGACCCTACCGAATTCACCGCCTTCAAGCCGCCGCATGGCACGGCTCTGCGAGCTCGTCGGGCTCAAGTGAAAGTACGCCAAAATCAAAGGAATATGGCGTTAAACACAATCAAAAAGGCCCGCGGCGTCTGCCGCCCGGAACCGCCGCATACGCAGTGCTCCTAGCGACGGATAGCAACCAGGCGAGAACCCTGGGGCAAACCGCATTGCGCTCCGAAGGTGGGAGGAAAACCGAAACTTGCACACAGAGTTATCCCCAGTGTTATCCACAGAGATATCCACCGCGGTATGCACAGTCGCGAGGCACCCATGACAGTGCTTCTGCAGCGTGAGGCCGGTCGTCTGTTTCACGTGAAACATGTAACAACTATGAGGATCAAGAGAGATGACAAGGCGACCCCTAGCAAGGGCAACCCTTCCTTTCTCAGGCGCAGGGAGAGTGTTGCTCTGTCGTGACGGGCGGTCAAGAGGTGAGACCCTGTAGCGGCACAAACGACATCAGACCATTCCGAGGCCGTTCCTAAGTGCGCCTGCGCCGAACCCACAGTTGCGCGCGTCCTTGGAAGGTGTTCTTTGAAGGCGCTGCACTGAAACGTTGAGACGGCCCATGCTGCACTGCAGCTGTCACCTCGAGGGGGAGACCCCGTATGCTCTAGAGTTCCACGTATCAGTTCGGCGTGATGCTTCAGCAGCCCGGATCGACGCCTGCGCCCATAGCCACCTGCAGGGAGACAAGACAGCGGTGATGCCCAAAGCCCCTACGCCTGATGCGTCTCCACGCGTGCACAACTCAAGCCCACCGCAGCCAAGCACACACACCTGTCCACGACGCCAGGAGCACTCGGAAATTCCGGCCACCATAGCTCTCCGGCGAGGAGCGGCCAGCGCCCTCTATCGAATGTTCGGTGGCCTCTCCCCAGAACGGTGAGCGCGGGGACTTCGGCACGTGGTCCAGTCTCCGAAACGACTACGTTTGCCCTGGTGCCTCTGCCTTCAGACCTCCACGTGCTTGGCTCAGTTCAGCACCGAGGTTAGCCGAAGTTAGACTTCCACCGCCTAGCCCGGATAGGAACGACACCGTCTCCAACACAACAAGATGCCGGGGGACTGGCCACGCGTTAGTCAATGATCCAACCTGTCACTTTCCCAGATGCGCATGGGCCATTCTCAGCCCATCCGGCACGCCAACGTCGAAGTACGCAGCGTACGTCTTCCAAGGTCCTCTGCCAGTCGACGGAGAGGCACTGATCGTACTATGTCCATCACATTCCGAGTACGGCACGGATCGCAGTGAGTTGCGGAGGGCATTGTCACAGCACCATCCGGAGCGGGCCTGATATGGCGATGGAAATCATGCCGTCCAGCCGCTGGGGTCCTGGAGGGCATCCAGCCAGGGGACTGATCTTCGCGACCCAATCACGACTGAAGTGACCCCGACTGCACTCCTCACAACTGGACCTCATTCCAAACAGACAGGGGAGCGGTCCAGTATGGTCGCGAAGCACAATGCCGCGCACCACAGCCCGCACCCCTACATCACTCAGCTGCCCCCCCTACATCCCGATGCCCGAGAATCGCGGAACTGCACAATAGGGCCGCTGAGGTTTCATCATTGGATTTGCCGAGACACCTGTTTCACGTGAAACATCCAAGGAGCCGGGGGAATTGGTGAATGACATGCACCGAGACTCTAATGCGGAGTTCCAGGTTGGTTCATATCGGCAACCGCGCGTTAGGCGGCTTGGGGACTGAAGCAGGGATCCAAACCCTATTCATCCACTGACTCAGATCGAACCCTAACCAACATGACTCCCATCATCTATTGAGTGATTCGTAACCCCCTTTACCGACACGCGAGTGGCACCGTTTCTCGTGAAACGTCGGCACGTGATCCTAGAACGCACACAGGCAGAGAGCTCGTACCAGCCGGCTAGGCAGCCACAGCTCAAGAAGACAACCTACGGAGTCCGTTGCCCGCCACCATCATTCAAGTTTTGCCGGCACTACCGGTGCAATGGGTCAGAAACCGAGTACCTTGACGCCATCCAACCGAGGCATGGAGCTACTTCATTGTTCACGACAGGCAGCTATCGAGCCGAACGACTGCAGAAAGCGAGTCTCCCGCCTCTCATAGTTGGGCGGACGGGCGGCCACCCGCCAAAATGTTCGCCCACGGTTCTGAGTCTGAGGCACTCTGCCTATTGGTACGAGAGCAGCGCAGGCCCCAGGACAGACCGCAATCTTATCGATACTCCCACGCCAGAGACTTTCCATGGCAGTTTCACGTGGAACATCCCAAAGAGTGATCCTTCTGCTCGTTCAAGTCCAACGAGACCGATCAAGCGATGGAGCTGCCTACCCTCATGAGTCGCTACCGCCACCACTCAAGGTGTTCCGCAGCAGCGAATACTCATTCCGGACGCAAAGGAGTGTGCACTCTTCCAATGGGACGGCACCCTCCAACTGCCTCCCAGTCAGCGTCAAACCGCCACAATCGTGCCTACTCCTCGGCGTATGCGCATTCTTAGCCGCGCAGGCACGAGCCTATCAACCAAGCGACACAGTCGCCTGACCACCCAGGGGTGCAGCATTTCGACAATGGACTCGGCAATAGCCATTCAGCGACCGGTTCCAAGCGCAAACTGACCAAATTCATCGGAGACCTGGAGCCGTAATTCCTGCGCTGCAAACCTACTAGGCGCATTCTCACCACGCGGCTTCCCTCAGAATGGCGGCCTGGCTGCAATCGCCAGTTTCACGTGAAACATTGCGCCGGGACCATCCACTCACAAAACCAATGCACACACTTCCGGCAGGAACAGTCTTGAGCCACGCGGGCAGATTAGCCACCCGCTCTAAATGGGCCATTCCTACTGAGTTATGGCACAAAAATGGGACTCACTCGAAGAGTAAGCCCCATTCAGTTGAATCAATATGAACTAGTCTTCGGCACCAGGTCCAAGTACATCCATGATGCGGTTGAGATCCTCGACGCTGGCGAACTCAATGCTCACGCGTCCTTTACGTGCGCCAAGGGTAATCTTCACGTTAGTATCCAAACGATCCGAAAGGGATGACGCCAAGTAGTCCAAGCGCTCATGGCGCGCGTTGGCCTTTGGGATGCTGCTCTTGGCAGGAGTAGTGGGATCCTGATACAGAGCCACTGCCTCCTCCGTAGCTCTCACAGACATACCCTCAGCCACAATCTTCTGTGCCAAGCGTTCCATCGCAGCTGCATCAGGAAGTGCGAGGAGAGCACGTGCATGGCCGGCAGACAACACACTGGCGGCCACCCGACGCTGCACCAACGGCGGAAGCTTCAGGAGGCGGAGAGTGTTGGACACCTGGGGGCGTGATCGACCGATACGGTCCGCAAGCTGCTCGTGAGTGGTCCCGAAGTCTTCAAGGAGCTGCTGATAGGCCGCGGCCTCTTCCAAAGGGTTCAGCTGGCTGCGGTGCAGGTTCTCCAGCAGAGCGTCGCGCAGCAGGTCGTCGTCGGTGGTGTCGCGGACAATTGCAGGAATGGTTTCCAGTCCCGCGGCCTGTACTGCACGCCAGCGGCGCTCACCCATAACCAATTCATACGGTTCTCCACCCTTTTCGGTTGAAGTACGTACAACAATTGGCTGGAGGACTCCAATTTCCCGGACAGAGTGCACCAGCTCGGCCATGTCGTCTTCATCGAAGACCGAACGGGGCTGTTTGCGGTTCGGGTGAATGTCGCCCACGGGAATCTCGGCAAATCGAGCACCGGGAACCTCCACCAACTCCACGTCCGCAGCAGAGCGAGTGGACGACGTCGTTGCAGCCTCAGCGGATTCCGAGTCATCCACCGTCAGATCAGCGGACGCGGCAGCTCGCTTAGTAGCAGGCTTCGCTGGCGATGACTTCGCGGTGGACTTGACCGGGGCCTTGGCAGCCGCAGTTTTGGTCTTTGGCGCTGCAGCCCTGCCAGCGGCCGGCTTGGACTCCGCCTCAGGCGTTGATTCGTGAATCGGAGCTTCTACGGCCTGCTCTTCTGTCTTCCTTGCTTCCGGAAAGAACAGGTCCACTGGGCGGGATGGTGCGGCGCCGTTTCCCTGGGCCGCGGCCGAGCTAGGAATGAGAGCCCCAAGACCCCTGCCGAGGCCCCTTCGCTTTTCGCTCATTGATTCATCCCTCCGATGAAATAGCCGAGCACGGAACTGCTCAGGCTGTTGCAGTGTTTCAAGAATTCTAGCGTTCAGCGATTTCGGCAGCGGCTTCCATGTAGGACAGCGCGCCGCTCGACGAAGGATCGTAGGTCATGACCGTTTGCTGGTAGCTCGGCGCTTCAGAGATGCGCACGGAGCGCGGAACCACAGCTCCCAAAACTTGCTCGGGGAAGTGCTGACGGACCTCGGACGCCACCTGCGCAGCCAAGTTTGTCCGACCGTCGTACATCGTCAGCAGAATCGTGGAGACCACCAGGTCAGCGTTGAGGTGCTTCTGGATCATCTCGATGTTCTTGAGAAGCTGGCTCAGGCCTTCAAGTGCGTAGTACTCGCACTGAATGGGAATGAGCACTTCACTCGCGGCACAGAACGCATTGACTGTCAGCAGTCCCAGACTCGGTGGGCAGTCAATGAAAATGAAGTCCAGGCGGCCTTCGCCGTTCTTCTCCCGCTCCTTGGCATAAACGTCAATGGCGCGTCGAAGCCTCTGCTCGCGGGCCACCAGGGAAACCAGCTCAATCTCTGCGCCGGCGAGGTGAATAGTCGCGGGTGCACAAATCAGGTTCGGAATGTCTGGGCACGGAGCCACAACGTCCTTCAACGGAAGGTCATTGATCAGGACGTCATAGATGCTGTCGACGTCGGCATGGTGCTCAATGCCCAAAGCCGTCGATGCATTGCCTTGGGGATCGATGTCGATCACCAGCACGTTGAGGCCAGCAGAGGCCAGGGCAGCGGCGATGTTCACCGTAGTAGTCGTCTTACCGACCCCACCCTTCTGATTGGAAACCGTGAAGATGCGGGTCTTGTCCGGCTTGGGCAGTTCCCTGCCAATCAACCGTTCGCGCCGACGGGTCTCGTTGGCCAATTGGCGGGCGATGGGACTCGAATCGTCAATGGAATCCATCACGTTATGCACTCCATCAGATACGGTTTCACGTGAAACAGCAGCATTATCAACCGAATCAGTGCGCACTATCGCCGACTGAAGAGACGCAGAGGGTGTGGCCATGGCCCGCGCGGACCCCAAAGACATAAACGGGGGGATTCGCTGCGTGGAGGTTTCACTACTGCCCACTGGTCACACTCTCACTCTCATTCGGCGCTTGCTGCCGTTCTCTAGCCTAACTGCTCAGCCGCCGACACGCGGGAAACCGAGCGGGTCTCAGACTGTCTTTCCGGGCTTATTGACGATAATCCTCACCACGGTGGTGGGTTCCTCCAAAAGCTCCTGTCCACAAACCACAACGGACGTTTCCACGCCGCCAAGTTTGCGGATGACCTTCTTTGCCTTCTCAATCTCCTCGGCGGCACTGCGACCCTTGATGGCCACCACTTCACCACGGCCGTTCAACAGCGGAATCGTGAGGCCTGCCAGGTTGGACAGAGCAGAAACTGCCCGGGCGGTAACAACATCTGCGTCAACCATTCCGACAGCGAGCTCAGCACGCGTCCTCATGATGGTGACGTTGTCCAGGCCGAGGTCATCAACGACTTCCTGGAGCCAGATGACTCGACGTTCCAGCGGCTCAATCAACGTCAGCTCAAGGTCCGGACGGGCAATCGCCAGGCAGAGACCCGGCAAGCCTGCGCCGGAACCAACGTCGGCCACATGGCTGTCCATGGCAATGGCGGATTCAATGACTGCACAGTTAAGAACGTGCCGGCTCCACAATCGCGGAATCTCGCGAGGGCCAATCAGTCCGCGCTCAGTTCCTGACGTCGCCAGGTGTTCCACATAGCGCTTGGCGAGATCCAAGCGCTCCCCAAAGATCTTCTCTGCCGCTTCCAATTCAGCTGCGGTGATGTCAACCATGAGCTGTTAGTCAGCCGAGACGACGATGTGGCGGCCAGCGCCTTCGCCTTCGGACTCGGAAACAAATCCGAGGTCGGCGACAGCATCGTGCACGATCTTGCGTTCGTAAGCGCTCATCGGCTCAAGGGCGACGGTTCCGCCGTCGGACTTGACCTTGGCAACGGCGTCTTCGGCGATCTGCTGAAGGACGCCGGCGCGCTCCTTGCGGTACCCGTTGATGTCCAGCACCAGGCGCGAACGGTTTTCGGTGGCAGAAAGAACAGACAGGCGGGCCAGCTCCTGCAGTGCTTCCAGGACCTCACCGTCGCGTCCTACGAGGCTGTCCAAGGCTGCGGACTCTTCATCGGCGCCGATGGAGATGTACGTGCGTCCATTGCGAACCTCGATGTCGATGTCGCCATCGATATCGGCAATATCAAGAAGTTCTTCGAGGTAGTCGGCAGCAATGTCGCCTTCCTCTTCCAAACGGCTGGCCGTCTTGGACTGCGTCTCTTCCGTGGAGACTTCCTGGTCTTCAGTCACAGCGGCGATAACTTCTTCAGTGCTCTCGGCAGACATTACTTCTTCTTCCTGTTCTTACGTTGTGGCTGGACGCGCTGGGCACGGATTTCGGCTGCTGCAGCGGCAGCAGCTTCGGCTTCAGCAGCAGCGTCCGCGGTCTTCTTGCCACCCAGCAGCGGCGGCAGGCCCTTCGCAGCGCGTCGCTCCTCCAGTGCCTTGGCGGCAGGTGAGCCCGGGGTGGGCATACGACGGATGACGAAGAACTGCTGGCCCATGGTCCAGAGGTTGGTGGTGGTCCAGTAGATAAGGACACCGATCGGGAAGTTGATGCCGCCGATACCGAACACGAGCGGCAGGATGTAGAGCATCATCTTCTGCTGGCGCATGAACGGGCTGGCCATGGCCTCTTCGGACATGTTCTTGGCCATGATCTGCTTCTGGGTGATGAACTGCGAGGCCGTCATGGCGACGATCATCACGATAGAGAGAACTACCACCGAGACGTTTCCAGCCCCGCCGTGCAACAGCGCAGAAGAAAGTGGTGCGCCGAAGATGCTGGATTCGTCGAACTCAACTACCTGCTGGGCACTCATGGCACCGATGCCATTGCCCGCGTTCTTGGCGTTGGAGATACCCGACAGCACCTGGAACAGCGCGAAGAAGAACGGCATCTGAATCAGCATCGGCAAACAGGCCGAGAACGGGTTGGTGCCGTGCTTCTTGTACAGCGCCATCTGCTCCTGCGCCATGGCCTGGCGGGAGAGCTGATCGGTCTTGCCCTTGTACTTGGTCTGAAGCTTCTTCAGGTCCGGCTGCAGCAGCTGCATGCCGCGCTGCGCTTTGATCTGCTTGACGAAGACTGGAATCAGGGCGGCACGGATCACCAACACGAGGCCGATGATGGACAGAGTCCACGTCCAGCCGTTCGCGGCGGGCAGGCCAATGAAGCTCAGTCCCTCGTGGAAGCCAACCATGATGATTGACACCAGCCACTTGAACGGAAACATGATTGTTTCAAAGAAGTCCATACGATATCCCTATTCGTTAGGCCGCCGAGCGGCCTTCTTCATCAGCCTGAGCAGCCAGGAACTGGTCCGGATTGTTCAGTACAACAATTGTGGGCGTCCGGCCTTCGGGCCAGTGACGGTGACCGGCGGGGACGTGGTCCACTCCACCGGCGTTCCAAGGGTGGCATTTGGCGAGCCTTTTGGCTGCGAGCCAGCTACCCTTTACGGCGCCATGCACCGTTACTGCTTCCAGGGCGTACGCCGAGCAGGAGGGAAAGAAACGGCAAACCTGGCCGTACAGGGGCGAGATGACCTTGCGGTACGTCTTCAGCAAGAGAATGAGAATGTTGCGCGGCAACTCCCAGAGGAAGGTGCCCACCGCAGCGGACAGATTCCTGGAGGGAACCTGTCCGGAGGGCGCGCTTGAAGAAGGAACGACGGCGGTGCTTATGTCATGCACGCGGTGTCCCTTCCGTTGTGGTGCCGTTGTGTTCAGTCGAAGCGTTGCGTGGAACTGAGCCACCCAATCGCTTCGTCGTCACTGCCAGTGCGGCGTTGTAGTCAGAGAGCAGTTGCTCCCAGCTGGCAGATGCAGCTGCAGGCAATGCCCGGACCACGACCGCCAGACCCGTTCCATGCGTGTGCAAGGACAGTCCGCCTATTTCTCTCAGTCTCCTCTTAACGAGGTTCCTGGTCACGGCGTTCCCGACGGCTTTGGAGACAATGAAGCCGATTCGACTCGGCTCCCCGGCCCCGATAGAGGCCGTATATAACACTAAGTTCCGGCGTCCATTGCGGACGCCGGAACGTACAGTTGTTGAAAAGTCGGTAGACGTCCGCAGACGGTTAGGGGTGGCTAGCACCGTAAAACCCGCAAAAAGACCCTGACCGACAAGTCAGTTATTTACGCCGACAGTTCGACGCGGCCCTTGCCGCGACGGGCAGCCAGGATGGCGCGGCCGGCACGGGTGCGCATACGAAGGCGGAAGCCATGCTTCTTGGCCCGACGGCGGTTATTCGGCTGAAAAGTCCGCTTGCTCACGTTAGTTACTCCAGTGGATCAAAGGTGCGCCCACCCGATCAAAAAAGGGGAAGAACTGGCCGACGCTAAGTTTTGTATGTGCCTGCCGCCGTTGCCTTCCATACGGTGAACGTACGGAGTTACAACTGATCTCAAAAGCGGACACAAAGGACTTCACAACGTTAGGGCAAAAAGGCACCCACAGTCAAACCGGGAGCCTGCCGCGGAGCTATCCACAGCTGTGCCCAACCACCGTTCCCAGCCTGTGGATGAAGTGGCTCACAGGCCTGATTCCAGAACCACAACGGTGTAATTATCCACAGGCAACTTCCCAGCTATCTTCTAGCGATTCCATCCCCTAGAGTGGCTCAGTAGCCCAATGTCCACCCGCTGTGTATAACTCTGTGGATTATCGCCCAGAACAGCGCCGCCGGAGAGACTTCGGCTGCCAGTAACGCCGGCAAGCAAGTATTTAGGAACTGATTGATGACAGTAGACGAAGCCAACCACGCCAACACTGTCGGAAGTTCCTGGCGCAGGGTGCTGAGCCTCATGGAACAGGACGACCGGGTTTCACCCCGTCAGCGCGGTTTCGTCATCCTCGCCCAGGCACAGGGCCTTATCGGTTCCACCTTGCTGGTGGCCGTTCCCAATGAACTCACCCGCGAAGTCCTGCAGACGCAGGTCAAGGATGCCCTGGACGATGCCCTCCGCAGCGTCTTCTCGGATGACATCCGCTGCGCCATCGACGTAGACACCGATCTGGTGCCCGTCCATGCAGAGCCGGAACCCGTCGTCGAGCTGTCCGCAGTGTCCGACTTCGCCGAGCCGAAGCCGCAGCCTACTCCGCCCAGCACCTCGCATGAGTTTGGTCGCCTGAATCCGAAGTACATCTTCGATACCTTCGTCATCGGTTCCTCGAACCGCTTTGCGCACGCGGCCGCCGTCGCCGTCGCCGAAGCGCCTGCCAAGGCGTACAACCCGCTGTTCATCTACGGTGACTCGGGGCTCGGCAAGACCCACCTGCTGCACGCAATCGGACACTACGCCCGCCGGCTCTACAGCGGCATCCGGGTCCGGTACGTGAACTCCGAAGAGTTCACCAACGACTTCATCAACTCCATCCGTGATGATGAGGGCACCAGCTTCAAGACCACGTACCGCAACGTGGACGTGCTTTTGATTGATGACATCCAGTTCCTGGCGGGCAAGGACCGGACCCAGGAAGAGTTCTTCCACACGTTCAACGCCCTGCACAACGCCAATAAGCAGGTTGTCATCACCTCCGACCAGCCGCCCAAGATGCTCGCCGGCTTCGAGGACCGCATGACGTCCCGCTTCGAGTGGGGCCTGCTGACGGACATCCAGCCGCCCGAACTCGAAACCCGCATCGCCATCCTCCGCAAGAAGGGCCTGAGCGAAGGCCTTTCGGCGCCGGACGATGCCCTGGAATACATCGCGTCAAAGATCTCCAGCAACATCCGCGAACTCGAAGGCGCCCTCATCCGCGTCACCGCATTCGCAAGCCTCAACCGCCAGCCGGTGGACGTTGCCCTGGCTGAAATGGTTCTCAAGGACCTCATCACCGACGACGGTGCCCAGGAAATCACGGCGAAGCAGATCCTTGACCAGACGGCTGACTACTTCAAGCTCAGCATGGAAGAGCTCTGCAGCAAGTCCCGAACCCGCACGTTGGTGACAGCGCGACAGATCGCTATGTACCTGTGCCGCGAACTGACGGATATGTCCTTGCCGAAGATCGGGCAGGAGCTCGGCGGGCGCGATCACACCACCGTCATCCACGCTGACCGCAAGATCCGCGAGCTGATGGCAGAGCGTCGTGTGATTTACAACCAGGTCACCGAGCTGACCAACCGGATCAAACAGCAGCAGCGGGACTCCTGAATTCCACATCGCTCCCGGCACTACATACCTTATTAACAGGCGCATGTGGATAAGCCTGTGGATACTTAAGGGGACAAGCGCGGTTAATGGGCTTAAAACCCTTAAGCCGTCTGTGGATCGTTAAAAACGGGCCTGGGAGTTGTCCCCATCCACACCCTGTTTAAAACCCAGTTAACACACAATCCGTGAACAGGGCTTAACCGCGGAACGACGCGGTGGGATCGGGTTATCCACAGTTTCCACAGCAGTTATTAACACTACGAATCCCAAAAAATTGAAATCCCTCAAATAACAATCTCGTTCTGCCACCCACCCGACCATCCCGAGGACAGACCAACGGCCTGGCCAATGCCACCCTCCGGCTGTCCACAGAGGAGGGCTCCGCCCGGTCGGGGATGGGTTAATCGCGGATCTTCCGGCTAAGCTGTCAGCAGCGCTCCCATCCCTGGGTCTGTTTGTAGTTCGCTCAGCGCGGACCATGCAGGTTCCGGTGCCGGACTGCGAAGATTTAGCGGCTTCCAAGCAGGAATCCGCAGCTACTACATGGCAGCAGCAATGAAAGGCGGCACCCCTCCGTGAAGTTCAGAGTCGACCGCGACGTCCTGGCAGAAGCCGTTACGTGGACCGCGCGGTCGTTGTCTCCGCGGCCGCCCGTACCTGTGCTTTCCGGCCTCCTCCTCAAAGCCGAGGCAGGAACGGTCAGCCTCTCAAGCTTCGATTACGAGACTTCCGCACGCCTGGAAATTCCGGCGGATATCGCCGTTGAGGGCACAATCCTCGTTTCCGGACGCCTGTTGGCAGATATCTGCCGCAGCCTTCCCTCCGCTCCCGTCGAAGTCGAGACTGATGGCAGCAAAGTCACTCTCACGTGCCGTCGAAGCAGCTTCCACCTGGCCACCATGCCCGAGGCCGAATACCCGGCACTGCCGGCATTGCCTGCCATCAGTGGCACGTTGCCCGGGGATGCTTTCGCGCAGGCCGTGTCCCAGGTGATCATCGCAGCGAGCAAGGACGACACCTTGCCGATCCTCACCGGTGTGCGCATGGAGATCGAGGACGACCTCATTACGCTCCTGGCAACGGACCGTTACCGTCTGGCCATGCGTGAAGTCCCTTGGAAGCCTGTCACTCCCGGCATTTCGACAAGTGCCCTGGTCAAGTCCAAGACGTTGAACGAAGTAGCCAAGACCCTTGGTGGCAGCGGCGACATCAACCTTGCCCTCGCAGACGACGACAGCAGGCTCATCGGCTTCGAGAGTGGCGGACGCACCACCACCTCGCTCCTGGTGGACGGCGACTACCCCAAGATCCGCTCCCTGTTCCCGGACTCCACCCCGATCCATGCAACTGTTCAGACCCAGGAATTGGTCGAAGCAGTACGTCGTGTTTCGCTTGTTGCCGAGCGGAACACCCCGGTCCGTCTCGCCTTCACCCAAGGACTTCTGAACCTCGACGCCGGTACTGGTGAAGACGCGCAGGCTTCCGAAGAACTTGAAGCACAGCTTTCCGGTGAAGACATCACCGTGGCCTTCAACCCGCATTACCTCGTTGAGGGCTTGAGCGTCATCGAAACCAAATTCGTTCGATTCTCCTTCACCACTGCCCCCAAGCCCGCCATGATCACGGCCCAGGCTGAAGCGGACGGCGAAGACCAGGACGACTACCGCTACCTCGTGATGCCGGTCCGCCTCCCCAACTAGCCGAAACGTACCCGCCACCTTCGCAGAAAAGAGTTCACACTGTGCACATCGGTCTGATCGGCCTCGGAAAAATGGGTTTCAACATGCGCCAGCGCATGCGGAACGGCGGCATCGAAGTCACTGGTTTCGACCGCAATCCGGACGTCACTGATGTTGCTTCCGTAGATGAACTCATCGCGGCCCTTCCCACTCCCCGACTGGTCTGGGTCATGGTGCCGTCAGGCGCGATCACCGACGCCGTAGTGACCGAACTGGGTGAGAAACTGAGCCCTGGCGACTTGGTGATCGATGGCGGGAACTCGCGTTTCACCGAAGACCAGAAGCACGCTGCAGCACTTGCCGAAAAGAACATCCGATTCGCGGATTGTGGTGTTTCCGGCGGTGTTTGGGGCCTCGAAAATGGTTACGGCCTGATGGCCGGCGGCGCCGATGAAGACATCGAACTGGCTCTGCCGGTGTTCGATGCCCTCCGGCCTGAAGGCGAACGCGCCGACAGCTTCGTCCACGTTGGCGGTGTCGGTGCAGGCCACTACGCGAAGATGGTCCACAACGGCATCGAATACGGCCTTATGCAGGCGTACGCAGAGGGTTACGAACTGCTGGCGGCAAAGGACATCGTGAAGGACCTTCCGGGAACTTTCCGGGCCTGGCAAAAAGGCACCGTTGTGCGCTCATGGCTCTTGGACCTCATGGTCAAGGCACTCGATGAGGATCCGGGCCTGGCCTCGATCGACGACTACGTCGAGGATTCCGGCGAGGGTCGCTGGACCGTGGAGGAAGCGATCGCCAACGCAGTGCCGGCTCCGGCCATCACCGCCGCGCTCTTCGCTCGGTTTGCTTCCCGTGAGGACAACTCGCCGGCCATGAAGATGGTCTCTGCCTTGCGCCACCAGTTCGGCGGACACGCCACCCGTCCGGCCAACTAGGCCGCAGGAGTCCTGCAAACGGCGTGTACCTCGAACATCTTTCGCTGACGGATTTCCGCAGCTACGCACAGGTTGACCTGAAGCTCGGCCCCGGCGTGACGGTCCTGGTCGGTTCCAACGGGATTGGCAAGACCAACCTGATGGAAGCCATCGGGTACCTTGCCACGCTGAGTTCACATCGGGTGAGCACAGATGCGCCCCTGCTCCGGTTCGGCGCCGAGCGCGCGATGATCCGCGCCAGGCTTGTCCGTGGAGAGCAATCAACGGTCATTGAGCTTGAAATCAATGCCGGCCGGGCTAACCGGGGCCGTATCAACCGCAGCAATCCGGTCCGGGCAAGGGACATCCTGGGCATCTGCCAAACTGTTTTGTTCGCACCCGAAGATCTGGCGTTGGTCAAGGGAGACCCTTCGAACCGCAGGCGCTTCCTGGATGAACTGTTGGTCAGCCTTGTTCCGCGGCATGCTGCAACCCGCAGCGACTATGATCGCGTCCTGAAGCAACGTAATGCCCTGCTGAAATCGGCGCGGGCCGGGAAATTCACGGCAGGCCATGAAGCAACCCTGGACGTTTGGGACCAGCACATGGCCCGCGCCGGCGCGGAACTACTCCACGCCCGGCTCGAACTCGTGGAAAGATTGCGTCCCCATCTGAACAGCGCCTACGCACAGCTCACCGACGGATCCAAAGAGGCGGGTGCAGTCTACCGCTCAACCATCCAGGGCGTCCTGGACGACGACGGCGGCCCGGCGGACCACGGAACGGAACCTTCGCCGTCGGTTGACGACCTTCGGCTCCTGTCCGTGGATGAACTCACTGAACGCTACATCCAGGCCTTCGCAGCATCACGGAAGAAGGAACTGGAACGGGGCATCTCCCTGGTGGGCCCGCATCGTGACGAACTGGAGCTCACTTTGGGCCAAGCTCCTGCCAAGGGCTATGCATCCCACGGTGAAACATGGTCCATGTGCTTGTCCCTCCGGCTCGCTTCCTACTACGTGATGTTGGACGATGCCCGCACCGGAGGCACCGCTCCGATCCTCATCCTCGATGACGTTTTCGCCGAACTCGATGTCCAGCGCCGGCGTAAACTGGCTGCAATAGTGGCTGGCGCCGAGCAGGTGTTGGTGACTGCCGCCGTCGATGCCGATATCCCTGAGGAGCTGGCCGGACGGCGCGTAACCGTTGTTCCGGGAGGCATCGATGGCGAAGGATAGCCGCGACGGACTTCAACCCGGACGCGATCCGGACGAGATCGATGCTGCCCAAGCGGCGCTGAACCGGATGCGGGAGGCTGCTGCCGCCCGCGGTGAAGTGAGGCAACGGGCCCCCAGACCCGGGTCTGCCCCGAAGCGTAAGGGCATCCGGGATACCAGGGGATTCGCGCAATTCCACGGCAGCGGACGGGACCCCTTAGGCCTCGGAAATGTCGTTGGCCGATTGGTGGCCGAACGCGGGTGGACATCGCCTGTGGCCGTGGGCTCGGTGATGGCGGAATGGGAAACCTTGGTTGGAGGGGACATCTCGGCACATTGCACGCCGGAGAGCTTCACGGACACCACTCTCCATGTCCGTTGCGATTCAACGGCTTGGGCCACCCAACTGCGTTTGCTGAGCACGAGCCTCCTGGAGATGTTCCGCAATGAGCTTGGAGAAGGCGTGGTCACCAGTATCCAGGTGCTGGGCCCGTCGGCTCCAAGTTGGCGAAAAGGCGGGCGCAGCGTCAACGGTCGGGGCCCGAGGGATACTTACGGCTAAACGGCGTGCAGGGCGAATCAACGCCCCTGAGTCGTATAGGCCCCCATCGGGACCACCGTAGGGCGATTGCAGATAGGGCCAGTGGCCTCCTACGGCCATATTCAGCTCTCGGCTGCCCCCGTATTTGCAAGGATTCGAGCGTATCCACGATAGAATTGGCGTAGATCACTGAGCGCCGGTGAAACGTCGTTGGGGTACTGGATCCACTCGCGTGGCATAGGGACCCCCTTCGTCGGAGTAATCGGCGCAATCAGTCACGTGCCCGTTGGCGGCCGCGGTTCGCCGTGGGCAACACCGGGAACGGCCGACATCGAGTACAGAGGAGTCGAAAGCGCCTGTGGCTAACGACAATGCAGAGACCTTGGCAGTAGAGCCCGAAGAGGAGACTGTTCCCAAGCCTGACACGCCCACTGAGGCGCCCAGGGAGTACGGTGCCAGCGACATCACCGTGCTGGAGGGCCTCGAAGCCGTGCGCAAACGCCCCGGCATGTACATCGGTTCCACCGGTCCTCGTGGCTTGCACCACCTGGTCTATGAAGTGGTGGACAACTCTGTTGATGAGGCACTGGCTGGTTACTGCAGCCACATCGAAATCACTCTCCGTGCCGATGGCGGCGTCCGCGTTGTTGATGATGGCCGCGGTATTCCCGTAGACATTCACCCGACCGAAGGCAAGACAACGGTTGAAGTGGTCATGACCATCCTTCACGCCGGCGGTAAGTTCGGCGGCGGCGGCTACGCGGTTTCCGGCGGCCTCCACGGTGTGGGTATCTCCGTGGTCAACGCCTTGTCCCGCCGCGTGGACACGGAAGTCCGCCGGCAAGGCCACGTTTGGCGTATGACCTTCGCCGACGGCGGCAAGCCCCAGGGCGAACTCGTCAAGGGTGAAGCCACTGACGTCACCGGTACGTCCCAGACGTTCTACCCGGACGGGACTATCTTCGAGTCCACTGAGTTCGATTTCGAGACGCTTCGTGCGCGCTTCCAGCAGATGGCCTTCCTCAACAAGGGCCTGCGGATCACCCTGACGGACGAGCGTCCGGTGAACCGCGACGGTGATGATGACCTCGACCTCGACGCCGTTGCCACCGAAGGCGAAGTCGCCGCCGAGCACCGCACAGTGGTGTACCAATACCCGGACGGCCTGCTGGACTACGTCAAGCACCTGAACTCGAACAAGAAGGTCGAAATCGTCCACGAGGACGTCATCGCCTTCGAAACCGAAGACACGGAGCGGCACATCGCCGTCGAGGTCGCCATGCAGTGGACCACCGCGTACTCCGAAAGCGTCCACACATACGCAAACACGATCAACACCCATGAGGGCGGAACGCACGAAGAAGGCTTCCGCGCCGCGATGACCTCGCTGATCAACCGCTATGCGCGCGAGAAGAGCATCATCAAGGAAAAGGAAGACAACCTCACCGGTGATGACATTCGTGAAGGCCTGACGGCCGTTATTTCCGTCAAGCTTTCCGAGCCTCAGTTCGAAGGCCAGACCAAAACCAAGCTGGGCAACTCCGAGGTGAAGGGCTTCGTCCAGCGCGTTGTCACGGATCAGCTGGGCGACTGGCTGGAACGCAACCCCGGCCCCGCACGTGATGTGATCCGCAAGGCCATTTCCGCTGCCCAGGCACGCATGGCGGCCCGCAAGGCCCGCGATAACGCCCGCCGGAAGAGCCCCCTGGAATCCTTCGGTATGCCCGGCAAGCTCTCCGACTGCTCCTCGAAGGATCCTTCGCGTTGCGAGGTTTACCTGGTGGAGGGTGACTCCGCAGGTGGTTCGGCCAAGCGTGGACGCAACCCGGAGACCCAGGCCATCCTGCCACTGCGCGGCAAGATCCTGAATGTTGAGCGGGCCCGCCTGGACAAGGCCCTCGGCAACGCCGAAGTCCAGTCGATGATTACCGCCTTCGGTACAGGCATCGGCGAAGACTTCGACATTTCCAAGCTGCGGTACCACAAGATCGTCCTCATGGCCGATGCTGACGTTGACGGCCAGCACATCACCACGTTGTTGATGACTCTGCTGTTCCGCTACATGCGTCCGCTCATCGAGAACGGCTACGTCTACCTGGCCCAACCCCCGCTGTACAGGATCAAGTGGTCCAACGCGGCCCACGATTACGTCTACAGCGACCGCGAACGAGATGAAACCATCCGCAAGGGTGCTTCCATGAATAAGCGACTCCCCAAGGACAACGGCATCCAGCGCTACAAGGGCCTGGGCGAGATGGACTACACGGAACTGTGGGATACCACCATGGACCCCGATCGCCGCACCCTGTTGCAGGTCACCATGGATGATGCACTGGCCGCTGACCAGACCTTCTCTGTCTTGATGGGCGAGGACGTTGAATCGCGCCGTAACTTCATCCAGCAGAACGCCAAGGACGTCAGGTTCCTCGATATCTAGGGCTCCACAAGGGCATCTGAATATTCCAGAACTGACATATACCTGAAACGGAAACCTTAGATTATGAGTGACGAAACTCCCGAAGTCCCGGCGGAATCGAATGACGCAGAGGATGTTGTTCTTGAGGGTGATGTGCTGACCGACCGCGTGGAGCAGGTGGACCTGCAGACGGAAATGCAGAGGTCCTACCTGGACTACGCCATGGCCGTTATTGTGGGCCGCGCCCTCCCTGACGTCCGTGACGGACTGAAGCCGGTGCACCGCCGCGTTTTGTACGCAATGTTCGACGGCGGCTACCGCCCCGACCGCTCTTTCAACAAGTGCGCCCGCGTGGTGGGCGATGTCATGGGTACCTATCACCCGCACGGTGACATGGCGATCTACGATGCTTTGGTCCGCCTGATCCAGGACTGGACCATGCGGTACCCGCTGGCACTTGGCCAGGGCAACTTCGGTTCGCCCGGTAACGACGGCGCTGCCGCACCGCGTTACACCGAAACCAAGATGGCCCAACTGGCCATGGAAATGGTCCGCGATATCGACGAGGAAACCGTCGACTTCCAGGACAACTATGACGGCAAGAACCAGGAACCGACCATCCTGCCGGCGCGTTTCCCCAACCTGCTGGTCAACGGCTCCTCAGGCATCGCCGTCGGCATGGCCACCAACATTCCACCGCACAACCTTCGCGAGGTCGCAGAGGGTGTGCAGTGGGCGCTTGAGAACCCCACCGCCACCCGCGAGGAGCTCCTCGAAGCACTGTTGCTGCGCATCAAGGGACCCGACTTCCCAACTGGTGCCACCATCCTTGGCCACAAGGGCATCGAAGATGCGTACCGTACCGGCCGTGGCTCCATCACCATGCGCGCCGTGGTCAATGTCGAGGAACTCCAGGGCCGCACCTGCTTGGTGGTCACCGAACTTCCTTACCAGGCCAACCCGGACAACCTTGCCATCAAGATTGCTGAACTGGTCAAGGACGGCAAGATCCAGGGCATCGCAGACCTCCGCGATGAAACCTCCGGCCGTACAGGCCAACGCCTGGTGATCGTGCTCAAGCGCGACGCCGTGGCGAAGGTGGTCTTGAACAACCTCTACAAGCACACGCAGCTGCAGGACAACTTCTCGGCGAACATGCTGGCAATTGTCGACGGCGTCCCGCGCACCTTAAGCCTGGATGCTTTCATCCGCCACTGGGTTGCGCACCAGATGGACGTCATTGCACGCCGCACCCGCTACCGCCTGCGCAAGGCCGAGGAAGAAGCGCACATTCTGCGTGCACTCCTCAAGGCCCTGGACATGCTGGACGAGGTCATTGCCCTCATCCGCGCTTCCAACACCACAGAAGCTGCCCGCGAAGGCCTCATGGGGTTGCTGGAGATCGATGAACTCCAGGCCCGCGCCATCCTGGACATGCAGTTGCGCCGACTGGCCGCCCTGGAACGCCAGAAGATCCAGGATCGTCACTCCGAGCTCGAAGCGATGATCGAGGAGTACAACGCGATCCTGGCTTCCGAGGAACGCCAGCGCCAGATCATCAGCGAGGAACTCGCGGAGATCGTCGCCAAGCACGGAGATGACCGCCGGACGCACATCCTGATGGGCTTCGACGGCGACATGTCCATGGAAGACCTGATTCCCGAAGAGGAAATGGTCGTCACCATTACGCGCGGTGGGTACGTCAAGCGCACCCGCAGCGACAACTACCGTTCCCAGCAGCGTGGCGGCAAGGGTATCAAGGGTGCGCAGTTGCGAGGCGACGATGTCGTTGAGCACTTCTTCGTCACCACTACCCACCACTGGCTGCTGTTCTTCACCAACTTGGGTCGCGTCTACCGTGCCAAGGCTTACGAGCTCGCTGAAGCCGGCCGTGATGCCAAGGGCCAGCACGTCGCCAACCTGTTGGCCTTCCAGCCGGATGAGCACATCGCCCAGGTTCTTGACCTAAGGGACTACCAGCAGGCTCCGTACTTGGTGCTCGCCACCAAGAACGGACTGGTCAAGAAGACGAGGTTGGAGGACTATGACACCAACCGCACCGCCGGTGTCATCGCGATCAACCTGCGCGACGAGGACGAGTTGGTCTCCGCCCAGCTGGTCAGCGAGACCGATGACCTGCTTCTGGTTTCACGCAAGGGCCAGTCGATCCGATTCACAGCCACCGATGACGCACTGCGCCCCATGGGCCGGGCTACCTCGGGTGTAACCGGTATGAAGTTCCGTGAAGACGACGAACTGCTTGCCGCAGATGTGGTCCAGGACGGCTCCTTCGTCTTCATCGTTACTGAGGGTGGCTATGCCAAGCGGACCGCAGTGGACGAATACCGCCTGCAGGGCCGTGGCGGCCTGGGCATCAAGGTAGCCAAGCTTGCTGAAGACCGCGGTGACCTTGTGGGCGCCTTGATCGTGCAGGAAGAGGACGAAGTCCTGGTAGTCATGGAAGGCGGCAAGGTGGTCCGCTCGGCAGTGACCGGCGTCCCTGCCAAGGGCCGTGACACCATGGGCGTCATCTTCGCCAAGCCGGACAAGAATGACCGCATTATTGAGGTTGCACGCAACAGCGAACGCGGCCTGGAAGGCGAAGAGTCCGAAGACGGACTCGACGATGACGTAACGTTGGCTGCAAACGACGGCGCCTCCGAGGCGACCGTGACGGCCGAAACGGAAAACGACGCAGACCCGGATATCGAAACGGGCGCGGAGCTGAACGAAGACAACACCGGAGGTAACGAGTGAGTAATTCCGACTCATATCCCAAGCCGAGCACAGGTGTCCCCGGCGGACTCCGGCAGCCCTCGGGCAGCGCACAGGCAGGAACCCCTGCACGGCCCCAGCAGCGTCCCGGAACCGGGTCCACCGGTTCCGGTGCCACAGGAGCACGACCCGCTAACGGGACCAACTCCGCTCAGCGGCCCGCCGGCGCTCCGGGACAGCGACCCGCGCAGGCAGGTCAGCGTCCTGCCGGCGCCCCCGGGCAACGACCGGCTCAGCCCGGCCAGCGCCCCGCGGGTTCCGCGGCCCAGCGCCCCGCCCAGGGCGCTCCCGGCCTGGTGAAGCCTGCTCCCAAGGCCAAGGTTCGTCGCGCACGCCTCTTGGTCAGCAAGGTGGACCCGTGGTCAGTCCTGAAGATGGCATTCCTGCTTTCTGTTGCGCTGGGCATCGTCACCGTAGTTGCTGCCATCGTGCTCTGGACGGTGCTGGATCTCACGGGCATCTTCAACCAGGTGGATAGCCTTCTGGGCACCCTGGCGGGATCGGAGGGCAGTGGATTCGAGCTGAAGAAGATTGCCTCGCTGGGCCAAGTTGCATCCTTCGCCACCATTATTGCCGTGGTGAACGTGGTCTTGCTGACCGCACTGTCCATGCTCTCAGCGGTTCTGTATAACATTTCCGCAACGTTGGTTGGCGGCGTCGGCGTCACGCTGACCGACGACTAGCAAAAACCCGCGGAATGACGCCGAAATCGGCGGAAAACCTCCGCGGAAAAGCCTCGATTTGAGATCGGGCCGGGATGTGCTGTACAGTCATATCTCGGCCCGATGAGGCATCGGGGCGTATAGCTCAGGCGGTTAGAGCGCTTCGCTGATAACGAAGAGGTCCCAGGTTCAAGTCCTGGTACGCCCACGGAACCGAAAGAGGTTCAGGTAAAACTGAACCGGAATGAGGTACTTGTGAAGAAGTTGCTGGTAGTAGTGGCAGCGGCAATCGCAGGTGTCCTGGTCTATAAAAAGGCCCAGGAATCCGAAGCCCGGAAGGATGTCTGGAGCAAGTCAACCGACAAGGTCGACTAGCCGAAGGGCCCGATTCGAACTGGTAATTGCCAGCCCGGACATGGGGTATGATTGACGGGTTGCTTCTTATGGGGGCATGGCGCAATTGGTAGCGCACCTGCTTTGCAAGCAGGGGGTTCGGGGTTCGAGTCCCCGTGCCTCCACCATAAGAAAAGTCCCGGTCAGAAATGACCGGGACTTTTGCCTTTAATGCCCGATGCCCGGGGATAACATTCGGCCTCCCTCAGCATCATTCCGACGGCGCTGGTCGCCTCGCGCACACAACGGTTCCTAGCTGGGCGGTACAGTCTGCAGTGCCCGCTCGAGGAATACGGTCAGTTCGCCATTGCCCAGGACGGGCGTCACCACGCCAAGTTCCAACGTTGGCTGCGTCTTTGCCCCGGCTGTCTTCAGGGCGCCCTGCACGTTGATGCGGGCTGCGGCGGCGGCCTGTGCATCGCCACGCTTGGCGGCCTTCAGCATGTTCAGGGCAGCCTCCACGCCACGTCCGTACTCTGCCGCCGCTGCAACCCACGTGGAGCCGTCCTGGGCGAAACCGGGCATCGCCATGCGTGGCAGGAGTTCGGGAAGCCGTTGAAGCAGCCCAGCGCGACTCCGCAATGCCTCCGATGGTGACTTGCCGGCGTCGTAATCCGTCCAGAACTGGTCAATATCGCGTTGCAGCTCCGGGGCGGATGGTGTGAGGTCGTCGTCCTGCCAGTCTTGGTTCAGGTCCACGAAAGCCCGCACCGCGGCTTGGACTTCCGGGTCGGGTCCGGAGAGCAGGGACAAGGCCGCGTTCATGGATTTGGCGGGGTCGTATGCCGGGCCGTTCCAGGAGAGGTCTGCGTAGTTGAAGATGGCCGGCAAGGACAGATAGGGCTGAATCATGGGGTTGGTGACAATGCCCTGGATGGACTGATGGAGGTTGGCGTCCCTCCCGATCACGGGGGCCAGGAAGAGATGATCCTGGGAAAAGTCGTTGACAGGATAGTTGTCCCAAATGACGATGGGCCGGGAGTCGCCGGGGCTCCCGTAGGTCCCGGCGGCCGTTTCCGCTGATTTCAGGGTGATCCGGTGTGAGACCACATCCTCACCCGTCCACTGCACCACGATCCCGGGATTCAACGCCTGGCCAAGTTCCCGCTTATAGGGAGTGCTCGCGGAGCCGTTGTAGAAGGTGGGAACCGTTTCCAGTGGGAGGACGCCGTCCTTGGCAGAGATGAACTTGGCATTCACGTCGTTGAGGAAGGATGCCTGTGCCTTTGCCAGGTTGGCCTGACCCGAACCAAACTCCCGGAGATCGTCGGCACATTGGACTTTCGTGGCGATGTCATCGAGGGGAATCACGAAGGAACGGACACCCAGCGAGTACAGGGATTCAAGCTTGGCCACCGCGTCATCGAGGTCAGCCTCGCGCGAATAGCAAATGTCGATTCCCGGTGAGAGGGCGTAGCTGAAACGGATATGGTTGGCCGCTGCTGTGTCGATGAGCTCCCGCAGCTCCTCAAGCTCCTGATTCGTGTAAAGGTCCCGCCATCGTTCCCTCAACAAGGGATCGTCCTTCGGCGAATAGATGTAAGTGTTCATCTTCTGCCTGCCCGCGAATTCGATGACATCCAGGCGGGCCTGATGGGACCAGGGGGTGCCGTAGAAGCCCTCGATGACACCGCGGGTTTCCATCAGCGGCCAGTCACCCACCAGGACCGGAACCACTGAACCGTCCCTGAGCACCTGCCGTAGGGTCTGGACGGCGTGGAAGACGCCGTCGTTGTCCCGTCCTGCCAGCACGGCCGTCGGAATCCCGCCGGGCTGTCCTGTGGCAACCACATAGCCTTCTGCGTGCCCAAGAGCGTCCCGGAGAGTGGCATCGCTGTCCAGCTGCAAATCGCTGAGAACCGGAGCTACGGCTGAGTCCACGCCCAAATGGATGGCAGATGACCCTTCGCGTGGGTTCGCAAGCGCTGTCACCACCTCCGACGTGCCCCCGGCGCCTGCCACAAGGTCCTGCACTGCGGCGGTGGAGGCTTGATCCGTTCCAGCGGGGGCAACCACGTACACGTGGCCGTTCAAGGGAACAGGGCTGCCCGTTCCGGCCTTGGCGTGCTGCGGCACGGGGAAGATACTTGGAACGCCCGCCCTGTTTCCTTCGGGCTCGTCAGGGCGGTCACGTGGAACAGCGAACCACCCGGCAACAACGAGCGCGGCCGTCAGCACCCCGGCCGCGACCAGCAGCAGAACAGATCGCCGACGCTTGGTGCCGGTGCCGACGGGTGCCGTGTTCAATCAGATAACCCCTTGGGTACGCCGTGACCGGCTCACTGGAATGCTGAGTCAAGACAACCACACTGTTGGAGCATCAGATAGGGCTGGAGCGCTCCCCCGCCCCACTAGGGTTAATCCGTGACCCTTCTCATTGCTGCCCTCGGCGTACTGGGTGTTGCCTCTTCCGGACCACTCATCGCAGGAACCCTTGGAGCCACCTCCGTTACGGCCTTGGCCATCGCCTTTTGGCGGAATGCGATAGGTGCGGTGGTGATGGCTGCTCCCGTCGCTATCCGTGAGCCAAAAGCATTCGGCAGGATCACCCGGCGCGAGTTTGGCTGGTCCGCCCTGGCCGCTATTGCACTTGCGTTCCACTTCGCCTGCTTCATCACCGCGCTTCAGCTCACGTCCGTTGCGGCCGCTACGGCCTTGGTGTGCCTGCAATCGGCATGGATAGCGGTGTTCCAGATGTTCCGGGGTACACGGCACCGCTGGCCGGTGTTGTTGGGCCTTGGGATCGCTTTTGGCGGCGTGGTTGCCATCACCGGATTCGACATGGGGTCATCTCCTGAGGCCCTGCTGGGCGATCTGCTGGCGCTGGCCGGCGGCGCGCTGGCTGGCCTCTATACCCTTGCGGGAGGGAAAGCCCGTCAATCCATGGGAACCGGGACCTACACGACTCTTTGCTACGGCATGTGCGCGGCGATCGTGGCGGTACTCGCCTTGTTCAGCGCGCAGCCACTGACAGGGTTCGACGCCGGAGGCTGGCTTGGCATTATCGCCATCACCGTTTGCGCCCAGCTGGTGGGGCACACGGCCTTCAACCATCTGCTTGCCACGATGAGCCCTTTGTTGGTGTCCATGATCATCCTGCTGGAAATCCCGGGTGCAGCAATCCTGGCAGCCATTTTCCTGAATGAGACCTTGCCGGCGGGCACCTATGCGGGATTGGCGCTGATTCTTGTTGGCCTGGCCGTGGTCGTTGCCGGGCAGCGGCGTGGCCGGACTGAAGCAGACCGGCGCGAACCCGAGCTTGGCGCTGACTGACGTTCCGGCGTCGTGCGTATGCCATGGGGCGCAGGGCGCCTAAACACCACCGCGGCGGGCGCCCTGGGCGGTGTTGGCCGTATGGATGGCCCGTAGCAACTTTGCCGGGAAGTACACAGAGAAGAACACCACCATGGGCGCTTTCAATGCCATCTTCTTGACGTTGTGGGCCTTGTACGTCCGGTCGAAACGTTGGACGTAGTAGCGGTAATCGCGAGGTGAGTCCTCGAGGCGGCGGGCAGACATGCCGGACACCATCTGGGGCAGGTACTGCACTTTGAGGTCGTGTTCGAAGAGGTGCAGCGAGAGATCGATGTCCTCGTGCATCTCGTCCCTGGGGTCCAGGCACGCTTCGTCGCGGATGGTCTCCCATGCGGTGCGACGCAGGGCCATGTTGGAACCGAAAAGGAAGTGGTACTGGTGCTTGGCCAGCCGCAACATGAGTTGGCGCATCTTGTCGTCGGCCTTGAGCCCGAAGCGGCGCATGGGCATGTCGTAGTAGACCACTGGTCCTGTGGCGGCGGCGACCGAGGGATCCATGAATGCCTTTTGGACCTGCTCCACCCAGTCGGGTTCCAGAACGGAGTCGGCGTCGATCCGGCCAACAACGTCGCCCGTGGCGTTGTTCAGCCCGTGATTCCGGGTGGGAATCAGGCCCTGCGCGGCTTCCTGCCGCAGGAGGATGATGGGGCTTTCCGGATATTCCTGCTGCATCTGCCGCACAATTTTGGCCGTGCGGTCCGTGGACAGATTGTCCACCACGATGATCTCATCGGCAGGTACGGACTGGTAGATGGCCGCGATGAGGCACTGGCGAATGACGCTTTCCTCGTTATACGCCGGGATGACAATGGACACGCCCGGGAGCACCGGACCATCCTGAAGGGCACCCGCAGAGGGTCTATCGGCTGACATCACTCCAAATCTAACACCCGTGGCAGTGCGTCCGATGGAGGCTTTGGTTACAAGCCGGCAAACACTGAAGGGACCCCGGCCGAGGCCGGGATCCCTTCAATTGCCTGACTTGATGCCCTGGTGGGGCGGTTCGTCAGGTGTTAGTTCTGTGTACCTTTGGCAGCGGAGTCCGTGCCTTCGGTGTCCTTGTGCAGGCTGGCAGCGATGTTCTTGACGGCAGTCTTGGCGTCGGTGGCCACCTTGGCAGTGGACTCTTCAACGTTCTTGAAGGCGTCCTTGGTTGCCTGCTCAGCCTCAGCTGCTGCTTCTTCCGGAGTGATGTCCGAGGTGCCGGACGCTGTGGCTGCTGCCGTGGCTGACGCAGCAGCATCGGTCGGAGCCGGAGCTGCCGACGTTGCCGGTACCGGAGCGGGCGTCGGTGTGACCGGGGAAGGCGTCTTCCACGGATCCTCCACCGGCTTGGAAGCCTTCCATGCGGCAACACCGGCGGCAGCGGCTGCGGCGATAACAGTCACGATCAGCCAGCCGCGCTTCTTGGGCTTCGGTTCTTTGCCCAGCTTGGAGGAGACGGCCTTGGTCGCATCCTCCGCCACTGCCTTGATCTGCTTGCCGGTGGCCTGCGCCTGCTCCTGGACGCTGTGCACGACGCCGGAATCGACCAGCTTCTGCGCTACGGCGTCAACCTGGGCCGGCGCGTTCTCCAAGGCGTGGTGGACTGCTACCGATGCCTGGCCCAATTGCTCGGACAGCTTGGGCAGGTATTCGTCCACTACTTTGTCCCGGGCGTGGCCAAGCGCCGGAGTTGCCTTGTTGAGCGTCTCCTGGATCCTGGGTGTTGCGTCCTCCACTGCGTCATGGATCTTCGGCGCGAGGTGCGCCAGTCCATCCTGAATCCTCGGCGTAACCACTGCAACGCCGTCGGCGAGGTTGTGCGCAGCGGACTTCAGCCCCTCTTGGATCTTAGGGGAAGCGGTGTCAATGCCGTGCTGGATACGCGGAACAGCCCAGTTGACGGCTGCTTCCACACGGGGCGCAGCCCAGTCGCGGGCGTTATCCACGCCGGTCACAACGGATTGTTCGAGGTCGCGGGCAATACGGTCTGATTTCTTCACAACTACCTCCCGATACACATGCTCGTTTGTTGCTAGCCTACGTCGCTTGGGGAACACCGGCTATTCATCTGCCGGATTCGTCCCGGATTTCACCGAGCGCGGAACCGGCTTTACAACAGCACCGGCGTTGACCCTGCATGAAACAATGGGGCCATGACCATCGCAACCGCAAAAGCAACGATCCACACGACCCTCGGCGACATCAAGGTTGACCTCTTCGGCAACCACGCGCCCAAGACGGTCGCCAACTTCATTGGCTTGGCCACGGGCGAAAAGTCCTGGAACCACCCTGAAACGGGCGAAGACAAGACCGGGACGCCGCTGTATGACGGCACCATTTTCCACCGGATCATCAAGGACTTCATGATCCAGGGTGGCGATCCCCTGGGTCGCGGCGTTGGCGGACCGGGTTACCAGTTCGACGACGAAATCCACCCGGAACTGACCTTCAACGCTCCTTACAAGCTGGCCATGGCCAATGCGGGTATCCAGATGGGCAAGGGCACCAACGGGTCACAGTTCTTCATCACCACCGTGAACACCGACTGGCTGTTCGGCAAGCACAGCATCTTCGGTGAAGTCACTGACGAGGAATCCCGCAAGGTTGTGGACTCGATCGAGGCTGTCCGCACCGGCATGGGTGACCGCCCCGTTGAGGACGTCGTCATCAACAGCATCGACATCGAACAGCTCTAGTCACAACCTGAACCTGAGCTCATGAGTTACGGAATTCCGTCGGCAGAGCCGTCCGCTGATATTCCGGTGTGCCCAAGGCACCCGGACAGGCCCTCCTATGTGCGGTGCCAGCGCTGCGGGCGCCCTGCGTGCCCCGAGTGCCAGCGGGCGGCCGCCGTCGGGTTCCAATGCGTTGACTGCGTCAACGAACAAAAACGTACGACGCCGACATACCGGTCGCCGTACGGCGGCGCCTTGGCCGTGGGACGGCCGTTGGTGACGTACGTGATCATCGGCTTGTGCCTGCTGATCTTCGTCCTTCAGTGGATTGTGCCAGGGGACTTCGTCTTCCAGAACTTCGCCTTCGCGAATATCTTCGCCGATAGCCAACCGTGGCGCATGCTCACCGCAGCCTTCCTGCATTCGCAGGGATTCCTGCTTCATATTGTCTTGAACATGTACACGCTGTGGATCTTCGGACAAGCCCTGGAGCCGTTGCTCGGGCGGATCCGCTTCCTCGCTTTGTACCTGGTCTCTGCCATCGGCGGATCGGTGGGCTACTTGGCCCTCACCCCGATGTTGCCGCCCGTAGCCGTCGTTGGCGCTTCCGGTGCCATCTTCGGTCTCTTCGGCGCCATGCTGGTGGTACAACGTCATCGCGGCGGTGAAACCAAGCAACTCTGGGTCCTGATAGCCATCAATGGCGCGATCGGGTTCTTTGTCCCCAGCATTGCCTGGCAGGCCCACCTGGGAGGTCTGATCACCGGCGGCCTCGCGGCCGCCGTCATCGCCTATGCCCCGCGCGGCAAGAACCAGGCCTTGCTGCAGGCCGGGGGGCTCATCCTCGTGGCCGGCCTCTTGGCTATAGTTACCGTGTTCCGCGTCACCGCTGGATAGCGGGCTTCCCGTGCTCCATCTTTCTTAGACCACCGCAGGCTTCTTTAGAACACCGCAGGCTTGACCGGCTGGCGGAGGATGGTCTTCAGCTTTTCCGGTGCCGTCCGGCGCACATCGCCGAGGTAGATTTCATGGTGCTTCCCGGTCATCGCCAGGGAGTTCCCGGGGATAAAGCTGCTGTGCATCTCCTCGAGGACCGGTCCCTCAGCGTCGTATGGCCCTATATGGAGCGTCTGCACGCTCAACCCCTCTTCAAGCGTCTCCAAGCGGAGCGCCTCCAATGCCGGGGCCTCCCCCTTCTTGGCAACCACTTCGCGCGCAGCGTCGAAATGCTCAGACGTGATCCAGCCCGGAACCATGTTCATCAGCGTCCAGTCCCACTGTGACTTGTCCCGGGCGCTGGTGAACGCCTCCATGTCATCAGCCCACCAGAGGCCCTCCAAGGGCATCACACCGTAATCCTTGTCGAGTTCGTTCTTGCTGAAGAACTTCAGCTTGTAGGCGACTGGATACAGCGTGGCCAGTGCGTCCTTATAGGCCTCGGAGGTGTTGGGATTCCCGTGGCCGTCGATCATCAGAAACTGCAGGGGTGGGACGGTCACCAAGGAGAACTCACCGTGCTTGGCACTGTAAGTCCGGATCTCTTTCTTGAAGTCGCTCTTCATGGCACCACGGTACGCCCAGGGAAATCCGCCACGGTACTCGATCCCGGCACCCACCTAGGACAAGTTATCCACAGCTGTTATCCACACTGTGCGTAACTTACATGGGTGTAGTTAGAGCTTCATTGTGTCGGTGGGGCCGTCAGATCGGCAGATATCCCCGGAAAGGCATGAATTTCTCCACACCTGTGGATAACTTTGTCCCCGCCCAGGCCGGATATGTGGATAAAGAGGGCCAAATGCCTGCACATGTGGACAACCCTGTTAATTACGCCCTGCAGCAGTAGCTATCAACAGGCTTATCAACATTGTTAATAACTTACACGCGTGTAGTTCACGCTAGGTCCGGAGCTCTGAGCCCCGGCATCGCAGGGATTCGCGCAGGGAAACCCACACGTTATCCCCACCTGTGGATAACGTGTGGGTAGGTGGTTGTTATTAAGTGGGTAACTTTCAGACCAGGTTGCCCTTGCTCAGGGAAACGTGTCCGCAGAGGGGCATAGGGCCGAGACCCTCCGGAATGACTCCAAGCAAATCCGGCAATGCCGCGATGTTGAACTTTCGATGAAGTTTGGAGCACTATCCACAGCGCAGTACACAGTGGGTATAACTGTCCCCACCCGGACGGCACGATCAAAATCTGCGCCAGTGCACCGATTTCGAGCCAATATGCATGGATGTCCACAGAGTTTATCCACGCCTGTGGATAAAGTTGCCCACTTCTGTGGACAAGGGTTGGGGATTACCGAGGCAAAGAATCATCACGGGTGGGCCCGCAGTTCAGGACCATACCCCCGACGACCCGCGGCGATGGCTGTCCATCAGGTGGGTGTCAATGATTCCAATTGCTTCCATCAAGGCATACATGGTGGTGGGCCCGACGAATGCGAAACCCTTCTTCCTGAGTGCCTTGGATAGGGCAATTGACTCAGGGGACGTTGTGGGGATGTCGGCGAAGGTGTGGGGCGCCGGCGTGGAGGCGGGCTGGAAAGACCACACGAAGTCAACCAGGCCTCCTTCGTCGCGCAGGGCGATGGTGGCTTTGGCATTGGTGATGGCGGCGCGGATTTTGAGGCGGTTGCGGACGATCCCGGCATCGAGCATGAGCCGCTCAACGTCGTCTTCGGTGAAGGCGGCAACGCTTTCCGGGTGGAAGTCCAGGAACGCCTTCCTGAAAGCCTCCCGTTTTCGGAGGATGGTGGCCCACGAAAGACCCGCTTGGAACGCCTCGAGGCTAATGCGTTCGTACATGCCCTGCTCGTCGCGGACAGGCATGCCCCATTCGTGATCGTAATAGGCCTGCATGAGGGGATCCGAAGCAGCCCACAGGGGACGGGCAAGGCCGTCCTCACCGATGGTGGTGCCGTTGTCCGGGGTCATTCATGCTCCTCCGCGGCCGGATCTCCAGGGGCTCCGGCCAGTTGTTTGGCTTCTGGGGATATTCTGCCGGGTGCCTCCGACATTCAATGCCTCTGGTGCTGGATGCTCCAACGCTCGGTGCCTTGGAATTACCGCCTCAAGACAATCCGGTGACCCGCATGGTGATGTTGATCCGTCCGTGCGACAGGCCGCTTTCCTCTGGAGCCGTTCCGGGGAGCACCTTGGGTATGCCGTGATACGCGAACCGGGACGGCCCACCGAATACGAAAAGGTCTCCGGAGCGGAGTTCAACGTCTGTGTACGGCTTGTTTCGGGTCTTGGTGTTACCGAACCGGAAAACGCACGTCTCACCGATGCTGAGGGACACTACTGGGGCGCTGGAACGTTCATCCTTGTCCTGGTGCATCCCCATGGCCGCGCCGTTGTCGTAGAAGTTCACCAAGGCGGCATCGGGTGTGTAGTCACTAACGGAGAGGGCCAAGGCGCCATCTGATTCGCCTCCGGAAGGAAAGGCTGCGGCGACGGCTTTACGGCCCAGGCGGACCATCCAGTCAGGGAAATCGAGCACAGGCCGACCGTTGACGTCGGTGGCTTCCCGGGTGTACTTGTAGGGCTGCCAATGCCAGCCGAGGCACACGGTGCGCACCGACATCTTGTGCCCACCAGGAAGAGTCGCTGCGCGGAGCGGCACGGGTCCTTGTGTCCACTCGCCAAATCGTTCCACTATCCACCGTTGCTGCTCCAGGCTCAGCCAGCCGGGCACGTGAACCGCGCCTGGAGCAACCAGGCGAGGACCGGCGTCGTGGTTTTCCGGCTGAACCAACTGCAGCGGAAACAGTGCATCTTCGCTCAAGCGGCTGCCTCCAGGGTGAGAAGCGCTCGTTTTGCATCCGCCCCGCCGAGATAGCCGCCGAAGTTGCCGTCCGACTTCACTACGCGGTGGCATGGGACGATGACGGGCAGTGGGTTGGTGGCACAGGCGCTTCCGACGGCGCGGACTGCGTTGGGGCTGCCGGCGGCCAAAGCGACCTCCGCATAGCTTTCGGTGTGGCCATAGGCGATGCGGGGCAAATGCTGCAGCACATTCAGGCGGAAGCCGCGGGACAACCGGAAATCCAGGATGAGATCGAACTCCGTCCGGGTGCCGTTGAAGTACTCGTCGAGTTGGCGCGCAGCATCATCCAAACGCGCAGGCGCCTGGAGGATGCGGGGGCTGACGGTGTTGGCAAGAACTTGCAGGACGTCGCCGTGGTCTTCCACTTCAAAGGCGACGCGGACTATTCCACGGTCTGTGGCGGCCAGAAGGAGTTTCCCCACGGGTGAGTCCACCACCCGGTATGCAACGTCCAAAGTGTGGGTCAGTTGCGCGTCGCTGGCCAGACGGGCGCGAAGGCTGGCGAGGGCAAGTTCAAGTCCAGCATCGAGGGGTTCCAGGAGCGAGATTACATCGCCGTGGTCCAGGCTTTGTTCGATGGTCAACGGATCTCTCCTTTCGAAGATGAATGTGCCAGAGCTGGAAGATCAGCCAGAGCACTGCGGAGGGCTTTGACGCCGTCTGATCCGGCTCGTCTGGCAGCCTCGGGGGTTCCTCCAAGAATCGCCGCCACGTCCACGTAGGGAAGCCCCGCAAGGTAGTGGTACGCCACGGCCTGTCTTTGTTTCGGTGGAAGGTGCGCGACGGCGTCCACGAGGTCGGCATGCCCCTCACCGGGGATGCCAAGCCGGGAGGGTTGCTCCGGCGGTGAGTCCACCGGGAGGGCACGGCGACTTCCGGCACGCACATGGTCGATGCATTTACGGTGTGCGATGGTGACAAGCCAAGCTTGCACGTTGGCCTCCGGAGGGAGGTCGGGATAGGACTGAAGAGCCGCAAGGAAGGTATCGGACCAGGCGTCGTCGGCATCGTGCACGCCGAGGACTGCACGGCACACTCGAAGCACGGTGACGCCATTTTCTTGGACCACTGCTTCGAAGGGTCTTTTGGTGATCAACTGCCCGGCCTTCATCAGAAAAGTTTGCCCTCTCTCACGGCGGCTGGCTCTTCCAACTCCAAGAGGAAGCGCTTGTTCCGAAGCCCACCGGCGTATCCGGTCAATTGACCCTTGCGTCCCACCACGCGGTGGCACGGGATGATGATGCTGATGGGGTTGCGGCCCACCGCCGACCCAACGGCCTGGGCAAGATGCGGATCGCCCAGTTCAGTGGCCAACTCGCCGTAACTGACGGTTTCTCCAAAGGGAATATCTTGCAGCCGCAACCAGACCTTCTCCTGGAAGGTGTTTCCACGCGCTTCAAAAGGAACATCGAAAACGGTGCGGTGTCCGCCCAGATACTCATCGAGCTCAATCCTGGTCAGTGCGAATACCGGATCCTCGATCCCTGCGTGGACCCCGAAGTAGTCGGGTGGCGGCAGGTGCCAGTGGCCCTCATAGAAGATGCCCGTCAAAAATTCCCCGTTGGCAGTCAGCGTCAACTGCCCCAACGGGGAATCCATGGTGGTGTGCCGGATGCTCATACCTTGTAGACGTTCACGGGCACGGAATTGTGAGGTGCGGGTTTCCTAGGAGCGCCAACGGGTGGTCATCAGGAAGCCGACAATCGCGATGCCGAAGCCCGCAACAATGTTCCATGATGCCCAGTCGCGGACGGGGAACTGGCCTTCTGTGATGTAGAACGTGATGATCCAGATCAGGCCGAGGATCATGAGGCCGAACATGACGGCTTTGTACCAAACCGGGTTGGGCTTGTACTGCTGCGCGGCGGAAGTCTGCTGGGCCTGACGGGCAGGCCGCTTGCGGGGCTTGGACTCGGGCACGGATCCTCCTTGGCTGTAGGTTCATACCGGTTCCGGCCAGCCTTGATATCCTGCAGGAAGGAAATTTCCAGCGGTTAACGGCCACGCGGCGTTCCGGGTTGGTTCTAGCTGTCAAGTCTAGCCGCAACTCGGGGTCCGCCCGCCCGCGCCCGTGCCCGAATCGAGGAGACCCCGTGGCGCACCAGCAGACGACGGCGGCTTCTGCCGTGCCGTCGGGCCGGCGAGGGCAGGAGCAGGAACCGCGCAGGCAACTCCGCGCGTCCGATGTCATCCGCAAGATCAGCCAGATCCTGGGTGAACTCCTCATTACGGCAGGTATTGTGCTGTTGCTCTTCGTGGGCTGGGAACTGTGGTGGACCAACGTTGAAGCCAATGCCAAGCAGAATGAGGCAGTCCAGAGCTTCGCGCAGGACCTCACCGGACCCGTAACTCCGGCAGCACCGGCTAATCAGGCAGATTTTGGACCTCCGGTGGTGGGAACGGCTCCTGCAAACGGGGAAACGATCGGGATTATGTACATCCCCCGCTTCGGCGCGGACTACACGAGGCCCATCATCGAGGGCACCGGTGCGGACGTCCTGGATACGTTGGGACTTGGCCGCTACGGGAGTACCAGCATGCCCGGAGCCATCGGCAACTTCGCGGTTGCGGGCCATAGGCAAACGCATGGAGCAGTCCTGGACAGCATCCATACGCTGGTTCCCGGGGACAAGATCTACGTTCAGACAGCGGACGGCTTTTACACCTATGTCTTCCGCAACAACCAGATCGTGCTTCCCAACCGCACTGACGTCCTCATGCCAGTACCAACGCAACCGGGCATCGTGCCGAAGGAACGCATTCTGACCATGACCAGTTGCAACCCGCGGTTTGGGTCGCAGGAACGGATCATTGCCTACTCCGTGATGGAGGGTTGGCAACCGGCCTCTGCAGGACCGCCGTCGGAAATCGCCACCCAAGTAGCCAAGGTACAAGGAAAGGGGTAACGGATGTACTCGTGGATTTTCCGCAACTTGCCCGGACCCGTGTGGGTGAGGATCCTGACGTGCTTGGTACTGGTGGCGGTAGCACTGATACTGATGGTCCAGTTCCTCTTCCCCTGGTTCTCCCAATTCACCACTTTGACTGACTCGACGATTGGTTTAGTGCAGCAACCATGAGCACAACAAGAATTCTTGTAGTAGATAACTACGACAGCTTCGTTTACACCCTGGTGGGATACCTCCAGGAACTCGGCGCCGAGACAACCGTGGTCCGCAACGACGATGTGACTCTTGCCGAGGCCACGGAGCTCGCAGCAGCCCGCGATGGCGTCCTCGTTTCGCCCGGTCCTGGAACCCCTGCCGAAGCCGGCGTGTGCATCGAGCTCATCAAGTGGTGCGGCGAGAACAGCAAACCCATGTTCGGCGTCTGCCTGGGGCACCAAGCCCTCGCTGAGGCGTACGGTGGCGTGGTAACCCACGCGCCCGAACTCATGCACGGCAAGACGTCCCCTGTCCGGCACGAAGGTAAGAGCGTCTTCGCAGGCCTCCCCTCGCCTGTGACGGCCACGCGCTACCACTCACTCGCAGCGGTGCGCGATTCCATTCCGGACGTCCTGGAGATCACCGCAGAGACCACCAACGGCGTGGTGATGGGATTGCAGCACAAGACCGCACCACTGTGCGGTGTGCAGTTCCACCCGGAATCGGTCCTGACAGAGGGTGGCTACCAGATGCTCGGCAACTGGTTGGAGTCCCTGGGGATGGCCGGAGCGGCTGAACGCGCATCCAAGCTGAGCCCGCTCATCAAGCAGTAGGCCAACGGAAGCCCGACCTGCTGCGGGCCGGTGAGCGGTAGCAGGCCGCTACTTCTTGGTGGCCGTCGGCTTAGGGGTCGGCTTGTCTGTGGGCGTCGGGGTTGGCGTGGGGCTCGGAGCAGGAGCCTTCGCAACCGTGATGGTGACCGACTTTCCCTGATCCACTTCGGTGTTGAACGTCTCGCTCTGGGCCGTCACTGTGCCCGGCGCGACTTCCGAGTTTTCCTGCTCCACAACCACCATGGGCAGGCCGTTGGTCTTGAGTGAAGCTTCCGCTTCGGCCAGGGGCAGCCCAATCAGCTGCGGCATGAGGACCTTGCCAGAGGAAACCTGAAGTTCCACCTTGGTGCTGATGGCGATTGCGCCGCCCGGGGCCGGGCCAGTGTTGATGACCAGGCCGATCGGAACCGTAGCGCTGTGGGTTCGGACGGTCACGATGTCACCAGTGATGCCCAGCCTGCGCAAGGCGTCCCTCGCATCCGACTCCGTGCGGCCCACGATGTCGGCGGGGATGGTCACCGAGTTGGGTCCGCTGGATATTTTCAGGACAACCTCGGCGTCCTGGTCCAGCATGGACCCCGCGGTGGGAGACGTGCCGATGGTCATGTCCTTGGCCACCGAGTCGCTGGCCTCGCGCACGGATTTAGGTACCAACTTGGCTGAATACAGTTCCTGGATGGCCTGGGATTCAGACATGTTGGCCACCACGGGCACGGCGATCTTTGCAGGGGGCGGTGGCTGCAGGTTCATGAGGCTGTAAAGCCAGAATCCGCCACCGGCCAGCACTATCAGCGTGAAGATCACCAAGGTTGCTATCCACGTACGACGGCGTTTGTTCTGGCCCGCGGTCCGCTCGCGTTCCGGTGGGAGGCCCAAGGGAAGGGGTTCTTCCTGGGGCTGGTCAGCGGGTTCGTCCCTGGCCTGATCGGCGGCCAGGAATCCCACGGCGGTGGAGCTCAGGATCTGGGTGGCCGGGTCGTCCTGGTCCACGAGGTCGTTCGGATCGGTCGGTGCCTCGCTGGGTGGCATTGCGGGGACAGGAATGCCGTTGCTTGCCGCGCGCAGTGCGCGGCGGAAGGACGCAGCGTCCTGGAAACGGTCTGTCCGGCTCTTCTGCAGGGCTTTGGCAAGGACAGAATCGAGGGCCTCGGAAACATCGGGGTTGTGGGCGCTGGGCATGTCCGGAATTTCGCGGACGTGCTGGTAGGCCACCGAGACCGGGCTGTCCCCCACAAAAGGTGGACGGCTGGTCAGCAATTCGTACAGGAGGCAGCCGGCTGAGTAGAGGTCGCTGCGTGCGTCCACGGTTTCACCGCGGGCCTGCTCCGGTGAAAGGTACTGTGCCGTGCCGACGACGGCCTGTGTTTGGGTCATGGTGGCAGCGGAATCGGCCATGGCACGTGCGATGCCAAAGTCCATGACTTTGACGTCCCCGGTGTCGGCGCAAACCATGACGTTGGCCGGCTTGATATCGCGGTGGACAATACCTGCCCGGTGGCTGTACTCCAGTGCGGCAAGGACACCCAGGGTGAAGCCGATGGAATTCTCCACACCCAATTCGTTCGCCTTGATCATGTCCCGCAGGGTACGGCCGGCGACGTATTCCATGACGATGTACGGCACGCGGACATCCTCGCCGGGACCCCCCGGTACGGAGTATTCGCCGGTATCGAAGATGGCCACGATGGACGGATGGTTTAACGCCGCGACGGCCTGGGCCTCGCGTTTGAACCGGGCTTGGAACTGCGGATCGCGGGCGAGGTCCGCGCGCAGGACCTTGACAGCGATGGTCCGCCCCAGCAAAGTATCCGTTCCGCGGTATACGTCCGCCATGCCGCCACGACCGATCAGCTCACCAAGTTCGTAGCGGGCATTGAGGATGCGCTGTGAAGACACAGGTGTGCTCTCCTCTCGATGCGCGGGACCGTGGCGTGGCGTAGACATGGCGGATCAGTTAGTTGCTCGGGCTGCCGCTGGGGCTGGCGCTCGGGGAACCGGAATTGGTGGGGGCAGCGGCCCTGGACAGGAAGTAGGTGACAGTGGAGCCTGCGGCAACCTCGGCTCCAGCGGCCGGCGAGGACCTCACGAACGTGCCAGGCTGCTGGCCCACGGCACCGTTCACGGGATCTCCAGCTACCCAACGCAACCCGGCGCCCTCAATGGCCGCCCGGACCGATGACTCGCTGGCTCCGACGCTGATGGTGGGGACGGCAACGGCTTCAGGACCCTTGGAGTACTGAACCGTGATGGTTTGTCCCGGATCAACAGGTCCGGTGGGGTTGAGATCCACCACGGTCCCTGGAACGGCCGGGTTGAAGACCTCCACACCGTTGACGCCAAGGCCCAGGTCGCGGAGTTGCGCACTGACGGTCTGGAACGGCTGGCCAAGGTACTGCTCAGGGATGACGTTGATCTTCTCCGGCGTGGTCTGCGTGGGCGTCGGAGATGGTGACTCCGAGGTCGGCGTAGGCGTCGGCGTGGCGGACGTCGACGTCGGGCTGGCGCTCCGGCTGGTGCTGGCAGTGGTGGACTGGCTCGGGCTGGGGCTCGGCGAGAAGAATCCGGACTGGGTGATCAGGAAACCAACCAGCGCGAACAGCACCAGCAGGATCAAGGCAACCATCGGCCAGGTCCAGGGGCTGCGCTTCTTGCGTTCCGGCTCGCGATCGTCGAAGTTCTCGTCGTCGCTGTAGGCAACTTCCTCTTCGTCGTTCAGTTGGCGTTCTGCCTCCAGGGCATTCGCGCGTGACAGAGGGTTGTCGGATGCGGCTGCAGCCGCCCCAACAGCAGCCCCGGCCGCACCGGCACCCAGCACCGGAAGTGCGGAGGTCGCCGTCGACGACTGCTCCTTACCGTAAGGCGAGGTGACGACGCCGGTGGGTGCCGTTGCGGTGTCCACCGGCGCTGTGATGGGTCCGGTAGTGGATTCGAAAAGCAACATGCCGGGTACGGCGGCGTGGGCCGTAGCGATGTCTCCGTTGCGGATGGCGTCGGCGGCTTCGGCCAGCTTGATGGCGTTGGCGGGACGGTTCTTGGGATCCTTGGCCAGCATGGACATCAAGAGGGCACGGACAGGCGTGGGAAGGGTTTCCGGGAGGGGCGGCGGCGCGTCGTTCACCTGCGCCAGGGCAATGGCAATCTGCGATTCGCCGGAGAACGGACGGTGGCCGGTGAGGCATTCGTAGCCGATGACACCCAGTGAGTAGATGTCCGAGGAACCCGTGGCGGTCTGGCCGGTGGCCTGCTCAGGAGCCAAGTACTGGGCAGTGCCCATGACCTGGCCGGTCTGTGTCAGCGGAACCTGGTCCGCCAGGCGGGCGATGCCGAAGTCGGTGACCTTGACGCGGTTGTCCGGCGTGATCAGCAGGTTGCCCGGCTTGATGTCGCGGTGGACCAGGCCCTGTGCGTGCGCAACGGCAAGGGCGCGGGCAGTCTGCGCGAGGATGGAGAGCGTCATGTCCGGGGACAGCACCTGCTCTCGCTCAAGGATTCCGCTCAAAGGGTGTCCCGGAACGAGCTCCATGACCAAATAGGCCGAGCCGGCTTCTTCGCCGTAGTCGAAGACGTTGGCAATGCCCACGTGGTTGAGCAGGGCGGTGTGACGCGCCTCGGCACGGAACCTCTGGAGGAAGCCGGGGTCCCCCGTGTATTCCTCCTTGAGCACCTTGATGGCAACGATCCGGCCGAGGATCTGGTCCTTGGCCTTCCAGACCTCGCCCATGCCGCCAATCGCAATGCGACTGGTCAGCTGGAACCTGCCGCCGAGTGTGATTCCCGAAGTAGGCCTCACTTATTCAACACCGCCTCAAAAATCTTCTTTGCGTTCGGACTGGTTAGCTGGGCACCGCTGAGCACATCCACACCTTCCATGACGATGGTGACGGCTACTTGCGGGTCGTTTGCCGGGGCGAACCCGGTAAACCATGAGTTGTTCAAACCTGAATCGCCGAGTTCCGCGGTACCGGTCTTGCCGGCCACCTTGACGCCGGAAACGGCTGCTCCCTTGGCAATGCCGTTGTCCACGGCGCTGGTCATCCACTCGGTGATTTGCGCTGCGATGGGCTGGGTGGTGCTGGTGCGGAGGGCCTCGGGCCTGAGTTCGCTGATGACGCGGAGGTCAGGAGCGCGGACGGTCTCCACCAAATTCGGCTTCATCTGCACACCGCCGTTGGCAATGGCCGCCGTCATCATGTTGATCTGGAGCGGAGTGGCCTTGACGTCCCGCTGACCTACGGAAGACTGGGCCAACTGGGCCTGGTCCAGGTCCTCGGGGAAGATGCTTTTTGCCTGCTGGAGCTTGAGCTGATCGCCGAAGGTCTCGCCGAAGCCGAACTTCTGTGCCTGATCGCGGATGGCATCCTGTCCCAGGTCCAGGGCAATGCTGGCGAACGGAGTGTTGCACGACTGCTCCAGGGCAAAGACGAAGGTTGCCGTTTCACGGACGTTGCAATTGCCGCCGGCGTAGTTTGGCAGGCTGGCACTGGATCCGGGCAACGGCAAGCTGCTGGGATTCGGCAACTCGCTGTCCTTGTTGTACTTGCCTGAATTCAGCGCGGCAGCGGTGTCGATGAGCTTGAAGACCGAGCCAGGTGACAGCAGGTTCCCTGTTGGGCCGCTGACGTTCTGGTTCAGGTTAATGCCCGGAACCTGGTTCAGTTCGTTGTAGTTGGCATCTGCGGCGGCACGGTCATGGGTGGCGATCAGATTGGGATCGTAGGAGGGCTTGGAGACCATAGCCAGAATAGCCCCGGTCCTGGGATTGGTAACCACGATGGATCCACGCTGGCCGTCGGGGATGAGATCGAACGCCAACTTCTGGATTTCAGGATCCAGCGTCAGCTCCACCGAAGCACCCTTGGGCTCATTGCCCAGGAACATCTGGCTCATTCGATCCAGGAACAGTTGGTCGGAGTTGCCCGCAAGGGTCTCTCCCATGGACTGTTCCAAACCTGTGGACCCAAAGAACTTGGAGAAGTAGCCGGTGACGCCGGCGTACAGCTCGGGTTGGTTGTACTTGCGCTGGAAGGCGCAGGACTCGGTTCCGGGGACAGACTCCGCGACTGGTTTGCCGCCCACGATGATTGAGCCGCGCTCGTTGCAGAACGACGCCAGGACGGCCCGCTGGTTCCAGGGGTTGTCGTTGAGGTCGTCAGCGCCAATGACCTGGACATAGCTGATAGCGCCGAAGATCAACGCAAACATGGCCACTGCGGCCATCCAGGAGCTACGAATAGCCTGGTTCATTGTTGCTTCACCGCCTCTGTTGGTGCGCTTGGTGTCTGTCCTGTGGCCGGTTTACGCGTGCCCGGCGTGCTGCTGCTGGCCGGAGGTTTACCGACCATGGGGGTTGTGTCCACGGGTCCGCGGGCCGTGTTGGAGATCATGAGCAGCAGGCCGACGATTATCCAGTTGGCCAGGAGCGACGAGCCACCGGCCGCCAGGAACGGTGTAGTCAGGCCCGTCAGCGGAATGAGCCGCGTGACGCCGCCGATGACCACGAAGCACTGCAGGGCAATGGCAAAGGACAAACCGCACGCCAGCAGCTTGCCGAATGCGTCACGGGTTCCCAAGGCAGCGCGGAAGCCGCGGGTAAACAGAAGCAGGTAGAGCATCACCACGGCGAAGAGGCCGATCAGGCCGAGTTCCTCGCCAATGAGGGCCACGATCATGTCGCTGTTGGCAAAGGGCACCAGATCCGGCCGGCCTTGGCCCAAGCCGGTTCCTACCAGCCCGCCGTCGGCCATTCCGAACAAGCCCTCGACGATCTGTCCACTGCCACCGGGTGACCTGCCGAAGACCTCCGGTGTGAACGCGTTGATCCAGCTGTCGATTCGGAAGGCTACGTGGGAGAAGATCTGCGAGGCAATGAAGCCGCCACCAAGAATCAGCAGCAAGCCAATGACAACCCAGGAGATACGGCTGGTGGCCACGTAGATCATCACGATGAACAGGCCGAAGAAGAGGATGGATGAGCCGAGGTCGCGCTGGAAGACCAGGACGCCGATGCTCACCAACCAGGCGGTGATCATGGGCCCGAGGTCCTTGAACCGCGGGAACTGCATGGGGCCGATCTTCCGACCGGCCAGGAGGATGAGATCCCGGTTGGAGGAAAGGTACCCGGCGAAGAATATTGCCAGCGTGATTTTGGCGATTTCACCGGGTTGGAACGTCATGGGTCCCACTCGGATCCACACGCGGGCTCCAAGGATTTCGCCGGCCGAAATGCCCGGAATCAAGGGCAGGAGCAGCAGGAACGCACTGACGGCCAGGGAAATGTAGGTGAAACGGCGAAGGATCCGGTGGTCCTTGAGGAACCAGATCACGGCGATGGAAACTGCCATGGCGATCAGCGTCCACCGGAGCTGGTTGTTGCCGGTGTCGTCGCCGGGGCCGTCCATTCTGTGGATCAGCGCCAAACCCAAGCCGTTCAAGGCTACGACGATGGGAAGTATTACCGGATCGGCATATTTGGCCCGGAGCCTGAGGACCACATGGAAGGCAAAGGCGGCAACTGCGAGCAGGCTCGACTGGAACCAGAAGTCCCGGTCCAACCCGACATCGGAGTTGATGCTCACCAAGGCACTCGCGCCGACACCGACGGCAAGGGCCAGCACGATGAGGACAAGCTCAACGTTGCGGCGCGGTTTAGGTGCAGTTTCAGTCTGTATCACTTGGCCGCCCCACAGGGAGTCGGTACGGGCGAAGGCGAGGCAACGGCCGCAGTACTAGGCACGGGCACGGTGGTGGTGGGAGATGGCGTCGATGTGGCCGAAGTCGTGGGGCAGTTGGCTGAAGCGCTGCCCGTGTTCTTCAGGTTCTCCACAATGCTCTGGGCGTCGTCGAGGTCACCCGCCGGAACTGTCTGGCGTACGCTCTGCTGGCCGTATTCCGGCAATGAATCCACCCTGATGTCGGTTACGGCTTCAAGCCGGGAAAGCTGAATGGGACCGAGGCGCTGCGAAATTCCGTTGAAGATGGCAACGCGCTGATCGTATTCGCCCACGTAGTAACGGGTTTGGGTCCAGGCGTAGCCAAGCCACAGGCCAACCACGACACCCACCACAACAACAGCTGCGACGGCCGGCATCAGCCAGCGGATGCGGCGCCGCGTGGGCTCCTCGACGTCCAGCCGGTCCTGCTCGGCCTTGTGCGTGAGGACCGTGGCAGCCCTGCGGGCGACTGTCCTGCCGGCAACAGTCGGTATGGATCCTGTCTCTGCAGCTGTGGCCGCTGCGCCAACCAGTTCATGGGGACGGCTGGCCAATTCTTCGCGCAAAACCTCTGCGGAGAGGTGCTCACCGAGGTGCGGGTCGGTGGTGGTGGGCGGTTCCTTGGAATCGTCCGGGGATTTGGACGCCTCGACGGATTCGTCCGCGTCGCTGGTCGGGTCACCCGCGCTGAACGATGATCCAGCGTCAGCCTCCAGCGCGGCTTTTGCCTTGGACCCGGACTTCGCATCCTCAGCCGGCTTGGTCGCGGAGGGACCCTCGGGAGACTTGGACGCCGTGACTGCTTGAGGTTCGTCCAACGCGGCAAGCGCTGCGGCCGGAACGACGTCGACGGCGGCCGTGTTGACGTCGTCGTCGGTCTCTTCGGCAATCTCCAGCATCACCACGGTGACGTTGTCCGGGGCGCCGGCTTCCAGCGTCAGATCCACCAGTATTTCCGCACATTCGCGCAGGTCCTTGGTCTCGCGCACCATGCGTTCAACGACGTGTCCCGCAACGTAGTTGAGGCCGTCGGAGCAGAGCAGCCAGCGTTCGCCGGGTTCGACGTCCAGGATGTCCAGATCCAGCTCTGGACTGGCATCAACGTCTCCGAGGACTCGCATCAGGACGTTTTTGTGCGGATGCGTCTCGGCTTCCTCCGGACGGAGGCGTCCCTCATCTATCAGGCGCTGCACAAAGGTGTGGTCCACGCTGACTTGTTCAAACTTCTTGTTGCGCAGGCGGTAGGCGCGCGAGTCGCCGATGTGCGCGAAGTGGAGCTTGCGGTCTTCAAGCAGGAGGGCGGTCACCGTGGTACCCATGCCGGAGAGCTTTGGGTTCTGGTGAACAAGCTCGGAAAGAAGGGAGTTGGCGGTCTGGATTTCGTCCGCAAGGACTGTCTCTGCGCCATCCGGATAGTCGTCATGGTCCAGGTGGATCATGTCCAGCACCGTTGATGCAGAGGCGACATCGCCGCCGGCGTGACCACCCATGCCGTCGGCCACGACTGCAAGATGGCGGCCCACGTATGCGGAGTCGTCATTCTTGGAGCGGATCCGTCCGACGTCGGAGCGGGCCGCGTAGCGCATGATGAGTGGGCGCTCCGCGGGCTTCTCCTTGCCTTCGGGGGTCTCGGGGGAGGCCATGGACTACGGCCTCAATTCAATGACCGTCTTGCCGATTCTCACGGGGACGCCAAGCTCAACCGGCAATGCGCGGGTGAGCTGTTGATCGGCCAAGTAGGTGCCGTTGGTGGAGCCGAGGTCCTCGATGAACCACCGGCTGCCTTGCGGGAACAGCCGGGCGTGCCGGCCGGAAGCGTAATCGTCCTCCAGGACAAGGGTGGCTTCCTGGGCACGGCCAAGCAGGATGGGGCTGGCAGCGAGGGGGACCGTGGTGCCCTTGAGGGGGCCCTCGGTGACCACCAGCGTGCGCGCATGCTGGATGGCTGGCGGCGGTGACGCGGCCAGTTCTGGATGCTTGCGAACTTCGCGGGCCGTAGGAGCTCCGGTGACGGCCTTGCGGCCGATCTGGAGATCACGGCGCATGGTGGTCACGATGCTGAAGATCAGGACCCACAGCAACAGGAGGAAACCGAAGCGAAGCGCTGTGATGGTCAGTTCGCTGATGTCGTTCACGCGTTGCCACCCTGGTTTTGGGGGAGGAGGCGGAAAATGATCTTGGTACGTCCCATCGTGATGGTCGAGCCGTCTGTGAGCTCTACGCTGCCGTTCACTTTATGGCCGTTGACGTAGCTTCCGTTGGTGGAGCCAAGGTCAACAGCCCAGGTGCTGCCATTCTCCGTGCGTACTTCAAGGTGCTTCCGGGAGACGCCTGTGTCATCCACAAGGATGTCGGCTTCCGAGGAGCGGCCCAGCACTACGGAGCGGGCGTTGAGGGAATATCGTTGGCCGCCGATGTCCAGAACGGGCTGGAGGCGGGTGGGCTGCCGTGCCGGGGCTGCCGGGACGTGGGCCCGCGGGGCTTGGTGAGCGGGGGCAGCGTCATCGGAAGATTTCTCGGTCCGGGACGTGATCTCAAAATGTCCTGCCCGCTCTTCGTCATTCCGACGGAACGAGATCCGGACAGCGCCCTGAAGGGTGTAGCCCTGGCTGCGGACATGCTGGATGACGACGTCGCACAACTCCTCGGCGAGGGGTGTTCCCCATTCCTGGGCCCTGGCAAAATCCTCGTCACTGAGCAGGACATCGAAAACATTGGGAGCGAGCGTACGGCCGGCAGCGATGGTGATGGACTTGTTGTCCAACTCGCGCCTCAGCTTGCTCGCAATCTCCACCGGCTCAACACGTGCACGCGACCCCGTGGAGAAGACGTTGCGAACGGCCTTTTCAATGCCGCGCTCGACTTTGTCCAGCAAACCCATGTCCTTCTCCTTTCCTTGCCGCGGCACCCGATGCGCCTGGTCCGATAGTCCATCGTTTGGTCCGTCTGCGCACACAGCGAAGTACGCGCCTGACGGCCCTTCCACTTCCCGATACTACTGGGACTGACTGGGAATGGCCTTAATCCACAACGCCTTGCGACCCGGAAAAGTTCGCGCCCGGCGCTTGCTGGCGCGGGAGTGGGGGCATGAAAATTTCGTGGAAATCAACCCTTGTCGGCGGCCTTTCCGGGGGCTCTTCTGCCTCCCGGGGGGGCCCTCCTGGCCTCGATTGGTGTTTTGCCGGGAATGTCCGTTATGCTTGATCTCGCTGCTTTTGAAGGAAACGAAGCTGGGAAACCGGCAAAAGTCCAGAAAAAGAAGTTGCGCGCGAGTGGCGGAACGGCAGACGCGCTGGCTTCAGGTGCCAGTATCCGAAAGGGTGTGGGGGTTCAAATCCCCCCTCGCGCACGCAATTGAAAGAGCCCCAGTCTTAGGACTGGGGCTCTTTTGTTTTATACGGGATCCCAACTGGGTGACAGATAACGCTCCATTGGCGCTTCGTAGGAGCGAGGTGCTGTTACCTGGTTGGGTGAGGCGCGCGTGACCGTCAGCCGCGCGCAGAACCTGTGAACCGGCGTCGTGAGTTGCTCAGGTGCAGGCGCATCGCTGCCGCGGCAGCCACTTGGTCGCCCTCCGCGATTGCTGCGTATATAGAGGAGTGTTCGTGGACCACCTGCGCAAAGCGTTCCGGGGATTCTTGATCTTCGCTGGCGACCAAGCGCGGGCGGGGCATGGTGATCATGGTTTGGCCAAGGGCGGAGATGCAGTCCGTATAGAAGGGATTGCCGGACGCCGCAGCAACGGCCCGGTGGAACTCGAAGTCCGCTTTCATGGAGTGGGCGGGGTGGCCTGAACTCGCGGTGAACTGCTCCAAGGCGCCGTGGACGGCCTTGAGCTGGTGTTCGGTGTGGTTGCGCGCGGCCAAAGCCGCGGCTTCGGTCTCGACGCCGATCCTGAAATCGAGCATCTGCAGCCGGTCTTCCATGCTGGAAACGGGCCGTGATCCAGGCGCCGCAGCGGGTCCTTCCGCCGGCGGAGTCAGCGCGAAGCTGCCCCGCCCACGTTCGGTTTCCACGAGACCCTCGGCCTGCAAGCGGGTCAGCGCCGAGCGGACCACGGTCCGGCTCACCCCGAACTCGCTGATGAGGGTGTTTTCGCTGGGGAGCTTCTCACCTGGCTGGATGGCGCCGTCGACGATGCGGTTGCGAAGGTCGGCGGCGAGATCCGCGGTCAGGTTTCGGCTCATGGGTTCAAGATTACGCGCCGAACTCCACTGACTCCGTGGTCCAGGCGCGGGCCTGCCCGCTGAGGGTGACGCCCAGTCCGGGGCGGTCCGGGACGATCATGCGGCCGTTCTTGGTCTCCAGGCGTTCCTCGAACAGGGGGTCCAGCCAGTCGAAGTGCTCCACCCAGGGCTCACGCGGGTAAGCGGCAGCCAAGTGGAGGTGGATTTCCATGGCGAAGTGCGGTGCCAGGCCGAGTCCGCGTTCATCCGCCAGGGCCGCGAGCCGCAGGAACTGGGTGATACCGCCAACGCGCGGAGCATCCGGCTGGATGATGTCGCAGCTGTTGGCGTTGATGAGGCCCTTGTGTTCCGCGACGGACGCGAGCATCTCACCGGTGGCGATGGGCGTATCCAGGACCTGGGCCAGGTGCGCGTGGCCTTCGAAGTCGTAGGCGTCCAAAGGTTCTTCGATCCAGACGAGGTTGAATTCCTCGAGCTGGCGGCCCATGCGCAGCGCTGTGGCGCGGTCCCATTGCTGGTTTGCGTCCACCATGAGCGGGACGTCCCAGCCGATGTGCTCGCGGACTCCGGCCACTCGGCGCAGGTCCTCCTTGGAGTCGGGCAGGCCAACCTTGATCTTGATGCCGCCGATGCCGTCGTTGATGGACTGAGTGGCGCGTTCCTTGACCTCTTCCAGGGTGGCGTTGAGGAAGCCGCCTGAGGTGTTGTAGGTCTGCACGGAGTCGCGGTAGGAACCCAACAGCTTGGCAAGAGGGAGCCCGGCACGCTTGGCCTTGAGGTCGTAGAGCGCGATGTCGATGGCCGCCAGGGCCTGGGTTGCCACGCCGGACCGGCCCACGGAGGCACCGGCCCAGAGGAGCTTGGTATAGATCTTGCCGATGTCATTGGGATCCTCGCCGATGATGCCCTCTGCGACTTCCTTGGCATGGGCGTACTGCGCGGGCCCGCCAGCGCGCTTGGAGTAGCTGAAGCCGATGCCGCTGTGGCCCTGTTCCGTGGTGATCTCGGCGAACAGGAACACCACTTCGGTCATGGGCTTCTGCCTGCCGGTGAAGACTTTCGCATCGCTGATAGGTACGGTGAGGGGCAAACGTGCCGTGGACAGCTTGACGTGGCGGATCAGATCTACGGTGCTCATGGTTCTCCTCGTGGGTGCGGCATCCTTGCCTGCCACTTAGGATACAAGTTATGCACTTGTACTACAAGAGTGTGGGGGTTGTGGTGGCGACTGCCGAGGCTTCGCAGACCCATCTGTTCCCCGGGGCCGTTCTCGTTATTGCTGGGAGGGGCCCTTCGATTTGAGGAAAGTGGTCCGGGGCTTTCGTCCGTGCCAGCGGACGCGGCTGCCCCACAACTAAGGAAGTGGGACACGAGGCGATCAGTGAACGGCTGCTTTAGGCAAAGTCTCCGGCTGTTTTGCCCTAAATCTGTTGTGGACGAAGGCCAGCATGATGGCGGCGAAGCCGAGAAGGCATGAGCCGACGAGCGCGGGGGACTGGACGGAGGTGCCCACCAGTGCTGCTCCGCCGGCGGATCCGGCGGCGATTCCTGCGTTGAACGCGACTACTGCGGCTCCGGAGGCCATGGTCTGGTTTCCGCGCGAGCGGTCGAGGATTTCTGACTGCATGAGGGTGGGTAGCAAACCGAAGCAGGTTCCTGCCATGGCTGCAGTTGTGAACACCAGGACGGGTCCTGCGAGCAGGGCGGCACCAGCGAGGATGGCAGCTTCGGCAACCATGACGATAAACGCTCGTTGCAGTCGTCTTTTCCCGGCCAGGCGCCCGGAGAGTGCTGTCGCGATGATGACGGCTCCTCCGTAAACCGCAAGGACAAGGGACGGTTGGGTTCCCGCGTGGGTGGCCATGGGTGCGAGGAACGTGTAGTACGAGAAGTGTCCAGCCAGTGCCACGGCAAGGATGAGAGCTATGGGCACAAAACTGCCCTTCGATCCTGCCTTCATGGCGAGCTCTGCCTGTGGAGGACTTGGTTGTGGTCGGGGCGCGCAGATCATGGCTGCGAAGACGCCGCAGGACGCCAAGGCAAGGGGGATCCGCCAGTCGATGGAGCTTAGCGCCTCGGCAGCCGGTACGCCGAGGGCGAGGGCACAGCCGTTACCCAGGAGTACCCTGGCGGTTGCTTTGCCGGTGTTGGTTGGTGAGGCCGCGGCTGCCAGGGCCAGGACCAGGGGGAAGAACGCGCCGTGGGCGGCTCCTTGGATTGTTCGGAGGACCAGATAAGTGGACATGTCAGGGGCAGCGCTGGTGGCGAGGCCTAGGACTGCGAAGATGCCGGCGGTGAGGATTGCTGTCTTGCGGAGATTGAATCGTTGGGCCAGGGCTGAAAGCGGAAGCGCAAACAGCGCGGTGCTGAAGGCGTAGAGACTCGAACCGGCGGCGGCCGTTCCAATGTCTGAACCAAAGGCCCTGGCGATGTGTTCCAGCGCACCGGTGGGGGCCATCTCGACTGTGACGGCGAAAAAGAGTGCGAAGGGCAGGGCCCAGGCGGTGAGCTGCCCTGCCCTTCGCGTTTCAGATGGCACGTTCACTTTCGGGTAGCTCGGGAACTCTGGGCGGGAGGTTGCTGGTGACCGTCTGAGGGTAGGTCCTGACGCTTAGCAGGATAGTTTCCGTCTCGGCCCGCAGCGTTCCCTGCTCTTGAGCTGGCGCAAGCAGCACGGACCCCGCTGACAGCTTCCTGCCTTCGATGTCCGCCTGACCTGAGAGAATGATGAACGCTTCGTGCACGCCTTGCTCGCCCAGGGCCAGGCTTTGCTGAGGGGCCAGCCTCCAGTGCTCGATGGCTTCCGTTTCGCTGTGAAGCATTCCGCGGCGGATCAAGCAGCTCCAGTAATCTGCCGGGTCCGGTGTGGTGATGATCATGAGCCGGGGGTCCTGAGCTCTACGGCAAACAATTCCACGTTGGAGGTTGCTGTCAGCACGGCAGGCGATCCGTTGGGCACCAGGAACGATGCTGGTGCATCGATGGTGGCGGTCGTGTCAGCGAATGAAAGTGTGGCACTGCCGGTGTTCAGGAAGCCAGCGATTTCGGCGCCGGGCTTTCCGAACTTCATGTTTTGTTCTGGAGTGAGGGTGTGCCGTTCGATGGCGGCCAATGGCCCGTCAAAGGTCCCTTGTGTGTCGACGCTGGGGGTTGCATGGAGGTCATGGATCCGGGCAGGCATGGGCGGCCTTTCTGTGCGGTGGCTGCCTTCGAGGCAGCTCTGGGTGTGTGGTGTGAGGGTTTCAATGACCCACCAGTTCAGCGTCGTCGAGCCGGTGTTTCGCAGGCCGTGGGTGTTCCCCGGTGTCGTCAAGGCGAGGGTCCCGGGGCTGACCTTATGCGCTGTGCCATTAAGGAAAAACTCACCCGTTCCCTCCAGAATCAAATAGATTTCCTCGGTACGCGTGTGGCGGTGTTCACCGCTGACCCCACCCGGCGGGAGAGTAGCCCATTCCACGGCTTCTGTCGCTGATTCGAGCTCGCGTCGGGTATAGAAGGCCTTCCATCCGGTGGTGCCTGCGGCGCCGTGGACGCCAAGGACCGTGGCGTGGCCGTGGGGGGTGCGGGGCCGTGGAGGCGCTTTGGTGGGGGTGTTCATGCCGCCGACCTTTCCAGGTCCCTGTTATCGGCGCCGGTGAGGATGTTTAGTGCTGCTTCGATGTCGAGGGGTGTGAGGTCGTTGACGAAGATAGCCGCGCCGATCCCGGTGGGCAGAGGCAGGCGCTGGAGTCCATTGCGGTGGCGGGTTGTATCGATGAGTGCCTGGACCAGGACATCGACACTCATGGAGGGGTGGGTGACAGGCAAACCAAGTGTGCGCATGACCCTGAATATCCGGCTGGCTTCGTCCGGGGTTACCAGACCCCGGTGGACGCTGATGGCGGTGGTGAGGGCCATGTCCAGGCAGACGGCTTCACCGTGAAGCAGTTCAGGTAAGGCGGTCATTTCCACGGTGGGGGAGAAGGTGTGGCCGTAGTCGACCAAACGTTCCAGGGTCTGTTCCCAGAGGTTGGGTTCCAGCTCTTCCAGCATCCCGCTGATGGCTTTGTCGATGATTTGTTGTTGGGCCTCGGTGTGCTGTTGGAACCGGCCGGCCAGTGCAGCCGCGCCGTGCTCTTCGAGCAGGGCGAACAGTTCTTCGTCCTTAACCAGAGCGATTTTGAGAATCTCCGCGAGTCCGTTGGAGACGTGGCGCTGCTCGAGGGAGCTGAGGAAGGAGGTGTCGAGGAGGTTGCGGGACGCGGCGAAGTAGGTGCCGATTTTGTTTTTGCCGGTCTGGAAGTTCACTCCGGTCTTGACTCCGACGCTTGCATCAACGATTCCGATCAGAGTGGTGGGGACTCTGACGAAAGGGGTGTTGCGGCGGTAAATGCTGCAGGCGAATCCTACGATGTCGGTGAGGACTCCGCCCCCGATGGCGATCACGGGTTCACGACGGCGGTCGAGCTTGAAGGTTTCGATGGCTTCGAGGACGGTTTCTACTGCGCTCCAGCGTTTGTTCGTTTCGCCATGGGGCAATACCAGGATCTTGTATTCGGAGAGGTTCGCTGCGGCGTAGGCGCGGATCCTCTCGCCGTAGAGATCATTGACGGTGGTGTCGGTGACGATGAGTCGTCGTGAGCCGTGCTCTCCATCGACCAAAGTCGGGTTGGCCGGGTCAAGGATGTCAAAGGTGGTTTCTACCCGGTATTGGACGTCCTGCTGGGCGGAGACGGTCCATGCGCGGTTGATGGTAGTCATTTCAGGCCTCTCGGGAGATGGTGGGTCGTGCGGAGAAGGGGTTGCGGGAACGCAGTGCGTTGTTGGCCGGGACTTCAACCAGCCGCCAGAGCAGGTAGGCGCAGCCGAGGCTGAGCACGAAGGCGGCAAGAATGGTTAAGGCTGCCGGCAAGGGCTGCAGCGCCGCCGACCCGACGATGGAGCGGGTCAGGGTCAGGACGATGTCGTGGACCATGTAGAACGCGAAGGACAATTCGCCCAGGCGGACCGCTGCGGGGGAAGCGAAGATCCCCGGTGGGGAGGTATCTTGCGCTGCGGCGATGACAAGCAGCAGCACGGGAATGACGTAGGCGGCGTCCATTTGCCAGGTAATGGGGAGGAAGAGGGACCCCCCGTAGCCGAGCGCCGCGACCAGAAGGGCTGGCCCCAGCGGGATGGTAGGAAGGATTCTCTCGCGGACGGTCCGGGCTGCGAGCATGCCCAGGGCGAATTCGAGGAGCCTGACCGGTGGCAGTGCGTAGACGGCCCAGATTTGCGGGATGGATGCGCCGAACAGTGGCGATTGGGCATGGTTGGGACCGAAGAGTTCCCCGGCGGGGAGCAGCCCGGCGGCCAGCGGTGCCAGAGTGATCAGTCCTATCAGTGCGGTGCCGATGAGGACGAGGCTGTGCCGTGGGATGCGGTTCACCAGTGGCAGCACAAAAGGGAACGCGAGGTAGAAGAAAAGTTCGGCTGAGAGCGACCAGCTGGGGTGGTTGATGCTGAAGAAGGCGGTGTCGGCCGGTATCCAGGCGTGGATCAGCAGGAGGTTGGCGACCGCTTCACCGATCGTGGAGGCCCCGAGCCCTCCGATGGCCAGAGCGAGGAAGAAGGTCACGGCATGGTTCGGGACGATCTTGGCGATTCGTCGCCAGATGAACCGTCCGGGAGTGTCCCCGGCGCGGGCAGACCACATGAGGACGAACCCGGAGAGAATGAAGAAGAACGTGACGCCGAACCATCCACCGTTCTTGAGGATGAACTGCAGCGGTTCAACTATGTCCGAATCGCCGAGGTAAAAGCGACTCAGGCTGATGTGGAAGGCGAAAACGAGCAGCGCGGCGTAGAAGCGGAGTCCCGTCAGGGCGTCAAGGCGGCGTGCAGTTACCGGAAGCGTGCCGGTTGGTTCAGGCAAGAGGGATGCTTTGGGCATGGGAGAACACTCCCTTCGGGTCGTAGGCGGCGCGTGCGTGTTTGAGGCGTGGCAGGTTGCCCTTGTAGTAAAGGTCGAACGAAGTTAGTCCGGAGGTGTTCCAGGCGCTGTCGTCCAGGTCCGTGTCTGCGTAATTTACGAAGGCACCATCTGCTGTGGAGTTCAGGGGAGGGACTCCTCCGGTGGAGGCGAACATGCCCTGGTAGGTGTTGCGGGTCCAGGTGACGTTGGCTTGGTCATCTTCGGGGTTGTCCCAGATGGAGACCACTTGGAATTTGATGATGGAGTCCCGTTGGGGGACGGCTGTCGCGTCCGGGGCGACGCTGTTAACGGCACCTCCGTAGGAGGCAATCATCAGCAGCGCTCCCGGGTTGGCGATCCTTGGATCGTTCAGGCCGCGGTAGGCAGCGGCGATCGCCTCGGGTGTGAATGTACGACGCAGGTACGCTGACTTACCTTTGAACCGGCGGGTGGAGTCGGGTCCGGTGAACCCGGTCCATTGCGTGGCCTGCATCCACGGCACGATTCGGCGCTGGGTGACATTCGCCGCGGGCACTCCCTCCGACACGGCTGTCAGGTAGCGGTCCAGGACACCTTCAGCATCAGGGGTTGCTGCGTCAACGATGGTGTCCATGGTGATAAAACCGTTGGAACGGTGCCAGGTTTTCAGTTGGGCGAAAAGGTTTGCTTCCGGGGTTCCGGGGGCTGCGTTTCTTTCGTGCCATTGGCCGTGGTTGTTCAGCAGCCGGGTAAATGCTGCTTCATCGATGTCAGCCCAGGACCAGGACACAGTGCTGAGCCAGACATGACGCGGAGGTGAAGGCAAGGCCTTTTCCGGCCGGTTCTCCGTGGCTGAGGGGCTGCGAAGCCAGTACCGGGTCGCGATGCCAAAGTTCCCGCCCCCACCGCCCGTGTAGGCCCACCACAGTTCGTGGTGTCGGTCCTTCGGGTCCCGGGTGCCGCGACTGATCGCGACGGAACCGTCCTTGCGGACGTGAACGGCTTCAACGGCGAGGAGGTGGTCAACGACGAGGCCGTCGCGGCGGTTCATTGATCCGTAACCGCCGCCGGCGATGTGGCCGCCGGCAGCAACAGTGGGGCAGTTCCCTGCGGGAACGTAGACGCCCCATTGCTTGTAGAGCAGTTGATAGACCAGCCCGAGTTGCGCGCCGGCTCCTACCTCGAAGGCATTCATCTCCGGGTCCCAGCGGACTTGGTCCATGGCGGAAAGGTCGATGATGGATTTCACGGCCGGGTTGGCGACGAATCCTTCGTAGCAGTGCCCTCCGCTGCGGGCAGAAGGACGCAGTCCCAGCCGCAGGACGGCGCGAAGTTCTTCGGCGACCTCGGCTGCCGTGCGTGGGAAGGCGATGCGCTCGGCTTCACCTTTCCACCTCAGGTTCGTGCCTTGTTGCAGGGCATCGAACTGTTCGGAGACAGAGGTGATGACTTGATAGCCCCTGGTACGGGTTTGGGGCTCGGCGGCTTGGGCGCGCGCTGGCACACCGCTCAGGGCGATAGCGCCCAGCAGTGCGCCGCTTGCGCTGAGCATCGACCGGCGGGAGGCGGTGTGGCTCAAGAGAACGCTCCGATCGCGATGGGGGTCCGGAGCGCAGCAGCGTCCCTTTCATAGGGCAGGGTGCCGTCGGGCATGTTGATGATCTCGAGTTGGAGCCCGAATGGAGAGTTGAGGTACACCCACCTGTCTCCTGCGATGGGTCCGTCAATGATGGTCTCGGGTTCACCCAAAGTGGTGTAGCCGCTGATGTTCCGAATGGAGTTGACCGTCTTGTCCACGTGGTCGGCGTGGAACGCTACGTGATGGCCGCCCAGGTCGCTGTTGGCTGGCCGGGGTGAAGGAGAGTTCCCATGGAGTACTGCGACTGGCAGTCCATGGTCGCTGGCGAAGAGGTAACCGGTGGCCCCGAATGCGGTGGTGGCCTCCTGTTGGCTGAAACCGAGCGTGGATGTGAGTTCGTGCTGGGCCGTCGCGAAGTCGTACCGGCTCAGCGCAACTGCTCCGAGGAGACGCTGCACTGGTCTGTACTGGATTGCCAGATTGATCCCGGAAGGCAGTGCTACCTCATACCCGTTGATCGGGTGCTCGATGGGGCGGATTGTCGCGTTCTCGTTGTAAAGCCTGGCGATCACGCGGTCAGGGTTCGGGGTCTGGAAAATGAGGAAGAAGCTGCCCGCCGCTCCCGGAGGAGTGTCCCAGGAGCGGCGTTCGGCGCCGACGTATTCGAAAAGTTCGAGGTTGATACCGCGAACATTCATTGCGGCCACCGTCAATGAGCAGGTTCCCCGGGCTCCCAGTTTCGCCGCCATCCAACCGGGTTCCCGATCAGTGATCGGGCCCTCTACGTAGCAGACCTCAGCGCCAAGGGCGTTCCGAAGGTCGTGGATCGCTTGGCGAAGCGATCTGATAGTGAGACCGAAATGGTCAATGCCACGAATTTGGGCACTGTTCATGATTCCCCCTGGATGTGATGCGAGTCAGGCCTAGGTTGGGCCCTGTGCGGATGTGACGCTTCAGGACGCGGTAAGCGTCCAGATAGTGCGGTGAGTTAGAGGTTGGTGCCACCGGTGGCATCGATCTTCTGCCCCGTGATCCAACGCGCTTCGTCGGAGGCAAGGAAAGTCACGATGCTCGCAATATCGTCGGGCTGGCCCACGCGGCCCAGGGCACTGCTGGCAGCTACCCCGGCCTGGGCTTCTTCGTTGCCGCGGAGCCAACCAGCATTGATGTCGGTGTCAACGACACCCGGGGCGACCGAGTTCACGGTGATTTCCCTGGGCCCGAGGTGTTTGGCGAGGGTCAGGGTGAAGGCTTCAATGGCGCCCTTAGTGAGGGCGTATCCAATGATTTCCGGAAAAGCTATGCGGGTGACGCCGGAGGAGATGTTGATGATGCGTCCCCCGTCTGCGATCCGGGGCAGCCCTTCCTTGACGATGAAGTAGGGCGCATTGACGTTGATGGCCTGCTGGGTAAGGAAATCTTCCCGGCTAAAGTCCTCGATGGCCCCCCGCAAGGTGACCCCGGCATTGTTCACGAGAACGTGAATGGGCTGGTTCAAGACACCGGCTTCGGCAGCGGCTTTGTCATAGGAGGCCCAAAAATCCTGGGCCGCGGTATCGGTCCCGAGATCTGCCTGGAAAGGGAAAGCCTTTCCTCCGGCGGCTTCGATGGAGGCCGCTACTTCCGCAGCCGCCTTCCCGTCCTGTCCGTAGTGGACAGCAATAGTCAAGCCTGCGGTGGCAAGGCGGGAGGAGATTGCCGCGCCGATCCCTCGGCTGGCTCCGGTCACGACGGCGATGTGGTCTTTGTGTGTTTCGCTCATGAATGAGATACTTACATACGTTTAGCGATCACTACAAGAAAGATTTCGAAAACATATGTGTGGCGCTGACCACATTATGAAAAACCACTCTCGTGGAGGCGGCGGGAATAGATGCCTGCTGCTGGGGGCTCTTCTTGAGAGGAACGACGAGAGGACGACGATGTCAGGAAAAGCAGGCCAAGGGCGGAAATTCAATATCGATGATGCCTTGGAAGCCGCCACTTTGGTCTTCTGGGACAGCGGATACGAGGGCACCTCACTTGCGGAGCTCACGAAGGCCATGGGCATCAATCCGCCCAGCCTTTATAAGGCCTTTGGCTCCAAGGAAGACCTCTTCTTCTCCGTTGTGGATCACTACAACGCCACCCACGGAAGCTTCATGTCCATCGCCTTCGCAGAAGAAGACTCCGGGCTGAAACTTATGCGGCGGCTGCTCATGGAAGCCGCCGACCACTACCCGTCCAAGACGTTCCCGGGCGGCTGTCTGGTGATCAGCTCCGCCGTCGCGGTGACCTCCGCGAACCGCCACGTCGCAGAACGGCTGTCCAAAATGCGCAACGACAACATCCTGGCCATGGCAGAGGCACTGACCGGGGATCGCGAAGCAGGCCGGATCCCCCAAAGCACCGACACCCACGCAATGGCAGCCTTCGTCGGAGCGACACTACAAGGAATGAGCCAGCAAGCCCGCGACGGCGCCAGCAAAGAGGACCTCCTCCGCATCGCCCACTACGCCATCGCCGCTATCGGGGCCTGACAAACGACACGGCCGGACACAATGAAGACCAAGTTCAGGCCGCCGTGGTGCAACAGGGGCGGGGCAGCCAATCCAACCCACCATCGCTCCGAAGAACTCCGGCAATAGGCGAATGGAAAAAGCCGGTCAGCGCCCGTTGGGCGGTGGCCCTCAACTTCGGTGGGAGCGTCTACGACCCGCACGATCCGGTGGGAAAGCTGCTGTTCAACGTCTGGGCATGGTGGCCGAGTTCGAAGCCACATGCACCACCGATTCCACAGCCTCGAACCAAAGGCAACTACCCCCGCAGCGCCCCGAACCCCGTAATCAGCGCCTCAAGTCCCAAGCTGAACGCGACGTCAGTCGGGCGCGCATGCCGTTCAAGAGCCAACCGGTCCACAGCGGCCGTGAAGTTGGGGACCCGATCGGCGAGGCTGCCGGCGTCGAAGATGTCATCCGGCGCGGTGACGTCGTAGGCCGCCCCGAAAACAAATGCCTCCAAAGCGACGATTGCCGAGATGATTTTCTCTTCCGGGAACCCGGCGTCGCGGAAGCCTGCGGTCACGGCCTCGTACATCGCCAAAGTCTTGGGCGCATTTGCCACCGGAAGTACTGCAATGACGGGGATCAGCGGCGTATGCTCCGAGAAAACGTCGCGGTAGGACCAGGCCCAGCGACGTACAGCGGCATCCCACGGCTCCACCCCGAAAGCAGTCACATCCACCATTGCTGCCAAGTGGTCCTCCACCAACAGCAAAACGTCATCCTTGGAGGCCACATGGTTGTAGAGGGCGGAAGGCGCGACGCCGAGGGAGCGTGCCAGGGCAGCCATGGTGAGTCCGTCGTAACCCTTGCTGCTGATCAACTCAAGCGCCGCCGTCGTGATGCCGTCCTGGTCAAGGATCGCCGCAGTCGGCCTGCCGGCGCGGCGGCGTACCGGGCCGGCGGAAGTGGCCGAAGGGGCGGGGGTCGGTTCGGGCATCGGAGGCCTTTCTGCTGCCTGTGTCCCCAGCATTATTCCACCGGGCCTTCACACCGGCCGACTCCAACGCTAGTATGGATATAAATGAACGCCATTCATTTACTGGTCAGCCACCACGGACGGCCACGGAGAGGACATCATGCAGAATCTTGATCGCGACGTTGTGATCGTCGGTGCCGGGCCGTCAGGGTTGACGGCGGCACGCGAATTGAAAAAGGCCGGACTCAGCGTTGCTGTGCTCGAAGCACGCGACCGCGTGGGCGGCCGCACCTGGACCGACACCATCGACGGTGCAATGCTGGAGATCGGCGGCCAATGGGTTTCTCCGGACCAGACGGTCCTCATGGAGCTGCTGGACGAGCTCGGACTGAAAATGTACTCGCGCTACCGCGACGGTGAATCCGTCTACATCGGCGAAGACGGCAAGCGCACGCAGTACACCGGTGACACTTTCCCGGTGAACGAGACCACCAAAGCCGAGATGGATAAGCTCGTCGCCATCCTGGACGGACTCGCCGCCGAGATTGGACCGACCGAGCCCTGGGCACACCCCAAGGCCCGGGAGCTGGACACCATCTCCTTCCACCACTGGCTCCGCCAGAACTCCAACGACGAGGAAGCCTGCAACAACATTGGCCTCTTCATCGCCGGTGGCATGCTCACCAAGCCTGCACACGCATTCTCCGCACTCCAGGCAGTGCTCATGGCCGCCTCCGCCGGATCCTTCAGCCACCTGACCGACGAAGACTTCATCCTGGACAAGCGCGTCATCGGCGGCATGCAGCAGGTTTCGTTGCTGCAGGCAGCTGAGCTGGGCGACGACGTCGTCCTTAACAGCCCGGTTCGCACCATCAAGTGGTCCGACAACAACGTCACGGTCATCTCAGAGCAGGCAACCGTCAACGCGCGCTTCGTGATCATGGCCGTCCCGCCGAACCTGTACTCCCGTGTCTCCTTCGAACCGCCGCTGCCCCGCCGCCAGCACCAGATGCACCAGCACCAGTCCCTGGGCCTGGTTATCAAGGTCCACGCCGTTTACGACACGCCGTTCTGGCGCGAAGAAGGCCTCTCCGGCACGGGCTTCAGCGCGGGCGCACTGGTCCAGGAGGTCTACGACAACACCAACCACGGCGATTCCCGCGGCACCCTGGTGGGCTTCGTCTCCGACGAAAAGGCCGACGCCGTCTTCGAGCTCAGCGCCGAGGACCGCAAGAAGGCCATCCTTGAGTCCATCGCCGGCTTCCTGGGTGAGAAGGCCCTCACTCCCGAGGTCTACTACGAGTCCGACTGGGGTTCCGAAGAATGGACCCGCGGCGCCTACGCATCCAGCTACGACCTCGGCGGACTGCACCGCTACGGCAAGGACCAGCACGCGAACGTTGGACCGATCTACTGGTCCTCGTCCGACCTCGCAGCCGAGGGCTACCAGCACGTGGATGGCGCGGTCCGCATGGGCCAGGCAACCGCCGCCCGCATTGTTGAGGCTAACAAGCTGACTGCTGTACCTGTCGCCTAACGCGATCAGCACCAAACCGGCAGGCCGGGGGAGCTCCATCCCCGGCCTGCCGGCTCCACTGTTTAAGCACCAAGCCGGTTTCAGCACCACCAGGAAAGGACCACCATGCGCTACGTAGTGGGCTACACCGCCAATGCGAGGGGGCACGACGCCGTTCACCTTGCCGTCGCGCTGGCCCGGAACCACGATGTCAGCCTGGACCTGGTCCTGGTGGTCCCGGAAGACTCCCCATTCAACGCCGTCTACCCGCCTGAGGCCGGCTACAACGACATCCTCAACGAGCAAGCACAGCGCTGGCTGGACGAGGGACTCGCGCTGGTTCCGGACGACGTCACTGCACGCGCCCACATCCGCCGCGGCGATTCAGAGGCGCAGGCCCTGATCGATGCCGCCGTGGAAATGGACGCCGCGGTGCTGGTGATTGGCGCCACCAACAGCGGTCTTTTCAAGCGCTTCACGATCGGTTCCGTGGCAGGTTCGCTGCTCCATTCGTCGCCCGTTCCGGTCGCTTTGGCGCCCCAGGGTTACCACCGCACGGAGCCGATCACCCGCTTGAGCTGCGGTTTCGGGACGCGCCCGGGCGCTGACGAACTGCTCGACGTCGCCGTCGAGTCAGCCCGCGACCGGGGCCTCCCGCTGCGGCTCGTCTCCCTGTTGGCGCTCGACGGCGGTAACTCGCCTGGGTTGGCCGACGCCGCCTGGGTGCATGCCGCCGACCGGCTTGCCGCCGTCGGAAGTTCCGGTTCCGCCGATGCGACCGGTTCCGCTGACGCGGCAGATGTGCCTGAACCGGAGATCGTCGTCGCGCAGGGCCGCACCATCGAAGAAGCCGTTGACCGACTCGACTGGGAAGACGGCGAAATCCTGCTGATCGGATCCAGCCGCCTGGCCCAGCAGCGGGCCACCTTCCTGGGCACCACCGCAAACCGGATCCTGCGTGCCCTTCCCGTTCCCATGATCGTGGTCCCCCGCGACTACACGCGACAAAGCTCCTAGAAATCGCCTGAGAGGCAAAACCATGTCAACTGCACCAAAGACGGTCCAGTCGAAAGAATCATCCCTAAGTGAAAAGGGGCTGAAAGCCGGATCGGTGGGCCTGATCGGCGCCGTCGTGATCGGCGTTTCCTGCATCGCTCCCGCCTATACCCTTACCGCGGCCCTTGGCCCCACAGTGTCCGAGGTAGGCGTGCACCTGCCTGCCATCTTCCTGGTGGGATTCATCCCGATGTTGCTGGTGGCACTTGGCTACCGCGAACTGAACAACGCAATGCCCGACGCCGGCACCTCCTTCACGTGGGCGACGCGCGCCTTTGGTCCTTGGATTGGTTGGATGGGTGGTTGGGGGCTGATCGCGGCCACGATCATTGTGCTCTCCAACCTTGCGGCCGTGGCGGTGGACTTCTTCTACTTGATGCTCGCCCAGATTTTCAGCAACCCGGAGTTGGGTGAGCTCAGCAAGATCCTGCCGCTGAACATCGCCACCACGCTGGTGTTCATTGCCCTGGCCTGTTGGATTTCCTACCGCGGCATGGAAACAACCAAGGGCGTCCAGTACGTGCTGGTGGCCTTCCAACTGTTGGTCCTGGGCTGGTTCGCGGTCTCAGCATTCGCCCACGTGGCAAACGGGACGGCTTTCGATGCCACCGCCATCTCGCCCGACTGGTTCAACCCCTTCGCGGTGGACTCGTTCTCGCAGTTCGCCGCGGGTGTATCGCTCTCGATCTTCATTTACTGGGGCTGGGACGTCACCCTGACCATGAACGAGGAAACCAAGAACCCGGAGAAGACCCCGGGCCGCGCAGCGACCATCACCGTGCTGGTCATCGTGATCATCTACATGACTGTCGCGCTGGCCACCCTGTCCTTCGCCGGTGTTGGCGAGACGGGGCTGGGTGCCGGCAACCCGGAGAACCAGTCCAGCATCTTCGCCGTGCTGGCAGGTCCGGTGATGGGCCCGTTCGCGATTCTCATGTCGCTGGCCATCCTGAGCAGCTCGGCCGCATCGTTGCAGTCGACGTTCGTTTCCCCCGCCCGCACCATGCTGGCCATGGGTCACTACCGCGCCATCTCGCCCAAGTTCGGCAAGATCAGCCCCACCTACAAGTCGCCCAGCTTCGCCACGATCGCCGCCGCGATTGCCGCTGCCGCCTTCTATGTGATCACCCGGACCGTCTCCGAGAATGCACTGTGGGACACCATCACCGCCCTGGGCATGATGATCTGCTTCTACTACGGCATCACCGCGCTGGCCTGCGTCTGGTTCTTCCGGGCCGAGGCTTTCCGCGGTGCGCGGGCGTTCTTCTTCAAGTTCCTTGCACCGCTCGTTGGCGGTGTGATCCTGCTGGTCATGTTCGTGAAGACGGCTCTCGATTCCATGGACCCGGAGTACGGCTCGGGCTCGTCCGTGGGCGGCGTGGGCCTGGTGTTCGTCCTGGGAATGGGCGTGATCCTGCTGGGCGTAGTGGTCATGCTGGTGATGTACCGGCTGCGGCCCGAGTTCTTCAAGGGCAAGGTGCTGACCCGGGCGTAGCCAGTGCCGCCGTGGGGACGCCTGCGGCCCGCTCGGCCTCAACCAGGGCCTGGGCAAGGTGCTCGACGGCGGCCCGGTAGTCAGTTCCAGCTGTCACCCTGCAGTATTCGGCTTCCCGCATGGCCCGGGTGAGCGCCGCCGTTTCCGCGGTCCGAACGTCCGTCATGGCCGGAAAATCGATGGCCTGCGCTGGGTCCAGTTCGTAGCGACGCCAGTGCGCCAGGACGTTTTCGTGGCGGGCGGCATCGTCCGCAAAACCTGCACGACGCCGGGGCTCGGCTGCGTGGATCCGTTCCACCTTGCGGATACTTCCCAAGGTTCCTGCCGCAGTAACGATGGCGACCAGGACCATGATGAGCCCGGCCGGAGGCCATTGCACTGTTGGGACCAAAATGGCGGGTGCAATCACCACCAAGCCGCCGAACAAATCCCAGAAGACGCCGTCCGGCTCCGGGCCACGGCCGTAGGTCATTTTCCTGTGCAGGACATACGTCGTAGCCGCGGTTGCGAGAACCAGAGCTACACCCCACAGAAGCATCATGGCGGGCATCGGACCACCTCCAGGCGACATCACGCTGCTTTGAATTCAGTATGCGCCAGCCCCGGCGAACGCGCGAGGGGTCACCCTGTCATACCGTCGGCGTAGCCTTGGCATCATGAGACTGAAAATGTGCAGCATCCACGTCAAGGACCCAGCGGCGGCCCACGTCTTCTATACGGAGACCCTTGGCTTCGAGACCTTGATGGCCATGCCTGAGTACAACCTGTTCATCATCAAGGATCCCGGCGCGGAGAACAGCACTTCGCCCGGTCTGCTGCTGGAACCAAGTGACAACCCCATCGCCTCGAACTACATGAACGCCCTTCATGAGTCCGGCCTGGCTGCCATCACCTTCGGCGTGCCCGATGTCCAGGCCGAGTATGAGCGCTTGCTGGCCGCCGGCGTGACGTTCCAAGGTGAACCCTCCGAGGATCCCTCCGGCGTCAGCGCAGTCTTCGACGACGGTTGCGGCAACTTCATTCAGCTCCACCAGGACTAGCCAGGCAGCGGGACTGGTTAAACAACTGTGGCCGGGACGAAGGTCCCGGCCACAGCTCAGTTATAGCTACGCGTGGTCCCGCTTGGACGTCTTCGGGGCGTCGCGCTTGGCGGCGGCGTTGTCCTTGGCTTCCTTGGTGGCGGCCTTCTTGGCAGCTTCATCCTTGACGCGCTGCGCTTCAGACCGGACCGCCGCGTGTGTGGCGCGCTCGGTGACCAGCCACTGCGGGGGAGCCTGCAGCAGTTCGGTGATTTCCGCCGTCGTGAGTGCATCCTCAACGCCGCCGCGGGCGAGGCCGCTGATGGAGACGTTCAGTTTCTGCGCTACGACGGGGCGCGGGTGCGGGCCGTTGCGGCGCAGTTCAGCGAGCCACTCCGGCGGGTTGGCCTGGAGTTCGGCGAATTCGTCGCGGGAGATGGACGAATCCTGGAACTCCTGGGGTGTCGCGGGCAGGTAGATGCCGAGTTTCTTGGCAACTGTTGCCGGCTTCATGGACTGGGAGTTCGAGGACGTCATGCTTCAAGGGTATCTGGCCGGTACTGTGAGTGTGTGCCAGCCGCAGAAGAATCCACCGAATCAACCGAACCCCTAGCCGGCCTCCGCTTCGCCTATGTTGCGGGTGTGACGCCTGGGAAATGGATCCGGCGGTGGGAAGAACGGATGCCGGACTATCCGTTGCACTCCTTCATGTCCGACGACGACGCGCAGGTCTCGGTGCTACGTGACGGTTCCGCCGACCTGAGTTTTGTCCGGTTGCCCGTGGACCGCGAAGGCTTAAACGTCATCCCCCTCTACGAAGAGCAGCCCGTGGTGGTTGCTCCCAAAGGCCACGAGATCTCGGTGTTTGAAGAGGTGGCCCTCGAGGACCTGTCCGAGGAAAACTTCCTCGACATCGAGGAAATGGGTGGGCCGGACATGGCCCTCCAGGTGGTTGCCTCCGGTGCAGGGCTGGCGATTCTGCCGATGTCCGTAGCGCGGCACCTGAATGCCAAAGACACTGTCATGCGGCGCCTGACCGGTGCTCCTACGACTCAGATTGGCTTGGCGTGGCTTGTTGGCACGGACAGTCCCGTGATGGAGGAATTCATCGGGATCGTGCGTGGGCGGACGGCGCAGAGTTCACGCCAGCCCTCGGCCCAGCAGGAGAAGCCGAAAAAGGCGCCCAAGCCTGATCGTCGCGGCGGTGGCCCCAAGAAGCCTGCCGTTGCGCAACGCTACGCGCCGAATCCGGACAAGGGCCGCGGGAAGGGCTCGCGCAAGAAGGGCAAGCGGTAACGGCTGGTCCAGGCCTACGCGCCGTGGATGGCGGTCTGCTGCTGCTCGGAACGGTTGAGGTAGGCCAGGAGAAGGTCCCCGGCGCGTTCAAGTTTGCCGGCTTCCAACGCTGAGCAGATCTGCTCGTTTTCCGTGAGCCAGTCGCTGTAAAAGTGCGCGTTCATGGTGGCCTTGTGGAAGTACAGCCGCATCTCGGCCAGGACCTGCGCCATGATCGTGTCCAGCCGGTTGCTCTCGGCCAGGGCAACGATTGCTCCGTGGAAATGCTGGTTGGCGCTGCCCAATCCTTCGTTGTCGTCGGCGGCTGCTGCGCGTTTGCCCTCTTCGACGGCGGCCCTGACGGCGGCGATGCGCTCGGGTGAACCTCCTGCGCGGATCGAACTGACCTCGATGGCCCGGCGGACGGTGTAGACGTCGTGGATGTCGCCGGCTTCAAGGGTGGCCACGTAGACACCTTTGTTGGGCTGACGGAGGAGGAGCCGTTCGCCGGCCAGTTCTGCGAAGGCCTCCCGGACGGTGTTCCGGGAGACGCCCAGATCCTCGGCGATGGTGGCCTCGGTCAGTTTGGCACCGGGAACCAGGAATCCCTCGGCCAGTTGGTAGCGCAGTTCCTCGGCAACCCTCTCGGCAACCGATGGGACTCTCAGGCGGACCCGTGCGCGTGCGCCATCAAAGCCAGGGTGTTCGCTTTTTTCCTGATCTGCACTGGCCATGACACCAAAAGTACACGATTGCCGGAAATCGGTATCGCTGGATCGTTGAACAATCCTGCGAAATAGTGCATGCTGGATGTAACGCACATCACGAGGCAGGGATCACATCATGGCAATCATCGATTTGAACAGCGACGTCGGAGAGTCATTCGGACGCTGGACGCTCGGCGATGACGCTGCCATGTTTGAGTCCGTCTCCAGCGCAAATGTTGCGTGTGGATTCCACGCCGGCGACCCCAGCGTCATCCGCAGCACCTGCGCTAAGGCGGTACAGGCCGGCGTCGTGATTGGTGCCCATGTTGGCTACCGCGACCTCGCCGGATTCGGCCGCCGCTTCATGGACATCGATCCCCATGAACTGGCCGATGACGTGGTGTACCAAATCGGTGCGCTGCAGGCGTTGGCGGCCACCACAGGTGCGCGCGTCCAGTACGTGAAGCCGCACGGCGGCCTCTACAACGCGATCGTCAAGCACACCGCTCAGGCGCGTGCCGTCGTCGATGCCGTGAAATCGGTGGACCCCAACCTTCCGATCCTCGGCCTCCCAGGTTCCGAAGTCCTGCGTCTTGCTGAAGAAGCCGGTCTTCGGGGCGTTGCCGAGGCATTTGCTGACCGCGCCTACAACCCTGATGGAACACTCGTCTCCCGCTCACAACCAGGTGCCGTGCTTCACGATCCTGCTGAAGTGGCGGAGCACGTCCTGCGGATGGCCACCGAACAGTCCGTGAGGACCATTGACGGTTCCATCCTGAATATCCGCGCGGAAAGCATCTGCGTGCATGGTGACTCACCCGGAGCCGTTGCTATGGCTACCGCCGTGAAGTCCGCTCTGGGCGCTGCCGGCGTAACTGTCGGCTCGTTCCTCTAGCCCATCCCGGGCGCCCCGCACCATCCCTCATCCCCCCGGAGGACATCATGACCAGCACCAACAATGCAGCCAAGGCAGTGACAAGGAAGCCACCGCCCGGCGCGCTCAAGGCGTACGTTGCCAGCCTCACCGGCACCTCGCTGGAGTACTACGACTTCGCCATCTACTCGGTGGCCTCGGCCCTCGTGTTCCCCAAGATCTTCTTCCCGGGCAATGACGAGTTTGTTGCACTGCTTCTCTCGTTCTCAGCTTTCGCGGTGGGCTACCTGGCCCGTCCGATCGGTGGCGTCATCTTTGGTCGCCTCGGTGACAAGATCGGCCGCAAGTACGTCCTGGTCTTCACGCTCGTCCTCATCGGCGTGGCAACAGTGCTCATCGGCGCCCTGCCCGACTACTCCGTCATCGGGGTGGCGGCTCCAACAATCCTTGTGCTGCTGCGTCTGGCGCAGGGCATCGGCGTCGGCGGCGAGTGGGGCGGCGCAGTGCTGCTGTCCAGCGAATTCGGTGACCCGAACAAGCGCGGCTTCTGGTCTTCTGCCGCCCAGATCGGCCCGCCCGCCGGCAACCTCATGGCCAACGGCGTCCTTGCCATTCTCGCCGCGTCCCTCAGCGACGAAGCATTCCTCTCCTGGGGCTGGCGCGTAGCCTTCCTCGCTTCCGCTCTCCTGGTGGTCTTCGGCCTGGTCATCCGCCTCAAGCTGGAAGAAACCCCGGTGTTCAAGGCCATCCAGGCCCAGGGCGACCGTCCCAAGGCTCCCATCAAGGAAGTCTTCACCACGCAACCCAAGGCGTTGGTGGCCGCGGCTCTCTCCCGCGTTTGCCCCGACATCCTGTACGCCCTGTTCACTGTGTTCGTCGCCGTTTACGCCACCAAGCAATTGGGCATGACCACGGGCAATGTCCTCTCCGCCATCCTGATCGGTTCAGCCTTCCAGCTGTTCCTGATCCCGCTGGCCGGAGCGCTGACTGACCGCTTCAACCGTCGCTGGGTCTACGGCATCGCTGCAGCAGCCACCGCTGCCTACATCCCGCTGTTCTTCCTGATGATCCAGGGCAAGTCAGTGGCCATGCTGACCGTGGGCACCGTCATTGGCCTGGCGCTCCACGCCTTCATGTACGGCCCGCAGGCCGCTTTCATCACTGAGCAGTTCCCGGCGCGACTCCGGTACGCCGGCAGCTCGCTGGCCTACACCCTGGCCGGTGTGATCGGTGGAGCTGTTGCACCCATCATCTTCACGGCCCTCTACGGCGCCGCTGGCGGTGGCTGGTACCTGATTGCCGTGTACATCCTCGTCGCGGCTGTTGTCACGATCGTGGGCATGCTCCTCGGCCGTGACCCCGAGCCGGAGGAAGATATCCGGTTGATGCAGGGGACACACGCTCAGCCGGCGGCGTAGCTAAAAATGGAAACCGTGATGCAAACGACCACCGCTAAAAGGGTTCGCTCCGTCAGGCCCGTCGGCACCCGTGCCGTTCTGGCCGAATTGGACGGCCTGCAGGACGTGCTCGCCCTGCAGGACATGCTCTATAAGTCCCCGCTTCCCGGCCAGGTAGATGTACTCGCCGCCGCGGAAACGGTCATGGTGGTGGGTGAGTCAGCGGCAGCCACACGTGCCATCGGTGCGCGGCTGCTGGAGCTGGAACTCACCACGCCGGAGGTCACCGACTCCGGGCTGGTAGTCATCGACACCGTGTACGACGGCGACGATCTCGCTGACGTCGCGGAGCTGACCGGACTGAGCGTGGATGGCGTTGTTGCCGCGCACACAGGCCAGATCTGGACCGTCGCCTTCGCTGGCTTCGCGCCCGGTTTCGGCTACATGGTGGGCGAGAACGAAGCCCTCACGGTCCCTCGCCGGTCTTCCCCGCGCACGGCAGTTCCCGCCGGATCCGTTGCTCTCGGTGGTCAGTACTCAGCCGTTTACCCCCGCCGTTCACCGGGCGGTTGGCAGTTGATTGGCCGGACCGGCGCACGGATGTGGGACCTGGACCGCGCGCAGCCAGCGCTTGTGAGGCCCGGCGACCGGGTTCAGTACCGGGCCGTCCGCGACGTCGTGACCACTGGAGCTTCGGTGGCGCGCGAACCTGAAACGGAGCACCACCCTGAGTCCGGAGTGAGGATCCTCAACCCGGGCGCACAGAGCCTCATCCAGGATCTCGGCCGTCGAGGCTTTGGCCCGCTGGGTGTCTCTGCCGCTGGTGCCCTGGACCGGGCGTCGCTGCGACGGGCCAACCGGCTGGTAGGCAATGGCTCCTCGGTCGCCGCCATTGAGACCGTCAATGGCGGGCTCACGGTTGAGGCCATCGGCGACCAAGTGATTGCCGTGGCAGGTGCGCCGACCACCCTGACTGTCCAGCCGCCGTCGTTGGTTGAGTCCGACGACGACTCCGCGCCGGGCGCGCCGCGGACCGTTCCGATGGCTACAGCTTTCGCGCTGCTCGACGGCGAAGTGCTAACCCTGGGTGCGCCCGAGTCCGGGTTCCGAAACTACGTGGCAATCCGTGGCGGAGTGGACGTTCCCGAGGTTCTGGGCAGCCGCTCGGCGGACACGATGTCAGGGATTGGACCGGCCCCACTGGCGGTTGGGCAGGAGCTCCCGATCGGCGAGGCCACGGTCTCCACCGCGGTTGGCAGCCCCGAACTGCAACCGGATTTCCCCGGCGCCGGCGTCACGGTATTGGACGTAGTTCCAGGGCCACGCGCCGACTGGTTCGGCCAGGAAGCCCTGGATTCATTGTGCAGCCAGGAATGGTTGGTCACGCCGCAGTCCAACAGGGTGGGCATGCGTTTGGACGGAGCACCGCTCCAACGCACGCGCGAAGGTGAGCTTCCCAGTGAAGGGACCATGGCCGGAGCACTCCAGATCCCACCCGCTGGGCTCCCCGTGTTGTTCCTTGCGGACCACCCCATCACTGGCGGCTATCCGGTAATCGGAGTGGTTTGCGATGAACACCTGGACCGTGCCGCCCAAGTCCCTATTGGCGGGCGTATCCGCTTCCGGTTCGTACCGGATTCACTGGACGCCACCACACCCTTCACCACGACTCCGGAAGAAGTGAGTATTTGATGCGCAAGGTCCTGATCGCGAACCGCGGCGAAATTGCCGTCCGCGTCGCCCGAGCCTGCGACGACGCCGGCATTGCCTCGGTGGCCGTTTACGCCGACATTGACGCCGACGCCATGCATGTTGGCGCCGCCGACGAAGCCTACAGCCTGGACGGAAACTCGCCCGCTGAGACGTACTTGAACATCGGGAAGCTGCTCGCCGTTGCCGCGCAGTCCGGTGCAGACGCCGTCCACCCCGGATACGGCTTCCTGTCGGAGAACGCCGAATTCGCGCAGGCAGTGCTCGACGCCGGACTTGAGTGGATAGGCCCCTCGCCGGAGTCGATCCGTCAGTTGGGCAACAAGATCACCGCCCGCGAGATCGCCGTCCGTGCCGGAGCGCCCCTGGTGGCAGGCAGCGACGGACCGGTGTCATCTGCCGCTGAAGCCCGTGCTTTTGCCGAGCAACATGGCCTTCCGCTTGCCATCAAGGCTGCTTTTGGCGGTGGTGGGCGCGGGCTGAAGGTAGTCCGCGAACTCGCCGAGGTGGAGGAAGCCTTCGACTCGGCAGTTCGTGAGGCTGTGGCCGCATTCGGTCGGGGCGAGTGCTTCGTGGAACAGTACCTGGACCGGCCCCGTCACGTAGAGGCCCAGATCATCGCGGATGTCCATGGCAACGTGGTTGTGGTGGGAACGCGTGACTGCTCGCTGCAGCGCCGCCACCAGAAACTCGTGGAAGAAGCTCCGGCTCCCTTCCTGAGCGACGCCCAGCGCCAGCAGATCTATGACGGCTCCAAGGCAATCGTCCGCGAGGCCGGTTACTACGGTGCCGGAACAGTAGAGTTCCTGGTCTCCGCCGATGGTGCCGTGGCCTTCCTTGAGGTCAACACACGCCTCCAGGTTGAGCACCCCATCACGGAGGAAACCGCCGGAATCGACCTTGTGCAGGAGCAGTTCCGAATCGCGGCCGGGTTGCCGCTGAGCATCACCGAGGATCCCACACCACGTGGGCACTCCTTCGAGTTCCGCATCAACGCCGAAGACGTTGGCCGCGGATTCCTGCCGTCACCGGGCACAGTGTCTTCCTTCGAATCACCCACCGGGCCGGGCATCCGCTTGGACACCGGCGTGCGTTCGGGTTCGTTCGTCGCCCCGCAGTTCGACTCTCTGTTGGCCAAGCTCATTGTCACTGGAGCCGACCGACAGCAGGCACTCCGCCGTGCGCGCCGTGCCCTCGCCGAAATCAACATCACGGGCCTGCCCACGGTGCTGCCATTCCACCGGGCGGTCCTGGAGTCCGAGGATTTCACCTCCGTTGCCGGCCTGAACATTCACACGCGGTGGATCGAAACCGACTTCGCCGACCAGATCCCCGTGGACCCCGAGTACAACGTGGTGGCACCGGAGGGAGAACGGCGAACCATCACCATTGACGTCGACGGCAAACGGCTGGCTGTTGGGCTTCCGGCGGACCTGCTGGACGGCTGGGCACGCTCAGGGCAGGGCCTCCCTGCCGCCGCCGACGTGACGGGCCTGCCGGACTCCGGGGCCGGCGACTCTCCCGCGGAATCGGCACTTGTCTCGAGCATGGCCGGAACAGTGGTTAAGTGGCTCGTTGAACCTGGCACCGACGTAGCCGCCGGGGACCCTTTGGTGGTCCTGGAAGCCATGAAGATGGAAACCCAGGTGTCAGCGCACCGTACCGGAAAGCTCTCCGAAGTACTCTCGGCACCCGGCGGAGTTGTCACTGCCGGCGCGGTGCTGGCACACATCGAGTAGCCGCTAGGACGTAACGGCAACGCCCAGCACGCTGTCCAACAAGCTGTTGCGGAACTTGCCCGAGGGATCGTGCGCCTGGACCAGTGCACGGAAGTCCTCGAATCGTGGGTACAGCGCGGGGAAGTCGTAGCCGCTGGGCGTGAAGAGCTTTCCCCAGTGCGGGCGGGCTCCGAACGGCCGCAGGGCTTCCTCGAGCGCGGGGAGGACTGCTTCCACATCGCTCTGCAGTGGCTTCCACGTGAAATGCAGCGCGACACTCTGCTGCTGGTAGAAAGGGCTGAGCCAGAATTCGTCAGCGGCTACAGTCCGGATTTCCGAGATGAACAGCAGTGGAGCCAACTTGTCGGCGAGTCCACGGACTGCTTGCAATGCAGCAGGTGCCTGATCCAGGGGTAGCAGGAACTCGCTCTGCAGCTCTTCTCCGTTGCTCGGCGTAAATTCGTGGCGGAAGTGCGGCAAACGGTCCAGCCACTTTCCCGCGACGTCCAGCTGCTCGGTGCAGTTCTCCGCAGACATATCCGGCAAGGGGTGCATCGCCGCCGTCGCAGCTGTCGCTCCAAAAAGGTCCGGCAAGGGCGCCTCGGTGTCCAGTGCCTTGAGCCAGACCTGCGGGATGGTGTCGCCGGTGTAATCGGTGAAGAAGCTGACGCTGTAGGCACTGGAAGCGATGCCCTGGAAATTCGCCAAAGCACCCTCCCACGACAAACCGGTGAGCACGCGCTGCCGGACCTCGAAGCTCGGCCGCACGGCGAGCTCCAGCCCGGTCACGATGCCCAGGGCTCCCACGCCCACCACGCTGGCGAGGAATTCGTCGTCGTCCGCTGTGAGCGTCACCAGCTCGCCGGAGGCGCGCACCAGATCAATACCCACGACGGCGGCTGCCAAGGCGGGATTCTTGACTCCACTGCCGTGCGTGCCGGTTTGGATGGCACCTGCGACGGAGATGTGGGGGAGTGAAGCGAGGTTATGGATGGCGAAGCCCTGCTCCTCGAGGGCGCGGCCCAAGGCTCCGTAGCTGATGCCGGCGCTGACCTTGACTGTGCTCTTAGCGGCGTCCACCACGAGCGACTGGGGCAACGCGTCAAGGAGGATGTGGACGCAGTCGGTGTCGGCCACAGTGTTGAAGGAGTGCCGGGAACCCAGTGCCTTGATCCGCGTTGCGCTTGCTGCCAGCTCCTGCAACTCCTCCACCGCCGTCGGGCGGTGGACTTCCGCGGACGAGTACTCAAGGTTTCCTGCCCAGTTCTTCATCGAATGATCTTCCCGCTCGGATACTTAGTGGCTCCCGTAATTGTTAAGGTTCACAACTAATATCGTCAAGGGGTGTCCACGCCATTGCGGCTAGAGTTCAAGAAACCCGCTGTCTATCAGGAGTGCCACGTGAGCAAGGGATCCAAGCCCACAATCCGGGATGTAGCGAAGGCGGCTGAGGTCTCGCTGACCACCGTCTCCTACGTACTTTCCGGCCGGCACGGTGGAACCACTCGGATCAGCCAGCCCACGCAGGACCGCGTCCTGGCTGCGGTGAAGGAACTGGGCTATGTACCCAACCAGGCGGCCCGGGGGATGCGCCGGGGCAAAACGGACGTGGTGGCCGTGGCGATCGGAAACCTCGATTGGCCATGGGACAGGGCCCTCGCCACTGCGGCGGCCCGGATCCTCCCGGAGCACGGGTATCAGCCGGTGATCCTGTTGGGCGACGACTGGCGGAAGTTCATGATGTCCGGCGGTGCGGATGGCGTCATCATTGGCTACTTCCCTGAGGCGAAGTCCGAGGACGAAAGCGTCACGGAGCTCGCCCGCCGCGGTGTCGCCCAGGTGGTGATCTCAGGAACTATGAAGCCCGCTGGGTTCGATGTCCTGGCGCCTGAGGCTGACGCCGGGCTCAAGGAGTGCATGGATTTCCTCACCGCGTCCCACCGCAGGATCGCCTGCATCCGGAGGGCGGACCCGGCCGGCCGTCCCAAGAGCCGTTTCGCCGCCTACGCGGCTGGCCTCGAGAAGGCGGGCATCCCCCTCGACGAGTCCTTGGTGAGAACGTCGCAGCACCGTCCGGCTACCGCCTATCAGTCCGCGATTGAGTTGCTCCAGCTACCTGACCGGCCCACGGCCATCCTGTGCACGGACGACATGGAGGCGCTGCAGGCCATTCGCGCGGCTTATCGTCTGGGGCTTCGGGTGCCCGAGGACGTCCAGATTGTCGGCGTCGGGAATTCTACCGAAGGCCGGGACTACGATCCCGCACTGACAACAGTGGGCCCGGAACCGATCTTTGAGCAAGTGGTCCGTATGCTCCTCGATCGCTTGGCCGGGACCACGCCGACGGAGGGCATCCGGATTGCATCGCCGTGGAAGTTGCACCACCGGGGAACCACGCAGCGCTAGGCGTTAGTCCTTGAGCGGGCGGCGAGCAAGCCAGGCCGCAACGATGGCACCCGAGACGTTGTGCCACAGCGAGAACACGGCGGAGGGCAGCGCAGCCAAAGCGCCGAAGTGTGCAGTCGCCAGAGTCGCGGCCAGTCCGGAATTCTGCATGCCCACCTCGAACGCCAGGGCGCGGCGCGCCTTGTCGTCCAGACGGCCGAGCTTGCCGGCCAGGTAGCCGAGTCCCAGGCCAAAGCCGTTGTGGAGGACCACTGCAAGGAACACGATCGCGCCCGCTGCAACGATCTTGCTGGCACTGCCGGCTACGACAATCGCCACGATCAGTGAAATCACGACGGCGGATGCCCACGGAAGTGCCGGAAGAACCTTCGCGACGAGCTTCGAGAGGAACAAGCGGGCCAAGAGCCCTGCGATAACTGGCAGGAGCACGGTCTTCACGATGTCCATCACCATGGCTCCGGCATCGATGTGCAGGAAGGAGCCAGCCAGGAAGAGCGTCAATGCGGGGGTCACGATAGGTGCGATCAACGTGGAAACCGAGGCGACAGCTACGGAGAGCGCAACGTCTCCCTTGGCCAGGAACGCCATGACGTTCGATGCAGTACCCGACGGCGCGCAACCCACCAGGATCAGTCCGACCGCCAGTTCCGGTGGCAACTGCAGGAGTACGGCAATGAGCCAGCCGGCGCCGGGCATGATGACGTAGTGGGCCACGATGCCCAGAGCTACGGCCCATGGGCGGCGGGCCACGGAGGCGAAGTCAGGCGGGGTGAGCGTCAGGCCCATGCAGAACATGATGATGCCGAGCAGGTACGGGACTGCGACGCCCATCGGTTTGAAAAGGTCCGGAAGCAGGAATCCCACGACGCCGGCAACAACTACCAGAAGGGGGAACACTGTGACGGCAATGCGCGCAATCTTGGCTTCAGCGGCAAGGGCGGCGTTCACTCGCGCAGCAGGTTCTTCGGTTTTCGACGGTGTATTGGTTGCCTCAAGCATTCATCCATGCTCACACTCGGCGACCAAACCGAACGACTTCTTTACATCCACGCAGGGGAATATGTCAGACAACCGCTGTTCCGCACTCAGTTGGGCAGGGTGAGGTTAGGAGTTGAGCTTGCCGGCCAGTCGCTCGCGCATGCGGACGCTGGCTTCGTTGAGTCCGATGAACTCCACTTCGCGCCCGTGATTCCGGTACTTCTCCGTGACTGAATCGAGTACGGCGACGGTGGATGCGTCCCAGATGTGGGAGCCGTGCAGGTCGATGATCACCCGATCTATGCCTTCTGAGGAATCCTTCGCATAGTCGAACTGCGTATAGAGGTCGTTGGATGAGGCAAAGAAGAGCTCACCGTCCACCGTGTACGTCGCAACGTTCTGGCCATTGAGTTCCAGCTCCGTCCGCTCGACCGTCGCGAAATGGGCCACCCGGCGTGCGAACAGGACCATGGCGGTCAAGACCCCGACGCCGACACCCACCGCAAGATTGTGGGTCGCCACGACGGCGGCAACCGTAATCAGCATGACTGCGGTTTCAGACTTGGGCAGCCGCTTGAGCGTGGACAGACGAATCGAATGCCAGTCAAAGGTAATCAGCGAAACGAAGATCATCACGGCTACCAGGGCCGCCATGGGGATCATGCCCACAACGTCCCCCAGTACTACCACCAGGATGAGCAGGAAAACCCCGGCAAGGAAGGTCGAGAGCCGGCTCCGTGCACCTGAGCCCTTCACGTTGATCATGGTCTGCCCGATGACAGCACAACCCCCCAAACCGCCCAGGAAGCCCGTGACGATGTTGGCAGCGCCCTGGCCCCAGGACACGCGCGTCTTGTTGGAGCGGGTATCCGTGATGTCGTCCACCAGTTTGGCGGTCATCAGGGATTCCAGCAGGCCCACCAGCGCCATCGATAGCGCGAAGGGTGCGATGATCTGGAACGTCTCCAGGTTCAAGGGAACGTTGGGCAGGAAGAGGCCGGGCAGGCTGTCCGGGAGTTCGCCCTTGTCGCTGACGGTGGGGACGTCGATGCCACCCACTACAGTCACCAAGGTGATGGCCGCGATCGCCACCAAGGGTGCGGGGATGGCGGTGGTCAGACGGGGCAACCCGAAAACGATGACAAGACCAACAATGACAATCGGGTAGACCATCCACGGCACGTTGAAGAGCTCGGGCATTTGGGACATGAACACCAGGATGGCCAGAGCATTCACGAAGCCGATCATTACCGAGCGCGGGATGAACCGCATCAGTTTGGTGACGCCAAGGACGGCCAGGACGATCTGGAAAACGCCCGCCAGGATGATCGTGGCGATCAGGTAGTCGAGCCCGTGTTCCTTCATTACCGGGGCAATCACCAGGGCCACGGCGCCGGTCGCCGCGGAAATCATGGCAGGGCGGCCGCCCACAAGCGCGGTGACTACGCCCATGGTGAAGGAAGCGAACAGTCCGATGCGGGGATCAACCCCCGCAATCACCGAGAATGCGATGGCCTCCGGGATGAGCGCCAGAGCCACTACGAGTCCCGCGAGGGATTCCGTCAGAAGGCGGCGCGGTGAGCGGAAAGTCGCCCGCAGTGACATGAGTTGCTCGGGAGTCATGGGTCCTTAGAGTGCAGTCTGGCGGTATCGCTCAATCTGCTTAAGACGCCGCTGGAGGCTGTCGCGCCGCGGGTGCGGAACGACGTCGGGCGCCTCAGCGGTGAGATCAACGTGTTCGGTTCCGTACTGCCACAGCAGGAGGTCATCCAGGAGGCGGTCGGGACCGGGGGAGTAGCGGTGGTCCAGGGCCTTGCGGACCTCCGTGATCCGGTTGGCGCTGAGCAACCCGGCAAGCTCCACGGTCTTGGTGAGTCCGTGGGCGGCGAGAAGTTCGGCAGCCCAGCCCCAGTCGTCATCAACTTTACGGTCAACGTGCGGCAGCAGCGTACGCCAGACGTCACGAACACGGTTGGGAGTCAGCGGTGAGCCGCCCTCGCCCTCGAGGTCCCAATAGCTGCGGACTTCCTCGTACCGCTCGTGCAGGTCGGCAAATGCGCTCTCCACGGTCTCCAGCATGGCCGCTGTCGCAGTGAACTGGCGGTCAAAGTGCGGCGTCCAGGCACGAGGATCTTCGGCCTTGAAGCGGATATCGTGCTCGATCTCGCTCCAGGCATGGGCGAATACAGTACGGATCTGGCATTCGAAGAAGTAGCTGCCATTGGCAGGCATGTCCGGGTTGAACGCCTGCTGGTATTCCTTGACGGCCTCGTTTTGGATCGTGCGCAGAATGAGATGCCGGCTGGAGTACCCGTACGTGCCCGACTCGATGGAGCCGATGTCCTTCTCGCGGTCGCCACGGCAATCGAAGAGTTGACGCTGGCGCTTGATGATGTTGGCAACGGCCGCGTTTTCCGCCGGCAGCTTGGTGATGACACGGATGCCCACCATGTCGTTCAACGTGCGGAAGGGGTCCGGGAATTTCAGGACCCGGGGCCCGCCTGGTTCCAGCGGATCATCGGTGCGGGAAATCTTTTCGCGGAAAGACTCCACGGTTTTGGTCCGTCCGGTGACGAACAAGGGAGTGACCTCGGCGTCGTTCAGCATGTCCCGCAAGGTCAGCAGGACATCCCGCGTGACCCGCTTCAGGGCAGGGCGGACACGCTCATAGAGCGCCACGTTCGCGTCTACTGCGTCGCGCTGATCCTGGTCCAGGCTGTCCCAATTGCTTGCCATGCCCCCAGCTTACGGGGCGGGTCCGACACTGAACCGAGCCACTCGCCGTCGGGGTGCCTCTAGCCAAACTAACGAACCGTCACGATAGGCTCAGTACAAAGGAGGGCGCAATGTTGCGGCACAAGTACAGCTACGGCGAACACCCCAGTCAATGGGGCGAACTCTTCATACCTGAACCGAGTAACGGCAACCATCGCGGCGTATCAGCCGTGGCCGGTGGAATCGCCGTTGTGATCCATGGCGGCTACTGGCGATCACAGTACGGCGCTGAGTTGGGTGAGCCCCTTGCCCGGGACCTCGCAGCGCACGGCATCACTGCGTGGAACCTCGAATACCGGCGGGCCGGCAACGGCGGTGGTTGGCCCCATACTTTCGAGGACATCCTGGCCGGCATCGACCATTTGTCCGCCATTGCCGGAGACCATGATCTTCAGCTCGGCAAAGTGGTGGCCCTGGGCCACTCAGCCGGCGGCCACTTGGCTGTTTGGGCTGCGGGCCGGGAGCGGCTTTCGGCCATTGGCACGCCCGACGCCGACCGCCAGCTCCAGCGCAGCCCCGAGGATAACGCCGTGCACCTGACCGGCGTCGTCAGTCAGTCCGGCCTCTTGAATCTTGCCGCGGCAGAGAAGCTGAACCTCAGCAACGGCGCCGTCTGCAACCTCATGGGTGGGGACTCCCATAGATTCCCCAAGCGGCATAAGTATGCGGACCCCATGAGTTCGCTGCCGCTCGACGTACCGATATATGCCGTCCACGCCACGGATGACGAAGACGTCCCCGCCAGCCAGTCCGAGGCATACGTAGCTGCGGCTACGGCGGCCGGTAGTGCGGCCCAGCTGCTGCGCGTCCCCGGAGACCATTTTGACCTGATCGATCCCAAAGCCGTCGCTTACAAGAAGTGCCGCGAGCTGGTGCAGCGACTGCTCTCGTAATCTGTGGTTCGCGGGGTCCGCCTCTGGCAGAGTGGTCCCATGCTGACAGTCATTGGTGAGGCCCTGGTCGACGTCGTTCAACGCCCTTCGGGAATCGAGGCGCACGTTGGTGGGAGCCCGCTCAACGTTGCCGTCGGATTGGCGCGCCTGGATCACCCGGTGCAGTTCATCGGTCGTTATGGCCGCGACGCCTACGGTGATTCCGTGGCGGCACACCTGCGCTCAAGCTCAGTGATGGTGCCGCTTCCGCCGGACGAGAAGCCCACCAGTGTGGCCACTGCGCAGATCGACGACGACGGCGCCGCCACCTACGTGTTCGACCTCGCCTGGGAACTGCCCGGACTCGCCGCACGGTTGCCGCTGATGCTGCAGGGCGCCACTTTGCTGCACACAGGTTCCATTGCCACCGCTTTGGAGCCTGGCGCCGCAGACGTGCTTGCCGCCGTCGAGCATGCCCACCCGAGCAGCACTATCAGCTTCGATCCCAACTGCCGCCCCAGCATCATTACGGACGTTGAGTACGCGCGGGCGCAGGCCGAGCGCTTTGTGGTGCTGTCCGACGTCGTGAAGGCTTCGGACGAGGACCTCGAATGGCTGTATCCCGGTGTTGATCCGACCGAATCCGCACGTCGGTGGCTGTCCCTGGGCGGCGAGGAAGGCCCTGCTTTGGTGGTGGTGACCCGCGGTTCACGTGGCCCCTGGGGTGTCACCAGGTCAGGCGAAACACAGATTCCGGCGCCTTCGGTGACCGTAGTGGACACGGTGGGTGCGGGAGATTCATTTATGGCAGGGTTGTTGTCCGCAATTGTGGACCACGGGCTGGATGGCGCGCAGAACCGCGGCGCTCTGAGGGCCATGCCGGCAGAAACACTGGCCTCGATCATGGATCACGCCGCCCGTGCCGCCGCAGTCACGGTCTCGCGCGCGGGAGCCAACCCGCCCACGCGGGCCGAGCTCAACCACGGGGCTGCGTGAACGGAACCACTAGGAGGCCCCGTGTCCGGCGGCCACTTCCTCTCCTGCCTTCACCGGCCCTGGCGCAGTGCCATCCCCGAAGGGGCTGCCGCCCAACGCTTCCCGCCCGTGAGGGGCGAGCCAGCCTGACAGATCCGGGCCCGCAGGGACAATCTGCGTGGGATTAATGTCCTCGTGGACGATGTAGTAGTGCTGCTTGATCTGCACGAAGTCGGTGGTGTCTCCGAAGCCGGGTGTCTGGAACAAGTCCCGGGCGTAGGCCCATAGTGCCGGCATTTCGCTGAGCTTGTTCCGGTTGCACTTGAAATGCCCGTGGTACACGGCGTCAAAGCGCGCCAAAGTGGTGAAGAGCCGGACATCGGCCTCGGTGATGGAGTCACCCACGAGGTATCTCTGCCCGGTCAGCCGCTCCTCGAGCCAGTCCAACGCGTTCCAGAGCCGGGTGTAGGCGGCATCGTAGGCTTCCTGGGATCCGGCGAAGCCGCACCTGTAAACGCCGTTGTTGACTTCGGTGAACACCCGCTTGTTGACCAGGTCGATTTCCTCACGCAGGTGCTCCGGATACAGCTGGGGCGCACCTGGACGGTGGAACTCCGTCCATTCCGTGGAGAAGTCCAGGGTGATCTGGGGGAAGTTGTTGGTCACCACTTCGCCGCTGCGGATGTCCACCATGGCCGGAACAGTGATTCCGCGGGGGTAGTCCGGGAAACGGCGGAAGAACGCCTCCTGCAGCCGCTCGATGCCCAGCACGGGGTCCTTGCCGTCGGCGTCGAGGTCGAAGGTCCAGGACCGGGCATCGTGGGTGGGGCCGGGCTGGCCGAGGCTGATGACGTCCTCGAGCCCCAGGAGCCTGCGGACGATGACGGTGCGGTTGGCCCACGGGCAAGCCCGGGCAGCTATCAGCCGGTACCGTCCGGGTTCCACCGGCCAACCCGGTTCGCCGTTTGGTCCCGGAGTGCCATCGCGGGTGATGCGGTCCTCGATGTAGTTGGTGTCGCGGTTGAACTCACTGCCAGTGACGTACGCGCCGCGTGTGCTGTGCTCTTCGCTTGTTGTCTGGTCACTCATTGACCCAGCCTATGCTTCGGGGGTGGCGTTGCATGGGTTCGATCGCGCTCGATCAAAAGGGAATGCGCCTTGGTGGCACCCACGTAGACTGGCATGATGCGGCTCGTAGCAAGCGATATTGACGGCACCATCCTCGGTCACGACGGCAAAATCAGTGACCGGACCATCAAGGCATTCCAGGCATGCCGCGACGCAGGGGTGGAACTCGTCTTTGTCACCGGCCGCCCGCCGCGCTGGTTGTATCCGCTGCAGGAGCAGTTGGGGCACAGCGGAATCGTGATCTGTTCCAACGGTGCCGTGGTGTGGGATCTCGAAACCGAAAAGGCCCTTTCCTCATCTGTCCTGGACGCTGAGTCCGTCTTCGATGCCCGCCGGATCATCAAATCGCTCAGGCCGGACGCCCTCTTCGCTGTTGAGACCCTCACGGGTTTCCAGCTTGAACCGGGCTTCATCGAGAACGAAACCAGCGAGCTTCTCGCCGAGTTCACGCCCGCACCGCTGGCGGACACGCTCACGGCGGATGACGCCGTCGTCAAGTTCCTGGCGATCACCCGCAAAGGAACCCCGGACGAGTTCCTGGCCGAAGTGCAGCCGGCCGTAGCCCACCTTGTGTCCACAACCCACTCGGCACCCCGGACGGCGATGCTGGAGATGTCCGTGCCGGGCATCAACAAGGCCGTCACGCTCGCCAAGTACGCCGAGTCGCTGGGCATTGAGGCCGCCGACGTGGTGGCGTTCGGGGACATGCCCAACGACATCGAAATGCTCCGCTGGGCAGGCCACGGTTATGCCATGGCCAGTGGACACCCGGAGGCCATCCTCGCCGCCGGACAGCAAGCGCCGCACTTCGACGACGACGGCGTGGCCCAGATTCTCGAGGCAAAGCTGACAGGGCAGCGGGTCTAGTTACGTCAACAACTGGTTATGTCCGATTTCCGCCAGATATCCAAAGTCGCAGCTGGTGGAATGGACTCCATGAACCCGGAACAGAACCGAACCGCAGCCCACTTCAGGTCCCTCCATACCAGCCAAAAACCGTTGGCGTTGAGCAACGCCTGGGACGTCGCCAGCGCCGTCATCACTGAGGCGGCAGGCGCGCCCGCTGTGGCCACAACGAGCGCCGGAGTTGCCTGGTCTCTGGGTCTTCCCGACGGGGATCGGCTGGAGAGGGAGCGCGTCGTGGCCGTGGTGGCCAGCATCGTTAACGCCGTCAAGGTGCCCGTGACAGCTGACATAGAGGGCGGCTACTCAGAAACGCTGGAAGGGATCGCCAGGACGGTCGCCGACATTCTTGAGGCCGGCGCTGTCGGGATCAACATGGAAGACGGCTCCCGTGACCCCCTGGACTTCTGCGCACGGATCTCAGCAGCCCGCGCAGCTGCCCTGAAGGCGGGACAGGACTTGTTCATCAACGCACGCACCGATGTGTTCCTGGCAGGTTTTGGAACATTGGAGCAGCAGATCGCCGAGGTTGTTGCACGGGCGGAGAAGTATGTGGAGGCCGGCGCCGACGGCATCTTTGTTCCGGGAGCATCGGATGCAGACACCGTTGCCGCGTTGACCGCTGGGATCTCCGTCCCCGTCAACGTCATGGTGGGGGCAGGCTCGCTGAGCGTCAGCGAACTCGGAAGGCTTGGCGTCTCCAGGGTCAGCCTCGGGTCCAGCATTGCCCAGGCCGCCTACGCCGTGGCCCATCGCGCCGCGGAAGAGCTGAACACCGAGGGCACGTACAAGGCCGTCAGCGAAGCCATCGACTACGGCACCCTCAACGGGCTGTTCGCCACCACGCACTGAAGCCGGGGGACCTCCGGCCTTGGCCGAGGTTCCTCACCATCGGGGAATCCAGCAGCGCACTGAATCGCGGTACTGCCGGAATTCAGCGCCAAACCGGTCTTCCAGGTCTGCTTCCTCCAGCGGCCGGACGGCGTAATTCCACAGCAGCGAGCCGATTACCGCGTACACGATCACAAGCCAAGAGCCCAGAATGAGCCCCACGGCGAGCCCTTGAGCGATGCCCGCGACCGCCATCGGATTGCGGACCCAGCGATACGGGCCGGCGATGACAAGGTGGTTGGGCATTGCAGAGGGCAATGGCGTGCCGCTCCCGCGGGATGACATGGTTACCGCGGAAGCGACCCCCAGGGCGCTGGCAAGCAGCAGAACCACCACGCCGGCAGGAGCTGTCATAGGGTGGAATGGCAGGGACACCGCCCAGCGCTGTTCCAGCCAAACCAGGGCAAAGGGGAGCAGCCCCAGGAAGAAGCCCCAAAAGAGTGCCATCTGACCCAAGGTTGCACCTACATGGGCTGCAGTGTGGCGGCGGGCCGGTGCTGGACGGAAGGCAAACGGTCCCCTCACGATCAACTCGGTGGGGACACGTCCCAGCATGACGAAGCAGAGCGCTACGCCCGAACACGCCGTCGCGGCAAGCATGGTCAGGACACCCCAGCCTGCCTCGGCAGTGATTGTTGCGTAGCCGGCCAAGGCAACGGCAACGATTCCAGTCCAGCCGGCAGCGACCACCGCTGCTGCCCCCATGCCGAAGGCGGCGACGGCCGAGCCGATGACGAACAGGGGAACGTCGAAGGCTGCCACGGCGATGGGGTCCAGGCTTCCGAGGGTGGCTGTGCGCACCGCAGGTGACAAGAAAACCGCAATCCACCACGCGAGCCCAGCCACGGCTTGGACCGCGAAGTAGGCCCGCCCCCACCTCTGCGGGTTGGTTCGGACAGGAGAAGCCCCCTCTTTCAAGGGTGCCGTACGCCCTCGCCGGCCAACAGCGCGCGGTAGCCCTCCTTGAACGTGGGAAAGATGGGCTCGAAGCCCGTCGCCCGGAGGCGCTCGTTGGAGCAGCGCTTGTCGCCGGGGCCGGCGTCGGACGCGCCGCCAGGTGCCGCCGTCGGGGGTTCCGGGCACCCAAGTTCTGCCGCGAGGAAGCGCAGGACGTCGCCCATTTCCGCCGCGTGGTCGTCAACACCGACATACACGGGACCTGGGTCCTGGTCCATGGTGGTGAGGTGGACGATCATGGCTGCGGCGTCGTCCCTGTGGACGCGATTCGTGTGCCGGGGTTGGGCAGGAATGACCGCCTGGCCGCTGCGGACCTGGTCGATCAGCCGGGTTCGGCCCGGCCCGTAGATTCCGCCAAGCCGGAGGGAAATGGGCTGGGTCCCGGTTCCATGCGTCCTGGCGAACAGCAAATCCTCGGCCTCCACCAGGACTTTGCCGCTGAAGCGCGTGGGTTCCGTGGGCGTCGACTCGTCCACCACAGCCCCGCCGGAGTCCTTATACACAGCCGTGGAGGAGACGAAAAGGATCCGCCGCGGGGTGATGGCCTGGCGTTCCAGTGCGTCCAGGACGTTTTTGACGCCGTTCACGTACGCAGCCCGGTATGCCTCTTCGGTGGAGGAATCGGCCGCAATAGCCACCACGACGATGTCCACGTCTGCGGGCAGCGCGGGCACTTCTTGGGAGAGGTCCGCATATACACCGCGGATTCCGGATGGCAACTTACCGGGGGACCGACGCAGGCCCACAACGTCATGGCCCGCAGCGACGAAGCGAAGCCCTGCTTCAGTTCCGAGGTCGCCGCATCCGGCAATCAACACAGTCATGCCCCCAGTTTGCCAGCCCCAAGTGTCACCTGTTTCCCAGCCTCCATACAACCGGCGTTCAACTTGGCTCCGTAGGCTTCCAGCCAAGGACCCGTTCGCATCGTGTCTACCAGTCGGATTCGCAGGGGGAAACATGGCCAAGCGCAGGATCAACAACGTCAATACCGCGCCATTGCGGCGGATTGAGCCGGATCACCACTGGCGTTCACTTCGCCAGGGCGACCGCGTCAACGTCACCTTGACGCCAGGCTACGAATCGGCCGGTGTGGTGGACGCCGTTACCGGCGATGCCACCGCGGTTTGGGTGGAGCTCGACGGCGGTCGCGGCCGAACGCTGGTGCACGTCAGTGACGGCGTGGCGGTCGTTCCACAGCCGACGGCGGCCCTCCCGCAGGAGTCCTAGCCGCACCTTGGCAATGGGCTACGCTACGGGTGTGACGCTGCCGTATTTCCTCCGCAAGGACGGTTCAGTGGGCCCTTTGGCCTTCGCCCACCGAGGTTTCTCCCTGGATGAGCTGGAGAATTCCATGGCCGCGTTCAAAGCTGCAGTGGAACTCGGGACCGTGCACCTTGAAACGGATGTCCACACCACCTCGGACGGCGTGCTCCTGGTCTTCCACGATTCATCGCTGGACCGCGTGACTGATTCGGTGGGAGATATTGCATCATTGACTGCCTCGGAAGTCTCCGTGGCGCGGATCGGCGGGGTGGAGCCGGTGCCAACGTTTGATGAGCTGGTTTCAGCGCTGCCCGGTGCCCGGCTGAACCTGGACGTCAAGGATTGGAACTCCGTGGGTCCCATGGCGGAGGCCATTGAGAAACACGGAATCCATGATCTGGTCCTGGTCACAAGCTTCTCGGACAAGCGGCGTCGGGCGGTCCTGTCGCGACTCTCCCGCCGCGTTGCTTCCTCCGCCGGAAGCTCACTGACGGCGCTCTTCGTCCTCGTGGGCCCCGTGCTGCCGGCACGTTTGGCACGCAAGCTGCTTGCCGGCGTCGACGTTTTCCAAGTTCCCGTCCGTTACGGCCGGCTGCCGGTGGTGACGCCGGGATTCATCCGCCGCGCTCACCGGTTGGGCAGGCAGGTGCACGTGTGGACCATCAACGAACCCGCGGAGATGGAGCGCCTGCTGGACCTCGGCGTCGATGGAATTGTGTCCGACCGCCTGGACCTCCTCAAGGAAGTCCTGGTGCGCCGGGGCCAGTGGGTCTAAAAGCCTCCCAAACCCCCGCGATATGCCATTTGATGACAGTCCCACGCCGAAACATGGGCATTAAATGCCATCTCGGCGGGTTTCGATCGCCGCCGGGCGCACTTGGCTCGCGCGGATCCTGTCGAGGTCGAACTTTGTGCCGCGATCAAAGGTGAAGATGCCGTTCTTCTCTTGGAAAACGTCCGTCAGTTGGGTGTAGCAGTAGCCGAACATGTCCGGGTTATCCAGCAGGACTGAGCAGAGCCCGTCGAAGCGGGTGTAGAACTCTTCTTCCGAGCTGACGCGCTGGCCATACCCCCACGAGGAGGCGACGTCGGTCCCTTCCACGGCCTGACGGGCTTCGGCTTCGTTCCACCAGATGCCGCCGAACTCCGAAACGAAGTAGGGCTGGCCGGCGTAGGGCACCGAGTATTCCTCGCCGTCCGCCTTGCGGTTGATGTACGGCTTCCCGTCCGCCAGGCCTTGCTGTTCGATGGCGAAGCGGTCCGGGTCCTGCTCGTAGGAGTGGGAATCGTAGATGTCCGTCTCCCGGATCCGGTGCGCGTAACCGGAAGCATCGATCACTGGCCGGGTGGGATCGGCAAGTTTGGTGGCGAGGAACATGGCCTCGGTGACGTCGTCCAGCACCGTCAGGCGGTCGTGCAGGATCTGGTGTGTCTCGTTGAGGGGGCACCAGCCGATGATGGAGGGGTGGTTGAAGTCGCGTTTGAGCACTTCGAGCCACTGGGCTACGAAGCTGGCGGTCGGCTTCTGGTTGTGGCCGATGGTGCCGCCGCCGGAGACGCCCCAGTCGCCGAACTCGCCCCACACGAGATACCCGAGACGGTCCGCGTGAAAAAGGAAACGCTCCTCGAACACCTTCTGGTGCAGGCGGGCGCCGTTGAATCCCGCAGCCATGGACAGTTCGATGTCCTTGATCAGTGCTGATTCGTCCGGGGAGGTCATGAGCGATTCCGGCCAGTAGCCCTGGTCCAGGACCAGGCGCTGGAAAACCGGCTTCCCGTTGATGCGGACCACTTTTCCGTCCAAGGCGATGGACCGGACTGCCGCATAGCTGCTGGCCTGATCAACTATTCCGCCGGACCCGTCCCGCACGCTGACATCAAGGTCGTAGAGGAACGGATCCTCAATGGACCAGGGGCGCAGGGCCTCGGCAGGGATGTTCAGCCGAAGTGAGGGGGTGAGGTCCAGATCCGCCCGCGCAGAGGCCTCAATGCGAATCCCCGAGCCGTCAGTCAGCACCGCGGAAACCGTGTGCCCCGTCCGGTTCTGGCTGATGGGCACCTCCACAGAGATGCTTGAGTCCGCCAGGTTGGGAGTCATGCGGAGTCGTTTGATGTAGACCTCGGGCACGGCTTCCATCCACACCGTCTGCCAAATTCCCGTGGTCCGGGTGTACTGGCAGTGGGTGTTGTTGTACCAGGTGGCCTGCTTGCCGCGGGCTTGCATCTCGTGGCGGGAATCCCGGGCACGGACCACGATCACCGCGTCTGCGCCGGCCTCCACCACGCCGCCCAAGTCCGCGGTAAAGGGCGTGAACCCGCCCCGGTGCCGGGCAACTTCTACCCCGTTCACCCACACCGTGGCGTCGTGATCCACGGCGCCGAAGTGCAGCAGCACATTCTGACCGGCCCATTCCTGTGGGATGGATACCGTTCGCCGATACCAAACGGCCTCCATGAAGTCGACGTGCTCGATCCCCGAAAGCGCTGATTCCGGCGCGAACGGAACCAAGATCTCCCCGGCGAGTTCGCGGGTGGTGAGGCCGCGCTCCACACCGGAATCACCGGCGTCGATCTCAAATCCCCAGGTTCCGTTGAGGTTTATCCACTTCTCGCGGATCAGTTGTGGGCGGGGGTGCTCGGGCTTGGGCATGGCGGAGGTCACATTTTGGCTCACACTCAAAAACCTAACGTGAGATGGGGTTGAGTACCACCGGCCGCCGCGCGAGGATAAGGGACGTGACCCGATTCCGTTTAGCCATCCTGGACGATTACCAGCAGGTCTCCGGCGATTACGCGCCGTGGGATTCATTGCTCGACGACGGCGTGAAGGTGAGCGTTTTCAGCGCGCCTTTTGTATCGGAAGAGCAAGCGTTGGCCGCCTTGGAGCCGTTCGACATCATTGTGGCGATGCGCGAACGCACGCGTTTTCCACAGCACGTCCTTGAGTCGTTGCCGAACCTGAAGCTGTTGGTGACCACTGGCATGGCGAACGCCGCCATTGACCTTGAAACCGCCTCCGAGCGCGGGATTGTGGTGTGCGGGACCAGTGGCTCGCCGGCTGCGGCGCCCGAGCTGACGTGGGCACTCCTGCTGGCTTTCGCAAGGAACCTGGTTGTGGAGGAGAACTCGCTTCGAGCAGGCGACTGGCAGGCCGGCGTCGGGTTTGAACTGGAAGGCAAGACACTGGGAATCGTTGGCCTGGGCAAGATCGGCAAGCGAATCGCGGGCTATGCCAAGGCTTTCGGTATGGATGTCCTGGCCTGGAGCCAAAATCTCACTGCCGACGACGCCAAGGCCGCCGGCGTCCGGAAGGTCAGCAAAGAGGAGTTGTTCCGTGAGTCTGACGTTGTGACCTTGCACCTCCGTTTGTCCGAGCGGACGGAGGGGATCGTCGGTGCAAAAGAGTTGCGTCTCCTGGGCCCGGAGGGCGTGCTGGTCAACACCGCTCGGGGACCTTTGGTGGATGAGGCCGCGTTGATCCAGGCCTTGGAAGAGGGATGGATCCGCGGCGCCGCGCTGGATGTGTTCGACGACGAACCCCTTCCGGCCAGCCACGCATTGCTGCATTCTTCGCGGACAGCGCTCTCGCCGCATGTCGGGTACGTGACGCATGAGAGTTACCGGCAGTTCTATGGTGGAGCGTTCGAGGACGTGAAGGCGTGGCTGGGCGGGGCTCCTGTTCGGGTGCTCAGCGCGTAAACTGACCGCTACATTACGCGTGGGCAAGCGCTTTCCGAGCGAAGCTGGCAAGATGGACCCATGCGTATCCTCATCGCCCCTGACAAGTTCAAGGGATCCCTGACCGCCGCCGAAGCCGCGTCAGCCATGGCCGAAGGTGCCCTCCGTGTCTACCCGGATGCCGTGACCACCCAGTTCCCGGTTGCCGACGGCGGCGAAGGAACTCTGGATGCCGCGATCGCCGCGGGCTACGAGGAGCGGAACAACGCAGTTGTCGGACCGATCCTCAAGCCTGTGGGAGCCTCATGGGCGATCCGCAAGGATTCCTTGGGTGGAGCCAGCGCCGTCATCGAGACCGCGATGGCTTCCGGCCTGGCACACATGGAGCCGACGCCTGAGAACTCACTGCGCGCCCACAGCTACGGCTGCGGCCAGCTGATCGCCGCCGCCCTCGATGCCGGGGCCACGGAGATCGTGCTCGGCTTGGGTGGCTCGGCAATGTCCGACGCCGGTAGTGGCGCCCTGCGTGCACTGGGGCTCAAGCCCCTTGATGCGGCTGGGAATGTGGTGCCGCTAGGTGGAGGTTCCCTCATCGACGTCGTCGCCTTGGATGTCTCCGAGCTGGATCCGCGGCTATCGTCCGTGAAGTTCCGCATCGCCGTCGACGTCCAGAACCCGCTGTACGGTCCGGAGGGTGCCGCGCATGTTTTCGGTCCGCAAAAGGGTGCCGATGAGGACGCCGTTGAGAAGCTCGACGCCGGTCTCCGCAACTGGGCTTCGCTGCTTCGGGAAGCCACGGGCCGGGACGTGAACGTTCCGGGGGCCGGGGCGGCAGGCGGGTTCCCGGCGTCGTTCCTGGCTTTCACTGACGCTGCGCTGGAAGGCGGCTTCGCGCTGGTGGCCGGACTCACGGGCCTCGCCTCACACTTGAGCGGGGCGGACCTGGTGATCACCGGCGAGGGCTCCATGGACGAGCAGTCACTTACTGGCAAGGCGCCGATCGCCCTCGCCGACGCCGCGAGCTTGCACGGAATTCCCGTCATCGCTGTCGCTGGGCGCATCACCGTGACACCTGAAGACCTGGCCAAGCATGGGATTGTGGCTGCTGCGCAGTTGTTGGACGTTGCCCAGCGCAAGGATGGTGTCCCGGATGTAGCCGACGCCGTTGCCAACGCCGCCAAGTACCTTGCATGGGCTACCAGCCAGGTCCTCGAGGGAGCGTAGTTACTGCCGGTAGCCTTCGACTTCGTTGACGCTTCGGGCCGAGGCGTCGTCCGGGTTCCCGCCGGCGTCCTTCTTGGCGCGGCGTTGGCGCAGCAGGTCCCAGCATTGGTCGAGCTGGGCTTCCAGCTGGGCCAGGCGTCCTGTGTCATCTCCCATTCCTGAGGTGGCGGAGTCGCGCAGGCGGTGCTCTTCTTCGACCAGCGACTGAATGCGTTCCAAGAGATCCTGGTTGTCCATGGGTGTCTCCTTTGGTGGGGGATTGCGGTTATTTCGAAAGTAGTCCTGTCGGTGCAGTGCGTCTACCAATGGCCGACGGCATACTTGGGACATGAAATTCACAACCACCATCATTGGCGAGGGCAACAAGGCCGGCATCGAAGTTCCCGACGAGATCGTTGACGGGCTGGGTGCCGGCAAGCGGCCTCCAGTGGTGGTGACCATCAACGGCCAGAGCTACCGCAGCAGCATCGCCGTGATGGGCGGCAAATACATGGTGGGCGTCAGCGCCGCCAGCCGCGAACTCACCGGCGCGGCTGCAGGCGACACCGTCGAGGTGGGCCTTGAAGTGGACACCCAGCCGCGCGTTATTGAGGTGCCCGCGGACTTGGGTGCCGCGCTGGATGCCGAACCGGAGGCGAAGGCCTTCTACGGGACCCTGAATTACAGCAGCCAGCGGCGGTACGTGGAGCCGATCGCGGACGCCAAGACGGAGGAAACGCGTGCCCGGCGGATCGCGAAGGTGGTTGCGGACCTGAAAGCCGGGAAGAAGTAGCTTCCTGCCGCCCTACTCCGGCTTATCCATCAACAAGCTCCGGCATGCGAGCTGCAGCGCCAGCCGGGCTTCGGGGTCCTCCAGATTGATGGCGATGAGTGACTGAATCCGCCTGATGCGATCACTGACAGTGTTGCGGTGGACGTTCAGGATCGCAGCTGTTTCGGTCAGCGAAGACTCACAGTCCAGGAACGTGGTGAGGGTTTGCAGGAGTTCGGGTCCGGCTTTGAGGAGTGGCGCCAGGAGCTCCCGGGCGGCGGGGCGGAACGTGTCGGTGCGGGTCCAGATCAGCAGCAGCTGGGCCATATCCAATCGGTCCACGTGCACAAAGTAGCCGGAGTTCTCCCTTGCCCCGGCGATGCGCGCGGCATCATTGGCTTCCTCAAGTGAACGGACGATTCCTTCCGGCTGCGCCTGCATCCTCCCCACCCCGAATTGAGTGGCAATGGTAGGCGCCAAGTCCCGTTGTGCCCTGCGGAGGGCGTTGCTGATTTTGCTCACCTCGGCCGGATCCGGTTTGGAGGGGAAGGAGATCCATCCTGCCCAGCCGTCGGACTGCTCCACCGTTGCAGCATCGATCTTTTCGCGTAGGAGGGCACGGTCCAGATCCGGCTTTCGGGCCACCAGGTCCACCGGCTGGCGGGTGATCACCCGGAAAGCTATGTGAAAGCCGTCCAAGGTCCAGCCCAGCTCCAATGCCCTGGCCCTGAAGGATGGGCTGACGGTCCCGGCGTTGTCGATCAGTTCGCCCAACAGGGCAATCCGGTGCCGGGCATCGCGCTCCCTTTCAAGGCGCTGCCGGGACAGCAGCTCGGAAACCGCGATGGCTGCCACTTCCAAAGCCGCCCGGACGGCGGCCCGTTCCTGATCCGGTGCGGGACCAAGCATCACCCTCAGCCGGGGACTGTTGTCCTGCTCCCGATGAACAGGGGCGAGAATCTCCGTGCCACCGGACTGCGTATCTCCGTCGGCGCGCGGACCGCTGTCTTCAGCGGAAATCAGTTTCCCGGAAGGATCCACCAGCATCACCTCATGCCCGATCGCCACTCCCAATCGCTGTAACAGTTGGCTGAGCGAGCCGTACGGCATCCGGCACTCGGCCGCAACGCGGGAGATCAACTGCCCCTGACGATGCGCGGCGCCGGACAGAAGCTCCTGTGCAGCCATCCCGAACTGCCACGTGTTGTGGACGGCCAACACCACCAGCCCCAAGCGTTCGGCGAGCCTTGTCACGTTGGGCGGCAACGCGCCGTCGTCGTTCTGCAGTTTTACGGCAAGGGCCACGACGCCGGACGTGGACGCCAGCGCCAACAGCGCCTCCGCGTCCCAGGAGACGCCGGATGGCAACGGCTCAAGGGGTAGCAGGATGCAGCTGCGGAGGGTGAGGGGGTCGCCGTCGAGGTTCCGCTGTTCGCGGACCTGGCGATTGACCTCGGCCAGGTTCCCCGTCAAGGCCACCAGCGACGAAACCGTTGCGATACCAGGTTCCCCGACGCTCTCCATCACGCCCGCCGGGAGGTGAGTCGTGACGGACCACAGCGGGATCGGAGGGATCATTCAGCTTCTCCGGTTCTCCTCGATGGTTACCTTCCCATAATGCCACCGCCGCGCCGCCAACTGTCGTTGGGGACGCGGCGGCGGGCCAAACGTTCGACGGCGGTCAGCTGCGGTAACGCTCGATGGACTCGGTGTGTTCTTCGGGCGTCCCGTCCCATCTGTGGGAAGGGACGCCGTACCCGAAGTACTCCGGTCCGGCCAATGCCAGTCCCTCAGTGGTGTGCCAGCGAGGGTCACTGGGCGCAGTCAGGATGCACAAGCGCTGCCCATAGCGCAGGTTCTCCGTGGTGACCGGTTCGGCGGATTCGGCGTCCACCACGATGATGAGGTCCGGCGTCGTGGTCACCACGGTTCCGTCCTTGGTGGCGAGCAGGTGCTCGTTCTGGAAATGCAACGAAAGAACGGATCCGGCGTCCGCGCCCATGCCCTCGATCATGGCCTGGCCCTTGGCGAACCCGCCGGTCGTCTGGCGCTGCAGGTCCGTGACCTTGCCCAGATGAACAATGCGCCCCCTCAGCGTTTCCGCCAACACGTCGCAGGGGTTGAGGTTGTGGTGTTGGGCGTTGGCAACGGCGTCTCCGATGGCGATGGCGAAGGACATGGAGCCGGCCACGAAGCTCTCACGGGCCTGCGCGCCGGTCATGGCATAGGTGCTGTTGAAGGCGTTGCATCCCATTTCGATGGAGGCCTGCCGGGCAAAGCGCTCAGCCCAGAACGAGTCGATCGCCTCGATGACAAGCGTGTTGCCCTTCTCATCAGCGAGTGCCATGGGAGTGGCATGGATTCCATACAGCGGTGCCATTCCCATTTGTATTTCAGGGAAGGCCCGGCCGATCAGGTCACCGTCGATCAGGGGGATTCCCAGTTGCGCTGCCGCCACGATGGGCAGCAGGGAGTTTGATCCGCCGATCTCCAGGCAGGCGGTGTGGGTCGCGGTCCGGTTCAAGGACGCCGCCAGCTTCTGGATAGTCAGATGCAGGTTTTCCACCGTGTCGAGCTTCTCCACGGCTACCGTGGGAGCGCCAATCGCAGCAATGGGAACGATAAAAGCATCATCTGCCAGGTCCTCAACGGAGACGAGTTCCACGGGGCCGAACTCCTCGATGGCCTGTTTCGCCAGGAGGGCCCCAATGTAAGGGTCGCCACCTCCACCCGTGCCAAGGATGGCCGCCCCGCGCGCCAGGGAATCAATATCGTCCACGGTGATCTTCTTCAGTTTGCGGCCGTGTGCCACTTCCAAGGTCATCTCATTTTCCTAACGTGAGGTTGCCGGCTGCCTTGACCCGAACGCGCATGGCGTTTCCGGGAAGGTAGGGGATGGGAATGGCTTCCTGCTCAACAATCGTCACCGTGTCCGGGTTGGCACCGGCGGCAACGGCGCGGTCAACAGCCTCCTGCCGGGCGGATTCCATGGCGCGCTTCTGATCCCCGTCCGCAATGGATGACACACGGTCCACCTCCCCGCTGATCTGGGCGATGGCGGCCCCGTACGCGTTGGCGACGTCGAAATTCCCGGGGCGGTGGATGGTGCCCAGGCCGTCCAGTTTTTCTGCCAGCAGGATGGACCCGCCGCCGACGGCGACAACCGGCAGTTCAGCGGACGAAGTCCGGATCCGGTCCGCAATATCGGCGATGGTGCGGTCGATCTGTTCCAGGGCTGACCTGACCACAGAGTCGCTGATGTGGCTCACCAAAGACGCGTCTCCGACGTCGGCCCTTCCGCTGCGGACAGCGATGTCAGTTGCCGTCAGGACAGACCCGCCAAAGACCAGCGACTCGTCGGTGAGGCGGTAGCCCACCGAATCCGGGCCCACGGTGCCCTGATCGGTCCGGACGCGGGACCCACCTCCGAGGCCTGCGGAGAGGACGTCAGGCATCCGGAAGTTGGTGCGGAGCCCTGCGAGCCTCACGTGGGTGCTGGACTCACGGGGAAAACCGTTCACCAGGACGCCGACGTCCGTGGTGGTGCCGCCGATGTCCACGATCAGGCAGTCGGAGAATCCGGAGAGCGCAGCGGCCCCGCGCATGGAGTTGGTGGGACCTGAAGCGAACGTGGCTACGGGGTAGCGCCGCGTGTATTCAATGTCCATGAGCGTGCCATCGTTCTGGCTGACGTACAGAGGCGCCGTGATGCCCTGCTCCAGCACAGCTTTGGCCAGGCCATCAACAATCCGGTTCGCCATTTCGGCGAGGGATGCGTTGACGATGGTTGCGTTCTCCCGTTCCAGGAGGCCCACCCTGCCGATCTCGTGTGACAGGGACACGGGGAACTCCGGGCCCAGCTCTTCGCGGAGGATGGCCAGGGTGCGCTGCTCGAATTCGTCGTTGACGGGCGAGAAGACGCTGGACACCGCCACGGAGCGGATGCCGTGTGCGGCGATGTCGGCTGCGTGGCGCCTTATTTCGTCCGGATCGAAGGGGCTGATGGGGCGGCCGTCGAACTCGTGGCCCCCGTGGGCCATGTAGGCGCGGCCCTTGACGGCAGTGGTGAGGGTGTCAGGCCAATCCGTGAACGGCGGCAGGGAAGCGGTGGCGGGAAGTCCCAGCCGGATGGCCGCCGTCGGGCTGAGGTCCCGTGCTTCAATGAGGGCATTGATGAAATGGGTGGTCCCGATCATCACACCGCGGATATGGTCCGGGCTGAAGCCGTTCAGTTCCTTCAGCGCCGTGAGGACTTGGGTGATGCCGCTGGTGACGTCCCTGGTGGTGGGGACTTTGGTGGAGGCGAGCACCTGCGCGCCATCCAGCAGCACGGCGTCTGTGTTGGTGCCGCCGACGTCAATGCCGATTCTCAGGCTACTCATGGTGCGGTTACCGATTCTTCCTTTGTGGTGGTTTCGCTGGTGGGTTGGTTGTCGCCGTAGGACCGCAGGAGGTTTAGTTTCCCGGCGACGACGTAGAGGACGAATGCCGCGGCGAGCGAGGTGAAGGCAGGGAGCCCGAAGGTGACGAAGTAGCCCAGTGCCGCAGAGATCGCCCAAATGACGAAGGTTGCAGGGATCCAGTTGGGTGATTTGGCTGGTGGGAGTTCGGAATCGCGGCTTGCCTCCAACAGGGGCCGCCACTTCTTGACCACGAAATACTCGGCCATGATGATGCCGGCTACCGGCGGGAAGACGACGCCCAGGACCATGAGGATGTCGATGAACTTGTCCAGGATGCCGATCGCGGCGAGGACACTTCCGAAAACGCCGAGCAGCAGCGTCACGTGCCCACGGTTCAAGCGCTTGTTCATGGCGCTGTTGAAGAAGGACACCACGCCTAGCCCGGCGCTGTAGAGGTTCCAGTCGTTGATCTTGGATGTGCCCAGGACAATGATCAGGATGCCCACCCAGCCCACGGAGGAGAAGATGATCTGGGTGACGTCTGCCGTTTTGACGGCGTGGGCCAGCAGGACACCGATCATGCCGATGCTGTAGTTGCCCAGGGTCATCCCGACGACGGTTTGCTTGACGACGTCGCCGGCGCTCCTGTTGTAGCGGGTCATGTCGGGCGTGATGACTGCTCCGAGCACGGCACTTCCAGCAACGATGGTGGTAGCCGTGACGAAATCCAGTTGTGGGCCCGGAGGGGCATCGGTGATGAGCTGGCTGATGGAGTGGTTGCTGAGCTCGGCCCATGCTGCCCAAGCGATCAGGATCATGAACAGCGGCACGGTGATGTTGGCCAACCACTGCATTGATTCAAATCCGCGGACCACGATCAGCGTGACCACCAAGCCAAAGACCAAGGACCACGCCCACGTGGGAATTTCGGGCACGATTTGGTTCAGTCCAGCGCCGGAAATCCCTGACTGGATACCGAACCAGCCGATGAGGCTGATGCAGATGGCCAGGCCAAGCACCGAGGCGCCGCCCCGGCCGAAGCCGGTCCAGCGGGCAAGCATGGAAGTTGTGAGCCCCTGGCGCATGCCGGCGATGCCGACGAAAATCATGAGTGCTTCGACGATCAATGCGCCTACCGTGAATGCCCAGAAGGCGTCCCAGAAGGTCATGCCGAAGCCAAAGGTTGCCCCGAGAAGAAACTGGCTCAGGTCAGAAGTCTGGCCAAAGCGTTGGACCGCGATGCCGAACCAGTGCTTCCGCTTCGTTGCGGGAACCCTGGTGATGGGGTAGTCATCGTGCCCTGTGTCGGAGGTGGACATGACATACATTCCTTTCGAGTGATTCACTTCACAGTATCTGCGGGTCACTCGAAGGTCATTGGGCAATGTGCAGTGCTTGGTGACGCTGGATATGCGAAGTGCACAGAAGCGTTGCTCGGCCTCTAGTCCGCCCGCGTCGCTGAACCGGCCACCCGCCGTCGTTCGCTTTCGCGTGCGTCAACCATCTGCGCACCAGTCAGAACCCCGGAAAGTCCCCGCGACTTTGTGAGCGGAACCGCCACGAAGGCTGCCAGAAGGACCAGGCCCGTGAGTGGGCCGAACGCGGAGGTAGGCAGCAATGCGCCAAGGAACGACAACACCACATAGAGCCCGCCGGTGACGCTCGCCCGGAGCAATGTCCGACGGCGGGTGGCCGGCCACTGCGGTTGCAGCCACACCGCGCGCTGGCCGAGGGAGGCCCCCGGGCCTACGAGCGCCGGAAGATAGAACACCAGGAACCCGGGGACGAGATGCATCAAGACGAGGGAGGTGGCGTCGTCGTCGCCGGGGAGCTCCGCGCCGATCGCAAGCAACCCGATCCTGTACGTGACGACGAAGGCGAAGCCGAGGAACGCGAGCGACACGTAGTCGATGACCATTCCCAACCAGCGCCGCCAAACGGTGACGGGACGGCTCTGGCCGCGGGCCGCGCGGAGTTCGCGTCGTTGCGGCATGAACCAGAGGACGAGGGGTGCGATGAGCGCGCCGATCAAGGCGCCCAGGGTGTTGGTGACGAGGTCGTCGACGTCGGCCAGGCGGTAGGCGCAATCGTAGATACCCCACAGCCCGGTGAACTGTGTGGCTTCGATGAGCCCGGAGGCCAGGGCGCCGGTCAGCGTTGAAACTGCGATGTTCCACGAAAGGTAGCGCCGCGCGATGACGCCCCACGGAATGAACAGCACCACGTTGAACACCACTTGCAGTGTTGCGCGGCTGGTCAGCGTGCCGGTGATCCCAAGGCCTGACGTTTCACGGTGGATGTCGTCCAGGAATTGGAACGGGATCGCTTGGAACGTGCTTCCACCCGGGCCGCACTTCAGCAGGCTGGGGTCGGGAAGCGGCAGCAGCGTGTAGGCCACCAGGGCCACGCCGTAGACGCTCAGCCCGGCAGCGCCCAGGAACCGACGCCAGGTGAATCTGCCGAACATCCTGTACTGGACCGCAACGATCGGCACCATGAACACGCCAAAGAGGAGCACCCCTCCCAGCACACCCACGTACGCGGGCCACACCCATTCCCCCATGGTTCCCTTTCGCTTGTTAACTCCATGGTTTCAGGATGGGGGGTTCAATTCCTCCGTCTGGGTGGTGATGTTGCTCGCGGCGGGCTGGTACCGGGGGTGGAGCCTCGCGGTGGCTTGGGCGCTCGCTCGGCCCGCCTAGGTGAGTACCGCCGTCGTCGAGGCTTTCCGCGCTATCAGCGCGACACCCGCCGCCGACGCAATGAAGACCGCACCCAGGATTGCCCAACCCAGCGTGCCATGTTCGACGACGGTAGCGGTCACCACCAGCGGTGCCAGCATGGCCCCCAGGGCGGAGCCCATGCCGAACATCCCTTGGTAAGCGCCGGCTTGGAGGGGATTGGCGAGTTCGAAGCTCAGCCCCCAGGCTCCCGCTTGCGAAAGGATTTCCGCCAACGAGTGCAGCAGCGCCGCTCCGCACAGGAGCGTGATGGCGGCGATGACCGGCAGGCCGCCCGCCATTGCGTAGAGTGCGCAGGCTGCGGCCATGAGCACGCCACCTGTCATCACGATCCTTCCTGCACGGCGAGGCTGGTCGGTGCCGCGGGAGAGCGGGACTTGCAGCAGGACGACACACACGGTGTTGATCACCAGGACCACGGATATGAGCACATCGGGCGCGCTGGTGTCCTGTGAAATCCACAGCGGGACGCCCATCTCGGCGAGACCGAACTGCATGCCGAAAATGCCTGAGAGCACGGTCAGCAGTATGTACCGGCGGTCCCGGAAGGGGGAGATGCCCCGCGTGGGAGCAGGGTTGGCGGGATCGTGGCGCGGTGCATCAACGCGGTTGGGGAGCCGGCGGAGATGCAGCGCGCTCAGGATGTAGACCACACCGGCGCTGATCATCATCCACCGGAACGCGTCGGCGGTTCCGGCCAGCAGTGCGAGTCCGGCGATCATGCCTCCCACCGCGATGCCCACGTTGGTGATGGTGCGGAGGACTGCGCGGGCATTCACGCGGTTCGGCCCGTCAAAGGCCCGGGCGATGATCGAGGAGCGCGTGGCGTTGGCGCCCCGGTCCACGCCTACCGTAATGCAGGCAATCACGACGGCGGTGCTGAAGTTCCCGGCGAAGGTATAGCTCGCGATCGCGAGACCTTGGACGGCCACCATCCCCACCAGGAGCCGACGCGCGGAAAAGCGATCGGCAAGGCGACCGCCGATGTACGACGTCGCGACGCCAACACCGCTGGAAACCGAGAGGATCACTGCGATTTCAACGGCGCTTAGCCCGACGAAGCGGCTGAAGTACAGCACAGTGAGGGTGAGGAAGATGCCCCGTCCCAAGGTGGAGACGAGGATGGCCGAAGCCAAGATCTTGAGAGTGGGATCTGAGAGCGCGACCCGGAGGGTGTGCTGTGGAGCGGGGGCCGTGTCTGCGGGGGATTTAGTCACACACATAGTTCTGTCACCCGCGGAAGACGGCCGGTATTGATGTAGCGTAGTGCTTCATGTTGAAGTACGAGTTGTCAGAAGCAGATCTGGGCGGCGTGCGCTTTGGCATCTCCCCTTTGTGTGAACTCGGACTTTCCCTCAGGGCTATTCGCGATCCCAGCCAGTATCCACTCCAGCTGCCGTGGTTGCGTCGGACCGAAGAGGCCCGCTCACGCTTGGACCTCGACGGATTGCTGGCCCTGGTTGATGACAGGCTGTGGACGCCGGACTTCCTGAACCCCCGGCCTGAGTCCCCACTCACCCGGATTGATGACGAGTTCGCGGCTCTGGAGCGGATTTCCGCCGAGCAGTTTCACGGCGACCTGATCCGGGTGCACGGCGCTGTCCCGACTGTCTTTTCCGGCCCTGTTGGACCAGCCATACAGCGGATGGTCCGCATCCTCCGGGAATTCTGGGACACCTGCTTCGCGCCGCACTGGCTTCGCATGCGCACCATCCTGGAGGCGGATATTGTCTACCGTGGCCGGCAGATCGCGCAGGGCGGCCTGGTCACGATGCTCAACGATTTGTCCGGCGCCGTGGAATTCGACGGCCGCGTCATTTCCGTGCGGCTCAAGAACCCGGCGTCGCGGACCGAGAAGACTGACGGCTTGGGGCTGACCCTGGTTCCCACCATGTTCACCCGAAGGGCCTCTGCCCCTGTGAACCATGGCGATCCGCCGCTGCTGATGTACCCGGCCCGCGGGCAGGGGGCCATGTGGGAGGCCGAGCAGGTGCGGAACCCTGCCGCTGTTGTGGCGGTGCTCGGCGAGGTCCGGACCAGCTTGCTAACTGCCTTGGCCGCGCCGGCGTCATCCACCGAGCTCGGTGTGCGCTTTGGCGTCACGACTTCCGCTGTGAATCAACACCTTCGGGTGCTTCGAGACGCCGGCCTGGTGACGTCCACCCGCTACGGCCGCAGCGTCCTGTACTTCAGAAGCGAGCTGGGTGCCGCGTTGCTGCTGGGGTGATCGCCGTCGGGGGTGGCCGCACGAGCTGAGTCCCGCCGTCGTACGTTTTAGTCTTTGCGGAGGCTGTACGTGCTGATCACGTTGCCCTTGCTGGTGGCGTACTGGTCCTCCAGTACGAGCCGGTTCTGTGGGTCGCCGTCCTCGAACAACCGGCGCCCACTGCCCGCCACGACGGGGTGGGTCATGAGTGTCAGCTCGTCGAGCACGCCGGCGAACAGCAGTTGGCGAACCAGGGAGATGCTGCCGCAGACGGCGATCTCGCCGCCGTCGCGGTTCTTCAGCTCGGTGACGAATTGCTCCACGTCACCCTTGATCAGGTGCGAGTTCTCCCATTCAAGCGGCTCGGTCAAAGTGCGGGATGCGACGAACTTCTCCACGGGATTGATGAAGGCCGCAAAGTCATCATCCTGTGAAGCATTCGGCCAATACCCGGCCCACTCCTGATAGCTGACACGACCCAAAACCACGGTATCCACCGTGTTGATCATCTTGGTCAGTCCCTTGCCCAGCTCGTCGTCGAAGCTGTCGAACTGGAACTTGAACGGATCCTGGACCACGCCGTCAACGGAGTGGAACAGTCCGGCGGTGACTTTGCGCATGGGTTCTCCTGTTAGGTGGCTTAGGCGGCGCGGCTGGTTGTCTGAAGTTCGCGTGACGGCAGGGCCGTCACATTGTTGTTTTGAAGGCGGACTGGGACCTCGTAAAGCTCGGCGAACACCTGGAGCTGTTGCAACGCGTCCGCATCAACGGTCGCTTCCGTCAGGTCCATTTCGACGCCGAGGCCGCCGCCCAGGCTCCGGGTGCGTTGGACCACCGGGTAGAGGCCTTGAAGGCTGGTTGCGGTCACATGACCGGTCGCTGCGATCTGGATCTGTTCGCCGTCAACATCGACGCGAACAACTACGGAGAGCTTGTCGCTGGACAATGTGTTGCCTTTCATCAGGTTGCTGCCACGCTGCAGCGACCCCCAGCGTATGTGTCCGATGTGACCTACGCAACATTACGACGGCGGGGCTGGCATGGGTGCGGCCACCCGTTTCGCAAGGTGGGCGGGTGCAAGCGGCCACCAGCCGGGCCGCTGTGTACGCAGCATGGATGCGGGCTCGTGGGCCACAAGCCCAGCTGTCCCGGAAGTTGTCTTTGTGACAGCTGTTGAAAGGGATGTTTTGGGACAACATACGGGACGGCTTCCTTGGACAAAGGTTCATCGAACACGATCTCTAGTGTTGAATCTGCGGCTGGAGTGGTGACATTTACGACGAGGACCTGGGAGTCCTGAGTGGTGGCGGCTTGGGCGCTGGGCGCCACTCCTAGAAGCAACAAGCCCGGCGCCGTCACAACGCCTATGATTGCTTGCTTGAATTTGGTGCCGTGATGGCGCATATTTCCCCCATAAGACCGATTGTTGATTACCGGCGTACCGTTACGTCGACGTTGTGGTTCCGGTCGGAGGTAATCCAGCAAATAAACAGGCCTTTACGTCGGAAGCGGTCACAAGGCGGTAGTGAGAGAGGCTTCCATGGCGGCAGAGATTGTAGAGATTATCGGTCACGTCTTGCGGGATGTGAGTTCCAGCGGGCTGAGTGAACCCCGCATTGAAGAAAGCGACTGGGACGACGATCCTCAGGTGCTCTCGGCGATGATCTACAGCACCCGCGATTCCACCGGACAAGGCGTGTCGGTCAGGGGCGACCTCGCACGGGCCAACCAGCTGGTGTCAGTGGCGGACCAGGTTCAAGAATGGGTTATCGAAGAAAACGGCCCCACCAACAGCAACTGGCCCCAGTGCCCCTGGCATCCCAACAATCACCCACTGGCCGCCCATATGGTCGGCGACCAAGGCGTTTGGGCCTGCCCTGTACTAAACACCCCTGTAGCCGTAATCGGAGAGCTCAGCGTAAAAAGACCGGACGGATAGGCCTGCCCGATCGTGAGCTGGACATCCAACGACTACCAACATGAGGGCTGGGTCGCTGCGGTTGCGCCAGACGGACGGGCTCTCAAGGTCTTCGACCAGCGCAGGAATGCTGGTCCACGGGATCACTGGACACTACGAACCAGCAGGGGAATTCCACCCCGAGGAGGAGATCGTTCCTGACGACCTGATTTTGAGCTGGCGTGGTGCTTGCACGTGTGGGTGGCAGGGAGAGCTGTGGCAAAGAGTGCTCACGCCTGCAGAGGCTGATTTCGCGGCCCGCAGAGAAATACTGGCCGCCGGGGACGGAGCTTTCGTTTCCGAACCCGTGGAGGACGCCGTTCAGGATGAGTGGATGATCCATATCGCCCCGTTCGAAGCGATCCTGGGTGTGGAGGCCGCCGCCAGCGAATACCGACAGGCGGGGCATCGGCTCGATAAGACTGCCGCGGCCCCGGAAGATGCAGGTGCTTGCTGGGCCGATATTGGCCGCGCCGCTGGGATCAGCCGCCAAGCAGCGCATGAACGCTGGGCCGATAAGAAGCCCTTCCGGTCGTAGCGCTGCTAGTGTGCGGATAGCGATCACCTAGCGGGACGCTGGTGCAGTATTGGGACTTGCTGCGTGTCACTGTCTCGTCGATTCGCTGGCGCTATTCTCTTCGTCGCAGTATGCAAGTGATAGGACATAGCCGTAGAGATAGTCGTCCTCGACACTGTCAAAGGGCCTTGTGTACGAGAACGTGTACATTTTCTGGCCAGTGCCGGTGTTGGCGACGCTTTCCTCATGAGCGGTATCGCGCATCCATGAACCGGGTGTGTCCGCTACCGGCTCCAAGATTGCCTCGCCAGTCACGGGTACGAAGCCTTCGCGTGTCCGGGTCTGACGACAGCGCACGCTGCACAGCTCAGCTACTTCTCCCGAGACCCGACGCGAGGGTTGGTGCACCGCATCGCCGTACGAATCGAACTGCCAATCGATCACCAGACGATCACCGAACAATCGCCAAACCCAATCTCGGTCGGCCGGATACACTGTCCAATCCACGGTGTCACCCACTCTAATGAGCAGGTGATCTTCCGCGATTTGCCAGTCCGTAAGCCATACAAGCATGCGACCATCGTCGCAGACCCTGCATTCGGCATGAGGGGGACATGACGCTGGCCATCCCTGGCGTCCGCTAGGGGATCCTTGAGCGCACCCTATTTGGCGTTGGAGTAACGTGTTTCATGCACGTGAAATCCGTCAGGGCTCTACCGGTCGGAGGTGGACGGCGTAGTGCGGTTTGGCGTCTGCGACCAGGTCCGGACCGGCGTATCCGGGCAAATTACTTTGGCTAGAAGTTGAGTTGCGTTTCTTCAGGGGGACCCTTGCATCCAAGCGAATACCCCGTGCTGGGTGGATCGACGGGAGTGGCCTTGCCTCAAGAGCGTGGCAGGGCCACCACCCGCTTACTGCAGGGCTAAGCCCAGGACTGGTCCCGAGAGATGCAGGCCCCGCCGTTGTAGGCCACGTAGATTGAGCTGACCCTGTTTTTCATCTCGCCCAGGTTGAGACGGTCCCCCGGTTGGATGTACCAGGCGTAGCCGACGCAGTCGGGGCTGTCGTAGATGGTGATGTATGCGTGCGTGTTGTTGATTAGGGAGGCTGAGTTGTTGTTGACTTGGACGCCCCATCCGTTCCGTCCAGCCGGGCCGTCGGTGAACAGCTCGTTTCCCATGCCGGCGTCGCTGTTGGCGTAGTCGGCCCGAGCACCTTGGAAATCGGAATTGAAGTAGAAACACGCCCGTCCTGACGGACACGCCGTCCCTGAGCCTGAAGCATTGGCAGCGGGCGCGCCCGCCAGAAATGCACCAGCACCCAAAGCCAGCACAGCGCCTGCAGTAGCCGTCTTACGCATCGCGAGTTTCATGAAGTTCCCCAGTCATTTTTGTTCGCGGACTCATCATCCGGGCGCCCACCGGAGGCGTCTCCATGATTCTCCGGCACCTCCGTATCACGCGCCATGGGGACATCTGCCCTAACGCGCGGCTGGTGTCCAATCAATGGCGTTCCGTTCCAAGAGCCTCTCGGGGGGCGGTGATGCGGCGATGCAGACGGTCGACATCGCCGAAGGGCCCCGCCGAACACCTGACCGACACACGGAGAGAACCCTGGTCGGTGTAAGCCTCTGCTCCACGTAGAAGATGGGTCGATATCAACACGGCTTTGGCAAGCCTTATTCTCATGCCCAACGACAGGTGTCTAATCTTCTTCCGTGATGCCGCCTGGAGCCCTGTGACGGAAAGAGTCTCTGGGATCATGTTTGGCGGAAGATCCGCGGCGTCGGCATTCATCTTGAGGAACTTTTGCGCGCTGCATGACGCAGGCAAATGGTTTGGACCAAGCATGAAAGACGCGACACTGCTCGGCCGGGCGTGAGAAGCGAGCGGGCGGCCGTCGTAGAGTGCCTTGCCCCGGTCCGGCACGGCGAGGCCGGCCATCATCCGCATTACCGTTGATTTACCGGCCCCATTCGGGCCCAAGAGGGTCGTGACCGAGGACTCCGGGCATCCGAAAGACACGTCCGAAACGACTGGTTTACCCCCCTAGGACTTTGAAAGAAGCTCAACCTCAGCCTTCATATGGACTGCTGCCTTCATCGCTGCGGACAGCCGGAGTCTTGTAACTAAGTCCCCAGCCGACAAAGGTGACCACCACAAGGGCGCCCACGGTTCCCCACAGACCCACGGATGTACCCAGATCGACCGCCGGCCACAGCAGCCGGGCGATGAAGTACAAGGCAGCCAATGCAAAGACGAGCCCATATGCCACATTCAGATTACGACGGAACGGGCTCGTCTTGGGCTTCTTCTCGAACCCAGCCGTGTACTCGAACGCAGTCCCGAAATCCTTCTCAGGCGGCTGGCTGGAGGCGGCCACATGAGCTCGTCCCTCATCGGTCAGGCTAAAGATCTTCCTAGCCGGCCCAGTCGTAGGGTGCTCCCAATGCGCAGCGGCCAGACCCTGGTCAGAGAGCCGCTGCAGTAACGGATACAGCGTCCCTCCCTGAAAGGTCCCAATATTTGACGCCTGGCCGCCCACTACGCCATCACCGCCATCGAGGCCAAACAACGACCCCGCCAGATTTGATGCGGCCTCGTGCATGCAGGCGGGAGCATGTGGGGCCGCGAAGCCAATAGGTCACAGCCCGGCGCATCGCCATCATGGGCACTCCTGCCCATTTTGGCCCCTTGTCTGCGCTGATAGTTTGGCCATGTTCGTTCAGGCCTATGTGGGGAGAGACCATGAAGTATCAAAAGACGATTACCCGTGTTGCGGCAGCGATCGCACTTGCCGCCGGAGGCCTCGCGGTTGCGGCGCCGGCGCAGGCTGCGGGCTACACCTACCTGTACCCGACCGACTTCAGCACACAGTCCGCGTGTAACACGAAGCGCCTCACGATGAACTCCTCCTGGACCCGCGCGAGTCAGTGCTTCATCATGACCGACACCGGGAAGGTCGTGTGGAAGTTCTCCGTCACTGTGCGTGGATAGTCTCGCTACCAATGGGTTAGGTCAGTGAAACGGCGAGTGCCGCCGTCGTGCTTCATGTGAAGTACGACGGCGGCGCTCGGCTTTTGGTGCTGCGCTGCGGTGACCGCTAAGCGGTCTGGCCGGCGTGCTGCCCCTCGGAGATTTCCTCCACGAGCTTGCTATTGAATGCCGGGAGGTCGTCCGGGTTGCGGCTGGTGACCAGGCCTTGATCGCACACCACTTCTTCGTCGGTCCAGTTGGCGCCGGCGTTCTTCAGGTCCGATTGGAGCGTGTGGTACGACGTGACGTTGCGGCCCTTGATCACGCCGGCGTCGATGAAGATCCACGGTCCGTGGCAGATCGAAGCCACGGGCTTGTGCTGATCAAAGAAGGCCCGCGTGAAGTTCTGCGCGTCCTTGTCCACGCGGAGGTTGTCCGCGTTCACGACGCCACCCGGGAGTACCAGTGCGTCAAAGTCGGAGGCGTTGGCGTCGGCCACTGCGAGGTCGACGTCGAACGTGTCGCCCTTCTCCACGCCGTTGAAGCCCTGGAGCTTTCCTGTGGAAAGCGCTACCAGCGTGGGGTCGCCACCGGCATCCTTCACGGCCTGCCAGGGGCTGGTGAGCTCAACCTGCTCCACGCCGTCTGTCAGGAGAAATGCGACCTTCTTGCCTGCGATGTTGTGTTCTGACATTGTTCCTCCTCGTTGCGCAGCGGGGTGCTTTTTGGGCGAGACCGCCGCTGTGAGAGTTGTTTGTCTGACCTGTTCCAGCCTAGGGAACCCTGCTTTAGTAAGCAAGCTGACTAATTGTGTCACGGGACCTGGTCGCTTGCTAAGTGATCGAATATCGATAGAATCAGGTTGTTGTTCGATAAAGGAGTTCCGATGGGTAAGCTGACGATCCTCGCATTGCGGGTTGTGATCGCGATGGTGCTGGCAGGATCGCTGTTCGTCCAGGTGTGGATGGTGCCGCTGCTTTCTACGGACCTTGTTGAGGCCGGTGCGCCCGACGGTCCGCGGATTATGCTGCTGGTGATTATCGTTCTGGGAATCCTCTGCGTGCAGGTAGTTGCGGTCTGCGTGTGGAGGTTGCTGACGATGGTGCGCCGCGGGACGGTGTTCTCCCACAGGGCTTTCCGGTTTGTGGACATCATCTTCGGGGCTGTATCTGTGGCCGCACTGCTGATGTTTACGATTGCGGCGCTGCTGGCTCCGGGCGACATTGCGCCCGGCGTTGTTCTGCTCATTTGCGGCGCTGCGTTGATGATCGGGGGAGTGGCTCTTCTGGTGCTGATCTTGCGTACGCTGCTGGCCCAGGCCGTTGCGCGGGACGTTGAGGCTGCTGGCTTGCGGGCCGAGCTCGACGAGGTGATCTGATGCCGATCATCGTGGACATCGACGTCATGCTGGCCAAGCGCAAGATGCCGGTGGGTGTGCTTGCCGAGCGAGTGGGGATCACGCCGGCCAACTTGGCTGTGCTCAAGAACGGGCGGGCGAAGGCGGTTCGGTTTACGACGCTGGAGGCGTTGTGCGAGGTGCTCGAGTGCCAGCCCGGCGACCTGCTGCGCTGGGAGGCTCACGGGGAATAGTAGGCTGTGCTGAATGACGTGGGGGCGCCGGTTCCTCCCGCACTCCTAAGGAATCGTCGAATGAAGTTCTCCATGTCCCGCTGCTCAAGTCGCCTGAAAGCCTCGGCTGTACTACTAGCCACCATTGCTCTTACCGCGTCGGGGGCAGTGGCGGCCACCGCGTCCGACGAACCGCCCGCAGCCCAGAACGACCACGCCATGGGATCGACACTTCGTGATCATGAAAGAGCGGACCAGAAGTTGTTTTCCATCCAAGGCACGGAGTCCGCTTTAGCAGTGCCGTCGGGCGTTCGCGGGATGGACGTCAGCAGCCACCAAGGCGTTGTGGACTGGACCAAGGCAGCAGCGAACGGCGCCAAGTTTGCGTACGTCAAAGCCAGCGAGGGGACCGCCTACCGCAATCCCTACTTCCAGGCCCAATACTCGGGGGCTGCTTCTGCCGGCATGCTGCACGGCGCCTACCATTTCGCCCTCCCCAATGCATCGTCCGGTGCAGCGCAAGCCAACTATTTCCTCCAGAGCGGTGCAGCCTGGACGCCTGATGGGAAAACACTGCCTGCCCTGCTGGACCTGGAATACAGCCCCTATGGCGACGGCGCCTGCTATGGAATGACCCCGGGCCAGATGATTTCGTGGATCTCCGACTTTTCCACCACCATCCTGTCGCGAACCGGACGCCTTCCGGCCATCTACACGACTACCGACTGGTGGAATAGGTGCACAGGTAAGGCCAACGGTTTCGGGAACCATCCGCTCCACATCGCGAGCTGGGCGTCGACGCCCGGAGCGATGCCGGCCGGTTGGAAAAACTACACCTTGTGGCAGCACGCCGAGTCCGGAGTGTTCCCGGGGGACCAGAACGTCTTCAGGGGTTCGCTCACCGAGTTGACCGCGTTCGCCAAGAACCCGGGATCCATCTTCTCTGATATCTCCGGCGGCCAATTCACTGCCGAAGTCAACTGGCTCGGGTCCCGCGGCATTTCGACAGGGTGGACCGAGGCCAACGGTGCCAGGACCTACCGACCTCTTGCCCCTGTAGCCCGTGATGCGATGGCCGCGTTCATGTACCGTTTGGCCGGCTCGCCCGCCTTCACGGCCCCTGCCAAGTCGCCGTTTGCCGATGTTGCCACGGATAACCCGTTCTACAAGCAGATCACCTGGCTTGCCAGCAAGGGCATCAGTACCGGTTGGACTGAGGCCAATGGGACCAAGACGTACCGGCCTTTGGCCCCTGTTGCGCGTGATGCGATGGCCGCGTTCATGTATCGGCTGGCTGGCTCGCCCGCTTTCACCGCTCCCGCGAAGTCGCCGTTTGCCGACGTTGCCACGAACAACCCGTTCTACAAACAGATCACCTGGCTCGCGAGCAGCGGCATCAGTACCGGGTGGGCCGAGGCTAACGGGACTAAGACGTATCGGCCGCTTGAGCCGGTTGCCCGTGATGCCATGGCCGCGTTTATGAGCCGTTTCGACACCAAGTTCGGGAGCTAGCGGGGCCGCCGCTTCAGCACCAGCGCGGTGTTAGCGTTCGAGAGTGCATTCTGTTGAATTTGGGGCGGGGACCCCAGTCCTGGTCATCCACGGATTCTGCGTCGATCATCGACTCTTGCTTGGCCTCGACCCGGTGTTCGATGCTCACGGTCAATGGCGGCGGGTCTATGTCGACTTGCCAGGTATGGGCCAAACCGCGGCGGGGCCTGAGATCGACAGCACAGATGCTGTCGCAAACGCCGTTGTCTCGTTCACGCGGGAGACTTTCGGCGATGCGGAGTTTGCCATCCTCGGAAACTCCTTCGGTGGCATGATCGCCCGTCACTTGGTAGCCGAATTCGGGGATCAAGTGCTGGGCGTTGCACTCCTCTGCCCGGTGGTCCTTGCGGATCACGGGTCACGAGCCGTGCCCAAGCGAACGGTGATCCAAAAAGACCCTGCGCTGTTAGCAGCCTTGGATCCCCTGGATGCTGCGGATTACGAAGCGATGGCCGTGGTCCAATCTGTCGAGAACTGGTCCAGTTTCCGGGATGCTGCGCTGCCAGGGTTGCGGATCTTCGACCCGGCCGCCATCGAGCGAATTTCGAAGAACTATGCGCTCAGTGAAGAGCCGGAGGGGCGGTTCGCCGCCTTCCAAGGACCCACTCTGATCCTGGCCGGGCGCCAAGACCATGTGGTCGGGTTTCAGGATCAGATTGCTCTGGCCAATAGTTACCCGCAGTCCACGATCGTGGTCCTCGATCACGCTGGCCATAACGCACATTTGGACCAGCCTGTGCTGACAGCGGCCCTCGTCAAAGATTGGCTAACCCGCGTCAAAGCCTGGAAGAAGTCCTCGAACGTCAGTAAGACTTGAAATCCATCAGGAGATCACCGTTGGAACTGCACGACACGCCCAGGGTGACACTAACGTTCGCATCCCTCGGTCCGCGACCCAACCATAGAGACATAGAGCATTTCCTCCGTGAAAATGGCTGGGCGTCTTGCGGCGCTGGAGACTGGGCGATTGCGCTCCGCTCGCCGAATGGCGCCGTTGTAGCGCGAATCAGCCCATTCGATCCAGTGGGTCCCTTCACAGCAGAGTTCTACCGTGAAGCAGCCGGCACTCGTCAGGTCCCGGAACTCCATGATCATCGCCGTTTGGACGGGGGAGGTGACCTGCAGATCATGGAATGGCTTCTCCCGGTATCAGAGGAGGAGGCAAAGGGGTTCTTGCTGAAAATAGCGAAGGGGAGCCCTGAAATGGAGGTCCTTGCCGGCATATTGCGAGGCGTCCACGAGCAGGCCAGAAACAGCTTGCCTTGGTGCGGGCCTCTGGACGAAAATCCACACAACGTCATGCGCACCCGCGACGGACGCCTGGTCCTCACCGATCCCTTTTACGCCGACGGACCCAACCTGTACGCCGCTGCTGCGTCCACGCCCGATCTCGTTGCTGCCCGGATTCCGAAGGAACAGAGAAAGTACATCACCGAAATCCCCCTCGCCGGTTCAGGCGGCTGGGACGAGGGGGGTCAGGAAAAGATCCGGCAAGGTCTTAGGGCGGCCGACGCAGAGGTACGTCGCTGAGCCAAGCCCGACGGCGGTCCTCGCCTTAGGCCGAGGTGAGGACCGCCGTCGTGGTTCAGCTAGCCACGGGCATCCCGCGTGCTGAACTTGAATCCTGCAAAGGCCACGAGACCGGCTGTCCAGGTAAAAGTTACTATCGCAGCGGTGAGGGCACCCAGGTCCGAGTCCGGGTAGGACCCTGTAACCAAGCATTGATGGGACGCATGATTCAGCATCAACCGAAGTTCTCCAGGTGACTAGTTCAAAGGAGTGGATTCCTCATCCGGAGATCACTCCCACCCCTACTTCCCCTTCTTCCCGCCCCGCTTGGCCGCCGCATTCATCGCCGACTTCACCGCAGGTGGCAGCCCCGCCGTCTCGGTCTCCGGCTCGGCCACGGTCCCGCGCCAGCGAGCCAGACCCTTCATGCCGTGGTAGATCACCAGGGCAGCAGCGGAACCAAGGGCAATGCCCGTGAACTTCAGCTCGCCGATGGTCCACGTGTAGTCGGCGATGCCAATAATCAAAGCCACAGCGGCCGTCGTCAGGTTGATCGGGTTGGAGAAGTTGACCTTGTTCTGCACCCAGATCTTAACGCCGAGCACGCCGATCATGCCGTAGAGCATCGTCGCGGCACCGCCCAGCACACCAGCCGGCACGGTCGCGATCAGTTCGCCGAATTTCGGGGAGAAGCTCAGCAGGATGGCGAAAATACCGGCCACCCAGTAGGCCGCCGTCGAATACACCTTGGTGGCGGCCATGACGCCGATGTTCTCCGCGTACGTCGTGGTACCGGAACCGCCGCCGAAGCCGGCAAGTACCGTCGCGGCGCCGTCGGCCATCAGCGCGCGGCCGGAGACGCCGTCGAGGTTCTGCCCCGTCATCGCAGCTACGGACTTCACGTGCCCCACGTTCTCAGCCACCAGCACCAGCACCACCGGAACAAACAACCCCACCACGCCGATGTGGAACTCGGGCGTCTGGAAGAAGGGCAGTCCAATCCACGCGGCGGCGTCCATCTTTTCGTAGGAAACCTCGCCACGCATCATCGCCACGAGGTACCCCACCACGACGCCCACCAGAATGCTCAAGCGTCCAAGGATCCCCCTGAACAGAACAGAAACCAGGATGATCGTGACCAACGTGATCAGCGCGGTAACCGGTGCGAGGTCGAAGTTCGCCTTGGCAGCCGGGGCCAGGTTCAGGCCGATCAGCGCCACGATGGCGCCGGTGACGATCGGGGGCATCAGCCGGTTGATCCACTCGGCGCCGAACTTCTGGACCACCGCACCAATAAGCGCCAGTACGACGCCGGCAAGCACCACGCCGCCCAAAGCGCCACCGACGCCATACTGCTGCTGGGACGCCATGATCGGGGCGATGAACGCGAAGCTTGAACCCAGGTAGCTGGGCACGCGGCCCTTGGTGATCACCAGGAACAGCAGGGTGCCGATGCCGGAGAAGAAGAGGGTGGTGGCCGGCGGCATGCCCGTGATGATGGGGACCAGGAAGGTCGCGCCGAACATGGCCACCACGTGCTGCATGCCGATGCCGATGGTCAAAGGCCAGGCGAGCCGCTCGTCGGGTGCCACCACGTGGCCGGGGCGAATGGACTTGCCGTTGCCGTGGAGCTTCCATTTCATGCCGAGCATGCTCATGGCGGGCCTTCCTCAGAAAAGTGTTGGGATTCGGTGCAACATTACCGCCATTGCGGGGCCTGCTCTACGCGCCTCGCGCGCTCGGGAGCGCGCTCAACAGGCCTCACAACTCAAAGAAACGACACGCGAAGTCACGCTGTGTGCCCAACGTCACGGGCCGTCACGGGAAGAGGACAACGGAAGTTGAAGTTGCAACCATGGAAAGCAGAAGTGCCCGGCCGCCTGTAAGGCCAGGGCCCAGCGAAAGGTTTACGAATGACGATCGCCCACGAAGAAGCAGTCATTGACGCCGCAGCAGTCGACGCCATTTTTGCCGAAGCCCGCACCGCCAACAGCTTCGCCGGTGAGGTCACCGACGAACAGGCCCGCGCCATCTACGAGCTCACCAAGTTCGGCCCCACCGCCTTCAACTCCCAGCCGCTCCGCGTGACCTATGTCCGCTCGGACGAAGCCCGCGCCAAGCTGGTGGACACCCTTTCCAACGGCAACAAGGCCAAGACCGCGTCGGCCCCGCTGGTCGCCGTCCTCTCCTACGACACTGACTGGCAGGGTCAGTGGGACAAGTTCCTGCCCGCCTACGGCGCGCCGAAGGCAATGTACGACGCCGATCCCGCCTTCGCCGCTGCTACTGGAAACAACAACGCTCATTTGCAGGCCGGCTACTTCATCCTGGCCGTGCGCTCCCTCGGTTTCGCCGCCGGCCCGATGACCGGCGCTGACTTCTCCGCCATCGACGCCGAGTTCTTCCCGGCCGGTGACCAGAAGAGCTTCCTGGTGGTCAACATCGGCCAGCCCGGTCCGGACGCCTGGGGCGAAGCAAAGCCGAAGTTCGCTTACGACGACGTTGTTCGCACCGTCTAAGACTCCACAAAAAACGCCCGCTCACCATAGGTGAGCGGGCGTTTTGCGTTCGTGGCGGTCAGGCAGCTTCGTCGAAGTCGTCGATCCCCGCAGCTTCCGCATTGCGGCGCCGTTGCACCCGGGACGGAACAACGAGCGCAGCGAGGAGCGCCAGCACGCCAACCCCGGCGGATACCCAGAAGCCGATGGTGAACGCATCGTCCGAAGGCGCGCCCTGCGGGGTGATGTTTGAGGAGATGAGCGCGGCAATGACGGCCGTACCAATGCTGCTGCCGACGGTGCGCAGCACGGTGTTGGCGCTGATGGCCTCGCCGGTCTGGGTCGCAGGAACACTTTCGACAATCGCATTTGATGTCGCGGCCAGTGCCATCCCAATGCCGATGCCGGTGAGGATGCCCGAGACCACAATCTGCCACTCTTCACCGTGTCCCAATGCCGGAATGATGAACGCGACGGTGACGGCCACAGCGCCGAGGATCATCGGAATCTTGGGCCCCACCTTGCGGATGAGGGCGCCAGCAATGACGCCGGAGATCACCATAGCGACGACGGTCGGCAGCAGGTAGATGCCAGCTTCGCTGACGGTCTTGCCGAACCCGTAGCCAAGGACCGTTGGCAGTTGAAGGATCGTGGGAACCAGGACGAAGGTTCCAAACATTGCGAAGCCGAAGGCCAACGCCACGATGTGCGCGGTCCACACGCCACGGTTGCGGAACAGCCGCACGTCAATCAGCGGTTCTGCCACGCGCAATTCCACGAACACGAACACGATCAGCGCGATGCCGCCACCGAGGAGCAGGCTGATGGTTTTGCCGTCGCCCCAGCCCCAGGTCTGGCCCTCGCTGATGGCCAGCAGCACGGCTACAAGGCCGACGGAAAGAATGCCGGTGCCCAGGAGATCGAGCTTGCCGGGGGTTTTGACGGGAGATTCGGGCATTCCGAAGATAGCTCCGAGGAGGGCAATCAGTACGAGCCCGGCCGGTAACCAGAACAGCCAGTGCCAGGACAGTGCCTCAACAATCGGACCAGCAGCGACAATTCCAACACCGGCGCCGATGCCGAAGATCGCGGACAGCAGGCCGATGGTGACGCTGACGCGTTCCTTCGGAAGCTCGTCGCGGACGATGCCGATGGATAGTGGCATCACCGCACCCGCGGCGCCTTGAAGCACGCGGCCAATGATCAGGACCGTCAGGTTGGGCGCAATAGCGGCGAGAACCGCGCCGACCAGAAGCAGGGAGAGCACCACGATCAGGACCTTGCGCTTGCCCACCATGTCGCCGAGGCGCCCAAGGATCGGAGTCAGCACGGAAGCGGAGAGCAGGTAAGCCGTCAGCACCCAGCTTGCGTCGCTTGTTGCTACGCCAAGGTCCTTCCCGATGGTGCCCAGGGCGGGTGCGACCAAGGACTGCAGGACCGCGAATGAAAGGCCGCCGAGGGAGAGATAGGCGATGATCGCCGTGCCGCGTTTGCGGTGAGCCTCCGTACCCGGTGCCGGTGCGCTTGTCGGGCGCTCAATGGTGCTGGACATGGTTCTCCTCGGCATGTAAACGATTGATTACTTAGAGCGTAAGTCAATTTAGTTACCTATGTCAACAATCGTTTACTTGCGGGTTTGCCGGGCTAGAGTGGGGGAGTGGGCAACGAAGTGCAGGAACCAAAACATCTCGACGGCGGGGCAGCTTTGGCGGACGACGAATTGATTCGTTCGGGTCGGGACGCGGACGTCACCCGGCGGGCGCTGGTTCGCGCCGCCCGCAGGCGCTTCGCAACCGAGGGCTATCGCGCCACCACTGTTCGCCATATCGCAGCGGATGCGGGCGTCAACGTAGCCCTCATCAACCGGTATTTCGGCTCCAAAGAGGGCCTCTTCGAAGCGTGCATGAACCGCACTGTGGATGAGCTGGATCCCCAAACCCGGGCTCGCGCGGCCAGCGTTGACGAGGTGATCGCCCGGCTCCTGGCGCACGTCGTCGAGGCTCCCAACGCCGACGACCCCCTGCAACTCCTGCTCCTGCTCCGTTCATCCGGCGACGAGAACGCCGATGCGATCCGCCGCAGGACCTTGGAGCGCTTCACCGAACAACTCGCCGCAGCCGCAGGTTGGAGTGCGGATGACTCCGCCTCGCAGCCGCTTCTCCTTCGAGCCCAAATGGCTATCGCGCTGATGCTGGGATTGGTGATGCTGCGGACGGCCACGGAAGTGCAGCCCCTCGTCTCAGCTTCCGCCGATCAACTGACGGAGCCCCTCGAGCAAGTCCTCCGAGTCCTGCTCGACTCCCGAGGTGCGTAGGTAAAGAGAGCATCCGCCCTTCCGACGCTCTCTCACCTTTCGTCGCCTTTCCGGAAACGCTCGATCACTTCCGGCGTGCGAACGCGGGCGGATCTTGGTCGTTCAGATTTCGCCTGCCCCGACCCTGGAGGGAGGTGGGAGAGGATCCGGGAAATTGCCGCGGGAGGTGAGAGGGCGATGAAGCCGGGGTGGCAAACTATGCCTATGCGGAACCTCATCTGGGTGGCGTTCACGGAGCCCGTGCAGCCGGGGCTGGTTTTTCCGCGCAGCGACTGGCCGCTTCACATCACCCTGTTAAGGTTCGACGTCGGCACTGAGGTGAGTGCCGACGTCGCCGATGTCCTGGCGGACTTGGCGGCAGCGCCAGTCAAGGGAGCCCTCGGAACGAGGCTAACCGTGGGTGAAGAGGCGGGGTTTGGGCACATGGGGTCCATCCCGGTGAGCTTGATCCACCACAACCCGTTGCTGCAGGGACTGCACGAAGAGATGGTGGATGCCGTGACCAGCATCGGCGGGAGGATCGCTACGCCGAACTACATCCTTGACCACTATCGGCCGCACATCTCGCACCATGACGGCAGGCGCCCCAAGTCAGGAGACGTCGTCGTGCTTGACCACATAGCCCTGGTGGACATGGCGCCGGAGGGCGACCACACCATCCGGCGCATCCTCAAGCTCTGGACGCGGGACGCCCAGAGCCACTGAGGAACCTACGCGATGACTCCGTCCACCAGCGCCTTGGCCTCTTCCTGCACCTGCTTCAAGTGGTCCGCGCCCTTGAACGACTCGGCGTAGATCTTGTACACGTCCTCGGTGCCTGAGGGGCGGGCTGCGAACCAGGCATTCTCGGTGACAACCTTCAGGCCGCCGATCGAAGCGCCATTGCCCGGAGCCTCAGTGAGCTTGGCCGTGATCTCTTCGCCGGCCAAGGAGGTAGCGGTGACGTCGGCGGCGGAGAGCTTGCCCAATTTGGACTTCTGCTCGCGGGTGGCGGCAGCGTCGATGCGGGCGTAAACGGGTGCGCCGAACTGGTCAGTGAGTCCCTTGTAGAGCTGCGACGGAGACTGACCCGTAACGGCCGTGATCTCGGACGCCAGCAGCGCCAGCAGAATGCCGTCCTTGTCCGTGGTCCACACGCTGCCGTCCAGCTTGTTGAAGGAAGCGCCGGCAGATTCCTCGCCACCGAATGCGCCCTCGCCGGAGAGCAGGCCAGGGACGAACCACTTGAAGCCAACGGGAACCTCCACCAGCTTGCGGCCCAGACCGGCTGCGACGCGGTCGATGATCGAGGAAGATACCAGGGTCTTGCCAACCACGGACTCCGGGTTCCAGCCGCTGCGGTTCCGGTAAAGGTAGTCGATGGCGACGGCGAGGTAATGGTTCGGGTTCATCAGGCCGCCATCGGGTGTGACAATGCCATGCCGGTCGGCGTCGGCGTCGTTTCCCGTGGCGACGTCATAAGCAGTGGTGCCGTCGGCGCCCGCAGCCATCCGCTTGATCAGCGACGCCATGGCCGACGGCGACGAGCAATCCATGCGGATCTTCTCATCCCAGTCGAGCGTCATGAAGGCCCACTGCGGATCAACGGTGGGGTTCACAACCGTGAGGTTGAGCTGGTGGCGCTCGCCGATCTCGCCCCAGTAGTCAACGGAGGCACCACCCATGGGGTCGGCGCCGATGCGTACGCCGGCGTTGCGGATCGCGTCCAGGTTGAGAACGGAGGGGAGGTCGTCGACGTAGCTGCTGAGGAAGTCGAACTTGCCCGTTGTGTCGGCGGCGAGAGCATCGTTCAAGGGGATGCGCTTGACGCCACGGAGGCCGTTTTCGAGGAGCTGGTTGGCGCGGTCGGCGATCCAACCGGTGGCATCCGTATCGGCGGGTCCGCCGTGCGGAGGGTTGTACTTGAAGCCACCGTCGCCTGGCGGGTTGTGGCTGGGGGTGACCACAATGCCGTCGGCCTGGGGAGTGCCGGGCGCGGCTTCGCGGTTGTACTTGAGGATCGCGTGGCTCAATGCCGGTGTCGGGGTGTAGCCGTGGCGTGCGTCCACCAGGACAGTCACGCCGTTGGCAGCCAGCACCTCCAAAGCGGAGTTCTGCGCCGGCTCGCTGAGGGCGTGGGTATCGCGGCCAATAAACAGCGGCCCGGTGATGCCCTGGCGTCCGCGGTATTCAACGATTGCCTGCGTGATCGCAAGGATGTGCGGCTCGTTGAACGACGCTTTCAAGCTGGAGCCGCGGTGTCCCGACGTTCCAAACGCCACGCGCTGCGCGGGATCGCCCAAATCCGGAGCTACGTCGAAATACGCGTCCAGCAGGGCTGTGATGTCAACAAGGTCCTGGGGAAGGGCAACTGTGCCCGCTCGGCTAGCCATGGGGTCCAGCATGCCAGACCACACGGCCCGCTGACAGGAAATGTCCGGGATCTGGCCCCTGTGACGCTGGAAGGCGGAAGGGCACGGCATGAACAGGCAGGTTTCACGTCACGTTCAGGAACAGGTGCTAGTGAAAAAGAGCGCTCCGCCCCGGTTGTCGAAAACCGGGTCGGAGCGAAATTCAATAGCAAGGGTGCCAAAGGCTAGACGGCGGTGTACCCGCCATCGACCAGCACATACGAGCCGGTCATGAAGCTGGCTTTGTCGGAGAGGAGGAACGTAGTGACGTTGGCGATCTCCTCCGCCTTGCCCAGCCGGCCCAGCGAGTGCTTGGCCTCAAGCCCGTTAATCACTTCTTTCGGTGCAGCTGACAGCAGGGGAGTATCGATGTAGCCGGGTCCAATCGCGTTGACGCGGAGACCCTGCACGCCGTATTCGGCCGCTGCGTTCTTGGTCAGGCCCACCACGCCGTGCTTGGCAGCTGTATAGGCGGCGTTGCCGGGGGCGGCGACAGCTCCATGGATTGAGGCCATGTTCACAATGGCACCTTCGGAAGCGCCGGCGGCAAGGATGGCCGGGATCTGATAGCGCATTCCATAGAGGACGCCGCTCAAGTTGATGGCGATGACCCGGTCCCAGTCCTCGATGTCGACGTCGCCCACAGGTGCGCTGGCCCCGCCGATGCCCGCGTTGTTCACGGCGTAGTTGAGGGCGCCATAGGTCTCCACGGCGAAGTCGACGGCCTTCTTGCTGTCCTCGGCCACAGCCGTGTTGCCTTGGAACGCAACTGCCGTGCCGCCGTCGGCCGTGATCTGATCGGCCACGCGCGTGGCGGCGTCGAGGTTGACGTCCGCAACCACGACGTTGACGCCGTTCTTTGCGAGGTCCTTGCTGATCGCTTCCCCGAGTCCTGAGCCACCGCCGGTGACGAGCGCGGTCTTGCCTTCGAAGTTACCCATGATTCCTCCTTCGCGGGACGGATCCCGCAGATTTCTGTGGTGAGCGCTGTTTAAGTCGCTGTTGACGTAAACCGAGTCAGACTCGGAAAAATTCCATGCTTATGCATGAATCTTTCCGGATGGGCCCTTGTGCCCATGTCTTCAGCCCTGCGCTACCTTCTGTGGCACCGCGGACGGCGGTAGTGTTGGGATCAAAGACCAAATTCAGGGGGATTTTCCATGTCAGATCAGCCAGCCAAGGGCAACGAAGACAAGCCGGCGGGTTACGAACCGCCGCAGTACGTCCCGCCCGCACAGTTCAGCGCACCCGAACCGGCCGCGCAGAGTGCCCCTGAGCCCGGGGCGCCCGAGCCCGGCGCCCCCGTGCCGCCGCCATTCGAGCAGGGTGCCAACCCAACGCAGCCGCTCCCGTCCTATGAGCAGAGCGCGCACGGGCAGGACGCTTACACGCACAACGCCCAGGGCCAGAGCGACTTCTACACCCAGCCTCAGCCGCCCGGCAGCCAGAGTGCGTACACCCCGGGCGACTACAGCCAGCAGCCGCCGTCGCCGTACGGACAGCCGCCCAGCCCGTACCAACAGCAGCAGGCATTCGGTCAGCAGCCCTATGGGCAGCAGCCGTACGGCCAGCCCAGCCCCTACGGACAGCCCGCGTACTACGCCATGCAGGCCGAGCCCAAGGGCCTGAGCATCGCCAGCATGTGCTGCGGTATCGCCATCTTTGTTGGCTTCGGGTTCTTCATCCTTCCGCAGATCGCCGCCGTGATTCTGGGCCACCTCGCCCTCAAGCGTGAACCTGCGGGCAGGGGCATGGCAATCGCCGGACTCGTGATGGGATACATCGGCGTGGCGCTGACGGTGATCTTCGGCATTATCTTCTTCGCGGCCATTGGGGCCTCGTCCACGAGGTTGAACTACTAAGCAAACACGCACGACGGCGACCCTTGCGTCAGGTGGGAATCCCACCGAACGCAAGGGTCGCCGTCGTTGATAAGGCCCATCGGCGCGACCCAAACCCGCGGCCGACACAGAAACGGACCAGCGCCACCTGAATATAGGCAACGCTGGTCCGTTTGCGTGGCGTCAGGCGCTGTGCGCCGCGTCAGCCGAGCTAGCGAACGCCACCCATCAACTTCTTGATCGCCGGCGAAGCAGCTGCAAGGCCAACGGCAAGGACCATTGCCACGCCGCCGATGCCCAGGAAGTACGGGAGCTCGTCGTCGGGGTTGTACAGGCCAGCCAGGATGCCCGCCAAGGTCGTACCGAGCGAGACCGACAGGAAGAACAGTGCCACCATCTGCGTGTGGAACGCCTGCGGGGCGAGCTTGGTGCTCACGGACAGGCCGATGGGGGACAAGAACAGCTCCGCCAGGGTGAACATGAACAGGATGCCCACCAGTGCCAGCAGCGGGGTCTTGCCGTCGCCGGCCAGCGGGATGAACGCCAGGAATGCCAGGCCCATGATGAAGAGGCCGGCCGAGAACTTCAGCGGCGAACTGGGCTGCTTGGAGCCGAGCTTGGTCCAGAGGGCAGCCATGACGCCGGCGAAAATGATGATGAACACCGGGTTGATGGACTGGACCCAGGCGGCCGGCATTTCCCAGCCGAACAGGTTACGGTCCAGTTTCTCCTGCGAGTAGACAGCGATGAACGTGAACTGCTGCTGGAACAGCGCCCAGAAAGCAGCCGATGCGATGTACAGCGGGATGAACGCGACCACGCGCTTACGCTCCACACTGGTGACCAGGGGGCTGCGGAAGATCAGGAACAGGTAGATCACCGAGGCCGCGATGGCGGCGTACGCCATGCTGCGGGCCAGGTTGTTTGCGTTGACGAAGCCCGTGCCGAGCAGGACGCCGATGACAATCAGGATGCCCAGGAAGATCAGGCCGTAACGGGTGCGGTCCTTCGCGGGGAGCGGGTTCGGCACGCGGTGTGCTTCCTCGGGGAGCCGTTTGCGGCCCAGCGAGTAGATGACCAGGCCGATCGCCATGCCCACGGCCGCGGCGCCGAAGCCGATGTGGAAGCCGTAGCTCGTCTGCAGGAAACCGGTGACCAGTGGACCGATGAGCCCACCGATGTTGATGCCCATGTAGAAGATGGAGAAGCCGGCGTCGCGGCGCTCGTCCTTCTCGCCGTACAAGGTTCCCACCAGGGCGGTGGCGTTGGCTTTCAGGCCACCGGAACCGATGCCCACCAGTACCAGGCCGGCGATCAAGCCCGGAATTCCGGGAAGAAGCGCCAGCGCTATGTGGCCGGCCATGATCATGATGGCCGAGCCGAACAGGACCTTTTCGGAGCCGAAGAGACGGTCGGCGAGCCAGGCGCCGAGGATCGTCGACAGGTAAACGCCACCACCGTATGCACCCACCAAACCAGCGGCGAGGCCCTGGTCAATGGAAAGACCGCCCTGCTCAGCGGTGAAGTACATGTAGTAGAGCAGAATTCCCTGCATGCCGTAGAAGGAGAATCGCTCCCACATTTCCACGGAGAAGAGGCTGGCCAACATCTTTGGATGGCCGAAGAATGACGTATCGCCCGCTGGCTTTGCGGACTCAGCCGTGGTTTGAGGTGTGCTCATTTTCTCAATGCTGGCACTGACTGCGGGCATTGTCACATCGATATATGCCCGGGGCAACCACTTTCCATATGTTAGACGCCCCTGTTACCTGGCCTCGAGGGCGGCTGCGAGCTGGAGAAGCAACAGCTCAGATCCCATGCGGCCAATGAGCTGAATTCCCATCGGCAGGCCAGCGGCAGTTGCGTGCACAGGAACGCTGATCGCCGGAAGCCCGCACACGTTCACCATGGATGACCACGGCGCGTATTCGCACTGCCGCTTGTAGTCCTCGTCAGCGTCGCCGGCCCACTCACTCGGCCACGGCTCGCCGCTGTGTCCGCCGCCCGTGAACCAGCCGATGGGACGAGGTGTCTGCGCGAGCGTTGGCATGAGGATGACATCCCATTCCGCGTATTGCGCGATGGTGTCGTGCTCGAATTGCCGCAGGAATCCGAGTGCCTCATTCACCTTGAAAGCGCTCCGCTGTTGCGCCCGACGGCGGAATGTCCGGGTCAGCGGGGTCAGCAGTGCTTCGCGCTGGGGTGCTATCCGGGCACTCCCGACGCCGGCAGTCCAGGCTGCTGTGAACGCTTCGGGATAGCGGTTGTCGTACCGGATTTCGGCTTCGCCAACGCTGTGGCCGGCGTTTCCCAGGAGCTTGGTCCCCAGCGTGAGGGCGTCCATGGCTTCTTGCTCGATCCCAAACGGATAGGCACCTGCCCACGGGCTGTCCAGGCTCACGCCGATCCTGAGGGGCTCCGGCGCCCGGCCAACATTGGCGAGATATCCGCCGTCGGGCGCTTCATCCCGGGGGACCAGCGCGTCCAACACCAGCGCAGCGTCCGCGGCTGTTCGCGCCAGCGGTCCGGCGACCACCAACTTGGCAGTGTCCCCGGCGCTTGCACCTGACGGCACCACGCCCCGGCCCGGCTTCAACCCGACCAGTCCGCAGGCGCCGGCGGGAATCCGAATGGACCCGCCTCCGTCTGTTCCGGGCGCGAATGGAACCAGGCCAGCTGCCACGGCTGCCGCTGTGCCGCCTGACGAACCGCCGGAGCTTCGCCCCAAGGAATGGGGATTGCGCGACGGCGGTGCGATGCGGTTCTCGCTGTACGCGGTCAGCCCAAACTCCGGAACCTGGGTTTTGCCCAGCGAGATGACGCCTTGACCCTTCAGGGTTGCTGCGAGGGCGCCGTCCTCGGGCGCGGGTTTATGCTCCAGGGCAGCGCTGCCGTGGGTTGTCGGTACCCCGGCGACGTCGGTGAGGTCCTTGAATGCGGTGGGCATGCCGTGAAGCAGGGGCAGCTCATCGCGGCGGCCCTCGCGGACCACGATGGCGTGCCGTCGATCCGCCGCGGCGGCGTCCCTGAGAGCCTGTTCTGCTGTGACTGTGACAAAGGCACCCAGTTGCTTGTTCCGGGATTCGATTGCCGAGAGGAAGTGGGTGGTGGCCTCCCGGGCGGACAGGTCGCCCGAAGCCAGGGCATCGCGGAGTTCAACAGCGGTCAGTCGTGAAAGGGCCTGCAGCGAAGGATCAACCAAGGAAACGCGACTCCAACCGTTCCTCCACAGCAACGGCATCCACACTTTCGCCGGCACCGGCGGTGACCCGGAAGGCTGCCTTGTTCTTCACTTCGGACACCACCTCCACAAGTTCCGTTCCCTGGTAAACCAGCCCCACGCCGTCGTCCGTGCAGTGCGTTTCGCCGAGCGTGCCGTTGGCCACCAATTTGTGGATGGCAGGAGCGCGGCGGGGTTCGGAGTCATAGTGGACACCGCTGGCGTAGGGAAGGAAGCCGAGGGCGTTGGTGACGGGCCTGAGCTCCGGGCCGAACGAATCGGTGACGCCGCCCTGGTACCAACAGATGGATCCTGCTGAGACGCCAGCCAGCACCACGCCGCCTTCCCACGCTTTCCGGAGGATCCGGTCCAGTCCGTGGGCACGCCAAACGGCCAGCAAGTTCACCACTGAACCGCCGTTGACCCACACCACGTCCTGTTCCAGGAGATGGGCTTCCGGGTCCTCGATATTGGGCATGGGGAAGAGGGTGAGGTGGCTGAAATCGAACCCCGCAATACGTGCGGCCTGATCCATTTCCGCGGCCCACCAACGCTGATCCCCGGATGCCGTCCCGATGTGTGTCACGCGTGGCGGGCGGCCGCTCACCCCGGAGAGCTCCACGGCATAGTGCATCAAGTGGTTGAACTCTATCCGGGTGCGTTCGCCTGGTTTGTAGCCACCGGATGTCGCCAGAATGGTGGGTTGCCCAGCAGCCATGGAGTACTCCTAACGGGCCAATGTTCGGGGAGGGCTTGGGTCCCAGTCTTAGCGTCCGGACCTCGTGACGCAAGCGACGTTCTGGCCGCACGCCGCTGCGACTAGGCTGGATGCTGGACTAATCGAATGGGAAGGGACCGCAATGAGCGACTTCGATACCGTGCCTGTGGGCGATATTCCGGCTGACGCCAGCATTCTGGACGTCCGCGAAGACTACGAGTGGGTGGCAGGGCACGCTGAAGGTGCACGCCACATCCCCCTGGACCAGCTGCCGGCACGACTGGACGAGCTCGATCCCGACGACGACCTCTTCGTCATCTGCCGCACCGGTGGCCGTTCCTTCCGCGCTGTCCAGTGGCTGGTGGGCCAGGGGTATTCGGCGGTGAACGTGGCCGGGGGCATGGATATGTGGTTCGAGGCAGGCAAGCCGATGGTGTCCGACAACGGTCTCAAGCCGGTAGTCCTCTAAACCGCGCATATAACCAGCAAGGAATATTCGATGTCAGCGCTCACCTACACGTTCCTTGGCCCCGAGGGCACCTTCACCGAGGCCGCCCTCATGCAGGTACCAGGTGCTGCTGACGCCATGAGAATTCCCTGTACCAACGTGAATACGGCACTGGAACGTGTACGTGAAGGCCAAGCTGATGCTGCCATGGTTCCCATCGAGAACTCGGTGGAGGGCGGAGTTACGGCCACGCTGGATGCGATCGCCACAGGCCAGGAGCTCCGGATCATCCGTGAGGCCCTTGTTCCCATCACCTTCGTGCTCGTGGCGAGGCCCGGCGTCGAACTTTCCGACATCAAAAGGATCTCGACGCACGGCCACGCGTGGGCGCAATGCCGGCTCTGGGTGGACGAGCACCTTCCGAACGCTGACTACGTTCCCGGATCCTCGACGGCCGCTTCCGCCATGGGGCTGCTGGAGGAGGATGCTCCTTACGAAGCGGCCATTTGTGCGCCGCTGATCGCTTCCGAGCAACCCGGCCTCAACATCCTGGGCCAGAACATTGGCGACAACCCGGATGCGGTCACACGGTTCATCCTGGTGAGCCGGCCCGGACCCTTGCCGGAGCGCACAGGTGCTGACAAGACCACCGTGGTTGTGCCGCTGCCGGAGGATCACCCGGGCGCCCTCATGGAGATCCTGGACCAGTTCGCCTCCCGCGGAGTGAACCTGAGCCGCATCGAATCACGCCCCACTGGTCAGTACCTGGGCCACTATTTCTTCAGCATCGACGCCGATGGACACGCCACCGATTCACGGGTGGCCGATGCCCTTGCCGGCCTCCACCGGATCAGCCCGGCAACCCGGTTCCTGGGCTCCTACGCACGGGCTGACCAGCAGCCGGCCGTGGTCGCTCCGCATACGTCAGACGCGGCTTTTGCCTCGGCACACGCGTGGGTTGATTCGATTCTGAAGGGCTCCTAGCCGCAGTCCACAGGGCATGCCATTCCCCTTTCGCACTGATGCTTCTGTGCGTATGCTTGCCTGATCCATAAACGATGGATGAATAGCAAACGAAAGGGATGGGTCATGACTGTCCACAGCGATGACAAAGACGGCCAGGGCATGATCGTCAATCCCAAGCCGTCAATCGATAACAAAGATGACTGGGACGGCGACGATGCTGATCGGGCGGATCGTCTGCGTTTTGAAGAAGAGCAAGCCATGATCAAGGAGCAGTCCGAGGCCCGGGCTGCCGCCAAGGCCGCGGCTGAAGAGGCCGAAAGAAACACAGCCCAACCCGAAAAGGGCGCTGTCTAAACGGTCTTGGCTTTCGGCACGCGCACCAGCAAGGAACCTGGTGCCACTTGGACGGTGACTGTTGTCGCTTCGCCCGAGGGGTCGCCGTCGAGCTGTGTCGCCATCGGTTCCTGACTGCGGATGGTGACTTTCCCGGAACGGTAGAAGCTCATCATCGGCAGGTTCGCGTTGTGCTTGAACAGGACCTTTGTGTACATGGCCAGCCAGCCGAAGGCGCTGCGCGGGCTCATCACCACGATGTCCAGCATGCCGTCGTCGATCATGGCCTGCGGGATGAAGTCGATACCGCCGGGGATCAATCCACAGTTGGCAAACAGCACGCTGCGGATTTTGCGCGCCTGTTCGGGCTGGTCATCCATGGTGATGGTGACCCGTTTTCGGCGCCCAGGCAGGTGGCGGACGCCGGCCTCGGTATAGGCGAGCCAGCCGACGCTCTTTTTGAGGTTGTCCTTGGTGTCGCCAACAACCTCGGCATCCAAGCCCATGCCGGCGATCACCAGGAAGGTATGTTCTGCGGACTCGCCGGTAATTTCGTTGTCGATCCCCATGGTGGCGGTATCGATGAAGCGCTGATGGCCGAACAGGGCGGTCTGGATGCAGCCAGCGAGGTCCGTGACGTCCAGGTCCACGTTTCGTGCCAGCAGGTTTCCGGTGCCCAAAGGGATGAGGCCCATGGCCACGTTCTTATGCGCCAGTGACTCAGCCACCACGCGCACGGTCCCGTCGCCACCGCACGCCAGAACGACGTCGGCTCCGTAGGCCAGCGCCTGGCGCGACTGCCCGTAACCGGGGTCCTCGGGGGTGGTTTCAAAGAATTTGGGGGCGTCCCATCCGGCGAGGTCACAGGCGTCGGTAATGGCCTGACGGGCTACGGCGGCGTTGTTTTTCACGGGGTTAAGGATGACTGCAACGCGTTGGTCCCCGGGGCCGGGCTTGTGGGCGTCCTCCCGAACCGCGCTCCTGGTGTGCCGGGCTTTCAATCGGCGCACACCCCACCAACTGGAGACGGCAAACGCCACGCCCCCAGCGAGAATCACGTACAGGATCCAGTCGCTCATGGTGCTCCAACACTATCCTCCTGGGCACTCCTCTCTTTGCCTCGCCCCCGGGACGGCCGGCCTTTGCCCACTACGGACCGGTAATCCGTGGCGGATTCGATACTCTTGTCTGGTGATCGACGTAAAAGACCTCAGCGAAAATCCGGACAAGTTCCGTGCCAGCCAGCGCGCCCGTGGCGCCGACGAGTCCGTTGTGGACGCGATCATCTCCGCTGACTCCGATCGCCGTGCCGCGCTGATCCGCCATGAAACCCTCCGCGCAGAGCAGAACGCTTTCGGCAAGAAGGTGGCGCAGGCCAAGGGCGAGGAGAAGCAGGCTCTTTTGGCCGAGGTCAAGGAACTGGCCAACTCGGTCAAGGCCGCAGCCGCTGAAGCCTCTGTCGCTCAAGCGAAGCAGGAGGAACTGCTCCGCGTCATCCCCAACCTCGTCGTGGACGGTGTCCCGGAGGGCGGCGAGGACGACTTCGTGGTGGTCAAGACCGTGGGTACCCCCCGCGAATTCAAGGATTTTGAGCCGAAAGACCACCTGGAAATCGGTGAACTGATCGGCGCCATCGACATGGAGCGCGGTGCCAAGGTTTCCGGCTCGCGCTTCTACTTCCTTCGCGGCGTTGGTGCCCGCTTGGAGATGGCACTGCTGCAGATGGCCATGGAGCAGGCCATCGATGCCGGTTTCGTCCCGATGATTACCCCCACTTTGGTGCGTCCCGAGACCATGCAGGGCACCGGTTTCGACGTAAAGCACGACGCCGAGATCTACCGCCTCGCGGAAGACGACCTTTACCTTGTGGGAACCTCGGAGGTGGCCCTCGCCGGCTACCACGCAGATGAGATCCTGGATCTCTCCGCAGGCCCCATCCGATACGCCGGCCAGAGCTCCTGCTACCGCCGCGAGGCCGGTTCGCACGGCAAGGACACCCGCGGCATCATCCGCGTGCACCAGTTCAACAAGGTGGAGATGTTCATCTACACCACCGTTGAAGAGGCCGCTGCAGAACACGAGCGACTGCTGGCTTGGGAAGAGGAAATGCTGGCCAAGTGCGAGCTGCCCTACCGCGTGATCGACACCGCAGCAGGAGACCTCGGCATGTCCGCGGCCCGCAAGTTCGACTGCGAAGCCTGGGTCCCCACGCAGAACGCCTACCGCGAGCTCACCTCGACGTCCAACTGCACCACGTTCCAGGCGCGCCGCCTCAACATCCGCGAGCGTGCGGTCAATGAGGAAGGCGTTGCCAAGGGAACCCGCGCTGTTGCAACACTGAATGGCACCCTGGCCACCACACGCTGGATCGTTGCCATTCTTGAACACCACCAGAACCCGGACGGCTCCGTCAACGTTCCCAAGGCGCTGCAGAAGTACCTTGGCGGACTTGAGGTTTTGCCGGTTCTCTAGCGGGGCTTGCGGGCAAGCGCGATCAGTTCGCCTTGCCCGCTGCCCACGTCCTCGCCGGCCCAGCCACCGAGAATGTGCTCCACCTCGAAGCCCGCGAGGCCCAGGTCTTGGCGCAGCTGGTCCTCGCTGCGGAACGCCAGGACCGACGACTCTGTTTCATCGATGCTTCCGTCAAGGAGCCGGTGCTCGGTTAGCGCAACAAGCCCGCCGGGCAGCAGGACACTCTCCATCCACGTTTCCAAGGCGGAGCCATCGGGGAGCGTGTGCGTGCGTCGCGTCGTCGGCGGATTCCAGCCTTCCCATGCCTTGGCCGCCGGGTCGCGGGTATCGAACGCCAAACGCCCGCCGGGTGCCAGCGCGCGGTGAACGTCGGCCAGCGTTCGCGACCAGTCGCCGTCGTCGTTGATTGCCTGGGCCACGTGCGCCGTCATGATCGCGACGTCAAAGGTCCCTTCAGGGATTTGCGTTGACGTACCTTCGATCCACGTCACGTGGTCGGCGCCGCGCTTCCCACGAGCGGCCGCAAGGGAGTGGGGGTTTGGGTCGATGCCAACAACGGCATGACCATCCGCAGCAACCGCAAGGGTCATCCTGCCCGTGCCGCAGCCCAGATCCAACACCCGGCTGTTCGACCGCTCATTCACGAACGCCAGGAAGAAGTCGTCATCCGCGGCCCACATGTTCTCTGCGTCGTAGAGGGCTGACAGCCGGGCACCGGTCATTCGGGAAGACATCCGACTACCCTACAGTTCCGGGGTTGCCTTTCGGCGGGCATTTGCGCACAAAAAAAGAAGGGAATGATCCCTTCCATATTCAATTTATAACGCACATGGGGGCTTGCGGCAAGGCCCCCCTGATGCCGAACAATTGATCCACGAACCCCACAACAAACGGAAAAGGGAGTCGTGGAATGCCCGAAATCAGCCCCTTGAAATCCAGTGCATTTGCCCTGCCGGAACAGCGTGCACGTAAGGCCGATCCGCAGCTGATAGGCAGCGACGAGCGGCAATTCGAAGCCATCGCCAAGAACCTGTCGGAATCCATTGCGGACTTGTCGGGCCGCCTCGACCTCACGCGAAAGCAGCCAGGGGGTCGTGGCCAAGCTGCCTTGGACCGTGACCAGGAGATTCATCGGATCACCGCGAGGCTTAGGGCCCTGCGGCGCTTCGGTCTGGACCTTTGCTTGGGCCGTATGGTGAGCGCGGACAGTCCGGATCCTGTGTACGTTGGCCGGCTGGGACTCAATGACAGCCAAGGGCACAGGCTCCTGATCGACTGGCGCTCGCCTGCTGCCGAGCCGTTCTTTGGTGCAACCCACGCCAATCCGATGGGCTTGGTGAGCCGGCGCCGGTACCGCTGGACACAGGGCCGGATCAGTGACTATTGGGACGAAGTGTTCACCGCTGACGGGCTGCAGGGAAATGCGGCCCTTGATGACCAGTCTGCCTTCATCGCCAGCCTGGGAAGCACCCGCTCACCACGGATGCGCGACGTTTTGGGCACCATCCAGGCGGACCAGGACCAGATCATTCGCGCGGGCTCGCGCGGGGCTTTAGTGCTCGACGGCGGTCCAGGTACCGGAAAGACTGTGGTTGCGTTGCACCGGACGGCTTATCTGCTCTATTCGGATCCCCGACTCAGCCACCGCGGCAGCCATCGAAAGAGTGATGTTCTGTTTGTTGGCCCCCACCAGCCCTACCTCGCCTACGTTGCCGATGTTCTTCCCAGCCTGGGTGAGGAGGGTGTGCAGACCTGCACGTTACGGGATCTGGTCCCCGAAGGTGCCACGGCCGCCGTCGAAAGCGATCCGGAGGTGGTTCGCCTCAAGTCGTCCGTGGACATGGTCACGGCGGTGGAGCGCGCGGTGAAGTTCTACGAGGAGCCGCCGGCCAAGGGTATGGAGGTCGAGACCCCCTACGCCGACGTCTGGCTCAGCGCCGAGGACTGGGCCGAGGCTTTTGATGCCGCAGAACCAGGGACCCCGCACAATGAAGCGCGTGATGATGTGTGGGAGGCGCTGCTGGAAATCCTCATGGATAAGCTGGCCGGGCACGATCTTCCGGAGAGTTTGCTCCGCAGGGCGTTCACCCATAACGCTGGGCTGCACACGAATTTCAACCGTGCGTGGCCGCTGCTCGACTACAAAGGGTTGGTGGCCGAGCTGTGGCGGGTGCCGGCGTACCTGCGCCTGTGCGCACCATGGCTGCAGCCTGATGAAAGAACCACGCTGCAGCGTGAATTCCCCGACGCGTGGACGGTCGAGGACCTGCCACTCCTGGACGCAGCCCGGCAACGGCTCGGTGACCCTGAAGCCGCGCGGCGAAGGCGAAGCCAGGAGGCAACACTCGCCGCTGAACGGGAGCTCATGGATCGGGTGGTGGATGACCTGATTGCAGCGGACGACTCCGAGAACATGGAGATGTACATGCTGCGCGGCGATGACATGCGGGACAAACTGGTGGACCTGGACGCCTTGCCCACCCCGGATCCGGATGTCCTCGCAGGACCGTTCGCGCACATTGTGGTGGATGAGGCACAGGAACTGACGGACGCGGAGTGGCGCATGTTGCTGCTTCGCTGCCCGTCACGAAGCTTCACGGTGGTGGGGGACCGTGCCCAGGCCAGGCACGGCTTCACTGAGTCGTGGGAAGAACGCCTGGAACGCGTGGGCCTGGGCAACGTGACGTTGGCCAGCCTGAGCATCAACTACCGCACGCCTGAGGAGGTCATGGCGGAAGCGGAGCCGGTCATCAGGGCAGCCCTCCCGGACGCCAACGTTCCCACCTCGGTCCGCAGCAGTGGCCTCCCCGTGGTCCATGGAAAAACGCAGGAGCTCAGCTCCTTCCTGGAAACCTGGCTCGCCGAAAACCCGGAGGGCACGGCTTGTGTCATCAGCCGGCGGGACGACGTAGCACCCAAAGCGACATTGAACCGCGTCAGCTGGCTCACCCCTGAATTATGCAAGGGCCTGGAGTTCGACCTCGTGGTCCTGCTGGACCCGGAGGAATTCGGGGATGGCCACGAAGGCGCCGGCGTAGAGGGCGCCGTGGACCGGTATGTCGCCATGACCCGGGCCACCCAGCAGCTTGTGATTCTCCGGAGCGGCGGGCAAGCATCCACATGACCACTGTTCATCGTCCGTTAATCCCCCGCTGTGGCGCCGGTCCTAGTTCAGTGTCGGAGGTGTCTGCTCTACTGTAAGCATGACTATTTTGACTGATACTCCAGTTGCTGGCATCGATGACCAGCCAAATAACAACAACAACCTCATGGTCGCCTTGGACGTTGACGGCACGCTCGTTGACCACGATGGCCACATGTCACCGGGCGTTCGCTCCGCTGCCCAGGCTGTGGTTGCCAGCGGACACGACGTCATGATCGCTACCGGCCGTTCGCTCAATGCGACGCTCCCGATCATCGAGCAGATCGGCCTTGAACGAGGCTACGCCGTTTGCTGCAATGGCGGCGTGACACTTCGACTGGATCCTTCGCTGGACAAGGGTTACGAGATCATCCACAAGGCCACCTTCGATCCCGCGCCAGCTCTGAGGGCCCTGCGCGAGCGGCTGCCCAATGCCAAGTACGCGCTGGAGGACGAGGACGGAAACTTCCTCTCCACCGAGCGCTTCCAGGACGCCAGCTTTGGCGTGGAGTCCATCGGCGTCGATTTCCAGACCATGCTGGATGCTACGGCGGTACGCGTGGTGGTCTTCAGCAGCGAGAACACCTCTGACGAATTCAACGAGGCCATTAAGCACATCGGGCTTTCCGGCGTGACCTACTCGGTGGGCTGGACGGCATGGCTGGACATTGCCGCTGAGGGAGTCACCAAGGCCAGCGCCCTGGAGGCACTGCGGCGGAAACTGGGTACTGACCAAGCCAACACAGTAGCCGTGGGTGATGGGCGCAACGACATTGAGATGCTCACCTGGGCGGGTCGCGGTGTCGCCATGGGTCAGGCTCCGGACGAGGTACTCGCCGTTGCGGATGAGGTCACTGCGTCAGTGCTCGACGACGGCGCGGCGCAGGTGTTGCGCAGCCTGCTGTAACTGTCGCGGGCCCCGGCGGGATTTGTCGCGGAGCTACCTAGACTGGGGCTGTGTTCTACGAAGAGTGTCCCGCGCCGCCGGGTTTGCAGCCGTTCGTCACCTCCCTTTGGTTTGTCCGCGCCCAGCCTCAGGCCCGGTACGAGAAAATCCTCCCCGGGCCGGAATCGCACCTGATTCTCAACCTCTCGGAGCCGTACCGTCTGATCAGGCCGTCCGGAAACGCCAGCGAACCCACGGCAACGGAAGTTGCCACAGGTTTCTATGCCGGCCTGCAGCGCAGCTACGTCATCAGCGAGAACCCGGATCAGCTCTTCAACGTTGGTGCCCGCCTGACTCCCTACGGCCTTGCGGCGTTCACCAGCCAACCGCCGTCGGGGTTTCAGAACCGCGTGGTGGATGCCGAGGTCATCTTCCCGGGCTTTACGGACCTGCGCTCGCATCTTGGGGAGGCCGAGCCCGGGCAAGCATTCGCGGCCCTGGCAGGGTTCATGCAGCAACAGATCAGGCCCGGCTACCGAGCGGACCCGAGAACCGTGCAGGCTGTCGAAACCCTCGCCAAGGAAGACGTGGAGATCAGCGTCCTTGCGGCAGGGTTGGGGGTCAGCTCCTCCACCTTGGAGCGGGTCATGATGCGGGACTGCGGGACCACCGCCAAGGCCTACTCGGACGTGTGCAGATTCAACCGGATCGTCAACCAGGCGGCAGCGCTGCCCCAAGGCTCGGTGCCGGGCCGTGAACTTCTGCACCTGGCCGATTACTACGATCAGCCGCACCTGATCCGGGCCTTTAGGCGCTTCAGCGGCTTTACGCCCACCGAGTACCTTGAGGTGGTGCGGAGTTACGGCGCTGAATACGCCACTTTTGTTCCGCTGGAGGAAGTCTCCCGATAACGTGCGGGTTTTATACAAGCCCCCTCACCTTCCCGGGCGTACTGTGCATTCAGGAACTGCACACCTTGGAGAGGACCCCCATGGAGATTCAGATCAATTGGCTTGCGGTGCTGTTGGCTGCCTTGGCGACATTCGTGGTGGGTGGGCTCTGGTATTCGTTGCTCTTCGCCAAGCCGTGGCAGAAAGCCGCCGGCGTGAGCGATGAGCAGTTGAAGTCCGGAACTGCGCGGGTCTTTGTGGGTTCATTCATCCTCGCCGTGGTGATGGCCGTCTTCCTGGCGGCGTTCATTGGCCGTGGCGGCTTCGCGTTCGGGACCTTTGCAGGGCTGGCTGCCGGTTTGGGATGGGTGGCCACGGCGCTTGGCGTGAACTATCTGTTCGAGCGCCGCAGCTTGACGCTGTTTGCCATCAATGGCAGCTACAACGTGGTCACTTTCACGGCCATGGGCGCCATCATCGGTGCCATGCAGGGGTAGCGACCTACTTGAAGACAGTCTGGATCGGCCCTCCGCCGGCCGACTCAACGATGGCCTGCGCCACCACCCGCAGTTTGACGTTGCGGTTGCTGGAGGCCCTTTTAATAAGCTCGATGGCCTCCACCTGGGTGCACCGGTTCTGGGCGATGATGATGCCTGTGGCTACGTCGATCACCGTCCTGGACTCCATGGCAGCCCGCAGATTGGCGGCTGTTTGGCTGTGCTGTGCGATCAGGACTGCCAGCTGAAGACCCTTGGACGCCTGCTCCACGTAGTCGTTGGCGCGCTGCACGGCTGCTTGGTCAAAGGCGTTGGGACGATCTGAGTACAGATTGAGGCCGGCCATCGAGGCGTTGTCCGGGAGCGGGAAAGGAACCGCCAACACGGAACGGAGCCCATGGCCTGTGATGGCCTCGTTGTAGTCCGGCCACGTGTTGTCTTTCTCAAAGTCGGGGATGTGGACCTGGGTGCCTTCGCGGCAAGCATGGAGGCAAGGACCGTCCGGGTAAGCGTACTGGACCTCGTCCAATTGCCGTGCACGTTCGCTGCTGCTCGCCACGGTGCCGGCTGTGCGGTGGCGCATCAGTGTGATCCCGCAGTAAACCTCTGCGTCAGGGCTGCTGAACATGGTTGCCGAGTGGCGGGCCAGCTCTTCAAGAAACGCTTCGACATCCGGAGTGCTGAGCAACAGATCCTGAATATCGGACAGCACCGTAGTCGGCTCTGCGAGCTGTGGGTCTTCCATGGAGATCTCCGATCCGGTGGACATGGCTACCTTGTGAGCCTAACCCGGTTGTATGCCAATAGTAAGTATGCTTTCCTTTTGGTGGAGTCTATGACGAGTCAAAGGGCGCAAGCTTCCCTGCTTACGCGGCGCCCACTATCGCAGGGGAGGTCAAGAGATACCTTCGTGATCACTGCTGGGTAGTACGCCCGCCGCGGACCATCCAGGACCTTAGGCGCCAAGTGCTGGCGCGGACCGAAGAGCTGACGCAGACTCTCCAGAGGACTCCGACGCCGGACGAAGTTGCGGCAGACCTGCGTCTGGATCCCGGTCAGGTTCGTGAAGCCCTGATGGCTGGTACCAGCAAGCGGCCCGACTCCCTGGATGCCCCGGCATCCGAGGGGCGTGAAGGCCTTCAGGGCACCCTTTCGGCCCTGGGGTGCCCGACTGACCGGATTGAGGATGTGTTGGCACTGCGAAATGCCATGCGGGAATTGAGCGCAGAGGACAGGCACCTGCTCTATCGGCGTTACTACCGCGAGGAAACGCAGTCCACCATCGCTGGAGCTCTCGGGATGTCCCAAATGCAGGTCTCACGCAGCTCTCGAGAATCCTCGGGGACCTCCAGGCCCGGTTGCTGGACGGAATGGGTGCCGGAGGGGCCGGGATTCCTCCCCGGCGCTCGAACCTCGGTGACGGCATTAGTCCACGGACAAGACAACCGTAAGGATCCGGCGCAGGCTCATGGCCACTGACGCCGGTGCGTTGACAGGGGACTGATTTGCAGCGGCCTCGGCCACGGCATCGCTGAGGGCGGTGATGCCGTCCTTGGCCTCCGCCAAGCGGCTGGCCAATTCGCCGGATTCCGCATCCCGCCAGTGGTCAATGACGGCCGCAACGGCATTCAGGGACTCGGCCAGATTGCCCACCACGGCATCGGGGACGACTGTCCCGGCGCCTTCCTCCCAGATGGCGCTCGCAAGGACGTCGGTGATGTCCTGGACATGGAACGTGAGCCGTTCAAGCGTCCGCAGTTCAGCCAAATCGCCCGGAAGGCGGGTGGCTCGACGGCGGGACCTGGGGTTCGCTTTGGCGCTCAGCTCAGCTTGGTGCACCGCAGTCCGCACGGCTGCGGCAGTGAGGGACAGCTCGTCGCTGCGGGTGGCCCATGCCTCATGGTTGGGCGGCCATGACTCCTGCATTGCCTTGGCCATGTCCTTGAGCTGGCGGGACAATGCGCCTTGGTGGCCGGCGATTGCGGGGTCGATGTCGTCGAGGTGCAAAGGCGGGAAAACCAGCCAGTTCACGGCGAAGCCTACGGCAACGCCCAGGGCCATCTGGAGGACGTACGCAAAGGAGAAGCCTTCGGCATTTGAGTCTCCCAACACCAGCACGAACAGGGCTGCCATGGGAATCCATTCGGACGCAGTGCCCAGCCGGGGAAGACCGCCGATCAGAACGCCTAGTCCCACCACCAAAGCGACAGCGAGGGCCGTTGGAGCTGCCACGGTGGTGATGGCAAAAGCCATGCCGATGCCCAGGACCAATCCGGCCAGGCTTTGCAGCCCATGCTTGGCGGAGTCCGCCACGGTGGGGTGCATGCTGACCAAGGCGCCCAGCGGGGCGTAGTACGGATAGGCGGCCGCGGACCCGGGCATGAAGGGTGCGAGGTACCAGGCGAGTCCGGCTGCAACGGCTGTTTTGGCCGCGAAGAGGAGTCGGTGGCGTGTGACGGTTTTTCGAAGCGCGGGGATCAGCCGCCGCCTGCTTGGCAGTTGGCTCATCAAGCCAACGTTCGCAGGTATGTCGTCACCTGTCGAGCCGAAAGTGTTGAACGTGAGCGAAGCATCAATTTCCTCTGTGGTTGTGATTGGAACCGCCGCAAGCGGGTACACAACCATTGATAGTAACGATACTTACTATCCCGGCTGCTGTCCGCAGCCTGCCAACTGTGGAAAGAGAGCGACAATGGCTGAGAGCCAATCTCCGCAGGACGGAAGCTTCGCAGCGCCAAGGGGTGGGGCCCACGCCGGGACCCAGCCCTTCACCGGAAGCTACCTGGACTCGCCGGACGTTGAAACTGGTCACGTGGCCCACGAGGTCAAGGTGAACGCCCGCCAGCTGCTCACTCAAACCAAAGGCGAGCTGTCCGAGCAAGCCCAAGCCCAGCAGCAAAGGGTTGCCGAGGGTATGCGGTCAATCTCTGATGAGCTGTCCACCATGGCCAATTCAACGGAGGACGGCGGCGTCGCAACGGACTTGGTCCAGCAGGCAGTCACGCCAATCTGCCACCCACAGAGGCCCATGTGAAGGCGGAAACCCTTCCCCTCGGCGAGCTGTTGGGCGACCTGACGCGGGACGTTTCAACGTTGATGCGCCAGGAAGTGGAGCTGGCCAAGGTCGAACTCAAGGAGTCTGCCACCAAAGCAGGCAAAGGCGCGGGAATGCTGGGCGGAGCGGCCTGTGCGGGCCACATCACCGTGCTGTTCCTGTCCATCGCCCTTGTTGGGCCTTGGGCCAGCTTGTTGGCCCTGGGTGGTCCGCCGTCATAGTTGGGGTCATCTGGGGAATCATCGCTGCGGTCCTGGCCACGCTGGGCCGCAAGGAACTGAACACCATCAAGGGCATGCCCCGGACCGCCCAGACGGTCAAGGAAATACCCCCGGCTTTGAAACCGAACATTGAGGAGTCACGATGACGCAGAACCCCGACGCCCTGCGCGCCGACATCGAAGAAACACGCCGGCGGCTGAGCACCAACGTTGATGCGGTAGCTGACAGGGTCACGCCGTCGCACATCGTCAACCGCCGTGTGGACAAGGTCAAGACTGCAGTCTTCGGCGCTCGCGATGACGTGCAGGACAGGGCCGGCGACGCCGCGCACCAAGCACATGATGCCGTTTCCGGGGTTGTTTCCGACATTGGCGACGCACCGCAGGCAATCACCCGCAAGGCACAAGGCAGCCCGATCGCAGCTGGCCTGATCGCGTTCGGAGCGGGCTTGTTGGTGGCCTCCCTGTTCCCGGCCTCAGAGAAGGAACGCGAAGCTGCCCAAGCAATTAAGGACGCTGCCCAGCCGCTGACCGATGAGCTGAGCCACGCTGCCCAGGAAGTTGCCGAGCACCTGCGCGAGCCCGCGCAGGATGCGATGCAGAACGTCAAAGACAGCGCCACGGACGCCGCAGCCAACGTCAAGGACGAGGGCCAGGCAGCAGCCGCCGACGTCCAGGACCGCGCGCAGACGGCCAGGGACAACGTCAGCAACCAGTAGAGTGTCCCGCTGACCCAGCTGAGTCGCAGCAGATGCCCTTCTGAGCCCCTAAAACGGCATTAAATGCGACTCAGTTGGGCGGGTACTCGCCCTTGATCAGGAAGAAGGAGCCGCGGATAACCCCGGCCAGCTTGGATTTCTGTCGGGCAAACTTGAACTTGGCTTCCAACTCGGCCGGGATGTCCATCCCCTCGGCCAACTTCAGACCAACGGCCCGCTTCCCGTCGTCGAGGCTGTACATCACGTTGATCGACAGCCCTGATTCGTAGAACACGTAAGCCATGTGCAGGTCTTCGACCTGGAAGGCGGTGGCTTGCAGCGGACGGGACTCAATGACGATGTCGCGCTCTTCCCGAAGGATCCGGCTTACGCGCTCCACCACCGCGGGGACTTCCTCCGCAGGGCTTACCGTGAAGATGTGCTTGTATTTGGTCCAGAAATAGCGGGCTTCGTTGGCGCGCAATCCTGCGGCGGTCTCCGCCACGGGGGACGATTCCAAACCGACGGTCGAAACTGCCTCGAAGTCAACGGTGTACGGCATAAGCCCTCCTGGTGGGGTGCGGTCAGGCACGGAAATGATTCAGCGTACTTCGAGGATCAGCTGCAGGAGGCGCGCTGCGGCCGGACGGGCGGCGTGTTCTTCCGCCCACTGAGCCCGTGCCAGCGCCTTGCTGACGGCTTGGGTGGTGATGCCGAGCTCCTGCGCCACCGTCTTTTGCTGGCCCCGGACCCCGGGTGTGAGCAGGTCAAGGACCCGCCATTCCGCCGCGCTGCGGTGTTGGACAATGTGTCCCAGGAGCCGCAGTACAGCCTCGGCTTCCGAGGCCAACGCGGACAACGGCCCGTCCACGGCGACGGGGATCCGCTCTTTGCCGTTGCGCAGCCTGTCGACGGCCCGGCGCGCGTACACTAAGCCGTGGCCCGAGGCATCCTTGACCAGGTTGGGCAGCGGCTCATTGATGGGTCCCACGCCGATTCCCACGTACCACTGGCTGGACCTGAGGGCGATCAACGCAGTCTCCACGGCCTGGTGGCCGGACTCTACGATTCCCTGCACCTCATCCTCAACGGAGCGGTCAAAGTCGAGCCGGGCAGGAATATGCCGCAGGTCCTTGAGCAGCTGCGGCACAAGATCGCCGTCGCGGCGACTGTCGCGTTGGTTGATGGTGAGAGTGAACATAGTGGATCACATGCTACCGGCTGGTAGACGGTCTGCAAGGGCCAAATTTGCCCTTTGCCGGGCAAAGCTTGTCAGTCGAGCGTCATTCGCCCGGTCAGTACGACGGCGGGCAGCGCACCTGCCGCTGCCTGCGCGGCGCCCGGTGTTCCGGCGTCGTTCATGGCCCCGTGGATGGCTGTGACCAAAGGGGCGGGATCCTGGTTTGACGCGAATATCCAGAAAGTGTCGCGGGCCTGGAAAACCACTGCGTTACTGCCTCCGGCACCCAAGGAAACTTTTCGACGTGCCACCAGCCGGCGCTCGGGATCGGTGCCGTCGGCAGTGGTCACGGCTTTGAGGGTCCCGGGGACAATCTCGGCCCAGGGGATTACCAAACGGGTGTGTTTCTGCGAGTACTTGGCCACGATTCCGCCATCGAGGACCAAGAGTTTCCGGAAGCTGCCCAGGAAGGTCATTGCCCACAGTACGAGGCCTGTCAGCAGGCTGGTGATCACAAAGAAAGCGGGATCGTTGAAGTGTCCGGCTTCCCTGGTGGAACGGATGGGGCTGACAAACTCTGCAATGGCCCCGAAGGCGAAGCCGATTAGCAAGCAGGGGGCCAGGACGTTCCAATAGATGCGCCGGGAAAATGCTACATAGCGGAGCTGCCCCAGCTGGGGACCCAACTCGCGCTCAACGCGGCGAACCAGCCAATTACGGCCGCGCATCCGGACGCCGGCCATAGAGGTTGGGTAGGTCCTGACGCTCCCCGGCCGCGGCGTTTTCAGCTGCCACAACTTTGGGATCGGGAACCGGCTGCTGGCCGCGGGCAATGCCTGAACGACGATCAATGGCAGCAAACTTCGGGTCCCAAGTGTCGCCGCCCCCACCGCTGAGCGCTGAGGCGATGACCATCACCACGAAGAACGGGAAGAAGGACCAGCAGATGGCGCGCCATCCGCCCAACCAGGCTCCCGCCGTCGTGCCGTCCTTGATCCGCACGGAGCGCATGCCCGCGGCCGCGTCTCCAACGCTGCCGGCGGTGCCCCAGATCATGCCGTAGACCAACAGGCCCGCAAACCACAGGACAATGTAGAGGGTCAGCCAGAAACCGTCGTTGTATCCCAGCAGGGATCCGTTGGTCATCATCGACTCACGCACCACTGCGGCGATCGCAGCCAGGATGACGTAGCCCGCCAGGAACACCACTGCATCCAATACGCGGCCCCAGAAGTGGGCGGTTCCGGATGCCTTGACGAAGTACGCGCCGGTGTCGGTGTGGCGGCGAACAGCGCGTCCGGTGACTGGATCGACCAAGCCGGTGGAGGTTGTGGATTTAGGAGTGCTCATGAGTGGCTTTCAGCTCGACGGCGATGGGGGGGCTTTGCGAGCGGACGTCAGCTCAGTCCGGCCAACCCGCCCAGGATCCGGGCCAAGGAAGCTGCGGAGGTTTCCTGGAGCTCAAACGACACGGAATCGCCGGCTACCTGAGGCGTCAGCACGCTAACGCCGGACGGGCCGGTGTACACGGTGACCGTCGGGAATTCATCGGTGTCGGAGTTGAAAGCCACCACGTTGCTGGCGGCCTGGGTGTCGGCAAGTGCTGTGGCGGCGTGTGCCTCGAATTGGGCCTCTGTGTAGAGTGCGGGGTCGGTGTCCTTGGCGGCAGCCTTCTCAGGATCTACGAAGTCGGCCAGGCGGGGAACCAGCTGATCCCGGGTGACCACGGTGAAGCCGTGCAGGCCACCTTCGTCCACTTCCTCCAAAAGGACACCGTCGTCGTGGACGTAGCCGTAGAGCCAGCGCTTGCCAGTGGAGACTGTGCGTTCCACGGAAACAACGCTGCTTCCGCTGCGGCGCAGGGTGAGCGCACCGGTTATTTCTTCGGTGGCGTGCAGACGGGAAGGTTCGGTTTCACCCTCGAAAACCACCGGATACACCAGCTCTTTGGCGAGTAGTCCGCGCAAGGCGACGGCGCACATCAGTTCCTTGCTTCCGTCCTGGGCCGAAAGCCAAGGCAGGGCCACCAACTGTTCGTGCTGGACGCCGTCCAGCGCCACCACTTCTTCATCAGTCAGCGTGGGCAGCGCGGCCCCTGTTGCGCTGGCTGATGCCAGGACCTTGGCCGCGGCCTCGATGTCCCGCTGGGTCCATTTCATGGTGCTGGTGGTCATCCGAATATCCCTCCGACAAAGTTTCCGACTGACTTGGCGGCGTCACTGACCCCGTCTGCCACCTTACTGCCTACGTCCTTGGCGAAGCCCGCCACCTCCTTGGCGCCATCGGCGATGTAGCTGCCCGGGTTGCGGGCGAAGTTGCTGATGGAGTCCCAGTTATCGGCCACGAGGTTGCCCAAGGCCCAAGCCCCGGCAACCAGTCCGGCGCCGATGACGATCGGCGCCCCAATGGGTCCAAGCAGCGCGGCGCCACCGGCTGTCATGAGCATGATGCTGCCCACGCCACCCACCACGGACAACCCACCGGCAACGCGGTCGCCGGTGCCGCGCCAGCCGTCGTGCTCGGGGTTGATCATGTCGCTGATGCCACCAACAATGTTCAAAGGAGCGGCCACGGCTCCGGCAATGCGCAGTCCCTTGGAGAATTTGCTGGCATCCTGGAACGCCTGGCTGTAGGGGATATTGGCCTTGAGGTCTGTGATGACGTCGGTGACCTTCTCGCCGTTGCGGAGCGCGGTCAGGGCATCGCGGACCACGGTGCCGCCGGCGCGCCAGTTGGTGAGCACCTCACGGGTCTTGACCCATTCCGCATGGCCGAGCTTGCCGTACTTGTAAGCGGTCCATAGCTGGGCGCCGAGTTCCTTGACGCCCATTCCGGTGTCGTAGACGTCCTTCAGGACGCCCACCGACGTCCCCGAGCCGTCATTGTGGCTGGCGAACTCCTGCTGGTTGGCGTGCTTCTTCAGTTGGCTCGCGTTTTCGCGCAACATGTTGGCGGCCTTCACCAGGCTTTGCCGGTGCTGTGAATTCCAATCGCCCTTGAACACAGTGGCGTCCCTGCCCTGCCACGCCGTCGTCGAATTAATGGCGTTGGACAGCTGCGAGCTCTCCAGATTGATGGCATCGGCAGCCTTGCCCATCACGCCGGCCAGACTGCGAAGCTGCGCGATGTCTGCGCCGTAGAACCCAGCCATGTGGAACCCCCTGTGTACAAGCGTCGAAAAGTCTCGTCCCAGCCTAGGCCGACCTGCAAGCTGCCGCGATGGGGAGACATGCCCATGTGCACAAAATCAGGACGTTAAAGCACGACGGCGGCTGGTGCGGTTCGCAGTGAACCGCACCAGCCGCCGTCGGGCGGACTAGTGTGCTGCCGGAACGTAGCGCTTGATGGAAGCTTCCAGCTCTGCTTCGGCGGCGGCGCGGTCGCCCCAGCCTTCGGCCTTGACCCACTTGCCGGGCTCCAGGTCCTTGTAGCGAGTGAAGAAGTGCTCGATTTCCTTGATCAGGAATTCGCTGACGTCGCTGACTTCCTGGATGTGGTCGAAGCGGGCGTCAACGGGGACGCAGAGGACCTTGGCATCTCCGCCGCCGTCGTCGGTCATGTTGAAGACGCCGATGGGGCGGGATTCAACAATGACGCCCGGGTGGAGGTCGAAATCCTGCAGGAGCACCAGTGCGTCCAGCGGGTCGCCGTCCTCGCCCAGGGTGTTCTCGAAGAAACCGTAGTGCGTGGGGTACTGCATGGAGGTGAACAGGACGCGGTCCAGGCGGACACGGCCGGTTTCGTGGTCAACTTCGTACTTGACGCGCGATCCCTTGGGGATCTCGATGGTCACGTCGTGCTTCATGGAATGCTCCTTGACGGGTGTGGGTGGGGCGTCGCCCCGCCGAAGCGGCCGTCACGGGTGACGGTGCCTCAGGCAGGCTGCTAAACCCGGGGCTGGCGGCAGGCAAAAGGACAGCCGGTGCCGCCGACTACTATTGAGGATATAGCGAGAGGCCCGGGTTTCTTGAACCGGCGGGGACATTTCAGGACTGACAGGACCAAGCAACTGCATGAAGGGCGTTAAAAACGGGGGTGCCCGCTGGGTATCTTCGGCGTGGGGGCGCTTGAAATGGCCGGTGCTGTTGGCCACGGTCCTGCTGTGCCTCGGTGCGGTGGTGGTGGTTGGCATGGTGCCGGGCCTGCTCGCCGCGCCCAAGCCGTCACCTTCGGTCCCATCATGGCAGCAGGAGCCTGACCGCCTGGCCGACGCCAGCGGTGTGCTTCCCTTGAACGCTGACGCCCCTGTTCCGGTGCCCGCTGAAGTTGCCCGCTTGCTGGACGCCACGCTGAAACCCGCTGGCGGCGGCAGCATCAGCGGTGTGGTGATGGACGCCTCCACCGGCCAGGTCCTTTTCGACCGCGACGCCGACGCCAACCGGATTCCGGCCTCCAACATGAAGTTGCTGACCGCCGTCGCTGCTTTGAAGGCGCTCGGTCCGGAATCCCGCTTCACCACGCGCGTGCTCGCCGGTGAGGATCCCTCAACAGTGGTGCTGACCGGGGGAGGGGACGTCCTGCTGGGTGCCTCCGCGTCCGATCCGTCTGCAGTCATGGGCCGCGCCGGCTTGGCTTCCCTGGCCGCCGATACCGCCGCTGCCTTGGCTGAAGCCGGAGTCAAGGGCCCTGTTACTGTCCAGGTGGACGACTCCCTCTTCACCGGTGCGCCCCTCAACCCGGCCTGGAGCCTGGATGACGTGGCCGCCGGCGAGACCGCTCCGTTGTTCTCCCTTGCGTTGAACTCGGGGCGCTACTCGGCCGATGTCCTGACGGGGCCGAGGCCCCAGGATTCCACCGCCACTACGGCCCAGGCCTTCGCCGAGCAGTTGGCGGCGGCCGGCGTGGCGGTAAGTCCCGGCGTCGAACGCGGCAAAGGCATCCCCGCCAAGGTGCTGGCGGCCGCGGAATCGGCCACAGTCAGCGAGCAGGTGGACCTCATGCTTGAGTCCTCGGACAACTTCCTGGCCGAGGCATTGGGACGGATGACTGCCTTGGCCTCCGGTCAAAAGGCCACGTACGACGGCGCCACCGCAGCCGTGCGGCAACGGCTGGGGGAGTTGGGGATCACCACGGATTCGATGCAGTTGGCCGATGTTTCCGGGCTTGCCTTGGAAAACCAGGTCAGCGCCCGCCAGTTTGCCGAGGTCGTCCGAGCCATCACCAGCGGACCGGACCTGGCGCTTCGGACGGCGCTCGATGGCTTCCCGGTAGCCGGGCTGACCGGCACCCTGGATGACAGGTACGTGGACGCCAGCACCGCCGAGGGAGCCGGACTGGTCCGGGCCAAGACCGGAACGCTGAATACGGTGATCGCATTGAGTGGCTACGTTGTGGACGCCGACGGACGGCTGTTGGTGTTCTCCTTCATCGGCAACGGCCTTGAACCCGGTGCGGCCGCAAACAAGGTGGCAATGGACCGTTCAGCGTCGGTGCTGGCATCATGCGGATGCCAGGGCTAGGTGCTCCGCGTGGAGCGAACTTAAGAGCCCACTGTCAGTCTGGTGTGGTGTGATGGTCCGTATGGTGTCATCTGCCCGCGATTCGTCAGCAGGGGCCCCGTCCCTGATCAATTGGGACCTGGCCGCCTCTACGGCTGCCCGGCTTGCCCCTCCCGGTCCGGAGCTTAGTGCCGGGGAGATCGGCAAGGCGGTGGAGAACCTCCGCTTCAACGCGGATATCTCCGTCCCGCACGTCCACGACATCACCGGCCTGGACGCTGCCCGGGACCTGCGGGATTCGCACGTCCTGGTGGTGGACCGTGCCTCGTGGTCCAAGGCAAATACGCAGAGCTTCTCGGTGATGCTCCAACCCGCGCTGAAGAAGATGCTGGAGAGCCGCAGCGGCGTGGCCATGACCCCTGCCGCGGCCGCCGCCAGCGGTGCCATCACGGGGACGCAGCTCGGCGCTGTTCTCGCGTTCCTTTCCAGCAAAGTCCTTGGCCAGTACGACCCCTTTGCTGCCCTGGCCCCAGACTCCAACGTTCCACCGGGCGGCAGGCTGCTGCTCGTGGCCCCCAACATCATGTCCGTGGAGCGCGAACTCAACGTCCACCCGGACGACTTCCGCCTCTGGGTCTGCCTGCACGAGCAAACGCACCGGGTGCAGTTCGCCGCCGCGCCATGGCTCAGGCACCACATGCTGGATGAAATCGAGAAGCTCAGCGGCAACCTCCTGGGCAATATGGATTCCTTGGTGGAACGCGCCGGCGCGGTGGCCAAGTCCCTGCGCGACCGCAACCCCTCCGAGAAAGCCCCAGGCCGCGGCGCCATCCTGGATCTCCTGCAGAACCCCGAAGAAAAGGCATCGCTGTCCCACATCACAGCGGTCATGAGCCTCCTTGAGGGCCACGCCAACGTGGTCATGGACGCCGTGGATGCCAGCATCGTCCCTTCGGTAAGGACCATCCGCCAGCGCTTCAACGAGCGCGGCAAGGACCGCGGCGTGGTGGAGAAGTTCATCCGCAACCTCCTGGGCCTCGATGCCAAGATGCGCCAGTACACCGATGGCGCCAAATTCGTGCGCGAAGTGGTTGCCGTAGCGGGCATGGAGGGCTTCAACAAGGTTTGGGAGGCCGCCGAATACCTCCCCACCGAAGAAGAGATCCACAACTCCAAGCTGTGGCTTGAGCGGATGGGGCTTTGAGCGTTCCCTCGGGTTCCGCTGCCGGGTCCGGCGTCGGTTCCGCCGCCGGTCCCGCTGCCGGTCCCGCCGCCGGTCCCGCTGCCGGTCCCGACGGTAAGGGTCGACGGCGGCCTGGGCGTTTGGCTCCTGTCGTAGGCAAGGCGCGGAAGCAGTTGCAGAACGCATTGGCCGCCGCGGGGTATCCGCAGCGTGTGCTTGTCGCCTGCAGTGGAGGGCCGGATTCCTTGGCGCTCGCAGCCATTGCGGCTTACTTTGGCAGGCGCGGGCACGTTGATGGACATCCAGTAACCGTTGCCGCCGTGGTGGTGGATCACCAGCTGCAGCCCGGCTCCGCGGAGGTCGCAGCCAGGACTGCCGCCGTTCTGCGTGAACTGGGACTGTCGCCGGTGCAAGTGCGCGCCGTGGACGTTGCGGCCACAGGGTTTGGCCCCGAAGCCGCTGCAAGGGACGCCCGCCATTCCGCGTTGGAGTCCGCTGCAGATGACCTCGACTGTGAGGCGATCCTGCTGGGACACACGTTGGACGATCAGGCCGAACAGGTCCTCCTCGGCCTGGCCCGCGGCTCCGGAACACGTTCCCTGGCTGGAATGAGGCCTGCCCGCGGACGCCTGCTCCGCCCTTTCCTGGGCCTGCGCCGCGACGAGACCCACGAAATCTGCGAGGTTGAGGAACTGGATCCTTGGCACGACCCGAGTAACGCCGATCCTGCTTTCGCGAGATCCCGGACCCGTGTGGAAGTCATGCCCGTCCTGGAAGAAAAGCTCGGCCCGGGTGTCGCTGAATCCCTCGCCCGGACCGCCGCAATCCTGCAGCAGGACGCCGATTTCCTTGAGGACTTGGCCAACGAGACCTATCTCTCACTTGTCCAGCGGGAAGACGGCGATGCGTGGCTTCCTGAAGATGCCGTCCGTGAGTTGCCCGCAGCGCTCAGGTTTCGCGTGATCGCCAAGGCAGCGGCCGACGTCGGGGGTCAACAACCCGGCTACGGCCGCCTCCAAGCCGCGGAAGCGTTGCTCCGGCGCCAGGGTTCGGCGGGACCCGTGGAGCTTCCCGGTCACGTCAGTGTGTACCGTTTGTCCCTCAGCGATTTGGAGCAGGAACGGGCTGCTCTCACGCATGCTTCGACCACCGGTGCGGCGGGTGACCCTGCCGACGCCGGTCCCCGCGAAGCCGCGCGCTGTGGGAAGCTAGTATTCCGGCATCAGAAACCGTCCCAACAGTAGCCGCACCCGAGCATCAAAACAGGAGCCATTGGTGGATTCAAACGACGTCCAGGCAGATCTCAAGCACGTTCTTTACACCAAAGAGCAGATCCAAACGCGTATCGCAGAACTCGCGGCGCAGATCGACAAGGACTACGAGGGCCGCGATATCTTGGTCGTCGGCGTCCTCAAGGGCGCCGTCATGGTCATGGCGGACCTTGCCCGTGCGCTGCACAGCCACGTGAGCATGGACTGGATGGCCGTCTCGTCCTATGGCTCGGGTACCCAGTCCTCCGGCGTTGTCCGGATCCTCAAGGACCTCGATACCGACCTCATGGGCAAAGACGTGCTCATTGTTGAGGACATCATCGATTCCGGGCTGACCCTTTCCTGGCTTAAGTCCAACCTCGAGTCCCGCGGCACGGCCAGCGTCGAGATCTGCACGGCCTTCCGCAAGCCGACCGCTGCCAAGGTGGAAATCGACGTCAAGTACGTCGGCTATGACATCCCCAACGAATTCGTGGTTGGCTATGGCCTCGACTACGCCGAGAAGTACCGCAACCTGGACTTCGTGGGCACCCTTGCCCCGCACGTCTACGAGTAAGCGCCCTTCTTAACTCCACGCCGCCGCGCCCTTTTCCGCCGTTCGCGCCCGTAACCTCAGGTGCGTGTGGCGGGTGTGGGTGCGGCGTTTGTGTATAACGCGGCGTTGGTGCTTAAGGGGTGCGATGGGCGGTCGTGGGTGCAGATATCGGGCCCTGAACCTGCCGCCGCGCCAAACCCTCGCGCTAAACTGGACCATGACCGGTGCTCCTGCCCGTCTTCTGGCGTGGCTCGCCGTCATGGCGACCCTTCTCACGGCCTGCACTCCTGCGGTCGATCCCACTGAGCCCGGTTCCGGTCAACCAATGGCGTCCGCATCTGCTGCGCCAGCGACGGGTGACCTTGAAGCGGTTCCGTCCACGAACGCCACGCAGGCTCCCGCGCCACCGCAGCCCGCACCTCTACCCGCTGTGCCTCAGGCTTTTGCCCTGAACCTCTACCAAGACGGGGACTTCGTCCCCCAGTACACCTTTGACTGGTGTGTGGCCGCGAGCATCCAAATGGCACACAACCTCATCGATGACACCGGAGGCGGAACCTGGGCATCCTCCGCACAGCAAAGCGAGCTGTGGGAGATGGCCCGTGCGCGGTCATCGAATTCATTCAACGGTGCCAACCCCCGGGGCTGGGCGCAGGTGCTGACCGAGGTTGGAATGGGCCCATACGCGGTAGTCAGCGTCGCAAACTACGAGGACACGCTGCAGACGGCGGCGCGTGCCATCGCCGAGACCGGCCGGCCGGTGGGGTTGGTTATGTGGAGCGGACGACATGCCTGGGTCATGAGCGGCTTTGAATCCGTGGGTGATCCCGCCCAGTTCCAGGAGTTCCAGGTAACGGGGGTTCGCGTTCTGGATCCGCTCTATCCTCACGGCAGCGGGCAGTGGGGTCCCTCGCCGGAGCCCAACAGCCTGCTTACTCCCGAGCAGTTGGCCACGCAGTTCGTGGTCCGTGAGCCCCGGCGTTGGAGCACGGACCTGCCCACCGGTTACTTGCTGGTGCTCCCGGTCGCGGCCTGACGCACCGCAAGAGCAATAAACCCTGTTCCAGCGCTCCCGACGCGAGTATCCTGTGTACGCCCAGAGGGAACTTTTGGACTTTCCGATGCGTGAATTACTGGGAACGGTGTATAGCTTGAAACTGAAGCAGCACCACTCGCGCGCAGAAGTTGCGCCTTGCAGCACTACCAGGAGGGACGGGGCAAAACCCCGATCAGATGAAAGCTAAGAGTTTCTTCAAGGGCCCGGGCATCTGGATTGTTGTCGTCGTTGGCTTGCTCCTGGTGGCATTCGCAACACTGGCTCCGGGCGGTTCAACGCGCATTGACACCAAGGATGGCCTCGAACTCCTTTCCCAGAGCGGGAAGGTTGAGCAGGCCAAGATTTTCGACGCCGAGAATCGCGTTGACCTGGTGCTCAAGGACAACCTGAACCTGGACGGCCAGGACAAAGGCAAGAACGTTCAGTTCTTCTACGTCACGGACCGCGGTCCGGATGTAGTTAAGGCTGTCACCAACGCCAACCCGGACAAGGGCTTCACTGACCAGCCGGTCGAGAACAACTGGTTCTCCGGCCTGTTCTCGCTGCTTATCCCGGTACTGCTCCTCGGTGTCCTGTTCTGGTTCCTGCTTTCCCGCATGCAGGGCGGCGGTTCCAAGGTGATGCAGTTCGGCAAGTCCAAGGCCAAGCTGGTCAACAAGGACATGCCGCAGGTGACCTTCTCCGATGTCGCCGGTGCGGACGAAGCTGTGGAAGAGCTCCAGGAAATCAAGGAATTCCTCCAGGAACCCGCAAAGTTCCAGGCCGTCGGTGCCAAGATCCCCAAGGGCGTGCTGCTTTACGGCCCTCCAGGTACCGGTAAGACGCTGCTTGCCCGTGCTGTTGCCGGTGAAGCCGGCGTCCCCTTCTTCTCCATCTCCGGCTCGGACTTCGTTGAAATGTTCGTCGGTGTTGGTGCTTCCCGTGTCCGCGACCTTTTCGAACAGGCCAAGGCAAGTTCCCCGGCCATCATCTTCGTGGATGAAATCGACGCCGTGGGCCGTCACCGTGGCGCCGGCATCGGCGGCGGTAATGACGAGCGCGAGCAGACTTTGAACCAGCTCCTCGTGGAGATGGACGGCTTCGACGTCAAGACCAACGTCATCCTGATCGCCGCAACCAACCGCCCGGACGTCCTGGATCCCGCCCTGCTGCGCCCGGGACGTTTCGACCGCCAGATCACCGTGGAAGCCCCGGACATGATCGGCCGCGAACAGATCCTGAACGTCCACGCCAAAGGCAAGCCGATGGCCCAGGGCATCGACCTCAAGGCCGTGGCCAAGAAGACGCCAGGTTACACGGGTGCCGACCTGGCAAACGTCCTGAACGAGGCCGCGCTGCTGACCGCTCGTTCCAACGCCAACCTCATTGACGACCGTGCTCTGGACGAGGCAATCGACCGTGTCATGGCCGGCCCGCAGAAGCGCAGCCGTGTCATGAAGGAACTTGAGCGCAAGATCACCGCGTACCACGAAGGCGGCCACGCATTGGTTGCCGCTGCCCTGCGCAACTCGGCACCGGTCACCAAGATCACCATCCTGCCCCGCGGCCGTGCCCTCGGCTACACCATGGTGATTCCCGAGGACGACAAGTACTCGGTCACCCGCAACGAACTGCTGGACCAGATGGCCTACGCCATGGGCGGCCGCGTGGCGGAGGAAATCGTGTTCCACGACCCCTCCACCGGCGCTTCCAATGACATCGAGAAGGCCACCTCCACGGCCCGCAAGATGGTCACGCAGTACGGCATGAGCGAACGCGTCGGCGCTGTGAAGCTGGGCCAGGGTGGCGGCGAGCCGTTCCTCGGCCGCGACGCCGCGCAGGAGCGCAACTTCTCTGACCAGATTGCCTACGTCGTGGACGAGGAAGTGCGCCGCCTGATCGATCAGGCACATGACGAGGCCTACGCCATCCTTACGGAAAACCGCGACGTCCTGGATCGACTGGCGCTGGAACTGCTGGAACGGGAAACCCTGAACCAGGCCGAGATCGCCGAGATTTTCCATGACATCCGGAAGCGCGATTTCCGCGAGATCTGGCTGTCCAAGGAATCGCGTCCGGTCCAGTCGATTCCGCCTGTGGAGAGCCGCGCCGAAAAGGCTGAGCGCCAGGCCCAGGAAGAGGCCAAGAAGGCCCGTTTGGACGAGCCGCTGGACGTCGTAGCCCCGCATGCCCAAGGAGTAAGCAGCCAGGATTCGTTCCAGGCCCCGCGACCTGACGGCGGCAACGACCACCCGCATCACGGCTAAGCTATCTGCCGTGACTCATTTCGACGACGACGACGACCTCGCCGCCGCCCACGGTTCCGCCGCGGGCTCCAAGCACGGCCATAAAGTGGATCGCCCGCGTATTGAAGCGGCCGTCCGTGAGATCCTCCTGGCTATCGGTGAGGACCCTGACCGTGGCGGCCTCCTGGACACGCCCAAGCGCGTGGCCAAGGCCTACGCCGAGGTTTTTGCGGGACTCCACCAGCACCCGGCAGACGTCCTGTCCACTACGTTCGACCTCGACCATGAAGAGCTTGTCCTCGTGAAGGACATCCCCTTCTACTCAACGTGCGAACACCATTTGGTGCCGTTCCACGGCGTCGCGCATGTCGGTTACATTCCGTCACATGACGGCAAGGTGACCGGGCTCAGCAAGCTGGCCAGGTTGGTGGATATCTATGCGCGGCGGCCCCAGGTGCAGGAGCGCCTCACCACCCAGATCGTGGAGGCGCTCGTGAAGCACCTCAACCCGCGTGGGGCGATTGTCGTCGTCGAATGTGAACACATGTGTATGTCCATGCGTGGCATCCGCAAGCCCGGCGCGAAGACCGTCACCAGTGCGGTGCGCGGTCAACTCCATGACCCGGCCACCCGCGCCGAGGCCATGAGCCTCATACTCGGAAGGTAAGCATTATGGACTCCCTCGCTGCAGCACCCGGAACCGGCCCGGCCACAAGCCCGCTGCCGGTTCTCCGCAAGCCGCGGCCCGCGGCCAGGTTCGAGGACCTGCCAACGGACCGCACGCTGGTCATGGGAATCCTCAACGTCACCCCGGATTCCTTCAGCGACGGCGGCACCCACCGTACGCCGGACACAGCAATCGCGCTTGGCCTGCGTATGTTCTACGCCGGCGCGGACATCATCGACGTCGGAGGCGAATCCACGCGCTCAGGTGCCGAACCGGTTTCCCCCGAGGAAGAACAGCGCCGGGTCATTCCGGTGATCCAGGCACTGGTCAAAGCCGGTGCGCTGGTCAGCATCGACACGATGCACACGTCCACAGCCGCCGCAGCGGTAGAGGCCGGGGCAGCCATCATCAACGATGTGTCCGGCCTGACCATCGAGCCGGACATGCCCGAGCTCGTAGCCCGCACCAAGGTCCCGTACATCCTCACGCACCGCCGCGGGGACGCCCTGACCATGGACAGCCTCACGGACTACAACAATGTCACTGAGGACGTCGTGGCTGAGCTCAGCGGAGTCCGCGACAAGCTCTACGCAGCGGGCGTGGCTCCTGAGCAGATCATCATCGATCCCGGCGTGGGGTTCTCCAAGAACGAGGACCAGAACTGGGAGATCCTCAAGAACCTGGACCAGCTCTTCACGCTGGGCCACAAGGTGATGGTGGCTGCTTCCCGCAAGAGGTTCCTCGGCTCACTCCTGACCGTGTCCGGGAAGTCGGCCGCGCCTTTGGAACGCGATGCCGCTACTGCAGCCATCACCGCTTTGAGCGCCACCAAGGGCGCCTGGGCTGTTCGCGTCCACGACGTCGGACCCAGCCTTGACGCCGTCAAGGTCGCCGCCCGTATCGCCCGCTGATAGGAAAACGCTGTGGACAGGATCACGCTGACCGGCGTCACCGCCGTCGGTTATCACGGAGTGTTCGATTTCGAGCGCCGTGACGGCCAGCCTTTTGTGGTGGACGCCGTGCTGCACACGGATTTCACCAAGGCTGCCGAGACCGATGACCTGCAGTACACAGCGCATTACGGCGAAGTCGCTGAACTGATCACCAAGCACATCGAGGGTGAGCCCTTGAACCTCATCGAGGCCCTGGCTGTCAGGATTGCCGAGGGCATCCTGGCGAACTACAGCGTGGCCGCCGTCGATGTCACCATCCACAAGCCCAAGGCTCCTATCGAGGTACCGTTCGGCGACGTCACGGTCAGCGTCCACCGGGAGCGATCATGACGTCCGGCTATACCAAAGCCATCCTGGCGCTTGGCAGCAACCTGGGCGAACGCAACGACACACTTTCCACGGCTGTGGCCGCCCTGGTGGACCCTCCCGAGGTTCGGCTCCTGGGCGTCTCGCCTGTGGTGCAAACGAAGGCAGTCGGCGGTCCGGAAGGACAGCCGGACTTCCTGAACATGGTCATGGCCATCGAAACCATGTTGTCGCCGTTGGAGCTCTTGAAGCATTGCCACGAGGTTGAACAGCAACACCACCGCACCCGTGAGGTGCGCTGGGGGCCCAGGACTCTGGACGTTGACGTTATTGTGTTTGGCGACACCGTCAGTGACGATCCCATCCTCACCATTCCGCACCCCCGGGCTGCTGAGCGGGCTTTTGTGCTTTACCCGTGGTCCCTGCTGGAACCGCACGCGCAGTTGAACGGGCAGAGCGTTGCCGATCTGGCTGCCGTCGCCGCTGATATGCCGGACATCCGGCGTTTCGACGGCTACGGCGACGTCGCCGGAGTGCCCGCGACAGGGGCAGTGGAGCAACCATGAAAGCAATGCGCCCCGTGGTTCTGGTGCTCATCGCAGTCATCGCTGCCATCATCGGTTGGTTGGCCACTGCCACCACCAACCGCTTCAGTATGCCGACGCCTGTTTTGCCGGTGTCTGCGCTGGTGACCATGGGCGTCATCGTCGGGCTCACACTCGTCATGGGCGTGCGCGTCCTGCGCTGGCGCAATGGCAAGAAGAAGAACATGCTCAACCCCATCCTGGCGGCAAGGACCCTGATCCTGGCCCAGGCCTGCGCCTACGCAGGGACACTGCTCCTTGGCTGGCATGCCGGAATCTCGGTTGACCTCCTCCGCATCGGCAGCTTGCGGAGCGGCGAAGGAATCCTGTGGAACGCCCTGCTGATGGGCGGCGGTGGCGTGGTGATGGTGGTCGTCGGGCTCGTGGTTGAGCGCTTCTGCCGTATCCCACCCGAAGATCTTGAAGGTGGCACCGCCGGACCGGAAACCCGCCGCGGCGAAACTAAAGGTGAAGGCGAATATGCGTACCGAGGCGATTGATCCTCCCGGCGTTCAGTGGCTGCGGGTTTCCCCGAAATACGTCACGGTCCGCTTGGTGGAGTGGGCAATCGGCAACGTCTTGATGCTGGTGGTCCTGAGTTTGCCGCTCATTTTCGTGCTTCTGGGTTGGTGGCGTTGGCCGCCGTTGTGGCTTGCCATCACCGTTCCCGCAGTGATGTTCGTCCTTGCACTATGGCGGCTGGTGCTGATCCCGCGGCAGGTACGCGCCATCGGATACGCAGAACGCGACGACGACCTCCTCATCCGCCGCGGCATCTTCTTTCAGCGCACCATGGTGGTTCCGTACGGCCGCATGCAGTACGTGGACGTTGCCGTTGGGCCCGTGGAACGTGGCCTGGGACTTTGCACCTTGAAGCTGCACACGGCGTCCGCCGGAACCAACGCGCACCTCCCAGGACTTCCCGCCGAGGAAGGCGCACGGTTGCGCGAACAACTGTCGGCCCGTGGAGAAGCCAGGCTGGCCGGGCTGTGAGCCCGGCGGATAGTGCTGCGGTGAGCCTGCCGGACAAACCCGAAGCATCGGTGGAAAGCGAATGGAAGCGTGTCCATCCAGCGTCACCGTTCGTTCGCGGCTGGGTGGCGCTTGCCGCCGTCGGATTCTTCTTTGGCCGCGACGCTTTCGAGCGGATGCTGCAGGGCCGGGATTTCCTGGACGCAAACCTTAACGGCAGGGTGCTGTGGCTTTTGGCCGGCGGTGCCGTGGTGCTGCTTCTGACCGTCGGCGGGTTCATCCTCAGCTGGTACTTCACGCGCTACCAGGTTGCTGAGGGGTATGTCCGCGTCAACACCGGATTCCTGTTCAAGCAGCAACGGCAGGCACGTTTGGACCGCGTTCAGGCCATCGACATTGTGCAGCCGCTTTTGGCCCGGATTTTCGGGCTTGCTGAACTCAAGTTTGAAGTGGCCGACGCCGGAGAGTCGGCAGTGCGGTTGGCTTACCTTCCGCTCGGCCAAGCCAAGCAGCTGCGCGCCACGATCCTGGCGCGGGCGGCCGGGGTGGTCAGCGAGTCCGGGACGACAGAAGATATTCCAGAGGCTCCGGAGCTTGTGGTGCTGTCTGTGCCCCCGGCGCGGCTCATCGGTTCGCTGCTGCTGAGCGAGCAAACCATCGGAATTCTGATCGGTGCTGCAGTAGTTGTCGCCACCTCCGTCATCTTCGAAAACAATGCGATCTTCCTGGCCCTGATCCCCGGCATCCTGGGTATTGGCGCCGCTTATTGGAGTTCGTTCAACAAGGGCTACAACTTCACCGCTGCCATCTCCCCGGATGGCATCCGCCTTCGCTATGGCCTTCTGGATACCCAGGCCCAGACGGTGCCGCCGGGACGTATCCAGGCCCTCATGGTCACCCAGCCGCCCCTGTGGAGGATCTTCGGTTGGTACCGGATGCACGTCAATGTCGCAGGCTACGGTGTTTCTGCGAGCTCTGAGGGTGCTGCCCGCACCATGCTTCTTCCCGTTGGGTTGAAATCGGATGTCATGCGGATGATGTCATTGGTACTGCCCGATCCGGGAACTGAGGATCCGGAGCGGGTATTCACGGCGGGGCTGGACGGGTTGGCGCCGGCCGGGCCTGAATCCGCCCCGGACGATGGCTTCATCACCACTCCCCGCCGCGCACGGCTGCTGGCGCCGCTTGGCCGGAGGCGCAACGGATTCTTCGCCACCCGCACTGCTTTGCTGATCCGATCAGGCCGGTGGTGGCACACGCTGGTCCTCGTTCCGCACCAGCGGACGCAGTCCATGGCGCTCCACCAGGGTCCGTTGGCCAGGCGTTTCGGCGTGGCTGATCTGGTCCTCCACACCACGGCCGGACCGGTTTCGCCCCGGGTGTTCCAAGCGGGAGTGGAGCAGGCAGTGGAGCTCTTCGACCAGCAGGCAGCCCGTGCCCGGGAAGCAAGGAAGAGGCAAACCAGCGAGCAATGGCTGGCACAGGTAGCCCCGCAGGCTCCGGAACCCGCGGCCGGGGTCAGCCCGGAAGAAGCAACTCCGGCGGTAGGACCAACCCCGCCGGAACGGCCGGAACAACCCCAAACTTCACCACAACAGGAGGACCGCCACGATGGCTAGGCCAGGACGACTCGGAGTCGGGATCATCGGCGCCGGCAAGGTGGGTGCCGTGCTGGGTGCCGCATTGCGTGCGGCCGAGCACGCCGTCGTCGGGGTTTCTGCTGTGTCCGAGGCCAGCCGTGAGCGGGCCGGGACCCTGCTGCCCGGTGTTCCCATCCTTGAAATCCAGGACATCGTGGAGCGCTCGGAACTGGTGCTGTTGGCAGTTCCCGACGACGCCCTTGGCGAGCTCGTGGCGGGACTGGCCAAGCTGGGAGCCTGGCAGCCCGGCCAATTGGTGGCGCATACGTCAGGCCGGTTCGGCGTCGGAATCCTCAATCCGGTCCGCGCGGCTGGGGCGATCCCGCTGGCACTGCACCCGGCCATGACCTTCACCGGCATGAGCCTGGACCTGACCCGGCTCATGGACTGCACGTTCGGGGTCACAGCCGATGCTGCGATGCTGCCGATCGCCCAAGCGTTGGTGGTGGAGATGGGCGCCGAACCGGTGGCTATTGCCGAAGCCGACCGCACGCTTTATCACGCTTCCCTCGCGCACAGCTCGAACCACATGGTGACCTTGGTGGCGCAGGCGTCGCAGATGCTGCGGGAGATCGGCGTCGAAACCCCGGAGTCCATGCTCGGTCCGCTGCTGCGCGCAACGCTTGAAAACGCCCTCGCCTCCGGCGAATCGGCGTTGACGGGTCCCGTGGCGCGCGGGGATGTAGGCACCGTTTCTGCCCACGCCCAGGCGCTGGCGGAATACGACGGCGGTGCGGGCGGCGATGTCCTCGCGGCCTACCGGGCCATGGCGCAGGCAACTGCCCGCCGGGCGGTAAACCGCGGACTGCTGCGCCCGGAACAACTGAACGAGATTGACGAGGCTTTGGGCGCCGAGCCCAAGGCGCCGGAAGGAAACTGAACAGCATGGCCATCAAACTCGTGACCACTGCGGCGGACCTGCGCGCCGAAAGCGCCCGGCTCCTGGCCATGAAAGGCGGACACTCCCAAGGCTTGGTGCCCACCATGGGCGCGCTGCACTCGGGCCACGCCGCACTGGCCCGGACTGCCGTGGCCGGGAACGACGTCGTTGTGGCCACCATCTTCGTGAACCCGCTGCAGTTCGGCGATGCTGTGGACCTCGACCGCTACCCACGCACGCTCGACGCGGACATGGCCTTGCTTGATGCCGAAGGCGTCGACCTGGTTTTCGCCCCGTCCGTGGAGGAGGTATATCCCGGCGGCCAGCCCTTGGTGCGGGTGACATCCGGCGCGCTTGGCGAGAAGTGGGAAGGCGCCTCGCGCCCTGGCCACTTCGATGGCGCCCTCACCGTAGTGGCCAAGCTGTTGCACTACGGACTCCCCGGAGGTGCTGCAGCGGACGGCACGACCGCAACCTACCGTGCTTACTTCGGCCAGAAAGATGCGCAGCAGTTGGCCTTGGTGAAGCGGATGGTCTCGGACCTGAACTTCCCCGTGGAGATTGTTCCAGTGGCCACCGTCCGCAGTGAGGACGGCCTGGCACTCTCGAGCCGCAACCGCTTCCTTTCCGATGAGGAACGCGAAGCGGCGTTGGTGCTGTCGCGGGCTTTGCGCCTTATTGAGTCCCGCGCAAACGCGAACGAACCGCTCGACCTTGATTCCGCCGTCGCGCTTGTCGAATCCCAGCCGCTGGTGGAGCTGGACTATTTCGACGTCGTGGATCCCGCCACGTTGGAGCCGCTGGCGGAGAACTGCAAGGAGACGCCGTTCCGCGGCGAAGGGCTGGCGATCATCGCGGCCAAGGTGGGGCCGGTGCGCCTCATCGACAACGTTCCGTTGTTCTCCTAACGTTTGGAATTTTTCTGCTGACGGGAATTGGATGGGCGTTTAGACTGTTTTAGTCTTCACCGGCACAGCTCGCCGGACACCAAATCCAAACCTTGGGGAACCCTCATGTCTACCGACGTCACGTCCGACGCCAACGGCAAGCCCGAATCCGGCGCTTCCGGCACTGCCGCCTCCACAGAGGCGGCACCGCGGGTGCACCAGACGCCTGTGTCCGGGAAGATGTCACGTGAATCCGTGACTGTCATTGTCACGTTGCTGGTGGCCACGTTCGTGGTGATCCTGAACGAAACCATCATGAACGTCGCCCTGCAGCGGCTCATGACGGACCTTCAGGTGAGTGCTTCCACTGTCCAGTGGCTGGCCACTGGATTCATGTTGACCATGGCTGTCGTCATCCCTACCACCGGTTTCATCCTGCAGAGGATGAGCACGCGCGGGGCCTTCATGCTTGCGATGGGACTCTTCAGCGGCGGAACGTTGCTGGCCGCTCTGGCGCCAGGGTTCCTGGTGCTGCTGCTGGCACGAATCGTCCAAGCTGGTGGTACCGCCATCATGCTGCCGCTGCTGATGACCACCATCCTTACGCTGGTGCCGATGTCCAAGCGCGGGGCCGTCATGGGCAACGTCAGCATTGCAATTTCCGTTGCACCTGCCATGGGACCCACCGTTTCCGGCATCATCCTTGACAACTTCTCGTGGCGCTTCATGTTCGTGTTCGTCCTGCCGGTAGCCTTGGCAGCCTTCGCGATTGGTGCGAAGTACCTGACCAACGTGGGGGAGCGCGAGAAGACTACCCTTGACGTCGCATCCGTGATCCTCACGGTGCCCGCCTTCGGTGGCCTGGTATACGGCCTGAGCCAAATTGGTGGCGCCGACGCCGGAGTTGTTCCAGTGATCGCCCTGGTTGTTGGTCTCGTCAGCCTGGCATTATTCGTTTTCCGGCAGCTGAAGCTCCAGAAGTCCGACTCCCCGTTGCTGGACCTGCGTGCCTTCAAGTTCCGTATGTTCACGGTGTCCACGCTGCTGATGGTCGTCGCCATGATGGCCCTGTTCGGTGGCGTGATCCTGTTGCCTCTGTACCTGCAGAACACCCTGCACCTGCAGCCGCTGGAAACCGGGTTGGCGTTGTTGCCCGGTGGTTTGGCCATGGGTTTGTTGGGTCCGGTTATCGGCAGGATCTTCGACAAGGTGGGTCCCCTGCCGCTGACCGTGTCCGGCTCGGTGCTCATGGTCCTGACCCTCTGGCAGTTCTCACGGCTTGACGAGGCCAGTGCGCTTGGATGGGTGATCGCGCTTCACGTCACCCTGAGCCTCGGCTTGGCGCTGTTGTTCACCCCCGCCTTCACCACGGGCCTGAACCCGCTGCCGCCGCACCTCTACTCACATGGCTCGGCGATCATCAGCACCGCGCAGCAGGTTTCAGGTGCAGCCGGCACAGCGCTGCTCGTGTCCATTTACGCGGTGGTCTCTGCCTCGTCCGGCCTGGTGGCCGGTATGCAGGCTGCGTTCCTGGCTGCGACTGTCATTGCGGTTGCCGCGGTTGTCCTCGGCGCCATGATGCGCAAGACCGACGGCGCCGGAGGCCCCGGAGGTCACTGAGCTTCTGTTGGTTGGCATTAGTCACCCGCCTCCTCCTTCCGACGCCATCTCACCTTTTCGCCGTTTTCAAGCATCGTTCTCTCACATATCCGCTGGATATGAACAACGCTCTCTCACTTTGCTGGGGGAGCGTTGTTGTTTAACGGCTGAGTGCCGGCTGCCTAGTTCGGTTGAGGGCCCGACGGCGGTGGTTGGCGTTTGGGGTTGGGCTTGGATTGGGGGCTGCTGGCCGGGATTCGCAGGTGTGACGGGCTTCACCTGGTCGGTTTTTGGGCTGGTTGGCGTGTTTTTGGGGTTGTTTTCCTTGTGTTTGCGGGGTTTTTGGGTGGTGTTGGGGTGGATTTGGTGTGGGGGTGGGGCGCGTGTAAAGTTATTCGAGTCGCCGCCGCTGTTGCGGACTGATGGTGACAATCTCCCTTCAAATTGCCGGTTTCGGTGGTGCTTTGGTGCGCTGCTGGTTGGTGTGGGAGGCCCGGGTTCTGGTTTGCTTTGTGCGGCTGGTTCGGGTAAGTTTGAAAAGTTGCTCCGGAGCGATCCTGGACCCTGTGGGGTGTGGGTGGTGCCGGTTGTGTCTGTTGTTTGAGAACTCAATAGTGTGCCAAGTTTGTTGATACCGATTGTTTTATTGATTGGTTGAAATTTATGCCAGTTCTGTCATGCACCCCCGTGTGTGGTGGGCTGGTTTTCAGCTGGTTTCGAATTTTGTGCAGCCGTGTTCGCCGTTATTTCCGGTGGGTGTGGTTGTGTCTGTTTGATTTGTTTTACTTCAACGGAGAGTTTGATCCTGGCTCAGGATGAACGCTGGCGGCGTGCTTAACACATGCAAGTCGAACGATGATCCCAGCTTGCTGGGGGATTAGTGGCGAACGGGTGAGTAACACGTGAGTAACCTGCCCTTGACTCTGGGATAAGCCTGGGAAACTGGGTCTAATACCGGATATGACTCCTCATCGCATGGTGGGGGGTGGAAAGCTTTTGTGGTTTTGGATGGACTCGCGGCCTATCAGCTTGTTGGTGGGGTAATGGCCTACCAAGGCGACGACGGGTAGCCGGCCTGAGAGGGTGACCGGCCACACTGGGACTGAGACACGGCCCAGACTCCTACGGGAGGCAGCAGTGGGGAATATTGCACAATGGGCGCAAGCCTGATGCAGCGACGCCGCGTGAGGGATGACGGCCTTCGGGTTGTAAACCTCTTTCAGTAGGGAAGAAGCGAAAGTGACGGTACCTGCAGAAGAAGCGCCGGCTAACTACGTGCCAGCAGCCGCGGTAATACGTAGGGCGCAAGCGTTATCCGGAATTATTGGGCGTAAAGAGCTCGTAGGCGGTTTGTCGCGTCTGCTGTGAAAGACCGGGGCTCAACTCCGGTTCTGCAGTGGGTACGGGCAGACTAGAGTGATGTAGGGGAGACTGGAATTCCTGGTGTAGCGGTGAAATGCGCAGATATCAGGAGGAACACCGATGGCGAAGGCAGGTCTCTGGGCATTAACTGACGCTGAGGAGCGAAAGCATGGGGAGCGAACAGGATTAGATACCCTGGTAGTCCATGCCGTAAACGTTGGGCACTAGGTGTGGGGGACATTCCACGTTTTCCGCGCCGTAGCTAACGCATTAAGTGCCCCGCCTGGGGAGTACGGCCGCAAGGCTAAAACTCAAAGGAATTGACGGGGGCCCGCACAAGCGGCGGAGCATGCGGATTAATTCGATGCAACGCGAAGAACCTTACCAAGGCTTGACATGAACCGGTAATACCTGGAAACAGGTGCCCCGCTTGCGGTCGGTTTACAGGTGGTGCATGGTTGTCGTCAGCTCGTGTCGTGAGATGTTGGGTTAAGTCCCGCAACGAGCGCAACCCTCGTTCTATGTTGCCAGCGCGTTATGGCGGGGACTCATAGGAGACTGCCGGGGTCAACTCGGAGGAAGGTGGGGACGACGTCAAATCATCATGCCCCTTATGTCTTGGGCTTCACGCATGCTACAATGGCCGGTACAAAGGGTTGCGATACTGTGAGGTGGAGCTAATCCCAAAAAGCCGGTCTCAGTTCGGATTGGGGTCTGCAACTCGACCCCATGAAGTCGGAGTCGCTAGTAATCGCAGATCAGCAACGCTGCGGTGAATACGTTCCCGGGCCTTGTACACACCGCCCGTCAAGTCACGAAAGTTGGTAACACCCGAAGCCGGTGGCCTAACCCTTGTGGGGGGAGCCGTCGAAGGTGGGACCGGCGATTGGGACTAAGTCGTAACAAGGTAGCCGTACCGGAAGGTGCGGCTGGATCACCTCCTTTCTAAGGAGCTGCTTGCAACTGGTTGCTGTGCCTGCATGGGTGTGGTGGTGGTTGTCAGTGTTGCCCATTGCGCAGGCGTCTGTTCTGCGGTGGGTGCTCATGGGTGGAATATCAACGAATCAAACTTGTTTGGCATGGCCTTTACCGGTTGTGTCCTGGTGCCAGTACGGCGACCTGTGCCTCTTTGGGGTGTGGTGTTGTTTGGAACGTGGCCGGGGCGTGCGGTTTGTGGGGGTTGTGTTTGGCGCACTGTTGGGTCCTGAGGCAACAGGACCTTTTTGCAGCAATGCAGGGGGGCACTTCTGGTGTTTCTTTTGTTCCTGCTTCCGGTACTGCTGGTCACTGTTTTCAGCCCTGTGTGGGTTGTGGTGGGTGGTGGTCTGGTTGATGGGGTTGTTGTTTGAGAACTACATAGTGGACGCGAGCATCTAGAGCACGCACGTGGCTGATCCTTTTGGGGGTTGGTGTGTGTGTTCTTACAGCAATTTCTTATGAATGAACCTGGCCCTTGTGGTCGTGGTTCTCTCGAGTAAGTTTTTGATCTTTGTGTGGTCAAGTTTTTAAGGGCACACGGTGGATGCCTTGGCATTAGGAGCCGAAGAAGGACGTAGGAATCTGCGATAAGCCTGGGGGAGTTGATAACCGAGCGTTGATCCCAGGATGTCCGAATGGGGAAACCCCGCACAACGCTGTCATGGTGATTGTGTGACCCGCATCTGAACACATAGGGTGCGTGGGGGGAACGCGGGGAAGTGAAACATCTCAGTACCCGCAGGAAGAGAAAACAAGAGTGATTCCGTTAGTAGTGGCGAGCGAACGCGGATGAGGCTAAACCGTTCCATGTGTGATAGCCGGCGGGCGTTGCATGGGCGGGGTTGTGGGACTTTCCGTTTTGGTTCTGCCGGACCAATGGGGTGAGAGCATGAGCATAGGTGAACGGTCTTGAAAGGCCGGCCAGAGAGGGTGTGAGCCCCGTAACCGTAATGTTGTGTGCCGCCTGGAGAGGATCCCAAGTAGCACGGGGCCCGAGAAATCCCGTGCGAATCTGTCAGGACCACCTGATAAGCCTAAATACTTCCTAATGACCGATAGCGGACCAGTACCGTGAGGGAAAGGTGAAAAGTACCCCGGGAGGGGAGTGAAACAGTACCTGAAACCGTGTGCTTACAATCCGTCGGAGCCAGTCTGATTCTGGTGACGGCGTGCCTTTTGAAGAATGAGCCTGCGAGTTAGTGTTACGTCGCGAGGTTAACCCGTGTGGGGTAGCCGTAGCGAAAGCGAGTCTGAATAGGGCGAGTGTAGTGGCGTGATCTAGACCCGAAGCGGAGTGATCTACCCATGGCCAGGTTGAAGCGACGGTAAGACGTCGTGGAGGACCGAACCCACTTCAGTTGAAAATGGAGGGGATGAGCTGTGGGTAGGGGTGAAAGGCCAATCAAACTCCGTGATAGCTGGTTCTCCCCGAAATGCATTTAGGTGCAGCGTTGCGTGTTTCTTGCCGGAGGTAGAGCTACTGGATGGCCGATGGGCCCTACAAGGTTACTGACGTCAGCCAAACTCCGAATGCCGGTAAGTGAGAGCGCAGCAGTGAGACTGTGGGGGATAAGCTTCATAGTCGAGAGGGAAACAGCCCAGACCACCAACTAAGGCCCCTAAGCGTGTGCTAAGTGGGAAAGGATGTGGAGTTGCGAAGACAACCAGGAGGTTGGCTTAGAAGCAGCCATCCTTGAAAGAGTGCGTAATAGCTCACTGGTCAAGTGATTCCGCGCCGACAATGTAGCGGGGCTCAAGTACACCGCCGAAGTTGTGGATTTCACACATTGCCCTAGCCTTCGTGGTTCAGGGGTGTGGAGTGGTAGGGGAGCGTCGTGTGGGCAGTGAAGTCGCGGTGGAAACCAGCGGTGGAGCCTACACGAGTGAGAATGCAGGCATGAGTAGCGAAAGACGGGTGAGAAACCCGTCCGCCGAATGATCAAGGGTTCCAGGGTCAAGCTAATCTGCCCTGGGTAAGTCGGGACCTAAGGCGAGGCCGACAGGCGTAGTCGATGGACAACGGGTTGATATTCCCGTACCGGCGAAAAACCGCCCATGCCAAGCGGGGGATACTAACCGCCCGGAGCCTGCCCGCTCACCCTTGTGGTGTTGTGGGTTTTGGCCGAGCGCGGGACCTGATCCCGGGAGGTAAGCGTATTAACAGGTGTGACGCAGGAAGGTAGCCGGGCCGGGCGATGGTTGCCCCGGTCTAAGGATGTAGGGTCAGGGATAGGCAAATCCGTTCCTGTGTGTTTCGAGCACAATCCTGAGATCTGATGGGACTCCCGTTTGGGGGGATCCGGTGATCCTATGCTGCCAAGAAAAGCATCGACGCGAGGTTTTAGCCGCCCGTACCCCAAACCGACACAGGTGATCAGGTAGAGAATACCAAGGCGATCGAGAGAATTATGGTTAAGGAACTCGGCAAAATGCCCCCGTAACTTCGGGAGAAGGGGGGCCTGCCCCGTGATGGAGACTTGCTCTCCGTGAGCGGGTGTGGGCCGCAGAGACCAGGGGGAAGCGACTGTTTACTAAAAACACAGGTCCGTGCGAAGTCGCAAGACGATGTATACGGACTGACTCCTGCCCGGTGCTGGAAGGTTAAGAGGACCGGTTAGCCACTTGTGGCGAAGCTGAGAATTTAAGCCCCAGTAAACGGCGGTGGTAACTATAACCATCCTAAGGTAGCGAAATTCCTTGTCGGGTAAGTTCCGACCTGCACGAATGGAGTAACGACTTCCCCGCTGTCTCAACCATAAACTCGGCGAAATTGCAGTACGAGTAAAGATGCTCGTTACGCGCAGCAGGACGGAAAGACCCCGAGACCTTTACTATAGTTTGGTATTGGTGTTCGGAGTGGCTTGTGTAGGATAGGTGGGAGACGTTGAAACCCGGACGCCAGTTCGGGTGGAGTCATCGTTGAAATACCACTCTGGTCACTTTGGACATCTAACTTCGGCCCGTGATCCGGGTCAGGGACAGTGCCTGATGGGTAGTTTAACTGGGGCGGTTGCCTCCTAAAAAGTAACGGAGGCGCCCAAAGGTTCCCTCAGCCTGGTTGGCAATCAGGTGTCGAGTGTAAGTGCACAAGGGAGCTTGACTGTGAGAGAGACATCTCAAGCAGGGACGAAAGTCGGGACTAGTGATCCGGCGGTACATTGTGGAATGGCCGTCGCTCAACGGATAAAAGGTACCTCGGGGATAACAGGCTGATCTTGCCCAAGAGTCCATATCGACGGCATGGTTTGGCACCTCGATGTCGGCTCGTCGCATCCTGGGGCTGGAGTAGGTCCCAAGGGTTGGGCTGTTCGCCCATTAAAGCGGTACGCGAGCTGGGTTTAGAACGTCGTGAGACAGTTCGGTCCCTATCCGCTGCGCGCGCAGGAAATTTGAGAAGGGCTGTCCTTAGTACGAGAGGACCGGGACGGACGAACCTCTGGTGTGTCAGTTGTACTGCCAAGTGCATCGCTGATTAGCTACGTTCGGATGGGATAACCGCTGAAAGCATCTAAGCGGGAAGCTCGCTTCAAGATGAGATTTCCATACACATTTATGTGTGAGAGGCCCCCAGCCAGACCACTGGGTTGATAGGCCGGATGTGGAAGCGAGGACTAAAGACTCGTGAAGCTGACCGGTACTAATAGGCCAACAACTTACACCACACAACACACTGCACGCGTCCACTATGTGGTTCCCGAACAACAACCCGCTTGTTCCAGGAACAAAAACACAACAAAATAACAACACCACAGTTGTAACCACACTTCCCACCCACCCCACCACCGGGGTGCGGACGGGTAACAAAGTTACGGCGGTCATAGCGTGGGGGAAACGCCCGGTCCCATTCCGAACCCGGAAGCTAAGACCCACAGCGCCGATGGTACTGCACCCGGGAGGGTGTGGGAGAGTAGGACACCGCCGGACAACCATTAAGGTCGAGACCCCCCAACCCATCACCGGGTCGGGGGGTCTCCCACTTTAACCACCAACACACCACGTTGGCAGCGATAGTGCTTCCATGCGGGTGTCTGTCTATCCGACGTTGGCATTTCGTCGCCAGCAAAGGGCCTTCACTAAGTGGAGGCCCTTTTGTCGTTAACCGCGAATTCTGGTCAACCGCGAACGGTGCCTGGCGCCCTGTCCAGCGGAACCCGTGGCTGCCCAAGTATCCCTCCGCGGCATTACCATTTCGCTCTTCGCCGGAACCTTCGTCTGGTGCGTACCAGCGGGTTGGGCCGCCTCGGGGTCCCGGGAAGGGCACGCTCACGGTTTCCGCCGGAGGTTCCGGAGGGGATGGTGCCAACAGGGCCGGTATAGCTATCTATCAGCCCGGCATCGGCGGGGCTTTGGAGCGGTAGGCGTGTCCCGTGGGCGTGCGGATTTCCAGGGTGTGGATGTCCCCGTTGATGGTGTTGGCGCTCCAGCCGGGGTTTTCTTTGGTGTGGTTGCAGGCTTCGCAGAGTCCGGCCCCGTTGGCCAGGGTGGTGGTGCCGCCGGCGTGCCAGGGCACGATGTGGTCGATGTGGCGGATGGGCGCGTCGCAGTAGGGGGTGCGGCAGGTGTCATCGCGGGTTTCGATGAAGCGTCTGAGTCGTGGTGGGAAGAGTCTGGCTTTGGAATCCATGGTCAGGAGATCTCCTGTGGCCGGTGCAGTGTAGAGCCGGCGGACCCAGACCTGGAGCTCAGGATTCCGCGGAGAACCGGAGTCGCTGCCAGCCGCGGGATCCTGCCCCGCTGGAATCTCCCTGCCTGCGCCGCCTGCACCGCCTGCGCCGACCAGTTTCCGGGCCCACCCTGCTGGGACGATTCCGTAGCCCTTCACGCGTGCGGGTTCGGCATCGCCCTGGAAGAGGGTTCGGTCGGTCATGACGAGGTCCAGGTTGATCCCTGAGATCCCTCCCGGCGTGCCGGTGATGCGCTCGACGAGGGTGTCGGCCATGACCTGGCGCCGGTTCCGGGGATCACCGGCCGAACGGGCAGAATCAGCCCGACGCGTGAGCGCGGCATAGACCGCGACCCCTTGCGCGACGGGCAGCAGCGCGGTCAGGTACGTCATGGTGTCCGGCGCTGGACGCAGACTCACGGTCCGCTCGGTGACAGCGTGGGAGGCACGCTTCACCACCGACCGCGGATCACGCCGGTACGCGGCCGCTTTCGCCGCGGCAATGATCGCTTGATCCCCAACGCCGTCGAAAGTTCCGGTGTCGGGGGCGAGTTCTTCATCCACCGCGCACCTGTCCTCCACCGACAGGCACGCCGTTTCCCTGACCAGCAGCGTCGCCCGCCACTCATTCAACTGGCCCGTGTTCAACGCGGCCAAGGTTCGTGGCATCTCCATGACCAGGGCTTTGGCCATCCCCAGGAGTCGGGAGCCACGATTCGGGGACTCCCGCCGAGCCAACGCCACCTGCGCCCCAACACCCTTACCCCGCTCGGACACGGGCACACCAGCCTCTGCCTGCTCCTGCCGCTGGGTCAGATCCAACGCCACCGCGATCCTCGCCTGCAAAGCAACGATCGCCGACTTTAGGTCTTCCAGATCACGTAACTGGTCAATCAGCCCGTTGCTGTCCCAGGCGGGCTGGAGGGAGGTCACGGCGGTTTTGAGATCCTTCACCAAGCCACCGCGGGGCTGTGGGCGGCGACCGGATGCGACACGTGTAGCAGCGGTGGGCGCGGCTGTGACCGCACTGTTCCCGCGCCTTTCCCGAATCCGCTCCATGAACCTACTCTTCCCCTCAGGCTGCGGAGCCCATAAGGCCCCAACCTCCGTATGTGGAAACCAGGCTCTATATGGAAATCAGGCAAGCTTCGGCAAGCGGTCGCCTTCTGCCAGGTTCGCCCTTTGGCATGAGGAGGTCACCCGCTCTACGTGCCGCGAGGGCACTCGGGAATGAAGCGCTTGGCGGAACTAGGCGCTTGGCGACTTTGCAGCTTTGGCGGCCGCCTTGGCCGCCTGCTTGCTGGCGCGTACCTTGACCAGGGAATCCGCGTCCACAATATCGGCGACAGATAGGTAGGAGCCCTCAACGCCGTAATGCCCGGCGGCTTCCCGCCATCCCTGCGCTTGCAGGTTGCACTGTTTCCCCAAGAGGGCCAGGAAGATCTTGGCTTTCTGTTCGCCGAAGCCAGGCAGGGACTTGAGCCGACGCAGCACCTCTGGGCCGTCGGGGGTTCCATTGGTCCAGATGGCAGCAGCGTCTCCATCCCAATCATTGTGGACCGTCTCCGCGAGGGCTTGGACTCTACCGGCCATGGAACCCGGGAATCGGTGGACCGCCGGCCGCTCCTTGAAGACTTCCACGAAGCTGGCGGGATCTTGTTCTGCGATCATGCCCGGATCCAGGGAACCAAGACGGGTGCGGATCTTCTCCGGACCGGCAAAGGCCGACTCCATGGTGACTTGTTGGTCGAGCAGCATGCCCGTCAACAACGCAAAGGCGTCGTCGCTGAGCAGCTGGTCCGCGGCGGCATCTCCTGTGATGTGCAGTTCCATGAGTCCAATCCTCCCACCCTGCCGCTCCCTCGTCATTCGGTAACGCCCCCGGCCACTTCATTCAGTACCTGCTGTGCTGGCTTCACGATCACGTACGACGGCGTGCTGTCGCTTGGTTTTGGGGTGGCGTGGGGTGGGGGTTTGGGGTGGATTTGCGTTGGGGGTTGGGGGCGTGTATTGTTTTCTGAGTCGCCGGGTGCGAAACGGAAAGCCGGAAGGTGTGTACGGTTCGGTAGGCGGCCAAAAATAACTCTTCTTTTCCAATGGCCTTTGTTGGTGTGCTGCTTTTGTGGTGTGCTGTGGGGTGATGTTTTGGGGGGTCTGTTGTTTGAGAACTCAATAGTGTGCCAAGTTTGTTGATACCGATTGTTTTATTGATTGGTTGAAATTTATGCCAGTTCTGTCATGCACCCCCGTGTGTGGTGGGCTGGTTTTCAGCTGGTTTCGAATTTTGTGCAGCCGTGTTCGCCGTTATTTCCGGTGGGTGTGGTTGTGTCTGTTTGATTTGTTTTACTTCAACGGAGAGTTTGATCCTGGCTCAGGATGAACGCTGGCGGCGTGCTTAACACATGCAAGTCGAACGATGATCCCAGCTTGCTGGGGGATTAGTGGCGAACGGGTGAGTAACACGTGAGTAACCTGCCCTTGACTCTGGGATAAGCCTGGGAAACTGGGTCTAATACCGGATATGACTCCTCATCGCATGGTGGGGGGTGGAAAGCTTTTGTGGTTTTGGATGGACTCGCGGCCTATCAGCTTGTTGGTGGGGTAATGGCCTACCAAGGCGACGACGGGTAGCCGGCCTGAGAGGGTGACCGGCCACACTGGGACTGAGACACGGCCCAGACTCCTACGGGAGGCAGCAGTGGGGAATATTGCACAATGGGCGCAAGCCTGATGCAGCGACGCCGCGTGAGGGATGACGGCCTTCGGGTTGTAAACCTCTTTCAGTAGGGAAGAAGCGAAAGTGACGGTACCTGCAGAAGAAGCGCCGGCTAACTACGTGCCAGCAGCCGCGGTAATACGTAGGGCGCAAGCGTTATCCGGAATTATTGGGCGTAAAGAGCTCGTAGGCGGTTTGTCGCGTCTGCTGTGAAAGACCGGGGCTCAACTCCGGTTCTGCAGTGGGTACGGGCAGACTAGAGTGATGTAGGGGAGACTGGAATTCCTGGTGTAGCGGTGAAATGCGCAGATATCAGGAGGAACACCGATGGCGAAGGCAGGTCTCTGGGCATTAACTGACGCTGAGGAGCGAAAGCATGGGGAGCGAACAGGATTAGATACCCTGGTAGTCCATGCCGTAAACGTTGGGCACTAGGTGTGGGGGACATTCCACGTTTTCCGCGCCGTAGCTAACGCATTAAGTGCCCCGCCTGGGGAGTACGGCCGCAAGGCTAAAACTCAAAGGAATTGACGGGGGCCCGCACAAGCGGCGGAGCATGCGGATTAATTCGATGCAACGCGAAGAACCTTACCAAGGCTTGACATGAACCGGTAATACCTGGAAACAGGTGCCCCGCTTGCGGTCGGTTTACAGGTGGTGCATGGTTGTCGTCAGCTCGTGTCGTGAGATGTTGGGTTAAGTCCCGCAACGAGCGCAACCCTCGTTCTATGTTGCCAGCGCGTTATGGCGGGGACTCATAGGAGACTGCCGGGGTCAACTCGGAGGAAGGTGGGGACGACGTCAAATCATCATGCCCCTTATGTCTTGGGCTTCACGCATGCTACAATGGCCGGTACAAAGGGTTGCGATACTGTGAGGTGGAGCTAATCCCAAAAAGCCGGTCTCAGTTCGGATTGGGGTCTGCAACTCGACCCCATGAAGTCGGAGTCGCTAGTAATCGCAGATCAGCAACGCTGCGGTGAATACGTTCCCGGGCCTTGTACACACCGCCCGTCAAGTCACGAAAGTTGGTAACACCCGAAGCCGGTGGCCTAACCCTTGTGGGGGGAGCCGTCGAAGGTGGGACCGGCGATTGGGACTAAGTCGTAACAAGGTAGCCGTACCGGAAGGTGCGGCTGGATCACCTCCTTTCTAAGGAGCTGCTTGCAACTGGTTGCTGTGCCTGCATGGGTGTGGTGGTGGTTGTCAGTGTTGCCCATTGCGCAGGCGTCTGTTCTGCGGTGGGTGCTCATGGGTGGAATATCAACGAATCAAACTTGTTTGGCATGGCCTTTACCGGTTGTGTCCTGGTGCCAGTACGGCGACCTGTGCCTCTTTGGGGTGTGGTGTTGTTTGGAACGTGGCCGGGGCGTGCGGTTTGTGGGGGTTGTGTTTGGCGCACTGTTGGGTCCTGAGGCAACAGGACCTTTTTGCAGCAATGCAGGGGGGCACTTCTGGTGTTTCTTTTGTTCCTGCTTCCGGTACTGCTGGTCACTGTTTTCAGCCCTGTGTGGGTTGTGGTGGGTGGTGGTCTGGTTGATGGGGTTGTTGTTTGAGAACTACATAGTGGACGCGAGCATCTAGAGCACGCACGTGGCTGATCCTTTTGGGGGTTGGTGTGTGTGTTCTTACAGCAATTTCTTATGAATGAACCTGGCCCTTGTGGTCGTGGTTCTCTCGAGTAAGTTTTTGATCTTTGTGTGGTCAAGTTTTTAAGGGCACACGGTGGATGCCTTGGCATTAGGAGCCGAAGAAGGACGTAGGAATCTGCGATAAGCCTGGGGGAGTTGATAACCGAGCGTTGATCCCAGGATGTCCGAATGGGGAAACCCCGCACAACGCTGTCATGGTGATTGTGTGACCCGCATCTGAACACATAGGGTGCGTGGGGGGAACGCGGGGAAGTGAAACATCTCAGTACCCGCAGGAAGAGAAAACAAGAGTGATTCCGTTAGTAGTGGCGAGCGAACGCGGATGAGGCTAAACCGTTCCATGTGTGATAGCCGGCGGGCGTTGCATGGGCGGGGTTGTGGGACTTTCCGTTTTGGTTCTGCCGGACCAATGGGGTGAGAGCATGAGCATAGGTGAACGGTCTTGAAAGGCCGGCCAGAGAGGGTGTGAGCCCCGTAACCGTAATGTTGTGTGCCGCCTGGAGAGGATCCCAAGTAGCACGGGGCCCGAGAAATCCCGTGCGAATCTGTCAGGACCACCTGATAAGCCTAAATACTTCCTAATGACCGATAGCGGACCAGTACCGTGAGGGAAAGGTGAAAAGTACCCCGGGAGGGGAGTGAAACAGTACCTGAAACCGTGTGCTTACAATCCGTCGGAGCCAGTCTGATTCTGGTGACGGCGTGCCTTTTGAAGAATGAGCCTGCGAGTTAGTGTTACGTCGCGAGGTTAACCCGTGTGGGGTAGCCGTAGCGAAAGCGAGTCTGAATAGGGCGAGTGTAGTGGCGTGATCTAGACCCGAAGCGGAGTGATCTACCCATGGCCAGGTTGAAGCGACGGTAAGACGTCGTGGAGGACCGAACCCACTTCAGTTGAAAATGGAGGGGATGAGCTGTGGGTAGGGGTGAAAGGCCAATCAAACTCCGTGATAGCTGGTTCTCCCCGAAATGCATTTAGGTGCAGCGTTGCGTGTTTCTTGCCGGAGGTAGAGCTACTGGATGGCCGATGGGCCCTACAAGGTTACTGACGTCAGCCAAACTCCGAATGCCGGTAAGTGAGAGCGCAGCAGTGAGACTGTGGGGGATAAGCTTCATAGTCGAGAGGGAAACAGCCCAGACCACCAACTAAGGCCCCTAAGCGTGTGCTAAGTGGGAAAGGATGTGGAGTTGCGAAGACAACCAGGAGGTTGGCTTAGAAGCAGCCATCCTTGAAAGAGTGCGTAATAGCTCACTGGTCAAGTGATTCCGCGCCGACAATGTAGCGGGGCTCAAGTACACCGCCGAAGTTGTGGATTTCACACATTGCCCTAGCCTTCGTGGTTCAGGGGTGTGGAGTGGTAGGGGAGCGTCGTGTGGGCAGTGAAGTCGCGGTGGAAACCAGCGGTGGAGCCTACACGAGTGAGAATGCAGGCATGAGTAGCGAAAGACGGGTGAGAAACCCGTCCGCCGAATGATCAAGGGTTCCAGGGTCAAGCTAATCTGCCCTGGGTAAGTCGGGACCTAAGGCGAGGCCGACAGGCGTAGTCGATGGACAACGGGTTGATATTCCCGTACCGGCGAAAAACCGCCCATGCCAAGCGGGGGATACTAACCGCCCGGAGCCTGCCCGCTCACCCTTGTGGTGTTGTGGGTTTTGGCCGAGCGCGGGACCTGATCCCGGGAGGTAAGCGTATTAACAGGTGTGACGCAGGAAGGTAGCCGGGCCGGGCGATGGTTGCCCCGGTCTAAGGATGTAGGGTCAGGGATAGGCAAATCCGTTCCTGTGTGTTTCGAGCACAATCCTGAGATCTGATGGGACTCCCGTTTGGGGGGATCCGGTGATCCTATGCTGCCAAGAAAAGCATCGACGCGAGGTTTTAGCCGCCCGTACCCCAAACCGACACAGGTGATCAGGTAGAGAATACCAAGGCGATCGAGAGAATTATGGTTAAGGAACTCGGCAAAATGCCCCCGTAACTTCGGGAGAAGGGGGGCCTGCCCCGTGATGGAGACTTGCTCTCCGTGAGCGGGTGTGGGCCGCAGAGACCAGGGGGAAGCGACTGTTTACTAAAAACACAGGTCCGTGCGAAGTCGCAAGACGATGTATACGGACTGACTCCTGCCCGGTGCTGGAAGGTTAAGAGGACCGGTTAGCCACTTGTGGCGAAGCTGAGAATTTAAGCCCCAGTAAACGGCGGTGGTAACTATAACCATCCTAAGGTAGCGAAATTCCTTGTCGGGTAAGTTCCGACCTGCACGAATGGAGTAACGACTTCCCCGCTGTCTCAACCATAAACTCGGCGAAATTGCAGTACGAGTAAAGATGCTCGTTACGCGCAGCAGGACGGAAAGACCCCGAGACCTTTACTATAGTTTGGTATTGGTGTTCGGAGTGGCTTGTGTAGGATAGGTGGGAGACGTTGAAACCCGGACGCCAGTTCGGGTGGAGTCATCGTTGAAATACCACTCTGGTCACTTTGGACATCTAACTTCGGCCCGTGATCCGGGTCAGGGACAGTGCCTGATGGGTAGTTTAACTGGGGCGGTTGCCTCCTAAAAAGTAACGGAGGCGCCCAAAGGTTCCCTCAGCCTGGTTGGCAATCAGGTGTCGAGTGTAAGTGCACAAGGGAGCTTGACTGTGAGAGAGACATCTCAAGCAGGGACGAAAGTCGGGACTAGTGATCCGGCGGTACATTGTGGAATGGCCGTCGCTCAACGGATAAAAGGTACCTCGGGGATAACAGGCTGATCTTGCCCAAGAGTCCATATCGACGGCATGGTTTGGCACCTCGATGTCGGCTCGTCGCATCCTGGGGCTGGAGTAGGTCCCAAGGGTTGGGCTGTTCGCCCATTAAAGCGGTACGCGAGCTGGGTTTAGAACGTCGTGAGACAGTTCGGTCCCTATCCGCTGCGCGCGCAGGAAATTTGAGAAGGGCTGTCCTTAGTACGAGAGGACCGGGACGGACGAACCTCTGGTGTGTCAGTTGTACTGCCAAGTGCATCGCTGATTAGCTACGTTCGGATGGGATAACCGCTGAAAGCATCTAAGCGGGAAGCTCGCTTCAAGATGAGATTTCCATACACATTTATGTGTGAGAGGCCCCCAGCCAGACCACTGGGTTGATAGGCCGGATGTGGAAGCGAGGACTAAAGACTCGTGAAGCTGACCGGTACTAATAGGCCAACAACTTACACCACACAACACACTGCACGCGTCCACTATGTGGTTCCCGAACAACAACCCGCTTGTTCCAGGAACAAAAACACAACAAAATAACAACACCACAGTTGTAACCACACTTCCCACCCACCCCACCCGGGGTGCGGACGGGTAACAAAGTTACGGCGGTCATAGCGTGGGGGAAACGCCCGGTCCCATTCCGAACCCGGAAGCTAAGACCCACAGCGCCGATGGTACTGCACCCGGGAGGGTGTGGGAGAGTAGGACACCGCCGGACAACCATTAAGAAGAGCCCCGACCACGACGGTCGGGGCTCTTCACATTTAACCACCCACACACCCCAACACAGCGTCCACTACATGGCTTCGTTGATTATCTGCCCGATAGACCAGATACTCCGTGATGGGCGGTATCCGATCGCCGAAGTCGAGCAGGACCAGGCGGGGATCATCGTTGAATTCGTCCTCGGCGATCACGCCAACGCCGAGGCCGGCGATCACCGCAGCATGGACTGCTTCCCTGCTGTCCGTTTCAAGGAGCTCGGTGGGCTTGAGGTGAGCTGCCTGGAGCGCGGTCTCGATGGACCTCCGGGTGATCGAGCCGGGCTCGCGGATGATCAACGGGTGATGTACCAAATCACGGAGCTTGATCACTTTGGCTCCAGCCAGGGCATGGTCGTGCCGTACGAACGCTACAAGGTCCTGGGTGCCCAGGGTGCGGCCGATCAGGTCCGGGTGGGGTGTTTCGTCCGCGATGATGCCGACGTCCACCGTGCCGGCCAATACTCGTTTGCGTATCTCTGCGGAGTTGCCGCTGACGAGTTGGATGCTGACGCCGGGATTCCGGCGTCGGAACGCGCTGAGGACACCCACTGCGTTGATAGGTGCATCGGTGCCGAACCGCAGTTCTCCTTGCATCACCTGACGAGCTTTGGCCAGTACCGCTTCGGCTTCCATTTCCGCTGCAAACAGCTTGGACGTGACTGCGAACAGTTTTTGCCCCAACACTGTCAGTTCCACGGAACGTCCGGCCCGCTGCAACAGACGTACCTCGTGCTGCCCCTCCAAGAGGCGGACCTGCTCTGAAAGGGTCGGTTGGCTGACGCCTGCCGATGCGGCCGCTGCCACATAACTTCCATGTGTAGCGACGTAGTGGAACGCCCGGAGATGTGTCAGATTCATAGGCATGACCTAAGTCTGCTATAGATGTCAACGGTCGTTTCAATACGTAGCTGACTAATCCACGTACCGTCGTGGGTGTGAAGAATGAACCCCACATCTTGGTAGTAGGCATCGACGGCGTCCGCTACGACTCGCTCAGGTCCGCGGCCACTCCCGCGTTGGACCGGATTGCCGATCAAGGATTTCTGGTCCCTGTGCGCGTCCACCACAAGAATGCCACCATCTCCGGTCCGGTGTGGGCCACAGTTGCAACGGGTGTCTACGCGGATCGGCACAAGGTGACAGGCAATAGCCACCACCCGGCCGAGCTCGACTCCCTCCCGGACTTCACGGCGGCACTTCGCGCCGCCCGTCCGGAATTGCAAACGATGATCGCCGTCAGTTGGCATCCGCTGGCGATTCGAAGCGAATGTGGACCTATCTTCACCTCCCGGGGCTGGGTGCCGACGCCCGACCCTGAAGAAGCGAACGACGCCGACAGTTGGACAAGTGCCGATGACGCCGTTGCAGAGTACGCGTCGGCGCGCATAAGGCACGAGGACCTCGCGGCATCCTTCGTATATTTTGGCGAGGCCGACGTCGAGGCCCACAACCACGGAACGGGCGATGGATACATTGCAGCCATTCAACGCTGCGATGCTCGCCTTAACACCCTGCTCGACGCGATTGCGGCGAGGCCCAACCGGGCAGTCGAAGACTGGACGGTCATTGTCGTTACCGACCACGGCCACCTCGACGCCGGCGGCCATGGCGGAGAAACCGAAGCAGAGCGCACCGCCTGGATCGGGGCTGACGGCGCAGCCCTGCCCCGGCATGTCACAACCGTGGATCACGCGGACATCTTTCCCCAGGTCCTTGCCACTTTCGGCGTGGCCGCAGATGACACTGAAGGCGTCATCTTCGGTGCCCGACAGGAGACTCCGCCCGGGGCGATGGTCCCGGTTACGGCAGCTCACCGTTGACCCTCACGGTGACGGCGGCCGTCCTCCTGGCAGCGGTCCTGCACAGTGTCTGGAATGCGCTGGCCAAGGCCATCCCGGACCGCCTTGCGTCGTCCACCATGATTGCCCTGGCCTACTTGGTGTCAGGCATCGTGGGGGCAGCGATCTTCGGAGTTCCCCTGCAACAGTCGTGGCCCTTCGTCCTCGCCTCGGCGGCCCTGCAGACCTGTTACCTCATCCTCTTGACCACGTCCTACAGGCACGGCGACTTCTCCAAGGTCTATCCATTGGCCCGTGGCCTCGCCGTCCTTCTGGTGACGGCAGTCGCCACCACTTTCCTGGCGGAGCACCTGAGCCTGTGGCAGCTGGCCGGAGTGGCAGTCGTCGCGGGTTCGCTGCTGGGCTTGGCTGCCACCGGCCACGGCAAGGAGGCCACCACACACCGCAAGGGCACCCTTTTCGCTGTGCTCACGGGTGCGGCCATAGCGGCCTATACATTGGTGGATGGCGTCGGAGTCCGCCAGTCCGGTGACCCGATGGCCTACATCTCGTGGCTGTTCCTGTTGCAGGGTTTGCTGATCCCCGTGGTCTGTTGGCGCATGGCATCGGACCGCCGTTCATTCCCGCGACGAGTGGCACGGTACTGGAAGCCGGGATTCATTGGCGGGCTGGTGTCCATGCTGGCCTACGGGATCGTGGTGTGGGCTCAGAGCCTGGCACCCCTGGCCTTGGTGTCGGCTTTACGCGAGACCAGCGTGCTGTTGGCAGGGGTTATTGGAGCGGTGTTCTTCAACGAAAGATTCAGCCGGCTCAGGCTGGGCCTGACGGTCGTTGCTGTGGCCGGTATCGCGGCCATTCAACTCGGCTAGCCCGAGAAGAACTCCGACAACTCCGAGACCAGCTTGTCCGGCGCCTTGATCGGGCCATCGTGCCCGAAGCCGGGGAGAATGCTGTAGCTGGAACCGGACAGGACGTCGTGGATCTGGCCGCACGCGACTCCGAAATAAGAGGGGCTCTTTTCGCCTACCACGATCAGCGTTTCCAGCGGCAGGTCCAGGAAGGGCTCGGCGGGCATGTCGGCTGCGATGACCGCCTTTATTTCACGCACACCGCAGGTCATCAGCTCCCGCATCTGCTTGCCCAGGGGCGTACCGGCCGCCAGTTTGTTCGCCAGGGTCAACATGGACAACGGCATGCGCGCGAAGGCGCCGCCGGTTTCCACTCCCTTGATCAGGACGGCGAGGGCGCGATCGTAGTCTCCCGCCGCCGTCGCGCGTTCGTAATCGGGTGTCCAGTCGGCCTTGACGCTGTGGTTGACGGAAACGGCGGGGTCGTAGACGGCCAATCGCTCCACCGGGAGGGTCCGCGCCGCGTGCAGTGCCACAGCGCCGCCGAAGCTATGCCCAAAGACGTCCGTGCTGGACGTGTGCTTCATGACGGCGTCGAGGTCGCGGATGTCCGCTTCCAGCGTGTAATCCTCCGCTTGGGGGGAAGAATCGCCGCGCCCGCGTCGGTTGAAGGTATGGACTGGACGGCCAAGGGCTTCGCTCAATTTCTGGGCGAAACGCGTGTAATCGGAGGCCGTCACCATGGAGGCAGGAACGACGACGACGCCGGAACCTGCCGCTGCCAGCCCACCACCGGTGGTGAGTACTTCGAGGTGTCCGCCGTCGGCTGTGATGATGATGTCGCGCGTCATGACTCGAGCCTAACCGAGCGACCTGAATGCGGGCAGCATGCCCGTCCCTGATGTGGACAGCAGTCAGCCCTTGAAGTAGTCCGAGATATCAGAGACGAGCTCATTGACGGCCGCGGGAATGGAGCCATGGAACCCTTTCGGAGAGACCTCCAAAGTGCTGCCATGGACGGCCCTGTTCAGCCGCGCGGCGGTGACTTTGTAGAACTGCGGGCTCTTCTTACCCACCATGAAATGCGTGCTGGAGGGGAGGCCTGAGAAGTCCCGGGGTGTTTCGGCTTCTTCAAAAGCAGCCTTGAGCTCGCCGACTCCGGAGGGCATGAGTTCCCGGAAGAGCTTGTTGACTTTGGTCCGCGAAACCACTGCCATGAGGCCCACCAGGATGGGCTCCGGGACCCGGGCAAGGGCAGTTCCGGGATGCATGCCCCGTTTCATCCGGGCCATTGCGCGGTTGATGTCGCCCTTGTTGACGGAATCCGCGAATCCGGCCAGCCAGTCCGTATCCATGCTTCCGTCGATATTCACGGCGGCGTCGTAAACAGCGAGCTTGTCCGGCTGGTGGTACGTTCCGGCGAAGGCCTGGGCCGCGTTCAAGGCAACTGATCCCCCCAGGCTGTGGCCGAAGATATTCCGGGCCCCGGTGGCGTCCATGATGGTCCGGACGTCCGCGATCTCCGTAGCCATGGAGTAGTTGTGCGGCTGATCGGTGGACTTGCCCCGGCCCCGGCGGTCGTAGACGTCAACGGCCCAGCCATCACCCAGGCCTTTTGCCAACGCTATGGAGAACGGCCGATAAATGAGCGCCGTGAGGAACGCGCCGCCGATGAGCACCACCCGACGCTCCCCGGGTGCGTCTTCCGTGCCGTAGCTGTACAAGGCGAGCCTGCCGCCGTCGTGCGTCTTGATATCGCGTTCCCTCACCGGAACATCCTAGGCGGCCCCGGCTGGTTCCCCGTGGAGTTGGTTCCCGGAAAGGAATCTCGCGATGCGGGCCGCGAGCCGCCTGCCGGGCCGCAACGGACCTTCGTGGAACTGCAACGGCACAACGGCGAAGTCAATCGCGGGCACGGCTCCGGCCAGGGTGCGCCCGGTCTCTGCGAAGTACGAAGGACTCCAACCACCGCTGAGCATCAGCGTGGGGGTAGAGAGTTTCAAAAAGTCGTGAAGGTTCGCATCGGCATCGAGGACCGCCCGCATCTCGGTGACGGCGGTGGGAAGCAGCGAACGCATCTCCAAGCCCAGCCGGGTCCTGGCGGAGAGGACGCTGAGCGTGCGCAGCGCGCCCATGGGCAGGTAGGAAATCGGCCCCGCGGTTCCCAAGCCCTGGACCAGGTGCGCCCACGCATGATCCAGTTGTCCGGCCGTTACAGCTTCTTCGAGCTCGGGCCGCCAGCGGCTGCTGAGGTTGCCGGACAGTGACACCGCGGCGTCGTAGGTCACCAGCTTGCTGATCCTGGCCTGCCTCGCAGCTTGCAGCGCCACGAATCCGCCGTAGCTGTGCGCCACAACATCGGTTGAGCCACTCTTCTCCATCACCGCGTGGAGGTCCGCGATCTCGGTTTCAACCGAATAGCCGGGCGGCTGCGGCGCGGACTGTCCCCGGCCGCGCCGGTTGTAGCTGTGAACCGGCCGGTCCAGCAGGACGCCCAACGTCCGCGCGAACGGCCAGTACAAGGAATCGGTCACCAAGGTGCCGTGGACAAGGACGACGCCGGGCCTTTCGGCGGGTGCCTTCGAGCCGGGAATGGAAGCAGCCGACGCCGGCCGGAACGTGTGCACCTCAAGCTGGCCGCCGCCGTCGTCCGTTTCCACCGTCCATGTCTCCACAGCCCCGAGTCTATGCGTTTGCTTGATCCGGAGGCCCGGAAGTAAAGGCCCGTAATCACCGGTAAACTTAAGGACTGTGACTTCCGCAAACACCTCAGCCCTGAACACCTCCGCAGAGCCCATCGACGCCAGCGAGCAAATGCGCATCCGTATGGAGAAGCGCGCCAAGCTGATCGAGCGCGGCACTGAGGCGTATCCGGTGGGTGTTGAACGGACCCATTCCCTCAGCGAAATCCGCGGGAAGTACGCGCACCTGGAAGCCGATGAGACCACCGGCGATATCGTGGGCGTCACCGGCCGCGTGGTGTTCGTACGCAACACCGGCAAGCTGTGCTTCGCCACCCTCCAGGAGGGCGGCGTGGACGGCAAGGGCGTACGCCTTCAGGCAATGCTGAGCCTCGCGAACGTCGGTGAGGAAGCACTCGCCGAGTGGAAGGCTCTGGTTGACCTGGGCGACCACGTGTTCATCAAGGGCGAGGTCATCTCTTCCCGCCGCGGTGAGCTGTCCGTCATGGCCGACTCGTGGTCCATGGCCTCCAAAGCCCTCCGTCCCCTCCCGGTCCTGCACGCGGAACTGAACGAGGAAACCCGCGTTCGCCAACGCTACGTGGACCTTATGGTCCGCGACGAAGCCCGCGAAATGGTCTACAAACGCGCTGCCATCACCCGCTCTGTGCGCGACACCCTGGACCGCCACGGCTACGTGGAGGTCGAAACCCCCATCCTGCAGCTGGTCCATGGCGGTGCCACGGCCCGCCCGTTCGAAACGCATATGAATGCCTTCGACCAGAAGATGACGCTGCGCATCGCTACCGAACTCTTCCTCAAGCGCGCCGTCGTTGGTGGCATTGACCGCGTGTATGACATGGGCAGGGTCTTCCGCAACGAAGGCGTGGACTCCACGCACAGCCCCGAATTCACCACCCTTGAATGCTACGAAGCGTGGGCGGACCAGTTCGTCATGGCTGAGCGCATGAAGGAAATCATCTTGAATGTGGCCGACGTGGTTGGCACGCGCACTATTCAGACTGACGCCGGCGAGATCAACCTCGACGGCGAATGGGCCTGGGTTTCGGTGTACCCGGGTATTTCCGAAGCAGTAGGCGTGGAAATTACTCCCGACACCACGGTGGAGGAACTGCTGGCCATTGCCGCCAAGCATGAGGTCAAAGTGGACCCCAAGTGGGATGCCGAGAAGATCGTGGTTGAGCTGTTCGGCGAGATCGTGGAACCCACCCTCCTGAACCCCACGTTCGTCTATGACTACCCGCCCTCTGCCCAGCCGCTGGCCCGCCCGCACCGTGAAGACGGCCGGCTCATCGAAGCCTGGGACCTGATCATTGGTGGCATGGAGCGCGGCACCGCTTTCTCGGAACTCATTGACCCCGTGATCCAGCGTGAGCGCCTCACGGAGCAGTCCCGCCGCTCCGCCGCAGGGGATGAGGAAGCCATGCAGCTGGACGAGGACTTCCTCCGCGCCCTCGAATACGGTGCGCCGCCCATGGGTGGCATCGGGCTCGGCATAGACCGCTTGGTCATGTTGTTCACGGGTGCCGGCATCCGCGAAACCATCCTCTTCCCCTTGCTGAAGCCTGAAGGACACTGACCATGGAGTACATCGCAGTCCTTGCGCCGTCAATCGTTGTGGGATTGATCTTCTGGTTTGCCATGAAGTCGATCTTCAATGCGGACAAATCGGAACGCCAGGCGGAAGCCCGTGCCCAGGCCGAAGCGAATTCGAAAAATTCCGGTCCGGCATCCGAAGGACCAGCCACTAAATAGGCTCCTAAATGGGCCCCACTTACAGGGGAATCCATTTGTGCTTTGACGTGCATGCTTGCCGTGAACGATAATCAACAAAGGAATCCGGGGAATTTCTGATTATCCAACCCTCCAAAAGAGAGGCAACTCATGGCACAGAAAGTAAAAATCATCCTCGTCGATGACCTGGATGAAGGGGCTGCGGACGAGACTGTCCGCTTCGGCCTGGATGGCGTGAGCTACGAGATGGACTTGTCCACCGCCAACGCAGCTTCGCTTCGGAAGGCCCTGGAACCGTACGTTGCCAAGGCCCGGAAGACTTCTTCCGGCCGAGCCACACGGGGTCGGGCGACAGCTGCCCGAAGCCAGGATTCCGCACAGATACGGCAGTGGGCCCGCGACAACGGGTACACAGTCAACAGCCGCGGACGTATTCAGGCTGAAATTCAGGAAGCCTACCAAAAGGCCAATTCCTGATTCACCGCTTCAATGCCCCGGCAGTCGCTGCCGGGGCATTGGTTGTTTAACGGATGTAGTTTGTTGGGGTTCCGGCGTCGTCCGCGGGGTGGGATATTCCGGGAATCACGCGCTCCCTCGACCGCCCGAATACCAGCCCTATTGGGGTTATCGCAAAGCCATGCCGCGAAATAGTCCTGCACTGATACTCCTGGAAGTGGCCAAGCGGCGGTTGGCAGCATGTCACCGTCGTCCGCCGGGGTCAAGGGGAAGCGTCCGATTTATTCCACCGCAGCGTCATGTTTCCCCTGTGGCGAACACGCTCCAAAAGTGTTGCTCCGGCACGTAGCATCAAAGTACGTCGTAGCTAGGAGTGTGGCGAAATGTTTGAGAGATTTACGGACCGTGCCCGTCGCGTGGTCGTCCTTGCCCAAGAAGAGGCACGGATGCTCAACCACAATTACATCGGTACCGAGCACATCCTCTTGGGTCTGATCCACGAGGGTGAAGGCGTTGCTGCCAAGGCGCTCGAGTCCCTGAGCATTTCGCTCGATGGCGTTCGCGAGCAGGTACAGGAGATCATCGGCCAGGGCCAGCAAGCCCCGTCCGGTCACATCCCCTTTACTCCGCGCGCCAAGAAGGTGCTTGAGCTTTCCCTTCGCGAAGCACTGCAGCTCGGCCACAACTACATCGGTACTGAGCACATCCTGCTCGGCCTCATTCGCGAAGGCGAAGGCGTGGCCGCCCAGGTGCTGGTCAAGCTTGGCGCAGACCTGAACCGGGTCCGCCAGCAGGTTATCCAGCTGCTCTCCGGTTACCAGGGCAAGGAGACCGCTGGCAGCGGCTCCGGCCAGGGCCAGCCGGAAGGTACTCCTGCCGGTTCGGTGGTGCTTGACCAGTTCGGACGCAACCTCACCCAGGCTGCCCGCGAGAACAAGCTCGATCCTGTAATCGGCCGCGAGCAGGAGATGGAACGCGTCATGCAGGTCCTCTCCCGCCGTACCAAGAACAACCCCGTACTGATCGGTGAGCCTGGCGTCGGTAAGACTGCCGTCGTCGAAGGCCTCGCCCAGGCGATTGTGCGCGGCGATGTCCCGGAGACCATCAAGGACAAGCAGCTGTACACGCTTGACCTTGGTTCCCTGGTGGCTGGTTCCCGCTACCGCGGCGATTTCGAAGAGCGCCTGAAGAAGGTCCTCAAGGAAATCCGCACGCGCGGCGACATCATCCTCTTCATCGACGAGATCCACACCCTCGTTGGTGCAGGTGCTGCCGAAGGTGCCATTGATGCTGCGTCCATCCTGAAGCCGATGCTCGCCCGTGGTGAACTCCAGACCATTGGTGCCACCACGCTGGATGAGTACCGCAAGCACATTGAGAAGGACGCTGCTCTTGAGCGCCGCTTCCAGCCGATCCAGGTCAAGGAACCCTCTGTCGCGCACGCGATCGAGATCCTCAAGGGCCTCCGGGACCGTTACGAGGCACACCACCGCGTCACGATTACCGACGGCGCCCTCGCCTCGGCTGCGCAGCTGGCCGAACGCTACATCTCGGACCGCTTCCTGCCGGACAAGGCGATCGACCTCATCGATGAAGCCGGTGCGCGCCTGCGCATCCGTCGCATGACCGCTCCGCCGGAGCTCAAGGCCATGGATGAGCGTATTGCCGACGTGAAGATGGAGAAGGAATCCGCCATCGACGCCCAGGACTTTGAGGGTGCTGCCTCTCTGCGTGACAAGGAGCAGAAGCTCATTGCCGAACGCGCGGAGAAGGAACGCAACTGGAAGTCCGGCGGCATGGACGACATCTCCGAGGTTGACGAAGACCTGATTGCCGAAGTTCTTGCGAACTCCACCGGCATCCCGGTCTTCAAGCTCACCGAGGAAGAGTCCTCGCGCTTGCTCAAGATGGAAGACGAACTGCACAAGCGCGTCGTAGGCCAGAACGAGGCCATCAAGGCCCTGTCGCAGGCCATCCGCCGCACCCGTGCAGGCCTGAAGGACCCCAAGCGCCCCGGTGGCTCGTTCATCTTCGCCGGCCCAACGGGCGTCGGCAAGACCGAGCTTGCCAAGGCCCTCGCCGAGTTCCTGTTCGGTGAAGAGGACGCCCTCATCACGCTGGACATGTCCGAGTACTCCGAGAAGCACACTGTTTCACGTCTCTTCGGTGCACCTCCGGGCTATGTCGGCTACGAAGAAGGCGGCCAGCTGACCGAGAAAGTTCGTCGTCGTCCGTTCTCCGTGGTCCTGTTCGACGAAGTGGAAAAGGCCCACGCGGACCTGTTCAACTCCCTGCTGCAGATTCTGGAAGACGGTCGCCTGACCGACTCCCAGGGCCGCGTGGTGGACTTCAAGAACACCGTGATCATCATGACCACCAACCTTGGTACCCGCGACATCTCCAAGAGCGTGGCCACGGGCTTCCAGTCCGGCACGGACACCCAGACCGGCTACAACCGCATGCGGGCACGGGTCACGGAGGAGCTCAAGCAGCACTTCCGCCCCGAGTTCCTCAACCGTGTTGACGACGTCGTGGTGTTCCCGCAGCTGACGCAGGACGAGATCATCGAGATCGTGGACCTGTTCGTGACCCGCCTCGAGCGCCGCCTCAAGGACAAGGACATGGGCATCGAGCTCACCCCCGCAGCCAAGGTCCTCCTGGCCACGCGTGGTTACGATCCCGCCATGGGTGCCCGGCCGCTGCGCCGCACCATCCAGCGCGAGATCGAGGACCAGCTGTCCGAGAAGATCCTGTTCGGCGAACTCCACTCCGGCGACATCGTTGTGGTGGACGTTGACGGCGAAGGTGACGAGGCCAAGTTCACGTTCGAAGGCAACGCCAAGCCGCGCATCCCGGAGATTGCTCCCACCGCGTAAGTTGCACGCTTTATCGCAAAAAGCCCCATCCGCTCCGCAAGGAGTTGGTGGGGCTTTTGTGTTGCGGTGGGTCCAGGCGGGCGGCACGCTAAGCCGGGATGCCTGCGCCTGCCAGATAGTTGGAGAGGACGGCTGCGAATTGCTCGTCAGGGTGGCCGGGTTTGACCCGCTCAGTCATGGCTTCAGCCAAGTGCGGGTAGTCCCCGGTATTCAGGGCCTCCACGAGGTACAGGACACGACCGGCTGCGGTGCTAACGCGGCCGGGGCCGGACGCGAGCTCGTTCTGCACAAAGGCTGAGGTGAGGGCGGACATCATGGCCACCGTCTGCAGTTTGGCTGGACCAGGGAGATCCACCGTCGCCAAAGCGGATACTGCAGCTTCCAGGTACCGCAATGAGTTGGGGCCCATCGACGGCCGCGTCAACAGCAAAGGTGCCAGCCACGGGTGGCGGTGCATGATGTCGCGTCCTTGGTGGGCAAGGTCCAGCAATTGGCCACGGGCGTGCCCGCTGTTGCCTGTAAGCCGGTACTCTCCGGCCACCGTGTCCATCATGAGCTCCACAAGTTCATCGTGTGATTTCACGTACCGGTAGAGGGACGCGGCGCCGGCGCCGATACCGGCGGCAACGCGTCGAATGGACACCGCTGTCAGGCCTTCTTCGTCCGCGATGCTGACGGCCGCCGTCGCTATTCCGTTCCGCGAATGCTCCGGCTTGGGTCCGACGGTTGAACGTTCCGGGCGCCGCCAGACGTCCGTGGGATCGTGATCAGGCAATCCAGCACCGCCTTTCATCCGGTTGGAGTGATTTGTTCCTGGTCCCATTCCACTATATTCTTAATTGCGAACGGTGATCGCAATTTACGAAGTTTGGGAAAGGGATGGCATGCGGGTACTCATGGTGGCTCCGGGGACACGAGGGGACGTGGCGCCCATGGCCGGGTTGGGAAGCCGCCTGCAGGACCTGGGGTACGAGGTCGCCATTGCCGCCAACCCCGCCTACATGCCTCTAGTTGTTGAGTCCGGCTGTGAGTTCAGGCTGCTGCCCGGGGACCTGACGGAGCTGATCAAGCAGCCCGCTCCCGGCGCGAAGGCCTCGCCCGGGAGCCTGCGTGGCTTTTGGCGGAAGCTCAGTGCTTACATGGACGACGCCGCCACGGGGACCCTGGCTGCTGCGGAGGCCGGCGCGGACGTGATCCTGGCCAATTCGGTGGCGCCCTATGCCTATGACATCGCCGAGGCCTTCGGCATCCCGGCCATGGGGGCCCACCTTCAGCCGACGGAGCCGAGCGCAGCATATCCGCCGGTGTTGATGAATTCGGCCCGAAGCCTGGGGGCGTGGGGAAACAAGATCATAGGTGAGCGCGCAGCTGCTGGTCCGGCTCCCTACGACGCCCCCAGCGCGCGCCTCCGCAAGTCGCTGGGGCTGGGCAAGGAAAGCCGGGCAGCCGGTGAGCGCCGTCGTCGCAAAGCGCAGGCGACTATTCTCCACGGCATCAGTCCCTCTGTTCTGCCCAGGCCCGCTGATTGGCATGCGGGATTGGTGATGGCCGGATATTGGTGGCCGCCGGAGCGTTCAGGCTGGGAGCCCTCCGCGGACCTGGTGGACTTTCTCGCAGACGGTCCAGCACCCGTCTTCGTTGGTTTCGGCAGCAGTGCGCACATTGACCCCGGTTTCATCCTCGAGGCCACGCGTCGCGCCGGAGTTCGGGCTGTTGTGCAGGGCGCGGATGGTGTGCTGGGCGATGATGCCATGGGCGTTGGAACTCTCCCGCACGAGTGGCTGTTCCCCCGCATGGCTGCTGTTGTTCACCATGCCGGCGCTGGAACCACTGCCGCCGGCCTGCGTGCGGGAGTGCCGTCGGTAGGCGTTCCCGTGTATACGGACCAGCCGCTCTGGGCCTCGCGGATCGCGACCCTGGGCGCCGGTCCCCAGCCGCTTCCGTACAAGAAGCTGACCCCGGCGCGCCTTGGTGACGCCATCGCCGAAGCCGTGACAACGCCGTCGTACGCGCAGCGGGCAGCTGAGGTGGCGTCCTCCATTGCGCTGGAGGATGGAACCGTGCCGGTGGTCGAAGCCCTGCGGACACTCCCATCCAAGTAGCAGTACAGTGTGTCTTGAGCGCTCATAAGGCACTGTGCTGAGACTTAGTTGGGTGCGGGATATGTGAAAGTACTGTTTCACTGTGAGTGAACCACTCTGTGATCGGCAGCACAATGCGTGTTGAATCGGATGATGGACTCTGCTGACACTCACGCCCAGGGCGAACAGCCCGAAACTCCCTTTCACGATCTTGACCACTACCTCGCCATCCCGCGGGTTGGCGGACTCACCCTCAGCCCCGATGGCAAGCGACTGGTAACCACCGTTACGACGCTGAACGGCAAGGGAACCGAGTTTGCCACTGCGCTCTGGGAGCTGGACCCCAGCGGCCGGAACCACGCACGCCGTATCACCCGCAGTTCCAAGGGCGAGGCCGACGCCGTCTTTGCTGCCAACGGCGACCTCTACTTCACCTCCGCGCGCCCTGACCCGGACAGCCCCGACGCCGACCCCGTGAACGCGTTGTGGCTGCTGCCCGCCGATGGGGGAGAAGCCCGAGCGGTGCACTCCCGGGCCGGCGGCATCGGTTCCGTCATGGCTGCGAAGGATGCCGACGCGACGTTTATCAACGCCGAGGTCCTGGCGGGATCCGCGGACGAAGAAAACGACGAGGAACGCCGCAAGGCCCGCAAGGACAACAAGGTCTCGGCCATCCTGCACAGCGGCTACCCGGTCCGGTACTGGGATGCCGACCTTGGCCCCGCTGAACCGCGGCTCTTCGCCGTGGAGCAGGGCGAAGAGAAGGACCCTGGAAAGCCTTCCACCGTGGACGCCGCGGCACCGCTCCAGCTGCGGAACCTGACGCCCGGCGTCGGCAGTTCCCTGCGCGAGGCCAAAACAGTGGTGAGCCCGGACGGCAAAACCATCTACACGAGCATGACGAAAGCGCTCGCGAAAGCCGACAGCCGCGAGGTGCTCGCCGCCGTCGACGTGGCCACCGGCAACGTCAAGGTGCTGCTGGACCACGAGGGCATGAGCTACTTCCCGGGACCAGTAAGCCCGGATAACAGCACGCTGGTTGTTGAAAGCGAAAGCGATACGACGCCCACCCAGGCTCCTGAAGTGAAGCTTCATCTCCTCAATGTCGCAGGCGGCGAGACCGCGGACCTGGAGCCGTTGGCACATCAGTGGGACCGCTGGGCTACCGTGCTCGCCTGGCTCCCTGACGGCAGTGCGGTTCTGGCGAAAGCGGACGACGACGGCGCGTCGCCGGTTTTCCGGATAAACGTCGCGGATGGCGCGGTCACGCGGGTGACGCAAGACGCCTCCGCCTATTCCGACGTCGTGGTTTCTCCTGACGGAACCACCGCGTACGCGCTGCGAAGCTCGTACGAGTTCCCTGCCGAAGCCGTGCGAATCGACCTCTCCAGCGGTGAAGTCCTCCGCTTGCAGGCGCCAGCGGAGCGGCCCGCATACAAGGGCCGGTTGGAGCGGGTGGAGACCACTGCGGAGGACGGCGCGCGGGTGCCCGCATACCTCGCCCTCCCGGAAGGTGCGTCCGCGGAGGCCCCTGCTCCGCTCCTGCTGTGGATCCACGGTGGACCGCTGGGCTCGTGGAATGCGTGGACGTGGCGTTGGAACCCCTGGCTGCTGGTGGCTAAGGGTTACGCCGTGCTCCTGCCCGATCCCGCGCTTTCCACCGGATACGGCCAGGAGTTTATCCAGCGCGGATGGGGTGAGTGGGGCAAGAAGCCGTACACGGACCTCATGGCCATCACTGATGCAGTGGTGGAGCGGGCGGACATTGACCAGACCCGGACTGCGGCCATGGGTGGGTCCTTCGGCGGCTACATGGCCAACTGGGTTGCCGGGCAAACCGACCGCTTCAAGGCCATCGTCACCCATGCCAGCCTGTGGGCGTTGGACCAGTTCGGCCCCACCACGGACGCGGCCCAGTACTGGCTCAAGGAAATGACTGCCGAGATGGCGATGGCGAACTCGCCGCACCTGAACGTGGGCAACATCAAGACGCCAATGCTGGTGATCCACGGCGACAAGGATTACCGGGTGCCGATCGGCGAAGGCCTGCGTCTTTGGTATGAACTGCTCTCCTCATCGCAGCTGCCAGCTGACGAGAATGGCCAGAGTCCGCACCGTTTCCTCTACTTCCCGGACGAGAACCACTGGATCCTGCAACCGCAGCATGCCAAGGTTTGGTACGGCGTGGTGGAGCACTTCCTGGCGAAGCAGGTGCTCGGCGAGGACCTGCCGGTTCCTGAGGAGCTGGGGCTGTAGAAGGCCTTCGTCAGCCCGCCGACATCCGGCGGATTGCGGCGGCGTAGGCGTCGAGGACTTCGAAGATGCCGCGGTGCTGCCACACGCGGTTACGGCCGCGGCCTGACGATTCGGTCAGTACGCCGCGGTCCGTGAGGGCATCGAGTGCACGCAGTGCCGCCATCTCACCGAGCCCGGCCTTACCAACATTTACTGGGATAAGTGTTGGCAAGGATGACGATGTGTATGACCTTGCGAACTGCCGGGCTATGGTCACGCAGCGGAGCTGATGGCTCCGACGCGTGGCTGCCTCGTTAGGATGGGGGAGTGAATTCGACCTTTAGCCTCCGCCCTGCCCGCACCAGCGATGTGGCGGCTATCAAGAGGCTTGTGGCGCCCTTGGCCGAGGAGCGGATCCTCATGGCCAAGGAGACTGTGGCGTATTACGAGAGTCTCCAGGAATTCAGGATCGCCGAGTCTGATGCCGGTGAGGTCATTGGCTGTGGAGCCCTGCATGTGATGTGGGAGGATCTTGCGGAAATCCGTACCCTGGCTGCCGCGGACTCCTGGCGTGGGCGGGGCGTGGGGCACGTCCTTGTGGAGAACCTGCTGGAAGAGGCGCGGTTGCTTGGCGTGAGCCGGGTGTTCTGCCTGACGTTTGAAGTGGACTTCTTCAAGCGCCACGGATTCGAGGTCATGGCGGACCAGTCGGCTGTGGACCCGCAGGTGTACTCCGAGCTGCTGCGCTCGCATGACGAGGGTGTGGCCGAGTTCCTGGATCTTGCCCGGGTAAAGCCGAATACCCTGGGCAACACCCGCATGATCAAGCAGCTCTAACGCCCTCATTCCGCACTCCCGGTAGCTGATTTCCCGCTGGAATGGCGTGTTGATCAACCCTGCCCGATTATGAGTGATTTAATACCTCTTTTCTTATCTAAAGTTGATGGATAAACTGGTCAAGGCTTGCTGGGGAAGCTTCCACCACATCGGTCAATTGAGAGAAGATCATGCAGTCCCACGCGTCCTTTTCAGATGTTTCAGAACTCCAACTCAGCGTGCGCGGTCCAGTGTTCACGCCTGCCGATCCCGGCTTCGCCGCCGAAGTAGCGGCATTCAATTTGTCCACTCAGCACCAGCCGGACCTCGCCTTCGGCGCCCTCGACGCAGAGGATGTCTCGGCGGCCGTTCGCTGGGCAGCCGAACGCGGTTTGCCCGTGTCCGTGCAGTCCACCGGGCACGGTGCCACCAACGCTATTGAAGGCGGCCTGCTGATCAGCACCCGCCGCATGCTCGAGCTCAGTATCGATCCCCTGGAGAAGACGGCCCGCGTGGGTGCGGGCGTGCGCTGGAAGGCTGTGGTGGAACTCGCCGGGACCTTCGGCCTGATGGGGCTATGCGGTTCAACCACTGATGTTGGTGTGGTGGGATACACCCTGGGCGGCGGATTGCCCATACTGGGCCGTAAATACGGCTTCGCCTCGGATCACGTGATCGCGTTCGAGATCGTCACGGCGGACGGCGCCCAGCGTCGGGTGACCAAGGACGAGAATTCGGAGCTGTTCTCCCTCCTGCGCGGCGGCAAGGGAAACCTTGGCATCGTCACCGCCATGGAATTCCACTTGTTCCCGGCGGCTGATCTCTATGCCGGTGGGATGTACTTCGACGGCGGGTACGCCCCGGAAGTCCTGCGCGCATTCAGGGATTGGGTGCCGTCGCTGCCAGTGGAAGCATCGGCGTCCATGGCGTTCCTTCGACTTCCGGACATGGACATGATTCCGGAGCCGTTGCGCGGAAAATTCGTCATCCATCTCCGCTACGCCTACCAGGGCGACCTGGCAACGGCAGCGGAAGTCCTTGACCCCATGCGTCATTGTGCCCCGTTCATGATGGACGCCACAGGGCCCCTGGACGCCACCCAATTCGACACGATCCACCAGGATCCGGATCAGCCGGTTCCGGTGCGGGAGCACGGTTTCCTGCTGGATCGGCTGGACGACCAAGCCGCAGACACCTTGTTGCGGCACTTTGGCCCCGGCGTCGAAAGTCCTGTGTTGCTGGCAGAACTCCGTCTCCTGGGTGGGGCGCTGGCCAGGAGCGGAGACGGGGAGGACATCGTGGGTGGGCGCGACGCAGCGTTCAGCTTCTTCATGGGTGCGATCGCCGTTCCGCCGGTTATCGACATACTGCCGTCAGTCTTCAATGCCGTCCATGAAGACCTTCGACCCGCTGCGAACGCGGGGACCTTCGTGAACCTGCATGGCCACTTTGTGGACGCCGAAGACAGGGAGCGGCCGTGGCTGCCCAGCGCGCGGGAACGGCTCCGCAAGGCAAAGGCTGAGCTGGATCCGAAGAACATGTTCAGCTTCGGGCACGTGGTGGGGCTTCCGGTGATCGACCAGACGGTACTGCTTGAAGACGTAGTGACTGCCGGTGGCGACGCCGTCCTGAACAGCTAAGCGGTGCGGACAATGAACAACCGCATTACGTTCCCCGACTTCTCCGCTTTTCAGATCGACATCCCGCATGGTTCATGGCCGCATGAGGCATCGTGGACGGGCGACCGCCATTCCGACCCCGACCTGTACTCGGCCTTTTGGTCCGAATTCCATGCGAGGCAGGAAACGGAGGCGGTGACCGCGCCACGGGCCGAGGAGTAGGACCGTGACCGGGAACTAGGAAGGACGGAAGGGGTGGCTCCTGGAAGCTGCCCCTTCCGCTATTTAAGCCCTGCGACCGCCTCAGGGCCTACCGTGGCCCGGGCCGCCGGTAGTAGGGTCAGAGCACCAGCCACAGCACGCCCAGGAGCATCCCATGAAAAAGCTCATCAATGATCCACGCGCAGTGGTGGACGAATCCGTCGAAGGCTTCGGCATGGCACATGCCGACATCGTGGACGTCCATCCCGAGCCCAAATACGTCATTCGCAAAGGTGCGCCGATAGCGGGCAAGGTCGCCTTGGTATCCGGTGGGGGCAGCGGTCACGAGCCGCTGCACGCAGGTTTCGTTGGGCTCGGAATGCTCGACGCCGCTGTCCCCGGCGCTGTTTTCACCTCGCCCACACCCGACCAGATCATTCCGGCGACCGTCGCGGTGGACTCAGGTGCCGGCGTCGTCCATATCGTGAAGAACTACACCGGCGACGTCCTGAACTTCGAAACCGCTGCCGAGATGGCGCAAGCCGAAGGGGTGCACGTGCGTTCGGTCCTGGTGAACGACGACGTCGCGGTGGAAGATTCGCTGTACACGGCGGGCAGGCGAGGGGTTGGCGGAACTGTCATGGTCGAGAAGATCGCCGGTGCCTCCGCCCAGCGTGGCGACGACCTTGATACGGTCACCGCCATTGCCGAGCGAGTGGTGGCAAACGTTCGGACCATGGGCGTCGCCCTGTCCGGATGCACGGTGCCGCACGCCGGGACGCCGAGCTTTGAGCTTGCGGACGACGAGATCGAGATTGGCATTGGCATTCACGGCGAACCGGGCCGGCACAAGATCGCGATGGAAAGCGCAGATGCCATCACGGACCGGCTGCTGGAGCCCGTCCTGGAGGACCTCGCCTTGGCCTCCGGGGAGAAGGTTCTGCTGTTCGTCAACGGCATGGGCGGAACACCACAAAGCGAGCTGTACATCGTCTACCGACGCGCAGCCCAGGTCCTCGCCGAACGCGGCGCCATCGTGGAGCGTTCCTTGGTGGGTAACTACGTGACGTCCTTGGAGATGCAGGGCTGCTCCGTATCCGTGCTCCGCCTCGACGACGAGCTCACCAGGCTGTGGGACGCCCCCGTCCACACCGCGGCGCTGCGGTGGGGAGCTTGAGCGTGGGCTTGAACGTTGATTGGGCACTCGACTGGTTGAAGCTCTCCGCCAAAGCCATGTCGGAGCACCGCGTGGAGCTGATTGAACTGGATCGGGCCATCGGCGACTCGGACCATGGCGAGAACATGGACCGCGGGTTCCAGGCCGTCCTCCAAAAACTCGATGAGACCCCGCCGGAGACACCTGGAGCGGCGCTCAAGGTCGCGGCGATGGCTCTTATGTCCAAGGTTGGCGGAGCGGCAGGACCGCTCTACGGCACGGCGTACTTGAGGGCAGCCACCTCGCTGGGGGAAGCCGCCGATATTGGTGCCGAGGCTTTGGCGGAGGCCCTTGCCGCCGCGCGCGATGGCGTAGTGGCCCGGGGCAAAGCCGAGCTTGGCGACAAGACCATGATCGATGCGTGGACGCCCGCAGTTGAAGCGGCCCGGAAAGCGGTGGCAGGAGGTGCCGACCCGGTAGGCGTGCTGGAAGCGGCCGCAGAAGCTGCGGAGACCGGCGCCATGGCGACGGATCCCCTGGTGGCACGCAAAGGCCGGGCCAGCTATCTGGGGGAGCGCAGTGCAGGTCATCGCGACCCTGGCGCTGCTTCGACGGCGCTGCTTCTTCGCGCTGCCGCCGCCGCGGCTGGTTCCAGCGATACAGGAACAGACGCCGTATGACCGTTGGGATTGTGGTGGTCTCGCACAGCAGCAAGATCGCCGAAGGCGCAGTGGAACTCGCCGCCCAGATGGCGCCCGACGTCGACCTCGTCGCCGCCGGGGGCACGGACGACGACCGGATCGGAACCAGCCTTGAGAAGGTGCTGGCCGCCGTCGAGCAGTCCCTGGTTGATTCCGGCGGCGACGGGGTGGTGGTGCTGACGGACCTGGGTTCCGCAGTGATGACGGCAGAGTCAGCCATGGAGTTCGCCAGTGAACCCGACTCCGTGCTGCTGGCCGATGCGCCCCTGGTGGAGGGACTCGTGGCCGCGGCCGTCGCAGCGCAGGGCGGTGCCGGCGTCGAGGATGTGCGAAAGGCGGCAGAGGCCGTGGGCTTCCGGGCCGCTGGGCCGACTGAGGTCGCTGATGCGGGCAAGCCTGACGCGAGCGGCGGGTTCGAGCTCATCAACCCCCTTGGCATGCACGCGCGGCCGGCCGCGAAGATCGCCGGTGGCCTGTCCGGACTGGATGCGGAGGTGACGGTCAACGGCGTCGACGGCATGTCCATCATGGCGCTCATGGCGCTCGCCGCGGGCAAGGGCTCCACTCTCAGGGTCGAAGCTCGTGGCAAGGACGCGGTGAAGGCTGTTGACTATGTTGGGCGGCTGGTGGCGGAAGGGTTCGGCGAGCTCTAGACGCGCCGATTTTCTGCCAAATATTGCTAAGTATGCTGATTAGTGGTGTTGTAGAGGTACAAGGTTCCTACTACGAAAGAGGTGCGACCATGGGTGCCGACGACAAGATGGAGAATGCCGGCGAGAAGCTTGGCGGCAAGGCCAAGGAAGCTGCAGGCAAGCTGACGGACGACAAGGGCCTCGAAGCAGAAGGCAAGGGCGACCAGGTCAAAGCAGACCTCAAGGGCGCCGGCGAGAAGCTGAAGGACGCGTTCAAGAAGGACTAGGAATGTGGACAGGGCCGCTGCGATTGCAGTGGCCCTGTCTTGTTGTGTGGGGCCTCGATACGGGGCCTGCTATCTGATGGAGGATCTTTTTCGTGAACATACTGGTAAAAGTGTTTGGCCTGGCAATTGGCCTCGGCGCCGGCGCGCTCGCAAACAAGACGCTGGAAGGCCTCTGGGAGAAGAAGACCGGCAAGCCTGCCCCCAAAGACAGCACGGACCTCAGTGACTCACTCCCGGGCGTGTTGGTCTTCGCGGTAGTTTCCGCAGGTGTCGGCGCCATAGTTCACGTCCTCACCCAGCGGGGCACCAAGAGCGCCCTGGCCCGTATGAAGAAGACTGCAGACGAGGTTTAACACATGGCTATAGCTAAATACCCGAGTGTCGTTATCGATTGTCCTGACGCTGCTGCCTTGGCCGCCTTCTACGGCGAGCTCTTCGGCTGGGAAGTAGAGGATAAAGGCGACTGGTTTGATATCCGGCCCGCCGACGGCAGCAACTGCATATCCTTCCAGCAAGTTGAGGTGTACCAAGCGCCCAAATGGCCGGGGCAGACCATCCCGCAGCAAATGCACCTGGACATGATCGTGGAGGATTTGGACAAGGGCGAGGAAGTTGCGCTTTCCCTTGGCGCGAGCAAAGCCGACCACCAGCCAGGCGAAACGTTCAGGGTGCTCCTTGACCCGGCCGGACATCCATTCTGCCTCTGCCTCACGTAGCGGAGGCCCGCAGGGCTTGGCCCCGCAGGGAATTCAGCCCTGCTGGGCGGCCCACTCATCAACGCGGCGGTTGCTCTCTTCTTCAGAAAGGTCCTCGACGCGCGTCATGATGGACCAGCGGACGCCGAACGGATCGCGAATGCTCGCATAACGGTCACCCGAAACAAACGTGGACAGCGGCTCGCGGATGGTGGCTCCGGCCTGCTCCGCCTTCTTGACCAGCCCGTCCGCGTCCTGGCAGTACAGGCCAAGGGAGTAGCAATCATCCTCGCCACTGGGCGGAGGAACCAGGTGGTATTCCGGATTGGGCTCGCCAAGTTGCAGATGGCCATTGCCGAAATCGAGTTCAGCATGGACCACAACCCCTCCCATCTCGGTCTCACCCACAACCCGGGCTCCGAACACCTCGCGATAGAACGCAATGGCCTCCCTGGCGTTGGGCACCGCGAGGAACGGTGTGAGGCTGGTCAGGCCGTTCGGGATGCCATGAGTGGTGTGTTCACCGTTGGCTGCTGTGAAGGACTCTGTGCTTGTAGTATCTGTCATGGTCATGACGCTACGGGGACCTTGCCCCGTAGCGCTTGGAGATTCGCGACAGCTTTAATCCTCAAGGGGAAAGGCTCCAATGGAAGGTTCGTTTAAGGGCATCCTCTATCCGGCGAGGCTGCCCACCTTCCACCGATTTCCCGCCCCCGCTTCCGTAGCCCAACTGGTGCAGTGGTTCTGGATTCCGGAGTGGAACATCGAGCCCGGGCGCTCATCACGTCAACACGTGATCGCGTACCCAACATCCAACCTGGTGGTGCAGGGCGATGCGGTGGAGTTCTCCGGCCCTACAACCCGGGCCGCTTACCGGGACCTGACGGGCCAGGGTTGGGCTGTGGGCGCACTGCTGCGCCCCGCCGCAGTGCCACTGTTCACCGACAATCCGGCAGCCCTCCGCGATCAGGAAGTGGTGTTGGATCTCGCGGACCTTCATGCGGCCGTGACGGCGGCCATGAATACGCCTTCCGGTGACATCACGCACGACGACGGCGCTCGCCGCGAGCGGGCAGTGGAAGCCTTCGCCGCGTGGCTGGTTTCCCTGGAATGTGTTGCTTCCGAGGAGGCCTTGCTGGCCAATCGCATGATGGACGTGATCGCGGCCGAGCCCGACATGTTCTTGATGGAGGACGTCGCGTCCCGTCTTGCAGTGTCGCCGAGAACCCTCCAGAGAATTGCCGGAAAGTACGTCGGCTTGAGTCCTTCTGCCCTCATACGGCGCCGGAGGCTGCAGGATGCCGCCGAGCTTGCCCGGTCCAACCCAACAGCGGACCTTGCCGCGATCGCCGTCGAACTTGGCTATGCAGACCATGCGCACCTGACCAACGATTTCCGCAAGTATCTGGGGTTCACGCCGAGTTCGTACCGACGGTCGATGGGTGAAAACCCGGGCTAGCCTGGAACCGGATCCGCTCAGTTCGCCGGTGCTTTAGGTGCCGTTGCTCCAGGAGAGAAATAGGCGCACTGCCATTGCTGGGTTCGGGTGGCCTGCCGGTTGCTCACCGCCGACCACGGTGGATACACCCGGAAGCCGCGCTTCCCACCAGCGCCGTTCACGGACACGATCCCGTGCTTGACCAGCACGGATGTTGGGAAGGCGAAATGCCCCGCCCTGGTTCCTTCGCGGACTGTAATCACCATCAGGTGGGTGCCGTCTTCGGCGGGGAAGGGTTCGGTGGAACCGTCCTGAGCACGCCGCCAAACAGCGACGAACAAGCCCACCTTCGTGGGGGTGAGCTTTCCCACCCGGAACCGGATCCGTTCTTGCCCGAGACTGGCGACAGCCGCACCGTACTCCCGATTGTCGGCCTCCGGCTCCGGTATTGAGGAGTACCCCGACGACGGACTGAGGGCCTGCAGTGCCTCGGCTACGTCTGGGTGGACATCGTGGTGGGGCACGCTCCCATCCTAAGTCGCTGCCGCTGCCGCTGCCGCTGCCGCTGCCGCAGCCCTACCGCTGCCGCAAACCCTCGCCGTCCAGCATCACGCCCGCGGAAATCACCCGTCCACACTGTTCGCCGTAAGGGTACTCGCCCTTGGGTGTGAACGTCACTGTGCGTACTGGCAGTGCGATACCAGCCGGGGAAGTTCCTGTCACGGTTGCCTCAAGGGGACTCTCACTGAGGGCTGGAAGCTCAAGGAAGCCCTGGAGAGTCCCATCCGGCGACGATGTTGCTGAGCACACGCCGTCCGGTGTGCAGCCTTGATCCACGGAGGTGGCCCCGGGGTTCAGCATCAGTTCCTTTTCAGTGCAGATGCCATCCTGGCATGTCTTCAACCGAAGCGAAGCAACGTCAGGAGCATAATCGGCGGCCACGGTCAGGGAAACGCCGGCCACGTGTCCGATCGCCGGACAACCCACGGGTTCGGCGAGGCAGCCCGGGAGAAGCGCCGCGGTCCCAACAATAGTTAAAGCCAGCCCGATTCTGCCCATGCTTCAGAGTAGGACTTCGGGCCGTCGGTGTCGCTGAAATGCCGCTGGGGCAGGGCAAAAGGGGGCTGCATCGTTACTACCCCCTGATGTCCGTTGCCCAACCGATACCGCACCTGGCAGAAGCTACGCCGGAAGCCGCAAACCGCCGTCGTGCATCTCTGCCAGGCCGTCCATCAGCAGACCTTCAAGGGCCCGCTCGAGTTGTTCTGGCGCGGAGTTAAGCCGGTGCAGTGCGGCGAGCGGGATTCCGACACCGGACGGAGCGAAGCCAAGATCGGCCGGCGCTCGCTCGAACATCTCGCGGGGCACCGGGGTTGCAGCTTCGCGGAGGACGGCCATCACAGCGCCGCGCACCTGGCGGTCCGTGCCGTGCCAGGACTGGCCCTTTGGGGTGTACGACGGCGGCGGCTCACCGGCCGCGAGCCATGCGCAACTTGAGCGAACCGGGCAGTCTGCGCACTTGGGACTGCGGGCGGTGCACACCATGGCGCCCAGTTCCATGACCGACGCATTCCAGCGCACGGACAACTCCTGGTCCTCGGGCAGGAGGGCGTCGGCCAACCGCATTTCGGCGGCGGTCAAAGCAGGAGCCGGGAGTGCGCTGCCGGAGATGAGCCGCGCGTGGACGCGCCGGATGTTGGTATCCACCACTGTTTCGCGCTGGCCGAAAGCAAAAGCTGCGACGGCGGCGGCTGTGTAGTTGCCGACGCCCGGCAACCTCAGGAGCTCGTCATAAGTGTCAGGAACCTTGCCGCCGTGCTGCTCACGGATTGCGACGGCGGCCGCGTGCAGCCGCAGGGCACGGCGTGGATAGCCGAGCCGGCCCCAATGGCGGACGGCTGCGCCCGATGGTTCATCGGCAAGGTGGGAGGGTGTGGGCCAGCGTTCCATCCAATCGAGCCACACCGGCAGCACCCGGACGACGGGTGTTTGCTGAAGCATCACTTCGCTGACCAGGATGCCCCACGGGCTGCAATCGGGCGCGCGCCACGGAAGGTCGCGGGCAGTCTCGGCGAACCACTGATCGAGGGTTTGGTGGAGGCCTGCCAGCGGGCCTGAATCGGGAAGTGTCATGCTGCCATCCACTGTAGTGGAATCCGGACGCATCGCCGTCCCTGGAGTGGCCGACGAGCGTACGGGGGGCAATCCTGCTGGGCTCGGCCGACGGTCGGACGCCGCTCTTGCACACCAGATCCTCACCGGCCTCCACGCCCGAACCGGGGCAGCACCGAACAACATCTACGCGAGCCGCCGTGGTGACCCGCCCAGTCGCTTAACTCCGATAAGCCCCCATATGTTCGATGCGGATCGGTCGAGTCAGGGTTAAATCCGAGACATACTCTGGCAATTGTCAGAAGAGCAGAATAGGGCGAAATTTCCGCTCGTGACCTTCTCAAATCCCACCCTGAAGCTCGGGCTTGTGACGACAGAGCCGGAGTTCGAAGTATGCCCATAGTTTTCATAGGCCGATTTCGCCACAGAGTGAGCATGGGTCATCGCGTCGATTCCCCCATGGGCGCGAAAGCTCCGTGTCATCCCGTACTGGAACTCAGAGATCACAAGTGACCTCAGCCAAGGTCTTGCTGTTCTCGTTGTCGCCCACAGCAATTCACTTCGAGCCATCGTGCGGCATCTGGAACATACTTCAGACTCTGATCTGATGCACCTGAACGTGACCATTGCCGCCCCGCTGGTCTATCGCTTCAATGAGAATCTCCTCCCGATTTCACACCGGGACCTAGCTCTTCCGCCGGTGAGGGCTAACTAAACATCGGCAGCCAGTTCCAGCACCTGGCCAACACGGAGTGTTGGGGCACGGGGCCTCACAGAGGATCTCCGCTGGATTCACTGAACCCGGCTTCGCCAGCGTCGGATCCTCCAACCACGGCGATGGCGCCGACCAGGAGGGCGGCGTTGGCCCAGAAGATTCCGAGCACACCCAAGGGCGCTGCGAAGGAGCCAACAGCCAGTGGCAGGGCGATCTGGGCCAGTCTGTTGACGGTCATGCGGAGCCCAAGGACCGCGCCGTGATTGGCAGTGGCTGTCAGGGATACTACCCAGGCCATGGTCAGGGGCTGTGGAATGCCGAGGCCAAGGCCGAGCCCCACCATGACAGCAATGGCACCCCAAGGTCCTACAAAGGGAAGTGCGGCCAGGGAGGCGACGGCAGCCGCCATAGAGATGACCAGAATGGCCTTGCGGCCAAAGCGATGAATGAGCCGTGAAAGACCAAGCCGGCTAAGAACCGATACTGCAGCGCGCAGCGCCAGCAAGAGACCCACGGCGGCGGCACTGACGTTCTGCTCGGTGGCCCAGACCGGGACAAAGGCATACATGAGGTCAACGGTCACCAGCACGGCGCCGCTGACGACAAGTGAACGCCAGAGTCCCGGGGATTTGAGGACATGGGTGACTTTGATGGGCCCTGCAACGGAGCGCCTCCCTTCACGGAGACGCGCGTCCGTTCGGCGGAGAAAGAAATATGCGGGAGTCGCCAGGGTGCTGAAGCACAGGCAGACCACCAGGCCCAGGCTGGTGTCTGGCTGGGCTCCTTGCGCGACACCCAGTGAGGCGATGATGGTCACTGCGGGCGGTCCGATGAGCTGGCCAATTGAGGCCGCCGCTGTGAGGGTCCCGAAGGCGCTGTCAGAAGAGCCGCCTTTACTGATATGGGCGACAAAAGCCTGCTGGCCCACCATGACCATGAGGTGCCCCAAGCCAATGACGGCACTGGCGATCAGCAGGACCGGAAGGCCGCGGAGGGTCAGCATGGTGAGCGTTCCGGCGGCTGCAGTCAGCAGCCCGGTGAACGCCACGGCAGTGCCGCCAAATTTGTCTGCTGTCCGTCCAGCCGTGAGTGCCAGCAGCAGTGCCGGGAGCGCAAAGCTGGAGGCTAATAGTCCCAAGAAGGCGGGGTCGGCGCCTTCTGCCAGCGCCCGGTATCCGATGATCAGCCGGATGCCCACCCATGAGGCCTGGGCCATGATCGTCTGGGAGCTGAGGGCTAAGCGCCACCTGTCATTCACGCCCGGAGGGGAATCTCATCTGCGCCACCGAGCAGTCTGGTGAGGTCCTCGATCGCATCGCGTGCCGCCCGATACCGCGCTGGGTCCAGGTGGAAAATGGCGAGCTGCAAGGAATAGGCGAGCATAATTGGAACGAGCTGAGTGCGGTATTCTCCATCGTCACCCCGCCTGGCCGTGATGAGGTGATCGGGGCTGGGCCGGAAGCGGTAGCCGGGAACGTCCGAAAGCAGGATGGTCTTCCCGCCCCTTCGGGCAGCTTCGGAGACCAGTGCGGCGAGTTGGCTTGGCGCCTCACGCAGGGCCAGCCCGATCAGGGTGCTGTTGCTGTCAAAGCTGGCAAAACGTTCGGCCATGTCTTTGGGGGTCGTGCCCAGCGAAACAGTAGTCAGGCCCAGCCTCCGCAAGCGTCGGGCCAGAAGGTCCCGCGTTGGCTTGTCATCTTCGCGGGAGAACAAGTAGATCGTCTGCGATTCATGCAATGTCCTAGCGGCAGCATCCAGTACTTCTTGGGGGACGAAGTGGGGAAGACGCTTCAGGGCCAGGATTTCGTCAGCGACGAAAGCGGAGAGGTCGTAGCCCGAGTCACCCCGCATGACGCCGCCGTGGTGTTCGGTGATCTCCGTTTCGTCCTTGCGGAGATCGTTCCGCAGGTCGGGATAGCCGCGGTATCCGAGCTTCTTTGCGAGGCGAACCACCGTGGACTCGTGAGTTTTGGCCCGCTCGGCTACTTCCGCGGCCGGTATGCCGGACATGGTGCCTGACATGAGCACGTTCATGACGCGTTCTTCCGAGGCGCTGAGGCGGACGGTGCTGCTGGCAACTACTGCTTTGAAACTCAAGATGGCTCTCCTTTGAGGCCCAGCGGAAATTCCTGTGATGCTTGACACTCTCTCATGAACCTGCAATCCTGTGCAAGGTTGCAAGTTCGTCATGATGGCGAATGCTGCATCACTATTTTCTCCACTTTGCCGCAGAGAGGCGGACAACGAAGATGCAAACCCTCCAAGCACCCGTTGCGCTTGAATGGACGGTCGCTGCGGCGGCTGTCGCAGGCGGGCTGACCATGGCTGTGGTCGGCGCAGGGTATGGAATGACTAACACCTCCGGCGTTGGCGCCGGATTCTTTCCCACTGTCGCTGGATCGCTCATGGCGTTGGCAGGTGTTCTGTGGGCGGGGCAGCTATTGGCAGCCCGTCGGACCATCGCAGTAGTTCCTGCAGGCGATACCCAGGAGTCCGTACCACCCCACCACGATTCTGAATCCGCTTTAGTAGCACTGCTGGATGACGACAACAGCGACGAACCTGACGCCGGCGACTTCCCGGACCGCCAGGGCTGGATCCGTGTAGGGATCATCACCGCATCACTTTTGGGAGCAGCGCTCCTCCTGCCCCTCTTGGGCTACACGGTGGTGATGACGCTGATGCTCGGGACCATCCTCTTCTTCGTCAGTATACGCAAGCTCTGGCTCGCCGCTGTTGTCGCACTTGGCGCCGCATTGGCATCCCGTCTGGTCTTCGAGGTGTGGCTCGGAACGGCACTGCCCACCGCCAGCATCGAATTCCTCGCAGGGTTGGGACTCTAGCCATGGGATTCGATCAGCTTCTGGGTGGACTCGCCACCGTCTTCACTCCTGAACACCTTCTCTTTGCCCTTCTGGGGTGCGTCCTCGGCATGCTGGTGGGTGTCCTGCCGGGCTTCGGCCCGGCGGCCGCCGTGTCACTGCTGATACCGGTAACTTTTGGACTGGATGCCACTTCGGCGATCATCATGCTGGCCGCCATCCTTTACGGTGCAGCTTACGGCGGAACCACGACGGCGGTCCTGCTGCGGATCCCTGGCGAAGCCTCCTCCATCGCGACTACTTTGGACGGCTACCAGATGGCCAAGAAGGGGCGCGGCGGCCCGGCTCTGGTCATCGCAGCGCTGGCATCGTTCGTCGGCGGCCTCATCGGCGTGGTGGGATTCGTCGTCGTCGCACCGTTCAGCCGTCTGGCTCTCGAGTTCGGAGCTCCGGAACTGTTCCTCGTTTCCCTTCTGGGCTTCGCCCTGATCACCAGCTTTGCCGGCAACAATCCTGCCAAGGCTTTGCTCAGTGCGGCCGCGGGACTGGCGATCGCGACGGTGGGTGTTGACTCCGGTGTAGGGATCGCACGCTTCACCTTCGATATGCCTGAGCTGTTTGACGGCCTGGGCCTGGTAGCTGTGGTGATGGGTGTCTTCGGCCTCAGCGAAGTCCTCGGACAAGCGCAGAAGGGGCCGTTGGGTGTCCCCAGCCCCCTCAAGGTTGCCAGGCTGCTGCCCACGCGGACGGACCTCCAGCGTTCGGCCCTCCCGTCCATCCGAGGATCCATCATCGGATTCTTCATGGGACTTCTCCCCGGGTCCCCGGGCGCCGCGACGTCCCTGGCCTCCTACGCTGCCGAGAAGAAGCTTTCCAAGCACCGGTCCGAGTTCGGCAAGGGTGCCGTGGAAGGTATCGCGGGTCCGGAATCGGCGAACAATGCCCTGGCCGTGTCCTCCATGATTCCGCTGTTCACCCTCGGGATCCCCACATCGGCAACGGTGGCCATCATGGCCGGAGCGTTCACCATGAACGGGCTGATCCCAGGGCCGCTGTTATTCCGGGACAACCCGGACGTGGCATGGGCGATCATCGCCAGCCTCATCGTGGGCAACCTCATCCTGCTGGTGCTCAACGTCCCGCTGGCCCGGGTTTGGATCGCAGTATTGAAAGTCCCGTTCCACTACCTGATGGCAGCAATCCTCGCCTTCATGTTCCTGGGCACCTACTCCATCAACGGCAGCGCCTTCGACATCCTCATCATGCTGGCCGCCGGTGTCCTGGGATACATCTTCCAGCTGACCAAGGTTCCGCTCACCCCGCTGGTCCTGGGCCTGATCCTTGGACCGCTGCTCGAAGAAAACTTCCAGCGGTCCCTGGCACTGTCGCAGGGCGACTATAGCGTCTTCCTCCAGGGTCCCATCAGCCTGGTCCTCATCGGCGTCATAGCCATCGCCATCCTGTTCGGCGCCGTCCGTCCACTCATCGCATCACTGCTGAAGAAGAAATCAACCACCCCCATCGCACCAAAGGAGCTTGCGAAATGAAGAAGGCCACAACACTGATCACCACGGCCGTCGCCGCATCCATGGCCCTGGCGCTCTCTGCCTGTGGCGGCCAGGCCGGCAGCACCACGAGCGCAGCAGCCGTCGACTTCCCCAAATCGGGGACCACCATCGAATGGATCGTCCCGTCCGCGGCAGGAGCGGGCAATGACATCCTTGCCCGCATCGTGGCACCGGCAATGCAGGAAGACCTTGGAGCCAACATCAAAGTGGTCAACAAGGAAGGCGGAAGCCAAGTCGTCGGACTGAACTATGCAGCCCAGGCAAAACCCGACGGCCAAACTTTCGTCAACACCAACATTCCCTCCATACTCGGACGCTACCTGGACCCCAGCAAGAAAGCCGCATTCGACCGGAGCAGTTTCACCCCCATTGGCTCTTTCGCCACAAACTCCGTAGTGATCGGCGTCAACAAGGACAGCAAGTACAAGTCCATCAAGGAACTGTTCGACGCCGTGAAGGCAGCACCGGGAAAGATCACCGTGGGCACGGACTCGCGCGCCGGTGACGATCACATCAACCTGCGCTTGTTGGAGGACCAGTTGGGACTGGACTTCAACATCGTTCATTACAACAGCGGGGCCGATAAGGTAGCCGCCATCGTCTCCGGCGAAGTCGACTTCGCCCTTGGAGGAGTCTCCAGCTTCTTCGGCCAGTACAAATCAGGCGACATCAAGCTCCTTACCGTCATCGAAGACACGCCGAGCTCGTTTGTGCCGGATGTGCCCACCCTGAAGAGCGCCGGCTACGACGTCAAACCCATGTCCAGCACGTTCTCGCTATCGGTCCCGTCCAAGACTCCCAAGGAGATTGTCGCCAAGCTCGAAGCTTCCCTGAAGAAGGCCGCCGAGACCCCTGCGGTTCAGGAAAAGCTGAAGGGCGCAGCTACACAGCCTGCCTGGGTCTCCGCGGCGGACGTCAGCAAGCTCTGGGAGCAGCGCGAAGCCGAGATCAAGCCCATCATCGCCGAACTCCTTCAGCAGAAGTGACCGTGGACTCCATCAGAAAGGCCGGCGAACCCATGCAGCCGACACACCACTCCCTGACTACAGCAGACCTCGTACGGCGACTTGGAGCCATTCCGGCGGCCAACATCGGAGATGCCCAGGAAAGGATCGGGGTAGCCTCCGGACTGTCGCCCATATGGACCGGGGCCAAGCTCGCGGGCCCGGCCTACACGGTTTGGACCCGGCAGGGAGACAACCTGTTCATCCACAAGGCCCTCGAAGAGGCACAGCCCGGCCATGTAATCGTGGTCAACGGCGGCGGCGACCAATCACGGGCCCTCATCGGAGACATGATTGGCATCCGGGCGCGGAACCAAGGCATTGCAGGGTTTGTCATCGACGGAGCCGTCCGGGACGCTGACGCGCTGGCCGACTGTGGCCTCCCGGTGTTCGCCCGTTCCGTGACACCGGCGGGGCCGTACAAGTTCGGCCCCGGCCGACTGCAAGTGCCGGTGGCAATCGACGGCGTTGTAGTGGCGCCTGGGGACATCGTTGTGGGGGACGCTGACGGGATCGTTGTGGTCAGGCGCGAGGAAGCAGAGCACGTCCTCGCCGAAGCAGAAAAGATCGAGGCCAGGGAAGTCGCGAAGAGAGTCTCTTACGAGGCGCCTGTGGCGTAGGTTTTGATCACTACCTAATAACTGAAGATACCGGAGCCCTGGCCACTATGAATGGCCGGGGCTTCGGTGCGTGTCGTGGGTAACCAACGACGGCAGGGCTCTCATGAGGAAGTCATGTGGAAAAGGTCAGCCGTTCTATGGCCTTGAATCTCGAATTGCTTGCGCAACGCTCTCAAGATGCAGCCTCATGGCTTCTGCAGCCCCCTGGGGATCCTGGCGGCAAACAGCGTCGATGATGGCAAGATGTTGTGGCAAGGACACGCTGGGGCGACCTGGCTGCCGGGCAAGCTGGAATTGGTATCTGACAGCCTGTCCTCTGAGTCGCCGAATCGTGGCAGCCGCTGTTTCCTGTGCGCTGATCTCAATGATTTTGGCGTGCAGTCTCTTGTTGCAGGCCGAGTACGCCTCCCGGTCATTGCGGGCGACCGTGTCCTCCATCTCGCGGGCCAGAGTCCTGAGTCCTTCAGCCTCAATGTCGCTGATCTTCTCCGCGGCTTTTCGTGCGCAAAGTGCTTCCAACGCTCCGCGAACTTCCGTGATTTCTATGGCCTCCTCCATGGAAACCGCCCTGACGCGGGCACCGCGGTTTTGGACCCGCTCTACCAGTCCCTCAACGCTGAGCTCCGTCAGAGCCACGCGCACGTTTCCTCGGCTCGCACCGTAATCGACAGCCAAATCGGCTTCCACGAGCCTCTGTCTTGGAACAAGCTCACCGCTCACGATGGCTCTCCTCAAGATTTCCACCAGTTGCTGAGCCGAAAGCGACGGCCCTTTCGAGTCGGTCACCGTCGTCATGATGCACCCTCCTTCGCGCCTGACTCCAGTGTAAACAATTCCGTCACAGAGATGAGCCGCTTGAAAGCAAGAAAAATAGTTAGAGGGATTGCTAACAATTTTGCCAACGACTATTGTGTGTACTGCATCACCATCTACGAAAGGGAACGCTGTGGTTCCGACAGTCATCCGAGAGGCACTGGAAGCTGGCCCCCGCCAAGCCGGCAGTCAGTTTGCGGTCCCGTGTTGGGTTATGCGCGGAGGAACGTCGAAAGGGCCGTTCTTCCGCGCTGACGATCTACCCGCCGACGTGGACGCCCGAAACGCCATTCTTCTGGCAGCAATGGGTTCACCGGACCAGCGGCAGATCGACGGTTTGGGCGGGGCTCATCCTTTGACGAGCAAGGCTGGGATTGTCGCAGTGAGCCACCAGGACGGTGTGGACCTTGAATTTCTGTTCGCGCAGCTGCAGCCCGGGAGTAGCACGGTGGACACCTCTGCCAACTGCGGAAACATGCTGGCAGCTGTGGTTCCTTTCGCTATCGAAGCCGGGCTGCTGGTCCCCGTCGAGGACACGACAACCGCGCGGGTTCTCACACTGAACACAGGGGTCATTTCTGAGATTTCCATTTCGACGCCGTCCAGTGGGGAAGGCCGCTATGTCGAGTATGGCGGGGATACGAGGATCGATGGCGTCCCCGGAACCTCGGCTGCGGTAGTCATCAACTTCCTCGATACAGCCGGCTCGGTGTGCGCATCATTGCTTCCCACCGGAAACCTGCGGGACACGGTGGAGATCGAGGGTTTCGGTTCAGTGGACGTCACCTGCATCGACAACGGGCAGCCGCTGGTGATCATCGACGCAATCGTGCTGGAGCGCACGGGCCGGGAACCCGTCGTCGAACTTGACGCTGATACGGCGCTCAAAGAGCGGTTGGAAGCGCTCCGCCTGGACTGCGGGAAACTCATGGGACTCGGCGACGTGAGCGGCAAGAACTATCCCAAGATGACGCTCGTATCTGCACCGGCGAGCGGCGGCGCGATCGGAACCCGCAGCTTTATCCCCCATGCCTGCCATGAGTCGATCGGGGTACTGGCCGCCGTGACGGTGGCGACCGCTGCAGTGCTGCCCGGAACTGTGGCGCATGCTGTGGCGGCTCTGCCCGCCGGTGCGAAGCCGGCTGTTTCGGTCGAACACCCCAGCGGCGAATTCACGGTCCAACTGGAGCTTGACCCGGCCGATCCCACGCGCGTGACGAAGTCTGCGCTGCTAAGGACAGCACGCTTGATCATGGCCGGCGACGTCATGGTTCCTTCACGTCTCTGGCACTCGCCAACTGAATCGCCCAAGGAGCACCAACAATGATTATCGACATCCACGGCCACTACACCACGGCCCCTCCCGCTCTCGGACAGTGGCGCGACCGCCAGATAGCCGGATTGAGCGACCCGGCTTTGGCACCGCGTCCCTCGGAGCTGAAGATTTCCGACGCCGAGCTGCAGGAAAGCATCGAGCGGAACCAATTGCGGCTCATGGATGAGCGTGGGATAGACCTGACGGTCTTCTCGCCCCGGGCGTCCTTCATGGCGCATCATGTTGGATCCTTCGAAACGTCCGCTGAGTGGGCGGCCATCTGCAATGAACTTTGTTACCGTGTCAGCCAGCTGTACCCGGAGCGCTTCGTACCGGCAGCGATGCTTCCGCAGTCGCCGGGCGTCGATCCGGCGAGTTGCATTCCGGAATTGACCCGCTGCGTCGAGGAATACGGTGCTGTGGCCCTGAACCTGAACCCCGACCCGTCCGGCGGCCACTGGACTGCACCTCCGTTGACGGATCGATACTGGTACCCCATTTACGAAAAGATGGTGGAATACGACATCCCTGGCATGGTCCACGTCAGTACCAGCATCAACCCGGCTTTCCACACCACCGGCGCCCACTATCTGAATGCCGACACCACGGCATTCATGCAGCTGATCCAGGGCGATCTTTTCGCCGACTTCCCCACTCTGAAACTAGTGATTCCCCACGGCGGGGGAGCTGTTCCCTACCATTGGGGACGCTTCCGTGGGCTGGCCATTGCGATAGGGAAGCCCTCACTGGAAGAGCATCTGCTGGGCAATGTCTTCTTCGATACCTGCGTCTATCACCAGCCAGGCATCGATCTCCTGTTGGACGTCGTCCCCACCCGCAACGTCTTATTCGCGTCCGAAATGATCGGCGCCGTCCGCGACGTCGACCCCTGCACGGGCCACAACTTCGATGACACTGCCCGGTACCTCGACGCAGCCGGACTCACCGATCCCGATCTCGCAGTTATTCAGGAACACAACGCCCGTACCGTCTACCCCCGCCTCAACGCACTGCTCAAACAGCAGGGCCGCTAGCTACAAGGAGCTCAGAACCATGCAGGAACTAGGAGTAGTCCACCGCAATGTCACCCGCGCCGCGGACGTTGATGTTAAAGCCCTCTCGGAATTCGGTGTCAGCACCATTCACGAGGCCATGGGCCGGTTGGGGCTTATGCGCCCCTATATCAGGCCCGTGTTTCCAGGCGCCAAACTGTGCGGCACCGCCGTTACAGTGCTGCTGCAACCTGGTGACAACTGGATGATGCACGTAGCCGCCGAGCAGATCCAGGCCGGCGACGTTCTGGTAGCGGCCTGCACCACAGAAAGCGATGACGGCTTCTTCGGCGATCTGCTGGCCACTTCCCTCCAATCCCGGGGTGCTGCCGGTTTGGTGATCGACGGCGGCTGCCGGGACATCGCCACACTGCAGGAAATGAACTTCCCCGTCTTCAGCCGCGCCATCAACTCCAAGGGCACCGTCAAAGCGACACTGGGTTCAGTCAATATTCCCGTGGTGTGCGCCAACGCCCTGGTCACCCCAGGCGACGTTGTGGTTGCAGACGTCGACGGCGTCGTGGTGGTCCCGGCTGACCGTGCTGCAGAAGTCGCTGAAGCAGCCCGCAAACGGGAAGACAATGAAGAGAGCAAGCGTCAGCGCTTTGCCGCCGGAGAACTGGGCCTTGATATCTATTCGATGCGCGGACCGTTGGCCGATGCGGGGCTGCGTTATGTCGACTAATACAGGAACCACCGTGGAAACTTTTACAAAGACCCCTGGATGGCTGGACTGGTACAGCAACCCGTCCACGCCGCGTTTCCAGCTTCCCGCCGGAGCTGTGGACGCCCACTGCCACGTCTTCGGTCCGGGGGAGGAGTTCCCGTTCGCCCCGGAACGGAAGTACACCCCCTGTGACGGCGGTAAAGAGGATCTTTTTGCGCTCCGGGACCACCTCGGCATCAGCCGGAATGTGATTGTTCAGGCAACCTGCCACGGTGCTAACAACAGCGCCATGGTGGATGCCGTCCAGGCCGCCGGCGGCCGGGCACGCGGTATCGCCACCGTCCGGCCCGACATTTCCGATGCCGAACTCAACCGTCTGCACAGGGCGGGGGTGCGCGGCGTTCGATTCAACTTCCTGAAACGACTGGTCAGTTCCGCACCCCAGGAAGATCTGGCCACCATTGCCAGGAAGATCGCCCCTCTGGGTTGGCACGTGGTCATCTACTTTGAGGGCGAAGACTTGGAAGGACTCGAGGGATTTTTCGGTTCCCTCCCAACCCCTTTGGTGGTGGACCACATGGGGCGGCCGAATGTCACCAAACCCGTGGACGGTCCGGAGTTCAGCCGATTCCTGAGGTTCGTTGACCAGAACAATGTTTGGGTCAAAGTCAGCTGCCCGGAACGTCTCAGCGTCAGCGGTCCTCCCGCCCTGGACGGCGAACAACATGCGTACGCCGACGCCGTTCCCTTCGGGCGGAAAGTCATTGAAGAATTCCCGGACCGAACCCTCTGGGGCACGGACTGGCCACACCCCAATCTCACCGGCCACATGCCCGATGACGGCCTGCTGGTGGACTACATCCCACAAGTTGCGGTCACACCGGAACAGCAACACAAGCTCCTGGTGGCCAATCCCATGCGGCTCTACTGGCCAGGCGAAGACGCCTAGTCTCCCTCTAGTCCCACACCCCTGAGGATTTCAATGATGCACTCCAACGCGGCTAACCGGCTCGACCGGCTTCCTATCTCCCGCCTGCACAAAATCACGCTCATCGCAGTTGCCTTCGCCTACTTCTTCGAGTTCGCGGACATCAACAGCTTCGCCACTACGGTCCCCAAACTCATCAAGCTCTGGGGCGTCACCATCAACCAGATCGCCTACGTGACGTCATTGTCGTTCGTCGGCATGTTCTTCGGCTCCCTGCTCGCCAGCTGGCTCGCCGACCGATGGGGCCGCAAGAAGGCCCTGGTCATCACCACCGTGTGGTTCTCGGTCTTTTCCTTCGCCGCAGTCTTCGCCTGGGACATCATTTCCCTCGGCGCCTTCCGGGTCCTGACGTCTGCCGGTCTGGCAGCAATGACCGTAGTTGCAGTCATCTACGTCAATGAAATCTTCCCCGCTGCCGTGCGCGGCAAGTACCAGGCCTACGCCATCGTCATCGGCATTTGCGGAACCCCCGCCACGAACCTGATCGCCAGCTTCGTGGTACCCCTCAGCGACTGGTCCTGGCGCCTGGTATACCTCTGGGGAGCCATGGGCATCGTCTTCATCCTCTTTAGTCGACACCTCAAAGAATCACCCCGCTGGTACGAGAGCAAAGGTCAGTTCGACAAAGCTCACGCCGTATTAACGGAGATGGAAGCCCAGATCACCGCCGAAAAAGGAACGCTGCCAGAACCGGCCCCGGCTCCAGCGCTCACGGCCCCTGCCAAATCCAAGCCCAAGGCACCCCTGAAGCTCCTTCTCCAGAAGAAGTACCTCGGCCCCACCATTCTCCTGACCGTTCTGTGGGTAACCCAGACCATCGGGTTCTTCGGCTACTCCAGTTGGGCACCCACACTCCTTGCCCAGGAAGGATTCAGCGTCAGCGACTCCATCTTCTACGTCGCCCTGACCACCGTCGGCGCCCCACTGGGCTCCTATCTGGCCTCTTTGGTCACGGACCGCTTTGAACGCAAATGGTGCCTCGTGGTCTTCGGAACCACCATCGCCATCTGCGGCCTCTTCTACGGCCTCACGTTCAACCCGATCCTCATCGTAGTCTTCGGTTTCCTCGTGAACCTCTTCGAACGCGGCTACACAGCACTCGCCTACGCCTACTCGCCCGAAGTCTTCGACACCGCCGGACGCTCACTAGGCACAGGAGTTTCCTACGGGCTCGGACGCCTCTCCAACGCTGCAGGACCGCTGATTATCGCAGGACTCTACACAGGAAGCGGCTACCAAAGCGTCTTCTTCTTCATAGCCGGCACATGGCTGTTCGGAGCCATCGTCCTGGCCCTGTTCGGACCTAAAACACGCCCGAAAGCGATTGTAAGAAGCACGTCGGCCGAATTAACTATCCAGGCACCCTCCGGAAACAATCCCTGACCAGGCTTGCACAAACATAGCTGTCGACGGCGCGGGTTCCCGCCGTCGACAGCTATGAGCGCCTCGAAACCACCGACTTCTACTCCTGTGGATTAACGCCGAAAACGGACGAAACATCGCGTCGATGCTACCTAGGCCACCGCCCCGGGAGAGCCCATGGCCGACGTCACACAGAGCTGCATGAGGCCCTTCCGGCGTGGAGGTTAGGTGCCCGCGCGGCTGCGAGCCTAGCCTAGAACCATGGCCAACAAGGGTAAGCAGGATTCGACCGCGCGCACATCAGCGCCGGCGAAGGGTGCTGCCCCAGCGAAAAAGCGCCGGCCGAGCCCCGCAGTGTACCGCCGTCGTCGGCAGGTGGTCTTTGGCGCCCTGCTGCTGGTCCTCGCATTGGTGATCGGCGGAGTCGTGGCACTCACCGGCGCACTGGCCGGGAACCCGGAACCGCAGGCCGTCAGCACCCCTGATGCCTCAACGGTGCCCACGCAGGGGAGCGGACCGACGGGAACAGCGGCGGCATCGCCGTCGCCCACGCCGGTGTGCGACTTCAACCTGATGACCGTCGCCGCCAAGACTGACAAGCCCGCCTACGGCCCTGAGGAAAAGCCGCTGCTGACCATGACCATCACCAACGGCGGCACAGCCCCGTGCGAGGTCAACGTGGGCACCTCTCAAATGGAGTACCTGCTGATGAGCGGCTCGGATCGCATCTTCTCGTCAAAGGACTGCCAGACGGGCGGCGAGGATCTCATCAAGACCATCCAGCCCGGCAAGAGCGAGACCGCAAACTTTCCATGGCAGCGCAACCGGACGCTTGAAGGCTGCGCCTCGATCTCCGCCACTCCGGGCGCGGGCGGTGCCTACTACTCGTTCGAAGCGCGGCTCGGGAATAAGGCGAGTCCCAAAGTTGCGTTCCAGCTGAGCTAGGTTTCGTTTGAACTGACGCCCGACGGCGGCGGTTGGCTTTAGAGGAAACGGTCCAGCAGGCTCGCCTCGGCCATGCGGCTCAAGCCTTCGCGGACTGTACGGGCTCGTTGATCGCCGATTCCGTCCACGGTCATGAGGTCATCAATGGTGGCTGCCATGAGGTTCTGGAGCCCACCGAAGTAGTCCACCAAACGGTCTGCCACTGCCTTGGGAACGGACTTGAGACCGGACAGCAGGCGGTAGCCCCGCGGCTGGACCACTGCGTCCAACTGCTCAACCCCGCCAGCGAAGCCAATGATGTGGGCAATACGGCTGAGGTCGATCAGTTCCGTCGGTCCAAGGTTGAGGAGCGCCTGGACGGCTTCCTCTATTTCCTCAGGCGAGGCGTCCGGGTCCGAGTAGTCGCGGATGATGACGTCGCTGCCGGGCCCTCGGCCCATGGTGAGTTCTTCCACCTGGAGGGAAAGGAGCCGGCCGTCTTCGCCAAGTTCCAGCACGTACTGGGCGATTTCCTCGGAGATGCGCCGGACCATTTCCTGGCGCTGGAGAGTGACTGCCACGTCCCGGACGGTAACGAGGGCTTCAATTTCGAGGGCTGAGAGGGAACTGGTGACCTGGTCCAGCCTGGCGCTGTACCGCTCGAGGGTTGCCAAGGCCTGGTTGGCGCGGGCAAGGACCTTCTCGGACCCCTCCAGCACGTGGCGCAGGCCGTTCACGTAGAGCGCGATGATTTGCATGGACTGACTGACGGAGATCACGGGAACGCCGGTCTGGATGGCCACCCGCTCAGCCGTGCGGTGCCTGGTGCCCGATTCCTGGGTTTCGATGCTTGAATCCGGGACCAACTGGACTGCGGCGCGGACGATGTTGCTGGCGTCCTTGTCACAGATGATGGCGCCGTCCATCTTGGCCAGCTCACGCAGGCGTGTGGGCGAGAAGTCGATGCCGATATCGAATCCGCCCGAACAGATGGAGTCGATGGTGCGGTCGTAGCCCAACACGATCAGGGCGCCGGTCCGTCCGCGGAGGATGCGTTCCAGGCCATCACGCAACGGAGTTCCGGGTGCGACTCTGGCCAGGGTCGCCTTAAGCGACTCTTCCGGGCTCCGGGCCATAGGGTTTCCCTTCGAAGGTGCAAGCCACGGCTCACAGACAAGCTGAATCCGGCGTCAGCGGGCACTCACAAAAAATGCCCCAAAGACGACAAGCACCATGATAGGGCTTCCGGGCACCGTTAACCGCACCAGCAAGCCGCAAAGTGGGTCATTTCGTTATCTTCGGGGATGCCCGGAAAGTGGTTTGGCGGCCAATCGCCGGGACCCCCATTTCCGCTGATCAGCCGCCTGCCGCCTAGATCCGGCCGCGCCCAAGTCCAGTCAGCAAAGCTCCTCCCGCCTCGCGCCAAAACCCGTGGCTTCCCGGTCCAGCCGCCTTGTTCTCCAGGTATTTAATCCAATCGCGGTACTCGGTAATGTCCCGTCCTTCTGCCGCCGCCACGGCATCACAGGCAAAGCCGACGCCTTTGCTGCCATCGTCCAGCGTGATGGAACCCAGCAGCATGGGTTCCGGCAGTTCAGCAAGAAATGATCCAAGCCCGGCCTCTGAAAGCAGCCACCTCTCGGCCACGAGCCCGGCCCCGTGTTCAGATCGAGCCACGCCGGGCTTAGGAGGGGTGGTTTCCAAGGCCACCATTCGGTACCGGGCCGCAGTGACTACCCGCCCGTCCCAGAAAGCCCCGCGCCGCTCAAGTTCAGCCGCCAGCGGCTGCCCCTTCCGGTGCGCCCCCACCACGACGAGGGGAACGACGGCGGCTCCCGCAGCAACCGGCCACGGAACCTTGCGGCCGGGCGACGTGGCGGGTGCGGCTCCGGCTGCGACCAACTCCGGATTCTCCGGGGTCAGTTCAATACGCCGCGCGATGTCCGCGGCCACCCCGTCCTCGAAGGTCCGGGCAACCACAGTCAGGCCGAACTGCGCGATGCTGCTTGTTTCGCCCACGCCGCCTGTTTCGGTGACGGTACCCGCCGGTACCGCAACGGCACTGAGATCGAAGAGGTTGCAGAAATTGGTATAGGTACCCATCCGGGAATTGACCCCCACGGGATCGGCTGCGACCTCTGCCAGCGTCGGATGGAACGGTGCCGTGGGAACTATCAGCGCATCGAAACCGTCCAACCGCTCCATGGCCTGGTGCTTGAGATGCTCCAACGCCGCCGTGTCCGCCACGTACTGGTGCGCAGGGACCGTGCCTGCAGCCTTGATGATGCCGGCCACCGTTGCGTCGAGCGTTGCGGACACCCCGCCGGCTTGCACCTGGTCAATGAAGCTGCCGACGGCGGCGTAGCGTTCGGCCACCAATCCGCCGTCGTACAGCAGCCGTGCGGCCTCCAGGAAAACGTCAAGTTCGATGGGCTCGGCCACCACCCCGGTGGACCGCAACCGCTCAATCTGCTCCTGGAACTCGGCCGCCCAGGCGTCCGGGAGTGCCGGCAGAGCGGCCGGATAGGCCACCCGCGGCGTGGACGGCGCCGCAACCTTGGCGTCTGCAGGCCAGGGGCGGCCCTGCCCGGCCATGATGCCCATGGCGAGCTCCGCAGTGGCGAGGTCGCGGGCGAAGATGGTTGCCGTATCCCAGGAACGGCATGCCGGGACCACACCTTCGGTGGACACCACGCCCAGGGTGGGTTTGATCCCCACGATTCCCTGCAGCGCGGCGGGAATCCTGCCCGAACCCGCAGTGTCCGTGCCGATGGCAATGTCCACAAGGCCCAAGGCCACCGCCACGGCAGATCCTGAACTTGAGCCGCCGGAGATCCTCCCGGGACGCCTCGCATCACGGACGGCTCCATACGGGCTGCGCGTTCCGACCAAGCCAGTGGCGAACTGGTCCAGATTGGTGGCCCCCAGCACCAGGGCGCCCGCAGCGCGGAGCCGCGCAACCGGCACCGCATCCCGGGCGGGTGCATCCCCAAAGCCGGGGCACGCCGCCGTCGTGACCAAACCGGCAACATCCACGTTGTTCTTCACGGCGAGCAGGAGGCCGGCAAGCGGCAGGTTCTCACCGGCCGCCACGGCGGCGTCAATCCGGGCCGCCTCTTCCATCAGTTCGGCCCGCCCCCGCAGGTGGATCCAGATTTCAGGACGGTCGACGGCGTCAATCGCCTTAAGCGCGGCGAGGACGCGTTCCACGGTGGGCCCGCTCATGATGCGCTTCCTTCCAGCACAAGTGCGGGTTCCCGGACGTCCACGGGCTCCAGGACCACCAGTGCTTCGCCTGCCACCACTTGGGCGCCGGCCATGGGCAGGACCCGTTGGACCACGCCATCTACCGGAGCCTGGATGACCGTCTCCATCTTCATCGCTTCCAGGGAGACCAGCGGCTGGCCGGCGACCACGAGGTCCCCGGGTTCCACGTCCACTTTCCAGACGCTGGCCGCGAACGGCGACGTCACCAAAGTGCCGCCGTCGGGCACTACGACGTCGTCGGCCGGTGGGGCCAGTGAAACGGCTTGTTCGGCACGGTCGAACTCGCCGGCCTCCTCCCAAGCCTGGCGCTCCACGGCGAAAGCGGCCGACTGGGTCTCGCGGAACTCTGCAACGGACACGCTGTTGCGGTCCAGGAATTCCTCATGCTCGGCCAGCGAGAACGTGCCGTCCTGGATCTCTACGCCACGGCCGCGGCCCGCAGCCATGTCTGCGCGGAGGTCCAGGAGCTCCTCGGGGCTGACGGGGTACCAGGAAATGCGGTCGAAGAACCGGAGCAGCCACGGGGAGCCTGGTTCAAACGGCGCCGAATCCGCGTACCGCGACCAAACCTGGGTGGTGCGGCCCACGAACTGGTAGCCGCCGGGTCCCTCCATGCCGTAAATGCACATGTAGGCCCCGCCGATGCCCACGGCGTTCTCAGGGGTCCACGTGCGGGCGGGGTTGTACTTGGTGGTGACCAGCCGGTGCCGCGGATCCAATGGGGTTGCCACCGGTGCTCCGAGGTACACGTCGCCCAGGCCCAGGACGAGGTACTCGGCGTTGAAGACGGTATCGAAGACGTCGTTGACGGAGTCCAGGCCGTTGATGCGGCGGATGAACTCGATGTTCCACGGGCACCACGGGGCGTCGTCGCGGACACCGGCCATGTAGCGCTCGATTGCCTCGCGGGTGGCGGGATCGTCCCAGGACAAGGGGAGACGGACGCTGCGGCTGGGTACCACCAACTCCGAGCTCGCTGGGAGCGAAGCGTCCACCTCGCGCACCAGGCCCAACAGCTTCGAGGTGGGCAGGACGGAAGGATCGGCCTTGATCTGCAGGGAACGGATGCCCGGGGTCAGATCCACGATGCCCCGGACTGCGAGGCGTTCAAGTTCCTGGTGGAGGGCGTGGACGCGGGCGCGCAGGCCCAGGTCCAGCACCATGTCGCCGTACTCCACCAACAGGTTGTCATCACCGGAGCGTCGGTAGGTGACCGCAGGCCGTCCGTCGCCTTCGGGCACCCGGCCCAGCACGCCGTCGTCGCCATCTCCGCGAAGTAGTCCGGTAGTGCCGGACGCAATGCCTGTACTGAAGTCGGCACTGCCCGGGAGTATCAGTTGCCGCGCGGCGCCGAGTTCCTTGACAGAGGGCGCCTCGACGGAACGGATGGGCACAAAGCGGACCTTGTCACCAGGCCGCAATTGCCCCAGCTTCCAGCGCTCGCCGGTCACCACCGTTACCGGGCAGACGAAACCGCCCAGGCTGGGACCATCAGGGCCCAGGAGAATGGGGGTGTCGCCGGTGAAGTCCAAGGCACCTACCGAATAGGCGGTGTCGTGGATGTTGGAGGGGTGCAGCCCGGCCTCTCCGCCATCGTTGCGTGCCCAGCGCGGTTTGGGGCCGATCAGGCGGACGCCGGTGCGGGCCGAGTTGAAGTGGACCTCGTATTCGGTGGCGTACAGTTCCTCGATGTCTTCGCGTTGGAAGAATTCCGGTGCACCGTGTGGCCCCTCCACCACTTTCAGCTGCCATTCCGAGGTGAGTGCCGGGCGGCTCTCTGCCGGAACCGCGCCGGGGACGGTCTCAGGCAGGTGACCGGTGACCGTGCGGAGCACATCGCTGGCCCGCAGCACGCGGCCGCCGTGGCCACCGAACTGGCCCAACGTGAAGGTGGACGCGCTGCCGAGGTACTGGGGAACGTCAAGCCCGCCTTCAAAGAGAATGTAACCTCGCAGCCCGGATCCGTCAGCCGATCCGACATCCAGAAGGCCGTTGTCGGGCACGGTGATGGGCTCCCAGGCGTTTGCCGCGATGCCGTTGACAGTCACGGCGACGTCGGCGCCGGTGACGCACACCGTGGTGGCGTGGGTGAAACGGAGAGCCGGGCCGGCCATGGTGAATTCCAGGCCGGGTGCTCCCTCTGGATTGCCCAGTGCGGTGTTGCCAAGCCGGAACGACAAATCATCCATGGGGCCGCTGGGCGGGGCGCCGATCTGCCACAGCCCGGTCCGGCCAGGCCAGTCCTGCACGCTGGTCTGGAGGCCTGGCCGTTCAACGGTAATCCGAGGTTCAGGGTCGCCCACGGTGTTGAGGGTTCCGGTGGAATGCTGTGCCGTACGGACCACGTCCATCCCGGCAACGGCACGCAGCATGCCCAGGTTGGTCTCGATGCCATCGATGCGGGTCTCCGCCAGCGCAGCGGCCAGGGCGTCGAAAGCGGCGTCACGGCTGGTGCCGGACGTGATGACCTTGCCCAGCAGGGGATCGTAGCTGGTGGAGACTTCGCTGCCGGTCTCCACCCAGGCGTCAATGCGTACGACGTCGGAGCCCGGGTACTGCGCGTTGGTAACCGTTCCGGCGCTGGGCTGGAAGTTCCGGGCAGGGTCTTCTGCATAGATGCGGGCTTCCACAGCGTGGCCTGAGACGGGCACGCTGTCCGGCACACCATCAAGCACGGGCTCCTGCTGGGCCAGATTCAGCATCCACTCCACCAAGTCCACGCCGGTGATGGCCTCGGTGACTGGGTGCTCAACTTGCAGCCGTGCATTGACTTCCAGGAAGGATGCTTCCTGGCGGACGGAATCGTAGACGAACTCCACCGTTCCGGCCGAGCGGTAGCCCACGGAGGCGCAGAGCGCGCGGGAGCTTCGGTGCAGTTCCTCCCTTAACGCATCAGGGAGGTCCGGTGCGGGGGCTTCCTCAAGCACTTTCTGGTGGCGGCGTTGCAGCGAGCAGTCACGGTCGCCGAGGCTCACCACGCGGCCCTCGCCGTCGCCGAACACCTGGACTTCCACATGGCGTGCATGTTCGATGAAGCGTTCGGCAAAGACGCCGGCCGTTCCAAAGCTGGAACTGGCCAGGCGGGCCACCCGGGAGTAGTTCTCGCGGAGCCCGGCTTCGTCGCGGCAGACGGCCATGCCGATGCCGCCGCCACCGCCGGTTGCCTTGAGCATGAGCGGGAAACCGATGGTTTCCGATGCTGCCACGGCTTCGTCCAGGTCCTCCAGGAGGCCGGATCCGGCGATCATGGGAACGCCGGCGCGTTGCGCGGCATCGCGGGCCGTGTGCTTGGTCCCGAAAATCCGGAGCTGGTCCGGGGTGGGGCCTACAAAGACCAGGCCGGCCGCTTCAACAGCTTCCGCGAAGGCTGCGTCTTCGGACAGGAACCCGTAGCCAGGGTGGATGGCTCCGGCCCCGGTGGAAGCTGCCGCACTGAGGATGGCGTCGATCTTGAGATACGACTCCTTGGCCGGTGCAGGTCCCAGGAGGACGGCCTCGTCAGCGAGCTTTACATGCTTGGCGCCGCGGTCCGCTTCGGAAAAGACGGCGACGGTGCGGAGCCCGGCCTTGCGGGCGGACTCGATGATCCTGCAGGCGATCTCGCCGCGGTTGGCAATGAGGAGGGTGTCGAAACGGTTCATGCGCGGGCCTCCGGACGTGTGACGATCATGCGCACCGGCGTGGGGTTGAAGCCGTTGCAGGGGTTGTTTATTTGGGGGCAGTTGGATACGAGCACCAGGGTGTCCACCTCGGCGCGGAGTGCTACGCGCTTGCCCGGAGCGGACAACCCGTCCACGATGCCCAGCGCGCCGTCGGGATCCACCGGCACGTTCATGAACCAGTTGATGTTGGACACCAGGTCCTTCTTTCCGAGGTCCCACTTGGCGCCCTCAATGAGGAAGTTCTCAACGCAGGCGTGCTGTTCATGGGTGTGCTGGCCGTAGCGGAGCGTGTTGGATTCCTGGGAGCAGGCGCCGCCGATGGTGTCGTGGACACCAACTTCGTCCGCCACCACTGTCATGAGTGCCTGGCCGCTGTCGGCGCGGAGGACCGAGCCAGTGGTGAGGAAGATGCTGCCCTGGGTTGCGATGGTCACGGCGGCCGAGTACCGGGTGCTGGTGTCTTTGGCCGCGTAGAGAATGCAGTCCACGGCCTGGTTGCCGTCGTGGTCCACGATGGTGAGCACGTCTCCGGCCTCAACCACGGCCGACCACGGGCCGCAGGCTTCCACCAGTTCGTCCAGTACGGCGCGGCCAGGGACCAGTGCGGGGCTGACTTCTGTGATGGCGTTCATGCGGAGGTCCTTGCGTTGTAGTCGAGTTCTGTGTTGTGGAGGGCCAGACGCCCCTCTGGGCCGAGGTCCACGTTGAGGGTTCCGTCCACCAGGGCTTGGAGGTCCTGCGGCGCCTGCCACGCGACGATGTCCACGGCGCTTCCCGTGAACTCAGGACGGGGGTCCAACGGGTGGGCGGTATTGGCCAGTACCAGCACTGCGTCCATGTGGAGGAGAAGTTCGACGGCGGCCCCGGCTTCGGCGCTGCCGGCGAACGTGATGCTGCCGTCCACGTCCACGGTGACGCCCTTGAAGAACGACAATGACGGAGGGAGTTCTTTCTGGCTGATGCCATGCTTCATGCCACCAAGGGTCAACAGTTCACGGCCGGCCGGTGATGGGCTGTGCGCTGACCCGGCACCGTACTTGGCGGTGTTTCCGGCCAGATGGGTGGTGCCGGTGAGGGCATCGTGGTTGCCGGACGAGTCGGCCACTACAGTGGCCATCAGCCGCCCGGCGTCGGACAGCAGGGGGTGGCCGGTGGTCAAGTACGCCTGCCAGGGGACCTTGACCGTGTCCGCGACGTTGAGCCGCTCGTGCTGTGCGCCGCTCCGGATGAGGACAGCGTGAACACAGGCATCGCCGTCGAGGTCTGTGATCCTGATGCGCGTCCCGCGGGCCAGTTCCAGATGGGTGTAGCGGCCAAAGGCCAGTGTCTCGGCCCAGGTCAACGCGGTCTTTGCCTCCGAAGGGAGGCTCTCCGTCAACCGGGCCGGAGCGGAAGCGGGCGGGACATGGATCATGGTCTCCGCTGCCCGGCCATGCTGGGCCCGGGCGTGCAACCTGGCGCCTGACGTGGTGGCGGTTCCGTTTTCAGTAGTCCGTGTTTCGAGAATCTGTGTCATGGCATTCATTTCTGTGCTTGAGCGGGATGGTGGTGCGGCGGGTCAGCCGGCAGGGTTGGCGGGGTCCAATGCGTCTGCCGCTTTGTTCTGCCGGACCCGGAGGTTCCTCCGGACCCAGATGCCCAGGAGCAGGACGGCGCCAACCATGATGGGGGCGGAGAAGAGAAGGATTCCGTGTTCGCCGGAGGGGTCATACACCTCGGGGCGGGGCCATGACAGGTTGATGACCATCAGGGCGCCGTACAGGACGGCCAGGACGTTGACGGGCAGGCCCCAACGGCCCAAGGAGAACAGTCCCGCCGGCATGGTCTGGCCCACCCGGCCCCAGTCACCCCGGAAGCGGCTGAGCAGTTGAGGGACCGTGACCATCAGGTACGCCAGGTACACCATCACGATGCACACACTGCAGAGAGTGGTGAAGAGTGCGGAGTTGCCGATATTGATGGCGAGGATCCCCACCGCCAAGGCGCCGATCGCGATGGAGGGCCACATGGGGGTTCCACGTTTGGGGTGGACCTTCGCGAGCCGGGCCGAGGCAGGCAGCTTGCCGTCGCGGGCCATGGAGAACACCAGGCGCGAACCGGCCGTCTGGATGGCCAGGGTGCAGACAAAGATGGCGATTGCCACGTCCACCAGCAGCACCTTGCCCCAGAACGTGCCCAAAACGGCCGTCAGCACGTAGGGGAGTCCCTCGGTGGCGAGCCTGCCGTCGTCGAGGCTTGGCGCTGCCATGAGGGCAGCGATAATCATCAGCCCGCCGCCAACACCTGAGATGATCAACGCCGACAAGATGGTGCGTGGTGCGGTCTTGCGGGGGTTCTTGGTTTCCTCCGAGAGTTCGCCGGCTGAGTTGAAGCCGACCATCACGTACGCGGCCATCAGGCCGGAGACCAGGAAGGCGCCCACGGCACCAAGGTCCGAGGTAGTGACCACACTGACGTCTGCTACCACCTCCGGGCCACGCTGCGCGGCTGAGAACAAGGCGAGAATCACCGCAGCGACGCCCACAATCTCGCAGGTAACACCAATGGAGTTCACATGGGACATGAGCCTCACGCCGAGGCAGTTGATCACAGTGGTGATCACCAGGAGTATGGCTCCAAGGATCACTGCGTTGGCCGCGCCCGTGGGGGATGCCAGGGAGGGGTCGCCGCCCACCACCTGGAATCCGTCCCACAGCTGGGGGAGGACCACCTGGAGGGCGATGGCAGCTGCGGCAGCTGTGATCACCTGGGCGATTGCCATGAACCAGCCGGCGAACCATCCCACCACTTCGCCACCCATGCGCCGCGACCACTGATAGACGGCGCCGGACAATGGGTATCGGGCGGCGAGTTCGGCGAAGTTCAGGGCTACCAGGAGCTGGCCCACCAGAACCACGGGCCAGGTCCAAAAGAAGGCCGGGCCGGCGAAGGAGTAGCCGAAAGCGAAGAGCTGAAAGATGGTGGTGAGGATGGAGACGAACGAAAAACCTGCGGCGAACGATGCGTAGCGGCCCAGCTTGCGGTGCAGGGTGGGCTGGTAGCCGAGGGCTGTCAGGTCTGCGTCGTCAGTGCGGCTGGCCGTCGTCGAAAGGGTGGAAGTCATCGGGTTCTCCGTGTCTGGAACGGGATAGGGGACCAGCCCGGAGAGGTTTCTGATGACCCGTCCGGAATATCGGTCACTTGATAGTTTTCCAGCGCGGTGTCCCCGCAGCGTTTCGCCGATGTAAAGCCTTGGTTACCGTGCGTTTCGGGGAGGTAAAGGAAATCTCACCGTCGGCTCAGCAGGCCGTGAACGGCTCCTTTGGCGGTGCTGCGATGCAAGAATGAAAGGGTGAGTACAGTCGGACCGGGACGCCCCCGCAAGCAGCAAGCGGTACGACGGGGAGCCACAGCCCGCGACGAAATCCTGGATGCGGCAGCCGAGCTCTTTACGGGCCAAGGATTCGCCAACACGTCCACGCGTGCCATCGCTGACGCCGTCGGAATCCGGCAGTCATCGCTGTATCACCACTTCTCCACCAAGGACGAGATCCTGGGCGAGCTTCTTGGCGGGACGGTGTCCACCAGCCTGGACTTCGCCCGTGCGGTGCACGGCCACCCGGAGGAAGCCGGGCGTGGCCCGGTTGCCGCCGCAGCGCGGCTGCATGCGGTGGTGCTGTTCGACGGTTCGCAGCTCTGCAGTTCCCGCTGGAACCTCGGCGTGCTGTACCACCTTCCGGAGGCCAGGGCGGAGGTCTTCCAGCCGTTCATGGACGCCCGGACGGAACTTCGGACCATTTACGCTGACTTGGGGCGGGAACTGACGGCGGTGGCGGACTCGGACGCCAGCCTCGGAGATACGGCCTTCCGACTGGTGGAGTCCTTGATCAACCTCCGCGCGGACGGACTGATCTCAGCAGACTCGGCGTCCACTACGGCCGACACCGTGATGTTCCTCGCGGGACTCAGGCACGAACTTCCGGCAGTGAGGGCCACCAGTGGAGAACTCATCGGCCGGTTTGGAGCGGCGCCTGAGCCGGCGCTCGCAGCGAAGAGCGCCTAGTAGTCCACTTGCCGCTTCAGCTTGTTCCCAAGCCACAGCATTGCCAAGCTCACCACGAGGAAGCCAACGGAGATGGCGAGTGCAAAGATGATCACGCCGCCCCAGCCGCCGGCGCGTGAGGGGTCGATGAACCAGTACGGGTACCAGTTGACGAAGGCTCCCCGGATCAGGCTGTAGACGAGGTAGCCGATGGGATAGAGCAGCCAGTACCAAATGTGCTTGGGCTGCAGGGTGGCCAGCGGAGGCTGGAAGAGCCAGTCCGCCACCATCACTACGGGGATCAGGTAGTGCACCACGAAGTTGACCCACGGCAGCAGCGAACCGAGGTCTTCGCCCGCCAATAGTGCGCCAAAAACAAGGCCCACCACGGCCATGGCGATGGTGGCTGAGCCACGGGTGACATCGTCGATTTCGCTGGGGCGCTTGCGGATCAGGACCCTGTACCCGCTGATGAGGAGCACCAGCGCGGCAAAGATATTGGACAGATTGGTGAAGTAGCTGAAGAAGTTCCAGAGGTCATAGCCCATGCCCAGATGAACTGTCAGCTGTGTCCCCACCGCCACCAAGGTCAAAAGGCCAAAGAAAAAGCGTCCCCCGATAAGCACAGTTCTCTTGGTCATGACCCAATCCTTGCCGAAACCGCAGCTCAGAGCCGCTCGACACCCCGGAAGGGTTAAGTGATCAGAAGTTCGAGGGCCTCCGCCAAGTGGCCTACTTCGCGCACCGAGAAGCCATCGGGGATGACCCCGGCGCCCGCCGGGCTGGCCGGAACGATCGCGTGGGTGAAGCCGAGGCGGTGTGCTTCCTGGATGCGTTGGTTGATCCCGGGAACAGGGCGGACCTCTCCGGCCAAGCCAACCTCGCCAAAGGCAATCAGGCGCTGGGGGAGGGCCTTCCGGGACTTGGCGGAGGCAACCGCGAGGGCAACAGCCAAGTCAGTGGCGGGCTCCGTGAGCTTCACGCCGCCGACCGTTGCCACGTAGGAGTCGTCCTTGTGCAGCATGCAGCCTGCCCGCTGCTGGAGAACCGCGAGCAGCATGGCGACGCGGGAACTCTCGAGCCCGCTGGTGGCCCGGCGTGGCTGCGAATTGGCGCTCTCGGCCAGGAGGGATTGAACCTCTGCCAGCAGTGGTCGGCGACCCTCCATGGTCACCGTGATGCACGTTCCCGAGACTGGCTCGCGGGTGCGTGAAACGAACAATCCGCTGGGATCAGCCAATCCCTCGATGCCGGCTTCGTTCAGGTCAAAGCAGCCGACGTCGTCTGTTGCACCGTAGCGGTTCTTGACGGCTCTCAGCAGACGCAGGCGGGAGTGGCGCTCGCCCTCGAACTGGCAGACGACGTCCACCAGGTGTTCCAGCAGCCTCGGCCCCGCGATGGTGCCTTCCTTGGTCACGTGGCCCACCAGGAGCGTGGTCATGTTGCGCCGCTTGGCCGCAGCAATAATCGACGCAGCGACCTCGCGCACCTGGGATACACCGCCGGCGCTGCCTTCGACATCCGCGCTGCTCAGCGTCTGCACGGAGTCCACAATCAACAGCTTGGGTTCGAGCTTCTCCACTTGGCCCAGCGCCTGCCCGAGGTCGGTCTCCGCGGAAAGGTACAGCGTATGGGCGACGGCGTCGATCCGCTCCGCGCGCAGCTTCACCTGTGCCGCAGATTCCTCACCGGTGATGTACAGGACATCCTGCCCGGTGCGCGCGAACTTCGCTGCGACATCCAGCAACAGCGTGGACTTTCCGACGCCGGGTTCCCCAGCGAGCAGGATGACGGCACCGGGGACGAGCCCTCCTCCCAGGACACGGTCCAGCTCGTCCACGCCCGTGGGCAGGAACGCCGCAGTGGTCCCATCCACCTCAGCGATTCGGCGGGCCGGCTCCAAAACTGTAGCGGCCGCCGTCGTACGCGCGACAGTGGCGCCGTACTCCTCAACGGTTCCCCAGGCTTGGCACTCACCGCACCTGCCCACCCACTTGATGGCGGTCCAGCCGCATTCGGCGCACTTGTAGGCGGGTGTCTTGGATGCGCGGGAGGTCTTGGAAGCCATGGGTTCAAGGTTAGCCGCGGGGACTGACAGTATTAGCCGAGCCGTCCCCCGTGCCGCGCCGCGTCCACAAACACCGCAATACCCGTCACACCAAGCGCAAGCCCGAGCGAAGCAACGACGTCCGTCAGCCAGTGGTACCCAAGGTAGACCCGGCTGTAGGCGACCAGCAGCGTCAGCAAGGCGGCGCCAGTGAAGGCGAGCACCGCCGTCGTTCGCGTGCCCGAACGCGAGACGATCAGGTAGGTGAGGACCAGCGCGAAAATGCCGGCGCCAAGCGTGTGGCCGGAAGGGAAGGACAGGGCGTCGTCCGGGCCGAGGAGGAAATCGGATGATGGCGGTCGGGAGCGGCCCACATCCTGCTTGATGACGGTGGAGAGAATACCGGCGAGCAACATAGCGCCCATCAGCACAGCCGGCCGCCATAGTTCCCGCTTCCAGGCCGTCCATGCGGCGGCCACCGCCACGCTAATGACCGTCATCCACACGGGTGAGGTGACCGTAGTCAACGCCGTGAGGAAGGCCGTGACCACCGGGCCGCGCGAATCGACCATGAAACTGTGGACCGTGCCATCCACGGTGGCCAGCCCGGTCTCGGACAGCACGGCGGCGAACATCAACCAGAAGATGGCATCGCCGGCCACCAGCAAACCACCTGCCCACAGGAACAGGAGCCGCTGCCGTTGCCGGAGCGCCGGGGCAGCCCGGAAGCGTGTGGATAAGGCAGGGATCATCGGCCCATTCTGCCAAACAGGTCTGGGGCTTCTCTGGGAGGAACGGAGGGCTACAGCGCCGGCAGCACTGCCCGCGCTTCCTCCGCCTCCATCCCGCTGGCCTCCAACAGGTCAACCATGAGGGGCCGGAACAGCATGACCACGGTTTCGCCCTCCAGCCTTTGGACGTCCAGCATCTTGGGGTGCAGGCGGGCGGCGATGTCGGAGAGTTCGTTCCGGGCGCGGCGCAGGTGGACCCGGCGGGTACCTTCACTCTGCTCGGACAAGCCAATGGTCATCTCGTCGATCGCCGCAGCGGTTTCCTGCAGGACTTCGGAGATGCTGTCGATCGCTTCATCGGACAACGCGGCATGGTTGATGGCGCTGGTGAGCCGCCGGGCGAACACCCGGCTGTTACGCAGGGCCAGGTCGATGTACTCCAGAGAGTGCTCCAGGCCGGCCAGCTCGTCGCGGTGCCTCCGGTGCGCGGGAGCCAGAGTTGCTACTTCGCCCGAGGCACGCAGCGTCTGCCGCATCCGGTCCACCAAAGGCTGGCAGTTGCGGCCGCGGATCAAGGCGTGCCAGGCGATGGTGGAATCGCTCTCGGTAAGGGCCTTGCCGCATTCGCGCAACACTTCCGCGAGCTCGTGCAGGATCTTCTGGACATCTTTCCGGGGCTCCCGCCGCGGATCCTTCGGCACCAGGATGGTCACCAGCAGAGCGAACACACCACCAACCACGGCATCCAGGCTGCGCGTAAAAGGCCCGCCGGCCGGTGCCGGCAGCAGCACCACCAGCAAGGACTGCAGCCCCAGTTGAGTGGTGAAAATAGTGCCGCTGTCCAGGAACCTGGCCAGCAGGATGGAGAAAAGAAGTACGACGGCGGCCTGCCAGATCCCGGCGCCCAGCCAGTGAAGCAGCAAATCACCAACAACGATGCCCAGTGTGCAGCCGAGGCCCACCTCTATCACCCGGCGCAGCCGCGGGTCACGGGAGAACCCGAGGGCAATCAGGGAAGACGTAGCTGCAAACAGCGGTCCTTGGTGGCCCAGGACATACTCGGCGAAAGCGTAGGCGCCTACAGCGCACACTGTCATCTGGATTGCCGGTGTCAACGAATTCCGGCTGCGGACCAAACCGGTCCTGACTCTGGCGCGCAGGAACCTCTTGCTTGCAGAAAATCCCTTCGCGGCAGCCATGTCGTCCAGTCTATTTGCCCGGCTCGAATTCGGACGAAGGCACCAAGCGCATCCCGGGTGCCGCTCAAGGTGGCGCGCGCCACATAACCCAATGGTCCGCCGTCGTTCACTTTCCGTTCACCTTCCACTGCAGGTCCCGTTACCTGCGCTCCTTACCTTCAGTAAAGGAACAAAAGGTCCTCAGCTCGCGCACGCCGAAATCTCCGTTCGGCCCGCATCGAAGAATCCCTGGAAGGGGCACATCCAAGTGAAGGCAACTCACTTCGGCCGCAACGCGGCAATCGCGGTCATCGCAGCCGGCGCTCTCGCGCTCACTGCTTGCGGTTCAGACAACGCAACGGGCACCACTGGCGGCACCCAGTCGGCCGCATCCGGCACCAAGGTCACCGGCACGCTGACCGGCATCGGCGCCTCCTCCACCGGCGCAGCCATGGACGCTTGGAAGGCCGGTTTCTCCACCGCCAACTCCGGCGCCACGGTCCAGTACTCCCCGGACGGTTCCGGCGCAGGCCGCAAGGCCATCATCGACGGCTCGGCACAGTTCGCCGGTTCTGACGCCTACCTGAAGGATGAAGAGCTCGAGAGCTCCAAGGCCAAGTGCGGCCCCGACGGCGCCATCAACATCCCGGTGTACATCTCCCCGATCGCTGTGGCCTTCAACATCCCGGACGTCAAGGAACTGAAGCTCGACGCCGCAACCGTCGCCAAGATCTTCCGCGGCGAAATCGCCAACTGGAACGACCCCGCAATCGCCGCCCTCAACGAAGGCGTCACCCTGCCGGACCTCAAGGTCACGCCGGTGAACCGCTCTGACGACTCCGGCACCACCACCAACTTCACCGACTACCTCGCAGCTGCTGCTCCCGAGGTCTGGACGGACAAGGCTGCCGGCATCTGGCCCGCAACCCTGGCCGGCGAAAACGCCAAGGGCACCTCCGGCGTCGTCAAGACCGTCACCGACACCCCGGGTGCCGTGACCTACGCCGATGACTCCGCTGTCTCCGGCAAGCTGGGCACCGCCTCCATCAAGGTCGGCGAGGAGTTCGTCAAGATCTCCGCCGAAGCCGCCGCCAAGGCAGTCGAAGCCGGTAAGCCCGTTGACGGCCGCGCCGCCAACGACGTCGCCATCAAGCTGGACCGCAAGACCACCGCATCGGGCGCCTACCCCGTAGTCCTGGTTTCGTACCACGTTGTTTGCACCACCTACGAGACCAAGGAAGTTGCTGACCTGGTCAAGGCCTTCGAAAGCTACGTCGTCTCCGACGAAGGACAGAAGACCGCAGCCGACGCCGCAAAGTCCGCGCCGCTCTCCAAAGCCCTGCAGGACAAGGCCACGGCCGCTATCGAAACCATCAAGGCCAAGTCCTAAGGTTTCCCGGCGGGTTTGCTTGAACCCGGCTGAACATTGAAGTTCCCTGTCCCGCTCTCCGGTGGCCGCCGCGGCACCGGCGCGGGGCAGGGAACTTAGCCATGTAAGACCAGTTCACTGAGACTGAAGGATCGTGAAGTGACCACCAACTCCCTGACAACCTCCCAAGGCGCCGGACGCGCCGGGGACAAGGTTTTCTCCGGGGCCGCCATGGCCGCAGGGTGCCTGATTCTCGCGGTCCTCTTCGGAGTCGCGTTGTTCCTTGTGGTGCAGGCAATCCCTGCGCTCACCGCCCCTGCCGAAGACATCCAGGGCGGAAACGGCTTCTTCGCCTACATCGCCCCGATCGTGGTGGGCACCCTGATTGCCGCAGTCATCGCACTCGTCATCGCCACCCCCGTGGCCATCGGTGTGGCACTGTTCATCTCCCACTACGCTCCCCGTCGGCTCGCTTCGGGCCTGGGCTACGTAGTGGACCTCCTCGCTGCCATTCCCTCCGTGGTTTACGGCGCCTGGGGCGCGGCCTTCCTGGCCAAGGAAATCTCCCCGGCCTACGACTGGCTGGCCACCTACCTCGGCTGGATCCCGATCTTCGAAGGACCGGCATCCGCCACCGGCAAGACCATCCTGACGGCAGGCATCGTCCTTTCCGTCATGGTCCTGCCCATCATTACCTCCCTGTCCCGCGAAATCTTCCTGCAGACCCCCAAGCTGCACGAGGAAGCAGCGCTCGCACTTGGAGCTACCCGCTGGGAAATGATCAAGATGGCCGTTCTGCCGTTCGGCCGCCCGGGCATCATCAGCGCCATCATGCTGGGCCTTGGCCGAGCACTTGGCGAGACCATGGCCGTTGCGCTGGTGCTCTCCTCCGGTGTCCTGACGGCCAGCCTCATCCAGTCCGGCAACCAGACCATCGCTGCCGAAATTGCCCTGAACTTCCCCGAAGCCAGCGGCATCAAGGTCAACACGTTGATCGCTGCCGGCCTGGTGCTGTTCGTCATCACCCTGGGCGTGAACATGATCGCCCGCTGGATCATCACCCGGCACAAAGAATTCTCGGGAGCCAACTAAATGACCGCCACAGTAGTCCGCAAGCGCTCAGCGCTCACCAAGGGCCAGCTGCCCAAGTTCGCGCCCTACATTGTCCTGGCCGTCGCACTCGTTGTGGGCGCGGCCATCATGGCGCTCATCGGCTTCAACGCCTTCGGCTGGGGCCTCGTCTCCGCCATCCTGTTTGCCGTAGGCCTGGTCTCGTGGAGCGGTGCTGTTGAAGGTGCCCGGAAAGCCAAGGACAAGCTCGCCACGTGCCTGGTGGTCGGCTCGTTCCTGGTTGCACTCTTGCCCTTGATTTCGGTGATCTTTACCGTGCTGGTCAATGGCATCCCCGGCCTCATCACTCCCGGCTTCCTGGGCACGTCCATGAATGGCGTTACCGGCGCGTTCGACAACAAGGCAGTAGAGGAAGGCGCCCCCGTTCTCGGCGGCATCTACCACGCGCTGATGGGCACCCTCCAGATCACCCTGTTGGCCACTGTCATCTCCGTGCCGGTTGGCCTGCTCACCTCGATCTACCTGGTGGAATACGGCAACGACCGTCCGCTGGCCCGCGCCATCACGTTCTTCGTGGATGTCATGACCGGCATCCCGTCCATCGTGGCCGGCCTCTTCGCGGCAGCGTTCTTCTTCGCCATCGTGGGCCCCGGCACCAAGACCGGTGCGGTTGCCGCCGTCGCGCTTTCCGTCCTGATGATCCCGGTGGTGGTCCGCTCCAGCGAGGAAATGCTCAAGATCGTCCCGAACGAGCTCCGCGAGGCCTCCTACGCGCTGGGCGTCCGCAAGTGGCGCACCATCACCAAGGTGGTTATCCCGACGGCGATCTCCGGCATTGCGTCCGGCGTCACCCTGGCGATCGCCCGGGTAATCGGCGAAACTGCGCCCATCCTGGTGACTGCAGGCTTCGCGACGACTATCAACAACAACGTGTTCGGTGGCTGGATGGCCTCGCTGCCCACGTTCATTTACACGCAGATCCTCAACCCGACGTCGCCGTCCAATCCTGAGCCCTCGGACCAGAGGGCGTGGGGCGCCGCGCTGGTGCTGATCATCCTGGTGATGCTCCTGAACCTCGGAGCCCGCCTCATCGCCCGTCTGTTCGCACCCAAAACGGGACGCTAGCCGGGCTGGCCGCCGGTTTTGCGGCGGCACCTTCAAACTTCCACACCCCCAAGGAACAAAGGAACACCATGTCCAAGCGCATCGACGTCAAAGACCTCAATGTCTACTACGGCAACTTCCTGGCCGTCGAGGACGTCAACATCAACATCCAGGCCAAATCCGTTACGGCCTTCATCGGCCCGTCCGGCTGCGGTAAGTCCACCTTCCTCCGCACGCTGAACCGCATGCACGAGGTCCTTCCCGGCGCCCGCGTCGAGGGCGAGGTCCTGTTGGATGGCGACAACCTCTACGGCCCCGGCGTGGACCCCGTCACCGTACGCACCCAGGTGGGCATGGTCTTCCAGCGCCCCAACCCATTCCCCACCATGTCCATCCGCGATAACGTCCTGGCCGGCGTGAAGCTGAACAACAAGAAGATCTCCAAGGGTGCAGCCGATGCCCTCGTGGAGAAGTCCTTGGTGGGTGCCAACCTGTGGAACGAGGTCAAGGACCGCCTGGACAAGCCCGGCTCCGGCCTTTCCGGCGGTCAGCAGCAGCGTCTGTGCATCGCCCGCGCCATCGCCGTGGAGCCCCAGGTGATCCTGATGGACGAGCCTTGCTCAGCCTTGGACCCCATCTCCACGCTGGCCGTCGAGGACCTCATCAACGAGCTCAAGGACCAGTACACCGTGGTGATCGTGACCCACAACATGCAGCAGGCTGCGCGCGTGTCGGACAAGACCGCGTTCTTCAACATCGCCGGCACCGGCAAGCCAGGCAAGCTGATCGAGTTCGCGGACACCACCAGCATCTTCAACAACCCTGGCCAGAAGGCAACGGAAGACTACGTCTCCGGCCGCTTCGGATAAGGGTTCTTGCAGGTTCCGGCTTCTATGGGGGGAGTCGGCACAGAACGACGGCGGCCGTCGCCTTGGGGGTACGGCCGCCGTCGTTTTTTGTACCCAACTAGGTCGCAGTTCAGGTCGTTCCCAGCGCTGGGAACGACCTGATCTGCTACTTACTTGGGTGCGTCCGTGAAGGTTACAGGTCCGCGAGCGGCGAGAACGCCAACTCCAGGATGAACGCCGCGGCGGCGGTGACCAGCGGAGTCACCACCCAGAACAGCAGAATCCGCCGGACCAGACGACGATTGACTGTGTGGAACCGCTGGTTCACGCCCGCTCCCAGCACAGAGGCCGTCAGTGTGTGCGTGGTGGACAGCGGCAGATGAAAACCGATGGCGCCGACAAAGAGCATCACGGACGTCAGCGTTTGCGCCACGAAGCCGCGCAGGGGATCCACCCGGATGAGTTTGTGGCCCAGAGTGTGGGAGATCCGCCAGCCACCAAACAGGGTGCCCGCGGTAAGCATGACGGCCGTGAGCAGCAGGATCCACAGCGGCACATCCTCTCCGCCTGACAGCCCCGCGGCCACCATGGCCAGCACAATGACGGCAGCTGTTCGCTGCCCATCCTGAAGGCCGTGACCGAACGCCACAGCGGCAGTGGACACGGCCTGCGCGCGGCGGAAGCGCCGGTTCACCACATTGGGTTGTGTGTACCGGGCAGCCCACGTTACAGGCCAGACCAACAGGTACGCTGCTGCGAACGCGATAATCGGGGACAGGATCAAAGGCAGTGCCACTTGCGTGAGCAGGGCGTTGTCCATGCCACCCGCGGCGTTGCCGCCCACCAGGACACTCGCGGCGCCGGAGCCAATCAGGCCGCCGACCAACGAGTTGGTGGAGGACAAGGGGATACCGCGCCACCACGCGTACACACCCCACAGGATGGCTGCCGTGAGGGCCGAGGCGAGGATGGTCAGCCCGCTGGTGCCACTGGGCAGGGTGATCCAGGACTGAGTGAAAGCCAGGATGAAGGTGCCGCTGAGCATGGCACCCAAAAAGTTGAAGAGGGCCGCCAGGAGCACCGCGATTGAAGGAGTAAGGGCGCGGGTCCGCGTGGACAGCGCGACGGCGTTGGAGACGTCGCGGAAGCCATTGAGGAACGCGAACCCAGAGGCCAGGCCAACTACCAGGACCAGGATGGCGATGGTCACGTCATGATTCCTTGACGATGATGCTGCCTACCTGGGTGGCGACCTTCCGCATGTCCTTGGTAACTTCCACCAGTTGGTTGGCGATGTCCCGGTGCCGCGCGTATTGCGTGGACTTCATGTCCTTGAGCATCTCGGCCACCCAGATCCGGTGCGTGCGCTCTGCGCGCTTGGCCAGCCGGAGGATTTCGATCCAGTAGTCCTCGAGTTCGTCCAGGTCTTCGAGTTTCCGCATTGCGTCCACTGTGAGCTCAGCCTGCCTGCTGATGATCTCCAGCTGGTCTGCCGCCCGTTTGGGGAGGCGATCCAATTTGTACAGGGCTACGAGGTCGCCGGCGGCATCCAGCTTCTCCATGGCCTCGTTGAGGTGGCGGGAGAGCGTGTACATGTCCTCGCGGGGGAGCGGGTTCACGAAGCTGGTGCGCATGTGGGTCAGGAGCGCGAAATGCAGGTCCAGGGATTTGGACTCATGCTCGTGAAGTTCTTCTGCAAGGCGCTCGTGTTCGCTTGCCGGGGCTCCGAGGATTTCGGAGAGCGTTCCGGTGGCGGCCACGATGACGCCGGCCATCTGCGCGAGCAGTACGAGCCCGGCAGGTTCCTGGGGGAAAAGGCGCAGCTTCATGTCGCTTCCGGGCCGGGGACGGATGGGCACGGGCAGTTTGACTTGACGGCGCCCGTTTCGGTCTCAACTTTACCGGCACGGCCGAGGCGTCTGCGAAGTTCGGGGAGCGTTGCGGGCAGATCTCCCCATCGCTGCGCCCCCGCAACCGTGCGACACTAGGTCAGGCACCGATTAATCCACTCAATGGGGGAACCATGCGCTTCAACAATGTCATCAAAATTTCCGGCCTCGCCGCTGCCGGCCTGCTGGCCCTGACCGCCTGTGGCGGAGCAACAGCCGGCTCGACGACGGGTGGTTCCGAACCGTCGTCGTCCTCCTCGTCTTCGTCCGCCTCATCATCTGCTGCCTCGGCGTCCGCTTCCTCGTCCGAAGGTGCCGATTCGTCATCGGGCGACTACAAGCTGGCAGCCTGGGCGCTCCCCATCTCAGATGCCGGCGAGAAGCTCGGGAACCTCAAGGGCGACAGCTTCAGCGTTGACATCTACCAGGTGGCCACGGACGTCGCGTCCAAGGACAGCATGTTCGTGGACAAGGACACCAAGGAGAACCTGCTCAAGAAGGGCGATCCCGTGGTGTACCTGAACTACGTGGTCACCAACACCTCATCGGCCGAGATCCCCTTGAGCCACTCGCTGATCACGCCCAAGGCAAAGTACACGGACTGGAAGTACATGGGCGGCATGCCGTCAGATTCCAGCAGCGATGGCTACAAGAAGCACGGGCTGAGCAGCTCCGGTGTGAAGCTGAAGGAGAAGGACCCGTTCATCCTGAAGCCGGGCGAGTCTTTCAACATCGCGGAGAACTTCGGCTACACCGCCGGCAAGGAAACCGAGATCTCGGCGACCATGACCCCGCAGGACGCTGCAGGCGACCTTGACCACGACAAGAAGGAAACCGCGGAAACCATTGTCACGTTGAAGTAGTTTCCCAGTGCACTTTGCCCGGGTCCGCTTCAGTGCTGGCCCGGGCAAACTTCGTTCGGGCATAAAAATGGTGCCGAACCGGATACGCCTCTCGGCGGTAGGCCGCTCGAAGCGGCTATAAGTTGAAGCCCGGGGGTTTCGCGGTTCGACACCAGTTTTAGTTTTCACCGTCAGGCGGTCTAAGTCAACATTGACAGTCCGGGGCCGGCGTGGGTACGTTTCGCCCTCTTTGTTGGCTAGTCCAGCTCGCCCAGGCGCCACGCATTGGCGGCGTGCTCAAGGTCCTCGGCCGTTTTGACCAGCTGGTGCGAGTTGCGGGTCAGCTTGCTCGCATGGCCTTCATTGCTGTGCTCTGCACCGTCGGCGAGGGTGGCCTGGCCGAGTGCTACTACCCGGCAGAAAGCGGCGGAACGTTCCAGCGCGACGTCGAACTCGCCGTCGAACGCGCCGGACAAAATGGCGTCAGCCATGGTTTTCATTTCGTCGGCTCCGGGCGGCTCCGCAGCGCCGGCCACCACGTTGGAAACCTGCGCGGTATCGCGGCCGGCTCTGAAGTAGACGGAGATCTTCTCGGGGTTCTGGATGGTGGCGGCGCGGAGGGCGTAGAGCCGCCACAGCGCGCCGGGAAGGCTGCGGGCGGGGCTTTCTGCCCACATCTCGGCGATGGCTTCCAAGCCCTGCTCATCGGCCAGTTTCACCAGGCGGCGCGTGACCTTCGGGTCGTCGCTGTCGCGGCCCCGCCTCACCAAAGCCTGGGCAGCAAGGTGGGCAGCCTCGGAAACCCGCGCGGGGTCGGCGCCACCTGCGAACGGTTCAAAATCGATGGGCGCGAAGGGCTTCGGCTTGTGATGCCGGTTTGCTCCGCCGTACGCTCGCGGTTCTGGCTGTTCGCTCATGAGTTCACCGTACTCCTGTGCTCTGGTGGGGTCGAGTAACGGTTGCCGGGGCTGCCTTGGTACTGGTGGCGTGCCGTCACCACCCACTTTGCCGCCGCGCTGGGGCCCGACACGCCGCGGCCGCCGCGTGCCGCCGTCGAACGTTCGCCCAAAGAAGGTGACGACGGCGCACGTCACGTTGAGTTCCTTGCTGGCCTTGACCTTGGGGTACAGTATTCATGGCTGTTTCTACAGCTGGAGGGGCCTTTAGCTCAGTTGGTAGAGCATCGGACTTTTAATCCGTGGGTCGTGGGTTCGATCCCCACAGGGCCCACCCTCCAAGACAGGCCGGAGACCTTGAGTCTCCGGCCTGTTTTTTTGTTTCCCGGTCACGTCCCACACTCTGGTCCCGTCAGTTATGCTATTCGATGGATTAACTATTCAAGTGAGGGGGCTCGGCGTGGGGATCTTTGATACGGCGGTGGAGATTGCGTTCGACGATGGCGCCGCCGACGCTCTGATCAGCGCTGCTGATTCCGCGGATCAGACCCTGCGCTCCGAAGGTAGCTTCCTGGTTGTCGCCACGGGTTATGCGATGGAGGACTTTAGGGGCGGCTATGCGACCTTGTTCGCCCGCGCTTTGGCCGTCCGGGCCGATGACCGTGGCCGGCTTGCCGGTGTCCTCGCGGCGTTGGCGGAGGACGTCAGGCAAGCAAAGGTCCAGGCACGGGAAGAGAAGTCCCGGGTGAAGGAACTTGCTGCCTGGCAGCAACGCGCCGATTTCCGTGAACAACACTTTCAGACTTTCCAGGGTGTGGTGATCGATCCGATGCCCATGGAATGGCCGGTCGCTGCACCGACGATTTCAGCGGTGTTCTCGGCGAGGGCCCGGGCCCGGTTCGCCGGTGGATCGGGGGGCGCTACCAGCTCGGCTGATCCTGGAAAGCTGCGCGAATTTGTGTCGCAATCCCGCGCCTTCACCAACATCCTGGACACGGAGCTGGGGAGAATCCGGAACGCGTGGAGCGGTTTCACCTCAGCGTGTTCGTGGGTGAATAGCGGCAGTGTCACGTTTGTGTCGGGGTTCGAGGAACTGCTGACTGAGAACGCCGCTGACGCGACGTGGCTTGAGCAGATCGCCGCGGCATTCGAAGCAGCCGGCAGCGGGCCCACGGCCGACACCATGCTCAATAGCGCTCTCATAATGTACGCACCACCGGGGCAAGTCGGTTTGAACGATATCGGGGCCCTGAACGCCGCACAACTGAAAGCCTGGCTCGCCGTACCTGCCAACAAGGACCGACTTCAGGGGCTGCTTGAACAACCAGGGCAGGACCCCGTGGTGATAGCAAAGTGGTGGGCTGGGTTCGGCCAGACAGTCGCTGGCGGGACACTTGAACCCGGCGAGGCCCAGTTGCTCCTGATCGAGGCCATCCCCGGAGTCATCGGGAATCTGAACGGAATCACCGCGACCGCCCGGAACCTCGCCAACCGCAAACGCCTCATCACCGAGCAGGACCGCATCAACGCCGAACTGGCCAGGACACCTCAACTCCTGCCCGCCAGCCAAGGCATGTCCATGACCAACCCGGCTTGGACACGGCTGCAAACGCAGCAGAAAGCCCTGGATGGCATCACCGACGCACTGAGGAACGCGGGCGGAACCAAAGCTGTCCTGCTGGGTTTCGACCTGACTCACGGCTCACCGAAGGCACAGGTCTCTGTGGGTAATCCCGACACGGCTGACAATGTTACCTACGCTGTGTCGGGTATGAACATTACACCGCAAAGCGGCTTCAATGACTGGGCAACAAACGCCGCGAACCTCAAGTTGCGGCAAAGCCTGAACGACGCGGGTGAGTCCTTCGCGGTGGTGGCGTGGATCAACTACGAGCCGCCCACGGTTCCGACGGTGAACAGCGGTGATGCCGCCCGCACCGGTGCCGAACGGTTCGTCACAGACCTTCAGGCGTTCAACGCCGTCAGAGAGAGCTTGGGCAACAGGACCCCGGAGACCCTGCACGTCTTGGCCCATTCCTACGGCACCACCGTGACGTCCAACGCCCTTGCCGCCGCGGCATTGAACGTCGCCTCCTTCACGATGCTCGGCTCCGCCGGCATCGAAAAAGAGATCCGAAACACCGGAGACCTCCACGTGCCCGGGGGGCATGTCTACGCCTCCGAAGCCAGCGGTGACGGGCTGGCTGACCTGGGTCGCTTCCAACGCCAAGATCCGCGGCTGGAATCCTTCGGTGCGAAAGTGTTCTCCTCAGAAGAAGCGACGATCGACGGGACCCAGTACCAAGGCACTACCGAACACAACACCTTGGTACACAGGACAGCCAGTGACGGCTACGGCTACCTGGATAAAGAAACCACGGCCCTGTATGAAGCTGCCCTCACAACAACCGGCAACGGAGACCGTATCCTGCCAAACGGACGGCCTGTTTCGCCTCCCCTTGGATTTGCTGGCCGTTGAACAACACAGGAAGAGTGAACCACATGCCCTTTGAACCCAAAGCCCGGCTCGCGGGCCGCCGCCTACTCGCCACGTTGGTCGGCGCGGCCGTTGCACTGAGCGCCTGCACACCCACCACGGAGAACCCCATGACCGGCTCAGCCAATCCCAGCGACCCTGCAACTGTCAAAGCACAGGTTGAAGAACTCAAGCAAGCCCTGAAGGATCTCCACGCGTTCAAAACCGAAACCCAGAAAGCCATCGGACCCCAGAAATGGGTCGATAAAGGCACCCGAAACAGCGCCTGCAATGCAGGTGATGGAAGGGAGGGCGTGAACTACAGCGTCATGAGCCAAACCCCTGATCCCGTCGACCTGGAAGCATCAGTCATCGTGGTCAAAATGTTCTGGGAATCGAAGGGCTTTACCACCCGCGTGGAAACCAACCCGTTGGACCCTGGTCTCATCCGCCTCTACGCCAATCAGAACGGCGGAAACCTCATATCCTTCACCGCGAATGTCAAAGGCTCCGGCCTGGAAATGGACACTGTCTGCATCGCTGGGAACCAACACGAAATCTATGAGGAATTGGACAGGCAGGAAGCAAGCGCCAGTCCCTCGCCGAGTACCAAGGAGAGCTGACGCAGAGTGCTGGCTTCTGGGGTGTCCTGTCCTGCCTCATGCTGGCGCGTGAGTCTGGAACGATTTCAGGAAGCGTGAACCACATGCCCTTTGAACCCAAAGCCCGGCTCGCGGACCTCCGCATACTCGCCGGACTGTTCTGCGCGGCCCTTGCACTGAGCGCCTGCACACCCACCACGGAGAACCCTATGACCGGCTCAGCCAATCCCAGCGACCCTGCGACCGTCAAAGCCCAAGTCGAAGAGCTCAAACAAGCCCTCGCGGATCTCCACGCCTTCAAAACCGAAACCCAACAAGCCATCGGACCCCAGAAATGGGTCGATAAGGGCACTCGTAACATGGATTGCAGAACCTCCGACGGGCAAGACGGCGTGAACTACAGCATCCTGACCCAAACGCCTGACCCCGTGGACCTGGAAGCATCAGTAAGCGTGGTCAGAGCGTTCTGGGAATCCAAGGGCTTCACCACCCGTACCGAAACCAACCCCAGGGAACCGGGCCTCATCCGCCTCTACGCCAACGAGAACGGCGGACACCTTTTGTCCTACTTCGCAAACATCAAAGGCTCCGGCCTGGAGATGAACAGCGCCTGCGTCGCCGGAGACCAGACCGCAATCTACAAGGAGCTGTATCCCGAAATTTACGGGACCCCGTCTAGCCTCGGCTCCTCTCCGTCTGCTAATTAGGCTGTCTGGTGCGCCAAAGGAGCTGCCTATGTCGCCTCGTGCTGGCTATGGCCTGTGGAACGGCTTCAGGAAGAGTGAACCGCATGTCCTTTGAATCCAAGGCCCGACTAAAGGCCCGCCGCCTACTCGCCGGACTGTTCTGCGCCGCCCTTGCGCTGAGCGCCTGCACGCCCACGACCACGGAGAACCCCATGATCGGCTCAAACAGTTCCAGTGACCCTGCAACTGTCAATGCCCAGGTCGAAGAACTCAAGCAAGCTCTCTCGGATCTCCGCGTCTTCAAAACCGAAACTGAAAACGTTGTCGGGCCCCAGACCTGGGCGGATAAGAGCCTTCGAAACATGGACTGCAGCACCCCTAAGGGAGAAGAGGGTGTGAACTACAGCGTCATGAGTCAGACCCTTGAAACCCTCGACATGGAATCGTCGGTCAACGTTGTCAAGACGTTTTGGGAATCCAAAGGCTTCACCACCCGCGTCGAATCAAACCCAAAGGACCCAGGAAACATCCGTCTCTATGCCAATAAGAGCGGCGGACATCTCGTATCCTTCACGGCTACCACCAATGGCTTGAGCCTCGAGATGAACAGCGCCTGCGTCGCTGGGAATCAGCATGAAATCTACAAGGAATTGGACAGGCAGGAAGCGAGTGCCAGTCCCACGCCGAGTACCAAGGAGAGCTGACGCAGAGTGCTGGCTTCTGGGGTGTCCTGTCCTGCCTCATGCTGGCGAGTGAGTCTGGAACGATTTCAGGAAGAGTGAACCGCATGTCCTATGAATCCAAGGCCCGACTAAAGGACGGCGGTATTCTTGCCGCCTTGTTTTGTGCCGGCATTGCACTCAGCGCCTGCACGCCGACCACCACGGAGATCCCCATGACCGGCTCAAGCAACCCCAGCGACCCCGCAACCGTCAAAGCCCAGGTCGAACAACTCAAACAAGCCCTCGCGGACCTCCACGCCTTCAAAGTCGAAACCCAACAAGCCATCGGACCCCAAAAATGGGTCGACGAAGGCCTCCGAAACATGGACTGCAAGACACCCGACGGAGAAGGTGGCGTGAACTACAGCGTCCTGACCCTCACGTCCGACCCCGTAGACCTGGAAGCCTCAGTCAACGTCGTCAAAACGTTCTGGGAATCCAAGGGCTTCACCACCCGCACCGAAACCAACCCCCGGGAACCGGGCCTCATCCGCCTCTACGCCAACGAAGACGGCGGACACCTCGTGTCCTACTTCGCAAACATCGAGGGCTCCAGCCTGGAGATGAACAGCGCCTGCGTCGCCGGAGACCTCAGCGCAATCTACAAAGAGCTGGACAGGCAGGAAGCAAGCGACAGCCCCTCACCGACTGCAGAGTAGAGGCGTTGCGGCATGATGCCTTCCGGGAGGCTGGACAGTCCTGCCTCCTGCCGGTGTGTGGGCTGTGGAACAGTTTCAGGAAGAGTGAACCATATGCCCCATGAACCCAAGGCCCGACTAAAGACCAGCCGCATACTCGCCGCGTTGGTCGGCGCGGCCGTTGCACTGAGCGCCTGCACACCCACCACGGAGAACCCCATGACCGGCTCAGCCAATCCCAGCGACCCTGCAACTGTCAAAGCACAGGTTGAAGAACTCAAGCAAGCCCTGAAGGATCTCCACGCGTTCAAAACCGAAACCCAGAAAGCCATCGGACCCCAGAAATGGGTCGATAAAGGCACCCGAAACAGCGCCTGCAATGCAGGTGATGGAAGGGAGGGCGTGAACTACAGCGTCATGAGCCAAACCCCTGATCCCGTCGACCTGGAAGCATCAGTCATCGTGGTCAAAATGTTCTGGGAATCGAAGGGCTTTACCACCCGCGTGGAAACCAACCCGTTGGACCCTGGTCTCATCCGCCTCTACGCCAATCAGAACGGCGGAAACCTCATATCCTTCACCGCGAATGTCAAAGGCTCCGGCCTGGAAATGGACACTGTCTGCATCGCTGGGAACCAGCATGAAATCTATGAGGAATTGGACAGGCAGGAAGCAAGCGCCAGTCCCTCGCCGAGTACCAAGTAGAGCTGACGAGCCCTGGCCCCTTGTTGACTCTGGGCTGGTGCACAGTTATCAATGCGCGTAGGTGCGTTCAGCCAACGCGACCGGGAGTGAGCAGCCGTTGCGCGACGATGGCCGCGTGGGGACGCACTCCGGGGTCGGCGCGCGAGTGCGTGCCAATCACGCTGAAACCGGCTTCCTGCAACCGTCCCGACATCTCCTCCAGAGACCAGAAATAGGCAGGAGTCACTGCATGCGAGAACGACTCACCCGCCGGGCCATCGAAGAAGCCGATCAGGAGGCCACCGCCTGGTTTGAGGCACCGGGCAAACTCGTTCAGAACCCGGCTGATCCCAGCCGGGGGAGTGTGAATCAGTGAGTACCAGGCGAGGATTCCCGCCAATGAGTGATCCGGGGTGGGCAGCCGATCAAGTGACCCGACAGAGAACTGGGCATCCGGGCAGAATTGCTTGGCTGTCTCAATGAACTCCGGTACCAAGTCCACGCCTTGGACGTCCACCCCGGCGGAGTGCAGAAAGGCTGTCCATTGCCCAGGCCCGCAGCCGGCATCGAGGACTTTCCCGGACAATCCCTGGGCCCATGACAACACCAGCTCCCTATCGACCGGATGCGTGCTGCTGATGGACCCGAACAATGAGGTGTACTCGTCGGAACGCGCAGAATAGGCGGCTCTCACTGCTCCAAAGGACATGCGTCTCAGCCTAGGAGCCGGAACGCCCGCCAAGAAATCCCTTGACTCCCACACCAACACCACGTCAGCATGTTTCTATAACGTTGTAAATCGATAAGCAGAACAAGCAGACAAGGACCCACCCTTTGGGAACCCCAGAAAACCCCACGGCCAAGATCACCATCGACCCCGCGTTCGTCGTAGGCCCCGTCAGGAGGAAGACATTCGGCGCCTTCGTTGAGCACCTCGGCCGCTGCGTCTACACGGGCATTTTCGAACCTGAGCACCCTAAAGCCGACGACGACGGTTTCCGCACCGATGTACTCGACCTCACCAAGGAACTCGGCGTCTCCACGGTCCGCTACCCCGGCGGAAACTTCGTGTCCGGCTACCGCTGGGAAGACGGAGTGGGGCCCAAGGAGGACCGCCCAACAAGGCTCGACCTCGCCTGGCACTCCAGCGATCCCAACCTGGTGGGCGTGGACGAGTTCGCCAAGTGGTCGGAGAAGGCCGGGGTTGAACCCATGATGGCGGTCAACCTGGGTACCAGGGGCCCGCAGGAAGCGCTGGACCTGCTGGAGTACTCCACCATCAAGGGTGGAACGGCCTTGTCCGAACAGCGCAAGGCGAATGGCGCCGTCGAGCCTCACAACATCACCATGTGGTGCCTCGGGAACGAGATGGACGGCTTCTGGCAGATCGGCCACAAGAAAGCCGGCGAGTACGCTCGGGTTGCCGCCGAAACGGCGCGGGCAATGCGCATGGTCAACCCGGACCTGGAACTGGTGGCTTGTGGAAGTTCGGGACCAACCATGCCCACGTTCGGCGAATGGGAGCGCGTGGTCCTCAACGAGACATACGAGTTGGTGGACCTGATCTCGGCGCACCAGTACTTTGAGGACTTCGGGGATTTGCAGGAGCACCTGTCAGCCGGGCACCGGATGGAGGCGTTCATCAAGGACCTGGTCTCGCACATCGACCATGTGAAGTCGGCCAACAAGTCCGGGAAGCAGGTCAATATCTCGTTCGATGAGTGGAACGTCTGGCACATGTCCCGCGACGAGTCCAAGGTGCCCACAGGCGACGACTGGCCCGTGGCGCCAGTGCTCCTCGAGGACCGGTACACGGTTGCCGACGCCGTGGTGGTGGGAGACCTTCTCATCACGCTGCTGCGCAACACGGACCGCGTCCACTCCGCGAGCCTGGCTCAGCTGGTCAACGTGATCGCACCCATCATGACCGAGCCAGGTGGCCGGGCCTGGAAGCAGACCACGTTCCACCCGTTTGCGCTCACTTCGCAGAATGCCTCTGGCACGGTGTTGAACCTCGCCGTCGAATCCCCGCTGCTGGAGACCGAAAAGACGACGGGCTTCACCGCCCTGTCAGCCGTGGCGACCTATGATGCAGAAGCCAAAGAGGCCGTGGTGTTCGCCGTGAACCGCTCGGCGTCGGACGCGCTGACGCTGGATGCCGCCGTCGGAAGCCTCAACGCAAGCAAAGTCATTGAGGCCGTCACCTACTCGAACAAGGACCCTTACTGGCAGGCCACTGCCGACGATTCGACGTCGGTCCTGCCGTCCGAGAACGTCAGCGTAAAGCTCGACGGCGGCCGCCTCACCGCCGAGCTTCCGGCCGTGAGCTGGACCATGATCCGGTTGTCGCTTGAGGACCAGGTCAACTGAAAGCTAGGCGATCTGCTGCGTGCCGTCGTGGAACATGGGGTACGCGGAGATCGGTGTGACCGTAGCTGACGGAGTTGGTTCCGGTGCCCGCGATGCGGGTGCCGGAGCCGGCTCGTCAACGGTGACGATTTCCATGGACTCCATGTCCAGGAGCCGCCTGCTCCCGGTGTAGTCCGTGAGCCAGAAAAGGTCGGTGCCAGCAACGGTTTTGACCACGGTGCCCCGGTGATAGAGGCGGCCGTTATGCCAAGCCTCCACATGATCGCCCGCGCTCAGGGCGTGCGGCTCGTCTTTGCTCCCCGGCATGGTGCCGAATGCTTGGGCCAGGCTCGCCTGCATTTTCAGCGCCTGGAAAAGATCCCTGTTTGCAATACTCATGTCTGCTCCCCTCAGCTTTCGCCGTCCTTGTCCTCAGCTTTGCGCATGTTTGTTGCAGGCGCGTTGCAAGGGGATGAGCGATGTGTGACGGCTGCAGGGCCTTGAGTGGCGGCCCGACTGCCGCCCCATCTGCAACGATGTATGCCAACAGTACAAAAGGAGCACATTGATGGCCGTCACCATGAACGACGTCGCACGTGCGGCCGGCGTCTCGTTGAAGACGGTCTCCAACGTGATCAACAACTACGAGTTCATCCGGCCAACCACCAAGCAGCGCGTCCTGGACGCCATTGAAGAGCTTGGCTATGAAACCAACCTGACGGCCCGCAGCCTCCGCTCGGGCAAGACCAGCATGCTCGGATTGGTTTTGGCTGACCTTTCCATCCCGTATTACGCCGAGTTGGCGTCGGACATCATGAAAGCGGCGTGGGCCCGGGGATACCGCGTTCTGGTGGAACAGTCCGGGAATGAGGCCGGCCATGAAAGGGCGGCGCTCCAAGGCCAATTCCGCACGCTCACGGATGGCCTTCTTTTCATACCTCTCGCCTTGGACGCTGAGCAGATAATCGCCGCCGCGGGCAGGAAGCCACTGGTACTCCTTGGTGAGTACGTGCAGGATCCGCGGCTGGACATGGTCCTCATCCAAAACCACAGAGCCGCCGCCGCCGTCACCACGCACCTGCTGGCGGGTGGCCGCCGTCGTTTAGCTGTTGTGGGCGCGCACGACGGCGACACCACCGGCAGCGGTGGCCTGCGCCTTGAGGGGTACAAAGCTGCGCTCGCTGACGCCGGCGTGGAGTATGACCCCGCCTTGGTGGTTCCGTGCGATTGGCGGCGCGACGGCGGTGCTGATGCCATTGCAAGGCTGCTGGACAGCGGCGTGGAGTTCGATGCTGTTTTCGGGCTCAACGATGCACTTGCCCTCGGAGCACTTCACGAACTCCTGGTCCGCGGCAAGAAGGTGCCGCAGCAGGTTGCCGTTGCGGGCTTCGATGACATCGACGAGGCACGGTTTGCCTCGCCATCGCTGACCACGGTGGCGCCGGGGCGTGCGGAAATTGCGGAGCGCGCCGTCGAACTCCTCATCAACCGGATTGAAAGCAAAACCGCAGCAGCCAAGGTTCAGCAGCCGGAGGCGGCCTTCGAGCTGCGTGTCAGGCAGTCCGCGCCCTGACCGCCTGCAGTTAGTGTTCCGGGCCGTTAGTGTTTGAGGAATGAACGTGATCCCCGCTGAAGTCGTCACCCCCGCCGTCATGATCGATGTCGATGTCCTGGATCGGAACATCGAACGCATGGCGTCCAGCATGCTCACCAGGGGGCTCAAGCTCCGCCCGCACGTCAAGACGCACAAGACGCTGGAGATCGCCCGTAAGCAGTTGTCGGCCGGTGCCGTGGGGATCACCGTTGCCACCATCGGCGAGGCTGAGGTTTTCGCGGCGGATGGAGTGAAGGACATCTTTATCGCCTACCCGCTCTGGGTTGAAGCCCCTCATGCGGAACGCCTTCGGGCTTTGGCAGCCAAGGGCCGCATCGCCGTTGGCGTGGATTCTGCTGAGAGTGCGACGGCGATGGGTCGCCACTTGGGCGCGGATGCCGGCAGCATTGAGGTGCTGATCGAAGTGGACAGTGGACATCACCGCAGCGGCGTATTGCCCGACGAGGCGGTGGACGTTGCCCACGCAGCGGCTGCCGCCGGACTGAGCGTGCAAGGCGTCTTCACGTTCCCCGGACACAGCTACAAGCCGGGAATGCCCACGGGTGCGGCCAGCAACGAGAATGAGGCGCTTGGCCTGGCCGCGACGGCGCTGACCTCGGCCGGGTTTGAAGTCACCACCATCAGTGGAGGGTCTACGCCAACGGCCCTGATTGACGGCGAGACGGTGGCCACAGAGCTCCGCCCCGGTGTCTATGTATTCGGGGATGCCCAGCAACTGGAACTCGAACGATGCACGTGGGACGACATTGCGCTGACGGTTGCCGCCACCGTGGTCAGCCGGCACGAGGCCAACGGTGGCAACGTCCGCCGGGTTGTGGTGGACGCCGGCAGTAAGGTCCTGGGCAGCGACCGTCCGGATTGGGCCACAGGATACGGGCGGCTCCCCGAATACCCCGAAGCCAAGGTGACTGCGTTGTCCGAGCACCACGCCACGGTTGTTTGGCCGGACACGGCGGAACTGCCGCCGCTGGGTACCCGGCTCCGGGTGATCCCCAACCATGTGTGCCTGACCATGAACCTGGTGGATGAGGTCACCGTTGTCCGCGACGGTGCCGTGGTGGATCAGTGGGCTGTGGCGGCGCGCGGGCGCAACAACTAGCCCAGCACCGGAACGCCCTGGAACAGGGTGTGGAACTCCCGGTTGTGGTAGACCAGCGGGGCTGAATCGGCGGGGCTGAACCGGATATCCACAACGGTTGCGGCCAGCAAGACAGAGCCACCCAGAGGCGCCCTATGGACGATTTCGCATCGCAGCGCCCATGGTGCTTCCCTGAGCAGGGGCTCGCCTGTGGGCAGCAGTTCCCAGTCCATGTCGCTGGTGAAGCGCGGGGCGTTGGGGTCGGAGAATGTGCGCACGAGGTTTACCTGGTCCGCGCCCACCAGGTGCACGACGATCGTTTGCGCGGCAGCGATGTGCGAAGCTGACCGGCCGCCTGTGACGGAGAAGGCGAGCGTCGGCGGATCCACCGCCACCGATGCCACCGAGGACGCCGTGAGCCCCACGGCTCCTTCCGGCCCTGACGCGGTGATGATGGCAACTCCTGCTGGATGTGAGCGGAAGGCGGCCTTGAAGAGCTCGCCGACCGGTTCTGCCGGCAAGGGGGTGTGATGGGACATTCATGAACCTTCGTGGGACTGGTTGGGGTTGGCGCCGCTTTGCGGAAGCGCACCTGAACGATGCTAAGACCTCAACTTAAGTTGAGGTCAATTCGGCATATTCGACCCCCGCCTGTGACGCCGTGGAAACGTAGCTGAAACTTCCGCTCCTTACGCTGGTCACACTCTGTCCTTAAAGTGCCCAGCTATCAGGAGAATCGATGCATCTTTTGCCCCGTGAGCAGGAGAAACTCATGATCGTGGTGGCTGCCGATCTCGCGCGGCGCCGCCAAGGGCGCGGCCTCAAGTTGAACTACCCCGAAGCCGTGGCCGTCATCAGCTACGAGCTCATCGAAGGTGCCCGCGACGGCCGGACGGTCGCCCAACTGATGAGCTACGGGACCACGGTGCTCCGGCGCGAAGACGTGATGGAAGGCGTCCCGGAGATGATCCACGACGTCCAGATCGAAGCCACCTTCCCAGACGGCACCAAGCTCGTCACCGTCCACAACCCCATCCGATAGGAGCCCCATGATCCCCGGCGAATACAGGCTCCAACCCGGTTCCATAGCGTGCAACAGCGGCCGTGAGGCGATCGCCGTCGAGGTGGTCAACCGCGGCGACCGCCCCGTGCAGATAGGTTCGCACTACCACTTCGCCGAGGCGAACCGCGCCCTGGAATTCGACCGCGAAGCAGCTCACGGCCGCCGACTGGATATCCCGGCGGGCACGGCCGCGCGCTTCGAACCCGGTGACCGGAAGACCGTCCAGCTCATTGCCTTGGCGGGAACACGTGAGGTTTTCGGCCTCAGCAACGCAGTTAACGGAAGGCTCGACGGCGGAACTGGCGTTACCGGGGAACTGCGCCCGGGCGTCGCAGCGGAAAGGGACCACCAGTGAGTTTCGAGATTTCCCGCAAGCAATACGCCGAGCTGTACGGCCCGACGACGGGTGATGCCATCCGCTTGGCCGATACTGAGCTCTTCCTTGAGATCGAGAAGGACCACACGGTTCATGGCGAAGAAGTAGTGTTCGGCGGCGGCAAGGTCATCCGGGACGGCATGGGCCAGAACGGCCAATTGACCCGCGCAGAGGACATCCCGGACACCGTCATCACCAACGTGATCGTCCTGGACTACAGCGGAATCTACAAAGCCGACGTTGCCCTCAAAGACGGTCACATTTTTAGGATCGGCAAGGCCGGTAACCCCCAGATTGCCGACGGCGTGAACATCGTGATCGGCGCCAGCACGGAGATTATTGCCGGCGAACGGAAGATCCTCACCGCCGGCGGCATCGATACCCACATCCACTTCATCTCCCCGGAACAGGTCCCGGCCGCCCTGTGCAACGGCATCACCACGATGGTGGGCGGGGGCACCGGTCCGGCCGAAGGAACCAAAGCCACCACCATCACGCCGGGCGCCTGGCACATCTCCCGGATGCTCCAGGCCGCCGAAGGACTCCCCGTCAACATCGGCCTGTTCGGCAAGGGCCACGCGTCCGCCGTCGAGCCTCTCGCGGAACAGATCCGGGCAGGTGCCGTCGGATTGAAAGTGCACGAGGACTGGGGTTCAACCACGTCCTCCATCGACATGTCCCTGCGCGTTGCCGACGAATACGACGTCCAAGTGGCCATCCACACTGACACCCTCAACGAATGCGGGTTCGTGGAAGACACCATCCGTGCCATCGATGGCCGGGTCATCCACACCTTCCACACCGAAGGCGCCGGAGGCGGACACGCCCCGGACATCATCAAAATCGCCGGCCTGCCCAACGTGCTCCCGGCTTCCACCAACCCCACGCTGCCCTACACCAAAAACACCATCGAAGAGCATCTGGACATGCTCATGGTCTGCCACCACCTCAACCCCGATATCCCGGAAGACGTGGCCTTCGCAGACTCCCGCATCCGCGCCGAAACCATCGCCGCGGAAGACGTCCTCCACGACCTCGGAATCTTCGCCATCACGTCCTCCGACTCCCAAGCCATGGGACGGGTGGGTGAAGTGGTGACCCGGACCTGGCAGGTAGCCGACGCCATGAAACGGCAACGAGGCGTGCTGAAGGATCCATCCGGCACTACCCATGGTTCCGCTGAATCCGACAACTTCCGCCTCAAGCGCTACGTGGCCAAATACACCATCAACGCGGCCATCGCGCAGGGCATGGCAGACGTCATCGGCTCCGTGGAAGAGGGCAAATTCGCTGACCTCGTCCTCTGGGATCCCGCGTTCTTCGGAGTGAAACCCGAGCTCGTCATCAAAGGCGGCCAGATCGCCTACGCACTCATGGGCGATGCCAACGCCTCCATCCCCACACCACAGCCGCGCACCATGCGGCCCATGTTCGCCACGTACGGCAAGGCCCTCCAGCAAACATCCATCACGTTCCTGTCCAAGGCAGCCATCGACGCCGGAGTGCCCGCCGAACTGGGCCTCGAACGCATCATCAAACCCGTCTCCGGCATCCGCAACCTCACCAAAGCGGACCTCAAATACAACGGCGAAACCCCGGACATCGCCGTCGACCCCGAAACGTACAAAGTGACAGTCGACGGCGTCGAAGTCACCTCCCAGCCCTCCGACGTGCTTCCCATGGCGCAGCGCTACTACCTCTTCTAGGAGCCTTCATGATCATCGAAAAAATCCTAGGCAACCTCCACGAACAGCCCAACGACTACGCCGGCCACCACAAAGAAAAAGTGGTCCTCCCCAGCGCCCTGCTGGTCAAACGCATCCAACGCGTCACCACCGACCACGGCAAAGAACTCGGCATCCGCCTGCCCATCGGCACCGGCGACCTCCGCGACGGCGACATCCTCGCCGTCGGTGACAACAACCTCATCGTCATCTCCGTACTGCCCACGGACGTCCTGGTCATAGGGCCGCGAAGCATCCACGAAATGGGCGTCGTGGCCCACTCGCTCGGCAACCGCCACCTGCAGGCGCAGTTCTTTGATGCTGAGTCCGAGTACGGAGCCGAAGTGATGGTTTGCCAGTATGACCACACCGTGGAGGACTATCTGAAGAGCGTCGGCGTCCCCTACGACAGGCAAGAGCGGGTCATGCCGGTGCCGTTCCGCCATGCTGAGCATTCGCACTAAGCAAATTCCGGTGCTGGCTTTTGGGGTTGGCAAGCCTGCGGCGGGTGATAGGGGCCGTGCCCGCTTCGCGGTGCCCACCACGCCGCGGCCCCTATCACCCGCCTCCGCCGAGGTTCGCCGCGGCAGCGTCGCGGTTGAGCCCACTAGCGAGGCAGCATGACCTCATATCAGCTGGCTCTTCAACAGTTGACCGACTCTGCTTTGCCTACGGGGGCGTTTGCTCATTCTTTGGGGTTTGAGAGTTACATACATCGTGAGTTGGTTCATGATGAGGGGTCGTTTGGGGTTTGGCTTTCCTCTTTTGTGGGGCAGCAGTTGACCTATTCCGATGGGTTGGCTTTGCGGTTCTTGTATGAGGGGGTGGGGGTTGGGCTGTTGGATTCCGTTCTTTCGGCGCAGTTGTTGGCTCGGGAAGTGCGGGAGGCTTCGCTCAAAATGGGTGGGCGGTTGTTGGAGATTGGTGGGGAAGTGTTCCCATCGGCGGAGTTGGAGTCGTATCGGGGGCTTGTTCGTGGGGGTGGCGCATCGGGGCATCAGCCCTTGGCGTTTGGGGTGATCGCGCGGTCATTGGGTGTTCCCTTTGAAGCGGCGCTCTCTGCGTATTTGTTCGCCACCGTTACTTCGCTGACCCAGAACGCCGTGCGCGCCATTCCGTTGGGGCAGAACGCCGGGCAGCGGGTACTTCGCCACGCGCACGACGCCGTTGCTGCCGCCGTCGACGATGTAGCACAGCTGTGCTGGGACGACTTTGGGGCCGTCAGCCCCGGACTTGAAATTTCACAAATGCGGCACGAACGGCAACGCGCCCGCATGTTCATGAGTTAGCTAGTGCAAAGGACAGAAAACATGTCAGAACCCATCAAGATCGGCGTCGGCGGACCTGTCGGAGCCGGCAAAACCCAGCTCGTGGAACGTATCACCCGGCACATGAGCGGCGACATCTCCATGGCCGCCATCACCAACGACATCTACACCATCGAAGACGCCAAAATCCTGGCCGCCAACGGGATCCTCCCCGAAGACCGGATCATCGGCGTCGAAACCGGCGGATGCCCCCACACCGCCATCCGCGAAGACACCTCCATGAACACCGCGGCCATCGAAGAGCTCAAGGCCCGTCACCCCGACCTCCACGTCATCTTCGTCGAATCCGGAGGCGACAACCTCTCCGCCACCTTCAGCCCCGAACTCGTCGACTTCTCCATCTACATCATCGACGTCGCCCAAGGTGAGAAGATCCCCCGCAAAGCCGGCCAGGGGATGATCAAATCCGACCTCTTCATCATCAACAAAACGGACCTGGCGCCCCACGTCGGAGCTGACCTGGCCATCATGGAGCGGGACTCCAAGGAATTCCGCGGCAATAAACCGTTCTGCTTCACGAATCTGAAGACCGACGAAGGGTTGGACGCAGTCCTCAACTGGATCCGGCGGGACGTCCTGATGCTCGACTTGGCCCTATGACCTTGCCTGCTACGGCGGCTACGCCGGGTGATAGGGGCCGTGCCCGCTTCGCGATGCCCGCCACGCCGCGGCCCCTATCACCCGGCTCCGCCGCTTCGGAGATCGGGTCACCCCGGCGCGAAGAACCTGTGAGTTCGTCGATGTGGGCCCCGGAGGTCGATGCAGGCTCTTTGGGGAACGTGGGGCCCCACACCGGGTTAAACGTTGCGGGGCGGGAGGTGCGGGAGGTGCGGGGGCGGTTGGAGCTTGGTGTCAGTGTGCGGGGCGGGCGGTCCGTTGCTTCGCGGCAGTTTCATGAGGGCGCGTTGCGGGTGCTGAGGCCTCATTACCTGGATGAGTCCGGGCAGGTTTGTTATGTCATGGTCAACCCCGGCGGGGCGTATTTGGGGGCAGATCTGTTCCTTATCGATGTGGAGGTTGAGGCGGGGGCGGATCTGTTGTTGACCACGCAGTCGGCCACCAAGGTGTACAGGACTCCGGGGTCGTTTGCTGAGCAGCGAATGAGTGTGCGGCTGGGGGAGTGCTCGCGGTTGGAGCTGGTGCCTGACCAATTGATTGCGTATCGGGAGGCCAGCTATCGGCAGAATTCGCGCCTCAGCCTGCACCCGACGTCGAGCCTTGTCATGGCCGAGGTCGTCACGCCTGGCTGGTCGCCGGACGGTGCATCCTTCAAATACGAAGAGGTGCGGCTGCGGAATGAGATCTGGATAGAGGGTGACAGCGGCGCGAAACTGTTGGCGCTCGATAACCTCCTGATTCGCCCACCTGTCAACGACGTGACCGGGATGGGGTTCATGGAAGGCTACAGCCATCTGGGGTCGTTGGTGGTGGTGGATCCGCGGGTGGATCAGGCGCTCGCCGATGAGCTGGACCAAATAGCCCGGGATTTTGACGCCTACACTGGCGTTTCCTTGACGGCGGCTATTGCCGGGACTGCCGGGCTTGTGCTGCGATCGTTGTCGAACAGCACTGAGGAACTCAACAAACTGCTGGGTACTTGCACCGGCGTTCTGCGGGAACGTTGGTACGGGCAGGGACCCTTGAACCTGAGGAAGTATTGATGACTGCGCTGACCGAGTTCGCCACCATGTATCGGGAGCGGGAGACGCTGTCCCTGCGGACCCGGCTGTTGTTCACGTTTGGTGCCGTCGCCGCTTTGCACGTTGCCGCCGTCGTGCTCTTGATTGCTGGTACGGCAGGTGCCGCGCAGCCGTTGGCGCTGGGGTTGGTGGTCACCGCGTATGTGGCCGGCATCAAGCACAGTTACGACTGGGACCACATCGCCGCGATCGACAATTCGACCCGCAAATTCGTGGCGCAGCGCAAGGACCCCGTGAGCGTGGGATTCGCGTTCAGCCTGGGCCACAGCTCGGTGGTGATCCTGGCGGGATTGCTGGTGGTGGCGGGTGCCACGTTGATCGGGCAGTTCATGGAGGACGGGACCACCGGAAACAAGGTGCTGGGCCTGATCGGCAGTGGGGTTTCCGGTCTGTTCCTGTTGGCGATGGGACTGTTCAACGGCTCCGCCTTCGTTCGTGCCAGCCAGGTCTATCGCAGGGTACAGGCTGGCGGTGGGGTTCGTCCCGAGGACCTTGAGGCCAAGGGCTTTGTTACCAGGCTTCTCGCCAAGCCGCTGTCAAAGGTGGAGCGCCCGCGGAATATCTACGTGATCGGCTTCCTGTTCGGGCTTGGCTTCGACACCGCCACCACCATTGGGCTGCTGGTCATCACGACGACGGCGTCACTCGCCGGAGTTTCGCCGCTCGCCTTGATGGCCCTGCCTCTCGCTTTCACAGCGGCCATGACCCTGTGCGATTCGATCAACGGCGTGGCGATGATGAAGATGTACAAATCCGCCATCCACAACCCGCAACGCAAGCTTGGCTTCAACGCCGTGATCACTGGCATCTCAGCCGTCTCGGCGCTCTTTATCGCCGTGATCACGCTGGGCGGGTTCTTCAACTCGGCCTTTGAACTGGGCGATCCGCTGACTACCTGGCTCGCTGGCATCGACCTGGGCGATGCCGGGCTGATCCTGGTGGGCCTGTTCGTGCTGGTGTGGGCCGTGTCCGCGATGCGCGGCCGGCATGCGCGGGCCGGAGCCTAGGAGGCTGCCACCGCGTTGAACGGCTCGTTCGTGTCCACGCCGCGGTCCATCGGCCGTGGGCTACCGCAAAGAGAATTTCCCGCACCCTGTAACCGATGGTCTTGAGCCGGAAACTATACAAGTATCCTGCAGTTCAGGGCTCAATATTTTCAGGGGGAAATCGTGCTTTCCGAGCGCGAATTGGCGTTTATCGCCATTCACAAAGACAGCTATCCATCCGTTTTCAGGTTTGTGCGCCGACGCGTGGAATCGGCGGAGATGGCTGAAGAGATCGCCGCCGACGTTTTCCGCGTCATCTGGCAAAAGTGGTCCGACGATGTCCGCCCGGATCTCGCCTACTTACTGACCGTTGCCCGCAACCTGGTGGGCAACGCCTACCGTAGCCGCGACCGGCAGCAGGCCCTGCAGGAAAAACTGCGGACGACGGCGGTGGAGCGTTACGGCAATGACTCCGAGAACGTCGCGGTACAGGATGCGATGGCCCGCCTGCGTGTCCAGGACCGGGACATCCTGCAACTGGCCTATTGGGATGGCCTGGGCACGGCCGAGATGGCAAGTGTCCTGCAGTGCAGTGAATCCGCCGCAAAAGTCCGTCTGCACCGCGCCCGTGCAGCTTTCCGGAAGCAACTGCCGGCGGGCATAGAAACGACTACAGAGAAGTTGGGGGTCTGAAGAAAATGGATCCGATCAAGAACCTGGTTGCCTCGACCGACCCACTGGCGAACGAGCCTGCTGAGCTCAACGCCGAAGAAGCCCTGGCCCGCATGCTCACTGGGCCGCGGGTCTTCAGTGACAACAATCCGGCAGCGGCCGTGGTGTCCCTGGAGGACCGAAGGCGCCGTAAAGCCCGGATCGCTGGTGGGCTGCTGCTCGGTGCTGCGGCCGTGACTGCAGGCGTCCTCGTGGCGGCCAACTTCGGGCCGCTGACGACTGCTCCAGCGCCGGCAGTCTCTGTCACGCCGACAGAAGCGAACCCGTCACCCAGCGTGTCCCTCACACCGACGCCGACCGCGACGTCGTCGGCCACTCCGGAGGCGACTCCGACGACCGCCCCCACCCAGGCGCCGACTCCCACCATGCCTGCGGCGGCCACCACCGCACCCGTGGTACCACCGGTTCAGGTGCCGACGAGTCAGACATTCACCTTCCCGGACGGCCACCTTTCCTTCACGTACTCGGTCGGTTGGAGCGTCAAAACGGAACCGGGGCCATACGCGACGGAGGCGGACAAGGCTGCGTCCACCATCGCCAAGGTCTTGGACAGCTCTGGCACTGAGGTCGCCGTGATATTCAACGGCAATTATGGCGATGGTACCGGGGGGTTGGTGGACCGAACCATCCTCGACAGGGCAGTGGTTCCCGGTGTTCGCGCCACCTCAGGTGAGCTGGTGGAGTTCGGTTTCTCCTCGTACCAGTCGCAGTACGTTCCGTACGAAGGTCCCCCTTACGAGGGAATGCCCTCACCACAAACGGGACCGGTCGACGGTCCTCCGACGTACATCATGGATGCGCGGCTCTCGTCGGAACTCAAGGCCGGTCTCAGCTCCTCCGGGACTAACCAGGTCCGGGTTCCCAACGGCATCATGAGCGCCTACGTTCAGTTTGATGCCACCAAGAACCCCGCCTTCGCTACCCCTGCAGCCGCCAAGTCCTGGATGGGCACCACGCAGTACGCCCAACTGAAGAGCTTGCTCCTGAGCCTCAGCTACAAGTAGTCCACATAGGTGACAGTAAACGGCGCACTGACGGTTCAGAGCGACGTTTGCTGTCACCTACTTGGGTTAGCGGGGAAATGCCACTGTGCTGATGCATGGCGCTGCGCGAAAATGTTATGCATCCGTCCATAACAAAGCCGTTGTCACTTGCATAGGGTTGAAGAGATCTGCTTCACACCACGAATTGCCCCGATCTATCCCCAAGGATGAGTTTCAACGATGAAGAGCATCGCCCTCCTGCGCGAACGAGCCACCCGCACCATGCCAACCGGGTCCCACTGCCCGGCGTCGGGCCTGTGGAGCCCGGACTCCGATCCGGACGCTGTCCAGGTGTTCCCGGAAGGCCACGTGCTTCCTGCCCACAACGGAGTGGCAACTGTCTGGCGGCGCCGCACTGCCGCTGAAGTGTCAGCGTGACTAGCTCCATCCTGAACCGGCCCGCCGACTACCGGCACGTCCCGGCCGCGGAGTGGTCCGAGCTCAGCTCCGGGGATCCTGTGTGGATCTACGACGTCGCGTGGGGTGCCGGCACCGGCCGCGTTGACGACGTTTCCAAGCACCAGGAACTGCTGTGGGTTGTCATGGAACCCACGGGCCGCAAGTTGATCTGTGGCACGGACGACGTCCAGGTCTGGTCCGTCTAAAAAGACTCGCCGGGACGGCAAATAATGACAATGTCTGAGCGGATGATTGTCACTAAATGCCGTCTCGGCGGCATTTAACCGGCGGGAACCAGCACGCTGGGTGAGCCCGTCTCCACCCGGCTGAAGGGTCCGTCCGGCAGCCCGGTTGCGGGGTCGAGTTTGAAGCTCACGACGTCGTTGGACCGCTCATGCGCGATGTACAGCCAGTCTTCGCGGACGAGGTGGTGGCGTGGCCAGTCGCCGCCGCACGGGACGTCGGCGAGGGGCTCGAGTTCCTTCCCGTCGTGGGTCACCTTCAGCACGCAGATCCGGTTGGAGCCCCGGACGCCTACGTAGGCGAAGCGACCGTCCGGCGACAGTGCGATCTCCGCCGCTGAGTCGCCGTCGAACGGCTTGTTGATGCTGGCCGGAACCATTGCAGTGAGTTCGTAGGTGCCGTCCGGCTCCATCCGAACCGCTGCCACCTCCACAGAGTATTCCGTGTCCACGAACACCGTTCCGCTGCGGTGGCGCGCCATGTGCCGCGGTCCCGAGCCCTTGGGCAGCACCACCTGATGGTCAGGCTGCAGGCCCCCGCCCGGCACGTACTTCCACAAGCGAACCAAGTCATGCCCCAGGTCGGTTGTCATGACCCTTCCGTCGGGAAGCACCAGGCTCGAATGGGCCCGGCTGGGCCGCTCGTGGTCGGTGGGAGCAGTGAAGTGGGGATCGACGGCGGCTGCCGCGCTTGTGCGCGAGGCAATGGCGCCGTCGTCGTCCAGTTCGTAGAGGATGACCTGGCCATCGCCCCAGCACGTGGCCACGACAAAGCGGGCTTGGGGATCCACCGCAACGTGGCAGGTGGCGTCCCCTGCCGGCCAGGGTTCGCCGAACGCCTCCAGTTCGGCGTCGCCTTTCCGCCGATAGGCGCGCACTGTCCTGCCTTCTTCGGCGACGGCGTAGACCACCGGGAGCGTGGGGTGCAGGGCGAGGAACGACGGTGAATTGGCCTCGATGGCCAAGCCAGCGGTCGTCAGCTTGCCGTCCTCATCAGCCGAGAGCGCAGCGATTCCCTTTCCGTGGCCGTTTCTGTCGTCCGTGTAGCAGCCCACCCAGATCAGTGTTCCTTTATCTGTTGCCGCCATACGTCAGTGCCCCTGAACATCCGAGTCGACGCCTGCGTCCGGGCCGGCGTCGAGCGTCTGCAGTTTGCTGAGATCGTCCTGGTCCAGTTCAAAGTCGAAGACGTCCAGGTTCTCCTTCATCCGTTGCGGGTTGGCGGTCTTGGGAATCGCGACGAGTCCTTGTTGGACGTGCCAGCGAAGAACCACCTGGCCAGGCGTCTTTCCGTACTTTTCGCCGATACCAGCCAGAACTGGAGCATTCAGGAGATCGCTGCTGGCACCCAGAGGGCTGTAGGACTCCGTGACGATGCCGTGCTGCTCGTTGAAGGCCCGGGCGACCGACCGGGGGATGGAAGGGCTGACCTGGATCTGGTTGACGGCCGGAATGACGTCTGTTTCCCGGAACAACCGGTCAAGGTGCGCCGGTTTGAAGTTGGAGACGCCGATGGAGCGCGCCTTGCCCGAAGCCTGAAGTTCCTCGAAGGTCTTCCATGTGGACACAAACTCGTCGCGGCGGGGGAGCGGCCAATGGATCAGGAGCAGGTCAACGTAGTCCAGCCCCAGACGTTCCAATGAGCCGTCCAGCCCGGCGACAGCCTTTCCCGAACCCTGGAACCCGCCGTCCAGTTTGGTGTTGATGAAGAGTTCCGCGCGATCCACCCCGCAGTCGCGGATGCCGTTGCCCACACCCTTCTCGTTGCCGTACTTCACCGCAGTATCGATGTGCCGGTAACCGTGGGATACCGCCTCCACCACGGCCTCGGCAACTTCGGCATCGTTCAAAGGCCACGTGCCCAACCCGAGCTGGGGGATGTGGTTGCCGTCGTTCAGTTCGATGAGTGGGGCGCGTGTCATGGGCGTAGGTTCCTTTCATAAAGCCGGTCGCTGAGCTCCATAAAGTCTTCCTTCACCACTTGCAGCTCAGGATGCTGATCATGCCACGCCACGATCTCCCTGGCACCGTCCGCGAACGGAATCGTGGCCCGGTAATCAGGAACCAGCGCTTTGATCTTGGCGTTGTCGAACACCACGGAGTGCGAGCGGTCGCCCAGCAGGTTGGGGCCGAGTTCCGGACTGTGGGCTGCGATGGTCTCTGAGGAAACGTGGAACAGCTCGGGTTCAGGTACACCGGCCGCACGGGCAAACAAGCGGTAAATCTGGTTCCACGGGAGGAACTCGTCGGAGGTGATCGTGTAGCTCTCGCCCACGGCTTGCGGCCTGCCCAGGAGGCCAACGAAGGCCTTGGCGAAGTCACGGCTATGTGTCAGCGTCCACAGTGAAGTCCCATCCCCATGGACCATGATCGGCATCCCGGCGCGCATGCGGTGGATGTCGGTCCAACCGCCCACCATCGCGATCTTGGTGCGGTCATACGTATGGGACGGCCGCACCACAGTCACCGGAAAGTCCTCCTCCCGGTACGCCTCGAACAGGAGTTCCTCGCAGGCGATCTTGTCCCGCGAGTACTGCCAGAACGGATTCTTCAGCGGTGTCGATTCCCGGATCGGCAGCGTTGTTGGCGGCTTTTGGTACGCCGAAGCGGAGCTGATGAAGACGTACTGCCATGTTCGACCTCGAAACATTTCCAAGCCGGCCACCGCCTGGTCCGGTGTGAAGGAGATGAAGTCCGCAACGGCGTCGAACTCCCTTCCTTGCAGTACCCCGCGCACCGCCTCGGCGTCCCGGATGTCAGCGTGGAGGACCTCGGCGCCGTCCGGAACCGGCCGCCCGGCCGACCGTCCCCTGGTGAGGATGGTCAGCCGGTGGCCCAGCGCGACGGCGCGTTCAGCCGCCGCCGCACTGATGACCCCGGTCCCGCCAATGAACAAGATGTTCCGCGGCGAGACAGTGTCCGCCTGCGGCAGGAGGCTGCCCTCGATGAGGGTGCTCACCAGGCGTAATCCTCGGGAGCAGGACGGTGGCCCGGGAAGATGTCGTCGAGCCGCTTGAGGGCGTCCTCGTTCAGGGTGACGTCCAAGGCCCGGATAGCTGCGTCCAGTTGCTCCTGCGTGCGTGGCCCAACGATGGGGGCCGTCACCGCAGGCTGGTGAAGCAGCCATGCCAACGCGACATCACCGGGTGCGTGGCCGAGTTCGTCCGCAAAATCCTCGTACTGGCGGATCTGGTTCTCGTGCTTTTTGAGGGTTTCCAGTGCCCGGCCCTCGGCGCGGCGCACGCCCTGCTCTTCCTTCTTCAGCACGCCGCCCAGCAGCCCGCCCTGCAGCGGCGACCAGGGAATCAAGCCCAGACCGTACTGCTGGGCGGCGGGAATGACCTCAAGCTCCAGCTCACGCCTGAAGAGGTTGTAGATGGACTGCTCGCTGACCAGTCCGGTGTAGTTCCGCCTGCGGGCCGCTTCCTGTGCCTGGGCGATGTGCCAGCCGGCAAAGTTGCTGCTGCCCGAGTACAGGATCTTGCCCTGTTGAACGGCAACCTCGATTGCCTGCCAGATCTCGTCCCAAGGGGTATCGCGGTCAATGTGGTGGAACTGGTAGATATCGATGTAGTCCGTCTGCAGCCGCTTCAGGCTCGCGTCCAGGGCGCGGCGGATGTTCAGGGCCGACAACTTGGACTCGTTTGGACGGTCTGTCATGGTGCCGTACAGCTTGGTGGCCAGAACGGTCCGCTCCCGGCGCTCGCCGCCCTTCGCGAACCAGCGGCCGATGATTTCCTCGGTCCAGCCACGGTGCTCGACTCCGCCGTAAACGTTGGCGGTGTCAAAGAAGTTGATGCCGGAATCCAGTGCGGAATCCATGATCGAGTGGGCTGTTGCCTCGTCCGTCTGCGGGCCGAAGTTCATGGTGCCCAGGCAGAGACGTGAAACTTTCAGGCCGGAGCGGCCAAGGTGGGTGTACTGCATGTTTGTCCTTTACTGTTGTTCGGGAGCTTAGAGCTGCGTGAAAGCAGCGACGGCGGGATCGGAACCGATGCGGGCACCCGCCTCCAGTGCCGTGATGGCTGCCAGTTCGGAATCGGTGAGGCTGAGGTCGGCTGCCCCGAAGTTCTCGCGCATGCGGGTGGAGTCTGCGGACTTGGGGATCACGATGGTTCCCTGGGCGAGGTGCCAGGCCAGGATCACCTGTGCAGGGCTGGTGCCGTGGGCAGCTGCAACGAGTGCCACCTGTTCGGCATTCAGGTCCTTGCCCTGGCCGAGCGGGCTGTACGCTTCAACAGCGATTCCCAGATCACGGCACTTGCTGGCCAGTTCGCCCTGCTGGAAAGTCGGGTGGACTTCGATCTGGTTCACGGCAGGCACCACCTCTGCCTCCTTGAGAAGCGTGTCCACGTGGTCGGAGAGGAAGTTGGAGATGCCGATGGCCCGGATCTGCTTGTCCTGGTACAGCTTCTCCATCTCCTTCCAGGCCTGCGTGAAGAGGCCCTGCGATGGTACGGGCCAGTGGATCAAGTAGAGGTCGATGACCTCAAGGCCCAAGGCGTCCCGGCTGCGCTGGAAGGCATCATGCGCGTCGCCTTGCTCGCCGTTGCGGAGTTTGGTGGTGATGAAAAGTTCTTCGCGGGGAATTCCCGAGGCCGCGACGGCGGCGCCAACACCGGCTTCGTTTCGGTAGGCGGCCGCGGTGTCGATGTGACGGTAGCCGGCTTCCAAAGCATCTTCCACGACCTTCTGCGTTTCGTCGGCAGGTACTTGGAAGACACCAAATCCGAGCTGGGGGATGGTGACGCCGTTATTCAATGTCAGCTCTGGCATGACAGTCTCCTTCGACGGGATGGCTATGGCGGTGACACTCCGTCTTCCTGGTTTCCAGAAAGCGTTTTCGGAGGCTCTGTACTGAGCCTATGCAGTTTTGGCGGCAGAGTCAGCAATCCAACCTGATCCTGTTTTTCCTAGGTCTGGCAGTCCTACCCACAATGATGGTCTTTCACACACCTGCAACGGCAGAATAGACGGATGGGTCAAAGCGCCGAGTTCGGAAAATTCCTCAAAGTCATGCGTGCCCGCCTCTCACCCGAAGACGCCGGAGCACAGGAGTCCAGCGGCTCCCGGCGCGTGCCCGGACTCCGCCGCGAAGAGGTGGCACGCCTGTCCGGCGTGAGCACCGACTACTACACGCGCCTTGAACAGGGCCGCAACATCCACCCCTCCAAGGCAGTCCTGGATTCCGTGGCACGGGCATTGCGCCTGGACGCGGGGGAGCAGGCACACATGATGGACCTGCTGGAACACTGCGCCAGTTCTGCGGGCAACCCCGGACCCGTTCAAAAGGTGAGGCCGGCGTTGCGGCAGTTGCTGGACGCCGTCGGAGATGTTCCTGCCATGGTCTTGGGCCGGCGGGCGGATGTCCTGGCCGGAAACCGGCTGGCCTATTTGCTCTTTACCGATTTCACGGCGTTGCCTGCGCCCGAGCGGAACCTGACACGCTGGATCATCCTGGATCCCTCGGCCGGGGCGCTGTTCAGGGATTGGAAGACCGTTGCAGCCGAGGCCGTTGGCGCGCTGCGCATGGACGTGGGCCGGCACCCCAACGATCCCCAAACCAACCAGTTGGTGGGCGAACTCGCCGTCCACAGCGAACATTTCCGTCAGTGGTGGGCCGGGCACAGGGTAGCCACGCGTTCCGCGGGGACAGTCCGGCTGCACCACCCGGTGGTGGGCGACCTGGAACTGAACTTTGAAACCCTGAGTCTCCCGGACGACCCCGACCAGCTCCTCCGGGTCTATTCCGCGAAGGCCGGTTCGCCGTCGTCGGACGCTTTGACGCTGCTCAGCTTCGGTGAGGTTGGGGCCGACGCGCAGGCCCCCGAACCCGCTCGCCGAGATGGCACTTAATGCCAATGTTCGCGCGGCAAAGTCATAGGGTCGTTGCAACGCTCTGATTGATGGAGCGTTTCATGGTCAAGTTGTTTCCTTCGGGTGCGCGTGCCGAGTTTGTTGATTTGGTGTGTGCGGGGGTCTCGGTTCTTGAGGCTTCCCGGCGTGTCGGGGCGGTGCACGCGACCGGGGGAAACTGGTGGGCTCAGTCTGGCCTGATGATGACGTTGAACCGTGGCGCTGTCGGGGGTCTTGCCGATCCTGCGCCTTCGGCAGAGGGACCTGGCCGGGCCTTGGGTCTGGGCGAGCGGGGGATGATCCAGATGGGTGTTCTGCTGGGGCTCAGTTACGCCAAGATCGGTGAATTGATTGGCCGGGATAAGTCCGTGGTCTGGCGGGAGGTGAAGCGGCACAGAAGCGCGGACGGGAAGTATTACGCCTCGGTCGCCCACGCCAAAGCGCACCAGGACAGGCGCCGGCCCAAACCGTTCAAACTCGTCCAGGACGAGGACCTCTGCCGGCTGATCGGTGTGTGGATGGATGACGGGTGGAGCCCGAAATTGATCTCCTCAATGTTGGCGCACTACTTCGTCGACGATCAGACTATGCAGGTGAGCCACGAGACGATCTATCAAGCGCTGTATGTCCAAACCCGCGGGAACCTGCGGGCTGACCTGGCCGAAAAGCTCAGCCTGAAACGCAAGCAACGCGTTCCGCACACCAGTGACCGCCGTAAGAACAGCCCTTACGGTGAGGCATTCAAAATCAGCCAACGCCCGCCCGAGGTCCAAGACCGGGCAGTGCCTGGCCACTGGGAAGGGGACCTCATCATCGGGACCGACGGGACCGCGATCGGCACGTTGGTGGAACGCTCGACCCGGTTCACGATCCTGCTGCACCTGCCCGGGGACCACACCGCGGAGACCGTTGCCGCTGCGATGATCCGGGAGATGGCTTCCCTCCCGGATCACCTGCGACTCTCGATCACTTGGGACCGCGGAACCGAACTGGCCGACTACGCGAAGATCCAAACCGCACTCGAAACGACCCTGTATTTCTGCGACCCGCACTCACCCTGGCAACGCGGCACCAACGAGAACACCAACAGGCTCCTGAGGTTCTGGTTCGAGAAAGGCACCGACCTTTCAGTGCACACCCCCGAGGACCTCCGCCTGGTCGCAGCGAAACTCAACCGCCGACCCAGACCAACCCTGAACCTCGAAACACCAGCCAACCGACTAAACCAGCTGCTACAAGCGGCCTAACCCCCAGCGTTGCTCCCACCAGTTGACTTTGCCCGCGGAACATCCGCATTAAATGCCATCCCGCGTAGAGGGATTCAGCGCTCCAGGCGGAACCCAAGCTTGATGGTCACTTGCCAGTCGGCAACTGCGCCGTCTTCGAGGTGGCCACGGATCTCCTTGACCTCAAACCAGTCCAGGTTCCGGAGGGTTTGGGAGGCTGTCGCGATGCCGTTCTTGATCGCGTCGTCAACGCCTTCGGTGGAAGTTCCTACAATTTCGGAAACGCTATATGTGTGGCCAGCCATGGTGCTCCTCATCATCGGTCCCTGAATCTCTGGAAACCGGCCCGCAGGGCAGGCCGTCCATGCAGATTAGCCCACTGATGTCCGTGCGGCCAGAGTCCCGTTGGCCCGGCTTTCGCCCCAGTCCTTGCTGGTGAGTGTAGATTTCTTGCAGCAGCACCCAGCGAATCCCCACAACCAGGAGTACTCATGTCAGAAGTTATTGTCGTCGGCGTCGACAACAGTGAGACTGCCAAGCGCGCAGCAGTTGCAGCAGCGAAGCTCGCCACGGCTCTCGGTGCCGAGCTGCACGTGATCAGCGGCTTCTCCGATGACCGCATCGAAGAATTCGGCAGCGGCAGCGACCGCATCACCGTCTCGTCGGCCGACTCCGCAGAATACGTCGCCCGCAAGGTTTCCGAAGAGCTGGACGTCCCCGGTGGCAGCGTCAAGTACTTCGCGGCCCGCGGCACGCCTGCCAACGCCCTGATCAACTACGCAGAGACCAACAATGCCTCGCTGATCGTGGTGGGGAACAAGCGCATGAAGGGCCTGGGCCGTGTCCTGGGCAGCATCGCCAACAGCGTGGCACACGGTGCCCCGTGCGACGTTTACATCGTCAACACGGACGTGGACGCGTAGCCCACTCCCGGGAGGTAGCAGCAGGCGCCCTTTGAGCCTTCAAAAGGGCGCCTGCTGCTGCTCTGTTGGGCTCCACGGCACTTAGTGGCCCTGGAACGCCTCAGCCAGCCACCACGAGCCGCCGTCGGAAGCGATCTTGGCGTCGATCACCAAGGGGCGGTCCTGCGATCCGGCTTCGTAGGCGGCGATCCACGGGCGTACTGCTTCGAGGTCGGCTACGGTCCGGACTGTCAGCCCTTCGGCTCCGAATCCGCGGGCTATGGCGGCGATGTCTGTTTCCGGGAACACGACGCTGGAGAGTTCGGCATCCGAGTGCTCCGACGCGAAATGGTGGACCTCGGCCCCGTACGCTGCGTCGTTGTAGACGATGCACACCAGCGGCAGTTTCAGCCGGGCGGCCGTCTCCAACTCGCTGATGCCCATAAGGAATCCGCCGTCGCCCGCGCCGAGGACCGGCAACCGGTGCGGCTGGGCAAGCGCGGCGCCAATGGCCGTGTAAAGTCCCAGCCCGATCGCCTGGAACGCTTGGGTGAAGCAGAAACCGAACTCGTCCGGCACGGCGAGGTACTGGCTGGGATAGCCCATGAAGTTTCCCGAATCGACGGACACGATCCGCTCCGCGGGGAGCATGGAGTCGAGTTCGCGGCTGAGGACGCGCGGATCGATGGACGTGGCCGTGGACAAGTCTTCTGTCTCAACGTCCCGCCAGCGTGAGCCCTGCTTGATGGCCAGGGCGTTGGTTTCGGTGCGGTACTTCCCGGCGGGCTCCGGCTGCACGGCGCGCAAGGCGTCCAACGCGTCGGCGGCCGTCAGCGCCGAGTCACCCAGGAGCCCGAGGGTGATGGGCCGGTTGGCGCCCAACGCGGAATCCTCGACGTCGATCTGCACCACGTTCGCGTCGGCGGATATCAGCCGCCCATGCCGCATGGTCCACATATTCAGGGTGCAGCCCCACCCCACAATGAGGTCCGCGTCGCTGATCAGCCCGGCGGTCAGCGGGGAGGAGAAACCTCCGGAGATACCGAGGTTGTGGGAGTCGCCGTTGAACAGCCCGTTTGCCACCGCGGACGTTGCCACCAGCGCCCCCGCATGCTGCGCCAGCTCCAGGATTTCGTCCCGGGCGCCCCGTCCGCCGCGACCTGCCACGAAGACCGGCCGTTCCGCTTGCGCAATCATGGCGACCAGCTGCTCTACGGCGGCAGCGTCGGGGCGCACTTTCAGGGGTTGAGGCACGACGACGGCACTCACGTCGTCCGCGGCGGTGGCACTTTGGACGTCCAACGGCAGGCTCAGGACAACAGTGCGGCGCTCATTCACGGCGGTCCGGAAGGCCCTGACGGTGTCCGCGACAGCTGTGGCGGGGGAATGGATCCGTTCCGCGACGGCGCCGACGCTGCGGGCCAAGGCATCCTGGTCGATCTTGAAATTGGACCTGATCGCGGCAGCCTGGGTGTCGGCGGTCAGGACGATCATGGGCGTGCGGCTCTTCGCTGCCTCCCCGATTCCCGTGATGGCGTTGCTCAGCCCGCAGCCTTGGTGCGTGGTGACCACGCCAACCTTTCCTGACATCCGGGAGTAGGCGTCGGCCATGGTCGCCGCGCCGCCCTCGTGCCGCGTGGCGGTGAAAGGGATGCCCTCGGCCATGAGGGTGCCGGTGACGTCGAAATTGCCGCTGCCCACCACCCCGAAAACATGCCCGACGCCGAGCTTCGCCAGCGTCCTGCCCACCAGGGTGGAAACCCTCATCTGTTCACTCATGCTGTTTCCGCCGCGGACTTCTCCACCAGCGCGTACACGCGGCTCGGGCTGCCCGTGCCGCCGACGATCGGCAAGGGAGCAACCACCAGCGTGGCGCCCGTGGTGGGAAGCCGGTCCACGTTCCGCAGCGAGGTGACGCCGTACTTGTCCGCCCCGAGGAGGAATGAGTGGACGGGGAACATCGGGTCCAAGCCGCCCGCCTGGCCGGCGTCGATGCCCACGGTTTCAACACCGAAACCGCTGATCGAGGCGTTGCCGGCGAGCCACTTGGCACCTGCCGCGGAGACCCCCGGTGTGTGGGGTCCGGCGTCGTCCGCGTTGACGAAAGCCGCGGCGTCAGTGCCGCGGGCCGCCCAACCGGTCCGGAAGATGATCCAGCAGTTCCCAGGGAGGGCGCCGTGTTCTTCCTGCCACTGTTCGAAGTGCTCCGGTTCGAGCAGGAAATCCGGGTCCGCGGCAACTTCTGCTGTCTTGTCGATCACGACAACGGGACCAACCAAGCGCTGTGGCTCGATCTGGTCCACGGACTTGCCGTCCTTGCCCGTGATCCAGTGCACCGGAGCGTCCAGGTGTGTCCCGGCATGTTCGCCCACGGTGACGTCGTTCCACGCCCAAGCCGGTCCGGCGTCGTCGAAATTGCTCACCGGTGAGACGGACAATCCCACCGTGTTCGCGAACGGCTGCGGCAGGGTCAGGATGGGGGTTTCGGAACTCAGGGGAGTGGTGAGGTCGATGATCTCCACCGAACCGCTCGAAAGGGCTGCAGTGAGCCCGGCCAGAACAGACATTGTTCTCCTATCGCTTGCTTGGTTTCAGTGCTGCTTGAAAACGGGAAAATCGTGAGGGTTGCGCGGTCAGTTTTTGGGCCACCAGGTGCCCGGAACCGCCTGACAGTCCGGGGCCGGGGTGGGTTGAGGCGCCGATATGCCAGAGCCCCTGGATGGCAGTCCGGTGCCCCGCGGCCTGCGGGAAGGGCCGCCAGAGCAGGTTCTGGAACAGCTCCGCGGAGCCTCCGTAGGGGTCGCCGTTGACGGCATTGGGATTGGCGGCGGCCAAGTCCGTGGGAGCGATGATGTCCGAGGCCAGGACTGTAGCCCGGGTGCCAGGGGCGAACTGCTCCAGTCGGGCGAGGACCCGATCCAGATAGCCTTGTTTCAGCTCCTCGGTCCAGCCTTCCTGCACTGTCAGTTCGCCGGCCGCATCGCCCACGGGAGAGAACGGAACTTCCTGCAGTTGCAGCCACAGCGTGGCCTTGCCCTCTGGAGCGCGGGACGGATCCAGGACGCATTGCTGGCCCACCACCACCGTGGGCTCGCTGGGCAACAGGCCGGCCTCGGCCTGTGCGCACGCAATGCCTGTGCTGTCCGAGCCGTTGCTGATGTGAACCAGCGGAACCCGGTTGAGTCGGGGATCGAGCCACTCCACGGGCTTATCCAAGGCGAGGTGGATCTGCATCGCACCACGGCCGTTCTGGTAGCGTTTGGCAGCCGCGGCGGTTCCGGCCGGCGGCTGGCTGAGAAGGTGTCCGTAGAGTGCTTGGGGCGAGACATTCGCAAGCACGGTGCCTGCTGAAAGACTGCCCTGCGAGGTCCGGACGCCCGTGACAGTTGTGCCCGAAACCAGGATCTCCTCCGCTTCAGCGCCCAGCAGGATCCGCACCCCGTTGTCCCGCAGCAGTGACTCAAAGGCAGCCACGAACTTCGACGCCCCGCCCTTCACCACCGGGAGCCCGAAGCCGTGCATGCTCATGGCCATCACAGGCAACATCACCCCGCCTGTCGCCTGGTCAGGGCCCAGCCCTGCATGCAAGAGCCAAGGGGACCAGAGCTGGTCAGCTTCCCAGCCATCGAAGCGGCTCCGCACGTAGTTCCGTCCGCTCATCACCGAGTCACGGACAAAAGCCTCTGTCCCGGAGAAACGCCCTCGTCGGACGGCCCCGAAGGCAATTTTCGCGACCTCCCCAAACGATCGAAGTTCTGCCCCGAACGCCCCGAAAACCGTGCCGGAGTTCCGGCCCAGATCGTCAAGCATGGCCAGATAGGCCTCTTGGTCGCCAGGAATCTTCAACGAGGCGGCTGTTTGGGCCGGGTCCCGGTGCGCGATGACCACGCGTTGGGCTCCCGTGATCGGATCAGCACCAACGCTCGCCGTCACCTCGCTGGTGGTGTTGCAGTATTCCAGCCCCCTGGCATGAAGCTCCTTGCCCAGCGCCGAGTACGCACCGCCTGACACGAACAGAGGATGCCAGGAAGAGAAGGAGTCGTGGACAAAGCCCGGCAGGGTCCGCTCCGAGGAGTGGATGAAACCTCCCAGCCGGTCCGCGCGCTCGATGATGCACACCCGCTTCCCGTCCAGTGCCAGCTCGGCTGCCGCTACCAGGGAATTGATGCCCGAGCCAATGATCACGACGTCAACGGAATCGTCCATCTCCACTCCTTTCAAAATTAGAAGTCCGGGTGGCTGGCGGTTGCGTGGTATTTACCGCCGTGGAACACCAGGGGAGCGCCGCCGTCGTAGTTGTAACTCTCCACTTCACCCACGTAGATGACGTGGTCGCCGGCGTCATGCCGGGAGACCGTGCGGCACTGGAAAGTGGCCACGGCGCCGTCCAACAACGGGACGCCGGCGATGCCCTCGGTTGTCTCCGTCCCGGCGAATTTGTCCGTTGCCGGCGTTGCGAACTGGCGGGACAAGACGTGCTGGTCGCTGGCCAGGATGTTGATGGCGAAGTGCGTGGCGTCCTCGAAGTCACCCAGGCTGGGGGACCGTTTGCTGGGGCACCACAGCACCAGCGGCGGTTCCATGGAGACGGACGTGAACGAGTTCGCGGTCATGCCCACCTTTCGGCCGTCGGCGGCAACAGTGGTCACCACGGTAACGCCCGTGGCGAACTGGCCCAACGCGCCCCTGAAGTCCCGGAGGTCGAAAGCCGCGGTGTCGTCTTCTTTGCGGGCCTGCATGAAGTCCGCCGCAGCAGTGGGGTCGAACCACCAAGGGTACGACGTCCGCGGATCATCGAACCCGCCCACAATGCTTGCTGCCAAAGCCGGATGCTCCGCAGCCTCGCGCAGCAGTGTCTTCTGGTGGTCCCTGCGCGGCTTGAGGAGATCGTTGGTCCATTCAACCGCCCACTGACCCCAACCCCGCCAGAACTCGTCGAAGGTCCGCTCCATCCAGGCACGGTCAAAAGGCTGCTCGCCACGGCGAACGATCGAATCAAGGTAATACTTGGCAGCCAGCGTCGCGTTGTTGGAACCCTGTCCGGTAAGGGGATCGTTGAGGACCACGGCATCGCCCAGGCCGAACACCAGGGTCCCGTTGCCGAGTTCCCCGACGGCGGACCTCACCGTGGGGGTGATGCGCCCCAGGAGCGTGGCGCCGTCGTCTGTCAGTTCGGCGCCGGCAAAGTTCGCTGCTTCGTGGGGGAAATGCTCGCGCAGGATCTCCAGCGAACGCTTGAGCTGCTCTTCAGGGGTCCCGACGTCGGTCCAACGGTCCATGGGGCCGCCCACCACGCCTTCGAACACCATCATGCGGCACGGGCCGGAGACGGTCAGGCCCGGGAACGTAAAGAACTCGCCGACGCCGGGCGCCATGGACATGCGGATGGCGTCGCCGCCGCTGGTGTTGCTGTCGGGTGACGTGCCGGTCGCCGGTCCGGCGGCAGCGCCGCCGTCGGGCTTGACGTAGTTCAGTGCCAAGACCCGCTGCGGCCGGTCGAAGGGAGACTTTGCCTTGTCCCGCGGGAAGATTTGCCCGATTTCGCCCTTACCGGTGCTGACGATGACCAGTTCATAGTCGTGGGTGAGTTCTTCGAGCATGCGCGGGGTGACCTTCTCGATCCGGAAGTCGCCGCCGTTGGACACGAACGTCTCGATCCAGAGGGCACTCTTGATCCGCTGGTCGATGGAACGGGCGGGCCCGTCCAAGGGAGCCTGCCATTCGATGGGTTCGTCGGCTTCTACGCGCAACCGGATGGTGCCGATCTCCGGTACTGATCCGGACCCGTAGAATTCCGTGAGCGCTGTCCCCAATTGGGCTTCGGCGTCGAGGGCTGTGGAGAACATGCACTGGCTGGACATGACCTTGCCGGTGCGGATCTGGGCCGCGGAGCGGTCGGACAAGAGCGTTACCGCGTAGCCGTCCCGTTGCAGGCCCAACGCCAGCTGGGCACCGGATTCGCCGGCCCCCACGATTGCTATCTTTCGCATGATTGAGTCCTTATTAGCAGGGTTGTGCTACGAAACCTTGGCGGCAGAAAGGCTCGCAAGATAGTCGGCGGCTTTGTCCGGGTACATGAACCATTCCTGGAATTCCGGTGGATGGTTGAAGCCGTTGGCAAAGCGGTGCGCGATGTCCGGCTCGCTGTTCGCGGCGCCCAGGAGTTCAAGGACGTGGGGCGGCGGCGGGGCCAGGAGGGCATTCGTCCAGTGTGCAACGTGCTGCGCGTAATCCCAATAGCGCTCGAACGTCGCCTGCATGAAGCTTGCATCGAAAACACCGCCGTGCTGGATGATGCTGTCCAGATACGACGCCGCGCACTTGCTCGCGTTGTTGGACCCCTGTCCGGTGATGGGATCGTTCAAGACCACGACGTCGGCCAGGCCCAGCACCTGCCGGCCGCTCGGCAGCGTGGCAATCGGGTGGCGGACGGTCGGCGCGAACCTGCCTTGGAGAACGCCGTTGGCATCGGTCAGTTCCACGTCCGTGGCGCGCTCGGCTTCCCATGGCAGGAAGGTCTTCAGGATGTTCTTGGAATTCTCCAGGTGCTCTTCCGGGGTGAGGCCCTTCCACGAGTCCATTGGGCCGCCGGGCACGCCCTCGAAGACCATGATTTCGCACGGTCCGGTGGTGGTGAGCGCTGGGAAAACGAAGTACTCGCCAACGCCGGGGATGAGGTTGAAGGAGACCGCCGAGTAGTCTTCGCGAGGCTTGAGGCCCTTCACGTAGGTCAAAGCCAGGGCGCGTTGCGGGGCGTCGTAAGTGCTGCGTTCGGCGTCGCGGGTGAAGAGTTGCGCGATCTCGCCCTTACCGGCTGCCACGACGACCAGGTCCGAGTTCTGCGTGTACTTTTCCAGCTCTTCGACACCTGCGTCTTCGAAGACCAGCTCGCCGCCCCGCGCGGTGAACTCCTCCATGAACTTGGGGAACTTCACCCGCTGATCGATGGACTTGGCGTGGTGGTCCAAGCGGGAGGCCCAGCTGATGGCCTTCTCGCCGGGGAGCTCGGGATGGGGGATGGTGAACGAGATGCCGTCCACAGTGGGAGCGTCAGGCCAGAAGTCCAGCCCCAGCGCGCGCTCGTGCTCCAGCGCGTTGTGGAAGATGCACTGGCTGGAGGCAACTTTGCCTTCGCGGATTTCTTCCGGCGTGCGGTTGGAGATAGTGGTGACCTGGAATCCGGCGTCCAGCAGGCCGATGCCCAGCTGCAGCCCGGACTGGCCGGCCCCGACGATGGTGATGTGGCGTTGCGTCATGGTGTTGCCCTATTCTCTTGGTCTGTCGGTGGTTGTCAGTTGGCGGCCAGCAGCGGAATGGTTTCTTCGGCGCGTTCCGGACCCAAGGCGGAGTAGCCGCCGTCGACCGCCCAATCCGCTCCGGTAACGAAGCTGGCTTGGTCGCTCGCCAGGAACGCGACGACGTCACCCACCTCGTGTGGCCGGCCTACGCGCTTGAGGGCGTGGAAAGGGGCCGCGACGGCGTCGGTCTTTTCGAGGCTTCCGTTGCTGAGGGTGTCCATGATGTTGCTCCACACCCAGCCTGGGCTCACGGAATTGACCCGGATGCCGTCCGCGGCGAAGTCCACGGCCATGCTGCGCGTGATCTGGACCAGGGCAGCCTTGCTGGCCGGGTATAACCAGCGGCCGGTTTGGGCGATCGAGCTGGAGATCGAGGTGAAGTTGATGATGGCTCCGTGCCCCGATGCCTCGAGGTGGGGGCGGGCCGCGTTGGCCGCCATTACGGCGCTCACCAGGTTGACGTTGAGGGCTTCGAGCCAGTCCGCCCTACCGGAGGATGCGCCGTCGTCCTTGTAGGTGCAAGCGAGATTGACCAGGATGTCCAGGCCGCCATGCTGGGTTACGGTCTGGCCCACGAGTGCGTTCACGGCGGCATCGTCGGTGATGTCTGTGTGGGAGTAGTGGATTCCTTCGCCCAACCCGGCGGCGAGTGATTCGCCGTCGGGGTCTATGTCCGCCACCACCACTGTGGCTCCGGCGTCCCGCAGCGCGGTGACCACGCCTTGGCCCACCTTGGTTGCCCCGCCAGTGACGATTGCTGTCCTGCCTTCGAGTGCTGACATAACCAGACCCTTTCATTGCGGATTAGCTGTTACGAGAATATGACGTGCGTCACGCTTGTCTTATGGATGACTCTAGGCAGTCCCTGGAATCCGGACTATCCACTTGGCGCGAGGGTCATCCGAATTACGCAAGGTCCTCCTCTTCTTCATGCCAACCAACCCAAGCCGCTGAGGTGAGCCGGGCTTCCTTGGCCTGGAGCTCCGCCGCCCAAAGTTCGAAGTGGCTTCGGTCCCATTCATCCCTGCGGTCATGCACGAGCTTGATGTTCTTCACTGGTCCTCACCTCCCTTTCGGCACTGTTATGGTGATGTGAGCTGCGTCATACTTGTCTTAAAGCGACTCTAGGCAGTCCTTGAAATCCGGAATATCCACGTGGCGCTTGGATCATCCGAAAAGCGCAAAACAGTGGAGTGGGTGCCCAAATGGTGAGGATTCTTCCTCGTGACGTTCTGCGGGGACGGCCAACAACGGCAACAACTGACGTGGACGAGGCACATGCCAAGATCGCGGAGTTGTTCTGCAGCCATGAGCTCGCCCCGCGGACGCGGACGTCAGCCGTGGATATGAAGCTGCGCTCCCTTCACCGGGGCGACGTCGGGATCGAGTTCCTGGACTATGGAGCAGATGTCCGTATTGAGCCCGAGGGACTGCAGGATTTCCATTTGGTGCAAATTCCGCTGGCCGGGCACGCGTCCATGCAAGTGGGTGCGAGTGTTGTGGACTCAAGTCCGCGTTTCGCTACGGTTCCGCCCATCGACCGGCCATTTTCGATGAGTTGGGATGGCGGAAGCCCGCACCTCATCGTCTACGTACGGCGCACAGCGTTGGAGCGGGTGGCCGGGCAGTTGTACGGCGAAACCGCGGTGGACCTTGGCTATGGCATGGACCTTTCAGGTGCCGCCGGTCGAGCATTCTTGAGGTCCGTCGTCGAACTTCATGATGACCTGATCAGTCGGCCACAAGCCACGGCCCCCGTGTTTGTTCAGGGCTTGTTGGCGGACAGCATGGTGTCGCGGTTGCTGATGGCGATGGAACTGCCCGGCAGGCAGGCCGGGGACGCTGAGTCCGAAAGCCGCCTGGTGCGCGAGTGCCGTGAGCTGTTGGAGCGGCACGCCTCTGAAGAACTCACGGTGCCGGACATCGCCGAGTGCCTTGGCGTTTCGGTACGAACGCTGCAAACTGCCCTGCGGGCGGAAACGGGCGCGACGCCGTCGGAGTTGCTGCGGAGTATCCGGCTGGATAGGGCCCGGGAGATGCTGTTGGAAGCGAGCCCGCGGGAGCAGAGTGTCACGGCCGTTGCTGAGTTGTGCGGCTTCACGCATCAGGGGCGGTTCTCTGCCCTGTACGTCAAAGCCTTCGGCGAGTTGCCGAGCGAGAGCCTGCGCCGCTAGGGATCCCTTGTGCGTGCACAAGGTAGCGAAAACAGCTGACTATGTTGCTCCATTTGCTGTGCGAATCAGGGACCCTCCCCAAAGGAGGGTCCCTGATTCTTGTCTGGCATCACGTGCGACGGCCCCGACAGTTGTTAGTCCACCGCTGGTCTCCACGACGGCCGGTCGTGGCTCTGGCACAGCCGCGAGGTTCATGAACCCGCGAGAGGTCTCTGTACCGCCGCATTTTGCCGCGAGAGTGAAGCCCTCTAGCCTGTGCATCATGTCGTATGACCTTGCCGTGTACCTGCCCGAAGCCTTGGACGCCGAGGCGCTGACCGCTCTCGTGGATGCTTCTCCCGGTTTGCAGCTCGAGGCAAGCACCAGCGGCGACGCTGCTGGTCCTCAAAACTGGCACATCCTCAGAGGCAAGAAAGCAAACTACTGCTTCACCCTCGAAGGCCCGTATCTCGTCGAGCCGGAGGATGTTCCCCATGAGGTGACGGCTGCTGTCCTTGGCGCCTGCGTCATGTACAGCATCCTGGTTGAAGGCACCGATCCGGCATCCATTCCGCACGCTGTCCGGTTCGCCAAACGCCTGGCCAAGGAAGGCAACGGGGCGGCACGGGACCTGCAGACCGAAGAGATCTGGCCCAAGACCAGCAGCCGGGCGGCAGCCAGGCCAGATCGCGACACCATGATCGACATCGTGGAGGTCCGTTGGTATCACCTCATGGACGAAGTCCGGGACGACTTTCCGCAGCGCTATATGGACCTGGCCCGACAGTATCTGCCGGAGGCTCTGCCGAAGCGCTTCGGCAGTTACGAACCGCTCCAGGGAAACCTGGCACGTGATGGAGATCAGGCGTTCGTGAAGTTCTTCGCCGAGGACTACGACGTTTCGGCCGTAGGGAGTTTTCCGACCGCCGGAGCCTACTTCGAGGGCGTGTTCGGCGGCCACACGAACCAAGACCGCCCGACCAGGAAGGGCGACATCCAAGCTGTCTCGCTTAGTATCCACCGTGTTGCTTTGGAGAATCCACGATGGAGGGAGGCCTTGGAGCGCTTCTTCGTTGCCGTGGCCATCGAGCTTCGCAGCTTCTATGCCACCGCCGAAGTCGACTCCGGATGGGGATGGAACGGTCGCTCATTGTGGTGCTACGCCTCTAAACCCAGCCTCTACTCCCAGAAGGAAGCATGGGGCCAATGGCTGGGACTGAGCACCCACCCTGTCTGGCTGGCATGGTTCTCCCCGCTTTACGCAGACCTTGTCCGCCCGCACCTGCAAGGCGCTGTTCAGGAGTATTCGGAAGGTTTCGTGCATCGATTCGGTGACGGGCCGCTTGGCCCAAAGGAGATCATTGAACGCTGGCCGGCGGCTGAAGACTGGGTTCCTGCCGAGTTCACCGGTGCCACGGGACACCCTGAGAGCCGGTTCGCCGATGTCATACCCGAACGACTCACCCAGATGCTCGTCCCGGCACCGCCTAAGCCAGGCTAGGCCTGAGCGCAGCTAAGAGCAACCACACGATTGGCGCACTGCCAGTTCGGGAATGGTTTTATCGATTGATGTCGGTGTACCGGGTTCCTTGATGCGTTCGAGCAGCATACGGGCTGCCCGTCGTCCGAGCGCCTCGCCCTGTGTGGCCACGCTTGTAAGGGGCGGCTCCCAGAGCGCCGCCCCGCCGATGTTGTCGTAGCCGATGACGCGAGTGTTGTTGCCCAGACCATGGATTCTCAGAGCTCGGTAGAGCCCGAAGGCGACGCTGTCGCTGTGGCAGATGATGCCGTCCGGAAGAGGCCCTGACGCGATAAGCCGTTCGCCCAGTTCAAGCCCACCGGTCCCGGAGACCTCACCCGGCATGTCGATGAGCGCTGAGGTGTCCAATCCGCGATGGAGGAGTGCATCTTTCACGCCATTGGTCCTGTCACCACGGGAAAGGATGGCAGGCAGCCCGCCCAGATATGCGAGGGATTCGCATCCGTGGGTTTCGAGCAGGTGGGTTGCAGCCAACCGCCCACCGACGACATCGTCGGCCCCAACATAGGGTGCGTTGACGTCCTTGAGATAACGGCTGACCAGGACATGCTCCATTTTCCAGGCCCGAAGTTCATCGATCAGGGACGCGGTCGTCCCGGTTGCCGGAACCAGAGCCAGGCCGGCCACTTGGTGCTCGCGTAGTTTACGAATCGCTTCGTGTTGGCGCGCGGGGTCATCATCGGTGTTGACCAGGAGGGGAAGATACCCCGAATCAGTCAGTCCGGTTTCGAGCCCGTGGATGACTTCGCCGAAGAAGGGGCTGGCAATGTGGGTCACCACGACGCCGATGGTGCTGGCCGTTTGAGTGCGAAGGGACGCAGCCCCGCGGTTGTAGACGTAGCCGAGAGTGGTCATGGCCTCGGTAACCCGTTGCCGGGTCTGCTGGGAAACCCGTCCGGTCTCCCTGAGCACCAACGATGCCGTGGCCCGCGAAACACCGGCATGATCGGCGACGTCTTGCAGTGTTACGGGTCCGGCCACGAACGCCTCCTTGGGTTCTCTGAAGTGATGGTGAATATTCTCCCACGTCAAACACTAGAACAATGGTATATCGATCTATCGAAACCAGAAAGGATTAATAGCGAGCCCTTGCTGTGACAGCGACGTTGGTCAGTTGATGCTTGACAGTGATCGAAGGCACATGCTCCCATTGTTGCTAGATCGATTGATCAAATTTCCCAATCCAGGAGACCCATCATGAACGCAAAGAAGCGGCATATTGCAGCAATGGCTGTTGCGGGAGCCCTCGCACTATCAGTTTCAGCATGCAGTCCCGGAAGCGAACAACCGGCCGAGGACCAGAAGCTGACCGTTTGGACCTTGGAGCGTCAGCCCGATCGGGTGGAGATCCAGAAGCAGATCGCTGCGGACTACACCAAGCAGTCCGGCGTCGACGTGGACATCGTTGCCATTGACGAAGCGCAGTACAACCAGCTCCTGGTGTCCTCAGCGGCATCGGGGGAGCTGCCCGATGTCGTTGGAGGTCTGGGTCTGCCCGGGGTTGGGGCCCTTCAGGCAAACGACCTGCTGGACGGTGAGGCCGCAGCCCGTGTGGTCGACGAATTGGGCAAGGACACCTTTGCCCCGCGTGCCCTGGAACTGGCAAGCATCGACGGCCAACAACTCGCCGTTCCTTCCGACTCGTGGGCTTCGGTGCTCGTCTACCGCAAAGACATCTTCGACAAGGCGGGCCTGAAAGCTCCGGAAACCTATGACGACATTATGAAGGCGGCGCAGGCACTCACCGGCGATGGCCGTGTCGGCTTCTCCGGATTCACCACCAACCAGGAAACCTTCGAGCACCTCGCGCTGGGTAACGGCTGCCAATTGGTAGGGCAGGACAAGAAGATCGGCCTCGAAAGCCCTGAATGCGTTGAGTCCTTCAGCTTCTACCGCGAACTCATGACCAAGTACTCGGTTCCTGGCGAGCAGGACACTAACACCGCCCGGTCAAACTACCTCTCCGGACGTTCAGCCATGACCATGTTCTCCTCGTTCATCCTCGACGAGCTGGCTGGCCTGCGGAAGGACATGCTCCCATCCTGCGCCGAATGTGCCAGCGACATCGGCTACCTGGCCAAGAACACCGGCGTCGTGACCGCCATCAAAGGCCCCAGCGGTGAGACCCCGGCGCAGTTCGGTTCACAGGTCAACTGGGCCATCCCCGTTGAAGCCTCCCCCGCAGCATCGGACTTCGTGAAGTACATGATGAGCGACGGGTACGAGCGTTGGCTCGCCTTCGCCCCGGAAGGCAAAGTCCCCGCACGCCAGGGAACCAAGGACAAGCCATCCGCCTACGTGGACGCCTGGAAGGCACTCCCGTCCGGCACCACCACGAAAGCCCCGCTGTCCGATTTCTACCCGCAGTCCGTTATTGACCAGCTGAGTTCATCGCCCGAGAAAATGACCCTCTGGGCAGTGCCCCAGGGCCAAGGCGCATTGGCCGGGGCATTGCTCGCAGAGCAGCCCGTGGCAAAGGCCATCAACTCCATGGTGACCGGCAGCACGACAGGCCCGGAAGCTGCCAAGAGCGCAGCTGACACCGCACGCACCATCCAGTCGACCCTCAAATAACGGATCATCATGAGCACCACAACCACACTCCGGCGCAAGGGAAGCGTCAGCCGCCGCCAAGCCCGCGCGGGCATCGCCCTTGTCTCACCCAGCGTCATCATCGTCCTCGTCCTGGTTGTCCTGCCGATCCTCTGGACCGTCATGCTCGCCTTCCAGGACGTGCGCCTCATCCAAATCCGCAGAGCCAACCTCTTCGGCAACTACACGCTCGACAATTTCATCAATGTTCTGACCTCCGAAGCACTCTGGTCCTCCCTGGGCACCACCCTCACGTACTCGGTGCTCGGTACCGGCGGGGCAATCGTCGTTGGCCTCATGGCAGCACTTTCCCTCCGCAACGCCTTCCGCGGACGCACCCTGGTCAGGGCAGCCATGCTGCTTCCCTACGTTTCGCCCGTCGTCGCAGCAGCCTTCGTGTGGAAGACCATGCTCAACCCGCAGTTCGGCGTCGTCAACGCATGGGGGACCGGTGCACTGGGCTGGGACCAACCAGTCTCCTTTCTTACCACCCGCACGAGCGAGGTTGAGATCCTCGGATTGACCGTCCCTGTGCCCACCGCCCTGTTCACGGTCATCGCCTTTGAAATCTGGCGGACCTTCCCGTTCGTGTTTCTCTTCGTAACGGCCCGGCTCCAGGCAGTGCCGAAGTCCATCGAGGAAGCGGCACGCATGGACGGGGCCGTACCTACCCAGATGTTCCGGCACATCCTGCTGCCGCAACTGCTCCCCACCATCGCCGTGCTCAGCGTGCTCCGCTTCATCTGGACGTTCAATAACTTCGACGACGTCTACCTCCTCACCGGCGGCGGGGCAGGCACCGAAGTGGTGAGCGTGGGCGTTTTCAACTACCTGATCGGCCGCGGAGACATCGGCTCCGCCTCAGCCCAGGCGCTGGTTCTGGCAGCCATCCTGACCGTGATGGTCCTGATCTACATGAAGTTCGCCGTCAAGGACGAGGAAGTGGCCTGATGACCGTCATGAATGAAACCCCCGTACGCCGGAACACCGCGGCCGCCCGGCCGCCGCGAAAACGGCAGTTCTCACGGGACCTCGCGGAAACCAAACTCTTCCGGATCCTCCGCTGGCTCGTGATTATCGGGCTGCTGGTGGTGACGGTGTTCCCGTTCTACTACATGATCACCCTCTCCGTGCGGGACATCGGTTCGCTCATTGCCGACCCCGCCCGGATCTGGCCCAATCTCGCCGAGATCAGCTTCGACGCCTATACCAGCGTCCTCGCCTCCGTCGCCGACGGCGGCCAAGGCTTTACCGGTTTCATCATCACCAGTGGGCTGGTCGCACTGGGAACCGTTGCGCTCACCCTGCTGATCGCCATTCCCGGCGCCTACGCCGTGAGCCGTCTGCAGTTCTTCGGTCGCCGGCAAATCAGCGCCCTGTTCCTTGCCGTGTACCTGTTCCCCAGCATCTTGCTTGCCGTCCCGTTGTTTGTCTTCTTCACGAGGCTGGGGCTGCGCGGCGCTGTCGGTGTGCTGCTGGTCGTCTACGTCTCCCAAACCATTGCCGTCTCCATCTTCATGCTCCGCAACTATTTCCAGACCATCCCCGAAAGCCTCGAGGAAGCCGCGGCCCTCGACGGTCTTGGCAGGATAGGCACGATGCTCCGTATCAGCCTGCCCCTGGCGGGACCGGCCATCATGTCCAACGCGCTGTTCGTCTTTATGATCGCCTGGAACGAATTCCTCTTCGCACTGCTCTTCCTCGTCGAAGACCGCGACAAATGGACAGTATCGCTCGGCCTGGCACAGCTCTCAGGGAGCCTCGAAGTCCCCACGACGGTGCTCATGGCCGGCTCCGTGATCCTCACACTGCCGATCATCGTCCTCTTCTTCGGCAGCGAACGCCTCCTCAGTGAAGGCCTGACGGCAGGATCCGACAAATGACCGACACAATTCCGCTCGACTCAACCAGCCTGCCGACTGCCTACTCAGACACCGGCGACATGCCGGTGCGTTTTACCGACTACCGTGTTCCAGACCCGGGAATCCGGGACCTCTTCACCCTCGAAGCACGGTGGGAGAGCTGGCTCCACGTAGAAGCAGCCTTGGCCGGGGCACAAGCCCGGCTCGGCATCATCCCTACAGGAGCAGCCACAGAAATAGCAGCTCAGGCGCACCTATCCAGCCTTGACGTCGTCTCCATCCGTCGCGGCATCGCCGCCACTAGTCACCCACTGATGGCTCTGATCACAGAACTGAGCAGAGCCACCGGTGAGGAACATGGCGGCTGGGTGCATTGGGGCGCAACTACGCAGAACATCACCCAGAGCGGTGACGTTCTCCAGCTCAAGCAAGCCCACGTCATCCTGACGGGCCAACTGCAAACGGTTCTTTCCGCCGCCGCAGCGTTGGCCCGTAAAGGTGCTACGGCAGTGATGGCAGGGCGGACACACAGCCAACAAGCCGTACCCATCACCTTTGGATTCAAAGTCGCCGTCTGGATTGACGAGCTGCTCCGGCATCAGGAACGGCTCGCCCAGCTCGAACCACGGGTCTTCACTGCAATGGCAGGCGGCGCCGTCGGCAGTTTCGCCTCCCTCGGCCGGAAGGGCCCAGAAGTCCAACGTCTCATGGCCGCAGACCTGGGGCTCGGAAGCATGAGAATCCCCTCCCGAGGGATAGGCGATCAATTCGCAGAGTACGTCACTGTTCTGGCGCTTCTGGCCGCCACAGGCGGACGGATAGCCGGTGAGATTTACAATCTCATGCGACCAGAGATCGCTGAAGCCCGCGAAGCGTCACCGGGCGGAACAGTGGGGAGTTCGACCATGCCCCACAAGCAGAATCCCCAGCTGTCACAGGACGTGCTCACTATCTCGGCACAGATTCGAGCAAACGTTCCCCTCGCTCTGGAAGCCATGCTCCAAGACCAGGAAGTCAATGGCGCCAACACCGCCATGATGGACGACGCCCTCAGCCGCTCAGTGATCCTCACCGGGGACATGCTGGCACGGCTCCACATCATCCTCTCCCAACTCGACATCGACGAAGAGAGGATGCGCGCCAACCTCGAAATTACTCACGGCCTGATCTCCTCCGAAGCTGTCATGCTTTCCTTAGGCCACGTCATTGGCAGGCAGCACGCCCACGACGTCGTCTATGAATCGGCTCAGGAAGCGATCCGGACCGGACGGCAGTTCGGGGACGTCGTCCGGAACGACCCAGCCGTGACAGCCCATCTGGGGCCCGAACAGATTGATGAGCTACTTGATCCACTCAACCACGTTGGCTTGTGCCATGACATGGCACTTGAGGCAGCCGGGCGAGCGGAAAAATCCGGCTGACACCATGGCGCAGTGTCGGACAGATACGCTGGGGCCCGGTGGTGGCATTGAGTGGCACAGAGACTGAGATCGGCAGTGTTTGAAGTAGTCAAAGGGTACTCGATCCTCAGACAGACCGTGTTTCTGCCCCTCGCGGGGATCAGTCGGCCAGCCACTCCGGAAGCGGAATGTTGAGCCGTCCAAGAAGCCGGACAACGGTGTCCTCCACGAAGGTGTCGTCGGGCTCTTCAACAGCTTCGACCGCCATGAATGCCCTGAGCTCGTCGGCGGGGACAACCGCACCCGCCACTGTGGCGGCCCAGGCAGAGAAGCTTTCCGATTCGGTGATCAGGTCCACCGGCGCGCTGGCGTCAGGGTTTTCGAAGTAGTCCCTCGGCTGGAAACCTAAATAGAAACGCCCGGACGCTCCCTCATGGGGACGGTAGTCAATCGTGGCGATGTCGCTGTCGTGGACAGAGATCCGGAGCTGCCACTCGTCGGCGGCCTCGTTCCCTGACCATGATCCAGCGGTGTAAACGGACGTCTCAAAATTTCCCATGGTTTCCTTTCCAGCGGGGACCACCGTATCAAGGCGATCGCGGGCGGTGCGGTGTCATGGGTGAAAAGCCTTTATCGGTACGCCGTGGCTCCCGAGGCGATGCCGTGAAGTACACCGCCCCGTTCGGCGAAAGCAGTGATCATCAGTTCGATCTATGCAGTGCGGCTGACTATCTGACGTTTTGCGAGTCTCTTGTCGATTCGATTCAGGAGTACTTGAACCACCTTGAGGAGATGGGGAAGCTCCTCAGACTTGTAATGCTCGAGTCCGACACCAAAGCGTACAAACTGATCGTCGTCAAGCGTGATCTTGTTGATGAGGTTTGGCTGTGGGGCGCTCGTTAGAGCAATGTGGTTCCCTACTTCCAGCGAAAAGTCCTCAGGACTAACGAGAGAGCAACTTGACACGTCCTTGAGGCGAAAGAGCAGCGGCTGGCCATCATTGGTGTCCTCTAGAAGACGCTCTTCCGGGCAGCGACTTTACTGCTGTGTGTGCGTGTAGGGATAACGGGACCTGCTTGCCGTTGTCCTATTCCAAAAGTTTGTCGAGTGAGCGCTGCTTTATGGCCCTCGCGTCGTTAAGGTGTCCTCATGGAGGATACGGTCAAAGAATTCTGCCTGGCCAGCGGCAAAGCAACCCTGCGCTTGGATGCCGCCGGGGTCCTGCACCTCATTTGGGCAACGAACGTTCCGATCCTTGCTGCAGACGCCATGGAGGTCGCCGCCGCGAGCCGTGAGCTCACAGAAGGCCGCGTCATAGCTCTGCTAGTCGAAGCCAACGGGAACCATTTGGCGTCAGGAGTCAGGCAACACGCACTGTCTTCCGTTAGTCCCTCAGCAGTCGCGATTGTCGGTGCAACCAGTATCGACCGTGTCCAAGCAGCGCGAATGGGCCGTAACAGCGACATCCCCCAGGCGTACTTCAACTCCAGAGAGTCCGCTCGGGAATGGCTAGCAGGGTTCGCTCGTGCGGATAACTAGGGCAGAAAGCAGGCTCACAAAGATGCCCAGGGTGTTGCCGCCCTTCTGGCACGTCCGCTAAAACTTGGTAGCCCCTAGAACTCGATGAGGTCATCGATGGCCGAGTGCAACCAGGCATCGAAGTCTTCGAATTCGCCACGGGCCTCCCACCCGGGGGAGGCGAAGTCGTGAACTATCGCGACCTTGCCGGTGTTCAAATCCCAGCAGGCAGTGTCGTCATTGTCCTGACGCCTGGCGAAGAAGATCAGCTTCCGGTCCGGATAGCGTACGGCCAGGCCACGGTTGCGGTCCCGGAGCCGATCACCGGTGAGGATCCACCACGGTTCCAGTTCGAACAGTTCCAGTTCCACGAGCCGCAGCAGTCCCCGCGGGTAAACGAAACCCTCAGGGAGCTCTTCAGCCGTCAACAGCAGCGGCGTCGGTGCCACATCCTCGACTTCGACTGTGCTCGCCACTTCCACGGTGATTTCTGGTTCGACAGTGCCCGCCGCTTCTACGGTGCTCTCTGTTTCAACAGCCAGGGCAGGGCCGTGGGCCTTCTTCCGAAATAATCCCATGCTCAGAGGTAACCACAACTTGGCGATGGTTGCCGACTGCTACATTGTTCCCGATGGGGGCGCACTGGGTACTCCCTGCACTCTTAGAGGGAACCCGTATGAGCCTTCAACTGCCGCGCCCAAGCGACTTACCTGCAGCTGCTGCTCCAACCGCGGACACGAAACAACTCCGCAGGGGACGAACCAGTGTCGGTATCGCCCTTCTTATTGTTGGTGCGTTCAACATCTACAGCATGATCTGGGCGTACTCGACCTACGGGTATCTTCTCGAAACCCTTACCGCGAGCCAAAAGAGTGAAGTCGTCGTGGCGGATGCTCTCGTTGTTCTTCTCATTCTGGCGCTGATCGGGGTGGGAATCTGGAACATTGTCGCCCGGAGAAGCACGTCGGTGGTGCCGCTCATCGCTGCCCTGGTCATTGCGGTGGTCAGCCTGGCGTCCGATCTCTTTAGCATCGTCGATACGCTCGAAGTCAACGGCAGTTTCCCGTACTTCATACTGTTCCTCCAGTTCGGCCTCATCGTGCAGACGATCCGACTCCTGCGGCTCAAGCCGGACGCTACTGAACCGGACTCCGGCCGTGGACAGGCCAGCCAGAACGTTGGATAAGGAACTGCGGGTCTTCTTCCATACGGCACTAGGTGTCTGGGGAGGTCCGGCCAGAGCCGCCGACAACTTCGCACGGCAGCACGGCTTTGACGACGCCGATGCCTTCACCGCATGGCGCCAGGACCTCATGGTGCAGCTGGAGGTCGGTGCGGCCCTTTCCCTGGCCGAGCTGGGACGGTTACTCCGGATCGCACGCATTGCCGTCTATGACGACTACTACGGGGCAGGCTGGGAGTGGATCCACGTCACGCCTTACAGCCAGGAGGAAGCTGAGCGACTGCTGCAGCGAGCAGAGACGGAACTGCAGGCACTCGGCAGTCAAAACTGACGCAGGAAAGCCCGCCGATGGGGGACCGGCGGGTGGGGATCCAGACGGCTGGACTTGACGAAAGGCTCCGCCAAAACACGAAGGGGCCGCATCGCCTCATTCATCGTCTCGGTCATCACGGAGCAATCCTGCCATGCTCGGGACAGCTCCCGGTTCTAGGTTTCGACGGGAGAAGGCATCACGGAGAAGTGCTGCCGGGCATCTGCAGCAAACTCGGGTCCGCCGCTGCTGGGGAGCCGTCGGCGCCACCAGGGGACGGTTTCGTCTCGTATTGCTGGGCCGGAGTTCAGAACGGCGGCGAAACGGGCATCGATTTCAGCGACAGCATCCGCGAAGACGGCAACTGCAGCGTCTTCGACCGGACCAAGCGAAGTCATTACCTTCTCGATCACGCACCGGACGCTGATGTCGTTTTCGTATTCGTAGATGTTCCCTTGGTACCCGTTCTCGCAGTCCTCCGTGAAGGCCGCCCAAGCCTCCAAGTAGGCAGCCGGTGACCATCCGGACCGTAGACCCTCTTCATTGGTCGCTGCAGCGAAGCGTTCCAGGAAGGTACTCATGATGACACCTTTGGGCCGGTAGTCATGCCCTCCTTTAGCTCGGCACCAACTGAGGCGGCGCTGACCTCGAGTAGCCCAAAATCACCTTCCAAGCGGTAGACGTTGTCTTCGATTGTGAAGGAGTCGATTCCGCCGTAATCGATCTCGTCGTTGGCGTCGATCGGCGGGTTGATGCGGCCCTGACCGCTCCATGAAATTTCTTTGACGCCGCTGAACACTAGGCGGCCTTTTCGGTAGGAGTACTGTTCTCCCGGCAGGGGAGAGGCGTACTGCGGGTGGCCTTCCCGGAGGACAAAGTCGAGCATGATGGAAAACCTGCCCGGGGTGGCCCGGACGTCCAGCACGAAACTGTCCTCCAGGTAGTACTCGGTGAGTGGCTCCAGGTCCCAGTACTGCATCAACAATTTCGCCCCGGCTTTCTGTGGGTGGGCCGGCACCCGGCGTGGCACTTCGGGACATTGCCCATCGGTTGGTCAGTTCTGATCGTGCGACCGAGCCTCATGGTTGAGTCTCGCTCTCAGCAGTCCTGACCGAGATCGCCCTGAAGGCGTACCCGTCCTGCTCAACGGCCTCCCACTCCAACTCCACGTTTTCGCCGGCAGTGAGCGACCGATAGCCGGCAACCTCGACGACACTGAAATGGGCCCAGCACCCGCCGGGAGTCGGTGCGGAGTCGATGACGCCCCATCCGTGTTCGTCGCTCCAGAAACGGACGACCCCTTGAGTTTTCATCGCACCAGTCTAGGTGCGTCGTGAAAGCAGTTTCGGAGCAGGGCAATAGCTGAGTAGCCAACCTGAGCGGACAGCGCACGCTCCGGCATGGGCACCCCTTCCCATGTTCCATGCCCCGCCCACGCTGATAGTTTCGCTCTATCCATTCAGGACTATTTGGGGGAGTAAACATGAAACGCAGAATTGCTGCAGCATTGCTCGGGTTGGGCATCGCCGGATCCACACTCGTCAGCGGTGCAATTCCCGCCCAGGCGGCCACCCTCAGGGTGTACACCTACGAGTCGCTTTCAACATGCAACCAGGCCGCTGAGTACTACGCACAGCGCGGCATCATCGTCCAATACTGCACTGTCATCACCACCGTCAACGGTGTGCCGGTCAAATGGCGTCTGATGTTCAACATGTAGGTACCGTCTGGCCCGTCACTGACTGCCAAGATGCCTTGACAGTAGAGGCGGACAAGCTCACCACGAGCCATGGCACGATATAGCGGCGGGCCAACCGTCCACAGGGCCATGACCGGTCCTCGGAGCATTGTGGTGTCCTTGACGAGCCCGGAGGGGTGGAAGACGGAAGTGACGACCACCCTGACCGCCATCCAGCAGGTCCGTCAAGCGTGCTGACCTCACCGAACTCCGAACCGTGCGATACGCGCGGAAGGCCGGCCTGTCTTGGGCCGAGATCGCCACAGCCCTGGGGGTGACCCGCCAAGCAGCATGGGAACGATGGCATGAAGTCGACGAGACCCTGCCCAAGAATGATGCGTGGGGACCGTTCTCGCTCAACGACGAGGTTCCGGAGCGTTTCCTAGGAACGGGTCGAACGCCGCAAGGCGTTGAAGGCTACGTGTACTAACCCGGTAGCTTGGTGACGCGGCTGGCTGGGGAGGCGCCTTTGAGCGCGGTGTGTGGCCTGGTGTGATTGTAGTGCTCGATGAAACCGGGAAACAGGCTTGCCGGTCGGGTTTTGAGGTGTAAGGCCGGGCGTACGCCCATTCTTCGAGGAGGATGCGGTTGAAGCGTTCGACTTTGCCGTTGGTTTGGGGTCGGTAGGGCCTGGTGCGTTTGTGTCGGATCCCGGCTTCTTTCAGGACCTGGGCGAAGGTCTTGGACCGGTAGCAGGAGCCGTTATCGGTGAGCACCCTTTGGATCTTCACGCCGTGGGCGGCGAACGCGGCAATGGCGTTGCGCATGAAAGCTGAGGCGGTTTCCTTGGTTTCGTCGGGCAGGATTTCGGAGTAGACGTAGCGGGAGTGGCCATCGACGGCATGGTGGATGAACGTGTAACCACGGAGCAGGCCTCTGTTCTTGCGGGTTCCTTCAGCCAGATTCCGGGCCCGGGAGTTGGCCTCCCCGGCCACCCGGCCAAGGCTCTTATGGCCACCGCCATCGGGGATCCTGCCGAGCTTCTTCACGTCGACGTGGATCATTTCCCCGGGCCAGGCGTATTCATAACGGCGTGCGCGTTCTCGGCGGATCCTGATTCCGGTGGCACGGTCCGTGAAGCGCAGCGGTGGGCAGTGATAGCGGTGCAGGATCCGATGGACCGTGGAGATGTTCAAGTGCAGGTGGTAGGCGATCCTGGCCGGTCCCCAGCGCTTGGATGTCCGAAGGCCCACGACGCGATGTTCTGTCCGCACTGAACTGCGGTGCGGGCAGCTCAGCGGTCGGCTGGGACGGTCCTGCATGCCGGCTTCGCCGAGCTCGACATTGCGCTTGGCCCAGCGGGCAGCCGTTGGTACCGAAACGTTGAAGCGTTCAGCGGCCCGCCGCAAAGGTCAGTGGCCATCGACCACGCAGTGGGCGAGTTTTAGGCGGCCGGCAGGGGTAAGGATCGCGTTAGAGTGGGACACGACGACCTCCTGGTTTGTGTGTTTGCTCTCGACAAGCACCACACAACACCCGGAGGTCCTCTTATTGCGTCACATCAATCCGTGTCACCAACCTGCCGGGACACTACAGTTAGGCCTCCAGCACGTACGTCTTCAGGTCATCCAGCGTCTGCTGCATATGGGCGTCCATGGCGAGACGCGAGTCGTTGGGATTGCGTGACTCCAATGCGCCAGCAATTTTCCGATGATGGCCGATCGCGTGTTCCTGGATTTCCGGGAACGCCGAGGTCTCGGTGCGCCTGGCCTCGAGGACCCGGTGCAGCGGCTCAAACAGGACGGCCACGAACACGTTGCCCGAAGCGTGGAGGATCACGTCGTGGAAGGCGAGGTCTGCCTCCACAAAAGCTGCGAGGTCGTTGGCCTCATGGGCTGCCTGCATTTTTTCAACGTGTTCCTTAAGCGCAACCAGCTCGTCGTCTGAGATGCGCTCCGCCGCGAGTTCGCACGCACCGGTTTCGAGCATCCGACGGAGCTCAATGAGCTGGATCGCCGCAGCAGCGTCCTTGGTTCCCTCAGACGCAGCACGCAGCACAGCTTCCAGCGATGCCCACTGGTTCAGGGGATTCACAAAGGTTCCGCGGCCCCGCTCGACGCTCAGGATTCGCTGCGCCTCAAGGGTTTTCATGGCCTCACGCACGGTCATGCGGCTTACCTCGTGCTTGGCGCTGAGCTCCAACTCTCCAGGGACCACCGTTCCAGGCGGAAACTCGCCAGCGATGATCCGGTCCAGCAGCTCATCAGCCACGACGCCGACCAGCGACTTGCGTGCCATGTATCCCCATTTCCTGTACTCCGGACCGCCCGACGCCCCGTGGATCTTCCCCCGGGGCGGGATGGTTGTCAGACATCTTACGCTGGCGGTGGCCAGCTCGTTCTCCAAAATTCATGCAGTGTGTCGGCGCATTCTTGCGGCTGCTCCCAGTGGACGCTGTGACCCGCTCCGGAAATGGCCTTCAGGTGCCGATGTGGGCCGGCATCCACGAAGGCAGCCATTTGGTCGATGGACCGCACACGGTCCGCGGTCCCGGCAATGACCAGCAAGGGCGCGTGGACGCGCCCGGGCACTGAAGGCTCGACGCCGGTCATTGCCGCCAACGCGCTCGCGGCCAGAACCTCGAACGGCGCGTCGAAGCCCTTGCTGAGCTGCTCCATCTCGTCCCCGGCCAGTTCCCCGTACCAAGCGTTCATCAACTTCGCCCTCGTGCCGGCGTCGAAGAATCCCTGCTCCAGCTGCGAGACCAGCAGGTTCTTGAATCCCTCGTTTGGTGGCGCCGGGACCATGCCCACCAAGGTCACTGTGGCAACCAGTTCGGGACGGGCTGCCGCCAAGGTCAAGGAGACGCTTCCGCCCATCGAGTGCCCCACGAGATGCACTGGGCCGGTTCCCCGGGCATCAAGTGCCGCTGCAACCGAGGCTGCTGCGGAGTCCAGCGTCCACTCATGGTGACCGGGTAATTCCTCTCCGGGGTGGTAGCCCGGGAGGTCAAGAATCCAGGCCGGCCTGCCGTCGTCGAGTAGTTTCCCTGCCAGTGGTTCCCAATACACCGAACCCGAAGCCCAGCCATGGATCAGCACCGCCGGGACATCGTCCGCAGCATTCGTGGGCATCCGCACATCAACGAAGGGAAGCGGAACCGCGCTGTCAGCCATGCACCCAGCCTAGTGACGGCGGGCACCTTGCGCAGCGAAGAGCCGTGTGTCACACTAGCATTCAAATGTTAGATGTCTGACATCTTACATTCACTAAACCGCTACACAGATTTCCCACGATGGAGTGCACAGTGACCCTTGAAGCAGACGTTCTGGCCGCCTTCCCGGCGGAAGTCCAGATTCCCGCTCACCTGGTGGCCGACGCCGTAGCAGCGTCCGCAGCCACCACCCCGCGCGTGCTGGTTGTCCTCGACGACGACCCCACGGGAACGCAGTCCGTGGCGGATCTCGCCGTGCTCACCCGCTGGGAGGTGGAGGACTTCACCTGGGCCTTCACCCACATCCGCGAGAACCAGACCAAGCCCGCCGTCTACGTCCTCACCAACACCCGCAGCCTGGACCCGGCCGAAGCCGCAGCGCGCAACGAGGAAATTGTGCGCAACGCCCTGGCCGCAGCAGCCGCCGGCGACGGTACTGGTCCTCGGCTGCGCCTCGGCTTCGTCAGCCGCAGCGACTCCACCCTCCGCGGCCACTACCCGCTGGAACCGGACGTCATCGCAGCCACTGTTGCTGCCCAAACCGGCGAAGCAACCGACGGCGTGGTGATTGTTCCCGCTTTCCCCGACGCCGGCCGCGTCACCATCGGCGGCATCCACTACATGCGCGGCACCGGAGAGGATTCCGGCTCCCTCACTCCCGTTGCCGAGACGGAATTCGCCAAGGACGCGAGCTTCGGCTTCAAGAACTCCGAGATGGCCAAGTATGTGGAGGAGAAGTCGCAGGGCCGGTTCCCGGCCAGCGACGTGATCGTCCTGGACCTGAACATCATCCGCGCCGGAGCCTCCGCGCAGGACCCCACCATCTCCGCCAAAGCCATCGCCGACGCCCTGGAATCCGCCACCAACTCCACGCCGATCGTGGCCGACATCGTCACCGAGAACGACTTCCGCGCCCTGGCTCTTGGCCTCGAGGAAGCCGAACGCCGCGGCAAGAAACTCCTCTACCGCGTGGGCCCGCCGTTCGTCCGCGGCCGCATTGGCCAGGAAATCCGCACCGCGCTGACCTCCGAAGAAGCCTTCGCGGGCAACACCCCGTCCACAGCGGGCGGCTTGATTGTGGTCGGTTCCCATGTGGGTGTCACCACGCGCCAGCTCAATGACCTCACAGCCGCGCATGGCTCGGCCCGGACCATCGAGATCGACGTCGAGAAGCTTCTCGAAGCCGAAGCCGATGCCTATATCGAAACCGTCGTGTCCGACGTCGTCGATGCCCTCCGCCAGGGCGACGTGATCGTCCACACCAGCCGCCTGCTCATCAAAACCGACGACGCCGCAGCGAGCCTGAAGATCGCCCGCACCGTTTCGGCCGCCGTCGTCGCCGTGGTGAACCGGACCTTGAAAACCTTCCCGCCGCGGTTTGTTATCGCCAAGGGCGGCATCACGTCCTCGGACGTCGCCGCACACGGCCTGGAAATCCGCCACGCAATTGTCCGCGGACCCATGCTGCCGGGCATCGTCTCGCTGTGGGAGCCGGTGGACGGCCCCGCCAAGGGCATCCCGTACATCGTCTTCGCGGGCAACGTCGGCGACGACCAATCCCTGACCCAGGTCACCCGCAAGCTCAGCGCCACCTTCTAGAACTCCCGGCCCCAAAAAATTCAATGGAGAACACCATGACCAGCAGCAACTACACCGTCACCGTCCTGGGCCTCGGCGCCATGGGCCTGCCCATGGCAACCCGCCTCGCGTCCGAGCTCACGGTCCACGGCTTCGACATCGCCGAGCCGCGCCTGGAACTCGCGGCAGCAGCAGGCATCAAGACTTTTGCTTCCGCCCGCGAAGCTTCGAATGGCGCTGATGCGCTGCTCCTGGCCGTCCGCAACGGCGAACAGCTCAACGATGTCCTCTTCGGCGAGAACGGCGTGGCCTCGGTCCTGAAGCCGGGCGCCGTCGTGATCCTTGGCAGCACCGTCGGCACGGAAGCAATCCCGGCCACGGTGGAAAAGCTTGCAGAATACGGAGTGGCCCTGGTGGACGCTCCGCTGTCCGGCGGCCCGAAGCGTGCCGGCGAAGGTGACCTGCTGATCGTTGTTGGCGCCGAGCCGGAAGCACTCGGGAAAGCCCGTCCCGCGCTGGAACTGCTGGCCTCCACCCTCAGCATCGTGGGCGACAAGCCCGGCGACGGCCAGGCACTGAAGACCGTCAACCAGCTCCTGTGCGGTGTGCACATCGCTGCCGCTGCCGAGGCCATGGCCCTCGCCGACGCCCTCGGCCTCGACCAGGCCAAGACCCTCGCTGCCCTCGAAGCCGGAGCCGCTGGTTCCTTCATGCTCTCCAACCGCGGCCCGCGCATCCTCGAGGCCTACACCGAAGACGGCGCCGAGGTGCTCAGCCGCCTGGACATCTTCGTCAAGGACATGGGCATCGTGGGCAAAGCCACCCGCGCCGCAGGACTTGCCGCTCCCGTCGCCGCCGCCGCTGAACAGCTTTACCTTCTCGGCCAGGCCCAGGGCCTCGCCGCTGCCGACGACTCCGCCGTCATCAAGGTTGTTGCGCCCTCCAAGCGCACCGCCTAACCACCCCCAACAAAGAACCCGCGACGACGGCGGTCCCCCCTTCGCCGTCGTCGCCACCTCCGCCGGTCTTCTCTAGACTGGTATGTCAAAGGAGACACCCCCAATGAATCCCCTCGTCAACTCGCTGATGGTTCGGGCGGCCGATGCCCCCGCCATCAAGCCCGCAGTGGAGCTGGGAACACCGCTTCTGCTGACCATCGCCGCGGCAGGGATCGCCCTGTTGCTGGTGCTGATCATCCGATTCAAGATCCAGGCTTTCGTTGCCCTGCTGGCCGTCAGCATCCTGGTGGGCGTCGCAGCCCAGATCCCGCTCAAGGACATCTTCACCGTGGTGACCACCGGCGTTGGCAGCACCATGGGTAAGGTCGCTCTGCTGATCGCCCTCGGTGCCATCCTTGGCCGCATGATCGAGGTGTCCGGTGGCGTCCAGTCGCTGGCCACCCACTTCACTGACAAGCTCGGCGCCAAGCGCGTTGCTGTCGCCTTGACGGCGGTGGGCTTCCTGGTGGCCATCCCTGTGTTCTTCGAAGTCGGCGTGATCGTCCTGGTCCCGATCGTCTACGCCTTCGCCAAGATCGCGAATGTCCACCCGATCAAGTTCGGTTTGCCCATGGCCGGCATCATGCTGTCCATCCACGTCGCGGTCCCGCCGCACCCGGGCATCGTGGCCGGTGCCGGCGTCTTCGGCGCGGACATTGGACTCATCACGATGATTTCGCTGATCATCTGCATTCCCCTCGGGTTCCTTTCCTACTGGGTTGCCAGCATCATGAACCGCAAGGATTACGAGCTTCTCCCGGGCGTCAAGCAGCAGGTGGAAGAATTCGGTTCCGAATCCCTGGTCCACGTTGGCCACGACGGCCCGGGCGCCCGTGCCATCGCTCCACCCCGTCCCGGCCTGATCATGTTCCTGATTGCCGCCCCGATCGTCCAGATCCTCCTCGGCACCGTCGGTACGCTGACCATCGCCAAGGACAACTATTGGTACGGCGTGGCCGCGTTCATCGGCAACCCGTTCTTCGCGCTCCTGGTCGCCGTCGCCCTGTCCTTCTTCCTGCTGGCGGTCCGCCGTAACTGGTCCCTCAAGGAAACCGGGGAGATCTTCGAAGGGGCCCTGCCTCCCATCGCCTCCATCCTCATGGTGGTTGCCGCAGGCGGCGTCTTCGGCGAAGTCCTCCGTACGTCTGGCATCGGTGCCGCACTTTCGCACACCCTGGACAGCCTTGGGCTGCCGGTGATCGTGCTCGGCTTCATCATCTCCCTGGCTCTGCGCGCCGCGCAGGGTTCGGCCACCGTCGCCATCGTGACGACCACCGGCCTGCTTACGTCCGCGGTCATGGAGGGTGGCTACTCGCCGGCCCAGATCGCCGTGATCGTGATCGCCATCGGCTTCGGCTCGCTGGGCCTGTCCCACGTGACTGACGCGGGCTTCTGGACCGTTATCCGGTACTACGGCCTCACGGTTTCCGACGGCCTCAAGACCTGGACCGTCCTCACCACCATCCTGGGCCTGGCCGGCTTCGCCCTGACGTACGTCGCCTGGATCCTGGTGGGAGGCCTGGCCCACTGATGCGCACCAAACTCGACCAGCTGGTCACCTCTGCACTGGCCTCCGGCTCCGCCGTTCCGGCCTTCACCTGCTACGACTTCACCACCGCACTGGCTGTTGTTTCGGCTGCGGAGGAAGCCCGGCTTGGAGTCATCCTGCTGGTGGCCCCGAAGACTGCCTCCACTCCGAACGGGCTGCGTCTCATCGCAGCCCTCCGCGGCCTTGCCGATGACGCCGGCGTTCCGGTCTCCGTGCAGCTCGACCATGCCTCGGACCTGCAGGTCATCCGTGATTCCGTGGCTGCCGGTGCGGACGCGGTGTTGGCGGACGGCTCGTCCTTGCCCTACGAGGACAACATCGCCCTGGTCCGCGAAGTCCGTGCCGTGCTGGACGCGCAAGGTGCCTCCGACGTCGTGATCGAAGCGGAGCTTGGCGGCCTTGCGGGGGATGAAGACAAGGCGTTCGGTACCGATGATTCAGCGCACGACGCCGGCGCTTCAGTTGCGGGGCTCACTGACCCGGCGCAGGTGGCGGACTTCGTTGAACGAACCGGCGCGCAACTCCTGGCCGTTGCGGTGGGGAACGTGCACGGCAAGTACAAGGGAGTGCCCAACATCCGCTGGGACGTGCTGCAGGACGTTGCCGCGCGCACCGACGTGCCGCTGGTGCTGCACGGCGCATCGGGAATCCCCGCCAGCGAGCTTGCCAAGGCTTCGTCCCTGCGGGTTGGCAAGGTCAACTTCAATACTGAGCTCCGGACCGGAATCCTCTCGACTCTCGAAGCTGAAACTGCGGCGCACCGCGCGGACGGCGAGAATCTCCAGGGTCTGCTGGCGCGCTGGAACGGTTCGGCCGCGGCATTCGCGGGCGCCACGCTGGAGCTGCTCAGCGCCTGAGTCCCGCCGCATCACCGGCACTGTACGTCAGGGAGGCTAGGATCAAACCATGATCCTGGCCTCCCTGATTTTTGCCCTCTTTGCGGCATTGCTGCACGTGTATATCTTCACCATGGAGTCCATCACATGGACCAAGCCCAAGACCTGGAAAACGTTCAGCATCACTTCCCAGGCCGACGCGGAAACTACCAAGCCGCTCGCGTACAACCAGGGTTTCTATAACCTGTTCCTCGCCATTGGTGCACTGATTGGCATCATCGCCGTCTGGGCTGGGTCACCCCAGGTCGGCTGGACCCTTGTCTTCAGCAGCTGCGGTTCCATGCTCCTGGCAGCCTTGGTGCTCGCAGCGAGCGGCAAAAAGTATCTCCGGGCAGCGACGCTGCAAGGCACCACTCCGCTGCTCGCGGTCGTGCTCGGGGTGCTGGCGATAACGCTGGGCTAGTGCTCCGGGGGACCGGCCTGCGCTGCGGCTTCGTCCATCCAGAGGACTTCCCAGTGGTGGCCGTCCAGGTCGCGGAATGCCCGGCTGTACATGAAGCCAAGATCCTGGGCGTCGTACGTTTCGGATCCGCCGGCCTCAAGGGCCTTGCTGGCCAGAGCGTCCACGGATTCGCGGCTGTCGGCTGAAATGGCGACGATTGCCGCCGTCGAGTTCTTAGTATCTGCGATGGGCTGTTTGGTGAACTGGCTGAATTTGTCGTGGGTCAGGAGCATGGCGTAAATGGTGTCGCTGAAGACCACGCAGGCGGCTGTCTCGTCGGTGAAGTTCGGGTTGATGGAGTAACCAAGTGCTGTGTAAAAGGCCTTGGAGGCCTCGAGCTCGCTGACGGGCAGGTTGACGAAAATGGACGTAGTCATGCGTCTGATCCTGCCGGTGTTTTTGCGCCCCGTCCAGACCCCAAACACCAGTTGTGGATTCCGCTAAGGTGCTTCCCTCCACAGCGGAAGGGGCACCACGGACAAACTGCGTCCGCTTCCATCAAGCAGGTGGCCCAAGCGCTTGTAGGTTCGGACTACCGCCTGCCGGGAGATCACTGTGCTGCCCGGTGCGCGCTCTGCCAGTTCCCGTTCGAACGCCTGGGCCTCCAAGTAGTCGCGCACCCACAAGGTGACCACCAGATTTTGCGTGCCCAGCACTTGGGCACAAAGACGACAGTTGCTTTGTGCCGCGAAATAGCGGCCCACTTCGTCAACGAATTGCGCCGGGATGTTGAGCATGAGCGTGACCTCCCGCAGGCCCCTGTTCGCTGCAGTAGAGGCATCGCACCTCAGCGTGACGTAGCCGGACGCCAGAAACCGCTCCACCCGGCGTCGTGCTGTTTGCGGTGAAACGCCACAGGCGACGCCCAGGTCGGCCCAACTGGCGCGGCCGTCCTTGGCGAGTTCCTCCAGCAGCGCGGCGTCCAATCGATCGAATGAGTAGCCTGCGGGCGCGGCCTTGGACTGCGACGAGACCTGTCGAGCGCGAGCGGGTTCCAGCGTTCCACTGCGCCATTCAGAGGCCTGCCGGTACAGCTTGGTGACGAAAACGACCTCGCGGTGCGTAACCCCCGGAAGCTTCGGAAAGGAGTCGGTGACAATGTCCATCAGTTCGTCGTGGCTCGACGCGAAGCAATCAATGAACACATCGTGCGAGCCGCTGACCATCGAAACCGTGCCGAAGGCCGGCTCCGCGCACAGCCGTTGGATCAGTGCCTCGGTTTCGCCGGGCAATGACGAGAGTTGGATGAAAGCGGACCAACCTGCGTTGAGGTAGCGCTGCCCGGGAGACGGTGTGATCCATGCCAGCCGGTCCCCGGCCAGGGCTTGCCAGCGCCGCGCAACGGTTGGGCCGGACAGCCCCAGCGCATCCGCCACCCGGCTCCATTCCGCACGCGGATTGATCTGGAGTGCATTGAGGATTTCCAGGTCCAACTCGGTGATCATGGATGATTCGTTCAATATTCGCTGCCTCGTGTTGTTTTCAAACAATCTGGAGGTCAGTGTAATCGACCGCCCTAACGTTGTGACTCGCATCACCACCAGCGAATCCGGCTGAACCAACCGGCACAACACCAAGGAAACACATGGCAAGCAACACAGCACCTCCTGCGGCAGCGGCCACCACCCGCAGGGCCATAGCGGGCATGATCCTGGCAATGGCGCTCATCGAGTCGCTCAGTGGCGTCACCCAGGGGTACTTGAACCCCATCCTGCCCGCGCTGGGACCGGTCTTTGAGATTGACGACCCCACCATCAACGGCATTTTCCTCATCTCCAACGTCAGCTTCGCTGTCCTGACCCCCATCATTTCCAGGCTCGGCGACAGCTACGGTTACCGCCTTGTGCTCCGTTGGTCCACCGGTGTGGTGACTGTCGGCGTGCTGCTCATGGCGTTGTGGCCATCGCTGTGGACAGTGACCCTGGGCGTCGTCATGCTCACCTGCGTGGTGGGCTTCATCCCCCTGATGATGGGAATCCTCCGCGTTACGAGCCCCGCCGACACCCGCACGGGTGTCAGCGTCATGATCGGCATGCTCATGATCATGGTGGGTGCTGGTGGCTTGCTCGCCGGGATTGTTGGCGTCACGGATCCCACCCTGGGGTTCTGGGTCGCTGTGCCATTCGCGGTGATCGCCTTGGTTTGTTCCTTCTTACTGCCCGACGCGGGGATCCCGACTCGTGAGGGCATCGCCCTGGCCCCGCTGTTGGCGTGTTCGCTCGGTCTCATAGCCTTTGTTGTAGCGCTCTCCATGGCTCCTGAATGGGGATGGCTGGACGTCCGCACGCTGGGGGCCGGCTTGCTGGGACTGGCACTGCTGGCCTCTTGGGCCAGGCGCGACTACAGCGGTGGTGCCGGCAGCCGGTTCATGGACCTGCGTATGCTCGCCAATCCCCGGATCCGGGTCATTTCCCTGGCAACGTTCTTCTTCGGCTTTGCCTCCATCAGCTACTTCGGCACCAACGGGATCTTCCTGCATTCCAACCCGGACAAGACCGGCTACGGGTTTGGCCTCAGCCCCCTGATGATTGCGATCGTCCTGGCTTTGGCTTCTGTTCTTTCGCTGGTGTCCTCATTGTTGACGGCACGTGCTTTGCGGCGTTTCGGTGAGCGGGCCACGCTCGTTCTTGCCGGGGTCATGCTCGCAGGCGGATTCCTGGTCATGATGTTCGCCCATGGTTCCTTTGCCGGCTACTGCTTCGGCTTCGCGATGTTCAACCTGAGCCTGGGGATGTACCAGGCGGGAACCCGCTCCCTGTCGGTGGAAGGCGTTCCCTTGGAGGAGACCTCCACGGCCGCGGGGCTCAACGAGCTGGCGTTGTCGGTAGGCATCGCAGTGGGAGCGGCAGTCGTCAAACTGTTGTCATCAGCGTCCGTCGAGTCCGGGCGCATCACCGAAGCCGGGTTGTTGTCTATCTGGGGAACCTTGGCCTTCGCCGCCCTGATCGCTGCAGCGGCCAGCGCCCGCTACCCGAAGCTACAGCCTGCCGGGGTGACCGCATGAACGCCGGGATGGACAGCCTTCACGCAACTCTGGACAGCACAGTGCAGCGCTGGAGGACGGAAATTCTGGACCTCAGCCACGCCATCCACGCTGATCCGGAGCTTGGCGGGGAGGAGTACCGCGCCGTCAAACGCGTACAAGAGTTGCTCCGAAAAGCCGGATTCACTTTCGATGAAGAGCAGCCTGCCCAGCCAACGGCCTTCAGCGCGAGATACGGCAGCGGCGAACTGGTGGTGGCGCTCTGTGTTGAATACGACGCCTTGCCGGACATCGGGCATGCCTGCGGCCACAACGTCAACGCGGCCGGCGCGGTGGGGGCAGCTTTGGCATTGGCCGCTGTGGCCCGGGAGCTGGACATCACCGTCAAGGTGTTGGGGACGCCGGCGGAAGAAACCACCGGAGGCAAAGTGGACCTGATCGAGGAGGGCTTCTTCGACGACGTATCGCTCGCCATGATGGTCCACGCCGGCGCTGCGGATGTAGTGGGTGGCTCCTCGTTGGCGATGTCCATGTGGGAAGCGCTTTTCGAAGGGCGCCCGGCACACGCTGCAGCGGCACCTTCTGAGGGTGTCAACGCCTTGGACGCGCTGGTGGTCGCGCAGCTGGCCATCGCTTTGGCGAGGCAACAACTCCCGGCTGGATCGGTCGTGTCCCTTATCGTCACCGAGGGTGGCAGCGCGGTCAACGTCATCCCTGAGCGGGCACGGGCGAGCGTGGAAATGCGGGCTCCCGGAATCGGCCAGCTGCGTCTGATCCAGGACAAGGTCCGGCGATGCTTGGAAGCCGGCGCCCTCGCGAGCGGTTGCACAGTGCAGGTGACCCCGAAGGGCAACGATTATGCCGAGTTGCGACAGGATCCGTTCCTGTCCCAGGCCTACCGGGAAGCGATGCAGGCCAAGGGAAGGGATGTTGCCTTCAACGCCGATCCTGTGGCTTCCACGGACATGGGCAATGTTTCGCAAGTGGTGCCATCCATCCACCCGGTTGTCGGCTATGACGTACGTGGCGCCGTGCACCACACAGCGGAGTTCGCCGCATTCGGTGCGTCGGCAGGGGCGGACGCGGCAGTCTTGGAAGGGTCGTTCGGGTTGGCGGCAGCGGCAACCGCGGCGGCCCGGGACCCGGAACAGAGGAGGCGGCTGCTCCGGGGTGGGCGGGACAACTAGTCCGGTCCGCTTGCTGGCCCCGGCCCATGACCGGGCGGACAATGGACTCAGCACGCGGGTGCGTGCCTCGTAGGGAGAGCCATGGAGAGGGACACGTATCCTGCGGTCAGCGCAGTAGCGGCTGCGCGAAGGGATCCGGCGATCGATCTTGTCCGTTTCACCTGCCTGCTGGTGGTGGTGGCATGCCACTGCATGATGGTCAGTTCTGTTCTACACAAGGACGGGACGGTCACCACGGAGAACGTCCTCATGGATCAAGGCTGGTTTGTTCCCGTTGCCTGGGCGCTCATGATCGTTCCATTGTTCTTCGTCCTTGGCGGTGTGACGGGGCTGCAGTCGTGGCGGCGGTTGAAGGCCCGCGGCGGTACCGGGTTCGACTTCACCCAGCTTCGGCTCCTGCGCCTGGTCCGTCCTGCCATGGCACTGCTCGCTTTCATGTGGGGAGGGCTGTGGGTGGCGCTGCTGCTTGGTGTCGATCCCCAAGTCATCCAGCTCATGACCGCCGGCGCGGCCATGCCCCTGTGGTTCCTGGCGGCGTATCTCACCGCGCAGCTCAGCGTTCCCCTCATGGCACGGTTTCACCAACGCGCACCGATCCTGACCTTCGCGGCCTTGGTGGTCCTCATCGTCACCGTCGATTCCCTACGCGGCACTCTTCCCGTGCTCGCGTTCAGCAATCTGGTCTTCGTGTGGTGCGCGGTCCAGCAGCTGGGATTCCTCATGGCCGACGGCTTCTTCGAACAGCGCAGCCGCACCTGGCTGGTAGGTGCCGTTGTTTCCAGCAACTTGCTCCTGGGCCTCGTGACCGGCGTGGCTGTCTATCCAGGGAACATGGTGGTCAATATCAACCCGCCCAACCTGTGCCTGCTCTTGCTGGGCATCTCGCAGGCCGCATCACTCCAGCTGCTGAAAAACGTCATTGGTTGGCTCGCAGGAGTTCGCTGGATCCAGTCGATGATTGCTGTCGCCGGGCGCCGATCCATGACCGTCTACCTGTGGCATCTGCCGCTGCTGGTAGGTATGTCAGGGCTGCTGTTGCTCACCAACGTCCCCAAACCCTTGGCCGGGACCGCGGAGTGGTGGTGGGCCCGAATCCCCGTCTTCCTCGCCGTCGTCAGCCTGCTCGTTCCGGTGGTGTGGCTTTTTGGCCGCCTGGAGAACCGTCCGACGGCGGCCAGCCACGCCCGTGGTCCCTCGCGTATCGCTGTGGTGACGGCCGCCGTCGTGGTCTTCATTCCGGTGGCGGACGCAGCGTTCAACGGTTTGACGCTGGCGCTGCTGGGTGGGGGAGCGGCATGCTTTGCCCTTTCAGTCCTTTTGCTTGGCAGGGTTCCGACGCCCGTATTGCCGCCATCGCCCGACGTTAACCTCCTGAAGCGTCAGGAGGGTCAGTCGCCCACGTTGCCAGAGCCAGGTTTAAGTGCCAATCTCGAACCATGACCGAGTACACGGATTCACTGGCAGAGTCTTTTCGCCCTGGCGTCACTACGGTGCGCAATGACAAATTCCACCGCTATGAGCTGCACGTAGACGGCGAACTGGCCGTGATTTCCCAGTTCCTGGACCGGCCCGGTCACATCGATTTCATCCATACCGAAACGAAGCCCCAGTTCAATGGCCAAGGCCTGGCTAAGGTGCTGGCCCATTTTGCTTTGGACGATGTGGTGGCGTCCGGCAAGCGCATCATTCCGCATTGCCCGTACATCGCTGCGTACCTGAAAAAGCACGAAGGCTACGAGCAGGATGTCGACTGGCCCGCCGAGAAGCCGGTGGGCGAACCGGACAACGAGTAGGGCCTAGGCGGGCACCGGCTGCCCGGGGTCCTTACTGCGCCTTCGCGGTTGTTCGGCCCTGTCGGACGGGAACGGCCAGTCCCTCCGCGTACCGCTGAGGGAGACGATTGCGTCGTGCTCATCGGAAACTACCTGGCCGCGGCATGTCGCGCGGACCTGCATTGCGCTGACCAGGCTGCCGCCATGGACGTGGTCGGCGTCCGTAACCAGGTAGGAAAAGCTCCGCATCACGGATTGGCCGGGAGCCAGGCGGCGGATCCGTAAGTCACGCTCGACGGGTTCTGCCGTGTAGGACAGCATCTCCATGCCCTCGTTGGTGAAGGAACGGGGTACAAGCGTCACGTCCCGCAGGTGGCTTGGGGAGTCGTTGGTGATCCACGCTGTGAAGATGACGGTATCGCCCGGAATGGCCACGGGCCTGTCAGCTCCATAGACCAGGGCAACATGTCCCGCATTGATCTTCCTGGCGAGGACGGCCGAGCGGAGGGGCGGCACTACGCGAACGATGGTGTTCTGTTGCTGCGCGGCGTCCTTATGGATGGCACGCATCAGTTTCAGGAAGGGGCGGGGGCGCTGGATGTCCATGGTTCCTCGATTCGCACCAGGGGGATTGGAAGGTCACGTCATATACGTGGGGCGCGAGGCGGAATCGTGATGCGAAAGCAGGAGTTCTCTACAGGCAGGGAACGCTCGATTCAAGTCAAACAGTTTCTGATGTCACACTATTGTTTATGGATCAAGTATTTGCGGTAGGCGCTGATGGGGCGTCACCAACTTTGGCGATGGCCTCCGACAGCGATCCCCAGATCATTTCATTGGTGCGCCAGGGCGTCACGAACGCCTTCGATGTGCTTTATGAGCGGCATGTGAAGGTCGCCCACTACGTGGCCCGTGCCCAATCGGACAACCCCAGCGATGCCGATGACGTCGTCGCCGAGGCTTTTGCCTCCATCTTCCAACTGCTGACAGAAGGCAAGGGGCCCAAGGAGTTCTTCCGGTCCTACCTCCTGACAGTTGTGCGGCGTACCGCCCACGATCGGAACCGCAAGGCCCGCCGCATGCCGGTGGCGGATGATGAGACGCTTCTCGATGTGGCTGTCCTGGATGACGATCCCGTCCTCAGCGACCTCGAGTCGAGCATCATGGCCAAGGCTTTCAAATCATTGCCTGAGCGTTGGCAGGCCGTTCTTTGGCACTTGGACATCGAAGGCCTGAAGCCCGCAGCGGCTGCCCCCTTCGTGGGGCTTACCCCCAACGGTGTTTCGGCATTGGCGCTAAGGGCCCGGGAGGGCCTGCGCCAGGCTTACCTGCAACAGCACATCAGCAATACGGTTGACGAAGCCTGTGACGAATATGCCAGCCAATTGGGGAAGTACGCCCGCAATGCGCTGAAACGGACGTCGAAGGAAAGGGTCGGCAGTCACCTGGAAGGCTGCGCCAAATGCACGGCTTTGTTGCTTGAACTCAATGACGTCCAAAGCGGCATGCGCGCCATCCTGTTCCCGTTGCTCACGGGGATCACTTTCACCCCGGCTGTTGCTGCAGCCATTGGCTTCGGAGGAACGGCTGCAGGCACGGCCACGGGCGCAGGAAGCGCTGCGCCGGGCAACGTCGCCACGCACGCGTTCGGCAGCGTCAGCAAAGTATGGAAGTTGACCGCTGCCATTGTGCTGGGTGTGGTCGCGTTGGCTGCAGCTCTGGCATGGATTCTTCAGCCAGACCCGGCTTCGCAGTCCACTGTCACTTCCGAAGCGACGTCCGACGTCCCGCCGGTGAAGGAATCGGTTCCCACGGCGACGCCCAGTCCCACTGCGTCGCAAGCGCCAGAGCCGGCACCCCAGCAGGCGTCGAGCCCTCCCGTGGAAGCGGCACCGCAGCTTCCCGCCGTCGTGGTTCCTCCGGTGGCGCCGTCGCCGCGAAGTGCCGTCGTAGTCGACTCCGGGACCGTAGTGTCGACGCCCGGAGCCACGGCCTCGACGCCCACGGCGCCCACAACCCAAACGGTTGACGCCGCGTTCTCGGCCTCCCAGGGCTCGATTCCAACGGAACGGGAACTGCAGGTGCAGTTTTCGCTTCAAGGTGAGGGCGTACCGACAAGCGGTGACGTGCTGTTCACCCTTCCGGACCAAGCGACCTTTGTGGCGGGACAGACCGTTGCCCCAGCTGGATGGACATGCGCCAACGATTCTTCGAGCGTCCGCCAGGTTCGTTGCGCCACTGATTCCCTGGCCAACAACGGCCTCGCGTTCACGCTGGGAATTGCCATGCCTGCTTCCGCCGGGAGTGGAACGTTGAACTACCGGTTCACCGGGCAGGGCATCGTCACCAAGAACTTCACCAACACCTTCCACTAGGCGCCTTCCGCGTGGTGCAGGTGACCCGGTTTTCGCTACGCCAGCGGGCTATGACCGGCACTTTCACGAGCCCGCGGTTGGCATTCCAGGCCCGGCAGAACCTGCCCGGGAGTCGCCTGGCCAGAATTTCTTGAATATTTTTTGAAATTTCTCAGATTTTCGCGTCACGAACACGCGACTTCTTCCACTGGAGTACTGGCGAGAAGCCTAGCTCGATGCCGGTTCATGCTGTGGACCGGCCTCTTGCGTGACCACTAGAAGCGAGAAAACCCGTGAAACACGCACGTTCACAGAAGCTGTTGGCGGCAGTTGCCGCCGCAGCGATCATGTCGCTGTGGATGGGTGGCGCCGTAGCGCCGCCAGTCTTGGCCACCACGCCCGGCACCCCTGGCGTAGCCCAGCCAGGCACCCCCGTCTACACGGAAGACTTCTCGAACCAGAATGCCACCGCTGGTGCCGTCAGCATTCTCAACTACGCGGGCGGCCCCGCCGCAGCCAACGAGATGTACACGGCTGATACGCCCTACACTCCCGCTGGCGGACAATGCGACGGCTGGATACTGAACTCCCTGACCCCGCTGCCAACCTCCGATACCGGCTGCCTCAGGAACCAGCCCGACGGCTGGGGCCAAATCCAGCAAATGTCGACTGCCCTTGGCTTGGCGCAAGGGCAAACGGCAGCGCAGGCCGCCAGCAACCAGTCGCTCTCCGAGTACACCAACAGTGCCTCGGGAATCATTGCGCCGGGTGTCCAGTTCCGGACCAAAGCCAACACTATTCCCGCGATCGCGGGCCACTACTACGCCGTATCCGGCTACTTCGCCCAAGTCAATTGCCACGCGGCACACGCCAGTGAGACCTTCAGCCTTCTCATCAACGGCACACGGCAAGTGCTCAGTACAGGGCTTGACCCCTGTGGCGGCAGCAATCTGGCAAAAGTGCAGGTCACCAAGCTCCAATCGGCTGCCTACCAGATTCCCGCAGGCACAACCCCCTCCCTCGGCCTTGAGCTAAGGAATGAGGCCACCACCGGATCCGGTAACGACGTCGCCTTCGACCTCCCGCAGATCGTGGACGTCACCCCCCAAGTGGACAAGTCCTTCCTGCCCTCCCTCATCGCACCTGGCGGGACCTCCACCGTTACCCTGACGGTGACCAATACGGATGACCTGAAGGCCAAGAACGACTGGTTTATCACGGACACCCTCCCGGCAGGAGTGGTTGTCGCCGGTACTCCCAACATCGGGGGCACCTGTGTGCAAGCCTCGGGAACCAATCCCTTGGTGCGGACGGCGGTGGCTGGAAGCAACACCATTTCTGTCGCCGGCGGTGACATGGCGTTGGGGATGACCTCATGCACCATCACCGTAGATGTCACGGCCGCCGAGGAAGGAACGTATGTCAACGGTCCCGCCAACATCGCGACCAACCTCAATCCTCCGGCAAACGCCACTCTCATCGTTCGTGCACCTCGCCTCCAACTGACCAAGGCACTGGACGCCCCGAGACTGCTGGATTCGGATCAATTCACCGTTGAAATCCGTACGGGTTCAGCCACAGGACCGATTGTCAGCAACACCGCCAACGCGACCACCACGGGTACGGGTTCCACCGTTACTGCCGGTACGGGCATGACCGGCGAATACGTGGCCAACGCAAACGCCACCTACTTCCTGACCGAGTCGGGTGGCGCCAACCTGGCCAGCTATGACAGTGCCATCACGTGCCTCGACGCCAACGGGCTGCAGGCCGAACTGCCCAACGGTGATGCTTTTGATGGTTCGCTGGATCTGGTGCCCGTTGCCGGCGCCGATATCAGCTGCGTGCTCACCAACACCGCCGTCCCGGCACCGGAGATGGAGTTCAGCAAGTCCGCCGACTCGTCCGGCATCCGGAATCCGTCGGTTGTGGGTGACCGGATCACGTACACCTTTACGTCCAGGAACACCGGAAATGTGCCGCTGACCGGCGTCACCATTAATGACCCGCTGGATGGCCTGTCCGCACTGACTTACACCTGGCCGGGCACGCCGGGTACATTGCTGCCCGGGGAGACCGTCACCGCCATGGCGACCTACGCGATCACCCAGGCGGACATTGGCGCGGGTCATATAGCCAACCTGGCAACCACCACGGGTAATCCTCCGACAGGTCCCCCAGTCACCCCGCCGCCCGCAGCAACCGATACTCCGTTGACACCTGGTCCGGCCATGGAGTTCAGCAAGTCAGCCGACGCTTCCGGCATCCGGAATCCGTCGGTTGTGGGTGACCGGATGACCTACACGTTCACGTCCGCGAACACCGGGAACGTGAAACTGACGGGTGTGGTCATCGATGATCCGCTGGCCGGTCTCTCGGCGCTGGTTTATACGTGGCCGGGAACTCCCGGCGAACTGCTCCCCGGCCAGGCCGTCACGGCCACGGCAACATACGCGATCACACAGGCTGACATTGAGGCCGGCCACGTCGCGAACAGCGCCACGACCACTGGTACTCCACCCACCGGTCCGCCAGTCACCCCGCCGCCCGCAGGAACCGATACTCCGTTGACTCCTGGTCCGGCCATGGAATTCAGCAAGACTGCTGAGGCTTCAGCGATTCAGAATCCCTCTGTTGCGGGCGATCTGATGACCTACACGTTCACGTCCGCGAATACCGGGAACGTTGCGTTGACCAACGTGGCCATCGATGATCCGCTGGTGGGTCTCTCACCGCTCACTTACGCATGGCCGGGCACCCCGGGCGAGCTCCTCCCCGGCCAGGCAGTGACTGCCACCGCAACGTACGCGATCACGCAGGCTGATATTGACGCCGGCCATGTCGCCAACAGCGCCACGACCACTGGCACTCCACCCACCGGTCCGCCAGTCACCCCGCCGCCCGGAACGACGTATACCCCGTTGACCCCGAAGCCGGCGATGGAGTTCAGCAAGTCTGCAGACGCTTCGGCAGTCCAGGACCCTTCAACGTCTGGCGACGTGATCACGTACGCCTTCTCCACGAAGAACACCGGAAACGTCACGTTGAAGGATGTTGCCATCACCGATCCGCTGGCTGGCCTGTCTGCGTTGACCTATACCTGGCCTGGTGTTGCAGGGACCCTGTTGCCCGGTGAAACCGTGACGGCTACGGCAACGTACGCCATCACACAGGCTGATATCGACGCCGGTCATGTCGCCAACAGCGCCACGACCACTGGCACCCCGCCGACGGGTCCCGCCGTCACGCCTCCTCCGGGCGAAACGGACACCGCGCTGATCACGGCTCCTGCGATGGAGTTCAGCAAGACCGCTGTGGCACCGGCAATCGACAGGCCGTCGAAGGTGGGTGACGTGATCACCTACGATTTCACGGCCAGGAATACCGGCAACGTGAAGCTCGCCAACGTGTCCATTACCGATCCGCTGGCTGGTCTCTCGGCGTTGACCTACACTTGGCCTGGTGTTGCAGGGACCCTGATGCCCGGTGAAACCGTGACGGCTACGGCAACATACGAGATCACACAGGCTGATATCGACGCCGGCCATGTCGCCAACAGCGCCACGACCACGGGCACTCCGCCCGCCGGTCCGCCGGTAGGGCCTCCTCCGGGCGAAACGGACACCCCGCTCACGCCGGATTCCGGCGTGGAGTTCACCAAGACAGCGGATGCTTCAGCAGTGGGAGACCCCACCCAAGTGGGTGACATCATCACCTATAAGTTCAAGGCAAAGAACACTGGGAACGTGCCCATAACGGACGTTGCTGTCAACGATTTGATGCCCGGCCTGTCGGACTTGGCTTACGTGTGGCCCGGTGCTGCCGGGACCTTGCTGCCCGGCCAGATGGTCACTGCCACGGCTACGTACGCAATCACCCAGGCGGACATCAACGCCGGCAGGGTCGCCAATTCGGCGACCGTGACGGGTACGCCTCCGACGGGACCCCCTGTCACCACTCCACCTGCAAGTGTTGTTGTGACGTTCCCGCCGGTGGTTCCGAACCACTCTGGAGGCCCACTGGCCAACACGGGAGTTGTCCTCACCGTGCTGCCGATCAGCCTCCTGGTTGTTGGCTCGGGACTGTTCCTGTTCCTCGTTGGACGTCGTCAGCGTTCCGAGGCGTAGGACAAGAGTGCGCGGCGCCCGGGGCCCCAACCCCGGTTGCCGCGTATTTTCCTTGAACTCAAAAACGTGAACCCACAAAACTGGAAAGAACCAGGTAGTCATCACATGAAGAAGACAGTCGCGTGTATTGCGGGGGTGCTTGTTTCTGCAACTGCACTTGCAGGTTGCTCGTCGTCCTCAAGCAGCGAGGCGGGGACGCCGCCGTCGTCAACGACAACCCAGGCCGCTACGACAGGCGAGGCAAGACCGGCCAACCCCGGCACGGGCATCATTGGGGCCACCAAGATGACCTCCTGCGATACAGCGCCTGGAAAGGTGACGGCAAAGGGGACCGTGACTCCTCCTGAGGGAACCAAAGGCACGGTCAAGATCACTGTCAGCTGGGTGGATCCGACAACCTCGGCCGTCCTGGCCCGGGGTGAGCAGACCTTCGAGGACGCCGCAGCAGGCGAGGCCCTTGACTGGGTCGCGAACGCAGAGGTGACCAGGCCTGCCACGGCGCTTAAGTGCGTTCTGGGGGCCACGGTCCTGTAACTGGAACCAGGAAGGCGCGGCCGATCGGGTATCTACTACCTGGTCGGCCACTTTTTTTGCCACTGAACCGCGTGCCACAAGAGGAGAGCAGCGGTGATCAGGATGGAGCCCAAGAGCGCATATGGTGCGTTGGAGAAGATCATGAAGTTCAGTTGGGCCGACTCGGCGGACTGGACTGGTATAGGACCCGCAACCGCGCTCATCGCCGCAGTAAGTGCCCACATTCCGAACCACGCAAGGCCGGCGTCCAGAACCCACAACGCAATGATGAACGGGTTGACCGGGAAGCGCTTGCGTTCCGGGCCTGCGGTCTCCGGCACATGGGGACTGACGGCCTGCACGGCGTTGCCATGTTCGTCGATTTCGCGGAAGCCGATGCGCTCGTGAACGTGGTCCTTCATGTGGTCCCCCAACCGTTGGCAGTGGATAGTCCTTGCACTCTACTACTCCATGCCCCCTGGGAGGCGGGGCCCAGCACATGGCCCGAGGGCGACACTCCGTGGCCGAAAAGAGTGCCATATTTTGCACCCAAGAGGGCCCGAAGAAAAGTCAATGACGCGCTACCGGGCGGTACAAGCGCGAGAAACCGCCTTCTAAGCGAAATAGGTCACAAAAGTTTGACGGAAAGGCTTGCCTAAGTAAGGCTTGCCTTTGCTAATAAGCGCCCCAACGCAATGGAAGGAAGCTGACGTGACGTCACCTAGTGTCGAAGAGCGGATCGCTCAGGAGCAGGATTTTGGCTCCAAGGTGGAACTGGCCCTCGCTGCCACCAACCAGCTGTTCAACGCACGAAATTCGCCCAGCTACGTCGCGCAGGTTCTTCAAGGAGTCAATGCTGTCTCTACCAAAGTCCAGCGGACCACCCAGCCGTTCACCGGCGTCGGGCATGCTGAACTGAAGGCCAAGGTGGGTGCCGTCGATCTTGAGCGTCCCTTGCCGGACACAGCCGCCGCCCTCGAGGAGCTGGACGAGCTCTACCTCAAGGACGCCATCTACTTCCACGATTCCCGCTACGCCGCGCACCTTAACTGCCCGGTGGTCATTCCCGCGTTGGTTGGCGAAGCGGTGCTCTCGGCCGTGAACTCCTCCTTGGACACCTGGGACCAGAGCGCCGGAGCCACCATGATCGAGCGCCGACTCATCGATTGGACCGCAGAGCGCATCGGTTTCGACGCCGATGCCGACGGCGTGTTCACTTCGGGTGGCAGCCAGTCCAACTTCCAGGCATTGCTGATTGCCCGCAACCATGCCGTTGCCAAGCTGCGGGCCGCGAAGGGGGACGCGCGCCTGCCGCACCTGCTGGACCGGCTCCGGATCTTCACCTCCGTGGACAGCCACTTCAGCATTCAGAAGTCCGCGTCCATGCTGGGCCTGGGCTTCGACGCCGTTATTGCAGTGCCCACGACCGAAGACCACCGCATGGACCCCACCGCACTTGCGGCTGCTTTGGCCGAAGCGCACGACGCCGGACTGGTGCCGATGGCGGTAGTGGCCACTGCCGGGACAACGGACTTCGGTTCGGTTGACCCGCTGTCCGAAATGGCCGCCTTGGTTCGTGCTTACGATTCCTGGCTGCACGTGGACGGCGCCTACGGTGGAGGACTCATCGTTTCCGGCCGCCATCGCCACCTCCTGAACGGGATCCACCTTGCGGACTCCGTTACCGTCGACTTCCACAAGACCTTCTTCCAGCCGGTCAGCTCCAGCGCAGTCCTGGTCCGCAACGGCTCCATGATGGGCCACGTCACCTATTACGCGGACTATCTCAACCCGGAGAGCGCCGCGAAGGCCGAGATCCCCAACCAGGTGGACAAGAGCATCCAGACCACCCGCCGCTTTGACGCCCTGAAGCTGTGGCTCACGCTGCGCATTATGGGTGCCGACGCGATCGGCGCCCTGTTCGATGAAGCGATCGACCTCGCTGCCCGGGTGGGGACGCTGCTGGCTGACGACGCCGAATTCGAGCTCGCCGCCGAGCCCCAGTTGAGCACCCTGGTGTTCCGCTACCGCCCGCTGGTTGATGGCGCGACCCTTAACGACGATGCTGCAGACGTCCTCAACCCGGCCATCCGCGCAGCCATCTTCGCCTCCGGTGAGGCCGTGGTTGCCGGCACCAAGGTGGCTGGCCGCCACTACCTCAAATTCACCCTCCTCAACGCCGAGGCGAGCCTGAGGGACATCCAGGAAATCATCGAACTTATCCGCCGGACGGGCCACAGCCTGCTTGCGGACACCACGGAGGCTGCAGCGTGAGCACCCAAGACAACGGCAGGATCTACGACGTCGCCGGAATCGGCGTCGGGCCTTTCAACCTGGGCCTGGCCGCGCTGAGCGAACCGGTGGAGAACCTGGACTGCGTGTTCCTGGACCGCCGTGAGTCCTTCGACTGGCACCCTGGCATGATGCTGGAGCCCGCGCACCTGCAGGTCCCGTTCATGGCGGACCTCGTGACGCTTGCCGACCCGACGTCGCCGTTCTCGTTCCTGAACTTCCTGAAGCAGACAGGCCGCCTGTACCGCTTCTATATCCGGGAGAACTTCTACCCGTTGCGCGCCGAGTACAACCAGTACTGCCAGTGGGTGGCCGGCCAGCTTGAATCCGTTCGTTTTAGCACGGATGTGCTGGATGTGGCGTACGACGACGGCGTATACCGCCTTTCGGTGCAGGGCCCGGACGGCGCTGAGGTGCTTCGCGCCCGCAAACTGGTCCTTGGCACTGGCACGTCCCCGTATGTTCCGGACTCCTGCGCGGGGATAGTCGAAGCCGGCGGACTTGTCCTCCACAACGCCGACTACCTGTCGAGGAAGAGTGAGCTGCAGTCCAAGCGCAGCATCACCATCGTGGGCAGCGGCCAGAGCGCCGCGGAGCTGTATTACGAACTGCTTCAGGAAATCGACGTCTACGGCTACCAGCTCAACTGGGTGACCCGTTCCGGCCGCTTCTTCCCGCTGGAATACACCAAGCTCACCCTTGAGATGACTTCCCCGGAATACGTGGACTACTTCCACTCGCTCCCGGGCGGGCAGCGGGATTCCCTGATCAAGAGCCAGAAGAACCTGTACAAGGGCATCAACTCGGACCTGATCGACGACATTTACGATCTCCTCTATACCAAGAGCCTCTCCGGCATGGTGGATACGCAGTTGCACACGCACTCGTCCCTCACCGCCGCAGAGTGGGACCCCACCACTGGTACCCACGCCCTCCAGTTGCACCACGAGGAACACGGCCGCGACTACAGCCTGGAGTCCGAGGCCGTCGTCCTCGCTACCGGCTATACCTACAAGGAGCCCGCCTTCCTGGCCGGCATCCAGGACCGGATCCGCCGTGATTCCAAGGGCCGTTTCGACGTCGAGCGCAACTATGGGACCGGCGTCGAACCCGGCGAAATCTTCGTCCAGAACGCGGAGCTGCACACGCACGGCTTCGTCACCCCGGACCTCGGTATGGCGGCCTATCGCAACTCCTGCATCCTGCGCGAAATCACGGGCCGCGAGGTCTACCCGATCGAGCGCAGCATCGCCTTCCAACAGTTCGGCGCTCCCGCTCCCGTGGCCGCAGCGCTTCCGGATGCAGTGGGGGCAACCGTATGAGCTTCACCTTCCGGCCCGTCGATCCAGTGACGGACGCACCTGTCCTCCACAGCTGGGTCAGCCAGGAGTACGCGCGGTTCTGGGGCATGGTTTCCGCCAGTGAGCAGGATGTTGTGGAGGAGTACACGAAGATCTCGGATTCGGGCCATCACCAAGCGTTCCTGGGGCTCGACGACGGCGTTCCCGCCTTCCTGATGGAGCGGTACCGTCCCGAGTTATCGCCGTTGGCGGACGTCTACGAGGTCCAGCCCGGTGATGTGGGTATGCACCTCCTGGTATCCCCGCCATCCGGCGAACCGCAGCCTGGGTTCACTACGTCCGTCATGCAGGCCGTGATGGCCGAACTGTTCGCTGACGCGGAAACCCTGCGGGTCGTCGTCGAGCCTGACGCCCGGAACCACAAGATCCATGTCCTGAACGAAAAAGTGGGCTTCCGTCCGCATGGCGTGGTGACCCTTCCCGCCGTCGATCCCGCCGAAGACCACAAGCAGGGCCTGCTGAGCTTCTGCACGCGCGAGGATTTCCTCGCAACCCTGACCCCGATTCTGGCCGCGCCTGTCGCGGCGACCAGAGGAGAATCCCTGTGACCACCACTGCCGACAACGCGACTACCACCGCCATTGATTCCGTGTCCCACCTGACCCCTGAACGCTGGGCCATTGCCAACAGGCACCTGGTCCGCAAGGCCATCGCCGAGTTCTCGCACGAACGCATCCTGGTCCCGGAGCTGATCCGGGAGGAGGGCGCCGGCGTCGGCCTTTACAAGGTGGTGAGCGACGACGACACCGTTGAGTACCGCTTCCGGGCGCGCCTCCTGCAGTTGGAGCACTGGTCCGTCTCCGCGGAATCCATCGTGAAGCTGCGTGACGGCGAGGAATTGCCGGTGGACGCTTTGGACTTCATCGCCGAGTTCCATGAGGCACTGGCCATCCGCCAGGAAATGCTGCCTGTCTATCTGGAGGAAATCAGCAGTACGCTGGCCAGCCACGCGTACAAGCAGGGCAAACCGTTCAGCTCAGCCCAGTTGGCTGCGGGCATCACTGGCGGGGCTGACCGCGCTGCCGACTTCCAGGCCATCGAACACAGCATGACCGAGGGGCACCCTTGCTTCGTGGCCAACAATGGCCGGCTGGGCTTCGGGATTGCCGACTACCACGCCTTCGCGCCGGAAACGGGTGCCACGGTGAAGCTGCAGTGGATCGCGGTGCACCGCAGCAAGGCGGTGTTCACGTCCAGCGCAGGACTGGATTACCGGACCCATTTTGAAGCCGAACTCGGACCAGCCACGCTTGATTGGTTCAACGCTGAACTCTCCGCATCCGGACTGGACCCCGAGGACTACCTGCTCATGCCAGTCCACCCCTGGCAGTGGGACAACAAACTCACCGTGACGTTCGCGGCAGAAATCGCCCAGCGCCACATTGTCCACCTCGGAGCCGGGGAGGACGCCTACCAGGCGCAGCAGTCCATCCGCACGTTCTTCAACACCGACTACCCGGAGAAGGCCTACGTCAAGACGGCCATGTCCGTGTTGAACATGGGCTTCATGCGTGGCTTGTCCCCGCAGTACATGAAAGCGACGCCGGCCATCAACGACTGGCTGCAGGAACTGATCGGACAAGACCGGGAGCTCCAGAACCGGGGCCTGGCCATGATCCGCGAATCAGCAGCCATCGGTTACCACAACCACTACTACGAGGCCGCCTCCGCCAAGGGCTCTCCCTACCGGAAGATGCTCTCGGCGCTGTGGAGGGAAAGTCCCCTTCCGCTGCTCAAGGACGGCCAGCAGTTGGCCACCATGGCATCGCTGCTGCACGTTGATGGGGCCGGGAACTCCGTGGTCACGTCCCTGATTGAACGTTCAGGCCTGGCACCCACAGAGTGGCTTCGCCGCTACTTCGAGGCCTACCTGGTGCCACTGGTCCACTGCCTCTACGAGTACGAGCTCGCGTTCATGCCCCACGGCGAAAACGTGATCCTGATCCTCGAGGACGGTGTGCCGGTCCGCGCAATCATGAAGGACATCGCCGAGGAAATCGTGGTCATGGGGGACAGGCTGGAACTGCCGGAGGAGGTCTCCCGCGTGAAGGCCGAGATCCCTGCCGAGGAAATGGTCCTGGCGATCTTCACGGACGTGTTCGACTGCATCTTCCGCTTCCTCGGGGCCATCCTTGTGGAGGACGGGACGTTGCGCGAGGACGAGTTCTGGGGAACCGCAGCTGCCGTGCTCCGCGAATACCAGCAGCGCCACCCGGAGCTTGCAGACCAGTTCGCCATGCACGATCTCTTCGCGGCCGACTTCGAACTGTCATGCCTCAACCGCCTGCAGTTGCGGAACAACCAGCAGATGCTGGACATCTCGGATCCCTCCGGAGGACTCCAGATGGCAGGCCGGCTGGCGAACCCGTTGGCTAAGTTCGCCTAGTCAGGCGCAGTACCACCTCGGTCTCATAGGCCTGCGAGGACTTCATTGATCCCCTGAACCAGCACACTGCGTGCACCGAAGGGTCGCCGGGCACCACCATCGGGCGGAGGTTGTCCACGGAGGAGTCTTCGGTCACGGCTTCCCACGTCCAGCTCACTCCGGCGTCGGAAGTTACACCGCGGTAGATCTCGTAGTGCGCGGTAGCAACAGCCGTCCGTGGATCTACCGGCGTGGAGATGTACACCCGGTCCAGGTTGTTGGGGTCCACGGCGCCCAGCCCTGTGTAGTCCTGCTCGTGCGGCAGCAGGCCCGCACCGGCGACGGCGAGCGGATGAAGTTCCCAGCGCACCCCATCAAAGCGGGCGTACAGCAGGCGGTGATCGTCGACGTCGAGCATTTGCTCCCGCTGCAGCGGACCGTTCACGTCGTTGGCCCGGCAGGTGACGATCGCGGCAAGTTCCTTGCCCTGCCGGCGAAGGTCAGTAGTCCAGCCATGGGTGAGGGTGTCGCCGTCGAGCGTCATCCCGGCCTCAAAAACGGTGGTGAGGGCCATCTGGTTGACGCCGGCCGAACCGATGACGGGCTTGCCAACCACGGTCCCCCCGGCGTCGTGGAGCCCATCGCCTTGGATGTAGCCGTGGTAGATGCTGTTGTTGAAGTCGCGCGGGTGGTGGTCCGTGGTGATGAGGTCGATGCGGTCAACGCCGTTGGACACGTACCGGGTGTAGCCGTTGACATAGCCGATCTTCGGGCGGGTGAAGAGCTTGCCGCCGTAGCTCCAGGTGCTGCCGTCATCGTCGGAGACCAGCAGTGTGGGGTCGTCGTTGATGGCGCGGACAAAGTTATAGACCCGTTCTTCGGCGTCGAGCCGGTGCAGATTGGAGTAGGTGGCACCGCGGCCGTCCGCCAGCTCAGTCCAATCGAACTGCTGCTCCGGTTCCCATGCGGAAGCGTCGTGCGGGCGGGTGGAAACCCGCCACAGTGAGTAGTTGTCCGTCTTGTGCTTGGCGTACATTGCCACGTAACGGCCATCCGGCCGGATCAGGAGAGCCGGCGCATTGTGGTCATCGGCCTCCAGGCGTTCGTGGAGGACGTGGATGCTGCACTCGCCGGTAGCAAGATCCAGGACAGCGACTTCGATGTTGCCCCCGCGTTCAAGCCCTCCCGGGCCCTCCGGTGCGGCAACCGACCCGACCAGCAGCGAGTTGTTGGCGGGGTCGATGAGTGCCCGCTCATCCTGGAACCAGCACCAGGCGCCGTTGTTGTTGAGGACCAGTGGCTCCTGCAGGGATGGGGCGTCGTTGACCATGGAAATCCTTTGCGGCTTTGCATCGTTTCAAAACCATCTTACGCACCGACGTTCCTGTTAGTGGCAATCCTCCTCGGCCGTATCGTCATGAGGTGCCATCCCGGCGCGGGCCGGGGAGGGGACTAGTCTTGGCGCATGACGACACGAGCCAATGAACTCACCGCCTTGGTCACTGGGGCCACCGCCGGGCTCGGTGCGGAATTCGCCCGCCAACTCGCCGAAGCCGGCCACCACCTGGTCCTGGTAGCCCGCGACGAAGAACGCCTGAAGGAAACGGCAGAAGAGCTTGAACGCGACTTCAGTATCTCGGCGGAGGTCCTGTCCGCGGACCTGACCACCGACGTCGGGGTTTCGGCAGTGGCGGACCGGTTGCGGGACGCTGGCCGTCCGGTGGACGTGCTGGTCAACAACGCCGGCATCGGGTTGTTGAAGTCATTCGAAAGGAACGGCCTGGATGAGGAACGGCGACACCTTCGGCTGCACGTCCAGACACCCATGGAGCTGTGCCACGCTGCGCTCGAAGTGATGCTGGCACGGGGGAAGGGCCGGATCATCAACGTCGCCAGCGTGGCAGCGTTCGCCAACAGGGGCACCTACTCTGCTGCCAAGGCCTGGCAAGTGACGTTCAGCCGGTGGGCCAACATCACCTACGCGAAATCCGGAGTGCAGGTCACCGCGGTTTGCCCGGGTTTCACCCACACCGAGTTCCACGATCGCATGGGCATGGATAAGTCCGTGGCTCCCCGATTCCTGTGGCTCACAGCCGAACGAGTGGTGCGCGAAGGGCTGGAGGACAACGCCGAAGGCAGAGGCGTTTCCATACCGACGCGCAGGTACAAGGTGGTCAGCTTCTTCGCCCGCATCCTGCCAGCCAAGCTCACGTCCGGCCCACCTCGTCGGCCACTGGAGCCATCGACGTAAAACCCGGTCCGATGGTGTTCACTTGATCGGTTCCGGGCCTTAGGCTGGGGCTGGAATGTGGCACCGGGCGCGGCTGCCGCACTGGGGCTACAGCAGCGTGGTCCCGCATGCAGGCCTCACGAAGGTCTTGTTTGCCCGCGTATGATGCCGTGTCCGAAGCGGGTAGCGGCATGGGCGAATCGGCTCCAATGGGGGGCAAGGGGCGGCGCGGAACGCACGACGGCGGTGCCGTCGCCATGGCGGACAGCGACATGGAACTGGTCCTGCAGGTCCGTTCGGGGGACAAAGCTGCGTTCGAGACGCTCTATGGGCGGCACCATTCCATTGCCCAAACGGTGGCCGCAGCGCAACTGGACAACTTCGCTGACGTGGACGATGTTGTGGCTGACGCTTTCGCCTCTGTTTACCAGGCCCTGGCCGCGGGGAAGGGACCTGATACCTTTTTCCGCGCGTACCTTCTGACCGCGGTCCGGCGAACGGCCCACCTCATGAACAGGGCGGCGACCCGTACGCGCCCAACATCTGAGTCTTACGTGTTGGATTCGGCAATTGCCCATGATGATCCAGCCCTGGCTGCGTTCGAATCAACAGCGGTGGCCCAGGCGTTCCGCTCTCTTCCTGCCCGTTGGCAGGAAGTCCTTTGGTACGTGGACATCGAGGGGCTGAAGCCCGCTGCAGTTTCGCCGCTGCTTGGCCTGACTCCCAATGGAGTCTCCTCCCTTGCCCTCCGCGCACGGGAACGCCTGCGCCAGGCCTACCTTCAGAACCACATCAGGTCCTCGGCAGGGGAAGACTGCGAGGAATACTCAACCCAGTTGGGCGCGTACTCCCGGGACGGGCTGAACCGGAAGAGCCAGGACAGGGTTCAGGCACATCTTGAGAACTGCCCCAAGTGCACTGCCTTGCTCCTGGATCTCAATGACGTCCAGTCAGCCATGCGGGCTGTGGTCTTCCCGTTGGTCGCAGGTGCAGCGTTTACCTCCGTCTTTCCAGCTCTCGCAGGGGCGGGCACCGGCGCCGGGGCAGGCGCCGGCTTGGTGCACGGCGTGCCGCACAAGGAGATGGCCTTCTTCTTGAAAGTGGGCGCAGGTGTGCTGGCCGTCGCGGCAGTGACGGTGGGCGCGGCCGTGGCGTTTGGAGGTGGAGGACCAGCCGCGGTGGGCCCGCCTGTGGCGGAGGCGTACCCTACCTCTGGTGGGCAAGTTTCCCATGGCACAGATCCGCCCGGCCCTGGAGCCGGGGAAGACGAGGAGTCCGAACTACCGGGCCGCGATGAGCCGTCAAACGGAGGGATCGAGAAGCCAGCCTTGTTTCCCTTTCCCATGCCCACGAAAACAGCACCCATCGGGTTCCCAAAGCCCGCGCCGTCCCCGACGCAACCACTATTTCCGACGTTCGCACCCACAGGGCCACCGACCTTCCCGGCCCTGGTGCCGACTCCGGGCCCAACCCTTGCTCCAGGCCCAACGTCAACGCCGAGTCCTTCCGCAACGCCAGTCCCCCCTCCGCCGCAAACCCCCACGGCCACGCCCACCCCTACCGCCACCGACGCACCAACACCGGAGCCCGCAGTGACGGCGACGTTCACGGCAGAACCGGGTACCACGGCCTCGGATACCAATGTCTCCATCACCTTCCACCTGCAGGGAGGGACTGTGCCGGCCGCCGCCGAGGTGGTGTTCACGATTTCTGCCGGCGCGGACATGATTCCAGGAAAATTGATCGAACCGCCAGGCTGGAACTGCTCGTCAGATGACGCGGCCACCAGGCAATTCCGCTGCACCAGCACCGCTGTGGACCCGGAGGCCCTGGAGTTCCTGCTCGGCGTCTCCAAAGTGGACGACGCGGGGACCACCACGATGTACTACGAGTTCAGCGGCACAGGCATTGAGACGGCAACATTCTCCAACACCTTCTAAGCGACACGTTCGGAGGTGACTGGCTTCAGGTGCGGGGGACCGGGTTAATCTGCGGTCCCTGCGGAACGCTCCTCCGCGGTGCCCGAACCAACACGGCCACCGCGATGCCCACCACCGCTCCCACGAACGTCTCGATGGCACGCTCCATCACCAGCACGCCTGGATCCATGGGTGCCGCAAGCTGGGCGATGAGCAGGATCACGGGAGTGAAGAACACCATGGCCCATCCGTAATGCCGCGCCATGAACAGCTCGGTGGGGAACTGGCACACCACCACCAGCACGGCGAGGACCACTGCGGTCTGACCAGGGAAGTACTGAAGCGGCGATAGCGGACCGGGGAAAAGTACGACGGCGACCACCGCCAACCCGAGGAACGTCCCCACAATGCGGTGGATGCCCCGGTGGACTCGGCTGGGGAGGTCGGCGCCGGCGAGTGGAACGGCTGCGGCAGCCATGGCCCAGTGCGGGTGGCCACTGCCGCTCAGGACACCGATGGCCCCGGCGGCACTTACCGCGAGGGAATAGCGCGCAGCATGGACCAGCGCTGCCTGACGCAGCGGGCCGCGGAGGACGGGAACATCGCGGGCAGCGCCAGCCTCCCACGCGCGGTGCCGGAACCAGCCGGCGAAGCCAACCAGCAAGGAAAAGCCGGCGGATGCAGCCCCGATGAGTACCGCCGTCGTCCAGGGAACATTGGTGGGCACGGACGCGCAGGCGCCCAATGCGAGGATGCCGAAGAACGGTCCTATGGGCCTGAGGCGCACGGCGTCCGCATAGAGGGAACCGGCGCCGGCGAACACGGTGGCCACGAGGACCAACCACCAGGAGTGGATGTGGTTGACGGACAGGAACACGCCGATGGAAAGCCCACCCACCAGGAACAGGGCCGCTTGGGACTGGTGCTTGAGCCTGAGCTGATGTGCCTCGTTGCGCCCGTACATCCCGGTCAGAGCACCAAACACGGCGTACATCATGAGGTCCGGGCGGCCGATGAGGATAAGGAACAGTCCCGGCACCGCGACACTGAGGGCAACACGTACAGCCGAGAGGCGATCGTTGTTGGCAGGGCCCAGCCGGTGTAGTTCGCGGGCATGGGCGATGATTGCGGGCACGGGGAAACACCACCAATCATCGAGGGACTCCCTTGAAAATTATCAGGATGACCAGCACCCCGCCATTAGCCCGGTCACAAGCCGTAGCGGGATAGGGCACACGCACCCCGCATGGTCTGGGAAGATCGAGGTATGCCCGTCGCTTTCGTCTGCCGCACCCGCTCCGCCATGCCGCCGCAGGAGTTGTTCGATCTCGCCCGCAACATTGACGCCCACGTGGGGTCCATGACCAAGAGCCGCGAGAAGGCCGTGGACGGTGTCACCACTGGTTTGATCTCCGAAGGTGAGACTGTCACCTGGCAGGCGTGGCACCTTGGCGTCCGGTTCCGCATGACCAGCCGCATCACGCGGATGGAGGCACCGGCGTCGTTCTCGGACGAACAGGTGAAGGGCCCCTTCAAGTACCTCCGCCACACGCACGAGTTCCGGCCCGACGGAAGCGGGACACTCATGGTGGACACTGTGGAGTTTGCCGCACCGTTCGGTCCGTTGGGCCGATGGGTGGAGAAGCTGGTGCTGGCCCGCTACCTGCAGAACCTGATCGAAGTACGCAACGAATTCCTGGTGGCCCAAGCACCTCCAGCGCTGGATAGCCGGCCATGATCAGGCTCGCGCATGCGGACGATCTCCTGATTTTGCAGGACATCGAGCGTGCCGCGGGCCAGGCTTTCCGGGCATTGGGGATGGACTCCATCGCCGAGGACGAGCCCCTCTCCGTCGAGGAGCTGAACCACTATGCCGTAGCTGGCCGGGCATGGGTGTTCGTGGACGGGCTCGACTATCCAGTGGCTTATCTCCTGGCGGACATCGTGGATGGAGCCGGCCACGTTGAGCAAGTCAGTGTCCACCCCGACTATGCCCACCAGGGCCTGGGCCGCGAACTGCTGCACGCGGCGCGGGTATGGTCCAGGGGACATGGGATGCATCGGCAAACCCTCAGCACTTTCCGGGATGTGCCGTGGAACGCCCCGTACTACCGTCGGCTTGGGTTCGAAGTGCTCGACGCCGGCACCTGGGGGCCCGAGCTGGCCCGCCTCATGGAGCACGAAGCCGGGTTGGGCTTGACCCGCTGGCCACGAGTAGCGATGTGGCGCCCGGCGGTACCGCCGAAGTAGGGCAGGAAACTTTCGTACCGTGGTTACACTTGCCGGGCTGCCGGACATTAACCGGGTATGAGCTTGCAAACGCATCTGGGGGATCGCGTGGACGTGAAAAGACAAAAGCGGTTTACGGCGGCCCATGCAGCCTGTCACGACGCCGTGTACCGCTACTTTCGTCGCCGAACCACGAATCCTTCCACGGCGGAAGACCTATGCGCCGAGGTCTTTCGGATCACGTGGGAGAAGTCCGCGCATGAGGACCAAGACCTCTCGGCCATGGTCCTCTTCGGCATCGCCCATAACGTATTGCGCAATCACATGAGGTCCTCGGCACGTTCCGCCAACCTTTTGTCTTCCCTTTTCATGGAGCGCATGGACTTGGGCCAAGACCACGGAACCGACGCAGATGCGTCCGTCCGGGATGCCTTGGACCAGCTCAAGCCGGACGACCGCGAGGTCCTACTGCTCACGTACTGGGACGGATTCACCTCGAGCGAGGTATCCGACCTCCTCAACACCTCGGCCACCGCCGTACGGATGCGCCTTCACCGTGCCAGGAAAGCGCTCGGCCACCTGCTCCAGCGCGAACGAGAGTCACAGGAGTCCCAACGATGAAAGAGCTTTCCGCAAAGGATGTGGACCGCCTGCTCGCTGCCGACCCTGCCTCGGATGTCACAGAGTCCGAGTTGGAACGGAGCCGGGCCAGAAGCCTGTCATTCCAGGACTCGGACCTGACCCACATCTTTGCCGGCGGTTCCGGGATCGGCCGCCAGCGGAGGGCCGTGAGGCGCCGCCGCTGGGTCGGCGGCATAGTGGTGGCCGCCGCGGTGGTGGGGGCCACAGTCCTTGTTCCCGCCATCCTTCAGTCACCGCCCTCCACTCCGCCGGCGGCAATAGAGCTGCCGGCTGGTACGGGGACCGGGGCAGCAACTCCGACGCCCACCGCCGCGCAACTTCCGCCGGCCGGGCCGTTCCATGACATGTTCGTCTCCGCGGACGAAGTGCTGGTGGTTGAAGCATTGCCCACCGGGAGCATGCAGCAACTCGGCATCGAACCGGTCAACGTCAGGCAGGTGTTGAAGGGCTCAAGTGCTGTGGGAACCACCTCGGTTGACGTGTCTGCAGCTGACGACAGGATCAGCGGAACGCTGCTTTGGCGGGATTCCCAGAAGGAAGCACCCATGACGTTCCTCGGCTTCTTTGCCCGGGGTGGTGACGGCGGTCTGCAGTTGATGAACACAGCACACTCACTGCTGCGGGTTCAAAATATCCGTACCTCCACCACAGTAAATCCGGTCACGGATGAGCCCGTCGACATCGGCGATGACCTGCGTGCACGCATAAATGTCGCACCCATGGGGGATGTTCCGGTATCGACATACGAAGGAAACCGTTCAGGAGGGGTGGCTCCCGATGTCGTCAAGGGAACGGAGGGCACGGGAGGATCAAGGGAAGGGGTGGTCCGTGGGCACATGTCCGTTGCCGGGGCCTGCTTCACCTTTGAGAACAGTGCCGAGAAGGTGTACCTGCGCTGGCCCACCGGATTCACAGCGGCCATCAGGTCGCTGCCCGTGGATGCCGAGGGCCGCGTTTACGCTAATGCAGCGGTGCAGGCGGACACTCCGGTCATTCTTAATGAGTGGGGCTTCATTTACATGACCGACCTTGAACCGCGGCCCCAAGTGTCCGGCGAATTGACCACGGAGACCGCTTCCTGCGCTGGCGAGACGCTGCGGGTCTTCGAAGTCACCCCCGAGCTTCCAGGGGCCAGCCCGTTCCAGAAGAAGCACGGAGTTGCGCTGCCACGGCCCTAGCGCGCCACGAGTTCAACCTCGAAGCTTCTATGAGGTCCGCGCCCGTTCCACATCTGCCGCGCTCGCCGGGTCGCCCACAGTGCGCAAGCCCTCGATGACCCCGGCCACGTCTGCGGCGCTCCGGTTCTGGCTGAGCTTCGTCTTCGCCTCCACCCGGGTGATCACAAGTTCGACGCCGACAATCGCCTTCAGCTGCCCGGCGATGAACCGCTCGGGTGCTTCGTCCACAGTCCAAGGCTGCGGCATCGCGGCTTCGTGCTGGTGTGACAGGCGGCGCACGTGCCGGGCCAGCCATTCGGCGTCGTCATGGATCACCAGCTCGCCGTAGACGTGGGCGGTGGAATAGTTCCAGGTCGGCACCACCCGGCCGTGCTCGGCTTTCGAGGCATACCAGGAGGGCGAGATGTAGGCGTCGTTGCCCTGCACGATCATGAGTGCCTCACCGGTAACGGGCGAGGACCACTGCGTATTGTTGCGGGCCATGTGGGCGTGCAGGGCACCGTGGTCACCTATCGATGGCTCGTAGACAAACGGTAGGAGCGTGGCGAGCAGTTCATCCTCCGACATGGTCACGAGGTTTGCGGCACCGGCGTCCTGGAGCAGCGCCTCCACGGCTTCGGCGGAGGGGGCAAAGTGTGCGGGTGTGTACATGGCTTCCTACTTCCTGAGCCTGACGCGGACAGCGGCACCGGCGCAGACGATGACAGCGAGGCCACCCACTACGGTGGTCCACGTCATCGGCTCGCCCAGGAGAAGGGCGGCCCACGCGATGGTCATGACGGGTTGGACGAGCTGGATCTGGCTGACCTGCGCCATGGGCCCGATGGCCAGGCCCCGGTACCAGGCGAAGAAGCCGAGGAACATGCTCACTACACCCAGGTACGCGAAGGACAACCATTGGACGGGCGTAGCGTTCGGCATGCCGGAGTCCAAAGACAACAGAGTCAGCACGATCATCGCTGGCGCAGCCACCACCAGTGCCCACGAGATGGTTTGCCATGAGCCGAGTTCGCGGGCCAGCAATCCTCCCTCTGCGTAGCCAATGGCTGCAGCAAGGACCGCTCCGAGCAGCAGGAGGTCGGCCCAATGCAGGGAGCCGAAACCACCGGCTTGAACCAGCGCGAAAACAAGCGCGGCCACAACACCCACGGCCGTAAGGATCCAGAAGAGCAGGCGTGGACGTTCCCGTCCCCGGATGACCGCCGCGGTAGCCGTGGCTGCGGGTAGTAGCGCGATCACCACGGCGCCATGGCTGGCAGAGGTGCTGGTGAGGGCGAAGGTGGTGAGCAAAGGGAACCCGGCCACAATTCCGCCGGCCACCACGGCCAGTCGGATCCACTGGCGGCCCTGTGGAAAACGCTGCCGGGTCAGGGCCAGTGCCAGCGCCGCAAGGATGGCTGCCACAACGGCCCTGCCCGCTCCGATGAACAGGGGAGACATTCCCTCCACAGCCACGCGGGTGAGCGGCACGGTGAAGGAGAAGGCAACAACGCCGAGGAGGCCCCACCAGATTCCGATCGATGTCGGAGTGGATACCACTGGCCGCGAAAGAGTAGTAGCGCTACTATTGTGACTCATGAACAACGATAGCAGTTCCCTCATCGTCTCGCGAGTAAAGGAATGGATCGCAGGGGCGGCCCCGGGAGCTAAACTGCCATCTACCCGGCAACTCGTAACTGAACACAAGGCAAGCCCGGTCACCGTTCAAAAGGCCCTGCGGACGCTCACAGCCCAGGGTTTGATCGAGAGCCGCCCGGGCGTCGGGACATTCGTCCGGGCGTACCGCACGGCACGGCCTTCGGACTACGGCTGGCAAACAGCCGCTCTGAGGGCAGCCAAGGCCGCGCGTCCACTGAATTCAGCCGCCATGCGCAGCGCCTCCAACGACGTCATCGCGTTCCACTCAGGCTACCCGGCCCGCGAATTGCTTCCCGAACGGCTCGTACGTGCGGCGCTGACGCGGTCTGCCCGCGGAGACGCTGCCCTTTCAAGACCGCCGGCGCAAGGCATTCCCGAGCTGCAATCATGGTTCGCGCAAGAGCTCAGCACCTCAACGCCAGTGGGCGTCACGCCGCCCCAGCCGAGCGACGTCGTCGTACTTCCCGGCAGCCAGAGCGGACTCAGCTCGATCTTCCGAGGTCTGGTGGGGCACGGCCAGCCCCTGCTGGTGGAGTCCCCCAGTTACTGGGGCGCGCTGCTGGCCGCCGGCCAGGCCGGCGTGAATGTCATCCCTGTCCCCAGCGGCCCGGAAGGCCCCGATCCCGACGAGCTGGACAGGGCCTTTGCGGAATCCGGGGCACGCCTGTTCTACGCCCAACCCAACTTCGCGAACCCCACAGGTGCGCAGTGGTCGGCAGAACGCGGCGAGGAGGTCCTGCGGATCGTCCAGCGACACGGCGCTTTCCTTGTGGAGGACGACTGGGCCCACGACTTCGGCATCACCGCCCCGTCCGTTCCGATCGCAGCCAAGGACGATTCCGGCCACGTGGTCTATATCCGCTCGCTGACCAAGAGTGTCTCGCCATCCGTCCGCGTGGCCGCGATCATCGCCCGTGGTCCGGCGCGCGAACGCATCATGGGCGCGCAGGCCGCGGAGTCGATGTACGTTAGCGGACTGCTTCAGGCGGCGGCGCTCGACGTCGTCACGCAACCGGGGTGGCAGACCCACCTTCGCGGTCTCAGCCATCAGCTGCAATCACGCCGCGACCTCCTGGTCACCAGCCTGCGGGAGCACGTGCCGCAGGCGCACCTCAGCCATCTGCCCAAAGGCGGCCTTAACTTGTGGTTGCGGATGCCGGACGGGTTCGACGTCGAGCAACTCACCAGGGATTGCGAGGCGGCCGGGGTGCTCATTGCCGCCGGCACGGAGTGGTTCCCCGCTGAACCGGAGGGCCCGTACATCAGGCTCAATTACGCGGGACCCAACCCGGGCGCCTTTCCGGAGGGTGCACGGATCATCGGTGAGGCAGTCAAAGGCTTGCTGCAGGCCTGAGCCGCGGGCGCCGTCGAACCCCACTTAACAGCCGTAGCCACCAGCACCAAGGAGAGCGCCTTGGGGTTGGTGGCTACGGTGGGCGGCAAGCTGCCGCGAACTATCTGAATCGCTGCGCAGAAGTTGCAGGCAAAGAGTTCCTAAGCGGGTGTCAGGTCCTTGTTGCCTTTGCCAAACACGGCATCATCGATTGGCTGGCCGTCGAACGGCATCTCGTCCAGGTTGATGAGCGGGTTGGTGTCCTGCGTTGCTACGAGCTCGCGTGCTTCAGCCTGGGTGTCCACGCTGGGCATGGAGCCCGGCAGGGGGCGCTGGGCCGATTCGCGCAGGAAGTAGATGGCGATCGCACCGATGATGGACGTACCCATCAGGTAGTACGCCGGCATCATGTCATCGCCGGTGCCCTCAATGAGTCCCTGGACGATGAACGGCGTGGTTCCGCCGAAGATCGCCACAGAGAAGTTGTAAGCGATACCCATGCCGCCATAGCGGCTGGACGTCGGGAACAGCGCCGGCAGGGCCGAAGCCAGGTTGGCGATGTAGAACGTCACTGGGAAAGCGATCAGCGCAAGGCCGGCCAGTGTGGACCAGATGTCGCCAATGCCGATCAGAAGGAAGGCAGGCACCGAGAACACGATGGTGCTGCCTGCGCCTACCCACAAGACGGGGCGGCGGCCGATACGGTCCGAGAGCTTGCCGGTCAGCGGGATGCATACGGCCATGATCACCAGGACCGGGATGGTCAGCAGGGTGCCGTGGACGGGGTCGTAGCCCTTGGAATCCGTCAGGTACGTGGGCATGTACGAGGTCAGCGCGTAACCAACGGTGTTGGCTGCGGCCGCGAGGATCATGGCCAGCACGATCTGGCGCCAGTAGGCCTTGATGATGCCAATGGGTCCCTTGGCGACAGCTGCATCCTGGGATGCGGCGTCCTTGGCGGAGGCCTCCTGGGCGTCAAGGGTTGCCTGGAACTGGGGAGATTCCTCGATCTTGCTACGGAAGTACACGGCGATAAGGCCCAGCGGACCAGCGATCAGGAACGGAATCCTCCAACCCCATTCCTCCATGGCTGCCTGTCCGAGCGTGAGCTGCAGGACCGAAACCAAGGCGGCGCCGAGGGCGAAGCCGATGTAGCTGCCCATATCGAGGAAGCTGGCGAAGTAGCCGCGGCGCTTGTCCGGGGCGTACTCGCTGACGAACGTTGTGGCACCGGCGTACTCGCCACCGGTGGAGAAGCCCTGGATGAGCTTCAGGATCACCAGCAACGCGGCGGCCCAGATGCCAATCTGCGCGTAACCGGGAAGGAGGCCGACGGCGAACGTACTTGCCGCCATCAGCATCAGTGTTGCTGCGAGGACCTTCTGGCGGCCCACCTTGTCGCCGAGCCAACCGAATACGACGCCGCCGAGGGGGCGCGCGATGAAGGTTGCGGCGAAGGTGCCCAGAAGGAAGAGTGTCTGGACGGACTTGTCTGCTTCCGGCAGGAAGACAGGGCCCATGGTGGTGATGAGGTAGCCGAACACGCCGACGTCGTACCACTCCATGGTGTTGCCGACGATCGTGCCGCCGAGTGCTTTGCGCAGCATCGGCTTGTTCACCACGTTAACGTCGGACTCTTTGAGCCGGCGCTTCGGGCGAAGCTTCGTTTTCTTCGTTGCGTTCTTTACTGCGTTTGCGGCGCCCGTGGGGGCTGCCGGTTCCTGGTTTCCGGTGGCGTTCCTTGCGCCATCCGGAGAGACGGACTTGCTTTGGTCTATGGGCATTTGGGCTTCTCCTAGGGAGGTCATTTGCTTGCGACTTCTGCTGCCCCGCTCTGGGCAGGGTTTCAATTTTACGCGTTTTGGGCCGAAAACCCGAGTTGAGATCGGATTTTTGGGCCAAATGAGGGTGCAAATTGCCTAGCTGTGTTGCATCTCATTACCCGCTCTTGCCCTGCAATCAAGCGGAACGTGGCCGGTTTTTGCCCCGGTGAGCACGTTGTTACCAAATTGTTTAGCTGAGCCCACTTAACGGGGCGGATTCGGGCCTAAAAGCTGATGGTTTGGGAGTCAATCGCTCCGATCATCGGCCCACTAATACGCGCCGGGCAGTTGCCCGAGTAGAACCAGCCGATGGCACATTGACGGTGGCCACCAGCATTGCGCCGATGGCCACCGCTCCCGGTTAGGGGATGTTGTGCCAGAACAGGCGGACGACATCAACGACTAGTCGGATGATGTTGACCACCAGGTTCCAGGCGCCCCATGGTTCTTCACGTTTCCGTTTGGATTCCATGCCGGCACCTCCTCCCGGAGGAACAGGGCACGGCCTGCACGTGTCTGTGGGCACAACAACGTTGCGCCCTACGTGCGTAGGGCCATACACTCAAAGTGTTCGGATTTGAGGATATGACCCTCTGACCGCACCAATGAGCGCACCGCGCTGAACAAAGACCCGATTGCACTCGGGTCTTTCGTTCGTTAACGGCACAGCAGGCTCGTGCCTGATGATTCCAGCGTATCGGCCAGAAGGCACCTCAACGACCACGCCGGCGTAGCTTCCAGCTAAAGCCGTGCCTCCGCAAACCGAGGCGCCATAGACTCCATCTGCTCCATCACCAGTTTGATCGCTTCAGGCTGCTTGTCCGGCGGGTACCCGAAACGGACCAGAAGCCTCTTGATCGAGGAACGAAGTTTTGCCCTGACGTCATCACGCACCGTCCAATCGGTCCGAACGTCCCGGCGCATCACTGACAGCAGCTCGCGGGCGATATCGGCGAGCACGCCTTCGCCCTGTATCTCCACGGCAGACTCGTTGGAGGCCACAGCGTCATAGAAAGCCAGCTCGTCCGAGTTTAGAGGGGGCGTGAAATGAGCGCCTCGGTTGCCCTCGGCCGCGACTTCGCGTGCCAGCTCCACCAACGCAGCGATGACCTCCGCCGATGTCAGCTGCTGGTTGGTGTACTTCCGCATCAGCTCGGTAATGCGTTCCGAGAAGGCCCGCTGGCGAATCACGTTGTTTCGCGTCACGACGGCTGACTCGTCAGCGATGAGCTTTCGCAGTGCCTCAATTGCCAGCTGCGGGTTGCGGGCGTTCTGGGTCTTGGCCATGAATTCCGGCGTCAGGTCGTCCAGCGACGGCTTCGGCATGCCGGCTGCTTCGTAGATGTCCAGGACCTCGCCGGAAGAGGTTGCGGACGCCACTAGGTTGCCCAGCAGCCGCTGGATCTCTTCCGGGACCGGCTCACCGCTGGCCTGTCGATCTGCGGCGTCGAACTTGGCCATGTAGATCCGAGTCTCCTCGTAGACCTGGATTTCGGGCCGCAGTTCGGCCAAGGTATCCGAGCCGGAACTCAGCGCCCACGCCCGTGACAACTGGCCGGAGTACCGACGGTATTTTGAGGCCAGCGTTTCTTCGCCCTCGGCTGGCTTATTACCCGGTGTCTCCGGGCTTCGCAGATAATTAGCCGCGCCCGTCGCAGCGCTGACAAAAGCCCGCGGGCCGCCCTTCTTCAGCACGGATTTCCAGTCGTATCCGGAGACCATCCCACGGAGTTCTTCGACCAGCAGCACCGTCTGCCCAACCGCTTCATCTAGGTTCTTGCCGACTGGCTTGTTCGCCTGATCATCTTTCGTGTACTCGCCCAACGCCTGGGTTAGATTCTCAGCCAGCGGAGCGTAGGCCACAAGCAGGCCGTCTTGTTTGCCGCGGAAGGTGCGGTTTACACGGGCCAGGGTCTGCATCAACAGCGCACCCTTCAGGGGCCGGTCCAGGTACAACGTGTGCAGGGGCGGTGAGTCGTAACCGGTGAGCATCATGTCCTTGACGATGACGAGCTCCAGTTCGTCGTCAATGTCCTTAAGCCGCTCTTTTACCGTCGCATTCGCCGAGTCGCGTCGCACGTGATCCGACACCGGGGGAACATCGGTGGCGTTACCGGAGTACACCACCTTGATCTTTCCCTTGGCAAGGTCATCCGAGTGCCAGTCAGGCCTCAGCGCCACGATAGCGGAGTAGAGGTTCGCGCAAATTTCACGTGTGCCGCCCACGATCATCGCCTTGCCTGGCGCTTCAATGAACTTGCGCATGCGTTCGCGCCGGTTCTCCCAATGCGCCACCAAGTCTTCCGCCAACGCAGCGATACGCTGCGGCGCACCGTACACGGCGTTCACGACGGCGACGCTCGCCTCGAGTCGCGCTCGTTCAGTATCGTCCAGGCCCAGGGTGGCCTCGTCGGCTGCCTGATCGAGGACCTCTTCTGTCACGTCGGACGCGAGTCCCACCTTGATGAGCCGCGGCTCAAAGTACACGGGCACCGTGGCGCCGTCCTCCACCGCCCGGGTGAGGTCGTACACGTCGATGTAATCGCCGAAGACTTCCTGCGTGTTCCGGTCATCAAAGGAGATCGGCGTTCCGGTAAAGGCGATCAACGTGGCATGGGGGAGTGCGTCGCGCAGGTGCCGGGCGTATCCGTCCAGGTCGTCGTAGTGCGAGCGGTGCGCCTCGTCAACAACCACAATGATGTTGCGTCGGTTGGAAAGCAGCGGGTGCTCGGCGCCGGCATCTTTTTCGGCTTTGCTGCGCCCGAACTTTTGCAGGGTAGTGAAGTAGATACCGCCGGTCGCACGGTTAGTAAGTTCCTCCCGCAGTTCAGAGCGCTTCCGGATCTGCTGTGGCGACTCGGCCAGCAGCAGGCTCCTATCAAAGCCCTCGAACAACTGGCCGTCGAGCTCGTTTCGGTCCGTGATCACCACGACCGTCGGGTTTTTCAACTTCGGATGCCGTGCCACCAGGTTGGCGTAGAGCTCCATCTCCATTGACTTGCCAGAGCCCTGTGTGTGCCAGACGACGCCTGCTTTGCCGTTGCTTTCCACTGCTTGAACGGTGCTGCCGACGGCTTTGGTGACGGCGAAGTACTGGTGCGGCTTCGCGATGCGCTTCAATAGCCCTTCCGGGCCACCGTCGAACGCAGTGAAGTTACGGGCTAACTGCAGAAAACGCTCTTGGTTATACAAACCGTAAAGGGCGGTCTCCAGGGCCGTGACGGCGACGCCGGCCTCCATGTAGCCTGGTGCGATCGGCCGACCATCATCGTCCACATTCCATGGCGAGAAGTGGTTGAGGGGAGTGAACGGAGTGCCGTACTTTGCTTGGATACCATCTGATGCGAGCGTGAACACACAGAAGCGGAACGCCATGGGAAATTCCCGAAGATAAGTCTGTAGCTGCGCATGCGCCGCGGCCACGTCAGCCGTGGCGCTGCCTGCCTTCTTCAGTTCGATGACACTCACAGGCATGCCGTTGCAGTAGAGCACGACATCGAAGCGACGCTTATAGTCCCCCTGCACCAGCGTGACTTGATTGACGGCGAGCCAGTCGTTCTGGTCGGGGTCCCTGCTCAGCAGGTGGATGGTGGGGTTGGCTTCGTTACCGTCCGAGTCGATGTAACTGAGCCGGTACCCATTCACGAGGTAGTTGTGGATGCGGTGGTTTTCGGCAATGGCGTCGATCGATTCCGGAGCGGCGATCTCGGCGAGTGCCTGCTGCAGGTATTGGGCGGGAACAGTAGGGTTGAACCGCTGGAGGGCGGCGAGCAGCCGCGGCCGGATCAGCAGTTCATCCCATGTCTCCCGCTCGTCCGATCCGGGAGCGATGTCCTGCCCCGGCAAGGGCCGCCAGCCGAGTGGCTCGGCCAAGAGCTCAAGGGCCATGCCCTCCCAGTCAGCTTCGGAAAAGGCTACTGCTGGTGTTCCTGCTGTCACGGTTGTTCCCCCTGTTGGACCGGTGGTCATTTAAAATGTTGTGTGAATCCTGCTTCTGTGTCAGAGTCGCTGGTCGGGCTGGCGCGTCCGACCTCACACTCCCGCGTCCTCCAATACCTTCTCCGCGTCCTTGACTCGCAGTTTGCCAGACATGAGCTGGGGGAGGAGTGTATCCCGGGTGGCGGCCAAGGTTTCTTTCTCCTCAACCGCTCTGCGCTTTAAAGCCGTCTCCGCACCGACTATTGTCTCCAACCTGTCAACGTTCCTTGCAGGCAACTCCAGCGCTAGTCGCTTCAGGTTGCCCATGTTGATCTTGGGCTGCACTGCCCCGGTGACCAGCGTCGCGACCTGTGCCCTTGCGATTGCGAGGTACAGAAGCTCCGTGGAAACTCCGATGCCCGTCAGAACGTGTGCATGGTTGTTGACCCATGCTGGCCCCCAAATGTATTGAACAACAGGGGTGCCATCGGCATTTATAACAGAGCCGTCTTCTCCCACCAGCACCAGTGGTTCATCGAATATCGCTTCGTTTACATTTCCAAATATGCCGCTGGCCCCGTAGTATGGAACGTTGCCAGGTCTCAGTTCACGTTCTCGAGCGGACAAGGGTACACGGCGCCGATTATGGAACTCCGCGACCGTAGATAACGGTGCTACGCGCGTTCCTTCGTCAACTGCCGCGGTGTATTCAAGCGCCATTCGGGCGTCAAGTAGGGCGATGAGTTTGGTGTTGGCGGAAATCTTATCGTCGAGAGCGCCCAGAACCTCCGCAATGGCTTGCTGTTCGACGAGTGGCGGGATTGACACGGGCCACGCACCCATCGTGGAAAGACTGATGCGGTTAACGGTCGCCCCATGAATAGTATGTTGTTCAATCGTTCGCTGGAACCCTGGGCTCAGATAGTAGTAGAGAAGAAACTTTGGGTCGACTACTGAACGGTTTGGACGAATAAGTGCCATGCGCCTGCCGAGGCATGCGCGAACGTTCGCGGGCATGAGAGCTGCCTCGCCGAGCCGCGTCTCATAGGAGAAGAGGAGATCTCCTTCTCTCGGCTCAACGCGCCTAGTCCACTTCTGAAAGTCTGGTTCTGATACTCGATCGGACTGGTTCAGATCCAACCGCCCGCCGTTCAAGCTGGAAATGTTCAGGAAGTATGGCCCCGATTCAATTCGCGTGGGTGTTGCGTGGGGACCATCAAAGAGGGTGCCAAGGTCACGAACGGTCCCCTCAGACATCGACCCTCCCCAACTGCTTGCGCACAACCGCCGCCAGCCGCTCGGACTCTTCGAATTGTTCAAACAGCTCCTTCGAAAGCCGCGCGATCTTATCCTCAATCGGTTCGCCGTCGTCCGCTACCTCGGCGGCCCTCACATACCGTCCAGGCGTCAGCGCGTAGTCCGCAGCCTTGATCTCGGCAAGTGACGCCGAGTAGGAGAAGCCGGCCTCGTCGTCGTACGCCAGGTCTGCTTCAATCGCTGATGCTGTGCCGCGCCATGCGTGGTAGGTGTTGGCGATCTTAGCGATTTCGTCGTCGGACAGCGCGCGCTCTGCGCGGTCCACCATGTCGCCGAGGTTCCGTGCATCGATGAAGAGCACTTGCCCGGTTCTGTCAATGGAGCCGCGGGGGCCGGCCGTCTTGTCCTTGGCGAAGAACCATGTGCACACCGGAATGCCGGTGCTGCGGAAGAGCTGGGTGGGCAGGGCCACCATGCAGGAGACGAGATCGGCCTCCACCAGCTGAGCGCGAATCTCACCTTCGCCGCCGGAGTTGGAGGACATGGAGCCGTTAGCCATGACCACGCCGGCGCTGCCGCCGGGGGCCAGCTTGGAGATGATGTGCTGAATCCAGGCGTAGTTGGCGTTGCCTGCCGGGGGTACACCGTACTTCCAGCGGGGGTCGGATTCGGAGCGGGCCCAGTCCTTGATGTTGAAGGGTGGGTTGGCCATGATGAAGTCGGCGCCGTTGTTGCCGGTCAGCTCCGGGTGCTGGTCGCGAGCGAAGGTGTCGCCCCAGCGGGAGGCGAGGTTGGCGTTGAGGCCATGGATGGCGAGGTTCATCTTGGCCATCCGCCAGGTGCGCTCGTTGAGCTCCTGGCCGTAGACGGAGATGTCGGAGCCTTCCGTATTGTGGGCCTCCAGGAACTTCTCGGCCTGAACAAACATGCCTCCGGATCCGCAGCAGGGGTCGTACACTCGCCCGCGGTGCGGCTCCAGTACCTCCACCAGGACGCGGACCACGCCGGCGGGGGTGTAGAACTCGCCACCTCGTTTGCCCTCGGCCTTGGCGAACTTTTCGAGGAAGTATTCGTAGACCTCGCCCAGCAGGTCTCGGGCCTTGCTAGCGCCCTGGCCCGTAAACCGTGCGGAGTTGAACAGGTCAAGCAACTCGCCCAGTCGGCGCTGGTCCACGTTGTCCCTGTTGTAAATGCGGGGGAGCGTGGCGGACAGGGATTTGTTGTCCATCATGATCATGTCCATGGCCTCGTCGATGAGCTGGCCCACTAACTTCGGGTGCTCGCCCATGGCTGCAGGCAGGCCCTTGGCGTTCTCCGCCAGATAGTTCCACCGCGCCCGAGGCGCCACCCAGAAGACACCGCGGCCGGTGTACTCGTCGACGTCGTCGATCAGCTGGGCAATCTGGTCCTCGTTGAGACCGTCCGCCTCCAGTTCGGCTTGGATCTGCTCACGTCGTTCGTCGAAAGCGTCGGAGACGTACTTCAGGAAAACCAGGCCCAGGATCACGTCCTTGTACTGTGAGGCATCCATAGAGCCGCGCAGCTTGTCCGCGGCTTTCCAGAGGGTGTCCTTGAGTTCCTTCATGGTGGACGGGGCGAGGTCCACCTTCAATTTCGGGGGCATTACTGGGTTCCTTTTGTCTGTGGGTCGGCGAGATTACTGCTGGGATCTATCAGGGTGAGGCTTCCGCTCGCCACGCCGTCCGTAATCAGCGTAGCGACTTCGTGGAGTCGCCCGAGCCGTTCTCGGGCTTGTTGCTGCTCCTGCTGCAGCCAGGCAAGAGCATCGCCCAGTTTCCTCCGCTGGGCCTCAGATACGCGACGCAGGCGCCACCTGCGCCAGGCCTTGTCCGTTGGGGAAAGGCTGTTGATGTCGGAGGCAACGACGATCGGCGACAGCCCTCCCGGGTCAGCGGCGTCAACCCGTAGTACCTTCGCCGGGAACATGACGACGGAGCCACCGTGCGTGTCCACCATTGCAGCGGGCTGAGGGCTCGTGCAGAAGACGACGTCGCCTGGCTGGGTGAGCCGGCTCGCTGGATACTTGGCTGCCAGGTCCATTAGGCCGATGTGCCGGGGCGGGACGTTGTGCGGGTCAAGCAGCTCCGCCGGGCCCATTGCCCGGGTTCCCGCCAGCGGATTCAAGTCCACCTCTGCCACCCGGTTTCCCTTGATGTGCTTGAGAGTACCGGCGGAGATGAGTTCTTGGACTGTAGCTGGCTGGGTGTTCATGTTCGTACCTGTGGGCAAGACGTGAATGGCAGGCGGGCCGATGGGCTGCAGCAGACGCGCCAGTTCCTCCACCCGGAGTGCTGCCTCGGCACCATTCGGCATGCCCGCCGAACGATGGGGTGGCGCTGGCACTAAGGACTTCCTGCTGACCAGCAGATGCCGGGTCTGCACTAGCCGAGCGAACCGGAAGGAATGGGCGCGCACAGTTGCGCCGTTTCCCATGGAGGCAACGATGTCGCTAACCAGGTCCTGCTTCACGTCTTCTGTGAGGTCTTGGGTGCTGAGGTCCGCCACCATGGTCCAGCGCTCGGCAATGGGAACCTCAGTGAAGGACGGTCCCATCACCCAGAGCGCCTGAGCTTCGCGGGGCTTGGCGCGCAGCAGACCCAGGGGCAGTCGCACGATGGCGCGGACCCGGCCGATTCGCAGCAACTCCGCACGGAGCGCTGAAGAGTGGCCGTCCATCGGCGAATCGCAGAGAACCCGCGCCGGGGCGATGATGACAGCCCGCTGGTGATCATCCATCTGTAGGAGAATCTGTTCCACCGCCGCAAGGATTTGCGCTCCGTCCATGCCGGATTCACCGGGGGACGGGTACTGAGCCACGTGAACTACAGGTCCTTGGGCGGCGAACTCTCCACTTGGATCGAGATGGATCTGCCCGCACTCCACGCCGTGTACCCGCAGTCGGCGACGCGCCAGGCGACCCGAACCGCCGTCGTCGTCCGCGGTCAGGAAAGTGACCGGCGCTGCTTCCCCGGCGGCATGGACGACGCCCATAAGAAGATCACTGCCGCCTCTTGTGGAATCAGCAAAGACGGAGTTTCCGCCAAGAGTCGCGGCCAGTTCAACGGCGGCAGCTGCCACCAGCCCCACAGCTGAGTCGGTGAGGGCTGTGGCCGAGTACTCTCGCAGCCCCTCGCGGAACCTCGCGGCAAGCAGATGTTCGAAGGCCGCCGCCACGTTGTAGGCACTGTCCACCAGCCGGTCGGCGAATGCCGCCGTGGAGGCAAGCGATGTCCCCGCGGCTTCCATTTCGGAATACAGGAAACTGTCATCCGGATCGCACTCGTCTGCAGCGTCCAGCAATTCCTCCCGGCTCAGCTGTGCCAACGAGTTGCCAGTAATTTCCTTGAGCGTCAGCAGTGCCGTGAGAGTGTCGAAGGTGTTTCCCCGGGCTCCATCGACAGTCATGCCGGGCATGCGGGTAAAGGCGGCGACGTCGTTAGCTGCCTCCCGGTTGTTGCCCCGCCCAGTATCGGTCAGCCAAGCAGCGATGTGGCCGGAGTCAAAGAGTTCCAACCTGCCGTTGAGCGCTACAGGCTTCGGAAATGGGTGGGCGGATCCGGCACTGCGTTTGCGCCACATGGACACTACCGGGCGCTGGACCTTTGCGAGTGCGGCGACGTCAGACAGGGTCATGCGCATGGATTCTGTTTGGTTCATGTCCGCCTCCTTTCGTCGTTGACCTCACCTTATCGCCGTGGAGCGTCTAACAAAACAACAGGCTTGATAAGTAGGGTTATCAGAATATTTGTTTTTGTTATTCGAACCTTGCCGTAGCTTCGTTCTCAAGCAACGAGGGAAGTCTCCGGTTGCGACTGCTGCAGGAAACCATGCATTGGGGGGACCGGTTCCCGCGTATTTCGACAATCCCTCTCCCTCCGAAAGATCGGAGGGTCCACCAGTGCGGCTACACGAGGCCGACATAGCTGATTGAGGTTCCAGACATGCATGACATCAAGTGCCCGCACTGCGGACAGACATTTACTATCGACGAAGCCAGCTACGCCGACATCGCCAAGCAGGTTCGCGATGCTGAGTTCGAACAGCAGCTCAACGAACGGCTTGAACTGGCAGAGCAGGACAAGGCCACGGCTCTCGAACTCGCGGAGGCGAAGTCCGCTGGCGAACGCCAGAAGGTTGCGGCGGCCAAGGATGCTGAGATCCAGGACCTGAAGTCGAAGCTCGATGCTGGTGAGGTTGCACAGAAGCTCGCCGTAACAGAGGCGCTTGGAGCCGTCGAGAAGGAGCGCGATGGGCTGATGAAGGAGCTCGAACAGGCGAAGCAGGAGAAACAGGCATCAGTTGAACTGGCCGAGGCGAAGCTCGCTAACGAACTTCAGAAGACTGCATCGGAGAAGGACTCCGCGATCCAGGACCTCAAGGCGAAGCTCGAAGCCATCGAAACCGTGCAGAAGCTTGAGATCTCCGAAGCAGTCACCACGGTCGAAAAGGAGCGAGACAAACTCAAGAGCAGCCTTGAACGGGCCGATCTCGAGAAGCAGCTCGGTGAGAAGGCTCTGAAAGACAAGTACGAAACCCAGATCAAGGACCGTGAAGAACAGATCGAGCGGCTGCGGGACCTGAAAGCGAAGCTGTCGACCAAGATGGTCGGAGAAACTCTTGAACAGCACTGCGAGACCGAGTTCAACCGCATTCGTGCCACAGCCTTTCCCCTTGCCTATTTCGAGAAGGACAACGATGCGCGGGCCGGGAGCAAGGGTGATTACATCTTCCGCGACTCAGATAGTGCCGGTACTGAGATTGTGTCGATCATGTTTGAGATGAAGAACGAGAACGACGGAACCGCGACCAAGCATAAGAACGAAGACTTCCTGAAAGAGCTGGATAAGGACCGCACGGAGAAGGGGTGCGAGTACGCCGTGCTGGTCTCTCTGCTCGAGCCTGATAGCGAGCTCTACAACACCGGGATCGTCGATGTCTCTCACCGCTATCCGAAGATGTACGTCATCCGGCCGCAGTTCTTCATCCAGTTGATCGCGCTGCTGCGGAATGCCGCGATGAATTCGCTCGAATACAAGACCGAACTTGCGATGGTCAAGGCGCAGAACTTGGACATCACGAATTTCGAACAGCAGATCAGCGATTTCAAGGACGCGTTCGGTCGGAACTGGAGGCTCGCCTCCGACGGTTTCGTGGAGGCGATCAAGCGCATCGATGAAGCGATCAAGGACCTGGAAAAGACGAAAGTGGCGCTGCAGAAGTCTGCCGACAACCTGCGGCGTGCGAACGCCAAAGCCGACGATCTCACCATTAGGAAGCTCACGCGAGGCAACTCGACAATGACCACCAAATTTGCCGAGTTGGAGGCAGCGAAGACGGCCGGGTGGGACGTCAACTGACGCGCCTTTGCCAGGGCCGCTTAATGTGTTGATTCCACCACAGACCTGGAATCCGCCATAGCCGCAAAAGACTTACCGACACTTCCTGAAACAGTGAAGGCTGGCACCCGAAAAGGTGCCGGCTTCCACTGTCTCTGTGTGAGCACGGCTTGGGTCAAAAGCTGCTGGTTTGTCCCGGCCGGCCGCGTGATCCGACTACCACCGTCGCATCCAATCCTTCGTTCGAGGCCACGTCCACGAGCAGCCCTGAATCGGCCATGAGGCTGGCGGTCTCCGGTGCCTGAGTCTTTGAGGTCTCAATGAACAGGAACCCGCCCGGTGCCAACCACTGAGCCGCCCCCTGCGCAACCCGGCGTTGAACGGCCAAACCGTCAGCGCCGCCGTCGAGCGCCACCAGCGGCTCGTGGAGCCGCGCCTCCGGTGGCATCATCCCGATGGACCGGGTGGGAACATACGGCGCATTCGCCAGAAGCACGTCCACCCGGCCCATGAGTTCCAGCGGGAGCGCCGTGTAGAGGTCGCCTTGGTGGACGTTTCCGCCGCGGGGCTCAACGTTGCGTCGTGCGCAGTGGACCGCTGCCGGGTCGATGTCCGCAGCGTGCAACTCGCAGCGCCCCAGACTGTCGCTTAGCGCCGCACCTAAGGACCCCGAACCACAGCAAAGGTCGACGACGACGGCACCAGGCCGGGCGATCATCGCCGCCTGACTCACCAGGAACTCCGTGCGACGACGCGGCACGAATACTCCGGGTTCCACTGCCATGCGCTTCCCGCAAAACTCCACCCAACCAACGATGTGCTCAAGGGGAAGCCCATTGACGCGTTGGCTCACCATGCGGTTGAGCTCGTCCACGTGGCGGGCCGCGTCAACCAGGAGCTGGGCCTCGTCGTCGGCAAAGACACATCCAGCAGCGCGCAGGGTGGTGGCAACGTTGGCGGTGGTGGCAACGTCGGATCCCCGGGTCATGTTGGCCATGCTAGCCAAGGGGTTCCCAAAGTTCGCAGTTTTTGGTTAGGGTAAGAGGCATGGGAACACTGATTTTTGAGTAGACCGGCGCCTGCTTCTGTAGCACGCACCGAGTTTCACCTGACAAAAATCCACGCCTGTCGAGGCCCTGCCTCCATGCCGTTCCCGTTGTCGACGCCTTTTTCTCGAACCGCAACGCCATGGCACAAGTGTCTCTTCAGGACTCACACTCTAGGAGTCCACGCATGACTGCCAACCGCCCTTCCGACAACACCGCACCTGAGAACACCACCCCTGGGGGCGGAACCGAATCCGCTGCCCAGGCTCCGGCCTCCGGCGGCATCAAGTCCAAGCTGACCGACGCCCAAAAGGCCATGCTCGCCAGCAAGTCCGGTGGCGGGGCTCCCGCTGGCTGGCAAAGCACGGGCAAGGGCCACAAGCCCACATCGGCCAGCGGCAAGCTGGCCAAAACGGAGAAGAAGGTCCGCTGGTAGGAAGCAGCAGCCAGCTGATTCCTGCAGACAAGCCTCTCCGGCGCACCTAGTATTGAAATCCCTTCGTTTCACTCTGGAAAGGAAGAATCATGACTGCGAAACATGAAGCTGAAAACATCAATCCTGAGGTAGCAAGCCACTTGGTGGAGTCCATGGACATGGCTCCGATGCCCGAACCGGCAACCATCGCGGTTGCGCTGGGCACGGAACAAGGCAATCAGTGGCCTGACGGGAATGGCAAACGCCGGCACCCGAAAGACCGCGACCAGGCCCACGGCCGCATGGGCCAGGGCGCAGCTGTGACGGCAATCCACAGAACCAGCCGCCCGCAGATGCCACACTCCTCCTAGGCCCGCACCCCCGCAGCCAGCCCAACTGCGACTCAGTTGGGCTGGCTGACGTCTGAGGGGGACTTGTCCGGACGCCACCCACGCCACACGGGGTGACGCAGCCGGCCGGGGCCCGTCCATTCGCCGAACGTCACCTCGGCCACAAGGCCAGGACTCACCCACTTCGCGCCCGCAGCGTCTTCCCGGGGAATATCGGCAAAGGGAGAATCAGCAATCACCAGGGGCTCCAGCTTTTCCATGATGTCCCGGAGCTGCCAATCCTTGAACCCACTGCCAACCCTGCCCACATAGTGCAGCTTGTCGCCGTCCGGAATGCCCAACAGCAACGAGCCGAACGTCCCGCTTCGGGCCCCCGCGCCGGTACGCCAGCCACCCACCACCACCTCCTGGCTCTGCTCCAGCTTGAGCTTGAGCCAGGACCTGCTCCGGCGCCCGATCACGTAGCGGCTGTCCGCCTTCTTCGCCATGACGCCTTCCAGGCCAAGCTCGGCGGCGCTGGCCATGAGGTCTTCCACGTCGTGGTCCAACACGGCGGATAGGTGAAGGGGACAGCCTTTGCGCACGCGCTCCGCAAAGGCTGAAAGCCGTTCGCGGCGCTCGTGGAATGGCAGGGCGCTCAGGTCCGTGCCGCCGTCGTAAAGAAGGTCGAACAGCATGAGCTGCACCGGCACCGATGCGCGTGCCCGCTCGATATCTGCGGTTTTGACCAGGTTCATCCGCAGCTGCAGCCGACCGAAATCCGGTCGGGAGCCCTTGCCCAGCGCCACGATTTCGCCGTCAGCCACGAAGTCACCGTCGGGCCAGCACGCACGGTCAGTGAGCTCCGGGTACGTGGCCGTGAGGTCGTTCCCGTTGCGGCTCATGAGGCGGATCCTTCCCTCTGTACCTGTGATAACTGCGCGGATCCCATCCCACTTCAGCTCATACAGCCAGTCGTCGCCGTGGAGATCGTCCGTGGACCCCGAGGTGGCCAGCATGGGGGTGTAGTCCGGCATGGCCTGGGGTGTGGGCGGCTCGACCGGCGGCTGGGAGAGCGCAGGCTTCACGTCCTTGCTTGGTGGGCCCTTCCGCCCTCCAGGCTGCTCCTTCATGAGGTGGATCAGCCAGTTCTGACCGGTGTTGATGAGGGCGAACCGCTTGGTCCCATGCAACCCACCGCCGGGCTCGCCCGTGAGGGTCGCGATCACTTCCTTGCCATCGCGCCATTTCTCGCAGGTGTACTCCCCGCGGTCCCAGATGCTGACCGTCCCGGCGCCGTATTCACCTTTGGGAATGACGCCGGCGAAGTTGGCATAGTCCATGGGATGGTCTTCGGTGTGCACGGCAAGGTTGTTCCGGTCCGGGGTTTCGGGCACGCCGCGGGGGAGTGCCCAGGAGACCAGGACGCCGTCGTGTTCCAGCCTGAAATCCAGGTGGTAGCGGCGGGCGTGGTGCTCCTGGATGACGAAGGTGCCGCCCGGTGGCGGTGGCTCGCCGGGTTTCGGCTGTTCCGGGGACGAACTACCGGACGGCGCCCTCGCGGCAGATGCGGCCGACGACGACGGAAACGGTTCCGGGGTCTTGTCCGGATCGCGCATCCCAACGTACTTGGCGAGACGGTTCTCGACCGTCACCGCCCGCTCACGGGAGCCGGCCCCACCCGTGCCTGAACTGCCGCCGGCAGCACCGCCGTCGTCATTGCCATCCTCGCCGTGCGGCGGCAGGTGCCGGTCGGAGATCGAAGCGAAGTGGTCCTTGCCGGTGGAAACCCGCTTCATCACTGCGGTGTAGTCGAGATGGTCCAACGATACAGAGGCGAGTTCCCGCCACGTGCGGGGCGCTGCCACCGTGGGGAACGCCCGCCCGCGCAAGGAGTAGGGGACGATCGTCGTCTTATTTCCGCTGTTCTGGCTCCAGTCCACCAGGACTTTGCCTTTGCGGAGGGACTTCTTCATGTCGCTGACCACCAGTTCCGGGTGGTCGGACTCCAGGGCGCGCGCGAGCTCGTGGGCGAAGGCGGAAACCTGCTCGGACGTCAGGGTCCCGTCAAGGCCCGTGTAGAGGTGGATGCCTTTGCTGCCGCTGGTGACCGGGACGGGGTCCATGCCCATGTCCTGCAGGATGGAGCGGGCCAGCTTGGCCACTTCAACGCATTCGGGAAGGCCGGCTCCGGGGCCGGGATCAAGATCCAGCACGAAGCGGTCGGGCCGGAGCGGATTCCCGGCGGCGTCCACCTGCCATTGCGGAACGTGGATCTCCAGGGAGGCGATTTGGGCCATCCAGGTGAGCGTGGCCAGGTTATTGACCATGGGGTAGTCGTTGGTGTGGTCCGAGTGGTGGATGGTGGCCCGCGGTATCCACTTGGGCGCGGAGTCCTCAAGGTTCTTCTGGAAGAACACCTGGCCTGGGTGCTCTGCCGTACCAACGCCGTTGACCCAGCGCTTTCGCGTCACGGGCCTGTTCGCCGCTGCCGGGATGAGAAAGGGCGCGACGGCGGCGTAGTACTCCAGCACTTCGGCCTTGGTTGTCCCGGTTTCCGGGTAGATGATTTTGCCCAGGTTGGTGAGGGTGAGCTCGTGGCCTTCCACGTTTACCCGTTCCTGTTGCTTGCCTGCCACCTCTTCTCCTCTGCTGTCTTGTGCTGTTGACTGGGTGCATGAGGGCCATATGGAAGGGATCCATCGCGTTCGGTCTGGTCAACGTACCAGTGAAGCTCTACAGTGCCACGGAGGATCACGATATTGGCCTGCACCAAGTCCACAATAAGGACGGCGGGCGCATTCGGTACCAGCGAAAATGCGAAATTTGCAGCGAAGTTGTGGCCTATGAGGATATCGACAAGGCCTACGAAGAAGAAGGCCGGACTGTGGTCCTTACCGCCGCTGAATTAAAGTCCTTGCCCGAGGAGAACAGCCGTGAGATCGAAGTGGTGGAGTTTATCCCCGCTGAGCAGCTGGATCCCATCATGTACGAGCGCAGCTATTTCCTTGAGCCGGATTCCAAATCCCCCAAGGCCTATATGCTGTTGCGGCAGACGCTGGAGGACACGGACAGGATAGCCATTGTCCAGTATGCGCTGCGCCAAAAGACCCGGCTGGGGGCGTTGCGGGTACGCGGCGATGTGCTGTTGCTCCAGGCACTGCTATGGGGCGACGAAGTCCGTGAGGCCAAGTTCCCGTCGCTGGAGACGGACATCAAGATCTCCGACAAGGAACTCGAGATGTCCTCCGCCCTGGTGGAGTCCATGGCGCACGACTTTGATCCGGACGAATACACCGATGACTATCAAGCGCAGCTGAAGACGCTGATCGAGGCGAAGCTGGATAAGGGCGAGGCCCTGGACACCGAGGCCACCTTCGGCGTCGTGGAAGGCGAAGGCGAGGGCGGCGACGTCATCGACCTCATGGAAGCACTCAAGCGCAGCCTGGATAAGAAGCGCGGCAAGGAAAAAGAGTCCGACGACGATGCTGCCGCCAGCAAAACTGCCAGCAAGCCAAAGGCGAGGGCAAAGAAAAAGGCGTGAACCGGCGTCGTCAATTTCCTTTCCCGGATGAGGTCGCCGCATTGCTCACTTGGGTCGCAGCATTGCTCACTCTTCCTTCGAGTCGCCGTTGTTGCGCATTCCTTGCCGGTACAGCCATAAAGGCATTCCGACCACCAGGACAAGCAGCACCAGGATGATGAAGCCGCCCGCCACCAATCCGGCGGTCCTGCCTGCCGTGACGTCGAAGACCAGCGATGCGGAGCCGGTGATCAAGATGGCGACTCCACCCAGCGCCCATTTGGTAATGGTGTCTGCGCTGGAGACGAGCACGGATTTGAGGCCGCGGCGGAAGAGTCTTCGGTGAACGCTGACGGGAAGCACTATGAGCACGGTGGTCAGGGCGGCAACCATCACGTTGGTGAGGTAGAGGCTCCGTTGCCAGTCGTCCAGTTCGCCAAAGCGCGGTTGAAAAGGCAACGTCAGCAGGAACCCGCCCAGGATCTGCACTCCGGTTTGAAGGACACGAAGTTCCTGGATTAATTCCATCCAGTTCCGGTCCATCCGTTCTTCGGTGGACTCGTTCCTGCCGAATCTGGGTGCCGGTTCCGGCTCTACCATTCGTGCACCTCCGCGACTTGGTGGACGCCGACGAACGCCTGCGCCCGAACAGGAAATGCCCGCCCATGGATCCCGACGCGGCGCCGCCGCCCTCAGCGACTGGTAGCGCTTCGGACGGCGGTTGATCACGCCGGAGGCCCGACCTCAGTGCGCGTTGGGGTCGCGGTGTGTCTAAACCGTATGGCCCCGACGGCCTGACATGAAGCTCAGCAACCATCCGATGGCCGCGACGACGAGGAGGATGACGCCCACCCAAAGCAACCAGTTAAGGGCTTGGGAGAAACCGCCTACAAGGAGGAGAACAATTGCCACTACACCAGCAATGATCAGAAGCGTATTCATGGTCAGCACATTCCTTTCTGGGGGAACTTTGGCTATTGCCGCCCGTTCCCAACTATGCATTCCGTTTACTTCGATTTAGTGATGCCGGTACTTTGAAGCGGCCCTGCCGCCTCGAAGTGCCTTTCAGTTATCACATACTGGTCTTCGCTGAAGGGGCGAAGTTCGCCAGTCGTGAACAGTAACACTTCTCATTGTACTACTAAGCACCCTTATGAAAGGCTTGTTGAAGTCGTCACCTGATGATGGGGGCAGATGCCGTGGGTATTAGGCGGCATCTCTTCGCTCACATGAACGTCCACGAGAGGAACACATGAAAGCGTCACAGCAGCTTGCAGACAACCTTCAGATCGTCCTGACAGACCTTATCGAGCTACAGCTCCAAGGGAAGCAGGCCCACTGGAACATCGTGGGACCGAACTTCCGCGATCTGCACCTTCAGTTGGACGAGCTGGTCCTCGCCACCCGCCAGTTTGCCGATGACACCGCCGAGCGCATGCGGGCCCTTCATGCATTGCCTGATGGCCGCAGCGCAACCATCGCCAAGGGCACCCGCCTGGAGGAGTTCCCGGCCGGCCTGGTCAACACCAAGAACGCCGTCAAATTGGTGACCGACCGCGTGGAGCGCGCTGTCCAGACAATGCGCGACGTCCATGATGAGGTGGACGAGGAAGATCCCACGACGGCGGACCTGCTGCACGCGTTCATCGCCCGCCTTGAGCAGCTGGTGTGGATGATCAACGCGGAAATCATGAACGCCGGCGCTTCCGTAACGGACCCGGACGAAGCCTAGCCTGGCCGGCTGATCACGGACAGGGCGGATCAACCGTGCCAAGGCTTAAGCGGAGTGACCTTTCCAAGCCCGGCATTGTTCGCCGCAAGGTAGGAAAAGGATTCAGCTACCGCCACCCGGACGGGAGTCTGGTCAGCAAGGAGGATCGCCAGCGCGTCAATGCGCTGGCGATCCCGCCTGCTTGGACCGATGTATGGATCAGCCCTTTCGAGAACGGGCACATCCTGGCGACTGGCGTGGATGATGCGGGGCGCAGCCAGTACATCTACCACCCCACATGGCGGGAACGGAAGGACACCGAGAAGTTCATTCGGGCTGCCACGCTGGGGAGGGTCCTGCCGTCCGTCCGACGTAACGTGACCGTGCATCTCCAGGATTCAGGGGACCCCCGGCAGCAAACCCTTGCTGCCGCAGTGCGGTTCATGGATCTGGGTGCCCTGCGCGTCGGGTCGGAGATCTACATGAAGCAGAACGGCTCCTACGGGCTCACCACTCTCCGGTGCCGTCACGCGCGGGTGGAAGGACCGGACGTCTTCCTCAAGTTCCCCGGCAAGAGCGGCCAATTGTGGGACACCTCCATCCGCGACCCTGCCCTGGCGGCCTTTCTGGAACCACTGGCGGAGCGGCCAGGCAAGGAACGCCTGCTGGCTTACCAGTCCGACGGAACCTGGGTACCCGTCGACGCGTCCATGATCAATGAATACCTGCGTGGCATCGCGGGGGAGGCCTATTCCTCGAAGGATTTCCGGACATGGAAAGGCACTGCGGCTGCGGCGCTCTGCCTCATCAAATCCGGCCACAAAGGCACTCCCCGCCAGGCCGTAGTGCGGGCCATCAAGGAAGCCTCGGAACTTCTGGGCAATACTCCATCCGTGGCGCGATCCTCCTACGTGGACCCGAGGATCATCGAGGGGTACCTGTCCGAAGAACTCAAGGACGTGAAGCCCACCGAAGCGTCGATTGCGGCCTACCTGAACGGAAGCGACTCCTAGAGGCGGGTGCTACAGAAAGAGCCTGGCGACACCCATATCCGGGTGTCGCCAGGCTCTTTCTGCGTCGCTGAGTGGTTCCCTACTCGGCGTCGTGGTCCGTTTCGAGGATCTTCACCAGGCTGTCCAAAGCGGCGTCCGCACCTTCACCCTCGGCACGCAGAACCACCACGTCACCGTGGGATGCTCCCAAGCTCATCAGGGACAGGATGCTGGCAGCGTCCATGGCGTCGTCAGCAGGCTCGCCTTGGCGGGCGATGGTGATGTCGAGGTCAAGGTCGCCGGCAGCTTCGGCGAAGATTGCGGCGGGGCGGGCATGGAGGCCCACACGGCTTGCGATGGTGGCGGTACGTTCAGGCATTGGTGCTCCTTTGTGGTGGTGGGTGGCTTTGTGGGAAGTCTAGACCGTAGGACCTTTAGACACTGGCGGTTGCAGGAACGGGTTCTGCTTCAACCGGCTTCTTCACGGCCCAGCGCTTGAGGGCGATGACAGCCAGGGCGCTGACCACCATTCCGGCCACGATGGCGACGACGAACATCACCAGGTTGCCGATGGCGAAGAAGACGAACAAACCGCCGTGCGGTGCCTGGGATGTGACCCCGGTGGCCATGCAGAGTGCGCCGGTCAGTGCGCCGCCCAGCATGCTGGCGGGGATAACACGCAGCGGGTCGGCTGCGGCGAAGGGAATGGCGCCTTCGGAGATGAAGGATGCACCCAGCAGCCAAGCCGCCTTGCCGTTCTCACGCTCGTTGAGGGTGAAGACCTTCTTGTCCAACGCGGTAGCCAAGGCCATCGCCAGCGGCGGGACCATGCCGGCCGCCATCACGGTGCCCATAATCATCCACGGAGCCTGGTTGTCGGCGCTGCCAGCGCTCAAGCCGGCAACTGCGAAGGCATAGGCAACCTTGTTGACCGGACCACCCAGATCGAAGCACATCATGAGGCCGAGGATGATGCCAAGGACCACGGCGGAAGCGCCGCTCATGCCGGTGAGCCAAGTGTTCAGGGCTACCGTGAGGCCTGCGATGGGACCGCCGAGAACCAGGAACATCAGGCCGGACGCGACGATGGAGGCAAGCAGCGGGATGATGACGACGGGCATCAGGCCACGGAGCCAGCGGGGTACCTGCCAGGTTCCGATCAGATGCGCGATGTAACCGGCCAGCAGGCCGCCGACGATGCCGCCGAGGAACCCTGCACCCATGAAGCCTGATACGGCACCGGCGACGAAGCCCGGGGCAATACCCGGACGGTCGGCGATGGCGTAGGCAATGTAGCCAGCCAGGGCCGGGACCAGGAAGCCCATGGACAGGGCGCCGATCTTGAACAAGACCGCACCGAGGTAGATGGTGAGGCCGCCCTCAGGCAGGTTGCCGAAGTTGTTCTCCAGCACCACCTTGTCCGCCACGGCAGTGATGTCATAGCCGCCCAGCAGGAACCCAAGGGCAATCAGCAGACCACCACCGGCCACGAACGGAATCATGTAGCTCACACCGGTAAGGAGTGCGCGCTTCAGCTTCTGGCCGATGTGCTCGCCCTTCTCGTCCTCGGCACGCTCAGCCTGCTCTTCGGCACCGGAGTGCGGAACACGGCGGGCACGCGGATCTTCAGCGGCGGCGAGAGCTTCCTGGACCATCTTGGTGGGTTCGTCGATGCCGCGCTTGACCGGTGCGTTGATGACAGGCTTTCCGGCGAAGCGCTCCTTGCCGCGAACATCAACGTCGACGGCGAAGATCACTGCGTCGGCCGCAGCGATCACCGCCGGGTCCAACGGCTTGGCGCCGGAAGAACCCTGGGTTTCGACCTGCAGGTCAACGCCCATTTCCTTGGCGGCGGCGACGAGGGAATCAGCAGCCATGTAGGTGTGTGCAATACCCGTTGGGCAGGCGGTCACGGCGACAATGCGCTTTGGCGCGGCAGCCGCCGTCGTGTTTTCTACAGGAGCTGCGGCAGCAGCCGCAGGCTTGTCTGCCAGCGCGCCGTCCACGAGGTCCACGATGTCCTGCTCAGTGGCGGCCGCACGCAGCGCCGCCGTGAAGTCCTTCTTGATCAGCGAACGAGCCAGTTTGGAGAGCAGCTTCAGGTGTTCCTGGTCCGCGCCGTCAGGGGCTGCGATGAAGAAGATCAGGTCTGCCGGGCCGTCCTTGGCGCCGAAGTCCACCTTGTGCGAGAGGCGGGCCATGGCAAGGGCAGGTTCGGTGACGGCGGCCGAGCGGCAGTGCGGGATGGCGATACCGCCGGGGACGCCCGTTGCGGTCTTCTGCTCGCGGGCAAAGGCATCAGTGAAGAGCCCTTCAACCTCGGAAGCACGGCCGGTGTCGGCAACTTTGCCGGCCAGGACGCGGATGACGTCGGCAGGGGAGTCGCCCAAGTTTTGGTCGAGGGTGACCAATTGGGTTGTGATCAGCTGGGTCACTGTGAGTCCTTCTGGAGGGCCGTGATGGTTACGGCATCGGGGGTTGTTTGGTGGACTGCCGGGACAGTGGAGCCCGGCAGGGAAGCAGCAGCGGCACCATGTGCCACGGCCTGACGAAGGCAGTCCTGCGCGGACCCGCCTTGGGTTGCAGCCAGCAAATATCCGGCCAATGCAGAGTCCCCGGCGCCTACCGTGCTGACGGCTTTGATGGGCGGATGAGTGGCAAGCCACGCTCCGTCTGCCGTCACCAGGATTGCTCCCTTGGACCCGAGTGTTGCGAGAACGGCGCCTACACCGCTGGCGACGACGGCGGCGGCGGCTTGGACGGCCTTGGCCGGGTCCGCTTCCAGTTCGTCAGCTGTGGAGACGTTGGTGAAGCCGGCGGCGGCGGCAAGCTCTGCGAGCTCTTCAGCGTTCGGCTTGAGGAGGTCCGGTTTACCTGGGGCGTCGCCCACCAGCGCAGCCGCAAGCGGTGCCCCGGAAGAGTCGATGGCGATGCCGGGGGCGGCCGTTCCGTCCGCGTTCGACCGGAGCCGACGCGCGATTGTGGCGTAGAAATCCGCGGGAACTCCTGGTGGGAGCGATCCTGCGAGTACCACCCAGCTGGCGCCACGGGAGCGCTCCAGCAAGAGCCCGATCAGGGCCTCCTGCTGGTCACCGCTCAGCTCCGGGCCGGGTTCGTTGATCTTGGTAGTGACGCCATCCGGTTCCGTGAGCGTGACGTTGCTGCGCAACGCCTGACCGATGGGCAGCGCCGCGAACGGCACGCCGGCGTCGTGCAGTCCTGAAAGGACCGGGTCCGAATCTGCGCCCGGAAGCACTGCCAGTGTGTCGAGTCCGGAGGCCACCAGCGCCCGGGAAACGTTGACGCCCTTTCCGCCGGACTCCTGGTGGACGGCCACGGCGCGCTGTACCTCACCGCGGGCGAGGGCTCCTGGGAGTTCCACGGTGCGGTCCAGGCTGGGGTTGGCGGTCAGGGTGACGATCATGCGATCACCACGTCAACGCCGGCATCGGCCAGGGCCGCTGCGAGTTCCGCGGACGGTTCGCTGTCTGTAATCAAGGTGTCAACATCCTTCAAGGTGGCGAACTGGACCAGCGTTTCGGCGTCCAGCTTGGAAGAGTCGGCCAGGGCCACCACGCGGCGGGCTGACGTGACGAAGGCGGCTTTGACCGCGGCTTCCTCGGGATCGGGAGTGCTAAGCCCGAAGGTGGAGTGAATGCCGTTTGCGCCCACAAATGCGATGTCGGGGCGAAGTTTGTAGGCCGCCTCCACAGTGGTCTGCCCGACGGCGGCCTGCGTCAGTCCGCGGACACGGCCGCCAAGGATCTGGAGTGCGATGCCCTGCGTGGAGGAAAGTTTGCCGGCGATGGGAATGGCATGGGTGATCACCACGAGTTCATCGTTTCCATTGGCCGATGGTGTCCGCTGGGCCAGCAGGTCCGCCAGGATTTCCGTGGTGGATCCTGCGTCCAGCAGGATGCTGCCTGTCGTAAGTTCCGGAATAAGCGCCAAGGCCGCGTTTGCGATGCGAAGCTTCTCTATCTGACGTTGGACCGCACGTTCCAGGATGCTTTCTTCACGTGTGCTGAGACGGTCCGACGGGACGGCGCCACCATGGACGCGCCTCAGGTTCCCTGAGACTTCAAGGGCTGCGAGATCCCGGCGGACTGTCTCAGTAGTGATGCTGAAACGGTCGGCGAGGTCGGTAACGCTCACCCGTCCGCGCTCTGCGACGAGTGCGGAGATCAGTTGCTGGCGCTCTTCTGCGAACACTTACCCTCCATTGCGGTAAAAGCCAAGATTTTCAGTTCAGCCACCTTGGTGACTGCTGTCACAACGTTGTGGAATTGCTTGACTCTATCTTTGTTTATGTTGGTAAGTCAATAGAAATCAACATAAACAAAGATCGCTGGGGTGGGCTGCCTCCGGACATGCCAAAGGGCATGCCGCGCTCCCTGTAGCGCGACATGCCCTCGTTCGGATCCCGACTGGGGGATTTGCCGGGATCCGGTCCTTGGATGTGCCCGGTGGACCCTAGGTCAGGGGAGCGGGCGGTTCTCCCTGTCCGGGCGGCGACGGCATGGTCGGTCCGGGCGTGGGGTCAGGAATGGGCGGTGGCCCAGGCTCCGGCAAGGGGACGGGCTCGGGAGTAGGGCCGGGCTCCCGGGTTGGATCCGGACTTGGATCGCGTGTGGGATCAGGCTGTGAAGGGTCCGGTGGGAACTCGCTCATGATCAGGCGCTCCTTCGGTGTGAGGGGTGTTTTGGTCCCGGACTTTTGGGGACGGCGGAGGGGTTTCGCTGGGAATCCCACCCGGCGGCCCTGTAGTCAATGGGCAAATTATCCGGATCCGGCGGGTCGGGAAGTTTGTGCCTGCTGGCCGGCCGCGGCGTGGAACCTGTTGTGGACGTTTCTTTCCTCTGTGATTCTGCGTGCATGCTTTCCCTCCCTGTAGCTCCGAAACTGCTGTGCGCTGGTCCTCAGTCCGGGATTTCCATGCGGAAACCGCACTGGCACCCCAGGATGCGCGTGTTGATGAGTACCTCGTAGATCCGCAACTGTCCACCGGGCTTCAGGGCAAGGGGAGCCTGGATCCTCCGCAACTCGCAGCTCTTGGTTTTCATGGGCTCACCGCAGTGCAGGTACTGGCCGCCGAATTGAAGGACACCCTGCGAGACGCCGGGACGGTTCAGTATCACCGCAACCCTCTGAACGGAGGCGATCTGTTGGTAGGCGTACTTGCAGGCATGGCATTCATAGCTGACGTCAACCATGTTGGGCGCGGGTGGATAGTGCGACTGGATGGAATTCACCAGCAAGTGCTTGTCCGAATTGCACCGCTGGCACCAAAGAGGTTGGTCGGGCGGTTGGTGGGCTTCGTCCGGGACTCTGGACGCTGGCTGGGCGGGCATGGGTGTAACCTCTGCATCAAAAAATGCGGGACGCCCGTCTGCATGAGCTAAAAGCCTGGGTCCTGTGATGGGGACTGTTAGCTAGATTGTGCACATAGGTGCACCGCAGATGCAAGGATTTCTGCGGCCTTTCGCCAGAGGGTGACAAGCCGAACCCGGACGACCGTAAACTAAGGCATGGACGAAATGAACGTTGAATTGGCGCTGCCTGATGCCGCTTCAGCGCCCGACGATTCTTCGGTGCCTGAACGGCTGCAGGACCTTGTGATCGACAGCGAAGACGTGGGTGGATTCCTGGGAGAACTCGCTGTGTTCTCGGCCGCGGCCGTGTCCCAGGCCGTTGGCATGAATGTTCATTGTGGCATCACCCTTAGCCGGCGCCGCCGTACGGCAACGGTGGCCGGCAGTACCCACGAAGCCAGGCTGATCGATGAAGTTCAGCAGGCCTACGGTGATGGGCCGTGCCTGGAGGCGATGCGCAGCCACGCAACCGTGCATGTTCCCCATACTTCCACCGAGGAGCGGTGGCCGGAGTACTGCACGGTGATTGCGGAGCGTGGTCATCTTTCCGCCCTCTGCGTCCCGCTGGAGCTTGATGAAGGAGCCACTGCGGCCTTGAACTTCTTTGCTCCGCAGATCGACGCCTTCGATGCAGCCACCATCCAAAATTGCGAGCTGTACGCCAGCCAAGCCGAGCGCTCCCTGCGGTTGGCTGTGCGGATAGGCGTGAAGCAGCAACATGCTGATGACCTCCAGGAGGCCATGCAGTCAAGGACTGTCATCGACCTTGCCTGCGGCATCATCATGGGGCAGAACCGCTGTACCCAGGAAGAAGCATTCCAGATCCTCAAGAAGGCCTCGAGTACCCGGAACCAGAAGCTGCGGGTCGTCGCCGAGTCGTTGGTCAAGACCGTGGCGCATCAGGCTCCCGTTGCCCACTTCGAGGCCTGACCCCACAAAGGGTGCAAGCCGGCAAACCCATGACTTGTGACGCGCGCCACTGGTGAACTACATTTTAGGTGGGTTAAGCAGATAGCCCTTGGAGTCTCATGACGTTGTGCCATCCCGGATGGACCAAGAACTGCACCTTTAGCCGTGGCCGCTTTCGGCCGGCTCGCAGCGTGCCGCATGCAGGCTCCTTGGAGTACTAAAAGGAGAATGGCAATGACGCTTGGATCCCTGCCCGTCCCGAAGCCTGCGCGAGAGACAGAACCCGCAACTGCCGAGACCGGGGTACGTCCTTGGTGCACAGCTTGCGGCACTGATTCCTACATTTTTGTGGAAACGGTGGTGGAAGCGGAAGCGAATCAGTCAGAGGTTGTCGAAGTCAGCTACACCTGCAGCGAGTGCGATACGTTCTATGCCCACACAGTCCGCCTGGAGTCATTGGTACCGGAGATCCAGCGGGAATTTCTTTCAACTTCGGCAGCGGGACTCTGGTTCAGCTGTACCCATTGCGGCGATCCGATGACCTTGGGGCGTCCCGCCGAGCGGGTGATTGAGGCCCCCCGGACCACCGATGATCCGGAAAGCCCCAGCCTCCTGGAGGTCTACTTGCAGACGCAGGTGCTGCATTGCCGTTGCGGTTTCCAAATGGAGGTTCCACGCCACGTTGGATGACCGCCGTCTCTGAATAACTCATCGCGGGGAGGGGTGGCTGTGCGCACGTTTGGTGTTGAAGAGGAACTACTGATCGCGGATCCCGCGGACGGCTTGCCGTTGGCGCTGGCGGCCGACGTCCTGGACGTGGCAGCTCCTCGGAGTGGGGAGGCCGGGCGCGGGGAGTATGGCGCTGATGAAGCGACGCTCAAATCGGAGTTCAAGCAGGAGCAAGTGGAGGTCAATTCACGCCCCTGTAGAACTGCGGCCGAGCTCCGTGCTGAAATCCGTGCCGGACGGGCGATGTCGGACGAGGCCGCGAGGGCCGTGGGTGCGCGGGTTGCCGCGCTGGCCACACCCCCGGTTTTTCATGCCACGCCTACCTTGGGTAATCAGCGGTACAGCACCATGGGCAACGAGTTTGGGTTGATAGCGCGCGAGCAGCTCACCTGCGGCTTCCACGTGCACGTCTCCATCGAGTCGCCCGAGGAAGGTGTCGCAGTCCTGGACCGGATGCGCCATTGGCTGCCCGTACTCCTGGCGTTGAGTGCGAACTCGCCGTTCTGGATGGGGGCCGATACCGGCTTTGCAAGCTACCGTACCCAGATTTGGAACAGGTGGCCCACGGCCGGACCCATGGACGTTTTCGGTTCCGCCGATGGCTACCGGGCAGTGCTTTCCGAGCTTCTGGAGACGGGAGTTCCGCTGGATGAAGGCATGATCTATTTCGATGCCCGGCTGTCCAGGGGGCACCCCACGGTTGAAGTGAGGATCGCCGACGTCTGCCTCTACGCCGAAGATGCACTGACCATTGCGGTCATCGCGCGTGCCCTGGTGGAAACAGCGGCCGCCGAATGGCGGAGCGGCGGGCCGCCGTCGAGCACCATGACCCCCGTTATTCGTATGGCGAACTGGAAAGCCAGCCGGTTTGGTGTCAGCAACCAGCTGCTCCACCCGCTGGAGCAGCAGCCCTATCCCGCCGCGGACGTGGTGGGCGCCCTGCTCCGACACGTCCGCCAAGCCTTGAGCGAGGCCGGGGACTTGGGGCTCGCGCGGGCTGGAGTCGCGAACATTTTGCGCCGCGGAACCGGCGAGCGGCTGCAACGCCAGGCGTACGGTCAACGGCGCCGATTGTCCGACGTCGTGTCCGCCGCCATTGCGTCGACGCACCAGGACGGTGAACTGTCCGACGCCGGCCTGCTGAGTCTCTAGCAGGCCGGCGTCGCCTGAATCAGCCTTGGTTGATGCGGATCATATTGCCCGAGGGATCGCGGAAGGCGCAGTCGCGCGGACCCCACGGCTGGTCGATCGGTTCCTGGAGTACTTCAGCGCCGGACGCGCGGAGCTTCTCAAAGGTGCCGTCCAGATCGTCCGTGTTGAACACGAGCATCGGCATGACGCCCTTGGTCAGCAGTTCCTGGATGGCGTCGCCGTCGGCCTGGGAGCGGCCGGCGTGCGGAGGGGACAGGACCAGTTCAAGGTCAGGCTGGGCATCGCTGCCCAAGGTGACCCAGCGCTGGCCGTCGGAGCCGACGTCGTTCCTTACTTCCATGCCCAGGGCGTCCCGGTAGAAGGCGAGCGACTCATCGACATCGTTGACTGTGACGTGTGCGTACTTCAATGAAATATTCATGAATCACACGCTATTGCAGCTGTGACGTGGGCGCTTCTTCAATCCTGCTCAGGTTTTTGTTGCTGTCACTGTTCCTGGTTCTTTCAGGGCGGGTTTGCTGCTTGGCGATGCAATTGGGCATGGCTTTCACCGCGTGATGTTCACGGGAGCGGTATTCGCTGGGGTTGATGCCCACGATTTCGGTGAAGCGTGCGCTGAAGGAACCCAACGACGTACAGCCCACTTCCATGCAGGCATCGGTGACGCTGGTGCCCGCACGAAGCAGGGCCATGGCCCGCTCGATCCGCCTGGTCATGAGGTAGTTGTAGGGGGATTCGCCGTATGCGGCTTTGAACTGGCGGGAGAAATGCGCAGGAGACATGAGCGCGCCGGCGGCCATGGTGGGCACATCCAATGGACGCGCATACTCGCGATCGATGAAGTCGCGTGCGCGCCGCAGATGGGCCAGGTTGGCCAGTTCCTGCGGAGTCATGGCGCCAGTCTACTAGGCTCGTGACCATGGATTCAGTGGTGTGGTCGAAGCCCGAAAGCCAGCGCAAGGACACTCCTCTGCTGGTGATGATGCACGGTTATGGAACCAGCGAACAGCGCATGGTGGACCTCTTCCCGCACCTGCCCGGCGAGTTCACGTGTGCCGCACTTCGGGGTCCCAAAGTGATCGGCGACCACTACGGATGGTTCCTGCTGGACTACTTCCTGACCAACGACTTCGCCGACGTCATCGCGTCCACCAACTCGGTGTTCAACTGGATCAACTCCGTCAAGGACAACCACAGCAGTGTCAGCCTGCTGGGCTACTCGCAGGGTATGGCCATGGCCAGCACCCTCCTGCGTTTGCGGCCGCACGCCTTCAGAGCCACCGTCGGCCTGTCCGGTTTCGTCCTGGACAACGATCTCCTCGCCCTGAGTGAGTCCTTCGATTCCCCGCCGCCGTTCTTTTGGGGCCGGGACAAGGCTGACCCCGTGATCAACGAGGACGCGATCGCCCACACCGAAGAGTGGTTGGAGGCCAATGTTGCCCTCACCGCGCGAAGCTATCCGGGCGTGGGGCACAGGATCGAAGCGCCGGAGCTGGTGGATGTCAGTGCATTCCTGAAGTACTACGTCCTGAACGGTGCCTGACCTGTCCTGTCCTGAACGGTGCCTGACCGCTGCCGGACCGTGGAAGGAATGCCCGGATTAGAAGGCATCAGGGCTCCGGAATCAAGCCCTTGGTGAGATTCGCGTCACAATATCGCATTCGACTGCACTCTATTGAATGACAAAATTGTAAGCGCTTACACTTTTGGCTGGTGACCCGGTCGGGGTCTCACGCCCCAGGCGTCAGGCGAGCATGGAAAGGGTTGAGGCCGTGTTGCATGGTTAGGACTCACAGGGTGACGATCCAGGACGTTGCCGTCCTCTCCGGATTGTCCATTTGCACGGTGTCGCGGGCACTCAGGAAGCTCCCCAATGTTTCTGAAAAGGCACAGCGACAGGTGGCGGAGGCCGCCAGCAAACTTGGCTACAAAGCCTCGGCTGCCGCGTCACGGCTGGCAGGCGGCACCACGGGATCGGTGGCCATCGTTGCACCTACGGCCACGGCCTGGTTCTTCGCCCAAGCAGTGGAAGCAGCAGAAGAAGTCTTCGGCGACAGCGGCTATGACACAGTCCTGATCAGCCTGCGCAACAAACCCAGCGTGAGGAAGCAGGTCTTTGGGGAGTTGGAGAACCTCGCCCAGAGGGTGGACGGGCTTCTCCTGCTCAATATTGACCTCGCGGCCGCGGAGGTGGAAGCGTTGCAAGCGTCCGGGCTGGCAGTGGCCAGCGTGGGTATGGGAAATGTTCCGTGGGACAATGTAGGTATCGATGACGAACACGCGGCCTGGCAGGCCACCCAACACCTGCTGGGGCTGGGCCATTGGGACTTGGCCGTTCTCTCGAGCAATGAGCACCCCGTTGTGACTGAGACCCCACGGTTCCGTGGTTTCAGGCGTGCGCTGGATGAACACGACCTCACCGTCCACCCGGACTTTGTGGTGGGTTCCGGGCCAAGCATCGACGACGGCCGGCGGGCAATGACAGAACTCGTCGCCCGCGGTGCTAGGCCCACGGCAGTGTTTGCCCACTGTGATGAGGCCGCGTTCGGTGTGTTGACTGCGCTGCGCGAACACGGCCTGTCCGTGCCCAAAAACGTGTCCGTGATCGGTATGGACGACCACCCCATGAGCGGGTTCCTTGGCCTGAGCACTGTGGCGCAGCCCGTCGCAGACCAAGGCGCCTTCGCAGCAAACCTGCTGTGTGAACGCCTGCTGAATATCGAAACTCCCCATCAACCGACCAACCACCTGCTCGATACCAAGCTCATCGAACGCAAAACCACGCGCCACAAGCGCTGAACGGAATACTGCATATGACTGATCTTCGTACTGCCTGGACGGGCGCCTCTGCGCTGTTGTTCGACCTCGACGGCGTGCTGACGCCCACTGCCGTGGTGCACGAGCATGCGTGGCAGGAGCTGTTCGATGGCTACCTGACTGGTGCGGGCCATCCGCAGGGTTACCAGGAGAGCGACTACTTCGATCACATCGACGGGAAGCCGCGCTTCGACGGAGTCCGGGATTTCCTGGCCTCCCGTGGCATTACCTTGCCCGAAGGTCCGGTCCACGACGACCCCGACAACGAGACGGTGCAGGGCCTGGGCAACCGGAAGAACGCGATTTTCAATGAGATCGTGAATTCCCGCGGCGTCGAGCCGTACGAGGGCTCGGTCAAATTCATCAACGCGGCGGTGGAGTTGGGGCTCAAGGTGGCTGTGGTGTCCTCCTCCCGCAACGCGCCCGCAGTGCTGAAGGCCGCGGGCCTGGACCACCACTTCGAGGTTGTCGTCGACGGTCAGGTGGCCGCCGCCGTCGGACTTCCCGGTAAGCCGGACCCGGCCACGTATGTCTATGGAGCAAGCCTGCTGGGCGTGCCCGTGGAGGAATGCATCGTGGTGGAGGACGCAGTGTCCGGCGTGCAGGCCGGCGCCGGTGCCAACTTCTTCGCCGTGATCGGTGTGGACCGCGGAGCAGGCCGACAGGCCTTGCTCGACGCCGGCGCCACGCTGGTGGTCGACGACCTCAACGATCTTCTCTGACCCTACTTTTTCGAAGGACTTCAACAGCCCATGGCACTCATCAGCTCCGATCGGCTGCGCTTCCCCTGCGAGCCCTGGAAGCTCGTGGAAAACATCCACGTCGCCGGTGACGAGGGAACGCTGGAAACGCTGTTCGCGCTCGGCAACGGCCACCTTGGTATCCGTGGCTCGCATTCAACGGCCGGGGACAGCGAGCTTCCCGGTACGTTCGTCAACGGTTTCCATGAGATCTGGGACATCAAGCACGCCGAGAATGCTTACGGCTTCGCCCGGACGGGCCAGCGGATCGTCTACGTGCCGGACGCCAACAATTTCACGGTGTCCATTGACGGTGAGGCCCTGAGCCTGGCGGAGTCCACGGTGGTGGACTACCACCGCAGCGTGGACTTCTCCACAGGCGTCTACGAGGAAAGCATTACCTGGGCCTGCCGTTCAGGTGCCACGGTCACCACGGTGGAGCGCCGTGCGGTCGGGTTCGATTCGCGCGGATGCCTTGGCTTGGAACTGTCGCTGACAGCTGACCGGGACGTGTCCGCGGACATCACTTCCGGCGTCGTCAACCGCCAGGACCAGCCTGTGGAGGACCACTCCGTCCATGATCCGCGCCGCTCCGGCCGGCACGCCGGCCGCGTCCTGTTGCCCTTGCACCTGCAGGGAGCCGACGGTTCCCTCCGCCTGGCGTGGGAGACCTCCGAATCGCGACAGCGTGTTGCCATGGCCGTGGATCACTGGATCTCTGCCGAAGGCCAGCCGTTCGAGACGTTGGTGGCTGAGGACGAATCGTCCGTGCGCTATGTCCTGGCAATCCACGACGGCGACACTTTCCGCGTCGAGAAGTCGGTCAGTTACGTCGTGGCCGGCTCCAGCGACGCCGAGGACCGCGGCGAGAGCCTGGCCGCCGATGCGGAAGCCAACCTCGTTTCCTTCGCCGAGGTCCTGGCGCAAAGCAAAGCGCACTACGAGCAGTACTGGACCACGGCCGACATCTCCATCGGCGGCCAACCCGAGATGCAGCAGGCCGTTCGCTGGGGACTCTTCCAACTGGCGCAGGCCACTGCACGTGCCGGGGTGGCCGGTATTCCGGCAAAGGGCGTCAGCGGGTCCGGCTATGAGGGCCACTACTTCTGGGACCAGGAGGTCTACCTCCTGCCGTACCTGACGTACACCAACCCCTGCGGTGCCCGGAAGGTGCTCGAATCCCGCCATGCCATGCTGCCGGATGCCCGGGTGCGGGCCAAGGAGCTCAGTGTTGATGGCGCACTGTTCCCGTGGCGCACCATCAACGGGCTTGAGGCCAGTGCCTACTACGCTGCCGGGACTGCCCAGTTCCACATCGCCGCGGCCATCGCTTTCGCGGCCAACCGGTACCAGTGGGCCAGCGGCGACGACACCTTCAGCGGCGAACTGGGGGCCGACCTGCTGATTGAAACAGCACGCATGTGGGCCTCCCTGGGGTTCTTCGGCAAGGACGGCATGTTCCACATCCACGGCGTCACCGGCCCGGATGAATACACGGCCGTGGTCAACGACAACCTGTACACAAACGTCATGGCGCGTTTCAACCTGCGTGCCGCTGCCGCCCTGGAGGATGAGGGAATCGCCGACACCGAGCGGATGGTGTGGCGCCAGGCTGCCGAGCGCATGTCACTGCCTTACGACCCCCACCTTGAAGTGTTCAGCCAGGACAACGACTTCATGACCCTGGAGCCATGGGACTGGAACACTCCCAAGTCCAAGTACCCGTTGCTGCTGAACTTCCACCCCTTGGTGATCTACCGGCACCAGGTCCTCAAGCAGGCCGACACCGTGTTGGCGATGTTCCTCCAGTGGCAGGACTTCACGGCGGAGGAAAAGCAGCGCGCCTTTGACTTCTACGATCCCATCACCACCGGCGACTCCACCCTGTCTGCGTGCGTCCAAGGCATCATGGCGGCCGAGGTCGGGTATGGCGACGTTGCCTTGAAGCACTTCACCGACGCCCTGTTCATCGACCTCGACAATTCCCACGGCAACACGATCGACGGCGTCCACATCGCCTCCACCGGCGGAATCTGGAGCTCCTTGGTGTGCGGTTTCGCGGGCATGCGGGACCAGGGCGAGGTGCTGCGCTTCGATCCGCGTCTGCCCGTGGAGTGGGAGGGTTTGTCCTTCCGGCTCAAGGTCCAAGGACGCTTGCTGGCCGTGGATCTTTCGCAAGGTTCCATCGCGCTCACACTCGCGGGCGGACCGGACTACAGCGACGAGCCGCTGCGCCTGAACGTGCGGGACCACCACGTTACAGTCGGCGCGGACACCGTGACGGTGCCGCTGGAAACCGTACCGGTCCCGCCGCCGTCGATCTTCCCCAGCGTCTTCCCGACGGCGGGCCTCCCGATCATCCGTTAAGTCCCGCCTTCGCGGGGCTACTTGGCGGCTACTTGGCCGCGAGGTCCATGGTGGTCAGGCGCAGCCACAACCACAGCCGTTTCTGCGGGTCCGCCAGGTCCAGGTTGAAGTCCTCGGCCAGGCGGGCCACGCGGTAGCGGACGGTGTTGTTGTGTACATGGAGGTGGGTGGCCATGGCGGAGATGTTGCCGTTGGACGCCAGATAGGCCCGGAGGGTTTCGAGGTAATCTGTTTGCTGCTCGGCGTCGCGGGCCTGGATCCTGGCGATCCCGTCCGAGCCGCCCAGCCCGTTGTCCTCAATGAACGCGCCGATTTTCAGCAGGTCCAGCGGTATTTGAAAGTCTTCAAAAAGTGCAATGCCCGGCGCTTTTATCCCGCGTGCCTTGTTCTCACGTGACTGGAGGTTCAGCAGGTGGTGCAGGGTTTGCATGGCCTCGGACCTGGATCGGGCAAGGCCCTCGATGCTTTCGGCGATGCCTCCCACGGTGGCGATGACCGGGAAGGAGCTGATGGTGTGCGAGTACGCCTCAATTTCCTGGATGATCCGTCCGTGCAGTGCTCGCGGCGAGGTCCCGTTGCAGGGGAGCAGTGCGTAGACCACAGACCCGATCAAGGCGCTGTGGCTGGTGCCGAACTGCACATTGCACACAGTGGTTACAAGGTGCAGCAGGCGATGGATGTCACGCACTGATTCAAGGCTTCCGGTCTCCGGCCGGACTATGGAAAAGGCCGCCACGGCCAGGCCGTTGGCTGTGTCCAGGCCCAGTTGGGCAGCAGCAAACGATGCGTGCGGAGTGTCATCCATGAGGGTCCGGATGAGGTCGGCATTGCGTCGCTCGCCAAAGTCCGAGGCCGAGCGCGCGTGGAGCATGTGCAACCCGGCCAAGGGCGCCATGCGGTCCAGTGCGTTCAACGCGGTGGCGCGTTTCTCCTCACCAGGGTCGATGATCCAGACGGAACCCAGCAGCTCACCGCCGGCCCGGACGGCCAGCGCAAGGCGGGCCATGCCGTCGTCGGGCGCCGGCACCAGCACCGCTCCCGGGGCTGCGTAGACGATCTTGAAGTCCTGGTCGAAAGCCGGTTGGGTGGTCTCCTGCAGGGTGAGCGTGGTGATGCGCCGGAGCTCATCGATGGGCTGGCCCGGCAAGGTGGAATAGCCAAGGATGCGGCCGAGCGGATCTACTATGCTGGCGGCGCCGTTGGTGATGGAGGCCGCGGCGTTGGCGAAGGCGTAGAGGTCACCGAGCCGTACCCCTGAGACTGAATCCGCTGCCGCACCCATCACCGATGCCCTGGCCAGTGCCACCAACCGCGTCCAGTCCGCGGTATCAGGGGCTACGAGCACGGACAGGCTGTAACCAACCGCAGCAGAACGCAGCTGCTCCATCTTTGCGCCATGTGCCTTGACGATCACTGCAGCCGCGTTGCTGTTCGCCGCCCTGTGGAGGAGTTGATCGAAATCCGGGGACCCGAAGGTGCATCCGACCGCCAGGATGATGCGGTCGTCCACACTGGACCAGTTATCCAGGGGGTCGTACATCAGCACGTCAGAAACGGGGTGCCCCAGGTTCTCCGGTGTGGGATTGGCGTGCACCAGGTCCGCCTGCATGAGTTGGATGCAGTCGGACAACCGCACCACGGATTGCTGCATCCCTGACTGGGAACGCTCGGCCTGTTGAGGATCGGGAAGCGGCGCTGCTTGGTCCATGAATGGACGTTATCACAAGAGGGATTCCTATCTTATAGAGGAATTTACATATAGAGAGATGGAGATCTGCGTCACTATTGGGAAAGGAGCTGGGAGGGTAACCCCAGCAGGAACGCAGAGGACACACCATGAAACTCAAGGACATCAAGGCGCTCGCCTCGGTGCAGGGACCGGCCCGATCCGTCTCGGAGCGCCTGTCGCGTAAGTGCTACAGCGTGGAGGACATGCGGAAGCTGGCGGCCAAGCGCCTGCCCAAGAGCATCTTCGAATACATCGAAGGTGGCGGCGAGGACGAGGTGTCGCTGCGCCGCAACAGCGCATCGTTCGACGATTGGTCTTTCCTCCCCAAATGGGGCTCCGTGGAGAACCTGGACCTCAGCTCAACCCTCCTGGGCGGACCCGTTTCGATGCCGGTGACCCTCTCACCCACAGGCGGTACCCGGCTGTTCCACCCGCAGGGCGAGTCCGCCGTCGCCCGTGCAGCGCTCGCCGAAGGTATTCCGTACGGCCTGGCCCACCTGAGCACCACCACCATGGAAGACGTCAGCGCGGCGGCACCGGGACTTCGCCGATGGTTCAACCTGGAACCCACCTCGGACAAGGGCCTCCTGCAGGCCGTCCTGGACCGGGTATCCAACGCCGGCTACGAAGCCCTGCTGGTCAACGTCGATTGCCGGGCCATAGGACACCGCGAGCGCGATTACCGCAACGGATTTACCGCCCCGCCGTCCATCAAGCCGAAGACGGTTGTGGAGGGAATGTTGCACCCCGCGTGGGCGCTGGGATTCCTGGCCAATGACGCGATCGCCTTCCCCAACCTGGACGCCGAGGTGCCTGAGGGCCCACTGGCCAGCTCGCCGGACATGTGGCGCACGCTGCTTGCCGGTTCCTATGAGCCCACCGATTGGGACGATATCAGGGACCTGCGGGATCGCTGGAACGGTCCCATCGTGCTGAAGGGCGTTGTGAACGCGAACGACGCCGCGCTGGCAGCTGCCATGGGAATCGACGCCATCCAGGTCAGTAACCACGGCGGACGGCAGCTGGACCACATGGCTGCTCCACTGGATGTCCTCGCGGACATCGTTGAGAGGACCGCCGGCCGGATGGAGATCATTGTCGACGGCGGAATCCGCCGGGGTTCGGACGTGGTCAAGGCGTTGGCACTGGGCGCCGATGCCTGCTCCATCGGCCGCCCCTACCTTTACGGGCTGGCTGCGGCCAGTGAAGCGGGCGTGGCCCACGTCCTAAAAATGTTCCGGGCCGAAATGACCCGCACCATGATGCTCCTCGGAGTATCCACCATCAAGGAACTGCGTACCGAAGGCCGGGACTTGATCCGGCACCGCAACGAAGCGTTCACCCGCACCCAACCCAACCTAATCCCTGGGGCCCCTTCGGGCCTCGAAGAAATGAGGACCCCCTGATGAAGAACTTGCCTGCCAAACTCGGCTTACCCACCGTCGTCGTCACGGCAGCGCTCATGCTGGCAGTGACGGCATGCAGCCCCACCGGCAACGCATCGGCGTCGAACCCGTCCGGCGACGCAGCCGCAGCGGGGACCGGCGTCCCCGCGCTGGAAGTCAACCAAGCCGCCGTCGACCTTCTTCCGGAGTCCATCAAGGCTTCCAAGGTCCTGCGCGTAGCCATCCCCACCAACGAACCGCCAACGCAGTTCTACCGCGAAGGCACGCAGGAAATGACCGGAACCAATCCGGATGTGGCCCGTCTCATCGGCGAGGCATTGGGTGTCAAAGTGGACATCCAGGTGGCAAACTTCGACTCCATCATTCCCGGCCTTGCAGCCGACCGCTACGACATGACGGTCTCCTCCATGACCCCCACGGAAAAGCGCATGGAAGTCCTGGACTTCGTTGACTACATGCAAATCGGTAACGCGATCGCTGTTCCCAAGGGCAACCCGGCAGGCATCAAGGACGAGAACGCACTGTGTGGAAAGAAGGTGGGACTCCTCACGGGCTCGTACCAGCTGACCGTCAACGTTCCTGCATACGACGAAGCGTGCGTCGCGGCCGGCAAGGAAGCCATCCAGAAGAGCGAATTCCAGGACACCCGGCAGGCAATCTCCGCACTGACCAGCGGACGGCTGGATACGGTATTGGCTGACTCGCCCATCCTCAATTACGCAGCTACCCAGAACCCGCAGATCGAGGTTGCCCGTACGTACGAGTTCGCTCCCGTAGGGGTGGGGATGCCTAAGGAATCCGGCTTGGTGAAGTCCGTTTCCGCCGCCCTGGACGTCGTGATCAAGAGCGAGTCCTACATCAAGGTCCTCGGTAAGTACGGCCTGGAGACCAGCGCCATCACCGACGCCCGCGTCAACTTCGCCCAGTAGCGGAATACACAGTAATGAATTCCACCAGCAAAGAGGTGACGGCAATGCACAATCAACCCCCAGTCCCTGACACCAAGGAGCCGGCGACAGCGGCTTCCGGAGATTCGATTCCCGTAGTGCCCCTGAAGCACCCGGTCCGCTTGGCCCTGGCCATCGTCCTCATCCTTGTTGCGCTGAGCGCCGCCTGGGATGTGGCGGTGAACGAGCGTTACCGCTGGGACGTCGTGGTGTCCTACCTGTTCGCCCCGCAGATCCTTGCCGGCGCCGGACTGACAATCGTGCTGACAGTGGTGTCCATGACCGTCGGCATAGCCCTGGGTACGCTGCTAGCCATCATGCGGCTCTCCGACAACCCGATCCTGAGCACCATCAGCCGTGCCTACATCTGGTTCTTCCGCGGTACGCCGCTGCTGGTCCAGCTGATCTTTTGGTACAACATTGCAGCCCTTTACCCGGTGATCGCCTTCGGTCTTCCGTTCGGGGGACCGTCCATGGTCCTGGGCTCGGCCAACGTGCTGATCTCACCGCTGGGGGCTGCGCTCCTGGGATTGTCCCTGAACGAGGCCGCATACATGGCCGAGATTATCCGCGGCGGCATCGGCTCCGTGGATAAGGGCCAGTACGATGCAGCCCGTGCCTTGGGAATGAGCGGTGGCAAGCTGATGAACCGGGTCATCCTGCCCCAGGCCATGCGGGTGGTCCTTCCGCCCACCGGCAACCAGGTCATCTCGATGCTGAAGGGCACGTCGCTGGTGAGCGTCCTGGCGATTTCGGACCTGCTCTACTCGGCCCAGATCATCTACGCGAACAACTACCAGACCATCCCGCTGCTCATTGTGGCCAGCCTCTGGTACCTGCTCATGACCACTGTCCTGAGTTTCTTCCAAAACAAACTTGAACGCCGTTACGGACGTGGCTTCGACTCAGCACCCCGACGGATCCGCAAGCCTAAGACAAGGACAGCATGATGACTACCGCCATGGTGGAAGCCCGGGGAGTCCGGAAGAACTTCGGCGTTATCGAAATCCTGAAAGGCATCGACCTCAGGGTTGAAAAGGGATCGGTGACCTGCCTGATCGGTCCGTCCGGTTCCGGCAAGACCACGTTCCTTCGCTGCATCAACCATCTCGAAAAGGTTGACGCCGGCCGGCTCTACGTGGACGAGCACCTGGTGGGCTACGCAGAGCGCAACGGGAAGCTCTACGAAATGAAGGAACGCCAAACGGCCCGCTCACGGCTCAATGCCGGCATGGTGTTCCAACGCTTCAACCTCTTCCCGCACATGACCGTGCTGGAGAACATCATCGAGGCACCCGTGCACGTTCTTGGCCGGCCCCGGCGTGAAGTTGTTGTCGAAGCCCAGGCCCTGCTGGACCGGGTGGGCCTGGGTAACCGCGGGCACTCCTACCCCCAGGAGCTCTCCGGCGGGCAGCAGCAGCGCATTGCGATCGCCAGGGCCTTGGCCATGAAGCCCAAGCTGATGCTCTTCGACGAGCCCACCTCCGCTCTTGACCCCGAACTGGTGGGCGAAGTCCTGGACGTGATGAAGTCGCTGGCTGAAGCAGGAATGACCATGGTTGTGGTCACGCACGAACTCGGTTTCGCCCGGCAGGTGGCCGATCAGGTGGTGTTCATGGACGGCGGCGTGGTGGTGGAAAGCGGCCCGCCCGAGCAGGTCCTGGGCGATCCGCAGCACGAACGCACCAAGGCGTTCCTCTCCAAGGTTTTGTAAGTTCTCCAAGCACCGCGAAAGGCATCACCATCATGACCCGTCACCAAGTCACCACGGACCTCGCACCCAGCCCGGCCGGTCCCTACTCCCAGGCCATCGTGGCCAACGGATTCCTTTTCACCGCAGGCCAGACCCCGCACGACCCCATGACGGACGAACGCGTCGGGATCACCATCGAGGAACAAACCATCCAGGCCATGAAGAACCTGGGTGAGGTCCTGGGTGCCCACGGTCTGGACTTCTCCCACGTGGTTAAGGCGACCGTGCACCTGCACCACCCGGGGCGCGACTTCGAGGGCTTCAACGCCATCTATGAAAAGTACGTCGTGGCTCCTTACCCGGCGCGGACCACTGTTGGTTCGTTCCTGGGTGACTTCCTGGTGGAGATCGACGTCGTGGCGGCCATCCCGTAACAACCGCGCCCCCGCAAGAACGTCCCAACACCTTCACGCGGCCCCGTCCGATGCATGTCACAGCGTATTTGGGCGGGGCCTTCCTTGACTGCGCCCACGACACTGCCGCATCACCTTAATCCCGGCAGCTCCGTCCAGGCTTCTCCATCCCTTGAAAGGCCCGTTATGGCAGTCCAAACGACGCCCTGCCCAAACGGTGGTGACCCGGCTTCCGCAGAACCACTGAGCGACCAACAGCTGTTGGCGTTGGTGCGGGGAGGTGATGTTGCAGCCTTCGGGGAACTGTTCATCCGGTACCGGCGGGTGGGAAGTTTCGTGGCCCGCGCGGAATCAGACAACCCCTTTGACGCCGCAGACGTAGTGGGTGAAGCTTTTGCCGCCGTCTTCCAAGCGACCATTAAGGGCAAGGGTCCTGTGGAGTCGTTCCGGCCCTACCTCCTGACCACCATCCGCAGGATGGCCCACCGAAAGAACCAGACGTCCGCCCGGCTGGTTCTCACTGACTCCAGCGCGATGGATGCCCTGGCCTTTGCCGGTGACGATCACGTCCTGGGGACCCACGAGACCATCATTTTGGTGCAGGCCTTCCGTGATCTTCCCCGGCGCTGGCAAGATGTGCTCTGGTATGTGGACGTTGAGGGTCTCAAGCCGGCACAAGCCGGCCCGTTGCTGGGGCTGACCCCGAACGCCGTGTCCGCGTTGGCCCTGCGTGCACGCGAGGGGCTCCTGCAAAGGTACCTGCAGAAGCATGTGGGCGAGCCCACCATCCAGTCCTGCGCACAATATCTGAAGCATTTCGGCAGGTACGTCCGCAACGGTTTGAGCGGAAATGCGCAGGCCAGAATCAGGCAGCACGCGGATCACTGTCACCACTGTTCAGCAGTCCTGGCTGAACTCCAGGAGCTTCAGGTTTCCATGGGGGCCAACGCCAAAGGCCAGCCAGCCTCAGGAGGCGTCCTTGTCCGGGGCGACTGATGCCTGTCCTGCCACCACTGCGTCTCCGACCGGTGCCGTTCCGGACGCCTGATTTCCCGCCACACGTCGACGCTCCAACTCGCAGTTGATGAGGTCCAGCAGCGCCTGCGCTGGTTCGGATAAGTGATGCGTGTCGGGTGAACCGAGTTGGTCGCAATGGATCAGTACGTGGCGGATGCGTTCCAGTTCACGGGATGGCACCAAGGGCCAGCGGTGGAACAGCTGACGGACTGCAATCGCTCCGAGGAGGGCATCGGGCTTGTTTGCCACGCCATGGTTGCCGTGCTGAGCGGCTGCCCGTCGCCTGGCGATGGTGGCCGCCGAGAGCGCGACGCCATGGGCCATGAGATTCTCGGCCTTGAGTGAATTCGGGGCCATGGGGACCTCCCCGGGTAGGGCGAAGGAAGCCGTATGCCTGACTTTGAAATTAGCTTACAGAATGTGACTTATGTCATGTCAATATTAACGCGAGATATCCGCCGAGCCGTACTAAAGATGCGGGCGCCGCCACCCGGACAGGGTGGCGACGCCGATCGTTCAGCCCAGGTGAACGTGCGGGGTATCGCTTGTTCCGCTGAAGCTCCTGCGGTCGATCCTGATCAGGAGGAGTGCGAGTGGGGTTATCAAAACCGCCACCCCGGCCGCCCAAAGGAACACCATTGAATAGCCCGAGGTCAGCGCCGTAAGGGGACCGCCGCCAGCTGCCGTAGTGGTCGCTGCCGCGGTGGTAGCAGCCGCTATGGCGCTGAAGAGTGCAATGCCCAGCGATCCGCCGATCTGCTGCGAAGCGTTGACCAGGGCGCTGGCCACCCCGGCGTCGTCCTTGTCCACACCGAAGAGGGCCAGGTTCTGCATGGGGACGAAGACCAGGCCCAATCCGATGCCCATGAGGATCAACGCAGGCAGCATGTTCACCGCGTACGTCCCATCCGGCGTGACCTGAGTGAGCCACAGCATGGCTGCGGCCATGAAGACCGGACCCACTGCGCTGGGGACCTTGGCGCCCAGTCGGGGCAGGTTCTTCGCCGCAACGCCCGCCGTGATGATCAGCACCACCGTCATGGGCAGGGATGCGATTCCGGCCGCGAACGGGGCGAAGCCCAGAACGATCTGGAGGTAGAAGTTGATGAACAGGATGCCGCCGATCAGCACTGCTCCGGCAAGGAAGGACGCCAGGAATGCAGCGGCGCGGTTACGCTCGGTGGCGACGCGCAACGGAAGCAGCGGGTTCTTGACCTTGCGTTCGACGGCGACGAAAAGTACCAGCAACAGCGCACCTGCCGCAATGAAGCCCCACGATTCCACCGCACCCCAGCCGTGTTCGGCGTTGGCGAAGCCGTAGACCAATGAGCCCAGGCCCAAGGCGGCAAGGACGACGCCGGGCCAGTCGTATTTGGTGGAGCCTCCCGCTTTGCTTTCGCCCACCAAGGTCCACACGCCGATCAGCGCGATGACCGCGATAGGTACGTTGACGAAGAAGCACCACCGCCACGAGACAAATTCGGTGAGGAAGCCGCCCAGCAGAACTCCCACCGCTGCACCGACGCCGCTGATGGAGCCGAAGATGGCGAAGGCTGTGCCGCGGTCCTTGCCACCGGGGAAGGCTACCGTCAGGAGTGCCAGGGCCGCCGGCGCGAGGAGGGCAGCGAAGATGCCCTGAAGTGCGCGGGCCCCGATGAGTTCCCAGGGCTGCTGGGCCAATCCGCCGATGAGTGATGCCACCGCGAAGCCTGCCGAGGCCGTGATGAAGGTCCGCTTCCGTCCCCAGAAATCGGAGATCCGTCCGCCCAAGAGGAGGAAGGCGCCGAAGACGAGGGCGTACGCAGTGACCACCCAGGAGCGGGTGGAATCGCTGATGCCCATTTCCATCTGGAGGCGGGGGAGTGCCAGGTTCACGATGGTGCCATCCAGGACCACCATGAACTGGGCGAGGGCCAGGAAGGGTAGGGCCCGCCAGCCGATGTTGCCTTTACCGCCCGGTGGGGCTGGTGTGTTTGCTTGGGCTTGTCCGCCCGATGTCTCCAGTAGTTGCGATGCCACGCGTCACCCATTCTTGAAAGTAGTAATACTTATAGAAGTATAAGTACTTATGGTGGCGGGTGTAAGCCCGGATCAGGGTGACGTGCCTTACGTGTTCCTGGGGTGCGGAAGCTTGGGGTGTGCCGGGTCCATCTCAGGTTCTGAAAGGAACGAAGCCAACCGCTGCAGCGCCGGAAGGCTGGCCGCGATCTGCTCGCGCTCTTCGGGAAGCAGGCGGGCGCTCGCCGCGATGATGGCGTCGGCCCACCCATTCTCCAGGAGCGCCTTGATCCGTCTGGATTCGTCCGTGGGGTGGAGGGAAACGTAGCGCTTGTCTGAGGCATCCTTGACCCGCGTGACCAAGCCGGAAGCTACGAGCTCGCGCAACTGGGAACTGATGTTGCTCAACTGCCGCCCAAGTCTGGCCGCCACCTCGGCAACGGTGACACCAGGATGGCTTTCAACAACGCGAAGGATTTCCAGCAGACCATTCGAGATGGGGCGGAGGCCGGTCTCGTTCAGTGACTTGCGGCGAATGTCGGACGAGATATCAATCATGCAGACGGCCAGGGCCTTGTGGTCCACAGTCTCTTCTCCCATCCCTCAAGCATAGGTGGGGCCGTGCCTCTTCAAATCGCCGGCGGTCGGCTGCAATAGTGGCAGGATGATCAACCAGCAACAGCTCTGGGACGACGATGCCGCGCAGCAGTACGACACTCCCGGGCAGGGGATGTTCTCCCCTGACGTGCTTGGCCCCACCGTGGAGGTGTTGTCGGAACTCGCGTCGGGAGGTCCCGCCGTCGAGTTTGCGATCGGAACCGGGCGCGTGGCCATCCCGCTCCTGGAAGCCGGCGTGCCGGTCAGCGGCATTGAGCTGTCCCACGCCATGATCGCGCGCTTGCGCGAAAAGGTGAGCGAAGACCAGATTCCCGTGGTTCAGGGCGACATGTCCGAGGCTTCAATAGGCGGGAATTTCACCCTGGCCTTCCTGGTGTTCAACACCATCGCGAATCTTCTGACACAGGACCAGCAAGTCCGGTGCTTCGAGAACGCTTCCGGCCATCTCGCCCCCGGCGGTCGGTTTGTCATTGAACTCTGGGTCCCACAACTGCGTTCACTGCCCCCGGGACATGGGGGAACGGTGGAAGTGAGCGAGCCCGGCTACTTGTTGGTGGACACTTACGATGTGCTCCGCCAGCACGTTGTCTCGCACCATGTGCGGTTCGGCTCTGAGCTATCCGATGGGCGTGAGGCCCTGATTGGCCGGACGCCACACCGCTATATCTGGCCGAGCGAGCTCGACCTCATGGCACGGATAGCAGGTTTTGAACTGGAATCCAGGTGGGCCGACTGGGACCGCAGCGAATTCACCGCTGAGTCCCGCAGCCACGTATCGGTGTACCGGCTCACAGAACGCCCCTAGCCAATCACTGCCCTGACCTTGCGAATAGGCGTCGCATCCCACCACGCGCCAGCATCAGCACGATGATGAGGGCTGTCACTGCGAAGAACCCGCCGAGTTGTACGGCGTCGCCGAACACGAAATCGACCAACTCCAGCACCACGAACTTGCTTCCCGGCATGACAAACAGCAGTGCGACAACGCTGACAATCCGGGCTGCCACGGTCTTTCCATCCCTGATGCGTCCGACGATCTTCTTCTTGGCGAACATCACGATCTCGAGCACTGCTTTCAGCAGGATCGCCGTGAGAAGGGCCAGCAGGAAGGACTCTGAAATGACGGCGGGGAACAGCTGGATAAACACGCCCAACACGACCAAGTAGACGAGTACATCCACAAGATCGATCGGCCGGATCCGCATTCCGTGAGCGTATCAATCCAAGCAACCACGGACTAGGCAAACATGGGCCATGCTGCCGGATTGCTAGGCTGGACTCATGACCCGTCGCCTTGCAGCCCTGTCCGCCGTCCCTCTTTTGCTGCTGCTTGTCGGCTGCGGAGCAGTAGAGGAAGCTGCCGGAAATGCCGCCAGCGAGGCCGCCTCAAAGGTAGCCACTGCCGCTGCCGATGAAGTAACCAAGCAGATTTGCGCAGTGGTCCAGGACGGCTTGGTCAGCGTTCAGGACAAGCAGCTGCTGTCCGGTTTGGTGTCGGCAGCCAATGCTGCTGGAGTTCCCTCGGACATCACGACGCCGTTGAACCAGATCGCGGAGGCCGGCGACCAAGTGCCAGCTGAGTCCGTTCAGGCATTGAAGGACGCCTGCCCGGCATAGGGCGCGGCTGCGCTGGGGCTGCGCGGCGTTGCTGCTGCCCGGCCGGTTTCTAGGCTGGGACCCGCTTCTTTCTCCGGTGAAACTTGCCTGCCTTCGCGCGCTTGATGTGCCTGCGTCGGTTGTGCTGGGACTGCCGTTGGTGTGACTGTTGTTGCTGTTCAAGCGTGGGAACGCTGGTTGCCGGTGGAGGCGCCGCCACGTGCCCGTAGTTATGCCCGGGCAGAGGCTGGGCCTTCGATTGATAACTGTGACCGGTGGGTGTGCGGATTTCGAGAGTGTGGACACCTTCGGGGAGGGTTTTCGCCGTCCAGCCGGGGTTTTCTTTGGTGTGGTTGCAGGCTTCGCAGAGTCCAGCCCCGTTGGCCAGCGTGGTGGTCCCGCCGGAATGCCAAGGGACCACGTGATCGATATGCCGGATGGGCGCGTCGCAATAGGGGGTGCGGCAGGTGTCATCACGGGTTTCGATGAAGCGACGTAATCGTTGGGGGAAGATCCGGGCTTTGGAGTCCATGCTCAGGAGTTCGCCTGTGGCCGGCGCGGTGTAGAGCCGGCGGAGCCACACGGTTAGCTCGTCGTCCCGCGTTGGCGCCGGCTCCTGCCTTGGTGCCGGGGCCTGCTCGGACAGCGCCCCGCTTCCGGCGCCAACCAGTGCCCTAGCCCATTCTGCAGGCACAACTCCGTACCCCTGGAGCCGGGCAGGTTCGCTGTCGCCCTGAACGAGGGTTCGATCGGTCATCACGAGCTGCAGGTCGATTCCGCTGATCCCGCCGCGCCTGCCGGTGATGCGCTCGACGAGAGTGTCTGCCATGACCTGGCCCCGGATCCGGGGGTCCCCGGCCGAACGGGCAGAGTCAGCAGCCCGGGTCAGAGCGGTGTACGCCGCCACACCCTTCGCGACCGGAAGGAGGGCGGTCAGGTAGGTCATGGTGTCCGGCGCCGGGCGCAGGGTCACGGTCCGTTCGGTGGAAGCGTGGGCGGCGCGTTGGGCAACGGAACGCGGATCACGCCGGTAGGCGGCAGCCTTCGCCGCGGCGATGACCGCCCGGTCGCCCTTCCCCTCGAACGTGCCGGTATCTGCGGAGAGTTCCTCGTCCACGGCGCACCGGTCCTCCGCAGACAGGCATGCTGTTTCCTTGACCAGCAGCGTGGCCCGCCATTCATTCAACTGGCCCGATTCCAGCGCCGCCATGGTGTGCGGCATCTCCGTCACCAGCGCCTTCGCCATGCCCAGGAGTCGCGAGCCCCGGTTCGGGGATTCCCGCCGGGCCAACGCGATCTGCGCCCCAACACCGTGGCCCCGTTCGGACGCGGGCACACCCGCCGCGGCCTGCTCCTGCCGCTGGGCGAAGTCAAAGGCCACCGCGGCACGGGCCTGCAACCCCACGATGGCGGACTTCAGGTCTTCAAGCCCGCGGATCTGGTCGATAAGCTCCCGGCTCGCGGTGCCGAGGGGGATCGCGCCCAGGAGCGTGATGAGATCAGAAACCCGAGGCGTGGTCTCGTCGGTCCAATGCCTCGAGACAGGAACAAGCGCCGCGTCTGGCGGTGTCTGCATGCCCCGAATCTGCTCCATGCCTCAACTCTTCCAGCAGGCATTGGGCGCCATAAGGTCGAAAGCCCCCTATGTGGAAAAGCGATGACGTCTACGTCCAACGAGCAACTGATGCCATGCCGGAGCTGTCGGGGAAACGTGGTTGGATCTAGCGGCCTGCCAACACAGTCCGGGCCCTCACCGTGATGGCCGCCCCGAGAACCAGGGCAGCAGCGACGGCCGCCGCGACCGCCGTCGGGAAGGACTCGGGTGCATCGGTACTGCGGCCGACCGTGATCCAGACGAGGCCCCACGCGATGGCGGCTGCCAGGGCGAGGCGCCTGTGTCCTTTGATAGCCAAGGCGACACCGACGACCGCCACCACCACGAGCACAGCGACGGACCAGATCTCAGGACGCAGTCCGAAGCCCAGAAAACCAAACGCTTTCAAAGCTGCTGCGATGTTGGCGCACACGGCCACGCTGGTCCAGCCCAGATACAACCCCAGGGTTCCGTCCACCACAACTGCCTCAACCCACGAGGCAGCGCGGCTCTGGCTGTAGCGAAGGAACGCCAGGACGAGGGACACCAGCAGCGCCAAGATCACCAGAACACTGACGAAGAGCCACCCAGCCTGCACGGACAGGATCCACGCGGCGTTCAGGACCATGGACACGGCCACGATCCAGCCGAGGGAGCGCTGCCGCGGATTGGCCTGCTGGGACGGCAGCCACTGCCACACCGTGTAGGCAACAAGGCCGGTGTACACCACGGACCAGATGGAGAACGCGGGGGTGGCCGGAGCCAGCAGAGTGGAGTCGGCGGACAAAGCCCCGCCCGCTGCCTGCGCAATCGGGGTGCCGCCGAACACCCCCACGCCGATCATCGAGCCGATGATGCAGACCGCCAAGCTCACGGTGACCGTGATTTGCCGGGCGAGGTCGGAGCTTGCTGTTGCCATGTGCAGTGCCTCTTTCCTGGTGCTGCGTGGGTGTGGGATGGACGGTGTCATGCATTCATGGGGTCCGTGACCTAGTATCAAAATGCTAGTGAATCAAGCTTTACGCTTATCGAAGGAACATCGGATGGACTCGGAAGGCCACTCAAAGGGCTACTGGTACGGCAAAGACCCAGGTCAGAAGGCCATTGCCATTGACGTACTGAACGCCCTGCGCGATTACCGCGCCTCCGAGCAGGCGATGCGCCGGAGGACGCGTACGTCCATGGGAATGGGTGAGAAGGACCTGCTGGCCCTGCGTTATTTGTTCGAGGCAGAGGCTGCCGGCAAGGTGATGAAGCCGAAGGACTTGGGCGACAAGCTGGGGATAACGTCGGCGTCCATGACCACCCTGATCGACCGTTTGGTGGAATCCGGCCATATTCGCCGCGAACCCCACCCCACTGACCGGCGGGCCTTGATCCTGAAGGCCACTCCCGGTTCAGACCAGGAAGTGCGGCACACCCTGGGCGGAATGCACCGCCGGATGCTGGATGCGGCGTGCGCGTTGAGCCCGGACGAATCCCAGATCGTGGTGAATTTCCTCCAGCACATGCGCGAGGCCCTGGACACCCTTGACGAAGAGCCCGGGGACCAGCCCCGTTCATGATGTGAGGCTCCACTGCAGGATCAGTATCAGGGTCACCAAAAACCCTGAACCGTAGTTGAGCCAGATGAACCGCCGCCAGGCCACATTGGTGCGTGCCGCCGTCGTATCCGTAACGTTCCAGTAAGGCGCGCAGTTAACGATGTACGGGACGGCGATGATCGCCGCCAGGGGGCCGGGCCACGGCGTGGCCAACATTGCCAGACCGGCAACAAACCAGAGCATGACGGCGAGCCTCACCGTTCGTCGGGCACCGATGACTGTCGCTATGGAGCCGATGCCGGCCTGCCGGTCGGGCTCGATGTCCTGGACGGCGCCGAAGGCGTGCGCGGCCATGCCCCACAGGAAGAACGCCGCCAGCACGACGATCAAGCCCGGTGTCACATTGGCGTCGGCCAAGGCAAGGCCGACGACGGCGGGACTCACGAAGTGCGTGCTGGACGTCAGCGAGTCCAGGACCGGGCGTTCCTTGAAGCGCAGGCCGGCCACGGAGTAGGCCACAACGGCGAAAGCGCTGACGGCCAGGCTCAGCCAGGCGGCTGGTCCTCCGGCAACAGCGAGCACCAGCAGGAACGGCACATTGGTGATCGCCGCGAGCCACAGCATGGGCCGGTGCAACCGGGGCTGGAGCAGCGCACCCTCGATCCCACCCTTGCGCGGATTCTTCAGGTCCGACTCGTAATCGAAGACATCGTTGATCCCGTACATGGCCAGGTTGTAGGGGATCAGGAAATAGAACGTGCCGACAACCAGCACCCAATCGATCTCGCGGGTGGTCAGGAGCATGGCCGCGGCGAATGGGTAGGCAGTGTTGATCCAGCTGACCGGGCGGGATGCGAGCAATGCTTGGGGGACAAGGCCCTTGAGCCCCGGTTCCGCGCCGCCCTCGCTGGGTTGCTTGTGCTTGCGCGTCAACCACATCCACAGTCCTGGAAGTGCCACGACGCCGGCCAGCGGATAGGCGAAATCCTCGATCGGCGCGAGTCCTACCTTGACGCCAAGGATGTGCGATGCGTCGTAGTGGAAGAGCTCCATGCCGATCATGACGGAGTCGAACACAGCGGTCAGGACAACCAAGGCCGCGAACGCGAGGCCTACCGCTTTCCAATGCCTGCCTGCCTCGCCGGGAAACGCGCCGTGGCGGGCAAAAACCACGCCGGCCACCACTGCCGCCGCGATGAAGACGAGCGCGAGCCACAAGTACGTCATACGTTCTCCCGCTCCCGCTGCTTCCCGCTGCGGGTGGACGGGATCCGGTCAAGCAGCCGCCGGGAGCCTGTGTACAAAACCATCGTGCACAGCACCAGGAAAAGCAGGAAGACTGGCTCCTCGATGGGCAGCTCGGGGGCGATCAACAGACCTGTCGCGATGGTACCTTCACCGCGCAGGAAGATCCCCAAGCCGATTCCGGCCAGGTCCCAGAAGAGAAGGAACAAGACCCCGACGGCGGTGACGATCGCCGCTGCTTTGGCATCGCGCCAGAAAAACAGGCGGAAGCGGTGGTCCAGCAGGAGCATGCAGCCGATCCCGAGCAGCAGCGAGAGCAAATAGAGGACACCCATCAGCCAATCCTGCTGGCTACGGGCCTCACCGTGGTGGGGCCGGGACTGTGGTCGCCGCGGATCCGCTTCAGTACCAGCTCTGCACTGATGAGGCACATCGGTACCCCCACGCCGGGGGCAGTGGTGGCGCCGGCGTAGTAGAGGCCACGCACACGCTTGGAGGCGTTCTGGGCCCTGAACATTGCGCTCTGCCTTAGCGTGTGTGCCGGTCCCAGCATGCCGCCGCGCCATGAGTTGTACTCGTGGACGAAGTCAGCGGGGCCCGTGGTGTGCCGGACAACGATCCTCTCGCGGAGGTCCGGGATGTTGGCCCAACGGGCGATCTGGTCGATGGCGGCGTCGGCGGTCCGCTCGATGAGGGCATCGCCGCTACCGTCGGGACCACCGGCGCCAAGCTGCGGATCGGCCGGGACGGGAACCAGGACGAAGAGGTTTTCGTGGCCCTGCGGGGCGACGCCGGAGTCGGTGGCGCTGGGTTTGCAGACGTAGATGGAGGCGGGGTCGGGGATGCTGGTCTCCTCCCCGAAGATCGCGGCGAAGTTCGCCTCCCAGTTCCGCGTGAAGAACAGTGAGTGGTGGGGAAGTTCCGGCAGCGAACCCTTCACGCCAAGCATGACCAGGACTGCGCCGGGACCGCTGGTGCGGCTCTGCCAGTACTTGCTGTTGTAGCTCCGGTCCCTGACACCCAGCAGTTGGGTTTCGGTGTGGTGCAGGTCGGCGCCGGAGACCACGAGGTCCGCAACGCTGTAATGCTCCGCACCGGCGTGGTCGCGCCACTTTACCCCGGTGACCTCGCGGCAGTCCTTCCCGGAAAGAGGAGCAGGGAGCCTGACGCCATCGAAGCGGCCCAGCTTCTTGGTCCGGGAGGCCTCGCGCGTGGTGATCTTTTGGGCTTCCGCTCCGGTGTGGATCCTGACGCCGGCGTCCACTGCCAGCGCCTCAAGCCGGCCCACGAGCTCGTGGAACCCGCCCATCGGATACTGCACGCCGTCGCCCAGGTCCAAGGCACTCATCAAGTGGTACATGGCGGGAGCAGCTGCGGGGTTGGTGCCAAGGAAAACCGCCGGGTATCCGAGGACCTGACGCAGAACAGGGTGCTGGAACCGCTGGGACACGTACTTATCGAGGGGCGTCAGGAGCAGTTGCGCGAGCTTGGGCAAACTCCGCACCACCTCTGGATGGAGCAGCGCCTGCAATTTGGTGAACGGGTTATAGAGGAAAAAGCGTTCCGCCATCTCCGTCGTGTGCCTGGCGGAGGCGAGGTAGGAGGTGAGCTCCTTCGCGCTGCCAGGCTCAACTCCCTCGAAAGTCTCCAAGACCTGATCGCTGCCCAAGGGGACCGTCAGGGGGTCCGGCCGCACGCCGTCGTGGTTTGGTTCGCTGAAGACGCGGTACGCGGGACTGAGGGTGTGAAGGTCCAACTGTTCGGCAGCACTGGTGCCGAGCAACCGGAAGAAGTGGTCGAAGACTCCCGGCATCAGGTACCAGGAAGGGCCGGTGTCCCACCGGAAGCCGTTCCGTTCAAGGCTGCCCGCGCGCCCGCCAACCCGGTCGCGCTGCTCGAGGAGCTGGACCTCGTGTCCTTCATGGGCGAGGAGTGCGGCCGTGGCAAGCCCCGCGATGCCACCGCCGATCACCACTGTCCGGGTCATCGGTGCAACTCCATCCAGGTAGAGGCGACCGCGCGGGCGGCGAGGCCGGCCTTCACGGCGTCCGGAACCCGCACCCGGTGGCGGTACAGCTCGTCCACGGTTGTCTGTTCAATCCGGTCCGTCAGTGCGGAGAACAGGGCCAGGGCGCTGCGGACTGCCGCCCGGGCGTCGCGCGGCAACAGCGGAATGACGGCGTTGGCATCGGCCAATTGGGACCGGATGGTGCTGACCCATTCCATGCGATCGCGGTCCTCAAGGTGGTCCGAGGTGCCGAGGTAGCTGCGGCCCAAGCGGGTGGTGTCGTCGGCGAGGTCCCGCAGGAAGTTGATGTTTTGGAAAGCAGCGCCCAACCTGCTGGCGCCATGCTGCAAAGCCGCTGCGTCGCCGTCGTCGATGTTCTCATCCCGCATGAAGACGCGCAGGCACATCAGCCCCACCACCTCGGCGGAGCCGTGGACATAGCCGTCGTGGGCATCGGCATCGAAGCGGAGGGGTGCCGGCTGTTGCGAAGACGCGCGTGAGCCGGTGCCCTTGAGAGAGTCAGTGCGCTCGCCGAGGTCCATGCGCATGGAGTCAAAGAACGGATCGATGAGCGTGTCATCGATGCCCGCAGTCCGGGCCGTTTGGGCAAATGCATGGACGATGAGGTCGCTGCTGTAGCCGAGTTTGACGGCGCGGTGGGTCTCATCAATGAAGTGGGCCAAGGCGTCGCACTGTTCCTGGTAGCTGAGGCCGGCTTCGGCGGTGACGCCATCGACGAGTTCGTCCGCTACCCGCACCAGCGCATAAATATTGCGGACGTGTTGGCGGTGCCTTGGTCCCAGCAGCCTGCATGCCAGGCCGAAGGACGTGGAGTAGGCGGCGATGACCTGGTTGGCCGCGCGCTCGGCTGTCCGGGTGAAATGGATGAACGAGGTTTCGGTGGCGACGCTCATGATTGCCGTCCTTCCAGCTGCCCCGCAAGGTCAAGCAGTACATTGCGTGCGCCCGGCGGAATCGTGCTTGTCAGCAGTGTGTTGAAGGCCCGTACTTGGTCTTCGATGAGGCCCTGGACAAAGGCTTCCGCCCCGCAGTCGCTGAGGTGCCGGCGAACATGCTCGCCTTCGTTGCCATTGAGCCCGGGCCTGCCGAAGTAGGGCTCGATGTCCGGCCACGTGCTGGTGGTGCGGGCATGCGCGATGATGGCGGTTTCCTTGCCTTCCCGGAGGTCCGAAAAAGGATCTTTGCCGTGGCGGCGGGGATCTCCGAACGTGGACAGGAGGTCGTCCTGGAGTTGGAACGCTAGCCCCAGATGCCGGCCTGCAGTTGCCAGGGCAGTCTCGACGGCGAAGTCGGCGCCGGCCAGGGTTGCGGCCGCCCGCAGCGGGAGTTCGAAAGTATAGGTGGCGGTCTTGTAGCCGCACATGACCAGGATGGTCTCGAGGTCCGGGGCAATGATGCCGTCGCCCAGGCCGACATCCAGTTGCTCACCGGCAACGGTCTCGTTGATGGTGTGTTCCAGGAGGTCCAGCAGGCGCAGACGCGGTTCCCGGGGTAGATCGGCACGCGCAAAGGCTTGGTGCGTGGCGGCGAGCAGCATGTCACCCATCAGGATCCCGCCGGTTTGTGCCCAGTGCAGTCCGCTTCCGCTGCGTGCGCCATGGGTGTTGTCCGGGAGTTCGCCGGCCTCCGCGAGGAGGGAACCAATTAGGTTCGGGTGCCCGCGGCGGACGAGGTCGCCGTCGATCACGTCATCGTGGAGGAGGAAGGCATAGTGGAGGAGTTCGACGGCGGCGGCGATGTTGATGGCGGTTTCGCGCTGTTTGGAGCCGGCCTGTTCCAGGGCGTCGAACATTTCCATGAGCAGCAAGGGCCGGACGAACTTGCCGCCGAGCACATTCCGGCCTGCCAGCGCCCATAGCCGTGCGAAGTTGGGGCCATAGGCCGCTGCCGCGCTGGCCCTCTTGCCGATAAGTCCGCCCAGTTCGTTTTCGATGGCGGCGCAGAGATCGGTACGGCTTCGAATGGCGCCGGAGGTGACGGTCATGCGTCGGCCCCAGCTTGGAGGGGCAACGCGCGCGCTTTGAGGAGCTGCGGGAACTGCAGCCCGAGCCAGGGGCTGAAAGCGGACGGCGTGTGCTCCAAAGCGTCAGCGAGCAGCGAGGGCGAAATCCAGGCCCAGTCAGCGACCTCGGCGGGATTCGGGTGCAGTGCGCCGCTGATCCGGGCCACAAAGACGGGGCACACTTCGTTTTCCACGATGCCCGTGGGGTCCACCGCCCGGTAGCGGAAATCGGGGAGGACGAGTTCGATCCGGTTCGCGTCCACCCCGAGTTCGAACTGCGCACGCCGCAGCACGGCGTCTTCGAAGTCTTCGCCCGGTCCAGGGTGTCCGCAGAAGCTGTTGGTCCAGACACCCGGCCAGGTCTTCTTCTCAGGTGAACGGCGGGTCAGGAGAATTTCCCCGGCTTCGTTGAGCAGGTAGCAGGAAAAGGCCAGATGGAGTGGGGTTTCCAGTGTGTGCACACTGCTCTTCGGGGACTCCCCGATGGGAGCTCCGGCGTCATCAAGGAGGACCACCATCTCTGTCGCGTTCATCTTGCGCCTTCCTCCAAAGCCTGTGCTCTCATCTAAATAGGGATATTGCTAGACAAGCTAGAAGAAAGGCTACCATGTAGGAAGTTAGGTGTAACATACTCAACATGTCCAGTCCAGAAGAGATTCCTGAAGAAGCCGGGACCCCGGCTTCCTCCGGGATTTACCATTTGGACGCCAATGATCCGAACCACGAGCTGGTGGATCGCTCAGGTCTGTCCGAATCTGATGTTGAGCAGATCAGTGACCTCATGGCTGCACTGGGAAGACTGCGAGAGGCCGAACAGCGACTCTCCGACGCCTCACTGCGGTACATGAAACTCAACCAATCAGACATGCGCGCACTGCATTACCTGATCATCTGCGCCAACCATGGCGTGATTGCCACCCCTGGCGCAATAGCCGCCCAGCTTCACATTTCGACGGCGTCCACCACCAAGCTGCTTGATCGGCTGGAACGCGCGGGCCACGTCACGCGACACGCCCACCCCTCCGACCGCCGCGCGCTTGCCATCGCCATCACGCCCGCAACGCACGACGCTGCTATGCGGACAGTCGGGCGGCAGCAGGCCAAGCGTTTCCTGGCTGCGGCCCGACTGACGCCCAAGGAACGAAGAACTGTGAAGCGATTCCTGGATGACATGGCACAGGAAATCGAGGTGGCCGAAGAGGCATGGGCGGGGACATAGCCGGCTACTGCAGCGAGGGCTAGTACAGGAAGATCGGCAGCCACTCCCGGTTGTGGGCGTGCACCAGCGCCAGGAACAACACGAAGTCAAAAAGCAGGTGCACCGACACCACGTAGGTGAACGACTTGGTCAGCTTGAACGTGTAGCCCTGCAGCAGTGCGAAGGGGAACGTCAGCAAGGGACCCCAGGATTGGTAGCCGATCTCCCACAGGAATGAGGAGAACACCACAGCCTGCAGGAGGTTGGCCAGCCAATCCGGGAAGTGCTGGCGGAGCAGGGTGAACGTGGTGCAGATGAAGAATAACTCGTCCCAGATCCCCACGGCATTGACGCCAACGAAGAGCCGCCAGAAGACGTCGGGATCGGAAGCATCGGGCCAGTTTTGGTACACGCCGGTGCTGATCAGGTAGACGGGAAGAATGAAGTAGCCCAGTGCCACTACGCCAACCAGGTACAACTTTGCGGCCAACGGCCACTTACGGCCGGTGTTGACGGGGAACTTGATGATGTCTTCGCGATACACGAAGCGGGACACCAGCCAGGGCACCACGACAGCCAGCGCCAGCGCACCACCCATGAGGGCCATGTGTTCGGTGCTGAGGTCCGCGTTGAGGGGGACCTGGCTGAAGATGAACATGCCCGCAGCTATCAACGCGAGGTGACGCATCAACCGGTAGTCGATGAAAGCGGCCGTGACGACACCCGCGAGCAGCAGGCCGTACCCGAGAAGCTCGTTGCCAAAGGCGAAGAGCGGTACACCGGATAAGGAAAGCAACGCTGCGGGCAACAGTTTCCAGCTGAGCGCGGTGCGGGATGCTTCCGTTGAGATGGACGTCACCCCCTAAGCATCTCAGGGCTTGTGGCGCTGCGACACGGTTTTGCGCGTCTGGAAAAGCGCACCGCCACAACGTCGGAGGGTTCTTCTGTATTATTCGTGACAGGGCCCACAGATGGGTCGGTCGGGTAGTTGTCTGGCTCAGCCAGCGGGGGATACACATAAAGGAATAGCCGATGGCTCAAGAAGAGGGCTCTCTCTCACCGGACGGCGGTGCGGAATCCGTACGCCCGAACGGCGTTGACGCGTCACCGCCCGCTGAAGCGACCGTATCTGCTGAAACGACCGCGTCTGCCGCAGCGACCATGCGCGAGCAGGTGAAGGACATTATCGAGTCCATCCTTGCCGATTCTGAACCGCGCAGCGAAGGCGCCAGAATCAAGCTCCGCGAGTTGGTGGAGGCAAATCCGGACGATCCTGCGGGGGCCCTGCTGGAGCACCTGCTGGAAACGCGCAAGGAGCCTTCATCGGCAGCCGCCGTCCCCGTTCAACTTGAATCCTCCAGCGTCCACCTTGAGTCCGTTGGCGCCGCCCGGACCGTTTCAGTCCCCGTCAGCCACGAGGTGCGCGAAGGCATCCAGGCGATCCTCGCGGACAAGCTCCTCCTGACGGCCTTCCAACCTGTCCATGCACTCCCAACCGGCGATGTGGTTGGCGTGGAAGCATTGACAAGGTTCGTCGGAGAAGATGGTGCCGGCGCCGACGTCTGGTTCAACGAGGCTGCTGCCGCTGGACTGGGGACCGAGTTGGAGATTGCTGCGCTGCACTGCGCGCTGACGGCGGCGCACGACGTCCCGGACAACATGTCTGTTGCACTGAACCTCACTCCGGCAACGTCCAGTGACCCGAGGGTGCGGAACCTGCTGGCCGCCGCGTCCCTCGCCCCGGACCGGATCATTGTTGAACTGACCGGCAGCCTGGCGGATGTTGAGGCCCAAACCGGCAACGACGGACTGGGGCCGCTGCGCACACTTGGCCTGCGGGTAGCCATCAGCGCATCCGGCGCAGCTTTGGTCTCCTTGGAGCGGGTGGAACAACTGCGCCCCGACATCATCAAACTGGACCGGCACCTGATTGAGGGCATCGAAGGCAGCGAGGGGCAACGGATCCGGGCCCGGGCCATCGTTGAGCTTGCCAGGGAGATCGGTGCCGAAGTCATTGCAGTCGGCGTCGAAACAGCGGAAGAACTTCAGGAAGTCACCGCGCTCAAGATCACCGCAGCCCAGGGATACCTCTTGGGACGCCCTTCGGTTCACCCCCTGGACTGGTCGGCGTGGAGCATCCGCGCGCAAACGGAAGCCCAGCCCGCCGGCTAGGTGTCCGCGATGTTCCGGGGATCGTTGCCCACGAACATACCGGGAGGCATCCCGGCGCCAAAGACAGGGCCCGGGTCCGGTCGCTTGGGGTGACGGCCGTCGTCGGCATTCCGCTGCGTCAGGCGGCGCACGACCCACGGAAAGAGGTGTTCGCGCGCCCAGACGATGTCGCCCGCCCGTGCTTCGCGCCAGTTGCGCTCGGGCAGGGGTTTAGGCGTTAGGGGCTCCAAGGAATGTGGGACATTCAGGGTATCGAGCACCATGATGGCGATGGTGTGCTGCCCCAGCGGCGAGAAATGCAGCCGATCCGGGTCCCACATCCGGGGATCGGTGAGTCGGCGCAGCGCCCACAGATCCGCCACCACAGCGTCATGGCGGGCAGCTACTACCCGGATGTTCTCGTTGTAGATGGCAACCTTGCCGCGGGCCAGGCCCAACACCGGGGTAGCGCCCCAGTCCGGCCCGGTGAACAGTAGGATGGCGGCGCCGGTGGAGGCAAGTTCTGCCACGCCTGCGTCCAGTTCCAGCGCGAGTTTGTCGGGGTCGCTCCTATGGAAGAGCAGGTCATTGCCGCCGGCGTTGAGGGTGATCAGATCCGGCTTGAGGTCCAGTGCCGGGCCCACTTGCTCTTCGAGGATCTGATGGAGCAGGCGTCCGCTGATCGCCAGGTTCGCATAGGCGAAATCATCGTGACCGGCGCTCAATTCTTCCGCCACCCGGTCCGCCCACCCGCGGAGGCCGCCGGGGCTCCGCGGCTCCGGATCGCCTAAACCCTCGGTGAACGAGTCGCCCAAAGCCACATAACGGCTCCACGGGTGCAGGCCGGCCCCGAAGCTGCCGGAACCGCCCTGTGACCATCCATTGGCACTCTGGGCGTTCATCCCCCCATAGTGCGCTTAGTCGACCCGCTGCGCCATGGGTGGAGTGGCTAGATCCACTGTGGCGCTGCCGGTGTGGTGCTGTTGTTGTTGGGTCCGGTTGCTGTGACGCCCGTGGTGCCGCGGCCGGTGGCCCATTCGGCGACGGCGGGAAGGGGGCCGGTGATGACCGTCGGGTCCGCGGCGCTGGTGTCGCCGAACGTGAGGTCGGTGCCGTTCCCGGCAGTGTTGGTGGCCTTGATGAGGAGTCCGGTGTCTGTGCCGCGGGTTTTCCAGGCGCTGGTGATGTCTTTGAGCAAACGTTCGAGGACGAGGGCTGGGATGTCGTTGAACGTGGCTCCGTTGTCCAGGTCAACGGCGTGGACCCAGACTTCGCGGGTGCGCATCCACACGGTTTCGGACGCCGGGACTGTGCGGCCTTGGGCGGTGCGGACCTCGTTGGCCCAGTTCGCGTCGGGCAGGTCGCGCCATTCGACGGACAGGTGCACCGCGGAGTGGTCGAACAGGTTCCGCAACGCAATCGGAGACAGGGTCGCGCCGAAGTTGATTTCGTGGTTCCGTGCCTCGGCGGAGGGATACATGGGTGTTTCCACTCCGGTGGCAGCCCATTCCACCAGCCGGGCGATCGCGCGGGCGTTGTATCCCACGTGCGCGATGACGTGGCGGCGGGTCCAGTCCGGAAGGCGGGTGCCGCCGTCGAGCTGGGCATCGGTGAGTTCGTTGAGTTTGCGGGCGAAGAACGCGGTGCCCCGCCGCGCCTGCAGGAGTTCTTCCTGCAGGCGCGGATCGGTGGCGAGATCGTGGCGGGCTGCCATCAGGCTTCCTTGACCACGCGGTTGTTCAGTTGGCCCAGGCCCTCGATGGTGGTGACCAGGAGTTGGCCTTCCTGCAGGTACCTTTTGGGGTCCTGGGCGTGGCCCACGCCGCCGGGCGTGCCGGTCGCGATCACGTCACCGGGGTTCAGGGTGATGATGGTGGAGATGTAGGAGACCAGGAATTCGGGGGTGAAGACGAGGTCGCCGGTGGGGGTGGACTGCTGGATTTCGCCGTCCACGGCGGAGGTCATGAGCGGGCCGGCGGTGAATTCGTCGCGGGTGACCAGGGCCGGGCCGAACGGGGTGGAGTTCTCCCACGTCTTGCCCTGCAGCCACTGGATGGTGCGGAACTGGTAGTCGCGCATGGACACGTCGTTCAGGACCGCGTACCCGGCAATATGCTCGGCAGCGTGGGCTTCGGCGATGCGGCGGCCCTTTTTGCCGATGATGACGGCGAGTTCGGCTTCCCAGTCCACGGTGTCCGATTCCTGCGGCAGGGCAAGGTCATCATTCGGGCCGATCAGCGATTCGGTGTACTTCGCGAACAAGGTGGGGTGTTCGGGGATCTCGCGTCCCATTTCCTTGATGTGGTTGCGGTAGTTGTGGCCCACGCAGATGATCTTGCCCGGTGACGGCACGACGGCGGCGAGGTCGGCGCCGTCGAGCGCGTGCGTTGCGCCGTTGGCCGCCTTCGCTGTGGTTTCCCAGGCGGGGTCTGCCAGCAGCGCGCCGACATCGGCGAAGCCGGGGATTTCGGTGAGGGTGTCGCCGTCCTGACGGACGGCCTTGGTTCCGGTTTCGGTGCGGAGGGTGAGGAGTCTCATTTACTTGCGTCCTTCGGTGTAGCTGCGGTTGAAGTTCAGTCGTTCGAAGATGGGGGCGTCGCTGAAGCGGAACAGATCAAACCCTGTTTGATTAACAGCGTCCGTGTCGGCGGTCAGGGACCATTCCTGCCAGGACGGGACCACGAACAGGTCGCCCCTGGCCAGCTGCTTGGTTTCGCCGTTCAAGATCACGGTGCCGGTGCCCTCGAAGACCTGCCAGACACTGGACCCAACCTCGCGCAACGGCTCGGTGGAGGCGCCGGGACGGAAGCGGTGGAACTCGGCCCGGATGGTGGGCATGACGTCCCCGCCGGTGGTCGGGTTCGAGTACCGGACGGCGGCGTGGCCCTGGGACACGGTGGCCGGGTGGCCCTCATCCTCCAACAGGAGCTGTTCACGGAGGGCGGCGTCGGTGTGTTCCCAGCGGTACGCGGCGATGGGGGAGTTGGTGGTGTCATCGAGCCCGGAGAGGGGGCGGAGGCCGGGGTGTGCCCAGAGCCGTTCGGAACGGGAAATATCCGGGGTAGCTTCGTCGGTGACGCGTTCGGTGCCGAACTCGAAGAACCCGGCATCGGCGTAGTGCACGAACGGGATGTCGAGGCCGTCGATCCAGGCCATCGGCTGGTCGGTGTCATTGTGGTGGCCGTGGAAGTTCCACCCCGGAGTCAATAGGAAATCACCGCGGCGCATCGCCACCGGATCCCCGTTCACCACAGTCCACACGCCTTCACCCTCGACCACAAACCGGAACGCGTTCTGCGAATGACGGTGTTCCGGGGCCACCTCGTGGGCGCCCAGGTACTGGATCGCCGCCCACAACGTCGGAGTCGCATACGGGGTGCCAGCAAGGCCGGGGTTCGCGAGGGCTATGGCCCGCCGCTCACCACCCCGGCCTACCGGAACCAGATCCCCGGCACGGGCGGCCAACGGGTACAAGTCATTCCAGCGCCACACATGCGGAACAGCCTTCGGAGTAGGGACCATCGGCATCAAATCACCGATCTCCGTCCACAAAGGCACCATGTTCCCCGCAGCGAAATCCTTGTACAGCTGCTCCAACTGGGCAGCTTCCTCCGGAGTCGGCTCCGGCAAGGCGTGGCTGGCGGCCACGGATTCATGGGTCGTGTTCTCGGCGCTGATGGACACGTAGGCCTCCTCGATAGGGTCCGAACAGTTTTTGGCGTAGTTCGACCCTAGGGATGCCAGGCTGCGACCTCGAGTCAATTCTGCTGTACAGAATTATTCTTATTCGGGATCAGCCGGGTTTGCAGCGATGTCGATCTCCAACTGCCGGCAGGTTTCGCGCAGGGCGGCGACCAATCCGGCGTCGAACACCTTTCGGAACCGTGTGGCAGGCGTGGCGACGCTGAGCGCCCCAACTACCTGGCCGTGCCGGTTATGCAGAGCCATGCCCAGGGCGCTGACGCCTTCCTCGGTGCCCTCGAAGTTGGCCGCGAAGCCGTTGGCGCGGATGCTGTCGAGTTCGCGCAGGAAGGCCTGGTACTCGGCCTCCGGAATGGTGTCCCCGCCGATTTCGGCGTTCTGGCTCCGGAACAGTTGCTCGATCATGGCCGGGTCCAGTTCGGCCAACATCACCTTGCCACCGGACGTCTTGTCGGCAGGCATCACGGTACCCTGGCGGTCTCCGATCCTCAGGACGTTGCCGCCTTCAACTGTGCTGAGGAAGCGGACCTTGGTGCCGACGCGGACCATCAGGTTTACGGTCTCGTCGAGCCGCGAGGACAGGAGCTCCATGTGGGGCTGGGCGAGGTTTCGAAGGAGCCTGGTCCAGCTTAGGCCCGCCGGGCCAACACCCATTGCGGGCCCGGGCACGTAGCGGCGGTTTTCATCCTGGACCGCGAAACCGCGATAGACCAGCATCGCCAGGAGTCGATGGGCGGTTGACGGGGCTACGGCCAACTCCGCAGCGGCATCCTTGAGGCGGAGGGCGCCGCCGTCGCGGAGCAGCTGGAGGAGTTGAAGGGCGTTGTCCACGGCGTCGATGGAATACGTGGGCCGCTTCTGCACGGGTTTCCGGTTTTGGGCTGGCTTCCGGCTGGCCTGACCCGGGTTGATGTTCTGCACAACAGAATTGTATGGCCCTTCGCTTGCCGTTCACCTGACAGTGGTGGGATGAATCACACACTTCCCGCTGCAGCGTCGCAAGGGTCAATCGTCAACGCTGCCGGCAGTGCGCCGCGGTTCTCCAAAGGCTCTGCACTCGCCGTCCTGGTTTGTTGGCTGTTGGTGGTCTTCGACGGCTATGACCTCATCGTTTACGGAACGGTGCAGTCCTCCCTGATCTCCGAAACAGGCTGGGGCCTCACCAAGGCAACCGCAGGGACCATTGGCTCCATGGCGTTCCTGGGCATGATGATCGGAGCCATCTTCGCCGGACGCATGGCCGACTCCTGGGGCAGGCGCAAGACCATCCTGGGTTGCGCGATCGTCTTCTCCATCTTCACCATCCTCTGCGCGTTCGCCCCCAACGCGGCCGTGTTCGGTGCTCTGCGGCTGCTCGCCGGCATCGGACTCGGCGGTTTGGTGCCGTCCGCCAACGCCTTGGTGGCCGAACTGGTTCCCACCAAGTGGCGGTCCACTATTGCCACGCTGATGATGTCCGGCGTCCCGATCGGCGGCTCAATCGCCGCACTGGTGGGCATCCCGCTGATTCCCGCGTTCGGTTGGGAGGCCATGTTCCTGGTGGCCGTGCTGGCACTGGTGATCGTGGTGCCGCTGGGGCTGAAGTACATTCCGGAGACACTGACACCCGCCGGATCCGAAAGCAAAGCCTCCAAGGGCTCCGCCGGTTTCGGTTCACTGCTCCGGGCGCCCTACCTGGGCGTCAGCGTACTGTTCGCAGTGGCCACGATTGCCACGCTCTTCGCTTGGTACGGCCTGGGCACGTGGCTGCCTAACCTCATGCAGCTGGCTGGCTACAACCTGGGATCGGCGCTCACTTTCGCCCTGGCCCTGAATCTCGGCGCCGTTGCCGGTTCGGTCATTACCGCCTGGGCCGGCACGCGCTTCGGTCCGATTCCGACGGCGATAGCGGCAGCCGCGGTGGCCGCCGTCGGGCTTTCCGTCCTCCTGGCCAGCCCGCCCGTCACCGTTGTTTATCTCGCCCTGGTGCTTGCCGGCGTCGGAACCCACGGCACGCAGTGCCTCATCATCGCCGCAGTCGCCAGTCACTATCCCGACCATTTGCGGGGGACCGCGCTCGGCTGGGCGCTCGGAACCGGCCGCATTGGCGCCGTCGTCGCACCGCAGGTGGGTGGCCTCCTGCTGGCAGCCGGGCTGGGCGTCAACTCCAACTTCCTCGCGTTCGCCGGAGCCGCCGCCATCGCAGCGGTCCTGTTGGCCGCCGTCGGACTCAAAATCAAATCCACCATCTCGCAAGGAGCACGCAATGCCTGAGTACACCACATCCACCGATGTCCTGGTGGTGGGAGGGGGCATGGCCGGTTTGGCCGGAGCCCTGGCCCTCCGCGAAAACGGTGCCAACGTCACGCTCGTGGAACGGGCACCGGAATTTGGCGAGGTCGGTGCCGGCCTGCAGATGGCCCCGAACGCCTCCCGGGTTTTGAAGCGTTGGGGCCTGTTGGAGAAGGCGCTGGAGATCGGGGTGCAGCCCAGGCATCTGGTGTTCCGCGACGCGACCACCGGTGAGGAGCTCACCCGTCAGTCGCTGCGCGGGGAGTTTGAGGAACGCTACGGCGCCCCGTACGTAGTGATCCACCGCAGCGACCTGCACCGCGTGCTTCTCGAAGGATGTGAAGCTGCCGGCGTGAAGCTGGTCAACGACGTCATGGTTGAGAGCGTGGAAACCGTGGACGGACGCGGCGTAGTGCACACGGCAGCCGGCGTGGACTATGAAGCAGACGTAATCATCGGCGCAGACGGTCTCAAGTCCACGCTTCGCCCGCTCGTGGCAACAGATGAGCCCGTGTCCTCTGCCTACGTTGCCTACCGCGGCACCGTGCCTATTACCTCTGAGACTCCGGCGACCGACCTCGAGGACGTAGTTGTCTACCTCGGCCCCGACTGCCACCTGGTGCAGTACCCGCTGCGCAAGGGTGAACTGCTGAACACCGTGGCCGTCTTCAAATCGCCGTCGTTTGAGCGCGGTGAAGAGCAGTATGGGGGAGTAGACGAGCTCCAGGCCGCCTACAAGGACTGCATTCCCGCGGTGCAGGCAGCCCTCGCGAACCTCGGCACGGGCATCCGCTGGCCCATGTACGACCGCGATCCGATCGAGAACTGGATTGCCGGCCGAATGGTCCTGATGGGCGACGCCGCCCACCCCATGCTCCAGTACTTGGCCCAGGGTGCCTGCCAGGCACTCGAAGACGCCGCCGTGCTGCAGGACGTCAGCGCAGGCACCGTCTTCACCACCGACGGCGTCAACCCGGCGGCGTGGGACGAGGCAATTGTCGCGTTCAACTCCGCCCGCGCCGCCCGGACCGCCCGTGTCCAGAGCACGGCCCGCGTGTGGGGAGAGTCCTGGCACGTCTCCGGCTTGGGGCGCACGCTGCGAAACCTGCTCTTCAAGAGCCGCAAGGACAACGACTTCCAGTACAACGACTGGCTCTACGGCCAGGCGGGCGAAGGCGTGCCTGCCCCCGTGGCGCCGCGCGTCGCCAACCAGCTGCCTGCCTGACGGATGGCGCTTAAGCCGCCTGCCGCCGTCGTGCCTTATTAACAGCAGCACGACGGCGGTGGGCGGCTTAGCGTGTCTGCTTTCGGTGTCACTCCCATCGCCTACGATGACAGCACCGGCGAAGGAGGACGTATATGGGCGCCATGGATGAGCTGATCAATTCCACGGTGGTGACCGAGCTGCGCTCCATACTCATGGGCGCCAGTCCGGGCATTGAGCTGCCAACACTGGAGCGCTCACATGGTGACCTCGACGGGCAACGCCTCCGGCAGCGGGTGGATGTAGTGAGGGATGCCCTCCTTCAGGACTTACCGGCGGGATCCTCCGATGTTCAGAGGATCATGATCGATGCTCTCGACGACCCCCGCTTTACGGGATGGATGGTCTGGCCGGCCACCGAAGTGGTGACCGGAAGGGCACTTCACTCGGGATCGCTCACCGATTTTGATGCTGCGCTCGCGGTCCTGTCCCGCCTGACGGGGAGGCTCACGGCAGAGTTCGCCATCCGCGACCTCATAGCTGCCCGGCCGGAACGAGCCATTGCGACGATGCAAACCTGGACGAATCACAACGACGAACACGTTCGCCGACTCGCAACGGAGGGCTCCCGCGCCTACTTGCCGTGGGCCAAAAGGGTGCCGTGGCTGGTGGCCAATCCAGCGGCAACCCAGGAGATCCTTGATGCCACCTACCAGGATCCCACCGACTATGTCCGACGCTCCGCAGCGAACCATCTTAACGACCTGAGCCGGATCGATCCGCAGCTGGTGCTGGCTACTGCCCGCCGTTGGTCTGGAAAGCCGGATGACACCACACCCAAGGTGATCCGCCATGGGCTCAGGACCCTGGTTAAACAAGGCAATCCGGACGCGCTCGCCCTCCTGGGCTACACCGGCGGCCAGCTGGTGGTCAGGGAGCCTCACCTGCGCCACACGGCAGTCGCTTGGGACGGAACCGTGGAATTTTCAGTCGAGGTAGTCAACGAAGGCCCCCAGCCCGCCAACGCAGCCATCGACTACTCCATCGGGTTCCAGCGTTCCAACGGCACGGTCAGCGCAAAGACCTTCAAGCTCACGTCCCGCCGCATTCCACCCGGCGAGACCGTCACAGTCACAAAAACACACTCATTCCGCCCCATAACAACCCGCTCCTATTACCCAGGGCAGCACTACGTTGTGGTCCAGGCAAACGGCGTCGCGTCGACCCCTGCGCACTTCGTCCTGGACAAGCAGGAGCTCAGCTGAACCGGGTGCCCGGCAGCGTGCTTCAGCTCCTCATCAACCGCCGCATCTGCTCACCGGCGTCACTCCCGGGTGCAGGTGTATAGACCACGATGTGGAGGTCCGGCCGGTCCGATGGGGAGACCTGGTGGTGCTCCATGTGGAGAACGCCAACCGCGGGGTGGTGGAACTGCCGCTCGCGGGATTCGAAGCCCAGGATGTCGTACCGGTCCCAGCTCTCTTGGAACTCCGGGCTGGCTGCTTTGAGCCGTTCCACCTGGTACTCCACATCCGGATCACCCAACCGTTGGCCGGTTTCGGCCCTGAACTCAGCCAAAAAGCGTTTGCTCGTGACGTCCCAGTCCGGGAGCAGGTCACGAATGTAGGGATCGGTGAAGACAAGCCACAGCAGGTTCCTGTCCGAGGCATCGAACGTTCCGATGTTGGGGTACAGCGCCTCGTACGCGCGATTCCAACCGGCGATGCCCCAGTCCGGGGATAGCGCGTAGGAAGGGTTGGGGTCCAGGGCATCCAGCAGGCGTTGGACATGGGCCGGCGCATCGGCAGCCACCGGGCCCTTCGGTGGAGCGGAGGAATAGCCACCCAGGGAAAGCACGTAGCTCAACCCGGTATCGGAGAGATGCAGCGCCCGCGCTATGGATTCCAGGACCTGCCGCGAGGGACTGATGTCCCGGCCTTGCTCCAGCCAGGTGTACCAGGTGACGCTCACGCCGGACAGGAAGGCGATCTCTTCCCGGCGAAGCCCTCGCTCGCGGGATCGTCCTACCGGGGGCAGCCCGTAGTCCGAGCGCAGGGCCTGGGTGCGGCGTGTCCTGAGGTATAGCCCCAGCTCCTTGCGTCTCTCATCTTTCACGCCTTCAACACTATTACTCTGGTACTTGCACTACTAGTAGCAACACCGTCTTCCACCGACCAAGGAAGAACAGCAGGATGGTATTTATGCCTGCACTACGCTCAAGAACAGTTACCCATGGCCGCAACATGGCCGGCGCCCGCGCACTGCTTCGCGCCTCCGGCGTCGCCAACACGGACATCGGCAAGCCGATCATCGCCGTCGCCAACTCCTTCACCGAGTTCGTCCCCGGCCACACCCACCTGGCTCCCGTGGGCCGGATCGTCTCCGACGCGATCCTCGCCGCCGGCGCTGTTCCGCGCGAATTCAACACCATCGCCGTGGACGACGGCATCGCCATGGGCCACTCCGGCATGCTCTACTCCCTGCCGTCCCGCGACCTGATCGCCGACTCCGTTGAGTACATGGTCAACGCTCACTGCGCCGACGCCCTGGTCTGTATCTCCAACTGCGACAAGATCACCCCCGGCATGCTCATGGCGGCGCTCCGCCTGAACATCCCCGTAGTGTTCGTTTCCGGTGGTCCCATGGAGGCCGGCCGCGTAACCCTGACGGATGGGTCCGTCCGCTCCCTGGACCTGGTCAACGCGATTGCCGACGCCGTGGACGAATCCATCTCCGATGAAGACATCAACCTCATCGAAGAGAACGCCTGCCCCACCTGCGGTTCCTGCTCGGGCATGTTCACCGCCAACTCCATGAACTGTCTCGCCGAGGCCATCGGCCTGGCCCTGCCGGGCAACGGCTCCGTGCTCGCGACCCACACCGCCCGCAAGGCGCTGTACGAGAAGGCCGGCGCCACCGTCGTCGATCTCGTGAAGCGCTACTACGACGGCGACGACGACTCCGTCCTGCCGCGCTCCATCGCCACCGCCGAGGCCTTCGACAACGCCATGGCCCTGGACATCTCCATGGGCGGCTCCACCAACACCATCCTGCACCTGCTTGCCGCGGCGCAGGAGGCGGGCGTGGAGTACGGCCTGGCCGAGATGGATGCCAAGTCCCGCCAAGTGCCTTGCCTGGCCAAGGTGGCCCCGAATGTTGCCGGGGACAAGACGTATTACATGGAGGACGTGCACCGCGCCGGTGGCATCCCCGCCCTCCTGGGTGAGCTGAACCGTGGCGGTCTCCTGCACAAGAATGTTCATTCCGTGCACTCCAACGACCTGGACGGCTGGCTGGACGACTGGGACGTCCGGGGCGGCAAAGCCACCGCGGAGGCCCAAGCGCTGTGGCACGCGGCTCCCGGTGGCGTCCGCTCCTCCACCGCGTTCTCGCAGTCGAACGAGTGGACCTCCCTGGACACCGACGCCGAGGGTGGCTGCATCCGTTCCGTGGAGCACGCTTTCTCCAAGGATGGCGGCCTGGCGGTGTTGCGCGGCAACGTCGCAGTGGACGGTGCCGTGGTGAAGACCGCAGGCGTGGACGAGTCCATCTGGATCTTCGAAGGCCCGGCCGTTGTGTGCGAGTCACAGGACGAAGCCGTGGAAAAGATCCTGAACAAGTCCATCAAGGAAGGCGACGTGGTGGTCATCCGCTACGAAGGCCCCAGGGGTGGTCCGGGCATGCAGGAAATGCTCTACCCGACGTCGTTCCTCAAGGGCCGCGGCCTGGGCAAGAAGTGCGCCCTCATCACGGACGGCCGCTTCTCCGGCGGCACCTCAGGCCTGTCGATCGGCCACATCTCCCCGGAGGCTGCCTCCGGCGGCGCGATCGCCCTGGTTGAGGACGGCGATATCATCAGCATCGATATCACGCAGCGCTCCCTCCAGTTGCAGGTCTCCGACGAGATCCTCGCCGAACGCCGCGAAAAACTTGAAGTCAACGGTGGCTACAAGCCAAAGGACCGTGAACGCCACGTCTCACCCGCGTTGCGCGCTTACGCCGCCATGGCACTGTCCGCGGACAAGGGCGCCGTCCGCGACGTCTCGCTGGTGGAAAACCTGTAACGCACCGCGGCACGCGAACGTCGACCTGCCCGGTTGGGCAGGTCGACGTAGCGGAATTGGTCTGAGCTAGTTAATGGCTGCCTTCAGTTCCTTGGCGGCCAACCCGGGGTCTGAAGCGCTGTAGATGGCACTGCCTGCAACGGCGACGTCTGCGCCAGCCAGCTGCACGGCTGCAATGGTTCCGACGTTCACGCCACCAGCTACGGAGAACGGCACGCGTGCTTCCTCGCCTGCGTTGAGCAGCGTGCGCAGGTTGTAACCGGGCTGTGCCTGCTCATCCAGGCCTGCATGGAACTCAACGAACTTGGCCCCCAACGCGCGGGCTTCCTTGGCGCGGGAAACCTTGTCCGCCACACCGATCAAGTCCACCACGATGCCTTTGTTGTGAGTCTTCGCGGCCTTGACCGCGCCGGCAATGGTGGAGTCATCGGCCGTGCCCAGGACCGAGACCAGGTCCGCGCCGGCGCTGAAGGCCATGTCGGCTTCGAGCTCACCTGCATCCATGGTCTTCATGTCCGCGAAGACGATCTTGCTGGGGTGGGCTTCCTTGATCGCGGTGACTGCGCTCAGGCCTGCAGCTTTGATCAGCGGTGTGCCGAGCTCGATGATGTCCACGTGCTCGGCCACTTTGGCGGCCAGTTCCAAGGCGTCCTCGACGGTGAGGAGATCCAGTGCTACCTGAAGTTTCATGGTGTTCTTCTTTCATTCGGATGTTTCGTTTGGAGCGGGTAATGCAGGCTGGGGGTGGGAGCTACTCGAGATTGGCGTGGCGCAGCCAGAGGTGTTCCGCAGGCTCGTTGGTGTCCTCCCAGAGCGTTTGGAACACTGTCTCCGTTGCAAGGAAGAGGGATTGCTCGAACAGGCTGCCGGAGTACTGGCGGGAACGGCTGGAGCCGTGATCGGTTTTCTGCGCTGCGGGTATGATCACCAGCGCATCGGCCAGGGCGGCCAAGGGTGATTCCTGGTTGGTGGTCACGGCGGCAACGTCCGCCCCGGCGGCGGCTGCGGTTTGCGCTGACTTGACCACACCTGAGGTGGTTCCCGAGCCGGATGCCACCAGCAGGAGGTCACCAGAGGCGATGGCGGGCGTGGTGGTGTCGCCGGCAACATGGACCGTCAGGCCCAAGTGCATGAGTCGCATGGCTGCCATGCGAAGAACCAGTCCGCTGCGCCCGGCTCCTGCGAGGAAGACACGCTCTGCCCCTCGGATTCTGTCGGCGAGGACTGCCAGCTGGTTGACGTCGATCACGTTGGTGGTGCTGACCAGTTCGTCCTGGATCAGGGACAGGTTGAGCGCGGCCCGGGCTGGCGTTTGGCTCAGGGCGGGCTTTTCTGCGACAGCGTCCACACTCTCTCCTTCAGTAACCGTGGTGTTTGCTTCCCTTCCAGCTTGGTGCAGTCCAAGGGTGGGGAGAACGCTGATTTGTGACAGTCTCTCCTATCCGTTTGGGTAGTACCGGACCCTGTTTGGCACATATGCTGGCCGAATGCAGAACTGGGCACTCCTCCACTCCGTCAGCGACCTGGCCGCCGCGCCGCTGAACCGCATTGCCGAAAGCCTCCGTGAGGCCACCCTCCCGTTCCTGGCAAGCAGTGCCCTGGTCATCTTCACGGAGGACTGCACGGGACGGCCCCAGAAGAAGGCGGGCGACGAAAGCATAGTCAGCCGCGTGTCCATCACGGAACTGGACCAGTTGCGCTCGGCGATGCCGGGTGAGGATCCGTGGCGCACGTCCGCGGTCATCGCCGGTGAGGAGCGGCAAGTCCTTGCCTTGGGCTATGCGCCCAGCCAGGCGCTGCTGGTACTGACCGACCCCTCCGTGACTGCCGGGTTGGAAGGATCGGAAGCAGCAGGGGAAGCGCTCCGTCTTCTCAGCTATCTGTGGGGATTAACCGCCCGACGCATCCAGGAGAAGGTAACCGACGCGCCGCCGTCGTACCTTTTGGAATCACGGGCCGCATCCGCTGAGCGGATCCGCGTAACGGCCGAGCTGGTCGACCAGCACTCCACGACCCTTGAAACGCTGCTGGCGGCCTTGCGGTCGACCTCCATGAACGACGCCGCGGCGCGCGCCTCCGTGACGGACCTAGCCGTCAAGGCACTGGTGGATTTGCGGACGCTCAGCGACCGGACCAGTGATCTGGTGGAGGAACCGGTGGCGACCGCATTTGAGCGGCTTCGCGAAGACCTCCGGCCCCTGATGCACTTCAGCAATATCGACATCCAGTTCATCGAGCCGCCCGCCAACGGGCGTGCACTCCCTGGTGAAGTTGCCCATGCTGCCCGCGCCGTTGTCCGTGGGCTTGTGCTGGCCATCGCGGAGCAGCCGGACGTCCGCCGGGTCAGGGCACAGTGGGATTGCGACGGCGAGAACCTGCTGATCAATGTGCGCGACGACGGCCTGGGCGCCCTCTCGCCGGATTCTCCCAACATCGTCCGGCTGCAGCAGCGGGTGCAGGCAGTTGACGGGCGGATGTCCCTCGAGGTGATGCAGGGCTGGGGTGCCGATATTTCCGTGGTGTTGCCGCTGGATCCGCCGGCGGCTCCAGCAGGTGATGTTGCGGTCTGGAATCTGGCGCCCCGCGAGTTGGAGGTCCTGCAGTTGCTCACTTCAGGGCAGCGGAACCGGAGCATCGCTGGTGCGCTCCACATCAGTGAGAACACTGTGAAGTTCCATATCCGGAACCTCTTCCGGAAACTCGACGTGCGTTCCAGGACCGAGGCGATTGCTTTGGCGCACTCAGCTGGCCTGCGGTAAAGGAATCTATTTCGCACGACATCATGAACGCACGACGTCGGTGGGCGGCTTTTGTTTATGGGACGAACCGGTAGCCCATCCCGGGCTCGGTGATGAAATGGCGCGGGTTGCCCGGTTCAACTTCCAGCTTTCGGCGGAGCTGGGCCATGTAGACGCGCAAGTAGTTGGCTTCCTTGGCATACGCCGGGCCCCAGACTTCGCTGAGGAGCTGCTGTTGGGTGATCAGTTTGTCCGGATTGCGGACCAGGATGTCCAGGATGTTCCATTCGGTGGGCGTCATCCTGACGTCCTGTCCGGACTTGGTGATTTGCCTCTTCGCAAGGTCCACGGTGAAAGAGCTGGTCTCGATCGTGGTGGTTTCCCCGATGGATTCGGTGCTTCGCCGCAGGATGGCCCGGAGGCGTGCCAGCAGTTCGTCCAGTCCGAAGGGCTTGGTGATGTAGTCGTCCGCGCCGGCGTCGAGGGCTTCCACCTTGTCGCTGGACCCGTGCCGGGCTGACAGGACCAGGATGGGCACGGCGCTCCACTCGCGGAGCCGGGTGATGACCGTGGTGCCGTCGATGTCCGGCAAGCCCAGGTCAAGGATGACGACGTTGACTGGCCGTTGCGCGGCAGCGTGGAGTGCCGATTCCCCATCCATGGCTGTTGTGACGGTGTATCCCTGCCCTTTGAGGGTGATGGCAAGTGCGCGGACAATGTGGGGATCGTCGTCCACTACCAAAACGCTATTCATGCCGGATGCCATTCACTGGGTGTCTTTCGGGGGACGGAAGGAAGTACACGCCCGTGGATAAGGGCAGCCGGATCACCATGGTCAGGCCGCCGCCGGGCGTTTCCTCGGCGGTGAGGGTGCCGCCCATTGCCTCGGTGAATCCCTTGGCCACGGCGAGTCCCAACCCCACTCCAGTGGCGGCCGGGACGTCGTCGAGCCGCTGGAAGGGCTGGAACATTTGGAGCACGCTGGCCGCGGGGACACCTTGTCCATGGTCGATGATTCGGAGTTCGCTGGCCGGTTGCCCGGCCAAGGTGGTGGTGCTGAGTCCGCCGGCGGCGCCAACAATCACGATGTCGGAGTTCGGCGCGTATTTCACGGCATTCTCCACGATGTTGGCAACCACCCGTTCAAGCATGCCGGCGTCGGCGTCCACCTCGGGCATGTTGGGGAGGAGGTCCACACGGACCCGTCCAGCCGGGACTCCGTGAAGTGCAGCTGGAATCACGTCGAACCAACGGACGGGCTTGATCAGGGCGTTCACAGAATCGGACGTAATCCGGGACATGTCCAGGAGGTTGCCCACCAGCACGTCCAAGCGGTCCGAGCATTCATCGATGGTGGCCAGGAGCTCCTGTTCCTCTTGTTCCGTGTAGTGGATACCGGGCTGCCGCAGGCCGCCGACGGCCAGTTTGATGCCGGCCAGGGGGGTGCGGAGGTCGTGGGATACGGCGCGGAGAATGGACGTGCGCATCGTGTTGCTTTCGGCCAGCCGCATGACTTCGCGGCGGCTCGCTGCAAGTTGCCGGCGTTCCAGCTGTGCTGAGAGGTGTGAGCCGAAGGCACCGAGCAGGCGGCGGTCGCTGGCAGGGAGGACCCGGCCGGTCAGGACCAGTCGCGTGCTGGCGTCGATCTGTTCGATGTTCTCGTTGTCGTCCGGGGCTTCATCCCCGGCCGCGGCTACGAGACGCCAGCCGCCGTCAGGAGAAGAAGACTCGTAGAGGGCGGCCCGGCGGACTTGGAAGACGTCCACAGCCTGCTCCAGCAGGCCCACCACCGTGTCCTCGGCCGTGGTCGCTCCGCGGGTGAGATCGCCCAGGGTGGCTGCTTCCGAACGGGCCCGGGCGGCCTCCTTGGAGCGCCTGGCCGAAAGGTCCACCACCACGGCCACAGCCGAGGACACCCCGGCGAAGACCAGCAGTGCCAGCAGGTTCTGGGGATCGCTGATGGTCAGGGTGCCAAGGGGCGGAACGGAGAAGAAATTCACCAGGGCACTGCTCCACAGGGCACCCAGCAAAGCGGGCCACAGGCCACCCACCAGGGCAACGGCAACAGAACCACTGAGCTGGACCAGGACGGCCGTCGCGATGTTGTGCGATGGGCTTGCGGCCAACAGGAGTTGCAGCAGGACGGGCACCACAATGGCCATGGCAAAGCCAACCATCACCCGGACCCGGCCGAGGTCGCGTGGCCGCGAAGGCTCCTTGCCGCGGCCACCAAGGGGATGCGAAACCATGTGGACGTCGATGTCGCCCGAGTCCCGGACCACTTTGTTCCCTACGCCGCCGGTGAGCCGCCCGGCCAGGGCCTTCCGACGCGATACGCCCACCACGATCTGGGTGGCATTGACGCTTCGGGCGAAGTCGAGCAAGGCTTTGGCGGGGTCCTCACCAGCCACAATGTGGTAGCTGCCGCCCAGATCCCGGATGAGGGTGCGTTGGGCTTCCAAGGCCTGCGGGGATTCGGCGGCCACGCCATCGGCCGCGCGAACATGGACGGCCAGCAGATCGCCTCCGTTGACACGTTTGAGGATCCTCGCGGCCCGTCGGATCAGGACCTCACCTTCGGGACCACCTGTCAGTCCGATGACGATGCGTTCCCTGGCCGGCCAGCTTTCCTCGATCTGGTTTTCTTCACGGTAGCGGGCCAGGCCTTCGTCCACCCGGTCCGCAAGCCACAGCAGGGCAAGCTCGCGGAGCGCCGTCAGGTTACCCACCCGGAAGTAGTTGGACAGGGCCGCGTCGATCTTGTCCGCGGCGTAGATCTTGCCGTCGCCCAGCCGCTGCCTCAGCAGTTCCGGTGAGATGTCCACCAGGTGGATCTGGTCGGCGCGACGCACGACGTCGTCCGGGACAGTCTCCGCCTGGTGCACATCGGTGATGGCGCTGACGACGTCGCCCAGGGAGGCCAGATGCTGCACGTTGACGGTGGAGAGGACATCGATACCCGCTTCCAGCAGTTCCTCAATGTCCTCCCAGCGCTTGTGGTTGCGACTGCCGGGGATGTTCGTGTGCGCGTACTCGTCAACGATGGCTATGCGCGGCCGACGCTCCAGGACGGCGTCCAGGTCCAGTTCCTCAAACGAACTGCCCCGGTAGTCGATGCTCCGGGTGGGGATGACTTCGAGCCCTTGGGTCAATGCGCGGGTATCGGCGCGGCCGTGGTGCATGGCGAAGGCCACCACCACGTCCTCGCCACGGCCAAGCAATCTGTGGGCTTCCTCGAGCATGGCGTAGGTCTTGCCGACGCCCGGGGCGGCCCCCAGGAATATTCTCAGTGTTGCCCGCGCCATAACGTCATTCTTCCACTCGGAACGGGAGCCTACTGGTCATTGCCGGCCGCGGCGACATCCAGGTTCAGCAGTGTCACGTTGACCGACGGTTGGCCGAGGAACGCTTCCAGCCCGCTGCTCGTCCGCTTGTCCACCAAACCCTGCACAACGTCCGTGCTGAGCCCGTGGGCTGCAGCAACCCGGGCGACCTGGAGGGCCGCGTAGTCAGGTGAGATGTGCGGATCAAGGCCGGACCCGCTGGCCGTCACCGCATCGGCGGGGACGTCGGCCTCACTGACGCCTTCTGCCGCGGCCACTGCGGCGCGGTTGGCGGCAACGGCGTCGAGCAGTTTCGCGTCGTTGGGGCCCAAATTGCTGGCCGAAGACGATGCGGGATCCCATCCGACGGCCGAGGGCCGTGCGTGGAACCACGCGGGATCCTGCGTGCCGGCGTCGTCCGCAGACACTTGGGCGATCAGTGCCGATGCCGCGGGTTCGCCCGCAGAGTCCTTGACCACTGAACCGTTCGCTTGGAAGGGAGCCACCAACTGCCCGACCCCGAAGATCGCAAGCGGGTACAGGAGCCCCAGGACGATGGTCGCGAGAAGCAGGAACCGGGCTGCGGTGCCCGCCTGGCGAAGATAACCGGTAAACACATTCATGGTGGAGTCCTAGCCGATGCCGGGGATGAGGGAAATGATCAGGTCAATGAGCTTGATCCCGAGGAACGGTGCCACGAGGCCGCCGAGGCCATACAGCAGCAGATTCCTGGCAAGCGCTTGATTCGCGGACACGGCCCGGTACTTCACGCCTCGCAGCGCCAAAGGAACCAGTACCAGGATGATGAGGGCGTTGAAGATCACCGCCGAAAGGATGGCCGACGACGGACTCGCCAGGCCCATGATGTTCAGCATCCCGAGTCCCGGGAACGCAGCGGTGAACAGCGCCGGCACGATCGCGAAGTACTTCGCCACGTCATTGGCCACCGAGAACGTGGTCAGCGCCCCGCGTGTTATCAGCAGTTGCTTGCCGATGCCCACGATGTTGATCAGTTTGGTGGGATCGGAATCCAGGTCCACCATGTTGGCCGCCTCCTTGGCAGCGGGTGTTCCCGAATTCATCGCCACGCCCACGTCAGCCGCGGCCAACGCGGGGGCGTCGTTGGTGCCGTCACCCGTCATGGCAACCAACCGCCCTTCGCCCTGCTCGCGCCGGATGACGTCCAGTTTGTCCTCGGGCGTGGCTTCCGCCACGAAGTCGTCGACGCCGGCCTCCGCCGCGATTGCCTTTGCCGTCACGGGGTTGTCGCCGGTGATCATCACCGTGCGGATCCCCATCCTGCGCAGCTCCGCGAAACGGGCGTGCATGCCGGGCTTGACCACATCGGCCAGGTGCACTGTTCCCAGAACCCGGGCGCCGCCGTCGTGCGTGTGCTCGGCGACCAGCAGCGGCGTGCCGCCCTCGGCGGAGATTTCCTGCACTCGACGCTGGACTTCTGCAGGCATGCGCCCACCGGCTTCGGCGACGAAGCGTTCGACGGCGGCCGCGGCGCCTTTGCGGATCAGGCGCCCGTCGACGTCCAGGCCGCTCATGCGTGTGCTGGCCGTGAACTCCACGATGCTGATGTCCTTGGAGTCCTTACGGAGCTGGTCAAGCTCCGGGCCGTCCACGCCTTTGTCGTTGGCGAGTTCCACAATGGAGCGGCCCTCAGGGGTTTCATCCGCGAGGCTGGACAACCGGGCCGCGGTGATGAGTTCGTGGCGTTCCACGTCGTTGGCCGGGAAGAAGTTGACCGCCCGCCTGTTGCCGTAGGTGATGGTGCCCGTCTTATCCAGCAGCAATGTGGTGATGTCACCGGCAGTTTCCACTGCCCGCCCGGAGGTCGCCAGCACGTTGTGTTGGACCAGTCGGTCCATGCCGGCGATGCCGATAGCCGGAACCAGGGCGCCAATGGTGGTGGGAATGAGGCAAACGAGGAGGGCGACCAGGACGATCGGCGACGGCGTTGCTCCCGCCAGCGACGCGAGCGGGGCCAGGGTCATGGTGACCACCAGGAACACGATGGTCAACGAAACCAGGAGCACGTGCAGGGCGATCTCATTGGGAGTCTTTTGACGGACGGCTCCCTCAACGAGTTTGATCATCCGGTCAATGAACGTAGCTCCGGGTTCAGCCGTGATGCGGACCAGGATCCGGTCCGACAAGACCTTGGTACCGCCGGTCACTGACGAACGGTCACCGCCGGACTCCCGGATGACCGGTGCTGACTCGCCCGTGATGGTGGACTCGTCCACGCTTGCCAGGCCTTCGATGATTTCGCCGTCGGAGGGGATAACGTCACCCGCTTCGCAGATGACGACGTCGTTGAGCTTGAGGTCCGTGCCGGCCACTTCCTTGGTGGTTCCATCGTCCAGCCGCAGGCGGGCCAGGACGCCCTTGCGGCTGGCGCGGAGGCTGTCCGCCTGGGCTTTCCCCCGGCCCTCGGCGATGGCCTCGGACAGGGTGCCGAACAGGACCGTCAGCCAAAGCCACGCCGTGACAACAATGCCAAAGACTGCCGGTTTGAACACACAAATCAAGGTGCAGGCGGCGGCTCCCACCAGCACCACGAACATGACGGGCGAATGGACCATCTGCCGGGGATCCAGCTTTTTGAACGCCACCGGCAGGGCCGCGCGGAGAGTGGCGGCATTGAGTTTGGCCGGAGCCTTGGTGTGGTGTTTGTGTTCCCCGGGTGTTCCGAGTGGGTTGCCGTCAGCGTAGGTGAGTGCTGACGTGTCCGCGGCTGTAGCCGTGCTGGACCGGGTCATTTGATAAGTCCTTCTGCGAGTGGGCCCAGGGCGAGGGCAGGGAAGTAGCTGAGGGCCGTCATGATCACGGTGACGCTGAGGAGGAGTGATCCGAAGAGCCCTCCGTGGGTTGGCACGGTTCCCGCTGATGCGGGGATCTTCCGTTGCCGCGCCAAGGACCCGGCCAGTGCCAGGACCAGGACGATCGGGAGGAAGCGACCCAGCAACATGGCAATTCCGAGCATCACGGACAGATACGGTCCGGAGCTGGTGATACCACCGAAAGCTGAGCCGTTGTTGTTGGCGCCTGAGGTGAAGGCATACAGCAACTCACTGAACTGGTGGGGTCCGGCCGCCGGCGCGTTGGCCATGACGTCAGGGAGCAGCGCTGTGATGCCTGCCAGGACCAGCACCAGGGTGGGGGTCACCAGGATGTAGAGGGCCGCGAGCTTCATTTCCCGCGGGCCGATCTTCTTGCCCAGGAACTCCGGCGTCCGGCCGACCATCAGGCCTGCGATGAAGACGGCGATAATCGCCAGGATCAGCATGCCGTACAGCCCGGAACCGGTGCCTCCGGGGGCCACCTCGCCCAGCATCATGTTCACCATTGCGATTCCGCCCGCGAGAGGGGGAAGGGAATCATGGGCCACATTCACCGCTCCGGTGGAGGTGAGGGTGGTGGACGCGGCGAAGATGGAGCTTGCGGCTGGCCCCAGGCGTTGTTCGAAGCCTTCACCCAAGCCTCCGGCCGCCGACGATGCAGCCCCTTGGCCCGACGCGACCGCCCAGCCCATCAGGGCAGTGGAGGTCAGCCAAAGAGCGGCCATGACGCCGGCAACGGTGAAGCCTTGGCGCCGGTCGCCGACCATCCTTCCGTAGGTATAGGGAAGGGCGGAAGGGATGAGCAGGATCAGGAACACCTGGAACAGGCTGGTGAAGACACTCGGATTCTCGAAGGGGTGGGCTGAGTTGGCGTTGAAGTAGCCGCCACCGTTGGTGCCCAGGACCTTGATGGCCTCCTGGGAGGCTACCGGTCCGCCAGGTATCACCTGGGTGACCCCCGTGGCTTGGTTGGCGACCTCGGTGGACCAGAAATTCTGTACGACGCCGCCCATCACCAACGCGATGGCGCCCACTGCGGCGATGGGCAGCAGGAGCCGGAAAGATGCCCGGGTGACATCAACCCAGAAGTTACCCAAACGGTCCGTCTTTGTCCGCACGATGCCGCGGATCAAGGCCACCGCCACCACGATTCCAACTGCGGCGGAGAGGAAATTCTGCACTGCCAGGAGGCACATCTGGACGAAGGTGCCCACGGTGGCCTCAGGCACGTACGTTTGCCAGTTGGTGTTGGTGACAAAGGAGATGGCCGTGTTCATGGCGATCCACGGATCCACGCCCGGAAGCCCGTTGCCACCGGGCAGCAGACCCTGAAGCCGCTGCAGGGCAAAGATAGCCAGGATGGAAACGGCCGAAAAGACCAGAACGCTGCGCAGATACACAGACCAGCTCTGTTCAGTTCCGACGTCCACTCCCGCGAGCCGGTAGAACACCCGCTCCAACCTGGAATGTGTGCTCCCCGCGAAAACGCGTTCCATGTAGAGGCCCAAGGGCTTGTGCAACAGAAGCAACGCGAGGAGAAGGACAACTATTTGGGTGATGAATGCTGCCGTGCTGAAAACCACTTGCCGTCACCACTTTTCCGGGTGAAGCAACACAGCCAGCAAGTACCCGGTCATGGCCAGGCCCACGATGAACAACGCAACCCACATGATGGCGTCCAGATTCATTGCCCGCTCACCGGGCCCTCGCCGTCGATCATTTTGCCCAAAAGGTGGGCCACCCACATCACGATTCCCATGCTCACCACGAGAATCGCCACAACAGCCACGTCGGCCATTGGAACGTCCTTTCATCCGCGCCCCGTTCGCGGGGCTGATGTCAGTCAACCCCCGTGAAAGTGGCCAAAAGGCGTTCCTTACGGTTCCTTAACGCGGCGGCCCCAAATCTTGACGCGCTCTTAACGTTCCCCCGTATGGCGGGCTTCCCAAGGCAGCAGGGTGTCGCGGCCAGCGACCCGGTTCACGCATGCCTGGGCAATTTATCGTTCAGAGGCCAACAAATTTGCGCCATTGTGGGCTATCTTGATCGTTAGGCGGCTCAAATTGACAATTCCCCCGGGAGGGTCCGCAGGCTGCTGAGTAATAATGCTGTTGTTTCATGTTCTGCACGTTTGTAATTGTTCTGTATCGATGAAAGGAAAAGCCTTGGCTGTTTCTGTTGAATTGGGCAAAGCACTCGACAAATCCTACGAAAATGCAAGCCTGGACGAAGTCCTCGCCGCACCGCCGTCGGCGCTTGCCGGACTGACCGAAAAACACGATGAATTACTTGCAGGGCTGGGCATCAAGACGGTGCGCGATCTCGGCAGCAACAAGTTCTTTGCCACCGCCGGCGTGCTGGTGGCGTTGGCTGGAAAAGCTGACTGAAAGACTCAACGCCAAGCGAACGACGACGGGACTTCCCGTCGTCGTTCGCTTTGTCAGCGCAGTATCTCCACCAGGGCCACCCACGAAAAAACCACCGCACCGATCAGCGCGATGATCGTTCCGAGGGCCACCACCACCAAACCGGCCGGAAGGGATATAACGATCAGGACGCCGCCCACGGCGTATATCACCAAAGGGAAAACGAACGAGGCGATGTGCTGGGCATCCCAGCGGTGCTGATGCCCGGGAGTGTCGTCCTCCAGGAAGGTGGTTTACCCGGCAACAGGTGACGGGAGGCCGAACTCTTCCTACGATTAGGCCCATGGAACCCATGGACAATGCCGAACACATCCGAAGCCTGCACGAATTGGTAGTCGGCAGCTCAGACATCCACGGAATTTTGAACGGCGTGACTGGCTTCGCCTCCGACGCAATGAGCAAAGTGGCCGGGGAGAACATCGATTGTGCCCTCACACTGCGTCGCCGCAAACGGACCTCCACTGTTGCAGGTAGCAGTGAGAGGGCAATTCAGCTGGACAAGATTGAACAGGCCCTGGGGCAGGGCCCCTGTCTGGAAGCGTTGGACGCCGGCCGTCCGGTGCTGCTGGCAGACGTTGCCACCGACACCAACTGGCCGGAGTACAGCCGGGCTTTGGCTGCAGAAGGTATCCACAGTGCCTTGGGTGTACCGATGGCCCTGGGTGAGACATCCCAGGCGGTCATCAACTTCTTCGCCCCGAAGGCGGGTACATTCACTGATGCTGTGATAGCCGAAGCTGCCTCGTTCACGGAGGTCACGGGAAGTACCCTGCGTCTGGCCATCCGGATCGAAACCGTGGAGCAACTGAACGCGGACCTGAAGACGGCGATGTCCTCCAGGACTGTCATTGACCTTGCCTGCGGCGTCATTATGGCCCAGAACCGTTGCAGCCAAGACGAGGCCTTCGACTTCCTGACCAAGGCCTCGAGCCACAGGAACAAGAAACTGCATGCCGTCGCAACGGACATCATCGCGCACTTGAGCGGCAGCACCGAAAGCCATCTGCGCTTCGAAGACTGAAACCAGCGGTACAGCCCCCTCAGCAGTTCCACAATCTGCTCACGCTCGCGCGGTGGTGCCGGAATCCTGGCGTCCTCATGAGCATCAACCCAGTGTTTGCCGCGATCATCGGTGCCGTAGCCCTGCATCAGGACCTTGCCGTGGGGCAGTGGGCCGGGATCGGTCTGATCGTCGCAGCCATTGCGGCCGTGCTGCTGCTAAGCGGGTGCCGGGAGTCGTCGCGGCAACCTTGCGTTGATAGCCACGGCCCATGAGGGCCAAACTGATGATGGGTGCGAACAGCAGGAGCAGCAGGACGCTGCCCGTACCGGCTAGACCCGCCAGGAACACCAGTCCTGCCATGAACAACAGGCGGAAGTCCGGCGCTTCGGGCAACACAAAGGCGGCCGTCATGGCCATTCCGTGGGGTGAGTTCATTTCTTGCTCCTGGGGCGCATCCGTTGGCAGTTTTTCCGTCCACTGATAAGTGGGCGGAACCAGCTGAAAGTGACGCGGGTTCAGGCGGCCTTGTTGGTCAGGGCCGGCGCAACGGCATGTCCTTGGCCAGTTTCACCACGATCTTCTTGTCATTGCCTGGGTCCAGGGGGTCGTACCAGAGAGTGGTCTCCTGGCCGTCCACTACAGGCTCGGCGGCAGTAATCAGCAGCGGGCGCTGGACCCAGCGTTGGGTCCCGTTCGCATCGTGGAAAGTGAAAGTCACAGTAGTGAGGATCTTGGCGCTGTCGCTGAAGGACAGGTAGCCCTTGTCGGTGACCCTCGCTGACGTCATGGTGCCGGTGCTCATCACCATCGCTTCGCGGTGCGCGATGGCCCTGCGGGTCCTTGCGCCGATGATTCCCAGGATGCCGAGGAACAAGGCAATGGCCAGGCAGCCGGCGCCCACCCAGGTGAGCAGCGGCGTCAGGCCCGACTGGACCGCGATCGCTGCGACTCCGAGCGAGGCGCCAAGCCACGCCAAGGTCCCACCAAGGGCGAGTCCGAGTTTGCTGTGCTTTATGGCCACGGCAGTCCACGCGATGGAGCTCAGGACCAAAACCGGGATGCTTGAGACGATCGCGATCATGGGCAATGCCGGCGGTTCGACCTCTTCCAACAGGGCCAGGTGCGGCCAGCCATAACCTGCGGCGAGTCCGCCGATGAATTGGAAGGCCAGCGCCAGCACGATGCTGACCGGACCGGGGCGTTTGTTTGCGCGGAGTTTCCTGAGGGCGATGGGGTCCACAGTGCTCATGGGGCCCATTAAACAGGGTGGATGCAGTCATTCGGTGCTAGCCCTGCATCCGTTGCCTGAATTTCCGCGGCGTCTCGCCGGTTTCCCTGAGGAACTGACGGTTGAAGTTGGACAAGTTGCTGAAGCCTACCTCGTAGCAAATGTCCGATATTGGCTTGTCGGTGCGTTCCAGCAGGCGCCGTGCATGGGCCAGCCGCAGCTTCCGGACAAGGTCCGTGAAATTTTGCCCGGTGGCACGTTTGAAGTATTTGGAGAACGTGGGCTCGGCCATGCCCACCATCGCTGCGGCCTCTGACATGGAGACGCTGCCGGCATGGTTGCTGAACACGTACTCCAGGACAATGTCCACCACAGCTTCGGCCTGGCCGTCCAACTGCGGCCGGAACCATTCGTCGGCGAGATATTTGCGTTCGTGGTCCGGTGCCCGGGAGAGGATCGCGAACAGGGCCAGCAGGTGACGCAGCCGTTCCAATCCAGTGGAACTGCCCATGGCTTCAATGGAGGCGGCTGCCGTTTGTGCCGTCTGGCCAAAGAATTCGATCCCACGAGCCGACTGTTCCAGGAGCGGCAGTACCTCGGTCAGTTCGGGCACCAGTACAGCAGCCTGCTCCACCCATTTGCCGTCGAACTGGATCACGGCATCGCGATTTTCAAGGACTTCCCCTGGGTCGAGGTCGCTGACCCAGTCGTGAGGTAGTCCGGACCCGACCAACGCGACGTGGCCGGCCTCGAAGGTGCCGATATGGTCGCCCACAATGAACTTCCCGGTGCCCTTGCGGATCAGGTGGATCTCGTACTCGGGATGATAGTTCCAGCGGGCTATAGGGCTGGGGTAGTCGTGTTCGTGCCATCTGACCGAATGATGTGGATCTTCGGGAATCACTTCGCGGTTGGCGCGCATCCCCACCAGACGGTGTGCCAGCCGCGTCGCTGCACCGTCTCCAGGATCGGTTGGACTCATCAGAGGCCTCCAGGGGAGCAGGGAAAATAAGTATCAGTATGCGTCATCAAGGACGCTAGTTGTGTCCCACCCCACACGCCTAGTGTTGAGGAACACAGCGAGGCTCCCCGGATATCCCGGCTGAATGCCCCGCCCAGGTCTTGTACTTCCACGCAGTAGTAGGAGTGCGGAGACTGCGCACCCCCATGAAGAACGAAGGAGTCCTCAATGCGCCCAAATACACGTGCGGCAGCCCTTGCAGCCGGCGCCCTGTGCATCGCGCTCACCGCCACGGCCTGTGCCGGAGCGGGCGGAACAGGGGCTGGTGACCGGAACAGCATCAGCGTCCTCATGGTCAACAACCCGCAGATGGAAGATCTGCAGAGGCTCACTGCGGATAACTTCACCAAGGAGACCGGCATCCGGGTCAACTACACGGTGCTGCCGGAGAACGATGTCCGGGCAAAGATCAGCCAGGAGTTCTCCAGCCAGGCCGGCCAGTACGACGTCGCCTCGTTGTCCAACTACGAGATCCCGTTCTACTCGGCCAACGGCTGGTTGGCGCCTCTTGACGATGTCGCGGACGACCCGGAGTTCAATCAGGCCGACATCCTCCCGGCCTACACCGCGTCCCTCACCGGCACCGACGGCAAGCTCTACGGTGAGCCGTTCTATGGCGAATCCTCATTCCTGATGTACCGGAAGGACGTTTTCGACGCCAAGGGCCTCACCATGCCGGACAAGCCCACCTGGGACGAAGTGGCACAGCTCGCCGCCAAAGTAGACGGTGCGGAACCAGGGATGAAGGGCATCTGCCTCCGGGGCCAGCCTGGGTGGGGGCAGGTCTTCGCGCCGCTGACAACGGTGGTCAACACCTTCGGCGGTACGTGGTTCGACAAAGACTGGAACGCCAAGGTCAACTCGCCCGAATTCACTGAAGCAACAGAGTTCTACACCAAGCTGGTCCGGGAACATGGTCAGGCCGGCGCAGCCCAGGCAGGCTTCACCGAATGCCTGAACAACCTCACCCAAAGCAAAGTGGCAATGTGGTACGACGCCACGTCGGCCGCCGGAGCACTGGAGGCCGAAGCCTCCCCGGTGAAGGGCAAGATCGGTTACGCACAGGCCCCAGTGAAGGAAACCGCATCCTCCGGTTGGTTGTGGACGTGGTCCTGGGCCCTGCAGGCGGCTTCAAAGAAAAAGGACTCCGCCGAAAAGTTCATCGCTTGGGCCAGCTCCACGGACTACGAAGAACTGGTGGCCTCCGAACTCGGCTGGGCAAAGGTGCCCTCGGGCAAGCGCATCTCCACGTATGAGAACACCGACTTCCAGGACGCCGCCCCGTTCTTCGAAGCCGAACGTTTCGCCATTGAGAACGCAGACCCTAAGAACCCCGGCCTCCAGGAGCGGCCCGCCGTCGGAATCCAGTTTGTCGGCATCCCCGAGTTCGCCGCGCTTGGCACCAATGTCTCCCAAGGCGTGAGCTCTGCAATCGCCGGTCAAGGGAGCGTGGCCGATGCGCTGGCCAAGGGCCAGGAGGCCGCGCAAAAGGTTGGCGACAAATACAAGAAGAAGCAATAACGGAAACCCCAGGAGAACATCATGACTACCGCAACGGCGCGCATCTCCCGCCCGGGACAAGCCACAGCCAAACCTTCACGCACCAAAGCATCTCGACAACGCGCCCTCGCCTGGGCACGGCGGGCGCCGCTGCTTCCTGCCCTCATCTTCCTCATCATCGTCACGCAACTGCCGTTCGTGGTGACCCTGATCATCTCGTTCCTGAACTGGAACAGCCTGAGCCCCGGCACCACCGGCTTTGCTGGCTTCGAGAACTACGTCACGGTCCTCACCGATCCCGACCTCCGCCAAGCAATCTTCACCACCATCCTCCTCACGGTGGCCGTGGTCCTGGCTAGTCTGGTCATCGGCCTGGGACTGGCGCTGCTGCTGGACAAGAAATTCATCGGACGCGGCTTGGCAAGGACGCTGCTGATTGCACCGTTCCTGGTAGTGCCCGTGGCCGCTGCCCTGATTTGGAAGCACGCCCTTCTCAACCCCACCTACGGCCTGATCAATGGCGTCCTGACGTGGACCTGGTCCCTGTTTGGCAGCGATACTCCTCCGCAGCTGGACCTGCTGTCGCAAGCACCGCTGATGGCCGTCATCATCTCGCTGGTGTGGCAGTGGACCCCTTTCATGATGCTCATCCTGCTGGCCGGCCTGCAGTCGCGGCCCATGGACACCGTCGAGGCAGCCCAGATGGACGGCGCTACGCCGTGGGCCATCTTCCGGCACCTGACGCTCCCACACCTGCGCCAGTACCTGGAACTCGGAGGCCTGTTGGGTGCGATCTACATCGTGCAGAATTTCGACGCCGTTTTCACCCTGACGTCGGGTGGCTTGGGTACCGCGAATCTTCCGTACGCGATTTACCAGACCTTCTACTACGCCAATGAATACGGGCTGGCCTCCGCGGCCGGCGTCGTGGTGGTCATTGGCACCATCCTCGTGGCGACGTTCGCCCTCCGCACCGTTTTCTCGCTCTTCAAGAAGGAGGCAGCACGATGAGCACACTCAGTCCCGCCGCAGCCCGCACGACGCCTGAAAAATCGAGCGCGCCCGCCGTTGTCCGACGTGGCGGCAAATCCCGGATGGATCCCACGCGAAACAACACGGCCGCCGGCATCACAGCCTGGCTGCTGGCATTGCTCTTTGCCACACCCGTCCTCTGGATGATCCTGACCTCGTTCCACTCCGAGACGGACGCCGCCACCAACCCGCCGTCATTGGCTGCCAATCTCACCTTGGACGCCTACAAGGAGTTCTTCGGGGAGACCTCCGGGGTTAGTCCGTGGCCTTCGCTGATCAACTCCGCCACCGCCTCCATCATGTCCACGGTACTGGTGCTCGCCCTGGCCATTCCCGCCGCGTATGCCCTGTCCATCCGGCCGGTGAAGAAGTGGACGGACGTCATGTTCTTCTTCCTCTCCACCAAGATGATGCCGGTGGTCGCAGCTATCCTGCCGCTCTACCTTTTCGCCAAGACAGTGGGCGCACTGGACAACATCTGGTTCCTGATCCTCATGTACACGTCCATGAACCTGCCCATCGCCGTGTGGATGATGCGGTCCTTCCTCGCCGAAGTCCCCGTCGAAATGCTGGAAGCGGCACAGATCGACGGCGCCAACCTGATCCTCACGCTCCGCAAGGTGATCGCACCTGTGGCGATGCCGGGCATCGCCGCCACAGCCCTGATCTGCTTCATCTTCAGCTGGAACGAACTGCTCTTGGCCCGGGTGCTCACAGGCGTTGTCGCCGGCACGGCCCCTGTGTTCCTGACCGGATTCGTCTCCAGCCAGGGCCTCTTCCTCGCGAAAGTCTGCGCGGCCGCCGTCGTCATTTCGCTCCCTGTACTGTTCGCCGGATTCGCGGCGCAGGACAAGCTCGTCCAGGGCCTCTCGCTCGGCGCGGTCAAGTAATTCAGCGCGGTCAAGAAACCAACTCCAAGGACTTTCATCATGACAACCTCAACCACTCAAGCCCCTCTGCCCAACCAGCCCGGGCTGCCGGCCACCATGCGTGCGGCCATCCTGCAGCGCCAAGGCGAGATGACCATGGAAACCCTGCCCATCCCGCACCTCGAAGCCGATCAAGTCCTGGTGCAGGTATCCGCCGTCGGAGTCTGCGGAAGCGACGTGCACTACTACGAGCACGGCCGGATCGGCGATTACGTGGTGGACCACCCCTTGATCCTCGGCCACGAACTCGCGGGGCGGATTGCCGCCGTCGGAAGTTCCGTGGACCCGGCCCGCATTGGTGCCAGAGTCGCCGTCGAGCCGCAACGCCCGTGCCGGACCTGCAAGCAGTGCAAGGCAGGACGCTACAACCTCTGCCCCGAGATGGAGTTCTACGCGACCCCTCCCGTGGACGGTGCTTTCGCCGAGTACGTCACCATCCAAAGCGACTTCGCGCACGACATCCCGGACAACGTCAGCGACGAAGCCGCTGCCCTGATCGAGCCGCTCTCGGTAGGGCTCTGGGCGTGCGAACGCGCTGAAATCAAGCCCGGCAGCCGGGTCCTGATTGCCGGCGCCGGCCCCATCGGCATCATCGCCGCGCAGGCCGCCCGGGCCTTTGGCGCAAGCGAAATATATGTCACGGACATCGCCGGGGACCGCCTCGCCTTCGCCTTGGAACACGGCGCCACCCACGCGCTGAACGCGCTGACGGACACCGTGGAAGGGCTCGACGTCGATGCCTTCATTGACGCTTCCGGCGCACCTCAAGCTGTCCGTTCCGGCATCAAAGCAGTGGGGCCCGCAGGCCGGGTGATCTTGGTGGGACTCGGCGCAGACGACGTCGAACTGCCCGTTTCCTACATCCAGAACCGCGAGATCTGGCTCTCCGGCGTGTTCCGCTACACCAACACCTGGCCCCTTGCCATCCAACTGCTCGCAGACGGCAGAGTGAACCTGGATGTCCTGGTCACCGGCAAGTTTGCCCTCTCCGAGTCCGAAGCCGCACTCAAGGCCGGCAAACAGCCCGGCCAGCTCAAAGCCGTGGTGTACCCGGGAGAGCGTGCGTCAAGGGCGACGGCGTTGCCAGATTGCGCGCCCGAAAACAATTTTTGAAACACCGCGTCACGTTTACGCAGGTCAGAGCACATATTCAGTGCCCATGTCGCTGAACTGCGGAATGCGCCGTTGCCCTTTTCGGCTGCGTTGCGGTTCATCGACGGAGTTAGCAGCGATGGGTGTGGCGGGTTCTGGGGCCCGCCCGGGGCGCCGTCGCTGCGTAAAACGGGGCTAGTGCGGTCGGTCGTCTGAGTCGCGATCGACCGCACGATCCTTTTCTACGGCCGAATTGTGAGCGCAATTAGGTGTTTGTAGGCAGTTTGCCCAAGCTCTGGTGAATTCCGGAGATGTAAACCTAAACTGACCGCATGGCGCAGACCCAGACCCGCATTATTCGCACTGTTTCCCTGGCCTTCGTTGCTGCTTCTTTTCTGGCAGGCTGTGCGGGAAGCGGCACCAGTCCATTCGTCGGAGTCTGGGGCGACACCAGCGATGCCAAGCAACCGTCCCTCGATATGAAGACCGACGGCAGCGCCACGGGAACTGACGGTTGCAACAGGCTGGTCGGCTCCTGGAAAGAAGACGGCAAAACCATCACGTTCGGGGGTTTCTCGTCCACTCGCATGGCTTGTGAGGGCGTTGACACGTGGCTGTCGAATGCCGTGACCGCCAAGATCCAGGAAGACGGAAAGCTGGCAGTATTCGGCCAGGGCGGGGATGATCTCGGCACGCTTGCCCCCGGCAAATAGCAGGTGTCTCACGATCAGGGTTCATAAGCCAATCTTTGGGGGCAGCCGTGTTGGATTCGAATGTTGAAGGCGTGGAGCAGTCGGTCTCCACAGGAACATTGCCCGGCTGGGAGCAGGTTGATTCGCTGGTCGTCGAATCGCATAGCCGGAATCGTGCGTGCAAGGACGGTGCTGTCGCAGACTACATTCCTGCCTTGGCACATGCCGATCCGGAACTCTTCGGCGTCTGCTTGGTGGAGGTGGACGGCGGAGTGCATGCGGCCGGCGACGCGAACGTGGAGTTTTCCATACAGTCCATTTCCAAGGCTTTCGTTTACGCCTTGGTCTGTGGGGAATTTGGCCATGCCGCTGTGGCAGGCCTTGTGGGCGTCAACAACACCGGCCTGGCGTTCAACTCCGTGATTGCCCTTGAGCTCAACGACGGCCATCCCATGAACCCCATGGTTAACGCGGGTGCCCTGGCCACCACAGCACTGATGCCCGGCAGTACTCCCGATGAGCAATGGGAGGCCATTCACTCAGGACTATCGGCTTTCGCGGGTCGGGACTTGGTGCTGGATGAGGAGGTGTGCCGGTCCGAGGCAGCCACCAACACCCGCAACCGTGCCATTGCCCGCCTATTGGAAAGCTACGGGAGGATCGCTCGCGATCCGATGGAAGTGGTGGACGTCTATACCAAACAATGCGCACTCCGGGTCAGTGCCCGCGACCTTGCCATCATGGGCGCCACACTCGCCGATGGCGGCGTCAACCCTGTGACAGGCACGCGGGTGGTCTCAGCTGACGTCTGCCGGGACACCCTGGCGATCCTTGCAGCAAACGGGCTGTACGAAAGGTCGGGGGAATGGTTGTTCGAGATCGGCCTTCCGGGTAAGTCCGGAGTGTCCGGCGGCCTGCTGACCGTGTCTCCCGGGAAGGCCGGAATCGGGGCCTTCTCTCCGCGGCTCGATCCCGCCGGCAACAGCGTTCGTGGCCAGCAGGCCACAGCGTATCTCTCCCGCGTCCTGGGCCTGAACATCTTCGCTTCCCGGGCACAAGGTCAACCAAACGATTGATGGTCCGGCAGTCCTACCGCGTGATGGCCCGCATGGTGTTGTTCCGCTTCTCGTGGGTGAGCTCAGCCAAACCGAGCGCCTCCAGCAGCGGCGCATGTACATGCCGAACCTGCCACGGTAACCCTTGCGAAGCCCGTACCAGCCACCCACGGGGTTGCTTTCGCTGCGACCCCAGGCTTCGACGGTTCCGGGGGCGGCGTCCTTGCCTTCGTCAGCGGCACCCAGGGGAACCCAATCGCCTTGTTCCACGAGCCATGCATGGAGGTCCTCTATGGCGCGCAGCTGGTAAAGCAACTTGGTGGAACCCACCTGGCAAACAAGGGCAGGCGGATCTGCGGCGTCGTCCTTGTACATGGTGTAGTCGGAGGATCCCGGGGCAGTGGTGAGTTGCCAGGGATCGTCTTTGATTCCAGCGGCCATGGATGTGTCCTTCCTGAGGTACTGCACACGCTACACAGAGTCTGGCTGCGTGTCTGCAGATTCCGGATCCTCGGCACCGGAGGTCAAGGGGTTCTCGATCTCATCAGTCATCATTCGTGCTGCGAAGAGCGCCACGAAGGCCATGATGGGGCACGCCAAACCACCGATAAGGAAGATCAGCCAGAGGGGAACAACCTCCGCAACCGGGCCGGCCAGAGCCATGGAAACCGGCATCAGAGCCAAGGAAACAAAAAAGTCCAAACTGGAAATCCGGCCCAGCAAATGTCGTGGCACGCGCCGTTGCAGCAACGTGCCCCAGATGACTGTCCCGATGCCCTCTGTGACTCCGAAGATGAGCATGGCAGCACCGAGCATCCAGAAGCTGTCCATGAAACCAATAGCGGCAACCGGCAGGCTCCCCAAACCCCATGTCACCACCATCACCGTCAGGTAGCGCCGGGGGAGGCGTAAGGATGCCGTTGCCAGTGCAGCTATGGCGCTGCCGACTCCCATGATGGCCAGCAGGAAGCCAAACATCCTCGAATCGCCTCCCAACTGGTCCTGGACCACGAAGGGAAGCAGGACCTCGATTGGACCGATCAGGAACAGTACGGACAGGCATGCCCACATCAGCGTCCACAGCAGCCACGGGGTACGGATGGTGTAGCTGAATCCTTCCCGGAGGTCCTTGAAGAGGGATGACTTTGCCGGTGGCCCGCCAGGATCGGGGGAGGACGGACCGAGCGTTTGGTGGCTAAGGAAGTTCACGATCCCGAACGCCAGCAAATGGCAGACAGCAACCCCTGCGACAGCGTGTGCCGGAGACAGTGCAGCCACAAGGATCCCCGCAAGGGCTGGACCGGCGGCCTGCTGCAGAACCGGCCGCACAGTACCTTCCAAGCCATTGGCTGCCAGGAGATCATCAGCAGGCAGGATGCGTGGCAGGATGGCCGAGTAGGCGGGGAAGAAGAACGCCTGTCCAACGCCCAGGACGAAGGCGCCGATGGCCAGGTGCCACAGTTGCAGGACATTGAGCATGGCCAGCGCTGTCACCGTGGCGATGACGGCCAGGTTGGCGCCTTCCACCGCGATGATCAGCAGCCGCTGCGGCAGCCTGTCAGCCGCGATGCCGCCCGCCAGAACGAACCCCACCAAACCGACGCTGGCGGCCGTAGCAACCAGCGACAACTCCAGCGGGCCGCCGCCGAGGTGGATCACTTCATAGACCATCGCCACTGCCCACATACCGGATCCGAAGATGGAGATGGACAGCGCAGAAATCAGCACCCGGAATTCCCGGTGTGCAAAGGGACGCAGCGCCCTCAACGCGGCCATCCCACCAGCCTAAACCTGTGCGATGACACTGTGGAAGGCGGGGATTGTGCTGTGGCCGGCGCCCGGGGCACCGGAACGGCGGGCGGGAGGAGGCCACCCTCCGCCGGAGCTCCCCTGTGGTGTGCGCTCTGCGCGGAATCCTGTCCACATAGGACCATTTGCGGGTCCAGCATGTCAGGGGCGTGGCATAGGCTGAATCCAGCAGTTCCCCGTGAAACGACTAACTGCCAAGGAGAGGTGAAGATGCCAAAGCGACCCAACCCGGCGGTGAAAATCGCCCAGGAAACAGCCCACAACGCTGTGTTTGACGAGCAAGGCAACACCAAGCCCGGAGTGCACAACGTGTTGCTGAAAGCGGTGGAAGTCCAGCGCCCACTCGTCCTGGCCAACCTCCGCAGGCTGCAACGCCGGCACCCTAACGACTCGCCGGCCCAGCTCGCCGCGAAACTGGAGCGCCACTACCTGCTGGCCATCTCCGGCGGGGGAGCAGCGGTGGGTGCTACCGCCGTCGTGCCCGGTATTGGAACCGCCGCGTCGCTGGGACTTTCCGCGCTCGCAACAGTGGGCTTCCTGGAGACAACCGCGCTGTACGCGTCGTCCCTGGCCGAACTCCATGGCATCCGCCTGACTGACCCGGTGCGGGCGCAGACCATGGTCATGGCCATCATGTTGGGCGAGGAAGGTACTTCCATGCTCGGGGCACTGAGCGGACAGTCTTTGGGGCGCGGCAAGGGCGTCACCAACGCGTGGGGCAGGACGCTGACCAAGAAGATTCCCGGCAGCGGCTTCGGGGTCATCCGTGACACCATCCAGCGGGCATTCCTCAAGAGCCTGGTGAAGCGGCAAGGTTCCGCATTCCTGGGCCGCGCCCTGCCGTTCGGTGTAGGTGCCGTGGTAGGTGGTGCGGGCAACCTGATGATGGGGCGTGCCGTGGTGTCCACCGCCAAGGATGCGTTCGGCCCGCTGCCGGACACCGTCCCGGGCGAATTGCTCCCGAACGCACCCAAAAACGCCCTGATCAACCCAACGCTGGAAGGCGGTAGCAATGGACCTGAACGCTGACCTCGGGGAGTCTTTCGGCTCATGGACCATGGGAGACGACGCATCGATGTTCCGCATCGTGACCAGCGCCAATGTGGCCTGCGGCTTCCACGCAGGCGATCCCCTCACCATGCTGGACAGCTGCCGCGCGGCCTTTGAACTGGACGTCCGCGTTGGAGCCCACGTGGGATACAGGGACCTGGCGGGCTTCGGGCGGCGTTCCTTGGACATGACGTTCGACGAACTCTTCGGCGATGTGCTCTACCAACTTGGTGCACTCGATGGCATGGCCCACACGGTGGGAGCCTCGGTGGATTATGTGAAACCGCACGGCGCCCTCTACAACAGGATCGTCCGTGATGAAGAGCAGGCCGAGGCCGTGGTTGCCGCCGTCCACGCGTACGATCCCGGGTTGCCTGTGCTTGGCCTGCCGGGCTCGGCATGGCTGACACTCGCCGAACAATCCGGTCATCCGGTGTTCCGCGAGGCCTTCGTGGACAGGGCCTACCTGCCGGACGGCACGCTGGTACCCCGCACCCAGGAAGGTGCAGTTCTCCATGACCAGGCCGCCGTGGTGGCACAGGCCGTGCGGCTGGCAACGCGCAAGGAAGTGCTGGCCATCGACGGAACCGTGGTGCCGGTGCAGGCCGATTCGCTGTGCATCCACGGGGATACGCCCGGCGCCGTCACCATGGCTGCCGCTGTCCGGGAGGGCCTTGACCAGGCCGGCGTTCAGATTGAAGCGTTCGCATAGGTCTGGATCCTTAAGGAGGGTTTGCCTGATGAGTGCAGTCGTGACGGATCCGGGGACGTTGACACTTGCTGTCGAGCCCGACCACGCCTTGGACCGCGCGTCCATGTACCTCGCCAACACCCTGCTCGGCAATCCGGACACCTCAGCCGGGCTTGAGGTGCTGCTGGGCGGGCTCAAGCTGAGGTTCGTGACAGGGTCAGCCGTGGCAGTTACAGGTGCCGAGGGTATGGTGACGCTCAACGGCTCTGAACTTCCCCTGAACAAGGCGGTCCGGGTGGCCCCGGGGGCAGTGCTGGAATTCGGTCCCGCGTTGTTTGGGATTCGGTATTACGTAGCTGTTCAGGGCGGCGTGGAAGCTGGGACTGCACCCTTGCGGGCCGGTGCTTCGGTGACGTTCGGACGGCCGCACGGCCACGGCTTCCCCGAGCTCAATCATCCCGCCCGGCGTGCGCTGGATCCGGAACGACCGGTGGTCGCCAGGGTTATACGGGGGCCCCAGGCCAGGAATGACGACGCCGGCAGTTGGCTTCGGTTGACCAGCGAACCTTGGATTCTCTCGCCGGAGTCGGACCGGGCAGGTGCGCGACTGGCGGGGCGGCCTCTTGAGGTCGCTCCGAGGGAGGGCGGCACGACTCAGTCACCCCAACCACAACCGCTGGAAGCAGGCTTGGTCCTCCTGCCGCCGTCGGGCCTTCCCGTCATTGCGTTGGCCGGCCACCCGCCAACTGCCGCGTCCCCCGTGATAGCGGTGGTCCGCGACGAGGACCTGGACTTGATCGGCCAGGCAAGACCGGGACAGATGGTGCATCTGCTCGGCTGAGAAAGCGCGATATCGATTTTCTCGCGATGGGCTGGCTTTGGGAAACTGCTCGCCAGAGGACCATCTAAGGCCGCCGTGCCGCCTCCTATCGCCGACTTGATTCTGTGTCGTCGGATCCTGCCCTGAACCTATCCTTGCCGTTTCGCGGCCAGTTGCTGCATCTGCCAACCATGTACGTCAGCCAGCCATTCCAGCGGGGCCGAGGGTCCGATGCGGGGATCGTCGGGTTCCCGGCCGTCCCTGAGCGCCTGCACGTACGTGCGATCCATGCTGACCCGTTCCCCCAGTTGCACGGATCCGCCCACCGAGCCGTGGCCGGGGATGACGGCAACAACGTCGTCGGCCACCGACTCGAAGAGCCGCAAAGCGTGGAGGTAGTCGTCCAGGGGATCCGCTGCCTGCAGGTCGAGGAACGGCATCAGGATGTCGGAAAGCATGTCGCCCGCCACCAGGACGCCGGCTCCCTCGATCAACAGCGCCGCATGTCCGGGCGCATGGGCCTGATGTTCCAGGATGCGGACTGCGGGGCCATCCCAAGGAATGTGCGGAGTCTCTGCCGGCAGTCCGGTGATGAGCCCGAGCAAGTCCATCGGGATATCGTCGGCGTGCTCCGGCGGCAGCCCTTCGGCCACCTGTTCCTTCCAGTCCGCGTTGGACAGGACATCCTGGATGGAAGCCGCGCATCGGGACGTTCCGTACCGGGGCGGATCACCAAAATCGGGGTGCCACAGCACGTGGTCCCAATCAGGATGTGTGGAAAAGCCTGCAACCACCGGTTGGCCCAGCCCGCGAAGGTCCTTCGCGATCGCCGCCATTTCGTTGGCAGTGATCCCGGGGTCGATCAGCAACACCCCGTCCCGGCCTTGAACCACGGTGCAATTGCTCTGGATGAATTCGCTCTCGTGAACCAGAACGCCCTCAGCAAGTTGCTTCAGCATGGAAGGGCCTCCTTCCTGCAGTGCAACATTGTGCCCGCCCCGGTCTCAGCCTTGGAGTTTCTGGGCCAGCATGACCAAAATCCCGCTGGGGCCGCGGAGATAGGTGAGTTTGTAGACGTCGCCGTAGGTCGCCACGCCCCGCAGGGGGTGGCATCCATGCTTCGCAGCTATGTCCAGCGCGTGATCGATATCGTCCACCGAGAAGGCCACCCGGTGCATTCCGATCTCGTTGGGAAGAGTCGGGTTGGTTTCGATCGCGTCAGGGTGGATGTATTCGAAAAGCTCCAGTTGCCCGTTGCCATCCGGGGTCTGGAGCACCGCAATTTTTGCGTGGTTGCCATCCAGCCCCACGGCAGTGTCGGCCCACTCACCGCTGACTGTGTCACGGCCCAGCACTGTGAGGCCGAGGTCCGTGAAGAACGCGATGGTTTCTTCGAGATCCCGAACCGCAATACCGACGTTCTCAAGTTTGATAGGCATGCGTTGAAGGTACCAAGGCCCACTGGATAGCTCCAGTGCCCCTAACCGAACAGCAGATGCGCCACCGTGAAGATCGCCAACCCGGCCAGCGCACCAACCACGGTTCCATTGATCCGGATGTACTGGAGGTCCTTGCCCACCTGCAGTTCGATCTTCTGTGACGTTTCCTCGGCATCCCAACGGGCCACGGTATCCGAGATGACGCCGGCGATATCCGAACGGTAGGTGTTGACCAGGTACCCGGCCGCATCACCGATCCACGCGTTGACCTTGCCGGCCAGTTCGTCGTCGTTGACCAGGCGCGCACCGAACTCGCGGACGGCGGTCTTGAAGCGCAGGCTCAGTTCGCTGTCGGGATCGTCGACGGCGTTGAGCAGCGCAGTCTTCACGGTTCCCCATGTGCGGGATGCCAGTTCGCGGACCTCGGGGTCGCCCAGGATTTGCGCCTTGATGCTTTCAGCGCGCTCAATCATGGCGGGATCGTGCTGCAGGTCCTGTGCCAGGTCCGTGAGGTACGCATCGATCGACTGGCGGACCTGGTGGTTCTGGTCCGCTTGTACGGCCCGAACAAATTTGGAGAGTTCAACGTACACCCGGTCGCCCACCAGGCCGTCCACGAACGTCGGCACCCACAAAGGCGAGCGGTCCGAGACGAGCCGGTTCACCGTGGCATGGTTGGCGTCCACCCAGTCGGCGGCACGGTCAACCAACAAGTCAACCAGCGTGTGGTGGTGCCCGTCCGCGAAGATCCGTTCGGCCATCCGTCCAACGGGCGGTCCCCAAGGCGGGGTGAGCAGGTGCTTGCGGACCATACCCTCGATGACTGCCTGCACGTCGTCGTCGTTCAGGACGGTGAAGGCACCGCGGATCATCGCGCCGCCTTCCTTGGCTACACGTTCGGCGCCGCCCGGCGCGGACAACCAGCGGCCGGCCTTGCGGGCAATATCGATGCTGGCCAACTTGTCCTGCACAACTTCCTGGGACAGGAAGTTGCTTTCGACGAAGTCGCTGAGCGATTCGCCGATCTGGTCCTTGCGGCGCGGAATGATGGCCGTGTGGGGGATTTTCAGGCCCATGGGGTACTTGAACAGCGCCGTCACCGCGAACCAGTCAGCCAAGGCGCCCACCATGCCGCCTTCGGCCGCTGCACGGACGTATTCCAGCCACGGATACTGCTTCTGGAACGCAAACGCCAGCGTAAAGATGACGGCCATCGCGATCAACAGCGCCAACGCCAACCGTTTCATGCGGAGCAGCGCTGCCGCTTTTTCCATGTCGCCGGCAGAAAGGCCGACGGCGGCGGAACGTCCTTTCGCGGGAGCGGAACCTGTGGCCGGGGCTGGCCGGGCGGGGTTGGTGACGTCTTCGGTTGGGATTTGTTCAGAGTTCACCTGCATGAGCCCAGCGTAGCCCCCGTACATGCACCAGCGTGGGCTACCGTGTCTGCATGACTAGCGACGACTCCACCCCAAGCCGGCCCAAGGTCTACGCCCATCGAGGTGCCAGCGCGGCCTTCGCCGAGCACACCCGTGCCGCGTACCTGAAGGCCATTGACGAGGGTGCCGATGGGGTGGAATGCGATGTCCACCTGACCCGGGACCAACACGTTGTGCTGCTGCACGACGCCAACCTGGACCGGACCTCCACCGGTACGGGGCCAGTCGCGGAGCACACCCTGGATGAACTCCGTGGGTTGGATTTCTCCTCATGGAAAGGCGCACGCATTCCCGAGGCCTATGGGGGAGTGGCAGACCAACTCCTTACCCTGCCCGAACTCCTGGATATCCTGCGCGGGGCGGGCCGGGAGATTGGCTTGGCCATTGAGCTGAAGCACCCCAGCCCCTACAAGCTCAAGCTCGAGGACCGCGTGCTGGCCCTTCTGGAAGAAGAGGGCTGGACTCCGGAGGAGTCCCGGTTGGAGAACATCCGGATTTCCTTCATGAGCTTTGATACCGATTCTGTCCAGCGCCTCCTGCACAGCGTGCCGAAGGAATACATCTGCCAACTGGTGGACGACTTTACGGTCCAGGAACTCCGGCAGGAACTCGGATTGGGCTTCCTGACGGGCGGCGCCGTAGCCAACGTGATGCGGGCAACCCAGCTTGAGGCCGAACGAGTATTGGACGAAGGAGAAGTGGTCATTGCCGGCCCCGGAATTGAATACGTGAGGGAGCATGCACGGAACGTTCAGCGCTGGTTGGAGTCGGGCCGCATCTTCCGGGTTTGGACTGTCGACTCGGAAAGGGACGTCGCGCTCTGCCAAGGCCTCGGCATTCACGAAATCACGACCAACAGGCCGGCGCAGGTACTTGCGCAGCTGATGGTGTCCAGGTAGGTCGCAGCTGGCGACGTTTTGAGCCGTCAAAACGGCATCTTCTGCTACTTACTTGGGTCCGGCTTTGGGGGTCACCGCGCTTGTGATTGAGTGGTCTCATGTCACTTCGCTGGTCAGCACAAGCAACCCGAACAACTTCCGCAGTAGCCTTGAGCGCACTGCTCCTGGCCAGCGCAGCGAAGCACTTCCGCACGCCCAAGTTCTATTACCCAGTGGTCCCGGAGTACCTGTGCCGAAAGGACGAGCCGGGGAGCCGGCCCAACGGACCCCTGGCAGTCATGTCCCGCGAGGAATGGGTTGCCTCCTCCGGCCTGCTTGAGGCGACTGCCGCCGTCGGACTTCTGATCCCTGCTACCCGTAAGGTTGCCGCGAACGCAACGACAGCGATGTTTGCTGCATTCCTGGCGGGGCATATTGACGCCCTCCGGCGTGCCTATGGCCCCCACGGCACAGCGACCGAGCGGCGTATCCATACCCTTCGCCTGCCCCTTCAGGTTCCCCTCATCCTGTGGTCGTGGAGTCTCCGGAAATGAGCGGCAATGCCGCTCCCATGAAGCTCCGGGATTCGCCCGCCTTCAAGATCGCGGTGTCCCTGAGTATCGCCACGGGTCTTTATGGCGTATCTTTTGGCGCCCTTGCGGTGGCGTCGGGGTTCGATTTCTGGCAGACGATGGTGTTGAGCCTCCTGCTGTTCAGCGGGGGATCGCAGTTTGCCTTCATCGGTGTCGTGGCCGGCGGGGGTTCCGGCGTGGCGGCCATGACGGCCAGTGCCCTTTTGGGCCTCCGCAACGGCATCTACGGTATGCAGATCAACGCCATGCTGCGCCCCGGAGGGTGGAGACGCTACCTATCCGCCCATGTCACCATTGACGAATCGACGGCCACGGCGTCCGGCCAGTCCGATCCCGATGAGCAGCGACGCGGTTTTTGGACTGCCGGAATCGGAATATTCATCTTGTGGAATATTTTCACGGCCATCGGCGCCCTGGCTGGTGACGCGATGGGAGACCCTAAGCAATGGGGCTTGGACGGAGCAGCTGTTGCGGCGTTCCTGGCCTTGCTGTGGCCGAGGCTGAAGGGCCGTGAACCGTGGGCCATCGCCGCCGCGTGCGCATTGGCCACCATCCTGGCCGTGCCGTTTGTGCCCTCAGGTGTTCCCATCCTGGTGGCGGCAGTGGTGGCGGGCGTTATCGGATGGTTCAGCCACGCACGCATGGATGAAGGGCTTGAACCGGACGTGGATCCCTACGCAGGGCAGCACAAGCGCGAACACGGGGGCGGGAAATGAACCTCTGGCTTTGGATTCTTATTGCCTGCGCGCTGGCGTACCTCACCAAGCTGGTGGGCTATTTTGTGCCCGCAAAGCTGCTGGAGAGCCCGCGGATCATGCACGTCGCCGGAACCATGACCATTGGCCTCCTGGCCTCCCTGACAGCGGTGAACGCCGTAGCTTCGGGCCAGGGCTTGGTCTTCGATGCCCGCATCGGCGCCTTGGTGGCTGCCGCCGTCGCGCTATGGCTTCGGGCTCCGTTCCTGGTGGTCGTCATTTCAGGGGCAGCAGCCGCAGCGTTGCTGCGGCTGCTGGGTTGGGGCTAGCGGTACTGCTGCCCGTTGGGCTGCTGGACCGGCGGCTGGGCGTAGCCTTGCGGGTACGCCGGCGGATAGGCCACGAACTGTCGACCGGCAGCAGGTCCGAGGTACTGGGCGGAGCCGTAGGAAAGCATCGGCACGAAGACAACTGGCAGCAGGACCAGGCCGACCGTGTAGCCGGCGTCCTTTCCAAACGACTTGGCGAGGTCGTTCAATGACACGATGCCGAAGTAGATGCCTGCAAACGGGATGAAGAACAGCAGGTACCAGTACCAAGGACGGCCTGCGATCTCCAAGAGTTTAATGCCGTTGTAAACCGGCACGAAGGCACCCCACGCGGGGCGGCCGGCCTTGGTGAAGATTCCCATGTAAAGCACGCCAACGATCGCGAAAACCACGGCGAAGTAGATCAGCATAAACAGCAGGACGAGGCCAGCCGTGGCAGCGGACTCGGCGCCGCTGGAAGAGTATGAGCTCAGGGGAATATTCATGCGATCGACACTACGTGGGGTTGGGCTGTCCTGCCATGGGCAGGACTCACCATCGCAGGCCCGGCAAATGGACCTTAGAGAGGCTCCGCGAACGTCACGCCAGGGATATCCGATTGCTCAGGAAGCGGCCGGGACGGGCGCTCGGTGCGGATAGCGTCTTCGATCAATGCCACCGGACGCTTCCAGGCTTCTGATCCGGGTTCCATGGTGTCCACTGCCCCGATCAGCATGGCAACCAGTCGGACCATATCTTCGATGGTGATGTCACGTCGCAAGGACCCTTGGCCCTGGCCGCGCTCAAGAAGGGTCGCCATAGATCCGATGAGGCCGCCGGTGATGCCCATGAGAAGTCCGCGTCGGCCGGCGACGGCGTCAAGCAGGTTCGCATCGTCGCTGGCTACCTTCATCACGGCGTCGATGACGTTGATCAGGCCCTCAGCGGCGTCCATGCCGTCCAGGGCATCCGCAGCCACCGGGTCCACATGCTGCCGCAGCTGGCGGGACAGCGCGGCGAGGACCAATTGCTCTTTATCCGAGAAGTTGCGGAACAGCGTTGCGGGGCCAACTCCAGCGGTGGCGGCAATGGTCTGCAAGGGTACGTCGGGGCCATGTTCCCGGAAACACTGCCGGGCCGCCGTAATGATCTTGTCCACATTGCGTGCGGCGTCGGCCCTGAGGGGCTTGCGTTCAGAGGGCTGTTCCATGCTTGCCAGATTAGCAACGGAGGACTGCTGGCCCGTTGTTACGCGGGAGTACGTTGTTATATGACAAACCAGCACGTGAAACACTGGATTTCATGTTGCTTGCATTCTCAGTCGCCCCATCGGGCCAGCCCGCTTCCGCCGCCAATGGGGGACCGACCCCCGACGCTTCGGTTCACGACGCCGTAGCTGCCGCCGTCAAGATCGTCCGAGAGTCTGGATTGCCGAACCAAACGGACTCCATGTTCACCACCATTGAAGGTGAATGGGACGAAGTCTTCGACGTCGTCAAGCGCGCCACCGAGGCCGTCGGCCGCTATGGGAGCCGCGTCTCCCTGGTGATCAAGGCAGACATCCGTCCCGGTTACAGCGGAGAACTCACCGGCAAGGTGGAACGCTTGGAAGACGCCATCTCCGCCACGGACTAGATCCTTCCCCCGGGGTGCCGCGGATGCCAGACTGGGGGCCATGATTGAACACGTGACTGAACCCGGGTGGGTTGACGTCGAGCGTTACTTGACTGACGTCGTCGTCCGTCCTGATCCTGCGCATCAGCGCGCCCTGACATCCGCCGTCGAGGCAGGCATGCCTGCCATCGAAGTCGCGCCCAACGCGGGCAAGCTGTTGCGGATGCTGGTGCAGATGTCGGGAGCCAGGCGGGTCCTGGAGATCGGAACCCTGGCCGGGTTCAGCAGCATCTGGATGGCGCAGGGACTGCCCGACGACGGCAGGATAGTTACGTGCGAATTCCTCCAGAAACACGCGGACGTAGCGCGGGCAAACGTGGATGCTGCGGGCGTGGGGCACAAGGTGGACATCCGGGTGGGGGCTGCGCTGGACACCCTCCCCACACTGACGAGCCAGGAATCGTTCGATTTTGTCTTCATTGATGCGGATAAGGAAAACGACTCCAACTACCTGGAGTGGGCCATCAGGCTTGGCCACCCGGGAACGGTGATCGTGGTGGACAACGTCATTTGGGACGGCGCCATCCTTGAACCCGGGCGGGACGATGTCAATGCGCCCGGAATCGTGAAGGCGTTGGAAATGATGGGGCAGGATCCGCGCTTGGATGCCACGGCGATTCAGACCGTTGGCAGCAAAGGCTGGGACGGTTTCGCGATAGCGCGGGTGCGGTAGGTGGATTTCACTCTTCGCCCGGCAACGGTGGATGACGCCGAAGCCATGGCCATCATGCACGTCCAGTCATGGCGCGAGAGCTACGGGTCCTTGTTGCCTCCGGAGTTCTTCGCAAAGCAGGAGGCGGCGCTGCCTGATCGCATCGAACGGTACCGGGCCTTCATAGCAGCGGGGCACACACGGATGCTGGCCCACGGTCCTGACGGTGATCTTGTGGGGCTCGGGGCGGCCGGACCCAGCAGGGACGAGGACGGCCCCTGCGACGTTGAGCTGTTCATGCTTTACACCCTGGAGCGCATCCATGGCCGTGGTGTGGGCCAGGCCTTGATGGATGCCTTGATCGGCGACGGACCGGCCTACCTCTGGGTCCTTGATGACAACCCCCGGGCCCAGGCTTTCTACCGGCGCAACGGTTTTGTGCCGGACGGAAAACGGCAGTTGTGCGATCCCTCGTGGCATTCGCTGCCGGAACATCGGATGGCGCGTCCCGGAGCGCCCGCGGACTGTTCCCAGGGCTGACTCATCTCGATATGGTGATCACGGGCGGTGTCGATGGGGATCGCCCGGGTCGATTCTTGGGAGGAAGCATGTCCAATCCAGAGCAGGATCCAAGCGAGCAGGAAGGCCCGGCAGACGGCGGTGCGGCCGGAGTCCCTGGCGCCCACGACGGCGGCGCGGATGGTGGTGCCGACGGCGGCGCGGATGGTGGTGCTGAAGGGCCGGCAGACGGCGGTGCGGCTGGAGTCCCTAGCACCCACGATGGTGGCGCCGACGGTGGCGCGGATAGTGGCGCCGAAAGACCAGGCAGCTAGGTTTTGAGTTCCACCAGCACTGATTTCCAGGACCCCGGAGCTGTCAAGGATGCCGGGGTCCTGGAAACGCGCCTGATCGACATCGGCTATGAGAGGTTCGCCCGCGACGTCTGGGGGCGGACCGCGTTGCTCACGCGTGGCGTCAGTAACTTCTCTGATTTGTTCTCGGCCAACGCCGTCGACGAACTGGTCTCGCGCCGCGGATTGCGGACACCTTTCCTGCGCGTCGCCAAGGGTGGCTCGACACTTCCAGAGTCCTCATTCACTTCCCCGGCAGGCGTCGGGGCCACCATCTCCGACCAGCTCGACGACACCGAACTTTGGCGCAAATTCGCCGACGGAGCCACCCTTGTCCTGCAGGCGCTGCATCGTACATGGGAACCGGTATCGAGCTTCAGCACCCAGCTAAGCACCGAGCTCGGACATCCAGTGCAGGCCAATGCCTACATCACCCCGCCCCAGAACCGTGGTTTCGACGATCACTACGACATCCACGACGTCTTCGTCCTGCAAATCGAGGGCACCAAGCGCTGGATCATCCATGAGCCAGTCCATGTGGACCCGCTGCGCAGCCAGCCTTGGACCGATCGCCGTTCCGCCGTCGCCGAGGCCGCTCAGGGCAAGGCCTACATCGATACGGTCCTCGAGCCCGGTGACGTCCTCTACCTGCCGCGTGGATGGTTGCACGCCGCAGAGGCCCAGGGCAAGGTCTCGATCCATCTCACGCTGGGAGTCCATAACTGGACCCGCTACGCGCTGGCCGAGCAGCTCGCCCAGGCCGCATTGGCGGCTCTCAACGACGATCCCGAGATGCGCCGGTCCCTGCCATTGGGCGTCGATGGACCCGATGGGGACATCGCCGCCGTCCGTAAACGTCTCGCCGCCGCAGTCGTCGAGGCTGATTCCGCTTCCCTTTTCCACCGCACCCGGAGGGGACAGGGACGCCCGGCCCCGCTTGGTCCCGTCGCCCAGCTCGCGGCCGTCGAGGGCCTCGGCCCCGAGTCGCTGGTGCGGCTTCGGGATGCCTTGGAGGCCCGGCTCGAGGGCTCACGCCTGACGACCCGCGTGGGTTGGCTCGACTTTGCCGAGGCAAATCTGTTGACTGTAAGGCGCCTGCTCGACGGCGGGGATCACCTCGCGGCCGATCTCGGCATTGAACTCGTCGAAAGGCTGTTACGCGCAGGCGTTCTCGTCCCAGCTGAACAGTCGCATTGAGTTGAACAGTCGCATTGAGTTGAACAGTCGCATTGAGTTGAACAGTCACGTTGAGCTGAACCGTGACCTTGAGCTGAACAGCGACGGTGGACAGTGACGACCCCGGTGGCCGCAACAGAACGTTTCTTCTGCGCGGAAAGCGCCCGGATACGCGGCGACTCGATGGCGGGCACGGCGTCACCAGGCGTGGTTTGGGTCCTCATAGAGCACCGGGGTGGGTGGCCATCCACCGGCTTCGACGGCCTTGAGCTGGAGGCTGGGACCAAGGCCCTGGTGTTGGCGGCAGCGCGGACGGCGCGAGCACGGGTTCTCCTGGTCCGGCGGCCTGGCCCCCGCCAGAGCCGCGGTCCGAGCCGTTGGGCCGTGCTGCGCCATCAAAGCACCGGCGCCCATCAACAACTCTGGGGAACGTGGGCTCGGGATGGGGACCTTGCCGATATTGTTCCAGCACTGGCGTCACCTGGAATGCCCGGTTACCCGCCGGTCATCCTGGTCTGTGCGCATGGTCGGCATGATCCTTGTTGCGCAGTGCGGGGCCTGCCCGTGGGGCGTGCGCTCGGTGAGCGGTGGCCGGAGCTGGTATGGGAGTGCTCCCACATTGGCGGTGACAGGTTCGCAGCCAACGTCGTCGTCGCTCCGGACGGTGTGTACTACGGCGGACTCGATGCGAAGTCCGCCGTCGCTACCGTTGAGGATCATCTCGCAGGCCTCATCCACGCAGAATTCCTTCGGGGGTATACGGATCTATCCCCACCGCAACAAGCTGCTGTCGTGGCCGTGCTCGACCGCTTCGGTCCTGCCGGCCGGAATGACTTTCTGGTCACTGAGTCCTTGCGCGAGGGCGACTATTGGCACATCCATGTCACTGGCCGCCCACCCCACCCGGCAATGATCGAGGTGGAGCTGCGAGCCCGCCGCGAACCGGCGAGCCAGTTGACGTGCCGGGCCCCGGCGGCAGGCTCGGCCACCGTCTACGAACCCATCTCCATCCGCAGCTCCTGACACTTGGTGGACCACCGGCACGAGCCAGCAGTCGACGGTCGATACCTCCGTCCCCATGCTCCACTAGGCTTGAAGTATGACTGGGACAGGGCGGCAGTAGTGGCGAAACGCGGTAAACCAAGCAGGTCTCAGAGGTCGACGGCGGGAGTCGTCGAGGTGCCGGTCGGCGCCCGTCCTGACGGTCCGGTGGCGGGCGTTTACTACATCGATACCGGCGACTGCGAGTTGGTCCCGGACCAGGACAACTCCAACGGCTGGCTCCTGAAGATCAACGGTGTGATGAGCTCGCACATCGACCTCGCCGATCCGCTGTTCCTCGACTTTGAATACATGCGCTGGATCGCGGCGTTGGTGGAATCGCGGTGGCCCCGGGAGCAGAAACCGAAACTCCGCGCACTGCATTTGGGCGGGGGTGCCTGTTCCATGGCGCGCTACTTCCATGCCGCTTACCCCGAGGCCCGTCAGGTAGTTGTTGAGCTCGACGGCAAACTGGCCGACTACGTCCGTGGCTGGTTCGATCTTCCCAAGGCCCCCTTGCTGCGGATCCGTGTGGGGGAGGCCCGGCACGTGACCGAGTCACTTACTCCGGACACCCGCGACCTCATCATTCGCGATGTATTCGCCGGAGCCTTCACACCCCGTGCCCTCACCACTCGTGAATTCACTGCGTATGCGGACGCTGTCCTGGCCCCCGACGGCTTGTATGTGGTCAATTCCGGTGACGCCCCGGACCTCAAGAACGCCCGGGCCGATGCTGCCACCATCGCGGACACGTTCGAGCACACCATGATCATCGCCGACCCCGCCATGCTGAAGGGCCGCCGCTACGGCAACATGATCATGGCAGGGAGCCATGCGCCGTTCGGTGAAGACCCCACGTTGGCCCGTAAGCTCCTGGGCGGCGGCGTCCCCGCGCACATCTGGGATGATGCCAAGGTGCGCGCGTTCGCCGCAGGTACGCCGGTCCGGCACGACCCAGCGCCGGAGCCGGCCCCCGAGCCGGCCCCCGAGCCGGCGTCAGCTCCGGCTGAGTGAGCTGTTCCACGCTTCCCAGAGCGTTGCGTAGCGGCCGCCGTTAGCCAACAGTTCCTGGTGGGAGCCCGACTCGACAATCCCACCGTGGTCCATCACTACTACGGTGTCCGCCGAGGCAGCCTGGGACAGGCGGTGCGCGATCACCACGGACGTCCTTCCTGCCAGCGCAGCCTCGGCGGCCTGATCCAGCATGGTGGCCGAGCCCGTTCCTGCCTCAGCGGTGGCTTCGTCCAGGACCGCGATGGGCGGGTCCTTGAGCATCAGGCGTGCAAGCGCCAACTGCTGCGCCTGCTCGGGTGTGAGTTGGTGGCCGCCGGCACCTACGGACGTCTGCAGTCCGTCGTCGAGCGTTTCAACCCAGGCAGCCCCAACATCCTGCAGGGCGCGCGTAAGTTCCTCATCGGAAGCGTCGGGCTTGGCGAGCAGGAGGTCCTCGGCGAGCGTGCCGGAGAAGACGTGCACCTCCTGGCTGACCATGGCGATGCGCTCATGCAAGTCTTCCGGGGGAGCCGCCGCGGAGTCCAGCCCACCCACCCAGGCCGTCCCGCTTCCCGGATGTTCCAATCCCATGATGACTTTGGCCAGGGTGGTTTTGCCTGCGCCGGAGGTTCCCACAATCGCCACTCGCTCGCCGGGCTTCACGGTGAGGGAAACGCCGCGGAGGGCGGGGCGCTGGCCGGGGTAGGCGAACGTGACGTTGTCCAGGACGATGCCGGCGTCAGTGACCGGTGCCCTGGTCGGGGCGGGGGCCGGCGCCGCGGACATGGTCAGGCCGAACATCCGGCCCAGGCCGGCCGCGGCTTTCTGGAGCTCGTCGAACTGTCCCAGGACAAGGCCGATCGGATCGAAAAGCCGGTAGAAGTACAGTGCGGCAGCCGTGGCCGCACCAATGGTCACTGCGCCCTCGGCATGGAGCCAGAAACCCACCACCAGCACGGCGGACAGGCCGATGAGTTCCGCCAGGTTGAGGCGGTTGTAGAAGCGGGTCAGGTAGTTGACGCCCTTGAGTGCATGGCCGATGTTCTCCCGGGAAGCGGCAGCAACCAGGTCGGCGTGACGTGCCCCGAGCCCAAGGGCCAGGACGGAAGGGGATCCGTGAACCGTCTCGATGATCTGCTCGGTCCTGTTGGCCTCGGTAATCCGGACAGTCCGATAAATGGGTGCGGTGCGCCGGAGGAACCAGCGGAGGGTGAAGACCTGCAACGGGGCGGCAATGAGCACCGCGACGGCGAAGCGCCAGTCGATCACGCCCAGGCCCAACAGCGTCACGGCGATGGTGAAGGCCGCGCTGGTGAACGCGGGCAGTACTCCGGAAATTGCCTCGCTGACGGCCTCAACGTCGCCGGACACGCGGGCCACGACGTCGCCGATGCCTGCCTTTTCGAGTTGCGCGAGCGGCTTGCGGACAGCTGCGGCGAACACTTCCTCGCGAAGTCCGGCGAGGGCTTCCTCGCAGATCCGGGCCAGCAGGTTCTGTCCCAGTATGCCCAGCAGGGCACCCAGGCCACCGGCAACCAAGAGCCCGATCGCCAGCCAGAGCAGGGCCATGACGTCTCCGCCGCTGGCTGCAATATTGACCATGATGCCCAGGATGGCCGGTGCCGCCAGCCCACAGCAGGATGCTGCCAGCAGCACCAGGATGGTCAGGGTGAGCCGGCCGGGCCGCTGCGCCAGCAGGCGCCACATGGCCTTCCGGGTCTCGCGGGGTGTGGCAATGGGAAGGATTCCGGTGCTCAAGAGCCCACCACCCCGCGGTAGCCAGCGGACGTGGCAAGCAGTTCGCGGTGCGTGCCGGTTTCAGATGCAGCAGCGCCGCTTCCGCCCATCACCACCCGGTGGCAGACGGCCAGCAGCGTGGGACTGGTAGTCACCAGCACCAAGGCCTTGTCAGGGAAGTTCCGCAAGCCATCTGCGATCACGGCTTCGGTGGCGGTATCGACGGCGGTAGTGGGGTCGTGCAGGACCAGCACCGCTTGCTTTTGGTGCAGGGAACGGCCCAGGACCAGTCGCTGACGCTGACCGCCGGACAGGCTCTGGCCGTGCCCGGTAAGTACAGTTTCGGTGCCTTCGGCCAGTTGCGAGACGAAGTCCCCGACGGCGGCAGCTGCCATGGCGCGTTCCTCCAGTTGGGCGTCGGCTGCTGCGACGTTCTCGCGGACACTGCCGCGGAACAGCACTCCGTCATGGCTGTCTGCGAAGATCCTGGACCGGACGTGGAGCGGGTCCAGGTCTGCGGCGTCCTGGCCATCGATGGCCACCAATCCGCGGGGAGCGGGCGTGCGAAAGCCCAGGGTGTCCACCAGGAGCCGGGCTTGAGTACCGCTGGGAAGAACGACGCCCACGATTTCGCCGGCCGAGGCTGTGAAGGGAGGGAAAGCAGCGTCGCCGGAGCCGGGCCGGAGTTCCAGCAGCGGGACTGGTTCGCCCTGGGAGGTGAGCGTTGCTGCTGAGGTGGTTGCCGCCGTCGTGCGTTCTTCTGATTCAGGTGCGGGGACAGCATCCGGTTCCGCGAGCAGGACTGCTATGCGGGCCGCTGAGGCGCGCTTCCGAGCGAGTTCGACGCTGAGGAAGCCAAGGGCGGTCATGGGGCCCTGAACGAATTGGGTCACGCCAACAACTGCCACCAACTGTCCCACTGTGATGCTGCCCTGGACGGCGAACCAGGCCGCGAAGAAGGCGATTCCGGCCAGGAACGCTGCGGACAGCGCGGTGCTGGCGCCGTTGTAGGCAGATCGGGAGCGGACAGCCCGCAACCCCGCCACCAAGGAGGTCCGGCTGGCGGTCCGATAGCGGGTCACGGCTGCATCTTCGGCGCCCAAGCCTTTGAGGGGTCGTGATCCCGTGATGAAGTCCGTCGCCAGGGCGCCGGCGCGGGCCGCCGTCGACTGCTCCACGTCGCTTCGGTCCTCCAAGGGTTTGGTGAGCCGGCGCATGACCAGCAGCATCACGGGAGTCGCAATGAGAACGGCCAGTCCCAGAGGGACGGAAATGAGGAGGAGTGTGACGGCTGATGTGACGACGCCGGCCGTGGCAGCGAGGGCGCCGGCGATCAGCCACGCCAAGCCGGCCACCCTGTCAGCGTCGGAGGATGCAATGGCAACAATTTCGCCGGGTGCGCGCCGGGCGGCCATCCCGCGGGGGTGCAGGGTGCGCTCCACGGCAAGTTGCCGGAGGTCGTGGGAGCTCAGAAGGAAGGAACGCTCGGTGGCCAGTGTGCCAAGCCGCCAGGAAAGTGCCAGCACGACGAACACCACAGCCAACGCGCCGAGCCATCCGAGGAGGGCGCCGAAATTGTTCGGTTGAATGGCGTTGTCCACTGCGGCGCCGATGGTTGCAGGGACCAAAGCCTCGCTGACCTGATGCAGTCCAAGCCCGGCACAACCGGCCAGCAGGAGCTTCCAGCGGCCGTTGGCGAACAGTGCGACGGTGAAGAGTCTGGAGACCTTCCAGGGTGCTTGCTTGTTACGCCCGGGTGGGCAGGACGGAATGGCAGAACTGGAGGGCATGCTTACCATAGTAAGGCTCACCTAACTTCAAGAAGGCCAGATGACCCGCCAAGCTTTATCGCAATCCGGACAGTCCGTACCGCCGGTGGATGCAGAGCCGGACTTGCGGCCGGTAGCCCCCGACGAGGACCCGGCGTCCTTTCCGGTGTACGGCGTCTACACGGGATACTTCGAGTGCGCCACGCCCGCGACGTGGACTGAACATGTCCACGAAACCCATGAGCTGCTGTGGGGTGCCCGTGGCGTGCTGACCGTTGAGGCCGATGGCGGCTTCTATGCTGTTCCGGCCACCTTGGGGCTCTGGATTCCCGCGGGCGTGGTCCATGCCGTGAAATCCACGCAGGGGACCGGGTTCTACTGTTCGCACATTGATGCGCGGGTTGCCCCGAACCTGGCAGCTCGGACCGTGGCGGTCACGGTGCCCACTGCGGCTCAGGAGCTGTTGCGCCATATGAGCAATTTCGACATGGACGACTCCCTGAGGAGGCGTTCGGAGCGGGTGGTGCTGGGGTTGCTCGACGTAGTGGATGCGCGCCCCATGCTGCTGCCGATGCCCACCGATCCGCGGCTGGAACTCATTGCCCGCGCCCTCCTGGACAACCCCGCCCTGGACCGCTCGCTGGAGGAATGGAGCATCGAAGTATCCATCAGTGTCCGCAACCTGTCCCGGTTGTTCCACAAGGAAACCGGCATGACGTTTGCGCAGTGGCGCATCCATGCCCGGGTGCGCGTGGCGCTGGGATTGCTGGCGGCAGGGTATCCGGTGTCGTCCGTCAGCAGGCGGGTGGGCTACAACAACCCCAGCGCCTTTGTTCAGGTGTTCCGGAAGGTCATGGGGCACACCCCCGGTTGGTACGTGTCCTCACTTAAGGCCGGAAACCACCACTCTTTGGCCGGTTCCGAATAGAATCGAGCGGTTTCAGGGGTCGATGCGTTGTTAGGGTAGGTATACCTAACTTCGGTAGCCGCTCAGAGAATCCATCAACGGGTCGCGGCGCCAACGGGAGCTTCCCCAACTCCCCTGAGAATCAAGAGGACCGCAGTGATTTCACGCACCAAAACCATGTCCGCCGCCGTTGCGGCCCTGGCCTCCGCAGCTCTTCTCCTGAGCGGATGCGCCACCACCGACGCCAGCGCCACTGCCACATCGGAAACCCGGACGGTCCAAAGCGAGGTCAAGGAAGTAGTCATGCCGGCCGAGCCCAAGAAGGCTCTGGGCATGTACACCACGGACCTGGACATGCTCATCACCCTCGGGATTCCGCTTGCCAGCCAGCAGCCCATCCGCGACAGCGGTTACTCGGGCTTCCCGTACTTCTTCGACCAGGACGCCCTCAAGGACATCACACCGTTCACCAACTACCCGGAGTTCAACTTTGAGGCCATCCTCAAGGCGCAGCCGGATGTCATCCTGAACGGCCTGGGTTACGAGAAGGAGCTTGACGCCAAGCTCTCCGACATCGCCCCGACCTACACTTTCAACGGATTCGACGGCAGCGACTGGCGCACCAAGTTCAAGACCGTCGCCGAGTCCTTCGGCAAGACCGGGCAGTACCAGGCGTGGATGGACAAGTACCAGGCCAAGGTTGACGACGTGAAGAAGCGTCTGGCCGAGGCAGGCAAGAGTGACCTGGTCATCGGCCCGGTGGACTACTACGAAGACCAAGTATCGGTCAGCTGCTACGGAACGCCGTGCCTGGTCATCAAAGACCTCGGCTTGAAGGTTTCCCCGCTGGCCGATGGCGAAGGCGTCAAACTCAGCGCCGAGCAGCTCGAACAGCTCAACGGAATCGACGCCATCATCACCACCGAGGTCCCCGAAAAGGACGGCGCCAACCCTGATGCCTTCGCTCCTTTGGCCAACAACAAGCTGTGGACCTCACTGCCCTTCGTGGCCAACAAGCAGATCCACACCTACGACCTCGAAATGATCTACGGCTCCCCGAGCGGCCAGTACGCACTGCTGGAGAAGTTCGAAAAGGCCCTCCTGTCATGATGGGCATCTACCGGGCCGAGGTAGTCGCTACCCGCATGCTCACCCCCGGAATGGTCCGGATCACCTTTGGCGGTCCAGGGCTGGCCGGCTTCGACACCACGGGTGTCGGCGACGAATACCTCCGTGTGTTCCTGCCGGATCCGGGCACCCATGAGGCTCGCCTGCCGATCTCCACCGGGGACTCCTGGGACTGGTCCGAGGGCGTCGAACCGTCCGCCATGCGGACCTACACGGTCCGCGCTGTGGACGCCGCTGCAGGAACCGTGGACATCGACTTCGTCGTCCACGACGGCGGTTTGGCAGCTTCGTGGGCGCAGCGCGCCCAGGTGGGTGACGCCGTCGGGCTTAACTCGCCTACCGGACTGTATGAACCGCCGACCGGGCTGCAGTGGCAGATCCTGCTGGCCGACGCCACTGGCCTTCCGGCTGTTGCCCGGCTGGTGGAGCAGACGCCGCCGGGTGTCCGGACGCGTGTGCTGATCGAGGTTGAGGACCCGTCGCACCAGCAGGAGCTGACGCTCGGCGCTGGAACGGAAGTCGCATGGATTCACGGCGGGAACGGCCACAGCCAGTCCCGGCTGGACGAGGTCCTCAAGAGCATGGAGTTCCCCGGCGGCGTCGGCTACATCTGGGTGGCCGGCGAGACCAAGGTGCTGCGTGGGATCCGCAAGTACCTTCGGCACGAAAAGAAGCTCACGCCCGAGTCCTACAAGCTGATCGGCTACTGGACGGACAAGAGCGAAGCCTGGGAAGAGCGCTGGGAAAACCTCGACGCCGAAACCCGGCGCTGGTTCGACGACCTCTGGTCCAACGAGAAGCGGGATCGCGAGGAAATCGTGGACCTGCAGGACGCCAAGTTCGAATTGCTGGGCCTCTAAATGGCGTCCGGAACCATGGCGCCGCGTTCTGTTGCACCTCAAGCGCAGGACGCGGCACCGGTTTCTGCCCAGGACGCGCGCCAGGGTGGTCCACGCCCAGCGGGCTTGGCGGCCGTGAACCGGTACCGGTTCCTGGGGTTGCTCGGGGCGGTCGCCGTGCTGGCCCTGGTTCTCTGGTTGAGCCTGGTGGTGGGCTCCAAGGACGTGGACATGGCCAAGCTGTGGCCCGCGATCACCGCATACGACAGCTCGCCGGAACACGTGATCATCCACGACCTCCGCCTGCCCCGAACCGTCACCGGCGTGGTGGTGGGCATTGCCCTGGGACTGTCCGGGGCACTGATCCAGGCGCTGACACGCAACCCGTTGGCGGACCCCGGCATCCTGGGCGTCAACGCTGGTGCGGGCTTCTTCGTGGTCCTGGGAGTGGCACTTTTCGGAGTGACCAGCATCCAGGACTACATCTGGTTCTCCTTCGCCGGTGCTGTGGTGGCCACTGTGGCTGTGTACTTCATCGGGTCGCGGGGCAGGGGAGGGGCAACCCCGCTCCGACTCACCCTTGCCGGAGTTGCCCTGGGCGCTGTCCTGGGCGGTATTTCGTCCGGCATCACGCTCCTGCGCCCCGCCGTTTTCGACAGCATGCGCAGTTGGAGCGCGGGTACTTTGAACAACCGCACGTGGGAAATCTTCACCACCGTGGCACCGTTCATCCTGGGTGGAACCCTCATCGCCCTCGCCATGGCCCGACCCTTGAACGCCGTTGCCATGGGCGACGATACCGCCAGGTCGCTTGGTGCCAACATTGTGCGAACCCGGATCTGGACCATCGTCTCAGTCACCCTGCTCTGCGGCGCCGCGACGGCAGCCGCCGGCCCTATCGGATTCGTAGGGCTCATGGTTCCGCATGTCGCCCGGTGGATCGTTGGGCCGGACCAGCGCTGGATCCTGGCCTACACCCTGGTGCTCTCGCCCGTGCTGCTCCTGGTGTCCGACATTCTTGGCAGGCTCGTTCTCCGCCCCGGCGAAATGCAGGTAGGAATCATCACCGCATTCGTTGGCGCACCCGTCCTCATCTGGCTCATTCGACGCCGGAAAGTGAGCACGCTATGACATCGGTTGATCAGGCGACGTCCGCTGATCGTGCGTCTTCCATCGACTTCGGTCGTCGCACCTTCGCCGTCCGCCATTTTGGCGGACGCGTCTCACTTCGCGTCGACGTCCGCACCCTGGTTGTCACCGCCGTCCTGTTTGCCGCCGCACTGGCGCTCGCCGTCGTCGCCCTTGGCCTGGGCGAGTTCAGCGTTGCGGTACCGGACGTTGTTTCGGCACTGCTGGGGCACTCCAGCGGTGCCGTGCACATGGTGGTGGTGGAGTGGAGATTGCCCCGCGTCCTCCTGGCCCTGTTGTTGGGGGCGGCCATGGGGGTCAGCGGGGCAATCTTCCAATCGCTGACCCGCAACGCGCTGGGAAGCCCGGACGTAATCGGTTTCAACACCGGCGCCTACACGGGAGCGCTGGTGGTCATCCTGTTGATGGGCGGCGGCTACTTTGCCGTGTCTGCCGGTGCGCTGGTGGGCGGGCTGGTGACTGCCGCACTGGTTTACTTGTTCGCCTTCAAGAAGGGCATCCAAGGTTTTCGGCTCATCATTGCCGGCATCGCAGTGAGCGCCATGTTGGCGTCGGTGAACACCTTCATGATCCTCAAGGCGTCCTTGGAGCAGGCCATGTCCGCTGCCGTCTGGGGTGCCGGGTCCCTGAACAAGATCACATGGGACCAAGTGCTGCCGGTGGTGATCGTGTTCGTGGTGCTGCTGGCGGTGCTGTCACTGTACGGGCGGCGGTTGGGGCTCCTGGAGATGGGCGACGACGCCGCCCGGGCCTTGGGCGTCCGGCTGGAAGGCTCGCGGCTGGTCCTCGCAGTGGTGGGCGTGGCTTTGACCGCGATGGTCACCGCCGCGGCTGGTCCCATTGCCTTTGTTTCTTTGGCCGCCCCGCAGCTGGCCCGCCGCCTGACCCGTTCCGCTTCCGTGGGAATGGTTCCCTCTGCCGCCATGGGTGCATTCCTCCTGGTGGCCAGCGACATCGTGGCGCAGAACCTTTTCGCGCCGATCCAACTGCCCGTGGGCGTAGTGACTGTCAGCATCGGTGGCTGCTACCTCGTGTGGCTCCTTGCCCGTGAGGTGAAGCGGCAATGAGTGAAGAATTGAAGGAGATTGCTATGACTGACGTGGTGCTTGAAACGGTTCCTGTTCCTGGGCTGGCGCCGGGTGCCGCGCGCCTCAGGGCCGAGAACGTGAGCCTGGGTTACGCGGGCCGCACTGTGTCTTCGGCGCTGGACGTGCGGATTCCCGACGGCGAATTCACGGTCATCGTGGGCCCTAATGCCTGCGGTAAATCGACGCTGCTGCGGGCGCTGTCCCGGCTGCTGGAGCCCAGCTCCGGGTCCGTGCTGTTGGACGGCAAGAGCATCTCGTCCTACGGTGCCAAGGAGGTGGCCCGACGTCTGGGTTTGTTGCCGCAAACCTCCATTGCGCCCGACGGGATCACCGTGGCGGACCTCGTTGCCAGGGGGCGCTACCCGCACCAGAAGTTGCTGCGTCAGTGGTCTGAGGCAGATGAGGCCGCGGTCGTTGCCGCCCTGGAGGCCACCAACGTGACCTCGCTGTCCGGCCGATTGGTGGACGAGCTCTCCGGCGGGCAGCGGCAGCGCGTGTGGGTGGCCATGGTCCTCGCCCAGCAAACCCCGCTGCTCCTGTTGGATGAGCCCACCACGTTCCTTGATATCGCGCACCAGATCGAGCTTCTGGAGTTGTTCCGGCGCCTCAATGGCGAAGGCAACACCCTGGTGGCCGTGCTCCACGACCTCAACCACGCCTGCCGCTATGCCACGCACCTGATCGCGATGAAGGACGGCGCAGTGGTTGCCGAGGGCCGGCCCGCCGATGTTGTGACGGCCGAGCTGGTGGAGCACGTGTTCGGGCTGCCGTGCATCGTGATCGACGATCCCGTGAGCCACACGCCGCTGGTGATCCCGCTGGGGTCTTGATTTACCCGCGGGGTGGACCTCAGCCTGCGCCCAACAACTCCTCCCGCCGGTTCTCCGTCTCTTCACGCAAGGCCTGCACGACGGCGGCTACCGCGGGGCGGCGCATGGAGTCCGGGCGGAGGACCATCCAGTAGGGGAGGAGCTCGGCGAAGTCCGACGGCAGGAGCCGCACCAAATCCGCGTGCCGATCGGCCATGAAGCACGGCAGGAACCCGATGCCTGCCCCTGCCCGGGTGGCCTCGACGTGGACGAACACATTGGTGGAGCTCAGCCCGTCGCGCATGGTCGGGACCAACCTGCGGGGCGCATCCAGGTCGTCCACTTGCAGCATGGAATCCACGAAGTAGACCAGTTGGTGCTCCGTGAGCTCTTCGACGCTGGCGGGTGACCCGTGGTCCTTCAAGTACGCGCGGGACGCGTACATTCCCAGCCGGTATTCGCCGAGCCTGATCGCTTCGGCACGGTGCACCTGCGGCGTCCCGACCACCACCTCGATGTCCAAACCGGACCGCTGCTGCAATGCCCGCCGGGTCACTGTCACGATCTCGACACTCAGCCCGGGGTGCGCCCTCCGCAAGCGCGCCACCGCTGGGGCCGCGATATATGCGCTGAAGCCATCGGTCGCGGTCATGCGCACGACGCCGGTAATCGGGTCTGGTGCGCGGTCGCTGGGTCCCAGCGTGCCCACCGCAGCTTCGATACGCTCTGCGGCCTGCACGGCTTCGGTGCCCAACTCCGTCACCTCCCAACCACCGGCTGCTCGTGCAAGGACCCTGCCGCCCAGCGCCTTCTCCAGCGCCGCTATCCTGCGCGAAACGGTGGTGTGGTTGAGCCCCAAGGCTTGGGCCGCCGTCGTGAATCTTCCTGAACGTGAGACGGCCAGGAAGATGAGAAGGTCATCGGGATTCGGCTTCATATCTGCAATTTTGCACACACATGGTGCCTCTTTGGTCATTGAGGCGCGGCAAATCTGCGGCAATACTCAGTGGAGCATTTCGTGTTGTGGATCACATCACGTTCACAAGGGTCAAAGAGGACACTGAGGAGATGGATATGAGCGTAGAGCAGCGCTCCGCATCAAGAGCCGGGAAAGACGCCGGCAAGGGCTCCGGCCTGAAGAAGATCGTCGCGGCGTCGATGGTGGGCACCGTGGTGGAGTGGTACGAGTTCTTCCTGTACGCCACCGCCGCCACCCTGGTATTCGGCAAGTACTTCTTCCCCAGCACGGGCAACGAGCTCGATGGCATCATCCAGGCGTTCATCACCTACGCGGTGGGTTTCGTAGCCCGGCCACTCGGCGGAATCGTGTTCGGCCAGATCGGTGACAAACTCGGCCGCAAGCCTACCCTGCAGCTGACCATCGTGATCGTGGGTGTCTCCACCTTCCTGATGGGCTGCCTCCCGGGCTTCATGGAAATCGGGTACTGGGCACCGGCCATGCTGGTGGCTCTCCGCTTCATCCAGGGCTTCGCGCTCGGCGGGGAATGGGGCGGCGCAGTTCTGCTCGTGGCGGAGCACAGCCCCAACAAGTCCCGCGGCTTCTGGTCCTCATGGCCGCAGGCTGCCGTGCCGGTGGGCAACCTCCTGGCCACCCTGGTCCTGTTCGTCATGTCCACCACGCTCAGCAGCGAGGCCTTCCTCGGCTGGGGCTGGCGCGTCGCGTTCTGGCTGTCTGCCGTGATCGTGTTCGTTGGCTACTACATCCGTACCCACGTCACCGAAGCCCCGATCTTCCTTGAGGCCAAGGCACAGGTGGAGGAGTCCAAGGCCATCAGCTACGGCGTGGGCGAGGTCATCCGCAAGTACCCCAAGGGAATCCTCCAGGCCATGGGCCTGCGCTTCGCGGAGAACATCATGTACTACCTGGTGGTGAGCTTCGCGATCGTCTACCTCAAGAGCGTCCACAAGTACGACACGTCCTCGCTCCTGATGGCACTGCTGATCGCCCACGTCATCCACTTCCTGGTCATTCCCCAGGTGGGACGACTGGTGGATTCATGGGGACGCAAGCCCGTGTACCTGGTTGGCGCGATCGCCGGTGCAACCTGGCCGTTCTTCGCCTTCCCCATGTTCGACACCAGGAACGCTGTGGTGATCGTGCTCGCCGTGACCATCGGCCTCTGCCTGCATGCCTTCATGTACGCCGGGCAGCCGGCCATCATGTCCGAGCTCTTCCCCACCCGCATGCGCTACTCCGGCGTTTCCCTCGGCTCGCAGGTCACGTCGATCTTCGCCGGCTCACTCGCGCCGCTCCTGGCGACCCAGTGGCTCAAGGACACAGGCTCGTGGGTTCCCACCGCGATCTATCTTGTGGTCGCGTGCGCCATCACCGTCGTCGCCGTCGTTTCGCTCAAGGAAACCAAGGGCATCGCGCTCCAAGAGGTGGACGAGGCCGACGCGATCCGGCACGGGCTGGTTACTTCATCCGCTTCGAAAGGCTAGACCCATGGACAACTCCCTGAACGGACGCAAAGCCCTGGTGACCGGTGGCGCGAGCGGAATCGGGGCCGCCTGTGCCCGGGCCCTCGCCGCCCGCGGGGCGAAGGTAGTAGTGGCCGACGTCGATGCCTCCGGAGCCGCGGCCTTGGCCGACGAGCTGGGCGGCACCGCCTGGACGGTTGATCTGCTGGACGTGGACGCCCTGGCCGCACTGAGCCTCGACTGCGACATCCTGGTCAACAACGCCGGCATCCAGAAGGTCGCGCCGATCGAGGAGTTTGAACCCGCGGAGTTCCGGCGGATCCTGGCCCTGATGCTGGAGGCTCCGTTCCTCCTCATCAGGGCCGCGCTCCCGCACATGTATGCCAACGGGTTCGGCCGGATCATCAATATCTCATCGGTCCACGGCCTCCGGGCCTCCGCCTACAAGAGCGCGTACGTCTCCGCCAAGCACGGCCTTGAGGGACTCAGCAAGGTCACTGCCTTGGAGGGTGGCGAGCACGGCGTCACGTCCAACTGCATCAACCCGGGCTACGTACGCACGCCGTTGGTGGAGAAGCAGATCGCCGACCAGGCCCGGCTCCACGGCATCCCCGAAGCCGAAGTCCTGGCCAAAGTGATGCTGACGGAGTCCGCGGTCAAGCGCCTGGTGGAGGTGGAGGAAGTTGCGTCGCTGGCAGCCTGGATGGCCTCCGACGACGCCGGCATGGTCACCGGCGCGAGCTACACCATGGACGGTGGTTGGTCGGCCCGGTAGGCCCGGTTGGCGGGGGAATCCGGGCTAACTTTGGCCGCCGATGATTTCTTCGGCATTATCGAAGGCCCAGGTCACCAGGGGGATCAGCAGTGCCGTGAGCTCGCGGCCGCGTTCAGTCAGGCTGTAGTCCACGCGCGGCGGGATGACGGGTCGTGCGTCGCGGCGTACCAGTCCGTCCCGTTCGAGCGTTTTCAGGGTTTGGGCCAGCATTTTCTCGCTGATGCCCTCAGCCCGTCGGCGCAGTTCGCTCCATCGCTGATCTCCTTCGGACAGCGACAGCAGGATCAGCACGCCCCATTTGCTGGTGATGTGGTCCAGTACCGTCCTGCTCGGGCAGCCGGCTGGGAAGACACCGTCCGCGACGCCGGCAGGGAGGGGAGCCAAGAGGGTACTTACTTTCATGTCAGTACCTTACCTTTAAGTGCGTACTCTCTTTCGGGAAGTTATCCATGAAAGCACTGGTTGTGATCGGTGACCGACCCAATAACTTCCTTGAAAGGAACCAGTCATGAGCATCGTCATTACCGGAGCAACAGGCCAGCTGGGCCGCCACGTCATAGAGGCCCTGCTCGAGCGCAATGTCCCCGCTGACAGCATTGTTGCCACCGGCCGCTCCATCGAAAAGCTGTCCGGCTTTGTTGCCCGCGGCGTTCGCGCGGCTGCAATGGACTACGACGACGCTGCTTCGGTGGCCCAAGCGCTTAAGGGTGCCACCAAGGTCCTTCTCATTTCGGGAAGCGCCGTCGGTCAGCGGGTAGAGCAGCACCGCACGGTCATCGAGGCAGCAAAGGCCGAGGGCGTGGAGCTTCTGGCCTACACCAGCATTGCCAACGCAGACACCACACGCATGAAGCTGGCCGCAGAGCACCAGGCCACGGAATCCATCCTCAAAGAATCCGGCGTTCCCTTCGCCCTCCTTCGCAACAGCTGGTACATCGAGAACTACACCGATCAGCTGCCGGGAACGCTTGCGCAGGGAGCGCTTGCTGGCAGCGCCGGAAACGGCAAGGTCAGCGGCGCTTCCCGCGCAGACTATGCACAAGCTGCAGCCGCGGTTCTGGTCGCGGAGCACCAGGCCGGCAAGATCTACGAACTGGGTGGGGACGAGGCCTTTACCTTGGACGAGCTGGCCGCCGAAATCAGCGCTGCATCAGGGAAGTCCATCGAATACCGAGACCTCCCGGCAGACCAGTACGCCGATCTCTTGACGGGCGCAGGGGTACCGGAAGGCTTCGCGCAGATCCTGGCCGATACCGATCTGGGCATTGGCCGCGGCGAACTGTTGGTCACCACCGGTGATCTCCGGAAACTGATCGGGCGCCCGGCAACTCCCTTGTCCGACGCCGTGCGCTCCGCAGCTGCTGCAATCTGAGCCGAACCCCCCGCGAGACTACAGTTAATGCCAATGTTCCGCGCGAACATTGGCATTAACTGTAGTTTCGGCGCAGGGAATCAGGCGGTTTCGTCCACCAGCTCTGCCCGGCGCAGCCCTCCACCGCGGACCCACAGTTTGTAGGCTACGAACAGCAGGACCAGCCACGTGCCACCTACATACAGGGCTACCCGGGTGTCCTCGAAGACGCCGAGGATCACGATCACCATGGCCATGAACGCCATGGTCAGGATGGACGCGGCAGGCCACAGCGGCGAACCGAATTCCGACGCCGGCAGGCCCTTGCGCTTGATCTCCCGCTTCATGGCGACGTGCGAAGCGAGGATCATCACCCAGACCCATACGGTGGCGAACGTGGCGATCGATGCAATCAGCACGAACACGTCCTCTGGAATGACGGCATTCAGGACGACGCCCACCAGCAGGATTCCGCCCATCATCACCACGGTCATCCACGGAACACCATGGCGGGAGATCTTGCTGAAGCTCTTGGGTGCGTGGCCCTGCTGGGCCAGCCCAAACAGGATGCGGCCGGCGCCGAAAATGTCGCTGTTGATCGCCGAGAGAGCAGCCGTGATGACCACGGCATTGAGGATATGCGGAGCGGCAGGGATGCCCAGTCCGTCAAAGATCTGCACGAACGGGCTTCCACTGCTGCCGATTTCATTCCACGGGAAGATGCTCATCAGCACGCCCAAGGTCAGGACATAGAAGAGCAGAACGCGGACCGGAACAGTGTTGACTGCCTGCGGGATGACCTTCTTGGGATTGGCCGCTTCGCCGGCGGTGATACCGATCGTTTCGATCCCGCCGAAGGCAAACATCACGACGGCGAACGCGGCCAGTAGCCCCTCGAAACCGTTCGGGAACAAACCGCCATGGTTCACGAGGTTCCCCAGCCCCGGTGCCACGCCACCGCCGTCGCCCGTTTGGAAGCCGAACACGACGATCGCTGCGCCTCCGACGATCATGGCGACAATCGCCACCACCTTGATGAGCGAGAACCAGAACTCGAGCTCACCGAACACCTTCACGCTGAGCAGGTTCATGGCGCCCAGGAACAGGATGATCGCGAGCACCCAGATCCATCTGTCCACCTGAGGGAACCAGAAGCCCATGTAGATACTGAAGGCCGTGACGTCGGCAATGGCTACGATCGCCATCTCGAACACGTAGGTCCACCCGGTCACAAAGCCTGCGAACGGTCCCAGATACTTGCTGGCGTACTGGCCGAACGAGCCCGACACGGGGTGTCGAACTGCCATTTCGCCGAGGGCGCGCATCACCATGAACACGGCCGCGCCGCCGATGATGTAGGCGAGCAGGACGGCCGGTCCGGCCTTTTGGATGGCGGAGGCGGAGCCGTAGAAGAGGCCCGTGCCGATCGCGGATCCGAGTGCCATAAAGCGGATGTGGCGGACGTTGAGGCCTCGGCTGAGCGCCGTACCCGCGGCTTGGAGCACAGAGCTCTCCGCAGCCAGCTTGGTCTGTTGCATAGTAAAACCTTCTCGTCTTTGGGAGGGGATCGCTATCCAGCAGATCACTTTTGGGCCGCTTGTGATCGGACTCACGGGGGTTTGGTGTCTTTGATCGCAGACACTTTGCGGAAGGCTTGGGTGGTGGGAACAGCAATGTCTGGCATTTCAGACATTACCCCGGCGTGGTGGGCTGGTGCCTGCCCTGCCAAGGGTGCACGCTGGAGTACGGGATACCGGACATGCGCTGTTCGACGAGATACCGACCCCCCAGCAGTGAGGAACCATGACAACGTCGCCAATGGCACCAGGCAAGGCCACCTCCAAAGTCCCTGCCGCCGAAAACACGCTGCGGATCCTGAAACTGTTGGCCTCGCGCCGTGGTCCCATGGCGGCGTCGAATATTGCCACCGCGCTGGGTCTCCCGCGCTCCAGCGTTTATCACCTGTTGGGTGTGATGGAGGCCAATGGCTTCGTCCTGCACCTGCATGAGGAACAGCGTTATGGTCTGGGCATCAGCGCCTTCGAACTCAGCTCGGCCTACTCACGCCAGGAACCACTGTCGCGTCTTGGCCGGCCCATGCTTGCCTCGCTGGTGGACGTGATCGGCGAGAGCGCCCACCTCGCCGTGCTCCATGGCCGCGACGTTCTCTACATCGTGGAGGAACGCGCCAAGAACCGCCCGAGCCTGGTGACCGACGTCGGGGTCCGCCTGCCCAGTCACCTCACGGCCTCGGGCCGCGCGATTCTGGCCGCCCTGCCAAAGTCGCAGGTCCGTGCCCTTTACCCCAACGCCGCAGCCTTTACCTCACGGCACGAGGTGGAGTTCCCCATCATGAAGTACTCCGCATTGTCCTCGCATTTGGACCAGGTGCGCCAGCGTGGCTACGCCACGGAAAACGGCGAAATTACGCCGGGGTTCTGCTCCATCGCGGCCGCAGTGACGGACCACGTCGGATGGCCGACGGCGGCAGTCGCCGTCACGTTCTTGGAGGACAAGGTGCCGGCTGAGCAATGGCCGGTCCTGGCTGCCCGCATCCGCAAAGCGGCCGACGAGTTGTCGGTCCGGATCCACGGGCGCCCTGCCCAGTAGGAAACGCCGGGCGCGTCTGTAATCCCGGACAGCACCCTTCCAAAAGCCGTTCCGGCCGCGGGATAAAGGGGCTTTAGTAGAAGCAGAAGATCTTTCCACCACACACTTCCCACAGACGAAGGAGTCACCATGGCACCCGCCGATTTCACCACTGGTGCCCGTCCGGTCAAGGCCGCCCGGGGTACTGAACTTACTGCCAAGTCGTGGCAGACCGAGGCGCCGTTGCGCATGCTGATGAACAACCTGGATCCCGAGGTCGCTGAGCGCCCGGATGATCTGGTGGTGTACGGAGGCACGGGCCGTGCTGTGCGTTCCTGGGCTGCGTTTGATGCGATTACCCGCACGCTGGAGACCATGGAGAAGGACGAGACGCTGCTGGTCCAGTCGGGGAAGCCGGTGGGTGTGTTCCGCACCCACGAGTGGGCGCCCCGTGTTCTCCTCGCCAACTCCAACCTGGTGGGGGACTGGGCCACGTGGCCTGAGTTCCGCCGGCTCGAGGCTGAGGGTTTGATGATGTACGGCCAGATGACGGCTGGTTCTTGGATCTATATCGGCACCCAGGGCATCCTGCAGGGCACCTACGAAACCTTTGCCGCCGTCGGAAACAAGTTGGCTGCTGAGGGACGCCACCCGGCACCCGCCGCGCAGGGTTCCACCGAGGGGCCGCTGGCCGGGACGCTGACGTTGACGGGTGGTTGTGGTGGCATGGGCGGGGCCCAGCCGCTGGCCGTGACCCTGAACGACGGTGCCTGCTTGATCGTGGACGTGGATGAGACCCGTCTCCGCCGCCGCGCCGGCAAGCGCTACCTGGACGAGGTCGAAACGGACCTGGATGCTGCGATCGCGAAGGTCCAGAAGGCCAAGGACGAGCGCCGTGGCTGGTCCGTCGGTTACGTGGGTAACGCCGCGGAGGTGTTCCCGGAACTGCTGCGCCGCCACAAGGCCGGCGAGGTCACTTTTGATGTGGTTACCGACCAGACCAGTGCGCATGACCCCCTGTCCTACCTGCCCGAAGGCATCACCGTCAACGAGTGGCACACCGAAGCCGAGGCGGATCCGGAAGGGTTCACCAAGAAGGCCCAGGCTTCGATGGCCCGCCACGTCCAGGCGATGGTGGAGTTCCAGGACGCCGGCTCTGAGGTGTTCGATTACGGCAACTCCATCCGTGATGAGGCCCGTAAGGGCGGGTACGTCCGGGCGTTCGAGTTCCCCGGTTTCGTTCCGGCGTACATCCGTCCGTTGTTCTGCGAGGGCCTTGGCCCGTTCCGTTGGGTTGCCCTGTCTGGTGATCCGGAAGACATCGCCGTGACGGATGCAGCGATCAAGGAACTGTTCCCGGAGAACAAGCACCTGCATAAGTGGCTCGACGCCGCGGCGGACCGGGTGGAGTTCGAGGGCCTGCCGGCGCGTATTTGCTGGCTCGGTTATGGCGAACGCGCCAAGGCCGGCCTGCTGTTCAACCAGCTCGTGAAGGAGGGCAAGGTCAAGGCCCCGATCGTGATCGGCCGTGACCACCTGGATTCGGGTTCCGTGGCGTCCCCGTACCGGGAGACCGAGTCCATGGCCGACGGGTCCGACGCGATTGCTGACTGGCCGTTGCTGAACGCCCTGATCAACACCTCCTCGGGCGCCACCTGGGTGTCCATCCATCACGGCGGCGGTGTCGGCATTGGCCGGTCCCTGCACGCCGGGCAGGTTTCCGTCGCTGACGGCACCGATTTGGCCGCGGAGAAGCTCGAACGGCTCCTGACCAACGACCCCGGCATGGGCGTCATCCGCCACGTCGACGCCGGCTATGACCGCGCCGTCGACGTCGCCAACGAACGCGGCGTCCGCATCCCCATGAACGAGAAGTAGGCAACACCATGACTGTTACCTCCAGCGAACAGCTCACCGTTACCCTCGGCTCAAGCGGCGTGACCCCGGAAGACGTCGTCGCCGTCGCCCGCCACGACGCCAAGGTGACCATCTCCCAGGACGCCCTGGACAACGTTGCCAAGGTCCGTGCGCACATTGATGATCTGGCTACCAGCGATGTCCCCGCCTACGGCATTTCCACGGGCTTCGGTGCGCTGGCCAACCGCCACATCCCCAACGACCTCCGCACCCAACTGCAGAAGTCGCTGATCCGCAGCCACGCCGCAGGAATGGGCCCGGCTGTAGAACGCGAAGTGGTCCGCGGCATCATGTTCCTCCGCGCCAAGACCCTGGCATCGGGCCGCACCGGCGTCCGCCCCGTGGTTCTTCAGACCATGGTGGACGTCCTCAACGCAGGCATCACCCCGCTGGTCCGCGAGTTCGGTTCGCTGGGTTGCTCCGGCGACCTCGCCCCGCTGTCCCACTGTGCGCTGGTCCTCATGGGCGAAGGCGAAGCAATGGGTCCCGACGGCGAACTGTACGGAACCGCAGGCAAGCCGCCTGTCGCTGAGCTTCTTGCGCTGCACGGCATCGAGCCGGTCACCCTTGCCGAGAAGGAGGGCCTGGCCCTCGTCAACGGCACCGAAGGCATGCTTGGCATGCTGCTGATGGCCATCGCCGATATCCGCTTGCTCCTTGCGACGGCGGATGTCACCGCCGCGCTCAGCGTCGAGGCGCTGCTCGGCACGGACCAGGTGTTCCTCCCGGAGCTCCACGCCGCACTCAGGCCGCACCCCGGCCAGGCCGCCAGCGCGGATAACATGCTGCGGGTGCTGTCCAACTCGCCGATCGTCGCATCCCACCGGATCAACGACACCAAGGTCCAGGACGCCTACTCGCTGCGCTGCGCTCCGCAGGTTGCCGGCGCTGTCCGTGACACCGTGGACCACGCCGCGCTGGTGGCGTCCCGCGAGCTCGCCGCAGCGATCGACAACCCGGTGGTTCTCCCGGACGGCCGCGTTACGTCCAACGGCAACTTCCACGGCGCTCCCGTGGCCTACGTCCTGGACTTCCTGGCCATCGCCGTGGCGGACCTGAGCTCCATCGCCGAACGACGCACGGACCGTATGCTCGATCCCGCCCGCTCGCACGGACTGCCGGCCTTCCTCGCTGGAGACCCCGGCGTTGACTCCGGCCTGATGATCGCCCAGTACACGCAGGCCGGCCTGGTCTCGGATAACAAGCGCCTGGCCGTTCCGGCGTCGGTGGACTCGATCCCGAGCTCCGCCATGCAGGAAGACCACGTGTCCATGGGCTGGCACGCTGCCCGGAAGCTGCGCAAGGCCGTGGAGAACCTCCGCCGCGTGCTCGCCGTCGAGCTTGTCACCAGTGCCCGCGCCATTGACATGCGGACGCAAATGTCCGACGGCGAACTCACCCCGGGTCCCGCCGGTACGGCTGTGCTTGAGGTGCTTCGTGAAGTGGTCCAGGGTCCCGGTACCGACAGGTTCCTGTCGCCGGAACTGGAAGCGGCTGACCGTTTGGTCGGCTCCGGAGCGGTCCGTGCGGCCGCCGAATCCGCCGTCGGCATATTGGCCTGACGTCGAATAAAACGCTCATTTGATGGGCATATTTGTCACGCCCCGGTCTTTGTTCGCAACGCAATCACCGGGGCGTGGCAAATGTAGTAGAACTTATGGTGTACGTCACGTCCACGCCAATGATGTCGTGGGCTTGACGGTCAACCGTTCGAAAAACTCAATACACAACAGAGAACATCCACAAAGGGGTAGAAGTTCAATGAAGGCACGCGGAGCAGTCCTGTCCAGGCGAAACGCTCACTCGGCTACGGTTTCCGACTGGAAGACGCTGAACGTTGGCGAGGCGGTGGAAGTGGTCAAATACGCCCACGTGATCGCCACCGGCCGGGTCGAGGAAATTTCCAGCAGCGGGAATGTGGTGTGGCTTGAGCACTCGGGCCCCGGCGTCACCGAAGAGGGCAAGGAACTGTTCATGAAGTCCGACGGCGTCACTCTCCGCCGGGCGTAGGTACCCAATTGCGACCTGCTTGGGTGGGATAGTTGTTAAACAGAAACCGGGGCTCGTTCCCTTCCGCGGGTAGTAGATGCGGAAGGGGACGGGCCCCGGTTTTTGGCGTCGCTGCCAGAAAATACGTTGGGGGTATCAGGCGGCGAGGACTTCGTGGGTCTGACCGAAGGGAACGGATTCGTCCAGGGCCACGGTGTAGGTGCCGGGCTCGTGGCGCGTCACCAGAATTCCACAGGCAGCGTCTGCTGCTGCGTTTTCGATCAGGGCATCCACTGCGCGGTCGAGTCCGTCGTGGATCTCGTCTGCCTTCGAGAAGGACAGGCGAATTTCGCGTTCTGCAGTCATTGCAGGGGTCATTGGGGGCCTCCTATTACGTGCCGCATGCGAGGGCGACCCATCAATCATAATCGCTGAGACCCGAAAATATGTAAGATGACTGGCAGGTGAGTGACCTGGGTCTCATCTGCGAACCATGGCGCGGAGCAGTTTTACTGCCACTGAAAGAGCCGCGATGTCCACCGGACCTGGCTTGATGGCTTCCTGGATGGTCTCCTGGATGCGCGCCAATTGTTCGATGTTTCCGTGCTCCCAATCCATGATCCGTTCCACGGGATCAGCAGCCACGGTGGACCGCGGAGTATGCCGGACCACCGCCTTGGTCATGTCGGCCAGGACCAGATACATGTCGTCCCTCAGCGCTGCCCTCGCCAACGACTCCCAGTGCGTGTCGCGCGGAAGCATGGTGATGTGTTCCAGCAAGGGGATTGCGGAGATCCGCTCAAAAACGGCGAAGTACACCTCCGCCACACCCTCTGCCGGCTCCTGCAGTTCCTCGGCGATGGCGGAAATGTCCAGCAGTCCGTAGCTGACCAGGAGCTCTGAAGCGCGGATCCCCAAAGAGTGCGGCAGGCCGACGGCGTCAGTGTGGGCGAGGCGCTTCAAGGAGTGCGCCAGATTGATGCCATGCAGCAACCCGGTGAAATTGGCGCGCATCAAGGACATCGGTTGTTCAAGCCGGGCCAGGGCATCGGAGATCGGCTTGTCACGGAAATCGTGGGTCACGTACCAGCGCACGGACCGGTCCAACAGGCGCCGCATGTCCAGGGCCACGGCTGCGCCATGCTCGCTGGGTGTGCTGGCCGGCAGTCGGGCGATGGCCTGCGTTACCGAGTCCAGATCCCAGACGTTCCGCATCACCACGAACGCGCGTGCTACGGCCGCGGCTGACACGGTGGTCTCTTCCATGGCCCGGAAGGCGAACGCAATGCCACCCATATTGATCATGTCGTTGGCCACCACAGTGGCTACGATCTCCCGGCGCAGCGGGTGGGTGGACAGATGTTCGCCGAACCGCTCCGAGACTTGTTGGGGGAAATAGTGGTGGAGCGTCTGCGAGAACCACGGATCGTCGGCAAGGCCTCCCTCCGTGAGTTCCCGGGCCAGCTCGATTTTGGCGTAAGCGGCCAGCACTGCGAGCTCGGGGGTTGTCAGCCCCTTGCCCGTCAGGACGCGGGCCTGGAGTTCCTCGTTGCCGGGGAGGAACTCCAGGTCCCGGTCCAGGTCGGTGACTGACTCAAGCCAGTCCATGGTCCTTTCGAAGCTGGGGCTCCACTCGACGGCCAACTGCTTGTCATTGAGCAACAGGACGTTCTGGTGGTCATTGGTTTTCAGCACCAGCTTCCCCACTTCACCTTGGAGTGAGTGCAGGAATACGGTCCGTTCGGCCGCAGGCATCCTGCCGGCCGCGATCATACGGTCCAGGAAGACCTTGATGTTCACCTCATGGTCGGAACAATCCACCCCTGCCGAATTGTCGATCGCATCGGTGTTCACCAGGATGCCCGCCAGCGCAGCCTGGATCCGGCCGCGCTGGGTGACGCCGAGGTTGCCGCCTTCAGCGATGATGTGGGTGCGGAGCTGGTCGCCATCGACGCGGATGGCATCGTTCGCTTTATCCCCGACGTCGGCATGGGACTCCGTGGACGACTTCACGTAGGTTCCAATTCCGCCGTTGTACAGCAGGTCCACCGGCGCCATGAGGATCGCCTTGAGGAGCTCCGGTGGACTCATGACCTGCTGGCCGTTGGGTTCGGAGCCCGCTTCCAGCCCGGCACCCTCTTCCAAACCCAGGGCGAGCCGGACCTCCTCGGTAATCACTATTGACTTCGCCGTCCTCGCGAAGACACCGCCACCCGGGCTCAACCTTCCCGGGTTGTAGTCCGCCCAGGATGACCGGGGGACCTTGAACAGGCGTTCCCGCTCGGCATAGGACTCCAGCGGATCCGGTGTGGGGTCCAGGAAGATATGCCGATGATCGAACGCAGCTACCAACTTGATGTGCTTGGAGAGAAGCATGCCATTGCCGAAGACATCACCGCTCATGTCCCCGATGCCCACCACGGTGAAATCCTCCGCGGTTGAATCGATCATGAGTTCACTGAAATGGTGGCGCACCGATTCCCATGCGCCGCGGGCCGTGATGCCCATCTGCTTGTGGTCGTAACCCACTGAGCCGCCGGAAGCGAAGGCGTCCCCCAGCCAGAAGCCGTACTCCTCCGCCACAGCGTTGGCGATGTCTGAGAAGGCGGCAGTTCCCTTATCCGCCGCGACCACCAGATAGTAGTCGTCGCCATCGTGGCGTACCACCCGGGGCGGGGTCGCCACCCGGCTGTTGCTGCCGCCGTCGGGATCCGGCATGAGGTTGTCCGTGACGTCCAGCAGCCCACGAATAAAAGTCCGGTAGCTTTCCTGGCCCTCCGCGAGCCAAGCAGCGCGATCCTCCGCCGGGTCCGGTAGTAGTTTGGGGAAGAAACCACCTTTGGCGCCGGTGGGAACAATCACGGCGTTCTTGACAGTTTGTGCCTTCACCAGCCCAAGGATTTCCGTCCGGAAGTCCTCGCGCCGGTCCGACCACCGGAGTCCTCCGCGGGCCAACGGTCCGAAGCGCAGGTGGACCCCCTCAACGCGGGGTGAGTAGACCCAGATTTCGAATTTAGGACGTGGCGCCGGTGCGGCCGGAATGCCGGACGGATTGAGTTTGAAGCTGATGTACGGCTTGTCCAAGTAGAAATTGGTGCGCAGGGTGGCGTCCACCAGGCTTGCGAGCGTCCGGAGGAGTCGGTCGGCGTCCAGGACCGGGATGGCGTCAATAGCCTCGCCAAGTCTGGCACGGGCTGCGTGGATGGCCTGCGTACGATGGCTCAGTTCGCTGCTGCCTTCCTCAAAAACATCGCCGTCAGGCCGGTGTGCGTGGCTGTTGAGTTCGGGATCAAACAGGTCCGGCGCGTAGCTGTCCGGATTGAACTTCGCCTCGAAGAGTTCCAGGAGCGCATGTGTTGCCTCCGTGTTCGCCCGGAGTGTGTCCGCGATGAAGCCGAAAGAGTTGGTGCTCCCCAATTGCCGCAAGTACTTGGCGTAGGCGCGGAGGATAGCCACCCGCCGCCAACCGATGCCTTCGCGGATGACCAAGGCATCGAAGGCGTCCGACTCCGCAGCGCCGCGCATGGCGGCGCAGAACGCGCCGCCCAGCAGTTCGCCCGTGGTCAACGGGTCCACCCCGCGCGGGTACTTCAGCCCGAGGTCGTACAGAAAGAACTGTCGGCCATCTCCACGCTGGACGTCGAACGGACGCTGGTCCAGTACCTTCAAGCCAAGGTTGTGGAAGAACGGAAGGATCTGGGTGAGGCTCTGGGGGCGGGTCAAATACAGCCTGATCCTGGCATCTTCGATGAGAACAGCAGTTCCGGGTCGTTTGTAGACGGTCAGCAGCGGGTCTGGTTCCTCGCTTTGGCCTGGCGGAAAGCTCTCGAACTTCGAGATGTCCTCCACCGCGTCCTCTACTTCGAAATCGGCTTTGTAACTGGCAGGGAAGGCCGCGGCCCATTCGCGGGAAAGCCGCCCGGCCTCCTCCAACGGGTAGCGCGCCTGCAGCGCTTCGGCCAGGCCTTGGGCCCAGGTCCTGGTGGCGGCGATGATCCGCGGCTCCAGTACCGAGGCATCTACGACGCCGGGAGTCCCCTGACGCGTCGACGCCGCCTGCGGTAACAGCACCCGGAAGAACACCCTGGCCATGGCGGATTCGCCCAAGCGGAGCTCAAACTCGATGGAGTCCGCACCGAATGCCTCGCGCAGTTCGCGTTCAATGTTGAGCCTGACTGCGGTGCTGTACCGACGGCGCGGGAGGAACACGAGCGCTGTCATGAACCGTCCATAGGAGTCCGGGCGCAGGAACAGCCGGGTGCTGTGGCGTTCCTGGAGTCGCAGGATTTCGCGGGCATGGGCGGCGAGCTGTTCGGCGTCGATGTGGAATAGCTCATCGCGGGGATAGCCCTCCATGACGGCCAGGAGTTCCTTGCCGTGATGCGAGCTGGGCGGGTAGCCAAACGCCCGCAGCACTTCCTTCACGGTGTCCCGGATGACAGGAATCTCCAAGGCCGATTGCGCCGTGGAATTGGGGGAGAAGAGACCAACAAAGGTCTGTCCGCCGTCCTTCCCCTCCGTGCCGGGCGAGGCCACCGTAATCTCGTCGAGGTAGGCGCGGCGCAGGACCGTGGAGCGCTGGGCGGACTTGGTGAGCGTGAGGATCCGGGGTTCTGCCCCCGGAGGATTCCTGTGCAGTTCCTCTGCGTCCCTCGGTTCCCGCAGCACGCCAAGCCCGCGGCGCCCGCGAAATCCGAGGAACACGAAGTTCCCATCGCCCAGCCATTGCAGCAGCTCACGGGCTTCCCTGGCTTCAGGATCCGAGCCTGCCCGCTCACCCAAGGCCCTGACCTCGCGGGCCAGTTCCGCATGGATTGCAGCATGGTCCTCAGCGGCGGTCCGGACATCGTGCAGGACCCTGTGCAACCGGCCAATGAGGAGTTCCGTCCCGGGCTCGTCCGGGAGCCTTGGAATCTCGATCGCCATCCACGCCTCGGCGAGTGGTCCGCCGTCGTACTCCTCTTGTTGGGCGGGCACCTGCGCACTGGTGCCGGCGGTGGAAGCTTCGACGCTGGCGGGGAGCCCGGTGCGGTGCGGTGCCCGCTGGATTTCGGTCAGGCGATGGGTGGCTGGATCGCGGGTGACGCTGAAGGTGGGATGGACGAGGAGTCGGATGGAGGCGGTATCCCGGGCGATCTCCGCAGTGACGGAGGGGAGGAGGTAGGGCATGTCATCTGCCACGACGGCCACCACGCTGGCGTCGGACTCATGCAGAACTCCGATGACGGCCTGCCCCGGTTCCCGCCGTTCGGCCAACGACCGGTGGTAGCGGGCGCGCTCCAGCAGCGTTTCCGGCGTGTAGTTGCGGGCGTCGTCCTCGGCCACGTGCTCGTAGTAGTCGGTCAGGAATCCGTCCGCCGGCTCGGTGCTGGAGGACATATTCTCATGATCGCTTAAACCCCGCGAGATGGCACCTCATGCCACTGTTTGAGCGGCAAAGTCATAGGGTCGTTGCAACGCTCTGATTGATGGAGCGTTTCATGGTCAAGTTGTTTCCTTCGGGTGCGCGTGCCGAGTTTGTTGATTTGGTGTGTGCGGGGGTCTCGGTTCTTGAGGCTTCCCGGCGTGTCGGGGCGGTGCACGCGACCGGGGGAAACTGGTGGGCTCAGTCTGGCCTGATGATGACGTTGAACCGTGGCGCTGTCGGGGGTCTTGCCGATCCTGCGCCTTCGGCAGAGGGACCTGGCCGGGCCTTGGGTCTGGGCGAGCGGGGGATGATCCAGATGGGTGTTCTGCTGGGGCTCAGTTACGCCAAGATCGGTGAATTGATTGGCCGGGATAAGTCCGTGGTCTGGCGGGAGGTGAAGCGGCACAGAAGCGCGGACGGGAAGTATTACGCCTCGGTCGCCCACGCCAAAGCGCACCAGGACAGGCGCCGGCCCAAACCGTTCAAACTCGTCCAGGACGAGGACCTCTGCCGGCTGATCGGTGTGTGGATGGATGACGGGTGGAGCCCGAAATTGATCTCCTCAATGTTGGCGCACTACTTCGTCGACGATCAGACTATGCAGGTGAGCCACGAGACGATCTATCAAGCGCTGTATGTCCAAACCCGCGGGAACCTGCGGGCTGACCTGGCCGAAAAGCTCAGCCTGAAACGCAAGCAACGCGTTCCGCACACCAGTGACCGCCGTAAGAACAGCCCTTACGGTGAGGCATTCAAAATCAGCCAACGCCCGCCCGAGGTCCAAGACCGGGCAGTGCCTGGCCACTGGGAAGGGGACCTCATCATCGGGACCGACGGGACCGCGATCGGCACGTTGGTGGAACGCTCGACCCGGTTCACGATCCTGCTGCACCTGCCCGGGGACCACACCGCGGAGACCGTTGCCGCTGCGATGATCCGGGAGATGGCTTCCCTCCCGGATCACCTGCGACTCTCGATCACTTGGGACCGCGGAACCGAACTGGCCGACTACGCGAAGATCCAAACCGCACTCGAAACGACCCTGTATTTCTGCGACCCGCACTCACCCTGGCAACGCGGCACCAACGAGAACACCAACAGGCTCCTGAGGTTCTGGTTCGAGAAAGGCACCGACCTTTCAGTGCACACCCCCGAGGACCTCCGCCTGGTCGCAGCGAAACTCAACCGCCGACCCAGACCAACCCTGAACCTCGAAACACCAGCCAACCGACTAAACCAGCTGCTACAAGCGGCCTAACCCCCAGCGTTGCTCCCACCAGTTGACTTTGCCAGCCAAACATTGGCATCAAATGCCACCTCGGTGGAGGGATGGGAGGCCTTAGCGCTTGACGGCGTCCAGCTTGAGCATCTTGGCGATCACGCCGTCGAGTTCGGAGTCGTCGAAGATCTTCTTCCAGTCGTCCTTGATGATGGTGTCCTTGCCGTACTGGATGGCGATTTCGCAGGCTTCGGAGAACGGGTTGGATCCGCGCAAGGCGTTGGTGAGGGCGATCTGGACGTGGCCGAACAGCATGGCCTTGGCTGCTTCCTCGGGAACGCCGGCGGTGTGCACGGTCTCGTGGAGTGCCTCGTTGAGGAGCGTGCCGATCATGCAGGCCACGGTTTCCACCAAGGTGGGTTCCAGGATGGCGAGCTGCTTGACGGTGACCCAGTGAACGTCGATCACGGGTGCGTAGATGGTGCGGATGACGGCTTCTGCTACGTCGCGGGTTGCTGCGGGTGCGTCCTCGTCGATCGCGGAGACCACGTTCTGTGGGGCGCCCTGGCCGCCGAAGGTGTCGGCCCATTCTTCCTTGGTGGTGCGCTCCAGGAACACGGACGGGTGGCAGGGGTGCGCGACCGCCTGGACGACGTCGTCGCGCTTGGCCAGCAGGCCTGCGTACGCGGCGGCGGGATCGAGGGTCAGGAGGATCGCGCCTGACTTCATCTGCGGGACGACGCCCTCGGAAACGATGCCGAGGACGGTGTCCGGTACGGCGAGGATGACGACGTCGGCTGTGGGAACGGCGTCGTCGGTGGCGGTGATGTCGCGGCCCTCGGCGCGGACGCGGTCCTGGCCGGCGGGGGAGTTCTCACTGTAGAAGACGTTGTGGGTGGACTTCTGGAGGTTGCGGGAAACGCGCATCCCCATTTTGCCACCGGCTCCGACAACGGCGACGGTCAATTGTTCTGCTGACATTTCACTTGCTCCTTAGGAAATCGAGGCTTTGTTGGGTCCACTGGTTTTCGAGGCGGATGGTCTCCGCTTCGGAGTCCTGCCACGGCAGCCAGTGCTCCACGATTTGGTTGATGTTTCTTTCTTTGGGCTGGATCTTTTCGACCATGTAGTCGTAGTCGAGAAGGCCTTCGCCGAGGGGTGCGCCCGAGTACGTGAACCCGACCCATCCCTGCTTGCGGCTGAACGCAAAGTCTTTGATGTGCATGTTCAGGACATAAGGCGCGACGGCGTCAATCACCTGCCGCGGCATCTCCAGCGCAGCCACGGTGTTGGCGGGGTCGCTGCAGATTCCGAGGTAGGGGCTGTTGACGTGGCGGACGACGTCCAGGATCCGGTCCGTGGGGACCTGTTCATAGGTCTCGACGGCGATCCTCACCCCGGCTGCCTGGAATTCCGGCAGGATCCCGGTGAAGATCCTGACGGCTTCCTCGGTGTCCGGGGTGTGGCCGGGGACGTTTAACATGGTCCGCAGCAGGTCCGAGCCCAGCATCTGGGCGATGTGCAGGAACTTCGCCAGGTGCTCCGGACGGATACCCTTGGTCCCCACTTCCAGGGTGATGCCCAGCTCGTCCGCCGTACTGCGGACGGCGGCGAGCCCGGCGTCGTTCATGTCTTCCAGCGGCGCGTAGTCGCAGATCTGGAAGAGGTCCACGCCCAGGTTCGCAGCCTTGCGCAGCGCGTCATGGATGCTCAGCGGCTGGCTGACCTGGTCCGAGAGCTGCCAGAAGAACGCGTAGCTGCTGAGGCCGATCCTGCTTTGGGAGGCGCCGTTCATGCTGCCACCGCCTTAGCGGCCAAGCGCGCGGCGGTCTCGTCCAGGATGGTCTTCAGCGCTGCAGGATCGTGCGCGAAGCGGCCCAGGAACAAGCCGGCGACGGCGGTGTCCAGTTCCGTGATGAGGCCCGGTCCGGCGCTGCCGCCGTAGATGACGCGGCTCTCTTCCTGGCCGGGCAACGAACGCAGGTGCTCGTCCAGTCCGCGGACCACGGCGCTGATGTATTCCGGTGTTGCAGGTTCCGGGGCGCCGATGGCCCATTGCGGCTCGTAGGCCACGATGGTCCGGTCTGTGGGGCCGAGCGTTGCGGCGCGGTTGAGGGCAGCGTCGATTTCGGCCGTGCACTGGGCGATGGCTTCCTCGGGGGAGCCTGCGATCAGTTCGCCAACGCACAACACCGGGGTGAGCCCGTTGCGGTAAGTGGCAGCGGTCTTCAGGCCGATGATCCGTTCGTCTTCGCCGAAGATCCTGCGGCGCTCCGCGTGCCCAACCTCAACATACCGTCCGCCGAGTTCGGCGACGGTCTTGCCGCCTACCTCGCCGGTGTACGCGCCTTCGTCTTCCCAGAAAATGTCCTGCGCTCCGGTACCAACGCCGGCCGCGCCCAGGATCCGGGCAGCTTCGGGCAGGGCGGGGAGAGTGGGCAGCACGAACAGTTCGATGTCGCCGCCCACCACTGCCGGGTGCTTGAAAGCGATGGTGGCGATGTCGCGGCAGTAGTCCACGGAGCGCTGGTAGCCGAAGTACATCTTCAGGCTCACGCCGATCACCGCACGTGGTTGCCGGGAAGCCGCGTCGGTGGTCTTAGCAGGAAGTGACACCCTCGTAGTCCTTAATCAGTGTGACCTTCTCGGCCGAGGCAGAGGTTTCGTCGAAGGTGTACGTGAGCCATTCCTTGGCCAGGCGGCGGGCGAGTTCCAGCCCGACCACGCGCTGGCCGAACGTGAGGACCTGGGCGTTGTTGCTCAGGATCGAGCGTTCCACGGAGAAGGAATCGTGGGCGGTGACGGCACGGATGCCGGGGACCTTGTTGGCGGCGATCGCGACGCCCAGGCCGGTGCCGCAGACCAGGAGTGCCCGGTCGGCCTTGCCGGCGGCGATCAGTTCAGCAGCGGCGATGGCTACGGACGGGTACGGAGTGTGGCTCGTGGCGTCCACTCCGACGTCGGTGACGGACTCAACGAGGCCGTTCGCTTCCAAGTCGGCTTTGAGGGCTTCCTTGTACTCGAATCCGGCGTCGTCCGATCCTATGACCAGGCGCAGTTTGGTGCTCATGCGTTCTCCTTAACTGGTGTGTTCCCTGCGGTTTGTGTTTCCGCGAAAGTGTTGTGGATGGCCCGGACGATCAATGCCATGGAGACGGCTCCGGCGTCGGGGGTTCCGAGGCTCTTTTCGGCGTGCGGGCGGGCGCGGCCCATGAGGGGCAGCAGGTTGGCGGTCGCTTCGGCGGATTGCTCGGCGATGGTGGCAGCGGCGCCCCATGCATCCCGAAGTGTTGCTCCGCCCTGAACTGCCGCGGTGAGTGCTTCGCTGAACGGGGACAGGACGTCCACCAAGGTTTTGTCGCCTACTTTGGCCTTGCCGAAGTCCATGATGGAACGCTTCGCTTCGGCCACACCCGCGGCCACGGCTACGGCGTTGGGGGCGTCGGTGTCACCGACGGATTGTCCGACGGCGCGCAGGGCCATTCCCCACAGCGCACCTGAAGTGCCACCGGCTTTGTCCGCCCAGGCGTCGGCGGCCAGGTTCAGGGCGGTCCCTGCCCCGGCACCGCGTTCGACGGCGTCTGCCGCAGCAGCGACGGCGGCGTGGATGCCACGCTCCATGCCGATCCCGTGGTCACCGTCGCCGGCGATCGCGTCGATCCGGCCGAGTTCTTCCACGTTGGCGTCAACCACGGCTTTGGCGGCGTTGAGAGCCGCGAGGATGGTGGGCGCTGCGGTTTTGGACTCTTTGCTGGCGTCCGGGATCACGGAACGCTGCTCGGCGGCCATGGTGAGCTGGTCGGCGTCGAGCGCTTGAGCGCTGACCGCACCGCGGCGGAAAGCCGGGGCGTCCGCGGGTGCGAGCCAGAGTTCCTCGAGCTCGGAGTCCAGCCAGAACAGTGTGAGGGAGGTGCCGGCCATGTCGAAACTGGTCACGAGCTCGCCGACCTGCGGGTCCACAGCCTCGATACCGGCCTCGGCGAGCAGCTGGGCCACGCGGCGGTAGACCACGAACAGCTCCTCGTACTTGACGCTGCCCAGGCCGTTGAGGATCGGGACCACCCGTGCGCCGTGCACGGAAAGGCCGTCCGGGATCTCGGCAAGGAGGTCCTTGACCAGCAGTTCGGCGAGTTCATCCGCCGTCGGGATGTTCGTCTCGGCAATGCCGGGTTCGCCGTGAATGCCCATGCCCACTGCCATGCGCCCTTCGGGAACGGAGAAGAGCGGGTGGTCCGCGCCCGGGAGCGTGCACCCGGTGAACGCGACGCCGAAGGAACGGGTGCGGTCATTGGCGCGCTCGGCGATCTCCACCACAGCGTCCATGGAGTAGCCGGCCTCAGCGGCTGCGGCCACCACCTTGAAGACTGTCAGGTCCCCGGCGATCCCGCGGCGCTTGTGTTTCTCGGCCAGGGGAGCCGAAGAGATGTCGTCCGTGACTGCGATGCTCCTGCAGTCGATGCCCTCGGCACGGAGTTTGTCCTGGGCCTGGGTGAAGTGCAGGACGTCGCCGGCGTAATTGCCGTAGCCCAGGAGTACGCCGCCGCCGTTATCCGCTGCCTTGGCCACGTTATAGACCTGCTGTGCCGAGGGTGAGGCGAACAGGTTGCCCATCGCCGCGCCGTGCGCCAGGCCCTGGCCAACCAGCCCGGCGAAGGCCGGGTAGTGGCCGGAGCCGCCGCCGATCACCAAGGCGACCGAGTTCGGCGTCGACCGCGTGCTGCGGGCAACCCCACCGGAGACGCGCCGGACCCACCGGCCGTGCGATGCGACGAAGCCTTCGATCATTTCATCAGCGAAGGCTGAGGGCTCGTTGAAGAGGCGGGTCATGGGGTATCTCCTGGGCTGTACTGAAGGGTGTGAAGTGTGGTGGTTGTGCCCTCCCTGCTGGAAGGGCACAACCTGCTTGTGGTGGTTACGGCTCCGCGTGCTGCCCGGCCCCTTGTGGGTCCAGCGCCTCGGCAGGCGTGCCAGCAGATGCCTTGCCCTGCTTGCTGAGGGTCACCATGAGGATGGAGGAGAGCAACATGAAGCCGCCGACGACGAACATCGGGACCGTGTAGCCGCCCGTCAGATCCTTGAGCCAGCCGGTGATGTAGCCGGCGCTGAAGCCCGCCAGGTTGCCCACCGTGTTGATCAGTGCGATGCCTGCTGCTGCGGCTGCGCCGGTGAGGAACTGCGTGGGGACGGTCCAGAAGTTCGGCAGGGCAGCGAAGATTGACATGGCCGTGACCGTGATGACGGCGATGGTTGCCGCGGGGGATCCGGCGAACAGCGCCAGAGGGATGCTGACACCGCCGATGAGGGCCGGAAGGGCGATGTGCCAGGTCTTCACGCCGCGCTTGGTGGCGTCCTTGGACCAGAAGTACAGGGCAAAGGCTGCCGGCAGATACGGAATGGCCGTGATGAGTCCCTTCTGGAACACATCGAACTTGGTGCCGTAGAGGCCCTCGAAGCCGGCGATGATGGTCGGCAGGAAGAAGCCCAGTGCGTACAAGCCGTAGATGAAGCCGAAGTAGATCAGGGAGAGCATCCAGACGCGGCCGTTGCCGAACACCGTGCGAACGCTGACGTGCTTGTTGCTGGCGGCGGTTTCCTTCTTTTCCTTTTCGAGGGCGCCGGTCAGCCAGGTCTTCTCTTCTGCGGTAAGCCACTTGGCCTTGGAGGGGTTGTCTGCCAGGTAGAACCAGGCGATGATGCCGACGATGATCGCGGGGATGGCGACTCCGAAGAACATGAAACGCCAGCCCTCGAGGCCAAAGAACATTCCGTGCTGCTGGATCAAAGCGCCTGCGAGGGGAGCCCCGATCACCGTGGTGAGCGGCTGCGCCAAGTAGAAGAGGGCCAGGATCTTGCTGCGGTGCTTGGACGGCACCCAGAGGCTCAGGAAGAGGATGGCGCCGGGGAAGAAGCCGGCTTCTGCCACACCCAGGATGAATCGGAGAATGTAGAGCTGCTCAACGTTGCCCACCCAGGTGAAGAGCAAGGACACGATGCCCCAGCTGACCATGATGCGGGCCAGCCAGCGGCGGGCGCCGAACTTGTGGAGGGCCAGGTTGCTGGGGATTTCGAGCAGGATGTACCCGATAAAGAAGACTCCGGAGGCGAAGCCGAACTGTGCCGCTGAGAGGGCGAGGTCGTTGTTCATGCCGTTGGGGCCGGCGAAAGAAATGGCGGTGCGGTCCAGATAGTTGATGAAGAACATCAGGGCGACGAACGGCACAAGCCGGACTGCCACCTTCTTAATTGCGGATTTTTCGACCACCGATTGTGTGGTGTCCACATTGACTCCTAGATGTTGGTGTCCCTGCGGATCCTGCACTGGATGCGCCGGGCTGGTTCGTGGCATGGCCGGCGGGGATCCGGCGATGGCGAAGCTTGTGATTTAAACCATAGGACTGGATTCTAAATTGGTCAACCGGTTGACTGGTTAAAGTTTTTTTGGGCGCTGACTAGTCGCCGCAGGGATTGGTCATCCGGTTGCTACGCTGTGAAGGTGTCAGCGAACTCAGCAGCAGCGGCCCACATGACGGCCGCGCTTGCCCCCATGGAGCAGGGCTCCGTTGTGTCCGAAGTAGCGGAGCGCCTCCTTGCCTACTTCACGAGTGGAGACATCGCCCCCGGCACCCGGCTTCCGGCAGAGCGGCAGTTGGCGGCTTCACTTGGTGTTGGACGTTCGGCCGTCCGCGAGGCCCTCGCTGCCTTGGAGATCCTCGGGATCGTGATCGTCCGTCCCGGCTCGGGAACGTACCTGCGCGACGGCGTTTCCGAACTTTTGCCGCGGACGCTCAGCTGGGGATTGATGCTGGGGGAGCCGCGGACCCGCGAGCTGGTGGAATTGCGCAGCGGACTGGAAGTTCAGGCTGTTGAGTTGGCGGCCCTGAGGGTCACGGATGAAGCCTTGGAACGGATGCGGGCCGACCTTGACGTCATGGAGAGGAACCTCGACGACCTCGCAGCCTTCGTGGAAGCCGATGCGGCCTTCCACCGCGAGATCGCCGCGGCCTCCGGCAACATGGTCCTGGAAGAACTCCTCCAAAGCATCCGCTCGCTGCTGCGGATCTGGGTGGACCGGGCACTGACCGATGAAGGCCACGCCGAGGCTGCCCTGCGCGAACACACTGCCATCTACGAGGCACTTGTTGCCCGGGACGCGTCCGCCGTTTCACAGAACATGCGCTCGCACATGGCTACGGCATCGCGGCGCCTGTTGGCGGGCTTCGACGCAGCCCAATAATCTCCCGCGGGATGGCAAATAATGCCAATGCCTGAGCGGAACATTGCCATCAAATGCCATCCCGCGAAGGGGATTCCGGCTCAGGTCCCCCGAGACGTGGTGGCGGGATTCGAACCCGCGTGCGCTGCTTTGCAGGCAGCTCCCTGGCCTCTCGGGTACACCACGTGCAAACGACACTAGGCGCCTGGGCGCAGCCGGATCAAAGTTCAGTTCGCAGGCTTTCGCAGGGCTACGAAGCGTTGCCGCAGGTTGCTGCCCGTGACCTCAAAGCTGTCTAATGCGACCCCATCCCCGCTGCCGTACACGGCCCAACAAACGGTGGGCGGTCAGAGGCTGTGGTTCGCCCTTCGAAGCGGCTGTGCTCGTTTCTGCGCCGCCAGCCTGCTCACACCCGCGGCAATCACAAGTGTGAGGATTGCCGCTGCCATGTGGGTGTAGAGCAACAGATGCACTGAGCCACCGCTGGGAGCGGCCCCTGCTGGCACTTCTCCCAGGACCTGGCCGCTGTGTAAGTGGTCCAGCAGTCCGCTGCCGGCAAAGAAGCCACCGAAGGCGTCGAACCCGACGTGCAGCAACTGCTGCGCCAGCCCGGAAAACAGCAGCAACAACAGCGGCCCGTGCACCCAACGGGCAATGAGCTGGGCGGCGAGTGCAGCCAGCGCAGCGAAGGCCAGGACGACAGGTATGGCCGGAGCGCTTCCGCCCGCGACCATGTGCGCTGCGAGTCCCAGAACCACAGCCACCGGCCCGGCAATCCAGGCCCACCTGTCCTGCACAGGAGTTGCGCGCATCGCCATCCTTCCCTCAACACAGGCTAAGCGGAGGAGGCGGCTGGCAACAGGGGCCTAGGCGAGCAGCGTGTTTACCAGACGTGCCGCTACTTTTGCTGTCCTGGAATCAATGTCGAACTCCGGATTCAGTTCCGCGACGTCCAAGTGCACCAGCTTCCCGCTCGCAGCGACCTGACGGCAGATTGCGCTGATCACCGGCAACGGCACGCCATATGCGGCAGGCGCGCTCACTCCGGGCGCCACGGATGCCGGCATGACATCCAGGTCGATCGTCAGGTACAGCGCGTCAACGCCAGCCAGGAAGTCGGCAACAAATACCTCCACGGCCTCCGAGGAGCACAACTCATCAAGCAGGTACTTCACGCCCAGCCGGTCTGCGGTGTCGAAGAGTGTTCGCGTATTGTTCGGCTCCGAAATGCCCACGACGGCGTACTGGAGTTCGCGCCCGGCGGCCGCTTCAGCGTGGGCCATCTGAAGGAACGGTGTACCCGAGCTCGGCGTGGGTTCATCGCGCAGGTCAAAGTGCGCGTCCAGGTTCAGCACGCCCAGTCGCTTCCCACGAACGGCTTCAGAGCCGGCTACGCCCAGGTAACTGGCAAACGCGGTCTCGTGGCCGCCGCCCAGCACTACAGTGAGGTTTCCGGCGTCGAGCAGTCCCGAAATGGCGCGTCCGGCGCGCTCTTGGCCCGCTTCCAGTGAGTCGTCCTCCACAACCACATCGCCGGCGTCGAATACGTCACGGTCAAGGTGGAAAGCCAGCGGACCCAGCGCCGAGCGGATGGCGGCCGGTGCCGCCGCGGCACCCACGCGGCCCTTGTTGCGGAGGACTCCGGCGTCGCTGCAGAACCCAAGTACGACGGCGGGACGCGATGCCGTTGCGGGAGCGGGCGACGTCAGGGGTGCTACAGCCTGCCACCACCGGCGGTGCCCGGCACCGTCGCCGTCAAAGCGGCCGGTCCACGGGGTGGGGCTGACATCTACGGCGAGGGTGGTTTCCATGCTTCAAGCACACCCGAACGGGCACGCGAAAACCAGCCACCCCGCACCGCGCGTGTCTGAAACCCCGGATTTCCCTATTTGACCCCGAGCAGCTCTTCCACGGTTCCGATGCCGAAGAACAGCAGGAACGCGGCAGCCACAGCCCACATGAGCGGGTGGACTTCGCGGGCACGGCCTTGGAACGTGCGGATCAGGACGTAGGAGATGAAGCCGGCGCCCAGGCCGTTGGCGATGGAGTACGTGAACGGCATCAGGGCGATGGTCAGGAACGCCGGGATGCCGACGCCCCAGTCCTGCCAGTCGATCTTGCCCACCTGGGAAACCATCATGAAGCCCACGACAACCAGTGCCGGGGCAACGGCTTCGAACGGAACCAGGTTGATCAGCGGCGTGAAGAACATGGCCACCAGGAACAGCACTCCGGTAACGATCGAGGCGAGGCCGGTGCGTGCGCCTTCGCCGATGCCCGCTCCGGATTCAACGAAGATCTGGTTGGACGATACGGACGCGCCGCCACCGACGATTGCGCCGAGGGCGTCAACCTGCAGGACCCGGTCCACGTTGGGGATGTTGCCGTCCTTGTCCACGGTTCCGGCCTCGTTTGCCAGGCCCACCATGGTGCCCATGGCATCGAAGAAGATGCTCAGGAGGATCACGAAGGCCAGCAAAGCAGCAGCGATGAAACCGAGGTGCTCGAACGCGCCGAAAGGGTTCGCCTTGCCGATCAGGGACAAGTCCGGGGCGCCCCATTCTGAGAGCGTGGGCGCCACGAGCGACCATCCGCGCGGGTTGACGTTCTTGCCGTCAAAGCTCGGGCCGATGTGGAGCGTGAATTCAAGGATGGCTGCCAGGGCGGTGGAAACCACGATCCCGATCAGGATGGCGCCGCGGACTTTGCGAACCACCAGGGCGATGGTCAGGATCAGGCCCACCGCAAAAACCAGGGTGGGCCAGCCCATGAGCTTGCCGTCCACGCCCAGCCCCAGGGGAACCGTGGTGCCGGCAGCGTCCGGGATGCGGCGCACGAATCCGGCATTGACCAGGCCGATCAGTGCAATGAAGAGACCAATGCCCACCACGATTGCCGTCTTGAGGGCTTCTGGAACGGCTTTGAACACCGCAGTACGGAAACCGGTGAGCACCAGGATGAGCATGGTGACGCCGGAAAGCACCACGAGGCCCATCATGTCCGGCCAGGTCAGTCCGGGGTGTGAGGCCACGGTCACTGCCACGAACGCGTTCACGCCGAGCCCCGTTGCAACGGCGAACGGGTGCTTGGCCCACGCGCCCATGAGGATGGTCAGGATGCCCGCCACGAAAGCCGTAGTGGCTGCGACGGCCGTGAAGCCCAGGGACGCTCCGCTCGAGTCCGCTCCGCAGAGGATCAGGGGGTTCAGCACCACGATGTAGCTCATGGCGAAGAACGTTGCGAAGCCGCCACGAATTTCCCGGGAGTACGTGGATCCACGTTCAGTGATTTTGAAGTAGCGGTCGACTGCAGAACCTTGTTTAAGCATGAAGGACTCCGGGGATCGAGGGGAGTGTGCTCTCAAATCCTATGCGGTCGGATACGGGCGCCCCGGACGATTCGCCTAGTCTGTAAGGAAGCCAACACTAGGAGAAACCGCCCCATGCGTACCATCCGCCCGCTTCTGGCCGCCGTCGTTGCTGCCCTCGCCTTCGCGTCGGCCTTGCTGTTTTCCGCGGCTCCGGCGTCCGCCCATGACGTCGCCGAATCCACCACGCCGGCCAACGGTGCCAGCGTGACTGTTGTCCCGGCGTCGGTCTCCATCACGTTCAACAACCGGCCGCTGGCCATCGGTTCGGGCGTAACGGTCACGGCGGGCGGCGAAAACTGGGCAGACGGTCCCGTGGAAATCATTGACAACCAAGCTGTCCAGAAGCTGCGCGAAGGCGCACCCGCGGGCGAGTACACGGTGGTCTGGCGGGTCGTCAGCAGCGATTCGCACCCCATCGAGGGCACCTTTACGTTCACGGCAGCCGGAGGCGCGACGTCGGCAAGCGGTTCGGCGGTTGCCTCACCGTCTGCTTCGGCTCCTTCAGCCTCGGTACCGACGGCCGGTACCGGTGCGCCGGGAACGGGCACCAGCGAACCGGCAGCGGATGCCTCCCAGCCGTTCCCGTGGAGCATCGTGGGACTGGCCGTTGTTGCTATCGGACTCGTTATCTTTCTGGCTGTTACGGCACGTAGGAAACTCGCTGCTTCCAACGACGCGGATGGCGATAATCCCGCGGAATAACGGGGTTTTCTACGTACCTGCGAATATCTCGAAACGGTCACCGCGACACGCCAGAAGAGTAGTTCTCGTTACTTAAATGTGACTTCGGCGTGATCATCGCGTACGGTTGTACCTGTGCCTGTTCCACGTAGCGGGCACTTCCGGCCTGATTGCCTAGCTCTGCCGCAGTCCGGAATCCGTTCGCAGACAAACCTTACGGCAGAGACGGGGAACCCATTTTAGGTCGCTTTCGAGCGTGCCTTGGGGTGAAGTCACGAAGCTTCCGCTGAACAGCGGGGGATAGTGACCGGGTGACTCCCATCCGAATCCGACAGCTAACCTCGCAGGCATCGGGAGAGGCTCTTTCATGTCTTCACGCATTCTTCGCGGCCGTCGTAAGGCGGACAGCGTACGTCCTAATCCGTTCATCTCCATCTCCAAGGCAGTTGCCAGCAACGCCTCCGGCGCTGGCCGCCAGGCAGCTGTCATCGCAGCAGCCTCGGGCCTCGTCTTGACCGGCTCCATCGCCGCCCACGCAGCTGAAGCTCCGGTTCAGCGGGACTCCAGCCCCGCCACGGTCGCAGAGACCGCCTCCGAAGCTCCCACCCAGGTTGTTACCGCCGCCTCCACGGCGACCATCAACTTCGAGCGCCCTGCCGTTGCTTCCGTAGCGGCTCCGGTCATCGAGAAGCCGGCTCCCGTCGTTGAGGCTCCCGTAGCCAAGAAGGCAGCAGTCACCACTGCCGCTGCAACGGCTCCTGTCGCCAAGTCCGCAGCTGCCGCTCCGGCTGCTGCTGCTCCCGCTGCTGCTGCCCCGGCAGTCGGTGGCGTCAACGCAGCCATGGTTGCCTCGGCTTACGCCCAGATCGGCATCATGCAGGACTGCACCGCCATGGTGGAACGGGCTCTCGGCTCCGCAGGCATCCCTGTTGGTGACCTTGGCCCCATGCAGTTCATGAACTACGGCAAGGTCGTCAGCGACCCCCAGCCCGGTGACATGATCGTTCAGTCCGGCCACGTCGCCATCTACATCGGCAACGGCCAGGCCATCAGCGGTGGCATCAACGGCAACCAGACGGGCATCCACCCGATCAGCTGGTTGACGGCAACGGGTCCCCTGACCTACGTACGCGCTGGCGCATAAGCCTCACGCTTCAGTCCAAAGGCCGGTGCCTTTGAGGAATCACTCCTCAAAGGCACCGGCCTTTGGCGTTAAGTTTTGTGCGTAAAAGTTCCAGACATGGACGTACGACGGCGGGTAGGCGCGCCTTTGCCGCGTAGTGGGGCAGGGTGTGCCGGTTGGATCGGCTAGGCGGTGGCCAGGCCTGGCCCTGCCGGGAGGGCAACCTTGGAAGAGATCGCCTGACCCACTGCTTTGGCCTGCCGAAGGACTTCCTTGGGGGTGGGCGTAATGAGTTCGCCGACGCCTACAAGATGCATCCCGACTGCCCTCATGGCCGCGGCCAGGTTTTGGCCGATGGCAATCCCGAGTTCGGCCAGCATCCGGCGCAGCTGGCTCTGCGCACAGCGCGTGACCACGATGTGGTCGGCCAGGAGAACCCCGTTGGCGGTGTGGACTGCCCACTGGCGACGGGTGGATTCGAGGGGGCCGGATACGTGGAGTCCGGTTCTCAGCCCCGCAGTGGTCATGCTGGCGGCCAAACCGTAGCCAATCTGCTGTGACGGATCCGAGCCCAGGAAATCAAGGCGCACGGCGCGCGTGGTGCTGCGGACGTCCAGCTGATGGCTTGCCGCGTAGTTCCGCAAGTGGCGGAGGATCTCGTTGCGTTCCTTCATTGCAGCGGGATCGGCGGCGTCGCAGCGTTGAAGCATACCTGTATGGACCGACGGGCCCGTTGCGGACAACGCACCAAAGCCGTCCACGACGATGGAACCCACGCCATAACGGCTGAGCTCACTGGCAACTGCCAAGCCGGACAAGCCGGCTCCGATGACCACGGTGGTGGTGCGTTCCGTGGCGGAATCAGGCGTGAGTGACACTGCTTGGTTCCTCCTTGACGTGTGTGCCCTTCGGCATCGCGTGGGGTCGCGTCCGAGTTCCCCAAGCGGCCGCAAATAAATGGCCGGAGTGTGTCGTGAAACACGTTTGCCGGCCATTCGGTGACTCGAACACTACCGAACTTTTTCGGCCATGGATAGCCTCCCGGATGCGCGTGTTTGGGTTGTTCATCCGGAGCGCAAAATGGACCTCCGATAACCGAGCCCGGACCGTTATACACATAGCCCAAAGTCGCCTTGATTCGGCGTTGCCGACCGAGAATAGTGGGCCTTGGAAGGAGAAATTTCCAGGTTTCTCCTGCCCCGGCCATTGACAATGAAGCAGTCAGGGAATCCGACCCGGAAAACCTCTGGCAGAATAGCCGGAACATCAAGCAGTAGGTGGAGAGGCGGGCCCCAATGGACCAGCACGGCAGACACAGTGAAGAGCCACAGCAGGGCGACGACCAAGCTGTCGCACCAGGCGGCATAGTCGTTGGAGTGGACGGTTCGGAGCACGGTCAGTGTGCCTTGGTTTGGGCCGCGCGGGAAGCAGAGCGCCGGCAGCTTCCGTTGCACATCGTCACGGCCTACTCCGTGCCCATCTTCGCCGCATCAGGGCTGGACGGTGGCTACGCAACCGTGGACGATTCAGTGATTCGCGAGGGCGCGGATGCGATCGTGAAGCAGGCCATGGACAAGATCTCCGGCTATGCCATCGACGTCGACGCTTCGGTGGAGAACGGCGACGCTGCAGGTGTCCTGCTGGATCTCTCCGCAGAGGCCGCACTCCTTGTTTTCGGCAGCCGGGGCCGTGGAGGTTTCGTCGGGCGCCTGTTGGGTTCCGTCAGCAGCGCCTTGCCGGCCCACGCCAAATGCCCCACCGTGACGGTGCCCCTGTATTGCGCCGACCGGCTGGGGGAGAATACCGAGGACAAACACATCAAGGCCGAGCATGCCAAGGCAGGCCCCCGCACCGTGGAAAACGTGGTTGCAGTGGGCGTGGATGGCTCTGAGCAAGCCCGTGTGGCAGTGCTCGAAGCAGCTGAGCAAGCCCAGCGCATGGGCGCCAAGCTCCGAGTGATCTGTGCGGTGCCGCAGTACAGCGGTTCCCTGGCCTGGGTCCCGGCCCCGTTGGACCGCGATGCTCTGTTTGCGGACATCAGGGTCCAGCTCGACGCCGGTGTCGCGTGGCTTAGGAGCCACTTCCCGCAACTGACCATTGAGACGGACCTCCGCGATGGATCGCCGGTGGACGTCCTGGTCGAGACGAGCCGCAGCGTGGAGTTGGTGGTGCTGGGGACCCGTGGCCGCGGCGGGTTCGCTGGCATGCTCCTGGGTTCCACCTCGGACGGCGTCCTGCACCACGCCAAGGGGCCGGTGCTGGTGGTCCCGGACCGTGAGGATCCCCGGCTTGCTGACCGCGACAAGTTTGGGCCGATGCTCGGCGCAGCCTAAGCCGCGGATTGCCACCTTCCATGGACAGCCAGCAGGCCGGGGAGCAGCCGCAGGACCAGGGAGCGGACCCAGTCGCGTCCGGGTCGGTGTTCACGCTGGATATTGCCGACATCCGCGCACCTATGCTTCCGGAAGTGGGTGGCAAGGCCGCGAACCTAGGTGAGCTGGCAAGCGCCGGGTTGCCCGTCCCTCATGGCTTCTGCCTCACCACAGCGGCATACCGGCTCGCGCTCTCGGACATAGGCCTGCAGGAGGTCATTGCCGCCTTGGAAGCGGCCGGCCCTTCTGATCTTGACCAGTTGAACGGGCTCGCCACCCGTGCCCGGTCCTTGGTGCTCGACGCCGGAGTCCCGGCTGCGGTGGCTGACGCCGTGCGGTCCGCCTACCAGCAGTTGGGAGGCAACGTCCCTGTCGCCGTCAGGTCGTCAGCTACCGCCGAGGACCTGGCCTTCGCGAGTTTCGCTGGCCAACAAGACACATACCTGAACGTCGTCGGCGTCGACGCTGTGCTGGAGGCCGTTAGCCGCTGCTGGGCCTCGCTCTGGACAGACCGTGCCGTGGCCTACCGGACCACCAACGGCATTGACCATGCTTCGGTGACGCTGGCCGTGGTCGTGCAGGAAATGGTGGATTCCGCTACCGCCGGTGTCATGTTCACCGCCAATCCGGTCACAGGGAACCGGTATGAGGCAGTGATTGACGCCAGCCCTGGTTTGGGAGAGGCCGTGGTGTCCGGAGCGGTGAATCCGGACCAGTATGTTGTGGACGTCCGTCGAAGGTCCATTGTGAAAAGGACCATCGGGGACAGGCAGGTGGAGATCCGTTCGCTTCCTGGTGGTGGCACGGAACGTGTCGAGCGCCCCGGCCGGGATGGTCCTGGTGCTCCTGCCCCGCAACCTTGCCTCAGCGATCCCCAAGTCCTCGCCTTGGCGGACTTGGGCCGTAAAGTCCAGGAGCACTACAGCGCTCCGCAGGACACCGAGTGGGCCATCGATGATGACGGAAAACTCTGGCTAACCCAGGCCCGGCCCATTACCACCCTGTATCCGCAAACCACGCGCACACCTCCGGGCGCCGGCGAGCACGCTTTCCTGAACTTCAGTCTTGCGCAGGGCCTCACCAGGCCACTGACACCCATGGGCCTGGCCGGTATCCGCCTCATAGCCTCGTCCGTTGCCAGGACTGCGGCGTTCGATGTCCCGGATCCCCGGTCCGGGCCACCGCCGTACTACGAGGCGGGCCAGCGCATCTTCTTCGACCTCACTGCGGTGCTGAGGAGCCGGGTTGGCCGGGCAATCGTGCCGCGGGTTTTCGATGTCATGGAGGCCCGGTCAGCTACGCTCATGCGTGGCCTGTTCGACGATCCACGCTTCACAGTCAGAATCAAGACACCCCTGAAGCTGATTCGCCACGTCGCTCCGGTCGCTGCCAAGTACCGTGTGCCGGAGTCACTCTTCCGCGGCCTGTTCCGCCCGGCTGCCGCCATGAAACGTCTAGAGGCGCTGACCGCGGAACTTCGCAAAACCCTCGATGTCCCGCGTATGGCAACGTCCCATCAGCGGCTCGCCCACGTCCAAAGAATCCTTGGCGAGGAGCTGTTCGCCACAGTGCCGCAGGTACTGCCCCTTCCCGCGCTCGGTTTTGCGATGCTGGCGCTGGTGAGGCGGATCCTGGGGGATCAAGCCACGTACGACGAACTTCAGACGGTGATCCGAGGCCTGCCCAACAATGTCACCACAGAGATGGATCTGGCCCTGTGGCAGCTTGCCTCGCAGATCCGCGAAGACCCCGACGCCGTTGCCTCCATGGCTGGCCGGACGGCAGCGGCGTTGGCGGAACAGTATCGGGACGGAAGCCTCCCACCCGTTGCACAGTCAGGTCTGGATTCTTTCCTGAGCCTGTACGGGCACCGGGCCGTTGCCGAGATCGACCTCGGCATGTCCCGCTGGTCAGACGATCCCACCCACATCCTTGGGGTCGTCGCCAACTACTTGAGGCTCGCGGACGGCGCAGAACCTCCGGATCAGCAGTTCCAAAAAGCCGCATGGGAAGCGGATGAGCAGGTTGCGCGCTTCGTGGCGCGGGCCAGGGCGAAGAGCCCGGTGCACGCGGCGATTGTGCGCATCGCGTTGGACCGGACCAGGAGGTTCGCGGGACTTCGCGAATTGCCCAAGTACAACCTCGTCCTGGGACTGGCTGCCGCGCGGGAGCAGTTGCTCTCGGTGGGACGCGAACTGGCAGAGTCCGGGCGCATTGAGCGTGCTGAGGACATCTTCTTCCTGGATCTTGACGAAGCTGAGGCTGCGCTGGCTGGAGATGACCTCCATGGAAGAGTGGCCGAGCATCGTGCGGCCTACCAGCAGGAACTCCGGCGCAGGCATATCCCGCGGGTGCTGTTGTCTGATGGAACCGAACCAGAGGCCACGCCGGGGATCAGCGGAAAACAGCGCCCAGGCACCTTGTCCGGCAGCCCGGCGTCGGCAGGCATCGTGACAGCACCGGCGCGCGTCATCATGGATCCCGTTGGCGCGCACCTCGAGCCAGGAGAAATCCTCGTCGCACCGTCAACGGACCCAGGATGGACGCCGCTGTTCCTTACTGCTGGGGGACTGGTCATGGAGATGGGCGGGCCCAACTCACACGGTGCAGTGGTGGCCCGTGAATACGGGATCCCCGCAGTGGTCGGGGTTCCGGACGCAACATCGCGCCTTAGGACCGGTCAGCGCGTCACGGTGGACGGGGGCGCCGGGACAGTCAGCGTTGAGGACGCGGGTGGCGGGACAGCCTAGGCGTGCTGGTGCGATTCGTGCTCGGAGTGGCTCACAGGCTCCAACTGGAAGGTGCAGTGCTCGGTGTCGAAGTGCCGGCCAAGGCAGGACCCCAGCTGGTCAAGGATGCTGTCCGCCCCGCTGGCGTTGAGGACCGCGTCCTCCACCACAACATGGGCTGAGAACACGGGCACGCCGGAAGTGATGGTCCAGATGTGAATGTCGTGGGCCTCGACCACGCCATCCACAGCGAGGATGTGCTCGCGGATCATGTTCACGTCCACGCCCTTCGGGGTTGCCTCCAGGAGGACATCCACCACGTCGCGAAGCAAGTGCCAGGCACGGGGAATGATCATCAATGCGATCACCACAGAGGCGATGGGGTCTGCCGCGCTGAAGCCCGTGGTCATGATGACGATTGCTGCCACGATGACCGCGATGGAACCCAGGAGATCTCCAAGGACCTCAAGGTAGGCGCCACGGACATTGAGGCTTTCCTTTTGTGCACCCTGCAGGATCAGGAGCGAGACAAGGTTGGCCACGGCACCCAGAATGGCTGCCCACAGCATGACATCGGTATGAATGTCCGGGGATTCCCCGAAACGGCGGATGGCCTCGATCATGATCACAACAGCGATGACAATCAGAATCAGGGCGTTGGCCAGGGCAGCCAGCACTTCGGCCCGCTGATAGCCATAGGTGCGCTGGTCACTTGCTGGACGCGTAGCAATCCACGCCGCCATGAGGGCGATGAAAACGCCTGCTGCATCAGAGAGCATGTGGCCGGCATCAGCCAGCAGGGCCAAGGATCCAGACACGACGGCGCCAACAACCTGGATGCCCACCACCCCTAAGGTGATGGCCAGGACGGCAATGAGCCGCTTCCGATGCTTGCCGGTTGCTGTGACTCCGTGGGAGTGGTTGTGGTCGTGCCCCATGGATATAAGGCTAGCCCCAGCCGAGCTCATGCAAGCGGTCGTCGTCTATCCCAAAATGGTGAGCTATCTCATGGACCACAGTGATGGCCACTTCATCAATGACTTCTTCACGCGTGCTGCAGATGTCCAGGATCGGCTGGCGGTAAATGGTGATCCGGTCAGGCAGGGAGCCCGCCTCCCACCAGGAATCACGTTCGGTCAGCGGGACGCCCTCGTAGAGTCCCAACAACACTGTGTCCGGATCTTCTCCGGCTTGCGGCGTGTAGTCGTCCTCAATGAATATCGCTACGTTGTCCATGGCGCTGGCCGCCTTGGGCGGGATCAGTTGGATGGCGTCACTGACTGCCTCTTCAAATTCCTCGGGAGACATTTCGAAAGGCCGGGCCACTCCAGCCGCGTAGGCCTCGTCCACGGGATTGTGCTCAACGGGACTGTGCACCGTGTTCCGTTCCCTGAGGGGAGACGAAGGGCGCTCGCCGTCCGGGACGATGGGCAAGCCGGGAGGAAGATTCGCGGGCATGATCCGACTTTAGTCCGCTGCGGCCGCATCGGCGCCGTGTGTGATGAGAGATACTAAAAGTCAATCTCTTTTCGACAGACACAGGAACCGCATGACCGGCACCTCTTCCCTCGCGCCTGAGCCCCTCGACGTCGTCGTTGTAGGTGAGGCCTTGATCGACATCGTGCAGTCCTCCGATGGGCAGGTGGAGTACCCCGGTGGTTCGCCGGCCAACGTCGCCTTCGGCCTGGGCCGATTGGACGTCAAAGCCGGCTTGCTGACCGCCATTGGCCGTGATGCGCGGGGCGACGCCATCGCAGCACATCTGCACAGCGCGGGTGTGGTGCTGTTGCCCGGCTCCATGTCAGCCGGAAAGACCGCGACGGCGACGGCCCGGATAGCTGCCGACGGTTCGGCTGATTACACCTTCGATATCGATTGGGACTTGCCTCCGATTGCCTTGCCCTATGCGCCGAGAATCCTGCACACAGGCTCAATCGCCACCTTCCTTGAACCCGGCGCAAGCGTTGTCCGGAGTTTGCTGGAGCAAGCTCAGGGCGGGTGCATGGTCACCTACGACCCCAACATCCGCGCCGATCTTCTGGGGAGCCACCACGAGGCCCTGGCGCTCTTCGAGGAAATAGTGCCGCTGACCGACGTCGTGAAGCTCAGCGGCACCGACGCCCGCTGGCTGTATCCGGGCAAAGCGCTCGAGGATACGGCGAACCACCTCCTCGCCCTTGGGGCCGGATTGGTAGTGGTGACCCAAGGGGTCAAGGGCTCCCTCATGGCTACCCGGCACATACAGCTCAACGTTCCCGCCGTTCCCGCCACTGTCGCGGACACCATCGGCGCGGGCGACTCCTACACGGCTGCGCTCATCATGGGGTTGCTGCTACGTGGCAGCGACGGATTGGCTCCTACCGTCATGGAACGAATCGGCACCATTGCCTCCATGGCTGCCTCCATCGCCGTCGGCCGGCCGGGCGCCAATCCGCCCACGCACCGCGAACTTTTGGCCGGAATGGCCCGCTAACGGGAAGCTAACGGGTTCGACGACGGGTCAGGCCGACGCCGATCAGGCACACCACGCCTCCGATCAGCCCCCAGATGGTGGGGACCTCCTGAAGTACGGCCCATGAAATCAGGATGGTGGTGCCCGGCACCAGGTACGTGGTGGCAGCCAGCTTTCCCGCCGAAATCAGTGACAGGGCGTAAGCCCACGTGGTGAATGCGATGGCCGTGGGGAAGATGCCAAGGTAGATCAAACCCAGAGTGGCGGGGAGCGGTGCTGCTTGGACCTCGGAAATCAGCTGCCCTGTCCACGGCAAGCAGCAGATCGCGCCCACCATGATCCCGAACCACGTCGCCTGTCCTGCCGTGAACTTCCGGAGCACGGGCTTCTGCAGGATGGCACTCACCGAAGCGAGTACGGCGGCGAGCAAGCACAACAGCACCCCGGCGACGTCCGCCGTCGAACGCTGTCCCGAACCCAACGCGATCATCGCGACGCCGCAGAATGCCACCCCGCTGCCAATCAGCAGCCAACGCGGGAAGCCCTCCTTGAGGAAGATTCCGGCAAGGATCGCGATCAGGATGGGCGAGACGTTGATCAGCATGGCGCTGGTCCCGGCGTCCAGCATGTGCTCCGCAGCGTTCAGCGCTACGTTGTAACCGCCAAACCACATGACACCGTAGGCCACGATCGGGAACCATTCCCGGCCGCTTGGCCAGACTTTCAGCGTTGGAAGCACCACGATTCCCAGCACGACGGCGGCAACCGCCAAGCGTCCGAGCGTCAAGGAACCGGGGGAGAAGCTGGGGCCGACTGCGCGGATGCCCACGAAAGCCGAAGCCCAAAGGACGACGGTGACGATCACGGCCGCGATGCCGAGCTTGCTGATGGCCGGTGCCGGCGCGGGGGTGGTGCGCTGGGGCAGGTCCGGGGAGGGCTGGCCGGGTTCGGCCGGGGAGGTGGTTGTCATAGAGCCAAATCTAGCCGTCAGACAGTCGGTGCGGCTGGCGGTTTTCGGACGCGTCAGGGCAATATCCTGCCAATGTTCGGCGACCGGCCCGATGGCCTCAGCTGTGGGTCCCTGGACCGTGCGCAGACCTCGATTTGGGAATATCGCCATCTATGCTCTAAAGTTTTAGAGTCCAGTTCGGACGAGCGAGACACGGAAAGAACGCGTAAAGCGTCGCTTTTCTTTGCGAAATCCGAATTGAGTTCAGGCCCCCATCGTCTAGCGGCCTAGGACACCGCCCTTTCACGGCGGCGGCACGGGTTCGAATCCCGTTGGGGGTACGCAAGGAAGTGGTAAATCGGATGAAAAAAGTCTGGTAAGCTAGAAGCCTTGAAAAAAACGCGGTAGAGATACTGCAAACGCAAGGCCCTGTAGCGCAGTTGGTTAGCGCGCCGCCCTGTCACGGCGGAGGTCGCGGGTTCAAGTCCCGTCAGGGTCGCTCTGAGCGCCGAAGAAATTCGGTTCTCAAGGTGACATGTCACCTAGGCTCTGTAGCTCAGTTGGTAGAGCGTTCGACTGAAAATCGAAAGGTCACCGGATCGACGCCGGTCGGAGCCACCACTGGGAAGCATCAGTTCTTCGGAACTGGTGCTTTTCTTCTTTAACGCGATCAACCCGCCTGACGCGTAGGGCCGTGTGCGGCCAGCATTTACTCTGATTCTTCGCAGGGGCTGACCCGCCGGATCTCCGGTGTGTCGAAGCTCACGTCAGTTCACAGAGGGTGGTGGCGGTACGGATACTTCGCCCGCTGGCTCCTCCGCATCCCCTAATGTGCGGATTCACCGCCGGGGCATCCCCAGGATTTGGGGTTCTCTTCGCAGGTGTCGGCTACGAGTGCTCTCTGTGTTTTCCAGACCTGGATGGTTTTGGGCGGTGTGCTGATGTCGAGTGTTCCGTTGATGGGCAGTGGTGGGCCGTTGTTGACGGAGTAGGTGCCGGTGAAGCTTGCTGTGAGGGTGGCTTGGTAGTTGCCGGTTTCGGTGTAGATGTGGCTGGTGCGGGTCTCGTTGCTGAGCCATTCGGTCTCGGGGATGGAGTAGCCAGCTACCGGGGTCGGTCCGAGGGTTGTTCCGTCGCCGAAGGTGTAGGTGTAACTAACGGGTGTTGCGGTGAGGTGGACGGCTTGGCCGAGGATGGTGAGGTCGAAAGCCTGTTCTCCTGCGGTGGCGTAGAAGTTGGTGGGTCCGCCTTTGAGGGTGTGTGGGAAGGGTTGGGCTTCGAGGGTTCCTGGATTTACGGGTAGTTGGCGGAAGTCGTTGAGGATTCTGGCTGCGATGTTGGCCAGGACGTTCTCGGGTTGTGGGTCGTACAGGCACGTGGGTCCGCTGACGGGGATCCAGTCGGTCCAGCCGGGGTTGGTGATGGCTTTCGGCGCCTGTTTCCAGATGACCGGGGTGCCTTCTTCGCCGCCAACTGTGGTTGCAGGGCATTCGAGGGCGTCACAGCCGGGGTCCTTGGTATCGGGCCCGTCGGCGCGGCAGTGAGTATCAGCCATGTACTGGTTCGGGTCCTCAGAGGCCGGTGAAGTCCCGGGGCTTGGCTCTGATTTACCGGTCTCGGGGTTGAACACGAAGGTTGCCCCGACTTCTATCTGCCGTTCATGCCTGTCAGCGCTGACGCGTGTGTCATCGGCCTTAGCGGCGCCGGGTGCTAACACGATCTGCGAGAGAACGAGCAACAAGAAGCTGAGGCGAGTGGCGAAGGCCGACATGGCTAACCCACGATCGTTCCGTAGTCGGTGACCTTCCAAGCCCCATCCAGGTAATTAGCGAAGACGGCATCGGCCGTATTGGTGGCGGCGGAGTCCTCCTGGCCTTTGGCACCGCCGGCATCGAAGTATTGGATTGATTCCTGAAGCACTTGGACCTTAGCTGAAGAGGTCCTTCTTGCCGACCCGTCCCAAGTGGCGTCAATTACTGGGGTTGTAAGCCTGCCGCCTACCATCCATCTACCGTCTATGTGATTGAGCCTCACAGACTCTTCGTGGGCAGCAGCAACTGGGATCTTAGTGTCAGTGATCTTCTTCCACCCAGCTAGATCGCCTGTTTCGATTGCGTAGGAGTAAGTCGCATACCAGTACCCAATAAACGCCTCCAGCCCAGCCTTCGAGTTCTCTTTCGCCAGGTCGGGCATCACGGGTACCGGCACATTCTGTGCCTTCCCCTGGGCATCCGCAGGCTTGTACACGGCAGACGCCGACGCTGTACCCGGGGTAGCCGAAGCTGCCGGGACCGAAGAGCTTGTGGTGGGTGACGCCGTCGTCGTGCCCGTATTAGATGGTGAACCGCCGGGCGTGGAGCCGTTCTGGCAGCCCGCCAGAAGCAAAGCAAGCCCCACGCCCAAGGCCACCGTCCGGGAGAGCGCAAAAGGAAAAGTGGCAGACGAAAGGCGTGGCATGACAGGCTCCCCAGCAGCTGTTTGGCGGTGTGTCGGCCAGTCTAGGTGCGTCAAACGCGCCCACCACAGTCACGAACCGGGCCTTGTGGATAACCCAACCCTTTTCACCGCGGGGTGCTGGGCGTAGTCTTGCCTCGCTGGCCCGTCAATCGCACGCATCCTATGGGGGAACCATGGTCACCATCCCACGTTCAAGTACGCCCAAGCGCCGCCGCCTCATTCCGGTAGCCCTTCTGATTGCCACGCTGACCCTCAGCGCGTGCACCATCCCGTCGCCGGTTGCGCAGCAGTCTCCCAGTGCGTCGTCGGAGGCTCCGGCCGCGGAGGTGGGAACCAGTTCAGCCGCACCCCCAGAATCGAGCCCGGACGCAACAGCCAGCACCGGCGCCACCACTGGCATGGGCGGAGCCTACGGTGAGTTCACGTCGATTTCCGAAGCCTGCATCTCGGTCAGCGCCACCATGCTGAGCGTCACCATCCTGCCGTTGGCTGGACTGGTGGGCGGCAATCCCGATGACGTGGAGAAGGCCAAGCAGGAGTTGTCCCAAATGCAGGGCAAAGTGCCGGATGAATTGAAGCCCGCCTTCGAAAAGCTCAGGGCTTTCACGGAGTCCGCAGGATCGGATTTCAGCAAGTATGGCGATGGGAAGTTCGAAGAACTCATGAAGCCCATTCAGGACTGGATGGATAAGAACTGTAAGTAGCCGCCGCGCGCACTCCCCTCTCGCCTGACGCTTCTCCCAAAGCGTCGGAGCTAGACGCTAGGGTGGTACTCAAGAGAAGGGGAGTGCTCCATGGAAGACCAGAACGTGCAGTTTGATCCCGTGCCTGGGGGCGAGATCCTTGGTACCGGACGCACCATCATCTCCGAGGCAGCCGTGGCCAAAGTTGCGGGCATCGCTGCCCGAACCGTGCCGGGCGTCTACTCGTTGGGATCGGGGCCGTCCCGTGCTCTGGGCGCCATTCGCGACGCCGTCGGCAGTTCGGACCATGCAGCGGGCGTCCGCGCAGAAGTCGGCGAAACCCAGGTGGCCGTGGACATCAATCTGGTAGCCCTCTATGGACATCCCCTGCACAGCGTCGCCAACCAGGTCCGGAGCGCTGTTTTCCGTGCGGTTGAGGAACTTGTTGGCCTCCAGGTCATTGAGGTCAACATCGAGATCAACGACGTTTACGTGGCCCCATCGGCCAAACCTGTTGGTACCAAGAATCTCCTCGCTGAAAGGGAGGCACTCCAGTGAGCATGACCGTTGTTGGAATTGCGATCGGCGCCTTCGTGGCCTTCATGTCCTTTTCGTTCGGACTCTGGGGTTTCCTGATCTCGCTTCTTTTCATGGGCATCGGTGCGCTGCTGGGCCGCGCAGCTGAGGGCAAACTGGACCTCCGCAGCGTGCTGGATGCCATTACGGGCCGGCGCTCTTCGTCATGAGCGTGGCTGAGGCTGTGGACACCACCACCAGCCTGGCCGGCCACAACCGGATCAGTACCCAGGCATTGACATCCTTGGCGCGCGCTGCCGCCGCCGAGGCTCTTGGCGTTCCCGCCACCGACATCCGCGCCGATTGGGCGGACGACGACGGCCTGCTGGCTTTGTCGATCGTGGCACCGATCAGCATCCCGGCTTTGACCGAGGTCCTTCGGGATCCGTTGCGTGTACAGGGCTTCGGGGGATCCATCTGGGATCGTGCGGTGGCAGCCAAGGCAATTGTTCTTGACACGGTCACGAGACTCAGCGGCTCCCAAATAAGCCGGGTAGACATCAGGATCAGTGGAGCGCATGTGACGGAGGGAGGCCGCGTTCAGTGACACAGGACCAGGAAACACAGGTGGACCCGAACGCAGGAGCAGGCCCGGTGGCAGGTGAAGACCCTGAAATGAGCCGAATCCTGCGCCGTGAGACGCATTCGTCCCGGGCAGGGGCAGCCGTCATCGCCGCGGTGCTGGTGATCCTTTTCTGCGTCTATGCGCTGCTCGAAGCAGGTGTTCGCGCAGTTGGGCAACCGCCGTGGCTCATCGACCCCACCACAGCGGCCGAACGCATTATCAAGCTCCCCGACGGCATTACGCCCCTGCTGTTGGGTGCCTGTGGTGCCGTTATCGCGATGATCGGCCTGTTCTTTTTCCTGCATGCAGTGCTGCCCGGCAGGCGGGCACGGCATCTGCTCCGGGACCCGCGTACCGCCGTCGTAGTTGATGATGAGGTCCTTGCCTCCGCCCTGGCACGTCGTGCACGAACTGCTGCGAACGTGACCCAGGAGCAGGTCATGGTGGTTGTCTCGCGCCAAATGGTGGTGGTCAATGTACGGCCCACCTCGGGCAGCAGGGTCAGTGAAGAGGCTGTTCTGGCTGCGGTGCAAGCCGAACTTGATGAGATGTCGCCGGTACCGATGCCTTCTGTCCGGGTAAACCTGGCGTCGTCGGGGGTGATTGGCGCGTGAACGGAACACCCAGGGCCCTCAACCGTGTACTGCTGTTCATTATTGGCGTGAAACTCCTGGCCGTCGGTCTGCTTCTCCTGTTGTTGGCCACCGTGCCAGCGGTGGCTGCATGGTGGCATGGCTGGTCGGCCAGTGTCTGGGCAGGCATGGAGTCCGCCTTCCGCGAGACGCGCTTCCCAGGGCGGGAAGAAAGCTGGCTGTGGATTGTGGCCGGCGCGATCCTGGTGGTCATCATCATCGCCATGGTCGCCTGGCTCTCCCAGCAAGGTAAGGGCCGGGCCAACCTTTTGGTCGCCAGTGACGACGACAGCCATATCAATGGCGAAGTCCGGATTGGTGGAGGGGTCGCCGAGCAGGCGCTCAGGGCGGCCTTGTCTGAGAGATCAGACCTCGCGGGCGCCTCAGTGGCGACCTATGAAGTGAAGGGCAAGCCTGGCCTGCGTATTCGGATCCAACCGAGGCAAGGAGTGGCGCCGCATATCCTCGCGGCCGAGGTGTCGCAGCTTGTTGAAGCATTGGACCAAGTAATTGGTCAGAAGACGCCGGTGCTTGTCCACATGGTTTCCGGAGCCCGGTCCCGTTTCACTAAGGCGGAACGTGTCCGCTGATATTGCAGAACCCGACACCAAGCCAATAGGTTGAATCCAAAGGGGGAATAACTTCCTTTGGCACGTACTGTCCCAGATCCAACCGTCACAAAGGAGAGCACCATGAGTGAAGAGACCACGGGAGCCGAAGCGGTCAACAGCGCGGCGGAAAATGCCAAGGATGCCGCTGGCGATGCCTTGGAGAATGCCAAGGAATTTGCTGGCGAGGCTGTTGAGAATGTCAAGGAGTTTGCCGGTGACGCTGCTGAGAATGTCAAGGAGTTTGCCGGTGACGCAGCCGAGAATGTCAAGGAATTCTTCTCCGGTGATGTAGGAGAAAACGCCAAGGAATTGGCGGGCGATGTCGCGGAGAAATCCAAGGAAATCGCTGGAGACGTTGCCGAAAACGTCAAGGGTTTGGGCTCGAAGATCGCCGGTCTGTTCAAGGGCGAGAAGTAACCACGCAAAACAACTGATGGCAGCCCCCACCGCGGACAACCGACGGGACGGGGGCTGCCATCTTCTTGTCCTTGCCTAGTAGCCTGAGATTCATACGCAATGGACAGGAGACTGCAGTGGCTGGAACGACGGTGCTGGAAACGACCGTGGCCGAACTCATGGACGAGCTGGCCGCTCTGGAGGAACCCCGGGCCCGGGAAGTCAACGAAAAGCACGGCGACGACCACGGCGTGAACCTCAGCAAGCTGCGCGCCGTCGCGAAGAGGCTGAAAACGCAGCAGGAGCTGTCGCGCGAACTGTGGTCCACGGGCGACACCGCTGCCAGGCTGCTGTCACTCCTGATTTGCCGCCCCAAGGCCTTTGAAAGCGAGGAGCTGGACAGTATGCTCCGTGAGTCCCGGACTCCCAAGCTGCAGGACTGGCTGGTGAACTATGTGGTGAAGAAAAGCGCGCACTGCGAAGATTTGCGGGTGGCGTGGTTTTCTGACCCTGACCCTGTGGTGGCGAGTGCGGGGTGGGCGCTGACGTCCGAGCGGGTAGTCAAGAAACCTGAGGGCCTGGCCCTGGAGCAGCTTCTGGACATCATCGAGGCCGAAATGAAGGGCGCTCCGGACCGCCTCCAGTGGGCCATGAACCAGTGCCTGGCCCAGATCGGGATCGAGTTCCCTGAACATCGAGCCAGGGCTTTGGATATCGGCGAGCGGCTTGAAGTCCTCAAGGACTACCCCACGCCCCCTAACTGCACGTCACCTTTCGCGCCCAGCTGGATCAATGAGATGGTCCGGCGCAAGGGCTGACCATCCGCCGGGCCTAGCCCCTGTTGCGGTGCATCATCCGGTAGGTGAGTTCTGCGAGGAGTTCTTCGTCGGAGAGGTGCGAAGCCCGGGCGATGGGAGCAGCGGGTACTGCTATGCGCGGAGGTCCCTGACGCGGTTCGTCGCCCGAACGCATGTCGTCGGGGGTGATCATTTCCGGCGCAAAGCTGGATTTTCCTTTGAGGACCTCTGAGACGGAGCCGGCCCGCCAACCCAACGCGTGTTCCAGCTTGCGCTGGTTGATTTCCTGGGTGCGCCGCGTGCCCGATTCCAACGTGCGGACGGTCTTGATGGCGGTGCCTGCCTGCTTGGCCAACTGCACCTGGCTCAGACCTTGGGCCAAGCGTTCCTCTTTGATCAGGCGGCCGATGGTCTGCAGTGCTTCAAGTTCATCCACGCTTCCTACTTTTCCATAGGCAACACTGGGTAAACAAATCGGAAGACTGCCCTGCCGGTCGCGGCGGACTTCCGAAGAGGCGGCTCCAAGGGGTCGCCGCTGACCCTCAATCGAGATCAGCAGACTGCTTGGTATCGATGCGGTTACGTTCGGTGTAAGCGCTTGCATTTATGCTTCCATCATGGCTAGTGTGAGCGTCACCACATCAATTGCGCCGCCGAAATCACTTGTACTCAGCGAGGAGTCTTTAGCATGAAGAAAACCAAGTACCTGCTACCGGTCGCAGCCGCCGGTGTTCTGGCACTTACCCTCTCAGCCTGTAGCGGAGATGGTGGTGGTGGGGGATCCACCGCCGGCTCGGATAACTGCTCCGCCTACGAAAGCTACGGCAAGCACGACGGCAAGACCGTCTCCGTCTACTCGACGATCGTCGATATCGAAGCCACCAACCTCGAGGAATCCTGGAAGCAGTTTGAAGACTGCACGGGAATCACCATCAAGTACGAAGGCAGCAAGGAATTCGAAACGCAGATCGGCGTCCGGGCCCAGTCCGGCACCGCTCCTGACGTGGCAATCTTCCCGCAGCCCGGTCTTCTTGCAACCCAGGCCCGGGCCGGGTACTTGAAGCCTGCTCCCAAGACCGTCTCCGACCTCGTGGACAAGAACTGGTCCCCGGACTGGAAGAAGTACGGCACCGTGGACGGAACGTACTACGCGGCCCCGATGCTTGCGAACGTCAAGGGCTTCGTTTGGTACGCGCCCAAGACCTTCAAGGACAAGGGCTGGGAAGTCCCCAAGACGTGGGACGAAATGATCGATTTGTCCAAGAAGATCGCGGCAGATGACAAGAACATGAAGCCGTGGTGTGCCGGATTCGAGTCCGGTGAGGCTACGGGCTGGCCCGGCACTGACTGGATCGAAGACGTCGTCCTGCGTGCCCACGGCCCTGAGGTCTACGATCAGTGGGTTGCCCACCAGATTCCGTTCAACGACCCCAAGATCGTGGAGTCCTTCGATAAAGCCGGCGACATCCTGCTCAACCAGGACATGGTCAACGGCGGCTTCGGTGACGTCCGCTCGATCCTGAGCACCGGCTTCGCCCAGGCTGGCCAGCCTGTCCTGGATGGTACGTGCGCGATGCACCACCAGGCCAACTTCCAGGCCGCCAACTGGCCTGCAGGAACCAACGTTGCCGAGGACGGCGATGTGTGGGCCTTCATCACCCCGCCGATTGACGAAAGCAAGGGCAAGGCAGTCACCGGTGGCGGCGAGATGGTTGGAGCGTACAAGGACACCGCAGAGGTCCAGTCGTTCCTGGCCTACCTGGCAAGCGCCGACTTTGCCAACAACCGCGTGAAGCTGGGCGGCGTTGTCAGTGCAAACAAGGGCCTGGACCCGAACAACGCACAGTCCGACCTCGACAAACTGACCGTCAAGATCCTCCAGGACCCCGAGACTGTCTTCCGTTTCGATGGCTCGGACCTCATGCCGAGTGCAGTTGGTTCCAACTCGTTCTGGAAGGGCATCGTGCAGTGGATCAACGGCACGTCTTCCCAGGATGTTGCCAACAGCATCGAGTCCAGCTGGCCTAAGAGCTAACTCCCAAAGTGCTGCCTCCCCTGACTGGAATGCCCAGCCGGGGAGGCAGTGCTTTTCCCGGAACTCAGTGATTCACTCACGCCCCGGAGGTTGGGTATGGAATTTATCGGAGGAAAACTCCTTCAAGTAGTGATAGCCCTGGCGATATTCGCAGCGGTTATCGGCATCATCATGCTGGTGGTGGACAGGGCACCGAAATCGGTCAAGGACAGGGTTACCGTGGCCGGCTTCCTTGCCCCGGCCGCAATCCTTATGCTGGTGGGCCTGGTGTATCCCGCGATCCGCACATCAACGCTGGCCTTCACCGATGCCAGCGGCAATGGCAATGGATTCGACAACTTCGTCTGGATGTTCACGCAGCCGGAGGCTCTGACCACGCTGCGGAACACCGTCATCTGGACTGTCCTGGTTCCCCTGTTGTCCACGGGCTTTGGACTCGCCTACGCAGTCTTCATCGACAAGGCAAGGGGCGAGAAAGTACTGAAGTCCTTGGTCTTCATGCCGATGGCCATCTCGTTTGTGGGCGCCGGCATCATCTGGAAGCTTGTGTACGACTACCGTGGTCCTGGCATTGAACAAACCGGTGTCCTCAACTTCTTCCGCGACGCCCTGGGAATGGACCCGAAGCAGTTCCTCCTGGACGCCCCGGAAAACACGTTCTTCCTGATCATCGTGATGGTCTGGATCCAGACCGGCTTTGCCATGGTGATCCTTTCGGCCGCCATCAAGGGTGTCCCGGTGGAACTCGTCGAGGCAGCCCGCCTTGATGGAGCGAACGCCTGGCAGCAGTTCCGCAACGTCACCATTCCGGGTATCCGTGGAGCACTGGTGGTGGTGCTGACCACCATCACCATCGCCACCCTGAAGGTGTTCGACATCGTCCGGACCATGACTGCCGGAAACTACGACACTTCTGTTGTGGCCAACGAAATGTACACACAGGCCTTCCGCGCAGGTGAGCCGGGACGCGGTGCCGCATTGGCGCTGGTCCTGTTCCTGATGGTTCTGCCCATCGTCGTGTACAACGCTCGAGTCCTTCGCAAGCAAAGGGAGATCCATTGACAGCCACGCCAGCCCCGAAAGAGGCCTCGAAGGCCACCCGGCAGCGTCCTGGATCCGACCCTACGGAGGACGCCCAGCCGATCATGCGGAGGGTCAAAACCAAACTGACCTCCAAGTGGGCAACAGCGGCAGCGATCGTTATCGCAGTCGTCTGGTCCGTCCCGACGTTCGGTCTGTTTGTCACCTCGTTCAGGCCGGCTGCCAAGCAAGTTGGACCCCGGTCCAACGGCTGGTGGAATGCCTTTGTGGACTGGGACTTCACGTTCAAGAACTACACGGACGTCCTCACGCCGGCCGGCTCACAGTCGGCCAACTTGTCCCAGTACTTCGTCAACTCCATAGCGATCGTCATCCCGGTCACCATCTTTGTGCTGGTGCTGGCATCCATGGCTGCCTACGTGTTCGCCTGGGGCAAGTTCAAGGGTCGGGACGCACTGTTCATCTTCGTCTTTGCCCTGCAGATCATCCCGCTCCAGATGGCGTTGATTCCGCTCCTGCAGTTCTTCACGCAGACCCTGCACCTGCCGGCGGGCTCGTACGCCCAGCTCTGGATCGCCCACACCATGTTCGGTCTTCCGCTGGGTATCTTCCTCCTCCACAACTTCATCTCCGAAATTCCCGGTGAAGTCATCGAGGCGGCAAGGGTGGATGGTGCCGGACACAGCACCATCTTCTGGCGGATCATCCTGCCGCTCTCCGTTCCGGCTCTGGCATCCCTGGCGATCTTCCAGTTCCTGTGGGTCTGGAATGACCTGCTGGTGGCCCTGGTGTTCTCCGGTGGAACAGCGGATGTAGCCCCGATTACGCAGCGTTTGGCGGAGATTTCCGGTACGCGCGGCGCCAGGGACTACTTGAACCCGGCGGCGGCATTCGTTTCCATCATCATCCCGCTCCTGGTGTTCTTCGGCTTGCAGCGCTACTTCGTGCGCGGCCTGCTGTCCGGCGGCCTCAAGGGCTAGGAACCGCAGCCCTCGGCTGCGCAGCGCATTACGATGCCGCGTAACCGAGGGCTGCAAACCACCCGTCCACATTTAAGGTGAAGGCGGAGCAACGGCGGCCGGAGAGGGGAGCCTGTGTCACGAACAACGGGTAGGTCCCAACGCGGCGGCCACACCGGCGTCGGTATTGAGGACGTCGCTGCAGCCGCTGGCGTCTCGACGGCGACCGTCTCACGGGCGGTGCGGGGACTGCCGCGGGTGTCTCCGGCGACCCGCGAAAAGATCCTCGAAGTTGCCAGTTCGCTGGGATACGTGGCGTCGTCGTCGGCGTCCGGGCTTGCAACGGGCCGCACCCGTACCATCGGCGTCCTGGCACCCTTCGTCAGCCGATGGTTCTTCTCCAAGGCCATCGAGGGCGCGGACCGGGAACTGCATTCCCGCAAGTACAACCTTTCCCTGTTCAACCTTGGTGGCCACGGCAGCAACCGTGAGCGGCTCTTCAGTTCCACCATGGTCTACAAGCAGATCGATGCATTGTTGGTCCTGTGTATGTCCTTGACCGAGGAAGAACTCGAACACCTCCACAAAATCGACATCCCGCTGGTAGTGGTGGGTGGCCATGTTGAAGATTGCGCCTACATCGGCATCAATGATTACGACGCCGCTTCCACGGCCGTGCGGCACCTCCTGGACCTGGGCCACAAGGACATCGCCCTGCTCCACGGCGACGACGAAACGGACCTGAACTTCGACGTCCCCCGGGTGCGGATCCGCGCCTTCCAGGAGGTCATGGCCGACGCCGGGCTGGAAGTCCGCCCCGAATGGGACCAGTGGGGCGATTTCACGGTTGCCAGCGGCCAGCAGGCTTTCAACAGGCTTTGGAGCCAGCCGGGGCGCAAGCCCACGGCCATCTTCTGCTCTTCGGACGAGATGGCGATGGGCGTTATTTTCGAGGCGGGCCGCCACGGGGTCAGGGTGCCGCAGGATCTCTCGGTCATCGGCATTGACGACCACGACTTCTCGTCCTCCATTGGCCTGACCACCGTGGGCCAACGGCCCGACAACCAGGCCGAACTTGCCACGAAAATGCTCCTTGACGAGCTGGACGGCAACCCGGAAGCCGTGCATTCGGAAGTTGCCCCCCACGAGCTGATCGTTCGCGAGACAACAGCCCCGCCAAGCGCCTAAAGCCCCATTCGTCGCCTCAAGCCCCATTCGGCGCCTCAAGCCCCGCCAAGCTAGGAAGCGCGCGCCAACTGCCGGATGGGGATCCACCGCGACGCGAGCCGGCGGTAGGCAGCGGCCGCTCCGGTCATGTCGCCCTCAGCCAAGCACTCGATACCCAGCCGCACATCCATGGGCGACTCGTCCGGGTACACCTTGTCGGCCACGGCTCCATAGTCCAGCTCAACCATCGACTGAAGGTGGAACAGCTCCAGCCATTCCGTCAGCTGCGTCAGGTCATCCAGCATGTCCAGGTCCGGCGCGGCCAGGGCCAGGTGGGCCACGGCGAAGCGGGCCCGATCCAGGGCCTCCGTCAGGGGAGTCCACACCCGCACGGTCAGAATGCGCCCCTCGGATTCCACCACGTCCTTGCGGTCCGACTCGGCAAAGAGCGAGAACCAACTGAACGGGATTCCCCATGTTGACGCCCGGGTGTGGACGCGCTTGGCGTCTTCCCCGGCATTGATGCGATCGATTCTGACCTGGTGCCTATCCCTTTGAGAGACCGGAATCAGAAGGTCGGCCAGCGGACTATGCACACCGTCCATGAGCGCGTTCGCCGCCAAGCCGGCCCGAATCACCAGTTGGCTGGGGCAGTAAAGCAGCCGACCGGCGTCGTGATCTTCTTTATCCGCCCCGGCGGCATGCCGCCCGGCGGGCACCCGCGTCATGCGGACCAGGTCCGTTCGGCCAGTAGGGAAAGGATCGCCGCCGGACCGCGTGATGCGGCCCAGCGAGGCCTGCAGCTCCGCATTTTCGACGGCGGCCCGGGAACCTATCTTGCCGCCCTCCGCCACGAGTTGGCGCTGCTGTTCGGGCGGGAACGCTTCGAGCGGCTCATAAATGCGCAGCGACGAAGAGAACGGCAGTCCTGCCTGGCCCCGATACAGGTTTCCAGTCATGTCCAGCCGTCCCCTTTCTTCGCGGTGAGCGTGTTCTTAGTCTGCGAGCTCCACCATCACGGGAGCGTGGTCCGAGGCGCCCTTGCCCTTGCGTTCCTCACGGTCGATGGAGGCACCTGTGACACGCGATGCCAGCGCCGGGGACGCGAGGCAGAAGTCGATGCGCATGCCTTCCTTCTTGGGGAAACGCAGCTGCGTGTAGTCCCAGTAGGTGTAAACGCCGGGGCCGGGAGTGTAAGGGCGGACGACGTCGGTGAACCCGGCGGCTTCGAAGGCGTGGAAGGCGGCGCGCTCGGGTTCGGAGACGTGGGTGTAGTTGTTGGTGCGGAACAGCTCGATGTCCCACACGTCGTCGTCGAACGGGGCGATGTTCCAGTCACCCATAAGTGCGATCTGGGCGGTCGAGTCGGACTTGACCCACTCGGCTGCGTGGCCCTGCAGGACGTCGAGCCACTTGATCTTGTACGGCATGTGTTCGTCGTCCAACGAGCGGCCGTTGGGAACGTAGAGGCTCCAGATCCGGATGCCGCCGCAGGTGGCTGCAATGGCACGCGCTTCCTGGGCGGGGTCCTTGCCTGCCTTGCCGAATGCCGGCTGGTCCAGGAAGGTGCGCTCCACATCGTCCAAACCCACACGGGATGCGATGGCCACCCCGTTCCACTGGTTGACGCCGAAGTGTGCAACCTCGTACCCCATGCGCTCAAAGAGCTCCCACGGGAAGTTCTCGTCCTTGCATTTGGTTTCCTGGATGGCCAGGACATCGCAGTCGCTGCGCTCAAGCCAGGCTTCAACGCGGTCGGCACGGGCGCGGAGGGAGTTCACATTCCAGGTAGCTATCTTCACAGCCACTAACTTACCGAACTTGGCGCTGAGCGCATCCCCTCACGGCTTTTTACCGGGATACTAGTGGCCATACAACGGCCGGGTATCGGCCAGTTTGCGCAGCCCGATGCCTGAGGCAATGAGCAGCAGGCCAGTCAGGATCGCGAACCCTGCCAGCATCCACACCACGCCCAGGAAGCCGAGGCCCGGATTCACCAGCACCACAATCCCGAACACCGTGGTGATGAGCCCGGTCAGGAACCAGAGCCCCCAGTTGCTGACGAAGTTCCTGGCAGCCAAGGACAAGACAATCTGTGAGAGCCCGAGCACGAGGGCCCACAACCCGATGAGGACGCCTACGGCCGCTGCCGTGATCCCGGGCCAGGCGATGGCCAGGATGCCGGCAGCGATCGAGATGAGGCCACCGGCAATCGACCACCGTGACCGGCCCGCGGGGTCATAAAAGTAATGGGCCAGGCTGGTGATGCCGTCGATGATCGCGAAGAACCCGAACATCACAACCACAACGAACGCCGTGGCGCTTGGCAAAGCCAGGATTAACAGGCCAAAAACGATGGCGAGGACACCCCTGACGATCAAAGCCGTTCCCGGGGTCTTGAACAATTTTCGATCCGCTGCGTCCGACATACGGTCAGCGTAGCCAACCACGTGTCCTACCGCATCCCCTCGCGCCGGATAGCTGTGGCAATTGCTGCAGCCCGTGTCTCGACACCCAGTTTGGCGTAGATATGGGCGAGGTGGGTTTTGACGGTTGCCTCGGAGATGAACAGGCGTTTCCCGAGATCGCGGTTGCTGAGGCCCTCGGTCAGCAGGCTGAGCAGTTCGGCTTCGCGCGGGGTGAGGATCTCGTCCGGATTTCGAAGCTGTTGGAACAGGCGCGAGGCCACTGGCGCGCTCATCACGCTCTTACCCTCCACAGCGCCACGGACCGCTGCGAAGATCTCTGCCGGCGCTGCGTCCTTGAGCAAATAGCCCATGGCGCCTGCGTCCACGGCACGGACGATGTCGGCATCGGAGTCATAGGTGGTGAACACGATGACTGCCTGCTTGGGTCGGCGCTGGCGGAGCTGTTTGATGGCTTCGATGCCGTCCATCCCTGCGCCCATGGCAAGGTCCATGAGGACGACGTCGGGTGCGTGCTGCTGGGCCACTTCGAGCGCTTCCTCACCGGATGCGGCTTCGCCGACGACGGCGATATCAGGTTGGGTGCCCAGAAGCGCCTTGAGTCCGCTCCGGACTACGGTGTGGTCGTCCACGAGCACCACGGAAATGGTGGTCACAGGGCCTCCTTGGAAGAACTGGCCGGCGGGCTGACAGGCAGCTGCGCCGCGATAATGGTGCCTTCTCCCGGCGCGCTTTCCACCGACAATTCTCCGCCCAACTGTTCCACCCGTTGCCGCATGGCCCTCAGCCCGTAACCGCCCTTTTCCGACGGCGATGGCAGCGCTGCGGGATCAAAGCCGCGACCGTCGTCGAATACGTCCAAGGTCACCGCATCCGGAAGGTACCCAAGCGTCACGCTGGCGTGGTCGGCACTGGCGTGCAGCTTGATGTTGGCCGCGGCGCTCTGGGTCACGCGCAGAAGGGCGTGCCGTACCTCGGAGGGAAGGAGCCTCGGGTCTCCGGTGACTTGGACCCGGATGGCATCGACGTACTGACGGGCCGCATGTTCCAGCGCCTCGGGGAGGGGCGCGGCCTCCAGGCCCGGGGCGGAGAGTTCGTGAACCAGGCTGCGGGTGTCGGCGAGGTTTCGTCGCAGCACATCGGTTGCCTTGCGCACGTCAGGGTTCGCAGCATCGGGCCAGGACCGCTGTGCTGCCTCCAGGAGGAGCAGGCTGCTAGCCAGGCCTTGGGTGACGGTGTCGTGGATTTCGCGGGAAACACGCTCGCGTTCCGCGGCGATGCCGGCCTCCCGTTCGCTTGCGGCAAGCTGCTCCTGGCCGCGCTCGACCTTGTCATAGATCAACGTGAGCATGGCACCGGCGGCGAGCGGGCCCAGGAGCATGGCAACGTCCGTCCACTCGCTCATCCGGAAGAGTCCGACGGCGGTGGCGGCCACTGTTGCGCCGCCCGCCACATACGCGGCCGGCCCGCGGAAGGCCGTCCGGGTGAGGAAGAAGATGGCGAAGGAACACCACGCGAAGCTCGGGGCGACCACCACCAACGCGGCCCACGCTGCAACCAAAGCGATCATCCATGCCAACCACAGCTGGTGCCTGCGTTCGCCGGGTTGCCGCCGATGGGCCAGGAGCGCGGTCACGGTGTACAGCGCACAGACTGCTGCTGCCAACGCCACGGTCCAGAGGTTGTCCGCGGGGGAGTGCCGCATGACGTAGCGGACCGCCGAAGCGACCATCAGGACGGCAAAGCCCGAGTGCACGACGGCGTCGATGCGGCCGTCGATCCGGCTGCTTGTGTCCGGCCGTGGCGCGGCTGCTGGCATGCGTGGTTCCCGTTTCCGATTCTGTAGAGGGCGTTCTTCCCATGCTAGATGCCCCGCGTTCATTGGTCTCTCCACCTTTTGGCTGATACCGCTGGCGGAAGGTATGAGGCCGTGGCCTGCTTCGGGCCGATGCCGCAGCGGTTCCGTCCCGGGAGCATGGAGATGTACCCGATGCTTACTACGAGGAGAACTCTGTGAAGAAGTCCAACAAGATGATTGCCGCCGCCGCAGCCGGAGCACTGTTGCTTACCGGCGGTGTTACAGCCGTGGCCAATGCCGTTGCGCCTGCCGCCGCGCCGGTTGCCGCCCCCGTCAAGGTCGCAGCCGACGTTCAGCCTGCACCGGAGAACGTCGTGGCCCAGAACCGCATCACCGTGGGAGCTTCGAGCAAGGCCGTGAACGCCGCGCTCGCCAAGTGCCAGGCTGACAAACTGCCTTTCGTGACAGTTGCCCTGGTGGACCGGTTCGGCACCGTCCAGGCGCTCCTCCGTGGTGACAACGCCGCCGAGCACACCATTGAGGCGGCCAAGCAGAAGGCGTACACGGCGGCTGCGTTCGGTGCTCCCACCAGTGAACTGGCCAAGCGCATCAATGGCAACGGACCCTCGATTGCCGACCTCCCCGGCACCCTGTTCCTGGCCGGTGGCGTCCCGCTGAAGGTCAACGGTGTTTCGGTGGCCGGCATCGGCGTGGGTGGAGCACCGGACGGTGCCCTGGACGAAGCCTGCGCCACCGCCGGCGCTGAGGCCTTGGCCGTGGCAGCGAAGTAGCCATGAATCCTCGTGGAGTTTTTGTACAGATACCGCCCTTATGGAAGCGTTTTAGGGGCGTTTTCTGTACAAAAACTCCCGTGGTTGGGGCGGGATTGCTGGTGCTCGCGCTGCTGTCCGGATGTACGACGGCGACAGCCCCGCCGTCCGGCGCGCAGCCTTCCAGCCCGAGCCCGACTCAAGCAGCTCCCACCTCAGCCGCACCGTCGAGCGTGGGCCCTGGCCCGGCGTCGTCGGCTGCCGCGCCGCCCCAACTGTCACCGGAGGCCCAGATCAAAACCGACCGTCTCCTGATCCTCGCCGCGAAAGCCAACGATGTTGTGAAGGTCCGTGAACTGATCGCGGCCGGTGGCAACGTCAACGCGAAGGATGACATCCAGGACTCAGCGTTCCTCTACGCGGGAGCCGAAGGATTCAACGAGGTCCTTCAGCTGACGTTGGGTGCCGGGGCGGATGTTCGCAGCATCAACCGATACGGCGGCACTGCCCTGATCCCGGCGAGCGAACACGGGCACACGGACACTGTGCGCATCCTCATCGCGGCGGGCGTTCCTGTGGACCACGTGAACAACCTGGGATGGACCGCCATGCAGGAAGCCATCCTGCTCAACAACGGCGGACCCAACCAGCAGGACGTGGTCCGGCAGCTCCTCGCTGCGGGAGCCAACCCGGATATCCGTGACCCCCAAGGCCGAACCGCCCTGCAGAACGCAGAGCGGCTCGGGTTTGCGGAGATCGCGGCGCTGATCCGGGGTTAGACAGACTCCAGCACGCTCACGTAGTTCGCGATGCCCACGCCGCCCATGTTCTGCACGGCACCGCGGCGCGCGTTGGGCAGTTGCATGTCCCCTGCGGTTCCGCTCAGTTGCATGGCCGAGATGACGTGCTGCGAGACACCTGTGGCGCCGACGGGGTGGCCCTTCGCTTTCAGGCCGCCGGAAACGTTGATGGGCAGCTTGCCGTCCTTGTAGACCCAACCCTCCTGGACGGCACGGCTGCCTTCGCCGCGCGGTGTCAGCCCCATGGCCTCGTACATGATGAGCTCGGCGATGGTGAAGCAGTCGTGCACCTCGGCGAAATCCAACCCCTCGATGCCGACGCCCGCCATGGTGAAGGCGCGCTCCCACGACGCCCTGGTGGAGGCGAATTCGGTGGGATCGCGCTTCTCTGCCGGGAAAAAGTCGTTCGCGTGGCCAAAACCAGCCAAGCGCACAGGTGCGGTTGCGCCCCCGGTTGCCGACGTTGAGAGCACGACGGCGGCGGCACCGTCCGATACCGGCGAACAGTCCGTGCGGCGCAAGGGCTCGGCCACCATGGGGTTCTTGTCGGAAATAGTCCGGCAGAACTCTACGCCGAAGTCGCGGTGCATCTGGGCGTACGGGTTGTCCATGCCGTTGTGGTGGTTCTTGGCGGCGATGGAACCGAGGATGTCGCCGAGGCCACCGGGGTACTTTTCAGCGTCGATGCTGGACCCGTAGCGCTTCCCGTAATGCTTGGCCACCTCTGCGAACAAGCCCGTGAATCCGGTGCTGGATGCCTTGCCGGCCATTTCATACGAAGCACCGAGGAGGGCTGCTCCCACCACATCTGCGCCGGCGTCGGTCATTTTCTCTGCGCCGATCACCAAAACGTTGCGTGCTGTTCCGGCGAGCACTGCTTTCACGCCCTGCTGGAACGCCGCGGATCCTGAAGCGCAGGCGTTCTCAGTGCGGGTGGCCGGGACATTGCCCAGGTCCGCTGAGAGTTGGAGCGCCAGGGACGACGTGAATCCCAGGGGCTGCATGCCGGAATTGAACTGGCCCAGGTAGATCTCGTCGATGTCCTTGGGGTCGAGCCCGGAGTTGCTGATTGCTTCCCCCGCAACCTGGACAATTAGTGATTCCAGGGTGTCGTCCGTCAGCTTGCCGAACTTGCTGTGTCCCCATCCCGTGAGCAGGATGTCCTTGCCGAACTGGTCTTTCAGGCTCATGCGTTGGCTCCTTCAAGCGTGTGTTCTTCAGACGTGTGCGCTTCCGCGAACTCCGCGTCCGTCTTGCTGCGGATCTCCTCCACCGTGACGCCGGGCGCGAGGCGGGTCAGCAGAAGGCGGGTGCCGCCGTCGTGCGTTTCTTCGATATCGAAAACGGCGAGGTCCGTGATGATCCGGTCAACGCATCCGAGCCCGGTCAAGGGCAGGGTGCATTCGCTGACGATCTTGGCCGTGCCGTCCTTGGCATTGTGCTCTGTGAGGACCACGACGCGCGGTGTCCCGGCCACTAAGTCCATGGCTCCGCCCATTCCCTTGACCATCTTGCCGGGGATGGTCCAGTTGGCGAGGTCGCCGGAGCCGGAGACCTGCATGGCACCCAGAATGGCCACCTTCACGTGCCCGCCGCGGATCATGCCGAACGACGTTGCGGAATCGAAGATGCTCCCGCCGGGGGTGATGGTGACGGTCTGCTTGCCTGCGTTAATAAGGTCGGCGTCTTCGTCCCCTTCATAGGGGAAGGGGCCCATGCCGAGCAGGCCGTTCTCGCTCTGGAGAACCACCCGCACGCCGTCGGGCAGGTTGTTGGCCACCAGCGTGGGGATGCCGATGCCGAGGTTGACGTAGTCGCCGTCGTTCAATTCTTCGGCCGCGATGGCGGCCATCTGGTCGCGTGTCCATGCCATGGTGAATGCTCCTTTGTTTCTAAACAGTGAGGGATTCGCGTCGCGACCGGACCGTACGCTGTTCGATGTCTTTGACGCGATCGGTCGCCTGCACCAGCCGTTGGACGTAGACGCCCGGAGTGACGATGTGGTTGGGGTCCAGCCCGCCCGGCTGCACAATGACTTCGGCCTCGGCGATGGTCACCTTGCCTGCGGTGGCGACCACGGGGTTGAAGTTCCGTGCGGTATAGCGGTAAATCAGGTTGCCGTTTGTATCTGCCGTGTGGGCATGGACCAGCGCGACGTCGGCGGTGATGGCGCGCTCGCGGACGTACGTGACGCCGTCGAACTCTTCCAGAGGCTTGCCTTCGGCAACCAAGGTGCCCACACCCGTCCGCGTGTAGAAGGCAGGGATGCCCGCGCCACCGGCGCGGAGGCGCTCGGCCAGCGTGCCCTGCGGCGTGAACTCGACCTCGAGCTGCCCGGCCAGGTATTGCTCGGCGAAAAGCTTGTTCTCGCCGACATAGGACGCGATGACCTTCCGGACCTGGCCCGCCTCAATCAGGACGCCCAGGCCCTTGCCGTCCACGCCCATGTTATTCGAGACGATGGTGAGGTCCTTGGCGCCCGACTCCCGGACGGCGTCGATCAGGTCTGCGGGGATGCCGCTCAGGCCAAAACCGCCGACGGCGATGATCATGCCGTCTGCCATCAGGTCATGGAGCGCCTGGGCTGCGCTCGCGTGGATTATGGACATTCTGGACTCCTCGTTGAGTGTGGCTGGATGGTATCCACTTTGTGGACTCGTTGCCTCTGTACTGGAGCCTAGGTTTCTTCGGGTGGGTGGTCAACGATCAATGGTGTTGGCTACTCACGGTGTGGACGCTACGCTTGAAGCTGTCCATATTGTGGATGAATTCTCCAGGAGGATGCCGTGGCAGTACAAGGAGCCCAAGTAGTGGGCCGAGTGGCCTTGTTACTGCGCCTGGTGGGTCGGAAGCCCGAGGGCACGTCGTTGGCGGGCTTGGTGCGCGAATCCGGGCTGACCAGGCCAACGGTTCACCGGCTGCTGACGTCCTTGGCCGCAGAGGGTTTGCTGGAACATGATTCCGCCTCCGGAAAGTGGGTATTGGGACCGGAGATCTTCCTGCTGGGATCGGTGGCCGCGGCTCGCTTTCCCATGGAGGACATTGCCCGGCCGTCCCTGCGCAGGCTCGCTGCGGAGACGGGCGAGAGCGCATTCTTTTCCATCCGCCGCGGGAACGAAACCGTATGTGTCCTGCGGGAAGAGGGCTCGTTTCCGGTGCGTTCATTCGTACTCCACGAAGGTGTGCGTTTCCCGCTGGGAGTGGCGTCAGCGGGCACAGCCATCATGGCTTTCCTGTCTTCCGAAGAACAGGAGTCGCTGCTGGCGGATTGGCCGTCGCATGCGGGCGACTTTGCTGGAGGGCATCCTGCGGACGTGGTGCGGAGTAACCTTTCTCAGACCCGGCTGGCGGGCTTCTCCGTTAATCCCGGGCTGATCCTGGAAGGCAGTTGGGGCATGGGCGCCGCCGTCTTTGACCAGCAGGGCCGGCCGGCCTGGGCACTTTCCTTGACGGGAATTGAACCCCGGTTCCGTCCGGACCGCCAGGAATTCCTCGGCAAGCTGTTGCTCGAGGAGGCGCACCGAATGACGGCCCGGTTGCAGGGCGGCTAGCTGAGATCCAGGCGCATCAGCACCCGGGGGAAACCGTTGAGCACGGAGGTCGTCTCAGCTACCTTCTTGAAACCTGCCTTCTCGAAGAGCTTCCGCGTGCCTACGTAGGCCATGGTCAGATCAACCTTGCCGCCCTTATTGTCCACGGGATAGCCCTCGATGGCCGGGGCGCCGTGGCTCTTGGCGAAGTCGATGGCGCCGCGCAGGAGTTCATGGGAGATGCCTTTGCCGCGATGCCCGGGCCTGACGCGGATGCACCAGACCGACCACACCTCGGCGTCGTCAACGTGGGGGATCTTCCGGTTCTTCGCGAAAGTGGTGTCCGCGCGGGGGTGGACAGCTGCCCACCCCACCACTTCGTCGCCGTCGTACGCCAAAACGCCGGGAGGAGGGTCCTCGGCCACCAGCTTCTTCACGAACTTTCCACGGTCCTGCCTCTGGAGTTCTTGGTTGAGTTTGGAGGGGATCCTGTAACTCAGGCACCAACACACATTGGAGTCGGGGCTCTTGGGCCCAACAAGGGCTTTCACGTCATCGAACACCGTCGCGGGCCGCACTTCGATTGCCATGGCGCCCATCTTGTCATTGGGTTGAGCCCCTCAGCTAGACTTGCGGACGTGATGACCGGATCGGGCTTCTGCCCTGCACGGATCGGCTACCCGGCCGACCTCTGACGCGCTGCGGCGCCCACCGTGGTGTTGCCCCGCGGGCGCCTCCTTGTGGATCGATGAACCCTTCAGCCCATCGACATAACCCCGCATACAAAGGAGTTCCGCATGCCCGCGTTGTTCAACCACACCATCATCGCGTCCCTCGACCGCACGGCGTCAGCCGAGTTCTATCGTTCCATCCTTGAAGCTGAGGAAGCCCCAGGCTGGGGGCCCTTCACCAACCTCACGCTGGACGGCGGGGTGATGCTGCAATTCGCCGAGCCGCCGGTCGAGATCCAGATGCAGCACTACGCATTCCTGGTTGATGACCAGCACTTCGACCGCGCCTATGAGCGTCTGGTGAGTGCCGGCGTCGAACATTGGGCGGATCCGCAGATGACCCGCCCGGGCGAGACAAACACCGAACACGGCGGCCGCGGCGTGTATTTCAAAGACCCCGCCGGTCACGCGCTGGAGCTGATCACCAAGCCGTACTTCTAAAGGCGGAGCGGCGGCTGTCGAGGGGCCGCGGTGGGGTGGGTATCGCTGGTTTAAAAAACTTTTTCAATCCGGACCCATCCACCCCGTCCCATCCTCCGAATAGCTGGTGAGACACAAACCGCCGGTGTAGCAAAAGCCGCACCTGCAGCCCGTGTCCCACCACCCGATGGATCCAACGCCCTGGTTCCAAAAACAAGGAGAATGACATGTTGTCCACAAAGCGCCCCGCCCTCGCCTTCGTTGGCCTCACTGCAGCCGCCCTTCTCGGACTCACTGCCTGTGGTGGTTCGAGCACACCTTCATCCTCGTCGGCAGCTCCGTCCTCCGCGCCGGAGTCGTCGTCGGCCATGCCGTCTGCTTCGCCGTCGGCCTCCATGAGCAGCGCCGCCATGGATCCGGCCGCTAACCTTGTGGGCCCCGGCTGCGCCGGTTACGCCGCACAGGTTCCGGACGGTGCCGGTTCGGTCATGGGCATGGCCCAGGACCCGGTAGCCGTAGCAGCATCGAACAACCCGCTGCTCAAGACCCTGACCGCCGCTGTGTCAGGCAAGCTCAACCCCAAGGTGGACCTGGTTTCCACCCTGAACGGCAGCGAATTCACGGTGTTCGCACCGGTTGACGATGCCTTCGCCAAGATCGACCCCGCAACAATCGAGACGCTCAAGACGGACGATGCCCTGCTGAGCAAGATTCTCACCTACCACGTAGTCCCCGGTCAGCTGACCCCGGACCAGATCGTCGGCACCCACAAGACTGTCCAGGGTGGCGAAGTGACGGTTGCCGGCACCAAGGATGCCCTCACGGTTGACGGCGGAGCCAACGTGATCTGCGGTGGCGTCCAGACTGCCAACGCGACGGTTTACCTGATCGACTCGGTGCTGATGCCCAAATAAGCCTTAGGGTTTTGGCAGTAGCAACAACAAAGCAGTAGCAACAACAAAGCAGGCGCCGGGATCCGGCGCCTGCTTTGTTGTGTTGCGGAGTGTTGTGGTGAGGCCTAGCGGCCGAAGTCACTGTCGACGTACGAGCCGGCCCTGTTGTGTTCCGATCCACACGGGCAGTGGTCAACCTCAATCCGGACTGTCATTGGCTTGGATGAGTCCAAGGTGAGGCTCACATCCTCGCTGGCTCGGGCATTGCGACTTGCCTGGGTGTTGAGGCGGAGGGTGCCTGGGGCAGACGTGTTGGGCATGGTGGACCTTCCTGATGCGTGAATGGGTGTTGGCCGGAAACCGGGTTACTTGGTGTCTGGGTCCTGAGGTGGTTTGCCAACCAGGGGGATGGTTCCCGTCGGTGTTCCCCCGGCGCAATCGGATTCCGTGCACTTTTCGGCGCAATCGTGCCTGGTGACGAGGTCGAACTGAACGCCGCCGTGTTGTTCCACCCCGGTCCGGATGGCTCGTTCCACCACCGAGGTGGCCAGGCGTTTATGCAATTGCAGGGGATCGCGGCGAAGGTCCTTGACCAAGGCGAAACAGAGCAGCAGCATGACGATCACAAAAGGCAGGGCAGCCACAATGGTCACTCTTTGCAGCCCGGACAACGCTTCCGAGGGTTTATCGCCGCCTGCAAGCAGCATGACCGCTGCCACTGCACCGGTGAGGCTTCCCCAGAAGATCACGACTCCTCGACGCGGGTGCTCAGCACCATTGGAGCTGAGGGATCCCATCACGATGGAAGCCGCGTCGGCACCGGTGACGAAGAAGATCGCCACCAGGACCATGGCCAGGACAATGACGGCTGCGGTCAGCCAGCCGGGCATGCCCAGGTTCTTTACCAAGTCGAAGAGGGCGCCGTCGAAGTTGATGGAGGGGGCGCCGTCCACCATGGTCACCAGCCCGGGAGTTCCGGCCTTGTCCGCCTCCTGCTGAACGTGGAAGGCAGCACCGCCGAAGATCCCGAACCAGATCACGCTGACTACGCTCGGCACCAGCAGCACGCCGGTGACGAACTGGCGGATGGTGCGTCCACGGCTGATGCGGGCGATGAACATTCCCACGAAGGGCGTCCAGGAGATCCACCAGGCCCAGTAGAAGATGGTCCAGCTGGTCATCCAGCTGCGCAGGGAGTCGTCTCCCACGGCCTCGGTGCGGGAGGACATTTCAGCCAAATCCCGGGCGTAGTCACCCACGGCGGAGGGGATCAGGTTGAGGATGAACAGTGTCGGCCCGGCCACGAACACAATGAGAGCGAGGACAACGGCCAGGACCATGTTGATGTTGGACAGCCACTGGATGCCGCGGCTGATGCCTGAAACGGCTGATGCCACGAAGCAGAAGGTCAGGATCGCGACGATGACCACCAGCACGGGAGTGCCGATCTCGCCCAGCCAGCCGTTGGAGGTCATGCCGCTACCGATCTGGAGTGCACCGAGGCCCAGCGAGGCGGCAGTTCCGAAAAGCGTGGCGAAGATGGCCAGGATGTTGATGAACTTGCCGAGCGGCCCTTCCACCATGCGGATGCCAAAGAGCGAGGTGAAGGCCGCGGAAACCAGTTGCTTGCGGCCCAGACGGTAGGTGCCGTAAGCCATGGCGATGCCGACTACTGCGTACATGGCCCAAGGGTGCAGGGTCCAGTGGAAGATGGAGGTGGCCATGGCAGTCTGGATGGCTGCCGGTGTGCGGCCGTCCACTGTTCCTGGTGGTGGCGAGATGTAGTGGTACAGCGGTTCAGCCACACCATAGAACATGAGCCCGATGCCCATGCCGGCGGCGAACATCATGGCCACCCAGGAGATGGTGCGGAATTCGGGCTTCTCGCCGTCCTTGCCCAGCGGGATGTTGCCGAATTTTCCGAGTGCGAGCCAGAGGACGAAGATCACGAACAACGAGGCGAGGACCATGAAGAGCCAGCCCGTGTATTCCATGACCCAGTTGAGGGCGCCTTTCGAAGTTTCAGAAAGGCTGTCCCTTCCAACAAAGCCCCAGACCACGAAGGCGACGGCGATGGCGCCCGTGATCCCGAAGGTGACTTTGTCGAGGGTAAGTTTGCGGTTTCGGCGGGCCGAAACGGCCTGCTCGGTCTTGGCATGGCGCAGCTCTTCCATGATCTGTTCGTGTTCTACAGAATCGGAGAGGGGCTCTGCGCCTCCGTCCTCAGCGTTGAGGGCGGCCAAGTTGGTGTCGTCGGGGGAGACGCTGATGACTGCTTCAGGGTTCTCCGCGTGGGCGGGGCTGGCTGCGGCCGGGGTACCCGCCACGTGATCATTGGCAGGTAATTCGTCGGGTGTTAGCGGTTTTGTGTCACTGTTTATAGCCATGAGCGGGTCCTTTGCTCGGCGTGTCATGAGCCTGCATTTCTACGAGGCCTTGGTGAATGGACTGGTGGGAAGGTTGGGTCTTCCTCCGATCCGATGGTCATGGCGGGCCGTGGCGCCTCCCCGAGTGCGCGGTCACGGAGTGGGCAGGCGATAGCGATGATGCACCTCTTCTGGTTCGTGGGGCGGGCGGTTGAATCGTCCTTCCACGCCCCGAAAGCGTGTTCCGCAGGAATCAACAACATCCGCACTATGCAACAGAGTGCTCTCCGTCACATCCAAAGTCAAGGGATTTTCACTCTTTAACGGCAGATTGATATATCAATTGGCTGGAAGCATACGCGTTGCGTATCATGGATGACGTTGCAAATAGCGCGTCACCTTGGGGTGCTTGGAGCAGCGGGCGTTATGCCGGCGAACGCCATCCCGGAGTGTTGGCCGATGCGTGGTCGCGCTAGCGGCGCCTGTAGCCCATTCGGTCGCTGATGGTCAGCCCGGCCTCGCGGAGACCGTCAATGAGCCCTGGCTGGTCCTCGGGTGAGAAGCGGAACGCGGGGCCGGAGATGCTCACCGCGGCAATGACGCTTCCCGCGTGGTTGTAGATGGGCACGGCAACGGCCGTGAGGCCGATTTCGAACTCTTCGTGCACTGTGGCATACCCTCTGCGGGCCACGTCCAGCAGCTGCTTTTCCAGCTCTCCACGGTTCGTCACGGTACGGGGCGTACGCGCGGGCAGGCCCACCGTTTTGAGGACCTGGCTTCTCTCGTCGGCCGTCAGTGCAGCAAGAAGAACCTTGCCGCTGGACGTGGCGTGCAGGGGTGTCAGGCTGCCGACCCAGTCGTAGGTGGCAAGCGTCGACGGTCCCATCGCCTGGTCCACGTTTACCGCGTAGTTCGACCTCAGCACGGCCAGGTTGACGGTCTCCTTGTATTCGGCCGCCAGCGCCTCCAGGACTCCGCGTGCCTCATGCACCACACTGAGTCGGCCGGGGATGGAAGAGGCCAGGCGGAGGATCCCAAAGCCCAGCTGGTACTTGCCGCGTTCACTGTTCTGCCGGACGATGTCGCGGTTGACCAAGGAGCCCACCAGCCTGGACACGGTGGATTTATGGACGCCCATTTCTTCGGCGATTTCACTGACTCCGGCATCACCTTGGCGAGCCAGGATTTCCAGGATCTGGAGCGCCCGGTCCACAGATTGGACGCCGCCGCCTTGGGCGTCTGCGTCCTTGTCGATGTCCGGGTTGTTGCGTGCGGCCATGGTGCCTCGTGTCGTTGTCCAGGCAGGCCGCCCCGGGCTGATCGCTCTGTCCGGCCTGCACCCCTAGTCTGTCCTCATCCTAGACGGAGTTTTGCACGGACCCTTTCACACCGAGGGAACCCGCGATGGTCAACGGACCGCTGGTCAACGGGGCTGCTGGAGGTCTGTCCACGGCAACGGCAGGACGGGTACTGGAGAGCCGGCTGCCACGCCCTCCGGAGGGACAGCCATGTATGCGTCCGCCCATGAAAGCCCACGCATCATCCCGGGCCCAGTGTGGGAGGCGGGGAACACGAGGCCGTGGATCAGGGTGCACGGTATGAGACGGGTGCTTCCGGGGGTGGGGTCAAGGTCCGCCCCGGAGACCATCTGCGCGGCCGGTTGGAAGGAACGGCTGCCCAAAGCGGCGAAGAGGGGTTCACCGAGGGTCATCAGGGCCATCATGGCGGCCAGCGGGTTTCCCGGTAATCCGATGACGAAACGGCCATCAGGAAGTTCCGCCAACACTGCCGGATGGCCCGGCCGCATGGCAATCCCGTCCAGGAGGAGGCGCCCATCGAGTGCCGCAACGGCGTCGCGGAAGTGGTCTGTCCCCGATTTCCCGGTTCCGCCGGTAGTAATGGTCACGTCCGGCTGCGGTCCATCAGGGGCGCAGCCCAGGGCTGAAAGCCACTCTTCGTACGAATCGCCAATCCTGAGCTGGCCCCCGGGCGTCCCACCCAATTGCGAAATGACGGCATCGAGCTGCGGCCCGAATGCGTCGCGGACCCGTCCCGGCGCAGGCTCACCTGAGGTCACCACCTCCGATCCGGTAAGTACGACGGCGACCCTCGGCTTGCGCTGTACCGGCAGGTGATCGTGTCCAGCCACAGCGGCGAGGGCAATGTGGGCTGGATTGAGGACCGTTCCTGCGGGTATGAGGACTTCACCCGCGGAGGCTTCTTCACCAGCGGGACGGATGTGCCGACCAGGGGCAGCCTCGCCCGGCTTCGCGTCGTGCCTGACTGAGAGGTGCGCGTCCCCGCAGGCCTCTCCACTCTCCTTGCGGAGCACCGCAGTGGCACCGGATGGAATCAAGCCGCCGGTGGCAATAACGCTGGCTTCACCGACGGCGAGCGTCCGGCCTGACTCTGTGACGATCCACGGACCGCTGCCATTGACTGCCCAGCCGTCCATGGCCGATGACGCGTAATGGGGCAGGTCCTGGTGGGCAGTGACCGGGCTGGTCAACGTGCGCCCGATCGCTTCGCCGAGGGCGACGTTCGACGACGGAAGCGGGCCGGCCCAGTCGTAGGCCAGCTGCCGGGCTTCGGCCCAAGTCAGGGCATGCCTTCGTTCATCCGAAACCAGGGGACTGGGAGCGTCGGTAAAGATTGCTTGTGCGAGCATGGATGCCCCTGCCTGATGTGGTGGTGCTGATAAGAGCAGATACCGGGGACTGCACGGCCTTCCCGTCATGCTTGCCGCGCAGTCCCCGGTATCCGTTGGTGCGTACTGAATTTGTTCTTACTACGCCTTCACGTAGCCGTTGGGGTTCAGCACGAACTTTGTTGCCGCTCCGGCGTCGAATTCGGCGTAGCCTCGGGGAGCGTCCTCGAGCGGGATCGCTTGGGCGTTGACTGCCTTGGCGATCTGGACCTTGTCATGCAGGATGGCCATCATCAACTGACGGTTGTACTTCATGACCGGGCACTGGCCAGTGGTGAAGGACAAGGACTTGGCCCAGCCGGTACCAAGGGACAGCGAGAGGGAGCCGTGCTTGGCGGCGTCGTCGATTCCACCCGGGTCGCCGGTGACGTAGAGCCCCGGGATACCCAGGGATCCGCCGGCGGCAGTGATGTCCATGAGGGAGTTCAATACAGTGGCCGGAGCCTCATGTGAGGCATCCTTGCCGTGACCGCGGGCTTCGAAGCCAACTGCGTCCACGCCGCAATCCACTTCCGGAACGCCAAGGATCTGTGCGATCTGTTCCTTGGGATCGCCGTTGGACACGTTGACGGTTTCGCAGCCGAAGGAGCGCGCCTGCGCCAGCCGGTCCTCGTTCATGTCGCCCACAATCACGACGGCGGCGCCCAGCAGTTGCGCGCCCACGGCGGCAGCAAGGCCCACGGGCCCGGCACCTGCGACGTAAACCGTGGATCCGACGCCCACGCCGGCGGTGACGGCGCCGTGGAAGCCGGTGGGGAAGATGTCCGAGAGCATGGTCAAGTCCATGATCTTTTCCAGTGCCTGATCGCGGTCCGGGAAACGCAGAAGGTTCCAGTCGGCGTAGGGAACCAGCACAAACTCGGCCTGTCCGCCCACCCAGCCTCCCATGTCCACGTAGCCGTAGGCGCTGCCCGGGCGGTCAGGGTTGACGTTGAGGCAGATGCCGGTCTTTTGCTCCTTGCAGTTGCGGCAGCGGCCACAGGAGATGTTGAACGGTACCGAGACGATGTCGCCCACCTTGATGAACTCGACGTCGGGGCCAACCTCCACCACTTCGCCGGTGATTTCGTGGCCGAGGACCAGGTCCTGCGGAGCTGTGGTGCGGCCCCGGACCATGTGCTGGTCCGAACCGCAGATGTTGGTGGTTACCGTCCGGAGGATCGCGCCATGCGGCACCTTCCGCCCGACGTTTGCCGGGTTGACGCCCGGTCCGTCCTTGAGCTCAAACGTTGGGTAGTCAGTGTCGATGATTTCAACGACACCGGGTTCCTTGTAGGCGACTGCTCTGTTTCCTGACATGGTCACTCCCTATTCTTTGGCTGTTGCTGCAAAGTGCTGCCCAATGATCCGAAAGCGGTGCTTCGATGAGGAAATACCTCCCCAGGTTTCAGGCACCGAAGCACCATTCACGGACCATTGGACACGTGGAAAATTAGACGGGTGGGAATCTTGTTATGGATCTATGCCTTTTCCAGCCGGATGATCACCGACTTTGAGGTGGGCGTTCCGCTCGTATCCGCTACGGAATCGAGGGGCACAAGGACGTTGGTTTCGGGGTAGTACGCGGCCGCGCAACCCTTCGGCGTCGAATAGGACACGATGCGGAAGTTCTCGGCCCGTCTGTCGGTTCCCTCGAACTCGGAGATCAGGTGGACCATGTCCCCGTCGGCAAAGCCGAGCCCGCTGATGTCCTCCGCGTTCACGAGGACTACGCGCCGGCCGCCATGGATGCCACGGTAGCGGTCGTCCTTGCCATAGATGGTGGTGTTGTACTGGTCGTGGGAGCGCAGGGTTTGGAGGACCAGCCGGCCAGGCGGGATCTTGATGAACTCCAGGGCGTTGCCCGTGAAGTGTGCTTTCCCGGAGGCGGTGTCGAACTTCCTGGCATCGCGTGGCGGGTGTGGCAGCACGAAGCCGCCCGGATGTTGGATCCGCGCTTCGAAGTCCTCAAATCCGTCGAACACGGCTTCGATGTGTTTGCGGATCAGGGTGTAATCGTCCCGCATGGCCAGCCACGACGCCTGCGGTGTGTTGGGCAGGCGGGCATTCCCATCAGTAAAGAGCCTGTGGGCCAGATTGCAGACGATCGCCACTTCCGAGTGGAGGTGGTCGCTGGCGGGCTTGAGCCGTCCCCGTGATGCGTGCACAGCGCTCATGGAGTCCTCCACGGTGACGCGTTGATCGCCGGTGCGTTGGGTGTCCTTCTCGGTGCGGCCGAGTGTGGGCAGGATCAGCGCCCGGCGTCCGGTGGACAGGTGCGAGTGGTTCAGTTTGGTGGAGATCTGGACACTCAGCCGGGTGTTGGCCAGCGCCAGTTCAGTTACGTCCGAATCCGGGGCTGCCCTGACGAAGTTGCCACCCATGCCCATGAAGAAGCGGACTTTCCCGTCCCGCATGGCGCGGATGGCTGCCACGGTGTCATAGCCGTGCTCCCGGGGAGAGCGGAACTCGAATTCCTGGTCCAGCCGGTCGTGGAACGTCGAAGGCATTTTCTCGAAGATGCCCATGGTGCGGTCGCCTTGGACGTTCGAGTGGCCGCGCACGGGGCATACGCCGGCTCCGGGCTTGCCGATGTTGCCTTGGAGCAGCAGGACGTTGACCACGTCGCGCAGGGTAGGGACAGAATGCTTGTGCTGTGTCAGTCCCATGGCCCAGCACACGATGGTGGCACTGGAGGCGAGCAGCCGCTCACCCGTCGAATGGATCTGATCCAAGGTCAGGCCGGTTGCCTCCACGATGTCATCCCACTCCACCTTCTCCAGGAACCGCAGGTAGTCGTCGATACCCACGGTGTGGTTGTCGATGAATTCATGGTCCAGCACAGTGCGCAGGCCCGGGGTGTTCCGTCCCGCAGCTTCGGCTTCCAGCAGGTACTTGCCCAATCCTTGGAAGAGGGCCTGATCCCCGCCGGCCCGGATCTGCAGGAAGTCGTCCGTCAGCTGGGTCCCCTGAATCATGCCGGCCACGTGCTGTGGGTTTTCAAAGTGCAGGAGCCCGGCTTCGGGAAGGGGGTTGACGGACACGATGATGGCGCCGTTCTTCTTCGCCTTTTCCAAAGCACTGAGCATGCGCGGGTGGTTGGTGCCGGGGTTCTGGCCGGCCACGAAGATCAGCGACGCCGTTTCCAGGTCCGTCAGGCTGACAGAGCCCTTGCCGATGCCAATGGTTTCCACCAGCGCGGAGCCGGAGGATTCGTGGCACATGTTGGAGCAGTCCGGGAGGTTGTTGGTGCCCAGGCCGCGCACCAAAAGCTGGTACACGAAGGCCGCCTCATTGGAGGTCCGGCCGGAAGTGTAGAAGACCGCTTCGTCAGGGTGTTCCATGCCCCGCAGCTCCTCGGCCATGAGGTCATAAGCGTCGTCCCAGTCAATGGCCCTGTAGTGGGAAGCGCCTTCGTCCAGGTACATCGGGTGCGTGAGCCTGCCCTGTTGACCCAGCCAGAAGTCATCGCGGGTCTTGAGCTCGGCAATGGAGTGGCGGGCAAAAAATTCCGGCGTGACACGGCGACGGGTGGCTTCCTCGGCCACTGCCTTGGCCCCGTTCTCGCAGAATTCCGCTGCATTGCGCTTTTCATGTTCGGGCCAGGCGCAGCCCATGCAGTCGAACCCGTCCAGCTGGTTCACTGCCAGCAGGGTCTGGACACTGCGAAGCGGTCCCATCTGTTCCAGCGAAATTTTCAACGCGTTGGCAACGGCCGGGATGCCGACAGCCTTGGTCTTGGGCTTGCTGACGGTCAGCTTTGACTCGTCGATGTTCTCGCGCGGAGCTTTGGAATGCATGGGAGACCCTTCAGATCCGGGAAGTGGAAGCGGCCAGCAACCCGCTGCGGGACTGCTGCCGGGCGGCTTCGACCGTGTGCAGCAACAAAAGCGCGGTGGTCACTGAGCCTACGCCCCCCGGAACCGGACTCAGGCCGGCCGCGACGCCGGTGACGCTGGCTTCGTCAACGTCCCCCACCAGGGAACCATCGCGCAGGACATTCGTGCCGACGTCGATCACTACTGTCTCCGGCGAGAGGTGGCTGCCCTTCAGCAGCCCCGTCCGGCCGGCAGCAACAACCACGACGTCGGCTGGCTGGGTATAGCGCTCCAGCGGTCCCGATTTTGAGTGGCAGATGGTGACGGTCGCATCCCGTTCGAGCAGGAGCAGGGACAGCGGCTTGCCCACCACGGCGGAACGCCCGACGACGGCCACGTTCCGTCCTGCGACGGGGATGTGGAAGTGGTCCAGCAGTTCCACGACGGCGCGTGCAGTGGCGGGTGCGAAGGCGGGCTGACCGACAGCCAGGCGGCCGAGGCTGAGGGGATTGGCGCCGTCGATGTCCTTTTCCGGAGTTATGAGTCCCACCAAGCCGTCAGCCCTGACGTCGTTGGGCAGTGGCGTCTGGAGAATAATGCCATGTACGGATGGTTCAGCGCTGAGGTCCTCCAGGACACCAGCCAGCGCTTGTTCGCTGGCATCGTGGCCGAGGTCGACGATCCTGCATCCGACGCCGGCGCGTCCGGCGGCGCGTTCGATGGACCGCACGTACCAGTGCGTTGATTCGTCGTCCGTGGCGACGACAACAGCCAACGCCGGGCGAAGTCCATCGTTTTCGAGAATGCGCGCGCCGTCCTGTGCCTGTTGCTGGATGAGGCCAGCGAGCACCTTGCCGGAGAGTATTTCGGTGTTCACGCAAGGATCCTTTCGCGGACACGCTTCGCCAGGGAATCGGCCGCCAGGACTACCTTGTCCTCGATGCCGTTGGTCTGCCCGGCCAGGACGGAGCGGGCATCGAAGTCCTTGATGGCGACGACGTTGATATCGATGTTGACGCGGGCGGTTGTGGCGGCTGCGCGGGCTGCATCGGCGGCAGCTGCGACGTCGCTGATGACGTTGGGGTTGGCCACGTCAAAGAGTTCGGTGGCGAGGTCCACCACCTCACCGGCAACCTTGATGAGCTGGGCCGGAGTATGGGCAGCCTGGACCAAGGCGTCTTGGATGGCTGTTGTCTTAACTGCCTTGAGCTCGTCGGTTTCCGAGGGGAGCTTGTAGGAATCGATGACGGACTGGAAAGCGTGTTCGTCGGCGTCCGCAAGGCGCAACGCCTCGACGATCAGGTGGTCGGCGGCGCTGGTGATCCGGCAGACAAGTGCGGCATGTTCCTCATATTTTGCACCGGTGGTGTACCTGGCGACCATGGCGACCAAGGCAGCGCCCTGGGCGGCATGCAAGGCTGCGGCTGCGCCTCCGCCGGGAGTGGGCTGACGTGAGGCAAGCCTGGAGAGGTAGTCGTTGATGGTTTCTGAGCTGATCATTGATTAGCCCCGGAGCCGGCTCATGGTGGGGTCGTACAGCGGGTCCTGGGTCACGGTCGCCTGGATGCGGCGGCCGAAGTACTCGATTTCCACGGAGTCGCCGATTGATACTGCAGCGGGTAGGTACGCGTAAGCAATCGGTTTGCGGACCGAGTAGCCGTAAGCGGCACTCGTGACGTAACCCACCGCCTGGTCCTTGTAGAACACCGGTTCCTTGCCCAGCACCAGGCTCCTGCCGTCGTCGACCGTCAAGCAGCGCAGGCGGCGCTTGGAGCTTTCCTCGCTGCGCCCCTCCAAAGCGGCCTTGCCGACGAAGTTCTCCTTGGTCATCTTCACCGCGAAACCAAGGCCCGCTTCGTAAGGATCATGCTCAGTGGTCATGTCCGTGCCCCAGGAACGGTAGCCCTTTTCGAGCCTCAGCGCGCTGAAGGCTGCGCGGCCTGCGGCGATGACGCCGAACGGCTGTCCGGCCTTCCACAGGGCGTCCCAGAGGCGCTGCCCGTTGTCCGCGCTGGTGTAGAGCTCCCATCCGAGTTCACCCACGTAGGACAGGCGCATTGCGGTGACGGTAACGCCGCCGATGGTGACCTTCTTGGCACGGAAGTACTTCAGGCCGTCGTTGGTGAAGTCATCGCTGCTGACCGTGCTGATGAGGTCACGGGCGAGGGGACCCCACAGGCCAATGCAGCAGGTGCCACCGGTGGTGTCGCGGACCTGGACCCAGTCGCCGGCGCTGCCGTTCTCGGTTTGGTGCCGGGCTGCCCGCTCGAAGTAGGCGGTGTCGATGTTGCCGTTGGCGCCGAGCTGGAACGTGTCTTCGCTCAGGCGGGCCACCGTGATGTCGCTTCGGACGCCGCCGGCTTCGTCCAGGAGGAGGGTGTAGGTGACTGCACCCGGCTTCTTGGCCAGGTCTCCAGTGGTCAGTTCCTGGAGCAACTTCAGGGCGCCGGGACCGGATACTTCAAGGCGCTTGAGCGGCGTCATGTCGTACATGGCAACCGCGGTACGGGTCTTCCACGCTTCGGCGGCGGCGATGGGGGAGCTGAACATTCCGGACCAAGCATCGCGGGCCGGCGGCTGCCAGTCGTCCGGCATCTCCTTGAGCAGCTCAGCGTTGGCTTCGAACCAGTAAGGGCGTTCCCACCCGGCGCCTTCCAGGAAGTATCCACCCAGTTGCTTGTGGCGGGCATGGAAAGGGCTGACGCGAAGGTTGCGGGGGGAAAGCTTGGGCTGGAGGGGGTGCATGACGTCGTAGATTTCCACGAAGTTCTGCTGGGAAGTTTCGCTGACGTATTCGGGGGTCAGCTGGACCTCCTCGAAGCGGTGGATATCGCAGTCGCCGAGGTCGATCTGCGACTTGCCGGTGGTGAGCAGCTCCGCCACGGCTCGGGCGATGCCGGCGGAGTGGGTGACCCACACGGCTTCAGCAACGAAGAATCCGTCCACTTCCTTGGACTCGCCCACCAGCGAGCCGCCGTCCGGGGTGAAGGAGAAGATGCCGTTGAAGCCATCCTCGATTTCGCTTTCCCGCAGTGCCGGCAGGATCTGCTTGGTTGCCTCCCACGCGGGGAGGAAGTCTTCCAGGGTGAAGTCCAGGCGGGAGGGCATGTTGTGTTCGCTGATGCTGCTGGGCTCGTAGCTTCCCAGCTCATCGAGGTCCACGGGCATGGGGCGGTGCGCGTAAGAGCCGATGCCGTAACGGTCGCCGTGCTCGCGGTAGTAGAGGTCCTGGTCCTGGTGGCGCAGGATGGGCAGCTGGGCGCCATTGGGCAGCTGGTTCTTGCCCTTCTGGGCGGGAACCGGGGTGGTCTTGACGTACTGGTGTGCCAGCGGGAGGAGCGGAACGGACATCCCGATCAACTCGCCCACCTTGGCGCCCCAGAATCCGGCGCAGGAAACCACGATATCTGCGGGGATGACGCCATCGGCGGTTTCGACGCCGGTCACGCGGCGGTTTGACTGCTCAATTCCGGTGACCTCGGTGTTGCCGATGTACTTCACGCCGGCAGTTTCGGTGCGCTTGATCAGCAACTGCACGGCGCGGGCGGCAAGCGCCAGGCCATCGGTGGGGACGTGAAGGCCACCGAGGATGTCTTCCTCATTGATCAGGGGGTAGAGCTCCTTGCATTCCTCGCGGGTGAGGATCTTGCCGTCGATGCCCCACGATTGTGCGTAGCCGAGCTTGCGCTTCAGGTCAGCCAGGCGCGTCTCATTCGTGGCGACTTCAAGGCCGCCCACTTGGTTGAAGCAGCTCTGGCCGTCCTCGGTGAGCGATAGGAGCTTTTCCACCGTGTACTTGGCGAAGAGCGCCATGGACTTGGAGGGGTTGGTCTGGAACACCAGGCCCGGTGCGTGGGACGTGGAGCCACCGGGCATATTCAGGGGTCCTTGGTCCAGGACGGTGATGTTGTTCCAACCGCGGGTGACCAGTTCGTCGGCGAGGTTGGTGCCAACAATCCCAGCTCCGATGATGACAATGCGAGGCGTGGATGCCATGGGGGTTCTCCTGCTGAAGTTAAAGGGGTGAGTCTGCTGGTGTTCTAGTGCGGTGTCTAGCGGAAAACCACTGTGCTGGTCTGGTCCAGCAGCACACGGTGTTCGCAGTGCCACCTGACAGCGCGGGACAATGCCAGGGCTTCGGCGTCCTGGCCCACGGTTGAGAGGGTGGTGGGGCCGTAGCTGTGATCGACGCGGATGACTTCCTGCTCGATGATCGGTCCCTCATCCAGGTCCGCAGTGACGTAGTGGGCAGTGGCACCCACCAGTTTCACGCCGCGGTCATAGGCCTGGTGGTAAGGGCGGGCGCCCTTGAATCCCGGCAGGAACGAGTGGTGGATGTTGATGGCGCGTCCTTCGAGGGCGCGGCACAAATCGTCCGAAAGCACCTGCATGTAGCGTGCCAGCACAACGAGGTCTACGTTGTACTCCTCCACCAGGTCCAAAAGCTTCTGCTCGGCCTCTGCCTTGGTATCCGGGGTGACAGGTAGGTAGACGAAGGGCAGGCCGGCGGCTTCCGCCATGGCACGGTGCGTTTCATGGTTGGAAGCAACCACCACGAGGTCACCGCCGAGGCTGCCACCCCGCCAGCGGAAGATGAGATCGTTCAGGCAGTGCCCGAACTTGGACACCATCACCAGGACGCGTTTCTTGGTTTGGTCGTGGAAGCTGAACTTCATCTCGAAGCGGTCGGCAATCGCGCTGAATTCCTCTTCAAGCCGCTCCGGTGAGTAGGACAGCGGGCCCGAGAAAGCGGTCCGCAGGTGCAGCGTCTGGCGGAGGCCGTCGTCGAACTGCTGGTGTTCTTCGATGTTGAAGCCGCGGTCAAACAGGAAGGTGGTTACTGCCTGAACGATTCCGGCGCGTTCGACGCACGACAATGTGAGTACGAACTTCTGTGCTTGCTCTTCTTTGAGCAATTCGGGCTTCGGCAGGGTGCTTACCGGTGAGTCTGTCGCCATGAGGGTCATGTCGCCTCCTTTAGATATATTCTTGGGTCCTGAACTGATATATTAGGATTGGGATTCAGCGTATACTGGTGACTCAGGCAGGTCAATAGCTTTTTTGGTTGTGAAGAAGGGGATGGCGCTGTGGCTTTTGGAACTTTGGCATTGGCCGGCGAGGACACGAAGAAGTCCTTGGCCGACATCGCCTATGAACGCCTCCGGGATCGACTCCTGATGTTGGATATCAAACCCGGCGACCTCCTTAACGACGATCAGCTCGCCAAGGACCTGGAGATCGGCCGGACGCCGGTGCGTGAAGCACTGAAACGCCTGGAGCTGGATCGCCTGGTCATTACGTATTCGAGGCGGGGGACGTTTGCCACCCGCGTTGAAGTAACCGACCTCGCCTTTATCTCCGAAATTCGGGCACAGCTGGAACCCCTTGCCGCTGCCAGGGCGGCGCGGGTTGCTTCCGCTGCCACCAAGGAGCACCTGCGCGAAGTGATGCGCGCAGTGGAGGACTTTGACGTTGACGCCGCCTCGGTGGTTGAAACCCTACGGCTTGACGCCAGCGTTCACCGTGGAATCTATGCAGCGGCGGCGAACCCGCACCTCGAAGACATCCTGATTCGCTACGACAATCTGGCAACCCGGATCTGGTGCATGGTTTTGGATCGCTTGCCCGATCTTGAGCACCACGTGCGTGAACACCTGGACTTGCTCAGGGCGGTCATTGACGGTGATGAGGATCAGGCTGCCGAGTTGGCCCGTGTCCACGTCAGCGGCTTCGAGCAGGCCGTGCGCCAGGCGCTTTTCGCGGCTTAGTTCCAGCGCTAAAACCCCTGTTGACTCCGCGCTTCCGTGATTGCATACTGAAGATTCCATCTAATATATCACCCGGATATCAGTAGCTCTTCCAGCCTGCGTCCGGGCGCTTGTGATGCAATCACAGCCTTCAGCCCTTGGAGTATCACGTGCCTACAAGACCCCTCCTTTTTGAAAACATACCGTTGACGGGCAGCAGCCGTGTTAAGCGGGGCATGGCGGAGATGCTCAAGGGCGGCGTCATCATGGACGTCGTTAACGTCGAGCAGGCCCGCATCGCCGAAGACGCCGGTGCCGTCGCTGTCATGGCGCTCGAGCGTGTCCCGGCCGATATCCGCGCCCAGGGTGGCGTGTCCCGCATGTCGGATCCGGACATGATCGATGCGATCATCGCCGCCGTGTCCATCCCGGTCATGGCCAAGGCCCGCATCGGCCACTTCGTCGAAGCCCAGGTCCTGCAGTCCCTCGGTGTTGACTACATCGACGAGTCCGAGGTCCTGACCCCGGCGGATTACATCAACCACATCGACAAGTGGAACTTCACTGTCCCGTTCGTGTGTGGTGCCACCAACCTTGGTGAGGCTTTGCGCCGCATCAACGAGGGTGCGGCGATGATCCGGTCCAAGGGTGAAGCCGGTACCGGTGATGTTTCCAACGCGACCGGGCACATGCGCAAGATCCGTTCGGAGATCGCCAAGCTCGCAGCACTTCCCGAGGACGAGCTCTACGTTGCGGCCAAGGAGTTGCAGGCCCCGTACGAGCTGGTCAAGGAAGTTGCCGCGACCGGCAAGCTTCCCGTGGTGTTGTTTACCGCCGGCGGCATCGCCACTCCGGCTGATGCTGCGATGATGATGCAGCTCGGCGCTGACGGTGTGTTTGTTGGCTCGGGGATCTTCAAGTCCGGCAACCCGGCAGAGCGCGCCGCCGCAGTCGTCAACGCCACCGCCTACTATGACGATCCTGACGTCATCGCCAAGGTCTCCCGCGGCCTCGGGGAAGCCATGGTGGGCATCAACGTCGACGACATCCCGCAGCCCCACCGCCTCGCAGAACGCGGCTGGTAGGTTCCGTTGCCCCCGGCGTGCCCTGATCCTCTGCGTGCTATTCCCCGCTCTCGCTGCCGCCATTTTGCTGGCGGGCCGGGGCGGGGACCCTTTTACGCACGCTGCCGGATCAGCGCTCACCGCTCCGTTGTGGGAGTGTTTGTTTGTTAGTGAGGGACTCTCCACCAGGAAGTTGTTCGATAAGTCGACGGGCTACCAGGTCTGGGCCTGAGCGGCTGTTACTCCGGACTTTTAGCGGTCATCCTCTGGGCGGGCCGTGAGGATCCGATGAGCGCTCTCCTGCAGGATGGCGAGCGACTCCTGGATGAGGGGCGAGGCGATGCTGCCCCTGCGAACCGCAGCGACGATGCGGCGTGAGGGCCTGCCTTTGCCGCTGATACGAAGCCGAACCACGTTTTCGGTGTTATGCAAGGGTGCCAACCGCGGCAGCAGACCCACGCCAAGTCCCGCTCCGACGAAGGCGATCTGGGTTTCCCACTCAACGGCCTCATGGGCAATCCGCGGCGTCACCCCGACGGCCGTGAACGCCGCTGTAAAAAGGGCGTGGTAGGTGGAGCCGGCGGCTTCGGTGATCCATGGTTCAGACGCGAGCTCTTCCAGCGTCACCGTTTCCCGCGATGCCAAGGGATGGTCAGCCGGAATGATCACGTCCAGGGGATCGTCGAGCAGGATCGTCTGTTCGAAGCGGGGATCGTCTTCCACGTAGGTGTCGGACTGCATGGCGACGATGACCGCAAGATCAATTCGTTCTGCCACCAGCAGGTCGAAGCAGCGGGCCGGGTTGGCCTCGAGTACCTGCACCTCCAGTAGTGGGCGCGTGGTGCGGAGGGTGGCGGCCAGCGGGGCGAGCAGCTGCGCGGCCGCCGTCGAGAATCCGCCGAGGCCAAAACGGGACTGCACCTGATCGCCCGCCTCCATGGCTGCCGCGCGCAGGCTTTCCCACTCGGCAATGAGGGTGTCCGAGCCCTCCACGAGAAAACGGCCCGTGGCGGTCAGCCGAACGCCCCGGCCGTCCTTGGTCAGCAACTGCATTCCCAGCATGCGCTGGAGCTCCCGCAGCTGTGCGGAAACAGCGGACGGGGAGTAGCCGGTGAGCTCCGCGGTTGCGCCAATGGTGCCGCACCGGGCAAACACCCGAAGTGTGATGAGCCTCGCATCGATCATGCACCTATTGTGCACGGTTATCTTCTGAATCTTGCGCTTTTGTTGCGGTTCAATCGTCCCTAATCTCATGACTATAAGGTTTTCGACCACGCCGCCCGCCCCCAACGCAGCGGTGCTCCCCACGAAACACACTCTGACCCACGCCTCCCGGGAGGAAAACATATGTCTGCTCCAGTCTTGCCCCTCAACTCACGCGGAAAACTCGCCTCATCTTTGCCTGCAGAGCAGCTGGCGGAGATCAGCGCGTTGTTCGAGTTCCGGCGCAAGGGATTTTCCCTCGATGCGCCCTTCTACACCGATGCCACGATCTTCAAGATCGACATGGAAGCCATTTTTGGCCAGCACTGGATCTTTGCCGGCAGCGTCGCCGAGCTGCCGGAGCCAGGCGACTACATCACGGTGGACTACGGGCCCTACTCCCTGATCGTGCTGCGCAATGACGACGGCGGCGTGAACGTCCTGCATAACGTCTGCCGTCACCGTGGCGCCCGCGTCCTGACCGAGGCTGCCGGGTCCACAGGAAACCTGGTGTGCGGCTACCACTCGTGGACGTACTCTCCGGAAGGCAACCTGATCCACGCCTCGGCGCCAGGGGAGACGAAGTTCGACAAAGGCTGCTTCGGCCTCAAGCGCGCCCACAGCCGTGTGGTGGCCGGACTCATCTTCGTCTGCATTGCCGACGAGCCACCAGCCGACTTCGACGAAACCTCAAAGATCTTTGAGCCGTACCTCGCGCCCCACGATCTGTCGAAGACGAAAGTCGCCTACCAGCAGAACATCATTGAGGAGGGCAACTGGAAGCTCGTCATGGAGAACAACCGTGAGTGCTACCACTGCGACGGACACCCGGAGCTCGCCTGTTCCCTCTTCCCCACCTGGGGCCTGACGGAGGGCCTGATCCCCGCCCATCTCGAAGAAGTGTGGGACCGCAACAAGGAGGCACAGTCCTCGCTCGAGGAGCGTTGCCGCCGCTATGGCCTTCCCTACGAAGTGGTGGAGGAGCTGGACACCCGCATCGCCGGAATCCGTATTTCACGCGAATCCCTCGACGGCGAGGGCGAATCGTTCTCGGCCGATGGGCGCAGGCTCTCCAAGAAGCTGCTCGGTGACTTGCCGGACTTCCGCCTTGGCCGCTGCTCCATGCACCTGCAGCCCAACAGCTGGTTCCACTTCCAAAGCGACCACGTCATCACGTTCGGCGTCTTCCCCGTCAACGAGCACCAGTCCTTGGTCCGCACCACCTGGCTGGTAGCGGATGACGCCGTGGAAGGCGTGGACTACGACCTGGAGAAGCTCACCTACACCTGGAAGCAGACCAACCTGCAGGACAAGGCATTCGTGGAGCTGTGCCAGACCGGTGCCGGCAGCCCTGCCTACGAGCCCGGCCCGTACATGAAGAGCGAGTACCAGGTGGAGGCCTTCATCAACTGGTACGTACAGCGCGTCCAGGAGCACTTGGCATGACCGAACTCCTCACTGAGACGCTGGTCCAGGAGCCACATCGCATTCGCGGCCTTGAAATGCCGTGGAACAGGGTGATGGGAAGCAGCGAGGGACCCGCCAGCGCAGCCCGTGCGTTGGGTCCCTGGCATCCGCAGGAGTTTACGGCCGAATGCGTGGAGATTGTTGCCGAAGTGGGCGGCATGATGACCTTCGTGTTCCGTCGCTCCGATGGTGCACCCCTGGCGTTCCGAGCCGGCCAGTATGTGAACGTGGCCTTCCCTGTGAACGGGGAAGACCAGGACCCGGCGGACCGAAGCTACTCGCTGTCCAGCGCCCCCACGAGGCCGTGGACCTTCGACATCACTGTTAAACGCGATCCCACGGGGCTGGTCTCGCCGTGGGTGCACCAGAACATCAAACCCGGCACTGTTTTGGAGATGCTGGGGCCCGTGGGGGCCTTCCACCTGCCCGACGTCGACCGGCGGGCACGGTACCTCCTGCTGGCTGCCGGGGCCGGCATCACCCCCATCATGTCCATGGTTCGGACCATCCATTCCCTCCCTGGACAGGCCGATGTGGTGGTGCTTTATCACGGGGCGGCGGACGAGGGCTTTGCCTTCAACAAGGAGCTCGCCTACATCGCCTCGGTGGACTCGCGCATCAAGGTCTTCTACTCCCTAGGCAACCGAGCCAAACCCGCGGACTGGGAAGGGCTGAGTGGAAGGCTCACGGCGGCCATGCTGGATGAGGTGGCTCCGGATGCCAATGGGCGGCAGGTCTATGCGTGTGGTCCCGAGGGCTACCTGAACACCGCCACTGAGCTCCTGGGGAAGGTGGGCGTGGACGACACCTCCATCCACATGGAGTTCTTCACCGGAGACCGCCAGACCATCCTTGAATACCAGGCGGAGCTTGCGCATGCGGCGGACATCGCGGAGGAGATCGCCGAGGAAATAGCGGAATCCGCCGAGGATTACTACGAAAGCCAGCCCGCTGCGTTTGGGCTCTACGAGCCAGGCTACGACGCCGAGGGAACCTTGCAGGCGACCGGCCTGGAGCTGGAATCCGCGGAGCCGGACCTGACCGGTCCCGAAGCTTTCGACGGCGGTGCGGATGCGGGAGCGGAGGTCTCAACTCCCGATGCTTCGAGCTTTGAGACAGTGGGAACGGGAAGCCTCACCCTGTCCTTCATGCGCACCGGCATCAATGTGCGCGTGGACCCGTCCGAGCACATCCTGGGCCCGGCCCAGCGTGCCGGCGTCAGGATCGGCGCCAACTGCAAGGAGGGCATGTGTGGCTCCTGCAAGATCGTCAAGCTTTCCGGCGACGTCGAGATGAACCACCAGGGCGGCATCCGGGCACGTGAGATCGACGCTGGCAAGTTCCTGCCCTGCTGCTCAACGGCGCTCACTGACATGGTGATCGACGCTTAGCTCAGGGCTCAGGGCTCAGGGCTCAGGGCTCAGGGCTCAGGGCTCAGTACGCCGCAGCTCTGCCCGTTCCACGAGCTCGGTGATCCACGGCCGTTGGGCACGGTGGAGCGTCAAACCTTCCGGAAGCCCCTCAACCCGGGAGGAAGAACCGACCACGTCGATGGTGATGCGCCCGCTTCCCATGGGGGCGTTGCTGATGTGCAGGTCACCGTAGGACTCGGGCAATACGGGATCCAGCCAGACGCCGCCCAAGGAAATGTGGGCGTCGTAGCGCATGAGTCCGGTGATGAGCTGGATGGGAGTAGCGGCAGCCCAGGCCTGTGGGGAACATGCCGTGGGGTACGGCACGGGCTCCCTGAACTGTTCGCGCGCAAACCCGCAGAACAGTTCGGGGAGCCTGCCGCCGGAGAACTCGGCTGCTTCAAGCAGGGCAGTGGCGATGCGCTGCGCTTCCTCCACGAATCCGTAGCGGAGCAAGCCTGCCGCTATCAGCGCATTGTCATGCGGCCAGACCGAGCCATTGTGGTAGCTGGCCGGGTTGTAGGCGCCCATGTCGCTGGCCAGGGTGCGGACTCCCCAACCGCTGAACATTTCCGGAGACATCAGCCGCTCCACCACACGGGGAGCCTTGTCTTCGTCCACCAAGCCAAACCACAGGCAGTGCCCCATATTTGACGCGCAGGCGTCGACAGGGCGCTTGTCCTTATCCAAGGCCACCGCGTAATAGCCCTTGTCCGGGAGCCAGAAGTCCTCGTTGAACTTCTTTTTCAGGCGATCCGCGCGTTCCCGAAGCTCGGCTGCCAAGGTGTGGTCGCCGTCGTCGTAAGCCATCCAAGCGCGCGCCATGTAGGCGCCATGTACGTAGGCCTGGACTTCGCACAGGGCCAACGGTGGCTCAGCGATGGTGCCATCGGCAAAGTTGATACCGTCCCAGGAATCTTTCCAGCCCTGGTTGATGAGGCCGTGCTCGTTGGGACGCCCGTACTCCACGAAGCCGTCGCCATCCCGGTCGCCATAGTCCCTGATCCACTCGAGCGCGCGATCCGCGTTGGGGAGGAGCTCGGAAATCACGTCCTTGGCGAAGCCCCAACGGCTGACCGAACCCAGGACAGCGACAAAAAGGGGAGTGGCGTCGACGCTGCCGTAGTAGGCGGACTTGCCGCCGAGGGCCAGGCTGCTGGAGACGTCCAGCCTCACCTCATGCAGGATCTTGCCGGGTTCTTCCTCCGTAGCGGTGTTCACCTCGCTTCCTTGGCGGTCAGCCAGGGTGCGCAGCGTGCCCAACGCCAGGGATGGATCCACGGGAAGTGCCATCTCTGACGCCCAGAGGGAGTCCCGGCCGAACAACGTCATGAACCATGGCGCTCCTGCGGCCACCACCACCCTGTCCGGGTGCGCCGGATCCTGAATGCGGAGGGCACCCAAGTCCTCGTAACTCCTGCGGAGGGTCTTTTCGATGGACCGGTTGCCTATTTGCATCACCGGGATCTTGCCCACCCATTCCTGCCTCCGCCGATCACTGGGGGACATCTCGCCCCGGCCGGGATGGGTGAAGGGAGCTGCCGACCCGTCAAGGGTGGGCATCGCGCTGATACGTGTACTCCATTGCCCATAGGGCGGAATGCTCGTCCTGAAACCCAAGGCCTTGGCTCCGGCGCCGGCGCCTTCGGCCCGGATCATCACGCCCTTCTTCAGCCCCTCCCACAGCCCGCGGATTTCCAGCGAGTCACCTTCCAAACGACGCGTTTCCTTCCATTCGCGGGTGATCCGGGCTTCCTTCACTTCAAAGAGATCCGCGAAGTCCGCTTCGACCGCCAGCGTGATGCTGCACTCAGCCGGTTCTTTGGAGTAGTTCCGGATAGTGATTTCCTCAAGCATGCCGGCCCCTACTTCACGGAGCCGTTCTACGAGCAGGGGACTGTCGGCGTAGCCGCCTGAGCGCGGCACACGGCCTGCGAACAGGGCCCGGTACGGTTCTTTGGTTTCTGCCGCCAAGGGTTCGACGGTCTGGCCGTTGATGGTCAGCTCCCAGCGGGACAAGATGCGTGTGTCCAAGTGGAACAGGCCCTGCGGCAGCTCAGGCCTGATGTCTCCGTTGGCTGCAGAGATGCAGAAAGTAGAGCCTTCCACGAGGGTTACGGTGCCGGAGCCCAGTGGGCCGGCTGCGGTGTCTGCGTTCCATCCAGCCACGGCTTGCCTCCAATCATCACGCCCTGATTGCCCGCTCCGCTGGGGAACGCAGGATTCCGGGGTGTGTGGCTGTATCTGAAGCTACGCCGAACTCGGGGATGGCGCCAGAGCCCGCGCATCGGTTGCCACGGCACGGTGTGGCGCCGGTTTCGGCGCGGGACAGCACCTCTTCGAAACCCAGAGTTAATCTGTTTTCCGGTTACTCCGCGGTACGGGGGGTCTATAGTGGGGGAACAGGACATTCGCTGATGCAGCCCGGCGGCCCGTATTTTCTTCCGACGCCGGAGGCCCCGTAATGACCGACACCCAAATAGGCAGCTTTATTCGCGACTGCGTGGTGTTTGAGGACGACACCGAGAACGGCTTGGATTTTGACACTTTCTATGGCCTGTACATCAGTTGGTGCGTTCTTGGACGAAAAATTCCCATTCCAGACTCCGCTTTCAAAACGGCCCTTGTCCGTGAGGGTCTGAGGTCCATCAAGGAAAACGGCCGCAGGATCTATGCAGGATTGAGCATGGTGGGCCCTGCAGCCAGGGACTACGTGGTAAACAGCGTTCCCGTGTGGGATGCAACGGGGGCCGATGCTCCCGCACTTTCCGAGATCGTCGAGGAAGCTGTTCCATCCATCGCCTAGCCTTATTCAACAGCGAGCGTTCAGCCCATGCCCCTAGGATTCATAAGGGGGCATGGGCTGTTCCCATTTCCGGGGGTGTCCGCTGAAAGGAATTAATGAAACCGTCCATCGTTTGGTTTCGCGACGACCTGCGGGTCGCCGACAACCCGGCCCTGCGTGCCGCCGTCGACGACGGTGAAGCCGTTGCCTTATTCGTCCTCGACGAAGAATCGCCAGGAATCCGCGCCCACGGCGGTGCCGCACGGTGGTGGCTTCACCACTCGCTGACGGCGCTCCGTGATGAGCTGGACAAGCTGGGCATACCGCTGCTGCTCCGCCGCGGAGCAGCCTCTGACGTGGTCCGGAAGACGACGACGGCGGTTGGCGCCGGCGCACTTTACTGGAACCGCCGGTACGGCTCGGCTGAGCGGACGGTCGACGCCGGCATCAAGGCCTGGGCGGGTGACGCAGGACTGCATGTGGCGAGTTTTCAAGCGTCCCTGCTCCACGAGCCATGGAATGTGGCCACGAAAACGGGCGGGCAATACAAGGTCTTCACTCCTTTCTGGCGGACCGTGTCTGCACAGGATTTCCGCGAGCCGTTGGCTGTGCCCGCAAAGGGCCATGGGTATGCCGGCGAACTGCCCGGGTACGACGAACTGGACTCCTGGCATCTCTTGCCCACCGATCCGGACTGGTCCGGCGGATTGGCCGACATGTGGACGCCGGGGGCTGCTGCCGGGCACCAGCGCCTTGCCGGGTTCGTGGAGAAGGGGCTTTCCAATTACAGCGAGGGGCGGAACCGTCCGGACACCGATGGCAGCAGTTGCCTCTCGCCTTACCTCCGCTGGGGTGAGCTGAGCCCGTTTGAGGTGTGGCATGCCCTGGGTTCCAAAAGGTCGGACAGCGCTTCGATTTACGCTTCCGAGCTGGGCTGGCGTGAATTCTGCTGGCACCAGTACTTCCACAACCCTGGCCTCGCAACGGCCAACCTTCGCCCTGAGTTCGATCGCTTCCCCTGGGCGTGGCCCGGGGCTGCTGGAGACGGCAGCAGTGGTGGCGACGGTAAACACCCCGGCCACGAAAGTGCGCCGGAGGAGCTCCGCGCATGGCAGCAAGGCCGCACCGGCTTCCCTATGGTGGACGCCGGACAACGGCAGCTCTGGCATACGGGGTGGATGCACAACCGTGTCCGCATGGTTGCCGCGAGCTTCCTGGTGAAAAACCTTGGCATCCACTGGCAGCTCGGCGAGCAGTGGTTCTGGGACACCCTGGTGGACGCTGATCCGGCGTCGAACCCCGCCAACTGGCAGTGGGTGGCAGGGTCCGGGGCCGATGCGTCGCCGTTCTTCAGGATCTTCAACCCGGAGGCCCAGCGCATTAAGTTCGATCCCCAGGGAAAATACATTGCCCATTGGATTCCGGAGTTCGGCACACCCGGCTACCCGGAGGAGATCGTGGACCTCAAGACCACCCGGGCGGAAGCGCTGGAGGCGTACAAGGGGATGAAAGAGGTCCATTAGGCGTCCCAGGACACCCCTCTGGAAATTAGTAGGAAGTCCGAGTATATTCGGGTTCAGAGATGACCTGGATCACAGTTGGTCACGTGTTCCCCGCAGCGGTCCCAGCACCCGGCGGCATGGCAGTCATTCACGATGCAAAGGAGCATTCCACCATGGTGCGCGAGCTTTCACACTACGTAGACGGCCAAAGGATTGACGGCACGTCCGGTCGGTTCAGCGATGTCTACGATCCCTGCACCGGCGAAGTCCAGGCCCGGCTTCCGCTGGCCAGCGCGGACGAGGTCCGCAACGCCGTCGCAAATGCGGAGAAGGGCCAGCTCGAATGGGCGGCCATGAACCCGCAGCGCCGTGGACGCATCCTGCTCAAGTTCGTGGACCTGGTCAACGACAACATGGACGAGCTCGCCAAGCTCCTGTCCTCCGAGCACGGCAAGACGTTCGCCGATGCCAAGGGCGACATCCAGCGCGGCATCGAGGTAGTCGAGTTCTCCGCAGGGGCACCACACCTGCTCAAGGGAGAGTTCTCGGACAACGCGGGGCAGGGCATTGACGTCCACTCACTCCGCCAGCCCTTGGGCGTCGTCGCGGGCATCACGCCCTTCAACTTCCCGGCCATGATCCCGCTGTGGAAGTCGGGCCCCGCGCTCGCCGCCGGAAATGCGTTCATCCTCAAGCCCTCCGAACGGGACCCGTCGGTTCCCCTGCGCCTGGCCGAGCTGTACAGCGAAGCCGGGGTTCCGAACGGCGTCTTCAACGTGATCAACGGCGACAAGGAAGCCGTGGACGCGTTGCTTGAAGATCCGCGCGTCAAGGCAATCGGCTTCGTGGGCTCCACACCGATCGCCCAGTACATCTACGCCACAGCAGCCGCGCACGGCAAGCGCGCGCAGTGCTTTGGCGGCGCGAAGAACCACATGGTGATCATGCCCGACGCCGACCTGGACATGGCCGCCGACGCCCTGATTGGTGCCGGGTACGGTTCAGCAGGCGAACGCTGCATGGCGATCTCGGTGGCCGTGCCGGTGGGCCAGGAAACCGCCGATGCCTTGGTGGCCAAGCTGACCGAGCGCGTCAAGGACCTGAGGGTGGGCCACAGCCTGGACAAGGACTCGGACTTCGGACCCGTGGTGGCTGCTTCAGCCAAGGAACGGATCGAGGGCTACATCCAGTCCGGCGTGGATGAAGGCGCGACGCTGGTTACTGATGGCCGCGGCCTCACCGTGGACGGCTACGACGGCGGTTTCTGGGTTGGCCCTACGCTCTTCGACAATGTCACCAAGGACATGAAGATCTATAAGGAAGAGATCTTCGGCCCTGTCCTCAGCGTGCTGCGCGCGGCTGACTATGACGAAGCGCTCAGGCTCTGCAGCGAGCACGAGTTTGGCAACGGCGTCGCAATTTTCACCCGCGACGGTGACTCCGCCCGGGACTTCGCCAGCCGCGTGGAGGTAGGCATGGTGGGCATCAACGTGCCTATCCCCGTCCCGATCGCGTACTACACGTTCGGTGGTTGGAAGGCGTCCGGCTTCGGCGACCTCAACCAGCACGGCGCCGACGCCTTCCGCTTCTACACCAAGACCAAGACCGTGACATCACGGTGGCCCTCCGGCATCCGACAGGGCGCCAGCTTCGTGATGCCGGCAGGCAGCTAATGGGGGCATTGGAGACAGAAGACGAGGTTCTCTTTGAGCGCCGGGGCCATTTGGGCATCGTGACCCTGAACCGACCCAAGGCTGTCAACGCGCTCAATGCGGGAATGGTGAAAGCCATGCTCGGGCAGTTGGCGGACTGGGCGGACGACGACGCCGTCGCCACAGTTTTGGTGCGCGGCACCGGCGACCGCGGCCTGTGCGCGGGCGGGGACATCGTGGCCATCTATAAGGACATGCTCCACAGCGGAACAGAAACAGCGGAGTTCTGGGCCGACGAGTACCGGCTGAACGCCCTGATCTCGCACTATCCCAAACCGTATGTGGCCTTCATGGACGGCCTGGTGCTGGGCGGTGGTGTCGGCATCTCGGCGCACGGTTCCTTGCGTGTCGTCACCGAACGGACACGCACCGGAATGCCCGAAACCACCATTGGATTCGTGCCCGACGTCGGCGGCACGCTCCTGCTGTCACGCTCGCCGGGAGAGACGGGAACCCACGCTGCCCTGACGGGTGCCCATCTGGCCGGCGCCGATGCCCTGTTCCTGGGCCTCGCGGACCACTTTGTGCCGTCCGAAAGCCTGCCCGCGTTGGCGGAAGCGCTGGAAACCTCGACGGCGGAAGCCGCCGTCGAGCGCTTCGCCCAAGCCGCGCCGGACTCGGCCCTGGCGGCCCAACGCGGGTGGATCGACGCCGCGTACGCGTACGACGATGCCGAGGAGATCGTGCGGGGCCTGCGCTCGGCGGGGGCTGAAGCGGCTGCCGTTGCGGACACGATCGAGGCGAAATCGCCGACGTCCGTGAAAGTCGCTTTGGCATCCCTGCGCCGGGTCCGGGGGCTCTCGCTCGAGGAAGCGCTGGACCAGGAGTATCGGGTAGGGCTTCGTTGCCTTGCAGGTCCGGACTTCCGTGAAGGCATCCGCGCGCAGGTGGTGGACAAGGACAGGAATCCGCAATGGAAGCCGCCGACGCTCGCTGACGTCCGCACGTCCGACGTCGAGGGCTACTTCGCGCCGCTTGGAGAACGCGAGCTGGGGCTTTCAGCCAGTCCAGTCCAGTCGAATTGAAGGAGACGAGCATGACAGAGAACGCAGCCACGTCAGATATCCAAGCCCCCTCAACAGGACTCATCGCTTTCCTCGGCCTCGGCCACATGGGCGGACCCATGGCGGCGAACCTGATCAGAGCGGGGCACGAAGTCATCGGCTATGACCCAGTCCCTGCGGCTGTCGAGGCAGCGCTGGCCCACGGGATTCCCATGGCGTCCACGGCACATGAGGCCGCAGCGGAAGCGGCGGTGGTGTTGACCATGCTCCCCAGCGGCAAGCACGTGCTGGACGCCTACCGGGGCGTGGACGGTCCTGGGCTCCTTTCCGTTGCGAAGCCGAACACCCTGTTTCTGGACTGCTCAACCATCAACGTGGACGAAGCGCGCGAAGCGGCTGCCGTTGCACTGGAAGCCGGGCACCGCTCCGTGGACGCCCCGGTTTCCGGCGGCGTGGTGGGTGCCGAAGCGGGCACCCTGACGTTCATGGTGGGTGCATTGCCGGAGGATTTCGAGACCGTGAAACCGATCCTGGAACTCATGGGCAAGAGGATCGTCCACTGTGGTGACCATGGTGCAGGGCAGGCCGCCAAGGTCTGCAACAACATGATTCTGGGCGTGTCCATGATCGCTGTTGCGGAGGCTTTTGTCCTCGGCGAGAAGCTGGGCCTCACGCACCAGGCGTTGTTCGACGTCGCCTCCAACGCGTCCGGACAATGCTGGGCACTGACCACCAACTGTCCCGTTCCGGGACCTGTGCCCACCAGCCCGGCCAACCGCGATTACCAGCCGGGGTTTGCCGGTGCGTTGATGGCCAAGGACCTGCGCCTGGCACTGAACGCGTTGGAAAGCACAGGTGTTGCGGCAGAGATGGGACCGCTGGCATCGCGTATTTACGATGCTTTTGCCGCCGGCGAGGGTGCCGGCAGGGACTTCTCCGGCATCATTACGGAGATCCGCGACAAGTCCGTGTGAAAGGTTGGAACTGAACTTATGACGAGCTTGGCGGAGAGGGAGAGCATGACGGAGCAGTACAAGAACATTGTGGTGGAACGGCGGGGCCGGGTGGGCCTGGTGACCCTGAACCGGCCGGAGGCATTAAATGCGCTGAACACGGCGCTCATGACTGAACTCGTGGATGCTGTCACGGCCATGGACACCGATCCGGACGTGGGCGCGGTGGTCATCACGGGCTCCGCCAAAGCGTTCGCTGCCGGGGCCGACATCAAGGAAATGTCTTCCAACAGCTACATGGACATGTACGCCGCAGACTGGTTCCGGCGGTGGGAGGACCTCACACGCCTGCGGATTCCTGTCATTGCTGCTGTCTCCGGTTTCGCCCTCGGCGGTGGCTGCGAACTGGCGATGATGGCCGATTTCATTATTGCCGGAGACAACGCCAAGTTCGGCCAGCCCGAGATCAACCTCGGTGTAATTCCGGGGATGGGCGGCTCGCAGCGGCTCACCCGCGCCGTGGGCAAGGCCAAGGCGATGGACATGATCCTGACGGGCCGGTTCATGGATGCCGACGAGGCCGAACGCTCCGGCCTGGTCTCCAGGGTTGTTCCTGCCGCTGAGGTGATCGATGAAGCAGTCAAGGCTGCCGACGTCATCGCGTCCAAGTCCAAACCGGTCGCGATGGTGGCCAAGGAGGCCGTCAACGCTGCCTTCGAGACGGGCTTGGCCCAAGGGGTTGTCTTTGAACGGCGGGTGTTCCACTCACTCTTCGCCACTGAGGACCAGAAGGAAGGCATGGCCGCGTTCAGCGAGAAGCGCCAACCGGAGTTCAAACACCGCTAATTCGCAGGCGGGGCAGCCAGGGTTTTGGGCACTGCGCGGATAGACTCGGGGCACTTACAAATGGGGAGAGAACATGTCAACGGAGATCGTTCAGGCTAACCACACTGAAGCGTCCACCCAGCCGATCAACCGGCAGGCCCTCGTAGCCGCCGCGATGGCAGTAGTTGCCCTCGTGGGGCTGTTCTTCGCGGGTATGGCAGTCATCGCGGTCTTCGTCGTCGGGGCGGGCCATGTGGCCTTGAACCAGATACAACAGCGCGGTGAGCGCGGACGGGGCTTCGCCATTGCGGCTTTGGCTGTGGGCTACGGCATCGGTCTCCTGTCCTTGGGCTCGGCGCTGATCTTCGCGTTCACCTCGGCAGGCTGATCTTCACTTCGGCAGGTTAATAGGGCGCAGGTCACGGTCCTTCTTTCGTCACGTTCCGGCTGCTCGCGTGTCCTATCAATGGACACGAACAGGCGACGACGAGGGACCCCATGACCTGGCAATTTTGCGATAACGACGACTGCCCTGACAGCTGGCACTGGACGAACCTGGCGGGAATTCCGGAGGCCTGCCGAGGGTCCGCTGAACAGGAGAACCGTGCAAGGGTTGTCCCCTCATACTTCGCGGCGTAGGCTCCTGCGGGCCATCACCGCGTTCGAGGAGTGAGTCATGGGACAACTGATCGTCCAGGATTTTGTCACCGCCGACGGATTCGCCGCCGACACCAACAATGAGTTCAAGGCCGATGAACTGCTGGAAGGTGGAACGGCTGAGTTCGACCGCGCCCAGCTCGAGTGGCTCGGCAGCGTTGAAGCCATGGTTCTGGGCGCCACCACGTACAGATACTTCGCCGAGTTCTGGCCTACGCCTGCATCGGAGGGCGAAATCATTGCACCGGCCCTCAATGGCCTGCGCCGCCACGTGTTTTCGCGCCAACTGAAGGAAGCCCCGTGGGGTGACTTCCCGCCGTCGACTATTGAATCCGGCGACGCGATCGAAGCGATCCGCCGCATCAAGCGCGAGTCCGAAAAGGACATTGTCCTGTGGGGCAGCCTGTCCCTCGGCGGGACGTTCTTCGCGGCAGGCGAGGTGGACGCGGTCCGGTTGGTGGTCATGCCGGTGGGCCAAGGCGCCGGCCGCGGCGTCTTCCCCGCCGGACACGACCCCGCGCTGTTGAAGCTAGTGGACGTGAACAGCTACGACCAAGGCCTGGTGGAGCTCAGTTACACCCTGCGGAAGCAGAGCTAGCGGATAGCTGCGCTGACAAGCGCCGCGTCGAAGAACGCCCGCTCCAGCCGCACCGCTTCCGCGAAAGTACCGGTCACACGGTGCCGATCCTGCGGGGATGAAGGCTCGACGGCGTCGAACTCGTCGCGCAACCACGTCACCCACGCGTTGTACTCAGGGTTGTTGTGGAGACGGATCCACTCGGCATGCTTGGGTTCGGCGGGCCAGCTGTCAGGATCGCCGGCGCGGGCTGCCCAGTCGCCGTAGAGCCACTCGGCAACCAGCAGGACTGCCAGGACATCCGGGTAGGAGCGGGTGGCGAGGGCGCTGCGCATGAGGGCATCGAAAGCGCGGGTGGCAGGTCCGAGGACTGGTGTTGTCCTGTCTGCTTCAGGTACGTCCAGTTCATTGAAGCAATCCTGGAAGAACGTGTTCTCGTCCGAAGCGAAGGCCCCCAGCACTCCAGCGAACACCAGCCGGGAAGGCAACGAAGGCGCCGAAGCTACGGCCTGGCCCAGGAGGGCGGTGAAAGCATCGCAGAACTGGTAATCCTGCACGAGGTAGTGGCGCAGGTCCTCGTCCGGGAGGGACCCGTCCAGAAGTTGGTCCACGAACGGATGGTTGACGGCAGCGTCCCAATCTTCGGCGTACTGATTCCTGAGTTCTTCGGCAAAGCCCACGGTGTTTCCTCCTGAAGTGTCAGCATCGGAGCCTAGCAGCGTACTGGGTTTTGGCGGCGGGCGTTACGCTATGGTGCCGCTTCCCGCGCCAGCGTAGGCTCTGGCCATGACGGAAACCCGCACGATCGTGGTTGGCTATGACGGATCCGAAGAAGCGAAGCGTGCCGTCCAATGGGCAGCCCGACACGCGGTCCGGCGGGACTGTTCCCTGCAGATTGTCCACTGTTCCCTGTGGGTCCTGCTGTCCCATAACAGGGGGCCGGTCCCCGGGGTGGCTGACAGCGGCCTCGAACGTGCGGCACAAAAAGTCCTGGAAGAGGGGTTGGCCCTCGCCCAGGAGACTGTTCCCGAGCTGACTGTCCACACCACCTTGTTGCATGGGATGCCCCGCGACCATCTTGCCCACGTTTCCGTCGGCGCGGAGATGCTGGTGCTGGGAAGCCGGGGCCTTGGCGGGTTCATGGGATTGCTGGTGGGATCCGTCAGCCTTGAATTGGCCGCAACCGCAGAATGTCCCGTGGCCGTGATCCGTGCGGATGACCACCCCTCCGGCCCCGTGTTGCTTGCCGTGGATGACTCAGGATCACCGGCAGCACTCGACGATGCCTGCGTATTCGCTGCGGCAACGGGCGCGGACCTCATGATCGTCCATGTACTTCACGAACCTGCCGGCTACCGCCTGCTGCGTGAACCTGTGGAAGCGTACCCGGACGCTGAAGCCTTGCTGGACTCCGTGCTGAGCCAGGCCCGCCACAAAGCACCCGGGCTCGCCGTAGCCGGAGAGCTGCTGGTGGATGCTTCCTTCTCCCGGGCGGTGGTCAAGGCCTCCCAAGGAGCACGCCTTACGGTGGTGGGGACCAAAGGGCACGGCGTCATCAAGGGCACCATCGGCTCCACCGCCCACGCCGTACTCCACCATGCCCACAGTCCCGTGTTGGTGTCGCGCCGGAAGGCCGGGCCGGCGTAAGTCGTTGGGGGCCCTCAAGGGGACTCCCTCTGATGGCCAGACCGGCCCTATGGTGAAGTCATGGACAATCGGGCAGAAGTACGCGAATTCCTGATCTCCCGGCGCGCCCAAGTGGCCCCCGAGCAGGTTGGATTGCCGGCCGGCTCCAATCGGCGCGTGAAGGGATTGCGTCGCAGCGAGGTGGCCACGCTGGCCGGGCTGAGTGTCGAGTACTACACCCGCCTGGAGCGCGGCGCCATCAGTGGCGCTTCGCCACAAGTACTCGAGAGCCTAACCAGGGCGCTGAATATGGATGATGCCGAGCGCGCCCACCTCTTTGATCTGGCCCATGCAGCGAGTCCAGTTGCCCGACCGCCGCGACGCCGGAACTCGAAGTCCTATGTGCCCCACCAGAGCCTGCAGTGGGCGTTGGATGCTGTCACGGCAGGACCTGCGTTTGTCCGCAACGGCCGGATGGATCTGCTGGCCGTGAACCCGTTGGCCCGGGCGTTCTACAAGGACTCCTACGACATGCCGGGCCAGCCGCCCAACATCGCCCGCTTCACCTTCCTGGACGATCGTGCACATGAGTTCTATCCGGACTGGGATGCGTTTGCCGAGGCGACTGTCTCGATTCTCCGCACGGAGGCCGGACGCGACCCGCACAACAAGGAGCTCCACGATCTCATTGGTGAGCTCAGCACCCGCAGCGATGAGTTCCGCACCCGCTGGGGCGCACACAACGTCCGCCATCATGGCACCGGTTTCAAGACCTTCAAACACCCCATCGTTGGTGAAATGACACTCGCCTATGAGGGCCTGGAAATGGCCGCGGAACCTGGACTGACCCTCACGATCTATGCAGCCGAGCCTGGATCGCCGTCGGCCGAACGCCTTCAGCTGCTGGCATCGTGGGCGGCCAGCGAATACGGTGTTCAGCCTGCTGCCGAAAGGACCGTCGCGGACAGCTGACTGCCGGACGGCTGATGCGTCTTCAGCGGCTGACTTCTACACGGACTTCCTGGCCTTCGAAGCGTGCAAGCTCTTCGGGGAAGTCTCCGAACGCGAAATGGAAAACGCCCTGACCAACCGGATTGCCGAAGGCCTCCGGGAACTTGGACCGGGCGCTCCGATCGACAACGACTTGGTCGATCTGCTCTTCCTCGCTACGTCGTCGTTGAACTGGAGACGGGCAAGTTCCAGCTCGACTTCCACGTCGCCCTTATAGAGGAAATGCTGCGACGCGAGAACCGCAACGAAACCATCGGCATTCTCATCTGCGGTACCCAGAACGATCGCAGCGCCTGACACAGCCTCGGCCGCTCAACCTCACCAATGGCAGTCGCAGCCTACGCCAACGACCATCGACAGACGTGAAGCGTGCCCGACCCAATGGTGGACCCGTCGTGGACGCCCTGGAATGGTCCAACCCAACCACCGCCCTTAGAACTGAACGCACCACGGTCCGGTTAAAACGCCGATAAGCACTCTTTCGTCCGCTTGCCGATAGCTGGAGCTGTCGAAGAGCCTCGTTGAGGAGTGCGCTACGCTTCACGCCAGTTGAGTTTGAGGATTTCGAATGCTTCGTTGATCGCCGCAGCGTCGTGGTGGATGTCAACCACTTGGGTCCGGCCAAGTTTGGGGCTGGTTGGGGGATCCCCGGGCCGCTCGAAGATTGCCCACAGCCGGAGCTCGTCGCCGTGGCGGGAGTTGAAGGTGACACCATCGACAGTGGTTGTTTCGTATAGCCAGGCGGCGACGCCCTGAGTCAGTTGTCTCGGGCGGGCGTCTTTCAACGCCGCCGCGTCGAAATCGGCCAGTCCGAGACTCAAGGCAGTAGCGATGAAGTTCGGATAGAGGGCGGCGATGGTTTGGGAGGCGGTGACGGCGCAGTAGTGCCCGGAGAGTTCGGCGCGGGTCGCTGCTCGTGGTTCCAGCCATTCACGTGGAACTTCTCCTGGCGGGATGGTCGGGTGCAGCACTTGGTCTTCATCGTCTTCGACGATTTCGTCCAGTTCCGCGGCGAGTCTGGCGTCGCGGCGGAAGCCGGCCAGGACTTCCAGGAGGCATGCCTTCAGGCTTGAGCCGGCGTAGACGGTGCGGAAGTTGCCGTGCAGGTCATCCCAGCGTCCCGGGAAACGGCCATCCGTTGCCCATTCCCAGCCGCTCCACGCCCAGGGCTCGGGGCGGAACCCGATGCGCCACACAGGGCCGGCCGCTGGGATGATGGCTAGTTCGTTCTGTTCCACCCGTCAGCCGGCGGCCGCGAAGGCCCGGGCAGCTGCAAGGACCGATTGTGCGGCCTCGTCGATATGGCCTTCGCGCAAGAGCCTGGCCGGCGGCACATCGTCCAGCTGCGGGTTCATGCCCTGGAACCAAGCCTGGACCACGGCCCTGGAATCGCGCTCTGCCAGCAAGGCCGCGACATGGTAGGCGTGCCGCAGCCGGGTCATGACCTCTGCGGAGGGTTTCCGTTCACCGTGTGCCCATTGGCGTACCGCACGGGTTTCCTTGACTGAGCCGATGTAGGCGACAAGTTTTGCGCCCAGGATGTCCCTGAGGTCGCGGACTAGCTCGGCCTCGGGCAGCCGAATGGAATCCTGATGGGCCTTCAGCCCTCCCCGGGCTCCTGCAACTGCTGTCATGTCTCCATGCTGTCATGAATGACACTTTGTTTCAACGGTTAGAACACACCATTGATCACACCCGAAATCTCACGCACGGAAAGCCGACAACCGTGTCTATGACATGTTGAAGCGCACTGTATGCCTTCGGCAGCGCGTGGCCAGCTCAAGGTTGGCAAGACTCTCTACGGGCACTTGGTGGCCTTCTACTTCCGATCCGAGTTTCGCCGCCTGCTCACGGACATCTTCGGTGCGGCGAAGTGCGAGGAGCTGCATGGCCTTTTCTTGCTCAGCCGCCGCTTCAAGGCCTCTTCCTGGGCTGGGTGCAAGTGCGACCTAGCGACCCCTCTCCGTGGTGACGGTCCGACTCGAGGCAAGTGGCGTCCGTGCCGACGTCGTGGATGTCGATGCCACGCTCAGCGGCTGACTTCTACCCGGACGTCCGGCCCCTCGAACTGCGCAAGCCGTTCCGGGGTGGCGGTGTAGCGCCCCAAATGGATGGTCTGGTCCGAAAATCCGATACCTGAGGCATCGTAGTAGAAACCAAGATTCCCCCAAGGGACGAAGTAGATCAGGTCGCCGTTTTCAGGGTCGGACCCGGGGGATCCTTGGTGGTTGAGAGGTCTCGGCAGCTCAGCGATTTTCTCCCGGCCGGCGAACTCTTCCATAGTGAGCGTGAGCGGCAGCAGGCTCAAGAAGTCCCGGGTGGCCGGGTTGTCCTCACCGATGGTCACGTCAAGTGATGCCGAGCCGGTGCTGAAGCGGACCACGGTACCTACGACGCTGCCGGTGGCGGGAGTTGATGTTTCGTCGGCCGGACTCGGTGCGGGTTCGCCGGAGGGCGTTGTGTTGCAGCTGGCCAGCGCCGCGGCCGCCGCAATGGTGATGGCGGGCAACAATCTTCCAGCGACGCTGCGCCTCATGCCACGGCACCTTCCTTCCGATCCTTGAGCATCAGCACCGTGAGCGGCAGGAAGTAGAGCGCAGCTACTCCCGCACCCACCAGCACCGGACCGCTGGCTCCCAGCGCGGACTCCAGCGCGAAGCCGGCCATCCACGATCCCACGGCCGTGCCCAGATTGAACGCCGAAGTGCTGAGCGCCGAGGCCAGGGTTGGAGCTTGCCCGGCGTAGCGCACTGCCTTGCCGATCAATATTGGGTTCGTTGCCATGCCGAAGAGGCCCAGCAGGAAGATCAGGACCACTGTCACCACGGCGTAGTGGGAGAACAGGAAGAGGGCTCCGAGAACCAGGAATGTCATGCCTGCTGAGATGAACAGGGCCGGGTAGGGGTGGTGTGCCCCGAAGTGGCCACCCAGGGTGGATCCGATGAACGCCCCGATGCCGTAGGCCATCAGCACCAGCGGAACCGCGGCTGCGGCAAGCCCAGTGTTCTCGGTGAGCAGCGGAGAGATGAAGGTGTAGGCGGCCAAGGAAGATCCGCACACCATCGCGCAGCCCGCCAGGACAAGCCAAACCCTCGAGTCCCGCATACTCGCCAGCTCAGCACGGACCGACGGGGTGGGTCCGGAAACAGGATCCGAGGCAACCAACCGGTACACGGTAACTGCACCCACCAGGGCCAGGCCAGCGAGTACCCAGAACGGTCCCCGCCAGCCAATGACCTGACCGGCAAACGCCCCAAGGGGAACACCCACCACGTTGGCAAGCATCCCGCCGCCCAACACCACCCCTAGCGCCCGCGAGGCTGCCGCAGCGCCTGCCGCTTTGGCACCCACGACGGCGGCTACCGCCCAGAAAGCGCCCGTCGCCAAGGCCGTCAGGAAACGTGCGCCAAGAATGAGCGTGAAATCGGAGGTGAGCGCCACGATGACGTGACCAACAGAGAACACCACCAGCGCGAGGCTCAGCGTCAGCCGGCGTGGCAGCTTGAGGGTCAGGATGGACATCGTGGGAGTGCCCACGATCATGCCGACAGCAAACACCGTGATCATGAGTCCCGCACTTGCCACGGAGGTGCCCAGGTCGCTGGCGATCTCCGGCAGTATCCCCGCAACAATGAACTCGGTGGTTCCCATCAGGAACACACCCGCAGCCAGAACGTAGGTCACCAGGGGTAAACGCCGGGTCCTGGCGGTGGAAATTGTAGTGGTCATGACTTCAGAACATCAGGTTCGCAGCGGGGGAGGGAGTCCCGCTTGAGGGAGGTCCTCCAAGGGACTCCCTCACCTCGCGGCCAGTGAATGGGGCTCCCCTGTGATCGCTGGCCTTATATTGTCAGTGCCTGCTGCCAGAGTTAGGGCATGGAGCGGATTGGGGAGAGGCAAGCGGGCGCAGTAGTGGCGCTCGGGCGCGCTCCAGTCGTCGTGGATTCCGTTCAGCGCGGCAGGGGTACAGCCAGCACCGTTAGTGGGGACCTGATCGAGCAGTTGCGGGCCCTGGAGGAGATGAAGTCGGCAATCACCGCTTTGCAGGCGCGGGTTGCTGTGGCTTTTGATCTTGCCCAGCGCGCCGAGCAGGCCGAGGCAGGGGTCCCCGCCTCGGAGCGTGGCCAGGGCGTGGGAGCCCAGGTGGCACTGGCACGGAGGGAATCACCGAACCGTGGCTCCCGGTTGCTTGGTTTGGCGAAGGCGCTCGTGATCGAGATGCCGCGCACCTTGGCGGCGCTGCAGGCCGGGCAGCTGAATGAGTGGCGTGCCACGCTGCTGGTGAAAGAAACCGCCTGCCTGTCTGTTGAGGACCGAACCGCTGTCGACGAGGAGCTCGCCCCCGACACAGGGACCTTTGCCGGGAAGGGCGACAAAGCGATCGTGGCCGCGGCGAAGGCTGCCGCGTATCGGCGGGATCCGCGGTCGGTAGTCGGGCGTGCCAGTCGCGCTGCGGCCGAGCGGACTGTCAGCCTGCGCCCGGCGCCGGACACCATGACCTACCTCACGGCATTGCTTCCGGTTGCCCAGGGAGTGGCGGTCTACGCGGCGCTGACCCGAGCGGCTGATTCGGCCCGTTCCAGTGGGGATGCTCGAGGTCGGGGTCAGGTTATGGCCGACACCCTGGTCGAACGCACTACCGGTACCCCGGGCGGGATTTCGGGGATCAACGTGGACCTCGTTATGACGGACCGCACCTTGTTCCAAGGTGACAGCGAACCAGCCCGGCTCAAGGGCTACGGAATCGTCCCCGCTGAATGGGGAAGGGAACTGCTCGGATCGGCGCAAGCCGCAACCCTGGGACAGGAGGGCGCGAACTCAGCTTCCGGAACAGGGCAAACCGGTCAAGGTCATGCGGCAGTGCCGAAGACAGAGCTCACTGTCTGGCTTCGCCGGCTCTACACCGCGCCAACCACGGGAGAACTCCTTGCCGCCGACTCCAAGGCCCGGGTCTTCGCTGGCGGGCTCCGGCGCTTCATCGAAACCCGTGACGACATCTGCCGGACCCCGTATTGCGATGCGCCCATCCGGCATATTGACCACGTGGTTCCGTGGCGTTCCGGAGGGCAAACAAACCTCGCTAATGGCGCAGGACTCTGCGAAGCATGCAACCACACCAAGGAAAACCCCGGCTGGAGCACCAAAGCCGTGCCCGGTGGCGTGCACACCGTGGAAATCAGCACCCCCACCGGACACTCGTACCAATCAAAGGCGCCGCCCCTGCCGGGACACCGCCCCTCCAGAACGTAGAAACCCCGGACACGAAGAAGGCCCGTTGAGCGCCTTAGTCTTCGAAATCTCCCGCATCCCTGCGGAAGGTGCCCAGTACGCGGATGAGGTGATCGACGTCGTCGTCTCCGAAACCTGACTTGCCGAAAACCTCGGAGTTGAGTGCCGCCGTCGCCTTCTTGGCGAGGGTCCGGCCCTCGGCGGTGAGTTCGATCAGGGTGGTGCGGCCGTCGGTGGGATGCGGCGAGCGGGCCACCAGGGCGGCTTTTTCCAAGCGGTCGACGGCGTTGGTCACCGAAGTGGGGTGCACCTGCAGGAGCGCGCTGGCTTTGTTCATGGGCAGCGCACCGCTCCGGGCGAAACTCAGCAGCGCCAGGAGTTCGTAGCGTGCGAAGGTTAGCCCGAACGGCTTGAGGACCGTTTCGATACGCGCCAGCAGGATCTGCTGGGTGCGCATGATCGCGGTGATGGCAGCCATGGGCGCGGCGACATCGCCCCAGCCATGCCGTTCCCAGTTGCGCTGGGCATCGGCAATGGGGTCGCGGGGGAGCGGGGTGCCCATGGGCCTCCTTCGTTTGCTTGGTTGGCCGAGTGTTCGGTTGGCTAGTCTTTCAGATTCGGGAACTCCTCCTCGGAGTATTCGACGCCCAAACCTGACGGGAGCGGACCGTCGCCGTGCCGAGCAACCTCTGTACCGCGCAGTTCGACGCGCCGGATCTTGCCGGAAATGGTCTTGGGCAACTCGCCGAATTCCAGCCGCCGGATGCGCTTGAACGGCGCCAGATGCTCACGGCAATACTTGAGGATGTCCTCGGCCACAGCCGGTCCCGGTTCGTAGCCGGCGGCCAGCACCACAAACGCCTTGGGTACCGACAACTTCACGGCATCAGGTGAAGGCACGACGGCGGCTTCCGCCACTGCGGGGTGTTCGATCAGGACGCTTTCAAGTTCGAATGGCGACAAACGGTAGTCGGAGGACTTGAAGACGTCATCGTCCCGGCCGACATAGGTGATGACGCCATCGGCGTCCCGGCTGGCCATATCGCCGGTGTGATAGTAGCCATCGCGGAAGGCCTCGGCCGTCTTGGCCTCGTCACCGAAGTAGCTCTTCATGAGCCCCACGGGCCGGGGGGCCAAGCGCAAGCAGAGTTCGCCGTCGTCGGCTTCCTGGCCGGTGACCGGGTCCACCAGGACGACGTCGTACCCGGGCAGCGGCCGTCCCATGGAGCCGATCTTTACCGGCTGGGCAGGAGTGTTGGCGATCTGGACCGTGGATTCGGTCTGGCCGAAGCCGTCACGGATGGTGACGCCCCAGGCCTCCTCTACTTGCCCGATGACTTCCGCGTTGAGTGGTTCGCCGGCCGAAACCACCTTCAGCGGAGGAGTGGTGAGCTGCGTGAGGTCTGCTTGGATGAGCATGCGCCACACCGTGGGCGGCGCGCAGAAACTGGTGACGCCCTCCCGGCCCATCTGCTCCATGAGGGCGGCGGCATCGAAGCGTTCGTAGTTGTAGATGAAGACGCAGGCCTCAGCGATCCAAGGAGTGAAGACGTTGGACCATGCATGTTTGGCCCAGCCGGGGGAGGCGACGTTGAGGTGGACATCGCCGGGTTCGAGGCCGATCCAGTACATCGTAGACAGGTGGCCCACGGGGTAGGACGTGTGGGTGTGTTCCACCAGTTTGGCGCGGGAAGTGGTGCCGGAGGTGAAATAGAGGAGCAGCGTCTCGTCGGCGCGAGTGGGGGCGTCGGGCGCGAAGTCCGTGCCGGCGTCGTACGAATCTGCGTACTGTTTGGCGTCCGCGTTGGTGGGTTCCGCGCCGATCTCGATCAGGGTGTAATCGCCTTCCACTGCGGCGAACTTGCTGATGTTGGCACTTCCGACGGCCACCCAGCTGGCCCCACCGCGCTCAACGCGGTCCTGGAGATCGCGGGCGCCCATGAGGGTGGTGGTGGGGATCATGACGATGCCCAGTTTGATGCCGGCCAGCATGAGTTCCCAGAGTTCAACCTGGTTGCCGAGCATGATGATCATGTGGTCGCCGCGCTGGACGCCCTGGCCGCGCAGCCAGTTGGCTACCTGCGATGACCGATCTGCGAGCTCCTTGAACGAGCGGCGGGTGGAACTGCCGTCCTGTTCCACGATGACCAGCGCGGGCTTGCCGCCTTTTTCCTTGTCCGCCGCGATCTGGTCGAACCAGTCCAAGGCGAAATTGAACTCCTCGAAGCGTGGCCACGCGAATTCGCTGTGTGCCTGCTTGTAGTCCTCGCGCAGTTCCAGCAACCGGTCGCGGGCCGCACGGAAGTCATCGGTGACTGTCATAGTCCGCCTTTCGCTGGGGCTTCATTGCCCGGCCTAGTGATCCACATCACCTTGCAATATACTAGGACATCCAAGGGTTTGGAAGAGCCTGTGCGGGACATGACGAAGGGGTCTAATGCTCGACGAAAAAGCTGCCGGCACCGTCACCAGCGGTGCGGCAACAGAACGTGTCCTCCCTCCTTACCCGGAGGCGGACCTTATGCACGTAGTGGATCTGCTCCCACCATCGGAGCGTGTGCGCTACCTCGAGATCAGGGAATTCCTGCAGGCACGCATACGGGCGGCCAGTATCGAGTACTGGAACCGGGAGGAATTTCCGTTCGGACTGCTGGCCGACATGGCCAAGTTCGGGCTTGGAGGACTACAGACAGACGGCTCCACCAAGCTCTTCAAGGGCCTCATGTACACCGAGATCGCCAGGGCGGACGTGTCTCTTTCGGCGTTGGTGGGCATCCACAACGAACTCATCGTGGGCATGATCCACGAGCTCGGCTCTGATAAGCAGAAGCGCACGTGGCTGCCTGGGCTGGAGGCCTTTACCCAGTTGGGCGCCTTCGCCCTCACCGAACCTGACCACGGCTCCGACATCGCCGGAGGACTCTCGACGACGGCGCGGCGCGACGGCGGCGAATGGATCATCAACGGTGCCAAGCGCTGGATTGGTGCAGGCACGATCGCCGACTTTGCGCTGGTGTGGGCCCGGGACGAATCCGACGGGCAGATCAAGGGCTTCATTGTGGAGACCGATCGCCCCGGGTACTCGGCCACTAAGATCTCCAACAAAATCGGGCTCAGGATCATGCAGAACGCGGACATCGTCCTGGACGAGGTCCGCATACCTTTGGAGAATCTCCTGCCGGGGGCCACGGAGTTCTCGCGGGCGAACGATCTTTTGCGTGATTCCCGGGCTTGGGTGGGTTGGCAGGCTGCAGGGATTCAACTGGCCGCGTTTGATATCGCCCGTTCTTACGCCTTGGAACGCCAGCAATTCGGCAAGGAGCTGGCCCGTTTCCAGCTGGTGCAGCAGCAGCTCGCGGATATTTTGGGCAACGCGAATGCCTCACTGTCCATGATGGTTGAGCTCGCGCGGATCCAGCAGGCCGGCAAGCTCGAAATGGTCCAAGCTGCCATGTGCAAAGCCACCACCACCCGGCTGGCGCGCTCATCCGTGGCGATGGGCCGTTCCCTCTTGGGCGGGAACGGGATCACCACGGATTACGAGATGGGCAAGCTCTTCGGTGACGCCGAGATCCTTTACACGTATGAGGGCAGCTACGAGATCAATTCGATGATCGTTGCCCGGGCGGTGACAGGGAAGTCGGCCTTCGTCTGAGACCGCCCGGGCATGCGTCAGGCTTTCCGGGCTGCGACCAAGGCCGGATCCGGGTCCGGATCCGAAGGCGCAGCGACGGCTGCGTGTTCGGCCAGGACTCCGGTCTTGTGCCGGATTCGCAGGCGGTAGAGGAGCGTCCCGCCGATGATGACCGTGCCGACAAACATGACGCCGCCCCATTGCAGGTACCACTCGAACGGCGGCACCGAGTTGTAAATCTCCGGCCGCGGCCACACCAGGTTCAGTGTCATGGCACCGCCCCACAGCACCGCCAGGATGTTCACGGGCAGCCCCCATTTGCCGAGGCTGAATCCCGGTTCTGATCCGTCGTCCTTGAGGGGCCACTTCTTCAAGAAGCGGCGCCGCAGCATGGGCACCGTCACCAGGAGGTATGACAGGTAGATCAGGACGATGCTGATGCTGGAGAGAATCGTGAAGATAGCCGGCTGGGAGATGTTGACGATCAGGGGAATGACGGCCACGACACCGATAACGATGGCGGCCACTGTGGGGGTTTTGCGGGTGGGATGCACTTTGCTGAGCTGACGGCTGAACGGGAGGTTGTTGTCCCTGGCCATGGCGAACATCATCCGGATGGCTGCTGCGTGGACGGCCAACGTGCAGACCACCACGGCCACCACGATGCACGCCAGGAAGGCCTTGCCGAATGGACCGCCCAGCACCGACAGCACGATGTACTGCAGCCCGCCATCGGCCGCTCCGAGTTTGGGATCTGAAAGATCGGGCGCGGCAAGGATTCCGCCGAGGAGGAGCAATCCTCCCAGGAGGAAGGACGCCGTGACAGCACGCAGGATCGCCCTGGGAGCCGTCTTCTTGGGGTCCTTGGTTTCTTCACCCAGGGAACTGGCGGTGTCGAAGCCGTACATGACGTACCCCGAAGCCATGGCGGCAATGAGGAACACGCCAAAGAAGCCCAGGGGATGTTCTTCGCCGAATCCCGCAGTATCCAGGAGGACTTCCGGCCCCCGCACGGAGTGCCAGATAAGCGCCGCAATGAGCAGGACGGCCGCAACCAGTTCCACGAACACGCCCACGCTGTTGATCATGGTCATGAGTTTCACGCCGAACGCGTTAATGAGGGTGGAAATGCCGATCATGATGCTGGCCAGGACAACTCCGTTGACGGCGAAGTCATAGGGCCCCGTTCCATCACCCACCAGTTGGAAGCCGCTCCAGATTTGCGGGAGGGTGATTTGGAGGGCCAAGGCAACGGACCCCAGGGCCATGATGGAGGAGAGCAACAGCAACCAGCCCGCCAGCCACGCCCACGTTCCAGTCGAGAGCCTCTTGGCCCAGTTGTAGACCGACCCGGCCACCGGGTAGCGTCCTGCCAATTCCGCAAAGCACAGGGCGACCATCAGCTGGCCGACGAAGACGATGGGCCACGACCAAGCGTAGGCGGGTCCCGCCGTCGAGAATCCGAAGTAAAACAGTTGAAAAACGCCGGTGAGGATGGAGATGTAGCTGACGCCGGCGGCGAAGCTGGCGAACTTACCGATGCTGCGGTCCAGGGTTTGGGCATAGCCAAACTCGTCCATGCCGCTTGCATCGCTCTTGCAGGGTCCTAATTTGCTGGGTTCTGACATGCGAACTCCTAGTTCAGACGTGCACGAATGGTGACTTTCTGCGGCCGCCATTGGACGCAGATGAAATCAAGGCCGGGCACCGCGTTGTGCCTCCGGCTGTTTCCCCCATTGTTTGTTGCGTGGGTCTAAAAGCAGGGTGCCTGGTCAGGCGAGGGACAAGCTGAAGCCGGCTTCCGCCGTCGTGGTGTCCTCCGTCCGGCTGTTGTTGAAATCGGCCTTGATGAAATCGGCGCAGCGCTCGCCAATCATCATCACGGTGATATTCGGATTGACGGTGATGTGTTCCGGCATGACGGAGGCGTCCGCCACGCGCAATCCGGTAACGCCCTTGACCCGCAGTTCGGGATCCAAGGGTGACATGTGGTCGTCCACCGATCCCATGCGGACAGTGCCGACGGGGTGGTACACGGTGTTGTGCGTTTTGCGGATGTAGTCCTGCAGTTCCTCATCGGTCTGCGCTTCGATGCCAGGGGAGAGCTCCCGACCGGTCCATTCAGCCATTGCCGGCTGTGTGGCGATTTCGCGGGCCTTGCGGATACCGGCCACCATGACTCGCATGTCGTGGCCGTCCGGATCGGTGAAGTAGCGGGGGTCCACCATGGGCTTGTCCCGGAAGTCACGGCTGCGCAGCCTGACCGTCCCGCGGGAACGCGCGTGGGTGACGTTCGGAGTCAGGCTGAAGCCGTTCTCCGTGGTGGGGTAGCCGTACCGCAGGGTGTTCATGTCGAAGGGCACGGAGCCGTAGTGCATCATCAGGTCCGGGCGGTCCAGGCCATCCTGGGTGGGAGTGAAGATGCCGATCTCCCACCACTGGGTGGAGGCCTGCACCATGGGCTGCTTGGCCTCGAACTGAACCACGCCTTCCGGGTGGTCCTGCAGGTGCTCGCCGACGCCGGGGGAATCCACCAGGACCTCGATGCCGTGCGTGGCCAGGTGTTCGGCAGGGCCAATGCCGGAGAGCATGAGGAGCTTGGGGGAGTCGATTGCCCCGGTGGACAGGATGACTTCGCGATGCGCGTTCAGCCTGTGCGTACGGCCGAAAGCCGAGTCCACGACGTCGACGCCGGTGCAGCGCTTGTCCGCGTCGAACACCAGTTGTCGCGCCCGCAGGCCGGTCAGCAGGGTGAAGTTTTCGCGATCAATGATGGGGTGGATGTAGGAGACCGAGCTGGAAGAACGTGTCCCGTCCGAGCGTCGGTTGATCTGGAAGAAGTTGGCGCCGTTGATCACGGTGGTGCCGTCATTGAACTTCGCCCGGGGGATGCCGGTCTGCTCGCAGGCATCAAGGAGCGCGACCCCGGCGGGATCGTTCGGAGGAACGTTCATCAGGTGCACCGGGCCGTCGTGGCCGTGGTGTGGAGCTTCCGGTCCAGCGTCCTCGTTCGTTTCCAGACGCTGATACAAAGGCCAGGCGGCAGCAGCGTTCCAGCCCGTGGCGCCGTACTTCGATTCCCATTCATCCAGGTCTTCGCGGGGAGCCCAGAAAGCGATGCAGGAGTTGTGGCTGGAGCAGCCGCCCATGACCTTGGCGCGGGCATGGCGCATGAAGGAATTGCCGTTCTCCTGCGGTTCCACCGGGTAGTCCCAGTCGTAGCCGGATTCCAGCAGTTCCATCCAGCGGTCCAGCTGCAGAATTTCGGGCAGGCCCCGGTCATCCGGGCCAGCTTCCACCAGGGCCACGGTGACGGCAGGGTCCTCGCTCAGCCGTGCGGCGACGGCAGCTCCGGCAGATCCTCCGCCAATGACGACGTAATCGAACCCGCGCTCGCTGAGGTTCTCAATGTTGTCAACGTGCATCTATTTCTCCTTGCCGTGGTCTGCGAACCAGCCGGTCACCTGCGGGCTGGTGTTCTGGTAGATGTGCTTGGCTTCCTGGTACTCGCCCAGCCCGGTGGGACCGAGTTCGCGGCCCACGCCGGACTGGCCGAAGCCACCCCACTCGGCCTGCGGAAGGTAGGGGTGATAGTCGTTGATCCAGACCGTGCCGTGCCGCAAACGGCCCGCTACCCGCTGGGCCTTGCCGGCATCCTGGGTCCAGACGGCGCCCGCCAGCCCGTAGATGGTGTCGTTGGCGGTGGCCACGGCTTCGTCCTCGGTGCGGAAGGTTTCCACTGTTACTACCGGGCCAAAGGCTTCATCGATCACTACGGACATTCCCCGGGTCACGCGGTCCAGGACGGTGGGCTGGTAGTAGAAACCGGCGTCGAACTTTTCGCCTTCAGGGGCCGCGCCGCCGCAGCGCAGCCGCGCGCCTTCGGCAACACCGCGCTGGACGTAGGCGTCCACCTTCTCCCGGTGTGCGGCGGAAATCAGCGGACCGGTTTCGGCGGACTCATCGAACGGGCCGCCCAGGCGGATGTCCTTGGCCTTGCGGACCAGTTCCTCGACGAAACGCTCCGCGATGGATTCCTCCACCACCAGCCGAGCCCCGGCGGAGCAGACCTGCCCTGAGTGCACAAAGGCGCCGTTCAGCGCATTGTCGACGGCGGCGTCGAAGTCAGCGTCAGCGAACACCACGTTGGGGTTCTTGCCGCCGAGCTCCAGCGCCACCTTTTTCACGGTGCCGGCTGCGGCGGCGGCAATGCGCTTGCCGGTTTCCAAGCCGCCGGTGAAGGACACCAAGTCAATGTCGGGGTGCTCAGAAAGTGGTGCGCCCGCTTGAGCGCCGGGGCCCGTTACCAGGTTGGCGACGCCGTCCGGCAGGCCCAGATCCTGCAGCAACTGCATGGCCAGGATTGCGGTGGAGGGGGTCAGCTCCGCAGGCTTCAAAACGAAGGTGCAGCCGGCGGCCAGTGCGGGAGCGATCTTCCACGCGGCCTGCAGCAGCGGGTAGTTCCACGGCGTGATCAGGCCGCAGACTCCGACGGGCTCGTAGACGATTTTGCTGACGACGGCGGGGTTCCCGGCGTCGACCACCCGGCCCGCCGACTGCCCAGCGAGACGTCCGAAATATTCGAAGCAAGCGGCGATGTCATCGATGTCGATGCGGCTTTCGATGATCCGCTTGCCGGTGTCCAGCGATTCAGCGCGGGCAAACTTCTCGCGACGTTCGCGCAGTTCCGCGGCGACCTTGAGCAGGAAAGCGCCGCGCTCCGGAGCGGGGACGTTTGCCCAAACACCGGAATCGAAGGCCTTGCGGGCTGCGGAAATGGCGCGCTCGGCATCTTCGCGGCCGGCTTCGGACACCGTGGCGACCAGTTCGCCGTCGGCCGGGTTGCGGATCTGCCGCACGGCGCCTGACGCGGCCGACTCCCACGAGCCGTTGATGAAAAGCGTGGAGGCAGAATCAGAAAATGTGGCTTGGGTCATACGAAGCAGGCTAGTGCATCTTGAACATTCGTTCAAGGAAAATTATGAACAGATGTTCAAAGTTTGTGGTTGGGGTGGTCCGGATCCTCACCCATCCCTGTTCCCTGCCGCTACGAACCCCTGACATGAAAAAGCTCGGACTCCGGACCAAAGGCCCCGAAACCATGGCAGCGCTGGCAGGCGTGGTATCTGCCGCCGTCGTGCTGGCCGTAGCCGAGCTGGTCGGTGCATTCTTCACCGCCAGGGCGACCCCCGTATTCGCGCTGGGATCCACGTTCATCGACTTCACGCCTTCGTGGATGAAGGACTTTGCGATTGCCACGTTCGGTACCAACGACAAAGCCGCATTGTTCGTAGGCATGGGCCTTACCATCGCCCTGCTTGCCTGCGTTCTGGGTGTTGTAGCCTACAAGAAGTGGGCGCTGGGCGTCCTGGGCGTGCTGTTCATGGGTGCCGTGATTGTTGCCGCCGTCACCACCCGCGCCGGCGTTGGACCCGCCGACGCCATCCCGTCCATCGTGGGAACCATTGCAGGCCTCTTCGTCCTGCGCCGCCTTATCAAGCCGTTGTGGGGCTTGAAGTCGTGGCCGGAGGCCCCCGCTGACATAGCGGCCGACGCCGACAACCAGGTTGGGGGTCCCGGCACCAGCCGCCGGCGCTTCTTCGCCGCGGCCGGCATCACCGCCGTCGCCGCCGGAATCGCGGCCACCGGTGGGCGGCTGCTGGGTGCCGCACGCAACAATGTTGCGCAGGCCCGGGATGCACTCCGGTTGCCGGCACCCGTCAAGGCTGCGCCCGCTGTTCCGGCGGGAGTCCAGTCCCCGGTGGCAGGAGTCTCCGCTTGGCTGACACCGAACAACGATTTCTACCGCATTGATACTGCCCTGAGCGTCCCGGAAATCAACGTCGAAGACTGGGTACTGCGGGTGCACGGAATGGTTGAGAAGGAAGTGACCCTCACCTTCCAGGACCTGCTCGACGCCGATCTGATCGAATCGCACGTCACCCTCACCTGCGTATCCAACCCCGTAGGCGGAAAGCTCGCCGGAAACGCCAAATGGCTGGGAATGCCCCTCCGCGAAGTCCTGGCCATGGCCAAACCGAAGGAAGGCGCGGACATGGTGCTCTCAACATCCATTGACGGATTCAGCGCCTCCACTCCACTGGAGGTCCTGCAGGATGACCGCGATGCCATGCTGGCCATTGGCATGAACGGTGAGCCGCTTCCGGTGGAGCATGGATACCCCGTGCGGATGGTGGTTCCAGGGCTGTACGGGTTCGTTTCCGCCACCAAGTGGGTGGTGGACCTGGAGGTCACCCGCTTCGCTGACAGCAAGGCGTACTGGACCGAGCGTGGTTGGTCGGAGCGCGGCCCCATCAAGACCATGGCGCGTGTCGACGTACCCAAGTCCTTTGCGAAGTTCGCGCCGGGAAAGGTCGCCGTGGGCGGCACAGCATGGGCCCAGACGCGGGGAATCACCAAGGTGGAAGTCCAGATTGACGACGGCGAGTGGGTGGAAGCAAACCTTTCCGACGAAGCCTCCACCATCACCTGGCGCCAGTGGTCCTATGAATGGGATGCCACGCCCGGCCTGCACTACGTCAAAGCCCGGGCCACCGACGGCACCGGCGAAGTCCAGACGGAGCAGCGCGCCGATCCAGTGCCGGACGGTGCCTCGGGCTGGCCGTCGGTGATGGTGACGGTGGAGTAGCTGTTCGAAGTTCGCGGGCTGACGGGGGGGGACGACGACGGCGGCGCGCTGCCGCCGTCGTCGGCTCTTTTAGCCCGGCAGTAAGAAGGGGCTAGCCGAACACCCGGGTACCTTCAGGCATCGCGGGCATGGAGGAGGCTCCGCCGCCGAGGTCCTGGTCATTGGCGGTCAGTCCGGTGGGGTCGTAGTACGCGGCAACCAAGCGCTGCTTGATGTAGCCCAGCACTATCTGGCCCTTGCTATCGCAGTTCCTGGCGGTGATGGCCGTGAAGTTCTGCCAACCATTCCCCGCAGCCGGGCGGATGGTCTTGGAGCTCCACTGGGTGGGTGTGGCGTCCGGGATGATGTACTGGCGCAGTTCGCCGGTGGAGAGCGTGGCCATCAATACGGCAACGGGCCTGCCGTTGATGGCGATTGAAGGCGCCGAGCCGATGGATGTGATGGAGGCGCCACCGCCGAACACCTTGACCGTGCCGGTGATGGTCCGGGCGTTCGTGTCGAGGTTGTAGCGGTAGAGTTCGCCGCCGCTGGTGAGCCGGAAGATGAACTGCTGGCCCCGGACGTCGGCTGTTCCGCTGTAGGCGGTGGTGATGGACTTCTGGAACCAGCCGTTACCGATGGTGGTCACCGGTCCGTCGATGGTGTGCTTCCAGGTGCCGTCCGCCTGGAGGTCCTGCCGCTGGTTGTAGAACTTCGCTTTGCCGTCTGAGGCAGTGCCGAAGTAGGAGAACTTGCCGAAGGTGTCGTCCCCCATCCCGCCGGTTTGCGTCAGGTAGGTCGCATCGAACGGTACGGGCGAGGACCAGCTGCTGTTCTCCCAACGGAGCTTGCCGCCGCTGAGGAAGACGGCACCGAGATTTCCGTTAGGTTCCATGCTCAGCAGGCCGCCGAAGCAGTCGGTGGGTGTCGGGGTGGGAGTGGGATAAGCCGTGGCGGCGCTCGCCGGTGCGGCCCCGGAGAGTGCGAGCGCGCACGCGGCAAGGCCGCCGAACAGTTTGGTGGTGAGTTTCATGTGGGGACTGCTCATCGCACGTTGCGCCAAACCTGAACGGCCCTGGTGCCTGCCGGGCAGTTGGCGTAGGAGGTGTTAAAGCCTTGCGAGGCAGGCATCTGCCACCTCCAGGGCCCGGTCACGATTGCCTCATGGCCGGTGGGGACATGACGGCACTTGCCCGCGACCTGATACTCAGTGCCCGGCGCATCGGAATTGCAGGTGCCTCCCACACTGAACTCGTAGTGGATCCAGACGTTGCAGTTGGCATAGCCATCGTCAGCCAACGCAGGCTGAGCCGTGAGCAATGTCCCGCCCATGAAGGCAAGGGCGGCGCCGGCAGCAAGAATCTTTCGAGAAAAGTTCATGGTGTTCCCCCAAATCTGTGTGGCTTCCAATGTGGTCATTTGATATTCGGCTACATCCTGCCTTGGCGCTATGGGGCGAACTACCCACGCGTTGTGGTCAGCGAGGGGCGAAGGCGATGTCTTCCGTGCGGGCAATACCGCGCTCGATGGCTGCCTTGTCGATGCCCAGGAGCGTGGTGAGCCACATGCCGTTCTGCACCACGACGACGTCGGCCGCACGGTCCCGGCATTCCTCAGGTGACAGTCCGGGAACGGCGTTGCCGATCAAGGCCGCAAGCCCTTGGAGGTACCTCTCAAAGGCTGCGGCATTGATGCGCGCAAAGTCCTCATCCGCCTGGGCGAGGGCCCACAAATGAAGGCGGAGGGATAGATACGGCGTGGTCAGGAGGCGTGGGTCCGCAACGCGACGAAGGGACTCCCGGAGTTGCTCGTCCGGGGTCGACGTAGCCTGCGGCTCCACCAAGAGGAGGTCGTGCTCTTCAATCTGGTGGAGCACCGCGCGGATCAAACTCGGTTTGTCCTCGTAGTAGTAGTTCACAAGCCCAAGTGCGACGCCGGCTTCACGCGCCACAGCGCGCATGTTGATGCCCGAAATGCCGTGGCGGGACAGCAGTTCCAAGGCTGCGTCGAGGATGCGTTTTTGTCTGTCAACCTGTCCGCCGGACTTTACGGTGCTTGTACCCATTCGGCCAGACTATTGTGAAACCCTGATCGGCGCATCCTGAGCGTCTACAGGTTCTTTTCCGCGTAAACCCGCAGCGCATCCCGGACGAATGTCGCCCCTGATTCCCCGCCGTAGTTGGCCGCGAACCGCGGATCAGCAACGTACATTTCTCCGAGTCCCGTGACGTAACCCTTGACGTCTCCGCCAGGTGCCGCCGTCGGGGTTCCCGGAATGCCGCTGAGCCACTCAACGTGACGCCTTGCCAGGTCCTGCGCCTCGGCGCTGTCCGCCGAAACCCCGGATTCTGCGGCGGAGATCCAATCCGTGCCCAGTTTCTGGACGCGGTCCTTCCACTGCTGCTTTTCTTCGGTGCTCATCCCGCGCCACCAGGAATCACTGGCGGCGTAGGCATCCTTGCCCCAGCGTTCCTCCACCTCGGCCTTGTACTGAGTGTGGTCGAAGCCATCAAACATGTTCTGTGCCATGTACTTTCCATCCCCTTTCATCGTGTCGATGGTTTGCCGAACGGAGGCGATCTGCCGGGTCAGCCTGTCCTGCTCCTGGGCGAGCCATTCCAGATGGCTGCTCAGCGCTTTGACGGTGTCCGTCTCGCGGTCAAGAACTTCGGCGATGGCCGGCAAGCCAAGCCCCAGTTCCCGGAGCAGGAGGATGCGCTGGAGCTGAACCAGAGCCGGACCGTCATAGTGGCGGTAGCCGTTATGGCCGGTCCGGCTTGGCTTCAGCAGGCCGATGTCGTCGTAGTGACGCAGCGTTCGGCTGGTGGTGCCCGCGATCTTTGCGATTTCCTGGATTGACCAGTCCATCAGTCCTCCGTCCTAGCCTTGTTCTTCGACTGTAGGGGTTGACGCTACGTCAAGGTCAAGGGGACTGTGGCGATCACTAGTCAGCCAGGATCAGGTAGAGCGCCCTGCGGGTTTCGTCCAGCTTCTCGATGGCAGCTTGACGCTGTTCATCGGTAGCGGCTGCGCGGAACTGGTGGATGACGCCCATGAGCTTGCCGACGCTTTGGTGGAATGCGGCGCCGGTTCCATCGGCCTCGGTGTTCCAGGCGTTGGCGAGTTCCTCTTCATGCTCGGCGATGTAGGCCTTGCCGTCATCAGTGAGCGTGAATTCGGTGCGCCGGCCTTCGCCGACGGCGACGATCAGTTCTTCGTCGACCAACTGCTGCAGCGTCGGGTAGACCGAACCGGGGCTGGGGCGCCATGCGCCGGACGTCTTTTCGGCGATGGTCTTGATCAGGCCGTAGCCGTTGGACGGAGACTCGGCCAGCAGCGAGAGAATTGCTGCGCGGACGTCGCCGCGGTTGGCTCGGCGTGAACCGCCGGGACCGAAGCCCCTGGGGCCGAATCCGGGTCCAAAGCCGGGGCCGAAACCGCCCGGTCCGAAGCCTGGGCCAAATCCGCCGCCGCCGTGTCCGCCCGGGCCGCGTCGGCCTTTGCCGCGATTGAAGCGGCCTCGTCCATGTCCGTGTTCCGGGTGTCCGTGATCGTGCTCGGGGAATGAGTTGTCGTGTTCGTTGATGCCTTTCATAACAGCATCGTCCTTTCGGTTGTTGTTACGCCGAAGGAGTATCGGCGATAGTTAACGATATATCGGTAACTATCGCGACGTCAAGACCCCGAAATTAGGGGGTGAGAGAGGGACCGCGGGAAAGCGTCGAAAGGTGAGAGAGGGACCGCGGGAAAGCGTCGAAAGGTGAGAGGGGATCGGTTAAAGCACGACGGCGGGTGCGGACCTCCGTTCGGAAGCCGGCACCCGCCGTCGTGGTTTGTTCTAAAAAGCGGTAGCTATTTCCACCACGTATCAAAGATGGTGACCGGAACAGTGCGCTTGTGGCGCGTCCGGAGGTACTTCTGCTCGATCAGTCCGGCGGCGTCCTCGGGAACGTCGCGGCCCTCAAGGTAATCGTCGATCTGGTCGTAGGTGATGCCGAGCTCGTCCTCGTCGGTGCGGCCGGGCTTGCCGTCCAGGAGGTCGGCGGTGGGGACCTTCTCCCACACGCGGGCTGGTGCGCCGAGTTCGGCGAGGAGGGCGCGGTTCTGGCGTTTGTTCAGGCCGAACAGCGGCAGGATGTCCGCGCCGCCGTCGCCGAATTTCGTGAAGAAGCCCGTCACGGACTCGGCGCCATGGTCGGTCCCGATCACCAGGTAGTTATGCTCGCCTGCCAGTGCATACTGGGCAATCATGCGTGCGCGGGCCTTGGTGTTGCCCTTGTGGAAGTCGGAGATCGGAGATCCGGTGGTCTTCTCGAACTCTTCCTCGAAGCCATCCACGGCCTGGGAAATGTTGTAGGTCCACTCCGTCTTGGCTTTGATGAAGTCCAAGGCTGCTTGGGCATCGTCTTCATCGTGCTGGATGCCGTACGGGAGGCGGACCGCAACGAAGTTCGCGTCGACGCCTTCAGCCTCCAGCTCCTCGACAGCCAACTGGGCGAGGCGGCCGGCAAGGGACGAATCGATGCCGCCGGAAATGCCCAGGACAAAACCCTTGGTGCCGGTCGCTTTGACGTAATCCTTCAGGAAGGCGACCCGTTTGCGGATCTCCTCCGCAGGATTGATCCGGGGCTGTACGCCCATTTCCTCAATGATGGTGGCCTGGAGTTCGCGCATGGTCCAACACTAGTCAGCGGTGTGACGAAGGCTCAACCATGTTGCACGCGTATGGCCCAAGTGACAGTTAGTTGGGGGAGGTCGGTCCCGTTGAGCCGCGGACCGTGAGGTGGGTGGGCATGACGGAGCGGCTGCGGTTTCCGCCCCCGGCCAGCGGGTTGAGCTGGGCAAGCAACATGGACACGGCCACGCGTCCCGCCTGTTCGATGGGGGAGCTCATGGTGGTCAACGGGGGATTGCAGAAGTCGGCACCAAAGATGTCGTCACAGCCCACGATGCTCATGTCCTCCGGTACCCGCAGTCCGCGCTCCCGAAGCCTCTGCAGCATGCCGATGGCAATGAGGTCGTTGAAGACGATGCACGCCGTGACTCCGCTGTGGACCGCCGCATCAGCGGCAGCAGCTCCCGACTGTGTCTTGGGCGCGAAGGGACCAATGATGCGAACGTCCACGCCCCGGCTTTCAGCGGCCGCGGATAAAGCATCCCACCGTCGGGCACTGGACTGGGAAACCGCCGGTCCGGAAACGTAGGCGACGGACGTGTGGCCCAGGGAGATGAGATGGTCCAAGGCCTGTGGCATGGCCGAGGGCGTATCGATGATGACCGCCGGGACGCCGTCGACGTCCCGGTTGACGGTGACCATCGGCATGCGGGCGGCGGCAGCGGCAAGTGCCTCGTCGTTGAGGCGTGACGCCGCAACAATCACGCCATCGGCGCTCTTGCGGAGTTGCTCCAGGGTGCTGGCCTCCACTTCATCTGACTCTTCGGTGTCCACGAGCAGCTGTGTGTAACCGGCGGCCTTGAGCTGCAGCTGCGTGCCCCGGATGAGGTCGAAGTAGAACGGGTTGGTGATATCCGGGACCAGGACTCCCACTGCGCCGGTCCGGCCGGAACTTAGTGCCTTCGCTTGGGAGTTGGGCGTGTAATTGAGTTCGACGGCGGCGGCCTGGATCCGCTCGCGGGTGCGGATATTGACCCGGTCCGGATTGGCGAGGGCCCTGGATACCGTGGACGCCGCGACGCCGCACAGGGCGGCGATGTCGTGGATGGTCGCAGGCCGGCCTGCAGCCACGGGTTGCGTCGCCATGGGCGTTCCTCTCTGAACGTCGAATCATGCGGCTGTGACTAGTGCCACGCCGTTGATCTAGAGTGCCACACCTTGGCAGATTTTGGCAATCGGTTGTCAAGTTGGTGCCAATGTGGCTAAACTCAGGGGAACAAGACCTGCCTGTGAACTGCGTCACCGAGCCCCCTCGCGGTGCGGCCACAGGACTAAGCCAGGACCACCTAGGAGATTTCGTGACTCAACCCAATGCCGTGTGGAACCTGTCCGGTTTCGGCGACGAAGTAGATCCTGACCCCGCCATCCAGGCCGCAGTGCTGCTGGCCCTCGGAGCGAACCACATCGAAGTCCGCAGCGCGTGGGGCACCAATGTTTCAGAACTGGACACGGAGTCGGTGACGCGACTCAAGGTCATCCTTGATGGGAAGGGCCTCAAGGTTTCCGCCGTCGCCAGCCCCATTGGCAAGGTGGACGTCAGCCTGCCGGTGGAGCACGAGGTCGCCCGGCTCCGCCAGATCATCTCGGTCGCCAAGGCCCTGGACACCAAATACGTGCGTATTTTCTCCTTCTACCGCGCTGAAGGCCAGAGCCAGGACGACATCCGCGAAGCCGTCATGGAACGTATGGCTGCGCTGGCGGGAGAAGCCGCGGCACACGGCATCATCCTGTTGCACGAAAACGAGAAGGGCATCTACGGCGATACCCCGGACCGGGTCCTGGACATCATGGAAACGGTCAACTCACCAGCGCTGCGAGTGGCATGGGACAACGCCAACTTCGTCCAAGTGGGCGTCAAGCCATACACCGAGGGCTACGCCATCCTGCGCCCGTACCTGGAGTACCTGCAAGTCAAGGATGCCATCGCCACCACTGGCGAAGTGGTCCCGTCAGGTGAAGGTGACGGAGAACTGGACGCCACCATCAGCGCCCTTGCCGCCGATGGCTACACCGGTTTTGCCTCCCTTGAGCCGCACCTGGCCAGCGCCCATGAACTGGGCGGATACTCGGGCCCCGTCGCCTTCGGCGTCGCGGCACGCGCATTTGCCGGCCTCGCCGCGAAGAACAACGTCACCCTCGCCTGACAAGCGCAAAACCCGACAGCATCATCCTTCGAAGGAGCAGGAATGACTACAGCGGCAATCATCGGATGCGGTGACATCTCAACCGTCCATTTTTCGGCGATCTCCACCCTGGCCGGCGTCCAGTTGGCGGCGGTCTGCGACACCGATCCCGGGAGGTTGGAGGCGGCGTCAGCCGCCCACGGCGTTCCGGGCTACGCGGATTACCTGGACATGCTCCAGAAGGTGCGTCCCGACGTCGTGCATGTCTGTACGCCGCACCACCTGCATGCCTCGGTGGCCGCCGACTGCCTTGAGCGCGGTGTCAACGTCATTGTGGAGAAGCCCCTGGCGCACACGCTGGCGGAAGGTAAGCGGCTCATTGAGGCGGCTGAGCGGAGCCCGGCGAAAATCGCCGTCTGCTTCCAGAACCGCTACAACGCGACGTCGCAGGCCATGCGGAAATTGCTCGACGACGGCGGGCTGGGCCAGGTGATTGGCGCGTCGGCCACCGTCATTTGGCACCGGGACGGCGACTATTACCGGAGTCGGCCGTGGCGCGGGACGTGGGCCGAAGGCGGCGGGGGCTTGATGATGAATCAAGCCATCCACACAGTCGACCTGCTGCAATGGCTGGTGGGCGATGTGGCCAAGGTGGAGGGCCGGGCGTCGACGCGATCGTTGGGTGGCGTCATCGAGGTGGAGGACACCGCGGAGTTCGTGGCCGAGCATGTTGGCGGTGCGCGGAGTGTCTTCTATGCAACGTTGGCCAACGCGGTCAACGCCCCTGTGACCCTGGATATTGTGACCGAAAAGGCCACGCTTAGCTTGCGGGGTGACCTCACGGTGACCTACGCCGACGGCCGGGTGGACGTCATCCCGGAGCGGCTGGTGGAGTCCGGCGGCCGGTCCTATTGGGGTGTCTCGCACGAGCTGCTTATTGCTGACTTCTATTCCAGGCTGGCAGAACCCGGACCTTTCTGGATCAACCCCGCGGAGGCCGGGAAATCATTGGGCATCATCAAGGACATCTACGCACAGAGCTACCCTGAAATGCCCGGGCGGGTGGGCTGAGCCATCTGTGCAACCGCTTGGCGATGGGGGCCGGAAACCGTTGGGGGTTCCGGCCATTTTCGTGTCTGATTCACGGCTTTTGATGAGGGCTTGCGGCCACTTGGCAACAATCTAAGAAACTTTTGACAATCGGTTGCCAACCTCGAACAAAGTCCGTACTGTAAATCCCACACCCAGAAATATGTGGCGCAGGCCACATCACCCGCTCTGACTCGCATCAGGCAAAGACTCAGTAGGAGCCGACAATGAAGTTAGGTCCCAAGGCGGCAGCAGCCGCCATCGTCCTCAGCGCCTCCCTGGCGCTCACCGCATGTGGCGGCGGCGGAGCCGGAGCTGGTTCAAACGCCGGCGGCGGAACCACTATTACCGCCCTGACGCTTGGCACCCTCCGGGACATCACTTCCTGGGATCCGGCCCAGGCCCACGTCGGCCACGCACTCCAGCCCTACCAGGCCGCATACGATTCCCTGATCCTGCGCGAACCCGACGGCAAGCTCAGCCCCATGCTGGCAACCGCATGGAAGTACAACGAAACCAACACCAAGCTCACGGTGGACCTCCGGACCGACGTCACCTTCAGCGATGGCGCCAAGTTCGACGCCACGGCGGCCAAGGCCAACCTGGACCACTTCAAGAAGGCGAACGGTCCGCAGATGGCCCAGCTGAGCTCGGTATCGGACATTGCAGTGGTGGACGAGGACACCATCGACATCAACCTCAGCGCCGCAGAGCCTGCCCTGGAATACTTCCTGAGCCAGGCGGCCGGCCTGATGGGAAGCCCGGCAGCTTTGGGGACGGACGCCATCAAGACCGTGCCGGTCGGATCGGGCCCGTACGTCATGGACAAGGCAGCCTCGGTGAAGGACTCGCAGACGGTCTTCACCGCCCGTGAAGGCTACTGGAACAAGGACCTCCAGAAGTACAAGAAGCTGACCCTCAAGATCCTCATCGACCCAACCGCCCGCACCAACGCCTTGGTATCCGGCCAGATCGACGCCACTCTCCTGGATCCCAAGAACGGCAAGCAGGCCGAGGGCGCCAAGATGAAGCTCGAAACCAACCAGGTTGACTGGTCCGGTTTGCTCCTCCTGGACCGTGACGGCACCAAGAACCCTGCGCTGGCCAACGTCAAGGTCCGACAGGCCATCAACCACGCCTTTGACCGCAAGACCATCCTGGATCAGGTCATGCTGGGCCAGGGCACTCCCACTTCGCAGCCGTTCGGCAAGGACAGCGGTGCCTGGACCGAGGAGCTGGAGAACTACTACAGCTACGATCCGCAGAAGGCCAAGGACCTCCTGAAGGAATCCGGTTTCGAAGGCAAAGTGACCATTGACGTTCCCACCTTGCCGGGGGCTGAAACCCTCATTTCGGTGCTCCAGCAGCAACTGGCGGATGTCGGAATCACCCTGAAGCCGGGCGCTGCGATCACCAACACCTTCACCTCTGATGTTGCGGCGCAGAAGTACCACGCCCTGTTCTTCAACCTCTTCCAGGGCGAGCCCACGGTTGCGATCGACCAGATCGTCTCCACCAAGGCTCTTTACAACCCGTTCAAGAACACCACTCCCGAGCTTGAGGCCAAGATTGCGGCCGTCCGCAGCGGCGGCCAGGATGCCGGCAAGTTGGCCCAGGAAGTCAACAAGTACGTGGTGGAACAGGCCTGGTTCGCCCCGCTGTTCCGCGTGAACCAGATGTACTACCACAACGACAAAGTGAACGTCACCCCGCAGGCACAGCAGGCCGTTCCGTCCATCTACAACTACTCGCCCGCCAAGTAGGAAACCATGATCAAGTTCATTGCGAAAAGGCTGGGCAGCGGGCTGGTGGTGTTGTTTGTGGTCTCCGCGCTCACCTTCACCCTGCTGTACACCTCCAGCGGCAGCATCGCCCGGAACATCCTGGGCGACCAGGCCACTCCTGAGCAGGTTGCCTTGAAGGAACAGGAGCTGGGACTCGACCAGCCCCTGGTGAGCCGTTACTTCGCCTGGCTCGGCGATGCCCTCAGCGGAAATCTCGGAGCCTCCTGGTTCACGTCGGAACCGGTGGCCAACTCCCTGGCCACCCGCATCCCCGTCACCATGACCATGGTCTTCACCGCAATGATCCTGATCGCCATCTGCGCAGCGCTCATCGGTGTTGCCGCAGCCGTCAAACGCGGCTGGGTGGACAGGGTGGTCCAGATTGGCGCGATCGTGGGGGACTCCATCCCCGGCTACGTGATCGGCGTGTTCCTGGTAACCATCCTGGCCATCCAGCTGGGCTTCTTCCCGGCCACCAGCACCATCTCTCCCGAGGTGGGTCCGGAGGCCTGGGTCTACTCGATGACCCTTCCCGTGATCGCACTCCTCATCAATGGCGTGACCGGCGGCGCGCAGCAGATCCGCAGCGCCGTGATCAAGCAGCTGGAGCGCGACTACGTCCGGACCCTGCGCAGCCGCGGCATTGGGGAGCGCGAGATCCTGTTCAAGCACGTGCTGCGCAGCGCCGCTCCCGCAGGCTTGACGGTCTTGAGCCTGCAACTGATCGGCATGCTGGGCGGCGTGGTGATCATCGAGCAGATCTTCGCCTTGCCCGGAATGGGACCCCTGGCGGTCACCGCCACCGGCCAGTCCGACCTTCCCGTGGTGATGGGAGTGGTCATGTACACCGTGGTGGTGGTCATCGTGGTGAACCTCCTGGTGGACATCCTCAATGGTTGGCTCAACCCGAAAGTGCGTGTCTCATGAGCGACTCCGTAGAAACAGCAGCAGTAACTGCGGCCGGTGCCGGCCCAATCCCCACAGGCCAAAGTGGCACCGTGGTCCGTTCCACCGTGATGCGTCGCCTCCTCAGGAACCCCTTGGGCATCGCCTCGCTGGTGATCCTGGGCTCCATCGCCTTGCTGGCCATCTTCGCCCCCGTCCTGGCGCCGTTCGAGGAAAACTTCGCGAACATCACCAAGACCCTGGCACCCGCCGACGCCGTGAACATCCTCGGCACCGACAGCGCAGGACGCGACACCTGGAGCCGCCTGCTCTTCGGTGCGCAGCTCACCCTGCTGTCCGCCCTGCTCTGCGCCGGAGTAGCCATCGCCATCGGCCTCCCCGCGGGCCTGATTGCCGGGTACTACGCCGGGAAGTTCGAGGCCGTGTCCAACTGGGTGGTCAGCATCCTCATGAGCCTGCCAGGCCTGATCGTGCTGCTCACCATCCGCGCGGCGTTCGGACCCTCGGTCTGGATTTCGATGATCGCGTTCGGTGTCCTCATCAGCCCGTCGTACTTCCGGTTGACCCGCACCGCAGTGCAGTCGGTCCGCAACGAGCTCTACGTCGACGCAGCCCGCGTCTCCGGATTGTCGGACCTGAGCATCATCGCCCGCCACATCTTCTCCGTGGTCCGGGCACCCATCATCATCCAGACCGCGGCAATCGCGGGAGTGGCCATTGCCATCCAGTCCGGGCTTGAGTTCCTCGGCCTCGGAGATCCCACCAAGGCAACCTGGGGCGTCATGCTCTCCGAAGGTTTCAAGAACGTCTACTTGACGCCCACGCTGCTGCTGTGGCCGGCTCTGGCCATGGCGCTCACCATCGGCGGCCTGGTCCTGCTGGGCAACGCCATCCGCGATGCCTTGGAAGACGGCGAGAAGATCAAGCACCGCAAGAAGAAGATCGTCCCAGCGGAACGCACGACGGCGGACCCCGCCACGGCGGGCCAGTCACGCAAGTCCGTGGCCGCCGTCGAGGTTGGAACCGAGCACCACCTCATCAAGGTGACCAACCTGGGCGTCGGATATCCGCAGGCAGACGGTTCGGTCAAGAAGGTTGTGGACGACGTCTCGTTCCATGTGGACCGCGGCGAGATCCTGGGGATTGTGGGCGAATCGGGTTCGGGCAAGTCCCAGACCGCGTTCTCCATCCTCGGCCTGCTGCCGGACAACGCCCGGATCGTGGGCGGTTCCATCCAGTTCGACGGCAAGTACACCGTTGCCCCGGGTGATGACCGCGTGAGCCAGGAACGGTTGTCCAAGCTGCGCGGCAAACGGATCTCCTACATTCCGCAGGAACCCATGAGCAACCTGGACCCGGCCTTCACCATCGGCTACCAACTGGTGACCCCCATGGTGCGTGTCCTGGGAATTTCCAAGGCAGAAGCCCGGAAGCGGGCACTCAAGCTGCTCACCGACGTCGGAATCGCCAACCCGGAACGCACTTTCGAGGCGTACCCGCACGAGGTTTCCGGTGGCATGGCACAGCGCGTGCTGATCGCCGGCGCTATCAGCTGCGAACCTGACCTGGTGATCGCCGACGAACCCACCACCGCCTTGGATGTCACCGTCCAGGCTGATGTGTTGGACCTGCTGCGTGAGCTCCAGCAACGCTTGAACATCGGCGTGATCCTGGTGACCCACAACTTCGGAGTTGTTGCCGACCTCTGCGACCGCGTGGCCGTGATGCAGAACGGGCGGCTCGTGGAAGAAGGCACGGTCCGGGACATTCTCCGGAACCCGAAAGAGCCGTACACGCAGACCCTGCTGGGGTCCATGCTCGAAGGAAAGACCCCCATGACCATGCTTGTATCCAAGAACAAGGAGCCTGTCGCATGAGTGCCGCAGACAAGTCCCCGCTCCTCTCTGTGGAGAACCTGGTGGTGGAGTACCCCAGCAAGCGATTCCGGGCCAAGCCGTTCCGCGCGCTGACTGACATCAACATCACCATCGGGCAAGGCGAGACCCTGGGGCTGGTGGGGGAGTCCGGCTCTGGCAAAACCACCCTGGGCCGCGCCGTCCTGGGACTCGCGCCGGTGACCGCAGGGAAGGTCATTTTCGAAGGCAACGACATCAGCAACGCTTCCCGCAAGGAGCGGCGGACACTGAGCCGGGACCTCCAGGTGGTCTTCCAAGACCCCTACACCTCGCTGAACCCGGCCCTTGAAATCGGCGATATCCTCGCGGAACCGCTGGGCGTCCAGGGCATGGAGCCGGCCGCTGCCAAGAAGCGGGTCAAGGAGTTGCTGGACCAGGTTGGACTTCCTTCCGACGCCATTCACCGGCTGCCCCGTGAGTTCAGCGGCGGCCAGCGCCAGCGCGTCGCCATTGCCCGGGCCCTGGCGTTGTCTCCCAAACTGATCGTGTGCGACGAACCCGTGAGCGCCCTGGACCTTTCCACCCAGGCGCGCGTGCTGGACCTGTTCCTGCAGATCCAGAAGGACACCGGCGTTTCCTACCTGTTTGTCTCCCACGACCTCGACGTCGTGCGGCACATCAGCCACCGCGTGGCCGTCATGTACCACGGCGAAATCGTGGAGCAAGGTCCCGCGGAGATCGTCACCCGCGATCCCGAGCACCCTTACACGCAGCGGCTGCTGCTCGCCTCGCCAGTGCCCGATCCCGACCGGCAGGAGCAACGCCGCGCGGACCGGCACCGGCTGATGGCCACCCAACGCAACCAGAATGAACAAGCGGGTGCCGTGGCCTGATGGCCGGCGGCACCCAGCAGAACCCATGCGGCCCCTTAACTGTGGCCGGAAATTTCGGAGGAAAAAGTGGCCACAATAGGCGTACAGGCGATGATGTTGAAGGACAGCTTCGCCGAAGTTGGAGCGTTTGAGACCCTGCGGAAAGTCAACGCAATCGGGTACAACGCGGTGGAGATCTCCCAGATCCCCATGACACCGGAAAACGTTGACGAACTGGACCGTTCCCGCACGGAGTTGGGCATGGATATTGCGGCGCTCTCCGTCAACGTGGAAGGCCGCAAGGGAATGCCCGTGGAATCACTCGCGGACAATTTCGACAAGATCGTTGATGATGCCAAGCGCCTCGATGCCTCACTGCTGCGCATCGGCATGCTGCCGTTCCCGGCCATGAAGTCGCTGGACGCCGTGGTGGAGTTTGCCAAGCAAGCCAACGGCTACGCCGAACGGCTCCAGGAGCACGGCATCGGACTTTACTATCACAACCACCACATCGAATTCGCCAAGTTCGACGGCAAGTACATGCTGGACATCATCGCGGACAACTCCCCGGCAATGGGTATGGAAATCGACGTTCACTGGGTTCAGCGCGGCGGACTGGATCCTGTGCGCACCTTGGAAAAATACGCGGGCAAGACCGCCATGGTGCACCTGAAGGACTACAGGATCGGACAAATGCCGGACGCGTCCTTCGGGCTCCTGGAGAAGGGCGACTTTCCGGGGTTCATGGCCGAGTTCAAGAACGTTGTCCAGTTCGCCGAGGTGGGCGAAGGAAACCTGGACTTCCCGTCCATCGTGCCCGCAGCCGTGGCCGCCGGCGCCCAGTACCTGCTGGTGGAACAGGACGAACTCTACGGCCGCACTGTCTGGGACGCGCTGCAAACCTCGTACGACAACCTGGTGGCCATGGGCCACGGCGACCTTTTCTAGACCTTTCGACAGGAGATTACATTCATGAGCACCAAAGTACGCCTCGGCATCATCGGCCTCGGCCAGCAGGGCGGCGCCTACGCCAGGTTCATCAAGGATGGGCTGGTCCCGAACATGGAGATCGGAGCCATCTGCGACGTCGATCCCGCCAAGAAGGATCTCGCTGCCTCCCTGTACCCCGATGTCCCGTTCCACGACGATTACATCGCCATGCTCGAGAGCGGTTCCGTGGACGCGATCGTCACCTGCGTTCCCCACTTCCTGCACCCGGAGATGGGCATTGAATCGCTCAAGCGGGACATCCATGCACTGGTGGAGAAGCCGGCCGGCGTTTACACCAAGCAGGTCAAGGAACTCAATGAGTTCGCGGCCTCCAAACCGAAACTCTCCTTCGGCATCATGTTCAACCAGCGCAACAACCCGCTGTACAAGAAGCTCAAGGAAATCGTAGACAACGGGGACATTGGCAGCATCCGTCGCACCAACTGGATCATCACCAACTGGTGGCGTCCGCAGGGTTACTACAACTCCAGCGAGTGGCGCGCCACGTGGGGCGGCGAAGGCGGCGGCGTCCTGGTGAACCAGGCACCGCATCAACTGGACCTCTGGCAGTGGATCTGCGGCGTCCCCAAGTCCGTGTACTCGAAGGTGGCCTACGGCTTCCGCCGCGATATCGCCGTCGAGGATGAAGTCACCGCGGTAGTGGACTATGGCGACGGCGCCACTGGCGTTTTCGTGACGGCCACCCACGACATCGTGGGAACCGACCGCTTCGAAATCCTGGGTGACCAAGGGAAGATCGTGGTGGAAGACAGCAAGGTTGCCACGGTAACGCGCCTGGTCAAGCCAGAACGTGAACTCAGCGACTCCATGGATATGGACGATGTCCGCAAGCTCTTCATGGGCCAGCTGAACCGCGACGAGTTCTACACCACCGAGGTCATCGAGTTCGAGTCCGTGTGGGGCGGCCAGCATGCAGGTGTCCTGGAGAACTTTGCCGCCAACATCCTGGACGGCACGCCGCTGCTCGCTCCGGGATCCGACGGCATCAACGGTGTCCGCCTTGCCAACGCGATCCACCTCTCCAGCTGGACGGGCAAGGAAGTCTCCCTGGACTTCGACGAGGACGAATTCCTGCAGGAACTGAACAAGCGCATCGCCGAAGAGGGCAAGTTCCCCGAGCGCTCCTGACCCCTTCGGAACAGGCCGGCTGCCACCATTTTTTGGCAACCGGCCTGTTTTGTTGCCACGAGGTCTACGATGGAGCGGTGACCGACGTGACGAGCCCCGGAGCAGCAACCGCACCCGCCAAGCGTGGACGGGGCGAGAAATCCTCCGCCACCATCTACGACATCGCCAAGCTTGCGGGGGTGAACCCCTCCACGGTGTCCCGAGCCCTCAGCAAGCCGGGCAGGGTCAGCGCCAAGACCCAGAAGATCATCGAGGACGCGGCGGCGGAACTGAACTACCAGGTGAACCCCTTCGCCCGCGCACTCCCCACGGGCCGCACACAGACCATCGGGCTGATCGTCGCGGACATCACCAACCCCACCTTCTTCGACATCATCCGCGGTGCCGAGACCACAGGATCAGCCCGCGATTACACGCTGGTCCTGGCCGAATCCGCAGAGTCTCCGGAGACCGAGGTCACGGCCGCGCGACGCCTGCTGAGCACTGTCGATGGCCTCATCCTGGCCAGTCCCCGCATGGACGACGACCATATCCGTGCTCTTGCGGCGGACAAGCCGGTGGTGGTCATCAACCGGCAAATCGATGGCGTGCCGTGCGTCGTGCCTGACGTCAACAAGGGCATCAGCGAGGCCGTTCGCAGCTTGGCCGCCAACGGCCACACCAGCCTCGCATACGTTGCCGGACCGGCGCAGTCGTGGATGACGGGCCGCCGTTGGGAAGGTGTCAAAGCTGCCTGTGAGTGGTCCAAATTGGGGGCCGTCCGCCTGGAATCGTCCAAGCCAACGGTCGACGGCGGCAGGCAGGTTGCGCGCGATGTCCTGGAGCGCGGGGTGACGGCGGTCATCACCTACAACGACCTCCTGGCCATCGGCCTCATGCAGGAACTGCAGGCCGGCGGCATGCGCGTTCCGGACCAGATCAGCATTGTTGGTTTCGATGACATCTTCGGGGCGGATTTCACCACCCCTGCCCTGACCACCGTGCGTTCACCCCTGGGGGAGTGCGGCACCCGCGCCGTGACCATCCTGCTGGACGTGCTGCAGGGCCATGACGCCCCGGATGAAGCCGTAAGCGTGGAAACCGAACTCGTGGTGCGCGGCTCCAGTGGCAGGCTTCTCGCCTAGCTGGCGGCTCCAGGAAGTGCTCAGTAGCAACTAGTTGGCAATTTTTGGCAACCGGTTGACAAGGATGGCAAGTGGGCCGCAAGATTGACCTATGTCACAGTCCATTGCCGCACACCCTGACAGGCTCCTGCCCGCAGATCCCGGGACGCGCAGCATCGCGCGGTCCTTGCTGGAGCGCGTCCAGGACCTGCCCATCATTTCTCCGCACGGCCACGTTGACGCCGCCGTCATCGAGCAGAACACTCCGTTCCCCGATCCCGCGGCCCTCCTGGTCAGTCCGGACCACTACGTCACGCGACTGATCCACGCCAATGGTGTTCCGATGGACCAGTTGCTCTCCGGCGCAGCCTCCGCGCCGGAATCCAGGGAGATCTGGCGACAGTTCGTTGAAGCCTGGCCGCTGTTCGAGGGCACGGCCTCCGGGTACTGGCTGCGCACGCAGTTCGACGACGTGTTCAAGCTCGGCGCGGATCTCCGCGACATGCCGGCCGACGCGAGCTACGACGCGATCGCTGCAAAGCTGGTGGAACCTGACTTCAGGCCCCGGCAGCTCTTCAAGGACTTCAACATCGAAGTCCTTGCCACCACGGATGACCCCCTGGACAGCCTTGCCAGCCACAAAGCCCTCACCGAAGACCCCAGCTTCAACGGCCGCGTCCTGCCAACCTTCCGCCCCGACGCCTACCTCAATGTGGCGCACCCCAGCTGGAGTGCCAACGTAGACAGGCTGATCGAAACCGCGGCCGACGGCGCGACAGGCTACGCCGGCTACATCGCAGCCCTGGAAAACCGCCGTCGCTACTTCGTGGAGCATGGCGCGGTCTCCGCGGACCATGGCGTCCGAACGCCCGCCACACTCAAACTCGATCCTGCCGAAGCCGAAGCCCTCTTTGAGAAGGCGCGCTCCGGCAAAGCGACGGCTGTAGACCGCGACGCGTTCGAGGCCCACATGATGTACCAGATGGCCCGGATGTCCGTGCAGGACGGCCTGGTCATGACCATCCACCCGGGCTCCTACCGGAACCACCACGAACCCACGTTCGAGTCGTTTGGGGCTGACACCGGTCACGACATTCCGTTCGCAGTGAACTACACCGAGGCCATCCGTCCGCTGCTGCAGGACTTCGGCACGGCCAAGGACTTCCACCTGGTGCTCTTCACGCTGGACGAGACAGTCTTCTCCCGCGAACTGGCTCCACTTGCCGGTTTCTACCCGTCTGTCTACATCGGCGCACCCTGGTGGTTCCTCGACGCGCCCGATGCCATGCTGCGCTTCCGCTCCGCCGTCACTGAGACCGCTGGCTTCTCACGGTCATCGGGTTTCATCGATGACACCCGCGCGTTCTGCTCCATCCCCGCGAGGCACGACGCCTCGCGCAGGATCGAAGCCTCCTTCCTCGCGCGTCTCGTTGCCGAGCACCGCGTGACCGAAGACCGCGCGCATGAGCTGATCCTCGACGTCGTCGATTCCTCGCCCCGCAGGGTGTTCAAGCTGTGACCGCCGGGAAGCTTCCGCGCCTGGGCCGTTCGGTTTCGCCTGCAGCCAAGGCGCCGGTCCGCATGGTGCACCTTGGCCTGGGCGCCTTCCACCGTTCACATCAGGCCTGGTACACGCAGCACGCCGGCGACGCGGGGGAGTGGGGCATTGCCTCCTTCACCGGTCGTCGCCCGGACGCCGCCGAAGTTCTCGCCGCCCAGGACGGTTTGTTCACGGTGGTGGAGCGATCCGATGCGGGCGACTCGTTCGAGCTAGTGGGCAGCATCGTCGAAGCCGTGGATGGTGCCAACGTGGACCGTTTGGTTGAACTGGTGGCGTCGTCGGGGACTGCTGTGGTCACGCTGACCATCACGGAAGCGGCCTATGGCCTCGGTGCCGCCGATGCCCCGCTGCTGGTTTCCGGCAAACAGCCCGCGACGCCGTTGGGCCGCTTGGTCCTCGGCCTCGCCGCCCGTCGGGATGCAGACGCCGGTCCCCTCGCCGTGGTTTCCTGCGACAACCTTTCGGACAATGGAAACGTCGCCAAGGAAGGCGTTCTGGGCATCGCCCGCGCATACGACACTGGGCTTGCGGACTGGATCGAAGCCAACGTTAGTTTCGTCAGCACCTCGGTGGACAGGATTACGCCGCGCACTACGGAAGCAGACCTCGACGCCGTCGCGGCCTCGTGTGGGTACCAGGACGACGCCCCGGTGGTCACCGAGCCCTTCCACAACTGGGTACTGAGCGGGGATTTCCCGGCCGGTCGCCCTCGGTGGGAAGACGCCGGAGCCGCCTTCGTGGACGACATTGAGCCCTACGAGAACCGCAAGCTCTGGCTCCTCAACGGAGCGCACTCGATCCTGGCCTACTCCGGGCAGCTTCGAGGGCATACCACCGTGGCCGAAGCGTTGGCCGATGCCGTGTGCCGCGACGCTGTGGAGGAGTTCTGGGAGGAAGCGTCCCGCCACCTTCCGGGTGACGAGCTGGGGATTCCCGAATACCGGGCTGCGTTGCTGGAGCGATTTGGCAACTCACGGATTGCGCACCACTTGGCCCAGATTGCCATGGATGCCAGCACCAAACTGAGGATGCGGGCAATACCTGTCCTCCGGGCTGAACGTGAGGCGGGTCGGAGTGGTGCGGGGGCGGCCACCATGATCGCGGTGTGGGCCGCATTTGTGGCGGGCAATCCCGGCCTGCAGGACCCGCAGTCGGATGCCGTCGCTGAGGCCAACCGACTTTCCGGCGTTGAACGTACCGCTGCCCTTGTGGCGTTGCTTGATACAGGGCTTGCCGGGGATCCCGCGGTTGTGGAGCTCATCCAGGAGCTCAGCGCAGGCTTCGCGTCTGTGGTTCCCGCGAAGACAGGGACTGCGGCTTAGGCCTCTTTGAGATTCGGCACCCGTTAGCGTGCCCAGGCTGTCCAGAGTTCACCGGCAACCGCTTGCCAAAGTGACTAGAATTACAACAGCTGCACACCCGGTACCCGGATTCCAGTGATCCACCTACTGGGCGACCCAATCGCTCGGTGATCCAGGCACTGTCGAGCCGGACCGGACCGCAATGACGCGAAGGGTAAAGGAGCCCGCATTGAAAAAGCTCAGCAAACTCAGCATCGCCGGCTATGGTGCCGGCGATGCCGCCAATAATCTGGCCTTCACAACGGCCACCATGTTCCTGTTGGTTTACTACACGGATGTCGCGGGAATCTCAGCCGCCGCGGCAGGCACCTTGCTCCTGGTGGTCAGGATCTTCGACGCCTTTGCCGACGTTTTCGCCGGACGCCTGGTGGACCGCACGTACAGCAAGCGTTTCGGGAAGTTCCGCCCGTTCATCATGTTCGGTTCCATTCCGCTGCTGCTCCTGAGTGTTGCCACGTTCTCCGTGCCGCAGCTGGGGGAGACCGGGACCCTGCTCTACGCCTACGTGACCTACGCGGCCCTGGGGTTGGCCTACTCCTTGGTCAACATCCCCTATGGATCCCTGGCCGGAGCGATGACCCAGGACCCGGGGGACCGCGCCAAGCTTGGCTCGGCCCGCATGGTGGGCGCGCTGCTGGTCGGTTCTGCCCTGGGAATCTTCGTGGCTCCCCTGATCAAGCCCGGCGCGGATCTCCAGTCCACCTTCACCACCATCACTTTGGCCTTTGTGGTGATCGGCGCAGCGCTGTACTTCTTTACGGTGCTTACCGCCAAGGAGCGCGTTCACCGTTCGGTGCCCAATGTTTCCTTCAAGCAGAGCATGGATACCCTGAAGACCAACCGCCCTCTGCTGATGCTGTGCCTGAGCAGCTTCCTTTTCCTCACCGGCTACATGGCCTTGTCCTCCGTGCAGCTGTACTACCTGCGCGACGTCCTGGGGCGCTTGGATCTCTACCCGGTGCTGGCCATCGTCCAGTTGGTCATGACGCTGGCCCTGGCGCCGCTGATGCCGAGGCTGGTCCGCAAGCTGGGTAAGAAGAACGTCTACATCGCGGCGGGAGCCCTGTCCACGGTGGGTGGAATCATCGTTTTCCTCTCGCCTTCATCCATGGTCTGGGTTGGATTTTCCGGTCTGGTGATCAGCCTGATGGGCGTCATGGCCGTGAACATCGTGGTGTGGGCCCTGGAGGCAGACACTGTGGAGTACGGCGAGTGGAAGACGGGCGTACGCACCGAAGGAATCACCTATGCGTTGTTCTCCTTCACGCGGAAGACCGGCCAGGCTGTTGGTGGTGCCCTGGCCGCCTACTGCCTTGCCGTCGGCGGGTACAAGTCCGGCGTCGCGCAGAGTGCCGAAGCCTTGCAGGGCATTCAGTTTGCCGCCGGGGCGCTCCCGGCCATCATGACCATCCTGGCAATCGTGGTGATGACCAAGTACAAACTCACGGATGTTTTGCACGCGCAGATCGTTGGTGAGATCAGCGCACGGCGTTTGGTGGAACAGGAGCCGGACGCATCCGGACAGGCTGCCCGGGAAACCGTGGAAGCTGACGCCCTCAAGAAATAGTCCGGCAACCGGTTGCCACAAGATGGAAGCCAACCTAAAATCGTACTTAATCCCCCGAAGCGGGCACCGCATCGCCGCGAGTGTCAACGCTTCGACCAGCAGAATCCCGAAAGGTCAAGCTGTGAAAATCATTGCCGCTGAAGTCTTTGTGACCAGCCCATCCCGCAACTTCGTCACCCTGCGCATCACCACCGAGGACGGTGTGACGGGTATTGGCGACGCCACGCTCAACGGCCGCGAACTCGCCGTCGCCGCGTACCTCAAAGAACACGTCGCGCAGTTGCTCATCGGCAAGGATCCGCACCGGATCGAGGACACCTGGCAGTTCCTCTACCGCAGCTCGTACTGGCGCCGCGGCCCGGTCACCATGGCGGCCATTGCCGCCGTCGATATGGCGCTGTGGGACATCAAGGGCAAGATCGCCGGCATGCCGGTGTACCAGTTGCTCGGTGGTGCGTCCCGCAACGGGCTGCGTGCCTACGGCCACGCCTCGGGTGCTGACATTCCCTCGCTGTTCGACTCCGTCCGCGAGCACCTGGAACTGGGCTACAAGTCCATCCGCATCCAGACCGCGATCCCCGGCATCAAGGCCGTCTACGGTGTCGCCGCCCAGGCCCAGGCTTCGGGTGAGCGCTACGACTACGAGCCCGCTGGCCGCGGCGCGTTCCCGCAGGAAGAGGACTGGGACACCCGCGCCTACCTGCGTCACCTGCCCACCGTCTTCGAAGCCGTCCGCAACGAATTCGGCCCCGAAATCCCGCTTCTGCACGACGGCCACCACCGGATGACGCCCATCCAGGCCGCCAAGCTCGGCAAGGCCCTGGAGCCGTACGACCTCTTCTGGCTGGAGGACTGCACCCCGGCCGAAAACCAGGAAGGCCTGCGCCTGGTCCGCCAGCACACCACCACCCCGCTGGCCATCGGCGAAATCTTCAACACCGTGTTCGACTTCCAGACCCTCATCAAGGAACAGCTGATCGACTACGTCCGCGCAGCCTCCACCCACTTCGGCGGCATCTCACCGTTGAAGAAGGTCATGGACTTCGCCGCCCAGTACCAGATCAAGTCAGGCTTCCACGGACCCACTGACATCTCCCCGGTGGGCTTCGCCGCACAGTTGCACGTTGGCCTGGCCATCCACAACTACGGCATCCAGGAATACATGCAGCACTCGGACAAGACCAACGAGGTCTTCCAGCAGTCCATGACCTTCAAAGATGGCTACTTGCACCCGGGCGACAACCCCGGCATCGGCGTCGAGTTCAACGAGGAAGCTGCCGCCGCGTTCCCGTACCAGCAGGCCTACCTGCCCTACAACCGCCTCGTGGACGGCACTGTTCATGACTGGTAAAGCGGTCATGACTGGTGATATGAATGCCCGCCACCACATCGTGGTGATGGGGGTGGCCGGCTGCGGCAAGAGCACCATTGGTGCCGCCCTTGCTGAGCGCCTCGGCGCAGAATTTCTCGACGGCGATTCGCTGCACCCCCAGGCGAATATCGACAAGATGGCCTCGGGTACTCCGCTGGACGACGACGACCGGGCACCATGGCTGGCCGAAATCGGACGGCGGTTCCCGGCGTCGAACTCTGCTCTTGTCATTGCGTGCAGCGCGCTCAAGCGCTCGTACCGGGACATTATCCGCAGTGCCGATCCCTCGGTGGTGTTCGTTCACCTGCACGGCACGCGTGAGCTGCTGAACGCACGCATGAACGCGCGTCCCGGACACTTCATGCCGGCGTCGCTGCTGGACTCGCAATTGGCAACCCTGGAGCCGTTGCAGTCCGACGAAGCCGGGGTGGTTGTGAACATTGCCCAATCCGTGGAGGACATCGTGGCTGAAGTGGGCGCAGCCCTGAGCGGGTTGGCGGAAGTACCGGCCGGAGGGTTCTCCGTGGACCTCAAAGCTGCTCCGTTCAAGCTGGACGACGCCGCTGTGCAATGGGTGGAGTCCACCATCAGCACCATGACGCTGGAAGAGAAGATCGGCCAGCTCTTCATCAACCACAACAACGATTACTCTCCCGGGTACCTCGACGGCGTCCTGGAGAACTTCCATGTGGGCGGCATGCGCTACCGGCCGGGCCCCTCGGCGGCTGTTCAGGAACACATCCGCTACGCCCAGTCCAAGACCCGCATCCCATTGCTCATTGCGTCCAACCCGGAAATGGGTGGGGCGGGCAGCTGCGACGACGGCACGTTCGTTTCCACCCACCTGCAGGCGGGTTCCCACCCGGACAAGTCAATCGCCCGGCAGATGGGCCAGGTTGCCGGCGTCGAGACTGCGGCGCTGGGCTGTAACTGGGCCTTCGCGCCGATCGTGGACATCCACTACAACTGGCGGAACACCGTGATCTCCACGCGTGCGTTCGGCAACACCCCGGAGATTGTGGTGGAGCGGGCCAAGGAGTACTTCGACGGCATCAGTGAATCACCCACGGTCTGCGCCATGAAGCACTTTCCGGGGGACGGGATTGATGAGCGCGACCAGCACGTGGTGACCTCCTACAACACCCTTGGTTACGAGGAATGGAACGCCAGCTACGGACACGTCTACCGTGAAATGATCGGGCACGGCGTGCAGTCCATTATGGTGGGCCACATCGGCGCTCCTGAGGTGTCCCGGCATTTCCGCCCAGGACTGTCGGATTCCGAGGTGTTGCCGGCAACACTGGCTCCGGAACTCCTGCAGGATCTGCTGCGTGGCGAACTCGGTTTTAACGGGCTGGTCCTGACGGATGCGTCACTGATGGTTGGTTTGACGCAGGCCATGAAGCGGCGCGACCTGGTGCCCGCGACGATCGCCGCGGGCTGCGACATGTTCCTGTTCTTCCGGAACCCGGAGGAGGACTTCGGGTACATGCTGGACGGCTACAAGTCGGGAGTCATCACCGAGGGGCGTTTGCAGGATGCGCTGCGGCGGATTCTCGGCCTGAAAGCGAGCCTTGGCCTGCACCTTCGTGCGGACCTGGTCCCATCTGTGGAGGCCCTTGAGGTGATCGGCAGTGCGGCCCACCGTGCCATTGCTGCGGACATCGCGGACAAGACCGTCACCCTGGTGAAGGACACTGGTCACAACCTTCCGATCACCCCGGAAACTCATCCGAGGATCCGCCTCTACGGGATTTCGGGTGGAGCCGACTTCACCCGGGCCGATCCTTTGGCGTGCCTGGACACTGTCCGGGAGGAACTGGAAGCTGCAGGCTTCGAGGTCAGCGTCTTCAAGACCGCTGAGCAGCGTGAAGCTGCGGGAGAGGCCGGCATGAACTTCATGCGGGTCCTGTCCGAGGAAGCCACCGGCGACTACGCGGAGCGCTATGACGCTGCCTTTGTGTTCGCCAATGTGAAGGGCTTCGCCCAGGAGGCGGCCATCCGTATCAAGTGGTCGTCGCCCATGGCTGCCGAGATTCCCTGGTACACCACGGAAGTTCCCACGGTGTTTGTCTCGCTGAACCAGCCAAACCACCTGATCGACGTGCCCATGGTCAAAACAGCCATCCACGCCCACGCAGGAACGCGCGAGGCCATTCGCGCCACCATCCGGAAAATCCAGGGCAAGTCCGAATTCCAGGGGACGTTCAACCAGAACGTGTTCTGCGATTCGTTCGACACCCGCCTCTGATTTCCCTGTTCCCAGCAGGGAAGAGTTCCTCCCCGCCATCACGGAGGAGCCAACAAAACCCGGCGCTGCCCACAAGGCAGCGCCGGGTTTCGTTGCTTGCGGCGCGGCGGTGAACAATTGTGAACGCTAACAACGTTTCAAGTCAAGGTCCTTGGGAGACCTTTTGAATCGCGGCCGTTTCGTGATCCACGGCACTTGACCGCGAGTATTGTTAGCGTTCACAATGGCAGTCGCACCACCTTGACGTGGCATGTGCCGCCCCAAGCCCACAAGCCCGGAAAAGCGTTACCGTGCCGGACGCGCAGATGCTCCGGCTGCATCAGAGTTCGCGGCAATGCTGCCGCGGAAGGAGAGCAACGTGAGATTGAAGAAACTCCTGGGCGCCGTAGCGGTTGTCCTTGCCGTGACTGTCGGAGCCACGGGCTGCGGCAGCCGTGGAGGCACTGCAGAATCCAGCAGCACTGCGAATCCCAGCGATTCACTGGTAGGTATCTCGATGCCCACCCAGACATCCGAACGTTGGATCGCTGACGGTGCCAACGTAGAGAAGTCCCTGAAGGACCTCGGCTACAAAACAGACCTCCAGTTCGCCAACGATGACATCCCCACGCAGGTCTCCCAGATCGAGAACATGCTGACCAAGGGTGCCAAGGCACTGATCATCGCCGCCATCGACGGCACGACGTTGACCGATGTCCTGGCCAAAGCCAAGGAACAGAACGTCAAGGTCATCGCCTACGACCGCCTCATCAACGGCACGCCCAACGTTGACTACTACACCACGTTCGACAACTACACCGTGGGCGTCCAGCAGGCCACCTCGCTGCTGACCGGCCTGGGCCTGGTGGACGCCAGCGGCAAGAAGGTTGAGGGCAAGGGCCCGTTCAACGTTGAGCTGTTCGCGGGCAGCCCGGACGACAACAACGCCAACTTCTTCTGGACCGGCGCCATGGACACCCTCAAGCCGTACATGGATGCGGGTACCTTGAAGGTCCCCAGCGGCCAGACCAAGTTTGAGCAGGCTGCAATCCTGCGCTGGCAGGCACCCGTAGCCCAGAAGCGCATGGAAGACATCCTCACCTCGGCCTACAGCTCCGGCACCAAGCTGGACGGCGTGCTCTCCCCGTATGACGGCCTGTCCATCGGCATCATCTCCGCACTGACCAGCACCGGTGGCTATTCCACCGGAAGCCTGCCCGTCGTCACGGGCCAGGACGCAGAAAAGGGCTCCGTGAAGTCCATCGTCGCCGGCGAGCAGTACTCCACGATCTTCAAGGACACCCGCCAGCTCGGCGCGCAGGCCGTGAAGATGGTGGACGCTGTCCTCAAGGGCACCGAGCCGGAAACCAATGACACCAAGACCTACAACAACAAGGTCAAGGTTGTTCCGGCCTTCCTCCTGAAGTCCGTCATCATCACCAAGGACAACTTCCAGAAGGAACTCATCGACTCGGGCTACTACAAGGAATCCGACGTCAAGTAACACCACCTGTGGCCCCGCCGCGCCCGTGCATTCCTGCGCGGCGCGGTGGGGCCACAGGCTCCCTTAGAGCCTCCGAGCCCTCGGTCCGGCCAAGTTCCAACCAGTCAGCGGGAATTGACGATGAACGTACCCATTCTTCAAATGCGAGGAATCACCAAGACTTTCCCCGGAGTTAAAGCCCTCCAGGACGTCACCCTGGACGTCAACCGAGGCGAGGTCCACGCCATTTGTGGTGAGAACGGCGCCGGCAAGTCCACCCTGATGAAGGTGCTCTCCGGCGTCTACGCGAACACCACCTTCGACGGCGACATCCTCTTCGAGAACGAACCCTGCGAATTTTCAAGTATCACGGACAGCGAGAAGCGCGGCATCGTGATCATCCACCAGGAACTGGCCCTCAGCCCGTACCTGTCCATTGCCGAGAACATCTACCTGGGCAACGAGCTGGCCAACAAAGGCTGGGTGGACTGGCGCAAGACCAACCTGGAAGCTGCCAAGCTGCTGGCCCGCGTGGGGCTCAGCGAAAACCCGGTCACGCCCATCCAACACATCAGCGTTGGCAAGCAGCAACTGGTGGAGATCGCCAAGGCCCTGTCCAAAGAGGTCAAGCTCCTCATCCTGGACGAACCCACCGCAGCGCTGAACGATGAAGATTCAGACCATTTGCTGGACCTCATCCTGCACCTCAAGGGCCAGGGCGTTACCAGCATCATCATCAGTCACAAACTCAACGAGATCCGCAAAGTGGCCGACGCCGTCACCATCATCCGCGACGGCAAATCCATTGAGACACTGCGGCTGGACCAAGGCCAGATCACGCAGGAACGCATCATCCGTGGAATGGTCGGGCGCGACCTTGAGAGCCTCTACCCGGACCGAACGCCCAACATCGGCGAGGAAGTCCTCCGGATCGAGGACTGGACGGTGCAGCATCCGCAGGACCACGCGCGGACAGTGGTTAACAACGCCAGCCTGAACGTCCGCAGGGGTGAGGTAGTGGGCTTGGCCGGGCTCATGGGGGCCGGCCGGACCGAACTTGCCATGAGCGTCTTCGGCCGGACCTACGGCCGCGCCGTTTCGGGCAAGGTCTACAAATACGGCCAGGAGATCAACACGTCCACCGTCTCCGACGCCATCGAACACGGGATCGCCTATGCCACCGAAGACCGGAAGCACTACGGCCTGAACCTGATCGAAGATATCAAGCGGAACATCTCCATGGCAGCGCTGAACAAGCTGTCCAAGCGCGGCTGGGTGGACGGCAACAAAGAGACCACCGTAGCCAACCAATACCGCAAAAGCATGAACATCAAGGCGCCGTCCGTCGCTGCCATCACCGGCAAGCTCTCGGGCGGAAACCAGCAAAAAGTAGTGCTGAGCAAATGGATGTTCTCTGACCCCGACGTCCTGATCCTGGACGAACCAACCCGCGGGATCGACGTCGGCGCCAAGTTCGAGATCTACACGATCATCGCGGAGCTCGCAGCTGCCGGGAAGGCCGTCATTGTGATCTCCTCCGAGCTTCCGGAGCTCCTGGGTATCTGCGACAGGATCTACACGCTGTCAGCAGGCCACATCACCGGCGAGGTCCCCATCGCCGAAGCCACCCAGGAAACCCTCATGCACTTCATGACCAAAGAGAAGGAATAGCGAACATGTCCGCCCTACGAGAATCCCTTGGCTTCCTCACAAGCCGCCTCCGCCAGGTTGGCATCTTCGTCGCCCTGATCCTGATCGTCATCCTTTTCCAGGTCCTGACCGACGGCATCCTGCTGCAGCCGCAGAACGTCACCAACCTGGTGGTCCAGAACAGCTACATCCTGATCCTGGCCATAGGCATGGTGATGGTCATCATCGCCGGGCACATCGACCTTTCCGTCGGTTCCATCGCAGGCTTCATCGGCGCCGTAGCCGGCGTGATGATCGTGCATTGGGGCTGGGCGTGGTGGATTGCCATCCCGGCCTGCCTCCTGGTCGGTGCCCTGGTGGGAGCATGGCAAGGCTACTGGATCGCCTATGTGGGGATTCCAGCCTTCATCGTCACCCTCGCCGGAATGCTGATCTTCCGTGGCCTGACACTTATCACCCTCAAGAACCAGCAGATCACCCCGTTCCCCAACGAACTCCGTGCACTGGGCGGCGGCTTCCTGCCGGACATTTCCGGGGGCACCTCCGTCCTTGAATGGCTCACGGTCATCCTCGGCGTCGGCGGCACCGCAGCCATCCTCTTCCAGGCCCTGAAGGAACGCCGGGTCCGCCGCAAGTTCAACCTCGAGAATGAGCCCATGGCCTGGTTCGCCGTCAAGAACGGGTTCATCGCAATCCTGATGCTCATCATCACCTTCCTCCTGGCCAGCTACCGCGGTACACCCATCGTCCTGATCGTCCTGGCTGTCCTGGTGATTGTTTACTCGGCCTTGATGAACAACAGCGTTTTCGGCCGCCACACGTATGCGATCGGTGGCAACCTCCACGCAGCCGAGCTCTCCGGCATCAAGACCAAGAAGGTCACCTTCCGGTTGTTCGTCAACATGGGCGTCCTCGCCGCGTTGGCCGGACTGGTGTTCACGGCACGCCTGAACTCGGCGCAACCCGCGGGCGGCACCGGCTTCGAACTGGACTCCATTGCTGCTGCCTTCATCGGTGGCGCCGCGGTCCAGGGCGGTATCGGCACCGTGGCCGGCGCCATGATCGGTGGCCTGATCATGGGCGTCCTGAACAACGGCATGTCCATCCTTGGCCTGGGCACGGACTATCAGCAGCTCATCAAGGGCCTGGTGCTCCTGCTTGCCGTCGGCTTCGACATCTTCAACAAGAACCGGACCGGTGCAGGTGGAGGGTCCTCCATGGGCCGCCGCTTCAAATGGAAGACCACGCCGCCTGCAACTGAGGCCGCACCGGCTGCCAGGACTGAACCCGTCGGCGTCGACGCGAAGTAATCCCTGATGTCATCAGGGGGAGCGGCCGGGCCCCAGGCAACGCCCGGGGCCCGGCCGCCAGTGATGAGCGACGTCGCGAAGATGGCAGGTGTCTCGCACCAGACCGTCTCCCGTGTGCTGAACCACCACCCGAACGTCAGCGGCAAGACCAAGGAACGCGTGGAATCCGCCATCGCAGTTCTTGGTTATCGCCGTAACACGGCAGCCCGCAGCCTGGTGACGCGGCGATCCCGGACCATTGGGGTGCTCGCCTGCGAGACAGGCCAGTTCGGGCCTGCCAACACCCTCTTGGGTGTTGAACAGGCGGGAAGGGAAGCGGGGTACTTCGTCAGCATCGCCAACCTTCGCGAAGTGACCAGCGACAGCGTCAACGACGCCATCGCCCACTTCCGAAACCAATCCGTGGACGGCATCGTCATCCTGGTTCCGCACCCTGACGTACTGGCCGTCCTGGGCGACGTTTCGGTCCCCGTGCCGATCGTCGCGGTGGGAGCGGGTGCCGGAAACCAGCTGACGGGCGCCTCCCTGGATCAACGTTTGGGAGCCCGTCTGGCTGTACAGCACTTGATCGCTTTGGGGCACCGGAATATTGCGCACATTTCGGGACCGCCACACTGGATCGACGCTGCCGAACGCATCAAGGGCTGGCAGGAAGCCCTGGGCAGTGCAGGACTTGAAGCGGAGGTTCTGCTCCAGGGCACATGGGACGCAGCATCCGGCTACCGCGCCGGCCTGGAACTCCTCCGACACCACAGCATCACCGCTGTTTTCGTCGCCAACGACCAGATGGCCGTGGGTGTCCTCCGGGCTGTACAGGAAGCCGGGTGCGAGGTTCCGGGAGACATCAGCGTGGTGGGCTATGACGATCAGCCTGAGGCAGAGTTCTTCATGCCGCCACTGACAACCATCAAGCAGGATTTCGAGGAATTGGGCCGCCGCTGCATGGAAGCGGTGCTGCAGCAACTGGAGGGAGACGGAGGCAGCGGCGAACAGATGGTCAATCCCCGCTTGGTGATCCGCTCCACCACGGCGGCCCCTGCCCTTCACAAAGCTCCGTTCCCACTAAACTAGGAGCCATGACTTCCACGCCTGACACTGCTGCTGCCCGCGCCCGCCTTCTTGAACTCATCAAAGAACTCGCGGTGGTCCGCGGCAAGGTGATCCTCTCCAGCGGCAAGGAAGCGGACTACTACATCGACCTTCGCCGCATCACCTTGCACCACGAGGCCTCCAAGCTGGTGGGCCAGGTCATGTTGGCAATGATCGACGACGCCGGCGTTTCAGTTGAGTGCGCCGGCGGACTCACCATGGGTGCCGACCCCGTCGGTACCGCCGTGATGCACGCTGCTGCCGACGCCGGGCGTGCCGTGGATGCCTTCGTGGTCCGTAAGGCCCAGAAGTCCTACGGCATGGGCCGCCAGGTGGAAGGTCCCTCGGTTGAAGGCCGCAACGTTGTGGTCCTGGAGGACACGTCCACCACCGGCGGGTCTGCCCTGACCGCCGTCGAAGGTGTCCGCAAGGCGGGTGGCAACGTGGTGGCCGTCGCCGTGATCGTAGACCGCGACACCGGCGCGAAAGAGAAGATCGAAGCCGAAACCGGTGTGCCGTACCTCTTCGCTTTCGGCAAGGACGAGCTGGGCCTCAGCTAAGGAGTTTTTGTACAGCTCTTGACCTTAAAGGCGCATCTTAAGGGCATCAGCTGTACACAAACTGCGGGGCTGTGAGGCACCGCCTTTCGAAGCCTATGCTTGCTGCGTGGACGTTCAAGTAGGGAAGCTCCCGGCACCTCCGGAGGTAGACGAAAACCTCCCGGTGCCGGCTTCTCCAGAAGCTGGGAAGGCAGAGGATCCGGGCGCATGGGCCCGGATCCTGCCTTACGCTGCCCGGCTCAAGACGACGTCCCGCCGCAACTTCCTCATCACCGCCGGAGCCTCGGCAGCGCTCGCGGGGGACATGCTCTTTACCCGGCATGTGCAGGCCGAGCGCCGGGCAACCAAGATCCTCCGCGTCCCGGATCCGTACTCGGACCTTTACTTTCCCAAGGCCAGCTGGATCCTCTTCCCCGGGTACAAAACGAGCTGGGAAGAAGCTCAATGGATTCTCAACACCCTGCGCCCGGCCCTGCACCAGCGCGGCCGTCTGGCCGCCGTCGGATATTCCAACCTGGGCCTGGACGTGGACGAGGTCGTCCGCGCAATCATCCTCCACGTCCGTGAACTGGAGTTGGAGAAGCTGTACTTCTACGGCCACAGTTTCGGTGGGATGCTGGCCACGCAAGTGGCCGCCCGGCTGCTGGAGCTGCACGGCGTTGAAACACAGTTGATCGTCTTGGACTCGAGCCCGTTCAGCCGGGCGGACGTGCTGGACCAGAGTTGGTTCGACGGTGTGGTGTTCCTTTACGAGAATGGCTTCCGCATCCCTTCGGTCCTCCGCGGCGGCTATGAGCTGGGGGAGCGTGTGGCCCACAAGGACGAGCGCACCTGGCGGCAGATCCTTGACCAAAGCCTGGAGCAGCTCTCGCCGATCGCCCCTTCCAGCGTGCTGATCCAGACGGAGTCGGCGTACATCTACCACTTCGACGGACTTCGCCTGGCTGGAAAGATCGGTGGCGCCAAGATGGCGTTCATGGGCAACTCCAAAGACGGCACCGTGAATTACGAGTCTGCGCGCGCCGGGTGGAGCAAGGTGTTCGGCGCCAACATGGCGATGCCTACGCTCAGCACAGAGGGCGCCCGGCCAGCGCACGCGAGCCCGCAATGGAACGGGAGTGTGTACCGTCCGTTGCTGGAACGCGTCCAGAATGAGCTCCAGCCGCTCCCGCCCGAGCCCGAGGAACCGTCATTCCAGGAGCCGAATGGCAAGGTTATCCGCCCGGTGTAGGTTTCTCCGGTCAGCGCGCTTCACGCAGCGAATCAACCTCGACGGCGGTAAGGCCCGCCTCGCGCAGGAAGCCGTGAACGTCGCCGAACTCCTGCGCGAAACCGGCCAGAAAACGCCGCATCGCAGCTTCGGGACTTTGCAGGATCATGAGGTCAGGGCTGAAGTACTCCGCCGGGGTTGACGGGACGCTGAGACGCCATGTCTCTGCCATGATCTTCAGGACATCCGGAAGGTTGGCTGTGGTTGCGGCGTAGTCAGCCACCACTTGGTCCTCGGTCCCGCCGGATGCCAGGAACCCGATCGCCGACACCACGCCTGTCCGGTCCTTACCCAACGAACAGTGCACCAAAGTGCGTTTGCCTCGGGCGACGGGACGCAGTGCGTCAGCAACCCACTCAGGCCGTATCCGGATCCAGCCCAGATAAAGGTCACCAAGATCCTCGGCCGTTTCGACTGCCTGGAGCGAGCCCGCCACGGCGTTGGGGTCCAGTGGGTTATTGACGAGTTCGACGGCGGGCGGGACCGCGCCGCCGTCGTGAATCAACCCGTCGTCCTGAATCAACCGGTCGTCTTGAATCAACCATGGAACCAAGGACCGCTCCAGCTCGCTGCGCAGGTCCACGATGGCCTGGATGCCGTGCTCCGCCAGGAAGCCGGACGTTGCAGCGGCATCCATACCGAAGGGCTGGCTCCCCCTGAGAATCCGGCCGCCGGCCAGGGGACGCAGATTGAGCACAGCCATGGTTCTATCCTTCTAGATTTGGCTCTTGAGGTCGGCCACGGAGTTCAGGATCTGATTGGGCCTGAACGGGAAGGACACGATTTCCTCCCGCTGGGTGATGCCGCTGAGCACCAGGACCGTGTGCAGGCCAGCTTCCATGCCCGCCACGATGTCCGTGTCCATTCGGTCGCCGATCATAGCCGTGGTCTCGGAGTGGGCATCGATCTGGTTCATGGCGGAGCGGAACATCATGGGGTTTGGTTTGCCCACGATGTACGGCTCGCGGCCGGTCGCTTTGGTGATCATGGCCGCGATGGCGCCGGTTGCGGGCATGGGGCCGTCCTTGGAAGGACCGGTGGCATCCGGGTTGGTCGCGATGAAGCGTGCACCGGCCAGGATGTGGCGGACGGCCATGGTGATCGCTTCGAAGGAGTAGGTGCGGGTCTCCCCGAGGACCACGAAGTCGGGATCGGTGTCAGTGAGGATGAACCCGGCCTCGTGCAGTGCGGTAGTAAGGCCGGCCTCGCCGATGGTGTAGGCGCGGTTGCCTGAGTCCGAGGATTGGACCTGGTCCTTCAGGAACTGGGCGGTGGCCAGTGCGGAGGTCCAGATGTTCTCTTCAGGGACTTCCAGGCCGGACGCACGGAGGCGGGCGGCAAGGTCACGCGGGGTGAAGATGGAGTTGTTGGTCAGCACCAGGAAGCGCTTGGAGGTATCTACCCAGCGCTGGATGAGTTCAGCTGCGCCGGGGATCGCCTGGTTTTCATGGACCAGGACGCCGTCCATGTCAGTGAGCCAGCATTCGATTTCGTGGCCGTTCCGGTAAACGGACGTGGATGTGTGGGGCGTGGATTCTTCTGCCATATTTGCCTCCGGCTGGGATTGTTCATGCACTGCCATCCAGTCTTTCATCAATCCGCCCCCTTAACCTCCTGCAATCCCTCTTATGTGGGTAGTTCTGCCCATGCGGATTATCCGCTGTGACTTGCGTCTGGAGCCTCATGCTCGACTACGCTTGGGGCGGCGCAGGCGTGCCACCACCGTGGGTCGGGGGATCGACACGGCGGATTTCTTGTGTCGCCGCGCTGGAGCAGGTCCCCACTCACTACCTCTGAAAGGGCCTGTCTATGAGCAACAACAACGGAGTTCCGCAGCCTCCCTACAACCCCGACGGCGTGCCGCAGCCCCGCTACGACACCGGCCAAGGCCAGTATGGCCAGTACCAGCCGGGGCAGACGCAGCCCACGTACCAGCCTGAGGGCCAGACTGAAGCGTTCCCGGCGCAGCAGCCACCGACGCAGGCATTCCCAACAGCATCCAACACTGTGCCGCCGGGACAGCCAGGATTCCCGCCGCCCGGCGCAGGCAACCCGTCCCAGCCCGGATACCCAGGACAGCCCGGATACCCAGGACAGCCCGGATACCCAGGACAGCCCGGCGGACCCGGACAGCCCGGCGGACCCGGCGGACCCGGACAACCCGGCGGACCCGGCCAGAACCCGGGCGACCACAATAGGAAGTCCCTGTTCCTCATCCTGGGTGGGGTCGCCGTCGTCGTGATTATTGCGTTGGTCGTGGCGTTCACATGGCTGATCCCCGCAATGACCAAGCCCACGGCTGTCGAAACGCCGTCGGTGACATCCTCTGACGCAGCGTCGGACGCGGCGGCTGAGCCGTCCACTGAGCCGTCCGCCGAGCCGGAACCCTCCGGTGACGCGTCGGCGTCCACCGATATGCCCGCTGACGCCATTCCGTTGCCTGCAGTATGGGAAGAATTCGCCGGGCCCACCAACGTTCCGGCCGACGGCGACCCCCTGTTCAGCAAGTGGGTCACCGGCGAATCGTCCTTCCAGTACCTTGCCGAATGGACCCACGATGAGTCGTTCGGCATCACCAAGGACCCCACCACGGGTGAGGAGATCCAGAAGAAGGCCCAGGGCACGGTTGAGACCGACGGCGACGGAATCGCGCTCGCCTACGCGTTCTTCGCGGAGTCCGAGGAAGGCAAGTTCGGCAAGGATCCCGCAGAGGTCAAGAAGGCCATCGAGGACATCGAGGCCCGGTACAAGGGCATGACGGCCACCGAACTTCCCCAGAACCTGGTAGGCCACAAGTGCACGTCCGATTTCAAAACCTCGATGCCGGAAATCCGTGAATTCCGCCGTGGCGCCGCAGTAGTCATTGGTTTCACCTGCACCAACGCCCGCGGCGAAGCAATCCAGGCCGTCAACCTGTTCTCCGTGACGCCGTGGGGTACACCCCAGATGCTGGGCGTCAGCGGTCACAAGGAATACTGGGATGCCCACCCCGGGCTCTTCGAACAGCTGGCCAACTCCTACCGCATCAACAAGTGGAAGATGGGCTAGGTCCGCTGGCCGAAGCCCGATCAAAACGGGCAACAGGGCAGGGCTAAAGTTGAGGGGTGACTGACCTTCCCCCCACCACAGCCCTGCCCACGCCTGCTGAAACGACACCGGACGGCGAGGCAGAAGCGAAACCCGAGGTCGGCGTCGGGCCTTGGGAAGGTGAGTTGCCGGTTGGTGAGCACTGGGACCCGGACCTGTTGAGGGATGGTGACCGCCGCAACGTGGTGGACCAGTACCGGTACTGGAAACACGAGGCGATCGTGGCCGACCTTGATTCCAAGCGCCACGAATTCCACATCGCCATCGAGAACTGGCAGCACGACCTCAACATCGGCACCGTGGTGCGGACCGCCAACGCGTTCCTCGCCAAAGAGGTCCACATCATTGGCCGACGGCGGTGGAACCGTCGCGGGGCCATGGTCACCGACCGCTACCAGCACGTCCGCCACCACCCCACCGTTGAGGACTTTGTCCAGTGGGCCGAGGGGGAGGGGCTTGCTGTAATCGGCATCGATATCTTCCCGGATTCCGTGCCGCTTGAAACCTTCGACCTTCCCAGGAAGTGCGTCCTGGTGTTCGGCCAGGAGGGCCCGGGCCTCACGCCCGAGGTGCACGAAGCCGCCGTCGCAACCCTGTCCATTGAGCAGTTCGGATCCACCCGGTCCATGAATGCGGCGTCGGCCGCAGCGATCGCCATGCACGCCTGGGTCCGCCGGCACGTGTTCCAGCAGCCAGTCGCTTAGCCCTGCGCCGAGATGGCAAGAGTGCCAACTCGGCGGAAGTGTTAAGTGCCACAGTGACCCGAAACACGGCGTCCCGGCGGATATCGCTAGGATGGGTGCTAGCCGTAAGCGGTCTACTCCAGGGTTACCAACCCACAGACGAATTCAGCATAGGAGTCACCATGCCCATTGCAACCCCAGAGATTTACTCCGAGATGATCGACCGTGCGAAGGCTGGCGGATTCGCTTTCCCCGCGGTCAACGTGACGTCGTCGCAGACTCTGAACGCTGCGATCCGCGGTTTCGCCGAGGCCGAATCCGACGGCATCATCCAGGTTTCCACCGGTGGCGCAGCCTACTGGTCCGGCGCTTCGGTCAAGGACATGGTGGCCGGTTCCCTGGGCTTCGCCGCGTTCGCCCGCGAAGTTGCCAAGAACTACAACGTCAACATCGCCCTGCACACGGACCACTGCCCGCAGGACAAGCTGGCGGACTTCGTCCTGCCGTTGCTGGCCGCGTCCGAGGAAGCCGTCAAGGCCGGCAAGGACCCGATCTTCAACTCGCACATGTGGGACGGCTCGCACGAGACCCTGTCGGAGAACCTGCGCATCGGCCGTGAACTGCTGGAGCGTGCCGCTGCTGCGAAGATCATCCTCGAGGTTGAAATCGGCACTGTTGGTGGCGAGGAAGACGGTGTTGAGAACGAAATCAACGAGAAGCTTTACACCACCACCGAGGACGCGCTGGCCACGATCGAGGCACTGGGTGCCGGCGAAAACGGCCGCTACCTCACCGCGCTGACCTTCGGCAACGTGCACGGTGTGTACAAGCCGGGCAACGTGAAGCTCCGCCCGGAACTGCTTAAGCAGATCCAGGCCGAGGTTGGCGCGAAGATCGGCAAGGAAAACCCGTTTGACCTGGTGTTCCACGGCGGTTCGGGCTCCACGGAGCAGGAAATCGCTGACGCTGTTTCCTACGGTGTCATCAAGATGAACATCGACACTGACACCCAGTACGCGTTCACCCGTCCGGTGGCCGGGCACATGCTCGCCAACTACGACGGCGTGCTGAAGATCGACGGCGAAATGGGCAACAAGAAGACCTACGATCCCCGCGTCTGGGGTGCTTCGGCCGAAGCCGGCATGGCCGCGCGCATCGTCGAAGCCGCCCAGCAGCTCGGATCGGTGGGCAAGACCTTCTAATGTCGGACGAATTCCGGAAGAACCTGATGGGGCCGGAGCCCACGCTCCTGCCCGCCGAAACCGAGATCTACCAGCACCTGGCTCTCGGCAAGGAAGCACTGGACCTCGTGGAGAAGAACCCCACGTCGTCCCTGCTGTGGGCCATCCTCGCGGAGGAAGCCTGGGCCGAAGGCCGGACCATCGAGTCCTACGCCTACGCTCGTGTCGGCTACCACCGCGGCCTGGATTCCCTGCGCCGCAACGGGTGGCGCGGCGTCGGACCCATCCCGTGGGAGCACGAGCCCAACCAGGGCTTCCTGCGTGCGCTCTACGCGCTGGGCCGTGCGGCCTCCGCTATCGGCGAGGCTGAAGAGCCGGAGCGGATCGAGAAGTTCCTGAACGACTCGGACCCCAAGGCCAAGGCAGCGCTCGAAGCCCGCTAAGGCATCAAAGCAATGAACGACGGCGGCCCTCACCAAAAGGTGAGGGCCGCCGTCGTGTGCTTGCTGGGTACGGCTAGGCCTTGCGGGGGATGCCCGTGCGTGCCATGGCCTCGGCGTAGGCGCCGTGGATGGCATCCAGGTATTCCTGCTGGCGTGCCGGAGTTCCGGCGAAGGAGCGGCCACCGAGCGAGCGGACCTTGAAGGTCTTGAAGCCGCGGCGGGCGATGCTGGCCGGAGCAGCCTTCATGAGCTGGTCGGCGAGGCGGTGGGCCTCATTGCCGTGCGCCACCAGTGCGGAGGTGCGCGGGAGGAGCTGGAGGAGGCGCAGCAAAGGCTTGAGGCCTTCGGTGATGTTGGCCGGCGTGAGCTTGCCCGGTTCTTCGGTGGGTTCGATCCACGGGTACGCGTTCCACGGAATCATGAGCTCGGGGCGGAGGCCAAGCTGCCACTGCATGCCGAGCATGCGGGTGGCGGCTTCGTCGTCACCAGGGGTGATGAAGCCCTCGCCGGTGTTGGTGCGCTGATTGGAGAAAAGGCTGACGATGCGGCAGTCATCCATGCTGTGGGCGGGGTCGATGTAAAGGACCTCGCTGCCCGGCTTCTGCTCCTTGATGGAGTCGCACAGCTCGTTGACCTCGGCGATGTGCGGTTCGTAGCGGCGGTTCCAGAGGATTTCTTCGGGTGATTCAGTCGCCAGTTCTTGCATCAGGGGTTAGGTCTCCTAGGTGTTACAGCGCACCATTCCAAGGGGCCGCGGGCATGCCGCAGCCGAACCTCAAAGGGTGCTGTTGGGGGCTAACTAACCTTACCGGACTATGGGGGTTAACGGGGCCCGCTCCGGCGCGCCCCGAAATGCGACGCGGCGTGTTGCCCGGAAACGTGTCGGGTATCTCGACGGCGGCGGTCAAGTCTCGACGACGGCCCGCGGGGTCGTGCATGATGCGGCATATGGAGAAACAAGAACCGTCCGCTGCCGCCCTTTCCGCTTTCGAGGGCCTGGGCGCAGAACTTGCCGCGGCCGGCGTCGTCATGGGAAAGATGTTCGGGGCCAGTTCGCTCATGCTGAACAAGAAGGCGTTGGCCTGCTTGAACGGCGACAAGGTGGTCTTCAAACTCGGCCGGGACACCGCGGAGCACGCCCGTGCGCTTGATCTGCCGGGTGCGGTGTTGTTTGATCCGTCAGGAATGAAGCGCCCGTTCAAGGACTGGGTTGAAGTACCTTTTTCCTGCAACGAAGAGTGGCCCGCGTTCGCCGAAGCTGCGCTGCAGTTCGTGGCCGGTGAGTGATTAACCCTTAAGTGCCGGTCGGCGCCGCTGCTGTCCACCCGAGTAGAAGATGGGTTGGAAGGGGAGCCATTTGGCGACCCGTCACGCGCCAACACTCATCTCGGGGGAACAATGGTTGCACATGAAGTAGCTTCACCGGAAACAAGGCAGCGTCACAGCAAGGCACCCAAGGTCCGCGCTTTCCTGGCCGGTGGGCTGGTACTCGGAGTAGGCGCTGCGATTACCTTGGCAGCGTGGAACGACTCCGAATTTGCCCAAGGCACCTTCACCGCTGGTTCGTTCAACCTTGAGGGCAGCACGGACGGCACGGCGTTCGGAGAGAACCCGGTTGCGACACCGGCAACGCTTGGCTTCACTGCCACGCCGTCCAACCTTTCACCCGGGGACGTGGTCACGGCACCCTTCGCGGTCAGGCTGGATGATGCCACCACCAACGACGCCACCGTCACCGTCTCAACTGAAGCATCAACGGGTGCACTGACCGGTCTCACGTATTCCCTCACGCAATCGACGGATTTTGGGTGCGCCGAACCGGTGGACACCACGTTGGTGGCAGCCGGACAAGTACTGGGGACGACGCCGGGCAGTGTCACCTTTGCGCTGACGCAGGGAGCGGGCACCAATCCGGGCGATGCAGTGAACCTGTGCTTCCGGATCACGGCCGACGATGACCTCGTCCAGTCCCAAACCGGGACCACCACCTGGGAATTCGCCGCGCAATCGCAGTGATCCATGGGTCGTCGACAAGCCAAGACCAAGCACGGTGCGGTTGCCCTGCGCATCCGTGCGATCCTCGCCGGGGCGTTGGTGCTGGGGCTCGGCAGCTCAGTGACCCTGGCGTCCTGGACTGACAGCGACTTTGCCGGTGGCTCCTTCGGGGCGAGCGTTTTCCAAACGGAATCCAATGTCACCAAGCCGTACAGCGCCGCAGGCGCATGGAATACCAATGACGTGTCTCCGGGCGGCACGCTGGTGTTCGCCGCTACTGCGATGAGCCCTGGCACTGTGGCCTATGCACCGTTCGCCATCCGGACCAAAGCCACCTCGGTAGCCGGCGAGGTGGTCCTCGGGGTTCCGGTGGTGACCAGCAGCGGTACCGGAAACGCGGACCTTGGGGCGGCGCTCCGATACCGCGTGGTCCGGTCGGCCACCTGCGACGCGTCGTCGTTTACCGGGACGCCGACGTTCGTGGTGGGCAGCGACGGAGCCAAACCGTTCACGCAAGGGCAGGCGGCCGGCGTCGTAAATCCCCTGGCCGCCGCAACAGCGACGCTTCCCGGGGCTCCGACGCAGTTCTGCTTCGAGGTCACCCTTCCCCTTGGCGCAAACAATGCCCTGCAAGGCCAGACCGCCACCGCAACCTGGCAATTTACTGCCACCTCAAGCTCATGAGCCGCCGCCCGTTCCGCAGCCGGCTGCGGGAAGTCCTGTTGAACATCGCGGCCGCAGGCGGGGCTGTGTGCATCCTGGCGGTGATCTGCGCACTGCTGTTCAACATCACGCTGATCATGTTCAAGACGGGGTCGATGTCGCCCGGTATCCCGGCGGGTTCGCTCGCCGTGGTCCGTGAGATCCCTGCCAGCGGGATCAACGCAGGCGACGTCGTGACCGTGGACAGGCCGGGGAAGCTGCCCATCACGCACAGGGTCCAAACAGTGGAGCCTGCGGACGGATCTGCGCGAACCATCACCATGAAGGGTGATGCCAACACCGAAGCGGATCCGGCACCCTATGTGGTGGAGAAGGTCCGGCTGGTCCTCTGGTCCGTGCCGGGGCTCGCCCAGCCACTGTCCGCGGCCGCCAATCCGGTGGTTCTTGGCGCCACAACTATTGCTGTCTCCGGGCTGGTGACCTGGGTCCTGTGGCCAAGGAATCCGAGCCGGCGCAGGAGCGGGCAGCATGTGGCGGCGTAGTGGGTTGTGGACGGCAGCCGTTGCGGCAGCGCTGCTGCTGGGTGCCGCACCCGCGGTTGCCGCCGATGGGGAGGCTTCGGGTTGGTTGGAGCTCGACGCCGGTCCAGCCGGCCAAGTGCATCGGCTCACCCCGGGCGGCAGTGCGGATTGGGCGGTGGATGTCCATGTTCGCGGCGAACCTGCCACATCCCTCGACGTCGGGCTGCAATCCGAGCCGGCGTCAACGGAGGTGCTGCGGGATTTCCTGAGCGTGGAGCTCAAGGCTTGCTCGCAACCCTGGGAGGGAAGCTCCTGCGCGGAAGGCCAGCGTGTCTTGTTGGGGCGGACATCGCTGGACGCTGCCGGGGGTGTGCAGGTGGACCTCATGGAACCCGGCAGTGCCGAATCGACCAACGCCTATGTCCTCCTGACAGCAACGTTGGCCGAGGACGTGCCCCGTGAGGTGCAGGGGAGCCGTACGCAGATCGTGGTGGGCGTCCACGGGTCAGGGGACGACACGGGTGGGCCGGGCTTCCCCGGAAACCCGGCCGGGCCGTCGTCGGGAATCCTGGCAGACACCGGTTTTCGCCTGGGAGGGTTTGCGCTCCTCGGTTTCGGGGCGGTCGCGGCAGGGTTTGGACTGGCCCGTTTGCGGGGTGCTGCCGGGTGAATATGTTCAGGCGGGCGCGGGTTGGACTGACGGTGGCGTTGCCCCTCGCCGTCGTGTTTTCCGCGGTGAACCCGCCGGCCGTCACGGAAGCGGCATGGCAACGCGATCAGTACTCGGCGGGGAGCTTCGGCACGGTGACCATCCCGGCTCCAACACTCAACGGTCCATGTGTGTACAACAACGGGATCGCCGGTCTGGGCGCCTATGTGCGGGTGTACTGGAAACCACCAGCAGGCTACGCACTGGCGGATGCAGAAATGCAGGCTTCCACCAGTGGCCTGGGGTCCCTTCTGGCGCCACTGACCGGCTACTCGTTGGCTGGGAACACTACCGGGACAGCGGCAGGCGGATACACCACGGACGTTGCCACCAATTTGTTGGGCGGTCTGCTGGGCCTTGGCACGGAACTCCAACTCGCCATTGTGGTAAAGCGGTACGGGTGGACCTCCCAGCCGGCCTCAGTGGCCACGAATGCGGGACTCATCCTTGGACTGGGCGGCAACTGCCGGAACCTGCCGGCCGCTTAGAGATGGCCCGTCCCAGGTTTCACTGAAGAAAACTTCACCCTGCCGCCTTCCAAGACACCTTGACACCAGAGAAAGCGGTGTCATCGGCTAAACTTGGCTGGTAAGAGCCCCGAAACTCTTGCGTAGGTCGCCGCTCGCGGCAGGCTGCACCGGTAACGTCGGGGCATTCTCATGTACGGCGTCGAGTTCTGGTCATCCGGCCAGTGTCTCGCCCGAAAGAATGGGGGAGGATCCCATGCCCGCTATCGTGATCGTCGGAGCCCAGTGGGGCGACGAAGGCAAAGGCAAAGCAACCGATCTGCTCGGTGGCCGCGTTGACTACGTGGTCAAGCCCAATGGCGGTAACAACGCCGGGCACACCGTGGTTGTTGGCGGTGAGAAGTATGAGCTGAAGCTCCTTCCCGCGGGCATCCTGAGCCCCAACGCAATTCCTATTATTGGCAACGGCTGCGTGGTGAACCTCGAGGCCCTGTTCCAGGAAATCGATGGCCTCGAAGCCCGTGGCGCGGATACTTCCCGCCTGCGAGTCTCGGCCAACGCCCACCTGGTTGCCCCGTACCACCAGGTGCTGGACAAGGTCACCGAGCGCTTCCTCGGCAGCCGCGCCATTGGCACCACCGGCCGCGGCATCGGTCCGGCCTACATGGACAAGGTGGCCCGCCTCGGCATCCGCGTCCAGGACGTCTTTGACGAGTCCATCCTCCGCCAGAAGGTGGAAGGTTCGCTGCGCCAGAAGAACGAACTCCTGGTCAAGGTGTACAACCGCCGCGACATCATTGCTGACGAGATCGTGGAGTACTTCCTGTCCTTCGCCGAGCGCCTGCGCCCGTTGGTCATCGACAGCACCCTCGAGCTCAACAACGCACTGGATGAGGGCAAGGTCGTCCTCATGGAAGGTGGCCAGGCCACGTTCCTGGACGTCGACCACGGCACCTACCCGTTCGTCACCTCGTCCAACCCGACTGCAGGCGGCGCCTCCGTTGGTTCGGGCATTGGCCCTACCCGCATCTCGCGCTCCATCGGCATCATCAAGGCGTACACCACGCGTGTTGGCGCCGGGCCGTTCCCCACGGAACTGTTCGATGAGATGGGTGTTTACCTGCAGAAGACCGGTGGCGAGTTCGGTGTGAACACCGGCCGTCCCCGCCGCTGCGGTTGGTACGACGCCGTCCTGGCACGCCACGCTTCCCGCGTCAACGGCTTCACGGACTACTTCGTCACCAAGCTGGACGTCCTCACGGGCATCGAGCAGATCCCTGTCTGCGTCGCCTACGACGTCGACGGTGTCCGCCACGATGAGATGCCCATGACGCAGACCGAGTTCCACCACGCTGTCCCGATCTTCGAGTACTTCGACGGTTGGACCGAGGACATCACCGGTGCGCGCACCCTGGAGGACCTCCCGGAGAACGCCCGCAACTACGTGCTGGCCCTCGAAAAGCTCTCCGGAACGCGCTTCTCGGCCATCGGCGTCGGCCCGGACCGCGACCAGACCATCGTTGTTCACGACCTGATCAACGACTAAGGTCTTCCGGACTTCGCCGTTCATTGAACGCTGACGACGGCGGCGGGTCACCTTGGTTCCTTATGGAACCGACAGGTGGCCCGCCGTCGTCGTTTCCGGTTTAACGGCCCGGCCCGCCGTGCGGGAGGCGTGGCCGGGCCTTCTGGCGCGCCTGCGGATGACGTACTCGGCCACCGCAAGGTTGATGACCCAGGAGGCACCCATGAGGATTGCCCGTGTTGTCTCGTTGGTGGGGCCGGCAACCAGTATCCACGACAGGATGACCAGGGCTTGCGTTCCGGCCCCCAGGGCGATTGCGTAGGCCCGCGTCATCCATGCGCCGTGGGTGGCGTAGTCCCGGCGTCGAATCGCAAAGAGTCCCAGGATGATGCTCGCGACCATGGCCGAACCAAAGATCAGCCGAAGGACCAGAAGCGCCTCGCCGTCGCCTTCGGGGAGGTCGTAGAACATGGACATCCATAAGCCGGACAGGGCAGCGAGCAAGCCGGCCGGCACAAGGATGCGTCCGGCCATCCGGTGCCATGACCGCTTGCCGCGCCGAAGCGAAGGGATGAACTGGAAAGCCCCGAGCAAGCTGTAAACCGTCACGGTGACGATGTGGGTTATCACCGGGATGGGCGAACCGAAGAACCTGGCGTTTTGCGGAGTGGGTGCGCCGCCCGTCAATTCAGAGAGGCGGGCGGCACCGGCAATGACCGGGATGAGGCTGAGTGCGATCAAGGCCGCGGGCACCGCCCACTTTGCCTGGTGGTTGCCGCGGGTGGATGTGGTGGTTCGTGCTGTCATGGCTCTGCCTTGCGCTCTTTGGTGACCGGCGTCCTGGAAGGTGTACGGCGTACACCTTCATGATGGAAAGGCTAGGTGTACGCTGTACACCTGTCAACCCCCCCGGACTCCGGTCCTTGCGGTACTTTTCGGAAGGCATGTCATATGACCCAGCTGGCGGAAGCAGCCCGACGCGTACCCCTGAACCGCGACCGCGTGCTGGAAGCCGCCGTCGCGCTTGCCGACGAGGTGGGAATTGAGTCACTGAGCATGCGTCGGCTCGCGCAGGAACTCGGCGTTGTTCCGATGGCGCTGTACAAGCACGTCGCCAACAAGGAAGAACTCCTGGACGGCATGGTGGACACCCTCGTCAGCGAAATCGACCCGCCCGTTCCGGAGGCGCCGTGGAAGTCTGCGGTCCGGCTGCGGGTGCTTTCGGCCAGGCGGGCACTCCTGCGGCACCCCTGGGCCCGCCCTGTGATTGAGACCCGCACCACCACCACGCCGGCCGTACTCGGATACATGGACGGCTTTGTGGGAATGTTCCTTGGGGGAGGGTTATCCGTGGATCTCACGCACCACGTCATGCACGCCTTGGGCAGCCGGATGTGGGGGTTCACCCAAGAGGTCTTCGACGACTCGGCGGGGCGGGATGCCGGCGGGCAGCAAAGCATGCCGGCCGAGGTCCGGACCGCCATGGCGAGGCAGATGGCCGAGAGCTACCCGAATCTCTTTCGGATTGCCTTGGCGGCAGCACATGAGGATGAGTCCGTTGTAGGGTCCGGTTGCGATGACCAGTTCGAGTTCGAGTTTGCCCTCGACCTCCTCCTTGACGGATTTGAGCGGCTCCACGAGCAGGATTGGACGAGCACGATTGGACGGGCAGATGACCACAGTGACCGATGACGGAATCGGGTTCCGATCCCGTCGTGGACCCATTCTGATTGCTTTGATGCTCTCCACGGGCCTGGTGGCGATCGATGCCACAATTGTTGCCACGGCGGTGCCATCGATCGTTGATGACATCGGCGGGTTCTCCTCATTCCCGTGGCTCTTTTCCGCATACCTGTTGGCTCAGGCGGTGTCCGTCCCTGTCTACGCCAAACTCTCGGATGTCCTGGGCCGCAAACCGGTCATCCTCCTTGGCATCGGCCTTTTCCTGCTCGGATCGATTCTCTGCGGAGTGGCGTGGAGCATGCCGGCGCTCATCGCATTCCGCGTGCTTCAAGGGCTCGGTGCGGGAGCCGTGCAGCCGGTAGCCATCACCATTGCGGGCGACATCTACACGCTTGCTGAGCGGGCGAAGGTGCAGGGCTACCTGGCGAGCGTGTGGGCCGTTTCTTCCGTGGTGGGGCCAACACTGGGTGGCGTGTTCGCATCGCTGGAAATCTGGCGTGGGATCTTCCTCATCAACATCCCGCTATGCCTCCTGGCGGGTTGGATGCTGATCCGTACTTTCCACGAGAACGTGGAGCGTACCAAGCACCGCATCGACTACCTGGGAGCCGGACTGCTGACGATCTCCCTGAGCCTGCTCATCCTGGGGGCGCTCCAAGGGGGCCAGGCCTGGCCGTGGAACTCACCCATCAGCATCACTGTATTTGCCGGGGGAGCCGTGGTGCTGATCGCGTTCCTCCTGGTGGAGCGGAAGGCGTCGGAGCCGGTCCTGCCGCCCTGGGTCGTCTCGCGCAGGCTGCTGGCGACGACGGCGATGGTCGCTTTCGGGGTCGGCGCGGTGATGCTGGGGCTCACCTCCTACGTGCCCACCTTCCTGGAAGGCGCACTGTCCACGTCACCGCTCCTGGCTGGCCTTGCGTTGGCAGCATTGACGCTGGGCTGGCCCATCAGCGCTTCCCAAGCCGGCCGGTTCTACCTCCGGATCGGGTTCAAGCGGACGGCCATCATTGGCATCGTGATCACGGTGGTTGGCACCGCCGTCCTGGCCCTCACCGCCTCGTCGCCCAGCGTTCTGCTGGTGGCGGTTGCCTGTTTCATCGTTGGACTCGGGTTGGGCCTGGTGGCAACTCCAAGCCTCATTGCCGCCCAGACCAGTGTCGAATGGAATGAGCGCGGCGTCGTCACCGGGACCAACCTCTTTGCGCGTTCCATCGGCAGCTCCATCGGTGTAGCCGTGTTCGGGGCGGTGGCCAACGCCATTTATGCCAACGGTCCAAGCGGCGGCCCCGATCCTCAAACCACAGTTCACGCATCCGCTGCCGTCTTCATGGCTGTGCTTGTCAGTGCCATCCTCACGGTCGTGGCAGTTCTGGCGATGCCGTCGGAGGGCAAGGTCAGCAGGACGGAACCGGCCGGGAAGGCCAGCCCGGAACCTGCCAACGACTAGTCTCAAGTCATGGAGAATCTGATCACGGGCACCCTGGAGAAGCTCTTCGAAGGCACTGTGTGGGCGGAGGGGCCAGCCTGGGTTCCTGCGTCGCAGACGGTTCGCTGGAGCGACATCCCCAACAACCGGATTCTCGAGTTCATGCCCGCCACTGGTCGGACGCGTGAGTATGCCACCGCCGTCGAATACACCAACGGGCGTACCCTCGACCGCGACGGCAGCGTGGTGCAGTGCAGCCATGGCCGCAGGCGCGTTGAGCGGGATCACGACGGCGTGGTGACGGGAATCGTCGATTCGTTCGGCGGGCATCGGCTCAATTCGCCCAACGACGTCGTGGTGGCCGGCGATGGCACAGTCTGGTTTACGGATCCGCCGTACGGAATCCTGCCCGGGACCGTCGAAGGCCACGAGGGCGAGCAGGAATACGGTGGTTGCTACGTCTTCCGCTTCGACGCGGGAACGGAAGAGCTGACGCCGGTGGTGACGGACCTTGTTCACCCCAATGGCCTGGCGTTCTCTCCGGACGAGTCGCTGCTGTACGTCGCTGACACGGCGGGTCCGGGACTCGGGGTGCCTTTCCGGATCGCTGTTTATCCCGTTGAGGGCGGCGTTTGCGGGGAAGGCCGGACGTTTGTTGAGCTTGAAGATGACGCGGCATCGGACGGATTCCGCGTTGATGTCGACGGTAGGGTGTGGACGTCAGCTGGGTCATCGGTCCGCGTGTATTCGCCCGACGGCGGGTTGCTGGCCGCCGTCGACGTTCCGGAAAGAGTCTCCAACCTTTGCTTTGGCGGAGCCGATGGCCGCGACCTGTACATCACCGCCACCACGTCCTTGTACCGACTGCGGACATCGACGCAGGACACGGTCGCGAAGCGTTAGCCAAGGCGAACCGTTCGACAGCTGGAGGTGAAGGGGAGCATAATGGTTAGCGGAGCTAATTAGCATTGCTAACTATTATCGCACCTCAGGAGGCGCCTCCCAGTGACGGCAAGCAAGCCAGCAACTAAAACCAGCACAGCAACTAAAACCCAAGCCACAGCCCAGGAATCCGACGGCATTCGGGCGGATATCCTGGCCATCGATCTTCGTACCGCCGTGATGCGCACTTCGCGCAGGCTCCGGATCGAAGCCACGGGCGATGTCATTACCCCCGGCCAGTACACAGTGCTCGCCCACCTCAACGCCGGTTCGCAGACACTCCGCGAATTGGCCGAACGCGAGCACGTCCAGGCCCCGTCGATGACCCGGATTGTGAACGCCTTGACGGACCAGGGTTTCGCTGCCCGGCAGCCGCACCCCGGAGACGGGCGGCAAGTCCACATCAGCATCACTCCCGCAGGCCAGGAAGTCCTGGCGGAGGCACGCAGCCAGCGGACTGCCTGGCTGGCCCAGCGAGTCGCAGGACTTAGCGAGGAGGACCGACTGACGCTTAGCCGCGCCGCGCACATCATGCAGGAAATGAGCGCCAAGTGAGTGCCATGTTCCGGGCCTTGGAGAACCCCAACTACCGGGTCTGGGCGGGCGGTGCGCTGGTCTCCAACGTCGGCACCTGGATGCAGCGAGTAGCCCAGGACTGGCTGGTCCTGACTGTCCTCACCAACCACTCCGGTACGGCCGTTGGCATCACTACGGCACTTCAGTTCCTCCCCATGCTGCTGCTGGGCCCCTACGCCGGCGTACTTGCCGACCGGTACCGCAAGCGCGTGATCCTGCTGTGGACCCAGGCCGCGATGGGGGTCTGTGGGCTGATCGTTGGCCTGCTGGTGGTCATGGGCTGGGCGCAATTGTGGCATGTCTACCTCGCTGCCCTTGCGCTCGGACTTGCTGCAGCGATCGACGGCCCGGCCCGGCAGGCGTTCGTTTCCGAACTTGTAGGACCGGACAAGATCTCCAATGCCGTGGCCCTCAATTCCGCGTCGTTCAACAGCGCCCGGCTGACCGGCCCGGCCATTGCCGGCGTGCTCATCGCGTGGATCGGTACGGGGCCCGTCTTCCTCCTGAACGCCGCGAGCTTTGTGGCGGTCATCATTTCGCTCTTCCGCGTCAAGATCTCCCAGCTCGAGCCGAGCGTCCCGGTGGTTCGCGGCAAGCACCAAGTGGCGGAGGGCCGGCGCTACGTGCGTCAGCGTCCGGACCTGGTCCTCATCCTCGTCATGGTGGGGCTCCTGGGTGCCTTCGGCATGAACTTCGCTGTCACGAACTCCCTGATGGCCACCACCGAATTCGGCATGGGTCCTGAAGAATTTGGACTCCTCGGCTCCATCATGGCCGTGGGAACACTCGCAGGCGCCCTGCTGGCTGCCCGACGGTCCGGTCCCCGTCTGCGCTTCATGCTGGGGGGTGCCTTGACCCTGGGGGCCTTCACCCTCCTGGCCAGCATCTCGCCCACGTTTTGGATCTATGCGGCCGTCCTCATCCCCGTTGGCCTCGCCTCCATTACGTTCCTCAACAGCTGTAACACCACTATCCAGTTGTCCGTGGAACCACAGTTCCGGGGACGGGTCCTCGCCCTGTACCTTGCCATCCTGCAAGGGGGAACGGCGATTGGTGCTCCCCTGATGGGCTGGATCGGCACGGAGTTTGGTGCTCGATGGGCGGTGGCCGCTGGCGGAGCGATCGTCCTCGCCACGGGCGTCGCATCAGTGATCCTGGTCAGCCGTCGCAGCCAGCGCACCATCCGCGATCAGGTGCGTGCCGCGTGGCTCAGGAGGCGCGCGACGCAGGCTTCCTGAGGCCTTGGGCTCCTTGACGATCTAGCGGACCTCGAGGTCCTCCAGGGATTTGCCCTTGGTGTCCGAAGACAGCAGGGTGGCTACCGCCGAGACAAGGCAGATTCCCAGTGTGGTCAGGCCGATGACCATGGGGATGTTCGCTGATCCCGGGGGAGCGATCGCTGTGAAAAGGCTCGGGAAGAACGACGCGATCATGAGGCCGATGTTTTGTGAGACCGCGAAGCCCGTCACCCGCATCCGCATGGGGAACTGCTCCTGGAAGAAGGTGGCAAAGGTGGCGTTCCACATCTGGAAGAGGATGCCTTGCACGATCACAACGCAGATGAACACCAACGGCAGGCTTCGCTGTTCGATCGCCCAGAGGTACCCCACGGTCAGCAGTCCGCCGGAGATTCCACCGGCCACCATGAGGGCACGCCGGCCGATCCGGTCGGACAGGGCGCCGAACAACGGGATGGTGGCTACCGCGGCCACGTTGGCAGCCATGGTGACCCAAAGGAACTCGCTGCTGGAGAAGCCGATGCCGTAGCCCTTCTGGGTGGCGAAGGAGACGCCGAAGATGAGGGTGGCCATGCCGATGACGTTGGTGAAGGTCATGAGGATGCACCGGACCAGGACCCAGGGGTGGGTGCGCAGGAGGTCGACCAAGGGGAACCTGCGCTTGGCGGTGGCGTCCTCGGACTGTGCCAGGTAGGCGGGCGGCTCCTGTACTCGGCGGCGGATGACGTACCCGGCGATGATCACGACTGCGCTGAGCAGGAAGGGCAGGCGCCAGCCCCATGAGTGGAACTGTTCTTCCGGGAGGAGGGCGGCGAGTGGAATCAGGACGGCTGTGGCGAGGATGGAGCCCACCTGCGTGCCTTGCAGGCTGAAGCTGGCAAAGAAGCCGCGCTTGGAATCGGGGGAGTGCTCCACGATCATCGCGCTGGCGCCGCCCAGTTCGCCGGCGACCGCGAAACCCTGGACCAGGCGGAGGATTACCAGGAGGACGGGCGCAAGAAGTCCCACTTGGCCGTAGGTGGGCAGGAGCCCCACGGCAAAGGTGGCGAAGCCCATGAGGAGCATCGCGAACACGAGCACCTTTTTGCGGCCGTGCCGGTCACCGTAGGCACCCAGGACGACGGCACCGAGCGGGCGGGAAACATAGCCCACCGCGTAGGTGGCCAGCGAGGCGATAATGCCGACGGTGGGATTCTCGGTGGGGAAGAAGATAGTGGGGAAAAGCAGGGTCGCTGCCAGTGAGTACAGGGCGAAGTCGTAGTACTCCAGCGCACTTCCGATCCAGCCGCTCATCGCGGCTTTCCTGGGATCCTTGTGGCCGGTGGCTTCGCTCTGGGTGGAGGGGAGATCCCTCCCGTGCATGACGCTCATTGCGGCTGAACTCCTATGTCGTCGTTGGCAAGGAACAAGAGCTCTTCCCATCCAAGACTGAACAATGCGGTGCTCATTCAGCGTGAGGAAGGTTACATCTTGAATCGATTCACAAATCATAAGTCGTGACCTGCGCTACGTCAACGCGCGGCGGATCCTTTATCACTCCACCGATGTCAATGGTTCGGACGCGCTGGTTTCGGGTCTGGTCATCGCACCCGCTGCTCCGGCTGCGTTAGGGGGCATGCCGTGGAAGACTGGACGCATGTCTCCCCGTCCCATGAAACCGCGCCCCCAGTCCGACGCCGTTGAAAGCGACGGGCCCAAACCGGCGGCCAACGCACGTCGCCACCTCGCCATGAGGCTCGACGACGCGTGGCTGGGTTTCCAGACCCGCATTGCCATCCGGCGTGGCCGGGTAGAGACAGTAATTCCCTATACGGGCTACGGTTCCACGTCCTGGGTCCGGGTTCTCGCCCGGGTTGTACGGAGCGATCCCCGGGACGCTGCGGGCCACGCCAAGCCGTTGCAGGAAAGCATGCGCGGCTGGCGAAACTTCACGAGTGCCCCCGTGGCCAACGCCGCAGTGAAAGTCGCTATCGACGGCACCGTTCATGACGTCGTCGCAGACCGCGGCGGAGTGGTGGATGCTCGGATCCCGGTAGCCCTCGACGCCGGGTGGCACGCCATCACACTGCAGTCCGGTGAGTCCCGGGTAGTGGAGGCGCCCGTACGGATTGTCGCGGACGACGCAGACTTCGGCGTCGTATCCGACATCGACGACACCGTCATGGTCACTGCCCTGCCCCGTCCGTTCCTGGCCGCCTGGAACACGTTCGTCCTTAACGAGCACGCGAGGACGCCCACCCCCGGGATGGCCGTGCTGTACGAACGGATTGCCCGGACAGCCCCCTCAGCTCCCGTGTTGTACCTGTCCACGGGAGCATGGAACGTGGCACCCACGCTGTCACGGTTCCTGTCGCGCAATTTGTATCCTGCGGGCCCCAAGCTCCTGACCGACTGGGGCCCCACCCCTGACCGCTGGTTCCGCAGCGGCCAGGAGCACAAGAGGAACTCCCTGGAGCGCCTCGCCGAAGAGTTCCCGCACGTCAAATGGCTGCTGGTGGGCGACGACGGGCAACATGACGAAGCCATCTATTCCGAATTCGCCCAGCAGCATCCCGAAAACGTCAGGGCAATCGCGATCCGCCAACTCTCGGCCGGCGAAGCCGTACTCGCCGGTGGCCGTTCCAAGTCCGGGGGCCAGCCCACTCCTGGCGTCCCGTGGATCTACGCCCCGGACGGTGCCGGGATGTCCGCGCAGCTCGAGGAGTTGGGGATTATCCGGTGACGTCGATGAACACAGGGTTCGCGTAGAACCAGGTGTCCGTCCACGGATCGGCGTCGCCGAGGTTGTCACCGTGGCGGATGGGGCCTGCCGGATCCACGGACGCGCCGTAGTATCCGGCCCTGCGGTCTGTACATTTGTCTATTCAGCAAACAGCTTTTCGCTGAATGTAGTGCCTCTTCCTGCAGGTCCCTTCCCTACGGTGGAACCAGATGCTTCGCACATCGATCCGCCGTCAGAAATGAGAATGCAGTGACTGAAATCAACCAACTCCACGTCGTCCCGCACTGGATCGGTGGCGCCGAGTCGCCGTCGGCCGGGGATCGCACGGCCCCTGTCTTCGATCCGGCCCTCGGCCGGGAAACCAAGCTGGTCAACCTCGGGAACGCGGAAGACATCGAGTCGGCCATCTCTTCGGCCCACAAGGCATTCCCGGCCTGGCGCGATATGTCCATCACCAAGCGACAGCAAATCATCTTCCGCTTCCGGGAGCTGCTGAATGAGCGCAAGGGCGAACTCGCCGGCATCATCACCTCCGAGCACGGCAAGGTGGTCTCCGACGCCCTCGGTGAAATCACCCGCGGCCAGGAAGTCGTGGAACTGGCCACCGGCTTCCCGCACCTCATCAAGGGTGAGCATTCAGAAAATGTCTCCACCGGCGTCGACGTTTACTCCACCAAGGCCCCGCTGGGCGTTGTGGGGATCATCAGCCCGTTCAACTTCCCGGCCATGGTGCCGCTGTGGTTCCTGCCGATCGCCATCGCCGCCGGCAACACCGTGGTGTTGAAGCCGAGCGAAAAGGACCCGACGGCGGCCAACTGGCTCGCTGCCCTGTTCACCGAGGCCGGGCTTCCTGATGGTGTCTTCAATGTGCTGCACGGCGACAAGGAAGCAGTGGATGGGCTTCTGGAGCACCCGGACGTCAAAGCGATTTCCTTTGTCGGTTCCACCCCGATTGCCCAGTACATCTACGAGACCGCTGCCCGCAACGGCAAGCGCGTCCAGGCGCTGGGCGGGGCGAAGAACCACATGCTGGTCCTGCCCGACGCCGACCTCGAGTTGACTGCCGACGCCGCCATCAACGCCGGCTTCGGTTCCGCCGGTGAACGCTGCATGGCCATCAGCGTGGTGGTCGCCGTCGAACCGGTCGCCGACGCGCTGATCGGGAAGATCACCGACCGCATGTCCACCCTGAAGATCGGCGATGGCCGACGCAACTGCGATATGGGCCCGCTTGTCACCCGCCAGCACCGCGACAAGGTGGCGTCCTACATTGACGTCGCCATCGAGGACGGCGCCAAGGTCGTGGTGGACGGCCGCGGCATCGAGGTGGACGGGGACCAGAACGGTTTCTGGCTTGGCCCGACGCTCATCGACGACGTCCCGGTCACCTCCCGGGTGTACACCGAGGAAATCTTCGGCCCCGTGCTGGCCGTGATCCGCGTGAAGAGCTACGAAGAGGGCCTGCACCTGATCAACTCCGGCGCCTTCGGCAACGGCACGGCGATCTTCACGAACGACGGCGGCGCCGCCCGCCGCTTCCAGACCGAGGTCGAGGTGGGCATGGTGGGCATCAACGTGCCGATCCCCGTGCCCGTGGCCTACTACTCCTTCGGCGGCTTCAAGGACTCCATCTTCGGCAGCTCCAAGGCCTACGGCCTGCAGGGCTTCCAGTTCTTCACCCGCGAGAAGGCCATCACGTCACGTTGGCTCGACCCCAGCCACGGCGGCATCAACCTGGGCTTCCCGCAAAACTAACGAAGGGTGAGAGCGCGTCCGTATTTTGTGGCCGGGAGGTGAGAGCGCGTCTGACCTGATGGACGCCCTCTCACCTTTCGCCCGGTTTGGGCTAACGCTCTTCCAGGAACTCGACGGCGGCGAACAGTTCCAGCCTGTCGCGCAGGCTGTCGAGGTTGAGTCCCAGGACGGTGCCCGCAGCATCGATGCGGTTCCTGAGAGTGTGCCGGTGAACCCCCAACTGCCGTGCTGTCCGGTCCCAGGCGCAGTTGTTCGCCAGCCACGCAGTGACCGTCGGCAACAGTTGGGTCTGCTCCGATTCATCATGCTTGGCCAACGGCTCAATCAGGCGCCGAGCAACTGACCCAGCCTCTTCCCGGTGCAGCAGGCCCAGCATCCCGCCTTGCGAAATCTCATCGAAGGCCACCAGCGGGCGGGAGAGTTCCGATGCCCGTTGCAATGATCGCCCGGCTTCCTTCAATGCCTTGTCGAGGTGGCCGAAGTCCGTTTCCCCGGAAGAGCCCGCGGTTGCGCCGTACCTTTCCAGGAGGACAGTGACCTTTTGCTGGAGGGCTGGCCCGGCCAGCACCACGATGTTCTCGTTCCGCTGGGCGTAGAAGACGGCACCGCGGTGGTCGTCCGACAACAACTCCAGCGCTTCCAAGAGGTTCTGTCCCTGCCCGGGAGGCTGCGCCAAGGTCACCACCAAGGGGTTCGCAGGCAGCCGGCCCCAGACCTGCCGGGCCGTGCGCTCAGCAACATCCGTGCTTCCCGCCAGCAATTGCTCGAAAACGCCTGCACGCAGGTGGCGGCGTGCCGTATCCAGGTTTCGCGTCTGCTCCAGTGCAAGGCTTGCCAAAGCAATCACGCTGTTGATGATGTCCGTGCGGGCCGGGTCCAGGGGTTCGATGGCGCCCAGGACCAAGACTCCGCGCAAATGGTGCCTGCGGCCCAGCGTCTGCAGGGTGATCTGCTCGCCGTCGACCGTCAGTTGCGACACAGAACGCGATCCTTGGTCGAGGGATTTCCGCACGGCTTCTTCCACTCCAGGCATCAGGGCAGAGGGCACGGGACGGTTGTTGGGCATCAGGATGTGGTTTCCTGCGGCGTCGAACAGGGCTACCCAGCCATGCAGTTGCCGTTCGAGTTCGGCCAATATGGATCGCAGTCCGTCGGGACGAAGGGCGGCCCGCGCGATGGCCCGTTGGGCTTGGAGCGACCACTCAGACCGCGCGTTCTGTTCCCTCGCCAACCAGTCCGCAACGAACCGTATGACAGCGATGAAGGGAGTCCTGTCGGGGACCTCGAGCAAGGGCAACCCTTGGGTCCGGCATGCCTCAACCAGCCCTGCCGGCAGTGCACCGTGGATCACTTGAGTGGCAAAACCGAGACCGCTGATCCCGTGTTTGACCAACCGCTCCACGTAATCGCTGTAAAGGGAAACAGGGGCATCGCCGACAGGAAATTGCGTTCCATCCGTCAGGAGCAGTTGCCCGGCGTCGAGGAACGGGGTGGGGTCGTCAAGGTCCGAACTATGGACCCAGGACACCGAAGCATCCGCCGCAGGATCTGCGGCCTCCGGGGTCACCAGCCTCAGGTTCAGCGAGCCCTTGTGGAGGATCGTGTTGATAGTTGGCGGCATGCTCAAGCGCTCCTTGGAAAAACGTAGTTCCACACCCCGCTAACTATACAAATGTCGAGAGATACATCTCCTCCCAAAAGCTCATGATGAAAGGGAAGCCCCCGCCCTTTCGAGAGGACCCTCCAATGTCTCCCACCCGGACCGCCCTGGCAGTTTCCACGTCAAATGCCGAGGTTGCTGCCTTGGACACGGCCAATGTCTTCCACTCGTGGTCAGCACAGAAGTCCTTGAAGCCCCTGGCTATCGCCGGTGGTTCCGGCAGCACGGTCTGGGACCACGAAGGCAGGACGTACCTGGACTTCTCCAGCCAGCTGGTCAACACCAACATCGGCCACCAGCACCCGCGCCTGATCGAGGCCATCAAACAGCAGCTGGACACCCTCACCACGGTTGCACCCTCGCATGCCAACCACACCCGCGCCCTGGCAGCCCGGAAGGTCCTGTCCCACGCGCCGTCGAATATGGACAAGGTGTTCTTCACCAACGGCGGCGCTGACGCCAACGAGAACGCCATCCGCATGGCCCGCCTGCACACCGGGCGGGACAAAGTCATCTCCCGTTACCGCTCGTACCACGGCAACACCGGTGCAGCCATCGTGGCCACCGGTGACTGGCGCCGCATCCCCAACGAATACTCCCGCGGACACGTCCACGTCTTTGGGCCGTACCTTTATCGCTCCGAGTTCTGGGCCGAAACCCCGGAACAGGAAGCGGAGCGCGCCCTGCAGCACCTGCGCCGCACCATCGAACTCGAAGGGCCGCAATCAGTGGCCGCTGTGCTCCTCGAAACCGTTCCCGGCACCGCCGGCATCCTGCTCCCGCCGCCCGGCTACCTGGAAGGCGTCCGCGCACTCTGCGATCAGCACGGAATCGTCCTGATCCTGGACGAGGTCATGGCCGGCTTCGGCCGCACCGGCGACTGGTTCGCCCTGGACGCCTTCAACGTCAAGCCCGATCTCATCACCTTCGCCAAAGGAGTCAACTCGGGCTACGTGCCGGTGGGCGGCGTCATCATCTCCGAAGAAATCTCGGCCACCTTCGACGAAAGGGTCTTCCCCGGAGGCCTCACCTACTCCGGCCACCCACTTGCCGCTGCCTCCATCGTGGCCTCGATTGAGGCGTTCGAAGAAGAGAACATCATCGGGAACGCCGCACGCATCGGCGCCGACCACTTGGAGCCCGGCCTGAAGGTCCTCGCTGCCAAGCACGGTGTCATCGGTGAAGTGCGCGGACGCGGCGTGTTCTGGGCCCTCGAACTCGTCGAAGACCGCGAAACCCGCACGCCCGTTACTGCAGGGTTCATGGGCAAGCTCAAAGCGGAACTGCTCAACCGCGGACTGTTGCCCTTCATCGCCGACAACCGCGTGCACGTGGTGCCTCCCGCCGTCGTGACCCCCGAAGAAGTGCGCCAGGCACTGGCGATTTACGACGACGCCCTGACCGCCGTTAGTTGACAGGAAAGTGCCGATGACTTTGTAGCCCGAGACCCACCACAGCCCCAACTGAGCAGTTTCGGAGAAGCATCCAGCCTGCCGGCACCGTAGCTTTGGGATATCCGCAAGATATCCAGCAGAGAAGAGGGGCCTGCCATGGCTGAGACCGGAACGACCAACAAGACCAAGTCCTACGACGGCTTTACGGAGGAAGAGCGCGCCGCAATGAAGGAGCGCGCTCAGGAGCTGAAGAAGGCTCCGCGCAAGAAGGCGTCCAAGGCAGACGGTGAAGCCGACGTGATGGCAAAGATCGCCGAAATGCCCGAGGCGGACAAGGTCATGGCCGAACGGCTCCACGCAATCGTCAAGGAACACGCGCCGGAACTGACGCCCAAGACCTGGTACGGGATGCCGGCCTACGCCAGGGACGGGAAGAACATCGTCTTCTTCCAGAGCTCACACAAGTTCAAAGCACGGTACGCCACGCTCGGCTTCGAAGAAAACGCCAAGCTCGACGACGGCGCCATGTGGCCCACGTCGTTTGCCCTCAAGGAGATTACTCCGGAGGTCGAAACGAAGATCGTCGAACTCATCAAGCGGGCCATCGCCTGACGGTCTGAAATCCGCGACGGCGGCTGGTCGCCCACACGGGCGACCAGCCGCCGTCGTTGACTCTCAAAGGAGGTCAGTAGGTGGGATCTGGGTTCGGGTGCGGCGGAACGGGCCCAGGATCGGGCGCCGGTGACGGGCCAGGTGTTGGGTTGGGGCTTGGAATGGGACTGGGCGGAAACGGTGTGGTGGGGTCCGGTGGTGGCGCCACGGGTCCGGGATCCGGTGGGAATGGCTCGGGCTCGTGAGTTGGCGGAAGGGTCATGGTCTCTCCTTTGCGTCCTCAGGTAGATACCCGCAGCCTACGCGCCGTCGGCACGAAGGTGAACGCATCAGGCGATTTTAGGTCAAATGACCTAGAATCAAGTTTATGAACGATCTCCTTGAACTCGATCCCTCCGGCCCTGTGCTGATCGCAGGCGGCTACGGCACAGTCGGAACTGCCCTCACCCAACTCGCCGCGAAGGAGTGGCCCCTACTTCTGACCGGGAGGAATCCAGACCGGGGAAGCAGCCTCGCCAGCGAAAGAGTTGCCGTCCGTCGGTGGGACCTCAACCAGCCGGAACCCTTCAAAGCCAACGTCAGGGCCGTCATCAGCACGGTCAACGACCCCGACGACAGGGTGCTCCGCGCGGCAGTCCAGGCCGGGATTCCATATGTTGACGTCACCCGCTGGACCAGCCGTGTCACCCGGGCCCTGACCCTGGCAACCCTCATGCAGCCGGAAGGTCCCGTGCTGTTGAGCTCGGGCTGGATGGGAGGAATTACCAACATCGTGGCAGCGGCATTGGCTGAGGACGTGGGAGGCGCTGACCAGATCGACGTCGCCATCCGCTATGACACCAACGACCAAGCCGGCGCCGACTCTGTCGACTTTATCGACCGGCTGGGACTGGACTTTGAAGTACGCAAAGGCGGTAAGGCCGCCGTCGTACGTCCCCTCAGTGACACCCGCTGGGTGGACATTGCCGGCCACCGCACCAAAGTCGCCCGCCTGGACACCCCTGAGCAGTTCACCTTGCCGCTGACTATCGGCGCCGGCTCGGTGGCCACGAGGATTGGCTTCAGTTCCAACACCTCCACGACGGCGTTGCTCGCCGCGAGGACGATAGGGCTGTTCCGCTGGGGGAGCGGAGAACGGTGGGAACCGCTCCGGCGGTCCCTTTTGTACTCGCCGGGATCGGGCGGAACCGCGCACCTTCGTGTGGATGTGGAGGGGCCGGGCGGCACCAGAACTGCCGTCATTTCGGATCCCCAGGGACAGGCGCACCTGACCGCGTTGGGTGGTTTGTTGGGACTCCACTCGGTGCTTGGCGCCGGGGCACAGGCAGGAGTCTTGTTCCCTGAATCGGTGCCGGAACCGGCCTCGCAGCTCGCGAAACTGGAATCGTGGGGTGTGACAATATTGAGGTCATGACCGAAAGCAAGGGCGCCCTGCGGAAGGCGGCGCTCCTTGACGCTGCGGAGGAAGTGCTGGTCACCAAGGGGAACGCAAACGCGGCAATGCGGGACTTCGCCGCCGCTGCAGGTGTGCGGATAGGGCACCTGCAGCACTACTTCCCAACCCGGGCCGACCTCATCCGTTCCGTCCTTGAACGGACACTCGAGCGCTCGCTGCGGAGGCTCGAGGAAACGGCCGGGTTTGAGCTCGGTGCCGAGTCTTCCGGCCAACTTTCCCAGAACGATTCCCACCGCCTGCTCACCGGGCTGCTCCAGGAACATTCGGGCCTGGCAGACGTCAGGATGCACCTGGAAATCTGGGCCATGGCTGCCTCCGACGAGTCAGCGGCCGGTGCCGTGAGGGCGTTCTATTCACAGTACTCGGCGCGTGTGCAAGGCGTGGTCCGGCGTGGCAGGCCGGACCTTACCGAGCCCGAAACAAGCGACGTTGCCGCCGCGATAGTGAGCCTCTTCGAAGGCGCTGCCGTCACACGGTCCGACATCGCAGGACTGCGAACTGAACAAGGCGACCAAACCATCATTCGCACGGCACAGTGGTTGATCCACGGACAGGAAGCTTCTCGGTGACTCAGGTGATGCCCACCCCCGCCCAACTCCGGTGGCAACAGTTGGAATTCGGCGCGTTCATCCACTTCGGCATCAACACCTTCGCCGGTAAGGAATGGAGCGACGGCACCATCCCGGCCTCCACCTTCAACCCCTCAGAGCTCGACGCCGGAAGCTGGGTTCGCGTGGCCAAGGAAGCGGGTGCCAGGTACTTGGTCCTCACTGCCAAGCACCATGATGGCTTCTGTCTCTGGCCGACGACCACCTCTGACTACTCCGTCGCTTCCTCGCCGTGGCGCGGTGGCAAGGGCGACGTGGTTCGCGACGTCGCCCAGGCCTGCGCTGAACAGGGGATAGGACTGGGACTTTACCTGTCACCCTGGGACCGGAACGCCGACTGCTACAGCGATTCCGCAGCCTATGACGACTTCTACCTCCAGCAGCTCACGGAACTGTGCACGGGCTATGGTCCGCTCATGGAGCTGTGGTTCGACGGCGCGGGTTCGGTGGGCCGGGAGTACGACTGGGACAGGATCATTGCGGTAGTTAAGGAACACCAGCCTGAGGCCATGATTTTCAACATGGGCCAGCCGACCATCCGCTGGGTGGGCAACGAGAACGGCCTGGCGTTGGATCCCGTGAACTACGTGGTGGACCGCACGTCCGATACCCAATACACGGACTCCAGCTCGGGGCTCGGAACTGCGCACTACTTACCACCCGAATGCGACGTTTCCATCCGTCGTGGCTGGTTCTGGCACCCGGACGATGAAGCAAAATCCACTGAGCACCTGCTCGCGATCTACTACCAATCTGTGGGAATGGGGGCCAACCTTTTGTTGAACCTGCCTCCGGACACCCGCGGGTTGATTCCAGACGAGGACATGCGACGGCTCCGGGAATGGACGGCGGAGTTGGACCGTCGGCTCTCCGGCGCGGTTGAGGCAACCGTGGAACATCACGACGGCGGAGCGACCTTGAGCTTCCCGGCTGCGGTCACCTTCAATCACCTTGAGCTCGTGGAGGACCTGAGTTCGGGGCAGCGGATCACGCACCACGTTGTTTCCGGAGATGATTCAAAGCTTGTTGAGGGAAAGACGGTCGGTAACCGACGCATCCACCAGCTGCCCGTTGTCACCGCAAAAAGGTTGCACGTGAAACTGAGCGGTGAAGGTGGCAGCATGGCATCGGCGCGGGTCTACACCGGGGCCCTCGATGCTGCAGTGCCAGCGATTCCCGAGGGCTACGAGGCTCCCACGGACGCGCCGGACTGACGTCTGCAGGGCCCGGGCGGGCCGGCACTGCCAGCCGCCGGGCAACGTTCCCGGGGGTGCTCCTTATTTTGTCGGTGCCTCCTGCAAGAGTATGGACATGGAGCAGATTCGGGACAGGCGAGCGGGTGTGGTGGCGTCGGGCGCGCCCATTCCTGCGCTGGTTCCTGTCGGTGACGATTCCGTTCGTCCAAGCCGTATCCGGCTCGGTACTGTGGAGTCCGGCTCATCCAGGCAGTCCAGTTCCTCCCTGCAGCCAAGAGCTGTTGAGTCCGGCACTGTCAGTGGCGATCTGATCAATCAGTTGCGGGCGTTGGAGGAGATGAAGTCAGCCATCGTTGCTTTGCAGGTGAGGATCGCGGTGGCGTTGGATCTGGCACAGCGCCAGGAGCAGGCAGAGGCCGGTGTGCCCGTGTCCGAGCGGGGTAAGGGTGTTGGGGCGCAGGTGGCGTTGGCTCGGCGGGAGTCCCCGAATCGTGGCTCCCGGTTGTTGGGGATGGCCAAAGCCCTGGTCATGGAGATGCCACGAACCTTGGCCGCGTTGAACACGGGCCAGTTGAATGAGTGGCGGGCGACGTTGCTGGTGAAGGAAACGGCGTGCTTGTCTGTGGAGGACCGGTGTGCCGTGGACGAGGAACTCGCAGCGGATACCGGAACTTTCGACGGCGTTGGGGATCAAGCGATCATTGCCGCGGCGAAAGCGGTCGCGTACCGGCGTGATCCGCGGTCGGTGGTGAAGCGTGCCTCTCACGCCGTGTCCGAGCGGACCGTGAGTCTGCGTCCGGCGCCGGACACCATGACGTACCTGACTGCGTTGCTGCCGGTCGCGCAGGGGGTTGCGGTCTATGCCGCGCTCACGCGTCGGGCTGATTCTGCCCGTTCGGCCGGTGATCCCCGGAACTGGGGCCAGGTCATGGCCGACACCCTCGTTGAGCGGGTCACCGGTACGCCGTGCGGGATCTCAGGGATCAATCTGGACCTCGTGATGACCGACCGGACCCTCTTTCAGGGCGATGCCGAACCCGCACGCGTGAAGGGCTACGGAATCGTCCCAGCAGGGTGGGCCCGGAAACTAGTCGGTGCAGGCGGCGCAGGCAGGGAGATTCCAGCGGGGCAGGATCCCGCGGCTGGCAGCGACTCCGGTCCTCCGCGGGATCCTGAGCTCCAGGTCTGGCTTCGCCGGCTTTATACGGCGCCTGCCACAGGAGATCTCCTGACAACGGATTCCAAAGCCAGGCTCTTTCCACCGCGGCTCAGACGCTTCATCGAAACCCGCGATGACACCTGCCGCGCCCCCTACTGCGACGCGCCCATCCGGCACATCGACCACATCGTGCCCTGGCACGCCGGAGGCACCACCATCCTGGCCAACGGGGCCGGCCTCTGCGAAGCCTGCAACCACACCAAAGAAAACCCCGGCTGGAGCGCCAACACCAGGCCCGGGGAAAGACACACCCTGGAAATCCGCACGCCCACCGGACACAGCTACCGCTCGCAAGCGCCGCCCCTGCCCGGGCACCGGCCCTCCAGAACGTAATCACCGCCGTTCAAACGTGCCCGCAGGACGCCCATATCGGTGCGTCCTGACGTGCCCTGAAAAGTTTTCAAAAAAGATTCGTACCCGGCGTAACCCTTTGGCGTACGTGGACGATTACGTCTGTGAAAGGGTCGAGCTGGAATTTGTCCCCCATCATGTTCCAGCTCGGCTCTTCCTTGTCCGGATCAATTTGCCTGATCAGATTTTCCTCGGACAAGCGGGTCCTCCGTGAGGATGGCCCGGCAGAGCAGATACCCTTGGTGAAGTCCTCCGTCGTGCAAAGGCGGGTGACCTGGCTACAAAGCCACGGACCTGCCGCCGATCGAAAGTCCCATAACTGTGACCGACGCATTGACCGACGAAGCGCTTCATGCGCTCAAGGGCAATAACGCGGAACTGTTCAGTGCCGTCTACCAGTCCTACGCGGGCCAGGTTCTCGGCTACCTGACGGCCAAAGGCGTGCCCGATCCTGAAGCAAGTACGCAGGATGTGTTCCTCGCGGTCTTGCCGCGGCTGGATGACCTCAGCGGCGGTGTTAACGGCCTGCGGACATTCATCTTCTCGGTGGCCCATGCACGCATGGTGGATGAGCACCGGAAGCAAAGCCGGGCTCCGATACACCACGAGTTCGAGCCCGAGCGGGATACGCGCGAATCGAGCTCTGCGGAGGCCGAAGCTTTGACCAGGCTGGCGCCGAATGAGGTGGCAGCACTCCTGGATTACCTGGGCGACGACCAACGTGAGGTCCTGAACCTCCGCATCGTGGCCGGCCTGACGGTTGAACAGGTAGCCGACATCATGGGGAAAACCGCCGGCGCAGTAAAGCAGTTGCAGCGCCGGGCTCTTATTACGCTCCGTGAGCATTCGGCAGTAAAGGAATACGTGTCGCCATGACATACAGGGATACAGACCGCGAAGCGATGGTTGACGAGTTGTTGCTCGACGCCGATCTCGCCGACGCCTCGGACGTCCGGAATACGCTGCTTTCGCTGGGTACCTTTGCCAATCTGTCGGCTCCTGCCCCCAGCGCGGAGCTCGCTGCCATGATCGCCGGACCGCACGATGAACTGTCCAAGCGTCGTTGGCGGCACAAGCATCGGACCGCTGTGGTCAGCATTGCCGTGGTTGCTGCGATGGGACTTGGTGTGAGCGGTGTTGCCGCGGCCAGTTCGGGCTTCACTCGGAACCCGTCTTTCATTGATGAACTCATCGGGAATTTCCAGCCCCAGCCGGCAGTCGCCGCGCCGGTACTCCCTGCGCCCGATGCGCCACGTGTCAGCACGGAAGCGGCTCCTGCCGCAGATCCGGCCGCTGTTCCACCTGCCTCGGAAGTGCCGTCGATTCCCGTCGCAGGCACCGTGCCAACACCAGCGATACCTGTCGAAAATCCGGCCCCGGCACAAACCCCGGCAAAGGCGCCGGCAGCGGACGTGGCACAGCCGCCGGTAGCGGTCGCTGTCCCGGAAGCCACCGTGCCCACACCTGCCGTTCCGAACGGGTCCAAGCCAAACCCGGACCAGAACACGCAGGCGAAGCCGAGCCAGGTCAAGACGCGGGGCCAGGAAGCAGTCTGGCCTGAAGCATCAAAACCCGGTGCGGGGCAGTCAGACAAGCCCGGGGCCCAGGGCAGCAAACAAGGCCCGCAGCTTCCGTCGTTGTCCGACAAGCGCGCAGAAGAGCAGTTCCAGACTGCGATGGACAAGTGGAAGCAGTGGCTGAAACGCGGTCACCGCTAGTCGTGTTTGGGGGCTGGCTACGCCAGAACCTGGCGCTTCGAAGAGATAACCCCGGTATCGAAGCCAGCCAGATGGAGGCCACCGTGGAAGCGGGCGTGCTCGATCTTCACGCAGCGGTCCATGACCACGTTGAGGCCCGCAGATTCGGCGTCGCGGGCAACCTCTTCATGCCACGAACCGAGCTGCAGCCACAGCGTCTTGGCGCCAACCGCGACGGCTTCGTCCAAGACCCCCGGAAGGTCGTCGTTCTTGCGGAAGACGTCCACGATATCCGGTGACTCGGGAAGGTCGGCCAGCGACGCGTACGTTGGCTGGCCCAGGATTTCCTTGACCACAGGGTTGACGAAATACACCTTGTAACGGGTGGACGACTGCAGGTACGTGGCCACGAAGTAGCTGGCACGGGACGGCTTGTCCGAGGCACCGACGATCGCGATGGACTTCGCCTGCCGGAGGAGTGCCAGGCGCTCAGGAGCAGATGGGCCCTCCCAGGTACGTTCAGCGGTGCTCATGCTTTCGCTCCTACGGTTTGAGTGCCTGCCGCCGGGATTGCCACCGCGCAGGCTTCACCTGGTTCTTCATCAGATGCAACAGTCTGGGCCGCCGTCAGCGCCTGGTCCAGGTCCCAGAGGATGTCCTCAAGGTCTTCCAAGCCAACGGAGATCCGGACCAGGTCCTCCGGCACGCCAGCCGACTCAAGCTGTTCGGCGCTGAGCTGCTGGTGGGTGGTGGAACCGGGGTGGATGACCAAGGTGCGGGCGTCGCCCACGTTGGCCAGATGGGACGCGATCTGCAGCGACTCGATAAACTTCCGGCCAGCTGCACGACCCCCGGCAACACCGAACGAGAAAACGGAACCCGGCCCCTTGGGCAGGTACGTCCGTGCGCGATCGAAGTGCGGGTGGGACGGCAAACCTGAGTAGTTCACGTACGCCACGCGGGGATCGGCATCGAGCCATTCGGCCACGGCCTGGGCGTTCTTCAGGTGCTCATCCAGGCGCTGGGGGAGCGTTTCAACACCCTGCAGCAGCTGGAACGCGGAAAGGGGTGAGAGCGCCGGGCCGATGTCGCGAAGATGCTCGCAACGCAGCTTGGTGAGGAAGCCGTATTCGCCAAAGTTGCCCCACCAGGAGACATTGCCGTAGGACGGGACAGGTTCGGTCATCATGGGGAACTTGCCGTTGCCCCAATTGAACCGGCCGCTTTCCACGATCACACCGCCCAGGGTGGTGCCGTGGCCGCCGATGAACTTGGTGGCCGAGTGGATCACGATGTCCGCACCGTGCTCGAACGGCCGCACGAGGTAAGGCGTGCTCAAGGTGGCGTCGACCACCAAGGGGATACCGGCGTCGTGCGCTACCTTGGCCAGCCCGGCAAGATCCTGCACTTCCGACGACGGGTTCGCAACGACCTCGACGAAGAGCGCCTTGGTGTTCTCCTGAATGGCTGCGGCGTAATCGGCCGGATCCGTTCCGGGCACGAAGGTGGTGCCCACGCCAAAGCGGCGAAGGGACACGTCCAGCTGCGTGACAGTGCCGCCGTACAGCTGGGACGCCGCGACGATGTGGTCGCCGGACTGCGTCAGCGCGGCGAAGGTGATGAACTCGGCAGCCATGCCCGACGCCGTTGCTACCGCCCCGATCCCGCCCTCAAGGGACGCGATACGCTCCTCGAAAGCCGCGACAGTTGGGTTGCCGATGCGCGAGTAGATGTTGCCGTACTTCTGCAGGGCGAAGAGGTTCGCGGCATCGTTGGTGTCCTTGAAGACGAAGGACGTGGTCTGGTAGATCGGCACCGCGCGGGCGCCGTGCTCGGCGTCGGGAGTGCCGCCGGCATGGAGGGCACGGGTGCGGAATCCGAAGGTACGGTCAGCCATCAGACTGCCACCGAATCGGCGACGGGTGTGGAGGAGAGGTCCAGCTCGGTGCCGTTCTTGCGGGCAAGGTCTGCTTCGAGTTCACGGACGATCGGCAGGACGTCCTGGCCGAACGCAGCGATCTCTTCCTGGAAGTGCAGGTACCCGGTGAGGAACAGGTTCACGCCGATCTTCTTGTACTCCACGATCCGCTCGGCGATCTGTTCCGGGGTGCCGATCAGTTGGGTCTTGAAACCGTCGTTGTACTGGACCAGGTCCTCGAACGTGGAGTCCGCCCACATGCCCTTGCCGTCCTTGGTGGAGGCGCCGGCTTCCTGCACGGCGTCCCGGAAGCCCTGGACTGCCGGCTTGTGGGCCTTTTCCACGACCTCACGGAGGGTGTCGCGTGCTTCCTTCTCGGAATCGCGGGCGATCACGAAGCCGTTGAGGCCAAACTTCGGCAAGGACAGCGCTCCCTCGGTGCCGCGCTTAGTCTCACCGGAAGCGGCCACCACGCCGGCGATGTTCTCCTTGAAGCCCTCCAGGTCCTTGCCGTTGGAGAAGTACCAGTCCGCCACGCGGCCCGCAGTGGCCTGAGCCGCCGTCGAGTTTCCGCCGAAGAAGATTTCCGGGTGCGCACGCCCGGGAACGTCGACGGGCGCCGGGTTCAGGGTGAAGTCGGTGATGTTGTAGTACTTGCCGCCCTGGCTGTAGCCCTGCTCGGTCCACAGGCCGCGGAGGACGTTGATGAATTCCTCGGTGCGGACGTAGCGCTCATCGTGTTCCAGCCATTCGAGGCCGAAGTTGGTGAACTCGCTCTTGAGCCAGCCCGAGACGATGTTCACGGCAGCACGGCCATTGGAGATGTGGTCCGCGGTGATGATGAATTTCGCCAGGACGCCGGGGTGCCACATGCCCGGGTGGACGGCGGCGATGACCTTGAGACGCTCGGTCGCCGCGAGGAGCGCCAGGCTGAACGACGTCGCTTCGTGCTGCTTATCCGCACCGTAGGAAGCGGCGTAGCGGGTCTGGGTCAAGGCATACTCGAAGCCGGAGTTCTCCGCGATCCGGGCAAGCTTCTTGTTGTAGTCGAAGTCCCAGCCGGTGCGCTGCTCGATGGTGGACACCACCAGGCCGCCGGAGACGTTGGGAACCCAGTAGGCGAACTTGAGCGGCTCGGAGAGTCGGGCGACGTTGCTGATCTCGGTCATGAATTTTCCTTTACTAGGGCCCGCTCGCGCAGGACGTCCTGGATGCCGGCAATAGCCGGTTCGTTCTGGAGTGAGGTGGTATCGCCCAGGGCGGTCCCCTCAAAAAGCTGGGTCAACAGACGGCGCATGATCTTGCCGCTGCGGGTTTTGGGTACGTCAGCCACCACGACGACGTCGCGCGGCTTGGCGATGGGGCCGATCTCCTTGGCAACGTGGTTGCGCAGGTTGTTGGTCACTTCCGCAGCTGACCCACCGGAGGCGTCACTGCGGGCGTCAGTGCGGGCGTCACCGCGAAGGACGACGAACGCGACCACCGCGTGCCCGGTGGTGGGATCGGCCACCGGACAGACCCCGGCCTCCACCACGTCCGGGTGTGAAACCAGCGCAGACTCGATCTCGATGGTGGACAGCAAATGGCCTGAGACGTTGAGGGTGTCGTCCACGCGCCCAAGGATCCAGATGTCGCCGTCGGAGTCGTATTTGGCGCCGTCGCCGGCAAGGAACCAGCCCTGCTCCGCGTACTGGCTCCAGTAGGAATCGAAGTACCGCCGCGGGTTGCCCCAGACGGTCCGTGCGATGGCGGGGCCGGGACGGTCCACCACAATGAAGCCCTGCACGCCGGGCTCCGAAAGAGTGCCGGCCTGGTCCACTACCCGTGTGCTGACCCCTGGAAGCGGCCGTGCGGCACAACCGGGTTTGAACTCGGTGTCCGTTGGTGAGGGAGACATGATGGTGGCGCCCGTTTCGGACTGCCACCACGTGTCCACCATGGGTGCAGTGCCCCCGCCGATGTTCCCGCGCAGCCAGCGCCAGGCTTCGGGGTTCACGGCCTCGCCCACCGTGCCCAATACACGGATGGAGGAGAAATCGTAGCTCTCCGGCACGCCGTCGGGGAACCAACCCATGAGGGAGCGGACCAGCGTGGGCGCGGTGTAGTACTGGGTGACCTTGTAACGCTCGATGATCTCGAAGTGCCGGCCCGGATGCGGGGTGTTGGGGGTGCCCTCGAAAATCACCTGGGTGACGCCGTTGGAGAGCGGCCCGTAGATCTCGTAGGTGTGGGCCGTGACCCACGCGAGGTCAGCGGTGCACCAGTGCACGTCGCTTTCCCGCGAGGACGGGTCCGGGTTGCTGAAGAGGTACTCGAAACTCCAGGAGGCCTGCGTGAGGTAACCGCCCGAGGTGTGAACCAGGCCTTTCGGCTTACCTGTGGTCCCGGAGGTGTACATGATGAACAGCGGAGTCTCGGCGTCGAAAGCCTTCGGCTCGTGCACGTCGGAGGCGGTGTCCACGACATCGTGCCACCAGACGTCGCGGCCTTCCTTCATGTTTACGCTGGCCAGATCCCCGGCAGGAGTGGTCCGGTTGATAACCAGTACGTGCTCGATGGCGTTGTCACCGGCGACGGCGGCATCGGCATTGTCCTTCACGGGCACAGCCGTTCCGCGCCGGAACTGCCCGTCCGTAGTAACCAGGAGCTTCGCCTGTGTGTCCTGCACGCGGAAGCGGAGCGCCTCGGCCGAGAAGCCGCCGAAAACCAAGGAGTGGATGGCGCCGATGCGGGCCACGGCTAGCGTAACGATCACAGTTTCGGGGATCACTGGCAGGTAGATGACCACGCGGTCGCCCTTGGTGATCCCAAGGTCCAGGAGCGCGTTGGCGGCCTTGGACACCTCGCGTTGAAGCTCTGCGTAGGTGATGGCACGGCGGTCACCCGGCTCGCCCTCGAAGTACAGGGCTACCTTGTCACCCTTGCCGGCAAGCACATGCCGGTCCACGCAGTTGTACGCGACGTTCAATTTGCCGCCGTCGAACCATCTGATGTCCGGGCCGCGGCCCGCTTCGACGTCTGTCGGCGTCCAAGTGTGCGCGGTGTGCCACGGCGCCGCCCAATGCAGGCGGCGTGCCTGCTCTTCCCAGAAGCCGACGGCCGATCCGGTCTCATCAAAACCGCTGTGACGCGCCCGCTCGCCGAAATCAGCGCCGTGCACTGCGCCGTCCGCGGGCTCAGTCGAGGACCATCCCGATGAGCCGTGAAGGGAGCCGGGCGCGTCAAGCAGCCCTGCTTCAGAGGCCGTCGCGTCCGAAGTGGTGTGTGAAATTTTGGGTACGGCAGAAGTCATGCGAAATCTCCATGCCTGGAATTGGCGCAGTGCGATCCAAGGGATGGTCGCCCTTTGTTTCGCTGGGATGGTCGTTCCTTACTAAAGCCGATCGTTCATTTGACTCAAAATTGGGCAGACTCCATGCGTAATATTCGCTGTTCAGCCGGGCCGAGCGGCGAATGATGCAGATTATTCGGCAAAGCAGCTCCTGGAGGGGCGGGAGTAGGCTTGGCTCATGATGCATGTCAACGATCCGGCCGTCGTCGAGCGGTTGATGCGAACAAAAGGCACATGGGCCGTCGTGGGCCTCAGTACCAACCAGTGGCGCTCCGCTTACGACGTTTCGCTCTATGTCCGGGACACCATGGGCATGGAAATCATCCCGGTCAACCTCAAGGGCGAGGACGTGCACGGCGAGAAGGGGTATAAGACCCTGGCTGATATTCCAGAGGCGAGGCGCCCCATCGACGTTGTGGACTGCTTCGTCAACTCCCAACGAGTCGGTGCAGTGATCGACCAGGCCATTGCCATCGGCGCCAAAGCAGTGTGGCTCCAGCTCGGCGTGTTCGACGACGAAGCCACGCAGCGCGCCAGGGACGCAGGATTGGATGTCGTGGTGAACTCCTGCCCGGCGCGCGAGGGCTGGCACTACGGCTTGTGATTCCTCTGCTAGATTGCAGCTGAATCATTTCTTGAGTCTTGGGGGACAGCCATGTTCGGCGGCCATTCTGCGGTGCCATTTTCCACTCCCAGCAGACGGGCCGCCTTCAGTATTCTTGGCGCTTCCGTGGTTGCCGGTTTGACGGCTTGCACAGCAGCGGAAGGCGCTGACAACACTCAAAGCGCTGAAAGTTCGACGCCGGCGCTGACGCCCGGTGCCGCTTCAGCGTCGCCGGCTGTTACTCCCACGCCTACTCCTACGGCCACCAAGCGCCTTCGGAAATCGTTCATTCCGGACTACCAGTTGCCGCCGATCGTGGGCGGATTGGCTCCGGTCATCACTAAGATCGAGACCCAGCATCCCGTGGTGTTCCTGACCATCGACGACGGAAACATCAAGACGCCCGAATCGATCAAGCTCATGGCCGGGTACGACTACCCGGCATCGCTCTTCCTCACCAGGGACACGATCGCCGACAATCCTGCCTTCTTTAATGCGTTCAAAGCCCAAGGCAGCCTGATCGAGAACCACACGGTAACGCACAACATCAACATGGTGCGGCAGTGGGGATACCAGCAGCAGGTGAACGACATGGTGGGAATGCAGGAGTACGCGTTCCAGCACTACGGCCGCAGACCCACGCTTTTCCGTCCCCCGGGAGGCGCCTATTCCAACGTGATGCGCAAGGCTGTGGCGGACGCAGGCATGAAGGCGATCGTCACGTGGGAAGCCAAGGCAAACGCCGGAAAGATGGACTACCAGGTGGGTAACTCGCTGCGCCCGGGCGACATCGTGCTCATGCATTTCCGTGCCGAGTTCGCGGCGGACCTCGCTGCGTTCCGCGCGGCCCAGTTGGCTGCGGGGCTCGAAGTAGTGTTGCTGGAGGACTTCCTGGGCGTTGCGTAAGCTCGCTGCATGGACGTTTCCCGCCTCCGCGAAATCTGCCTGGGCTTTCCCGGCGCCTTTGAAGACTTCCCCTTCGGTCCCGAGACATCCGTCTTCAAGGTGCGTGCCGCCGTCGCGGGTGGAACCCGGCACGAGGCAAAGATGTTCGCCCTGTCCTCGATGGACCCGGACAACTGGTCCGTGAGCCTCAAGTGTGAGCCGGCGTTGGCCGAACAGCTCAGGGCCGCAAACCCCGAAATCACTGGTGCCTGGCACATGAACAAGACCCACTGGAACGGTGTCCGGCTGGATGGGGCCCTCTCCGATGACATGGTCAGGGACATGGTGGAGGACTCCTACGACCTTGTTGTTGCCACCCTGAGCCGCAAGCAGCAGGAGCAATTGGGCTGGGCCAGGCTCGCCAATCCGCGCGGCAGCTGACACGCGCGCGAACACACTCCCCACGGCGCTGACATGGGACTAGATTGATACTGCATACCTAAGGACCTCAGCCTCAGCGCTGGTCAGGAGCGGTTTGATGCTGGATCAGAAGACGCAACTCCATATGCGCTCCACTGGCGTCGAAAATGCCTCTATGGCCCATGATGATCGAACCAAGGCCTGGATGATTGCTTTGCACGTTAGCCCCAGCATGTTTCTCGGCGGTAAAAACCGGCTCACTGAGGCCGTGGTGGAGTTCCAATTAGTCGAACAATGGGCGGAAAGACGGGGAACTGAGCGGCAAAAGACCCTGGCCCGGGAAGCCATCACAGAGTGCGGAAAGGCCCTCGCGGAGGGTCCGTAGAAAGATCACGCTTTGACAAATGTTGATCGAAACTGCCGCGAAATATTGATTTTCGATCATTCGTGGTGAATTATGTCACAGAAGGTTGGTGCTGCCAGAGCGCCAACCCAGACTGTCTGACTGAACGGCTTTCCCGCCGCAACAGTCGACACTACGAGTCACTGGAGGGTTTAGAAATGAACGTTCAGCACCAGTCCGTCGGTCGCCGTGGATTCCTGCGTGGAGCACTCGCTGCAGCCGTGCTCGTGCCCATGGGGGGAACCATTGCTTCATGTGCCGCAGGTGGCGGTACCACCACCACCGGCCCTACAGGCACTGTCTCCGACACCAACCCGTTCGGTATGGCAGAGAAGGCCACCATCGACGCCGTGATCTTCAAGGGTGGCTACGGCATCGACTACGTCGAGTTCGCCGGCAAGATCTTTGAGAAGACCCACGAGGGTTCCACCGCCAAGATTTCCCCGTCCACGGACATCGCCCAGGAGCTCCAGCCGCGCTTCGTGGGTGGCAACCCGCCGGACCTGATTGACAACTCCGGTGCCAAGTCCATCGGCTTCAGCACCATCCTGGCCCAGCTCGAGGACCTCACGCCGCTCGTGGAGGCCAAGAACCTCGAGGGCAAGGTCATCAAGGACACCCTGTACACCGGCGTACTGGCTCCAGGCACTTTCGATGGCAAGCTGGCCGCCCTGAACTACGTGCTGACCGTCTATGCAATGTGGTACTCGGATTCCCTCCTCAAGGAGAACGGCTGGACCGTTCCCAAGACCTGGGACGAAATGTACGCCTTGGGCGAGCAGGCGAAGGCCAAGGGCAAGTACCTGTTCGTCTGGGGCAAGGAAGCCGCTACGTACTACCAGGAAATGGCGATCGCCTCCGCTATCAAGGAAGGCGGTGACGACGTTCGCCTCGGGTTGGAAAACCTCACGGCGGATTCCTGGTCGCACCCCGCCATCCAGTCCGTCTTTACCGCTCTGGACAAGATCGTCAAGGCCGGCTTCTTCAAGCCAGGTGGCTCGGGCACGCAGTTCACCGCCGCGCAGGCGCAGTGGAGCAACGCCCAGGAAGCTGTGTTCTACCCGTCCGGTTCGTGGATCGAAAACGAAATGAAGGACCAGACCAAGGCGGGCTTCAACATGATGGGCGCACCCGTGCCCACCGCGAGTGCAAGCTCCAAGAAGCCTTATGCGGCTCTCCACAGCGCTGCCGGCGAACCTTTCATTGTCCCCTCGCAGGGCAAGAGCGCCGCTGGCGGCAAGGAATTGCTCCGCATCATGCTGTCCAAGGAAGCTGCCACCAACTTCGCCAAGACCAAGCTGGCTCCCACCATCGTCAAGGACACCGTTCCGGCCGATGGCTTCGGTTCCACGGCCCTGGTTTCGCAGACCAAGTTGCTGGGCGACGCGGGCGAGGACATCTTCACCTGGAACTTCATCGATCTCTACGGCACCAACAAGGACCAGCTGGTTGTCTGGAACAGCTTCCTGGACGGCAAGTCGGACGTAGCAACCTTGACCTCCGCACTGCAGAACATCACCGACAAGGTCCGTAACGACAGCTCGGTCAAGAAGATCGAAGTGAAGTGACCTCAGTGAAAACTCAGCAGAGCCGGAACGACGACGGCCTGGCCGCCGTCGTTCCGGCGACGGCTGCCCCGCAAGTGATAAAGCGGAGGCGGAAGCCGTTGACATGGGACAAGGTCAGCTTCTTCGCGGTTTTCCTCGGACTGCCGCTGGCGATCTACCTGTTGTTCGTGATTTGGCCCTTCGTTCAAGCCTTTGGTTACTCGCTGACGGACTGGTCGGGCTTCTCGCCGAACCAGAACTTCATCGGCCTCGAGAACTACGTAAAGATCTTCACCGACGACATTTTCATGAAGGCCATGGGGAACAACATCCTCCTGGTCATCTTCCTCCCGATCATCACCATCATCCTGAGCCTGGTGCTTGCCTCGTTGGTGACCGTGGGCGGAAGCAGCAAAGGCCAGATCAAAGGACTTCGCAATTCCAGCTTCTACCGTGTGGTGTCGTTCTTCCCGTACACGATTCCGGCAGTAGCCATCGGCATCATGTGGGGCCAGATCTACGATCCCTCCGGCGGCCTGCTCAACGGCATCCTGACGGGGCTGGGCTTTGACCAGTTCAAGGACTTCGCCTGGCTCGGTGACAAGAACACCGCCATGATTGCCACGATGTTCGTGATCGTTTGGGGCTTTGTCGGCTTCTACATGGTCCTGTTTGTTGCAGGCATCAAGGGCATTCCCGCCGAGCTTTTCGAGGCCGCCAGAATCGATGGCGCCGGTCGCTTCCGTACCGCCGTGTCCATCACCATCCCTTTGATCCGCGACAACATCCAGACTGCCTACATCTACATGGGCATCCTGGCTCTGGACGCTTTCGTTTACATGGCGGCACTGAACTCCGGCGGTGGTCCGGACAACTCAACGCTGGTCATGGCCCAGCAGCTGTTCTTCACCGCCTTCAGCAAGGGTCAGTTCGGGCTCGCAAGTGCCATGGGCGTTGTCCTGGCCATTGCAACACTGATCTTCTCCGGCCTGGTGTTCGTGGTTAACCGGCTCACCGGCGGCGACAAGGATGTGAGTCTGTAATGACAACCAAAGTCTCAACTCCGGAAATGAAGTCGTTGCACTTCCAACCGCGGACGCCGGCAACCACAAAGGGCGACAAAGTGGTGGGAGCCGTGTCGCACACGGCTTTGACCATTTGGACGCTCATCGTCATTCTTCCGCTGCTGTGGACGTTCATGTCCTCCTTCAAGACGTCCAGCGAGATCTTCGCCTCGCCGTTCGCCTTGCCGGGTGAGTGGAAGCTGGATAACTACGTCAAGGCCTGGAGCGAAGCCGGCATCGGCAGCGCTTTCCTGAACTCGGTGATCGTTGTTGCAGTTGCCTTGGTGATCGTCATGGTCCTCGGTGCCATGTGTGCCTACGTCCTTGCCCGGTATACGTTCCCGGGCAGCAGGGCCATCTACTACCTGATGCTCGCCGGCCTGACCTTCCCGATCTTCCTGGCCATGGTGCCGTTGTTCTTCGTCCTGAAGAACATGGGCCTCCTGAACACCTTGCCCGGACTCATCCTGGTGTACGTGGGCTTCGCGCTTCCGTTCACGGTGTTCTTCCTGTTCTCCTTCTTCAAGTCGCTGCCTCACGAAATTACCGAAGCAGCGGCCCTTGACGGCGCAGGGGAGTGGCGGACGTTCTTCCAGGTCATGCTGCCGATGGCCAAGCCGGGCCTTGCCTCGGTTGCCATCTTCAACTTCCTGGGCCTGTGGAACCAGTTCCTGATTCCGGTGTCCATCAACGCCGCCGGCCCGCGCGTCCTCTCGCAGGAGCTCGCGGCCTTCGCCGGCCAGATGGGTTACGCAGTGGACTATGGCGCGCTGTTCGCCGCGGTCAGCGTCACCGTCATTCCAGTCCTGATCGTCTACGTGATCTTCCAGCGCCAGCTGCAGGGCTCCGTGTCGCAAGGCACCTCGAAGTAGTACAGCCAAGCTAAAAACAACGGTCGACGGCGGTCCTCACCTTACGGTGCGGGCCGCCGTCGGGCGTTTACCATTGGCTGATGTTCGAGCCACACCAACTCCGTAACGACGTCAGCATGCGCCTGCTCCGTGTGAGCGACGCGCCAGCGCTCGCGGCCGCGTATGTACGCAACCGTGAATACCTTGCGGCCTGGGAGCCGGTGCGTTCCGACGAGTACTTCACCGAAGAGTGGCAGGCGGCGGATATCGCCAAGCGCCTGGCCGTCCATGAAGCAGGCGAGGGGTTCCCCCTGGCGTTGATTGCCGACGATGCCGTTATTGGCAGGTTCACCCTTGCAGGAATCGTGCGCGGTCCTTTCCAGAGTGCAGGACTGGGTTACTGGGTTGACAGCAAGTACGCGGGCCGTGGTTTGGCGTCCGCCGCCGTTAAAGTGATCGTGGAAAAATCCCGGGACGAGCTGGGTCTGCATCGGATGGAAGCGAGCACTCTCCTGCATAACGTTGGCTCCCAGCGCGTGCTGTTGAAGGCGGGCTTCCGGAAGATCGGGATGGCGCCGAAGTACCTGCACATCGCTGGGAAATGGCAGGACCACAACCTTTACCAGGTCATTTTGCATGACTAGCCGGTGGACCGGCCCTGCCGGCTGACGCACGACTCCGAATGGACCCGCGGCTGTGAAAGGCTGGACTGATTCTGTAGTGCAACGAAAGGCAGCAGCCCGTGATTTTTATCGTGGTCAAGTTCAACGTCAAGCCTGACTGGTCCGGGCGGTGGCTGGACCTGGTGGCCGATTTCACCGAAGCGACCCGCGCTGAGCCCGGCAACCTGTGGTTCGACTGGTCCCGCAGCGTGGACAACCCGAATGAGTTCGTCCTGGTGGAAGCGTTCCAGGATGACGCTGCCGAGGCCCACGTCAACAGCGAACACTTCAAGAAGGCCATGGCGGACATGCCCCAGGCCTTGGTGGAGACTCCCCACATCATCAGCCGCCAGTTCGAAGGCAGCGGCTGGGACCGCATGGGCGAGCTCACCATTTAAAGCAACGCGGGGTCACTTACGGCCCATCCCAGAGGGATTCATGGGCCGTAAGTGACCCCGCGTTGTTCTATGGGAACTAGAACATCCAGGGGATCTCCGCATGGCCGAAGTCGCTGAACGAGCCGAAGCGGCCGGCCTTGAACGCGAGCACCTCGCCGTCCCGGTCCCGGCACGTGGTGACCTGGCCGAAGAAGACCTGGTGATCGCCGACGTCGTACTGCTGCACCACGCTGCAGTCCGCCTGGGCGAGGGCGCCCTTGATGACCGGAAGGCCGTTGTCGGTGATGTCGAAGTCGCCGTCGCCGAAGCGGTCCCCGCCGCGGACGGCGAACCGCCGGGCCACGGACTCCTGCTTCGCGCCGAGGATGGACACCGCGAACTTGCCGCTCTCCATCAGGGCCTCGCCGGTCCGGGTGCCGAAGTTCAGCGAGATCATCAGGATGGGCGGCTCAAGGCTGATGGACGTCAGCGAGCTGATGGTCATCCCGTACTGCTCGTCCTCGTGCTGGGTGGTGACCACAGCGACGCCGGTGAGGAAGCGGCCCATGGCGCGGCGCATCCCCATGGCGTCGGGGATGGTGAAGGCTGGTGCCAGGCTCATTTCAGTTGCTCCGCTCCGCTGGTGCCGGATTCGTGTAGTACCGGACCTCGAACATCCTGGCTCCATTCTCGGAGACCCACGGGCCGTGCTCCATGCCGGGTGGGCGGGTGGCCCAGTCGCCGGCCTTGAAGGTCTTGCCGAGACGCTGGTCCACGAAAGAGCCCTCGAAAATGAAGACCTCTTCCCAGAAATCGTGCGTGAGGACGCCGTTGGGGGAGGTATCCGTGCCGGGCTCGAACTTGAGGATCCGGGTGACGCTGTCATTGTCCGAATCGCGGGCGAGGATGGCCTCGGACAGCCCCTCGATGTGCGGGTTGCAGGGTGCGAAGTCCACCGAGGAAACGGGGGTGAACTCGAATTCGGGCTTTGCCATGGTCAGATCCCCTCCGATTCGGTGGAGCCCTCGATGCTGTAGGAACCGAGGAACGTGTCCAGCTCCGCCACCAGGGCGTCGTAGCCGTAGTTCCGGTAGGTGTAGGCGCCGCGGACCACGAACGGTGCGCCAGCGTAGAACATCTCGTACTGCTGGTGGCGGCCGGCGAACTCGGAACCGATGATGTCCCAGGCCAGCTTGAAGAGCTTCACCCGTTCCTCGCTGCTGACGCCGGGCGACTGGACGTAGCGTTCCATGTCCGGCCGGGTCACGCTGCTGGTCATGTCGGCGATGCTGGAGGGAAGCTGCAGGACGCCGCCGCCCACCAGGTCGCGCAGGATCGAGATCACTCGCGGGTAGGTCTCGGACTGCAGGCCCATGGCCCCGTACAGTGCACTCTTTCCGGGAACCCTCATGCCGGCGTCGTCCGTTGTTGCCGTGTATTCGGCGGCGAGAACCGCCGACTCAACGGACTGCACGATCGCTGCGAGCTCGCCGAGCTTCTCCTGGACGCCGGGAATCTTGTCCGTGCCGTTCACCTGGGTGACCTTGCGGGCCACGGAAGCGATGAACTTCAGCTTGGTGGAGAAACGGATCTGGGCCTGCCAGTTGCCCAGGGCGTGGGCGCCGGTGTCGAAGAACTGACGGCGCAGGGTGTCGATGTTCCGGTTGATGAAGACGCGGTCCCACGGGATGAGGACGTCGTCGAAGACCACCAGGGCGTCCGGCTCGTCGTAGTGGCTGGTCAGCGGGTAGTCGAAGTCGCTGGTGGCGGCCGGCGCGAACGGGCGGCGGCAGTAGAGCTTCAGGCCGTCCGTGGCCACGGGGATGGCGAAACTGATCGCAAAGTCCACGTCGTCCGGGCCCAGTGGCTTGATGCAGGTGACAAAAACTTCGTCGGCAATGGCGGCACCGGTGGCGAGCATCTGCGAACCACGGACAATGATGCCCTCCTCGGTTTCACGCACGACGCCGACCTGCAGGTATTCGCCCTCCCAACCTGACGCCGTGGTTGCGCGGGAAACCTGTGGGGGAATGATCGCGTAGGAAAGGTACAGGTTCTCGGACAGGATCTTCTTGTAGTACCGCTCCACGTTCCCGGCGAAGTCCCGCTCGTCATTCTTGAAAACGTCCGGGTGGGAACCGAACGCGGCGAAGAACGTGCCCACATGGTCCGGGCTGCGGCCAACCCAACCGTGGGTGTGCTTGGCCCATTTCTCGATTGCCTGGCGGCGCAGGACGAGTTCCTCCTGCGTCCTGGGAGCGGCGAAGGTCCTGTTGGCCGGTCCGTCGATCTCCTCCGAGTGGAACTGCATTCCGTTGGCGGGATCGGCCGCGATGTCGAACAGCTCGGACATGGTCCGGGCAACCTTCGCGAAGGCCGGGTGTTCCAGGACGTTGCCGACTACCTCGCCATCGAGGATCACTGTCCGGCCGTCGTTCAGGGACTTCAAATACTGCTTACCGGTTCTCATCGAAGTGAGCCTTTCCTGATTTTGTAGTTATGTTCGATTGTGGTCCCATTCGGGAAGGAGAGCTCCAACTTCCAGGAAGTTCCATCAACGAACTTCCCGTCCAGCAGCGGCAGGGTGCCGCCGAGGCACATGAAGTCGGCATCACCGATGTCGGTACGGTCCAAGAGGCGCTCGACGACGTCGGCCGGCGTGCGCAGGCCGCTCAGCGAACCCTCTTGGTACAGTTCCCCGTCCACCCATGAGCGGGCGGTGCAGCTGTCGAGGTCGAGATCCGCCAAGGATTCGACGGCGATGACCTCACCGGCGACGGGCTTGGGGCAGGCCCGCTTGGAATCGCCGATGTCCCGGGCCTCGATGTCGCGGTCCGTGTGGTCCGAGCCGATGCCGAGATAGTACTTGCCGTCGTGGCGGATGTAGAGGGGTTCAATCTCGCCTGAGGTCAGGTTCTCCGAGGTGTCGTGCTCGCCGGAGGTCTCGAACAGGTCCGAGTCCATGCGGTAGAACATGGGAACCTCCGGTGGCGGAGCTACGCCGATGGCTGCCAGTTCATCGATGTGGTGCTGGACTGCCTTCGGATCCCGGCCTGTGTAGCCGGCCACCACTCCGTGGAAATCCGTGACCACGATGGTCTTCTCTGTGCCCACCACCTGGAAGGTCAGTGGGACTTGCCTTGTTGTTTCCATTCCGTCTCCTTGGATGGCTTCTGAACGGTCTTGGGTCTAAACGGTGAGTGTGTCGTAGGCCGCGAGGCGGTCCCCGATGACGGGAAACTCGCTGCGGACGGCCTGGACCTGCAGGGGATCGATGTCCACCAGGAGCACCGATTCCCCGGCGTCCGCTTCGGCAAGGACGTTGCCGGCGGGGTCCACCACCCGGCTGTGTCCGCCGAGTTCCACACCTTCCTGGCTGCCTGCTGCATTGCAAGCGATCACGAAGATTTGGTGCTCCACAGCCCGGGCCGTGGTGAGCAGGCGCCAGTGTTCACGCCGGGCCGCCGGCCAGGCCGCGGGGACGATCACGATCTCCGCACCGCGGTCGCTCAGCTCCACCCACAATCCGGGGAAGCGGAGGTCGTAGCAGGTGATGCCTGCAACGGACCCGAAAGGCAAGGGGACTACGGGGAGGGACGATCCAGCGGTGAGGAGGCTTGCCTCCTTGGACTTGTACCCGAAGACGTGGATTTTCCGATACGTGTGGACCACGTTGCCGTCAGGGCCCAGCAGGATGGAGGTGTTGCTGAGCCGGCCGTCGTCGCCCGCCTCGATGATGCTGCCGAGATGAAGGTATACGCCAAGGTCTTTGGCTACCCGTGAGCACATGGACACTGTGGGGCCGGTGAGCGTCTCCGCCAAGGCCTCGTATTCGTCGAAGTGGAAGTATCCGGCGCTCCACAGCTCCGGCAGGACGATCAGTTCGGCGCCGTTGATACCGCGAAGGATGGCTTCTACGCGCTGGATGCGGTCCTCGCGGGTTTCGGAGTCCGGGCTGGCTACTTGGACAAGTGCGATTTTCATGCTTTTTCCTTTTCCGGGGCGCCGTGTGGATCGTTGTCCAGGTCGCTGAGGCGCAAGCCCTTGGTTTCCTTGGCAAACATCACCGAGACCATGGAGATCAGGCCCATGACGGCGAGGTAGATGCCGATCGCATAGCCGGTGCCGAATGCGCTGTAGAGGGCCAGGGCGATGATCGGTGACAACGAGCCGGCGATCAGCGATGCCAGGTTATAGGCCACTGAGGTGCCGCTGTACCGGACGTCCGTGGGGAAAAGTTCGGAGAAGAACGCGCCGATCACCGAGCTGTACGCCGCGAAGATCAGCAGGCCGCCCACGGCAGCTGCAATGATTCCCCAGGTCTGTCCCGTATTGAGCAGGGCGAAGAACGCGAAGGCCCACACCACGGTGGCAATCGACGCTCCGATCAGGATGGGCTTCCGCCCTACCTTGTCCGCGTACAGCGCCAGGATGGGAATGGCGACGACGGCCACGCCCTGCCCGATCATGACGGCGGTGAGGCCTGTCTGCCGCTGCAACCCCATGATCTGGGTGACGTAGGTAATGATGAACAGCGAATAGATGTAGAAGCCTGCGTTCTCGCCCATCCGGCTGCCGGTGGCGATGAGGATCTCGCGCCAGTTGCGGCGGAACAGGATGGTCAGCGGCATCTTCCGTTCCTTGTTGCCTTCGGCTTCGCGCTTGCGCTGTGCTTCCTTGAACAGCGGGGTTTCCTGGACGTAAAGCCGCAGGACGAGGCCAATGACTACCAGCAGTGCAGACAAACCGAACGCGATGCGCCAGCCCCATGCCAGGAACTCGCTCTCCGGCATGGTGGCGGCGAGGATGGCCAGGACGCCGGCAGCCATCAGGTTGCCCAGCGGTGGGCCCATGTTCGGCCACGAAGCCCAGAACGCGCGCCGGGCGCTTTCGTTGCTGTGCTCGGAGACGAGGAGTACCGCGCCGCCCCATTCGCCGCCGAGGGCAAATCCCTGAATCAAGCGGAGCAGCAGGAGGAGCAGGGGTGCTGCAAGGCCGATCGCTGCGTACGAAGGGATGAAGGCGATGAGGGTGGTGGCGACACCCATGAGCATCAGGCTGGCCACCAGTGTTGCGCGCCGGCCGTGTTTGTCTCCCAGGTGACCCAGGACTATGGCGCCGATGGGGCGTGCCAGGAAGCCGGCCGCGAACGTTCCGAGGGCCAGCATGGTGCCCACCAGGGGATCGTCGGTAGGGAAGTAGAGCTTGTTGAATACCAGCGCTGCGGCGGTGCCGTAGAGGAAGAAGTCGTACCATTCAACGGCCGTGCCGGCCAGGCTCGAAGCAGCCACCACGGGCAGGCTGGAGTGCTTCTGTTGCCGCAGTTCTGCTTTCTTCAAATCGGTCATTGTGGGAATCCTTTGCGAGTGGGAGCCGCGGAGCTTCTGTTGAGTCTGGCGGCCGGGCTCCCAGGAAAATTTGGGTATTTCCGATGCGTGAGCGGAGTCACTGAACAACACTGTAGACGGGTTGTATACAACCTGTCTATATTTGAAGGAGAAGTTTTCAGGAACGTCCCGAACAGTCCTGAATGCAACTCGTATACTGGGCTACGCGAGAAAGGCTCTGCATGATCCAGATGACCCCCGCTGCACAGTCGCAGCCAGAAGTGGCCTACCAGTGGATGAAAAGCTACATCGCAGCCCTGCCCCGTGAGGAAGAAACATTCCTCAACGAGGGAGTCCTGGCCAAGACCACCGGTACCTCACGAACCCCCGTGCGTGAGGCATTGCTGCGCCTTGAAGCCGAAGGATTCGTCAAGAGGATCCCGCACAAAGGCGCCTACGTGCCACCCATCTCCGACCCCGACGTACGCGCCATCCTGCAGGCACGGTCCGTGGTGGAGAAGTGGGCCGTCTCGGCAGTGGAAACCATGCTTGAGGCCCAGATCGATGCCTTCCAGCGCGTGATTGACCAGCAGCAGGAGGCCCGGGACGATCCCGCCAGGTTCATCGAGCTGGACACGGAATTCCACACGCTCATGGTCCGTGCCGGCGGCAACCCCGTACTCGCCGACTTCTACGCGTCGCTCCGGCAAAAACAACTCAGGATCGGCGTCAAAGCCGTTACCCAGGGCACGGATCGAGCCGGGGACGTCCTGCGGGAACACCAACTGATCGTCGACGCGCTCCGCAGCCGAAGCCTGGACGCAGCGCACAAAGCCATCGACGAGCACCTCGATTCCACCCGCTTGGCAGTCATCGGGTACTAGTCCTCGCTGTGCAGCTCCCGTTGCCGATCCCCATGGTTCATTATCACCGCAGGTCAACGGCGGTAGGGGCGACATGGTCTTGATCGAATCTTGAGCCAACTCAGCAATGCGCCTTGAGTTCGGTTCGGCAGTGTCTATGAGGTTGGCCTTGATCGGCTGACGGACACATTCGCTGCTAGTTACTCAGGACTGACATCGTGACCCAAACCCCTGCCGGACCACGCCCGCGCCTCCAAACCCGACCCCACCCGGTCAGGATCCTGCTCGCCTCTGCCGCAACCCTGGCGCTGGCCGCCGTTACCGCCCCTGGAGCAAGCGCTGAACCTGCACCAGCGCAGGGAGCGGCCCTGCAGACCTCATCCAGCGTTTCGGCCCTCGCAGGCCAATCCGAGCAGATGGTGGTGGTGCCCGTGACGGCCGGCTTGGAACCCACCCGGGTGAAGGGGACAATCGCGGTGTCGGGGAAGCCTGAGGGGATGGTCCGGGCCACGGTCAATGGCCGGATCATCCTCGAAAGCAACGCAGCAGCCACTGTTCCCCTCGACGAAGCAGTCAGCAGCGCCGACGTTGTTGGCCAGCAACTCTCCGTTGGACTGCAATACATTCCGGCAACGCAGACCATGTGCGTCCTGTCCAACTCCACGGCAACGCTCGGCAATCTGTCGGTTGAATTCAGCGGAACCGCCGAGGATCCCACCACCGTTGGCGAGTTCTTCCCGGCGTCCGTGCCCGCCGTCGTACTTCCCGTCCCGGCCGATCCCGGAGCAGATGTTTCCGCGGCCATCATGACCGCGTCGGCCGCCATGGCCCACCGCTACCCTGAGGCCAGCATCAGCGTGGTTCCGGACGCTGAACTCGCGGCCCGCACAGCCGGCCTGCCGGCAGGGAGCCGGATCATCAGCGTCGTCGCCGGCTCCGGGGACACCAACACACAGCTGACCGCTGCGGCCGGCCTTCCCCAACTCATCCTCAGCGGCCACGATGAACAACTCCGCACCGCAGCCCGGGCGTTCGCCAGCGACAAGACGGCGCTCGCGGTGACCTCCTCCGTCACCGGCCTTACCTCCGCGCTACCTGCCGCCCCCGGCCTGGTCCAGAGCCTCAAGGACCTCGGCAGCGCCACGCTCAAGCTCTCCGGCTACGGCACGCCGGAATCCTACGTCGGCGTCAGCCAGTCGCAGTTCGGCGGCCCGGTTTCCTCAGTGAAGGTCCAGCTCAAAGGCACGCACACAGCCGTCCCGGACAACGCCCAGGCGCAGCTTTCGGTCTTCTGGAACGACTACCTGCTCGGCTCGAAAAACCTCGACGGCGGTGACACCTTCACGGTGGACGCCGAGGTTCCAGCGGGGCAGCTCCAGGCGAAGAACGGCCTGCGGATCCGCCTCGCTGCGCTCCCGGCCGGCGGTGACTGCACCGGGCCCGCGGGTGTCATGCCCATGGAAGTCACCCTCGATACCGCGGGTAGCACCCTCACCGCCGTCCGGGGCGCTTCCACGAAGGCAGGCTTCGCACGCTTTCCCCAGGCATTGGGCCAGAGCGTTGCCGTGGCCTTCGGAGACGGCAACGCCCAGGCAAACACCGTCAACGCAGCGTCCCTGACAGCGTCCCTGCAGCGGGACAGTGCCACCTTGCTGGACACCCGCGTGGTGGGCCTGGATACCCTGGCAGGCTCCAGCGAGCCCGGGCTGGTAGTGGGCGCCACCGCCGAGGTGGCCAACAAGCTCTCGGCGCCCCTGCGGTTGGCGGAGTTCCGCACCATCTCGCCGTCCGACGTCGAATATGGCGTGGGCACTACGGCGCCGTTCGGCGTGCTGGAAGCGTTCGAGCAGGGCGGCCGCGACCTGCTGCTGCTCGGTGCGTGGGCGCCGGAGGGCGACGAAGCTGCGGCGTCCACGTTGCAGGCATCCCTGGTCTCCCATGTGGGTGGCGTTGAAGGCGGGTGGGCTTCCCTGTCCCGCAATCTCCTGGTGACCCAACCCTCGGGAACCCCGGTCCTGCTGGAAAGCAACGTACTGGTTCCGCAGAAGGCTGTTACCGACGACTACCGTCCCTATGCCTGGTGGATCGGCGGAGCTGTCCTGGTGCTCGGACTGGCCTTCGCACTCCGGACCGTGCTCATGAGGCGTCGTGCCAAGGAAGCACAGACATACGTGGACGCTGAACAGGCGGCAACGGAACGGGCCGAACAGGCAGTGCAGGCCGAACCGGCACATGGCAACTAGCGTCGCCACCCGGCGCCGGGCTGCCCACCGGCAGCCGGCGCTGCGGGCCCTGGTATTGCTGGCCCGGAAGGGCTGGGTCCGGCTCGGTGCCCCGGTGGTTGGCCGCAAGGTCCCGGGCACCAGGATCGTCGCGGTGGTTTCGCTGCTGGTGGGCTACATCGCATGCCTTTACACGATCGGCCACGGCACCAACCTGGACTACTCCGACGCCCAAAGCCACCTGACCATCGCCCGGCGTATCTTCGACAGCAAGGCGCCCGGCTTTGAACAATTGGGCACCGTTTGGCTGCCCATGCCACACCTGCTGCTGGCACCGTTCGTGCTGAACATGTGGTTGTTCAGCACGGGCTGGGCTGCAGGAATCCTGGGTATCCTGGCGTTGTCCGCCACCGCCACCGGTTTGTACTTGATCGCCGCCCGCCTCGGGTTGGGAAGGGCGGGGCGGCTGGCCGCTACCCTGGTGGTCCTGGCCAACCCGGCGGTCCTCTACGTCTACACCACGGCGTTGACCGAGCCCGTGCTCATCATGTGCATCGTGGGAGGCATGGCCGGCCTGGCGCATTGGGCAACCAGCCGGCGCCGGATGAGTGCCGGCGAGCTGGCAGTCTTCGCCGGGATCCCATCGGCCGCCGCAGTGCTTTCCCGTTACGAGGGGTGGGCCTTGGTGATGACCGGAACGCTCTTTGTACTGATCGTGGCCAAACGCCGCACCGGCGGGTGGCGGGAAGCCTTCGTTATGGCCGGCGGCTACGTGATGATCCCGGCCGCGGCAGTGCTTTGGTGGATCTCCTATAACTGGGCCATCTACGGCAACCCGCTGGAGTTCATGTTTGGGCAATACTCCGCTTACGCGCAGCAAAAGAACATTACCGACGGCGGACTGTTGCCAACCAAGGGCAACCTGGGGCTGACGCTGACTACTTTCCACTGGTCGCTGCTGGAGACGGTCGGCGTCGTTGTCCTCGCCTTGGCGGCGTGCGGCGCCGTCGTACTGGTCTTCAGGCGCGGCTTCGCCAACAGCACTTTGCTGGTGGCGGTGACCGGCAGCGCTTATGCTTTTGCGCTGCTGAGCCTGTTCCTGGGCCAGACCGCCATCAACAACGATCACTCGCTGCCATCCACGTGGTGGAACAACCGCTTTGCGCTGACGGCCTTGCCGCTGGTGGCCATCCTGGTGGCCGTGTTCGTCGAGGAAATCACCCGGCCCGCACGGCTCAGGCTTTGGCTGACCGGCGCCTTGCTGGCAGGACTCGTGGTGCAGAACGTTTGGTGGAGCGAGGACCCAACTGGGCGGCTTGCCGTGCTGGCGGAAGGGCGGATGTCCGCTGAATCCACCACGAATTCCACGGCCGCGGCGCGCTGGCTCAACGAGCATTACGAGTCCGGCGGAATCCTGATGGACGAGAGTGCCCGGGGCAATGCGGTGCTTCCAGTGATGGGTATTCCGCTCAAGGAGATCTACAACCGAGCTTCCGGGGATTATTTCGGGCCGGCGCTGGAGGACCCCGCGAAGTACGCACAGTGGGTCTTCGTCAACGTTGAAGCAGGTGCAGGTGCGCGGGACTCCGGGCCCACGGACCTGGTGTACCAGGCGATCGGCAAGAACCCGTCCTTCAACGTCCGCTATTCCGTTGCCTTTTCCACCCCCACCCACCGGATCTATGAAAGGTCCTCCGACCGATGACTTCCTCTTCGCACCTTGCGGACGCCACGCTCAACCGGCAATCGATCGGACAGGCACTGCTCGCCGCCGGATTGGTAACACCGGAACAGTTGCAGCGGGCACTTGACCGGGCAGTGAGCGAAGGTGGATTGCTGGGCCGGCACCTCATCCTGGAAGCCGGCCTGGACCGGCGTCGGATTTATGAAGTCCTGGCTCAGCATTGGGAGGCGCCACTGGTGGACCTGGTTGCCGAACCGGCCGACGACCGGCTCATGGAGATGCTCGGCTACAGCGGACTGGGTGAACCACGTTGGCTGCCATGGCGGATGGAGGGAGACCTCCTGACAGTTGCCACGGCGGTGGCTCCGTCGGCGGCCATTGCGCACGAGGCGGCCCTGACGTTCGGGGCCAAGGACGTCGTCTTCCGGACCACCACTGACTGGGACATCAACCAGTCCATCCAGCGGTCCTTCCGCCGCCACCTCCTCTACGAGTCCGCCGAGCGCCTTGCCGAAGAACGGCCGGGAGAGTCCGCCCGCACCGCCCTGACACAATGGCAGCGCTACCTTCCGGTGGTCCTGGTCCTGGGAATGGTGGCCGCTTTCGTGCTCTCGCCGCTGACTGCGATCATCGTGTTGTTGGCCGCTGCGAACATCGTGTTCCTGGTGAGCATCGGCTTCAAGACACTTGCCAGCCTTCGCAGCCCTTTCGACCGTTTGCATGACGCCGCGGTGGCCAAGGCCAGGGATAAGGAGAGGGCCAGCCGCGGGTTGCCTCCCTTGGCGGAGGAACGGGTTCCCGACGGGGAGTTGCCCGTCTACACCATCCTGGTGCCCGTGTTCCGGGAAGCCAACATCATCGATAAGCTGCTGACCAACCTGGGCCAGTTGGACTATCCGCGGTCCAAGTTGGATGTCCTGGTCCTCCTGGAAGAGGACGACGCCGAGACCATCGCCGCAGCGAAAGCCTCACGGCCGCCGGAGTATGTCCGCATCCTCATCGTGCCCAAGGGCGATCCGCAGACCAAACCCCGGGCCTGCAATTACGGGCTCACGTTCGCCCGCGGCGAGTATGTGGTCATTTACGACGCCGAGGACCGCCCGGAGCCCGGCCAGCTCCGCGCATCCATAGCCGCGTTCAAGCAGGACGAATTCGAGCGGAAACACCTCAACCCCAAGCGCAAGCCACTCATCTGCGTCCAAGCCGCGCTCAACTATTTCAATGCAGACCAAAACGTCCTCACCCGGATGTTCACCATCGAGTACACCCACTGGTTCGACTCGATGCTCCCTGGCCTGGACAACTCCGGAATCCCGCTGCCGCTGGGCGGCACGTCCAACCACTTTGTCACCGCCCTGCTGAAGGAAGTCGGCGCGTGGGATCCGTGGAACGTCACGGAAGACGCCGACCTGGGCCTCCGGGCTGCAGTGGACGGATACCGCGTGGGCGTCATCAATTCCACCACGTGGGAGGAAGCTTGCTCGCAGGTGCCGGCGTGGATCAAGCAACGCACGCGCTGGATCAAGGGCTACATGGTGACCTCGGCAGTCAATACGAGGAACACCCTGCGCTACATCAAGAGCACCGGGATTGCCGGCGCCGTCGGATTCCTCGGCCTGATCCTGGGAACACCCCTGGCTTTCCTGGCCTACCCGCTGGTTGTGGGGTTCACCGTAGTGACGTACATCGGGTACGACATCGTCGGCCTGGTCCTGCCCGAATGGCTCCTGGTGGGAGGCGTGGTCTCCATGCTGTTCGGAAACGCCATGATGATTGTTGTCTCCGGGGTTGCCACGCTCCGCCGCCACGGATGGCGGATCGCGATCTTCGCCCTGCTCAACCCGTTCTATTGGGTGCTGCACTCGGTGGCTGCGTGGCGGGCGGCATGGCAGATGCTCACCAGCCCGCACAAGTGGGAAAAGACGCCGCACGGGCTGGAAGCGGAGTATCACGACGACGGCCACTGGACTGCCTAGGGAGCGCACCTTGGTGGAGTACAGCTGATCTTGAGCAAATCTTGAGCAAATGCCGCATCGGGATTGAGTAAGCCCCGAGACACTGAACTCAAAGCCGATGGATGACCAGCTGAGGGGGTTGGACATGGTGCTCGATGCGTTTTCGGTAAGAGTTGCCCTGGGCGTGGTTACAGTGACTCTCCTGGTGCTGTTCTGTACCTCATTCCACCGCACGCGCTCGCCGTATGCAGGCTGGTGGAGCCTGGCCTTGCTGGAGTTCATGGTGGGCAATGCTGCTTTCCTTCTGAACGGCACCCCTCACCAACAGTGGGCCAACCCCTTGGGCAACGTTCTGGTGGTGGCGGGTGCATTCAGCGTTTGGGCGGGGGCGAAGACCCTGCGGGACCAGAAAGCGCCGCCGTGGCAGTTGGCCGTTGGACCAGCCGTAACAGCTATCGCTTCCATCCTGGAGAGCCCCGCAACCAATGTGTGGTCCGGAGGGTTCGTGTACCTGGCCATGATGACCGTGGGCATTTCGTTGGCCGCCTACGATCTGTGGTTCATCAAGTCCTCGCACTCCCAAGTCCACAAAGCGCTGTCCATCGCCGCGGGCCTGTTGGCCATCTATTACATGGGCCGTTGGATGGTTTATGCATTGGAGGGACCGGCGAGCCACGCCTTCACCACCTACTTTGGCCCCGGACCCTCCGCGCTGATATCCATGGTTCTTCTGGTCACCGTGTCTTTCAGCATGACAGCGCTCACCAGCGATCAGCTCATCAGGGGCCTCAAGGAACGCGCAGCCCGGGATCACCTCACCGGCCTCCTCAACCGCGGCACCTTCCTGGACTTGGCCGGTACTGAACTGAACCGACTGCACTCCACGGGATCCGGCGCGGCTGTAGTCCTGGCCGACCTGGACCACTTCAAAGCTGTCAACGACGAATACGGCCATGGTGCCGGGGATGTGGCCCTGCGGGCCTTCGCCGAAGCCTGCGGCGCTTCGGTCAGGTCCACGGACCTCATCGGACGCTACGGCGGCGAAGAGTTCATTCTGTTCCTGCCCGGGGCCACCCAGGATCGTGCCGAAAGCATCGCAGCGGAAATCAGCCGCCGCATGGCAGCCACACCGGCGCCTGAAGGCGTCTCCTTCCCCACCATCAGCTACGGAGTCACCTCCAGCATCCCTGCCGGCGCCGATCTGACATTCATGATCGAAGTAGCGGACGCAGCCCTCTACAGCGCCAAAGCACAAGGAAGAAACCGGATTGTAGGAGCTGACCGCCTCGAGGCGGCAATTATCGCGGATGAGGCCCGATCATGACCTTCAACGAACTCACCACCAGGATCCAGGTCCAGCACACCCAGGAGCTATCCGCCTTCCGGCAAAACATCACCAGTGCTCCCTACATGGCGGGAACACCCACCTCGCTGAATGCGGACCGCCGCTCGGTCAGGATGGGGCCTGTTCAGTCGGTGGAGGATGGCAATGCCAACCTGACCATAGTGGCCGACGTCGAAGGCCTCGCCTGGTTCACGGCCGACAAGGGCCTCCTGGGAAGCTGCATCACAGTATCCATCGCGGGACACCGCAGGAATACCGGCACCCGCGTCCACCTTCCGCTGGCCGAATGCGACGCCTGGATCGAGGCCATCCTCGGCGGATCCTGGATCACCCACGTGTACCGCGCCGGCAAGCGGGTGGAGCCTGACGGCAGGCTGGACATTGCCTCCTACCGGCTCTTCCTGGACGAACGCCGCAATCCCGTGGACAAACCGCAGGCTGTCGCCGACACCACGCTGCGGCGCCTGGAAGAATCGTGACCAGCACCAAGCCTCGAAGGCTGGTCTCAACTGACGATGCCCGCATCGAAAAACTGGAACGGCACGTCCAGGCCCTGATGCAAGAGCTCCACCAAGCACGTTATGAGCAGCGGCGGGAGGCGCTCACCGATGCGCTCACCGGGCTCGGCAACCGTTTGGCCTTGGTGGATGCGTTCACCGCGGCCCGCGATTCCGCTGCCCGGGGCGCCGCTCCGCCTGCGCTACTCCTGCTGAACCTGGACAGTTTCAAAGCACTGAAGAACTCTGCCGGCCATGCCGCGGGTGACCAGGTTCTGGTCACCGTTGCGATGCGCATACAGTCGGCTGTCCGGGAGAACGACGTCGTTACCCGCCTGGGTGGCGACGAATTCGCCGTGCTGTTGCCCGCCACGCCCCAAACCCGGGCCACCGCCGTCGGCAACCGGATCCTGGCCGCGCTGGAACCCGCCATCGATCTCGGGAACAACAGTGTCCGCTGCGGTGCCAGCATGGGCCTGCGGATCGCAGAGCCGCACCACACCCTCGAGGACCTCCTCCAGGAAGCTGATTTTGCGGTCGACGAGTCCAAGAGCGAGGGACGTAGCAAGCTCAAGGTGTTCGACCCTGCCACCCTGCACGCCCGTCAGCTCCAGCGGCAGATTGTGGGCGAACTTCGCGAAGCGATCCGCTCGGATCAGCTGGTTCTCTTCTATCAACCGATCGTGGAACTGGCGAGTGGAAGGTTAGAGGGCTGCGAGGCCTTGGTCCGCTGGAACCACCCCGTACATGGCCTCATCATGCCGGACCAGTTCATCCCTGTTGCGGAAGCGACGGGGCTCATCGCGGAGCTGGGCAGGTGGGTCCTGCGTACCGCCGTGGGTCAACTCCGGCATTGGCGGGACAACCCGGCCACCGCACACCATGACTTTTCCATGCGCATCAATGTTTCAGCCGCGGACCTTCAAAGCCTGGAATTCGTGGACGACGTCAGCGAGGCCCTGGCGGAGGAAAGCCTGACCCCGGAATCCCTGGTCCTGGAGTTGACCGAGAGCGCCATCATCCAGAACAACGAACTGGACCGTTACACCCTGGCAAGCCTGCACAGGCTTGGCGTGGGACTGGAGATCGACGACTTCGGTGCCGGCTACTCGTCCATGGGCTACCTGAGGAAACTCCCCGTGGACCGGGTAAAAGTGGACCGGCAGTTCGTGAAGGACCTCGGAAAAGACCCTTCCCAGCTCAAGTTCCTTGCCGCCATCCAGGAGGTCATCCGATCGTGCGGGCTTGAAGGCGTTTGGGAAGGCATCGAGACCGCCGACGAGGCAGAGGCACTGCGGAGCATCGGCTGCGCCAGCGGCCAAGGCTATTACTTCGGCAGGCCTTTGCCGGAGGGCGAATTCACGGCGCAGCTGGCGCGGCAGACTGTTTGGCCGGCTTAAACAAGCAACGCGGGGTCACTTAAGGCCCATCCCGAAGGGATTTATGGGCTGTAAGTGACCCCGCGTTGCTTTAGGCGGGGAGGATCAGCCGAAGTACTTCGGCAGGGTGCCTTCGTGTGCTTCGCGGAGAGCATCCAGGGAGAGCTCGTCCACGCCGTTGATCTCCAGCTTTCCGCCGGCGGCGTCAACAACGCCGATCCGGAGGTGGGCGAAGCCGCGGGCGGTGCACATGTCCTTGAACCGGACTTCCTCGGAGCGGGGAACGGACACGATCGCACGTGCCTGTGACTCGGAGAAGAGCGCGGTGAACAGGTCCACGCCGTCGCGCTCCATGAGTTCCTCAAGGGCGATGCGGGCGCCGACGCCGTAGCGCAGCGAGGACTCCACCAAGGCAGCCGCGAGGCCACCCTCGGAGAGGTCGTGTGCTGCGTCAACCATGCCGTCGCGGGAAGCGTTGATCAGGATCTCGCCCAATGCGCGCTCTGCTGCGAGGTCAACCTTCGGCGGCAGGCCACCGAGGTGTCCGCGGAGGTTTGACCATTCCGAACCGTCCAACTCTGCTGCGGTGGTGCCCAGCAGGTAGATGGCCTGGCCGTCCTCGCGCCAGCCCGACGGCGTGCGGCGGGCGACGTCGTCGAGCTTGCCCAGGACAGCCACCACAGGGGAGGGGTGGATGGGCGTGGTGCCGGTCTGGTTGTACAGGGACACGTTGCCGCCCGTGACCGGGATGCCGAGTTCCATGCAGGCGTCGGAGAGGCCACGGATGGCTTCTGCGAGCTGCCACATGACGTCCGGGTCCTCGGGGGAACCGAAGTTCAGGCAGTCGCTGACGGCCATCGGAACAGCGCCGGACGTGGCGACGTTGCGGTAGGCCTCGGCCAAGGCAAGCTGTGCACCCTGGTACGGCTCGAGGTAGGTGTAGCGGCCGTTGGCGTCGGTGGCCAGGGCAACGCCCAGGCCGGTTTCCTCGTCAACGCGGACCACGCCGGAGTCGTCCGGGAAGGCCATGGCAGTGTTGCCGCCCACGTAGCGGTCGTACTGGTTGGTGATCCAGGCCTTGCTGCACATGTTCGGCGATGCCACGAGCTCGGTGACGGCTGCGGCGAGCTCCGAGGGAGCCGAAGGACGGCCGGCGTCCTCGACGGAACCGGTGAAGGTGTTGGCCTGCACCGAGTCCTGCCACTCCGGGCGGGCGAACGGACGGTCGTAGACCGGTCCGTCGTGCGCTACGGTGCGGGGATCGACGTCGACGATTACGTCGCCTTCCCAGGTGATGATGAGGCGACCGGTGTCGGTAACCTCACCCAGCCAGGAGTACTCCACGGCCCACTTGTCCATCACGGCTTCGAACGCGGCGATGTTCTCCGGGGTCACGACGGCCATCATGCGTTCCTGCGACTCGGACATGAGGATTTCGCCCGGAGTCAGCGTGGGGTCGCGCAGCAGGACGGAGGTCAGCTCCACCTGCATGCCGCCGTCGCCATTGGAAGCGAGCTCGGACGTGGCACAGGAAATACCTGCAGCGCCGAGGTCCTGGATGCCTTCAACCAAGGAGCCCTTGAAGAGCTCCAGGCAGCACTCGATGAGGACCTTCTCAGCGAAGGGGTCACCCACCTGGACGGCCGGACGCTTGGAGGGCTTGGTGTCATCGAAGGACTCCGAGGCCAGCACCGAAGCGCCGCCGATGCCGTCGCCACCCGTGCGGGCACCGAACAGGACAACCTTGTTGCCCTTGCCGGAGGCGTTGGCCAGGCGGATGTCCTCGTGGCGCATGACGCCCACGGCCAGTGCGTTCACCAGCGGGTTGCCCTGGTAGACGGAGTCGAAGACCATTTCGCCGCCGATGTTCGGCAGGCCAAGGCAGTTGCCGTAGCCGCCGATGCCGGCAACGGCCCCGTGCATGACGCGGGCCGTGTCCGGGTGGTCGATCGCACCGAAGCGCAACGGGTCCATCACGGCCACCGGGCGGGCACCCATGGAGATGATGTCGCGGACGATGCCGCCGATGCCGGTAGCGGCACCCTGGTACGGCTCAACGAACGACGGCGAGTTGTGGGACTCGATCTTGAAGGTCACGGCCCAGCCGTCGCCCAGGTTGGTGACGCCGGCGTTCTCGCCGATGCCCACCAGCATGTCCTTCTTCATTTCCTCGGTGACCTTCTCGCCGAACTGGCGGAGGTGGTTCTTGGAGGACTTGTAGGAGCAGTGTTCGCTCCACATGACGGAGTACATGGCCAGCTCGGCGCCGGTGGGGCGGCGGCCAAGGACCTTGACGATCTCGTCGAATTCGTTCTGCTTCAGGCCCAGTTCGGCCCACGGGAGTTCCGTGTCCGGGGTCTTGGCAGCGTGCTCAACGGTGTCGATGTTGAACTTCTTGGTGGTTTCCGTGGTCACTTGTCGCCTCCCACAATCTTGGTCAGTACGGAGGTGAAGAAGCCCAGGCCGTCGGTGTCCAGGCCGCCGGTTCCATCAAGCGATTCGGGACCGAAGCCAGCCTCAACAGCGTGCTCCGGGTGCGGCATGAGGCCCACCACGTTGCCCGCGGCGTTGGAGATGCCGGCGATGTCGCGGCGGGAGCCGTTCGGGTTGAAGCCCACGTAGCGGAACACCACGCGGCCCTCAGCCTCGAGGGCATCCAGGGTCTTCTCGTCGGCGATGTACTGGCCGTCCTGGTTCTTCAACGGCACAATGATTTCCTGGCCGTCCGTGTAGTCCACGGTCCAGGCGGTGTTGGCGTTCTCCACGCGCAGCGTCTGGTCGCGGCAGATGAACTTCAGGTGGTCGTTCTTGATCATGGACCCGGGCAGCAGGTGCGACTCGGTCAGGATCTGGAAGCCGTTGCAAATACCCAGAACCGGGAGCTTGGCGTCGGAGTTGGCAGCGTCGATGATCTTGGACATCAACGGAGCGAACCGGGAAATGGCGCCTGCGCGGAGGTAGTCGCCGTAGGAGAAGCCGCCGGGGATGATGACTGCGTCAACATCGCCGAGTTCGCTGTCGGCGTGCCAGAGCGGCACCGCCGTGGCGCCTGCAAGCCGCACTGCACGGGCGGCGTCGCGGTCATCAAGGGTTCCGGGGAAGGTCACAACGCCGATCTTGGCGCCTGCCAAGCGGGGTTCCGCGGCGACGGCTACAGCCTCGCCAATCAGGGGGATCGACGTCATATCAGGCCTCGACGACCTCGACGTTGACAACATCCTCGATCACCGGGTTGGACAGGAGGGTCTCGGCAGCTTCACGGGCCTGGGCCAGGATAGCGTCGGTCACCTCGCCGTCGACCGTCAATTCGAAGCGCTTGCCTTGGCGGACTGCGCTGAAGCTGTTGAAGCCGAGGCGGGGCAGAGCACCCACGATGGCCTTCCCCTGGGGGTCCAGAATCTCGGGCTTGGGCATGACGTCAACGACGATCCGGGGCATCCGGTAACTCCTGTGCGTGAGTTGGGTGAACCTTAAATAAGGCTGCCGCGGAGGTGCCGTCTCACGCCGTTCAGCCGCATTCAAACAGCGTTTCGAACACAGGGTTGGACACGGTGGTGAACTGCAATGTTTGAACGGCATGGGGGGCGCTCCGCGAGCTTGCACACCCATTCTACCGGGCGCGGCGCGCATACCCTATTCAGCCGGAATGCGCGAGGGCACCCCGCCGAGGCGGGGCAAATTGGACCAGATGGCGGCCCGATGCAGGTACTGGAAAACGGCCGACGGCGGCACTGGCCGCGCGTGGTGGGCGTCACTAGGATTGCGGCATGGCTGAGAAACCGAAATCGATGGTGCTGGGCGTTGTGGCCGCGGCAGTTTTTGCTGGTTTGGGCCGTATGGTCATCCAGAAAATCATGGCGGACAGGGCTGCCCGCGAGAACCGGGTGACCGCTCCGCTGGATGCGGAAACGCGAGCCAGGATCAGCGACGCCCTGCGCAGGCCAAGTAAGCAATACCTAACGTTCAAACCGCCGTTTTGCGGCGGAATGGCGCGGATTAGGGCACAGACAAATGCGCTATTCGAAGGGGTTAAATAGCGTGGTTCCGGCGTAGTTTGGAGAGTACACGCGGGGTTCAACCCCAGTACTATTCAGGATCCACACCAGGAGGAACAATGACCGAACACGTTGCCGAAGTATCCGCCTGCAGCGTTGGCACTTGCGGGTTCAACCACAATGGCTGCACGGCCTTCGGAATCACCATTGGCGGAACCACGGATCACGCATCGTGCGCCACGTTCATCGACACGAATGCCATGGGTGGCCTCCCCAAGGTCCTCGCCCACGTAGGAGCCTGCCAGCGCTCGGAGTGCGTCCACAACAACAACCTCATGTGCGAGGCACACGACGTCAAGGTTGGTCCGGGCCGCGAAGCCGCCGACTGCCTGACGTACGAGCACGCCTGATATTCCACGAAGAAGCGGGCCTGCCCTCCTTGGAGGACGGGCCCGCTTCTTTGTGCGTGCGTGCTACTTCTTCCTAGCCGGCCACCTGGTTGGTCAGTGGCTTGCCGTCCTTCAATGCTGAGATGTTCTCCGTGACCAGGTGGGCCGAACCCTTGGGGCGGTTGCCTGCCACGTGGGGCGTGATGATGAGGTTCGGGGCAGCCCACAGCTTCGAATCGGCGGGCAGCGGCTCAACCTTGGTGACATCGAGGGCCGCGGCGCGCAGGCGGCCCTCCTGCAGTGCCGCAAGGAGGGCGTCTTCGTCAACCGTGGCACCGCGGCCCACGTTGACGAATATGGCGGTCTGGGGGAGGGCTCGGAGGATGTCTTCGTTGAGGGCGTCGGTGGTCTCGTCCGTGGCGGGCAGAATGGAAATCAGGACGTCGGTGGTGCCCAGAACCTCGGGTAGCTCGCCTGTTGAAACCACAGGGAATCCATAGCGCTCACCCTTGGAGTTGGCCACGCCGGTGACTTTGGCACCCAGGGCGGCCAGCAGGGGAGCGAGCCGCCCCGCGATGGAGCCGAAGCCCCAAATGGTGACGTTGGCGCCGTCGAGCGTGTAGAGCTGTTCGGTTGCCGGGTTGGACTGTGCCTCGTTGTAGGGCTTGTTCCACGTGGCTGCCTTTTGGGATTCCAGCAGAACGTCCAGCCTGCGGGTTGCTGCCAGTACGAGCGCCAGGGCGTGTTCGGCGACGGGGCCGTCATGGAGTGAGCGGCCTGAGGTGATGGCCACGCTGTCTGCGAAGCCTGCTGCCAGCACGGGGTCCGGTCCGGCTGCGAGCGTCTGGACCAGCTTGAGAGTGGGCATCGAGCGGGCGGCGTCGGTCAGGTTCTCCGTGGTGTTGCGCCACACCACCAGGACCTCCGCGTCGCGGTGCTCGCTGGGAATGAGTTTGTCTACTGCGTAAACCACCGCGTTATCCCCTGCCGCGGTGAGGTGGGCGAGGTCAAGGTCGATGGTGTCGGGGACAAGGATTTTCACGGCGACTCCAGGGTTCGAAAGACGTTGGCGGTTTCGCTTTCGAGGCTACAGCTTTGCCGCGTCGAAGGGCTTCCCCCAGCTTCATCCCTAGCAATGTGACGCCCAACACTCTATGGTTGTAGGACGTTCGACGTAGCACGTAACACGAACGCCCATCGTGATGATTCGAAAGGACACTGGATTTGAAATCCATACCCCCTGCACCATCGCTCGCCCGTATCGCAGCCGCCGGCGCACTGAGCCTGGGCCTCCTGGCAGGCCTCGGCCTCCCGGCCATCGCCGCGCCGATCCCACCAAGCAACCCCACTGCAGCTCCCGGCACCTTCACTGAGGCCAACATCGGTGCCGACCGTACAGGCGCCAACTTCTTCTACCGGATCCCCGCCTTGACGTATCTGGGCAACAACGTGGTGCTCGCGGCCTGGGATGGGCGTCCGGATTCAGCCGCGGACGCTCCCAATCCGAACTCGATCGTGCAGCGCCGCAGCACCGACGGCGGCCAGACCTGGGGGCCGGTCACGGTCATCGCGGCCGGCCATGTGGGCGATGCCAGCGGTCCCAAGTACGGCTACAGCGACCCCTCCTACATCTACGACTCTGAGGCGGGGAAGGTCTTCGCGTTCTTCGTGTACTCCAAGGACCAGGGCTTCGGTGGCAGCCAGTTCGGCAACAACGACGCTGACCGGACCGTGATTTCCTCGGCAGTCATCGAGTCCTCCGATGGTGGGGTCACCTGGAGCCAGCCGCGGCTCATCACCAATGTGACCAAGCCCGGAACCAGCAAGACCAGCCCCGCAGCAGGCGATGTCCGGTCCAACTTCGCGTCCTCCGGCGAGGGCATCCAACTCAAGTACGGCCAGTACAAGGGCCGCCTGATCCAGCAGTATGCAGGGGACATCCGCCAGGCGGACGGCACCAACAAGATCCAGGCCTACAGCGTCTACTCCGATGACCACGGCGCCACCTGGCACAAGGGCGCCAACGTCGGTGACCGCATGGACGAGAACAAGACCGTGGAACTCTCCGACGGCCGCGTGCTCCTGAATTCACGGGACAACGCCAACCAGGGCTACCGCAAGGTGGCCATCTCCACGGACGGCGGCGCCACCTATGGTCCCGTCACGCAGGACACCGAACTCCCGGATCCTGCCAACAACGGCGCCATTGCCCGCATGTTCCCCAACGCGGCGCAGGGCTCCACCGATGCCAGGAAGCTCATCTTCACCAACGCCAACTCCAAGACCGGCCGCGAAAACGTCTCCGCCCGCGTCTCTTGCGACGACGGTGCAACCTGGCCCGGCGTCCGCACCATCCGGTCCGGCTTTTCCGCCTACTCCACGGTGAGCCGCCTCGGGGACGGCAAGTTCGGCGTGCTCTACGAGGGCAATTACACGGACAACATGCCGTTCGCGGCGTTCGATGACGCCTGGCTGAACTACGCCTGCGCCCCGCTCTCGGTCCCGGCTGTCACCACCGCGCCGGGGGCTACCCAGCAGGTGCCCGTGACCGTCACCAACCAGGAAGCCGTCACGTTGTCCGGCGCAACAGCCACTGTCTACACGCCCACTGGCTGGTCGGCCACCACGGTGCCGGTGCCCGCCGTCGCCCCCGGAGCCTCGGCAACCGTCAACGTCGCACTGACGGCGCCCGCGAACGCCAGCGGACCGCAGAACCTGAACGCCGCATTTACGACGGCGGATGGCCGGGTTTCGCAATTCACGTTCACGGCGACGGTGCCGGTGGCCCCGCAGGTAGGCCTGACCATCACGGGAACGGCTCCGACACGCGATGTCGTCGCCAGCCCGTACCAGGTGGGAGAGGTCCTCAGCTACTCGCTCAACGTCAAGAGCACGGCCAACGTCACGGCCAACTCAGTGCCGGTTTCCGGGACTTTCGACTCCGGCTTCCTGCCGCCGTCGGCCCCTAACTGCCGCTTCAACAACCTGGCCGCGGGTGCCAGCTACAACTGCACCACCGCCAAGCACATCATCACCGCTGCCGACGTTGAGCGGGGCTACTTCGTGCCTGAAGCCAGCTTCAGCATCACCGCAAGTTCGACGCCGTCCCTCACCAAGACTGTTCCGTTCGCCGGCTCTGCGGTCGCCCTGCGCGACGGACTGCTGACGGCAGACATCAGCGGGGCGCGTGCCGACGTCGGGCGTGACCTCGCAACCCAGCCGTACGCTGCAGGTGACGTGGTTCCGTATACGTTCGCAGTGAAGAACACCAGTCCGCTGGTTGAGAAGGTGGTCCCGACTGCCGGCAACTTCAGCCCGTTCCTTCCGGAAGGGCCGGGCAACTGCCGCTACGGTGTGCTGCCGGCCGGGCAGAGCTACCAATGCGCCACCCCACGGCACACCGTGACTGCTGAGGAAGCCGAACAGGGATTCTTCACTGCGAAGACCACTTGGGAAGTCAGTTCGGCAGGCCAAAGCACCAAGACCATCACGGTGGATGGCGGCGAAGTGGACCTCAAGGTTCGTGAACCCAAGCTTGAGGCCACCGTCTCGGCCGCGTGGGAAGACGCCGACGGCGACCGGTTCGCCAGTGCCGGTGATCCCGTCACGTACACCTACACGGTGGGCAACGCGGGCAATGTCGCCGTGACCGGTTTGGAAGCACCCGACGCCGGCATCTCGGCGGCTGCGCTCGCCGCCGGGTCCACGGTGACCGCTACGAGCGAGCATGTGCTGACGGCAGCAGATATCGCTGCCGGAACGCTCGGTGCCGTTTCCTTTGAGGCAAAGGCGCGCAACGGCTCCCGTGAAGTTGCCACTGCTGCCGAAGGTGATTCGCTGGTGCTGGCCGTGCAGCCGCTGCAACCGGAGGCTGAGCCCACCGTGACCCACCAGAACCTGGGCACGCCGCCCACCGACCTGGGAACCGCGGACAAGTACCGCACGGGCCAGAAGGTGGTGCTGAAAGGCCTGGAATACGGGGACTGGTACTACGTGTACCTGAACAAGGCCAGCTACCGTCTGGGGTGGATCTTCCCCACCACGGACAACACCGTGGAATTCATCCTTCCCCCGGACGTCAAGAACGGGCGGGACGACGTGGTGGTCCTGGACAAGGACGGCGTCCAGGTCTCGTTTGACCGGCTGCAGGTGACGCCCAAGGGCTGATCATTGCCGTTCGACAACAGCAACGGACCGCAGGAACTTCCTGCGGTCCGTTACTGGTTGTTCCATGACAAATCGCCGGTGCTGTGACAAGACAAATTTCTCCAAATGTGCTCTATGTCATATTTGGCTCTCACTAGGTACTCTGTGACTCGGCTGGTTGCGCTTCTTTGACAGGAACTGTCAAAAAAACCAACCAACTCCAGTTGACAGGCCTTGGCGATGGAGCCCGGGCCTCCCTCAGTGAAAGGTGCAACGACTCGTGAAATCACAAGGAAAGAGCTTCGTCAGAAGCGGGCGGCTTCGAAAGGCTGCGGCACTGGCCGTGGGCTTGCCGTTGCTTCTCTCTTCGATGGCGATGCCGGCCCAGGCCGCTCCCGCTCCGGAGACGCCCGGGAATGTTGCAGGCGTGGCCAAGAAGAACCTTGACCCCAGCGCGTATAAGGACGGCCGTTACATGGTGGTCCTTGCCGAGAAGCCTGCAGCAACCTACGACGGCGGCACGGCGGGCCTTGCGCCCACCAAACCGGAAGAAGGCACGAAACTCGACGCCGACAGTGCCGAGGTGAAGGAATACCAGCAGCACCTGCAAACGCAGCAGCAGGAAGTTGCAACGCAGGAAAACGTCACCATCGAGCGTGACTTCACCACCGCCGTCAATGGTTTCAGCGCCAACCTGACGGCAGACCAGGCCATTAACCTGGCCAAGGACCCCAAGGTCCTCATGGTCGCACCGGACACGCAGTACGCCCCGGACTACTCAACCACCGACTTCCTGAAGCTCAGCGGTCCCACCGGTACATGGGCCACCCAGTACGGCGGACAGGACAATGCCGGCAAGGGCACCGTTGTTGGCGTGATCGACACCGGCTACACCCCCTCCAACCCGTTCTTCGCAGGTGAGCCCGTTGGCCCGCTGGTAGGCAACCCGCAGGTCGGCGTTCCCTACCGCACGGCCGACGGCAAGATCGCCATGCTCAAGGCAGACGGCGACACCTTCGTCGGAGAATGCCAGGCCGGCACCGACACCGGCTCGGATTATGACGGCAGCGCCTGCAACTCCAAGGTCCTCAGCACCCACTACTTCGCGGACGCCTTCCTTGAGACCGTTCCCCCGGAGAATCGTGCTCCGGAAGAGGTCATCTCTCCCGTCGACGTGGACAGCCACGGCACCCACACCGCGTCCACCGCTGCGGGCAACGCCAACGTGGACGCAGTGGTGGACGGCCGCAGCTTCGGAACCACCAGCGGCATCGCACCCGCAGCAAAACTGTCCGTCTACAAGGTCTGCTGGGAAGACACCGACCCCGCCACGGGTGGCTGCTACGGCTCCGCTTCCGTGGACGCGATCGAGCAGGCCATCCTGGATGGCGTGGACGTCCTGAACTACTCCATCTCCGGTTCCACCACGTCCACCACGGATCCCGTTTCGCTGGCGTTCCTGTCCGCGGCCTCCGCTGGTATCTTCGTGGCCACCTCGGCCGGCAACTCCGGACCGACCGCCAGCACCGTAAACCACGGAGCACCCTGGCTGACCACCGTTGCCGCAACCTCCTTCTCGCAGGAGCTCCAGGGCACCGTTGAATTCTCCGATGGCAGCAAATTCCGCGGAGCGAGCATCATGAACCGCGAGGTGAACGGGGCCGGCGTCGTGCTGTCCACCAACGCTGCAAGCGGTGAAGGCAACGCGGCACTCTGTGCCCCGGGGTCCCTGGACCCGGCCAAGGTAGCCGGCAAGGTTGTTGTCTGCGACCGCGGCGTGGTTGACCGTACCGCCAAGAGCGCCGAGGTGCTGCGTGGCGGCGGCGTGGGCATGATCCTGGTGAACCTGACGGATTCGTCGCTGGACACCGACAAGCATGTGATCCCCACGGTCCACGTGAACCCGCCTGCTACCCAGGCCATCAAGGACAAAGTCACGGCCAACCCGGCCATCACCGTGTCCCTGCTGAACCGGGACACCACGGGCCTGCCTGCCGAGGCGCAGCCGCAGATCGCCGGGTTCTCCTCGCGCGGACCGCTGCTTGCCACGGACTCGGACCTGTTGAAGCCTGACGTGTCCGCCCCCGGCGTCGCCATCCTCGCCGGTGTTTCTCCGATCGGTACCGGTGGAGACAACTTCGGCTTCCTGTCCGGAACGTCCATGGCCTCCCCGCACGTTGCCGGTTTCGGCGCGCTGATCCTGGGCAAGAACCCGAAGTGGTCCCCGGCCACCGTGAAGTCCGCCATGATGACCACCGCCGGTCCGGTCAAGCTGGCCAACGGCGCCATCAACAAGGACGTCTTCGCAACAGGTGCCGGACAGGTTGATCCGGCCAAGGTCCTCTCGCCCGGCCTCGTCTACGATGCCACCACCGAGGACTACCTCAAGTTCATCCAAGGCACAGGCATGGACCTGGGCATGGAAGGCCTCGGCACCACGGCCCCGCGCGACATGAACGTTCCTTCCTTCGCCCTCGGTAACCTCGCAGGCAAGATCGAGGTCACCCGTACGGTGACGGCGCTGACCCCGGGCCTCTACCGTGCCTCGGTCAACGTCCCGGGCGTCAACGTCAAGGTCACTCCGTCCGTCCTGAACTTCGGGGCAGCCGGTGAGAAGAAGACGTTCAAGGTCCAGTTCGAAAACAACAACGCACCCCTGGGCAAGTTCGCCATGGGTTCGCTGAGCTGGCAGGGTGCCAACAAGACCGTCACCTCGCCGATCGCTGTCAGGCCGCAGTCCGTCATCGCGGACAAGGCCCTGGCGTTTACCGGAACGGGCCGCAACGGCTCGGCCACCATCAACATCACCTCCGGTACCAACCTGCCGGTGGGCGTCACTGTTGATGGCCTGTCCAAAGCTGATTCCTCGGCAGTCGAGCTTGTTCCCGGCCCGTTCGCGGGTGAGACCAATGCTTCGAACTACGTGAAGAAGGTGACGGTTGGCCAGGGAAGTGCCCTTGCCAAGTTCTCGGTCATTTCCTCCAACGAGGCCGCGGACTTCGACATGCTGGTGCTCACTCCCTCCGGTCAGCAGTTGCCGGCGGCTACGGCTTCTGCCAGCGAAACCCTGTCCGTCCCCAATCCGGAGGCCGGCGACTACTACGTCTTCGCCAACCTCTACGCGAGCCCCAACAACCAGGCCACCAAGGCCACTGTTGATGCCGCAGTCCTGGGAGCCAACCAGGGCAACGCCACGGTGACGCCGAATCCGATCCGCCTCGCCAACGGCAAGACGGGCCAGATTTCGCTGAACTGGAAGAACCTGGAGCCCGGCTCCTACATCGGCCGCCTGACCTTCGCAGGTACCAGCGAGCCGAGCTTCGTCACCGTCCTGGTCAACGCCGGCGGCACCGTAGTGGTTCCTGACGACGAGGACCCGAAGAAGGACAAGAAGGACAAGAAGGACCGCGGCAAGATCCGCGCCGACCAGCCGACGCAAAGCAACAACGCCGGCTAAGGCCTTCTTGACGAGTTAACTGATGGTGGAACGGCAGTGGCCGGTGGGATATCCCGCCGGCCACTGCCGTATCTTTCCATCATTTACCGGCTTCCCATCAGTTACGAGGAAGGAACAGCGGTGGTCGGTTCGGAACTCGGCAGATCGTCGGCTTTGGGTGGCACAGGTCGTTTAGGCTTGCCTGGCCCCAGCGCGAACAAGCCGAAGGCGAGAGTTGCGATGCCGATCATCAACCACGCTGGGGTGTAACCCGCCGAAGCCGCCATCTCACCGAAGATCCAAGGCAGAATAAACCCGCTGACAGCCGTCACGGTCAGGAGAAGGCCCACCGCTGTTCCAATGAGTTCCGGGGGCACGTCCGGATCTTCTCCGGGAGCGGTTTGCCACACCGCAAAGCAGCCGTTGAAGCCAAAGCCGATGAGCGCTGCGGACAGCCACAGCACATCGGATCCCGCAGCGGGCAACAAGAGGATCCCGATTCCCTGAATCGCCAGGAAAAGGAGGAACGTGATCTTTGCGCTCAACAGTCGATCAGCGAGGAGGCCGGCAATGATGCTGCCCGGGATGCCCGCGAGGCCGACCAGCAATCCCGCCAATGCCACCACCTCCACGGAGAACCCGCGTTCTTCTGCCGCATAAACACCTATCAGTTGGGAAGCGACGAAGTACGCCCCGTAGCCACCGAAAAACGCCATGCTGTGACGCCATAGCCTTCGATTGCGGAGTATGGCCGCGATGTTCCGGCCGCTAAGCCTCGTGCCCAGCAGGGCCGGAACTCCCTGCGGAATCCGGTACACCACCAGAACCAGAAGCGCACATGCCACGGCGATGAGCCCTGCCAGGATGAGGGCTCCCCTCCAGCCCATTGACCGTTCGACCGGTCCCCAGGCGTAGAGGCCGACGGCTACGCCTGCACTGAACGCGGCGGAGACAACACCCAAGGCCGCAGCATGTTCACGCCCGCGGAACCAGACGCTGACGGCCGCAATGCCTATTCCTGCATACACAGATGCGGCAAGCCCGGCCAGTACGCGCAAGGTCAGCAGCATTGTGTATCCATCAACGATCCCGGCCAGCGCGGTGAAGAGGCCTTCCAGGAGCAGGCCTCCGACAAGGGCGGCGCGGATGCCGCATTTCGCGGCGATGAAGCCGGCGGGGATGTGCATGATTCCGTAGCCGACGACGAAGCCGGAAATCAGCAGGGCAAGCTGGGGCAGGTCCGCGTCGTAGTCCGCTGAAATGCCGGCGAACGTGGACGGCATGACGAACCAGTTGAAGGTCATCGCAACGAAGCCCACGGCGATGACGCCCAGCATGACCCATCGTGCGGAAGCGTTCTGCTGGAGTTGACTGTTCATGTCGAAACCGGCGCTTAGCTGAAGAACGTCTTGATGGCGGCGGCCACTGATTCGGGATTCTCCAGCGTTGGGAAGTGCGTCTTCCCAGGGATGTGGATGGGCGTGAACCAAGGGTTCCCGGCCGCGAATTCCTCCTGGAACTTCCGGTATTCGGGGTCCAGTGGCTGAGAGTAGATGTGAGCCACCTCGAGGTTGCCCGGGACGGCTTTCATCCGTTCAAGTGGGTTTTGCCATTGTGCATAGCTCTTCTGGATCTCCCGGCAGGCCCGCATCCACATGCTTTCACCGAACCAGGTCATCTCCCGCTGGACGTGGTCGATGACATCAACGGAACCCGTGCCTTCGGTCCATTCGTCGAACATGCTCTGCCGTGCCGCGGCGACGGTAGTGGGGGAGGCTCCTTGTTCGATCTGCTGGTGAAATCCTTCAAATGGTTTCAAGAGCCAGTCGATCACCACGGCTTGGCCGAAACGCTTGGCGCCAAGCCGCTCCTGAACGCCGATGTTGACCCAGCAGCCGTGGGAAGTTGAGGCGATCCTGACATCCTCGAGATCGAGTTGTTCGATGAACTCCACGGTGTCCTGGATGAGGTCCTCGGCAGTGAAATCGGCCGGCGTCCCTGCACTGCCGTCGTGACCACGGAAATTCAGCCGCAGCACACGGAAGTGGTCCCGCAGATGGGGTTCCAGGAGTCGAAAGAGCCGGTGGTCCTGGGCCCACCCGTGGATCAGGATGAGCGGGGGAGCCGAGGGGTCCCCCGATTCGACGTATTCGAGGGATGTGTTGTTGATGGACGTGGTTTTGAGCTGCACGATGACCTCACTCGAGAGTGTCGGAAAGAAGGGGATATTGATTCAATGTGACGAGCGTCACCGGAAGCTTATGGGCCGCTGCTTCGCCAAGTCAATAGCCTGCTATGTAAATATTTTGAGGGTTCCAATTACATAGCTAGGTATGTAATACTTCTCGGCGTGAGCGAGCTCACATCCACCCAAGCACCGATCGAGGAGTTCCAAATGAGCGTTTCGCAGGGCCATGTTGAAATTGCCGGTGGCGGCATCGGGGGGTTGACCGCGGCGGCTGCCTTGGCGCGGCGCGGCTGGACAGTCCGTCTCCACGAAGCCAATCAATCAATCCGTGCTTTGGGCGCGGGGATATACCTGTGGGACAACGGGCTGGCAGTGCTCCGCGCGCTGGGCGTCGAAGGTATGGCCACGGAGGGCGCCCATTACGGGCCCAGCATCCAGAGCCGCGACAGCCAAGGAGCCTTGATCGGGGAGACGCCCATCAACACCGCGGGATCAGTTCGGGTGCTTACCGTGCTGCGCGAGAAGTTGATTGCAGCCCTGCATTACGCCGCCGTTGAGTCGGGCGTTGAGATTGTCACAGGTTCGGTGGCGGTGGGGGCTGAGGTGGAAGGGGTTCTCAGGTTCGCCGATGGCAGCTCGAGGGCGGCCGATCTGGTCATTGCGGCAGATGGTGTTGGATCGCAGGTACGTGAAAGCGTCGGCCTGTTGCGTCGCCGGCAGGCCTTGGGCCAGAGATGCGCACGACTCCTCCTGCCCCGTGCCGCCGGTGATGTTCCCCGTGAGATCGAAGACAACTACATCGAGTACATGTCAGGCCAACGGTTTCTGCTCTATACGCCCAGCAGCTCAGGGGATCTCTATGTGGCGCTCGTTTGCCCGGCCTCGGACCTGGGGGCAATGGGTGGCCATTTGCCGAAGGACGAATGGGTGCGGTCATTCCCTGCACTGGAGTCCCTCATCCGGAGATTGGGTCCCGTTCCCCGTTGGGATGACTTCGAGTGGGTGGAGCTGTCAAAGTGGTCCGCCGGCCGGGTTGCCGTCATCGGAGATGCGGCACACGCCCAGCCACCCTATCTGGGGCAAGGGGGCGGCTGCGCCATGATGTCGGCACTTGGCCTGGCGCATGCAGTCTCCGAATCCGGACGTTCCCTCGAAGGAGCCCTTGCGCTGTGGGAATCCACGGAGCGACCGGTCATCGAACACACCCAGAGGTTCTCGGTTCGCGTGAGTGAACTGAACAACGTCCCCGACGATGCGCGTCGGGAGATCCTCAAAGTCGCCGCCACCTTGCCGCGGATAGGCCGTTCCCGGGCCCGCGCGGCATCAACGGTTCCCACGGGAATGAAGGTGCCGGTGGAAGTCGGCGAACGGTTCAAAGGGTGGGACAGGCTCGCCGATCCAAGCCCCGCTATTTAGCAGAGATCTGGGCGTCAACGATCTGGACGAAGTCCTGCAGGACGGCAACAACCTGGCGGCGTGTTTCCGGCGGAAATTGAAGCAGCGAATCTTTCTGGAAGTCCCGAAGGATACGTCTCTTCCCTTCCCAAAGTTCAGCCCCCCGGGAGGTGAGCTCCACCAGCGTCACCCGGTCATCATGCTCGGAGGGCCTACGGGAAACTATGCCGCGTTCTTCAAGGGAATTCAGCATTCGGGTCACAGTAGGCTGCGCGATTCCGGCTTGGCGGGCAATCTCGCCGACGGGAAGGGCGCCACGCTGGGCGACTGAATCCAGCACGGCCACCTGGGATTCTGTCAGGGTCTCGCCTTCGCCCAGCACGCCTACCCGGCTGCGTCCCCGACGCAGCACCCGATACACGTCGTTGCAGGCGCGGATCCAGTCATCAAGCAGTTCGGGAGGGACGTCGTGGCTGCTCATAATGTGAGGGTTCCTGTGAGAAGTGATTCCTGAAATCCAGACTAGTCGCGTGCCCTTCCTCCAACAAATCCATGAGAGGCAGAAAGAAAAATGCAATCCTCACTTCATAAGTACGGCTCATCTGACCAACAAGTGGTCAGTTTCCATCAACCCGGTGATGGTGGTGCGATCCATGGCACGGCGGTGCTGGTGCATGGAGGGTACTGGCGTGAGGCCTTCACTGCTGAGCTCATGGTGCCGCTTGCGGCAGACCTGGTCATGCGCGGCTGGGCGGTTGCCAATGTGGAGTACCGGCGGGTCGGCCAAGCGCCGGCACCATCCGCAATGGTCAATGATGTTTCGAGGGCTGTGCAGTGCGCGCTCGACTGGAGTGCCGAATCAGGGAACCCAAGGAAGGTGGTCGGAATTGGGCACTCGGTAGGTGCCCAGCTTGGGATGCTCAATGGTGGCCTTCTGGACGCTTTTGTAGCTTTGGCGCCCGTCACCGATTTACCCCGGGCCTACAGGGAAGACCTGGGGGAGAGTGCAGTAAAGGGGTTCATTGGTGACGACGCAGGGGACCTCCCCGCCCGGCTGGAGAGGTACTCTCCTGTGCATCAGTTGCCTCTAGGGAAGCCCCTGCTCGTTGTCCATGGTTCAGACGACCAAAGGGTCCCGGTTGCCCACTCCAAGGCATACCGCGCGAAAGCCACGAGCCTTGGCGACGCGGTCGACTTCTGGCAGCTGCCCCATTTGGACCATCTGCAAGCCATCAACCCTGGCGGCATCCATTGGCCGCAAGTGGTCGAATGGATGCACGCCCGGCAGGCCGATCAGTCGGCTTAGGACGGGTCTCTCCCCGGGAAAGCTGAGCGGGCGGGGTCGCCGCCTATGCGGCGCCGGTTGAGCCTCCGGTGTTTCCCAGCAGGGACGCCAGGGTTTTCCAGCGCGAAATCTCGCAGCCGTCGGTCCTGCTGAAATGGCTGTGGACCTTGCGTCCACGGAACCAGCCAGTGACCACGGCTACTTGGGGGCCGCCGTACTGTTGCGTGCAGATCCGGTCCGGCCGGGGTTCCGGGAAGAAGATCTCCTCGCCAAACTGCTCGACGGCGGCCAGCGCCGCAGGTGCGTCCGGCAAGTTCGAGTCCAGTGAGTCGGAGTCCGGGGAGAGGAAGCCGGCGACGGACCGGAGGTGGAATTCGTGGCTCTCAGCGCCAGGTGCCTCGGTCAGCGTGACTGTGAGGTCGACGTCGTACTCGCTGTTGGGTGACTCGCTCGTGGGGGAAACCATAGTGACCTTTCGCTGGTGGCGGCGGGTGCTCAGGCGGCCAATCCACCCAGCTCATGGAGGAGCGGATCTACTGCCTGGAGCACGCGGGCCCGCAGCTCCTGGGATTCTGCTGCGAAAGCCCGCTGGTATTCAACGTACTCGGCCTTGCCCTGTGGTGTCTCGATCCTGATGGGTGGGTAGCCCCATTCTTCGAGATCGTACGGGGAGGCCTTCATGTCCATGGCACGGATCCGCCACGAGAGCTCGAAGCAGTCCATCACCAGCTCGCTTGGCAGTGCCGGGGTCAGCTTGTACGCCCACTTGTAGAGGTCCATGTTGGCGTGCAGGCAGCCCGGCTGCTCCATGGCCCGCTGGGTTTCGCGGGTGGGTTCGAGCTCGTTCAGGGGAATGGCATCAGGGGTGTAGAAACGGAACGCATCGAAGTGGGAGCAGCGGATGCGGTTCTCTTCCACCACCGTGTCCGTTCCTTCACCGCCGAGCCTCAATTGCAGGTATTCGTGCCGCAGCTCGAACTTCTCCTGGCGGTACACCATGGCCCACTCGTGCAGGCCGAAGCACCCGAACTGGGCCGGACGCTTGGCTGTGCCTGCGAGGATGATGCCCGCGAAGCGGACGGCTTCGGCGCGGTCGGCCACGAAGCTGCTGCGATCAAAGGTGACCGCCGGCGTGCCCGCGGGAAGCCCGAGTGAGGCGAGTTGGCCGTCGTCGAGCGTTCTGTAGAACTTCCACGTGGCACGCTCCAGGGCGCGCGGACCGCTGAGGACTGTGCCGTCCCCAGGGTGCCAGCGCAGCAGTTGGCCCGGTTTTTGGGTGTAGTACGTGAAGAGGAAGTCCTCTACAGGGTGCTTCCTACCGGCCGAGCGTCGAGCCAGGTACGGGTCTGCGTAGCGCGCGACGCGTGCGTGATGGGCTGCCTCCAGCCCGAGCCATTGCTCTTGGGGGAGGTGCTGCGGCCTAGAGGCCGCCATCTGATCCGAGGACGCTCTTGGCGGCGTCCCATAGCGCGATCTGGCAGCCGTCCGTCCGACTGAACGCCGCCGTGACGTCCTTGCCGTCCACGGCACCGGTCACCTTGGCCGTTGCCGGGCCGCCGTATTGCATGGTGCAGGCCTGGTCGGTCTTGGTGGGGGCAGGGCTGAGGATGGAGGGGCTGTTCTTGATGGATGTGCACGCTTCGGCAGCAGACGGGTGGTTGCTTTCGGCGGCCGGCGCGCCGGCCGTGCAGACGAGGGTGAAGGTCTGCGGTGCGGCTTCGGGCGTTTCAATCAGCGTGATGGAGAGCTCGGCATCGCCTGCGCCAGTGGCTGCTGACGCGCTGGGAGTTGCGCTGCTGCTTGAGGGGGCCGACGACGACGGTGCCTGCGTTGCGCTGCCCGTCGAACCTGGCGATGGGGTGCCTGAGCATGCGGCGAGGCCAGCGACGGCCAGGACTGCCAACAAGTACCGAACAAATCGCGTGCGCATGGAATCTCCTAGGTTGCGTCCATTTTACGTGGCACTTTTGGTGCCCGCCTCTGTGTCCGCTTCCAGCAGACCACTGCCGCTGTGCGCTTGGCTAGGGAAACTGGCTGTCGGTTTGGTATCAGGTTGAGCTGCTGCGTTGGGTTGCCGCGATCAGGCCGGTCATGGCTTGGTGGAGCTCGGCTACCTCTTCGCGGCTGAGCTGCAGGCGTTCGCGGATTTCGCCCGGGACGGCAGTCGCCTGCTTGCGGAGGGCGGCGCCCTTCTCTGTCAGCTTGATGGCCAGAGCGCGTTCGTTGCCGGGCACGCGTTCGCGGGTGATGAGCTCGGCTTCCTCGAGGCGCTTCAGCAGGGGGGAGAGGGTGGCTGGATCATGGAGGAGGCTGTCGCTGATGTCCTTCAGCGTCCGGGGGCTCCGTTCCCACAGGGCAAGCATCACCAAGTACTGGGGATGGGTTAGTCCAAGCCGTTCCAGCACGGGCTTGTAGACGCCCACCACGCTGCGGGACGCGACGGTCAGGGCAAAGCAAAGTTGGCGCTCCAGGAGGAGGTCGTCAGTCTCCTGGGTGGGCTCGTCGATGGCCGTCATGGCTGCCTCCTGGGCTTGCTGCGTCAGCTCGCGCCGATCAATTAGTTAGTGTACTAACAATTAGCGTACTATGGACTCATTGAACCGTCTAAAAAAGAGGAGTCGATCCGCGTGGCCAAGGAATCTCTCACCCGGAAGTTCATGCGCGCCACTGGGAAGTTCAGGGTTGTTTTCGGCCCCGCGCACAGCAGTTCGCTCGACCATGAAATGACCGAAGCGAACCGGAAGCTCCTCGCGCAGCGCCAGGCCGAGACGCAGCAATGGGAAACGCTCCGCCGCCCCGATGGCAGCACCTACGTGGTGCCCCGCAATCCGGATGACAAGTCGCTGCGGTAGGCGTTCTTTCACGGATTTGGGCGTAAAATTGCCTCACTGAACGGCATGCACTGGCCCTGCCGCTCTTTCTCTCCCGTAGAAAGGAGGTGGAAGAACATGGGACGCAAGTTGGAGGGATTCCAGCATGTCACTGAACGGCTGCAGTCCGTCTTTGGACCGGCAACCCACGGTGACATGGATACCCCTGTAGTGCACAAGCATGACGATTTTGAGACCGCCTCCGAGGCGGATCTGAAGAACTTCGACGTCGAGACCGATTCCGAAGGCCATCACTACGCTGTCCGGAACAACGATCCCGGCCCGACCTCAACTGACTACTCGGTACGTCACTGACTATCGCGCAACTCATCAGCATGCTTATGATGTAGAAAGCGGTGATGCCGTGACAAAAGGGGGTCGTCGATGAGTTTTCAGGATGATGTTGCAGGGGTTCCAAGCGAGGCTCCCCGTCAGGATCGGACCGCCCCGCCTTCGGTGGCGCCCACGTCCAGGCCAACCCGCACCGCGGCCCTGTGGGTGGCTGTGGCCGTTGGCTTGGTGGTCCTGGTGATGCTGATTGTGTTCTTTGTCCAAAACCAGGACATGATCACGGTCCGCTTCTTCGGACTCCAAGGGACGCTGGCCCTCGGCACCACGCTCTTCATCGCAGCTGTAGGCGGCGGCGTGCTGGTGGCCCTGGCAGGCGGTGCCAGGATCCTCCAGCTCAGAATGGTCAACCATCGCCGCAGGAAGGCTGTGGGCGGCCCGGGGGCGGGACCCTAGAAGCTGTTAACTGCGGAAGGACCGGAGCGCTTGCTCCGGTCCTTCCGCAATTTAATCCCGACGGCGGCACTCCCTGACGATGTTTAGCCCGCCGGGGTGGTGGGTCGTCTTAGCCTTCGCAGTCAGTGCAGTAGGCGACGCCATCTTTCTCGCGTGCGATCTGCGAGCGGTGGCGGACCAGGAAGCAGGAGTGACAAGTGAACTCGTCGTTAGCCTGCGGGATGACCTGGATGACCAGTTCTTCAGCGACGATTTCGCCGCCGGGGCCGTTGGCGTCAAGGCCATCGGTTTCGTCCAGTTCCAGCACGACGCTCTTGGCCGTGGGGGCGCTGGCGGATTGGAGAGCCTGGAGGGATTGCTCCTGGTTCTCTTTTACATCGGTACGGAGTTCGTCGTAATCGGCTGCCACTTTTTAATGCCTCTTCGTGTTAGGGGGTTACCGGGTATGCAACGTACAGCATGCCACGAAAATTCCATACCATACCCCAGTTCTGACGCTTGTGGCGAAAACCACGTGTCTGGCAGCCCAAAAAAGCTGCCAGACACGGTGATTTCGCGCCTGTATTACCGGAGTTCGATGTCCAATGATTGAAATTCGTCGTCGGCGTGGCGACCCACCAGCAGGCCGAACGTGCCCCGTTCAAACTGCCAGCCGCCGTCGTAATGTGCAAATGCCTTGGCGGGAATGCGGATCTCCACGCTCTCTGTACCAGCCGGGGCGAGGTGCGTTCCTGAGTAGCCTGCGAGCCAGCGGACCGGCCTGTCCACGGCGGAATCTGCGCGTTCCAGATACACCTGGACCACTTCGCGTCCCGTGCGGGTGCCGGTGTTCTTGACGGGAACGTGCACCACAATATCCTTCCCGGCCTGCGCTACCTGCGGGGCGTGGGCTGTGCCCAGTTCGAAGGTGGTGTAGCCGAGTCCGTAGCCGAACGGCAGGGCAGGAGCTGCGCCGCCCGCGGCTTCCTGCTTGAGCCAGGCGCGGTAGCCGATGTGGATGCCCTCGGAGTAGACCACCTTGCCGTCAACGGGCGTGGTGTTCAACACCGGGACGTCTGCCAGCGCGGCGGGCCACGTGGTGGGCAAGCGACCACCTGGTTCTTCGATGCCCAGCAGGATGGCGGCGATGGCGCTGCCGAACTCCTGGCCGCCGAACCAGCCCAGCAGGACCGCATCCACCGCGTCCAACCAAGGCATGAGCACTGGCGAGCCGGAGTTCACCACCACTACGGTGCGCGGGTTGGCTGCTGCGACGGCCTCCACCAACTTGTTCTGGTAGCCAGGCAGGTCCAGGTCCTTGCGGTCGAAGCCTTCGGATTCAATGGCCGCGTTTGTACCCACCACCACCACGGCGACGTCGGAGTTCCGGGCTGCATCCACGGCGGCGTCGATTTCCGCCTGCAGGTCCGTAACCACAGTTTCCTCACCCAGCAGAATGGCCGTGAACGGGATGACCTGCTGCTTGGGCAACTGGTACTGGGCCTCGATACGGACTGCCTGGCCGGCACTGGTTTCGAAAGCATGGACGGTCTTGGGCGGATCGAACAGCGCGGCGCCGAGGACGTCCGTATCGTCCTCAAGCTCGCTGTTGAAGACTTCGGTACCATCCAGGGCAAAGCGGATCCGGCCCACGGTACCTACGCCCAGGTGGTGGACGCCTGCTGTTTCGGCTGTCCAGTCCGCTTCCATGCGGATGGAGGCGGCGCCGTCGGGAATTCCTACTCCGAACCAGATCAGGTGCGAGGCCAGGCGGTCTTCGCCGGAGATCTCCGTGCCGTCTTCGGCCAGGAAGGTCACCCGGATTCCGGGCACGTTGGAGACAGGGTTGTGCAGTGAGGTCCGGGGGAAAGCCTGGATGCCCTCGGCAACCTTGGCGCCGCGCGCGTAGGTGACCTTGACGTCGTCGGGCAACGCTTTCCGCAGCCCCTCCAGCGGCGAGACGGTGTACTTGGGCATCACGGTGGCGCTGCCGCCGCCCTGGGTGCGCGCTTCGTCCGCGTTGTGGCCGATCACGGCAACGCTGCCGAGCGCCTTGGTGTCCAGCGGCAACAGGCCCTTGTTGCGGACCAGCACGGCGCCGCGGACGGCAACTTCACGCGCGACGGCGGCCCCGTCCAGTTCCGTGGGGAGCTGGGTGACTGCGGGCGTGAAACCTTCGAGGGATCCCACCCGGGCGGCGAGGCGGAGGATGCGGGTGACCTTTTTCAGGATGGCGTCCCGGCTGACCCGGCCATCGTTGACGGCCGCCAGCAGCTTGGGGCCCCAGTGGCCTACTGGACCGGGCATTTCGAGGTCCTGGTGGGCGTTGGCGGCGTCGATGGAGCGCACGCCGGTCCAGTCGGAGACTACGACGCCGTCGAAGCCCCATTCGGTGGACAGCGGGGTTTCAAGGAGTGTGTTCTCGCTGGCGGTGGTGCCGTTGATGGAGTTGTAGGAGCTCATGACCAGCCAGGCGCGGGCCTCGGTGATGGCGTCCTCGAACGCGGCCAGGTAGAGCTCTCGGAGCGGGCGTTCGTCCACCACGGAGTCGGCAGTGAAACGCTCGGTTTCGGCCTCGTTGGCCAGGTAGTGCTTGGGCGTTGCGCCGACTCCCATGGACTGGACGCCGGCAACATAACCGGCGGCCATGGTGGCGGTGAGATGCGGGTCCTCGCTCATGCACTCGAAGTGGCGGCCGCCCAGGGGCGAGCGGTGCAGGTTGATGGTGGGGCCAAGGACCGCGTGGACGCCCTTGCGGCGCGCCTCTTGGCCCAGCACCTGTCCGTAGCGGCGGGCCGTCTCAACGCTCCAGGTTGCTGACAAAGCGGACGACGACGGCAAGGAGACTGAGTCGTGGCGCTCATCAAAGTCTTCGCCGCGGACACCTGCCGGCCCGTCCGACATGACCACGCGGGACAGTCCGATCTCCGGGATGGCGTGGGTGGACCAGACGTCCGCGCCGGTCAGAAGGTGAACCTGCTGCTCAAGAGTGAGGCTTCGGGCGAGTTCGCTGATCTTCGCCTCCGCATCCTGTGTTCCTGCCTGGGGCGCCGTGACAGCTGCCGGGAGGGTGGGGTTCATTTACTTGACTCCTTTGATACGGGTGACGAGGAGGGCTCCGATGATGCCGACTGTTGCACCACCGAGGAACAATGCGGGGTAGCCGCCAAAAGCGATCACCGGGAAGGCAATGGCGGGAACCAGGGACTGGGGAAGGGCCTGTGCGATGTTGAAGACACCAAAGGTCTTGGCATTCTCCGACTGGTTCTTGGGCAGCAGGTCAGTGATGAGGGCGACGTCCACGGCGCTGAAGATGCCGAGGCCCAGCCCGAGGATGCCTTGGCCAACCAGGACCTGGCCGGTGCCTGTGCTGGTGGCGATGACCACCAGGCCCGCCATCATGATCAGCGCGGACATGATCACCATGCTCTTGCGCTTGCCGATGCGGTCGCTGATCCAGCCGCCGGCGAGGCTGGTGATGACGGTTCCTGCCGAACTCACCAGCGTTGCCTGGAACACCAGGCTGGTGACCTGCGTTTCGGCCACGTGGAGGTGGTCCGTAAAGAAGTATGGAAGGTAGAGCAAGCCCGCGCAGTAGCCCACATAGACCAAGAACTTGGTGACCCAAGCCCACCCCAGGCCGGGGTGATCTTTGGGGTTGAAGTAGAAGGAACCGAGAATCTCCTTGATGTTCAGCGGTGCCGGCTTCTCGGTGAGGACACGGTCCTTGAACGTGAAGGCAAAGGCGATGGCAACTGCCGTGCCCACGATCCCGGGGACCACAGCCATCTGCAAGGCGTTGTCGAACATCTGGGCGAAGAAGGCCGCGGACACAAGTCCAATGGGAAGTGTCATGCCGATAAGGCCTGAGAGGCGTCCGCGCTCCGCTGGGCCCGCTTGGTCGGGAAGGGTTGCGACCAGGGCCGCGAGAGCCGCATTGAAGCCCAGCTGTGCTACAACCCAGGCCAGGAGGACGGTTCCGACCTCCGTGGCCGAACCCAGCAGGAAGAGCGCCGCCAGGCCTATCAGTGAGCCTCCAACGATCCAGGGTTTCCGCATGCCGAATCGGGATGTGGTGCGGTCGCTGAGGCGTCCGAAGAATGGGTTGGCGAGCAACGCGACAGCTGCCCCGACTCCTGCCACAAGACTGAGTGCTCCGGCGCGCGTATCCGGGGTGGTGATCTCCGAAACCTTGATGGCGAGGACCACCAGTGCTGGTGCAATAACGGCCATCCAGAGACCGGCGCTCGCGATGGGCATGCCGATGACGTAGGCGCGGGACGCGGTTTGGGGCTGGGTGCTTCCGGTGCCCGGGGCGGCGGTTGCTGCGCCTGCCATCTGCTGATCGATATTGAGGGCCACATTGCCTCCTGATGAACGGGTGGCCCACCGTTGGGCCGCTGCAATGACTTTAGCTTCAAAAATCTAGTGTGACTAGGTTTTCAGGAAAAAAGTCGAGTGATACTCGATTTTCACGCTGTGAAATAGACTGAACGGATGTCAACGTCCAGGGCCCGGGGCCAGTACGCCAAGGGTGCGGAACGCCGAGAACAGATCATCCAGACAGCAACGGACGTCTTTGCCACCGAGGGGTTTGAGGGAACTGCGCTCAAGCGCGTCGCCGAACTCGTGGGCGTCAAGGAAGCCACCCTCTTTCACTACTTCAAGGGCAAGCAGGAACTCCTCACCGCCGTCCTCGCCGAACGGGACCGGCGCTCAATCGCCGTGAGTGGCCAGGCAGATGTGGGGCTGAACCTGATGCCGCCCATCGCGGAAAGGAACGAGCGCGAGCCTGGATTGACCACTCTTTACGCAGTGGCGTCGGCAACCGCAAATGATCCCGGGCACGACTCCCACAGCTACTTCAAAGAGCGCTACGAGACAGTGGTCCGGGATATCGCCGCTGACATCAAACGGCGTCAGGCATCCGGGGAAGTCCGGACAGACGTCGACGCCGTCATGCTGGCACGTCTGACAGTGGCCGCTTTCGACGGCTTGCAACTGCAGTGGCTCTACGACAAATCCATTGACATGGCGGACGGCCTCCGGCAGCTCATTGACGTCCTGCTGGCACCGCCCCACCCAACTGAGTAACAGATAACGCCGTTCTGAAGGTTCAGAACGGCGTTATCTGCCTTACTTTGGGGCGTTGCCCGCGGCTGGCTAGCGGCCGGTGCCGCCGTAGACGGTTGCCTCAGCGTCGCCGTCGAGCTCGAACGCGTTGTGGATGGCGCGGACGGCGTCATCCAGCTTGTCAGCGCTGGTCACCACGGAGATGCGGATTTCCGAGGTGGAGATCATGTCGATGTTGATCCCGGCGTCGGAGAGGGCCTTGAAGAACGTGGCCGAAACACCCGGGTGCGAACGCATGCCCGCGCCGATCAGGGAAAGCTTCCCGACATGCTCGTTGTATTCGATGCTCTCGAAGCCGATCTGGCCCTCAGCGGCGCGCAGGGCTGCCAAGGCGTCGGCGCCCTCAACGATGGGCAGGGTGAACGAGATGTCCGTGCGGCCCGTGCCGTGGGTGGAGACGTTCTGGACAATCATGTCGATGTTCGAGTGGGCATCGGCGATCACCTGGAAAATCGCAGCAGCCTTGCCGGGGATGTCCGGGACGCCTACTACGGTGACCTTGGCTTCGGACCGGTCGTGTGCAACGCCGGAGATGATTGGCTGCTCCAAGGCAACTCCCTCTTGAATGTTGAACTTTTCGTCGGCGCCGGGGATAACCCAGGTGCCTTCGTGCTGGCTGAATGAGGAACGGACGTGCAGCGGCACACCGAAGCGGCGGGCGTACTCCACGCAACGCAGGTGCAGGATCTTGGCTCCCGAGGCGGCCAGTTCCAGCATTTCTTCGCTGGAGATACGGTCGATCTTCTGGGCGGACGTGACCACGCGGGGGTCTGCAGTGTAAATGCCGTCCACGTCCGTGTAGATCTCGCAGACGTCTGCTTCCAGTGCTGCGGCGAGGGCAACGGCCGTAGTGTCCGAGCCGCCGCGGCCAAGGGTGGTGATTTCGTTCGTGATCCGGCTCATGCCTTGGAAGCCGGCCACGATCGCGATGTGCCCCTTGTCCAGCGCGGTGCGGATGCGGTGGGGGTCGACGTCGATAATCCGCGCTTTGCCGTGGATGCCGTCGGTAATCATGCCTGCCTGGGAACCCGTGAAGGACTGTGCAGAGGCACCGAACTTGTTGATGGCCATGGCAAGCAGGGCCATGGAAATTCGTTCGCCGGCGGACAACAACATGTCCATTTCGCGGGCGGGAGCGGAGTCAGTGACCTGCCCCGCAAGGTCCAGGAGTTCGTCGGTGGTGTCACCCATTGCGGAGACAACAACCACAACCTCGTTGCCGGCCTTCTGCGCATCCACGACACGCTGTGCGACCCGCTTGATGCCATCGGCATCGGCAACCGAGGAACCGCCGAACTTCTGAACGATCAGCTGCTTGGTAATGGCAGCCTCGTTGGAGAGCTCTTCGATCTTCACTTCGGTAGTGGGCATAGTCATGCGCGCACCCTCACTGCATCAATAGGGTTCGAACGCGGCATGCCAATTTCAAATTTGAGCACGCCAGCGTAGCTTATTTGCCCAGTTTATCGCCGCGTGCATGGCTGATAGGAATTGTGACCACATAGCGGCCGCCTGCGTTGGCTACCACCCGGACGTGCCTGGACCACCCTTGAATGGGCCCACGATCTGCTGGGTGATCCAGCCGCCGTAGAAGCTGCCGTCCTGGAAGGTCACCTGCTCGCCGTTCACCTCACAGGAATCCATAGGCTCCGGGTAGAGGGCCACCCGGCTGCTGAGGGCCTCGAAACCCCTGGCTGGCCTCGGGTAGGTCCACCCGCCACGGGAAACTATCCTTCCGCCGGCAACGACGTCGAAATAGTATGCCTCTCCTTTGAACTCGCAGAAGCTGGTGCCTTCCCGGGGAATGAGGACACCCGGGGGAAAGGCATCCAACGGCAGGTAGTAGACCGGTGGATGGCTGGTTTCCAAAACCCTCACGGAATCGGTGGAGTCCGCAATCACCTGGCCGCCAAGCCGAACCACGATCCGTTCCGGGCGTGGTTCAACCTTGGGCGGCCGTGGGTAATCCCACACCGATTCCTGGCCTGGCTTGGGCTTGATGGGCTTGGGACGACGGAAGGACTCGGGAAAGCCGGGAACACGGACCATGCACCCATGCTGCCACCTCCCGCTGGGTCCAGACTGTGAACGTAGAAGCGGGCGGCACGTATTGCTCCCGGGCCTGCCCGGCGTACCATCCAATTCATGAGGAGTGCGAGAGGCGATGGCTGGCGTCCCTGACCATCCGGGCAGTTCGGGTCCGGGATGGAATGAGCCCGAGTATGAGGTCATCGGTGGCGGGATGATCGATGATCAGCGGCGGGTTCCCGATGCTCCGCGGACTGGGCCGGATTCGCCTGCCCGTACCCGTGCGGTGTTCACAAATGTTGTTGCCCAGGCATGGCAGATCGCCCGCCAATCCCTCGCTTCGTGGTGGTTCTGGGTTGCCAGCGCGGCCGGGGTGGCACTCTCATGGGGGATGGCCGTCGGTTTCGTCAGCTGGGGAGAATCCAACGGGTGGTTCCAAAGTACGGTGGCCGGCGCCGTCTTGTTGATCATGGCCGCGTTCCTGGCGTTGATGACCGCCATATTGGGAACCGGCTGGGGCTTCCGCCATGCGGGCGGAAGCGTTCTGGAATTGCTGCTGGCAGGAGCCATGAGGGGTGTGGCCCTGGCCGTGCCGGCGTGCGTTGCTTTGCTCGTGGTGGGCATCGGCGTCGGCGGTCCGATCGCGCTGGTCGGTGCCGCCGTCGTCGTGATTGTCCTGGAAGCAGCCCTGTTCGGGCTGATCGGTTCTGGTTCGCGGGCGTTGTTCGCCAGCGCGGCGCCCGGCATGGCGTTGGCTGTGGTGTTGGTGGCGTTCCTTTGCGTTGGAAACGTTGCGGTCACCCTCATGCTGCTTCCTGCAACCACCGCCATGGATCAGGCTTCCGTGCCTGTAAACGTGGAGCGGGACGACTCAGGCAGAGTCGTCTCCTACCAGTGCGTGGGCGATCTCCGCCCGGTGGAAGTGGCGCACACGGATCGGGTGGCCTGGGTGGCAGCGTCCAACCCCGCTTTGCTGTTGGGCAGCGTCGGAGCCGGCTTCGTGGCCACAGACAATGAGATCGGGTGGGTATTGTCCGGACTTCAGTGGGCTGTCGACGGGCCCTCCCGCGAGGTCCCATGCCTCGGCGGGGAATCAAGCGCGGGACTCGCTCCTTCGGTGCCCGTATTCCTGACCGGTCTCGCGCTCCAGGCCTTGGCGGCCGCAGTGGTCCTGGCGCCGGGTCGCTGGCTGATGGCGCGACGGCAGAATGCTAGTTCGGGTTCCGGCTAGCGTCTTGGCGCGCGTACTCCGAGATCACGACGCCCGACGCGAACTCCGTCGTGGAGACCTCCTTGAAGGCGCTGGGCTGGTAGGCGCCGGGCGCAAAGAGCGGTATGCCATCGCCAAAGAGCAGCGGGCTTCGTTTGAGCACAAGCCTGTCGATCTCACCGGAGAGCACAGTGGCCAACTTGCCGCCACCACACAGCCAGATCGATTCTCCTGGCTCGGATTTCAACCGGCGTACGACCTCCACCGGATCTTCGGAGGTCAGCGCAAGGTTCGGGTGGTCTCCCGGGATGTCAGCCTCGGACCGAGTCCGGGAAAAGACCACCTGCCGCAGATGCTGATACGGGCTGGTCATGCCAAAAGGCAGGCCTACCGCGTAGGTGTTCCAACCCATCAATACGGTGTCGAACATCGTCCCGCTGCGCTCGATGCCCATGGCGTCGGCAATCGCCGTAGGTATGGCGTCAGAGAAACGTTCATTTTGTGCGTCCATATGGTCGCCCTCAACCGGAAATGCGTCGAACTCGCCTCCGGGACCGGCAATGTATCCATCCAGGCTGACGGCAACGTAGTACACAAGCTCTCGCACGGGACCCCCATCACGGTGTTGTTGTGATTGTGAGACTACAACAGTGCGTTGCGCCTGCCCTCGAAGGCCCTGCCGAGCGTGACCTCGTCGGCGTACTCAAGGTCCCCACCGACAGGGAGGCCTGAGGCCAGCCGCGTCACGGTGATCCCGATCGATTTGAGCATGCGCGCCAAGTACGTCGCCGTGGCCTCGCCCTCAAGGTTCGGGTCCGTGGCGATGATGATTTCCTGGATGGCGCCGTCGTTGAGGCGTGTCAGGAGTTCCCGGATCCTCAGCTGCTCGGGACCAACTCCAGCAATGGGATTGATGGCCCCGCCCAGCACGTGATAGCGCCCGCGGAAGGACCGCGTACGCTCAACGGCCAGAACGTCCTTGGACTCCTCAACCACGCAGATCACCGACGTATCACGGCGCGGGTCGCGGCAGATATTGCACGTTTCCTGCTCGGTCACGTTGAAGCAGACACTGCAGAACTTCACGCGTTCCTTGACCGTGGTGATGGCCGTGACGAGGCGCTTCATATCCTCGGGATCGGCCTCAAGGATATGGAATGCCAGGCGCTGCGCCGATTTCGGGCCCACACCGGGAAGTCGGCCGAGCTCATCAATCAGCTCTTGAACTGCACCTTCGTACACAATGTCCTCATTTGTTTGAAATCAATGCTGGAGTCAGCGGGGTTGCAGAGGAGAACCGTCCAAGGCGCGCTCTTCGATCAGCTTTCCGCCCAGAATACGCTCCACCGCAGCCCGACCAAAGACCCTCGATTCCTCGATGGTTTCGTCCTCCGGGCTGGGGATATCCTCAGCCACGGTGGCCGGCGCTGCCTGGGTCCGCACGGGTGCTTGGACACGACCGGCTTGGGCTTCAGGACTGTTCGTCAGGCGCTGGTACAGGCTCTGACGGCCGTTGGGATTGCCCGACGGCGCGTCCTCCTCGAGCGTCGCAACCGAACCATGCGCTTCCTCAGGTTGCGTCGCCAAGGACGGCCACACTGCGGGAACGTTGCCGGCCCCCGGGTTGCTGCCTGCCGGGATGCTGCCGCTTGCGGGGGCGGGCATGGATTGCGTTGCAGGCCAGCTCGACGCCGGTGCGACGTCCCAACTGGAGCTTGGGTTCTGCTCGGCATTGGTTGGGTGGCCGTACGCTCCGTTGGTGCTCTCCGGAACCTGGGCTGCAGCTGGCTCGTAATCCGGAGCCTCCGTTGCCTGCTCGACGACTTCCGATGCCGTGGCGGGCTGCTTGCCCACGTTGGATTCCGTGCCCACTACCCAGGTGCCCGGCGCCTGCTCCACAGCCCTGGACCACGGGTCGGCGGATGATGCCGCGACCGCGGTGCTGCCCCCTGCGCCCGAAGCTGCGGCTGTCGGGGTCGTGGAAGATGCCGCCGGTGCCTGGTTGGCCGGTGGTTGGTTGGCCGGGGATTGGTTCACCGGCGCTTGGTTGACGGCGGGCCGCTGGCTGCCAGCTGCAGCAGCCGGGGCAGGGCTTTGTTGTTGGCCATAACCGGATGGGGGTTCCCAGTCTGCCGGAGGCTCTTCATCCAGCGGAGGGGCATCCTCGTCGAGTGGGGGACCCCAATCGTCGTCAGGGTACGAATAGTCGCCGGTGGACTCGGTGCTCAAAGGTGCCGAGGTTCCAGCTGGTGCAGGGGTGCCCGCCGGCGCAGCTGTGCCCGGGGCAGGCGTTGGGGTCGACTGCGAAGGAACGGGTGCTGCCGCAGTGGTTGGTGCATTTACCGACGCCGTCGCTGTTGCTGCAGGAGTGGTTGGTGCCGCCGCCGTCGCGGGCATTTCCGGCGGGGTGGATTCCGTCGGCAACGGAGTGGTCGCTGACGTTGTCCCTGCAGCCGCAGGGCTGGCGGGGGCAAGACCCCAAGCGGAGTCGACAGCTGAAACCGGGGCTGGTCGCGATTCTGCTGACGACGACGCTGCTGACGATGCGTTGCCTGCTGGCGATTCATCATCAGCCGACGCCGGGGCGCTTGTTGACGATGAAGCAGCCGGAGTTTCCCGGCTAGTAGGCGCTTTTGGGTTTGGCTCAGAGCTCGCTGAACTGTTGCCGCCAGCGACTGCCACGATCTGGCAGTCGATGCCGAGGGTCTTGTGGATTGCCTGGCGAAGGTTCTCGGAGTGGTCCGCACGTCCGAACGCGCCGGCAAGGCCGCCCGTGGTGAACGCGAGAGTCAGCACCTGCCCGTCGAACTGCGCCACTTGGGCGTTCGGTTCCACGAGCGCCCACGTGCTGCGCTTGATCTTGGTCAACGTCTGCAGGACATCCGGCCATGCGCGGCGCAAGGCCTCAACATCGCCGCTGCCTCCGGAAGCCGCAGGTCCCCCAGAAGCAGCAGGTCCTGCCGTTTGAGCGGGCTGCGGAGCCGGCGCCTGGGCCGCAGCTTGCGCTGGAGCTTGAACGGCTGGGGCTTGAACGGCTGGGGCTTGAACGGGTGGAGCTTGAACGGGTGGTGCTTGAACGGGTGGTGCTGCTTGGGATGGTGCTGGCGTCGGCGCTTGTACAGGCTCGGGCTGTGAGGTTGGTTCCTGGACCCGATCCGCAAGGGCCGGAGCCGCCACGGATTCAGCAGCCTGCGGAGCGCGACCGGATGCCTGGCGGTCCTCAACAGGCCAGTCGTTGGTGGACACCCGTGGCGCTGTGATGGCCTCACGCGCCCCAGCCTCAGCGGCCGGTACTGGAACGGGCGTCGCTGCAGGGGGTACCGGTGCGGCCGGGGTCGGTTCAACGGCAGCCGGTGCCACTGGCGCGGAGGCGGGGACCGGCGTCGACTGTGCAACAGGCGCGGCAGCAGGCTGGCCAGCAGCAGCGGCAGCCTGGCCAGCAGCAACAGCTGGCGCGCCGCCGTCGCCCGTGTAATTCAGGCGACGTTCCACGCGGTCGATGCGGGCCGCAATGCCCCGCTCGGTCTGTTCAGCGCTGGGCAGGAGGATGCGCGCGCACAGCAGTTCAAGGTGCAGCCGAGGCGAGGTGGCGCCGGTCATCTCGGTGAGCGCCGTGTTGGTGACGTCCGCTGCCCGTGAGAGTTCGGCTGCGCCCAGGTTGGTTGCCTGGTTGCGCATACGCGCGATCTGGTCGGCGGGCATCCCGCGGAGAATCGCCTGCGCGCTCTCGGGCATCGCCTGGACGATGATGAGGTCGCGGAAGCGTTCCAGCAGATCCTCGACGAAGCGCCGGGGATCGTGGCCGGTCTGGATGACGCGGTCCACGGCCCGGAACACAGTAGCGGCATCGGCGGCGGCGACGGCATCAACGATGTCGTCCAACAAGGAAGCGTGCGTGTAGCCAAGCAGCGCGACGGCGAGTTCGTAGTCCAGCCCGTTGGGTCCGGCGCCCGCCATGAGCTGGTCCAACACGGAGAGGGTGTCGCGGACAGAGCCGCCACCCGCGCGGATCACCAGCGAAAGCACGCCGGGAGCGACCGGAACGTTTTCCTGCTGGCAGAGGAGCTCGAGGTACTGCATGAGCGGCTCGGGCGGCACCAACCGGAAGGGGTAGTGGTGCGTGCGGGAGCGGATGGTCCCGATGACCTTGTCCGGCTCGGTGGTGGCAAAGATGAACTTGATGTGTTCCGGTGGCTCTTCGACGATCTTCAGGAGCGCGTTGAAGCCTGCCGACGTGACCATGTGGGCCTCGTCAATGATGAAGATCTTGTAGCGGTCCCGGACGGGAGCGAAGGTTGCGCGTTCACGAAGGTCGCGGGCGTCGTCGACGCCACCGTGGCTGGCGGCGTCGATCTCGATGACATCGAGCGAGCCGGAGCCGCCGCGGGCGAGTTCGATGCAGCTGGGGCACTTGCCGCAGGGGGTGTCAGTGGGGCCCTCGGCGCAGTTCAGGCAGCGGGCGAGGATGCGCGCAGAGGTGGTCTTGCCACAGCCGCGGGGGCCGGAGAAGAGGTAGGCGTGGTTCACGCGGTTCTTCCGGAGAGCCGTCATCAGCGGCTCTGTGACGTGTTCCTGCCCGATAACGTCCGCGAAAGAGTCCGGGCGATACCTGCGGTACAGGGCAGTTGTAACAGTCACAGGGGAAACCTACCTATAGGGACTGACATTTAAAGTAAGTGACCCCTCATGCACCCGCCAGAGCCCATCTACCCTTGCTACCTTCCGGTCCTGGGGGAGTTCAACAGGATGACGCCACATGAGGGGCCGTCGACAAGCTTACCCGAACTTACTTCGGGGTTCGAATCGGCCCGAAGGGGGTGTGGAAAACGCTCGACGGCGGGTGGCTGGGCTGCGCGAATCACCGCCAGCCGTTCACTCTTCAATGTGAGTCTCCGGTACGTAAACCACCAAAGCATGAAGCTGCGTCATGGGGACATTTTGTCAGTAACTTCGGCTACAAACAGGTCTCAGCCATTGCAAATCCATAGGCGGCAGCGGACCATGGGTATGTACACCGATTGGGGCAATCTCAAGATTGTGAGCTGCGGGGCCTGGGGGCGAGGGGCCGGACCCGGTGGCTCAACGGTGATACCGCAAGAATGGGCGCGTTGGGGGCGTCCATTTTTCCGTTAAGCGGCACTTCGCCAAGCCGGTCCAAGGGCGCCCAAACGGCCCGATTACACGATGCCGAAATTCTCAGGTACAGTAGTATCTGCTTTCGAATCGGAAGCAAGGAGAATTCGCCTAGCGGCCTATGGCGCACGCCTGGAACGCGTGTTGGGTTAACGCCCTCGGGGGTTCAAATCCCCCATTCTCCGCGGTTGGCCCCAGTCTTCGGACTGGGGCCTTTTGCGTTCCCGGACGCCGTCGCATGGAGCCGGGCTAGTCAGCGTCCGCCTGTTGCTCGGCATCCAGCTGCTGTGCTGCCGCCACCCGTTCCAGCACTTCGCGGCACGCCGCTGTGGCGGGATGGATGCGGCCGGCGGTCCTGGTGGAGGTGAAGACGGTTCGTTTCGGCAGGCCTGGAAGATCCAGCAGCTGAACCGTCCGCGTGCGCCCCGTCCAGACGAGGTCCGGCATCAGGGCCACGGCGTTCCCGGATTCGATGAGCCGGATCTGGGCTTGAAGGTCGGCTGTTTCATAACGCACGTCGGGTTCGAAGCCGGCCGAGCGGCAGGCCTGCTCTGCCCAATGCCGGGAAGCGGCACCCCGGGGCTCCATGACCCACGGCATCGACGCGGTGTCCGCAAGGGAGGAAACGGTCTCGCCGCCGAGTCCCACTGGGGGAGTGGCCAGGCGGATGGCGTCGCTGGTGAGGATGACGCGGTCCAGGCCGCTGTGGTGCGGGGCCGCGTGGCCCGGGTATTGCTCGGCCACCACCAGGTCGAAGTCCCGCGCCCACGTTTCATAGAGGGCTGTTTCGGGTTCGCGCTGGGTCATTTCCACGCGCACCTCCGGGTACTCCTGGCGCATGATGCTGAGGAAGTCCGGAAGGAGTGCCAAGGCGGCGGATTGGAAGACGGCCAAGCGGACCGTCCCTGTGACCATGGAGAGCGATGCCGCGAGTTCGGTTTCTGCCCGCTCCAGGGTCTCCAGCAGTGCGGCAGTGTGTGCCACCAGGATTTCGGCCTGGGGCGTCAGTTGCACGCGGCGCCCTGCTTTCCGGAGCAATTCGACCCCCGCTTCCTTCTCCAGCAAGGTCAACTGCTGGGACACTGAAGACGGGCTGTACTGCATCGCGTCAGCCACCTCCGCGAGGGTTCCGCGGATCTTTAGTTCGTGCAGCAAACGCAGTCTGCGGACGTCCAGCACGGTGGCCTCCAAAGCATCGGGAAGGGTAATCAATATTCGTCAGAAAAGATCGCTTTTCCTAACGTGATTGTAGATCCATACTGATGGAAACAAACAAACTTCTCCGTCTCAGAAGGAGCCCCCATGACCAGCACCATCCCGGATGCCACCGCCCCGAGCACCCAGGATTCCGGACAGTTCGACGCTTTGGCCCAGGAAGCCATTGCCTTGGTCCGCCACTGGCTGACCGAAGCCAGCAAGATCCCGGTCGACGTGTCCGCCCAGCGCCTCGCCGGCGTCCTGAAGGACCCGAACGGCTTGGACTTCACGGTTGGATTCGTCGACGGCGTCATCCGCCCCGAGGACTTGTCGGTCGCCGGCCGTAAACTCGCCGAACTGGCTCCGAAGGTCCCCAAGTTCCTCCCGTGGTACATGCGCAGCGCTGTCCGCGTTGGCGGCGTCATGGCCCCGATCGTCCCGCAGGTTGTCATCCCGATCGCCCGTCGTGTGCTCCGCGAAATGGTGGGCCACCTGATCGTGGATGCCACGGACGCCAAGCTCGGCCCGGCCATCGCCAAGATCCGCCAGGACGGTGTGCACCTGAACGTGAACCTCCTGGGCGAAGCCGTCCTGGGTGAGCACGAAGCGCAGCGCCGCCTGGAAGGCACCCTGAAGCTCCTTGCCCGCGAAGATGTGGACTACGTCTCCATCAAGGAGTCCTCCACCGTTGCACCGCACTCCCCCTGGGCCTTCGACGAAGCCGTCGACCACGTAGTGGAGAAGCTCACCCCGCTCTACCGCCTCGCAGCGTCCTTCCCCAAGCCCAAGTTCATCAACCTGGACATGGAGGAATACAAGGACCTCAGCATGACCATCGCGGTGTTCAAGCGCATCCTGGACATGCCCGAGTTCAAGAACCTCGAGGCCGGCATCGTCCTCCAGGCCTACCTCCCGGACGCGCTCGGTGCCATGCAGGAACTGCAGGAATGGGCGACTGCCCGCCGTGCCCAGGGCGGTGCCCCCATCAAGGTCCGCGTGGTCAAGGGTGCCAACCTTCCCATGGAGCAGGTTGAAGCCTCCCTGCATGACTGGCCGCTGGCCACCTGGGGTACCAAGCAGGACTCGGACACCAGCTACAAGAACGTCATCAACTACGCCCTCACCCCGGAGCGCGTTGACGCAGTCCGCATCGGCGTCGCAGGCCACAACCTCTTTGACGTCGCTTTCGCCTGGCTGCTGGCCAAGGAACGTGGCGTCACCAAGGGCATCGAGTTCGAAATGCTCCTGGGCATGGCAACCGGCCAGGCCACCGCGGTCCGCAAGGACGTCGGCAGCCTCCTGCTCTACACACCGGTGGTCCACCCGGGCGAGTTCGACGTCGCCATCGCATACCTGATCCGCCGCCTCGAAGAAGGCGCCAGCCAGGAAAACTTCATGTCCGCTGTCTTCGAACTGAGCGAAAATGAAGCCCTGTTCAAGCGCGAGCAGAAGCGCTTCCTGGATTCCCTGGCCGGCATGACGGCCGAGGTCCCGGGCCCCAACCGCAAGCAGGATCGCCGCCTCCCGGCCGAGCCCGCGCCGCTCGAGGGCTTCAGCAACACTCCCGACACTGACCCGGCCCTCCCTGCCAACCGTGCATGGGGCCGTGACATCCTCAGCCGCATCCCCGGTTCCACCGCAGGCGACATGATCGTCGAGTCCACCAAGGTCTCCGACGCCGCCCAGCTGGACCGGATCATCGCCACCGCCGTCGATCACGGCAAGGCCTGGGGCGCCCGTCCGGCTGCCGAGCGCGCAGCCATCCTGCACCGCGCCGGCGAAGTCCTCGAAGCCCGCCGTGCCGAGCTTCTGGAGGTCATGGCTTCCGAAACCGGCAAGACCATCGACCAAGGCGACCCCGAGGTCAGCGAAGCGATCGACTTCGCGCACTACTACGCCGAGCGCGCCAAGGACCTGGAAACGGTCGACGGCGCCACGTTCGTCCCAGCCAACCTCACCGTGGTGACACCGCCGTGGAACTTCCCGGTGGCGATCCCCGCAGGCTCGACGCTCGCAGCGCTCGCCTCAGGTTCCGCCGTCGTGATCAAGCCTGCAAAGCAGGCCCGCCGCTCCGGTTCGGTCATGGTGGATGCGCTGTGGGAAGCCGGTGTGCCGCGCGAAGTGCTGGCACTCGTGCAGCTTGAAGAACGTGAGCTGGGCACCCAGCTGGTGTCGCACCCGAGCGTTGACCGGGTCATCCTCACCGGTGGCTACGAAACCGCTGAGCTGTTCCGTTCCTTCCGCCAGGACCTGCCGCTGCTCGCGGAGACCTCCGGCAAGAACGCCATCATCGTCACCCCGAGTGCCGACCTGGACCTCGCTGCCAAGGACGTCGTGTACTCGGCCTTCGGTCACGCCGGCCAGAAGTGCTCGGCTGCCTCACTGGTGATCCTGGTCGGTTCGGTTGCCAAGAGCGCCCGCTTCCACAACCAGCTGATCGACGCTGCCCGCTCACTGACCGTCGGCTACCCGGAAGATGCCACCACCCAGATGGGGCCGATCATCGAGGCCGCCAACGGCAAGCTCCTGAACGCCCTCACCACCCTGGGCGACGGCGAAACCTGGGCAGTCAAGCCTGAGCGCCTCGACGAAACCGGCCGCTTGTGGTCCCCGGGCATCCGCTCGGGCATCAAGCGTGGCTCCTACTTCCACCTGACCGAGTTCTTCGGCCCGGTGCTGGGCGTCATGACCGCCGAGACCCTCGAAGAAGCCATCGCCATCCAGAACGAGATCGAGTACGGCCTCACCGCCGGCCTGCACTCCCTGGACTCGGCCGAAATGGGCGTCTGGCTGGACACCATCCAGGCGGGCAACTTGTACGTCAACCGTGGCATCACCGGTGCGATCGTCCAGCGCCAGCCGTTCGGTGGATGGAAGAAGTCGGCTGTTGGTGCCGGAACCAAGGCCGGTGGACCCAACTACCTGATCGGCCTCGGCAGCTGGCTTCCCGCCGAAGCCAAGGCCAAGCGTGGCACCGTGCTCCAGGGTGCGGCCGCGCAGCTGCTCTCTGCTGCAAAGTCCGCTGATGTGACGGCTGACGAGCTTCAGATCCTGCAGCAGTCACTCTTCAGCGACGCCGCAGCATGGGAGTCCGAGTTCGGCACCAGCAAGGACGTCTCCGCCCTGTCCGCAGAGCGCAACGTCTTCCGCTACCGCTCCCTCCCCGTCACCATCCGCCTCTCCGAAGGCGAGCGGCTCGCTGAGTTGCTGCGCGTCGTAGCAGCCGGTGCAGTGGCGGGCTCGAAGCTGACGGTGAGCTCCGCCGTCGTACTTCCCGACGCTGTGGTCACCGTGTTCGCGAACCTGGGCGTCAGCGTCCGGATCGAGGACGACGCCGCGTGGCTGGCCCGTGCGGCCAGCTTCGACGCCGGCCGGATCCGCCTGATCGGTGGCGACTTCGCCGCGCTGAGCGCAGCCATGGGTGGCCGTCCGGACGTCGCGGTCTACCACGGCGACGTAACGCAGGCCGGTCGGATCGAGATGCTGCCGTTCCTCCGCGAGCAAGCTGTGTCCATCACGGCCCACCGCTTCGGCACGCCGAACCACTTGTCCGATCACTTGATCTAAGGGCATGCGCCGAGGGGTGAGCTCTCGGCTGAAAGCACGCGCGAAAAGGTTGAAAGCCAACCCCTCGGCGGGCCCATATAACGTGGGCTTGCGTCGAGGGGTTGGCTTTCGCTTTTAAGCTTCCGCGTAGCCCAGCCTTTGCAACCTTCGGCGGGCCGCTTGCTCGCTCGGACCACGGGAGCCCAAGGCAAAACGTACCATCCCCAGCACGCCCCGTGCCGCCGAGATGACGGGCAGGCGCACGGGACCAAGCCGGGCGGGACGAAGGCCGAGCAGGTCTCGATACTTGGGTTCAAGACTCGCGACGGCGGCCGCGAACAGGATGCGGTAACCAGGCTGGAGCAGCGGGCTCAACGGTGGGTAACGGATGAACGACACCGTCTCGGCCAGACGCTCATCGGCCCGCAGGATCCCGGAGGCGTACCACTGCTCCAGTTCGTCGTGGACCTGGGCCTCGGTGAGCGGGGGATCGGTCACTCCCATGAGCCGTCCCGCTGCTGCCCACTCGCGGACATAAGCATCCGGACCGCCAGGGATCGGCCGGCCCCAGATCCTGTTGGCGGTGATGAAGGACTCCGCGTAGGTGACATGGACCCAGCGGAGGAGTTCGGGATCATTGGCGGCGTACTGTCGTTGGACTCCGTTGCCATCCATGTAGGTCCCGCGGACGCGTTCGTGGATCTTCCGGACACGGGAGGTTGCGGCTTCGGCGGCCTCGGTGGAGCCATAGGTCACGGTGAAGATCCATCGCACGGTGTTGGCGAGCCTGCCCAGGGGGTCTTTCTGGAACCCCGAATGCTCGTACACCCCAGCCAGCGCACCTGGATGGAGGGCCTGCATCAACAAGACCCGGATCCCGGCCACGATGGTGGCCACATGGCCATGCACCGCCCAGACAGCCGACCCCGGAAGGTGATATCCGGCGTCGTTCCCGTCTGCGAGGCGCGGCACCCACTCCGGAGGCGTGCCCGACGTTCCCGTGAAGGTGCGCTGCAGTTCGTGCCTGTACTCGGTGAGGTAGTTCCTCATGCATCCCATTCGACCTCCATTTGGCGGAGGTGTACAGGGGAGATTCTGTACAGGTAATGCCCTAATGCGGACGTATTAGGGCATTACCTGTACAACAACGCGGGTATTAGCTGCGGATGCGGCGTCGTTTCGGTGCCGCGGCCACCAGCAAGGCGGCGATGGCGACGGCGGCACTCAGGATCAGTCCCGGACGGTACTGTTCCAGCATCGCCTGGGCGCTGACGGTCCCGGCGGCTTGACCGTGGCCGCTGACCAGGGCCGTGGTGACGGCCAGGACCAGCGCCGCTCCCACCTGGGTGCTCGTTTGGATCAGGCCGGCGGCGAGACCCTGTTCGGAGTCCTTGATTCCGGCCGTGGCCTGGACGTTGATGGACGGGAAGGCCAGCGCGAAGCCGATGCCCAGGAGGACCACCGACGGCAGGATGTCCAGAACGTAATTCGGCGTGGTGCCCACGCGGAGGAACAGCACGTAGCCCAGGCCGAGTGCCGTGAGGCCCGTCAAGATCAGCTGCGTCGCACCGAACTTCTCGATGAGCCGGTCCGCGAAGGGTGCACTGGTCGCCACCAACAAGCCCGCCGGCAGCAGGGCCAATGCCATTCCCAGCGGCGTCCAGCCCAGGACGGACTGCAGGTACATGGTGACGATGAACTGGAAGCTCAGGTAGGACCCGAACAGCCCCACCGCGCTGAGGTTTGCCCGGGCTACCCAGCCTTCCTTGAGGATGCTGAAGCGGATCAGCGGGTGCTTGACCTTGTTCTCGATCACCGCGAAGGCTGCCAGTACGGCAACGGAGACTGCGAATCCGGCGATTGTTGCCACAGATCCCCAGCCTTGTTCCGGTGCTGACACCAAGGTGTACACGAGGCCAAGCATGCCCAGCGCCAGGGTCACTGCACCCCAGATGTCGTGCCCGCTGTCTTCAACGGACGGCTTGTCCTTGGGAATGAACTTGATGCCCAACAGGACAACCACCACCGCGATGGGCACCGAGACCAGGAACGTCCAACGCCAGCTGAGGCTGGTCATCAGCCCGCCCACCACCAGGCCCAGCGAGAAACCGCTGGCACCGAACGTGGTGAAGATGGACAGCGCCTTGTTGCGCTCGCGTCCCTCCGCGAAGTTGGTGGTGATGATGGAGAATCCGGTGGGTGCAGTGAAAGCGGCCGCGAGGCCCTTGATGAACCTTGTGGCGATGAGGATGGCGGGATCGTCCACCAACCCGCCCAGGAGCGACGCTGCGGCGAACACTGTCAGCGCAATGAGGAAGATTCGACGGCGGCCCAACAGGTCCGCGAGTCGGCCGCCGAGGAGCAACAGGCTCCCGTAGCCAAGGACGTAGGCGGAGACGATCCACTGCAGGGAATCGGTTCCGAGGTTGAGTTCCTGTCCGATGGAAGGCAGGGCGACGCCAACCATGGAGACATCCAGCCCATCAAGGGCCAGGACGGTGCAAACAACCATCAGCAGCAGCCACTGTGCCCGCGTCCAGCGGACGGCTGAAACCAAGGGTGGCTCGGTGGAAGTTTTGAGGGTGGTGGGTGATGTCATGCGATCAATCTATATGACGCGTCATTCAATGACAAGGACTACGATGATGTGTCATTGAATGACGAAGAATCTTATGACGTGGATTCAAATGGCGTAATGAACTAGAATCAGGGCATGGCAACGACGCATGACCGTCAGCTGGTTGAGCAGTGGCGCAGCATCCAAAACTCCTACTTCCGTACCGCGGGAGCTATCGACCGCGCCCTGGAAGCCAAGTTCGACATCGGCCTGAACGAGTTCGAAATCCTGGATCTCGTGGCCGAAAGCGAAGAGTCTGCATGCCGGATGAAGGCGTTGGGAGAGCGCACCCCCATGACGCAAAGTGCAGTTTCCAAGGTTGTTGACCGGCTGGAGAAGGCGGGCCTGGTCTCGCGCCAAACCTGCGTGGATGACCGCCGTTCGTTGTTCCTGGAGCTGACCGAGGCCGGCCGCGCGCTCCACTCGACTGCCGCCGTCGAGCACCGTGCGTTGCTGAAGGAAAACCTCGGATAGAGGTGCAGGCTACCCACTAACTCCAGGCAGGGGGAGGCCTCTCCAGGCAAGGTTGTTCCGCGGGTCCTCCCGGCGTTCGCGGCTCAGTCGATGGTCGCGGATCAGCCGATCAGTGCCGTGGCCGCAGAGTAGCGGGCCAGTGTGGTGTACGCAGTTTTGGTGCCCGTCACGCGTACTTTGATGGCGCTTCCCTTGTCCGCGGCGACCAGTTTGTAGGTCTGGGCGGTGGCGCCTGAAATGGCAGTGCTTCCACGGAACCACTGGTAGGTCAACGTCACCGGAGCAGGGCCCCACACGCCGGGGGTCGCGGTAAGTGTGCTGCCTACTGTTTTGGTTCCTGAGATGGTGGGAGTGGGCGCAGTCAAGGTGCCCGCCGCCACGGCAGCAGTCGCAGCGGAGGTCTTCGCCGCCGTCGTAAATCCGGTCTTGGACCCGGTCACCCGGACCGTCATGGTCTTGCCGAGGTCAGCTGCAGCCAAGGTGTAGGAAGCAGAAGTAGCACCTGTTACCGCAACACCGCTCCGGAACCACTGGTACGCCAGCGTCACCGGGGCCGGACCCCACGCCCCGGGAACAGCCGTCAGCGCTGAACCAACCTTCGCCGTCCCTGACACCGTCGGCACCGGAGCGGTCAACGTTCCCACTGCCACCGCAGCAGTCGCAGCGGAGGTCTTCGCCGCCGTCGTAAACCCGGCTTTCGTTCCGGTCACCTGGACTGTCATGGTCTTGCCGAGGTCAGCAGCAGCCAAGGTGTAGGTAGCTGACGTAGCCCCTGTCACCGCAACACCGCTCCGGAACCACTGATACGCCAGCGTCACCGGAGCGGGTCCCCACGCGCCGGGGGTCGCGGTGAGCGTGCTGCCCACTGTTTTGGTTCCCGAGATGGTGGGAGTGGGCGCAGTCAGCGTGCCCGCCGCGACGGCGGCAGTTGCGGCGGAGGTCTTCGCCGTCGTCGTAAATCCGGTCTTGGAACCCGTGACCCGGACTGTCATGGTCTTGCCGAGGTCAGCCGCAGCCAAGGTGTAGGAGGCTGACGTAGCACCGGTCACCGCGACACCGCTGCGGAACCACTGATACGCCAACGTCACCGGAGCCGGACCCCATGCCCCGGGAACAGCCGTCAACGCCGAACCAACCTTCGCCGTCCCCGAAACCGTGGGGACCGGAGCAGTCAAAGTACCTGCAGCAACAGTGACGGAGGCCTGGCCGTAGTACGGCTGGAGCGGCCAGTCGTGGACGCTGAGCCGGGCCGTGACTTTTTTGCCGGCGTCTGAGGCCTGCAGGACGAAAGTTTTCAGGTTCGACCTGTAGTCCTGGACGCCGTTGACGAACCAGTCGTAATAGGGGCCAAAGTCGGGCGCGGGGGTCAAAATGCCGTGGTCCACGGTCAGGGTATTTCCGGCGCTGGGCGTACCCAGGATAGTGAAGGGCTTGGAGGCCGTGACAGCCTCGGCGCCCGATTTACCGGCGTGCACCGTGTCGTAGTGCGGAGCATACCCGGCCTTGGAACCCGATACTCTTGCCCAGATGTCATACCCGGCGTCGGCAGCGGTGGGCACATAGGTAGGCGCGGTAGCACCTGCGATGTCCTGCAGTTCGGTACCGTCAGTGGAGCGCTGCCACTGGTAGGCCAGGGCTACCGGAGCGGGGCCCCATACGCCGGGGTCAACGGTAAGTGTTTGCCCTGCCTGGGCTGAGCCGTACACGAAGGGCTTGCCGGGCGCCAACGACAGACCCGCTACGTCCAGCTGCATGGTCAGCTTCACGCGTTGACCAGCAGCGGTTGCCGTCAGGACAGTGGCCGTGTCCTTGGTGGGGGTGTTGTCGTAGCACTCGGACTTGTAACGCTTTTCGCGGGGCGTGCCATCGTAGAAAGTGTCCGAGACGCAGAGCTTGTACTTCTTGCCCACCGCCATGCGCCAGTAGATCTTGCCTTGCGCATCAGAGGTGAGGGGGCCCATTTGGGGTCCGTCCCAGGCTCCCGTTGCGTCGTTGTAGACCCACGGAATGTAGCCGACGTCGGCGATCGGCGCGCCAGCGGTGTCTGTCACCGTGGCTTCGATGATGGTTTCATCCTTGAGGACGAAGTTCACGTTGGTCCAGGCGACGCCCGACGGTACGGTAGCCGCCGTGTAGGTGTCTACGGTGCCGGTGCCGGTCCAGTACTGCTCCAGATAGAGGCGCTGGCCTGATTCGTCCCGGACGCTGATGTACGCCTGGTTGGGCGGGATCTTGGTGAGGGTGAAGTAACCGTTGGCATCGGGCTTCGTGCTGCTTACTTGTCCGCCGCCGCTGGGCGAGGCTGAGACGGACACTGCTGTCAGCGGCTGGCCTGCCTTATTGGTGACCCGGCCGCTCATGCTGCCGAAGGCTTCCAACTGCGGGTTGTAAGTGGTGGTGGGGGCAGCATCGGTGACCGCAACCGGCGTCGAACCGTAGGAGCCGGACTGGTTCACGTTCCACTCGCCGGCGTAGGTGGCGGAACAGGGGCCGCTGCTGCAGGTGGTCCACATTTTGTAGCTGCCTGCAGCCGGCACGGTGAAACTGTAGGAGCCATCGGGAGCGGACCAAGCACCAGCAACGAAGTCGGCCCGGTCGTCATTGGTGTACGCACCCACCCACACGTCGCCCAGCACGGTGGCCGTTGCCGTGGCCGTCGGTTTTCCCTTGACCACTCCCTTGAAGGTGTAGGTTGCGGCCGAGGCAGGTGCAGCCCCGGCGAAGAGGCCTGCGGCTATCAGGACGACGGCCGCCAGGATAGCCCACACCCCCTGCCGTGAACTTTGAAACGGATGGTCTGCGGCAGGTCGCGGCAACGGCATGGGTAAGGTCCTTTTCCCCAAAAAAGTGACTGAAGGGACCGAGCGGTCCCCTGCCATCCTAGGCGTCGACCGGCAGCAGTGCCATGGGTAGTTCTGCCCTGTCCGCCACCCCGTCCACCAAGGGTAAGAAACCCACGACGGCGGCAGCCCACTGCCGCTGACAGGCGACCAGTACGCGCTCTATCTCCCCTGACCCGTTCGGATGGGAAAGTGTTCCGCCGACGATGTTCCGTTTCCAAGGAAGTGGGACAAGTAGCCGCGTAGCGTTTTGGGCACCTTCACCGGGCATTTCTGCGGGCGGGTCTTACGGGAATCCAGTGGCCCTGGAACGGCGGGGACTTCGATACACGTTCGATACGGCCGGTGGGGGACCGGCTTACGGGCATGCAGCAACGGTCTTAGTTGGCCGCTTCCGCTTCGGGCAATGGCACTATGGCTATGTGATAATCGAGTCGATGAATGAGGCCATGCAACCCCTTCGTCTTTTAGCGCATCCCTTCGTAGAGGCAGGCAGCCTGGATCCCCGGATACAAGCTGAACTAGACGAGGGACTGACGATTCGGGATGGGTGTCTGCTTTTCGTATCGCAACTGCACAATGTTCGGCAGTCGAGCGTGGCAAGTCTCGGTGGTCCCACCGGATTCGAGGGCTACATTAACAAGCTTCCGCTGGATTGGCTGATCGCCGGCGCGGATAGGTCTGCTGCTTGGTTGGCCTTCGTGGGCACGAGCGAATGGGCGGCCCGCTGCCTCGCCCAGGGCATCATGCTGGGGCGCGGCGTCGCCTCAGCTGCCGCTGACCTTGCGGACGTCCGGATCGACACCTGGATGTCCGTCGATTACGGTCCCGACGAAGAGTACCCCTCCGCTGCCTTCCGCTTCGTGACCTACAGGGCAGACGACCTCTGGGCCGGCGACTTGGCGGGCTTCGAACAGCCCGTCCTGCGAATGACTTCTCAACCGGCAACCGTTCGATGAACGAGGTACTCATCGGTCACAAGGGAACGCTCCACCTCCGTACAGAGCCAGGGGAACCTAGTTCTCGGGAGACTTTCGATTACCTCTTGATCACAGCCAACTTCGAAGGGCTCTGCGCCCGCAAACGGGTCTACGACCTCGATGGGTGGTCGCGTCTTCTTTCCTTTTTCGAGAAGATCGAAGCCAGTTGGCGGGGTTGGGATGGCGACAAACTGTTCACTTCTCCGGAGGGAGATTTCCGACTCGTCGCGAAGCACGTCGGGCACATTCATTTCTCCATCGAGCTGAACGAATTCCAGCGGCTGGATCCTTGGTCTGCGAAGGGTGAGTTCGACCTGGATCCCGGCGACGAGCTGACGGCTACGGTGGAGGCGCTCAAGGCCCTGCTGGTCGTGCGGTAGAGGATCCTGATCCGGGACACTCAATCGTCGGGACGTTACAGTGTTGGGCGGCCCTCTGCGGGTTTGGCGAACTTGCTTGATGCGTCTGGGCCAGGGGCCGCGAGGCAGGTTTAGCCGGTAGGGGCGGGATGATGGTTTGCTTTGGGCATGGGTTTGTTTAACTGGAAGAAGACTGTGGTCAACACCGATGAACATGAGCAGCCGGTTTTTTCGGAGCTGACTTCGGAGTATGAGGAGTTTCTAGCCGCCTACGTGAACATTGCTGAAGGTTCTGGTGTGGATCTTGAAGATCCGGAAAGCGTTGCCAATTTCTACGAGACTGCGCTGGCCACGTGGCAGGCGTCGGACGGGCAGATGGACGCTGAATTGTACGGAAACGCCGCTGGTGTTGCTCTAGGGGAGCTCCTCGTCCGTGTATCTCCTCTTCGATGGGTTGTCGCCGAGGATTCAAAGGGGCGGGAACTGGCCGTTCATTCTGATCGAAACAATTTCCTCGTGTACCCCCTCGACGCAGTCGAGAAGCGGTGGGCCAGAGTTGAAGATGGAGTGTTCATCAAGACTTTCGCGAGTATGGTTATTGACCATTTCAAGGTTAACTAACCGCTGGGAGCAGAGCTGGCTCAGGGTTGGACCAACTGGCGCTCCCGGTCCGTAAGTAGGTGGCTCTCCGGACGCTTCAAAGCGCCCGGTAAAGGATCCACTTTCGCTCGTAGGCAGGGCAATTAGGGATCGTCAGGCGACCTTGGCTAGGTTCCACTCTTACTCCGCCGAAGTCTACGGGCGCCATGCCTGCTCGCTTGGCTGGCCCAAGGCGCTTCTTCGATAGCAATGATGACGGTGTCGTCGACGTCACTGGTGGGAAGTGAAGCCAGCCATGGCACGGCAAGTGAAGTCCAATAGTCCATCTGAGTCGCCACAGCTATCGCCGGAATCGTTGCCAGCGGAACTGTTGAAAGCAGTGTCCCGGGCACCATGGACAGCTCACGCTCGCGCGCTTCAAGCTCTGCTCGGACTTCTTCGTAGGGACGTTCAAGGCACGGAAGTAGCCCGACCGGATGCTCCAGATCGAGCTGCCTTTTAGGTCGTAGTTCATCACCTACGTAGAGGACGTCTCCAGCGAGGCCGAGCCATGAGGCTTGCCCAAGACAAAGTATCCGGATCCACGATGGGTGCATCCGACCAGTGTGAAATACGGAATGCGAGACTGCAAAAACGACAACCCGGGGAGTTACGGGTGGCATGGAGCACTGTCCGGCAAAGGATCCTCTAGCGAACGCTCTGGTGCTCTCCTCTGAGAGCCTGGGCGTTAGGTCTGCCGCAGCCAGAGGGCAAGGGACACCTCATCGGCGGGCCCACAAAGCTCGCGCGTGGACAGCGCTCTTGAAGAAAATACTCCTGTGTTCAGCGGCGGCTTCCCCACGTCTTGTGCCAGTACTCAGCGTCCTTGCTGTTGGAGCATAGGATGGCGTCCGGCTGCGGCGAAGCTGGCCACATCTCCAGTAGGTAATGATCGACCACCTCTTCGGAGAATTCTCCGTCATGGCCTTCGTCGCGGCCTCTGGCGCTGGTCCGCAAACGGTAGCTGCCGGGCGTCACGTCGCGTAGTTCACCGCTGTTCTCGTCGCCCCAGGAAGTCCACCGCATGTGATGTCCCTCGGGAAGAGTGAAGGACACCTCGACGATGTCCTCCCACGGGGAATCGGGGTTTAGCTCTGGTGGCTCATCCAAGAGCACGACGCGGACTGCTGACCCTCCCGACCGTCGACCGAAGTGGAGATAGATTCCATCCGGATTGGTCGACCCGACCAGGCCATTGACTTGGTCGTCGAAGAAGCGTTCAAAGATTCCATCGAAGCCATAGCCGGCCCAATACAGGTCGAACTGGCCATAGTCGGTCATGATGACTTGATCGAGCAGCACTCTTTCCATGGCATCAGGATAGGGGTGGGACCGAGAGGGTCATTCAGCTACGTCCGTGAAGTACTGTGCGACGTCGTAATTGCCGATCAGTCGTGCAAACCCAACGGGGGTCTTTCCACTTCCGTTGACGCTGTGTGGATCAGCTCCGTGCGAACGCAGGAGTTTGATCAGTTCGCCACGGCCGTTTGAATTACCAACAGCAGTAAAGAGCGCAGTGTTGCCCCAGCCGTTTTGCAGGTCAACGGTGGCGCCGGCATAAAGCAAAGCAGCAGCTGCGGCGACGGCATATTCCTGTGCAGCAAAATGTAGTGGCGTGAAACCAGCCTTGTCCTGGGCATCGGGCGAAGCGCCGTCAGCCAGCAGCGCCTCCACGGTGGCAACATCATTTTCCAGGGCCGCGTAGTGGAGCGCTGTGCGGTTCATTCTGTCCATACGTGCAGTCTGCCATCCGGGAACCAGCGGCGGAGAGCGACGCCCTTCGAAATAGCTGTCCGGTGAAGGATCCTTTACCGGGCGCGGACGCGAGTCATGCAGATCCGGCTTCAAGGATTTCCCGAGCACGGTAGTGAACAAATCCTTTTCGATCCAGGTCACCGGACTGAAAACTTCTACGGACGTCGGCCAACGACAGCCGTTCCTTAGAATACTCAATCATCCCGCTCACAAGCCGCTGAACTTCCGCCTCACGCGCCTCATTATCCAAATCGAAGTCCAGACTGAACGCCTGACGAACTTCGTATACGCCTGCTACCGGGGAGAACCCTTCCAATGAAAACACCAGCAGGCAATCGTTCGCTTTCTTCGCCCGCTGATCTTCTACGAGCGTGAACAATTCGACGCCACACATCAACGAGAATCTCGTCCCATGCCTGGACTCCAAGGTGTAGATCCATGCCATCTCGGAGCCTTCGATGATCCAGCTCGCCCCATGCTTTGCTGCGCCGGCCTTCGCCATGGCGGCCCTAACGAGCTTCCGAAACTCTGCCAATGTCATTTAGTTTGCCCTCTCAACCACCGCACAAACGGGTGTGTGCCGAGTGTTCCTGCCGAAACAGCATAAAAGAATCTTCGCCTGTGAACGCACGCCACCAGTCCCTAAGCCGATCCTTCCCGGGCGCTTGCCATTAACGTCGTGAGTATAGGACTTTTCCCGTCGAGGCGTCCCGGACCTTGGTGATGCGGTCGGTAAAGAAGAAATCGATCGGGTGGCCAGCCACGAACGGGCTCGCATTAGTTGTCACATGCGCGTATTCATCGCCGAGGTCGTATCCCCAAGCAATGTTAAAAACTGTGAAAGTGGGCCCGTCCTGTACATCCACCAGGGTTCCGATGCCGTCACGAGCGTTCAAGAGATCGACTAAATCCGCATCTCGGGGCTCAGAGTGCGAATCTTCCATGAAAACAGACTATCGGCACCACTTCCCCGTTCCTTGGCAGGGGTGCCGTGACTCCAGCCCGAGCTGTCCAGGCGTCTTGCTCGAACAGAACACGCTCAGCTGGCGAACGAAGCACGTCCGTTGAAGGATCCCCCAACGAACGCTCTGGCGCTTTCCTCTGAGAACCTGGGCGTTAGGTCAGCCGCAGCCTGAGGGCAACGGCCACCTCATCGGCGGGACCACAAATCTCAGGCGTGGACAGCTGGAAGAGTGCATCCGCCAAGAAATCGCGATCCTCGGGCTTCAGAGCAATATCCTCTCGGCCCTGCAACTCCTCCGCCCATGCGCAAAGATCATCCGCACTAATCTTCCCGGCCCAGAACTCGTCAAGGGCATGGCCGACATCCTGAGCAAAAGCAGTGGCTAACTCCTCCTGAGAGGACCATTCAAACGTCAACAACCGAGCCGACGACTCGCCTAATGGACGACGCAACAGTATGAGGTCATAGAGCGCTTCTCGTCTTTGATCCTGCGACACCAAGGAAGTTCCTCCTTCAGTCCACCAATCGCGGAAACTCATCCCACTGACTAGAAGTCTGTCACTCTACCCAGCGTCCGGTAAGGGATCCCTGAACGGACGCCTCTGCGTCCGATGATCGTAAGGCGTACGGACACATCGTTTCGTAGCCTGGAGAGATTTTCATTCAGTGCTGCAGCTAAGTCTCTCTGTCAGTCGGGTGCCCCGACGCGTCCGCAGTGCAAGACTGTTAGGACGCAAGCTTTGACGCTGTCTCGGGGGGAGATATGACTGCACAGTGCAACATTCAGAATTTGAAGAATCCCATGCACGTCAGACTGGCTAGGGCTTTCCGAATCAGTGTCCTGACGGAATTTGAAGCACGCGTACTTGAAAAGGGGTATGTGTCTCGAGAGGACTACGAGGAAGCGTACCGCCTATGGATCCAGCGAATGACCCTTGAAGGGTTCGCAGTAGAGGACGTCAAGGACAATAACGGGTACTACATCCCAAGCTGGTCATCAGAGGCACGAGATGAACTCCAACAGCGAGGTGCTTCCACTACCGAACTCTCCCGGTATGAAGACGAAGAGCGGGCTACCGTACATAGACTTCAAGCGGGAACGTTCCTTCTGGTCAATGCCGTTTTTCACGAACAATCACACCCGAGCGGCATCCTGGACGACTGAAGCAGTTGCGGGCGTCCCGAAACAGCCGCCCGGTCAGGGATCCCCTTGCGGGCTACCCCATGCGCCAAATAGCGCTGTGAAAACACCGCCATTTACCGCTGAAAGTCACACACGTTCCGCGCGCTTCCTGGTCAAGGCCATGCACGTAAGACCCGCACGATGAAATGCACGGTGACGGGGGGATTACTGCAACCATGTTCCTTATGACTGGAATGAAGATCGGTCATGCCCGGGTATCGACGAACGACCAAGACCTCACCGCGCAGCGAAATGCCCTAGTTGCCCTAGGCGTTGAGGAAAAGCTGATCTTCGTTGACCACGGACTCACGGGAGCGAATCGGGTGCGCCCTGGGCTCCGTGAAGCGATGGCAGCCTGCCGGGCCGGCGATACCCTCGTGGTAACCAAGCTCGACCGGCTGGCGCGCTCCCTATCTGATGCCAGGACATTGCCGATGAACTGACGGCTAAGGGCGTTGTGCTGAGTCTCGGCGGCAGCACCCATGATCCGACTGATCCGGTAGGCAGGCTGCTGTTCAACGTCCTGGGAATGGTAGCCGAGTTTGAGGCGGATCTGATCCGGATGCGCACCCGCGAGGGCACGGCGGTCGCAAAAGCCAAAGGGCGGCTGAAAGGCAAACAACCAAAGTTGTCCAAGGCGCAGCGGAAGCATCTTCTGACGCTGCACGACGCCGGGGAGCACACCCAAGCTGAATTGGCGGAGCTGTTCCGAGTATCCCGGACCACGGTGTACCGCGAGCTCCAAAGGCGCACCATGTGAAGACCGACGCGGAGCCTACTACTAGGAACACGCCAAATAGCGCCGCAAAAAGACCGCCATTTATAGCCGAGCTCCACAACTAGGGGCTGACAGGCTTGCACGGGCCGCCGGCGCATCCACTCCTGCAGGAAACGAACGTTTTCGTGCATCTCTTCACCGGCTTGATCTGTATCGATCTGCATCCGCGGATACATCGGTGCACCCCTCCTCTGCCGCAACTTCCCCATCGTCACCCCTCTGTTAGAAGCGCCCGCAACAAAGCTCAAGACGTCTTGAGCAAAAACTGATGGAACCTTTCCGCGGCAAGGACCGGGGAAGACTTTATTTCTGATGTAATTCCCGCAACAATGGTGCTTGCACGCCAGGCTGGGGTTTGGTGCCGCTGGCTTTGGGGAGTGTTTTGTGGGCAAGCATCATGATTCAGACCGGGTACTTGATTTGATCCGTGCAGAAGGTTTCCGCCGCGTCTTCGTCGCAGGAAGCCTGGCCATTTTGGCCTTCTTCGCGTTTGGCTTCCAGCCACTGAACGCCATGACCACCGGTTCGGTCACTGGTTCCTTGGCACAGGGCGTCGTAGGACCAACATCATTGGGTACGTTGGTGCCACCGGAAGCTGAAACGCTGGTGATAGACCCCCTCCCGGACCCGCCGGAACAAACCGCTGGCACCCCCATGGTTTACTTCGACCGCGCAATGGTCAGGACCGTCAGCAAAGACGGATCCACAGGCCTCACGGTGGCTTCCGCAGGTCTGTCCCGCCCTCCTACCGGCGCCTTGTACGCACCCCTTGAGGTCCTCAACCCGAGTTCGCCCTACGGATACCGCTACAGCCCGCTGACGGGTCTTGCCGGCGAATTCCACTGGGGCCAGGACTACGCGGCCGCCTGCGGAACACGCGTTTACGCTGCAGACGCCGGCGTGGTCCGGGCCGTCGGCTGGCACATCTGGGGCGGTGGCAACAGGGTGGAAATCGAGCACGGCAACGGCCTGGTCACCACCTACAACCACTTGCAGGCCATCGGAGTCACGAAGGGCCAATCCGTTCGAGTAGGCGAAGTCATCGCCGAGGTTGGCACCACTGGCTGGTCCACCGGCTGCCACCTCCACTTCGAGACGATCGTGAACGGCCTGCACACCAACCCCAACGGCTGGACCTACCTGCCCACGCGGCAGATTGATCCGCTGCAGACCATTGCCATGGTCAACTACCAGCCAGGTGTCGGATCGGGCACCTCGGCAGCCCCGCAGTGGGCCGTCCCCGTAGCCGACGGCACCAACCGCGCCGTCATTGGTGGCGAGCACGAAGAACCCGTGGCCCCGCCTGTGGTGGTTCCGCCGGTCACCACGCCGCCGGCCAACTCGGGAGGCACTCCAACAACGACGCCGCCGGCTACGCAGACACCCACGACGCCGACGCCCTCGCCGTCCGTGACGGCCACGCCGACGCCTACCGCGACGCCGACCCCGACGGTCACACCCACGCCAACCCAGACGGCCACGCCGACTCCGACGCCAACACAGACTCCGACGCCGACAGGCACGGCAACGCCGACGCCTACCCCGACGCCAACCACCACGGTCCCTGCAGCGACCACGCCGGCCACGACTACGGTGGTACCAACGGTGACAACGCCTGCAGCTCCGGCACCGGCCGCCGTCGTGCCTCCTGCAGAACCGGCGCCGGCAGCTCCTGCGCCCGCAGCGCCGGCACCAGCCGTAGTGGCCCCTGCACCGGTCGTAGTTCCGGCGGCTCCAGCCCCCGCGCCGGCGGTAACCCAGGTTGTCGCCCCGGCCCCGGTGGCTCCTGTGCCGGCACCGACACCGGCTGCTGTGCTCCCGTCGTCGCTCCCGGCCGTGATTCTTCCGCCTGGATACATCCTGGTTGGACCGGATCTGGTTCAGCGACCTGACGGCGTGATTGTGCCGCTGTCCACGCTCATCATCCCGACGCCCTAAACGTCCACACGCTGAAGGAACGCGAAACGCAGGCACCCCTGCGTTTCGCGCCCCAAGCCAGCTCCCGTAAGCTCGATGGCGGCAATCCCGCCAGCCGACGTCGTCAGGAAGCGAATCCCATGACCAGCCTGTACAGCATTCCCCTCACCTTCAACGATGGCTCCGAAGCAGACTTCGGCCGGTTCGAGGGGAAAGCAGTCCTGGTGGTCAACGTCGCTTCCGAATGTGGCTACACGCGCCAGTACGCGGGCCTTGAGGAGCTCTACGGCAAATACCGCGGGCAGGGCCTGGAGATCCTCGGCGTGCCCTGCAACCAGTTCGGTGGGCAGGAGCCTGGCGCTGACCAGGAAATCGCCGAATTCTGCGAGCGGAACTTCGGTGTGACTTTCCCACTGACCAGCAAGGCGAACGTCCTGGGCAAGCAGCAGCATCCCCTGTTCGCGGAGCTGACCCAGGACGAGGACGGGCAGCCGGTCAAGGTGAAGTGGAACTTCGAGAAGTTCGTCATTAACCGCGACGGTGAGCTCGTGGCAAGGTTCCCATCCGCAGTGGAGCCTGACTCCGAAGACTTGGTAGAAGCAGTGGAAAAGGCGCTGGCATAAAGCCACCGATTCTGAAGGGAGGAAAGTAATTTTCCAACATTCCGCCGGATGTTAGCCAGTTGTTGGCTAGTTGTCTGGTTGGATTAGCCCTACTGGATTGATACGGGAGACGCCGTCTCCCACCAAACGCTAAGGCAAGCTATGGAGCTCATCGAGGCAGAGTACCCCAAACCAGGTCATGTGCTTTTGCACCTGAGCGATCTACACCTGGTGGGTGGTCCGGGCACGCTCTATGGCTCCGTAGACAGTGCAACCAGGCTCCAGGAGATCTGCGACCAGATCATAGCGTCCCGGATCAGGCCCGAGGCCATCATTTTCACCGGAGACCTCGCGGACAGGGGTGAGCTGGAAGCCTACAAGCGTCTCCGCGACATGATCGAACCGGTCTGCGACGCCCTCGGGGCCAAGGCCATCTGGGCCATGGGCAACCACGACAACCGCGCCAACTTCCGTTCCGCCTTCGTGGATGCCTCCGAGGCCAGCAAGCCCCACGACCCCGTGGACCGAAGCTACTTCGTCAACGGACTCCGCATCATCACGTTGGACACCACCGTCCCTGGCCACCATTACGGTGAACTGTCAGAATCCCAGCTGGAGTGGCTGGCCTCTGAACTGTCCACGCCGGCCCCTGACGGCACCATCCTCGCCCTGCACCACCCGCCCGTCCCGTGCGTCCAGGACCTTGCGGTGTTGGTGGAGCTGCGCGGCCAAGCCGCACTGGCCGCCGTCGTCCGTAATACGGACGTCCGCACCATCCTGGGTGGCCACCTGCATTACTCCACGACGGCGGGCTTCGCCGGCATTCCGGTCTCTGTCGCCTCGGCCACGTGTTACACCCAGGACCTGGGCGTGCGCGCGGGAGGGCAGCGGGGCCGGGACGGCGCACAGTCGTACAACATGATCCACGTCTACGAGCACACGATCGTGCATTCGGTGGTGCCGATGTCCGGTGGCGTCACCGTGGGCGAGCCCGTGGACGCAGCCGAGGTTCAGCGTCGGCTGGCTGAAGCAGGTATCCGCATACCCCACGAATCGCGGGTGGGTGCCCACACTTCGCCGGGCACGCACACTTCTTCCATCCCGCTTGTTTCTCCGGGCGGTTTTACTTCTCCCAAGGCGCCTTGACCGGGAAGTACTTCTCCAGGAAGTCCGTCACCAGGTCGGCACGTTCGTTGGCCTCAACCTCCGGGAAACTGCCGTCATTCAGGCAGAAGAAGTCCATGTGGCGCTTGGCCAGGAGCTTGGGCAGATAGTGCAGCCCGGCCCACATGGTGGAATCCACATACCGGACCTTGGCGTTGGTCTGCGTCACCGCGCGACCTGTGAGCAAGGCGTAATAGTGGTAGAAGGAGTTGGTCACCGAGATGTTGTCGGCGGCGCGGAAACGGCTGCCGGCAGTCTTGGCGAATTCGGCCGGGAATTCCTTCTCCATCCGGGCCACCACGCTACGGCGCAACGGAGCAGCCGTGTGTTCGAGGTGACGGGTGGTGATCCTGCCGAAGCGCTCCCACAGCAGCTTGCGGTTGACGCGTGCCGCGTTCTCGAAGCCGCTGCGTTCGGCGTCGTTGTCGCCCAGCCCGATCCGGGTGTCAGCTTCGATGAACTTGGTGATGCCGCCGGGGGTGAAGAACATGTCCGGGCCAACGGGTCGGCCAAAGAACATGTCGTCGTTGGAGTACAGGAAGTGCTCTGAGAGCCCCTCAATGTGGTGAAGCTGGCATTCCACGGCCTGCGAATTGTGGGTGGGCAGCACTGACTTGTCGGCGAAGAACTCCTCGCTGCGCACAATGGTCACTGACGGGTGGTCGGCCAGCCAGGCCGGTGCGGGGGAGTCGGTAGCGATGAAGATCCGGCGGATCCAGGGCGCAAACATGTGGACCGATCGCAACGCGTATTTCAGTTCATTGATTTGGCGGAAGCGGGCCTCATGGTCGTCGCCTTCACCAAGGACCGCGCCAGCCTGCTGGGCGCGCCTCCTGGCGATGTATTCGGGGTCGCTGCCATCCACCCACGAGAAAACGATGTCGATGTCGAAGTCGATGTCGCTGGCATGGTCAGCGAACATGTTCTCGATGGTGGGCCACGTCAGGCCATGCCGCTGGACAGTGCCGCGTACTGCGTCCTGGCGCAGCATGGTGCGGCGGGTCAGGGAATTCTCCACCGGGAGCTCCAGATGGTCGCCCTCGAACCGCCACAGCTCAAGCTGCACGCCCAAGGCAGGGCCGTACCAGAGCCCGCCGCCGATTTCGACGCGGGGGCGGTACAAGCGGAAGATGCGGGATTTTCGGTTGGCGGACAGCTCGCCGTCGGCCACCAGCACCGAGGTCTTCTTTTTTGCGTCCACGGTCATGGAGTAGAACGGCTCATTGTGGAACGCCGACACCAGCGCCTCCCGCACCTCCTTGCGCGACTCCCAATCGACGGCGACAACGGGCCTCTCGTCATTGCCGCGCACCAGGATGAAATCGACGCCGGCAGCGTCCAAGGCGGCCCGTACAGCCAAGAGGTCGGACACCATGGCCTGTTGCGGGGTGAGGTCACCGTTGACCAGGGCGTACCGCCCGCGGTGACGGACGACGTCGGACCTGTGCCTAAGATGCGCAACGACGGCAGGCGAGACCGCCTCGGCAATCGCGTCCTCTTCGATGGACGGGCTGCCGTGGTAAATCGGATCGACCTGTGCTTGTGTGATGGCTGTGTCTCCGGGATCGTCGGTGTGCGTGAAACTGGACTTGCTGGTTGTTAGATGGAAAGGGCCTCGCGCCAGTTGCGGAGGAAAGCGCCGCCGGCGTCGTCGTGGATGACGTCGTCCGCCAGTTGGAGGTCAGCGGCCGTCAGTATGGTGTAGGGCTTCACCGGTACGCCGTCTGCGGGCCGGACGTCCACGTGCTTTACGTCGTGATCGTTGTGGTGAAGCCAGTCTGCCATGGCATAGTCCGTGCGGGAATCACCCACGGTCCGCCAAGAGAGCGGAGTGATGCCCTGCGCCGCGAGCAGTTCGACGGCGCGGCTGGCTCCGAGGTCCTTGCCGAGGCGGACGGATTCGATGTCCGTGGAGATGATGGTGGGGTCCAGGCGGTAGTCCGCCGTGTCATCGGACTCCGGCGCGTGGTGGTCCAGGATTGCCGCGTTGAGACCATGCCGTCCCATGATGTCCAGGGCGTCGGCGTCGAAGAGTTTCTGTTCGGCCAGGTAGTCCGCGCTGGCCACGTCGAGGTGCTGCTCCACGGAAACCATGGCGCGCTTGGTCTCGTCGAAAAACATGTGCGCGGAATAGTCCTCGGCAACCAATCGGCGTATATCGTCGCCGTAGGCCTTGGGCACTGCGAGTTCGTGGTCCACGTGGATAGGACCGGGGCCTTCCGCCGTGTAGCTGAACCACACAGCGCCCTTCTCGCAGATGGCGTGGATGACGGTGTTGGCTGGCATCCCGGCGGCGATCATGGGGCCCATGACCTGCTCGCTGATGAACGCATCCGAGCGGCCCGTGTTGAAAACGACGGGGATCCCGGCCGAAGCCAGGGCAACCATGTCCGCAATAATGTCCGGCTTGACGTCACGCGTCACAGGGCTGGCGATGGGGCCATCGACGTCCAGCAGCAACGCCAAAGGAGGCGTGGCGTGGGCAGCGGTCCGGTCAGTACCGTGGAGCGGTTGAGTCATGCCCCTATTCTGTCAGTCCCCGCGGTCCCCATCACAGCTATGACGTCTGTGACGCCCTACGAAGGATCTGGACGGCACTCGTGGAAAGGACGCGCCAGTACCGACGGACATTGCTTGGTCACTGCTTCCTACCGGAATTTGCCTTCGGGATCCGGCGCGCATCGGGTGTTGCCGCCGAGTGTGGTTCCGAAGCTGCTCGTTCCAAGCTGCATGGAGAACTTGCCATCGCCAAAGCCTGTGGTCGTCTGGTCTCGGTTCGCTCCCGAGGGCTGGGTTTGTACAACTCTTAGCCCTTTGCTTTCAAAGACTTCCTTTACCGTCTTATGTATCGCTTCAGCCTGATCTTCTGAGATCGCGCCGTGCATGCTGTCGAAATTGAACCGAGTGCCCTCGGTCCCGTCCGGGAGGGGGCACGCCATACCGGGTTTATCGGGTGTAATTTTCGTCCAATCGCCCGGGGCGAGAGCTTGAATTTGTGTGAAGATGCCGAGGTATTCCGTGCGGGCTTGTTCGGGCTCCATGGTCTGCTCCGCGGTGCTGATAGGCGGGTTGGTGCTCGGCGCTGAGCCGCATCCTGCAAGGGTGAGAAGAATTACCGCCGCGGCAGTAAGGACGTGTCTGGACCTAGACACCATCAGTAGTCGATTCAACGTTTCTTGATTCCCTCTTTGGCCGCTGTAACCATTACCGTGCCCGTGGAGAGGCTATTTTGCTACCTCCGGGTCCGGGACACAGCGGCTGCTGCCATCGATTATTGTGCCGAGGTCGCCCGTGTATAGGGCGACGGATAACCCATCGGGTCCGAATGCAGTAGTGATGAGCAAATTATTCGTGGTGGTTGATTTATCGAGGGTCTGAACTTTGTACCCGCGTGATTCATAAAATGATGAGACTTTCTGCCTGAGTGTCTCGCGCTCGGCGGAGCTGAGGGGTCCCGTGGTCCGGCCGCCGGCGAACTGCTTGCCGCTTCCGGTGTCCTGGAAGTTGCAGTATCCACCTGCCGGTACGTCCTCGTTCACCCAGTCACCTGGTGACAAGGCCTGAATCTCATCGAGGAGTCCGAAGAACTCCGTTCTGGCCTCTTCCGGTGTCATATTCAACCCATTCCCACCATTGGGAAGCATGTTGCTTGCGGCGGTTTGAGAGGGTGGGAGACCTCCATCAGCACTCCTGCCCGAAGACCCAGCGGCGCATCCGGACACGAGCAGCAGCAGGACGGCACTGGTGGAAAGTACGCGTCTGTAAAGGGGGCGGTGCATGGTTGTCATCGTTTTCTAGCGAAATTTGCCTTCCGGGTCGGGAACGCAGCGGGTGTTTCCGCCAAGGTTTATTTCGTACTTTCCGGTGGTGAGCCCCATGACGAATTTGTCGGGCCCGAACACGTCGGTGTGTCTGACGAAGTTCGGGCCGCCATCGGATTCTTGCTTCACAGTGAACCCCGTGGACACGAAGACAGTTTTTACCTTGTCGTGCAGAGCGTCCATTTCTTCCCGGCTCAGCGGACTTCGACTGGTATCGATTGAGAATTGGGTACCGTCAGACCCGTCCGGGAGCCGGCAGACATCCCCTTGATATTCGGAGGGCGGCGCGACATCCCAGTCGCCGGGGGCGAGGGCCTGAATCTTGTTGAAGAGGTTGAAGTACTCTGTGCGGGCTTGTTCTGGGTCCATGGTTTGCTCCGCGGTGCTGGTAGGTGGGTTGGTTCCAGGGGTTGTTCCGCACCCTGCAAGGGTGATTAGAAGGATGGCTGCGGCGGGAAGGATGCGCCTGTTAAGGGGGCGGTGCATGGTTGTCATCGTGTCGCATTCGTGAGTTGGTCATTCAAGCCGAGGGCGATTCTGGCTTGGTTATAGCTTGACTGGGTTCTCCTGTCGAAGTACCCGTAGATGCCGTCCTTGCCGCCTGTTTGTCCGTCGTGGGTTTTCGTTGGGAGTTCTGTGGCACCATCAGGTCCCGTGATGCCGTCCGTGCCGAAGGTGACGGCGCCGAATCCGGGGCTGCGGTGCTTTTACGCTGCCAGCCGAGCCCATGCCCGACTTCAGCTACGTGGTCCCAGTCGTAGGTTCCCCGGTATACGGTGCCGCCGGGGTTCAGGTGGAGATCGTTCACGGAGGTCACGTTGTCAGGGGCCCCAACGTCCCCGACGAGAACGAGGTTATCGACAGGCAGCTCGGTTTTTGCTGCCTCCATGGCCCCGAGGGAACCCATGGAGTGCCCGACTGCTGTTGTCATGGCTGCGATGTCGAGGTTTTGGTGAACGGCGTTGACCCCTGTCGCGTAGTTGCGAAGGGCAGGACCCACGACTCTTGCTTGGTCGTTGCTGAACACACCCAGACCCTGGGCCGGCTCGACACCAATCCAGGCAACGACAGCAATCCGGTTCTTATCCAGCCCGTTGGAACCGGCGAGTTTGCGTTGATCAAGCCGCTGATCATTGGCCTGTTTGGTCTTGGATGCCATGTCCTTGCCGATGGTGGTGTCCAGCCCGGGGAGCTGGTAGGTGACGTGCTTGGCGGCGTCGAGGTCTCCCACGGAAATAGATGCACCGAACCCGGTCTCCGATCCTGTCCCGAGACTAAAGGGAGCGAAGCTGATTAGTTGCCGGATGTCGGATGGATCCTGAGGATTGGTTTTCGGCTTGCCCTGGCTGTCGTAGAGCGATTCCCAGACTTTGTTGACCATGCCTTCCTGGGAGCCTTCATCAACTTTTCCGCCGTGCTCTTCGCGGTACTTCTTCCAGTAGTCGTGCATCTGCAGCAACTTTTTGCGGTTGGCAAGGTCCCTGGCGGTCGCGGTGACACCGTTCAGGTTCCCAATAACGTCCGGAAGTGCATCGATCAGAAGGTGCTGTTCTTCACCGACGGTGATTTTCCCGGTGGCAGGCTCGACGGTGTGGCCGAGGCCAGACCACCACGTGGCTGTGGCTACGGGGTCCAGTCCTGGTTGGGTCAGGAGTTCCCGCAGCCGGGCGGTGCCACCATTACCGAGCCAAACCTTCAGTTGCGCTGCACTCATGGTTCCGATGTCGTTCAAACCCACTTGGTTTGGTGCTGCGTACTGGATGAAGAGCCCGTTGAGCATGCTGTCCGCCACGGCGCCGCTGCCGGCTGTTTCGAATGCGGTGGCGACCTGCTCTATCCAATCGGCGTCTGCTGCGTTGGCGGCGAGCAACCGCTCAAAACCAGCAACAAACGATTCAGTCTCGATGTTCACCCAGGAACAGGATGCTGTGAAGCCGCTCCAGGCGTTCCGGACTGCGACAAAGTGTGAGTTCAAGGTGTTCGTGGCAGTCCGGGACACTGAGGCGAAGCCGCGCAGCTTGCCCGGGTCAGCCGAGGTGGTTCCGGTTCCTGATCCGCCGGCGAACCGGGGCCGGTCCCGCGGCGAAAACACCGCTGAAACAGCCGGTGCAGGGACCGGTGTGCTCTCGGGCATCGGGTCCAGGATCATGGTGGCGAATGTCACGGATGCTTCGGCGATGTTCCCGGAGAGCAGGTGCTGTTTGCGGATGTTGTCGCGTTGCTGCCAGGCTTCCATGTTCTTTTGCCGGGCTTTCTCTTGCCGGGCCCTGTGCTTGGCCTCGCCGACGTCCTCGGCCAGAACCGCGAGGACACCTGCCAGCTTGCCGCGATCATCGGACCTGATGCCGCAGGCGTCCTTGAACAGGCGCCCGTAGCCGCCGTTGAAGTCCTGCACTGCCTGTTCCACGGCCCCATGCAGGAAGCCTCCCTCGGCACGCAGGAGTTCGTCGGCGAAGTTCGCGGCAGTGATCAGCGCGTCGGCTGCGCCGTCATCAAAAGCAATTCCCATGCCTGCCCCCAAACCAGAACGATAAATCCAACGATTAGCATAACTGCTGTTTGGGCAATTGGAGGTCGTGGTGTTGTACGGCTTTAGGAGGTTGTGTATGCCAGAGGATGCCAAGATGCACCGATTCCTGACGACGGAGCGGGTGGCCGAGGAACTGAATGTGTCAGTGAAGCAAAGCAGGGTGTTGCTTGAGCGGGTGATCTGCGGGAGTCCAGCTCCGGGGCCGTAGGAGCAGAAGCCGGAAGTCACCTTTTGGCTACAACCTGCCTGTGCTGCGGGTCACAAGTTCCGTTAGGGCGCCAACTTCCATAGGCTTGCAGGGTGATCTTCAAAGCTGTGGGCGAGGGACGCCCGTACCCTGACCATGGATACTCGGCGCCGCGGGACTGGGCTGCCTTGCCCCCGCGCCCTATCCGCCTCGATGAACTGGTAACCACCAAACGAACCCTGGATTTGGAGGCATTGTTGGCTGAAGACTCAACCTTCTTCGGCGACCTGTTCCCGCACGTTGTCCAGTATCAGGGCGTCATGTACCTCGAAGACGGGCTCCATAGGGCCGTGCGCACGGCGCTCCACCAGAGGACGGCGATCCACGCACGCGTCCTGGTGATCGATGGCTAGGCTGACGGGTCCGGAGGTGGACACGTCCCCAGCAAAAAAACCTAAGCGTCCCAAGGATGCGACGCAGCTTCACGGCCACCACGTGGTCACCGGACCGGAGCTGCGGGCAACGTTTGCCGAGGATGCCGCGGCCCAGAAGAGCCGTTTCCGACGCCGGTTGTTCCACGGAATCGTTCTTGTGCTGCTGGTGGGCGTGATCGCTGCCGGTGCCGTTGGCGCTTGGGCGATCATGAACGGCGTCATCAAGGTCCCCACCGCGATCGCCAGCAAAGCTCCCACCAGTCTGTGCCCCACCACCACGTTCGACTACGTCCCGAACGAAACGGTTAATCTCAATGTCTTCAACGCTACGTCCCGTGGTGGGTTGGCTGGAACCGTCGCTGAGCAGTTCACGGCCCGCGGTTTCAAGGTGGCGTCCGTGGACAACAGCGACACCGCCTACACAGGAGTCGGCGTTGTGGTTTCCGGAGTCAAGGGGCAAGCGGCCGCGTTCAATATCCAGCGCAACCTTGCCGGCACTGACTACTTCCAGGACAACCGCGAGGACGAATCCGTGGATGTCATCCTCACCTCGGGCTACGAAGGCCTGGTGGAACCGGAACTGGTGGACCAGACTCCGGGGAAGCTGCTCTGCCCGCGTGAAGACCTCCGGATTGCAGACAACTCCAAGTGGCCGGTCGTCCCCACGCTTCCGGCGGGGCAGTAGCCTAGCTGGCCAAGGCGTTGTGGGACGGTGAATCCAACCGGAGGGGCCTGCCCTTTTCGTCGAAGCGGGCACCCGCACCCAGCTGGATGAAGCGCACAGTTTGAGATGTGTGGGCCTCGACGTCGGTGGCCGGGGCTGGCGGGGGAGTCTCGCCGTCGGGCGTTCGGTTGCGTCGTGCGGCGCTGGCAGACAGCGTTCCGAGAATGAGCCGGGCCAGTTGGGCGACGTCGACGTCGGGGAGGTAGCCCTGGTGGACACCGTCCTGCAGGATGTCCTGCAGCAGGACGTTGAGGTCTCCCACGTGGTCCGCGAGCTTCGCGAAGGAACCGGGGGAGAGGACCGCGGCCATGGCCGGCCCGGGAGGCAAGTGGCGGCGGCTCAGATCTTCCACCTGCGCGCGGACATAGAGGGCCAGCCTATCCACCGGATTCTCGAGTGCGGCCAGCGAATCGCGGAGGTCCACGATGAAGCGTTCCGTCTCATCCAAGGCGTACGCGATGAGCAGTTGCTCCATGTCCGCGTAGTAGTTGTAGACGGCGGTGCGGCCGACGCCTGCGTGGCGCGCGACGTCCGTCATGGTGAGGCCGGGAAGGCCATGGGTGAAGAGGAGCTCTCCAAAGGCGGTCAGAATCCGACGTTGGGTCTCGGCACGTTGGGCAGCATTCGTGGCGGCCGTGATCCTTGGCATATAGACACTTTACAGTGATCTGTCACTAAGAGCTGCGGGTTTTGTCAGGTGTCGCTGTTTCCTTCGGGAGCCCGGGCCGTGGTTTTGCGGATGACCAGGTGCGGTGTCCGGACCACGCTGCCCGGCGACTTTGCCCCATCAATTCGGTCCACGGCACGGCCGACGGCGGCGGCGGCAAGGAGCGGAGCGTCCTGGCTGACAGAGGATAGCTGGACGTAACTCAGCTTGGCGAAGTTGCTGTCGTCATAGCCGACTACCGATACATCCGCGGGAATGCTGATTCCCGCGGCCTTGAAACTTTCCATAACCCCGAGGGCCGACCTGTCGTTGAAGGCAATGACAGCCGTTGGCAGGTCAGCCTGAAGGGTCTGCCCCGCTCTCATGCCGTCCTCCTCTCCGGCGCCGCCGGAAACAACCACAGGTTGCAGGCCGTGCCGGATCATTTCCGCGCGGTACGTCTCCCGGCGTTTGTCCGATGAGACGACCGTGCCGCCGTCCACGTGGACGATCCGGCGATGACCCAGGCTGGCCAGATGGTCAACGGCCAGTGCGATGCCGGCGTGATCGTCGCTGCTGACCGAATCCACGTACTCGCCCACATCGTCGCGCAGGAGGCTCACCACCGGCACCTGGTGGGCGTGCCGTGCCAGATCATCCACGCTGAGGGTGGGGGCGATGATGATCAACGCCTCGGCGCCGACATCCAGCAAAGTTTCGATGGCGCGGGCCTCGGGTCTGCCGCCGGCCACTGCGCTCAGCGTTATCTCATACCCCCTGGCAGACGCCTCCGCGTAGGCGGCGTCGACGATTTCAGCGTGAAACGGCTGTGAGCTGGAAAAGGCGAGGCCCAGGAGTTTCGTCCTGCTGCTCCGCAGCAGCCTCGCACGGGAGTCCGCCCGATAGCCGAGATCGCTGGCCGCCTGCAGGACTCTTTGCCGGGTGGATTCCGCCGCGCCGGGTGCGCCCCGCATCACGATGGAAACCAAGGCCCGCGAGACACCGGCCGCCTCGGCTACGTCCATCAGGGTGGGGCGGCGCTGCAATTCTGACATATTTCCTCCCGTTGCAACCAGTGTATAGAACGATCTAGACGGGACGTAAAACGCATGTCAGTATGGTCGGACTAGAACGATCTAGAAGACATGCGTCAGGAGCTCCCATGGTTTACCTTCAGCACCAGGTCAGTGAAGACCGGCCGGTTCGTATTGCTCTGATCGGAGCGGGATGGATTGGCGGTTTCCACGCCGAATCCGTTGCGCAGCGCATCCCCAACGCCCGGCTAGAGGCCATCGTGGATCCGGCTCTTCCCGCCGTCCAGTCACTGGCCGGCCGACTGGGTGTCCGCAAGATCAGTACTGACCCGGAGGATGTACTGAATGATCCCGAGGTGGATGCTGTCCTGATCTCCGCGCCGGCTCGCTTTCATTCCGGGCTGATCGCAGCGGCAGCACGTGCCGGTAAGCATGCCTTCTGCGAAAAGCCGGGCGGTCGCACGGTGGAAGAACTTGACGAGGCGCTGAAAGCAGCAGAGGCCGCGGGTGTGGTGGTCCAGTTCGGTTTCAACCGCCGCTACGCGGCAGATTTCGCTGCCGCCCGCCAACTCATCGATGATGGCGCTGTGGGAACTCCGCAGTTGTTGCGGTCCCTGACCCGCGACCCGGGAAGCAAGGACGGGATTGCCAATCCGGAGCGGATTGCACCGGGCACCATTTTCCTTGAGACCCTCATCCACGACTTTGATACCTTGAACTGGCTGAACCCCGGCGCTGTCCCTGTTCGAGTCCATGCCGTGGCTGACGCGCTGGTAGCTCCCGAGGCAAAAGAGGGCGGGCTGTTGGATACCGCTGTGGTCACCGTGACCTACAGCAACGGGGCCATTGCCGTGGCCGAGGCCAACTTCAATGCCCTGTACGGCTATGACGTGCGCGGAGAGGTATTTGGCACTGCGGGGATGGTGACGGCGGGAGGCCCGCAGGCCAACTCGGCTACGAGCTACACTGCTGCCGGCATCAATGCGGCCACCGTCCGCCTGAACGTGGACCTCTTTCACGATGCCTACACGGCTGAACTCGCCCACTTTGTGGATGCGGTGAAGGCTGACCGCGATGGGACCCAGGCTCCCGCGGCCCAAGGTGCTGGCGGAACCGACGCGCGGAATGCGCTGGCCGTTGCCCTGGCTGCCACCCGTTCGGCCCACGCCGGGCTGTCTGTCGATGTGGCATCGATTGCCGCACTGCGTCCGGCGGAACCCGCGCTGCTCGCTGTGGGGGACAACGCATGAGCTTCCGCCTGGCCGTATGCGCTGAAATGCTCTACGGCGAACTGCCCTTGACGGAGCGGGTGAAGAGGATCCACGGGCAAGGGTTCGAGGTGGAGCTGTGGGACACCCGCGGCCGGGATGTCGCGGCCCTGGCAGCAACAGGTGCCCGGTTCTCGTCGATGAGCGGCTATTTTGGCGGCAGCCTCACTGATCCCGGCGGTGCCGAGGACGTGCTGGCGTCCGCGGAGAAGTTGATTCCCGTGGCGCTTGAACTTGGCGTCGAGCGGATGGTGGTCCACCCTGCGGAGCTCGGGGAGGGAGGCAGGGCTGTCCGACCGGTTCACCGGTCTACCGGTGAGATGTGGCTGACCGGTCGAAGCACCCTCGAACGCCTGGGGGCGCTGGGCGAGAAGCACGGAGTGACCTTCGCGCTTGAGAACCTGAACACCATCCTGGACCACCCTGGAATCCCTTTGGCGCGGGCCAAGGACACTTTGGCGCTGGTCTCCGCAGTTAACCACCCCCATGTCAGGATGATGCTGGACCTGTATCACGCCCAAATCGGCGAGGGAAACCTGATCGAACTTGTCCGGGCCGCGTTGCCCTGGATCGGAGAAATACAGGTGGCTGACGTCCCCGGCCGTTGCGAACCCGGCACCGGGGAAGTCAACTACCGCGGCGTCGCAGATGCTCTTCAGAAGGCCGGATACGCGGGGGTCATAGGCCTCGAGGCGAAGGCCGCCGGGGGAGAGGACCTGCAATCAGGTGATGCCGCGCTGGCGGCTTTCCGTGCGGCCTTTGAAAGCTAGCCAAGAGCGGCCTGCCCGCGGGTCCGGGACGGCACCGAACGCCCTCGCGTTGGCCGTAACTGGCGCCAGGGCGCTGCATCCAGGGAGAAAAACTCGCGTAGCATCAAGGAAAACCGGTCAGTCGCTGCGCCGGTCAACACTGTAGCTAGGGGGCGTATTGCGCGCAACGGTCAAGGACGTGGCGCGCCGTGCGGGGGTTTCGCCCAAAACCGTCTCGAACGTGATGAACGGAGTCGTGCCGGTCAGTGGTCCTACCCGGCTCAGGGTTGAGCAGGCCATGGCGGAACTGGATTACGTCCCCAACCTTTCTGCGCGCGGACTGCGGAATGGTCGCTCCGGGGTTATTGCCTTGGCGTTGCCGGACCTCGCAACACCGTACTCTGCAGAGGTGGCCCATCACATTGTGGAGGTGGCCCACGAGCAGGGCTGGATTGTCCAGATTGAGGAAACGGGCTCGGACCCGCGCCGCGAGCAGGAACTGATGACCCGGGCCCGCTCCAACCTGATCGACGGATTGATCCTCAATCCCGTGGTGTTGGATGAGAGTGCGGTCAAGGTTGGAGTGGCCCTGCCTCCTGTGGTTCTTTTGGGCGAGGTGACGCAGCAGCTGGCCGATCGGGTCTTTGTGAACAGCCTGACGGCGGCCCAGGACATGACGCTGGCGCTGGCCAAGCCCGGGCGTCGGCGCATTGCGGTCCTTGGAACAACCCAGGGGCGAGGATCTGCGGCGGCCATCCAGCGTACCCAAGGGTATGAAGCCGCTTTGGACATCCTGGGTATTCCGCGGGATGAGTCGCTGCTGATTCCTTGCGAAAAGTGGACGCCCGAAACCGCCGCCAAAGCCCTGGATGCTTATCTGGAGACGCATCCTGTCCCAGAGGCTCTCTTCTGTTTCACCGACTCCATGGCGATTGGTGCCCTGAGCGTGCTCTGGAAGAGGGGCTTGCGGATCCCTGAGGAAATCGCCGTGGCGGGTTTCGATGATATTGCCGATGGCCGCTACGCCGTCCCTTCCCTGACGACCGTCTCCTTTGACAAGCGAACCATTGCCAGCGAAGCCCTGCGTCTCCTCACGGAGCGCATGGGCGACCGGGGCCAGGGCCAGCGCCTCGTTGAAATCGAGTACAGCATTGTGGAGCGGGACAGCAGCAAGGCCTGAAACGAGAGCTGGTCACCAAATTGTGTGCGCTAACAATTTTCTCTTGCCCTGTCTATTACATCGATGTAATGTGAGACCTGCGTCACCCCCGGGCCACCTATTACCGAGTGTGGGGACGCGCCGGAGCCGGATCTTGAGCAACACAGCAGTGACCTTTCAGCGGACCCATCCAAAGGAGTGACGGGTGAAGCAGTTTGAATCTTTGACCGGGAAACAGTTGTCCCGGAGACAGCTATTGACAGGTTCGGCCCTTCTTGGCGGGGGGCTCCTGGCAACAGGCCTCAGCGGTTGTGGAGGGGCCGCCCAGGCTGCGGCCGTCCAGGACGTCGGGTTCTGGCACCTCCTCTCCGGCGGTGACGGCATCAAAATGCAGGCCATGATCAACGCGGCCAACCAGGCCAATCCCGGTTTCAAGGTGCACCCCACGGTGCTTGCCTGGGGGCCGCCGTATTACACCAAATTGGCCATGGCATCGGCAGGAGGCCGCCCACCCGAGGTGGCCATCATGCACGCCAGCCGGGTGCCCGGTTATGCGCCGGGCGGACTCATCGATCCGTGGGACCTGGACCTTCTTGCCGAGAACGGCGTGACGGCATCCGACTTCGCTCCCAGAATCTGGGAGAAGAGCCAGCATGGCGGCAAGGTCTTCTCCATCGCCTTGGACTCACACCCGTTCGTGATGTTCTACAACACAGATGTTGCAGGCAAAGCGGGCGTCCTGGGCAGCAACGGGCAGCTTCAGGAGGTGAGCTCTCCGGACGAGTTCAAAGCCATGGCCTTGGAAATGCAGAAAGTGACCAAGGCCCACGGCCTGTCCTTCGGCTACCTGGGCAGTGGGTCGCAGATGTGGCGCCTGTTCTACACCCTCTACAAGCAGCATGGCGTGGACATGGAACTGACGCCGGGCCAGCCTATGAAGGTGGACCGGGACGCGGCCATTGAGTCGCTGGAATTCATGGCTTCACTGTTTGACGACACCATCGCAGCCCAGGCCGGAGACATCAGCACCGGCATCGCCGAGTTCGCCCGCGGCGGCTCGGGAATGTTGTTCAGCGGTGTCTGGGAACTTCCCACCATGAAGAAAGCCGGCATCCCCGTTGACGCCGCCACCATTCCCACGCTGTACGGGACGCCGGCCTCCTACGCCGACTCGCACTCGTTCGTCCTGCCGCGCCAACTCAACGTCAACGAGGACAAGCGCAGGGACGTCTACAAGTTCGTCACCGATGTCCTCAAAGGATCCCTGTCCTGGGCGGAGGCCGGACACATTCCCGGGTACCAGCCTGTGGTCCAGTCGCAGGCGTACCGCGAACTCACCCCGCAGATTCACTACGCCAACGCGGCGGACATCATTGCCTACGATCCCGAAGCCTGGTTCAGCGGCTCCGGCTCGGACTGGCAGACCTACTTCGCCGAGAACGTCCAGAACGTGCTCCTGGGAAGGGACAAGGCATCGGCAGGATGGGATGCCTTCGAACAACGCACCAACACCCTCCTCTCCCGTCCCAACCCGGTCTGACCGGCCCACGCACCGAGCGACAAAGGAGTCCTTTCATGAGTACCTCTACGCTGTCCCGGCCGAGGCCGGAGACCCTGCGCAAACCCGGGAGCCGATCCCGCAGCAACGTGAGCGGATGGGCGTTCGCCACCCCGTTCCTGGTGTTCTTCCTCGTTTTCCTCGTCTGGCCCATCCTCTACGGCTTCTACATGAGCCTCACGGGCAAGTCCCTGACCGGGGCCAATGACAGCCTGATCGGTTTCGCCAACTACGCCGAGGCATTGGCCGACGCAGATATGTGGCGGTCCCTGGGCAACACCCTCTACTTCACGGTGATCAGCACCGTACCCCTTGTCCTCGTGGCCCTGGTCATGGCCGCATTGCTCAACGTGGGGCTTCCTGCCCAGTGGCTGTGGCGGCTCTCCTACTTTGCACCGTACCTGCTGGCCTCCACGGTGGTTTCACTGTTCTTCACCTGGATGTACAACCCGCAGCTTGGCCTGATCAACGAGTTCCTGACGGGAATCGGTCTCCCCAGGGTTGCCTGGCTGAACGATCCGAACGTGGCCATGTGGGCCATTGTGATCGCCACACTTTGGTGGACTGTGGGCTTCAACTTCCTGCTCTACCTGGCCGCCATGCAAAACATCCCGGCCCAGCACTATGAAGCGGCATCGCTGGACGGCGCCGGAGCCTGGCGCCAGTTCTTCTCCATTACGCTGCCGCAGCTCACCCCCACCACCGTGATGATTGTGCTCCTCCAGATCCTGGCGTCACTGAAGATTTTCGATCAGGTGTACCAAATGACCGCAGGCGGGCCGGCAGGATCCACCCGCCCCGTGGTGCAGTACATCTTTGAAACCGGGTTCACCGGCTACCGGCTGGGCTACTCCGCAGCCATCTCCTACATCTTCTTCGGACTGATCGTGGTTGTTTCTGTCATGCAGTTCGTCATCACCCGCCGCAGGAGCGCATAACCATGGCAACCCCTACCCTGACCCGTCCCGCCCCCAGCACCACCACCGGTAACAGCCCCAAGATCCGCCAACCCCGCAAGAAACTGACGGTGGGCAGGATCGCGGCCATCGTGGTCGCCGCCTTTATTGCCGTACTGTGGCTGATCCCGTTCGCGTGGGCCACCGCCACCGCTTTCAAGACCGAGACGGATGCCGCAGCTCCGGACGTCACCTGGCTGCCGCCGTCGGGCTTCACTCCTGAAGCGTTCGTCAAGGTGTTCCAAGACGGCAACATCCCGCTCTGGACATGGAACTCGCTCTACACCTCGGCGGCCATCACGGCCATCACCCTGGTGATCTCGGCACTGGTGGCATATGCACTGTCGCGGATCGATTTCAGGGGGAAGAAGGTGCTGATGACCGTGATCATCGCGTCCATCATCATCCCGCCGCCCGTGCTGATCATCCCGCTGTTTTACCAAATGCTGGCGCTGAACCTGATAGATACCTCGTGGGCCATCATCCTGCCGCAGGTCATCCACCCCGCGATGGTGTTCGTGCTGAAGAAGTTCTTCGACCAAATCCCGCGCGAGCTCGAAGAAGCGGCCGTGATGGACGGCGCCAGCCGCCTGCGCATCTTCACCCAAATCATCCTGCCGTTGTCCCGGCCCATCCTGGCCGCCGTCGCGATCTTCGTTTTCATCGGCGCGTGGAACAACTTCCTGTGGCCGTTCATCGCCACCAACGACGGCAACCTGCTGACCCTCCCAGTCGGCTTGCAGACCATCAAGAGCGCCTACGGCATCCAGTACGCGCAGAACATGGCGTCCGCCCTGCTTGCAGCGCTGCCGCTGATCGTCGTCTTCCTGTTCTTCCAACGCCAGATCATCAAGGGCGTCGCGACGACGGGACTCGCCGGCACCTGACCGGCACCCGGCGCCCACCACCAGTTTCAGAACCCAACAGTTTTCAGCACAACAGTTTCAGATCACAACCAAGGAGATACATGTCCCGCGCACGCATCACCCTCGACCGCGACTTCACCATTGGCGAGGTACCCCGACGACTCTTCGGCTCCTTCGTGGAGCATATGGGCCGCTGCGTCTACACCGGCATCTATGAGCCCGGGCACCCCGAGGCTGACGAAAACGGCTTCCGCCAGGACGTCATGAAGCTGGTCAAGGAACTCGGCGCCACCGTCATCCGCTACCCCGGTGGCAACTTCGTCTCGGGCTACAACTGGGAAGACGGGATCGGCCCCGTCAGCGAGCGGCCCCGCCGCCTGGACGGTGCCTGGCACACCGTGGAGACCAACGCCTTTGGCCTGCACGAGTTTGTGGACTGGTCAAAGCAGGCCGGTACGGAAATCATGGAAGCCATCAATCTGGGCACCAGGGGAGTGGATGCTGCCCGCGAGATCGTGGAGTACGCCAACCACCCCGGCGGAACCTACCTGTCCGACCTCCGCGCCAAAAACGGCCACAAGGACCCGTTCAACATCAAGCTCTGGTGCCTCGGCAACGAGTTGGACGGGCCGTGGCAGATCGGCCACAAGACCGCCGACGAGTACGGCCGGCTGGCACAGGAAGCCGCCAAAGCCATGCGGTTCGTGGACCCCTCGCTTGAACTGGTGGCCTGCGGCAGTTCCAGCTCCAGCATGCCCACCTTTGGTTCGTGGGAGCAGACCGTCCTCACCCACACCTACGACGAAGTGGACTACGTATCCCTCCACGCCTACTACCAGGAACATGAAGGTGACGTGGGCAGCTTCCTTGCCTCCGCCGTCGATACTGACTATTTCATTGAGTCAGTGGTGGCCACCGCGGACGCCGTGCGCGCCAAGGGCAAGCACAAGAAGCACATCAACCTGTCCTTCGACGAGTGGAACGTTTGGTACCAGCGCGGCCTGGACACCGAGGACCAGCCGCACAATGTGGCCAAGGCAGGCTGGCGGGAACACCCGCGCGTTATTGAGGACAAGTACAACGTCACCGACGCCGTGGTGGTGGGTACCCTGCTCAATTCGCTGCTTCGCCATGGCGATCGCGTGAAGATCGCCAACCAGGCCCAGCTGGTCAACGTGATCGCACCGATCCTCTCGGAAGAGAACGGGCCGGCGTGGAAGCAGACCATTTTCCACCCGTTCGCACGCATGGCCGAGCTCGCCAAGGGCCAGATCCTGCGGCTCTCGGTGGACTCGGACAAGTACTCGAATGCGCGGTTTGGCGACACGGACCTGGTGGACGTGAGTGCGACGTGGAACGAGGAGACGGGCCGCGTGGCACTCTTCTTCGCGAACCGTGGGCTGGAAGAAGCCGCCGACGTCGAGGTCGCTTTGCGCGGTTTCGACGCCCGACAGGTGCTCCGCGCCGAGGTCCTTGAAATCCCCGAGGGCGGCGACCGCTTGACCGTCAACACCCAGGATCAGCCGGGCCGGGTGGGCCTGACGGCGCTGGAAGGTGTGAAGGCGACTGGCTCGGAGCTGCGCCTGACGCTGCCCGCCTTGTCGTGGGCCGTCGTCGAGCTTGACGTGGTGAAGGGCTAGCCGCCCACCCGACTGAGTAACAGCAAACGTCGCTATGAGCACTCATAGCGACGTTTGCTGTCACCTGGTTGGGTTAACGCACGACGGCGGTTGGCTGGCTAGATTGCGCAGCCGTCAGGGCCGCAGGCCTCGGCGTCGGAGGCGCCCACCGGGATCAGGGGGTTGGCTTCCTGCCAGGCCTGGTTCAGGGCTTGGCTGAAGAGGTCCGCGGGCTGGGCCCCGGAGATGCCGTACTTGCGGTCGATGACGAAGAACGGGACGCCGGTGACGCCAATGGCGCGGGCCTCATTGATGTCCTGGTTGACCTCTTCCGCGTATTTGTCCGAGGTGAACAGTTCTGCAACTTCGTTGGCGGGCAGACCGAGGGCGGCACCGAGCTCCGTGAGGTACTCCTGGTTGCCGATGTCCTTGCCGTGCTCAAAGTGGTCGCTGAGCAACTGCTCTTTGGCTTGGTCCTGGCGTCCGTGGGAAGCAGCAAGGTGGATGAGGCGGTGGGCGGTGAAGCTGTTGGCCACCACCACCTTGTCGAAGTGGTAATCCAGGCCCTCGCCCTTGGCAGTCTCGGTGACGTGGGCGAACATCTGCTTGACCTGCTCCGGTGCCATGCCCTTGCGGTTGCTCAAGTAGTCCAGCTCCGTCCCGTCGTAGTGCTCGGGAACGGAAGGGTCCAGCTGATAGCTCTTCCACTCGATATCAACGGAATCGCGGTGCGGGAACTGTGCCAGGGCGGTCTCGAAGCGGCGCTTGCCGATGTAGCACCACGGGCACGCGACGTCTGACCAGATCTCAATCTTCATGCTGTTGGCAACCCTGTAGGCCGGCCGGGCATTCCTTGCACTGCTGTTATTTTGCTCACCCATTGTTGTTCCCACCGAAGCCCAATACTCTTGAAAAGGGTTATGAAGCCAGCCCTTGGACTGGGGGTTTTGCGCGGAGGCTCCAGCATGCGCATCGGACTCATTGTTGGCCCGTGGTTTACCGTGCCGCCGGAAAAGTACGGCGGAACGGAACGTGTTGTGGACGCCCTCGCCTGCGCGTTGATGACAGCCGGACACCAAGTTCTCTTAGCCACAACATCGGACAGTACCTGTCCTGTGCCCAGGGTCCCCGACCTCGGAGAGTCAGAACCCGGGGAGCTGGGGACCAGCGAATCGGAACTGAACCACGTCATCAAGGCCTACGCCGGAATGCACCACGTGGACATCATTCACGACCACACGTTGGCAGGCCCTCTCTACGCTCACCGTCCACCGGGGATACCTGTAGTGACTACCATCCATGGGCCCCTCACAGGCCGGACGGCCGGGCTGTACCGCGACATGGCGCGGAACACCGCCATTGTGGCCATATCCCATGACCAGTGCAGCGGAGTCCCCGACCTCCCCATCTCGGCTGTCATCCACCACGGCATTGACCTCTCCCAAGTATCTGCGGGTGAAGGAAAGGGTGGCTACGCGTGCTTCGTGGGCCGGATGTGCCCGGACAAGGGACTCCTGGAAGCCGTGCACATTTCCCGGAAAGCCGGCGTCCCGCTCCGCATTGCTGCCAAGATGCACACCCCGGCCGAGAGGGAGTTCCATGACCAGGTGGTGCTACCACTGTTAGGACCCAATGAGGAGTTTCTGGGCGAACTTTCAGACCCGGAGAAATATGAGCTCATGGGAGACGCCTTGGTCCTGCTGAACCCCATCCAATGGCCCGAACCCTTTGGCCTGGTGATGATTGAGGCGCTGGCCACCGGAACACCTGTACTCTCCACTCCCATGGGGGCTGCACCGGAAATCCTGACTCACGGAGTCAACGGCTTCCTCGCCCCGTCCAATGAGCTGGCCAGTTACATGGAAGCTGTGGCCGGGATCAGCCGGGCAGCGTGCCGCAGCACCGTGGAAGAGCGCTTCACTGCTGCCCGCATGGCGGCCGATCATCTGGAACTCTACGCCCGCGTCATGGCCCCCGTGGACGAGGCTGTTCGCCCATGACCGCCTGGAACGCCGATCCGGACGCTGGTACCTCGGAATTCGGTCTCGTGCGGTACGGCTTCGTGAAGGAAGCCAGCCGGGTTGCGAGCGGACTGTTCGACGCCGCCGAGCACTTTAGCGGTCAACTTCCGGAGCTTTTTGCGGCGCCCTTGCAATTAGCCCGCATCCTGCTGCGGTCCTACCCAGATTTCACCCGAAACGTCCTGCATTTGGCACCCATCCTGCCTGATTCCTTCGGCACCTTCACCGCGGACAACGACTTGCTGGGGCGCTCGATGATCACCATCCAGGCGTCCGGCTCCTCAGGGAACGTGACCGGGCACCCTCTGGGCTGGAGTTGAGGTCCGATCCAAGGCCGCCCTTGACAGGGGAGATGTTCGGTTAGTTTCTAGAGGGTGCCGCGGCGGCCGTACCTCTCACTAGATTCGGTGGTGTCCTTCGCAGCGGTTGTGGTGCCGGGCCGCAGCTCAAATTGCGGGGCTTCGGGGATTTTGGGCGATCGGCCGGCATCGGCGATGTAGGCGGCGGCCAGCCCGCCGAGTTCCACAAGCGGAAGGGTGACGGTGGTGAGGCCGAAGACCGCCCCGCCTCTGGTACCTCCGATGCCGGCCACCGAAACATCATCCGGAATACGGTAGCCGGAGGTCCACAGGCCGGCCAAAACACCCACGGCGATCTCGTCATTGGCGCATACGATCGCTTCGGGCAGTTCTCCCGCGGCGATCAGGTGCGCCACTGCCTCCCGCCCGGATTCCTGGCGCATGCCGGCGTTCCCCAACACCATGGGAAGGGCTTGGGCTTCGAACATCGCACGGCGATATCCGATGACGCGCTGTTCCACGGCTGTCAGCCCCGGCATACCGCCGACAAATGCAATCCTCCGATGGCCCAGGGAGAGCATATAGCGGGTCAATTCGTAGGACGCGGCATGGTTGTCGATGACGATTTTGGTGGAATCGAATCCGCGTGGAGCCAGCGCCACCACCCTGGTTCCGGCCCTGACAGCAAGATTGACCTCCCGCGCCAGTTCAGCCGTTCCAGGGGAGCCCTCGATGTCGCTGCCGCAGAACACGATTCCGGAGGCCTGATGCTCCCGGAGAACGCGGAACTTGGTTCGTTCTTGTTCAGGGTCCCTGTTCGCATTGGCCAGGATGGTGACGAATCCAGCCTTGGCGGCTTCTATTTCGATGCCCCGGGTCAACTCGGCGAAGTAGGGATCCAGGATGTCGCTGGCAATGACCCCGATGATCTTGCTGCGCTGCTGCTTCAAGGCCTGGGCGGCGGCGCTTGGTGTGTAGCCCAGCGTCTGGGCGGCGGATTGGACACTCTCGCGAATGTCCCGGGACACCGGATGGGCTGAGCCATTGAGCACGCGCGAGGCTGTAGCCACGGAGACGGCGGCAAGCTCGGCTACTTCCCGCAATGTGGCCATGTTTCCCAGACTCCTTCGGTGGATTCAACCGTCCAAGCCTAACTGCCACCGGGATGGTTCCCTGGTCGCGGCACGAAGTGCTTGACAGGTGCGTCAGTACACCCTTAGCGTAATGGTAAACCTTTGCCACTGCGATGTATGCCTTTATGGATATAGTGGCAAACGTTATCCGTTAGAACTCAAAGGAGAGATGCAATGACCGACCTTACAAAACCCTTCGACCTGATCGTGGTTGGTGCGGGCGCGGCTGGATTGGCGGCCGCCAACCGTGCGGTGGACCTCGGGGGACGGGTGCTGCTCCTGGAGAAGGGCGGGGCACCTGGTGGTTCTGCCGCACTGTCGGCGGGGATTCTTTGGACCGCCCCAAATCTTGACGTCCTTCGGAGCATCCAACCGGACGGGGATCCTGTTCTTGGACCGTTGGTGGTTGAAGGCTACGACCAAGCGGTGCAGGATGTCCGTGAAGCCGGTGTAACTGTCAGCGATGAATGGCTGGACCATCTGGAATGGGGCCGTGCCTGCAAGATCGACATCAAAGAGCTGATTTCCAAATGGTCGGCAAAAATTGAAGCCACCGGTGGCGGGCTCCTGACGGGCGTGAACGATATTGAACTCATCATTGAGGACGGTGCTGTGGCCGGTGCCTCGTTTGAGTTTGGTGGGGAACGTATCGCCGTCCTCAGTGGGGCAGTTCTCCTGGCCACAGGCGGATTCCAGGGCGATCCTGAGCTGAAACAGAAGTTCATTGGCAATGGCGCCGATGATATTGCTGTCCGAAGCAATCCCCAATCGGTGGGCGACGGATTCCGCTTGGGAGCTGCCGCCGGAGGTGCCGCCAGCCGTCACCTTTCAGGTTTCTATGGGCACACGTTGCCCAGCCCCTTGCCTGTATCTCCGGAAGTGTTCTTGCGGCTGACCTTGTACTTCTCCGCCTACGGCGTCATGGTAAACCGGCTGGGACGGCGGTTCACCGACGAGTCTCTGGGCGATGAGGTCTCCAACCAGGCAGTTGTCCGTGAACCGGGACGCCGTGGTGTTCTGATATGGGATGACGAAGTTCAGCAGACGCGGGCGCTTGCCGTACCGTATCCCAGCGGCATGGCCCTCGACCGGCATGCTGAGGCCTCCCAGTTGGGAGCGCGCACCGCCGAAACTGCCACTCTTGAGGAACTGGTGGAAGTGGTGGCCGGCTGGGGTGTTGACCGTGTGGGCCTAGTGGAGACCTTGGAGAACTACCAGCGTGCATCCAATGGCGAATCAGTCAGCCTGGACGCACCGCTTCCCAAGCGTCCAAGCCCGCTCAAGAAGGGCCCGTTCCGCGCCGTGGAATTCCAGCCCTGCATCACCATCCCGTTCGGCGGACTGAGGGTGAACGGTGACAGCCAGGTTCTGGACCGCGACAATCGTCCTGTCACCGGGCTGTTCGCCGCCGGAGCAGACGCGGGTGGGGCCCAGGACCTCCGTTATGTGGGAGGCATCGTGTTTGGTTTCGTCTTCGGCCGGCGCGCAGCAGATGCGGCCATGCGCACTGTCCGTGCCTCGGACAAACTGGTTGCAGTCTCATGATCACCTCGACAGTGGGCTGCAGGGTAGCGTGGGAAGGACCCGGACAACTCGACTTCGAAGACAGCGCGTGGCCGGCGCCGGGTCCGGATCAGGTGGTGATTCGTGTCGAAAGTGTTGGAGTCTGCGGCACTGACCTCAGCATCTGGCGGGGCGACCATGACGGTCTCCGGAAAGGCTCTGTTCTGGGGCACGAATTCGGCGGCACGATTGTGGACGTCGGGGCCAACGTGGAGTTCAGGTCCGTTGGACAAAAGACAGCTGTAGACCCCAACCTGACGTGCGGAAAGTGCCAGGACTGCCGTGCGGGCTCCCGTGGCCTTTGCAGCGAGCGCAAACTTATGGGACGGGACGTCGACGGCGGGCTGCAGAGCTTTGTGGCGGTGGATGCCGCTCAAACAATCCTTGTTCCCGGGGAACCGGATTCCCGTGCGCTGGCGCTTGTCGAACCGATCGCTGTGGGAGTCCACGCATGTGCACGGGCCGAAGTAAGGTTTGGCAGTCACCTTGGCATCATCGGTGGAGGCGCGATCGGAATGGCCTGCGCCCTTCAGGCCCGCAGCCTGGGCGCCGCGAGCATCACGGTGGTGGAGCCTGACCCCCAGCGCAGGGAAGCCATCGAGGCCTTCGGCGTGAGCGCCTTGGCTCCCGGTGACGTTCCCGGACAGCGCTGGAACGTTGCGATCGACACTGTCGGCAGTGCCGCCACCATCAGTGCCGTGATGGACCTGATGGTGCCGGGCTCCACGATTTGCGTGGCAGGCCTTGCCACCGGCGGAACGCTGCCTGCCGCCGGTGACCTGGTACGCCGCGAGCTCACCATCACCGGAACGTTCTGCTACACCACTGCCAATCTCCACACAGCTGCAGCGCTCGTGGCACTTCACGGGCTCAACGCCCTTCCGCATGACCTCATTCAAGGTCTCCGCAATGCCCCCCAGGCAATCGAAGACTTCGCCCAAGGCCGTCTTGGCCGCGGCAAAACCCTCATCATCCCCTAGCCCAACAGGGCAATTACCAAAGACGACTGAATCTGCAATGAAGGAGAAATCAGTGAAAACCTCCCTGCAAGACACCGCGGTGCTTCCACCGCATGCCAAGAACAGCCCTCGGCGGGCAGCTGTCGCCAGCATGGCCGGCGGAACGCTGGAGTACTACGACAACTACATCTACGCTCTGGCAGCAGCCCTCGTTTTCGGGAAGATCTTCTTCCCGGAGGCAGGAGGCGTGGCGACGTTGGCTGCGCTGGCCACCTTCGCGGTCTCTTACGTTGCCCGCCCCCTGGGTGCAGTGCTCTTGGGACACTTTGGCGACCGGATCGGCCGGAAGAAGGTGCTGGTCTTCATCCTGATCCTCATGGGAACGTCCACCTTCCTGGTCGGCTGCCTGCCCGGCTACGCGCAGATTGGCGTGTGGGCGCCCACCCTGCTGATCACGTTGCGGATTCTCCAGGGAATTTCCGTGGGCGGCGAGACCGCTGCCGCCACAGTATTGACCATTGAAGTTTCTCCTGAAGGCCGCCGCGGCTTCTTCACGAGTTGGGCTCCTAACGGCATCGTGGCCGGTTTCGTTCTGGCAACACTTGTCTTCGTACCCATTTCGGCTCTGCCTGAAGCCCAACTCCTCAGCTGGGGCTGGCGGATCCCGTTCTTCCTGAGTGCCTTCGTCACCATTGCCGGATTCGTGATCCGGGCAAAACTCACCGAACCAGAGGCATTCGTGGAAGCCCAGGCTGAGCACGCGCTGGTCAAAGTGCCGGTTGTGGAGGTGTTCCGGTCCCACTGGGGTGCCATTATCCGCGTGACGTTCTGCTCACTCGCCTTCGCCATCGACACCGTGATCAAAGTCTTCGCCCTCTCCTTCGCCACCAGCGTGTACGACATCCCGCGGAGCACCATGTTGTGGGTCCTCATCGTCAGCCACATCTGCGCACTGGTGACGCAGCCCTTGCTCGCTGCCCTTTCCGATCGAGTAGGCCGCAAGCCGGTCTTCATCGCCGGAAATCTGGGCTGTGCCGTGATGATCTTCGCCTACTTCGCCGCGATTCAGTCGGGCAACGTCCCCCTGCTGTTCCTCACGGGGTTCCTCTCGGTCTCCTTCGCTTACGCGGCCATCAATGCCACGTATCCGTCATTCTTCGCGGAGATGTTCAACCTGAAGGTCCGCCAGACGGGAATGGCCCTGGGCCTGCAGATCGGATTGATCGCTGCGGGCTTCGCCCCCACGATCTACACCGCGCTGACGGCCGGAAACCCGACTGACTGGCTGCCAGTGGCAGTGATCTCCGCCGTCATCTCCCTTCTCGCTGTAGCCGGCGCCCTCACGGCAAAAGAAACGTCCAAAATCCCGTTGGATCAACTCGGATCTCCCATCTCAAACCAGTCCCAGCCCACCCCCATCCGTTCAGGAGAACAGTCATGAACCAACCTTTCCGCGTAGGAATTGTGGGCTGCGGCAACATCGCCGACAACCACTTCCAGTCCTACTCCGCAATCTCCAACGTCCACGTCGTGGGCGTCTGCGATGTGGATCTTGGCCGCGCCCAGGATTTCGCTGCAGAACGTGGCATTGCCGGAGCGGTCCAGTCCGTTCGTGAACTCATTGAGTTGGGGATCGATGCACTCAGCGTCTGCACGCCGCACCCCACCCACGAGGCAGTAGTGACTGAAGCAGCAGCCGCAGGCGTTCACATTCTGTGTGAAAAGCCGGTGGCGACGGACGTAGCGTCAGCCCAACGAATGGTGGCTGCCGCTGAGCGCCACGACGTTACTTTCGGCGTCGTATTCCAGCGTAGGTTCTGGCCTGGGGCCCTGGCTTTGCGCGCTGCCATCGACGACGGCCGGCTCGGGCAGCCGATGCTCGGCCACTGCCAAGTACTCCTGCATCGCGGGACCGATTACTACAACGCTGCCGCGTGGCGCGGTACATGGGCGGCCGACGGCGGTGGAGTGCTGATGACCCAGGCCATCCACTACATAGACCTGTTGCAATGGTTCATGGGAGATCCAGTGGAGGTCAGCGCTAAGGCCGGCACGTTCGTCCATGGGGAGTCCATCGAAGTAGAAGACACGGCGGCGGCACTTATTACCTTCGCCTCCGGTGCGATAGCGACCCTTAGCGCCACAGTGGCGGCATCGCCCAATCTGGGAAGCCGGATCGTGGTGACAGGAAGCCGCGGTGCCACCGTCAACGTCTCTGAATACCCGGAAGGCTCCGACGCCATCAACGACTTGTGGGCTGTCCGGGGTGAAGAACGAGCCATCGACGTGTTCCAGGACGGACTTACGGGGGACATTCCCGTGGCAGAAGTGAATGCCAAGCTCCTCCCTTTGCACAAACTCCAGGTGGCTGACTTCGTCGATGCCGTGAGGAGTGGCCGCGCACCCTGCGTGAGCGGGCGGGAAGCGATGAAATCACTGCAGATCGTCGCAGCGGTCTACGAGTCTGCCCGGACGGGACTGCCGGTTCGGATCGGCAAGGGATCCACGGAAGCGCAGGCCTTCCCCCATTTGAACCAAGTGGTGGCTTCACGATGAGGAACAATGTAGAGCTCAGCCTGAACCAAGCCACGACGCGCCCATACCCCCTGATTGAAACAGCAGAGGCTGCCATGCGAGCGGGCATCCGACACATCGGCCTCTGGATTGAGCCGGTGGAAGAGCTCGGCCTGGCCCGGACCCGCCGGTTGCTCAGCGACACCGGCCTTTCCGTCAGTTCGGTCTGCCGTGTGGGTTTCCTCGCCGACAAAGAGGGAGCCGAATTACGGGCGGCCATGGATGGCGTCAAACGGGCACTTGAGCTCTCATCCGAGGTGGGCAGTCCAATGCTGACGCTCATTGCTGGAGGGTTGCCGCTGCACGATCCGTGTATCCGCAGCGCCGAAAACCGGCTTCGCGGCCTGCTGGAGGAACTTGAGCCACACGCACGTGCAGCGGGAGTGCGCTTGGCACTGGAACCCCTGCATCCGTTGTTCGTTCAGAGCAGGAGCGTCGTCACGACGATTTCCCAGGCGCTCCGTGTAGTCGAGGATTTTCCGGTTGAAAGTGTGGGAATCCTCATCGACGCCTACGCAACGTTCTGGGATCCGAATTTCGACGACGACGTCCTCGCCGCAGGCAATAGGATCGCCGGTTACCAGGTCAGCGATTTCACGCTTCCCTTGCCCGTTCCGGAAAACATGAACGGAAGGCTTTTTCCTGGAGACGGATCCCTCGACCTTGGTGCCCTCACCTCATCCGTCCGCCGTGCAGGCTATACGGGACCCATCGAGGTGGAAATCTTCAACGAAGACATCTGGCGGTTGCCGCTGCAAACCATAGTGGATCGCACCGTGGACAGCTTTAGCCGCCACGTCGCAGAACCCGTCAACGTTAGGGAACGCCAAACAGTATGAAAACCCTGAACTTGACGGGTACAGGACTTCGATGCCTCATAGTGGGAGCGGCTTCCGGCCTAGGGGAGGCAACTGCGCGGAGGCTTGGCAGCAACGGTCACCGAGTCATCGGCGCGGACCTTCCATCGTCGCGGTGGCCTGTTTCGGGTAGTACCTATAGCCAACTGGACATGGATATTACGGACAATCAGTCGGTACAGGCCGTGGTTGCGGAAGTGGTGGCCCGCTTGGGTGGCCTGGATGTGGTTGTTAACACGGCAGGCATCCTTGGCAAGATTCAGCCGTCCTCTGAAGAGTCCGTCGAAGAGTTCGATCTGCTTTTGCGGGTCAACCTCACCGGGGCGTTCGCGCTCTCCAAGGCCGTGCTTCCGGTTATGGCGGAGAACGGCTTCGGGCGGCTCATCCACTTCTCCTCCACAGCAGGCAAGGAAGGCGTTCCGGGGATGACAGGTTATTCAGCGAGCAAAGCCGGCATCACTGGCTTGGTGAAAGCGCTGGCCAAGGAGTACGCCGCCGCGGGCATAACGATCAACGCCATCGCACCTGGCAAGATCGATACGCCGTTGCTCAACGGAGAGGCGCCGACAGCCGAAGACCTGCAGAAAATACCCATGCGTCGCCTGGGGACAGCTGAGGAGGCAGCAGCCCTGGTGGAGTTCATCGCTTCACGTGAGGCCTCGTACACCACGGGCTTTGTGTTCGATCTCTCCGGCGGCCGCGCCGTTTACTAGGAGCCCGTTTTCCAGGATTCGGTCAGAGCTCGTATTCCATCACGAAGTCGTGCTCCACGGTGTTTCCCAGGGTGAAGGACTTGGTGCCGATCCGTTGGAAGCCGCTTTTCTCATAGAAACGGATTGCCTTCGCGTTCTCGCTGTTCACCCCGAGCCACACCCCGGCAGCGCCCTTGTCTGCGGAATGGGCCAACGACGCCTGGATGAGACGTGACGCGGCGCCCTTGCCATGGTATTCCGGGTGCACATAGCACTTGCTCAATTCGGTGGAAGGGAGCGAGGACAGCACGGATGCTACGTCCGGGTCGCTGGCCGGCTTGGCAACCAGGAGCGTGTACCCGTTCAGCTGCCCGTCGTCGTCGAGCACCAGGATGGTGATGTTCGCGTCGGCGAGGTAGTCCTTGAACTTGGCCTCACTGAGCGTCTTTTCGATGTGGGCCTGGATATCGGCCGGCGAAGAGCCCGGCGGGCAAGCTAGCGGGAAGGTGATGGCGGCAAGCTCAGCCAGCTTCCCGGCGTCGTGCGTTGTTGCGGTGCGGATGGTTTCAGTCACGTGGTCCCCCCGGGAGTTTTTGTACAGGTAATGCCCCTAAGAACGAATCTTAAGGGCATTAGCTGTACGAAAACTCCTAGTCCACCGTGGGGGTGGCCCTGAAGGCGTTGGTAGTCCTGTCCGCGAGTACTTGCCGTTCACTGCCCGAATCGAGGATGGTGTTGCGTGTTGATTCGGGGTCAACCAGGACAGCCGTCACGGAAAGGGCATCAGCAGCGTCTGTTGTCAGCAGGGCGTCCACCTGACCTTCGAAGCAATCGTCACTGGTGGTGGCATGCACGTTCATTGCAACGACGTGGTTGTTGGACACGAAGTTCCCTGTACCTTCGCGCAACCGGATGATGACCGGCGTCGCGCCTTCGGGACGGATACTCGCCGAATCGATGATCTGGGAAAAGTGGTTGCCGATCACGGAGTTGTTGTTGCCGCTGACACTCAGGACTCCGTGGAGGTCATCCAGCCCGTTGTCGATCCCCAGGAAGGGTGTCCAGGGCTCGTGGTCACGGAGGAAGTGGTTGGTGGCCACGAGGTTTTCCGAGCTGTTCCCGTCGAGGACGACCATGCCCGCGTAGAAGGAATGCAGGCGGTTGTTGGTGACGCTCGAACGGGTTACGCCGTTGAAGTGGACGCTGCTCGCTCCTCGGGGAAAGACGTTGTTGGCGGTGACAAGGAGCCCGCCGTGGTTTTCCGCGTAGATGGAATGACCCTTGAAGCCGGCGCCGATCAGGTTGTCGGTGACCTTGGACGCCTGTCCCCAGCCACGCAGCTCGATGCAGCTTCCGCATTCCGCGATGAAGTTGTTGTGGATGGACAGTGCGTCCGCGTTGTGGATGGTCAGGGCGTGTTCGAGGTAGATAAAACCCATCTCGTTGACGCGGAAGGAATCGTTGGCACTTGAGACGTGGATGCCGGTCTTCCCATTCACATAGCTGTTTTCCGCGGGTAGCTCCGAGCCGTCCGGAGCGAAGTGGAGCCCATCGATGCAGAAGTTGGCGAACTCCACCGAACTGATCCGGGGACTGCCCGCACGTTCAACCCGGAAGGCAGCTCCCTTGGCCGGGTCAGCCTTGGACAGGTCAGTGCCCCCGCCAGCCGGGAGCAGGTCCACCAGGACGCGGCTCCCACCCGGCCACAGTTCGTGCAGATCGGGCCATTCGTCTTCGGGGACGTTGAATCGGATGCTTGAGGAGGTGAACCCGTGGCCCGAGCCCTGAATCCTCAGGAAGCTGATGTCTATCAAAACCTGGGTGCGCAGGCGGTAGTCACCCGGCGGCAGGTAGATCACCGCTCCCGGCTTTCCGCCGTCGTTGACGTCTGAGGCGTTCTGCCGTTCCTTGATGTCAGCGATGATGCTGTTGATGACCTCGCCGACGTCGTCGGACGGATTGCCGATGGGCCAGTTGGTCACGTCGTAGTAGTTCTTGCTGGACATGGCTTGAGTTCCCTTGATGTGTATGCGGTGGGTTGTTTGGGCGTGGTCAGAGGGCAGGTTGGTGTTCAACCACGTCACCCAGCAGTTCGTCCGACGTCGGTGGGTTGGCGCCCGCGCGCCGCACTGTGATGGCCGCGGCCTTGGTGGCCCTTCGTCCCAACGATTCCAGAGCCTCTTGCCGTAAGCCGACCGCCCCGGTCAGGAGAAGCCCGTAGATCAGGGCGGACATGTACGAGTCACCGGCGCCAATGGTGTCCACCACGGTGGACTTCAAGGAGGGAACCAACAGCCGCGCGTCGGGGGTTGAAAGCATGGATCCTTCGGAGCCCTTGGTGACCACAACAAGCCCGGCCCCAAGGTCCAATATGCGCTGTGAAGCGTCCTCAAGCGACCAGCCAGGGTAGAGCCACCGTGCGTCCTCGTCGCTGAGTTTGACCACCTCGATCAGGGGGATGAGGTCCTCGAAAATGGTCTTTGCCTCGGTCTGGCTGCCCAGCAGGGCAGGGCGGACGTTGGGATCGTAGGTGACTACGCATCGCTGATGCACCTGCTCCAGGAGTTGTCGTACCGCGGATGCTCCAGGCTCCAGGAAGGTGGCGATTGATCCCGTGTGCAGGATTTTTGGCACGCTCACGGGGGCAATGGCGGGAAGCTCCCATTGGATGTCGAAGTCGTAGTGGGCTGAACCGTCCGACGCCAGGGTGGCGGTGGCCGTAGCAGTCCGGCCGGGCCTCCCGGCAGCGGTCAGGAGTTCGACGCCGGCGCTCGCCAAGTGCCGCTCGATGGCAGCACCGTGGTGGTCATCTCCGATGGACGTCAACAGGGCGGTTGATACGTTGAGCCGCCCGAGCCCGTAGGCAACGTTGGCGGGGGATCCTCCCGGGTGCTCAACGGTGCCCCGTGACGAAACGACGATGTCGATCAGAGCTTCACCGACAACTACGACGTCGGCGCCCGAGCCCTGTCGGGTTGCTTGAACGTTGTTCATTCCTGCTTCTCCTTATACGTGTGACGAGACCGTAAGCTTCAGAACCGTTGCTGTGCCGCCCTCGGCGGTCAGCCAGTTCTCCTGGCTCCCGGCGTCCGGGAAAACGAGGTCGGTCAGGACCACCTTGCCGTCCTGGGCAAAGACTTCCACTGAGCTCTGGTCCACCACGATGAGCAGCTTGAGGATGCCGTCCTCCAAGGCAGCGGGCGCTGATTCGGCTGACGCGAACTTTTCGTGGAACGTGGTGTCGCCTGACCGGGTGCGGTCAAGGGTGATGCGGCCGTTGCTTGTGGTGTAGCTCAGTACAGTGCCCTGGCTCCCGTCGGCCCTCGCGAGAAGCCGCAGATCAACGCGCTCGGCGGTTCCCGGCACGATGTCAGCCTCGATCACTTGAGCGGTATCCGGCCTTGCATCCGGCAACCGGAAGGCGTTGGCGCCCAGCGTGAAGCTGCCGGACTTGGCAAGCTCTTGTTTCAGATCTCCCAGGATGGGCCGCTGGACCAGGCGGGTGGCGCCAGTCAAGGAATCGCCGCTGACGGAATCGCCGTTCACTGAACTCAGCACGACCTCTCGGGCAAGAGTCATGGAGGACCGCCACGGTGCCGTGGGCAACTGGTTGGCGTAGTCCCAGTTATTCATCCAACCCATGATGATCCGCCGGCCATCCGGGGTGTTGCTGAAGGACACGGAAGCGTAGCAATCACGTCCCCAATCCAGCCACATGCAGCGCTGCAGTCCCGCAGCTGCCTCATCCGCGTCTCCGATTGACGAGAGACCGGCAGGAGCCACCAGAGAACCGGCATCCGGGAGGAAATGGACGCCGTCGAAGTGCCCGACGAAATACTGGCCGCCCGAACCTCCCGCCACCGCACCGGGGTTGATGTTGACGATCAGCACCCATCTGATGTTCTGTGGATCCCCGTCCACCGCCAAGGGAAAGAGGTCGGGGCATTCCCACTCACCGGAGTCGGCGTTGGCCGGACCAAAGTGGCTCAGGAAGTCCCAGCGTTTGAGGTCGTCGGAGCGGTAGAAAACCACCTTCTGCTGCTGCGCTTCGACGGCGACCATCACCCAAAAGGAACCTTCCCCGCCGTGGTAACGGAACACTTTGGGATCGCGGAAGTGCTCCGAGTTCCTGGTCACCACAGGGTTCTGATCGTATTTGCGCCATGTCATTCCGCCATTGGTGCTGTACGCCAGGGATTGGGCCTGCGTCCCGCTGTGAAGGGTTCCTGCCTTGAAGGCGCTGGTGTACACAGCCACCAAAGCCGGTGACTCCACGGTGCCAAAACCGGAGGTATTTCCGTGGTCCACCACCACGCTTCCGGAGAAGATGTCCTCTTTCTCATCGCCGGCAATAGCGACAGGATGCTCCGTCCACTGCAGGAGATCCGTGGAGGTGGCGTGGCCCCAGGACATGTTCCCCCAGACGTTGCCGTAAGGGTTGTTCTGGAAGAAGAGGTGATACAAACCGTCGTGGTAAACCAAGCCATTGGGATCGTTCAGCCAGGTGTCCCTTGCCGTGAAATGGATGGCAGGCCGGAATCGGGGAGTTACGGCCGGGGCTGTTTCCGGGCGTGCGGCATCAAGGCTACTGGACATGTGGTGCGTTCCTTTTGGGACGTTGAAGTGGCTTGTTGGGGTTACCGCGGAGCTGCGACTGATTCGCGGCTGACCAACGGGCAACCCAGAATGGTTGGGTGGAGCGCCATCAAGGACAGATCGTCCTTGCCCTCGATAGCGTCTATGAGGTGTTCAGTGGCCCAGGCACCCATTTCGTAGTGGGGGAGGGCCACGGTGGTCAGCCCGGGGTAGAGGTTGGCCGCGATGAGTTCCTGGTCATCAAAACCAACAACTGAAAGGTCCGCCGGGATACTGAGGCCCAACTCGGCTGCGGCCCGGTAGGCGCCCATTGCCATGCGGTCGTTGTAGCAGAACAAGGCTGTAGGAATATCGGCGCGGTCATCCCGCGACAGGATCCGTTTGGCCGCCTCATAGCCGCCCTGCACTTCCGAGATCTCGGACTCGACAGGTGCAGCATCGCCGTCGAGCCCTGCTTCGGTGAGCATGGCCCGGAAGGCCTGAAGCCGCTGGCGGGTCGCGGGGACGTCGTCGGTGTTGTTGATGAAAGCTATCCGGGTGTGGCCGGCGTCGAGGAGTGCACCAACAGCGGCGCGGGCACCTCCGTCCTCGTCCGGGACCACAGCCGTGATGTTGCCGCCGATAGCGACGGAGTCCACCAGCACGGACGGGACGCTGCCCAGGTTGTCCGGGAGTTCCACATTGCGGTGGTACATGGTGGCATAAAGGATTCCGTCCACGCGACGTTCCAGGAGGGCCTGGACGTCGGCTTGCCTCGATTCGAGGCTGGCGGAGCCCGGAGTGTTGATGATCATGAGATTGTAGCCCCGGGCCTTGGCGGCCTCATCAGCGCCCAGGATGATCCGGCCGGCGTGGGGAGTGGTGGCGATTTCCTCGCTCACCAACCCCAGCATGCCGGTCCTTTGCGTGCGAAGGGCCTGGGCCAGGCGGTTGGGGCCATAGCCTAGTTCCTCGGCCGCGGTCTTGACTTTGTCCCTGGTTTCGCTGCTGATCCGGGCGTAGGAAACCTCGTTGAGGACATGGGACACCGTGGTGACGGACACGCCGGCGGCGACGGCTACGTCCTTGATACCGATGTTCTTGTTGCTCATCCGACTCCCACGTCCTTATGGTTGGTGATGCCCTTGGGGGCTATCAGTAGGCTACTCGTTGATGGTGGCACTGGCCCTTGAGTACTGGACTTGATGATCAGCCCTTCACAGCGCCCAGCGTCATGCCTGCCACGATTTTCCGCTGCAGCAGCAGCGTCAGCAGGATGACCGGGATCGAGTAGACAGCAGCGAGGGCCGTCATGGATCCCCAGTCCAGGCCGAACTGCGTTTGGAAGTTCGCAATCACCACGGGCGTGGTCTGGGACCGGATGGCTGTCATCAGGAGGGCGAACAGGAACTCGTTCCATGAGGCCAGGAAGGCGAAGATCGCGGTGACGGCGATACCGCCGGACACTACCGGGATCACCACCCGCCACAGGGCTCCAAGCCGGCTGCACCCATCCACGGTTGCGGCTTCTTCCAAGTCCCGGGGGACCGACTCGAAGAAGCTGGACATCAGCCAGATGGACAGCGGAAGGGAGATGGTGGTGTGGGCAATGGACAGGGCTATGGGGGTATCCGCCAGGCCCACCGAGGACATCATGGACGCCAGCGGAATGCCGATGGCCACTGGCGGCACCATGCGGGTGACCAGGGCGGCCATGATGAAGACGCGTCCGCTCGGTGTCTTGTAGCGTGTGATGCCGTAAGCGGCCGGAACGGCCAGGACCAGTGACAACACAGTACTGATGACAGCCGTTTGGATGCTGTTGATGAAGGACGCCAAGACCCCGCTTCGGCCCAGGGCGTTGGTGTAGTTCTCCAGAGTCCACTCCCGCGGCAGGATGGTGGGGGGAACCGCGATGGTGTCGATCGGCGTCTTGAACGACGTGAACAGCAAGTACAGGAACGGGAAGCCGTACAGCACCATGGCCACGGCCAGCAGGATCCAGAGGATGGTACGGGTGCTCCGTTTGCCGGCTTCGAGGCCTTCGCGGTTGACCCCCCGCCGTTTGCGCAGCGGTTGTGGCTCGGAAGTATCCGACGCCGGCGGGCTGGCTTTGGTGGCTAGGCTCGCGTTGCTCATCAGTTGTCCTTTCCAGGCCGCCAGATGGTGGCCACTGCAACGAAGGCAATGGCGAGCATTGCGAGGAGATAGATGGTGCCCATGGCACTGGCGAGCCCTGGGTCGCCGAAGCGGATCATGGTCCGGTAGATCAGCAGGCTCATGGTTTCCGAGGCCGACTGCGGTCCGCCGTTGGTCTGGATGAGGATGGTGTCGAAAGCCCTTGCTGCGTCAATGCCGCGAACCACCAGCGCGACGGCGATGACTGGACGCAGCAGCGGAAGGATGATCCGGAAGAGGAGTGCCGGAGCCCGTGCCCCATCAAGGCGGGCGGCCTCGATTAGATCGCCGGGGATGTTCTGGAGGCCCGCAAAGAGCACAAGGCACATGAAGGAGGTGGTGAGCCAGATGTCCGGAATGGCCACCGAGAACAACACAATGTTGGGGTCGGACAGCCAGCCGATCTGGTTGGGATCGGACAGGATGCCGGCTTGGTGGAGGAGTGTGCCGATGAGGCCGAAATTATCGATCATCAGGAACTTCCACAGCAGGCCCGCCACGATCGGGGCGATCATCAGGGGGTAGAGGAAGACGGTCCGCCAGATCTGGGATTTCTTCCCCAAGGTGGTGAACAGCAGAGCCATGCCCAAGCCGAGTGCGAACTCGAGTGTCACCACCACCAGGGTGTAGGCAAGGGTCCGCCATCCGGCGCTGGTGAAGGCTTCGGAGGTGAACGCCGTGACGTAGTTTTGGAAACCAACAAAATCACGGGGGCCGCCCGCGATAGGGGAGATCTTGAAGAAGCTGTCCGCCACCAAGCGGAAGAGGGGATAGGCCACGAATACGGCCAGGAACAGTGCCGCGGGCGTCATCAGATAGAGGGCGAAGCGGCGATCGGAGATACGCACGGTTTTCTTTTCTGCTGGTTGGGACCGCGGCCGGCACTGTCTTTCGCGCTGTGCGCGGGCCGGTGCCGGCCGCGGAGTTCTACTTCAGGAGGTCCTGGACCTGCTTCTTGGCATCGGCCAGGAGCGCCGAGGTGTCTCCCCCGGCCACGGCCTTCTGCAGCAACGGGATCAGGACGGTGTCAACGATCTGCTGCCACTTGGCGGTTGCCGGCCGGGTGGCCGTTGCCGGAGCGTTGAGGGTTTCAATCAGCGGCTTGAAGCTTTCGTAGCCAGGCTGGTCCTGGTATTTCTCAAACGCGCTGATGCGCGAAGCCAGGCCGAGCTTGGAGTCGATGCCCATGCTGTTGTAGTCATAAGCACATTTGACGAACTTCTTGGCGGCTTCAGTGTTCTTGGTTGCCTTGGGAACGGACAGGTACCAAGGTCCCGGGACGCCTGCGACGCCGGCGCTGCCGCCGATCATCGCTGCGGCACCTACTTTTCCTGCCACGGGTGCATCAGCAGGGATCTGGCGGTAGGCATGGGCCCAGAAGCGGGTCATGGCTGTCTTGCCCTGGTTGAACAGGTTTTGTGCCGCGGCCCAGTCAACCTGTGCGGCGCCGGTGGGGGCAAACTTGGCCAGGCTCACATAGAAGTCGAGAGCTTCCTTGTGGGCCGCGTTGTCGATGACCACGTTGTTGTCCTGGTCCAGCACCATGGGGGAACCGGCCTGGAGCACATGGGCCAGCCATTCTGTTTCGACGGCGCCCTTCACGTCCGTGCCGTACATGCCGTCCTTGGTGAAGAACTCGGAAATGTCCTGGTACTGCTTCCACGTGGTGGGTGCGGCGAGTTCGTAGCCATATTTTGCCTGGAAATCGGCCTTGTTCTTGGCGTCTTCGAAGAGGTCTTTGCGGTACAGGATGATCTCGGCGTTGGTCCAGGCTGGCAGGCCGATGAAGTGGCCGTCCACGTTGGCTTCCTTGACCAGTGCGGGGAAGATGTCCTTCTTGACGTCGTCTGTGAACAGCTCATCGATGGGTTGGACGGCGTCCTTGAAGCTCGGCAGCCAGACCGAGTCCAAAGCCGCGACGTCGAAGGACACGTTGCCCGAGGAGAACTCGCTGGACAGGCGGTTGAACATGCCGTCGTAGGGGAGCTCCACAAAGTTCGCTTCAATTCCAGTGTCCTTCTTGCACTGCTCAGCCACGCCCGTGAGTTCGGCGTGACCACCGGCTTCGACCAGGACGTTGATGGAGCTGGAGCCGGCGGAGCCGCCGGAGGATGGTGCCGGGCCGCCTGCGCCACAACCGGTGGCAGCGAGTGCGACGGCGGTGCACAGCCCGCCGAGGGTGACGAGCTTGGAGATGGTGTTTCGAGTGGACATCGCTGTCGACTCACTTTCTCTTGAACGGAAATTGCAGAGAGACGAAGGGGATTGCAGTTGGCTTGAAAAATCGTTTTGCCAAAACGACTTGGCATTGACATTAGGACTGTAGGGCGAGTTCTGTCAATGGCTTCCGCGAAACATTTAGGACCCCTTGACGCCATTGGTGGCTTGATCATAAAGTGGGCCGCGCCAGTCGACAAATCGTTTTGGCATATTTTGGCTGATTTGGCATTTTTTGGCAAACCTCCCAGTCCTGATCAGTTCCGGGCCGCCGGGCCGCCAAGTCACCATCGAGTTCAAAGGAGAACCATGGATCCAACTCCAACCCCATCCCCATACCTCAGCCGAAGGAGCATCCTTCGGCTGATTCCAGCGGCGGCAGTTGCCGGCACCGCCGTCGTGCTGTCAGCGAAGGAAGCCATGGCGAAAGGCCCGGCGCAGAAGGTGCCTGCTACGGGAGGGGCCCAGGCAGCCCCAGGGCACCGGGGCATCATCGGGGTGCTCTAGCAGCAAAAGCACCACCAGCACCACCGCAAGGCCACTCGAGCAGTACCCCCAACGATGTGAGGAGAAAACGCTGTGACCACTGTCTACGACGTCACCACCTGGAGCGTGCCAGGGAACCCCGCCGCCACCCCGTACAACGACATCGGGCTCATCATCAACAGCATCATCGCTGACATTAAGAGCCAGCAGACCAACCAGGCATCAAAACCCGGCGCAGTGATCTACATTCCGCCGGGAGACTACTCGCTCAAGACCCGTGTCAACGTGGACGTCAGCTTTTTGACCATCCGTGGATCCGGGCACGGATTCACGTCCAGCAGCATCCGCTACAACGCCGGCAACACCTCCGCCTGGCATGAAATCAACCCCGGGGGCAGCCGGATCCGCGTGGAGAACACCGACGGAAATACAGACGCCTTCCGCGTCTACCGGACCGGAGACCCGCGGCTTAGCTCGATCGTGTTCCAGAACTTCTGCCTGGACGGTGTCTCCTTCGGCTCCAACGAAAACGACTACACCAACGGCAAGACAGGCATCCGCTTCGACTCCGCCAACGATTCCTGCAGGGTTGAAGGCATGGGCATGGTGTACCTCGAACATGGCTTGGTGGTGCGCGACACTGATGCCCTCAGCGTCAGCGGCAACTTCCTGGCTGAATGCGGATCGTGCATAGAGCTGACGGGATCAGGCCAGGCCTCCAAAGTCACGGACAACCTCATTGGCGCAGGATTCGTGGGATTCTCCATCTTCGCCGAGGGCCACTGGGGCCTTCTGGTGACAGGGAACCATGTGTTCCCCCGTGGAAAGAGCAGCGTGCACTTCAAGGACTGCGGCCGATCCTCCATTACGTCCAACCGTTTCCACGCTTTCTATGCCGGCATGGTGAATTTCGAGGGGAACTGCACTGAGAATCTGGTGGGAGCCAACCATTTACTGCGGCAGATGGAACCGTTCGATCCACTGAAGCCCTACAACAACGGCCTGGACGATCTTTATGGCCTGGTGCACATCGCCGGCAGCAACAACACGGTCACTGGCAACCACTTCAGCTACGACGTCCCATCCGGTTCCGTGGTGCCGGCAGGGCAGACGCCCACCATCATCCTGGTGGCGTCCGGAAACAACAATTTCATCGCCACCAACAACACGGTTTCGGCCATTCCCGTCCACACGGTGGTCTTGGATGCTTCAACGTCCGGGTCCAAAGTGCTGGACAGCGGCGACAGCAACCAAGTGGTGCGGTACGCGTCCAGCTACTCCTTCAGGCCCACGCCATAGCGGCCGGCAAGCACTCGTGAAAGGTCGGTCAAAGATGACCAGACGTACCAAAGCCTGGCTGTCGATCGGGACTGCCGTGGCACTCACCGCAGCCTCTTTCGCAGTGACTACCAGCGCTGCCCGGGCCACCGACCCGGATCCAGCCACGCAACAATACCGGCCCTCGCTTCATTACACGCCGGAGGCCAACTGGATGAACGACCCCAATGGGTTGGTTTACCACAACGGCAAATACCACATGTACTACCAGTACAACCCCAACGGAACACGGTGGGGAGACATGAGCTGGGGGCACGCCTCCTCAACGGACCTGATCCACTGGGAGGAGCAGCCCCTCGCGATTTCGCGGGGACTCAACGGCAACGGGCAGGTGATCGAAGAGATCTTCTCAGGATCCGTGGTGGTCGACACCCACAACAGCAGCGGATTCGGGACCCTGCAGAACCCGCCCTTGGTTGCCGTATACACGAGCAACTACACGGGAGCGCACCCGCTCTACCCGGGTAAACAGGCGCAATCCCTGGCGTTCAGCCTGGACGATGGTCAAAGCTGGACCAAGTACGGCGGAAACCCTGTCCTCAGCCGGAACACGCCAAGCTTCCGCGACCCCAAGGTCTTCTGGTACGACAATCCATCCGGAGCGGACTATTGGGTGATGGCTGCGGTGGAGGCGGACGAGCACAGGGTTCTCTTCTACAAGAGCAGCGACCTTAAGCAGTGGGAATACCTGGACGATTTCGGCCCGGCGAATGCTGTCGGCGGGCAGTGGGAGTGTCCTGACCTGTTCCCGCTGGCAGTCGATGGGAACCCCAATAACGTCAAGTGGGTCCTGGCTGTGAACATCAACCCGGGGGCCGTCGGCGGCGGCAGCGGCGGACAGTACTTTGTGGGGGACTTCAACGGAACAACGTTCACCGCGGAAAACATCGACCCCGCCGACCAGCTTCCACCCGGCAACGTCCTGGCCGGCTTCAACGGCGGCAACTACGGCGGGTGGAACGTGCAGAACGATCCTTCCAACGGTTCCGGTCCATGGGGGAGCGCTCCGGCGTCGGGAACCATCCCCGGACAGCAGCAAGTAACGGGTCACATCGGTGCGGGACTGCTGAACGGCTTCCACGGTGGCGACACTCCCGTCGGCACCATGGAGTCCGCGCCGTTCACCGTGGACAAGGATTACCTCAATTTCCTCATCGGAGGCGGAAAGCATGCCCAGCAGCCCGGACAGCAGTCGGGCAACCAGGCTCCGCCGGGTTACCTGCTTTTTGACGGGTTCGACTACCCAGGAACGCTCTCCCAAGCCGGTTGGCAACTCAGCGGCGACTTCCAGGCGGCACTGAACCCATCGACGTCGGGCGGTGAATTCGCCAACGGGAAAAGAATCAATACCTTCGAAGGCGGCCCCTACCAGGACAACAACGTCGGCACCATCACGTCCCCTGAGTTCTACCTGACCAACACCAACGTTGCTTTCCTCCTGGGCGGTGGAGAACGAACCGACGGGCATCTCCAAGTGGAACTGCTGGTGGGCGGCGTGCCGGTCCGGACCACGACGGGAACCAATTCGGGGGACCTGAATTGGAAGAACTGGGACGTTTCCCCTTGGTACGGGCAGATCGCGCGCATCAGGATCGTGGATAACGCAACGGGTCCGTGGGGGCACCTGACCCTGGACAACATGGTCCTCGGTTCGGAGCCGGCCAAGGTCCGCAGCAGCGAAACCACCGTGAACCTCGTGGTCAACGGCCAGACGGTGCGGAGCGCAACCGGAGCCAATTCCGAGCACCTGGCCTGGAACGCCTGGGACGTCAGCGCCTATAAGGGCAGCCAGGCCACCATCAGGATCGTCGACAACAACCGCGGAGGATGGGGGCACATCCTTGCCGATGAGTTCGTTTCCTCGGACGCATCCCATCTGGAACAGCACGATTGGCTGGATTGGGGCAGGGACTACTACGCCACGGTGTCGTTCAACAATGCGCCCGACGGCAAACGCATCATGCTGGGCTGGATGAACAACTGGGATTATGGCCAGGACACCCCCACCTCCACCTGGCGCGGAAGCATGGCCCTGCCGCGGGAGGTGGTTCTCACCCAGACTCCTGCCGGACCAAGGCTGCGGCAGCAGGTGGTGTCACAGGCGGGCGCGTTGAAGAACACGGCCGCGAGCTACGCGGCATCCGCGCAGGACCTCCAACAGGGAACCACCGCACTTCCGATCACGGGCGATGTGGTGCAGATTGATGCTGAGTTCTCCCCGGGCAGCGCGTCCGCGTTCGGCCTGAAAGTGCTCGGAAACGCCAACGAATCAACAAGGATCGGTTACGCAACGGCCACTCAGCGGCTCTCCATCGACCGGACCAACTCGGGCAACGAAGGCTTCCATCCCGCCTTCAGTTCAGTCGAGGACGCGAAGGTGGAGTTGATCAATGGCAGGCTCCACCTCCGGGTCTACGTCGACAGGGCATCTGTGGAGGTCTTTGCGCAGGACGGCCTGACGACCCTCACGGACCAGGTCTTCCCCGGTGCTGGCGCCACAGCAATTTCGGTCTTCTCCGAAGGGGGTACTGCCCGGCTGGAAAGCATGACCGTGACGCCGCTCAACCCGGCTATGTGGGGAGGCTGACCCGCCTTGCAACGCACGACGGCGGCTGGTCGCCAAGGTGACCAGCCGCCGTCGTGCCCTCTGACGTTAGTCCGCTTTGACCGCCAGCACCGGGCAGTCCGCTTCCAACAGGATCCGCTGGGAGACGCTGCCCATGATGAGCTTGCCTACCGGGCTGCGCCGGCGCAGGCCGATGACAATCAGATCGGCATCGTTCTCGTCGGCGGCGTCCAGGACTTCGGCAGCTGCATCATGGCCGCGGACCGGCTGCTTGATGATGTGCTGGATGCCGTGCTCGGCCAGGCGTTCCTCGATGCTCTGGATATCCGGCTGCTGCGCGTAGCGGTTGTCCACCAAGGCATCGCCCTTGGACGAGTTGATGACCAACAGGGTGTCGTTGCTCTTCTTGGCCTCGGCGATGGCCTGCGTCAAAGCCGCTTCGCCTTCTGGTGTGGGGACGTATCCCACCACGATGGTCATGGTTTCTCCTTGTTGTACCGAAACTTGTTGTCGTGAAATGGGTTGGTCAGTCGCTGTAGTCGGCAGCGCCCGAATTGGCCGGGAGCAGAGGGCTCTTCGCAGGAAGGTTGCGCCGGATGAGCTTGTAGACAAACGGCCATACCAGGATGATCGCCACGATGATGTAGACCACGATCGCGATGGGTTCGCTGAAGAGGCCTGCGGGGTCGCCGGCGCTCAGCTGCAACGTCTTACGGAGCTGGCCTTCGATGCGCGGACCAAGGATAACTCCGAGGATCAGCGGCAGGACCGGAAGTCCGAAGCGCCGCATCATGAATCCCAGTGCGCCGAGTACCAGCAGGATCACAAGATCGAAAGCTTGCAGGTTGACCGAGTAGGCGCCCAGCGTGGCGAAGAACAGGATGCCCGCGTAGAGGTACGGGCGGGGGAGCTGCAGCAGCTTGGCCCAGACCGGTGCCAAGGGCAGGTTGATGAGCAGTAGCAGGAAGTTGCCGATGAAGAGGCTGGCGATCAACGCCCAGACCAAGGGGCCCTGGCTCGAGAACAATTGCGGGCCGGGCTGGATGCCGTAGGACGTGAAGGCCGCGAGCATGACGGCGGCTGTTGCGTTGGTGGGCAGGCCGAGGGCGAGCATCGGGGTCAGTGTCCCGGCGGCGGCGGCGTTGTTGGCGGCCTCGGGTCCGGCGACGCCTTCGATGGCGCCCTTGCCGAACTCCTCCGGATGCTTGCTGAGCCGTTTCTCGGTGACATAGGAGAGGAAGGTGGGGATTTCGGCGCCACCGGCGGGCAAAGCGCCGAACGGGAAGCCAAAAGCGGTGCCGCGCAACCAAGGCTTCCAGGAACGGGACCAGTCCTTTTTGCCCATCCACGGGCGGCCTACCGGAATGACGTGGAGGGGAGTGCGGCGGAGGTGGGCGGCAACCCAGAGGGCTTCACCCACGGCGAAGATCGCGACCGCGACCACTACGATGTCCAGGCCGTCCACCAGCAAGGGCTGGCCGAAGGTCAGGCGGCGTTGGCCGGTCACGGAGTCGATGCCCACCAGTCCGATGGCCAGGCCGAGGGCAAGCGAAGCGAAACCGCGGAGCCTTGATGAACCCAGGACGGCAGTCACTGCCAGCAGGGCGAGGACCATGATGGCGAAGTAGCTCGGAGCGCCCAAGCTCACGGCAAACTGCACCACGATGGGTGCGAACACAGCCAGCAGGGCCGTGCCGATGGTACCGGCGATGAACGAGCCGATGGCGGCGGTAGCGAGGGCCTGCGCGGCCCTGCCCGCTTTGGCCATCTTGTTGCCTTCGATGGCCGTCACCACTGACGACGATTCACCCGGTGTGTTCAGCAGGATGGAGGTGGTGGAACCGCCGAACATGCCGCCGTAGTAGATGCCGGCGAACATGATGAAGGCGCTGGTGGGTTCCAGCGCAGCAGTGACGGGCAGCAGCAGCGCGACGGTCATGGCCGGGCCCAGCCCGGGAAGAACGCCGACGGCGGTCCCCAGCAGCACGCCGATCACGGCGAACAAGAGGTTCATGGGGGTCAGGGCGGTGGCGAAACCGTCCATCAGGGAGGACCAGACGTCCATTAGAGGATTCCTTCCAGGAGTCCGGCCGGCAGTGCGATGCCCAGGCCGAGGTAGAAGCCGTAGAAGGTCAGCAGGGAGAGGGCGATGGAGATCAGGCCATCACGAATGTAGCGGCGGCTGCCCAAGGCAAGGACGCTGCCCCAGAACAGGACGGTCCCGGAAATGACCCAGCCGGCCCAGTCGATGAGCAGGATGTTGAGGATGAAGGCTCCGGCCAAGGGGAGGACGGTCTTCCAGTCCGCAGGGTGGGCCAGGTCGACGTCCTCGCCGCCTTCGGCCTCACCTTTGCCGCCACGCAGGACATTGATGGCAAGGAGGATGGCGCAGATGATCAGCAGCCCGGAAACAATGAATGGAACAGTCTTCGGACCCACAGGGTCGGACTGCGAATATGGGGTCACCAGGCCGTTCGCGTCCAGGAAGACCAGGACGCCGACCACGCCGAGCAGGAGGGCTACCCCCAGCTCGGCGCGGCCTTTCAGGCCTGTGGCTATGGAGCTCACGCCAACCCGAGCTTGGTGAGGACATCCGCCACGCGCTTGTCCTGGTCGGTCAGGAAGGTCTGGAATTCGTCGCCGGTAACGAACGCGTCAGACCAGCTATGGGTCTTCAGCGCTTCCTTCCAACCGGCAGATGCGTGCATCTTCTCCAGCGCGGCGATCAAGGACTTCTTGTCGTCCTCGCTGATGCCCGGAGGGGCCACGATGCCGCGCCAGTTGGTGAAGACCAGGTCAATGTTGGATTCCTTCAACGTGGGGGCATCCACGCCCTCCAAACGGTTCTCGCCGCTGGTAGCCAGCACGCGGATTTCGCCGGACTTGATCTGCTGCAGGTACTCGCCTGCGCCGGAAGCGGCGAAGCCAAGCTTGTTGCCGAGGATGGCAGGCAGAAGGTCGCCGCCGCCGTCGTAGGAGACAAAGTTGACCTTGGTGGCATCGATGCCAACAGCGCCTGCCAACTGCATCGGCAGGAGGTGGTCCGGGCCGCCGGGCGAGGAGCCGCCGCCGACGGCGATGGAACCCGGGTTGGCCTTCCAGGCTTTCACCAGGTCATCGATCGTCTTGTACGGGGAGTCCTTGCCGACCATGATGGCCCCGGGTTCCTCAATGAGCTTTGCCAACGGGGTGGTCTCGGTCAGCTTCGACTCCGACTTGTTGGTGTAGCTGGCTCCCACGACGCCGAGGCCCATGAGCATGGTGAGGTCGCCGTTGCCCTTCTCGTTGACAATGCGGGCCAGGCCCACGGTGCCACCGGCGCCCGCCAGGTTGAATACCTCGGTATTGGTGGAGATCTTCTCGTCATCAAGGACCTTCGCGGCTGCCCTTGCTGTGGTGTCGTAGCCACCGCCCGGAGTGTTCGGAACCATGATCTGGAAACCGGTCAGCGGTCCTGCAGCGCCGGTACTCTCAGAACCGGTGGAGTTCTTGCCTGTGGCACCGCAACCGGTGGCCATCAGGGCGATGCCGGCAGCGACGGCGGCGACTCGCAATGCGCGGATCTGGCGCATGGTGTTCCTCTTCTCATCATCGAAAATTCGGTGCAGGGCGATCAGCGTTGTGCCCCGTTCACTCGATGCTAGGTGCGCACGTGACGGCGGTCACTCTTGTGTTCGCAGTGATCTTTAAGTTCATTGCGTTCACGGGTTCTGGCCGTCTGAGCTGGTCTTCCGTGCCGCTGGGGTATAGTTCCGGTACGCCACGCAGCGGGCCCTGCCAGCCCACCCGCATCCGGCTCCACCCAAAGGAATCCACGCAGTGACTCGACGGTCTCGAAGAAGAGGGATGTCCCTGGCCGGGCAATACCTTGTGCTGCAGCTGCTCATTGTCCTGGCCGTTCTCGTGGCTGTAGTCGCCATCTCCCTTGCCCAATCAGCCGCCGTATTCGAGCGGACCGAGGGGCGCCGGGCGCTGTCCGCCGCGGAAGCCTTGGGCAACAACCCCACCGTGCGCGCCTTGCTGCCCACCGCGGAACCCCGCGCCGGTTCAGCACTTCCCGCCGTGGCCGAATCAGTCCGCACCGTGTCCGGATCATCCCATGTGGCGCTCGCCAAACTCGACGGTACGGTGGTGGCGTCGTCCGACCCCAGCCTGGTGGGTCAGCCGCTGCCCCTCGGTGAGAGCCGCGTGATGGAAGGCAGGGCGTGGACCGGGGTTTTGCCAGGCAGCGGAGGCGCCGTGCTTTCTGCCCACGTCCCTGTCCTGGACGACTCCGGAGTAATGATCGGCGTAGCCTCGATCAGCCGCAACTATCCCTCCACCATCGAGCGCCTCGGTGATGCCGTGCCCAACCTGCTGACGTACCTGGGTGTCGCCAGCGTGCTGGGTGTCGCCGGCTCCTTCCTCCTGTCCCGACGCGTCAAACGGCAAACCCTGGGCATGGAACCACGGGAAATCACGGGTCTGGTGGAAAACCGGGAGGCGATGCTGCAGGGCTTGAAGGAAGGCGTGGTGGCCCTGGATCCCCATGAGCGGATCACAGTGGCCAACCAGAGCGCCCGCCAACTCCTGGGACTGCCCCCGGATTGCGTGGGAAAGAAGCTGCGATCCCTGTCCGTGGACCCGGCATTGAAAGTGGTGCTGACCCGGGAACAGTCCGACCCCGACCAGCTGGTGCTAGTGGGGGAGCGGTTGGTGGTCATGAACCGTGTGGCCCTCCGCTCCCACGGCCGCGACATCGGATCAGTGACAACCTTGAGGGACCGGACCGAGTTGTCGTCCTTGGAGAGCGAACTCGGAGCCACCCGCACCGTCACCGACACCCTGCGGGCCCAGGCCCACGAATTCGCGAACCAACTGCACGTCATTTCCGGCCTCATCCAGATCGGCGAATACGATTCCGTGGTTCAGTTCGTCAATGGCGCCACCCTGGACCGCACCCGGCTTAATGACGACGTCACCAGCCGCATCGAGGATCCCGCGCTCGCCGCCCTCCTGATCGCCAAAGCCAGCCTCGCCACCGAACGTGGCGTGGAGCTGCAGCTTGATCCGCAGTCCGCGCTGCCGCGCGTCAACGAAGAACTGTCGCGAGACCTCACCACCGTGGTGGGAAACCTGGTGGATAACGCGTTCGACGCCGTCACTGGCCTCGCCGGGGCCTCGGTCCGCGTGCTCGTTGCTGTTTCACGGGACGAGGTCACAGTCACCGTCCGGGACAACGGTCCCGGTGTGCCCACGGGCTCCGCAGAGGACATTTTCCGGCAGGGTTTCTCCACGAAGGACCCCGGGCCGGGCGATGCGCGGGGATTCGGATTGGCGTTGTCCCGGGTGATCTGCCGGCGGTCCGGAGGCGACCTTTCGGTGTCCAACGACAACGGGGCAGTGTTCACCGCGCGGTTCAGCAAGCGGGATTCAGACTCAGGCAAAGGGGCAAAGCGGCCGTGATCAAGGTACTGATTGTTGACGACGACTTCATGGTGGCCAAGGTCCACGCAGGGTTCATCCAGAGGACCACGGGGTTCGAGGTGGTAGGCGTGGCGCACACGGGTGCCCAGGCCGTGGTTGAGACTGAGCGGCTGCAGCCGGACCTCGTGTTGCTGGACATCCACCTCCCGGACATCAACGGGCTGGACCTCATGCACCAACTCCGCGACGTTGCACCGGACCTGGACGTGCTGGTGATCAGCGCAGCCCGTGAAGTTGAAACCGTGCGGAAAGCCCTGCGCGGTGGGATCGTCCATTACCTGATCAAGCCGTTCTCCCAGTCGGACCTTCAGGAGCGGTTGGAGCACTATCTCAGCGCCTACCAGGGCTTGGACGCGTCCAAGGTAGAGGCCGAGCAGTCCGATGTGAACCGTGTGTTCGGGCTCGGCGTTTCCGAACGGACCCTGCCCAAGGGCTGCAGCGTTGAGACGCTCGAATTGGTGGAGGCCGCACTTAAGTCCGCTGCGGGCGACGTGTCCGCAGCGGAGGTTGCCGAGCAACTCGGGACCTCGCGCGTCAGTGCCCGCCGCTACCTGGAGTACCTCCACGACGAGGGGGCGCTGGAGGTCAGACTCAAGTACGGCGTCGGACGTCCTGAAAGACGCTACGTGTTGAAGGGGCGGTAAGCATGCTGGACGCCGGGTAGCCCAAGGGCAGATCCAGCTGCGATGTGTACGAACGTACGCCGGGTGATTTAGAATAGTGGAGCGCGGGCCAGGGACCGGCCTCAGTTGCTTGGATCTCATCTACGGGCAGTGGTAACTGCAAGCCTCGGGGCAGCCCCCAACCCTTGAAGTCCGCGCACCACAAGCCCATGGTCGTCGGCCCGTGACGCATAGTCGGAGAATTCAATGATTAATACGCACCCAGTAGCCCTCTTTCTTACCCAGCTGGATCAGAGGGCACAAAGTGCCCTTCCGCATGCCCCGACGGTGGTTGAGGCAGCGAAGGCGAGACGGACGCGACTGGTCGGGTTCCGTCGCCGCGTAGCCACTGTCCTGCACAGAACTGCGTGGACAATCGAGCCCACGAAGACGTTTACGTCGTAGGCCGCAGCAAAGGCGCGAGTGGTGTTAGCCCGTGTTTAGTACAGTTGTACATATGGCCTCTGACTACTTCCTTGGCGACCCTCGCACTAACTACGAGCGGATGATTTCAGGCGACTTCTACATCTCCGACGACCAGGACATCACGGCCAAACAGCAGCGGGCAATCCGGCTTGCGGGGGAATTTCACGCGGCATTCCTGGACGACGTCGAAGCGGCTCAGGCTGTCGCCCGTGAATTGCTGGGTGCCATGGGTGCGGACTCCCACATTCGCGCACCTATTTATGTTGATTATGGGTTCAACGTGACCGTGGGATCCGGAACGTTCATCAACTACAACCTGACCGCTTTGGATGTAGCCCCGATCCGGATCGGCAGCGACTGCCAGATCGGTCCTAACGTTCAGCTTTTGACGCCAACCCATCCTCTGGAGGCCAAGCCTCGGCGGGACAAGTTGGAGGCAGCGAAGCCAATCGTCATTGGTGACAATGTTTGGCTGGGTGGGGGAGTCATTGTGCTGGCGGGCGTGACCATAGGCGAGAACAGTGTTGTGGGTGCCGGTTCAGTTGTTACCAAGGATTTGCCTGCGGACGTCTTGGCTGTGGGAAGCCCCGCAAAGGTGATCAAATCAATCGGTTAGGTGGGGCATATGACAACCCGGAGAACTGACCCGGACAGGCGCGACCGGATCATCGAAGCCGCCTTGGATCTGATCGCGGCAGAAGGCGTCGCCGGAACGTCGCATCGAAAAGTCGCGGCCTTGGCAGACGTTCCCTTGGGCTCAATGACGTACCACTTCGATGGCATGGACCAGCTGCTCCACGAGGCGTTCACGCTTTTCGCCACCCGAATCAGCGACCGCTTCGAGCGACGCATGAACGAGGCGGAATCAGTCGAGGACGTGAAAGCGGCCGTTGTTGAGATGATCCTTGAGGATACCTACGGCGATCGGAACGCCCTGGTGCTGACGCTGGAGCTCTACACCCTGGCGGCCCGGCAACCGGCATTCCGGCACCTCACGCACGATTGGATGATGCGCAGCCGTACCGCGTTTGAGCGTCACTTCGAACCTGACGTTGCCCGGCAACTGGACGCTCTCGTTGAGGGGTTGTCGATACATAGGGCTTTTGAGCCACAGGACTACGATCGCGGGCTGGTCACCGAGGCGGTCGAGAAGCTGCTGGCCTCCGTGGCAACCCGGCCGGCTCCGAGCACAAGCACAGGCCTGTTCTTCTCCGATAGCGCTCCGGCAACCGATCTTGCCGGGACCCGGCCGGCGAAGAGGCTTTAGCGACGTTGGGCTGTCAGGCCGGACCCTTGGCCCGAATCAGCGTCTCCGATCATGGGTAGGGTGCCGGCGAGTTTCCGGGCGTAAGCACTCTACGCAGGGCGTCTTTGGCGAGTGCTGTTGGAGCGTCCGTGAACGAGAAGAACCGACGCACGGTCAGGCCCTCCACAAGGATCTCCAGGATCTCCGCGGTGACAGGGTCGAAGTGGCGCTGGAGGATCCGTGTGGTGCCATTGATCCATGCCCGGGCAAGCCTTCTGCATTCAGGGTCCCTCAGTGCAAGGGCCTGGAGTTCCCGACTCAGGCACAGGCTCCTCGCCGGTCTTGAAGCCTCTTCGTCGATGAGGATCAAGAGTTCTCGTGAAGCGCCGGCAGCATCGGTGACTCCTTCAAACCGACCCTCAAGCCGGTCCAGTTCATGGGCTATGAGCCGCTCGAACGCCGTCGCCAGAAGGTCCTGCAGCCCCGTGAAGTGATACGTCAGCGAGCCCAGCGGAACGTCGGCTTTGACGGCAATCCGCCGGAGGCTTGATTCTGCGACTCCATATTCGGCCACAACTTCCAAGGCCGCCTCCGCAATCCGGTCCCTGCGGTTCGGGTCGAAGCGCCGGCGTCTCCGAGCGGGGAGTGGCTGCGTGGCCGAGCTCCCGGAATTGTCCCGGGTGCGGAGACGGTCTCCTGCGTCCTGGCCGGATCCCGATCCCACGGTTGGCTGCGGATCATCCATGGCAATCTCTCAATCTGCCGAGTACTTCCTTGTATATGTACGTACGTACAATAGACATTAATTAGGTACGATCGTACACTAAAGTCTTGGAACTTGTGATGGGCATCACTCCATAACCGGAAAATCTGACGTGCTGCCCCAATAGGCAAAGCGTTACCCATGGATAATGCTTGAGTAAATGAATATAACGTGTACTCTTGCTTATAGGTGATGCGCCTCACTGGCCCAATCACAGCACTCCGTAGTCCATGGAGCAGCCCAAAGCTCAAGCAAACCAGCGATGGCTACAATCGAGAGGTTTTGAAGAATGACTGTTCAGCCTTCCTTGCAGACCGAAGGTCCAGCACATACGAACTATGACGTCGTAATCATCGGCAGCGGCATGGGTGGCGGCACTCTCGCATATGCCCTGAAAGACAGCGGGGCAAGCGTTCTCCTTGTAGAGCGTGGAGGATTCGTTCCCCAGGAGCCGGAGAACTGGGACCCGGATGCGGTCTTCGAACAGGGGCGCTACAAGAATGCCGAAAAGTGGTACTCCGAGACCGGTGAGGCTTTCAACCCCGGGACGTATTACTACGTTGGCGGCAACACTAAGTTCTACGGCTCCTCGCTGGTGCGTTTCCGGCGCGAAGATTTTTCCGCCTCCGAGCATGAGGAGGGAACTTCGCCTCGGTGGCCATTCGACTATGACGCTTTGGCGCCGTACTACTCACGTGCAGAACACGTCTACAAAGTGCATGGCGATCACGACGATGACCCAACCTTGCCCAGGTCCGAACCATTCCCCTATCCCGCGATCGGGCACGAGCCGGAAATTCAAGCGGTCGCGGATGGTTTGCGCCGGCAGGGACTTACTCCGTCGAATATTCCCTTGGGGATCGACTGGCGCCAGGGCGGGGCGTGCCTCCGTTGCCGGACCTGCGATGGTTTTCCATGCAGGGTCCTGGCAAAAATGGACGCCGATGTCGCCTGCGTTCGGCCCGCCCTTGAATCCGGAAACGTCGAAATCCTGACCGGTGCCTACGCCGAGAAGGTGCTGACGGATGCTGCGGGGCAGACGGCTACCGGCGTCGAGCTCGTTGTAGGAGGCCGGAGCATCGTGGTCGAGGCCGGCAAGGTCGTCGTTTCATGTGGTGCGGTCAACTCCGCAGCTCTTTTGCTGAGATCGGCGGATGATCAGCATCCCAACGGGCTCGCCAATTCTTCGGGCATGCTCGGCCGGAACTATATGGTGCACAACAACAGCATCATGGTTGCCTTCCATCCCAAGCGAAACAAAGTCGACTTCCAGAAGACGCTCTATTTCAACGACTACCTCCTCAAGGGCACCAAGGACTTTCCCTATCCACTCGGCCACGTTCAGCTGATCGGGAAGCTTCAAGGCGCCATGCTGGTTGGACAAAAGCCTTTCATTCCCAAATGGGCGTTGGATATCGCCGCCGGGCACAGCCTGGACTGGTGGCTGTTCACCGAGGATCTTCCGGACCCCGAAAACCGCGTGACCCTGAGGGACGACAAGGCAATTCAAATCAACTGGAAACCCAACAATGTCCGGGCCCACCAGCTCCTTGTCAAAAAGGTCAAGCGAATCCTGCAGAAGATGGGCTATCCCATGATCTTCAGTGAGACCACAGGAATTGCCGTGAATTCCCATCAGGCAGGGACCATCAGGGCAGGGGAGGACCCCCGCACATCCGTGCTCGATCCCACCTGCCGCACCCACGATGTCGACAACCTTTTCGTCGTCGACTCGTCCTTCTTCCCATCGCTACCCGTGATGAACCCGGCCCTGACGATCGCCGCGAACGCGTTCCGCGTAGCGGACCACATTGTGCCTGGTGCCAGCCAGCATTGGGCAGCAACACGTCAGAACCAATTTCTACCGATAACACCCGTACTTACAGGAAGTAACCACAATGACTGAGAAGCAGCTGACCGGCGGACAAATGATTGTCGACTGCCTCATCCGCGAAGGCGTTGATCGAGTCTTTGCCGTGCCCGGCCATGGCAACACCGCGCTCTTGGACGCCTTCGTGGATCGCTCGGATGAAATCCAAGTGATACCAGCCATGCACGAGCAAGGTGCTGCACACATGGCGGACGGGTATTACCGCGCCTCCGGCAGGATTGCCGCGGTGTGCACCTCCATCGGCCCTGGGGCCACCAATACGCTGACCGGCCTGGTAACAGCCTTCGCCGACTCCCAGCCATTCATTCTCATCACCGGCGCCGTCCACACGTATATGGAAAACCGCGGCGTCCTTCAGGAAATCGACCGCCCCCACGGTAACAACTTTCCCCGGATGGCGGAACCGGTTGTCAAGCGCTGGTGGCAGCCCAACCGCCTCGAACAGATTCCCACTGTCATGGCCCAAGCGTTCAACACCATGAACGAAGGCCGTAAAGGACCCGTTCTCGTAGACGTGCCCCAGGACCTGCAGGCCGAATACGGGAACTACGGACATATTCCAGGAGACCGGCGTGCACACACACGGCCCACTGGCGATGCACGGACCATCGCTGAAGCGGCGGCCCTGCTGGCTTCGGCCAAGCGTCCCGTAATTCTCGCTGGCGGCGGCGTCATCGCAGCTGAAGCCAGCGAGGAACTTCGCTCGATCGCCGAGCGGCTTGGTGCCCCCGTTACACACTCCTTCATGGGCAAGGGCGCCTTCCCCGCAGACCACGACCTGTACGCCTGGCCCTGTGGTGACATGGGCTCCATCCCGGGAAATCGCATGACGACCCAAGCCGACGTCATTCTCGCCGTCGGCTGCCGTTTCAGCGACCGCATCACTTCCTCCTACAAAGAGGGCACAACCTTCAACATCCCCTCCAGAACCAAGCTTGTCCAGATCGACATCGATGGTTTCGAGATTGGACGCAATTACCCCGTCGAGGTGGGGATCGTCGGTGACGCGAAGACTTCCTTGGCGTTGCTGCGGGAGTTGCTCGGCGACGGCCCCGACTACCACGGCACGGAATACTTCGAAGAACTCCAGGACTACAAGCAGCGCTGGGAGGACCACCTTGCCCCAATGCGCGAGACAGACTACCTACCGATGACCAATTCGCGGGCCATGGTGGAGATCCGCAAAGCTCTTCCCCGGGAGGGCATCCTGGTTACCGACTCCAGCAACCCCGCCAACCAGGCATTCAATGAGTTCCCTATCTACGGGCCGAAGACCAACATCGTCGCCGGAGGCATGTCCGGGATCGGTTTCGGTCTTCCTGCGGCCATTGGCGCCCAAATCGCAGTCCCTGAGACTCCTGTCCTCGCCATGGTCGGCGACGGCAGCTTCCTGCAGACCGGAACCGAGCTTTCAACCGCAGTCATGCTGGGCACACCCCTGGTGGTCGTTGTTTTGAACAACGGAGGCTGGGAGGCAATCAAGGACCTCCAAATCAGCCTGTTCGGGGCCGATCGGCGGCTCATCACCAACTGGTGTACTCCAGACGGAAAACCCTACTTCGCAAACATTTCCGAGTTCGCGCGTTCCCTGGGATGTACCGCTGAACGAGTCGAGGATCCGGCACGGCTTGCAGAGGCAATCGAGCGCGGTTTCGCTACGGACGGCCCTGTCGTCATCGAAGCCATGAGCGCGCACGAGCTTCCCTGGAGCGAGATGCACCCCACCGGGTGGTGGGACATCGCCGTCCCCGCATATCACGGCGAAACCCGCGACGAATACGTCGCGCAGCGCGGATTCTGACGAGGTAAAGCCATGGGTGAGATCAAGCTGGGCCTCAATCTCGAGTTTGCACGCTACGAAAACGGTTCGTTTGACTGGGCTATGGACCGCGCGGCGGAAATCGGCTTCCGATACGTGGAGCCCATGGTCCACTGGGGCCGTGAACTCTTGAGCGAGGCTGGCTACTTTCACAGCAGGTCCATGCTGGATGACCCGCTGAAGCTAAAGCATGCGGCGGAAAGCCGTGGACTGCAGATCTCGTCTATCTCCAGTCATGCTCCACTGGCCAAACCGGACATCGCTGTGGATTACCTCAAACAGGCCGTCCGCTATGCAGCTGAGTGCGGCGCTCCCATGATTATGGTCGACGACGGTCCCGTGCCTGTCTGGACTACGGAGGAAGAAAACTTCACCTTGATGAAGTACACCCTTCAAGAGGCGGCCATGGTTGCAGAGCCTCGCGGCATCGCCATCGCTATCGAAACCCACGGCCCCTATACGGCAACCTCCGAAGGGCTGGACCGGCTGATGAAGCTCGTGGACACACCCGTCCTCACCATCAACCTGGACACCGGAAACAGTTACCTGAGTGAGAACGATCCTCACGCTTGGCTGGAAGACATCATCTCCAACGTTACCCACCTTCACGCGAAAGATATCTCCGTAGAGGACGCCAGGAAGTACCGCGGGAAAGTCCGCGGAATGCTTGGGTGTGCCTGCGGCGAGGGCGTCATTGACTGGGAACGCATCGTTCGCACCCTGGCATCCGCTAACCACGACACCGTTCTCTCCGTTGAATGTGGGTCGTTGGATGCCGCAACCAAGAGTTTCCACTACCTGAGCGACGTGATTCGACGCGTCGGTCAACACTCTCCCCAACCCATCAGTTAATCCGGAGGAATAGTCATGAACAACAACTCATCGCTGGTCAGTAACCTGTCCCGGCGCGGCTTTATCTCCCTGGCAGGAGCGGCTGCGTTGACGGCCTCGATGTCCGCATGTGCAGCAGGAGGTGGAAGCGGCAACGCCGCCGGTTCCACCACCCTGAAATTTTGGGACATGCCTTGGGGCCCTACCGGCTACGCAGAAGAAGCCGAGAAGCTCGCCAAGTCATTCCAAGGTGCCGGCAACATCAAGGACATCGGATACCAGCAAGTTCTGTGGAACGGCTTCAACGAGACCTACTCGTCGGCCATCGCTTCAAAGACCGGCCCTGCAGTCTCGACCGGCGGCGGCTTCCAGTCGTTCCAATATGCTGCCCAAGGCGCCGTGGAGTACGCGGACAAGCTCATCGAATCGTTCAAATCGGACGGGCTCTACGACGATTTCCTTCCACACGTCCTGGACGCCATGAAGACACCGGAGGGCTACGTCGCCGTTCCATGGGCCGTGGACATCCAGACGCTCTGGTACCGCAAGTCAGTCCTGGACGCCGCAGGCGTGGCGGCGCCGACCACCTGGGATGAGTTCCTGGAAGCAGGCAAGAAGATCGCTGCGAAGGGCTACTACGCCTGGGGCATCAGTGGCGGTAGCGGCAACTTCGGCCCCATGGCAATCCTGAGCCTGATGATCAACAATGGCGGCGGCCTCTTCAACGAAGGCGGCGAACTCGACATCGTCACCGAACGGAACACCGAAACGGCCGAATTCGTCATCGAAGCAGTAAAGGCTGGATTGACCGATCCGGGCGCAGTGAGCCTCAAGGACGACGACCTGGTTACCCAGTGGACCAACAAGAAGGTCGGCATGGGTTTCTACTACCTCGGCCTGGACGATCAGCTTGCTGACAAGGACATCGTGGTCATGGACCCGCTCAAGGGACCCCACGGCGACACCGGCACCATCCAGTACGTCAACAACATCATGATGTACAAAAACACTCCGTCCCTGGAAGCATCCGAAGCTTTTGTCACCCACTACCTGAAGAACATGAAGGTGCTGTGGGAGAAGAAGCTGGTAACCCAGCTTCCCGCGCTGAAGTCCATCGCGGAGGCATCGTTCTTCACAGCAAGCCAGTCCAACGTCGACATCGTCAACAAGTGGCAGCCAGTAGCCAAGACCCTTGCTTCACAGGGTTCACAGTCCTCCGCCAAGCTTGCAGCGATCGACGGTGGACAAGCTATGGCGGACTTCTGCCAGACGCTGCTCGGAGGCAAGACCGACGCCAAGACAGCTCTCACTAAACTCCATGGCGATATCAAGTCTGTTACCTCGTCATGACTCAGCAATCTTCACTTGTTCGTCCTCCCGCCGGGCAGCATGGTGCCGCCCGGCAGGGGGAAGTAGCCCCCACCAAAAGGCGGAACCAACGGCGCCGTCAGCAGGTGCCCGGACAATCGCGTTCGACAATGGCATTGCTGATCGCGCCATCGGTCCTGATCCTGTTGCTGACCAATGCGTACCCCATTGCTTACGCTGCATTCCAGGCCGTTCACAACGGCTCCCTGATCAACTCCGGCGAGTTCGTGGGTCTGGATAACTTCGCCCGTGTCCTGGGTGGGGAAGCGTTCTGGAAGGCTGCGGGGTTCACTCTTGTCTTCACCTTCACAGGTGTCTTCGGAAGCTGGATTTCAGGACTGGGCCTTGCCCTTCTGCTTCAGAAGCGCATCCCGGCCCGGGGTTTTCTGAAAACCATCCTGCTGCTGCCTTGGGTGGTTCCGGTTGTCGTTTCGTCCACTTCCTGGAACTGGCTGCTGGCGACTGATTCCAGCCCCATCCCCTCGCTGTTCCGGACGTTAGGACTGGGCGAAGTGCGGTTCTTGTCAGATCCGTTCCTTGCACAGCTCACGGTGTGCCTGTTCATCGTCTGGCTGAATTTCCCGTTCATGATGCTCATGATGAGTGCTGCGCTTACGTCAGTGGACGAGAGCATCTATGAAGCCGCAAAGATCGACGGCGCCACACCGCGCCAGCAGTTCATCCACATGACACTGCCCATCATCGCCAAGCCCACCTATATTTCCTGGGTGCTCATGACGATCTTCTGCGTCAACGAATTCCCAGCCATCTACCTCCTGACGCACGGTGGCCCGGTGGGCTCAACAAGCACCCTCGTGGTCCTGGCCTACCGGACGGTTTTCCAGAACTTCCAAACCGGACCTGGGGTGGCCATCGCATTCATGATGACTGTTGCGCTGGCGACGGTCGCAACGATCCTGTTCCGGCAGATCCGAAAGTCGAGAGTCGAATGACAACCACCAGCCTCACCCGAAGCCCAGGCACCCAGGTGCGCAGGAACATGGACCCGGCGGACCGCGGCAAATGGAAGCGGTTCTGGATCCTGATCGTCGTCGCAAGCGTTGCCTTGGTCCCTATCGCAGGAACATTCATCCTGTCCCTGAGGTCAAACAACGGCACCGGCGGTGTGACACTGGATAACTTCATCCATGTCCTCGCCGACACCGAAGTAGTGGCATGGCTACTCAACAGCCTTCAGGTAACACTGGCAACTGTTGTTGTGTCCGTCCTTGTAGCCGCACCCGCCGGTTATGTGCTTTCCCGTGGCCGAAGCCGGCTCGTGGAAGGTTACTCGCTCCTGCTCTTCGTGATCCAGTCACTTCCCGTCATTACGTCGGTCATTCCATTGTTCATTTTGTTCTCCGGTATGGGCCTGGCCGATAACCTGATCGGGATCACCATCCTCTACGTCGCCAGTTCAATGTCCGTATCAACCTGGATGATGGCTTCGTACATGGACGGCATTCCAGACAGCCTGGAAGAGGCGGCCTGGATTGACGGGGCTTCTGTATTCGGTAGCTTCTGGCACATCGTCATGAAGAATTCGTTGCCGGGAATCCTCTCGACAGCCATCTTCACGTTCCTGATGGCCTGGAACGACTACCTGGTGGCCAGTATCTTCCTGCGGTCCTCAGGGACGTTTACGCTGCCCATCGGTGTTCAAACGTTCTTCCAGCAGCATTCAACAGACTGGGGTTCGGTTATGGCCGTCGCCGTCATCATGATGCTGCCTCCGGCGATCGTCTTTGCGGCCCTGAACAAATACTTCAGTGTCGGCGGGGTCGCGGGTTCCTTGGCAGGACGCTAAAAACGGCCACCACGTTGATGGAAGCGTAAGATCCGCCCGTTGGCTGCGCCCGCTCCCCATATTGGGGCGGTAGTGCCCGGGGATCCGCAATAAGCCGCTGCGCGGCCCTCCCATCGGCGGAGACGACGACGGGCGGCATCTGAGGAGATGCCGCCCGTCCGTTCGTTAACAGCGCGGAACCCTTGCCCAGTCATCAAGGCAAGGACGGAGCGGGCCCCCGTCAGCGGTCACCCAGAAACGCTTCAATATCGTGTCCGCCGTTGAGTATCTCAGCGGTCCCATGGTCAGACGTTTGATGATCGATGAGCGCCGAATGCGCCAGCCGGGCCATTTCCTTGGTCGCAGGGGACAGCAGCTGTCCGTGCCTCTTGATCAGCGCCAGTGTGTCGTACATAGGCTCGGCCATGGATACAGCTTGCAATCCCCTCGGGTAAACCTCGGACTCCAGTGCCGCCCTGCAGGCAATTGTGTCGCCGAATCCGTCGGCGGCCAGGGAAAGCGCTGCCGAGAGGTACTCAACTTCAATACCGGCGTTCAGCGACAACCCCCGCAGGCGTGCCCTGGCGGACAGCTGCTTGCGGGCAGGGTCGGTTTGCGCGTAGTGGGCGTCGTAAAGGACCAGAGGAGCTGCGCATATCGCAGCGATGTCCGGTGGCGTTTGAACCCGCTCGGGAACTGCACTGACGTAGACCACTTCGTCACGTGCCAGCGGGAGTACATCGAGGCGGTCATCGTCGATCGGCAGGGTGACAAGACCCGCTTCCAGATGCCCGGCGACCACATCGCTTACGGTCTCTGCGCTGTTCTGGCCCACCAACCGAATCCGCACATTCGGGTGTTTTTGACGGAACCGCTTCGCCAGGTCCTGCCTGATGTAGTACTCCGCATTTCGTAGAAGGCCAAAGGTCGCCGTTCCTCCGCCTAAGGAGAGTAAGGCACTCACGGCTTCAGTGCCCTGTTTGGCGGCAAAAACGGTTTGCTCTGCATATGGCAGCAATTCTTCCCCCGCCGCCGACAACACAAGCGTTCGGCCACTGCGACTGAACAGAGAGGCTCCGAGTTCGGTTTCCAACCGACGAATAAGGTCGGATACTGCAGGTTGACTCATGCCCAGCGCCGCAGCCGCAGCCGTGAAAGTCTGTCCGCTGGCTGCTGCCACAAATGCTTCAAGTTGGGCCAAAGTCATAAGGCAATCCTATAGGTCGGTGGGGGATAGGACGGAGGCGGACTCGCCCTCCGGGAAGACGTGTCCACCCGCAGCTATGACCTGCGGCTGAAGCAAGCGGGCCAAAAGCCCGGGATCAAGGAGCCCCCGGGCCACGACAAGGTCCACGACCGTTCTTCCGGTTCTCAATGACTCCGCGGCTATCTCACCGGACGTCTGGTAGCCGAGGTAGGGGCTCAGTGCGGTGATGACTCCGATGCTGCGGGCAAGGTGTTTTTCGAGCGTGTGCTCGTTCGCAGAGATTCCGTCAACACATAAGTCGGCCAATGACTCGGCGGCGCCGCGCAAATGGTCGATACTTCTGAACAGACTCGCGGCGATGATCGGTTCGAAGGCGTTGAGCTGAAGTTGTCCTGCCTCGGCGGCCATGGAGATCGTCACGTCGGCACCGATGATTTCGAAAGCAACTTGATTGACGAGCTCGGGAATGACGGGATTCACTTTGCCTGGCATGATGCTCGAACCAGCCTGGCGCGGAGGAAGGTTGATTTCTCCCAGCCCAGCCCGAGGCCCGGACGAGAGCAGACGCAAGTCGCTGCTGATCTTGGATAGTTTCACAGCTGCCCGCTTGACCGTGGCGGAAATGAGCACAAAAACACCACAGTCCTGAGTCGCTTCCACGAGATCAGGGCTGGTGGTCAATGGCAGGCCCGTGAGTGACGCCAGCTTGTCCCGAACCAGGGCGGCGTATCGAGGGTGGGCATTAAGCCCCGTACCAATGGCAGTCGCGCCCATGTTGATCTCGTGGAGATTCGCCACCGCCTCACCCAACCGGGCCACATCTTCACGGATGGTCACTGCGTAGCTACGGAACTCCTGCCCCAATGTCATCGGCACTGCATCTTGAAGCTGGGTCCTGCCCATCTTCACAATATGGTCAAACTCCCGTGCCTTCCGCTCACAGGACCGCTCGAACTTGCCAAGGGCCTCCGCCAGGGCCCGGCAGCCCCAGATCGTGGCAATCTTTAAGGCTGTCGGATAGACGTCGTTTGTGGACTGACCCATGTTCACATGCTCATTGGGACCAACTAAGGCATAGGAGCCCTTCGCCTCCTTCATATACTCCAAAGCCCGGTTGGCTATCACCTCATTGGAGTTCATGTTTGTCGACGTCCCTGCGCCACCCTGAATCAGGGGTACAGGGAACTGTTCATGCAGTTGACCCGCCCTGAGGTCCCGGCAGGCCGAAACGATGGCATGCCCTACGCGCGGCGCAAGCAAACCCAGCTCCATGTTGGCCTGGGCCGCTGCTTCCTTGACCGATGCGATGGCCCTGACGAGTTGCGGCGTGGAGCCAACAGTCTCTCCGTTCAGCCGGAAGTTTTCCACCGCCCTCAGCGTGTGGATGCCCCAGTAGGCATCCCCGGGAATCTCCCTGGTTCCCAGAAGATCTGTTTCCACCCGGGTGTCACGCTCTTGGGTCATTCTCGTCCCCTAACTCTCTGGTGGGGTCCGAGATGTGGGCCCCACCCAGTTATAAGTTGATATGCATAGAAATCAGAAAAAGCATAGCTTTAACGTGCCTCAATGGGTGCCGTTGCTCGTCTTTGATAAGTAAAAGCTTTCGACTCTGTTACTTTCCCATAGGTAATGCTATGGTTGAAGGGTTTTCAAGTAACGTGGAGCACACGCACTACCTGCGCTCTGGCTCCAGCAACGAAAGAGAAATCCATTGCGCACCTCCCTTAAGAACGCTGAATTCACCATCTCGGACCCATCGTCGCCAGTCGGCGTGAGGCAAACAGTCGAAACAGTCATCGCGGACGTTCGTGACCGCGGCGACGCCGCGGTCCGCTCCTACTCCGAAAAGTTCGACAAGTGGTCGCCCGCGTCCTTCCTTCTTTCGCAGGACGAGATCGACGCGGCCATTGCCCGGCTCCCCGAACAAACCGTGGAAGACATCAAGACTGTTCAGCGGAACGTGGAGCGCTTCGCCCGTCTGCAATTGGACTCGCTCACTGAATTCGAAGCAGAAGTTGAGCCTGGAGTCATCCTCGGCCAGAAGAACATTCCAATTGACGCAGTTGGCGCCTACGTGCCCGGTGGCCGGTATCCTCTCCTGGCCTCTGCGCACATGACCATCGTCACTGCCAAGGTCGCGGGGGTTCGCAGGGTGGCTGCCGCCACGCCGGCTGCCGGGGGAGTGGTCCCTGACGCTTCAATCGCCGCCATGCACTTCGCCGGAGCGGACGAGATCTACCTCCTCGGGGGCGTTCAGGCCGTGGCCGCTCTTGCCGTCGGCACCGAGTCCATCGCCCCGGTCGATTTCCTGGCCGGCCCAGGAAATGCGTACGTTGCCGAGGCGAAACGGCAGCTGTTCGGTGAAGTGGGAATTGATCTCTTCGCCGGCCCCACAGAGGTTTTGATCGTCGCTGACGAGACGGCCGATCCGTTCCTTATCGCCGTCGATCTGCTCAGCCAGGCAGAACACGGCCCCGACTCGCCTGCCATTCTCGTCACCACGTCGCGCGTGGTTGGTGAGCAGGTTATTGAAGAGATCGACCGTCAACTGCTCGGCCTATCAACCCGTGCAGTCGCCGAAGTCGCTTGGCGCGACCATGGCCAAGTAATTCTGGTCGACGATCTGAAAGAGGCCTATGCCGTCGCCGACGAGTTCGCAAGCGAGCACGTGCAGATCCTGACTGCCAATCCCCGCGAGGCACTCGACAGCATGACCAACTACGGTGCACTATTCCTGGGCGAGAACACGTGTGTTTCCTTTGGCGACAAAGTCATCGGCACCAACCATGTGCTGCCCACACGTCAGGCCGCCCGCTACACCGGCGGCCTGTGGGTCGGGAAGTACATTAAGACCGTCACCTACCAGGAAGTCACTTCCGTTGCTGCCAGCGCTGAGCTGGGGGAGCTGCTTGGCAGGGCAGCTCGCGCGGAAAACTTCGAAGGCCACGCACGATCCGGTGACATCAGGGCTGCCAGACTCGCCGGTGAACGCCCAGCCTGGGCTTCGTAGGTTCCTTGAGGTGGGGTGCCTGTTCTCTCAGTTCGCCCCACCGTTTACCTGCGGGGCTGCCACGGCGCCAATCCGATCGCCAAAGCAAGGAAAGGAGCTTCCCTATGGAAAAGAACGCCCGGCGGCGAGGTCGCGGTGACGTTTCTCCACTGCCCCGTTGGATCGAAACTGCCCTGGCCTGGCTCGATCCCAACAACGTTGTGAACCCAAAAAGACTGGCCGGTCCGAACAGTACTTCGTCAACTGTTGTGCCTTCTGGAAGCTTGTTCAGCACAATCTACGCCGGAAGCCATCGCCGCTACTCCAGGCACGAATCCGACTGACAAGGTCTGTTCGGCCGGAGCGCCCGGTGCTCCCATGCGCATTCAACCTATGGAAGAAGATGAACAATTTTACTGCCGCTCACGGATCTCCAGCTGTCTCCCTCTCTGGCAAGCCTATGCCGCAGGACGACTGGTGTCTCACGAGAGGTCGCCATATCGAAGTACGTCACCGTCTGAACGCTACCCGTATGGGTCTCGTGGAGGACGTCACCTCGGACGGGTCCATACTCTGGCTCGCGGCGGACGGACCGGTAACCAGGACGATGGTGGAGAAGTCCGAGGGCTACGAAGTATGGGCAAGCGAGGAACAGTTTCCGACATGGAACGCGATGCCCACTCTGTAGTCGGAGCCTTGCCATCCCCGACGGCAACTGGCCCTCATGCCGCTTCCAAGTAGGGATGAGCAACTGCCAGTTCAATCAGGGCATTTTGGACTGCCCGCGTACGCGCCAAGCGCTGAAGTTCCCGCGGTACCGCCAACCAATACATTCTGCGGATACTCACCGAGTCTGCCAGGATCCGGACGAGACGTCCGTCGGGTTCGCCCACAAACAAAGGCAAAACGGCAACCCCAAGGCCGGCGACCGCAGACATCCACTGTCCCGTGAGGTTGTTGGTCTGAATGGCGGGGCGGACCCCTGGCAATGCTGCGTCCAGGAATCGCAAGTCGGGGATATCCAGGAGGGAGTCCACGTATCCAATAACAGCGTGTTCCTTCAGGTCCTCGACTGCGGATATGACGGGATTCGCTTCCAAATACGCCGGGGCAGCATAGAAACCCAGGGGATACGCGGCCAGTTCGGTGGCGTCCACGCCCCGGATGGTGGGCTTGGCCAGCGAAATGCCCACATCAAACTCTTTCGTTGCCAAGAGGTTCAAGCGGGTAGCTGTAACGATCTCAACCGCCAAGTCCGGGTGCCTGCTTCTCAGGGCTCCGAGCCCGGGACTGAGGACAAATGCCCCGAATCCATCCGGGGCTGCTATGCGGATGGTTCCCGATATGCGTCCGGGTCCCGACCCGAGTTCTTCGGCGGCGGCTAACAACGAGGACTCAACGGCTTCCGCGTGGACCGCCAGGCGTTCACCGGCATCGGTGAGCTTCCATCCGCCTGCGGAACGAACGAACAATCTGGAACCGGCACTGCGCTCCAAGTGCGATATCCGTCGTCCCACGGTCGTGTGGTCCACTCCGAGGCCGCGTGCAGCAGCAACGAGCTTGCCGGTTCGGGCTGTTTCGAGGAAGAAGCGGAGGTCGTCTGCCGAAATCATGCCCCCATCTTACGTGCATATTTGCACAGCAGCGGGCACTTTTGGTCATTGTTTCGGGCGAAAAACCTATGGAGACTCGAAAGAAAATATCAACGACAATCGCCGGGACGGAGTCCGTCCCCTAGGAAAGAACAGAGGAAGATATGGTCGCAAATATCGCGTTGCCCAGGATCATGAAAGTTGGCGGAGGTGCCATCGAACACGTTGGTGCCCTGCTGGAGGAACTTGGAGCAGCCAGGCCTCTGGTTGTCACAGACGCATTCATGCTGACGACTGGCAGCGTAAACGCGCTCCTGCATTCCATCGAGAGCAGCGGGCTGGAGGCTGCTGTCTTTTCAGGCGTGGTGCCGGACCCCACCACGGACTCCCTCCACGAAGGTGTAACTGCCGCGCACAACCACGAGGCGGACATCATCATCGGTCTGGGAGGTGGGAGCGCCATCGACACAGCCAAAGCTCTCGGTTTGCTGAGCCGCCAAGGCGGTCAGATGCGTCACTATAAGGCTCCACGCAACAACAACGGGCCAGCCATTCCCGTCGTCGCCATCCCCACGACGGCAGGCAGCGGATCGGAAGCAACGCAATTCACGATCATCAGCGACTCGGAAACGCATGAAAAGATGCTTTGTGCTGGGATCTCGTTCCTGCCAGTGGCCGCAGTCATTGACTACGAGCTAACAGTCTCCATGCCACCGCGGCTGACGGCCGATACTGGAATCGATGCGCTCACACACGCCATCGAAGCCTACGTAAGCCGTAAATCGAACCACTTTTCTGATGCGTTCGCGCTCTCGGCAATACGGGCCATCGGCTCGAATCTCAGGCCCGTGTATGCCGACGGGGCGAACACCAAGGCGCGAGAAGCGATGATGCTTGCCTCAACCCAGGCAGGTATTGCCTTCTCGAACTCCAGCGTGGCACTGGTCCATGGCATGAGCCGCCCCATCGGAGCCCACTTCAACGTCGCACACGGACTTGCGAATGCGATGCTGTTTCCGGCCGTTACAAAATTCTCGATCTGTGCCGCCGAGTCGAAGTACGCGGACTGCGCACGGGCATTGGGCGTCACCTCTTCGAGCAGTTCGGACCATGAAGCAGCAAACGCCTTGGTCGCGGAACTGGACACGTTGAACCGGGACCTTGCCGTACCGACACCTGAGGCCTTTGGAATCGATCGCTCCGAGTGGGAAGCCAAAATCGCGCTCATGGCCGATCAGGCGCTTGCCTCCGGCTCGCCGGGTAACAACCCGCTCATTCCTGATGCCGGGCAGATCCGGGCCATCTACGAGGAAATTTACGCCTAACTATCCTCAGCGGGACCGAAGCCAGGTCTCGCCGATCACGAACCGTGCCGATGCATTAAGACACAAAGGAACAAAATGACCACTATTCATCATTTCATTAACGGCACTGAGACCACGGGCGAGGGGGACCGTACGCAACCGGTGTACAACCCGGCGACGGGGCGGGTTTCGGCAGAGCTGCGTCTGGCCAACGAGGCAGACCTGAACGCAACCGTCGCGGCGGCCCGCGCAGCAGCTGATTCCTGGGGCGATATTTCCCTTGCCAAGCGCACCGCGGTGTTGTTCAAGTTCCGTGAACTCGTCGCAGCGCACGTGGACGAACTCGCCGAGCTGATCACCGCCGAGCACGGCAAGGTCCTTTCGGACGCGAAGGGTGAGATCGGCCGTGGCCTGGAGGTCATCGAGTTCGCCTGTGGCATCCCTCAGCTGCTCAAGGGCGACTACTCCGACCAGGTCTCCACCGGCATTGACGTCTTCTCCTTCCGCGAACCCCTGGGCGTGGTGGCTGGTATCACGCCGTTCAACTTCCCGGTCATGGTGCCGTTGTGGATGGCCCCGATGGCCATCGCCACCGGCAACGCGTTCATCCTCAAGCCTTCGGAGCGTGACCCGTCCGCCTCGATGCTGCTGGCCCAGCTGTGGAAGCAGGCCGGCCTGCCCGATGGCGTGTTCCAGGTCCTGCACGGCGGCAAGGAAACGGTCGATGGGTTGCTGACCCACCCGGACGTGGACGGCATCAGCTTTGTTGGGTCCACTCCGATCGCCCAGTATGTCCACGAGACCGCCACCAAGCACGGCAAAAGGGTTCAGGCCTTGGGCGGGGCGAAGAACCATGCCATCGTGATGCCCGACGCGGACCTGGACAACGCCGCTGACCACCTCGCTGCTGCTGCTTTCGGTTCCGCCGGGGAGCGCTGCATGGCCATCTCCGTCGCCGTGGCTGTGGGGGACGCTGCGGATCTGATCGTGAAGAAGGTCGAGGAACGCGCCCTGGCCATCAAGGTCAAGAACGGCACCGAACCCGACGCCGACATGGGCCCGGTCATTACCCCGGCCTCCAAGGAACGCATCCTCCGGATCGTCACCGAAGCCGAAACCGCAGGAGCGGCGATGGTGGTGGACGGCCGCGACCTGGTAGTCCCCGGTCATGAAGATGGTTTCTGGGTTGGGCCTACCGTGATCGATCACGTCACGGCCGAAATGACGGCCTACGCCGAGGAAATCTTCGGACCGGTCCTGGTCGTGGTCCGTGTGGCGGATCTGGAGGAAGGCATCGCCCTGATCAACTCCAACCCGTACGGTAACGGCACGGCGATCTTCACCTCCAACGGCGCTGCAGCACGGAAGTTCCAGCGCTCCGTGACGGTGGGCATGGTCGGCATCAATGTGCCGCTGCCCGTCCCCGTGGCCTACCACTCCTTCGGCGGTTGGAAGAACTCCCTCTTCGGCGACAAGCACATCTACGGCCCCGAAGGCGTCTCCTTCTACACCCGCGGCAAAGTCATCACCTCACGCTGGCCCGAACCCACCCACGCCTCCGGCGCCTCCTACAACTTCCCCTCCAACTAGTCCCCAACCGAACGCCGGGGCCGTCGGGCTTGCTTATGGAGCGGCCACCGTCCCCGGCGTTTGGAATCCCGACCGCTAACATCGGTCGACGCATGGAAAGGCAGTACTTTGCACCTCGAATCCCTGATACCACGTTTCTGGAAGAACATCACATGAACGAGGATGGGCACTTGGTCTGGGGACTTGTCGGCGCCAGCGACATCGCTGCCACCCGCATGATCCCTGCCTTTCGCCGGGTCGGTGACCTGGTGGCTGGAGTCTTCAGCAACGACGCCAAGCATGCGAAGTCCTATGCCCAGCGCCATGACATCGCCCGGCATCATGGAACCCTTGAGGAGCTCCTGTCGGACGGGGCAATCGATGCTGTCTACATTTCGAGCCGAAACGAATACCACTCGTCACAAGCCCTCGCGGCAGCCGCCGCGGGAAAGCACATTCTGTGTGAAAAGCCCGTAGCAACGACGCTCGAAGATGCTTACACAATGATCGGGGCGTGCCGGGCCAATGACGTCGTGTTAGCCGTCAATCACCACCTCCCGGCAGCTGGAACTCATCGCACCATCCGGGAACTTGTCGCCGCTGGCGCCATCGGACGTCCTCTTAGCGCAAATGTCAGGCACTCCACACTCCTGCCTGAACGCCTCCGTGGCTGGCGGCTGGAGAGCGCCCCGGGCGCCGGCGTAGTCATGGATCTCTCGTGCCACAATGCCTCAGTCGTCAACCCACTGCTGGGCACTCGTCCCCTTGATGTCGTTGCCACGACGCTTTCCCAAGGCAGTTGGCCTTCCGGCGCGGACGACGCCTCCAGCGCCTCAATCCGATACGACGGCGGGGTCCTGGTCGATTTCCAGGACTCATTTACGCTGCCCTTTACGCCCTCGTTTATCAGAATCAACGGTGAACAAGGCAGCCTCGTTGGGCTTGATGTCATGACGCCAGAGCCGGTCGGATCTGTCCATCTCACTGACAACAGGGGGTGCCGGGAGATCTTGGTGGGGGACCGAAGGCATAGCTATGACATCACGCTCGAGCATTTCCGCTTAGCGGTACGCTCGGGTGCCCGACCCGTAGTCGATGGGCTTGATGCCGCGAACAATCTGGCGGTGAGTCTCGCTATCCAAGCAGCGTCAAACAGTGGCAAGAGAGAAGAAATAAGGTTCATGGAACGGTAGCTGCAGCGCCCGGCCGTCGACAACCAGGAACCGTTGGCGGCCAAGTGCTGGCTCAGTGACGGGGCATATAGTGCCGCCCGCCCTAGCGATCAGAGCTGGACGCGGGGATGCTTCGCAGGTGGTCGGCTACACCATCGTCCTTCCCAGGGGCCACGGCTTTGGCAAGGAGGACTCCGAAACCACAAAACAGCAACGGCAGGATGAACGCCAGCGTCAGCCCAACCATTCCACCCAACCAGCCAATAATTGCCGGACCTGCCAGAAGGCCCACATACCCGCAGCTGACCACCCGTGCGAGTGTTTTGCCGGAATCGCTCCTTCCCGCAGCGCCCGCTGCGGTGTAAACCTGCGGAATGATCCCTGAAAGTCCCAGACCGAACAAGGTCCATCCGATGATGGAGAGCGGATAGAAGGTCGACACGACTACCGCAAGCATTCCTGCTCCGGCCATGATGGAACCGTAGCGGACCACTCGGACTGGACCCAACGCATTCGAAGCTCGATCGGCGAGGAGCCGACCGACTGTCATGGCCCCCGCAAACGCCCCATAGGCCAGGGCGGCCGCAGCCTCGGGCTCGTTGAGATGCTCGACCGTCTGGAGAGCGCTCCAATCGTTTGCCGCCCCTTCCGACAGCAGTATCAGGAACGCCATGACGGCGAGAGCGACGATTCTGCGCCTGTTACGACCAGACGTATCACGTACTGGCGATGCATGTTCGGCCAGCGACACAGGGCTGGTGCCGGTTTCGAGTCGGCGTTCGGTTGCCCGGGAAAGAAGGGCAGGCACCGAAGAAGCTGCGGCTGCCGCACCAACGAGGCAAGCAATGAAAAGAATCCATGCAAGGTCCAGACCGGTGGATTGCCCCGCTGCTGCGGCAACGGCACCCAGTGCGCCGCCAAGGGAATAGAAAGCATGGAAGGCGGACATGATGGGCCGCCCGTATTCCCGCTCCACGACCACGGCATGCTGATTCATCGCCACATCGGTAATCCCGTGGCCGAGACCAAAGATAAAAAGGGCGATCCCAAGGGAAACGGCGTCGGTGGCCATACCCGGTAAGTTCACCGTGATGACCAAGAGCCCTAGCCCCAACGAGCAGCTGGCACGGCTTCCGATCCTGCGGATCAAGAGGCCGGTGAACTGCATGGACACCAACGCACCGAGCCCCAGAAGAAGGATGAGTCCGCCGAGCACGGCATGGGAAGTCCCTGTCCGCTCTTGGATGTCCGGAATATTGACAAGCCATATTGCTGAGAGGAACCCGACTCCCGCGAACGTGCCGAACACACCCCATCGTGCACGGACGAGTGCCCGTCGAGGCGTGAGGATGCTGGGAGACATGGAGATCCTTCCGGACAATATTGTGGTTGGCGCTGCTACACATCGAGGGATGCGGTTGTCATTCGGAACGCGCATCCTCTAGAACCTGGAACGTTGGGAGCGGCCGTCAAAGGAGACCTCGAACGCCCCTCAGCCTCTGGACTGGTGCGTGCATCACAGGGAGAAGCAAGGTTCCCCCCCGAATTTATGTGTACGATCGTACGCTAACGCGCAGATTCGGACAAGGCCAGCTCCGCGCTGCGTTGCGCCGGAAGGACCTTTGAGACCATCGGTGAGAATGCGACGATCAAGACAAGGAGGGCAAGGGCAACAAATGGAATCGAAATCGAGCCAAACGCGCTCACGACGACGGTCATTCCCAGGGGCCCTGCGAGCATCGCAACGTAGCCGATTCCGGTGACGATACCGATGCTCCGCCCGGCGTTCGCGGGGTCGAGTCGACCCGCGCTCGATAGCATGACGGGGGCCATGCTTGCGACGCCTACGCCAACGAGGAACATGCCGCTGGCAAGTGTGAGATCACCTCGTCCCAGGATGAGGACCAGCGCTCCGAAGATGCCGATAAGTCCGCTCACCAGTAATACCCTGACCTCTCCGAATCGCATCACCAGCCGATCGGAAATCATTCGTCCGGCAAACTCACCCAGGGAGAAGAAGGAGATTGCGACCGCAGCGGCTGCGGTGGTGGAGCCGTAAACCTCGACTCCGAACGTTTGACCCCAATCCCAAAGGGAAGACTCAACCCACATGGACAACACGAGCATGCCGCCAAGTACGCATGCCAGGGCCGGCAAGCCTTTCTGGACGACACTCGTTTGTAGCCGCACTGAGTTCAGCTTGTGGTTCTGGTGGTCAGTCGGAAGGATCTGGTCTTTGCGGAGTACCCAGCCTCCGACCACCGCGCCAATCCCTGCGAGGATGAGGCCCTCTACTGCGTACAGGGGCAGCGGCGAATCATGGACGCCCAGTAGCACGATGAGGCCGCTCGACGCCCAGCCGCCCAAGAATCCACCGATGGGGAAGATGGCTTGGAATCCAGCCATGAGCGGCCGTTCGTAGTGACGTTCCAAGGCTATTGCCAAGGCCCCCGTGGCGGTGTCGAGGCCGCCCCTGACGAGGCCGATGGCGACGCCCAGCACCAGCGCTGCGACGAAGGAATTAGTCAGGGCAAGAGGGAGGAAGCTTGCGGGAAAAAGCACCAAGAGGGGCCAGATGACCATTCGCGGCCCATATCTATCGGCCAAGGGACCGGTCAAAAAGCTTCCAATGACGGCGCCGACGCCTATGGCCGTCGTCAGCATGCCGAAATGGAGGGCGTCGACGGTGCCGTCGGACCCGATCCAGCCATAGCTGCGCTGGAGCGAGGATGTGCTCGACGACCACATGTTGAGGGCTACGCCTATCTGGAAGTAGCCGAAGAAGGTGGCGATACGGGCACGCACAAGCTGCGTTCGCGTGACACCGCCCCACGTAGAAGATTGAGCGTGCGTTAGGGTCATTGCTGTTCTCCAATGGAAGGCGCCGGGCCGTTGCGCAGTTGTGCTGGCAGGCCGCCTCGGTTTCCAACGCCCTACCCCTCGGGCGTACCCAAGGTAATGTCCACATTACTTCCAGTAAAGGAAAGTAAACCTTATAAGTCAAGAGGTAACGGTTGCTGATGCGGCAGCTACAGAGGGCGCTTGGTCGCGCTGGTTGCATAAGGTAAAGTATGCGTAAGCTTCATATTTACATATATAAGCTTTTGCCAGTCTTGGGCCTGCCCCGGCTGGGCGGTGCACCGTGAAGGAGTCCGAATGACCAAAGTTCTATATCTCTACGGTGGCTGGCCGGGACACAACCCTTACGGCGTTGCGGACTGGACGCGGTCCTTGCTGCAGAGTCTGGATTTCGAGGTGCAGGAATCGACGGATATCTTCATCCTCGACCAGGATCTGACCGATTACGACCTGATAATCAACAACTGGAACAATGCCCTCCTCAGCGAGACTCTGACCCCGTCCCAGGAAGCACATCTGCTCGGCGCGGTGGAGGCAGGGACCGGATTCGTCTCATGGCATGGTGGTGGGGCGGCGTTCAGGGGCAGCGTGATGTACCACATGATGCTGGGCGCCGACGTGTTTTACCACCCTGCAGGTGAGGGAACGCGTCATCCATACCCGTTGTATGTGATGGATCGGGACCATCCGATTACCCGTGGAATACAAGACTTCCATGCTGCCAGCGAGCAGTACTACATGAACGTAGACCCCCGCAATCACGTACTTCTTGAGACAGTGTTCGACGGCGAACACATGCCCTGGCTTGATGGCCAGCGCATGCCGCAAGCGTGGACCAAAGACTGGGGCAAGGGCCGGGTGTTCTATAGTGCCCTCGGCCACTACTTGGACGACCTAACAGCTGCCCCGGTAGAGGAAATCGTCCGACGAGGTCTTCTTTGGGCACGCCGTAACCATCAATCCGCCGACTAAACCCCCACCGTCTTCAGATAGCTCCGAATCCCGTCCACCACCAGTTGGTGGTCGTCGTCGGACGACAGCCCGGACACTGTGATCGCGCCGACCACGCCGGCGCCGCGCACCCGGATAGGGAACGAGCCTCCAGCCAAGGTGTAGTCCTCGTGGGCGAGCCAGCCGCCACCAACAGGACTGTGTCCTCGGGCGGAGAACTCCTCGGACAGCAACGCCGTGCTGTGCTCAAAGCGCAGCACCGACGCGGACTTGCGGCGGATCCACTCCTCCTGGTCCGAGGTTGCCCCCGGCAGGACGCAGCGGAAGAGCACGATGTTATGACGGCGGATGTCGATGGCAACCCCGAAGCCGGCAGCGATGGCATGGTTGGCGATCAGCGAACCGAGCCGCCAGGCGTCGTGGTTGTCGAAGGCTGCGAAGACCAGCTCTTCCTCGTGCTGCTTCAGCTCAGCAATGCGCGGCGAGTCGGTCATGACGCACCCTCTACTGCGTCGGCCTCGTAGCTCAAACCGATCTGCCGGCGCATCTCGTCCATCGCCGCCATGATGGCCACGGTCTCGGCCGGGGGAAGGACGGTTCCAGCAGTAGAACCATCCCGAACCAGACGCTCCAGCTCAGCGGCCTGGAACTGCATCCCACGGCTGCCGACGGGCTCGTCATACCGTTCAATAACGCTGCCGTCCACGGCGTGGACTGTGAAAGGAACGGGGTTGTACCAAGTGTGCTCGATGTCGATCCAGCCGTTGGTTCCGATCACCATTGCGCGGTTGGCGCTGGCGGCATCGAGCTCACAATCAACAATCGCCTGGGCGCCGTTGGTGTATTCGAAGATCGCAGCGGTCTGCCGGTCGACGCCCGTCGCGGACATGGAGGCGCTGGCCCGGATTGCGGCCGGCGTTCCCAGGATGTCAAACGCGAAGGAGACCGGATAAATGCCCAGGTCCAGCAGCGCTCCGCCGCCGAGCGCGGGATCGTTGAGCCGGTGCGCAGGGTCTTGGGGGAGGCTCTGGTTGTGGCTGGCGACCACCTTGCGGACCTCCCCGATGGTGCCGGCAGCGATGATGTCGCGAACGCGGATCATGTGCGGGAGGAACCGGGTCCACATGGCTTCCAGGGCCACGAGCCCCTTGGACTCGGCCACGTCAATGATGTCCTGTGCTTCGCGGGCGTTCATGGTGAACGACTTCTCCACCAGCACGTGCTTGCCAGCGTTCAAGGCCAGCAGCGCATTGGCGTGGTGGAACGGGTGCGGTGTGGCGATGTACACCACGTCAATCAACGGGTCAGCCACCAGATCCTCATAGCAGCCATGCGCGGTGGCCACGCCATACTGCTCGGCGAACGCCTTGCTCGAGTCCAGCGAACGGGACCCCACGGCCTGCACCGTGAAGCCGTTCTCGTTCAGGTCCTTCGTCTGCAGCCCCGCAATAAAACCGGTGCCGAGGATTCCCCAGCGGATGGTTCCGTCGGAGGTGCCATTGCTGAGAGTCACGTGCCTAGTCCTTTGTTGGGTCGGAAATTGGGTACGCCACAAACGCAAAGCGCCCGGAATCCGGCGACCAGCTGTTGACGTTGAGGGTACCTTGGCCGCCGAAGAGTGGCCATGTATGGAGGGGAGTGGTCCAGTCCTCGGTCGAAACAAGCACGACGTCGACCGGCAAGTCGGCGGGGTGGCCTTCCGTTCCGCTGGGGAATCGGATGTAGCTGGCGAAGCGCCCATCGGGGGAGACGTGCGGAAACCAGTCGACGGTATCGGACTCGAGGAGCTGCTCGAATTCGTTGCCGTCGATCGTGATCCGGGCAAGCTGGGCGTGGCCGGGTACCGAGCTGAACGATTCTGTGTTCAGGTACAGCCACTCCCCATCCGGCGAGTACTCCGGGCCGTCGCAGTGACCGGACCCGACATCAACGCGGGCGGCAGCACCGCCGTCGGACGCCAGGGTCATCAGGCGGCCCGGCTGCGTAAAGTCGCCCGCCTCGATGCCCACGTAGGCGAGTTCCTTTCCGTCAGGGCTGACTCCGTGGAGGAAGTGGAAGGAACCGTCGTCGTCAGTGATCCTGGTGGCCGGGCCACCGGAAAGCGCGGCACGGTAGATGTGGCCATCGTTGGCGGAGAGGAAGATGTCCTTGCCGTCAGGTGCCAGAACGTGATCGTTGTTGAGGTCCGGGACGCCACTCAGCGGAACAGCCTCCAGGGAACTGGCGGACAGATCAAAGCGCCACAACTTTCCGTCCCCGTTGAGGACGAGTGCCTCGCCGTCGAGGGTCCAGTTGGGCGCCTCCAGCAGCACGTCATCAGCGGAGTACACCAGCTCGGCCTGGCCGGTGACCGACGCGATCCAGACTTCGCAGCGCTGCCCGGGTTGAAGGGCGCGGATCACTCTGACACCTCCGTGCCGATAGGCGTGAGTTCCTTAATACGGATATTCCGCCAGCGGCATTGCGCTCCGACACCCCAGCGTGCCTCGCCGAAGTACGAGTCGTTGTCGTGGACCTCCAACGCGATATGCCCGCGTTCGCCGAGCACGTCCAGGACATCGGACGGGTTGTAATCGGGCGAGTCCAGGGTGGCGGTGTCAAGCTCGGCGATCTTGAGGCCATTGACCCAGGTCGTTATAACAGGAAGCGCACCCACGCAACGGATCCGAAGCTCGTTCCAGTCGTCCCAGCGCCAGGCATTGAGGAAATCGTCGACGTCGGCCGCGTAGCTCAGTCGGGCACGCTTTTCTTCGGTGACTGGTTCGACAGACGAGGTGGGGTCATCGGCGATCAGGCCAGTCGGCCGTCCCGAGGTGTCGCGGGCTACGTCCACGGCGAACGGTACAGCCGAGAAACTCGCCAGTCCGTTGCCGAAGAACCCGCCGATGCCGCCGGACGGACGGTGGTCCACCAAGACCTGGAAGCCTTCCCAACTGTCAGGCAGGCGTCGAAGCATGACGCCAGTATCTGCAGGCCAGTCGGGCCGCATTTCCAGGACCAGTTCAAAGTCACCGTAGGCCTTCTCCGTGACGAGGTATCCGCCGTAGCCGCTCCCCGGGGAGTCCTGTTCGCCCACCAGCACACCGTTGTCCACGAACCACTTCGCTGGATGCTTCTCGGGCTCGACCGGAAGTTCCCTTCCGTCTTGCGCGAAGAGATCCAGGACGGAAGGGCCACCCGGGTACAAAGATCCGTAAATGCGGGGCACGGTTCTCCAACCGGACAGGGTGGTGCCGTCGAACAGGGGGACGAACCCGGCGTCCTCGTGAGTTTCTGTCTCAGCCACGCCCTAGTCCTTGCTGCTGAAGGCGGCGTCGAAGCTGGTCTGCGAGGCGGGGAAGTCGAACTTCTTCAGCGCCGCGAGGGCTTCGGGGGCGCCGTGCAGGCGGTCCATGCCGGCGTCTTCCCACTCAACAGAGATGGGTCCGTTGTAGCCGATGGCAGTGAGGGCGCGGAAGGACGATTCCCAGGGCACATCGCCGCGTCCGGCGGAGACGAAGTCCCAGCCACGGCGCGGGTCGCCCCAGGGCAGATGGGAGCCCATCACAGTGTTGCGGCCGGTGGGGCGGAGCTTGGTGTCCTTGCAGTCCACGTGGTAGATCCGGTCCTTGAAGTCCCAGATGAAGGACACAGGGTCGATGCCCTGCCACATGAAGTGGGACGGGTCCCAGTTCAGCCCGAACGCTTCGCGGTGACCGATCGCTTCGAGGGTCCGGACGGTGGTCCAGTAGTCGTAAGCGATCTCACTCGGGTGGACTTCGTGGGCGAAACGGACCCCGCATTCGTCGAAGACGTCCAGGATGGGGTTCCAGCGGTCGGCGAAGTCCTGGTAGCCGGCCTCGATGACTTTCTCGGGGACGGGCGGGAACATGGCGACGTACTGCCAGATGGAGGAACCGGTGAACCCGACCACGGTATCCACCCCGAGCGCGCGGGCGAGGCGTGCGGTGTGTTTCATTTCCTCGGCAGCGCGTTGGCGGACGCCTTCGGGTTCCCCGTCGCCCCAGACGCGCGTGCCGACGATGGCTTCGTGGCGGAAGTCGATGGGGTCATCGCAGACTGCCTGGCCTTTGAGGTGGTTGGAGATGGCCCAGACCTTCAAGTTGTACTTCTCCAGGATGGCGAGCTTGGACTCGACGTAGCCGGGCTCGTCCCAGCGCCAGGCGTCCAGGTGGTCTCCGGAGACGGCGATTTCCAGGCCGTCGTAGCCCCAGCCCGAGGCTAGGCGCGCGACTTCCTCGAAGGGGAGGTCGGCCCACTGGCCGGTGAACAGGGTGTACGGGCGGGACATGGTCAGGCTCCTTCAGTTGCGGTGCTGGAAAGTTGGATCAGTGAGCTTTTGGCGGCAGCGGACTCTTCCACGGCGGCGAGGATGTGCTGGACGTTCAGGCCTTCCTCGAACGACGGCGATGGCGCCTCACCGGCCGCGATGGCGGTCAGGAAGTCCCGGATCTGGTGGGTGAAGGTGTGTTCCCAGCCGATGATGTGACCCTGCGGCCACCACGCCTCGAGATAGGGGTGTTCGGGTTCGTTGACCAGGATCCGCCGGAAACCCTGCTCACGGACGGGCACGGTGGCGTCCAGGAAGCCGAGTTCATTGAGGGCTTCAAGGTCAAAGAGGATGGTGCCCTTGTCGCCGTAAATTTCGAGTTTGAGGGAGTTCTTCTGGCCCGTCGCTACCCGCGAAACCTCAACTGAGGCGATTGCCCCGGAGGCGAGGGTCAGCGTGGCCCAAGCGGCGTCGTCGACCGTGACATCTTCAAGCCCATTAGCGCCGGGGCGGCGGTCCACGAAGGTGTGCAAGCGGCCTGAAACCTCGGTGACCGCGTCACCCAGGAGGAACAGGACCTGGTCGATGGCGTGGGAAGCGATGTCGCCCAGGGCACCGGAACCGGCCGTTTCCTTCCGGAGGCGCCAGGTCATGGGGGACTCGGCATCCGAGAGCCAGTCCTGCAAGTACGCGGCGCGGACGTGGCGGATGGTGCCGAGGCGTCCTTCGGCGATGAGTTCCCGGGCAAGCGCCAGGGCCGGGACACGGCGGTAGTTGAAGCCGATCATGGACTGCACGCCGTTGGCCCGCGCGGAGGCGGCTGCGGCCACCATCAACTCGGCCTCACCCAGGGTGTTGGCCAGCGGCTTCTCCACCAGCACGTGTTTCCCGGCGGCCAATGCCGCAATGGCAATTTCGGCGTGCATCCAGCCGGGCGCGCAGATATCGATGATGTGGATGTCGTCGCGTTCAATCACGGAACGCCAGTCGGTGGCGGACTCGGCCCAGCCATACTTGGCTGCTGCCTCGGCCACCTGGGTGGCGTCCCGGCCCACCAGCACTTTCTGCTCGAAAGCCGGGACGTCGAAGAAACTGGCCACGTTCCGCCACGCATTCGAGTGGGCCTTTCCCATGAAGGCGTAGCCGATGGCGGCCACGCCGAGTGGTTGATGCGCCTGGGAAGGGTGGTCGGATGGGTGGGCGGGGGTGGTCATGTTCTTGTTCCTCGCTGATTCTTAGAGAGTGGCTGTTTCGGGTGCCCAGTCCTCAGGGAGGGCCGCCGAGACAGGTGCGTTGCTGGTGACGTCCACGAACGTTCCCGACTCCACGGACTCAGCGATCGAGACCATGCTGTCCAGCACGTGGTAGGCAAGATCGCCCGTGGCGCGGTGCGCAGTGCCGGAACGCAAGGCGCGGGCCATGTCCAGCACACCCAGGCCGCGGCCGTTGGCCGGACCGGTGGCAGGGATGATCTCCGGTTCTTCCGCGCCCGGACGCCAGAGCTTCAGGTCGCCGTCGAAGTAGTTCGGGTCCGGCAGGGACAGCGTAGCCTCCGAGCCCGTGATTTCAACGAAGCCCATCCGCAGACGCGGCGACTCGAAGGAGAACACGCTGTGCGAGGACTGGCCGCCTTCGAACTGCGCCATCGCGGACACGTGCGTGGGGACCTCGACGGCGAATTCCTCGCCTGCCTTGGGACCGGAACCAATAATGCGGGTCGCCTTCGCCGAGGAGCCGACGGCGGCTACCTTGCGGACCGATCCGAACGTCTGGATCAGGGCGGTCAGGTAGTACGGACCCATGTCGAACAGCGGACCGGCACCGTGCTGGAACAAGAACGCCGGGTTCGGATGCCACGACTCCGGACCGGGAGTCTGGAACGTGGTCATACCTGTCAACGGGGTACCGATGTCGCCACGTTCGATGATCCGGCGTGCCGTCTGCAACCCTGCGCCCAGGAACGTGTCCGGGGCGGTGCCCAGGCGGATGCCGGCGGCATCAGCGGCCTTGAGCAGACCCAGCCCCGACTCGCGATCCAACGAGAAGGGCTTCTCGGTCCAGACGTGCTTGCCCGCGTTGACCGCCGCAGTGGCCACCTCCACGTGCGCTGCCGGGATGGTCAGGTTCACAATGATTTCGACGTCGGGATGGTTCAGTGCCAGCTCGGGCGCACCGAACTCCGGGATCCCATATTCCTTGGCCCGTGCTTCGGCGGCCTCGACGAAGAGGTCCGCGATCACCAGGACCTTCAGGTCAGGGAAGGTGGTGAGGTTGTCCAGGTACTGCTTGCTGATGTTGCCCGCGCCGATGACGGCAACGCCCACCGGGCCTGTACGGGTGGAGGGTGCGAAGCTCATGCCTTGGCTCCTTCTGCTGCGGCGTTGAGGTACGCGAGGCTTTCCGTGATGCCCTGGAAAATGTCGCCGGAGTAGTCGTCGAATTCCACCACGCCAACTTCCAGGGACTTGGCAGCAGCGATGACATCCAGGACCGGAATGGTGCCTTGGCCAGCGGGCTGCTGAGCCTTGGTATCGGTGTTGCCCGGGCCGTCCTTAATGTGGATGAGCTTCACGCGGTCGCCGAGGCGGGCCAAAAGTTCCACGGGGTCTTGCCCACCAACGGCAACCCAGTACGTGTCTACTTCGAGGACGAGTTCCGGATCCAGCAGTCCTTCGAAGTATTCCAGGGCGGTCTTGCCCTCGATGGTGGACTCCAGCTCCCACGCGTGGTTGTGGTAACCCACGCGGACGCCATACTCAGCACCCTTCTTGGCTGCAGCGTTGAGCTTGGCGGCCGTGGCCTGAATGGTCTCGGCGTCCTGCCAGTGCTCCGCGGGAAGGAACGGATCGATCACCGTGGTGATGCCCAGTTCCTTGGCCGCGGCAAAGATCTCGTCCTGGTCCTGGCTCAACAGCGGGGCGTGACCGGACGGAGCAGTGAGACCGTTTTCCTTCAACGCCGCGCCGAGTTCCTTGGCGGTGGCCACGAAGTTGTACGGCTCAACCTGTGTAAAACCGATCTCGGCAACCTTCTTGATGGTTCCAGGCAGGTCCTCCTGGATGGCATTGCGGAGGGTGTACAGCTGGAGTGAGTAAGACATTGGGTTCCTTTTCGGGAGTTGGATTTTCCGGGAATTTAGGGACGTGCGGCCAGTCTAGCTAGCGGCCTGCGAGGGATCCGCCGATGCCGCCGACGCTGAAGTATTTGTTGAGGGCGGCGAAGACGATGATGGGTGGGAGCATCATGATGACGGCGAGGGCCATGACTCCGGACCAGTCGGTGAGGTTTTGTTGGAAGAAGGATTGGACGCCCATGGGGAGGGTGAAGATTTCGTTGGAGCGGAGGAAGACGATGGCGACGAGGTAGTCGTTCCAGGCTAGGAGGAAGGCGAAGATGGCGGTGGAGAGGATGCCTGGGAGGGAGTTGCGGAGGACGACTTTGGTGAAGGAGCCGAAGACGGAGCAGCCATCGATCCAGGATGCTTCTTCGAGGCTGATGGGGATGGAGTCGAAGTAGGCGGCCATCATCCAGGTGGCCACGGTCATGGTGGAGCCGACGTAGATGATGGTCAGGCCCATGAGGTTGTCTACCAGGCCCATGGCGGCGAAGAGGATGAAGAGGGGGACCACTGAGGTGATGATGGGCAGGGATTGCATGACGAAGAGCAGCAGGGAGTAGCCGGAGACGGCTTTGGATCGGCCGCGGGAGAGGACGTAACCGGCGGGTGCGGCGACGGCGACGGAGACGATCACGGTGGAGAGGGTGGTGACGAGGCTGTTTTGGAGCCAGACGCCGGCGAGGGTTTTGGTGAAGACGCCGGTGATGTTTTCGAAGGTCAGGCCGGTGGTGGTGCTGTTCGGTGCCGGGGTGAGGGCCAGGATGACGGTGACCATGATGGGGACCAGGACGATCGCGGTGATGGCCAGGATCAGGGCGAACCGCCACCAGCGTCCGCGCATGCCGGCTTCGGAGAGGGTGCGGCGGGTTTTGCCGGTGGTGGTGATGCCGAGGGCGGGTCCGGATTCGGGGTGGGCGTGGAGTACTGCGCTCATTATTCGACGCTCGACTTTCGGATCTGGCGGTACAGGATGACCGAGACGACTACCAGGGTGATGGTCATGAGGAAGGCGATGGCGACGCCGGGTCCGGTAGCGAAGTCCTGGAAGACGGTGCGGTAGGCCAGGACGACCAGGGAGGTGGTGGCGTCGACGGGGCCGCCGCCGGTGAGCAGGTAGATGGTGGGGAAGTCGTTGACGCAGAAGATCGTCATGAGGATCCAGGAGATGTAGGTGGATCGGGCGATCAGGGGCAGGGTGATTTGGGTGAATTGCTGGAAGCGGGAGGCGCCGTCCATGTTGGCGGCTTCGTAGACGGTGGTGTCTACGGAGGCCAGGGCTGCGGAGGTCATCATCATCATGAAGGGGAAGGAGACCCAGACTTTGAAGATCATGACGGTCACGGCGGCCAGGGTGGGGTCTGCCAGGAATAGGGGTGTTCCGAGTCCGAGGTTGCGGAAGATGGACGGGATGAGGCTGTCGGGGGTGGCGACGAGCCAGTTCCAGGCGGTGGAGGAGACCACGATCGGGACGACCCAGGGCAGGAGGAGGAGGACTTTGAAGGTGCCCCCGGCGGGGATTTTGGTGCGGAGGAGCAGGGCAAGGCCAAGGCCCACGGCCCAGGACCCGAACACGCCGACGATGGTGAAGAGCAGGGTGAATTGGGCGGCTTTCCAGAAGGCTGGTGAGGACAGGACTTGTTGGAAGTTCTCGAGCCCGACGAAACTGCCGGTTTGGATCAGGTTACCGTCGTGGGTGGCTTGGATGCCGGCATGGAAGAGGGGGTAGCCGTGGATCAGGACGAGCAGGATGACTGAGGGCAGCAGGAGCCAGAAGAACGTTCTGGATGTTTGCGCCGATAGTTTGCTTTTGCGGTTCCCGGTCCCGCCGCCGGACCCGCCGGGGGCGAGCCCCTTGCGGGCCCGGGCAAGGCCCGAGCTGGTAGTTGTGGAAGACATGATGGTGGCCGCTTACTTCTTCAGCACTGACTTGAGGCCGGACTCGAAGGCTTGCAGCGCGGACTTCGCATCAGTCTTGCCTGTCAGGACGGTCTGGGTGAACTGATTCAACGCCTGCCCACCATCCAAAGCAGCGAGATCAGCGCTGAGAGCTGTTCCCTGGGCGGCGAACGTCTTGGCGATCGGGACGTACTCATCGACAATCTTCACGTTGTTCGGGTCAGCAGTGAACTCGGGCATTTCGGTGATGGACTTGAACACCGGCAGGGCATTCATGAGCTTTTGCTGCCACAGTTCCTTGAGCTTGCCCAGGTAGTAGACCACGAACTCTTCGGAAGCTTCCTGGGACGGAGTGTTGGTGTACATCATGATGTTGTTCGGGAAGATCAGGGCTGCCTTGTCTCCGTGCGGACCGGCGATCGGGCTCGCCACCACGATGTCGCCGGAGGTGTCGCCCACGCGCTCGGGAACGCCCAAAGTCAACATGCCGTAGGCGGCCTTGCCGTCCTTCCACTGGGCGTTGAGGTTGTCCGTGGTGTAGCTAACGGCAGCAGGGTCAACGATGCCGTTGGAGACAAGCTCAAGCATGAACTCGATGGCCTCCACGTTTCGGTCGTTCATGACATCTAGCTGGCCGCCGTCCTTGCTGAAGACGCCGCCACCGTTGTTCAGCATCATCATGATCATCAGGTGGTTGCCGATATTATTGCCAGCGCCGGAACCCGTGGCGAAGCCAACAGCACCTATGCCCTTCATCTTCTTGCCCGCTTCCAGAAGCGAAGCCCAGTCCGTGGGAACCGCTACGCCTGCCTTCTCGAACAGGGACTTGCGGTACCAGAGCGGCCGGATATCCAGCTGCCACGGAACCGCTACGTAGCCCTTGTCCGTCTTGAACGGCTCCACCACGCCGGGCAGGAAGTCATCGAACTGCCCGTTGGACTTCATCTTCTCAATGACCTTGTCCGCGTACGCGATCTGGCCCTGCTGCTCGAACTGGAAGGCCTGGAAGCCGCCGCCGGTGGACACTGCCGGGCCGGTCTTGGACGCGATGGCCGAGGAGAACGTCTGGTAGAAGTTGTTCCACTGGATGATCTGGTAGCTGGCCTTGGCGTTGTTCGCACCCGCGAAGCCTTCTGCGATCTTCTTGGCGGAGTCGTTGTAGGCCGGCGTAGCCCAGGGCATATCCCAGAACTTTACGGTTCCACCGGCGCCGCCCCCGCCGCCCTGGGTGGCTGAGCCACCGCCGCAGGCAGCCAGGAGCGGCACCGAGGCCGCTGCTGCCGTGAGGCCGAGGAAATTGCGGCGGGAGAAGGAACGGGTGGCTGCGGACTGAACATTCATAGTGATTCCTTTCGGGACCGGCAACGCGTTCTCTGCGTTGATGTTCCGGTCCAGCTCAACTTTGAGGAGGGCAAACGGATACTGAATGGCTGGATAGTGCTGTTGTTGTAGAGCTCGGTTAGATGAGTGCTGTGATGGTTTCCGACAACACCGCGAAGCTGTGCAGGTCGGATGGGTTGGTGCCGGCGTCGAGGTGTTCCTTGAGCCGACGCCATGTAGCGCGGTGAGCGGATTCGTAGATCGTCGGAAGAATCAGGTCGCCTTGGGGCCCGGTGACTTTGATGGTTGCCGGCCACGCAGCGACCGGTTCCGGCAGCGTGACGCTGACGCCGCCGTCGTCGGTCAGCAAGGTGACTTTGACGACTGCCGGACAGGCGTTGGAGCGGACGCCCTGCAACGCAACCGGTGCGCCGTTGGCGAGTACCGCCGTCGCCGTGTAACCGTGCGGTCCGCGGCTCAGGACCCTGAGGCTCCCCAACGGTCCGGTGACGCGTACGACGGCGGCAAGATGGTCCGCGAGCAGCTCGCCGGAGTCGGTTCCCACCGGCGCGGTGGCCACGGAGTCGAGCACGGCGGCGCGGCCCGCCATGGAACGGACGGCATCCTCGGCTGCCGGGATGGCGGGGTTGGAGGCCCAGCGCTGGTCGAGGACAACGACGGTGCCCCTGTGTTGGGCTGCTGCCTGGAGCAACTCCGTGTTTTCCGCGGCGGGGTTCACCACTACGATTCCGCGGGCTCCGGCGCTGATGGCCTCTACGGCGTGGGCGGTCCAGCCCGGCGTACCCGCGATGACCTGGACGTGGGGCTGGTTGTCTCCGGCGGCTGGGCCGAAGGATTCGGGAAGGGACGCGACTGCCAGGGCAACCGCACCAGCTTCCTGGGCCTCCGGGGTGGCGCGGACGGTGTAGTGCTTGGTTTCCACGGCGGCGCTCATGCGTGGGCTCCTTCGGCAACCGCGTGCTGGGCTGCGTGCTGTGCTTCGACATTGGCCACCGTGGCGTCGGCGATGTCCAACGCGAAAGTCAGGTCGTCAATCAGGGTTTGCGCAGACGGCGGTTGCTTTGCTCCTGCAGCCAATGCGGCCAGTTCGCGCCACTCACCTTCGTAGCCGTTGTGGTCAAAGGGGCCGTGAATGGTGGTTTCGTTGCCGCGGGTGAAGGTCGCCACGGCCGAACCCGCCTGGACGTAGGACGGCGTGAAGTCGATGCGGAGGGTGGCGTCATCTGAGATGGCCTCAAAGCTCCACTCGGGCTTCCACGTGTTGTTCATGGCTGCGCGGAGCTCGATGGTCCGTGTGGGGGTGCGGAGCGGGATGACGTAGCCGAACGGGCGGACGTGGCGTGCTTCCAGTACTTCGATGTCCTTGAAGTCCGGTGTGAACCTGCGGATCAAGGGGAGGTCGTGGATGGCCAGGCCCATGATCCCGCCGCGGAGTGCGCCCTTGATGACCTCGGGGTCCGAGTAGTCCGGGGCGCCGCCGGCGGGACGGGTGATGATCTCAGTGGCGAAGTCCTCAAACCGGGCGTTGGGCGGCAGGACGATCGAGGAACGGATCGTGTGGACGTTGTCCGGCAGGTCTCCCCAGTTCTCGCTTGCGGCGAGCCAGCCGGGATCGAAGGTGTGCATGGCGCCCACGATGATCGGCACTCCCGTTTCTTCGCTGACGGCGGAGATCTGCGCTGCTTCTTCGGCGTTCATGGCGAATGGCTTCTCGCAGAGGACGGCTTTCTTGCCGGCGCGGCAGGCGGCGATGACCTGCGCGGCGTGGAACTGGTGCGGGCTGCAGATCGCCACGATGTCTACGGAGGCGTCGCCCAGGAGGGCGTCGATGCTGGTGCTGTGCGCGGCACCAACGCGGGCGGCCACGGACTCAGCGACGACGGGGTCGACGTCCATGATGTGGCGGACGGTAAGGATGTCGCCCAAGCGGGCGAGTGACGGCAAGTGGATGGCCTGGGTGACCGGGCCGGCGCCGAGGATGCCAACTCCCAAAGTAGGGGCGACGTCTATGTGGCTGGACAAGTTCAGTTACCTCTTCGTAAGCGGACTGGTGTGCTGCTCATCACAACCTAAAGGGACTTTTGCCGAGCGTCAAGCAAAAGTTGAAATATTGCCGACAAACTTCTGCTGCATGACACGCATAAGCAATCGTGCTTCACTAAAGGCATGACAACAGCCACCGGAAACGACGCCGGAAATACCTCCGTTCTGGAGGCTGGCAACCTTTCGCGTGCTGGCGACCTGTTCCAACTACTTCGCGACGGGCAAGCCCGCACCCGCGCCGAACTCGCAGTCACCACCGGGCTGGCCCGATCCACCGTCGCTTCCCGTATTGACGCCCTCATCAGTTCGGGTCTGGTGGGACCCGCCGGTGAGGCGAGCTCCAGCGGCGGCAGGCCGCCGTCGCGCTTTGCTTTCAACCCCGCCGCACGCGTCGTCCTCGCGGTCGACGTCGGAGCGACCCACGTGATTGTTGCCGTCACCGACCTCAGCGGCAGCATCCTCGCGGAGCGACGCCTCGCACAAGAAGTCGCCGACGGCCCCGAGATGGTCCTGGGCCGCGTCATCTCCGCGGGCCGTGAACTTTTGGCCGAGGCGGGCCGCCAAATTGGCGACCTCGCCGGCATGGGCATCGGCTTGCCCGGGCCCGTTGAACACGACACCGGGCGGCCCGTGAAGCCGCCCATCATGCCCGGGTGGGACGGATTCGACGTCGTCACGTACGTCCAGCGCTCGTTGCCCGTTCCCGTCCTGGTGGACAACGACGTCAACATCATGGCCCTCGGCGAACGCACCGCGTACTGGCCGGACCTCGACAACTTCCTGTTCATCAAAGTGGCCACCGGCATCGGCGCCGGCATCATCAGCAGCGGTGAGCTGCAGCGTGGTGCCAACGGCACCGCCGGCGACCTCGGCCACGTCCGTGTTCCCCGCGGCGACGACGTCCTCTGCCGGTGCGGCAACCACGGATGCCTCGAAGCGCTGGCCTCAGGTCCCGCCGTCGCGCGTCAACTGCAGGCGCAAGGCCTGGAAGCGTCCACAGGTGCCGACGTCCTGCGGCTGGTCGGCGAGGGAAACCTGCAGGCGATCCAGGCGCTGCGCCAGGCGGGCCGCGATGTTGGCGATGTGCTGGCAACCGTGGTCAACCTGCTCAATCCGTCCATGATCATCATCGGCGGCAGCGTGGGGGAGGCCGGCGAACACCTCGTGGCCGGCATCCGCGAAGTGGTGTACCGACGTTCGCTGCCGCTGGCCACCACGCACCTGCGCATCGGCATCTCCATGGCCGGTGACCGCGCGGCCATCCTGGGTGCCAGCCAGATGGTCACCCAGCACGTTCTGTCGCCGGCAGTGATTGAGGCCACGCTCCAAGCGACGGGCTAAGCCTTGTTCGGTGCCGTATGCCGGGTGGTGGCGTGATAGCAATGAAAGTGATGTCTACTTTCCTCGCCAAAATTCCCCGCGGTTGGCTGATCCTCGCGTGCATCGGCCTCATTGCCCTGAACATGCGCGGACCCTTCGTGGCCGTGGCTCCCGTGGTGGATTCCCTGCAGCAGGATCTCGGCTTCTCGCCCGTTGAACTCGGGCTGCTGACCGGCATTCCGGTGCTCTGTTTCTCCCTCGCGTCCCCCTTGGCCTCCCTGGCAGGACGACGCCTCGGAGCCGAATTCGCCGTGATGCTCACGCTGCTCGGCGTGCTGGCCGGGGTGGTGATCCGTTCCAGTGGCGGCAGCGCTTTGGTGATGGCGGGCACGGTCATCATTGGCGTGGCCATCACCATCGGCAATATCGCAGTGCCGCTTATTATCCGGCGCGACTTTGCACCTCGGCGGCAGGCAACCGCGATGGGCGTCTATACGGCCGCGCTCAACATCGGCTCGTTCCTCACGTCGGTGGCAACTGCGCCCTTGGCTGAGCTGGTGGGGTGGCGGCTGGCCCTTGCTGCGAGCGCTTTGTTGGCCTTGGCGGCCATCCTGTTCTGGGTGCCCACCGTGGGTGCCCGACGGGCCTTTATTCCGGCAGCTGTTCCTGCGCCTGTTGCTTCCGGCGCCGGGCCTGTTGCGGGTGTGGGCTGGCTGACTGTGGGCCTGACCTTCGGTTTCGCTGGCCAGGCCTTCTCCTACTACGGCATCACCGCGTGGCTGCCCAGTTTCCTCTCCGATGAACTCGCCATGGGCACCGCCGAAGCCGGTGCGGGGTCCTCGCTGTTCCAGATCTTCGCGATCGTGGGCGGTCTGGGCGTGCCGCTTCTGGCCCGCTTCGCCAGTACGACGACGGTGGCGGTCACCTTGAGCGCGCTGTGGCTGACAGTTCCCGTGGGCTTGCTGCTCTCGCCTTCGCTGTGGTGGTTGTGGTCCTCGCTGGGCGGGGTTGCCCAAGGCGGTGGCATCACGGTGATCTTCATTGCCATCATCAAGTTCGCGCAATCCCAGGCCGCTGCCGGGAAGATGTCCGCGATGGTGCAGGGGGTGGGTTACTGCTTTGCTGCGTTGGCGCCCACGGTTATTGGCTACGTTCACAGTGTTACCGACGGCTGGACTGTCCCGCTCTTCGTGATCCTCGGCTCGGTGCTCGCGTTCTGCGTGTGCACCACTTTGTCCGTGCGCTGGGTGGCCCGGCAGCGCTAGGGTTGCCCGGCAGCCCCAGGGTATTCCGCTGCTGGGCTGCCTCCCCGGCGGTCGGGGTCACTTGTTGCGAAGAGTGCAGGCAGCCCAGCGTCGGGGCTTGATGTGTCGCTTGCTCAGGTCCTGGACCTAAGCGGCGACGAGTTCCTCTTCCGTGGCCTCTTCTCGGGCCTCGGTGAGGAAACGGGCGTACGCGGGGATGGTCAGGAAGGTGGGGAATTCCTCGGCCAGGGTGACTTCCTCGAAGATGGCGCGGGCGTCGGCGAAACGGTCTCCGTCGAAGCGTTCCAGGCGGGCGAATTCCTCGTCCAGCAGGTCCTCTACCCATTCACGGGTGATGACGTCACCGTTCTCGACGATCGCGTGGGCGTGAATCCACTGCCACAGCTGGGACCGGGAGATCTCCGCGGTAGCGGCGTCTTCCATGAGGTTGTGGATGGCCACAGCCCCGTTGCCCCGCAGCCAGGACTCGATGTAGCGGATGCCCACCTCGATGTTCAGACGGACCCCGCCCTCGGTGATGGTGCCCTCCGTGCTGGCGATATCGATCAGCGCACGGTCATCCGGGGTGACATCCTCGCGGGAACGGTCCAACTGGTTGGAGCGGTCTCCGAGAACTGAGTCAAAAACTTCCCGGCATACCGGCACCAGATCCGGGTGGGCCACCCACGAACCGTCAAAGCCGTCGTTGGCCTCGCGGGTCTTGTCAGCACGAACCTTCTCGAACGAAGCAGTGTTGGCTGCCTCATCCTTGCGGTTCGGGACAGCTGCTGCCATCCCACCGATCGCCATGGCCCCGCGGCGGTGGCAGGCCCGGACCAGTTGCTCGGTGTAAGCGCGCATGAACGGCTGGGTCATGGTCACCTGGCCGCGGTCCGGGAGCACGAAACGTGGTCCTCGGGTACGGAAGTTCTTGATCAGCGAGAAGATGTAGTCCCACCGGCCGGCGTTCAAACCGCTCGCGTGGTCCCGCAGTTCGTACAGGATCTCTTCCATCTCGAACGCGGCGGTGATGGTTTCGATCAAAACCGTGGCGCGGATGGTGCCCTGCGGGATACCGAGCAGATCCTGTGCCAGGACGAAGATGTCGTTCCACAACCGGGCCTCGAGGTGGTTCTCGATCTTCGGCAAGTAGAAGTACGGGCCCTTGCCCTGGGCCAGCAGGCGGCGGGCGTTGTGGAAGAAGAACAACCCGAAGTCCACAATTCCGCCGGCGATCGGCTTGCCGTCGATCAGCATGTGCTTCTCCGGCAGGTGCCAACCACGCGGGCGGACCACAATGGTGGGCAGGTCCTCGGCCGACTTGAGCTTGTACTCCTTGCCCTCAGGAGACGTGAAATCGATCCGGCGCTCCAAAGCATCGGTCAGGTTCAGCTGACCCTGGATCACGTTGCGCCACGTCGGCGTGGACGAATCCTCCATGTCAGCCAGCCACACCTTCGCCCCCGAGTTCAGGGCATTGATGGTCATCTTCTTATCCACCGGACCCGTGATCTCCACGCGGCGGTCCTCCAAACCCGGAGCCGGGGGAGCCACCCGCCAGGTCGGATCGTTCCGGATGCCCTCGGTCTGCGGCAGGAACCGCGGATCCTGGCCACCGGAAATCTGGTTGCGACGGGCATGCCGCGCCTGCATCAGCTCCTGACGACGATCAGCCGTAGCCCGGTGCAACTTGCCAATGAACTCAAGGGCATCCGGCGTCAAGACCTCGTTCTGCCGGCACATGGGCTGCGCGGTCAAAGTAATGCCATTGATAGTGAAGTTGTCAGTGAAGCTGTTCATTTCAATCTCTCCTATGAGAAGCAAATGTTCGACGGCGGCGGGCCGGGTTGGGTAATCCTCCGCGTGCTAGTCCCCATCCCGCCCGCTTGGCCTCGCGGAGCTCGGCCGGCGTCCGGGACAGGGCCCCTTTTACGCACGCTTCCGGATTCCCCATCCCGACAGTCGGGACGGTCCGGAAGGCGCGATCCGCACGAGGCCGGAGGGCCGGTAATGCGGCAGCCTGCGTAAAGGGGCCCTATATCCGCCCTCGACCGAGTTCTACGAGGTCAAAGGCCGGGTATGGGGATAGCAGGCAGAGCGTTGCCGGTCCGTAGGCCGGAGGTGACAACCGGCAGCAGAGCTCGGCCGTCGTCTGTGGTTAGTGGAATTGGCCCTCTTCGGTCGATCCGACCAGTGCGAGGGTGGATGCGTTCGGGTTGAGCGCGGTTGCGATGTCGTCGAAGTAGCCGGTGCCGACTTCGCGCTGGTGCTTGGTGGCGGTGTAGCCGCGGGACTCGGAGGCGAATTCCTTTTCCTGGAGCTCGACGTAGGCGCTCATGCCTTCACGGGCGTAGCCGTGGGCGAGATCGAACATCGAGTAGTTCAGGGCGTGGAAGCCGGCCAGGGTGATGAACTGGAACGTGAAGCCCATGGCGCCGAGTTCACGCTGGAACTTGGCGATGGTGGTGTCGTCCAGGTGCTTGCGCCAGTTGAAGGACGGGGAGCAGTTGTAGGAGAGCATCTGGTCCGGGAACTCGGCCTTGACCGATTCGGCGAACTTGCGGGCCAGTTCCAGGTCCGGGGTTCCGGTCTCCATCCAGATGAGGTCGGAGTACGGTGCGTAGGCCTTGGCCCGGGCGATGCAGGGTTCGATTCCGTTGCGGACCTTGTAGAAGCCCTCGGCAGTGCGCTCGCCAGTGGTGAATTCCTGGTCGCGCTCGTCAACGTCTGAGGTGATCAGGGTTGCTGCTTCGGCGTCCGTGCGGGCAATGACCACCGTGGGAGTATCGGCGACGTCGGCTGCCAGACGTGCGGCGTTCAGGGTCCGGATGTGCTGCTGGGTGGGGATCAGGACCTTGCCGCCCAGGTGGCCGCACTTCTTTTCGGAAGCGAGCTGGTCTTCCCAGTGAACGCCCGAGGCGCCAGCGGTGATCATGGATTTCATGAGCTCGTAGGCGTTCAGCGGGCCACCGAAGCCGGCTTCTGCGTCGGCGACGATCGGGACCAGCCAGTCTTCAACGGTCTTGACGCCCTCGGCGTATTCGATCTGGTCTGCACGGAGCAGGGCGTTGTTGATGCGGCGGACAACCTGGGGCACCGAGTTGGCCGGGTACAGGGACTGGTCCGGGTAGGTCTGGCCCGACAGGTTGGCGTCTGCGGCCACCTGCCAGCCGGAGAGATAAATGGCACGGAGGCCGGCCTTGACCTGCTGCACTGCCTGGTTACCGGTCAGGGCTCCGAGGGCGTTGGTGTAGCCGCCGGTGGGAGCTTCCTCAGTGAGCTGCTTCCAGAGCTTCTCCGAACCGCGGCGGGCCAGGGTGTGCTCTTCGGAGACGCGACCGCGAAGGCGGACGACGTCGGTGGCCGAGTAATCACGGGTGACGCCTTCCCACCGCGGGTTGGCGGACCATTCAAGTTCCAGCGCTGCGGCCTGCTCGCTTGCCGTTTCCTGAGCGGAAGATTCTGCTGGTTCAAATGAAGCGGTCATCTTGATCTCCTAGGTGGTGCCCGGGCCGGCCTCCGCTGCGCCTTTGCTGCATCGGCCGGCTTACCCGGGTCTGTATTTCTTTTTCGTAAGTCCTACTTTTCTGCACTTCCAAGAGGGTTGCTAGAGGAAAACTATGGAAAGAAATGCACTTCTTCGCGTATTCTCAAGAAATGTCGCCTGTGAGCTGGAATCGTGAAGTCGCATCACCGTCGTTGTCGCCTGCGTCCCCTGAACTGGACGTCATCAGCCTTGGCCGCCGCGTGCGGCACCTGCGCAAGCAGGCCGGACTGACGCTGGACGACTTGAGTGCCGCCGTCGGGACCGCACCGAGCCAGCTGAGCCTGATCGAAAACGGCAAGCGCGAACCAAAACTGGGGCTCCTTCAGCAGCTCGCTGCGTCACTGAACGTCAGCATCGATCAGCTGCTGGGAGCGGAGCCGCCGAGCCGCAGGGCGGCCTTGGAAATCGAGCTCGAACGGTACCAACGCGGACCGCTGTACGAGTCGTTGAACCTGCCCAGAATCCGCATCAGCTCGAGGCTTCCGCTCGATGTGCTGGAGTCGCAGGTGGGGCTGCTTCAGGAGCTCGAACGCAAACTCAACGAGCAGGTGGCGACGCCGGAAGAAGCCCGCCGCGCGAACGGCGAGTTGCGTGCCATGATGCGCGAGCGCGGTAACTATTTCCCCGAGTATGAGGCCGAGGCGCAGAAGGTCCTCAAGGGGGTCGGCTACACCGCGGGCCCGCTGAGCCAGCACGTCATTGCTGACATCGCTGAGAACCTCGGCTTCAGCCTGCATCATGTGGGCGATTTGCCGCACTCCACACGGTCTGTGACGGACTTGAAGAACCACAGAATTTATCTCACGCAGAACCAACGGCAGGATCACGATCCCCGCTCGGTGCTCCTGCAGGCTTTGGGCCACTACGTCCTGGGGCATGAAACTCCGCGGAACTACGGGGATTTCCTGGCACAGAGGGTTGCCACCAACTACTTTGCTGCGGCGTTGTTGCTTCCGGAACAGGCAACGGTGGACTTCCTGCAAAAGGCCAAGGCGGCTAAGGAAATCGCTGTGGAGGACATCCGGGACGCTTTCGCCGTGTCCTACGAAACGGCTGCGCACCGCTTCACCAACCTCGCCACCAAGCACCTGGGCATCACCACGCACTTCCAGAAGACGCACCAGTCCGGCATCATCTACAAGGCCTACGAGAACGACGGCGTGACGTTCCCGCAGGACCACACCGGGGCCATCGAGGGCCAGCCGTCGTGCAAGGCGTGGACCTCACGTGCTGTGTTCGACGTGCCGGACAAGTTCAGCGCCTACAGCCAGTACACGGACACGCCGTCGGGCACGTACTGGTGCACAGCCCGCACCGAGCGGTCTGCAGCGGGTGAGTTTTCGCTCAGCATCGGCGTGCCGTACCAGCATGTGAAGTGGTTCCGCGGCCGGGAGACCACCGCACGCGCAACGTCCAACTGCCCGGATCCCAACTGCTGCAAGCGGCCCCCGGCATCTTTGGCGAACGAGTGGGCCGGGAACGCCTGGCCCTCCGCGCGGGCCCATTCGCATCTGCTGGCCGCCATGCCTCCCGGGGCGTTCCCCGGCGTGGACGAGACCGAGGTGTACTCCTTCCTGGCAGCCCACTCCGAGCGCTGACGCTCCATCACCTTCCGCGTGCTTAAGCGTGACGCTCCATCACCTTCCGGCAACATTTGGCGATCCTTCTCTCACCTCCCGTGAGTTTCCACGTCAAAAGGGGCACGATGTGAGGACAACACCAAGCAGGGGGATCCGCCATGAACCGAGTCCGCAAGGCGACGACGCTACTCGCGGCAGCCGCATTGGCCACCAGCTCCGCGACCATCAGTGCCTGCGCGCCCCCACCAGCCGACGTCGGGCTCCTAACCGCCGACGGCGTGACTCGCGTTTCGGTCCAAACAGCGGACTATTCGGCGCAACTTGAAGCCTTCAACGTCTCCGCGCGGAAGCTCGGCGCCGCGCTGTTGGCTGACGGCGGCGACGCGACGAACGGCAATGTGGTGTCATCCCCGTCAAGTTTGCTGATCGCACTGAGCATGCTTCGGGCGGGAGCCAGCGGGCCTACGGCGGCGGAGATGGACGCCGTCCTCGGCCTGCCCGCCGAGGGGCGCGACGAAGCAATGAACGCGCTCCTGGCCTCCCTTGAAAAGTTCGACGGCGACCCCGGCTCGGTGGACGAGGAGAACCCGCCGCGCACACCGGTGATGCACGCTGCCAACGGGCTGTTCGTCGATAAAGGCGTGCCCACGGGCGAGGGCTATCTGGCCACGCTCGCCAAGCATTTCGGCACGGGGGTGTACCCGGTATCGTTCCAGGATGAGGCCGTGACCAAACCGGCAATCGACCAGTGGGTCAGTAAAAATACCGGGGGCCGCATCAAGGAAGCGCCTGCGAAATACAGCCGCGACAACACCTTCAGCCTGCTCAACGCACTCTACTTCGCCGCCGCCTGGCAAACACCTTTCGACGCCAACGACACATCAGACCGCCCCTTCACCAAGGCCGACGGTGAAGTGATCAACGTGCCAACCATGCACACAGGCACCAGCATGGCCTACGCCGAAGCTCCCGGCTGGAAGGCTGTGGACCTGCCTTACGCAGAGGGTTTCGTCATGCGGCTGGTGCTGCCCGACGGCGGTGCGTCGGGTTCGTCCGGCTCGGCTACGGTTTCCGCGGAGGTGCTTGGAGATGTGGCGGAGCAGCTTTCCGGGGCAGAGCCTGGCATGGTGCAGATTAGTCTGCCCAAGTGGGACCACAAAACCACGTTCGAGCTGAGGGAGGTGTTCGAAACCCTCGGGCTCAACGAGACACTGGCGACGGACAAGGATTTCGACGCGATCCAGCAGGGCATGAAGCTGACGCAAGCGGCCCAGGCAGCCAACATCACGGTCGCCGAGAAGGGGACCATCGCCTCTGCCGTGACCCAAGTCAACGCCGAGGCCTCAAGTGCCTTCATCCCCGAACGGCAGATCATCCTCGACCACCCGTTCCACTACGAGATCGTGCATGTGGAGACCGGCATGCCGCTGTTCACAGGGTGGGTGGCGGACCCGCGTTAGCTGCCAGGCGCTGCACCAGCACAGCAGCGGCGTCCACAACCTCGTCGGCCTCGCGCTTAGAGGCGCTCAGGGCCACTTCCTGCCCGGACACCGTCACGATGTCCGTGATCACTGCAATGGTGAGCCGGCCCAGAGTGTCGTCGCTGGCGCCCAGGAGTACGGAGTTCTGCCGGACCCATTCGCGTCCGCGCTCCCGCCGCAGGACTTCGAAGCCCGGGGGAGTGTCCCCCTCAATGAAAACCCGCTCCAAGTCCCGGTGTTTCCAGGTGTAGTCGAAATAGCTGCGGCTGCCTACGTTGAACAGGGCCATGGGATTGTTCTCACCGGCCTTCCGTGCTTTGGCCACAGCCGCGGCTACGAGCCTTTCATGTTCGTTTTGGTAGTCGCCCCACAACGCGAGGAAGAGCTCGGTCTTCCCGCCGAAGTGGTGGTAGAGGCTGCCGACACTGGATCCGGCGCGGGTCACGATGTCCGAGATGCTCGCGTCGGTAAAGCCGTGTTCCACGAACACTTCGGTGGCCGCATCCAGCAGATTGCGTCGGGTGGCAGCTGTTCGCGTCCACTGCCAGGAGCCCGCGGTACTGGCCACTTCGGATGTTTTCCGAACCATTTCGGGCTCCTCTCATCGGCAGAACGAAGACCGGAGTGTCGACCTGTCATTTTTTGGAATCCTACCTTCCAATTAATCCACATAGCCAGCAAGAAGCCTTGACTGGCCCAAGATCAAGGGGAAATAATTCTGGAAGTCTGTTCTAGAAATATGTATTGCGGCATGTATCCGAATGCTGCGATTTTTGACGTCGGACGCCCCGAAACCCGGGTGCCGTTTTCACCGTCGGGCTGCAACTGGTTGAATCGCTATATAGCGCCAACTGGTCGCAGCCAAACAAGCCAGAGAGGAACGCGGCCTGATGTCCGTTTCAAGCAAGTCGTCCGGGATCACGTCGAACAGGTGGTTCAAACCCGTCGCCGTCACCGCAGGAGCTTTGGTGGTGGCACTGATCCTGGTGCTCGTTGCGCAATGGCTCCGGACCCTTCAGCCGGTGCAGCAGTTCCTCACCGACTACCCCGGGCACTCAGCCATTCCTGAAGGCACTCCCACCGGCTTCCCCGCCTGGCTGGGCTGGCAACACTTCCTCAACATGTTCTTCATCGTGCTGATCATCCGTTCCGGCTGGCAGGTGCGGACCACCACCCGCCCGGCCGCCAACTGGACCCGGAACAACAAGGGCTTCATCAAGACCAAGAACCCGCCCACCAAGATCAGCCTGGACCTCTGGTTCCACCTGACGCTGGACGCGCTCTGGGTCCTCAACGGCATCATCTTCATCGTGCTGCTCTTCGCCACCGGCCAATGGTTGCGGATCGTCCCCACCACCTGGGACGTCTTCCCGAACGCTGTCTCCGCCGGCCTGCAGTACGCGTCCCTGAACTGGCCCGTTGAAAATGGTTGGAACAACTACAACAGTCTTCAGCTCCTGACCTACTTCATCACGGTCTTCATCGCCGCCCCGCTGGCCATCATCACGGGTATCCGGATGTCCGGGGCGTGGCCCAAGAAGGCCGCGATCAATAAGTTCTACCCGATCGAACTGGCCCGCAAGATCCACTTCCCGGTGATGATCTACTTCGTCGCGTTCGTGATAGTCCACGTGACCCTGGTGCTGGCCACTGGTGCGCTGAGGAACCTCAACCACATGTACGCATCCAACGACGACAACAACAGCTGGTGGGGCTTCGGCATCTTCGCAGCTTCCATCGTGTTCACTGCGGCCGCCTGGTTCCTCGCCCGGCCGCTGTTCCTGCGCCCGATCGCGTCGCTCATGGGTAAGGTCTCGCGCTAACCCGCACGAAAAAAGCAGCCGCCTCGGAAGCGTTTCCGGGGCGGCTGCTTTTGTCTGTATCGAGAGAGGCTAGGACAGAGCCCCGCCCTGCCACAGGGCATCAAAAGGAGCGCCGGAGGACACCCGGTTCTTGATGCCGGCAGTCACGAAAGCCTTGGCCGTCCGTGCAGCTTCAAGGGGCGTCGCGCCCTTGGCGAGTTCGGCGGTCACAGCTGCAGCAAGGGAGCAGCCAGCACCGGACACAGCCACTTCGCCAACCTTCGGAGCGCGAAGGACTTCCAGCGTTTCGCCGTCGTAGTAGACGTCGACGGCGTCCGGGCCTTCCAGCCGCACCCCGCCCTTGGCGAGGACTGCTGCGCCGCTGATCTCGTGGATGCGGATCGCCGCGGCCTTGAGCGATTCTTCGTCTGTAATGGTGAGCCCGGACAGCGACTCGGCCTCGAAGTGGTTCGGTGTGACAAACGTTGCCAGCGGCAGGATCTGGGCTTTCAGGGCCTGATCGGTGTCCAAGGCGTGGCCCGGTTCCTGGCCCTTGCAGATCAGGACAGGGTCCAGGACCACATTGGTGAACGAAGCATCAGTGAGTGCCTTCTCCACGGTGCTGATGGTTGCCGGGCTTCCGAGCATGCCGATCTTCACCGTGTCCAACACCGAAGGTGCGCCGGAAGCGGCACCATAGGCCGCCGTCGTGGCTTCCAATTGGTCTGCAATAACCTGCTGGTCCACCGGCACAAAGCGGTGGTTCCAGTTGTCCTTCGGGTTGAAGGAAACAATGCAGGTGAGGTTCGCGATGCCGAACACTCCGAGTTCCTGGAAGGTCTTGAGATCGGCCTGCGCGCCGGCGCCACCGGTCGCTTCGGAACCGGCGATGGTCAGGGCGATGGCAGGGGCAACGGCTGAAGTCATGGTTTCCATTTTGCCAGTTGCCCGGCCGTACGCCGATTCAGGCCCCCGACACTCGCGAGGCCTAGCCGTGCAGCGCCCTGTAAGCAGCTTCCGCGGCCGGATGCAGCGGGATACCCGCGGTGTTGATGAGGGTTTCGGGGCTGAGGAACTGCACTCCGGTGCTCGACGTCGGAACCAGATCCTGGGCCTGGTCCACCAGCAACTCCACCGTCTGCCGAACAACATGGTCGGCCAGATCCCTGCGGCACAGGAGCAGGTTCGCGACGCCGATGGTCCACACGGCGGGAGCGTTGCCGTAGTTGTTGGCCGGGATCAGGACACGATCATAGAAGAATCCCGACTGCGCCCGTGTTGCGGGGATGAACTCGGAAATGTCGAGGAGACGCACGCCGATTTCCTGGGCTGCCGCAGCGATGGGTGCCGTCGGGACACCTCCGGACTGGATCATCACGTCAATGGAACCCTCCCGCAAGGCGGCCAGGGCCTGGTTCAAGCCGAGATTCACCTGCTTCACGGTGCGGGGTGGTTCAGAAAGTCCCGCCGCTGTGATGATCCGTCCAGCGGTCAACGTGGTCCCCGAGCCCACTTCACCCACGCCCGCAGTCTTCCCGGCGAGGTCCGCGAGGGTCCGTAGCCCGCTGTCCTCCCGCACGATGCAGTGAACGTAGTTCTGGTACACCTTGCCGATCGCAACAAGGTCTCCGGGCTGTGCTGGCTTCCCGGCGGGCGCTGCGGCCTGCGCTGCTGCAACGGCCTGCGCTGCTGCATCGGCCAGCGCGACGGCGAAGGTCGCCTCGCCGGACACAACCCGCTGAATGTTTTCAAGGCTCCCGCCGGTGGTCAGCGCGACGGCGTTTGCGGCCACGCCTTTGCGCTGCAGCAAGGCCGCGAGCAGGGTGGCGAACTCCAGGTAGAAACCCCCGGATTCGCCACCGGCAACCGTGAGTTCTTTTGGTTGTTCCTCCGGCGTGCAGGCGGTGGTCGACGCGAGCAGGCTGCCGCCCAAGCCCGTGGCGACGGCGGCTTTGAGGACGCTTCGCCGGGAGAACACGGGGGAATCAGGCATGTGTGTCCTCCTCCGGTTTCACGAACTCGAGGCGTGCTGTCAGGCCGTGGGGCTCGTGCGGCTCAAGGACTAGCCGCCCACCATTGGCCTGCGCCAGCCGCTCCACGATGGTCATGCCCAAGCCGTTGCCGGGGATCTTGCCATGATGCGGCGCCCGCCAGAACCTGGTGGTGGACGCAGCGCGCTGTTCGGCTGGGAGGCCGGGACCGTCGTCGGAAATCACGACGGCGGTACCTCCTTGCGTCGGTTGGGTCGCCACCGTGATGCGGGAGCCGGGTGCGTACTTTATGGCGTTCGTGAGGAGTTCACCCACCATGTGGGCGAGTTCGTCGGGGTCGCACACGATGTGGCTTTCGGACGTCGGGTCTTCCAACGTCAGCTGTGATCCGGCCTGTCTGGCAGCCGGTGCCGCCCGCTCGACTTCGCCCTGCAGGACTGGGAAGGGATCGATGACGGCCAAACGCTGATGGTCTGCTTCATCCGCGCGGGCAGACCCCTCGAAGGCGCGGTGTTCCGCCGCAGCCAGCTTCAGCACGCCGTCGAGCATTTCCTCCACTCGCTCAAGTTCCGCGACAACGCCGGCCGCCGCATCTTGCCCCGGCTCACTTTTCAGCTCCAGCTGCAGCAAATCGATCCGCAAGCGCAGCGCGCCAACGGGGTTCCGGAGCTGGTGCGAGGTATCGGCGATGAGCCGGCGCTGGGACTCCATACTTTCCGTCAGGGTATCGGCCATGGCCGTGAAGGAGCGGCTGAGCTCGCGCAGTTCCGGCGGCCCTGCCTCGGGAAGCTGGCTGGTTTTGCCGGTGGTTTCCAGTTCGTGGACTGCCTTGCTCAGTCTGTGGACCGGGCGAAGGACCCAGCCGGTGATGCGTAATGCCGCCAACAGAAGCAGCGCACCCAGCGCCACAGCTGCAAGCCCGACGACGAGCCACCGCTCCCGTAGCTTCTGCCGGGCCGCGTCGAGGTCCACTTCAAGGACCACCTCGCCGAGTACCTGGCTGGCGGTACCGAAGGACCGCGAGATGATGTCGTTGCCGGTTCCGAAAGCTCGGATGGGGTTGAGTGTGGTGTCGCTGAGGTTGAGGCTGGCCCGGTTGAGTGCGTCCCGGGCCTCGGGCTGGTCCGCGCTGATTCCGCCGGAACGGATTGTCTTTTCTTGAAGCCGGATCAGGATCCCCTCACCGTAAAGCTCGGAATAGCGGTCCATCTCGCGTTGCAGTTGAGTGGTGTCGTTGTCTTCCGCAGCATCGCTGGCCAGTTGGGCAAAGCGGTTCAGCGCGGCGACGCGGTTGATTTGCAGTTCCTGGGTGAGCTCGCGGCCGGCCGATGTCAGGATCACGCTGGAGACCGTCACCACGATGATCACCACCAGCAGGCTCAGGATGCCGAGGACGCGGAACTTCACGGTTGCTCAACGCGATAGCCGACGCCGCGGACATTGATGATGAATCCGGGCAGTTGGAGCTTGGACCTCAGCCCGGTGAGATGCACGTCCAAGGAGCGCGAATGTGCCAGGAACGCGTCGCCCCAGAGTGCGTCCAGGATCTGCTCGCGGGTCACCACCGAGCCTGCGTTCCTGACGAGGAGGCTGAGGAGGTCGAACTCTGTTGCCGTCAGGGCGAGGTGCCGTTCCCCGATGGCGGCCACGCGGCGATCGAGGTCTACTTCCAGTTCTCCAAGGACGATGTTGTGGGGGGCTTGCTGGCCCGACCGGTTGGTTCGCCGCGTCACGGCTTCGATCCTGGCGAGCAATTCCACGAGCTTCACAGGCTTGACCAGGTAGTCATCGGCCCCCGAACGGAGTCCCAGAACCACACTTCTCTCGTCATCGCGGGCCGTCAGGATCAAGATGGGGATCTGGGTGACCTGCCGGAGTTTCCTTAGGACTTCCAGGCCGTCCAAGTCCGGAAGGCCAAGGTCCAGCAGGATCACCTCGTGCTGCCGGTGGGCCAGGAGCGCGTCCTCGCCCCGGGATACCCGGGTGTGCGTGTGACCAGCAGAGGCGACGGCTGCGTTCAAGGCCGACGCCATGGCGTCGTCATCCTCGACGATGAGCACGTGCACTGTCTCTGCTCCTTTGGGTCGCGGGCGGGTTTGCTACTAGAGCTTAACGTTGTGAGGCCCGCTCTGCGCCCTTCGGAGGATCCAAAGTGCGCAGAACGGGCCTCACAAGGCACCTGGGTCAGGCGTTGACGCGATCCTTCGTGCCGTCGTCGTCCTTCACGGCGCCCTTCGCCGCGAAAGCGTTGCCCTGCTCCGCGTCCAAGTGCGTCGCCTTCTTGTTCTTCAGCGCGAAGATGTAGACCAACAGCGAGATGAAGATCGCGGCCGTGACGTAGGTGAAGAACATGTCCACCTGGCCCGACTTCTGCAACGCCGCACCAATCAGCGGCACCGTACCGCCGAACAGCGAGTTGGCAATCGCGTAACCGAGCCCCACGCCGAGGGCGCGGATGGATGCCGGGAACAGTTCAGCCTTCACCAGCGCGTTGATGGATGTGTAGCCACCAACCATGAGCAGGCCGCCGAACATCAACAGGAACGCCACGAACGGGTCCTTGGTTCCAGCAAGTGTGGAGAGCAGCGGCCACGTGAAGAGCACACCGGTCACACCAAACCAGATCAGCAGCGGCTTCCGGCCGATCTTGTCCGAGAGCATGCCGTACACGGGCTGCAGCAGCATGAAGATGAACAGCGCCCAGAAGTTGATGACGGAGGTATCGGTCTTGGCGATGCCGGACGTATCGTTCATGAACTTCAGGATGAAGTTGGTGTACGTGTAGAACGCCACGGTGCCGCCGAGGGTGATGCCGATGCAGATGAGCAGCGGCTTCCAGTGCTTGGTGAACAGCAGCTTCATAGTGCCAGGCTGGGCCTCGCCCTCAACCTTGACGTGCGCGGCGCGGAGCTGGTCAGCAGAGAGGGTTTCCTCCATGGATCGGCGAAGCCAGAGCACGACCAGCGCCGCCACGCCGCCAATGGCGAACGGAATGCGCCAGCCCCACGCGGTCAGGTCTTCCTTGCTCATGGTGTTCTGCAGGATCACCAGTACCAGGAGGGCCAGCATCTGCCCGCCGATCAGCGTGACGTACTGGAAGCTGGAGAAGAAGCCGCGGCGCTTGGCCGTCGCAGCCTCGGACATGTAGGTGGCGCTGGTGCCGTACTCGCCGCCCACCGAGAAACCCTGGATCATGCGGATAAACACCAGCAGGATCAGGGCCCACAGGCCAATAACGTCCTGCGTCGGCAGAATGGCGATGGCGAAGGAGCCGGCAGACATCATGGTCACGCTGAGTGTCAGGGCAGCTTTGCGGCCCTTGCGGTCGGCGTAGCGGCCGAAGAACCAGCTGCCGATCGGGCGCATGAGGAACGACGTCGAGAAGACGGCCATCGCCTCGAGGCCGGCCTGAAGGTCGTCGGAGGAGTTGAAGAAGTGCGACTGGAAATACGCCGCGAAAGCTGTGTAAACGTAAACATCGAACCACTCCACGAGGTTGCCCGCGGAGCCCTTGAGGATGTTGCTCACGGCCTTGCGTGTCTGGGCGGCTTCGCTCAGAGTTTCAGCTTGTTGGGTGCTCATCAATGAACCTTCCTGGACGGCAGCGTTTTGCAGCGGCCGTGTCTTGCATGAGTTCGTTCTGTCCATGAAGCTGGTGCTCATGGCGTCCTTGCGCATGGCTCTTCGTCGACTAAGAAAGGCCCTCCAAGGTGAAGAGGACATGTTCCAAACTAGGGGTGATGCACGGCACAGCCCTAGCTCGCGGGGGATTTCCTAACACTTCCTTAGGTTTCGGCCTGCGTTGGGGTGCGGGCCTGGCCCACGAACGTTAATGCTCGACGGCGGCCGCTCGCCCCGGACCCTCGCTCACCGTCTGTCGTGTTTTGGCGGACCCTCGCTCACCGTCTGTCGTGTTTTGGCGGACCCTCGCTCACTTCATGGGGGTTTCGGGGGTTACCGTGCTGGCATGGCGAAATTTTCGGGGACGGCCGAGGGAACGACGCGACCCCTTGGACCGCCGTCGTCATCGCGTCATGTGAGTGAGCGTCCCTCCAAAGGCGCGAATAGGTGATGGAGGGTCGCTGAAACTCTCAATGAGGTGAGAGAGCGGTGGGTTGAACGGCCGATTAGCTGAGAGAGGGTTCGTCGTTGGTGCGGACGAGCTTCCAGATTGATAGCCGGCCGATTCCGGCGGCGACGGCCGTGCAGACAGAAAAGCCAATAATGGGAAGTGTGCTGAAAAGTGCGCCGACCAACGCGCCGGCAGCTGTTCCCGCAACAACGAACGCAGCCACATGCACCACTGATTGCGGACGGCGCGGAGTGCCTTGCCTAGCAGCGTTCCGATCGGCAGGCTGCCGGGGGACTGACCGCGCTCATCGATTCCCCTCGGCGATCTCGTTGAGAGCGCCAGCAAGCGAGGGGTGCTCGAACGCGAAGCCCGCATCGAGCAACTTCCGGGGTTCCACCCAGCGGCTCTTCAGCACCAGTTCTGTCTGCGTCCGGATCAGGACAGCGCCGGCCTCGAGGAGCCATGCGGGCGTTGGAATTCCGAACGGGACGCCCATGCTTTGCCGGACCAGTGACATCAGTTCGCGGTTGTCTACGGGGTAGGGTGTCGCCGCATTCACCGGACCGCTCAGCTCACCGTGACCGTGGATGAACAGGACAACACGGAACAAGTCCTCCACATGGATCCAGCTAAACTTCTGCGTGCCCGGTCCCATGTGCCCGCCCAAGCCGAGCCGGGCAAGATTCCGGAGAGGGCTCATGACGCCCCCGGCCCCCAAGACAATCGCAATGCGCAGGGGCACTCTGCGGGTGCCCGGCACATCAGCTGCCGCCAACTCGTCCTCCCAAGCACGGGCGACATCCACGGAGAACCCACTGCCGAGTTCGCCTGAAACCTCCGACTGCGGGTGGTCTTCCGCGTGCCGGTAGATGGTTCCAGTGCTGGAATTGATCCACGTCCCGGGCGGTTCGGCGCACGCGGCAACCGCCCGGCCCAAGGCGCGAGTTGTGAGAACCCGGGAGTCCAGAATCTCCCGCCGGCGCCGCTCGTTGTAACGGCAATTCACGGAGCGTCCGGCGAGGTTCACCAACAACTCGGCGCCGTTCAGCGCTCTGGTGATGGCGCCGTCGTCGTTCCATTGCGCATCGGCCGACGCGTCCCGCCCAACCGTTCGAACCTGCCAGCCCTCGGCAATGAATCGCTGCCGGAAGTAGTTGCCGATGAAGCCGGTGGCACCCGCGATCACCACTGTCTGCGAGCTCATGAGTCTTCCTTGACGTTGCGGACGAGTCCCAGGACGTCGTCGAACACCTTGCTCACGCCCGGAATCTTAGCCAGCGACAAGCCGCGAGCCACCAAAGGCGCGGCCCCGTCGATCAGCTTGCGCGTGCGTCGCTGGCCCTCGGATTTGTCGTAGACCCAGAACAGCGCGACGCCCATGTAGGCCAGCCACAGCAACTCTGGCAGATCACCGCGAAGCTTCTTTGCGACGGCGGGGGAGGAACCCTCGACGGCGGAGCGGAAGATCGCGAGCGAAGCCTCGCGGGCGGCGGTGGACGCCTCGCCAAACGGGTTGACGGGCGACGACGGCCGGATCGCCGTCGCGATGAAGTCGGAACCGAACTGATGGTACGGCGCCATGACGTCGATGCCCGTGTGAAGCACTGCCTTCAGGCGGCCAGCGAGATCCTGGACGTCGTTGAGTGCCTTGGCGGCAACAACCGAGTGTTCGTCCTGAACCTGGAGGTACAGCTCTTGGACGAGCTCGTCCTTGGAAGCGAAGTAGTAGTAGGCGTTGCCGACCGAAACCCCCGCTTCCTGGGCAATGGCTCGCATGGTGGTTTTTTCGAAGCCGATCTCACGGAACATCCTCAGGGCAATGTCGGCTACCAGTTGGCGGGTCTGCTCACTCTTCGCTGCCATGCTGCACTCCTTCGATGAAACTTTTGAACGTGTTCAAGGACGAGTATGCCACCAGTTCTGAACGTGTTCAAAAGTGTACGTGAGAGAGCGTTTGCTTCAAGCACGTGGGATGAACTGGTCCCCGTTTGTTGGACTGGCTAATTGGGATTTTAGGCTGCGAGGGTCTGGGCCCGGTATTGCACCGGGCTCAGGCCTTCGAGTTTGGTGGAGATCCTTTCGTTGTTATACCAGCGGATGTACTCGTGCAGTGCTGTTGCCAAGGCGTCGGTGCTGAGGAACCGGACGTGGTGGAAGAGTTCTTCCTTGAGATGTCCGAAGAAGTTCTCCATGACGGCGTTGTCGTAGCAGTTGCCCTTGCGGGACATTGACTGGGTGGCGCCGGCTTCGGTGAGCAGCTGCCGCCAGAACACGTGCTGGTATTGGAAGCCTTGGTCCGAGTGAACCAATGGTTTTTGTCCCGGTTCCAGGCAGGTGATGGCCTGAGATAGTGAGGTGTTGGTTAGTTCCAGGTTCGGTGAGTTGCCGATGGAATACGAAATAATTTGCCGGTCGAAAAGGTCCATGACTGGTGAGAGGTAGAGCTTCCGGTCCCCGACGCGGAACTCGGTGACATCAGTGACCCACTTCTGGTTCGGAGCGTCGGCGTCGAACTTCCGGTCCAGCACGTTCGGTGCAATCACCCCCTGCTCGCCTTGGTAGGAGTTATAGCGTTTCCGCCGCCGGATCTTGCAGCGCAAGGCCAGGGCGCGCATCAGTTTCAGCACGGTCTTCTTCGCCACCGTCCATCCTTGCTTCGTCAGCTCGGTGTGGATTCGGCGATGTCCGTAACGGCCATGGTTGGTCGTGAAAACCTCCGTGATGGCGCTCTTGAGTGCTTCCTGCGGGTCCGGGGACAGGAGCCGGGCCTGATGGTAGAAGAACGTCGAGCGGGCCAGGCCCGCGGCCCGCAGCAGAACCGGGAGCGGGTAATCAGCCTTGAGGGCAACGAGGGCTTGAACCTTCACCGTCGTTCCTGCGCCCTCAAGGCCCGCAATTTTCCCAAGTAGGCCACCTCTGCCCGCAACAGTTCGTTCTCCCGACGCAGTTGCTCAAGCTCCGAAACCTCCGGGGCCTGCGGCGTCGCCCCGGGCTTCACGGACAGCATCGCACCAGGCTTCCGCGACGGCAGGGCCACGGGTTCCCCAGAAGGTGCGGCCTTCGGCTTCGCTGGCGTGCCGTTGCGTTTTGGCATCAGCCCGTCTTCGCCCTCCAAGCGATACGCTCTGACCCATTTCTGCAGCAGTTGCCGTGAAGACAGGCCCGCTTCAACGGCCAGGTCGGGACCGGTTTCGCCCGCCAGGAACCGCTGCACCAAGGCCAGTTTGACCTCGAAAGAGTATGACTTCGGCGCCTTGGTCACCAAGACTCCTTCCCCATGAATCCTCCATAACCCATACAGTCCCCTTACCGGCACCTGGGGCGCATCAAGGTACCGGGCCGCCGCCCGATAGCCAAGCCCTCTTTCAAAACACGCTACAGCCGACACCCGCTGCACCACAGACAAAGAACTACGCGAACACATAAAACTGCTCCCCTCAAATCGGAACTGAAATTCTCAGTCCAACTTCAGGGGAGCAGTTCAGGGAGGTGAGAGAGCGCCGGGGGAAAGGGCGTGAAAGGTGAGAGAGCGCCGGGGGAAAGGGCGTGAAAGGTGAGAGAGCGCCGGGGGAAAGGGCGTGGGAGGTGAGAGAGCGCCGGGGGAAACGGCGTGGGAGGTGAGAGGGCGCCGGGGGAAACGGCGTGGGAGGTGAGAGGGCGTCGGCAGGTGGGAGAATGGAACCGGTGCCGGGCGGTATGCCCCACCAACCACAGTGCTAATACAGCGGGGCTCCCTGAACAAAGGGGCCTGCGCGAACCACTACGAAATGGATGACCCATGCCCTCGCCCTCAGGCTCCAGTACCTTGAGCAAGCCCGCCCCACGCTTTGCTTCAATCGGTTCCCCGTATTTCGGCATCATGCTGGCCGTCATGGCCGTGGTGCTGATCCTGTCCAACATCGGCGCGTCCAAGGGCGTCGCACTCGGGCCAATCCTGACCGACGGCGGGTTCTTCCTGTTCCCTCTCGCCTACATCCTGGGCGACGTGATGAGCGAGGTCTACGGCTTCAAGGTGGCGCGCAAGGCCATCATCACCTCGTTTGCCCTCTCGGTCTTTGCCTCCCTCTGCTACTGGATCATCATCGTGTTGCCTGGTTTCAGTGACGACTACAGCACCGCCAAGCAGGCAGCCATCGAGGGGGCCCTTGGGCCGGTGCCGCTGATCGTCCTTGGTTCACTCCTTGCCTTCCTGGCAGGTCAGACCATCAACTCATGGATCCTCGTGAAGATGAAGGCCCGCACCGGCGAGAAATCCCTGTGGGCACGCCTGATGGGCTCGTCCGTGGTAGGCGAATTCGTGGACACCCTGATCTTCTGCAGCATCGCCGCATCGGTCATCGGCATCACGGACTTCGGCTCGTTCCTGAACTACGCCCTGGTTGGCTTCGTCTACAAGACCGCAGTGGAGTTCCTGTTCGTCCCCGTCACGGTGCTGGTTGTCGGCTGGATCAAGAAGCGCGAGCCCAGCTACGGGGTAGTCGCTGCGTAGCCTCGAACTCGGCGACTAGGAGTAGTACCGGCCCAGCGTCTCCGCCTTGAACTCGAAGAAGTCCCCGGATTCGATGGCCAGTCGGGCATCGTCCACCATCTTCACCACGAAGCGTTCGTTGTGGATGGAGATGAGGGTTGCCGAGAGCATTTCCTTGGCCTTGAACAGGTGGTGGATGTAGGCCCGTGAATAGTTCACGCACGTGTAGCAGTCGCATCCATCCTGCAGGGGCCCGAAGTCGGTTTTATAGCGAGCCCCACTCAGGTTGAACCGGCCAAACGGCGTGTAGAACGCTGAATTCCGGGCCACACGGGTGGGGGAGACGCAGTCGAACGTGTCGGCGCCGTTCTCGATAGCCGTGAAGATGTCGTCCGGTTCGGAGATACCGAGCAGGTGCCGGGGCTTGTCCTCGGGCAGTTCCTCGTTGCACCAGCGCACAATCGTGCCCAGGTTTTCCTTCTCCAGCGCCCCGCCGATTCCGTACCCATCAAAGGGCATGGCGCCGAGGTCCTGGCAGGCCTTGCGGCGAAGGTCCTCGTACTGGGCGCCCTGGATCACGCCGAACAGCGCCTGGTATGGCTTGCCCACGCGGGACGAAGTCAGGGAAGCGTGCTCCTCCAAGCACCGTAGCGCCCACAATCGTGTCCGCTCCAGCGACTCCTCCTGATACGCCCGCGAGTTCTGCAGCGTGGTGAGCTCGTCGAAGGCGAACATGATGTCCGCGCCGATCTGGTGCTGGACCTGCATGGAGATCTCGGGGGAGAAGCGGTGCCGGTCACCGTTCAAGTGGGACTTGAACCAGACGCCGTCATCATCGATGTGAGCAAGCCGTTCCTTGCCGGGCGCCACCGCGTCATCCGGACCGGAGCTGTCCACGTTCTTCATGTCGATGACCTTCTTGAACCCCGAGCCCAGGCTCATCACCTGGAATCCACCGGAGTCCGTGAAGGTCGGCCCGGACCAGTTCATGAACGCGCCCAACCCGCCCGCGGCGTCGAGGATTTCGGGCCCGGGCTGCAGGTACAGGTGGTAGGCGTTGGCAAGGACAGCCTGTGCCCCGAGTTCCGCGATGGACTCGGGCAGCACTGCTTTCACGGTGGCTTTGGTCCCGACGGCGATGAACGCGGGCGTCTGGATGGTCCCGTGCGGCGTGGTGATGGTTCCGGTGCGGCCCAGGAAGGCGCCGCCGTTGGCCTCTACCTGGGCGTCCGACGGCGAGCACGTTTCAGTCAGGCGCTTGCCCACCGAAAAGGAGAACTCGGATTGCCGGTGGGACAAACCGGGCAGCGCAGGGGAGGATGCAGGGGCAGATGAGGAAGCTGGCACGCTACCAAGTGTGCCAGCTTTACCGGGAGCAGCCTGCCGAAAAAACCCTAGGACCCGTAGTTCGACTCTTTCCAGTTGTCCCACGAGGACCGGATGTCCGCCAAGGTGTGGGCCCCCAAATCGTAGGTGGAGGCAATCACCATGGACCCGCCGTCGGGCCTCTTCTCCGGAATCGGCAGCTGCTCGGCGACGATCAGCAGCCCTTCCCCGTGCTCGGCGTAGCTGTGCACAGTCAGGCCAACCTGGTGCCGGCTCTTGAACCAGACCTTTCCGGAAATCTTCTCGCCCGTGGACAGCGTGAGCGAATGCTCATCACCGACGGGCGGCAAATCCCCGAGCCCCAGCTTCTCGATCGCCGGCCCGCCCTTGCCCGGGAGGGAAACGAAATGCGTCCGCCGGTGCCCGTGCGGGTGCCGCTCCAAGGCAAAGCGCAGTTGATGAAGGAACGTGAGCCATCCCTGGGTGATGTCCTCGTCCCAGTCAGCCCACTCGGAATCGTGGTCCAGGGCCACCCGGGTTACCCGCACTTCCGTGCCGCCGGAGACGGGGTGGAGTTCAAAGACGTCGCCGCCGTTGACAGCCAGGCTCGTGTGATCGGGCCCTTCCACAACGTCGGTGTTGAAGTAGATCTGCTTGATTTCGGCAGTGAGATCATCGGCTTCCCAGCCATGCCATTGGGCCACCAACGACGGTTCACGCAGCATGGTCCAAACCTGCTGTGCATCGGCATTAACCACAACGCTCAGATTGTTCGTCATGGCCCCGAATCTACCGCCGTTCGCGCCCACATAACAGCCTTGCAGCAGCGTTAGGCGCGCACCGATTCCAGCTCATTGCCGATCCTCCGGGCCAACTCTTCCTCGCCGATGGTCTTCGAACCGCCGTGCGCGCGCAGGAACATCAGCGCTTCGAGGCGCAGGAACCGCCATTCGCGCTCGGCTTCGTGGTTGCCGTTGTCGATTGCGCGGAAGATTTCCTTGTCGTACAGATTGGGTTCGTTGAGTGAGCGCTGGCGGACCCTGGCATTGATCCGGGCCTTGAACGGGTCCTCTTCCTGGGACTCGGGTGCGCGCAGCAGCTTCTCGTAGACGGCGGCCCGTTCGGTCTGCCCGGCTTCGCGGCAGATGAAGCTGGACAGCGCCAGCGCCCGTTCGATCGACGCCCAGCGGTCCAGGTTTCCGTCGAACGGCAGCACGTTCAACAGGTCCGCCACGGCCAAGGCGTGGTCCGGATCGCGCAGCACGATGCAGAGGTCGAACGCGAGGTCGCTGAGGTCCCGGAGGCAGCTTCCGGACTTCGTATTGATTCCCTTGGCGAGCCGTTCGGACAGTACCTGCACGCCGTTCTTGCCTTTGTGGTTGGCGGCGGCGGCACGAACCACGGCTTCAGGGGTTCCGTCGGGCTCGGGGATAAGGGCCAGCTCTTCGGCGCCGGGGCCCGTGTACGCGGGCGGCGTTTCCGGGCGGGGAGGCACGACGACGGCGGGTCCGGCGGAAGCCTCGGCGTCGGTTTCCGCGGAGGTGCTGGAGCCTGAGGTGCTGGAGTCGGGGGCTCCCGATGCTGCGTCGCCGTCCGTGGCCGCATCACCTGGGCCGGCCGAAACTCCGTCACCCACAGGAACACTGGACCCGACAGCGATCCGCACCGTGCCGCCGTCGACCATTGTCACCAGTAGCAGCGCGGCCACGCCGTAGTCGTCATGCTGCACCTCGATGCTGCCGATTTCGGCGGCTGGCCCGTCGCCGGGCGGATAGACAAAATCTCCGGGCAACAGGTCCCCAGCCTGCTTCTCTCTGTATTGCTGTGTGGCTGGGCTGTGAGTCATCGGAAGTCCTTTGGTTCTCTTGGGGTCCGCCGTCCAGTCTACAAAGACCGGCCGGCCCGGGGGCGGGGACCCGCTAGAGAACGATGCCCGAGAAAGCCAGCGCCTGCCGCACGAGGTTCCCGCGTCCGCCGTCGAATTCCTGCTGGACGTTCTCGCTCAGCACCTCTTGGGGCGTCATCCATGTGAGTTCGAGGGCGTCCTGGCGGGGTTCGCATTCACCGGTCACGGGAATGATGTAGGCCAGCGAGACGGCGTGCTGGCGGTCGTCCGTGAAGCCGGTCTGCGACGGAGCCGGGAAGTATTCCGCCACGGTGAAGGGAACGGGGCTGATGGGCAGCTGCGGGAAGGCCAGGGGACCGAGGTCCTTTTCCATGTGCCGGAGGAGCGCCGCGCGGATCGTTTCACGGTAGAGGACGCGGCCAGAGACGAGGTAGCGGACCATGTTGCCGTCGGCGTCGCCCTGCAGGAGCGTGCCAACTTCGTTCACATACCCGAGCGGATCCAACCTGACCGGGACAGCCTCCACGTAGACCATGGGGAGGCGGCCGCGGGCTTCGAAGAGGTCTTCATCTGAAAGCCAGCCTGGATACGGGTCGGGTGTACGTACGCTCATGGTTAAGTTCTACCCCATCCCCAGCCGAAGTTCCTTGGTGGCGTCCCGGTGGCCGGACGGTTACGCTCTCGGCAGTATTACAGGGCCAGGATCGACTCGAGCGGTTCCCCGGATGTTATGCGCGCAAGGATGGCCGGCTCGGCCGCGTCCGACGCGAGCGCCTTCCCCAGCACCTCGCGGGCAGCTTCGGGGGAGAGGATGACCAGCCCGTTGTCGTCGCCCAGGATAAGGTCGCCGGGGTTGACCTCCACTCCTCCGCAGTGCACCGGAACATTGACGGCGGAGCCAGTCCCGTACAGGCGTTTGGTGGTCAGGCATGACGTCCCGCGGGCGAACACCGGAAGGCCGGCCTCCCTCAGTTCCAGGACGTCGGTGGCCACGCCATCAACCACGACGCCGGCCGCTCCTTGGGCGAGCGCCGCGGCTGCCGTGACGGCCCCCACGGGCGCGTGCTGGTGGTCACCGCCCATGTCCACCACCAGCACATCGCCGGGACGGAGCGCCAGGAGTGCGTGGTTCATGGCGATGGCGTCGTGGTCCTCGATGCGTACGGTGACGGCGGGTCCGGCGATTTTCACGTTTGCCAGCAGCGACTGGATGGCAGGGGAGACGAAACCGTCCTCGAGGAAGTGGCCGATGGTCGGGTAGCTGACTGCTGCCAGGTCTCCAAGGAGTGTTGGGGTCATGGGGTTTCCTCAGGGGTGTCCGGCGTGATGTTGGCCAGCACTGCTACGCATTCGATTTCCAGGGATACGCCCCACAGGCTCACGCACACGGTGGTCCGCGCCGGCTTGGCGGTGCCGAAGTACTCCACGTACACCCGGTTGTATTCCTCCAGCTGGTCCTGGCTGGTCAGGTAGGTGTTGACCTTGACTACGTGTTCAAGGCTGGATCCTGCGGCTTCCAACACGCCCGCGAGGTTCTGGATGGTTTGCCGGACTTGCCCTTCAAAAGTGTCCGGCTGATGGTCCAGGCCGGTGATCGCGGGGATCTGGCCGGAGGTGAAGACAAAACCGTTGGCAATGACCGCTGGGGAAAAGGGCCCGACGGCGGGCGCCTGGCCGGGGATGCCAGCCAGGCGCCCGATGGTGCTTGGCTTCACTTCGCTGCCGCGGCTTCCGTGGAGCCGGCCAGGGCCGGAGCTTCATCGACGGCGTCGATGTTGCCGTACCGGGTCTCGGTCAGCAGGAAGAGGGCCACCAAGGACAGCCCGGCCGCGGCCATGATGTACCAGGCGATCGAGGAGCTCTGTCCCGTCATGCCCAGCAGCCACGTGGTGACGAACGGCGTGGCGGCGCTGCCCAGCAAGCCGGAGAGCATGTAGGCCACGGAGAGGCCGGAGTAGCGGACCTTGGAGCCGAAGAGCTCGGCGAGGAACGTGGCGATGGGGCCGTAGTTGGCGCAGAACGCGGTCATCATGGCCAGGTAAGCAACAAAGAGCAGTGCCACCGACTTGGTATCCATGAGCCAGAACATGGGGAACGCGAGGGCGGCCTCGGCGGCAACGCCGGCGAAGATGATCGGTTTGCGGCCGAACTTGTCCGAGAGCTTGCCGAAGAACGGGATGAGGAACAGCCCCAGGATGCAGGATGCCAGGACTACCCAGAGCATCAGGCTCTCGGAATGGCCCAGTTCCTTCTTGCCGTAGGAGACGCCGGAAGCAACCAGCAAGGTGAACGTGCTGCCCGTGGACAGGGTGGCGACGCCGCCAAGGACCACCTGCTTCCAGTACTTGGCCATCAGTGCGGCGAACGGCATCTTCGCCTTGGCGCCGGCGGTCTTGACGGCCTGGAAGGACGGGGTTTCCTCAATGTGCAGGCGGATGTAGATGCCCACGCTGACCAAGAGGACAGATGCCAGGAACGGGATACGCCAGCCCCACGAGTACAGGGCTTCGGTGCTGACCGTGGAGGCCACAATCAGGAATGCTACGTTGGCGATGAGGGTGCCGGCGGGAACGCCAACCTGGACGAGGGAGCCGTAGAAGCCGCGGCGGGCGGGAGGAGCGTGTTCAACCGTCATGAGGACGGCACCGCCCCATTCGCCGCCGAGGGCCAGGCCCTGGATGACGCGCAGGAACAGCAACAGGAGCGGGGCCATGATGCCGATGCTGTTGTAGTCGGGCAGCAGGCCGATGGCGAAGGTAGCCGCACCCATGGTCAGGAGGGACACCAGCAGCATGGACTTGCGGCCCAGCCGGTCACCGAAGTGACCGAAGATGATGGCGCCCACCATGCGGGCAATGTAGGCGGAAGCGAACGTACCGAAGGCCAGCATGGTGCCGACGATCGGATCAAAGCTGGGGAAGAAGATCTTGTTGAAGACAAGGGCCGACGCCGTCCCGAAGACGAAAAGGTCGTACCACTCGACGGTGGTGCCAATAACGCTGGCGAGGGCAATCTTGCGCATCTTTGCCAGGTCGAGCCTGGACGATGATGCGGGGGCAGTATCTACCGTGTGGGCCATCAGATTCTCCGGATGGGGTGCGGGGACGAGTGTCCGGTGCAAGGTAGCTACAACTATGGTGTGTGCCCGATCACACCATCAATGGCATAAATTCCATCAAAAGGGAGCTTGGAATGTGGAAACACACATCGGCTCGCCCCTGCGCGCGCGAGAGAGTTACGCCCATGCCACCACCAACCTGGCCGTCTTCGCGGGAACGGCGAGATCGATTCCCGTGAGCTCCTGGAAGCGGTTGAGCCGGTTGAGGATGGTGTTGCGGTGGCAGAACAGTTGCTCGGAGGTGACGGTGACGTTGCCGGTGGCCAGGTAGTTCCGGACCGTTTCGAGCAGGCGCTCGCGCTCGCCGCCCCGGCACTCCGCCAGGGCTTCCTCGAGTTCCGCGGCGAGGTCCAGCCCGGCGTCCTGCAGGTTTTGCTGGGCCAGTCGCGCCCAGGCCGAGTCGGCGGAGAGCGGTCCGGCATCGCGGGGACGCAGGAGTGCCGCGAGGCTCTCGGCTGTTCGGGCCGCTGTTGGGAGGGCGCGGAGGCCAAGGACCTCGGGCACGTAGCCGCAGGGGACGTTCACGACGCCGGGTGGCAGCTGCTGACCTTCGGCTTCCGGGCTGCGCGTCTCGCCACGGGGTTCAGGGCCGCGGGTCCGAACTGCAGGCAGAGCCCAGAAAACATAGGTGTTGCCGCCCGATTCATGCAGGAACAGCCGCTGCCGGAGGTGCTGCCCGGATCCGAACTGGGACGTTGCCGCCCTGAGCCGCGCCCCGGGATCGCCGCTGGCGGCAACCAGGGCAAAGCGTGATTCAGGGTTGATGCCCAATGCGGAAGCCACTTGGGCGGAGGTTTCCAACGAAGGGCTGCTCTGGTTGAACAGGCGGGCAATGAACTCGCGTTGAATGCTCGATTCTTCCTGGGCCATCCTGACGCGCTCGGTCAGGTAGCTGGTGTGCGTGCGGGTGGCGAACTCGTCCACGACGCTCCACACCTGGTCCACCCGTGTCGCCAGCAGGGCGGCGTCCGCAGTGTCGGCGATTTCCAGCAGTTCGGCCCACAGAATGCTGAAGTCCAGGCGGACGGCAGAGGTGAGGGACTCTGGTGGAATACCGGCCCTGGCCCGCTTGGAACCGAGGTCCGAGGCGAAGTCGAGCAATCCTTCGCTGCTGTCCGCCTTGCCATTCCTGAGGCCGCTGATCAGGCGCCGGAATGTCTCCCGCGCGGTCTCCTGGATTTCCAGGACCGTCACTTGGCTTTCGCCGTATTCGGGGATCTCGCGAACCCTCGTGGTGAAGGCCTGCGCCAAGGTGTCCAGCCTGCCTTCGAGCTCATCCACCAACTCGGCCCAACGAACAGAATGCCCTGAAGTTTCGGAATTGTGCATTCACACATTCTAGCGCCCTGATTCCGTGGTGTATCGCTAGTCTTTTTGGGGAAAACTACTGGCACTATGGATTGAGTCACACAAATTTGCCCGGGCACCCCCAACGTCCGGTCCCGTTCGCACTCATGGAGCAACTATGGCAAGCACGGTCAGCGGAGCCACGGACGCAAGTCCCACGGCAGTACGCGTCGTCGATGAAAGCGTTACCAAGAAGGTGGCCCTCGCTGCCCTCGTGGGCACTGCACTGGAATGGTACGACTTCTTCCTTTTCACCACAGCCGCTGCGCTGGTGTTCAACGCACAGTTCTTCGTTTCCCAGGACCCCTTCGTGGCGGCCATGGGTTCCTTCGCTACGCTCGCGGTCGGCTTCGTGGCCCGCCCGATCGGTGGCTTCATCTTCGGTGCCCTTGGGGACAAGGTTGGCCGCAAGAAGATCCTCATGGTCACGATCGTGGGCATCGGCATTGTCACCGGCCTCATCGGCCTCCTGCCGAACTACATGACCATCGGCCTGGCAGCCCCCATCCTGCTGGTGGCCCTGCGTATTGTCCAGGGCCTTGCCGTGGGTGGCGAGTGGAGCGGCGCGGTGATCATCGCCGTCGAGAATGCTCCAGTGGAGAAGCGCGCACGCTACGCCGCCCTGCCGCAGATCGGTTCCCCGATCGGCACCATCCTGTCCTCCGGTGGCTTCTTCGGCATGCTGTTCCTGGTGGGCCAAACGAACTTTGACGCGTGGGGCTGGCGCATCCCGTTCATCGCCGCCATCCCGCTGCTTGCCATCTCCCTGTGGATCCGCAGCCGACTCAGCGAATCACCCGAATTTGAAGCCCTGATGGAATCCGGGGAGACCGAACATGCTCCCATCCGCGGCGTCTTGAAGAACAGCTGGCGCCAGATCCTGGTGGGTATGTGCTCGGCGTTGCTCGGCATCGGCGGTTTCTACCTCATCACCAGCTTCGTGGTCTTCTACGGCACCAAGGTCCTCAAGCTGCCCTCTGAACTCCTGCTCATGGGCACCCTGCTGGCTGCAGCCCTGGAGATCGGCGCCCTCATCTGGGCCGGCCGACTGGGCGAGAAATTCGGCGCCAGCAAGGTGATCCTCTGGGGCGGCGTGGCCTCGGCGCTTATCGCAGTTCCCGTGTTCCTGGCCATCGACAGCCGCAACCCCGTCCTTGTTGTCCTGGGCATGATGATCGGCGTCGCCGTCCTCTCCATCCCGTACGCCGTCTCCGGTACCGCGTTGACTGCCCTGTTCGCCACGAAGGTCCGCTACACCGGAGTCGCCATCACGTCCAACACCGCCGGCGTCATCTCCGGCTTCGTGCCGCTGATCGCCACCGCCCTGGTGGCAGCCAACAACTCCTTCTGGCCCGGCGCCATCATCCTGCTGGTGGTTTCCGTGCTGACGGCGCTGTCCGGACTGTTCCTCCCCGCCCTTTCCATCGAAGAAGAAGGAATGAAGCATTGAGCACCACCACCGCAGGCCACCTGATTGTCGGCCAACTCGAACGGGCAGGCGTCAAGCGTGTCTACACCGTGCCGGGCGAGAGCTTCCTTGACGTCCTTGACGGCTTGCACGGCTCGCCGATCCAGAACGTGGTGGCCCGCCAGGAAGGCGGCGCCGGGTTCATGGCACTGGCCGAAGGCCGTCTGACCGAGCTCCCGGGCGTTGCCATGGTGACCCGCGGTCCGGGGGCAGCCAACGCCTTCATCGCCATCCACACCGCATACCAGGACGCCACGCCCTTGATCCTGTTCGTGGGCCTGATCCCGGTAGCCGACCGTGGCCGGGAGTCCTTCCAGGAGTTCGACATCAACGCCTGGTTCGGCAGCACGGCCAAGAAAGTGGTCACGCTCGACGACGCCGCCTCCGCAGCCCGCGTTGTGGACGACGCCATCTTCACGGCCCTCAGCGGCCGACCCGGCCCCGTAGTGATCGGCCTCCCGGAAGACGTGCTGGTACACGTCGTGGAGAACGCCACCGTCGAACCCCGCAGGATTGCCCGCCCGGAGCCAGCCCCCGTTGACCTGGATGAGCTGAACCAGAAGCTGGCGGCGGCACGCAAGCCGCTTGTCGTCGTCGGCGGTGAAGGCTGGACGCAGCAGTCCGGCGAGCAGCTGGCCGCCTGGGCAAGCCGCAACAGCATCCCGGTGGTGGCCGACTTCCGTGCCTACGACGCCGTCCCGCACCGCAGCGACGCCTACGCCGGCTTCCTCGGCTACGGCCGCAGCGACGCCAACGCCGAACGCCTGGACGACGCCGATCTGATCGTCTTTGTTGGCTGCGTTCGCGGTGACGTCCTCTCCGATGGCTACAAGCGCGGACTGAACGCCGACACCGTGGTGGTCAACGCCGACGCCAACCTCCTGGGCCACTTCGGCCGGGTGGACCAGCACATCATCGCCGATGTCACGGCGTTTGCCGCGGCCCTCCCTGGCACGGCCGGGGCGGGCAACCGCGAGGAAGGCTGGTTCGCCAGCGCCCGCGCCGATCAGATAACGTTCTCCACGCCCCGGCCCGACGGCGGCATCGGCGTCGACCTTGGCGTCGCCATGGAGGTTCTCACAAAGGAAATGGCCGACGACGCCGTCCTCACCTTCGGCGCAGGAAACCACGCCCTGTGGCCCGCACGGTATCTGGACCACAACTCGGCCAACTCCCTGGCCGCTCCGCGCAACGGCGCCATGGGCATGGGGATTCCCGCAGCCGTGGCAGCATCGCTGGCATACCCCGGCCGCCAGGTCATCTCCGTCGCCGGCGATGGCTGCTTCATGATGAATGGCCAGGAAATCGCCACGGCCATGGGCTACGGCGCCGCGTTCATCGTTTTGGTGGTGGACAACGGCATCTTCGCCACCATCCGCGAGCACCAGGAAGCGCACTACCCGGACCGCCCCTCCGGCACCCACATGACCAACCCGGACTTCGCCGCACTCGCCCGTTCCTACGGCGGCTACGGCGAGCGCGTGGACCGCACGGAAGACTTCGCAGCCGCGTTCCGCCGCGCCGTCGACTCCGGCCTCCCGGCCTTGCTGCACCTGCCGCAGGACCCCACCACGCGTTCTCCCAAGACTTCAACGAACTGACCGGAGCCTCCTGTGATTCAGCTTCAGAACATCATCAACGGCGAGTCCGTGGACGCCGCGGCCAGCCTGCCGTTCTTCGACCCCGCCACGGGCCAGCAGATCGGCATCGCGCCGGACAGTGACGCGGCCGCCGTCGACTCCGCCTTCCAGGCCGCTGCCGCAGCTTTCAAGAGCTACAAGCGCACGACGCCGGGAACGCGCCAGTCGCTGCTGTTGCAGCTGGCCGACCTCATCGAGGCAAATGTTGACCGTCTGGTCGAGGCCGAGGTTGCCTGCACCGGCAAGCCGTCCGCCCTCACCAAAGAGCTTGAAATCCTGCGCGGCGCGGACCAACTGCGCTTCTTCGCCGGAGCATGCCGAGTGGTTTCAGGGACGGCCCAGACTGAGTACGTGGAGGGCTTTTCGTCCACCATCCGGCGGGAGCCCATTGGTGTGGTTGCCCAGATTACGCCGTGGAACTACCCGTTCATGATGGCCATTTGGAAGATCGGGCCAGCCCTCGCGGCGGGCAACACCCTGGTCCTCAAGCCTGCCGACACCACCCCCTGGTCCACTCTGGTCCTGGGTGAACTGGCACAGCAGGTCTACCCGGCCGGCGTCGTTAACGTTGTTTGCGGTGGCCGCGAAGCCGGCGCCGCGATGGTGGACCACGACATCCCGGAGATGGTCTCCATCACCGGCTCCACCCGGGCCGGTGCCCAGGTCATGTCGGCGGCGTCCAAGACGCTCAAGGACGTTCACCTTGAACTTGGCGGCAAGGCGCCCGCCGTGGTGTTTGCCGACGTCGATATCCGGCGGACCGCCAGCGAAATCGCCCTTGCGGCCTTCTTCAATGCCGGCCAGGACTGCACCGCGGTGACCCGAGTGCTGGTCCACCAGGACATCCACACGGAATTCGCAGCAGCCCTGGCCGATGCCGCTTCCGCCTTGAAGGTAGGGGGCGAGGAGGCCGACCTTGGCCCGCTTAACAGTGCCGCCCAGTTGGAGCGGGTGGAGGGGTTCATGTCCCGGCTGCCTGCCAACGCCCGCGTCCTGTCCGGCGGCAAGCGCACCGGAACGGGCTTCCACTTTGAGCCGACAGTCATTGACGGTGTGTTCCAAACCGACGAAGTGGTGTGCGATGAAATCTTCGGTCCCGTACTGACGGTCCAGCCGTTCTCCACCGAGGAAGAAGCGATCGAGCTCGCCAACGGCACCAAGTACGCGCTGGCATCGAGTGTGTGGTCCGAGAACCATGGCGTAGTCACCCGCGTGTCCAACGAACTCGACTTCGGCGCCGTCTGGATCAACTGCCACCAAGTGATCCCGGCCGAAGCACCGCACGGTGGCTTTAAGCACTCGGGCACCGGCAAGGATCTCTCGGTGTTCGGCCTCGAGGACTACACCCGCATCAAGTCCGTCACCACCTCGCACCGCTAGAACCTGACATGAAACTCGACCTCCTCCTGCGGAACGCAGACATCATCACCATGGATCCGGACCGCCCCGTGGCCAGTTCGCTGGGCATCTGGAAGGGACGCATCGTGGGCCTCGACGAGGACCTGGACGGCTTGGACGCCGTCGAGGTCCTGGACCTCGCCGGGGCGACGCTCACTCCGGGCTTCATCGACGCCCATTGCCACACCACGTGGTTCGGGCTGGGCCTGGCGGAACTGGACGTGTCCGGCGCGCGCGGCCTGGAGGAGCTCTATGAGTTGCTGCGGGGCGCTGTCACAAACGCCGGGTCCGACGGCGAGGGGTGGCTTTTCGCCACCGGTTTCAGCCAGACCCAGCACGGCGGTTCCTTCCCGGATATCGACGAGCTTGATCGGATCACGGGGGAGCGGCCGCTGTTCATGCGGCACAACTCAGGGCACATGGCGGTGGTCAACACCGCTGCGCTGCGGCTGGCAGGTGCCGAGTCGCCGTCGTTCCCCGATCCCGACGGCGGCGCGATCGTCCGTGACGAAGCGGGACGGCCCACGGGACTCGTCCAGGAGACGGCCCAGGAACTGATCCAGCAGCTGATCCTGCCGTATGCCTTGGAGGACATCGAGGCCGCCCTTGAACGGGCAACGCTGTATTACGCCTCCGAGGGCATCACGAGTTTCACCGAAGCCGGAGTGGGCGGCGGCTGGATCGGGCACAGCCCGGCCGAGCTCGCCGCCTACCAGGGCGCTGCGGCCACCGGCCGGCTGCACGCCAGGGCACAGGTGATGCCGGTGCTGGACGTACTGCACGGACTCAACGGCCATTCTTCGGACAGCCCAGGTGCCGCGCCGGCCGGACTGGATCTTGGCATCACCAGCGGATTCGGGAACGAGTTCCTTTCCCTCGGCCCCGCCAAGGTCTTCCTGGACGGCTCACTCCTGGGCGAAACCGCTGCCGTGAGCCACGAGTTCTGCAGCCACGGACACAAGGACAACCGAGGCAATACCGGCTACTTCCAGGCGGACCCGGCCCAGCTGCGGGAACGCATCGAGGCCGCCTACGCCGCCGGCTGGTCCATTGCCGCGCACGCCATCGGGGACCGGGCCGTGGACCTCGCCGTGGACATCATCACGGATTGCCAGGCTGCGTATGGGCCGCGCCGCGTGCCCAACAGGATCGAGCACGCCTCCATGACCCGTCCGGAGCAGCTCGAGAGGCTTGCGGACGCCGGCATTGCCGTGACACCGCAGGCGAGCTTTTTCCGGGACGGCGGGGACGGCATGACCGCTTCGCTCGGACGGGACCGCCTGCCGTGGGCCTACCGGGCAGCCAGTTTCCTGGAAGCCGGAGTGACGCTTGCCGGAAGCTCGGACCGGCCCGTCGCCGACGGAAACGTCCTGCGTGGCATGCAGGCGTTCGTGGACCGCCGGACCGAATCCGGCTCGGTGTTTGGGAACCCGGCGGAGCGCCTGACACCCCACCAAGCATTGGCCGCCTACACGTCCGGAGCCGCCTCAGCAACGGGTTCCCTTGCGGACAAGGGCACCCTGTCAGCGGGCAAACTCGCCGACTTTACTGTCCTTTCCGCTTCACCGTTGACGGCACCGGCCATCAGCGAACTGCAGGTCCTGGCCACCGCCGTCGGAGGCCGCTTTACCTACCAATCACCCGACTTCCAAGCGGCACTTTCCCCGGAAAGTCCGTTCGCGGCGCGTGTTTCAGCCACCCAGAGCTCATAGGGGAGACCATGACAACCACCACAAGTTTCACCACGCAGGACACCGCGTTCGTCCAGGACTTCCGGACCATGAGCGCCTTCGGTGCCACTGAGAACGGCGGCGTGGACCGCCAGGCCGCCACCATTCCTGACGGTGAACAGCGCCGCTGGCTGGCAGGCCTCCTTGAGCAGCACGGCTTCACCGTGAAGTTCGACCACGCCGGGAACCAGTGGGGCCTCTACGAAGCCGTGCCCGGTGCACCCTTCGTGGTGGTCGGCTCGCACATGGATTCACAGCCGACGGCGGGACGTTACGACGGCGCGTACGGCGTCCTCGCCGCCGCCCACGCCGCGTTCCGCCTGGCAGCCCGCTGGGAAGCCGGCGCCACTGCACCCAAGTTCAACCTCGCCGTCGTCAACTGGTTCAACGAGGAAGGCAGCCGCTTCAAGCCGTCCATGATGGGCTCGTCCGTCTACACCGGCAAGCTGGAACTTGAAGACGCCCTCAACACCAAGGACGCCGCCGGGGTTACCGTCCGCGATGCCTTGGACGCGATCGGCTGCCGTGGAACCTTTGAAGGGCCGGAGGCGGCCTACTGCGCCGAGATCCACATCGAGCAGGGCCGCAGCATGGAACGCGAAGGCGTCACGATTGGCCTGGTCAGCTCCAACTGGGCTGCGAACAAGTACGAGTTCGTGGTCCACGGCGAGCAGGCGCACACGGGTTCCACGGTGATCGCAGACCGGAAGGACGCGCTGCTCGGCGCCTCGATGCTGGTGGTTGCCGCGCGCGAACTTGCCGATCGCTTCCCCGGCGCCCTCCACACCTCCGTGGGGCAGCTGAACGTGTACCCGAACTCGCCCGTGGTGGTGCCCTCCCGCGTGAACCTGCTGCTGGACCTGCGCAGCGCCGATGAAGCGGTCCTGGCCGAGGCCGACGCCCTGCTGCACGCCCGCATCACGGAGATCGAACGGCTGGCCAATGTCTCGGTGGAGAAGCACCATTCACACTCCTGGGCCGTCACCCCGTACCAGCCGGAGGGCGTTGAGCTCGCGGCGAAGGTGGCCGCCGACCTGGGCCTGTCCAACAAGGAAGTCATGACCCTGGCCGGACACGACTCCACCAACATGAAGGACCTCGTCCCCACCGTGATGCTGTTTGTGCCGAGCGTGGATGGCATCTCCCACAACGAGCACGAATACACCACGGACGAGGACATCGTTGCCGGACTGACCATGCTCACCGAAGTTGTCGGCCGGCTTTGTGATGGGGTGTTGGAGGACTAGCTGCTTTAGGGGGCCGGCGTCTTCTGTGGTGGTGTTCTTTCCACCACGATCGACGCCGGCGCCGCACCGCCCGCGGCATCCGGGTTGGCGACGTACAGGACATCTTCGCTGATTCTGGCCTCTATCTTGGCCGCCCTGAGGCGGTCCAGCAGCGGCTCCAGTCCGCCGTCGTACTCGAATGCGAGGTCACCGTTGGTGCCGTCCGCGCCGTGGATCACCCGCAGTATTCCGCCGTTCTTGGTGGTGAACGTGGCCGATTCGTCGTCCTCGGATGACGGGCGGGCACCGATGTTCCGGAGGTCGTTGGCGGCAAGGCCCACAAAGGGACTGACCCAGGTGGCTACCACCGTGAGGGCTGGATCGGCCTCCGTCGACGTTGCCCACGTGCCGTCCAGGGCCCGCCGGGCGGGGAAGGCGAAGAACTCGAACCCGTCCTCAGTGGAGATTCGCACAGTGGTTCCGTCGGGTGACTCGTGGATTTCCGCCTGGGTGCCGGCTTCCTCGGTTCGCCGCGCAAACTCCTCAAGGTTTCCTGCCTCGACCCCAAAGATCGTGGATCCGTCCAGCGGGTGGCCGTGCTCCACGTAGCCCAGCGCGAGGCGACCCGAACCGGCGTCGTATTCCCGCCAATCGCCCTCATCCACGGTGGTGAACAACCCCAGCGCCTGAAGAAGCGTGGCCCACTGCTCGGGGTGGGATGTGTAGTGGGTGGGGCGGGATCGCAACATTGGTCCTCCTGGGGTGGGTCCTGCAGGTACGGTGGCGTCAGCTTCCAGCCTATGCCGCGTGGCCTTGTCAATGGCCGCCTGTTTCACAGCAGAATGAACCCATGGCAATTGAGCTTGAGGAATTACTGGTTACAGACGGTGCCGCTTGGCGTGGCTGGCTTTCGGCACATGCCGCGGACAGTCCCGGAGTGTGGCTGATCCTGCACAAGAAGGGTGGCAAGGTCACGGAACTGGACTACGACGCCGCCTTGGATGAGGCCCTGTGCTTTGGTTGGATCGACGGGCAAGCCAGGAGCCGCGACGCCGACAGCTACTTCCAACGGATGACGCCGCGTGGCCGCAAGAGCATTTGGTCCGTAAGGAACGTGGGGCACATCGCCCGGTTGGAATCCGAAGGCAAGATGACCGACGCAGGCCGTGCCGCCGTCGAGGCCGCCAAAGCCGATGGCCGTTGGGAGGCCGCTTATGCCGGACCCGCGGACTCAGTTGTCCCGGACGACCTCGCAGCTGCGATCGCCGAAGTTCCCGAGGCCCAAGCCATGTTCGACGTCCTGACGTCCCAGAACCGCTTTGCCCTCATCCATCGCACCAACGGGGTCAAACGGGCAGAAACCCGGGCGCGCAAGATCGCCGTATTCGTCGAGATGCTTGCCCGGCACGAAGCGCCGTACCCGCAGAAGAAACGTCCGGTGTAGTTGGACTTGCCCGGTCAGGACTCGAAAGGGAACGCCACGCCTTCGCCCACCACACGCAGGCACAATTCCGTGCCCGGCTTGGTGATCGAGGCGTTCCAATGCCGGATGGTAATGATCTCGCCGCCGCCAGGATAGCGGTGGCTGTTGCCGGAGGCGCCACCGTCAGGGGCCTTGTATTCACCCAATTTGATACGAACAGTGGTCTCCGGGCCGAAGTAGTCTGTGTCCACCACAACGCCGCGGATGGGCCCGTCCGATGCAATGCGGATTTGCTCCGGCCTCAGCATGAGTTGGACCTTTCCCTGAGCCGGCGGGCGCCGGACGGGTATGCCGCCCAAGGAGCAGGTAGCCAGCGAGCCCTCCATCCACGCATCGAGAATGACGGCATCGCCCAGGAACTCGGCGGTGGCGCGATCGGCCGGGCGGGTGTAAACCACAAAGGGATTGCCGATCTGAGCCAGCTTTCCGCCGCGCATGATGGCCACTTGGTCTGCGAAGGAAAGCGCTTCTGCTTGGTCATGGGTCACCAGGATGGTGGTCACGCCGGCAGCGTTGAGCACCTTGGCGACGGCCCGGCGCGTGGCCACCCGGAGGCCTGCGTCAAGGGCAGAGAAAGGCTCGTCAAGCAGCATGAGTTCGGGTTCCCTGGCCAGTGCACGGGCCAAAGCGACCCGCTGCTGCTGGCCGCCGGACAACTGGTGGGGTCGGCGCTTGGCCATGGAGGCGTCCAAGGACACCATGTCCAGCAGTTCCTGCACCCGTGACCTCACGGCGCCGCGACCGCCGTCGAGCTTTCCTGGATCCACGCCGAACGCGACGTTCTGTCCTACCGTCAGATGGGGAAAGAGGGCACCGTCCTGGGCGACGTACCCTACCTGCCGCTTGTGGGCAGGTACCCACACGCCGTCACCTGCCACCGGGGCGCCACTGAGCCTGATGGATCCAGTGTCCGGATGCTCAAAGCCCGCGATCAGCCTCAACAACGTGGTCTTGCCGGAACCCGACGGGCCAACGATTGCCGTGGTCCCGCCCTTGGCGACAGAAAGGTTGACGCCCTTCAAGACAGCCTGGGAACCGAAGTTCTTGGTGACCTCCGAGATATCCAAGTGCGCATTCGTGGTGGGCGCCACGGAGGGGGCCACCCGCGGTGACGGAAGCCTGGAAGGGGATTGTTCGGTCACTGTCCGGCTACTTTCTTGGACTGTTGGAAGAGAAGGTACGTCATGGGGGCCGACAACAGAATCATCAACAACGCATACGGTGCGGCACCGGCGTAGTCGATCTCGCTGCTTTTGCTCCAGAACTCCGTGGCCAACGTCCGCGTGCCGTTGGGCGAGAGAAGCAAGGTGGCCGTCAGTTCGTTGACAATGGCAAGGAAGACCAGCGCTGCACCGCCTGCAGCGGCCGGGGCAGTAAGCCGCAACGTCACTTTGAAGAAGGACGCCAAAGGGGTCTTGCCCAAGGACTGCGCGGCCTCATCGAGTTCCTTGGGCGCCTGTGCCAGGCCTGCACGGATATTCACCAAAGCCCGTGGAAGGAACAGCAGGACGTACGCGGCAATCAGGACTCCCGCGGTCTGGTAAACCCCCGGTACGGCCCGGATGCTGACGGTGACGAACGCCAGGCCCACCACGATTCCCGGCAGTGAACTGGTGACATAGTTGGAGAGTTCCAGCATCTTGCTGAACCAGCTGGGGTGCCTGACGGCAAGGTAAGCCATGGGAAATGCCACCACCGTGGTGACGATCGCTCCGGCCGCCCCGTACATGAGGGTCTGAAGGAGCGCCGGGACGAACTCCTCGGCTGCCCACACTTCCGAACCGCCCGCCATGACCCACTTGAGGACAAACCAGAGTGGGAGCCCGAAAGCCAGGACCGTGAGGGCCAGGAGGGCCAACTGCGCAGGCAGCTGGTATCCCCCCAGGGGCAACCGAATGGCCCTCGCTTGCGCGCCGGAGCCGATCCGGGCGTAGCGGGCAGAGCCGCGGCTTTTGACCTCCGCCAGCAGCAGGAGCAGGCACAGGAACACCAACACGCTGGCCAGCATGTTGCCTGTGGTCCCGTTGAAGGTGGACTGGAACTGAACCATGATGGCCGTGGTGAACGTGTCAAAGCGGATCATCGCGAAGGCGCCATACTCGGCCAACAGGTGCAGCGCCACCAGCAGAGCACCGCCGGTCATGGCAATTCGCAGTTGCGGCAACACCACCCGGACGAAGACAGCCCAGGAGCCCAGGCCCAACGACGCTGCGGACTGTTCAATGGCTGGGTCCAGCCGGCCAAGGGTTGCAGCGGCCGGAATGTACACCAACGGGAAGTAGGACAGCGTGGCGATCAGAACCCCGGACCAGAGGCCCTCCAAGGAGGGAACCGCGGACACCCAGGAGTAGCTGTTGACGAACGCCGGAATAGCCAACGGGGCAGCCAGCGCCACGGCCCACCAACGGTGTCCGCGCAGTTGGGTTCGTTCCACCAGCCACGCGCCGCCCACTCCGAGCACCAGGCACAGCGGCACGGTGAACACCATCAGCAAAACGGTGTTCAGCAGGAGCTCGCCTACGCGTGGACGCACAATGAGATCAACGGCCGTGTCCCAGCCCGTCGCGGCCGTCATGTACAGCACGTAGCCCAGCGGAATCAGCGAAAACAGCGCTATCAGCACCGCCAGTAACGACACCGTGGAAACGCCGAAAGGCGGGCGGGGGCGCCTGCCCCGGCCCGCCGTCGTCGTGCTTCCCTCTGAACGTGGAACGTTGGGAGCCGATTGTTCGGTGGTCACAGAGTTACAGGAGTCCTGCCTTGGTCATCAATTCAGTGACCTTGGTGGAGTTCAGCTTGGCGGGGTCCACCGTGGGAGCCTGCAGGTCCTTGATGGGAACAAGCTTCTCGTTGGCATCAACCTGTGAGGCGATGGCGTATTCGAAGGACGTTCCGGTCTTGAGGATCTCCTGCCCGGCCTTGCCCGTGATGAACTTCAGGAACGCCTGCGCGTCGGCCGCCTTCTTGGACGACTTCAGGACGCCGCCACCCGAGACGGAAACGAACGCGCCCGGGTCCTGGTTCTTGAAGTAGAACGGCGTGACGTTCTTGGAATTCTCGCCGGTTTTGGCCTGGTCGCCATAGTAGTAGTAGTGGTAGATCAGTGCCGCGTCCACTTCTCCGGCGTTGACGGCCTTCATGGCAGTGCTGTTGCCCTTGTAGGCCTTGAAGTTCTCCTTCATGCCCTTGAGCCACTCTTCGGTTGCGGCCTCGCCCTTGAGCTCAAGCAGTGCCGAGACAATGGCTTGGAAGTCAGCGCCGGAGGGCGACGCTGCCCACTTTCCCTTCCATTCAGGGTTTGCCAGATCCAGCATTGACTTGGGCAGCTGGTCCTCGCTGATTTTGGTCTTGTCGTACACCAGGACGGTGGAGCGCGCAGCAATTCCGGTCCACTTCCCCGTGGAGGGGCGGAATTCCGCCGGGACCTGGTCGATGGTGGCTTTATCGACGTCGGCGAACAGCCCTGCGTTCTCCACCTGCGCCATTGCAGGGGAGTTCTCGGTGAGGAAGACGTCAGCCGGTGAGGCCGCGCCTTCCTGGACAATCTGGTTGGACATTTCGGTGTCCGAGCCCTGGCGCAGGGTGACCTTGATGCCGGTCTCCTTGGTGAAGGCGTCGATCCATTCCTTGGTCAGGCTCTCATGCTGGGCGTTGTAGACCGTGATGCCATCGCCCGCGGCCGACGAACCGGACGCGTCCGGCGAGGTGGTGGTGGAGCCGCAGGCGGAAAGGCCAAGAGCGGCGGTGGCGAGGAGTGCGATTCCGGCCAGAGCGTTTTTGGGGAGCTTCATGGGGCTACTTTCTGGGAACAGGCATGGAAGTCCACGGCAGTGGTGTTGTGTCCATGCTGGCGGGAAGGTTGGGGTCCGCCGTAAAAAGCGTAGGTTAGCCATACCTTTGTCCAAAAGCCGAAAGAGCTTTAAGTGACAGGGATCACGGTAATTACGGAAGTGTTGCGTATCGTAATTCGTTTTACATACTGGCCGCAGCCTCAAATGTCATCCACGCCTGCAACTGCGTGGAAAGTTCGACGGCGGCACCCGCCGGATACGTCCCGCTCGCCGGCCGCAGGGGATTGGGGGAGAAGATCAACGGCACGCCGCCCTTGCCCCGCATCAGCTCGGGTGCTTCCCTCCGGGTCAGCCAGAAAGCTTCAGCCGTGGCGTGCACCAGGGCCCGGGCAGTCCGCCTTGTGGTTTCCTGTAGGCGGTGGTCCCGCGCGGCCAGCGCCAGATACCTGACGAGGATCCCGGTGAAGAGGCCGCCGTCACCGGTTCCATCGCCGTGGACCACGCGAGTCCCGGGGACGGTCAGCTCGCGGGCCACCGACTCAACCAAATGCTCAGCCCGTTCCAGGTTTTCCTGGCCGCCAAGTTCCAGCAATGCACCCAGAATCGGGCCTTGGTTATAGGTGTAGATGGCCTCTTCCAGGACGGTTTCACCATTCTTGATCCTCAGCCCATCCTGGTAGACGCCCCGTTCCGCGTGGAAGAGCTTGCTGTTGAGCCAGTTCACCAGCGACTGCGCCCTCTCGCGGTGGTCCGTCCGTGCGAAGTACAGAGCCACGGGAGCTGTGGCCGGCGTGTTCTTGAAGTCCCGTTGGGTGCTCCAAAAGGTTCCGCCGCCCAGGTCCTCCGTCGAGGCCGAGTCGAACTGCAGCGTCAGCTTCCTGCGGACATAGGCATTGCGCCGACGGCCCGGGTTCCTGGTCTCCTCCGCCAGCCTTTCGAGCCTCAGGGTGGAGAGGGCCAGCCAGGCCATGTCGTCGTAGAAGTGGTTCTCAAACCTGAACAGGTTCCTCAACCGGATGGTGGTGACCAGTCGTGAAGCGAGCCTGCCCGCACTGGGGCGGGAGTCGCCGTCGAACTTTGTTTGGGTGGACAATTCACGACGACCGGCGTCCACCAAGCAATCGACGTAGTGCGCCTGCCACCAATAGTGCCAAGGGCCGAAGACGCTGCGGGCGGCTTTCGCGGGAATACTCACCGCACCTAAGTGGGTGCCGGGCAGGAAAAGAAGGCGCCGGCCGAAATTGCGGGTCACTGAGCGGGCCGCGTGGTCGGCGCGTTCTGCCCACTCTGTTCGTTCCGTGAAGGAGAGCGGCTGCTCGGCAGGGGAGGAATCGGCTGGCATGTCCCCAGCCTACCGAGGGTGCGCTGGCTCACAATTCCAGTTAACATGCATTAACGGATTTGAGTTCTGCATCAAGGAGGATGGATGGACATCAAGGGCACGGTCGCGCTGATCACAGGCGGCGCATCAGGGTTGGGGGCCGCTACCGCAAAGCGTTTGTTCGACGCGGGGGCTTCGGTGGTCCTTGTGGATCTGCCGCAGTCGGCGGGGGACGCTTACGCGGCGGAACTGAACACGGGCAGCCCACACAGCCCATCGGCTCCGCGGGCCGTATTTGTCCCCGCCGACGTCACCAACGAGGCCCAGGTACAGGCCGCCGTCGACGCCGCAGTTGCACTTGGGCCGCTCCGCATCGTCGTCAACTGTGCCGGCATCGCGACCCCGGGCAAAGTCCTGGGCCGTGACGGCGTGCTGCCCCTGGAAATTTTCAACAAGGTCATCCAGATCAACCTTGTGGGCACGTTCAACGTGATCCGCCTCGCCGCCGCAGCCATGGTGGAAACCGAGCCGGTTGCCACTGAACTTGGCGGGCCCGAGCGCGGCGTTGTCATCAACACCGCGTCCGTCGCCGCATTCGAAGGCCAGATCGGGCAGCCTGCCTACGCAGCATCGAAAGGTGCCGTAGCGGCCATGACCCTGCCGCTGGCGCGCGAGTTTGCCCGTTCGCTGATCCGGGTGGCCACCATCGCGCCCGGCATCTTCGAAACGCCCATGATGGCTGGTCTTCCGCAAGCCGCCCAGGATTCCCTGGGCCAGCAGGTGCCACATCCCGCCCGCCTCGGCCGCGCGGCGGAGTACGCCAACCTGGCCGCCCATATCGTGGAGAACGCCATGCTCAACGGGGAGACCATCCGGCTGGACGGCGCCATCCGCATGGGGCTCAAATGATGGGCGACTACAGCGGCGGTTCAGTGTCCTCTGGCTCGGCGGGCGCCGTTCCGCCATCCGTGGCGGACCTGCCCACTGCCGACTTCTTCGACTTCGAGTCTCTGCTGAGCGTCCAGGAACAGCGGAAACTCAACGAACTCCGGGCCTTCCTCGCCTCGGAGATAGCCCCTTATGCCGGGCAATGGTGGGAAAAAGCCGAGTTCCCGGAGCACATCCTGCCCAAGCTCGCAGCCCTGCGGCTCAGTGCTCCGGCACAGCGTGGATATACGCACCTTTTCGCCGGCCTGGTCATCGCCGAGATGACACGCGTTGATACTTCAATTGCCACGTTCTTCATGGTCCATCACGATCTCTTCGTGGAGTCACTGTACGACTTCGGCAGCGACTCCCAACAGGACCGCTACCTCGACGACGCGTCCAACCTCCGCACCACCGGAGCCTTCGCGCTGACCGAACCGGACCATGGGTCCGATGTTGCCGGAGGTATGGAAACCACCGCCCATCGCGTTGAGCGGGCAGACCTCGACGGCGGTGACTACTGGGTGATCAACGGCGCCAAACGCTGGATCGGCAACGGGACGTTCTGCGACTACATGCTGGTGTGGGCCAAGGACGAGGCGGACGGCGCCGTGCGCGCGTTCATCGTTGACGCCTCCCTGCCGGGCATCACCCGGAGCCGCATCGAGAACAAGATCGCCCTGCGGACCGTGCAGAACGCCGACATCGTTTTCGTGGATGTCGAAGTAGCTGAGGCAGATCGCTTCGCAGGCATCAGCAGCTTTGCCGACACCAACCACCTGCTGCGCGGATCCCGGATCATGGTCGCCTGGCAGGCCGTCGGCCAGCAACTGGCAGCGTTCGACGTAGCCCGGCAGTACGCCGTGGAACGGATGCAGTTCGGCAGGCCGCTCGCCAAATTCCAGCTCATCCAGCAACACTTGGTGGACATGTTGGGAAACTCCGTAGCCAGCATGGGGATGATGGTCAGGATCGCGCAATTGCAGGAAGACATCTACACCGACGCCCAAGGTGTGCGGCACGGCGGCGCAGACATGGCACAAGTGGCGCTCGCGAAAGCATACTGCAGTGCCCGGATGCGGGAGACGGTAGCCCTGGGGCGGTCCATTCTTGGCGGCAACGGAATCGTCACCGACTACCGGATCGCCAAGATCTTTGCTGACGCCGAGGCCATCTTCACGTACGAGGGCTCGTACGAAATCAACTCGCTCATCGTTGGCCGCGCTGTGACGGGAGTTTCGGCGATCGCCTAGTCCTGCTGGGGGAGCTTCTCGCCCGCTTCCACCCGCACGTCTATCGAATTGCCACGGACAGGCATGGGGCACGTTCCGTAGGGCGTGAAAGCGCTGGGGTAATTGATACTGCGGTTGAAATCGATCACCACGGAGCCATCGGGACGGGGGCGGGGGATGAATACCTTGCGCCACTCATCCGTGGTGTCTCCGTTGGTTTCATCGTGGAAGGTCACATTGAGGGCCCCCAGCTTCTCCTCTTCGGCGTGAAGACGGATCTCGTGCGGGACGCCCGGTACCCGGAAAACCACCTCGCCCACTGAGCGATGGACCCCGTCCACCAACGGGTTGGCTGTGCCGATGGGTACGTCCTGGGGCTCGGCATAGGCTTCGAAGCGGCCTCCGACAATCCAATCAGGGTTGAAATCGTACGCCGGTACGCCGCTGAACTCCGTCAGCACGGGAGAGCCATTGTCACGGGTGCGAACAGCGTACTTATCCGCACGCATGGCGAGTTCCACCACCACCTGTTTGCCATTGGGGCCGCCGTATTGAACCCACATCAGCGACTCTTCGTCTTCCAGCACGGCAGTGACCGTTCCTTCGACCTTCTCTCCAGTCTCAACGAAAGTGAGCCCGTCAGCTGCGCTCGCTGAAAGAGATGCCGCGGTGCCGTCGGTGGACCAGAGACCGGGAACGAGTTCCAGTTCGGAGGGTGCAGCCTCAAGCCACTGGAACGACGTCAGGGTCAACCAACCATGTTCGGTGGAGAGCGCTTCCTTTCGACCGGTGCGGAACCGTTGCCAACGGGCCAGCTGGGGGTCGGTTGCGGTGGTGGGCGAGCTCATGGGTCTCCTCGGCTGTGTTCACGTCAGTTCGCGGTGGTTGCACTTCCCTCAACTATGCGCCGGGCGTCGCCATTCCCGGAATCCATGGGCAGCGCCAACGGGTGTCACCACCACATTGGAACGGCCCGCGCTGGCCCCCAACTCATGCCAGCGCGAGCCGAGATTTCTGGACTGCATCGATGGGCCTAGTACCACGTACCCGGCCCATCGCTGCTGTCTTGCTCCTTCGTGGAGCTCCCTCGACGGTCTTCTCGCCCTACCGCGGGCTCCTACGATCGCCTGCTAGTGCGACCGCCGCCGGGACCACCTGGCACCTGCGAAGGCGAGCACGGAACCCACAGCCAGCAGTGCTGCCGCAACAAACACGAATGCTGCTCCTTGGGTGCCGGTATTGGCGAGTTGCTCAGAGGCGTCCTCTCGGGCAGGTTCGGACGGTTCCATCGTCGGCAGCACAGCAACCGGGCTTGTGGTGTTCGAGGTCGGGGCCGGTGTGGCGGTGGTTGTCGTGGGGGTGGGTGTGGGGCTGGGTGTGGGGGTTGGCGTGGGGGTGGTTGTGGTGGGGCTGGGCGTGGGGGTTGGTGTGGCGGTACCATCGCCCGTTCCACTTCCGCTGCTTCGACGGGTTTGCGCCACGACCGGAGTTTCCTGGCCCGAAATGATGACCGTTCCGTTGTTTTCGTAGGAAGCCAAGGACGCATCGGTCACCTTCGTTACGACGAAGAGTTCCACGTGCTCGCCTTCGGGAAGTCCCGTCCAGGTGACCGTCAGTTCATGGGGGCTGCATTCGATGCTCGCCGGGTACTCGTCATCGTCATAGGGAGTGACAATGTTGCCGGCGTTTCCCATATTTTGGCCGACCCGGGGCGTCACCCGGCTGCAGTCGATTTCCATGCCGCTCGCCGGAGTATCGGTAATCACAACATCGTTCGTCTCAGAGGACATGGGAGGCATAGAGAAGACTGATTCAAGTTCCGTCTGGCCAGGGTCCGACCACCACATGGACTTACCCACAGATGTCGGCACTCCCGGGACGCAGTCCGAAGGGCAGGGCTCAATAACCACGGGTACGCGGACCACGCTGGAGCCCACGGTGAACGTCAACTCTTGAGTTTCACCGTTCGCCGGTTTCGCCGAGTACTGGGTGGTGAAGGAACAGGTTCCCCCCACGTCAAGGGGATGTGTGCCGACAAAATCCGTGAGGGTAAAGACAACCAGGCCGGCGTCGTTGGCCACGGCCGTGGCAACGGTGTCGCCCGCCGAGTTATCCAGATCGAAGGAAGAGGCACCGAACCATCGCAGCTCCGACGGGAGCTGGATGCTGAAGGTGTCACCGGGCTGCGAGTTGTCCGGCACGGACCATGCGCATGTCAGATCTACTTGGTCCCATTGACTGGAAACAACTGATTCCGTACTTAGGGTGATTTCCGCGTCCGCCAGCTCTGCAGCGTGGGCTGGAAGTGCCGACATGCTGAGCCCCAGAACGGCCATGACAGCCGCTAAAAGCGCGGCCACCAATGACACGGTTTTTAGATGGATCTGATTTTTCATGAGCAGGGTGGTCCTTAGAATCCGTGGTGGAATGTTCCGTCACAGGATGAGTGTTCGGGCCAGTTGGTTCGTGACGGCGTGAAAAGGCGACCGCCTATTTCGATTCGAAGGCAGAGTCCTGCGCCGCTGCCGTGGTGGCCGGTGCGATCGAGGTCAGGGGATAAAACTTCATGTGCGCAGGGCTCAGTGCGCCATCGCCCAGAGCTTCCAAGGCAGCCCTGCACTCCGACAGCCGGCAGAGATTGCTTTCGCTGAAAGGGAAGAGAACGTGCACGGCGGAGTTTTGATACATGGCCATGGCTCCGGTCCCATGCAGATGCCCGGTGACCTCTTCCCCGAGCCGGGCAAGCAGTGTCCAGCGATGGCTCCGGCTGTCCCGGGGCCGTGCAACGGAGATGATGGCCATGACGTGCGCAGCCGGGCATCCCGGGCCGGATCCCAACGCTGAGACCTCGTGGATCCGTCGCTGGAAGTGGGCTTGGGTTGCCAGTCCTGTGTAGACATCGGTACACGAGATGGGAGGCGCGTTGTCGGCAACTTCGGCCCAACCCTCCGCCAACGATTGAAGCGCATCGACGTCGAGGGTCTGTTCTGCCGCCGCGAACAGGGCCCGGAAGTCAGTCATGGTTTCACTGATGCTGACCCCGTTCCTCGCACGGGCGGCACCCAGTGATTTGGCCGTGGGAGCTGGAACCAGTGCGTTCGTGGCGAGCGAAGTTACGACGGTACGGACTTCGGGCAGGAACCAATCCGCACGGAATCGCCAACCTGTCTGGTAGCTGGTGGTCTGCCATCTACGCAGCAAAAGGTGCCGCGAGAACGTGCACTCTGCGAATGATTTTGTCCGGAACGATGTCATATCCGAACAGTGCGGGCGAAAGCCGTTTCGTGACGAAACAGCACCGAGATTCATTGCTAAAGACCTTGTATAAACCGCGTCACGACTTGCCTCCTGCCACCACTCCTATATATGGGCAGGATTATTTACGGTTTGGGGGTGCCTTAGATGGCACACAGGTCACAATCGGGCAGCAACGTGGGCGTGGACGTCGAAAGCGACGGTCACCTCATTGAGTTGGTCCGCGGCGGAGAGGTGTCCGCCTTCAATGGACTCTATGAGCGCCACGTCTCCATTGCCTCCACGGTGGCAAGACGGAACGTGGACAACCCCAGCGACGTCGAGGATGTTGTGGCTGAGGCTTTTCAGTCCGTGTTGCAAAGCCTCGTGGCGGGGAAAGGGCCGGACACGTTCTTTCGGGCGTACCTGCTGTCCACGGTGACAAGGTTGTCCCACCAGCGGAATCGAAAGGCGGGCAAGGTCCTGCCAAGCGGGGACGATTCTGTTCTGGACCAAACTTTGACCGATTCGGATGCAGCCGTCAACGCTTTCGAATCCCATACGGTAGCCAAAGCGTTCAGGGCATTGCCGGAACGTTGGCAGGCGGTGCTCTGGTATCTGGACGTGGAGCGGATGAAGCCGGCGGTTGTGGCACCCATTTTGGGGCTGTCCGCCAATGCAGTTTCAGCCCTTGCTCTTCGCGCACGCGAGGGTTTACGACGCGAATACCTTCAGAGCCACATTGCGAACCAACCCGATAGCGGATGCGTCGAGTACGTATCCAAACTCGGCACCTTCCTTCGGGGCGGTCTCTCCAGTGCAGCGGAGCGCAAAGTCCGTAATCACCTCCACGGCTGCTCCAAGTGCACCGCCGCGCTCTCTGAACTAAAGGACGTTCAGGGAAGCATGAGGGCAGTGGTGCTCCCTTTGGTGACAGGCATACCTCTCGCAGCTTGGGCCGGCAAAGGTGCCGGGCTCGGAGTCCTGGGCGGAGTAGTGCCAGTGAAGGCTGCCTTGGTGGTCCCTACCTTGGCGCAGCCAGCCGTTATGGCCATCATCGCAGCGGCGGGGGTTGGCCTGGTCCTGGGCGCCGTGGGCATAGTGGACCAACTGACTCCCGACGCCTATATGGACCAGCGGGCCGTGGAGACCGTCGCCACGCAATTGCCACAGAACCCCGGGACCTTGACGCCGACGCCGACCCCGACACCATCGAGTCCGCCGGCCGAGGCACCGGCTACGCCGCCACCGGTCGCGGCTGCACCCCCCACGCCGTTGCCGGAGCCTTCCCAGGGGCCGGCGCAAACCCCTGATCCCCTTCCTTCGCCGGTTACTACTGCAGCCCCCACGCCCACGGCTGTTCCGTCGACGCCCGCCCCGACGGATATTTCCGGCTCGGTGCGGCGGGACCGGGACGGCCGCTCCAGTGGTACACCTCTGGAAATCGACTTCAAGGTCGCCGGCACCCGACCCTTGAGCAGCGGCAAGGCTGTGTTCTCAGTGAGTCAGAATGCCTGGCTCGTGGAGGACTCGGTTCGAGCCCCGGACGGATGGACCTGCGCCATGGAAAGCAGCAGCGTGCTTAGTTGCACCACTGAGTCAGTACAGCGTGATGACCTTCACTTCCACATCGAGGCTGGTCACAAGCGCAGTCGCGACGACCAGGTTCTGACCTACACCCTGAGCGGTCCCGGGATCGCTTCCAACGATTTTTCTTACAACTTCTGATGTCGATTCCCCGAACCGGACTGCGTCATGAAGTTCCGGGTGAGAGCACTCATCCATCAGTTGGGCCCGAAAGCGGGTGATACGAACTATCCATCAAGGGGAAAAATGAACTCGCCGACAGGCACCGCTACGGTGCATCCTTGGATCCCCGCCACTGCCAAAGGCACCTTCTGATGGCACGCGTGCTGGTGACGGGCATTTGCGGCCCGGCCGGGTCATCGCTGGCCCGCCAGCTCAAGTCCAGAGGGCATTGGGTGCTTGGAGCGGACGCACAGCGTGCCCGCCCCAGTGGGGTTGACGCCGCGGCCGTTGTTTCGCCGCCCCAAGCCCCGGGATATCTTTGGGAACTGCGGGGGCTGGTGGCGAATTACGGCATTGAAATCCTCATTCCCACCATCAGCGAAGAACTGGTGCTGATGTCCGAGGCACGCAACGATTTCGCGCCGGGAGTTGAAGTCCTCATCGCTGATCCGGCATCAGTCCGGACGGCAAATGACAGGTACCTCACCATGACCTGCCTTGGCAGCGCCGGAGTCGGGGTTCCCGGGTTCGGCCTACCGAGCGCCTTCGGTTCCGTGCAGGATGCCATGGACAAATTGGGCGGCCCGTTGGTGGTGAAGCCCCGTGTTTCCCTCGACGGACGCAATGTCCGGCTTCTGGAAAGAACGTCCGACGGCGGCGCCCGGGCGGAGGGAATCTGGGCTGGCTTGGATGATACGTGGCTTGTGCAGCGCTTCGCCCCAGGCACCGAATATGCTGTCGTGGTCCATCGCTGCGGATTGCTCGCTGATCCCGATGATCTGCTCGTGGGTTTGGAGAAAGAACCACCCCCAGCAGCATGGCGAGGGGGTTTCGCCAGAGTCCGGAAGGTGGAGACGAACGCAGAGCCGGATGTCGCCCGCTTGGCAGCGTCTGCGGCTGCCGCCTTGGGTCTGACCGGGGCCTTGGCCGTGGATGTCAGGCGCATGCGGGACGGCCGGCCAGTGGTGTTGGAGATCGAGGCACGGTTCAGCGCGTACAGTGCTTTCGTCCCGCAGCTCTTGGACAACGTCCTGATGCGGTGCTCTCAGGGCCTCCTTTCGAACTGATCACGCTGGGCTACGGCTTTCGTGGGGAGTACCCTGACCGCATGGGGATGGATGCAGTGGTTGCAATAGTGGTCAGTTCTGCCTTGATTCTTGGCTCCATTTGGGCCGGCACATGCCTCGTTCAGCGGGGGGTTTCACCGAAAGGTGCAACGGGCACGCTGGGAAGTGTCTTGTCCATGGTTGAGCCCGCGACCGGTGCACCTACCAGGGTGGAGGCGGCCGCTGCGATCGAAGAGATGCGACAGCGCAGGCACGAGAATCTCACCGCGGGCCCTGGCCCGGCACATGATGAGCTGATGAGCGGAAGAATGGTCCTGCCCGGACCTGCCCACCCAAAAAAGTGAAGTCAAAATCTGAGACGCATTCCATGGGGCGAGTTCGGTACGGGTAAGATCCCGTAGGAAACATTAGTAATCCGGCTCACAGTATCCAGCGCAGTGTACGGGCCAAACCAGATCCTGAAGGTATGCATCCATGGTTCACACTGCCCATCAAGACACCGATCTCGCTGCCGAACTGCGCGCTGACGTGCGACGCGTTTCCACCCTTCTGGGTGAATCGCTGGTTCGCCAGCACGGCCCGGAACTACTTGAACTCGTGGAGCAGGTCCGCCTGCTGACCAAGGAGTCCAAGGAGGCCGCTCGTGGCGGCGCGGACGCGACTGGTCCGTGGAGTGCGCACGACGTCGTTGCCCAGGTACGCGAACTGCTCGCCTCCCTGCCGCTGGACCAGGCGACGGACTTGGTGCGGGCCTTTGCGTTCTACTTCCACCTCACCAATGCGGCGGAACAGGTTCATCGTGTCCGTGGGCTCCGCACCCGCCAGGAAAAGGATGGCTGGCTGGCTAAGGCAGTTTCCGAGATTGCCGGCCAGGCAGGCCCACAGGTCCTGCAGGATGTGATCAATGAGCTCGACGTACGCCCCATATTTACAGCGCACCCCACCGAGGCTTCACGCCGTTCCGTGCTGGACAAAGTCCGTAAGCTCTCAGACGTCCTCGCCGAGCCCACCGCCGAAGGGACGTCCGCCCGGCGTCGCCAGGACCGGCAGCTGGCCGAAATCATCGACCAGATGTGGCAGACAGATGAACTGCGCCAGGTCCGCCCCACGCCCGTGGATGAGGCCCGAAACGCCATCTACTACCTGAACAGCATCCTGACCGATGCCATGCCTGAAATGCTGACGGACCTTTCGGAACTTCTGGCCGAGCACGGTGTCACTCTGCCGGCCGCCGCCGCACCCTTGCGGTTCGGTTCGTGGATTGGTGGTGACCGTGATGGCAACCCCAACGTCACCGCCGCCGTCACCCGCGAAATCCTGCAGCTGCAGAACCAGAACGCCGTGCGCATCAGCATTGCGTTGATCGATGAGCTCATCTCGGTCCTCTCCAACTCCACGGCACTTTTTGGGGCCGACCAGGTGTTGCTGGATTCCATCACCGAGGACCTGAAGAACCTTCCGGGCCTGGACAAGCGCATCCTTGAACTAAATGCGCAGGAGCCCTACAGGCTCAAGCTGACGTGCATCAAGGCCAAGCTCATCAATACCGGACGCCGCGTTTCTGCCTCGACCTATCACGAGCCGGGTCGCGACTACTCCACCACTTCCGAATTGCTGGCAGAGTTCGGGCTGCTCGAAGACTCGTTGCGCAACCACTCGGCAGCTCTGGTGGCAGACGGAGCCTTGGCCCGCGTTCGCCGGGCAATCGCCGCTTTTGGCCTGCATCTGGCAACGCTGGACATCCGCGAGCACGCCGATTACCACCACGATGCTGTTGGCCAGCTCGTGGACCGGCTCGGCACGGAGAAGCCATACAGCGAGCTCAGCCGTGAGGAGCGCTTCACGTTCCTCGGCGCAGAACTGGCCTCACACCGCCCCCTCTCAGGGCACCCGATCAAGCTTGATGGCACAGCAGACGGCACATACGACGTCTTCCGGAGCATCCGTCAGGCGCTGCATACTTATGGTCCGGACGTTGTGGAGACCTACATCATCTCCATGACCCGTGGTGCTGACGATGTCCTGGCAGCAGCGGTCCTGGCCCGCGAGGCCGGCTTGATTGACCTCTTCGGCGGCAAGCCACGCGCCAAGATCGGTTTCGCCCCGTTGCTTGAAACGGTGGAGGAACTCCGCGCCTCGGCGGAGATCGTGGACCAGTTGCTCTCTGATCCGTCCTACAGGGAACTTGTCCGGCTCCGCGGCGACGTCCAGGAGGTCATGCTGGGTTACTCGGATTCCAACAAGGAATCCGGAGTGATGACCAGCCAGTGGGAAATCCACAAAACCCAGCGCAAGCTGCGCGACGTAGCCGCCAAGCACGGGGTCCGCGTCCGCCTCTTCCACGGCCGTGGTGGCTCTGTGGGCCGCGGTGGCGGACCGACGTACGACGCCATCATGGCGCAGCCGAATGGTGTGCTCGAGGGCGAAATCAAGTTCACCGAACAGGGCGAGGTTATCTCGGACAAGTACTCCCTGCCCGAGCTTGCGCGCGAAAACCTCGAGCTGTCCTTGGCCGCGGTCATGCAGGGCTCGGCATTGCACCGGACTCCGCGCACGTCCGATGATGAGCGCGAGCGCTACGCCAACGTCATGGAGACCATCTCCGACGCAGCGTTCGACCGCTATCGCGCACTGATCGATGACCCCGAACTCCCGGCCTACTTCCTCGCCTCCACGCCGGTGGAGCAGCTGGGGTCGTTGAACATCGGCTCTCGCCCGTCCAAGCGTCCCGATTCGGGTGCGGGCCTTGGGGGTCTCCGCGCTATCCCGTGGGTCTTCGGCTGGACGCAGTCCCGGCAGATCGTTCCGGGCTGGTTCGGCGTGGGTTCCGGACTAAAGGCTGCCCGCGAGGCAGGCAACACGGATCAGCTCCTTGAAATGATGGACCGCTGGCACTTCTTCCGCTCAGTCATCTCCAACGTGGAAATGACGCTGGCAAAGACTGACATGGAGATTGCCGGACACTACGTTTCCTCGCTTGTTCCGCAGGAATTGCACCGGCTGTTCCACATGATCCGCGACGAGTACGAGCTCACCGTAGCCGAAATTGAACGGCTCACGGGAGAGATCGAACTCCTCGACGCCCAGCCCACGCTGAAGCGTTCCTTGGAAATCCGCGACCAATACCTGGACCCGATCAGCTACCTTCAGGTCGAGCTTCTCCGCCGCGTGCGGGAAGAATCCGTATCCGGGGCCGAGATCGACGAGCGGCTCCAGCGGGCCATGCTCATCACGGTCAACGGTGTAGCCGCTGGCCTCCGCAACACCGGCTAGCAAACGCTCGTTACCTTTTTCGTAGCCTGTTTCCTGGTGCAGGATATGGGTGTGCTGGCCTGCTGATCCCGGCATGATTGTGACGCTCTGTCAGTCGATGATCTTGAGAGTGTTGTCACCGGGGTTGGTAGGTGCCGGGAGACCGCTGATAGGGGCAGGACAGTTCGGGAACGTCGTGCGTAACGTGGGTGCCGGGTCCTGACACCGATGGTGGGCCAGTGGAGGTAGTTGACTACGACTGGAGGTGCCAGATGATCACGAACCACGACGGTGTCGAGGTGTTTATTGGGCTGGATGTTGGCAAGGGCGTCCATCATGCCGTTGCCGTGGATCGGGCCGGCAGGAAATTACTGGACCGGGCGCTGCCCAACGATGAAGCCAAAATCCGGGAAATCATCGCCGAACTTGTGGACGCCGGACGTGTGTTGCTGGTCGTTGACCAGCCAGCGACTATCGGCGCGTTGCCGGTAGCCGTTGCCCAGGCCGCCGGGGTGCTGGTCGGCTACCTGCCGGGGCTGGCGATGCGCCGGATCGCGGATCTTCACCCCGGAGAGGCGAAGACCGATGCCCGGGACGCGTTCATCATCGCCGAGGCCGCCAGGACCATGCCGCATGCCCTGCGCTCGGTTCAGTTGGTCGATGAGCAGCTCGCTGAGCTGAGCATGCTTTGCGGGTTCGACGAGGATCTGGCCAAGCAGGCCACGGCGACTTCGAACCGGATCCGCGGGCTGCTCACCCAGATCCACCCAGCTCTGGAAAGGGTGCTGGGACCCTACATGGACCACCCGGCGGTGCATGACCTGCTGCGGACCTGGCCTACCCCTAAAGCGCTCCGTCACGCGGGCCGGCGCCGGATCGGGACCCGGCTGAGCAAACTCGCGCCGCGGATGGGTGAACGTCTTGCCGATGACATCATCGAGGCCTTGGGCCGGCAAACAGTCACTGTCGTGGGAACGAACGCCGCGACCATCGTGCTGCCCCAGCTCGCGGCCATGCTCGCCGGGCTCCACGAAAGCCGCGCCACGGTCCTCACCCAGGTCGAAGCTCTCGTGGAGGCCCACCCTCTTCACCCGGTCCTGATGTCTCTGCCGGCCGTGGGCATCAGGACCGCCGCACGAATCCTCACCGAAGTCGCCGGGAAAGAGTTCCCCACCGCCGGGCACCTGGCCTCTTACGCCGGGCTGGCCCCCGTCACCTGGCGATCCGGGTCCTCCATCCGCGGCGACCATTCCTCAAGAAAAGGCAACAAAGTCCTCAAGCGAACCCTGTTCCTCTCCGCATTCGCTGCGCTCAAAGACCCGCCGTCCCGGGCATACTACGAACGCAAACGAGCCGAAGGAAAACGCCACAACCAAGCACTCATCGCCCTCGCACGACGACGCTGCGACACCCTCTACGCCATGCTCCGCGACGGCACCCTCTACCAACCCCCAACACCCAAAACCGCTTGACGAAAAACATAGGGACACTCTCACGTCACGCGGGGTTTTACGGATCCCTCTCTCATCCGGTGAGAGAGGGATCCGGCCACGGGTGCAGGTGGTGAGAGAGGGATCCGGCCACGGGTGCAGGTGGTGAGAGAGGGATCCGGCCACGGGTGCAGGTGGTGAGAGAGGGATCCGGCCACGGGTGCAGGAGGCGAGAGAGGGATTGGCTTTAGGGCTGCGCAGAACGGGCGCTAGGGTGGTGGGATGCCGTCGTTCCAGACCAAGTTAAAGATCACTGGCCTCAAACCGGGCAACGCACCCGAATCGGTGATGGCTGCAGCCGTGGAGGCGTTGGAAACCCGCCACCACGTCGAATCCAACCAGCTGGACATCGTGGGCGGCGTCCCCCAGATCAGCCTCCGGTTCACGGTGGGCGACCGCGACTATTCAGGTGAGAACGACGAAGCCCGGATGTCGGCAGCCATGATGCGGGACGCCGTCGAACGTGTAGCCATCACAGGGAGCTTGTACGTGTTGCGCCGCAACCGCGGGCGCTGGGCTCCGGTCTAAACCAGGGAAGCTACTCGGGCTGTGGCACGTCGCCGGGCTTGTCGGCGTCGTACGGTTCATCCACGGGTGAGCGGCTGCCACGCCGCCGCGTGACGATCAAGCCAACCACCACACCGATCACTAGGCCGACACCCACGCCGATCAGTGAGCTGGCCCAAAAGGGGAGCTTGGTGGCGGAGCCGGTGAAATAGCCCAAGCCGACTTGCCAGACCGCCCATAGAATCGCGCCCAGACCCGCACAAAGGCTGAACCCGCGTGCGGATACGTTGGCGATGCCCGCCGCAGATGATGTTGCCAGCCTGCCGCCGGGGATGAAGCGTGCGCCGATGATCGCGCCGTATGTTGAGGAACGGCCGGCTTTGGCAATTGCCTCGTGAATGCCTCGGTGAACCCGGCGGCCCCATGACCAGCGGTCCAGGACGTGGCTGATGCGCCGCTTGAACAAGAGAAAAACCAGTACGTCGCCCAGCCAGGAAGCGAAAGCCGCGAGGAAGAAGATCAGCCAGAAGTTGGCGTGGCCGTCGGCGGCGAGGGCACCGCCGGTGATCACCACCATTTCGGAGGGGATGGGTGGGAAGATGGCGTCGCCCAGCACAATGGGAACGATCCACAGGTAGATTGCGGATCCCCACGTCTCCGGGGCGGTGATGTCCATGGGCACAAGGTACCGCACTTGCCGCTCCTGCCGCTCCGGCGCGAGACTGGCGCCATGCGAATCGAAATTCTGCACGGTGACATCACCACGCGCACGGTGGAGGCGATCGTCAATGCCGCCAACTCGTCATTGCTCGGTGGAGGGGGAGTGGATGGTGCCATCCACAGGGCCGCTGGCCCGGAACTCCTTGAGGCATGTCGCGAGCTGAGGCGCACCGAAGTGCCGGATGGATTGCCGGTGGGCGCCGCCGTCGCGACCCCGGGCTTCCAGCTCCCCGCTCGGTGGGTGGTGCATACGGTAGGTCCCAACCGGCACGCCGGGCAGACGGATCCTGCGCTGCTCGCCTCGTGCTTCCACGAAAGCCTGAAGGTGGCGGCCAGGTTGGGAGCCCGGACCGTCGCCTTCCCCGCGATCAGCGCCGGAGTCTATGGATGGGACGCCCGTCAGGTGGCCGACGTAGCGTTCGACGCCGTGAGGTCGTTTTCGTCGTCGTCGGCCGGTGGCGCGTCCGGCAGTTCTCTGACGTTGGTGGAGTTCGTTTTGTTCTCGGAGGATACGACGGCGGTCTTCCGGTCTGCTTTTGGTTCCCCACCACAATGAAGGCCTCAGTGACCCAGGGGCTGGCCGCTCAGGCTGCCGCAGTCGTGCTGCCGGGCACGTTGACCGTGCGCCGGTGACCCAGGAATTTGCCTGCCTTGAAGTACCAATAGGGCCAGGCGATCCAAGCGGATGCCCCTCCGATGATGCCAAGGCCCATCACGGCAAATCGCAGCCACTCGGGCCCGGGAATCACGAAACCGAGGCCCGCAACGGGCAGCCCGATGACCAGCGCACCGCCAATGAACCGGCCTAGCTGGGCCAGTCCGAGCGGGTAGCCCTCCACAGTGCGCAGCTTGTTGTTTGCTGCGAGGAACCACACGGCCTGCATCGTGATCGCAGCAACGGACACTGCAGTGGATGGCTCGAATGCCAGGACCTTGAGCACCAACAATGCCGAACTCGTGGCGCCGGCTCCGCAGGCTGCCACGGTGACCCATTTCAGGGGTTCGGACCATGATGTTTTAGGAAGGCGTTTGTGGACCTGGAGGATCACGGGAATGACCAGCACGTTGAAGACGGCGCCGGCAGCATCGTTGATGGTGCCGAAAACGAACGGGCCACCCTTGGGCACTTCCACGGCGTACATGGCAGCGAGGGTCGCGACGCCGGCTATGCCCACCGCGGCAGCAGAGTAGGCGAAGACCGAAGCGGTCCCGTCGCCCGGAAACTCAACCGATTTGTCCATCACACGCTCCCGGAAACTACCCCAGGATCTTCATGGTAGTCCTGCCCTGGGACGCGCGAAATGGGCGGGTCGCGGCTCCCAAAGATTTTTAGGTGCAGGCTTCGCTGAGCTTCAACCGGCTGCGGTATTCCACCGGTTGCTTGCTGATGGGATCCACAAACCGGATGCCGCGGGCCAGGAGTTGGAGCGGTTTGCTGTAGTCATCCGGCGCCTTGTCCAGCAGGTCCGGGTAGAAGGCATCGTTGATGATCCCCAGCCCCAACGAGGCCATGTGCACGCGAAGTTGATGGGTTTTTCCAGTGTGGGGTTCCAGCCGGTACAGCGCGCGCTGGTGAGTGCCGGCGTCGAACGTTGTTGTTTGTTCGATGCGCGTTTCCGCGTTGGGTTCGCCGTCGATCACTTCGGCCAGCAGGTAACTGCGGGACTTGGTCATGCGGTTGCGGACCACGGCCGGGAACTCGACGGCGGGATAGCCTGCGGCGGGCGTCGCGGCGGACACACACTCGTATTCCTTGTGGACCTGGCGTTTCTCGAAGAGAACCTGGTATTTGCCGCGCGTCTCCGGGTTGGTGGAGAGCAGCAGCAGTCCGGCGGTCATGCGGTCCAGGCGGTGCATGGGGATGAGGTCCGGGAGGTCCAGCAGGTTCCGCAGCCGGACCAGCGCGGATTCCTGGATGTACGTGCCGCCGGGGGTGGTGGGGAGGAAGTGCGGCTTGTCCACCACCAGGATGTGCTCGTCCTGGTGCAGGATGTTGATCTCGACGGGCAGGCGCGTCTCTGGTGGGAGGGTCCGGTAGTACCAAATGAAGGTGTGGTCCTCCAGTTTGGTGCTGCGATCAAGGGGTACTCCGCCCTCGCCCACGATCTCGCCGGCGTCGAAACGATCCTCGATGCCTTGGGGGTCGATGTGTCCCCAGCGGTGCATCATGTAGTCCATTGCGGTGGTCCACGGGCCCTCGTCCGGCAGGCGGAGGCGGGTCGCGTTCACGCCGTCGCGCACGGGGAGGGGGGATTGCATCACCGGACAATTCTACCGGGGCCTCGTTGCGGGGCCTCGCAACGGGGCGTCGCAACGACAGTACCGACGAGAAAAAAGTTCTTGACAATAAAAGTTGTCGGTAAGCATACTGGAGGCATGTTGGACATCGAAGTGATCGAGGACCCGGCCGCGGCGGAAGCGTCGCTGGACCCGATCCGCACGCGCATCCTGCGGGAGCTGTCCGAGCCGGCGTCCGCCACACAGTTGGCCGCCAGGGTCGGGTTGCCGCGGCAGAAGGTGAACTACCACCTCAAGGCCCTGGAACGTCATGGCTTGGTGGAGCTGGTGGAAGAGCGCAGGAAAGGCAACGTTACCGAGCGCGTACTGCGTGCGACGGCGGCGTCGTACCTGATCTCCCCGGCCGCCCTGGCATCTGTGGCGCCGGATCCTCGTCGTTTCGCCGATCGCTTCTCCGCTTTCTGGCTTCTCTCCCTTGCCTCGCGAACCGTGCAGGAGATGGGCAAGCTCATCGCCGGTGCTGCCGTGGCTAAGAAGAAGCTGGCCAGCTTCGCGATCGACGGGGAGATCACCTTCCGCTCTGCCGCGGAACGCGCAGCGTTCGCGGAAGAGCTCGGCGTGGCGGTGACCCAACTCGTGGATAAGTACCACGACGGCGGTGCTGCCGCGGTGGCGGGCGGGGCGCGCAAGCACCGGCTCGTCGTCGTACTTCACCCCGCACTTAAGACCCCTTCAACGGACCAAGACTCCTCGGAGCAAGCAGCAGAAAAGGACCAAAGCAATGACTGATAACCGGAAATTCGAAATCGAAGCGGACGTCGAACTGCCAGGCACTCCCGAGCGGGTGTGGCAGGCGGTCACCAAGGACACTCCGGCGTGGATGTTCCCCACGGATCAGTGGCCGGACGTGAAAACGGTCGAGGAATACCCGCGCCACCTGGTGTCCCGCATGGACGGTCCGGACGGGTGGTTCAACCAGCTGGAACACGTCCTGGAGCCTGTGGAGGGCGGCCGCGCCAAGCTGCATTACGTCCACAGCGGGATCTTCGCTGACAACTGGGATGAACAGTATGACGGCGCAAGCAAGCACACCGAGTTCTACCTGCACACCCTGGGCCAGTACTTGCAACACTTCGACGGCAAACCGGTGGTGTTCACGGACATCCAGGCTCCCGGCTCCTCGCAGACGCCTGAGGGTTTCGTGCAGCTGAAGCGGGCCTTGGGCGTGGAGGGTGTCGCTGCTGGTTCTACTTTCGAGGCGGACGTCGACGGCGTGGGGCAGCTCAGCGGGGAGGTCGACTTCTCCAACGAGAACTTCCTTGGGCTGCGGACCGGGGATACTCTCTACCGGTTCTTTGGGCGCAATGCCTTCGGCGCCCCGGTGGGCATGACGGTGCACGAGTTCAGTGGCTCGGGCGATTCCGAACTCACGGCCAAGGCCTGGGGCGGATTCCTGGAGAGAGTGTACGGGTAGGTTCGTCGGGGCCTACGGCGCCCAGGCCCGGGCTACGGATTCCAGGGCCGCCTCGTAGATTCCGGCCCAGTCCGTCGCGGGATCGTTCATTTGTGCCAGCTCGAGGCTGACCAGTCCGTGGACTTGTCCCCAGATGGCCATCGCCACCACCGCGGGGTTCTGGGTCCGGACCTTCCCTCCTGACTGCGCCGCGATGACTGCGTCCACCAGGGGGAGCATCGAGTCGGAGGCGACCTCCGGCGTCGGACTGCATTCGACGTAGGCGGCCATCGCGCCGCCGAACATGAGGCGGTAGAGGGCCGGGTGCTCCAGCGCCCACGCGCGGTAGGCCCGGCCAAGCCCCAGCAGCCCGTCCTTGGCGGCGTGACGTTGGGATTCGCCGAAGGATCGGAAACCGTCGTCGACGGCGGCCGTCAACAGTTGCGCCTTACCGCCGAAGAGCGAGTAGATCGCGGATGTGGACGTGTCTGCCGCGGCGGCCACATCCCTGAGGGTCACGCGGGCGGGCCCCTCACGGTCCACGAGTTCGGCGGTAACCGCCAGAAGCCTCTGCTGGACGTGCTGATCATGAACGATGGGTCTTGCCATGCCTTCAAGTGTTTCATAACATTGTTTCATAACGATGTTACGAAACCTGGCTTCAGGAACTTCGCGGTTCCCCGACTGAAGGATTCACATGGCACAGGAGATTTTCCCCGGCCGCTTCACTGCGGACATTGGGCGCGGGACCGTGACCGTCTTCCTCATTGGGATGCGGGCCAACAAGTGGTGGAAGACGGGCCGCGTAGCGAAGGTCGCGTCCGCCATGCCCACCATGATGCGGCACCTGGCTGCCAACCCGGAGGCTGGCCTGCTGGGAAGCGAGCAGTGGTTTGGGCGGACCACCATCCTGCTTAGCTACTGGGAAAGCCCCGAGCATCTGAGGCGCTTTGCTGCGGACCGCGATTCGCCTCATCTGGGTCCATGGCGGAAATTCATGAAGGAGATCGCCGGCAGCGGGGACGTCGGCGTGTGGCACGAGACCTACCAGGTGCCGGCATCTGGCATTGAGGTGGTGTACAACGGCATGCCACTGTTCGGATTAGCCAAAGCAACCTCGCACGTACCCGTCGGTCCCGGCAGCAACACGGCGAAGCAGCGCATGGGCACAGCAGGCCGGCCGGCCCATTAAGCGACCGCGACGGCGTCGGTCCGCTCGGACTTGAGGGTCCGGCGGAGGTGGGGCGAGGCGTCGAGCTTGTCCTGGGCGGCGCGAAGCGCGCGGACGGCGGACTCCAACTGCTCCGGCGGCAAGGTGTAGGGGACGCGCAGGTACTGTTCAAAGGCGCCACCCGCCCCGAAGCGGGGCCCGGCTGCCAAGCGGAGCCCGAAGTCCGGTGCCAGAACGGTCAGCGCCGTGCTGCATGGAGAGGGGAGGCGGCACCAGACGGTCAGCCCGCCCCGGGGGCGCTCGGCCTCCCATTCCGGCAGGTGCTCCGCAAGCAGTCCCAGCAACGAATCCCGGTTGTGGCGGAGCTCCTCAAGGCGGGCGTCCAACGGCTCGGCGAACGATCTGACCAGCCGGGCGGCGGCCAACTGCTCAACCACAGGCCCGCCGAGGTCCATGACGGTCCTCGTCGCCACAAAGCGGGCAATCAAGGCTTCATCAGCGCGGATCCATCCGGTCCGCAAACCCGCCCAGTGGGATTTGCTGAGCGAGCCAATAGACACCACGGCGGGACTGAAGGCCGACATCGGCGCGGTGCGGACGTCGTCGAGGTTCAACCCGCGAAGCGTCTCATCCACCACCAGCACAGTCCCGGACGACGTGGCCGCGCGCACGAGTCGCCGCCGCTGCAGATCGGACATGATGCGACCCGTGGGGTTGTGGAAGTCGGGGACGAGGTAGGCCATCGCGGGCCTCTGCTGGTTCATGGTGGCCACCATCGCATCGATGTCCCAGGCGGGTGAGGTGCCGGCTGGCAAAGCGACCGGAACCGGCTTGCATCCGGCAGAGCGGATGGCGTCCAGTGCGTTGGGGTAGGTGGGGTGCTCCACCAGGACGCGGTCCTGCTTCGCAGCCAAGGTCCGCAGCACGATGTTGAGGGCGTGCTGCGCACCGGAAGTGACCAGGATCTGGCCGGCGGATGTGGGCACGCCCTCGGCTGTGTACTTTTCCGCGATGGCTTCACGCAGGGCCGGCACTCCGACGGCGTCGTACCCAAAACCCGGGAGAAGTGCGGGAAGTTCGGTCAGCGCGTCAGCGAACGCCCGATGCACCACCTCGCCTGCTGCTGGCAGTGAGGCGTAGGCAAGGTCCAACAGTCCGTCCGGAACCGCGAGCCCGGGCGCGCTGACTGGTACCGTCCGGTGCGGGATGCAGGTCCTGCCGCGGCTGCCCTGCCCGGCGGTGAGGAAGCCCTGCTCGCGCAGGCTCGCATACGCGGCCGTAACGGTGGTGCGGCTGAGGCCAAGTGTCTGCGCCAGCGCGCGTTCGCTGGGCAGTGCGACGTCCAGCGGGATGCGCCCGTCCATCACCAGCAAACGTACGACGTCGGCCAGCTCGCGGTAGGCGGGCAGGGCGCCGGAGTTCCATTTGCCCATGAGGCGGGCGAGGGCAGTGGGATTCAATGAGCCGGACATAAGACCAGTATTCCAAACTGGCTATGGAATACAAGGCCAGTTTCCTTGGAAGATGTATTCCATGATGACCCGAAGAATCACACAACTCCTGATCGGCCTCGCGATGTATGGCATCTCCCTGGCCATGTTCATCCGGGCGGGCCTTGGCTTGGACCCCTGGGACGTGTTCCACCAAGGCGTGTCCCAGAAGACCGGCTTCAGCATCGGCGTCGTGGTTATCGCGGTCAGCTTCCTCGTCCTGCTGCTCTGGATTCCGTTGCGGCAAATGCCCGGAATCGGAACCATCGCCAATGCTGTCCTGGTGGGGCTCTTTGCCGACCTTGGGCTATGGCTCATCCCGGCGTTCTCCCATCTCGGCGGACAGATCGCCATGCTCGCCGGAGCCGTGATCCTCAATGGCATCGCATCGGCCTGCTACATCGGCGCCAGGCTCGGCCCCGGTGCCCGCGATGGCCTGATGACCGGCCTGGTCCGCCGCACGGGATGGTCCGTCAGGCTGGTCCGCACCGGCATCGAAGTGGTGGTCCTGGCTGTGGGCTTCCTGCTGGGAGGCTCGGTTGGTGTTGGAACCGTTGTGTATGCCCTCGCCATTGGCCCGATCGTGCAGGTATTGCTGCCGAAATTCATGGTGCCGGAAAAGACCGAGGCAACGGCCCCCACGGAAGCCGTGGAGGCCGCTCCCGCCGCTTGACCGCCGGATGGCGTAAAGGGACCGACGGCGGCAAGCAACTGTTCGCGGACCGTTGGAAAACTTTGGGCGGCTGGGTGATTACGGGGCCGGCTGGCAGCGCGGGCAGAAGTAGATATCCCGTTCCTCAGTTCCGTCCGGGCCAGCCAAGAGACCGCGCCGGACGGTGGTCCCGCAGCGCCTGCAGGGTTGGCGTTCCCTGCCGTAAACCCAGTACCCGGGCCTCATCGCGCGCGGTCCAAGAGTGGTCCGTCGTCCTGGACCCAGGTTTTCGCCGAGGAGGCGTTTGGCATCGTTGACCGTCTTGGCCAGATCGGGAACTTCTCCGAGGGGCAAGGCGGGATGGATGCCGGAGAGGAAGCACGCTTCGCAGCGGTAGATGTTGCCGATCCCGGCAAGCTTCCGCTGGTCCAATAAGGCGAACCCTACGGTGATGTCCGGTTCGGCCCGGAGCCTGCGCAGTGCTTCCACTTCGTCCCAGTCCGGGCCGAGCAGGTCCGGACCCAGGTGACCGACGATCTTTTCTTCCTCAGCTGTGGGGACCACTTCCAGGATACCCAGCGAGAATCCGACGGCGTCCGCCGAGGCCGTGCGGAGCACGCACCGCGCCGTGTGGCCCGGTTTGGTCCAGCGACCACCCGGCGGATAGATCATCCAGTTGCCCTCCATCTTCAGATGGGAGTGGATGGTCAGGGCCCGGGGTTTCCTGCTGGCGCCGGGTTCCCCGTCAACCGGGCCGGTGAGGCGCATCAGCAGGTGCTTGCCCCGCGGGACCACTTCGGTCATGGTCCACCCCGCCAGGTTCAGGGTGGCGAAACGGGGCACACGGAAGTCGGAGGCAGTAATGGTTTGCCCGGCCAAGGCCTCGTTCAGATGCGAGGCGGCGCGCCAAATGGAATCGCCTTCAGGCACGGATCCGGAGTCCCTTCGGAGTGGAGTAGGCGCCGGCGGCCGCGAGGGCAACGGCAATAGGGGTTTCGAGGAGGTCGTGTCCGTTGACCTTCTCCATGAAGAGCTTGTCCACGGCACCGCGGCGCACCACATCCACCAAGGCTTGGGCCGCAAGTGCCAGTACGGCATCGTCCTGGCTGAAGGTGAGCAGCGTCTTGCCGCCGCGTTCGACGTAAAGGACCAACACGCCGTCGACCATCACCACCAGGGCTCCGGCCTTCCGCCCCGGGCGGTGCCCGGACCCGGCGTCGACTGACAAGGCAGGCCAAGGCAGGGCGGCGCCGTAGGGGTTGGCCGGATCTGTTGCGGCCAGCGCCAAGGCCGAAGGCTCTGCCTTGGAAATACGGGCATCCTCCGTGAACGATCTCAGCCTGTCCACCGTCGCGGGGACAGCGAATTGGGCAGCCCCCAAATGCTCGATGAAGTAGCCGCGGCGGCACCGGCCAGCCTCCTCCAACCGGGCAAGCACTTTGTACATGAGCCCGAAGCCGCCAATGATGTTCTCGGCCATGACCGAGCCCCGGGTCACCACGCCGTACCTGTCCAGCAGCAGCTCAGCCGTGCCGCGGGCATGGATGGTGGGGTCCAGTTCCGGCGCGGGCAAAGCGGACCAGCGGCCTACAGCCGAAGGCGGCGCCGGCGCGATACCACTTGAGACCGAACCGTAGCGGCCTCCGGTGAGTCCGGGAGAGCCCAGGAGGCCTGTTCCATGGGAGCGGCCCAACCTGCTCAGGCGCGGAGCCCGCGCCCTCGGTGCCTTGGCCACCTGCCGATGTGCGGTCTTGCCGCCGGCGATCATGGCACGCACGGGAGCAAAAGTGTCTCCCGTAACCCGGCCGGCCCACACAAGGTCCCACAGGGCAGAAACCACGGCGTCGTCGCTCAACACCGAATCCATGCCGCCTGCCACTTCCGTGAGTTGCCGGAAGAAATAGCCACCGCCCGCGCTGAAGTGTTCCAGAAGCCGCTGTTGGGCATCGCCGGGTTCGAACTCCGGGGACGGGTTGAGGGTCAGCTCAGCGGAATCGGCCACATGAAGGCTGATCCAGCCGTCGTTCCCGGGCAACGACCCGGCGCCGGACCAGAGAAGCTCGCCTGCGGCCATCAGTTCGTCGAGCATGGCCGGTTTGTAGTCCGCCACCCGGCTCGCCAGTACCAAGGGCTCCCAGGCTGATGCGGGGATTGGCACGCCGGACAGTTGGTCCACGGCCGTGATGATGCCGTCCAATCCACGCAACGCCTGGCTTCTGGACTTGCCGGGCGCGGTGACGTTTTGCCAGGCCGGCAGGAACCGGCCGTAGGCGGCTGTGTCCACAGGCTCCACTTCGGCCCGGAGTGCAGCAAGGGAACGACGCCGGAGCTTCCTCAAGACCTCGGCATCGCACCACTCGCTGGACGGCGGGGCATCCGACGTCATGAACTCGGGATCTGCTCCCTCCGCTGTGGCCTTGGGGGCGACAACGTGCGGACGGAACTCACCTTCCACCACGCGACCATCCCCGGCAAGGCGTTTCAGCGCAGTATTAACGACAGCGACGCCAAGGCCAAGCCGGGCTGCAGCTTCCGATGCAGTGAAGGGCCCGTGCGTGCGGGCATACCGCGAAACGAGGTCACCCAAAGGATCATGGACCGGCTCGATAAAGGCCAGCGGCACACCCATAGGCAAGGGAACGCCGATTGCGTCGCGAAGTCTCGCGGCATCCTCCACTGCAGAGAAGCGTTCGACGCCGCCAATGGTCACCTTGAGCGCACGGTTGGCTTTCTGCAGGGCAGCGAGGTGGGATCCGGCATCGGTGACCGTGCCTGGTGGCGCGGCCGGCGGCGTTTCCTTGAGTTCTTCTACGCCCTCAACTTCAGCTGGTTCCACTCCTTCAAGCCGTTCCGCCACTTCTTCAACGCTGAGCGGACCAAGCAACCGTAGGAGATCTGCGACGCCCTCCATCCCACGCACGCGCCGGTCAGGAGCCAGCCGCTGCAACTCCATTTCCGTGGAATCGATGACTGCCGCGTCCAGGAGCTCGCGCAATTCCACGCGGCCAAGGAGCTCGTTGAGGAGCGTGGAGTCCAAGGCAAGGGCAGCAGCCCGGCGTTCCGCCAATGGGGAGTCGCCCTCGTAGAGGAACTGGGCCACATAGCCGAAGAGCAGCGATTTCGCGAAGGGGGAGGGTTGCTGTGTTGTGGTCTCCACGATCCGGAGTTCACGGCGCTCCACGGAAGCCGCAATGTCCTTCAGCGCGGGGAGGTCGTAAACATCCTGCAGGCATTCACGCACCGTTTCGAGCACGATGGGGAATGAAGGGTATTTTCGGGCGACGTCCAGCAATTGGGCTGAGCGTTGCCGTTGTTGCCACAGCGGTTGGCGCTTTGCGGGATTCTGACGGGGCAACAGCAAGGCCCGGGCAGCGCACTCACGGAACCGTGAGGCGAACAGTGCGCTGCCGCCGACTTCTGCGGTGACGATCTGTTCCAGTTCCTCAGGGTCGAACAGGAACAGCTCCGCGCCGGGAGGCTCGTCTTCCATCATGGGCACGCGGAGGACGATGCCATCGTCAGCTGCCATCGCAGAGCCGTCCAGACCGTACCGCTGCTGGAGCCGTTGGCCCACGGCCAGGGCCCACGGCGCGTGGACAGGCATTCCGAAGGGGCTGTGCAGGACTACGCGCCAGTCGCCAAGCTCGTCGTGGAACCGTTCCACCACCAGCGTTCTGTCGCTGGGCACTATCTCCGTAGCGTCCTTCTGTTCCCTGAGGTACTGGAGGAGGTTGCTGGCAGCGAAGGCATCCAATCCGCTGGCCTGGCAGCGCTCCATGGCAGGCGCCTCATCGGCCGCGGAGAGTTCGCGGATGAAGGCACCGAGCGCCCGTCCGAGGTCGACCGGACGGCCCAGGGAATCGCCCTTCCAGAAGGGGAGTTTGCCGGGCTGGCCAAAGGCAGGGGAGACCAGTACGCGGTCGTGGGTGATGTCCTCGATCTTCCAACTGGTGGCTCCAAGGGCGAAGACATCGCCCACCCTGGACTCGTACACCATCTCTTCATCGAGCTCGCCAACGCGGCGTCCGCCCTTGGCTGCGCGAGCCGAAGCTGTGGGTTCACTTCCGTCTGTGCCGCCGGGGGAGGACGATCCCTCAACTTCCGTACCGATGATGTACACGCCGAACAGCCCGCGGTCCGGGATGGTTCCACCCGACGTAACAGCCAAGCGTTGGGCGCCGGGCCTGCCCTCGATGGTCCCTGCGTGTCGATCCCAGATGATCCGGGGCCGTAGCTCAGCGAATTCGTCGGAAGGATACCTGCCCGCCAACAGGTCCAGCGTGGCCTCAAACGCGGAGCGGGGCAGGCTCGCGAACGGCGCTGATCGCCGAACCGTGCTGAACCAGTCCTCGACGTCGATACTTCCCAACGCGGTTGCCGCGACTGTCTGCTGGGCAAGGATGTCCAAGGGATTGGTGGGGATGCTCAAGCGTTCAATCTGCCCGCTCAGCATGCGTTCCACTGTGACACTGGTGTGCAGGAGATCAGCTCTGTGCTTGGGGAACAATACGCCCTCGGAAATCTCGCCCACCTGGTGGCCGGCACGCCCCACGCGTTGGAGGCCACTGGCCACCGACGGCGGAGACTCCACTTGGATGACCAGGTCCACGGCACCCATATCGATGCCGAGTTCCAGTGACGAGGTTGCCACGACGCAGCGCAGTCTGCCGGATTTGAGGTCGTCCTCGATCATGGCGCGCTGGTCCTTGGAAACGGAGCCGTGGTGTGCGCGCGCCAGCACGGGATCTGCGCCGGTAGTGCTCCCCGCCTGCGCCATCATATGGGCCGGGGTGGCGGTGGACGCCGGAACGCCGGGGTTCGTCCCGGAGCCAGCCCAATCTCCACCGCCAACCGCCATCAACTGGCGTTCGGCGTAGATTTCATTGAGCCGTGCCGTCAGGCGCTCGGAAAGGCGCCGGGAGTTGGCGAAGACAATGGTGGATTGCTTGGACAGGACCAGGTCAACGATCTGTTCCTCCACGTGGGGCCAGATGGAGGCCTGCGGCTGCAGGCCAGACGCGGGGCCGGAATCGAACGCTCCGGCCGCCCCCTGCAGGTCCGACATGTCCTCTACAGGAACTGTGACAGTAAGGTTCCAGTTCTTCTTGGACGGGGGTGCCACGATCTCCACTGGTGCTTGGCCCGCCAGGAACTGGGCCACCAATTCACGCGGTTGGACGGTAGCTGAGAGTCCGATGCGCTGAGCAGGTTTAGGCAGCAGGGCATCGAGGCGCTCCAAGGAAACGGCAAGATGTGCCCCGCGCTTGGTGCCGGCCACAGCGTGCACTTCGTCGATGATGATGGTGTCCACTTCGCTGAGCGTCTCCCGGGCACGGGAGGTCAGCATCAGGAACAGGGACTCCGGTGTGGTGATGAGGATGTCCGGAGGGTTGGTCAACAGCGTGCGGCGATCCGCCGCCGTCGTATCTCCTGAACGGACGCCGACGGTGACCAGCGGAGCGGGCAGCCCCAAACGCTTGGCGGTCTGCGTGATGCCGATCAGAGGTGCGCGCAGGTTGCGTTCGACGTCTACGCCCAGCGCCTTGAGCGGTGAAATATAGAGGACGCGTGTTTTCGTTTTGGGGCGCCTGGCGCGACCCTTGCCGTTCGCTGGGACGGATTCCAACCCCGGTAGTGCATCTGACGGCGTGGAATGCAGCCGGTCCAGGGCCCACAGGAAAGCCGCGAGGGTTTTACCGGAACCGGTGGGGGCTACTACCAGTGCATGCGAGCCTGATGAAATCGCGTTCCAGGCCCCGTCCTGCGCGGGCGTGGGCTCGGAAAAAGCGCCGAGGAACCATTCCCTGGTTGCCTGGCTGAAACGGCTGATGGCGCCATCCGACGCCTGCGGCTGCTGCATTCCTCCATCATGCCCCACGGCCCCGACAGAATAAGCCGGAGCCGTAGGGACAAGGTCAGACTGCCTGGAACGCGGTGATGGTCAGGAGCTTGATGCCGGCGTTGCTGCACGCATCGTGCGGCTCGGCGACGAACAGCGATGCGGTGTCGTTCGGCGGGTAGATACGGAAGCCGGCCGCTGGGACCTTGGTGCAATCGCCGTAGTTACCGGCCTGCGTGTAACGGATTTCAGCCCACGCCGACTTGCCCGGCGCCAGTTCGATCTTGGTGACCGGGGTGGTGGTTTCACGGGTTGCCGGTTCGCCGATCGGTTCACCACTGGCATTGGCGGTCAGGGAGACACCCGCGAAGCCTTCCAGGATGCAGCTGGTGCTCCCGGAGTTCGTCAAGATCAACTTTTCGTAGATGCTGCCCGCCGCTCCGCCGCCGGTGGAGTCAGTGGCCGCAGTCAATGACGCAGCTTTGCACAGGGTGGAGTCTGCTGACGTGGCAGTGGCCGACGACGATGGCGTCGTTGTAGCCGTTGCAGAAGGTGAACTGGGCGTCGCCGAGGCCGACGGAGTCGAAGTGGTGGGCGGGGCACTACTTGTTCCCGCCGGGCTGGGGCTGGGCCCACAGCCGGCCAGGAGCAGCAGCGAAGCGGCCGCCGTCGTCGTCACAAGTCCTGTTTTAATGCGCTGAGTCCACATGGGCACCAGCCTTGCGTTGGCCGTGACACGAGTCAATTGAGCCACGGCCAAGTGCATGGATTGGCGCCCGGATCGTGATCTTCCGGACGCCAATCCAGCGTCAATTACTTCGAGGAATCAGCCTTGGCCACTGCGGGCTTGGCCGCGCGGCTGCGGAAGAAGGCCGCACCGCCCAGACCCAGGCCAGCGATGCCGGCGATCAGGCCGGCCCAGCTGCGTGCCTGCGAGCCGTCGTCGGTGACCGCGGAGGCCTGCTCGGTGGAGACTGCTGTGGCAGCGTGGTGGTCGCCTTCCGCGGCAGCGGCGGTGATGGTGACCGACGGTGCCGGGGCCTTGAGCTCGTGCTCATCCTGCCCCTCCTTGGCGATCTCGGACCAGTCAGTCTGCCCCTGCTCGCAGGTCTGCAAAGTGGGGAAGTAAATGGTCTTGCCCGCTGCATCCGGCAGCTTGACTGACAGGACCAGTGCATCGCGCAGGTGCGGATCCAGCGGTGCCTTGGCCGTGTACACGATCTGGCTGGTCCTCTTGGTGATGGTGGTGCCGTCATCCAGCTTCTTGGGTTCGGCGAGGGTCTCTGTCACCTTCTCAACGGTCCAGTTCGGGTTGACAGTCGGCTGGGCGTCGTTCAATTCCTCGGGCAGTGAGATGGCGACTTTGGTGGTGCCGAAGGTGTCGCAACCGTGGGGTATGCCGAAGGTGACCAGCGCGTAGGAGTTTGCAGCAGTCTTGTTGGGATCTGCCCCAACATGCGCTGAGGCTCCGGCCAGGCCGGCCATCATCAGGGCGGCAGTTCCACCGGCGACAGCGGTGGCGGAAAGGGTGCGACGGAGGGCGGACTTGTTCATGGGATTGCCTTTCGGGGGCGCCGGCGGAAGCGGCGCGGGGGTACGGGTTTGGGGCCCGTCACCATGCAAAGGCTTTGCGTTTGCGGCGCGCTGTTGCGACGCCGTGGTGCCGGGCGGAACTAAGGAAGTACGACGACGGCGGGCGGGCCGCGTCGGCTGTCTTGCCTGAGGTTCCGCCAAGGGCGGGGGATGAAGACATCGGGCGTGCCCGGTGCGACAGGCGAGGCGCCGGCGTCGGGCCTGAACACCAAGGTGGGCAGCGCCAGCAAGGGCCGGAGCCAGGCTGCGAGCTGCCAGAGGGCGTCCTCGCCCTTGGTCAGAATGACGGCAGAAGCAAAGGTAGCCAGGACGTGGCCCACCAGCATTATGGCGCCAAAAGCTGTCCCGAGCTCATGGGTGTGCGTCGCTGCGATGTCCACCCCGGGGCTCAAGGATTCGCCGCCGAGGTGGTGGTTTGCCCCCGGACCGATGGCCGTGATGGGGCTCAACGCGGTGAAGGCCTCGTGAAGTGCCAATTGTCCCGCGCCCAGGAGGCCTGCCATGGTAACGAGGTTCAACTTGAAACGGGTAGCCAGCGTGGCAACCAGGGCTGTCAGCGCTACGAGCGCCAGCAGGACCGGAGCTGTGGGCAGCGTTCCGCCGCCCGCAACGTGCGCCCCTGCAGCGAGAAGAACCACCACAAGCGAGATGACGCCCGACCGCAACGCATGGAAGGGAGCCCTGGTCCGCGATGAGCGCACGTGGTCCTCCCTGATCTCTTTGGCTGCTTGATTGTCGGCGTCTTGATTCTATCGGGAGTTCGGCGCCGAACAGGCCTCGGATGGGTGGCTATGTGGATACCTGCGCCGAGGGGCGGGATCTCGGGGCTTTGGAAGAGCCAAAGGGGCGGGAGCTAACCCCTCGCGCGCCGGACGAACGTGGGTTTCGGCGGTTCAGGCACCCTGGCTCCTGGCATGGAACGTCGACGGCGGAGCTCCAGTTTGAGGCTTTCCTCGCCGCGCGCCATGGCCCAGTGGTGATTGGCAGAGAAGGCGGGTTTGAGAAGCCAGCTCAGCCGACGGAGCAGTGGTTTGGCTGCGCTGACCCGCCAATCGTAGGTGATGACGACTTCAGGTCCATCCGTCTCGAACCGCCAGCGGCCCGTTCCGTTAAGGTCCCCTGTTGCCGTGAGGGCAAAGCCGTCGAGGGTCACAGGTTCGGTAACGGTGAGCCGCCAGCGCAGGGTGTATGGGAGCCAGCCCTTGGTGTGGAGGTCGAAGCTGGCGCCAACGCCGTCAGGTCCGCCGTCGGCGACATTAGTGACCGTGAGATAAACGGAGGGCCACCATTGCTTGAGCGTCGCTGCGTTGCCGAGGACGCTCACCACTTCCTCGCGTGTGCCGGCCACGCGCCACACGGTGACGAACGCGTAGTCGGTGCTTTTGCTTGTGTTAGTGGTCCCGGCCATGATTGCCTCCGCGGTCCGCAGATTCCGAGTGTGTCTGATGGCATCCGCGATTAATCTACTCTTGGCTGCGCCGAAGGGTTAGATCCCATGCCTTGGGAAGTGCTGAGATCTAACTCCTCGGCGGTGGGGGCTACTCGCCCGAGTTCTCCCGGGAGGTAATGCCGAAGGGCGCGGACTGGAGTTCGGTGAAGTTTCCCACGCTGGCCCGGACCGTGCACTGTGGCGTGATCTGCAGAGCGGTGACGGTGAGTCCTGAGCTGTCCACTGCCAAAGCACCGCCACAACCGTCGGCGAACCGCACCCCCTTTTCACCGCCGGTCACCGCCGCGAGCATTTGCGATGGCTTACCTGAAGCCGGGCTCACGTAGAGCGGATTGAGTTCATCGGCACCGCCCGCCCACACCGGAACCAGCGTTATTTTCAGGGGGCTGGGCGTGACAACGCGGGCAGGCGTGCGGACCTCCACACCCTTGAGCCGTTGTACCGGGTAGGCCGTGCCTTTGACCGCGGGGTTCTGCGTGGCGGCCGTGGTCGCGGCCGACCCGCTGCGGAGCCAGGCATCCATTGCCTTCTGGTCCGCGGGCGCCACCGGCACCTTGGCGGTCAGCTGCACGGATCCTCCGGCGGGGATCTCCACGCCGGACATCTTCCAGCCGCAGGCAACGTCCAAACCGGTGATGGAAGCCTGGTTACGGCTCACTGTGCCACCATCCCACGTCACAGCCGGGCAGGCATCGCCATCGGCAAGTCCGGGGATGACCTCCAGGAATTCACCGGACAACGGCGCTTTCTGCGCCGAGTAGGACACCATTAAACGGACCCGACCGGAGGAAGGTTCATACGTGGCGCTTCGTGAAATGGTGAGCCCGGTCGGCAGGGCAGGGTCCTGCAACTGCGCCGACAACTGTTGTCCAGGCGGAGTGGGAGCTGCCTGCGGGCCGGCGGGGGACAGGAGAACGAAGCCCACCACCATGGCCACGATCAGTAAGACCGCGCCACCGGCAAGGAGAAGCGCTTTGCGGGTCCGCCAGAACGGGGGCGCGTCTTTTTCCTTTGCCCGTTCCTCCGCCTGTGGGCGGACTTCACGGCGCGGCATGGGGCGGGCAATCGTACCGCTGCCGGCCTGCCCCAGGTCCGGAGCCACAGCATCGACGCCGGCAGGTGGGGCCGCTGCGAAGGCTGCAAGTTCGTCATCGGTAAAGGCGCCGCGGACGACGGTAGCGGGACGTTCGACGTCGTCGAACTCTTCAGGCGCTGTCCCCCGGAGAAGAGCGGCCTTGCCCGCAAGCCCGGGCGCAAGGCGTCGGAGCGTCGACGCAGCCTCACCGGCCGTCGGTCGCTGGTCGGGGTCTTTGGACAACAGCCGATCCAGGACGCCCCACAAGGCATCGTCCACCGGAATACGGGGCGGGCGCGAAGAGACATGGCGGTAAGCCACGCTGAAGTCCGTGCCCGGACCGGCGAAGGGAGTGCGCCCGGCAAGGAGTTCGTACAGCAGGACGCCTGTGGAATAGACATCTCCGGCGGGGCCTGACCGCCCCTGGCTGATGAGTTCGGGTGGCATGTACTGAGGAGTGCCGATCAGGCCCGTCGTCTGGCGGATTTTCTCGCCCACGACGTCGGAAATGCCGAAGTCGGACACGCGTATGTCGCCGCTTTCACACTCGGACCAGGGGCGGGTGAGGAGCACATTGTCCGGCTTGATGTCGCGGTGCGTCACGCCCCGTGAGTGGGCAAACGCGAGGGCATCGAAGATTTCGGCGGCAACTTTCACGGCGTCTTCGGACGGCAACGGGCCTTCAACCTTGACGACGTCGCGCAGCGAGCCGCCCGCGATGTAGTCCATGACGATGGCCAGCCGTGCACCCTCCACCACCATGTCCCGCACGGTGACGATGTGGGAGTCCTGCAGTCCCAACAGCACGGATCGCTCGCGGACGAACCTCTCCACCAAGGACGGATCATCGGCATGCTCCGGACGCAGCACTTTGGCCGCCAACGTCCGGCCGTCCGTCGAAGTGACGGTCCAGACCTCGCCAACAGCACCGGAACCCACCCGTTCGCCGAAGCGGTAAGACGCTCCGAGCGCCTGCCCCGTCTGTGCCAATTGCATGTCCGTACTCTCCAAAGCTGTCGATCAGTTCTCTCCAAGGCCACCCAGCGCAAGGCGCCTACTGCCCGTCGGCTCAGCTCCCGGGGCTGACCGACTGGATGAGCGACATTTGCCCGCCCACCCCTATGTACCCGCGTCCGGCGGTCAGCGCCACGGGTGCCTTCCGCGGAAGTGTGGCACCCAGCAGTTCGCCGTCGTAATTCACGTCCGGCTGAAGAAGAACGCCCAGGCGCGATTTGCGGACAGTCTTGGTCCAGTGGCTGTACAGCCCACGCAGATCAGCGGCTCGCCCGGCCGCGATGATGCACAGCCCCGGAGGCCCGGAGGCCACGATCCCAGCAATGGACTGGTCCGTGTCCTCGAAGCGTTCGGCGTCGTCGATCAGCAGGAACACCGGTCCGCGCTCGATCCGCAGGGAAGCGAGCAGCGCCGGCACCTCGTCCGTGCCGATGGCCACCCTGTCCAGAGTGGCCGTGGCCAAAGGCGAGCGGCGGTCGCAGATGCCCCAGACCTGGGCCGGACCCCGGGAGGTGGCTACACCAGTAACGGCTTCGGCCAAGGCCAGCAGCAAGGTGGACTTGCCCGAACGGGCCGGCCCGGCGATCAGGGCGTGCTCGCCCTCGTAGATTTCCAGGAAGGCCGGGGCGAGGTCCGTCTCGCGGATCCCCACGGGGATGTGCCACGGCTCGGTTTCCAGTTGCGGCTTCACGCCCAAATCCGCCATGGTGACGTCGGTGGGCAGGCTCCGGATCGCGGTGGTCTTCGCAGGTGCTTCGGCCCAACTGTGCCGGACGCGATCCACAGCGGCCTCCAACCCGATTCCGGGTGTGGCAACGTGCATTTGCAGGGAGGTGCGAGGGTCTACGCAGCGCCCGGGGAGTGCCGCGGGGACATTCTTGGCCCGCACGCCCAGCGAGGAGTAGTCGTAGTTATCGGCGAGCCGGAAGAGCCACTTCTGGAGCGTTACTTCATTCATGACCGAAGGAACCGCTTTGGCGCGGGTGGTGGTCACGGCGAAGGACAGGCCAAGCGCCGGGCCGTCGGCGTATGCGCGGTACAGCAGGCCCAGAAGTTGCTGCCCTTCAAAGTCCTGGAATTCGTCACGGAGGGATGCCAGGCCGTCAAGCAGCACCACCATGCGACGATGCGTACCCGGTGCCGCGCGGCGACTCTCCAGCTCAGTGCTCAAATGGCGCAGGAATCGGGCCTGCTGCTCCTTGGCGCCGGCACCCGTACCTACGTAGGCCACGGTGTGCGGCAGGCGTTTCAGCATCTCAAGGTCCCCGGAGCCCATGTCCAGAATCATCAGATCCAGTTCGGTGGGATCTGCCTCCCTGGCAAGCGCCAACGCGATGGACGCCAGAGTGGTGCTTGTGCCGGAGCCTGCCACACCCATCAGCATCAGGTTGCCCACGGACATGTCCCATCCGGCTGCGGACTGACGCTGCAACTCGGGCTCGTCCAGCAGGGTCACCATAACGGTCGACCCGTGGACGCGGCCCACTGTCGGAAGCCTTGGGGTAGAGGCGTGCACCGGAGAAGCCTCCGCCATAAAGCCGTCCAGCTCCACGCGTTCGCCCAGCGCTTCTGGCCAGACCTGCCGCGGAGGGGCGAAGCCAGCCTCTGTATTGGCATCGACAACGGCGTCGATGAGGAGATCCAGATCGTTCTCGTCCACTGCCGCGGACCGTGGAAGTACAGGCGCGGGGGCGGGGACACCGAACTGCCGGATGTCGCGAACATCGACGGCGGGACCGCCGTCGAGCTGTGCCTGTCCGGTGACCAGCGCGGTCTGGACGGGCGTGATGTCGTCCTGGCCGAGCTTCACAAAGGCGCGGCCCATCTGGGCCCTGCCGATGGCCGAGGCAGCTGGGACGCCAATAACGTTGTTGGAGTCGTCGCGGCTCTGGACGCGCAGCGCCACGCGCAGGTTGGTGTTGGCGAGGATGTCGTCGCTCACCACACCTGCCGGGCGCTGCGTCGCCAGGATCATGTGCACTCCCAAGGTGCGGCCCACGGCGCCAATGCTGACGAGGGCTGTGAGCACGTCCGGGAAATCCTTGGCCAGCATGGCGAACTCATCCACCACCAGGAGCAAGCGTGGCATCGGCTCGGCCGGGTTCGTTGCCAAATAGGCGTTGAGGTTGTCGATGCCCTCGCCTGCCTCGGCGAAAATCCGCTGGCGTCGCTCCATCTCTGCTTCCAAAGCGATCAGGGCGCGGTCTGCCAACTGTTCGTCCAGGTTGGAGATGGTTCCGATGGTGTGCGGCAGGCGTTCACAGGCCTTGAAGGCAGCACCCCCCTTGAAGTCCACCAGAATGAAGTTCAAACAGGTCGGATCGTTGCGGGCAGCGAGGCCGGCTACGAGGGAGCGCAGGAATTCAGACTTTCCGGAGCCGGTGGTGCCGCCCACCAGCCCGTGGGGACCGTCCTTGACCAAGTCCAGGGTGAGTGGCCCGTTTTCGCCGGTACCTATAGGTGTGGAAACGCCGGTGGGGGCCTGCCACATCCGGCGGATCGTCGCCGCGTCGGGGCGCTCGTAGCCGAGCATGCCCGGCATCCGCACCAAGGAGGGCAAGGAAGCCCCGGGAACGCTGAGCTCGGGATCATCGAAGTGTGCCAAGCGTGTGGCGCAGCGCAGGGCTTCTTCCTGGTCGAGACCTGCCAGGATGACGTCCTCCACCCGGGTCAGGTCCTCCGGCTGGTCCACGGTGGCTGCAGCGTCGGTCCCAACCCTGATGATGGTGGTGCAGGACGCGGGAAGTTGCTCCTCGGACGTCGCTATGACGATGCCCGCCACGCGGGGTGGGCGCTGCTGCGGGTTGATATGGCCGCCTGGCACGGAACGGCCCATGCCGAGCAAGGCGCGGGCCGGGGCGTCCCTGCCTTCCGTGAGTACGTCGGAATCGAGGACCACCATGAGCGCCGGGGTGGGCAGTTCCTCTACTGAGTCCTTGAGCATGCGCAGCATGGCCAAGCTGGTTTCACGATGCGCGGACATCCACCGCTCGCCCGAGCTGCTGCCCGTTTGGCGTGTATGCGGCAGCCACGAGGCCCATTCCCATTCATCGGCCCGGCCGGCGTCGCAGAAAACGCCGATCGTCAGATCTGCCGGACCAACATGCACCGCGGCCTGGGCGACAAGGGAGCGGGCCAACGCCAAAGCGCCGTCCCGTGAGCCAACGATGCCCACCACGCCGGCGTCGGTCAGGTCCACCAGAACGGGTGCGGCCAAGAGACGGGCTGCCGTGAGGGATTCCTTGACTTTTTCGTCCGGACGCGAGCCCGCAGCCCGGTCCACCTCTGGCTGCCACGGCACATCACCGGTGCCGGCATGCAGGGCCAGGAAGTCGTCCGAGTCCGCACGGCGCTGCCACAGTGAGGTAGCCGGAAGCGCAGGACGACGAACAACCGTGGCGGGATCGGGGACCATCCGGTGCCTCCGGGCTGTTTCCACCTCTGCGGCCGTACGGATCTGCTGTTCGAACTCCATGAGCGCCCCGTCGAAGCGCTCTGCCTCTTCCTTGAGGCCGCGGGCATGGCGGCGCTTCTGCTCGAACCACATGCCCACCGCCATCACGGGACTGAGCATGGCGAACATGGCGAAGCGCATGTCCCTCAGGATCATCACCATCGCAACCGCCATGACCAGCGGTGCCAGTACCGTGATGTAACTGAACTTGTTGGCCGGCGGTACGTCCTTGCGACTCGGAGGAACCAGTGGATCGCCGGCCGGGGCGCGGCCGGGACGCGGTGGCCTGTTGAAGGGAGCGGTGGAGGCCGGCGTCAGGTTATGCAGGCTCCCCGGAGCGGGAGCGGGGGTCTCCTCCAGGGTTGGTCGTAGGAGAAGGACCGTGCCGCCCGCCGTGATGGTGGCTGTCTGAGTGACCAGGACTCCGTCCTCGCCCACGGGCTCGCCGTTGACCAAGGTGCCGTTGGTGGAGCCTCCATCCACCACCCGCAGTCCGTCCTCTTCGCGGCGAAGGCGGAAGTGATCCCACGACGCACTTTCGGTGGGAAGGCTGAGATCAGCATGGGGCGACCTGCCGATGAGCATGTCACGCCCCTGCGGAACATTCACGACACCACCGGTGCGCTGGCCGCCGGCCAGCGTGAGGCTCCACCCACGCACGCGGTCCGGAACCGGCCAGGGCGCGCGTGAGATGCGGCTGCCTTCCAGCAGAATCAGCTCGGAGAGCGGCGTGGCACCCCGGACCTCTGTCTCATTGACAAACACCGGCTCGTCAGGCGAAACCCTGGGTCCGCCGGCGGCTTCCACTAAGTCGGACAGCGTGGTGGCGGGCGCAGCATGGGCAACCTCGCACTCAAAACGACGATCGTCCAAGTCGATCAGCACACGCACCGGGGCGCTCCTCCTGTAGTGGATCTGTTCCCTTCAGGCCGGGACAGAATGGTTGGTTAGGGGCTGGCTGGCGCCGGTACCCAGACGAGCCGTGGCGCGTTTTCGTCCGCCGGACGGAGACCAAGGTCCTGGGAGGATGCGTAGACCGGGGTTGGTTCAGCGGTGAGCGCTTGGGATTGCGAGAAGTCCAGCGCTGGTCCGGCGAGTCCTTCTCCGGGACCGAACGACATGGTGCGAAGCGACGCTCCGACCTTCGCGGGGTCGTTGCTCCCGGCCAGGGCAGCCGCGCGGACCAAGGCCACCACTGCGTCATGGCTGCGTGCGTCCGCGGCCCACGCGTCCGACGAGAACGGGGTATCGTCCGTCAGGTTCTTGATCTCCGGATTCCCGGTAGCCAGCCTGATGCCGGCGAGGAATGCGGACATTCCCCGCCCTTGGGCGTCCTGCTGGAGCGCGACAGCGTCGCCGGTTGCCGGCGCAATGCTGACCAGTTGTCCTGACGCAGTGCCGTCCAACTCCGAAAGCGAGGACGCGAACGCGGGGGTGGTGGCGCCGTCGGGAAGTATCAGCGGTACAGACACGTCGCGTGACTGGAGGGCTTGGACAAGCCGCGCCAGGCGCTGCGGGGTTGCCGCCGACACCACAACAGCGTCTGCGGGGTTGGCAATCCGTGTGCCCTCAGCGTCAGCCGGCGCATCCTTGGACGGCGGCCGAAGCTGGTCGCCTGTGCGGATGGCAGCTTCCTGGGCCAAGCCGGACACGTCGGACAAGCCATCCAGCGTCAGTGTGTCAGCGGGAGTGACGGATGCCGGGACCTGACCGCCGTCGCTGACCAGCAGCACGCGGCTCTTGCCGGCAAGTGCGGTCCCCAGGCCGGCCTGGACAGAGGCTGCCGTTGGTCCAGTGGTCCACGTGGTGTGAGTCGGTTCCGACGCCTCGCTGTAAGGCAGGATAACCGGGAGGTCCCGCTCCTCAGCTGCCTTCGCTGCTGCTCGGGCTTGCGGCCCTGTGCTGGCTACGACAACGCCGGACACACCTTGCTCGGCGAGTGTTGCGACGGCGGCACGGGCTCCGTCTTCAGTGCCTTGGTCGTTCTGGGTGGGCAGGGTGACTGTCGCCCCGCCTTGGGCGAAACGCTGTGCCGCCACTACAGCACCCTGTGCTGCACGGTTGTATTCGGTACCGGGCTCCCCGGACTGGCCGAACGTCATGACGACGCCGATCGAAAAGTCCGCCGGGAGGCCGTCAGCCTTCAGGGCGACAGGAACTGTTGCGGCCACAGGATCGGGCCGGGGAGCTTCCGTGGGGCGGTTCAGTGTCATGGTCAGGACCACGGCAGCAGCAATCACGACGGCGGCTCCCGCAGCGATCAGGACGAAGAGACGGTTTCGGGGGTTCACGCGGTGCCGCCGATCTTCAGTGTGTAGAGCGTCTGTGACGTCGCACCTGCAGGGACCTCGAGTTGGAACGGCGGCAGTTCATCCACTGCAGTGAGCGAGGCCTTGAACTGGGCCTGGCGCAGGAGAAGTCCTGCAACGTCGCGGGAGCGTATGTTGGCGTAGCCTTCCGCATTCTGGGAGGCCAGGGCCAACTGGAAGTCCGCGGTGTCCGCTTTTGCCGCGCTGGTGGCCATGGAGCCGAGCAGGCCCGAGCCGTTGACCGCGCGGTCACCGAGATCCAGCATCACTTTGTTGAGGCTGGAAGCGAGAAGGGCGCTGGCACCTTCGACGTCGCGGGTGGAGCCGGACGTGCTGGACGCGATGGTGTCCAGCGAGGACTGTGTGCTCTTGGACAGGGCGGCTGTGAGGTCACCGCTCTGGCCCAACAGCTCGTCCCGCTGTTTGTTGACCGTTCCCTCGGCGTCCTTCACAACGTCGTCCGAGGTGGACTTCAGCCCGGAAATGGACCGGTTGAAAGCCGTGGTCACGGCTTCAGAGCTGGCATCGCCGATGTCGGCAACCTGACGCACTTGTTCGCCCACGGTTTTGTAGACCTCGGCAGCGGTTTCGGCGGAAACGTCGCGGAGGGATTCCTTGATCTTTTCGCCAAGTCCGTCCTGCTGCTCCTTCAACTTCGCGAGTGCGGTCGTCACGGTGCCGGATGAGTCAATCGCGCCAGCGAGTGCAGCATCCAGCGCCTCAAGTCCCCGTTTGGTGCCGTTGACGTTTCCTGTTGCGGCGCCGTCGAGCGTCTTGGCGGCCGCCTTGATGGCTTCCAGTTTGGTATCGGCGTCGTCGAAGGTGGTCTCCAGTGCCGAGAACGCCTGGCCGATTGCCTGGTCGGCAGCGGTGGTGTCGGTGGCTGCAAGGACCTCGTCCCAGGCAGTTGACTGGCCTTCAAGCCGTACGTCCAAAGGCTCTTTGAAGCCCGGGGGCGGATTCAGCCCGGGTGAGGGGTTGCCGTCCTCATCAGTCGGTTCGCACGGCACTGACGTCAGATAGGAACGCAGCCGCTCAACGTCCTTCGTGGACAGCTTGCCCTTGCCGGGGATGAGGCTGTCATCGGACAGCTTGCACAGCTCGTCCGCCACCTTCTGGTTCTGCTGCAGCATGGAGCCGTTCAGCCAGGTTCCCTGACCGAGTTCGCCCTTGGCTGCCTTGGCATTGGTGGCGATTGCGAGCAGTTTCTGCCGGAGGGCGTCAACGCTGGTCTGAGCTGCGGTGGCTGCTTTCCGCGTCGCGGCTGCAGAGTCGGCGGCGGACTTGATGGCCGTGTCCAGTGCAGCCAGTGCCTTGCTGTAATCCTCGGACGTTCCAGAGCCGTCAAGCATCGCATCGAGGTCGGTGCGCACTTTTTCAAGTGCGACGGCGGAAGTCGCCTGGTCTTTGATCGCGCCTTCGACGACCTGCGGCTGGAGACCGGAGACGAGTTCGTCGCCCTTTTGCACCAGACCCAGAAGCGCTCCGGTAACCGTTACGGCCGAACCATAAAGAGAGCAGGTCATGGAACCCTGCTCAGCGCATTCGGCAGCGGACGGGTTTTCGGGTCCCATTGTGGCTTTGAGGGCGCCGGCAACGGTGTCCCGGCAGCTTGCGCTGACTTTCGCGTAGGCATCCAGCTGTGAGGACATCGTGAGGACGCTGGAGTACACGGTGGCCGCCGGCGCCGCTTTGGCAACCTCCGCGGTGCAACCGTCACCAGTGATGGGAGCGACCGGGGGTGTGGCGGAAGTGTCGCCCAGCATCGCGTCCACGGCGGAGACCGTCAGCTTCAACTGGGACATGGTGGTGGATTGGGTGGCGGTGGTTGAAGACTCCAGATCAGTGCCCAGAACCTTCAGTTGCTGCTTCAGGTCCGACATGGTCGCAGCCAGTGCCTGGGAGTTATCGCGCAGTTCACCGGCTGTCTTGGCGCCGAGGGTCTGCGACGTTGCCTGCAGGTTCCGGCGAACCTCGGTGATGGTGGACCCGGCCTTGGCCAGGACCGTGTTGACGTCCGATACCAGCGAGATTGTCCGGCGCTGCAGCTCCATTTCCGAACCTGTCCCGGACGAGAAGGCGCTGGAGAGCACTCCGTTGGCACTGAGGTCCGTATTGAGGCCAGGCTGAACAGCGACGTCGAATTCGGGAACCTGGAAGTCCTTCACGTCTGCGGCGAGACGCAGCGTCGTGCTCGCTCCGGAACGTGGGGGAGCCAGGACCGTGGCCCATTGGACAACTGTGGCGCCGTCTTCGGTACTGCTCAGGACTCCGTTGGTACCTGTGACGCCGTCGGCTGAGCCAGGTGTTACGTCGTCCGCCCGGATGCCGGGTAGTTTGGTCGACGCGGCGATTGTCAGCGGGGCGCCTACCAAAGCGGTGTCGGAGCGGGCCTGGCCGGCGGCGTCGTACTGGATGTTCTGGGGTTTGACCGTGAGGTTCTCGAGAGTCAGGTTGATCTCCACCGGCCCGGTGTGGCCCTTAAGGTCAGCGAGGTCGGAGCCCGACTTTTCCCCGGCGCGGTACTGCAGGCTCACGCGCACCGGGAGTTCGCCCACTACCTTGGCGGTGTCGTACGTGGTGTTTTCCGCGGACGAGTCACCCGCAGCGGATACGGAAATGGTGGTGCCTTCGATCGTCTGGACTCCGGCGGCAGGGGACAAGCCCACGCGCACGCTCTGAAGGAGCTTGACGGGGTTGGTTACTGGCTCCGGCTCGGGAGTCTGGGTGCAGGACGTCGTCGCGATCAATCCCAGGGCGACCAAGGCGATGCCGAGAGCGCGGCCCGGGGGGATGCGACGCCCCGGGTGGTGCTGGTTAAAACTAGCCTGCCTGGGCATGGATCGTCCCCTCATTCGTTCACGGTGCCTTGAGTATCATACGGGGTTGCGCTCACGAATGGACTAATCCTGCCTCGCAAGGATCCCGCAGGTCACAGCCGGAAATACGAAGCAATAGTTATTTCTCTGTTTGTTGGATTTATTGGGTGGTGTTGGTAGTTTAGGGGGCGTCTGGTCGCCTGGGTTTGTTTGGCTTGGGTGTTGCGATTGTTCTTATTGGGAGGAAAGTTCTATGTCGCGTGTGTTGTCTACTGAGCAAGCCAAGGCTGCAATTGGTCAGGTGCAGTCGATTATTACTGGTGGGTTTACGGATCAGATTTCGGCGTTGGATGCGCAGGGTCGTGTGTTGTCGGATCCGAATGTGTGGGATGGTCCGTTGGCTGCTGAGTTCCGTGGTTCGACGTGGCCGGAGACAAAGGCTGCGTTGGATAAGGCGCGGGAGGAGTTGGAGCAGTTGCGGGGTCAGTTGCAGAAGATTTCGCAGGATATTTTCTCTGCTGGTGGCGGGGCCTGATTCTTTTTTTGGTGTGAGTGTGGGGGCCGGGTGATCGTGCCGCGCTGATGCGTGGTGTGGTTGCCCGGCCGTTGCGCTGTGTTGTTGTTGCACCGGCTCTTGTGGTTGTGGTGCTGGTGGTCTTGTGGTGCCGGGTTTGTGTGGGTTGTTGGTTTTGTTCGCGTTCTTGTGCTGTGGGGGGCTGTGGTTGTGACCGAGTTCGTTGAGATGCCGTTGTTGCCGGATTCCGATGATGGCCGGTTTGTGTATGGGGTTGCCGAGTCGGTGAAGGGTGCTTTTGAGTCCGCAGCGTCGCGGGTCCAGGAGCATTCGGGGTCGCGGACGCCGTTGGTGACCGGGGCGGGGGAGGATTTCCGGGGGCATTTCTCGGAGGTGTTCGCGGCGAACGCGGCTACGGCGTCCCGGGATGCGGAGTCCCTGGCCGCGGCGTTACGGACGGTGGCCGGGTATGTGGGGACCATGATTTCCGAGGCGCGGGAAGAGGATGACCGGCGCCGGGAGAACAACGAGTGGGTGCGGCGGCATAACAACCGCAACTGGCTCGAGCAGTTTGGTGACAACCTTTGGGGTGAGGAGGCCCGTCCGAATATGGAGCCCGGCAGTGCGCCGTCGTTCCCTTCGGAGTCTCCGGTGTCGGGGTCGCGGGAGACCCCTGGCCCGGGTGGCGGGTTTGGGGGCGGGGTCTCCTCGGCCCGTCCGGAGTCGTTGCGGACTTTCGCGGCTGGTTCGCGTGGCCTGGATGAGGGTGTTGCGTCGGTGCCGGGGTCTTTGGAGTCGGAGTTGTCTTCGTTCGCGGACCGGTGCGGGTGGGGCCGGATCGACGCCGCGGGTGTGGTGACCGCGTTCCGGCAGTATCTGGCGGCTAACGAGGCGGACGCGGCGTGGGCTGTGGTGGTCGCGGACGCGTTCGCTGCCGCCGGCAGCGAGGGCGCGGTTTCGACCCTCTCGGACGCGGCGGTGAACGAGGCACTGGCCGCGGCCGGGGTTTCGGGGACCCGGACCGGGTTGGTCATTGACCCGCCCACCGCGGCCGGGGCGATGCCCTCGTCCGGGTACGCGAACGATCCGGTGAACACGGCCACGGGGAACTTCATTGAACCCGAAACCGATCTCGGGTTCGCCGGGGCGGCCGCGGACCTGGCGGTCACAAGGATGTATAACTCCCTCGGCTCGGGCCTGGACACTGTTGGGGTGTTTGGTCCGGGCTGGGCCTCGGTCCTGGACCAGCACCTGGTTATGTCCGATGAGGGCTGCCGTTGGGTGATGGCCGACGGCCGGGCGGTGGACTTCCCCCGCGAAGGGGCCGGCTGGGCCCGCGCCGTCGGGGAGAACTACTGGCTCACCCGCGAAGATGCCGGCACACCGTTCCTGGCGGAGCTGACCTCGGTCCCTACAGGTGTTACTGAGGTGTTGGTCGTGACCGATAACCAGGGCGGTTGGTGGGCTTACACCACTGCCGGGGTGTGGCTCGGGACCGGGGCAGGGCCCGGCCGGACCATCTCCGCCCACCGCGAAGCAGCGGCTTCGCCGGATGCGGAGGCAGCGGTCGACGGCGGTGGGCCGGGTGTGGTTGACCGGTTGGTGCATGTGCGGGGCCGGTTCGTGGAGATCGATTACGTTGACGGTGTTGTCGGGGTGGTCCGTTCATCGGATGGGCGCCGGGTTGAGTACGGTTACGACGCCGAGGGCCGGCTGACCAGTGTGGGCACGGAGACCGGTACGAGGGTGTATCGGTGGAACGAGCAGGGCCTGATCGGTTCGGTGGTCTCGGCCGCGGGTGTGGTGGAAGCCGAAAACACGTATGACGAGGCCGGCCGTGTCATCATGCAGGTCACGCAGCATGGGCGGCGGACGAGGTTCGCGTACTTACCGGGCCGGGTCACTGTGGTCTCCGATGAGGACGGGTCCCGGTCCAACTCCTGGGTCGCCGATGGCAAGGGCCGCCTGGTGGGGGTGTTGGATGCGGAGGACCGGCGCCAGTCCATGTCTTATGACGGGCATTCGAATCTGGTGTCTTTGACCGAGCGTGACGGTGCTGTCACGGTCCACGGTTACGACGCCCGCGGCCGGAAGATCCGGACCGTGACCCCGGAAGGCGCAGACCTGACGTATGGGTGGGACGAGCAGGACCGCATCACCACCCTGGTCACCGCGTCCGGTGCGACCGTGACGTATGAGTACGCCGATGAGGTCTCCCGGGACCCGTCCGTGGTGGTGGACCCGTTGGGTGGCCGGACCGAGCTGGTATGGCGGGACGGGCTCCTGACCCAGGTCACGGACCCGGTCGGGGTCACTATCGGTTTTGAGTACGACGAGTTCGGGGACCTGACCGGAACGTCCAACGCCGCAGGTGACACCGCGAGGATTGTGCGGGACCGGGCGGGCCGTCCGGTCACGGCGTTGAGCCCGTCGGGGGCTGAGACCCGGTTCAGTTACGACGCTGCCGGGGTGCTGACACGTCGGGTGGACCCGGATGGGGCGGTGTGGGCTTTTGAGCACGACACCGCGGGCCGGACCACCGCAATGGTTGCCCCTGACGGGGGAAGGACGGTGTTCGAGTACGCCCCCAACGGGGAACTGTTCCGCACCACCGACCCGCTCGGGCGCAGTATCGAGCGGGTGGTTGATGAGCTCGGGAACCTCACCGCGGCGGTGTTGCCGGACGGGGCGTCGTGGGGGTTCACCCACGACAACCTCTCCCGGCTCGTGGGGATCACGGACCCGGGCGGGCATGACTGGGTGCGGGAGTACGACACAGTCGGCGCCCTCACCGCCGTCGTGGATCCGACCGGTGTCCGCACCGGAGCCGTCACCGACCGGACCAGCGGCACCGCGTCCCTGACCGACGCGTTCGCCACGAATACCTACAGTTTTGATGAGTACGGCCGCCCCACCAAGACGGAAGCCGCGGACGGGTCCGCGGAGCTGGTCTCTTATGACGCGGCGGGGAACCCGGTCGAGTTGGTCGATGGTGAGGGCGGGTTGACGGTCCTGGGCCGCGACGCTGCGGGGAAGATCACCTCGATCACCTCCCCGACGGGGGCGGTGACCCGGTTCGAATACGACCACTGCGGCCGCCCGTTCCGCAGTTTTGACCCGGTCGGGGCGGTCACGGAACTGTCCTACGACCCGGACCAGCGCCTCACCGCGAGGAGACTGCCCACCGGGGAGATCGAAACCTTCGCCTACGACGCGTGTGGCCGGTTGACCGCGAGGCATACCCCGGGGGAGGGGACGGCCCGGTACGGGTACGACAAGGTCGGGCGGCTGAGCTTCGCCCAGGATTCCTGGTACGGGACCCGCCGCTTCGAATACAACACCGCCGGGGAACTGACCGGGACCATCAACGGGGTAGGGGGCAGGACCCGGTTCGAGTACGACACCCGCGGCCGCCTCACCCGCATCACCGACCCCACCGGTGGGGTCACGACCCGCACCTACACGGCCACGGACCAAGTCGCTAGTGTCACGGACCCGCTCGGCCGTGTCACCACCGCCACGTATGACCCGGCCGGCCGGCAACTCTCGCAGACGGACCCGGACGGGCACACCACCACCTGGGCCTACGACGCCGCGGGCCGGGAAGCGTCCACCTCGGTGGACGGTGCACTGATCGCCGCCATCACCCGTGACCTTGCCGGCCGCAGGGTGGTCATCACCGACCACACCGGCGGGCCCGGGTATGCGGTGGAGCACGAACTGTGCTTTGACCGACGCGGACTCCTCACCCGAAAGTCCAACGGCAACGGGAACGGGACCGGGACGCTGGGGTGGGAGTACGACGGTGACGGGAACCGGACCGGGTTCACCGACCCCACCGGCACCATCACCCGCTACACCCACGACCCCGCAGGCCGGGTCGTGAAGGTTTCGAACCCGTTGCTCGGGGACGCGGCCTTCACCCACGACGCCTCCGGGCGGATCACCACCGCCACAGCAGGGGACCTGGTGCAGGAGTGGGTGTATCGGGGAGGGAGCCTGGTCGAGCACACCCGCACCACCACCGCCGACAACGGCACCAAACCTCCGGGCACTGCTGATGTGACGTTGATCGGTCGTGAGGACGGCGGCCGGATCACCAGCCTGGCCCGGAACGGGGCAGTGACCCGGTACGGGTACGACACTGCCGGGCAAATGATCTCCGCCACCACCACCACCGTGACTGACTCGGAGGCGTCCGGTTCGGTGGTGGGGTGGGAGTACGACGCCGGTGGGCGGCTGCTCCGCGAAACCACCCCCACCGGGGCCCGCACCTATGAGTACGACGCCGCAGGGCAGCTCCTAACTGTCACGGAACCTGACACTGTCACGGAACCTGACGGGGCCCGGACTGAGTACGTGTATGACGGGTTGGGTCGGCGGGTGCGGGTGATCAACCCGGGCGGGTCCTGGACCGAATACGCCTGGGGCCCCACCGGCTACCTCACCGGCGTCATCGGGCGGGACCGGGACGGGGGAGAGGTGTCCAGGCATCGGCTCCACGTCGACGCGCTCGGTGAACTCGCCACCGTGGACGGCACACAGTTGTGGTGGGACACCGCATCGCCCGTGCCGACCCTCGCCGGTGCCAACACCACCCAGGTGTTGTCCCTGCCCGGCGGGGTCACCGGCATCGGCGACGCCTTCACCGCGCCCGGGTGGCGTGCCGCCCGCCCCACCGACCAGCACGATCCCTGGGCCGTCCTCGGCACCCCCACCACCCCACACCCGGGCAGCCCCGCAAGAACCAGTACAGGGGTGGGTTCCGCTGCTGGGTTCGGTGGTGCGTTGCCCGCCGGGATCGGCCTGACCGCTGGTGGCGGGATCGACATCGCCGGGCTCGAATGGCTCGGCAAACGCGCCTACGACCCGGCCACCCGGGGCTTCCTCTCCACCGACCCCCTAGCCCCCGTCCTGGGCGCGGGCTGGGACGGCAACCCCTACTCCTACGCCGGAAACAACCCCCTCAACACCTCTGACCCCACCGGCCTGCGACCCCTGACCGACGCTGACCTGAAAGCCTACGACGGCTCCTCCCGCGGCGCCCTCGCAGCAGCAGGAGACTGGCTCGGAGACAACTGGGAGTATTTGGCTGGTGGTGCGATGGTGATCGCTGGTGGTGTGTTGATGGCTACCGGTGTTGGTGGGCCGGTTGGTTTGGCCTTGATCGGTGCGGGTGCTGACACGATCATCCAGAAAGCAACCACCGGTTCGGTCAATTGGGGGCAGGTGGCTTTGACGGGTGCCGTTGGCGTGGTTGCAGGGCCGTTGGCTGGGAAGGTCAGCAGCGTTGTGACGGCAGGGCTCGGTCGGGCTGGTACGGCGGTGAGTACGCAGTTGCTTCCTGCGATGGGCCGTGCGGGCTCCGTGGTTGCGTCGGGTGCGGCCAGGGCAGGATCTGCTGTGTCGGCTGTGGGTTCGCGTGTTGGGACTGCGGTCACTGCGGGAGTGTCCCGTGTCAGTGCCGGTGCGGGGAGTTACTTGTCGCAGTTGTCGGCCCAGCAGATGGGCCGGGCGGCACTGACGAATGGGATATCGGGGGGACTAGGCAACACAGGCATGTACCTTGTACAGCGATCACCGAACGAGTGGAAACCCGAGGGCGTCCTTGGAGCTGCAGGTGGCGGTATCGTCAGTGGAGCCATTGGCTCCCAAGCGGGCTATTTAGCCCAACCGCTGACAGGTCGGTTCTCGTCATTCGTTCAATACGGTGTCGGCGCGGGAGGATCACTCGCTGGCGGCTCCGTTGATCATGCGATTCGTGGTGAGGGCTACGGAGCCGCGGAGATGGTCTATGACGGACTGGGAGGGGGGGTGCTTACACGCTTCCCAGGGGCCGCGGAACTGAGTCCCAATCCAGGCTGGATGACTCACAGCATGGCAGCCTACGGCGGAGCGCATGCCGGGGCTATCGTTGAAAGCGTGAAATTTGTGGGCAATGAAGTTGTAAAGCAAGGAACAGGGGCGCCACTGTGGTAGATGATGAGAATGGTGCAAAGGGGAATTCGGGGGCAAAGGATGATTTCACGGACGAAGATCTGCGATTGGGAAGGAAAGCCTGTAGATATATAGACATACTTTGCGTGATTGTCGCATTGCTTTGTATAGGTATTGCAGTGTTTGTTTTCACTCACGTCCCTTGGGATACGCGAATGCCCTACGACGGGAGGTTTGATCGCTCTGGCAATGGGATTCCAATGCAGATGGCCATGCTCATTGTGTTTCTTGTGCTCTTCCTCTTTTGGCGGTCCGGTAGAAAGCCTGATGCGCACCGGATGCGAAAGGGATCTCGCGTCGGGACCTACATTCTAGGAACAGCCATGATCATGGCATGTCTTGCTGGCCAGTGGGTTATGGGTCAGTCCATCCTTACTGCAGGCGGTTACTTCGGAACTTAGTATTTCTTTCCGTTCTGTGGTGGCGTGAATTTTCCGGTCTTGGGTGGAGGCGACATCTCGTTGAGGTCGCTTTCCGGGTTTGGCATGGGGCGCGCTGCTGAGTCTGCCTCTATTGCTACGCCGGGAACAATCCCCTCAACACTCCTGACCCGACCGGGTTGCGGGCCCCTGAACGACGCGGACCTGAAAGCAACGACGGCTCATCCCGCGGCGGCCTCGCCGCAGCAGGATGAGTGCTGAAGTATTGAAGGAGCGAGGGGTTTGAGCACAAATGCCGTTGTTGACGAGTCGTGGAAGTGAACTAAATTAGTGTCGAAGAAAAAGGCGTATGTGCCAACGAAACGGGTAGCCCCCGAATGGTACTACTGGTTGGGGGTTCTATTTCCAGGTGTTCTGGTTCTAATTACATGTATTAGAAGAGCGCCGGAGTTTGGGCTTTCCGTCTGGGTGGCAAACATTGTGGTTTCTGCGGTCGCCGTATTATGTGTGGGCGGGTTGACTTACTTGAAATCAAATTTTGTTTCCGCGGTTGCTTTTGGGGTTGTAATCATAGGAGGAAGCTTGGCTGTCGCCGGACTCTCCCATGTTGTGCCGGTCATCGTAGTCGCTTACGGTTCGTTATGGGCGGGTGCAGCAGCCGGTCTATTGATTGGCCTGACACTGACTGTCGGCGAACGTCGTTAGCATTGAGTTGGTGACTGTGATTTGTGTTGAATGCCCCAAGTTGCTTGAGCTGCCGTAAAGTGCAGCGTTCGCGGGGAGGTCTAATGGAAGAAAGTATTCGATTCTGGGTGCGTGAGGTTTCGACTTCTGATCAGTGTTTTTTTCGTTTTGCTCATGCATATTATCTTCTATGGATGAGATTATTGCGGCGCAGAACGATTGCGTTTGGAAGATAGTTGTTTGTTGGTTTCTATAGATGGTTTCTGGGAAGGACATGAAGACAGATGGATATGAAGACTGTTGAACCTGCAGGCGGAGGCGTTGCGGAGGTTACGGGTTCGGACGAGCTGGCTGGTCCTCTATATGGAGCATCGTTTGGTAAGTCGGTGAAGCGGTTCTTTGCCAAGTATGCGAAGTTCGCTGGTCGCGCCTCGCGGAGTGAGTTCTGGTGGAGTCAGCTTTTCGTTTTCCTGGTCATGGTGGTCCCATACCTCGTGATGACGATCGGGTTCGTGGCCAGTACTGCCTGGGCTCAGCAGAACCCTAATGTGCAGTCCATGGGTTTCGATCCGGCCACCGGGAAAGAAGTGTTCTATGAGGCCGCTCCTGGTATTGTGAACGCCCCGACTGGAAGTCTCATGGTGGTAGGTTTCATTCTCGTCGTTGTTCTGGGGCTGGCCATTGTGGTGCCGCAGCTGTCGTTGCTTTGGCGGCGTTTGCATGATGCAAATCTTGCGGGTCCGCTTGCGTTCGTTGGGCTTGTTCCGATGGTCGGTGGACTGGCTGTTTTGATTTTGGCGCTTATGCCGTCCAAGACGGAAGGTCGGCGCTTCGACCCCCGGTGACGGGCGGGGCATCAGAGGGGGGCTGGTGGAAGTCGGGGCGCTCCTTGCGGGCCTGGTGGCGGATGCCCAGCGGGCGGCTAAAGAGGGTCTGCACGCGCTGGATGGGACTGAGCGTGTGCGGGGCCATGTACTGGGCTGCGGGAAGTCGACTTTGGAGGGCAGCTAGTGGACAACCATCGTCAACGGCGACCGAATAGTGCTAGCGCGCTTCGTGAGTTTTGGCTGAGGATGCTAATCCCAGCGGTCCTGCTAACGGTTTTGGTTGCGGTGTTAATCGGATACCGGCCCCACCAAGAGATGGCATCGTCCTTTCTGGTTGTGGGGCTGGGCTTGCTGGCGAGTGCCGCTGTGGGCGTCCTGAGCGGCGTCAAAGGTCCATCGTGGGCCATATATGTACTGATTGTGCTGGAAGTGGGGCTACTCCTCTTGTTGCCCGCCCCGTGGCAGGGCCTCGCTCTGGTAAGCGTCCCTGTGTCGGCCATCGGATTCATGATGGGTAGGGAGATCGCTTTCCTCCGCATCAACAGGACGCAAGGGGTTCCGCCGACCACCTGAGATGTGGCGCGTGAGCTGATCGCTGATTATCGGGACGTCTCCACCGTGCAGGTCGTCACTCGGGTACCGCATGAGGACCTGGAAGTCTCGGTGCTTCGATACAGACATAAGAAAAGGCCCCGCCTCCCTAATAAACAAAGGGAAGCAGGGCCTTTCTCATTGGCGGTGACGGTGGGATTTGAACCCACGTTGGCTTTTACACCAAACAACATTTCGAGTGTTGCACCTTCGGCCGCTCGGACACGTCACCAACTGAAATAGGCTACCCGAGATTGGCCCGGTTCCCCAAAACGAGCCCCTCTGGACCCGCCCAAAAAGCGGGCGGCGCACCCATCAATCCACGCCAACTTCCGTCCGCAGCGCCCCAGCGATAGATTCGTAAGTATCATGACGATTTCGCAGGAACACGACCGAGAACACGAAGCCCACGCCTATTGGGTCACGGAGACGGGCGATGGTGAGCTGCGCTCCGAAACCATCGAGACGCCGAAAGAAGGCGAAGCCCTAGTCAGGACCCTGTACTCAGGCGTCAGTCGGGGCACGGAGCGCGTGGTCCACGAAGGCCGCGTCCCGGAACGCGTCGCAGATCTGATGCAGGCCCCAAATCAGGAAGGCGACTTCCCGGGCCCGGTCAAGTACGGCTACCTGAGCGTCGGGGTAGTGGAACAAGGACCAGATGAATGGCGGGGAAAGACTGTGTTCAGCCTGCATCCCCACCAGGACTTCTACGTCGTCTCCACGAGCCAGCTCACGGCAATCCCGGAGGATGTCCCTGCCCGTCGCGCCGTGCTCACGGGCATCGTCGAAGTCGCCATCAACGCCCTCTGGGAAGCCGGACCGAGGCTGGGTGACCGTGTCGCCGTCGTTGGTGGTGGTCTGGTGGGTGGCGTCCTGGCGACGCTTCTGCGGAAGTATCCGCTCGGTCGACTGCAGCTGGTGGATGCGGACCCGGAGAAGCACAAACTGGCGAAAACCATCGACGTGGATTTCGCCCTGCCCCACAACGCGAACAGCGACAACGACATCGTCTTCCACTGCTCCGCCTCCGACGACGGCCTCAAGCTGAGCCTGCAATTGGCCGGAGACGACTCCGACGTCATCGAGCTCTCATGGTTTGCAGACAAGGAAGTCACCCTGCCACTCGGCGAAGACTTCCACGCTCGCAGGCTCAACATCCGCTCCAGCCAGGTCGGCGCAGTCGCCCTTCCGCGAAGGCACCGGCGCAGCAACGCCCAGCGCCTGCAGGAAGCGGCGAACCAGTTGAAAGACCCACTGTTCGACACGTTCCTGACCAGCGAATGCCAGTTCCAGAACCTGCCCACCACACTTGTTAAATTGTTCGAACGGCCCGGCGGTTTCTGCCACGTGGTCGCCTATCCCACCCCGGAGGATTAGTACATGTTCAGCCTGACCGTCCGACGCCACTTCATGGTCGCCCACAGCCTTCCCCGCGAAGCCTTCGGCCCAGCGCAGGGCCTCCACGGGGCCACGTTCGTTGCCGAAGTCAGCTTCCGCCGTCCGGATATCAATGACGACGCAATCGTTCTGGACATTGGCGCAGCGGGCGGCATCCTTGAGGAAATCCTGGAGGACCTGAACTACAAGAACCTCGATGAGCACCCGGCATTCAAGGGCAAGCTCTCCACCACGGAGGCCCTCGCCAAGCACATCGCCGACGCCATGGCCACCCGGATCCAGGACACCGCCGACGGACCGGCACTCAGCGGCATCGACGTCATCCTCCGCGAAAACCCCGACGCGTGGGCTGGCTACTCGCTGGAGCTTCCGGTCAAGTAAGTGCAGATCCGCTTCCTGGTCCCGGGGAACGTCCGGCACGGCTCCGGCGGCAACAAGTACAACGCCAAGCTTGCCGAGCATCTGACCGCCTTGGGTGCCACCGTTGAGACAGTAACAGTCGACGGCGATTGGCCGGTTGGCAGCCCAGCGGATCGGCAGCGGTTCTCTGACATGCTCGACGGCGGTGCAACCGTGATTGCTGACGGTCTGGTTGCGAGCGGGGCACCGGAGGAGATCGCCGCCGCGGTCAATGCCGGGACCAACGTGTGGATCCTGTCGCACATGGCTTTGGCGTACCACCATGACCTTGAGGCCAAGGCGTTGGTTGCAGCTACGGGAGTCATCTCCCCGAGTGCCCACGCCGCAGCTGAGCTGGAGGTGAGGCACGGCACGCAGAACATCGTCATTGCCACGCCTGGTGCGGAGAAAGCGGACGTCTCGGCAGGTTCAGAACCGAAGCACATCGTGGCCGTCGCGGCGTTGCTGCCCAATAAGAGCCAGGAACTTCTGGTGCACGCACTGGCCACCCTGCAAGACGTTGAGTGGACCGCCGCCCTCATCGGCTCGGAACACGCTGACCCGGCGTACGCCGCCGAGGTGAGGGCCGCCGTCGAGCATTACGGGCTGGAGAACCGCATCCACGTGACGGGGGAACTGACTGGGCGGGCCCTGGAGGATCAGTGGCAGAGGGCGGACCTCAGTGTCCTCCTGTCGCGCTCCGAATCCTTCGGCATGGTGGTCACTGAATCGCTGGCGCATGGCGTTCCGGTTCTTGTCCGGCAGGGGACAGGGGCCGTTGAAGCCCTCGGCAGTGCGGACGCGGGTTTGGTGCTGGACCTGGGAGACCCCAACAACCTGGCCGACACCCTCAAGAACTGGCTTACTACCCCCGTCTTCCAAGAGCGCTGGCGCAACAACGCCCTCCAAGCCCGCCAGCATCTACAAGGCTGGGACACCACTGCCGCCACTGTCCTCAGCGCGCTGGGGACTAAACCACAAAGTTTGCTGTAGCACTGGTCGAGCAGGCAGAGGGATCGAACGGCGGATCCCACTCCAACTTGGCGGTCGTCTTCGCAAGGGGCGTGGTGGAGCCCGTGAGGTAGACCGTTACTTCCATGGTTTTTGTTCCGGCGGCGATCCATAGGGGGTTGTCGGCTACAGCGGCGTGGCGCTCGGTGTCAGAGTCCGGCGTGTACACACATGCTTCCTGCCCCGGACAGTTGACGGTGTACTCCAAGGTTTCCCACGACGCGCCAAGCCGGGAAAAATCGATACTCACGTCAGTGCGCCGAAGCATCGAATCGCATGCCTGTTGTCCGCATGCCGTCATAGTTCCGGCGACCACCACAGCAGCAAGACAAAAAGCTCCCCACGTCTTTTCGAGCATGGGCTAGTCTAAGCTCAACCGTCGGCCGCGCGGGCAAAACGGTCAGAGTCAGCCCGAACCGTACGGCCGCGTGATCGCCTCAAGGAAATGCCCGTCGGGGTCGCAGAAGAAGATTCCACGGCCGCCGTCGTTGTGGTTGATCTGGTTTGCTCGGGAACGGGCAGGGTCCGCCCAATAGGGAATGTGCTCCGCGGTGATTCGCAGGAAGATCTGGTCGAATTCCTCTTCGCTCACCAGAAAGGCGTAGTGCTGCGGGGCGATGGCACCGCTCGCCTCAAGGAAGTCCAACGTGACACCGTTGTCCAACGCCACCGTGACGAAGGACCACATGGGTTGCGGCTTCGGAAGGCCGAAGATACGGGCGAGGAACTCCGCCGAGCGGTGCTTATCCGTGGCGTAGACGATGGTGTGGTTGAAACTGACAGGCATGGCTTGCTCCCGAAATGTTCGGCTACGTCAGGCGGGTGGGCGGTGCTCCGGTGCCGGCACCCGGTGCGAGGCGAAGAAGTCCCTTAGCAGGACCGCGCACTCTTCCTCGCGGACCCCGGCGTAGACCTCCACCCAGTGGTTAAGGCGGCGCTCGCGGAGGATGTCGAACACAGATCCCGCGGCTCCCGCCTTCTCGTCCCACGCACCGAACACGACGCGCGGAATCCTGGCCAGGACGATAGCCCCGGCACACATGGCACACGGCTCAAGCGTGACCACAAGAGTGCAATCCTCAAGCCGCCAACCGTCTCCGTCCTCGCCCACTTCGAGTGCGTGCCGTTGCAACGCAGCGGCAGCTTCGCGGATGGCGACGACCTCTGCATGGGCGGTCGGGTCCCCGTGCGCCTCCCGTTCGTTGCGTCCCGAACCCAGCACACCGCCGTCGGGCCCCAAGACGACAGCGCCAATGGGGACGTCGTCAGTTTTCAGCGCCAACCGGGCCTCGTCCAGGGCAAGGCCCATCCAGGCCATGTGGTCTGCGTGATACGGCTCGGTGGCGCTCATGTCTCAATGATAGTTTTGGGGGATGCGCACACTCGTCGTGGACCACCCGCTGGTCGCTCACAAGCTCACCGTACTGCGGGATAAGAACACCCCTTCACCGGTCTTCCGGCAACTCACGGAAGAACTCGTCACCCTCCTGGCCTATGAGGCCACCCGCGAGGTCAAGACGCAGCCAGTCGAGATCGAGACCCCTGTCACCAAGACCATCGGCACGGCATTCACCAAGCCCACGCCGCTGGTGGTCCCCATCCTGCGCGCAGGCCTGGGCATGCTTGAGGGCATGACCAAGCTGGTCCCCACCGCTGAGGTCGGCTTCCTGGGCATGGCCCGCGATGAAGAAACCCTGGACATCATCACCTACGCCGAGCGCCTCCCCGAGGACCTCACCGGCCGCCAGATCTTTGTCCTGGACCCCATGCTCGCCACCGGCGGCACCCTGCGCGAAGCCATTAAGTTCCTCTTCAAGCGCGGAGCTTCCGACGTCACCTGCATTTGCCTGCTGGCTGCTCCGGAAGGGTTGTCCAAGCTGGAAGAAGAGCTCTCCGATGCCAACGTGAAGATCGTCCTCGCGTCGATTGACGAGAAGCTCAACGAGAAGTCGTACATCGTGCCCGGCTTGGGCGACGCCGGGGACCGCCTCTACGGGGTGGCCGGCTAAGGGGAGACCCCTACCGGTTTCCCACATCTTTGGCTGTGCCGCGCTTGTAGTAACTGCGGTGGGCTCACGGGCAGCCATGCTCTGACTTTTACTTGCTTGCCAGTTCACGCCGGTGGTGCCATGACCCTAAAGCGGCGCCCATATCCCTCGTCATTCTGAGCCTCTAACTTGTGTCTGCTTATGGCAGACTAAGTGGTCCTGAATATGGTTCCCGTCACGTTTCGTGCCCTGAGTTCACTTCCATAGCGGGCGGACCCTCCTCCCGAATTGTGATGGGGGACGAATGCGATTGAAACAATTCGCTGCACTCGCTAGTGCTTCGGCCATAGTCATTTCTCTGCTGGGGCCAGCGGCTGCGCAAGCCAAGGAACATGATAAGACCGGAAAGGAAACTGCCGAGACAGCGGCCGCTGTTATCCAGGAGGCCGTGGTCTCCGCGGGCCAAGACTCGGCTGCTGCCGTGCAACCGCACGCAGAGTCGTCCGATTCGGTAACAACTAACGTCAGGGAATCGACCGTCGAAGTTTCAAAGGACGGAGGAGATGGCACTGCATTGCTGGACGGAGGCGCCGACGGGTTGCAACTCTCGTTGGAACTGCCGACGAGCGGTCAGGCAGACGATGCTGCAGTGGCCGAGGATGGTACAACCGTCTTTGCGGACCCAAACAGACATACAGACGTTGGAATTCAAACGCTTGAAGACGGCGCCGTTCGGGCATTGACGGTCATAAATGACCGGCAAGCGCCTACCCGCTACGACTACAAAATTGATGCTCCTGAGGGCGTAGCCCTCACGCTGGCTGACGGTGGTGCTATTTCAATCAAGGGCCTGGATGGGTCGGATCAGGGCATGATCCTTCCAGCTTGGGCGGTCGATGCGAACGGCACGGCAGTGAGAACCCATTATGAGGTGTCGGGGAATACCGTGACCCAAGTCGTGGAACATAACACGCCAGGTCTCGCATACCCAGTGGTCGCCGATCCAAAGGTCTACTACGCATGGTGGCAGCTATTCAGTTGGTCAGAATGGGCTGGAACAGCTACTACGGCATGAATCAGCTTTCCATTGAGCTTTCTGGTTGGGGACGCTACGACGCTATCTTCAATGCTGGTCAATTCTTGAGCTCGGGTTGGAACCTTCTCCGAACGAAACATTCATCATGGATGTTTACAGCGTCCATGTGGCAGCAATGGGAATGCCATGTGCTTGGAGGGATGGCTGAATGGGGAACCTTCGACTTAGAGTACGAACGTTATTCAAATCCAAATTGGCGAAGCCGGATTGGAATGTGGCCCATATCCCAGACCTGTAACTGGTAGCCAAAGGAGGACTTGGCGATGCCGAGACATGCCGTGCATAAGTGGGTCCTGCTGGGAACTACGCTGTTTCCGTGGGCACTCGGATCCTACGCCGTCTACGTCACTTCGGCGCAGTTTTCCGGTCTCGGCATCTTCGAGTCCTACCGGGCATTTGAGGCCGGTTCCAACCTAGGCAATGCCTTGTGGTTCCTTCTTTGGACAGGGATCTCTGCTGCGGTGTGTTGGTTTCTTGTGCGAAGACCGGGCCCCATCGGAGCGGTTCAATCCGGGTGTCACGCACTATACTGCTACGGCACTCCGGCCGCCCTACTGGTTTTTCCAGACGCAGCCATGGGTTTCGCGGTTTCGCACGTCCGGGCGTTCACAGACGACACTGTCTTGCATTCGCCCGTGGTCGAGTTTCTTGTTGTCAGCGGCATGGGGGCTTTGGCCTGCGCTTTCGTCATGTCCCTCGTATTCAAGATAAAGAAGCCGCGTCGTGAGGCTTAGGCTGCCGAAATCAAAGACCCCTACCGGTTTCCGCCATGCCCCGTTAGCCTGTGGCGCATGGACTGGAAACTTGAACTGGTATTTGTCCCTGTCTCCGACGTCGATCGCGCGAAGGACTTCTACGTCAACAAGGTTGGTTTCAACGCCGATTTCGATGAGCGTCCCACGGACGGCATCCGCTTCGTGCAACTGACGCCGCCGGGTTCGGCGTGTTCCATCGCCATCGGTGAAGGTCTCACCGACGCCCCTCCGGGTTCGGCTCCCAACCTGCAAGTGGTGGTGGCGGACATCAACAAGGCCCATCAGCACCTCAAAGCCAACGGGGTGGAGGTCAGCGATGTCGACGTCCAGGACTGGGGTCACTTTGTGTACTTCGCTGACCCTGACGGCAACCAGTGGGCGGTGCAGTACCTTCCGCAGCGGCCGAATGGCTAAGTCACACTTCAGCACCACCCCATGAGCGTGCGGCAGGATGGAACCATGAGCCATCCTGCCGCACCCGTGCTGACCGTCCGCGCCGTCCTCTTCGACATGGACGGCACACTGGTTGATTCCACGGCGGTGGTCGAGCAAGTGTGGCTTGAGTTCTCCGAGCGCTACGGCCTGGATTACAACGAAATCCTCCGCACCTCGCACGGCGTCCAAGCCGGCGATACTGTTCGCCGTTATGCGCCCGCTGATGCTGATTTCGAAGCCTTGACGGCTGAACTTGGTGAGATGGAGCGTTCCCGGACCGACGGCGTGATCGCCCTTCCCGGGGCAGAAGCCCTGCTGGCAGGACTCCCTGATGACGCCATCGCCTTGGTCACCTCAGCAGACCGCATCCTTGCCGATATCCGCATGCAGGCGGCCGGACTCACCATGCCGTCCACTGCTGTCACCGCGGAGTCCGTCACCCGTGGCAAGCCGCATCCGGAGGGCTATCTGAAGGCGGCGGCGCTCCTGGGAGCCGACCCGGCCGACGTCGTGGTTTTCGAAGACGCACCTGCCGGTATTGCCGCCGCGCGCGCCGCGGGGATGCGGACCGTTGTGGTGGGCAAGGCCGCTGCCAGGCACAATGCGGAGCTTGAACCGGGCATGTGGCGGATCCCGGACTACTCGGCAGTGACGGTCACCGCTGTGAAGGACGACGACGGCGGGCACCTCCTGACGCTGACCCTCTAGTACTGCCGGGTTAAAGACTGTTCCAAGCGGTGAACCGGGCGTAGGCTGTGCGCATGTCTGCGATGCCGGAGGCGTACGGTGCTGCATTGGAGCGGGCCATGGTCCACGCCGGTGATTGGCTCGCGTCGGTCCCAACACGTTCAGTCCGCCCTTCGTCCGACGCCGATGAGGTTGCCAGGAGCATCCTGCCGAGCCTCCCTGACGAAGCCACTGATGCCGCCGAGGTAGTCGACGAGCTCGCTGCACTGGCTGAGCCCGGCCTGATGGCGATCCAGTCCGGACGGTTCTTTGGGTGGGTCATGGGCGGAACCCTGCCCGCTGCCATGGCCGCAGATTGGCTCGTCTCCGCCTGGGACCAGAACACGGGGCTCCGCTTCGCCACCCCGGCAGCCGCTGCCATCGAGGAATCAGCCGCCGCGTGGCTTCTGGACCTCCTGCACCTTCCTGCAAGTGCCGACGTCGGATTCACCACTGGCGCAACCACCGCCAACTTCGTTGGGCTGGCAGCGGGCCGCCAGTACCTGATGGACGAGGCAGGCTGGGACCTTGAGGCGCTTGGCCTCAATGGCGCCCCACCCATCACCACGTTTGCAGGACGTGAACGCCATGCCGCAGTGGATCTGGCTTTGCGGTACCTCGGCTTGGGGGCGTGCATACCTGTTGCCGCTGACGAAGAAGGCCGGATCCTGCCGGACGCGCTGGCCGATGCCATGGATCAGCAACCAGGCCCGTCGTTGGTCTGCCTCCAAGCAGGCAACCTCCACTCCGGCGCATTTGACCCCATGGAGGAAGCCATCGCTGTGGCCCACGATCGCGGAGCGTGGGTGCACGTGGACGGCGCGTTTGGGCTGTGGGCGGCTGTGAGCCCACAGCTGCGAGGGCGGCTGGCCGGAGTGGAGGACGCGGATTCCTGGGCAACGGACGCCCACAAAACCCTGAATGTTCCCTACGACTGTGGTCTGGCAATCGTTTCCCGCCCGGAATCCCTCAGACGCGCCTTCAGCGTTCACACCAGCTACTTGATCGCCACTGAAACGGGACTGGGCGATCCGTTGGAGAAAGTTCCTGAGATGTCCCGGCGGGCCCGTGGAATCCCGGTGTGGGCTGCCCTCCGCCAGCTGGGCAGGTCCGGAGTCATCGCCATGGTGGAGCGGCTCGCGGCGAACGCGCGCGCATTGGCCGAAGGCCTCGCCGCGATCCCCGGAGTGGAGGTCCTCAACGACGTCGTGTTCACCCAGGTCTCAGTGAGCTTCGGCAGCGATGACCGCACACACCGCATAACCCAATGGCTCATGGCCGAGGGCGCGGTGTGGATGTCCGGGTCTTCGTGGCGCGGCCGCGAAATCCTCCGGATATCTGTGAGCAACTGGACCACCGACGCCGGGGACATTGCTGCATCAATCGCCGCCGTTCGTGGTGCGGTGGAAGCCGAACCGGAAGCCTGAGGAAGTACGTCGGGGGCTACTGTGCTCTGGCCTTCTGAAGGTAGGCCATCAGTCGAGCCAAGTCATCGGCACCCCAAGGAAGGTCCGCACTGATAGTTTGGCTGTTCTCCTGCCACGCTTCCCGGGCTGCGGCTTTGGTGTCCTCGCCCGAATGGAACATTTCCCCGATCCCGTCCCAGGAGCGAACCCAGTCCTGCACAGCCGGATCCGTCACGGAAGTGCCGGCGCGAATAAGTTCCAAGCCTTCCTCAACCAGCGTTGCCCATTGATGTTTTGCGGCCTCAATCTTTTCAGCGCCCAGTTCCTGGCGCTTGTCTGCAAGCTGTTGACGCTGTTCCGGTGTGAAGTGTTTTTCAAACACTGTGATCATCTCCAAGGTCGACATGAATTGTTCGGCGGTTGGCATGGTTGGAGTGTCCAGGCGGTCCAGAAGCTTGCCCAGTTGGATTTGAAGGGTCTGGACTTGTTGGGCGTGCTGCTGAACATGCCGCAGTTGCCGGTCCAGCAGGACACGCATGGATGCCAGGTCATCGTCCTCGGACATGTCCAGCACTGCCGTAATGGAAGCGAGCGGAATCCCGAGCATCTTGAGTGCCCTGATCCGATACAGCCGGCGAAGATCGCCCTCCCCGTACCGGCGATGACCGGAAGGCGTCCGACCGCTCGCGGACAGGAGGCCGATCTCGTCGTAGTGATGGAGCGTCCTGACACTGACTCCGCAGGCCCTGGCGAGTTCGCCGATGCTCCACTGTCCGCTCTCCGCTGTTCCCCTGGAAACTACGCTAAATCCTCACGCCACGTCAGGTGCAAGAGCCCTTCGACCAACCAAGGACCTGCCGATATGTACGGCGAGCGAGGCAACAGCCAGCGCTGCCCCCTCAAGCCAGCGATCCGGCGTCGTTATCACCGGCAGAACCGCAAGGGCGGCAGAAGTCAGCAACAACGTGAGCAAGAGCGTCAGCGGTCCTTGGAACCGCATGCGGGTGGCAACGGAGGTGAAAACAAGGGCGATGAGGTTTGCCTGCAGGGGATCCATAAAGCCGCGGAGCAGCAGGAAGACCATGACATCAACCGATGTCCACGCCAACGCCCTGAGGATGCTCTTGGGAATGCCAGCTTGCGGCGCTGGAGGTGTCCTGCCGATTTCCTGGCGAAGCCGGGTGAAGGGAACGCGCCCGCGGCCGAGGTCGCGGGTCAGTCGCGCCATGCCGCCCAAGTCGGCGAGGGCGGTGCGTACGACGTCGACACTCGAGTTGGGGTCGTCGGTCCAGTCGACGGGGACTTCATGAACGCGCAAACCACAACGTTCGGCGATCACCAGAAGCTCGGTATCGAAGAACCAGCCATCGTCCTTGGTGTAGGGAAGGAGGCGGTGCGCAACGTCCGCGCGGACGGCCTTAAAACCGCACTGGGCATCGGAGAAGCGGGCCCCGAGCACGGTCCGCAGCAGGGAGTTGTAGCTGCGGGAGATGAACCCGCGCTGCGGACTGCGGGTCACATACGAGGTCCGTGCCAGCCGGGTGCCGATCGCGAGGTCCGAGTGGCCGGAGAGCAGCGGCGCAAGGAGCGGAGCCAGGGCGGAGAGGTCCGAGGACAGGTCTGCTTCCATGTAGGCGAGCACTGGTGACGGTGAGGTCAGCCAGACTTGTCGGAGGGCGTTTCCCCGCCCCCTGTGCTGGAATCGAACCACCGTCAGTTCAGGGAGTTCGCGGGCCAGCCGTTCGGCGATCCGCAGGGTGTTGTCCGTGCTGGAGTTGTCCGCCACGGTGATCTGGAAGGTATGGGGAAAGGACTCCGTGAGGTGCCTGTGCAGCTTGCGCAGGCCCTCCTCCAGGCGCGATTCCTCGTTGAACACAGGGATGGCGACGTCAAGGACAGGTACGGCAACGCGGGTGTCAACGGGGGAGCGCCGAGGCAGCTGCCGGCCCTCCGGCCCTCCTTGCTGGCCAGCCGGCGACGCCGCGCCAGCGAAGCCCGCGGAATGGACCCGTCGTCGCAAGGAGCTGGTGGCTGGATCTATGAGCGTCATGCTTCCAGAATGGGCCCGCCGATTATGAGGGCTTTAGGCGGAAGCTGTGACCCCACTGTGAACTCCGAGGGGCAGCTGTGAAACGGGAAAACCGCGCCGGTTCCCGCCGTCCGCTCCAGTGGGTACTGGTGTGAGCGGCGGCAACCGGCGCGGTATCAAGCAGTCTGGTTTAGTACCAGTTGTTGGCCAGGTGGAAGGCCAGGGCAGCCGACGGGGATCCGTAGCGTTCCTTGATGTAATTCAAGCCCCACTTGATCTGGGTCTGGTAGTTGGTCTGCCAGTCAGCACCCGCAGTTGCCATCTTGGAGGCCGGCAGGGACTGGACAATGCCGTAGGCGCCGCTGGAAGCGTTCGTGGCAGTGGTCTTCCAGTTGGATTCCTTCTCCCACAGGGTGTTCAAAGCGGTCATTTCGCCGGCGCTCCAGCCGTAGTTGCCCAGGATGCTGGCGGCATAGGCCTTGGCGGCGGCGGGATCGTCCACAGCTTTCGGGGCTGCAGCAGCGGCGGCAGCTTCGGCAGCGGCGGCGGCAGCAGCGGCATCAGCAGCCTGCTTGGCGGCAGCATCTGCAGCGGCTTTCTCTGCTGCGGCCTGGTCAGCGGCAGCCTTTTCGGCAGCAGCCTTTTCAGCTGCGGCCTGGTCAGCGGCAGCCTTTTCGGCGGCAGCCTTCTCAGCAGCCACCTTGTCCGCTGCAGCCCGGTCAGCGGCGCCCTTTGCGGCGGCTGCATCCAGGGAAGCGGAGATCTCGGCTGACTTGTTATTGCTGACCTGGGCATTCGCCTGGGTCTCGGCAACGCGGCTCACCTCGGGGAGGGTCAGGGCGGCGTTGGCAGCAGTGCCGAGCGATGCAACGCCCAGTGCAGCAGCTACAACACCGGCAACAACCGACATGCGGTGGCCGGACTTACCCTGACGGGCGGCGTTCTTGAGGACAGCCTGCGACTTGGTCAACGGGGCGTTGTGTTCATCGCGGTGACGCGCGGAAGGGCGCGTCTGATCGTTAAATTCAGACATATGTGATTACCTCTCAGCGCCTGCGGAGTTAGCTGTCGGGTTCGGATGAGGTCATCCGGCCGCGCATCACGCTGCGGCTTCACCCCAAGGGCCGGCAAAAATGCCTGGGCCCGGAGACTCTGGGTCCCCCGTCTCTGCCTCGGAGAAAGAGCGGACTCCGGGAAGTGGCAGAGCTCGGCGCATCCCGGATGTGGGTCAGTTGGGGCGACCCACCCTTTCGACGGTACAGGAGGTTTCGGCAGAAGTCACATTTAGGTAACAGAGATCACGATGCCGGTGAGTCGCCTTGCCGGATTCGTTACACGCGTTCGTTGCTGACGGTAGGGAGTCGAAGGGCGAACTCCGTGCGCCCTGGACGCGAGGTCACCTCAACGCTGCCACCGTGCGCCTCCACGATGGATTCGACGATGGACAGGCCCAGCCCGGACGTGCCCTCGGACCCCGACCTTGCGGCATCGGCGCGGGCAAACCGGGAGAAAATCCGGCTTTGGAAATCTTCCGGAATGCCCGGGCCGTTGTCAGTCACGGTAACCACTGCGCTGCCATCGGCGGAGAGCATGACGCCCGTAACCACGGTGGTCCCGGCGTCCGTGTGTTTGCGTGCGTTGGAGAGCAGGTTGGCCAACACCTGATGCAGTTGCGTGGCGTCACCCCTCACAGTGATGGGTTCGTCCGGGAGCTGGAGTTGCCAGATGTGGTCCGGAGCCATGACTTTTTCGTCGCTGACCGTTTCGATGACTAATTGCGTGAGGTCCACATCCGTAACCTTGATGGGCTGGCCTTCGTCCAGCCTGGCCAGTAGCAGGAGATCCTCCACCAGTGTGGTCATCCGCTCGGATTGGCTTTGGACGCGAGCCAATGACTTCCGGCCGTCGTCGGTGAAGTTTTCGGTCATCCGCAGCAGTTCTGTGTAGCCGCGGATGGCGGTCAGCGGTGTGCGGAGCTCATGCGAGGCATCAGCGACGAACTGTCGAACCTTGGTTTCGCTCTCCTGCCGGGCTTCCAACGCGCTGGAGACGTTGTTCAGCATTTGATTCAGGGCATGGCCAACGCTGCCGACTTCCGTTCCGGGATGAGCGGCCGACGGGGGTACGCGCACCGCGAGCGCCACTTCACCGGCGTCCAGGGGCAGGCGCGAAACCTTGGTGGCCACCTCCGAGAGCTGTTCCAATGGCCGCATGGTGCGGCGGATGATGACCGTGCCCGCAAGGCCGATCAGCACCAGTCCGCCGAGCGAAACCAGCACCATGGTCCAGACCAGCGAGGCCTCGGCGCTCTGCTTGTCCGCAAGCGGCAGCCCTGTCACGATCACATCGCCATTGGTCTCGACGGCTACCAACCGATAGTCGCCGTTGGAGAGCGAACGGTCCACAGGGCGGTTGTCCGTGGGGAGGGACAGCAGCACTTGTTCGTCGGCCGCGGAGAGCGACACCCGGTTTCCCCTGGCATCGATCAGGCCCGAGCTGCTCACAATTGAGCCGTTGATCCGGGCGTTCAGCGTCCCGGCGGCCTGCCCGCGGGCCTCCAGCGGGTCAGGCCTTCCGGACCCAGGAAAGTTCGCCGGTGGCCTGCCGAAGTTGTTGGCGCGGCTGGATGCTTGCTCCAGTTGGCTGTCGAGCTGCTTGTTGAACACCATGTCCATGGAGGCGTAGCTCACCACGCCAACTGCTCCGCAAATGGCGACCAGCAGTGCCATGGCCACCAGAACCAGCCTGGTGCGCAAGTGCCACGTGGAGGGGTTCAGCCAACTGCGGCCCGACTTCCTGGCCACTCCTGAAAGTGTGCTCAACGCCTAGTCCGCTGGCTTGATGACGTATCCGGCACCGCGGATGGTGTGGATCATCGGCGGATGGTTGGCCTCGATCTTCTTGCGCAGGTAGGAAATGTAGAGCTCCACGATGTTGGCTTGGCCGCCGAAATCGTAGTCCCACACCCTGTCCAGGATCTGTGCTTTGCTGACCACGCGTTTGGGGTTCTCCATGAGGTAGCGCAGAAGCTCGAACTGCGTTGCGGTGAGCGGGATGTCCTCGCCTGCCCTGGTTACTTCGCGCGTGTCCACGTTCAGGGTGAGGTCGCCCACTACCAGCTCGGCGGTGTCCATCGCGGCGACGCCGGAACGCTGGACCAGGCGGTGGAGGCGCAGGAGGACTTCCTCCATGCTGAACGGCTTGGTGACGTAGTCGTCACCGCCGGCGGCCAGACCAACGATGCGGTCCTGCACGGCGTCCTTGGCCGTGAGGAAGAGCGCGGGAACTTCGGGGGCGAAAGCGCGAATGCGGTTGAGGACCTCCACGCCGTCGAATCCGGGCAGCATGACGTCAAGGACCAGGACGTCAGGCCGGAAGTCCTTGGCCAGCTTCACAGCTTCAGGACCATCGCCGGCCACGGCGACGGACCAACCTGCCATGCGCAGGCCCATGCTCATGAGCTCGGCCAGACTGGGTTCGTCATCCACCACCAAGGCGCGGATCGGGGAGCCGTCCGGGTGGGACAGCTGGGGAAGGTTGTTGGTCATGGAGTGCGAGGAGGCCATGGGACAACTCTCCATTCTGCTGGTTTGCCAGCGCTTTGCCGGTCCTGTGAGGACGCTGTGAAGTCAACACTAGCGAGGTGGGAGTCCGGAAACACGCGTATCCACAGGTCACAGGAGGGACTACTCCTCAACACAGCCCCCGCACAGCAGGGGCACTGACGCTGGGGGTCGTACGCAGATAAACATCATCAACGGAGAAGACAATGAACGAGCAAAACCAACCCCCGTTGCCTCAAGGCGCTCCTTTTGCCGGCAACACTGCCGAACCGGCGCAGAAGACCGCAGCAAGTGGCGGCTCATCGTGGGCTTGGTCGGAGTCGGAGGATGCAGGCCATCATGGGCCTGGCTCCCAAGGGTGGGGCAACCAGCAGGCGGGCCAGCCAAAAAGCGGCCTTCCGGGTGGCTGGACCGTGAAGCGGACCTTGATCGTCGCTGGCGTGGCAGTAGTGGTCGCCGCCGGAACCGCCGCGGGGTTCTACGCACTCGGCGGTGCGGGTTCAGCAGACGCCGCGAACGTGCCGCTGGGTCAGGGCGGGACCACCGGACCTGGTGGGCAACAGGAACAGGCGGTACCCGGACAGGGCGGCCTCGGCCAGGCGGCACCGGGCCAGATGGGCGGAAACATGGCTCCCGATGGACTCGGCATGGCTGGTGGGCTCAACGGGGCCATCCACTCGGAGTACGTGGTGCTTCGGGAAGAGGAATACGTGACCATGGCGGACCAGCTGGGAACCGTCAGCGAGGTCACGACGAACTCCCTGACCGTCAAGAGCGAAGACGGCTTTACGAGGACCTACGCACTCAGCGGCGAAACGACAGTGGCGCAGGGAACCAGGCAGCGGGGGAGTGCCACCAGCACGCTTACCTTGGCCGACGTGACTGCGGGCTCCACTGTTCGGATCACTGCCAGCAAGGACGGAAACAGCTACTCCGCTGCATCCATCCGACTGGCGACTTCCGGGCAGGGTGCGACGACGGGGCAAGGTACTGGTTCCGGGCAGGGCTCAACATCAAGCCTGGGTACCGCGTCCTGAAACCAAACGGGCAGTTTCTACAGCTTGTAGCAGATTTTCCTGCGAAAAATGCCGAACGAGGCGGCCAGCGATTGGACAACAACTGTTTCAGATCGTGAGATTCCGCTGCTGGGTGCTTCACAGGAACCTCGATGCATATGATGCCTGATTCGCCGAAGAAAATTCACTGGATTGCGAATATTTCTTGTTCCAGCCGAATGAAATGGCGTTCATTTATGAGGACAGCTGAATTGTGATTTGCAGCACAATAGACCTCTGTGTCTCAAAATGTGGACGGTTCGGCGCTTTGTTACTTGCGTGTTGCCATTGTTACGTTGCACACTTCCAATGTGAACAAGAACTCAACAGCACCTGCAGCCGCAGCAACCTGGCCCAGCACACCCGCTGGCCATGATGACCGCTGTTGTCGAATGCAAGCCTAACTTTCCACCCCAAGAAGTTTCAGGCATTCGCCCCCTAGCCCAGCGTTGGGCGCCCCTCCCCAAACTCATTGCGGGGACAACCAGCATTCGAAGCCGCGATGACGGCTATTCACTTTTGAGGTAAGCACTCCATGTCAGTTGCATCTGGATACGTCCACATCTCCGTCCGTAACGCCAATAAGGCAGCGTCAAACGCAGGGCTTCGCCCCGGTTTCGGCAACCGCCCCGGCTATGCCCCCGCACCCCAGGGCGCAGGGCAGCAGGCTCCCGGTTACGTTCCGCAGGGCTACAACCCCAACTCCTATGGTCAGTTGCGCGCAGTCCCCACCAGCGAGCCGGCACCCATGACGGCCCCCACTCCGGTGATTGCGCAGTCCGACAGGCTGCGCCCCGTTGCCAATGACAACGTGGCCCGCGGCTTCGTGCTCTACATGGGCATCGACGAAGAAACCGCAGCGGCTGCCGGAACCTCCATTGCCAAGCTCGCCCAGGAGATCCGGGCCTACGCCCAGTCTTTGGTGACCGGCGCTGAGAGCTACGCTGCCGTCGCTGTTGCCCCTTCGGGTGCACCCGGGTCAGCACTCGACGTCGTGCGTTCCACCTTCGGCGACCCCACTGTGGCCTCCCGCCAGCGCACGGAAGCTGCCCGCCCCGCGCCGCAGCAGGAAGCCCGCCCTTCCGGTGTGCTCATCGACCTCGCCCGCCGTGAAGTGCACCTCGACGGCGAATCGCTGAACCTCACGTTCAAGGAATTCGAACTCCTCAACTACCTCGTCGAAAACGGCACCCGCACTGTGGGCCGCGACGAACTCCTCGAGGGCCTGTGGCGCAACGCCGAAGAGGTGCCCAACGAGCGCACCATCGACGTCCACATCCGCCGCCTCCGCTCCAAGCTCGGCCGTCTCGCCAACACCGTCCGTACGGTTCGCGGCCAGGGCTACCGCTTCTACGAGCACCCCGAAGTTATCGTTTGGGCCGCTCCGGAATACTCGATCTAGCAAACCTCAAAAGCGCCCGTCTCCAGTCAGGAGGCGGGCGCTTTCGCGTTCGCGCAACTCCGTATGGCCCCACGGCGCCATAGCGCCGTCACCATGTCGGAACTGCCCTCCCCGGCTGAGGGGGACTCGGGTGTCAGCGTGTGCCTTCACCACCCACATTGGCCGGGTGCACCTTCGGCGCGCCAGGCTGCACCGCGTGTCCAGGGTGCCCGGGAGTTCAAAGTTGGTGGTGGCGCTACGCCCTGTGCGAGGGTCCGTGGCGGATAGGGTTGGTCCATGAGCGACCATCACATCAAACGGCTGGTGATCATGCGCCATGCCAAGGCTGATTGGCCCATGGGCGTGCCCGATCATGAGCGGCCCCTTGAAGAACGTGGGCATCGGGAGGCTCCCCTCGCGGGCAAATGGTTGCTCAAGCATGGCGTGGTGCCGGACTTCATCCTGTGCTCTTCTGCGCTGAGGACCCGCCAGACCTGCACCTGGGTCTGTGATGAGCTGGGTGACAAAGCGCCGACGCCGAAACTCGAGGACGGGTTGTATGCCGCTTCCGCGAACCGCATGCTGACGGTCATCAACCATGTACCCGACACCGTGACGACCCTGATGGTCATCTCGCACCTGCCCGGCGTCCAGGATCTCGCCATGCACTTGGCTTCGCGCGATTCGGACCACGACGCTTACATGGATGCCGCTACCCGCTACCCAACGAGTGCGTTGACGGTCATGGAAACGGAGAAATCCTGGGCTGAGTTGGACGGGCAGGATGCGCGGCTGACGCATTTCACGGTGCCGCGCCACTAGGACTCCGCCACTGCGCGGTCCGGCTACTACGAGTTGCTGGGGTCCCCGTAGGCCAACTGCGGCATGCACATGCAGCGGATCTCGAAAACCGGCAGGCCTGCAGCTTCTTCGCCGTGCCCCGTCGCGATGAGGTATTCGCCGTCGAACATGTATACCGGCAACTGAGGCGCCATGTATTCGTTGTACCGGCTGGGATAGACCCACTGCCCACGGATGTCGAAGGCCGGAAGTGCGTACGGATCCCGCCTGTTATGGGCGCTCGGATAGAGTCCGTCGTCGACCATGATGTAACTGACCAGGCCATAGGTGTGATGGTGGTTCATGTCCGTGGGAAAGAGGATTGCTTCCACAGTTGGGCCCCTTCAAGAATTCGACAGGCTGCGCTCCGGGAGGCGCAGGTAGCTAGGTAAGGTTAGCCTAAGCTAACTGTCTGCTTGGCGTCGAATGTTCCACTGTGTGACGTTGATCAACCTTGTGGGAGCGGTAGCTCGGAGGCCACCTCACGCAGCACGCGCACTGCCTGCCGGATGTTGGGGCTGGCAGTCATCGTTTTGCGGTGGACCACGCCAACCGACCGCTGCTGAACGGGGTTAATGACGGGAATGGCGACGACATCCCGCGGCAGAGGGGGCCTGCCGAGCCGTGGCACCAGCGCTACGGCCACACCCTGCTCCACCATCGCGATGTGGGTGGAGAAATCGGGATCGTAGACGCGGATGTCCGGAACCCGCCCCAATCCCGCGAAGATCTGAAGCAAAGCCTCATTGCAGATGGCACCCGTGGGCGTGCTGATCCAGGTCTCGTCCAGTAAGTCTTCACGCTCGACGGCGGTACGCGACGCGAGTGCGTGGGTGCTGTTGACGAGGACATCGGCTTGGTCGATGCAGAGATCCTCGTGCACCAGATTCTCGGGGATCACCAATGGGACAGAGTTCCAATTATGGACTACAGCCAGTTCCGCTTCGCCGGACGCCACCCTTTGGACGGCTTCGCGGGGGTCCTCTGCCAGCACGGTAATTTCCAGCTCGGGGTGGGCAGCCGCCATGCGCCCGAGCATGGGTCCCACCAGGCCCCGGCATGCAGTCGAGAAAGCCACCAACCTGAGGAGGCCCGAAGGTTTAGCGGGATCGGCCAGCAGTGTGGCCTGCAGTTCTTCCAGCTCGCCCATGATGCGTCGGCCGTAACCGGCCAACGCCAACCCGCGCTCGGTGAGGAGGACTCCGCGGCCGTTGCGCTCAAGCACTGTTACCCCGGTTTGTTTTTCCAGTTTCTTGATCTGCTGCGACACCGCGGATGGGCTGTAGCCCATCACATCGGAAGCGGCCACCACCGATCCGTGCTGCTCCACGGCCACGAGCGCCCTCAACGCTGAAATATCAATCATGAAGTAAATCTACGCTGTCCCATGCGTAAATCAACGCTGGTGCTTCAAGGTGAAGAACGCCAGAGTGTACTTGTGAACCTTCGCCACTCTTCCCTCGCCATCCTGGTCGCCGTTCTTTGGGGCATCAATTTCGTCGCGATCGACCTCGGCCTGCACACCAACGGCAGGGAAGTTCCTCCGCTGCTGTTCGTTGCCATGCGGTTCCTGCTGGTCGTCTTTCCCTTCATCCTGTTCATCCGGAAACCGGACGTGGGCTGGAAGGCGATCATCGGCGTCGGGCTCTTCATGAGTGCCGGGCAATTTGGCCTCCTGTACCTGGGCATGGCGCTCGGGATGCCCGCGGGCCTGGCGTCGCTGGTTCTCCAGGCCCAGGTCCTGTTCACCATCCTGCTCGCAGCGAGGTTCTTGGGTGAGCGGCCCAGCCGGCGCCAAATGGCCGGGGTGGTGCTGGGCATAGCGGGCCTGGGGGTGGTGGCTCTGGGACGAAGTGCCGTAGCGCCGGTCCTTCCGCTCATGATCGTGCTGGCTGCGGCACTGTCCTGGGCGATCGGCAATGTGGTGGCCCGGCATTCAAAGGCAGCCTCCGGTTTGGGCCTGGTGGTGTGGTCCGGCGCGGTGGTGCCGCTGCCACTGGCGGGATTGTCGTTGGTAGTGGACGGGCCGGACACCGTCTGGGCGACGCTCACGGACCTGCAGCCAGCCACCATCCTGAGCGCGATCTACACCGCGGTCTTCGCGTCGTTGGTGGGGTACGGCATCTGGAACCGGCTGTTGTCGCTGTACCCAAGCTCCGACGTCGTGCCCTTCACTCTGTTGGTCCCGGTGGTGGGAATGACAGCGGCCTGGCTGGTCCTGAACGAGATTCCCACCACCACCGAGATCATGGGTGGACTGATCCTGCTCCTGGGCGTTGCTACGGCAGTGCTTGGAGCCGGACGCAAGAACCGTCCGGAAGCCACCGTTGTGGGGCCTGCTCTGCGGCTTTAGATCCCGCGAAGGCGCGCAGAGCGGGCCCCGCAACGGGCCCTGGTCAATGGCTCCCGTCAGCGGAGGTTGAAGATGGTCCGGTGCCAGTCCTTCTCCGTGGCGCCCTCCAGTTCGAACATCACGTGCTTGACCTGGGTGTACTCCTCGAAGGAGTAGGCGGACATGTCCTTGCCGAAGCCGGATTGCTTGAAGCCGCCGTGGGGCATCTCGGAGATGATCGGGATATGGTCGTTGACCCAGACGCAGCCTGCCTTGATCTCCCGGGTAGCGCGCAATGCCCGCTGGAGGTTGTTTGTCCACGCTGAAGCTGCGAGTCCATAGACGGTGTCGTTGGCGAGGTGGATCGCTTCGTCATCCGTATCGAAGGGAAGGACCACAAGGACGGGCCCGAAGACTTCATCCTTGACGATCTCCGAGTCCGGCGCCGCGTCCACCACCAGCGTGGGACGGTAGAAGGCACCGTTTTCCAAACCCCCGCCTGCCGGAGCGTAGCCGCCGGCCACCACTTTGCTGTAGCCGCGGGCCCGATCCACCATTGCCGCTACGTGGTCCCGCTGCTTGAAGGAAACCAAGGGGCCAAGGTCCGCATCCTCATCACCGGGAGCGCCCAGGACGATCCCCTCAAAGCGGGTGGCGACTTTGGCCACGAACTCTTCGTAAACGCTCCTGTGCACGATTGCGCGGGTGGCTGCGGTGCAGTCCTGGCCAGTGTTGATGAGCGAGCCGGCTACTGCGCCATGGACGGAAGCGTCCACATTGGCGTCCTCGAACACCACGAAGGGGGCCTTTCCGCCCAACTCGAGATGCACGCGTTTGGCGTTGACGGCAGCAGCTTCCAGGACCGTGCGGCCAACGCCGGTGGAGCCAGTGAAGGAGACCATGTCCACGTCCGGGTGCCGCATGAGTGCAGCGCCAACGGTGGCGCCGTCGCCCACCACCACGTTCACCACGCCGTCGGGCAGTCCCGCATCCGTGAGCGCCTGGGCAAACATCAGTGAAGTGAGTGGCGTGATCTCGGCGGGCTTGAGAACAATGGTGTTGCCGGCGGCGATCGCGGGCAGGATCTTCCACGCGGCCATCTGCAGGGGGTAGTTCCACGGTGCGATGGATCCCACGACGCCAATTGCCTCACGACGGATGGATGAGGTGTGCTGCGCCGAGTACTCAGCGGCGGCCTTGCCTTCGAGGTGGCGGGCAGCTCCGGAAAAGAAGTCGATGTTGTCAATGGTTCCAGGGACGTCGAATTCGCGGGTCAGCCGCAGGGGCTTGCCCGTTTGCGAACTCTCCACCCGGGAGAATTCTGCTGCCCGTTCCTCCATGATGCGGGCGAACTTCTGCAGGATGCCGGCACGTTCGCCAGGGGTGGTCCGGGACCACGCGGGGAAGGCCGAGCGGGCTGCCGCCACCGCGGCTTCAAGGTCCGCCAGTGAAGCGAGGCTGACGGTTTCCACCAGCTCCGAGGTGGCCGGATTGATGACTGCCAGGCTGTTACCCGAGGTGCCGGTCAGGAGTTTTCCGTTGATGAACTGGTGCATGTGGGTGCCGTGCTTTCCCTGCCTGGCGGCGGTGCCAGGGCAGTGCTGAAGGGACGACGCCGGGTGGCGGCGTGCGTGCGATGAAGGTGGGGTGGGTGCGTGGGCGCCTCAGGTGGGAGGCCGCCGTTGGGAGGCCGCCGCAATTTGCAGGCGGTCAGGCCTGGGGTCGCTGCGTGCTTTCGCGCTCGGCGCTGTCCAGGATGGCCGCAAGGCCGGCGTGGAATGCCTTCAGGGAGTCCAGGTTTTGAAGGGCTCCGTGATGCTTTTCAAGAAGCGGATGGCCTGTGATTCGGGTGAAAATCCGGGGGTTGAGCCATGGGTCGTGGCCTTCTGAATCCGGGAGCCGCTGGATTTCCACGGCGATCCCGGCACCGAGGGCCAGGGTGTAGCTTTCCAGGGCTGCGTAGTAGTGCACCACGCGGTCCTCGGCCAGTCCGGCATCCGTCAGGCACTGCAGGACGAACTCGATCGCCTTCAATTCGCCGGGGCCATAAGTGTCCGTGGCGAACGACTCGCTGCCCAGCGAGGGGTGCTGCATGAAGACCCTGAGGAGTTCGTCAAGGTAGGCCTCAAGCCGGGTGCGCCAATCCTGCTCGCGTGCCACGGCCAGCGTGCGCTCCACTGACATCATGAACAACTTGTCCAGTGCTGCCCTGACGATTGCGTCCCGGTTCCGGAAATGCCGGTAGACGGCTGTTGCGTCCACCTCCAGTTCCTGTCCCAGCCGCCGGACGGTCAACCGGTCACCGAGTTCCTGGCTGGAGATTCGGAGGACGGCGTCAATGATGGCGGCAGGGTCCAGGCGGGTGCGGCGGTCCGTCGACTGTGCTGGCTGCACCATCAGTTGTCCGCCTTCCATGCGATCCCGGGTTGGTTATCAACCTACATGATTCATGGTTTCCTCCTCTCAAGGTCAAGTCAAAGTCTTTGTCAGCATTGATGTCAACACTGTTGACTTTAGTGTGATCCGGCTCATAGTGTGTCTCGCAGAGTTGAATTTCCCCACGAAAGGACTCGACCGTGCACGCAGAGATTTTGTTTGAGAACGGATGGGTGTACACCGGCAATGACGCCGGACCCATCCGGGCAAACCTGGCAGTAACCGACGGCAGGATCATCGCCGTCGGAAGCCCCCTGGACACCCACGGAACCGTCACGCCGGACACCCGACGGGTGGACCTGGAAGGGCAACTGGTCCTCCCTGGCTTTCAGGATGCCCATATCCATCCCATCTTCGCCGGAATAGAGCTGCTCCAGTGCGACCTGACCGAGGTGGCCAGCGCAGAAGAGGCCGTGGCAGCAGTTGCCCGCTACGCCATGGAGAACCCGGACGAACCATGGATCCTGGGCGCAGGCTGGTCCATGGATCTGTTCGCCGGCGGCACCCCCGGGCGGGAACTGCTTGATGCGGTGGTCCCGGATCGGCCGGTGTACCTCGTCAACAGGGACCACCATGGGGCTTGGGCCAACACTGCGGCGTTCACAGCCGCCGGGATTACCAAGGACACCCCTGACCCGGACGGTGGCCGGCTGGAACGCGAAGAGGATGGCACTCCGGCAGGCACCGTCCACGAAGGTGCCATGGACCTCTTCAACGCGGTAAAGCCAGCAGTTCCCTACGAGCTGGCCTACCAAGGTTTGCTCGCGTCCCAGCAGCTGCTGCTCGCCCAGGGCATCACGGCTTGGCAGGACGCCTGGGTTCCCATCCCGGAGGGCGAACATGCCGATCACCTGGAGGTCTACCAGGACGCAGCAAAGGCCGGGGACCTCAAAGTCCGGGTCACGGCCTGCCAGTGGTGGGACAGGACGGCCGGGATGGCCCAGCTGGAAGCAATCGTCGAACGCCGGAATACCGTACGCGAAGCATTCGATCCCCTGCAGCTCAACGCCAACACCGTCAAAGTCATGGTGGACGGCGTGGCAGAGAACTACACGGCCGCCATGCACCACGTCTACCTGGACCATCACGGCCATCACACGGAAAACCGCGGCATCGAGTTCTTCGAGCCCGAAGAGCTGAAGGAATTCGTCACTTCGATAGATGCCGCCGGTATGCAGGTGCACTTCCACGCACTCGGCGACCGCGCCGTAACGGACGCCTTGGACGCGGTGCAGGAAGCCCGGGGGAGCAATGGCCCGAATGATCACCGGCACCACCTGGCCCACCTGCAGCTGGTTCGCGGCGAGGACATTCCCCGCTTCGCGGAGCTCAATGCGGCCGCCAACGTACAGGCGCTCTGGGCCTGCCACGAGGAACAGATGGACACCCTGACCCTCCCGTTCCTGGAACCGGGCGCCGAGGACAGGCACTATCCCTTCGGCGAACTGGCTGCGGCGGGCGCCCGCTTGGTGGCGGGCAGCGACTGGCCGGTGTCCACGGCCGACCCCATCGCAGCCATCCACGTAGCGGTCAACCGCACAGCTCCCGGCGAGGACCTGCCCCCGCTCGGCCCCGCATCACAAAAGCTCAGCCTCCAGCAGATCGTGGACGCCTATACCCACGGCACGGCGTGGATCAACCACCTGGACGCCGCAACGGGAACCCTGGAACCGGGGAAGCTGGCCGATCTCGCCGTCCTTGACGTCAATATTTTCGACCTTCCCGTGGACGAACTGCACCGGGCGGTGGTGACGCAGACGTGGATTGGGGGCGAATGCGTCTATGACCGCGCGGCGGCCCAAAGCTCACTCACGGAAACAACCCGCAGCCACCAGTCCGAGGTGATGCAATGAGGCCGCCAACAGCGCGCGGTACCGTGCGCTTCAAACAGCGGACGACGCCGTCGCGCATCACAGCGGTGATGGTCGCCGGCGTCGTGGTCAGCTTGCTCCTGGGCGGCTGCGGCGTGCGGCCCGCCGGCGTGACTGACGCGGCGGGCGGTGCGAAGTACACCTTGTCCGACTCCACGCCTGCCCCCACCAAGGAGATCGACAACTTCACCTGGGCCATGTACGCGGAGCCGTTTTCCCTGACTACGCCTACGCCTTCGACTACCCGGACAACACGGTCCTGTCCAACGTGTGTGAGTCGTTGTTCCGGTGGAATGCGGACCTGTCCACCTCGCCCGGCCTCGCCACGGGAGTGGAGAACCCGGATCCCTTGACCTGGGTTTACACCATCCGCCAGGGCGTGAAGTTCCACGATGGCAGCGAAATGACGGCAGAGGATGTGGTCGCGTCCCTCAGCCGCCACCTCGATCCGGAAGTGGGCTCGTTCTGGGCCTCGTCCTACCAAAACGTGGAGTCGATCGAGAAGACCGGCGACTACGAGGTCACCGTCACCACCACGCGCCCGGACTATGTGTTCAACGCGTCCTTGGTCGGCGCCCCGGGTGTGGTGGAGTCCGCCACAACGCTCGAAGAAACAGGCAAGGACTACGGCAACTCCAAAGCCGGCGTGAACTGCACCGGCCCCTTCGAATTCGAGCAATGGGAAGCGGGGGAGAGCATCACCCTGAAACGCTTCGACGACTACTGGGACCCGGACCTGAAAGCCAAGTCGAAGCAGGTCACGTTCACCATGCTCCCGGACGCCACGTCCCGCATCAACGCCTTCCAGACCGGCGAAATCGACGGTGGCTTCGCGATCCCGTCCAACGCCATCGACATCCTGAAAGCCAGCAAGGATGCCGGGTCCCTCTACTTCGGCAACGACACCTCCGTGCAGAGCATGGTCTTCACCAACCTGGCCGGGACCTTCCAGGACGTCCGGGTCCGCAAGGCGCTCATGATGGCCATCAACCGTGACGCGCTGATCAAGGCCGCAGAGCAGGGATACGCGAAGAGCACGGACGCGCTGACCACCAGAAGCGTGTGGAAGGACGTCCCGGCCGGGACGGCGGACCAGGCTTTTGACGGCCTCCTCTCCACGCCCTATGACCTGGAAGAGGCAAAGAAGCTGGTCAAGGAAGCCGGAGCCGAAGGCAGCAAGTTCGTCTTCGCCACCGCCTCCCTGAATGCCGCGTTCGACATCACGGCACGGGCCATCGCGTCCGCGGCCAAGGAGATCGGCCTGGATCCGGAAATCCAGACCATGTCCAACGACAAATACACCACCCTGTTCTCCGACCCGGAGGCCCGCAAGAACGTGGACCTGCTGGTGACGTCCTGGTACCTCTCCAGCACCGAGCCCCTGGAAATGTACAGCGTGCTGCGGACCGGGGACTTCAGCAATTACGGCGGCTGGAGCAACCCGGAATTCGATGACCTGGTGAACTCCGCCTACAGCGTGAAGGACCCTGACGCCCGCGGCAAGCTCACGGGCCGGGCCGCCACACTGGCCAGCCAGGAAGTGGTCTGGGGGCCGCTCTACGAGACCGTTACCTCCATGTGGCTCAGCAAGCGCATTACCGGAGCGGACCCCTCCATCAACTACATGTACTTCCCGTGGGCAGCCCAGATTGGAGGTCGCTGACATGACCGCTGCAGAACAGGTCCTGGCCACCCCGGCGCCGGGCGAACCCATGCGTAAGCAGGCCAGGAACAGGGCAGTCCGCCCGGCCGTGTACATCGTGAAGAAGCTGCTGGCCTTGGCCCTGACGTTGTTTGTCGCCTCCCTGGCCGTCTTCTTCTCCCGCTTCCTGGTCCCCGGAGACCCTGCACGTTTCCTGCTCAGGGGACGCAGCCCCAAACCCGAAGCACTGGAAGAAATCACCCGCCAGTTCGGCTTGGACAAGCCAGCCTGGGAACAGTACCTGAACTGGCTCGGCGGCATCCTGCACGGAGACTGGGGGCGCTCGCTGACCTACCGCCAGGACGTCTCCGACGTCTTGCTCGGCCGCTTGCCCACCACCCTGCAACTCGTGGCTTTGGCCGCAGTGTTCATCACGATCCTTGGGTTGTTCGCCGGGATCGTGGCCAGCCTGAACAAGGGCTTCGGCGACCGCTTCATCCTCATTACCCTCACCGCTGCCGGGGCCGTTCCGCCGTTCGTGGCAGCCATCGCCTTGGTTGCACTCTTCTCCGTAGGCCTGGGATGGTTCCCCTCCTTTGGAAGCGGCGACGGCGGCTTGGACCGGATCTGGCACCTCACCCTCCCCGCACTCGCCTTGGGCATCACCTACATCGCGATGGTGGCCAGGGTGACGCGCTCCTCCATGAACGAGCAACTGCTCCGCGAACACGTCGAAGTTGCAACCAGCCGGGGCCTCACCCGCGGTTCCGTGGTGGCACGCCACGTGTTACGCAACGCCCTGGGACCCATCCTGACCGTCAGCGGCGTGCTGGTGGCCGGCCTCCTCGTCTCCAGCGCGATCATCGAGCGGACGTTCGGCCTCTCCGGCATCGGCCAGCTCCTGGTGCAGTCCATTGACAGGCTGGACTTCGCCGTCGTCCAAGCGATCGTCATGGTGGTGGTTGCCGCGTTCGTTGTGGTGAACACCGTGGTGGACCTCGTCCAACCCCTCATTGATCCGCGTATCGCGGCCGGAACGGAGTCCCGATGACCTTGGCCATCCAGCTGCCGCAGACAGGCCTTCGCCGTTACGGCAGCCTCCTGTCACCCATGGCGTGGGGCGCGCTCGCCGTTGCCGCCGCCGTCGTGCTTCTTTCCCTGTTCGCCCCGGTCCTGGCACCGTATGACCCGGACTATGTGGACCTCAACAACGTCCTGGCCGGTCCCAGCGGGCAACATCTGCTGGGCACCGACGCGCTGGGCCGGGACCTCCTGAGCCGGCTCATGCACGGTGGACGGACCTCGCTCCTGGGACCCACCATCGTGGTGATCGGGTCCACTGTGCTGGGACTTCTGCTTGGCTTGGTGGCCGGCTGGTCCGAAGGCTGGCTGGGCAAGGTCCTTGGCCGGGTTTTCGACCTTCTCTTCGCTTTTCCCGCACTGCTGATGGCCATGCTCGCCATCGCCCTGTTCGGTAAGGGGCTCTTTGCTCCGATCCTGGCCATGACCATCGCCTATGTTCCGTACGTTGCCAGGCTCGCGCAATCCCTGGTGGTGGCTGAACGCAGCCGGCCCTACGTCCAGGCGTACCGCGTGCTGGGGTTCCGGACGCCGTGGGTGGTGCTGGGGAGGGTGCTGCCCAACCTCATTCCCACAGTCGGCGCCCAATCCACGCTGAACTTCGGTTACGTGCTGGCCGACCTCGCAGCGCTCTCCTTCATCGGACTGGGCGTCCAACCGCCCACCAGCGACTGGGGAGCCATGATCGAGGAGTCCCGCGGCGCCCTGCTGGGTGGGTACATCCTGCCCGCCTTCTGGCCCGCCTTGGTAGTGGTCCTGGTAGTGGTGGCCGTCAACGTCATCGGCGAGGAACTCTCAGACCGCATCGGAGGAAAACTTTCATGAGCCAGCTGTTGCAGATCGAAAACTTTACGCTCGGGTTTCCGGGCCGTCCGCCGCTGCTGGACAGCGTTTCCCTGCACGTGGACGACGGCGAAGCGGTCGCCTTGGTGGGGGAGTCCGGCTCAGGCAAGTCCCTGACCACCCGGGCCGCACTGGGCTTGTTTCCCGGCGGTGCACAGTCCTCCGGCCTCGTGTCGGTGCAGGGCCTCGATACCCTGACGGCCGGCAAGCAACGGCTGATGGAGCTGCGCCGCAAGCATGCTTCGATGATTTTCCAGGACCCCCGGGCCGGCATCAATCCGGTCCGGACCGTGGGGGACTTCCTCACGGAAACACTCGTGCGGTTTGAGGGTCTGGCCCGCGCCGAAGCCACCGAACGCGCCGTGAAGCAACTGGAGCAAGTGGGGCTTCGGCGGGCCAAGGAACTCATGGACCAGCACCCGCACCAGCTCTCGGGCGGCATGCTCCAGCGGGTCATGATTGCCGCTGCGCTCCTGAATTCACCGGATCTGCTGCTCTGCGACGAGCCCACGACGGCCCTGGACGTCACCACCCAGGCCGGGATCGTGCGGCTCCTGCGCGAGGAACAACAGTCCCGCGGTATGGGCATGCTGTTCATCACGCACGACCTGAACCTGGCCGCGAGCCTGTGCGAACGCGTCTACGTGCTCCGTCGCGGCGAAGTGGTGGAACACGGACCAACCCGGACCGTGTTCCTGGCGCCCCGGCAGGACTACACGCGGCAGCTGGTGGAGGCGACGCCTGTGATTGAGGTGGGTGCCGGTTCTGCGCCGGAGATGGCGGGATCTCCCCTGCTGCAGGTTTCCGGGCTCACCAAGACCTACCAACTGCCCCGCGGCGACGTCATCACTGCCTTGGACGATGCCGGCTTCAGCCTTCCCGAGGGCGGTTCACTGGGGGTGGTGGGCGAGTCCGGCTCCGGAAAGTCCACCCTTGCCCGCCTGGTGGTGGCCCTCGAAACCGCCAGCTCAGGCGAACTCACGCTCCGCGGCGTCCCCAGGCCACACCGGCCGTTGAAGGCCTCCGAGCGGAAAGTCCTGGCCAAGGAAGTGCAGATTGTGTTCCAGGACCCTTACCTTTCCCTGGACCCGCGCATTCCGGTAGGCAATGCTGTGGCCGATGTCTTCCGCCTGCACCAGAAGCAAGGACGCAAGGAAGCCAAGGACAGTGCACGCGATCTCCTGGCCCGGGTGGGGATCGGGCCCGAACGGTTCGACGCGCGGCCCCGTGCCCTCTCCGGTGGCCAGAGGCAGCGTGTCGCCTTGGCCAAAGCCCTTGCCGCCCGTCCCAGGCTCTTGGTGTTGGACGAGGCCACCAGCGCCCTGGACGTCTCCGTCCAGGCCCAGGTGCTGGACCTCGTGGAGGAGCTGCGGGACCAGTTCGGACTCACCATCCTGTTCGTCACCCATGACCTCGCGGTGGTCTCGCGCATTTGTTCCGAGCTGATCGTGATGCATCAGGGCCGGATCGTGGAGCAGGGTCCCACGGCGCGAATCCTTGAGGACCCCGGAGACGACTACACCCGGAACCTCATCGCCTCCCGTCCCCGGCCCTTGTGGGACGCAGAGCCGGTCTCTGCCTGACCGGTTCCTAGATCACCGATTGAAACAGGAGAACCTCCCGTGAAGACCACCGTTTTCGAACGGAATGTCCCGCAGGCCGCCGTCGTATCCCGTGCGCTGGAAGGTGCCGCCCACCGGCCTTTCTGGATCGACGACCTGAAGGACTCAGCAACTCGCTACCCCCAGCTCGACGGCGATGCTGCCGCCGACCTTGTGATCATTGGTGGCGGATACACCGGCCTCTGGACGGCGCTGCGTGCCAAGGAACGCGACCCCGGCCGGACAGTGATCCTGGTGGAAGCAGAACACGTGGCCTGGGCCGCGTCCGGCCGCAACGGCGGCTTCTGCGAGGCCAGCCTCACCCACGGCCATGAGAATGGCAGGAACCGTTGGCCGGACGAGCTGGAGACCCTTGACCGGCTGGGCATGGAAAACCTGGACCGCATGCAGGAAGCCGTGGAGAAATACGGCCTGGACTGCGATTGGGAGCGGACGGGTGAGCTCAACGTTGCTGTCGAACCCCACCAGGTTGCCTGGCTCAAGGACGACGACAGCCCGGGGAGCGTCTTCCTGGACCAGGCAGCCATCCAGGCCGAGGTCAACTCGCCTACCTACCTGGCGGGCCGCTGGCACAAGGACTCCGTGGCGATGGTCCATCCGTACAAGCTCGGCCTCGAACTTGCGCGGGTGGCAACGGAGTTGGGTGTGCGGATCTTTGAAGGCACGCGCGTGCGTGAACTCAAGGACCATGAGGACGGCGTCACTGTGGTTACCGAACGGGGGAGCGTTGAGGCCGGGCACGTCGTCCTTGGCACCAATGTGTTTCCGTCCCTGCTCAAGCGGAACCAACTCATGACCGTGCCGGTGTACGACTACGCCCTCATGACCGAGCCCCTCACTGCGGAACAACTGGAGTCCATCGGCTGGGGTAAACGGCAAGGCATCGGGGACGTGGCCAACCAGTTCCACTACTACCGCATCACCAAGGACCACAGGATCCTGTTCGGTGGATACGACGCCCTGTACTTCTGGGGCCGGCGGGTGGACCAGCGGCACGAGCATCAGCCCGCCACGTGGGAGAAGATCGCCTCCCACTTCTTCACCACGTTCCCGCAATTGGAGGGCCTGAAGTTCACGCACAAGTGGGCTGGCCCCATCGATTCGAGCACACAGTTCTGCGCGTTCTTCGGTACTGCGCGGAAGGGGCGTGTGGCGTACGCTGCCGGGTTCACCGGGCTGGGTGTGGGTGCCACGGCGTTTGCTGCCGATGTGCTCCTGGATCTTTTGGCCGGCCTCGACACCGAGCGCACGCGGGTGGAGATGGTCCGGAAACGCCCGCTGCCATTCCCGCCTGAGCCGCTGGCCTCCCTGGGCATCAACCTGACCCGGTGGTCCATGGACCGGGCCGACCACAACCAGGGGAAACGGAACCTCATCCTCAAAGCGCTCGACGCCGTGGGGCTGGGTTTCGACTCCTGAGTCTCCCCGTTGTGGGGCCTGGTCTGCGCGTTTAGATCCCGGGGATGCGTGGAGAGCGGGCCTCGCAACGCAGGGTGGTTAGCGCTTGGGGGCCGGTTTGCGTTGGGCGGAAGCGTTCGACGCCGGCCGCCTGGCTGGCGTCGTTGGCGTACGGGGTGCGGGGCGCTTAGCGGGTGTCCCGGCGCGGGGCGCCGGTTTGCGCGGCGCTGGGGTGCGCTTTGCCGTCGTCGAGGGTCGTTTGGTGGGGACAGCGGCACGCGATCCGAACGAGGGCACTACGGCCCCGAGGAACAGCACCGCCAGTGTCCCAACACCGGCCGCGGCAGCCAGGTAGAAGTAGATGTCGGAGTCCTGGGTGCTGCTGGCACTGCCCAAGGCGTTGGCATCCTGGTTGAAGGCGATGCCCCACATCCTCAGGAACGCGATGCTGCAGCCAATGAAGAGGCTGGTGCCCACTGCGCCAAGGAGGACCACGAGGTAGCGGCGGCGGTTGAAGACCTGGACGAGGGACGCAAGATAGCAGACCAGCACAGCGCCGAGGAACAGGTACAACACCAGTTCCTCGAGCACCACCGCTGCCAGTACCAACAGCCCGAGGGAGACGAACGCGGCCACTACCGCAAGCTTCCCGCTGTTCCCCATGTGACGCATGAGGTTAATCATCGCCGACCGAGTGGCCGCGCCACGCCGTCGTACATTGCAGTTGAATACCGTTAGGGACAGCCAGTTACTTGATGACGTATCCGTGCATGATGGTCATCACAGCTGCGACGCTTTGCTCGCGGGTCCGCTCCGGGTTGTATGTCTGACGGTCCAGGCCCACCACAAAGATTGCCCCGAAGATCGCCGCCTCCAAGGAACCGCGGGCAATGGACTCGTTGACCTTGTACCCGGCCGCCACGCTTTCCACAGCCGAGCCGATCACGGCCAGCAGCTCAGCACGGAGTTCGGCGAACACGGCGCTCCACTCGCCGGGCGTGCGCCAGTTTTCACTGACCCACAAGCGTGCGAAGGAGGGGTAGTCGTCCATGAATTCCATGGCCTGGCCCACCATGTTGTTCATGGACTCCAAGGGGTCGCTGGCCTGTCCACGAACATCCTGGAGCCGGAGCAGCATGATGTCCACGCCGTGCCGGAGCAACTGGGCGATGAGGTCCGATTTGCTGCCGAAGTTGTAGTAGACAGTGCCCTTGGAGACCCCGGCCGCGGCGGCGATTTCGTCCACCGTTACCCCCGCGGCGCCGCGCTCGCCGATCAGCTCCATGGAGGCTTCAAACAGGCGCTGCTTGGTGGCGTTGGTGCGTTCCGGCCGGAGCTTCTTTTCTGCAGGGCCGGCGGGGACGGGCTCAGTGGTGCTCATACTGCGATCTCCGGCTTCAGCGTCTTGAGGGTCCACACCTTGTGCTTGCGGACGGCGAGCGTGGACAGCGCCATTCCCAGCAAAGTGTATCCAAGCAGGCCAAGGACAGTCGGCCAGATCATGCTGAGTTCGCCTCCGTAGATCAAGTGCCTCATGCCGGTGACCACGTAACCCATGGGCAGTACCTCGTGCACCACGTGCAGCGGCATGGGGGTGGTCTGCCACGGGAACGTGCCGCCCGAGGACACCAGTTGCAGGACCAGCAGGATCAGCACCACGAACTTGCCCGGTGTCCCCATCAGCGCCACGATGCCCTGGATGATCGCGCTGAACGCCATCACCGCGGCCAACATGAACAGCCACATTCCGATGGGGTGGGCGGGGTTCAAGCCGAGGCCCAAGTTCACCACGAGGGTGAGGATGGTGGCCTGCAGGACCGAGACGACGAAGAACGGCAGCCAGCCTCCGACGGCGATTTTCCAGGCGGGGGCGTTGGACGCCAAGGCCCGCTGGGTGATGGGCCGCATGGCCTGGACCAGCATGAAGACGCCGATCCACAGTGCCAGGGTCAGGAAGAAGGGTGCCAGGCCGGCGCCGTAGGAACCTGCCTTGGCCTGGGAAACGTTGTCCACGGCGACAGGATCAGCGATCACCTTGGACACGCTGCTCTTCTGCTCATCATTCGGGTTGGGGATCTCTCCCGCGCCCTTGGCCAGTTCCGTGGCCAGGGTGTGGGCGCCGTCGGAGGCTGTGACTCCACCGCTGGCAAGCTGTCCCGCGCCGTCGTCCAGTTGGCGGGCGCCGTCGTCGAGCTTGGCAGCACCGTCCAAAGCGGTCTGCTGGCCGGCAGCCAGCGTGGCTGCACCGGTGTTCAGTTGTCCGGCACCGGCAGCAGCCTGCGAGATGGCGTCGGTCAACGTTGGTGTTGCCGCGGCGAGCTTGGAAGCTCCCGCGCTCACGGCGGCCGAACCGTCCGAGAGCTGCTGGATCTTGGCGGCATCGCCGGAAATCTTGGCCTTTGCGTCCGTGACGGGGCCCGAAGCAGCAGCGGCGTCGAAGTCCGCCAGGACCTTGTCGGCCTGCTCCTGGGTCAGCACGCCAGCGGTAACCAGCCGGGCGTTGGACTCGACGACGCGGTTCCGGAGGCCCTTGTCCGCCGCTTCAAGCTGCCCGACGACGTCCTGGACTTTCGCGTTCAGCTCGGCGTTGCCGGCGGCTACTTGCGCGGCACCGTCGGCCAGCTTCTTGGAGTCGGCCGGGAGGGTGGAGGTCTTGTTCTTCAGTTCCGTGAGGCCTGAACTCAACTGGCTGGCGCCGGTGTTGAGTTGCGCCGCACCGTCACGCAGCTTGGTTTGCCCCGCCACGAGTTGATCGGCACCGGTCACCAACTGGGTGGTGCCGTCGTGGAGGGTGGCGGCGCCGTCGCTCAGCTTCCCCACGCCCGTGGCCAGTTCCGAGGCTCCGTCCGCCGCTTTCACGATCGACGAATGGATGGTGCCGAACCCGGTGAGGAGCTGGTTGGCGGTTTCCTCGCCCACTTCCTTTGCCACGGTGGAATGCACGGCCGTGGTGAGCTTGTCCACGATGGTGCTCAACAGGTAGTTGTTGGCGTCGTTGGTGGTGACGTGAAGCATGGCCTGGTTGGCGGCGTCGAAGCTGCCGGGGGAGACCAGGTTGGCGGAGAAGTCCTTGGGGATCCGCAGCGCGAAGGCGTACTCGCCCGTGCGGACACCGGCGTCTGCGTCCTCGGCGCTGGAGACCGGCTTCCAGTTGAAGACGTGGCCCTCAACCAGGCTGTCCGCTACTTTCCGGCCGGCCTGCAGCTCGGTGCCGTCCGATGATGTGGCGCCTGTGTCCTCGACTACCAAAGCGGCGTCGATCTGGTTCAGGTTGCCGTACGGATCCCAGTTCGCGTAAAGGTACACGGCGCCGTAGAGCAACGGCACCATGGTCAGGGCGAGGATGGTCAGCTTGGGCAGGAGCCCGCCGGTCATGCGCTTGAGTTCGGAGCGGGCGAGCCGCAGAACAGTCACTTTGCAGTCCTTTGGAGGTTTTCGGAGTCAGGTTCGGCAGCGGCTTTAGGTGCTGCTGGAGTTTCGGGCGTTTCCGGGTCTTCCGGGGCCGGCTTGGCCGCGTGCTTGGCTTTGGGCTCATCGGCCGGCTGGAGCTCGGCGGCCGGCTGGAGCTCGACGGCGGTGCCCGGCTTTGGCTGGGCGGGCTGAGGTTCGGAGGGGGCGGGTTCCGCTTCCGGTTCAGGGGGGTGAGCGACAGAGTTGCCGATCACCGCTGCGGCTCCGGTCCAGTTGTCCGGGAGGGCACCTACGACGGCGACGACGGCAAGCGGCCGCCCGGCGTCGGACGCCAGCGCCTGAAGTCGCGGCAACCACGCGGCGGGATCGGCGCTGTGGCGGTCCGGGGAGTCAACCACGAGGAGGTCGGTGGCTGGATCAGCCAAGGCAAGCGCGGTCAGGAGTTCAAGGCGGCGGCCGGCCGGAATCTGTTCGATCCAGAGTCCCGCGATGTCCTCGAAGCTGTTGACCTTCAGCCACGGCTTGCTCAGCAGTGCACCGCGGTAGCGGCGGGGGATGAGGGAGAGGTCTTCGGTGACGAGGTCGCGGACGCTGAGGTGCTGCTCGGGCTCGTTGACGCCGGGGGAGTCCACGAGGGCGCTTGCGAGGCGGATCTTCTTGGTCTTGGTGGTGGTGTCCCAGCTGAGGACGCCGTTGCTTGGCTTCATGCGGCCACTCAAGGCCAACGCCAGGGCCGTCCGCTGGTCTTGGCCCTCTCCGGCAACGAGCAGGAGTTCGCCGCGGCGGACTTGAAGGGACGTGGCTGGAAGGAGATCGTCCCGGCGGCCGTTGATCTGGAGTTGCTGTACGGACAGCACAATGAAGCCTTTCGCAGAAATGGTGTCTGCGAAAAGTCTAACTGAACTGACTGGTCAGTTCAAATAGAAATTAGAGTCCGTACTTTTCCAAGAGTCGCAGCCACACTTCGCTGATGGTGGGATACGAGGGAACCGCGTGCCAGAGCCTGTCCAAGGGAACCTCGCCAACAATGGCTATGGTTGCCGAGTGGAGGAGTTCGGCCACCCCCGGGCCTACGAAGGTGGCACCGAGGATGACCTTGCGATCCTCATCCACCACGATCTGCGCCCACCCCTTGTAATCAGGGGAGTGCAGCTGGGAACCGGATACGTTGATGGGGAGTTCCACGCCGGTGACGTTCTTGCCCTGCAACAACGCCTGCTCCAGGCCTGGGCCCACGGAGGCGACCTCGGGGTCGGTGAACACCACGCTCGGGACCGCGTGATCGTTGGCGGTGTGGGCCCACGGGCTCCACGGCTGGGGCGTGCCCTTGAGCTTGCCGTTGGCCCGGGCCACGATGGCGTCACCGGTAGCGCGGGCCTCGTACTTGCCCTGGTGGGTCAGGAGTACCTTGCCGGCGGCGTCACCGGCGGCATAAAGCCAGAGCCCGCTCGTGCCATCGCTCGCTGGGCCTTCAACGAGTCCGCTGGATTCGGTGGTAAGCCGGAGTGGTTTGCCGTTCTGAGCCTCGACGCCCACATTCTCCAAGCCCAGGTTGGCCAAGGCGGGGTGCCTTCCCGAGGCCACCAGGAGCTTATCGGCGGTGACTGTCTTGCCGTCGAACGCGACCGTCACCGAGCCGTCGTCGTTCGTCCCGACCTTCTGGACATCAGTGTGAACGTGGACGGACACGCCATCGGCGCGGAGCCCGGCCAGGACCAGGTTCGCGGCTTCCTCCGGGTAACTGCTCAGCAGTCGGCCGCGGGCAATCAGGGTCACGTCGGAGCCGAGACGGGCAAACGCCTGCGCCATTTCCACACCCGCCACGCCGCCGCCGAGCACGGTGAAGCGCCGGGGGACTTCCTTGGCTGCCGTGGCCCCGCGGGTCGTCCAGAACGGGACGTCCTTCAAGCCCTCGATATCGGGGATGGTGGGGGTTGATCCCGTCGCGACCACCACGGCATGGTGTGCCTTGAGCGCGTAGCTGTTGCCGTCGAGGCCATCAACCTGGACCTCGCGGGGGCCGGTGATGCGGCCGCGTCCACGGATCAACTCGATGCCGGCGCTGTCCAGCCATTCCACCTGGCTGCCGTCCTGCCAGTTATTGGTGAACCAATCCCTATGCTTGAGTGCGGCCTGGGCATCGACCACCCCGGTAACGGCCTCGGACGCGCCCGGGACAACTTGCGCGGCGTGCAGGACACTTCCTGGCCGGAGCAATGCCTTGGACGGGATGCACGCCCAGTAGGAGCACTCGCCGCCCACCAATTCGCTCTCGATAATCACCGCCGTCAGGCCGCCTCGGACCACCCGGTCCGCTACGTTTTCCCCCACGGCGCCCGCGCCGATCACGATTACATCGAATTCCCGGGAGCTCTCGGCAGTCATGGGGAAAGCCTACGCCGGGTGAGCACGCGTTGTGAGGCCCGCTTTGCGGGCTTGAGGTGGCTTTTGGGGCGCAGAGCGGGCCTCGCACGTGGCAGTTTGTCCGAATAGTGGGATCTGTATCTCAAAGTATGGAACGGCTGACTAATCTGGGGTGCATGGAAGAAGAGCTGAAACCTTTTGTCGACTGGAGTTGGTGCGCGGACAACCCCGGGAAGTTCGTTCTTGCCGATTGCCGCTGGTATCTCGATGGCTCATCCGGGAGCGATGCGTATCGGCGCGGCCATCTTCCCGGGGCCGTCTTCATCGACCTGGACCAGTGGTTGTCCGGGCCGGCATCCCCTGAGGCCGGGAGGAACCCGTTGCCGGACCCCGAAGTATTCGCCGAGGGCATGCGGCAAGCGGGTATCAGGGACTCGGACGCGGTGATCGCCTACGACGACGCAGGTGGAGTCATCGCGGCCAGGCTCGTGTGGATGCTCCGGTCGACGGGACACAATGCAGCGATCCTCAACGGAGGCATGGCCGCTTATCCGGGAGAGCTCACAGCCCAAACACCTCCGCCACGCAGAGGGTTTTTCTCGGCACAATCCTGGCCCGGGCGCCTGCTCACCGATATCTCCGAGGTATCTGACGGCAAGTACCCCGTCATCGACGCGCGCAACCGTGACCGCTTCGATGGACTCCAGGATCCCGTGGACCCCCGCCCTGGACACATACCCGGGGCCGTGAACGTCCCGTGCCGCGGAAACCTCCACCCATTGGGACATCTGCTGCCCGAGCTTGAGATTCGCGCGAACTTCGAACGCGCTGGCGTTTCGTCCGCAGGGAACACTGTCTCCTACTGCGGCTCAGGGGTGACCGCCTGCCACAACCTGCTGATGATGGAACAACTGGGAATGGGCCACGGCAAGCTGTTCGTCGGCGGATGGTCCCAGTACTCCCGCGCGCAGGAGCGGCCAGTGGCGGGGGTGTCACCGGGGTTGTGAGGCCTGCTTTGCGGGCTTGGCGTGGGTTTTGGGGCGCAGAGCGGGCCTAGCAACACAGGGTTACGCGTGCAGTGCGCCCTTGAACCAGCCCGTAATCGACGCCGGGTGGGTGATCGCAGTCCCCACCACTACGGCGAACGCACCGGCATCAAGGGCCTGCCGCGCGTGAGCCGGGGTATGGATACGGCCCTCCGCGATGAGCGGCTTGCCCAGTCCGGCGGAAGCGATCTGCTCCAACAAATCCAGGTCCGGGCCGTTCGTTTTCGGGCGCTCGCCGGTGTAGCCGGCCAATGTCGTCCCGATCAGGTCTGCCCCGGCTTCAACAGCTGCCGCTGCGTCGTCGAGGGACCCGCAATCGGCCATCACCAGCGCGTGGGACCCAGCGTGGATGCCGGCCACCGTTTCGGCGAGGGAAAGCCCATCCAGGCGTGCCCTGCGCGTTCCATCGATCGCCACCACATGAGCCCCGGCATTCGCCACGGAGAGTGCATGACGGAGCGTGGGGGTGATGAACACGCCGTCGTGGCCATCTTTCCAGAGGCCAATGACCGGAACTTCGACGGCGGCACGCGTGAACTGCACGTCAGCCAGCCCTTGTACGCGGACAGCCGCAGCGCCACCGATGACAGCCGATGCGGCCACCTGGCCGGTGGTGCGGGGATCGCGCATGGGCTCGCCGGGGTATGCCTGGCAGGAAACGATCAGTTGGGAGCGGAGGGCTTCAAGGCCTTCGGGTGTGAGGATCATGATGTTCCCTTACTTACGGACTGCTTAAGGACGAGTTTCGCAGCGCCAACGATGGCGGCTGTGTTGCCAAGGGTGGCCCGGACTACGGGCACGGAAGTCAACGGGGCAAGGAGTTCCTGGCGCAGGGCAGCTTCCATGGGATTCCACCAGAGCTCTCCGGCGTCGGCCAGACCACCGGAGACCACCACAGTTTCAGGGTCAAGGATGTTGATGAGTCCGCCCACGGCTTGTCCGGCAGCGGCTGCGCCAACACCGATGGCACGCACAGCGGCGGCGCGGCTGCCAGCGGAGTCAGCGCCAGCACCGCCGTCGTGCGCGTCAGGGACAGAAGAGGCAAGGGCAAACACGCCCCGGGTGTCCACAGCCTCGTCCGAAGACCCGCCAAACCGCAAGTACGCCTCATGGATGGCTGGCCCGGAAGCGATCGCCTCGACGTGCCCGGTTCCACCGCAAACGCAGGCCAAAGGACGCCCGGAAAACACCGCAAAGGGTGAAGCAAAGTGCCCCACATGCCCGCCGACAAAACGGTGCCCCAAGACGGGAGCGCCGTCCAAGACAAAACTGCCGCCCACGCCCGTCCCGAACGCCACCATGAGTGAGCTGGAGGAACCTGCCGCCGCACCAAGCCAGGCTTCGCCGAGAGCGTGCGCATGGACGTCGTTGACGGCCCGCACCGCAGCAGCCGGCAGCGAAAGCCGCGCAGCAAGCCCGGCCACAAGCGCAGTCCCGGCCCAGCCATGAATCGCGTCGGTCGCAGACACAACGGACCCAACAACAGCGTCAATAACCCCCGCGGAGCCGATGCCGACGCCGGAAACCGAAAGTCCGGCGTCGGCAGCGCGCTCCACCAAGCCCGCGATCATTGCAGCGGTGGCATCGAGGATGGCTTCGCCACCAGCCCGGTTCAACGTCGGAATGGTCTCCGACATCAACACGTCGCCAGAAGGGGCAACAACCCCGGCGGCGGTTTTCGTGCCGCCGAGGTCAACGCCGATCACATGGGTCATGGAAGCGGTCATGGAACCTTAGACCAGCCCGTTCCGCTCCAGAATTGAACGAATTGCAGCCGTCTCGGAATCGTTCAGGGAAAGCATCGGCGAGCTCATCGTGTTGGACTCGATGACGCCCATCACCTGCAGCGCGGTCTTGAACGCACCCAGACCAGCGGCTCCGCCGGACACGCGGCCATTGGGGGTGTAGACGATCTCGAAGACGTCGGCCAAGCGGTCCTGCTCCCTTGCCGCGAGAGCCCAGTCGCCAGCCTGGGCGGCGTCGAACAGTCGACGGTAGCCGGCCGGGTCAACGTTGCCGAGGCCGGGGACAACACCCTGCGCGCCGCCCAGGAGGGCGCCGTCCACCACAACTTCGTGACCGGTGAAGATGTCGAAGTTGGGGATGTCTTTTGCCGCGAGGAGCAGCTGGCGGAAGGAGACGTCGTCGCCGGAGGAGTCCTTGACGCCGGCAAGGACGCCATCGCGGCCGAGCCGGACCAGGAGGTCGGTGGGCAGCTTGAAGTGCGTGCGGACCGGGACGTCGTAGGCGAAGATCGGTTTCTCGATGGCGGCGTGGATGCTGCGGAAGTGCGTTTCGGTCTCCGCGGCGTTGCCAATGGCGTAGTACATGGAGGTGACCACGATCGCGTCGGCGCCGAGGTCAACCACCTTGCGCGCTTCTTCGATGACGCGGTTGGTGGTTTGTTCGTTGGCGCCCACGATCAGCGGGACGGCTCCTGCGTTGGCGTCGGCGATGGTGGAGACCACCAGCTCACGCTCGTCGTTGGTCATGTAGGGGACTTCGCCGGAGGAGCCCAGGACGAAAAGTCCGGACACACCGCCGTCGATCAGGTGCTTGGTGACGTTCTTCAGCGACGCGGTGTCGATGCTGCCGTCGGCGTGGCGGGGGGTGATGACCGGGGGGATGACGCCCTGGAACTGAGTGGACACAGAATTCTCCGTTGTTTGTAGCTTGTGAAGGGAAAAACTAGATGTGGAGCAGGCTCGGCGCGGCGCCGAGCAGCTTCTTGGTGTAGTCGTTGCTGGGGTTGTCGAAGACCTGGGTGGCTGTGCCCTGCTCGACGATCTTGCCGAAGTACATGACGCAGATGCGGTCCGAGACGTACCGGACGGTCTGGATGTCGTGCGAGATGAATACCATGCCGAGGTTCAGTTGGGTCTTCAGGTCGGACAGCAGGTTCAGGACCTGCGCGCGGACCGAAACGTCCAGGGCCGACGTCGGCTCGTCCGCCACGATGATGTCCGGATCCAAGGCCAGTGCGCGGGCGATCGCCACACGCTGGCGCTGGCCGCCGGAAACCTGCGACGGCGTCACTTCAGCTGCCGATTGCGGCAAGCCAACCAGCGCCAACAGTTCCTTGACCTTGGCAGCGCGGGAGGCTGCGTTGCCGATGCCATGGATCTGCAGCGGATCCGTCAGGATGTCCTGGATGGTCATGCGGGGGTTCAGTGCCGTCGCCGGATCCTGGAAGACCACGGAAACTGAGCGGCCGAACTGCTTGCGCATCGCTGCGTTCCGCTTGATGGCGGGCTTTCCATGGAACAGAACCTTGCCCGACGTCGGCGGCTGCAGTCCCACGAGCACTGAAGCGAGCGTGGACTTGCCGCAGCCGGACTCACCGACGATGCCCACGGTTTCGCCGCGGCTGATGGTGAAGTCCACGCCGTCCACGGCTTTGACAATGTTCGGGCGGAACAGTCCACCGGTGCGTGCATGGTGGTAGACCTTGACGTCTTTGAGCTCGATGACCGGCTTTCCGGTTGATTCACTCATTTCGCGTCCTCCTTCAAATGGCTGGCCCAGTAGTGGTCGGCATCGTCTCCGTTCGCTGTGGCAACCGTGGTGAGGACCAGCGTCTGGTGGGGATCGGCGTCGGCGCGCAGCGAGCGGGCCGCGAAGCGGTCTCCTGTTGCGAAGTCCCGCGGGGACGGGACGGTGCCGGGGATCTGGTGGAGGCGGACAGCGTCGGCCTCGATGGAGAGCACTGCGCCGAGCAGGCCGCGGGTGTACTCGTGCTTGGGGTTCTGCAGCAGTTCGGAGGCCTGTGCGGATTCAACCACCTGGCCGGCGTACATGACCGTGATGCGGTGGGCCAGGGAGGCCACCAACGCGAGGTCGTGGCTGACGAACACCATCGCGAAACCGAGCTGTTCGCGCAGTTCGTTGAGCAGATCCACAACCTGCTTCTGGACGGTGACATCCAGGGCGGTGGTGGGCTCGTCAGCAACAACGATCTTCGGCGAACGGGACAGGGCCATGGCGATCAGCACGCGTTGGCGCTGGCCGCCGGAGAGCTCGTGCGGGTAGCTGGCGAGGGTCCGGACGGGATCCAGTTTCACCATGTCCAACAGCTCGGCAGGAGTCTTGCGACCCCCGCGCTTGGTCAGCTGTTCCATCTGGTCCTTGATCTTCATGGACGGGTTCAGGGAGCTCAACGCGTCCTGGTAGACCATGGCGATCTGCTCACCGCGCAGGCCCTCGTAGGCCTTGGGGTTGCTGTGCTTGGTGGCGGAGTCCAGGAGTTCCTTGCCATCGAACTTGATGGAACCGGTGACCTGGGCGGTCTTGGGCAGCAGGCCCATGACTGCGAGCGAGGTGATGGACTTGCCACAACCGGACTCACCCACCAGGCCCATGGTCTCGCCTTCGCGGACAGTGAAGGAGACGTTGTCCACGATTGCGATGTCGCCGAAGCGGCCGGGGAAGCGGATGGACAGGTTCTTCACTTCCAGCACATTGCGTGCCCCGGAAGAGACCTGCGGGAGGCGGTCGGTACGCTTCGCTTCGATGGCTGCCAGGAGCTCCAACTCGCGGTCCAGGAGGAGGTGCGGGTTGGCGGCGGCCAGCTTCACATCGGTGAGGACGGCTGACGTGCCCACCTCAGAAGTGGCGGTGTCGCCGGAAGCGGCACGGACGCCGTCGAGCTCGTGTTCCTCAACTACGGAGGGCTGGGCGACGGAGGTTGCGACCTCGGTGTCCACGGCCACAATGGCGGTGGATCCGTCGTCGTCCTTTACTACGGGTGCGCGGCGCAGTTTCGGGTTCACCATGGCGTCGGTGAGGCCTTCGGCCAGGATGTTCAAGGAGAGCACCGTCAACAAGATGGTGACACCGGCGAAGGTGGTGGCCCACCAGCCGCCGGACAGGACCAGGTTGCGGCCGTAGGAAATGACGTTGCCCCATGATGGCGCCGGGTCCTGGACGCCTGCGCCGAGGAAGGACAGCGAGGCTTCGAGGATGATGGCGTCGGCCACCATGACCGTGGCGAACACCAGTACCGGAGCTGCGGTGTTGCGGACGATGTGCTTGACCAGGATGTAGAACCGTCCTGCACCAATCACGCGCTCGGCACGGACGTAGTCTTCGCCATACTGGGCCAGGACGTTGGCGCGGACCACTCGGGCCAGCTGCGGGGTGTAGATGATGGCGATCGCGATGATGATGGTGGGAACCGAGTTGCCGAAAGCAGCCAGCAGCACGGCCGCCAGCGCGATGCCGGGGAATGCCATGAGGATGTCCATGAGCCGCATGATGATCTCGTTCACGGACTTGCTGGACGTCGCGGCGAAGGAGCCGAGGAGCGCACCGGCAAGGATGGCCAAGGCCACCGCGCCGAGGCCGATCATCAGCGATGACTGTGCACCAAAGAGGAGGCGCGAGAAGATATCCCGGCCCAGCCGGTCAGTGCCGAAGAAGTGTTCTGCGCCCGGCGGGGTGGCCGGAATGAAGGTCTCCAGCGGATCGTGCGGGGCGATGACCGGTGCGAAAATGGCCGCCAGAACAATCATGATGAGGAAGAGCAGGGCGATACGGGAGCCCCAGGGCAGGGCCTTGAAACGAATGCCCGGGGCACTTAGCCGTTCTGCGAGCTTGCTGCGCATGAGCTATACCGTCCTGATTCGGGGGTTGATAAGCAGGTAGAGAAGGTCCACCACGATGTTCACCAGAACGAAGGTGACGGAGATGGTGAGCACCACGCCCTGGACCAGGTTGACGTCCAGGTTGGTGATGCCGTTGAGGATCAGTTGGCCCATGCCGGGCAGGGCGAAGATCATTTCAATCACGACGGCGCCACCCAGCAGGTAGCCGACGCGGAGTCCCAGCACGGTCACCGGGGTGACGAGCGCGTTGCGAAGGACGTTCTTGGAGACGACCTCGCGGTAGGGGACGCCGTTGCCGATGGCGGTGCGGACGTAGTCACGGTCCAGCTCTTCCACCATCGAGGTGCGGACCACCCGGATCAGCGATGCTGAGACGGGGATGCCAAGCGCGAGGGCCGGGAGGGCCATCGAGTTGAGCCAACCGCCGAAGCCGGACTCCGGCGTCGCAATTCCGCCCGAGGGGAACATCGGGTTCTCGCCCAGCGCGAACCACTGGATGAGCAGGATGCCGAGCCAGAACGACGGCGTGGCGATCGCGGCGATGGAGAAGACGCGGACCAACTGGTCCTGCCACTTGTCGCGGTACAGGGCGCCGAGGATGCCGAACGCGAGGGAAAGCACGATCGCGATGAGCACGCCCAGGAAGGTGAGCTGGAGCGTCAGGGGGAACGCCGAGCCAATCATGGATGCCACCGACTTTGCCGGCGGGGTGGTGACGCCGAGGTCGAACTGCAAGAGCTTTCCGAGGAAGCGGAAGTACTGCAGGACCAGGGGATCGTTCAGGCCATTGTCCTGGCGGTACTGCTGCTTGGCTTCTTCACTGGCGCCGTCACCGAGGGCGGAGCTTGCCTGGTCGCCGGGGGCGGCCTGCAGGACGAGGAAGACGAGCAACGTAATGCCCAGGATCATCAATGGCAATGCTGCAAGCCTGCGGCCAAGCAGACGCAATATCGTGACCAATTTGTTCTCCGGTTGGTTGGGTGCTGCTGGTTGCGGGGCCCGCTCTGCGGGCTATTTGGGGGATTCAGGCCGCAGAGCGGGCCCCACAACTCGAAGGGTGCTTTAGGCGGTTCGTCCGACGTCGACGAATGACAAGCCGGTGGTGGGCAGGGGCTGGAAGCCGTTGAGCTTCTTCTCGTCCCAGGCACTGGGCAATTGACGGTGGAAGATGGGGTAGAGCGGAACCTCGTCGGACACCATGTCCACGATTTCGCCGACGATCTTTTTGGCCTCGTCTCCGGAGGCCTGCGAGCCCTTGTTCATGAGGTCCTGCAGTTTGGTGCGCTCGGGGGTGGTCCAGAAAGCACGCTTGTCCATCCAGGTTGCGCCGGAGTAGAACCAGCTCAGGAGGAGGTCTGCGTCATTGCCGAAGACTGAGGGATCGCCCGGGGCCGCGACCACCGAGAAATCGCCCTTGCCCACGCGGTCGCTGTACAGCGCGCCGGACTGGAGGCTCTTGACGGTGACCTTGACGCCCGGAATCTTGTTCCAGGATTCAAGGATCAGCGGTGCAACATCCTTGACCCAGGCAGTGTCCGTGGTGAGCAGTTCGAACTCAAGGCTGGTAACGCCTGCCTGCTTCAGTAGGTCTTCGGCCTTGGAAGCGTCGTAACCGTAGACATTCTTGGCCTTGACGTAATCCGGGTGGCCTTCCTGGAAGTAGGAGCTGGCGGCTTTTGCGTTGCCGAACAGCGCTTTCTTGATGATGGATTCCTTGTCCATGCCGTAATGCAACGCCTGGCGGACGAGCTTGTTGTCGAACGGAGCCTTGGCGCAGTTGAACATCAGGAACAGCATGCCGAACGACTGGACGGATTCGACCTTGACCTTGGACTTCAGGCCATCGACGTCCAGGTACGGAACGTCTTCGATGGCCTGGACACGGCCGGACTGGACGGCGGTGACGCGGGCGGCCGCGTCGGAGAGCAGCAGCCAGGTCATGCCCTTGGCCAGTGCGGGCTTGGGGCCGTTGTAGTCGGCGAACGCTTCGAAGACGATCTTGTCGTCCTTGACTGCGGAGATGAGCTTGTACGGACCTGATCCCACCGGTGAAGCGTCGAAGGCCTTCAGGTCGGTGGCGAGTGCCTTGGGAACGATCTTGACCACCGAGATACGGGGACCGAAGCCGGGGAAGGCGTACTTGAGGGTGAACTCCACCGTCTTGGCATCCAGCGGCTTGACGTCCTGGATGAAGGGGATGAACTGGGAGAACAAGGACTTGTTCGCCGGATCCATCACGCGGGTGAAGGAGAAAGCGACGTCTTCGGTGGTGACGGGGGAGCCATCGTGGAACTTTGCACCGTCGCGGATGGTCACCTGGTAGGTGGTGTCGTTGACCTTCTTGGGGTCCGCCGCCGCCAGGGCGTTGTAGGGCTGCCGAGTGGCGGGGTGGAGCTCGATGAGGCCTTCAAAGATGTGGAGGTTGGCGGCCATCGGCGTGGCTCCGGAGGAGCTCAGCGGATCAAAGCCAGTGGACAGCGCGTAGGAGATGCCTGCCTCGATGGTGAGGTCCTTGTTAACTGCCGCGGTATTGGTGGTCGTGCCCGTGGTGGTGCTGGCAGCGCCGCCGCACGCGGAGAGGGTTGCCGTGAAGGCGGCTGCTGCACCAACTGCGCCGCTTAGCTTCAGGAAGTTCCGGCGGCTGGCGTCGTTGACCAGCGGCAGGCTGTGGATCGTCTTGCTCATAGGGTGCCTCACCATTCGCGTTTCGTGGGTTATCGGATGTAGGACGTCCGATGCTCGTATTGAAACTGTAAGGGCGGTCACAACGGGACGTCAAGTGTGAATCGGCGCTGAGGGTGCTGGCACACGCCTTGTGGATTGCCGGCTGCGGCCGGTTCGGAACGGAAACCTCAAGGATTTCGCGGCACATAGCTATGACGGAGGTGGGACATCCGATATTGTATGTTGCGAGTCACTCATTCTTTGGTGGGCACTAAGCTCGCCTCAATATTAACACCGCACTTGCTTCCAAGGCTGGCCTCCGCCCGTTTCAAGGCAAGTGCATCGGCAAGGAGAAAGCCATGACAACTTCCGGCGTGGTTCCGCAGGCGCGGTTCAGTGCACAGGCCCGACTGCGGGCTTTGCAGTCGGACATTATGGAATTGATCCTTGAGCGCGAGCTCGAGGCGGGCGATCCATTGCCGACGGAAAGTGAGCTTTCCGGCGCTCTCGGCGTGGGACGCAATACGCTCCGCGAGTCACTCAAGGTGCTGCAAGCCCTCGGTGTCATCGAAATCCGCCACGGCTTCGGCATGTTCGTCGCCCCCAGTAACTTTGACGCCTTGGCTGACGGGCTGACTTTCCGGGGCCGCCTCTCCCTGCGTCACCAGGGCTTGGAAGCCTTGCAGTTGGTGGATGTGCGCCAGGCACTGGAATCCGGGCTCATCGGCTCGTCCATTGATGTCATGACCAAAGAGCAGCTCGCTTCCATCGAAGAAGCCGTGAAACAGATGGAAGAGCTCGCCGCTGCCGGCGAAAACTTTGTGGCTGCGGACGCCGAATTCCACCGCCGGCTTTTCGAACCCCTGAACAACGAGCTCCTGATCAACCTCATGGGCGTGTTTTGGAAGGTGTACCGGAAGATCCACGTGGAGATCGGTCCGGGCAACGAGGACCTGGTCAAGACTGCCGCGATGCACCGTGGAATCTATGGTGCTGTCGCCACGGGTGACAAAGTCATGGCCTCCGAACTGCTCAACCGGCACTTTGACGGCATCCGCCGCCGCATCAGCGAGGCCGTTGGGGACTAAGCGTCCGCAGTTAACGCAAGGGGCCGCCGTCGTACTTCTTTGGAAAGTACGACGGCGGCCCGTTTAGTTCTGCGTGTTGCTCAACCGCCGCTGCCCTACTTGGGTGGGTACTTGGGCAAAGCAAAAGACCCGCACCGGCGAACCGGTGCGGGTCTTCATTTGTGCGCCCAAAGGGATTCGAACCCCTGACCTTCTGTTCCGTAGACAGACGCTCTATCCAGCTGAGCTATGGGCGCATTTCGTGTGATTCTCGGCGGTCTGTTTCTCTGACCCCCTCGAACCTCAATAAACTTTACAGAAGTTCATGTGAAGTTCCAAATCGAAAAGCTGTAATCTAGGCAACTAGACCGGTCTACATGACCTTAGTCACTTAAAACCTGCTTTTGAGAACCTTCCTCCTTGAGTTCTAGCGGTTTTTGCTTTTCCGTCCTCCGGATGTCCGATGTCTGACAGCGGATTGGTCTGGTCCGCGGCCCCTATCGTTTAGGACACACCACTGAACCCGAGGAAGGGAACCGCAATGGGCGATCTGGCGCGACTGCCGCTGCTTGAGAAGGCACCTACTACGCATGCACGCCTGCTGGCCTGGGTTGAGGAAGTTGCCGAGCTGACTCAGCCGGACCGCATCCACTGGGTTGATGGCAGCGAAGCAGAAAACAAGAAGCTCACGGACGAACTGGTTGAGGCCGGCACGCTGAAGCGGCTGAACCCGGAAACGTTCCCGAATTCCTTCGCGGCGTTCTCCGACCCCGCTGACGTTGCCCGTGTTGAAGAGCAGACCTTCATCTGCTCAGAGAACGAGCGCGACGCAGGCTTCACCAATAACTGGATGGCCCCGGCCGAGATGAAGCAGAAGCTGCGCGGCCTGTTCGCCGGCTCCATGCGAGGCCGCACCATGTACGTCATTCCGTTCGTCATGGGCCACCTGGATGCCGAGGACCCGAAGTTTGGCGTCGAGATCACCGACTCCGCCTACGTTGTTGCCTCCATGCGCATCATGGCCCGCATCGGCACGGACGTGCTTGACCGCATCACGCAGACCGATGCTTTCTTCGTTCCGGCATTGCACTCGCTGGGCGCACCGCTGGAAGCCGGCCAGGCCGACGTCGCGTGGCCGTGCAACACCGACAAGTGGATTGTTCACTTCCCCGAAGAGCGCTCCATCTGGTCCTTCGGCTCCGGCTACGGCGGCAACGCCCTCCTGGGCAAGAAGTGCTACGCGCTGCGCATCGCATCGGTAATGGCCCGCGACGAAGGTTGGCTGGCCGAGCACATGCTCATCCTCAAGCTGACCTCCCCTGAGCAGAAGACCTACTACGTCTCCGCTGCTTTCCCGTCCGCCTGCGGCAAGACCAACCTCGCGTTGCTCGATCCCACCATCAAGGGCTGGAAGGTTGAGACCCTCGGAGACGACATCACCTGGATGCGCTTCGGCAAGGAAGGCGAGCTCCGAGCCGTCAACCCTGAAGCCGGCCTGTTCGGCGTCGCTCCCGGTACCGGTTGGGGCACCAACCCCAATGCCATGCGTGCCATCGCCAAGGGCAACAGCATCTTCACCAACGTGGCTCTGACCGACGATGGTGGCGTCTGGTGGGAAGGAATGACGGAGGAAACTCCGGCACACCTGACCGACTGGCGCGGTGAGTCCTGGACTCCGGACTCCGATGCTCCGGCCGCACACCCGAACTCCCGCTTCTGCACGCCGATCGACCAGATCGACATGCTGGCTGAGGAATACTTCAGCCCGGAGGGCGTGGAACTGTCCGCGATCCTGTTCGGTGGCCGCCGTAAGACCACCATCCCGCTGGTTACCGAAGCCCGCGACTGGTCCAACGGCATCTTCATGGGTTCCACTCTGTCCTCGGAAACCACGGCTGCTGCCGCCGGTGCCGTTGGCGTTGTCCGCCGCGACCCCATGGCCATGCTGCCGTTCATCGGCTACGACGCAGGCGATTACCTGAACCACTGGGTCAACCTCTCTGCCAAGGCCAACCCGGAGCGTCTGCCCAAGATCTTCCTGGTCAACTGGTTCCGCCGCACGGCCGAGGGCGGCTTCGCCTGGCCTGGCTTCGGAGACAACGCCCGTGTGCTCAAGTGGGCCATCGAGCGCCTTGAGGGTAAGGCCGACGCTGTGGAAACCCCGATCGGCTTTGTCCCGACCGGTGAGTCCATCGACCTCGAGGGCCTGGACATGACTCCGGCCGAGGTTGAGTCGGCTGTTCGCGTCGACCCTGAAGAGTGGGCAACAGAGCTGGCGTCCATCGAAGAATGGTTCGCCAACTTCGGCGAATCGCTCCCGGCGGCACTCCAGTCCGAGCTGGACGGTCTCAAGACCCGTCTGGGCTAGACCTCTTAGGAACAACGGCGTTCTTGAGTGAACGACGACGGCCCGTCACCTTTCGTTGGAAAGGTGACGGGCCGCCGCCGTATGTGCGTGCTTTAGTTGGCGAGCCAAACGTCCGGCCCGAACACTTCGTAGTGGATCCGGGTGGCCGGGATTCCGGCGTCGATGGCTTCGTCGCGGATTTTCTTCATGAAGGGGAGCGGTCCGCACAGGTAGAGCGATGCCTCGGCGGGCAGGTCTACTTCCCGCAAGGACATGAAGCCTTCGCTGGCGGCGGCATGGGGTGATTCAAGCCAGAGCTGCAGCTCTGCGTCGATCGTCGCGGCGTCTGCCGTCATCTGGCCCCTCAACGCCCAGTTGTCCATGGTCTTCTCGGCATGGAGGACCATAACCTGCCGATCCGTGCCGGACTCCGCGAGCGAGCGCAGAATGGACGCCGTGGGAGTGCATCCGATTCCCGCGGATGCCAGGACGACCGGTCCAGCGCCATCCTTGAGGGTGATCTCGCCGTAGGGGTTCGAGATCTCCAGTATGTCGCCAGGTTCGACGCCGGCATGCAGGGCGGTGGATACCTCGCCGCCGTCGTTGAGTTTGGTGGTGAAGGTTCGGTTGGTGCCCGTGTCACCGGACAGCGAATACTGGCGCACTTGGCGCAGGCCGTCGCTGAGGCGGACCTTGACGCTGATGTATTGACCCGGGATCGCTTCCGTGGCTGGGGTGTCGTCCGCAGCTTCCAGGGTGAATGTCATGGCGTCCGCGCCCGCGGCTTCCTTGGCGGTTACGCGCCAAGGCATCCACATTTTTGTGTTCGCCTGGGAAGCGTAGAGGTCCTTTTCGAGCTTGATCAGGGCGTCGGCCATCAGCCAGTACACCTCGGTCCAGGCTTCCGCAATGTCCGGCGTGATGACGTCGGCCAGGTCTGCGGCGATGGCGGCGAACAAGTGCTCATGGACCACGCCGTACTGATCCTCGGTGATCCCGAGTGAGGCGTGCTTGTGGGCGATCCGCGAGAGGACCTTTTCGGGCAGTGTGCCGGGGTTGTTCACCAGGTGGGTTGCGAACGCCGCGATGCTCCCGGCGAGAGCCCGCTGTTGATCGCCTGAACGCTGGTTGGATCGGCTGAAGAGGCCATCGAGTAATTCGGGATGCGCTGCGAAAAGCCGCTGGTAGAAGTCGGCCGTGATCGAGCCGATCCGTGCACCCACCAAAGGGAGGGTTGCTTCGATGATGGGCCGGGACTTTTCCGAGAGCATGGTTCTCCTGGGTGTAGGGGTCAGCCTTGACTGGCCGATATATAAGCATTTGAAATGCATATATTTATACCTCAATTTCTACACTGCGTAGAAGAGTTGTGCAAGCTGTGAAGGGGCCAGCTGCCAGGGAAGTCGTTCCGGGGTTGCCGAGGGGGCTTACGGCTGGGTGGCCGGTACCCTGAACTCCGGGCGGAGCCCGATGGATTGGAACACCGGGTTCATCTGGCGGGCGTGGGGGAGTGAAGCTATGACCACGGTATCGAGCTCGCGGTAAAAGGCCTCCCGGGCGCGATTCATCGCGTGGCGCAGGCCGCATTCAGTGATAAGCGGGCAATTCTTTGTGGGAGATTGGCACTCCGCCGGATCCTGCCGGCTGTCCAAATGCCTAAGGACTTCCCCGACGGTGGCCCGCCGTCCGGATTCATTGAGCCGGGAACCGCCCAGCCGGCCACGTTCGACGTCGATGTAACCCAGTGCACGCAGGCGGACCATGGCCTTGCTGACGTGGTTGTACGGTGTCCCGACGGCGTCGGCCACTGCCTGGGTGGTCAGCAGCGTACCGTCGGGAGCCGCGGCCAACACCATGATGGCGCGGAGGCTGACATCTGCGAACGCGTTTATCTTCATGGGATCAGCTCACGGGTCGGGTCCAGCTCACGGTTAGGGTCTAGTCCACCCAGATGGATGGCTCGTGTGTATCGGGTTCCATCGCGTTGAAGGCAAAGCCCTCCGCCGTGGGAGAGTACGGGATGATGGCGGCCAGAACGTCGCCGTTCCGGTGCTCGGCTGCGCCGTGGATACCGTCAGATCCATGGTCCGGCAGGCTGACGTCACTTACTACTGCGATGGCCCGGAACTCATCACGGCCCTGGCGGAGAAGGTCCTGGATGTCCGAGAGCATCTGACCGGCGTCGACGTCACCGTTTTCGTCCGGCTCGCCAGGAGCAATCATCACTATCCGCAGCTCGCCGTCCTCGGACAACGTGACTCCGAACGGGAAGAAACCGCCGTTCTGCTGGAGATGCTCCTGGGCGGTTCCAAGCGCGGTTCCCAGGGTTTCACGGAGTTCGCGATCCTGGTCCGATTCTCCTGAAACGCCATCGGTGACGGGCTGGTCACTCATGCCTGGACCTACGCCCGGACCAGTGCGAGGACGCGGTCGCGGATCTTTTCCATGGTGGACTGGTCCTTGGCTTCTGCGTTCAGGCGCAGGAAGGGCTCGGTGTTGGATGGGCGCAGGTTGAACCACCAGCTGCCATCCTTGGCCGCGAACGTGCTGCCGTCCATGTGGTCGATGTCGATGTCTTCGGTTTCAAAGTCGATGCGGACGCGCTCGACTGCGCCTGCCTTGTCCTCGATTTCCGAGTTGATTTCACCGGAGGAGACGTACGGCTCGTACTGGCGGCCGAGCTCGGAGAGCGGACCGTCCTGCTCGCCGAGGGCGGCCAGGACGTGCATGGCAGCAAGCATGCCGGTGTCGGCGTTCCAGAAATCCCGGAAGTAGAAGTGCGCTGAGTGCTCCCCGCCGAACACGGCGCCTTCCTCGGCCATGACGGCTTTGATGAAGGAGTGTCCCACGCGGGTCCGTACCGCACGGCCGCCGTCCTTGGCCACCAGTTCGGGCACGGCCTTGGACGTGAGGAGGTTGTGGATGATCACAGGGGTTTGTTCCCCTGCTGCCTGGGCGCGGGCGATCTCCCGGCGGGCAACCATGCCGGTGATCGCGGACGGAGAGACCGACTCACCCTTTTCGTCGATCACGAAGCAGCGGTCAGCGTCGCCGTCGAAGGCCAGTCCGATGTCCGCGCCGTGCTTGATGACAGCGGCCTGCAGGTCACGGAGGTTTTCCGGTTCCAGGGGGTTGGCCGGGTGGTTGGGGAACGAACCGTCCAGTTCAAAGTAGAGCGGGACGATCTCGAACGGCAGTGCCGGGAGCAATTTGTCTCCAAGGACTGCCGGGGTGGTCAGGCCGGCCATGCCGTTGCCGGCGTCCACGACGATCTTCAGCGGACGGGAGCCCGAAAGGTCCACGAGTTTGCGCAGGTACTCGGAGTAGTCCTTCAGGACGTCGTGCACGCCGATCTCGCCGCGGTTGGCCGCTGCAGGGATGGTGCCGGAGTTCAGGTACTGCTCTGCGAGGGCCTGGATTTCCTTCAGGCCGGACTCGGAGGAGATGGGCTGGGCACCGGCCTTGGCCATTTTGATGCCGTTGTATTCGGCAGGGTTGTGGCTGGCGGTGAACGTGGCGCCGGCGGCGTTCAAAGCGCCGCATGCGTAGTAGAGCTCATCTGTGGAGATCAGGTCCAGCAGTTGGACGTTCGCTCCACGCGTGGCTGCGCCGTTGGCAAAGGCCTGGCTGAACTCGGGCGAGGAGGGACGCATGTCGCCGCCGACCAGGACGGTCTCGCCCTCGAGGCCCAGGACGTCGATAAAGGCAGCGCCCACGGCCTCGACGATTTCAGCCGTGATGGATTCACCCACGATCCCACGGACGTCATACGCCTTGAAGGATGCCGAGAGGTCGAATGTCTTGTTCTGCTCGCTAGTCACGCGCTCAATCCTACTGTGGCAACGCAATTGGGCATGAATGCGGAAGGGAGCTATGTGGATAGCCGTTGTCCACATAGCGTGGATGAACGGTTCTGGCTGTCAGGGTCGGCTGGAATACTGGGGTGATGGCCAACAACTCCCAGAACGCTGCCGTTTCCGTGCAATCGCCCACCCAGCAACAGGCTTTGGCGTGCCTGCGGGAGTTGGTGGGGCACCCCGAAGCGCAGTTCCATGACGGCCAGTATGAAGCGATCGAGGCATTGGTTGATGCCGGCCGGCGGGCGTTGGTTGTCCAGCGAACCGGTTGGGGAAAGTCAGCTGTCTATTTCGTCGCATCGTTGCTGCTGCGGAGACGGGGAGCGGGTCCAACGCTGATTGTCTCGCCCCTGCTCGCCCTCATGCGTGATCAGGTTGCCGCCGCCGCGCGGGCGGGTGTGCGTGCCGTGGCCATTAACTCTGCCAATGCTTTGGAATGGGACACAGTCCTGGCCCAGTTGGCCGCAGACGAGGTGGACGTCCTCTTGGTTTCTCCTGAGCGTCTGACAAATCCGTCCTTCAGGGAGAACCAGCTCCCGGAGCTCATCCGTCGTACCGGTCTCCTGGTGATTGACGAGGCTCACTGCATCTCGGACTGGGGGCACGACTTCCGGCCCGATTACCGACGCATTGCCGATCTCATCGCGCAGTTGCCGACATCGGTGCCAGTCCTGGCCACTACAGCCACAGCCAATTCCCGGGTGGTCCATGACATCGAGGAACAACTCGGCGACGGAGTGCTGACCATCAGGGGTGCTCTCGGCCGTGAATCACTGCGCCTCGGCGTTCTGACCCTGCCCGATTCCCGGGACCGGTTGGGTTGGTTGCTGACTCACCTGGCCGACATGCCCGGCAGCGGGATTATCTACACGCTCACGGTTTCGGCCGCAGAGGACACCGCCCGGCTCCTCGCAGAAGCGGGACACAACGTCCTGTCTTACACGGGACGGACAGATCCCGCGGACCGGGAACGCGCTGAGCAACTCCTCAAGGACAACCAGGTGAAGGCCCTCGCGGCCACGTCCGCCCTGGGAATGGGTTTCGACAAGCCGGACCTGGGCTTTGTCATCCACCTTGGCGCGCCGTCGTCACCCGTTGCCTATTACCAGCAGGTTGGACGTGCTGGACGTGGAGCAGCCAACGCGGACGTCTTGTTGCTTCCCGGCTCTGAGGACCGTGAAATTTGGCAGTACTTTGCCACAGCCTCCATGCCATCCGCGGAAAAGGCCGACGCCGTACTGGCCGTCCTCGGGGAGGCAGGATCCGCCCTCTCCACCGTCGCGCTGGAAGCCCGGGTGGATCTTCGCCGCACGCCGTTGGAACTCCTCCTCAAAGTCCTGGCAGTTGACGGCGCAGTAGAACGCGTCGGCGGGGGGTGGCGTTCCACCGGCATGCCGTGGAACTACGATGCCGAGCGGTACGCGCGCATCGCCGAGGCGCGTGTGGACGAGCAGGACTCCATGGTGATCTACCAGGACACCGCAGGTTGCCGAATGGAATTCATCACCTCAGTACTGGACGACGAAACAGCTGCCGCGTGCGGCCGTTGCGACAACTGCGCTGGCCGTTGGTTCCCCGTGGACGTGGCAGCCTCGGCAGCCGACACCGCGGGACAAACCCTGCGGCGAGCCGGCATAGCCGTGGAACCACGCCTTCAATGGCCCAGTGGCATGGACAGGCTCGGGGTTGCGGTCAAAGGCAAGATCAAGCCCGACGAGAGCGTGTCCGAAGGGCGGATCCTGGCCCGGCTAACCGACCTCGGGTGGGGCGGAGCCCTCCGGGAGTTGTTCGCCGCCGGCGCTCCGGACCGCGCCGTAGACCCTGCCATGCTGCAGGCATGCGTCCAGGTACTGCGCGAATGGTCAGGAGCTGAAGGCGGAACCCCGTGGAGCGGGGTCGGCCGTCCTGCGGCAGTTGTCAGCATTCCGTCACGGAGCAAGCCGCAGCTGGTCGAATCCTTGGCCCAGGGAATAGCCGGTATTGGGCGGATGCCTTACCTCGGGCAACTGCAGCCCCAGCACGGTGGGCCAACGGGAGCTCGTGGAGGCAACAGTGCATATCGGCTGGCCGGGGTCTGGGACAGGCTCGTGGTCGGTCCCGAACTTGCCCAGGCCTTGGCAGGTACCGGGGGCCAGCCCGTACTGCTGGTCGATGACCTCATTGACAGCCGATGGACCATGACCGTCTCGGCCAGGGCACTGCGCCAGGCCGGTGTGGGTGCGGTCCTCCCGCTGGCGCTGGCCCAAGCGGGGTAGAGCGGCTGCCCAGTCCGGTAGGACTGCGTCATGTTGTGATCGCTCCCACGCTGCCTCTATAGGATCGACCAAACAGCCCGCTCCCTGTCGCGGGCCATACGCCAGAACCCGGACCGGAGCCATGAGCACAAACCCGAGCAGCACAGACGTCGACGCAGCCAACCAGACGAGTTGGCGGCCGCGCCTGGCACTGCTCGTGGCGGCGACGTTCTTCATGGAATTCCTGGACGGGACCATCCTCACGACGGCCATCCCCAGCATCGCCTCTGATTTCCGGGTGGCACCTGCTGACATCAACATCACCATGACGGCGTACCTGGTGACGGTCGCCATGGGCATTCCGTTGAGCAGTTGGCTCGCTGAGCGGTTTGGCGCTCGCAGGATCTTCTGCCTTGCGATATCCGTGTTCACCATTGCCTCGCTGCTCTGCGCGATCAGCACCGACCTGACTATGCTCACGCTCAGCCGGGTGGCGCAGGGCATGGGCGGGGCCATGATGGTTCCCGTAGGCACCCTGGTGGTGCTGCGGGGCACCCCCAAATCCGAGCTTCTCCGGGCTACCGCTTATCTGGTGTGGCCCGGGCTCCTTGCTCCTGTCCTGGCCCCGATGGTGGGCGGCGCCCTCACGACCTTCCTTTCGTGGCACTGGATCTTCATCATCAACGTCCCGCTGGGCCTGGCTGCCTTCATTGCAGCCCTCAGGCTGGTGCCGCAAACGCAGTTCGACGGGAAGCGCCGGCTGGACTGGTTCGGCTTGCTGCTCACCACCCTGGGTGTAGGCGCGTTGGTGGTGGGGCTGGAAACCCTGGGGGGACACGCATCGAATGTGCTGGCCGCGGGAGTGGTTTCCGCAGGGGTGCTGTCGCTCGCGGGCGCGGTCTGGTGGATGAGCAAGGCGAAAGTTCCGCTGTTCAACCTCAGCGTCTTCGGAACCAGGACGTTCAGGGCAACATCCACCGGGGGTTTCATATACCGGCTGACCATCAGTTCTGTCCCTTTCCTGCTGCCGCTGATGTTCCAGGACGGGTTCGGTTGGGATCCCCTCAAGGCCGGGGTGATGGTGGCAGCGGTGTTCGTGGGCAACATTGGGATCAAACCGGCCACTACGCCCTTGATCAGGCGTTTCGGGTTCAAGCCCGTGCTGGTCTTTGCGTCGTTTGCTTCGGCCGTGACGTTTGCGTTGTGCGCTTTCCTTGATGCCCAAACACCCGAGCCACTCATTTTCGCCTTGTTGCTGTTCAGCGGTGCCTTCCGTTCCATCGGTTTCTCCGCGTACGCCTCGGTGCAGTATGCGGACATCATCCCGGGACAGTTGCCCTCGGCCAACGCCATCTCCGCAACACTGGTTCAGCTGGCGGCTGCGGCCGGGATCGCGGTGGGTGCCTTGTTCCTGCGCCTTTTTGAGGCCACAGACGTGTTCGGCCCGGACCAAGTGTCGGCGTACAAGGGGGCCTTCGTAGCCATGGCGGTGCTGATGCTGGTCAGCACTGTGGACAGCCTCACGCTTCATCGGCATGCGGGAGCCGAAGTCAGCGGCGGAGCGAAGCGCGGTTAAACGCAAAAGGTCCCGGTTCGAAAACCGGGACCAATTCGCGGAGACGGGGGGATTTGAACCCCCGGTGGAGTTGTGCCCCACACTTCATTAGCAGTGAAGCCCATTCGGCCGCTCTGGCACGTCTCCCTTTGCTATTGCTAGCCCACCAAGGATACGCAGAACCAGCGGTCCAGTGCAAAACGTGGCCATTCGCCCGCCCATTTCGATGGTTCGCTGCAGGATATGCCGTTGGCACGGCATGGTGCGCAGGGAACCATCGAATCGGGCCCGGCGGAGAGGTTAGTTGCTTCCAGCCAGCGAACGCCACAGGAAATGGTTGCTCCGTGCCTGCAAAGCCGCCGCTTGCCGGTTGTCCGAGGCTCCGGCATGTCCGCCCTCAAGTGCCTCGTGGAACCAGACGTTCGGGATCCCCATCGCCTGCATGCGGGCGGCCATCTTCCGGGCCTGGACGGGTCCCACCCGGTCATCGGACGTGGCGGTCCAAATGAACGTTTCGGGGTATTCCACACCGTCGTGAAGCAGGTGGTACGGCGAGAACGTGCGGATGAACTCCCATTGTCCGGGGACATCGGGATCGCCGTATTCGGCAATCCACGAATACCCCGCGGACAGCTTGGTGTACCGGCGCATGTCCAGAAGTGGCACGCCGCAGGATACGGCACCGAACAGTTCGGGGTACTGGGTCAGCATGTTTCCCACCAGGAGCCCGCCGTTGGAGCCGCCCACGCAGCCCAGGCGGGGGCGGCTGGTGACGCCGCGGGAGATCAGGTCCCTGGCCACGGCAGCGAAGTCCTCATAGGCACGGTGCCGGTTTTCCTGGAGGGCGGCGCGGTGCCATGAGGGTCCGTACTCGCCGCCGCCTCGGATGTTGGCCACAACGTACACGCCGCCACGCGAGTGTGCTTCGGCGCCGTCCTCGGCGGAGGCGCCCACTGTGCGCCGCTCGAGCCAGGCCCGCCCTATGGATCCGCTGTACGCCGGGGTCCGGGAAATTTCGAATCCGCCATAGCCGGAGAGTTGGGTGGGGTTCTGGCCGTCGAGCACTAGGTCCTTGGACGCGACCTGGAAATAGGGAACCTTGGTTCCATCCTCAGAAACCGCGAAGTGCTGCTGGACTTCGTAGTCGGCTTCGTTGAAGAACGACGGCGACCGCTTCACCTCGGCGTGTTGGCTCACCACACCGCCGGACTGCCCGCCATCAGACTGCCCATCCGCACCGCGTGTCAGGGTTCCGCGGGTCAGGGTAGTGGGGGTGGTGAAGCCGGTGGCCACCAGCCAGAAGTCATTGCCGGCAGGGCCCTGGTCTTCGTCGTCCACGGCATAGGCGTTGACGTCGTGAAGCGGCGGGCACGCATCCAGGAGGGTGGATCCCCACACGCCGCCGGCGTCAACAGTGGATGGATCCAGCACCCGGATCTCGGAGGAGACATCGCGCAGGAGGTTCAGCAGCAGGTATTCCCTGGTCCAGCTCCAGGACTGCAACGATGTTTGGGCGTCCGGGGTGAAGAGGACCAGCAGGGAACGGGACCCCCCAAGATACGAATCGAAGTCAGCAGCCAGCAAGGACCCCGCCGGATACACAACGCCGGCAACATCCCAGTCCTGCTGCGGACGGAACAGCAGCCAGTCACGGTGGGCGCTGATATTCACATCGGTGGGAACGTCTATCGCCACCCATGAGTCGTCCTTCAGCAACGACGTGGTGCGGTTGTAGAAGTCGATGTAGTCCACGGCGAAGGTGCGCTCGTAGCCCGGAGTCGAGTCGTGGGCCACCATTGCCAGCATGTGGTATTCGGGGATTTCAAAGAGGCGCTCGGCCTGGGCAAGCGATTGGCCGCGGCGCAGCCTCACACCGGTCCGTGCGTAGGAGGAGGTCGTCGCGGGCAGCCCTTCGGCGGTGCTGGACACCAGGAGGGTATCCGCATCGAGCCAGCTGACGTTGCCTTTGGCTGTGGGGAGGTCAAAGCCGCCGTCCACGAAGGTGCGGGATTCGACGTCGAACTCGCGGTGGCGATCAGCGTCGCCGCCGTCGGGGGAGAGCGAAACCATAGCCAGCCGGTACTCGCTGCCATCTGCGGGACGGAGGAAACCGGCGCCGTGGAACACCCACTCGACACCCTCAGCGGCGGCCAGGGCATCTATGTCCAGCAGGACATCCCACTCCGGCTCCTCGCTGAGGTAGCTCTCCCAGGTGGTGCGGCGCCAGAGGCCTTTGGGGTGTTCCTGGTCCTTCCAGAAGTTGTAGTAATAGTCGCCACGTTTGGAGACCATGGCGATGCGGTCCGTTGAGTCGAGGACTTCCAGGATGCCGGCCTCAACAGCGGCGTACTCGGAGTCCTCCAGGAGTTCCTCGGTGCGGGCGTTCTGTTCGCGGACCCACGCCAGCTGTTCTTCGCCGTGGATGTCTTCCAGCCAGACGTTTTCATCCGTGGGCTCAGGCGCGACGTCCGCAGCGTGGCGCGGTCCGGCGGCCGTCGCAGTGTCATTCTCGGGAAGTGGCGTCTGATCAGCTTCTGTGGTGGTCATCGCCCCATCCAAGCAACACTGTTCAACGGTAAGCAAGTCACGCAGAAGTTAGGCTGGAGCGTGGATGAATCGCAAACCAACCGTGTTGCCCTGATTGGGGCCGGCCCTCGGGGTACCAGTGTCCTTGAGAGGCTGCTTGCGAATTGGGCCGCGGAGACACCTGAATCGACCGCCCTGCACATCCATGTCGTGGATCCTTTCCCGGCCGGTTCGGGCCATGTGTGGCAGCCGGAGCAGTCGCGCCTGTATCTGATGAACACCCAGTCCTTCTACCCGACGCTCATCCCTGAGGAACCCGGGCTTGCCCAGCCGTTGACGGGTGGTTCGTTCGACCAGTGGCGTGAGGCCCGGCGTCGTGATGGTGCGGGCCTGAACGCCGCCGAAAAGGCGGAGCTGGCTGTCCTGGACTCGCACGACTTCCCCAGCCGGGCGCTGTACGGACGGTACTTGAGGCAAACCCTGGAGGGGCTGCTGAACCGGCTGCCCGACGGCGTTGAGGTCACCTTCCACGAGACACTCGCCGTGGCTGCCCGGCCTGTGAAGGACGGGTTCGACGTCGAACTGGCCAACGGTGCGTCCCTCACCGTCGGCTCCGTTGTCCTCGCGCTGGGACATATCGGGTCCCGCCTGAATCCCGAGCAGCGCTCTTTCAAGAGGGCCGCAGACGAACAGGGTCTGTTGTACTTCCCGCCCGCGCCGCCAGCGGACGTGGACTGGCGGGCCGTGCCGGACAACGAGCCAGTACTGGTCCGCGGTATGGGGCTGAACTTCTTCGACGTGATGGGGCAGTTGACGGAAGGCCGGGGAGGCACGTTCGTTGATGCGGGTGTGCCTGGGGCCGGTGTGCTGGAGTACCGGGCATCGGGCCGGGAGCCGAAGATCATCGCCGCCTCCCGCAGGGGCACGCCGTACCGGGCCAAAGCGGGCCTGGACGGCTACTATCCACGCAGCATCACCATGCGTTACCTGACCGAAGACGCCGTGGACCGGTTCCGCGCGGCCGGAATCCAACCGGGCTTTGACCACGACCTCTGGCCACTGCTTCACCGCGACGCGCTGTGGGCCTACTATTCGACGTTGGCCCGGTCCCAGCCCACGGCAATAAAGGACCCTGCCCAGTTCCTCGCTGATCTTGAGGACGCACTCCAGCCGCATGCGCACACCACCACGCATTGGGAGGGCAGCGTGGGCGATCTCGTCGAAAAGCACGTCGTTTCCTCCCGCCGGTTGAACCTCCGTGGACTTGCTGCACCGCTGGCAGGACGTACCTTTGCCTCCCGGGGTGAGCTGGACGCGGCCATTACCGCGTACCTGGATGATGATGCCCGGCGATCGGCCCTTGGCGAAGCGGACCCGGTCAAGATGGCCATCGGCGCCCTGCACACCGGCCGGGCAATCCTCAAGTCGGTGGTGGCAGACGGCGGCATTACGGACGAGTCATGGCTCGCAGGGTTGCGGGGCTGGTTCGAGTCCTTCGTTGAAGGACTGGCCAGCGGAGCGCCTGCGCTGCGCTCGGAGCAGTTGGCCGCCTTGGCGCGTGCCGGCGTCGTGAGTTTTGTCGGACCGGACCCGAAGTTCAGCGTGGACAGGGGCGCAAGGGTGTTCCGGGCGGTTTCGCCGTGGGTACACGATGCGCCGGGTGAGGCGCCGACGCTCATCGAGGCGATGTCGCCGGCAAACAGGGTGGGCATGAACGTCTCCCCGCTGCTGGAGCAACTGATGGCTGATGGCTTGGTGCGTACCAAAATCATGATGGGCGGTGAGGGCGCGCCCGTGCAGACCACAGGCCTGGACGTGGAACCGCATCCCTACCGGCCGGTGGCTGCGAACGGATCCGTCACAAAACACCTGTTTGTTTTGGGCCTTCAACTTTCTGCGACGCAATGGGGCACGGCCATTGCCGCGGAAGCCCGGCCGCGGACCGGACCGGCCTACGCCAGCGGACAGCGGACCCTCCGCGACGCCGATGAGATCGCCCGTAGCATTCTGGCCCGATAGCGGCGCGGGGCGTGATGACTCATGTCAAGATGCTCGCGAAAGTGTTGTGCGTGCCTCAGTTATTTCTGCTCGCGTGATTGAGGCTTCCAGAGCCTGTGTTTTCGCGGCGGCGAGGGCGATGAGCTGGGTTTGGATTCTGGTGATGCCGCGGGTGAGTTCGGCCGGGTTGGTGGTCTCCATTAGTTCGGCAAGTTCGGTCGCTTTGGCCTCGGTGAGGATCCCGGAGTCGATGACGCGGTGGTATGGGGTCCGTGGTTTGTCATAGATCCGGGTCTTTTTGCCGTGTTTGTTTGAGCGCCAGCCGATGGCTTTGGTGGTCGCGGTAAAGAGGTTGAGGCGGATCCGGACCAAGGCGTAGAGGGCGTTGAGGAGCTTCAGTTCGGCCGCCGTGTCGTACCTGTAGTGGAAGGCGTGCCGGCGCACGACGTCACCGTTTTTCTGCTCGACGTGAGCATTGTCGTTGGACTTATACGGCCGTGCACGGGTGAAGTAGATGTCCTTCTTCCCGGCCCACTCGATCATGGCGTAGTTGATGAATTCCCCGCCGTTGTCGGTATCAAGCCCCACCAAGGGAAACGGTAGTCGTGCCACGACCTCATCCATGGCCGCAAGGACCCAGACGTGCGCCCCGTTTCGGACGGCCACGTTCTCGGTCCAGCCGGTGAACACGTCCGTGGCGGTCAGGGTTCGTGCGAATTCCCCAGTCAGGGTGGGGCCGCAATGGACGACCAGGTCCGCCTCGATGAAACCCGGGAGCTGTTCGTGCTCGTCGCCGGCCTTACGGACCGTGATCGAATTACGCAGCAGTGGCCCGGCCTTCGTCGCGGAGAGCCCTTTGGGTTTGTCCGCGTCCTTGGTGGGTTTGAGGAGCCGGTCGATCGTGGCCCCGGAGACCTGCATCAACTGCACTCTGACAGCCGGTGTCAGTCTCTTGGTGTCGAGTTCACCAAACGCTTCGAGCTTCGGTAGCCATAGGTCCATGGTCGCGGCCAGATATTTGCCCGAGGGCATCCCCGCCAGCCGCCACACACCGATCAGGACTTTAAGCGTGTCATAGCCATAGGTTCGTCCCCGAGGCTTCCGTACCGCCACCCTCGCAGGGCCCTTGCGCTTGCGCGCTGTGGAAAGCGCCCGCCGGGCATTGGCCCTGGACCAGCCCGTGACGGCGACCAGCTCGTCCAGAACCAATCCCTTGGCATTCTTCGACGACTTCGCATAATCGGCTGCGTACTTCTTCGTGATTTCCCTACGCGTTGCCATCGACAGGTCCATCCCTCATCGTCACCGCCGTGCCCGCAGCGGCCCATGATTTCGCGAGCGTTTCTCAAATGAGGCATGCACCCCGTTTCGCGAGCACTATTCATGAGTCTCGTCGCGGGGTTGCAGAGCAGCCCAGCCTTCGTTACTGTGTGAGCTGCATCACCCAGTGTGGTGGTGCGCGCTTTTGATCCGCGGCGGGAGAGCCCTGCCGGTACATCACCCCAGGCGCCGTAGGAGCAAATCCTCCCCAGGAATCTCTCAGGCCCATGTACCGCCGCGGCGAGGCAACTCTGGAAAGCAGTCCGGCCACCGGGCTCACCGAAGGTGCAAGCCTTCCTGCCGGGCAGGAAGGCGGAAACTCTCAGGTCCATCTACAGAGCGGGGAGGAACCCGAATCTCGTGGCACCCTGTGCCGCCTGAACGATGGAGTTCCTTTGACGATTCATCCTTCCACCGGTAACGATTCACCCCATCTTGAGCGTCAGCTCAGCAACCGCCACATCCAGCTCATCGCCATTGGCGGAGCGATTGGCACTGGCCTCTTCATGGGCTCCGGAAAGACCATTTCCGCTGCAGGCCCTTCCGTCATTTTCGTGTACATGATCATCGGCTTCATGTTGTTCTTCGTCATGCGCGCCATGGGTGAACTGCTGCTGAGCAACCTGAACTACAAATCCTTCAGCGATTTCGCTGCTGACCTGCTCGGCCCTTGGGCCGGGTTCTTCACCGGCTGGACGTACTGGTTCTGCTGGGTCATTACGGGCATCGCCGACGTGATCGCGATCGCCGGGTACTCCCAGGAACTCTGGCCGTCCCTTCCGCTGTGGGTGCCCGGCCTGATCACGATCGGCATCCTCCTGCTCCTGAACCTTGCCACGGTAAAAGCCTTCGGCGAGACCGAGTTCTGGTTTGCCCTCATCAAGATCGTGGCCATTGCAGCACTCATCATTGTTGGCTTGTTCATGATTTTCAGCGGCTTCCAGTCCGACGCCGGACCGGCCAGCTTCACCAACCTGTGGAGCCACGGCGGCTTCTTCCCCAACGAGTTCATGGGCTTCGTTGCGGGCTTCCAGATCGCGGTCTTCGCCTTCGTGGGCATTGAACTGGTGGGAACCACCGCCGCTGAGGCCAAGGACCCGGAGAAGAACCTGCCCAAGGCCATCAACTCCATTCCCATCCGCGTCCTGCTCTTCTACGTGGGCGCCCTCATCATCCTCATGTCAGTCACCCCGTGGACCCAGTTCGCTGCCGGCCACAGTCCGTTCATTGCCATGTTCTCGCTCGCTGGCCTCGGCGCAGCGGCCACCATCGTCAACCTCGTGGTGCTGACCTCCGCCATGTCCTCGGCCAACTCGGGCATCTACTCCACGTCCCGCATGGTGTTCGGGCTGGCGCAGGAAGGCGACGCCCCCAAAGTGTTCGGCGCGCTCTCAGGACGCAAAGTACCCCGCAACGCCCTGTTCCTGTCCTGCGTCCTGCTGCTGTCCGGCGTCGTGCTCATGTACGCGGGCTCGGACATTGGCAAGGCGTTCGACATGGTGACCACAGTGTCCGCGGTCTGCTTCGTTTTCGTATGGTCCATCATCCTGGCCAGCTACCTGGCCTTCCGGAAGCGCCGACCACACCTGCATGACTCCTCGGCCTTCAAGATGCCTGGCGGGGTGGTGATGGTGTGGGTAGTGTTCGCCTTCTTTGCCTTCGTGCTGTGGACGCTGACCACGCAGCCGGACACGCTCGCGGCCCTGCTCGCTACTCCCGCGTGGTTCCTGATGTTGGGCATCGCGTGGGCGATCCTCCGCCGCCGTCCCGCACATCTGGCCCGCTACGCGGCGTTCCAGGCAGAACTGCAGCGGGACGCGGACAGGGTCCAGGAGCTGGAACCGGCAAACAAGTAAACGGTCCGAGCAGGCAAACTGTCTGACGAGGCAAAAGCAGGGCCCCTCACGAAGGAAGATCGTGAGGGGCCCTGCCCTGTTGTGTCACTGGGAGGTTGTCAGCCCCTCAAGCACTTCTGGTACTCCAACCACGCAAAGGCGTACCGTAGCCAGCCCACGATGTCGTACCACTTGGACGGCTTCACCGGGGGAGTGCACTGCGGCGGGTTGGGTCCGCTCTCAGCCACCTTCACCAGGGCCTTCACGACCGTCCCGGATTCGACGGCGGTCAGCACCAGTGTGCCCGTCCCTGCAGCTGCTGCCGCGGGAACCTTGAGGTTCACTGTGGCCGCACCAGCTGTGACCGGGACGGATCCAAGCGTCACCGCCGCGCCCTTGCTGTCCACGAAGACGGCGTTGAGCGACGCGTTTGCCGGGCTGCCGATGGAGGTCAGGTCGAGCTTGGAGACGGCCAGCGTGATGGACTCTCCGGCCTTGACCTCAGCCGGCGTGGAGTTGGCCACGGCAACAGAACGGCGCGCGAAGTCCGGAGACACGGGCTTGTGTGCCTGCAGGTACTTGATCCACGCATCACGATCCACCAAACCGGTGTCCTTCGTGTTGCTGCCTTCCTTGAACACCCGGAAGTTGTCACCGCCGGTAGCAAGGAAGCTGAAGGTGCCGATCCTGTACTGCTTGGCGGGGTCGATCACAGCGCCGTTCACCCAGATGCCGGTGATGCGGTCACCCGCGGGACGTGTGGCGTCGTAGGTGTAGTTCACGTTCTTGGACAGTCCCAGCTGCTGGTAGGGGCGGCTGGGAACGGTGCCGTCGGCGTTGGTCTGCCACTGCTGCTCCAGGAGCGTCTTGAACTGAGCACCCGTCAAGGACGTGGTCCACAAGTTGTTCACGAACGGCAGGACCGCGTTGGCCTCGGCGTACGTGATGGTGCCGTCCGGCGCGTAGTACAGCTCGTTACGCAGGCCACCGGGATTCACGACGCCGATCTCCGCCGCGCCCAGCTCAGGAGCCTTGAGCGTGTCCACCAGCGAGTCCGCCACAAGGTTGCCCAAGGTGGACTCACTCGCGCGATCGTCCCGCTTGGGGGCGCCGCCGGCCGGATCCGGGGTGAACGCCGTGGTGATATCAGCGGTGACTGCGCCTACCGGCTGGTTGCCGATCTCCGCAGCCTGCGCAAGGGCCTTGTCCACGATGGTTTTCACTGCCGCCACCCGCGGGTAGGCAGCAACGAGGCTTTCGGCCGTCTCCGTGGTCCGGTCCACGACCGCGGCTTTGTACGACGTCACCGACTTGCTTGCAGTGTCCACGGTGAGCGTCACGCTACCCACGTTCTCACCGTAGTTGCCTGTCTGAACGATGGGGCGCGTCGTGCCGGTCGGCTGGCCATTGGCGTCCAGGACCGGGGCATCCCAGGCGTATTCCTTGTGCGTGTGCCCGGTGAAGATCGCCGCGACATCAGGAGTGGTTTCGTTGACGAGCTTGGCGAATGGTCCACCGGCAGCAACTTCCTGCTCCAGGGTGGCGCCCTCGGGCGTTCCGGAAGCAGCGCCGTCGTGGTTTTCCACGATGATCAGGTCAGCCAGGCTTTCAGCCTTGATCCTGGCCGCTACCCGGTTGATGGCTTCCACCGGATCACCGAACTCGAGATCCGTGATTCCGGCAGGGGTTACCAAGGAAGGAACTTCCTGCGTGACCGTGCCGATAACGGCTACGCGCACGCCGTTCATATCCAGGACCTTGTACTCCGGCAAGACCGGAGTGGTGGTGCCCTTTTGGTAGACGTTCGCACCAAGGTAGGCGAACTTGGCGTTGGTGCCTCCCGCAATGACACGGTCGCGCAGGTCCTGCCAGCCGCCGTCGAATTCGTGGTTGCCCACAGCGGAAGCCTGGAGTTCAAGGGTGTTCAGGACGTCGATGGTGGGCTGGTCCTTCGCTACGGATGAAGCGAAGAGCGAAGCTCCGATGTTGTCACCGACGGAGATGAAGGCCGTCGCACCGGGGGCGGCTGCCGCACGAAGCTTCTCCACGGTGCCCGCGAAGAGCACCGTGTTGGAGTCGATCCGGCCGTGGAAGTCGTTGATGCCCAGGAACTGCAGGTCAACGGTTTCCGGTGCCTCGGTGGTCAGGTTCAGGCCCACCACGACGGGGTCGTGGTCGCTGGCCCGGAACTCGTCCCCGGCATAGTAGTTGGTCACATTGTTGTTATACCTGCTGTACTCCAGCGCTACGGACTCCACGGAGTTGATGTTCCAGATGTCGGTTCCCGTGACGGCCTCAGCGGCGGACGGGGAAGCAAGGATGTGGTCCAGGGAACCCACCATGCCGCCGAAGAGGTATGAGTGCTTGCCCGTACCCACTTCCAGATCGGTGTAGCCGGCGCCCGTGAGGACGTTGATGGGGTCTTCCTTGGAGTAGGCGTTGAAGTCACCGATCAGGAAGACCTTGTCAGTACCCTTTGAGGCTTGGAGGTCCTTGGAGAAGGCAAGCAGCGATTCGGCCTGCTTGGTGCGGGCGATATTCGAGGCGCCCTGGCCCTTGTCCGTGTCGTCCGGTGTGGCCGCGGAGCCCTTGGACTTGAAGTGGTTCACTATCGCGATGAACTTCTTGTCATCGTCTCCGCCAACCGGCTTGAAAACCTGCGCCAGCGGCTTGCGGGCACTCGCGAAGGCCACGGTGTCGTTGTGGATGATGGACTCGCCAACGGGCTCGGCCACGGCCTTCTTGTAGATGAACGCAGTTCTGATCATGTCTTCATCGCTCAGCGGGGGAGCATTTGCGGGTGTGCGCACGTAGTCCCACACGCCAGGCGTCTTGACGTTGAGGGCGTCCACGAGCTTGGACAACGCGTCGTCACGGTTCTTGCCGAACTGCGCCGAGTTCTCGATCTCTTCGAGGGACACGACATCGGAGCCGGACTTGCTGATGGCCGTGACGATCTTGCCCTGCTGGCGCTCGAAGTTCTCCGCGTTGGCAGCGCCGCGGGCGTTGCAGCCTTCCTTGACCGTGATGGGGTTGCCATCGCGGTCGGTGTAGAAGACGCAGCCGGCAAGCTGGTCACCGGTGGTGGGGAAGTAGTTGAGCACATTGAAGGAAGCGAGCTTGAGGCTGCCGCCTACGTCAGCGGGGCCCTCGGGCCGTGTGGCGGTGAAGCCTGCCGGCTGGACCGTCTCAGCGTTGGCCGGGCTCAGGGCGGCGAGGGGCTGGAATTTCCAGGAGTTGTTGCCATAACCCAAAATGACGTCGGTCCGGAACTTCGCGGGCGAGCCCACACGTACGGGGTCGGACGCAGTCAGGTACGGTAACTGCTGGGCCTTGGTGGTGGCGTCCTTGAGGAAGTTGGTGGACGCGCCGTCGTCGAGCTTGATGCCGCGCAGCGCGTTGTCAGCAACCACCGCGGCGTACTCCGGCGAACCGTAGGTGGCTACCGCCGTCGGCTGTACCAGGGGCGATGTGCCGGCCGCCAGGCCAATCTCGCCGTACTGGTTCAGGGAGTAGTTGTCCGTGACAGTGAAGTCGCCCTGCGGTGCAACGAGCATGCCCTCGAGGCTTTCCCGGGCAGCCTCGTTGGCCGGCAAGGCGAACGGTGTGGATTTGACCTCGGGTGCGGCCTCCGTGAGTTTCTTGAACCCCGCAGCTTCAACGGTGAGCTGGGTCTGGTTGGCGAACTCGCTGACAACACCAGTGAGTTCCACATAGTCGCCCGGCTGGACCGTTCCTGCCGTCGTGGGTGAATAGACGAACAAAGCGTCCGACGCCGTCCTGGCCGCCGCCGCGGTTTCGCCGCCACTTCCGGGAGTCTGGACGTAGTAGCCGTTGAAGCCGCCGGTTGCGTAAGCGGCTGTGACCTTGCCTCGCGTGGTCACGGTACTGCCGACGAACGGGCTGGCCGCGCCGGTCCCTTGGATCTCCGCGATGGCCTTGACGCCGGGTTGCGGCCCAGGGTCGGTGGGAGGAGTTCCGCCATTGGACGGCGTAGGGGTGATGGTGGTGCTGAGGCTGAAGTCTGCGGCGTTGGAGTCAGTGTCCACGCCGTTGGTGCGGTTGAGGCTCTTGACGTCCGAGTTGCCGGTTGGGGCGGTGGCAACGGCGGTCTCAAAGGTGTTGGAGGCGCCGTAGCCCAGAAGGTCGGCAATGGCCGCGTTCCCCGTCACTGAACCTGACGGCAAGGGTGACACCGCGGTGGACTGCTTGGCCAGGATCAGCGTGCCAGTGGTTCCGCTGGGGTTCAGAGTGCCTGTAGCCTGCACATCGGCCGTGGGAAGTGCCGGCGCCGTGGACGTTCCGCTGTTGGTGGCGCCCTGAACCAGGAAATAGCCCTTTGCCGGGATGCTGCCCGTGAGGGGAGTGATCCCCGTGGGTGCTGCAGTGGCTGTGCCGGACCGGTACTGCAACGACCACCCGGCCAGGCTGACCGGCTCATCCGAGGAATTGTAGAGTTCCACGAACTTGTTCTTGAAGGCCGCACCGCTGCTGCCGCCACTGAGGTAGGCCTCGTTGATCACCACGGGCGATGTGCCTGCGGGGGCGGACGGTTCATCCGCTGCCATGGCCGGCGCGGCCGTCAGTGGGGCGGCAAGCAACCCCAGTGACAGGACCGTTCCCGCTGCTAATTTCCAATGTTGTTGGTGCATCCGCTCTAACTTTCATTAGGGGGCCCTGTGGGGCCCTTTGGACGACGCCCGCTCTCTTGTGGAACGGGCGCTGTTCCGGAAGTTACTCCGGGGTAAACCTGTTGCTCGGGCATAGCAGAACACGACGGAATGAATGGGAGGTGGACCCATGGTGGCCGGAGGGTTCTCCGGCCACTGGCGTGCTACTTGGCAGCGCCCTTCAAGGACCCGGTGGTGGCGGATCCTGCGGAGCCACCGATGAGGCAGACGATCTCGCGGTCGCCGTTCTTCCAGGAGTCGCTGGTGGGATGGAGGAAGGTGACCTCCAGCGCGGATTCCTCGAACGGCAAGCCAACGAACGTCGCAAACTGTGCGCCACAGTATTCCTCAGCCTGGGTGCCAACCTCGGTATCGCCGGGGAACGTTGAAGCGTCGATGTTTGTCAGTGCAAAGGCCTCCAAATCGTGGCTCTGATCGCACGGAATGATGGTGACATCCACAACTTCCTGGCTGTCCGGGTTGGCGATGCAGTCGCCCATCTTCACTTTGAAGGCGTCGGCCTTGGACGACTCCGTCGGCTTGCCGGATTCATCGCGTTTGGCGTCGCCGCTGCTGATCAACGAACAGCCGGCCAGTGCCAGTGATGCCATAGCCAGCGCGGCGGCAGTCCGAACGGTTTTCGAACGGTGGAGCATTCTGTCCTCATTCCAGAAGGACCACGGTGCGTCGGAAGAACGGACCTGTGGTCAACAATGAGGGACCAGAAAAGGACCCATGCCGGCCGATCCCCCAATGCCGGCAATGAGTGGATCAATCCGGCTGCCCCTGGGTGGGAGGCCGCCGGACGTGACCCGAAGTGTCAAAGTCTAGGCTGTCTGTCCCAAATCCTGGATCACCTTGAAGACGGCGCCTGTCGGGTCCGACAACGTAGCCAGCCGCCCGAACGGAGTGTCCTCCGCCGGCTGCATGACGGTGGCACCGAGGGCCGCGGCTTGCTCCACGGTCGCGTCCGTGTCCTCCACGGCGAAGTACACGCTCCACATGGACGGGACCTGCTCGGGCAGGAAGCCGGAGGCGTCCATGATGCCTGCCTTGGCGTCGTCGCCGGAGCCAAGAGTCGTGTAGCGGAATTCCGGAGTGTCGCTCATGACTTCCGTGTCCCAGCCGAAGACCTTCTGGTAGAAGGTGACAGCGGACTCGTAATCCTTGGAGAGGAGCTCATGCCACGCGGGAGCCCCCGCCTCGGCCGCCACCTCGTAGCCGTTCATGCCACCGAACTGCCAGGCTCCAATGGAAGCGCCTGAGGAGTCGCCGTACATGGCCATGCTGCCTTGCTCCGGGACTTCCATGGGTTCCAAGTACACCTGGCCTCCGTTGGCGGCCGCTGCCTCGGTGGTTGCCTTGATGTCATCGGTGCGCAGGTAGGTGGACCAGACATCCGGCATGGCACCCATGTCCGCCTGCTTCGCCATGATGCCTGCAACCATCCGGCCTTCCTTCGACGCCGTGATGTAGCCGCCGTACTTTTCCTGGTCGCCGGTCTCGTAGGTCCAGCCAAAAAGGGCAGTGTAGAAGGCCTTGGCCTTTTCCGTATCGGACGTCATCAGATCAATCCAGCAGGGTGCGCCGGGAGTGATGTCAGGCTTAGGCATGGGTCAGGCTCCTGTTGTTATTCCGCGGCGAAAGCTACGGCATATGTCAGTGGTGTGGAGACAGACAGAACACTATGCGGGGGGTCTGACAGTTTCAATGATCTTCCGGGTGTCAGTTCTCAGTTCTGGGCTCGGGTGGCCGTGCCGAACAGCAGTTAAACAAACAAAAATGCCCCGGGTCCTGGAACCCGGGGCATCTCATTGGCGGAAGGTAAGGGATTTGAACCCTTGGTACGGGGTTACCGCACACTGGTTTTCAAGACCAGCTCCTTAGGCCGCTCGGACAACCTTCCTCGCCTAGTAGTGTTTCATAGGGAGTTGGCTGTTCCAAAACATCACGTCCTGCAAACCCTGCCCCGGGGCCTTGGAGGACCAGCAAGAAACCGGGAGTTCGTCATGAAAGCCGTCTACATCTCAGAGCCAGGCGGGCCCGAAGTCCTCGAAATCCGGGAGGTCCCCTCCCCGGTACCGGGCGAAGGCGAAGTCCTGATCGACGTCGTGGCTGCCGGCCTGAACCGTGCGGATGTCCAGCAGCGGCGCGGCTTCTACCCGCCGCCACCGGGAGCCTCGGAAATTCCCGGGCTGGAGATTTCCGGGCGCATCGCAGCCTTTGGTCCCGGCGTCACCAAGGCGTTCTCCGTGGGGGACAAAGTAGTGGCCCTGCTCTCGGGCGGCGGATACGCCCAGCAGGTCGCGGTTCCGGCCGAACAAGTGCTCAGGGTTCCCGAAGGCGTGGACCTGATCACGGCGGCGTCCCTGCCCGAGGTAGCCGCCACCGTTTACTCGAACCTCATCATGACCGCCCAGCTGCAACCTGGTGAAACGGTGCTCATTCACGGGGCTACGGGGGGTATTGGCACCATGGCCATCCAGTTGGCCAAGGCGCACGGCGCAACCGTCGCCACGACGGCCGGATCTGACGAAAAAGTGGGCACCGCCAAGGCCTTCCTGGGCGCCGACATCGCGATCAACTACACAGAAGAAGACTTCGTCGAAAGCCTCAAAGCCCAAAACGGCGGCAAGGGCGCGGACGTGATCCTCGACGTCGTGGGTGCCAAATACCTGCAACAGAACGTCGACGCCCTTGCCGACTACGGCCGGCTGATCATCATAGGCCTGCAAGGCGGAACGAAAGCCGAAATCAACCTGGGGCAACTCCTCAGCAAGCGTGCTGCCGTGATTGGCACGGCACTCCGTCCGCGGCCGCTTGCCGAAAAGGGCATCATTATGTCCGCCGTTCGTGAATCCGTGTGGCCCATGCTCACGGACGGCCGGATCAGGCCACTTGTCGCCAAGTCCTTCCCGCTGGACCAGGTGAGGGAAGCGCATGAATACTTTGACTCCGGCGAGCACGTGGGCAAGGTCCTGCTGCTCCTCTGATTCGACCAACCAACTGCAGCGAGGAACCATATGTCCATCCGGCACAGCCTGCTGGCCCTGCTCCAGGACCAGCCCCGGTACGGCTATGAGCTGCGCGTCGAATTCGAGGACCGGACCGGCGCAGCCTGGCCGCTGAACATCGGACAGGTTTACACCACGCTGGACCGGCTTGAGCGCGATGGCCTGGTCAGTAAAGACGGCGACGACGGCGGCGGCCACGTCGTCTACAGCATCACCGATGCGGGAGCTGAGGCCGTCGGGGCTTGGTTTGGTGGTGCCGTGGACCGTGGCACCCCGCCACGGAACGAAATTGCCATCAAGCTGGCGCTCGCCGTGACGCTTCCGGGCGTGGATACCTCAGCGGTGATCCAATCCCAGCGGGAGGTCTCCGTCAGGGCTTTGCAGGAGCATACTCAAGCGCGAAAGGCGGTGTCCGCCAACCAGCGTTCGATGGACACGGCGGGACTGCTGGTGCTTGACTCGCTGATCTTCCAGGCCGAAGCCGAAGTACGTTGGTTGGATCTCTGCGAAGCACGCATGGTGCAGGCGCAAGGCAACGTCGGCGCGGGATAGCCGCGCCCACCGCACCAGAACCACCGCTCATCGCACGGACTTAGTGTTGGGCGTGGGCTGCGCCACGATTGCTTGACCGCCTTGTTAGCGTCCTCCCTGAATGTTCAGCGCCCCAACGGCAGCAGTTCTCAAGGAGGAGACATGGGCAGAGCCCCTGACCAGGAAGAACTTGGCCAAGAAGAACTTGGCCAACACGAACTTGACCTCAGCGATCTCGAGGAAAGGCTTGATCCTACGCTGCCCTCACCGGCCGTGGATGACTCCGCCCGGGAGGCTGAAGAGCGGAAGTGGACCCCGGCAAAGATCGGGCTCTGGGCGGCGATCTCGCTGCTTGGAGCGGTGGCGTGGTACATGCTCGCGCTGGTGCGCGGCGAGACCGTCAACGCCATCTGGTTCGTTTTCGCTGCAGTATGCACCTACCTGATCGGCTATCGCTTCTATTCCAAAGTCATTGAGCGCTACCTGCTCAAACCGGACGATCGCCGTGCCACTCCTGCCGAGTACAAGGCGGACGGCAAGGACTACGTCCGCACCGACCGCAACGTGTTGTTCGGCCACCACTTCGCCGCCATTGCCGGCGCCGGTCCACTGGTGGGACCGGTCATCGCAGCCCAGATGGGTTACCTGCCAGGCACAATCTGGATCATTATCGGCGTCGTCCTTGCCGGCGCCGTCCAGGACTACCTGGTCATGTTCTTCTCCATGCGCCGCGGTGGCCGTTCCCTTGGCCAGATGGCACGTGAAGAACTTGGCGTCATTGGTGGGACGGCGGCCCTCGTGGCCACCCTGCTCATCATGATCATCATCGTGGCCATTCTCGCCCTCGTGGTGGTCAACGCCCTCGGCGAGAGCCCGTGGGGTGTCTTCTCCGTGGGGATGACCATCCCTATCGCGTTGTTCATGGGCGTCTACCTTCGCTTCATCAGGCCGGGCAAGGTGATGGAAGTATCCATCATCGGCTTCGTGCTGCTCATGGCTGCCATCATTGGCGGCGGCGCCGTGGCCGGAACCGAGTGGGGTGCGGCCTTCTTCCACCTGGACAAGGTCACTATTGCCTGGGGGCTCATCGTCTACGGGTTCATCGCCGCCATCCTGCCGGTGTGGCTGCTCCTCGCGCCACGGGATTACCTGTCCACGTTTATGAAGATCGGCGTGATCGTGATGCTGGCGCTCGCCATCATCGTGGTGCGTCCGGAAATCACCGTCCCAGCATTCAGCGAGTTCGCCGGCAAGGAGAACGGCCCGGTCTTCTCAGGGGCACTGTTCCCCTTCCTGTTCGTGACCATTGCCTGTGGTGCCCTGTCCGGATTCCACGCGCTCATTTCATCGGGGACCACACCCAAGCTGATCGAGAAGGAGCGGCAGACCCGCTTCATCGGCTACGGCGGCATGCTCATGGAATCATTTGTGGCCATCATGGCCCTGGTAGCTGCCATCTCGATCGACCGCGGCATCTACTTCGCCATGAACGCGCCCCTTGCCCTCACCGGGGGCACCGTCGAATCCGCGGCGCAATGGGTGAACAGCCTCGGCCTGGCCAACGTCAACATCACCCCGGACGTGCTGGCCCAGACGGCAAAGGACGTGGGCGAGGAGAGCATCATCTCCCGCTCCGGCGGTGCTCCTACACTGGCGGTCGGCCTGGCGCACATCATGCAGCAGTTCATCGGTGGACCCGGAATGATGGCTTTCTGGTACCACTTCGCCATCATGTTCGAGGCCCTTTTCATCCTCACCGCAGTGGACGCCGGCACCCGTGTTGCCCGGTTCATGCTGCAGGATTCCATCGGCAACTTTGTTCCCAGGTTCAAGGAAGCCTCATGGCGTCCCGGCGCCTGGCTGTGCACTGCCATCATGGTGGGCGCCTGGGGTGCGGTGCTCCTGATGGGCGTGACCGACCCCCTGGGTGGCATCAACACGCTCTTCCCGCTGTTCGGAATAGCCAACCAGCTTCTGGCAGCCATTGCTTTGGCCGTATGCCTCGCCATCTGCGCCAAGCGCGGAGTGTTCAAGTGGCTGTGGATCGTGGCAATCCCGCTGGCTTTCGTCGCCGTCGTGACCATCACGGCCAGTTTCCACAAGATCTTCTCGCCCGTTCCTGCGGTGGGCTACTTTGCCAACAACCAGGCGTTCGCCAAGGCCTTGGCCGATGGCAAGACGGAGTTCGGCACGGCCAAGACCGTGGCGGCCATGGAAGCGGTGGTCCGCAACACCGCGATCCAGGGCGTACTCTCCGTCATCTTCGTGACGCTGAGCATCATCGTGATCGTCGCCGCACTGCTGGCAACCATCAAAGCCATCCGCGCCCGCGGCGGACAGGATCATGAGGACCCGGCTGTTCCTTCCAAAGTGTTCGCCCCTGCCGGGCTGATCCCCACGACGGCGGAGAAGGTCCTGCTCGCGGAATGGGACGCACTCCCGGCGGAGAAGCGGACGCAGAAGGCCGGGCATCACTGATGAATGCCGTGGCCAAAGGGCTTCGTGGCTTCGCCACTTTCATGGGCTCGCTCATGGGTGCCGACGCCTACAGCAAGTACCTGGAGCACTTCACCACCACGGGCCATGCTGGTCCCGCCATGACTGAACGCGAGTTCTGGCGGGACCGGATGGACCGGCAGGACAGCAATCCCCAGGGCCGGTGTTGCTGACGCGGAGTTTCGCTACGAACGAAGTCCAAATACTGCTCCAGGGCCCGGCTTCGCTTGAACCACATGAGAGTATGAACGAATGAGCGATCTGAACAACATTCAGCCCACGGATGAGGCTTCGGACGACACTCCCGTGGAGGGCACCACGCTGGACGGCAGCGGGCTGGACGGCAGCGGGCTGGACGGCACCGCGCTGGACGGCGCCACGTTGGACCGGGACCTGGCGGCAGCCGATGGACAGCCATCCGGGCAGGAAGAGTCCGGGAAGGACGTCAAGCCCAAGGCAACCAGCCTTCATGAGCTCGTTGACGAGCCTGCAAAGGTGATGCGGATCGGCACCATGATCCGTCAGCTCCTGGAGGAAGTTAAGGCTGCTCCTTTGGACGACGCCGCCCGCGGCCGGCTCGCGGAAATTCATGAGCGCTCCATCAAGGAACTTGAGGACGGACTGGCTCCGGAACTCATTGAAGAGTTGGAGCGGATAAGCTTGCCGCTTCCGGAGGACAAGGCACCTTCCGACGCGGAGCTTCGTATTGCCCAGGCGCAGCTGGTGGGATGGCTGGAGGGTCTCTTCCACGGTATCCAGGCTGCGATCGCCGCCCAGCAGGCAGCCAAGGAACACGCTGCCGCGCAGATGCAACTCCGTCAGCTGCCGCCGGGAACGGTCATCGCCCCTGGCATTGTCATTGGCGAGAACGGCCAACCACAGCGTGCTTCTGCGCCAGGTGCCCACGGCGCTGCTCCGCAAGGCCGCACGGAAGACCCCGACCACGGTCCGGGTCAGTACCTCTGAGCTCGCACGTGGGTTTCTTTGGGGCCGTCCGCCAAGGACGGAAAGACGATCTGGAGCTCGGCAAGGGGTTGTGGCGACGCGCCCACGACCGTTTCCACCGGGGCCTGGACCGGTACCACCAGGTTCTTGAGGGCGTTGACGATGACGAGTTGTACAACGAACTCGTGGAGATAGCCAACGAACTGGCCGGGTTGTCCCCGCTCGTCAGGACTATCTGCGTGGAGGCCCAAAAACGTTCCCCGAGCGACGGCCTGGATGTCCCCGGGGCGCTTGCGGGGGTTCACCGCGCCTTGTCCAAGGCCGGAAATTCACTTGCTACTACCGCCGAAGCCGCGGCGATGCTGCGGTTGGCTGTTGGCCCCGTCCCGGTAGGTGCGCTGTCCGTCCGGCGACGCGCGGAGTCTGTGTTCGAACAGGTTGCTGATGCGGAGCGCCAGCTCAACAGCTGACGGGAGAGTGGCAATAAGCCAAGCGTGCGCAACTACACGCGCACGCCTTTATTCCTCCTTCACAAGAAGTTAAGCGCATAGCTGATCTCCGTAACATTCAGGGCTTTTCACGGGTTTGTGCTGGCAGTATGGCAGACATGACTTCGTCACCAACACTTACTTTCAACGACGGCAACACCATCCCCCAGCTCGGCTACGGGGTGTGGCAAGTTGAAGACGATGTAGCCGAAAAGGTGGTGCGCCAGGCCTTCGAAGCCGGGTTCCGCCACATCGATACCGCCAAGATCTACGGCAACGAGGCAGGCGTCGGCCGTGCCATTGCCTCTTCCGGCCTTTCCGCCAAAGAAATCTTCATCACCACCAAGCTGTGGAATGCGGATCAGGGCTACGAGTCCACGCTCGAGGCTTTCGAGAAGTCCTTGGACCACCTGGGCCTGGAGACCTTGGACCTCTACCTGATTCACTGGCAGCAGCCCAAGCAGGAAAAGTATGTTGACACCTGGAAAGCACTCATCGAGCTCAAGAAGCGCGGTCGGGTCAAGTCCATCGGTGTCTCCAACTTCACCAAGGAAGGCCTGCAGCGCATCATCGATGAAACCGGCGTTGTTCCGGCCATCAACCAGGTTGAACTGCACCCGTTCTTCAACCAGGCCGAGCTGCGCGAATTCAACGCCTCCAAGGGCATCCTGACCCAGGCCTGGTCGCCGCTGGGACAGGGTGGTGAGCTGCTCGAAAGCGCCACCGTAGCTGAGATTGCTGCGAAGCACGATGCGACTCCGGCCCAGGTCGTCATCGCCTGGCACCTGACCATCGGCAATGTGGTCATTCCCAAGTCCGTCACCGAGTCCCGCATCCAGGAGAACTTCGCGGCTCTCAACGTCACGCTCGACGCCACCGACATCGAGGCCATCAACGGCCTGGACCGCGGTGCCGAAGGCCGCATCGGCCCGGACCCGGCAGTCTCCGACTTCGCCTAAGCCTGAAGCTTGACCCGAATGCCCCGTACCCACCTTGGGTGCGGGGCATCCGGCGTTAATGGTCGACGGCGGCACCCGCCAGGGGAACGCATGCGCGACGACGTCCGTGGTGAAATTGAACAACCCCAGTGGACGAGGACGGAGCTTGCATGGTGGTGTTTGACGCATTGGAGCGGCAGATCGTTGCCGCCCTCCAACTTGATCCGCGGTGCCCTTGGCGGAAGATGGCAGCAGTCCTCGGCGAGGCGGAGCGAACTGTAGCCCGTCGCGGATCACAGCTTTTGGACTCCGGTGCTGTAGCTGTGGTGGGGATCCGCCCCAGGCCGGCCGTGGTGCTGGTGGAAATGCGGTGCATGCCGGGCACGGTTCGTGCCGCGGCCCAAGCGCTCTCGCAACGGACTGACACCACGTTTGTCTACACCACCACCGGAACGGGCGACTGCGTGGCGGAAATACTCACCGAGCCGTCCCGTCTGGCCGATGTTTTGTCGGATGAACTACCGTCCACCATAGGCTTGCGTGATGCCACGAGCTACCCGGTCCTGCGGTACTTCCGTACCATCCGGGAGTGGCGCCCGGAGATTCTCACGGCCGATAAGTCCGAGGCGCTCCGCTCCAGCCTCACCCAGGACACAGGCATCCTGGTGCCCCGGCAGGATCTGAGCCGCCAGGACAACGAGCTTGTCGACGCCCTCTGTGCCGACGGCCGGATGAGTTTTGAAGCGTTGGGACGCCGCGTGGGTGTTTCGGAGGCAACAGCACGGCGCCGCAGTGAGTGGCTGCTGGCCAACAATCAGATCCATTTGCGGGCAATCGTTGAGCCGGCATCCTTTGGCTTGGGAGTCGAGGCCTTGCTCTGGATCCGGGCCTCGCCGCAGCACGTTGAACACGTTGGAAAAAGCCTGGCTGAGCTTCCCACTGTCCGTTATGCCGCGGCGATCGCCGGGGACTACCAGATCATGGCCGATGTGACAGTGGAGGACATGTCGGCCCTCTACCGCTTCATCACGGACTCAGAGTGGGCGCAGAACGCTGTCACTGTGAATGTTTCCATTTTGTTGGACGCGCGAAAGCGTGGCGGCAGGGTCATGCGCTCATCGTCGTAAGCGGCGGCTGTTCTGCCAGGACAGCAGGAGCGACGGCGGCGTACCCGGTCTGCTGCTCGAAGGCGCGGCCGTAGCGGAGTAGCTGCATATCCGTGTAGTGGTTGCCAGCCAGCTGCAGACCGATGGGGAGCCCCGTGGAACTGAAGCCGGCCGGAACGCTGAGCACCGGCAGGCCCGTGGCGGACAGGAGGCAGGCTGACCGCATCCAGTCCAAGTATGTTTCGGAGGCCACGCCGGCAATATCGGAGGGGTACCGCAGCGTGGCGTCGAAGGGCAGGACCTGGGCGCATGGGCTGGCGAAGAGGTCGTAGCGCCCGAAGAACTCCTGCACGCTGCGTTCAAGGCGGGTGCGGGCGGCGGCTGTCTCGATCAAGTCCTGCGCAGTGAGGGCGAATCCCTTCTCCACGTTCCAGTGCACTTCGGGCTTGATCACGTCCCCGGCGCGCTCCAGAATCGGCCCCAGGCCCGCGGCGAAGTCCATGGCACGCGTGTTGCCGAATACCAGGTCTGCTTCGCTGAAGTCCGGGGTGGCTTCCTCAACAATCGCACCGAGGTCCTCGAAGACGGCCAGTTGCCGTTCGAGGTGCTCCACGATCTCAGGGTCCACCGGAACGCCGATGCCAAAGTCCCGCGACCAGCCAATCCGAACACCGCGCATGTCGGTCTCGAGTCCGGCCCGGAAGACCTTCGGATCAAGGCCCGCAGGGTGCGGAACGCGGGGATCCTTGCCCGCCGTCACGGACATGAACAGGGCAATGTCCTCCACGCTCCGGGCCATGGGCCCCGTCCTTCCCAGCCACGCGTAGGCGTTGACGTCGGACGGCATGGGGATGACCGCCGTCGACGGCCTGAAACCGACCACATTGCAGAAGGAAGCCGGGATGCGGAGCGAACCGCCCATGTCGCTGCCGTCGCCGATGCTCTGGACACGGGATGCGACGACGGCGGCCACGCCACCGCTGCTGCCGCCGGCACTCAGCGTTGGCGCGTAAGGGTTGGTCGTGGTGCCGAACAGGTCGTTGAACGTATGGGAGCCCGCGCCAAACTCGGGAACATTGGACTTACCTGTAGTGACAACGCCGGCCGCTTTCAAGCGCGCAATGATGAGGTCGTCGGCGTCGGGAACATAGTCACGCAAGGCGAGTGAGCCCTGGGTGGTGCGCATCCCGGCGGTGTTGTTGGTGTCCTTATGCGTCATGGGTACGCCATGGAGGGGCGCCAGGGCGGCCCCCGAGGCCGTCAGCTGGTCGGCGCGGTGTGCCAAGGCGTGGGCGCCTTCGGCGTCGAGCGTCACCACGGCGTTGATCGCTGGGTTTACCTCGGAAATGCGCTCCAGATGTTCTGCCAAGGCTTCGCGCGCCGAGACCTTCCTCTCGCGGATGGCTGCGGAAAGTTCGACGGCGGACAGCTCGCCAATGGTGTCAGGCATGGTGCTCCTTTGCTGGATTGCTACTGCCTGAAAGTGTGCCGGGTCACACGGGGTGGGGGAAGTCCCGAAACGGCGAAAGGCAAGCTTTGACCGATTCGGCCACATCGAAGGCTGATTCCGTCAGCTATTGTGTGTGATCCGGCTCATAGCAGAAGGTGTTGGTAACCCACTGGCCGATCTGGTCGCTGGGTAGGATTTTCCCCAGAGCACCGGATGCGAACAGCGTGGTTCGGATGTGGACTTGCCGAGGGGCCGACACCGGAGGTTCCCATGCACCAACCCCTGGCTCTTCAACCGCTCGCCCCCAACGAGTCCACCGACATCATGGCCATCGCCAACAATCCCATCCTGTGGATCTGCGTGGCAGGCGTGTTCGGCGTGATCATCCTTCAGTCCGTCATCTTCATGAAAGCTGCCCGGACCGCCGCCCCATCCGTGGACATGAGCACGCAGGATATCAAAACCTCGTTCCGCTCCGGCGCTGTATCGGCCATCGGCCCCTCCCTGGCAGTCTCGCTCGTCGCAATTGCCCTGCTCGGCCTCTTCGGCGCGCCGGCTGTGCTGTCCAGGATCGGGCTGATCGGTTCTGCGGCTTACGACGTATCCGCCGCCGGCATCGCGGCAGGTTCCATGGGCGCCAAGCTCGGCGATGCCAGCTATACGCAAAGTGTCTTCGCAGTCGCCTTCTTCGCCATGAGCATCGGCGGAGCGATGTGGATGCTCGCCACCCTGATCCTGACCCCGGTCCTGCGAAAGGGCGACGCCAAGATCCGATCCGTGAACCCGGCCGCCATGGCCATCGTCCCGGCAGCCGCCCTGATCGGAGCCTTCTCCTGCCTGGGGCTCACGGAACTGCCCAAGTCGGGGATCCATGTGCTGTCCTTTGTTGTCTCCGCCGCGGTCATGGGCACCTGCCTGCTGCTGGCCAAGAAGCTCGGCAAGAGCTGGCTGCGTGAGTGGGGGCTCGGCATTTCCATCGTCATCGGGCTCGGCGCAGCCTACCTCGCTGTCGGCGCCTGATCCCGCCTCCCGCCATCAGACCCGGACTTTGAGCACGAAAGGAACACCCCTCATGTCTTCCATCACTTCCGCTCCCACCACCGCCAACAACACCGCCATGGCGGACTTCAACCGCACCACCTCCCGCTGGGGCCAGATCACCATGATCTGTGGCCTGCTGATCTCCGTGGCCGGCCCTTTGTACCTCGTCTTCGCTACGGGCCTGGACATAGGTCCCGCCCAACTTTGGATTGCCTTCGCCGCAGTGGCCGCCACGTTCGGCATCATCTGGATCGTCGAGCCACTGACGTACTATCCGATCCTGGGTCCGGCCGCGATGTACCAGGCGTTCATGATTGGCAATATCTCCAACAAGCTCCTGCCTGCTGCCCTGATCGCCCAAACCAATATCGGCGCGAAGCCGGGCAGCAAACGGGCGGAACTTGCCGCCGTCGTTGCTATTTGCGGCGCTGCGGTAGTGCACCTGATCTCGCTGGCAATCTTCGTGGGTCTCCTGGGCAGCTGGCTCATCAGCGTCATTCCTCCGTCGGTCCTGCTCGTCACCCGGCTGTATGTGCTGCCCACCGTTCTGGGCGCCGTCCTGGTTCAGGCAATCGTGTCCATGAAACAGCCCCGCACCACCGTGTTCGCCTTGCTGGTCTCAGCCGTCGTCGTGTTCGTCCTGCTGCCCCTGGTGCCATCGCTCGCCATGGTGTCCACCGCCATTGCCGTCCTGGGCACCATCCTGCTGGCATGGTTCTTCCGGGGCAAAACCACTATCACTGAGGCGAAGCCCATCCACATCGAGTAGCCCCGCAGCGCGCCCCTGACCCAGCCCGAACCGTGCCCTGACCAACAGAACCAGGAAGACAGGAACCATGACTTCAACAGCCACCGCCCTTCAGCTCGACTCCGAACAGACCGCAAAGCTGCACTCCCTGTACCGGCACCTCCACGCACATCCGGAACTGTCCATGCAGGAGTACGCAACGGCCGCGTTGATCGAGGAACAACTGGACGGCCTGGGCATTGAGCACTTCCGCTGCGGCGGCACAGGGGTGGTGGGAGTCCTGCGAAACGGTGACGGACCCGTGGTGGCATTCCGCGCCGATTCGGATGGCCTCCCCATTGAGGAAGCTACCGGGCTGGACTATGCCAGCACGGACACAGGCACACTGCCTGACGGAACAGTGGTTCCGGTCATGCACGGCTGCGGCCATGACACGCACGTGGCCAGCCTGCTGGGCGCCGCCGAGGTGCTGGCGGGCAACCGGGATGCCTGGGGTGGGACGCTGGTGTTGATCTTCCAACCCGGCGAAGAAACAGCGGCCGGCGCTCTCGCCATGCTCGATGACGGCCTGTGGGACAAGGCGCCGCGGCCTGACGTGGTCTTCGGGCAACATGTCATGCCGCGTCCGGTGGGGACGGTCGCGATTTCCAGCGGGCCGGTAGCCGCCATGGCAGATTCGCTCAGGGTCACGGTGCATGGCCAGCAATCGCATGGTTCGCAGCCGCAGGATTCCATTGATCCCATCGTGATGGCCGCGCACATGGTTACCCGGCTGCAGGGGATTGTGTCCCGCGAGCTTGATCCACGGAAGTCCGCCGTCGTGACGGTAGGGACGTTCCATGCCGGCCTCAAGGAGAACATCATCCCGGCCTCTGCCGAGTTCACCCTCAACATCCGCACTTTCGATGAGGACGTCCGCGGCCAGGTCCTCGCCGCCGTCCGCCGCATCATCGAGGCAGAAGCCGCCGCGTCCGGGGCGCCGAAGCCGGTTATCGAGGAAATGTACCGCTTCCCGCAGTGCTTCAACGATCCCGACGCCGTTCCTCCCGTCATTGAGGCCCTGCGGCTTGCGCTGGGGTCTGAAGCGGTCGAAATCACCCCGCCCATGATGGGTAGCGAGGACTTCGGGCACCTGGGCACCGCGATTGGCGTGCCGTCGGTGTTCTGGATGTTCGGAGGCACGCCCGCGGCCGGACATGACGGCCCGGGCCCCATCCCCGTCAACCACTCGCCGTTCTTCGCTCCGGAGCTGGAAGGTTCGCTGGCCGGGGGAGTTGCTGCCGCGGTCGCCGTGCTGATGTCCCGGCTGGGCCGCTGACGTCCTCAGACCCGGGCCCAGGGTGCCAAGGAGTCCACGGTGCCAAACATCCGGGCCCGCCCTAGGATGGGCCCATGTTCTGCGAAAGTGCAGGCGTTTCCGCAGGGCAGCTCCCGTTTGGAGATTCTGGTCCTCGGCGTGGCAGCGGGCGGCTACGGCAAGCGTTACCCCGTGGGCCGGAAGAAGTGGGCAGAGTATGCGCTCTTCGCTGCTGACGGATCCGGAAATCACAGCGGTGCTGGCCCCATGGGTGCCACGCCCGCTCAACTCACCGCCGCTGAGGAGCGGCTCAAAGCGGTCCCGGATGGGTGGAGGTCATGGCCACTCAGAAGGAACGGGAGGTCTACTCGTTTTTCGGAGCCAGGACCCGCCTGGCTGTGCCGCCGTTCAGTAGGTCCTGGGCCCGGACCGCGATGAGCTCGGACAGGAAGCCGAGAGACTCAGGTGGGGGTGTTTCCGCCGCTGCTGCCGCCATTCTCTCCAGTGTTGAAGCCGCGGTCTGCCGCGCATCGTCGTCGTCCATGCCCCAGGCGGCCCCTTCGGCGACCAGATGTTCCAAGGTGATGTAGCTCAGCCGGATCTGGCCACTGACGGTGTGCCCGGCAAGGCCACTCGGCTGGTACAGCAGCAGGGTTGGCGCCACGTCATAGAGCGGTGCCAGCAGCACTTCTCCACCGTCGCGCAGGGTGAGGGAATAGTTCTTGGAGTGTGCATCGCCGTTGCCGATCAGCAGGTTATAAGTCACGGCGCGCAACAGGTCACGGCGAAACGCGGCCTCGTCGCGGGTGTGCGGCGCCGCGGCGTTGACCAGCCGGGTCAGGCGCGAGGGCGGTGCGGTGGTGCCTTCGTACTTCGCTTCACTGGCCAGGGCCAGGGCCTGGGTGAAGTCTTCCTGGTGCAGCCGATCGCCCTCGCCTGTGCGGTCGAAGCGCTCCACGACGATCGCCCGACGCGACCCGAAGGTTTCCAGATGGGCTTTGGCCGCAGAAAGCCCTGCCGCGGCTGCTATCCGCAGGGCCCAGTCCTCAGCGGGGAGCAGATCCGGGATGGTGGAGTCAAGTGGTTCGGGCTTGATGATGTGGGTCGACACCGAACCACGGCCGGGCCAGGCCCAGCCGTCGCCGTGTCGGGACAGCAGTACCTTGGACTGGACGCCGCCCAGTGACGCAGTGACCAGGAAGTCATCCGGCAGGTCCCATGTCGGGAGGGATTCAACCACCCCGATGACCTCTTCTTCGGTCATGGGCGCAGCAGCGCCCTCCCGCGCGGGAGGTTCCCCGGGCGGCAGAACCTGAACGGCGCCGGCGCAGTCGGCGCCCAAGACACGGAGCAGCCCAAAGGCATCCGGGACAGTGACACCGTGTTCCTTGGCCAGATTGGAACGGACCTGGCCTTCTGGCAGGAGCCCGTCAAAGAAGTTGTAGACCTCCACCCCGTCCAGGCGTTTCCTGGCCAGCGGCAGGGACAGGGACAGCAGGATGGAACCGGCACCGTAGGTTGCCAGCACCTGCGGGTCATATTGGAAGGACAGCTTGAGGCCACTGCCGCGCAGCTCACCGATGCGGTCCCCGCGCAGGTACACGTCAAGGGTCTTGCGGGGGCTCACGGCCGCACCTGCAGCTTGGAAAAGCGCGGTACCAAAGCCACGTCGCGGCCCACCGCCCTGATGGCCTGCATGGCGACGACCACGGAGACTGCTCCGCCGGCTTCGAGACGTACGATGGTTCCGCGGGTGACACCCAGTTTCACGGCGAGTTCCTGCTGCGTGATAGCGGCTTCTTTGCGGGCATCGGCGATGGACCGCCCAAGGGAGGTGGCATCCACAGCCCGGTAGAACTGCGTCAGCTCATCGGAATGTTCCATAAATCGATCATACGGCTCATTGCTCAAAATGACCTATATTTCGAACATTTCTGGAACTTTGGTGAATGTTCGATATTTCCATCATTACGTCCGCCACCTCGCGGGACGTAGCAAGCGAAAAGCCCCGGAAAACCCTAGTGCAAGGGTTTATCCGGGGCTTATACCGAGCTTCCTATCAGAATCGAACTGATGACCTTTTCATTACGAGTGAAACGCTCTACCGACTGAGCTAAGGAAGCACCGCGTCCATCACCGGTTTCCCTGGCGATCACGCAAGACATAACTGTAATAGAGGCACAGCACCCGGGTCAAAACGAGGGCAGTGGCGGCCGTTGCGGGGATGTTCACCCGGGCGTCGGGCCGGGTTCAGGCGGGCGTTTCCCTGCCGCCGGAAGCTGGGAAATCAACCGTGGCGAGGTCCGCCCGCCACTCACAACAGACGAGGGAGCCGCTCAATGACCGGGGACGCATTGAATCGGGATGAATTCACCAGGGACACCAGCCACGCACCCAACCGGCTGCGGCTGGCCGTGGTGGACATGGTGGGGACAACCATCACCGACGATGGCCGCACCGAGCGGGCCATGTCCCAGGCGCTGGTGGAACACGGCATCGAGCCGGGCAGCAGTAGGTTCGAGAGCATGCTCGGCTACGCCCGGGACACCATGGGTTTCTCGAAATTGACCGTCTTCCACCACCTCTTCGAGGAAGCCGTAATTGCCGAAAGCGCCAACAAGGTTTTCGAGAAGGCATACGACCACATGATCGACGACGGCGGTGTCCGCGCCATTCCGGGCGCGGAGGACGCCATTTTGTGGATGCGTGAGTCCGGCATGCAGGTTTGCCTGGCAACAGGGTTCGGCCGCCACACCCAGAACATGGTCCTGGAATCCCTCGGGTGGATGGGCTTGGCGGACCTCAGCCTGTGTCCGGCGGATGCAGGGCGGGGGCGGCCCTACCCGGACATGATCCTGACTGCGGTGCTCGCCCTGGACCTCGATGACGTCCGCGAGGTGGCCGTGGTGGGCGACACCAGCTCGGACATGCTTTCCGGCGTCCGTGCAGGTGCGTCGTTGGTGGCCGGAGTCCTCACTGGCTCGCACTCGGAGGCGACCTTACGCGCGGCCGGCGCCACCGTCGTCGTGGATTCCATCAAGCAGCTCCCGCTCTTGGTGGAGAAGCGGGAAGCCCGGCACTGCTAGCATTTGAGGCCGTCCTGCGGCAGCTTCCCGTCAACAAAGTAATCGTCGACGGCGGCGCTGACGCAGGAGTTCGAGCGGCCGTAGGCTGTGTGCCCCTCACCCTCCCACGTGACAAGTGAGGCGTTCTCCAGCTGCTTGCGCAGCGACTGCGACCACTCCAGGGGAGTGGCGGGATCCCCTGTGGTGCCAACCACCACGATGGGAGCGGAGCCGTTGTATTCGACCGGCGCGGGCGTGCGGGTGTTCTTGTACGGCCAGTCCTTGCAGTTGACCCCGCCGTAAGCGAAGAACGAGCCGAACGTGGGGGAGTCCTGGATAAGGCGTGCTTCCTCGGCCCGCATGCCGGCAGTGTCGGTAACCATGGGGTAGTCCAGGCAGTTGATGGCCTGGAACGCGAAAGCCGAGTTCGAGCTGTACGTGCCATTGGGTTCGCGGTCGGCGCCCAGATCGGCAAGGCGCATCATCTGGGACACATCACCGGAAAAGGCGCTTTCCAGGGCCTGGGTGAGGGCCGGCCAGCTTTGATCGTTGTAAAGGGGCAGGATGAGGCCGTTGACGAAGTCGTTGCTGGTCACCAAACGGCCATCCTTGGCGGTCTGGGGGTTCTGGTCCACGGCATTGATGAGGTCCCTGATTTCCTGGACTCCGTTGTCCACGGAGCCGCTCAGCGGGCACTGGTTCTGTCCCTGGCAACTGGCCACATAGGTGTGGATGGCTCTTTCGAACGCCCGGGCCTGTCCCGCGGTCAGTTCCTCGTTGGTGATGGACGGATCCACGGCGCCATCCAGGACGAGGTGGCCAACGTTGTCGGGGAAGAGTGCAGCATAAGTTGATCCAAGGAAGGTGCCGTAGGAGAAGCCAAGGTAGTTGAGTTTGGCGTCGTTGACCACCGCGCGCAGGATATCCAGGTCCTTGGCCGCGCTCACGGTATCAATGTGCCCCAGGACATCCCCGGTCTGCTCTGAGCACTGCTCAGCGAAGGACTTATTGAAGGCCAGTGCAGCCTCCAGTCCCTCGTCGGTATTCTTCCGGAACACCTTTTCGCGGGCCGCGTCACGTTCGGCATCGCTCATGCAGGTGACGGGGGCGGAGCGTTTCACACCACGGGGATCGAAGCCGACGAGGTCGAAGTTGGACTTCACTTTCTCGGTGAAATTGGTGTTGCCGGCGTCCCTGACGTAGTCCACCCCGGAGCCACCGGGACCGCCGGGGTTGACCAGGATCGACCCCTGTTTATTGCCGGTGCTGGGCAACTTGATGACGGCGAGTGTGATTTCCCCGGACGCCGGGTTGGCGTAATCCTTGGGTACCTGGACTTTGCCGCACTGGAAGCCGTTCTCGCAGGAGCTCCACTCCACGGGCTGTGAATAGAACTTCTCCAAGCCCTTGGGCGCTGATGCTGCGATGGATGGATCCACGGTGCTGGTGGACGGCTTGGCCGTGGGCGTTGGCATGAACGGCAGGGTGCAGGCGCTCAACACCAGCGCGGCAGCAACGGCAACACACGTCGCCACGAAGCCGCGGCCGGCCCCACGCCGGGCAGACCGGTCCCTTGAAGGGGCATCGGCGGACCGGCGGGGTGCGGACTTCATGGATTCTCCTATTGCTGGATGAGACTTGTGGCCATGGACTCGACCGCCAACAGCGGGGCCACATTGGTGGTGGTGATACGGACGCGGGCTTTGTTGATGGCGTCCATCCGGGCCAACGTGGTTTCGGGGTTTGAGTGGCCCGCGTATTCTTCAAGATCGCTCTTGAGCTCAACGTTGACCAGCTCTACGGCGTTCCCCAGCTGGATGATCAGCACGTCCCTGTAGAAGGACAGCAGATCAGTGAGGGTGCGGTCCAACGAGTCAGTGATGGAGCGTTTTGCCCGCCGTTTCTGATCGTCTTCGAGCTGCTTGACCTGGCTGCGCATGGAGGGCGGCAGCGTGCCGGACTCGGGGGCGCCGAGGCTCGCCAGCAGCGCGATCTTCTCCGCGGCGTCACGTTCGTCATTGGAGCTGTTGGCCTCGTCGGTGGCAATCTTGACCAGCTTCTCGGCCATCATCACCGCAGCGGTGACGCCACGAAGGCCGAGTGGAATGCGGACCGTATCCAAACGGCGTTGGCGAGCGTCAGCGTCGCGGGCCAGTCGCCTGGCGATGCCGATATGGCTTTGGGCGGCGCGGGCTGCTATGTCCGCGAGTTGGCGATCAATGCCGTCGCGCCTGACCAGGAGATCGGCGACGTCGGACGCCGGCGGAAGCCGGAGGCTCACCGGACGGCATCGTGAGCGTATGGTGACCAGGACGTCGGCGGGGGAGGGGGCACACAGCATCCAGATGGTGCGGGGCGTGGGTTCCTCGATCGCCTTCAGCAGGACGTTGGTGGTGCGTTCGGCCATACGGTCCGCGTCCTCCACCACAATGATCCGCCACCGGCCAGTGGCAGGCCGGTCGCCAGCCTTGGAGACCAGTTCGCGGGCCTCGTCAATGGTGATGGTGACTTTCTCGGTCCGCACGAATGTCACATCGGAGTGCGTCTCGCCAAGGATAGTGTGGCACGCGGCACACTCCCCACAGCCTCTAAGGGTGACGTCGTCCTGCTCGCAGTTCAAGGCAGCGGCGAAGGCCTTGGCCGCGTTGGAACGGCCGGATCCAGGAGGTCCGGTAAACAGCCACGCATGGGTGAGGCCGGTTTCGCCTTGCGCAGCCTGCTTCAGTTGCGCAACGACGGGCGCCTGCCCCTGAAGGTCGTCCCAGACGCTCACGAACGGTCGCCGGGAACTCGGTCAGCCAGCAGCGATTCCACCCGATCCAGGATCTGCGCGGCGAGGGTGTTGATGTCCGCGCGTGCCGGCAGGACAAGGTAGCCCGACGGCGAAGCCTCTGCGAGGTCCAGGAACGCGTGGCGGATGGCCGAATGGAAAGCATCAGGCTCGGATTCGAGCCTGTCTTCGGTGGCGTCCCCGGCGGTCCGGCGCTGGCGGCCGTCGGAAGGGTCGACGTCGAGCAATACTGTCAGGTCCGGACGCAAACCTTCCGTGGCCCACTCGTTCAAGGTCAAGACGCCATCGGCGCCCAAGCCACGGCCGGCACCTTGATAGGCAACTGAGGAGTCCACGTAGCGATCAGTAATGACCACCGTCCCCTCAGACAGGGCGGGACGGATCACCTGGTTGGCATGGGCGGCGCGGGCGGCGGCAAACATGAGGGCTTCGGTACGGGCATCGATGGTGCCGTGGCCGTGGTCCAAAACCAGGGAACGCAACTTCTCGCCAATGGGAGTGCCGCCGGGCTCGCGGGTGCGCAGCACGGAAAATCCCCGCGACTCAAGGGCGTCAGAGAGCCGGGCGGCCTGGGTGGACTTGCCCGCTCCGTCCCCGCCCTCGAAGGCGATGAAAAGGCCTGGGCTCTGAATACTCACGCGTCTAGCCTACCGAGCTTCCCTGGCATCAAAGGCGCGTAACGCCTTTCATCCACAGTGGTGGCCGCGACTACGCTGAAACCATGAGCCTTTCCGATCAGCACGCCGCCGACTTGTCTCCGGAAACCGTCGTGGTTGCGGCTGGCCGCCCCGAGCGGGCCCACGATGAGCCGGTGAATCCGCCCATCGTCTTGTCCTCCACATACTTCGGAACCGGTGCGCTGGGTGAGGGAGACCGCGGCTACGGACGCTATGCAAACCCCACGTGGGATCCGTTCGAGGACGCGCTGGCCAAGCTGGAGGGCGCCGCCCTCCCGGGGCTGCTCTACGCATCGGGTCTCGCGGCAGTCAGTTCGGCCCTCTCCCTGGTACCTGCCGGTGGCGTCGTCGTGATGCCGTCCCACAGCTATGCGGGTTCGCTTGTGATGGCAACGGAACTGGCAGAGAAGGGCTTCCTGGAACTGCGCACGGTGGACATCACGGACACCGATGCCGTGAAATCGCTCATCAGTCCTGAAAGCGGCAAGCAGGCGGACCTCCTCTGGCTGGAAAGCCCCACCAACCCAATGCTCGGTATCGCCGATATCCGCGCGCTCACCGATGCCGCCCACGCCGTGGGAGCCATCGTGGTCACGGACAACACGTTCTCCACGCCGTTGGTGCAGCAGCCGCTCAGCCTGGGATCCGACGTCGTGCTCCACTCGGTGACCAAATACCTGGCCGGACATTCGGACGTCGTTTTGGGCGCCCTCGTCACGTCCAACCCGGAGCTGCGCGCCACCCTTCTTCATCACCGGATCATCCACGGTGGAATCGCCGGCCCGTTCGAAGCCTGGCTGGCACTGCGTGGCCTCCGCACGCTGGCGCTTCGGATTGAACGTTCGCAGGCTTCGGCCGCGACGCTCGCAGAACGCCTCAGCACCCACCCGCGCGTCGAAACCATCCGCTACCCGGGCCTCCCCACAGATCCCGGGCACGAGCGCGCCAAGGTCCAGATGAAGGGCTTCGGCTCCATCCTCTGCATCCAGATCACAGGCGACGAGCACCGCAGTGGTGCCGACGCCGCCGACGAGCTGGTCCGTGCGCTGGAGCTGTGGCTTCCGGCCACGTCCCTTGGCGGGGTGGAGTCCCTGATTGAGCGCCGACGCCGGCACACGGCCGAGCCGCTCAGCGTTCCGGAGAACCTGGTCCGCTTGAGCGTCGGAATCGAGAACGTGGAAGACCTCTGGTCCGACCTTGAGCAAGCGCTGAAGTCGCTGGACGGCTAGGCTAAAGGGCGTGGACGGAAAACTCTTGATTGCCTACGTCACCAACGGGGTCTACTTCATCCTCGGCTTGGTGGCCCTCGCCCTGGAAGTGTGGGCCTTCGCGGACTGCCTGCGCCACCGGCCGACGCTCTTCGTGGCTGCCTCCAAGCGGACAAAGACGTTCTGGACCGCCCTCACCGGCGTCGCTTTTGCGATCGGCGCCCTGACGGTCTTCACCGGCGGAAGCGGCCTGGGCCTCTTCGGCATCGCCGCCGTCACTGCGGCGTGCGTGTACCTTGCCGATGTCCGTCCAGCCCTGCGTGAAGCAGGCAGCGGCGGCAACCGCAACGTCGGCCCGTACGGCCCCTGGTAAAAGGCGTTACTGGTCAATCCGGCCGCTGCTGAGGCGCCACGGCGTCCCACGCCACGGTCAGTTCACCGAGGCGCCACCGCGAGGGGCCATCCTGCAGTGGCCACCCGGCGTCGCGCAATGAACGGCACATTCCGGTCCATCGCTGCCGGTTTCCGAAGGACGCCAACGGCGCCGCCTCCAGCCATGCCTTATCCATGGCCTGCAAGAACGCGTGGATGGCTTCACCGGGCACGTTCCGGTGGATCAGGGCTTTCGGCAACCGCTCAGCAACGTCCGACGGCAGCTCAAAACTGCCAAACCGGACAGAAAAGCTCAGGCTCAACGGTCGCTCGGAATCCAACGCCACCCACGTGACGCGGCGGCCAATCTCGTCGCACGTGCCGTCGATGAACAGCCCGCCCGGAGCAAGCCGCGACTGCACCAGACTCCAGATTCCGGCAACGTCAGCTTCCTCGTATTGCCGCAGTACGTTGAAGGCGCGGACCAGAACGGGCTTTCCGGGCACCGGGACTTCGAATCCGCCCACATGGAAGCTCAGCCCTGGCCGCTCCAGGGGCTTCGCTGTCCGGACGCGCTCCGGTTCAATCTCGATCCCGCAGACCCGGACATCCGGCCTGACGGCCTGCAGCCGTTCAAAAAGTTCGACGGCGGTAGTCGGCGAAGCGCCGTAGCCCAGGTCCACCACCAGGGGCTCGACGGCGGCGCGAAGCCGCCAGGCTTGCGGCCCGGCAAGCCAGCGGTCCAGGCGGCGCATGCGGTTGGGATTGGTCGTGCCGCGGGTGATATTCCCTACGGGCTTCCCGCCCCGACTTCGGGGAGAGCCCACCCGTTCCGCTTTTTGCACCACGGCCCCCACTTTATCTCGCGCGGCCGTAATGCCCGGCAGGCAATGGAGCTGCTCAGCTAGGATGAAAACCATGACTTACAAGCTGATTCTGCTGCGCCACGGCCACAGCGACTGGAACGCCAAGAACCTGTTCACCGGTTGGGTGGACGTTGACCTGAACGACCAAGGCCGCGAAGAAGCAGTGCGCGGTGGGGAACTCCTGGTTGAGAACAACATCCTCCCGGACGTCCTTTACACCTCGCTCCTGAAGCGTGCCATCAACACCGCCAACATGGCACTGGACAAGGCCAACCGCGGCTGGATCCCGGTCAAGCGCGACTGGCGCCTCAACGAGCGCCACTACGGCGCACTGCAGGGCAAGGACAAGGCCCAGACCCTCGCCGAGTTCGGTGAAGAGCAGTTCATGGAATGGCGCCGCAGCTACGACACCCCGCCGCCGCCCCTGTCCGACGACAGCGAATTTTCCCAGGCGCACGATGTCCGCTACGCGGATCTCGGCGACGCCCTGCCGCGCACTGAATGCCTCAAGGACGTCCTGGTCCGTCTCCTTCCCTACTGGGAATCGGACATCAAGGAAGACCTGAAGGCCGGCAAGACCGTCCTGGTCACGGCACACGGCAACTCCCTGCGCGCGCTGGTCAAGCACCTTGATGGCATCAGCGACGACGCCATTGCTTCGCTGAACATCCCCACGGGTATCCCGCTGGTGTACGAGCTGGACGAGGACTTCCAGCCGATCAACCCGGGCGGTACGTACCTGGATCCCGAAGCAGCAGCCCAGGCCATCCTCGCGGTAGCCAACCAGGGCAAAAAATGACGCGTTAGTGAAAACTACGACGGCGGCCGGTCACCTCAGGTGACCGGCCGCCGTCGTACTTAATGCGCTGAGGCTAGAAGCCTTCGGGCTGCCATTCGCCCGTCACCAGGTAGGTGACCTTTCGGGCAACCGAGACGCCGTGGTCGGCGAAGCGCTCGAAGTAGCGGCTGGCCAGGGCCACGTCCACGGTGGTGGACGGGCTCTCGCTCCACTCAGGGGAGGCGATCGCCTTGAAGACGCTGAGGTGGAGGTCGTCCACGGCGATGTTGATCTTCAGGATGTCGCGGGCAACCTCAAGGTCGCGGGTCTCGAGAAGCTCGATGACCTTGGCCGTGATTTCGATGTCGTGCTGGGCCATGGCCTTGAAGGTCTGGGTCAGCGAAGCGGGGATAACGGTGGCCGGGTAGCGCAGGCGCGCCAGCTGGGCCACGTGGCGGGCGAGATCACCCATGCGTTCCAGCGATGCACTCATGCGCAGCGAACCCACAATCATGCGGAGGTCGCTCGCGACAGGGCCCTGCAAAGCAAGGATGTCGATGGCACGCTCGTCGAGGCTGTTCTGCAGGAAGTCGATGCGGGCATCCGCCGCGATGACGTCCTGGGCAAGATCCACGTCGGCGCCTTCGAAGGAAGTAGTAGCCTTCGTGATCGCTTCGTGAACCAGCTTGGAGATCTCGATGAGGTCGTCACCTACCTGGGTGAGCTCCTCCTGAAAAACCTTGCGCACTAAGGCGTCCTTTCCTTGGAAATCCCGTTCCCATGGTGGGGGTCGGATTTCAAAACCATTGGCAGTCCAACCAGTAACTGTGTCAGGACCCAGTGAACTGTTCGGCACCTTTAGATGAACGTTAGTTGAACCGTCCCCGTTTAGCGCCGGATCAATGCTTGGCCGTGTTTCCACAGCATAAGCTGGACACGTGGATCCATTGCTCATAGGTGTCGTCGCAGGCCTCGTCGGTCTGTCGTTGGGCGTCTTTGGCATGCTCGCGTTCAAGATCAGCGAGCGGCAACGCAGCATTGTTGACCTGGACGTTACTGAACCCCTGCTCCCCGAAGGGGCAGCGGAAGTGCTGGCCGTCGTCGGGCGTGCGTTTGTTGTTGTGGACGCGATCGACGGCGTGGTCCGCGCCAGTCCGGCAGCTTACGCCTATGGCCTCGTCCGCGGGCACACCGTGGTTCATAAGCAGCTCCTGGACATGACAGCGAAGGTCCGCCGCGACGGCGTGATCCTGGAGGAGCAATACGAGCTCCCTCGTGGGCCGCTGGGCAAGGGCACCATTGTGGTCCAGGTCCGGACAGCCATGCTCGGCTGGGAATACATCCTGCTCCTGGCGGACGACCGCACCGAGATCACCCGCACCGAGGAGATCCGCAACGACTTCGTGGCCAACGTCTCCCACGAGCTCAAAACCCCCGTGGGCGCCATCTCGCTCCTGGCAGAGGCCTTGGAAGCCTCTCCCGATGACGAGGAAGCAGTGCGCCGGTTTGCCAAGCGCATGCACAAGGAGTCCGGCCGGCTCGCAGCCCTGGTTCAGGACATCATTGAACTTTCCCGCCTGCAGGGTGCCAATGTCGCCCAGCAGGGGCACTCCGTGGACATCAACACCGTGATCACGGAGGCAGTTGATCGTTCACAGCTGCCGGCGGAGAGCAAGAACATTCACATCGTGGTGGGCGGACACTCCGAGTCGCTGGTGTTCGGCGACCGGGACTTGCTGGTCACCGCACTGCGAAACCTGATCGACAACGCCATCCGCTATTCACCGGAAAACACCCGGGTTGGCGTCGGCCTCCGAACAAGGGAAGGCGTCGTCGCCATCTCCGTCACGGACCAGGGCGAGGGGCTGACTCCCGAGGACCAGGAACGGGTGTTCGAACGCTTCTATCGCGTTGACGCTGCGCGTTCCCGGCACACGGGCGGAACCGGCCTTGGCTTGAGCATCGTCAAGCACGTTGTCTCCAACCACGGCGGCGAGGTGACCGTATGGTCCCAGCCCGGCCAGGGGTCCACGTTCACCATCCGCTTGCCGGAGATGGAAGGCCAGGATGACGACGCCGGCGTTCCGGCTCCCGCTGCCACAGCGGTTCCGTCCACCGGACTTCCGGCGGAACCTGCCGCCGTCGAGCCCCACCACGCGAGCCAACAACCTCAGCATGCGGGACAACAACCTCGTATCCCGAGCCAACAAGGGGGCGCCAACGGCGCCCAAGAGCAAGGAGCCAGCGCTTGAGCCGGATTTTGATTGTGGAGGACGAAGAGTCCTTCAGCGACCCCCTGTCCTATCTCTTGGGCAAGGAAGGGTTCGACGTCGAGGTAGTAGACAACGGCAGTGACGCCTTGGTGGAGTTTGACCGCAACGGTGCCGACCTGGTTCTGCTGGACCTCCAGCTGCCGGGAACGCCGGGAACGGAAGTGTGCCGGCAGTTGCGCCAGCGCTCCAGCGTGCCCGTGATCATGCTGACCGCCAAGGACTCGGAAATCGACAAGGTGGTGGGCCTCGAGTTGGGTGCCGACGACTACGTCACCAAGCCCTATTCGTCCCGGGAACTCGTAGCCCGCGTCCGTGCTGTCCTCCGCCGCCAGGGCGAGCCAGAGGAACTCATTACGTCAACTGTGCAGGCCGGGCCGGTCCGCATGGACATCGAACGCCACGTGGTGAGCGTCAACGGCGAGCAGGTGTCCCTGCCGTTGAAGGAGTTCGAACTTCTGGAGATGCTGCTCCGAAACTCAGGCCGCGTCCTGACCCGGGGGCAGCTCATCGATCGCGTATGGGGCTCTGACTATGTCGGAGACACCAAAACGCTGGACGTCCACGTGAAGCGCCTCCGCAGCAAGATCGAGCCCGATCCCTCCGCTCCGCGTTACCTGGTGACGGTGCGCGGGCTGGGCTACAAGTTCGAGCCGTAAAGCGGCAGCAACACAAAGGAAGGGCCCAGTTCACGTGAACTGGGCCCTTCCTTTGTTATACGGCTTGTAGCGTGCTGCCTGCTAGTGTCCGGCTGCTGCGGACTCCGTGGGAGTCGCAGAGGACGTCGACGTCGACGTTGCTGTCGGGGTCGGCGTGGAGGGCAGGTATTTGGCGTACTCGGGGAGCGTGCCATCAACCACCGGTACGTTGACCGTGGCGGAGTCAGATCCACTACGGATGGTGATCGGGGTCAGGCCACCAGGGATAACGCCTGCGGTGCTGAGGATCGCAGCATCAGTGGTGTCGTTCAGGTACGTCTCAGAGTTGGCTTTGACCGGAATCTCGGTCTGGGACCCGTTGGCACCGCTCATGGTGAGGGTGGCGTCGCTGCTGGACTGGTTGAACACAGCACCTATGACACGACCAGGCTCGTTCTCGCCCGAGGCAACAATCAGGATGTTGCGCAACTGCAGGGGACCAAGATCAGCTTTGATCCCGTCCGATGCCGAGTACTGGTGGGTAGTCTGCTGGGCGTTGACGAAACCACAGCCGGTGACGGACAGAAGACCGACGCCGATTGCAGCCGCCGCAATTGCCAGCTTGCCGCGCTGGACAGGGTTCATCGCAGTATTGCGCACGACACCTACTCCTCAAGAGTCATTGGAACACTTTTCAGCCATAGCCTATCGGCAAACCCCCCAAAATAAGGATTCGGGAAGGCATTGTGGCGCAGCCAACCGAGAAGATCTGCGCGCCAGGTTGCTTGCTCGAAGCATCTTTCCCCGGTTTCGTCAAGAGGTTGGAGGAAGTCGTTTAAGGCCTTATTCCCTGTATTGGCGCGGCTGGAGGGCCCGTCCGATGCCAGTCGTATGCCTTAACCGTGATAGACTAATCTGCGGGAAAGGGGAAAGTCCACATGGTTTTTGAGGTCGGCGAGACAGTAGTTTACCCTCACCACGGTGCAGCAAAAATTGAGGAAATCAAGATGCGCACCATCAAGGGCGAAGAGAAGATGTATCTCAAGCTCAAGGTGGCTCAGGGTGATCTGACCATTGAAGTTCCAGCAGAGAACGTTGACCTTGTTGGGGTCCGGGACGTAGTGGGCAAAGAAGGCTTGGAGCACGTATTTGACGTTCTCCGCGCCGAGTTCACTGAAGAGCCTACCAACTGGTCACGTCGTTACAAGGCGAACCTGGAGAAGCTTGCTTCGGGCGATGTCATCAAGGTGGCGGAGGTCGTTCGCGATCTTTGGCGTCGTGATCACGATCGCGGCCTTTCCGCAGGCGAGAAGCGGATGCTGGCCAAGGCGCGGCAGATTCTGATTTCAGAACTGGCCCTGGCCGAGAAGACAGACGAAGAGAAGGCTGCAAGCGTTCTTGACGAGGTCTTGGCTTCCTAAGAATTGAGCCCCGGTGGTGCGACAGCGCCGCCGGGTTTCTTTTTGCCCAAATACAGCCGGAGTTACTTGATCATCAAGTAACTTCAAGTACTTCCAAGTAATCTTGGGCCCATGAGTACTCCTTCCAAGCGCGCCGTCACGGCCGTGATCGTGGTCGCCGCCGGTTCCGGTGAACGACTTGGCTACGGCATGCCCAAAGCCCAGGTTCCGCTCGGCGGCGAAGCCATCCTGATGCACGCTCTCCGCGGTGTTGTAGCGTCGGATGTCGCACGCCAGATCTGCATAGCCGTGCCCAAGGGCAACACCGAACTTCGCGAGCTGATCGCCGACTTCACGATTGACCTGGTGGATGGCGGCCCGGAAATTTCAGTGGTCGACGGCGGTTCGTCCCGGGCGGATTCCGTCCGGGCTGCCTTGGCTGCCTTGGAAGACGGAACCGAATTCGTACTCGTCCACGATGCTGCCCGCGCGCTGGCCCCTGAGCGCGTGTTCCAACGCGTAGCCGACGCCCTGGCCTCCGGCGCGAAGGCAGTCATCCCCGCGATGCCGGTGGTGGACACCATCAAGACGGTCGCCGAGACCGCTGGCGCGGACTCCTCCATCGCTCCGGAGGTGGTTACCGGAACAGCGCCCCGCGAACACCTCAGGGCCGTCCAGACTCCTCAGGGCTTTGAACTGGCCACCCTGCGCCGGGCACACCAGGCTGCTGAGCTCTTCGACGACAAACAGGCCGCAGCCGTGACGGATGACGCCATGTTGGTGGAGCTTCTGGGCGTTCCGGTCCACGCTGTCCGCGGAGCCAGCCAGTCCCTCAAGATCACGACTCCGCTGGACCTCATCATTGCCGAGGGCCTTCTGGAAGGCCCGCTGGGTATCCGTTGGGTGGAGGGCTGATGACCCGGAACATGATCCTGCCCCGGACCGGCATCGGCGTCGACGTGCACGCGTTCGCCCCGGAAGACGACCCCCAGCCGCTCTGGCTTGGCGGGCTTTTCTGGGAAGGTGAGCAAGGCCTTTCAGGGCATTCCGACGGCGATTGCGTCGCCCACGCAGCCGCGGACGCGCTGTTTTCGGCCTGCGGTATCGGTGACCTGGGCACCCACTTCGGCACGGACCGCCCCGAGTTCGCTGGCGCCTCGGGGGTAAAGCTCCTTGGTGAAGCGGCCCGCATTGTGCGCGCTGCCGGCTTCGAGATCGGGAACGTTGCAGTGCAGTTCGTGGCCAACCGTCCCAAGTTCGGACCCCGGCGGGAAGAATCCCAGCGGGTTCTGACCGAAGCCGCAGGTGCTCCTGTCAGCGTTACGGCAACCACCAGCGACGGTCTGGGCTTCACAGGCCGCGGGGAAGGAATTTCGGCTGTTGCCACGGCACTGGTGTACCCGGTCCGCGACCATGAGGCTACGACGGCGGAGACGGGTCCCGCGAAAGGTGCGCCGCATGGATAAGCTGCGTGCCGGCGTCGTGCGTTCCGCAGTGGGGCTGTCCCTGGGCCTTGCTGCTGCGCTCCTGCTGGGCGGTTGTGCGGGGACACCGAAGATGGACGTCGCGGCCAGCTGTGAGTTCCTGAATAACGACACCTTCAAGCCTGATGGCAACCAACAGCAGCAGTCCAAACAGATCGCCGCGCATTATCACGAGATCGCTGACAAACTGGCTCCGGAGATCGGCAACCCGATCAAGGACATGGCCGCGATCATGGACGAAGCGGCCGCTTCATCGCTTGGCGCGGCCACCAAGGACCAGCAGGAGAAGCTCACGGTCCAGTTCAATAAGATCGGCGAATACTGCAAGTAGGCAGGTCACACCGCGTCATCGGCTAATCTGGAGCGGTGACCCTGCGCTTCTATGACACCGCCTCCGCCGAAGTCCGCGACTTCGTTCCCCTCGAAGACGGCAAGGCCAGCGTGTACTACTGCGGGGCCACCGTCCAGGGAATGCCGCACGTGGGCCACGTCAGGTCGGCCATTGCTTTCGACCAGCTGACCCGTTGGCTTGAATTCCGTGGCCTCCGCGTGACTGTGGTGCGGAACGTCACCGACATCGACGACAAAATCCTTGCCAAGTCCGCCCAGTCCTTCGGACCGGACTGGGATGCTGAACCGTCCGCGCGCCAGGCCGAAGAGTGGTGGGCCCTCGCGTACCGGTACGAGCAGGAGTTCGAGGGCGCTTACGATTCTTTGGGCGTCCAGCGGCCCACCTACGAACCCCGCGCCACCGGGCACATCCCGGAAATGCACGCGCTCATCCAGCGCCTCATCGACCGCGGCCATGCCTACCCAGCACTGGACGATTCCGGCGATGTCTACTTCGATGTCCGCTCCTGGAGCAAGTACGGCTCGCTCACGCGGCAAAATATCGATGACATGCAGGGAGCCCCCGACGCCGACCCCCGCGGCAAGCGCGACCCGAGGGACTTCGCGCTGTGGAAGGGTTTCAAAGACGGCGAGCCCGCCACCGCCAAGTGGGAGTCACCCTGGGGCGCGGGACGTCCCGGCTGGCACCTCGAATGCTCCGCCATGGTCACCAAGTATCTGGGCCCTCGATTTGATATCCACGGTGGAGGACTGGACCTCCGCTTCCCGCACCACGAGAACGAGATGGCCCAATCCCAAGCCGCCGGCGACGGGTTCGCCAACTTCTGGATGCACAACGGCATGGTCACCTTCGAGGGTGAAAAGATGTCCAAGTCCATCGGCAATACGGTGAGCCCGGCCGAGATGCTCGAACTCGCCTCACCCCGGGTGGTTCGCTACTACCTGGGACAGGCACACTACCGCTCCATCCTCGATTACCGGCCCACGTCGTTGCAGGAGGCTGCAGCCGCCGTCGAGCGCATTGATGGCTTCATTCACAAGGCCTCCGCCAAGGTGGGGGCAGACGCCTCAGGCATTTCCCCGCAGGCCAACATGCCGGCTGCCTTCATCGCCGCCATGGACGATGACCTCAATGTGCCCCAGGCCCTCGGAGTGCTTCACGAAACGGTACGGGCAGGCAATACAGCCTTGGCCTCCGGGGAGCTTGATGCTGCGAAGTCCGCCCTCTACAGCGTGCTGTCCATGACGGAAGTCCTGGGACTGGACGCAGTAAAGCGTCCGGAAGCTGTCCAAGGGCGCGAACACGCTGCCCTGGAAGTGCTGATCGAAGCTCAACTCGACGCCCGGGCAGCGGCGCGGGCCGCCAAGGACTGGGCCGCCTCCGACGCGATCCGCGACACGCTCGCCGCCGCCGGCGTCGTCGTCGAAGATGGTGCGGACGGCGCCACTTGGAGCCTCAAACGCGACTGACAAACGGCCGCGGCGGCCGAATTGCATCGGGTCAGTAGACTTGATTCCAGACTTACTCACAAAATCAAGGATGGAATCTCATGGCCAACAACGGTCGCCGGTCGGTCAAGCAGAAGAAGGGCCCCTCCACCGGAACCGGTGGCCACGGCCGCAAGGCCCTGGAGGGCAAGGGTCCCACGCCCAAGGCGGAGGACCGCACCTACCACAAGGCATACAAGAACAAGCAGCTGGCTGAGCGCTCAGCTGCCAAGCGCGGCACGGGTACCCGCCCCGGTGGCGCCGGTGCCCGCTCAGGCCCCAAGGGCCGTGCAACCGAAGAACTGGTTACCGGCCGCAACTCGGTGGTCGAAGCCCTGCGCGCGGGCATTCCGGCCAAGGCACTGCACGTCGCCATCCGGATCGAGATGGACGACCGCGTCAAGGAATCCCTCAAGCTCGCGGCTGAACGCGGCATCCCGCTGCTCGAAACCGGCAAGGTTGAGCTGGACCGCATGACCGAGGACGCCGTGCACCAGGGCCTCGTCCTGCAGATCCCGCCGTACGAATACGAGGACGCCTACGACCTCGCGGAGACAACCCTGGCCAAGTGGAAGAAGGGGCACATCTCCAACGCTCCGATCTTCGTGGCACTGGACGGCATCACCGACCCCCGCAACCTTGGCGCGATCATCCGCTCCGTCTCCGCGTTCAGCGGCCACGGCGTGATCGTTCCCGAGCGTCGCTCCGTCGGCGTTACCGCGTCCGCCTGGAAGACCAGCGCTGGTGCCGCTGTCCGCGTACCCGTGGCCCGCGCGTCGAACCTTAACAACGCGCTTAAGCAGTTCAAGAACATGGGCATCTACGTTCTCGGCCTGGACGGCGACGGCGACGTTTCGCTGCCCGATCTCAGTGTGGCCACGGAACCCGTGTGCATCGTCGTGGGCTCCGAAGGCAAGGGCCTGAGCAGGCTGGTCCGCGAAAACTGCGACCAGATCGTCTCGATCCCGATCGACTCCGCCATGGAGTCGCTCAATGCATCCATGGCCGTCGGTATCTCGCTGTACGAAGTGTCGAGGCAGCGCGCCGCTAAGTAATCCACGGTGAGGCGGCGTTGCCGTCATCCTCCGCATGCTCGCTCGTTCCTCGCTTAGACGCATGCTTCCGGATGACGGCCACGCCGCCTTTCGGCCGACGCTCGCTCACCTTTCGTCGGTTTTCGGCCGACGCTCGCTCACAGTTGGAGCTGGCTCTAGAAGTTGTGGCGGTTGGCCAGCACCGGGAGTTTTTGTCGGGCTTCCTCCACCACCGTGGGGTCGAGGTCGGCGAAGATGAGGCCCGGTTCGCCTTCGAGCGCTTCCAGGACCTGGCCGAAAGGGGACACGACGGCGGAGTACCCCACTCCTGTGGGCGCAGCACCCTTGGCCTCGACACCCTGCGTGGCCGGATCGCCTTGGCCGCAGGCGAGCACAAACGTGGTGGTGTCAACGGCACGGGCGCGGGCGAGAAGTTGCCACTGCTCGGCTTTGCCCGGACCTGATCCCCATGACGCCGAGACGATGTTGACCGCAGCGCCGCGATCGGCGTTGGCCGTGAACAGCGCAGGGAAGCGGATGTCGTAACAGGTGGCCAGGCCAAAGGTGAGGCCGCCGGCGTCGAACGTTATGGGGTCCGTACCCGCCTCAACGGTGTCCGACTCCGAGAAGCCGAACGCGTCGAAAAGGTGAATCTTGTCGTAGCTTGCTTCGACACCTGGTCCGGTGGCGAGCAGCGTGTTCCGCACCCGCCGGGCACCCGAGTCCGAGGCAGTACCGGGAGTGAACATGCCCGCCACGATGACCAGCTGCAGTTCAGCGGCAAGGGCGCGCACGCGGCTGGCCCACGGCCCTTCCAAAGGTTCGGCGATGTCCAGCAGCGAGTTTCCGAACGCGCGCATCATCGCCTCGGGAAACACCACCAACCCGGCGCCACCCTCCTTGGCCCGGCGGGCGTACTCCTCCAGGAGCCGCAGGTTGTCGGCCAGATCCCGGCCGGTGATGACTTGGGCGAGTGCCACGCGCACGATAGAACCTCCAGTTGTCTCCGTCCCAGTATGCCAAGCGGGCGCCGCGGAAGCGGCCCACGCGACACATTGGAGTAGACCCCGCCGCCTGAATCAGGTTTCGGAATAATGTTCGAGCACGTGAACGGCATAAGTAATCTGGCGCTTAGCGCGCAAGTAATGAAATCGCTACGCAGAACCTCGTCACATGAGAAGCCGGCGCGGCACATACAGGGCGTGGAACTAAACTTGCAAGTAATGGTTATGCCTATTTTTGACACAGAAGCCGCCGTCGACGCCTCACGGCCACGGCCCCTTGGACTGAGCACGCCCCAGCCCGATCTCGTCGATGCCGAAAACACGCAGAATCATCACGTGAACGTGGCCGTTTTCGCGCCCGACCTGGAGCAAGTAGAGATTGCCTTCCAGGCTCCCGGCGAGCCGTGGCGCGCCCACGCCCTTCCCAACGTCGAGGACGGCGTCCACTTCGGGCTGGTGAGCGGGGTAGCGCCGGGCACCCGGTATGGTTTCCGGGCGGCACCAGCCGAGACCGGCCTCCCCATGTCCGTGCCGGCTTTGGACCTGGACGACGACGGCGAACAGCGGCTGCTGCTCGATCCCTACGGTCGCGCTGTGGACCAGCGGGGCGAATTCCTCACGAGTGTCCACCTGGAAACCGGCTTTGACTGGGGCGATGACCAACCGCCGCGTATTCCGCTCCGAACCTCGGTCATCTACGAGGCCCACGTCCGTGGGCAGACGATGCTTCACCCGGATATCCCGGAGCACCTTCGCGGCACCTACGCCGGCATGGCGCATCCGGTGATGATCCAGCACCTCACAGAGCTTGGCATCACCGCTGTTCAGCTCCTGCCAATCCATTTCCACTTGGACGAGTCACATCTCCAGGACCTTGGCATGACCAACTACTGGGGCTACAACACGGCTGCCTTCTTTGCCCCGCATTCGGACTACGCCACCGAAGCTGCCCGCAACGCTGGCCCCCACGCGGTTCAGGACGAACTCAAGGGCATGATCAAGTTGCTGCACGCAGCGGGCATCGAGGTCATCCTGGACGTGGTGTACAACCACACCGCCGAAGCAGGTCCGGACGGTCCTGCCCTCAGCTTCCGTGGACTGGCAGAGAAGCGCTATTACCGGCACGATGCCCACGGGCGCTACCTGGACACCACCGGCTGTGGCAACACCCTGGACTTCAGCGATCCCGTGGTGGTGGACCTGGCCCTGGATTCCCTGCGGTACTGGGTCAACGACTTCCACGTGGATGGCTTCCGCTTCGACCTCGCAGTGACCCTGTGCCGGGATGCGGGCAACACGTTCGATCCCCAGCACCCCTTCCTGCAGGCCATTGCGGAGGATCCGGTATTGTCGGCGGTCAAGCTCATCGCCGAGCCTTGGGACGTTGGCTACGGTGGCTGGCAGACAGGCCGCTTCCCGCACGGTTGGTCGGATTGGAATGACCACTTCCGCGACGGCGTCCGCAGCTTCTGGCTGTCCGACCGCGCAGCCATCGAAGCCGGTGGCCAGGGCGGTTCCGTGGCCTCCTTGGCTGAACTCATGGCCGGTTCGGCCAACCTCTTTGCCTCCTCGGGACGCACCCGGCTGGCCTCGGTCAACTTCATCACGGCCCACGACGGCTTCACCCTCAAGGACTTGGTGAGCTACGACCGTAAGCACAACGAGGCCAACGGTGAGCAGAACCGCGACGGCCACGGAGATAACCGCAGCTACAACCACGGCGTGGAAGGCAGGAGCGAAAACGAGGCCATCGTTGCTGCCCGTGCCCTGTCCGTTCGGAACCTGATGGCCACCTTGCTGTTGTCCTTCGGGGTTCCCATGATTACTGCCGGCGACGAACTTGGCCGCACCCAGCAGGGCAACAACAACGCCTACTGCCAGGACAACCCCACGGCGTGGCTGGACTGGAGCCGAACCCAGGAAGCCAATGCCATGTTCAGGACCACGCGGGAGCTGGTCAGGCTCCGCCGCTGGTTCCTGAGGCACCAGCCTGAGAGCTTCCCCGGCAACGCGAACGATTCCAGCCTGCAGTGGTTCGACGATAAAGGTAAGCGGATGACCCCGGCGCGCTGGAACGATCCCAATGTGCGCTCCGTCCAGCTCCTGATGGGCCATGAGGACAGCGAAATTCGTGGCTTGATCGTGGTTAATGGCAGCAACCAGGACGTGAAGATGGTTCTGCCGGAGATCCTCAGCGAATCGGGCATCGGCAAGCGCATGTTTGAACTTCGCTTCACTACGTCGGTGCTGCACGATCGCCGGAAGGGCGCGTTGGTGGCCTCCGGCGAGCGGGATATCCTGCAAGCCAACACCATCAACATCTACCGCACGTAGGCACACCAATCAGGAGTTCTTCGCATGAACCGCAGCCGCAACAAACTGGTGGCTTTCGCGGGACTGGTGATCGCCGTCGTCGTGCTGGTGGTCGCCATGGTGGGCGGAGGTGGGTTAACAGCGCAAACCACGACGCCGGAACCTGGCTCCGCGACGTCGGCCGCCGCGACGCCGGGGGCCGCGGTGGTGGCAAACCCTTCGTCGCTGCCCGCCATCAACGCCTCGCAGCTACCCAGGGAAGCCCGCCAGACGCTGACCCTCATCGCGAAGGGTGGCCCGTACCCGTATGACCGTGACGGCGTGAACTTCGGCAACTTCGAAGGCCTCCTGCCCAAGAAGTCCGGCGGCTTCTACAAGGAGTACACGGTGCCCACACCCGGAGAGTCGGACCGGGGCGCCCGCCGGATCATCGTGGGCAAGGACGCTGCCAAGTACTACACCGCGGACCATTACGAATCGTTCAAGTTCATCGTCGAAGGCAAGTAGGAGCCCATGAAGATCTATTCTGCAGACACCTGGACCCTTGAAGAACTACGGGAGCAGATTTCCGACGCCGGCCGCAGGACCGTGATGGTCCCCCCGGCAACCACCAAGCAAGCGGTCCTGGAAGTCTTCGCCCAGGTCCTGGACTTCCCTGAGTACTACGGTGTGAACCTGGACGCCCTGAACGACTCCCTGCACGATTACGCCGACGCCCTCTCAGAGGACGACGGCGGACCCGTCACCATGATCTGGCAGGTCCCGGCCGCTTACCGCACAGACCGGTCCTTCGGGGTAGTCTGCGAAGTCCTCCAAGACGCAGAGCGCTACGCCGGCCGCGACCTCGCGGTCATCGCCGTGTTCGAGAATTAGTCGCTCCAACGTCATACCAGTGGGGGCAAGCCACGGCGCAAACAGCGACTTGAGTGCTCTGACGGAGAGTTGAGGCGTGGCCCAGCATTGATCCTATGCGTTCGTGATTCCCGCCGAAGCGCTTAAGTGGTGCGTGCCACCCAATCGTGATGCGAGAATTTAAATATTTCTGCGCTTTTTCCGACTATTTTCCAAAGTTTGACGCTAAATGTGTCGAGCGATACATTTCGGAGGGGCCTTTAGGCTCTACGTCATTTGCGTATTAGGGATTACGGCGGTGCCACGTACGGAGCCGACAATTCGACCTGGATGGGGTCGTTTGATAACAAGACCAGTTCGGTCAAGAACTTCGGCTACTACGTCACTTGGTGGCAGGACATCAACTACGGCGGTGCTGGCTTTGGCAGCGCTAACGACTACAGCGCCCTGGGTTGGTACGTGCCCTTCCTGGGTACATGGAATGACAACATCAGCAGCTTCCACAGGGGCTAAACCCACGCAGCGGTTCGCATACATCGAGTGAGCGGCACCATGCTTTGACCTGCCGATAAAGTGTCGGCAGGTCAAAGTTCTTGTCTGAAAATAGGCCCGGCTACTACTAGTCGAGGCGTAAGAAACGAGATTGGACGCGGGATGGTGTCGAGAAGAACTACTGGACGACGGGCACGCTGGACAAGGTATTTTGTGGCCTCGCTTGCCACAGGCCTAGCGTTGGCTAGTTCATCTTGTTCGGGGGGTGCGGACAGTTCAATCACGCCGGACTCATCGGGAAAAGTGAATCTGGATTACGAGAACTCTCTGATCGTATTCCCAGTGGACGCATACAGAATTTCGGCCCGTGATCGCTCTCAGATTCTTCTGGCGAGGGAAGTCATCATGACCACGTGCATGAAGGAATTTGGCTTCATCGATGATCCGAATGCTGCTTATCCGAAGGCAGAGAACCGGAACTTCGGCGTGTGGAACGTTGATCGAGTGAGACAGTACGGCTTCCGGCTTATTGGAGAAGATGCTCAATCGAACCAGAAGCACGACGAGGCAGGCTCGTGGGGGGATGCCAGGTACAAATGTCTTGCCAGCGAAAAGAGCAAGATTGATGAAATCACTCCACCTGATGACCTGATGAATGGTGGTGCTGCAGCGGAAATTGCTTTGAAAAGTCTCAGGATGGCATCAGAAACTGACGCTTGGAAGAATGCCAAGGGCGACTGGGACAAATGCATCTCAGCGGCTGGCTTGACGCCGGGGCGGGATGCTGCCAACGCCAAGTGGTCGAGCCAGCAGTCCTTTGACCTGCAGGCGAGGACAGATCAGCAAAACCCGTCGAAGTCGGACACAGCCGAAGGCGTCCGAATCGCCACGATTGAGGCCGAATGCAACCAGGAAGTCCGGCTCACCCAAACGCTCGGTGATATTCAGGCAAGCTACCAGCTGCCGCTCATCAAGCAGAATGAGGCAGTTCTTACCGCGCTCAAGAATAGAAGCCAGAACTACGTGGATGCCGCCGAGAAGTTACTGAAAGAGACGCAGTGATCGATGAGCAGCCCCGGCAGAGTGCCGCGGCAGCTGTTGGATTGAGTCGACTCTCGCGACGGTGGCTAATCGTCCTGTTGGCAGTCACCGGAGTCATGTCCGCGGGGGTGGGTTTGCTCGCCGGACGCGTCTTTGATCAATCAGAGATCATCCGGCCGGAGGACTCCATGGCTGAGATCCCTGTTTATGCAATGGTTGAAAACCGTATCGTCGACGACCGTCTTACCTTCTCTGGAGTTATTAAGGCCGGCCCGGCAGTGCCGATCCAAATCGACTTGGAGGCACAGGAACCGATTGTCGTGCGCCAGACGCTTCAGGCGGGGGAAACGTTGAAGTGGGGCGACCTTGCAGGTGTGGTTTCAGGCAAGCCCTATTTCGTCCTGCCTGATCCGCTCCCTTTGTATCGCGATCTTTCCCGAGGTGATGAGGGAGATGACGTGTTGGCATTGCAACGGGCACTTATGCAGATGGGGTATCCTTCTCCCGAAAATGGTCACATGGACAGCGCAACCATGGAAGCCGCATCCTCTTTCTTTGCCAGCGAGGGTTTCACCTTGAGCAGCGGGAGAATGCCTACCGAGCAAAGTCAACAAGTCGAACCGGGAGCTACACCAGAAACAACGGCACCAGTCGGCTCTACCCCCGCGCTCTCGATCCCACACAGACAACTGATAGCACTGCCCGTGGCCAGCGCGACCGTTGTCTCCGCCCTGAACATAGGGCAGAAAGTTACGCCCGAAAGCCCTCTTGCCACGTTCCAGGCCGAAGACAACTTCGTGGAGTTTATTGCTGAGGTCCAGCAGGCTGAGTCTCTTAAGGCTGGGCAGGATGTCACTGTAAGGGTCGCGGAAAAGCAACTGGCCGGTCGGATAACTGGCGTGGGTCCATTCACGGATGCGGGAGAAGGCCAACGTGCTGGACATCCCGTGACGGTAGAGCCAACGAGTAAGGCGGATCTGGTCTTATTGACTCCCAATTTGAGTGTCACGGTAGCTGGCCAAGGTAGCGCGGCACAAGCCCTCGCTGTGCCGTTATCTGGCATCCGACAGGATGCCGACGGGACCTACGTTCTCAGAAGCTCGGGCGACGGAAGAAACTCAAAGGTCCCCGCAACGCGTATCCCCATCACGGTTCTTCGGTCAGGGGGAGGTTTCGCCGCAATCTCCGGTGATCTCAGCCAAGGTGACGAGGTCCAAATATCGTGACTATTTCACGATCGGAGCCTCTCGCGCGCAGAGCAGAAGTTACAGGCTCCGATAACGCATTGGTCATCAGCCTAGAGAGAGTATCGCGCACATATGCAGGTGCAGAGTCCCCCGCTCTTTCTGACGTCTCACTGGCAATTGAGTCCGGTGAGTTCTTGTCCATTGTGGGCCCTTCAGGCTCAGGGAAATCGACGCTTTTAAACATCATGGGCTTGTTGGACAGAGCAAGCTCCGGACGTCTCGCCATTCGTGGACAAGCCGTCGAGGCCGCTTCAGAACGAAGCCTCGACACGGTGCGACTACACCTGATCGGGTTCGTTTTCCAGTCCTCAAACGTCATCGGCGACGATAGCGTGATCAGCAACGCTGCTATCGGATTACGGGTCCAAGGTGTGCCGATGGACGAGCGGGCGTCGGCTGCCTTGGCCGCGCTGGAGTTCGTAGGTCTGGAGCATAAACGCAAGGTCCAAGCCAAGCTCCTATCAGGCGGCGAACGGCAACGACTTGCAATAGCACGAGCAATTGCGACCCACCCGCGGATCATCCTTGCCGACGAGCCAACAGGCAATCTTGATTCCAACAACAGCAGACGGGTCATTGAATACCTTCGGAAACTCAACTCCGAAGGTGTCACCGTAATTGTCATCACCCATGATATGGACGTGGCAAATCAAGCGGATCGCCGGATTGAGATCCGAGACGGTCGAATCACGAGTGACGTCGAAACGAATTCTCAACCCATGCCGCCATCTAAGGTTCCGGTCGACCCCGAGCCCTTCGGTGCACCAAGTCAGCAGTCATGGGTCTCTCGCACCGTGTGTTCCCTCATGGATGACTGGGGCGATGCACTTACCGCGCTCTCCGCCCGTACTCTCCGAACAATGCTTCTCATCCTTGCATTTGCGATTGCCATCGGCGGGATGACGGGTGCCCTGGGTATCAGTTCGACGACGTCGAATGCCATCAACGATCGGCTGGCGATCGCCTCACAGGATCGACTGTCCATCTCCATCGAAGACGGACCTGCCGTGTTTCAAGACGATTTAGATGGACTTCGTTCCGGGGTAGATCGCATTACCCGTCTTCCTCATGTAGTTGGCGCATCCTATGTGTACTCAGCGGTTCCGGCAGACGTACGTATAACACGGGTTAAGCCCTCCGACCTGGAACCCGAAGCGCCATTGTCACTCCACTCCTCCTCGAAGAACTACTTCAATGACTTCGGAATCGACCTAATTCCCCACAACATCCGAAGTGCCCTCGACGACCCACGAGCTGGTCCTCTCGCAGTAGTCTCGACGAAGGCGGCAATTGCGCTCGACATACCGTACAGCAAGAAAACCGGGCCGGTGGCAGGGGTGAGCATATGGATCGATGACCGACTTGTGCCCGTTGTTGGTGTATTCGAACCTGGCCCAAATTTTCCTGAGTACGCTGACTCCGTATTCGTAAACGCCAGCCTCATGCGTGGCGTCTCCAGGTCAGACCTAAAAGTTCAAGTTCGAACCGAAAAGGGCTTCTCGGCTGCGATTGCGCGAGTAGCGCCGCTTGGATACTCGCCGAGCGACCCAGGGAAGGCAAAAGTAGACGTCACAGCCGATATTCAGTCAATCAGGCAGGACGTCTCAAATGATCTCGGGTCGCTCATCGCTTTGCTATCGCTGGTCCTGATGCTCCTGGCGATCATCACTGCGGCTTCCTCGATGTACCTGACCGTTCAGAACCGATCGGCAGAGATAGCCCTTCGACGAGCGATCGGCTCTAGTCGATGGCTAATTTGCCGATCCTTCATCCTTGAGGGCTTCATCGTTGGAGTTACAGCAGGTTCTCTCGGCGGCATCATCGGAACTATGACCACGCTTTGCGTCTCCTGGATCCAGGCCTGGCCGCCCGTACTGCCCCCGGAGCTATGGGTGGTTGGACTCCTTGTGGGTGCGACCACCGGTATTGTGAGCGCCATTTACCCTGCCTGGGTCGCCAGCCGTAAAGATCCCGCTATTGCACTTCGCGCGTAGAAGTCCCGCGGGAGTTCCCCCGAACCAGCTTCATAGATGCAAAACAGCACCCTCCACGGGCGGCCGCCCGCTTTTCCGTCGTTGGGCAACAACGGAAAAGCGGGGCCATGCACCTTCGAAGGCTTAGGCGTTCGCGATCAACCCCAGCTCAGCCTTGGAAGCCAACGCTGTGTGCTTCGGGAACACTCGAACCGTGTAGCCGAAGGAGCCCGAGCGGTTGATGACCACGGAGCCATGGAAGAGGTGGCGTCCGCCGCCGAGGTCCTCCAGGGAGTCCAGTTCCGCAACCACGATGTCCTCGAGCTCGTCGGATTCCTCCGCGCGGCCGAAGGCCACCTCCACGGACACGTCATCCGGGGTGAGGCTGTTGAGGGCCACGTAGGCGTTGACCTGAAGGCTGTCGCCCACCTGGGGTTCCTCGGAGACACCCACGGAATCAACGTGTTCCACCACGACCTGGGGCCACGCGTTCCGGACCTTGGTGGTCCAGGCGGCGAGTTCCTTGGCTTCCTTGAACGATTCGGCAACTGCCCTGCGCCCGGAGACAGCGGCCGGGCAATAGAGGTTGTTGACGTAGTCGTGGAGCATGCGTTCGGCCGAGACTGCGGGACCCAGGTTGGCCAGGGTGTGCTTGATCATGGATACCCAGTGGGTGGGTACGGTCTCAAGGCTGGACTCGGAGGGTCCTGCAGCACCGGCGCCCTGGGCCACCGTGGTTCCGTAGAATCGTGGCGCCACCTGGTTCTCGAGCAGCTCATAGAGCGCTGATGCCTCGATGTCGTCCCGTTCATCGGCGGAGGCGCCATTGTTCGCGGTGGGGATCGCCCAGCCGTTTTCGCCGTCGTACATTTCGTCCCACCAACCGTCAAGGACGGACAGGTTGAGCGAGCCGTTGATGGCGGCCTTCATCCCGGAGGTGCCGCAGGCTTCCAGAGGGCGAAGCGGGTTGTTGAGCCAGACGTCGCAGCCGGGGAACAGCGTCCGGGCCATGGCGATGTCGTAGTTCGGCAGGAACACGATCCTGTGCCGCACTTCGGGGTCGTCAGTGAAGCGCACCAGGTCCTGGATCATCTTCTTGCCGGCGTCGTCAGCGGGGTGCGACTTGCCGGCGATGACCAGCTGGATGGGGTGCTTCGGGTCCAACAGGAGGGCCTTCAAGCGTGCGGGGTCGCGCAACATGAGGGTGAGCCGCTTGTACGTGGGCACACGGCGCGCAAAACCGATCGTGAGCACGTCCGGGTCCAGCACTGAATCGGTCCAGCCCAGTTCGGCATCCGCTGCGCCGCGCTTCTTCCACGAAGCCCGGAGCCGGCGTCGAACGTCGTCGATGAGCTGCGCGCGCAGTTCCCTGCGAAGCCTCCAGACGTCTTCGTCGCTGACGTTGTAGGCCAAGTCCCAGCGTCCCAGTGCTTCGGCTTCTGCACCGAACTGGGTCCGTGCCAGCGAAGAGATGCGCGGGTCAACCCACGTGGGCACGTGGACGCCGTTGGTAACGGAGGCGATGGGGATTTCGGAGTGGTCGAATCCTGGCCACAGGCCGGCAAACATCTCGCGGGACACCACGCCGTGCAGCTTGGCCACGCCGTTGGCGCGCTGCGCAAGCCGCAGGCCCATCACCGCCATGTTGAAAACGGAAGGGTTGCCGCCGTCGTAGTTTTCGCGGCCCAGCTCAAGGATCCGGTCAGTCGGTACGGCAGGCGCCAGCCCGGCTTCAAAGAAATGCTTGATCTGCACGGTCTCAAAGCGGTCGATGCCTGCGGGGACCGGCGTATGCGTCGTGAAGACGGTGGACGCGCGTCCGGCGGCGAGGGCTTCGTCCCAGCTGAGGGGCTCGTTGGGATCGGACATGGCTTCCTGGATGCGTTCGATTCCCAGGAAACCTGCGTGGCCTTCATTGGTATGGAACACTTCCGGCGCCGGTGTGCCGGTGAGTTCCTGGTAGACGCGGAGGGCCTTGACGCCACCCATGCCCAGGAGGAGTTCCTGCTGCAACCGGTGGTCGCCGCCGCCACCGTAAAGGCGGTCGGTGATGCCGCGCGCGGCCTCGTCATTGGAGGGGACGTTGGAGTCCAGCAGCAGCAGCGGAACGCGTCCGACGTCGGCACGCCACACATGCGCGTGGAGTTCCCGGCCGTTGGGCAACGGAAGCGAGATCTGGACCGGCTTGCCGGGCGCGCCGTCCTTGGCCGGGTGGCGAAGCAGCGTCAGCGGCAAGCCATCAGGGTCCAGCACCGGGTAGGTTTCCTGCTGCCACGCATCGCGGGACAGCGACTGCTTGAAGTAACCGGCCTGGTAGAGGAGCCCGACCCCGATCAGCGGCACGCCCAGGTCCGAGGCGGCCTTTAGGTGGTCGCCTGCCAGGATGCCCAGGCCGCCGGAGTACTGCGGAAGCACTTCCGTGATACCGAACTCGGGGGAGAAGTAGGCAATGCACGCCGGAGCGTCTTCGCCGAGGCCCTGGTACCAGCGTGGTTCGCTGAGGTAGCGGTCCAGGTCGGCGGCGGCGTGCTGCACGCGCTCCACTACTTCGCCATTGTTGGCCAAGTCCTGCAACTGTTCGCGGCTGATCGACCCAAGAAGAGCTATGGGGTCGTGCTGCGACGCCTCCCAGAGAGCCGGGTTGAGGCTCGCAAAAAGTTCCCGAGTGGGCCGGTGCCATGACCAACGTAAATTGGTGGCCAGACGTGCCAGGGGCCGGATGGGCTCAGGGAGGACGGTACGGACTGTAAACCTTCGAATTGCCTTCACGAGCGCCACACTAACGGACTCACATGGCAGTCGGAACCGCATTGGGTTTCTTTTAGGTAAAAGACATCTTGCGTCGAGAAGAAAGGTCGTGTGCTTAGCATTCTGTGATGTTTCTCGCTAACGTCGTGCTTGTGACGAATACCGTGCGAACCATCACCGCTCTGAAATCCAAGACGAAAACGGACATCACCGACGGACTTCGCTTCGGCCGGTTCCCCATCACGGCCGTTCAGCCGGTTGTTGAGGGTGGCCGTTTCCCGGCGAAGGCCTTGCCGGGGGAGGACCTCGTGGTTGGCGCCACGGTGTTCCGTGAAGGCCACGACCAGCTGGGCGTTTCCGCTGTGCTGCTCGATCCCAGGGGCAGGGAGCGCCAGCGCGTCCGTCTGAGCCCTGCGCAGGGTGAGCAGTGGAAGGGCCTGGACCGCTGGGAGGGCCTGATCACGCCGGGCGGCACCGGGGCCTGGTCGTTCGTTATCGAGGCCTGGCATGACCGCTACGGAACGTGGCACCACAATGCAGAGGTGAAGGTCGCTGCCGGAATCGACGTCGAGTTGATGCTCGCCGAGGGCGCCGCCCTCCTGGCAGGAGCAGCCGACGACGCCGGACGTACCGGCGCGGAAAAGCGCACCTTGCGTGCCGCTTCCGTTGTGCTGGCAGACACCACCAAAACCGCCGAACAACGCCTCGGCGCCGGTTTCAGCCCTGAGGTGCTGGCCGCCGTCGAACGTCTTCCGATCCGCGAGCTGGTGACCGTATCGGAGCGTTTCCCGCTGCAGGTGGAGCGCGACCTCGCGGGCCGTGGCTCCTGGTACGAATTCTTCCCCCGCTCCGAGGGCGCCGTGTTGGACCACTCCACCGGCACGTGGACTTCCGGTAATTTCCGCACGGCTGCCAAGAGGCTCGACGCCGTAGCGGACATGGGCTTCGACGTCATCTACCTGCCGCCCATCCATCCGATCGGCTTCCAGCACCGTAAGGGCCGCAACAACACCTTGACGCCGGGACCGCAGGATCCCGGTTCGCCGTGGGCCATCGGCTCCAAGGACGGTGGCCACGATGCCATCCACCCGGAACTGGGTACGTTCGAGGACTTCGACGCGTTCGTGGCGCGTGCCAACGAGCTGGAACTCGAGGTAGCTTTGGACCTCGCCCTGCAGGCAGCTCCGGACCACCCCTGGGTGACGTCCAACCCCGAATGGTTCACCACCCGAGTGGACGGTTCCATCGCCTACGCAGAGAACCCGCCGAAGAAGTACCAGGACATTTATCCCCTGAACTTCGACAACGATCCCACTGGCCTTTCCAAGGAAATTCTGCGGATCGTGCAGTTGTGGATCAGCCATGGCGTGAAGATTTTCCGCGTCGACAATCCCCACACCAAGCCTGTCTGGTTCTGGGAATGGCTGATTGGCAAGATCAACAAAAAGAACCCGGAGGTTGTTTTCCTGGCGGAGGCTTTCACCCGTCCCCCGATGATGCACGCGTTGGGCCGGGCAGGATTCCAGCAGTCCTACACGTATTTCACATGGCGGAACACCAAGACGGAGCTTGAGCAGTACTTCCACGAGGTCAGCCACGAGAGTCCGGCGTTCTTCCGCCCGAACTTCTTTGTGAACACCCCGGACATCCTCACCGAGTACTTGCAGTACGGCGGTCCGGCAGCCTTCCGTATCCGGGCTGCACTGGCTGCGACTGCCAGCCCGCTCTGGGGTGTGTATGCCGGTTATGAGTTGTATGAGCACGTAGCCCGGCCTGGCGCCGAGGAGTACATCGACAACGAAAAGTACGAATACAAGGCGAGGGACTGGGATGGCGCAGCCGAGTCCGGACGCACCCTGGCTCCGTACATCACCAGGCTCAACACCATCCGCAAGGATCACGTTGCCCTGGGTGACCTGCAGAACCTGACGCTGCACAGCAGCACGGACGATGCCACGATCGTGTACTCCAAGCACAAGACGCTGCCGGACGGAACCAAGGACACCTTGATCATTGTGGTCAACGTGGATCCGCACAGCGCCCGCGAGAGCACGGTCTCCCTGGACTTGGCGGCCCTGCAACTGGACCCCCGGGATCTCAATGAGGACGGCAGGTTCCGGGTGGATGACTTGATCAGCGGCCAGAGCTGGGAGTGGGGCGAGCACAACTACGTCCGCCTGGATGCCCACGTGGAACCGGCTCACATCCTGAGCATCCGGAGGCAGCCTTAGTGAGTTTTTCCCCGCAGAACCCGAGCCAGTACTTCACTCCGAAGAACACCTTCGAGTTGAACGCCCCAGGTCTCCAGCATGATCCCAACTGGTACCGCAAGGCAGTCTTCTATGAGGTACTGGTGCGGGCCTTTGCGGATGCCAACGGGGATGGGTCCGGCGACTTCCATGGGTTGATCGAGAAGCTGGACTACCTGCAGTGGCTCGGCGTTGACTGCCTATGGTTGCCGCCGTTCTTCCATTCCCCGTTGCGCGATGGCGGCTATGACATTGCGGACTACACGTCCGTATTGGATGAGTTCGGCACCATCAGCGACTTCAAGCGGCTGGTTGCCGAGGCACACGCCCGCGGCGTCAGGGTGATCATCGATCTTCCCTTGAACCACACGTCGGACCAGCACCCTTGGTTCCAGGAATCCCGCAAGGATCCCACAGGTCCCTTTGGCGATTTCTATGTGTGGAGCGATACCGACGAGAAGTACCAGGACGCCCGCATTATCTTCGTTGACACCGAGGAATCGAACTGGACGTTCGATCCCATCCGGCGGCAGTTCTTCTGGCACCGTTTCTTCAGCCACCAACCGGACCTGAACTTTGAGAACCCCAAGGTCATCGAGGCCCTCTATGACGTGGTCCGGTTCTGGCTGGACCAAGGGATCGATGGCTTCCGGGCCGACGCCATTCCGTACCTGTTCGAGGAAGACGGCACCAACTGCGAGAACCTGCCGGCAACGCACACGTTCCTGCAGGACCTACGGCGCATGGTGGACGCGAACTATCCCGGCAGGGTGATCATTGCCGAGGCCAACCAGCCCCCGCATGAAGTGGTGGAGTATTTCGGTACCGAGGAAGCGCCCGAATGCCACATGGCGTTCCACTTCCCCATCATGCCGCGGCTCTACTACGCACTCCGGGACCAGAAGGCCGCGCCTATCATCGAGACCTTGCGCGACACCCCGGAAATTCCCAAGGGGGCCCAGTGGGGAACTTTCCTGCGGAACCACGATGAACTCACCTTGGAAATGGTGCCGGGGGAGGAACGCGCCGCCATGCTGGGCTGGTATGCCCCCGATCCCCGGATGCGTGCCAACATCGGCATCCGGCGACGTTTGGCGCCTCTGTTGGACAACTCCCGCTCGGAGATCGAGCTCATCAACGCGCTGCTGCTTTCCCTGCCTGGCAGTCCCTTCCTGTACTACGGGGACGAAATCGGCATGGGAGACAACATCTGGCTCGATGACCGCGATGCCGTCCGCACTCCAATGCAATGGAACCCGGACCGAAACGCCGGTTTCTCGGGGGCCGATCCGGGCAAGCTGTACCTTCCGGTCATCCAGTCGCTCGTCTACAACTACAGCATGGTCAACGTTGAAGCCGAGGCCGCCCACTCGGGTTCACTGTTGCGCTGGACCCGGCAGATCCTCAGCGTGCGCAAGAACCACCCGGTGTTTGGTTTGGGCGGTTTCCGGCACATTGAAGCGGACCACGAGGTGGTGCTTGCCTATGTTCGGGAACTGCCGGCGGGCAACCCTGAGGGGGAGGACGCCGAAACCATTCTGTGCGTCTTCAACCTCTCCCAGCACCCCGTGGCGGCAACGTTGGACATCCCTGAGTTCGCAGGCCGCGGCCTGCGGGATATTTTCGGCGGCCAGCCCTTCCCGGCCGTCGGCGACAACGGTCATCTGACCGTGATGCTGGGCAGCCACAGCTTCTACTGGCTGAGGGTCCGCTCGGCCTTTTCCAATCCCTCGTCGCCTTTTACCCAGGCGATTCCCGTGGTGACCTCCAAAGGATGAGATGAGCAAGGACAACTTGAACCCCTCCGTTGAAGGACTTCTCCGTAACTGGCTTCCAGGCAAGCGCTGGTTCCCGGTCAATAGCCCCGATTTTGCGCTGGAGCAGGTGGGCGGTTTCAGCCTCCCGGGCACTGGCGGTGACGCTGCTTTTGAGGTGGTGCTGCTGGCCGTGACCTACCGGACGGCCGACGGCGGTCCCCGGACCGACGTGGTCCAGGTTCCGTTGAGCTATCGGAGCCAACCGCTGGTGGACGCTCCGGCCGCCTTGGTGGGTGAGTTTACCGACGATTCGGGCCTCCACCTGATCTACGACGCCGTCTTCGACGCCGGGTTCGTCGCCGCCTGGTTGGAGTTGATGCGCAGCGAGGGCCTGGTGGGACTCGCCCAGGGGCACCTGACGCGTGGACGCGTCGCGCTCCCGGAAACACCCACCTCCGTACGCGTTCTGTCCGGGGAGCAGTCCAACACGTCCGTCATCATCGACGACGGCCATTCGGCGGCGATCGTGAAGATCTTCCGAGTGCTGGCGGCTGGCAGGAATCCCGAGGTTGAACTGGGTGCCGCCCTGACCGCAGCCGGGACCAGTGAGGTTCCCGCGACGCTCGGCTGGATCACGGGCTCGTGGGACGGACCGGCGTCGAACGGTACAGCAGCGGCGACTGGCGAGCTGACTGTAGCCCACGAATTCCTGGTCGGTGGATTGGACGCCTGGCGGTTGGCAGTAGAGGCCGCAGCAGCCGGCAAGGACTTCACCGCCGAGGCCCGTGGGCTGGGGGCGGCCACCGCCACGGTCCACGCCAGGCTCGCGCAAACCTTTGGAATCCAGGAGGGCCAGGAACAGGGCCCGGACATCATCGCAACTGTTGTCCGGCGCGTCCGCCAGTCGTGGGCAGAAGCCGCATCCGCCGTCGGGCCTTATGACGACAATCTGGAAGAGCTGCTGGCGGCTCTGGATCCCCGGGACGTTGGCCGGTTGCAGCGTGTGCACGGTGACCTGCACCTGGGGCAGATCCTTTTGGTTCCCGGCGCCGAGGGGCAGCCGGGACGTTGGGCGATCCTCGACTTCGAGGGCGAGCCGCTACGGACCATCGATGAACGTAATACTCCCGATCTTCCCCTCCGCGATGTCACGGGCATGCTGCGCTCGTTCGACTACGCTGCCGGTGCCGCGACGCGCGAAAATGCGAACGCCAAGGTTCCCGACTCCTGGGTGGACGAGTGCGCAGAAGCGTTCCTTGAGGGGTACATCGAAGTCACTCCCGGAACCATGGACCGCCGCTCGCCGCTCTTTGTGGCATTGTGGCTGGACAAGGCTTTATACGAGGTGGTTTACGAGCTGCGGAACCGGCCCGACTGGCTGTCCATACCGGTGAATGCATCGCGAAAAATCCTCGACAACTCAAGCCGCGGCAAGCATGCGGCAGCTATAGCGGAAGGTAAAGACATGACTGGCTCTGCACGCACCGAACGGCCGCGAGTCCCACTGCATGTGGACACCGAGACCTTGGAACGCGTGGCAGCCGGCGCCTACCATGCGCCGCACTCTGTTCTCGGCGCACATCTGGACGACCACGGCCACGTCACCATCCGAACGGTGAAGCACCTCGCCAAGTCCGTGGTGGTGGTGACCGAAACCGGCCGCACGGAAATGACTCACGAAGCGCATGGCGTGTGGGTTGCCGTCCTGGAACCGCTGCAGGCCGGCCACGTGCCGGACTACCGTTTGGAAGTGGTGTACGACGCCGAACCGGTCACCATCGATGACCCGTACCACTACCTGCCTACCGTAGGTGAGGTGGACCTGCACCTCATCGGCGAAGGTCGCCACGAACGCCTTTGGGACGTCCTCGGTGCCCACGTGCAGCACTACAGTTCCGCGCTCGGCGATGTAGATGGGGTCTCGTTCGCCGTCTGGGCACCGAACGCCCAGGCTGTCCGGGTTAAGGGCGACTTCAATGGATGGGACGGGCGCTCGCATGGAATGCGCTCGCTGGGTTCGTCCGGCGTCTGGGAACTGTTCATTCCGGGTGTTGTAGCAGGGGCGTGCTACAAATACGAGATCCTCACCAAGGGAGGTCACTGGGTAGAGAAGGCCGATCCCTTGGCTTTCGGCACCGAGGTTCCGCCGCTGACCGCCTCACGCGTCGTGGATCCCAGCTACCGCTTCAAGGACGCGGAATGGATGAGTGCCCGCGCTCAGAAGGACCCGCATAACTCACCCATGAGCGTCTACGAAGTCCATTTGGGCTCGTGGCGCCTGGGCCTTGGCTACAAAGAACTGGCCAAGGAGCTCGTGGAATACGTCACATGGCTTGGCTTCTCGCACGTTGAGTTCATGCCGGTGGCGGAGCACCCCTTCGGCGGATCCTGGGGCTACCAAGTGACGTCCTACTTCGCGCCGACGTCGCGGTTCGGGCACCCGGATGAGTTCCGGTTCCTGGTGGACTCGCTGCACCAGGCGGGCATTGGCGTCCTCCTGGACTGGGTACCAGCCCACTTCCCCAAGGATTCCTGGGCGCTGGCACAGTTTGACGGCCAGCCGCTGTACGAGCACTCCGACCCCGCACTCGGCGAGCACCCCGACTGGGGAACTTTGATCTTCGACTTCGGACGCAGCGAGGTCAGGAACTTCCTGGTGGCCAATGCGCTGTACTGGCTGGAGGAGTTCCACATCGATGGCCTGCGCGTGGACGCCGTGGCCTCCATGATCTACCTGGACTACTCCCGTGAGGAAGGACAGTGGCGGCCCAACAAGTTCGGCGGACGCGAAAACCTCGAAGCAATTTCCTTTATGCAGGAAGTCAACGCGACGGTTTACAAGTCGCACCCGGGCGCCATCATCATCGCCGAGGAATCCACCGCGTTCCCGGGGGTTACCGCCCCCACCAACCACGGCGGCCTGGGCTTCGGCCTGAAGTGGAACATGGGATGGATGCACGACTCCCTGAAGTACATCTCCGAAGACCCCATCAACCGCAAATGGCATCACGGCACCATCACGTTCTCCATGGTCTACGCCTTCACGGAGAACTTCCTGCTGCCCATCAGCCACGACGAGGTAGTTCACGGCAAGGGTTCGATGCTCCGGAAGATGCCTGGTGACCGTTGGCAGCAGCTGGCAAACCTCCGGGCCTTCTTCGCCTACCAGTGGGCACACCCGGGCAAACAGCTCATCTTCATGGGCAGCGAGTTTGGACAGGAGGCCGAATGGTCCGAGCAATATGGACTGGACTGGTTCCTCGCCGACATTCCCGCCCACCGGGGACTCCAGCTGCTGGTCAAGGACCTGAACGGGATTTACTCGTCCACGCCGGCCCTCTACGAACGGGACAACGAGGCCGGTGGTTTCCAGTGGATCAATGGCGGGGATGCGGACCACAACGTCCTGACGTTCATTCGCTGGGATCACAACGGCAAGCCGTTGGTATGCGCCGTCAACTTCTCAGGCGGCCCGCACCAGGACTACATCCTGGGAGTTCCGTCTTCTGGGGAGTGGAGGGAAGTCCTGAACACCGACTCCGAAACGTATGGCGGTTCGGGTGTGGTCAATGCGGGATCGCTGAAGGCTTCGGCGCCAGGGACCGACGGTCAGCCCGCAGCGTTGACCATCACGCTTCCGCCTCTTGGCGCTTCCTGGTTCACGCCAGCTGAGTAGAGACCTGGCTCCTAGGGGGATTCAGTAGGCCGTGAGGGGTCCGGAGCCACGCGCTCCGGGCCCTCTTCCTTTTGTTTCCGGGGATTTTCCTCGAACGAAGAGGCATGTCGCTGAGCGGTTTTGCTATCCCGGCCGAGTAGGGGTATAGTTAGTACCCGCGCTGCTCCCCAGTGGAGGACGGTGAAGCTGACAAGAAACCGCTAGGAAAATCAAGTCAAGTTCGCCGATTTGACCCGGAGGCAGGCAGCGGGTAAGTTTGAAAAGTTGCTCCGGAGCGATCCTGGACCCTGTGGGGTGTGGGTGGTGCCGGTTGTGTCTGTTGTTTGAGAACTCAATAGTGTGCCAAGTTTGTTGATACCGATTGTTTTATTGATTGGTTGAAATTTATGCCAGTTCTGTCATGCACCCCCGTGTGTGGTGGGCTGGTTTTCAGCTGGTTTCGAATTTTGTGCAGCCGTGTTCGCCGTTATTTCCGGTGGGTGTGGTTGTGTCTGTTTGATTTGTTTTACTTCAACGGAGAGTTTGATCCTGGCTCAGGATGAACGCTGGCGGCGTGCTTAACACATGCAAGTCGAACGATGATCCCAGCTTGCTGGGGGATTAGTGGCGAACGGGTGAGTAACACGTGAGTAACCTGCCCTTGACTCTGGGATAAGCCTGGGAAACTGGGTCTAATACCGGATATGACTCCTCATCGCATGGTGGGGGGTGGAAAGCTTTTGTGGTTTTGGATGGACTCGCGGCCTATCAGCTTGTTGGTGGGGTAATGGCCTACCAAGGCGACGACGGGTAGCCGGCCTGAGAGGGTGACCGGCCACACTGGGACTGAGACACGGCCCAGACTCCTACGGGAGGCAGCAGTGGGGAATATTGCACAATGGGCGCAAGCCTGATGCAGCGACGCCGCGTGAGGGATGACGGCCTTCGGGTTGTAAACCTCTTTCAGTAGGGAAGAAGCGAAAGTGACGGTACCTGCAGAAGAAGCGCCGGCTAACTACGTGCCAGCAGCCGCGGTAATACGTAGGGCGCAAGCGTTATCCGGAATTATTGGGCGTAAAGAGCTCGTAGGCGGTTTGTCGCGTCTGCTGTGAAAGACCGGGGCTCAACTCCGGTTCTGCAGTGGGTACGGGCAGACTAGAGTGATGTAGGGGAGACTGGAATTCCTGGTGTAGCGGTGAAATGCGCAGATATCAGGAGGAACACCGATGGCGAAGGCAGGTCTCTGGGCATTAACTGACGCTGAGGAGCGAAAGCATGGGGAGCGAACAGGATTAGATACCCTGGTAGTCCATGCCGTAAACGTTGGGCACTAGGTGTGGGGGACATTCCACGTTTTCCGCGCCGTAGCTAACGCATTAAGTGCCCCGCCTGGGGAGTACGGCCGCAAGGCTAAAACTCAAAGGAATTGACGGGGGCCCGCACAAGCGGCGGAGCATGCGGATTAATTCGATGCAACGCGAAGAACCTTACCAAGGCTTGACATGAACCGGTAATACCTGGAAACAGGTGCCCCGCTTGCGGTCGGTTTACAGGTGGTGCATGGTTGTCGTCAGCTCGTGTCGTGAGATGTTGGGTTAAGTCCCGCAACGAGCGCAACCCTCGTTCTATGTTGCCAGCGCGTTATGGCGGGGACTCATAGGAGACTGCCGGGGTCAACTCGGAGGAAGGTGGGGACGACGTCAAATCATCATGCCCCTTATGTCTTGGGCTTCACGCATGCTACAATGGCCGGTACAAAGGGTTGCGATACTGTGAGGTGGAGCTAATCCCAAAAAGCCGGTCTCAGTTCGGATTGGGGTCTGCAACTCGACCCCATGAAGTCGGAGTCGCTAGTAATCGCAGATCAGCAACGCTGCGGTGAATACGTTCCCGGGCCTTGTACACACCGCCCGTCAAGTCACGAAAGTTGGTAACACCCGAAGCCGGTGGCCTAACCCTTGTGGGGGGAGCCGTCGAAGGTGGGACCGGCGATTGGGACTAAGTCGTAACAAGGTAGCCGTACCGGAAGGTGCGGCTGGATCACCTCCTTTCTAAGGAGCTGCTTGCAACTGGTTGCTGTGCCTGCATGGGTGTGGTGGTGGTTGTCAGTGTTGCCCATTGCGCAGGCGTCTGTTCTGCGGTGGGTGCTCATGGGTGGAATATCAACGAATCAAACTTGTTTGGCATGGCCTTTACCGGTTGTGTCCTGGTGCCAGTACGGCGACCTGTGCCTCTTTGGGGTGTGGTGTTGTTTGGAACGTGGCCGGGGCGTGCGGTTTGTGGGGGTTGTGTTTGGCGCACTGTTGGGTCCTGAGGCAACAGGACCTTTTTGCAGCAATGCAGGGGGGCACTTCTGGTGTTTCTTTTGTTCCTGCTTCCGGTACTGCTGGTCACTGTTTTCAGCCCTGTGTGGGTTGTGGTGGGTGGTGGTCTGGTTGATGGGGTTGTTGTTTGAGAACTACATAGTGGACGCGAGCATCTAGAGCACGCACGTGGCTGATCCTTTTGGGGGTTGGTGTGTGTGTTCTTACAGCAATTTCTTATGAATGAACCTGGCCCTTGTGGTCGTGGTTCTCTCGAGTAAGTTTTTGATCTTTGTGTGGTCAAGTTTTTAAGGGCACACGGTGGATGCCTTGGCATTAGGAGCCGAAGAAGGACGTAGGAATCTGCGATAAGCCTGGGGGAGTTGATAACCGAGCGTTGATCCCAGGATGTCCGAATGGGGAAACCCCGCACAACGCTGTCATGGTGATTGTGTGACCCGCATCTGAACACATAGGGTGCGTGGGGGGAACGCGGGGAAGTGAAACATCTCAGTACCCGCAGGAAGAGAAAACAAGAGTGATTCCGTTAGTAGTGGCGAGCGAACGCGGATGAGGCTAAACCGTTCCATGTGTGATAGCCGGCGGGCGTTGCATGGGCGGGGTTGTGGGACTTTCCGTTTTGGTTCTGCCGGACCAATGGGGTGAGAGCATGAGCATAGGTGAACGGTCTTGAAAGGCCGGCCAGAGAGGGTGTGAGCCCCGTAACCGTAATGTTGTGTGCCGCCTGGAGAGGATCCCAAGTAGCACGGGGCCCGAGAAATCCCGTGCGAATCTGTCAGGACCACCTGATAAGCCTAAATACTTCCTAATGACCGATAGCGGACCAGTACCGTGAGGGAAAGGTGAAAAGTACCCCGGGAGGGGAGTGAAACAGTACCTGAAACCGTGTGCTTACAATCCGTCGGAGCCAGTCTGATTCTGGTGACGGCGTGCCTTTTGAAGAATGAGCCTGCGAGTTAGTGTTACGTCGCGAGGTTAACCCGTGTGGGGTAGCCGTAGCGAAAGCGAGTCTGAATAGGGCGAGTGTAGTGGCGTGATCTAGACCCGAAGCGGAGTGATCTACCCATGGCCAGGTTGAAGCGACGGTAAGACGTCGTGGAGGACCGAACCCACTTCAGTTGAAAATGGAGGGGATGAGCTGTGGGTAGGGGTGAAAGGCCAATCAAACTCCGTGATAGCTGGTTCTCCCCGAAATGCATTTAGGTGCAGCGTTGCGTGTTTCTTGCCGGAGGTAGAGCTACTGGATGGCCGATGGGCCCTACAAGGTTACTGACGTCAGCCAAACTCCGAATGCCGGTAAGTGAGAGCGCAGCAGTGAGACTGTGGGGGATAAGCTTCATAGTCGAGAGGGAAACAGCCCAGACCACCAACTAAGGCCCCTAAGCGTGTGCTAAGTGGGAAAGGATGTGGAGTTGCGAAGACAACCAGGAGGTTGGCTTAGAAGCAGCCATCCTTGAAAGAGTGCGTAATAGCTCACTGGTCAAGTGATTCCGCGCCGACAATGTAGCGGGGCTCAAGTACACCGCCGAAGTTGTGGATTTCACACATTGCCCTAGCCTTCGTGGTTCAGGGGTGTGGAGTGGTAGGGGAGCGTCGTGTGGGCAGTGAAGTCGCGGTGGAAACCAGCGGTGGAGCCTACACGAGTGAGAATGCAGGCATGAGTAGCGAAAGACGGGTGAGAAACCCGTCCGCCGAATGATCAAGGGTTCCAGGGTCAAGCTAATCTGCCCTGGGTAAGTCGGGACCTAAGGCGAGGCCGACAGGCGTAGTCGATGGACAACGGGTTGATATTCCCGTACCGGCGAAAAACCGCCCATGCCAAGCGGGGGATACTAACCGCCCGGAGCCTGCCCGCTCACCCTTGTGGTGTTGTGGGTTTTGGCCGAGCGCGGGACCTGATCCCGGGAGGTAAGCGTATTAACAGGTGTGACGCAGGAAGGTAGCCGGGCCGGGCGATGGTTGCCCCGGTCTAAGGATGTAGGGTCAGGGATAGGCAAATCCGTTCCTGTGTGTTTCGAGCACAATCCTGAGATCTGATGGGACTCCCGTTTGGGGGGATCCGGTGATCCTATGCTGCCAAGAAAAGCATCGACGCGAGGTTTTAGCCGCCCGTACCCCAAACCGACACAGGTGATCAGGTAGAGAATACCAAGGCGATCGAGAGAATTATGGTTAAGGAACTCGGCAAAATGCCCCCGTAACTTCGGGAGAAGGGGGGCCTGCCCCGTGATGGAGACTTGCTCTCCGTGAGCGGGTGTGGGCCGCAGAGACCAGGGGGAAGCGACTGTTTACTAAAAACACAGGTCCGTGCGAAGTCGCAAGACGATGTATACGGACTGACTCCTGCCCGGTGCTGGAAGGTTAAGAGGACCGGTTAGCCACTTGTGGCGAAGCTGAGAATTTAAGCCCCAGTAAACGGCGGTGGTAACTATAACCATCCTAAGGTAGCGAAATTCCTTGTCGGGTAAGTTCCGACCTGCACGAATGGAGTAACGACTTCCCCGCTGTCTCAACCATAAACTCGGCGAAATTGCAGTACGAGTAAAGATGCTCGTTACGCGCAGCAGGACGGAAAGACCCCGAGACCTTTACTATAGTTTGGTATTGGTGTTCGGAGTGGCTTGTGTAGGATAGGTGGGAGACGTTGAAACCCGGACGCCAGTTCGGGTGGAGTCATCGTTGAAATACCACTCTGGTCACTTTGGACATCTAACTTCGGCCCGTGATCCGGGTCAGGGACAGTGCCTGATGGGTAGTTTAACTGGGGCGGTTGCCTCCTAAAAAGTAACGGAGGCGCCCAAAGGTTCCCTCAGCCTGGTTGGCAATCAGGTGTCGAGTGTAAGTGCACAAGGGAGCTTGACTGTGAGAGAGACATCTCAAGCAGGGACGAAAGTCGGGACTAGTGATCCGGCGGTACATTGTGGAATGGCCGTCGCTCAACGGATAAAAGGTACCTCGGGGATAACAGGCTGATCTTGCCCAAGAGTCCATATCGACGGCATGGTTTGGCACCTCGATGTCGGCTCGTCGCATCCTGGGGCTGGAGTAGGTCCCAAGGGTTGGGCTGTTCGCCCATTAAAGCGGTACGCGAGCTGGGTTTAGAACGTCGTGAGACAGTTCGGTCCCTATCCGCTGCGCGCGCAGGAAATTTGAGAAGGGCTGTCCTTAGTACGAGAGGACCGGGACGGACGAACCTCTGGTGTGTCAGTTGTACTGCCAAGTGCATCGCTGATTAGCTACGTTCGGATGGGATAACCGCTGAAAGCATCTAAGCGGGAAGCTCGCTTCAAGATGAGATTTCCATACACATTATGTGTGAGAGGCCCCCAGCCAGACCACTGGGTTGATAGGCCGGATGTGGAAGCGAGGACTAAAGACTCGTGAAGCTGACCGGTACTAATAGGCCAACAACTTACACCACACAACACACTGCACGCGTCCACTATGTGGTTCCCGAACAACAACCCGCTTGTTCCAGGAACAAAAACACAACAAAATAACAACACCACAGTTGTAACCACACTTCCCACCCACCCCACCACCGGGGTGCGGACGGGTAACAAAGTTACGGCGGTCATAGCGTGGGGGAAACGCCCGGTCCCATTCCGAACCCGGAAGCTAAGACCCACAGCGCCGATGGTACTGCACCCGGGAGGGTGTGGGAGAGTAGGACACCGCCGGACACACATTAGGAAGAGCCCCGACCACGACGGTCGGGGCTCTTCACATTTAACACCCTTGTTTAACCCACCTGTGTGCCTTTTGCCACCGGTAGAGTTGGTGGTCATGGAAAACCTCTTCAGCCACCCCGCATCGGAACCCGAGCCGTCCCGGCAGGACGGTGATGCCTTGGAGCCTCTCATCATCACCGTCGTGGTTCCCACGAACGTCCCGCATGCATTCCAGGGATTCACCGATCATCCCCACCTGTGGTGGCCCTTGGAGAAGGAGAGTGTCTTCGGCGCAGGATCGCACGTTGAGTTCGAGGAAAACCTGATCCTGGAGACCGCAGAGGATGGCCGTACGTCGGTGTGGGGGACCATCGACGATTGGCAGCCTCCGCTGTCCTTCCACGCCAGCTGGTATCCGGCCAGCACACCTCTGTGGTCCACTGAGATCCGGGTTGCCTTCCGGGCTGTGGATGATGGCACCGAAGTCCGGCTGGTCCATGACGGTTGGGAAGGCGCCGAAGATCCTGCTGCTTCTCGTGCATCCTACGCCGAAGGCTGGCCAGACGTCCTTGAACGCTATGTGAGATTCATGGGCGGAGCCGTTGCCTAGGATCCGCAGACTCCACGCCAATGATTGGCGGTTGCTGAAGGCAGTCCGCCTCGAGATGCTCTCGGATACACCCATGGCCTACATCGAGAGCCTGGATGCTGCCCGCCGGCAGACTGATACGCAGTGGCAGGAACGTGCGGCGGCCATGTCCGGGGATGCCAGTATCACTTTGGTGGCTGACGCCGGTGTGGAGGGCAGCAAAATTTGTGCACTGATGCGAGTAGTGGTCAAACACCCGCAGGAGCCACAGAAGCCCCTGCAGGCGATGCTCATCAGCGTCTATGTCGCCCCGGAGCACCGTGGATTGGGTTTGGCTGACGAACTGCTCCACGAATCGTGCAAAGCCGCAGCGCAGGAGCTGGCGGCGGAACTCCTGGAGCTCGGGGTCCATGAGGATAACACCCGGGCGTTGGCCTTCTATAGGCGGCACGGCTTCGAAACCACCGGTGCAAGCAGGCCGTATCCGCAGGACACGTCCAAGCTGGAGCTTGTGATGGTTCGCTGCCTGACATAGAAGCCAGGGCTAGGAAGAGGACTCCTTCGGCACGGCCGTGCTTGTCCGCACCACGAGCCTCGTGGGGTGTTCCGCGTCGGCTGGTTCCAGGACCAGGCCATTGCTGATCGCGCCCAGGAGGGTGCGCACGGCCAAGGCTCCCTGGCCCTTGGCGTCCTGGTCGATGGTGGTCAGGCCCAGGACGTTGCCCAGGTCATGTCCGTCGATGCCCACCACTGACAGGTCATCCGGGATGCGCAGCCCGAAGTCCCGGGCCGCCAGAATGGTGCCGATGGCCATTTCGTCGGATGCTGCGAACACCGCGGTGGGACGTTCGGGCGCGCTTGCCAGCAGTTGCCTGGCTGCCTTGTAGGCGCCTTCAACGGTGAAGTCCGCAGAAACGATCCATTCGGGCCTGACTGGACAGCCGGCGTCGTTCATGGCTTTTTCGAAACCGCCGCGACGGGTTCCAGGAAGATGGAAGTCCTGGTCGTAGGCCTCATGACCGGTGACGTGCGCGATTTTGGTATGACCCAAGCCAAGGAGGTGGTTGGTGGCCTTCATGGCGATTCCGGTGTCGTCGATCCTGATGGTGGAGGCTCCCGGCAGCGGGCCACCAATACCCACAATCGGCCTGTTCATTGCATGGAGCTGCTGAATTTCGGCTTCGCTGAGTTCCAGGGAGACTGCAATGACTGCGTCCACGCGTTTGCGCAGCAGGAAGTCGTTGAAGACACTGTGCCGATGCGCGGGGTTTTCGCCGATGTTGTACAGCGTGAGGTCGTAGCCGGCCTGGAGCAGGGCGGCGGAGGCGCCCTCGATTACCGCTGAGAAGAACCAGCGGTGCACCGAGGGGACAACCAAGCCGACGTTGTGCGTGCGACCGGAGGCCAGGCTTGAGGCGTGATAGGACAACACAAAACCGAGCTCAGCAGCTGCGGAGCGTGCCCGTTCGCGGCTGCTCGGGGATACGTTGCCCTTACCGCTCAGCGCGCGTGAAACAGTGGCAACGGACAGCCCTGCGCGCTCGGCTACGTCCTTGATGCCGGTCATGCCGCTCCTCATGCAAAAATCAGCTGACTGTCAGCCAGATTGTCTCCCCAGAGCCTAGTTGATCAGCGTCTGGTTGATCAGCGCCGGTTCCCGCCGCGGAGCTGCGCAGAACCGTCTGGCCTGCCGGGAGCGGCATCGGGTCAGTCCCGACGTTCATGATCACCAAGGTAGTGCCGTTGAGGTAGGCCAGCGAAGACCATGTGCAATAGTCCTCCACCCAGGCGAGGGATCCCTGGCCGAGACGGTGCGCGGCACGCTGGGCGAGCATCTCCCTGTAGAGGTTTAGGTGCGACGCCGGATCGGACTCCTGCTTGTCCCTGGCCAGGGCCGGCCAGGACTCGGGTTGCGGCAGCCACGGATCCAGGCCGCCGCCGAAACCGGCGTGCGGCTCGGCGGACCTCCAGGGGAGCGGTACCCGGCAGCCGTCGCGGCCGATGCGCGCACCCCCGGTACGGGCGAAGGTAGGATCCTGGCGCATGGTGCCGGGAATGCTGGTGGAGTCGGGGAGGCCCAGTTCCTCGCCCTGGTAAAGGTAGGCGCCACCGGGCAGGCCGAGCATGAACATGGTGGCCGCGGCAGCCCGGCGTCGTCCGAGTTCTTCGTTGGGCTGGGCGTCGTCAGGGCCGATGCCGTCGCCGTCGCGGGGACCGGGGCCGTTGTACCCGAAGCGTGTGACATGCCGGACTACATCGTGGTTGGACAGCACCCACGTGCTGGGGGCGCCTACTGCGTCCAGCGAGACCAAGGAATCGGTGATGATGTGGCGCAGCCGGTTGATGTCCAGGCCGGCATGCAGGTACGGGAAGTTGAAGGCCTGGTGCATCTCGTCAGGGCGGACCCACTGTGCCAGCCGGGGGAGCGGATCCACGTTCGCTTCGGCGCAGAGGATGCGGTCCGGGCCGTAGTCTTCCAGGATGGAACGCCAGCGGCGGTAGATGTCGTGCAGGGCCGGCTGGCCAAACATGGGTGCGTCGTGACCCGGGAATCCGTCGGAGCTGTTGCCGTCGGCGCGGCCGCCCCAGTTGGGGAGGCCGGCGGCTTTGACGAGTGCGTGTGCCACGTCCACGCGGAAGCCGGAAATGCCGCGGTCAAGCCAGAAGCGGAGGACGCGTTCGAACTCGGCGTGGACGGCAGGGTTGTCCCAGTTGAAATCAGGCTGTGATGAGTCGAACAGGTGCAGGAACCATTGTCCGGGCTGTCCGTTCGGCTCGGTGATGCGCGTCCATGCCGGGCCGCCGAAGTGGGACTGCCAGTTGTTGGGAGGTTCGTTGCCGTCGGGTCCTTGTCCGTCCCGGAAGATGAACATGTCGCGCTCGGGGCTGTTGGCGCCAGCTGTGAGTGCCGCTTGGAAGGCGACGTGCTGGTCTGAACAGTGGTTGGGAACGAGGTCCGCGATCACGCGGAGGTTGAGTCGGTTGGCTTCTGCGATGAGGGCATCGAAGTCGGCCAAGGTGCCGAACAGAGGATCGACATCGCAGTAGTCGCTGACGTCGTATCCCGCGTCCCGCTGGGGTGAGCGGTAGAACGGAGACAACCACACGGCGTCGACGCCCAGGTTCGCAAGCTGCGCGAGTTCCGCCGTGATACCAGCCAGGTCACCTACGCCGTCACCGTTCAGATCGCGGAAGGACCGCGGGTAGATCTGGTAGATCACGGCGGAACGCCACCACCCGTGCGCCGTGGAGGCGTCATGAACAGGCGTGAGCTGAGTGAATGCTGCAGGGGGCTGGTGGGCCTCAACCGGGAGCAAGGAATCGACGGACATGGTCACATCGTAAAAGACATTTCAGGGAATTGGAAACGCTTCCAATAGGAAGTGTCCTGTCTTTTAGGGGACCAGATCGCATTGGTATTTCACGGCATCCCGTTCGGTGTAGATCGTTTGGAAGCGCTTGCAGGAGGGTGGTTCCTGCCGGGTCCCGGGCCCCGCCGACGATGAGCCATGCCGCTCTGGCTAGACTGTGAGCACTGAAAACGCTGCGAAGACTGCCGATTTGGCGTGTCCGCGGCGCTCATGTGGAGGTATTACCTTGTCGGACGAAACGGCCATGGCCGGTACATCAGAGGAACGTATCAAGGACCGCACTGCTGGTCACCCGGAAGAGCTCCGGCAGACAGCCGCGCAACGAGCGTTCCTGCAGGAGCTGGCGGCCGGTCTCCGGGCCGACCAAGTAGCCGGGGATGAGGAAACCCTCACCGTCTACTCCATCGACCAAGGGCCAATGCTTGAGCGGCACTTACCGCTGGCCGTCGTCTGGGCCGAATCCGTGGAGGACGTGCAGCACATCGTCCGCAGATGCGCCGCACATGGCGTGCCGATCGTCGCCAGGGGTGCTGGAACCGGCGTCTCCGGCGGGGCCCATGCCACCGAAGGCTGCATCGTCCTGGGACTCGAGCGGATGAACCGGATCCTGGATCTGAACCCCGACGACGAAACCGCCGTCGTCGAACCCGGTGTCATCAACGCGGAGCTGAACGCTGCCGCGGCCGAACACGGCCTGATGTATGCGCCGGACCCGGCAAGCTACAAGATGTCCACCATCGGTGGCAACGTGGCCACCAACGCCGGGGGACTGCGGTGTGCCAAATACGGCGTGACACGCGATTCCGTGTTGGCGCTCGATGTCGTCATGGCGGACGGTTCGTTGATGCACACCGGCCACCAAACGTTCAAAGGCGTGGCGGGCTACGACCTGACTGCCCTGCTGGTGGGCTCGGAAGGAACGCTGGGCATCGTGGTGGGAGTGACGGTTCGGCTGAAATACCTGCCCCGCGAAGTCCACACCATTGCGGCGTTCTACCGGGACTTCCGCAGCGCAGCCGCAGGCGTTCTGGCCGTAGGCAGGGCCCGGGTGCAGCCCGCCATCATGGAACTCCTGGACAACGGAACACTGGTACAGCTGGACGAACTCCACGGCGGCGACCTGCAAAAGCGCGGCAAGTCCCTGCTCCTGATCCAGACCGACGGCTTCGGTGCGGCCGCGGAAGCAGACGTCGTCCGGCAAGTGCTGGCCGATGGCGGCGCTACGGTGACCATGGAAGCCAGCGCTGAGGCCGAGATGCTGGTGGAACTCCGCCGCAACAGCCGCGGCGTCGAAGTGGACGACGAATTCAGGGTGGGTGAGGACATCGCTGTCCCGCGCTCACGGCTGGTCGACTTCGTTGCAGCGCTCGAAGCCATGGCCGCCCGTTTTCAGGTCCGGCTCAAGGTAGTGGCCCACGCCGGCGACGGCAATCTGCACCCCACCTTCTGGATGGACCGCGTGGATCCCGCAGCCGATGCTGACGCATTGCAGCGCCTCAATGCTGCCCTGGACGAATCCATTCGCGTGGGCCTGGAGATGGGTGGAACGATCACTGGCGAGCACGGCGTCGGGCAGTACAAGCTGCGTTGGTTGGGCCTGGAGCAGCCCGAGCCGGTGCGGGAGCTGCAGCGGCGGATCAAGGAGTTGTTCGATCCGCGGGGAATTCTGAATCCGGGGAAAGCCATCTAGCGCTGCCTTAGGGCGTCCCGCAGGGGACGATGCCAACCACTGGACTCCTCGTTGGTATTCCAAAGTGCCTCATCTCCTTCGATTGTCACATCCAGCCTGCTTGTTTATCCGCATTTACTTTCCATCATCCTCCCCATAGTCTTATTTGGTATACCAAAGATGCTATGAGGGGAATGACGTGCGCAAGAATCGGCAGGCTGGAGCGGGACTGGGTCCGAGGCTGATGACGGGTTTGTCGCTGCTGGCGCTCGTCATGGTGTCGGTCAACCTTCGGCCGGCCATTACTACCGTTGCCGGGGTGATGAACCAGGTGCCCGGAGTGTTCGGCCTGGACCCCGCGCTGCTTCCGTTGTTGGGGACTTTGCCTGTGTTGGCTTTCGGTGTCTCGGGGCCGATGGGGCTATGGTTGGCCCGCCGGCTCGGGACCGGGCGTGCCGTTGCCGTGGCCCTGTTGGTGCTGGCCGCGGCGCTGGTTGTCCGGGCTACTGTTCCGGCACTCCTGTTACCCGGAACGTTCCTCGCCGGCAGCGCGATCATGACTGCGAGCGTACTGGTTCCCCAGATCGTGAAGGCAAACCGCGGCAGCGGGTGGTGGACGGGCCTTTGCACCATGGGCTTCGGGCTCGGAGCTGCGCTCGGTGCCGGACTGGTCCAGCCACTGGAGCAGGCCTTCGGCGGCAACTTGCACTCAGCGCTTGCCGTGTGGGCGGTCCCCGCCCTGGTGGGGGCGTTCCTCATCCAGCGGTCCGGAGGGCGCCCGACGGCGGCACCCACCTCGGCGGGCACAGCAACCATAGGTGCTGGTCCCGCCACGCCGCTCAGGAAGCAGGGGACTGCATGGGCGGTCACTGCCTTCTTCGGCCTCCAGGCCATGCTGTACTTCGCCATCACGTCCTGGCTGGCTGTCTATCTGGTATCCCGGGGCCTGTCGCCAGCCGACGCCGCGTCCTTGCTGGCATGGTTCAGCCTTGCCGGGCTCCCAGCGAGTTTGCTGGCCCCCGTGGTGGCTGGCCGTCCCGCCGTCCTGCGGATCATGGCGCCCGGGCTTGGAATGACGGTTGCTCTCGCGCTGTTGGGTGTCCTCGCGGCACCGGCTGAGCTGCAGTTCCTCGCCGTCGGGATTCTTGGAGTTGTCCAGAGCGCAGGGTTCGGACTGGCCATGGCGCTGGTAGTGATCCGATCCGCCGGGCCGCCATCAGCCGGGAGGCTCTCGGCCATGAGCCAGGGCCTTGGATTCGCGTTGGCATCGCTCGGTCCGCTGCTCGCAGGGTTGCTGCACACCATGACCGGCGGCTGGGAAGTGACGTTCTGGGCGCTCGCTGCCGAAGCCGTGGTGTTGGCCGGTGCCGGATTCTTTGCTGTCCGCGGACCGCTTGTGAACGTGGAAGGGGCTGAAATATCCCGGCAGGACGGGGCGAAACCCTCGCCTGTTCGGTGATCCTGCCCAGGCGAGCCGGGAGAAACGAACAGAGTCGGCCTGGCTGTGCCAGCCGTCGGCAGGCCTGTTGAGTGGCAAGCCGTCGGCGTATCCTCGGCGATATGACCAACTCACCATCAGGGACCAATCAGCCAAGCACACCCGCCACCGAGATCCTTGAGACCAACGAGTGTTGGGAGCTCCTTAGGGGTGTCTCAGTGGGCAGGCTTGCCGTGGTGGTGGATGACCACCCAGACATCTTCCCCGTGAACTACAAAGTGGACCACGGAACCATGGTGTTCCGGACAGGCGAAGGCACCAAGCTCCATGCGGCACTCGGCGATGCTCCGGTTGCCATCGAGGCCGATGGCGTCAACGCCGAAACAGGCGTGGCGTGGAGCGTGGTGGTCAAAGGGCAGGCCTCCGCCGTTAAGTTGACCCAGGACGTGCTGGATACCATCGGACTCCTGCTCTTTCCATGGGAGGCGGGCCAGAAGGACCAATTCATTCGGATCAATCCGGGCAGCGTGACGGGCCGCCGCTTCGCAGTCACCCCTGCGGTGACGTGGTGGACACCGCTGGATGACGCACCCACGGCACGGGGCGAGTGACCCTTAACGCCAAAACCCGCCCTCGAAACGAGGGCGGGTTTCCTGCGCCAGCTAGACGAGTTCCAGCTGGTCAGCCACCACCCGGCCGGCGTGGATCACGGTGCGGTCCTTGCCACGGTCCATCACTGTGGAGGCCACTGTTTCACCGTCCACCAGGAGCAGTTCAGCAGGATCGCCAACCTCGACGCCGGGACGGTGGGACGTGTCCTTGAGCCGGGTCGCGTTGGGGTCAAGGATGCTCGCGCCACCGATCGTGGCGATGGCCAGGGAGTGCTCGATCAACTCGTCCTTGCGGAAACCATGGGTGAAGGCGAGTTGCCACGTCCGGTCCAGCATGTCGGTGTTGCCGTACGGAGACCAGTAGTCGCGCTGGCCGTCCTCGCCCAGGCCAAGCCGGACTCCGGCCTCCGTGAGCAGCGGGATGGGCAGCTGGCCAGCAGCGGAGGGAGCAACCGAAGCCAGGGAGACATCCAGCTCCGCGAAGGCATCAATCAGCCTGCGGGTAGTCGCTTCGTTGACGCTGCCCAATTGGTAGGCGTGGGACATGGTTACTTTGCCCTGCATGCCCAGGGCTCGGGTGCGTTCCAGTACCAGGTCGGTGCTGAAGACTCCCAGTTCACCGGGTTCGTGGAGGTGGATATCGATAGGGACCTGGTATTTCTCGGCCAGGCCGAACACGATGTCCAGGTGTTTCGCCGGGTCCCTGTCCAAGGTGCAGGGATCAATGCCACCCATGACGTTGGCACCGGCCTTCAGCGCCTCTTCCATCAGCTCAACAGTGCCCTCCTCCAGCAACAAACCGGCCTGGGGGAAGGCGATGATATCCACCGAAGCCTGGCCGGCGAACTTCTCCTTGGCGGCAGCAACGGCGTCGAAACGCTCCAGCCTGCAGTCCACATCCACCTGCGCATAGGAACGCACACGGGTGGTGCCCCGCGCGATCATCCGTCCCAAGGTGTCGTTCACCCGCTCCTGCAGCGGGACCTCGGCGTTGCGCCAGTTTTGACGGTCGTTCATCATCATGGTCCATACGCCTGGACCACCTGTGTGTTCACGGAAGGGTAAGCCGATGCGGGTGGAATCCAGGTGCACGTGGACGTCCGAGAAGGACGGCAACAGCAGGCGTCCGCGCCCCTCCACGACGGTGACGCCGGCCGGAACGGCGCGGGCCGGATCATGGGGCTCGACGCCGGTGATCTTGCCGCCTGTTTCGCCCGCCACAAGGGAGACGTCGCTGAGCGCTTGCCCCCACGGGCGGACGGCGCGGATCAGGGTGTTCAATGTTTGCTCCTTTGGTAGTGAATCTATGGCCTGCGTCTATTGCACGCCAGCCAGGACCGATGCCGCCATACCTGCGTGGTGGCAGGCGGGGGCTGCAGGCGCGGCCGGTGTGGGAATCTGGTCGATGCAGCGTTGGCGTTGTTCTTCCGGAAGCGTGCCGATCAAGGGGCAACGGGTCCGGAAGACGCAGCCGCTGGGCGGATTGGCCGGAGACGGCAGGTCGCCGCGGAGCCGGATCTTTACCTGTTCGCGGGCGGCCCGGGGATCCGGCAGCGGCACTGCCGAGAGCAGCGCCTTGGTGTAGGGGTGCAGCGGGTTCTGGAAGAGCTCGTCACGGGGCCCCTGTTCCACGATCTTGCCCAGGTACATCACAGCAACTTCGTGGGAAATGTGCCGGACCACGGAGAGGTCGTGCGCAATGAAGATGTAGGAAACGCCGGTGTCGCGCTGGATCTGCTGCAGCAGGTTCACCACCTGGGCCTGAACGGAGACGTCCAGGGCGGACACTGGTTCGTCGCACACAATCACCGAAGGGTTCAGGGAAATGGCGCGGGCAATACCCACGCGTTGACGTTGGCCGCCGGAGAACTCATGCGGGAAACGGTTGTAGTGCTCCGGCTTCAACCCCACCTGGTCCAGGAGTTCCTTCACCCGGTTCTTGAGCCCACCCGGCGGGTTGATCTTCTGCGCCACCATGGGAGCCGCGATGGCCGTGCCCACGGTTTGGCGGGGATTCAGCGAGGCAAAGGGATCCTGGAAGATCATCTGGACCTTACGCCGGAAGTTGTACAGATCCTTGCCGCGCAGCTGGCTGATGTCGACGCCGTCGATCACAATCCGCCCGCCCGTCGGGTCCATGAGGCGCGCCACCATGCGTCCGGTGGTCGACTTACCGCATCCGGACTCGCCCACGAGCCCCAACGTCTGGCCTCGGGCAAGACTGAACGACACGCCGTCGACCGCTTTGACCGATCTCTTGGCGGCCCCCGGAAGGAGGCCGCCCTTCAGCGGGAAATGCTTTTTCAGGTTCTCCACCTGGAGAATTGGCTGATTGTCCATGGCGGGTCCTAACGCGAATTCCGGATGGTGATGATCTGCGGGCCACTCAAATGGCAGCGCTTTCCGTGCCCGTCCTCGACCCTCAGTTCGGGCCGTTGGCTGGCACAGACGCCGTCGCCGGCGAGTTCGGCGTAGTGGCACCGTGCGCTGAAGATGCAGCCCTTGGGCAGGTCAAGGAGCGACGGCGGCTGGCCGGGTATGGGGTTCAGCCGGCTTGAGGAGCTGTTGAGCGTGGGCATCGAGTTGAGCAGGCCGAGGGTGTAGGGGTGCTGGGTGTCGTAGAAGATTTCGTCCACCGGCCCGGACTCGACGCACTGGCCGCCGTACATGACCAGCACGTTGTCGCAGACCTCGGCGACTACACCGAGATCATGCGTGATGAGGATGAGCGCAGAGTTGCTTTCCTCCTGGAGCTCGGACATAAGGTCCAGGATCTGGGCCTGGACCGTGACGTCCAGGGCGGTGGTGGGCTCGTCGGCGATTAACAGCTCGGGCTCGCAAATCAGCGCCATCGCGATCATGGCACGCTGGCGCATGCCCCCTGAGAAATGGTGCGGGTACTCGTCGTAGCGCTGCTCGGGGCTGGGGATACCCACCCTTCCCAGCATGTCGACGGCGGCCGCCCGGGCCTGCTTCTTGCTCGCCTTGTTGTGGACCAGGTAGGCCTCGGCAATCTGGTGCCCCACGGTGTAGAAGGGGTGCAGGGCGGAGAGCGGATCCTGGAAGATCATGCCGATGTTGCGGCCGCGGAGTTGGCGCATGGCCGACTCGGGCAGCGTGACCAGGTCCTTGCCCTGGAACATCGCCTGGCCGCTGACCTGCGCTGATGTGCCTTTGAGCAGGCCCATGAGTGCCTGGCTGGTGACGGACTTACCGGAGCCGGATTCGCCCACGATGCCCAGGGTCTGGCCACGTTCCAGGGCGAAGTCCATGCCGTTCACTGCGGAGACAACGCCGTCGTCCGTCGGGAATTTCACGGTGAGGTCCCGGACCTCGAGGAAGGGGGCGGTGGCGGTTGAAGCCGGGGCGCCCGCCGCTGCCGCGGTGGTATGTAACTGGGTCATTGGAGCCTCACTCGGGGATCGATGGCGGCATAGGCGAGGTCCACCACAACGTTGGCGACGATGACGAAGAACGCGGCCAGCATGGTGATGGCCATGGTGACAGGGAGGTCGCCGGAGATGGCGGCGTGCACTGCGGTGAATCCCAGGCCGGGGACGGAGAAGATCTGTTCGGTGAGGACTGCGCCGCCCAGAAGGAGGCCGATGTCCATGCCGAGCATCGTGACCACGGGGGTGATGCCCGCCCGTACGCCGTGCTTGAACGTCACAGTCCGTGGTGCCAGGCCCTTGGCGCGGGCTGTCCGGATGAAGTCTTCGCCGAATGTCTCGATCATGTTGGTGCGCGTCACCCGGATGTAGGAAGCACTGAAGAGGACGGCCAGTGCGATCCACGGCAGCAGGTAGTTGGCTACCCATGCTCCCGGTCCTTGCGGGCCAAAGGGGCTGTTGATCTCGTTGGTAGTGAAAGGCAAAAGGTGCAGCTGGTTGACGAACAGGAGCAGCAGGAAGAGGCCCGTGACCGGGATGGGCAGCGAAACACCCACGGAGGCGGCGCCGACAATGAACTTATCGACAGGGGAGCCCTTGCGCAGGGCGGCCATGAGGCCGAGCCCGACGCCGGTGATGGTCCACAGCACCAGCGCGCCGATGGCCATGGAGAACGTGTAAGGGAGTGAGCGGCCGATGATGTCCGCTACGTTCTCATTGGTTTGGAAGGACTTGCCCAGGCACGGCCATTCGCAGAGGGTCTGGGCTCCCGGGGCACCGATCATCCGGGAGGAGAAGAGCCCGCGGATGTAGTCGAAGTACTGGACCAAGAACGGCTGGTCCATGCCCAGGGCCACGCGGGCCTCAGCGACGCGTTCGGGCGTGCATTCCTGTCCGCAGGCGGCCGCGGCTGGATCGGAGGGGCCAAGCTGGAAGAGGGTGAAGGTGATGAAACTGACCGCTGCTAGAAGCAATACCAGCGATCCGGTCCGGCGAAGAATGAAAGTCATCATTGTGGTGGTTGCGGGCCGCCCGCTGATGCAGGCGGCCCGCTTCTCCTTCTGGACTATGCCCGATTAATTTTCGAAGCCCGGTTAGTTCTCGACGCCGACGATCGAGAGGTCGATGCCGCCGAAGAAGTAGCCCACCTGGGCGTTGCGGACGTTGGAACCGACCACGCTGTTGGTGTGGCTGCGGATGAGTGGCACGATCGGGTAGGTCTTCAAGGCTGAGCCGAAGGCCTCGGACCACTTCTTACCAAGTTCCTCTGAGCTGCCGTCCGTATTACGGAGCTCGAACATGGCCTTGGACACTACGGGATCGAAGTAGCGGGAAGTGTTGGAGAAGCCGTAGCTGGTGCCGTCGTTGTTCGGGCCGAGCAGGGGATCTGCGGAGGTGCGGATGGAGGCAGGATCGGCGCCGCCACACCAGCCGGAGCGGCCCATGTCCGGGAGTTGCTCGCTGGCCAGGATGGAGTAGTAGTTCGGTGCGGGAATCGCAACCAGCTCAACCTCGATGCCCAAAGCCTTCAGGTTCTGCTGAACCACGGTGCCGGTGTTCTTGAAAGCGTCCCGGTTGTTGGCGTAGCCGTAGGTGAGGGTCTTGGGGTAATCCTTGCCCTCCAGCAGCTTCTTGGCTTCCTCAAGCTTTGGCTTGCCGGTGGGATCCAGTTCCAGTTCGGTCTCCACGTAGCCGCGCATCTTGGAGTTCAGCGGGCTCTGCGTGATCTCACCGAAGCGGCGTCCACCGTACTGCACCAGGATGGATTGGCGATCCAGGGCAAGCGCGATGGCCTTGCGGACGTCCGGATCCGTGATCTTCTGGGTGTTCAGGCTCAGGACGTCATTGCAGCCCAGGAGGCCGGAGGCAACGCGGTCCTTGACCTGGGCGTCGGCCAGCTTGGCGGAATCCGAGGTCTGCAGGGCACCGTTGGAATCGAGTGTGATGGCGTTGGGATCCGAGTCGGCCAGAAGCTGCTGGCTGATGGTGGCCTGGGAGGTGGACAGGGAGAAGCTGAACGTGTCCGGAAGGGCGGAGCGGTTGGGATCCGTGGCGGGATCCCAGTGCGGGTTGCGGACCAGCTTGAGGGATTTGCCGCGGTTGTAGGACTCCACCATGTACGGCCCGGAGGAGACGGGGTGGTTGGTGTAGTCGAGCTTGGTGTCCTTGGCCTTCGGGACCGGCGCCGTGTTGGAGCGCGATGCCAGTGCGGGGAACTCGGCGAACGGCTTCTTCAGGTGGAAGACCACGGTGCGCTCATCGGGCGTTTCGACAGCCTTGAGCACAGCGGAAGGATCCTTGTACGGCCCCTTGTACCCGCCGGCGTCGAGCGCTGCGTTCAACTCCTGCGGCGCCTGGGTGAAGACATCCTGCGCGAAGGTGCGCTCCACGCCGTATTTGATGTCCGCCGAAGTGATGGGCGTTCCGTCCTCGAACTTCACGCCTTCCTTCAGGGTGAAGGTCCAGCTGAGTCCGTCATCGGAGACCTTGCCGGTATCGGTGGCGAGGTCCGGGACGACAGTTGGCGGCTGGCCGGCCGTTTCCTTGGCCATGGTCAAGGTGCGGTAGTACAGCTGACCGACGTTGGCCGTCTGGACATAGTTGCTGTTGCCCGGATCCAGGGTCTGGAAGTCGGAAGACATGAGGACGTTGATGTTTCCGCCCTTGCCGTTGAAGCCGGACTTGACCACGTTGGGGGCCAACTCCGTGACCGAACCGGCGGGCTTGGAACTGCTGGGCTGGCTTTGGCCGGCGCCACAGCCGGTAGCGGCCATGGCGATCAACACCGAGAGTGCCAGTGCTCTTGCAGGGGTTTTCATGATGCTCCTTGTGAGGGGGTGAAAGGCGATGCGGGGATGAGGGTTAGTGGCGCGAAGCTTTGGGGTCCAGGGCATCCCGGACGGCGTCGCCCAGGAGGTTGAAGGCCAGGACGGTGATAATGAGCATGACGCCGGGGACAGCGAGGAACCACGGATCGCTGAGGTACCAGTTGCCGGACTGGGCGGCGTTGAGCATCTGGCCCCACGACGGTGTGGGGTCCTTGACGCCCACGCCCAGGAAGGACAACGCGGCCTCGGCCGAGATGTTGGTGGGGATCAACATGGTGGCGTACACCAGGACGACTCCCATGACGTTGGGGATGATCTGGCGGAAGAGAATGCTCAGGTGTGAGGCGCCAAAGGACCGTGCGGCTTCGACGAACTCGCGCTCGCGGAGGCTCAGCACCTGGCCGCGGACAATGCGGGCGAGGTAGGCCCAGCCGAAGAAGCCCAGGATGATGACCAGAGAGGCCATGGGCAGGAAGCTGCCTTCGCCGAGCGGGGTATCCCGGAGCCGCGACTGCAGGATGGGCGTCAGCGACAGCACGAGCAGGAGGTGCGGAAACGCGAGGAACAGGTCCATGATGCGGCTGATGATGGCGTCGGTCTTCCCGCCGAAGTAGCCGGCCGCCGCGCCCAGCACCGTGCCGAGGACTACGGAAACTGCGGTGGATAACAAAGCGATGGTGAGGGAGACCTGGCCACCGTAGGCGAGCCTCGCGAAGAGGTCGCGGCCCAGGCCCGGCTCGACGCCCAACCAGTGCTGGGCCGAGGGGTACATGTAGCCGGGGAGCGGAAGCCCGGGGGTCTGGAAGTCATCCAGCACTTCCGGGCTGGTGTTGGAAGTAAAGGGGTCGTTGCCCGACATGGCACTCAATACGGGAGCCAGGATGGCGAACAACAAGATCGCCACCACCACGCACAGGCTGAGGAGCGCGATCTTGCTGCGCCGGATCCTCATCCACGCGGTGGCGAGCAGTGAGCGCGCCTCGGCAGGAGCGGCGGCTTTACCTTCCGGCGACGTTGCCGGAGGCGGCGGGCTGCCGGTGTTCGGTTCGATGGACTGTAACTGGGTCAACGGTTCTGCTCGATTCATGATCCGAGGAGCTGGCTCCGGAGTTCTTGTATACCAAAATAGACTAGAGCACGATTCATGCGATGTAAATCACAAATAATGTAGTGTTTGGAATACCAGAGAGTAGTCACCGTAATGTCCGCCGTAGGACAGGAAACAGGAGTCGCCCGTGCCCACCAAGGTCACCGCCCGCTACGTGCTGGGCCATCACAACGGACAGCATGTCCTGCTGGAGAACGCCTGCGTGGTCTACAGCGGCCACACCATCGAGTACGTCGGCCATGACTACACGGGCCCTGTGGACGAAGAACGCCGGCTGGGTGAGGCACTGCTCATGCCAGGCCTGATCGATCTGGACGCCCTGACGGACATTGACCACCTCATCCTGGATAGCTGGGCTGGCGCGGAGCAGGCCAAGGGGCACCAGTGGTCAGAGGACTACTTCCAGAACCGCCGCGCGGATGTCTTCACCGCCGAAGAACGCCAGCAGATCCGCGAATACGCCCTGATCCAACTGGTCCTGCATGGCATCACCACTTACATGCCCATCGCGTCCGAGGTGCACTCCGAATGGGCTGAGCCACTCGAGGAACTGGTGGGGATGGCGGAGACCAGCAGCCGTTTGGGCCTGCGGGCCTTCCTGGGTCCCGCCTACCGTTCCGGCGTGAACGTCGTGTTGGACACGGGCGAACGGTCAGTAATGTTCGACGACGGTCGCGGCCGTGAGGGACTCGCTGACGCCTTGCGCTTCATTGACCATGCGAGCGAACTCAACGATCCGCTGGTCAACGCAGTCCTGCTCCCGTGCCGGATCGAGACGCTGGACATCGAGATGCTCAAAGCCACCGCGGCAGCGTCGAGCGAGCGGAACGTGCTGGTGCGCCTGCACTCCCTGCAGGGCTTGGTGGAACGCGAACTCATCCTGGACTGGCACGGCGTGACGCCCTTGGAGCTCCTGGACCAAGTGGGTTTGCTCAACGAACGCCTCCTGATCCCGCATGCCACCTACACGGACCGGAATCCCGCGGTGCATGGCGAAGACCGCGGAGACCTGGCAAGGCTGGCGGGCAGCGGTGCCAGCATCATCCACTGCCCGCTGACCTCGATGCGGTATGGCAGCACCCTGGACTCCTTCAACGCGTACAAGGAAGCCGGCATCAATATCTCCCTTGGCACGGACTCTTTCCCGCCGGACCTCATCCGCGGCATTGATGCCGGCGTTCAGCTCGCCAAGATCCTCGCAGGCACCAACGACGCCGGTGACGTGGCCGGGTACATCGACGCCGCCACTCTGGGTGGGGCCCATGCGTTGAAGCGGCCTGACCTGGGGCGTCTTGAACCGGGGGCCCAGGCCGACATGGTGGCCTTCTCCTTGGCAGATATCCGGGACGGCGTCCACGACGACCCGCTGCGGACCCTCCTCCTGAACGGCACGGCCCGCCAAGCCGTGCTGTCCGTAGTAGCCGGACGGACCATCATGGCTGATGGCGTGATAGCCGGAGTGGACCTGGATCACTGGCGCCTGAAGGGCCAGGAACTGTTCGAAAAGATGCGCAGCGCCTATACGGTCCGGGATGCCCGGAACCGCCCCGCCGACGAGCTCTTTCCTCCCGTGTATGCTCGGTTGGAACGCTGATCGGCGCCGTCCGGCACAGGGAGCGGACGCTGGCATGAAGGGAAGTTTGACAGTGGCTGAGGCGATGCCGGAAACGGGAAATGGCCGCGATGAAGAGGCCCGCGCGGAAAACGTCTACCAGTTGGTGCTGGAGGGCATCGTCACGGGGAAGTACGCCCAGGGGATGCGGTTGCGTGAACGCGAGCTCTCGGAGATCTACAACGTCTCCCGAATCCCCGTACGTGAGGCCATTCAGCGACTGGAGCAGGACGGCTTCGTGGAGACTTTCCCGCGCCGGGGTGCGGTGGTCCGGCAACTGACGCTCACGGACGTCAATGAGCTGTTCGACATTCGCCTCTGCCTGGAAACCTTCGCTGCCAGGATGGCTGCCACTCGTGTGGCGGAGGGCAGCGACGGCGGCCGGCTGGAGGAGCTCATGGACGCTTCCAAGGCGGCCATCGACGAGGACCGGACCGAAGATGTGGCGGTGATCAGCGCCGAACTGCACGCCGAGATCGTCCGGCTCTCCGGCAACAGGCTGCTCATTGAATCCGTAAAGCCGCTCTTTGGGCGCATGCGGTGGATTTTCGGGCTGGCCCATAATCGCAGCAATGAACTCCAGCGCGACGAACACACTGAGCTGTGCAACGCGATCCTGAAAGGCCGGCCGGACCTGGCATACTCGCTGGCTTACTCGCATATCGAGCTGGGCCGCGAACCGGTCCTGTCAGGGCTCGCCGAAACCCTGGACCCGTGAGTTTTTGTACAGATAACGCCCTTTAGGGGACCTCTTCCGGGCGTTATCTGTACAAAAACTCCGCTAGTCGTCCGCGTCCGGGTACTCTTCCTCGTCGTCGTACCGGCCGGATTCCTCTACCTCGACCTCAAGGATCTTGAGCAGCTCCGTGTCCGGGTTCAGCATGATGGCGGCCTCGTCACGGCGGTGCTGCAGCACTGAGTCCAGGTAGGACTGCACAGTCTCCGCCAAGGGGACGTACCTGTCCTGCTTCTGGCTCATGTACCAGCGGTGCTCCAGGACCTCGTGCACCACTTCTGCCGGCTCCAGCTTCCCTGCCAGGTGACGGGGAATGGACCGCACAATGGGCTCGAAGATCTGGCTGACCCAGATGTGGGCGCTGATTTCCTCGTCGAGATCCGGGTTGTTGTCCGCCCGGAACTGGTCCATGTCGTTCAGCAGCCTGCGGGCCTGGTTCTCCTGGGCGTCCAGTCCGGTGAGGCGCAGCAAGCGGCGCTGGTGGTGACCGGCGTCGACGACCTTCGGCTGGAGCTGGATGGTTGAGCCGTCCGCCGTGGTCTTGATGGCGTATTCCTCCACATCGAAGCCCAGCTCGTTGAGGCGGCGGATGCGGGCGGCCACGCGCCACCTTTCGCCGAGTTCGAAGGATTCCTTCTCGGTCAGCTCAGTCCAGAGCCGACGGTAGCTGTCCATGATCAGCTCGCTGGTGGCGACTGGGTCCACCTTTTCTTCGATGAGTCCGCCGTCCAGCAGGTCCATCAGTTCACCGGCGATGTTCACCCTGGCGATTTCGAGGTCGTATTCGCGCTGGCCCATGGACAGGTCCGGGTAGAGCTCGCCGGTTTCGGCGTCCACCAGGTAGGCGGCGAAGGCGCCGGCATCACGGCGGAACAACGTGTTGGACAGTGAAACGTCACCCCAGTAGAAGCCCACAAGGTGCAGGCGAACCAGCAGCAGGGCCTGTGCGTCAATGAGCCGGGTCAGGGTGTCCTTGCGGAGCATCTGGGAGAACAACGCACGGTACGGCATGGAGAACTTGAGGTGCCGGGTTACCAGCACAGGGTTCAGCGGGCGCCCGTCCGCGGTGGTGCGTCCGGTGATCACGGCCACCGGCTCCACGCAGGGAACGTCCAACCGTGCCAGCTTGCGCAGCATGTGGTACTCGTGTCGTGCAACGTGCTCCGACGTTTCCTTGATGGCGATCACCGAACCGCCCAAGTGCGCGAACCGCACGATGTGCCGGGAGATACCGCGGGGGAGCGCCGCAAGGTTCTCGGCGGGCCAGTCCTCCAGGGCGATATGCCACGGCAGGTCCAGCAGCTCCGGATCAGCCGCAGCCGCCGTAATGTTCAGGGAACCGATGACGCTGGCAGGCGGTGCAGTGTCCTGGGCACTGGCCGCTTCAGTGCGGGGGAGCTTGCCGATCTGCCCGTAGTCGGTAGGTTCGTCGTGCCACTGGGCTTCGTTTTGCTCGCTCATGCCTCAATTGTTCCGTACTTGGCGCTGATGGCTGACGCTTCGGCAAAGGGATACTCCGGCTTCGCAGACCATTCGACGTCGGGTGCTTCCTGGAAGACGACACCCTGCTTGGCGAGCCGGGCACCCAAGGCGCCCAACCGACGTCGGAAGTCACCGGCGTTGCGGACCTCCTGTCCGGACCAGGCGACTTCGGCCAGGGAAACAGCCCGTGGGTAGAGGAGCCACTGTGCCTGCTGGTTGTCGCGGACGGTTTCAGTCCACAGCGGCCCTTCGACGCCCAGGATCTGCTGGTCCGTGAGCCCGCCCTGGGCAGGATCCCAGTTGTAGTACTCGGACCAGGTAAAGGGGCCGCCCTCCACCCATTCAAGTCCGATGGGGCTGTCCGAGGCGTACTTTTGGTCCAGGTAGGTGTTGGCGGCGGGAGACATGATCACCTGTGAGCCAGCCTGTTCTGCCTGCCGCACCACGGGGGCGAAATCGCCGTGCCAGTACTGGATCACGGCACCTTCCGGAAGCTCGACGGCGGCAAATTCGTTCCAGCCCACCACGGTTTTGCCTGTCTCAGCACCGATCCGAACGAACTGCTGCACCATGGCAACGTAATCGTCGTGGTCGGTGACCTTCGCCTCGTCGCCACCGATATGGAGGTAGGGACCCGCTGTGATGGCAGCGAGCTGGCCAAGGACTTCGCGGACGAACTCGTAGGTGGCAGGCAGGTCGGCGGTGAGGGTTGACCACCCCACCTCCGCGGTGGTGCTCATCGGTTTGGCTGCGCCGTCCGGGTTGAGCTGCGGAATAGCGGCAAGGGCGGCGTTGACGTGGCCAGGGAGGTCGATTTCCGGCACTACCAGCACGTTCTTGGTTGCGGCGTAGGCCTGGATGTCCCTGAAATCCTGCTGCGTGTAGAACCCGTGGCGCCCGCGGGCCGGTGCGGCGGTGGGGACTTCCACTGCGCCTTGTCCGCCCAAGGCGGTCAGCTGGGCATAGGGCAAACCCGACGGATTTTGTTCCGGTTCGTGGATTTCAATACGCCACGCTTGGTCGTCCGTGAGGTGCAGGTGCAGGGCGTTCAACTTGAACTGGGTCATGACATCGATCTGGGCCTTGACCTCCTCCACCGTGAAGAAGCTGCGGGCAACGTCCAGCATCAGTCCGCGATACGCGAACCGGGGAGCATCGGCAATCTCGACGGCGGGAATCACCCAGGTATCGTCGCTGCGGTCAGCGCCTTCGATAGCCGCCGGGAAAAGCTGCCGGAGTGTCTGCACTCCGTTGAAGAGTCCAGCGGCAGTGGAGGCCGTGAGCTGTACTCCATCTTCGGCGGCGGTAAGGGCATAAGCTTCCGGGCCGCCGTCGAAGGTTTCGGTCAACTCCAGGGCGATGTCGCCGGGGCGGGTGTCCGCAACGAGGGGCAGCTCGAAACCGGTGCCACTGTGCAGAAGCGCAGCGAGCTGTTCACCGACCGGCGCGGCGGAACCGACCGCGGTGATCCGTGCTGTGGAAGCAAGCGTGAAGGCCGGGCCATCCAGGAGTGCGACGTGGGAGGGGCGGGGGATCAGGTTGTCCGTCGTGTTCATGCCGTTCTTTCTGGGAGAAAGGTTAACGCGAGAGCGGCCCGACCTGGAGGGGTCGGGCCGCTTTCATGCGGAGTTATGTGACTGCCGGTGGGACTAGTCGCCCAGGCGGAGGCCGGTCTTCGTGTCGAACAGGTGCACGTGGCCGGACTGCGGACGAACGAAGATGGACTCGCCCTTCATCGGGGGGCGACGACCGTCGACGCGTGCAACGATGTCGTGGCTCTTGCCATCGAGGATGGTGTGGCCGTAGACGTAAGCGTCGGCGCCGAGTTCTTCGACAACGTCAACCTCAACCTGGAGGCCTTCGCCGTTGCCGACGGTCTCGAGGTCTTCCGGACGGGAGCCGACGGTGACGGTCTGGCCGTGAGCTTCTTCGAGGACGTCACGCGGCACGGGGTAAACCGTTCCGCCGAACTGGACGCCGCCGTCGACGACGGGGAGTTCCAGGAGGTTCATGGCCGGGGAGCCGATGAAGCCTGCAACGAAGACGTTCTGCGGGCGGTCGTACAGGTTGCGCGGGGTGTCAACCTGCTGGAGGAGGCCGTCCTTCAACACAGCCACGCGGTCACCCATGGTCATTGCTTCGACCTGGTCGTGCGTCACGTAAACCGTGGTGACGCCGAGGCGGCGGGTCAGGGATGCGATCTGCGTACGGGTCTGGACGCGGAGCTTTGCGTCAAGGTTGGACAGCGGTTCGTCCATGAGGAAGACCTGCGGGTTACGGACGATTGCACGGCCCATGGCAACACGCTGGCGCTGACCACCGGAGAGTGCCTTCGGCTTGCGGTCCAGGTACTGCTCAAGGTCGAGAAGCTTGGCTGCTTCGCGGACACGCTCGGCGCGCTCTTCTTTGGAAATGCCGGCGATCTTCAGTGCGAAGCCCATGTTGTCCGCAACAGTCATGTGGGGGTACAGCGCGTAGTTCTGGAAGACCATCGCGATGTCGCGGTCCTTCGGCGGAACGTCCGTGACGTCGCGGTCACCGATCAGGATGCGGCCGGCGTTGACGTCCTCAAGGCCTGCGAGCATGCGCAGGGAGGTGGACTTACCGCAACCGGAGGGTCCAACGAGGACCAGGAATTCGCCATCGGCGATGTCGATGTTGAGCTTATCGACGGCGGGCTTATCTGTGCCCGGGTACAGACGCGTAGCGTTATCAAAAGTAACTGTAGCCACAGTTATCAATCCCTTCACCGGCAGGTACGTGCCGGACGATCCGTTGTGAATGGTTCATTTTCTTCAGTTGAACTCCCCGGCCAATGGCCGGGGAGGATCGTGTGACGTCGCACGGTTCTGTGCGTCACATCACATCCAAGAGTATGTCAGACTTTTTGACTAACTACCTAAATGTTACGAACGTCACATGTTGCGCTGCTCACACGCTACGCCTCGGCGGTAACCCGCCGACGCTCCTTCAGCAACGCTTCCAGCAACTCCGCCACGTGCACCGGCGCTTCCACCCTGTACTGGGCCTGGGTGAAGTCCAAGCCAACTTTGATGCCCACGTCATCGCCCAGCAGCCGGCCCAAAGCATCCTCGTCGGTGACGTCGTCCCCGGCGAACAGGATGGCCGTAGCGCCGGTGGCCTGGCGCAGGAATTCCACGGCCTCACCCTTGGACGCGTGGACCACTGAGGTTTCCAGCACCCGCTTGCCGGTTTTGAGGTACACACCAGGGTGCTCGCGCAGCACCCTGGTAGCTGCCTCGACGGCGTCTTCCGCAACGTCGTCGTCGGCCATCCTTGTGTGGAGGACGACGCCGGCGGGTTTGTCTTCGAGCAACGTCCCCGGAGCGATATTCACTATTTCGGCCAGGACCTCGCGGACCGCGGCCAGCTTGGTGCGTTGTTCGTCGTCCAGCTCCAGGCCCAGGGACCCTTCACCAAGCCAGACTTCCGCCCCGTGGCTGCCGATCAGCAGCGTGTTGGCCGGAGGCGACGCGACCAGCCGCAAGCTTTCCAGCGCCCGGCCCGAGATGAGTGCCGTCGTCGTACGCGGAAGTTCGGCGAGGGCCTCCAAAGCCGCTGCTGACCTTGGAAGGGGGCGCGCGTCCTCAGCGCGGTCGACGATGGGGGAGAGCGTGCCGTCGAAATCGAGGGCCACCAGGAGATGCTCCGTGTCGGCGATGTTGCGGATAGCCTCCAACAGTTCCGGCGGGAGGGACAGATTCTCAGCTGTCATCGCGCACTACCTTTTCTTCCAGGGCGGCAAGGAACTCAGCCGACCAGTGATCGACGTCGTGGTCCAGGATTTGCTTGCGCATCAGCTTCATGCGGCGGCGCGCTTCCTTGGCGGGCATGTTGATGGCCCGCAGGACGGTGGACTTGAGTCCGTCGATGTCGTGCGGGTTGATCAGGAGCGCCTGCTTGAGTTGGTCGGCAGCGCCGGCGAATTCGCTCAGGACCAACGCGCCGTCATCCTCGGAACGGGCGGTGACGTATTCCTTGGCCACCAGGTTCATGCCATCGCGCAGGGCGGTGACCAGCATGACGTCCGCAGCGAGGTAGAGCGCCACCATTTCTTCCACCGGGTAACTGTGGTGCAGGTATCGGACAGCCGTGTTCTGGATGGTGTCGTAGGTGCCGTTGATGTGGCCCACGGTGCCTTCGATCTCCTCGCGAAGGAGCCTGTACTGCTCGACGCGTTCGCGGCTGGGGCTTGCCACCTGGATCAGCGTGGCGTCCTCCACCTTGATGTGCCCGTCAGCCAGGAGTTCCTCGAAGGCCTTTAGGCGGTGTCGGATGCCCTTGGTGTAGTCCAGCCGGTCCACGCCAAGGAGGATGGTTTTGGGGTTGCCCAGGTCTTTGCGGATCTGCTTGGCGCGCTCGATGATCTCCGGGTTGGCTGCGAGCTCGCGGATCTGGGCGACATCGATGGAGATGGGGAACGCCTGTGCCCGGGCGATGTGCGTCACCTCGCCGTCGGGACCCTTCACGTGGACCTGCTGCTGTTTGACGCTGGCGCCCAGGAAGCGGCGGGCCGAACGCATGAAGTTGCCGGCGTCGCTGGGCCGCTGGAAGCCCAGGAGGTCCGCGCCGAGCAAACCGTCAATGATTTCCCTGCGCCACGGCAGCTGGGCGAAGATCTCCGGCGGCGGGAAGGGAATGTGGTTGAAGAAGCCGATCTTGAGGTCCGGGCGGGCCTCACGCAGCAGGCGTGGAACCAGCTGGAGTTGGTAGTCCTGCACCCAGACAGTGGCGCCGTCCGCGGCGTGGCGGGCGACGGCGTCGGCAAACTTACGGTTGACCTTGCGGTAGGAATCCCACCACGTACGGTGGAATTCAGGCGGCGCGATTACGTCATGGTAGAGCGGCCAAATGGTCGCGTTGGAGAAGCCCTCGTAGAACAGCTCGACATCGTCGCTGCTCAGTTGCACCGGGATAAGGTCCATTCCTTCGTGGCTGAAGGGGCGCACCGTCTCATCGGGGGCGCCATGCCAACCCACCCACGCGCCGTCGGACTTCGTCATCATCGGCGCGAGCGCCGTCACCAGGCCGCCGGGCGAACGCCGCCAACCGCTTTCTTCGTTGTCATCGCTGATGCGATCGACGGGCAACCTGTTGGAGACCACCATGAAGTCGAACTTGGTTGCCGTGGGCTTCTTGACGGGAGAAGCCCGGACGCCGTCCTCGGTCTTGAGTTTTTCGCTTGCCAAATCCTGCATTAACGCTCCCTGGGGTTGCTGTGACTCAACTCCCAGCCTACCGGCGGAATCTTCCCTGGCACTTGATCGTTCAACTACCGGGCAGGAAGGTCTGCGGCAGATCTTCAAGTTTGCTCCCGTAAACTGACCCCGTTGCCCTAGCTATGCACTATGACGTCGAGTACCCCGAGGAACTGATGAGCCCCGCAAACGAACCACGCCTGTCCAAGGCCGAACGCACCGCCCAGGCACGGGAAAGAGCGCGCGAAATCCGCGAAGCCCAGCTGAAAAAGGACAAGCGCAGCAAGCTTCTGGTTGGCTGGGGCATTGTGGTTGCCGTTGTCGTCATCATCGCGGTGGTGGCGTTCGTGGTCATCGGCCAGGCGCAGAACAACGCACCCATCGCCGACCAAGGCCCGACGCCGGCCAACGGCAACGTGCACGGTGGCGTCACACTGTTGGCCAACAGTGAAGTTGTTAAGTCCGAACCCGCCACCGTCAACGTGGCAGACGTTCCCAGCCCTGCGGCCACCCCGCCTGCAACCGTGACGGTCCCGGGCGGCGAAGCCGAAGCCGGCAAGCCCGTCAAGGTTGTTGCCTACATCGACTTCATCTGCCCCGTGTGCAAGCGGTTCGAGACCACTTACGGAGAGTCCCTGACCAATCTCCGCAATGAAGGCAAGATCTCCCTCGAATACCGTCCCCTCGGCTTCCTGGACCGGCAGTCCACCACCAACTACTCCTCCCGCGCAGCCAACGCTGCTGCGTGCGTAGTGAACTCATCCCCGGAAAAATACGCGGACTTCTTCAACTTGCTCTTTGAACGCCAGCCGGCTGAAGGCGGAGCGGGCATTTCCGACAACGACCTGAAGAAGATGGCCACCGAGGTTGGTGCAGCCAACATCGACACCTGCGTTGACAGCAAACAGTTCCGTCCGTGGGTGAAGGTTGCCACGCAGGAGGCTGCGGCGATCGGTATCACCGGCACGCCCACCGTGTTCATCGACGGCAAGCAGTGGGACGGCAGCACCGACCTGAACGCCGAGATCCAGACGGCAATCACCGCCAAGGGCTAGCCCGGGAATGTACGACGGCGGCCGGTCACCCTTTGTTTTCGGGTGGCCGGCCGCTGTTGTTCCGGCGAATTTCGTTGACGGGGATGGTCTGGGCTAACCTTATCTAGCGCTCTTTCGCGCTTTGCTCCGGGTATTCCGGAGCACGCCTCCTTAGCTCAGTTGGCCAGAGCACCGCTCTTGTAAAGCGGGGGTCGTCGGTTCGAATCCGACAGGGGGCTCCACTAACCCCTCCATTCCGGCGATTTTGCCCGGGATGGAGGGGTTTTTCGTGTCGTATGACTTGCGGCACCGTTGCCTTCTCTGAAGACTGGGCACTGAGCACGGGCCGAGGGGCCGTGGAGCATTAACTGTTGGGGGGCCGAAAATGCTGGGTCAGAGAATGTATGCGTGGCGTCGCCCGTTGTGGCCGGTCACTTTGGCCATTGTCGTGGCCGACATTGTGGTGTGGTTCCTGCTGATCAACGGTGTCACAGGCGGCGACCCGGCCCTCGGCAATGTCGCGTTTGTGGTGACGATTGGGTGGCTTGTGCTGGGGCAGTCCATCGGCCCGAAGCTCCGGGCCCGGAGGGGCGGGCCCCAAGGCGCCAAGACTGAACGGGCAGGCCTCGGACGTGACCACTGACTCCTGAGCCCATCTGGAGAGGCCGGCCAGGGCGAGATAGCGCGGGCGCAGGGGAGCGCTGCGGAATCCAGGTCTGCGGCTTAGCGCCCGTTGAGGGCTGACTGCGTGAACTGGTAGAAGAGTTCTGGGTCGCCTTCGTCCAGTCCGAAGACCATTCCCGCGGAGACCCATCCGCGGCGTGCGAGTAGGCGCTGCAGGCTCAACCACCGTATAGCCGACCTGGGAGCCGTCCTTGGTGGCTACCCTGACCGAACCGGACTCGAGCCATCTACGGCGTTCCCGTCCCCAATGATTTTCATGCTGACCCTACCTGCGCAGACGGAGACGCTCGCAATGGGGCAGCGGCATCAGACGGCGTAGAGGATCCCGACGATTCCGAAAGCCGGACTTCAGGGACAGTTCAGGGTGCCGGTGAGGGGCTGGCCAGCCCAGGCGTTGGTGGAGTTTGGAACCTTGTAATAGCCGCGGATCTGGTAGGTCCACGTCCCGGACAGATTGCTCACGCTTTGGACTCCTGAGCTGTAGGACTTCCCGGAGTTCTTGCTCAGATCGCCGGTGAACTGTACAACGCCATCAGGGTCGATGATCTTCAGCTCGTGGTAGTTCGCGTAGGCGACGGCACTGAAATTACCGACGCTGATTTTGGCCTGGGCGAACCAGAGGAATGAATCGCAGCTCTTGGTCACGGTCACCGTGTTCGCTGCCGGGGCCGGGATTCGGGCCGCGGTGACTGCCATTGCGCCTGTATCGGTGTCGTTGAACTTTGCATGGGCCGGCGAGGCGGGGACGCTGATCATCAGCAGCACGACAGCCAGGATGATGGCTGGTACTTGCCAGATGATGCCTTTGCCCTGCATGTGCGTGTTTCCGTCCCTTTAGCGTGTTCGTTCAATTCAACTGTCCCAACGTCAACTGTGCCCCAGCAGCCTCAGGAAAGGCCTTGGTGAACACTCAAGGTCCGCTCAAGACCGGAAAATCTCCCATGCGGGGTCGCTCACTGCCTGCTGCCTGGAGCTCTGGGGCGCTTTCCGGGGCTGATTTCTTTGGGTCTATGGTCCGGACGGTGGCGAGCATTCCGGCCTCGCGACTTGCCCGGGAAATGGGCCGGGGACCGGCCGGAAGGGCATGCCGGCCGGCCCCCGGGGCCTATGGGGTGAACCCCTCGCGGGGATTCAGGTGGTGCTTACTTGGTGGTTTCGGTGCGTTGGGTGCCGGTGAAGGAGAATCCGACGGTGGAGGCGGCGCCCTGGAAGTCGTTGTTCGCGGTGGCGGGCAACGCGGTGGTGACCTTGAGGTTGTCGGTTTTGGTCGAGGTCAGGGAGGTCAGGTTGTTCAGGACCTTGTTTGCTGCGATCACGGGGCCGTTGGCCAGGACGGTGGTTTTGGTGCCGGCGCAGCTGTAGGGGGCTGCGGTGCCGGTCCAGGCGACGGAGCAGTTTTCGATGCTCAGTTGCAGGCCGTTGGTCACGTCGGTGGTGAGCAGGGATCCGGTGGCGCCGGCGGAGGTGGTGAGGGTGACGTTGTTCAGGTCCGAGTTGCCGGTGTTGGCCAGAGTGACGAGCTTTTCGACCTTGTCGCCGGGCAGCAGGCCGGCGACCGGGACGTTCAATGTGTTGGAGGCTCCGGTGCCCAGGGCGATGGTGACGGTTCCTGCGGTGACGGCCTGGGAGGCGGAGGTGGAGGAGGTGAACGCGCCGTAGGTGCCCATGCCGGCGACGGCGGCTGCGGTGCCGACCAGTGCGACGGAGGCGAGGATCTTGCCGGAGGTGGTCTTGAGGGTGATGGCCATCTGAATCGGTTTCCTTTCGGGTGGCCACCGTGTTCGGCCGGCCGTCTTGTCAGCCTCTCTGGCTGACAAGAACTACTGTGCCGGGCCAGGATCAAGAACCAATCCAGTGTTCAGTCAACAGTCGCTCAGGAAAAACTCAAGACTCCCGCACCGGCAAAATCCTGGCATGATTCCGGGCGGTCGTGTCCGTCTGCACGCCGCAGGCGATTCAGAAACGCCCGATGGCCTTGGACCGTGCAGCCGAGTCGATCTTGGTTGCGACAGCATCAGCCTTGACGGACATACGCATGAGAAGCACGACCAGGACTGCAGTGAAGCCAAGGCCACTGAAGAAGATCAACGGCACGCTGGCGTCATCCTTGGGCAGGACCGCGAAGAGAACCCACAAGGCTGCCGTGCACACGAGCAAGAAGACGGCTGTCCCTTTCAGAATCCTCAAGGATGCCTCATGGGAAGCCATCCAGGCTTCTTCGGAGGCCATGGTCGCCTTGGACCTGATGCCGAAAGTCGGATTCGGTCTGGACTGCCCCGCCTCGATCTGTGAAGCCAACATCTTCAGGAGTCCGGCAACGACCAGGAAAGCGATGCTGAACATGGCCGTGCTGAATGCTGCCCCCAAGAAGCCGCCCTTTCGTTGTGGCGTCACTTATCCGATGACCGACGCTAACCAGCCAGTATGGAGTGGCACAAGTCAATGACCTGAGCCGAGACTCCGCCCCGGCCGCTTGCCAGTGGCCGTTCGTGATACGAATGATCGCTCTTTCTGCAGCACGCCTCACCCGAACCCGGGAAGGTGTCTCCTCGGCCGATTACTTCACTCGGCTCTTCTGTTGAAGCCTCGCTGGCTGACCCTCTGTCGTACCGCGATTATCATCGGACGCGTAGCGAGGGCTGCTGAACTCACGGAACGAAGAAACTTACTGAAATCTCCGATGAATCGTCCTCTACCACGCCAGGTTTGCGTCAGTTCCCACATGGTTCGGACAGCATGCACAGCGAGGACGACGACGAAGAGTGAGATCACCAGGCCGGCAATTGAGGCGGCCACGATCATCACCCCTGTGATGTGGACCAGGAGTACGGCAGTGATCACAACAGTGTGTGCGTCAAGAAGTTCCATATTCATTTCTCGTTATGCGGGTGGGCGGATCGGGTTTGCGCAGGAGGCTCGGGGAAGCGTACTCGCGCGGATCCCGGCACAGTCAAAGCTGTTGACAGCCGGCACGGCAAACGGACACCGAAGCTCACCCCGTGTCGTTTTCGGGCGCTACTCATATCAGGCTGTTCCCCCACAACACCAAGCCTCCCTGATTTCAGTTTCGTCTTATCCTAGCGATGAGCGCGCGGGCGTTCGTTGGCAACGCGTCAGGGACGAGTCAGAATCGCCATGGGGAGGGTGTCCGGTACAGCGCTCCCCATAAGGAGGAGAAGAGAAGATGGCAGAACCACAACCACTGGACATCACCTTCGTTGCCCGGCTCGGCAAAGTCCGATCAGGTGACACTTGGACGTGTGTCCAGCTCCCCGATTCTGCGAAGATCTTTGGAACCCGTGGACTGGTCAAAGTGGCCGGCACCGTAGACGGACACCCATTCACCGGGGCCTTCATGGCGCTGGGAGACGGTACGCACAAACTCCCGGTGGCTGCTCCTGTCCGCAAAGCCATTGGGAAGGGCGACGGTGACGCCGTCGAAGTTCACCTCACTCAGCGACTGAACTGACCTCACTCAGCGACTGAACTGACAGAGCGCAGTGGTGCGACGTGGGAAGGCGGATCAGCTCTTGTGTGCGGCCGTCAAGTGTCAGGTTCATTGCCAGGCTTCCGTGGGAGCGCAAAGGCACGTCAGATTCCTCCTTGAGCCTGGCTGTCTGGGCGAAGCGGTGCCACGAGGCTTTGTCAGTCTGCATTGACAGACGAATTCTGTCAGTCTAGCCTGACGGATATGAATGCTGATGAACTCTCCGAACAGATTCGTTCGACGAGCCCCGCTATCGGCTTACGCGCGGTGGGAGCCCTTCACCGCCTGGCCGAACAGGTCGAAGCAGTCCACGTAGGGGCGGCCCGCGAACAGGGTTGGACGTGGGAGCAGATCGGTGACGCCCTGGGCGTTTCACGACAATCGATACACGCTAAATACCGGGAATGAGTTGAGCCATGTTTGAACAATTTGCCCATGACACCCGAAGGATCGTTGGGTACGCCATGGAAGAAGCCCGAAGCCGGGGCGACAAACGAATGGGAACGGAGCACCTCCTTCTGGGTGCGCTCCACGAACCGGGTCCGGAAGCGGTCCTTGGCGTCAGCCTGGAAGACGCCCGGAAGGCAGCTTCGCGGCTGGATGCCACTGCCCTGAAGAGCATCGGACTCGAAACCAAGGACCTCAAGCGGGCAACCATGCCTACGAAGGGGAGGAAGCCGCCGTTCAGTTCGGGGGCCAAGGAGACCATGGCCAGTATGCTCAAGCATGCCGTGGATCAAAAGTCCCGGCAGATCACCGCCGCCAACCTTATCGAGGCGCTCCTGGAGCGCGGAGAACACGACCCCGTGTCGGCGCTTTTTGACGAGCTTCGCATCGACCGTTCTGCCGTGCGGAAGAGGCTGTAGCTGTGAACCAACCGCTGGACAAAGGACCGTTCTTTCACGGAACAAAGGCCAATCTTCGGGAGGGTGATTTCCTGGGCGCAGGGTTCAGGTCCAACTACCGTCCCGAAGTCGTGATGAACCACATCTATTTCACGGCTCTTCGAGATGGTGCGGGACTCGCCGCCGAACTTGCCGCCGGCGACGCTGAGCCGCGCGTCTACGCCGTCGAACCGACCGGGCCCTTCGAAAACGACCCGAACGTAACCGACAAGAAGTTTCCCGGCAATCCCACCCGGTCATATCGCAGCAGCGCACCACTCAGGGTCATTGGCGAAGTCACCGACTGGACACGGCTGGCACCCGAGGCGCTGCAGGCCTGGAAGGAACGATTGGCAACACTCCTGGCCAACGAGCGCGGTGAAATTATCAATTAGGGCGGCTCTGCCCTACTGGGCGTTTTCCTTGCCTCGTCGTACCTTGCGGACAATGAGCCATGCCACGAAAGCGGCCACACCTGCGTACACGGCGTAGTTGAGGAATCGTGAGTACTGGTCCACTAAGTGGTATTGCTTGCCAAGCAACGCGCCCAGGCCAATGAGCAAGGCGTTCCACAGCCCGGTCCCGGCAATCGTGAAGATGCTGAAGGTGACCAGGTTCATGCTTTCGGCGCCTGCCGGGAGGGAAATGAGGCTGCGAACGCCGGGCAAAAGCCTGCCGAAGAAGATGGCCGACTTGCCGTGACGTTCGAACCATTTGGCGGCATTCTCGAAATCCTCACGATCAACCAGGGGAAGTTTCGACAACAGGTTGATGGACCGTTCCAGCCCTACCTTGTATCCCAGCCAATACAACAACAGTGCTCCTGCGTACGCTCCAAGGGTGCTGGTGAGGAACACCAGGAGCAGGCTGATGCTGCCTTGCTGGGTAAGGAATCCGGCCAGGGGGAGGATGACCTCGCTGGGAATCGGGGGAAAGACTGTCTCCAGCAGCGTCAGCAAGCCCACGCCCCATTCGCCAAGGGCTTCGATAACCTGCGCGGCGACACCGACAAGGCCGGTCAATTGGTCCGCTGAACCCGTCGCTTCCAAAGAGCCGATCAAGCAAGTTTCCTTCCAGGGGGGACGGGTCCAAAGGGAAGCCCAGTGATGGGGGACCACTGGGCTTCCACCTCAACGCTATTCCCACTGACGCCGAAGGGCAACGAAGGGATTACTGGGCTGGTGAATGCACTGCAACGGACGCGCGCTCAACCGGCGGGCATTGGATCTTGACAGCCGACTCCAGGGGAGCGGCGTCGAGGCCCAAGAGCATGCGCACGCCCGCAGCGCCCAATTCGTAGTGAGGCAATGACACTGTGGACAGCGGCGGACGCAGGTGGGCTGCGATGACTTCCTGGTTATCGAAACCCACCACGGCCATGTCGTCCGGAATGGACAGCCCGTTTTCCCGCAGGCCATCGTAAAGTCCCATGGCCATGCGGTCGTTGTAGCAGTACACCGCACAGACCTCGAGCTTGAGCAGGTCGCCAGTGGCGCCGTAGCCGCCCTCCTGATCGGGGTAGGCCTCCAGCACCAGCGCGGGATCGAAGGGAATTCCGGCGGCGTCGAGTGCGTCCTTGTATCCCTGGAGTCGTCCGTCCCGGGCCGGTGCGGGGGTGGTGGCATTAATGAAGGCGATGCGGCGGTGGCCACCGCGGAGGAGGAGTTCCGTAGCCGATTGCCCGCCCTGTGTTTCGTCCGGGACCACGGCCCTGGCAGCTCCGGCCTCCGGGGAGAAACAGTTGACCAGGACAAAATCCGATTCCCGGAGGGTTGCCGGGATGTCGGTGGGGCGGTGGAACCAGGTGGAATACAGGATGCCGCGTACTTTGTACTCCAACATCATGGCAATCGCATCTTTTTCGAGCTCTTGATTGCCCTCGGTGTTCGCGATCAGCAGCGCGTAGCCATGTTTCCAGGCTTCGTCCTGGGCCCCATGAATGATTTGGCCGGCGAAGGGCGTAGTGGCTACGCCGTCGGCAACCAGTCCTATGAACTTGGACGTGCCGCTCACCAACGTTTGGGCCATGGCGTTGGGACGGTAGCCCAGTTGGGTGATCGCCGCGGTGACGCGTTGACGGGTTTCGTCGGCAATGCGGGCGTTTTTCTTCTTGTTGATCACCAGGGAGACCGTGGCAGTGGACACGCCGGCCAGTTCAGCAACTTCGCGGAGGGTCACCGGATGGGCGTGGCTTTTCTTGACAGGAACGCCCTGGGCGGCCGCGTTGCCTGACTCTCTCTCCTGCGAAATCATCTGTCCTCCATCAGGAGTATATCCGGCTGCCATGGGCGTCATCCCTTGTTCGCTCCGCTCTCAAGGCCTTGGATCATGGCCTTGTTAAGGACCAGGAACACCAGCAGCAACGGCGTGATGGTCACGCAGACGGCGGCGAAAGTTGCCGTCCAATCGACCTTGCCCATGGCGCCGATGTAGTTCTGCAGGCCCAGCGGGATGGTCTTGAGGTCTTCGGAAAGAACAAACGTGTTGGCGAAGATGAAGTCGTTCCAGATGAAGATACTGTTCACCAACACCACGGTGACCACCGTGTTGAGGGACAAAGGCAGCGTGATCAGGCCAAAGATCCTGTACGGGCCAGCCCCATCCAGTGATGCTGCCTCGTAGGTTTCCCGCGGAATGTATTCGAAGAAGGACGAGAAAAGGTAGATGGACATCGGCAGGGCGAAACCGGCCAGCGGAATGATCATCGACTGGTAGGTGTCCAGCAGGTTCACGGCGGAGTAGTCGATGAACAGCGGGACCAAAGCGATCTGGACGGGAACAATGATCCCGATCAGGAAGAGGCCCCGGACCAATTTGCTGAGGCGGAACCCAAGGACCTGGATGGCGTAGGCGGCCATCATGCCGAACAAGACGATGAGGATGTTGGCGCCCATGGTGACGATGAAACTGTTCAGGATGTTCCGTCCGAGGTCACCTGTTTCGAAGGCCCGGGCGTAGTTCTCCCAGGTCAAGGAGCTGGGAAGCGCGAACGGATCGCCCGTGGCAAAGTCGTGTTCTGTCCGCAGGCTGGTCAGGAACAGCCAGGCGAGCGGGTAGACCTGGACGATCACGATGAGCATGATCAGGACCCGCGAGAGCGTTCGGTACAAGCTTGGCTTCCGCCGCCGTCGCTGATGAACCGGGGAAGACGGAGCCGAAGCGCGCGGAGTAGCCGGTGCTGTCTGGGTGATCATTAATCTGCCTTCCGCTTGAGCATGAACAAGATGAGGCCGACGGCGACGAGGCACTCGATCACGATGAAGACGGAGATGGTGCTTGCGTAGCCAAAATCCGTGCTGGTGAAGGCTGTCTTGTACATATAGGTAGTGAGCAGCTCGGAGGATTGTCCCGGGCCGCCGTTGGTCATGAGGTAGGGGATGTCGAAGCCCCGCAAGCCGTACGTGGTGGCCATGATGGTGGTGGTAATCCAGACGGGTCGTATGTAGGGGAAGCGGATCTTGGTGAAGAGCGTCCACTTCGAAGCGCCGTCCAGGACCGCGGCTTCTTCGAGTTCCTTGGGCACGGCGATCAGTGCCGCGTAAATGATGAGCATGTAAAGCCCGGTGAACCGCCATCCTTCCGGGGCGGAGACGGCGGCCAGGACGGTGTTGACGTCGGACAACCAGGCCCGTTCAAAGGAACCCAGCCCCACCCAGTGCAGCAGCTGGTTCAGCAGTCCGACTGGATCAATGGAGTAGATACGGACGAAGAGGAACGCAATGGCGACCGTGGAGATCACGGCAGGGAGCAAATACAGGGTCTTGATCAGTTCACGTCCCCGGCGCAGGGAAGTGAGCAGGCTGGCGACAACCAGTGCACCGCCCAATTGCAGGACCAAGCAAATGGCCAGGTAGATGAGGGCGTTGAAGAAGGAGCGCCAGAAGATGTCATCAGCAGTCAGCATTCGGACGTAGTTGGCAAGACCTACGAATTCCATGTCGCTGATGCCGTTCCAGGAGAAGAAGCTCAGGAACAGGGATTGAAGAATCGGGAAGAGGACAGCTGCGCAGTAGAGCAGCAGGGGTGGGAGCAGGAAAACCAGGACTGAGGTCCTTGACCTGTTGGGAAGCATGGTGGGCCTTTCGGGCGGGGGCCTTATCGGCCCCCGCCGCTTGGGTTTACTTGAAGAACTTGGGCGCGTTCTGCTTGATGGCGTCGTCCATGGTCTTGGTGAACTGTTCGGGCGTGATGTTGCCTTGGACCAGGAGGACGAGCTCTTGTTGCAGGCGCCCGTTGGTGGTGGGATCCAGCTGGGTGTCCCACGGCATGGCCTGCTTCTCCCCGAGTGTGTTGGCCGTTTCGAGTGCCTTCTTATACAGCGGGGTGGCGTTCGCGGGGACGGTTGTCTGCACATTGGTGGTGGGGGAGAGCGCTCCGGTGGCCGCGTATTCTGCCGGGTACTTCTCTAAAGCAAACTTCAGGAAGTCGCTGACCAGCGGATCGTACGTCTTTGAGTTCACTGCCATGCCGATGCCGGAGGGTGAGACGAACTCGTTGGCCGCCGTCACGGAACCCGACGTGGTGGGAAGGGTGAAGAAGTCGATGTCGTCCCGGACATCGGGGTTGAGCTTGTCGGTTGCCAGGCTGGGCAGCTCCCACGTGCCGATGTTGTACATCGCGGCCTGGCCGGAGGTGAACTGGTTCTGCGCGTCCGAGTAGCCTTGCGCGGAGAAACCATCCTGGAAGCACTTGGCCTTACCGAGTTCAGCCATCCATTGAACAGTCTTTTGGCCCGCGGGATCGCTGAACGCAGCCTCGCCCTTCTTCAGTTTCTGGACGAAATCCGGTCCAGCGGCCCGGAACGGCTGGTACGCGACGTAGCGTTCCAGCGGCCACTGGTCCTGCCCGTCGATGGCGATCGGCGTGATTCCTGCGTTGCGCAAAGCGGTGCACATCGCGGGGACGTCGTCCAAGGACGCAGGCACAGCCACGCCGGCTTTTTCCAGCAAGGCCTTGTTGTACCAGATGAATTCCAGCTCGAACTGGAACGGGATCATGTACAGGGAGCCGTCGTCGAAGCGTTGGTAGTCCAGCGCGCCGGGGCGGTAGTCGTCATAGAGGTCCAGCGACTTCAGCAGCTTGTCGGCGTCCACCATCTTGCCTTGCTTCGCCAGCTGCTGGGCGAAGGGGGTGGCGTCCGTGTCGAACAGCTCGGGGAGCTTGTTTGCCGCGGCCAGGGTTTCGAGTTTCTGGATGTAGGAGGGGCGGTCCGGGGTGGTGATGAGGTTCAGTGCGAAGCCCGGGTGGTCCTTGGCGTAGTCATCGGCGAGCTTCTTCATGATGTTGATCACCGCTCCATCGGCGGGTCTGGAGAGGAGCCACGATATTTCGCGGGGTTTGATCTCCCCGGTGGGGCTGACGTTGGCGGGGTCGCTGGTGCTCCCTCCGCCGCCGCAGGCCGTCAACGCCAAGGCTGCGACGGCTGCGACGGCGGCAGCACGGAATAGTTTCTTCATTGCGGCAATCTCCCTTGATTGGAACAGAGGTTGGTTGGGGTAGGGCGGAGTATTCAGTTGTCGGTGCGCTGACGTATCTCAAGTTCGGTGACAGTGACGTTTCCTTCGCCGGCGAAGACGCCGATCCGTCCGGAAGCGAGGTCGTAAATCCTGGCGCTGAGCGCCACCTGACGGTCGACGACGGCGACGCAAATGTCGCCGTCGACGATGACCTCAAGGGTGTGCACGCCCGGGGTGAGGTCACAGGGCCGCTCCAGTTCGACGTCGAACGGGACGTCGCCGGAGACGTGCCACTGCGCATCGCCTGTGATGGTGCGCGGCCAGCGGTCGAAGACGAGCCGGCCGCGCTTGGGTTCCAGACGCAGGACGTAGGAATGGTCGCCGTCGTGGCTTGAGCGGAGCAGCAGCCCGCACTCGGTGGTGTTGGCCGCGATGTCCAGCACAACCTTGGCGTAGAACTGATCCGGCAGCTCTTCCGCGGAGATCAGGGCGGAGTATCCGTTCGGCACGGCCAGCCGGGCCGGCAACGCGCTGGTCAGGGATACCGGAACGTCGTCCCAGAAGCTCTCCACCAGCTCATCCGCGAAGGAGAAAGCGAGTGTCCCGTCGGGGTTTTGGCGGGCTTCCAGCACGGACATGGTGCCAGCCCACTGCCACGGCCCTTGATCGCGGTTGCCTTCCTTGCTGGCGATCCATCCGAAGAAGAATCGTCGCCCGTCGCGCTCGGCGGACTTTGACGCGTAGAAGGCGCGCCCGTCGATGCTGTCCAGGTCCGGCACGATCCATGGCCCATCCGGGCTCTTGGCCATCCGGTAGCGGGTGGTGAACGATTCCGAGAACTCGGAGTACACCATGTACCACCAGTCACCCCACGCGAACACGTCCGGGCATTCGTGGGTGATGTAACGGCGCGGATCCCAGAACGGCTCGGTATGCTGCCAGGTCATCAGATCACTGGACACACACTGCGCGATGACTCCGCGGCGCCGTTCAGGCCCGGTGGAATGCCGGGCTGCCAACAGCATCCTCCATTGCGACTTGCTGTCATCCCAAAACACGAAGGGATCCCGCCAGTCACCGGACTCGTAACCGTCCGGAGCGCCGAAAGTCAGTTCCGGGTGTTTTTGCCAGGTCCGCATGCCATCGGTGCTCGTGGCGTGCATGACCAGCTGGAGCGGCGCGCCGTCGGGTCCCAGGTTGCGGGGGTTCTGGCCTGTGTAGAACAAGTGGTGGATGCCGGACTCGTCCGTGACGATGCTGCCGGTATAGGCGTTGAAGTCCAGGTCGGTTTCGCTGCCATGGTGCAGGGAAACGCCGTGGTCCTCAAACTGCGTGAGGTCCTTGGTGGTAACAAGGTTCCATGAGGTTCCGGGCTTCGGGTCGGAGCGGTCTTCGTGAAGGTAGAAGAGCCAGAACTCCCCGTCCTTCTCGAAGGGGATGAGGTCCCCAACCCATCCGTCGGCGGGTTGGAAGAAGACTGAGCGTTTCATCTGCGCTGATGTCCATTCTGCTAAAGCGTTTGATCACTCGTAAGCTAGCGTGAAAACCATCAGTGTTCAAGCGTTTTAGCAAAATTCATTTTCAGTAAAAGTAGTGGTGCTAAAACGCTTGACCGTCGGAACCCCTGCCACTAATGTCCTGCGTAACCGATGACTTACCGGACCGCTCGATGCTGAGCCGTACGGACCAGGCCACGAGTACCGATCCAGCTCTCCCACATGACGTGCAGCATCAGGCTGCCCCGGAACCGCATCCGGCAGCCCGCGCCCGTTCATTACCGCCGAATGACGTTTGGCGCGCCGTCGTGCCTGTCAAACCTTGAGAGGAAACGAATCAATGACGTATGACATCTCTCGCCGCACTGCCCTGCAAGGTGCAGGAGTTGGCGCACTGGCACTCCTGATGTCCAGTGCCGTCCCTGTAGCAGCGCACGCCCAGGCATCCCTCCGGGCGATCTACCACATGACTCCGCCATCGGGATGGCTGTGTGATCCGCAGCGTCCCGTTCATACCAACGGTGCCTACCAGCTCTACTACCTGCACTCCGGCCAGAACAACGGACCGGGCGGATGGGACCACGCGACCACGAGTGACGGCGTGTCGTACACCCACCACGGCGTGGTGATGCCACTGCAGCCGGACTTCCCGGTGTGGTCGGGATCGGCCGTCGTGGACACCGCCAACACGGCAGGCTTCGGGGCGGGCGCCGTGATCGCGCTCGCCACCCAACCCACGGACGGCATCCGGAAATTCCAGGAACAGTATCTTTACTGGTCCACGGATGGCGGCTACACCTTTACCGCATTGCCTGACCCGGTGATCGTGAACACTGACGGACGAACGGCCACCACCCCCGCCGAGGTGGAGAACGCTGAATGGTTCCGTGACCCTAAGATCCACTGGGATGCGGCGCGGAACGAGTGGGTCTGTGTGATCGGCGGGGCCCGCTACGCTGCCTTCTACACCTCTCCCAACCTGAGGGACTGGCAATGGAAGTCCAACTTCGACTTCCCCAACCACGCCCTGGGCGGCATCGAATGCCCGGACCTCTTCGAGATGACCGCCGGAGACGGCACCCGGCATTGGGTGTTTGGCGCGAGCATGGACGCCTACAGCATTGGCCTGCCCATGACCTTTGCCTACTGGACAGGTTCATGGAACGGCACAGCGTTCATCGCGGACAACCTCACGCCGCAGTCGCTTGACTGGGGATGGGACTGGTACGCCGCCGTGACCTGGCCGGCCGTGGAAGCACCTGAGACCAAGCGCCTTGCCACCGCGTGGATGAACAACTGGAAATACGCGGCCCGCGACGTGCCCACGGACGTATCCGATGGTTACAACGGACAGAATTCCATCACGCGCGAACTCAGGCTTGAGCGCCAATCGGGTGGCTGGTACACCTTGCTCAGCGCCCCCGTCCCGGCGCTTTCCAACTACGTCACGTCCACCACCACCCTTCCGGATCGCAGCGTCAACGGCAGCTTCGTACTGCCGTGGGGCGGGCGGGCGTATGAACTGGAGCTCGATATCTCCTGGGACACGGCCGCGAACGTTGGGGTATCTGTGGGCCGCTCGCCGGATGGCGCGCGCCACACCAACATCGGGAAGTACGGTGCTGAACTGTACGTCGACCGCGCACCCTCGGACCAAAGCGGCTACGCACTGGCGCCGTACACGCGCGCTGCAGCACCCATCGACGCCAACGCGCGGTCTGTTCACCTGCGCATATTCGTTGACACGCAAAGTGTGGAGGTGTTTGTGAACTCCGGGCATACGGTGGTCTCCCAGCAGGTGCATTTCGCAGACGGCGACACAGGGATTTCCCTCTATGCCGACGGCGGCCCGGCCAACTTCACCGGAATCACCATCCGCGAGTTCGGGAACGCCATTTAGGGGCCGTCCACCAAGGCGGAAAGTACGACGGCGACGCTCCAGCGGGCGGACGCGTCGCCGTCGTACGTCGCTGTCAGTTGATGGTTCCAGCCTTGACAACCGGGACGCTGCCACGACACTGATTGCATGTACAGGAACAGCCGTGTGTCCGCCCAGTTTTCGATGTCCCTCGACGGCTTCATTGCCCGCGACGATGACGGGATCGGCCCCCTATTCGACTGGTACGAGGCCGGAAGCGTTGAAACCTGGATGCCGGGACACCCTGTTCCGTTCCACCTCAGCGAGGCCGATGCTGCGTACTGGACCTCCCTGCCGCGCGAGGGCGCGTTCATCGCCGGCCGCCGAATCTTCGACATGACGAAAGGGTGGGGCGGGCATCCACCCAACGAATCGCCGACGGTGGTGTTGACCCACCGCGAACCCCCGGCGGATTGGCCGCCCATCAGGCGGGACGGCAGGCCCGTGCCGTTCGAGTTCGCCGCGGACCTGGAATCGGCACTTGATCGTGCTGCCGACCTCGCGGCAGGCGGAGAAATTGGCGTCGCGGGCGCGGACGTCGTTCAGCAGTGCTTGCGCCGCGGGCTGGTCGACGAACTGCGTGTGGACCTCGTGCCGGCACTGCTCGGGAGCGGCATACGGTGGTTCGGAGAGCTCGATGGCGACATCATGCTTGACGATCCGGTGATCGTTCCGGGTAACCGGGTGACCCACTTGATCTACCGGGTACGTCGCTAAGGGCTCAGGTGTTGAGCTCCAGCATCAGTGCCGGCAGTTCGGCGGCCAGTTCGCGTGCCAGGAAACCCAGCGGGCCGAGCTTGCTGGCCAAACGGTCCGCCGCCGCAGCGTGAAGGTGGGTTCCCCAACAGGCGGCCTGCGCGTCGCTGGTTCCCCGCGCCCGCAGCCCGGCGACGGCGCCAGCGAGAACGTCACCGCTGCCGGACGTCCCCAGTCCGCCGCGCCCGGTGGTGATCTTCCATAACTTCGCGCCGGCGCCCGACGGCTCGGCAATGACGCCCTGGCAGCTCACCACGGCATCAAACCGATCTGCCACAGCGGCAACATCGCGTTCGAGGTCTTTCACGTCCCGACCCAGCAATATGCCGGTCTCCGTCGGATTGGGCGTCAGGATCAGCCGTCCCCGCCACGGTTCGAGTTCGTCCTCGATCCTGCCCAGCACTCCCAGGGCAAAAGCATCAAGCACGACGGCGGGCCCTCCCTCGGTGCCGGCGCCGCCGTCGGACTGTTCCCTTTCGAGCATCGCCCGCAGCAGTGCCTCAGCCAGATCGAGGTCGTCCAGGCCGGGCCCCTCCGATCACCAGCACAGCTCCCCGCGAGTACTTGTCCTCGCCCGGTTCCGGCAACGGCCAGTCACGCAGCAGCGAGGGCGTCACCAGGATGGTGGCACCGGATTCACTGCGGGTGGACATTGGCGTCCCCTGCATGTTCGGTCACTGCCACTCCCTGCTCGGCCAGATGGTCAGCCACATTGAAACTCTCCAGTTCCCAAGGGCCTGCACCCGACGGACGCACGTAACGGGTGATCGACGCATTCAGCACCGACGTGGTCGCCTGGATGGTCTCGGCTCCGGCCAAGCTCGCCTCTGTCGCGGCCACGTTGCCTTCGCTTTCACCGTGCCGGATCAGCAGCAACTCCACGGCACCGGCTTCCTGCACCGCGTCCGTCAGCCCGTCCTCGTTCACAAAGATCACTCCCCCGCGTGCGTTGCCGAATGCAGAACACTACCCACTGGGTACCCTCCGGCCCAGAGAATAAACGCACGACGGCGATCGGGGAACCCTGTTCCCGGAACCCGCGGTGAAGTAGGTTGCTCGCATGGAGGACTCATATCAGGTCATCATTGCCGGTGCCGGATTCGCCGGAGTTGCAGCTGCCAAAGAACTTGGCCGCAAGGGTGTGCGCGTCTTGCTGATCGACTCAAACAACTACCACCAGTTCCAGCCACTCCTATATCAGGTAGCGACGTCCCAAATTGGCGTGTCGGCCATCGCCCGGCCGCTGCGTTCAGTTTTCCGCCGCTACAAGACGGTGAAAGTCCTGACCGCCAAGGTGGACTCCGTCAATGCGGGAGAGCGGGCGGTCACAACTGCTGATGGCCAAACGATGCGCGCCGAAATCCTGGTTATTGCTGTCGGGGCCGTCCCGAACTTCTTCAACACCCCTGGGGCGGAAGAACTGGCTTTCCCGTTGTATTCCGTCACCGACGCCACCCGGCTCGGCACAGGCCTGACGCGGTTGCTGGACCAGGCGGACAGAAAGCCTGACGGTTCCGTGGATGTAGTAGTGGTGGGAGGCGGCCCCACTGGAGTTGAAACCGCCGGGGCAATGGCCGAGAACGTCAAGTACGTGGTTCGCAAATACTTCTCGCCGGAGCTCGCAGCGCGCTGCCGTGTGCACCTCGTGGACATGGTTCCCAGCGTGTTGAACATGTTCTCCTCAAAATCCCAGAGCTACGCAACAGAACACTTGAAGAAGGTGGGGGTCCAACTTCACATGGGAGTTGGTGTTACCGAGGTCCGCGCTGACGGCGTGACCTTGGCCGATGGGAGTTCCGTACCTGGCCAGATCGTGGTGTGGGCAGGAGGCCTGAAAGCGGGCGATCTTATTGCCGGCTCCGGGCTGACCCAGGGGAGAGGGGGCCGCATTGACGTTGATACGGACCTGACTGCTCCGGATGTGGAGGGCGTGTACGTCGTCGGGGATTGCGCCAACATCACCGATTCCACGGGTGCGAAGTTGCCGCAGCTGGGGTCGGTGGCTCAACAGGCAGGTAAGTGGGCCGCATCAAACATCCTTGCGGATCTCAAGGGTGGGACCCGTACCCCGTTCCGGTACGTCGACAAGGGGTACATGGCGATGATCGGACGGGGTGCCGCCGTTGCGGAGCTCGGCCGCAAACGGATCCAGTTGCAGGGCGTTTTTGCCTTCCTTTCATGGCTGTTGGTACATCTGGCCCTGTTGTCGGGCTTGCAACAAAAGATCCGTGCCCTGTTTTCGTGGCTCAACGGATACATCCTTCACAGCCCCGCCCAAGTGGTGGTCAGCGGGCCTATCGAAAAGGAACCACCCGAGCAGGCGGCCAGCGGGAAGCCATGATGTCACGTCCTTCGGGTCGAGGGTGTGCGCAAGCTGCGAAGATATGAGTAGGAATCCCGAACAAGGAGCATCATGACCCTCAAAGAACGCCTGAAGGCCGACGTCGTTGACCACATGAAAGCCGGAAACAAGATCGCGCTGACCACGGTGCGCAACGTGCTGGGTGAGATCACCACCCGCGAAAAGTCGGGCAAGACCCCTGTGGAACTCGACGACGTGCAAGTGACGTCGCTGCTGCAGAAGGAAGCTGCGAAGCGCCGGGATACGGCCCGTATTTACACCGAGGCCGGCGAGGCGGACCGGGCGGCAGCCGAGGTGGCAGAAGCGGAGATCATCGAGGAATACCTTCCCAAGGCACTCACCCGGGAAGAAGTGGAATCCATCGTTGACGAAGCCATCGACGCCCTGAAGGCCGACGGCCAGGAACTTTCCATGCGTTCCATTGGGGCCGTCATGAAGCCCGTCACCGCCAAGGTAGCCGGTCGTTTCGACGGCAAGACCGTCAGCGAAATTGTGCGCGGACGCTTGGCCTAGAGCAACCCCGCAAACAGGTCAGTGTTTGGCGGCCGTTCGGGCCATCAAGGCCCGGAGGTCGTCGGCTACCTTGGCTACCTCGCGTTGGCGGGCGCTTCGGTGAGGCCTTGATTCATGGCCCGCCGGCCTGGCTTTAGGAGGAGTGGCACGGAGCTGCGGATCGCGACGGAACGCTGCGTCGCGTCCAATCTTGGGATCACGCACTGGGGCGTCAACGCTGACGGAGCCCTGCAGGGGATCGTGGAAGAGCGGAAGGTTCATGGTCACTGATCCTGACACATGCGCTCGCCCTCCGATATGGACAACCGCCCACGATCTACCCGAATGACTGTGCAGAAGTCCATTCGGGCTGTAGCGCGTGCCTAGCCCCAGAGCGCCTTCTTGAGCAGCGCCCTCAGTTGCACATTCTCCTCGTCGGTCAATGCGGCGAGCTGCGTCTCCTCGCAAACTTCCAGCGCGGCCCGCGCCTTGTTGTGGATCCGCCGGCCCTCGGCTGTGGAGACGATGATCTTCGCCCGGCGGTCCTGCTTGCCCTGGGCTCGTGTGACCAGGCCGCGGTGTTCGAGATCGTCCACGAGGCTGACCACCTGGCTTGGGTCCAGGCTGAGGAAATCAGCGAGCTCCCGCTGCGTGGGTTCCAGCCCGCTGCACGCGAGAGTCAGCACGGAAAATGAGCGTTCCCTCAGTCCGTAATCCGCCAGCGCCTTGTTGTTCAGCAGCGAACCCGTGGCGTGCAGTTTGGCCAGCAACAGGCCCACATCACTGCCGATTTTTGCTGCGGCCAGGCGCGGGGTTTCCACTTCGGTGCTTTGCGGGCCCATGACAACTCCAATAGTAATGAAAAACAATCGTTGACTTTTTCAATGATCCGTATTCTCATTGATCATGACAAGGATCTCACGATGCTGTGGGATCGGCCCCACCGGCGTCAGCCGGTTACTGCATGCGAAGGAGCACGCCATGAGCTTGAACGGCAAGGTTGCAATCGTTACTGGGAGTGGGCAGGGTCTTGGACTCGCTTACGCGAGGGAACTCGCCCGCCGGGGTGCCGCCGTCGTGATTAATGACGTGAATGCTGAGACTGCGGCGGAGGCTGTTGCGCTGATTGAGGCCGACGGCGGTCGGGCTACGGCGGTGGTGGTTCCGGTGGGTTCGACGGATGCTGCGAAGGCGTTGGTGGCCGGTGCTGTGGAGGCGTTTGGCGGGCTGGACATTCTGGTGACGAACGCCGGGATTCTGCGGGACAAGAGCTTGTTGAAGATGACGGATGAGGATTTTGACGTCGTCATCAACGTCCACCTGAAAGGCACATTCACGTGTGTCCGTGAGGCGTTTGCGTACTTCAAGGAGAACAACATCCCCGGCCGGATCATCACGATTGGTTCGCCGACCGGCCAGCGCGGCAACTTTGGCCAGAGCAATTACGCCGCGGCGAAGGCCGGCATCGTCGGCATGGTGCGCACGTGGGCCCTGGAGATGAAGAGGGCCGGGGTGACGGTGAATTCGGTGATTCCGGTGGCGGCAACGGCAATGACCAAGACGGTCCCGTATTTCCAGAAAGCTGTCGAGGCTGACGAGCGTGGCGAGGCAATGCCGTCGTTCTTCCGCCACGATCTTGGTTTTGGAACGGCCGACGACGTTGCCGGGCTGATTGCCTTCCTCGCCTCTGATGAGGCCGCGGGGATCACGGGCCAGGCGATCGGTGCCGGTGGTGACCGGTTGCAGGTCTGGACGCACCCGACGGCGGCGAGCACTGAGTACTGCGAGGGCGGCTGGGATTATGAGGCACTGCAGGAGAATGCCGGCTCCCTCTTTGGTGCGGATGCTTTGCAGAGCTTCGGGGAGGAATTCCTGCCCTTGCCCGCGGAGTTGCAGCCCGAGCCGGCTAAATCTGAAGCGGTTCAGGCGCGCTGATCATGGGTGAGCGTTACGAACTAGGCATCGACGCCTCCGGGCTGGATGCGATTGACATGCATGTCCATCTCGAGGTGGACAGCTGCGGGCACGGCTCACTCCCGGAGGCGTTGACGGAAGCTTCGGCGAAGTACTTCAAGTCCGAGGACCGCACTCCGTCGCTGGACAGGATCGCGGAGGTGTACCGGGAGCTGAACATGGCCGCGGTCGTTTTCACGGTGGATGCCCGGACGCAGCTCAAGCATGAGCCCAACAGCATCCCGGAGCTGATTGCCGGAGCTGCGCGGAATAATGATGCGCTGATTCCGTTCGGCAGTGTTGACCCTAGGACCGGGGAGGACGCGATCGCGGGGGCGAAGCATCAGGTTGTTGAGCTCGGTGCCCGCGGCTTCAAGTTCCATCCCTCGTTGCAGGGTTTCGATCCGTCCAACGAGGTGTTCTACCCGTTGTGGGAGGCCCTGCAGGAGTTGGGGTTGCCGTGTATTTTCCACACGGGCCAGAACGGTATGGGGGCTGGTCTTCCGGGCGGGCATGGGATCAAGCTGGCGTACTCGAACCCGTTGTTGCTCGATGCGGTGGCTGCTGATTTCCCTGGCCTGCAGATCATCATGGCCCACCCCTCGGTGCCGTGGCAGGACGAGGCGAACTCGATCGCGACGCACAAGTCCAACGTGTTCATCGACCTGTCCGGGTGGTCGCCGAAGTACTTCCCGGAATCCTTGGTGAAAGCCTCGAACTCGGTGTTGCAGGACAAGGTGTTGTTCGGCACGGACTTCCCGCTGATCACCCCGCAAAAGTGGCTGGGCGCGTTCGCGGACCTTCCTTTGAAGGACGAGGTCCGCCCGAAGATCCTCAAGGACAACGCCGTCAAGCTGCTGGGACTGGGCGGCTTGGGATGAGCACCACGACGACAGCAACAGGTGTGGAGCAGCGGCTGTACTCCGTCGCGGACTGGTACGACGCCGAGGCGCTCCTGACCACCGAAGAGCGCCGGGTTTTGGGCCGCTTGCGGGACTTCCTGGATACCGCGGCGAAGCCGTTGCTGGCCGAGTATTGGGAACGTGGGGAGTTCCCTGAGCAGTTGGCCCGGCCGTTGATTGATCTTGACCTGATGGAGCCGGCCGAGCTGACCGTTGAGGCCCCCGCTCGGGGCATCTTCCACGGGTTCCGGAATTTCGAGCTCGCCCGCACGGATGCTTCATTGGCTACGTGGTTCAACGCCCAGTCTGGTTTGTTCCGGACCGCGATCCGCGTCGGTGCCTCCGAGGAGCAGCAGAAGGAGTGGATGCCCAGGGTCCTGGACTTCTCCCTCAAAGGCGTTTTCTCGTTGACCGAACCGGACCATGGGTCGGACATCGCCGGCGGGCTCGCCACCACCGCCCGCTACGAACCAAGCCCAGGAACAGACCCCGACGGCGGAACTGGATCCGACGGCGGTAGCTGGGTTCTGGACGGTGCGAAGCGGTGGATCGGGGGAGCCTCCACGGCGGATGTGTTGTGTGTGTTCGCCCGTGACGTCGCGGACGGTCAGGTCAAAGCGTTCCTCGTGGACAGGGCCGCCGCAGGGGTGTCCCTGGAGAAGATCCAGGGGAAGACTTCGCTGCGGATGATGCAGAACGCCCACATCACCCTGGACAGTGTCCGGGTTCCGGAGGGAATGCGCCTGCATAACGTGAATTCGTTCAAGGACGTCGCGGCGATGCTGCGGGCGATGAGATCCGATGTTGCCTGGATCGCTACGGGCATCCAGGCCGGCGCGTTCGAAGCCGCCCTGGCCTATGTGAAGGAACGGCAGCAGTTCGGCCGGTCACTGGGATCGTTCCAACTGGTCCAGGAGAAACTGGCCCGCATGCTGGGCAACATCACCGCGAGTTTGTCGTTGGTGGTGCGGTTGACTGAGCAGCAGGGCTGGGGGATCTACCGGGACCAGGATTCGGCCCTGGCCAAAATGCAGACGTCCCTGATGATGCGCGAAACCGTGGCTCTGGCCCGCGAAGTCGTGGGCGGCAACGGCATCACCCTCGCCGCCGACGTCGCGCGTTTTCATGCCGACGCGGAGGCTGTCTATTCCTACGAGGGCACCCACGAAATCAACGCCCTCATCATCGGCCGCGCCCTCACCGGCGAGGGCGCTTTCACCCGCTAAGCAACGCAGCTTTTCAACCAACGCTCTTTTTCAACCAACACTCAACAGGAGGCAAAGATGCCCAATCTCGTCGTCGATTTCGACACCCTGCTCACCATGTCCGGCAAGGACCTCGGCACCACCGATTACCGTGAGATCACCCAGCAGCAGATCAACCTGTTCGCTGACGCGACGGACGACCAGCAGTGGATCCACACCGACCCGGAACGGGCCAAGGACGGCCCGTTCGGCGCCCCGATCGCGCACGGTTTCCTCACCCTGTCCCTGATCATCCCGTTCTGGGGCGAACTCTTCGACGTCGAAGGGGTCACCACCAAGGTCAACTACGGCCTGGATAAAGTCCGCTTCACCTCCCCGGTGAAGGTCGGGTCCAAGGTCCGCATGCAGGGCAGCATCGCCGAAGTCACCGAGGTCAAGGGCGGCGCCCAGATCAAGGTCAACGCCACCATCGAAATCGAGGGCCAGGAACGCCCCGCCGTCGTCGCCGAATTCCTCGCCCGCTTCTACAAGTAACCCGCTTTCCTTCGCTAAGAAACCCACCCCTCCTCTCCCAAGGAACAGCCATGTCAGGACATACTGCGCTCGCTACGTCGAGCACGACCGCAAAGCGCAAGGAAGCGCGCACGGTCATCTTGTCCAGCTATCTGGGCAGCACCATCGAGTTCTACGACTTCCTGCTCTACGCAACTGCGGCGGCGGTCGCTTTCCCCAAAGTGTTCTTCGCCGGTACGGACGAATGGGTGGGCGTCGTTGCTGCTTACGCCACGTTCGCTGCGGGCTACGTTGCCCGGCCTCTGGGCGGCATCATCTTCGGCCACTTCGGTGACCGCATCGGACGCAAGGGCATGCTCATCGTGTCCATGGCCATGATGGGCATCGCCTCCACCCTGATCGGCCTGATTCCGGGCGCCAACGTCATTGGCCCCTGGGGTGCCGTGATCCTGGTGGTCTTGCGGGTCTGCCAGGGAATCGCCGTCGGAGGCGAATGGGGTGGAGCCGCCCTGATGGCTTTGGAGCACTCGGATCCCAAGCGACGCGGTTTCGCGGCGTCGTTCGTGAACGCGGGAGCTCCCACCGGCGCGGTCCTCGGCACCGTTGTCATGGGAATCTTCTCAGCGCTGCCACAGGACGCTTTCCTGGCATGGGGTTGGCGCGTGCCGTTCCTGTTGTCCTTCGTGCTCCTGATCGTGGGCATGTTCGTAAGGCTCAGGGTTTCCGAGAGCCCCATCTTCGCCGAGGCCGTGGCGAAGGAAAGTGCCCAGGGTACTAAGCGCAAGATCCCGTTGCTCGAAGTCCTGAAGCGTCCCAAGGCACTGATCATGATCATGTTCGCCGGCGCCGCGGGCTTCGGACTGCAGGTAGTACTGCCCACGTTCTCCGTGACCTACGCGGTCTCCAAGGGCGCACCGCAGCAGGGCGTGCTCTATGCGTTCGCGGGTGCCTCGGCCATCTCCATCCTGTTTGTCCTCCTGGGAGGCAGGCTGTCCGACCGCTTCGGCCGCCGTCCGGTGATGGTCACCGGTTTGGCCTTGTTCATCCTCTACCTGTTCCCAATGTTCGGGATGCTCAGCTCCGGCAACATCGGCCTCATCTTCCTGGCCTTCACCGTGGCGCTCATTCTGCACTCATCCCTGTACGGACCCCTCGCTGCGTTCGTGTCAGAACAGTTCGGCACCACCAACCGCTACACCGGCGCGGCTGTCGGCTACCAATTGGCCACGCTGATCGGGGCGGGCTTCACACCCGGGATCGTCGCCGGCCTCTACAAGGACGCCGGCCAGAGCATCGTCCCCGTGGTGGTGTTCCTGTCGGTCATGTCGCTGGTGTCGATTGTCTTCATCCTGCTGACGCGGGAGTCTAAGAACAACGACCTTTCCACGGTCAGTTAGGAGTACCGCACCATGGACAACAACGGAGTTGGATCCTGGCTGCACCGCCGCCGCGCCAAGTCGGCTGCCAAGACGGCGCTCATTTCCGGCATTCATGTCCTGAGCTACGCCGAGCTCGCCGAACGGACCGATCAATTGGCGAACGCCCTCAGGGACAGGGGAGTGGCCAAGGGGGACCGGGTGGCCTATCTCGGCGAAAACCACCCCTCCTTCGTGGAAACCTTCTTTGCCTGCGGACTGCTCGGAGCGATCTTCGTTCCGCTCAACACGCGGCTTGCCGCCCCGGAATTGCAGTTCCAGCTGGAGGACTCGGGCGCCCGGCTCCTGATCAACGCTGATGCCCTGGAGGGTGTGGCGTCCGCGTCCGTGAAGGACACACTGGTAACCCACCGTCTTGTGGTGGCGCCCGACGGCGGCACTGCCGGTTCCGCTGTTGAGCTGCCATCCGGCGTCGAGCACTATGGCGAGGTGATCGCTGCAGCGGCCGGGATGCCGCTGGATCAGGCCGTAACCCTCGACGACGGCGCCATGATTCTTTACACCTCCGGCACCACCGGCAAGCCCAAGGGTGCGCTCTTGACGCATGGCAATATCACGTGGAACTGCTTCAACACGGTGGTGGACATGGACTTGAACCGCAACGATGTTGCGCTCATGATTTCACCGTTGTTCCATGTGGCCTCCCTGGATATGGGCCTGCTGCCGATGCTGCTCAAGGGCGCCACAGTGGTGCTCGAAACCAAGTTCGACGCAGGCCGCGTCCTCGAGCTGATCGGGCAACACAAAGTCACCACCCTCAACGGAGTGCCCACCACCTTCCAGATGCTCTGCGATCATCCGGAATGGTCGACGGCGGACCTCGCCTCCCTGGATAAGCTCACCTGCGGCGGTTCTGCCGTTCCGCAACGGGTGCTGGACGCATATGAGGAGCGCGGCATTGGTTTTACGAGTTGTTATGGCATGACCGAAACCGCGCCCGGCGCGACGATGCTGCCCGTGTCCCGCTCCAAGGAAAAGGCTGGCTCTTCCGGCTTGCCGCACTTCTTCACGGATGTTCGGATTGCGGATCCCCTGGGCGGTGTTGCTGCCCTAGGCGCGGTGGGGGAGATCCAGATTTCCGGCCCCAACGTCATCAAGGAGTACTGGAACCGGCCGGAGGCCACCGCTGACAGTTACGCTGACTCTTCCTGGTTCCGTTCGGGGGACATGGGCCACCAGGACGAAGAAGGCTTCCTGTTCGTCTCGGACCGTATCAAGGACATGATCATTTCCGGTGGCGAGAACATCTACCCGGCCGAGGTGGAAGCAGCCATCGCGGACCTGCCTGCTGTGGGGAGCGTGGCCGTGATCGGAGTTGCCGACGACAAGTGGGGTGAAGTTCCCCGGGCCATCGTCACTTTGCGTGAGGGTGCCACTCTCACGGAGGAGCAACTGCGCTCGCATCTGGAGAGCCGGCTGGCCAGGTACAAGATTCCCAAGTCCGTGGTGTTCGTGGAGGAGATGCCGCGCACGGCCAGCGGGAAAATCCGGAAGATGGACCTGCGGAAGCACTACGCCCAGTGACCACCTTTCCGGAGCCACCCGCGCTGACGTTCCTCGCAACGTTGGACGTCCAGGTGGGGGCGCCGATTGATGTCGGGGTAACGCCCCAGGGGCATCGGCGGATCATTCCGATTGTTGGCGGGACCGTAGCCGGCCCTGGATTCAACGGACGCGTGTTGCCCGCCGGCGCTGACTACCAGGTCCTCCGCAGCGCCGAACTGACCGAATTGGACGCCAGATATGCGGTGGAACTTGATGGAGGAGCCGTGGTCCATGTCCACAACCTGGCTCTCCGGTTTGGGGCTGCGGAAGACATCGCCCGGCTCAACCGTGGCGAGGACGTGGACCCCGCGCTGATCTACTTCCGTTGCACTCCACGGTTTTCCACCGCAGCCCCGGAGTTGAACTGGCTGAACCACGTGGTCACGGTGGGAAATGGGCGTCGCCGTCCGGGTTCGGTGGAGATCGACGTCTTTACGGTCGCCTGAAGAGCTTCGGGAAAAGAGGAAATGTTGGAGCGTTTTATGGCGACATATTCCGTTACTGGGCTAAATCGGGGTTAATTTCATCCAACGAACTGCCTAATTGGCGCGGGGGGCATTACGATGGGCACGACTCATCACTGAGTACGACCCATCTCAATGATTCACACCTACCCCGGGGGAAATACCAATGACCAGCTATCCTCAACAACCGCAACAGACCCAGCCCTATGCAGCAGAGGCCGGCGAGCCGCCGCTGTGGGCTCCGTACTATGGCGCACCGATCGGTGCCGCCGTTAAGCGTTTCTTCAAGAAGTACGCCGACTTCACCGGCCGCGCGAGCCGCAGCGAATACTGGTGGTGGACGCTGGTTTCGGTCATCGTCAGCTCGGTCTTCAACATCCTCGCAGGAGTTGTTGGAGCCGCCGGTGCAACCGTTAGTGACTCAGGCACGGTAGTCCTGGGTGGTGGAGCATACGTGTTCTACGCACTCCTCGGCATCTGGGGCCTCGCTACGATCGTCCCGTCCATCGCGCTGCTCATCCGCCGTCTGCACGACGGAAACTTCAGTGGACTGCTTGCTCTGCTCATCCTGATCCCGGGTCTTGGAGCGCTGGCAGTATTCGTCTTGGCACTCCTGCCGTCCAACCCGGCCGGCCAGCGTTTCGACCAGCCCAAGGCTGCATAGCAACAGGAGAATCACCATAAAGGGGCGGCACCACGTGTGCCGCCCCTTTTGCGTGCCCTGTGCCTGCTTCGGACCGCCCCGTGAAATGCTGTGACTGACGCGGACCGATCCCCAACGACGAGGAGTGCCATGTCCAGCCCTTCACCGATGAGGCCCAGCCCTTCACGCATACGGGCCGTCAAGCGCTGCGCCGTGGTGGGCGGCGGAATCATCGGCGTTGCGGTGGCCAGGGAGCTCGCCATCAAGCTCGACGGCGCCCAGGTCACCGTCTATGAGAAGGAAGACCGCCTCGCTGCTCACCAGACCGGCCACAACTCGGGCGTGGTCCACGCCGGCCTCTACTACGAGCCCGGCGGGCTGAAGGCACGGTTGTGCCGCAGGGGAGTGGAGTTGCTGCAGGAATTCTGCGCCAGGAAGAACCTTCCCTACGAGGCCTGCGGCAAGCTGGTCATCGCCCAGACGCCTGAGGAATCAAAGCGGCTGGACAGCATCTTCGCCCGCGCTACGGCCAACGGCGTGCCGGGTGCGCGAATGCTGCACGGTGACCAAATACGCGAGGTGGAGCCGAACGCCGTCGGACTTTCTGCTTTGCACTCTCCGGAAACCGCGATCGTCGACTATACGGCCATTACCCAGGCGCTCGCCGACGACGTCCGCGCCATGGGCGGAACGATCCGGCTTGGGCAGGAGGTGACAAGGCTTGAACAGCAAGGCAGTGGGGTGGTGGTTCATACGAAGGGCGGGCGGGATCACTATGACCTCGTTGTGGCTTGCGCGGGCCTCCAGTCCGACCGTCTCGCCGAGGCAACCGGCGAGCCGGCCACCCCGCGGATCGTGCCGTTCTTCGGGCAGTACTACCTTTTGGGCCAGGAAGCCCGGGACCAGGTGAAGGGCTTGATCTACCCTGTGCCAGACCCCAGGCATCCGTTCCTGGGTGTGCACCTCACCAAGCGCATCGACGGTGAGATGATGCTCGGGCCGAATGCGTTTATCTCGTTCGGCCGTGAATCCTACGCGTGGAATGAGGTGAATTTTTCCGACATCCTGAATTACGCGCTTTTCCCGGGGTTCTGGAATTTTGCCCGCCAGAACGTGCCCTCTGCCGTCCGTGAATTCCGGACCGTCGTGAGTAGGAAGAAGTTCATCCGGGAAGCGATGCGCTTTGTTCCCTCGCTGGAGGGCGCCGGCATCCTCCCCGGAACGCGCGGCGTCCGGGCCCAGGCCATGAACGGTGACGGTTCGCTGGTGGATGACTTTGTGATCGCACGACGCCGGGACACGGTCTTGGTGCGCAACGCGCCATCGCCGGGGGCAACGTCGTCGATGGCCATCGCCGAGTACATCGTGGAGCAGGCGCTGCAGGACTGATTGGCGCCAGAGTTAACAAGCCTGTGACGAAGCAGAAACGGCGTCCACATCAGGGCTGGGTACGTTTGCGGCATGATCTCATCACTGGCCTCCCTGGCAACCCGCATCGGCACCACCCTGGCGGCGTGGATCGAGGCGGCCTATGTTCTGGATTGCGTGGACCCTTCAACGGAGGAAGACGCCGGAGCGGGGTACGGAGCCAGAAGCGATCTGACCTGGCTGCCGGCACTTAGCGGCGTCACGGTAGCCAGTGCACGAGCCATCCGATCGCACGCGGAAAGGCCCCGTATTTAGCGCTGGAACCAGCTCGAAAAGCTGCAGTATGTTGCGTTGGGCACACTATTCGTTTATCGCGGGTAGTATGCCCTAAACTGCTTCACTGAGGTGCCGGTATAGGCACTATGCAGCAACGAAAGCGAACCTTCAATGGCTACTGATTACGACGCCCCGCGCAAGACAGAAGAAGAGTCTCCCGCCGAATCGCTTGAAGCCCTTCAGGCATCCCGTGGGAACAGTGCGCAGACTGCAGTGATCGACGTCGAGGAAAACGATACCGCCGAAGGAATCGACCTTCCTGGCGCCGACCTTTCCGGTGAAGAACTGACTGTCATTGTGGTCCCGGAACAGTCCGATGAATTCACCTGTGGTTCCTGCTTCCTTGTCCGCCACCGCTCCCAGATTGCGCTGGAAAAGAACGGCCTGAAGTTCTGCAAGGACTGCGAGGGCTAGATAACGCCAGGGTCTCGTTATCTTCGATCACGAAAAAGTGCGCGGAGACCTTTAAAACAGCCGCGGAATGCGGCTGTTTCGGGCTTTCGACGACCCTCCTGTGATCACTGGACAGCGCGCTTAACGGTTGCGCGCCGAAGCGGCCACAACCCGTTCAAACCCCGCATGCGCTCCTACAGTTGAAGTATCAACTTCGCCTGAAGGGGGCACAAAAAATGAGGAAACTAGGAGCGGGTTTGGCAGCCGTCCTGGCAGCTGCCGGACTCGGTCTGGCGGCACCGGGGCCGGCCTCGGCAGCGCCATATTGCGGAATCGCGTGGGGTTCCTTGGCCAAGGCCGATCCCGACATGAGTTCCGCCAACGTCACGAACGTCCGCACCGGCCAACAGCCGTGTTTCGACCGTTTGGTGATTGACATGACCGGCAAAGTGGCTGGCTATTCGGTGCAGTATGTGCCGGTGGTGGTGCAGGACGCCACTGGCTATCCCATCCCGGTTCTCGGGGACGCTGACCTGCAAGTAGTGGTAACGGCACCCTCCCACGACCAGTACGGCCAGCCCACGTACCTGCCTGCAGCCAAGGCAGAGCTTTCCAACGTGTCGGGCTACCAGACGTTCCGTCAGGTGGTTTACGCGGGCAGCTTCGAGGGCACCACGAGCATCGGCTTGGGCGTCCGTGCCCGGCTTCCGTTCCGGGTGTTCACCTTGGACGGGCCCGACGGCGGGTCCCGCCTGGTGGTGGACGTCGCCCATCGCTGGTAGGAGGTTCGGCCACTGCTCGCCACAACGCGGGAAGTTCGCCACAACGCGGGAAAGCGGCCAGTTCGCCGGAGACTTCCCTGCGAACTGGCCGCTTTCCCACGAACTCGACGCAGGCGTACCGGGGGGGGCGTCTACTCCGGTACCACCAGGGCCGGGGTGTCCTTCCGGATGGTCTCGCCGCGGAAGAAGCCCGGGCGGACACGGGACATGATCAGCATGACCACGGCACCCAACGCCAGGATCCCGATGCCGAGCACGAACACGAGCCCCACTCCGAAGATCTCCGAGCCGCTGCCGAACTCCGGAGCCCAGCTGTCAACGGCGGTCTGCAGGAAGACCACGAACAGGCCTACGCCACCCAGCAGCGGGCAGACGAGCCGGAAGAAGAAGTTCCGGGCGCTGGAGAACACGCTGTTGCGGAAGTACCAAACACAGGCAATCGCCGTCAGCCCGTAGTAGAAGCAGATCATCAAGCCCAAAGCCAGGATGGTGTCGTTAAGGACGTTCTCGCTGATCACGTGCATCACTGCGTAGAAGCCCGCCGACAGGACGCCGGCCGCAACGGTGGCGAAGCCCGGCGTCGAGAACTTCTTGCTCATGTGGCTGAAGCGCTCGGGCAGGGCGCCGTAGTGCGCCATGGCCAGCAGGCTGCGCGACGGCGAGGTGAACGTGGACTGCAGGGAGGCGGCGGAGCTGGACAGCACCGCCAGGGACATGAGGATCGCGAAGGGACCCATGACCGGGGAGGCGAGTGCCGTGAAGACGTTGGCATGGTTGTCGGCGTTGTTCAGGCCGATTCCCGTATCGCCGACTCCGGCAAACATCATGGTGGCGATGGTGACCAACAGGTAGATGCCCAGGACGATCACTGCGGTCAGCGTGCCTGCAAGGCCGGCCGTCTTCTTGCCGTTGGCGGTTTCTTCGTTCACAGTGAGGCAGACATCCCAGCCCCAGTAGACGAAGATCGACAATGAGATGCCGGCCGCGATCTGGCCGAAAGTCTCGATCTTGGTGACGTCGAACCAGTCCCAGCTGAACGGAACAGCGGTCTCGGAGGTGGACCAGTTGGCGAAAGCCATGGCCACGAACAGTCCCAGGACCAGCAGCTGGAAGCCCACCAAACCGTACTGGACGATCTTGGTGGTGTGCAGTCCGCGGTAGCTGATCCACACCGCCAGGGCCACGAAGACGAAACATGTGGCAACGTTCAGGAGTTTGTCCGAAGCGAGGTCGGCGAGCTCGGGTGAGCCCGTGGCCTGCGCCAGGAACAGGTAGAAGAAGTCCACGGCGACGCCCGCGAGGTTGGACAGCACAATGATGTTGGCCGCGAGCAGGCCCCAGCCACCCATCCAGCCCACCCAGGGGCCGAATGCTTTGGTGACCCAGGTGAACGTGGTGCCGCTGTCCGGGGAGTCCGCGTTGAGCTCCCGGTACGCGAGCGAGACCAGGATCATCGGAATGAACCCGATCAGGAAGATGACGGGTAGTTGCAGCCCGACTTCGTTGACTGTCGGGCCAAGGGCGCCCGTTAGTGTGTACGCCGGAGCGATGGTTGAAATGCCAAGAACGACGACGGCGAGGAGCCCCAACTGCCCCGTCTTCAGTCCTTTGCCGCTGATGTCGTGCGACTTCGCAGCGTCAATGCCGCTGCGGCGGATTGTCTGGCTCATGAGAGGCCCTTTCTAGATGGCCGAAGGCTGTTGCTGCGTAATGCAGTGGATGCGGCCGCCCCGGGCGAAGAGTTCCGACGCGTCAACACTGACCACGCGGCGTCCGGGGTAGGCATCGGCGAGAATGCGGAGCGCTTTCTCGCCCATGGGGTCGTTGAATCTGCAGGCGATGACGCCGCCGTCTCGGACGGCGTGCGCCAAGAGCTCACGCGGAGGCTCCTTTGGATAGAGGTCCGTGCTTGTGCTTGTGCGGTGCCGCGCGGTGCGTTGGGGTGTGGGCTCCCCGTTTGGTACGGGCCAGGAAAGTCGGGGCTTCCAGGCTGGCAATTTCAATCATGGGGGCAAGTACTCCGTGAGACGACAGTCACTAAATGAATAGCGTTCATTTAGTATGACCGGAGTCACGCTTCAGCGCAAGGAGCGGGCAGAATGCCATGCATTTATGACTGGTCTGGGTTGGGCTGCGGGTGGAGCCGCTCCCGGCTCGAGGGTACGGCCTGCGTGGGGCGGCATCTCGGCTCTTTGCCGGCGGAACCAACGCTCATCGAGCTGGGTTCACTCGTGTCTTGGGGCGGTCTTGGGGCGGGTTTTCCACATAGGGAAGTTGGGGCCTGATGGTGCTGCGTGCCGGCTGGAAGAGTTGAGGCATGGAGCAGATTCGAGCCACTCATACGCCGTCAGGCAAGGCTCTCGCTCGCGCCCAACGGCCGCCGTCCAGGGGATCCGGACCTCGGGTTTCTGACCTCATCACACTCCTGGGCGCAGTCCGCCTCGGCACCGACAGCGGGGAGCTGATCGATCAGATCCGCGGGTTGGAGAATCTGAAGTCCGCCGTCACCGGGTTGCAGGCGAGGATCGCGGTGGCTTTGGATCTGGCACAGCGGCAGGAGCAGGCCGAGGCTGGTGTGCCCGTGTCCGAGCGGGGTAAGGGTGTTGGGGCGCAGGTTGCGTTGGCTCGGCGGGAGTCCCCGAATCGTGGGTCCCGGTTGTTGGGGTTGGCGAAGGCGTTGGTGGTGGAGATGCCGAGGACTCTGGCGGCGCTGGAGTCGGGGGAGTTGAATGAGTGGCGGGCGACGCTGCTGGTCAGGGAAACGGCGTGCTTGTCTGTGGAGGACAGGTGCGCGGTGGATGAAGAACTCGCCGCGGACACCGGAACTTTCGACGGCGCCGGGGATCAAGCGATCATTGCCGCAGCGAAAGCGGCCGCGTACCGGCGTGATCCGCGGTCGGTGGTGAAGCGTGCCTCCCACGCTGTCACCGAGCGGACCGTGAGTCTGCGTCCAGCGCCGGACACCATGACGTACCTGACCGCGCTGCTGCCGGTCGCGCAGGGAGTGGCTGTCTATGCCGCGCTCACGCGTCGGGCTGATTCTGCCCGTTCGGCCGGTGATCCCCGGAACCGGGGCCAGGTCATGGCCGACACCCTCGTCGAGCGCATCACCGGTACACCGGGAGGGATCTCAGGGATCAACCTGGACCTCGTCATGACCGACCGAACCCTCTTCCAGGGCGATGCCGAACCCGCACGCGTGAAGGGCTACGGAATTGTCCCAGCAGGGTGGGCCCGGAAACTGGTCGGCGCGGGAGAAGCGGCATCACCAGGACACAGGCCAATAGCAGGCGTCGAACCCGCACCACGCCAAAAGCGACCGCCGGTCCCAGACCCCTCGCTACGGCAGGGCTTCGGATCATCGCCAGACCGGGATGTCCCGCCGGGCAGGGATGTCCCGCGGGTTGGGGATGCCCCGCCGGAGCAGGATCGCGAGTTCCAGGTCTGGCTTCGCCGGCTTTATACGGCGCCTGCCACGGGAGATCTCCTGACCATGGATTCCAAAGCCAGGCTCTTTCCACCGCGGCTCAGACGCTTCATCGAAACCCGTGATGACACCTGCCGCACCCCGTATTGCGACGCGCCCATCCGCCATATCGACCACATCGTCCCCTGGCACTCCGGCGGCACCACCACCCTGGCCAACGGGGCCGGACTCTGCGAAGCCTGCAACCACACCAAAGAAAACACCGGCTGGAGCGCCAACGCCGTGTCCGGGGACGTCCATACCGTGGAATTACGCACGCCCACGGGGCATGTGTACCGTTCCAAAGCCCCGCCGATGCCGGACCCTGGCACTCTTCGCGCCACCGCTCCAATGTCCGAGTCGCCTGAGATTTTCGTCAGCTGAACCTGAAGGCTCAGGGCTTATCTAGCGGCCCGGTGACTAGCGGCCCGGCGTCTAGTAACCCAGTGTCGGCAACGTCAGGATTTCGGCTCCGTCGTTGGTGATGGCGATGGTGTGCTCGCTGTGGGCTGTCCGGCAACCCGTCGCGCTTCGGAGCGTCCATCCGTCGGCGTCGGTGACCAGTTGTGCGGTGTCGGCCATGACCCAGGGCTCCAGGGCCAGCAGCAAACCGGGGCGTAGCTTATAGCCGCGGCCGGGCCGTCCCATATTTGGCACATGGGGATCCTGGTGCATGGTCGACCCGATGCCATGGCCACCGAACTCGGTGTTGACGGGGTAGCCCGCCTCGCTCAGGACTGCGCCGATGGCGTAGGAGAGGTCTCCGATCTTGGCGCCGGGGCGGGCTGCTGCAATTCCGGCGCGCAGGGCTCGCTCGGTCACCTCGATCATCGCCACGCTCTCCGCCGGCCTCGATTCGCCCACGATGAAGCTGATGGCAGAGTCGGCTGCGACGCCGTGGAGGGAGACGGCGAGGTCGAGTGTCAACAGGTCGCCGTCGGCAAGTGCGTAGTCCCGGGGCAACCCGTGCAGCACGGCATCGTTGACGCCGGTGCAGATGTAGTGGCCGAAGGGACCCCGTCCAAAGGAGGGTGCGTAGTCGACGTAACAGGAGACCGCTCCTGCCTCGAGGATCATGGACTTTGCCCACTGGTCGATGTCCAGGAGGTTTGTGCCCACAGTGGTACGGCCCTTCAAGGTGTGCAGAATGTTGGCGACCAATGCCCCCGTATCCTTTGCGCGGACAAGCTCAGCGGGGCTGAGGATTTCGATCATTCGGCGCCTTTCGTTCATGTGAGACCAATAACTATCCCGGCCATATTATCCCGGTATTACAATTGGAGCCATGGTCAGGCTGCCGCTTACTCCCGCAGAGGCCGAGCGTGGACAACGCCTCGGTGCTCTCCTGCGTCGCGCCCGGGGCGGGCGATCCATGTTGGAGACCGCCCTCGATGCCCGGGTCTCGCCGGAAACGCTCCGAAAGATTGAGTCGGGCAGGGTGGCTACGCCGGCTTTCCCAACCGTAGCTGCGATCGCCGACGTCCTTGGGCTTTCCCTTGACGAGGTATGGGCCGAGATCAACCAACCCGACAAGGGCGTAGATGCTGAAGGCTCTCGACGAAGCGCCCGCGAATGGCTCGCCTCCTAGGCTTTATGGCAGACGCCTCAGCGCTTGGGGCGGGCCCGAACATGAAGTCGCTCGCCTTGCTGGCCAAATAGTGTGAGGAGTTCCACCGGTTCCGAGGTGGCACTCGCAAACCAGTGTGGAGTGCGGGTGTCGAATTCCGCCACCTCGCCCGGTTTCAAAATGAAGTCGCTGTCGCCAAGCACTAAGCGCAGCTTTCCGTTGAGGATGTACATCCAGTCGTAACCTTCGTGCGATTGCGGCTCCGGAATCTCCTTGCCTGTGCCACTCTTGAGCACCATCTTGAACGCCTGGATGCCGCCGGGTCGTCGCGTCAGGGGGAGGGCGGTGCCCCACTCGTGAACGTGTGGTTTGAGGTGGATGCGGGGATCACCAGTCTCCGGGGCGTCGATCAACTCTTCCAGGGGGACTTGATGGAGCCGCGCGATCGGGAGCAGGAGTTCCAGGGTGGGTTTGCGCTGGCCTGACTCCAGCCTCGAAAGCGTACTGACGGAGATGCCGGTTGCCTCCGAAGCTTCCGCAAGCGTCACGTTGCGCTGTGTCCGCATCGTGCGCAGGCGGGGACCGACGGCGTCGAGCATGGTGCTGAAATCTGTAACCATTCCTCCAGTTTGCCATAGCGGCAAAAATACTTGCTGATACTGCCGAGTGTCCCGAACCATGGAAGAAAGCGGTACGGAGCCGCTTGAGACATGTGGAGGCACCGTGGGTGAAGAATTGAACAACAGCCAGATGGTCGAGCAATACGACGTCGTAGTGGTGGGAGGTGGCGCAGCTGGGTTAAGTGCGGCGGTCACCCTGGGGCGGGCGTTGCGCTCGGTCCTGGTGATCGACGCCGGCGAGCCCCGGAATGCGCCGGCGGCGGGGGTGCACGGTTTCCTGTCCCGGGATGGCATCAATCCCAGGGAACTGCTGGCGCTCGGACGCGCTGAGGCGCGGCAGTATGGGGCCGACCTCGTGGACGGCATCGCAGTTGCAGCGAGGACGACGGCGGATCCCGGCTCAGGCGCGGAGCTCGCGTTCGAGGTGGACTTGGCCGATGGCCGGACCGTGGCCGCACGCCGCCTGCTGGTCAGTACCGGGCTGGTAGACAAACTGCCCGACATCGATGGCATCAAGGAGCGCTGGGGCAGGGACGTTCTGCACTGCCCCTATTGCCACGGCTGGGAGGTGAGGAACAAGGCGATTGGAATTCTGGGTTCGGTGCCCATGGCGCTGCACCAGGCCCTGCTCTTCCGACAGTGGAGCCCCAACATCACCCTGTTCCTGAACGACGTTGTGGAGCCGACGGAAGAAGAGTGGGAACAACTTGCTGCCCGTTCCATCACGGTGGTGGACGGCAAGGTGCGGTCCCTGGACGTGACCGATGACGTCTTGTCCGGCGTTGTCCTGGCATCAGGGAAAACGATCCCCGTGGAAGCTGTCGTTACAGGGCCTCGACTACAGGCGCGCTCGGCCGTGCTGGAATCGCTGGGCATCGCATCAGTGGTTCACCCGATGGGCGTGGGGACCCATGTCGAGGTGACGCCACAGGGCGCGACGTCGATGCCGGGTGTGTGGGCGGCGGGCAACGTCTCCGACCTCACCGGTCAGGTGATGGCGTCGGCAGCTTCGGGCGTCATGGCAGGGGCAGCCATCAATGCCGATCTGATGGTTGAGGAGACGAGGTTGGCTGTGGATGCGGCCCGACTCTCAGCCTTGTCACGATAACGGTCCAAGTCCGTGGCAGCCTCTTCTTCGACCACTGGGACCCGGCGGTGGTGAGCTGGTTGGGCAACCGCCGCGACAGCTGACCAGAAAACAGTCGGCTTGTGGCGTTCACGAGAGGACGATTAAGGGACAGCAGTTGGAGGAGGTTGGTATGTGCTGCGCGCACTACGACGACTTCGAGCGGCGCACGAAGAAGGACTCCGCGCGCAAGCCCGAGACGCACACGTTTGATGCAAGCAAAGATGAAGCACCCGCAGGGAAGCGTCCGCAGACAGAAGGAACACTGTGGACTTTCCTTGCCCGCCGTCGCAGGGAATTTGAGGTTTCTGAACCGAAGATCGACCGCATCCGCGAGAAGGTTTAGGCATTCACAGGCACAGTCATGGAAGCTGGACCTGCTCGAACAAAAAGGGTGAAGGCGCTGCGGTCGCAGCGCCTTCACCCTTTGCCGGCGGGCTGGTTCTTGTGGATAAAACCCTAGGACGGAATGGCCAGGAACTCTCGGGCAGCCGTCACCAGGGCTTCCGTCCCTCGCGTCAGCGTTGGCTGGATAACTGGTGCAAAGTATGGCGAGTGATTCGACGGAATGTCCTCGGGAAGGCGACCTGTTGCGGCGAATTCCTTGAACAAGGAAGGCTCAGAGCCACCCAGGAACCAGAACACCAGCGGAGCACCGGCAGCGGTGGCCAAGACTCCCACGTCCTCGCTCCCGGACACCGGTCCGGGGTCGATAATCTGTGTTTCGCCAAACTTTGCCTTGAAGGCTGCGGACACCTTCCCGGTGGCATCTTCGTCGTTGACTGTCAGTGGGAACCGTTCTTCGAAATGAACTTCCGGTTCCTTGGGAGCACCTGAAGCTGTGGCTTCCCCCTTGGCAATGCGTTCAATTGAACCGAGGATCTTATCCCTGGTGGCGTCACTGAAGGTACGGACGCTGAGGCCCAGAGTTGCCGTTTCCGGGATGATGTTATTCTTTGTCCCTGAGTGAATCTGCCCAACGGTCACCACCGCGGAGTCACTGGCTGCGAGTTCACGCGAGACGATGCCCTGCAATCTGACAGTGGTTGCAGCAGCCATCAATACTGGATCAATAGTGGTCTCCGGGCGCGATCCGTGCCCCCCTCGTCCATGCAAAGTGATGTTGAGGGAATCGGCGGACGCCATGGTGACGCCGGTACGCATGCCGAACCATCCGGCAGGGAAAGGGGCCACGTGCTGGCCTAGGACGACGTCGGGTTTCGGCACCACGTCATACAACCCAGCGGCAACCATGGTTTCCGCCCCGCCGCCCCATTCTTCTGCCGGCTGGAAGAGGGCTATCAGGGTGCCTTGCCACTCATCACGCTGCGCGGCCAGGACCTCCACCGCGCCAACAAGGCAACTCACATGCACGTCATGGCCACAAGCGTGCATGACCGGCATGTCCCTGCCCTCATGATCAACACCCACAGCCGTGCTCGCATAGTCCAAACCCGTTGCTTCCTTGACCGGCAACGCATCCATGTCTGCCCTGAGCATCACCACCGGTCCGGGTCCATTCTCCAGAACACCAACAACCCCGGTCTTTCCGATATTGCGGTGAACCGTGAATCCGAGGTCTTCAAGATAACCCGCGGCGATCCCGGCGGTTCGGGTCTCTTGGAACGACAACTCCGGATGGGCGTGCAGGTCCTTGTAGAGCTTTTCGAGGTCAATGGTCATGAGTCTGCCCTTTTCGTTCGACGCCTAGATCTGGTCAGTGTATCCAGCCCAAAGCTGCAAAGGCTGGGAAGCCCCGGCACACTGGATGGCATGAGGGATTCAGAACCAGTCACCACTCAGCAATCCACCGTGGAGGAGTGGACCAAGGCCTTGGCGGAAGCAACCGGTTCGCCGGGCGGGGGTGCCGGGACCGGCGTCATGCTCTCCATCGCGGCCTCGCTGACGTCCATGGTCGCCGGATACACCCAGGCGGAGGAGGCCCAGCATGAACAGCTCGGTGACATCCACGCCCGGGCCCATGCACTTCGCCAAGCTGCGCTTCAATTAGCCGACGACGACGCGTCCGCCTCCAACGCTTTCGGCGCCGCCTTCCGCCTCGACCCCGGTCCGGAACGCGACGCCGCGATTCATCAGGCCTCCGTCGATGCTGCCGAGGCTTCAGGCGTCCTGGGGAAGCGAGCCATCGAGGCCATCGAAGACCTGGGCTGGCTCGCTGCCAAAGGGAACCCGGCGCTGATCGCCGATGTCGTTGTGGGCTTTGGAGCCCTCCGTGCAGCCATAGCCGGAGCCAGAACCAACGTGAGCTTCGACCTCGCGTCCTTGACCTCGGCCGGCACCACGCTCCAGGAAGTCAGGGAACAGCATCCAGAGCTTTGGAATACGGTGACCCGACTCAGTGACGCCCTCGACAGAATCGACGAACTCACCGCTGGAGTCGACCCAAAAGCGGCGCCGACCGAAGCTGTCTAGCTTCAGTCGGCACCGCTTTGACTACACCACTGGGTTTACTACTGCGCCTTCGGCACACGCCGAAGTACGACGGCGGCTAGTACTGCCGCGCCTGCCATCAGGACCAGCCCAATCGCCGCAGTGATGTGGACACCGGACTCGAAAGCTGTCCGGGCGGCATGTGTCAGCGCCTCCGACAACGGGGCCGGAAGGGCGGCCGCCGCATCAACAGCGCCGGCGAGCGTTTCGCCGGAGTTCCCGGCAGCTTGCTCGGAGATGCCGTCCGGAATGGTCAGGTTGTGCTGGTAGGAAGCCGTAAGGATGGAGCCGAGCACGGCCGTTCCCAGGAGCGACCCCAGTTCGTAGCCGGTTTCGGAGATGGCCGAGGCCGCTCCGGACTTATCTGCCGGCACCGAGGCCAGGATGAGGTCGTTGGAGATGGTCTCCGCGGCACCCACACCCACAGCAAGCACGGTCAGGGCTGAGAGCAGGAATACGGGTCCGCTGCCGTGGTCGCCCACCACCACTACCAGGTAACCCACTGCGCTCAAGGTCAGCCCGGCCGCCACCACGAATCCGGGCCGCACACGCTTCACCAGAGGCACCACCAGGAGCCCGGCAATGACTGTGGCCAGGAGCGCGGGAATCATCGCGATGCCCGCCTCCATGGGGGACTGCCCCTCCACCAACTGCAGGTGCTGGGCGAAGAAGTAGATAAAACCCGTCATGGAGAAGAGGGACAGCACGTTGGCCACGATGGCCGTGCTGAACACCTTGTTCCTGAACAATGCGACATCCAGCATGGGGTTCTCGATCCGCTGCTGGCGGCGAACGAAGAGAATGCCCATCACCACGCCGAAGCCCATGAAGGCTGCCGCGGATGCCCCGAAGCCATGCACTGCGAATTCCTTGATGCCGTAAACAAAAGGAGCCATGGTGACCACAGACAGGACGATGCTGGGCACGTCCACACGTCCCGGATTGGAGTCCTTGGACTCGGGAATCAGGACCCGGCCGAAAGCCAGGAGCGGCAGGAGCAGGAAAGCTGCCACCAGGAAGACGGCACCCCACCAGAAGTGTTCCACCAGCCAGCCGCCAAAGATCGGGCCGAGGGCTGCGCCACCGGAGAAACCGGCAGCCCAGACGGCGATCGCAAGCCGGCGGCGGTTGGGGTCGGTGAAGATGTTCCGGATCAGGGAAAGCGTGGACGGCATCAGCATGGCGCCGAAGACGCCGAGGCCGGCGCGTCCGGCTATGAGCCACTCCGCGGAAGGTGCGAAGGCTGTAGCAGCCGACACCGCAGCGAAGCCTGTGCTGCCGACCAGCAGCAGCCGCCGTCGTCCGATCCTGTCGCCCAGGTTACCCATGGAAACGAGAAGCGCCGCGAGGACCAGCGGGTAGGCGTCAACAATCCATAGGAGTTGAACGCCGCCCACGTCCAGGGAGCGGGCGATCTCGGGCAGGGCAAAGGTGAGCGCGGTGTTGTCGACGGCCACCAGCAGCACCGGGAACATCAGGAGCGCCAGTGCCGTCCAATCGCGCCACGGTGCTGCCTGGCCCATATCGGGACGAGCGGAGCGGGGTGCTTGGGTTGAGGACGGCGAGAACATGTCACTTACTGTACCGTCCAGACGGTACAGTTTCAAATGGAACCCCAACAAGCCTTTAGGGAATGATGTACTCATGCCACGAAAACCAGTTGCCCGGGATGCCGTCCTGGATGCCTACGAAGCCCTCCTCATAGAGGTAGGGGAACGGGCTGCCACGCTCGACGCCGTCGCCAAGCGGGCCGGGGTCTCCAAGGGTGGGTTGCTGTACCACTTCCCCAACAAGGAATCGCTGATCAGTGCCTTGCTGGAACGACTGGACCAACTGGCTGAACAGGACATTGACCGGATGAGGGCCGCGCCGGACGGTGCTGCCGCGTACTTCATCCGGACGTCCCTGTGGGCCGGGACGCCGATGGACCGTGCGTTTGTGGCCGCGACCCGCCTGGCCGAGGTTGCCCATGAAGAAACCCGCCGCAGGTTTGCCGGAATCCAAAAGCAATGGCTCGATGTCCTGGCCAAGGATGTGGGACCCGAGGTCGCCAAGGCCGTCAGTTACATGGGTGACGGGCTGTATTTCAACGCGATGTTCGAAGGCGGCCAGGACAACGGCAACGCAGGCCGGGAGGCCGACGTCGAAATCCTGTTGGGAGTCCTGGACCGGCTGCGGAAGTAGTACGTCTCCCATTTGCGGCGGCGCCCGCCACGTAGGACAATTAACCCTTGTGGCCTGCCCTGACTGAGGTCGCGTACAACTGAACATGCCTCTGATCTGCGGCGGGAGAGTCCTGCAAGCATGTGGTGCAGGCGCCGTAGGAGCAAACCCTCCCCAGGAATCTCTCAGGCCCACGCACCGCCGCGGCAAGGCAACTCTGGAAAGCAGCAGGCGCTCAGCCCACCTTCGGGCCAAAGGGCGCTGTGCTCACCGACGGTGCAAGCGATGGTTGTCCCAACAACCCGCGGAAACTCTCAGGTCCAATACAGAGCGGGGAGGAACCCGAGCCGCTGTGGCGTACCCAAACGCCGCCCAAGTATTGGAGTTCCTTCGTGACGGTTAGTTCTGCCTCCACCACCTTCGTCGATCGGCATATCGGCGCACGCCGCCAGGCCGACATTGAGACCATGCTCAAGTCCGTCGGCTACGACACCGTTGATTCGCTGGTCGACACCGCCGTTCCGAACGACATCCGCCAGGACGTCGCCCTCACACTGCAAAACGCGCTGAGCGAAGTGGAGGTCCTGGCAGAGCTGCGCAAACTTGCGTCCAAGAACAAGACCGCTGTCCAGATGATCGGCCAGGGCTACTACGACACCGTGACGCCGCCGGTGATCCGTCGCAACATCCTTGAATCCCCGGCCTGGTACACCGCCTACACCCCGTACCAGCCGGAAATCTCCCAGGGCCGCCTCGAAGCGCTCCTGAACTTCCAGACCATGGTCCAGGACCTGGTTGGCCTGCCGATCGCCAACGCTTCCCTGCTGGATGAAGCAACGGCTGTGGCCGAAGCCGTCCTGATGATGCGCCGCGCCAACAAGAACAAGGCCGTCCAGGACGGCAAGACCGTTCTTGACGCCGACTGCCTGCCGCAGACCATCGCCATTGTGAAGGGCCGCGCCGAAGCCCTCGGCTTCGACGTTGAGGTCGCCGACCTCTCGCTCGGTCTCCCGGAAGGCGCCATCAACGGCGTCGTCCTGCAGCAGCCCGGCGTTTCGGGCCGCGTGTTCGACCACTCTGCCGTCATTGCTGAAGCCAAGGAACGCGGCGCGCTGGTTACTGTTGCTGCCGACCTCCTGTCCCTGACGCTCATCACCCCTCCGGGTGAGCAGGGCGCCGATATCGCTGTTGGTTCCGCGCAGCGCTTGGGCGTTCCGCTGTTCTTCGGCGGCCCACACGCCGCGTACATGGCCGTCCAGAAGGGCCTGGAGCGTTCCATGCCCGGCCGTCTGGTGGGCGTTTCCAAGGACGACGCCGGTGTCCCCGCCTACCGCTTGGCGCTGCAGACCCGCGAGCAGCACATCCGCCGCGAGAAGGCTACATCCAACATCTGTACCGCCCAGGCACTCCTCGCCATCGTGGCCTCGATGTATGCCGTCTACCACGGCCCGGAAGGCCTGAAGGCGATCGCCGAGACCGCCCACGGTCACGCCCGGACCCTCGCAGCGTCGCTGAAGGCTGCCGGCGTCGAGGTCCTCCACGGTTCCTTCTTCGACACCATCACCGTCCGCCTCCCCGGTAAGGCTGCCGAGATCGTGGCCGCTGCCGAAGCGAAGGGCATCAACCTCCGCGGCGTTGACGCTGACACGGTGGGCATCTCGGTTGATGAGACCACGACGACGGCGGTCGTCGCCGACGTCGCGTCGGTCTTCGGCGCTTCGGTGCTTGAGTCCGCTGATGGCTTTGCGCTTGAGGGCTCTGTTGAGCGCACGAGCGACTTCATGCAGCACCCGGTGTTCAACACCCACCGCTCCGAAACCCAGCTCCTCCGCTACATCCGCAAGCTCTCTGACCGCGACCTCGCACTGGATCGCACCATGATCCCGCTGGGCTCGTGCACCATGAAGCTCAACGCCACCGCTGAGATGGAAGCCATCTCCTGGCCGGAGTTCGCCTCGATCCACCCGTTCGCACCGGATTCCCAGACCGAGGGCTGGCGCGAACTCATCACCGACCTTGAGGCCCAGCTGACCGAGATCACTGGCTACGACCAGGTCTCCATCCAGCCGAACGCCGGCTCCCAGGGTGAGCTCGCCGGCCTCCTGGCCATCCGCGGCTACCACCTCTCCAACGGCGATGAGCAGCGCAACGTATGCCTCATCCCCGCCTCGGCGCACGGCACCAACGCCGCCTCCGCAGTGCTCGCGGGCATGAAGGTAGTGGTTGTCGCCACCGCACCTGATGGCACCATCGACCACGTTGACCTCAAGAACAAGATCGAGGCCAACCGGGACGCCCTCTCGGCCATCATGATCACCTACCCGTCCACGCATGGTGTGTACGACGCCGACGTCCGCGAAGTCTGCGACGCCATCCATGAAGCCGGCGGCCAGGTGTACATCGACGGCGCCAACCTCAACGCACTCGTGGGCCTAGCACAGCCGGGCAAGTTCGGCGGGGACGTGTCCCACCTGAACCTGCACAAGACCTTCTGCATCCCGCACGGCGGTGGCGGACCCGGCGTTGGCCCCGTAGCAGCCAAGGCACACCTCGCTCCGTTCATGCCGGGTGACGCCGCATCCTGGACCGAAGGCAACGACGTCCCGATTTCCGCGTCCCGTTTCGGTTCCGCCGGTGTCCTGCCGATTTCCTGGGCGTACGTGAAGCTGATGGGTGGCCAGGGCCTCACAGAAGCGACCAAGTCCGCGCTGCTGGCTGCGAACTACATCGCTTCGCGCCTCAACGACCACTTCCCGGTCCTCTACACCGGCGAAGGCGGACTCGTAGCGCACGAGTGCATCCTTGACCTGCGTGAACTGACGGCCAAGACCGGCGTCACGGCTGAAGACGTGGCCAAGCGCCTCATCGACTTCGGCTTCCACGCACCCACCCTCGCGTTCCCGGTTGCCGGCACGTTGATGGTGGAGCCCACCGAGTCCGAAGACCTCGTGGAGATCGACCGCTTCATCGAAGCCATGATCACCATCCGCAAGGAAATCGACCAGGTTGCCAACGGAGACTTCGCCGTTGAGAACTCGCCGCTGCGCAAGGCACCCCACACTGCTGCCGCCGTCGTAAGTTCTGATTGGGACCGCGCGTACCCGCGCGAGCAGGCCGCCTTCCCGGTCCACCACCTCAAGCAGGACAAGTACTTCCCGCCCGTCGGCCGCATCGACGGCGCAGCGGGAGACCGCAACCTGGTCTGCTCCTGCCCTCCGATCGAAGACTTCGAAAACTAAGGACTGGTCATGACTGAGAACTACACCGCTCTCTACGAAGAGCACAAGAAGCTCGGCGCGTCGTTCACCGACTTCGGTGGCTGGCAGATGCCGCTCAAGTACTCCTCCGAACTGGCCGAGCACCACGCAGTCCGCAAATCCGCCGGCCTGTTCGACCTCTCCCACATGGGCGAAGTCTGGGTCACCGGTCCGGAGGCTGCTGCGTTCCTCGACTTCGCCCTGGTGGGAAAGATCTCCGCCATGTCCGACGGCAAAGCCAAGTACTCGCTGATCTGCCAGGAAGACGGCGGTATCATCGATGACCTCATCACATACCGTCGCGGTTCCGAGAAGTTCCTGGTGGTTCCAAACGCGGGCAACGCTGCCGTTGTCGCCGAAGCCCTTCTGGAGCGAGCGGCCGGTTTCGACGTGGTGGTTGAGGACGCTTCGGCCGAAACTTCACTCATTGCAGTGCAGGGCCCGCTCGCCGAAGCCATCCTGCTGCGCTTGGTTCCGGCCGAACAGCACGCACTGGTCACCGAACTGAAGTACTACGCGGCAGTTGAAGTCCCGTTCACGTTCGACGGCGGCACTCAAGACCTGCTGTTGGCGCGCACCGGATACACCGGCGAAGACGGCTTCGAGATCTTCGTGGCGAACGATTCCGCCGCAGCCCTGTGGCAAGCCATCGCCGACGTTGCTGAGGAAGGCGAACTCACTCCCGCCGGCCTGGCTTCCCGTGACTCACTGCGTCTCGAAGCCGGCATGCCCCTCTACGGCAACGAGCTCTCCCGCGAAGGCAACCCCTTCGCTGCAGGGCTCGGCCCCGTGGTGGCGCTGTCCAAGGAAGGCGACTTCGTCGGCAAGGACGCACTCGCGGCCCTCAAGGCTGACGGGGCCGGTGCCACCAGCGGGCGCAAGCTCGTGGGCCTCAAGGGCTTGGGACGCCGCGCCGGACGCGGCCACTACCCGGTCCTCAAGGACGGTGCAGTGGTTGGCGAAGTGACCTCCGGCCAGCCCAGCCCCACGCTCGGCTACCCGGTAGCGTTGGCGTATGTCGACGTCGAGCACTCTGGTCTGGGTACCGCGTTGGACATCGACCTGCGGGGTAAGAGCGAGCCGTTCGAAGTCGTCGCACTGCCGTTCTACAAGCGCCAAAAGTAGGTTACGGGTTTTTCGAACCTGGCGACCTCTGCATGCTCGGTCGCATGTGCGCCCGCTGAGCGGACGCGATGCTCCCTTGGACGCATGCTGCCGGTCGCCAGGCTCGAATCCGGTTTTCCTCCGGCGCTTCGTGAACCGCTAAGGTGCTGGGGGAATGGGGCCTGCCGAAGGTGATCCTTTGCCACACCCCTGAATCATCCGCGCTCACGGCCCCCGGCGCGACACAATTAGATGTAGCCACTACACGTAAAGGAATCAGAATGCCCAAAGTAGCGCCCGAACTTCAGTACTCCGACGAGCACGAGTGGGTCTCCCGCGGCGAAGGGAACTCGGTATCCGTCGGCATCTCCGAGGTTGCCACCGACGCTCTGGGTGACATCGTGTACGTTGACCTGCCCGAGGTTGGCTCCACGGTCACCGCTGGCGAGACCTGCGGCGAAGTTGAGTCCACCAAGTCCGTCTCGGACCTGTACTCGCCGGTCACCGGTGAGGTCACGGAGATCAACGACGCAGTTGTCGGCGACCCCGCACTGATCAACAGCGACCCTTACGGTGCCGGCTGGCTCTTCAAGGTCGCCGCTGAGTCCGACGGCCCGCTGCTCTCGGCCGAGGAATACGCCTCCAAGAATGGCGGAGACCTCTCCTAACTCCCTTCGACCGAGTCCGATTCGGGGGTTCGCTGCGGGTCGTGCCGTGCGCACGGCATGTTCTGCAGCAAGCCCCCGAATTGGGCGACGGGATGGCCCTCGCCAGGACGTCGACCCAACGGGCCCGAACGCTCGCAGGCAGCACCGGCCCACAAGGCGTAGCGTGGGATTGTAGAACTGAATAAATTTGCGACGCCGGGTTGCCGCCTTTGGGGGCCATCCGGCGTCGTGCTTCGGTCGACCTTCGCCACAAGCGGGGGAGGCCATCCGGCAGGACCATCTGCCGGACCGTTTCAAGCTGTATTAAGGGATCCCGACCATGGCTGTTGGTGTTTTCGATCTGTTCTCTGTGGGTATTGGTCCGTCGAGTTCTCATACTGTGGGGCCGATGCGGGCTGCCGCTGTCTTTGCCGGTGAGCTGAAGGACGCTGGTGTCCTGGGCTCGGTGGCGTCGTTGCGTGTTGATTTGTATGGGTCGTTGGCTGCGACGGGGCGTGGCCACGGGACCATGACGGCCACGCTGCTGGGCTTGGAGGGGTACCACCCTGAGCTCATTCTGCCTGAGGAGGTGGAGGAGCGGTTGGCCACGATCGCTGAGACGGGTGTGCTGAACCTGGCCGGTGGTGCGCTCCTGGATTATGCGGTGGAGGATATGGTGTTGCATCCGTTGACGGTGTTGCCGCGGCATACGAACGGGATGAAGTTTGCTGTCTCTGATGCTGAGGGGAATGTTCTGCGGGAGGCGACGTTCTTCTCGGTCGGTGGTGGGTTTATTGTCCGTGAGGGTGAGGAGAACGCGGCCCAGCAGGAGTTGGAGGAGTCCAAGAAGGAGTTGCCGTTGCCTTTTAGGACGGCGGCGGAGTTGATGGGCCGGTGTGCGTCCAAGGGTTTGGGGATCAGCGACATCATGTTCATCAACGAGCGGGCGTCCCGGTCGGAGGAGGAGATCCGGGAGGGTTTGCTGCATATCTGGTCGGTGATGGAGGCCTGTGTTGAAACCAGTTTGAAGCGTGAGGGTGTGTTGCCTGGTGGGTTGCGGGTCCGGCGTCGTGCTCCTGATTGGTTGGAGCGGTTGCTGAAGGAGGATAAGGACCGGAACGATCCGAAGTATTGGCAGGAGTGGGTGAACCTGATCGCCCTGGCCGTCAATGAGGAGAACGCTTCGGGTGGCCGGGTGGTGACGGCGCCGACGAATGGTGCGGCGGGGATTATCCCGGCGGTGCTGTATTACGCGTTGAATTATGCTCCGGGCATGGACAAGGCCTCCCAGCAGGACCGGGATGATGTGGTGGTGAAGTTCCTGCTCGCTGCTGGTGCTGTGGGTGTGTTGTATAAGGAGCAGGCCTCTATTTCGGGGGCTGAGGTGGGTTGTCAGGGTGAGGTGGGTTCGGCGTCGTCGATGGCTGCTGCTGGGTTGGCTGAGGTGATGGGTGGTACGCCGGGGCAGGTGGAGAACGCTGCGGAGATCGCGATGGAACATAACCTGGGGCTCACGTGTGATCCGATCGGGGGGTTGGTGCAGATTCCGTGTATTGAGCGGAACGCGATCGCTGCGGCGAAGGCGATCAATGCTACGAAGATGGCGCTCTGGGGTGACGGGACGCACCGGGTTTCCCTGGACGAGGTGATCGTGACCATGCGGGAGACGGGCAAGGACATGTCCCATAAGTACAAGGAAACCGCGATGGGCGGCCTCGCCGTCAACGTCGTCGAATGCTGAGTCTGTTTACTGTCGGTGGCTAGTGCCATGCTGTATCCATGAGCGGGGGATACGACAGGGATTTTTTGCGGGCACGCCTTGAGCTGCCCAGTCCGTCGGCGACGACGATTCTGTTGGACTACATCCACTTTTCTGTGCGTTTCCGGGCTGCCCGGAAGCTTGCGGCGATCGTGGGTGTCAACATCAGCGGTGCGGAGCTGAACCCTTTGGCCCGCGAGGGAACCTGGCACTTCGACGACAGGATCCCCAAGGAGCAACAGGCAGGCCCGGACGTCTACAAGAACAACGCGTTCGACCGTGGACACCTGGTCCGGCGCCTTGATCCTGTCTGGGGCGATGCTGCTACGGCCAAGAAAGCCAACCAGGATACGTTTGCCTTCACCAACGCTGCGCCGCAAGTGGATGACTTCAACCAGGGCAAGGAGCTGTGGGTGGGGCTCGAAGACCATGTGCTTGAACATGCCGACGCCCACGACGCCAAACTCAGTGTCTTCACAGGACCGGTCTTCCGTGATGATGATCAGCCGTACCGTGGTGTCCAGATCCCGCGGAAGTTCTGGAAGATCGCGGCATGGACCAACGATGCCAAGCTGGCCGCCGTCGGGTTCGTCCTGGACCAGTCGCCGCTGCTGGGCAAGGTTGATCTGAAGAGAGCCATCGAGACGCGGCTCCTGGAAGGCGAACCGCCCCCGCTGGGTCCGTTCCGGACGTTCCAGGTCCCCATCGGGGAGATCGCGGACCTGACAGGACTAAGCCTGAGCCGGCTGTCCACTGCGGACCGCCTTGTCAGCGGCCAGCGTGAACTCGGAAAGCAACCGAAGGCAATCCAGCTGGAGAGCATGGACCAGATCCGTTTGTAAGCACCTGTTCGCGCCCGCTTCAGCTCAGAAATGAGCCGATTTTTCTCAGCCCGATAGACTTGGGGCTGCATGTCCGCATGCGCACCACGCTTTTGAACACTGCACCAAAACCCTGAGATTGGACACGGCCACCTTGCGAGAATTCACCGCCCGCTTTGCCACCGCCGAGGAAATCGACAACTGGGACAAGCACGTCACGGCCAATCCGAATGGCGGCAACATGCTGCAATCGGACGCCTACGCGGCAGTCAAGGACGGCAACGGCTGGCTGGTCCGCCGCCTTGTGGTGGAGAGCGCCGGCTACGCCAGCTACAACCTGCTCCTGGAGAAGAAGTTCCCGGTCATGGGCCGGCTCTGGTACCTCATCAAGGGGCCGGACGCTGCTGCCGTAGAGGACATTACCCCTATGCTCACGGCCATCGCCGCCCTGGCCAAGGAACAGAAGATGAACGTCTTCGCCATCAAGATAGAGCCCGACGTCGTGGACTCACCCGAGGCGGCAACGCACCTGAAGGCCGCTGGCTTGGTTAAGGCACCGAACATCCAATCCAACGACTCAACGGCGATACTCGATATCTCGGCACCGGCCAATGAAGTGCTCCGCAACATTTCCTCGCGTGCCCGGAACGCAGTCCGCAGGGCGGAGCGTGAAGGCTGCGAGGTAGTCCAGGCGGAGCCCGGCGAAGACAGTTACCGCAAGCTTTACGGCCTCATGCAGAACACCATGAACGCCAAGGGGGCCATGCCGCTCCGGAATTATGAGTACTACGCCACGTTCTGGGAAGAGTTCAGCAGCCGAGGCCAAGGGCACTTCTTCTTCGTTCACGAGGACGGGGCGCCGAGCGTTGGCGCTTTCGTCATCAACTACGGTTCCAAGGCGACGTACAAGGACGGCGGTTCCACCCAGAACCGCAAGCAGTACGGTGACTCACACTTGGCGCAGTGGGCTGCGATCCGGCGCATGCAGGAGCTTGGCTGCGTGGAATACGATTTCTGCGGCACACCCCCTGCGGCCAGGATCAAGGACAAGTCCCACCCGCTCTATGGCCTGGGATCCTTCAAGACCAGCTTCACCAAGACCGTCACGGATTTCGTGGGCTGTTACGACCTTGTGCTGGGACCAGTCCGCTACAAGTTGTGGCTAAAGGGAGCGGAACGTATCTTCCGTCGACTCGAAACCATGCGCACCGGCGGCCAGTTCTACTGACAGCCAGTTATCGGCAGCAAGCAAACTTCAGGCCCGCCCCGGCCACCAATGGGTGCAAATCTACTGTTAGGTGAGGTATTTTCTTTGACTCCGATTGAGGCTGGAACCGACATGGAATTCGTGATTCTCAGTGACGCTGATTTCGAGACGTTTGCCAAGGGACACCCCCAGGGCAGCTTCATCCAGTCCATGGACCTGACACGCTTCCAGCGCGCCCGTGGGCAGGAAGTCGAGCTCTTTGGCGTGAGGCAGGCCGGGAGCCTGATCGCCGCTGGCAAGCTCGTCTACACAAGCAACCGCTTCGGCTACAAGGTGTGCGACTGCGCCAAGGGACCACTGATGGACTACAGCGACCCCGCGATGGTGAGCTTCGTCGTCGAGCAGCTGAAGAAGCACGCGGCTTCGAAGAAGGCCGCGGAACTGCGGATCTCACCCAACATCCGGTACATCGCACGGGACGAAGAAGGCGCCGAGCACCCGGAGGTAGAGGACAACCGCCCGCTGCTGAAGGAGTTCGAAGGCCTGGGCTTCAAGCACCAGGGTTTCGACATGAACTTCGCCAACATCAACTGGATGTTCATCAAGCAGCTCGACGGGATCGCCGATTCCGAAGAGCTGATCATGGGCATGAACTACCGCACCCGCAAGGCCATCCGGAAAGCCGAAAAGAACGGCGTTTACCTGGAGCAAGCCACGCTGGAGACCTTGGATGAGTTCTACAACGCGCTGAGCACCGCCGGCGACGAGAAGGGCTTCACGTACCGCGAACGCGAGTACTACGAGCAACTGCTCCGCAACACCTCCGATGAGTTCACCAAGCTCATGATGGCCAAAATCAACATCCCCGAGTACCGCGCGTCCATCACCGAACGCCTGGATGCCGAATCCAAGACCCTGGCAGACCTCAAGCGCGAGGTTGAGGAAACAGGAAGCAAGAAAAAGGCCAACCGCATCAAGGTTGTCCAGGACCTCGTGGACAGCTACGAGCGAAGCCTCAAGGACATCGAACGCTTCCCGGACTCCGTAGGCGTCGCCACCGTCGCAGCCATCCACTTCGCTTGCTCAGGTGACGAACTGGTGTGCGTCATCGGCGGCACAGTTCAGGATTACATTTACTTCAACGGTGCCACCTCCCTCTACTGGGGCATGATGCTGCACGCGCTCAACAACGGCTACTCGCGCTACAACTTCTACGGCACGTTCGGCATCCAGGGCCAGGATGAGACCGGCCACGGCGGCTACGAATTCAAGAAGGGCTTCGGTGGCGAAGTAGTCCAACTGGTGGGAGACTTCGTGGCCCCGGTGAACCCGCTCATCTTCAACGCCTATCGGGTGGTCAGGAAGCTCGCAGGAGCCGCCCAGACAGTGCTGGGACGATTGCCCCTTGAGAAATTGCCAGTGGTACGAAACCTGCGGGGGAACCGCTAATCAATCAAGCCAAGGGAGGATCACCGCGTGACTGAACGCCCCGAGGGGTCCGCCAGCAGGCCCCATACCGACGGCTTGCCCAAGACCCAGCCGCTGCGGCCATCGCAGGTCCGGCAGAACGTCAACGCCAAACGCATGCTCATGCGCCTGGTCCAGGGTGACAGCCCGCCCACGGCGCCCATGAACATCGTGGACCGGCTTGCCGGAAGTCCGTATGCCAACCCCACCATCCAGGTGGTAGGAGTGGATGCCTCCGCCCGTAAGACCATCGACTTCGCCCTGCACCTGGCTGAGGTTATGTTCCGCTACGGGGCAGGTGCCTTGGAAGTCGAGACGAGCATGATCGCCGTTACGGCTGCCCTTGGCCTGAAGAACGTTGAAGTGGACATCACCAACCAGTCGGTGGCCATCAATTACGCGCCCAAGGACCAGACCCCCATCACGCTGCTCCGCGTGGTGCGCTCCTGGACCAACAACTACGCCGGCCTTGCGCAAGTGCACCAACTGGTCACGGACATCGTGGCCGGGGGAGTGGGCCGCGACGAAGCCGTGCGCCGCTTGAACGAGATCATCCGCAGCGCCAAGCCCTTCCCACGGTGGATGGTCACCATTGCCTTCGGCATCTTTGCCGCAGTCTTCGTCGGCGTTTTGGGTGGCGGCCTGGGAGCTTCTGCGGTTGCCTTCGGTTCCAACATCCTGGTCAGCCTGCTCTCCCGCCAACTTGCCAGATGGCGGACCGCAGACTTCTTCAACACCATGGCGTGCGCCTTCCTGGTCACCTTTATCGCCTTGATGTTGCGGTGGGCGGGCGCGGACATCGCTCCGTCCATTGTGGTGGCCGGCGGCATCCTGCTGCTGCTTCCAACAGGGCGGCTGGTCTCGTCGGTGCAGGATGCCATCAATGGGTTCCCCGTAACGGCTGCGGGCCGGTTCCTCTCAACGCTGTTGACCTTCGGGGCCATCGTGGCGGGCATCGGCGTCGCCGTCGTGGTGGGGACGCTCATGGGCAGCGCCGTCCTGGACGTCACGCAAACATTCCCCGACGCGTACCCCCTCCTGGTCCAAGCCATCCTCATCGCCATCGCGGTGGTGGCCATTGGCGTCACCGAACAAACCCAAATGCGGCTGTTATTCCCGACGGCGGCAGTCGGCATCGTGGGGTTCTTCGTCTTGTGGGGTGTGGGCGAAGCCGGGCTCGGCGACCGTTTATCGCCCGCCGTCGCGGCGGTGGTTATCGGACTGCTGGCTCGCGTGGTCGCGCTTAAATTGGGTGCTCCCCAGCTGGTGGTCGCAGTTCCAGCAGCGCTGATCCTGCTGCCTGGACTGACGATATTCCGCTCCATGTACGCCCTGACCGTGGAAGGGGGCGACTTCCTGGCGGGTGCCGGTGGCATGCTGAATGCCGGTGCGATAGTGCTGGGTGTCGCCGCGGGCATCGTGCTCGGTGACAACCTGGCCAGGCCGCTCACGAAGGGCCTCTCCAGTAACGAGCGCCGCCGGGTACGGAGGCGTTAACAAACAAAAGCCGAACGGCGCCGCCACCTGGGCGGCGCCGTTCGGCTTTAAGAACGAAAGCTGGATTTGGCCTGTATCTAGATTTGGCCGACGGGAAGCTTCTTCTCGGCCTGGAAGACTTCCTCCACCCGGCCCTGGGCCCAGTAGCCCGACAGCGAGACCTGGGAACGCTCCAAGCCGCGCTGTGCGAAGAAGATCTCGCGGAGACCTTTCATGTAGCCACGCTCGCCGTGGGCGAAGACGTCCACGCGGCCGTCCATCCACTCGGTGTTGCGCAGGGCCTCGAGCAGGAGGTCGCTGGCCCCTGCAGGCACTCCACTGCGCAGCAGCCAGTGCAGTTCGACGCCGGCCGGTGCGGAGATCGGAAGGATGTCTGCTTCGCTGTCCACCTCGAGGTAGACCGTGCCCCGGGCGTCCGCCGCAAGGGTTTCCACACAGGCGGCAATGGCGGGAATCGCGGCGTCATCGCCGGCGAAGAGGTACCAGTCGGCGTCCGGGGCAGGGTTGTAGGCGCCGCCCGGGCCAGTGAAGATCAGCGAATCGCCGGGTTCGGCCGCAGCCGCCCAGGGCCCTGCCAGCCCTTCATCGCCATGGACGACGAAGTCGATGGCCAGCTCCTGGGCTTCCAAATCTACCCATCGGATGGTGTAGGTCCGTGTGTGCGGCCACTGATCGCGCGGCATGGTTTCGCGGATGGCCCACAAATCCAGCGGGTACTGATAATCGACGCCCGGCTGAGGGAAGACGATCTTGACGTAGCGATCCACGTACTCGTTGTTCGCATAGTCACTGAATCCTGCCCCGCCTGCCACGATCCGCACCATATGCGGTGAGAGGAGCTCGGTGCGCAGGACGGTCAGGTTGACCTGCGGGCGTGTTTTGCGTGTGGCGGACGATGCGACGGGGAGGGCAGTCATATAGGTAAGCCTAAGCTAATCCGCTGGACGTCCGCTGGGTATGAGTCGAACGTTACAACCCCGGCGCTCTCTCACCGATCGTCGCTTTGGGGCGCATCCCCTCTCACCGATCGTTGCTTTGGGACGGGGTTGGTGGACGGGCTACAGGACGGGCAGTTCCCAGTCGATGGGATCCGCACCCTGCCCCACCAGCAGTTCGTTGGTGCGGCTGAAGGGCTTGGAACCGAAGAAACCCCGCGACGCCGAGAGCGGACTCGGATGGACCGATACGATCGACGGCGCCCCACCCAGCAACGGAACCACGCCCTCGGCGTCCTTGCCCCACAAGATCGCCACCAGCGGACTCTGGCGCCCCGCGCCGTCCGTACGGTTGGCGACGGCGGTAACTGCCGCCGTCGTGATGGCCTCCCAGCCCTTGCCGCGATGTGAACCGGCATCGCCGGCTGCGACGCTGAGAACGCGGTTCAGCAGGAGGACGCCTTGGTCCGTCCAAGCGCTGAGGTCGCCATGGACCCGTGGCGGCAGGCCGAGGTCGTCGTGAAGTTCCCGGTAGATGCTGGCCAGGCTTCGCGGGATGGGTCGCGTTTGCCGCGACACTGCGAAGGAAAGCCCGACGGCGTGTCCCGGGGTGGGGTACGGGTCCTGGCCCAGAATCAGTACTTTGACGTCGGCCAGCGGTTGCTTGAAGGCCCGCAGAAGGTTCTCGGCGGAAGGCAGGACCTGTGTCCCTTTGGTGGCTTGGGTGGCTACGAAAGCCAGCGCACTGCGGAGATGGCCTTCGACAGGGCGCAGCGCATCGGCCCAGTCAGGGGCCATCAGTTCTTCGAGTGGGCGGTCAGGCAGCTCGGCGAAGCCAGCCTCGCCCGCATCTGCTGGTTCTAGATCAAAGAGTGCGTCCTCGCCATTCACCAGGCCATTGTCTCCCGCGCCGCCCCGGCCCGGCGAATGACAGTGTTGTTATTCGCCCGTAACATGGGGGTAGGACATTTTCCCCCAACAAGCGTCGAAGGAGTGTGCCGTGGCAGAACCAGCACCGGAACCGATGGCGCCGCAGGCAACGGGTTTTGACCTCCAGGACCTCGCGGCCGGGATACGCAGTGACTCTCCGCTCAGCGAACGGGACCAGCAGATGCTGGCCCTGGAACGGCAGTGGTGGAAGTATGCCGGCGCCAAGGAACAGGCCATCCGTGAGCTGTTCGATCTCTCGGCCACACACTATTACCAGATCCTGAACGCGTTGATTGACACCGAAGACGCGTTGGCCCACGATCCCATGCTCGTCAAGAGATTGCGTAGACTACGTACGTCCCGCCAGCGTGCGCGGACGGCACGTCGCTTGGGGTCCGACGCGTAAATCGCCAGGCTGATCTGTCAGCAGCAACCAGCAAGGACAACGCTTCACCATGACCAAATATGCCAAGGACGAATTCGACCAGGTTCCGCAGAACACATCCCGGCAGGGTGTACATCGCGACGCCCAGGAGACCGCCCGCCCCACGTTGTGGCCGGTCCTGACTGTTGGGGCGGTGGCCTTGGTCCTCGGATTGGTGGCCTTCCTGGTCCTTCCGAACCTCGGCGTCGTGGCACCCGGCGCCGCGCCCAGCGCCTCGACGCCGGCACCTCAGCAGACTGACGCCTCGTCTTCAGCGACACCAAGCGAATCCAGCAGCGCCCCGGCCACATCCGGCGAACCGACCCCGTCCGATAGCCCATCCGCGACGCCGTCCTCGGCTCCCGTGGACAAGGCCACACCGGTCGCGGTCTACAACGGCGCCGGCACCGCTGGGTTGGCTGGCCGTGTTGCTGGCCTGGTGGAGGCCGACGGATGGCCGCTCAGCACTGTGGGCAACTGGGGCGGCCTGCCGCAGCAGACGTCCGTGATCTTCTACAACGCACCTGAGCAGAAGGTGAACGCCGAGGCTTTGGGCGCCCTGCTGGGTATCCAGTCGATCGTTGAATCTCCCGAGGTCCAGCAGCCCTTGGTAGTTGTGGCAGGGCCTGGCTTCCAGTAGCCCAACTGGCCCGGATGGGCTCCGAATGCCCAAACTCGGTTAAGCCTCAATAACAAAAGTCACCCCCGCGCCTTGCATGGGAGCGCGGGGATAGTGACTGTGGTTACAGTGGATTAATTCCGGTACGGAGATCCCGGCAACCGGTCTTGGCTACTGCGAAAGTGTGGGCATCATGGCATTGGGAACCGTCAAATGGTTCAACGCCGAAAAAGGCTACGGCTTCATCACTGTGGATGAATCCGGCGACGACGTCTTTGTACACTGGTCCGCTATCCAGATGGATGGCTTCCGCGCCCTCGAAGAGGGCCAGCGGGTTGAGTTTGAACTGGGTGAGGGACAGAAAGGCCCGCAGGCCGAAGGTGTCCGCGTCGCTTAGCTCCCACGGCACGCCACCGTCAGCCCTTGGCTGAAACCCCCTGTGTATGTAGAGCAAAGTGGCGTCCCTGCTTGCACTCTCCCCGGTCGAGTGCTAATTATTGATTTAGCACTCCTATGGTTCGACTGCTAAGTCCGGCCCGGGTAACCCCGGTGGTGGACGGCGAATGGACCACTGGAGGATCAAGAAACACCTTGGTGGGGTGAGGTTCGGAGCGCGGGGCATACATAGGCCGCAAGCGAAGAACCGTCCGTCGCGGGCACCCCATCTGACAGGTACCTTCTTAACGACTGTCCCGAAAGGACTACCGCCGTTATGGCCAAGATCATTGCATTTGATGAAGAGGCACGCCGCGGCCTCGAGCGGGGCCTGAACATCCTCGCAGACGCCGTCAAGGTCACCCTCGGCCCGCGTGGACGCAACGTCGTCCTCGAAAAGAAGTGGGGCGCCCCCACGATCACCAACGATGGTGTTTCCATCGCCAAGGAGATCGAGCTGGACGACCCTTACGAGAAGATCGGTGCAGAACTGGTCAAGGAAGTTGCCAAGAAGACGGATGACGTCGCTGGCGACGGTACTACCACTGCAACCGTCCTCGCCCAGGCACTGGTGAAGGAAGGCCTCCGCAACGTAGCTGCCGGCGCCGACCCGCTGTCCCTCAAGCGCGGCATCGAGAAGGCCGTCGAGGCAGTCATCAGCGAACTGCTGGCCTCCGCCAAGGAAATCGAAACCAAGGAAGAGATCGCAGCCACGGCTTCCATCTCCGCCGGTGACCCGGAAATCGGCAGCCTGATCGCCGAAGCCCTGGACAAGGTGGGCAAGGAAGGCGTTATCACGGTCGAGGAGTCCAACACCTTCGGCCTGGAGCTCGAGCTCACCGAGGGTATGCGCTTCGACAAGGGCTACATCTCCGCTTACTTCGTCACCGACGCAGAGCGCCAGGAAACGGTCCTCGAAGACCCGTACATCCTGATCGTCAACTCCAAGATCTCCAACGTGAAGGAACTCGTCACGGTTCTGGAGAAGGTCATGCAGTCGAACAAGCCGCTGCTGATCATCGCCGAAGACATCGAGGGCGAGGCCCTGGCCACCCTGATCGTCAACAAGATCCGTGGCACCTTCAAGTCCGTTGCCGTCAAGGCTCCGGGCTTCGGTGACCGCCGCAAGGCCCAGCTCGCCGACATCGCCATCCTCACCGGTGGCCAGGTCATCTCCGAAGAAGTTGGCCTCAAGCTCGAGAACGCTGGCCTTGAACTCCTCGGCACCGCCCGCAAGGTTGTTGTCACCAAGGACGAGACCACCATCGTTGAAGGTGCCGGCGACGCCGAGCAGATCGCAGGCCGTGTGGCCCAGATCCGCGCCGAGATCGAAAACTCCGACTCCGACTACGACCGCGAGAAGCTGCAGGAACGCCTGGCCAAGCTGGCCGGCGGCGTTGCAGTCATCAAGGCCGGTGCCGCAACCGAAGTTGAGCTCAAGGAACGCAAGCACCGCATTGAGGACGCAGTCCGCAACGCCAAGGCTGCTGTTGAAGAAGGCATCGTCGCCGGTGGTGGCGTTGCCCTCATCCAGGCTGGTGCCAAGGCATTCGCCAACCTGAACCTGCAGGGCGACGAAGCAACCGGCGCCAACATCGTCAAGGTTGCCATCGACGCTCCGCTGAAGCAGATCGCCTTCAACGCCGGCCTCGAGCCGGGCGTTGTGGTGGACAAGGTTCGCGGCCTGCCTTCCGGCCACGGCCTGAACGCTGCCACGGGCGTCTACGAAGACCTTCTGGCTGCCGGCGTCAACGACCCCGTAAAGGTCACCCGCTCGGCTCTCCAGAACGCTGCTTCCATCGCTGGTCTCTTCCTGACCACCGAGGCCGTAGTTGCCGACAAGCCTGAGAAGAACGCTCCGGCTGCCGGCGGCGACGACATGGGCGGCATGGGCGGCTTCTAAGCCTCCTTGCTGTAGCGATACAGCGCCCAGCATCACGCTTTAGAGCAAACGACGGCGGTCCTCACCTTTTGGTGGGGGCCGCCGTTTTTGCTGCCTATCACGGTTTCAGTGTCGGTGGGGTCTGGCAGGATTAACGCATGACGATTATTGCTGCCGCTGACGGGTCCGCCCTCGGCAATCCTGGGCCGGCCGGTTGGGCCTGGTACGTTGATGACTCCTGTTGGCGCGCAGGAGGCTGGCCGCACGGCACCAACAACCAGGGTGAACTCATGGCCGTCCTGGACCTGTTCCGGTCCACGGCGCACGTGCCGGAGGAAGAACTGCTGATTCTTTGCGACAGCCAGTACGTCATCAACTGCGTCACCAAGTGGATGCCGGGATGGAAGCGCAAAGGCTGGCGCAAGGCCGACGGCAAACCCGTGTTGAACGTGGACCTGCTCAAAGACATCGATCAGGCGATCGTTGGCCGCAAATACACGTTCGAATGGGTGAAAGGGCACGCCGGGCATGACCTCAACGAGGCCGCTGATGAGCGTGCACGCGCCGTAGCCACGGCCTACCAGCAGGGTGTGGCGCACCGGGCCGGGCCCGGGTTCCCTGGCGCGCTGGGGCAGGGCCACGGGCAAGTAGAGACCCCCGCGCAGGCCAAGACGCAGACAGCAACTCAGGCAGGGACTCAGCCCCGTGCGTCAGAGCCCGTTCCCGCGGGTGCGGCTGCCTCCTCTACGGGCAGCGCAGCGAAAGCTTCCCCCAAGTTTGAACGCAGCCCCCGGCCCCATTTCGAGCCGACCCTCTTTGGGGAGTCCGGAATCTTTGGCCAGCCCGACCTTTTCAGTGAACTCGAAGGAGCTTCGGCCCAGGAGCTCTCCGCTGAAGACACTGTTCTCGCCTTGGAACGGGAGTTGCTCCGGCCGGACGTTCGGGCTGACATCGGCCGGATTGGCGTGCTGCTCCACCCGGATTTCGCGGAGATAGGCAGCTCGGGCCGTTTTTGGACCCGGGACGCCATGATGATGGCGCTGGAAGAGGACCCGGGTGAACCCACGGAGCTCGAACTTCTCAGCGCCGACCGTCTGAGCGAAAATACCATCCTGCTGAACTACCGCAGCCTCGCCCATACGGGGTCCGCCCTTCGCAGTTCTGTCTGGATGCTGGACCGCGGTCAGTGGCGGCTCCGCTTCCACCAGGGGACTGTGGAGAACTAAGCACTGTGGAGAACTAAGGACTGCGGAGAACTAAGGACTGCGGAGAACCAAGGACTCTGGATGAATGACCTGCAGGGCCGGGATGCACAGGGGGAAGACAACCGGCCCCGCAGGAGCTCAATGGGCGGGAAGCCTAGTATGTGAAGCGTTGGGTGTTGCCCTGTTCCACTTCCGAATAGCTTGTGGCGGCTGAAGACAGTGCCATGGTGATGGATGCGAGCGAGGCTTCGACCTTGCTCTGAGTGAGGGACCATTCCACGACGAGGGACTGAAAGTTGGTGGCTGCGGACCCCCGCCACGTGGTCTGGAGTTCCTCCAAGCCACGGGTCATGGCCAACACATCGGAACTGATGCGGTCAACGGTTCCTTTGACATTGGCCGATTTGAGCTGAAGCAACTCGGTATCGACGGAGATGACGCTCATGGGTATTGCCTTTCGACGAAGATGTTCCGCAGGCTGCGGCGGGATGCGTGGGCCACAACATCGAGCCTAGGCAGGGCACAGCAACCGCGAAACACAGCTTCGCCGCTATGTGGACAACACCGCTATGTGGAAATACTGCCCGTAGGGCAGCAGCGTCGGCCGGTGGCAGAGCTACTGGGAAACCAGCTCCGCGGGCTCTTCACGGAACGGAAGGCTGACCACCAACGTGGCGCCGCCGCCGTCGGTCTCCGTAACCCGCACGGTACCGCTGTGCGAGCCCACAATCGCCGCAACAATGGCAAGGCCGAGTCCGCTGCCACCGGTTTCCCGGGTCCGCGAAGTATCCGCGCGGTAGAACCGTTCGAAGATCTTGTTGGTTTCCGTCTCCGGAATTCCGGGCCCGTGATCGCGGATCTCCACGACCGACACTGAGCCGGTGGGGGTGGTCCGGACACCCACAGCGAGTTCTATCGGGCTACCTTCCGGCGTGTACCTGAGGGCATTGCCCACCAGGTTGCCGATAACCTGCCGAAGTTTGGCTTCGTCGCCGTGGACGGGAGCCGCGGAAGGGGAGTCGCCGTCGAGCCCTGTAAGGGTGATGCTCCGGTCTCCGGAGGAGGCCTTGGTGTCCACCATGGCATCGTGGGCCAGGAGTTGCAGGTCCACCGGCTTGAGCTGAAGTGGTCGCTGCTCGTCCAGACGGGCCAGCATCAACAGGTCCTCCACCATGGAGCCCATGCGCTTGGCTTCGCTTTCGATCCTGCCCATCGCCATCGCCACATCCTCCTGCGAGGTCAGGGCGCCGTGCCTGTAGAGCTCAGAGAAGCCGCGGATGGTCACCAAGGGCGTACGCAGTTCATGGGAAGCATCTGCTGCGAAGCGGCGCATCCGCCCCTCGGAAGCAGCGCGGGCCGCAAATGAGGCCTCAATGTGCGCGAGCATGGCGTTCAGGGAGCCGCCGAGCCGTCCGACTTCGGTATGCGGATTGTCGATTTCCACACGCCGGGAAAGGTCACCGGCTGCGATGGCCGCGGCCGTCTTTTCCACCTTGGCCAGGGGCCGGAAGGATCGGGCCACGGTCCAAGTGGCGATGAAGAAGGCAAGCACCAGGGTCAAGAGGCCAACGCCTACCACCACCAGGACGGCATGTTCCATGACCTTGTCCACTGGCGTCAGCGGCAGTCCGATGATGACCACGCCGTTTTGTCCATCATTGGTCACCACCCCTACGGCAACTACGCGCCAGTCGGTCCCGCCTGTGCCCCTGACCTGGAACGGGGTATTGCCGCGCTGTTTCGCCTCAGCAAGGCTGATATCGGCAATCGCGGGACGGTCAGTCTGGCTGCCGCCCAATTGGTAAGGATCAAATCCGGGAACATACAGCGTGAGCGAGTAGTCCGTGGGCACGGCGGAGTCGTTGGGCGCCGTGGGGTTCGGACGGGACAGATTGTTGAAACCACCCTGCTGTTGGGCCAGGGCGACCGCTGTTTTGAGTTTGTCGTCCACCTGGCCCTGCAGGTAGCTCTTGACGAGCGTCAACGTGCCCGATCCCGTCGCCGCCAGGGCCAGCAGGAGCAGGCCCATGATGATGGCGACGAGCTGCGACCGCAGGGACGCCGATTTCCAGCGTTGCAGCAAGGTCAGCGCTTCTCTGCCGTTCGCAGCACGTAGCCCACGCCGCGCTTGGTCTGGATCAGGGCAGCGGCATCGGGGTCGATGTCCACTTTGCGGCGCAGGTAGGAAATATAGGACTCAACGATCGAGGCGTCACCGTTGAAGTCGTATTCCCAGACGTGGTCCAGGATCTGGGCCTTGGAAAGTACCCGGTTGGGGTTCAGCATGAGGTAGCGCAGGAGCTTGAATTCGGTGGGGGACAGCTCGATCACGGTTCCGCCGCGGCGGACCTCGTGGGCGTCGTCGTCGAGTTCAAGATCGTCGACGCGGATTACGGCGTCGTCATCTTCCAGCGGCTGGGTCCGGCGGAGGACGGCCCGGATTCGTGCCACTACTTCGTCGAGGCTGAAGGGTTTGGTGACATAGTCGTCGCCGCCGACGGTCAGGCCGGTGACTTTGTCCTCGGTGTCATCCTTCGCCGTGAGGAACAAGACGGGGAAGTGCTTGCCCGCGGCACGGAGGCGGCGCGTTACCGTGAAGCCGTCCATGTCAGGGAGCATGACGTCCAGGACGGCGAGGTCGGGGGCATGGAGGTCCGCTGCTGCGAGGGCTTCGCGACCATTGGACGCGGCAACGACCTCGAAACCTGCAAAACGCAGGGACGTGGAGAGCAGCTCGCGGATGTTGGGTTCGTCATCGACGACAAGGAGCTTGGCTTCGGGGCCGTTCTTTTTCATGACATCCATGATGCTCCCAGAAACTGGGAGTTCTCTGGACGCTGCATGTGAGCGCACTGCGTGGCAGGGTTGCGTCGTCCGACCTTGCCGGGAACCGCAGCTCAGGCACCCAATGCGAGGCCGGCCCCCAGCGCCACCATGGTCACGGCGATGCCGCCGTCCAGGAACCGCCACGATAACGGCCGGGCGAAGAAGCCACGGAGAAACCGGGCACCAAAGCCCAGCGAGCAAAACCACAGGATGCTGCCCAGCATCGCGCCGGCCCCAAACCACCACTGCAGCTGAGTGCCCTGGGCGCTGGCGATCGAACCCAGAAGGGCGATATCCAGGTAGACGTGCGGGTTGAGCCAGGTCAGTGCAAGGACGGTGGTGACGGCCGCTGCTAGGCCGCGTTTCGCACCGCCGTCGTGGGCTGCTCCCTCGCTGGCAGTCAGCGACTGCGGACGCAGTGCCCGCCGGGCGGCCAGCAATCCGTACGTCACCAGGAATGTGGCGCCAATGTAGCGGAGTACGACGACGGCGGCAGGGGCTGCCGTAATCAGGGCGCCGGTGCCGAGGACACCGGCAGCGATCAGCACGGCGTCGGACAATGCGCAGACGGCCACGACGGGAAGGATGTGCTCGCCACGGATGCCTTGTCGCAGCACGAACGCGTTCTGTGCGCCAATGGCGACGATGAGGGCCAGGCCTGTGGCCAGGCCGAGGCCTGCGGAGTGGAAGAAGTCGGTGTAGGTCACTCTTTGAAACTACGGTCGAAGCAAACTTTAGGCCAGCTAATGATTCTGATGCCACGTAAGATCTCCTTATGCCACAGTTTCCCTCCGAGCAATTGCTGACCTTCGCCACAGTCCTCTCCGAGGGGACGCTGGATTCGGCAGCGCGCCTGCTTCACATCACCCCCTCTGCGGTGTCGCAGCGGTTGAAGTCGCTGGAACAATCAGCGGGTCGGGTGCTGCTGCAACGCAGCAACCCTGCGCAGGCCACCGAAGCAGGCGAAGTGGTTCTCCGGCTGGCCCGCCAGGTAGCCCAACTGGAGGCCGACGCAGGCCGGGAGCTCGGGCTGGGCACTGACGGTGCGCAACGTGCCGTTCCGATCGTGGTCAACGCGGACTCGCTGGCTGTGTGGTTCCTCCAGGCGCTTGCCCACGTGCCCGGTGATCTCAACGTCACTTTCGACCTCCACCGGGACGACGAGCAGCACTCCACGTCGTTGCTGCGGTCCGGGACTGTGATGGCTGCCGTGACGGCAACCCCTGAGCCCGTGCAAGGGTGTCGCGTGGAAAGCCTGGGCGTCATGCGATACCGCGCAGTGGCAGCGCCGGGCTACCTGGAGAGGTGGTTCCCGGATTTTCCGGACGGTTTGGACCGGGCCGCACTCAACGCTGCGCCCACAGTGGATTTCGACCGCAAGGATACCTACCAGTGGGCCTTCGTGCGCTCGTGGCCCGACGCCTCGGGAGATCCTGTGCCTGAGCGGCGGGGGCCTCGGCACTACGTGCCGGCCTCGCATGATTTCGGCGACGCGATCCGGCTTGGCCTGGGGTGGGGCTTGATCCCTGAAGTCCAGTGTGGACCGGACATAGCCGACGGCAGGCTTGTTGAGCTGGCCCCGGAGAGGCCCTTCGATGTGCCGCTTTACTGGCAGCGATGGAAGACAGCTTCCAGGGTGCTGGACGTACTGAGCGATACGGTGCGTGAGGTGTCCGGCCGGTACCTCACCAAACCCTGAAAGCGGCTAAATCCGAACACGCCCAAGGATGCTTCCAATAATGTCAGTGCCCCGTTCCACACTTAAATCATGGCAAACACAGCAGCACCAGTGAGCATCCACCACCGTCAGCTCTCCGAAGACATCGAGTTTCACGTGACCTACCTGGACAGCGAAACGGGCCGGGTCCGGCGTGAGGACTTCCACGACCTCGCGGCGGCCGAGCGCTTCGCCAGTGCCCAGCTCCGCGACGAGGATTGCTGGGCCGTGGTGGACCACGTCAAGGTCCAGCACACCAGCCGGATGGTTGCCTAGGCACCAAGCACATCCGGCCACGCTACTCGGGCCGGTTGTGCGAATGGCCCCCGTGGACGAACGGCGATGACACACCCTGGTACTTCAGCAGCATCATCATTCCTTCGGCAGCATGATCCAGGTTGTGGCAGTGGTCCATCCAGATTCCGGGGTTGTCAGCGTGGAGCAGCAACTCCCACACTTCCCCTGGCAGGACATCCACGGTGTCCAGGACGAGCGGCGAGCCACTGGGCGCAACGCCGTTCCTGCTGAGCACCTGGACATGGTGGCCGTGGGGATGCATCGGATGCGGGTCGGCGGTGCGGTTCACCACCGTCACTTTCACGGTGTCCCCGAGCGCTACGTCCATGGATGGCACCAACGGGTAAGCGGCACCGTTGACTGTAAAGGCGTAGCGCGGAATGCCATTAACAAATCGGAATTGCCGGTCCAGGACAATTATCTCTTCGCGGGTGATGGCAGCGCCGTCTGAACCAGCCCTCGTCCCGACCAACGGTTTGCCATATTCCAGCAGGTCCAGCGCAGGGGTGGTGTTGAAGACTCCCGGCGGAGCTTTCCCAGGGACGTCCACCGGAGCCGCCGCCGCGCCGGCCCCGGGGGCACCCGATGGAGCAACCAGCACAACGGCGCTGGAAGCAGCATCTGAGCGTAGGGCCACGGCCTTGTCCGGCATGGTGAAAGAGATGTCCACCCGTCCACCGGCCCCGAGGCGTACCACCTTGCCGGACACGTCTTCGGGCTGATTCACCTCGGTTCCGTCCACCGCCACGGCCTTGAAGGTCGTGCCCTCCACAAGGTAGCGCTGCGGCAGGGAATCGGTATTGATGAGGCGCATCCTCACGCTTGTACCTGGCGGGGCCGGGTACACACTGCTGCGGTCTGAGGAGCCCAGCAACCCCAGACCGCTGAGGTCGTGACCGGCCACTACGATGTCCGTTTCAGCACGGGGCAACGTTGGGTCGTGCACGACGAATGTGCCGTAGAGGCCCTTGCGGACCCCCTCGGCCGAATCCTGGTGGGTGTGGTACCAGTAGGTACCCGACTGTGCTGCAGTAAAGCGATAAGTCATGGACTGCCCGGGCATCACGGCGTCCTGGGTTGCTCCGGCCACTCCGTCCATGGCATTGGGGACGTCGTACCCGTGCCAGTGCAGGGTGACACCGGCCGCCACATCGCGGTTCTTGAGTACCACCTCCATCACCTCACCCAGCTGGGCTTCCAAGGCTGGGCCGGGAAGGCTGCCAAACGTCCAAGCCTCGGTGCCCTGGCCGGACGGCAACGTCACCTGTTCCACCCGGGCCGTCAGTTCGTAGTGCCGGACCACGGCATCGGCAGGGGATTCACCCAGCAGGCTGGTTACCGGTGTCGGGTCCGCAACAGCAGCGGCCTCGCCGCCGTCGTGATGTCCGACGGCGGCCGCGATCACCGCGCCGTCGGCGGACCGGCTCCCAAGCCAGGCAAAGACTCCGGAGCCTAAAGCGGTACACGCCATGAGTCCGGCGACTGCGGCAACCGCCGTCGGACGCCTTCCTGACGGGACAGCACCGCGTCCTGTCCGGGCAGCGCGTCCGGGCGTGAACAGCGCCAGTTTGGCCAAGAGCACCGCCAACACCACCATGGACAGGAGCACCGCGATGCTCCACGGAGCCGGGAACGGGCCCAGGATGAACGTCAATGCCAGCGACGCTACGGCCGACGCCGCGGCTGCGACCATGGCCAGTATTGCCCACTCCCTGGACCGTGCCGAATCTCCCGGCTTGCCAGGTTTGAAGCCGGTGTTCCGTCTCCTCAGCAAGAACGGAACACCGGCCATCGCGGCCCAAGCCGCGGGGATGGCGGTCAGAGGCAGGTTGATGGTTGTGCGTTCGCTGGCAAACCACCAACTGCCGGCCACCAAAGCTGGAAGCAGGGCGTAACGCGCCGCCGTCAGCACGACGGCGGCACATACCAACAGCAGCGCCAGGCCGGTTACCCGGGTCGTGGCTGGATTGCGGTCGGCACTGGACGTCGTTGAGGCGACGGCCAACCAGACCGCGGTGATCCATGCGCCGGCCGCGAGGACGGCAAGCACAAGGTCCACCGCGAGCAGCTGCGAGGTGCTCACAGCTGCCGGCAGTCAGGCCGTTGTGGGCGAGGTGGAAGCATCCGAGGACGCGGCCTTGGGAGGCAGCGGCTGCGGGTTGAGGGCTGCCGCCCTGGCGCGGTTAAAGAGCCAGTAGGACATGAAAATCATCAATACGCCGACGATGGGGTGGATCGAGACAACCCATGAGCCCGCCGGTGTGATGAATTCCGGTGAGGAACCAGTCAGCATGCCGCCGATGATGAAGATGAACAATTGGAGCCACGTCAGCAGGAAAATGCCTGCCGCCAGCCAGATTGTCCGGGATCCAACCCGGGCAATGGCAGCGACGATGGCGGCCAGAAGTGCTGAATAGCGGAGGACGTACTGTCCGTTCGCCGCGTGGAAGACGCCCGCTTCACGCTGGGCTTCGATGGTGTTTTGGAAGTGGAAATATCCCGCGAAGAACAACTGTGCGAGTGCTGACAGCAGGACGATCGCGGAGAGGACCAGGAGGGCTTTGCGCATGGGGGAATCCTCTGGTGGAAATTCGCAGATTCTTCTAGGCCTTCAAACCGCCGGCTCCCTGGCTGCGGGCTTCCCCCACCGCCGACGGCTGGCCGCCAGGATGCCTGGACCAAGGGCAACCGTTAAGGGCGGAGAGCTTCACTTGGAATCGTAAATTCGCTGGAGATGAATAGCAAGGGTTTATTGCTTCCCAGCCGGCTTTACTGTTCGTGCCCCACGTCCTTGCCCACGTCCTTGGCATCCATGATCCGGTAGGCGTAGCCCTGTTCGGCCAGGAAGCGCTGGCGTTTGGCTGCGAAATCCTGGTCAAGGGTGTCGCGGGCCACCAGGGAGTAGAAGCGGGCGGCACGGCCGTCCTGCTTCGGACGCAGGAGCCGTCCCAGCCGCTGGGCCTCTTCCTGGCGTGAGCCGAAGGAGCCGGATACCTGGATGGCTACAGATGCTTCCGGAAGGTCGATGGAGAAGTTGGCCACCTTGGAGACCACCAGCGTGTGGATCTCACCCTTGCGGAAAGCATCGAAGAGCTTCTGGCGGGCTTTGACGGTGGTTTCGCCTTTGATCAGGGGAGCATCCAGGCGCTCGGCGATCTCGTCCAGCTGATCGATGTACTGGCCGATCACCAGTAACTGTTCGCCCTTGTGGACCGCAACGAGCTCTTCCACCAGCTTGGTCTTTGTTTCCGAGGTAGCGCAGAGCCGGTACTTGTCCGCGTCGTCGGCCATGGCATAGGCAACGCGTTCGTCCCGGGGCAGGTCCACACGGACTTCCACGCAGTCGGCGGGTGCGATGTAGCCCTGGGCCTCGATGTCCTTCCACGGTGCGTCGTACCGTTTGGGCCCGATCAGGCTGAAGACCTCGCCTTCGCGTCCGTCCTCCCTCACCAGGGTTGCCGTGAGGCCAAGACGACGCCGGGCTTGCAGGTCGGCGGTCATGCGGAAGATCGGGGCGGGCAGCAGGTGGACTTCGTCGTAGATGATGAGTCCCCAATCGTGGCCGTCCACGAGTTCCAAGTGGGGATACAGCCCTCCACGCTTTGTGGTGAGGACCTGATAAGTAGCGATGGTCACGGGGCGGACTTCCTTGACCGCTCCGGAGTATTCACCGATCTCGTCCTCGGTCAGGGAAGTGCGCTTGAGGAGCTCGTCCTTCCATTGCCGTGCAGAGACGGTGTTGGTGACCAGGATCAGCGTGGTGGTGGAGGACGTCGCCATCGCTGCCGCACCTACCAGCGTCTTGCCGGCACCACAGGGGAGTACGACGACGCCGCTGCCGCCGGCCCAGAAGTTCTCCGTGGCCAGCTTCTGGTAGGGACGCAGCTGCCAGCCGCTTTCGTCCAGCATGATGAGGTGTGGTTGCCCGTCAACGTAGCCGGCCAGGTCCTCCGCCGGCCAGCCCAATTTGAGGAGCAGCTGCTTCAGCTGGCCGCGCTGCGAGGAGTGCACCACCACGGTTTCGCCATCGATCCGCGGACCCAGCAGGGGAGCGATCTTCTTGGCACGGATGACTTCCTCCAGCACGGGGTAGTCATCGGTACGCATCACCAGCCCGTGTTGGGGGTCTTTCTCCAGCCGCAGACGGCCGTAGCGGGACATGGTCTCTTCAATATCGATGAGCAAGGCATGCGGAACCGGGAAGCGGGAGTACTTCAGCAAGGTGTCCAGTACCTGCTCCGCATCCAGCCCGGCAGCCCGGGCATTCCAGAGTCCCAGCGGGGTCAGCCGGTAGCTGTGCATGTGTTCGGGGGCGCGTTCCAACTCTGCGAAGGCCGCGATGGCGTGTCGTGCCTCGGTAGCGAGCTCGTGGTCGACTTCCAGCAGGATGGTCTTGTCACTTTGTACGATCAGCGGACCGTCGGTCACTGTTGAATCCTCACTGCGCTTTTTTGGAACGGCGGTCTTGGGAACGGAGCGGTTTTCATGACCGCAGTTCGCCTGCGGGCTCCACATCGATGATCCGGTGGATGGACAAAACCCGTTCGGTGTCCTTGGCGGGATCGAACACCCTGACTCGTCCACCGGATACGGATACAGGAACAACGGTTTCCGTGTTGGCATTCCCCAGGCTGTCCACCACGTTCATGGTGACCGCCTGTTTGAGCCGGATGGCCGTTTGCAGGGTCTCCAGGCCCAGCTGCGTGGACGCTTCGCCCGCCGCTTCGGACCGAACTCCGCGGTGCTGGCGAAGGACCGACAACTGTGCCTCAACGTCGTCGTCCGGGGGTGCCGTCCGTGGCGCCGTGTACACAGGGCGGGCGCTGCCGGGCACCGCTGTTGTCCGTTTGAAACGCACGACGGCGGGCTCGGCCTCTTGCACGGCGGGCGAAAGTCCCAGCTCGCGCAGAACGCGCGCCGTTTCACGGGGGCTCGCGGACGACGTCAGGACGGTGGGAGCTATGCGCACCAGGCTCAAAGCCGACGTACGGGCCTCATTCAAGAGATCGGTGATGGCCGTTTCGTCATCGCTTTGGATGAAGCTGGCACTCGTGCCGATCCGGAGGCGTCCATGCCGCGACGCCGTGTCCTGCACGAGGTACGCCAGTGGTTGCGGCACGTCCGTGGCCGAGTGCTCCCGGAGGAACGCCAACAGCGATTCCGCATCCTGTCCGGCGTCGAGCGCCCTGCGGATGGTGGTGGCAGAAAACCGGTAGATCGACGCCGGCCCCTGCCCCTCGGCGTCGGCCATCAACAGGAGCGTCTCGCTCAGCTCCGGCGCAAGGTATCCGGGTGCGACGGCTGTCAGGTCGGCCTGCAGGAGGATGTGGTTCACCGCGGCCGGCAAATGCTCGCCGAGGATGGTCAGTGCGTGTTCGGGCTGGGCCTCGGCAATGGCCGAACCCAATTGGGTCAGGGCACCGGAACCCATCAAGCCAAGGAGCGTGGCTTCCTCGAGGATGCCGCGGACCAGGGAACTGAACCGGCGGGACATTCGCGGCTGGGACCATTCAGCCCGTTGCAGGACGGCCCTGGCATCCAGGACGGGCGCTTTGCCGTCCGGTGCGGCGGCTTCTACGGTGAGTTCGTTCAGGATCTCAAGGACCCGGCGTCGGACGACAGGAGCGTCAGGCCGCTGCGCTTCCGCGGACAGCGCATTGATGGTGGTGCCGGCGGCTCCTTGATGCGCGGCCGACGACGGACCCGTGAGTGGTTGTCCCACCAGTGAAGGTGCACGCTCGCTGGCCAGCCAGGCATTGACCAGCCAGAGCCATTGCTCCTGCCGGGGAAGGTTGAGCCATTCAAGCGACGGTGGCTGCACCCACGTGGAGCTGTCTACGTCCAGGCGCAGCAGCCCGGCCATTGCGCACAGTTCAAGGATGACCGCTGTTTCATGCACGCCCATGCGGACGGATTCGGCCAGTCGCCGCAGTTCGCGCACGCCCACACCGCCGCTCCTGAGGGTGGACAGGGGCTGCTCCCGCACAGCGAACAGCAGCTCGCTGGTCAGTCGCAGGATCTCCGCTATGGCACCCATCGCAGCGTTCCGCCGCAAGGCAGCGCTGGTGTGGCCCAGCTCCGGAACGGGCGGCGAGAGCGTGAAGTCATCCACGATCGCACCCCCACGGAGGGCAAGTCCCACGCTGTGGGGCAGTTCCACGTGGCCGGCATCCAGGGGAACAAGCAGGCCGCGGGCCAACAGCCAGTCGATGGGCCCGACGTCGTGGCTTTCGTGGGTGACGGACGCCCGCCGCTGTGCTTGGGGTACTGCGCCCATGGCCCAACTGCCAAACTTGTCCAGCAGACCCACGGTCCGCTCCGGTGCCGTCGCCAGGATCGCGCGCAGGTTCTCCGGTGTGGAGGTCCAACGCTGGAGCGCGAGGGCTGCATCCATGGGAGTGCTGGCAGGGTGGATGCCAGCGCCGCTTTGCTGGAGTTCGGCCACCAATTGCACCACGCGCTGGGCAAAGGCGGGCTGCAGACGGACCAGTTCCGTATAACTCCTGCCCAAACCTGCCGGATAGATTCCGATGACGTCCTTGAGGCTGCCTACTGGAAGGTAGAAGCGCTGGCGGGACGAGGTGGCAGGCGAACCGGCCGGTGGATCGGCGCGGTGGATGAGGGCCAGCTCCTGCAGTTTGGCAAGGATGGGGTCCAGCGCCGACAGGGTGGAGCCGGCAATGACCTTCTTGAGTCCTGCTGCGGAAATGCTGTGCCCGGTATCGGCGTTGGTACACAGATGCAGTGTCTCCAAGACCTGCATTTCGGGCTTGTTCAGGCGTTCCAAGGCCCGCTGAACACTGACACGGGCACTCGCCCTCGCAGCCAAGGCGGCAAAGTCCGGCGCCATGGGGGAGATCAGGTCCGGTCGCGCAGCAAACAAGGCCCGCAGCGAATTGTCGCTGCGCGCTTCCAGTTCCTTGCTGAGCGCGCGTATAAGGGACATCAATCCAACGTTACCGCCCCGCGGCCGCTGGTGCCTGCCGGCAGCTCACCTGGTTACTGACGGCGGCGCTGGCGAACCGCGTCCAATACCAGGACCACCGCCAGCATGAAGGCCACGGGCAAGCCATAAAGGGCTGTGTAGGTGACCCAAACCGGTGCCGCACCACCGTTGTAGGCGATCGCCATGACGGCCCCGACGGCGGCCAGGGAGGCTACCGCGATCACGGCGGCGATGATCATGAGGGGGCGGCGGTAACCCTGGGAAGTCATGCCCCCAACGCTAGCAGCAGCACCGGAACAGGATGCATTACGGCTGCCTCGATGCTGTTCGGGTACGGCTGCTGTCCTCCCTGATCGCGGCAAAGCGGGAATAGCGGGCCAGGCAGGATAACCTTGAAGGAACAGACCAACACGGACCGGGCTGTCACCCTCGATCCCGCAGAACCCTGCGGATGCGGTGTTTGGCCCGACGTGTCTCCCAAAAGCAAGAACGAAGAAGGTTGATTACGTGCCTACCGGCAAGGTCAAGTGGTATGACAAGGAAAAAGGCTTCGGATTCCTCGCGGCTGAAGACGGCCAGGAAGTATTCCTGCCCAAGACGTCCCTGCCCGCGGGCGTAACGGAGCTCAAGGCCGGAACCCGCGTGGAGTTCGGCGTGGCCGATGGCCGCCGCGGCGCGCAGGCGCTGGGGCTGCGTGTCCTGGAAAAGACGCCGTCCATCGCCAAGGCCAAGCGCATGAACGCCCGGGACCTCGCGCCAATGGTGCAGGACCTGGTGACGGTACTGGACAACCTCTCGGGTTCTTTGTCGTCCGGCAAGTACCCTGACGGCAACAAGGCAAAAGCCATCAGCATGGCGCTGCGCAAGGTTGCCGACGAGCTGGAAGCCTAGGACCGGCCATGACATCGGAATCCGCACAGGATACAAAGGCCGGAAGGAACGCCGAGGCAAGCCCCGCGGCCGGTCCTGACGCTGCCCAGGCTCCTGGCAACGGGGAAGCCCCCGCGCGGAAGCCCGTTGCGGACAAGTCACGGGCCGGCTTGCCCGTGTGGCGCACCGGGAAGCCGGACGCGTTCCTTGCTGCCGCCGTCGACACTGCGCGCGAGGCCGTCGAGGGCATTGCCAATCCCGGTGAGGTCGGGCCGCACCTCGGTGCCAAATCGGAGGGCGACCGCGTTGTCACCCACCTGTTTGAGTCCAGGCTTGCCGGATATGGCGGTTGGCAGTGGTATGCCGTGGTGACCCGCAATTCACGATCCAAGATCGTGACCGTGAGCGAACTGGGCCTGCTGCCCTCAGAGGATTCCATCCTGGCCCCGGAATGGGTGCCATGGGCCAAGCGTGTCCGTCCCGAGGATGAGACGCCCTTGGTGGAGGAAACCGTGGAGGACGTCACGGAGGAGTCCGTTCAAGCGGACGAAGACGAGGCCACGGAACCGGCTGACGCGGACGCCGATTCCGACGAACCCGGCGCAGGCAGTGAAGATGACGACGACGAAACCGGTGCCGAATAAGCGTTGCGGTAATCCCGGGGTGAACGGAGCTGAAGGTGGACACTGATGTCCACCTTCAGCTGTTTAACCACTGGATGCGCCTTGGACACCGAACTGCGCCTTGGACACCGAACTGCGCCTTAAACAGCGGCGGCGCCGTCCGGACTTACCGAACGACGCCGACCACAGCCGGTGTTGCTACTTCTTCAGTTCGCCCACTACGTAGTCGATGCTGGCGAGCAGTGCGGAAACGTCGTCCGGTTCGATGGCGACGAACGTGGCAATGCGCAGCTGGTTGCGGCCGAGCTTGCGGTAAGGCTCGGTGTCCACCACGCCGTTGGCGCGCAGGACCTTGGCGATGGCTGCGGCATCAATGGAATCGTCGAAGTCGATCGTGGCGATGACATTGGAGCGGTCTTCGGGGTTGGTGACAAACGGCGTCGCGTAGTCCGAAGCCTCTGCCCACGAGTAGATGCGGTTGGCCGAGTCCGCAGTGCGCTTGCTGGCAAAGTCCAGGCCGCCGTTGCTGTTGAGCCACTGCACCTGGGCGTCCAGCGTCACCAGGGTGGACAACGACGGTGTGTTGTACGTCTGGTTCAGCTTGGAGTTGTCGATGGCCGTCTGAAGGTCCAGGAAGTCCGGGATCCAGCGGCCGCTGGCCTTGACCCGCGCGGCGCGTTCCAGGGCGGCGGGGGAGAAGAGGCCCAGCCACAGTCCACCATCGGAGGCGAAGTTCTTCTGCGGGGCGAAGTAGTAGACATCCGACTCGGCAACGTCAACGTCGAGGCCGCCGGCAGCCGAGGTGGCATCCACCAGGACGAGGGAGCCTTCGTCGGCCCCCTGCACGCGCTTTACGGGAGCAGCTACACCCGTGGAGGTCTCGTTCTGGGGCCAGGCATAAACGTCGACGCCCGTTTCGGCCTGTGCCACCGGGCGGGTGCCGGGCTCGGATTTAATGATGGACGATGCATCAAGGAACGGTGCCTTGTTGGTAGCGGCGGCAAACTTCGATCCGAATTCGCCAAAGGAAAGGTGCTGGGCCTTCTTCTCCACCAGTCCGAAGGCAGCGACGTCCCAGAATGCCGTGGAGCCGCCAACGCCGAGGACAACCTCATAGCCCTCGGGTGCGCGGAAGAACTGGCTGAGCCCTTCCCGGACGGACCCCACCAGGTTTTTCACCGGTGCCTGGCGGTGTGACGTGCCGAGGATGGTGGACGACGCGGCAGACAGGGCCTCGATCTGCTCCGGGCGGACCTTGGACGGTCCTGCGCCGAAGCGTCCGTCCTTGGGCAGCAGATCGGCGGGAATGGTGATGCTGTTGTCGCTCACGTGTGGCTCCAATGGGTATCGGCTAGAGATGGGTCGTGGCAGGTGGCATCAACTGCCCCTTCGACACCCCAATTCTGCCTGACGTGGCCCGGGGGCAGGAACCTGTGGCCGTCATAGTCCGCCACGTGGAATATGGACGAACCATATGCGACCGGAATTATCCAGAGTAATTCCAAATAAGCTAGGCTGGGGGTTGGCGTTCATGGGGCGGCGGTGCACACCGTCCGCACCGGCAAGGGACGCGGTACGGTGGAGATTACGCAAGGAACTGCGTTCGAGGAGAGCTGAGCTGGATGACGGATCTGATCGATACCACTGAGATGTATCTTCGGACCATTTTGGAGCTTGAGGAAGAAAACATCGTGGCGTTGCGGGCCCGCATCGCCGAGCGCCTGCGGCACTCCGGACCTACGGTTTCCCAGACCATCGGACGCATGGAGCGCGACGGCCTGGTGGTTGTGTCCAACGACCGCCACCTGGAACTTACCGAGGTTGGACGGAAGCGTGCCACAGAGGTCATGCGCAAGCACCGCCTTGCCGAGCGGCTCCTGGCGGACGTTATCGGCCTGGACTGGGCCTACGTCCATGATGAAGCGTGCCGGTGGGAGCATGTGATGAGCGAGCGGGTGGAGCGCCGGTTGTACGAGCTCCTGGAACACCCCACCGAATCCCCGTATGGCAACCCCATCCCCGGACTTGAAGCGCTTGGCGGCCTTGCGAGCCAGCCCTTGTCCCGGATTGACGTCAACCTCCTGCAGGCTATGGACGGCTATGCCACAGATTCCCGGGTGGCGGTAACCCGCCTCGCGGAGCCCATCCAGGTGGAACCTGAACTCCTCACGCAGCTGGACGAAGGTGGAATCCGTCCAGGCGCAACAGTCTCGCTGGCGCGCGTCGGCGAGTACATCTCCGTCCGGGTTCCCGGCATCGAGGGCGCGCTGGAGCTTCCGCCGGAAGTTGCGGCACACGTCTTCGTATCCGTCAGCTGAGGGCTGGCCTGTACCCAACCCGTGTCATATCTCACTTTCGCGGCTTTGGTGCGCGTGTGACCTGCGGTTTTTCAGGATTGATGATAAGGGCCTGCCGCGCCACGTGCGTTTCTGTTGATAACGAATTTATTACTGCGGGGCTTAATCCCCTATAGTTATCTACTAGCGCTGATACCAAAGCGTTACCTGTTCCGGAGCCGAGCTCTGCCAGCGGAACAGGTGTGTCATCCACCACTGGCAGAGGCGGGGGAACCACAAGCGGCTGTCTAAAGAAGCAGCCTTGGGGTGAAGTCCGCAGCAGAAGTGCCCACTGACGCAAGTCCTTCCTTGGATACCTGTGTGCCGTGAGCGCCTCGTGCGGACCGGGTCTTTGAACTCTCTGACCCGAATCCGACAGCTAACTTCGCAGGCTTTTTAGAGAGGAACAGAGTTTGACAACGCAGAACGTCAGGGGCCGCCGCCGCGCGTCCGGCCCCGCTGCTGAGCTGCGGCCAGCCCGCGTCGTATCGGAGATCCGGCCACGCGACACCGAGCGCCAGGTGCGTCGCCGTAAGAGCCCGTTGCGCCAGGTAGCCGACTTTGCCGCAGCCAGTGGCGTCGGGCAGAAGGCCGGAGTTGCGCTTGCCGCCACCGGACTCGCCCTGACTGTCGGTCTGCCGGCCACGAGCCCCGTCATGGCCACCTCGGAATCAGGCCAAACCGAGTCGGCCCTTGCCGTCACCGGTGGCAGCCAGCCCGAGGTTTCCGCAGCCGCATCCGCCAAGATCGACTTCAGCCGCGCTGCCGTTGCCACTGCAGCCGACCCCGACGGAAAGCTGAAGCAACTGCTCAGTGCGCAGTCCGCGGGCAGCATCCAGCGGGCCTCGTCGGCGGGCACCATGGCCAGCCCCTTGGACACGCTGACCACAGCTTCCCCGTTTGGCTACCGCGTCAGCCCCCTCACGGGCGGCGCCGGCGACTTCCACCGCGGCCAGGACTTCGTGGCTCAGTGCGGCACCGCCGTACATGCGGCAGCCAGCGGCAAGGTCACCTTTGCTGGATGGCACGAGTACGGCGGAGGCAACCGCGTGGTGGTAGACCACGGGAATGGCCTCGAAACCACGTACAACCACCTGTCATCCTTCACCGTCAAGGTGGGCCAGACGGTCAGCCGCGGCGATACGGTCGCACTGAGCGGCACCACAGGCGCTTCCACCGGCTGCCACCTCCACTTTGAGGTCCAGGTCAATGGTGAAGTTGTCGACCCCATGGGCTGGCTCTAAGGCCAGTTGATGGTTGTCTCTCGCATTCGTGACACACCCCGTGACCTGAATGTGACATTCGCGTTCAACTGTTGTACCGTACAAAGCGCATCGGCTTTTTAGGGGGCCGGTGCACTTGAGTGGATTGCCTAGCTCTGCCACCACTCGAGGTCCGTTCGCATAAATCGTCTGGCAGGGGCGGGGGAACCACTTCTGGTCTTCGAAAGAAGGCCTTGGGGTTAAGTCGCAAAGCTTCCTTGAAGCAGCGCGGCCGGATGACTCCCATCCGAATCCGACAGCTCACCTCGCAGGCATTGGGAGAGGCTACCTACGTGTCATCACGCACTACCCCTGCGCGCCACCGCGCCGAATCGGTTCGTACGAACCCCTTGAACACGCTTTCCAAGGCTGTTTCATCGAATGCCGGTACCGTTGGCCGCCAGGCCGTCGTTCTGGCAGCAGCATCAGGCCTCGTCCTCAGCGTCGGCTTGCCGGCACAGGCAGCTGACACCGACGTTTCCAAGTCGGAAGCCTCCAGCACCCAGCAGATGGTTGCCACCGCCGTCGTCACCGCGGAGCCCACAGCTACCGTTTCCTTTGAAAGCCCCGTTGTGGCCACCAAGGAAGCCCCCAAGATCCAGCGCGCTTCGCAGACCACCCAGCGGGCCACTGCAAACGGCACGCAGGACGCAGCAGGTGCTGTCACCGCCAAGTCGTCCGAAGCCAAGGACGCTGCTTCCAGCGCCGCGGCCTCCGGCCTCGCTGCCATCGCCTACACCGGCATTGGCCACCCGTACGTTTGGGGCGGCACAACGCCCAACGGATGGGACTGCTCCGGCTTCACCCAGTGGGTCTACGCACAGGCTGGCATCAGCATCCCGCGCGTCAACGCCTGGACGGCCATGAAGCCCACCAGTACTCCGGCCCCCGGTGACCTGGTCATGCAGAACGGCGGAGCCCACGTAGGCATCTACGTTGGCAACGGCATGATGATCAGCGCTTTGAACCCGGGCCAGGGCACGCTCCTGCACTCGGCTGCCTCCACCGGCACGTCCTCCTTCTTCACCCTCCGCTAGAAACAATCCGGTTCGAGGTTCGCCAGCATGCCCCCCAAGTGCTGGCGCGCCGATTAGCCGCGTGTACCCCAACTGCATGCGGATATGAAAAGAGAAAACCATGACCAGTGCAAACAAAGTTGCACGGCATCGCGCTGAGGCCCCCAAGACCAGCTCGCTTGCCGTCATCGCCAAGGCCGTCAGCGACAACGCCGGTGGCGTTGGCCGCCAGGCAGCAGTCATTGCCGCAGCTTCAGGCCTGGTCCTGACCGGTAGTGTTGCTGCCAACGCTGCCGAGACCAAGGTGGACCGCGAGTCCACCTCGACGTCCACCCTTGACGTCCAGTCGGTAGTCCAGGCGACCATCGCTGCGGACTCAACGGTTGCCATCTCCTACGAGCGCCCCGTGGTCACCACGGTGGAAGCTCCGGCTCCGGTAGTGAAGAAGGCTCCAGCCAAGGCTGAAACCAAGGCGGCCACGGAGAGCACAGCAACGTCCGGCAACGCTACGGTCGCCGTCAACACTGCGGCTCCGGCGGCAAAGGCTCCGGCAGCTGCCAGCGGCCTTGGTGCAGCAATCGCTGCTGCTGCCTACGCACAGCTTGGCGTCACCCAGGACTGCACCATGTTGGTGACCAACTCCCTGGCCGCCGTTGGCATCAACTTCCACGACTGGCCCGCTGGTTACCTGTCCTTGGGCCGCACGGTCAGTGCAGCAGAAGCGCAGCCCGGCGACCTCGCCTACTACGCCAACGGAGGTTTGGCTGGACAGGCCCACATCGCCGTCTACGTTGGCAACGGCATGGCAGTCCATGGTGGATGGAACGGATCCACCACGGCACTGTTCAGCGTCAACGTCGGCTCCGGCCCGGTTTTCATCCGCGTCAACGGCTGATCCCACATCATCATGAACACCCCGCAGGCTCCGGCCGGCGGGGTGTTCTGCTTTAACCGCGCATGAACTCTTGCCGACACCGCAGGCGAAACGGCAGAAAGATTCGTGGATACGGCATATAAGTGCTTACCCTTATGTTGTCGATCCACAGCCCGTACAAGCAGAGGGCAGCCGGCCCTCGTGCCCCTGACGGGTGCGGCCGTGAAGAGGTACGTGCATGCGCACACTCGTTCTGAATGCTGGATATGAACCGCTGGCGGTAATAACATTCCGCCGGGCGCTGGTCCTTGTGCTCACTGGGAAAGCTAGCGTTGTGGCCGAAGGCGACGAGCCTGTCGTCGGGCCACAGGAGATTCTCGGACGACCATCCGTGATCCTCCTCAACCGCTACATCCGTCCCCGGTACAACAGGATTACTGCCGTGAGTCGCCGCGGGGTCCTTCGCCGCGACGGTCACCACTGCGCCTACTGCGGGAAAACAGCCCACACCATAGACCACGTCCACCCCAAGTCCAGGGGCGGCGCGGATTCCTGGGAAAACCTGGTTGCGGCGTGCTTGAAATGCAACAACGCCAAGAGCGACCACACGCTGGCCGAAATGGGTTGGAAACTCCGTTTCAAGCCCGGCGTGCCCCAGGGAACCATGTGGCAGATCAAAGAACTCGAGAAACCTGCGCCGGACTGGGACCCGTTCCTGTTGCCGGAATCCGCTGCCTGATCGATTTCTGCTGACCTCCGGACGTCCGGGTAATCTGGGCGGATGGAGTTCAACGCCGTGATTTTGGCGGGAGGCAGGGCCACCCGCCTCGGAGGCGTGCCCAAGCCGTCGCTGACGTACGACGGCGCGTCGCTCCTTTCGCATGCCCTGCAGGCAGTCCGGGGTGCCGCAGCCGTGGTAGTCGTAGGGCCCGATGCTTCAGGATCCGGCGGTGTGCTGCTACCGGACAATGTGCTGAGGGCGCGGGAGGAACCGGCGTACGCGGGTCCGGCCGCTGCGATTGCAGCGGGCTTGGCCGCGTTGAAGAACCACGGCATGGGCGCTCCGTGGACGCTTGTCCTGGCTTGCGACATGCCGCATGCCTCCCGTGGCGTTGCACTCCTGTGGGAAGCACTTGCCTCACAGCCCGGGGTGGAGGGGGCCATGGCGGTCTCCGCGGACGGCCGGAAGCAACCGCTGCTGGGCGCCTACAGCACCGCAGCCATGGAACGGGAGGTAGGCGTAGCTTCGCAAGGTTCCGGGTTAACGAACTCTTCAGTGTTCCGGCTGCTTGCTAGGCTGAATGTGCTGGACGTTGCCGTCCCCGCAGGCTCTACGGATGACGTGGACACGTGGGAGGACGCAGCGGCCTTGGGCATTGACTACGAGTTGGAGGCGCACGTGAAGAGCCAGGAAGAAACGCTCGAGGAATGGTGCCGCACATTGCTGCAGGCGTTTGAGCTTGAAGGCGTTGAAGTGGACGTTAACGAGGTCCTGGCAGTGGCTGGCGTTGCTGCGCATTCAGTGGTGCGCCCCGCCGCACCCTTGACCACGTTCATCGCCGGATACGCCGCCGGCATGGCCCGCGGCATTGGCCAGGCCAGCGACGACGCGTCGATGAACGCTGCCTTGGACCTGGCCCGCAAAGTTGCCCAAGAGTACTCGGAGTCCGGGGCTGGCGCCGAATGACCCAGGCCCCCAACGAGGGCCATCACGCGGCACACACGTGGCATGAGGCTCGGCAGCGCGCGTTCGATGGCGCTGCTCCCATCCCGCCAGGCCCGGTCCCGCTGGGGTCTGCCCTTGGCCGCACCTTGGCATCGGATGCCCTGGCAGTGCAGGACATGCCCCACTATGCTTCTTCCGCCATGGATGGCTGGGCCGTCAATGGTAGCGGCCCGTGGATACTCAGTGAGCCGGGCCAGAGGCTTGCGCCTCACCAAGCCAGTCCCATTGTTACCGGTGGGCTGATACCTCCCGGGGCCAAAGCCGTGCTGCGCAGCGAGAGTGGCGTCATCACTACGGACGACGACGGCCTTCCGGTCCTTGCGTTGGGCGGCACCGCCAAACCGGGGGAGCCGCGCAACGGCCAACACATCCGCAGGGCTGCAGAAGAGGCAGCCGAGGGTGATGTCCTGCTCAAAGCCGGGACAGTGCTCAACCCGGCGCACATCGCGCTGGCAGCGTTGGCAGGCCTGGATCACGTGGAAGTCATGGGCAAACCACTGGTCAGGTTCCTTTTGACGGGTTCGGAGGTGGTGGCCCAAGGTATCCCGCGGCCTGGACAGGTCCGGGACACCTTCGGCCCGCAACTCGGCGCCGTGGTGGAACTCCTGGGCGGTATCGCCGGGGAGCAACTCAGGGTGGGCGACAGTTATGGGGAGTGGCTCGCCGCACTTCAGGACACCGAGCCGTCCCCCGAGGAACTCAGCGCAGACGAACCGTACGCAGAAACTGAACCGCCTGCCGACGTCGTCATTACGACCGGCGGGACAGGGCGTTCGGGGACTGACCACTTCAGGCGGGCGGTGGCAGAACTTGGTGGCCGGTTGCTGATCGACGGTATTGCCATGCGGCCTGGACATCCGGCCGTGTTGGCGGAGTTGCCCGATGGCCGGTTCGTCCTGGGTCTGCCTGGAAATCCGCTTGCCGCGATGATGGCCTTGTTTACCCTGGGGGCGCCCTTGCTGGCTGCGTTGGGCCACGGAAGCCTCCAGGAAGTGGGCGAAGTTCCTTGTGGAGCGATGATCGACGCGGAGCCCGGACGGACCCGCTTGATGCCTTTCAAACTGGTGTATGGCTTGGCGTCGCCGGCACAGCATGCGGGCCCGGGAATGATGCGTGGCCTGGCCGGTGCGGACGGGGTCATGGTGGTACCGCCGCACGGAGTCCAACTGGGCGAGCTGGTCCCGGCCTTTGCCTTGCCGTGGGGCAAACCGTTGCCCGCGCCGAAGACACCTGAAGACAAGCCCCGCAAGGCGCCGCCGCGGAGCCAAAAGAAGACCCCGCCAGGTCCGGTGGACTGGAGTGCCCTGGACGCATGAGGGCCGGGGCCAGCCTCCTGGTCGGTGCCCACAAAGTGCAATGATGGACTCATGAACAGGCATGCTCCCGAACAGGACATCAACGAAGATGACCTGCAGATCCATCCGCCCAAACAAGCTGCGGCAGGCCTCAAAGCCGTCACCGTTGCCCTTGAACGGGGATACGCCCAGGCCGGGGTGGCCCGCACGGTCCGGTCCATGCTCAGGGTCAACCAGCATGATGGCTTTGACTGCCCCGGGTGTGCATGGCCGGAATCCATAACCGGAAGGCGCAGTCCCGCTGAATTTTGCGAGAACGGGGCCAAGGCGATCGCCGAGGAAAGCACCACCCGGACCGTCGGTGCCGAATTCTGGGCGAAACATTCCCTGGCCGACCTTGAGGATAAGACGGAGTACTGGCTGGGGAGCCAGGGAAGATTGTCGGAACCCGTGGTCATCAAACCGGGCGACACTCACTACTCGCCCATCAGCTGGACCGAGGCATTCGCCCTGATCGGCGAGCACGTCAACGCCACCACGCCGGACAAGTGCGTCTTCTACACCTCCGGCAGGACGGCCAATGAGACGGCCTTCATGTATCAACTGTTTGCACGAAGCCTCGGCACCAATAACCTGCCGGACTGCTCCAACATGTGCCATGAATCCTCCGGGAGCGCGCTCAACCCAACCATCGGCATCGGCAAGGGCACTGTTTCCCTGGAGGACATCCACCACGCTGAGCTGGTACTGGTAGTAGGCCAGAACCCGGGAACCAACCATCCCCGCATGTTGTCCGCCCTCCGCGACTGCAAGAACAACGGCGGAAAGATTGTAGCCGTCAACCCGCTCCCCGAGGCCGGCCTCCTGAACTTCAAGGATCCGCAATCCCTCAACGGCGTCATCGGCGGCGGCACCACCATCGCGGATGAGTTCCTGCAGATCAAGGTCGGTGGCGACCTCGCGCTGTTCCAGGCGCTGGGCCACTTGCTCCTGGAGGAAGAGAAGCGAAACCCGGGCACCGTCGTCGACCATTCCTTCATTGAGCAGCAGACCGAAGGGTTCGCGGCCTACAGGGAAGCGCGTTCGGTGCTGGACTGGGACGAAACAGAACGGGCAACAGGGCTGACCAGGGAAGAAATCACCAAGGCTGCCGGCATGATGGCCGCGTCCAAGGCGACCATTGTTTGCTGGGCCCTTGGACTGACCCAGCAGCCGCACTCGGTGGATACCCTGCGGGAAATCATCAACCTCCTGCTGCTCCAGGGAAACTTCGGCAAGCGCGGGGCCGGTGCGTGCCCCGTCCGTGGACACTCGAACGTCCAGGGTGACCGGACCATGGGCATTTGGGAGAAACCCAAGGAATCGTTCCTGGCCGCGTTGGACGCCGAATTCGGCTTCCACATGCCGCGCGACCACGGCTATGACTCCGTGGAAACCCAGCACGCCTTGGAAAAGGGAGACGTGGAGGTCTTCGTGTCCATGGGCGGAAACTTCGCAGCCGCGGGATCGGACACGGCGGCCCTGGAACAGGGGCTGAGGAACGCCGGGCTCACCGTCCACATTTCCACCAAGCCCAACCGCGCCCACGTGGTGCACGGCAAGACATCCCTGATCCTGCCCACGCTGGGGCGGACGGACACGGATGACAAACACCCCAAGGGAAAGCAGTTCCTGTCGGTGGAAGACTCCATGTCCGTCATCCATAAAACGCAGGGCCGGCTGGAGCCGGTCTCGGATCACCTGCTGAGCGAGCCGGTGATCGTGGCCCGCATGGCACAGGCGACACTGGGTGAGAACCACAGCGTCGACTGGCGGGCCATGGCAGAGGATTACGACGTGATCCGCGACCACATTGCCAGGGTCATTCCGGGCTTTGAGGACTTCAACGCCAGAGTCCGGACCAAGAACGGTTTTGTCCTTCCCAACCCGCCCAGGGATACCCGCACCTTCGCCACGGACATCGGCAAGGGGCGGTTCTCGGTGCGGCCACTTGAGTACCTGGAAGCCCCTGCCGGTCACTTGATCCTGCAGACGGTCCGCAGCCACGATCAGTACAACACCACCTTCTACGGCTTGGATGACCGGTACAGGGGCGTTTCCGATGGACGCCGGGTCATCCTGGTGCACCCCGGAGACATCGAGGATTTGGGATTCAAGGACCGTGACCTGGTGGATGTCATTTCCACGTTCGCAGGGACGGAACGGCGTGCCAACAAGTTCAGGCTCATCGGGTACCCCACGGCCAAGGGGTGTGCCGCAGCGTACTTCCCCGAAGCCAACGCATTGGTGCACCGCGAGCTGGTGGCCCGGGAATCCAACACCCCTGGCTACAAGGCCATGACCGTGCGTTTCGTCAAGAATGAAGAGAACGGATCCTGACATGGGACGAGTGACGCAGCGCCGCAAGGTGCACAAGTTTGTCCTGGACGGCTCGCCACAGGCACTGGAGCATCCCGTCCGCTTCAAGGAGGACGTGCTGGCAGTGGAGGAGCCCCTGGAAATCCGGTTGGGGGACATGTCCTTCTCCGTCACCATGCGCACCCCCGGGGACGACTTCGACCTCGTGGCGGGATTCCTTGTCTCGGAAGGCATCGTGTGGGAACCTTCGCAGCTGATCTCCGAACGGTTCTGCGCGGGGGAGAACGAAGACGGTGTGCAGACCTTCAACGTGGTGGACGCCCAGCTCAGGCCTGACGTGGTGAGGCCTGACACCGGGCGCAACGTCTACACGTCCAGCTCGTGCGGGATTTGCGGCACTGATTCCATCGACGCCGTCCGCAAGTCCTCCCATCACAGTCCCAAGGAAGACGACGTCACCATCCCGGTCAGGGCGCTTGCAGCCCTGCCGGACCGCCTCCGGGAGGCGCAGGCGGTCTTCGACAAGACCGGCGGCGTCCATGCTGCCGGCCTCTTCAGGATCCACGACGACGGCACCACCGAGCTGCTGTGCCTCCGCGAAGATGTGGGTAGGCACAACGCGGTGGACAAAGTGGTGGGCTGGGCCTTGCGTGCAGGAATGCTGCCGTTGAGGGGCACAGTGCTCCAGGTATCCGGCAGGGCATCCTTTGAACTCGTCCAGAAAGCTGCCATGGCCGGCATTCCTGTTCTGGCCGCCGTCAGTGCGCCGTCCAGCCTCGCGGCGGATCTGGCGGAGGAAACCGGAATTACGCTGGCGGGGTTCAGCCGCGGACACAGTCTGAACGTCTACGCCGGACGGGACAGGATCGTCGGGGAAACAGTCGAATCGGAGCGGCAGGTCGTCGGGGGATAGCAGGCAATCACTTGGCTATTAAGCTGGAACAACGTAGATTTTATCCATCGATTGGAAGCGCGGCGACCCCAGAATCGCCGCCCGTGCCCGGCACATCCGGGGCGGGGCTGCCAACCTTGTTATTCAGCTGAAGCCCAAAGGGGAATTAATTGCACGACGACCGCCGGATCACTGAACAGCGTCTTGACCGATTTGTTCGGGAACGCATTCTTCCGGCCATTTACGGCAGGGCCATACCGCTGCAGCTCAGCAGCTGGGATGCTCCGGGTGAGCCCGTGCCGGCTGCGGAGGCCATCCGCCAGCTCTTCACGCCCCAGGAACACGGCGCCCCCTGGGGAAAGGCCTGGAGCACCAAGTGGCTGCACCTTCAGGGCGAAGTTCCGCAGGACTGGGGCATGGCCGAGTCCACGTCGGTGGAAATCATCGTGGACCTCGGCTTCAACAGCGACGCCCCCGGATTCCAGTGCGAAGGCACTGCCTGGCGTGCCGATGGCAGCATCATCAAAGCGATTTCCCCCCGGAACTTCCACGTCCCGCTCAAACTTCTGGGTGGTGGACTGTCTGTCGACTTCTATGTGGAGGCCGCCGCCAACCCGGACGTTGCGCAAGGCTGGTCCTTTGCACCCACACCGTTAGGGGATAAGGCCACCTCCGGCGACGATCCCCGGTACCGCCTGGGCCGCATCGCCATGGCAGAGCTGAACGAAACGGTCTGGGAACTGAACCAGGACATCTGGACGCTCAGCGGCCTCATGCATGAACTCCCTACTGAGCTTCCCCGCCGCCATGAAATCCTGCGGGCGCTGGAACGGATGCTGGACGTTATGGACCCGGACGATGTCGCCGGGACCGCGGCGGCAGGTCGCGAGGAGTTGAAAGCGGTCCTGGACCGTCCCGCGTATGCATCCGCGCACCAGCTCCTGGCCACCGGCCATGCGCACATCGACTCGGCTTGGCTGTGGCCGGTCCGTGAAACCATCCGTAAGTGTGCCCGGACGTTCTCCAACGTGGTGGCCCTCATGGACGAGGATCCGGATTTTGTGTTCTCCTGTTCCTCGGCCCAGCAGATGGCGTGGATCAAGGAGTACTTCCCGGAGCTCTTTGTCCGGATCCGGGAGAAGGTCAAAGCCGGTCAGTTCATTCCCGTAGGCGGCATGTGGGTGGAATCGGACACCAACATGCCCGGCGGCGAGGCGATGGCCCGCCAATTCGTGGAGGGCAAGAGCTTCTTCCTGAAGGAGTTCGACGTCGAGTGCCAGGAAGCCTGGCTGCCTGACTCCTTCGGCTACTCCGGCGCCATCCCGCAGATCGTCAAGGAAGCCGGTTCCCGTTGGTTCCTGACACAGAAAATTTCCTGGAACAAGGTCAACCGGATGCCGCACCACACCTTCACGTGGGAAGGCATCGACGGAACCCGGTTGTTTACGCACTTCCCGCCGGTCGACTCGTACAACGCTGAACTGCACGGCCGCGAACTGGCCCACGCGGAGCGCAATTACCGGGACCACGGCCGGGGGACCATGTCCTTGGTGCCTTTCGGTTATGGCGACGGCGGTGGCGGCCCCACGCGCGAAATGGTGGCTGCTGCGCACCGTACGGCAGACCTGGAAGGTTCGCCTAAGGTCCGCATGGGCACCGCCAAGGACTTTTTCACGCAAGCTGAAGCCGAGTACGCCAACCTGCCGGTCTGGGTGGGTGAAATGTACTTGGAAATGCACCGCGGTACCTATACCAGCCAAGCCAAGACCAAGCGTGGCAACCGCCGCAGCGAGCACCTTCTGCGGGAGGCCGAGCTGTGGTGCTCCACGGCTGCCGTCCGGCTCGGTGCGGACTATGCATACCCCCGGGACGAGTTGAAGCGGCTCTGGCGGCTTGTTCTCCTGCAGCAGTTCCACGACATCCTGCCGGGCAGTTCCATTGCCTGGGTGCACCAGGACGCCGAGCGCAACTATGAGGCCATTTCCCGTGACCTCGAGGCCATCATCAGCGACGCCGCGCAGGCCCTGGTGGGGGACGGCGACACAAGCTACCTGCTCAATGCGGCTCCGCATCGCCGCGACGGCGTGGCCGCCCTGGGTATCGGTGAAGGCGCCGGATCCGGCGCAGGCGTCCAGGTGGACCAGTCCGGGGAGAGCTTCATCCTGGACAACGGCGTCATCCGTGCAGTCCTGGACGGGAACGGCCTGCTCACGTCATTGGTGGATCACGCCAGCGGCCGTGACGCGATCGCCCCGGGACAAACCGGCAACCTGTTGGAGCTCTTCCGCGACACCCCTAATGAGTGGGACGCGTGGGATATCGAGGAGTTCTACCGTCGGAACGTCACCCAACTGACCCAAGCGGACACCATCCACCTTGAACGCACGCCAGCAGGCGCCGTCGTGGTGGTCCAGCGCAAGGTGGGCGCCTCCACCATCACCCAGCGCGTGACGCTCGACGCCGGCGCCAAGTCATTGGGCATCGCCACCACCGTGGACTGGCAGGAACGCGAAAAGATGCTGAAGATCGCCTTCCCGCTGGATGTGAGGGCGGATCGCTCGGCGTCGGAAACGCAGTTTGGCCACGTCTTCCGGCCCACCCATACCAACACCTCCTGGGAAGCGGCGAAGTTCGAGATTTGCGCCCACCGCTGGATCCACGTGGCCGAGCCCGGCTATGGAGTCGCGGTGAGCAACTCTTCGAGCTACGGGCACGATGTCACCAGGGCGGTTCGCCCCGACGGCGGAACCACGACGACGGTCAGGACCTCCCTGCTGAGGTCAGCCCGGTTCCCGGACCCGGAAGCAGACCGGGGAGAGCACACCCTGGAACTGTCCATCAGGCCAGGGGCAGCGATTGCCGACGCCGTGGAAGAGGGGTACCGGACCAACCTGAAGCCGAGGTTCGTCACCGGCGGGCATGCTGTGGAGCCGCTGGTTTCGGTGTCCAACCCCGCCGTGGTGGTGGAAGCCGTGAAGCTGGCCGAGGACGGTTCAGGCGATGTCATCGTCCGGTTGTACGAATCGCTGGGTGAGCGCTCAGCTGCCACTGTCAGGCCCGGTTTTGAGGCTGTTGGAGCGACGGCCACTGACCTGCTGGAGCGTGTGGCACTGGCTCCAGGAGTGACCGTGGGGGAGGACTCGGAAGTCGACCTGGTGCTTCGTCCGTTCCAACTGGTGACACTGCGCTTCACGCGCTGACGGGTACCCCCGGCGTCAGATGCCGCCGGGGGTCACTCGACCAGACGGGGGGCTATTCGACCAGTTCGACGTCCACTGCGTCTTTCAGGATTTGAACGCGCAAGGGGAGCACCGCGTCGTAGCTCTTGAGTTCGGCTGCGATCTTCTTGGAGAACACTTCCTCCACCAGGACAGGCATGTCCTTCACTCCCGACAGGTAGCGCTTGGCTGCGAAGTCAAACTCTGACCTGTTGTTCTTGATGCGGGTGTTAAGTGCCTTGGCTTCGTCGGCAATTTTCAGCAATTCCTCATCAGAGGCGTTGCGTGCGGTCGCTTCATCCGTCTTCTGGACCAACTGGTCCTTGAGCCGGACAAACTCGTTGTAAGTCTCTTCAGACTTTGCCGTGATCCCGGCGTTCGATTCGAGCTGTCCTACCCGGTTGTCAAAGGTACGGGCAAATTCGACGTAGGCCACGTTCTTGGATTGCTTGAGTTGGCCGGCTGCTTCGCGGCAAGGGGCCGCGGCCTGGCTCAGCAAGGTTTGGCGCTCCCGAAGGTTGGCGGCCTTGGAACCGACAAACAGGCCGTTGCAGCCTGCACCGTCGGCCCTGAAGAGGCCTTCAAACTGTGGGTATGACTCCACCAGGCCTTCCATATGGTCGATGTAGCCTTCATACGAGTCTTCGAGTTGCCCGATGGCGACGCCGATTCCATCTTCACGGGACTCGTGGGCGGACTGTACTTTCTGCAGTGCGGACCGGGCCTCATCTGCAGCTTTCTGGAACTCGTCCCGTTCCTTGCGGGAGTTCTTCCCGGCCTCTTCCTGTGAGGCGGGGGCGTTCCGCGCTTTCTTGTAGGCAGCGAGGTATTCATTGGCTGCCGGCTGAAGCTTGGCCCGGGAATCCACCAGCGCGGTGAGCTGGCCATCCTTCAGTTGCTGCAGGCTTTCCTTGCGCTGCTGTCCGGATACTTGGGTCATGGTCACAACAGCCGCCGCGGCAATCACCAACAGGACAACAACGCTGGAGATCAGGATGAGGGCCAGTTTGCGCTTTTTGGGCGCCGGTTGCCCTGCGGGGTCCGGTTGCTGCGGGAGGTCCGGTTGACTTGTTGGTCCGGGTTCAATCGTCATGGCTATTCCCCGTCCTTGCCTGCAGCATCAAACTGGTCCGTGCGCTTCTTGAGGGCACTTTCAAACTCTTTGTTGGAGTCATTGGCGTTATTGATGAGCTGGGTGTATTGCTCCTTCGCGGAGCTTTCATACTTTGTTTCGGCGGTTTTGAGTGCGTCGTTGATATCCAGCATCGCCAGGCCAGCCAGCATCCGTTTGGCCAGGCGTTCGAATTCGTCCTTGCCATCCAGGGCTTCCTGTTGTTTGTCCCGCTGTCCGCGGATGATGCCCTCAACAGAGGTCAGGAGTTCGGTTGTCCCGGCGTCGGTGTTCTCCTTGGCTGAGGCTATGGCCGTTAGGCAGGACTCTGCAGCCTTGACGTAATCTGCGGAGTAGGTCTCGCTGCCAACATTCAAGGACGAATGCAGGGGAGCGCAGGGACCACCAATGGATTGGGTAATGTTCGCCGTGTTGACCACCAGTTGATCGTTGTAGGCGATCACGGCTCCGTAGTGCTCTTTGAACCGGTTGTAGGCGTCGCGGATTTCCTGTTCCTGCACTGCCGGTGATGACCCCATCCGTACCAAACGGTCCCGGTTTATCCCTGACTCGCGTTTCAAGCGGTCACCATCCTGGTTGAGGACCGTGTCCTTGGCCTCTTGCCCGGCGGTTTCGGACATCACATTCGTCAGCCGGACCGAGAACTGGGTGACCAGCGGATCGTAGAGGTTCATTGAGTTGTCCAGTATGAGGCGTTCCTTGTCCAAACGGACCACATCTGCGCGCTGGACGCCTGCCGGGCGGGAGAGGGCAAACCACGTGCCGAGTCCTCCAGCCAGGACAGCGATGACAACCACTGCGACGATGATGATAGTACGCCGGGACTTTCTGCGGCCTGGTTGGGCTGCTGCATCCAAAGTCTCTTCCCCCATTTTCTTGAGTCTCCTAGACGTCGTGCTGTAGCCGTTTGACAAAAAGTTTGGTCCGTTCCTGCCGGGGTGCGCGCAGCACCTCGGCAGCAGGACCCCGTTCCACCACCACGCCGCCATCCATGAAGATGACCTCGTCCGCCACGTGCTGGGCGAAAGCAAGTTCATGGGTCACGATCACCATGGTCCAGCCCTCTTCAGCGAGTTCCTTGATGACGCCCAGGACGTCTCCCACCAATTCGGGGTCCAGCGCGGACGTAGGCTCGTCGAACAGGAGCAACTGGGGCTTGAGGGCAAGGGCCCTGACAATGCCCACACGCTGCTGCTGTCCGCCGGAGAGCTCAAAAGGGTACGCGTCGCGCTTGTCGGCAAGGCCAACCCGTTCCAGCAGGCGTTCGGCTTCGGCGATGGCTTCGGCACGCGGCCGCTTCTGGACCTGGACGGGGCCCTCGATAATGTTCTTCAGGACCGTCATGTGCGGGAACAGGTTGTAGTGCTGGAAGACCATGGCGCTCCGGTTCCGCAGCGCTGCGATCTCCTTCTTGCCAACTTTGGCATCGAAGTCGATGGCCAGACCGCCCGCGGCATCGCTGTCCCCGAAGGTGACCGTGCCGCCGTCGGGAATTTCAAGGCCGTTGAGCGAGCGCAGGACGGTGGTCTTGCCTGAGCCTGAGGGACCGATCAGGGCTACCACCTGGCCGCGGCGGATATCGATGTCGATGTCCCGCAGCACCACGTTGCTTCCGAACGCCTTGGCGAGGTTCCTTGCTTTCAGGACAGACGTAGCGCTCGGCTCCGGGATGGATTCGTTAGTGGGCGACATAGCGGTCCAATCTCTTTTCCACGGCGGACTGCGTGGTGGAAAGGACCAGGCAGATGACCCAGTAGACCAGGGCTGCCTGCAAGTAGAGGATCAGGAACTCGTTGCTGAACGCCGCAATTTGCTGGGCGTTGCGGAAGAGTTCGGTGACCAGGATCAATGATGCGAGGGACGTGTCCTTCACCAGTGAAATAAAGGTGTTGGACAACGGCGGTACTGACACCCTTGCGGCTTGGGGGAGGATGATGCGGACCAGGGTCTGCGGGCGCGACATGCCGATGGTGTGGCCGGCTTCCCACTGGCCCTTGGGCACGGACAGGATGGCGGCGCGGATGATCTCGGCCGCGTAGCCGCCCACATTCAGGGAGAACGCGATGATGGCGCTGGGCCAGGGATCCAGCCTGACCCCGATGCTGGGTAGCCCGAAGAAAATCACGAAGAGCTGCACCAGCAGGGGCGTGCCTCGGATGACCGATACGTAGAAGCGCCCCAGGCCCGAGAGGAACCAGTTGGGGCTCAGCCGCAACAGCGCAACCACCAACGCCAAAACCAGCCCGAAGGCGAACGAGGCAAGGGTCAGGGGTATGGTGCCCGTGACGGCGCCGGTAATGATCGGCCCGAAGGAACTCCAGATGAGGTCCCAGTTCATTTATTTGGTGACATCTGCGCCGAAGTACTTATCCGAAATCTTCGCAAGGGTGCCATCGGCCCGGAGATCGGCCAGCGCCTTGTCCACCGCTGCGGTGAGCTCGGTGGACCCCTTGCGGAAGACCAACGCACTCTCGGTCTTCTCCGGCGCTTCCGCCGCGACCTTCAGCCCGGAGTCGGGAGTGTTCTTGGCGTAGTCCAAGTAGGTGAGTTTGTCGTTCACGGTGGCATCCACGCGTCCCTGCTGCACCAGGGTGGCGGACTGCGCCCAGCCCTCAACCGCCTGGACATTGGCGCCGGCTTCAACGGCCATCTTGTAGAAGTTGCTGGTCAGCGATTGTGCCGTGGTCTTGCCCTTGAGGTCCGCGAAGCTGTTAATGCTGGTGTTGTCCGACTTGGTCACCACCACTCCGGTGGAGACGGTGTAGGGCGTGGAGAAGTCGTATTTGGCCTTGCGCTCATCATTGATGGAAATCTGGTTGGCGATGGTGTCGAAGCGCTTGGAGTCCAGCCCGGCGAAGATGCCATCGAACTGCGTTTCCTGGAACGAGGCCTTCACGCCGAGTTTCCCGGCCACGGCCTGGGCGATCTCGACGTCGAATCCGGTCAGTTCGCCTGCGCCGTCAGCATGGAAGCTGAAGGGACGGTAGGTACCCTCGGTGGCGATCACCAGTTCACCTTTGGACTTCACATCTGAAAGGGACGTGTCGCCGCCTGACTGTGCGGGCGTGGACCCGCCACCGCACGCAGAAAGTGCAAGGGCGGCCGAGGCCAGCGTAGCTGCGAGGACAGAGCGTCGGGTGCGAAGGCTGTTCATGGAGCCATCTTAGCCACCGTAAGGAACCTTGCTGGGTGTGGGGCCGCCGGCGACCGGCAACAGGGGCGTTAAAAAGGCTGAGTGGGGGCGGTCCCCAACAGCCCGCCACCACTCATCCCCCCAATTGTGTTCACGTGGGCGCCACATCCACCGGAAACCCGTTCTCTGATTCCGGTGTCAGGCTGCAACCGCGTTCACACATTCATGATTGTGCCACGATCTAATGGTTTTGTGAAAGTCTTACGCCGAGAGACGTCGTTTTCGGCGCGAATAGGCTTTCGAAAACCAGATCCCGGCCAACCCAATGGCCGTGGCCAGCACTGCGGAGTAGTTGATCAGCGAACGCAACCACAGGTGGACCAAGGGGATCAGGGGGAAGAGCTGGGAGATCAACAGCAGGGCCAGGCCGAGGAAGAGCAGGGCTGAGGCACCCCTGAGCAAGGCAGGGTAGCGGCCAACGATGGTCCGCCAGATCGCAGGCAACAAACAAGCCGACACATAGCCGGGATAAAAGCGCCCCAGCGCCGCGTAGGCCTCCATCGAAGGTCCCCACGTCAGCCCCGTCATGCCCACAGTGGAACCGCGTGTGTCCGTGATGACGAAGAAGAAAATGGTCAGCGCCACGGTGAATCCCAGGACGGTCAGCCCCCAGGGGCCGCGTATGGCGCGGACGGCTGACTGCGAGCCGAACCCCATGGCGATCTTGATGCCCATGAGCAGGAACGTTCCGTAGAGCAGGAACCGCAGGACCAGGTTAGTGACGTTGATTCCGCCCAAGAGTGCGTCGATGGCAAGGTAGGGCCCCTCGATGCTGAGGAGGATGTCCAGGGTGATCAACGCGAAGATGTAGAAAACCACCCGGTTCTCGCCCCGGATCAGGCTTGGGATCCGCGCAAGCGTAATTGCCAGGCAAACAACCAGCGTCACCCAAGGCAGGACAGCCGTCATCCGAGGTTCTCCCATATTCGTTCAGTACGTTCGTGGTCTTGTTCCTGGCGGCGCAGTGTCTTACCGAGGGCCAGTAGCCGTTCGCCGGCCAGGGTTACCAGTTCGCTTTGGGACATTTTGTCCAGCGCCTCCTGCCGGGCATTGGGTGGCCATCCGGCCTCGGCTTCGGTGATGAGCCCGCCCGCCACCAGTCCTCCGGCCGGTCCCACTCCTGCTGCCCGTGAGGTGGCGATGGCGAGTTCTGGTGGAAGCCTGTTGGCCGTCAAATGTGCCGAGAAATTTTGCGGGGCGATCCCCGTGGTGTCGCTGACCCGGTGGCGTAACTCGCCGTCGTCGATTGCGTCCACCCAGTTCCGCACCGACGTAGGGTGCGGTGGTTCGGAAAGGTGGCCAGCGGGCGCGGAACCTGGTTCGCTTCGGTCCACTACCGCGCGCAGCAAATCGATGGTGGCGATCTGGCTCACGAGTTCGCAGCCCGTGGGCGGGACCGGGGCGCCGCGGAGTTCGGAGTAAAGATCGAAAGTGGACAGTGCTTCCACGGGGCTCAGCTGGAAGCCGCGGCTGATACTCACCAAAGTGGACTCGGCAACCTTGCCGCGGACCAACTGCTGGGCCAGTGTTGTCCGCTTGATGCCGGCGATCCTGCAGACGTCAGCTGTACTGGCATCGGGCGCAACGCCGTGAAGCCAGCGCTGGAACGCCTTGGACTGTAAGGGCATGTGGAACTTTCCGGGAAGGGTCGCGGGGCAGGACAGGAGTAGGCCGTAAGTGGGAGTACGAATCGATTTTACGCGGACGCCACATTGAATTATGCTTGATGCTTGAACCCGTTGGTCCGTACACCCCCCAAGTCCGGACCAACGGGTTTTTCCATGCCTGCGGGAATCGCGGCCTGAATTCCTGCGTTTTCCCTGCTGGAGGATACACAAATGACAGCAACCTTGGTGGCCAAGAATCTTGCCGGTGGCCACGGCCATCGAACACTCTTTTCCGAACTTTCCCTGACGGTGGCTCCCGGCGACGTTGTGGGCGTCGTCGGCGCGAACGGTGCCGGTAAATCCACGCTGCTGCGCATCCTTGCCGGCGTGGACCAGCCCCAAGCGGGCAGCGTCAGCCTGGCGCCGTCGGACGCGTTTGTTGGCTGGTTGCCGCAGGAGCACGAGCGCACTGCCGGCGAAACAATCGGGGCCTACATTGCCCGGCGCACCGGCTGCGCCCAGGCAACGACAGAGATGGAATCCACCGCAGAGGCCCTCGGCTCCGGGGCTCCCGGCGCCGATGACGCCTACTCCCTGGCCTTCGACCGCTGGATGGCGTCAGGGGCAGCAGACCTGGAAGACCGTATCCCGGCCGTGCTGGCGGACCTCGGGCTGGAGCTTGGCGCAGAGGCCCTCATGACCGGACTTTCCGGCGGACAGGCCGCGCGCGTGGCATTGGCTGCATTGCTGCTCAGCCGCTTCGACGTCGTCCTCCTTGACGAACCCACCAACGATCTTGACCTCGACGGCCTGGCCCGCCTGGAGGCTTTCGTCCAGGGCCTGCGCGGCGGCGTGGTGCTGGTGTCCCACGACCGTGAATTCCTGGCCCGCTGCGTCACTACCGTGGTGGAACTGGACCTCGCCCAGAATTCCGTGGCCGTTTATGACGGCGGATACGAGGCCTTCCTCGAAGAGCGTGCAGTAGCCAGGCGCCACGCCCGTGAACGCTACGAAGAGTTCGCCAACACCAAGGCAGACCTGGTGTCCCGCGCGCGCACCCAACGGGAATGGAGTTCCCAAGGCGTCCGGAACGCCATGAAGAAGAACCCGGACAACGACAAGATCCGGCGCGCCGCGAGCAGCGAATCCTCGGAGAAGCAGGCCCAGAAGGTCCGCCAGATGGAGTCCCGGATTGCCAGGCTCACCGAGGTCGAAGAACCTCGCAAGGAATGGCAGCTTCAGTTCAGCATCGGCCAGGCACCCCGCTCCAGTGCCGTCGTCGCCACCTTGCGTGACGTCGTCGCGCGCCAAGGTGACTTCACGCTGGGACCGGTGAACCTCCAACTCAACGGCGGCGAACGCATCGGCATCACAGGACCGAACGGGGCCGGCAAGTCGACGCTCCTGCGCCTGCTGCTGGGAACGCAGGAACCGGACGACGGCGATGCCTCCATGGGCGCCTCCGTCGCCATCGGCGAAATCGACCAGGCGCGTGGACTGCTCGACGGCGGGCAGCCGCTCGGAGATGCAGTGGAAGCCGTGCTGGTGGACTGGAACAGTGCGGATGTCCGGACGCTTTTGGCCAAGTTCGGCCTGAAGGCGGACCACACCGCTCGGACAGTGGATTCGTTGTCCCCGGGGGAGCGGACCCGTGCTGCCCTGGCCCTGCTGCAGGCCCGTGGCGTCAACCTCCTGGTGCTGGACGAGCCCACCAACCATTTGGACCTCCCTGCGATCGAGCAGCTTGAAGAGGCGCTGGAAAGCTACGAGGGCGCGCTCCTGCTGGTCACCCATGACCGCCGGCTGTTGGAAAACGTTCGGCTCGATTCCCGCTGGCACCTCGAGAACGGCCAAGTCCAGGAACTTCACCACACCCCAAGCCAGGAGAAACAACCATGAGCATGGACCGCGTGGCCTGGAGCTCGCTGTACAACATCACCACTGCCAAGAGCGGATCGAAACCGTTCTCCAAGGAAACGCTGAAGCGCGTTATGGCTTTTGCTGCCCCGCACAAGGCCAAGCTCATTGCCTTCGTGATCGCTTCCATCGCAGGTGCTTTCCTGGCTGTTGCGACGCCCGTGCTGGCAGGTCAGGTAGTTGACGCCATCATCGCCAACGCCGGTGTTGGAACGGTGATTTGGCTCGCCGTCCTGATCGCCATCGTCGCCGTAGGCGAGGCCGGTGTGGGGCTGGTGACCCGCTGGCTGTCATCCATCATTGGCGAGGGCGTCATTGTGGATCTCCGCACCCGCGTCTTTGACCATGTGCAACGCATGCCCATTGCCTTCTTCACCAGGACCCGCACCGGTGCCCTGGTCAGCCGACTGAACAATGACGTCATCGGAGCGCAGTCCGCCTTCGCCGGCACGCTGTCCGGAGTGGTCAGCAACGTGGTGGCTTTGGCCCTCACACTTGCGGTCATGCTGAACACGTCATGGTTGGTGACCGTGCTGGCCATGGTCCTGCTGCCCATCTTCCTGATCCCTGCCCGGCGCATGGGCTCCAAGTTGGCGGACCTCCGCCGTGAGGCTGCTGCGCACAACGCGGCCATGGGTACGCAGATGACCGAGCGGTTCTCCGCACCGGGTGCCACCCTGGTGAAGCTGTTCGGCCGCCCCGACGAGGAATCCCGGGAATTCGCTGCCCGCGCGGGACGGGTGCGGGACATCGGTATCCGGACTGCGATGCTGCAGTTCACCTTCGTCACGGCACTGACCCTGGTGTCGGCGTTGGCTCTTGCCCTGGTCTACGGACTCGGCGGCTGGCTGGCCATCGGCGGGCAACTGGCGCCCGGTGACGTGGTGGTCCTGGCGCTCCTGCTGACCCGCCTCTACGCTCCGCTGACAGCGCTGTCCAACGCCCGTGTGGAAATCATGAGCGCGCTGGTCAGCTTCGAGCGGGTGTTTGAGATCCTGGACCTGCAGCCCCTGATCACCCAGAAACCGGACGCCGTGGAAGTTCCGGCCGGACCGGTGGCCGTGGAGTTCGACGACGTCCGCTTCTCCTACCCTTCCGCGGATAAAGTGTCCCTTGCCTCGTTGGAAGAGGTGGCAACCCTGGACACCCGGGGCGGCGAGGAAGTCCTGCACGGGATCAGCTTCAGGGTGGAACCCGGCCAGACTGTGGCCTTGGTGGGCTCCTCGGGTGCGGGCAAGTCCACAGTGGCCCAGCTGCTCTCGCGTTTGTACGACGTCGATTCAGGCGCCGTGCGCCTTGGCGGACAGAACCCCGGAACCGGTGTGGATGTCCGCGATCTAAGTTTCGATTCCCTGCGGGACACGATGGGCATGGTGACCCAGGACGGCCACCTGTTCCACGAAAGCATCGCGTCCAACCTGCGCCTCGCCCGTCCGGATGCCACCGAAGACGACATGTGGGATGTGCTCCGCCGGGCACGCCTGGAACCGATGATCCGGTCATTGCCTGACGGCTTGGAAACCGTGGTGGGGGAGCGCGGCTACCGGCTCTCCGGCGGTGAACGCCAACGCCTCACCATTGCCCGCCTCCTGATCAAGCAGCCGCGGGTTGTGATCCTCGACGAAGCCACTGCGGCCTTGGATTCCACCAACGAAGCCGCCGTGCAGGCGGCCTTGGGCGAGGCGCTCGAGGGGCGTACCGCCGTCGTGATTGCGCACAGGCTGTCCACCATCCGTGCGGCGGACGCCATTTTGGTGGTTGAGGACGGCAGGATCGTGGAACGCGGCACGCACACCGAACTGCTTGCGGCAGAGGGAAGGTACGCCGAGCTGTATCAAACCCAATTCGCCGAAGCCACAGCGGTGGCCCAGGAAGCCGTCCCGGAGCTGTAGCTGATCTGCTACCTACCTGGGCGTGGTCAGCAGCGGGATGACGTGGTCCGTCAGCAGGGGCGCGAGGTCCGTGGGCAACGGCCCGTTCAGGTCCAGCCAACGAATCTCGGCGATCTCCGCCGAAGGATGCGCCTCCCAGGTTCCGGGAGCGGTGAAGACTGTGGCCTCAATGTTCGTTGCTGCTTCGTTGGCGGCCACGGCAAGCCAGACACCAAGGGGCTGGAGCCGCTCCGCTGCTACTTCGATGCCGACTTCTTCCGACAGTTCCCGCGAAGCTGCTTCAGCCGCTGTTTCGCCGGGCTCGGGCTTGCCGCCCGGATGCATGAACTTGTCCGTCCCGCGCTTGCGAACGGTGAGCAGGTGGCCTTCGTCGTTGTAGACGCAAACGGCGCTGACCACGATGAGGTCCGTAGTGGTCACAATTGCCTCCCGGCGTTGAGTCGGACCAGGTGCGATTCCAGGAGCAAATCCTTGGCGGGCCCATGGACATCCCATGTAAAGCTGAACGAATCCGGGCCCTCAAGGACGTAGTTGACGCGGTAATCGTCGGGATCGCACCAGTGCTTGTCCTGGTTGCCCTGCTCAGAGAAGCTCATGATGTGGAAGGGCCTGCCGTCGGGAAAGAACACGTCCATCGAATCCGTGGCGGCGCCTGGTGCGAGGACATACTCGCGGAAAGCCGGGCCGGAATGGGTAGGCCAGTGCATGGTGCCGTCTTCGCGGTAGTCCAGGCCGCCGTCGGGGTTCAGTGCATAACGCACGACGCCGGTAAAAGTACCGCGGGTGCCGGAGGCGCGGTCCAGGAGTGTCCGCTCCACAGTCCAGCTGCCGGCCAAGTAGGCCTGCAAGTCCTGGATGGGTTCCTGGTGGTTCAAGTGCCCTCGATTGGAATCGAACCAACGACACCGGCTTTAGGAGAGCCGTGCTCTATCCACTGAGCTACGAGGGCCTGTGTGTCCATGGCTCTGAATCCCACTGCTGGAGCTCGAGGGCCCGGACACGACTACAAGCATACAAGCTGCCGGGGCGCTGCCCGAACACCGCTAGGCTGGCGACCATGAAAGGGCACTCGACTGCAGCAGCACCGGCCGGATCGTTCCTCCCCAACCTCCGCAGCGTCAGGGCGAACATCGGCGGCTGGGCGCAGCTGAGCGTCGTCCAGTACTTTGTGGCCGAAGCCGCCGTGATCCAGGCCTGGGCAGGTCCGGAGCCCTACAGCAGGGCCACTGGCTACATCAGCGACCTGGGAGCCATCTCTTGTGGCGTGTACGAGGACAGGGCCGTCTGCTCGCCCTTGCACTTGCTGATGAACGCCTCCTTCGTGGTCCAAGGACTGGGCCTGATCCTGGGTGCGCTCTTCCTGACCGCCGGGCTCCTGTGCGTAGCAGCGCGACCCGGTGTTGCTGCCCGGCGTTTCCGGTCCGTTGCAGCCGATTCCGCTCCAGCCCGCGTGCTGACTGTGCCGTGGATCCTGGCCGTCGCGATCCGGATCCTCACCGGAGTTGCCGGCGTAGGAACCGTCCTTGTTGGGTTGGTGCCTGAAGACCTCGACTCGCCATGGCATTTCGCAGGTGCCCTGATGTTCTTCATCGGCGGTGGATTCGCCCTGCTGCTGTTGGGCGTCCTGTGGTTCCGGCAGACTCCGGTCAGCTGGTTCCTTGCCCTGTGCGGCCTGGTTTGTATCGTTGCGCTCATCATTGGTGGGGTCACCGGGATGGAAGTTGCCCTGCCCGGCCTTGTGGAGCGGCTGATGGGGTACCCGGTGACCATCGGGTTGGCAGCAGCCGGGCTGGTGATCGCCCAGCGGGTGCACACGGAACGGAAGGCAATACGGTTGGGCTGAGGGGGGCCCTGATGCACGCAGAAGCGAACAACTGGTGCGCCGGACCTTGGCGGGGTCTATTCTGGCGCTATGACGACGGCGGCCGGTCCGCGCGGCAGTGACCGCGGGCTTCTGCCCGACCTCGCCGGGAGACGCGAGCTGGTTGGGGGATGGGCAGCGATCACGCCCATCCACTACTTCATAGTGGAAGCCGTGGCGATAGCTGCGTGGCTGGGCAACCCGGGCTATGAACGGCGGGCACACGTCATCAGCGATCTCGGTGCGGCCCACTGCGGACCTTTCAACGGGTATGAAGTCTGTTCCCCGCTCAATTGGTTGATGAATGTCTCGTTCGTGCTTCAGGGCGCAGCCATGATTCTGGGCGCCGTGTTGGTCAATACGGCCGTGTTGTCCATCGCGGCCGAGCCGGGTGCGCGGGTCATCACTCCCCGGATGGCCTCGGAGTCCCGCAGGGCAGCGGAGTCCATTCCCTGGCTCGCGGCCGGGGTTGTGCGGGCGCTGATCCTCGTTGCGGGCATAGGCCAGGCAATGGTGGGGCTTGTTCCCGAAGACACGGACCTGGCGTTGCACCTGGTCGGCGCGGGCATGTACTTCATTGCCGGGCCACTGTCCTTGGCGATCCTGGGCGTCGTGTGGCGCAGGCATACGCAGATGTCCTGGTTTGTCCTCGTGTGCGGTGCGGTGTCCCTGGGAACCACCATCTACATCCTTGCAGTGGGGCTGCGCGTGGAGGAACCGGGTGCGATCGAACGGACCATGGCCTATCCGATCATCATGGGGTTATCCATGGTGGGCCTGGTAGTGGCACGACGGGTGACGAAGCAAAGGAAAGCTGTCAGGGCTGTGGTGCGTTCTTCCGTCCCAGGAACACCGCAGCCACGCCGCACAGGAGGCTGATGAGGAACAGCACCCACGACGCAACGGTGAGCGAAGAGGCCAAAGCCACCGCACCGGCGTCGGGCGTGTCCGTTGACAGCATGGAATCGATGGCCACATTGGACCACAGGTGGGCCACCGCGAACAGCAGCGGAGCAGCCCACATGGCCCAACGCCATGACTTCCGCGCCACATTGGTGCCGATCAGCAGCAGCCAGCTGAAGCCGAAGATCAGCGGAAACAGCGTGCCGGCAGTCTTGTGGACGTAGTTGAGCTGGCCGCGCGCGGACTCATCCATGGCATCGCGGAGCTGCGAGACGTAGTCCTGTGAGAAGCCGCCGATCAGCGAGTCCGGCATCGCCAGGCCGCCGGAGAGCTGGGTCATCTGGTTCAGGGTCAGCAGGTGCAGGTACCAGAACAGGAACAGGCTGGCCACGACGCCCGCGATCACAATGAGCTTGGAGTTGCCCTGCGCCTTTTGCGGGGTGCGCTGGGTGGTGGTGTTGATCACGGGGGGCAAGGTGTGATCGGGAACCACAGCCTTTGCTCCGTGCTTCTTGATGCGCTGCGCTGGTGTCTTGGCCATGTCATCCATTATCCCGCCACATAAGCTGGAACCATGACCACCGGCAGGCACACCGCAACTGAACTCGATCCTTCACTCGACGACTACCAACTGGCAAGCGCGCTTGTCCGCGAGGCAGGCCAACTGGCGCTGCTCATGCGGATGGGCGGCTTGCAGGGCGAACGCAAGACCTCGGTGTCCGACGTCGTCACGGCGGCCGATCACGCTGCAGAGGCATACGTCCTGGAACAGTTGCGGCGCTGCCGCCCCGAGGATGGCATCCTCGGGGAAGAAGGTGCGTCGGTGGCCGGAACAAGCGGCCGGACCTGGGTGATCGACCCCGTGGACGGCACCTACAACTTCCTGCACGGCTCCACGTACTGGTGCTCGGCCATTGCCCTCAAACGGGACGATTCAGACCACGGGGGCACCGCGGTTGTTGATCCGGACGTGCTGCTTGGCGCCATCTACCAGCCCGAATTGGACAAGCTTTGGCTTGGCGGCGGGGAACACCCCGCGACGCTGAACGGAGAACCGATCTCCGGCTCCGGCGACCGCTCCGTCAGTGAAATCAGCGCAGCTACCTACATCCACCCCACGTGGCTGGCGGACCCCCGCACAGCCATGCCGTGGCACGCTGCCGCGATCACTGCCGCGTCCCTTCGTATGTTCGGGTCCGGCTCCTGCGACCTTGGCCGGGTTGCCGACGGCGAACTCGGCTGCTGGTTCCAGCACAGCTGCCCCGAATGGGACTGGCTCCCCGGTAAGGCGATTGTCCGTGCCGCAGGCGGGGACACCGCCGTCGTGAAGGTCAACGGACTTAACTGGTTCGTCGCTGGAGGCCCGACGGCGGTGCGCGAGTTGAGCGCGGCGCTCACCTCTGTTCCCCAATTTGCCTAGGTGCTGAAACCGGGTTAACCCCTTCGGGTACCCCTGCGAAGCTCCACTGTTTGCCCTTGTTATTTTGCACCGGGGGGCGTTTGCCCCCACGGTCTCAGCTGCAGGCAAGCCTTGTCCTGCAGCGTTCGCAAGGGGGAAGTACTTGAACAGCAAGAGCAAGCTGTGGCCCACCGCCGTCGGCGTTACCGCCGTCTCGGTTCTGGCCATCGGCCTCGTGGCCGCACCGGCAGCCAACGCAGCACCCACTGACGTCATTTCGGTCGGCAGTGGTCAGATCATTGATGGCTCAGTCCTGGCCATCCCGAACTTCGCCGGCCTCGCAGCCAACGGCGCAGCCAAGGCCGAGCAGATCGGCACGCCGCCGTCCGGCCCGGCCATCATCGAAAACACCACCCCGCTGGATCTCAGCGCGGTCTTCGGCGTAGTCAACGTCGGTGCGGGCAACATCCCGCTCCTGCAGGACAACGGCATCATCCAGGTTGGTGCGGTCAGCCAGTACGGCAAGGCCGTCAACGACGGTTCCTCCGAAGCATTCTCGGGCACTGTCTCCGGCGCTCCGGGTCTGGTAACCCTGCCCGGCGGCCTTCCGACCTCGGGCGACCCGGCCATTCCGGCAGCCCGTATCTCGGCCGGCACCGCAGACATCCTTGGTGGCACCGACCTGGTCAACCTCCAGCTCGACATCACCACCCTCGCGGCAGCAGCCAAGAAGGACCAGGGCGCAGCACCCCAGGGCGCCTACGCCCTTGCCGGTGTTTCGGCTGAGGTCGGCGGCACAGTGGTGGGAGGCGTTGCAGGCACCGTCAGCACCGCGATCAACACAGCCAACCTCGTCCTGACCCCGCTCGGCGTGACGGTTGCCAACCCGGTGGCCGGCGGCACCATCGCCATCACCGAAGCTGACCTCCTGGCCGCGGCAGGCGTTGCGGACCTGAATTCCCTGGCGCCTGGAACGGATTTGGTTTCCTTCCTGCCCCAGGCCGTCGCCACCAAGCTGACCACCCTGGTCAGCAGCACCCTGGCAACTGCCACTGCTGCCGTGAATGGCCTTGGCCCGATCGCCCAGCTCACCGCCGGACCTGCCCTGGCAGTCCTTACCGCGGCACTTAACGGTGTTGTCGCAGGCGTGGCAACCACCATCGTCACCCCGCTTGGTTCAGCCCTGACTGCTTTGGTTTCGGCCAAGGTCAACGTCCAGGAAACCGCACCGTCGGGCGCCTTCACCCAGCGCGCCCTGCAGGTCGGCATTGCCGGGGGCGCCATTGCCACCGTCAACCTCGCCAACGCAACTGTTGGTCCCAACCTTGACGCAGCGGCGATCCCGCTGGTCAACGCCGACACCATGGCCATCAGCGGTGGCGTGGCCCTCCTGGCACTGCTCACCTGGCTGTTCGTTCGCTCGCGCCGCCGGTCTGCGGTAGCTGCTGCCTGATCGCCTTGAGCGCATCAAGCATCAGCGAAAGGAGAACTCCTTATGTACGGCCATAACTGGACTGCAGGCGGCACAGCAGCCGGCGGTACCGCCCTCGCTGTCACCGGAGCCCCCACCCTTGGGTGGGTCATCCTGGTGGGTGTTGCCTTGCTGATCACCGGCTTCGTGGTCCTGCGTAACAGCAGGCTCAAGGCTGCGAAGCGGGATGCGGGCCCTAACCCGTAGCACCACCGGCGGGACGGCTCCTGCAAGGGCCGTCCCGCCACCCTTAATCTTTTCGAACAGGCCTCCCCGGCCACGCCCCAAGCATGGGAAGTAAATGTCGGTACTCGAATCCGCGCAGGCGCTGGCTTTTGTGCTCCTGGTGGTTTTTCTGTCGTATATCCTCGTGATCCTGGTGCCGTTCCTGCGGCGCAAACCCGATCCCGAGGGCGATCCCGGCTCTTTCTCCTGGCATGTGTTCATTCCATGCCGTGACGAGGAGGTGGTCATTGGGAAAACGCTGGAGCTGCTCCGTGCGAAGTTTCCCGAAGCCCATGTCTGGGTAGTCGATGACGACAGCGACGATGCCACGGCGGCCATTGTTGAAGCGGCTTCGGACCGCGACAGCATGATCCACCTGGTCCGACGCCGGCGGCCACTTGCCCGCACCGGCAAGGGGGACGCCCTCAACGCCGCCTACCGGACCCTGGACGGATGGCTGCCTGCCGACGTCGACCGTTCCTCGGTGATTGTCCTGGTGGTCGACGCCGATGGTCACCTTGCGGACAACGCCTTCCGGCAGGCGGCCGGTCCCCTCGCGTTCGGCGACGCAGAGGTCGGCGCCGCGCAAACCGCCGTGTTTATGTCCAACCTGGAGGACCCCGAACTCAAGGGTGGCCAGGGGCTCGACCGCATCAAGAAGGCCTTCGGCCGCTACCTGGTCCTGATGCAGGACATGGAATTCCGCACGACCATCGCAGCAATGCAGTCCCTCCGGCGCCACACCCTGACCGTGGGGCTGGGCGGAAACGGCCAGTTCACCCGGCTGTCCGCCCTGGACGCCATCGCCAGGACGTCGGGACAACCGTGGCACGGCGCGCTCCTTGAAGACTATGAACTCGCCATCCACATCATGCTGGGCGGCTACAAGACCGTGTATATGCACGACACCCACGTGGCGCAAGAGGCACTTCCGGACCTCCGCCGCCTCCTGACCCAAAGAACACGCTGGTGCCATGGCGGCATGCAATGCAGCACCTATTTGAAGCGGATCTTCGAGTCGCCGTACTTCAGCAATGTTGGCGCGATCGAATCCAGCTACTTCCTGATCCAGCCGTTCATCCAGATTGTTGGCCTGGTCCTGTGGCCGACGCTGTTCGTCACCATGGTGGCCCAGGGCGCACTGACCATGGGCAGCTTCGCAGCCTGGATTTCCGCGGCCTGGTTCATCATTCCGTTGATCTTCGCCACCGGCGTGCTGCCCTTCGCCCTGTGGGGACTGGTGTACCGGCGGCAGGTGACGCCGGAAAAGAACTTCATGATGGGCGTGGTGTGGGGCCTTGGCTATTGGCTTTACATGTACCAAAACTACGTGACGGTGCTGCGGGCAACGTACCGCCTCATCACGGGCCGGCAGGGCTGGGCAAAAACCCGCCGTAACCACGAGTCCGACGTCAAACTCCTAGCGAAGGAAGCCTAGTGGCAATGAGCGCCGACATCAGCAACGTCTCCGTCCCCCGTGGACCGCGCGCCATACCCGTTCGGAAAGGCCGCGGCGGGGGCGTGATCGGGCTGGTCTTCATCGCTGCGGCCGTAGTGGCGATGCTCCAACAGGAAAGCATCCGGGCAGCGGAAGCCTGGCTCATGGCTACCGTCTTCGACGGAATCCTCGGCGGGGCGTCCTACAGTGTGGACGACATCATCTTCCACAACGTCGGTGGCGGCCAGCCCTACGCACTCATGGTCACTGGCCTTTGCTCCAGCGCAGTCCTCCTGACACCCATCGCCGCACTCGCCGGAATCCTGTTCCTCATGGGCCGCATCCCGGTTGGGCGGCTCATGCCCGCTGCCATCACGGCCCTGGTCATCGTCTCTGTCAGCAACGCCATCCGATACTTCATGATCGCGGCGGCACAGCAGAGCTGGGGCCAGCAAGGCTTCGACCTCATGCACCACTTCTTCGGCTCCTTCGTGGTGATTCTCGGCTTCGTGGCCGCCATCATCGTCCTGGTGCGGGCCGCCGTCGTCCGTAAAGACCGTGCCGCTCCGGCTCGCAGGGGCCGGCGTGCGTCGTAGGCTGCCACTGGTCTTCGCGGCTGTTGGGCTCACCGCCGCCATGGCGTTGGCTGGCTGCGCGCCCGGAGATGCCGAATCGGCCACTGACGGCCAGGTAACCGGCGCTTCTTCGGAAAGCACAGCGGGCCAGTGCCACGTGATCACCACCCCGGAGGAATACGGTGCAAGCAGTGACTCGCGTCCCGCCGTTGCGTGTTCCGAGCCGCACACCACTCAGACATTCCTGGTTTCCAGTGTCCCCGAACCGTTGGCCGGCCGGGCCGAGCGCCCGCTCCACGAGCAATTGCAGAACCTCACCACTCGTCTTTGCCCGGCAGCCGAGCTGCGCAAGTACCTTGCCGGCAACGACCGCGACGCTACGGCGGGCATGGCCGTCACCGGTTTCTATCCGAGCCGGTCCGAGTGGGCTGCCGGGAGCCGGACTGTACGCTGCGACGTCCTGCTGACATCGCCCGACCAGGCTCCGCGGGAAACCACCATGGACCTCAAAGACGCGCTCGCGGGGCCGGATTCGGCGCAGATCCGCCTTTGCTATGCCCAGGAAATCAAGGACGGCGTGCTCAGCTCCGAAGGCTCGGATACCACCTGTTCCGAGCCCCACACCACCGAGGACGTCAGTGCTTGGTTCGGCCAGGACGCCTCGTTGGTCGGCCTCGCCGCGCAGCAGGAACGCTGCCTGCCGTTCGTTCTTGACTTCCTGAAAGTGGACGTCCTGCCGGCGGACGTGGAAGTCCGGCCAATTGTCAGGATCGACGGCGGTGCAAGGGCTGTCCGTTGCGGCGTGGCACCGCTGCAAGCCAGCCCGGAGCCCTGGACAGGAACGCTTGCGCCCCTGGCCGGCACACTGAATGGGGGAGCGGCCAATGGTTGAGACCAAGCCTGGAGAACCGAAACCATCCACACCCGAAGCGGGAGAGTTCGCTCCGATGCCGGTGCGGTCCGGCAAGGGCCCCACGTCCGGCCCGGTTCGCAGGGCAGCGGGATTTCTCGCCAGGTTCTTCGGACCCGGAGAGCTGGCGCTTGGAGGAGTCCCCGTCCCGGCTGTCCTTGCCGGCGTGGTGTCCGCCGTCGCCATGATGGTGAGGCTCTTCGTTCCAGGGCCTGTAGGCATGGCGGACCAGGGAGACGGCCACGCGCTGGTCTGCTCCCTTGGCGTCAGCAATGTCCGGCCCTGGGACTACGCCGACTTCACGAGGTTCATTTACCCAAGCTGGTCCCCGCACCACTTCGTCGGGGAGGCGTGCGGGGCTGTTGGCTCGGGTGAAGCCGTGTACTCGTCCCAACTGGCCTTCCTGTGGTTGGGCAAGGTGTTCACCCCGTTGTTTGGTTGGGGTCCCGGCCTGGATATGCGGGCCGTGGGGATTGTCTGCTGCCTCGTCTTCGGCTCGCTGATTGCCGCGCTGGTTGCTGTGCTGCCGGGACGCACCAGTTTCCGGCTCCTGGTTGCCGCACTGGTCGCTGCAGTGATGGCTGACGGTGTCTTTGCTGATTTCTTCATTTCCCCCTACCCCGAAGCTGCAGCTTTCCTGGGGACGCTGGCATTGCTGGTGGCGTTGCTGAACTACTGGAACGGCCGTGGAAACCGCTGGTTGGCCATCCTGTGGGTTGCCGCGGCCGGTACTTTCACGGTCGCGGCCAAGCCGGAGATGGTTTCGTGGCTGCCTGTGCTCGCGTTGGCGTTGTTGTGGCTGCCGTATGTTCGTTCGCAACGTTCCGGCCGCAGGGCACCGACGGCAAACTGGTGGCGGCAGCGCATGGTTCCGTTCGCGGCGATTCTGGCAATCGTAGCTTTCGCGGTGGCATTCCTTGCCGTTCAGCCCAAGCGCACCAGTGACGTGAACCTCTACAACGCTGTCTTCGCCGAAATCCTGCCGCACAGTCCGGTTCCTGAAGATGACCTCAAGTGGCTGGGCCTGGACCCGGGTTTCCTCGCGGCCAGCGGAACCACAGTTGCGTCGCCGCGTTCAGCTGCGTTGAACCCCAGGTTCCACGAGTTCCAGGAGCAGGCCGGGCCGGCGAAGCTCGTTGGGTTCTACCTGACGCACCCTGAACGGCTGATCGGTATTGGCGAACGGGGGATCACGGCCATGCTGGCACCCGAACTTGGCTACATTGGTTCCTACATGGAGGGGCAGGGGCATGAACCTTTCGACAAGGACCGCCGCTTCCCAGTGATCCTGGGCCTTTTCACCGCCATGAAAGCCGTGCCTGTGGCCTTGGTGGCCATGCAGTTGCTGACTCTATTGCTGGGCTTTGCCGTTGCCTTCCGTAAGAAGGCAGCAGTGGGTCGCCTTGCGGTAATTGTCGTGGTGGGCGGATGGTTGCAGTTCTGGGTGGTCATGCTGGGATCGGGACAGCCCGAGATGTATCGCCAACTGATCCTTTCCGGGTTCCATGCTGCGCTGTGCGTGCCATTGCTGGTGGCGTTGATCAGCATCCTGGCGTCCCAACCGCAAAAGCCTGTGCTTCAGCAACCGGAACCCGCGGTGCCTGACCAAGCGACGCCGGAGGTAGGCCCTGAGAAGCTACGTGACCCAGCCGTCAGCGTTTAGCTGCTTGCGCAGGCTGATCACGTTGCCGAGCTTGATTCCGGCAGCGGCATAGCGCTGCCTGATCCTGTGCAGGTGGGCCTTGACGGTTTGTTCACTGATGCCCATGGCGTCCGCAACGCCGCGCACGGACAAAGCTTCGCTTCCGAGGTAGAGCTCCGCCAGCCGCTGTTCGCGCAGGGATAACTTGACCCGAACCGGTGCGGTATCGACCATGATGGCGGCCGCGTCGGGGTGCACATACGGCTGCCCGTCAGCCGCAGCCCGGATGGCCGTCTCGGTGTGTGTGGGACCCGCGGACTTCGGCACGTACCCGAGGGCGCCGGCTGCGCGGGCTGCCCCTGCCTCCCACCCGTCCATGGCGGTGGCCAGGACCACCACCCGGAGGCCGGAGTCGATAAGCCAGTGGACCGCAGGAATCAGTTCTGCTTGGTGGTCCAAGGTCCCCAGGACGGCAACTGAAATGGAGTCCCCACCAAAATCGGGCTTGTCCAGGCGGGGTGGAATGGCGTTCAGCCCGGAGGCAACCACCAAGTCCGGAGCGTTGCAACGCAACCATGCATCCAAGGTGTCGATCATCAGCTGGTGATGATCGACAACCACCATACGGGTCACCATGGTTTCTGCGCCTTGGTACGGACCATGATGCTGGCACCTCCTGGATCTGTGTGGACGCGGGGGGAACCCAACAACTCGAGCTCGCTCCACAATGCCGGAGTGCATCGGTTGGGGTTCAGCTGGGTCACCCGCCATGTAATGAGCAACGTGGAGTCCATATCCGGTTCCACAAAGATGTGGATCCTTCGGGGCCGGTCAATCAACCGGTTGTCGGGCTCTCCTGCCGCTGTGGCCAGGAGCATGGTTGCCGCCAACACAGCTGACCGCGAAGCCTGCGGCATCCGGTCCACCAGGTCCGATTGCGCCACGACCATGACGGTGGATTCCAGGTCGGCCAACGCCAAGGACTCAGTGAGCCACGTGGTGGATTGCGAAAGCACCAACTGGTTGCGTAGCTGCTTTGCCAACTCCTGGGCCTGTTCCGAGAAGTGGGGGTCGAGGGGGAGTTCACGCCCCTCGGCAACCTTGGCGAACAACGACTGGATCTGTTGGTGCGTTTCGGCCAGGCCCTCGACCCTCCCGGAATCGCGCGACACGGATTGTTCGGTCAGTGTGTTCAGGGCCTCCAGGGTCCTCCGCTCCATGGCGCCGTGCAGGTGGCTGTGGAGGATAAAGACAGACAGCCCGCCCAGGAGGCCGGGGAGGAGGGTGATGAAGAAGATGAGCAGCCCTTCCCCGGAGCCGAACCGCGGGGTGGTGGCGTAATAGGCGCCGCTCAGGACCGAGTTGGCGGCTACAAGGACCAGGAAGCCCAGCAGGTCCCAGCGCATGGCGACAAGGAAGACCAACGCAGTCCCAAGGAGAACGTTCAACGCCAGGGACAGGTAACCCGATGTGAGCGTGACGAATTGGGCGGTCATGGTTCCGGAAGCAATGGACGACGCCAGCCAGATGAGGCGCACGTAGGGCAAATGGCGGCGAGGTGTCTTCGGGGCCGAAGCCATGCTGGCCACGGCAAGCCCCAAAAGGTCGAACGCCAATGCGCCAAGCTTCAAACGGTCAAGGCTGCTTCCATCGAGGGAGGCGGCGTTCAGGATGCAGGAAATGATCCAAATGGTCACGCTGGTGATCACTACGACGGTCCGGGAAACGAACAGCGGGCCGTCCTTGGAAGCTGTGTTCAGGTGCGCCAGGCTCATGGCGCGTCCGCTTCGAGGACAATGGTGGTCCCACGGCCGGGGGCTGACATGACCTGGGCCCGGCCACCGACCCCGCCCATGCGGTTCACCACGGAATTCTTCACCCCGAAGCGTTCCGCGGGGATGGCATCGGGGTCGAACCCTACCCCGGAGTCGCTGATCAACACCGACACCAGTGAACCGGAGCGCGATACCAGCACGTCAACACGGTCGGTTCCGGCATGGCGGGCGGCATTGACCATGCATTCCTCGGCGGCATCGGCAATCGCCAACTGAAGCGGCACCGGCAATGTTCCCCCTTCGCCGAAGACGTCCACGGCGAATCCATCACGGCTGTGGTGGCGGGCGCGGTCCGTCAGCAGCAGGGCAAGTTCGTTGCAGGGTTCGACGCCGGCCACCGCACCTTGGGCGCCGACAGGACCGTCCAGGTGCCTCATCGCATCCCGTAGGTGGGCTTCGGCGGCCGAGGTCCGCGGATCCAGCCCACCGGCGTCGGGTGTTCCAGTGGTGAGCATTTCCCGCAACTCGTCCGGGGCCGCTCCTGCACCGCCCCTGGCCAAGAGCGTCAGTGAGCGCAGGACGGTGTCATGCAGGACCCTGGCCTCGGCTGCGGTGGCGTCGATTTTGGCGCAGGCTACAGCCTGGGCAGCGGCCGATTCCGCCCTGACGGCTTGATCGCGCCAATAGGCCGCAAGGGCTTTGGGTGCTGAATGGCCCACCACGAACATGACGTACCAGGCCCCCGTGACCATCAGCATGGTGGTAGGCCCCAGGTTATGAACCATGGACGACATGAGGGTGTGTCCCAAGACCAGAACTGCCAGAATTCCCGTAAAGACCGCGGATTTCCATGAATCACGCAGGGACAGGACCAGGGGTGAACTTGCCGCGAGGACCAGGCTGTGCGCCAGGAGTAATGAGTCTGAATCCTGGCGGTAGGTGACACCGGCGAGGAGTTCGGAAAGGGTGATCATTGCCAGGACGATCACCAGCCTGAGCGGCCAGGCGTCGGTCCACCACATCGCGGTAAGGCAAGCAAAAACCAGGACCATCAGCACGGCGGCAACCACACGGTGCCATCCCGGCCCGCCCATGATTGGCGCCAAGTACAGCCACGAAGCCGCGATAAAGACGAAGCTGACCACGGCACCGCTGCGGACCAGCACGTCCGAACCATACTGCACCGGCCGCTCTGTTGCCGGCCGGTTAATCCATGCCCCCATGAATGTCTCCCCCGAAACCCGTGTCACCTAAAATGGTGACGACATTTCCAAATCATATGGGGGGGAGGGGCGCGTTGTTGCGATACCCGGTGTCCCGACCCGCCATTGAAGTCGACATCGTGGAAGACCACGCCGTCCTTCTCGAAGGGTTGGCTCAATGGCTCCAGGCCAATGCCCCCGGGATCCGGGTGGTGGGCCGGTACGGCTCGTGGGCCGAAGCGGCCGCGAACCTGCGGGGGTTGTCCGACGTCGTGGTCCTGGACGTACTGCTCGGCGACCAAGTGCCGCTTCGCGCCAAAATCCAGGCAATCGTCTCCACCGGACCACAAGTGGTGGTCTGCAGTTCAGTGGTGGACCCCGCCGTGATGCGCCAGGCCATCGCTGCAGGCGCACTGGCCTATATCCCCAAGACGGCGCCCGCCGGCGTGGTGGAAACCGCGCTCCGCCAGGCGGCACAGGGAATCTCATATATTACGGAGGAAGTCGCAGCTGCCCTGCAAGCCGAGCAGGCCGGGCCTCAACTATCGGCGCGGGAGCATCAAGTGGTTTCCGTGTATCTGGGCGGCGTTGCCGGCACCCTTGCAGAGACCGCGCATGTCCTCGGAATTTCCATCGATGGGGTGAAGAAGCACCTGGCGGCGGTGCGGCGAAAATTCCAGGACGGTTCCGAACCGTTGACCCGGCTGGCACTCAGGGAGCGGTTGGTCTCGGACGGCTGGCTGCTGGAGGACCCAAAACAGTGACCTCCATGGCCTTCGATCCGGCCGCCGTGGAGTGCCCGCCTTATAGTGTCGGAGCCACCGCCTAGACTGGTAGGCACCATGGATATGTTGTTTGACCCCTACGCAGACGGACCCTTCAAAGCAGGCACCAAAGCCGCAGTCAAGGCTGCCCCGGAGCTTTCCCACTCAGGCGGCGGTGCGGCCGGCGCCCGCCTCCAGCCGGGAAACAGCGGGTCATCGGACGCTCCTCAAGGACCAGCTTCAGGTGGATGGGGCAACCAAAGCGGCTCCGGTCTGCCAACTGCTGAGGCACTCCTCCAAGGTCTGAACCCGCAGCAGGAAGAGGCAGTCAAACACGCCGGCAGCCCTTTGTTGATCGTGGCAGGTGCCGGGTCAGGCAAGACCCGCGTCCTCAGTAACAGGATCGCCTACCTCATCGCCACCAAGCGTGCCCACCACGGGGAAATCCTGGCCATCACCTTCACCAACAAGGCGGCAGCGGAAATGCGGGAACGCATCGAAGCCCTGGTGGGCGGCCGCGCCAAGAGCATGTGGATCTCCACGTTCCACTCCTCCTGTGTCCGCATCCTGCGCAGGGAAGCCACCACTGTCGGGCTGAACTCGAATTTCTCCATCTACGACTCCGCGGACTCACTGCGCCTGATCACCCTTGTGGCCAAGAACCTGGACCTTGATCCAAAGAAGTTCGCACCCAAGGCCATCCAGCACAAGATCTCTGCCCTCAAGAACGAACTCGTCGACGCCGACTCCTATGCGTCCTCCGCGAATTACAACGACCCCTTCGAAACCGCCGTGGCCGAGGTCTTCAAGGGCTACACGCAGCGCCTTCGCCAAGCCAATGCCATGGATTTCGATGACCTCATTGCCGAGACCGTCTACATGTTCCGGGCTTTCCCGGCGCTCGCCGAGTCCTATCGACGCCGTTTCCGCCATGTCCTGGTGGACGAATACCAGGACACCAACCACGCCCAGTACGCCTTGGTCAGGGAAATCGTGGGCCTGGGGACCGATACCAGCGTCCAACCCAGCGAACTCACCGTGGTGGGCGACTCGGACCAGTCCATTTATGCCTTCCGGGGTGCGGACATCCGCAACATCGTCGAATTCGAGGCTGACTACCCCAATGCCCGCACCATCAAGCTCGAACAGAACTACCGCTCCACGCAGAACATTCTCAGCGCCGCCAACTCGGTGATCTCACGCAACCCGAACCGCCAGGAAAAGCGCCTGTGGACCGCTGAAGGTGATGGCGAAAAGATCGTTGGCTACGTCGGTGAGAACGAGCACGACGAAGCGCAGTTCATCGCCAAGGAAATAGACCGGCTGCAGGACGAGGAAAGCCTGCGTCCGGGCGACGTCGCCATCTTCTACCGCACCAATGCCCAGTCGCGCTCCATCGAAGACGTGCTGGTCCGGGTCGGCTTGCCCTACAAAGTTGTTGGTGGAACCCGCTTCTATGAGCGCAAGGAGATCAAGGACGCCCTCGCCTACCTGCGCGTCCTGGTGAACCCTGACGACGACGTCAACCTGCGCCGTATCCTCAACGAACCAAAGCGCGGCATCGGTGATCGGGCCGAAGGCGCCGTTGCTGCCCTGGCTGAACGTGAGCGGTCCTCCTTCATGGCCGCCGCCCGCCGTGCGGATCAAGCGCCCGGAATGGCCAGCCGCTCCGTCAACCTGGTCCTGGGCTTCGTGAAGCTGATGGATGACCTCTCCGAGGTAGCGTCCGGTTCCGGTGCCGCTGCGGCCCTGGAGGCCGTCCTGGAGCAAACCGGCTACCTTGCCGGGCTGCGCGCCAGCACGGATCCGCAGGACGAGTCCCGAGTGGAAAACCTCGCCGAACTGGTGGCCGTAGTCCGCGAGTACGAACGCGACAACCCGGAAGGTTCCCTGGGGGAGTTCCTGGAGCAGGTTTCCCTGGTGGCGGACGCCGACCAGATTCCGGATGCACCCGGCGCTGACATCGACGCCGCGGTTGCAGAGGCCAAGCGCATGGGTGTGGTCACGCTCATGACCCTGCACACCGCCAAGGGCCTTGAGTTCCCGGTGGTCTTCCTGACCGGCATGGAGCACGGGATCTTCCCGCACCAGCGCTCGGCCACCGATCCCAAGGAACTCGCGGAAGAACGCAGGCTCGCCTACGTGGGCCTCACCCGCGCCCGCAAGCGGCTCTACGTCACGCGATCCGAAGTCCGCAGCATGTGGGGCCAGAGCCAGTACAACCCCGCCAGCCAGTTCCTCGAAGAAATCCCTTCCGAACTGGTGGAGTGGAAGCGCGAAGGCATGAGCCGCCAAGCAGGCGGTTGGGGCAGCGCCCCCATCGGTTCCAACCGCTATGGCGGTTCGTTCTGGGGAGCGGGCACCTCGCGCGGTGCTGCCGCCAGCCCCACTGCGGGGTTCGACGCCGACGTTCCTGCCGCCGTCGCACGCAACAGGGTGCAGCCCCAGAAGGAAGTCATTTCCGTGGTGGTGGGGGACAAGGTCAACCACACGAGCTTCGGTAACGGCGTGGTCCTGGGCGTTGAAGGCGCGGGGGACAAGACAGTGGCCAAGGTGAAGTTCGACGTCGGGGAGAAGCGCCTGCTGTTGCGTTACGCGCCGCTGACCAAGCTTGATGCTTGATCTTCGCCGGCAGCTGGCCTCCGTACCTGTTGTCCTGACCCCCTTCCCGGCCTAGACTGACCGGGCGTTGCACTGGGGCCGACGTCTGTTTGCTGCCCCATCGCCGCAACCCGTGTTGGCAGTTTCAGCATTGCTGTGTGGGTCCGCGACTCTGATCAGCTGAAGCAGCGCATTTTCTGGACAACCGTGACGGTGCTGGCAACCCGGCCTCCCGTCGTCGAACAGCCGCCGGCAGTGGTGGAGCCGCCCGCGGGTGGGGACGCCCCGACACCCCCAGCGGCGGTGAGTCCAGCCGGTGCGCTGGCGTCGACGTCGGGCACTGAACTCGCCGCTACCGGGCTGCCGTCCGGAAGCCTGGCCTCGGCCCTTTGGGCCGCTGCGGGCTTGCTGGCTGTGGGTGGGGCATTGGCTACGGGCCTCCTGCGCCGTCCGTGGCGGAGAATCGGGGGCGTGAGGTTACCGGCATAATTGGTGGCATGCGACGGACTGTTCTGGGGATTCTTGCTGCCGTGCTCTTGGTGTTGGCCACGGGCTGCTCCTTCGCCACCGAGGATCCGGACTATGTTCCTCCGGCTCCTTTGGCGCCGCTGGAGCAACTGGAACAGGTTCCCGTCACGGAGCAGAGCAGCCTGTCTGCCGGCGAAGATGTCACCGCTTTCGTCACGGCGGACCGGAACATTGTGTGCGCCATGACATCCTCACGGGGTGGCCACCTCAACCTGCCCTACGAGGCCAATTCATACTCGGACGCCGCCAACAACAAGTTTGCGGTCATCCCGGTGGCGCACTGCGAACTGGCCAAGTATGCCAAACCGGAGCTGGCTGACATTGCCGACGACTGCGCCGGAACCGGCCTCGGCTACCTCGGCGGGACAGTGCTGCTGTCCCCTGACGCGGCTGTCTATGGCTCGTGTCGTTCCGGCGTAACACAAATGGAGTCGGAGTTCGGGCCCAAAGGCAGCCGAAACGGTCCGATCTCCAAGCTGCGGGAGTTGGCGGATGGGCAGAACATCGAGCGCAACGGCCTGCGGTGTTCGGCGTACAACGGCGGTGTTGCCTGCGGAAACGTCTCCGGTGGCGTCGCTTTCTTCGTGACGTCCGAGGGCTACCAGTTGATTTCCGACGGCGGCAAAACGGTCAGCGGGACGCTGAAACAAGCGTCCTGATCGCCGGCGGACAGACGACGGGCAGCCGTTGAAAGGTCCAAAAACCGCGTCATTCTGCGGTTTTTCTACAGCCGATAGAAGTGTAAGGTTACTCACTTAACAGGTAGTGTGTAGCTGGCGGGACTCCTCAAAGGGCTAAAGTTCCGAGAGGACCTTACGCAATGTGACCGGCTTCAATCCTGGTTGTTTACCGCGTACTTTCCGCAGCTGGCTATCGCGGTCATCGCGGTTCCCGGCTGAACAGAAAACTACTTCGACGTAGAAGGACACTAAACCGTGGACCTGTTTGAATATCAGGCGCGCGATATGTTCGAAGCGCACGGTGTACCCGTGCTCGCCGGCATCGTGGCGCACACTCCTGAAGAAGCAAAGGCAGCTGCCGAGAAGATCGGCGGCGTAACTGTCGTCAAGGCACAGGTTAAGGTTGGTGGCCGCGGCAAGGCTGGCGGCGTCAAGGTTGCCAAGACCGCCGAAGAGGCGCTTGAGCACTCCACCAACATCCTGGGCATGGACATCAAGGGCCACACCGTCAACAAGGTGATGATCGCCCAGGGCGCGGACATCGCCGAAGAGTTCTACTTCTCGGTCCTCCTGGACCGCGCCAACCGCAACTACCTGGCCATGTGCTCGGTTGAGGGCGGCATGGAGATCGAGCAGCTTGCTGTCGAGCGTCCCGAGGCCCTGGCCAAGATCGCCATCGACCCCGCTGTGGGAATCGACCAGGCAAAGGCTGACGAGATCGTCGCAGCTGCAGGTTTCGCTGAAGAACTGCGCGGCAAAGTGGCCGACGTCATTCTGAAGCTCTGGGATGTCTTCAAGAAGGAAGACGCCACCCTTGTTGAGGTCAACCCGCTGGTTCGCACCGGCGCAGGCGAGATCGTTGCCCTCGATGGCAAGGTTTCCCTGGACGAGAACGCTGACTTCCGCCACGTGCACCACGCCACGCTGGAAGACAAGGATGCAGCTGACCCGCTGGAGGCCAAGGCCAAGGCGCAGGACCTCAACTACGTCAAGCTGGACGGCGAAGTAGGCATCATCGGCAACGGCGCCGGTCTTGTGATGTCCACCCTCGACGTCGTCGCTTACGCCGGTGAGAACCACGGCAACGTAAAGCCCGCAAACTTCCTGGACATCGGCGGTGGAGCTTCCGCCGAGGTCATGGCCAACGGCCTGGACGTTATCCTGGGCGACTCCCAGGTCAAGAGCGTCTTCGTGAACGTTTTCGGTGGCATCACCGCGTGTGACGCCGTGGCAAAGGGCATCGTGGGTGCACTTGCTGAGCTTGGTTCCTCCGCGAACAAGCCGCTGGTCGTTCGCCTCGACGGCAACAACGTTGAGGAAGGCCGCCGCATCCTGACCGAGGCCAACCACCCGCTGGTTACCCTGGCCGCCACCATGGACGAGGGCGCCGACAAGGCCGCCGAGCTCGCCAACGCAGCTAAGTAAAGGGACGCGACAATGTCTATCTACCTCAACAAAGACTCCAAGGTCATCGTTCAGGGCATCACCGGCGGCGAGGGCACCAAGCACACCGCCCTGATGCTCAAGGCCGGCACCAACATTGTTGGTGGCGTCAACGCCCGCAAGGCCGGCACCACGGTCCTGCACGGCGACAAGGAAATCAACGTCTTCGGCACCGTCAAGGAAGCCATCGCTGAAACCGGCGCAGACGTCTCCATCGTCTTCGTCCCGCCGGCATTCACCAAGGACGCCGTTGTTGAAGCCATCGAAGCCGGCATCGGCCTCGTTGTCGTCATCACCGAAGGCGTTCCGGTCCAGGACTCCGCCGAATTCTGGGCACTCGCCCAGTCCAAGGTGGACGCTGACGGCAAGCAGGTCACCCGCATCATCGGGCCGAACTGCCCAGGCATCATCACCCCGGGCGAAGCACTGGTTGGCATCACCCCGGCGAACATCACGGGCAAGGGCCCCATCGGCCTGGTGTCGAAGTCCGGTACCTTGACCTACCAGATGATGTACGAACTCCGCGACCTCGGCTTCTCCACCGCGATCGGCATCGGTGGCGACCCCGTCATCGGCACCACGCACATCGACGCCCTGGCTGCGTTCGAAGCTGACCCCGAGACCAAGGCGATCGTCATGATCGGCGAAATCGGTGGCGACGCTGAAGAGCGCGCAGCCGACTTCATCAAGGCCAACGTCACCAAGCCGGTTGTCGGCTATGTTGCCGGCTTCACCGCTCCCGAGGGCAAGACCATGGGCCACGCAGGCGCCATCGTTTCCGGCTCCGCGGGCACGGCCCAGGCCAAGAAGGAAGCCCTCGAAGCCGCTGGCGTGAAGGTCGGCAAGACGCCGTCCGAGACCGCGAAGCTGCTGCGCGAAGTTTTCGCAACGCTCTAGGTTTTCGGCCGCAAGGCACAAGAAGTACGACGACGGCCCGGCGCCTTCCCCACGGAAGGTACCGGGCCGTCGTCGTACTTTAAGCGGACGTAGCTGACGCGTACGTCCATGAAAAGTCCAAGGCCCACCCGGGAGATCCGGAGGGGACTTCAATGTGTCGCGATCGCCCGGGCTGTGTACTTCGGAGCGAAAGTGCTGATCCTGGACGAACCGACAGCCGCGCTGGGTGTCAAGCAGTCCGGCGTAGTACTCCGCTACATCCTGCAGGCCCGCGACCGTGGGCTGGGAGTCATTTTCATCACCCACAACCCGCACCATGCCTTCCCCGTGGGCGATCGGTTCCTGCTGCTCAAGCGCGGCAAATCGATCGGCCACTACGACAAGAAGGACATCACCCTGGACGAACTGACGGCCCAGATGGCCGGCGGCGCCGAGCTGGCCGAACTCGCCCATGAGCTGGAACAGCTGGGCGGGCACTCCGCAGCCCTGGAGGAAGTCAAAGCGGAAGTAGCCGGTGTTGCCGACCCGACGTCGGGCAGCGCAAGCAAACGGCACTGAACATTACGCGGAGCGGACCCCGGCCGATACCTGTCGGCCGGGGTCTTTCCGTGGTGTTTGGCCCGGACATATCGTGATGGACCTGTGGAGGAAGCCATGAAAGAAGTAACCCTCGGACTAGTGGGTGTTGGCCGGATTGGCGTGATGCACGCAAAGAACATCAGCGCGCTCAACGAAGCCCTGGCCCAGGACGGTATCCAGGTCCAGCTAAAGCTCACGGATGTGGCAGAAGAGCACGCACGTTCGGTAGCACGCGACGTCGGCGGGGAGTACGTGGGCTCGATAGGGGAACTCATAGCCTCCGGAGTGAACGGGCTGGTCATCGCGACAGGCACCGCCACCCACCCGGACCTCATCCGGGCCGGCGTGGAGGCGGGCATCCCGGTGTTCTGCGAAAAGCCCGTGGCCGTGAACGTTGCCGAGTCGCTCCGTGTCCTGGATTACATCCGCGAGAAAGACGGCGTGGTGCAGATCGGCCACCAGCGCCGGTTCGATGCCGGCTACCTGGAGGCCAAGCGTGCCTACGAGGCTGGGGAACTGGGATGGATCCACTCACTGCGTGCGGTCACCTGCGACATGACCCCGCCCCGGTCCAGTTCCTGGCGACATCCGGCGGCCTCTTCCGGGACTGCTCCGTCCACGACTTCGACATCCTCCGCTGGCACTGAGGAGAATTGGACATGGCAGGGAGGTTGTTCCTGACTTATCCGCTGGCTGACGGACCGACATTGCGCCGGTTCTGTACTGGGGGAGATCTGTCGGTCCGGCTCCCTGCCCACTGGGTTTGAAGCATCTGCGCGAGTCGCAGCCTCAACAGTTAGACGACTGTTGAAAATGAGACCGTGGCAGGAAAGCAGTTCCTGACTTGCCCGCTTCGTGACGATCGGCACCTCGTGCACGAACTGTCTACGCGGAGATCAGTGGGTTCGGCTTCCCTGCCACTCACCTAGGGCGACCGGGCCGGACGGAGTTGTGACTTGATAGGAACGTGCAGCTTAGCTCTTCAGTGCTTTGTCCGCCCGGCCCGGTCAACCGTGCTCGCCTCAAACTCCTTCGACAGGAAAGAGCGCACATGACTCTCACAACGACGCTGCCCGTCAGGGCAGTCACCATCGGAGTAGATACGCACTCGATGTTTCACCACGCGGCAGCTCTGGACTCCATGGGGCATCTACTAGATGACCGCCGGTTTCCCGCCAACCTCGCCGGATACCAAGACCTGTTGGACTGGTCCTCGGGCTTTGGGATCATCAGCGCCTTCGGCATCGAATGCACCGGCTCCTATGGGGCCGGCCTAACCAGGCATCTGCTCGCCGCAGGGGTAGACGTGATCGAGGTCAACAGGGGACACTCATTGACCCGTAGCCGCTCAGGGAAAAACGACGCCATAGACGCAGAAGAAGCAGCCCGCAAAGTGCTCTCCGGTCAATGCTCTTCACCAGCCAAAGACACAACCGGCACCGTTGAAGCCATCCGTCACCTGTAACTTGTGCGGGACTCCGCCATCAAATCCCGCACGGCTGCTCTTGTCCAGCTCAGAGACATCCTCGTTACGGCACAAGGCATTCTGAAGGACCGATTGGACGCCAAGACGCTGCAAGCCAAAGCAGCAGTACAAGCACGTTCGCTCCGGCCTGACCTGACGCGCCTGGACGAGCCGGAGCAAGCCGCCAAATATGCGCTGCGGGAACTGGGCCGGCGCATCTCGGACCTAACCGTTCAGATCAACGAGACCGAAAAGCACCTGACCAAGTTGCTGCACGCAATCGCACCGACCATGATGGCACTGCCCCAAGTCGGGCCTGTCACCGCTGCCCAGCTACTGATCACTGCAGGGGAGAACGTCGACAGATTCCCCAGCGAGGCCGCGTTCGCCCGCCTCTGCGGCGTCGCACCAGTGCCGGTTTCCTCAGGTAAATCCCATCGAATGCGACTTCATCGAGGCGGAAACAGGCAAGCCAACAGATCCATCTATGTGATCACGGTAGGCAGACTCAAACTGGACCCCAAGTCCCAGGCATATCGAGACCGCAAACGGGCGCAAGGACATTCCAAAGGAGACGTTATCCGCAGCCTGAAACGCTACGTCGCAAGAGAGCTCTACTACGCCCTCAAGAAGGACCTCCAAGAACATAACCGAGTCATCAAGCTCAGGCCGTAGTCCCGGCGTCTATTGAGTTTGGGTGAAGACTTCCTTCGCTACGGTGATGGCTGACATTGCTTTGGGCCATCCAGCGTAGAAAGCCAGGTGGATGATCGCCTCTTTGAGTTCGGTTTCGGTGAGTCCATTGGTTCGTGCGCGGGCGAGGTGACCTCGCAGCTGCTCGGTACTGGAGCTGGTGATCAGGCTGGCCACCGTGATGAGGCTGCGGTCCCGGGGTGAAAGTTCTTCGCGTTCCCAAATGTCGCCGAAGAGTACCCCGTCTGTAAGTTCAACGAGTTTCGGTGCGAAGTCGCCGATGAGTTGCTGTGCCCTGGTCTGGTGTGAATCGCTCATGTGCTGAACCTTTCAATATGTGTAGCTGTAGGCGCGCGGGCGCCGGCTGTTGCTGCCGAGCGCTTAGCGGGCGGGGAGAAGCCCCGTGCGTTGTAGCCATGATTCGACGTCGGCTCCGGCGTCGCGGACCTCTTCGCCTTTGACCGCAAGGCCTTGGCCGATGGTTGCCCCTGGGCAGGATTGTTCGTAGTCGCGTGCGGTGTTGCCCAGCCCGCTTATGGCATGGGTTGTGACCGGGTAGACGGTCTTTCCGGCGAAGTCGTAGCTTTCCGTGAACGTGGTCATGATCATTGGGGCCCTGACGTTCCAGATGCCGCTGGCCAAAATCACCGTGTCGTACTGCTCTATGGAGGGCAGCGGGTTGCTGATCCCCGGGCGTGCGTCCTCGTCCTGTTCGCGGACGTTCCGGGCGACGGTGGCGTCATAGCTGTCCGGGTAGGGTTCAGCGGCTTCGATCCGGTGCATCTGGCACGGGATCAGTGCGCTGATCATGCCCGCGAGTACCTCGGTGTTGCCGATCTCCAGGTTGGTTCGGTCTCCGTAGTAGTAGTTTTCACCTGCCCGGGAGAAGTAGGCGAGCAATACCCGTTGGCCTCCCTGGCCTGGTCCTGTGCTGTTTGGTGGGGGCGTGGTGTCTGTTGAGGGCACGGTGGGTGGTCCTTGGGGTGTGCAGGCTGATGTTGCAGTTGCCAGTAGTGCGCCGGACAGCCCGGCGACCGCCCCGCGAAGGGCGGTCCGCCGACTGACGCTCAATGGATTAGAGGCCACGGGATAGCCGGCGCTTTAGTTGTAGCGGCGGCTACCGAGCCAGCTGACCATGGCGGGATCGCGGTGGTCGAAGAAGAGGCTGGCACCGGTGTCCAGGGTGGTGATCGTGGTCATTTGCTCCTCGGTGAGGGTGAAGTCGAAGACGTCCAGGTTTTGGGCCATCCTCTCGGGTCGGACGGACTTGGGGATGACGATGACGTCGCGCTGGATGAGCCAGCGGAGCACAACTTGGGCGACGGACCTGCCCTGGGCTTCGGCGATGGCGCTGAGGACCGGATCGGTGAAGAGGTTGTTCTTGCCCTCGGCGAAGGGTCCCCAGGATTCGATCTGGACGCCGCGTTCGCGCATCAGTTCCTGATCTGCTGCACGCTGGTGGAACGGGTGCGTTTCGATCTGGTTTACCGCGGGGACGATTTCGTTGTGGTCGATGAGGTCAACAAGGCGGTCGGGGTGGAAGTTCGAGACGCCGATGGCGCGGGCGAGGCCTTCCTTGTTCAGCTCCTGCATGGCGCGCCACTCGCTGTAGTAGTCTCCGAGCGGCTGGTGGATCAGGTAGAGGTCCAGGTAGTCCAGTCCGAGGCGGTTCAAGGAATTCTGGAAAGAGCGCTTGGTGTCGTCGTAGACGCTGCCGGTGGGTGCGTGCTGAATCCAGAGTTTGGTGGTGATGAAGAGGTCTTCCCGCTTGATCCCGCTGGCCTTGATCGCGGCGCCCACCGCGTTTTCGTTACCGTAGGAGGCTGCGGTGTCCAGGTGACGGTAGCCGGTGGCCAATGCCGCTTCGACGGCGGCCTGGGTTTCTTCTTCGGGGATCTGGAATACGCCGAAGCCGAGGATGGGCATTTCGATGCCGTTGTTGAGCGTGACGTTTTTCATGGGTTCGTCCTTACTGTCGTTCTGTTGAGGTTAGGCATTGGTGGTGGTGTGGGCGGCCTGGTAGTCGTGCTCGCTGACGGGTTCGAGCCACGTCGCGGTGTGTCCGTTGTCGTGTTCGACCAGGGCCAGGTGGCACATCAGGGTGTCCTGTGTTGCGCCGTGCCAGTGTTCTTCCCCTGGCGGGGTGTAGACGGTGTCTCCGGCGTGCATGAGGATGACCTTCCCGTCGCGGGTGGCTACCAGTCCCGTCCCATCGGTGCAGTGCAGTGTCTGGCCTAGTGGGTGGGAATGCCAGTGGGTGCGGGCGGCAGGGCTGAATCGGACCATGGCGGAGATCAGCCGTGAGGGATCTTCACCGGACTGCAGTGCGTTCAAATACACGTCACCGGTGAATTTTTCGGTGGGCCCCTTTGATGTGGGGCCCGGAATCGCGAGACGCATTGAAGTTCCTTTCATGAGACTGGTGGATCAGTTCCTGGTTGGTTGGGAACGACGCTGTAGTGCAAGGGATACGACGACCAGGATGACGAGCAAGACCGCGGTCGCACCGAGACTGGCGCGTAGCCCTGTCATGAACTCGCCGCTGGCCAGCAAGGCGCCGAAGATGGCCACACCCAGGGAACCGCCAACCTGACGGGCGGTGTTGACCACCCCGCTGGCCGTGCCTGCCCGTTCGGCAGCGACGTTATCCATAACCTGGGCAATGATCGGCGGGACAGTGAACGAACCACCAACGCCGACCGGGATCATGAACGCTGCGACGACCATGACCGGTGCATCCGCAGGAAGCAGACACAGGCTGATCAGGCCGGCAGCCATGATCAGCTGGCCCGCGGCGATCATCGCCACGTGCCCATACCGGGCCATCAGGCGTGCCACCCAAGGGTTAAGGATGGCAACAAGAGCCGTCATCGGCAGGAACAACAAACCGGTTTCCAGGGCAGAGGAACCGCGTTCCTGCTGGAAATAGAGGCTTTGGACAAACACGATGCCGTAGAAAGCAGCCATCGTCACCACGGCGATGATCAGCGCGGTGGACACTGCCCGGGACCGGAACAGGTCCAAGGGGATCATCGGGTGCCGGCCTTTGGATTGGGTGATGATGAACGCCGCGATCGAGATCGCGCTGATGCCGAACAGTGTCAGGATGGCGGGGCTGCCATATCCTGCCTCGGCCCCTTCGATGATGCCGTACGTCAGTGCCGCCAGTCCGGCGACGGCGGTGACCTGACCGGTCCAGTCGAAGGGCGCGGGACGGCGGGTCGAGGGTGCCACTCGGGAAAGGATGATCAGTGCTGCGGCGCCGACGGGCAGGTTGACGAAGAAGATCAGCCGCCAGTCGAGCTGCGTCAACAGCCCGCCCAGTACCGGTCCGGCAGCGGCGGCCACTGAACCGCCCAGGCCCCAGTACACAATCGCCCGACCCCGGGCGGCCGGGTCATGATAGGCCTCCCGGATCAGGGCCAACGAAGCAGGGGTGATCATTGCCGCCCCGATGCCTTGCAGGATGCGCGCAGCGATAAGGACCGGCAGCGTCGGGCTTAACGCGCATGCGGCAGAAGCAAAGATGAAGATCAGCATGCCCAGCCCGTAGGCGCGCCGGGCGCCTGCACGATCCGAGAGCGTGCCGGCGAACAGCTGGAGCGCAGAGAACATCAACGTGTACCCGGTCACCACCCACTGCAGCCCGGAGAGGCCACGGCCAAGGTCATTCCGGATTTCCGGGAGGGCGACGTTGACGATCTGAGCGTCTAGGGCAACCACGAAGAAGCCCAGCATGGCCACCATCAGGGACGCCCGTGGTCGGACAACAACAGCCGGGCGGCTGGCAGTGGGGACAGACATGGTGTCCTTTCGAAACACGGAAACGGTCTTCTTCAAGAAAACCAGCCCTTCTACGGGCGCGGGAGTACCTGTTGTGCGGTGTACTGGCAGTTCCTGTTAGACCGTTCCCGTATCGCCGTAGCCTTGAAGGCATGGACAACACCAATGACGTCCGCGACTTCCTCATGAGCCGCCGGGCACGCATCACCCCGGCCCAGGCAGGGCTCCCCGCCTACGGTGGAACCAGGAGGGTGGCTGGTCTCAAACGCGAAGAAGTAGCCATGCTCACCGGCGTCAGCACCGAGTACTACGCCCGACTCGAACGAGGAAACCTGCGGGGCGTGTCCGACTCCGTTCTCGACGCGTTAGCACGAGCCCTGCAGCTTGACGAGGCAGAACGCGCGCACCTGTATGACCTCGCCAAAGCGGCCGCGCCCACCGCAGCATCGGCGTCGCGGCGTACCCGTGCGGAGGTGCGCCCGAGCATCGAAAGAGTCTTGGCGGGGATGACCGGGACACCCGCCTATGTCCGGAATGCCCGCATGGACGTCGTGGCGGCCAACAGCCTGTGTTTCGCCCTCTACGCCGACATCCTCAGCCCGGAAAAGCTTCCACTGAACCTTGCCCGGTTCATGTTTCTGGATCCCCGGTCCAAGGACTTTTTCGTCGATTGGGATAACCTCGCCGATGACTTCGCAGCGGCGATGCGCACAGAATCCGGGCAGAACCCCCGGGACCGGGCGTTGAACAGCCTCATCGGTGACCTCGCCGCAGGCAGCACCGAATTCTCAACCCGGTGGGCACGGCATAATGTTCGGTTCCACCGCAGCGCCCGCAAGACAATGCGCAACCAACTCGTCGGCGAGATCGAGCTTACCGGCGACGCCTTGGAACTGCCCGGCGAAGGACTCACCCTGATCGCCTACTCAGCCGAACCCGGAAGCCACGCCCAAGATCAACTCGACTTCCTCGCCAGCTGGAGCACGAACAACAAAAACCACCTCGAACCCACACCACTGAACCCGCCGACGGCCTAGCCGGCAGCGTCTTCCCGAACCGGCCGGAGATGGGGTTAATGGGGGAGGGGTTGACTATAGGAACATCTCACCGGCAAGGAAATCGTGGAGGTCTATGCCAAGGGCTCCAATAACGGCGATCCGGCCATCGGTGAGGTTGGCGACGTCGATACCGCCCTGGCTTTGGTGACTTTCGACGACGGCACGGTAGGCACGGTGTCGGCCAGCCGATACAACGGGGCCGGGCATGATGTCCGGCTGGAACTCCAAGGCTCCGAGAGCTCTGTGCTTGTGGGAATGGACCAGCAGATGGCCTTGCGGTCAGCCGAACCCGGAGTCGAATTCCCCACCGGTGCCTCCCATACCACCTTCGCCGAGCGCTTCGATCAGGCGTATCGCTCAGAGATGGCCGCGTTCGTGGAACTTGTGCTTGGCCAGCGCAAGAACCCCTGCACTCCCGAAGATGCTGTCGCGGCCTCGAAGGTGGCAGACGCTGCGCAGGAGTCCCTGGAAAAAGGCGCCCCGGTAAAGGTTGCCCCGTAGAAGGTTTGGACATGGCTGACGCGGGCCGAAGAGTCTGGGGGAAAACTCCGACCCGCGCCAGGTTCAGGGGGCAGGCTAGGCGATGACTTTCATGGCCTGCCAGCCGGTGCCGAGGCTCATCGGCGGCACGTTGCTGAGCGTTCCGCCTCCCGATCCGGGATACAGCCACAAGGTGTCTCCGATGCGGCCCACGACGTCGTTCCTGCCGTCGCCGTCAAGGTCCCGCGGACCGGCCACGGCAGTGCGGGTTCCCCAGCCCGTCCCGATCTGCGTCCATTGCAGCCAGCCCCCGGAGCCATTGCCCGGATATAGCCATAATGCGCCTGTGTCGGTACGCCGCGCCAGTACATCTCCCTTGCCGTCCCCGTTGAAATCGCCGGTGCTGAAGATGGCATTCATGACGTCCCAACCCCAGCCGACGGTGTAGGGACTCCGCTGGCCTCCGGTCCCGTTTCCTTCGTAGAGCCGGAGCTCGCCATTGCTTCGGCGGCCAATAAAATCGGGGATGCCATCGCCGCTGAAATCGCCGGGGGAGAAGATCTGCGTCATGGTGCTCCACCCGGTGCTGACCTGCTTCCTGGCCGCGAAGCTGCCTGCGCCGTCGCCGGGGTAGAACCAGAGGATATCTCCGGCCCGGGCCAGGAGGTCAGGCTTGCCATCCTTGTTGAAGTCGCCAGGGGTGACGGTGTCCGTGATGGTGGACCACGCTGGTGCTGCCAGGGCGACCTGCCGCGGATCGAGTCCGCCCGAACTGTTGCCGGGGTAGAGGTACAGGTTGCCGGCGGTATCAGCGGCCAGCACGTCCGCACGGCCGTCACCGTTGAAGTCATGGGCCGACGGCGGTCCGGCTGCGGGCACAGTGTAGGTCTGGGTACCCACGGCCGAGGTGTTGCCGGCAGTGTCGACGCCGATGTATTTGAGCACCAGCGTGGTACTGCCCATGACGATCGGTTGCGCGGCACTGTACTTGATGTTGGTGGCTGATTCCGTGGCCGTAGGGGTGCTGCCATTGGTGGTGTAGTAGATGGCGGCAGGCTCATTGGCGGACAGCGCGATGGTGGCCCCACTGGCCAAGGCCCTGCCGGTGGGATTGGCCGATACCGTGGGCGCGGTGGTGTCCGGTGGCACGGAGTAGCTCTGCGTGGCTACCTCGGACACGTTTCCGGCAGTATCCCGGGCGAAGTACTTCAACGTCATGGGACCGGGTCCGTTGAAGGGGATCGCCGTGGTGTAGGGGAGTCCAGCCGTCAGGGGATCGGTGCCGTCCGTGGTGTAGCGGATTTCGGCCGGCTCGTTCGCAGCCAAGGTGATGGTGGTGCCTGGCGCGTACTCACCTCCCAGGGGAGTGGCCGTGACCACGGGCTTCGTGACATCCGGGCCGGTGGAGTACGTCTGGGTGACCACAGCCGACGAATTGTTCGCGCTGTCCACGGCGAAGTACTTCAAGGTCAGCGGACCGTTCAAAATCAGCGGAGCGGTGTACTTGCTGCTTGCCGTGGTGGGGGTGCCGCCATTGGTGGTGTAGTAAATGGTGGATGTTTCATTGGCGGTAAGGGTTATCGCCTGGCCCACCGCATAGGTTCCACCCGGGGGTGCCGCGGTGACGACGGGAGCCACGTTGTCGGTGCCGAGATAGGCCTCAAACTCAGCCAACCCGGCGTTGGTGGTGCCCGCGCTGACTGAGGTGATGTTGAGCCGCACGGAGCTCACTGTCTTGGCGGGGAAGTTGATGGTGAGGCCGGAGCCGTTGTTGGGCAGGGCTGGAACGGCCACGGTACTTCCATCAGAGAACTGCAGGTTGCCACCGGTAATCTGATCGGTCAGGAGTGGCCGATCGGACAGGGTGACCGCATTGATGGTCCGGGTGGGGGAGAAACTGTACTGAATCCAACTGCCGGCCTTTTCACCAGCAGAGACCCACTCCCGCGTGGCATCCATCGGTGCACCCCACTGGTAACCGTCCCGCGCCTTCTCCGGGCTCTGTGCGGAGGCTTTCTGCGAAGACGCCGTGACGGTGGTGCCCGCCGATTTGGCAGCGTTGCCCACCCACTCAATGGCTGTGATGTATTGCCGCTTCAGCCATTCGTCGTAGGGGGAATCCGGGCACCCTTCACCGGGGCTGCTGCAGACGTACATGTCGAAATCGGCGAACCGGACAAACGTGTCCACTTTGGCCGTGAGTTCGGCCCCGGTCACGTTCTGCGCATACTCATCGATGACGTAGGCATCGTAGGCCAGGGACGTGTGCGGCCCGGTGTAGCTTCGGGTCGCCAGCTGGGCGAACTTGGCCGTGGCCCAATGGTCGCTGTGGTCGTAGGGGGTATTGAAGTTCCCGGTCCAGTCCTGGGTGCGGAAGGTGGTGGGCTGGAAGTTGGCCACCAGGCGGTTCAACGCGGTTTGGAACTGGGATTTGGTGAACGTCGCTGCATTGTCCACGGGCCGGATAGAGGAGAGCCGGCCGTCCCAGAGTTTGAGGATGCTCTGGCTGTTGTAGGCGGCGCTGCCCAGGCCGTTCGGAAAGCCATCGGGAAGCCGCATATAGACCACCGAGACGTTGGGAGCACCGTTCAGGGTACGCATGGTCAGCGGACGCCCGGGCACTCCGGCATCGGATGTTGTCCAGCTGTTGGATACACCGGCCATTTTGGCGTAACTGGCTTGGATGCCTGACTCGAGGCTCCGCCAGTAGGTGGCTCCCTCGCCGGCCTCTCCCGCGGTGGTGAACACCGTTTGAACACATCGCTTGGCTTGGATGTCCCGCATGAAATCCGGGCTGAGGAAGAGCAGGTCGTCGTCTGTGTGGGCAACGATCTGCATGGCCCCGCCAGTTCCCGCGCAAGGCGGTTCAGCAGCAGCCGCAGGCGATGCGGAGGTCAGGACGAGTCCGCCCAAAACCAATGCAGGCCCGAGGAGCAGCCCTAGCAGGCGCCTGGGGAAGGATGGGCGGGTCTTCGGATGAGAGGATCGGCTGACGTGTTTTGGACGGTCCACAACTATGCTCCTTTGAGCAGATGTTGGGCCCCCCAGCCGGCAAACTTACGACGCCCCCTGGACGTCATGCGAATGAAATTAGGCTTTTGCTGAACTTTCAACGGAACTGAAAGCGATGCAGTGAGCGCTACTGTACTCCACCGGGACGAGCCTGGGTAGGGTTCCGGCAGACATCTACGAAGGATGTGAAAGGCAGCAACCGATCAGAGTCGGGAAGCTGGGACGCCTCGGGGTGCCACTGCACTGAGGCCACCCACCGTGAGGGGTCTTCCAGGGCCTCCACCGTACCGTCGTCGGCGACGGCCGTGACGACCAGGCCTTCGCCCACCCTTGCGACAGCTTGATGGTGCCCGGAAGCGATCTTGATGGTGCTCCCTTCGGGGGAACCATACAGTGATGCAGTTTTGGATCCGGCGGTGAGCAGCACATCGTGCCATGCCCATTCGCTGGCCGTGGTGTCGTGTGGATCCAAGCCGTTGTGGGTCACAGCAGTGGGTGCCATGTCCTGAATCAGCGTCCCACCATAAAGCACATTCAGCAGTTGGTGGCCGCGGCAGATGCCCAGCAGCGGAAGTCCGGCGTCGATGGTTGCGCGGGCAACATCCATGTCCAGATGGTCCTGCTCAGCGTTGACGTCGTACAGGGAGTCCTGCGGATCCTGGCCATAGAGGCGCGGATTGATGTCGCCGCCGCCCGGAAGCAGCACGCCGTCGAGCTCCTGCATTTCGGTGGCCAGCCTCCCGGCGCTGTCAGCCGACACCGGGGTCAGCAGCACGGGCCGCGCACCGGCCTCACGCAGCAGGTCCACGATGTAGGTGAACAGTCGGTTGGCCTCACCCACACGGGCGTCCGGAGCGTCCGAACTGCTGAGGCGAACCGGAACGCCGATACGCGGACGGGCAACTTCTGAACTCTTCATCCTTCATGATGCACCGCTCAGCGGCCGGGTGCGCAAACGCCGGCGTCATGGCGCAGCGATACTACGCTGAAGCCATGAACCGCAGCGCACCCTTGAACCCGAGTCCGCGAACTCTCGACATCCAAAGCCTTGTCCACTTCGAACGTCTGGTGAGTGCCGGTGCGGGGTCCATGAGTGGTTGGCACGCGCAGTCGCTGGACCTTCGAGGCCACGCCCGGGACCTCAAGGCCCTCAACCCCCAAGGGGCGATCTTCCTGGGATGCACGTTCGACGACGGCGTGGAAGAGAGCCTCCGACGCCGCGGGGCACTCATCTTTCCCAAACTGCAGGGCGTTCCGTTCGACCCCTACCGGGGCAGCCTCTACAGCGCCGCGGAGCTCTACCAGGACATCTCCTCCACAGAATACGAAGCCACCCTCGACGCGCAGGTCTACCAATGGAGCATCCTTCCCGGACAGCGGGCGAGCCTCGACGCCACCCTTGCCGCGGCCCTTCATGACCACGCGATCGGCGACGCCCTGGATGAGTTGCTGGATCATGGGGCGCTCGCCGGGAGCAAAATCGTGGGAGTCATGGGTGGACACGCCGCCCAGCGTGGCACCAGCGAATTCGCCGACGCCGCGAGGCTGGGCCGCCTGCTCGCCCAGGCCGGTTTCGCTGTCGCCACCGGAGGTGGACCCGGAGCCATGGAAGCGGCCAACCTGGGCGCCTCCTTGAGTGGGCTGCCCGACGCCGACACAACAGCCGCGCTGGGAACCCTCGCCGAGGTACCGGGGTTCAGGCCCTCGGTGACGGCTTGGGCGCGGCAAGCAGCCGTCGTCGTCGAACGTCATCCGGAAGGCACCCCGACGCTTGGAATACCCACGTGGTTCTACGGCCATGAGCCTCCGAACCTGTTTGCCACCCACATCGCCAAGTACTTCGCCAACGCCCTCCGGGAAGCCATCCTGTTGGAGCTTTGCAATGGTGGGACCATCTTCCTTCCGGGGGCCGCAGGAACGGTGCAGGAAATCTTCCAGGACGCCTGCGAAAACTACTACGGAGCGCCGGAGACCATCACTCCCATGGTGCTGGTGGGACGCGACCATTGGGAACGGACACTCCCGGCATGGCCGATGTTGCAGGGCCTCGCCGCGGGGAAGCCCATGGAGCACAGGATCTTCCTGGTCGATAGCGTGGAGGAGGCACTCGCAGTAGTTTCCGGCCAAGGAGCACGGCGCGGCTAGAAGTCCTTGCTGCACGGACCTTGGCCGAGTTGGGCCAGGCCCGTCCGGTCGCCGGCAGCGTATTGCCGGACCCACGAAGCCTGGTCAAACATGAGCTGCCGGGGATCGTCCACGTGGTCCAGGCCCAGCAGGTGTCCCAGCTCATGCATGATCACCGCGATGCCGATCTCCTTGCCCTCGGAAGTGTCCACAATGCCGGCGAACTGGGGCGCGTCCAGGGACACGGTGCCTGTGACGTAGGCCTTATAGCCGTTGCTCAGGCCAATTGATGAGCTTCCGCCCAGACCCACAGTCTGGCCTGTCAGGCGTGGCACCTGCTCCGGAGTGGTCCAGGCGATCAGGACGGGAGCCCATCGGTCCCCGTACCGGGCCGGCTGGTATCCGGTCCTGTTGGTGGAAGGGACCTCGGAACTCGGACCGTCGTAGATGAACTTCAATCCAGTGGCCACGCTGGCTTGCCGGACGGCTTCTTCCACCAGGGGCTGCCAGGAAGGATCCGCCTGGTCCGCGTTCACCACGTAATGGATGGGCCTGCACGGCGAGTAGGCCAGGGGGGTTCCGTCTTCTTTGACGGCAAGGAACTTGTAGGAGGTACTGGTCCGGTTTACTGGCGCCGGAGTTCCAAGCGGCGCGTCGGCTTCTTCCAGCCCGGGCAATGGGTCCTGGCGTTGTCCGAACGGTACTAAACCGGGGCGTGGAGCCTGGCTCTGCGTGGCGGATGATCCGTAGAGGAACCGCTGCAGGTCGCCGCTGAAATACGCGCCTGCGCAGACAAGGCCGAGGACGCCGAACAGGAACAGGATGGCGGCGATGCTGCTGTGCTTGATCGGTGGACGCGGCGCTGGGGGATCGGGGTCCGGCCACTGGGGCGACCCGTAAGGTTCCATGGAACCCCCTGACGTGGAGGCCGCGGACGGGAGGTGGGGCGCCGCCGTCGGCCGTAGTCGCCAGCATAAGTCCGGACGCCACGGGAGTCCATGCCGGAAGTGGTCGGCTGCTAGATGTCCTTGCGGCAGGGCGCTGATGCCAGGAGGTGCAGGCCGTTCAGGTCGCCGGCCGCGAGGCCGTCCGGGGCACCGATTTCCGGGTACATGAGCTGGACCGGATCATCCACGTGGTCCAAGCCCATCACATGTCCCAGTTCGTGTTGCATGACCGCCAGGACGTAGTCTGCCCCTTCTGGGTTGGCCAGTAGTTCGGCTACCTGCGGAGTGTCCAACTCGAGGCTGCCGGTGATATAGCTTTTGGGTCCGTTGTTGAGCGAGTACATGGTGCTGCCGCCGGTCCCGATGACTTTGTCTGCCAAGGCCGGCGCTGCCTCCGGCGTGGTCCATGAGATCAGCAGGGGAGCCCATCGATCGCCGTATTTGGCGGGCTGGTATGGTTCGCGGCGGTCCACGGGCAACTCATCGGTGCTGCCGTCGTTGACGAACTGGATTCCCGAAGCGGCGGATACCTTGGCGATCGCAGCCTCCAGCAACGCATCGGAGCCTTCCGGCGCGGAGGCGTTGTTCACTACGTAGTGCAGCGGCCGGCATGGTGAATAGCCAACGGGAGTGCCGTCGTCGTTGGTGGCCAGGAACTTGAACGAATCGTTCGCTGTCCCGGGCGCCGGCGGTGAGGCGAGAGGGGCGTCCGCCTCGTCAACGCCCGGCGGCGGGGCGTCGGCGGCACGGGCAGGTTTTGTTTGGCTTTGTCCGCTTTGCGGGGCGCCGGGGACGCTGACCCCGGGGAAAAGTGCGGTGATGCGGGGGTCTCCGTGCAGGAATCCGCTCACCAGGACGGCCACCACTGCGGCGATGCCGGCCATGAGGAGGCCGCGAAGGACCCGCCAGGCAGTTGCCGCACGTCGGTGCTTTGGCGCACGCGTTTCCCGCTCCGAGTCCACGGTTCTCCATTCCTCACGCCCTGGTCACGCGGGGCAGCGCGGAGGACGAACCAACATTACGGGCTGCGGAGGGAGGCGTCCAAACCTAGACGATCGTTGCGCCGAACACCAGGCCCAGCCCATAGGTGGCAGCCGCTGCTCCAAGACCAATGGCGAGTTGCCGCAACCCGCGGCTCAGCGGCGACGTTCCGGACAGCAAGCCCACGACGGCGCCGGTCGCCAGGAGCGCGATGCCCACCAGCACGCCGGCTACCAGCAAAGCAGCCACACCCGTCATGCCGAAAATGAACGGCAGGATGGGCACGATGGCGCCCGAGGCGAAGAAGCAGAAGCTGGACAACGCGGCGCCCCACGCCGAACCGACGGATTCGTGCTCATCGGTGGCCGGCTTCTCTGGCTGCAGGGAGAGGCTGGGGTCGCAGTCGCAGCTGAAGACGCCCATGCGTTCGGCGGCGCGGTGTTCGGCGGCTTCGTGGGTCATGCCCCGAGCCAAGTACACAAGAACCAGCTCGTTGTGCTCGATGTCCAACGAAGGTGCTGCTGTGAGCGTGGCCTGAGTGGGCAACGTGGCGTTAAGCAATTCCCGCTGGGAGCGCACGGAAACGTACTCGCCGGCGCCCATGGACAACGCCCCGGCCAACAGGCCTGCGACGCCGCTCATCAGCACGACAGGGCTGGGCACGCCGGTTGCGGCCATGCCCATGACCAGCGAAAGGTTGCTGACCAAGCCATCGTTTGCGCCGAAGACAGCAGCGCGGAAAGTGCCGGAGAGCCTGTTGCGTCCACGCGTGGCCAGGCCCCGGACCACTTCTTCGTGGATCTGCTCATCGGCCACCATGGCTGCTGTTGCCGCCGGTTCGGTGCCGTAGGGGGAGCGGCCTTCGGCTCGTTGGGCCAGGGCCAGTACAAAGACCGACCCGAAGTTGCGGGCCAGGAAGCCCAGGAACTGGCTGCGGGTTGAGGCGGCCTTGGGCATTCCGGCGTGCTCGCCCAGGAGCTTGAGCCAGTGGGCCTCGTGACGCCCTTCGGCTTCGGCCAGGGCCAGGAGGATTTGGCGTTCTTCGCCGTCGCGCCTCTGGGCGAGTTCGCGATAGACGGCAGCCTCGGCGCGCTCATCGGCCAGATACTGACGCCAGCGGCGGATGTCCGAGGATGACGGGGATGCCGCATCGTTTTTCGAGGCCATGCTGTCGACGGCCGTTGTTTCGGGGGCCGTGTTTTCGGTGGCGGGGTCCGGAGCCGGGCTCGACGAACCGGGGGATTCCTGGTGCTGTTGCACTTTCTCTCCTGTGCTGGGTGGGGTGGTTTCGGCCCCATTGCACGCCCCACACTACCGCTTATTGGCGGGGATTTTTGGCTGGTATTCCTCAACTGGAATGTTCGGCGCACCGTAATTCCGGGCACCCTTGACCCTCGACTGAGGCGGTGCTCAGATGGAAGGACAGGAGCGGGGAGCTCCCCGTTTTCCGGTTACCGGGCTTTGACCGGCCCACGAGACGGAGGTTGCATTATGGACACCACCGAATCACACGCCAGCCACCCGCGGGCGACCATCGAGTCGGACCCAGCCTATGACTACGCCGAGGACCAGGAAGTGGACGAAGCATGGGTGGAAGAGGTGGACGCCCCGGAGGACGACGAACGCGTCGTCCCGATCGATGAAACCGAGGACTTCCGCGAGGAGGACGAAGGGAACTAGGCCTGCACCCACGGGCAGAGAGGGAAGTGCCGCTGCACGCCCTCGCGCTTTCCGGCTGCGGCAACGGTCACCGTCAGGGTCCTTGAGGCCGCACACCATTGCGTCGGCCGGACAGCCTGCGTCAGGGCCCGGGTGATCAAGTGCGGTTCGGGATGCCCAAACCGCGCCGTACCGGCGTTGGAGATGATGGTCACCGTGCCCAGGAAAAGGTCGACGGCGGGAATCACCGTGACCGTGCGGGCTGCGGTTTTGGCAGGGGTTCCTGTGGCCGGCGCACTTGCGGCCGGCGTGGATGCCTGGGTGGTATCGCCTTGGTACGGCAAGGGACTGCTCCTCAGTGGAGTGCTCTTGCCCGCTCGGTTGTCTCTGGTCCGGGACGGGCCGCTTCCTCATCCGAACCACCCGTGAACATGGGGTTGGTGTGTGGCCAGTCGGAGCTTGGCACCACATCTCTTGAAGCTGGGACAACCCTACCCCACCGGGCGTTCTTCCAGGGGACGAAACAACGGCGACGCCTCCCCGAAAAGGGGTGGCGCCGCCGTCGAACGTTGCTCTGTTACTTGCCGTGCACTTTTACTTGTGGCTGCTGACCGGGTGGGCCTCCGGCGGCAGCTCTTCCGAGACAGCACCTGCGACGCGCTTGTCCCATGCTTCGCGAACCGCGGGATCCGTGGGCGGGGTGAGCAGCGAGATCACTACGTAGGCGATGAAGGAAGCCGCGAGGCCGAAGTAGATCGGCTCGTTGGCGTAGACGCCGTCAGCGCTGGGAATGACTCCAACGGCGAAGAAGATCAGCAGGACAAGCGTCAGCACCGAGCCCACTGCCATGGACCACGCGGCGGCGATGCCCGTGCCGCGCTTCCACACCAGGCCGCCCAGGATTGCCACCAGGAGGCCACCTACCAGGATGTCGTAGGCGATGGTGAGGGCGACAACCACGTCCTGCGCAGCCATGGAAATCAGCACGGCTACGATACCGAGGCCAAGTACCCAGTAGCGGTTGGCCTTGACGTCGTGCTCGGGGTTCTCCGTGTCATCAGTGTTGATGGTCTTGCCGAACCAGCTGGCCACGAACGGGACGACGTCTGCACGTGCCACCGTTGCCGCGGCAATCAGGGCTCCGGATGCGGTGGACATCATTGCTGCAACAGCTGCGGCCATGACCAGGCCGCCGATGCCGACAGGCAGGATGTGTGTTGCGACCTCTGCGTAAACCACGTCCTTGCCGAGGTTGGCGACGTCGATGTCCGGGAGCGCTACGCGGGCAGCCAGGCCGATCAGGGCCCCGGCGATGCCGTAAAGGATGCAGTAGACACCTGCGGTGGCGCCGCCCCAGCGTGCGACGGTGGGGGTCTTGGCGGTGAAGACGCGCTGCCAGATGTCCTGGCCGATCAGGAGGCCGAGCGTGTACACCACGAAGTAGGTGATGATCGTCTGGACACCAATGCCGTCGATCTGGAAGAAGCTTGCGTCGAGGCGCTCACGGATGCCGTCCATGCCGCCGGCTGCGTTCATGACGAACGGGAGCATCAGGAAGAAGATGCCTACGGTCTTGATGATGAACTGGACCTGGTCGGCCAGGGTGATGGACCACATACCGCCGATGGTCGAGTAGACGAGCACGATCGCGCCGCCAACTGCGATGGCCAGCCAGCGTTCCCAATCGAAGAGGACCACGAAGATGGTGGCGTAAGCGCCGGTGGACGTGGCACACAGCATCAGCGTGTACGCCAGCATCACGATTCCGGAGGTCTGCGTGGCCTTGCTGCCGTAGCGAAGGCTCAGCATCTGGGAGACCGTGTAGATCTTCAGGCGCTGGATGGTGCCTGCGAACAGGAGGCTGAGCAGCAGCACGCCCGAGCCGATTGCCACAACCAGCCACATGCCGGAGATGCCGAACTTGTAGCCGAGGCCGACGCCGCCCACGGTGGATGCGCCACCGAGGACCACTGCGGCCATGGTGCCGGTGTAAAGGAAGGGGCCCAGGCGGCGGCCGGCCACCAGGAAGTCGCTGTTGTTCTTGGTGCGGGACTTGCCCCACCAGCCGAATGCCAGCATGGCGAGCAGGTACACCACCACGATTGCGATGTTAATAGCCGAAGATTCCATGAGAGGTCCTTGGAGCTGATGCACGGAGGTTGGGGTTTTCGACGATACTCCTGCGAAGCGTCGAAGTCTCTGTGCTGATGATTGGAGATTGGGGATGTGTTGTGTGCCTCACAGACAACACTTGTTGCCTATGAGGATATGTTGTGATCGGAGTAACAGTCAAGATGCTTTGGTCATGGTTCCGCGGATTCTGGCCTTGTTGGCCTGTCTCCCGGCTACTATTGCTCCAATGACAGGGCCACATGACAGGCCTGAAAGGTTCGTGAATGAAGGCTCTACCCGTTGAACCGAGCAATGTTCCCGTTGCCATCGGTTCCAGAATCCGCGCAGCCCGGCAGGCGCAGCGCCTTACCATCGAGCAAGTGGCGGACGCTACCGGGCTGACCAAGGGCTTCCTCAGCCGTGTGGAGCGCGACCTGACATCGCCGTCGGTCGCTTCCTTGGTCACCCTGTGCCAGGTCCTGTCGGTATCGGTGGGGGACTTGTTCGCAGCCCCGGAGACGCACTTGACCAAGCGCGACGACGGTCCCCGCATCTCCCTGGGTGGCCAGGGCATAGTGGAGCGCTTACTGACCGCCCGTTCGGAGCGGCGGCTCCAGATCCTGCAAGCAACCATCGAGCCCCGGGGCCGCGGTGAAAACGAGCTTTACGCCGTGGACTGCGACGTAGACGTCCTGCACGTGGTCAAGGGCAGGATCAAGCTCATCCTGACCAATGAGGAGTACGACCTCGAAGAGGGGGACACCCTCTCCTTCCCGGGGCGCGAGCCGCATACCTGGATCAACCCCACGGACGAAACCGTCGAGGTGCTCTGGGTGCTGGTTCCAGCGGCCAGCCGCTAGTTTCGCGCCAACGCGCGGGGGCGGCAGCTAGCCGACGTGCACCCATGGCCGGCGGGTGATGTCCGGCTCGGCTTCCCTCAGCACTTCACGGGTGACAGGCGCGATCTCGCCTTCGCCGAAGAACAGGAACTTGCTGAGGTTGGAGATCGGGTTGCCCTCGGTCCAGCGGAAGTAGATGTGCGGCATGAACCCGGTGACGTCGCGGATGTGCAGCAGGACTGCGGCTACGGTGTTGGGCACGTTGTTGCTGTGCACTTCCAGGATCTTGAACCCGTGCCGCTGCCTGCCTACGACCTGGAGTTCCTGCTCGAAGTCCGAGCTGTCGTCCACAATGACCTCGATGAACACGGCGTCGCAGTCAACGGGAAGGTGGTTGGCCTGCTGGGCGTGCTGGAGCTTCTCCCGGTAGCGGCTTGCGCTGAGGTGCTTGGGCTCGTGGGCGATGATGCGCACTGGTCCTTCGGCAGCGTTCGCCGTGAATTCGAGGGCCTTCTCATCCATCTTGATGTGGGTGGCCCGGAGTTCGAAGGCGCGCCTCATACGGGAAATGAAGCTGACGACCATGATGCCCAGGATGAAGAGCGCCGCAATCTTCAAGCCGTCGGGGCGTTCGATCGAGTTGACCACGGTGGTGTAGACGAACACGAGGGAGATCAGCCCGAAGCCGATGACCTGGGCCCGTTGCTTCTTTCGCCGTGCGGACAGGGTCACGGCTATGGAGGCCGAGGTGATGAGGACCAGCACGCCTGTGGCGTAGGCGCCACCCTGGGCGTTGACGTCCGCCTTGAAGATGATGGTGACAAGGAAAGCGATGACTGTGAACACCAGCACCAGTGGACGAAGGGCGCGGGCCCACGCCGGCGCCATGCCGTAGCGGGGCAGGTACCTCGGGACCAGGTTGAGCAGTCCCGCCATGGCGGAAGCGCCGGCAAACCAGAGGATGGCTATGGTGCTGACGTCATAGACAGTTCCGAAGCCGTCGCCGAGGAATTTGTGGGCGAGGTAGGCGAGTGCGCGGCCCTCGGCCTTGCCGCCGTCTTGGAATTCGGCGGCGGGGATCAGCATGACGGTGGTGAAGCTGGACGTGATGAGGAATGAGCTCATGATGATGGCTGCGGTGGTGAGCAGCTTGTGGGCGCCCTTGATCCGGCCTGTGGGCTTGGCTTCGGTGTCCGTAGCGTGGCCCTTGATCTGGGGCATGACAGCCACGCCGGTTTCGAATCCGGAGAGGCCCAGTGCCAGGCGGGGGAACACCAGGAGTGCCAGGGCGATCATCATGATCGGGTCGCCGTGGGAGGTGGTGAGGGCGGTCCACCAATCGGTGATGACGCCGGACTCGGTGAAGAGGTGGGCCATGGATACGGCAATCACCACCAGGTTCAGCGCCAGGAATGCCGCCACGAGGACTACTGCCACGTTGATGGCTTCCTTGAAGCCGCGGAGGAAGACGACGCCGAGGCCTGCTATCAAGGCCAACGTGATAACCACTTGCTGGCCTTCGAGGAAGTGCGGAGCGAAGGGGTTCTCGATGAGGTGGGCTGTGGCGTCCGCGGCGGAAAGGGTAATGGTGATCATGAAGTCCGTGGCGGCGAAGCCGAGGAGGGCCAGGACGAAGAGCTTGCCTCCCCATCGGGGCAGTAGGCGTTCCAGCATGGCAATGGAGCCCTCGCCGCGCGGGCTTTCCTTCGCAACACGGCGATACACGGGCAGTGCGCCGGCAAGGGTTGCGAACACCAGGAGCAAGGTGGCCAGCGGGGACAGCAGGCCGGCGGCCAGTGCGGCGATGGCCGGCTGGTACCCAAGGGTGGAGAAGTAGTCCAGGCCGGTGAGGCACATGACTTTCCACCAGGCTTGGGGCTTATGCGAGTCCGTGGGGCGGCCGTGTGGGCCTTGCCGCTTTCCTGAGGTTTCCGGCATTCCTTCCAAAAGCCATGCTTTGAGCTTGAAGGAATTCTTTGGCCGGTTGGCCGGGTCGGCCGGAGGCCTCGTCAGGGTGGTCACGTTGTCCTTTCGCGCAGCACGGTACTGCTTCCGCTAGGAGCGTATGGCCGCATTCGACGCCGGGACCCCGGTTTTTATGGAATCTTTACGCCTGCTGTGACCGGCATCTCACCCTCTCGGATCACCACAAATTTGTAAACAGGTGATGCATATTAGGCAACTTCGAGTGTATGATGGGTGTCACAGCTAGTGATCCAATCCCCCCAAAGATGACAAGGAGTGGCACATTTTGGAAGAGCTCCGTATTGAAGCCAACGGGAACCTCGGCCCCATCGATTCGTCCCGCATCCCGCGCTACGCCGGTGCCGCCACCTACGCCCGACTGCCTCGCCTGGACCAGGTCGCCAAGGCCGACGTCACCGTAGTTGGCGTCCCCTTCGACTCCGGCGTTTCCTACCGTCCCGGCGCCCGCTTTGGCGCCAACCACGTGCGTGAGGCCAGCCGTCTGCTGCGCCCGTACAACCCGGCTTGGGACGTCAGCCCGTTCGAGAACATCCAGGTTGCCGACGCAGGCGACATGGCCGTGAACCCGTTCAACATCAACGAGGCCATCGAGACCATCCAGCAGAATGCCCTGGACCTCACGGCCAACGGCAGCAAGCTGGTCACCCTCGGTGGCGACCACACCATTGCCCTCCCGCTCCTGAGGGCAGCAGCAGAACGCGCCGGCGAACCCATTGCCATGCTCCACTTCGATGCGCACCTGGATACCTGGGACACCTACTTCGGCGCCGAGTACACGCACGGTACGCCGTTCCGCCGCGCAGTGGAGGAAGGCATCCTGGACACGGAAGCCATCAGCCATGTCGGTACCCGCGGTCCGTTGTACGGCAAGAAGGACCTCGACGACGACCACCGCTTTGGCTTCGGAATCGTCACCTCCGCTGACGTCTACTACCAGGGCGTCCTGGAGACGGTAGCCAAGATCCGTGACCGCATTGGCAACCGACCGCTGTACATCTCCGTTGACATCGATGTCCTGGATCCGGCGCACGCTCCCGGAACCGGAACCCCCGAAGCCGGCGGCATCACCAGCCGCGAACTCCTGGAAATCATCCGTGGCTTCCGCGGCATGAACCTCGTTGGTGCGGACATCGTGGAAGTCGCTCCGGCGTATGACCACGCAGAAATCACCGGTGTTGCCGGCAGCCACGTAGCTTACGAGCTCGTGACCCTCATGGCAGACAACGCCGTGGAGGGCGACCGTCTCGGCGCTCCGAACGGCTACGCACAGCAGGCGCTCGGCGCCCGCATTGCCGAACTCGCCAAGGCAACCGGAGACCAGCGATGATCGACTTCGATCCCGGTACGGCAGCCCCGACAAAGGGGACCAACCAGCGCAACGGCGGGGACCTCGTCGTCGAGACCCTCGAAGCGTTGGGCGCGAAGACCGTTTTTGGTATCCCGGGGCAGCACGCGTTGGGTCTTTTTGACGCCATGGGCCGCGGCAACCTGCACTTCGTGTCCTCACGTGTGGAGAACAACTCGGCCTTCGCCGCTGACGGGTACTCCCGTGCCACCGGAGAGGTCGGTGTGCTGTTCCTGTCCACCGGTCCCGGCGCGCTGACCTCCCTTGCAGGGCTGCAGGAGGCTTACGCCACGGGTGTTCCCATGGTGGTTGTTGCCAGCCAGATCCCGCTTGACGGCCTGGGCGCACGCCGCAAGGGCATGCTGCACCAGCTTGATGACCAGAAGGCCTCGGCCGCGAACGTCACCAAGAGCCAGCGCCTGATCCAGCACGCTTCCGGGATCCCGTCGGCCATCCAGGATGCCTGGACCGAAGCGATCTCCTCGCCGCAGGGGCCGGTCTGGATCGAAATCCCGCAGAACGTCCTGTTGGATCCCATCATGGTTCCCCCGGTGGAAGACGCGCTCGCCGAGGCCTTCGATAACCCGCCGCGCGTGGAGTTGATCCGCGAAGCCGTCAAATGGCTTTCGACGGCGGAACGTCCGGCGATCATCGCCGGTGGCGGTACGCGTCGTGGCCGGGCCGAGAAGTCGCTGCTCTCCATCGCCGAACAGCTCCGTGCCCCGGTGATCTGCACTCCCGGCGGTAACGGTGCGTTCCCATGGACCCACGAGCTGTCCTTGCAGTCGTGGATCGAGGACCGGTACATGACCGACGTCCTTGAAGACGCCGATGTGTTGATCGTCATTGGCTCCTCGCTGGGTGAAGTGACCTCCAACTACTTCACCTTTGAACCCCGCGGCCGCATCATCCAGATCGACGCCGAACCCCGCGTCCTGGAATCCAACCGGCCCGGGCTTGGCATCCGCGCCGACGCGGGCCAGGCCCTCGCAGCGCTGGACGAAGCCCTCGCTGAGGCGGGTGCAGCGGATGCGACACAGCGTTCCTGGCATGGCACCAGCCCGGAAGAGGTGGTCAAGGAGTCCTTGGCCAAGGTCACCGCACGCCTGGAATCGCAGGACCTGGCCAAGGAACTGAAGTTCATGTCGGACATCCGCGAGGCCGTTCCGGCTGATATGCAGACGTTCTGGGACATGACCATCTCTGCGTACTGGGGTTGGAGCTGCTGGGATGCCCGGCAGGGCCAGTTCCACTCCGCCCAAGGAGCCGGCGGCCTGGGCTACGGCTTCCCCGCAGCAATCGGCGGTGCCGTGGGGCTGGAAACCACGGGCAAACCGAGCCGGGTGCTGGCTGTGTCCGGTGACGGTTCCTCCATGTACTCCATCTCCGAACTCGCCACCGCCAAGCAGCACAACGTCCCGGTCACCTGGCTGATCGTGGACGACGGCGGCTATGGCATCCTGCGCGAATACATGGTGGGCGCCTTCGGCCAAGCCACGGCCACCGAACTCGCCCGCCCGGACTTCGTCAAGCTTGCCGAGTCCTTCGGCGTCCCGGCCCGCCGGGTTGCCCCCGAGGAAGTCGGGGACGCGCTCAAGGCGTCGTTCGAAGCGGACGGACCCAACGTCGTCGTGGTTGAAACGCTGCTGAAGATGTTTGGCCCCACGCATTTGGATTAAACAGACCCAAAAACAGCCAGCCCCCGCACGGTCATCCGTGCGGGGGCTGGCTGCTTTAAGGACACTCAGTCGAGTTCGCGCTGGGTGCCCTCAGGAGTGAGTTTCACAGCGACAACCGCGGCAAGCATCGCGGCGATCCAGAACACCGCGATGAGCCATAGGCCACCGCCGGCTGCGAGGCTGAGGCCGGCGACGATCATGGGAGTGAAGCCGGCACCGATCATCGAGGCACCTTGATAGGCCAGGGACGCGCCGGTGTAGCGGTTGCGGGTGGGGAACTGTTCTGCGACGTAGGCGGCAATGGGGCCGTAGAGGAAGCCCTGTACCAGCCCATTGCCCAACACGATGGCCAAGGCAAATGCCCACAGTTCGCCGTTGTCGATGAGCAGCAGGATGGGGTAGGCGAGGACGGCACCCAGGAGGGACGCTCCAATGAGGACCCGACGACGGCCGATCCGGTCGCTGAGGCGTGCCGAGTAGAAGCAGATGATCAGCGTGAGAAGTGCCGCGAAAGCCTTGATGTTCAGGACACCGTTCTTGTCAGCACCGTTCTCAACGGCCACCGAGACACCCCACACGGTGGTCATCGACTGGCACACATAGAACGCTGTGGTTGCCAGCAACCCGAGCACCACGGCGCGGCGGTTGTTCTTGAGCACGTCGAGAAGGGGCACCCGCCGCTTGGCTCCCTCTGCTTCCAGCTTCTGGAAAGCAGGAGTTTCGGACACCTTGAGGCGGATGACCATTCCAACGGCAATCAGCGCAGCACTCAGCAGGAACGGTACGCGCCAACCCCACGCCAGGAAGTCGTCACCGGAGAGTGCTGCGAACAGGGATAGCGCGAGCGTGCCCAGAATGGCCCCGGCGGGACCGCCGGCGTTGGCGAAAGCTGCCGCGAATCCGCGGTGCTTCTTGGGCGCGTGCTCTATGGCCATGAGGGCAGCGCCACCCCACTCGCCGCCCACAGCGACGCCCTGGACCAGCCTGAGCACCACCAACGCGATGGGCGCGGCAATGCCGATCTGGGCCGTGGTTGGCAGCAGTCCGATCATCGTGGTCCCAAAACCCATGATGAGCATGGAGAGGACAAGCATCTTCTTGCGGCCCATCCGGTCTCCGAAGTGGCCGAAGATCAGGCCGCCAAGGGGTCGGGCAATGTAACCGACGGCGAGCGTGACAAAGGACGCGAAGAGCGCGAAGCCGGGGTCGAGATTGGCGAAGAAGACCTTGTTGAACACCAAACTGGCGGCTGTGGCGTAGAGCATGAAGTCGTAGTACTCGATCGCACTGCCGATGAAGCTGGAGGCAAGGATGCGGCGCATGTCCTTGGACTTCATGGAATTCTCAGGTGCGAGGGGCGCAGTTCCTGGCAGGATGTCCTGCGGTGATGCTGGGCTCATGTGATTCCTCAGGTTGCTGGGGTCCGGCCGTCAGCGTTGACGGGCGAACGGAATGACGTCGAGATCGTTGGGGACGGTGAACTTTCCCGTGAAGTGTTCTGCGGCCTCGTGCCAGACAGATGCGGAGGCCGAGCCCGGAACGAGGTGATGCAGGGCCAGGTGCCCGGCACCGGCGGCTTCGGCCAGTTTCGCTGCCTCGCGGACGCTGGTGTGGGACTTGTAATGGTGGTCCCGCGCGGCCCGGCTGCCATCGTCGGTCTTGTCCGCATACAGCGATTCCACCCACGCGAAGTCGATGGCCTCATGCAACAGGAGGTCCGTGTCCTGGGCCAGGGTGATCATGTTTTGCGTGTAGGCGGTATCGCCGGAAATCGTCACGGAGCCCTCGGCAGTCTCGAAGCGGAAGGCGAACGCCGGAGCAACCGGCGGGTGCTCCACCAGGATGGCGGTCACGGTGACAAGCTCATCCCGGTAGACCTCGAACGGCTCCATGTCCGGCGTTGGATTGCTGTTGGGGTGGTACCCGGTTTCGACTGGTATCCGGAGATCTTCGGCCTTGAAGATTTCCAAGGGGCTGGGCCGGAGGCTGTCCAGGATGCGGTCATTGAGGTCCGTAGCGTGGGCGGCCATGAGTTGCTCGAACATCTGCCGGGTACCCGGCGTCGGATTCTCCGGCGCCAGCGGAAGAGGCTCGACGACGGCGCGCGGCGACACCGGGGGAAGCTCACCCCGGTTGCCCGGGCCAATGATCCTGACCGGGTTATCGGTGCGATCAGCAAGGGCGTACAGGCCAAAGATGCCCAGGCCGGCCAGATCATAGACATGGTCCGAATGGAGGTGGGTGATGAAGAGCGCCCTCAAATCCTTGAGTTCCAGGCCTGACTGGCTGAGCCTGCGTCCGGCGCCTTGGCCGAAATCCACCAGGTAGAAGGCCTCTCCCACCACCACGGCAGTGGCGATTCCCGTGCGCTCGCCGGTTTCGGCTGCCGCCCACCATCTGGGGCCGCCGGCGGTCCCCAGGGTGACGATGTGCGGTTTAAGGGATGACGTCAGTGTCACGGGTGTCTCCTTCGACGTTGGCTTTTCTCCAGTGTGGCCCGGCTCACTGCACTTGTATAATCAATCAATTCTAAGAAGTTCATAAGGAGAACTGATGGCTGAGTTCACCCTGCGCCAGCTCGAGTATTTTGTGGCCGTGCTCGATCATGGCTCCCTCACCAAAGCTGCGAGCGAAAGCAACATCTCCCAGGCCGCTGCCTCAATGGCGATCGCCCAGTTGGAAAAAAGCCTCGGCCTGGACCTGCTCATCCGGACCCGCGCCAAGAGGGTGGAGCCCACGCCGGCGGGACTTGAACTCGGCGTCCGTGCCCGGCGAATCCTCGGGGAAACGGCGGATCTGCAGGCCGGGGCACTAATGCGGTCCCATGAAGAGATGCGCGGCCGGGTGTCCATCGGCTGCATGGTGGCCATTTCGCCCCGGGTGATCCCGGAACTCATCGGCTATTTCGCGGAGAAGTGGCCCGAGGTGGAGCTCGACTTTGTGGAGGGCGCTGCCGAAGACCTGCAGAAGGCCGTGGGGGAGGGTGAACTGGACCTCGCGTTTGTCTACTCCCTTCAGGTGGTGCCGGGCGTGGATGTGGTCAAGGTGGTGGAGTCGCGTCCGCAGTTCATGCTGGCCGCGAGCCACCCCCTGGCAGGAAGGGCATCGCTACGCTTCGCCGACCTCGCCAGCGAGGATGTCATCCTCTTCAACGTGCCGCCCAGTGCCGAGCGCGTCACGGCCATGTTCCTCTCGGCGGGCATTGAGCCGAAGGTCCGCTGGAAAAGCGTGGTGGCGCAGACTATCCGCGGCGTGGTGGCCAGCGGAAGGGCTATATCCGTCACTCACGCGTGGCCGGGGGTCGCGCCTGTTTACGCGGACGCCAAAGTTGCCTTGGTGCCCATTGAAGACGATCTCCCTGAGAGTTGGCTCGTCGCTGCCGTGCCCCCGGGGATCACGCGGCCACGCAGGGTAGATGAGGTCATCAAGGCAGCGATCCACCTGGCCCGGTAAGCCATCCTCCTCATCTTTAGTTTCCCAAAGCAATCAAATAAGGTTATAGTTGCTTTAGGCAAACAAAAAGAGGGGTGTTTCCCATGTCCGTCGGTTCTGCCACAGCGACCGATCTTGTGCATCAAATCTTCGACCTCCAGCGCACTCTGCGCTGTGTGGTGACCGCCCACATGGCCCGCGTTCCCGACGTCGGAATGGCAGTCCAGGGCGTCATGCGGTTCATCGGCGAGGGGGAGACCCGCGCTACGCACCTGGCCACGCGCCTGGGCGTCAGCGCCCCGGTGCTCAGCCGGCACATCACCGAGCTGGAAGAGCTTGGCTTCGTGGTCAGGCGGCCCGATCCAGCGGACGGAAGGGCCCAACTCCTCGCCCTCACGGACAGGGGCGCGGCGAAGCTGCACGAATTCGAAGAACAACGCAGCGTGAGACTGCGGGATTACCTGGCGGATTGGAGCGAGGCAGACGCCCTCGAGGCCTCCCAGGTCATCAACAAACTCACGGAGTCCCTCAAGGACTCAATCCGGGCAACGGCGGCCGGCTCCATCACAACAAACCAGACAGCTTAGGAGCCAAGCATGGCCACACCAGCAGTTCAGCACACCAAGGCGGTGGACGCCTCAGTTAACAAGGCCGCCGCGCCCATGACGCACCGTCAAATCATGGAAGCCCTGACGGGCCTCCTGGCGGCCTTCTTCACGGCGATCCTCAGCAGCACGATCGTCGCCAACGCACTGCCCACCATCATGTCCGAACTCAAGGGCACGCAAACCGACTTCGCCTGGGTCATCACGGCCGCGTTGCTGGCGAACGCTGCAACCACGCCCATCTGGGGCAAGCTCGCGGACCTCTTCGACAAAAAGCTCCTGGTCCAGCTGAGCATCATCATCTTTGTGGCCGGTTCCGTCATGGCCGGTCTGTCCGAAACGATCCCCCTGCTGCTGACCGCACGCGTCATCCAGGGTATCGCCATGGGTGGCCTCACGGCCTTGGCGCAAGCCATCATCGGCTCCATGATCCCGCCGCGTGATCGTGGTAAGTACTCCGGCTACATGGGGGCCGTCATGGCCGTCGGCACCGCAGGTGGCCCGCTGCTGGGTGGCTTCATCGTTGACAGCCCGCTCGGCTGGCGCTGGACGTTCTTCGTCTGCGTGCCACTGGCCGTCGTCGCGCTCATCCTGCTCCAGGTGACCCTGAAGATCCAGCACATCAAGCGCCCGGCCAAGATCGACTGGCTCGGCTCCATCCTGCTGACTTCCGGTGTGAGCCTGCTCCTGATCTGGGTCTCCTTCGCCGGCAACCCGGACTACTACGACTGGTTCTCCTGGCAGTCGGCCCTGATGGTGGGTGGCGGCGTAGCGCTGCTGGCTGTCCTGGTATTCGTGGAAACCAAGGTTGCCCAGCCGATCATCCCGCTGAAGATCATCTCCGAGCGCACCACGGCCCTGGCCATCGTCGCGTCGGTTGCTGTCGGCATCGCCATGTTCGGTTCCTCCACGTTCCTGGGTCAGTACTTCCAAGTTGCCCGCGGCGCCACGCCCACCGAGGCCGGTCTGCTGACGCTGCCGATGATCGCCGGCAACCTGATTGGTTCCGTCGCGTCCGGCATCCTGATCAGCCGCTTCGGTAAGTGGAAGAGGTTCCTGATCGCAGGCTCCGTCCTGCTGATTGGTGGCCTCGCATTCGCCGGAACCATGGACCACACCACTGAACTGTGGATCGTCGCGATCTACACCGGCGTGTTCGGCCTGGGCCTTGGCATGCTGATGCAGAACCTGGTGCTGGCCGTGCAGAACACGGTCCAGGCCAAGGACATCGGAACCGCGAGTGCCTCCGTGGCATTCTTCCGCTCGGTGGGTGGCGCAATCGGCGTTTCCGTCCTGGGCGCCATCATGTCCAACCACGTGAAGGACCTGGCCGTTGAAGGCATGGCCGCTGCAGGCATCCCCGTCCAGGGTGGCGCTTCAGGAGCCAGCATGGACCTCGCCGACATGCCCGCTCCCATCGCCGAGATCATGCGTGCTGCCTATGGCGACGCCACAGCACAGATCTTCCTGATCTCCGCGATCATCAGTGTCGTGGCCCTCCTGGCCGTACTGTTCATCAAGGAACGTCCGCTGCGCCGCACCGTGGATGCCGCTCCTGAGAAGGAACTCATCGCCACAGCATCGGGAGACGCCGGGATGTCGCTGGACACCTCTTCCTTGGACGCCGTGAAGGCGGACGACGACGGCGGCAGCGCCTTTGGTGCCGGACGTACTGTTTCCGGGGCCGGGCATCAGGCTCCGAAGCAGGATTCCGGGGCAGACCTGGACCTCGAGTTTGCCCGGATCCTCACGCAGGAACGCCCGCACCCCACGGCTGCTGTCAAGGAAGCAACTGATGTGAAGGAAGTGCAGGAACAGCTGACCCGCACCCAGTACGTACTGGCGGAGCAGCAGTTGCAGCTCAGCCGTGCCAATGTGGAACTGCAGGCGCGGTTGAGGGAACAGCAAACAATCGCGGAGCAGCAGGCCAACACCGCAGGGGAACTCGCTGCGATCCGGAAGGAACTCAAGCGCGAACGCAGGCAGCAAGAGCGGATGGCGTTGTTGCTTCTGCAGGGTGTTGAAGCGCGCGAAGCCCGTCCGGACCACGGAAAGCACGCAGGCTGAATCTGGCCCCCATTCGAAATTCCCGGTTGTCCTGCGCCGGGTGCAGCGAACGAGTGCGGGACCAAGGCGCCGGCTGGAATACCAGCCGGCGCTTTGCTGCCTCTGCTGCTGTCTCTGCCCCTTGGGGTGCTCCCGCAGGGGAGCACCCCGCGACACGGCGGATACTCCGCTGGGATGATCTTTTCCGTAAGTTGTTTCGCCGGGGCAACGGATTTCGTAGAGTAGGGAGGCTAATACTGTCAGCCCCCGCTGCAACACTTCTCTTATCTCATTCACGCACTCTTTCTAAGGACCCGTGGGCATGCTTGTCACCCTTATACGGCGCTACTCCAAGCCGTATTTGCCGCAGATTGTGGCCGTGCTGATCTTTCAGTTGGCATCCACCATCGCCACGCTCTACCTTCCCAGCCTCAACGCCAAAATCATCGACGAGGGAGTTTCCCGCGGCGACACCGATTTCATCTGGCAGACCGGTGCGCTCATGCTCGCCGTCGCCCTTGGACAGGTGCTTGCTGCCATCGTCGCCGTCTACTTCGGCTCCCGCGTGGCCATGGCCATTGGGCGGGACCTGCGCCGCGGTGTTTTCCGCCAGGTCAGCAGTTTCTCCGCCCAGGACGTCAACAAGTTCGGTGCTCCCACGCTGATTACCCGTGGAACCAATGATGTCCAGCAGGTCCAGATGCTTGTGCTGATGGGCTTGAACTTCATGGTGTCCACGCCGATCATGTGCATTGGCGGCATCATCATGGCGCTTCGCGAGGACCTCAATCTTTCCTGGCTCGTGTGGGTTTCCGTCCCGGTTCTGGTGGCGGTCGTGGGTTACCTCGTAGTCCGCCTGATGCCGCTGTTCCGTTCCATGCAGACCAAGATCGACGCCATCAACGGCGTGCTGCGCGAACAGATCATCGGTATCCGTGTGGTCCGTGCCTTCGTGCGTGAACCCCACGAGGCAAAGCGCTTCGGCGACGCCAATGAGGAACTCACTGCCGTGTCCGTGAAGATCGGCAACCTGTTCGTCCTGATGTTCCCGGCGATTGGCATGATCCTGCACCTCTCCACAGCGGCGGTGTTGTGGTTCGGTGGACAGCGCGTGGACTCGGGCGAGATGCAGGTGGGCGCGCTGACGGCGTTCCTCCAGTACCTGTTGCAGATCCTGATGGCAGTCATGATGGGCACGTTCATGGCCATGATGATTCCCCGCGCTTCTGTTTGTGCAGACCGTATTGGCGAGGTGCTTGACGTCGAGCCTTCCATTCACAACCCCACCTCACCTGTGGTGCCGGCCGAGAAGAAGGGACGCGTGGAGTTCCGCGACGTCACGTTCAAGTACCCCGGTGCCGAGGCGCCAGTGCTGAGCAACATTTCCTTCACCGCGGAGCCCGGCAAGACCCTGGCCATCATCGGCTCCACGGGTGCCGGTAAGACCACCCTGGTTTCGTTGCTGCCGCGGCTTTACGATGTCGCTTCCGGTCACGTGCTGCTCGACGGCGTCCCCGTCACCGACATGGATGCCTCCGAGATCACCAGCCGCGTGTCGGCCGTGCCGCAGAGGCCATATCTGTTCTCAGGGACCATCGAGCACAACCTGCGCTTCGGCAAGCCGGACGCCACCGACGAGGAACTGTGGGATGCGCTGGAAACCGCGCAGGCCAAGGGATTCGTCGAGGAGAAGTCCTCAGGCCTGAACCGGCGCATTGCCCAGGGCGGAACCAACGTCTCCGGTGGCCAGCGCCAGAGGCTGTCCATTGCCAGGGCCCTGGTGACGAAACCGAATGTGTACCTGTTCGACGATTCATTCTCTGCCTTGGACGTCGCGACGGACGCCCGGCTTCGAAAGGCCTTGAAGGCCAAAACCCGAGAGGCGACGGTCATCATAGTGGCCCAGCGCGTCTCCACCATCGCGGATGCGGACGAGATCCTGGTGCTGGATAACGGTCGCATCGTTGACCGCGGAACGCACGACGAACTCCTGGAGACGTCACCCACGTACCAGGAAATCGTTGAATCCCAGCTGAGCGTGGAGGAAGTGGCATGAGCGAGCAGAACCAGCAGAAGAAGCGTGGCTGGGCTGCCAAGGCAGAAGCCGCCAAGGAGGCCAAGGCAACAGCCGAGGCCGAGGTGGCAACAGAGCTGCTTGACGACGAGGACTTCGTCGAGGAGGAATACGTCCCCTCGGAAGCCGATGGCGGCATGTTCGGCGACGTCCCGGCAAAGAAGGCCAAGGAGTTCTGGCCGTCCGCCAAACGGCTTATGGGGCTGCTGAAGTCCGAGGCCGTTGGCGTGTACATCGTGATCGGGCTCGTTATCGTCTCGGTGGTCCTCAACGTGATCGCCCCCAAGGTCCTGGGCAACGCCATGGACGTCATCTTTGGTGGTGTCATGGGAAAGCAGATCCCTGAGGGGGTCTCCCAAGAGCAGTTCGTGGAACTCATGCGCCAGCAGGGCCAGGGCAACTTTGCGGACATGGTCTCCAAGATGGAGCTCACCAACGGGATCGACTTCCCCAAGCTGACGTTCCTGATTTCGATCGTGCTGCTCATGTACTTTGTGGCCAACATCTTCCTGTGGGCCCAGGGCTGGTTGCTCAACAGGATCGTCATGCGGGTCATCAAGAAGCTCCGCAACGATGTCCAGGCGAAGCTCAACAGGCTCCCGCTGAACTACTTCGACACCCGCCAGCGCGGCGACATCCTGTCCCGCGTGACCAACGACGTCGACAACGTCCAGCAAGGTCTGCAGCAGGCATTCTCCCAGTTGGTCAGCTCAGTGCTCACAGTCCTTGGCATCACGGTCATGATGTTCATCGTGTCCTGGGAGTTGGCGCTGATCGCGCTGATCGCCCTGCCGTTGTCCGGCATTGTGGCGGGTGTTATTGGTGCCCGCAGCCAGAAACTGTTCGCAGCACAGTGGAAGAACACCGGCGCATTGAACGGCCAGATCGAAGAATCGTTCTCCGGCCACGATCTTGTGAAGGTCTTCGGGCGTGATGCCGACATGCTGGAGCGTTTCGACGCCAAGAACGAGGAACTCTACAAGGCCTCCTTCGGTGCACAGTTCGTGTCCGGCGTCATCTTCCCGGCCATGAACTTTGTTTCTTACCTGTCCTACGTCGGGATCGCCGTGGTGGGTGGCCTCCGGGTTGCCTCGGGCTCCATGAGCCTGGGCGACGCCACGGCCTTCATCCAGTACTCGCGTGAGTTCACCCAGCCGCTGGGCCAGATCGCCGGTATGGCGAACATGCTCCAGTCCGGCGTGGCCTCTGCCGAGCGCGTCTTCGAGTTCCTTGATGCTGATGAAGAAGTCGAAGAGAACGGCACCCGCCACCTGCCCTCCAAGACCGACGGGCACGTTGAGTTCGAGCACGTCTCGTTCAGCTATGTGGAGGACAAGCCGCTCATTGAAGACCTGTCCTTCGCAGCGGAGCCTGGCCATACCGTTGCGATCGTAGGACCCACGGGCGCCGGCAAGACCACCTTGGTGAACCTCGTGATGCGTTTCTACGAGCTCAACGCCGGCCGGATCACTTTGGATGGGGTGGACATCAAGGACCTCACCCGTTCCGAACTGCGCTCCAAGGTGGGCATGGTGTTGCAGGATGCCTGGCTGTTCGGCGGGACCATCTACGACAACATCAAATACGGCAAGCTGGACGCCACCGAAGAGCAGATCATGGAGGCGGCCAAGGCCACCTACGTGGACCGCTTCGTACGTGCGCTTCCGGACGGATACCAGACGATCATCGACGAAGAAGGCAACAACGTCAGCGCCGGTGAAAAGCAGCTCATCACCATCGCCCGTGCCTTCGTCTCCGATCCTTCGCTCCTGATCCTGGATGAAGCCACGAGCTCCGTGGACACCCGCACCGAGTTGCTGTTGCAGAAGGCCATGGCCGCCCTCCGTACGGACCGGACGAGCTTCGTGATCGCCCACCGTCTCTCCACCATCCGCGACGCCGACACCATCCTGGTGATGGAGAACGGCAAGATCGTGGAGCAAGGCAACCACACCCAGCTGCTCGCCCTCCAAGGCGCGTACTACCGGTTGTACATGTCGCAGTTCGCAGGCGAGGAAGAGACCGCTGTGGATGATTCGACGGCGGTGCACAGCTGAGTACCGATTCACTGAAGACTGGGCAAACCGCCCAGGATTCCTTTGCACCCCAGCGCATTGAGGTCCTCGTGCCGATGCGCTGGGGTGACATGGACGCATACGGACACATCAACAATGTCCAGATCGTCCGTATGTTGGAGGAAGCCCGCATCGCAGCCTTCGGGCCACCCCGCGGCGCGGGCCTTCCCGGCGTAGAGCCTCCGGCTGCCCTGTTCAACGATGTCGAAGAGGGCACCATGACCCTCGTGGTGGAGCACAAGGTCCGGTATGTCCGGACCTTGGAGTACCGCAACATTCCTGCCGTTGTGGAGATCTGGGTGGGTGCCGTCAAAGGCGCCAGCTTCGATCTTCACTACGTCATCAAGGACCCGGTTACGCGGGAGGACTGCGTCAAAGCCACCACGCATTTGGCTTTCGTCGCCGAGGACACCGGCCGGGTGCTCAGGCTCACCACGGAACAAAAGGAAAAGCTCGGGCGCTACCAAGCCTGACGAGTTTTTGTACAGGTGATGCCCTTAAGGAGCCTTCTTAGGGGCATTACCTGTACAAAAACTCCGCGTAGAGTTTCAGCATGAAACTTGAAATTGCCGTGGTCAGTGCCGCCGGTGCAGGTACCGCCGCCGCCGAAGGCGCCAACCGCGTTGAGCTCTGCAGCAGCCTGGAACTTGGTGGCATCACGCCCAGCCAAGGACTCATGGAAGCCAGCATGGAGCACGTTGACGGCCGCTTGGAAATCCATCCGCTGATTCGCCCAAGGCCCGGCGACTTCCGGTACTCAGCGTCGGACGTGGACACCATGGTCCACGAGATCCGGCATCTTCTGGCGCAGGGAGCACGCGGGGTGGTGGTGGGGGCCCTGACTCCGCAAGGCGACGTGGACATTCACGCGATCCGGCGCCTGGTGGACGCGGCCAGGGAGGCCAACGCGGACGCCCAGCTGACCTTCCACCGCGCGATCGATCAATCCCGGGATCCGTTCGCGGCCCTGGATCAATTGCTGGATCTCGGCTTTGCCAGGGTCCTTACTTCAGGCCATGAGGCCACCGCCGGGGCGGGGCTTCAGACCTTGACCGCGATGGTGGAAAGAGCCGGCGGCGCCTTGGAGATCATGGCCGGCGGGGGACTGTCCTTGGAGGACATCCCCGCGATGCATGCAGCGGGCCTCTCCGCCGTTCACTTGTCGGCCAAGAAGACAGTCTCCACGCTGGGCGATGGCGTGATCTCCCTTGGCGCCCAGGACGGTGCCGACCCCACGGCGTACACCGTCACTGACCGCGAGATTGTCCGGGCCGCCAAGGCGAAGGTCAACGCGCTGAACCTGGCCGCCACGAAGTAGCCCCCGTCCAGTGCCTCAAGGCAGGAATGCCAGTGAGTACGCATCGCAATAACCCTTTACGATTCTGCGGAACGCCGGGATGATGTAAGGATTCACCAAGTCGGTGAACAAGCCCCGGAAGCTACCTTCAGGAGTCCCAGCGATGCCGCTGCCCACGCCGGTTTCACCGGTTGTCATGTCCCCTCCAACAACCTCCCAAAACAGCAGGACGACAGGCCATCCGGAGGTGGCATGTGGCATCGGAACGTGGGACAAACTGCTGTACGGAAACCACCGGTTTGTGGTGGAAGCGCTGCAGGGTGAAAGCACCGGAGCAGCGCACGCGCACAGGGTAGTCCTCCCTTGGCGCCGGCAGGACCAGGACCCGGCATCTGTGGATGTCATCGTCGTCTCGGAAGAGTCGGGCACCAGGGTGCGAAACGTGATCGTGGAAGAGGCCACGCGCGCATCCGGGACGCTGCTGTTCGAGGCCATCGACGGCCCCGGGATCTACTTTGTGTACTACCTGCCCTACGCCATGCTGGGGAAACCGCACTATCCGCAGGCGCAGTACCTCCCGGGTCGCCCAGCGGCAGAACCCGCGTGGGCTGCCGCCGTCGTGCGTTCTCCTTGGACGCCCGCAGCGCAAGTCGAACCGTCCCAGGCCCGTGTCCTGCGTTATGAGGCGGCCAGCGAGCGGGACTCGTTCGCGCCAATGAACTTCACCGCCCGCGCCGATGAACTGGAGGACCTCCACAGCAGCCACGCAGGCGAGGCCTTCCTGGTTTTCCCCGAGGACCGGCTGAATCCCGTTTCCATGCGTGATGACCTACCGGCTCACTGGGTGATCAATGGACCATCGAGGATCGTCCATGGAGCTGCCCAGCCGGGGGAGGACTTCGTGGTCCAACTTGGGCTGTACGCCTTGGAAGACGTGGACGGCGTGGACGTCCACGTGGCCTCGCCAGGAGGCGGCCACTGCATCAACACCCATGGCGTGGACCGCCTGGGTAATCCATGGCGGAGGACGCTGACTGTTCCGGCCGGGAAGGTGCAGGCACTGTATGTGGTCCTGCCGGTCCCGTCGGAGAGCGCGGGAACCACACTGGCGGCGGCCGTGACCATCACGGCCACCGGCCAAGCGGCCCAAGAGATTGACATCCGCTTGGACGTGGCCGCCGAAAAGGACGCAGACCCGTCGATTGCGGCGGGCGGTTTCGGCGACCCCCGTTTCCTGCGGCGGCTGGCATGGCTGGACTCGACGGTGGCCCAGGATGCGGAGCTTGTGGAGCCGTTCACCGCCATCACGCTGGACGAAGCGGACAGGACATTGGGAATCCTGGGCAGGACCCTTCGGCTGAACGCATCGGGGCTTCCGGAGCAGGTGACGTCCACCTTTACCGCAGCTGTCACCTCAACGGACGGCCCCGCCGTCGAGCTCTTTGAGGCTCCGGTGAGTCTGGAGATTGAGGGGATCGACTGGAACTACTCACCGCTCACTTCCACGGCGGAAGGGCCGGCACGGATCTCGTGGCACTGCCACTGGAATGGACAACAGGGCGGCAAAGCTGCCGTATCGGTGGACCTGACCGGCGTGCTCGACGCCGACGGAACAGCCGGGTATTCGCTGCAACTCACCCCGGTGCAGACTGTGGAGGTGCCCGACGTCGGCCTGCAGCTTGGGTTCCACGAGGCTGCAGTGCCGCTCGCCATGGGCTTGGGCGTCCCGGGCGGACGGCGGCCGGAAACCCTGGACTGGACGTGGGACGTGGCCGCGAAGAACCAGGATGCGCTGTGGCTCGGTGGGGTGAACGCCGGAGTTCAGCTGGCCCTTCGGGCTGGGGGCTACGAACGGCCCCTCAATACCAACTTCTACCGGGAGAAGCCCCTGGTGGAGCCGAAATCGTGGGCCAACCGGCAACCCGGCGACGGGAAGGGCGAGGTGCTGCGAGGTGGGGTTAGGCTGCGGACTGCGGGAAGCACAGTGACGGTGCGCGCCTTCAGTGGCGCCCGGACCCTCAATGCGGGTGAGCCATTGCACTTCGATTTCCGGCTGCTGCTGACGCCCTTCAAGCCGATCGAGCCCGGGAAACACCTGTCCAAGCGTTACTTCCACCAGCCCGCCGACCCAGCGGACATCAAGGCGGCCGGCGCCACCGTGGTCAATGTCCACCACGCCACGGCCCCGGCTCCGTACATCAACGACCCCCTGCTCACTGGTGACTCGCTGCGCAGATACGTTGCTGCGTGCCATCGGCAGGGACTGAAAGCCAAGATCTACAACACCGTCCGGGAACTCACCTTCCACAGCCCGGAGTTGCTGCCGCTGATGCAACTGGATCATGAGATCTTCAGCGACGGACCGGGCAAGGGACACATCTGGCTCCAGGAGCACGCCGGGAGCGGCTACGTGTCCGCCTGGTTCGCTCCGAACGTTGAGGACATCGCAGTGGTGACCACGGGCGAGTCCCGGTGGGAGAACTTTTACGTTCGGAGCTTGCAGGAGCTGGCCAGTGGCGAGGATGGAATCGATGGCATCTACCTTGATGACATCGCCTATGACCGCCACGCCATGCTGCGCGTCCGGAAGGTCCTGCAACACGCCTGCAGGGCACGCGGCACGCATGGCCCGGAAATAGACCTGCACTCCGCCAACCAGTTCACGGCGCATGACGGCTACGCGTCCTCAGCCAATCTGTACATGGAACAGCTGCCCTATGTGGACAGGCTATGGCTGGGGGAGTACTTCGACTACGACACCACCGATCCCGACTATTGGTTGGTTGAACTGTCCGGCATTCCCTTTGGCCTGATGGGCGAGATGCTGGAGGGCGGCGGCAACCCGTGGCGTGGCATGGTGTTCGGCATGACTGGCCGGGCGCCTGCCGTGGACAACCGGCCCCTCTGGGAGTTCTGGGCCGAAACCGGGCTGGAGCACGCGACGATGCATGGGTTCTGGGACCACCACGCACCGGTGCGGACAAGCCACCCCGAGGTCCTTGCCACCACCTGGGTGACGGAACGCGGAATGGTCGTAGCGCTGGCTTCATGGGCCGGGCAGACTGAACATGTGAGGCTGATATTCGACGACGAAGCGGCCGCTACCAGCGTGGATGCCCCGGCGATCCCTGGCTTCCAATCCGCCGCGAGCTACGTGCCCGGCGAGCCCATCACCCTTGAGCCGCAGCGCGGCCTCCTCCTCACGATCGGATACTGACGTGGCAGACACAGCAACCTCCAACCTCACCGTCACCACCATTTCCCTGACCATGGCCGAACTCGGTCCGCTCAACCCCTTGCCCGTGGTCGCCGCCGAACTCGACCAGCCCTATACCGTGGGCGAGGGCGTTCCCGACGATCTGCAGGCCTCGGCCCGCTACGGTGTGGTGCCCAACGTGTACCCGTACCTGATGCAGGACGGCTACAGCCGCGAGGCGGCACCCAAGGAAGTGCCCGCCGTCGTGCTGGAAAACAGCAAGCTCAAGGTGACGGTCATCCCGTCGCTGGGTGGCCGCATCTGGGAGCTCTTCGACAAAGCGACCGGCAAGCAGCTCCTCCACACCCACGATGCTCCGCAACTGGCAAACATCGCGCTGCGTAAGGCGTGGTTCGCGGGCGGACTGGAGTGGAACATCGGGACCCGCGGGCACTCGCCCACCAGCTGCGATCCCTTGCACACCGCCATCGTCCACACGCCCGACGGCAAGCACATCCTGCGCATGTGGGAGTTCGAACGGCTGAGGGAAGTGGTGTTCCAAGTGGACATCTGGCTCCCCGCGGAATCGCCCGTGGTGTTCGCTGCGGTGCGGATCCGGAACCCTAATGACCACGACGTTCCGATGTACTGGTGGAGCAACGCCGCCATCCCGGAGACGGACCGCACCCGCGTCATCGCCCCGGCGGACGAGGCCTACGGCAGTGACTACACCACGGACATCACCCGCGTCCGGCCCACCAGCCACGAAGGCTATGACGGCACGTGGCCGGTCAACAGCCCCCACGCGGCGGACTTTTTCTTCGACATCGACCCTGCCGAACGGCGCTGGGTTGTGGCAGCAGACGACGACGGCGACGGGCTGGCGATGCTGTCCACGGGCCTCCTGCGCGGCAAGAAGCTCTTCGTGTGGGGCCAGGGACAGGGCGGCAAACGCTGGCAGGAGTGGCTGAGCCCCGGAGCTGGGCCGTATGCCGAGATCCAGGCCGGTTTGGCGCAGACGCAGTTTGAGCACCTGGTGATGCCAGCCGGCGCCCAGTGGGCATGGGTTGAGGCGTACGGTAACGGGCATCTGGATTCGGGGACCTCGCACGGTGATGATTGGGCCGCCGCGGTGGCGCACGCCGGCGAACGTTTGGAAGGGCTTCTGCCGCACGAAGAACTCGAGGCGATGCTTCCCGCAGCCATCGCCGACGCCGACGTCCCGCCGTCGACAATGTTGCTCCACGGCAGCGGCTGGGGAGTGGTGGAGCGGGCGCGGCGGCAGAAGAGCGCCTGGGCCTGGGTGGACGAAAGCGGAACGCCGTTTGCGGACGGGAGCATCACGGGGGAGCAGGAACCGTGGCTTGCGCTGCTGCAGGGAAAAGCGTTCGACGGCGCGCCCAGCTTCGTTGCGGGAACGGACTGGGCCGGGTTGCTGGCGGGGCAGGACAGTCCGGCCGCCCAGTTCCATGTGGCCACCATGCGGCACGGCCGGCAGGACCTTGAGGGCGCCAAAGATGGATATCGGCGCGTGCTGGCCACGGACGCCGGGCCGGTGACAACGGCGTTGGCGCATCGCGGACTGGGGCTGGCCCTGCTGGCGGGCGGACAGGACACCGCGGGACTTGCTGAGCTTCGGAAGGGCGTGGCGGCTGACTCCGCCAATCCCGCGTTGCTTACCGAGGCCATCACGCTCAGCATCCGGCACGGGGACCCGGCCATGGCGCTGGAACTGAACGACACGGCACCCAAGGAGGGTGCCGGCGTCGGACGTTTGAGGTTCCTCAGGGCGTTGGCGCTCGCAAGGACCGGAAACCCCGGTGGGGCGGCTGCGATCCTGCGCGAGGGCGTCGAGATCCCGGACCTCCGGGAGGGGGAGGATGCGCTCGCGGCGCTGTGGCAGGAAGTCTGCCCGAACGAGGCGGTGCCTGCCGCGTACCAATTCGGGATGCATTAGTCCCTTCGAAGGATAAAAAGTCCCGGGGATAGTGGGTTCCAGTGGGAATGCGCTATCCCCGGCGGCCGGGTGGCAGACGTTGGGCGGCCAGCAAAAATCACCACTTGACGGGTGACGTGGGTCACTGTATGTTTACGTAAACCTCTTCTATGTTCACGTAAACATGAACGGATTGGATTTAAGACAATGTTGTCGAGCTCGCACGCATCGTCGCGTCATCGTTTGGTCGCGGCCTTAGCTGCTTCAACCCTCGCCCTAGGCGCCCTTCCCCTGCTGGCCTCGCCGGCATCCGCCGCTGAGGACCTTGTCCTCACCCCCAACCCGGCCCAGGCAGGCCCGTCGTTCAAAGGCTGGGGCACCAGCCTCGTCTGGATGGCCAACGCCACCGGACAGTATCCGGAAGCCATCCGGAACGATCTGATCGACAAGGTCTTCGGTGACGACGGCCTGAACCTCAACATCGCCCGCTATAACGTTGGCGGTGGCAACGCCACGGATATCCCCGACTACCTTCGTCCCGGCGGAGCTGTTCCCGGCTGGTGGAACCCGAATGCCGGTCTCTCCGACCAGAATGGGCCGATCACCACCAACTACGCTGACCGGGACCGTTTCCTGGCCGCCTGGACCGGCGAGAACGCCTCGGATTACAACCTCGACGCCGATGCTTCCCAGCGTGCCTGGATCGCGGCCATCAAGGACAAAGTGACCACCTGGGAGGCCTTCAGCAACTCACCGCCCTACTTCATGACCGAAAGCGGCTACGTCAGCGGTGGTACAGACCCCAACGCCGACCAGATCAAGCCCGCAGCCATCGGTAAGTTCGTCAACTACGTCAAAAAGGCGGCTGAGCACGTCGAAGACACTGAAGGCATCAGCTTCGACACGATCAACCCCCTCAACGAGCCCAACACGAATTACTGGAAGACCACCTTCGGCGGCAACGGCCTGCCAAATGGAGGAGGCCAGGAGGGTGCCCACGCAGGCCCCGCACTGCAGTCCCAGGTGCTGACCGCCATGGCTGCCGAGCTCGCCGAACCGGGCACCACCACCGAGGCCAAGGTCTCCGGTCCGGATGAGACCTCCCCGAGCCGCTTCCTGGAAGATTGGAACGGCTGGACTCCGGAAACCAAAGAGGCCGTCAGCCAGCTGAACGTCCACACCTACTCCACCGGCGACCGCCTCGCGGTCCGCGACATCGCCAAGGCAACGGACAAGCCGCTGTCCATGAGCGAAGTCGAAGGCAACTGGGGCGGTGACTCCTGGAATCCGGAGAGCATCGAAAACGGTTTGGGTATGGCCACGCGCATCACTGATGACCTCCGCGAGCTCGATCCTGAGTCCTGGGTGCTGTGGCAGCCGGTCGAAGACCTCTACAACATGGAACTGGGCGAGAAGAAGAACTGGGGATCCGTCTTCATCGATTTCGACTGCAACGCCGATGGCGACTCCGTGCGGCGTTTGGCCGCAGGCGCCGCAGATCCTTCGTGCCGCACCACGGTGAACTCGAAGTACAACACCATCCGCAACTTCACCCACTACATCGCCCCGGGTGACCGGATCATTCCCACCAGCGACGGCAAGACCACATCTGCGCTGAAGGCCGATGGTTCCGGCCTGTCGATGGTGCACACCAACGATTCCGACCAGGCCAAGACCATCAAGGTGGACTTGTCCAAGTTCGCAACGATCGCTGCCGGTGCCACGGTTACTCCAGTGGTCACCACCCAGTCCCCATCCGGTGATCCGACGGCCAACGCGCTTGTCAGCGGCACCGCCGTCGCCATCGACGCCGGAACGCGCTCGGCGACGCTGACCGTTCCTGCCAAGTCCGTCACCACCTTCGTGGTGAACGGGGCATCCGGCGTCGCAGCGGATGCGCCGGCGGTACAGGATGGACAGTCCTACAGCTTCGTCGGAGTTCAGAGTGGCCGTGCAGTTACGGCATCGGATGGCTCACCGAAAACCGTGCTCAGCGATTCGGTCGCCGGCGGAAACCAGGTATGGAAAGCAACCCTCATCGCCGATGAAGACGGCACCACCCGTGACCGTTTTGTCCTGAGGCTCGCTGATGGCCGTGCTTTGGCGGCCGATACCAACGGCACTACGCTGCGCACCATCACTGACGAAGAAGCACGCACGGATAGCTCGGCCCAGTGGCTGTTCAGCACCACGGACGGTACCTCGTTCAGCCTTCTGAACGCTGGCGTTCACCAGGTCCTGGACGTCTCGAACCAGTCCACGCACGAAGGTGCTTGGATTGGGTTGTGGACCTCCAACGGTGGGGCCAACCAGGCCTTCACCCTGCGGAATGCCAGTGAGGGCACGGGCTACAACAGCTTCCGGCCCGGCCAGGACTGGCGGGATAACAACGGCAACCTGATCCAGGCCCATGGTGGCCAGGTGGTGACGTCCAAGGATTCCGAAGATAAGACGATCTACTACCTGTACGGGGAGGACCGCACCAACGGTTACCACTCCGCACCGGGCGTGCACGCTTACAGCTCCTACGATCTGTACAACTGGAAGGACGAGGGAGTTGCGCTGAAGACGTTGTCCTCACGCGGGCAAATCGACTCGGATCCGTACTTCCAGAACCTGTACTCGGGCTACACCACGGAGCAGAAGGACGCTGTCTACCGTGACCTCGGTACGGTGCCTGTGAATGGCCAGACCCCGCCGATCCTTGAGCGACCGAAGGTTATTTACAACGCGGCCACCAACAAGTGGGTCATGTGGGTCCACGCTGACGGGCCGTCGTCGTGGTCTACCGCTCAGTACGCCAAAGCCAACGCAGGCGTAGCAGTTTCTGATTCACCGTTCGGACCGTTCCGGTACATCGACAGCTACCGCCTCCACAAGGCAACGGCCGGCGATCCCACCAACTTCGCTCCGAACAACCCGGGCATGGCCAGGGACATGAACCTCTTTGTGGATGACGATGGCACTGGCTACATCATCTACTCCAGCGAAGAGAACAAGACCATGTTCATCTCCAAGCTCAACGCCGATTACACCTACCTGTCCGCTTCACCGGATACGGCGGTGGAGGGCGTCGACTTCCGGCGGGCCTTTGTCAACCAGTCCCGTGAATCACCGGCCATCATGAAATACCAGGGCCGCTACTTCATCATCTCGTCGGGAACCACTGGTTGGTCGCCGAACCCGTCCCGGTACGGCACGGCCACCAGCATCCTGGGGGAGTGGACTGACATGGGAGATCCGTTCAGCAGCGATGTTTCCTGGAACTCCAACAACTCGCAGCCGTCCTCGGTGATCCCCGTTGATCCAGCGAACGGCAAGTTCATCTACATGGGCGACCGCTGGAACGGCGGATCCGACCAGGCCCTGGCCACCGCACCGATGGTGTGGCTGCCGATCCAGATGGGCGAGGGTGGCAAGACGCTGGCGGTGAAGTCCCCGTCCGAGTGGAAACTTGAGGATCTGGACGCCAACTCCGCATGGAACGTCACCGGTGTTCCTGCCAGCCTGGCTGTTGGCTCAACCTTCAGTGTCAACTCCGTGACAGTCACCCAGAACGGACAAAGCTCCACCCAGCCCGTCACCTGGCAGGTCACCGACAACACGAACACCGTGGGAGTCATCACCGCTACGGGCACGCTCCCCGGTTTCGGTAACCGGACATTCACCCGGACCATCCCTGTTGTTCCTGACGGTGTCCAGTACGCGGTCAACGCCGGTGGGCAGCAGACAGCCGACTGGACTGCGTTGATGGCAGCAGCGGCCCAGGACGGACCTGTCCTGAACAGCGCGGCGGACCAGCCCTTCGGCGCTGATCCGGCGACGGGCAAGAGCTGGGGTTACGAAAGCCAGGACAGCGGAGTCTCCGGAACCGCGGATGGCAATATCTTCACCACCCTCCGCTACGCCAAGGCCGGGAGGGACCTGACCTACAAGTTCAACGGTCTGGCTCCGGGCACCTACACGGTCTACGCCGGGTACTACGATCCGTGGGCCCAGTGGGACGACCGCGGGGCCAAGGTCACCGTCAATGGTGCAGTGGTGGAAGCTGACCATGACTACAGCGGCGACTACCAGTCCGCGGCCTACCAAAACGTGACGGTGGGGACGGATGGCAAGATCACCTTCTCGCTCAGCCCGACACGGGGACCGGATGTGCAGCTCAGCTGGCTGATGATCGCCAACCCGGTCCCGGCCGCACCGCAGCTGAACGTCACCGCAGTGGCCAACACCAAGTGTGTTGCCGGCAAGGTCACCGTGACCGCGCAGCTGACGAACAACGACACCAAGTCGGTCCAGGCCACCTTCACCTCGGCCTACGGAACCAAGTCCTTCGCCGAGGTCAAGCCGGGCAAGAACGCGGTCCATGCCTTCACCACCCGTGCCGCTTCGGTACAGGCAGGCACCGTGGCCGTTGAAGCCAAGGCCACGGTCAACGGCCAACCGGTAACAGTGACAGCAAACGCCGCCTACAACGCAGCATCCTGCAACTAACCTGACGCTGGTGGTCCGCCTGATTGGCGGGCCACCAGCTTCTCTTCCCCCTCTCCATCCGGCTGGTGTGCCGGGCTTATGTGAAAGAAGCATGAAAGTGAACCGACATAAATTTCTGCCCCGTGTTGGCGCCGTCACAACTGCCACGGCGTTGTTGCTGGGTGTCGCCGGTATGGCGATGGCTGACCAGAACCACGGCGACCAGGACGTGGATGTCAACGTCGGCATTACCGAAATCGTCGACGGCGGCGTGCTGGCCATGAGCGTGGCGGGTACCGCCACGACATTGACCGAAGACGGGTCCACGCCCACGGTGCGGCAGTTTAAAGGCACCCTTCCTACCGTGACAGTGACCGATACCCGGGCTGCCAGTGAAATCCCGGCGGGTGCCGGTTGGTACGTGTTGGGAACGTCGTCAGACTTTGCCGGGGCGGCAGGTCAGCCGGCCATCAGCGCGTCGCACCTGGGGTGGCAGCCGCAGATCATCGACGGCGGGGCCTCCGGTCAGGTGACCGAAGGCGACCAAGTGGACACGTCGATGGATTCCGGTGCCAATGCCGTTGGTCTGGTGGACCAGGAACTGCTCGCATTGGCCTTGGACTCATCGGCGATTGCTGCCGAGGGGCAGTGGACGGCCAACGCGGACCTCTTCCTTCGGACTCCTGCGACGGTGGCACCTGGCGGTTACTCCGCCAAGCTGACGCTGTCCCTGTTCGAATAATCTCCAGCGGAGGTATCTTCGTCTCATGAGGTCCCCAACCCTCAAGCTCTCCGACCAGGGACTCCTGCTGCGCTGCGTCATCGCCGTGTGCGTCCTGGTTGCTGTCGTCTGCGCAAGTGTCGTTGCTGCAACCACCACCTTTGCCACCACCGGTGACAGCCCCGTCACGTGGGCTGTCACCCCATCGACCGTGGAGGGGCCGGATGGCCGCTCGTGGGTGGAACTCGAACTCGACCCAGGAGCCAGTGTCGACGAACACTTGGCGGTCAGGAACCTCAGCGACAGGGACGTTACCTTTGCCCTCACCGCGGCTGATGGGTATTTCACTCCGACCGGCCGCTTCAACATGCTCCCTGGCGACAAGCAGTCGGTAGCTGCAGGTACCTGGATCTCCATGGACAAGACGGTCACCGTAGCGGCGGGAGGTACCGCCGTCGTGCCGTTCACGGTGACGGTCCCGGACAACGCGACACCAGGCGATCATGCAGCGGGCATAGCTGCCTCGATCTATTCACAGGGCGGCTCGGACGGGACGCAACTGGGTGTGGAAAGCCGTGTTGGGTTCCGTGTCATGACCCGGGTAAAGGGGGAGGTCAGACCTGCGCTCAGCATGAAGGCAACCGCGAGCTACGATACGTCGTGGAATCCCCTGGAACCAGGATCCGCTGACCTTACCGTTGACCTGGAGAATACGGGCAACGTCCGACTTTCGGTGGATCCCTCCACCATGGTCAATGACGCCCGGTGGCCGGCCGCCGGGACCGAAGAAGCCAGAACTCTCGAATTGCTGCCCGGGGACCGTCGAACCGTCAGTATCCACGTACCTCAGGTGTGGCCGCTGGGCATGATGACTTTGCCGGTGACCGTTTCGCAAGGGGTGATTGCCCCTGACGGGGCCACCCAATCGCTGGATCCCGTGCAGGAAAGCGTGACGCTATGGGCGATTCCGTGGCCGCAGCTCGCCGTCCTTGTTGCTTTGTTGCTTCTGTTTGCGGGCCTTTTCCTAGGTCGCAAGCGGCGGAAGAAGGAGCTTGCCCGGCTGGTCGAAGAGGCCCGCGAGGCCGGGCGTCGGGAAGCGGGAGCCCCCTGATATCGGGGTGCTTGCCGCGCTCCCGTAAAAGTGCCGGAATGCAGCAAAAATACCCTTGTCAAACCACCGATGTTTACGTAAACTTCTTGCAACTCAATGTTTACGTGAACATTCACAAGAATGTTGATTAGATCCGGCGACTTTCTGCCTCCACAGGCCCACACTTGAGCTATCTCACGGTGCGCATGCGGATGTTGGACAGTCTCACGAAGAACCACGATCCAAAGGAGTAATCATGGCTGTAAATCTTGGCCCGTTCCAGGCGGCGGAAGGCGCCGGTCCAGGACGGCGAACCTTCCTCAAAACACTTGGAATCGGCGCCGTAGCCGCCTCCGGCATCCCGTTGCTGTCTGCATGCACGGGTGGTTCCGGTCCTGCCCCTGGTGCTTCATCAAAAAGCCTCACCTTCGGCTCGGGTTCATCGGACGAAGTTCCCCGTGCTGCCTACAAGGCAGTAACGGACGCCTTCACCAAAAAGTCGGGCTTCGACGTGGTGACCAACGTGGTTCCCCACAACGACTTCCAGAACAAGATCAACTCCTACCTGCAGGGCAGCCCGGATGAGTCCTTCACCTGGTTTGCCGGTTACCGCATGCAGTACTACGCAGAGAAGGGCCTCCTGGCTCCCGTCGACGACGTGTGGGAAAAGATCGGCGGCAACTTCTCCGACGCCATCAAGAAGGCGTCCACCGGCCCCGACGGCAAGATGTACCTGGTCCCCAACTACAACTACCCGTGGGGCTTCTTCTACCGGAAGAGCTTCTGGGCGGAAAAGGGCTACTCAGTTCCCGCTACCTTCGATGAGCTGACCACGCTCGCTGCCAAGATGAAGGCCGATGGCATCATTCCGATCGGCTTTGCCGACAAGGACGGCTGGCCCGCCATGGGCACTTTCGACTACATCAACATGCGCCTCAACGGGTACCAGTTCCACATCGACCTGACCGCGCACAAGGAGAGCTGGGACCAGAAGAAGGTCAGCGACGTCTTCGATACCTGGAAAGCACTCCTGCCGTTCCAGGACCCCGCAGCACTGGGGCAGACCTGGCAGGACGCAGCCAAAGCCCTCGAGGCCAAGAAGACCGGCATGTATCTCCTGGGCTCATTCGTGACACAGCAGTTCACGGATCCCGCAGTACTGGCGGACATCGACTTCTTCCCGTTCCCGGAGATCGCCATGGAGGGAACTGACGCTGTTGAAGCTCCGATCGATGGCCTGCTGCTGTCGAAGAAGGGTGGAGAGAACCAGGCTGCCCGCGACTACCTTGCCTTCATGGGAACCCCGGAAGGCCAGGACGCTTACGCGGCCGTAGATACTTCCAACATCGCGACGGCCAAGGGCGCTGACACGTCCAAGTACTCTGCCCTGAACAAGAAGTGTGCGGACACCATCGCGAACGCGAAGTACATCAGCCAGTTCCTGGACCGCGATGCGTTGCCGGCCATGGCCAACAACGTCATGATTCCGGCTCTTCAGTCCTTCATTAAGGATGGAAGCGTCGACGTGAAGAACCTGGAAGCGCAGGCAAAGTCGCTCTACGCGGCCCAATAGCGCAGGACTGCCCTGGCCATACGGTTGCTGGTCAACCGGCCAGGCTTCCCGAGCAAGGGTCGGCCGCGGGTCACACCGCGGCCGGCCCCTGTGCGACGAATACCAAAGGAATTCCCATGAGTACCACAGCCGAAAAACCGGCCTCCCCGAACAGCGGGCCCCCTGCAGGCGGCGCCCAACGCGGGGCAGCACACGCCTCGCCGGCAACAGCCGGAAGAACGCGCAAGAAGTCCAGGAAGGTTCGCCGCCTGAGTCGCAGGGACAAAATCGTCCTTGGCATCATGGTGGGCCTTCCAACGCTCATTCAGCTGCTGTTCGTTTGGTTGCCCACCCTGGCCTCTATTGGTCTGAGCTTCACCCGATGGAACGGGCTGGACTTGGCCGACATCAAGTCTGCCGGGACGGAAAACTATGAGTTCATCAGCCAGAACTACCCACCGTTCTGGCCGGCCATGCAGCACAACGTGCTGTGGCTGGCTTTCCTGGCCCTGATTGCAACGCCGCTGGGCCTTCTGCTCGCTGTGCTCCTGGACCAGAAGATCCGGGGAAGCAAGATCTACCAGAGCATCTTCTTCACGCCCGTCATGCTCTCCCTGGCATTGATCGGTATCATCTGGCAGCTCTTCTACAACCGCGACAGCGGTCTGCTGAACTTCCTGCTCGGTACGGCCGGCACGCCCCAGGCAGTGGACTGGTTCGGCGACTCGAACGTCAACATCTGGGCCGCCATGATCGCAGCTACGTGGCGCCACGCAGGCTACGTCATGATCCTCTACTTGGCTGGCCTGAAGGGTGTGGACCCTGCCCTCAGGGAAGCAGCGTCGATTGACGGCGCCAACGCTGTCCAGACCTTCTTCCGGGTTGTCTTCCCCGCCATGCGCCCGGTCAACATCGTGATCGTGGTCATCACCATCATTGAGTCCCTCCGCGCCTTTGACATTGTCTATGTCATCAACCGCGGCACCAACGGGCTTGAACTGCTCAGCGCCTTGGTGATCCAAAACCTGATCGGTGAAGGACAGGTGATCGGCGTCGGTTCAGCATTGGCCGTGGTACTGCTGGTGATTTCCCTGGTGCCGATTGTCTTCTACCTCATCCGCACCTTCGGCAAGGAGAAAGAGGCATGAGCACCATCGCCCGTACCCTTCCTGTCCAGACCGGCAGGACCGGCAAGACCGGCAAACGCCACTATGGCACTCACATCTTCCTCATCGTCATGGCCGCCATCTGGTTGGTACCGCTGGTCTGGTCCCTCTATACGGCGCTCCGTCCCAAGGAGGACACCGACAAATACGGCTACTTCAGCTTCGGCGGCAGCTTCGGCTTCGAGAACTTCGTCCAGGCCTGGAACCAGGGAGGATTCTCGAAGTACTTCCTGAACTCAGTCCTGATCACGGTTCCCACCGTCCTGCTGACGCTTCTCTTCGCGTCCATGATGGCTTTTGCAGTATCGCGGGTGAGCTGGAAGTTCAACATCACGCTGCTGATCATGTTCACCGCCGGCAACCTCCTGCCACCGCAGGTCCTTGCAGCACCGCTGTTTGAGATGTTCAAGCATGTTTCCCTGCCGTACTCCATCAGCGACTCCGGTAACCTGCTCAATACCTACATAGCCGTCATCATCGTGGACACTGCTTTCCAGATTGGCTTCTGCACCTTTGTGCTCTCCAATTACATGAAAGCCCTGCCGCAAGACCTGACGGAAGCTGCGTTGGTGGATGGCGCTGGAATCTGGCGGCAGTACTGGAACATCATCATGCCACTCTGCCGTCCGGCACTCGCGGCTTTGGGCACGCTGCAAGTCATCTTCATCTACAACGACTTCTTCTGGCCCTTGCTGTTTATCCAGAGCGGTGACAGGCTCCCGATCACCACCGCCATCAACAACCTCCAGGGCCAGTTCCTGAGCAACTACAACCTGATCGCGGCTGGTGCCATGATCACCTTGATTCCCACCATGATCATCTACCTTGTCCTGCAACGACAGTTCGTGGCAGGGCTCACCCTGGGCGCAAGCAAGGGGTAGCAGTCCACAACGGCGTAGCTGCGGAGGAGGGTTACCCCTTGTCCGCAGCTACGCGCTTTTTCCGCGCAGACGGCGGCCGGGCTCCCTGAGGGGGAGCGGCAGTGCTCTTGCGCACCACCATGCTGGTAGGCACGGTGGTGAAATCGTCCACCGAACCGGTGCCGGCAATCTGCTGAAGCAGGTTTTCGATGCTGAGTCGGCCCACGGCGTAGAAATCCTGGTGGATTGTTGTCAGTGGCGGCCAGAAGGACGTGGACTCGTCCAGGTCGTCGAATCCAACAATGCTGACATCTTCGGGAATGCGGCGACCCTGTTCATGCAGGGCACGCATCGCTCCCAAGGCCATTTGGTCGTTGGCGGCAAAAATGGCGGTGACATCCGGGTTGCCCGCAAGCTCCAGACCGATTTGGTAGCCGGATTCGGTGGACCAGTCGCCATGGGGGACCGAAGGGGCCTCAATACCGGCGTCCTTGAGCGTCCGCCTCCATGATTCTTCCCGGTGCGTCGCCGAGAAGGACGTGGTGGGTCCACCGATATGCCACACCTGTTGGTGGCCAAGGTCCAAAAGGTGCTGGGTAGCGAATCGTGCACCCTGTGCCTGGTCAGTATCCACCATGGGATAGCCAAAACCGGCGTTGGAATCGATGACCACGGCCGGGAGGTCCTCAGGAAGCGTTATGTCAGCGTCATCCAAAAGGTGGGCTTCGAAGATGACAACTACACCGTCGACCTGCTGCTCCCGCAGTCTTTCGTAGGCCCCGGACACGGTTCCGGTGGTGGGGTCCTGCACGGGGATGAGCGTCACTGAATAGCCCGCCTGCGAGGCAGCCGTGGCGATGGCGTCCAAGGTTCGCATGTTGCCGAAGCTGGAGAGGGTGAACATGATGACACCGATGGATTTGAACTGGCCGCTCTTGAGCGCACGTGCGGCCCTGTTGGGCCGGTAGCCAAGTTCCTTCATGGCGTCGAGAACCCTGTTCTTAGTGGATTCTTCGACATTGGTGAGTCCGTTGGAAACCCGGGAAACGGTTTGGGCGGAGACGCCTGCGGCCTGTGCCACGTCCCCGATGGACGGCCCCCTGGTGGCGCGCTTTTTGGCCGCGAGCTTCCGGGACTCCTTGGACGGTCCCGCCGGAGTCCCGATGCTTGTGTTCTCCTGATCCATGTTCACCTAAACAAAGGTACTGTCACTTTCAGTCCCGCTTGCGTAGATATTTCCAAGTGTTGCCAAAAAGGCTTCCAGTGCCGGAACGGCCGGGAGGTCGGCGCTGGCGGAAGGAAGGGGTTGTCTAGAGCGATGCGGATGCATCGAGCTGACGGCGCGCTTCGTCAAGTGTCTCGAGGATGGAGATGGTCTCGTCCAGAGTATGGATGGGCGATTCTGTACGGCCTTCGCCAACGAATCGTGCCAATGCCGTCGCTTCCCAAGACAGCCCGGCCATGGACGTCACCCCGGTCGTATCGTTCCACACCATTGCGCCACCATCATTGCCCGCGAGGCGGAAAGTGGTCGGCATGTAGAAGGAACCATCCATCTCGATTCTCGCTTGTGTGCCTGAGATGACTGCGGTGGACGGAGTACGGACGGCAAGACTGGTGGTGAGAGTGGATTGGACGTCACGCCCATGTCCAAGCACAAGAGTGGAGAAGGCGTCGACGCCGGTATCGAGTAGACCGCCGATCGCCGTGATCGATTGTGGCGCACCCAGGACCATCGAATCCAGTTGTACGGGGTAGATGCCGAGGTCGAGCAGTGCCCCCCCGCCCAGTTCGCGGCGGTGAAGGCGATGATCCGGGTAGCCTGGAATGGCCTGGCCGTGATCGGCGACCACAGAACGGACGTCCCCGAGGAACCCGTCGTTGACCAGAGTGCGCACCACGGAGGTCTGCGGTAGGTAGCGGCTCCACAGCGCCTCCATCAGCAGCACTCCGGCGTTTCGAGCCGCCGCGGCCAGCGCGCGGGCTTCGTCGGCAGTGGTCGCCATCGGCTTCTCGATCAAAGTGTGCTTTCCGGCAGCGATAGACAGGCGCCCGAGCGTTAAGTGCTCACTTTGCGGCGCAGCTATATAGACCACGTCAACCTCGGGGTCGGCGACGAGCTGCTCGTACGAGTCGTACGCCCTTGCAATGCTGTGCTGCGCTGAGAACGATCGCGCACGGTCAGCAGACCGGGAGCCGACGGCGACGAATCGTTGGTCAGTGTGCTCGTGCATGGCAGACACGAAAAGGTCCGCTATCCATCCAGGCGCCAGCAGCCCCCAACGCAACGCCGGGACGTCTTTGCCCGGGGAGAAGAGTTCAGGCTCGGGAAACGTGGTCGGAAACATTGGTGGATTATTCCTTCATTCTGCGCCTTGGTGCGCATCGAAAGTCATGGGGGCAGGCAACGGACTTGGGGAAAGCGCAGCGGTGGAGAAGGAAGCGGCCGGTTCCACCGGTACAAGAATCTTCGGAACGATCCACCCTAAGGATTGTACCATTATTAAACAATAGCTACCAAAATAGAACATTTTACGCGGGTAGTCCAAGCTCTTCGGCGGGGGTGCTGGCGGGGCGGCCCGCGACTACGGCTGTGTCATGGCGGGATCGCGGTTCCCGCACTCTTGACAATGGCGCCGGGGCAACCCTTCAATGTTTACGTAATCATTCGTCGGTGCAGACGATTTCGGGTGTTGGTGGGGCACTGCCTGGCAGCTGGTCGCTGCACCACGAGCCCCCTAGAGATCGTGAGAACCACTCCATGGCACACCATCTACGTCTGTGGGCGGGGGTCGCGGCTACGGCCGTGGCACTGACCGGCACAGTCTTGTCCAGCGCCCCCGTGATGGCCGCCGAGGCGCCCATAGCGAAGACGCTGATTATCGGGGTTGACGGGGCAGCCTTCGATTCACTGGGCCCGGCAGAGATGCCCCGGTTGGATGCGCTGCGTGCTCAGGGCACAACGTCGGTCAGCAACCTGTATACCCAGCCAATGGCGGAGACGTCCTCCGGGCCGGGATGGGCAACCATCGCCACCGGCGTCTGGCCGGACAAGCACAACGTCCTGGACAACGGGTTTGGCTCTCCACAATTTGGCGCTTACCCGGACTACCTGACACGCATTAACGCGGCATCACCGTCGCGCAAGACCGCGGCAATGGGAACATGGCAGCCCATTACCGCCACCATTTTCGGTCCGGGTGTGGACGTGCGGACCAAGTTCTCCACCGATGCGGACACAACGACGGCCGCAGTGGACGCAATCTCCACTGGCTCAGTGGACGATCTCTTCTTCTACCTGGAGGACGTGGACACGGTGGGGCACCGTGTGGGCACCAGTGGGGCTGACTACGGCGCGGCTCTTGCCAGCGCGGACGCAAGGATTGGCCAAGTCATGGACGCGGTGGCGGCACGCCCAAGCAACGAGGAATGGACGGTTGTTGTCACCACCGACCATGGTCACACCCCCACAGGAGGCCACGGCGGAAGCTCCGCGGGGGAGCGGCGTGTCTTTACCACGATGGTTGGCAAGGGAATCGCCGCAAACCTCACCCGGTACGACGCCAAGCTTGTGGACGTTGCCCCCACCGTCATGGCCGCCGCAGGGGTGCCCGTGAAGTCCGAATGGAATCTCGACGGAAATTCCTTTGGCAGCCTCACCCACGATGACTTCGACTCCCTGCGCCCAGTGCTGCAGCCCGGCGTCGATGAGACCGCGATCCCCGCGGGCATTCTTGGGTGGACCAAGGCGACGCCTGTGGGGTGGTCCATCGACAACTCGGCAATGCCTACCGGTGGGACTGCGGAGTGGCGGGGGTGGACCTTTGCCACGGATGACTTCTGGACAGCGGCCGATCGCGATCAGGGCCGTGAAACCACGGTACGTGGCCGCGACGTAATCGCGGTGGCTGACTCGGACGAATGGGACGACAAGCAGCACGCGTCCGGTCAGTTCGACTCGACGCTGGTCAGTCCCGCTTTTCCCGTTGACGGGCTGCGACGCGCGAGCCTCAGCTACGCAACCAACTACGCCATCGATGGTCCCCAGTCAGCCACGGTCACAGTAACCTTCGATACCGGGGCCACCCAGACGCTGAAGAGTTACTCCACGGCTACGAATACGGTGGAGAAACTGCCCTTCACCGTGCCAACAGGAGCCACGACGGCGCAGTTCCGGTTCCGTTACACGGGAGAGAACAGTTCCTTCTGGGCTGTGGACGCGGTGGGTATCCAGGACACGATCGAGGCGTCCGACATCCGTTACGTGGTCAACGCCGGCGGACAGCAGACATCTGACTGGGTGTCGCTGACCGGTGCGGCCGCCCAGGACGGGGGTCTCCTCAACAGCACGGCCGATCAGCCCTTCGGCGCGGACCCGTCCGGCGGAGCGCCTTGGGGATACGAAAGCTCCGGTAGTGGGAGCAGCGGCGAATCCAGCGGAGATATGTTCTCAACGTTGCGGTACGCCGTATCCAGCCGGGACCTGACCTACCGGTTCGGAAACCTTCAGCCGGGCATGTACACGGTTCACGCCGGGTATGCCGATCCCTGGTCCTGGGACAACCGCGGTGCCGAGGTGACCATTAACAACGAGGTCCGCGAAGCCGACCATGACTACTCATCGGAGAACCAGGCCGCGGCCTACGGCAACGTCGCCGTTGGCGAGAACGGCGAACTCACCTTCACGCTCAGCAAGACGCGCTCCTCTGATGTGCAGTTGAGCTGGCTCATTGTCAGTGCCGTGAACCCTGGGGAAACCGGTAACCCGCCCACGCACTCGGCCACCACCGCCATGCGATGCATCGGAAACAAGGCCTACCTCGCGGTCTCCGTGCAGAACACCACGGCAGAGGCTCTGACCATCGCTGTGGACACTGCCTATGGGTCCAAGTCCTTTGCCGGGGTAGCCCCGGGGAAGGGTGCTTCGATCGCTTTCAACAGCCGTGCTGCGATACTCCCGGCTGGCTCCGTCAGTGTCACCTCGGGTGCAACGGATGAGTCTGCAGGCTTCACCTCGACAGTTCCTTACACCGGCACCAGCTGCCCATAAGCAGCCCGGCTGCCTCAGCAGGCCAGCACGGTCGCGTTGCCCTAGTGGGCCGGCGCGGCCGTGCTTTTGCGCACCATGAGGCGGGTCGGCACCGTGGTGACGACGCTGGCCGGGGTGTTTCCGGCGATCTGCTGAAGCAGCTTTTCAATGCTCAGCCGGCCAACTGCGAGGAAGTCTTGACGGATGGTGGTCAGGGGAGGCCAGAAGGAAGTGGATTCCTCGAGGTCATCAAATCCCACAACGCTGACATCCTCCGGGATGAGGCGCCCAAGTTCATGAAGGGCCCGCATTGCCCCGAGCGCCATCTGATCGTTCGCGGCGAAGATTGCGGTGACTTCCCGATCGCGGCCGAGTTCCATCCCGACCTGATATCCGGATTCGGTGGACCAATCTCCATGAAGGACAGTGGGTGCTTGGATGCCTGCCTCGTCCAGCGTCCGTCTCCAGGACTCCTCCCGGTGCCTGGCTGAAAAGGAGGACACCGGGCCCCCGATGTGCCAAACCTGCTGGTGGCCTAGATCGAGGAGGTGCTCGGTAGCAAAGCGCGCACCCTCGGCTTGGTCTGTGTCCACCATGGGATAGCCGTAACCGGGGCTTGAGTCGATGACCACAGCGGGGAGGTCCTCGGGCAACGTAATGTCCGCACGATCAAACAGGTGCGCCTCAAAGATGATGACCACCCCGTCCACATCCTGTTCCTTCAGCCGGTTGTAGGCGCCTGTCACGGTACCTGTAGTGGGATCGTGGAGGGGGATGAGGTTCACCGAGTATCCGGCCTGTGAGGCCGCGGTGGCGATGGCATCCAGGGTGCGTCTGTTGCCGTAGGTCGAGAGATTGAACATGATGACGCCAATGGATTTGAACTGACCGCTCTTGAGTGCGCGTGCAGCCCTGTTGGGCCGATAGCCCAGTTGTTTCATGGCGTCCAGCACCCGCTGCTTGGTCTTTTCTTCTACATTCGTCAGGCCGTTGGATACGCGGGAGACGGTCTGGGCGGAAACCCCGGCTGCTCGTGCAACATCGCCGATTGAGGGGCCGCGGGCAGCCCGGGCACTCCTGACCGAGGGCGAATCGCTGTTGTGCGACGTGCTGGCCGGGCTAACGCTGTCTGCGGCATCCTCTTGTATGTTCACCTAAACATGCTAATCTTCTTTCAAGAATGTTTGCGTAAACATAGCGAGAAGAGAAGAATTCATCATGACAACGACGTCGCCCGTGGCCGACGCTCCACCCTTGGTCCAATCCCGCAAGCGCGCAGGTCGATGGATGGGGTGGGCATTTGTGGGCCCGTTCATGGCTGTCTTCCTGCTGGTATTCGTGGCTCCAGTCCTCTACGCGTTCTACCTGAGCCTCTTCCAGAACCAGATGGTGGGCGGCGACAAGTTCGTTGGGGGAGCCAACTACCTTCAGGCGCTTGGCGATCCCCAGTTCTGGGACTCCGTGATCAGGGTGGCCGTCTTCCTGGTGGTCCAGGTCCCCATCATGTTGTTCCTCGCCCTTTTCGCGGCCTTGGCACTGGACAGCGGGCGTCTGCGCGCGTCGTCGTTCTTCCGCATTTCGGTGTTCCTCCCGTACGCCGTCCCGGCAGTAGTAGCGACGCTGATGTGGGGATTCATCTACGGCCCCCGTTTTGGCCTGTTCGGCAGCATAAACGACTTCTTCGGGTTGGATCTGGCCGAGCCCCTCTCTTCCAGCTGGATCCTCGCCTCGATCGGGAACATCAACACCTGGGAGTTCACGGGCTACAACATGCTGATCTTCTATTCGGCGCTGAAGGTCATCCCCGCGGAACTGTATGAAGCAGCAAACCTTGACGGAGCAGGCACGTTCCGGGTGATCCGGAGCATCAAGCTTCCCTCCATCCGCGGAGCCATCGGCATTGCGAGCATCTTCTCGGTCATCGGCAGCTTCCAGTTGTTCAACGAGCCGAACATCCTCAAGGCGTTGGCACCAAACTCCATCAGCTCCTACTTCACGCCGAACATGTACGCATACAACCTCTCGTTTGCAGGCCAGCAGTTCAATTACGCCGCGGCTATCTCCATCATCATGGGCGTCCTGACGGTCATTGTTGCCTACGTCGTCCAGCTCTCCGGCTCGCGAAAGGATGCCTAGCCCATGTCCGTACGTTTGAGCCCAGCCCATTCCAGCGATACCGCGCCCACACCGTCACCGGCGGTGAGGCCCCGGCGGTCACCTGCACCCAGGTTGAACACCCGGCGCCACGGGGTCAGCCGGAAGCGCTCGTCCGTCCTCCTCACCATCCTGATGGGGGTCATGGCAGTGTACGCACTGCTTCCCTTGTTCTGGTTGCTGGTCAACTCCACCAAGACGCAGACCTCCCTTTTCAGCTCCTTCGGCCTGTGGTTCTCCGGGGACTTCGCACTGTGGGACAACATCGTGGGTACCCTGACCTACAACGACGGCGAATTCCTGCGCTGGCTGGCCAACACTGTGCTTTACGTGGTGGTGGGTGCCGGCGGGGCAACATTCCTTGCCACCCTGGCCGGCTATGGCCTGGCCAAGTTCGATTTCCCCGGCAAGCGCGGCGTCTTCGCGGTGGTCCTGGGAGCGGTAGCTATTCCGGGCACTGCCCTTGCCGTTCCGACGTTCCTCATGTTCAGCCAGATGGGGCTCACCAACACCCCGTGGTCGGTCATTATTCCGTCCCTGATCAGCCCGTTCGGGCTCTACCTGGTGTGGATCTACGCCCTCGAGTCCGTCCCCACAGAAGTTCTGGAAGCAGCGCGCATGGACGGTGCAGGGGAGTTCCGCACGTTCTTCACCATCTCCTTGCGAATGCTGGCTCCCGGCTTCATCACCGTTCTGTTGTTCACGGTGGTGGCCACCTGGAACAACTACTTCCTCCCCTTGATCATGTTGAGCCAATCAACCTGGTACCCGCTCACCGTGGGGCTCAACAGCTGGAACGCCCAAGCGACTACGGCCGGAGGCGAGGCCATCTACAACCTCGTCATCACCGGATCATTCCTCACCATCGTGCCCATCGTGGGGGCGTTCCTCTTCCTCCAGCGCTTCTGGCAGTCAGGACTGTCTGCGGGAAGCGTCAAGTAGAAGACCCGACGACGGCGACCTCCCGCCGTCGTAAATCTCCAAACCGCATCTGAAAGGCACTCATTCAATGAAGAACAACCATCGCTTCCGCAGGGTGGCCACTGCCGCCCTGGCGGCCAGCCTCCTGGTAGGCGGACTCGCGGCCTGCAGTGGCTCCGGAACAACCGCAAGCGCCGGGGCCGAAGGCGCCAGCGCCGCCGACATCGCCAAGGCGCTGGACACGGAGACCACCCTCACGGTGTGGGGCTGGGCTCCGCAGCTCGAGCCGATCGTGGAGGCCTTCGAGGCCAAGTACCCCAAGGTCCACGTCAACCTGGAAAACGTGGGAACGGGCAACGCCCACTACACCAAGCTTCAGAACGCCGTTAAGGCCGGAAGCGGTGCTCCGGACGTTGCGCAGATCGAATACAACGCCCTGCCGCAGTTCGCCCTGTCCGATTCCCTGGTAAATCTGAAGGACTTCGGTGCCGAGGAACTCAAGGACAACTACACGGCGTCCACCTGGGGTTCGGTGAACCTCAACGGTGGCGTCTACGCACTCCCGCAGGACTCCGGTCCCATGGCCATGTTCTACCGGGCGGATGTCTTCGAAAAGCACGGCATCAGCATCCCCACCACCTGGGATGAGTACGTTGAAGCCGGCAAGAAGCTCCACGCTGCCGACCCCAAGGCCTACATCACCAGTGACACCGGCGATGCCGGATTCACCACCAGCATGATCTGGCAGGCCGGCGGCAAGCCCTACACGCTGGACGGAAGCACCAAGGTAGCCGTTGATCTCCAGGATGAGGGCGCCAGGAAGTGGACCGGCACCTGGAACCAGCTGCTCAAGAACGATCTCCTGTCGCCCGTCACCAGCTGGAGCGACGAATGGTACAAGGGCCTCTCGGACGGAAGCATTGCCACGCTGATCATCGGCGCATGGATGCCCGCAAACCTGGAATCGGGTGCGGCAAGTGCCAGCGGACAGTGGCGTGTAGCGCCGATGCCCACCTACGAAAAGGGTGCGGCAGCAACGGCTGAAAACGGCGGCGGCGGTGACGCCGTGATGAAGCAGAGCAAGAACAAGGCGGCCGCCTACGGCTTCCTGCAGTTCGCGAACGGCCCGGAAGGGTCCAAGATCCACGCTGCAAACGGTGGGTTCCCCTCCACGACGGCCGATCTTCAGAGCGAAGCGTTCCTGAACGCCGAAAGCGCCTACTTCGGCGGCCAGAAGATCAACGAGGTCCTGGTCCAGGCTTCCAAGGACGTTGTTCCGGGGTGGAGCTACCTTCCGTTCCAGACCTACGCCAACAGCATCTACAGCGACACCGTTGGTCAGGCCTACGGTTCCAAGGGCGATCTGAATGATGGCCTCAAGGCCTGGCAGGATGCCACGGCAAAGTACGGCCAGCAGCAAGGCTTCACAGTTACCACCAAGTAAGACGTGGCGCGGGTCCAGGGCGTCCCCCGGCCCTGGACCCCGCTCCACCATTTCAGATTGGATTTCCCCTATGCCAACCTTCACTATCGGCGAGCAGGACTTCATGCTTGACGGTCAGCCCCACCGCATCCTTTCCGGCGCCCTGCATTACTTCCGCGTCCATCCGGATCAATGGGCGGACCGGATCCGGAAGGCCAGGCAAATGGGGCTCAACACCATTGAGACCTACATTCCGTGGAACACCCATGCTCCGTCCCCTGAAGTCTTCGACACCTCGGGGGGATTGGATCTGGGCCGATTCCTGGACCTGATCGCTGCGGAAGGAATGCACGCGATCGTTCGCCCTGGTCCGTACATCTGTGCGGAGTGGGACAACGGCGGGCTCCCTGCATGGTTGTTTGACCGCGGCGCTGCGGCCATTCGGGCCGATGATCCCGTGTATATGGCAGCCCTCACCGAGTACCTTGAACAGCTCGCCCCCATTCTTGTTCCCCGTCAGATCGACGCCGGCGGTCCCATCATCCTGATCCAGATTGAGAACGAGTACGGTGCCTACGGCGCTGACCGGTTCTACCTGGAAAAGCTCGTCAAGGTCAACCGGGAAATGGGGCTGACCGTGCCGTTCACCACGGTTGACCAGCCGCAGGATGACATGTTGGCCAACGGCAGCCTCCCGGAACTGCACAAGACGGGCTCGTTCGGCAGCCGCTCTGCGGAGCGCCTGGAAACACTTCGCCGCCATCAGCCCACCGGCCCCCTCATGTGTTCTGAATTCTGGGTGGGCTGGTTCGATCACTGGGGTGCGCACCACCACACCACCACCGTGGAGCAGTCCGCCACCGACCTGGAGGTGCTGCTGGAGCTTGGCGCGTCCGTGAATATCTACATGTTCCACGGCGGCACCAACTTTGGATTCACCAACGGTGCCAACGACAAGGGTGTTTACCAGCCGATCGTCACCAGCTACGACTACGACGCCCCTTTGGACGAAGCTGGAAACCCGACGGCGAAGTATTGGGCGTTCCGTGACGTTATTGGCAAGTACACAGACCTCGACGACGACGACGTGCCGGCACCTGCGCAACTCGGTTCCAGTTTTAGCGTCCCGCTGGCGCAGTCCCTCCCGCTGTGGGATTGCCTGGACCGGCTCGGGAAGTGGACCTCGCACGAGGGAATCCGCTCCCACGATGAGCTGGGCCACTACTCCGGCTTCACCCTCTACCGCAGGGAAATCGAAGTTTCCGGTCCCGCTGTACTGGAGTTCGACGAAGTACGTGACCGGGCCCAGGTATTCCTGGACAGGGTGCCGGTGGGAATCCTCTCCCGGGATCACCACGAAAGTTCCCTGGCGCTGCCCCATGACGCGGTTGGCACGCTGGAAATCCTGGTGGAGGACCAAGGACGCGTGAACTACGGTCCCCGTTTGGGGGAGTCCAAGGGCCTGATCGGAAATGCCCGGATCAACGGAGAAACTCTCTGGAACTGGGACATCCTTCCCTTGGAACTCGACGACGCAGTTCCGGTCTCAGCAGCGTTGGAGGAACAGCCCTCCCTTCCTGACGTACCAGTGTCCGGGCCGGTCTTTGTCCAGGGGACTTTTGACCTCCCCGGCGGCGGCGATACCTTCCTTTCCACCGTGGGTTGGACCAAGGGTGTGGTGTGGATCAACGGCTTCTGCCTGGGCCGGTACTGGTCCCGCGGACCGCAGGCCACGCTTTACGTTCCCGGCCCCCTCCTGCGAAAGCACGGCAACACCATCACCATGCTTGAACTCCAGGCGGCCTCCCACAGCACGGTTTCCTTCGTGGCCAGCCACGATCTTGGCCATACGGAGTTCTGACCATGACGCTGACTCAAGCAACAACGGCAGGAACTGCTGCTCCGACCGGCCGTCAGTTTCGGATTTCTGCGGAATCGGAGACAGATGGCCGCATGGTCGCGGCGGTGATCACGGAGGTCGGCGGCACCATCCGCAGCCTCACCGTGGACGGCGAGCCCCTGATCGAGGAGTTCCCCGAGTTCGGTCTCCCCAAACACTGCGAGGGCGAGATCCTCATTCCTTGGCCCAACAGGGTCCGGGATGGGCGATGGACGCATGACAGGAAAGACCTCCAACTGGCCATCAGCGAACCCGGGCGTGGCAACGCCATTCACGGCCTGGTCAGGTTACGTCCTCACACGATGGTTAGCCGGTCCGCCAGCGAGTTGACCCTTCACGTTCGGATCTACCCGAGCGACGGTTACCCGTTCGCTGTGGACGTGGAGACCACGTATTCGGTATCTCCGGAGGGGCTGGCGGTCACTCACGCTTTGACCAACAAGTCAGCCAAGCCCGCCCCTGTGGCCGTTGGATCCCATCCGTACATGCGGGTGGGCGCCACGCCCATGCAGGACGTTTCCTTGACCATCAACGCTGCCTCCTATGTGGTGGTGGATGAGCGTCTGAATCCCGTGGGTACGTCCCCTGTCTCCGGGACGCCCATGGATCTGTCCGCAGGGCCCAAGGTGGGCTGGCTGCACCTGGACACAGCATTCCTGGATCTCACTCCGGCGCCGGACGGAATGTACCGGCACCTCCTGGAGGCGCCCAACGGTGACGCCGTGGAGGTCTGGGGCGATGCCAACTACCAGTACGCGCAGGTGTACACCACCACGAGCTATCCAGCGGGAGGCCACCGGACCGCGGTAGCGGTGGAACCCATGACGGCGCTCCCCAACGCCTTCAACTCCGGAGCCGGCCTGCGCTGGCTTGAACCGGGGGAGGAATGGATCTCGACCTGGGGGATTTCACACCGGCTCGGCCCCGCACAGGGCAACCACCATAGAGGAGAGAACTGACCATGGCATGGCTAGTAACTGGAGGAGCCGGCTACATCGGCTCCCACGTAGCCCAAGCACTCATGGATGACGGCCACGACGTGGTGGTCATCGATGACCTGTCCAGCGGCAAGCGCGGATTTGTGCAGGAAGGCGCAGCCTTCGAACAGGGATCCCTGCTGGATACTGGTTTCCTTAAAGACGTCTTCGCACGCCACGACGTGGCCGGCGTGATCCACTTGGCGGGTTTCAAGTACGCCGGCGTATCGGTGGAATGGCCGCTTCACACCTATTTCCAGAACGTCACCGGTACGGGAAACCTGCTCGCCGCCATGGAAGCAGCCTCTGTACGGGCGATCGTTTTTTCCTCGAGCGCCGCCGTGTATGGGAACACTGACGTGGATCTCGTGACCGAATCGACGCCCACGAGGCCGGAATCTCCCTATGGCGAATCCAAGCTCATTGGTGAGTGGCTCATCGCAGACCAATCACGGGCAACCGGGCTTCGCCATACATCCCTCCGGTATTTCAACGTTGTTGGCTCCGGGATTCCGGACGTGGTGGATGTCAGTCCGCACAACCTGTTCCCCTTGGTCTTCCAAGCGCTGAAGGATGGCGCAACGCCGAAGATCTTTGGTACCGCCTATGCCACGCCGGACGGCAGCTGCGTCAGGGATTACGTCCACGTTGCCGACGTTGCCGCGGCCCACGTGGAAGCTGCCCGGAAACTCCAGGAGGGCGTTGATCTTGAACCCGTCTACAACCTTGGCAGCGGTACCGGGGTATCTGTCCGTCAGATCATGACCGAAATGGCCTCTGTGACGGAGATTCAGTTCGCTCCACAGATTTGCGCAGCCCGGCCCGGCGATCCTGCCCGGATCGTCGCTTCCGGCGAACTGGCACGCCGGGACATCGCCTGGGAACCAAGGCATACGCTCCGGGACATGATCTCCAGCGCCTGGGCGGCAGCCGGGAACCAGAAGTTATCCACCCACTAGCACTGCAACGCACTATCCCAAAGGAACATCATGATCGACGCCCCGGAACTGCTGGCTACCGTCACGGCTACCAGCAAGACCACCATGGAAATCAACCTCAACGCCGCCATCCAGGCTGCGGAGCAGCGTGCGCGCAATGAAGGCCGCTGCGGGATCCTGGTCACGCGGCTGGACTATGCGTCCTACACGGTGGAGCTCTCACCGGACGTGCCCTACGGCTACACCTATGAGAAGCATGACGCCTGAGGCGAAGGGATCGCGGGGCACGCCTCGCTCCGCCCGCCGGCGCTTCACTGTTCGAATCCGTTCAGCGGATTCGGCCAGGATCCTCTTGTCTTGCGTGCTGGTCGGCTTCAGCCTGGTGCTGGGGCTTACGCCGGGTTGGGCTTCGGAGATCAACGGCTCCGACATCAAGATCAGTGTTGACATTGCGCCGCGCACACAATGTAGCGGCCAGTGCCTTCCGAACGGACTCCCCGCGACGGGCCTCGACCCCGTAGGGGCCCTCGTGGCTGCCGGGCTCTGCGGCGGGACCGGGGTGCTCCTCCTGTTCGTCGGGCGGGGGCAAGCCGCTACGCGACGCCTTCCCACGGGCGGCTAGGCCAAGGACGCGACATCATGGATGCACGCCCCGCCAAAAGGTACAAAAACCCCTTGCTGGGTGCCAACATTCCGTGTAAGTTTACGTAAACATTCTTAAGAATCTTTGCACCTGGTTACCTGAATCACCTGCTTCGGTGCGCACAGCCGCGCATCGCCCAGCATGCCCACCCACCCTCGAGGCAACCGCTCACAGCGGGCGGGGGAGGGTGGAATTTCGCCCAACTGGACTCCGTATACGAGCACGGAGTCCGCCCTGGCGCTTCCCTTACCGACACCTCAGGATATGAATCTCCCCCCGCATTGCAATGAAGGAGCAAGACGATGAGCAAAACAAGCTTGTTCGTAAGAATCTCAGCAGTTGCCGCTGGCACTGCCGTACTGGCCGGCGTGGCCGGAGCCGCACTGGCTGAAGAAAACCATGGCGACCAGGACGTCGACGTGAACGTGGCGATTGCGCAGATCGATGAGCCCGGAATTCTGGCCATGAGCGTGGCAGGAACCACGGCCACCCTGACCGAGGCCGGCTCGTCTCCCACCGTCCGCCAGTTCACGGGTTCGCTGCCCACGGTAACGGTGACTGATACGCGACTCCCGGACCAGATCCCGGCCGGTGCCGGCTGGTACGTCATTGGTACATCCACCGACTTCACGGGAACCACGGGCCAGCCGGCGATCGGGGCTGGACATTTGGGGTGGTCCCCTTCGCTGATTGACGGTGGTGAATCGGGGCAGGTTGCCGAGGGCGACGTTGTGGAAACGGTCATGGACTCGGGTGCGGACGCGGTGGGCCTGGTGGACCAGGAATTGCTGGCCCTGGCCCTGGACTCAGCAGCGATCGCGCCTGAAGGGCAGTGGACCGCAACGGCCGGATTGTTCCTCCGTACGCCGGCTACCGTCGCGCCCGGCGACTACACCGCGAACCTGACGTTGTCGTTGTTCGAGTAGGCCCATTGGTGGTCCGGCTCCTGGGGGAGCCGGACTATTTTTGTGTCCAGTATGAAAAAGTTGCAGAGAAATGTCCTGACTGCCGAATACAAGGAGCGCCCATTGATTCCCGAAATAGCTGGACTTCCTTCCCTTGGGTGGACGTCATCGCCCAGCCACGCGAGCTACGACGACGCCGAGGGAACACTCACGCTCACGGCAGCGCCCGGCGTCGATTGGTCCAACGACTCGCTCGGGGGCGAACAGCAGCACCGGGCCTCGGCCCTGGCTTTCACGGCTCCAGCGTCGTTCTCGTTGTCGGCCAGGGTCATGGTGGCCTCGCCACGCACAACGTTCGACGCCGGTGTGCTGGCTTTGTGGACGGACAGCGACCACTGGGCCAAACTCTGCTTCGAGTACTCTCCGCAAGGGGAGGCCATGGTGGTCAGCGTGGTGACCAATACCTACTCTGATGACTCGAACGGTCCGGTGGTGACCGCACCGTGGGTCTACCTGCGGGTCAGCCGGGTGGGTCCCGCTTGGGCGTTCCATTCGTCAACCGACGGGCGGGACTGGTCCTTTGTCCGTCTGTTCCGGCTGAATACCGACAAACCTGTCCGCGTTGGGTTCATGTCGCAGGCGCCCATGGGGGATAGCTGCGAGGCGCGGTTCGACAGCATCAAGTTCATAGAGACAGCGCCGGAGAACCTCCGCGACGGCAGCTAGCCCCCGGCCGCGCTGCCCGTTCTCCGACGCAGACTGGCTGCCTCAGGGAATCGCAGGCACGGCGGTCGCCGTCGCGACCGGTGCGGGAGTAGGCAGGATGGCCGGTGCCGGTGCCGGTGCCGGCGCCGGTGTGGTGGGCGGCGTGACGGGTTCGACAGGTGCCGGCGCGGTGGTTGGCGGAGCCGTTGGCGTTACCGGCGGTGCCGGCGCGGTGGGCGGCGTGACGGGTTCGACAGGTGCCGGTGCGGTGGTTGGCGGTGCTGTTGGCGTCACCGGCGGTACCGGTGCGGTGGTTGTCGGAGTCGTTGGTTCCGTGGTTGGCGGCGTTGTTGGCGCTACAGGCGCGGTGGTTGTCGGATTCGTTGGTTCCGTGGTTGGCGGAGCTGTTGGCACACCCGGCGTTGCCGGCGGTGACGTCGGACTAGACGCAGGCGGTGTGGTTGCCGGTGTGGGGGCGGCTGTCGGTGACGGGGGAGTGGTTGGCGGCGCGAACGGTATCGGCGGGTCTGTGGCCGGCGGTGTGGATGCCGGTGCCGGCGGTGGAGTAGCGGGACCGGCGGCAGGTGTCTCTTGGTTCCCAAGCGCGGTGGTGGGCGACCATTGCGGCACGTTCCATGCCGGCGTCGTACCTGTCTGCTGCGCGAAGCTGGTCAGCCGCAGCGCATTGACATGCGCCTCAAATGCCAGGGGTACCAGGCTCCACGCTGACGGATCGGCCAGTGTGCCGTTCACGATGGTTTCAAAATGAAGATGGCACCCGGTGGACGCGCCGGTTGAGCCAACAAGTCCTACGACGTCGGCAGCCAGGACCGTTTCTCCCTTGCGCACTGCGACGGACTGCAGGTGGTTATAGGTGGTGACCAGGCCGCTGCCGTGGTCTATTTCCACCCGGTTCCCTCCGCCCCAAGGATGCCAGCCGACCTCGCGCACGGTTCCCTCGTCAGCGGAATGCACCGGCGTGCCACAGGCTGCGGCGTAGTCCTGTCCCGTATGGAATTCTCCGGCGGAACCCGTCATGGGGTTGGTGCGCTGCCCGAAGGGCGAACTCGGATGGAGGTTCACCAGCGGAGACATCAAGGTCCCTGGGCCAGGCCGGGCCGGTCGGCGGGACGTGTCACCAGCGGTTGCGCCCCATGAGCCGCCGCTGAAGGAACAGGTGCCGGGTGCTGACAGGCTTTGGGAGCCCAGGAAGCCCGCGATCTCCTCGGCCAACTGCCGGTATTTGGTGTAGTGGTCAGGATCTTGGTTCCGCTGCACGCGGTGGATGGCAATGCTGGAAGGCAGAGCCTGCCAGTCTTTGACGTCTTTCAAGGCCAGGAAGAAGCTGGTTGCGCTGACAAAGGGATCCATGCGATCGGCGGAGGAGCCCCAGGCCCCATTGGCGCGCTGCTGGAACAGGCCCCGCGAGTCCGGCCCTGCGGCGTCACCGTAGTCCTTGCTCTCCAGGGACGATTCGCCAAGTGCGGCCTGAATGCCGAGGATCCGGGCATCGGCGGGCAGGGCCAACTCTTCCGCCGCCGCCGCAATGGCGGAGGCGTTCCGGAGTTGGACGTCTGAAGCGGGGCCGCCCGCTGGGAGCGCTCCGCGCCCGGTGTTCGTTTGCCCGCACAGCAGCGCCCCTAAGCCATCCGAAGGTGCGAAGGTGGGTGGCGTCGTCGTAGAGGCGCTTGAGGCCTGAAATGCGGGCCCGTTCGCGGAACCCCTGGATCCTGCTGGGCTCCCTGCTGCCGCCGGAGCGGGTTCAACGGTGTGTGCCTGGGCTTGCTCTGCGGAGGGGTGGAGAGTCTGAACAGCACCCGAAGGGAAGCTGCCGATCACGGTTGCGGCAGTGAGTACTGCCAGGGGCAGCGGGATCCGATGGCGGGTCCGGGTGGCGGGCGGAACGTGGAGCGGGGTTACGCGGTGGTGGCCGTCAGAATGGCCGGTATTCACGGCGCTCACCGTTAGGGGCGGGGTCTAGCCCGGCCAAGGAGTTGGAGGTCGACGACATTGTCTTGATCCGATCCGGGTATGTTTACGTGAACATGATGTCAACGTAAACATACCGCCGACCGGTGGAGTGGTCAAGACTTGTGCTGCTGGTGGACTGACAATTCCAGATCGATAAATGCCGCAATCATGGCCCGGTACATTCGCTCGACCACATCCGGCGCAGCCCCGGACTCCTCAGCGATTGAGCGTACCTTTGCAATGACCTTCTCGACTCGGTCAGGCGCCTGGACGGCAGCCCGATCCGCCTTGAGCTTGCCGGCCTCCTCCACCCAATGTTGCCGCCGGGAAACAAGCCCCACGATCTCCCGATCCAATTCATCGATCTCCGCGCGAATACTCTCGATGTCCAGGCTCGTCATCCCACCAACCCTACCCATGCCCTGTGGAAATCCGGATGCTTAGGTAAGCCAAACAAGGTAAGTTGGCATGGTGATTCCCTCCGTAAAACCTGCCATTGACCGCGCCCCCGGAGTCTCAAAGGAGATCGAGGACGCGGCCTGGTATGTGCTCGGTCCGGCGCTGCAGGGGAGACCTTCGGCGCTGGACGGCGCGACGTTGACGTGGACCGCGGATGCCGCAGGAGAGTTGCTCGAAAGGCTTGAGCGCGGGGTTGAGGACTCCAAAGCGCCCATGATGACCAACCTTCGGCAGAACCTGGACGGCGCGTCCAGGGAAGCCAAGCTGCTTGCCGTGGAATTGCTGTTCCTGCAGTCGCTGCCGCTCGCCCATGAGGTCAAGTCACTCAGGGTGAAGCGCGCCCGCGTCGCCGAAGCCGCGTCCTGGGTTGAGCCTGCCATCGCCTTGCCGGATGAGCTCTACGAGGGCATGACGGACCATGGAGTCATCCGAGACCGCACTGCCGAATTCAACTGGACCATCTGGGACCACTTGAAGTGGCTGTGCCGGTTTGTGGCCCACGTCGACAGCCAAAACACCGACGCCATCAACCAGTCGCTCGCGGACCCCTTGGCATTCCATGAGCTCGCGGCAGCAACGCCGGAGGACCAACCCGCCCTGCGCCGCAGCATCGAGTACCTGGTGTGGCCCAGCTACTTCGAACCCGTGGTGGCGGACGTGGAACGCCAGGAAATCCGGGACGCCTTTGCTTCGCTTGTGGGCGGTGCCAAAGGTGACTCGGACGAGGACATCACCGCGGACATCCACCGCATTCGCCTGCACCTGGACGAGCAAGCAGGGCAACGCATCGACTGGTACGCCCGCCAACTGGTGAGCCAGTGGCGCAAGGTGGGAGACCCGGGTCGTCGTTCCTGGCTTCTGCGCACCCATCACGACAATGCGGACCTCCTGGCGGCCTGGGTAGCCGAAGAAAAGGCCACCTTGGACGTGGAGCACCTGCGTACGCTCACCGCGGGGGTTACGGCAGGCGTGGTCCAGCATGCAGTGGACGAGGATTACAAGCACCTTGGCTATGTGGAACGGGAGGACACCAAGACTGCCGTCTTCGCCTTCCTCACTGTCATGAAGCCCGGCGACCTCACGCTCTACCAGCACGCCGGACGGGTACGGGTTGGAGTGGTCCTCGGCGAGCCCGAACACCACGAAGACAACCGCCGGATCCGCCGCAAGGTCCGCTGGTTCGATGACAGCTATGCCATCCCCGAGCTTCCCCGCCACGCCCAGCGGCAGCTGTCCACCCCCGGCATCCTGGTGGATGTCACCAGGGTCATCCAGGCACTGCAGGAACTTCTCCCGGTAGAAGCTGAAACCGACGGCGAGGACGAAGCCCCGCCCACCGCCGTCGTCGAGGTTGTCCAGCAAGGCTTCCGGCCCCTGACCGACCAGTTCGCAGCGTCCCTTCACATGGACCTCGAGCCGCTCAAGGAGATCGCGGAACTACTGGAGGAGAACCGGCAGCTGGTTCTTTATGGTCCTCCGGGCACCGGCAAGACCTACCTTGCCAAGCACCTCGCCGCCGAACTGGCGGGCGATCACACCGACGAACGCGTGAAGCTGGTGCAGTTCCACCCGTCCTATGCCTACGAGGACTTCTTTGAGGGCTACCGGCCGGACAAGACCGACGACGGCCAGGTGTCCTTCAAGCTCGTCGCCGGGCCGTTGCGCCGGCTCGCCGAGGAAGCCGCCAAACCGGAAAACGCGCACAAACCGTACTTCCTCATCATCGATGAAATGAACCGCGCCAACCTGGCCAAGGTGTTCGGCGAGCTCTACTTCCTGCTGGAGTACCGGGACGACCGGATCTACCTGCAGTACAGCCCCAACGAGCCCTTCAGCCTGCCTGACAACCTTTACATCATCGGCACCATGAACACGGCGGACCGCTCCATCGCCATGATGGACGCCGCCATCCGGCGCCGTTTCGCGTTCATCGAACTGCACCCCAATGTCGAACCGGTCAAGGGATCGCTGCGGCGGTTCCTGGAAGCGCGGGGACTGGACACTCTCAACGCGGACCTCCTGGACGCGCTCAACGCCGCGATCGATGACTGGGACCGGGACCTGATGATCGGGCCGTCGTACTTCATGAAGAACGCCGCCCAGAATCCGACGGGCCTGCGCCGGATCTGGAAGTACGAGCTCATGCCGTTGCTGGAGGAGCACTACCACGGGCAGCTGAACCGGGCACAGCTGGAGGAGCGCTTCGGCCTGGACCAGTTACTGGGACGTCTTGCAGCCCGCTAACGCCATCCCACCCAGGCCGGGCCGGGCACCAGCCAGTGCTGGTCGGGCCCCTGCCAGTGCTGGCCGGGCCGCGGCGCCCCGGCACATCGTGATGGACGAGCTCTCCGGTGGTGTGGTGGACAAGCTCGATCCCGAATCAGCGGCGTTCATCAACGCCAGCGGACTGGCCAAAGCATCCCCCATGGGCATGGGCCTTTTCAGGATCGAGCCCGTGGGCAAGGTGGGCTCCGTCCGCACCCCCACAGTTCAACTGGAAGTCCGGCCCAAGGACCGCCTTGGCCTAAGCCGCCTGCTGTTCCTTCTGGGCTACGCCGGGGAACAGGGTTTCCGCGACCATGCGGTGGAGGCCGTGGAGCATCCGGACCTGTGGAGCGCCTTGGCCGAGTCGCTGGCGCAGTTGGCGGACCGGGCCCTCAGCCGCGGCGTCCTGCAGGGCTACCTGACGGTGGAGGAATCGCTGCGGACCGTCAAAGGCCGGATCCGGATTTCGGACCAGATCTCCCGCCGCCCCGGCATGATGGTGCCGCTGGAGGTGTCCTACGACGAATTCACGGAGGATATCGCCGAGAACCGTATTCTCCGTGCCGCGTTGGAGCGGATGGGAAAGGTGCCGGGGGTACGGCCCGACGTCCTGAGCCGTATCAGGCAGCTCAAGGGAAAGCTCGACGCCGTCACGCGGCTTCAGTCCGGAGCACCGCTGCCGCCGTGGCGGGCCAGCCGGATGAACCTCCGGTACCACCCTGTGCTGAGGCTGTCCGAAGTGATCCTGCGCAATGCCTCCGCCGAGGCGGGCGAGGGCAAGCAACAAACGGCGTCCTTCGTGGTGGATATGGCCCAGGTGTTCGAGGAGTTCGTGGGGACCGCGCTGCGCGGAGCCATGAGCGCCCATCCCGGGGAGATGCGACTCCAATACGGGGCGCTCCTGAACGAGGCAGTCAATGACTCAGATCGCCTGACGGTCCGCCCCGACGCCGTGCACTTACTTGGCGGCCGCCCCGTGGTGGTCTACGACTCCAAATACAAAGCAGCCTCCGACGCCGGGGCCTCGCTCAGTGCCGACCATTATCAGTTGCTGGCGTACTGCACCGCGCTCCGGGTCCCCACAGCGTGGCTTGTGTACGCCGGTGCCGGGGAAGTGAAGCTGCGGCGAATCCTCAACACGGACATCGATATCGTGGAGTACCCGCTGGACCTGTCGCTGCCGCCGTCGGAGATTCTTGCGGCGGTGGCGGACCTCGCTGAGCAATCGTGGGGTGAAGTAGTGCGCCAGGCTGTGGCGGGCCGGTCGGCGTCGGACTAGCCTGAGACTTAAACCGTTGGGCGACAAGGAGGCATCATGGCCGGCAAGAAATCGTGGCGCGACATGAGTAAAGGGCAACGCATTTCAGTCGTGGTCAGCGGAGTGCTGAACCTGGCTCTGCTGGTGGCCGCGCAGCGCAGCATCGCCAAGACCCCGGACTCGAACATCAGGGGCAGGAAGGCCGTCTGGCGCGCAGTATCCTTCATCAACTTCTTCGGCCCGGTCAGCTATTTCCTGTTCGGCCGCCGTCGGGATGCAGCAGGGTTGAACAGCTAAGTTCAGGCGGGCATTTTCACCGTAAAGGTGGTGCCCCGTCCCGGTTCGCTGGTCAGGGTGATGGTGCCGCCGTGGGCTTCAACGATTGCCTTGCTGATGGGCAGCCCAAGGCCGACGCCTGGGATGGTGCTGTTACGGACGCCGCCGGCCCGGAAGAACTTGGTGAACGCCTCGGCCTGCTCCTCCTCATTCATGCCCATCCCAGTGTCGGTGACCCGGCAGAACACATGGTCCTCGTCCTCCCAGGCCGCTACTTCCACGTCGCCGCCGTCGGGGGAGTACTTGATCGCATTGGATACCAGGTTGTCCAGAACCTGGGCGATGCGGGAGGAATCAACGTGTGCTTCCAAGGCGTCGGGGAGGTCCATGGAAAGCCGAATGCCGGCTTTGGCAGCCCGGGGTTCGGCGGAGGTTACGCTGCCTCGCACCAGTTCTGCCACGTCCACTGCGTGGGGCTGGATGACAATCTGGCCGGATCTGACGGCCAGGAGGTCGGAGACGAGGGTGAGGAGTCGTTCGGCGTTGCGCCGGACAATGTCGAGCTGTTTGCGGGACCGTGCATCCAGTACGTCGGGATCATCCAGGATCAGTTCCACGTAGCCCAGGATGGAGGTCAGCGGAGTCCGGAACTCGTGGGACACGTTGGCCACAAAGTCGTCCTTGGCAGCAAGCGCGTTCACCAGGTCCGTCACGTCGCTGAAGACCACCACGGAACCGGCGAACTTCCCGTCGTCGTCCACCATGGGACGCGCGCTGGCCGTGAAGGCACGCTGGTCCTTGCCTGAGCCGAGCCACACCAGCTGGTCAGTAAAGCGTTCACCGAGCACCGCGCGCCGCACGGGGCGGCGGTCCGGGTCCAACGGTGTGGTCCTGTCAGTATCGAAGACCAGCAGCTGGGATTCGTTGGGGTCGGCGTTGTCCGGGGGAGTGGCCAGCGTATGGGTTTGGCGCTGGCGCCGGTTCATCAGGACGTCGTGCCCATCGCCGTCGACAGCCACCACACCCAGTGGCAGGGCCTCCATGACCGTGTTCAGCAGCCGTTCCTGTTTGGTGCTGACCTCAAGTGCCTCTTTCAGGGCCGCGTCTTTCAACTCCAATGCGCGTTGCTGGCGGACCATGCTGAGTGTCAGGACACTGACGGACACGCCGATGCCGAGCATGAGTATGGGGAACAGGAGCGGCTTGGTGAGGTCCTGTTCCGTGAAAGTGCCACGGATGAACAGTGGAGCCCAGACAATTCCCAAGGGCCCAACAAAGGACATGGTGATGGCCAGCTTGGGGTACAAACCGGAAGCGCACAACCAAATGACGGGTAAGACCACCAGAACGCTGAGCCCTGTTATCGACTCAAGGGCCCCTTCCCTGGCAAATCCGATCGAGACCATGTCCAGGATGGGGATAGCGAGGAAGGTGGCGAAGGGCAGCCGGTGCCACGGCACCACCACGCACAGGGCCAGCAGGAATGCCTGGCTGAGCAGGAATATCAGGAAGAGGGGGTTTTCCAGCGTGGCCGGGAAAAACAGCCACACCAGGATGGCCGAAATACAAACACAAACCGATAGGGGCAGCTGGCTGAGGACTACACGCATCCGCAGGGTATGTTCGTGGAAGGAGCGTTGAAAAATCAAGAGTTTCTTCTTTTCACCAATATCCCAAGTCGAAGGGTGGGTCATGGCACATCCACCACGGATGCAGAAGAAAGTCGGTTCATGAGATCAGCCTAACCATAATGGATATACTTCTGAGGTTATCGAAGGGGCTGAGGGGCTGCGATGAGTGAAGTACGTGTGGGGTTGGTCATTGAAGATGACCAGGATATTCGGGAATTAGTACGTGTGGTTTTATCCCAGGCGGGATTTGATGTGCACACTGCGTCCACGGGATCTGCCGGTGTGACGTCAGCCCGTGAACTGAACCCGGACGTCATTACCCTGGACCTGGGGCTGCCCGACATCGACGGCTTCGAAGTCGCACGCCAGATCCGCAAGTCCTCCGACGCCTACATCATTATGCTGACGGCACGTGCCGAGGAACTCGATACCCTCATGGGCCTCGAAGCCGGTGGCGACGACTACCTGACCAAGCCGTTCCGACCCCGCGAACTGCGCGCCCGTGTCGAGGCCATGATGCGAAGGCCCCGCGCGTCGTCGGACACCAAAAACGTTCCGGAACAAGTGGACCCCGAGGTGAGCCACAACGGCTTGGCCGTCTCGGCCGGCTCCCGGACGGCGGTCCTCAATGGCGCCGAGCTGAAGCTCACCCGCACCGAATTCGACCTCCTGCTTGCCTTGCTGGAGACCGGACGGATTGTGCGGACCAAGGCAGACCTCGCCCGTCGCCTGCGCAACGAACCGTACGACGTCGGCAGTTACGTCAGCGACGCGGACGAACGTGCCGTTGAGGTGCACATGGGGAACCTGCGCAAGAAACTTGGCGACAGCATCCAGGCGCCCCGCTGGCTTGAGACGGTCCGCGGCGTCGGCTACCGACTGGCTCCCGCGAACAACAACTAAGCAACCCGCAACGGCTGGGCCGCGATCACCGGGTGATCGCGGCCCAGGTTGCCCAAACCGTTCGCGCCCTGCGGCGAGCCCAGTTCCTCGAAGAACTCCACGTTGGCCCTGACGTAGTCGGCCCATTCATCCGGGACATCGTCCGCGTAGTAGATCGCCTCAACGGGGCACACAGGATCGCATGCCCCGCAGTCCACACATTCAGACGGATGGATATAGAGCGAGCGTTCGCCCTCGTAGATGCAGTCCACGGGGCATTCCTCGATGCACGCTTTGTCCTTGACATCAACGCAGGGCTGGGCGATCACGTAGCTCATGGCTCGCTACACACCCGTGTAGACGGTCTTGCCCCACGTGTAGAAGTCCAGGGCGGACCTGCCTTGCTCACGGAAGGTATTTGTTGAGGAGTCCTTCACGCCGCCGAAAGGCACGTTGAGGTCCAGCCCCGCGGTGGGGCGGTTGACCTTGACCACGCCGGCCTGCGCCCGTGCGGCAAAGTCCGTCGCGAGGGCCAGCGAGTCCGTGCAGATGCCGGCGGTGAGGCCATAGCGGGAATCGTTGATGGCAGCGAGGCCGGCCTCGTAATCGGGCACCTCAAGTACCGCAACCACGGGACCGAAAATTTCTTCGGTGACCGCGGCGTCGTCGAACGCCAGGTCAGTCAGAACCGCGGCCGGGAAGAACAGCGGACCGTTCGGGTCGCCGTCGTGGCTTCCGTGCAGGAGCGTTGCGCCGCGTTCGACGGCGGTACGCACCGCGGCCTGGTCCTGTTCGAATTGCTGCCTGCTCACCACGGCGCCCATCCGGGCATCCGGGTCAAGACCGTCACCGGTGCTGTATGCAGCGGCCTCCTGGACCAGTGCGTCCAGGAACGCAGCGCGGATTCCCGGCGTCACGTACACGCGCGAGGTTGCCGTGCAGGCTTGTCCCGTCAGGCCGAAAGCACCTGCCGCCACCACCTGGGCAGCCTTGCGGGCATCGGCGTCGTCGAGGACCAGGACACCGTTTTTGCCGCCCATTTCCAGCTGGACCCGGGCACGGCGGCCGTTCAGGATCTCCTGCAGTCCGAGGCCCACATTGGTGGAGCCTGTGAAGGACATTCCGGCGATGCGCGGATCCCGGGCCAGGGCATCACCCACCACGCGGCCCTTTCCGTGCACCACGTTGAACGCGCCCGCAGGCAGTCCGGCGTCCTGGAGTGCACGGGCCAGGTGGGTTGCCGACAACGGCGTGAGTTCAGCCGGCTTGATGACCACGGTGTTCCCGCTGATCAGGGCCGGGGCTGTCTTCCATGCCGGGATGGCGATGGGGAAGTTCCACGGGGTAATGAGGCCGATGACGCCCAGCGGCTCGCGGCGTGTGGTGATGGTGGTGTCCGGCAATCCGCTGGGCAGCACCTCACCGGTGGCGGCCCAGCCGAGGGAGCCGAAGAAACGGAGGACGTCAGAGGCCCGCTTGACCTCGCCTTTGGCCTCGGCCAGGGTTTTGCCTTCTTCACGGACCAGGTCCTCGGCGATGGCAGCCTGGCGTTCGATCAACAGGTTGCCGGCAGCGATGAGGATGGCGCCCCGCGACGGTGCGGGCATGGCAGCCCAGCCCGGCTGGGCTGCTGCGGCTGCCGTGACGGCGGCGTCAAGGTCCCCGGCAGTACCGCTGGGGGAGAGCGCGGCGAGCTCTTCCGGACGGGCCGGGTTCATCCGCTGGGTGTCGGCTTCGCCCAGCCATTGGCCGTTGATGAGGTGTTGTGCGGTGATGCTGGAGTGTTGTCCGGGGTTGGTGTTCACGGCAAGGGTGGTTTCCAGGGCTGTGGACGTCATGGCGTTTCCTTTGAAAGTAGTGGGGTTAGAGGCTGCGGATCAGTCCGCCGTCGCACCTGAGCGCGACTCCGGTGATGTACGACGCCGGCGCGCTGCACAGGAACGCGGCGGCCGCACCGAACTCGGCGGGTTCTCCATAGCGGCGTGCAGGGATGGTCTTGCGGGATTCGAGCTGGATGTCTTCCATGGTGGTGCCGCGTCGTTTGGCGGCGGCTTGGTCCAGCTGGGTGACACGATCCGTGGCGATCCGGCCGGGCAGCAGCAGGTTCACGGTGACTTCATCCAACGCCACTTCAGCGGCGAGCGTCTTGAGGTACCCGGCCAGGGCAGCGCGTCCGGTGTTGGAGACGGCGAGGTTGGGCAGCGGAGCGACGACGCCGCTGGATCCGATGGCCAGGATGCGGCCCCAACGCCGTTCCCGCATCCCCGGAAGGACGTGCGATACCAAGGCGTGATGGGGTTTGACCAGGAGATCGAAGGCCGCGGCGATGTCGTCCGAACTCAAGGTCGCGGCGGCGCCGGGCTTGGGGCCGGGACCGTTGAGGACCAGGATGTCGATGGGTCCCAAGTCCGCCACGGTCTGTTCAATGGCGGACTCGATGCCTTCGGCAGTGGTGAGGTCGGCCTCGATGGCGACGGCGTCAAAACCGCTGGTACCCAGTGAGCCAGTCCCGTACGCAGCCTGCAGTTCCCCGACGATCTCCTTGGCGCGGTCCCTGCGGCGGCCAACGATCGCCACCCGTACTCCCTCGGCAGCCAAGGCACGCGCCACGGCCAGACCCAGCCCACCCGTGGACGCGGCAATCAACGCGGTCTTGCCGGCAATTCCCAGGTCCATCAGAAGCTCCCCACTGTTGTCTTTACTGTTGTTTTCGCGGTCTCCAGTGCCGACGCTGCTTCGCCCAGGTGCGTCCCCATGCTGGTCCGCAGGTTCTCGGGGAAGCCCGCCGCTGGTGCCCGGACGCCCGGGTCCTTGATGAGGCCGCGTTCGCGCAGGCATTCCTTGCGGATGGCCAACGCCACCTTGGCCTGCTGCTCAAAGTTGATCAGCGGCAGGTAGGGCAGCAACTCGCGTTGGGCGGCCTCGTAGCCGTCCTCTTGCCACGCCCGTACACAGGCGATCAAGGCTTCGGGGTAGGAGAACCCCGTCATGGCGCCGGCCGCACCGGCCATGAGTTCGTCCAGCAGGCCCTGCCCGCCAAGACCACCAAAGATGGAAACGCCGACGGCGGCACTCAGCTCCGCGATCGCGACGCTGGTGGGCGGCGCTTCGGCCTTAACGGCGATCACGTACTCGCAGGCGTTGACCACGGAGATCAGCGCGGACGTCGCGATGCTGACACCGCTGGCCAGTGGGTAATCCTGCAGGACCACCTTGGCGCCGGTAGCACGGTGAATGGCCTCCAGATGGTCAATCACCGTCCCAGCTTTGGCAGAGTTGGCCTGAACCATCACGGCCGCGAGCCGGCTGCCGGCCACTTCCTGGGCAGCAAGTACTTCCTCGATGGCAGTGCGGGTGGCCAGGGCGGTCACGCCAACGACCAAAGGGAGCGAGGTGCATTCGACCACGGTTTCCAGGACATCCCGGCGTTCCTCGGCCGTGAGCGCGGCTGCTTCGCCGAAGACGCCCAGGACGGTGAGCCCGGTGGCGCCGATGGCTTCGTAGTGCTCCACAAGCCCGGCCAGACTGTCCAGGTCAACGTCCAGTGTGCTGCCTTGGAACGGTGTGGCTACGACGCCCCACACGCCTGCAGGCAGGGATTCTCTGTTTTTGGGCGCAAAGAATTGCGTCATGGTTGGTTCCTTTCAGTGCAAACCGCAAAATACGGGAAGGCGGATTACTTAGCGGCCCGGCCAGACAGGCGGGCGTTTTTCCTGGAAAGCGCGGACGCCTTCGGCTGAGTCTTCGCTGTCCAAGGCAGCCATGAGGGCTGGCAGTCGAAGGCCGCGGGCTTCCTTCGCCGTGAGATGGGTGGTCTGTGTGACCATCTGCTTCACTGCCCGGACCGACGTGGGGGCGCAGGCAACGATCTGGTCCACCCAGCGCTGCACCGCGGCGTCCAGCTCTTCAGCCGGAACCACCTCGTTGACCAGGCCCATGGAGTGCATTTCCGCGGCGTCGGCTTTCCGGCCGGTCAGCAGCATGCCCATGGCCTGCGTGTGCGGGATCCGCCGCACCAACTGGTGGATGCCGCCGTCGAGCGCCAACCGCCCCACGCGAGGCTCGGTCAAACCGAACTTCGCGGTATCGGCCGCCACCACGATGTCTGCGCCGAGCACCATCTCCATACCGCCGCCCAGGGCGTAGCCGTTGACTCGGGCGATCACCGGGATATCGAGGGTGGTGCGCAGGCTCAGGCCGCCGAAGCCGTTGGGATCCAGGCCGGCCCAGTATTCAAGGCCCGTCTTGTCCACGGCGGAGGCAGACATGTCCGCGCCCACCGAGAAGGCACGGGATCCGGCGCCCGTGATCACGACGACACGCACTGATGGATCGTTCTCCAGCTGGTCCCAGATCCCGTTGAGCCGGGCTTGGGCGGTGGCATCGACGGCGTTGAGGACATGCTGGCGATCGATGACCACCGTTGCCACGTGGTTCTCTATGGTCAGGGTCACGGTGTCAACGCGGGACTCCACAACAGCCGTCATCGGAGGACCCCCAGCTGCTGCAGGCGTTCGATGGTTTCCTGGTCAAAGCCGTTCTCCAACAAGACCTCCACGTTGTGCTCGCCCAGGCGGGGCGCTGCACGACGGATGCTGGGAGGCGTTGCCGAGAGCCGGATGGGAGCGTTCAGCATCCGGACCGTGCCTACTGAGGGGTGTTCGGCTTCCACGATCATGCCGTTGGCTTCTGTCTGTGCATCCGCCAACGCCTGCTCCAAGGTGTGCACCGGAGCGTTGAGCAGCCCTTGCTCCTCGAGTTGGTGGGTCCAGTACTCGGTGGAGTTGGTGGCGATGTGCTCCCGGAAGATCGCCTGCAACGCCGGCTTGTTCTTGAACTGCTGTTCCAGGCTGGAGAATTCCGGACGCTGCGTCAGGTCCTCATCCAGCCCCAGGGCGTCGGAGATCCGGGCCAGCGGGTCCGGCGTGAAACCGCCCACCATGCACACGGCACCATCAGTGGTTTCGAAGACGCCGCTCAGGGGCATGGCACCCCAGTTGACCTCGTAACCGCGGTTGAGCTGCATGCACGCCTCCTGCATCTGCAGGTGCAGCATGGAGTCATACATGGTCACCTCCACACGCTGGCCAACTCCGGAGCTTTCCCGGGTGCGCAACGCCAGCAGGATGCCCTGCATGAGGTGCATGCCGGTGATGTAGTCGCACAAGGTGGTGGGGTAGATGGCCGGCTTGGTGTCCTCGGACTCGCGCCGCCACATCACACCGGAGTATGCCTGCGCGATCGCGTCCTGGCCGCCCTTGTGCGAGTAGGGACCGTCCGGGCCGAAACCGGTGCCCGATGCCCAGATGATCCCCGGGTTCGTGGCCTTGAGCTCTTCGTAGCCGAAGCCCATGCGCTCCATGACACCGGAGCGGAAGTTACTGACCACTACGTCTGCATCGGCCAGCAGCCTGTGCAACACGTCGCGGCCTTCTTCGGTGCGGGTGTCGACGGAGACGCTGCGCTTGTTGCGGTTGATGGACAGGAAGATCGGGTTGTCCTGGCCGTCCTGGTCCGGGAAGGAGTTGCGCGAGATGTCACCGGCGCCGGGGCGTTCCACCTTGATGATGTCCGCACCGTAGTCACCCAGCAGTTGCGTGCAGGACGGGCCCATGAACACTTGCGTAAAGTCGACGATCTTGATGCCATCCAGTGGGAGCGGCATCGTTGCCGGGGCAGCGGCGGCGAGTGCCGCCGTCGTGCTTTCCTGCTGTTCCGGTTCTACGGTCACGGTGCTCATGCCGGCACCGCAGCGGTTGCGTCGACGGTAGCGTTCGACGACGGGACGTCGCCCGGGTCGGCACCGTGGCGGCGCATGCCCTGCTGGATGTCCAGCGCGGAGACGTCGCGGACCAGGAGGTTGTTCTCCACGGCGAGGGCTGCTGCGACGCCGACGGCCTGGCCCATGGCCATGCAGGGCGGGATCTCGCGGGACATCTTCTGCGCCTCCGGCGTTGCGGAGTAGTGGCGGCCGGCCACCAGGAGCTGGTCCACTTCCTTGGGCAGGAGCGAGCGGTACGGGTAGTAGTAGTCGCGGCCGCGGGCCACGGTGTCCTCGAAGTGGCGGCGCTGTGTGACGTCGTCCTTGGTCATGACGTACTCGCCCTGCAGGAGGCGGGTCTGGCGGACGCCCATCTGGGAGGCGACGTCCAGCATGTAGCAGTTTTCGAAGCCGGGGAGGTTGGCGCGGACGTAGTCCACCGCTTCGGAGATGCGGTCCCGGGCGGCGAATTCGGCGGCAGTCATGTCGGCGGGATCGACGCCGTCGAAACCGGTCATGTGGGGGGCGTTGCACCACACCACGCCGTCGATGGGGGTCTTGAGCCACCACAGTTCCCAGGCGCCGCCAAGGAGGCGCTTGATCTTGCGGTTGATGGCGCGGGCTTCCTTGGGGTTGGCCTGCTCGAAGGCCTCTGCGGCGTTGGTGTCCACATTGCCCAGGCGGAAGACCAAGGTGGTGAGGTAGTTGTCCTTGGCGTAGCTGGCGCCGGCACGGGAGGCGACGTCGATGTCACCGGTGGTGTCGATGACGACGTCGGCCATAAAGGCCTGTGGGCCAAGCTTGGTTTCGCAGATGACGCCCTTGATCACGCCGTTGTCCACGATGGGGCGGGAGAACCAGGAGTGCAGGCGGAGGTCCACGCCTGCCTCGCGGACGAGGTCGTTGGAGACGCGCTTCCAGCCATCGGGATCGAAGGCGGCGGCGTAGCAGATGGGCTTGGGGTTGGTGTGGGAGTGGAAGTCGAAGGTGCCGTAGCGGCCCCACTTGTTCCAGAGTTCCTCGGAGGTCTTGCGGTCATCTGCCGGCGGGACGATTGCCAAGCCGAGCTTCTGGAGGCGTTCGACGTACTCGGAGACGATGCCCGTGACAGTGATTTCCTGGCCGTTGATCATGTCATCGAGAACCAGGACCATACCGCCGGAGGCGAGGCCGCCCAAGGATGAGTAGCGTTCCAGCAGGGTGACCTTGGCGCCCGAACGGGCCGCGGTGACGGCAGCGGCCACGCCGGCGGGACCACCACCAACTACCAGGACATTGGAGCGTGAGATGACCGGAGCGGTGAGGTCCGCCGTCGTGGTGCTGAGTTCCAGTGAGTTCAGAGCGTTCATGGGAGGTTCCTTACTTTCCGACGAAGATGCCGTTGCTGCGGCGTGCGGCGAGGTAGAAGACGATGCTGAGGATGGACAGGACGGCCACGTAGACCGGGAAAACCCAGGTGAGGTTCAGCGATTGGAACCAGACCAGAAGATAGGAAGCAGTGCCGCCGAAGAGGGCAACGCCGATGCCGTAGCCCAGGGCCACGCCCGTGCCGCGGATGTTCTTGGGCATCAGGGACGAGCTGACCACGTTGTAGAGGGTCATGTTCAGGACCAGGACAATGGAGCCGCCAAGAAGTACGGCCGCGAAGCCGCCGATGCCTGGCTGGACGTACATCAGCATGAGGAATACGGACGGGATGGCAAGGATTCGGGTGACGAGGAACCACTTGGACATTGCCTTGCCGTCGGCCAGCTTGCCGATGACCCAGCTGCCGACCACCAGGATGACGCCCAGGATGGTGGTGAGGGCGAAGACGGCGGTGGGATCTTCCTTGAATCCGCTGCGTGCTGCGCTGGGGAGCCCGACGTTCCAGGCGTAGTTGTAGGCCTGTGCTGCGCCCACCACGAAGATGATGGCCAGGACGGACAGCCAGTGCTTACGGACTCCGGACCACACTGCGCGGGGGGTGTTGGTGGCCATTTCCTCGGCCTTGAGCGTTTCCGGCAGGGAACGGCGGAGGTAGAGAACCACGAATCCGAAGAGGGCGCCGATGATGAACGGTACGCGCCAGCCCCAGTCGGCCATGGCGGCTCCGCCCAGGACCAGGCTGCAGAGGAAGCTGATGAGCGAGGCGAGCAGGATGCCGATGTTGACGTAGAAGGACATGATGCCGGCCACGTAGCCTTCCCGACCCTCTGGGGCGAGTTCAACGGCGTGCGAGGTGGACAGCGGAGCCTCAATGCCGGTGGAAATGCCTTGCAGGACGCGGCAAACCAGCAGGATGATTCCCGCAGCGGGGCCGATGGTCGCATAGCTCGGAGTGACGGCGATGATCAGCGTTGTTCCGGCCATCAACATGATGGAGAGCAGCATGACGCGGCGGCGGCCGATACGGTCGGCCAGGGTTCCCAGCAGGATGCCGCCCAGGGGACGGAACGCGAATCCGACGGCGAACACGGCCAAGGCGTTCAGCGTTGCGGAGAGTGGATCGGTGTTGGGGAAGAAGTTGGGGCCGATGAAGGCGGACAGGAGTCCGAAGACCATCCAGTCGTACCATTCCAGGGCGTTTCCGAGGCCCAGGCCCAGCAGGCCTTTGCGGACTTCCGGGGTGAATTTTGCGTTCTTCCGGGGAGATGAATGGGTGGTGCTTGGTGATGGGACTACGTTGTCCGTCGTTGTGGTGTCGAGCATGGAAGTGTCCTTACGCTGACGCCCAGGAGGGCGTGGGAGGGTATGACGCAGGAACGCCTGTTGGAGAAGGCGCTTGATGCGAAAGTGGCAAGGATTGTCAGCGGCCACGGTGTCGTGTCCGGACAGTTAAGGGAAAACGCTGGCGCCGTGTCGGGGCGGCAGGGTTACCACGCGTGTGGTGCGTTGACCCAGATGGCTACGCATACCTCTTCGTAGCTGTTCTTGTACCAGTGGGGAATCTCTGAGGAGTAGGTGATGGAGTCGCCCTCTTCAAGGCTGTAGCAGACGCCGTTGAGATAGACGTCCTTACGGCCGGAGATGATGTAGCAGAACTCTTCACCGCTGTGGGTAAAGGGGGTGTCGCTGGTGTCGTGCCCTGGGGGCGTGCTGATCCACTGCGCTTCGATGCTGCCGTCGCGGTTCGGGGTGAGCAGCTCGTGCACTGCTTCACCCACGGATTCGCGGGTGACGTTCTTAAGGTTGCGTCGATCGGACCTGCGGACCACGGGAGACTTGGATTCTTCCTGGCCGATGAAGAATCTTCCCACCGGGATGTCCAGGCCGTGGGCCAATTGAGCGAGTGTGGTGAAGGAAGGGTTGGCCATGCCGCGTTCGATTTGGCTGACGATCGCCTGGCTAAGGCCGGTGATGTCCGAGAGTTGGGCCAAGGTCATTCCCTTTGCCTTGCGCATGGTGCGCACCTTGTTTCCGACGGTCGCCAGCAGTTCGCTGGTGGCCGGTGGAGCAGGAGTCTCGGTAGTCATTGCCGCATCCTTCGTTGGTGAGCTAACTCACACAACTATAGTGAAGATCTTTAGCGAGTCAATGGTTTCTCTTCAATAAGGTGAAGAAATTTACAGGAGTGGTGTTTCAAGCTCGCTGATGGTCCCGCGCACGTAAAGGTCGATTTCGCTGACCTGCGGAGCGAGTTCGTAAAGGTGGTCCGCGTTGGGCAGGAGCCGGATGCTGATCTCGAGCTCTGTCGCCAGCCGGTTCATGCAGATGGCACCCACCATGTGGCTGGAGGTCTTCAAGCTCAGGACAGCGTCCATGGCGTCTTCCATGTCCAGGTTTTCCAAGGCACGATGAAGCCGCGAAACCCGCCACGGCAGGAGGGCTACGTAGTTACGGACGAAGGCGCCGATGATGGCTTGGTCTCCGCCAAGCTCAGCCTGGAGTTCGGTCAGGACGGTGCGATCCACCAGGGCGTCTGTGCACTCGTCATACTCAGACACCAGACTCCTCCCGCCTCCAAACAATAGATTCACGATTCAACAGTAGGACCCGTTCAACTGCCGACGCGCCATAAAAGCAAAGCTTGATCCAATCTTGAGCGGACTCAGAGGGAGTCTTGATCACCGGCCCACAGAGTTGGGACGAGCAGCTGAAAGATCGCGGATCCGGGGGATTCCAGGCTTGAATCAAGGAACGGGAAACAGCATGAACAGTAGTGCTCGTCCAGCACCAGGCCTCATGGTCATCATCGTCTTTTGCATGACCGTTCTCCTTGGCATCGGTGGCACCGCAGCGTTCGCACTCTGGGAACAGAGCACCCGTCCCGCAGCTACTGATCAGTCGGTCACGTCCGCCCCATCTGCTCCGCCTGCGCGATAGCCGGAGGGGTTCCCAGGCTGCCCATCCAGAAACTCCGTGAGCCGGTCTTCCAGTACTGACCGGTCCTTCAGCTGGCACTCCCATACCGTCAGCACGTCCCAGCCTCCCGCAGCCAGCTGCTCCCGTTGCTCGGCATCGCGTTGACGGGTCCGGGTTCGCTTGGCTTCCCAGAACCCGGCATTGGCCGCTGGCGCATGCTGCCCGACCCGGCAGTCATGGAAATGCCAGAAACAGCCGTTGACGAAAATGACCTTGCGCCGTCCCGCGAACACCAAGTCCGGACGCCCCGGCAGCTTCGCCGCCCCGGCCTGGCCGTGCAGCCGGTACCGGTACCCTTTCGCGTGCAGGAGCTTGCGGACCAGCAACTCAGGTTTGGTGTCCTTGCCGCGGATTTTGGACATGTTGCGGCTGCGCTGATCAGGCGTCAGGAGGTCCCGGCTCTCGCCCATGCATCCAGCCTACCCAGGCGGAGTTTTTGTACACCTCTTGCCCCTAAGACCGGGTTTTAGAGGCATTAGCTGTACAAAAACTCCAGGGTTACTGTCCTGGGCGCCTGGAAGGACAACAACCGGAGCCAATCCGGGTTTGAGTCCCGAAGCCGGACACCCTTGAGGGCAGCTGCCGTTTCATGAACGACGACGGCGGCCTCCAGCTCGGCGAGCTTGGCACCCAGGCACCGGTGGATCCCGGAGCCGAAGGCGAGGCCGTAGGGTGTGGGGCCCGGACGATCGGCGCCGGCAGTATCGGCGCCGGCAGTATCTGCCCAAGGGAATCCATGATTGCCCGTCAGCTCCAAGAGAATCTCCTCACCCGCCGGGATACGCTGACCGTCCAGCTCCGTGTCCTGGCTGGCCACCCGTCGCCACGTGGGCACGGACGACTCCGTTGCAAGGACGTGGCGGACCAGGTCGCGGGCCTTGGAGGCGGAAGCGGCTTCGCACCAGGAGATGCCACGGGACCCTTCGGCCAGGCGGAACAACGTGGTGCTGATCAGTTGCGTGGTGGTCTCCTGTCCAGCGATCAGTAGGAAGTAGCCCAGAGAGCAGATCCCGGGAGTGCTGAGACCGTGGCGGGCCAGCGCATTGAAGAGGTTGGGTTCCGGCGATGCCACCGATTCCAACACCAATTCCCTGAGCCAGGAGTAGAAGTCAGCGGCGCTGTGGGCCAGCTCGAGTTGCCGGTCCTCATCCGGCCAGCCCCAGAACAGTTCCAACGAGTCCAGGCTCCACGCTTTCAACGCCGGCACGTCGCGGACCGGCAACCCTAGCATCTCCAGCATCACGATGGCCGGGGGATCGGCGGCCACGGCCTGCACCAGGTCCACGCTCCCTCCGGAGGCCATCAGTTGCGCGGCACGGGCAGCTGCTTCGCGCGCCAAGGCACGAATGCGGGGTTCCATCGCTGCCACTTTGGCTGGCGTGAAGAAACCCGCCACTACCTTGCGGATGCCTGCGTGTGTCCCGGTGTCGTTGCTGGCCAGGACCGGCGGAAGCGCAAACCGGGCCTTCTGCAGCACCCGCAGCGCCCGTCCGCTCAACGGCGTCACGGCCAGCAGAGCGTTGGCCGGGCTGAAGTCCTGCGGCCTGTGCAGCACTTCGCGGACAGTATCCGGGTTCCGGAGCACCCGGTAAGGGCAGGCGCCGGACTCGGGAAGACCCACCTCGGTGGTTGCTGCCGCGCTCATGCCGGCAGCCCCTCAAGCCATGCGCATGAATGGGCGCGGAAATCGGCAGGATCCAGTCCGGAGGCATCAACCGGGATGGCACCAAGGAATGGAACCGGCCACGAGGTGATGGCAGCCCTGTTACTCCGCTCCACCGCGCCCGGCGTCACCGGCCAGCTTCCGAGAACCACTCCCACTACCGGCAAGGTCCTTCGGTCCAAGGCCTCCAGCGTCAGCGCCGTGTGGTTCAAGGTGCCCAGGGCGGACCGCGCCACCACAACAAAAGCAGCCGAATCGCCCAGCCGGGTTCCCAGATCGGCCAGCGTCCCGCCGTCGTGATCCAACTCCACCAGCAGTCCGCCGGCGCCCTCCACCAGCACGTGATCGTGCGCTGCTGACAGCTCACGGATCCGTCCGGCGTGAACGTCCAGCAGTGGCAGGGTGACCTCATCGAGGACGGCTGCAGGGACGGGTGCCATGGGCTCTTGGAGAACGACGCCAGCCTCCGTCGTGAGCGGATCCGCCAAGCGGGTCACCTCGGCGCAATCGGAATCGCCCACCACATTTCCGCTCTGGCAGGGCTTGTAAACGGCAACCGTCCGGCCCCTCTGATGAAGGGCAGCGGTGACGGCCGCCGTCGTGATGGTCTTACCGACGCCGGTATCGGTGCCGGTGACCAGGACGATGGGAGGCAGTTTCATGATGTTCTCTCCAGAATGCCGCGCAACGTCGCGCAGGCGTGGTCGATGTCAGCCGGGGTGAGGGTGGCCCTGGCCGTGAGGCGAAGGCGGGACACCCCATCCGGGACGGACGGTGGGCGGAAGCACCCCACAAGGACGCCCTCCGCATGGGCGGCCCCGCTGGCAGCGAGAGCCTCTGCAGCGGAGGGCATCGGGATGGACTGGACTGCTCCGGCGGAGCGTTCGACGGCGCTGCCGAGCCTCTCCAGCGCAGGCTGAAGGTGGGCAGCCATGGCAGCTGCGTTGTGGTGGACAGCCGCTGCACGCCACGGTTCGGCACGCACGACGCCGATGGCAGCGAGCGCCGCGGCCGCCGCCGGGGGAGCGAGTGCTGTGTCGAAGATGAAGCTTCGGGCCCTGTTCACCAGGTGCTCCCTGAGCAGGGCTGGGCCCAGCACGGCACCGCCTTGGCTGCCAAGTGCCTTGGACAGGGTGGCTGTGACGACGACGTTGGGATGGCCGGCCAATCCGGTTCCCGCGATCGCGCCACGTCCGGCGTCCTTCCCGGAGCCCGCGACGCCCAGGCTGTGGGCTTCGTCAACCAGCAGCACGGCGTCATGGGCTTCGGCCAGGTCCAGGAGTTCCAGTAGCGGTGCGGCATCCCCGCCCACGCTATAAATGGACTCCACGACGATGATCCCCCGTGGTTGGGTACGTTTGGCCAGTTTTTCCGCCGCGTCCGCCACGCTGTTGTGCGTGAATTCCTTCACCTCGGAGCGGCTCAGCCGGAAGCCATCGATCAGCGAGGCATGGCACTGCGTGTCGGCAACAATCAATGCCCCCGGGCCGCCGAGGGCGGTAGTGACTCCAAGGTTCGCCAGGTAACCGGAGGAGAAAACCAGCCCGGCGTCCATCCCTGTCAGCTCAGCGAGTCCGTGCTCCAACTCCAGGTGCAGCGCGGTGGTGCCCGTTACCAGTCGGGACGACGTGGCGCCCGTGCCCCACTTGGCGATGGCTTCCCGCGCGGCTTCGGCGAGCCTGGGATCCGTGGCCAAGCCGAGGTAGTCGTTACTGGCGAGGTCGATCATCCGGTGGTCCGCCCGGCGAACTTGAGGCGTCCTCACCAAACCCCGGCGCTCGCGGACCCGGGCCTGTTCCTGCAGCCACGTGGCCATGGCAGTGCTCACGCGGCCACCACCTGGTGGGAGGTTTCCGCCACGGCGGCCACCATGCCAGCGGCCATCGCGCGCACTTCAACGGCGGAACTAATGTACGGCGGCATCGCATAGACCAGGTTCCGGAACGGGCGAACCCACACGCCGTGCTCGACGGCGGCCTTCGTCACCGCGGTCACATCCACCGCGTCCCTCAATTCGATGACGCCCACGGCGCCGAAGGTACGGACGCCGGCAACGGCGTCGAGCGTCATCGCCGGGGCCAAACCCTCGGCAAGTGCGGTGCCAACGCGTTCCACGTCCTCTCGCCAAGCTCCCGTGGCAAGGATGCCGAGGCTTGCGTTGGCGGCGGCGCACGCCAGGGGATTGGCCATGAAGGTGGGACCGTGCAGGAGTGCCCCGGCGCCTCCGGAAGATACCGCCCGGGCAACGTCGCCGGTACACAGCGTCGCAGCCAAGGTGAGGTAACCGCCGGTGAGCGCTTTGCCGACGCACATGATGTCCGGGACGACGCGTGCGTGGTCCGCGGCGAAGAGTTCACCGGTTCGCCCGAAACCCGTGGCGATCTCGTCCAGGATCAGCAGCAGTCCGTGGCGGTCCGCGATCCCACGCAGGATCCGAACGCACTCGGCCGGGTACATGAACATGCCGCTTGCGCCTTGAAGCAATGGCTCCACGATAATCGCGGCGAGTTCGTTGGAATGCTCCACGGCAAGGCGCTCCACGGCGGCCCGCCATTCCTCGATTCCGGCGGGGGTGGCTGTTGCGGCCGCAGGTGGGCGGGGCGCGAAGACGTTGCGGGCCAGCAACCCTGGGAAGGACGAATGCATGCCGTCCACAGGATCGCAGACGCCCATGGCCGCGAACGTGTCCCCGTGGTAACCGCCACGGATGGTCAGGAAACTCTGCCGCGTGGGCCGGCCGGTTGCCGTCTGGAACTGCACCGCCAGTTTGAGCGCGACCTCGACCGAGATGGATCCCGAATCTGCCAGGAACACCCGTTCCAGGCGCCTCCCCGGTTCGCCCGGCGCCATGGACAGCAGGCTTTCCGCGAGTTCCACGGCGGGCTGGTGCGTGAGCCCGCCGAACATCACGTGGCTGAAACTGCTGAGCTGGCGCTGGAGGGCGGCATCCATGACGGGGTTCCGGTAGCCGTGGATCACCGACCACCACGACGACATCGCGTCCAGCACCTCATGCGTTCGTCCCCGTTCGTCGCGAAGCCGCAGCGCCACGCCGTCGGCCGCTTCCACCTCCCACAGGGGAAGCGTCGGGGAGGCAGGCGCGTAAGGGTGCCATAGGCTCGCGCGGTCACGCTCGATCAGCGTGCTCATGATGCCAGCCGTCCGTGCCTGGAACAGTCCGCGGTCCACCCCAGCGGCGTGACCTGGACCTTCATGCGGCGGCGGCACTGCGGGCAGAAGCGCGGCGGCTCCATCGCCAGCCGCTGGTGGCAGTTTTGCTGGGAGTCCGACGTCGGGCTGTCACCGCTGCCATGGACGTTACCGCCGCAATGCCCGCAAAACTGTTGGAAGTCTGCGGTGGTCACAGCGACTTCTGGAATTCCTTGATGGGCATGTTGAGCTCCACCAGCAGGTTCAGGTCGGCGTCCGCGGGGCGCCCCAGGGTGGTGAGGTAGTTGCCCACGATGACAGCGTTGATTCCGCCGAGCAGGCCCTCGCGGGTGCCGAGGTCGCCGAGGGTGAGTTCACGGCCGCCGGCATAGCGGAGCACGGTGCGGGGCATGGCGAGCCGGAACGCCGCGATGGCACGGAGGGCGTCCTTGCCGTCCATGATGCCTTGGTTCTCCAGGGGTGTTCCGGGGCGGGGATTGAGGAAGTTGAGCGGGACTTCGTGGGGTTCAAGGGCCGCGAGCTGGGCTGCGAGTTCGGCACGCTGGGCCACTGATTCGCCCATGCCGATCAGGGCGCCGCAGCACAGTTCCATGCCGGCGGCCTTGACCATGGCGCACGTTTCCAGGCGTTCTTCGTAGCTATGGGTGGTCACAACCTCGGGGAAGTAGCTCCGGGCCGTTTCAAGGTTGTGGTTGTACCGGTGGACGCCCCACTCGGCCAGCTGGTCCACTTGCCGCTGCGTGAGCATGCCAAGCGAGCAGGCGATGTTGATCTCCACTGCTTCGTTGATACGGTCGATCGCGAACTTGATCTGGTTCATGAGCTTGATGTCGGGCCCGCGCACGGCTGCGACGATGCAGAACTCCGTGGCCCCCGTGGCGGCGGTCTCCTTGGCGGCCTTGACCAGTTCCGGAATGTCCAGCCAGACACCGCGTACAGGGGAGTCGAACAGGCCGGACTGGCTGCAGAAATGACAGTCCTCGGGGCAGCCGCCGGTCTTGATGGAGATGATGCCCTCCACTTCCACGTCCTCGCCGCAGTGCTTGAGGCGAACCTCGTGGGCCAGTTGCAGGGCTGCGGGGATGGCGTCGTCGGGGAGCTCAAGGATCTCGATGAGTTGGGCTTCGGTCAGGCCCTCGCCGCGTTCGAGGACCTGCTCGCGGGCGGTGTCCAGGATGGCGTAGGTGGTGGTTTCCCGGGATTCCTGGGTTGCTTGGGTGCTCATGTCCTTGACGGTATCCGCGCTGGTGAAGGGCGATTTTGTGGGGTGCGTACAAACGCGGGTGGTTGATTTTGGACTTGACTGCCCAGGGCGCCTGGTGCAGAAGTTACAGCTGTGAAACATGGACGTGACTGAATTGACGCGCTGCGTGACTAGCGTCGGGGGCGAGGCACAGACCCCGACGAAAGCGACCACGAATGATCGACGACAAGACGAGTACCGCCACACTGGAGCCGACGACGGCGGCAAGCACCGCCGTCGGAACCGGCACCTCGGGTGCTCCAGCAGCCGGCAACTCCGACGCAATGAGTGCAGCGAAGGAGAGCCTGGAGGATTACACGCTCCGCTTCGCCCCGCGCTCCTACCGGAAGTGGAGCGCCGGTGTGGTGGCCACGAGCGCGCTGGGTGGCATCGCCTACCTGGCCGACTTTTCGATCGGCGCGAACATCGGCATCGCGTACGGAACGGTGAATGCGATCTTTGGCATCATTGTGGCGGCCGTGATCATCTTCGCCACCGGGTTCCCGTTGGCCTACTACGCCGCCCGGTACAACATCGACCTTGACCTCATCACCAGAGGCTCGGGCTTTGGCTACTACGGCTCGGTGGTCACCAACATCATCTTCGCCACCTTCACGTTCATCTTCTTCGCCCTCGAGGGCTCCATCATGGCCCAGGGGTTGCAGTTGGGCCTGGGTATCCCTCAATGGATCGGCTACGCAGTGTCCACCATCATCATCATTCCCTTGGTGATCTATGGGATGAAGACACTCGCTACGTTGCAGGTGTGGACCACCCCGCTCTGGCTGTTGCTGATGGTGGTTCCCGTTGGCTACCTGCTGCTGTCGCACCCCGAGAGTATCGATGCCTTCTTCGCTTTCACCGGCGCGTCCGGCGGGGGCGGCCCCAACCTGGCCTCGGTGATGCTGGCCGCAGGTGTTTGTTTGTCCCTGATGGCGCAGATCGCTGAGCAGATCGACTACCTTCGCTTCATGCCGCCCAAGACCGCCGAGAACAAGGGTGCCTGGTGGCGCGCCGTGATCCTCGCCGGACCGGGCTGGGTCATCTTCGGTGCCATCAAGCAGATCATTGGCCTGTTCATCGCGATCTACCTCATTGCCAAGCTGGACCCCGCAGCTGCTTCTTCCGCGAATGAGCCGGTCCACCAGTTCCTGGGCGTCTACGAGGAGATGATGCCGGCATGGCTGGCGATGACACTGGCTGTGGTGCTGGTGGTTATTTCCCAGATCAAGATCAACGTCACCAACGCCTACTCGGGTTCGCTGGCCTGGACCAACTCCTTCACCCGCATCACCAAGACCTACCCGGGCCGCATGGTGTTCGTGGTGGTCAACCTGGTCATCGCGCTGATCCTGATGGAGTCGAACATGTTCGAGTTCCTCAACACCATCCTCGGTTTCTACGCCAACTGCGCTATGGCCTGGGTGGTCACGGTTGCCTCCGATATCGCGATCAACAAGTACCTGCTGAAGATCTCGCCCAAGGTTCCGGAGTTCCGCCGCGGCATGCTCTACGCCGTGAACCCGGTGGGCTTCGTGTCCATGCTGGTCTCAGCGGGAGTCTCCATCGCGGTGTTCTTCGGGGCGTTCGGTTCCGGTGTCCAGCCGTTCTCGCCCATCTTCGCGGTGGGTCTGGCCCTGGTGCTGCCGCCCGTTCTCGCCCTTGCCACGAAGGGCCGCTACTACCTGCGCCGGACTGACGACGGCATCGACCTCCCCATGTTCGATGCCGACGGCAACCCGAGCGACGCGAAGCTTCTCTGCCACGTCACGGGCCTTGAGTTCGAACGCCCGGACATGCTCCGGTCCGGTCAGGACGGGCCCGACGGCGAACCCCAGTACATCTCGTCCCTTGCCTTGTCCACGGATAAGTCGGGCGAGCTGGTGCTCCCGGCCCAAAAGTAGCCTCTTCCCGAACCCAACCAGGTGTCAGAGCAGGTCGTTTTGAGAGCTCAGTAGGACCTGATCTGCGACCTACTTGGGTGCACGCAGAACGCCCCGGCTTCCAGGAAAGGAGCCGGGGCGTTCTGCTGTGTGTTTAGTGCTGTGTTTGCGGGGCCAGGGGCTTACTTGTCGAAGGCGTCCTTTGCGGCGTCTTTGACGTTCTCGCCGGCCTGCTTGGTCTTGGCCGCCGCTTGGTCAGCGACACCCTCGGCCTGCAGTTTCTCGTTGTTGGTGGCGTCGCCCAAGGCTTCCTTTGCCTTGCCGGTGACTTCCTGTGCCTTGTTGCTGATCTTGTCTCCGAGTCCCATGGGCCCTCCTTCGATGTAATCAAACGCTGACAATTGCTAGGCTATCGAGCAATTCTGGGTACTTCCTGAATGGACTCCAAAAATAGTCAGGATGCTTACACTGAGACCATGGCTGAGGAGATCCGGAACGAACAAACGGAGAAGACAGACCTTGACGAGGACATCGCCATGGCCTTGGTCAACAATGTGGCGTCCGGGTCCTACGCTCCTGACGGGGAGAGCGCGGATCCCCGCACCAAATACCCGTCGGGTGAATTCGAGCCACAAACCCAGGATTACCCCGGCTGGACCGAGGCCATGAACCCACGGCCCGACCATGGCGAGCAAAGCTATGTGGGCCACCACCGCCTGCTGGGCCGCCGGACCCTGATCACCGGCGGCGACAGCGGAATCGGCAAGGCCGTGGCCATCGCCTTTGCCCGGGAAGGTGCCGATGTTGCGTTCACCTACCTGCCCGAAGAAGAGCAGGACGCCGAGCACACGGTCCAGCTGATTGAAGACGCCGGAAGCAGGGCATTGGCATTACCAGGCGACCTGCGGGACGAGGAGTTCTGTCAGGAGGTCATTGCCCAGACCGTGATGGATTTCGGTGGGCTCAACGTCCTGGTGAACAACGCCGGGTTCCAGATGACAACAAGCCAAGGAATCGAAGACCTCAGCACCGATCAGTTTGACCGGACGTTCAAGACCAATGTCTACGCCCTGTTCTGGCTCACCAAGGCTGCCCTCCCTCACCTGCAGCCGGGCTCCGCCATCATCAACACCTCGTCCATCCAGGGCTACCACCCAAGCCCGTCCCTGATCGACTACGCCGCTACCAAAGCAGCGATCAACAGCATGACCTTTTCCTTGGCGGAATCACTGGGGCCGAAGGGCATCCGCGTCAACGCTGTGGCCCCAGGTCCGGTGTGGACCCCGCTGCAGCCGCCCACCCAGCCCGTGGAAAAGATCCAGGCGTTCGGGCAGGACACCCCGCTGGGCCGTGCGGGGCAGCCGGCCGAACTTGCTTCGACCTATGTGTTGTTGGCCAGTGAGGATTCCAGCTATATCTCGGGATCGGTCATTGGCGTCACGGGTGGGAAGCATTTGGCCTGATCGTCCGGGGGTTCAAAACGTGGGATCAGGGACGTCTTCGACGCTGAGTGAGCGCCGGCCATCCCGAAACTACCGGCAAATAAAACCATAAGTAATCTGACCATCGGTGTTAACATGGTGGGCAAGGGAGAGTTTCGGGCAGAGATGACCGAGGAGTGTCCGCATTGCCGTCAATGAAAAACCCTCTGGTTCCAGGGGACGCAACCCGTCCTCACGCCGAACCCCTCCGGTGCAGCCAATGCCGGTCCGCTGATCACTTGGATCTGGAAACCATCGAATCCATTGACCCGCATGCCGGCGATTTGATGGTCCGGGTGTCCTATAGCTGCCTGGCCTGCGAGGCGTCGTACGCCCACAACGCTGCGTTCCATGACGTTGCCGCGGTCCTCAACCGCAGCGGAAGCGTTTCCGGGTTGCTCCAATTCGGTGGGACGTACTTTCACTGCGGAGAAGCCATGACCTTCGCGAAATCGTCCACCCGGAGCGTATACGCCCCCATGACCACTGAGGACGTGGACGACGGCTTGCTGGACGTTTACCTGAAGACGCGCGTGATTCAATGCCGCTGCGGATTCCGGATGGAGCTGCCGGCCTGAGAGCCCGTAGTTTCGAGATGGTCTGATTGGGCCACACTTCGAGTATCAAGCACAGCGTGGGCCACGAGCGGCGCCCATAAAAGCCGCCCATCAGGAGGTAGTGCACATGGACACGGGACAACTGGTTCTCATTATCGTGTTGGCCGTCGTCGTTATTGCTGTGGTGATTGCCGCAGTGGTGATCGGACGCCGTACGAGAACGGAGATGAACCGGCACCGGGCCGAGGAGTTGCGTGAGAAGGCAGCCGAGGAAGCCATCGGAGCACACCAAGCCAAAGCCGAGTCGGCGCAGGCTGAAGCGGCCGCGCTCCAGGCGGAAGTCGAGGCGAACCGGCTTCGCAAGGACGCGGAGCGCCACGCGGAGAAGGCCGGCGAGGCGCATGAGCGGGTCGAGGAGCACCTTCGGCACGCTGACAAGCTGGACCCCAACGTCAGGGATGGCCGCGGGGCAGACGAGGAACGCGATGAGCATACGGAGCGCGCGACTGGTCGGGACCAGGCAACGGTCGACGACGGTGCGCGCCTGAGGCGCGACCGCAACGGACGTGACGATTCAGTGCGTGACGATTCAACGCGCGAGGGTGACAGGAATTCATAGTTTCCATGGAACGGAGGCAGGAAGTGAGCATCGTGGTGAGACGAACAGGTCAGGCGGTGCGCTCGGCTGAGTCGAAGGCGAGCCGGCACGCGGTTGACGTCGTTTTGGGGCATTTGGGGGAGATCGGCCCGGCAGTAGCGGCACTGCGGCGCGAATCTTCCAGGCTCGCCGAATGGGGCGAACAGCTGGCACTTGTCAGGCTGCGCGGTGGAACTGTCTTTGCCGCGGGCAGTGACGGGTCCTCGCACGAGGCCCAGAGATTCACTTCCGAGCTTGCCGCCCACGATCCCGGGGACGGTTCCGGTTTCAAAGCGATCTACATCCCCAAAGGCGCCGACGGATCAGATGGGGCCGCAGGAAGTATTAGTGCCCGGATCTCGGATCAGGTCCGACGCGGAGACATTGTGGTGCTGCTCGCCGCGAAGGGAATCACCGAGGACCTCAGGGATGCTGCTGCCGCCGCGAAGTCTGGTGGAGCGCGGGTGTGGGCTCTGACCGGAAAGGAATCCAAGGACCTGGCGCAGTCGGTCGATGAGGCCATCTGCGTCAACACGGACCCCGCCCACGCGGAGGAAGCGCACCTCGTCGCGGTGCTGGCCCTCTGTGAGTGCTTCGATGACGCACTGAAGAACCGCAACGCGGAGTAAGTCCTCCCGCGCTGACACGTGCGTGTGATCTGCGCCTCTATCGGAATAGTTGCAGACGCCTTGCAGTTGGGCAGAGTGAACCTGTTTCATTCTGAAAGGAACTGCGCATGCTGTTTTCCCCCCTGGCCCTCGGCGAGCTTGAACTTTCCAACCGACTGGTGATGGCGCCCCTGACGCGTCTTCGTGCGGGTCAGAATGGCGTGCCGGGTCCGTTGATCGCCGAGCATTACAGGCAGCGGGCTTCCCTGGGGCTGATCGTGAGCGAGGGTACCTACCCGGTTCCGGCCGGCCAGTCATACCCGGGACAGCCCGGACTCGTCACCGACGAACAAATCGCGGGTTGGAAGACAGTCACCGAGGCCGTTCACTCCGAGGGTGGGCGCATCTTCGCGCAGGTCATGCACGGTGGCCGCGTTTCGCACTCGGACATCACGGGCGGCAATGAGATCGTTGGTCCCAGCGCTGTCGCCATCGACGGCGAAGTCCGCACCCCCAGCGGCAAGCAGCCGTACCCGGTCCCGCGCGAACTCCGCACCGACGAACTGCCGGGTGTCATTCAGGAAATCGTCACCGCATCCAAGAACGCCATCGAGGCAGGGTTCGACGGCGTGGAACTCCACTCCGCCAATGGTTACCTGCTGCACGAATTCCTTGCGCCCAATTCCAACATCCGCACGGACAGCTACGGTGGCTCCCCGGAGAACCGGGCCCGCTTCGTGATCGAGACCGTCAACGCCGTGGTGGAAGCCCTCGGTGCCAACCGTGTGGGCATCCGGATTTCCCCGGAGCACAACGTCCAGGGCATCGCGGAAACCGATGCCGCTGACGTCCGGGCAACATATGAAGTCCTGGTGGACACCATCGCACCGCTGAACCTCGCTTACCTGAGCATCCTGCACCACGACCCCAAGAGCAGCCTGGTCCAGGATCTCCGGGAGCGTTTCAATGGGACGTTCCTTGTCAACACCGGGTTCAGCGAAATTACGACCCGCGACGAAGCCTTCGCCATCATCGAAGGCGGCCTCGCGGACGCCGTGGTGGTCGGCCGCCCCGCCATTGCCAACCCGGACCTCGCCCGCCGCTGGCGCGAAAGCCTGCCGCTCAACGAGCCGGACGCCTCCACCTTCTACGCCGACGGCGCCGAGGGCTACACCGACTACCCGTTCTACGCGAACTAGGTCCGTCATCCGCTGTTAGGCCAAAGCACCTCAGCAGAACCACGACGTCGGCGCCCGCCCGGGTGCCGACGTCGTGGTTTAACCTTGCGGCCGCCCGCGCGGAATATGACCGGTCCCGCGCCTGCTTTCCTATAGGATTTGTGGCATGTCTGATCCTTCCCCGGCTGGTGCCCGCGCTGGTTTTCCCGTCAGCCGCCAAGTGTTGGCCGACCACGTTTATGAAGCGCTCCTCGAGTGGCTCATGGACGGCCGCCTGGAGCCCGGGGCGGCCGTGAGCATCGACGGGATGGCGCGCGAACTCGACGTTTCTCCCACTCCGGTGCGCGAAGCCCTGGCTCGCCTGGAGCACACTGGCATGGTCCGGCGCGTTGCGCTGAAAGGGTACCGGGTGGCGCCCGTATTCACCCGGGAGGACTTTGCGGAGCTCATGGAAGCCCGCCTGTCCATCGAGCCCGTTAACGCCAAGTTGGCTTGTTCCCGCATGACGCCGGACGGATTGGACGCCCTGAAGCGGGCCGTGGAGGATCTCAAGACCGCCCCTCGTGGGGGCACGTTTGCCGAGTACCGCAGCTACCTTGAGGCAGACGAGCGGTTCCATCAGCTCATCGCCGCGCAGGCCAACAACCAGTTCCTGCTCGCGGCCTACAACACCCTCGGTGGCCAGATCCAGCGCTTCCGGCTGTTCGGGGGAGTGGGCATCACTGATGCGGAGCAAGCCATTGCAGAGCACCAGGCTGTGCTTGACGCCATGCTCGGCGGCGACCCGGAGAAGGCCGCGGAGATGATGGTTGACCACGTCGAAAAGGTCCGTGGCCGGGCTATGGCTGACGCGCCGGAGGACTAAGCACGGGACTAGACAAGGGGCTCGCCGGCTGCGCTGGCGGGCCTTCTTTGTGCGCACAGTGACCCCCTTCACATGCATATGTAAGACATATAGGATCTAGGAAGTTCCGGAAAAGGGTTGACAGTCTTGCTTGATTCGTAAATCCTATAGGAAACAGGATTCCACGAAGGAGTGATCGTCATGGCGTACACCGCCGAGAATTGGCCCATTACCGCGGCCCTCCTGCAGTTCCCGGGCACCGACGCCGCGGGGCAGCAGGTCAACGACGCCGATGCTTCCGTTTGGGCCTCGGTCCTCCAGGAAGTGAAGGACGCAGGTTTTGCCAACGCGGACCTCACTGACAGCTGGGTTCGTCCGGGCGACCTCAGCAAGGATCGCCTCGCCGAGTTCAAGCAGACCGCTGATGAAGTGGGCATCGGTGTTCCGGTCATCTCTGCCATCCGCCGCAGCGTCATCCACGCGACGGACTGGGCCGAGAACCTGGCGTACAGCCACCGGACCATTGACGCCGCCGCGGAGCTCGGTTGCGAAGTCGTATCGTTTGGACTCCACCAGGCCATCACCCCGGAGCAGCAGAAGCAGCTGTGGTTCTGGACCGTCGAGGGATACAAGGACCCGGTGGGGGACAAGGAAGCGTGGGGCAACGCCGTCTCCCGCCTCCGTGAGCTCGGCCAGCACGCAGCAGACGCCGGCATCCTCCTTTCCTTGGAAATGTACGAGGACACGTACCTCGGAACCGCTGACTCTTCAGTTCAACTGGTCCAGGACATCGGCCTGGCCAACGTGGGCCTCAACCCGGACCTCGGCAACCTCATCCGACTGCACCGGCCCATCGAGGACTGGCGCGAGATGGTGGCAAAGACCCTGCCGTACTCGAACTACTGGCACATGAAGAACTACATCCGCGACGAAGACGTTGCCCGTGACAGCTACATCACCATGCCGGCCCCGATGGAAAGCGGACTCATCAACTACCGCGAAGCCTTCAAACTGGCTCTCTCCGTGGGCTTCCAGGGCATCCTCTGCACCGAGCACTACGGCGGCGACGGCCTGAGCGTCACGGCCAGCAACCAGGACTACCTCCGCCGCCACGTCCTGCCCAAGAGCGAAGGCTACGAACTCGGCAAGAGCCAGGTAGCGCAGGGGCGCCAGGAACCAGCCACGCAGCTCGCAGGAGTTTAGGAACATGACACAGATTTTCGACAACCCGGCAGACTTCGCCGATGAAGCGTTGGACGGCTTCGTTGCGGCCAACCGTGGCTATGTTGCCCGCGTTGATGGCGGCGTCGTCCGCTCCACTGAAGTCCCTGCCGGCCAGGTGGCGTTGGTGGTCGGCGGCGGTTCGGGACACTACCCGGCGTTTGCCGGACTCGTCGGACCCGGACTCGCGACGGGCTCGGCCTGCGGGAACATGTTCGCTTCCCCGGCCGCAGGCCAGGTGTACCGGGTGGCCAAGGCTGCCAACGCCGGAGGCGGAGTCCTCCTGAGCTACGGCAATTACGCCGGCGACGTCCTGCACTTCGGCCAGGCCCAGCTCCGGCTCAACGCCGAGGGCATCGAAACACGCACGGTCACCGTCACGGACGACATCGCCAGTGCTCCGATCGGCGAACTCGGGAAACGCCGTGGCATTGCCGGTGACCTGACGGTCTTCAAGATCGCCGGTGCCGCGGCCGAAGCGGGACTGGACCTTGACGACGTCGAGCGTTTGGCCATCAAGACCAACTACCGGACCCGTTCGCTGGGTGTGGCCTTTGACGGGTGCACACTGCCGGGCGCCAAGGATCCGCTGTTCCACGTGCCGGCCGGGCAGATGTCGCTCGGCCTCGGGATTCACGGCGAGCCCGGCATCTCCGAGCACCCGATGCCAACAGCGTCCGAGCTGGCCGAACTTCTCGTCTCTAAACTCCTCAACGACAAGCCCGAGGACGCAGGTGACCGGGTGGTTGCCATCGTCAACGGACTTGGCACGGTGAAGTACGACGAACTCTTCCTGCTGTTCGGCAAGGTCGAAAAGCTGCTGACCGCGGCCGGGCTCACCGTCGTTGAACCGGAATGCGGCGAGTTGGTGACCAGCCTGGATATGTCCGGACTGTCCCTGACCCTGCTGTGGTTGGACGAGGAATTGGAACAGTACTGGGCTGCGCCTGCCGACACCCCGGCGTTCCGCAAGGGCAGCATGTCGCCCCGCGCACCTCGCGCTGACGCGGTAATCGACGACGCCGAAACCGCCGACGCAGAACAGACCACCTCAGCTGCGGCTGACCTCGGGCGGTTGGCTCTTGCCATCCTCGCCCAGGTGCGGGACGTCGTGGTGGACCATGAGGAAGAGCTCGGCAAGCTGGATGCCATTGCTGGCGACGGCGACCACGGAATCGGCATGCGCCGTGGCGTGGATGCCGCAGCGGCGGCCGGGGAAAGCGTGTCCGGTTCGTCTGCAGCACGCATCCTGACCACGGCCGGAGAGGCCTGGAGCGAACGCGCCGGCGGCACGTCCGGAGCCCTGTGGGGCTCGGCAGTTATCGCCGCCGGACAAGCACTGGGCAACCGGGATGCATACGCGGCGCAGGACGCAGCGGTCGCGGTCAATGCCTTCGTCCGCGCCATCACCGAACTCGGCAAGGCCGAGCCGGGGGACAAGACCATGGTGGACGCGCTCCTGCCGTTCAGGGACGCCTTCCAGACGGAGCTCGACGGCGGCGCTCCCGTTGACCGGGCCCTGGCGGTCGCCGCCGCGGCGGCCCAGTCAGCTGCCGCGAAGACCGCGGACCTGCGTCCCCTCAAGGGCCGGGCCCGTCCCCTCGCGGAAAAGAGCCTGGGCCATCCCGACCCCGGGGCAGTCTCCTTCGGGCTGATTGCCGCCAGGATTTCACAGTTCATCGATTCACAACTGGCCACGGTTGCCTCAGCCGGAGAGCTGTCGGCAACGGCCGGAAACGGAGCCCAAGCATGAGCAACACCCAAGGCTGGCGCATCGTCGTTGGCAATGACGAAGCCGGAGTCGAGTACAAGCAGGCACTTCTCGCCTTGCTGGAGGCGGACCCGCGCGTGGCATCGGTGACCGACGTCGGCGTTGGTTTCAACGACTCCACCGCGTACCCGCACGTCGCCGTTGACGCCGCCCGCAAAGTGGCCGAGGGCGAGGCAGACAGGGCACTCCTGATCTGTGGCACAGGGCTCGGGGTTGCTATTGCAGCCAACAAGGTCCCAGGAATCCGCGCGGTCACCGCCCACGACAGCTACTCCGTGGAGCGTTCGGTGCTGAGCAACAACGCCCAGGTCCTCACCCTCGGCCAGCGGGTGATTGGCTTGGAACTGGCCAAAAAGCTCGTAGGGGAGTGGCTCGACCACCGCTTCGACCACACCTCATCTTCCGCCGCCAAGGTGGATGCCATCTGCTCGTACGAGCCCGACTACACGAAGGCAGTCTGATCATGACCACTCCTGAAGCAACCGAAGGTTCCTCGAAGAACGCAGCCCGGAAGATCGCCGTCGTCGGCTCCGGTTACATGGGTGGCGGCATCGCCCAGGTCTTGGCTCTTGGCGGGGCGCGTGTTGCCCTGGCCGATGTCTCTGCCGAGATCGCGCAGAAGAACTTCGACCGCCTCCTGGTGGAGTCGGACCAGTTCATTGCCGACGGACTCTTCCCAGCGGGTTCCACGGAAATCCTCAAGCAGAACCTGTGGGCCGCCAAGGACATTGAGGAAGCAGTCGCGGACGCCGACTTCATCGAAGAAGCCGTTCCCGAAGTCCTGGAGATCAAGCACCAGACCCTCGCCCGGATCAGTGCCGCGGCCCGCCCGGACGCCGTGATCGGTTCGAACACCTCCACCATCTCCATTGGTGCGCTCGCGGAGGCCGTCACCAAGCCGGAGCGTTTCCTGGGCGTCCACTTCTCCAACCCGTCGCCGTTCATTCCTGGCGTCGAGGTCATCCCGCACGCCGGCACCGCTGCCGCTACCGTCGCCGCCTCCCGCGAGCTGGTCCACGCGGCCGGCAAACAGACCGCCGTCGTCAAGGACGTTACCGGTTTCGTGCTCAACCGCCTGCAGTACGCGCTCTTCCACGAAGCGGCGCAGCTGGTGGAGCAGGGCATCGCAACAGCGGACGACGTCGACACCCTGGTCCGTACGACATTCGGCTTCCGCTTGCCGTTCTTTGGTCCGTTCGCCATCGCGGATATGGCCGGTTTGGATGTCTACAACTTCTGCTACAAGTCGCTGCAAACAGGATTCCCGGAACGCTTCGCGACGCCGAAGATCCTGTCGGACCTGGTTGAGGCAGGCAAGCTCGGCACCAAGACCGGCGCCGGGTTCCTCAACGTCCCCGCCGAGCGCACGCCCGAACTCATCGCTTACCGCAACAAGGCCTACGTCGCTATGCAGAAGCTCATTGAAGAGCTCGGCCCGGCCCCCATCAACTAACCCTTCCTTCAGGAGTAAACACATGACTTTCCCCGCAGAACGCACCGCAATCGTCACCGGCGCCGTTTCCGAACGCGGCATCGGCCGCGCAACAGTCAACTACCTGGCCGCCCAAGGCTGGAACATCGGCATCATCGACCTGGATGACGCCGCCTGCAAGATCGCAGCCAAGGAAATCGCCGCGGAATACGGCGTCCAGGCCCACGGCGTTGGCGCCAACGTGGCCAGCGAGGCCGAGGTCCGCGCCGCCATTGACGAACTGGAGGCAGAACTGCCGCAGATCGTCGCCCTGGCCAATGTTGCCGGAGTCAGCTCGCCTGTTGGTTACCTCGAACTTGAACCGGCCGAATGGGACCGGGTCCTGAACATCAACCTCAATGGCGTCCACTACGCCACCCGCCGCGCGGCCGAGTCCATGGTCAAGAACCGCATCGGCCGCATCGTCAACATCTCCTCTGTTTCCGCCCAGCGTGGCGGCGGAACCTTCTCCAAGACCCCGTACTCGGTGGCCAAGGCCGGCGTCATCGGCCTGACCCGCGCAACCGCCCGTGAGCTGGGTGAGTACGACATCACCGTCAACGCCATTTCCCCCGGCCCCATCGACACCGACATCATGGGCGGCACCCTGAGCCAGGAACGCAAGGACGAACTCACCAAGGACCTTGTGGTGAACCGGGTGGGCTCCACCCGCGACATTGCTGCCGCCATCGCCTTCCTCATCAGCGAGGACTCCGGATACATCTCCGGCCAGACGCTGAATGTGGATGGCGGACTGTACATGCACTAGGCGCCCCCATGCGGACCTGGACAAGAGAACGCAAGATCTACCTTGCCGTGGGCATCCTTGCCTGCGCAGTGGGCATGGTGCTCATTTTCTTCCCGCGCTGACCGCGGCTGCATTAGTTGTTTCCTGTCACTCAAAGAGGAGTTTCAATGTCTGTTGCCACCAATTCCACCAAGGAGTTGCTGGATACGCCGGTCCTCAAATCGGCGATCTCCAAAGCGTCACGGCGGCTCATGCCGATGCTCGTCATCCTGTACGTGGTGGCCTTCCTGGACCGCACCAACGTTGGCTTCGCAGAAGCAGCGCTGGAAGTGGACAAGGGCATCACAGCGGGCGCCTACGCCCTGGGCGCGGGGATCTTCTTCATCGGTTACGCGCTGTTCGAGATCCCCAGCAACCTGCTGCTCACCAAGTTCGGGGCCAAGGTGTGGCTCGCCCGCATCGCCATCACGTGGGGCATCGTCTCGGCGTGCTTTGCTTTCGTGCAGGGCGAGACGTCGTTCATCATTCTCCGGTTCTTGCTGGGCGTCACTGAGGCCGGGTTGTTCCCGGGCGTCATCATGTTCCTGGCGGCGTGGTTCCCCAACAAGGTCCGAGTGAAGATGTTCGCCATCTTCTACCTGGCCCAGCCCTTCTCCCAGATGATGGGTGCACCGCTGTCCGGTTGGCTCATCAACATCGGTGACCAGGTCCCGGGCGTTGCAGGCTGGCAGGTGATGTTCTTCGTCGAAGGCATGCTGGCCGTCCTGGCCGGTATCGCCGCCTACTTCTTCCTTATCAACAGCCCACAGGACGCCAAGTTCCTGACCAAGGAAGAGAAAAAGGCGCTGTCCGACGTCATGGCACTCGAAGACACTGTCAAGGAGGAAACGGGTCCCCGGGGCGTCCTGGCCTCCATGCGGAACGGCCGCGTCTGGTACTTCACCGTCATCTACTTCTGCCTGCAGGTAGCGGTCTACGGTGTGACGTTCTACCTGCCCCAGCAGGTGGCGCAGCTGACCGGACAAAAGGTGGGCATCGCCGTCGGACTTCTTGCGGCTATCCCGTGGTTCTTCGGAATCTTCGCCTGCTACTTCATCGGCAAGGCCGCCAACACGGTGGCGCGTCGTCGCCGTTGGGGCACGGCACTGTTCATCTCCACGGGGCTCTGCATCTTCGGATCCGCGTGGGCGGGCGCCAACCAGCTGCCCGCGCTCGGCATCATCTTCATCACCTTGGCGGTGTGCAGCTTCTTGTCCACCGGTCCCATTTGCTGGTCGTATCCGACGGCGTTCCTCACCGGAACTGCCGCGGCTGCCGGCATCGGGCTGATCAACTCCCTTGGAAACCTGGGCGGGTTCGTCGCCCCGATCCTGCGCACCACGGTCAACCAGGTCACGGCCTCGGACACGGGAACCATGGGCGTCTACGCCTTGGGCGTCCTGCCTTTCGTTGCGGCATTGCTGATGTTCGGTACCAAGCGCTTCAGCAACAAGGCCGACGAACTGCTGGGCAAGTAGATCGTGATGCTCTCTGCTCCTGACACCCTGTTCATCGGGGTCAGCACCAAGATGTACATGGGCTACGCGCAGAGTCTGGCGTGGTTGGAGCAGCTGGTAGCAGAAGTGGACGCCCGTCCGGCCCTTGCGGCCGGGCGGGTGGTCCCGTTTGTGATCCCGTCCTTTCCGGTTTTGCCTGCAGCGGCGCGGATGCTGGAGGGCACAGCCTTGGTGCTCGGCGCCCAGAACTGCGGCTGGTCTGATGGGCCGTGGACGGGTGAGGTTTCTCCGTCGATGCTTGCTGAACTCGGGGTTGGCCTGGTGGAAATCGGTCATGCCGAGCGGCGACGTTTCTTTGCAGAAGACGAGGCGATGATCGCGCTCAAGGTCAGCGCCGCCGTCGACTCCGGGCTGACGCCGCTGCTGTGTGTGGGGGAACGCGACGTCGGCGATCCGGAGGCGGCGGCTGATACGGTGTTCCGGCAGATCAAGGCAGCAGTGGCAGGTGACTGGTCCGTTGCCTCACAACTGGTTATCGCTTACGAACCTGTGTGGGCGATCGGGGCCCCGGAGCCCGCCTCAGCCGGGTATGTTTCGCGGGTAGCGGCCGCGCTACGGGAATCGCTGGGCCACCACGGACTGGCAGGAATTCCCGTCATCTACGGCGGATCGGCGCAACCAGGCTTGATGCCACAGCTGGACGGGGTGTCAGGGCTTTTCCTTGGCCGGTTCGCGCACGACGCCACCAACTTTGGCCGGGTCCTGGACGAAGCCCTGAGTTTTTGTACAGCAGATGCCCCTAAGACGCCTTCTAAAGGGCATTAGGTGTACAAAAACTCCGCTGGCAGAGGGCCACGAATCCGCCAAGGTTCTCCAGGCCTTCCGGATGCGTCGGCAGGTAGTTGGTAAGCTCCGGCGAACGCACGACGACGGCACGCCACTGACCGCGCGACACCGCCACGTTGATCCGGTTGCGGGACAGCAGGAATTCCATGCCGCGGGGAACTTCGCCAGCTGCCGACGCTGCCATGGAAACGATGACCACAGGTGCTTCCTGGCCCTGGAACTTGTCCACGGTACCCACACGCACCTTGCCCAGCCCTGCTGCCCTGAGCTCATGCTTGATGAGCTGGACCTGGGCGTTGTAGGCCGCGACCACCAGGATGTCTGTTTCCTCGAGGGGGCGGCGGTCCGGAGAGTCCGAAGGGTCCAGCCATTTCAAGCCCAGATGAGCCTGGACTTGCCGCACCACTTCGGCAGCTTCCTCGGGGGAAGCAGTCGAGTTGGCCGTATGCGGCACGTAAACGCAGGAAATACCCGGAGCCGCGCCCTCCACGGATCGTTCCTTCGCCGCAGGGGCAGCCTCGAGCCGATTGTCGTAGGACAGCTCGGAAACGGCGCTGCACAGCTCCGGATGCATGCGCCACGACAACGCCAGGAAATAGCCCAGATGTGCGGGCAACGTGTTGTAGCCCTCCGACAACCAGCCCAAAGCTGATTCATCAACCGGTTCCGGGTGCTTGCCCTGGGTGACCTGCGGAAGCTGCTGTGGATCGCCCAGCAGCAGGAGCCGTTTGGCTGCCCGGCTGACGGCCATGGTGTTGGCAAGCGAGAACTGTCCCGCTTCGTCGATGACCAGGAGATCAAGCGAACCGGCCGGGACTTCCTTGCCCACCATGGTCCAGGCGGTGCCTCCGATCAGGGCCCCACCTGGCCGGGCCAGCAGTTCTTCGACGTCGCCCTTGGCACAGTTCGTCCAGGGCACAGGATCGTTGTGCTTGACATCCTTGGCCACGAGGCGGGGATCGACGCCGGCCTTCTCCACGGCAGCGCAGAGCATGTTTTCCACGACCGCATGGGATTGCGCCACGACCCCGACTTTCCACCCGTCGGCCACCAGCCTGGCAAGCACGTGGGCACCCACGTGGGTCTTCCCGCTGCCCGGTGGACCTTGGACTGCCACGTAGGAATGGTCCAGGTCCTTCACTGCCGCCGTAATGGCATCAATGTAGCCATCGGGGCCGGAGGGTATGGCTGGAAGGTGGGCCAAGGTGCGCAGCCGCGGCTGCTGCCGGCGGACCAGGTCCAAGGCCGGATCCTTGGGCCAGGAAGGCAACGATGCGCGGAGCTTGGTGGCCAACGCGGCCAAGGCGGCCCGCTGCCCATTCGTCTGAATCGGGCTGTCCGGGGTCAGCGCCATGGGGGTTTGTGTGAACTCCGTCGAATCGTTGCGTAGTTTCTCGGCGATGGTGACCGATTCGAAGTCTCCCTCTTCGCCGACGTCGATGACCTCCGTTCCAGCCCAACCTGCACGGCCGAGCACCGGGGATTCCTTGGCCGCCAACGCGTCCGGCAACGGGGATTGGTACATGCGGAAGTACTTCCTGCCGCGGTCCAGTCCGGCTCCGTCACCTGACCGGCCGAGCAGTTTCACGATCCGTGCAGGGTTGCTGCGAGGGGTTGGTTTGGCCCAGTCCTGCAGCAACTCGACGTGGTCCACGATGAAGAGATCGCGGGACTCGTCCCATTGCGAAGTCGGCTTTTCCAGGCGGTCGAAGTGTCCCCACCAGTGCTGTTTGTCCTCGCGGCGGTGATACCCGACTCCGGCGGCGACGATGCTGATGGCCCGGAAGTCCGATGGCGTCTGATCATCTTCGGGCAACCGGGCAAGGTAGTCGAAAAGGGCCTTCTCTTCCGGTGGTGCCTCGTACTTCTCCGGCTCGGCCTCTGATCGGGGCTCGTCCTCCACGGGGCCGCCCGGAACGATCGAGCGCTCTGCCGCACGGGCGAGCAGCCAGTTACGCAACTCCAGTGTTGAGAGGCAGTCGTATTCGTTGTAGTCCCGGATACCTTCGAGAATGGTGGCAGCTTGCTCGGCTTGGCCCGTGTCCCTGGCAGTGCAGAAGTCGGCGTAGGCAACCACGGAAGCACCGGCGTCGGTGACATCACCCGAGCGCAGATGCTGCCCCATGTAGAGGGGTTCCAGCTTCTTGATGCTGTAGGAGTTCTCGGAGACCCGGATGCTGTGCCGGACGGTGTCGTAGAGGTCCACCAGGACGCCTTGGCGCAGGAGGTCGTCGACGGCGGTTTCGCCCACCACATGCGTCAGCGAAAGATTGCGAAGGGCCGTCTTTTCGTAGGCCGCGTAGTGGTAGATGTGCATTCCGGGGTAAATGGCGCGGCGCTTGGCAACGTATTCCAGGAAGTCCACAAACGCTTGACCTTCCTCCACCCGTGAGTGCGCCCAGAATGGCCGGAAAACAGGCTCGGCACCCGGTTCCACTGGGTTCTCGATAACCCCGAACAGATACTCGAGACCCCACTTTCCGCTGGCGGGATCCTGCCAGAGGGGGTCTCCCTCGAAGTCGAAGAAGATGTCGCCCTGATCGGGAGCCGGGAGCCTTCCCAACGTGTTATCCGGGAGCACCTTGTAACTAACAGACTTGGCTTCACCGGTCTTGTCCGTGTAGTCGACGGTGCCGTCCGGGGTGCCTGTGCCGGTCTGGAGTTGGGCTTGCTCGCGGAGCCTGAGCAGCGTCGAGTCGCCAGTGGCCGGCATGGCCGCGAGCTGATCGATGGTGGTCACCCCGGTCTCGATCAGTTTCTTGCGACGGCTGATTCTCATGCCAGCCACCATGAGCAGATCCCTGTGCATCTGGACCTGCTCGGCGCAGTAGTCACAGCGGCCGCAAGCGGAGAAGCGGGTGTCGCCCCACTCCGCGGGGCCGGCCTCCGAAACATGGGCAGCTGTCATGCCGAGGAAGCGTTCCCGGCGTTCCTTGAAGACGGGGAGGATCTGTGCGAGGGGGTGGTCGCTGTGGATGCGGTTGCCCAGCACCAGGGTGACGGTTGGATCCAGGGTTATTCCGGCCTTGAGGAGCTGGTCTCCGTAGGCGGCAAGCTGCAAAAGTGCTGTGACCTTGGCATGGCGGGCCAGCTTGGTATCGAACACCGCATACAGTCCGCCGGGTTGCTTGACCAGAAAATCCGAGCGTCCGTGGAACTGGCCGTCGAAGAACGCGGCTTGGAATACTACATCCGCTCCGAGGCGCAGGGTGTGGACGGATTCCGCATGCTTGGCCGTCAGGGTGGCACGGTCCATCGAAGTGGCGGGGACGACGTCGTAAACGCCTTTTCCTGTTGCCGCGTCCCAGTGCCCGAATTCAGCCACGAACTCGTCCAGTACGCGATGTTCGTGTACGTCGCCCAGCTTGGCCGTGCGATCCAACATGGCGTCCGCCGCGAAGTCCGGCTTGGGTGACCGGCCGAGTTTTTCATCGAGTTTCCGGAGCAATTGGTATTCGCAGGTGGCCGCGATGACGAGGTCGCTGGCCGAGAAGACCAGGTCCTGCGGGGCGCCCGCTGTCTCCGGATCGAGAAAGAACACAGCGACCCACCTCTCTTCCACACCAATTGAACCAAGCCAGTTGAATCCTTGTAGCCAAGCTATCAGCGGGCACCGACAAAATAACTTCCGGCAAAGTAGCGTCGGGCCAACCTAGACTGCACCCATGACTGAAACAGCCCCCACCATTGACCCTGCTTTCGAAGCCGCGTACCAGGCCGCACAGAAGAGCCTCAGCGAGGGCGGCATTCCCATCGGGGCGGCCTTGGCCCGGGGCGGAGAAGTCATCGCCAGTGGCCACAACGAAAGGGTGCAGCACGGCGATCCGATTGCGCACGGCGAGATGTCCGCACTTCGTGCCGCCGGACGCCAAAAGACATACCGTGACACCACGCTCTACACCACGTTGGCGCCCTGCGCGATGTGCACGGGAACCATCATCCAGTTCAAGATCCCGCGCGTAGTGGTGGGCGAAGCCGAGACGTTCCCTGGCGAATTCGACCTCCTGCGTTCACGCGGCGTCGAGGTAGTGGTCCTGGACGATGCGCGCTGCGTGGACATGATGCGTGCATTCCAGGCAGAACACCCCGAACTGTGGGCCGAGGACATCGCTGAGTAGCCGCCGCGACTAAGCCGCGGCAAGGAGAGAGCGACGGCGGCACCAAGGGCGGGGTGCCGCCGTCGCCGGCTACAGAGGATCCATATACCAGCTAGCCATCCGACGGCTTTTTGGCAGGCTTCCTCGGAGCCGACCGGCGGGAACGGGCCGCCGGAGTTGATGGAATCAGTTCCTTGACTTGGGCCAGCACTGCGGCGTTGGCGCCACGGGTGCCCAGATCCTTGGCGAGGGTCTCGACCTCGGACTTCGCGGCCGCGGTACTGTCCGCTTTGGCGTGGAGTTCGGTACGCAGCTCCACCAGGCCGCGGTAGGCGAGGTTGCTTGCTGCGCCAGCGCCTTGCTGGTAGCTGGCCAGGCCGGCATCAGTCAGCGCCAGTGCACGCTCAGGGTCGGCGCTGTGGTGCTTGACCATCTTTTCGTCCTTGCGGCGGTAGAAGTCATCTCCCACGGACTGCGCGACGGCGGTGGCAGCCTTGACGCCCAAGGGCCCGCCACCGAAACGCCCGGCCGCCTCGGTCAGTGCGTCCAGGCCCTTGCTGAGATACGGCGACATGGAGCCCTCGAAAGCGAGGGTCAGGCCCACCTCGCGCGTGAAGAACTCCGGCGCGAACCGGTCCTCTTCACGGGTGACGGGAAAACCGACACGAAGAGGCAAGGTATTGGACGCTTGGACGATACCGTCCGTGGCATAGACGGCGCGGACCAGGTACTGCCCGGGCTCGTCGAAAGCGAAGCCTCCCACTCCGTAGGCGAGCTGGACGAGTTGGCTGTAGCGGTCGCTGCCGTCGTCGTCGCCCACCGGCGCAGGAGCCAGCGTTACGATCTCCGGAAGTCCGTAGAAGCAAACCACCGATTCATGCAGCACCACAGTTCCGTTGGGCTTCTGCACGTAGACCGTCGTGTTGCCGTACCGGGGATCGAGCCTGCCATCCACCATGACGGGCACGTCGGTGGTATTCCGCAACCGGAACTCGATGGACACGGGCTCCATGTAGTCGAAGTGGTCCTTGGCCGAGAGCGTCAGTTCAACGTCGCTGCCCGGCCCGGAGACCGTCATGGCGCCGGCAGGGGATTCCAGATGCCCGCCGGAGGCCCAGGGATCTCCACCCATGATCACGGAGGCCCGGTCACCGTGGCGCATGTGGAGGAGCTCGTCGTCGTCAAAGCGGAAACGGAAGTTGGCCCAGAAAGTGTCCGTGCCGTTGCGCTGATCGTATTTCCAGTCGTAGTTCATCCAGGACAGTGCATCCGGGCGGGCTTTGTCCCAGGCATGCAGGAAGTTGAAGGCGTGCCCGGCTTCGTGGACCCAGGTGTAGAGGAAGTGCCGCATGGCCCAGGCCTGATCCTGGGTGGTGGGGTTGGAGACAAGGTTGGTGAACCAGGAATGGTTCCGGAACACCGCAAAACCCTGGCGGTCGGGTCCGCGACCAGCGCCGCCAAAGCCCGCAGCGGCGTCGAACATAATGCCACCCACCCCCGCGCTGTCAAAGATGCCGGCCTGGATGCCCCACATGTTCCACGCGGGCCACCCCGAGTTGTACTTGCCGAACGAGGTTTCCATGGCGTCGTGGAGTTCGCCGACATTCCATGAAGCAAAGCCGGCGGCGCTGTCGTCGATGACTGTATGGACCGGATCGACGGTGACCGCGATTCCGGCGTCCTTATACGACGACTCGATGGTGATGGTTCGGTTGGGCAGGTCCGCGGGTCGGTTGTTGTGGGCATGGCTGTTGTAGATGGGAACCTTGGGTTCTATGTCTACGGACGAGCAATAATCCAACTCCAGGTTCATGTCACGGAAGGCGTCCGAACGGTAGGTGCACGCGTAGGGCTGGCCGAGGACTCCGCCGGAAGTAAAGGTGGCAACAGCTCCCGTGACTGCGCCGTGGGACCACGACACCACAATGTCCACCGTGGTGGCAGGATGGGTTCCTTTCCAATAGCGGACGGTTCCGAGGATATGCACGTCGGTATCGGTGAACGTCACAAGGGGTGTGTCCACGATCCAGGACTCAACATACGTCTTCACAAGTTGGTTGACCCCTGCCACCTTGACGAAGCGGGTGCTGTAGAAGTCACCGCTGACCTTGTTCATGACAGGAGACTGGACGCCGTCGCGGGAGTCGATATCCAAACGGAGGTCCACTGCGCTTCCGATGGGGCCGGGGTTGCCTTGAAAACCTTCATATCGCCCGCTGACCGCTGCGGGTCGCCGGCACCTCCAGAATTCCGTGGAGGGAAGGGACTGGACAGGTTCATGGGAGACGTCAGGGTTGTAGTAGGTGCTGGGGACGTTGGGGGTGTCCATGGGGAGATCTTTCTCGCTCTTCAAGCAGTCAATATGCGTTCGTTCATGGATCTGCACATGAACGGCATGACGGTTCAGGGCGAGGCGGGTGCGCGTGATGAGTGCTCAATATGAGTCCGAATGGCCAATGCCCAGAAGCCGTGTGTAACCCAAAATGAGGATACTCCAGCGAATGGATTATATCCATAGGAATGGTGTTGTTTTCTGCCGTCCGGAAGGGGCTGGATCGTCTGGTCAGGTGTTCCCGCCGAGCGTAGGCTGGCATCATCGGCGCCCGGAGCCGAAGGACCCGTGCCGAAGGCCCCGCGTCGATGACCCCAATCGATGAAGGAGGACCCATGAGTGCCGTACGTGAATTCATGACGACGAATGCACAGTGCATCGCCGAGGATAAGACTCTTCAGGAAGCCGCCATGCTGATGAGGGACCTGGACTGCGGTTCACTTCCCATCTGCGGCACCGACGGCAAGCTCACCGGCTTCATCACCGACCGCGACATCGTGGTCAAGTGCTTGGCCGAAGGCAAGGATGCCCGCGAAGTCCTTGCCCGCGAGCTCGCAACCGGCAAACCGTACTGGGTGGACGCCGACGCCAACGTGGACGAGGCTGTCACCATGATGGAGGACCGCCAGGTTCGCCGCCTTCCCGTCATCAGCGACCACAAGTTGGTAGGAATCATCAGCCAGGGCGATATTGCCCGCAACCACTACGCAGAACAGCGCCTCGGCGAAATGGTGGAGCACATCTCCGCCAAGGAACACATGGCCCATTGAGGAACAGCAACCACGCTGAGCCCAGCAACCAATCCAGCCGCCGCGAGGCCTTCCTTAGAGGAAGGCCTCGCGGCCCGTTCCTTCACGCAGTACGAGTTCGCCTTCTTCGATGGAGACGATCAGGCTCTTTGGTTTTCCCACGAGCTTCTTCGTTGCGCTGAGTTTCCTGCTGCTGACTTCCACTCCCACCGTGGCGCCCTTGGCCGGCAGTTCCACAGTGACTTCGTCGGCCATCCCCAGCAACATTTTGGTGGAGATGCCGCGCTCGGAGACGGCTTCCTTGCCGTTGACGGTCACGGTGACGTCGTCGGAGACGAAGCCGTCCTGAAGGATGATGAGCAGTTCCTGCATGGTCCAACTACAGCACTAACGGCGCCGCCGGGATAGGGCTTCCCGATACCTCCCTTCGGAAACTGTCGGCCACGTGAGGCAAACTGTCATGGTGACTTCAAATCTCCAACACCAGTCAGCTGACTCCGCCATCCACGCCCAGATCGCCGCCGAGCTCGGCGTCAAGGCCTGGCAAGTCAAGGCCGCGGTGGAACTGCTCGACGCCGGATCCACCGTCCCGTTCATCGCCCGCTACCGCAAGGAAGTTACCGGGACGCTCGATGACACCCAGCTCCGCGACCTCGAAGAACGGCTCAGATACCTGCGTGAGCTGGAGGAACGTCGTAAGTCCGTGCTCGAGGCGATTGCCGCCCAAGGCAAGCTGACTCCGGAACTGGAAGCCGCCGTCGTCGGCGCTGATACCAAGGCACGTCTGGAGGACATCTACCTCCCCTTCAAATCCAAGCGCCGCACCAAAGCCCAGATCGCCCGTGAAGCCGGGCTGGAACCGCTGGCCGACGTCCTGCTCGCCAACCCGCAACTGGACCCGGCTGCTGAAGCCGCCAAGTACCTGAACGCCGAGCACTCCATCGACGACGCCACCATGGCGCTCGCAGGCGCCCGCGCCATCCTGGTGGAGCGTGTCGGGCAGGACGCCGACCTCGCCGAGGACCTCCGCGAACGCCTTTGGAAGCAGGGACGCATGGTGTCCCGCGTCAAGAAGGGCATGGAGGCCGAGGGCCAGAAGTTCAAGGACTACTTCGAGTTCACGCAGGTGCCCTCCGGCATGCCGTCGCACCGCGTGCTCGCGCTGTTGCGTGGTGAAAAGGACGGTGTCCTGGAGTTGGATCTCGCCGAGGCGGACCCGGCCGACGACGACGCCCTGGCCGCCGCCCGCGGGAAGTACGAGAACGCTGTGGCCAAGTGCCTCGGGGTCGCCAACCAGGGGCGGCCCGCCGATACCTGGCTGACGCAGACGGCCCAGCTTGCCTGGCGGGGACGCATCCTGGACCGCCTCACCACCGACCTTCGCGGACGTATGTTCGCCGACGCCGAAGATGAAGCTGTGCGCGTTTTCGCCGCCAATCTGCGCGATGTCCTGCTGGCCGCTCCTGCGGGCAACCGCTCCACGCTCGGCCTGGACCCGGGGCTCAGGACAGGTGTGAAGGTGGCCGTCGTGGATGGCACTGGCAAGGTGGTCACCACGGACACCATCTACCCGCACGCCCCTGCGAAAAAGTGGGACGAGGCGTTGGCCACCCTCGGCCGGCTCGCCAAGCAGTACAACGTGGAACTCGTCGCCATCGGCAACGGAACGGCTTCCCGCGAGACGGACAAGCTGGCCACGGAACTCATCAAGTCCCTCGAAGCCGCCGGATCCAAGGGGATCCAGAAGCTGGTGGTGTCCGAAGCCGGAGCATCCGTCTACTCCGCTTCAGCGCTGGCGGCGTCCGAACTTCCCGGGATGGATGTTTCCCTCCGCGGTGCAGTGTCCATTGCACGCCGCCTTCAGGATCCGCTGGCGGAACTGGTCAAGATCGAACCGAAGTCCATCGGTGTCGGTCAGTACCAGCACGACGTCACGGCCGCGAAGCTGGACCGTTCACTGGATGCCGTGGTGGAAGACTGCGTGAACGCCGTGGGTGTGGACGTCAACACGGCCTCGCCCGCACTGCTAAGCCGGGTGGCCGGCGTAGGGCCCTTGCTCAGCGAGAACATCGTGGCCTACCGGAATGAGAATGGGCCTTTCGCCAAGCGCAGCGACCTCAAGAAGGTCCCGCGCTTGGGTGCGAAGGCCTTTGAACAGTGCGCCGGCTTCCTTCGGATCACCGGGGGAGCGGAACCCTTGGATGCCTCCAGCGTGCACCCGGAAGCGTACTCCGTGGCCCGCAAGATCCTGGTCGCAGCCGGAGGTGGACCCGCTACGTCCCTGGATCCGCAGGCGTTCGTCGATGGCACTTTCGGCCTGCCCACGGTCAAGGACATCATGTCCGAACTGGAGAAACCTGGCCGCGATCCGCGTCCGGCTTTCAAGGCGGCGTCGTTCTCGGAGGGCATCGAGAAGATTTCCGACCTCAAGCCCGGCATGATCCTCGAGGGAACCGTCACCAACGTGGCCGCATTCGGGGCCTTCGTGGACGTCGGAGTCCACCAGGACGGCCTTGTCCATGTGTCGGCGCTGTCCAACAAGTTTGTTTCCGATCCGCGTGAAATCGTGAAGTCCGGTCAGGTGGTCCGGGTCAAGGTCCTTGAGGCAGACCCTGAGCGTAAGCGCATCTCCTTGACGTTGAGGCTCGAAGACGAACCGGGCACCGCGGGCGGCCGCGGCTCCGGTGGACGTGCTTCGGGTGGACGGGATTCCGGAGACAGGAATTCGGGTGGTCAGCGTTCCGGCCAGCCTGGCCAAGGGGCGCCGCGGCAGGGCCAGGGCGATCGTCGTCAGGGCGGCGCGCGGCCAGGCAAGCCCCAGCAGGCTCCGGAGCCCGCGAACACCGCCATGGCTGAAGCTCTGCGCCGGGCCGGTCTCGGCAAGTAACTCCTACAGGCCCGCCGTCCTGGCTTCCCACGCCACTGCCTCCGAGGGCTGCAGCGCCGTGGGAAGCCAGCGGCCGATGCGCTGGAAAGCCTCGCGCCGGATGGGTTCGGGGGACAGGAAGATGTCGTGGAACGCGTTCGGCAGCCGGCTCACTGTGACAGTGTCCGCCAAGGACAGCGAACGGTGGGCGACGGCGTCGACATTCAACGCGACGTCGGCTGTGAGGGCGTCGGCTGACCATTTCGGTTGCAGGTAGCTCTTGTCCGAGAGCATGACGAGCACCGGTACGTCGATGCCAAGGCCGGCCGCAACGGTGGCCTGCCCGCGGAACACGGCGTCAAGGAATGCAGGCGTAACAGGGAAGCCCCGGTCCGGCCGCCAGTCAAGGTTGTACTCCCATTCGCCGTCGAGCGTAGCTGATACGGCACGGGTGTAGATGCCCGGATCCACCGGCGGCAGGGGTGCCAGCGGGTGGAGCTTTGCGTGGAGCCCCACCAGGGGTGCAATCGCGCGCCTGCCGAGTTCCGTGGCCTGAAATTCCAGCCAGGGGCTATTGAGGATCAGGGCCGACGCCATGCCAGGGTGGCGGGATGCCCACAGACTGAGCGTGAGCCCACCGGTGGAGTGGCCCAGCAGAATGAGTGGGCGGTCCTCGCCAGGAACACCGGAGCGGCCCATGGCTGACAGGGCGGCCGCGATGTCGGCGTCGTAGTCGGCCAGGTTGGTGACAAAACCCGGAACGCGTCCCGGCGCCAGGCTGCGGCCGTAGTTGTGCAGATCCAGGGCGTGGAAGCGTGCACCGGCCCGGTGCCAGAATTCGGCGACGTGGCGCTGGAAGAAGTAGTCGGACCAGCCGTGCACGTACAGGACATCTGCGTCGAGGCCAACGCCATCCGGGGCATCCAACCATTGCGGGCCGGAGCCGAGATACCGGACCAGGGTGGCGACAGCACCGCCGTCGAGGTTCAGCGTCTGCTGCTCAAAGCCTTCGCCAAGAATGTCCGGGCTCCACGGCTGCGTCATGCGTCCTTTTCCTTCTGCCACGGCCAGCGGCCCGTGATTTCCAATTCAAGGGAGAAGCTAAGGAACGTCCGGATCAGCACGATAATTGCCAGGACGCCGACGCTTTCGAACGTTGGAGTGACCGCGACCGTGCGGATGATGTCGGCGGCCACCAGGAGCTCAAGGCCCAGGAGGATGGACCTGCCCAGCAGTTGCCGGTACGAGCGGTACGGGGAGAACGGCGTGAGCCCGCGAGCCCGTTTCGGTTGGTAGCCACGCAGGGCCAGGGGGACGGATACCAGGGCGCCGATCACCATGACTGCCACCCCGACGGCGTCCATGTACCGGCCGACTTCTTCGATGACGTGCTGGAAATCCATGGCCCTCCTCCATAGCTGCGTGCCTCCACCGTCTCACACAACAAATAGCGACGGCGGCAGCCAGGTTCCGTTGAAACAGAACCTGGCTGCCGCCGTCGTGCGTTGTTCGAACGTTCCGCTACTCCGCGGGCGCCGGGACCGGGAAGAACACCCGGGGGTCCTGCAGCAGTGCGGGGTAGTCGAAATCGGAGCGCTTGATCACGTTGGTGACCTCGAAGTTGCGGGCAAACCGGCCATCGACCGTGATGGGTCGGCCTTGGATGAGCCCGACAGCGAAGGTTTGCCCGCCGTCGAACGGGACAGCGAGCTCAGTCTTGCCGGGCAGGGTGTTGAAGGCCTGCTCCTGTGCCTGGCGTTTCCGAGTCGGCTTCTTCTCGCGCTGCGCGACGGGACGCTTCTTGGGGGCGCCGACGTGCCGGCGGGAATTCTCCTCTGCGTACACAAACTGGTACTCATCAGGGTCTGCGGCCGGGATGGCCTTGGACTTGCCGTGCGGGGGCATGCTGACCGTGGTGAGCTGCTCCGGGCGGAGGTCCTCCACGTTGGCGCGGAGGATCAACAGGGCGTCCTCCTCCGGATCTTCGGGGTGGAACTCGTGCTTGGGTTCCGGCCAGATGTACTCGAGCTTTTCCTCGGCGCCGGGGAAAACATCGGCGTAGAACTTGGGGTCCTTGCCGAGCAGCTTGGAGCGGTGGCTGAGGTGCAGGTCCTCGTGTCCGAGCCATGGCGGCATGATGATCCGGGACGCGTAGTCAGGGTGTGCCGCCTGAGGCGCGAACTCCGCGATGTTGTCCCGCGTGTTGTCCGGGTGGCCGCGTTCCATCCACTCGTCGGCCATCGCGAGGCCGTAGAGGGTCAGCGCCGGGACGTGGCCCATCCACATGCGGACGGCGGGGTGCTGCTGCCAACCGTACTCCGGGATCACCAACGCGCGGAGGACCTGGAGTGCTTCGACGCGCTGTTTGCCGAGCCTTGAAGTGTCGAGCGCCGCGGCACTCTCACGGAAATCGGCGAAAGGGAGGAAAGTCTGCATCCTTTCAGTTTGAGGGTGCCGGGCGTGAGAACCAAGTTGAGTGCTCCGGGACACGTGCCATTGATGGGGCCTAGAGTTGCAGGGTGGAAACTTTTGACGAGAAAACTGTCACCACGGCGCCCCCGGTTGCCGAACTGCACCTGCACATCGAAGGGACTCTCCAGCCAGAGCTGATCTTTGCCCTGGCCGAACGAAACGGCATTGAACTGCCGTACGAAGACATCGAAGAACTCCGGGAAGAGTACGAGTTCACGGACCTGCAATCCTTCCTGGACCTCTATTACGCCAACATGGCCGTCCTGCAGACCGAGCAGGATTTCACGGACATGACCCGCGCCTACCTGAAGCGGGCCGCCGCTGGGGGAGTGCGCCACGCGGAAATCATGATGGACCCCCAAGCCCACGTATCCCGGGGTGTGGCACTGGAGACCTGCGTCAATGGTGTAGCCAACGCGCTGGCAACCTCTGAAGAGGACTTTGGTGTTTCGACCCTCCTCATCGCCGCTTTCCTGCGTGACATGTCCGAGGAATCCGCCCTCGAAGTGTTGGACCAGCTCCTGGCCATGCACGCACCGATCGCGGGCATCGGGCTGGACTCCGCAGAGGTGGGCAATCCGCCGTCGAAATTTAAGCGACTGTACCAGCGTGCCGGCGAGGCGGGCTTGCGGAGGATCGCCCACGCGGGCGAAGAGGGTCCGGCGTCGTACATCACCGAGGCGTTGGACGTGCTTCACGTCGAGCGGATCGACCACGGCATCCGCTGCATGGAAGACACGGATGTCGTGCAGCGGCTCGTCGCCGAACAGGTGCCCCTCACAGTCTGTCCTCTCTCCAACGTGCGGCTGCGCGCGGTGGACAAGCTGGCTGACCACCCGTTGCCGGAGATGCTGGCCATCGGTTTGAACGTCAGCGTGAACTCGGATGATCCCGCCTACTTCGGTGGCTACGTGGATGACAACTTTGAGCAGTTGGCCAAGGTTTTGGAGTTCTCGGTTCCGGAGCAGGCCACGTTGGCGGCCAACTCCATCCGGTCCTCCTTTGCCAGTGACGCCCGGAAGTCGGTGCTGTTGGACGAGGTGACGGAGTGGGTCAAAGCCTCGGTGCCGCACCCCTAGAGGCCGACAGCCGAGACCGGTAAATCACTTGCGGCACCCGGGATGTCACACTCGGTCACGACACACGGTGTTTACCATTTGCAGTCGTGGGAATTAACAATTCATTGGCAAACTGCAATGGAGTATCCACCGTTGAAGGAGAAGCATGGGCGCCAACACCGCCGAGAACACCAACCTTCGTCTGAAGGCCGTACTGGACATCCTCGCTGAAGGCGTGTGGTCCGAGACAACCCTCAACGCCGGCGAAGTCCTGGCCGAAGCGATCGTCCGCGTACCTTTCAATGACCACGAGGCTGAACTCCTCAGTGGCGGCATTCCCCGCGGCCACAAGACCCTCACTTCGGCGTCGGCCAAGCTGGTCAAGGCCGGCTGGCTGGTCAAGGGCCGCTCGGGTTGGACCATTCCGGACGACGGCCTGCGTGCGACGGTCGCCTTCCCGGATGTCTCCGCTTTCGGATCAGCGCTCGACGCCGGAACTCCGGTACCTGCCGACGTTCCGGTTCCGACGGCCCCGCCTGCGAAGCCCCAGGCTAAAAAGGCGGCGGCACCGAAGCGTGCGGTTTCGAAGAAGGCAGCTGAACCCAAGGCCGCGGCGGTGAAGGCCGCGCCGGCAGCGAAGAAGGCCACCACCCGCAAGGCGCCGGCCAAGACGAAGGCGGCTGCCGCCGTCGAGACCGTGCCGCAGCCCGGGGCTGTCGCGATTGCCGGTGACTTCAACAAGATCCTTGGAGCACCCGAGGACTGGGCTCCGCAGTACGACGAAGCCCAGATGGAATTCAATCCCTTGGTCCAGGTGTGGACGCTGACGGCTGAACTGCCCGCCGGCTTCTACACCTACAAGATCGCGCTGAACCGGTCGTGGGACGAGAACTACGGTGCGTTCGGTGCCCGCGATGGTGCCAACCACGAGTTGAACCACGACGGCGGCCCGGTCACCATCACGTACAGCCACGTGACGCGGGACATTGTGATCGGCTAAGTCTTTTCGCCGGTTCGAAACCTGCCCTTGTTCGCTTTGCTCACCGTTGAACGGCGAGTGGGACGAACAAGGGCTGGTTTCGTTAAGGTGGGTCCATGACTGACGAAACCGTTCGCCTCACGGCCCGCGTCACCGGCGTTGTCCAAGGTGTGGGTTTCCGCTATTGGACTGCCCGGAAAGCGGACGAGCTCGGCGTGAAAGGGACGGTCCGAAACAACCATGACGGCTCTGTGGAGTTGGTCGCCGAGGGAACTGTCTCCGATGTTGAACACCTCGTGACATGGCTCCAGTCATCGCTGGCCCCGGGCCGCGTGGCGGACGTTGACTTCAGGGTTTCCGAGGCCACAGGGGAGTTCGATACCTTCCGGATCGTGGATTAGGAGCCGCCGGGGCCCGGTGACGCAGTCATGAGTCCGGATTCCTTGGCAGCCAGGAGCAGTTCCTGGTCATACGCCACCATGGAGTCCACTTGCAATCTGATGGCGGTCGCCAGATGAATTGCGTCCGCACTCCGAAGTTGCCCGGGCAGCGCCGAGGCAAACATCAAATCCGTGCGGGTGACATCTACAAGGTTGAGGCCGGCAAGAACATCGTTGACTGAATCAAAGGGCAGGCTGCGGCGGCGTGCTGCGCAGTGAAGCTCGGTATAGAGGAGCATCGACGTCACCAAGTGGCCTCCCGCGACCCGGACTCCTTGGAGATGGGCGGCCAGGGCTTCGGATTCGTGCTCTTCCACAACAAGCTTCAGAATCGCGGATGTGTCCGCGTAGACGATCACCGATCCCCGCGCAGATCAGACAGGATCCCGGTTGTAGTCATGTCGCTGCTGACGCGGGGCAGGGTGCGGAAGTCCACAGGTGAAGGACTGGCTGGTCGGACACTACCGGCTTGGAGCAGCCGCTCAAAGGGTGAAGCCGACGGGGGAATGAGGGTGGCTGCCACCTCGCCATTGTTGGTGACGTCGATAACTTCGCCATTCCTGACGCGTTCCAGAATCTTACTGCTCTGGTTGCGCAGTTCCCGGTGCGGAATAGTTGTCATCATCACCCTCCGTAGCAATCGTAGCACTGTGCTCAAGAGCCGGAGGGCTGGCTTAAAATATATAGACTGGTCTATTATTCAGGCATGGCTTCCTCATACCCCAAAGGACTCGCAACCCGGCAGCGCTTGGTCGACTCCATGCTCGCCCTCATCCAGCTTCACGGCTATCACGGAACGGGGCTCAACACAGTGCTGGCGCGATCCGGGGCCCCAAAAGGCTCCTTGTACTTTCATTTCCCGGAAGGAAAAACCGAACTCGGGATCGCCGCTGTGGCTCTGGCGGGCGATCAATTCGCTGAGCTGATCGGCAGGGCGACCACCACGGCTTCCTCGCCCAACGCCGTGGTCGACACCCTGGTCGCCGAACTCAAGGGCATTCTGGAAGCAAGCGACTATCAAGCCGGTTGTCCGGTCTCGTCCGTTGCCTTGGACACAGGGTCTGGGAACGAGCCGCTCAGGGAGGCATGCGGCCAGGTCTATGACGCCTGGGTCAGCGCAGTGGCCAGCTATCTGGCGACGTTCGGGCTCGGGAAAGAGCAGGCGCAGCCTGTGGCGACATCGATGATCTGCCTGGTGGAGGGCTCCCTCATTCTGTCCCGCGCCCACAAGTCCACCCAGCCCCTGGACGCTGCTGCCGGGACGCTCAAAATGCTGATGACAGCAGTTCACAGCGAGGCCAGCGCATGAGCTCCCGGCACGCTCTCGTATTCGGCGCCACGGGCCACATCGGAAAATGGCTGGTCCGCGAACTCTTGCAGCAAGGCGTGACTGTCACGGCCGCCGTGCGCACGGAAGATTCCTTCCACCGGCTGGCTGGGTGGCTGGCAGGGCACGACGCCAACGGAACCGCAACGCAGGTACTCGTGGACTTCAGTGCGGGCGACTTGGGCCTCGATCCGACGTCGGACGATTTCGGGTCCGTGACTGAAGTCCACAACGTCGCCGGCGCCTTCGCCTTTGGCATGACTGCCGAGGCGGCCTATGCCGCGAACGTGACCAGCGCCGAGCGTGTGGTTCGCTTTGCCGCGAAGCTGCCGGCGCTGACCAGGTTGGTGCATCTGTCCGGTTACCGGGTGGGCGGCCAGAACCCGGCCGAGGTGCCCTGGGATGACTCCCGCCGCGCCAAGGACTACAAGCGCCTGGGCGCTTACGAGGGGTCCAAGGTGGAATCGGACGCCGTAGTGCAGGCAACCGCGCGTTCCTTGGGCGTTCGGTTCACCATGGTCAACCCGGCCACCGTGATCGGGGATTCCGTCAATGGCGAGTCCGGGCAGGTGGTGGGCCTCGCCTCCAGCGTGCTGGAGCTCTTCCGTGGAAAACTGCCCGTGCTGCCGGGCAATGAGCGCACGTTCGTCCCGGTGGTCACGGCCGACTATCTGGCTTCGTTCATGGCGCTGGTCCCCACCACGCCCGAAGCGGAAAATGCCTCCTACTGGGTGCTCGACGACGCCACACCGCCGTTGCCGGAGCTGCTGGGGATGCTGGGGGAGCACCTCAACGTTCGGGTCCCATGGCTGAAGATCCCCAGCGCCTTGCTGAAGAAGCTGCCCGCCAAGCTGACTGGGGCAGACCCGGAGACATTGTCGTTCCTGTCCGACGATGGATATCCGACGGCGGACGCGGTCGCCTTGGCGGAGGCGGGCGGGTTGCGCCACCCGCCTGTCGAGACTGCCTTGAAGCGCTGGGCCGACTATTTGGTGGCGGCCGTACCTGCAGCAAGAGAGGGCCGCGTAGCCTCGATGTAGTGCTCCAGCGGCTTCAAAGCCGGCTGCGATGAGGCATCCCGAACAGCGTCCGCGCCCACGGCGTTGGCCACGGCCAAAGCATGCGCATAGTCCAGGCCGAACTGGACGGCCAGGACCAAGGCAGCGCAGAAAGCATCCCCGGCTCCGATGGTGTTGGCAATGTCCGTGACACGTACGGCCGGGGCCTCGGCGACCCGTTCGCCGTCGACGAAGATCGCCGAGCCGTCGCCACCGTACGTGACGGCAACCAAAGGCGCGTTGCGAAGGGCCGGGATCAGCTCATACTCAGTCTCGTTCACGATCACCAGGTCGCACCGCTCCAGGAGCTCAGGGAGGATCGGCGCTGCAGGGGCGGCGTTCAGGGCGAAGAATCCCTTGGCCAGCCGAGCGGCTTCCAGGACAACATCCTGGTCGACTTCGAGTTGGCAGAGGACAGCCTCTTCGGCGCCGAAAGTGACACCGTCCAAGGCCACGGAGCCGTTGGCGCCCGGGCACACCACAATCTGGTTCTCGCCCTCGCTGTCCACCAGCACCAGTGCTGTTCCCGTGGCCGCATCCACCCGGGCAATGTCCTGAACGTCGACGCCGGCACCTGCCATTGCCGTGATGAGGCTGAGTCCGGCGTCGTCTTGGCCCACTGCCCCCACCATGCGGGACGTGCCCGCGAGCCGGGCCGCCGCTACCGCCTGGTTGGCGCCTTTGCCGCCGGGCTGCTGGCGGAGGACGCCGCCGCCGACCGTTTCACCCGGCGATGGGAGCCGGCCCGCGGTGGCCGTGATGTCGAGGTTGATGCTGCCCACCACGGTAAGGGAAGAGGGCGCAGCAGGCTGGGGGGACGTGCTCATGGAAGGTCCTTTTCGGGAGTAAGACAGGGAAGGAATCAGGAGGACTGGATGACGGAGAGGTGCCCGGCCTTGGCTGCCACGAGGCATTTGGCGAGGTAGAACTCGTTGCCGTTCCGGCGTACGTATTGGGTGAGGACCAGTACGGGGTCGGATGGGCGGAGTCCCAGCAGCTTGGCGCGGCTGGGACCGGCGGTACTAAGGCTGATCTGGCATTCGCCGGGGCCAAGGGAGGCACCGGGAAGTCCGGCGAGGACCTCCAGCAGCGTGGAGGCCGAAAGTGTAGGAGCCTCTGCCGCTTCCGCGAGGGCCTCAGCTTCGGGGATTCCCTGCGAGACATTTTCCTGCAGGTGCGCCACGGGCTCGCCGTTCCGGATGAGCACGCTTTCCCAGAACCACACGTCTTCGTCGGGCTGGACGCCGATACCAGGCGCCACGAATTCAGACGCCGGTTGCTTGATGGCGGCTACGCGTTTGACCTGGATGTCCTGGTCGGGGCCACCAAGAAGCTGATCGAACGGGCGGATGTGTTCAATGCCGATGCGGGGGAGTGAATCGGCCACGAAGCGCCCAACGCCGCGTCGTGCCCTGGTCAGGCCGTCCTCTTCCAGCAACATCAGCGCTTCCCGGATCACGGTGCGGCTGACGTCCATCATGGTGCCCAGCTCGGTTTCCGTGGGGAGCAGCGAACCGGGCGGCAGGATCTTGGTCCGGATGGCTTCGGCGATGCGGGAGTAGGCCGCGACGCGCAGGGGCTGCCCTGGTTGGGTGGCGATGGGTCGGGACAGGAACTGGACGGCATTGTCGGTCAAGGGTGCCTCACTTGAGATGGGTTACCGATACTGTACCGGATGACTGTGACAGGTTGCACAAGCTCGTAATACATGCTTGTATAACAACTCACATCTCATGGCGCCGCCCCGCGCCTCGGACAAAGGAGTTTGATGTGAACATCCCCACCGCCACAGGCCAGCAGACTGTGGACCCGCAGGCCCCAGCCGCAACCGAACCTGCCAAAGCCGCGGAGCACGGCCGCTTCCAAGGCAAGGCCGCCGCGCTGCTCATCACCACGCTGGTGCTTGCCGTGCTGGCCTTCCAGCTCAACGCCAGCATGATCACCCCGGCACTCCCGCACATCGGCTCCTTCTTCGGCGAGACACCCGAGGCCGTGGCGCAAGTGCAGTCGATGTTCTTCCTCGCCGGCGCCATCTCCGGTCCTGTGATCGGGCGCTGGAGCGACTTCATCGGCAGGCGCAATGCACTGCTGTTGGTCCTGGCCATCATGGGTGCCGGCACGGTGCTCTGCATCTTCGCGCCCACACTCCCGCTGCTGGTCACCGGCCGGTTCATGCAGGGTGTCTCCAGTGCCATCTTTGCGCTCTCCTACATCGTGCTCAACGAGTACTTGCCCGCCCGACTCTTCGGCACCTCGATCGGCATCATCGCTGCCATCAACGGCGGCGTCGGTGGCGTTGACGGCTACTTCGGTGGGCTCATGGCCGAGACCCTTGGCTTCCAGTCGATCTTTGTTGCCGTGCTGGTACTGGCCGCGATCGCCGTCGTCTGCGTCATCAAGGTGGTCCCCGGCGGCAAGTCCGCCGTCGCACCCGGCCGGATGGACTGGTGGGGCGCAGGTTCGCTGTCCGTGTTCCTGGTCTTCATCACGTACTTCGTCTCCACGGGTTCCTCCGCCGGGTGGACCTCACCTGCCGCACTCGGCTTGCTCGCTGGCAGCATCGCGTCCTTCACGGCCTTCTGGCTCATTGAAAAGAAGCGCGAAACCCCGCTGGTGGCAGTCCACCACCTCCGTTCACGCCAAGTCTGGCCCGTTATCGCCACCACCGTGCTGACGCTCGCGGGCATCTTCGCCATCATCAACTTCACCGTGGTGCTGCTGAGCCAGGACAAGGAAAACGGCTTCGGACTGACCGCCTCGGTGGCCGCACTGCTGTTCCTGACTCCTGCCGCGCTCATCGGTGTGTTCGCTGCTCCGCTGGCCGGTTGGATCGCCGACCGACGCGGCTGGATCAAGACGGTCCGCGTCGGCACCGCCACCAGCCTGGCCTGCGCCATCGTCGCTGCCCTGTTCGCCCACAACCAGATCGCTGTCCTCATCGCCATCGCAGCCCTGGGCATCTTCTACAACGGCTTCTTCCTGACTGCCATCAACGGCCTGTCCGTCCTGCTGTCGCCCAAGGAAGCGCCCGCCGCTTTGCCTGGCATCAACGGTGCCTCCTTCGGCATCGGGGCGAGCCTCGGCGTCGTAGTCGTCGCCCCGTTCGCGGGTCTGGGCACCGCAGCCGGGTACTCCACGGCCCTCTGGATTTCGGTGTCCATCACGGCCCTCGCCTTCGTTGTCAGCCTGTTCATCGCCGCTCCCAAGGGCGAAAAGATCTAGCGCACGACGCCGGCACGCGGCTCCCGCGTGCCACTCACCGCAGCTTCGCACCACTCCACAGAACAAGCCGTCCGCTCCACCTGAAACGAGAGACCATGACACAGCGCCCCATGACAACGGGCACCGCCGCCCCCTTCTTCCTTGACTGCGATACCGGCATCGATGACGCCCTCGCCCTGGCCTACCTCCTGGCCTCGCCGTTGGCGGACCTCGTGGGCATCGGCACAGTGAGCGGCAACGTCAGTGCGGCCGGCGGAGCCCGGAACACCTTGGACCTGCTGAACCTGGCCGGCCACCCGGACATCCCCGTGGCGATCGGTGCGCACGATCCGCAGGTGGGTACTTTCCACGGCGGTGCACCGCATGTCCACGGGGACAACGGCATCGGCGGCGTGGACCTGGTTCCTTCGGACCGCGAACCGGTCCAAGCTTCTGCTGCGGAACTCCTTGTCCAGTTGGCCCACCAGTACGCGGGGGAATTGCGTCTGGTGGCCATCGGTCCGCTGACCAACATCGCCGAAGCCCTGCGCCTGGAACCCAAGCTGCCTGAGCTCATTGCCGAGGTCACCATCATGGGCGGAGCGGCGCTGGCGCCGGGGAATATCACCCCGGTGGCCGAAGCCAACATCGCCAATGATCCCGAAGCCGCCGCCGAGGTCCTGGCGGCTGACTGGAACGTGACCCTGGTACCCCTGGATGTCACCATGACCAACGTCCTGGAGGAGAACCACCGCCAGGAACTGCTTGCTTCGGAGCACCCGGTCTCGCAGGCGCTTGGTGAGATGCTGGGTTACTACTTCGGCTTCTACGTGGATATTTTCGGCCGGGCATGCTCGGCGATGCACGATCCCCTCGCTGCCGCCATTGCTGTCCGGGGAGTGGAGCTCGCCGTGGCACCCACGGTCCGGGTCCAGGTGGACACCACCGACGGACCGGGCCGCGGCCAGACGGTCTGCGATCTTCGCGGACTCTACGTCGGACTGCCGGATCAGCGCGGTGCCCGCTGCCGCGTGGTCCTGGAAATCGGTGAGGACTTCGCGCCTCACCTGCTGGGTACCCTGCAGGCAGCCTGGCTTTCCGAGGAGCAGGAGACTGTGCCCGTCGCCTAACTGGCGGGAAACTGAAGGATTGACGACGACGGCGGCAGCGGCCCGCCGTCGTCGTTCGCCTTTAAGCGGTGCTGTCCTTGGCCGGCTACGCGTACATGAGCGAGCCGGGTGTGGTGAGCTTCTGCCCGGTTTCGAGCCAGGTCTTGAGGCCGGAGAGGATCATCGGCCAACCGCCGTAGAGCTGGTCGTTTGCGCCTTCGCGGAGCTGATCGTGCGTGACTGTGAGATGGCATGAATCGCCGACGGGCTCGATTTCCCAGGTGATCCGCGAGGTCCCCTCGGCTTTCACATCCTCGCCCCAGAGTGCGCGCATGGTTTGGACGAGGCGGCGCGGGGGATCGACTTCGATGTTCTCGCCCTCGCCGAGCGGTGCGTCCGCTTTCACGTTGTGCATCTCGAAGCGGCTGCCCGGCGTCCAATCCGACGTCAAGGTGTTCCCGAACTGGTACTTGCTGCGGATTTCGCTGTCCGTGATGGCTTCCCAGAGCAGTTCCGGAGTGGTCTTGATGTAAATCTCGAAGATCTTTTCCATGGGACTTTCCAATCTGGATTTGAGGTCGCTGAGGGCAGCGGCCCATGGTTCTGCGTATTTACTCACCCAACGATCGTGGATGAGGCGGATGGGTACCGGGTTCAGGAAGTGCAGCTTTTCGCGTCCCCGACGGCGGGTGACCACTAATCCCGCATCCTCCAGCAGCTTGAGGTGCTTGGCGATGCCGAAACGGGTCATCTCGAACCGGGCTCCGAGGGCTGTGGCGGGTTGGCCATCCTCGCGGAACAGCTCATCGAGCAGTTCTCTGCGGGTTGGGTCTGCCAAGGCCTTGAACACGGCGTCCATGGCATCAGAATAGGTGACTATTTGGTCACGTGTCAACGGTTTTCTGCTGCAAGGTTTCGCAGGGTCTTTAGACTCCGATAGTTTCCACGGCACATCGGAAACTTGATAGCACCATGACTCCCTTTCGCCCGTAACTACGGCAGAATCTCACTCCGAAAGTCCCCGCATCAGGCTGAAATCCTTGAATTTGAGCCGTTGATGTCACTTCCGGGTTTCCGATACCCATCTGTTGTTATTGCGTAAACTTTACGATAGTTTCTCACTGTGATGTGCGTCGCACTTTGGTTCAGGGCGACGAAGGCCGAGTGAAGGACAATGATGACCATCCACCCTGACGACTTGCGGACTGCCGAGGCGCGGCTGCAACGATTGCATCAACGACTAGGCGGCATTGCCTACGGCGGGGATTACAACCCGGAGCAGTGGCCACGCGAAGTGTGGCTCGAGGACGCCAAACTCATGCAGCAAGCCGGAGTGAACCTGGTGACCCTGGCGGTCTTCTCATGGAGCCGGCTGGAAACCAGCGACGGAGTTTTCGACTTTGCCTGGCTGGACGAGGTCATGGACCTGATGCATGAACACGGCATCGGCGTCGACCTGGCAACACCGGACGCCGTACCACCGGCCTGGCTCGTGGAGCAGCACCCCGACATCATGCCGGAGCGCGCCGATGGCAGCATTTTCGGCTTCGGATCGAGGCAGCACTTCGACGTCTCCCATCCCGTATACCGGGCCAAGTCGCTGGCACTCGCGGAAAAGATGGGGGAGCGCTACGCCAGCCATCCCGCACTGCGCATGTGGCATATCGGCAACGAATACGGTCCAGCCTCCTACGGTCCATGGGCGGAGAAAGCCTTCCGGGCATGGCTGCAGCGGAAGTACGCATCGCTGGAGGAACTGAACGAGGCCTGGAGCACCGCCGTGTGGGGCCAGCTCTACTCTGACTGGAAGCAGGTACGTGTCCCCGCCCAGCCCCGCACCTGGTCCAACCCGTCACGCCGCCTGGACTTCCACCGCTTCACCTCGGACAGCATGCTGGAGCACTTCACGGCCGAGCGGGATGTCATCCGCCGGCACAGCCCGGACTTGCCGATCCTCACCAACTTCATGCGGTTCTACAAGACCAACGACTATTGGGCCTGGGCGGCCGAGGAAGATGCTGCAGCCCTGGATATCTACCCGGATCCGCGCGAGGAAGATGCCCACATTGCCGCCGCGTTGAACTTCGATCTCATGCGCTCATTGCGTCACGGCCAACCGTGGATGGTCATGGAGCAGGCCACGGGAGCGGTCAGCCAATGGTCCGTCAACGTCTCCAAGCTGCCAGGCAAGATGCGCCTGGGCTCCTATCAGGCCATTGCGCAGGGCGCGGATTCCATCCTCTTCTTCCAGTGGCGCCAAGCCAAGGGCGGAACGGAGCGGTATCACTCGGCCATGGTGAACCATGCTGGCCCGAACACGCGGATCTTCCGTGAAGTGTGCCAGCTGGGACAGGAACTCACGTCATTGGGTGACCTGACCGGGACCAGGTCAACGGCCAAGGCCGCGATCGTCTTCGATTGGGACTGCTGGTGGGCTCTGGAACTGGGCAACTCGCCGCGTTCCGACCTGAACTACGCCCAGGAAGTCCTGCGTTTCTACCGACCGCTTTTTGACGCCAACATCACCGTCGATTTCGTCAACGCCAACAGCGACCTGTCCGGGTACAACCTGGTGATTATGCCGGCGTCGTATCTGCTGACGGACGCCGCCGCCTCCCGGTTCGAGAACTATGTGGCCGGCGGCGGACGGCTGGTGGTCTCATACCTGTCCGGTGTCGTGGACCAGGACAACACCATCCGACTCGGCGGCTACCCAGGGGCCCTGCGGAACGTTCTGGGCGCGTGGAGCGAGGAAATGCATCCGCTCGCCGGGGATGGTGAGCAAGTAAAGCTCTCAACGCCCGACGGCGGTACCTCCTCCGCGAGCTACTGGACTGAGCACCTGCACGCCGGGACGGCCGAAGTCCTGGCCAGCTACTCGTCGGGCCGTTTGGCGGGGTCGCCCGCGGTCACCCGCAACAACTTTGGCCGCGGAACTGCACTGTACCTGTCGGCACGGGTCGATGCCGGGCTCCTCAACCAGTTCCTCGACGACGAACTCCGCGCTGCGGGCGTGGAGCCGGAACTCAAGGCACCTACGGGAGTCCAGGTCCGCCGTCGTGCTGGCAGCAGGGCTGACGGCACCGCCAAGAGTTTCCTCATGGTGCTCAACCACAACGACGCGCCGTCCAGCGTGGACGTGCTCGACGGCGGCACGGACCGGATCAGCGGACGCCCGGTCACCGGGCCGGTTGAGATCCCGGCGAACGGCGTCCTGATTCTCGACGAAACTATAGAACGGGCGGCGGACTGATGGCATTACGACTGGACGTTCCGCCCGAGGTAGTACCGGGTCCGGGACCGAAGGAACCGAAGAAGCGTCGCGACAAGCCCGGAAGCTGGAAGCTGGCCATCAAACGCGATTGGCGTTTGTACACGCTGCTGGCGCTGCCGCTGCTGTACCTCTTGATCTTCAGGTACTTGCCGATGGCGGGCAACGTGATTGCCTTCCGCCAGTTCCAGCCCGGCGGCAGCATCTTCGGTGAGAAGTGGGTTGGCCTCAAATACGTCACGCTCTTCATCAACGATCCCAGCTTCTGGCAGGCGTTCCAGAACACCATCATCCTGGGTGTTCTGACCTTGGTGTTCTGCTTCCCGATGCCCATCATCTTCGCGCTTCTGCTCAACGAGTTGAGGTCGCAGAAGTTCAAGAAATTCGTGCAGACGGTGGCCTACCTGCCGCACTTCATGTCCGTGGTGATCATCGCCGGCATGATCCTGCAGAACTTCTCCATGAACGGCACCGTGAACCAGATCGCGGAATCCCTGTTCGGCACCACGGTGAATTTCACCCAGGACCCCGGCTGGTTCAGGCCCATGTACATCAGTTCCGAGGTGTGGCAGACCATGGGCTGGGGAGCGATCCTCTACCTTGCCGCGCTGACGAGGGTGGACGAGTCCCTTTATGAGGCGGCGCGCATTGATGGCGCCAACCGCTGGCAGCAGACCTGGCACGTAACGCTTCCTGCCATCAGGCCCACCATCATCACGCTGCTCATCCTGAACATCGGCACGTTCATGGCGGTTGGATTCGAGAAGATCCTCCTCATCTACAACCCGCTCAACTACGCAACCTCAGACGTCATCTCCACCTACCTGTACCGGGTAGGCCTGGAATCCAGCAACTTCAGCTATGCGGCTGCCATCGGAATGTTCGAATCCGTCATTGGCCTCACGCTGATCCTCTCAGCGAACGCGATCTCCAAGCGCGTCGCAGGAACGAGCCTGTGGTGAACAAGACAGCTACTGCAATTCGGGGCGTTGCAGCCCAAGGTGTCCTGGTGAAGGACATGAAAGTCTCCCGCGGCATGCGGATCTTCCGGGCTTTCAACCTGGTGTTCCTGTTGCTGGTGGTGTTCCTGACGGTGTACCCGTTCCTGAACATCATTGCGCAGTCGTTCTCCAGCGAAGGGTTCATCAACGCCGGGCAGGTCAACCTGTTCCCGATGGGGTTCAACACCGAGACCTACAAGTTGATCCTGGCCGACTCCACGTTCTGGAACAACTACGGCAACACCGTCCTCTACACGGTGGTGGCCACGGCGATTTCCATGGTGCTCACCACGGCCTTCGCGTACGCCATCGCCAAGAAGGACCTCAAGGGGCGCAGCGTCTTCATTGGACTGGCCGTCTTCACCATGTTCTTCAATGGTGGGCTCATCCCCAACTACGTGCTCATCAGTTCCATGGGAATGCGGGACTCCATCTGGGCCGTGGTGCTGCCAAACGCCATCAGCGTGTTCAACCTGCTCATCATGAAGTCGTTCTTCGAGAACATGCCCCGCGAACTGGAGGAAGCGGCATCGATTGATGGGCTCACGCAGTACGGCATCCTCTTCCGGGTGGTGCTGCCGCTCAGCAAAGCCATCATGGCCACCATGGTGTTGTTCTACGCCGTGGCCAACTGGAACTCCTGGTTCCAGGCCTTCCTCTACCTCGACAATCCGGATCTCTTTCCGGTCACCATCTACCTGCGCAACATGATCGCCGGAGTCACCACAGCGGGCTCGGCCGGCGGCACAGCGGAAAACGTCGGCCAGATCGCCGCCAACATCCAGTCGGTCACCATCGTCCTGACCGTCATCCCCATCCTTTGTGTCTACCCCTTCGTCCAGAAGTACTTCTTCTCGGGCGTGATGCTCGGCTCCGTCAAGGAATAAGCCTTATGAAAGGACATCCAATGATCCACACACCTGAGTTCCGCACGCGAGAGTTCCGCCGGCGGGATTTCCTTGGACTCGCATCCGTTGTCACCATCGGACTGATGATGACCAGTTGCGACACGGAAACCACCGAAAAGGTGGACACGTCCAAGTCACGAAACGGCGCGATGGACAGCTTCAGTGTCGGTGACACGTTCAAGGCGACGGTGCCGTTGACCTTCACCTTCCTCTTCTCCGACCAGCCCACCTACCCCTACAAGAAGGACTGGTTGCTTCTCACCAAGATGGCCAGCGACAACAACGTCACGTTGGAACCCACCATCGTGCCCAACAGTGACTACGAACAGAAGCGCAGCCTGCTGATCAGCTCCGGCAGCGCACCGGAAATCATTGCGAAGACCTATCCGGGCCAGGAGTCCGCGTTTGTCTCCGCCGGTGCAATCCTGCCGGTCAGCGACTACGTGGACCTGATGCCGCACTTCCAGGAAAAAGTGAAGAAGTGGAAGCTCGAACCTGAGATTGAAGCCCTGACCCAGGAAGACGGTAAGTACTACGTCCTGCCCGGCCTGCACGAGGAACTGTGGCCGGACTACTCACTGTGCTTCCGCAAGGATGTGCTGAAGAAAGAGGGCCTTTCGGAGCCGACCACCTGGGACGAATTCCGCGAAGTGCTGCGGTCGCTCAAGAAGGCCTATCCCGACGTCGTGCCTTTCTCTGACCGCTTCAAGGGCGACAGTGTCCTCAATATCGGCGCACCTTCCTTCGGAACCGTGGCAGGTTGGGGGCTGGTGGACGGACTGCTGTTCGATGAAGACAAGAAGGAATTCGGCTTCGCGGCAGGCTCGGACAAATTCAAGGAACTGGTCACCTACTTCAACTCCCTGGTCTCAGAAGGGCTGATGGACCCCGAGAGCTTCACCCAGACCGACGACTCCGCGATCCAGAAGTTCGTGTCGGGCAAGTCCTTTGTGATCAGCGCGAACTCGCAGAACGTCATCACGTACCGCACCTCGATGGAGCAGTCGTTGGGCAAGGGCAACTTTGAGATCGGCAAGATCACCGTTCCGGGAGGCCCGGCCGGCGACATCATCGGTGGTACCCGTCTTGAAAACGGGCTCATGCTGAACTCGTCCGTGAAGGACAAAGACAGCTTCGTGGCGCTCATCCAATACATCGACTGGTTGTTCTATAGCGACGCCGGGCAGGAATTCAGCAAGTGGGGCGTGGAAGGCACCACCTTCACCAAATCCGGCGGTAAGCGTCAGCTCGCAGCTGACATCAACTTCCAAGGACTCAACCCGGCAGGCAGCAAGGACCTGAGGGTGGACTACGGCTTCTCCGGTGGCAACTTCGCCTACGGAGGCGCCACGGAGCTGCTGCACTCCACCTTCAACGACGAGGAACTGGCTTTCCAGAAGGCCATGAAGTCCAAGAAACCGCGTGCAGTTGCTCCGCCGGTGCCGTTCAGCGACGTCGACCGCGAGCAGGCCACCCTGGCGCTGACCCCGCTCAAGGACCATGTGAAGCAGAACGCCCTGAAATTCATCACCGGTCAGCGCAGCCTCAGCGAGTTCGACGCCTACGTCAAGGAGCTCGACAGCAAGGGTCGGACTAAATACGTTGAGCTGGCGAACAAGGCCTACAAGGCCTACGCGGACAAGAAGTAGTTCTTCTGATGGCCGCGAAAGAGGCACAGTACGGAACCGGGCCGTTGTTCAAGGCGGCCAGCACCGTGTACGGCGTCATGGTGGGTGGCGCGTTGCTGGTGCTGGTCAACCTCTTGGTGGTGCTCATGCCGCTGCTGCTGGGGGTGGTTGGTCCTGCTGCGTTGCTGGGTTTCGTGTTGGTTGGACCCTCCGTTGTGGCTTCCTGCTACGCGTTCAACCGGCTTTTGGCAGGCGAGGACAGCGGTGTATTCAACGACTTCATGAAGTCGTACCGGAGCAACTTCGTCCAGGCAGTGGTGGTGTGGCTGCCCTATGCCGCCCTCCTTGCAGTCATCGGCGCGAATCTCACCAGCCTGCCGGGCAGCAATCCTGAAACGGTTGCTGCCCGGATCGGGCTGGTGGGGCTCGGGGTCCTGGTGGGCACGGCTGCCGTTCACGCGATGCTGCTACTGGCCCGTTTCAGTTTCCGCACGCTGGACATCTACCGGCTGTCCATCTACAGCATTGGCGCGCGGAAGCGGGTAGCACTCGGGAATGCGGGGATCCTCTTTGTTGCGGGATTCGTGCTGATGTCCACCACTGTGTGGTTGATCCTGTTCTTCTGCGGCCTGATCGTCTATCTGCTGTGCCTGAACTCCCGGCCACTGCTGGCGTTTGTGGAGAAGAGGTTCACCGTGGCCGCAGAAGTTTCCGCACACGGATCCTCCCCGGTGGGCTAGAGGTTCGTCCGCACCACAGCACCTTGGGCGATCACCGTGCTGACCTTTTCCAAGGCCGAGCCATCGGTCAGGGGATCCGAATCCACCACCACGACGTCCGCCATGGAGCCGCGGACCAAGCGACCAACGTTTTCGCCGCGTCCCAGCAAACGCGCCGCATTGGTGGTGGCTGCCTGCAGCGCCTCCAACGGCGTCAGTCCGGCTTCGGTGAGCAAGCGCGCTTCCGTGCCGATCGGCGTCACATCCGTTCCGAAGGAGTCGGTGCCGGCCACAATCGTGACTCCAGCGTCCTTGGCTGCGCGCACTGCGGCCTGAAGAATCGGGGTGTACTCCGTTCCGCGTGCGGCCAGGATCGGGTTGGAGGAGCGGGCCATGCTGGTGATGGCGTCCATGGTGGGTGTGAAGAACGTGCCGCGCCGAGCCATCTCCTGGATGGTCTTTTCCGTCATGAAGACGCCGTGCTCGATGCTGCGCACTCCCGCGCGGACTGCTCCATCGATTCCTTCGGCGCTATAGGCATGGCAGAGGACACCGGCGCCCTTAGCTGCCTTGACGATCGCACCGATCTGGTCCACGTTGTAGACCAACTCGCGGGGATCCTGTTCGGGAAGGCCAGCCCGCGGGTTGGCACGGGTCTTGATGACTTCGGCTCCGCGCTTGAGGTTGATGCGGGTCAGGTACGCGAGGTCCTGCGGCTCCTTGACGCCACCACTGAGCGTCGCCAAGGGTGCCAAATCCGGATCAGCCAGGAGGGAATCTCCCTGATCCGGTGAGATAAACAGCCCCGCCGGAGTCATCCGGGGGGAGAGGCCAGGAGCCCACGACGGCAGGGCGGCGAGGGCAATGTCCTGGTAGAAAGTGCTCGAACCGCTGCGTACGCTGGTGGCTCCGCCTTGCAGGAGGGCGCGGGCATCGGCCAGTGCATTGGCGTGGACGTGGGCATCGACGAGCCCTGGAAGGACCCATTTGCCCGAGGCATTGAGTCGACGGGCACGGTTGGCGACGGCGGCAACAGCTTTACGTGTTTCGTCCCGGGTGCCGACGGCGGTGACCTTGCCGCCGTCGAGCACTACCACCCCGTCTGTCACAGCACCGCCGGTCTTCGGGTCCACGACTGTTCCACCCTCGATGATGAGCGCCTTCGTGGTCAGTGGACGGCCGGGATAGTTCGGGCCCGAGGGGGCGTTGTCCGCAAGGGCAGCAGGCGCCGATGCCAGCTGCGCAGCGATGCCGGCCACGGAGATGCCAGCCAGAGCTGCAGCTCCGGCGAGGATGCCTCGGCGGGGCAACTCACCCTGGGGCTTGGGTGCTGAGGTGTGATCGTGAAGGCACATTGTTGGACTCCTGGGGAACGAGCTGCTGGGCCGCTACTTGGCCCCGGTTTAGCATTTGGTATTCCAGAATGCCTCACCTCGTTGCGTGACGCAAGCAATAGCAATGAACTTTGCGCTGCTATTGAATGCTTGGTATGCCAAAATGTGGGTCGGATTGTTGGGGACGTTGGGATCCTCTTCATCGCGGTTTCGTCCTGATCCCCACAAGCCTGTGGGCTGACGCTGTTCGTGGGCGGCTCCATCGTCAAGCTGCTGTGCCTGAACTCCCGGCCGCTGCGGGTACGTGGAGCGGAAAAGTTCCCCTTGGCCGCATCGGCAGTTGGCGAGTTATGCCGCAGGACTCGGCGCTGTCTGCAAGTCGCAGGTCGCAGGTCGCAGGTACGTGTTCGGGGCGGGCACGCGCCGCTGTTCGCAAGTCGCAAGCATGGCGCAGGTCGCAGGAACATGTGCCTGCCCCGTGCTGGCATGCGCCGGCACGGGGAAGGCAGCCCGGAAGCGAACAAAGTGTCGCCTGGCCCTCCCAATAATCCGACCCCAAAGTTAATCCGCCCCCAAAGTTCACTCTCACCCACGCCCGCGGAGCATCCTCCGCAACACCCTTATGTTCTGTGGGGTGTGTGGTGGTGGTTGCGTCGGGGTGTTTGTTGGGGGTCGATGTGGGGTGGGGGGATGAACCAGGGGACCCCGGTTGTCATGTCGATCCTCCATTGTTCTTTGTGGATGAGGTGGTGGTGGTGGCTGCAGAGCAGGGTGCCGTTTTCTGTTCCGGTGGTGCCGCCGTGGGTCCAGTACGTGGTGTGGTGGGCTTCGCACCAGGGTGCGGGCATGGTGCAGTCGGGGAAGGCGCAGCCTTGGTCGCGGGCGGTGATGGCTTTGCGGATGTGGGGTGGGAAGATCCGGGTGGTGCGGCCGATGTCCAGGACGCGGGAGTCGCTGCCGAGCAGGACGGGGATGATGTCGGCGTCGCAGGCTATTTTGCGGATGGTGTTCGGGTGCATTGGGCCGGTGAATGTTGCGGTGCCTGTGTTCAAGCGATCGGTGCCAGTGCCTGTGCCTGTTCCTATGCCTGTTCCTATGCCTGTTCCTATGCCTGTGGCTGTACGGGTTTGTGTCCTGGTGCCGGGCTGGTGGTGGCCGGTGCCGTTGAGTTGTTCGAAGAGGTCGCGGTGGTCGATGGTGACGGTGAGTTGGGGGCGGAGTCCGCCGTTGGAGGGCAGTTTCCCGGCGCTCATCGCGACGCTGCAGGCGCCGGTGAGGCCGTCGAGGAGTTTCTGTGCCCGGGAGCGGCGGTCCAGGTCCGGGCCGGTGCCTGTGCCGTTGTCTGGGCTGTGCCCGGTATCGGTGTTGTCCGTGGTGCCAGGCCCGGTGCCGGTGCTGGTTCTGGTGCTGTTGCTGTTGGTGAGTCGTGGGTTGGTGGCGGCGTTCATGGTGGTGGTGAGGGTTTCGATTTGTTCGTCGGTGGCGAAGACTTCGAGGTGGTGGAGTCCGTGGCGGCGTCGGCGGCGGAGGAACGCGCCTTGGAGTTGGTGGAGGATTTCTTCGGAAGGTTCGGGGCCGTCGTGGTCGATCCTGTCGGCCCAGCGTTTGGCCATTGTGGTGACGAAGTCCGGGTCGGTTTCGGTGGCGGTGGTGGTCAGGGCGTGTTCCATCCGGGTGATGGTGTCCTGGTCGGTGAGGTTCCGGACTTTGTCCAGGGCGGTGCTGATGATGGTCGCGGACCGGGACGGCACCAAAGCCGATCCGAGGGCCTCGGCGAGGATTCCGCGGCGGGCCGGGATTTCCTGCCCGGTCACGCCCTTCCGGGGGAGGACCTCGGCGGCGAGGGCAAGCCTGCTACGGGCTTCGCCGATGCCGATCCGCAACCGGGCCCGCAGGAACTCGGCTGCGTTCCGGTACCCGTCATCCAAAACACTGGCCGCGGACCCGGCCCCATCCACGGACAGTGCGTTGGTGGAACGTGCTTCACCAGCTGGGACTGTTGCCTCCGGAACTGTTGTGCCCGTGCCGGTGCCACTCGTTGGCTCTTCGGGTGTTTCCGTCCAGCCGGTCCGCCATTCCGGCGCTGCTGCTGAGGAGCCCGGCTGGGAGTTTTGTGCCTCAAGCCGGGACCGTTCCACTGCCTGGGCTGCGACGACCTGCAAGTACTCCACACACCGGGAGATCTCCTCCACCCGGCCGGCAAAATCAGCAGCCTCAACAAACCCCAACAGAGAAGCCTCGTCGGCAGCGGACAAGCGTGCGGAGTCCAGAAGTGCAGCGCTGTCTATAAGAAGCGCCATCAGGTCCCGCCCGGCAGACGCCTTGGGGTCAGGACGCTGAGTGTCGAAACGTTGGACTGGCTGAGCCGACGTGAAGCCAAGGCTGGTCCGGGGATTCCGCTGAGGTTTAGGGATCGATCCTGTGTTTTGGGCCGAAACGTCGGCCGGGGCGGGGCTCGTTAGCGATGAAGCCTGGGCGGACTTGGTTCTGCCGTTGAGCAGCCCCGCGCCTTGCAGGTGGCCGATCCAGGTGACGGTCGCCGTCGAATCCTTGAACCCGGCCTTATGCAATTCCGGCCTGCTCAAGAAGCGTCGTGACCGGACAGCGATCAGGGCAGCCACCGCAGGGGACGATTCCGCCCTGAGTGCTGATAACTGCCCTTGATCTTCCATAAAAACATGATGTCAGGGGGGTCCGACATTATGAGGCCTCGACTACCCGGTGATCTGCTCCCGCAAAATATCTGCGTGCCCGCAGTGCTGCGCGAGCTCCCGCAGCATGTGGAGGTAGACCCAGCGGAGGGGGAGTGGGCCGCGGCGGTTTCCCAGCAGCAGATCGTCGAGGGCAAGCGCAGCGGCCGCGCGCCGGGACGCCTCGCACGCTTCCAAGTGAGCCGCTTGAATGCTGGCTATGGTGTCGTGGTCGTCCAGGATGAACGACTCATCAGGCGACGCCGGGATGCCAATATCCGCTCTGGACCTTCGCGTGATGGCTTCGTCGAACCACACCTTCTCCACGAAGATTGCATGCTTCACCAAGCCCAGAAGCGTTGTACGCGAGGCGACCAACCGCCGTCGTGCTTGTTCTTCAGTGAGTCCATCGAGGGATGCGTTGAGGGCCCTGCGATGCTCGTCCAGAAACGTATCGAACTGGGTCCGGGCGTCCTGGTTGATGACGTCATCGGCGAACGTCTGCGGCAGTGCACTCATCCGAAAACCACCGTGCCGTCGTCGTTGATTCCCCAGCCGGGGTTGTGGGCGATCTCCCAGACGATGCCGTTCGGATCCTTGACGTGGCCGTGGAAGATGCCGCCAAACGCGCCCGCCTGCGCAGGCTTCACCACCGTTGCGCCAGCCGCCACCAAGGCATCGATGGTGCTGGCGACTTCCGCAGGGCTGCCGACGTTGTGCGACAGCGTCACGCCGCTGACTCCCGCCGTCGGTGCAGCGGCGCCGAGGTCCTGGTCGAACTTTTCGGCGTCGAACAGGCCGAGCATCAGCCCTGGCGCTATCTGGAAGAAGAGGATCTCGCCCGGAACGTCCATGGTCGGATCCCAACCGAGCCCGTCCTTATAGAAGGCGCGCGCGGCGTCGAGATCCTTGGTGGCGAACGTGAGGAAATGCAGTCGCTGGTCCATAGGGGAAGCCTATCGGGAGCGGACGACGGCGGCACTCGCCCGGTCGGGTCGGGGCAGCAGCCGCGGGCGGAGCCACTCAACATCACGAAGTAGCCAACTTGGCCGGTCCTGTTGAGCCCCGGTCCAAGCCGGTGGGAGGATGGAGCAGTGGAACCCCTCTTCGACTTCCTTGGCAGTTACTGGTGGCTCATTTTCCCTATCGGCGGGATGGCTGGTGGCTGGGCAAGGTCATGGTCCAAGGCCAGCGAGGAACGGCACCGCCGCAAGGTGGAGTTGCTGAAGTTGAAGAACCAGTTGGCGGTGCACGAGGAGGCCAACCAGGCCGAGGTAGTCTCGCTGATTGCCGCGCACGATTCTGTGAACCACAGGTGGCTCGATTACGAGCTCGACGTCGGTAACCTCATCGATTTCCCCCTCATGACCGACGTCCGTGAACCACTGACGGTTGCGTTCCTGCGCGCCAAGAAAGAAGCCGACGGCTTGCGGCCCGCTGACCCTGAAGAGATTTCGACGCCGGCCCGGCTGGCTGAGTATCGGGCGGCCGTCCATAGTTACGAACTCGCTTTCGATGTGGCCGAACGCGAAGCCAGACGCATCAAGGACGGCAACTTCAGCGGCCCCGAACGCCAACGACTGGCCACAGCGAGGAAGCTCTTGCGCATCGCGGAGGACACTGCCGCCACCCCCGCCGAACGGCAGACGGCGTACAAGCGGGCCCGCAAAGAACTCGATGGCCTGATCGTGCTGCCGGAGGCAACGGTTGCCGCACTTGAGAGCAAGATCATCAGCATGTTGGATGCGGGGGAAGCCCCGATCAAAGCCGACTAGACTCGGCACGGTCACTTTTTGCGACCTAGGTCGTCGCTTGAATAGCTTAAGCGAGGGCTTTTCCAGCTGCGGCGATCGCGTCCGAGACATTACCAGCACTTAACCAAGCGCTTCCCGTCGTGTCTACATTGAGCCCTGCAATTCGTAGTCTTTCCGCCAGAGAGTTCCTCTTTGCGGGCGATCCGTCATAGCGGACTACGTGCCGTCCTGCGGCATCGCTGAATGGCTTGACCTTGCCAACCTCAACAAGGACGGTCCGTTCGCGGCCCAGAGCGTCTGCAATGCCAGCCTCATAGTAAACGTTGGGCCGGGCCTGCCCCAGCCTTTGACTCTCGTTTGGATCGTCATCATCTCGAATCAGGTCGGTCCTTAGCTGCACCACGTCGTCTGGTGTCAGCAGGATGAGGGCTGCACCGGCCATGGCAAGGCCAGTGCGGACGACATCACCAACATATGGATTAGGGAGGCCCGTTTTAGCTACGGCGTGCTCCCATTCAACTATTCGCAGCCCGAGGGTCCGCAGGAATGTCACAACGGCTGAGTACGCCTCGTCATCTCGTCCCGTTACGACGAACACACTCGCTGGGTCGCCGATGACGTCAGCAGCCGTGGAACGGGTTAATTCTGTACTTTCCCCCTTTTCTGAGGGCTTGGGCGCGCTGAAGCCAGGTGGACCAGTTATGAACTGGTCAGTGACGTCTTGAGCACGCGCAGCAGCCTTGGCTATGTTGCTCGTGCCTCCAAGTACCCGCACCGCCGAATTTGCGGATTCCTGTTTGATCACTGGAATCATGGAGGAGGTATGCCAATCACTGGCGCTAATGCGAATGCGGGTGAGTTGGAGAGGGGGAATGGATCGACCGTTGATAGTAATTGAACGACCCTGCCGATACGGCTCTAGAAACTGTCGCTCCAGAGTCTCCTCGTCCAAATCAACTTTAACTTCATCTTGTCTTTCGCCGAACACAGAGATGCGTACGTGGTAGTAGACCAATGCTGCCTCTTTCGTATGGACCAAGGCTGTGCTCGGCCGACCCCGCCCCAATCTATTGCACATTTAAGTCGTCAACCAAGCGGATTCGGATTCATGAGACTCACCTGCTGGTCTGCTTCCGCGAAGCCTACCCGCAGCAGGAACGCTAGCCCCGCCGCACCTCCACCGGCGTCAGCATCTCCCGCTCGAACCCCACCACACGCCGCGGCCCGTGCAGGATGACCTCGTGGGAAGCAACATCGGCAGTGCTGGACGTCGAAACATGCAGCTTCACCAGCCCGGGAGTCACCACACGGTGGAGGTCCAGTCCGGTGAAAGACGTACGGTCCGCATGCACCACAAAATCGACGACGGCGGACGCGCCGGCTTCCAGCTCGACGCGGGCGTAGCCGATCAGCTCGCGGACGGGACGAACCACTTCGCCCACCGGATCCTCGAGGTAGAGCTGCACAACCTCGGCACCACCACGGGAACCCGTGTTGGTGACCGTGCAGCTGACGGTGACCGAATCCGACGTCGACATCGTGGGAGCGCTGCACTGGTGACGGGTTAGTTCAAACGTCGTATAGGACAAGCCGTGCCCGAAGCCGAACAGCGGCGAAGGATCCAGCGCGCTGACCCCGCTGGGCCCGGCGAGCTTCGAATGCAGGTAGGTGCCTGGCTGGCCGCCGGGGGAACGGGGCACTGAGACCGGGAGCTTTCCGGAGGGATTGGCGACGCCGGTCAATACGTCCCACAGGGCGGAACCGCCCTCTTCGCCGGGGAAGAAGCCCTGGACGATCGCGTCGGCGCGGTCAACAAAGGAGCCCAAGGCATACGGGCGTCCACTCAGGACCACTACCACGGCTCGAGTCCCGGAGGCCTCACACGCAGAGAGAACGCGATCCAGCATCCGATGTTGGTCGCCGGGAAGCCGGAGATCGGCGGCGTCGTTTCCTTCGCCCGAGGTACCTCGGCCAAACAGCCCAGCATTGTCGCCAACCACCACCACGCACGTGTCCACTGAGGATGCCACCTGGCACGCTTCGGCGATCTGCTTTTCCGTGGCTGCTTCACAGTTGCCGGTGACGGACGTGGTCACGGTGCCAAACCGTCCAGCGGCAACAGCTGCCACGGAGGGGACGGAAATACCCATGGGAACCTCTGGATGGGAAGCCCCCACGTGAGCGTCGAAGGAGTAGCAGCCCAGCATCGCGAAGGGGTCCTCGGCCAGCGGTCCAACAACACCCAGCGAAGCAGCCGGATCAAGTGGCAGCGCCGGAGACCCCTTGAACTCCCGGTTGCTCAGCAACACCAACGATTGCGTCGCCAATTCGCGGGCCAACACCCGGTTTGCCGGGGGATCCAGCTCAAGTGGATCGGACTCGGTGACGCTGGAGAGTACCGGAGGCGCCGCCGGGAAATCGGGCGATAACAGCCCCAGCTCGGCCTTCTGCGTCAAAACCCGGCGCAGGGCTCCATCCACAACAGATTCGTCCAGCGCGCCTTCGCGGATGCGACGCAGCAGCGGCTCGCCGAAGCAGTTCACTGTAGGGAGTTCAACGTCGACGCCGGCACTCAGGGCCAGCACCGCGGCGTCGCCGGAATCTGCGGCCACGCCGTGCGTGAGGTCCAGGAATGCGACGCCGAAGTAGTCTGCCACCACTGTCCCGGCGAAGCCCCATACCTCACGAAGCAGCCCGGTCAACAGGGCGCGGTTCGCGGCGGCCGGTACGCCGTCGACGTCGGTATAGGCGTGCATCACGGAACGCGCACCGCCGTGGCGGATCGCCATTTCAAACGGCGGCACCATGACGTCGGCCATTTCGCGGGGGCCCATGGAGACGGGCGCGTGGTTGCGGCCAGCCTGGGAGGCTGAGTAGCCCACGAAGTGTTTGAGTGTGGCGACGATGCCGGTGGATTCCAGCCCTTGGACGTAGGCGGTGGCCACGGTTCCTACCAGATACGGGTCCTCGCCGATGGTTTCCTCCACGCGGCCCCAACGGAGATCCCGCACCACATCCAGCACCGGAGCCAAACCTTGATGCACGCCCAGGGCCCGCATGCTCGTACCAATCCGGGCCGCCATTACCTGCACCAAACCAGGGTTGAACGTGGCGCCCCACGCCAGGGGCACCGGGAAGGCGGTCGCTTTCCAAGCGGCCAGACCCGCCAGGCATTCCTCGTGAACCTGAGCCGGAATCCCGAAACGGGACGCGGCCATGATCTGCTCCTGTGCGGCCGCCAGCCGGCGCGCGCCTTCGGCGGGTTCCACCGGAACGGTGCCGTACATGCGCGTGATCTGGCCCAGTCCATCGGCGATGATCTCCTCCCAGGAGCGCGTATCGCCGGCCATCTGGTTCTGCAGTGGGGCCACGGAATCACCGTCGGTGGAAGCGTTGACCCACACTCCCACAAGCTGGGCGAGCTTTTCCTCGAGGGTCATTTCACGGATGAGGTGCTCAACGACGTCCGACGCGGGAACGCGGGCAAGTGCTTGCTGATCGGCGGCGCCGGTGCTCACGGGGTCTCCTAGGGTTGCAGGGGCAATTTCTAGAAACTATCAGAAATTTCCATTTAGTTTCTAGAGTCAGAAAGTGTTGATTTACGAGCAGAATCTCCCTAGCGTTGATGCCACACAGTGGTGAAGCAGCATCCAGAGACCAGCAAAGTTCCGAAACTTTCCGAATATTTCCATCCTGAATCCTACGGAGAAACATGCAGACGTACCGAGTGGCCATCGTGGGCACGGGCGGCATCGCAGCAGTTCACGCATTCAACCTGGCCCGCACCGACAACCGGGCCGAGCTCGTGGCCGCGTGCGACGTCGACGACGCACGCCTCCAGGCCTTTGGCGATGAACACGGCATAGTCGGCCGCTACCAGAGCCTCACCGAGTTGCTGGCTGAGGCAAAACCAGACATCGTGCATCTCTGCACCCCGCCGATGATGCACATTGACCAGGCGATTGAGTGCCTCGAGGCCGGCGCGCATGTCCTTTCCGAGAAGCCTCCGGCCCTGAGCCTGGCCGACTTTGACCGGCTCAACGACGCACAAGCCAAGGGTGGCGCCCAGTTCTCGTGCGTCTTCCAGCACCGCTTCGGCGACGCCTCAACCGCGGCCCGAACCCTGATCGGCGGCAGCGATTTCGGCCGCCCGCTCGTGGCCCGCTGCGACACCCTCTGGTACCGGCCCGATGAATACTTCGACCTGCCGTGGCGGGGCACCTGGAAAGCCGAGGGCGGCGGGCCCACCATGGGCCACGGCATCCACCAGTTCGATCTCCTCCTCCACCTGCTCGGTCCGTGGGAAGAGGTCAGCGCGATCGCTTCCAGGCAAGCCCGCGCCACGTCCACCGAGGACTTCTCTGCCGCGCTGGTCCGCTTCGGGAATGGCGCCGCCGCCACCGTCATCAACTCCCTGCTCTCCCCGCGGGAAACCTCGGACATCCGCGTCGACTGCGAGTTCGCCACCATTGAACTCAGCCACCTCTACGGCTACGGCACCAAGGACTGGACCATCACGGCAGCGCCCGGACACGAGGACGCCGTGTCGGAGGCCTGGACCGGGCAACCATTGGAGCGCGGAAGCGGCCACTCAGCGCAATTCCTCGCCATGTATGACGCGCTCGACGCCGGACTGCCCCTCCCAGCCGGCGCGGACTCAGCGCGCCAAACCCTGGAGTTCGCTGCCGCGATTTACGCATCGGCCTTTACCGGCCACCCCGTGCGCCGCGGAGAAATCGTCCCCGGCCATGCCTTCTACGAGGGAATGGACGGCGAAGGGCGCGGCACCCGCGTCCTCGCCTCCACAGCCCGCCTGTAAACCCGAACCCAACCGGAGAACCCTTATGGCCACCTCAACGCAGACCTCACTGACCGATACCCTCAGCTACACCGACGACGGCCGCTCCCTGACCTTTAAGGTCGGGGCCCAGGCCATCGCCACGTACACATACCACGCCACGGACGAGCAGTACGAAAGCCCGCGTCCCTTCTTCCATCCACTGACCACCTTGGAAGGGGACGAGGTCACCATTTCAAGGCCATGGGACCATGTGTGGCACAAGGGCCTTTCGTGGGCGTTGCCGAATGTGGGCGACCACAATTTCTGGGGCGGAGCCACGTACACCCGGGAGACCGGCTACGCGAACCTGGACAACAACGGGGCCATGAACCACCAGGCCTTCACGGGCATTGAGGAGTCCGGGTCAGGAATCACTGCCACGGAATCCCTGCTCTGGACTGGACAGCCGGCCCAGGGCGGGCAGGGCGGCGCACCCCTGATCAAGGAGAGGCGTCGCTTCAGCATCCAGATCCTCCCAGCCGACAACGCGTGGGCGCTCCTGTTCGAAACCACCATGGACAACGTCTCCGGCGCTGAGATCGGCATCGGCAGCCCCACCACGGAAGGCCGCGACAACGCAGGATATGGCGGACTGTTCTGGCGCGGGCCGCGCTCCTTCACTGGCGGCGAATTCCGCTCCGAATCCGGGGCCGGGGGTGATGAGTTCATGGGCACCCGCTCACCGTGGATCGCCTTCACCGGGCAGCACGACGCCACCTGCCGGAAGTCCAGCATCATGTTCGTCGAAGACCAAGCCAACCCGGGCGCTTCCAACCAATGGTTCGCCCGCTCTTCCATGTTTGCCTGCCTCGGCTCAGCGCCGTTCTTCAGTGAAGTAGTCCCGCTGAAGGAGGGCAAACCGCTCACGTACCGCTTCGCCGTCGTGATTGCCGACGGTTCCCTCGCCGACCACCAAGCTGCTGCCCTTGCCGACGCCGCAACAGCCGCACTGGACGGTTGGGTCTAACCATGTGCAACTCGTTCCCGGGCGCCACAGCGGTTTCTGAGGTCAGCATTTACGACTGGCCCGGGATGGACGGTGCGGCCGGCGGCTCTCCGCATCTGCACACGGCGTCCACCGAGGCGTACGTGGTGCAGCAGGGGACCGGCCGCCTGGAGACCCTCGACTCGCGCGGTTTCACGTCCACTCCGCTTGCACCCGGGACGGTGGTCTGGTTTACGCCGGGCACAGTGCACCGCGCCATCAATGACAGCGGTGACCTCAGGGTCCTGGTGGTCATGCAGAATGCAGGGCTGCCAGAGAATGGCGACGCCGTGATGACCTTCCCGCCCGAGCACCTGGTGGACGTCAAGGCCTACTCACGTGCCGCTTCCCTTCCTTCCCGGGACGCCGACGGCGGTGACGCGGCTGCGGAGGCGGCCGCGCGCCGTCGTCGGGACCTGGCTTTGGAGGGGTACCTGGAGCTGAGAGCGGCTGTACTTGAGTCAGGAGTCGCGGCGCTCGCCGATTTTCATGCGTCCGCCGCCCAGTTGGTGAGCGGCAAGACCGGCGCCTGGCGGGGGTATTTGGCCGGGGGCGCGCAACGCCAGGCGGGTTTGACGGGGCAGCAGTTGGAGTCTCTCGAATCAATGGAAAGTTTCTACTTGCAAGATGCGAGGACTACGATGGGCGAACGGAAAACCCGCAGGATCTATGGCATGTGTGGCCGGATCCAGGCGTGGGAACTTTCCGAAACTGCAAACGCCGGGACGTGATTCCCGGCTTGAGAGGTGGGGACCTATGGTGACCAAGCAGGACTCGGGGCGGGCTACGATCAGCGAGATCGCGCGCGAGGCCGGAGTGTCCGTGCCTACGGTTTCCAAGGTCCTTAACGGCCATGCCCACGTCGCCGCAGCCACGCGGGCGAAGGTGGAGGAGATCATCGCCAAGCGCGACTACGCCCGCCGGCCGGCCAAGCGCAGCAAGAAAGCCGGGCTCATTGACCTGGTGTTCCCGGGCATGGGCTCGGAATGGGCGTGCGAAATCATCGAAGGCGTGGAGCGCGTGGCCCAGGAAGCCGGTTACGGCACGGTGGTCAGCAGCCTGTCGCTGGATGGCTCGCGCATTCGACCATGGCTGGCCAACCTTGCGGAGCGAAAGTCCGACGGCGTCTTGCTCGCCGTCTATGAACTGGACTCCAAGCAGATCCAGCGCATCAAGTCCCTGGGCATACCCGTGATCCTCATCGACCCTGTCGGGCAGCCGGGGCCGGACCTCATGACCGTGGGGGCCGCCAACTGGGACGGGGCGTTCTCGGCCACCGAGCACTTGTTGAAGCTTGGTCACACCCGGATCGGCATGATCGGTGGGCGTGAGGATCTTCAGTGCAGCGGTGCCCGTGAGGATGGGTATGTGGCGGCGCTGCGCCGTGCCGGGCTTGATGTTGATCCTTCGTTGATGGTGCCAGGCGATTTCTCCACCGAATCCGGGGCCCGGGGGACCGAGGCCCTGCTGGCACTCCCCGAACGGCCCACGGCGATCTTCACCGGCAACGATGCGCAGGCCCTTGGGGCGTACCGCGCCGCGCGTTCGGCAGGGCTACGGATTCCCGAGGACCTTTCCATCATTGGCTTCGACGATATCCCCGCCGCGGAATGGATCGAGCCAGGCCTGACCACCATCCGCCAGCCCGTGGTTCAGATGGCAGAAACCGCCATGCGCGCGCTGCTCCGGCACCTCGAAGGTGACGAGGAATTGCCGCAGCGCATCGAGCTGGGAACTGAGCTGGTGGTGAGGGGCTCGACGGCGGCGCCAGCTTCTTAGAGGCCGTGAGCCTCCACGGATTGCAGGAATTCGACGGATTGCTGGAACAGGGGCACTAGAGGGTCCTTGGTTCCGACCAGCCAAGCGGTTCCGATGCTCCACATCGAGGACTCGAGGTGGAGAGGCACCAGCTGTACGCCTTCAGGAATGATGGCGGAGGTGCTCTCCGGAACTATGGCGGGGCCGGCTCCGGCGGCGACGAGCGCCAGCACTGTGAGCAGGTCCGACGTTTGGTACAGGACATGTGGATGTGCGCCAAGGTCCGTGAACAGCATGCCGGTTTGAGCCGCCAGGCCGGGGCCGCGTTCCGGATCCAGACGGATGACGGAGCGGCCGTCGAGGTACTCCCGGAGTGATTCACGCGTGGATGGGGGAACCGGGTCTGCGCTGGGAATCGCAAGGGCCAGGCGATCGCGGCGAATCATCCGGGTGGCAATATCTGGTGGGGCCGGCAGGCGAACGAAGCCGATACCGAGGGCCCCGCTGCGAAGTGCATCGAACTGCGCCGACGATGACATGTCTTCCAGTCCGATATCGATCGTGGGGTGTTTAGTCCGGAAATCGGCCACGGCGCGCGGGGCAACGTCGATCGCCGACATGCCGAATCCGACGTTCAGCACACCTTCTGCTCCACCTGCCACACGTTCCATTCGCTGGGCGAGCGCATCCGCCCTGCGCACCAGGTCAATCGCATCGGCAAGCAGTACTTCACCGGCATTGGTCAGCGTTGCCCCGTGTCGTCCCCGGGTGAACAACAGGCTCCCGGCTTGCCGCTCCAGGAACTGGATCTGCTTGGTCAGATTGGATTGGGTGGTGGAGAGCGACTTCGCTGCCAGCCCGAAATTCCCGGTCTCCGCGACGGCAACAAAGGATCGCAATAGCCGTATTTCCATTTATGGACCGTAGTTCCATTCCGAATAGGAATCAAATGGGCGCAAGATTTCATTGGACGGAATGTTTGGCGACGACCAGCATGGGAGGTGTCCAAACCCAAGGAGAACCAATGCCCGCCACCCCCACCCTTCGCGCTTCAGTTGTTCAGTTCGAAGCGGTCCCCGATCGCCCGGACCTCAACCTGAAGACCATCCGCCGCCTGGCAACCAAGGCCGCAGAGGACGGTGCCCGGATTGTCGTGTTCCCGGAAATGTGCCTCATCGGCTATTGGCACCTCCGCAAGCAGACCCCTCACCGTTTGCGCCAACTGGCGCAGTCCGAGGATGGGGTAGAGGTCCGCGCTGTCAGGGAACTGGCCGAAGAGCTGGACCTGGGAATCGGTATCGGATATTTGGAGGTCGATGACGAAGGGCGGCTCTACAACTCCTACTCCCTTTGCCTTCCGGACGGCACCGTTCGCACCCATCGGAAACTGCATGCGTTCGAGCATGACTCCATCAGGAGCGGATCGGAGTTCACAGTGTTCGATACGCCCTGGGGAATCAAGGTGGGAATCCTGATCTGCTGGGATAACAACCTGGTGGAGAACGTTCGCGCCACGGCGCTGCTCGGGGCAACGGTACTCATTGCTCCGCACCAGACGGGCGGCACAAACTCCGTCAGCCCTCGTGGCATGAAGCCGGTCCCTGCCGAACTGTGGGACAACCGTGAGACGGATCCCGCGGCGATCGAGGCTGCCTTCCGTGGCCCCAGCGGACGCGGGTGGCTTATGCGGTGGCTGCCCGCCCGGGCCCACGACAACGGGATTTTCGTTCTCTTCAGCAACGGCGTGGGCCGCGACGACGATGAAATCCGGACAGGGAATTCCATGATCGTGGATCCCTACGGATCGATTGTGGCCGAGACCTGGGTAGCCGATGAGGCTGTGGTGACCGCCGATTTGGACCTTGGCCTCATACCCCTGTCAACCGGGCGCAGATGGATTCGTGGGCGCCGGCCCGAACTCTACGACATCCTGATCCGTCGGCAAGGAAACGAGGTGGATGCACGGGCGGCGCGCTTTTCCACGGAGCCCGTCCTGGGGTAGTGGCCTCCCGGCGCGCCCGGGGCGCCCGGGGTGCCAAGGAGCAGGCGGTGCCCGGTCCGACGAATCACCGCGCGCCGGTCAATGTAGCTGCAGGTCAAGGCCTTGCGTGCCGCACTTTGTACCGTTGATCGTTGGGCGATAAGGTATTGCCAGACCGTTTTGCAGAGGGCGGCCCTTTTCGCTCCTTTGCTGTCTGCTGGGGACGCATTTCAGTCAGTAGGAACGTGCATGGTCAACCCCCGCCCTGAGCAGGAAGCTCTCCAGAATGGCTACTTTTTGGATCTGGTCCTGGGCAGCGAAGACGTTGAGGCATTTCTCAGCGATCTAGCGGCTTTCTCAGCCGAGAGCCTCTCGCATCCTGACGCCACCGTCTTCTGCGGTATCACCGTTCTTCGCCGTAAGAAGTCCGCTACTGCGGCCAGCAGTGATGATCGTGCCCGCGTGATGGACGAACTTCAAAACGACTTTGAGGGTCCGTGCCTGACGGCCATGGACAAGCTGACCGCCGTCCTGGTGCCGGATCTGCTGCGAGAGCATCGCTGGCCGGACTATGTCGAAGCTGCGTCGCACCAAGGGCTGCGGTCCATCCTCAGCGTCCCGCTCCTTGTGGAGGGCGACACCCGTGCAGCCCTGAACCTCTACTCGGAGCTGACCAACGCGTTCAGTGAGTCCGATGTGGAACACGCCGAGGTCTTCGCGTCGCATGCCTCCAAATCCCTGCGTCTTGCCCTGAAGATCGCCCAGCTCAGCGATGCCCGGAACGACCTCGCAGCAGCCATGCAGTCCCGCACCGTGATCGACCTCGCGGTCGGAGCGATCATGGCGCAGAACAAATGCACCCAGGAAGAGGCCTTCACCATCCTTCGCACGGCCTCCAGCAACCGCAACATCAAGCTGCGGCACCTGGCGAAGTCGATCATCGCGGCTGTTTCTTCGGGGAAGGTCACGACGCACTTCGAGGAGTAGGGATTTTCTGCCGGAGGAGCGCTTTTTAAAGCTGAAGAACGTCGGGGTTGTGAATACCCCGACGTTCTTCCTCAAGCGTTTTTTGCTTATTTGCTGCTGCTGGATCCTGAGCAGGATGCCATTGCTGCCTTGCCCGAACCCGTATTCTTTGAGACGCTCGTCCCGTCGACGAGTATTTCGCACGTAACCGAGGATTCGGCGCTGAAATCTCCGGAAACGGTCAGCGAGGAAATGCCGAACCCAGTCGTCGTGATTTCTTTCTTCCAGTCGGCGGTGATGTCCTCGTTGGAGGAGCCGTCGCCGTTCCAGTAACTTACATGCGCAGGTCCGGTGGTGGTCACCACGTACTCGACCCTGTGCTCCTTGTTCAGCGATTCACTGACGCTGTTCGCTGCGGCCGCAATGATAGAAGTCACGATGATGGCGATGATGACCGAGACAACACCCAGGATCAGGCCTGTGATGGAGGTGCCCTTTTTGGTGAACTTGCGAGTCAGGCCGATAATACCGAAGATCACGGCGAGTGGACCCAGAATGAACGCAATGAAGCCCACGATCGGAATGATGGCGAAGACAACGGCCACGATGCCGAGAACAAGCGCCGTCGTTCCGAAGCCATTGCTTTTCAGGGGTTGGTTGTAACTGGGGTCCATGGGGCCGGGGGCCACAGGAGGGGAATACGGTTCACTCATGTCCATACCTTTGCTTGATGCGATGCGAGATGAAGCGCCGTTGTTCGGGATTGGCAGGAGGCAAGTGAATGCTCGTTCCCCCAAACAACGGCGACATCAGTGTAAGCAAAGGTAGATGAACCCTCAGACAATTTTGAAGACGGCACACGGATTGTGTCCATTCTGCAATTTCTTGCACGTACTAACGATAGAGAAGACTCAATTCCATGAGCCCATTCACTCAGAATGTCGTGTTTGAAGGGATCACGTTGACCTTCCATATATGCTCCTCAGAGGGCCTGAATGGGGGGCTCTTTTTGACTGGTCCTTAAGGGGAAAATTGAACATCTACAACTCGCCAAGCAACTGGCCAGCGCCGCCGCCAGGATGGCAACCCCATGAGGGCTGGCATCCGGATCCTGCATGGGGTCCCGCTCCGCCGGGTCACCAATTTTGGATCGAAGTTCCGGATGCTCCCGAGCCACCAAGCAGGACCTTGACCACAACGGCGCTTGTCCTGGCTGCGGTGGCCTTAGTCTTGTTTTGGATCCCGGTGCTCAATGTCGTGGGCATCCTGTTGGGTTTGGCTGCAGCTACCCTCGGCGTTATCTCACTGGTGACCGGTAGTCGGTCAAGATCCGGGACCAACGGCTTGGCCATTACCGCAGTAGCGATTGGTGGGTTCGCTGTAGTGGGCGCGATCGCTGTGCTGTCCGTCTATTCGTCGAACGGCAGCGGAAACACCAGCGCAAGCGTTTCGAAAGATACACACAGCCCGGCGGCGTCAGGTACACCGTCGGCCAGTCCGACCCCTTCGGCATCACCGAGTCCTAAGGAGACGTCAGCTACGCCGGGTTCCGCAGCGAGTCCGCACCCCGTCGGAACCACTGCCGTCGTTGGTAAGGAGTACCAAGTTGCCATTGTGGGTGTAAAGCTCAACGCAACTGACGAGGTTGTTTCGAACAATATGTTTAATGACCCTCCCGAGGGGCAGTACGTCTTGGTTGACGTCGCTGTGACCTATGTCGGTAAGGAGGAAGGGACACCGTGGATCGACCTTTCGCCCACGTTCGTAGGCACGGACGCACGCCAGTACGATGCTGGCCGTTGTGGTGCATCGCTGAAAAACAGTGCGCTGCAGGTGCCTACCTTGGAACCAGGCGGAAGCGCCACCTATCAAGTGTGCATGGACGTACCCGTAGGTGCCGTGAATGAGGGCAAGATCTTTGTCGAGGAGGGTCTTTCCTTCAATAGCAAAGCCAGAACATACTGGGCGCTGGGCTAGGAGAATTTCTCCAGCAGAATCTCACTGCGCGGCGTCGGCGACCACCAAGCGCTCCCGAAGCTGCGCGATGGTGGCCTCGGAAAGCCCGGCACGTCGGACAGGTTCCAGCACACTTCCATGCCGCTCAATCAGCAGAGCTTGCATGGTCTCCATCGACTCAGCGTGGGCGCCCATCATGGCGCCCATGCCCTTGATGGCTTCCTCGTCCAGAACACGGTCCGGCATGAGCTCGCCCATAATCGCCCTGAGTCGCGGGAACAGCTGTGGCAGGCGGGTGGCTGTCACGGCGTAGTCGGCGGAAATGGTCGCGGGTGCAGCGCCGAGGGCGGACAGCACGACGGCGGCAAACACTCCCGTACGATCCTTGCCGGCCGCACAATGGAAGACGGTTGCGCCGTCCGCCATGGCTACGAGCGTGACGCCAAGGGCGAGCTGCCGCGCCTGGGTCTCGAGGAGGTTCGCGTACCAAGCGCCAACCTGTGCAGGAGTAGTGGCGGCCGTCATCATGTCGTGGCTGATGGTCTCGGGGGATGCGACGGAAGCCGTCAACGCGAGGTGGTGGTAGCTGACACCGGCAACGGTCAACGGACCTCGTCCCGTGAAGAGTGCCTCCTCGGGTGAGCGAAGGTCGATAACTGACGTGACGCCGTCGTCGATCATTTGCTGGGCGAAAGCGGCGGGCATTACCGAGAGATCATCGCTGCGGAGCAGCACGCCCGAGCGGGTGGTGCCACCGGAAACGGGGAGGCCACCCAGATCGCGAAGATTGACGGGGGAGAGGTCCAGAGTTTCCAAGAGAGTTCCTAGCTGGCTTGCGCGGCTGACGGCGCTGGCCCGGTAGTCGGTGAGCGGCACGCGTAATGTTACATGCGCAATGTGGGAGCCCCCTCCGAGTTGTCGCCCCCGAAAGTCCGCCCTGTGACCCCGTTTCGTGACCCGAGGCAACAATGGAGCAGACTGGGTTGGGTGACCGCCAACAAACCCCGCCCCGGCCTCGCGATCGCCGCACTGAGCCTCGGGACGGCGCTGAATCCGCTGAACTCGTCCATGATCGCCGTCGCATTGGTGGTCCTGAGGGAGCACTTCGAGCTCGACGTCGCCACCGTCACCTGGGTCATCACCTCGTTCTACCTCGCGTCCGCCGCCGGCCAGCCGCTGATGGGCCGGCTCGCCGACCGTTTCGGCCCGCGCCGCCTGTTCATGTTCGGCATGGCTTTGGTCGCTGTCACCTGCGCCATCGCTCCGTTCCTGCCCAACTTCGCGCTGGTCTGCGTGGCCCGCGCGCTCATGGCTGTAGGGACCGCGACGGCGTACCCGTCCGCCGTCGTGATGGTCACCGAGCTGAGCCGGTTGGCTGACGTGCCGTCCACGCGGCCGTTGGGCCGGATCCAGATGGCGAACACCTCTGCCGCTGCCGTCGGACCTGTAGTGGGTGGGCTGTTGGTGAGCCTGGTCGGTTGGCAGGCGCTCTTCGCGATCAACGTACCTATCGCTTTGCTCGCCATGATCGTGGTCTACAAGGTAGCGCCCATCGATTCCGGGCGCGAGACCGGCAGGCTTGGCCAACTGATCCGCGATTCCGACATCCCCGGCATCCTCGCCTTCGTCACCTCGCTGATGCTGGCCATGATGGCGCTGCTCAATGTCATGCCCGGTTACCGCTGGTACCTGCTGGGCGCCGCAACGGTGATCGGCGCGCTCTTCGCCTGGCGCGAGCTGCGCTTCCAGCCGCCGTTCCTGGACCTTCGCTTGCTGGGCCGGAACCGACCGCTGCTGCTGGTCTACCTGCTGTTCGTCGTGTTCAGCGGGGTCTACTACTTCGCGTTCTTTGGCCTTCCGCAGTTGCTGCAGGAGGCAGGCCATTACGACGCCGGTGTAGTCGGCTTGCTGATGCTGCCCCTTGCAGCGTTGTCGGTGGTGGTGACGCCACTGACGGTGCGGTTCATTGAGCGGTTCGGCGTGCGTCCTGTGCTGATCACCGGCGTTCTGATCCTGACCCTTGCCGCGGGAACGCTCGGTTTCCTGACCATGACTTTGTGGGCGCCGCTGGTGTTCGTGCTCACCGCGTTGATGGGCGTTCCCTATGGCGTGGTGAGCACCGCGTCCAACCAAGGGCTGTACGTTTCTGCAAGGCCCGAGGAAAGGGGAGTGGCGGCCGGCATCTTCCAGACGTGCCGCTACCTCGGTGCGATCACTGCGACCGTGTTGATCGGCGTGCTCTACGGCCCGGGCGTGAACCAGGCGAACTGGGGCATCATGGTCCTGGTGATGCTGGGGCTCAGTGCCGTGGTGCTGGTGCTGGCTGTCATGTGGCGGAAGCCCGCGGTTTAGGGATTCAGCGGGATCAGCAGCGCCGCTGCGCCTGCGATCGACAGGGCTGCGCGCAGGTGGTTGGCCGGAACCCAGCCCCGCAGGTACGGGTTCCAATCCTGGCTGGAGCCTTGGGCCAAGCGGTTGTTGAGCGGCACGTTGATCGCCATGGTGGAGAGAAACCCAGCCAGGCAGGCCGCAGCGCCTGCCACCCGAAGCGGCGGCTGGCTGCCGGGATCGACGACGGCGGCAATCACCACGCCAGCGGAGGCGGCGGCCGAGCCGAAGAACAGGATCATGAACGGTGGGGTTACCGCCTTCTGGTTGATGGCGTTCATAGCCGCAACCGCGTCGCTTGCCGGCCGCATCCGGAGTGCGGGCATCACGAGTGCGGAGAAGGCGAAGTAGAAACCGCCCACCAGGGCCGAACCCGTTCCGGCTGCTACGGGAAGCCAAGTGCTCAAAGTTGTCATGCCTCAAGCCTGCCCTCGCCGGAGTGGACGATGAATAGTCAAGGATCCACTTTTCATACGCAGACGTCTAAGCTGACCGCATGGATCCTCTATCGCAGTTCCTGACTGGCCCACGGGCGCAGGCGGCATTTGCCCTCCGCGTGGTGATGGATCCACCCTTCGCCATTGACGTCCAGGACCAGGCCGCCCTGACGGTGATCGTCGTGGTGCGCGGGGAAGCGTGGATCACTGCGGACGGTGCTGAACCTCAACTCCTCCGGCAGGGTCGGGCTGCGACAGTACGCGGGCCGGAGCCCTATATCGTTGCTGATGCTCCCGGCAGGGAACCCACGGTGGTTATCGATGCCGACCAGTCATGCCGCACCCCCAGTGGCGAAAAGTTGGAGCTCACATTCTCCCGAGGTGTGTTGACGTGGGGCAACAGTGCCGTCGGCGAAACCGTCCTGTTGATCGGCACGTACCAGTCACCGGCGGCCGTGGGCCAGTTGGTCACGTCAGTGCTGCCCCGACTGGCGGTCTTCGCGGAGGGAGACCTCGACGGCGGCCTGTTGGGTATGTTGGAACGCGAACTCACGCAACAACGGCCTGGACAGGTAAGCGCGCTGGACAGGCTGTTGGATCTTCTCCTGCTGAACCTTGTGCGTGCCTGCGTGGAGCGGGGGGACGCACCTCAGGGACCGTGGGCGCATGCGTCCCGCGAACCCGTGGTTGCCCGGGCCCTCGAACTCCTGCACCAGGAGCCGGCGGCGCCGTGGACCGTGGCCGGGTTGGCGCTCAGGTGCCACGTCTCCAGGGCCACCATGGCCGCCCGCTTCCGTGCCGCCGTCGGGCAGTCACCCATGGCCTATCTCAGCGCATGGCGACTGGCGCTGGCCGCCGACAGGTTAGCCTCCAGCAATGCGACCACCGCAGTCATCGCGGAGGAGGTTGGCTACAGCAATGCCTTCACGTTCAGTACTGCGTTTTCGCGGGAATACGGCGTCAGTCCGAGCGGATACCGGCGGTCTTCACGGGCGGCAAGCAGCCGAACCGAAGACGCCGGTAAATCATCTGCCGGGGACCGACGCCGGTGAGCGTCGCGAAATGTAGCATCTGAGGGAGACGGCCAACAACCGTGCACTTCGGAGAAAGCGGAACACCATGTCACCCAGTCCCGATGGAATCGCCACTACCGTCAGTAAGACGTTCAGCCGCACCACCCAGGTGTCCACCACCGTCAACGCCAGCCCAGCCACCGTGTGGAAGTTGCTGACCACGGCGTCGGATTATCCGCGGTGGAACTCCACGATTGTTTCGGTGGAGGGCGAGATCAAGCCCGGATCCACCATTCAGTTGGTCTCCACACTGGATCCCAACCGTACGTTTAAGCTCAAGGTCAAAGAGTTCGAACCGTCCAGTCGGCTGGCCTGGGGTGACGCGATGGGCACCCGCGTCTACACGCTTACGGAAACCAATGGCGGAGGGACCCTGTTCGAGATGAACGAACGCATCGGCGGGCCGATATTCCCGCTGTTCGCCAATAAGATCCCGTCGTTCGACGCCAGCTTTGAACAGTTTGCCGCCGACCTGAAAGCTGCCGCCGAGAACTGACTTCAGCTGCGGGGCCTCTTGACTAAACATTGACTAAATAACTGAGTGCACTCATAATTGAGTCAAGTCAGTAAATTAGTCATTGGAGAACCCCCATGAGAGCCTTCGTCCTCAATCAGTACAAGGAACCCCTTCAGCAGATCGATGTCCCGGAGCCGGTGCTCGGCGACCATGATGTGCTGGTTAAGGTTCACGCAGCTGGCTTGAACCAGCTGGACGAGAAGATCCGGTTGGGCGAGTTCAAGCAGATCCTCCCGTACAAGCTGCCGCAGATTCTTGGCCATGATGTTGCCGGTGTGGTCCTAAAGGTGGGGCCCAAGGTGCGGTCCTTCACTCCCGGCGACGAGGTCTTTGCACGCCCCGGCAAAGACAGCATCGGCACGTTCGCGGAGCGCATTGCCGTCGCGGAGGAGGACCTGGCCATCAAACCGGCCACCGTCAGCATGGAGGAAGCGGGCTCGCTTCCGCTGGTGGCTTTGACGGCGTGGCAGGCCCTGGTGGAGCGCGGAAACGTTGGCCCCGGCCAGAAAGTACTCGTCCATGCCGGCGCCGGGGGCGTGGGCTCCATTGCCATCCAGCTGGCTAAGTACTTGGGTGCGACGGTAGCCACCACCGTCAGCGCGGGGAACAAGGACTTTGTTCGTGAGCTCGGCGCTGATGTGGTGATTGATTACCGCACCGAGGACTTCGTGGAGATCCTTCACGACTACGACCTCGTCCTGGACAGCCTCGGCGGTGAGAACCTGGAGCGGTCCCTGAAGGTCTTGAAGAAGGGCGGCACGGCTATCGGCATCGCTGGTCCGCCGGACGCCGGATTTGCCAGGCAGCTGGGTGGAAACCCTGTGCTGCTGGGTGTGATGACCCTGCTGAGCTCGGGTATCCGGCGCAAGGCCCGCCGCTTGGGCGTCACCTACGAGTTCCTTTTCATGCGCGCCGATGGCGGCCAGCTGAGGGAAATTGCTGCGCTCATCGATTCCGGCCACATCAAGCCGGTCCTGGGTCGCGTGGTGCCGTTCGACCAGACGGCCGATGTCCTTGCTGCCCTCGAAAAGGGCGGCGTCCGCGGCAAGACCGTCGTTAGCCATCTCTAGCCCCAAACCAACACCCCCGACAGGACCAACACCATGAGCAGTGAACAACAGTCGTATGTGCAAGTTCCAGCGAAGACAGTGACGGCGGGCGGCGTCACGTACGCGTACCGGGAGATGGGGCCCAAAGGCGGGGTTCCGGTGGTCTTCCTGATTCACCTTGCGGGGACTATGGACAATTGGGATCCGCGGATCATCGATCCCATCGCCGCGAAGCACCACGTCATCACCTTCAGCAATCGGGGAGTGGGCGCGTCCACGGGAAGTGTTCCGGAAAGCATCGACAGCATGGCCGACGACGCCGCGACCTTCATCCAGGCGCTGGGATATCAACAGGTGGATCTCTTCGGCTTTTCGCTGGGCGGCATGATCGCACAGTTGCTGGTCCTCAAGCACCCAACCCTGGTCCGGAAGCTGGTGCTGGCCGGTACGGGCCCTGCCGGTGGGGACGGCATCCAGAAGATCATGGGAACCACGTACTACGACATGCTCCGCGCCACCCTCACCAGGCAGGACCCCAAAGAGTTCCTCTTCTTCAACAGGAACGCCGCCGGTAAGCCTGCCGCGCGAGCCTTCATCAATCGGCTCAAAGAACGCACCACCAACCGCGAAGCGCCCATCAAGCTCGGCGCATTCCAGACGCAACTGAAAGCCATCCGCCGGTGGGGACTGTCGCCGTCGGCCGATTTGGGCGTCATCACCCAGCCGACGCTGATCGCCAACGGCGACAACGACCGCATGGTGCCGTCCAAGCTATCCGGCGACATGCACAGGCGCATTCCCGGCAGCGAACTGGTCATCTACCCCGACTCCGGGCATGGTGGCATCTTCCAGTTCCATGACAGGTTCGTCCTGGTAGCCCTTGAATTCCTGAGCCGCTGATGCCTCCAGCCGCTGAAGCTCCTGCCCGCTGATACGGTAGCTGAATGCAGCCTGCGCCCCAGACCCTTGGCCGACGTGAGCGGAATAAGCAGGAGAAGCTTGACCGCATCACCGCCGCCGCCCGTGAGCTTTTCACGCAGTACGGCGTGGATGAGGTCACCACCCAGCAAGTAGCTGAGAAGGCCGACGTCGGATCGGGAACCTTGTTCCTCTACGCCAAGACCAAGGCGGAGCTACTGCTGCTGGTGCACAACGTGAAATACGCTGGAGCGCTCGCCTCGGGCGTCGAAGCCGCTTCCAAGGAAAAGGCTGTGCTCGACGCAGTGATGGCCATCATCCGTCCCATCGTCGAGTGCAACCGCGTGCAGATTGAGAACGGCCGCACGTACCTGAAGGAAATCGTATTCGGGGATCCCGCCGAGCCGCACCACGCAGAGGCTTTGTCTCTCACCATGCGCACAGAAGAAGCCATCGCCGAGATCCTTGGCGGGGACGAGCAGTTGCTTGCCCGCGATCCGGCGAAGCTGGCACGGATCGTCTCCTCGATCATGTTCATCAGCATGACGTCCTCGGCCACCATTGGACTCACAGACGCCCAGGTCGGCGACGAGATCCGGGATCAGATCAACGTGCTCCTGGGCGCCTGACTTTTAGCTGCCTTGCCGGTTGAGGAACTCCTCGTGCTGGCGGTGCGCTTCGGTCACTTGCTCGCGGATCTTGTCCACGTCCTTGGCCTTGTTCCGATACTTGAGCGGCATCTGGACGATCTGCGCCTCTTCGGCCGTCAGCGCGCGGTAAATGCGTTCGCGCTCGTTGGCGTCAGCGGTGTAGTCGAGGTCCAGGTAATCGACGGCGTGCCGGCGGGCGTTGTTGATGGCGGTCTGGGCCTTGCCCGCAGGGCTGATCAGTGAAAGCACCACCGTGACGACCAAGACGCCGATGATGACGCTCAAGGAGAGGCCGGTGGTGATCTCGATGACGTTCACGTGCTCGCCGTCGTTGATGAACGGCAGGTTGTTCTCGTGCAGGGCGTGCAGGATCAGCTTGACGCCGATGAACGCGAGGATCGCTGCCAGGCCGTAGGAGAGGTAGATGAGGCGGTCCAGCAGGCCGTCGATCAGGAAGTAGAGCTGACGGAGGCCCATCAGGGAGAACGCCGTGGCGGTGAAGACGATGAAGACGTTCTGGGTAAGGCCGAAGATCGCCGGGATCGAGTCGAGCGCGAAGAGGATGTCGGTGCCGCCGATGGCCACCATCACCAGCAGCATGGGAGTCAGGGCACGCTTGCCGTTGACCATGGTGAAGAGCTTGTCGCCGTCGTACTTATCCGTGGTGTGGAAGAGTTTTTTGGCGAGCCGAATGATGAAGTTGTTCGCCTGGCCGTCCCCGTGGTCGCCGGGCTTGAGCAGGTTGCCTGCTGTTAGCAGCAGGATGAGGCCGAAGATGTAGAAGACCCACGCGAACGAGTTGATCAGCGCGGCGCCCAGGAAAATGAAGCCGGTGCGGGCGATCAGGGAGAACACGATGCCGAAGAGCAGGACCTTCTGCTGATCCTCACGCGGCACCCGGAAGCTCGCCATGATGATCAGGAACACGAACAGGTTGTCGACCGAGAGGGCCTTCTCCGTGATGTAGCCGGCGAAGTACTCGGACCCCATCTGGCCGCCGCCGAAGATCAGGACCAGGACTCCGAACAGCACAGCCAGGCCCACGTAGATGGACGACCAGATGGCCGCTTCCTTGAGTGAGGGGACGTGGGCCTTCCGGATGTGGAAGAAGTAGTCGAAGGCCAAGAGCGCCAGAATGACGACGATGGTGATGCCCCAGATGAGGGGAGAGACAGTCATATGATCCTGCTTTCGTGAGGCGCGCGAGTGGTGTTGCTCACCGAGGGTCAAACTCTTTGTCTAAATTTACCGGGAGTGGTGGGGCGGGTGGTAACCGAATGGCAGGATCTTTATTCAAGGGGCTAACCCCGGAGCGTCCACTCGTCCTGGTTGTGCTCCCGATGCCAGTGTTGACGAGGCTCCCCGGATTCACGGACGACGTCGTTGAGCCAGAACGTGGTGTCGGGGTTCCAGCCGGCGATGACACTCGCCGTTCCCTCGGCCGGGTCCACTTCAAGTGCGCGGCCTGCCAAGTGCAGGTAACCAGCGACGGTGAGGTGGACAGCATCCCATCGTGAGCTTGCCCTTTCCCAGTCAGGGATGACCCAATGTCCGTCCCGGCCCGTCGTGCGGAACCAGTCGTGTCTGCGGGATGCGGTGACTTTCAATGGGAATTCCCGGCATAGCTGGATCCAATCCGCAGCTGTCCCGATCTCCAGGATCTGTCCGGTTCCGGCGACCGGGATGGCGGTGGCGTTCTCCCATCCCAGCGAGTCCTCCACCAGATCCAGGCCCTGGGGAATCTGCCCCGTGGACTGCATGAGGTTGTGGGGTATTGACCACCACTCGCCTCCCACGTTGGCCCTGATGTCTGCACGGTGTTCCCTCGCAGCACGGACCTCCCCGGCCCTTTGGTTGCGCGCCCACTCTGCCAGCTTCTGTCGGGGATTTCCGGCGAGTGGCGCAGGGTCTCCCGCCGAACGCCAATCGATGCTCCACTGCCTCACCTCAGCCTCGCGGGTCCACGATTCTGCGGCAGATGTCCCGAGAACGCCCTCCGCGACGTGGCATAGGGCATTCGTTGTATCGGGCGCGGCGGCAAGAACGTCCTCGCCGTCCGGTTCCTGCCAATACCGGGCGGTATCAACGGCCCGCTCCAAAGCGTTCTGAACCAGCTGGTTGGTGATGCCCTTGAGATCCAAGGACGTGATCAATGCTGCGAGCTCATTCACAGTCGGCTCTGGCGGGGGAGGCGGCACCTCGCCCGAGGGAGACATGGTCAACATCCTCCGCGACCTGCCTGCCCCAGGATCGAGTTTGTATCCGAGGTGGAAGACGGCGATCCGGATCTCTTGGTCCATTTCCATCGCCAGTTCAAGGCACAGGCGGCGGCCTCGGGGGCCCTGCAGCAGTGAATCCATGGCGCTAAAGGGCTCTGCGAAGGCGTATGCCTCCGCTCACGTTAGCCAGCCGCGGCTTCGCGTACAGCCATACGACAACACCGAACAGCGGCACCACGAAGAACAGCAGAACCCACATGATCCGGGCAATTTGATCGAGACGGTCCTGCCGTAGGACATCGAAGATCGCCCAGATATTCGCTCCCATGACGAATACCGCGGACAGTCCCGCCAGCGACGCCAAGACCCATTCCCAAGCTTCCATGTCATCCCCCTGAGCCAGCAGCTTCCGTACAAAGTAGCACTCGCGCTGCAAACGTACGACGGCGGAGCCCGCCTTCGTGCCGACGGTTCGGCTCTCGCTGTGGTCGCCTCAGACCAGCGCGGTCATGACGTTCCAGATCGGAGAAGGCTCAATGGTGGGCTCTAGCTTTTACGCCTCCTGACGAGCCAACCAGCACCGATGGCCGCCACGACAGGCCCACCCAGAAAACTAAACCACAACGGCAAGAGGGAATCGCCGGGGTCGATTTTCTGCTCATCAATCACGTAGCCGGCGATATTCATGCCAATTATTGCGCCGACAAAGAGGACGCACCCCGCCACGATCAACACGACAGGAGCGTGGGAAAACAGTGATTTCATTTGTTCCTCTCTGACCCCAGTCGACCGCGTCGACGAACCAGCACAACAGGGCCATGAGGTCCTGATGCATGATCGATAATGGTCACGCAGCCGGGAATATTCTGAGCAGATAAAAACGACTCACAGAGGTAAAACCGATGGCCTTAGGTGGTGGCACGGCCGCAAAACCAGGGTTCTCAGGTGACCACCTAAGTGTAACCAGCGAAAAATGAGTGGTTAAAGCGATCGTCTAGGTGGTGACAGCACCCGCCATGTTCATACCTGTGCATTTGGTTGCCACAAACGCACACCCCGCAAGAAACTCCTTGTGGAAACACACTCAATGAGGAGCCCCACTTGCACCCACAACCCATGGCCAGGCGTCTGGCAGCAATCGCCGCATCAGCGGCACTAACAGCAGCAGCACTGGCAACCGGAATCGCAGCCAGCCCAAGCGCAACCGCAGCTGAACTACCATCCCCGCCCACCGGCGTCGTGTATGCCAGCGACGTTCCGTGGGCCAGCATGAGCAACGGTTGGGGACCCGCGGAACTGGACATGAGCAACGGAGGCCAGGCGTTGGGCGACGCCAACCGGAGGCCGCTGACCATCGGCGGCACTGTGTATCCCAAGGGCATTGGCACGCACGCGGCGTCGTCCATTTCCTACAACCTGGGCGGCCAATGCCGGCAGTTCCTGGCGCAGGTGGGCGTGGACGATACCCAGGGAGACCGCGGTCGCGTTGACTTCAAGGTCCTGGTGGACGGGGTGGAACGGTTCGCGGGGGAGCGGAAGGGGACGGACGGGGCCTTGCCCGTCAATGTGAATCTGCTGGGCGGCACCATGCTGCAGCTCAAGGTGGAGACCGGCCCGAAAGGGAACGGCAACGACCACGCCGACTGGGCCGATGCCAAAATCAACTGCTCGGACGCCTACCTCGCGGCACCGCTGCGCGTCGAGGGCTCAGCCGGGACCAACCTCAACGGGCTGGTCCCCGGGACGCCAGCGACCGTCGTCGTGCGTGACCTTAAGCCGCTGAGCCCGGTTAGCCTGAGCCTCCGCGGCGAAAGCGTGGCCGACGCCGTAGCTGACGCCACCGGGGCGGCCACCATCACTTTTGTGGTGCCTACTGGAGCCGCGGGCGGGACTGCTGAACTGGTCGCCACCGGTACTGGGCCGTTCGATATGGCCACGACGGGCAGGATCGGCGCGTTCGTTGTGCAGATCAGCGATGCGAAGTTCTATGTGGATTGCTCGGCTGCTGTTTCCGGTAATGGCAGCCAGGCAAGCCCGTTCAACTCGATCGCCCAGGTGAACGGCCACGGCGCGTTCAATGCTGGCGAGTCGATCCTTTTCCGGGCTGGCACCAACTGCACCGGCGCGCTCACGCCGGCTGGGACCGGCGTCGCCAACCATCCGATCACGCTCTCCTCCTACGGCGAGGGCGATAAGCCGACCATCAACGGCAACGGTGCAGTGGCAGCCATCAAGATCACCAACGCCAGTCATTGGACCGTCAGTGGATTGCGTGTGGTGAACCCGTCGGACACTCCGGTGCGCAGGGTCGGGATTCTCTTCGAGAACAGTGGAACGGCGCAGACTGCCGGGGTCGTGGTCACGGGCAACCACGTGGAGGACGTAGCGGGCTGGCGCAATAAGGCCACGGACGGCGCGGGCTTCGCGCAGTCTGCCGGCATCATGGTGCGCACCTGGGGCAAGGGGTCCGTGGACGGCATCACCATCACCGATAACGAGGTCAACGACGCTGCCGGTGGCGGCGTGAAGATCTCCGCTCCCGATACCACGGAGCGTTACAACACCAAGGTCTACGTTGCACGGAACGAGATCCATGACGTGGGCGGCGACGCGATCGTGATCCATAACTCGGACGCGCCGCTGATCGAACACAACAGGGGTTTGAACCTTGGCCAAGGCGCCCACCCCTACGAGGGCGGCAACTTCGCGGGCATGTGGCCGTACAACTCCAAGAACCCGGTGTTCCAGTTCAACGTGGTGGGCAACAGCACCACCTCCACGTATGACTCCACCGCCTGGGACTGCGACATGAAGATCGTGGGAACCTGCCTGTTCCAGTACAACTACTCGTACGGGAACGCAGGCGGCTTCTACCTCAACTGCGTGTCCAACTGCGGCGGCGGTGCTACGGCGGCGAACGTGGTTCTGCGCTACAACATCGCCCAAGACGACTGCCGTCTGGGCGGCGCCAGCAGCGGTACCGGTAAGCACTTCATTTACAACAACACCTTCTACTGCCCGTCGCGTGTGTTTTTGGATGACATGACCGGCCCACGCGAGGTGCGGAACAACCTGTTTGTGGCACCGGGCGGTTCCTTGAAGGCCGCGTCGGCTGTGTATGCGAACAACGCGTACTTTGGCGGGATCTTGCCGCCGGCTGGGGAGACTGGTTCGGTGCTGGGTGATCCTTTGTTGGTTGCTGGTGGCAGCGGGCAGACGGCGTTGGACGTTCCCGGGTACAGGCTTGCTTCCGGGTCGCCGCTGATTGGTGCCGGCACTGTAGTGGCCGACGACGGCGGCAGGGACTTCTTCGGTAACCCCACCTCGGGTGCCGGTTCCGTTGGGGCACCTGTAGGGGCCTCTGTTGGGGCGCCTGTTGGGGCGCCGAACATAGGCGCTTACCAAGGTGCGGGAGTTGCAGTTTCTCCGTTGCCTTTTGCTTCGTTGGTGAATCAGACCTCCGTGGCGAATGCGGCCAATCCGCGGAATGGGGCTGTTACGTCTGATCGTCGGACGTTCTCTGAGGAGGCTTTGGCTGCTGCCGGGCTTGGCTCGGGCGAGTCGTATTCGTCGTTTGGAGTGTCTTCCGTGTGGCATCCGACGGCTGTGGGTACGCCGGACACTGTGAAGGCTGCGGGTCAGGAAGTGGCTCTTTCGGGCCGCGGTCGGACTTTGCTGGTGACGGGGTTCTCCACGGGCAACGTGTCCTCCGGGGTGGCGACGGTGCACTTCACCAATGGGCAGAAACGCGACGTGGTGCTGTCGCTGCCGAACTGGCGCACCGGAGTGGCCACGGATACATCCATGGTGGTGGCTTCCTCGGCGTACCACCAGCGGCACACGCAGGCTTACATCGGTGGGCCGTCGACGGTGGTGCGGGTGGATGAGCCGGCACGTATCTTTGCAACGAAGATCGACATTCCTCCGGCTTTCGAGGTCTCCAGCGTGACGTTGCCGGAGGGGAGTGCGCTGGTGAATGAGGGGCTGAACATCATGGGTATCGCTGTGGGGAATCTGCCGCCGGGGTTGCGGTAGTTTCCTTGGTTGGTTGAGGTCAGAGTGTGGGATCCGCTGGTGAGGCGGGTCCCACACTTGTTTCATCGTGGGGTGCTGGTGACAGTGGTGCCCGGAAGAGGCCACCCCGGCTCCCTCGAGAACCCCTAGACGCGGCTGGCGGCCACTCATTTTTGGGCTTTTCGGCACTTATTTTCACTCTGGCAGCACCTAGTTCGGAGCACGTCGCCACCTAGACGGGAAATGGCGGGTGCACGATGTGCGGGTCAACGAAGACCGTTCTTCACTAGGAGAAGCATGATGTCGGAGCAGGCAAGCAGACATTTCGTGGCCTTCCGGCGCAAGCAGCTGGTGAAAATGGCCAATGAGTAAGGCCAAACAGTTCTCGCTATGCCTGTCCTTGATTTTCGGCGCGGGCATATCATCCGTGGGTCTGGTCCCTCCGCCGCTCGTATACCTCGTTGGCCTACTTCTCATGTCTCTCCTCGTCGTTGCCACCATGTATTACGGGCGTTGGCGATGGGTTCCACTCGGGGTGGGGTCGGCACGCGCGGCCGCTTTGGGCTTGGGAAGCGTGGCGGCGATGAGCACCGCATTAATTTTCAGGGGAGGCGAATGGAGTTTTGTTCTCATTCCCTTACTCAGCCTCGCAGGGACCGTTGGCATGTTCCGCTGGCTAACCAGACACGGGCGCTTCGTGAGCTCAAAGGGAACGGACCTCGCCTGAGTGTGAGGTCCGGTTCAGACTGCCTTCGTCATTAATATGCCCGCCGATCACGCGGCGCCCAATCGAAAGAGGGAATGATGAGCAAGGTACCGCATCCACTGCAAGTTGCTGGGTTCTTCGCAATGGCCATCATCTTTGCGACCTGGCAGCCGTTTGTTTGGTGGCGTGCCGCTGCTGCTGTTCTCATGCTGGGGTTCGGTTGCTACGGCATTTATGTGTTGCGGCGGAGCAAACGTAAAGAAACCAGCCAGGAGTCCAGCGAGCGTGAGCGACCGGGAAGATGACGATGGCCTGTGGACTAACGTCTGCAGGCCATCTCCTTATTGGTGGGTGTTTTCGTCGGGGCGAAGGCGATTCTGCAAATCAGGGTCACCCGAGCCGGCCACGAAGCCGAAGTCGTGTTTTCCATTCTCGGGTGGGAGCTCGCGCTCCAGTTTCAGTGCCGACGTGGGTGTCAACAGGGTTTTCGCGATGCCGCTTTCTGTTTCAAAGGTGAAGGACCCAAAGATTGTCGGGTCAATGCGGTGCCTCAGCAGGAGTGTCGTGTCCGAGCCATTCACTTCACAAGCGACCGGGTGATAGTCGTCCAGGTGCCGGCCCCAAATGGGCAGGGAGAGTGGAAACGAAAGCTGGACAGCTTCAGGAAATGAAAACGGGATGCGGTCAATGGAAAGACTGAAATCATCGACTCCATCCGTCTGAAGTGTGAGGGAGCGGGGGTCGAATGTTCTCGTAGGCCCGTCAGGCAACTCCGTCGCAGACCACATGAAGGCCCTTGGGTGCACCGAAACTGCATGCCTCACCAAGTGGTTACCGCTTTGGCAATACGAAATGCCGCTGTAGGCGCTTGCCTGTCCGCCGCCCAGCGCTTTTCCGATTGCGATCGCTAGCTGCTCAGAGGAAGTGTCCACGCCTCATCCTCGCACGGGGGGCGCTACCCGCTTAGGAGGGTTCGCCGTCGTCGTTTGTCCGCAGGAACTCGAAGCAGCTGCCTGGGGTGCAAGTACCGCCAGCATCTGGACAATGTTTCAGAGGTCCACCAAAGCCGCATACCCCAAGCGGTTCCTGACATCCCGGAACGCGTACTTCGCCCTGTATGCCGCGGCGCTTTGTGATTGGACTGAGGGCACGACGGCGGAGGGTGCCTTTAGTGCCAACCGCTTGACTGACGCTTACCCCGAGCTGGTCAACGCGCGCGAGGAGGCCGGGCGTCGTCAGGGGGAGTGCATGGCACCTAGACGAGGCAGGCGACCACTCATTTTTGAGGTTTTCGGCACCTAATTGTGTCCTCGCAGCACCTAGTTTGGCGGTTTTGCCACCTAGACGTGGATTTGCAGGCGCAGGCTGTGCGGGTCAAGAAAGATGGTTCTTCACTAAGGAGCAATCATGATCCTGAAGCGCATGCGCGAGATACCAGGTGGCTTGGTAGTTGCCGCGGGGTTGGCCTGCTCGGGTTGGTCATTATGGCCTGCTGTTCGCAGCGAACTAGAGCTCAATTCTTGGAATGACTCATGAGCATTAGGAACATAAAAAAGGCGTTTTCAATCTCTGCTCGGAATTTCAAGAGTCATATTGTCGTCCTCATCTTGTGCTGCTGTGCCGCCGCAGCAGGCGGGTGGGCGGCAAAGGCGGTACTGCAACCGGCACCTGACGTCAATGAACCAACGCAGTTTACGTACGTTGAGGCCGTATCTGGCACGGTTGGGTCGACCGTTGATGTCACGACCTTGGCGTCCTGGGTTGCGACACCGGTAGCCGCGAACCGCGCGTCCGGTGTTGTTACCGAGGTATTCGTCCAATCGCAAGCTGGCGACGTGCTCGGCCAAGGTTCCAATTTGTATAGCGTCAACCTCCGTCCAGTAGCGATCGCAGTTGGCGCCGTTCCTTCCTTCCGAGATCTTCAGGTGGGCGACACGGGCGGGGATGTTGGCCAACTAGAGCAGATGCTGAAGGACAGGGACCTCTTCAATGGGGCGGCTGACGGTCGGTTCGACGACGGCCTCACTGAGGCTGTCAAACGGTGGCAAAGCTCCCAAGGTATTGATGCGACAGGCGTGGTCCGTGGCGAGGATGTCGTATTCGTGCCAGCTCTTCCGGCCCGTATCGCCCTTGACACCGGAGTCATTGCTCCAGGACTAAATGTTGTTGGTGGAGAGAAAGCCATTAGCGCTTTTGCGGCTCAGCCCAGCTTTACCGTCAGAGCATCGCCAGCGCAGGCCTCTTTGATGAAACCCGGGGCCGTCATCGAGATTAGGGCACCCAAAGACGGACTTGTCTGGACGGGAGTAGTCCCGGCTTCGGGCGCCTCAAGTGATGGGCAGGGTGTCAATTTTGAGCTCAGCGGCGGGGCGGAGAAGACCATCTGCGGCTTGGATTGCTCCATCGTTCCGCCTGAAGGCCGTGAGCTTCCGTCCAAATTGGTTGTAGTTGAACCGACGACGGGTCTGACGCTACCAACCGCTGCGATCCTGTCTCAACCCAATGGTGAGCTCGAAGTTATTGATCGGGAAGGCGTTCACCATAAAGTTCGGATCACTATGAGTGCTCTTGGAATGAGCATCATCGACGGGATCGATCCAGGTACGTCGGTGCGAGTCCCTGCGAGGTCACGTCAGGGGGCACCGTGACTGCCCATCCGCTGGTGGCCGCCAACCTCAGCTTCGGATACACAAAATCGGATCTGATTATCGAAGATTGGTCGGAACAGTTCAATGCAGGAGAGATGGTTGCCTTGGCGGGGGCTAGCGGACGCGGGAAATCAACGCTGTTGTATTTACTGGGTTTGATGCTGGGGCCTTTGAGCGGCGAAATCATGGTGTTCGGAAGAAATGTAACCAGATTAAGCGACGCGAGTCGTGCCGGCCTGCGTGCCCGCAATTACGGATTTGTTTTTCAAGATGCCGTCCTGGATTCTTCGAGAACAGTTCTCGACAATGTCGTGGAGACTGCCCTGTATAGCGGGCTCAAACGTGATCTCGCTGTTGCCCGTGCTCATGATCTCTTGATGCAGTTTGGTGTTGAAACCCGTTCCGACCATAAGCCCGGACAGATTTCAGGCGGGCAAGCTCAACGGATTGCGCTCTGCAGGGGACTGATAGGCAATCCCCCTCTTCTGCTTGCCGACGAGCCCACCGGAAATCTGGATGCTGAAAGCTCCCGAGCTGTGATTGATGCGATGCGCCAACGGGCCTTGGAAGGAGGCACTGTGGTGGTGGCAACCCATGATCCGCGGGTAATGGACAGCTGCGACAGGGTGATTGGACTATGACGCTCCCTCTCCCATTCCTCCGCGAAGTTATCTTGACCGTGACCAGCCAGAAAGTCACGTCAGCAATGTCGATCATTGTTATAGCGGGCATGTGCGTTGCCGTCCTGCTCACCACAGGCCGAACCGCCGGCGTTGGGCAATCTGTTCTCGAGTCCATCGACTCCGCAGGAACGAGATCAATCGCCATACGGAGCGACCCAGACTCAGGTCTGAACACGGCCATCTTGGAAAGAATCAAAAATGTCGAAGGTGTCGAATGGGCAGGAGCCTTCAGCTCCGCTTTCGACTCAAGAAACGCTCGTGTGATTGGTGGCAACCCCGTTCCAGTTCGAGAGCTTTACACGTTCGACCCCGAGTATCTGGGTTTGGAACAAACCTGGGCGCCTGCAGAAGGAGCGTTCGCCTCATCTGCTGCAATCGCCGAGCTTGGGATGTCCTACCCGAGTGGCGGTCTATATTCAGCTGGAGCATCTCGGTCGTACGAGCTGGTTGGCGACATCCAGGTGCCGGATTTTCTCCAATTCTTAGAGCCCTTGGTCCTTGTACCACGTTCAACAGAAGGCGAACACGAAGGGCCGAACGCGATCAGTCTTCTAGTAGTAATCGCCGAGCGCGCAGAGCTGGTAAGTCCGATAGCTGCAACACTGACTTCGCTGCTGGGAATCACCGACATCAGCAAGGTCACTCTCGAAACAAGTGAGCAACTGGCATCACTTCAATCGAAAATACATTCTCAACTCAAAAGTTATGGTCATGAACTTGTGATGGGGATCTTCTTTGTCACAGTCGTTCTTGTCATGGCGGTTTTTTCAACCCACGTAATGATGAAGCGAAGAGAGTTCGGTAGGCGACGCGCATTAGGAGCTACACGTCGTTTCATCACGATTTTACTGATCTGCCAGGCGGGCATCATGAGCTTGGTGGGCGCTGGGATTGGTGCGATTGTTTCGGCAGCTGTTCTTCATTGGGAGATAGCACCGCAGCCGCCACCTGACTTCTATTTAGGAATTGTAGTTTTGGCAGTTCTGGTAGGAGTTATAGCTGTGGTGTTGCCTGCATATTTAGCTTCGCATCGGGATCCCGTGCGTGAGTTGCGAGTTCCATAGAGTTACTTTCATCCAGGAATTAATGGAATAAATAATAGAAAGCATGGTAGCTATGAGTCAACGATCACGAAAGATGGCTGACATGACAGCACATAGTTTCAGTCGGATGCCAATATTCATGGTTGGCGTTCTCGTTCTCCTGTCCGGCGGCGTTGCTGGATGCGATTCGTCGACTCAGGCCAACGAGCTGAAGCCGGCTATGGAACGATTTCCCACGCCTCTGGATTTAGCCACCGCACGAGCAAGCTGCCTGCAGGGAAAAGGATGGGACTCCAAGGTCCTTGAGGAGGATGCAACCATCGCGACCACGGTAACTGAGGTGCAGCAACGGAAGTTTGAAGAAGATGATGCTGCTTGCTTCGCGGAACTAGGCGTGGATCCCAATCGCGAACCGACGACGGCCGAATACGACGTGCTTTACAGCCAGTACGTGGAAGGCAAGAGATGTCTCGAAGAAGCAAAGCACTTCATCTCTTCCCCACCTTCCAGACAGGTGTTTCAGGAGACCTATTTGACCAATCCGTGGATTCCCTGGACAGAGGTTCCAGCTCTTGATCGTGATCTGGCTATGAAAGAGTGCCCGATGCCACCGCCGATTTACTAATATATTGGTTTGTATTTATATATTCCGAGCGAGTCTCGTTTTGGCGAGCTATCAAGGCTCTCAATTATAACTTTCTGACATTACTTATTTTGATGACTTGAAGCGCTCTTTAAAATTAGTGTCGGCTTAGGAGCTGTTGAGTGCTCACAATGGCAGCCGCACGAAGTTCATGTGGAATCAGTAGCACGTGGTGCGGTTCATCACTTCACGCATAGTGCCTTCCATGGCAGTATGACGATGAGCGCCGGCACATCGGCTTCCTATATGGCCATTGATACTCACCATTGGCCTAGGAAAGAGGCCGTGTATGGCTGGGTTTCCACTTCAAGTAACAGTTCTTCCGATATACAATCTGCGACGATCAACTGCCAGTAGCAACGAATCTATACAACCGCGTGGACGGGGCATGCTAAGGCGTGCCCCGTTTTAGCGGCGACGAGCCCGAAGTCATACATTCCGTTGTCCGGCCTGGCCTCGCGCTCCAGTTTTAGTGCCGACGTGGGTGTGAACAGGGTTTTCGCGCTTCCGCTTTTCCGATTGCGATCGCCAGCTGCTCCGCTTAGGAGGGTTCGCCGTCGTCGTTTGTTAGCAGGAACTTGCGCAGCAGGTTCGCCAGCTGTGTCCGCTCCGTCTTGGACAGGCCGTCGAGCATCTTCTGCTGGTTCTCTACGTGGTGCTCCACCACGTCATCCACCAAGGCAAGTCCCTCTGGCGTGAGGCTGATCAGTAGTTGCCGGCGGTTCTCGGGGTTGGTCTCGCGATGAACCAGGCCGCGGTTTACGAGCCGGTCCACCCGGTTGGTCATGGCCGCTGAACCGATCATGGTGAGGCTGGCGAGTCGCCCGGGCGTCAACGGCGCCTCGGCAGCCGACCGGCGCAGTGTTGCCAGGACGTCGAACTCCCACGGCTCCAGTCCGAACTGGTTCATGAATTTCTGCACGTCCAGTGAGGCGAGGCGACTCGCCCTGTTGAGCCGGCCCAGAATGCCCATGGAGCTGACGTCGACGTCGGGTCGCTCCTTGTTCCACTGCTCAAGAATCATGTCCACTGCGTCGCGGTCCATCGTCCTCCAATGCTTGACCTCAAACATTACAACACCTACATTGTCTTACATCAAATAGTTCGACATCAAAATGTATGGAAGTGAAAGATGAGTGCATCTACAGCGGTTGCCAGCAGGGCGGGAGTTGGGGCGCCCAAGGCATCCCCTCGCGACCTCTTCATCACCGCACTCGCGCCGATGGTCTGGGGCTCCACCTACCTGGTGACCACGGAGTTCCTCCCAGCCGATCGGCCGCTGCTGGCCGCAACCGTGCGGGCCCTGCCGGCGGGTATTGTGCTGATGCTCGTCACCCGAACGTGGCCGCGGGGGAGTTGGTGGTTCAAAGCCGCAGCGCTGGGCGCGCTCAACATTGGGCTGTTCTTCTTCCTGCTGTTTTTCACCGCCTACCAACTGCCGGGTGGGCTCGCAGCCCTGGTCATGTCCATCCAGCCCTTGTTTGTGCTGTTCCTCGGCGTGCTGTTGCTGGGGGAGAGGATCCGCATGGCGCACATCATTGCCTGCGCGGTTGGAGCCGCGGGTGTCGGCTTGCTCGTCCTGCGATCCGACGCGACGCTGACTTTTGTGGGTGTGCTCGCCGGGATGGCGGCGGCGCTGAGCATGGCGGCCGGCATAGTCCTCACCAAACGTTGGGGAAGGCCCGACGGCGTGGGGCTGCTTGGGTTTACTGGCCTGCAGTTAGCGATGGGTGGCGTGATGCTGCTGCCCGTGACCTTGGTTGTTGAAGGGCTGCCGGGGTCGGTTTCGGTGCCTAACCTGGCGGGTTTTGCGTACCTCAGTGTCATTGGTGCGTTGGTGGCTTACGCCGTGTGGTTCCGGGGGATCCAGCGGCTGCCCACGATGGTGGTGTCGTTCTTGGGATTCCTGAGCCCGCTTGTGGCTACTGTGCTGGGGTTTGTGTTCCTAGGGGAGGCGTTGTCGGGGTGGCAGTTGGTGGGGGCGGTGTTGGTGCTGGGGTCGGTGTTTCTGGTGCAGCGGCCGGGGGCCGTTGAGCGACAGCAAACTCCCCTAAAGCGGAAGCGATCAGGTGCGTGATGGTCCAGTTGCCCTGCAGGGCCGATCAGCGTTCGTCGAATGCTCCATCGACGCACAGTCATTGACAAACTTCGGCGTCACGGTATGAGCTAACCTGCGGATGCTCTGGCTTCCTTAGCGTTCACAAGCCGGGCAGATCCTCTCCTCGCAAAATAGCAGCCGAAACAAGCCCTAACATTAAGAGGTGCCGCCTTTTAGAATCGCGACATCCCCGTAGCTCAATAGGTTCTCCGCCTTCTCCGAAGTAATGAAGTGATCGTTCCTGCTTTCGGACTATGCCTGCGAATGGATGAAGCCGTGCCGAGTGATGAGCAGAGATTTCGATCTCGTCTACGTAGTGCGGCTAAGGCATGGCGTTCGGCGCGAACTAATGACGGCCAGGAGTCGTTGACGCGCGAGGACATCCTGAATTTCCGGATTGACGGTGAACCGCGAAGACTTCAGTCGACACAGCCTGGGATCTGGAAGCCGCGCGATCTCGCAGCTGCGTCTCCTATTCAGACGGCGTAGAGGGAACTTAGAAAGCCGCGTCCCTATGAAGGTTCCGAATAAGCTGTCGAGAACTGCTCTTGATAAGCAAGATGTTCGTAGTTCAGCCCGTGAGCCTCCGCCACCTTGAGCTTTCCTGTCGGCCTCCCAAGATTCATGACCGTGCTGTCCGGCCGAACTGTTAGGGCATGTCCGTCAAAGAGGACGTGGCAATTTGGGCATAGGCAAAGGATGTTCTCCAAAGTATCGGGCCCGTTGTGGGGGACGCCCAATGGTCGGATATGTGCACCCTCCGAATATGGCCCGGCGGCGGTGACGAGTGTGGTTCCACATATCTGGCAGGCGTTGTCATAGAGTCGCTTCACGGAAGCTGCGACATCGTAGTTCCGAATGATCCGATTGACGTGTGCGCTGCGTCGAGGCGGTGTTACATCCTCCCCACGGGTCAAAGCCGTGGCAAGTTCACCGGGGAAGAGACTTTCGCCAGCAACTGCTCGGAGCTGGTAGATCAGGACTTTCCAGCCGTCACGCATACCCCAGCCCCAATTCGTGACCGTGAACAGCCCGAGGTAGATGTATTGGTTGTGCGCTTTCCTTGCGGTGAGCACGGACTCCTTGACCAGAACCCGAACAGGCCGTCCAAGTTTGTAGTTCTCGACGAGGCCTTGGTTGCCCTTTTCCAGCTTTTGATCGGCGATATGCCGGCCTGTGTTAGCGTCTCGACCACCAGCGCCGGTGTAGGTGATCAGGTCACCCTGAATCTCGTCATCTGAGTATCCATCGGAAAGGCAAATGGATTGGGTGCCGCCTGCCTGACCAGCGATGCCTGCCTGTGTGGTCCTATGAACGCCCGCGTCGAAGGCCTCCCGTCGATCCTTGAAGGTTGTCCCTGGCGGGCAGTCCGGGATTTCCCCATACACCCGCCCTGGCGGTTCACTGGCGTTTGTGACGAGCTCTATGCCGAAGCGTTTCAGTGCCCTTCGACTCTCTGCTCCGCCCGAGAATAGTCGGATCGAGAGCGGGCCCCTGGCTGGATGCTGGATTCCGTACGCGACTGCCAAAAGCGGTTTCGAATCGATCAGCATCCCGTCGACTGCGGCGAAGTACCGCACGGACGGTTGTTGTCCGTGTTTGGCAAGGAAACCATCACGCCCCAGCATCCTGAACTCTTCGATCGTCTTTGCAATTGCTGATGGATCTGTTAGCTCCGATAATGCCCCCACAGAAGTAACCCCACAGTCTTTGTCCCTTTTTTGTTGCCGACTGCCGTCCGAGGTTGGGAGGCGGCGGATCGTCTGAGTACTGGCATAGGTGCCAACGATCTGTTGTCAAAAATATATGAATAACCGCGTCATGTGTGGCACCTAACTGACACATATATTGGGGATCTTCATCTCACGTTCGGATGAAGCGTTGTGACGAGTGAATGTTTTTGGGAATGGAGCACGGGCTCAAGTGTCTGAAGGATGTGCCGTCGCAGCCGAGAGTGAGAGTCGCCGCTGTGGATATTCAGAGGCCGTGATGCAATGGGCCGCCGCCGTTGCGATGGCTAAGTTCGGCGGCCGGTGGCTTCGCCACGTCACATCTTGACCGTGACCCCCATCACCGCCACATGAAATGAACGCTATTCATTTCATCTTTCCCTGGCCAACGGTCTCCATCAGGCGCCCATGAGCCAACCCCCAGCACTTCAGGATCTCGGCGACCCCGTAGATCCGGTCGCCGCTACGAAGTTCTGCAGCGTCGCAGCTTCCCAGCACATCAGCATGACCACCAAGGATTCTCAATGACCCCCACGTTTGAAACTGATACACCGGCAGGTGAGAAGCCTGTGGGTCCGGCCTCCGCCCAGGGGCCTGCCAAGGTTGGCGCCGAGTCCTCGGCGTTCCATCCCTGGTCCTGCTGGGATTGGTCTACATGGTGCCGCTGACGATCTTCAGCACCTACGGCATCGTCGTGGAACTGACCGGAGGGCGGCTCTCGGCTGCCTACGCCGTGACCCTGGTGGTCATGCTGTTCACGGCCCGCTCGCTGGAGCGGGGCTGGCCTACCTGGCATTCCTGACGCGAGGGTTCCGGAAACCTGCGCCGCAGCTGGACCTGAAGGAGGCGTAGGTTTCCTGAGCGCAAGCTCAGAGGATCTTAGCCAGCCGTGTGCATTCCCCTCACAGCCCCTCTGACCGGAGACGTTACGCTTCTTGGACGACATCGTAAGGGGAACGATTTCGAAAATGACTACTGCATGTAAGCTCCGCATCTTGAACATTGCATCCACAGTCCTGTTGTTAACCACTGTGATTTTGCAATCCACTCAAGTGGTCAGCGGGTTCTGGAGCTTGGCGCTTATCGTCCTCATCGGGGTCCCGACGACGGTTGCTTGGGTGATTCTTCAGCGGCGGCAAGGCGCCGAGAAGATGAGGGACGCCGCGTAGCCAGTCTTCTTCTCCCGGCGTGAAGATTCTGGCGGCCGTGCCCGCGCAAGGTGCTGTCGCCGTCGTCGTACTTCTCCGGTGACCATTGCCTGGCGGCCCCTCCTGTGGAACCCTCAACTTGATCCTGTCGCCGGGGTGACGACGGGCAGCAGGGAAGGATCCCGACATGGGACTGATACACATTGACCTGTTCACGACGCTCGACGGAGTCGCGCAGGCGCCCGGCGGGCCGGAAGAGGACCCTGCTGACGACTTCGCGTTCGGCGGCTGGCAGGCGCCGCTTATCGACGAGGTTGTTGGCGATCAGATCGATTCCGGAATGGTGGGAATGGACGCACTGCTACTGGGGCGGCGGACTTATGACATCTTCGCCTCATACTGGCCTCACCAGAATGGCAAGATCGCAGAGCTGTTCAACCGACTTCCGAAGTACGTGGCCTCGCGTCAGTCGCAACAGCTTGAGTGGGAAGGTTCCACTTGGCTCGGCCCTGACACCGTGGCGTCCTTGAGGGAACTCCGCCAGAAGCACCAGAACATCCACGTCATCGGCAGCCTCGACTTCGTTCAAACTCTTTTCTCTGAGCGCCTTTTCGACCAACTCAACCTGTGGGTCTATCCGATCCTCCTCGGCCGCGGGAAGAAGGTGTTCGCGGACGGAGTGGTGCCGAGCAACCTCAGGCTTATCGAGCCCGTGGTTGCTTCACCGAACGGTGCGGTGATGCAACGCTACACACTGGTGGAGGGGGCTCCCGCGGTGGGAAACATGGCGGAGATCGACCAGACGGAAAGCCAGTAAAGCTGTCACGCCACGGCAACCCGCCCCGCCACGTACTCCGCGTCCAGCCCAACGCCACCGACTATTGCGGAGTAATGCCGAGTAAGCCATGGGAGTCCGACGACGTAGAGGCCGGGGATCTCCGTGACGCCTCGCGAGTGCCGAGGGTAGCCCCATTCATCGACCAGAGGCATGTCGGCGAAGCTGAAGTCGAGCTTGTAGCCTGTGGCCCACAGGACGGACGTGATGTTGGCATCGGTCATGTTCAGCTGTGCCTGCTGTGACGGGAGCCAGTCGTCGGCTGGCAAGGGTGACTGCTCAGGCGCGCCGATCCCGGCCGCCGCAATGTAGGCATCGATCGCCTTTCCCGAGCGTTGCGCGAAGGCCGACTCGACTGTTGCCAGGCGTTCGGCGAGGTCGTCGCTGAAGGTGATGTCGCCGTCGTCGACTGTTTCAAGATGGCCGTGCAGGTGCATGCCTCGACGGCCCAGTTCGCGGAGGTGGATGCTGTGACCGCCGTCGGTGCCTGAGAGCAGCGGGTTAGGCGCGAAGCGTAGGGCAGGGGAGGGGAGCGCCTCGGTGGTGAGGGCATTGACTCCGTAGTCGGGACCGTGTTTGCCGGTTTCGAGCATCCAGTAGATGAGGTCCTGGCCGCGGTATCGGCGGGGTGCTTCGGGGGCGATGGAGACGGAGAGGTGGACTTCGCGGCCAGCGGCGTGGAGTTCCTCGGCGATCTGGCCGCCCGATTGGCCGGTTCCGACGATGAGTACGGCACCCTCGGGCAGCTGCTCGGGATTGCGGTAGTCGTGGGTGTGGAGTTGCGTCACGCCGGCTGGGAGCTTCGTGGCCAGAGCGGGGATCTTGGGGACTTGGTAGGCGCCCGTTGCCAGGACGACGTTGCGTGCGCGCAGGTTCCCGAGCGATGTCTCAAGATGGAACCCGCCGCCTGGTGCCGCGGATAGACGAGTGACGTCGACGCCGGTGTGGACTGGAGCGGCGATCAGCTCGGCGTACTGCCTGAAGAGGATCACCACTGCGTCGCCGGAGATGAACGCGTCCCGGTCGTCGCCGTCGTACGGCATCCCGGGGAGGTCCAGCGCAAGGTTCGGGGTGTTCATGTAGAAGCTGTCCCAGCGGTCTTGGAATGCGCCGCCGAGTGAGTCGCGCCGTTCCAGGATCTGATGCTCGACGCCGAATTGCGTGAGCCAGTAGCTCGTCGTGAGGCCGGCTTGGCCTGCGCCGATGATGACCGTGCCCGGGGTCGGTCCCATGGGGTGGAGTTTACGCTTCGGAGGCCTGTAAGGGGATGGACGAAGACGGATTTCTACTGGCTGAGCACCTGGAACGGCTGCCGCTGGAACGTCCTCCGGATGCGAGGTCGCAGGATGCCGCGCGCGTTCAAAAGACATAGGCTTTCGGAACGTATCTAGGGGGATGATTCGCACATGTCGACTACAAAATTGATTCGGCTTCTCGACATCACAACGTGGGTGGTGATCGCGGTTAGCCTTTCTCTGCTCGTCAGCGGCCTATTGGACAACTTCTGGGCGACGGCGTGCCTTATAGCGACGGCTGCTCCGTCAATTGCCAGTTGGGTGATCAAGGACAGGCTCAGTGGCGCGACCAATGGTGACGAGCCGCAGCAGCGCTAAAAACCTACCTGAAGGCGTCAGCGGCGGATGCACTGCTCGCTGTGTGGAGCATGGAATCGGCCGACTGTCAGTGCGCCTTAGCTATCCAGAAGATACTTTCGCGCCGTCGCAACCTTCATATACAGACGGAGATCGTCTCCGCCTGTGGATTTGAAGCCGTGGCGTGAGTACCAGCCAACCAGTCCGGGATTGTCAGCGTCGACCACAATGACCTGTCCGCCTCCCACTGAAGCGGCCTCAACGATCGTTTCCAATGCAACTCTGAGGAGTTGCCAGCCCCATCGCTTTTCAGAATCCCCGCGAAGAGAGCGGTCAAGGGCAAGCTTTGCCAGTAGCCAGGCGGGCGTGCTCCGCAGCAGATTCCGCTGAAGGGGCTTGGGCATATCGTCCCGGACCACCAGTGTCGGGCAAATGGCAAAGTATCCAACAACCTTTTGCTCGGTGGATATCTGGCTCTCAATGAAGAGGTAGACCATGCTGGCACCAGATTCCACTGATTTCGCTGCGTGCTCAGTGAGCCACAAGTTGCAGCTCTCCTCGCCACAGTCGAAGGCCCCCAGATCCATCCCGGGGGCCAACTTCACTATTGAATAACGGGGTTGCGTCATCGACGAATAAGCCGTGGAAGCTTGGACAGCGTCTCCAGTTCGGACGACTCGTCGGCCACGTCGAGAGAAGCCATCATGGCGTCGAAAATCTCCGGGGCCATGAGGGTGGTGTCCGCGCGTGCAACCACTCGTTCGGCGGCCTGCCTGGCAGCGTCAGTGACAAACGCCGTCTTGGAAACGTGCAGTAACTCCGCCGCCTCCGAGATCAACTGGTCTGTGGTCTCGTCGGTGCGTAGTTCCAATCGTCGGGTCTTGGTCATTGACATGGTCTCTACCTCCTCACTCGAGTGTACGGTATTTGTACGGCATCGGGTATGGCCTCATGCCCCCCATTGTTCCAACGCCCACCTCCACCGAATCAGTTCCTGCTCCAGCCGCATCCGATCCCCGACGCTTTTTGAGTCCCTCGATCAACACCGGATGGATAAATATTTCCCAGCACTAGCTATCTGCTCAGAACTCTGTAGACTTGACGGTGTTGTTGTGTTTGGCATTTGGTAGTTCAGGCAGTCCCCACGGTCCCTCTGGATCGTGACCTTCTGAAGTAACGGTGGAGAACACCCCACACCGGAGACCCGAAAGTCGGGAGCATCTCCACCTTCAGTAAGGACTGAAAAAATGGCTACAGGTACCGTGAAATGGTTCAACTCCGAAAAGGGCTTCGGCTTCATCTCTCCTGAAGATGGCAGCCAGGACGTTTTCGCTCACTACTCTGCGATCAACTCCTCGGGCTACCGCTCCCTCGAAGAGAACCAGAAGGTTTCCTTCGACGTCGAGCAGGGCCCCAAGGGTCCCCAGGCAGTAAACATCCAGGCTATCTAGTCTTCGGATAACAAAGAAGCAGGGCCGGTCATTGACCGGCCCTGCTTTTGTTTGCCCTCCTATTGGCGCTGGGCTAGACGAACTTCGACATCCGAGACCACACCGCCGTCGCGGCGAAAGCCACCAAGGCCAGGCCGGCAACCAACATCAGTACCCCGAGTTCGGTCCACACTGGAAAAGGCGTACGTGGGTTAAATCCGCCCCAGTAGCTGAAGATGCCTTCCGCCGCGGCTGTAAGGATGTTACGGGGATCGTAGGGGCCGGCGAACGGCAGCAGCAGGAGCAACGCTCCCGCAGTCAAGCAAGGTATCAGCATGGTCCTGGCAACGAGCCCAACAAAGAGCCCCACTAGGCCAAACAGGACGGCCACAGCGGAAGCGAATGCAATTTGGGCAACGGGGTTGCCTGCCTCGATGTCGTCCACGGCATAGACAAAGTTGTGGCTGTCGTTCTCCAGGAACAGTGACCTTAGGACCGGCGCCGCTCCCAAGCTCAGCCCGGCGGCGAGCACAACCGCCGCCACCGCAACCAACACGATTGTTGTCACCTTCGCGGCAACGTACTGTGCAGCGCCTTGAGCGACAATTCGATCCTTCAGGATCCGACGGCGGACATCGCCTACTGCTGTTGCGCATCCGTAGATGAAGAAGAGCAGGGGGATGACCAGGAAGGTGACCATCTCCAGCCCAGTGCCGATGGCATTAGTGCCCTCCAGGGCGCGGCTCGCGAAAAAGGCGGCCTCGTAGTCAAAACGGAGGGGGTTGTCGATGATCCGCTGACCGCCTTGGATGACGACGTTGTTGGGCTGTTCCATGGCCGCGGCCAAAGAGATGCCGTTGGCCAGTGCGTGCGACTCTGTGGTTTGAAGCCGCGTCAGGGCTGAGCTGGCATTGCTGATGCTCCCAGTAAAGGGGATTACCAACGACGCCAGCAGACCGCCGATGGGGAGGAGCAGTGCTTTGCTCCAGAACTGATATCGCAGTTCTGTTCTCAGGGAACGCAGATACTTGCTCATCGAAGTGACACCATGGCTTCCCTGTCTGGACGGACTTTTCCCCTCCGGATGGTGAATGTCGTAGAGGCAATGTCCTGATAGGACGCGGCGTCATGATCAGAAACGATGACGCACTTGCTGGCCTCAATCGACTCCAACGCGAGGCGCAGCGCACGCCTCCCATGATCATCCAGGCCTGAGCCTGGCTCGTCGAGCAGGATGCATGGCCGGCCACTTGCGAACGCCGCCGCCAGCGTGAGCTTCTTTCGCTGCCCCAGGGAGTATGAGGATGACCTCCGACTCAGCAGTTCCCGGGTGAGAAATGTCCGGATGATGGGATGGGTGGTGACCAGGCGGGGTGGGATATCCAGGAGGGCGCTGAGATTCTGCAGTCCAGTCAGGCGCTCATGGACGGCCGAGTCGTTGAAGGCCGCAGATACGTAGTCTCGAAGGTCGCTTTTGTACCAGCTAGCCTCACCCTTGAACCTGACCAGTCCTGCGAGGCACTTGAGCAGGGTGGTCTTGCCGCTTCCGTTCTCACCACGGATGAGGTGTAACCCCGTTGAAGGAATGGTGAGGTTGCCGTTATTGATGACCCTTTTGGGGCCGTAGCTCTTGGATAGGTTCGTGATGCGCAGCATTGATCCTCATTTGTCCCCCCACAATGAAAATGCCCGAGAATCACCGTTCGCGTTGATGGCTCCGGTGATTGAGCAACACTCTCGACCTGGGAGCAGCCCCTTGTCAAATGCGTTGGTGGCAACGGCCCCTTTCGAACACAAGCGCTCAGAGCGCCAGAGTCGAAGATGTGTACTAGAGGCTAAATCATGAATCGAATACATATCCACATAGCGAATTACACCCGTGTAACTCTCGCCCAGACCTCCGTAGCGTGGAAGGTAATCCACCTGCAGAGCTGAGGGAGCTTCCCATGGATCACCTGATTTCCGACCAGCCCCACCACCTAGACGGTCCCCGCCAGCACCTAGTTTTGCTCAAATCACCACCTAGATGGCCCCAAATCGGCCTGTGCAAGGCCGTTTTGCCACCTAGTCCCGATTTCTCGATCTAGCCTGCGAAGTGAGCCGCATGTCGGGCGTCCACGGAAACAGAAGGTCAGGTCGAGTGTTCGATTCAGAGGTTCAACGAATCCTCGATTTCGTTGCACGCGGCATAGGGGTGCGTGTTGTCGGCGCCACCGGAAGCGGCAAGACCGCCGTCGTCAAAAGCGTGATTGCCAACCTGGAGAAGACAGGTGTCTCCGTCCACTTCATCAGCGGTCTGCGCACGCACCGCAGTATCCCGTATTCGGCCATCAAGGGGCTGGGTTTGGACATGCGCCCGGGCCGAAGTGGTGTCTTCGACGTCGCGGACGTGTTCGCCAGCCAGCTGGCCACGCCGGGAAAGCACTTGATAGTAGCTGACGACATCCATCTGGTCGACAATGAATCCCTGGCAGTCCTGGAAGCCGTCCGCCGGCGATCCGACTGCCCAATGGTTGCCACCGCCCCGGAAACGTGGGCGTTCTCCAAAGGCCAACTCGCTGTCCTCAACCAAGGCCGCGAGGCTCACCTGCAGCTGGACCCCCTCCACTACGAGCAGGTCCACATGTTGATCGCCCAAGTGCTTGGTGCACCTGCGGATGCAGAGGCGACGGCCCGCATCCTCACCAAGTCCGCGGGAAATCCCCGGCTCATCGTACGGATAGCCGAAACGGCGTCGCTGAGTGAGCTGCTTGTCCTGAGGGACAAACAATGGCGCATGACCGGCAGCTCCCTCTGGAATGAACACCTCCGGGGAACCCTTGAAGCGCTGCTGGCTGAGGTCACCACCGAGGAGTTCACCGCACTCCACATCATGGCAATACTGGGCACGGCGCGCATCGACATCCTGCAGAAGGTCATCACCCCCGAGATCCTGGAGAATCTCGAGCGCCGCGGATTTCTCTCCGTCATGACCGACCACCACAGCGGCTCCATCGCCGCAATCAGTCCGCCGGTCATCGCCGACCATTTCCGTGGGCAGGAGATGCTCCGCGACCGACACCTGTTGCGCAGCAAAATCGCGGGGATGCTTGAGACCGCTCCGCAAACGGCCACCGAAAACTCTTCAACACCTGATTGCCTCGCCCAACTTCTCGCCGAACTCCGGCTGGAAAAGGGCGACGACGACGCAGTGACCGCCCGTCACTTCCATGACCACAACGCAGCCCGCGAACGCACGCGGTTCGAACGATGGGAAGGAAACAAGACAGCCGCCAACGCGGTGGCGCTCCTCCGTACGTATTGGGGTGCCCCCGTGAACATTCAACGCGCCGCTCGCGTCTGCGCAGAAACAACAACCGCCGACGCCGAAACAACAGACCTGCTGTTTCTCACGATTACCAAGGCGATGCTCGCTATTCAGACCGGCCAGGGGCCAAGCGCCGCCGTCGAAATTCTCCAGGCTTTATCTGCGGCCCAGCCCAAGTACGAAGCGGAAGTCGCAGATGCCGTTCTCTTTCTCAGCGCATCCCATGGTCGCATTCAACCCACAGAGCCCCCACTGGAAGGTGCCGATGCGCGCGGGGGTATGCGAAACCTGGTGTGCGGGTTGCTGGAGCTATACCGCCTGCAGCCGGAAGCTGCCCTCGAGGCAGTCGAGGGTGAGGGGGACGAGGACGCCTTCCCGCACCTCCGCCCCTTCATCCGGGGTTTCGCGATGTTCGCCGCCGGCCGGGTGGATGAATCACTCGTTTTCGCCCTGGATTGGCGTGCCGAGGCCCGCAAGAACCTGGATCAGTTCGGCGTTGTCACCAGCAGCTACATCGCTGCCCACGGACTGTTGTACCGAGGAAATTTTGAAGAGGCCGAGTACCTTATGAGCAGCGTCTTTGCCATGGGCCGGCCGGGGTTTGTCGTCGATTCCTTGTACGATGCCATGCTGCGCCTTGCGGGGCTAAGGCACGCAACCAACGTGGTCTCGCCGGCTTTCTCCATAGCTGCCCAAGCACGGGATGACGTGCACGACGTTGGACCCCTTCCCGGTATAGGTAAGGGCGCCTACGAACTCATCGCCCACAGCAGCGCCCAGCCGGCAACGTTCGACCGCAAGGCAGCCAAGCTCGTCAAACGACAATTGAAGAGCGGCTACGTTCTCGAAGCCATGATGACGGCTTTGCTGTGCACCTGTTTGTGCCCAGGCAGGCCGGTACTGGGCCTGCTGCAGAAGATCCTTAGGGAGAGTGGCATATCCGTTCACAACAACTTCCTGGCCATTGCCGCCGCAGTAGTTGAGGGAGACCACCAGCTACTGGGACTCCTCCTCAAACACTACGAACCAGATACCGACACCTACCAAATCGGTATGCTGCTCCGCGGCGCCCTCAAACGCCACGTCGTGGAAGGCGACGGTGTTGCGGCGGACGCTCTTGCGCAGGCCTCTTGGATGTTCGCCGTCCGATTCCCGTCGGCCAATGAACAACTGTCCTTCAACGCCTTCAGGACTACGCCCCTGACTGAAAGGGAGATCGAGGTGGCTGTGCTGGCGGGACACCGCTCGAATGTAGAGATTGGCGAACACCTGGGCATCAGCGCCAGGACCGTCGAAAACCACATTTCCAACGCACTGAGGAAAACCGGTGCAACGTCGCGCAACAGTCTCTTCATGCTCGTGGGGAATTCACTTCCACCACGCTGACCCGGGATACGCTCGAAGCATCTCCTGATCACCGCCCTTTCGGGCCGTCATCAGCTTCCCAACGCGTAAAGGGTTCCTGTGAGCAATTCTCCGGCCTTGGCCCGCAGGCTCGGCACCTTCGATGCCTCGCTCATTGGCCTCGGATCCATGATTGGCGCCGGCGTTTTCGCTGCCTTCACTCCAGCCGCGGCGGCTGCAGGTTCGGGGTTGCTAGTGGGCCTGGTGGTGGCGGCGTTCGTGGCCTTCTGCAACGCCACGTCGTCGGCTCAACTCGCCGCCGCCTACCCGACATCCGGTGGCACCTACGTCTACGGCCGTGAACGGCTTGGACCCTGGTACGGATTCCTGGCCGGGTGGGGATTCGTTATCGGCAAGACAGCCAGCGCCGCCGCGATGGCTATGACGTTCGCTGCCTATGCCGCACCTCAAGGCTGGGAACGCCCGGTGGCGATTGCCGCCGTCGTACTTTTGACTGCTGTGAACTATCACGGCGTAACCCGGACGGCGGGCCTGACCCGAATTCTGGTGGTTGCTGTGCTGACTGCGCTTGTCATAGCAGTAACTGCCGTGTGGGGTGGATCCGGTCCGGACTTCAGCAACCTGATGGGGGAGGGGCTGCTGGCTCACGGCTGGTACGGGATTCTTCAGTCGGCCGGGCTGCTGTTCTTCGCGTTCGCCGGATACGCGCGGATTGCAACGATGGGCGAGGAAGTCCGGGAACCTCGCCGAACCATTCCGAGGGCCATCGGCATCGCTCTCGGCATTACGATCCTGATTTACGCAGTCATCGCTGGCACCCTTCTCGCGGCACTTGGCCCCGACGGTATCGCGGAGAGTACGACGCCGCTCGCCGCCGCCGTCGACAAGGGAACCTTTGCGTGGGCTGCTCCTGTGGTTCGCGTCGGAGCCGCGATCGCTTCGCTGGGAGCCCTGCTGGCTCTGATAGCCGGGCTCGGCAGGACAAGCCTGGCGATGGCGCGAGAGCACGACCTGCCGCACGCACTCGCCGCTGTGCACCCGAAGTACAAAGTGCCGCACCGTGCTGAGATGACGCTTGCGGTGGTCATTTGCGTGATCGTTGCGGTGGCGGACCTGCGCGGTGCCATCGGCTTCTCCTCGTTCGGTGTGCTGCTCTACTACTTGGTGGCCAACGTCGCTGCGTTCACGCAGCCGGCCGAGGACCGCCGGTACCCCAAGGCCCTGCAAGTGGTTGGTGCGCTCGCGTGCGTGCTGCTTGTGGCAACGCTGCCGCCCCTGTCCGTCGGGCTGGGTGTGCTGATGTTTGGCGTTGGCACCGTATTCCGCCTTGTGCGCTTGCGGCGGCATTCGGTCGGCTAACGTGTGCGGCTGGGCGCGACCCCACCAGGGGGTAGGCAGGTGGGGCCGCGCCGTAGTGCCTCCTACGCCAGGAGCGGGTGGGGCTCCCGCCGGACACCGGGATTCCCGCCCCGGAGGCACAAGAAGAGACTATGGCCGGGTTTCGGCACTAGGTGTTCGGATCCGGCCACTAGGTGCTGCACACCCATGAAATAGGGGGCGCGAAAGGCGAAGATGAGTGGTGGGCGGCAGCGTCTAGGTGGTGGCCCGCCGTCGAGCGTTCTTGCGTTCCACCGACTCCATGTACGTGATTATGCTTCCAATCGTCAAAGTCAGAGAGCAGATCACGGCGATCATTGTGGAGGTTTCCTGAAACGGCACCACCAGCAGCGGGCTGAGCATCATGGCGTTTCCGAACCCCGACGCGGCAAAGACGCCCGCTTTGAGCAGGAGGCATCTGAGCGGGTCAGCAATCAGTAGGGTTACCGGCGCCACGACACCCAGTGCCATAGTCAGGACGACGGCGGTGGTCCTCAGATCTACGGGATCGAGTACTTTCAAGCTTTCAGGAGGCGGGGCCGTCCCAAGCAGGGTGGCTGACACCGCAGAACACACGGCCACAACGCATGTGATGATGCGAAGGGCCGCTGGGTAGAAGTGCGTGATCACTGGCAAGTCCTCGTTCTGGTTGGTTCACCCCGTATACAGAGGTAGTGCGCGGAACTGGGCAGCTGTGACGCGGGCATTCGGCCTGCACTGGCAGAATTGCCGATATGGAGTCACCCACCACCGTTCCCGCCGTCGAAGTGCGCATTTCCATCAGTGAGACAGAGCCGCTGATCTGGCGGCAGCTCGTCATTCCGGAGAGTGCCACTGTTGCCGAGCTGCACGGCGCCATCCAGTGCGCCTTCGGGTGGAAGAACTCGCATTTGTACGCTGTCGCCGGCCAAGACAGGTCAGGCAAGAAGCGCATCTTCATGGACGTCGACGACGGCGATGGTCCCGAGGGTGCCGAAAGCCCAGCTGCCGTTCGGCTGCTGGAGTTGTTCGACGCTCAGACGCCAGGTCTTTCAGACCTCCTCTACGAGTACGACTTCGGTGACAACTGGACGCACGAGATCGAGGTTGTGGGTCCCGCTGAGCTGCATGAGAACACCATCGCCTGCCTCGACGGAGCGATGAGGGGACCCATTGAGGACTCTGGGGGAGTGGGTGGGTACGCCAACGTGGTGGCTGTGGTGAGTAACCGCAGGCACCCTGAGCACAGGGAAGCAATTGAATGGCTTGAGTTCGTGACGCAGGAACACGTCTCCAAGTTCGACCCGGCCGCCTTTGATCTAGTGGCAATAAACGGGCAGCTCCGCAGCTTGGCGCAGCGATTCTGGCCAGGTGAGGTGACGGTTGCGGACTACGAAGCCGTCCTGGGGCCGATCCTGTGGTTCCTTAAGGAGGCCCAGCAGGACGGACTACCTTTGACCTCTGCCGGCTACTTGAAGCCCGCCTTCGTGAAGCGGGCCATGACCGAGCTTGGCTGGGACGATGAATGGATTTCGGCGGGACGGGTGGAGGTGAGCACGCAGCCAATCCTGAATCTTCGGGAACAGTTGCAGGAGTGGAAACTTTTGCGGAAGCTCAAGGACAGGCTGCTCTTGACGCCCAGAGGACGGAAACTGGCCGGGGACCCCGAAGCCCTGTGGGATTTCCTGGCAAATGAGTTGGCGAATCCAGACAGCGACGCGGAGCGCATCGCAACGCCGCTGTTCATCCATTGGGAACTAACAGGGGACCAGCCACCCTACGGGCTAAGGGATCAGGTGATCCAGGCAGCGCTTCACCAAGATGGGTTGAGAACCAGAACGGGCGGTGAGATTCCCCTGTCTTGGGCGAGCGACCTCTACTACGAGGTCACTGGGAGCCTGCACAGGCTCGAGTTGTGGGAAGGCCCCAGTTGGGGTCGACTCGACGAGAAGTTGTCCGACTCTGGCATCAAGTTCCTCTTGGACGTTCAGAGCCGCATGGACTGACCACGGTCTCCAGGATGTTGCCACGCCAGGTGTCGAGAGCAGCGCGGTCACTCTCGGGGAGGTCAGCTGCCTCGATGAAGCTACATAGGTCGAACCCGGCCAGAGCCGTCCGGAAGGCTCCTTCGGTAGTGGTGCCATGGCGCTCGCAGAGTTCGTTGAGCAAGGGTTCGGCGTTGTTTCTGTTGCTGCTGGCCGCTCGGAGGTCGCCCAGCCTGACGGTTTCAAGGTAGTCACCAACGATTTGCTCGGAACTGGTGTTCACGGCCGAAAGCAGAATCATGGCGATCATGCCGGTCCTGTCCCGGCCACCCATGCAATGAAAAAGGACGCCACCCGGCGGAGCATTGACGATGGAGGAGATGGCAGCTCCGGCTCGTTCGGGCATCTCAATGAGGTGGGGCAGGAAGTACAGCGCGGTGCCGACCAAACCGTTGTCCCAGTAGCCGGCCCAAAACTCCGTGTTCTCAAGTCCGTCAAGGTCCACGTTGATGGTTGTCAGCCAGGCTGGACGTTCTTGGGTATCCCCTTCACGTTCCTGCGGTTGGCGAAGATCGACGACAGTACGAATCCCCGCCTCGTACACTTGCTCCCACCCGGCGGGGCTGATCCGGTCCACGTTGTCGCTCCGGAAAAACACGCCACGCGGCGTCCGGGTTCCGTCGGCACGCTCCAAACCGCCGAGATCGCGGCCGTTGGTCAGACCATCAACCCGGAGGGCACGGTCCTTCCTCCCAGACTCTTCCATGCCCCAAGTAAAGCAAAGAGGGCTTACGCCCGCGCATGCTTTCACCCATTCAACTCCCTGATGTCGGAAGCGGCGTCAGGGGCGACCGTTGTTCCCCGGCCACGGTCGCCCCGAACGGCTACTACTTCTCGCAGCCGACTCCGTCACCGTTGCCGTCGAGTTGATAGATGTCGGTCCCAACGACCGTCACAGGACCCCTCACATATGCTGGGCCGTTACCTTTCCCACTCGCGCAATCAACATCGGACGCAATTGGCACGCAGTCACCCGTGTAGTTCGGATCGCAATTGCTCTGTGCCTGAGGCGCAGCCGGAACAGCTTTGGGAACTAACGCGGCAGCCGCGGCGTCCGCAGCTGCTTTGTCAGCGGCGGCCTTGTCGGCCGCGGCTTGAGCCGCCGCTGCCTGATCGGCTGCAGCTTTGTCAGCAGCTGCCTTATCCGCGGCTGCTTTGTCCGCAGCCGCCTTTTCAGCTGCAGCCTTCGCAGCCGCTTCCGCAGCTCGATCATCGGACAGTTTCTTTGCGGTGGCTGAGTCCAACCACGTTAATTTGCCAGCACGGTCAACTACGCATACGTACGTTTCTCCGGAAGAAGTTTGAGTCGCCTTCTCACTTTTACAGGCCGTCCCAGCGACCTTGCTGGGTGTAGGCGACGGTATCGCAGAAGGTGTTGCCGTTGTGCTGTTCACCGAGTTGGCGTTTGTCGTCGCCCCCTGACCGCAGGCTGTGGTCATAGCCAGCAGCGACGTGATCGCAACCAGTCCCAAAGTCTTCCTGCGTTGAGCCCAGGAAGACTTGCCTGGCAAATGCCGGTTTTTGGCCGTGCGATTAGAACCCTTTTTCACTTATTGCCCCCTTGTAGATGCGCCGATGCGATGGCGCGTCCCGTGACCATAACATTCGGCGGAATGGCAAGGGGAGGGAAAGTTATCTATGACTTAGCGTGCCGCTCACATTACAGGCGGCACGCCAAGACCTACGGGCTTACGCCCGCGCATGCTTCCGTCGAGCGCTAAGGTTCGCGTCCCCGCGCTCCTCAGCCACAACCGAAGCCCCCGTCCCCAACCCGCGGACCGTCCACCCCGCACTCCGCCAGGCCTCAGCGTCCAGGACGTTTCGAGCGTCCAGCACCATCCGGCGTCGTACGAGTGACCCAACAACCGACGGCGACAGCGAAACGTATTCATCCCACTCAGTCAGCAGCAGCACCAGTTCGGCGCCTTCGAGGGCGCGCTTGGTGGAGGCTTCGAAGCGGATTTGTGGGTAGCGGATCCAGGCGTTGTTGATGGCTTTGGGGTCGGTGACGGTGACGTGTGCGCCGGCCGCAGCGAGTTGCTGGGCGACGTCCAGGGCGGGGGAGTCGCGGATGTCGTCGGTGTCGGGCTTGAACGCGGCGCCGAGGATGGTCACCGTGCGGCCGGACAGGAAGCCGCGGCACATCTCGCGGGCGACCTCCACCGCGCGGGAACGCTGGTCCAGGTTCACCGAATCAACCAGGGCCATCCACTCATCCACGGACGGCACCGACAGTTCGCGTGCCTGCGCACGGAACGACCGGATGTCCTTGGGCAGGCAGCCGCCGCCGAAGCCGAGTCCGGCGTGCAGGTACCGGTTGCCGATGCGCGGATCCAGGCCCATCGCCTCGCTGAGCTCGCTCACATCGGCGCCCGACGCGTCGCACAGCTCAGCCATTGCGTTGATGAAGCTGACCTTCGTGGCCAGGAACGCGTTCGACGCCGACTTGATCAGTTCCGCCGTCGCGAAATTGCAGACCAGGCGCGGGATGCCGGCGCAGATCAGCGGCTCGTACACGGCATCCAGCACAGCGGTGACCGGGGCGCCGGCGGCTCCCTTGCCGCCGGGGACGCCGTAAACCAGACGGTCGGGAACCAGCGAATCCTTCACCGCAGTGCCCTGGCGCAGGAACTCGGGGTTCCAGCCGAGCAGCACGTCCGAGCGCCGGGCCAGGATCGCGCGGAGCGCTTCAACCGTGCCAACTGGCACCGTCGATTTACCGACGACGGCGGCGCCCTTGGCCAGGTGCGGCAGGAGGCTCTTCGTGGCGCCCATCAGGTAGGAGAGGTCCGCGGTGTCAGAGGTCTTGGACTGCGGGGTGCCCACGCAGAGGAAGTGCACCTGCGCATCGGCGGCGGCGGAGAAATCGGTGGTGAACTCTAGGCGGCCAGTGGTGCGACCGTCCTTGAGGAGCTCATCCAGGCCGGGTTCGTGGAACGGTGCCATCGCCTTGTTGAGCTGCTCAACCTTGGAGGAATCGACGTCGATACCCACCACGGTGTGGCCCATCGAAGCGAGCGTTGCGGCATGGACTGCGCCGAGGTAGCCGCAGCCGATCACGGAGATCTTCATGAGGAGGGTCCTTTGCTTGAGGTAAGTTCGGTGGGGCCGGTTCCTTCGGGAACACCTGAGATGACTTCGTCGTAGTGGCGCACCAGGTCGGCGCTGAGCACAGGCCATGTCCGGCCTTGGACCGAGGCGGTTGCTGCTGTTGCGAACGCGCGGCGCTTGGCGTCGTCGCCGATCAGGTCCTGCGCGTAACTGCGCAGCTGGGCGAGGTTTCCCGGCTCGTACAGCCAGCCAGTCCGCGAGTTTTCGACGAGGTCCAAGGGCCCGCCGCGGCCGGTCGCCACCACGGGAACGCCCGAGGCCATGGCTTCCTGGATGGTCTGGCAGAAGGTTTCGAACTCGCCGGGATGGACAAAAAGGTCAAAGCCCGCCACCGCCTCAGCCAGTGCATCACCGCCGAGGAAGCCTGTAAATACAGCGTCAGGCAGCTGCGCTTCAAGGGCCGCGCGTTGCGGGCCATCACCCACAATCACCAGCTTGGTGTTCGGCAGATCAGCCAGCACGGCGAGGTCCTCAACCTGCTTTTCGACGGCGAGCCGGCCGACGTAGCCGATGATGCGGTGACCGTCGGGCGTTACTGAGCTGCGCCACGCCGTCGAACGTTTGGCGGGGTTGAAACGCGCGGTATCCACACCGCGACGCCACATGTCCACGCGCAGGATGCCGCGTCCGCGCAACTGGTTCAGCGCGAACGTGGATGGCACAAGGGTTCGGGTGGCCAGGAGGTGGATGTTGTCCACGCGGTTCCAGGCCCAGTTCTCCAGGAACGGCACGCCATAGCGGGCGGCGTAGCTGGGAACCTCGGTTTGGTAGATCGCCACAGTCGGGATGCCGAGCTGATGGGCGGCCTGCACGGCGCGCCAACCGAGGACGAAAGGGGAGGCGAGGTGAACGACGTCGGGGGAGAAATCGGCAAGGATTCGCTTGACCCGATTCACACCACCCAACGCAACCCGCACATTCGTGTAACCGGCCAGCGGCACCGAAGGAAGCCGGTGCACATACGCACCCTTCTCGACGCTCGAAACATCAGTGTCCGACGTCGACGGCGCGATCACCATCACCTCATCCCCGCGCTCCTGCAGATGCTCCAGCACCCGCAGTATCGAGTGGGTTACCCCATTCATCAATGGCAGGAATGATTCGGCGACGATTGCGATCCTCACGCCTTCAACGGTGGCTGGGGCGGTTGGCTGCGCGGGTTCACTATGGTGGCCTGTGGAGGAAGAGTTGGTTAACAGGTGGTTCTCTGATTTGTCTGAGGGCGCGCGTAGACTTCCGGTATCCGACGCGCTGGGGCGTCATGACTTCTGGGGGTCTTGCCATGTTTGCTGCTGGGGATGGTTCGCGCGCGCTTGGGGGAGTAAACGTACGACGACGGCGCCGGGCAGCGGCGGGTACAGTCGCCGTCGGGTTGGGGCTGGCGCTGTTGTCTGGAGCCTTTGCTTCGCCCGCCATGGCTGATGTCGTGACGAATACTGTTTCAGTGGGAGATAACCCCACCGGCATTGCGGTCAATCCCGTCACCAACAAGGCGTACGTGGCCTCGTTCGAGGGTGTTTCGGTCATCAACGGAACGTCCGACGGGGGCCTCCTGTACTCCGGAGACATGCCCGTTGACGTTGCCGTGAACCCGGCGACCAACAAGATTTACGTCAGCGAGATTGGCGGCTCCGTTGCTGTTGTTAATGGGGTCTCTGGTGCTGTGACGTGGATTCCCGTGGGGTCATCGCCCGGCGTCATCGCAGTGAACTCCGCTACCAACAAGATTTACGTCGGTGTGAGTACTGGGATGACCATCATCAATGGGGCAACGAACACCACCACGTCCGTGCCGCTCGCCGGGGGCGCCCAGGACATTGTGGTGAACCAGGCCACCGGCAAGGTGTACGTAAAATCCTCCGGGACCATCCGGGTAGTGGACGCAGGCGGCATCGTTACCTCCAGCATCATCATCGGAGCCGGCGGCATTCTTGACGTCGCAGTGAATGAGACAACCAATAAGATCTACTTCACAACACTTGGCAGGTACGGTGCGGGCGTGAGCGTGATTGACGGAATCACCGATACCGTCACCGGAACCATTCCTTCGGCGAACAACGTGGGCAAACTTGCTGTGAACCCGGCCACCAACAAGATCTACGTGGCCGGGGACAGCCCCTCCATCGATGGTTTCATTCAGGTGATTGACGGTTCCTCCCAGACACAGGTCGCCGAGCTAAGGACCGCCACCAGGATCATGGACGTCGTGGTAAACCCGGCGTCGAACAAAATCTACGCACCGCTGTCCGGCAGGGGAGTCGCCATAGTTGATGGCGCGGACAACACCTTCTCAGCCGTCTTTACGGGGCAAGATCCGGTTGACGCTGCGGTGAACCCCTCCACCGGAACCGTCTACGTGGCCAACACCGGCAGTGACTCCGTATCAGTGATTGACGGCACCGTTCCCGCGCCGGTCAAGAACGACTTCAACGGCGACGGATCGGCCGATGTTCTGGCTCGCGACGGCTCCGGAGTCCTGTGGCTGTACCCCGGCAACGGCTCCGGTGGCTGGTTGTCCCGGGTCCAGGTCGGGCCGGGTTGGAACGTTATGACGGCCCTGGTATCGCCGGGTGACTTCAACGGTGACGGCACATCCGACGTGCTGGCCCGCGACGGCGCGGGGCTGCTGTGGCTTTACCCGGGGAACGGCGCGGGCGGGTTCCTTTCGCGAGTGCTCGTTGGCACGGGGTGGGAGGGCATGAGCGCTATCGAAGCGATCGACTTCCACGGCGATGGACGCGCGGACGTTGTGGCCCGCGACCGCGGCGGTGCTCTCTGGGTTTACCGAGGCGACGGAACGGGTGGATGGTTGCCGCGGATGTGGGCCGGGTCCGGGTGGACCGGAATGTCCGAGATCACCGGAGCGGGTGACTTCAACGGCGACGGCCTAACCGACCTGGTGGCCCGCGACGGGTCCGGCGCGCTGTGGCTGTACCCGCCCAACGGATACGGCAGCTGGCTTGCGCGGCAGACCGTTGGCCAAGGGTGGAATGTGATGGACTCCCTGGTTGGGCCCGGTGACTTCGACGGCGACGGACGGGCAGACATCCTGGCCCGCAACGCTGCCGGCGAGCTGTGGCTGTACTCCGGTACCGGGGGAACTGCTTGGCCCTCGGCTCAGCGCGTGGGCACGGGCTGGGGCGGGATGACGGCGATTCTTTGAGATTGTTACGCGTGTACTTGGTGCGCCGCCTATAAAAAGGCGGCGCACTGTTACCTTTTGACCGAGCGAGGCCTTCGGATGTTTGGCACTCAGGCCCTTTCGAGACTTTTTGGCCTCGCTTCAAAAAGGGGACATTTTGAAGAAACTATTTGCACTATTAGTGCTCACTGGCATTGCTTTAACGGGCTGCAGCAAAGCAACCTCTGCGCAGTCTGGGGCGAGCACCACAGCTGTTGCTGAGCAGACGATCACGGTGCCCGACGTTGGCGGACTCACCCTCGACAAAGCCACTGATCAGCTCAAAGACCTCGGACTCAAGGTAGATGCTGAGGACATAAATGACGGCAAGACAATCCTGTCCAAGAAGAACTGGCAGGTTGTCAGTCAGGATCCGCTGCCGGCCGTTCAGGTTGCGAAAGACTCCAAGGTAAAGCTTGGGGTGCGCCACCTTACGGACGAAACAGCGACACCTACTCCCACACCGACGCCAACTCCGATTCAGGAACCGATCAAGCTGGTCGCTCCGCCCGTTGTTGCAACGCCGGCTGTCGTCGTGCCGCCTCCGGCAGTAGTCGAGGCTCCGCCGGTGGTTCCAGTTGTGCCCGCTCAGCCTCCCGTTGTCCAAGCACCGCCGGCAGCGCCAGCGACCACCTATTACAAGAACTGCACGGCAGTTCGTGCCGCCGGTGCTGCTCCTATTCGTGTCGGCCAACCCGGCTACGGGTCACACCTCGACAAAGACGGCGACGGCGTGGGCTGCGAAAAGTAGGAAGTACCTCGACTTAATCATGAAAGTGGCCTCCCTTTGGGGCGGCCACTTTCGTTAGGCTCAGCACATGACTGAGGAACTCTATGTGGGCGGCGCTCAGATTGACTTTGAGGAAGCACGGAATTTCGCCAGGCGTTATTTCGGTTCCGAAGGAAGAACGTGGTCCTATCCGGCCTATGATTCCTACCCCGGTCACCCGGGCCCGGCGGTTGGGCATGCTGACCTGTTAGCCGTCGCCCTTCTGAACGCTCATCAGAAGCCAGTGGAAACCTACTATGGGCTGGAGTCGATGCTGCCCATTATCAACGGGCGTCTGGCCGATCCACATCTAACTGGGTCCCTTGCCGAAGCTGGCGAGCAGACTATTGAGGCACTGGCGCGACTGTTCGGGACATTGGACGAGCACAAACCCTCCCAAGTAGGACTTACCAAGCTGTCTAAAGTGCTCCACCGCAAGCGGCCGGAACTCATACCCCTCTACGACAAGAACATCTACTCCTGCTACGTCGGTGAGGGCAGGCCGCTACCTGAGGACGACAATCGGAGTTGGTTCAACTTGGCCAAGCTTTTGATGCGTGCGATGAAGTTCGATCTTGAATCACAGATCGACTCGTGGAGAGCTATCGCCGCTTTAGCTACTGGGCCCGCCGTCACGCCGCTCCGAGCGATGGACATCATTGGGTGGCGATTAGGCGCGCAAATCCGGGACAGTAGCTACCTCGGTGAGTTCCGTCATAGGCGTGCTTCCACGGCCGCGTAGTGATTGTGCCTCTAGCGACGGGTCGTCAGGCCAGCGGATTTTCGCCTATTGCATGGGCCACACAGGACTTGCAGATTCTCAACATTGCTGCTGCCTCCCATGGACACTGGGATGATGTGATCGAATTGAAGCTCGCCGGTCGATCCGCAACTCCGGCACCGGCCTTCATCACGGGCCCAGACGTACTGTTTCGCATCGTCCGGGATGGCGCGACGAACGGCTGCGGCTCGAGGCGTCGAACCCATAGCGACCGTTGCTTGGGCTCTGTCGATTTGCTGCTGCCTGCGTTGGTTCTTCATTACTAACAGTGCCCGAATTTCTGCTGAACGGAGCCCTTCGTTCTCCCAGTAGAATCCGTTTTCGAATTGCCAGTAGCGTCGCTCACCGATTGTGGTGAGAGCAATGGGGTACTCACTTTGGCGTTTAAGGGTTTCCGCAAATTCAGGCTTCGTAAACTTGCCCAATCGGTAAGAATTCCGGCCGATCGTTAGAACGACGGGGCCTTTACCTGTCCAAAAGCTCGGTTGATGAAAAAGGCTGACGTTATCGGCCTTTCGAAGCATGTCCTACCCCCACTTAGTTCTGGCAGCCACTTCGATTCGAGGCGCTGGTGTGATTCCATACTCTAATTGACGGCAAGGACAATGAACTCGGGTTGATTGAGCGGCACGCTATGTGACGAATCTGGAGTGCGGGTTGGAAACAATAGGCACCCCACCTCGCGCCCGCTTCAGATCCTTCCGCAGTCCTCGGTTATCAGCCCGGAGCTCCCTATTGTCGTCAGCCAGCCCCTGATTGTCCTCGGCCAACCCGCGATTCGTAGCCTCCAACTCAAGCACCAGCTTCACGCCGGCCAGGTTCAGCCCTTCATCCAGGAGCACCCCGATCCGTCGCAGCGTCGCCAGGTTCCGTTCGCTGTAACGGCGAGTTCCGCCGTCGGTCCTCTCCGGAGTGAGCAGGCCTTTGCGCTCGTACAACCGAAGGTTCTGCTGGCCAGTGCCCACGAGTTCAGCTGCTACGGAGATCGCGTAGACACCCAGCGCGTCGCGCCCGCCCCCGTCCCGTTTGCCAGTCGAAGCAGGGCCGCCGCCGGGCGCGGACGCGCCCAATCCGCCGTCGTGCTCCTCCGCAGCAGAACCCGCCATCAAGACCTCCCAAAATCCACTTGCACCACTCTCTCGCCGGTGCTATAAAAAATCTATACCAGCCACCACAGATCAGGAAGAGCTGGCACAACAACAGAATCATCATCAAGACCAGAGGAGTGAGAACAAAATGCTGATGCGCACTGACCCGTTCCGCGAATTCGACAGGCTCGCCCAACAGGTTTTTGGCACAACAGCACGCCCTGCCGGCATGCCCATGGATGCCTGGCAGGAGGGCGAGGAGTTTGTCGTTGCCTTTGATTTGCCCGGTGTGAGCCCTGACTCCGTCGACCTCGACGTCGAGCGCAACGTCCTCACCGTCAAGGCAGAACGGAAGTCGCCGGCGGGCGAGAACTCAGAGATGATCGCCGCCGAACGCCCGCAAGGCGTCTTCAGTCGGCAACTGATCCTGGGCGACACCTTGGACACCGAAGGCGTCAAGGCCAGCTACGACTCGGGCGTGCTGACACTCCGTATCCCCGTCGCAGAGAAGGCCAAACCACGGCGCATCGAGATCACGTCCAACGGACAACGGCAAGAGATCAACGCCTGACCCGTCCGCCCTGTCGGAAGGCTCACCCGGGGGTGGCCAACCGGCAGGGCGCCGACCGGGAACAGGCGCCGACCGGGAACAACGGAGGCGGCCGCATCGGAATAGTTGGGCGCAGGCTTCGCGCCACGTCACAGCGTTTCTTAGCGCACATGAAAGCGGCCCCCGCCCGTCGTCTCCCGATTGATGGCCCCCGGTTCACGCCGGGGGCCATCCCCAAGTCCGCTGCAGGAAACCGGAACCAGACGTGAGCGATCAACCTGACCACTACGCCACTTTGCACGTGCCGCCCGACGCGACGGCCCGCGACATCACCCGCGCCTACCGCGCGCTGCTCCGGACCCATCACCCGGACACACATCAAAAGGTCGACGACGGCGACACCACCTCCGCGGCCGACCTCAAGGAACTGCACGCCATCATGCAGGCGTACGTCGTTTTGTCGGACCCAGGAAAGCGGGCGGCTTACGACCAGGCGCGGCGGAGCGGTGTGCCCGCACGAAGGCCCGGAACGCCTGGAACGCCGGTGAAGGTACGGGTCCATCGACATGAACCGGCAGGCAGCAAGGAAACCAAGCCGCCCCTGTCTTTCGGACCAACCCAATGGGAGCCTTCATCCCGAACCCACAGAACACCAAGGAGGCATTCATGAGTGCTTGGCGTCCGTACGACGGCCACATCATTCCCGCGTTCTACGAACGATTCGAGAAGCGCTGGGGGAGAGGAACAGCACCGTTCCTCGACCCCGAAGTCCACGAGCAACCCATGCCACGGGCCCAGTGGATCAACCCGGACACGGGCGCGGCGGTAGCTGTTGTCCCCATCTGGACCGACGATCCCGAGCAAAGGTCCTTCGGCGTCTTCTACCTGCCACCCGCCGGCGATATCTGGATGCTCCGCCCGGGGCTCACCACATTCCTGGAACCCAGTGCCGGATCCAGTAAAGAGCAGGTGACGCTCCGCAACGACGCCTTCAAGAAGGCCGTCAACCACGCCAAGGAGTTCATCTACGGCCCGCAGCTTTGAGGGGGTGCGCCGAGGGGCGGGATCTCGGGGGAAAGTAGGCTTCAAACTGCTGGGGTGTCGCCCCTCGGCGAGGGAATAGCCACAATTGCGGACCGATCCTGACCTCGATCAGCCGTAGTCTGAAACCACGGAACCCCGACGAAGAGGATGCAGTCATGACCGCGGCAGACCCGACCATCAGCACAGTCCCGACTGGCTACTCCAGCGTCAGCCCCTGGCTCATCACTCGAGACACGAACGCCCTCTTCGAGTTCATCACGGCTGCGTTTGGCGCTGAGGAGATCGACCGGGTCGTTGGCGAGGACGGGACCATCGGGCACGCGGAAGCGCGGATCGGCGACTCAGTAGTCCTCGCATTCGACAGCCGACCGCATTGGCCCGCAACGCCGTCGTACCTCCGCCTTTATACGCACGACGCCGATGCCGCCTTCCACGCCGCCCTCGCCGCGGGTGCCACCACGGTTTCGGTCCCCGACAACAGCGCCTGGGGCGACCGTGGCGCCCGGATTCTGGACCCGCTGGGGAACGTCTGGTGGATCATGTCGCACATGGAAGACGTCTCCGACGACGAAGCCGCCAGCCGCTGGCAGGCCCCCGAATACGCGGCGGGGATGGACTATGCGGTCGAATCCCTCCATCGGCACATGATCGGCCAGCCGGACGCACGCGTCCCCGATGAAGTGACGTCCATGTCCCCGCTGGTTCGAGCCGACGGCATCAGCCACATTCCCGCTGGCTACCGTTCCGTGGAACCCTGGATCATCACGCGCAGCACACCCGGGCTCCTGGACTTCATCACTGCCACGTTCGGCGCCCAGGAAGCGTTCCGGGTCCCCATGGAAGACGGGTCCATCGGCCACGCGGAAGCGAGGATCGGCGACTCAAACGTCCTTGCCTTCGATTCCCGCCCGGACTGGCCGCCGACTCCGGCTTTCCTCCGCGTCTACGTCGACGACGGCGAGGCCACCTTCGCTGCCTCGCTCGCAGCAGGTGCCACGGCGGTGACGACCATGACGGAGATGTTCTGGGGAGAAACAGTGGGCTGGGTCAGGGACCCCTTGGGAAACCTCTGGTGGATCCACTGCCGGGTCGCAGAGCTCAACGAGGAGGAGGCCTACACGAGGATGGGCGATCCCGAGTTCGTGAAGGCCATGGAGTACGTATCGGGCGTGGACTTCTTCGCGAGGGGTTAGCTCTCGGCAGTAAGCGGGCTTCAACGTGCGCAGAGCCAACCGCGGGCTTATTGCCAGAAATCCTTGTGAGGGGCAGCAGCCTCGTCCTCCAGGAGAGGGCCCACCACAGAGATTTTGCGCTGACCGCGGCTGAAGACTTCGCGGCAGGGAAGGGACAGAGTGGGGTTTTCGGGATTGTCTCCCGTAATGCTCAGCAGTGATTCTTCGCTGAGCCCGTAGACCACTCGCCCGATGCCCGTCCAGTAGACAGCACCGGCACACATCGCACATGGTTCTGCGCTGGTGTACAGCGTTGACCGCGCCAGTTGCTCGGTATTGAGCTGTCGAAATGCTTCCGCCGCAGCCCTGAGTTCGGCGTGCTGGGTCGGGTCGCCTTCCAGCGGCATCGAATTGTTTCCCTTCGAGCTCACCACCGTGCCATGTTCGTCCACCACCACGGCGCCGAATGGATGCCGTCCCTCAGCCTTGACTTGGTGGGAAAGCGTGATGGCCAGGCGCAGGAAGTCCACGTCCTGTTGGGAGACGGCAGAGCCGGGGTTCGCAGTGTTTGTCACTTCTGAATCTCTCTTGATATGGGTTAGACGGAGAGGCCGTGGGGCTCACCGACGCGGTCGAGGTACTCACGACGCCGCGCAAACAGCCCCTCAAAGCCCCGAGAAGTCGCCCCTCAGCGGAAGGCACGGCACAAAGCAAAAAGAAGGCTGGTGCAGCCTAGGGAAAGAATCCCAAGGCGGCTGCACCAGCTGCTAGTACGACTTTCTGCTATGAGTTGTGACACCTATTCATTGGCCGCTCCTAGTTCCCGGCTTCGATTGTTTCCGGGCCTTTCAAAGTCTGTGCAGGTGAGGCGGAGCTGAGGTGGCAACTGAGGGCTCCGTACCCCGGGAGAACACCTCCCATCTTACGGCGGCTGCGTGAAAAAAGCGCTGGAATTCGCGGTATTTCAGGGGCGCCTGCGGGCCGTGCGCTGCCTGCCGTGGCACGATAGATCACGATGAAACTGCGCGCTGATCAGACCGGAAACCGTGGCCTCCCGATGCCCCTTTGGCTGCAGGGTGGTTTGGAATCGGCGCAGGCGGCCTTCATTTCGGCCATCGTGGTGGTGCTCCCGCTGGTGGGAGTGTGGGCCACCGACGGATTCCAAGACCGGAACGTGGACTCCTTGGCTCGCTTGGCCGGCCAGGCCTGGCTGCTGATTCACGGCGTTCCGCTGGAGTTGGCCCAAGTCAGCCTCGGCACTGCGGGCCAGCCGGGCTCGGGCCTGTTGTCACTCATTCCTTTGGGCCTGACGCTCATCCCCTTCCTGCTCGCCTGGCGGGCCGGGCGCCGCCTCGCCCGTGCCTCGTACACAGACCAGCTGTGGCAGGCATTCTTTGGCGCATTCGTTGTCTACGCGGCTTTCGGTGCAGCTACCGGGTTCGTGTGCCGCACCTCCGAAGTGGTCATCAACCTCTGGCTGGCCATGACCATTCCGCTGATCTCCTTCGGCCTGGGCATGATCGTCGGCGCCCGACGCGAGGCAGGCTCGTGGAGCCGCCTGATCGGCGTTGACGCCGTAGCCTGGCTTGCTAAGACGAGCCAGCACTCGCGCTGGGCGGGCTCGTATGTGGGCTCGGCGTTGAAGGCCGGCTTTGTCGCGGCGATGGCTGCCGTGTGTTTGGCCGCACTGCTCCTGGCGGCGACCATTGTGTGGCACTGGACGGACATCATCGCCGTCTACGAAGGCATCCAAGCCGGCGCCCTCGGCGGAGCCGTGCTCACTATCGCGCAGCTTGGATTCCTGCCGAACCTCGTGATTTTCGCCCTGTCCTGGTCCTCCGGCGCCGGCTTCTCGCTCGGCGTTGGCTCGACGGCGGGTCCGTTGGGTACCGCCGTCGGACCGCTCCCGGCCGTCCCGGTCCTTGGGGCCCTTCCCGCGGGACAGCTCGACGCCGGGGCCATGGCCCTCGCGCTTCCCGTCGTAGCGGGCATCCTGGCAGGCTGGTGGTTCCTGCGTGAAGGCGAAAACCACTTCGACGAGTGGCTCTCCATCAAGATCAAAGCCCGCTGGTTCACGGCAACCGTCTCAACCCTGTTCCTGGGCGCATTCATCGGCGCAGTTACCGGTCTGTTGGGCGGTGCCTTGGCGTGGATCGCGCGCGGATCGGCCGGCATTGGCCGGCTCACGGAAATCGGACCCCACCCGTTGTGGACGGCAGTCTGGCTGGCCGCGGAAGTGGGCATCGGCGTCGTTATCGGTTACGCAGTGGGGCCGTGGCTGGAACGCCGTCAGAAGCTGCGCGAGGCGGACCTCGACGAAGCAGCGTACGACGACGAACACGCCTAAGCGGGTCCTCTTCCGCTGGCGCTGGGGAGCCTCAGCCGGCTTAGCGAAGCGACCCCGGCATCGAGTCCTCGAGCTGCGTCATGCACTGCGTTTTGGCGGATTCCGTCAACGCCCCGCGCGAGCAATCCTGGTACGTGCTGACCTGGTTGAAAAAGAGCATCGACGTCAGGATGAGCAGGCACATGACGGCCGAAACGATGAGGCCGGAGATGGTCCCGAAGAGAATCAGCCGCGGGTGCTTGTACTTCAGCGTCCTCACCAGAACCACAATCCCCAACACCAAACCCGCGAGCGTCAGGATGGCACTCAACCACACGTAATTCACGTTCAGGGAGAACACGAAGAACGCGCCCAAAGCCGTCAAAAGGAATGCACGGAACAGGATTTGGGTCACGCCGAGGGCGGACTTTTCGGCCTCTGAGCGGGGTTGCTGGCTCGGCTTGGGACCGACGTCGGGATTCATGTTTTCCAGCCTACGCGAGCCGCCCATAAGCTAGTGCAATGCGCATTGTTGTCCTCGTCTCCGGTACCGGTTCCAATCTTCAGGCAGTCATCGACGCCGTGAAGTCGGGTGAACTGGATGTCGAGATCGCCGCTGTGGGTGCCGACCGCCCCGACACGTATGGCGTGGAACGCTCCGACGAGGCCGGCATTGAGACCTTCGTGGTCAACTTCAACTCGTTCGAAACCCGTGCTGAATGGGACACCGCACTGCGCGACAAGGTCCTTTCCTACCAGCCGGACGTCGTGGTGTCTTCCGGGTTCATGAGGATCGTCAGCTCCGACTTCATTGATGCATTCGGTGGCAAGTACGTCAACACGCACCCCGCGTTGCTCCCATCCTTCCCTGGCGCCCACGGAGTGCGCGACGCCATCGCGTACGGCGTGAAGGTCACGGGCTGCACCGTTCACTGGGCCGACGCCGGCGTGGACACGGGCCCCATCATTGCCCAGGAAGCCGTTGCTATCCTTCCTGAGGACTCCGAAGAATCCCTGCACGAGCGCATCAAGGTCGTGGAGCGCCGCCTGCTGGTCCAGACCCTCGCAGACCTCGCCGCCGCACCCAACTGAGTCGCAGCACCTGTTCCACTGAGCCCTGAGTGGAGCGTTTGCTGTTACCTAGTTGGGTGGCAGGAACGAAAGGCTGTGGATAACGCCCCAGGCTCCCGTCGCATTTGCCAGCATGGGCTGATGAAGATCCCACGGCCGCTCCCGGCAGACCTCACTTCGAAATCCTTTACAACGCAGGAAGCACTCGATGCCGGAGTGTCGGTTGGGCGCCTGCGTTACCGGGATCTGGACTCGCCGAGCCGAGCCATTCGAGTCCCTCGTCTGGACACCGAACATGCCTTCGCGGACATGGTTCGGCCGATCACTCAGGTCACACCATTTTCGGCGGCGTCCCACGCGACGGCGTTCCTACTATGGGGGTTTCCTGGCTTCCTGCCCGGCAGCCACGAGCCTGGGATTCATATTTCGCGGCCCCACGCCATGGCCATCCCTCGACGGCGCGGTGTGGTGGGACATCGAGGTCAGTTCTTCGAGGATGAAATCACCACGTTCAATGGCCTGCTCATCACCAGCCGGGCTCGGACGTGGCTGGACTGCGCGCGGAAGATGGACATCGACGAGATCACCGTTGTGGCCGATCATTTGCTGCGTATCCCCAGACCGGAATTCGAAGGACGGAGTTCGCCCCACTGCGCCATGGATGAGCTCGAAGAGATGCTTGACCGTCACTGGGGGACACCTGGCATCCGCAAGGCCCGCCTCGCTTTGGAACAAGCATGCGTGGGGTCCGACTCGGCTCCCGAAACGCGACTGAGGCTGGCGCTCAAGTGGGCTGGCCTACCCACAGCGGAAGTCAATGTTCCTACGGAGCTAGGTCCCGGCGTCGTGCGTCAACCGGATTTGGCCTATCGCGAGCAGCGCGTTGCCGTGGAGTACGAAGGTGAGGGTCACTCGGATCCGGAGCAGATCGTGAGGGACATCGCCCGGGAGGAGGATTACAGTCGAGCCGGCTGGACCCTCGTGAGGATCTCAAAGCGGCACATGAGCAACAACGCGAGGTCCGCCGTGGCCAAGGTGCGGCGGGCGCTCGAACAACGCGGCTGGTCACCCAAGTAAGTCGCAGTTCAGGTCGTTCCCAGGGCTGGGAACGACCTGAACTGCGACTCAGTTGGGTACGAGGCGGGGCGGTTACGAGAGTTCGCGCTGCTTCGTTTCGGGGGCGAAGAACGCCATCCACAGCACGGACAGCAGCACCAGACCACCAGCCATGGCGAAGGACTGCGCCAATCCGAACTCCGGCCAGAAGAACGAGGCAAACACCAAGGGCCCAAAGCCTGCCCCGATCCGGGAGAACGTCGACGCCCAGCCGAAGCCCGAGCCGCGAAGCTCAGTCGGGTACAGCTCGGACACATACGCATAAAGCACAGGGATGGCCACCTGGACCACGAAGCCGAACACCAGCAGCCAGAACACGGCCGCCGAGGGAACGTCCACCACGAACGCCACGATCACCAAGGTCAAAGCGGACAACGGACCGGTGATGGCCAGGATCCACTTGCGACCCACCCGCTCCACCAGCAGCGCTGCCACCACCACACCCAGGAGTCCGACGGCGGCCATGCTCGCCGTCGTGACGAACGCCTTGTACTCCTCAAACCCAGCACCGATGAGAATGCGCGGCATCCACGTCAGCGACAGGTAATAGACCAGCAGGATGCTGAAGAAGAGTGCCCAGGCAGCGGTGGTGATCTTCCAGTTGAACTGCCAAATCCGCCGCAACTGGGCCCAGGCGCTGCCGGGGGAGAGGCGCGGCGCAGCCTGCGGTTCGGGCAGGCTATACGCCCGCGGCGAAGCACCTGTCGCCTCGACCAGGCCATCAATGACCGCCGCAGCCTCGGCACGGCGACCCGCACGGATCAGGAACAGCGGTGACTCGGGAACCGAACGGCGCACCCAGAAAACGAGCAACGCGGGCAGCACCATGATCAGCATGGTGAGCCGCCAGTCGCCGAAGGCAGCAACGAGCCCGGCCGAGATAAAGCCACAGAGCGCAGCACCGATCGGCCACCACCCGTCCATGGCCGTGAGCACCTTGCCCCGTTGCTTCCGCGGAGTGAACTCACCCACCAGTGCGTAGTCCACGGGGATGCAGCCGCCCAGGCCGAAACCGGCCATGAAACGGAAGATGCAGAACCACACGATGTCCGGTGCGAACGCACCCAGAACCGTGAAGATGCTGAAAATCAGGAGGGTGGCCGTGAAGGCCTTCTTGCGTCCGATGGTGTCCGCAATGGTGCCCCATGCGAACGCACCCACGGCCATGCCGATCAGGTTGGCCGTGCCGATCCACGCAGCGTCAGCCGGCTGCAGGGACCAGTGCTTGGACAACAGCGGAATCAGGATGCCGTTCAGCGTGACATCCCAGGCGTCGAACATGAACCCGAGCCCGCCGATCAGGAAAATCCGTCCTTGGACCTTCCACCGCCATGGCAGGTCCTGCACAACTTGTTCGCCGCTGGGCACGGCTGTGTATGTATTCATTTGCCCTCCTGCATGCAACTTTATGCGCTGGGCACCGGGCTGCCGTCCGGGCTACTTCTGGTTCTCGATCGCCCGCCGCAGGAAACCACCGGCTTCCTCCAGGGCACCCTTGGCCTGACCAGCCTCGATGCCTGTCAGGAGCACCAAAATCGCCGCCTTGACCGAACCGCCAACCGAATCCAACGCGGCAGCGGCCTCATGGGCATCAACGCCGGTTGCGTGCTGAACGGTGCGCTGCGATCGGGCCAGCAGCTTTTCATTCGTGGCGCGCAAGTCCACCATGAGGTTGCCGTACGTCTTGCCAAGCTTCACCATCACCAGCGTGCTGATCATGTTGAGGACAAGTTTCTGGGCCGTGCCCGAGTTCAGCCTGGTGGAACCCGCGATGAACTCCGGACCCACCACAACCTCGATCGCAGCATCCGCCACGTGACTTACTGCCGAGCCCTTGTTGCACGCCAGCGACGCCGTGAACGCGCCCCGCTTCCGGGCTTCTTCCAACGCACCGATCACGTAAGGCGTCCGGCCCGAGGCCGTGATACCCACGACGGCGTCGGCTTCGGTCACGTTGATATCGTGCAGGTCGCGCGCGCCAGCAGTTGCGTTGTCCTCGGCGTACTCAACGGGTTTCTGGATCGCCTGCACACCGCCTGCGATGAGTCCGACGACGAGTCCGGGCGGGGTGCCGAACGTTGGCGGGCATTCGCTCGCGTCGAGCACACCCAAGCGACCGGCCGTGCCGGCTCCCACATACAAAAGGCGGCCGCCGCGCTGGAGCCGCTCCGCAACGGCGTCGACGGTTTGAACAATGGCGGCACTGGCCGCTTCAACCGCAGCGTGTACTCCTGAACTGTGGGAAAGCATCGCGGCCACGAGTTCTTCGGTGCCCAGGATGTCCAGGTTTTCCAGGCCCTCGGCCGTGGCCTCCGTCGCCAACCCTGCGAGTTCCGTGCGCAGGCCCGCGAGTTTGTCCGCGTCGTTGGGGTTAGTCGGGCCAGTTTGTGCCGTCACGGTGGATGTACCTTTCCTGGATGAGCCCGCGGCGCGTCGCAGCGAGGGCAGCACCGTCCAAGCCATCGCCGAGCGGGGCCACCACCTCAATCCCAGCCGAAGCGAGTGACTTCCGCAAGAGCGCCGCGAAGAAGTCCGAGCCCACCACTCCGCCCAGCATCGCCACGCGGGGTGTGCCGCCCTCGTCGCCGCTGGACGCGAGCTTCACGGTGCGGGTCAGGATGCGGCACGCCTCGCCGATGATGTCATGCGCGACGGCGTCACCCGCCTCCGCCGCGTGCAGAACCAGCGGCGCGAAACGGGCCATCGCGCGGTAGGGGTTCTCGTTGGCCGCGAGCCAGCCCGGCAGCATCCCGGGCGACTCGACCAGTGCGCCGGCCGCAGCCGACAGCGATGTGGCAGGGCCGCCGTCGTGTGCTTCAAGAACTGCCTGCAGGCCTTGCTGGCCGATCCATCGTCCGCTGCCGCGATCCCCAAGATAGGGTCCCCAGCCGTCGGCCCGGTGCAGGACTCCGGAGTCATCGAACCGGAAGGCGACGGCGCCTGTCCCAACGATGAGCGTGGTGCCGGGGGCGCCCTGGAGCGCGCCGAGCTGGGCGGCCGTGGCATCGGAGAGCACGGCTGCCGGGACACTGAACCGCTGGGACAGCATGGTGGCGAGTTCCTGCGACTTCTCGGCGGATGCTTCAACCCCGGCCACGGCGGCCCCAATACCGGTCAAGGTGCTGACGGGGAGGCCGGGCGGCAATTGGCTGACCGTCTCAAGGAGGAGGTCGAAAGCCATCGTTGGCCCGTTGTCCACGTGCACTCCGGGGAAGCCATGCTGGTCGGCGGCGCCCAGCAACTCTGTACCGCTGCGCAACTCGACGCGGCAGCGGCTCTTCCCTACATCGGCAACAAGTACGACATCGTTGGGGGCTTCCATGGATCAACCCTATGTTGCGTGGCCCGCTCTGCGTGTTTGGCGAGCGGTTTGGGGTGCAAAGCCGGCCTCGCAACGGGTGGTCCGTGAGTTGTGGGGCCCGCTCTGCGTGGTTGGTCGGGGTTTCGGGGCGCAAAGCCGGCCTCGCATTTTCTGTGGAGGAAAAGTCAAAAGCCCATCAAAGGGCGATTTCTGTGGATAACCGAATGTGAGCCATCATTTCCGGCAAGCATGGGCCCATGCGGAATCTCACTCCCTTGCCTCTGAACGTCGACCCTCAAGGCTTCCTCGTCGCCGACGCTTACGCTTCCGGCGTACCACGGTGGCGACTCCAGACGAAAGAACTTGTGACGCCGAGCCGTGGCATCCGTATCGCTAGGGCAAACGAACGCGACCTCGAACTGCTCGGGCGGCTGCACACCGCTGTGACTCCACGCTGTGCAGTCAGCCACGTCACTGCAGCGTTGTTGTGGTGCATGCCGCTCCCCATCTACCTCGAGGAAGAGGGCAGGAGCGGGCTAATCCATGTGACCCGCCGGCAAGAGATCGGGAGGGTCAAGCGTCGGGGGGTGGTCGGGCACCGGGCTCCGCTCTTGGCGCGGGATGTTCGGGTGTTGAACGGTGTCCAAATGACTTCGCCGGAATGGACGTGGGTGGATCTGGCTAGACACATGGGCAGGTCATCGCTTGTGGCCGCCGGCGATTTTCTGTTGGCGCGCGAGAATCCGTTGTCCTCGCTTGAGGCGATCCAGGAAGTCATCAATAGACGCCCCAAGGTCAAAGGCATCCGGATGGCCCGGGAAATTCTGCCATTGTTGCGCACGGGCGTAGATTCGCCGCAGGAGTCAAGGCTGCGTCTGAAAATCGTCGACGCCGGGCTGCCGGAGCCAGCTGTCACCCAGCCAGTTTATGACGATCACGGTCGCTACATCTCAACGCCAGACCTCCAGTACAAGGGGTACAAAATTGCTATGGAATACGAGGGCGATCATCACCGCGCCGACCCAGTGCAGTGGGGCAAGGACATCGAACGCGACGATCGGCTTCGCGCGTTGGGGTGGATTGTCCTGAAATTCTCCGAAGTCCAGATGAAGGGCGGGTGGGTCAATGCCGAGCGGAAAGTGCGGGACGCTTTGACGTCGCGCGGGTGGCGAGGGCCGTCGTCATGAAAGTTCGCTGGGGGTGCGATTTGTGGGGCCTGGTGTGCGTGGGTGGTGGGTGGTTTGGGGCGCAGAGCGGGCCTCGCAACGTAGGGGGTTAGTTTGTGGGGCCTGGTGTGCGCCTTTCGTGCTCCGAGGGGGCGTAGAGCGGGCCTCGCAACGCAGGGGTGCGACTTGTGGGGCCTGGTGTGCGTGGGTGGTGGGTGGTTTGGGGCGCAGAGCGGGCCTCGCAACGTAGGGCATCAAAGACGCAAAACCGGACCAACCACGAAACACGATAAACTCTCCGTATCCCCACACCCGCGATACCACCCGCGATATCTACGCGAACTAAGACGGAGACTTTTGTGAGCTTGACGCAGCTTGACCGTGTTCCCATCCGCCGTGCACTGATCTCGGTTTACGACAAGACGGGACTGGAGGAGCTCGCGAAGGGCCTGCACGCAGCCGGCGTCGCCATTGTTTCCACCGGCTCCACCGCCAAGAAGATCGCCGCCGCAGGCATCCCGGTCAAGGAAGTCGAAGAAGTCACCGGCTCCCCGGAAATGCTGGACGGCCGCGTCAAGACCCTGCACCCGCGCGTGCACGGCGGCATCCTGGCCGACCGTCGCGTCCCGGCACATATGGACACTTTGGCCGGCATGGAGATCGAAACCTTCGACCTCGTGGTGGTGAACCTCTACCCGTTCGTCGAGACCGTGAAGTCCGGCGCAGCGCAGGATGACGTGGTGGAGCAGATCGACATCGGAGGCCCCGCCATGGTGCGTTCGGCCGCGAAGAACCACGCCGCCGTCGCCATCGTCACGGACCCGCACTTCTACGGCGCAGTAGTCGACGCCGCAGCCCACGGCGGTTTCGACCTGAACACCCGGCGCCGCCTGGCTGCCAAGGCCTTTGCGCACACGGCCAGCTACGACAATGCGGTTGCCACCTGGACCGCCAGCCAGTTCCTCGACGAAGACGGCGACGGAATCATCGACTGGCCCGCCTACGCCGGCCTCGCCCTGGAACGTTCCGAGGTCCTGCGCTACGGCGAGAACCCGCACCAGCAGGCCGCGCTGTACGTGGACAAGGCTGCCCCGGCTGGCATCGCCCAGGCCGACCAGCTGCACGGCAAGGCCATGAGCTACAACAACTTCGTTGACGCCGATGCCGCCCTCCGCGCTGCCTTCGACTTCGCCGAGCCCGCAGTAGCGATCATCAAGCACGCCAACCCCTGCGGTGTCGCCGTCGGTTCGGCTGATGCTGCGGACCCGATCGCCGACGCCCATGCCAAGGCCCACGCCTGCGACCCCGTCTCCGCGTTCGGCGGCGTCATCGCGGCGAACCGCACAGTGACCGCCGGAATGGCTCAGACCGTTGCTGGCATCTTCACCGAGGTTGTCATCGCACCGGACTTTGAGCCGGAAGCCGTGGAGATCCTCTCCAAGAAGAAAAACATCCGCCTCCTCGCCCTTCCCGAGGGCTACGGCCGCTACCCGGCCGAAATGCGCCAGGTTTCCGGCGGCGTCCTGGTCCAGATGAGCGACAAGGTGGACGCCGACGGCGACAACCCCGCCAACTGGACCCTCGCAGCCGGCGAAGCAGCTGACGAGGCAACCCTGGCGGACCTGGCCTTCGCCTGGACCGCGTGCCGCGCCGCGAAGTCCAACGCGGTCCTGATCGCCGACCACGGTGCCGCCGTGGGTATCGGCATGGGCCAGGTCAACCGCCTGGACTCCTGCCGCCTGGCCGTCGAACGCGCCAACACGCTGGGCGTGCAGGTGGAGTCCGACGTCGAAGGTGCCGGCGGTGCCTCCAACGCCAGCGGTTCAGACGCACCTGAGCGTGCCCGCGGTGCCGTTGCAGCCTCGGATGCGTTCTTCCCGTTCGCTGACGGCCTGCAGATCCTGATCGACGCCGGTGTCCGTGCCGTCGTCCAGCCGGGCGGTTCGGTCCGCGACGAGGAAGTCATCGCCGCAGCCAACGCTGCCGGCATCACGATGTACTTCACCGGCGCACGCCACTTCTTCCACTAGAAGAGGTACAGCCCGCGAGGGCCATAGCAGCACAACGAAACGGCGGCCGCCCCCAGTAGGGGACGGCCGCCGTCGTTATTAACAGGGACTTGCTAAATCGGTTACGAAGCCGACGCGGTGTTGTAGGTGGACTGGATCACGGTGCCCCAGTACGGGCCGTACATGGTGCTGGAGTTGCTGCCGTAGCCGTAGCTGTTCACGGAGTTCTGGTAGCCGGAGGAGCTGTTGCCGATGAACCACGGACCGCCCGAGGAACCACCGGTCATGTTGCAGGGGATACCCTGCGTGGCGAACTGCGGGTTGTAGGGATCGTTGGTGGCGGTGCCGGAGCAGCTCTTGAGCGATTCACCGTTGAAGGGCGAGCCTGCAGGGTAACCGAAGGACTTGTAGCTCAGGCCGCGGGCGGCGTTGAACTGGACGCCGGAGGAGCCTACGACGTCGGCGAGCTTCTGGCCGTTGAGGGTGTTCATGACAGCAAACGCGGTGTCGTACTGCATGTTGCCGTTGGAGGCCCACTGGGTGGGGGCGTACAGCGCCTTTGCCGTCCACTTCCCGTAGGGTGCTGCGCCGTTGAGGTACGCGGGAACGAAGACGAAGTTGGTGGCGTAGGCGCCCGGGCCCTCATTGAGGCAGTGTCCGGCGGTGGACACGGTGCTCTTGTTGGCCGCGGTGACCGAGTTGCCGGAGCAGACGTAGTTGGAGCCGCCCAGGGTGAAGAAGATCTTGCCGATGTGCTTGACCGGCGTTTCGCTCTGGTTGACCTTGCGATCGATGGTCTTGGATTCGGTGGTGGCCTGCTGGCCGGCGATGCTGCTGACGGCGCCCGGGGCTTCGGTGACCGGGGCCTTGCCGAGGTTGAGGAGCTTGCCGCGATCCAGTGCCTTGGCGGCCAGGATTTCGCCGGACTGGGCGGTCTTCATGCGCTCCGGCGTCCAGTAGTCTGCAGCGCCGGCGTCCGACACTGTGTGGCTGCTGACCGCAGAGCTGCTGGAGTCTGTGGTGTTTACCGGAGCCGCGTTGGCGCTGGTGGTGCCGACCAGCGCCAGGATTGCGGCAGCGGACAGACTCAGCAGGCTTGTGGCCAGGGTCTTGGTTTTTGTCACGTTGTTCCTACCTATCGAGGGAGTGAGGCGGCCAGTGATGGCGACCGCCGACTGACGGAATTGAAGGTATCGAACGTATGACAAGTTTGTAAAGAGATGTTTCATAGTTTGTGATAATTTGCTGTCACTTGCTCGTCAAGTGGCGGGGTCCCTTTGGCGTGCGGTTGAACCGCTGCAAACGTTAGTCGTTTTTGGCGGTGACATTGCCCGGGAGGGGCTCCGGCACAGCACCCGGCCATTGACCGTCCTGTGTGAGCAGTGAGAGATTCCGCGCGCCCTCGGAGTCATCGGTGCTGAGCGGGATGACGACGGTGCTGTGCTGCGAAGGGTCACGGCTGAGGGGCGGGATCCAGCCCGACCCCGTGGCGGCGGACGCCAGGTCGAAGAACGGCTCCCCGTCAGCGGTGCTTGCGCTGATCTGGATCTGCGTATTCGGCATGTAGCCCTCGCCCACGGACCACGTGCTCCGGACGATGTAATCCACCAGCACGTCGCCGCGGAGAACGGTGTATCCGGGGTCAATGTCGAACGCCACGGAGTACCCGGTGTTGCCCTTCACATTCGGAGGACCCCCTCCGGCGAAGTCGGTAACCGAGATCCCGGGGACGGCGTCGATGGCCTCGCGGGCTTCCGCGAGCGTCTGGCCCGTGCCGGCGTCGTGCGGGATGGTCTGCCGTGGTGACGGCGCGGGAACGGTGCAAGCGGTCAGGGTGAGAAGAATCCCGGCAACGACGGCAGCCCGGGCGAAGGATCGGTTCGTGCGGGTCATGGTTTCACTATGTTCGGTTTTGCTTGGAATGCGATACTGACGCGCCCGGGAGCCCGCAGAAACCACGGCAGTCGACGCCCGACGCCGGTCGGCAGCGACGGCGGTCAGGTCGCCGTCGGGCGTAAATCGCTTTCCCGGGGTGGTAACGAACACGTGATCCCGGACACGAAGGGCCGTCAAAACGGCGTGCTCGGGTAAGTTAGGAGATGTTGAAATCTGCAGACTTTCAGGGAGAACCCCGCCAATGGCCAAGATTATCTATACCCACACAGACGAAGCGCCGATGCTGGCAACCTACTCATTCCTGCCGATTGTGGAAGCGTACGCCTCAACCGCAGGTGTAGAGGTGGAGACCCGCGACATTTCGCTGGCCGGCCGCATCATCGCCGTCTTCGGCGATTTCCTGACCGAAGAGCAGCGCACAGGCAACGCCCTGGCTGAACTTGGTGAACTGGCAAAGCAGCCGGAAGCCAACATCATCAAGCTGCCCAACATCAGCGCCTCCGTGCCGCAGCTCAAGGCTGCCATCGCCGAACTCCAGGCCCAGGGCTACGCCCTCCCGGACTACCCGGACAACCCCTCCTCGGACACCGAGACGGACATCCGCTCCCGCTACGACAAGATCAAGGGCTCCGCTGTGAACCCGGTGCTGCGCGAAGGCAACTCGGACCGCCGCGCACCCCTGTCGGTGAAGAACTACGCCCGCCAGAACCCGCACTCCATGGGTGCTTGGTCCGCTGATTCCAAGACCAACGTTGCCACCATGGGCGAGAACGACTTCCGCTCCAACGAGAAGTCCGTGGTCCTCAAGGCCGACGATTCCCTGAGCATCCAGCTGGTCCGCGAAGACGGCACCACCAAGGTCCTCAAAAAGGACTTCCCCGTCCTGGCCGGCGAAGTCGTGGACGCCACCGTCCTGCGCGCCGACGCCCTGGACGAGTTCCTCAAGGCACAGGTTGCCCGCGCCAAGGAAGAGGGCGTCCTCTTCTCCGCACACCTGAAGGCCACCATGATGAAGGTCTCGGACCCCATCATCTTCGGCCACGTCGTCAAGGCGTACTTCTCCGAGCTGTTCGACACCTACGGCAAGCAGCTCGCAGCCGCAGGCATCAGCCCGAACAACGGCCTGGCAGCAATCCTCAGCGGTCTGGACGACCTGCCCGAAGACGTCCGCGAAGGCGTCAAGGCAGCCATCACCAAGGGCCTCGAAGACGGTCCCGCACTGGCCATGGTCGACTCCGACAAGGGCATCACCAGCCTGCACGTTCCCTCGGACATCATCGTTGACGCCTCCATGCCGGCCATGATCCGTTCCTCCGGCCACATGTGGGGCCCGGACGGCAAGGAAGCCGACACCCTGGCAGTCATCCCGGACAGCTCCTACGCCGGCATCTACCAGGTAGTCCTGGACGATTGCCGCGCCAACGGCGCGTTCGACCCCACCACCATGGGCACCGTTCCCAACGTGGGCCTCATGGCGCAGGCAGCCGAAGAATACGGCAGCCACGACAAGACCTTCGAGATCCAGGCAGCCGGCACCGTCCAGCTCGTGGACAGCAAGGGCACCGTCCTGACCGAGCACCAGGTCTTCCCGGGCGACATCTGGCGCGCATGCCAGACCAAGGACATCCCGGTCCGCGACTGGGTCAAGCTGGCCGTTACCCGCGCCCGCGCGTCCCAGACCCCGGCCGTGTTCTGGCTGGACGAGACCCGCGCGCACGACGCTAACCTCATCGCCAAGGTCAACGAATACCTCCAGGAACACGACACCGAGGGCCTGGAAATCAAGATCCTCTCCCCGGTTGACGCCACGGCCTTCACGCTGGAGCGCATCCGCAAGGGCGAGGACACCATCTCCGTCACCGGTAACGTCCTCCGCGACTACCTCACGGACCTGTTCCCGATCCTCGAGCTGGGCACCAGTGCCAAGATGCTCTCCATCGTTCCGCTGATCAACGGTGGCGGCCTGTTCGAGACCGGCGCCGGTGGCTCCGCTCCCAAGCACGTCCAGCAGCTGGTGAAGGAAAACCACCTCCGCTGGGACAGCCTGGGCGAATTCCTGGCCCTGGCCGTCAGCTTCGAGCACCTTGCCACCACCACGGGCAACGCCCGCGCACAGGTCCTGGCTGACACGCTGGACCGCGCCACGGGTACGTTCCTGCTGGAAAACAAGTCCCCGCGCCGCAGCGTTGGCGAGCTGGACAACCGTGGAAGCCACTTCTACCTGGCCACCTACTGGGCCCAGGAACTGGCCAAGCAGACCGAGGACGCCGAGTTGGCCCAGGACTTCGCAGCAATCGCTGAGGCCCTGACCTCCAACGAGGAGGCAATCGTCGGCGAGCTGGCCGCAGTCCAGGGTCCCGCCGTCGAACTGGGCGGCTACTACCGTCCGGACGCCGCCAAGGCCGCTGAGATCATGCGCCCGTCGGCTACGTTCAACAAGGTCCTCGCGGACCTGAAGAAGTAGTCCCTCGAGCCCGGGTGCCTTTCACGGGCGCCCGAGCTCCGAGTTTTTGTACAGATAATGCCCCCAAGACGCGGTCTTGGGGGCATTATCTGTACAAAAACTCCTAGCGGTCCGCGTGGAACCGCTCCGGTGCCACGCCGCCGTCGACGATGTCTTTCAGCACCCGGCCAATCGCCGGGGTGAACTTGAATCCGTGACCCGAGAACCCGGCGCCCACCACCAGGGGACCGAAACGGTCCAGGACGAAGTCCTCGTTGGGCGTGGTGGTGTAGGTGCAGCTGATGGGAACCGCGGTGGAAGGGTCGACGCCGGGAAGCCACTCTTCTGCGTACCGCACCAGCGCTTCCATCTGGTGGGGGATGGGCTCGAACGTGCGCTCGTCGGGGTCCATGACGGGGCCGACGCCGTGCCAGCCGGCCTTCACGCCTTCGCCCGGGGTGAGCATGCCGTAGACCGGGCTGTACCAGTACTCGTAGGCTTCGTTGTTGGGATCGGGGTCCGGGCTGTGGTTGAAGCTCGGCCACACGAAGGTGTTGTCTGTCGGTGTGAAGTGGGCCGGCTGCTCCTGGGTGACTACCAACGCGGGCAGGTCCGTGAGCTTGCCGATGAGCTTGGGGGTCCAGGCTCCGGCGGTGACCACCACCCGATTGGCCGTGTATTCGGTCTCCTCGGTAACCACCACCACCGATTCGGCGCCGTCGACGCGGATGTCGCGGACCGGCGTCGAGTAGTTGAAGACCGCACCGTGGGCCTCGGCGGATTTGCGGAGCGCCGCCAGTGCGTCGGCGGAACGGATCCGGCCTGAACCCGGCACGAAGAGGACGTCGGTGGCGAAGTTCATGCCCAGCCAGCGGTTGGCGGCCTCTTCGGCGGAGATGAAGTAGCTCTCGATGCCGCGTGCCTCGTGGGCCTCGCGGACTTCTTTCAAACGGGGGAGGTTGCCGTGGTTCGCCAACCCCACCAGGTCCAGCAGCGGCGCGCCGTTCTCGGCAGCCAGTTCGTCCCAGAGGGTCTTGGATTCGGCCAGGAGGTCCAGGTAGTCGGCCTCGGCGTAGGCGGTGTTGAAATTGCGGGTGGCGCCGTGCGAAGCGCCGATATGGTGCCCGGCCTCAAACTGCTCCAACAGGACCACCGAGCGGCCCGAGCGGGCGAGTTGCCACGCGGCCGCCGATCCCATGGCTCCTCCGCCAACAACTACAACATCGACCTGCATGCCTGCTCCATTCGCCCTCTTCAACAACCCCAAACAGGGCCACCTCCCATTCTGCCCCCTCACCCACGTAGGTCGCAGCAGACGCCCTTTTGAGCGGTCAAAAGGGCGTCTGCTGCGACTCAGTTGGGGCGGGACGCAGGTTACGCGGCCAGGCGCCTCCGGATCCATGCGGAGAACTGGTCCACCACGATGATCAGCACCAGCACGATCAGGATGTGCGTCAGCATGGAGTCGAACTGGAACGACTTGATGGACTGGTTGATCAGGAGCCCGATGCCGCCCGCGCCCACCAGGCCGAGGACCAGCGAGGACCGGACGTTGACGTCGAAGCGGTACAGCAGCAGGCCCACGAACTGGGGGACCACCATGGGCAGTGTGGCGTTGGCTACCTGTTGGATCCGGTTGGCACCGGCGGTACGGAGTGCCTCCTGCGGTCCGGCGTCGATCTCCTCCATGGACTCGGCCCATAGCTTGCCCATCACGCCCGTGTTGTGGCAGATCAGGGCGAGCACGCCGGCGAAGGGACCGAGCCCCACGGCGGTGACGAAGATCAGTGCGAACACGATGTCCGGCACGGCGCGGAAGAATGACAACACGGCCCGCGCGCCTTGGTAGACCAGACGGTGCGGGCTGGTGTTCTCGGCGGCCAGCGCAGCCAGGAGCAAGGCGAACGGCACAGACAATGTCGTCCCCAAGAGCCCGATCCACAGGGTCACCAGCGTGGCTTCCAGGCCAGGTTTCAGTGTCTTCTCCCAGCTCAGGTCAGGCGGGAACGCATCGCCGATGAACGCGGCCATGCCCTTCCAACCATCCACCAACAGCTCAGGTTTGAAATCAGTCCCCTCGATGGCCACAGCGTGAAGTCCGACGACGGCGGCAGCCACTGCCGCCGTCGTGATCCACCGCAGCGGCTTCTTCGGGCGGACAAGTGCCACTCGGTTTTTTGTGGTTGAGTCCCGGCGGGCGACGGCCGGGGTCAGGGTCTGGGGTGTCATGCTGCGATATTCCTGTCCGGGGCATACAACGTGTCGAGATGTTCGGCCGTGACCGCTGTGGAGGGGAGGTCGAAGGTCATGGATCCTTGGAGCAGCCCGATGGACCTGTCCGCGTAGCGCAGGGCCAGGTCCGGCTGGTGCAGGACGGCGGCAACGGCCAGCCCTTCGGAGTGCGCGAGCTCGCGCAGCAGCGCCATGACCTGCTCAGCGGCGTGCGGGTCCAGGGCGGACACCGGCTCATCGGCGAGTACGACGTCGGCCCGCTGGCAGAGTGCCCGGGCTACGGCGACGCGCTGCTGCTGTCCGCCGGAGAGCCGGCCAACGCGGTCGAAGGCCCGGTCGGCCAAACCGACGCGGTCCAGGCAGTCGAGGGCCTCCTGCTGAACATCGGCCGGGAACAAGAGCGGCGACAGCGAACGCACAGTGGGAATCCGGGCGAGGGCCCCGGCGCAAACATTGTCCAGGGCCGTGCGGCGGGGGACCAAATGGATCTTCTGAAAGATCATGGCCATTCGCTGGCGCGCCTGCTGCAGCTCACGGCCTTGCAGGGAATCCAGTGCAGCACCGTCGATGCTGATGCTGCCGGCGTCGGGTTCCGTGATGCCCATGACGCAGCGGAGGGTGGTGGACTTACCGGAGCCGTTGGCGCCCAGGAAAGCGACCAGCTCGCCAGCGGCAACGGAGAAGTCCACTCCTTGAAGCACCGTCCGCCCGCTGAAGGACTTGCGTAAGCCTTGGACGGAGAGAGGCATTACAGGTCCTTCTCGGTGAGGCCCATGGTCTCGGCAAGGTCGAACAGCGGCGTGTAGTTGTCCTTGGTGACCTCCAGCAGCGGCCCCGGAGGGGTGACATCCAGGAACTCCCCAACTTTTGCCACGTCCGCGGGATCAAGGCTCAGGAACGCGTCCTTGACGGCAGCCTTGAAGGCGGGATCGGCGTCGCCCCGCACGGTGATGGGATCGTTGGGGATGGGGTCGGACGTCCAAACCTGGCGGAAATCGTCCTTCTTGAATGTCCCTGCGGCGATCGCGGTGGCCAGCGTCTGGGAGTTGATCTCGGCAGCATCCACCTTGCCGTTGGTCAGGGCCAGCAAAGCTTCGGGGTGGCCGCCCGTGTAGTCCATCTTGATGTCGGCGTCGGCGATTCCGGCTTCGCGGAGGCCGAAGCGCGGCAGCACGTCACCCGAGGTGGACCCCACGCTGCCCAACGCGAGCGACTTGCCCTTGAGGTCGCCGATGGCCTGTATGGTGCTGTCCTTGGGAACCCAGATCCCGGCGGTGTACGTGCTCAGTTCCTTCTCCGCGGTGCCGAACGAAACCAGGGGTTCGGCACCGGCTTTGGCATCTGCGAACACATATCCCAGCGGACCGAACTGGCCCAGGTCCAGCTTTCCGTTGCGCATGGCCAGGACCTCGGCGGCGTAATCCTCAACCACCTGGACGCTGACGGGGCATTCGAGCTTCTTGGACAACGCCGCGGCCAGGACATCGTAGGCGGGCTTGAGCTTGGCCGGGTCCTCGTAGGGCTCGATGCCGAACTTGATCTCACCATTGGGGCAGGTGGCCGACGTCGCCTCAGGCGAGGACTGAGCTGAGCCGCCACAGGCCGTCAGTGCGAGGGCCGCGGTTAGGGCAAGGGCGGAGCCGGTGAAGAGCGAGGTTTTCATGGGATTCCTTATGCGAAGGGAGGGGAGAGCGGGGATATTCAGTACAAGGTGAGTCAGTACAGGCGCGATACGTTGCGGTGTGCCAGGCCGAAGGACAGGGTCATGCCTACGCCCGAGGTCACGGACACCACCGTGACGCCGGGTTGGACCTCGCGGACCAGGATCGGTGCGACGTCGGAAGACGCGTAAACGCCCTGCCAGCGCTGGATGATCTCCAACGGCTCACCAATCCGGCCCGTGATTTCGGTGTTGAGCGTGGTGGTCATGGCTTCGTCCAGGAACGGATCGGCCGTGCGGTGGTAATGGTGCGAGTCACCCAGGATGATGGTGCCGTCCGGGCGCTGGGTGAACATGACATTGGCTCCGACATCCAGTAGCTCGGGCTGGTTCTCCAACACCTCGGAACGGAGGGCTGCAGCAGCGGGCATGTCCGTGAACGCCGGGTACCGGAGCATGGAGGTCGCGGTCAGGACAGCAGGGGCGAACTCGACGCCCGATGGTTTCGCGGCCAAAGACATCTGCAAGGCACATCGCTGGATCCGGTGTTCTTCGGCCAGGTCCGGGTACAGGTAGTCGACGTCATGGCCGACGCACACGAACACCCGCCCGGCGCGAAGCTCACCGCGCGAGGTCTGGACGGTCACTCCGTCAGTGGACTGGCTGAAGCCCAGCGCGGCGGTGTTCCAGTGAAGTTCGACGCCGGGTTGCCGGCTGAGCCAGTCGGCCAACTTTGCAACGGTGGTCCGGGGGTCGACGCGGAGGTCGTCCCGGAGGAAGGCGCCGCCTACGAGGCCGGGCCATGCCGCGCTCGAAGCACCACCGTCGTCGTGAGCTTCCTCAGCGGACGCAGCACCCAGCCGCTCCCGCGTCCCGGCGGGGGAGAGCAGCTCCACCTGGCCTGGCTCGCGGACCGCGGAGAGTTCGCGCAGGACGTTCATTTCGGCTTCGGTGCGGGCGAGTACGACGGCGCCAGCCTCGGAAGCCCAGAAACCGGCCTGCTCGGCGAACTCGAGCCAGTACTTCCGCGAGGTCTGCGCGAGTTCGTACAGTTCCCCGGACTGGGCAGTGATGCAGCAGTGGCCGAAGTTGCGGACGGAAGCGCCCGCGGCGTGGTGGTCGCGATCAATGATGGTGACGGTCAGGCCGTTGGCAACAGCGTGCGCGGCATGCGCCAAACCAACGATTCCAGCGCCAACAATCAGGACGTCGGCGGGCTGGCTCGCGCTGTTGTTGAAGGGAGTGGGGGAGGTGCTTGGGTTGTTCACACCACTGACATTGACGGCTACGGGGAGGGGAATCAAGCCAAAATGGCACTTGTATATACAAGTTAATCTGAATTTAACGTCTGTTCATTTCAGTTCACCCCAAATTCATCTGGAGCCGCTCAAAACCAGCGTTTCGAACCAGTGGGACTTGTATCATCAACTGGTGAGCACACAGCAGAACGCACCCCTCCACGTCAGGCTGAGCGAGGAATTCATGCGCCGCATCACCGACGGTGAGTGGCCCCCGGGTTACCAGTTGCCCAGCGAAGCGGAGCTATGCCGGGAGTTCGGGACCTCGCGCGGACCGATCCGCCAGGCGCTCGCCTTCCTCCGTTCCGAAGGCGCAGTGACCGGAGGGCGGGGTCGTCCTCCCATGGTTCGTTCGTCCGTGCCGTCGCAGTCGTTTTCCACGTTCAACTCGTTCACCGAATGGGCCAGCGGCATCGGCAAGAAGCCCGGCCAGCGGACCCTGGAGGTCGCGCGACGCGAAGCCAGCCCGGAAGCTGCCGAGGCACTCGGCCTCGTGCCGGGAACCACGGTGGTGGAAGTCCTGCGGGTCCGCTACCTGGACGAGTCCCCGGCCATGATTGAGCGGACCACGTTCATCCTGGATGTGGGACGGAAACTGTTCGACTTCGACACCGACTCAGGGTCCATCTTCGCGTTCCTCAAGGAGCAAGGCGTGGATCTGCACAGCGCACGGCACACCATCGACGCCGTTGCAGCCAGCGATGAAGACGCCGAACTGCTGGAGCAACCCGAAGGCATTCCGCTGCTGCGCGAACGCCGCATCACCCGTTCCGGCGACGGCCAGCCACTCGAATACTCCGAGGACCGCTACCTGCCGGCACTGACCAACTTCACCATCGACAACACCGTGGAACGCCGGGCCGCCCTGGTCCGCATCCATACCGAAGGAGCCACCCCATGATCACCCTTGTTGCCTGCGATATGGCCGGAACCACCATCGACGAACACGGCGACGTCTACGTTGCCCTTGCCCGCTGTGTTGAAGAGACTGGCGTGGCCACCACGCCAGAGGATGTCCAGGAATGGATGGGCGCGGACAAAGTGGAGGCCATCACGGCGCTGATCGAAGCCGGCGGAGGCACGGCGGACGCTGAAACGGTGGCGGCGGCGTTCATCCGCTTCAAGGAACTGCTCGTCGAGTTCTACGACGCCAACCCGCCCGTAGCGCTGGAAGGCGTGGAGGACGCGTTCCGTGAACTGCGCCGCCAGGGCATCAAGGTTGCGCTCACCACCGGCTTCTCCCGTGACGTCGCCGAGCCCCTGCTCGAGCGCCTGGGATGGGGCGTCGGCGACGACAACCTGCTGGACGCCGTCGTCTGCTCCGACGAAGTAGCTGCGGGCCGCCCGGCGCCGCACATGATCCACCGTGCCATGGAACTGACGGGCGTGCAGGACGTCCGGGCCGTCATCGCCGCCGGCGACACCGTGAATGACCTCGCCGCCGCCAACAACGCAGGCGTCACCGCCGTCGGTGTCCTGACCGGCAAGCTGGGCCGCGACGACCTCGCAGCGCACCCGCACCACCACATCCTGGACGGCGTGAAGGACATCCCGGCGCTGCTGTCCTAGTGCCGGGCGCTGGCGCCGCCCGTTTGGCTGGCGCCGCCCGTTTGGCTGGCGCCGCCCGTTTGGCTGGCGCCGCCGTTTGGCTGGGGACGCCCGGCATGGAAGATTGGGACGGGTGAAATTCCTTCACCCCTCTCCCAAGTCCTCCGCCCGTGGCGTCACCATCCTGCGCGTGGTGTTCGGCGCGCTCATCATGGTTCACGGCATCCAGAAGCTCATGGCCGGTCACGCCGCCTTCGCGGCGTCCGTCGCGGCAATGGGCGTGCAGAAGCCCGAGATCGTGGCGTGGTTGGTGATCGCCGGTGAGCTGGGACTTGGCTTGCTGCTGGTCCTCGGTGCCTTGACCCGGGTGGCCGGGTTCCTCGCGGCGATCATGTTCGCGGGCATTTGGTTCGTGACGGAAGCGGGCAAGCCCCTGCTGACGGACAAGGCGGGCGTTACGGCAGAACTCCTGATTGTCTACGCAGCCATCTCCGTGGCGTTCGTGTTCCTCGGACCGGGGGCGCTGTCCCTTGACCGCAAGCTCGCACGGCAACCGGCCCGCCAAGGGCGTTAACGCGGCTGAGTTAACTCACCGTGCGTCGTTCGGATACCGGATGCCCAGTTGTGACCGCACGCCGTCGAACAAGCGCATGACATTCACGGAGTCCTCCAGCGGCATGACCGGGCTTTCGGTGAGCCCTTGCTGCACGCAGCGCGTCACCTCACGGAGCTCGTAGGTGTAGCCGATGCCCACCACGTCGAAGCGCTCGTGGCGCGGCTCGTCCCAACCAACCCGGATCATCAGTTCGCGCGGATTGTTCACGGAACCTACTGTCTGCAGGAATCCGAGCCCGCCAGCTACGGTGGCGGTTCGTGGCCCGTGCGCCATGAGGGAAGAGGTCAGCTGCGCCTGGGCACCGTTGGCGTACCCCAGCGTCAGTGCGTTCTGCGTGTCCACGCCGTCCTCGTTCAGCGTGCCGATCGCCGTCACCGACTGGGGGAATCCCAGTGTCCCCAAAGGCCACAGCAACGGGTAGACGGTGAGGTCCAGGAGTGCGCCGCCGCCGTCGTTCAAGGCCCAGATACGGGCAGAGGGATCGTAGGGCGCGGGGAAGCCAAGATCCGCGCTGACCCACTGAATCTCGCCTAGCTCCCCGGATGCAGCGATTTCGAACGCCCGCTGCATGCTCGGCAGGAAACGGCTCCATACGGCCTCCATGAAGAACACTTTGTTTTCCCTGGCCAGTTTCACCAGCTCGGTAGCTTCGCGGGCATTGATGGTGAGCGCCTTCTCGCACAGTACGTGCTTGCCGGCACGCAGGGCCGCCGATGCAATCTGGAAGTGCTGGGCATGGGGAGTGGCCACATAGACCACGTCCACTGCGGGATCGTCGAACAGCCGCTGGTAGCCGGGCACATCGCCGTCGTCCCCGTATCCCTTGGCGAAACCAAGCGCGGCGGCGAACGCGTCCGCGGCAGCCTGGGTCCGGGAACTCACAGCGTAGGGCTCAGCGTCTTCCAGCAAGGCCAGGTCCTGCGAAACGCTGTTGGCGATGTTGCCGGTGGATACGACGCCCCACCTCAAACGCCGGCCCGTAGCCGCTCGGGGATCCTGGTTGGTTTGCGAGAAAAGCCACGGCTTGGCGATAGGGAGGGTCATGACTGACATCCTCTCATTTTGGCTATCGCTAATGGGGAAGTTGCAGCTGCTCCAGGTCCGCAGTGGTTCCCGTCGATTCGAAGGTCAGCCTGACATTGACGTTGTAAGCGCCGGGCTTTCCGAGGTCCGGTATCCAAATCTCCGCGACTCCAGCGTCATGGTCCGTGGTGGCCAGGATCCTGTAGGCCAGGTTCTCAGCCTTCCAGCTTTCGGAGACTTCAATGCCATCCAAGGACCACGTCAGGAGCATCGGGACGTGGGCCAGGCCCGCAAGATCCAGCTTCACGGCGACAGTCCACCCGAGCGGGTCCTTGCCCTGGGTGCCATCGATGACCAGCACTTCCTCCAAGGCCTTGACCAGTTCAGCTGCCACCTGGGCCGGCGGGAGCAGTTCGCCCGCCTCGTTGACCGTCACCGGCGGGAGGAGAGCGGGAATGGCTATGAGGGCTCCGGGAACGTAGCCTTCCAGCACTTTCTGTTCCTTAACAGCGGAGCGATACTCCTCGGGCGGACGGGAGGCGATCTTGTTTGCCAAGGTGGGTGAGCCTGTGGAGGTGCCTTGGGTGGCGGATGTCGTCGCAGGAGTAGTCGGAATTGTGGGGGTGGTGGTGGCCGTGGACGTCGTTGGGGGAGGCGTGGTGGTTGGCGGAAATGTGGTGGGAGTTGGCTTCTTGCTCCCAGTAGACGCGGCCAGATTCGCTGAATAGGGCTCAAAGGCAGCTGCTGCGGCCGGGTTGAGTGTCAGGTCCTTGCCCAAGTCCGCCGGGGCAAAGGCCGCAAGCGAAGTTTGCTTGAGGATGGTGAGCGATTCTATGTCGGCAACGTCTTCGGTATTGGGCGGAATGATCCGGTCCCACAGGGCGATGATGCTGATGAGGGCCGCGGCGATGGCTCCCGCGGTGATGATCCATGTCTTGCCGCGTCGATGCCAAGGAGTCTTTTTTCCTTTTTTCTTGTGAGCGGACACGCCCGCCACCTCCTGCCCTGCTCACAGATTGCTCCCGCGCCGGAACAGCGTCAACCCTGCGCAGCAGAGAATCATGGCCGACTCTTCTGTGTCGTGAGCTGTCAAGTCATACGAATGTCCGGACCGAAGATTTTCCTCGCCTAGGCTTAGGCCATCATCCCTCGCAGAGGTTCTGTGGGGAGTTACCGAAATGGAGCAGGGATGGGTACTTTTCGGCGCGTCATTTTGCCGGTTGCCTGGTTGTTGGTTTTCGCGATAATCGCGGTGGCATTGGTCAAGATCGCCTTCGTGGATGGCCTTGAATCGTCCGGCGCGGAGCCGGCCCCGCTGGCCCAAGTGGATATTCCGGTGGTCCCGGCGACACGGACCACGGTTACCAACACAGTCCAGATCAAGGGCACCGTTCAGAGTGACGCAGCCGAACCGGTCAGGAGCACTTCCGCTGGCAAGGTCATCAAGATCTTCGTGGACCAAGGTGCCACTGTCGCCAAGGGAGACGCTCTCTTCCAGGTCAAGGCCGAGCGACCCGTCACCAGCACGGCTACCTCCAAGGACGGCACACCCACCACACCCAAACCGGTGTACGACTACTTCGATGTCCTCGCTCCGAGCGCCGGAACCCTGCAGTCCCTGTCAACGCTCATTGACCAGCAGGTGACCGTTGGCGAGTCCGTGGGCAAGATCGATCCCGGAACGTACACGGTGGCGGGCCCGGTCACCGCCGCCCAGCAGTACCGCCTGCTCGGCAAGCCCGGTCCCGCGGAAATTGCTTTGGTAGGTGGACCGGCGCCCTTCCAGTGCACCGAAGTGACGCTCAAGAACAATGCGTCCGACGACGGCGGCACCACCTCGGGCGGTTTGGCCGCCACGGGTGGTGGTGCGGGGATGGGTGTGGGCGCAGCGATGGTGGGTCCCCAAGGAAGCGGAAGCCAGCCGGAAGAAGGTGGCACCCCCACGGGAACACTGAGCTGCGCAATCCCTTCCGACCAGCAGGTTTTCGCCGGTCTGGGAGCCACCATGACAGTCAGCGCCGGAGTCGCCCCTGACGTCGTGACTGTTCCGCTGACTTCGGTGAAGGGCAGCGTCAAGGACGGCATCGTGTGGATTGCAGGCCCCGGAGGGACTGGCGCCGCTCCCGAGCAGCGCACAGTGCAGCTGGGGCTCAATGATGGCTCGGTAGTGGAAGTGACCTCCGGTCTGGCCGAAGGCGAGCAGGTCCTGGAATTCGTGCCCGGCGCTCCGGCTGCCCCGAACCCCATGATGGGGCCGGGCCAGGTCGCCTACGCTCCGGCGGGCTAAAGGCATGACGGAACCCAAGGAAACACTTGTCAGCCTGCGGTCAGTCACCCGATCCGTCATCCTGCCGGACGATCAGCACCTGCACATTCTCCGGGGCATCGACCTCGAGGTGCACAGCGGCGATCACACGGCAATCGTGGGACGCTCCGGCTGCGGCAAATCAACGCTCCTCAACTTGCTGGGCCTGCTGGACATCCCGACATCGGGAGAGCTTGAGTTCCTGGGCCAGTCCGCTGACCGGCTGGGCAACAACGCCCGGGCCCGGCTCCGCGGTTCCACCGTGGGCTTCGTTTTCCAGCAGTTCAATCTCCTGCCAGGCCGCAGCGCCTTGGACAACGTGATCACTCCGCTGTTTTACGCCAAGGGCAAGGAGTTCTGGAGTCGCCGCAATATCGCCATGGACATGCTGGACCGGGTGGGCCTCGCCGCCCGGGCCAACACCATGCCCAACATGCTCTCCGGTGGCGAACAGCAGCGCGTGGCCATAGCCCGCGCCTTGGTCCGGAAGCCCCGGCTTATCCTGGCCGACGAACCGACCGGAGCACTCGACGTCGAGACCGGCCAGTCCGTCATGGCACTGCTGGACACCGTCGCTACGGAGACCGCCGCCGCCCTGGTGACCATCACCCACGACACCAACGTGGCCGCACTGGCCCGCGCCTGCTATCGGCTGGACTCCGGCGTACTCAGTCCACTGCTGGTGCCCGCAGCAGCAGGAGTCAGCGCATGACCGGCTTCGTTTCCACGCTGGTCGAGGCGTGGCAGGAACTTCGCATCAACAAAGTCCGGATCCTCCTGGCACTCATGGGCGTGGCGTTGTCCGTGGCGGCACTGACATCCGTGGTGGGCGTCGGGAATCTGGCCCGCGAGGGCTACAAGGTGCAGTCCGAACGAAACGGCGGCCGGGTGGCAACGTTGTCGTTGAGCGTCAACGGACCAACCATGCCGGACCCGGGGAAACTCGAGAAGGCGTACCAAGGGATCCAGCAGCGCTACGGCATCACCACCTCCACCCACGTCGGTCAGACGCAAGCTGGTTTTCAGTTTCCCCGCGGCGTGACCGCCGTGAGCATGACCATCGTGGACATCGGCTACGGCATTATCCACCGAGTTCCGCTCCAACAGGGAAGCTGGTTCGCCGCTGACGACGGTCAAAGGCTTGCACCCGCCGTCGTGGTGTCCGAGTCCTTCTACAACCAAGCCGGCAGGCCAAACCTCACCACCCATCCCACAATGAGCATCCCCGGTGACCGGCCAGCTACGGCGGTGATTATCGGCGTCGTCCCTGATACGTACCCCGATACGCCGCCGTCCGCGTTCATCCTCAGCGAGGGTGCGGCCATGACGGGGATGGAACCGCAGATGTCCCAGTTCAAGATGTGGGTGGGCGAGGAGCAGGCCGACGCGCTCAAAGCAGCGATCACCGCGGACCTCCAAGGCCAGTTCCCCGGCTACTACGCCCAAGCCGACCGCATGGACTACGCAGCCTGGGGCGATCCTTTGGCTCCCGTGCAGTTGGTGGTGGGCGGAGTAGCCGGATTGGTCCTGCTGCTCGGCGCCGTGGGGATGCTGAACATTTCCATGGTCACCGTGCGCTACAGGGTCCGGGAGATCGGCATCCGCCGCAGCTTCGGGGCAACGTCGGGCCGGATCTTTGTTGGCGTCATGATGGAATCCGTGGTGGCCACCGCAGTGGCCGGCGTGGCTGGCGTCATGCTGGCGGTTGCGGTGGTGAAACACCCGTGGATCGAGTCGAAGGTAGCGCCGGGGCTCACTGAGTACCCCGCGTTCCCCATCGACGCCGCTCTCCTTGGATTCGGCGCGGCTGTCCTTGTCGGCGCACTCGCCGGAGCCATCCCTGCGCTCGTGGCGGTGCGCGTCAAGGTCATCGACGCAATTCGGTTCTGACCTCCTCGGTGAGCCGGCCCTGCTGCAGGCGGAAGCACCGTTCAGTCTTTTTCGCCAGGCTCCGGTCATGGGTGACCACCAGGATGGTGGTGTTGTGGTCGCGGCTCAGCGAGCTCAGCAGTTCGATGATGTGCTCACCGGTCTGTTCGTCCAGGTTGCCGGTGGGCTCATCGGCCAGGATCAGCTTGGGCTCGTTGGCCAGCGCCCGGGCAATCGCCACACGCTGCTGCTCGCCGCCGGAAAGCCGGTTGGTCCGGCGTGAGTGCTTCTCAGGATCCAATTGCACTTGCTCCAGCAACTCCTTGGCACGCTGCAGCCTGGCCGCCTTGCGGACGCCCGCGAATTCCATGGGCAGCATGACGTTGTCTACGGCACTGAGGTTGGGGATCAGGTTGAACTGCTGGAACACGAAGCCGATGTCCCGGCGCCGGTACTCGGTCAACTTGCCGTCCGGGAGCCCGGCCAAGCTGACGCCATCCACGACGACGTCACCTGAGGTGGGCTTGTCCAGCGCACCCAGGAGGGACAACAGCGTGCTCTTGCCGCTGCCGCTCTTGCCGACAATGGATGCCAGCGAACCCTTTTCGAGTTCGAAGCTCACACCGTTGACGGGCTTGATGGTCCGGTCACCGGACTTGAACTGACGGACCAGGTCCTTGACTACGATCACGGCTATTCTCCTCGGAGTACTTCGATGGGACGGATGCGGGCGGTCAGCAATGCCGGGACCAGCGCGCCGATGATGGCAACCGCGAACACCGCTGCGATGCCTGCAGCGAGGACGCCGGGGGAGACGCTGGCAGTCACGGAGGTGAGCAGCTGGGAGGCGCCACCGAACGGACCACCTTGGCCGCCGCCGGGCAAGCCGCCACCGCCAGGTACCGCGCCGTTTGGCATGGCCCCTGCGAGACCCCCGCCGCGCTGGGTGGTGGTGGCCGCCGTCGTGGTTGTGTTCGAACTGATGAGCGCGGACGCAATGCCGCCGCTGGCCAGTGAAGCGATCACCGCACCCACCACGCTTCCAAGAGCTACAAGAACCAGTGACTCGAGGACGAACTGCAGGCCGATGGTGCGGTTGCGGGCACCGATCGCCTTGAGGACACCGATTTCGCGGCGGCGCTCGCGGACCAGCATGACCATGATGAGCAGGATGATGATGCCGGCGGTGGCGAGGGCCGCGATGAAGGCGATCAGCGAGATGTTCTTGACGCTGTCCAGTGAGCTGACGGCGGTTTCGAGGTTGCGCTGGCCCTGGGTCACGTCCGCCTTGTCCGTGCCGAGTGCGTCCTGGACAGCGGTCTTGGTGCTGTCCACGTTTTCCATGCTGTTGACCGTGACGATCATGCTGGAGAGCTCATCCGGGGTTTCGGCCAGTGCCTGCGCTTCCGGCAGGGCGACGTAGACGGCGTTGTTGCCGAACGTGGTGCCGGCGTCGAAGATGCCTGACACGGTGAACGTCTTGTCCTGGATGGTGAAGGTGGAGCCCACCGTCAGGCTGTTCTTCTCCGCAAGCGAGGTGCCCACAAGTGCCTTCGATTCGGCTGCGGTGTAGTCGCCCAGCCCGGTGCCGCTGGTGATGTCCAAGGCCTTGCCCGTGCTGTCCACTTCGGCGCCGATACCCGTCGCGGTGATCGGAAGCGTGCGTACCGGCTGGGTGGTGCTGCCTGTTGTTCCGGCGGAGCCGTTGCGGTTGCCCAGCGTACCGGCGTCGACGGCGGCCGTCAGGTTCGTGGTGACCGTCGCCTGTTGTCCGCCGGGACCGAAACCGCCGCCCGGGCCCTGCTGGGTGGTGCCGGTTGTTGAATCCGTGGTTCCGGTGGTCACCGTCTGGAGGCGCAGTGCCTTGGTACCAACGACCGCTGTCACGTTGGCGACCGAAGCCGCAGTCTCAGCTTCCGCCGTCGTGAGTGGTTCGCCGCCGCCTTCGAAGCCCTGGCCACCGGCCGGATTCACCGTCAAGGTGGTGCCCACGGAAGCGTTGAGCTCCTGGACCTTGGCACCCACGGCCTGATTGGCGACCAGCATGGCCAAAGCCAAACCGATGGCTACGGCCAGCACGACAACGACCGCCGCCGTTCTGATTTTGTTGCGGAAGGCGTTGCCTACGCTCCGGGCAAGGACGCTCACGTTTCTCCTCTTGACCTGCATGTTCGTTCGTCCCGCTGAATGCGGGCCGCAGATCCAAGACTGCTGAGTGCTGCTGTGCTGCACACCAGCCGAAGCTATGCGTGGGCTGTGAAAGCACCCGCGCCTGCCGTTTGAGGCAAGCGAAAGCCCCGGCCCGCCTGCTGGCGGACCGGGGCTTGCTGTCTTGCTGTGAAGAGGTGCTACTTGGTGATCGGGCCGAGTACCGGATCGTCAACGTAAGCGGTCTTGACGTTCTCCAGCGTCACGATCTGTGGCGGGAGGAGGTACGCGGGGACGGTCTTGACGCCGTTGTTGTAGGAGTCCTTGTCGTTGATTTCCAGTTCCTTGCCGGCCTGGAGGTCCTTCACCATGGTGATGGCGTGCTCAACGAGCTTGCGGGTGTCCTTGTTGATGGTGGAGTACTGCTCGCCTGCCATGATCGACTTCACGGACTCAACTTCGGAGTCCTGGCCGGTGACAACCGGGAGCGGCTTGCCGGCGGCCCTGACGGACGTCAGCACTGCACGGGCCAAGGTGTCGTTCGGGGACAGGACGCCGTCCAGGGAAGCGGTGCCATAGCTGCCGGTGAGCAGCGTGTCAGCGCGACGCTGGGCGTTTTCTGCCTTCCATCCCTGGGTAACAGCCTGCTCGAACGAGGTCTGGCCCGAAACAACCTTGAGGGTGCCGTCGTCGATCTTCGGCTTCAGGACGCTCATGGCGCCGTCGAAGAAGACCTTCGCATTGGCATCATCCGGGGAGCCGGCGAAGAGTTCGATGTTGTACGGACCCGTCGCCTTCTTGGCCTTCATGCCGTCCAAGAGGGCCTGGCCCTGCAGTTCGCCAACCTTGAAGTTGTCGTAGGCCACGTAGTAGTCCACGTTCTCGGTGTTGAGGAGCAGGCGGTCGTAGGCGATGATCGTGGCGCCGGATTCCTTGGCCTGCTGGAGCTGGGTACCCAGCTGGGCGCCGTCGATGGCTCCCACGATGATGACCTTGGCGCCCTTGGTGACCATGGCGCTAATCTGGTTCTGCTGCTCGGATACGCCGCCGTTGGCGAACTGTACGTCCGCCTTGAAACCGGCGCTGGTGAGGCCGTCGTTGAACAGCTTCTCCGCGAGGACCCAGTTTTCACTGGTCTTCTGCGGAAGTGCGACGCCGATCAGCGAGTCCTTGGGGAACGCTTCCCCGCCTGCTGTGCTGCTGCTTGAGCCGCTGTCAGTGCGGCCGCAGGCTGTCAGCGCCAGTGCCGCGATGGCAGCGACTGCTGCTGCCTTTCCTGCTTTACCAAACATTCGCATATCTTGGTTCACTTTCTGTGTGGGTGGGGTGGAGCGAGTCTGTCAGGAAGCGGATCACGCTTCCTTGGAGATGACCTCTTTGGTGGATGTGGTTTCGTCCGGCTTGATCTCGTTATTGCGCTGGAAGCCCTTCAGCAGCAGGCCGGTAATGGACCGCTTGCCCTGGGACTTGTTGTAGACATCGAAAGCGACTGCAGCCAGGAGCACCAGGCCCTTGATGATCTGGGTGAGGTCGGCGCCAACACCCAGGAGCTGGAGGCCGTTGTTGAGGACGGCCATGACCAGGCCACCGACGATCGAGCCGATCACGGTACCGACACCACCGGTAACGGCAGCGCCACCGATGAAGACGGCCGCAATGGCATCCAATTCCCAACCGACGCCGTCGAACGGGCCGGAAGCAGTGGAGCGGGCAACGAAGATCATGCCGGCAAGGCCGGCCAGGATGGACATGTTCATCATGACCATGAAGTTGACCTTCTTTGACTGCACGCCGGACAGCTCAGCTGCGTGGCGGTTGCCACCCACCGCGTAGACGTGGCGGCCGAGGACTGTCTTGTCAGCGATGAAACCGTAGATGAGCACCAGCACGGCAAGGATCAGGCCGGGGATGGGGAAGGACGTTCCGGGGCGGCCAGTAGCGAACAGGTACGTCGCGTAGAGGATGGCACCGCAGATCAGCACCAGCTTGGTGACCTCAACCCAGAGCTCGGGAACATCGGCGCCAAGTGCCTTGTTGGCTGCACGGGCACGCAGGGACATGATGACCACCAACGCTGCCGCCGCAATGCCAATGAGCAAGGTGAGGTTGTTGAAGCCGGTGTTCGGGCCGATTTCGGGCAAGTACCCGGAACCAATGAACTGGAATTCCTTGGAAACGGGGATGGTGTTGGACTTGCCCACGAACTGGTTGAAGCCGCGGAACAACAGCATGCCGGCCAGCGTCACGATGAAGGCAGGTATGCCCACATACGCTGTCCATAGCCCTTGCCAGGCGCCGATCACTGCTCCAAGGAGCAGGCCGAAGAGCACACCCGCCCACCAAGGCAGGCCCCAGTCCCGCATGGCGAGGGCCACCGAAACCCCCACGAACGCGGCTACGGAACCGACGGAGAGATCGATGTGGCCGGCGATGATCACCAGGACCATGCCGATGGCCAGGATCAGGATGTAGGAGTTGCCGTTGAACAGGTTGATCACGTTACCGGGGGTCAACGTGCGGCCCCCGGTGAAGATCTGGAAGAAGACGATAAGTGCCACCAGGGCGAAGATCATGCCAAACTGGCGGGTATTGCCACCAAATAGCTTCTTGAGCGCGTTCATTGTTTTGGTCCTTGTGTCAGGATGGGGCGAGTCTGGGCCAACGGTCAGGCGGTTTTGCGGGCGGAAGTCATGAGTTTCATGAGGCTTTCCTGGCTTGCTTCGTTTTTGTCCAGGACGCCGGTGATGGCGCCTTCGAAGATGGTGTAGATACGGTCGGACAGGCCCAGGAGCTCAGGGAGTTCCGAGGAAATGACAATCACTCCCTTGCCCTGGTTCGCGAGCCTCTGGATGATTCCGTAGATCTCGTACTTGGCACCTACGTCGATTCCGCGGGTGGGTTCGTCCAGGATCAGGAGGTCGGGGTCGGTGAACATCCACTTGGCCAGCACAACTTTCTGCTGGTTGCCGCCGGAGAGTTTGGCCACGCCTTCCTCAACCGACGGGGTCTTGGTCCGCAGTGACTTCCGGTACTCCTCCGCCACCGTGAACTCCTTGCGCGTATCCACCACCGAGTAGTTGCTGATTTTGTTCAGTGCCGCGGAAACCGTGGTGGTCTTGATGTCGTCCAGCAGGTTCAGCCCCAAGGACTTGCGGTCCTCAGTGACGTAGCCCAGGCCGGCGTCGATGGCTTGCTTGACGCTGCGGAGGTGGACCGGCTTGCCGTCCTTGTACACCTGGCCCTTGATGAAGCGGCCGTAGGAGTGGCCAAAGAGGGAGCGGGCCAACTCCGTGCGGCCGGCGCCCATGAGCCCTGCGAAGCCGACGATTTCGCCGCGGCGCACAAAGAAGTTGGAACCTTTGCAGATCAGGCGGTCCGAGATCTGGGGGTGTCCCACGGTCCAGTCCTTGACCTCGAAGAACACCTCGCCGATCGTGGGTTCGTGGTCCGGGAAGCGGGACTCGAGCGTCCGGCCAACCATGCCCTTGATGATGCGGTCCTCGTCCACGCCATCACGCTTGACGTTCAAGGTCTCGATGGACTTGCCGTCACGGATGATGGTGATCTCGTCCGCGATCTGTTCGATCTCGTTGAGCTTGTGGGAAATGATGATCGAGGTGATGCCCTTGCCTTTGAGGCCCAGGATCAGGTCCAACAGGTGCTGGGAATCGGATTCGTTCAGCGCTGCGGTGGGCTCGTCCAGGATCAGCAGGCGAACGGACTTGTTCAGGGCCTTGGCGATTTCCACCAGCTGCTGCTTGCCGACGCCGATTTCCTTGATGGGGGTATCGGGATCCTCGCGCAGGCCAACGCGGGCCAGCAGTTCGAGGGAACGCTTGCGGGCCTCGCTCCAGTCGATCACGCCCCACTTGGTGGGTTCGTTTCCGAGGAAGATGTTCTCCATGATGGACAGTTCCGGGATCAGGGCCAGTTCCTGGTGAATGATCACGATGCCGGCCGCTTCACTGGCGCGGATGTCCTTGAACTGCTGGGTTTCGGCTTGGTACACGATGTCGCCGGTGTAGCTTCCGTACCCGTAAACGCCGGAAAGAACCTTCATGAGCGTCGATTTGCCGGCACCGTTTTCCCCGCAGATTGCGTGGATTTCGCCGGCCATCACGCGCAGGCTCACGTTCGACAAGGCCTTCACGCCGGGGAATTCCTTCGTGATCGAGCGCATCTCCAAAAGGATGGGATCACCTTGCGTGTCGAGGGATGTCATCAGCCCTTACGCCTCCAATGCATGACTTCGTTGTCGGCCCCGCAATGGCGAGGCTGTCTGATGAAAAAGTAAACTGGATCACGGCCCTTGTCGTCAAGACTTGAACGCAAGAGCCAGCTAACGATTTCGTTACCTACCGGTAATACCCGCGTGTTGGAAGACCAAAGCGGCGGCCCCGAGTGCCTCTGCGCGTGCCCCGAGGGACGACATTGCGAGGTGGGTTGTCTCGCCCACGACAGGTACGGCGTGCCTGACCAGGCCGCGCCGGATGGGGTCCAGCAGGAGGTCCCCGAGGCCCGCCAAAGGTCCGCCCACGACGATCACTTCAGGGTTGATGAGGTTGGAGACGTTGCCCAGCGCGCGGCCCACCGCCAGCCCGGCGTCGTCCACTACGCGTTGGGTTGCGGAGTCGCCGGCGAGGCAGTTGCGGACGATGTCCTGTGGCGTCAACAGCGTCTCCTGGCCGCGCCCCAGCAACTCGATCATGGTGGTGGTGGACGCTATCGTTTCGAGGCAACCCCTGTTCCCACAGCGGCACACCAGGCCATGTTCGTGAATGGTTGCATGGCCGATTTCGCCGGTGATTCCCACATTGCCGTAATAGGGGAATCCGTTGAGGATCAGGCCCGCGCCAATGCCCGAGCCGATCTTGAGGAACATCAGGTTGGAGACCCCGCTGTGGGGTCCCCACGTTACTTCTGACAGCGCGCCCAGGTTGGCGTCGTTGTCAACGAAGACGGGGCAATTGAGCGCTTCCTCAAGCCGATGGAGGATGTCGATGCCCACCCATTCCGGAAGGATGGCTCCCTGGGCAACCGTGCCGGAGCGGCGGTCGATGGGGCCGGGAATGCCCGCGCCCGCCCCCACCACGGCAGTGCGGTCGATGCCGTTTTCCTGCAGCAGCCTTTCCAGCAGGCGGACTGCGGCAGCGATGCCTTCCTCAGCCTGGTGGCCCAGCGGCAATTCGATGTAATCCTCGGCAATAACGTGATAGCCCAGCGAGGCCAGGACCACGCGCAGGTGCCGGCGCCCGAAGTCGATTCCGACGGCGACCGCTCCGTTGCTGTTCAGCCTCACGTTGGTTGCCCGGCGCCCGGAGCTGGTGGTGGGTTCCGTGGAAACCAGGCCGGCGTCCTGCATGATCTTCACGATGTTCGAGATCGTCGCCGTGGAAAGCCCGGTCTGGCGCGACAGCTCTGCTTGCGTGGAGGGACCGCTCAGCAGGCACTCGATGATGCGTTGCTGGTTCAGGTGGCGCAGCGCGGACTGCGAGCCGGGTTTTCTTGGGTGGCTCTTCGTTGAGCGCTGCGTAGCGGGCATGACAAGAAGATTGCCCCACAAGCGACGTTGTAGTCAAGAAGTGAACACAAGGAGTCAACACTCCCCGACATACTCCAACGCAAGAACACCCGTTATGTACCCCTTGTGGGGCCCGTTATGCGCGCCAACTTCGAGATTGAGGGCGCAGAGCGGGCCCCACAACGGTCTCTTGGCAACAGCATGCGGGCTATTGCGTCCCGCCTGGGCGCCGTGCGGGTCCAATTGCCCCGCTCCTTGCGTCCCGGCCAGGCCTACGCTTGAAGAAGAAACCTCCCGGGCCCATTCTGTGGGCATCGGGAACAGGCGAAACCAAGGTGGTAATGATGCTGCTCTCAGTCCTGCAGGCGAACGCTTCCGTGATGGACGTTGAGGCGAACCTGCGCACAATCGACGACGCCGCGCAGCGCGCCGCCCACGCAGGGGCCGGGTTGCTCCTCACGCCGGAGTTGTTCCCCGTGGGATATGCCCCTCTGCGGCTGCACGCCGAACTGGACCCTGCCACTCTCCCGGACATTCGCGAACGCCTGGCTGACATTGCCCGCCGGCACAAGATCGGCCTGGTCTACAGCCTTCCGGCAGTGAGCCGGCAGGCAGCCGTCAACCAGCAAGAGACAGCGCACGACGACGTCGCGCAGCCAGCCGCCGCTGGCAACGGCTGGCACATCACGGCTACTTTGGTGGACGCCTCAGGCGCAGAGGTTCTCAACTACGCGAAGGTGCATCTCTTTGGGCCGGAAGAGCACAAGGCGTTCGTGGCCGCCCAAGAACCTCCCGCCGTCGTGGATTTCAACGGACTCCGTACGTCGATGCTGATCTGCTACGACGTTGAGTTCCCAGAAGCTGTGCGTGCCGCCGCCACGCGCGGCGCCGAACTCCTACTCGTCCCAACGGCCCTGTCCGCCGGGTTCGACAACGTGCCGCAAGTACTCATCCGAGCCCGTGCCCTGGAGAGCCAACTCAACGTGGCCTACGCCAACCACTCCGGACACGAGGATGTGTACACCTTCCTGGGTGGCAGCGTTGTGGCCGGTCCTGACGGCTCTCTACTGGCTGCCGCCGGGGAAGGTTCAGCTTTGCTGTTCGCCGAGGTAGGCGCGGAAGCGGTCAAAGCCGCGCGTGAGGAAGTCCCGTACCTTCGTGAGCGCAGGCCGGAACTGTACGGGCAATGGCAGGACAGGCAGGGCTAGGGGTCAACCTGAAGCAGGTGTACTTGCCGCCGCCATGCTAGTAGGCCTTTGACCAGGCTTCTGCCGTCGCCGAAAAGTGGCAACAAGAATATGGCGTGAAGGAAGAACCACCAGTGAAGTGCATAGTCAGGCAGCGCCAAGGCAACCGGGACCCCTGCGACACACGCCGCCAAGGGGCCGGCCAGGGCAATAAGTGCTGCCTGCCAACCCACGAGTCTTCCCATGGGAATGACTGAGAATCTCAGCAGTGTGCTCGCAAAGGTGACGTGGGTAATTCCCGGGGTCAGCTTGAGGCCGAGGACGTGGGAGCCCTCGTGAATCACAAAGCCGATCAGCAGGCAGGATGCATGGATCAGCAGCCAAAAGGCCGGTTGCAGAATCCCGGGAATCCCCGCCACCGCGGTGACTGCGCAGGCAGTGAAGCCGGCAGCCACTGCGGCGGCCGGAACGCGGACGGCCCAAACCAGGCTTTTGACGGCCACCATGACTTTGACCTCGTCAATGGGAACCGTGCTGAGATTCACCGCTGCTGTGCCTGCAGCAGTTGCTTTTTGCGGAGCTTGAGCTTTTCAAGGACTACAGTGACCGCCACGCAAAAAACGAAGAAGATGCCGAAGATGATCGCAATGGGTGTGCCGTCGGCGACCCCAATTTCCAAGGCCGTTGCGCCGCTGGCTTGCTCGTGGGCCTCGAAGAAGATGGCACCGAAAAGCCCAAATTTTCTGACGCCCACGTCCATAGTGGAAAACATGGCCATGATGAATCCTGCCACCACCATTGCCATGGTGATCACAAATGACACTGAAAATGCCGTGATAACTCTAAGAAGCCACTTCATGGCGTCGAATCCTTTCCATCCTCTGCATGCCGAGGATGCTGTACGTCACAACCAAGATATTTAGAACTGAGTAAACTACTGCGCTTATTGCCGGTTCGAGATTGAATACGTTGAGGCCGAGCGTGATCGTCAAGATGACGATAATGGCCAGCACCGCACCGACCAGAACAGTGAATGGGTTCCCCTTTTCCGGTGGAAACGCAATACCTATGAGGGTGGAGATAAGAATATTGCTGAGGCAGAATCCTGCTACGGGCAAACACGCAGAGAGCTCAATGCCTTGAGCAAGGCTGGCCGCGGTAACCGGAATCGCGACCGTAACCCAGAGGATTATCTGCGAGCCGAGGATGCTCGCGTAGTTCCTCCACGCGCTGACGTGCAGCACTGACATGCGCCGCAATGGTTCAGAATTTACATAGGCGTACACACCCTGAAATGTAATGAGAGCCAAAACATAGGGTGGAATGACAATGTGTTGCAGCCATGCAAACAGCGAAAACGCTAAGACGAAGATGACGGAAACTAGTGTTTCGAAGCTGCGGAACAGCACCAGCGTGTAGGCCCCCAGCCTCCACGTTGCAATCTCGGAAGGAAGCAAGATGATGAAGCGACGGAGGGGGACGTACGCTCCGGGAGCAGCGGCCACGATGCCGGCAATAACGGCCATGGAGGCTGCGGCAAAGCTCACCACCGCGAGCCACAATCCGAAGTTCTTTTCAAGTGTGGAGTACACCAGCAGCGGCGAACTGTAGTCACGCCCCTCGACGAAGCTCTCGGCAATCACCGCCGTCTGCTCATTCGTATAGGGGAACAGAACTGAGAGGCCTATCGCCAGGACAATCGGTACCAGTAGTCCTCGGAGCCGTGCCAGCCGCATGATGAGGAGGCTGCGTTCCAAGAGATAGTAGGCCAGGCTGAGGAGAAGATAAACAGTCGCTACCGGAAGCCAAATGGACACCGCAATCTTCGTAATGAAATCCGGGCCCTCAAGAAGCACCGTTGATATCGAGAATGCGCCGAAAACGAAAACCGTCATCACTGCCACCACCGATGCCTCGAACAAAGCGAAGGCAAGCGTTCGTTCCTTGTTGGTGGCAGGAAGGTGAAAGGACAACTTTAGAAGTTCATCCGCCTTCAAGAAGAGGACCCGTATCAGCGTGTACGCAATGAGGACCCAAAAACCCACCGAAACGTTGGCGATTGCGAGGACGGGTTCGAATAAATCAGTTCCACCGAGATACTGCCGCATCACCGTGTAGCTGAGAACATTGAATCCCGCAAATCCGAGCAGCACAATAAAGGCGCCAGCGATTCGCATTGCTCTCGAGGCCAGGAGTCCACGTCCCAGAACCTGCCGGAGAATGAATGTCCAAAATAGTCGAAACAACAGGACAATGCTTTCGAGCCGCATCTACTCGACTTCCATTGACTGGATGTACTCAGAAGCAAGGACCGAGAGGTTGCCATAGTCCTTGTTGACTGAACCCAGGTCCCCTTGGAAGACCAGGGCGCCTTGGATGAGGACGGTAACGTCATCGGCCACATTCTCAAGAACGTTGAAGTCATGGCTGCACAAGAGTACCGAGCGCCCATCGCTTGCGAGATTCCGGACGTCTTTTTCGAAGATCTTTACTGATTCGATGTCCACTCCATTGAGTGTCTCATCGATAACAGTGAGACGACGTTCCAGCATGAATGCGGCAATGAGCTGGAGTTTCTTGCGCATTCCATGGGAGTAGTCCTCAATGAGGTCACGGTGGCGACCACTCATTGAATAGCGGTCAAAGTGATGACCAAGGACATTCAGATCGAGCGGTTCAGTGTAGAGACCATGCATGAATCGAAGGTATTCTTCACCGGTTAGGAACTCGGGCAGGTAATCATTGCTCGAGAGGTACATTGCAGACATTTTCGCACTGCGACTGGAATTCCTGTGCCCGTTGATGTGGACGCTGCCACCCTGCATTTGCAGTAGGCCCAAAATCACCTTTATGAGGGTTGACTTGCCTGATCCGTTGGGACCGATAAGACCCATGATTCTGTTTCCGGAAATGCTGAGTGAGACGTCATGCAGGACTTGCTTCTGAAAGTTGTACGCATAATCGATGTGGTCGACAGTAAGGGGCATTGGGCTTTGGCTCCATGATCTGGCTGTGGTGGCATCGCACGACGATGCCACCACCGCGGTTATCTGACGACTAGACGCACTCCACCCAGACGGAAACGCCCCACTGGCTCCAACTCCAGTTGCCGACGAACCGTCCACGGCCGGACGTCAGGCACCAGATGGCCATGGCGCCCAGAATCGCGAATGCGAGGACCATAAGAACAGCGAGCAGGACGAGGAACCAACCGTCGTAACGAATGACCATATGGTCGATTTTGCTCCTGATTGCGGCCACGGTGCTGGTGGCCTGTACTGCTGTTGTAGCGAGCATATTTCCCCCTCGGAAATGATGATCTGTACGGCGCCGATGAGATTCGGCACCCACGAGGAGGCTAGACACCTTGAGCAGCCCCCTAGCCGCCCGACAGCCAAAATAGGTGCCAATAGCGCCGAAAATGAGTGGTGAAAACCGCTTGCACAGAAGAATTCGGTGTCATCTAGGTGGTGCCCGCCAGATCCGTGGAGTCCACCAGCTCGTCCACGTACTGCAACGCGAACCACAACTCAGCACGCACCTGCGCCTGGTTGAGGTCCATGTCCAGCAGTTCGCCGAGCACGCCGATCTGCCGCCGCACACTGTTTCTGTGCAATCCCAGCAGCTTGGCGGAACCGTCCCAACTGCCGTTTTCGCTGAGCCATCCCCGCAGCACGCTCAACAGCGGGTCCCGCCGATCAGCTTCCAACGCGAGCACGGGCGCCAGGAGCCGCTCGGCCAGCAGGGTTCCCGCCTCGCGCCCCAAAAGTCCGGCAACGGACCACGTCACCTCATCCAGGCGGGCGCTCTTGCCGGTGGTAACAACTCGACTCCGAAGCGAACTAGCTCGCTGGTAGGCGGCCGTAAGACCGGTGAGTTCCGCGGGTTCGCCGATCACCAGGCGCCACCCGAGTTTCTCAACATCGGCCAGCAGGGAGTCATCCACCTTCAGCCGTGTGATCGCAGCGAAGCCGTACTCGGTGATCTCTACGAGCTTGGTGTCGAACAGCCTCCGCCACTGCAGCAGCTCGCGGACGGGCCCGTCGTCGGCAGCACCGTCCACCCTGACGCCTTGAACCACTCGCATCTGTGCCGAGCGGGTGGAGGAGAGACTCTGCGCCACCAGGTCCTTCAGCCCGTTGACATGCTTGGTCCCGCCGGAGGTTATCGAATCCGGATGCAGCAGAACCGCCGTAGCCAACTGGCTCGGAGCAAGCGAACCGCTGGTCCGCTGCCGCACCAGCAGCTCCAGCAACCCCACAGCCGACTGCACCACGTTGTTCTGGGCCGGCGTCAGTGGCGTATCCGAGCCGAGGATCAGTGCACCCAAGTTCGCGTCCTTGGTGCTGCGCAGAGGATGACCGAACACCAATGCCGATCCCGGCTGGTCAAAACCGTCCATCTCCACCCGCGGACCGCTGCCGGACAACAGCCGCTCCAGCATCGGCGCCAACAAAGAATGCTCGACGCCGGTGCTGCCGCCGGCATGGTGCCCGGAGGCTCCCTGCCCGCCGGTGTTGTGCCCGCGCGCCCGGACCCGCCCGTCCGCGCCAACAAGGACAGCCCACACAGGCACCCGTTGAACCAGGGCCGCGAGCAGTTCGTGCTCGGGCCTGGGGGAGAGGACCGCCCGCATGAGCTGTCGGTTGGTGTCGGCCAGTTGCCGGAAGACCCTCGCGTTGTCCGATTCCAGGAGTTGGGAGAATTCCAGCCCGATCGCCGCGAACGGCAGTGATTCCGGAACTTCGAACAAGGTGAGGTTGTGCCGGCGGCAGGCATCCACCAAAGCGTCGGGAACGGCGTCGAAATAGGGCCTGATCCCGAAGCCCAGCGCCGCCACCTTCGCATCCACCAGCCGCTGGACGTAGGCATCCACCTTCGCCGCCGAGCCACCTTTCCCAAGGAAAGGCAGCCCGGCGGTCAGGAGGAACTCACCCTCCGGCAGGTATGGCGTGGGGTCCTCAAGCTCACTGGGCTCCACCCACCGGAGCAGCGAGGCGCCGCTGCCGCCGTCGTGAAGTAGTTTCAACTCCGGCGGCAGCTGCTCCAGGAACTGTTCGAGCGTGACGAAGCTCAGGCGGGCGGTGGCGGGCTCAGGCGACATTGCCCTGCCCGGCGGCGGCCGGCTCCTGGTAGTCGGGGCACCGGTAAGCAGTAGTTGCGTACGCCCGGGGGAGTCGGGGCGCGATCCTGTTGATGATCTCGTCCCCGTGACTGCCTATTGCGGCACCCCAGTCATCCGCGCTCGCCGCCCCTGTAGACGGGTCGCCGAACAACACGGCGGTATCGCCGACGTCGATTCCTGCAGCATCCGGTCCCAGATCCACCATGAACTGATCCATGCACACCTTGCCGATCACGGGCACGCTGCGTCCTCCAACGTTCACCACGGAGCGGCCGCTGATGCCCTTGGGGATGCCGTCCGCATAGCCGAGCGGGATGAGGCCGAGGAACCGAGGTTCGTAGGTGATGGCCTGGTGTTCGTAGCTCACGCCGGTGCCGGCCGGAACTTTCTTGACCATGACCAGCGGCGCCGTCACGCTGAGCGCGGGGCGCAGTCCGAAGTCCGCAGGGTCCAGGTGATCAGCGGGAGCGAGGCCATAAATGGCGAGCCCTGCGCGGACCATGTCGAAGTGGAATTCCGGCCGGTCCAGGATGTTCGCCGAGCTGGAAACGTGCCGGAGTTCGGGGCTAAGCCCCGCTTCGTGTGCCTCACGGACGGCGTCCTCGAACTCGGCCACGGCGGTGGCGTTTCCTGGATGTGCGGGGACGTCGGCCCAGGCCAGGTGGGTCCAGAGGCCTCGAACGCGAAGGGTCCCGTCCAGTTCGGCTTGGCGCGCCCGGGCTACGAGTTCGGCCCAATCTTCTTTGCGCGCGCCGCCGCGGCTCAGGCCGCTGTCCAGTTCCAGATGCACGACGGCGGGACGGCCTAGGCGTCCTGCGATACCTTCCAGCACCTCCAGTTGACCTACGCTCCCGAGGGACACGTCGACGTCGTTTTCGAGTGCTTCCAGAATGGTGGCGCTTGTCTGGGATGCCAGATACAGCCACGAAAGGATGGGCACTGTGATCCCGGCCTGCCGCAGCGTGATGGCTTCGGTGAGCTGGGCGGTTCCCAGCCAGTCAGCCCCTGCATCCACAGCGGTTTGCGCCACTTCCACCAGTCCGTGGCCGTACGCGTTTCCCTTCACCACGGCCATGAAATACGGGGCTTCGGTGCGCTTCTTAAGGGCTATGACATTGTCTGAAATCGCGGACAGGTCCACGGTGACCTGTCCCGACAGGGCTGCCGGGGCAGCCGCTTGATAGTGTGCATTACGTCTCATGGTTGAACACTATAGGTCATTTTGCACCGCGGTGAGAGGTGGCTCACATGCCAGTCTTGTGGAGGGGAAATCGAAACTACTTTGAAGGGACGTCAAGGGTGACTGTGCCTGTGAACACCAAAAACCCAGCGGCGGTGAGCGTCACGAGGCCGAGCCTCGGAGCCCAGCTTCTGCGCCGCAAACCCATTGGCCAGATGGTCAGCGAGGCTGGAAGCAGCGAAGGCGGTACGCCGCTGGTCCGCAGCTTCGGCGTCCTCCAGCTGACCATGATCAGCGTTGGCGCCACCCTCGGTACCGGCATCCTGGTCATCCTTGGCGAGTCCGTGCCGCTGGCAGGGCCGGCGATTTGGATCTCCTTCGTCATCGCCGGCCTGGCAGCCCTCTTGTCGGCGGTTTCGTACGCCGAGATGGCCGGCCTGGTCCCGGTGGCAGGATCCAGCTACTCCTACTCCTACGCCACCATGGGCGAGGGCATGGCCTGGATCTGTGGTTGGTGCCTGGTGCTGGAGTACGCAGTCTCCGTGGCGGCTGTTGCCGTGGGCGCGGGGCAGTACGTCAACGAGACGTTGGCGGCGTTTGGACAGTTCCTGCCCGACGCAGTGAGCCAACCGCCCGGCGACGGCGGCGTAGTAAACCTCCCCGCGATGGTCATCGTGGTGCTGGCCATGGTCCTGCTGGTGCGCGGTGCACGGGAGAGCGCATGGATCAACACGGCCATTGTCATCATCAAGGTGGGCATTCTGATCTTCTTCTGCGCCGTGGCCTTCACCGCCTTCACCGCAGGTAACTTCGAGCCACTCCTGCCAATGGGCGCCGCCGGTGTTTCAGCTGCCGCGTCCAGCGTCTTCTTCTCTTACATCGGCTTCGATGCCGCCTCCACGGCCGGCGAAGAAGCCAAGAACCCCAAGCGTGACCTGCCGCGGGCCATCATGCTCTCCATGGTGATCGTCACCAGCATCTACGTCCTGGTTGCCGTCGCAGCCATCGGTGCCCGCCCCTGGGACTGGTTCGACGGTACGGAAGCTGCCCTGGTGCAGATCCTGCACGAGATCACCGGCCAGCCGTGGATCGCCTTGGTCTTCTCCATCGGCGCTGTGCTTGCGATCGCCAGCATTGTGCTGACGGTTCTCTACGGCCAGACCCGCATCATGCTCTCCATGTCCCGCGACGGCATGGTGCCCAAAGTCTTCGGCCGCGTTTCCCGCCGTACCGGCACTCCGGTGGCCGGGACGCTGATCATTGGCACCGCCGTCGCCCTCACCGCAGGCTTGGTCCCGCTTGGTGCGCTGGCGGATGCCACCAGCATCGGCACGCTCTTCGCCTTCGCCCTGGTCAACGTGGCAGTCATCTACCTGAGGCGCAACCGGCCCGACCTTGAACGCAGCTTCCGGGTCCCGTTGTACCCGATCACGCCGATCCTGGGCACACTCATGTGCGCCTACCTGATGCTCAACCTCGGCGCCGATACCTGGATCACCTTCGGCGTGTGGATGCTGGTGGGCATCGCCATCTACTTCGGCTACGGACGCCGGAACTCAAAGGTAGCCGCGCTCAGCGAGCAGGACTACCGTGAACTAACCACCAGGGCCGTGAGCCCGGAACCTGTGAAAGCAGAAAACTCATGACCATCGCCACTGAACTTCCGCTCGTCGAAGCCCCCGCGGACGCGGCCGCCCAAGCACCCATCACCATGCTGAACCCGGACTTTCCCTTCAGCTATGACCACTATCTGGCGCACCCGGACGGCTTGGGCTCAGTCCCCGAGGAGCTCTACGGCACGGAGGTGGCCATCATCGGCGCCGGCCTGTCCGGGCTGGTCACTGCGTATGAACTCATGAAGCTCGGCCTCAAGCCGGTCATCTACGAGGCCGACCAAATCGGTGGGCGACTCCGGACGGCCAGCTTCCCCTCGGCTCCCGGCGTCGTGGCGGACCTTGGCGGCATGCGGTTCCCGGTGTCCGGCAAGGCCTTCTACCACTACGTGGACCTGCTCGGCTTGAACACGAACGAGTTCCCCAACCCCATGGCGCCGGCAACGTCCAGCACCGTGATCGAGCTGGCGGGCAAGAAGCACTACGCCACGACGGCCGAGGAACTTCCTGAGTTCTTCCGCGAAGTGGCAGAGGCCTGGAAGGCGGCAGTCAACGACGGCGCAGCCTTCGCCGAAATGCAGGAAGCCATCAAGGCCCGTGACACCAAGCGGATCAAGGAACTCTGGAACGCGCTGCTCCCGGAGCTCGACGAACAGACCTTCTACGGCTTCATCGCGGCCAGCAAGTCCTTCAAGGAAGCGGGCTTCGCGCACCGAGAGGCCTTCGGGCAAGTGGGTTTCGGCACCGGCGGCTGGGACACCGACTTCCCCAACTCCATCCTCGAAATCCTCCGCGTGGTCTACACCGACGCGGACGACCAGCACCGCTCCATCGCGGGAGGAGCGCAAAGGCTCCCCGAGGCACTCTGGAACCACGCGCCGTCGAACCTTACTTACTGGCCGGAAGGCACCTCGCTGGCGTCACTGCACTCCGGATCGCCCCGCGGTGCCGTGGACAACATCCGCCGCGCAGAGAACGGCGACCTCCTGGTCCGCGAAAACTGGGGTCGCGAAGCCACTTACCAGGCCGTGGTGACCACGTGCCAGTCCTGGCTGCTGTCCACGCGCATCCACACGGAGGAAGCGCTGTTCCCGGCAGAGCTGTGGACCGCTATCGAGCGCTCGCACTACATGCAGTCATCCAAGACGTTCGTGATGGTGGACCGGCCGTTCTGGAAGGACATCGACCCGGAGACCGGGCGGGAAGTCCTGTCCATGACGCTCACCGACCGCCTCAACCGGGCAACGTACTTGCTCGACGACGGCCCGGACAAGCCCGCTGTCATGCTCCTGTCCTACACGTGGAACGATGACGCGCTGAAGTGGCTGGCCCTGAGTGCTGAGGAGCGGGTCAAGCTGATGCTGCATTCGCTGCAGCAGATCTACCCGGGTGTGGACATCGCCAGCCACATCGTTGGGCAGCCGATCACTGTGTCGTGGGAGGCCGACCCCAACTTCATGGGCGCCTTCAAGGCCAACCTGCCGGGCCATTACCGGTACCAGCAGCGTCTGTTCACACACTTCAAGCAGGATCAGCTGCCGGAGAGCCAGCGTGGCATCTTCCTCGCCGGGGATGATGTTTCCTTCACCGCCGGTTGGGCAGAGGGTGCCGTGACCACCGGCCTCAACGCAGTGTGGGGCGTGGTGAACCACCTGGGTGGCTCCTCCGTTGCCGGGAACCCGGGACCGGGTGACCTGCTGGACGAACTGGGCCCGATTTCCCTGGACTGATCCCGGCCAGGCCTCGCGCATTCAGCGTTTATGCGTGCATTTCCCGGTGCGCCGCCGCGAGTTCCTTGTAGTGGGCTGCGTTGTGCTTCACGCCCTCGAATTCCTCGTCCGTGAGTTCACGGCGGACCTTGGCGGGAACTCCGGCCACGAGGGAGCGGGGCGGAATGATTGTGCCTTCCAGGACCACGGCGCCGGCGGCAATGAGCGAGCCCGTGCCAATCACTGCGCCGTTGAGGATGGTGGCGCTCATGCCGATCAGGCAGTCGTCCTCCACAGTGCAGCCGTGGACCACGGCGCTGTGCCCCACGGAGACGCGCTCGCCGACGCTGCACGGGAAGCCAGGGTCAGCGTGCAGGACCACATTGTCCTGGAGGTTGGAACCGGCGCCGACGTTGATGGCGGCTGTGTCTGCGCGGACGGAGACGCCGTAGAAGGCGCTGGAGTCCTGGGCCAATGTTGCCTTGCCGATGATGGACGCAGTGGGCGCAACGAAGGCGGATTCATGGATGGCCGGGGTGTCTCCGGCGAAAGTGTATGAGGGGGCCATGGAGCCAGCCTACTTCCCAAGTAGGTCGCAGTTGGGTGCGGGGGTGCGGAGGACCAGGAATTGGTAGTGCTGGACCCAGTTGCCCGCGCCGGGACCGGACTCCGCTCCCACACCCTCAGGCCACGTCCGGAAATGCTCGATCGAGCCGTGCTCACCAAAGATCCGGCGCACGGTGTCGTCACTGCGGCGGCTGAAGAACCGCCGCGGTTCGTCGAGGTCCTCCGGGTTGAGGACCTCGCAGTCCTCACCTGACCAGAGCCCGACGGCGATTGGCGCACCAGGTGCGGCGACCCGCGCCAGTTCGCGGACGACGTCGTGAATTCCGCTGTTGGGGACATGAAGCAGAGTGCTCATGGTCCACACGGCTGAGAACACGGAATCCGCAAACGGCAGGCCGCGCCCGCTCGCAACCGACGCCTCCAGCCCGGCCGAGCACGCCACATGAACGCTCTCCGAGGACAAGTCCACGCCGGTGTAGTGCAGCCCTGCCCGGACAAACTCCACGCCCTCAACACCCGTGCCGCATCCGAGCTCGAACAATGAATGCCGGTGTTCGGTCTTCAGCAGCTGGATGAACCACTCCCGGCACTGAACCCGATGCGGCGTCAGCGCGCGGGTGTTCCGGACCGGAGCCTGGCGGTCGTAGAAGGCGGCCAGGTCTGCTTCGTGGTCGGCCTCGGGAATGCCGTGCATACCCTCAGCTTAGGAGTGGCGCTAGTTGAACACCACGGTCCGGGTGCCGTCCAGGAGCACGCGGTGTTCGGCATGCCACTGAACTGCTTGGGTCAGCGTACGGCCCTCAACATCGCGGCCCATCTGGACAAACTGTGCAGCCGTACGGGCGTGGTCAACGCGGATGACTTCCTGCTCGATGATCGGCCCCTCGTCCAGGTCCGCCGTCACATAGTGGGCGGTGGCGCCGATGATCTTCACACCGCGGGCGTGGGCCTGGTGGTAGGGCTTGGCGCCCTTGAAGGAGGGAAGGAACGAGTGGTGGATGTTGATGGCTTTGCCGTTCAACTCCGTGCAGAGATCGTTGGAGAGGACCTGCATGTACCGGGCCAGGACGGTCAGCTCCACGTCGTGTTCGGCGATGAGCTTCAGGAGCTCCGCCTCGGCCTGCGGCTTGGTTTCCGGCGTCACGGGGATGTGGTGGAACGGAATGCCGTAGAACTCCGCCAGCGACTCAAGGTCCCGGTGGTTGGACACGATGGCCGGCACGTCGATGGGCAGGGTGCCGGTGCGCTGCTGGAACAGGAGGTCGTTCAGGCAGTGCGCGTCCTTGGAGCACAGGATGATGGTGCGGACCTTTTCGCCAACAGGATTGATCTGCCAGGTCATACCGAACGATTCGGCTACAGGACGCAGCGCGGTGGCCAGCTCGTCCTGCGAGGACGACGTCGATGCCTCCACGCGCATGAAAAAGTTGCCTGTGCTGGGGCTTCCGTACTGCTGGGAATCGGCGATATTGCAGCCGGCCTCCAGCAGGGCTCCGGCTACCGCGTGGACGATGCCGGGGCGGTCGGGGCAGGAAAGTGTTACTACGAAAGCGGTGGATTCAGTCACACGATCAAGCCTACCTGTGCTGCGTTGTTGTACTGTTAACGGGTCGCAACTGGCGTTGGGTGGACTACCACCAGGGAGCGGCAATCATGAAGACCACGGATCGTACGCCTGGGCCGAGGGTCATGTCTTACCGCTGCACGCACGTGACCGATCCCTCCGTCAAAAAAGGGGCGCGGGAATGCTGCTGCCGGTAGCCTGACCTGTAGCACCACCCGTTGCCTAGCCAGGAGATTTCCGTGACTACCACAACCACTTCCGCGTCTGTCAGCAACCAGTCGCTCGCCGATCTCGATCCCGAGATCGCAGCAGTCCTCAACCAGGAACTTGGCCGCCAGCGCGGCACCCTGGAAATGATTGCGTCCGAAAACTTTGCGCCCCGCGCGGTGATGGAAGCCCAGGGCTCCGTCCTGACCAACAAGTACGCCGAGGGCTACCCGGGCCGCCGCTACTACGGCGGTTGTGAATACGTCGACGTCGCTGAGCAGCTCGCCATCGACCGCGTCAAGGAACTGTTCGGCGCGGAGTACGCCAACGTCCAGCCGCACTCCGGCGCCCAGGCAAACGCTGCAGCACTGTCCGCCATGATCACCCCGGGCGATAAGATTCTTGGTCTTTCCCTGGCACACGGCGGTCACCTGACCCACGGCATGAAGCTCAACTTCTCCGGCAAGCTCTACAACGTAGCTGCCTACCAGGTTGAAGAAGACAACTTCCGCATTGACATGGACAAGCTCCGCGAGCAGGCCATCGCTGAGAAGCCGCAGGTCATCATCGCCGGCTGGTCCGCGTACCCCCGCCACCTCGACTTTGCTGCCTTCCGCTCCATCGCGGACGAAGTTGGCGCACTCCTGTGGACGGACATGGCGCACTTCGCCGGTCTGGTTGCAGCCGGTCTGCACCCGAGCCCGGTCCCGTACTCCGACGTCGTCACCTCCACGGTCCACAAGACCCTCGCAGGTCCGCGTTCCGGTGTGATCCTTGGCAAGCAGGAGTGGGCCAAGAAGCTCAACTCCAGCGTCTTCCCGGGCCAGCAGGGCGGGCCGCTCATGCACGTGATCGCCGCCAAGGCTGTCGCTTTCAAGATCGCCGGCGGCGAAGAGTTCAAGGCGCGCCAGGAGCGTGTCCTCGAGGGTGCCAAGATCATCGCTGACCGCCTGAACCAGTCCGATGTTGCCGAGGCCGGAGTTTCGGTCCTGACCGGCGGCACCGACGTTCACTTGGTCCTGGTTGACCTCCGCAACTCGCAGCTGGATGGTCAGCAGGCCGAAGACCTCCTGCACTCGGCGGGCATCACTGTGAACCGCAACTCTGTTCCGTTCGATCCCCGCCCGCCGATGGTCACCTCCGGCCTCCGCATCGGTACGCCTGCCCTGGCTACCCGCGGGTTCGGTGCCACCGAGTTCACCGAGGTTGCCGAGATCATCGCCACCGCGCTCAAGGCAGGCTCCGCCGCCGACGTCGAGTCCCTCCAGGCACGCGTCGACAAACTGGCTGCCGACTTCCCGCTGTACCCGCAGCACGAGCAGTGGTAAACGGCCTCGCTGCTAAAGCATCACCCGGGCACTGAACCGGAGCCTACGGGATCCGCCGCCACACCTACGGCGGCGGGTCCCGTTGGCATGAGCCTGTCAAAGGCTTTCGAACATAGGTCACCCACCAGAAAGAGCAGATGGAATGACACAGTCCACCGCACAGATCCTTGACGGCAAGGCCACCGCCGCAGCCATCAAGGCAGAACTGACCACTCGCGTTTCCGTCCTGGCCGCCAAGGGAATCGTCCCCGGCCTGGGCACCATCCTGGTGGGCTCGGACCCCGGCAGTACCTGGTACGTCGGCGGCAAGCACAAGGACTGCGCCGAGGTTGGCATCCAGTCCATCCGCCGCGACCTCCCCGAGGACATCAGCCAGGAAGACCTCCTGGAGGTTGTCCGCGAGCTCAACGACAACCCCGAATGCACCGGCTACATCGTGCAGCTTCCGCTTCCCAAGCACATTGACCAGGACGTCATCCTGGAAGCCATGGACCCGGACAAGGACGCCGACGGCCTGCACCCCATGAACCTTGGCCGCCTGGTGGCCAACGTGAACGGCGAGATGAAGTCCCCGCTGCCCTGCACGCCCAAGGGCTGTGTGGAATTGCTCCGCCGCCACAACATCGAACTCAAGGGCAAGCGTGTCCTGGTGGTTGGCCGCGGCGTCACCATCGGCCGCCCCATCGGCCTCCTGTTGACCCGCAAGGAAGTCAACGCCACGGTCATCCTGGCGCACACGGGAACGGTGGACCTGCCCGCAGAACTCAAGCAGGCCGACGTCGTGATCGCCGCCGCCGGCGTGCCGCACATGATCAAGGCTGAAGACCTCAAGCCGGGCGCAATCGTGCTCGACGTCGGCGTCAGCCGCGTGGACGATGGCAACGGTAAGGCGGTTGTCACCGGAGACGTGGATCCGGCCGCTGCCGACGTCGCCGCCTGGCTGTCCCCGAACCCGGGCGGCGTGGGTCCGATGACCCGTGCCATGCTGCTCGCTAACGTCGTGGAGAGCGCAGAGCGCCAGGCAGGCATCGCCTAGGTTCACACGCGCTAAACGAGAGGGCTCTTGCAACAGTATGTGCAAGAGCCCTTTCACATGTCGGTGGGCGCTACTAGTCTGCTGAGGGTGCACAATGAAGCAACCCGCTCTGAAACACAAGCCGAATCGTCGAGAACCAGCGTCGACATGAACCGACCAACCGTCATCAGCGCGCGGAACCTCACCAAAACCTATGGTGAGCTCACCGCCGTGGACAACATCTCCTTTGACGTACCTGCGGGGGAGTCCTTCGGGCTGCTGGGCCCCAATGGTGCGGGTAAGTCCACCACCATGAAGATGATCGGTGGCGTCTCCCAGCGCACGTCCGGCTCGTTGACCATCATGGGGCTGGATCCTGAATCGCATGGTCCCGAGGTCAGGGCACACCTTGGAGTGGTTCCGCAGCAGGACAACCTCGACGAAGAGCTCAAAGTCCGTGAAAACCTGATCGTCTACGGGCGTTACTTCGGCCTGCCTCTGAGTTACCTGCGACCGAAAGCCGACGAACTCCTGGAATTCGCGCAGCTGACGGACAAAGCCAACTCCAAGGTGGACGCGCTCTCCGGCGGCATGAAGCGGCGGCTCACCATCGCCCGGTCGCTCATCAACGAGCCCCGGATCCTGCTCCTGGACGAGCCCACCACGGGCCTTGATCCGCAGGCCCGGCACATCCTCTGGGACCGGCTGTTCCGGCTGAAGGAAAGCGGAGTCACGCTCATCCTCACCACGCACTACATGGACGAGGCCGAGCAACTCTGCGACCGCCTGATCGTGGTGGACAAGGGCAAGATCATGGCAGAGGGATCTCCGGCCAACCTCATCCGCGAGCACTCCTCGCGCGAAGTACTCGAGCTCAGGTTCGGGTCCGAGCGGAACGCCACCATCGGCGTCGAACTTCAAGGCATCGGCGAGAGGTTGGAGACGCTGCCTGACCGCGTGCTGATCTACGCGCACGACGGCGAGGCCGCACTGGAGCAGGTCAGTGCCCGCGGGCTGCGCCCGGTGACGTCGCTGGTGCGCCGCTCATCGCTGGAGGACGTGTTCCTGCGGCTGACCGGTAGGAGCCTCGTTGACTGACCCGGCGAACAAGCCGATCACGACGGCGGAGCGCCCGTTGCGGGCCCACTCACCGGAGGTTTCGGCTGCCCGGGCGCGACGCTGGGGCGCCTTCTTTTATGCGGAGCAGGTCCTCCGCGTCATGCGGAACTACGGCTGGTCCGTGGTCCTGTACAGCGTGGGTCAGCCGGTGGCGTACCTGTTCGCCATGGGAGTTGGGCTCGCCAGCTTGGTGGATGCGAACAGTGAAGCCACGTTTGGCGGTGTCAGCTACCTGGAGTTCGTGGCGCCGGCTTTGCTGGTCTCCGCAGCCGTGATGACGGCGTCGGGGGAGTTTTCCTACCCCATCATGGACGGCTTCAAATGGCGACGGGTGTTCTACGGTCCGCATGCCTCGCCGCTGATTCCCGAGCAAATTGCCAGTGGCCACATCATGGCCAGCACCCTCAGGTTCCTCCTGCAATCGGTGGTGTACTTCGTGGTGGTGGCACTTTTTGGTGCTTCGCCAAGCCCTTGGGGCTGGGTATCGGCCATTGTGGCGACGGTGGCGGCACTGTCCTTCGGGCTGCCGCTCATGGCCTATGCCGCCAGCATCAAACAGGACAAGGGACAGTTCGCGTTGGTGCAGCGCTTCATTGTCATGCCGCTGTTCCTGTTCTCGGGGACGTTCTTCCCCCTCGATTCGTTGCCCATAGCGGTCCGTTGGATCGGCTGGATTTCGCCAGTGTGGCACGGAACCGAACTGGGGCGGGTCTTCACCTATGGAATGGACCAAGACCCTGTGTTGACCATCATCCACGTAGTCTTCCTGCTGGTGACCGCTACCGTAGGGTGGCTGCTTGTCCGGCGCCAGTTCGTGAAAAGGATGGGCTCATGAGTGTCCTGACAGGTGGCCACAGCGTTACGGATCTTGCCCGTGAGCGCAAGTTTGGCTCGCTGTACTCACGCAATGCCAAGGCAGTGGTGGGCCGTGGGCTGATGGCGGCCAAGAGCAGCACCTGGCTGGTGATGGTTTCCGGGTTCTTTGAGCCCGTGCTGTTCCTGCTGGCGATGGGCGTGGGCATGGGTTCCATGGTGGGCACAGTGCAGGGTCCGGGCGGCGAGGAGATCAGCTACGCGGCCTACATTGCCCCGGCGCTGTTGGCGGTCTCGGCCATGAACGGGGCCATTTACGACTCCACGTGGAACGTCTTCTTCAAGATGAACTTCGCCAAGCTCTACCAGGGCATGCTCTATACGTCCCTGGGGCCGCTGGACGTTGCCATCGGCGAGATCTTCCTGGCCCTCCTGCGCGGGCTGCTCTATGCCACCGGATTCACGGCCGTCATGGGGGTAATGGGGTTGCTCACCAGTTGGTGGGCCATCCTGGTCATTCCAGCATCGGTGCTGATCGCCTTCGGGTTCGCGAGCTTCGGGATGGGCATCACCAGCTTCATGAAGACCTTCCAGCAGATGGACTGGATCAACTTCTTCCTGCTGCCCATGTTCCTTTTCAGTGCCACGTTCTACCCTCTCAGCGTCTACCCGCAGGTGATCCAGTGGTTCATCCAGGCCATGCCCCTGTGGCACGGCGTGGAGCTGCTGCGGCAGATCAGCGTGGGCTCGTTCAGCCCGGCCACCGCCATCCACGTGGGCTACTACCTGGTGATGATCGCGCTCGGCATCATGCTGACCACCGGAAGGCTGCGCCAACTGTTCCTGAAGTGATGGAGTTTTTGTACAGCTAATGCCCTGAAAGCGGCATCTTGGGGGCGTTAGCTGTACAAAAACCCGGGGCTTGGGGGCCGATGTTCGCCGTCCGTGGAAGCGGGCACGGGCACCTTTGTGCGTTTGAGAGAATAGGTTCATGCAATCTCTCGGTGACCCGCACCCGTCCACGTCCCCCGCCGGTAAAGGCATGTTCAAGGGCTTCCGCATCGGCGGCCTGGGGATGACCGTCGTCATCATCGCCTTCCTGGTAGCTGTCATTTTCGCTGCCAACCAGAACGATGTTGTGGGCTGGGTCGTGGCAGTAGTGGCATTCGGTTGGTTGGCTCTTGCCACGTTCGTCGTGCTGAGCATTCGCAAGGCCGCGCAGCGTGCCGGTGCAAAGTTGACCGAAGCGCAGAACGCCTTTAACGCCGCAGCAGGCCGCGCGCCGTCGTCGTCCGCGGCCGACAGCGGCGGCACGCGCGTCGTTGCCGAGCGCAGCAAGGCAGACGAGGTCCGGGACCTCAAACTGGACCATTCGTTCAAGATCGTCCAGGTTCAGGTCCGCGTGGTGGATGAGGAACGCGCCAAGGGCGGCGCCGCGGACCAGGACACCATCAACCGCGCACTGGAAACCATTGCCATTACGGCCACCAATGCGCGCGACATGATCAAGTCATCCGGCGGCTCGGACGAGCCCGTAGCCGGCACCATCATCGACTAGAGTGGACCGGGTGAGTACGGCATTGAAGAAGGACTTCCTTCGCATCGCATCAGTTAACGTCAACGGCCTCAGGGCTGCCTACAAGAACGGCATGGCGGAATGGCTGGAGCCACGCGAGGTAGACATTCTTTGCCTGCAGGAAGTCCGGGCACCTGATGACATCGTCAGGAAGCTGATCGGCGACGGCTGGCACATCCTCCACTCCGAAGCTGAAGCCAAGGGCCGCGCCGGGGTCGCCATTGCTTCCCGTGAGGAACCGACTGCCACCCGCGTTGGCATCGGCGACGATTACTTCGATACATCCGGTCGCTGGGTTGAAGCCGACTACACCGTGAACAACGGCGCCGGTGAACCCGCCACCCTCACCGTCGTCAGTGCTTACGTGCACTCCGGAGAGGTGGGGACACCCAAGCAGGACGACAAGTTCCGCTTCCTCGACGCCATGACCGTACGCCTGCCTGAGCTTGCCAAGCACAGCGACCACGCCTTGGTCGTGGGAGACCTCAACGTCGGACACACTGAACTCGACATCAAGAACTGGAAGGGCAACGTTAAGCGTGCCGGCTTCCTCCCGGAGGAGCGCGCGTACTTTGACCGCTTCCTCGGCGAAGAAATCGGATGGAGGGATGTCCACAGGGGCCTGGCAGGAAATGTCGCCGGCCCCTACACCTGGTGGTCCCAGCGCGGTAAGGCCTTTGACACTGACACAGGCTGGCGCATCGACTACCACCTGGCCACACCGGATCTCGCAGCCGCTGCTTTCTCTGCTGTAGTGGACCGGGCGCCATCGTGGGACACCCGCTTCTCCGACCACGCACCGCTGGTAGTCGACTACCGGCTCTAAGCTCCCTAAGGTTTTCCTCCATGACTAGTTCCACCACGACTGAAACTGGCGCCGCTGCTGCTGTGACCGAACCCCAGCCCGCAACGTCCACCAAGCTGCCCGTTGGCGCCAAGCACCGTGTCCTGTCCGGCATGCAGCCTTCCGCCGACTCCTTGCACTTGGGCAACTACCTGGGCGCCCTGGTCAACTGGGTCCGGATGCAGGACGAGTACGACGCCGTGTACTTCATCCCGGATTTGCACGCCATCACCGTGCCGCAGGACCCTGCCGAACTTGCGCGACGCACCCGGGTTACAGCTGCCCAGTACATCGCCGGCGGTGTGGACGTGGACAAGTGCACCCTGTTCGTCCAGTCCCAAGTACCAGAGCACGCCCAGTTGGCGTGGGTCCTGAACTGCATCACCGGCATGGGTGAAGCCGGCAGGATGACCCAGTTCAAGGACAAAGCACAGAAGCAGGGCTCTGACCACGCCAGCGTTGGCCTGTTCACGTACCCGATCCTGCAGGCCGCCGACATCCTCCTCTACCAGCCGCATGGCGTGCCGGTAGGCGAAGACCAGCGCCAGCACGTGGAGCTCAGCCGGGACCTGGCCAACCGCTTCAACAGCCGGTTCGGGGAGACCTTCCAAGTTCCCGAGGCCTTCATCCAGAAGGAATCCGCGAAGATCTACGATCTCCAGAACCCCACTGCCAAGATGTCCAAGTCCGCGGAATCACCGGCCGGCCTGATCAACCTCCTGGATGATCCCAAGACTGTGGCCAAGCGGATCAAGTCCGCCGTGACCGACACTGAAACCGAGATCCGCTACGACCGCGAGAACAAGCCGGGCGTTTCCAACCTGCTGACCATCTACTCGGCCATCAGCGGAACGCCGGTGGAGAAGATCGTGGCCGACTACCAGGGCAAGATGTACGGCCACCTCAAGGTTGATCTTGCCGAACTCGTCTCGGAACACCTGGCACCCATCCGGGAGCGAGCCAACGAACTCCTGGCCGATCCCGCAGAACTGGACCGGCTCTTGGCCCTCGGAGCGGACAAGGCACGCGACATTGCCTCAGCCACCCTGGCCGATGTGTATGCCAAGGTCGGTTTCCTGCCCTACCGCGGCGATGCACACCGCGACTTGGGAGTCCGCTAACTCCATGTGCTCCGCTGGCCAGCTCAACGTCAAGACCGATGCCCGCAAGGGTGTCGGTCCGGACCACTCTCGCCAGCCCGCTGTCACCGGCACCGATTGCGGTGCCGGTGACACTATGTGCGTGGGTGTCATCCTTGGTTTCCCCCCGGAGATCGCCCGTGAACTGCAGGAATGGCGGGCCTCTTTCGGTGATCCGATGGCCGAGGTCATTCCTGCCCACATCACGCTGATCACCACCACACCCACCCAGGACTGGGCCGCTACCCGGGAACATGTGCGGGAGGTGGCGCGGACACAGGAGCCGTTCGACATCACCATTTCGGGCACCGGTTCGTTCCGGCCTGTCTCACCGGTGGTGTTCGTCAACGTGGAAGAAGGCTTTGAAGAGTGCGTGCAGTTGCACGAGAAACTTCAAACCGGTCCGCTCGAGCGCTTGCTGCCTTTCCCGTACCACCCGCACGTCACGGTGGCGCACGATGTAGCCCAGGAAAACCTTGACGAGGCCGAAACGGTCCTCAGAGATTACCGGGCGACCTTCCCTGTGGTTAGCATGGGACTTTACGAGCACGACACCAACGGAATTTGGCAGCTACGGGAAGAGCTCGACTTTGGCGGCGATACTGACGAAGAACAACAAGCGGATTCACGCCATGGAGGCGGACGCTCCTCCGCTGCCAACTGAGCTGGCCAAGCTCAAATTACAACTTCTGCGCAAGAGGCAGGACTGGGGCCAGGCCAAGCGCGCCGGCGAGGGGCTGCCGAAGAAGGCAGGAGCATTCTTCGCCCTGTTCATGGCCAGGCTGAACACCAACCGCGCCATGCGCTCCTTCCAGCACTATTCACGGCAGCACGGGCCGCTGCTGAGTGCAGGTATCGGCTTCAACATGTTCTTCTCCGTCACAGGTCTGCTGACCACCGGCTTCGCCATTGCGGGCATCGTCCTGGGCGGCAATCCGGTGCTGGAAGATGCCGTGATCGGAAGCGTGGCCTCCGCTGCGCCCGGACTTCTCCAAGTAAACGGCGGCGAGGGGCTGGTAGATCCGCAGTCACTGCTTAATCCGTCCGGGCTCGGTTGGACCGCATTGATCGCAGCGGCCATTACCATCTTCACGTCGCTTGGCTGGATAGCCAGTGTCAGGGAAGGCCTACGGGGAGTGATGAACGCTGATCCACTCCAGCGCAACGGCCTCCTCCAGAAACTCATCGACGCCGGCACCCTCCTGCTCCTGGGTGTCATCCTGGTCATCAGCGCCGGGGCCTCCCTGATTTTTGGCACCGCCGCCGACTGGCTCATCGGCCTGCTGAAGCTGGACGAAGCGGTGGCCGCCCCCATCGCGGCCACCGTCAAGATCGTGGTGCCACTCCTGCTGAACTGCGCGACGGCGGCAGTCCTGTTCCGCATTGCCGGTGGCCTTAAGCTGGGGAAACGTGCCCTGCTTGAAGGCGTCGTGCTTGCCGGCGTCGGGACCACCGTGCTTCAGTTCTTCAGCACCGAACTCCTGGCCAGGTCCGGAAACAACCCCGTCCTGGCATCCTTCGCCATCATCATCGGCCTGCTGATCTGGTTCAACCTGGTGAGCCAGGTGTATCTCGTCTCGGCGTCGTGGTCAGCCATCCGCGAGGCTGACACGGAGTCGGGGGAGCTCCCCCGCAAGAGGGTCCTTGGTTCCCGCCGCTCGGCGCCCCGTACCTGACGGTTCCAGTCCTGGAGGCCCCATGAACAACCAACTGTGGATCGGCTGCCTCCTGGGGGCTGCCGTGGGCCTCATCGTTGGCCAACTGGTTTTCAATTCCCCGTTCCTGGGCATCCTTATCGGGGTGGGGCTCGGGGCGCTTGTGGGGGCAGCGGTGGGACCCCGCCGCGGATAGCCGGCAGGGTCCCCGGAACCACCCTAGGGCGCCTGCACCAGCCCTTCCCACGCAACGGTCCAGTCCGACGGGAATCCGGGGGCATGCCGCTCCGGCCCGTTGTCCCAGCCTGCCGCCATCAGTGCGACGGCGGCCAGAAGCCCTCCGTTTCCGGGGAGGTAGAGCGGCAGGGAATCGGTTTGCCGGTTGTGTCCGTTGATGAGGACCGTGTTCTTGCCGGCGCTTAGAAGGAGCGCGTCCACGGCTGCCTCGGGGTCCTCCAGCCGCGCAGCGGTCATGGCCATCACGGGATAGTCCCAGCCCCAGGTGCTGCCCCAGTCCCAGTCGGCCAGGACGCCGGACAGGGTGGCGCGCATGATGTCCGGATCAATGAGGTCGGTCTGCGGGAGGACTCCGAGGGCGCACAACATGGAGGGGTGGTCGGTGCGGATGGTGAAAGGCTCCACGTCGATCGCAGCGTAGACGCCGTCGATCACGCGAGGTGGCACCATGCCATCTGCTACGTCGGACCATTCCGGCACGGGTTCCAGGCCCAGCCGCTCGCGCCACGCAGCCGCCGTTCGCAGGCCCCACTGCCAGTAGGCCAACTCAAACGTCGGGTTGGTGACCTTGGCCCGGATGGAGCCGTAGCTTTCCTGTGCTGGAATCAGGGGTGGTCCCAGCTCGAATCCCCGCGATGTTGGGTGGGCAAAGCTGGCCATGAAGGCAGCTGACTCAAACACGATCTCGGCGAACTCTTCCAGGACTTCGCGGTTGGGGTTGGCCCGGTACAGCAATTCGGCCAGGTGGATGGGGTGTGGCTGTTGCCAAATGAGGAACGTCCCGATCGGACTGGGGCTCTCCCTTCCGTCGGGCCCTACCTGCTTGGGCCAGCGGACGCCCTCGAAGCCTTGGGCCTTGGCGGTCTGGCGGGAGGTCTCCAGCACCGTGGAGTACCACCGCAAGGATGGCAGGAGCAGTTCCACGCGGTTCCAGTGCGCGAAGTGCGCGGCGTGCCACCAGTGCATTTCAAGATGAAAGCGGCCACGCCACGAATTGCAGACAAGCCCGGTCTCCTGTGGAGGCAACGAGCCTGAGCAATTGATTGCCGTCAGGTACTGGGACAGCACGATCCTGCGCTCCAACTCCTTTGCCCGCGGATCGGCGGTCGCGTCGAGCTCGATTGCCCCACCCGAGGACCAGAACTCCGGCCAGTAGGCGGCGGATGCTTCGATGACTGAACGTGCAGGTGAAAGTTCGACGTCGTTACCGGCCTTCGCGGAGCCGTCCGGCTGCTGGGCGTGGTTGGCTGGCCTGTTGTTGCCTCTGGGGATGCAGTCACCATCACCTGCGGAAAGGAACGCAACGGAGAAGTCCAGTACGGCGTCTCTGGCCGGAGTTCCGGGCGAGGCCGGGGCAATGTGGAGGTGGTGGAGATCGGCCTGTTCCACAGCCAGGCTCTGACCGGTGATCACCACCTTGTAGCGGGAATCGTCCAGGTCGCGGTGGGCGGTCCATGCTGCGGATCCGTGGTGTCCCACTGGCGACGGTCCACTGAGCGTCGTGGTGTGGGCATCCGATCGTGTCCAGTCCGCGGCGTCGTGCCACGCCTCAGAGCCGTACGGGAAGCTGAAGCCGACAACCAGACCAGCACCAAGCGCCGACGACTCCACCCGGAAGCCGAGCTGATCGCGGTCGGGGTGGCACGCCGTCGTAACCGTCACTGAGTGGCCCGCCAGCGTGAAGCGACTGGTGACGACCCCCGTCCACAGGTCCAGTGTTTGTTCGGTGCCGGCGATGTCTGCTGCTGTGAGGGGGCGTTCAGTGCCGTCTTCCATCCAGCGGAAGCCGATGCGCCCAAGGTCCAGCCGATGGGCGTTGGCCCTTAGCCAGGTTTCAGCCAACGACGTATCCGTCTCGCGATCGTTGACGATGTCTCCCACCATGTCCACGTAGGGCACGGGACCACGGGGTGAATCGTAGAGGACAGTGGAAGCGGCCAGGTCATAAGGCTGCTCCGATGGGACCGAGTGCCAACCCCACTGGGTTTGCGTACCCAGCAGCGTTCCCGGTGGCAGCTCGTCGCGGGCGCCAACAGGGTAGGCGCCGGGCAACGACTGCAGCCCCGTGAGATCCATGGTGAAGGCGAATTCTCCGTTGCCCACGGACACTGGGCTCCGGGGGTCAAGGTGTTCCTGCCGGACGTTGTGGCGCCGCACGAGGACCTTGCGGTCGATGGCTGCGGGGGATTGCGGACTAGGTATGGTGCTTTGGCTGTGCACTGTGCACGCCCTCCTGATGCTGTCTGCGTTGACTGCTGCTGTCACTGAGAAACCGTTTTCCGAAACGATTCAATCCTTGTCTCGGAGCGCGGAGGTGTCAACCCCTCAGGCGCCGGGGGTGGCGGGATCGTATTCCTCCGGCGCCAGAACTACGGTGTCCTCGCGTTCTACGAGCGGGAAGAATGCAGCCCGCTCGTGGGGGCTCTTGTTGGGCTGGTGAAGTGTCAGGAAAAGGCTGCCATCCAGTGCACGGCCGATCATGCCGTGGCCACCATCAGTGCTCCAGAGGGGCTCTGGCTCCTGGGTCCATGGGCCCAAAACTGTTCCGGATTCGCTTCGGGCGATCCCCATTGCGTAGCCGTGGTCGCCAAAGCTCGACCACAACATGATGAGCTTGCCGCTGGACAGCCGGAAGAGGAATGGTCCGTCGGTGACATAGACGGGAAACTCCCTGTCCCGGACGGACGGAACATCCAGGGCGCGGGACCACGGTGCTTCCGAGGCGCTGAAGAGGAAGACTGGCACACCCTCGGCTGTCCGCAAGTCCGGGCTGAGCCGCTGGGCCATCATGGCTCCGTCGTGTACTTGCTTCCATTCGTGGCAGAACACCATCCAGGGCGTCCCGGCATCGTCCACGTGGAGCGTCCCGTCCAGGCACTCCCAGTCACCGGGGGTGACAGGGCCATCGCTCCACGGCTCGTAGGGGCCCTCGGGCGCAGTTGCTGAAAGGACCTGCGTTCCACGGAAACGCCCCGGCGCAGTAAACGTCGCGAACATGAAGTAGCGCCCTTGGTAGTGGTGCACCTCAGGAGCCCAGTACTGTTCCTGGCTCCAGAATTCGGGGGATGGGCGGAAGGCGGGCAGCGGACCTTCCCACGTGGCAAGGTCGCTGCTTCGGTAGCAGTCGAACCCTGTGGCAGGCCCCGACCAGATGTTCTTGTCCGTGCTGCCGAAGAGCAGGTAGCAGCCGGATGACGGCTGGGTAAGCACGAATGGGTCCCGGATCTGGATCTGGTCCAAGCGCATGGTCAAGGCGGACTCCTCAGTGGATTTATATAGTTCATATTCCAAACTATTGACGAATATACACCGCCTTGATACGTTTCAGGAACCGTTTTCTTGAGCCTGAAAGAAGCTTACCCAATGACGCGTAAACCCCTCCGACATCTCCGCAAATCCATCGCTTTCGTAGCCGCCGTCAGCATGCTTGGGCTTACTGCAGCCTGTTCCAGCCCTTCCGCCAACCAGCCTGAAGATGGGCCGGTCGAAATCCGGTTCTCGTGGTGGGGCAACGCCAACCGTGCCGAGCTGACCAACAATGCCATTAAAGAGTTCGAAGCAGCCAACCCCAACATCAAGGTCAAGCCGGAGTACGGCGACATCACGGGATACTTCGACAAACTGGCCACCCAGGTGGCAGCAAACGACGCCCCCGATGTCATCACGATGGGCGGCGCCTACCCGGCCGAATACGCCAACCGCGGCGCCCTGCTGGATCTGTCCACAGTGAGCGGTTCCCTGGACCTTTCCAAAATTGACCAGGGAGCCCTGGAAAACGGGCAGGTCCAGGGCAAGCAGTACGGAGTGTCCACAGGCGCCAACGCCCTGGCTATCGTAGTGAACCCTGCCGTCTTCCAAGCCGCCGGTGTTGCGCTGCCGGATGACAGCAAGTGGTCCTGGGACGAGTTCGCCAAGATCGCGGAAGACATCACCACCAAGAGCCCCAAGGGCACCTATGGCACGGCGACCGTCCTCACTCATGACTCCCTGGATGCCTTCGCCCGCCAACGTGGCAAGTCGCTCTACACACAAGACGGCCAGCTGGGACTGGACAAGGAAACTGTCCAGGACTACTTCGACTTCTCGCTGAAGCTCAGCGAGTCCGGCGCAGCGCCCAGTGCTTCGGAGACCGTGGAGAAGCTCAACGTCAGCACGGAGCAGACACTCATGGGCATGGGACAGGCCGGCATGATGCTCACGTGGAGCAACTCGCTCTCTGCGCTCAGCAAGGCTTCAGGGGCCGAATTGAAGCTCCTGAAGCTGCCCGGTGAGACACCTACGCCCGGCATCTGGCTCCAGTCCTCGCAGTTCTACACCATCTCCGCACGCAGCAAGCACACAGATGCCGCCGCCAAGCTGGTGAACTTCCTGGTGAACAACGAGGCTGCGGCCAAGATCATCCAGAGCGATCGCGGTGTGCCCAGCAACTCCGGCATGCGCACGGCCATTCAGGACCTATTGACGCCCCAGGGCAAGGTTGAGGCCGCCTACATTGACCAGATCGGCAAGATGGACTTTGCCCCCACGTTCATTGGTCCCACCGGTTCAACGGCTGTCTCAGAGATCACGGCCCGTATCAACACCGAGGTCCTGTTCAAGCGGCTGACCCCGGAGAAGGCGGCCGAGCAGTGGCTCAGTGAAAGCAAAGCGGCCATCGGCAAGTAGCAGCTAACCGGCGTCGCGGATCTCCAGGTAGGGGTCCGCCCACGCGCTGATGATGCGGGCGACCCGTGCTGCCTGGCCCTTCCCGGTCAGCAGATGCTCGCTGCCCTCCAGCGAGATAAAACTCCGGGGGTGCCGGGCGGTACGGAAGATCTCGCTGGCGTTGTCGATCCCCACGGTGTTGTCGGTGGGGGAGTGCATCACCATCAGCGGCTTGTGGAGGGTGCGGATGCAGTCGCGCAGATCGGCGCGTTCCACGTCTTCCACAAAGTGGCGGCGGACCTCCATGGGACGTCCACCGAGGTCCACCACAGCGCTGCCATCGCGGAGGATGTCCTCAATTTCGGTGTCGAACATGTGCTCAACGTGCTTGGGCTCGTACGGTGCGCCAACAGTCACCACGGCGTTGAGCCCCGGGACATCGCGGGCTGCGGCAAGCACAGCCGCACCCCCAAACGAGTGGCCCACCAGCACGGAGATTCCCCGGCCCTGTTCCCGCATGAATTCCGCGGCCAGAATGGTGTCGGACACCTTCACGCTGAACGATCCCGCCGACCATTCACCTGCTGAGCCGCCAAGACCCAAATTGTCGAAACGCAGCATTCCAATACCCTGCTCAGCCAGCCCCTTGCAGATGCGGGAAGCGGCAGGGCTGTCCTTGCCGAGCGTCAGGCCATGGGAGTACAGGCCCCAGCCCCGGACAGGGCCCTCAGGAACGTCCACGATGCCCGCCAACGTATCGCCGGTGCTTCCCGTGAAGCTGATCTTTTCGGAGCGTGACACGTTGGTCTCCTTGCGTTGCATTGACCGGTTGACGGCAGTGATTAACGACGACGGCGCCCCTCACCATCAGTGGTGAGTGGCGCCGTCGTCGTGTTTGTTCTTTGAAGAACGGTAACTAGATCTTGCGGGCCAGAATGGCCTGCTTGACCTCGGCAATTGCCTGGGTCACCTGGATGCCACGAGGGCATGCTTCCGAGCAGTTGAAGGTGGTGCGGCAACGCCACACGCCTTCTTTGTCGTTGAGGATCTCAAGGCGCATGTCGCCGGCGTCATCGCGGGAATCGAAGATGAAGCGGTGTGCGTTGACGATTGCTGCCGGACCAAAGTACTGGCCGTCGGTCCAGAAGACCGGGCAGGACGAGGTGCAGGCTGCGCAAAGGATGCACTTGGTGGTGTCGTCAAAGCGCTCACGGTCCTCAACGGACTGCAGGCGTTCCTTGGTGGGCTCGTGGCCCTTGTTGATCAGGAACGGCATGACTTCGCGGAAGGACTGGAAGAAGGGTTCCATGTCCACGATCAGGTCCTTCTCCACGGGGAGGCCCTTGATCGGCTCGACGGTGATGGGCTTGGTGGTGTCCAGGTCCTTCAGCAGCGTCTTGCAAGCGAGGCGGTTGCGGCCGTTGATGCGCATTGCATCGGAGCCACATACGCCGTGGGCGCAGGAGCGACGGAAGGAAACGGTGCCGTCGATTTCCCACTTGACCTTGTGCAGGGCATCCAACACGCGGTCCGTGCCGTACATCGTCAGCTTGTAGTCGTCCCAGCGGGCTTCGTCCGAGATTTCCGGATCGTAGCGGCGCACGCGGAGCGTGATGTGGAACGTGGGAATTTCACCGTCGCCGGCAACACTTGCCGGGAGCTCGATCTTGGAAGCGGGCTCTGCCATTTCGGTCGTCATTAGTACTTACGCTCCATCGGCTCGTAACGGGTGAAGATGACGGGCTTCGTCTCAAGACGGATGCCCGCGACGGATTCCGCCGAGGAGTCGACGGTGACGGAATTGTCCAGGTAAGCCATGGAGTGCTTCATGAACTTTTCGTCATTGCGGTCCGGGAAGTCCTCGCGGTAGTGGCCACCGCGGGACTCTTCACGGTGCAGGGCACCGACGGTCATGACCTTGGCCATGTCCAGCAGGAAGCCCAGTTCCACCGCTTCCAGGAGGTCCAGGTTGAAGCGCTTGCCCTTGTCCTGGACAGTGACGTTCTTGTAGCGCTCTTCGAAGGACTCGATGTCGCTGAGGACCTGCTCCAGCGATTCCTTGGTACGGAACACCTGCATGTTGGCATCCATGGTGTCCTGCAGTTCCTTGCGGATCTGTGCAACACGCTCGGTGCCATTGCCGTTGAGCAGGCCGCTGAGGATGCCACGGGTCATTGCCTCGGGATCCTCGGGCAACTCGACGTAATCGGCCGTCTTGGAGTACTCAGCGGCGGCAATGCCGGCGCGCTTGCCGAAGACGTTGATGTCCAGGAGCGAGTTGGTGCCGAGGCGGTTGGAGCCATGTACGGACACACAGGCAACTTCACCGGCTGCGTAGAGGCCCGGCACGATCGTGTCGTTGTCCTGCAGCACCTCGGTGGTGATGTTCGTGGGGATGCCGCCCATGGCGTAGTGCGCCGTCGGGAAAACGGGAACAGGATCGGTGAACGGTTCCACACCCAGGTAGGTGCGGGCGAACTCCGTGATGTCCGGAAGCTTGGCCTCGATATGCGCCGGCTCAAGGTGGGTCAGGTCCAGGAGGACGTAGTCCTTGTTTGGGCCACAGCCGCGGCCTTCACGCACTTCGTTCGCCATGGCGCGGGCCACGATGTCACGGGGTGCAAGGTCCTTGATGGTGGGGGCGTAGCGCTCCATGAAGCGCTCACCCTCGGAGTTACGCAGGATGGCACCTTCACCACGTGCACCCTCGGTGAGGAGGATGCCAAGGCCGGCCAGGCCGGTCGGGTGGAACTGGAAGAACTCCATGTCTTCCAGCGGGATGCCGCGGCGGAACGCGATGCCCATGCCGTCGCCCGTGAGGGTGTGGGCGTTTGAGGTGGTCTTGAAGACCTTGCCCGCGCCGCCGGAGGCGAACACCACGGACTTGGCCTGGAAGACGTGAAGTTCACCGGAAGCGAGGTCGTAGGAGACCACGCCGGCTACACGCTTCTGCTTGTACGGAGTACCGTCTTCGCGCACTGCGTCTTCTTCGACGATCAGCAGGTCCAGGACGTAGTACTCGTTGTAGAACTCAACGTTGTGCTTGACGCAGTTTTGGTACAGCGTCTGCAGGATCATGTGGCCGGTACGGTCTGCCGCATAGCAAGCACGGCGGACGGGGGCCTTGCCGTGGTCGCGGGTGTGGCCACCGAAGCGACGCTGGTCAATCCGGCCCTCGGGCGTGCGGTTGAACGGCAGGCCCATCTTTTCCAGGTCCAGCACGGCGTCGATGGCTTCCTTCGCCATGACCTCGGCTGCGTCCTGGTCAACCAGGTAGTCGCCACCCTTGATGGTGTCAAAGGTGTGCCATTCCCAGTTGTCTTCTTCGACGTTGGCCAGTGCTGCACACATTCCACCCTGGGCTGCACCGGTGTGCGAGCGGGTGGGGTAGAGCTTGGTCAGTACCGCTGTGCGTGCGCGCTGACCGGACTCGATCGCGGCGCGCATGCCGGCGCCACCTGCACCGACAATGACGACGTCGTACTTATGGACCTGCATACCAGATGCTCTCTCTTTCAAAAATCAGATGGTCGGCGGAGGCTGCTCCGCTACGTCAGGCGTGCCGTATCAAACCGGCAGCGCCGCTGTGGCACGGCCTCTACGGGGCCGGGCAGAATCCGCCGGGAAGCTGAACGCCGTCCACCACGGGGCACGGGTTGAAGGTGAAGATCACCAGGGTGCCCAGGATGATGATGACCAGGGTGGCCGCGTAAAGGACCATCTTGAGCCAGAAGCGCGTGGAGTCCTTCTCGGCGTAGTCGTTGATGATGGTGCGGACGCCGTTGGTGCCGTGCAGCATGGCAAGCCAGAGCATGGCGAGGTCCCAGAACTGCCAGAAGGGATCTGCCCACTTGCCGGCTACGAAGCCGAAGTCGATGGCGTGGATGCCTTCGCCCACCAACAGGTTCACGAAGAGGTGGCCGAAGATCAGCACCACCAGGACGATGCCGGAGAGGCGCATGAAGAGCCAGGCGATCATCTCGAAGTTGCCGCGGCTGGAGCCTGTGCGGTTGTACTTCGGGGCGATCTTCCCGGAACGCGGGGATTCGATGGTTGTCATGGCTTAGTGGCCTCCCAGCGCGAGGGAAAGGTGGCGGATGGCGAAGCCGGCGAACGTGACCAGCCACAGCGCAAGCACGATCCACAGCATCTGGCGCTGGTACTTTGCGCCCTTCTTCCAGAAGTCGATGGCGATCACGCGCAGGCCGTTGAAGGCGTGGAAGATGATCGCAGCGACCAGGCCCGTTTCCCCCAGGGCCATGAGGGGGTTCTTGTAAGCACCAATGACGGCCGTGTAGGCCTCAGGGGACACGCGCACCAATGAGGTGTCCAGCACATGGACCAACAAGAAGAAAAAGATCACTACACCGGTAATACGGTGTCCAACCCAGGACCACATGCCTTCACGGCCGCGGTACAAGGTGCCAGCTGGTTTTGTCGGCACTGATTAAACCTTCCTGCAACACAGCGGCGCTGGCATGGGATCCATGCGGGGGGAACGCCTGCTGCGAGAGCACTCGTAGCTCACGCCTAAATCTAGGCTTCGCTAACAGCATATTCAATTTAGGACTGGCTTCTCTGCTTGTTAATTCCATGTTTCCTGCCCGTATTCAGGCAATTTTGGCCAGTGCTTGAGACGAACACCACATGCGTGGCGTTCTGCGGGGCTTCCCGGCTGCGTCGGATAAAGTGTTGCGGTGAGTACAGAAGACGCGAAATACCCGGAATCGCCCATGAACCGCTTCCATGCGGTCATTCCGGCGGGCGGTGTGGGCACCAGGCTGTGGCCGCTCTCGCGTGCCGCCGCGCCCAAGTTCCTCCACGATCTGACCGGTTCCGGCAGCACGTTGTTGAGGGCCACCTACGACCGCCTTGAGCCGCTGGCCGGCGAGCGGGTGCTCGTAGTAACCGGCGAGGCACACCGCGCCGCAGTGTGCCGCCAGCTCCCCGAAGTAGGGGACGACGAACTGGTGCTCGAAAGCGAGCCCAAGGACTCCGGCGCCGCCATTGGACTGGCCGCTGCCATCCTGTATCGCCGGGACCCGGACACCATCATGGGCTCCTTCGCCGCAGACCAGGTCATCAGTCCGGACAATCTCTTCCAGGAAACCGTGCGCGAAGCGATCTATACCGCAGCCATGGGAAAGATCGTCACCATCGGCATCAAGCCAACGCACCCGTCTACTGGTTTCGGTTACATCCGTTCCGGTGCAGCCCTCCATGTCGAAGGCGCTCCCAACGCGCTTGCAGTTGCGGAGTTCGTGGAGAAGCCCAGCCAGGAAGTTGCCAATAAGTACGTCGAGGCAGGGGACTATGTCTGGAACGCCGGCATGTTCGTCGCTCCTGTGGCCCTCATGCTCAAGCACTTGGAAGCCAACCAGCCCGAGCTCTTCGCGGGCCTGCAGGAAATCGCCGAGGCCTGGGATACGCCGCAGCGCGCCGAGGTGACCGCCCGTGTCTGGCCCACCCTGCCCAAGATTGCCATTGACTACGCGGTGGCCGAGCCCGCAGCGGCGGCCGGCGATGTCGCCGTCGTGCCTGGCACGTTCCGTTGGGACGACGTTGGCGACTTTGCCGCGATCGGTCGCCTCAACAACGCCGGCGACGTCGACGAAGTGACGGTGCTTGGTGAGGGCGCGCGCGTCTTTGCTGAAAATGCCAGCGGGGTGGTGGTCTCCGATACCAAGCGCGTTATCGCCCTGATCGGCATCAAGGACGTAGTCATCGTGGACACCCCGGACGCGCTCCTGGTCACCACCAAGGAACATGCCCAACTGGTCAAAGGTACGGTTGACGCCCTCAAAGCCAGCGGCGATACGGACGTGCTGTAAAGCAACCCGCTTATACCGTGAGCCACCTTTTTGGTTGTCCTGCCGCTGAACGCAGCGTAACCAAGAGGTGGCTTTCGTTCTTCGAGGGCCACGCATGGCTAGAGTTGTGACGTGCGCAATTACACGACTGAAACCGAGCCCGCTCCCGTGGTGAGTCCTTGGGTTGATGAACTGCTTCCCGGACTGATCGAATTCCGGCGTGACCTCCATGCGCACCCGGAGCTGTCCTTCAAGGAATTCCGTACCACGGACAAGCTCGTGGAGCGGCTTGAAGCAGCCGGGCTGAAGCCGCGGCGGCTGGAAGAGACCGGGCTGACGGTTGATGTGGGCGAAGGCCCCATTGCCACCGCCCTCCGCGGGGACATCGACGCCCTGCCGATCATTGAGGAAACCGGACTGCCGTTCGCGTCGAAGAACCATGGCGTTACCCATGCTTGCGGGCACGACGTCCACACCACTGCCATGCTCGGCATTGCCTTGACGCTGCAGCGGATGCACAAGAACAATCCGCTGGGTGGCACGGTCCGGATCATCTTCCAGCCTGCCGAGGAAACCATGCCCGGTGGCGCGTTGTCCTGCATCGAGCAGGGAGTGCTTGAAGGTGTGCCGCGTATCCTGGCGCTGCACTGTGATCCCCGGATCAACGTGGGCCAGATCGGCACCCGCATCGGGGCCATCACCTCGGCGTCGGACACCATCAAAATTGAACTCTCCGGCAGGGGCGGCCACACGTCCAGGCCGCACTTGACCGAGGACCTCGTCTTCGCTTTGTCGCAGATCGCCATCAACGTCCCTGCTGTTCTTTCCCGCCGCGTGGATGTCCGCAGTGGCGTGTCCGTTGTCTGGGGCCAGATCTCCGCCGGCTCTGCGCCCAACGCCATCCCCGGCTCCGGCTACATGGCCGGAACCATGCGCTGCCTTGACCGCGACGCCTGGCACAGCGCGGGGGAGTTGCTGGACGAAGTGGTGAAGCAGGTTGCTGCCCCTTACGGCGTGGACGTCCACATGGAGCACACCCGCGGCGTGCCCCCGGTGGTCAATTCCGAGCATGAGACAGCCCTCATCGAAGCCTCCGCGCGCGCGGAGTTGGGTGAGAACGCAGTGGTCCTGACCCCGCAGTCCATGGGTGGGGAGGACTTCGCCTGGTTCCTGGCCGACCTTCCCGGCGCCATGATGCGCCTCGGCACGCACACGCCCGGCGGCGAAGAATACGATCTTCACCGCGGCGACTTCATCGTGGACGAACGCGCCCTCGGCTACGCCATCCGCGTCCTGACCGCAGCTGCCCTCCGTACCATCCGCGACCTCGAGCAGTAACCCCTCGAGCAGTAAACCCACTGAGTCGCATCAGGCGAAGATGAGTTGTGCGCAATTGAATTGTGCGCTATCGTTTTATCCATGAGTGATGCACCCCGCCTCCGCCACCAGGTTTGCTTTGCGCTGTATTCGGCTTCCAAAGCTGCGACGGCGGTCTACCGCCCCGTGCTGGAGGACCTCGGCCTGACGTACCCGCAGTACCTGGTGATGCTGGTCCTGTGGGAGCAGGAGCCGCGGAGTGTTCGCGACCTCGGTGCCGAATTGGGCCTCGATTCCGGAACGCTCTCGCCCCTGCTCAAGCGGCTCGAAGCCTTGGGCCTGGTGGAACGCCGCCGCTCCGCAGAGGACGAGCGCCGCGTGGACGTCGTCCTGACCGACGCCGGGACCGCCTTGAGCGGCCGCGCCCAGGCCGTGCCCCAGCGCCTCGCCGACGCCGCAGGCCTCTCCGCCGACGAGATTGAACAACTGCACGCAACCCTCGGCAAGCTCACGGCAGCGCTGAACAGCTCACTCTGACAGACTCCCGGAAAATCCCGAGACATCCATTCCCGAAGAGAAACGGAAACACCATGAAGACTCTCTACACTGCCGAGGCATTGGCCTCCGGCGAAGGCCGCGACGGCAACGCCCGCACGAATGACGGCAAACTGGATGTAGCACTCGCCAGCCCCGTGGAACTCGGTGGCAACGGTGAAGGCACCAACCCGGAACAGCTTTTCGCAGCCGGCTACGCTGCCTGCTTCCACTCAGCCCTCCGCCTGGTGGGCCGCAAGGAGCGCGCCGACCTCAGCGATTCCGCCGTCGCTGCCAAGATCCACTTCGGCGCCCTGACGGACAGCGAAGGCTACGGCCTGGCCGCGGAGTTGGAGGTCGCCCTGCCCGCGCTGGACCGCACCACGGCTGAAGAGCTGATGGCCAAGGCGCACCAGATCTGCCCTTACTCCAACGCGACCCGCGGCAACATGGCCGTAGACCTCAAGCTCGTGGAGTTCGCAGCATGAGCGCCCCCGCAACGGAAACCCGCGAAATCCAGCTCGCCTCGCGCCCGATCGGCAGGCCGGCCCCGGAGAACTTCCGGTTGGCAACGGCCCAGGTTCCCGAGCTCGCCGAGGGTCAGGTCCTGGTGAAGAACCAATTCATGTCCGTGGACCCCTATATGCGCGGCCGCATGAACGACGTCAAGTCCTACTCTGCGCCCTTCCGCCTGGATGCAGCGCTCGACGGCGGTGCGGTGGGTGAGGTGATCGCGTCCCGTTCGGACGCGCACAAGGTGGGTGACGTCGTCGTGCATCAACTGGGGTGGCGCGAGCACGCTGTGGTGGACGCCGCCGCGACGACGCCGGTCCCAAGCGGACTCGCTCCAACGTCAGCGTTCCTCGGCGCGCTGGGCATGACAGGGCTGACTGCCTACGCCGGACTGCTCAAGGTGGCTGAGTTCAAGGAGGGCGAGGTTGTCTTCGTGTCCGGTGCGGCGGGTGCCGTCGGCTCGATGGTGGGCCAGATCGCCAAGGCCATGGGCGCGTCAAAGGTCATCGGCAGCGCCGGGTCGCCGGAGAAGGTTGCCCGCCTGCTGGAGCTTGGCTTTGACGCCGCGTTCAACTACAACGACGCCCCGGTGCTCGAGCAGCTCCGTGAGGCGGCGGGGGAGCGCGGCATCGACGTGTACTTCGACAACGTCGGCGGCGAGCACCTCGAAGCGGCCTTGGCGACCCTCACCGTTGGTGGACGGGTAGCAATGTGCGGCGCCATCGCACAGTACAACTCCACCGAGCCCCCGGTTGCGCCGAGGAACCTGGCAGTGGCCATCGGGAAGCAGCTGACGATGCGTGGATTCCTGGTGGGCGGACAACGCCAGCACGCCGCGGAGTTCGCGCAGAACATGGCCGGTTGGCTGGCCGACGGCAGCGTCAGCTACGACGAGACAATCGTCGATGGACTGGAGAATGCACCGCAGGCCTTCATTGATCTGCTCGATGGCGCAAACACCGGAAAGATGCTCGTCCGCCTCTAATCCACAGGTGAAGCGCGTGTGACTTGCACACCCGGCTACTGCTTGGTAACAAAAGGTCAACAATCTGACCTGGAGTGATCATTTGTGGTAGCTGGGTGTGTTCCAGGCCACTAGTGTTGGTGACATCAATGCGCTTAGGCGCAGCTGCGAGCATCAGTGAAAACAGAATTTCTGCCTCAGGTATAGGAAACGGACACTCATTGACCATCCGTCGTAGCGCCAATCACTTTCTTCCTGGAGGAAAATTGAAGAAACCACTGCGTGCCACCCTGAAGCGCGGTTCAATGGCCGGTGTTGCCACCGTCGGCGCAGCAGCGCTCCTGCTGACCGGTTGTGGACAGGCCCCCGACGCCGGATCCGGCGCTGCCACCAAGAGCGACTTTGTTGGATGCATCGTGTCCGACTCCGGCGGATTCGATGACCAGTCCTTCAACCAGTCCTCGTTCGAAGGCCTCAAGAAGGCCGAGACTGATCTAGGCATCACGGTGAAGTCGGCCGAATCGAAGGCCAACAGCGACTTCGAAACCAACCTCAACGGCATGATTTCCGCTGGCTGCAACCTTACGGTTACCGTCGGCTTCCTCCTGGGCGATGCCACCAAGGCCGCCGCCGAGAAGAACACGGACAAGCACTTCGCGATCGTCGACTACACGTATGAGACGCCGATCGCCAACGTCAAGCCGATCGTGTATGACACGGCACAGGCGGCTTACCTGGCCGGTTACGCGGCTGCGGCCACCACCAAGACCGGCAAGGTGGGCACCTTCGGCGGCATCAAGATCCCCACAGTCACCATCTTCATGGACGGCTTCTACGACGGCGTCCAGGCCTACAACAAAGCCAAGAACAAGACCGTCCAGGTTGTCGGCTGGGACAAGACCACCCAGGACGGTTCGTTCACGGGTGACTTCGAAAAGCAGGACACCGGCAAGCAGGTCACCATCAACCTGCTGGACCAGGGTGCAGACATCATCATGCCTGTAGCCGGCCCCGTTGGTAAGGGTGCAGGTGCTGCGCTGAAGGAAGCCAAGGCTGCCGGCAAGGACGTCAAGCTCATCTGGGTTGACTCCGATGGCTACCTCACCGCTCCCGAGTACAAGGACCTCATGCTGACCTCCGTGGTCAAGCAGATGGGTGAAGCCGTTGAAGCCGTGGTGAAGGACGACACGGAAGGCAAGTTCAACAACGCAGCCTATGTCGGGACGTTGGAGAACGATGGCGTTGCCATCGCACCGTTCCACGATCTTGACTCCGCTGTCACTGCTGAAACCAAGTCCGAGCTCGATGCCCTGAAGGCCGACATCGTCTCCGGCAAGCTGGTTGTCGAATCGGCAGCGAGCCCCAAGAAGTAAACAATTCCTGGACGCGCCGCCAGTACCGAGCCCCGGTACTGGCGGCGCGTTTTTGCCCTGACTAGGCTGAGGCCAAGCCAATGGCTTGTCTGCAGTAAGTCCCTGGACTCACAGAACGGTGGGAGTTGTGAAACTCGAATTGAAGGGGATCTCGAAAGCCTTCGGGACCTTCTACGCCAACCAAGACATCGACCTCGTGGTCGAATCCGGCCAGATCCATTGCCTCCTCGGCGAAAATGGTGCCGGCAAATCAACCCTCATGAACGTGCTGTACGGGCTCTATGAGCCCACGGCTGGCCAGATCCTGGTGGACGACCAGCCCGTCAACTTCCGCGGCCCCGGTGATGCAATGGCGGCAGGTATCGGCATGGTGCACCAGCACTTCATGCTGGTCCCCGTCTTCACAGTGGCGGAAAACGTGGCCCTCGGCGCGGAACCGACCGCTTTTGGCGGCATCCTCAGCATGGATGAAACCCGTAAGAAGATCCGGGAGATTTCCGATAAATACGGCTTCGACGTGGACCCCGACGCCTTGGTGGAGGACCTCCCCGTGGGCGTTCAACAGCGCGTGGAGATCATCAAGGCACTGGTGCGCGAAGCCAAAGTCCTCATCCTTGACGAACCCACGGCTGTCCTGACGCCTCAGGAAACCGATGAACTCCTGGACATCATGCGCCAACTCAAAGCCGGCGGCACGTCCATCGTCTTCATTTCGCACAAGCTGCGTGAAGTGAAGGCTGTCTCGGACGTGATCACCGTCATCCGCCGCGGAAAAGTGGTGGGCGACGCTCCTCCGTCTGCCTCGGCCACCGAACTGGCCTCCATGATGGTGGGCCGCCCGGTCAGCCTGAGCTTGAACAAGGCTCCCGCACAGCCGAAGGAAACCACGTTTGTCGTGGAGAACCTGACTGTTCGCGCAGCCAACGGCACCAACGTGGTGGATGGGATCAGCTTCACTATCGCCCAAGGCGAGATCCTCGCCGTCGCGGGTGTCCAGGGAAACGGCCAAACCGAACTGACCGAAGCCATCCTGGGCGTGCAGGAGCACGTCACAGGTTCGGTGACCCTGGACGGCAAGCAACTGCTGGGCCTTCCGGTCAAGGACGTATTGCGTTCGGGCGTCGGCTTCGTCCCGGAGGACCGTACCGTCGATGGACTGGTTGGGCCCTTCTCCGTGGCAGAGAATCTGGTACTGGACCTGTATGACCAGGCGCCGTTCGCCAGTGGCATCAGCATGAAGCCGGCCAAGGTTGCCGAGCATGCCAAAGCCAAGATCGACGAATTCGATATCCGTACCCCTTCCGCAGGGTCGGCCGCCGGAACACTGTCTGGTGGCAATCAACAAAAAGTGGTCATGGCCCGCGAGTTGTCCAGGCCGTTGCGCTTGTTCATCGCCAGCCAGCCAACCCGTGGCGTGGATGTTGGCTCCATCGAGTTCCTGCATAAGCGCATCGTTGCCGAGCGGGACGTCGGAACGCCGGTCATGATCGTGTCCACCGAACTTGATGAGGTCATTGAACTCGCAGACCGGATTGCCGTGCTGTACAAGGGCAAGCTCGTGGGCATCGTCCCTGCTGGAACGCCCCGCGACACCCTCGGCTTGATGATGGCCGGCGTCGGCCCGGAAGGAGGCTCCGATGACTGAGAACGATCAGTCCAAGAGCGAACCAACACCCGCCCTGCCCGCAGAGGACCAGTCCACAGCGGACCTCCGCGCGGCTGATGTCTCACTCGATACTGCAGGCGGCATGCTGGAGCCCTCCATCGTGCCGGTGTCTTCCCAGAGCGGCGACACCGGGTCGCAGCAGGGCAGCCTCATGCGCCGGATCGTGATGGGCAACGGCTTTGTGTCCGTGCTCGCCGTCATCGTGGCGCTGTTCCTGGGCGGCCTGTTGATCGCCAGCACGGACGCGCAGGTTGCCAAAACCGCAGCCTACCTGTTCGCGCGGCCCACGGACTTCCTGAGCGCCTTGTGGTCTGCCATGACAGAGAGCTACGTTGCCCTGTTCCAGGGTTCAATCTTTAACCCGCGGCAAGGCCTCCAGCCACTTCTGGAAACCATGACCGTGGCAACCCCGCTCATCTGCGCCGGCCTTGGCGTTGCCTTGGCCTTCCGGGCCGGCCTGTTCAACATTGGTGCGCAGGGCCAGATCATTATCAGTGCGACCCTCGCAGCCTATGTCGGGTTCGCCTGGCACCTGCCGTTCGGCCTGCACTTGCTGGTGGTCATCATCATGGGTGTCCTGGGCGGTGCTTTTTGGGGCGCGATTGTTGGCATCCTCAAAGCACGGACCGGTGCGCATGAGGTCATCGTCACCATCATGCTGAACTATGTGGCGTTGTTCCTGCTGGACTTCCTGCTGAACACCGCTGCGTTCCGGCGTCCGGGGGATAACAGCCCTATCTCGCCCCGCCTCGACGAATCAGCAACCTACCCGGTCCTGATCCCGGGATCCAGGCTCCACGTGGGCTTCCTCGTAGCAATAGCGCTGACCTATGGCGTGTGGTGGCTGCTGAACCGGTCCACCATCGGCTTCGAGTTCCGCGCCGTTGGTGCCAACCCCGTCGCAGCACGGACTGCCGGGGTCAAGGTATCCCGTGCCACCATCCTGGTGATGGCAATGGCTGGTGCCCTTGCGGCCTTCGGTGGTATAGCGCAGGTTGCCGGTACCGAAAAGGTGCTCACCGGCGGCGTCGCAGCCCAGATCGGCTTTGATGCCATCACCGTTGCCCTACTGGGCCGCAGTACCCCGTGGGGTACGTTCTTTGCCGGCCTGTTGTTCGGAGCTTTCCGCGCGGGGGCAGTGCAGATGCAGATCCAGACGGGAACCCCCATCGACATCGTGCTGGTGGTGCAGTCCCTCATCGTCCTGTTCATCGCAGCACCGCCGCTCATCAGGTCGATCTTCCGGCTTGAGCCCAAGAAGAAGAACAAGACACCGAAAGCGGCTCCCAAGGCTGCCCTCGTCAACGCCTCCGGAGGTGCCAAATGAGCGCGACGACTACAGCTCCAAAGCCGGGTTCAACAGCCCTTCCGGCGTTCCGGCCGTCCATGAAGGCCCCGTTGTCGCTGGGCATCCTTGCACTCATTGCCCTGGTCTTCTTCGGCTTCCTGGGCCCGGACCAGACGGCCGAGATGAAGATCAGCGACGCCGGCGACGCCGTTGCCGTCCCCGCTCTTATGATTCCCGGGCAGGTGGGCGGCGTTGTCTTCGGCATTCTGCTCCTTGCCATGGCCGCCTATTCGATTTACCTCTGGACACAGGGGGAGCGTTCGCCCAAGTGGCTGCCGATCGCCTTCGCCGTCGTCTTCGTCTTCGCCTTGCTCGTGTGGATTGTGGCGGGTGCGCGGCAGCCGTCCATTTCGCTGGCAGGCTTGGTCGCGGGTTCGGTGACACTGGCGGTGCCGCTCGTCTTCGGTTCGTTGTCAGGCGTGCTGTGTGAGCGCGTGGGCGTGGTCAACATTGCCATTGAAGGCCAGCTGCTGGGCGGTGCCTTCACTGCTGCCCTGGTAGCCACCATGACGGGCAGCCCCTACATCGGCCTGATTGCAGCCGCTGCCGCTGGTGCCGCGGTGTCCATGGTCCTCGCCGTGTTCAGCATCAAGTACTTGGTCAACCAGATCATTGTGGGCGTTGTCCTGAACGTGCTGGTCTCGGGCCTCACCGGCTTCCTGTACGGCACCCTCATGGTTCCCAACAAGGAGCAGTTCAACACCCCGGGTCGCCTGGACATCCTGCCGATCCCGCTGCTTTCGGATATCCCCATCATCGGACCCATCCTGTTTGAGCAGTCCATCGCCGGTTACCTCATGTACATAGCCGTTGCCGTGGTGTGGTTCGGCCTCTTCAAGACCCGCTGGGGCCTGCGTGTCCGCGCAGTCGGTGAGCACCCGCAGGCTGCTGACACGCTCGGTATCAACGTCAACGCCACCCGCTTCTGGAACGTCACCCTGGGTGGCGCCATCGCGGGCATCGGTGGAGCAGTGTTCACGCTGGTGACCATCGACTCCTTCACGAAGGACATCTCCGGTGGCCGCGGCTTCATCGCACTGGCTGCCCTGATCTTCGGACGATGGAACCCGATCGGTGCCTTCCTCGCGTCGCTGCTGTTCGGCTTCGCCTACAACCTGCAGTCGATCCTGGGCATCATCGGTACTCCGGTGCCCAGCCAGTTCATGGCCATGCTGCCATACCTGGTGACCATCTTCGCCGTCGCCGGTTTGGTGGGTAAGTCGCGGCCACCGGCCGCAAGCGGCATACCGTACGTGAAGGGTTGACGATGCCGGCGAATGACATCGACTGGCCCGCTCTGGAAGATGCGGCAAAGCAGGCCATGGCGCGTGCCTATGCGCCGTACTCCAAGTTCCCGGTGGGGGCCGCGGCCCTCACCGAGGACGGCCGGATTGTCAGCGGCTGCAACGTGGAGAATGCCAGCTACGGCCTGACGCTTTGCGCCGAATGTGCCTTGGTGGGGGAGCTCCACATGACCGGCGGTGGCAGGCTTGCCGCCTTCTATTGCGTGGACGGCGGCGGCAACATCCTCATGCCGTGTGGGCGTTGCCGCCAGCTGCTCTACGAATTCAGGGCGCCAGGCATGCAGCTCATGACCACGCAGGGCATCAAAACCATGGACCAGGTCCTGCCTGACGCCTTTGGTCCCGAAAACCTGGAGGAAACCACGTGACCAGCACTGAAGCGTTCGACGCCGTCCAGATCATTTCCATCAAGCGTGACAAGGGCACTCTCTCGCCCGAGCAGATCGACTGGACCATCGACGCCTACACCCGTGGGGTCATTGCCGAGGAGCAGATGGCCGCACTGAACATGGCCATCCTGCTCAACGGCATGGACCGCGCCGAGATTTCGCGGTGGACTGCCGCCATGATCGCCTCGGGCGAGCGGATGGACTTTTCGTCCCTGACAAGGCCCGACGGCGGCATGAAGGCTACCAGCGATAAACACTCCACCGGTGGGGTCGGGGACAAGATCACGCTGCCGTTGGCTCCTTTGGTTGCCGTCTTCGGCGTCGCGGTTCCGCAACTGTCAGGCCGCGGCCTGGGCCACACCGGCGGAACGTTGGACAAGTTGGAAGCCATCCCCGGCTGGCGCGCCAACTTGAGCAACGAAGAGATCATGGCCCAACTCCAGGACGTCGGTGCAGTCATTTGCGCCGCAGGCTCCGGGCTGGCTCCTGCGGATAAGAAGCTGTACGCGCTGCGCGACGTCACGGGGACGGTGGAAGCCATCCCGCTGATTGCGTCCTCGATCATGAGCAAGAAGATCGCGGAAGGCACGGGTTCATTGGTGCTGGACGTCAAAGTTGGTTCCGGCGCCTTCATGAAGGACGAGGCGCGGGCCCGCGAGCTTGCCGAGACCATGGTGGCCCTGGGCAAGGACGCCGGCGTGCACACCGTCGCCCTGATCACGGATATGTCCACGCCGCTCGGCTTGACCGCTGGAAACGCGATCGAAGTTGAGGAATCAGTGGAGGTCCTTGCCGGCGGCGGTCCGGAAGACGTCGTCGAGCTGACCGTCCGCCTGGCCGAGGAGATGCTGGCAGGCGCCGGCATCCACGACGCCGATCCCGCTGCGGCGCTCAAGGACGGGCGTGCCATGGATGTCTGGAACCGGATGATCGAGGCGCAGGGCGGGGACCCGCGTGCTGCTCTGCCGGTGGCCAGGGAATCCGAGGTTGTGTATGCTCCCGCGGACGGTGTCCTGGTGGAACTGGATGCGCTCTCCGTGGGTGTGGCCGCTTGGCGCCTCGGCGCCGGCCGTGCCCGCAAGGAAGACCAGGTCCAAGCCGGCGCCGGTGTGAGGATGCATGCCAAGCCCGGTGCGCTGGTCCGTGCCGGTGAACCGTTGATGACACTCCTGACGGATACTCCGGAGAAGTTTGAACGGGCCAAGGAGGCACTCCAGGATGCTGTAGTGATTGCGCCCGAAGGATCACGCCCGGCGCACCAGCTCATCATCGATCGCATCGCCTAGGCTTAAGTGTTCCGGGCCGTTCGCCAAGGACGGCCCGGAACACCAGTCATCCGGCGCCTGTGGGGGAGCCGGCTACCGTAAGGAAACCGTGCAGGGCATCAACGATTTCATCCTCGCCGCGGCCGAGCAGCCGTGGGTGTTGTTCCTGGTGCTGGCCTGCTGCGTGATTGATGGATTCTTTCCGCCCATCCCCAGCGAATCCGTGGTGGTGGGCCTGAGCGCAGTGTCCGGAAGCAGCGGCTCGCCCAACGTATGGCTGCTCGGCCTGATGGCAGCCATCGGGGCCTTCTCCGGGGATAACATCGCCTACATTATTGGCCGTCGGATCGGTATCGCGCGGTGGCGTTGGATGCGCACCCAGCGGATGCAGGGCGCCTTCCGTTGGGCAGGCAAGGAACTCCGACGGCGTTCGGCCTCGCTGATCATGGTGGCCCGGTTCATCCCCATCGGGAGGGTGGCGGTCAACCTGACGGCGGGCGCCACTCATTTCCACCATCGCCGCTTCGTTGCCCTCACTGCCCTGTCGGCCATCCTGTGGGCCACGTATTCGGTGATTCTCGGCTACTTCTTCGGAGTCTGGTTCGAGGACAACCATCTCCTGGGTGCCGTCATAGCCATCGTGGTTGCCGTGATCCTGGGGGTCATCATCGATCGGATCATCAGCAAAGTCCGTGGATCCGTGCCGTTGGATGGCAAGAACATCCCTGAGGAAGAGGCACCGCCTCCACCCACGGTATGACAGGGAAGGCTCCGGAAGATCAGCCCGGCGGTGGACGAATAAACGGCCCCGTCACCTATAGCGTTAAACGCGTGATCCCTCGGCTGGGGCGTAGCGAACGACGTCCCGGCCATGGGACACTAAGAGCGACTTCCGTCACACTGTCAAGTCATATTCGCCTAGGAGCTACCGCCGCGTGGAGTTTTTGAACCAAATGCTCGAGCATGCAGCCGGGCAGCCCTGGATATACCCGGTCCTCCTGGTCTTCTTCTTCATTGACGGATTTGCCACCATCCTTCCCAGCGAAACAGCCATCGTGGGTCTCTCGGCGCTGTCCCTTCACAGCGGAGAACCGAACCTGTGGATCCTGGGCGCCACCGCGCTGGTCGGCGCGATGGCGGGCGACAATATGGCGTACATGCTCGGCCGGAAGATCGGCCTCACCCGCTGGAAGTGGATGCGCAGGCCCAAGGTCCAGAAAATGTTTGCCTGGGCGCAGTACGAGCTGGACAAGCGCGGGGCAGTGTTGATTTTCACGGCCCGCTACATTCCGTGGGGCCGCGTGGCTGTGAACTACGTTGCCGGACAAACAGGTTTTCGCCACCGCACCTTCTTCTGGCTGGACGCGTTCGCCTGCATTACCTGGGTGGCCTACTCCATTGGCATTGGCCTGCTGGCGGGTCAGTGGGTGCACCACAACCCGCTCCTCGGCGTAGGAATTGCGGTTGCCTTCGCTGTGGTCCTGGGCATTGTGGTGGATCATGCCCTGCGTTGGTGGCACAAGTACCTGGAAAAGAAGGATATCGCCCGAGGCACAGCCCCCCGCGAAAATGTCCTCAGCGAAGATGTGCCCAGCGAAAACGTGCCCAGCGAGGATGCTCCCGTATCAGACGCGTCGGATGCGGTCCGGAAGGCCGTTGCAGGCGTCGACGCCTCCAAGCCTGCTGGCTAAGCTCCTGCCGTCCCCCTACAGTTAGTACGTGACTGAGCCCATACTTGACGCCGCCCCTGCCCTCGACTTCGATTTGAAGAGCCTCCCCAAGGTTTCCCTGCACGACCACCTCGATGGAGGCCTACGCCCCGCCACCATCATCGAGCTTGCTGAGGAGGTCGGCCACACGCTGCCGTCCACCGATCCCGTGGCGCTGGGCGAATGGTTCCGCGAGTCCGCCGACTCCGGCTCGCTGGTGCGCTACCTCGAGACATTCGACCACACCATTGCCGTCATGCAGACCAAGGAAGGCCTGTTCAGGGTCGCCAAGGAATTCGTGGAAGACCTCGCCGAGGACGGCGTGGTTTACGGCGAAGTCCGCTGGGCGCCGGAGCAGCACCTGCAGAAGGGCCTCACCCTCGATGACGTTGTAGAAGCCGTCCAGACCGGCCTCGAAGCCGGAGTGGACGCTGCCGAGGAGCGCGGCCAGCAGATCCAGGTGGGCCAGCTCATCACCGCCATGCGCCACGCCGACCGTGGCCAGGAGATTGCCGAACTCGCAGTCCGCCACCGCGCCAACGGCGCGGTCGGCTTTGACATCGCGGGCGCCGAAGATGGCTTCCTGCCGTCCCGTTTCAAGGAAGCCTTCACCTACCTCGCTGAAAACAACTTCCCTGCCACGGTCCACGCCGGTGAAGCCGCGGGCTTGGAGAGCATCCAGTCCGCCTTGGTTGATGGCCGCGCCCTCCGCCTGGGCCACGGCGTACGGATTGCCGAGGACATCAGCGTGGAGTTTGAGGATAACTCCGACGACGACGGCGAAGACACCATCGGCATGGTGACCATCGGCAGCATTGCGGCTTGGGTCCGCGACCGCGGAATCGCCCTGGAAATCTGCCCGTCGTCCAACCTCCAGACCGGTGCCATTTCCGGTTTTGGCGACGGCATCGAAAGCCACCCGGTGGACATGCTCTTCCAGCTGGGCTTCAACGTCACCATCAACACGGACAACCGCCTGATGAGTGGCGTCACCCTGACGGACGAATTCGAACTGCTCGTGGAGACCTTCGACTACGACCTCGATGACCTGCTCGAGCTGACGCTCAACGCTGCCGAAGCAGCCTTCCTGCCGCTGGACGAGCGTGAAGCCTTGGTTGAGTACATCAACGATGCCTACGCCAACCTCGGCTAACAACGCCGACGGACCCGCGGACCTGATGGGTGGGCCCACGGCAGCGGGGGTCCCCGGCCGGGCTTGCGGGGTCGGGGAGCTGCTGGGGACAGTTGCCGCGCTGCGTGAGCATTGCCCCTGGATGGGTGCGCTGACGCACGAGTCGCTGGTGGAGTACCTGATCGAGGAAGCCTACGAAGTGGTGGATTCGATAGAAGCCGGTGACTCCCCGGCGAGGGACAGCGAGCTCCGCGGCGAGCTGGGCGATGTGCTGCTACAGGTAGTGCTTCATGCCCGGCTCGCCGAGGAGCGCGGCAGCTTCGACTTTGACGCCGTGGCGCGCGGAATCAACGCCAAGATGGTCCGCCGGAACGGGCACGTCTTCAAGGCGGACGGTTCCCTGCAGGAGAGTTTCCCGGCCAGTGTCGAGGAAATCATCGTCACGTGGGACGCCGCCAAACGTGCGGAGAAGCCGGAGCGGAAAGATCCCTTTGAGGGCATTCCGCCGCACCTTCCGGCGTTGGCAGCGGCTCAGAAGTCCTTGGATCGTGCGGTACGCGCAGGCTTGGACGTCGACGCACAAGGCGCGATGTCCGCCGTCGTAGTTCCTGTCATTCCGGCCTCGGAAGAGGCGCTCGGGGAGCTGCTGCTCGCCATCGTTGCCGGTGCCCGGGAACAAGGATTCGACGCCGAACGGGCCCTCCGCTCGGCAGTTCGATCGTTTCAGAACAGCCAACCAAAGCCTTCATGACGTGAGCCGTTGGAATCCGTGCCGTAACCTAAGCCACTCTCGACTACGCTAGTAGCGACGAGGACGTTGAGAATTTCCCTCCTCATTCCTGTAATTTGCCCATAAGGAGCACATCCATGGCGCTTATCGATGCCATCCACGCACGCGAGATCCTTGATTCCCGCGGAAACCCGACCGTAGAAGTTGAGGTCCTGCTCTCCGACGGCCAGATCGGCCGTGCAGCAGTTCCCTCCGGTGCCTCCACCGGCGAGCACGAGGCCGTTGAGCTTCGCGACGGCGACAAGGGCCGTTACCTCGGCAAGGGTGTCCAGAAGGCTGTTGACGCCGTCATCGACGAGATCTCCCCGGCCCTGATTGGTTTCGACGCCACTGACCAGCGCAGCATCGACCAGGCCATGATTGACCTCGACGGCACGCCCAACAAGGGCAAGCTCGGCGCCAACGCCATCCTCGGCGTCTCCCTGGCCGTTGCCAACGCTGCCGCAGCTTCGGCTGACCTGCCGCTGTACAAGTACCTGGGCGGCCCGAACGCGCACGTCCTGCCCGTTCCGCTGATGAACATCCTCAACGGTGGCTCGCACGCCGACTCCGATGTGGACATCCAGGAATTCATGATCGCCCCGATCGGTGCCGAGACCTTCTCCGAAGGCCTGCGCTGGGGTGTTGAGGTCTACCACAACCTCAAGGCTGTCCTCCAGGAAAAGGGCCTCTCCACCGGCCTCGGCGACGAAGGTGGCTTTGCCCCCAACCTGCCGTCCAACCGCGCTGCACTGGACCTGATCCAGGAAGCCATCAAGAACGCCGGCTACACCCCGGGTACTGACATCGCCCTGGCACTGGACGTTGCATCGTCCGAGTTCTACAAGGACGGCGCCTACCAGTTCGAAGGCAAGGCACTTTCCGCCACCGAGATGAGCGCCTACTACGCTGAGCTCGTTGCCGACTACCCGCTGGTTTCCATTGAAGACCCGCTGGACGAGAACGACTGGGAAGGCTGGAAGACCCTCACCGACACCATCGGTGACAAGGTCCAGCTGGTGGGCGATGACCTCTTCGTCACCAACCCGGTCCGCCTGCAGCAGGGCATCGACGCTGCCACGGCAAACTCCCTGCTGGTCAAGGTCAACCAGATCGGTTCCCTGACCGAGACGCTCGACGCCGTTTCCCTGGCCCAGCGTTCCGGCTACACCACCATCACCTCGCACCGCTCCGGCGAAACCGAGGACACCACCATTGCTGACATCGCCGTTGCCACCAACGCGGGCCAGATCAAGACCGGTGCCCCGGCCCGCTCCGAGCGCGTCGCAAAGTACAACCAGCTGCTGCGCATCGAAGAAGAACTCGACGACGCCGCACGCTACGCCGGCCGCAGCGCGTTCCCGCGTTTCAAGGGCTAGCCTTCAGCGAAAACACGTAACCGGTGGCTATGGTGGAATGACCATGGCCACCGGTTCTGTTTAACGCGGGCCAGGTCGGCAACAGCAAGCGCAGCAACCCGCCAGGCAAGCACCGGGCATTACAGGAGTGTCATGGCCACCCGTCGTCCAAAGGTACCCAGGGCCGACGCCCTTGGCGGCCCTTCCGGTACAGGCCGCCCATCCAGCGAAACGCGGACCGCCGGCGCTGGTCCGCGGACTGCAGCCAAGAGTGCGGCCGGCACAGGTTCGACCGAGCCTGGTTCCGATGGCGGCGATGTCATCAAAGCCGAGTTCGGCGGCACGCGATCCACGCCAAAACCGTCGACGCCGGCAGGTGGCAGCAAGATTCCGACGGGCAGGAAGCCCTCGGCGTCCACTGCTGGAAAGGCCACCTCCAAGGCCACCCCAAAGACCAATGACAAGGCCTCCAGCAAACCGCAGCCCGCGGCCAAGGACGATCGCGACGTCGATCCCGTACCAGCCAAGGCGTTTTCCGGCAGGATGCTGGCGCTGGCGGTCGTGATGATAGCCATCACCATCATGCTTGCCCCCACGGTGAAGATTTTCCTGGAGAAGCGCGCCGAAATTTCGGCGCTGGAGGCCGAGATTGCCGACCGGAAAGCAGAGCAAACCGAGCTGAACAAACAGCTTTCCCGGTGGCAGGACCCCAACTACGTGAAACAACAGGCCCGCGACCGCATTAACATGGTTATGCCGGGTGAAACGGGTTACTGGGTGTTTGGGGGAGAAGAAGCCGCCGGCACGCCGGGTGGCCGCACCGGCTCCGGATCGTCTGCCAACCCGGAGAATCTGCCCTGGGTCGATGCCCTCTGGGAGTCAATCAGACGATCGGCAACTGACTAGACGCGGTGCCCGCCGCCGTCGTGTCCGCAATGGACACGGCAACAAGGGCAGGAAGGTTGGCAGCGCAAGTGGAAGAGAACACGGCAGCCATGCCGCAGGAATCCCGCCAGCCATCAGCACACGATCTTGAGGTCCTCAGCCGCCAGCTCGGCCGGCCGGTCCGGGATGTCGTTGAGATCCCTGCACGGTGCGTCTGCGGCAATCCGCTGGTGGCGGCCACTGCGCCACGGCTCAGCAACGGAACACCGTTCCCCACCACGTTCTACCTGACCCACCCGGTCATCACCTCCGCGGTGTCGCGGCTGGAAGCGGGCGGCTTGATGAACGAGATGAATGACCGGCTGGCCGCTGACCAAGAGTTGGCGGGCACCTACCAAAGCGCCCACGAGGCCTATCTTCAGGCCCGGAACGACATCGCCGACCGCTCCGGGACCGGTGCGGTGCCCGAAATTGACGGCATCTCCGCCGGTGGCATGCCCACCCGCGTGAAGTGCCTGCATGTCCTGGTTGGCCACTCGTTGGCCGCAGGGCCGGGCGTCAACCCGTTGGGGGACGAGGCCCTGGAGTCCATCACCGAATGGTGGACCAAGGACCGCTGCTACTGCGACGGCGCCTGGGACACAGCGGGAGAGGCTCCTTCGCGCGACCTGAGCCGGCACGGCCCGCAGGGATTGCCGGACATCGTTGGACGCCCTGCGCCGGTGCGGAAATCGAAGACGGACATGTCAGGCCACCAGGAAGGCACTGCATGAGCCGCGTGGCAGCGATCGACTGCGGAACCAACTCGATCCGCCTCCTCATCGCCGATGCTTCGGCCGGCCGGGCATCGGGCCCCTTGGCTGACGTCGTCCGTGAAATGCGGGTGGTTCGCCTGGGCCAGGGCGTTGATGCCACGGGCGAACTTGCCCCCGAGGCCCTGGAACGTACGTTCGCTGCAACACGTGACTACGCCGAACTCATCAAGGTGCACGGCGCCGGGCGGGTCCGTTTCGCCGCGACGTCAGCCACCCGTGACGCCCGCAACCGCCAGGTCTTCGTGGACGGCATCCGGGACCTCCTGGGTGTGGAACCGGAGGTGATTTCCGGTGAAGAAGAAGCCGCGCTGTCATTTGCCGGTGCCAGCAGCGTCCTGCCGGCGACGGGACAGGACCCCATCCTCGTGGTGGACCTCGGCGGTGGCAGCACCGAGTTCGTCCTGGGCGACGCCGACGGTGTGATCGCGGCCCGCTCGGTGGATATCGGCTGTGTGAGGCTTACTGAACGTCACCTTCGCAGCGATCCGCCCACGCAAGCGCAAATCGCCGCAGCCGAGGCCGACGTCGATGCCGCACTGGACCTTGCCGCGCAGGCGGTGCCGCTTGACCGCGCCACAGCTGTGGTGGGCGTGGCCGGTTCCATCACTACGATTACGGCGCACGCGCTCGGCTTGAGCGAATACCAGCCGGACCGGATCCATGGTGCGTCACTGGATCTTGAGACCATCAGTGATGCCTGCACCAACCTGCTGGAAATGACGCGGGAGGAGCGCGCCAGGCTTCCCTACATGCATCCCGGCCGCGTGGACGTCATTGGCGCGGGCGCCTTGGTGTGGCGCCGGATCCTGGACCGCTTGGCCAGCGTCAGCGACGGCAGGATCACTACTGCCGTCTCCAGTGAGCACGACATCCTGGACGGCATCGCACTGAGCATCCGGGACGCCGAATGACGTTGCGTTTTCGCCGCACCGTCTCCGCTGCCCTTGCCACAGCACTGGCAGGCGGGGCGCTGGCGGGTGCATTGTTGACCGCTCCTGCCGCTACCGCTGACGCGTGGCGGGACAAAGAGTTCTGGCTTAAGGAATCCGGTGTTACCAACGCCTGGCAGGTTTCCAAGGGCGCGGGAGTCAAGGTTGCCATCATCGATAGCGGCATTGACGGGAACCACCCGGACCTCAAAGGCGTGGTGGTCGGCGGAACCGATGTCTCGGGAGCCGGGGCACCCAACGGGCAGAAGAGCATCGGCGCCAAGACCGAGCATGGGACCCTGGTTGCCACGATGCTCGCCGGGCGCGGTCATACGACCCCCACGGCATCGCCGTCACCGAGTGCTTCGGCGAGTCCGCCCGGACCACCGACTGTCCCGCCTGCCGGGGGACCGGACGGGATCACCGGCGTCGCGCCTGAAGCTGAAATCCTTGCAGTTTCAACCTGGCTCGGGTCACCCAATCCTGGTGGCAAAACAGATCAGGAACAGATTCCGGATGCTGTGCGATGGGCAGTGGACAACGGCGCCAAGGTCATCAACATCTCGCTCGGCAGTACCTCGCCGGACTGGCCGCAGAGCTGGGACGCGGCATTCCTCTACGCCGAGCAGAAGGATGTGGTGATCGTTGCTGCGGCGGGCAACCGCGTGGGCGGTAACGTGCAGGTCGGGGCCCCGGCGACCATTCCCGGTGTCCTGACGGTCGCCGGGCTCGACGGCGAGGGGCGCGCCAGCGTGGATTCCTCGTCGCAGGGCATCAGCATTGGCGTGGCGGCACCGGCCGAGAACCTGGTGGGCGGCATTCCTGGAGGTGGGTACGCCGAATGGGCAGGCACCTCCGGCGCGGCCCCCATCGTTTCCGGTGTTGCTGCCCTCATCCGGTCCAAGTGGCCGGAGATGAGCGCCACCCAGGTCATCAACAGGATTGTCACCACCGCAAAGGATGCGGGAGCTCCGGGCAAGGATCCGCTGTACGGCTACGGCATCCTGAATGCCGAGGCAGCGTTGAAGAGTGAGGTACCGACGGCCAGCAGCAACCCCCTTGGTTCCATCGCCGACTGGATCCGTGTCCACCGCCGGGGCGACTTCAGCACGCCATCGCAGGCGCCGGTCGCGAGCCCCACCAGCGCAGCGCCCACGCTGGCCGACCCGACCGTTCCCGCTGCGAAGACGCCGGCGACCGTCGATGACGCCCTCCCTGCCGCCGTCGTGCTTGGCTTTGGAGCGCTGTTCATCGCCCTCGTGACGGGTGCTGCGATCCAACTGCGCAAGGTCTCCAGGAACCCTCCGGCTGTTCCCGAAGAAGCCGAAACGGGTGCTCTTTTGAAGGTGGATCCGCCCGCCAGGAAGTAGTTAGTGAAGATTTTCACAAAGTACTGTACTCTGGATTCATGGCAACCACCCCTGAGCTCATTGACCGTCCCCGGGTCCTCGTCGTCGGCGGCGGTTACGTCGGCCTGTACGTAGCCCTCAAACTGCAGAAGAAGATCGCGAACGCGGGCGGCATCGTCACCGTCGTTGATCCACTGCCGTACATGACCTACCAGCCCTTCCTTCCGGAGGTGGCCGGTGGCAACATCGAGGCACGCCACGCCGTCGTCTCCCACCGCCAGCACCTGAAGCAGACTGAGCTCATCCAGGGCCGCGTCACCAGCATCGACCACGCCAACCGGACTGCGGTCATCGCACCGTCCGATGGCGGCGAGAACTTCGAAATCCCGTACTTCGACGTTGTCATCGCAGCCGGCGCCATCACCCGTACCTTCCCCATCAAGGGCCTCGCGGACAAGGGCATCGGCCTGAAGACCATCGAGGAAGCCGTTGCACTGCGCAACAAGGTCCTGGAGCGCATTGAAGCCGCTTCCACCATGACGGACCCGGCGGAACGCGCCAAGGCACTGACCTTCGTGGTTGTCGGTGGCGGCTTTGCCGGCATCGAGTGCCTCACCGAAATGGAAGACCTCGCCCGCGCCGCAGTCCGCAACAACCCGCGCATCCGCCAGGAAGAAGTCCGCTTCATCCTCGTCGAAGCCATGGGCCGCATCATGCCCGAGGTCACCGCTTCGCAGGCCGAATGGGTTGTGGAGCACCTCCGCAGCCGCGGCATCGAAGTACTCCTGAACACCTCCCTTGACAGCGCCGAGGGCAACCTCAAACTGATCAACCTCCCGGACAAGACCCCGGCGCAGGAAGTTGAAGCAGACACCCTGGTTTGGGCTGCCGGCGTGCAGGCCAACCCGATGATCCGCTCCACCGACTTCCCGCTGGAACCGCGTGGCCGCGTCCGCGTCCTCCCGGACCTGCGCATCGCAGGCGACGAAGGCATCGTGGAGAACGCCTGGGCAGCCGGCGACATCGCCGCTGTTCCGGACCTTACGGGCAAGGGCCTGCCGGACGGTACCTGCGTCCCCAACGCCCAGCACGCTCTTCGTCAGGCCAAGAAGCTCGCCAAGAACCTGTGGGCTTCACGCTGGGACAAGCCGCTGCACGACTACAAGCACAAGAACCTTGGTGCTGTTGCCGGCTTCGGCGAGTGGAAGGGTGTTGCCAATATCAACCTGCTCGGCCGCATCGGCCTCAAGGGCGGCCTCGCCTGGTTGGCGCACCGCGGTTACCACGGCATGGCCATGCCCACGGTTGAGCGCAAGTTCCGCGTTGTCTTCGGCTGGATCCTGGCCTTCTTCGCAGGCCGCGACACCACGCAGCTGATCGATCTCGACAACCCGCGCGGTGCCTTCGTGGCCGCAGCGACGCCGGCTCCCAAGCCCGCTGCCGCTCCGGCTCCTGTAGAAGCCAAGCCTGTTGCCGAAGAAGTCAAGACTCCGGTCACTGCTGACGCCAAGTAGTTCACGCACGACTGGTTCACGCACGACGGCGGCCGCCCCCTTTCAGGGAGTGGTCGCCGTCGGCGTTTAAGCAGTAGCGTTACGGTGGTCGCGGGTCATTGCGCCCCTAGACTGTCTTCATGTCCGGTGAAACCGATCTGAAGACGCTGCTGGAATCCCTTCACCCCGTGGCCCGCGAGGGCGATTACGTTTACGCCTTGTGGCCGCACGGCAGGCCCCTGGAGGGCGGCGTCGAAGCGGCAGTTCGCGAAGCCGAGGGCCTCACGGTTGTCCTGCGGCGGGACGAAGCGGACTCTTTGGGCCTGAGGTACGACTTTGTCGCCACGTGGATCACGCTCCAGGTCCATTCGGCCCTTGAAGCCGTAGGACTCACCGCTGCCGTCAGCGCCGCGTTGACGCACGCCGGGATCAGCTGCAATGTCCTGGCCGGCTTCCACCATGACCACCTCCTGGTGCCTTCCGCCGATGCCGAACGGGCCATGGACGTCCTCCGGCTGCTTGCTCGTGGTGTCGTCCTGCGATCTGAGCGGCCCGAGGACCGGGAAGAGATCCTGGAGCTGACAGCCAACGCGTTCGCCGTCTCACCAGTGACGGGCGAGCCTGTCGAGGGCACGCCGATCGAAGTCGGGCTCCTGCGCGAGCTGTTCGAGTGCGCGGAGTACATTCCGGAGTTCAGCATCGTGGCGGAAATGGGTGGGGAGATTGTGGGCCACGCGATCAGCACGCGGGGCTGGATCGGGGAGCTGGAGCTCATTGCCCTCGGCCCCATAGGCGTGCTTCCCCACTTCCAGAAGCGGGGGGTCGGTTCAGCCCTGATGCGCGAGACCGCGGCCCGCGCCACAGCACGTGGAGAACCCGGAATCGCACTGCTGGGCAGTCCGCTCTATTACCCACGCTTCGGCTACGTGCCTGCCACCTCTGTGGGTGTGCAACCGCCTGAGGCGATGTGGGGCGACCACTTCCAGTTGCTGACCCTGCCGGAATGGCCCGACGGCGTCCGGGGCACCTTCCGCTACGCGGAGCCGTTCAACGGGCTATAGCTGGGATACCATGGTGCGGGCGCCCCAGTAGCCCAATTGGCAGAGGCAGCGGACTTAAAATCCGCGTGTTGTGGGTTCGAGTCCCACCTGGGGCACAAACAAAAAGACCCCCGAAACCCTTGCGAACAAAGGGATTCGGGGGTCTTTCTGTTTCAACCGAGCGGCGCCCTCACCATGTTGGTGGTTGCCATTTTGGTTGCCATTAGCTGCTTGATGCCTGAAACCAAAGGTCCGTCATACCGTCCGGCCAATGGATTTCCCACACCTCGCCTCCGTCAATCTCGACGCGCTCGGCAATAGTGCCGAACTCGCCTTCCCCGCGTGCGACGGCCAGCGTGCACCCGTTCGGCCCGTATCCCATAACAGGCCGAATCTGATCAACCATCAATAAAACCCCCTCGGTTTGAAACTTCAACGTAAATGACAGGGCAGACAAAAAAGACCCCGGCTGGAAATAAATCCAACCGGGGCCTTAACCTCTGCTCAGTGCAGGATAGGTCCACTTCCGTAACGCATACAAATCGCGTGACGTCAGGCTTTCCTGCGGGCGCGGAAGTCTGCCATGGACACCACGCCACCATTGGTCGGTTCGGGCTCGGCCGGGGCTGCCCAGAGGGCGTCTCCCATCTTCTTGGCAGCCTCGACGCGCATGACGTCGAGGACGTGCTGGTAGCGCTTGAGCATGGACGCCACGGACCATCCCATGATGTCCATGACCACACGTCCATCCACCCCCATCAGGAGGAGCAGGGTGGCGGCGGTGTGCCTGGCGTCGTGCACTCGGACCGCCGGCACACCCGAGGCCTTTAGGAAGGCTTGCCATGCCTGCCAGTCCTTGGAGGCTTGGACAGCGTTGCCGTTGCGCTGGCAGAACACAAGGTCCAGCTTCTCTCCGCCGGCGGCCGTGAAACCCTTCCACCGAGTGCCCTCTTCGGTTCGGGCACGCAGCTGCTCTTCGCGGTGCTTCTTGAGGGTGGGCACGAGCTGCTCGGGCAGCGGCACGGTTCGCTTGCCGGCATCCGACTTAGGCGCACCGACGAACCGTCCGCCAGAGTGGCGCTCCTTGCAGTGGTCCGCGCGACGGCCGCACGGCTTCTTGGCCTTCGGGTCCGACTCGGACTTCGGGCAGCCGTGCTTCCAGGGCAGCGAGTACAGCTCGCGGTGGACGTGGATCTGCCCGCCGTCGAGGTCGATCTTGTCCCAGGCAAGGCCGAGCGCTTCGCCCTGGCGCAGGCCGAGGGCAAGGGCGATGAGCCAGCGTGCGCCGCCTTCACTGTTCTCCGCAGCGACTCGCAGCTTCCGCGCGTCATCGGGGGATAGGATCTCCGGCTCGAAGGCTGCCTGCTGTGGAGCGTCCATGCGCTGGGCCGGGTTGGTGGCGATTCGCCCGCGGCGGACAGCTACGGTGAGCGCGCGGGAAAGTATGCGATGCAGCTGCGCGACAGTGGACTCGGAGCGGCCGGCATCGCGCATCGGCTTGTAGAGCTGCTCGAGGTGCTCGGGCGTCAGTTTATCCAGACGCGTCTTGGCAACTTTGGAGGTATCTACCCAGTTGCGCACGTAGCTGCGGTAACCAACAAGGGTTCGCGGGCGCACCTTGGTAGGGGCGATGTTCTCAAGCCAGTGCTCCATCCACTCACCCAGGGTGGGCGGGCGCCCGTCGCTGAGCAATCCGTTTTCGCGGTTGCTGATGGCGGCGCGGAGATTCTTGCTGCATTCTTTTTCGGTTGCTCCGTAGACAACTACACGCTGCAGCTTGCCGTTGGAGTCTCGACCGTTGCGGAGGTATGCCTTCCAGCGCCCATCAGTGAGTCGCCGCGGAGCGGTGCCCTCGCCGTTTGGCCGGCGGGTGGGGTCTTCTGACGAACTCATGCGGCGAAGTTTTTTGTACCGGCGAGGTTATCGACGGCTGTGTTCCAGGCGTCGACAGTGATCGTGCCTCGGGATTCAAGCTCGGCCATAAGGTAGCCGATCAGTTGATGCGGCTCGACCTTGGAGTCACTGGGGCTCTTCGGGGCTGCGGTTTCCATGGGTTAGTCCTGGCCCTGCTCTGCCTGGAGACGATCCGTGGCAGCCATAAACAGGGTCCTGTAGTCCTCGCCTAAGGCGTCGCAGATCTTCTGAATGTCACTGATGGTGAAGGCAGCTTCATCGCGAAGGCGAGTCGCTATGTAGTTCTGGGACATTCCGGTCATTTTTGAGAGCTGGTTCCCGCTGACGCGGGCTCTGCCCATGGCTGCGCGCACCTCGGCGGCTACAGCAACGGCAAGCGGACCAGATTTATCTTCTTTTCCTAGCGGCATATTCATAGACACTAACCCATCTCCCACTCAATCGACTCTCTAGACGCCCCATTTAACCCATATGGCGTCGTTAACTAGCTCAGCATACACACATAAACGTATATACGCACGATTAAGCTTAAACACGCTCACTTAACCCCGTGAGTTGCTCTTCTTACTCATATCGGTTAGGTTTCCAGCATGGTTCATACCTGTTTACCCCCCTCGAAGTACTCATACGAAGGAAGCGCACTACTTGGAAACCACCGAGACAGTACTCAATAAGCCACCCGCAACGGCCGCCGAGAAAGTGGCCACCGAAATCAGGGGCCTCATGGGTGCCAAGCAACTCAGCATCCCTGACCTCGCCAAGAAGTTGAACGTCTCCCGGACCACCGCAGTAAGGCGTCTGAACGGCGACGGATACATGACCATCAACGAGCTCGAAGAAATTGCCAACTGGCTGGAAGTGCCAGTCATGCGGATCATCGCCCCGGCGCCAGGCTCCGGCTACAGCGAATAAAAAAGTCCCCCGCCTAGCAGCAACTAGGCGAGGGACTCTGTTGAAAACCAACCTCACCAAGGAGCATACCTTGTCTACCTCCACAGAAACACTCCCGTCCTCGGCTCTGCCGTTGCACACCGTGGCCGACGCGGCCAAGCAGCTCGGCGTATCGCTCAACTTCCTGTACGAGCGGATCCGCGGCAACGAGATTCCCACGGTAAACCTGGGCACCGACAGTCAGAAGAAGCTGCGCATCCGCGATGACAGCCTCCGCGCCTGGGTCGAGGCCCGCACTACTCGGATAGCCGCATGAGCGTCGCAGCGCAGGCCGAAGCTACCCCGACGCAGGGGCGCAGGGCTGACACCAGCCGCACCTCGTACATGGAGCACTGGGCCGAGCGCTACCACCGCAGCCAGGAAGCCGTCGAACGGGCACGGCTCCGCAAGGGCAAAGCCAAGTACCGCGCCCACCGTGAACCGCTCGCAGGGAAATCGGCTAAGGCATGAGCAACATCGACGCCTTCTGGGAAGTCCCCGGATTCTGGGCAATGGCCGGAGTGCTCATCCTCTTCGCAGCCGTAGCCACCCTCCTAGTCGTAACCGGGCCAACCGAGGCCCCATATGACGACAACGACGAACAGCTCTAACACCAGACAAGGAATAACATGACCACCGAAGCAACGACCACCAACGGACTCCCCGCTGGCACACTCGAAGAGCAAGTCACCTGGGTAGCTTCGCTCATCGCACAGCACGAAGCCGACGTCGCAGCCCTCGCCGCCGAGGCCAAGAAGCACGTGGCCGAGATTGACAGCCTCAAGGCCACGGTCCGCCAGCTGCTCCCCGTGGGGAAGCACAAGTTCGGCAACATCACAGTGAGTATCACCAACCCGAACCGTTCGTTCGACGCGGACGCGTTCATGAAGTCCTACCCAGTAGAGGTGAACCCTGCACTCTACAAGGCAGTGATCGACAGTGCAGCACTTCCGCCCAAGATCAAGGACCAGTTCATGGTTGAGGGCACCGGCGATCCCAAGGTTGCCATCAAGTGAGCGCCACCGAGAAAACGCTGACCTGTGACTCCTGCCCGGAGGAATCGCAGGACGTCCAGGCAGCAATGAAGCACGTAACTGCCAACACGGACCACAAGATGTCCGCCGTTATCGACGAGGAAGGGTCAACCATCACCGTCAGTATCAACGATGGCGACGAGAACGCTGGCGACCTGTGGGGCTTCGGCGGAGACGACCAGTGACCCTGGTCAACGCGGAGGGAGTGCGCCACAAGCACTCCTACTACCTCGACGCAGACCACGAGTTCGGAGCACGGGCCAAGAGCATCGCGGACCAGGCGTTCGACATCATGATCGAGGAAATGGTCAACCAGCCGCGCTCGCTCCAAAAGCGCATTGGCCCTTCCGAGATGGGTATCGACTGCAACCGGGCGATCCTGCACAAGCTGGCACGCACCCCGGAACCTCCCCGCGGTCCCGCATGGAAGCCGCAGGTTGGTACAGCCCTTCACGACCAGCAGGAGCGCTGGTTCAAGAAGGCAGCTGCCGCCGGCGCATCCGAAGAGAACCGATGGATGTGCGAAGAGTCCGTTGTCGTTGGCCAGATCAGCGGCGAGGACCACACCGGATCCACGGACCTCTTCGACACCTGGGGCCACGCCGTTGGTGACTGGAAGTTCGTTGGTCCAAGCCGACTCAAGCACTACCGCTCCAAGGGCCCTAGCAACCAGTACCGGACCCAAGCCCACCTCTACGGGCGCGGATGGGACTTGGAGGGTTTCAAGGTCGATTTGGTGATGATCTTCTTCATCCCCAGGGACGGCGAACTGTCCGATTCCTACGTCTGGTCCGAGCCCTACAACGAGGGCATCGCCCTCAACGCACTGGCTCGGATGAACCAGCTCGACGGCCTACAAAAGGCCATCGGTCTGGAACAGGCGCTCAGCCTGTATCCGCTCTGCGACGACAGGTTCTGCACCTGGTGCGCCCCGCAGAACAGAGTGGCCCAGCTTCAGCAAACCAACCCCTTCGCACGACGCTAACCAAGTAACAGGAGAACTAAGCAAATGAACGGCAACGGACTCGACGCTTTCAAGAAGCGCGGAAACAGCAAGTTCGCCACCTTCCCCCAGCCCGGCGCCACGGTGGCCGGCATCATCACCGAGATCAGTGACCAGAAACAGGCCACCAAGTGGAACCCGGACCCCAAGGCAAAGCGCGAACTGGACACTTGGCCCTCCGGAGATCCGGTCATGGAGGTCTGGGTTACGGTCCAGACTCAGGACCGCGACCCTCAGGACCCCGAGGACACCGGTCTCCGCACAGTCGTCGTCACGGTCAACCAGAAGCAGGGCGGCCAGCTGGCAGCCATCATGGACGCCTGCGAAGCCGTCGGCGCGCAGACACCGCTCCCTGGCGGATTCCTTGTTCTCACCTTCACCCAGTTTGATCCGGAGTCCAAGAACCCGCAGAACCCGCGCAAGCTTTACGCGGCCCAGTACCAAGTGCCGGCACCGGGTGGGGGAGCGTTCCAGCAGTCGCAAGCCCATCCCGCCCAACAGCCGGCGCCAGTACAGCAGTACAACGAGTTCAACCCGCCCCCGCAGCAGCAGGCAGCTCCGGTGCAGCAGTTCCAGCAGCCGCCAGTGCAGCAGCAGGCACCCGCATGGACTCAGCCGCCGGCAGCCCCTGTCCAGGCGGCACCGCAGGTTCCGCAGGCTTACCAGCCGCCGGTGCAGGTGAACACCAACACCGGCGAAATCGCACCGCAGCAGCAGGCAGCTCCGGTGCAGCAGTTCCAGCAGCCGCCAGTGCAGCAGCAGGCACCCGCTCAGCAAAGCGGGGGATGGGACGCCGTCCAGGTCCAGGCACTCATTGCCCAGGGCATGGATGACAACACCATCAACGCCACCACAGGTGCACCGCTGCCGGCCATCGCAGCAATCCGCGGCATCGCCTAAACACCAGCCCAACCCGCGGTGCCCGGTCAAGCAGCCGGCCGGGCACCGCAACCAACCTCAACCCAAAGGAAAAAAGAATGCCTACACGAGAAGAACTCCCTGAGTTCGCCCGTAACCATCAGCTGGGGAAGCTCGCGGTCCGCACCGAATCCGTCTACAACAAGGACGGAGACCTGACGAATGAAGAGCTCAAGCACGTGGCCACCGAAGGTGACTACGACGCTGACACAGAGTTCGTCGACGAACCCGGTCACGCAGAGGTGGTCCTCTCTCTCACCGGCCAGAAGATCGGGGACACAGTTCCCTTGCATCGGCCGATCTTTGATGTTGACTTCCCCGTCTCAGCACTTCCCTCGTCAACCCCGGGGCACTTCCACCTATATCTGGACAAGGAACTGACCTGGTTGCAGTACCGCCGTCTGCTCGAGGCGCTGAGCTTCGCAGGGATTATCGAGGGCGGCTACCTCCAAGCCTCTGTCGCTCGCGGATTCACGTCCGTCCGGATGCCCTCGGCCAAGAAGGCAGCCCCCCTTCCAGTCGAACTGTGAGCGGTCCGCACAAGAACTTCCCACTCACACAGAGGGAGTTCCACGAGCAGGCGGCAGCAATCGCCTTCCAGCCAAACCACTGGCCGGACCTCCCACCCCGCACCGAACAAGCACCACAGGCAGTCGCAGCACCTAACCCATTCGTCCGAAACCCCGCACTCGTAAAGGAAGAACCGTGACTGAACAGCACGCCAAACCCTTCGCAGACTTCCTCGCCCAGCAAGGCCGGGCACATGAGGAACTCACCGAAGGACTGCACCAGGTCATTCAGGCAGTAGAGGAAACCGGCAAGGCCGGCTCCGTCACCCTCGTCATCAAAGTCGATCCCGACAAGAAGGCCACCGGCGTCTTCCGCATCAGCGACAACGTCACCGTCAAGGTCCCCGCACACGACCGAGGCACCCGCATCTACTTCAAGGACGACTCCGGGAACCTCTCCCGCTCCAACCCCAACCAGCCCGAACTCGAAGGACTCCGCGACGTCTCCGCACCCGCCGAAGTCCGCAAGCTCAAGGAAGTCAACTGATCATGACCGAAGCACGCACCGAAGCCGCGACCGTCGCCGAATACGCACAGCAGGCCCACGATCCCTCCGAGCTGGAAGCCGGGAAGATCTACCTTATTGCCGACGGCGCCGGTGGTGTCCGCAAGATCGACACTGACGAGTACCACGCGCAGCCACGTCGCAAGAAGGGGCAGATCACAGTCTCCGGATTCGGGTCCTTCCAGCAGTACCTGGACAAGCACGGACTCACTGAGGAAACCGAAGTCATTGCCAACCTGAATGACGGCACGTTCCGCGCAGTCCTCAACGCAGGCGACTCGGAGAACCCCGGATGGGCAGACCATACGGCCACCCTCAAGCTGTCCAAGTCCTTGGAATGGGAGCGGTGGGCCAGCCGGTCCGGCAAGCTCATGCTCCAAGCTGACTTCGCCGAGTTCATCGAGGACAACGCCAAGGACATCGTGGAACCGTCCAGCGCGGACATCCTCGAAATCGCGCAGTCCCTCCAGGTGAAGCGCGGCGTGGAGTTCGAGTCTGGCACCCGCCTCTCCGACGGCAATGTCCAGTTCGGGTACCGCGAGAACACCACGGCCTCGGCCGGCAGTGTTGGGCAGCTCAGTATCCCCGAGAAGATCACCCTTGCGTTGCGCCCGTTCAAGGACGGCGAGACGTACAAGGTGCAGGCGATCTTCCGGTACCGACTCCAGGGCTCGCAGCTCACGCTCGGATACAAGCTGCAGGACCCGGAGAAGGTCATCGAGGACGCCTTCAACATCGTCGCTGAAGAGGTCAGCGACTACACGGCACAGCGGGACTTCCTCTACTTGAACGCTGGCTAACACCCCCCAGGAAACTGGCACAGCCTCGTTACCTGGCCAACGCGCCTGGGGCTGTGCCAGAACCCAGGGCCTGATAGGCAACCCACCCGCTGAAACCAATTCCCCCTGCGGAAGTAAGCACCGGGACCCGGTTCGAATCCGGGCAGGCCCACCACCACGACAACCAACCTCACCACCAAACCGAAAGGAGCCACAGCAATGGCTCGCAACTTCACCCCTACCATCGTTCACCCCGATGGGCACCGCACTATCCACGTCCACCGGTTCTGCAACGGCTGCAACCGCAACATCGGCGATGTCACAGATGCTGAGATGGATGCCGCAATCGCTGGCCTTTCGCTCCCTGACGTCCGTGAAGAATGCGGATGCGTCCCGCTGAAAACCCCAATCATGGGTGCAACCTGCACCTTCGGCAGCGGCAAGACCGTCTGGGAAATCGTCAGGGTCAACCACAACCAGGACGGCACCATCAAAGACCTGCACCTGTCCAAGTACTTGGGCGACGGCTACACCAACCGCTGGGCTCAGGTCAGCGAGATCCGCAACCTCAAAGCACAGACCCTCCGCGTCTCCCTGGCAACCATCCTCGCCCTCCGCGAAGAAGCAGAGAAGGCAGCCAAAAAAGTACAGGACAGCATCCGTTCCAAGGCCCGCCCCGGGCAGCTCATGGAAATCGTCGGGGACACCAACACCACCCTCGCCAACTACGCCCACGTCTACGCCATCCACCTCGAAGACGTCGCCAAGGAAGCCGAGGCCCAGTCATGAGCCGCCGCGTCCCCGAAATCGAAACCACCGTCACCCACGAATGCGGCTTCACCAAAACCGCCCGCACCCCGGGCCTCGCAGCCACGTCGCTTGCGCGTCACTCCTGCGAACGCCAGCAAGAGATTCAGGACCGCGCTGCCCGGGTAGAGGCTCGCCGCACCCGCGAGGGCGTCAAGCGTGACTGCCAGTGCAAAATCGCCAACCACATCCACGGCACCCGCCTCGCCTACGTTGTCGACAAGTGCCGCTGCCGCGCCTGCACCGACGCTGCCACCCAGGCGGAGAGCAACAGGAACAAGCAGATCGCTTTCGGACGCTACGACACCGGCCGCGTAGACGCCACCGAAGTCCGCGCCCACATCCTGGCACTCATGGAAGCCGGCGTTTCCATGAAGCGCCTCGGCAAAATCGCAGGGATGGCACACTCCACCGTGTCCGCCGTCGTCTACGGGCGCACTGAACGCGGGCACACCGCCTACCGCCGCGTCCACAAGGACACCGCAGCGAAGATCCTGGCCATCAAGCCGTCCATGGAGAACATGGCACCCAACCGCTACATCGACTCATGCGGCACCATCCGCAGACTCCAAGCCCTTGTTGCCATCGGCTGGTCACAAAACCGGCTGTGCGAGCAGCTGGGCATAAGCCGTCGCAACTTTGGCACCTTCATGAACGCCGACCAGTGCACCGTCCGTAAAGCGCTCGCCGTCCGGGACCTCTACAACCAGCTCTGGAACCGACCACAGACCGGCGTGGAATGGCATAGCAAGACCTCCGCCACAAGGGCCCGCAACCACGCCAAGGCCCGCGGCTGGGCACCACCCTTGGCATGGGATGACGAAACGATCGACAACCCCGACGCCCAGCCGGAGTTCGGAACCAAGCTCAAGCTCCGCGACACCATCGCTGAGGACGTCGAGTTCATGCACAAGACCGGCGCCAGCATCGATGAAATCTCCGAACGCCTCGGCAACCCCTGGCAGTCCATCGAACGCCAGCTGCACCGCATGGGCCGCGGCGAGCTGGTCACTCTCGTCAAGACAGACAACCGCGACAACGGCCGGCAGGCCAGCAAAGGAAAACGAGCAGCATGAGCGCCGCCGCATTCATCAAGAGATACCCCCGAGCCGTCATCAAGCCAACAACGGACGCCAGCGGATGGACCATCGACCTCATCCAGCGCGCTGGAGCCAAGCCCAAGCGAGTCAAAGCCACCTACGCCTCCATCCCCTGGGCGCACAAAGCAGCGCGGGCCAAGCTCGGCCTCCCTCCCTCGGCAAAGCTCGGGTCACTCGCATGAACAAGCAGATCAGCACCGGGAACATCAGGATGTTCCTCGCCGGTTGCAGGTGCGGCCGCGCGTTTGAATCGGACCGGCCCATAGAACAGGTGCCAGCCCACATCCACAACCACCGCCTCATCAGCGGCAACAACGTACACACCTGCACTGGCTGCATCTGGGAGGTCGAGACCTTCACCCCGGCCCAAGACCCAGTCACCATCACCGCGGTAAACGCGGCCTTCGCCAAGCACCTACTCACCACCGCAATCGAGGAGTCAGCATGAGCACCGAGATATCCGAGAAGCAGCTCGAGTGGTTCGACTACCGGAAGGAGTATGGTTCCTGGACTGAGCCGGAACTCTCGCAGGCCCATAAGCACTTCTGCGCTGGTTACGAAGCTGCCCAAGCGAAGCCCCGCACGGTCACCACCGAGGCAGAACTGAACGCCCTGCCCAACACCGCCGTCATCCGGGACAAGTACGGCGACGTTAGTGAGAAGCGAGACTACAAATGGTGCGGCTACGAAACTGCGCCGCTATCCGACCATCAAATGGCCAAGTACCTTCCGGCTAAGGTCCTCGACGACGGAGCAGGCGCATGAGCCGGGAGCAGATGAAAGCCCGCCTGGCAGCAGCCACCCCCGGGCCTTGGGAATGGGATCACAGCAACCCGCGGCGCGTCCTTGAAGGCAAAGACGGGGAAGGAGTGTTGCATTGCGCGGCACTGCTTTACCCAGAACTAAGAAACCAAGCCTTCATCGCCCACGCTCCCACGGACCTTGCCAAGCTGCACGCTGCACTGGACGCCGTCGAAGCACTGCATCGTCAAGACACCTACGGGCCGAAGTACTGCATATGCGGCGACGTGTGGCCGTGCGTAACCGTGAACGTCATCCAAGCAGCATTGAGCGAGGAATGACTGCCCTGGAACGCCTCGCGCAGCTGGCTATCAACTGCCCGCACCTCGCACGCAAACTCTCGCTGCTTCCACCAGAGCAGCTGGCCCAGATACTCACCGATAAGGAAACCGCCAGTTGAGCACCCTCCACGCAGCCCAGCAACTCGCCGCAGCTGGACTGTCCGTCGTACCCGTCATGACCGACGGCACCAAACGCCCCGCCGGCAACTGGAAGGAATACCAGGAACTCCGCGCTTCCCACCAGAAGCTCGCCGAATGGTTCACCACCGGCAACTACGGCGTCGGCATCATCACCGGCACCATCAGCGGCAACGTCGAAATGGCCGAAGTCGAAGGCCGCGGCGCCGACCGTCTCCCGGAAATCGCGCAACTCGCCACCGACTCCGGCATGGGCGAACTTTGGGCCAAGCTCTGCAACGGCTGGCTCGAACAGTCACCCTCCGGCGGATGGCACTGGTTCTACAAGATCGACTACCCCGAGAACTTCAAGTTCCCCGGCAACACCAAACTCGCTTCCCGCCCGTCCACAGCTACAGAGCTGGCGGCGAACCCCAGGCAGCGCAAGCAGGTACTTGCCGAGACGCGCTCCGAAGGCGGGTTCGTTGTCATGGCCCCATCCGGCGGCACCGTCCACCCGTCCGGGATGCCTTGGGTGCGGGTGGCCGGCGGGCCGGAATCCATGCCCACCATCACCCCCGACGAACGCGAGGCGTTCCACTCGATCCTCGGCACTCTTCACGAACCCATGCCCGAGGAAACCCAGCAGGGCACCTTCAACGTCACCCCTGTTGAACGGGATCCATTGGACGGCGTCATGCCCGGCGACGACTACGAGAACAAGACCACCTGGCCGGACATCCTCGGCCCCGCAGGCTGGACCAAACTCTTCACCTCCGGACGCACCACCTACTGGCGCAGGCCCGGGAAGAACCTCGGCATCTCCGCCACCACCGGCAACGCCGAGGACCGCGACCGCCTGTTCGTCTTCACGTCCTCCACCGAGTTTGAGCAGGAAACCCCGTACACGAAGTTCGGCGCCTACGCGCTCCTGCACCACCGCGGGGACCACGCCGCCGCGGCATCGGCGCTCCGGAAGGCCGGCCATGGTTCCGAACCACAAAGGCCTGTCCGCGTACCGTTGCCCGGGAAACTCGTCACAACACCGCCCGTTACCGTTTCATCGGCCCCGAATATGCACCAACCGTCCGAAATTATGCAGACGGCAGGGAACAACGCGCTCGCGACCGTACACCTGTTGGACGACCACCGCGACACCGTCACCCTTGCCCGGTCCGACGACGGCAACGCCCAGGCACTCATCGACGAATACGGCGACCGTCTACGGTACTGCTCCGACCGTGGCCGGTGGCTCGCCTGGTCAGGGAACGTGTGGCAGTGGCAGCAGGGCACCGGCGGAGCCGCCCGCGAGTATGCCAAAGCTATTGCAAGGGCCTTGCCAGAAGCCGGCACCGAGGCCCAGAACCACAAGCGCCGGGCACTCTCGGCCAAGGGCACCTCCGACATGCTCACCCAGGCGCAAACGGACCCGCGCATCACCGTCACTATCGACATGCTCGACGCCCACCCCTGGGAGCTCAACACCCCCGGCGGCATTATCGACCTCCGCACCGGGCGACTCTCACCGCCGGACCCGGCGAAACTCCACACCCGCATCACCACCTGCGCGCCGGACTTCAACGCGGACGGCACCATGTGGGACACCTTCCTCGCCCAAACCTTCCCTGAAGGTGAGGAGCTTATCGGCTACATGCAACGCCTCATCGGCTACTCGGCCGTCGGCGAGGTCCGCGAACACCTCCTGCCGTTCGGTTACGGCGGCGGCGGTAATGGCAAGGGTGTGCTGCTTGAAACCATCCGTGCCGTCCTGGGCGACTACGCCACCACCTCACCCAACGGGTTCCTCATGGCCACCAACTACTCAGCCCACACCACAGAGATAGCTCGCCTCGCCGGGGTCCGGTTCGTCATTTGCTCCGAAGTCAACGAAACCGACCGCTTTGACGAAGCCAAGGTCAAGCTGCTGGCCGGCGGCGACACCCTCACCGCCCGCTTCATGCGCCAGGACGACTTCACCTTCACACCAACCCACCAGCTGTGGCTCCTCGGCAACCACCAACCAGCCGTCGAATCCGGCGGACACTCATTCTGGAGGCGCCTACGCCTGATCCCCTTCACCCACACCGTCCCCGACGACAAACGAATAGACGACCTCCAAGGCATCCTCGCCCGCGACCACGGCCCAGCGGTCATGGCATGGATAGCCCGAGGAGCCGCAGCCTACGCAGCCAAAGGCCTACAAGAGCCGGCAGGCGTCAAGGCAGCCACCGCCGACTACGCACACTCCGTGGACACCGTTGGCAGGTTCCTCGAAGAAGAATGCACCCTCCACCCAGGCGACGCCGCAGCACACCTCGCAACCGACGTCTCAGCCATCAGGGCAGCCTACGAACGCTGGTGCCTCGACAACGGCGAAACACCCCTCAGAGGCCGCGCGTTCCAATCCCAGATCAGCCGCCACGGCGTCCTGACAGGCCCACAAGCGCCCCGAGGAACTGGAGGCACCCGACGATACGGCGGCGTCACTCTGCTCTCGGCAAAGACCGAACAGGATGACCACGACGGCGACCGAGGAGGCTGGTAGTGGCCTCGACATCCGGCGCCGTATCCCAGCACGCCCAGGCACCCGCATGCCCAATTCAGGGGTCCATCCACGCCCAGGACAGCTTGCGAGTGACAGCAAATTCTCCGCATGAAATCAGGGGAGTGACACGAGTGACGCAACTTTCGTCGGATAGCCTACGTGCGCGCGCCCGTAGGACAAGCAACGAAAGTTATGTCACTAAAGTCCTAAGCAGCCTTACTAGTGACACAGTGACACGAAATCTGACTTATCAAGCTGATGCGGGCGCATACGCCTACGCGGTCCGGTTCAACAAAATTCATGTCACTAGCGTCACTCGGTTAGGGCGAACCGAAAAATGAACCAGCCAGCTCTCTTCTCCACGCCGAAGCGCACCACACGCACGCCAGGGAAAGACGACTGGCTCAAGCAGCTCCTGGAAAACAAGACCGGCGGTTTCCGGGCCGCCAGGTGGGAACGCTGCACCACCTGCCAAGAACTCACCCTCCACGGGATGGACGCGGACATGTGCGCCGGCATGGTAACCGCAGACCCTACGCCGCTTTCCCCGCTCCAAGAACTCGCCTGCATGATCATCGGCCGGCCAACCTTCACCCTCAAACCACGAGGACAGGCCTACGAACTCAACGACCGACGGGCCGCCCACAAATACGGGCCACGCCCACCAGACCACAATGGCCTCACGGTCATCCCAGCCCACCAATGCGGCGCACGATTCCCAGGTTTCATCCAACGACCAGCCACCAAGGAGACCAGCAATGACCAACCAGACTTCTAGCCCCAGCCCCGAGCAGCTCAACGACCCGGAAGGCCACAAGCTCGTCGATGCGATCCACCAACGCCTGGAACTCGGACGGTTGATCATCGGCCGGACAACAACCTCAGCGGTCGAAGCGATATGGGCAGCTGGCTTTCGCAAACAGCGCGTGGTGACGACCGTGGAAGAACTCGATTCGCTGCACTTCGAGGCTGTCGTACTTGACGCTTACGGCACTGCTTACGTCTGCCTCAAGAAGTCCCCTCAGGAAAACCAATGGGACTGCCCAGCGCTGACGAGCCGGAGCATGTCTTCATGGGCCATTGAAGTCAACGGCCCTTTCACCGTTCTGCACGAAGGGAGCGACAAGTGAGCGCCTACCACCGTCAAAAGGGATCCAGCTTCGAACGGCTCATCGCCGACTACCTCGCAGCCAAGATCGACGACCGCATAGACCGCCGCGTCAAGAACGGCGCCAAAGATCGCGGCGACATCGCCGGCCTCCGCCACCTCGGCCAACGCATCGTCCTCGAATGCAAGAACACAGCCAAGATGGCGCTCGCCGGATGGGCCGCTGAAGCCGAGACCGAACGCCAGAACGACGAAGCACTCGCAGGCATCATCATCCACAAACGCCACGGCAAAGGCCGGCCCGAGGACCAATGGGTGACCCTCACTGTTGGCGAACTCGTCGCCCTCATCAACGGCAACCGCAACCACTACAACCAGGAACAGGACAAGGCAGCATGAAGGCGCAGATCCACTTCTTGCCGTACCAGCCAAAGAAAGAAGCGCCGACGGTGGCCGAACTCCAGGCCGCCACCCTGGTGTTCGATGGGGTTTTCGTCGACGTAACTGCCGCGTTCAAACAGGTGAACGAAAGCGCGAAACAAGCCGGTGAGTCTGCTCAGCGTATCTATGGCAATTATCAGACCAGTTTCGCCATTACCCGCACCTACCCCGCAACCCGGCGCGAACACCGCCAAGTCGCAACACGATGGGCCCGCCTTACCCGTAGGCCAGCCCTCATCCACAACGGAAGGAAACCACGATGAGCGACCTGATTGAGGTTCTGTATCGGCTCCGGGACATGGCCGGCATGGCGGCGGACAAGCTGCGCGCCGAGGTTCAGGCTGGCCAAGCCGTCCTGGACAAGCTGGACAAGTTCGCTGACGAGTGCGAGGAAGGCGCCGAACTCCTCGCGGCAAGCGACCTCCACCCCGGGATGCACGCCAACATCCCCGAGCGCAGCGGACTGACCAGGATTACCCAAGACGCGACACCGGCCGCTGAGATTCCCAAACGTCCGGTGCCTTGCAGGTACTGCGCTGACAGCCCATGCACTTGCCCAACAGTGTCCGAGCCGGAAAGGACTCTTGAATGAGGACCGTCACCGAAGATCTTGACTGGATCTATGACCGCTGGTCAGACCTCCGCGCCACTATGCACCGCGGCACACCCAAGCCATGGCGCGAACCAACCCTCACCCTTGAGCAGCGCGGACGCCTGGACGAGCTGGCCCGACTGGAGAAGCTGGAACGCGGCGCCTTCACCCTCGGCGAGTCACCGGCACCCATCCACCTCGACGCGCTGGACCGCGCCATCGACCTCACTGCCACCATGGTTAGGCTCGCCCGCGCCATGGCCGAAGAGCTCCAACACCATGCCGTCATCATCCGAGCTGCACGCCATCGTTACGATGACCCGCTGCTGCTCATTCGATACGTGCGCGCAAATGTGGACGAGCTTCTGCCCGAGCTGCGCGAGACAGTCCAAGATGAAGTCGCCAGGCTGCGCGCCGGCCTCGTGCACCACTTCTCCGAAATCGGAGTCGGCCAGCGACTCAAGACCGACTGCCCATGGTGCGACCAGCCCAGCCTCTACGTCCGACTCATCGGACCCGAGGGCAACGGCCAGCCCATCATCAGGTGTGAGTCAGGGGTGTGCGAGCCAGCCCAAGAGGTGTGCGGAACCTGGCACCGCAACATGCCAGCTTGGCCGTTCCACGAATGGGAATGGCTGGCCAAGCGCATCGCCCACGCCGAGGAAAAGCGCCATGGCCTCGCCGTGCTGGCACAGCTCCAGAACGCCAGCTAACCGACACGCGCACTTTCTAACCCACAGAGATGCAAACAGGCTGTGGATAAGTTACCCTAGAAGCACGTCGAGCCATACCTTTTTCAGGTTGCTGGGGAAGTTGCCGAAGGTGCTGACGACAACTGAATAGCGCGTCACCTCATGACCCCCAAAGCATGAGTGACGGCAGGACTGCGAGAACCCCACACCGCGAAAGCACGTGGGACGTGTTGGCTCCAGCAGGGTTCGAAGCCCTGCCAGTCCACGGGGATACCAAGAGATCCCTCCATGAGATACAAAGCCTGGCCCTTCCACCAGGCACCGAGGCCCGACTGTTCCCCATAGCAGTCGGGCCTCACCCATTCCACTGAACAGAGCGAGGTGCCACAGGTGAGGATCGCAGTCCACACCACCGACGGCGGCCAGCTCGACATCAAGGACTTCGACCAAGGATCCTTCATGGAACTCCTTGACGAGTTCGGCAATGAGCGCACCCACCTACTCACCTTCGCCCTCGACAGCGGCATGGCCTACGTCGTGAAGGCAGCAGTCACACGCATCGACACATTCGACTAAGGAGTAAGCCATGGCCAGCAAACCCAAGCAGGACATGCCGTGCCCCAAGTGCGGAAGCCACACCGTGGCAGGTCCGGACTCCAAGTGCACCAACCCACAGCCCGAACCAGCACGGCAAGACTGACATGCCGCACGCACCACGCAAGCCATGCCCCACACCAGGATGCCCAGAGCTACTGGAACCAGGGCAGCGCCGCTGCACCAAGCACGGGCAGCAGCACGAACAGCAGCGAGGCAGCAGGCAACAGCGAGGGTACGACCGCAAGCACGACCAACTCCGGAGACAGTGGGCACCATCAGTTGCCACTGGTTCCATCAAGTGCTGGCGTTGCGATGAGCTGATCCTCAAGGGCCAAGCATGGGACCTCGGGCACGACGACAACGACCGCACCAAGTACCGCGGACCTGAGCACGCAGCACGATGCAACAGGCGCGCTGCTGGCCTCAAATCACATCGACAGCAAGCACCATCACCGCCGCCTTTCTAGGGCGCTCAGGGGGTGGGGGGTGACCCCTCCGCCCCCGCCCTTGCCGGACCGCCGGGGAGGGTTTTTCCTACTGCCGCAGGTTAGAGCTTTTTGATCAGGAGGGTTTTTCATGCCCGGTCCTGCCAAGAAGCCAGCCCTCCAAATCGTCCGCGAGGGCAACCCCTCGAAGCGTCCGATTCCGGAACATATCGTCGTCCCGCCGGCGACCTTCGACGAGCCTGACTGGGCCGCGGAGTTCCCCACAGGACTGGTTGGACGCAAGCCGGCCAAGCCGAAGCTCAACGACGCCGCCACCTTCGAGGAATTCCAGAAGCTCCTCGCCATGTACGAGTGGGACCTTGACCGGTGGACGCGCCGCAAGCTTGCCGCAGAGGCCGCAAAATTCAGCCAGAAACGCGCAGCTGAAGAGTGGAACCGTGTCGTTCCCATCCTGAAAGCGTCCGTTGGCCTGGGAAACCTCGACTTCGCCACCGTCGTGGATCTCTGCGTCTGCATCGCCCGTCTCGAATGGTGTGAACGGCAGATCAGCCGGGAAGGGCTGATCGTTGAGGGCCAGCGCGGACCGTGCCGAAACCCTCTGACGACGGTGGCCACCGCCTACCGCACTCAGTTCAAGACCTACATCCGTGAGCTCGGCTTGTCTCCTTCTGCCCGGACGGGTGTCCCGTCTCGGAAGGACGACGATGACGAAGACGATCCGTTCGACTAAGGAACTCATCGACAACCTGCCGGTCCCGTATGACGCGTTGGTTGAGCTTGGCATGTCCCACGAGCAGATCCTGGACGGCGCCGAACGAGCGCCGCTGGTCAAGGCCTTCCAGGCGGACCAGCACCCGGACGCATGGTTCGACGTGGCCCGGGCCCGTAAAGCACTCCGTGCGATCGGTGCCTTCAAGCACACCAAGGGCCGGTGGGCCGGCCTGAACATGAAACTGGGCGAAGGCCTGGATCCTTGGCAGGCTGTCTGGATTATGGCCCCGGTCTTTGGCTGGGTCTACTACGACGCAGAGAGTGACCTTGTTGTCCGCGTCATCCGGACAGTGTGGATCGAGATCCCGCGTAAGAACGGCAAGTCCACCCTCACCTCGGCTATCTCCGGGGTCATGCTCCTCGCTGACGGCGAGGCTGGAGCTGAGGTTTACAACGCAGCTGGCTCGGCGCTTCAGGCTGGCCGTGTGTTCGAAGATGCCAAGCGGATGCTGCAAACCTCGCGCGCAGCTGCCAAACGCATCGAACCCCTCAAGGACGTCGTCCGCGTCCCCAAGACCGGAAGCATACTCCGCGTCCTGTCCCGAGTGGCCGAAACCGCGCACGGCCTGAACGTTTCCGCAGCGACCATCGACGAGGTCCACACCCTCAAGCTGCGCCGTGCCCTGGTCGAAGCCATAGAAACCGGCGTCGGCGCGCGCGACCAGCCACTCATCGTGTTCATCACCACCGCTGACGAAGCGGAAGAGGGCACGATTTACGATGAGAAGCACGTCTACACCAGGAACGTCGCCAACGGCATCGTCAAGGACCCTGCCCACTACGGCGTTATATGGGCCGCAGCGGAAACCGACGATCCGTTCTCCGAAGAGACGCAGAAGAAAGCGAACCCGGGCTACGGGAAGTCGCCGACCAAAGCGTACTTGCAGCGCGAAGCCCTCAAAGCGCAGTCCTCGCCAACGTATTTCCCGACGTACTGTCGGCTCTCGCTCAACTTGCGTATGCGGATGCAGACGAGATGGCTTGACCTGAAGAAGGTAGATGCGCTGACGGTTGACGTTGACCGCGCCTCGCTGCGTGGCCGGCGTGCCTGGGCAGGCTTGGACCTTTCCGCCGTTGCCGACTTCACTGCCTGGGCGGTGTGGGTTGAATCCCGGACTCCGGGCCGCGAACTGGACCTCCTCACCCATTACTGGGTACCGGGGGAACGAGTCGAGGCCTTGGAGAAGCAGCTAATGGTGCCTCTTCAAGAGTGGATTGACCAGGGGTTCGTGACTGCCACCGAGGGGGACGTCATCGACTACAGCTCGGTGAAGGCAAAAGCGATCGGCGATTGCCACCACTTTGACATGCAGCGAGTCTCCTACGACCGCATGTTCGCTGGCCAGCTCGTGCAAGACCTCGACGAGGAACTGAACGGCGTGGACATCGCACCAGTGGCTCAGACCTTCATGGGTCTATCTCCTGCCTGCAAGGAAGTGGAACGCCTCATCGGCGCCAAGTCTGTTGCGATCCAGACGAATCCGGTGACCAGATGGATGGCTTCCGTGGTCGAGGTCAAAAACGACGGACTCGACAACATCCGCCCGGTGAAGCCAGACCGGCAAAAGTCAGTTACCCGCATTGACGGCATCCAAGCCGCAGTGACCGGCCTCGACGGACGTATCCGCGTCGCCAAGAAAGAATCCGGCCTCACCAGGGCCCGCGGCAAAATTTCCAGCCAATGAGAGGGGCAAAGGGTGCCTAAGTTTGAACCGCTTTCCCCCGAATGGTGGGTGTACCGGCTTCACAAGAAACTCGCGCAGCGGGCAGCTGACATCGAGTTGTACGACCGCTACTACCGCGGAGACCATCCGCTGCCGTGGCTTGCCCCGCAGGCGCAGGAAGAATTCCGGCGCATCCTGAAGATGACCAGGTCGAACTACATGGGCCTCGTATGTGACTCCCAAGTGGAACGCATGCACTTTGAGGGCATCCGCGTTGGCGACACCATGGAAGCCGACGCGGAAATGTGGTCAATCTGGGAAGAGAACCACCTCGACTCTGACTTTGACCAGGGCATCCTGGAATCCACGATTGCCGGGCAGGCCTACTTGCTGGTGGCCCCGAACCCGGACAATGCCAAGCGACCGTTGATGTGGATTGAACACCCCTCGCAGGTCATCGTTGAGTACGCTCCAGGGACCGGCAGGAACAAGCGCATTGCTGGTCTGAAGGTCTGGCAGGACGACTGGACCGGGAAACTCAACTCCACGCTGCAGTACGACGGGTTCATCTGGAAGTTCGAATCAGAGCGTCCGGTAAACAGCCAGTCGGAGACTGACAGGATTCGTTGGGTGCCTCGGGTTGTCGGCAAGGAAACGTGGCCGGCAAAGAACCCGCTGGATGAAGTGACGTTCGTGGAGCTCCCGAACAATCCGCGCCTCCTCACTGGCGGCGTTTCGGAAATTCATGACCTCATTGACATTCAGGACCGCACAAACAAGACCATTGCTGATCGCTTGATGACTCAGGACTACGGGGCCTTCCCTCAGAAGTGGGCCAAGGCGTGGCCGGAAGAAGATGCGAACGGCAACCCCACAAAGCAGATTGACGTGGGCAGGGACCGCATGGTCACTACTGACGTCAAGGAAGCTGAGTTCGGGCAGTGGGATGCAGCGCCACTTGATCCTTACTCGGCCGCGAAACGGGAAGACGTAAAGGACATCGCGTCCCGTTCCCGCACTCCTGCTCAGTACTTGCTGGGTGAGATGTCGAACGTAAACGGCGAGACGCTCAAAGCTTCCGAATCTGGACTGGTGTCCAAGATTCGGCAGCGAATCAAGCCACATTCTGAGGGTCTCAAAGACGCTTTCCGGCTGGCACGCAAAGCAGCAAGCCTGCCTCCATTGCCGATGGAACCCATCTGGAAGAACCCAGAGTTCCGCACCGAAGGCGAACTTGTTGACTCCCTGACCAAGATGGCCACCCTCGGCGTTCCGGAGGAAGCCCTTTGGGAGCGTTGGGGAGCCACTCCGCAGGAACGTGACCGGTGGCGGAAATGGAACGCCGAGCGCCGTGAGGACCCGGTTCTCAACAGAATCAACCGTGACTTGGTTGGTGACGACGCGGAGGCATGATGATTCCCGAAGCGACGGCGGCCCACTACCGGCGGATACAGCGGCTCCAGTCTGCTGCGCTCCTGCTGGGCCGCCGCGCCTGGGGCAACATCGACCTCGCAAACCTCAGCGTCTCTTGGGACCGCAACCTTGCACTCATCCTTCCCAGCATCGCCGACTACCAAGAACAAGCGGCTGTGTCCGGCGCAGGCTACGCAGCTTCCACTATGGCCGCCCAGGGTCTATACGAAGCTCCCGGTTACTTCGTGAACCCGGAAGCCTTCGCAGGAACAGCAAGTGACGGGCGCAGCTTGGAAGACCTCCTGCACTCGCCAGTCACGAAGGTGAAAGTTCTGATCGGCAAAGGCATGCCAAACAGCAAGGCTTTGCATGCGGGCAGAGTCACCCTGGATACGATGCTACGCACGCAGGTAGCGGACGCTGGCAGGGGAGCGGCTGGTGTTGACATCGCAACCAGGCAAAACACCGGCTACATCAGGATGCTCAACCCGCCGTCATGCCCTCGCTGCTCGGTCCTCGCCGGAAAGTTCTTCCGATGGAATGCAGGATTCAACAGGCACCCCCGGTGCGATTGCGTCCACGTAGCCTCCACAAGAGCAGCCATCGAAGGCGGAGTGAGTGAAGGCCTCGTTCACGATCCCTATGAGTATTTCAACTCGATGAGCCGACCCGAGCAGGACAAGCTCTACACCGTCGCTGGTGCACAGGCTATCCGCGACGGTGCTGACATTTACCAAGTGGTCAACTCCAGCCGAGGCATGAAGCCAGGTGGTCTGCTCACGACGGAAGGCACGTCCCGCAGAGGAGCTTTCCGAGGGGCAGGCGGAGGCAAGCGCCGGCTCACTCCTGAAGCCATCTACCAGCAGGCCGGCGACGACCGTGCCAAGACGTTGAAGTTGCTCGAATCCAACGGCTACATCCTTCCTGGAGGGCAAACGCCGGGCGGCTCCATCACTGGGCAACGCGAAGGCTTCGGCGCCCTTGGCAGGGGCGGCACCCGTGTAGGCGCACGCCAAGCTGTAGAAACCGCACGCGAGACCGGCGTCAGGAACCCCACCAGCCGGGCCACGATGACCGAAGCGGAACGGCGGGCATTTGACGCCAAGCAGCGCTGGGATGAAGTCCGCGCCGGACGAAACCCCTACGGGCGCGGGAAGCTCACCCCCGAGCTGGCGGCCGCCGTCGAAAACGACTACCGCAACACCATCGTCCTGGGCGACGCGCAGTGGAAGCTCACAGCGCGCCGAAGCATGGGCGCCAAATAGGTTTCCTCACCACTTGGTGGGGGACGCTCACGGCCAGCGTATGGCCGGTCACGCCGACGGGCTTACGGAAAAGGAAAGCAGGAACGATGTCTGACGCAACACCGGAAACACCTCAAAGCGAGGCCCCACCCGCACCCGAGTGGAAGCCACCTGCCAGCCAGGACGACTTTGACCGGATCATTTCGGAGCGGCTCACCCGGGAACGGGCAAAGTACTCCGACTATGACGAGCTCAAGGCCAAGGAAACGGAGTACAACCAGTACCTCGAATCCCAGAAAACTGACGAGCAGCGCCGCCAGGAAGAAGCCGAGAAGGCCAACGCCGAACGGGAGCAGGAACGCAAGGAGTCTGCCGAAGCGAAAGCTGAGCTGGCAAGGACGCGCGCCGCTCTCAAGTACAAGCTCACCGAGGAAGACCTGGAGCTGCTCCAGTTCGTCCCCGCCGAGCAGGTCGAAGAGACCGCAGAGAAGATCTCGAAGCGGCTCAACCGCGAAGTCACCCCAGACTTCGACGGCGGGCATCGGACACCGCCACCTGCAACCCCATCTATGAACAACATCATCCGTCAGGCCGCTGGCCGGGGATAACGCCGCAGCACCAGCCGGCACGGCTGGCCCGCTGTTCCAACCATTCACGAACCTGTAGGAGGTCACCGTGCCGTTCAACAACATCATTTCCAGGACCGACGCGTCCGCACTCATCCCCGAGGAAGTCTCGAACGAGGTGTTCGACCACCTCCACGAGAACTCCGCGGCGCTCACGCTGTTCAAGCAGCGCCGCATGTCCCGCGGCCAGCAGCGCCTGCCCGTGAAGTCCGCGCTGCCCACCGCATACTTCGTGAACGGTGACACGGGGCTGAAGCAGACCACCGAGGTCAACTGGGACAACAAGTTCCTGAACGTCGAGGAAATCGCGGCCATCGTGCCGATTCCCGAAGCTGTCCTCGATGACGCCGACTTCGACGTCTGGGCAGAGATCCGCCCCGATCTGCAGGAAGCTGTGGGCCGCGCACTGGACGCCGCCATCTTCTTCGGCACAAACAAGCCGGCCTCGTGGCCTTCCGCCATCGTTGCGGGCGCAACCGCAGCGGGCAACACTACCGCCCGCGGCACGGCCACAGCAGCACAGGGCGGCATCGCCGGTGACCTGTCCAACCTCTTCGGCCTGGTCGAAGACGACGGCTACGACGTGGACGGGCTGATCGCTTCCCGTTCCCTGAAGGGCCGGCTGCGTAACGCACGCGCGACTGACGGGCAGACCCTCAACGGGTTCTCCCAGAACGACGTCTACGGCGTCGCGCCGTCCTACCCGCTGCGCGGCCTGTGGCCTGTCGGTGCTTCTGCGGCAGAGGCTGTGGCCGGCGACTTCAGCCGCGGCATCATCGGTATCCGCCAGGACCTGACTTACAAGGTCCTCACGGAAGCCGTGATCCAGGACAACACCGGGGCGATCATCTACAACCTCGCCCAGCAGGACATGGTTGCCTTGCGCGTCGTGTTCCGCGCAGCGTTCGCTGTCGCTAACCCGATCAACTTCGATCGGCCCACCGAAGCCGAGCGCTACCCGTTCGCTGTCCTCACGGCACCGGGCGCCTAGTCACCCACGGCGGCCCCAACACTGGGGCCGCCACCAACCACCAAGAGAGGAGGCCATCATGGCTGCTGAAAAGAAGGACGCCGGCGTGGCCAGTGTCCAGGCCAAGTTCGACAAGATCAACGAGCAGGGATTTATCGGAGACGAAACCGACAAGACCCCCAACGAGAACTACACCATCGCCGGAGTCACCGCCGGCAAGCCCACTCCTGAGACGGAAAAGGGTAAGTAGTGGCTGACCCGGTGCTGGCCACGGTCGAACAGCTAGAAGCACGCCTTGGGCATACCGTGGATGCCGTCAGGGCTGAAGCATTGCTCGAGGACGCTTCGGCTATCGTCCGTGGCTACACCGGGCAGTACTTCACCAAGGTCGAGGACGACGTCGTAACCCTCGCCGTCAGTCGCGGACAAGTCACCCTCCCTCAACGCCCAGCTGAGAAGCCCACCCTGATCAGCCGGGCTGACGGTTCCGGCACGTATCCAACCGGTTCCTGGTACTGGGGCGGCATTGGAGTCATCGACTTCGGCAGCCCCTCCTGGCTGGCGAACGGGCCTACAAGATCATGGACGCCGCAGGCCGTCACGGTTACCTACACGCACGGCTTCGAGGACATCCCCGCCGACGTCGTCGCCGTTGTCTGCCAAATGGTTGGCCGTGTCATCGACGGAACGGACACCCCGGGCCTTCGTTCTGAGTCGATCGATGATTACCAGTACCAGATGGGCGGCAACATCGTCTCCGGCGCTGTGGCCTTGGTGCCCTCCGAGAAGGAATCGCTCGACCGTTACCGCCGTCGGTCCGGATCTGTGAGGCTCCGATGAGTGCCACTGGGGCGACGCTCATGGGCAGACGCGCCGCCGAGCGAGGCATGAAGGACGAGTGCACGGTACGCCGCCCCGGGCCCAAGCCGGTAACTGATCCAACGACAGGCAAGGTCACCCGCCCCTCGTCCGAGGTCTACACCGGTATATGCCGGCTCCAGCAGACGCTGGCGCAGGCATCCACTGCGGAAGCGGGGGAGCATCAGTTCACTGAGCAGGGCATCCAGTGGCAAACCCCTGTAGGGGCTGGGCCATTCAGGATTGGCGACATGGTCGAACTGACAGCGTCCGAATTGGACGGCCAGCTCGTGGGAAAGATCTTCAGGGTTGAGCAGCTCTTCAACAAGTCCCAAGCGACGTCGCAGCGTTGCCGAGTGGTGGAGGTTCTCTGATGGCTGGCATGACTGTAGATGCTTCCGACTTCGACAAGCTCGGCGAAGAGTTCCTGGAAGCAGCCAAGAAGATCGTTCCCGAGACCCGCAAGGTTGTTGAGAAGGGTTCCCTGAACGTCAAGAAAGAGATCCAGGAGAACTTCCGCGGATCCAGCTTCGAAGGCGCGGTCCGGAACATCAGGTACAAGGTGAAAGACGTCCCTGACGGGATCGAGGGCAGCATTGCCCCGTACCTCGAACAGGAAGGCTTCGGCTCCCTGGTGGGCATCGCCCTCTACGGCTCGTCCAAGGGCGGCGGCGGAACCGTGGTAGACCCAATCCACGCGCTGGAAGCAGAAGCCCCACGGTTCGAGAAAGCGCTCTTGGAAGTCGCTGGGCTGGTGCTCAATGAGTAAAGCCCACTACGACGCACTGGAAGCGCTCCTTCCGGACGGATTTACAAGGTTCCGTGGCGTCGCCGAAGGGGAAGCATCCGAGGGAAACCCGGACGGCGAAGTGAACGCCGACGACTACCCCTTTATCGTCATCGGCGGCGGGCTCGGCAAGGACTACACCGAGGCCCTGAACGGTGATTCAGACACCCGTGACATGCGGTTCAGGATCACCTACTCCGGGCTTACATTCGACTCCGTCCTCGTCGTTATGGAAGCCGTCCGCGCTTCCCTCAACGACAAGAAGCTTGTCGTGCCCGGCTGGTCTAGCGGCATCCTCCGTCAAGAGGAGCTGTTGGACATCCGCGCCGACCGGGACGTCACCATTCCCGGCATCGGCTTGAACCCCCAATTCGCGGTGGACGAGTTCACCCTCGTGTCCGCTCGCTAGGAAACCCACCGGCCCTGCGGGGCCACCACCAAATAGGAGGCCATCATGGCAACCCGTAATCAGGTGACTGAGCCCGCCGCAGGCGCGACTGAGACCACCACTGATCCCGCTATCCCGGACGAAGTTCCGGGCCGCACGTACGACCCCCGAAAGCTGGTCTACGTCTACGACACGGAAACGGGCGAGAAGCAGCCCAACCCCGTCCCCGAGACGTGGCTGGACGGACGCTTCCCCCGCCTCGCCGAAGTCCCTTCCAAGAAAGCAGGTAAGTAGCCATGGTTCAGCTCGGCCCTAAGATGCTCACGGATGCGAACCGGCGACTCGCCTGGGTCCCGACCATCCTGAACTACCACGCACCCAAGATCTCGGAGATCACCGCCGGCAAGGACATCTCCTGCCTCATCACCGCGGCTGACTTCGCCCTGGGCGCTACCAGTGACGACTCGATCAACGACCCGGCGTACTGCGCTTCCTCCAACTCGACGGCCCCGGGCCGGACGAACTACGAGGCAGCCATGAACTTCTTCCGGTTCAAGAACGCCATCGATGACACCGCCTGGACCACGTTCACTGGCAAGAACATTGGCGGCTTCCTCGTCGAACGCATCGGACAGATCGACGACGGCCAGAAGGCCCACGAAGTTGCGTGGACGGCAGCCGACGAGGTCCGCGTATTCCAGGTCCTCACCAACACCCCGCAGGTCTTGGCACCCTCCGGGGCCGGCTACGAGAAGTTCCGCCAAGTCTTCTCCGTGCAGGACCTCGTGGACGAACGCGCAGTAGTCGCAGCGTCCTAACAATCAGCCGGCCGGAGGGTTTTCCAAGGTTCCCTCCGGCCGGCGCACCACCCAAACCTTGACCCACCCACTTGAAAAACCTTGGAGGTTTTCATGACTGACAAATCCCTGAACCTTGACGACTGGCTCGACGGCGCAAAGCGTACCGAACGCTCTGTCACCCTCTACGCCCGCAACGACCTCCTCGCCGACATCGACGAGCTCGAAGCCAAGCTCCGGCAGATCGAGGAAGTCCCCTTCGAAGATCGCAGCATGGGCGAGTCCGCGCCAGGTAAGGACTTGCAAGACAAGATCGACGACCTCTACGTCGAACTGGACCAGTCCAAGATGGTGTTCCGCGTCAGCTTCCTCGACGACGAAGAGCTTGAAGAAATCACGGAGCAGGTCAAGAAGGACATCAAAGAGGACATCGACAAGGCTGCCTCCGCCGCACGTGCCGAGGCCCGGGAGAAGTGCAAGCGTCTCGAAATCAGCGCAGTCAATGACATCAACTCGATGGTCCGGACGATGGCCAATACGGCAGCTGACGAAGTTATCCGGAAGGAAGCGGACCTTCGCACCATCACCAAGGCTGTAGTGTCTCCGCAGCTCACGCTCATCCAGGCCCGCAAGCTGGCCAAGACCGTTGGTGAAGCGCAGATGGGCCTGCTCAAGCAGGCGTACAGTCGTGCCGCTGTGGAAGCTCCCAAGGTGGCAGTCCCAAAATCGTCGAAGCCCTCGCCGACCGACGATGGAGCCATGTCCTCCTAGAAGCCCGAACCGCCCGCGAATGGAAAGTCCCGCAGACCGTCCTTCGCGGGCGCAAGGATGACGGCACCTGGACGGACAGGGACCGCATCATGGCCCTGGCACTCACAGCCTATGAAGAGGGCCTATGCCCGGGATGTGGGCTGCACCATTCAGTGGTCCGAGGGGACCATAACGTTGGCCGGCACGAAGCCGACGATCAGGTCATCTGCCATGGCTGTGCACCGCTGGAGTCCAAGAGGGAAGACAAGACGAGGCAAACCTTCCCAGGGCAGAAGATCACCCTGCGTGAAACCGAGGGCTGGGCCTAGCGGCTACTCCCGCGTTTCACGTAGCCAAGGATCGCTAGCAACAAGCCAACTACGACCATGCCGAAGGTGAGTACCGGGTTCCCGGTGCCGCCCGAGGCTACGGCCAGCACGAAAAGCACGATGCCCAACACAGCAAGGATCACCCCTCCCCGGATCAGCATGAAACCGGGCTGGGCGTGGTTCTTCTGTTCGCTCATGCCCTGATCTAACCACAACTGAATATTGCCTCTGGAGGTTACCGTGGCTGAGCGCAGCGTCGTTGTTCGGGTCAAAGCCGAAATCGCCGACTTCCGGAAGCAGATGCAGGAAGCTGCCCGCGCAACTGACGACGTCGGCAAGAAGGCCCAGGAAACCGCAAAGCGCTCAGGCACTGCCCTGGGCCAAATGGTCCAGTCCGCTTCCCGGCATGAGGAAGCTTGGCGCTCTACGGGCAACACCCTCCTCGGTGTTGGCGCTGCCATCTCTGTCGGCGTCGGGCTGGCCATCAAGTCCTACATGGCGTTCGACAAATCAATGTCCGAGGTCCGTGCCGCCACGCACGCCTCTGCTGGGGACATGGAGCTGCTCCGCGCCGCAGCCATCAAGGCCGGAGCTGACACTGCGTACTCCGCGAAAGAAGCCGCAGACGGCATCACAGAACTGGCCAAGGCCGGCGTCTCCACCAAGGACATCCTCGGCGGCGGCCTGAAAGGCGCGCTTTCGTTGGCAGCGGCCGGCGGAATGGAAGTGGCTGACGCAGCCGAGCTGGCCGCCACGGCCATGAAGCAGTTCAAGCTGACCGGCGACCAGCTGCCGCACGTCGCTGACCTCCTCGCAGCTGGTGCAGGCAAAGCCCAAGGATCCGTTGAGGACCTCGGCAACGCACTCAAGCAGGGCGGTCTCATCGCTTCCCAGACAGGCCTGTCCATCGAGGAAACCACCGGTGGTCTTGCTGCTTTCGCAGCCTCGGGCCTGCTTGGCTCCGATGCTGGCACCAGCTTCAAGACCATGCTTCAAGCGCTCACGCCGAACTCGGCTGCCGCTGCCAGCAAGATGAACGAACTTGGGATCTCGGCGTTCGATGCCCAGGGCGAGTTCATCGGGCTGTCCGCCTTTGCGGGCAACCTCAAAGACTCCATGAAGGACCTCACCCCAGAGGCCCGCTCCGCTGCCATGGAAATCATCTTCGGCTCTGACGCTGTCCGTGCCGCAAACGTTCTCTACGAAGAGGGCGCAGCTGGCATCTCCAAGTGGACCAAGGAAGTCAACGAGGCTGGGTACGCGGCCATTACCGCGGCCATGAAACAGGACAACCTCGCGGGCGACCTAGAGAAGGTGGGCGGCTCGCTTGACTCTGTCTTCCTGAAGTCAGGTTCCGGAGCCAACGAGGTCCTCCGTGACCTCGCCCAGGGCGCGGACAAGCTCATTGACTCCATCGGGCAAATCCCGGGCCCAGTACTTCAGGCCACGCTTGGTGTCGCTGCCTTGGCTGGTGGTGGTGCGCTGCTGGCTGGCTCCTTCCTGACATTGTTCCCGCGGTTCATCGAAGCAAGGCGGCACCTCAACGAGCTGGCAGTTTCCTCGCCACGCGCCGCTGCCGGGCTCACGAAGCTGGGCAAGGCAGCAACTGTCGCTGGTGTAGCGATGGCTGCCCTGCAAGTGGCCGGCACTCTCGCCAACGGCGCAGCTGGGGCAGGCCCTTCCTTTGAGCAGATGGCCAACCAGATCCTCAAAGCCTCCAAGGCAGGGGACCAGTTCGGGGCCACATTCGATAAGGACTTCCTCACGAACGTCGGCGACATCGGAAGCCTGAAGGACCTCTTCAAAGCCTCCGACCAGGACGACTTCGCTGGGTTCCTGAACAACACGGCAAAGGCACTTACCGGCTACGAATCCACCGTTCACCGGGCCACGAACGCGCTGGGCCAAGCTGACCAGGTGTTGGCGGCCATGGCGAAGAACGGCAACACCACTGCCGCAGCGGACAACTTCAAGGAGTTCGCCAAGGCATCGGAGGAAGCCGGCCTTTCGCAGAAGAAACTGTTCGATCGGTTCCCCTCCTACCGGGACTCGCTCCTCGAGCAAGCCCGCGCAGTCGGAGTGAACCTCGATGAGCAGGAACTCTACGACTTCGCCCTGGGGAAGATCCCGCCACGGCTGGCTGCAGCGCAGTCCTCCCAAGAGGGGCAGGCAAAAGCTGCCGAGTTCCAGGCGAAGGCCACGCAGGAAGCCACGGAACGGCTCGCAGACATGGGGCTGTCAGCGGACGGCGTGGTTGTTTCGCTGTCCAAGCTGCTGGACTCCATGTTCGCAGCTGGTCTCGCAACAATGTCAGCCCGGGACGCGGAGTCCGCGTACCAGGAAACCTTGGACGGACTGAAGGTAAAGATTGACGAGGTCAAGGCCTCTCAGTCAGCCGGCAACGTGGTCTGGGACGAAGCTAAGGGTTCCTTCGATCTGACCAGCGAGGCTGGTCGAGCGGCGAATAGTGTGTTCGGCGAGCTTCAGCAGAAAGCCATTGCTACTACTCAAGCTATGGCTAATGCCGGGGCGACCCAGCCCGAACTTCAGGCCAAGCTCGGAGACACCTATACGTCTCTCTACGACACAGCAAGGGCCTTCGGAGCTTCGAAGGAAAAGGCTGACGACCTCGCGCGGTCCGCTTTGAACATCCCGAAGAACGTGCCAATCGAGACTGCTATCCAGAACTACGCAGATTCGATGGCGAAGCTCAACGGAGTCAAGAGCGCGGCTGATGCGCTCAACGGCAAGGTGTCAACGGTCACGATCAACACGATTGAGCGGATCCAGCGGAACTACGAGTCGAATATCAATCCTGGCGCGGTGCCTAACGGCGGTCCGCAGCAGGTTCTGGGTCAAGCTACGGGCGGCCGGATTAGTGACCTCCCTGGTTTCAAGTCCGGTGGACGTATCCCATTTCCCCGACCTGCTGACATGTCGAAGGACAACGTGCTTGGTCTTGTGAACGGGAAGCCGGTTGGGCTGCAAGGCCAAGAGTGGATCATCAACGGCAGGCAATCTGACCGCAATGACCACTGGCTCCGCGCCGTCAACGACGGGTTGAATCTGGATGACGTCTTCAGCGCGTATCAGGCGCCGTCCAAGTCCTTGGCATCCGGTTACGGATCCGCGATGGGTTACGGCGGTTACCGGGAGCAGTCCGCGTCGATGGCCAGCGTAAACGTGGACCTCCCGGCGGTCTACGTGCAGAACCCGTTCACGGGCCAGTACCTGCTTGCTCAGGTCAGCACCGTAGCCCAGGGCGTGGTGTCCGCCGCGGATTCCAACTCCCAATACAACCGCAACGGAAGGCGGTAACCCATGGTTGCTGTGACAGCCGAGATGCTCCCTCCAGGGCCTGGCCCGAAGGCGGGCATAACCATCACGGGTCTGGGTGTCGGCAACTCACTGGTGAACGTGTGGCGCACCGCGGACGAGGAACGCAACCCCGTCCGCGGTGCCCGCCGAATCACCATGAATGACGCCGGATTCGTCACCGACTGGGACGTACCAACGAACCGGCGCGTGGTCTACGAGGTGGAAGTCCTGTCCGGGCCCGGTGGGTCAAGCAGAAAGACTGCGGCCGCCATCAACATTGCCTCTGATACCAGTTGGCTGATGGACCCCTTCATCCCGCAGGGCGCAGTGCCCGTGATCGGGAAGCGAACCAGCAAGGGTGACATCGTGCTCCGCGGCCCTGCGCTCAGCGCGCTTGAACACAGCGCGGACATCTCAATGTTCAACGTCATGGGCAACAGGAAGCCCATCGCTCTGTTCGGTGATCGCATGGCCGAAAAGGGCGTCGACCTTTCCATGGGCACGCGCTCAGCTGAGGAAAGCAAACGCCTGAAGGACCTACTCACCTCAACGTCCGGCTTCCTGTTCAGGCCCGGACCGGACCTCGACGGCGTCCTACTCAAAGGCGCCATGTTCCTCGCCGTCCCCTCCGTGGTTCAGATCCCCGTGGACGTCGGCTGGGGCGGCGAAATGACCTGGTGGGAATTCAAGGGTGACACCGTCGCCGCGCCCACCGTGAAGGTCCTGACAGCCACCTGGACCTACGGCGACGTGCAGCTGCTGGTGGAAACGTACCAGCAGAAGCAGGACGCCATGGCCGGCAAAACGTACCTCGACGACCTCAAGAACCCGCTCGGCTAGGAGTCACATTGCGTCTCATCGATCAGGACACGTTGGACGCACTCGAAGGCTCCCGCCCGGCGGACAACCTCACCGTGTGGGCATGGCGCGGCGGGCAGCTCGTCGTCCCGGAACCGCTCAACGTCAAGAACTGGTCCACGGACGACGAGGCAGGGGAGAACGTCAAAGTAGCCCAGAAGATAGGCATGACCGTCTCCGATCCTGACGGAACGCTCGGCGCCTGGCGTTTCGACGACCCCCTCGGCGTGGGCGGCACCCGCTTGCAGATCATCTACAACGTGGGCGGCGCCGGCGCCGTGAACTACGGCTGGTTCCGTATCACCGGGAACGTGCCCACCGAGTACCGCGAATCTCGGATCATCAATGAGTACGGCTACATCGAACCGGACGGCAGCCTGCCCCCGCACAAGAAACGTGTCTGGATCACCACAGCAGCGGTATCCCTCACCGCGGTAGACATCACATCCGACGTGGACCGCGACCGGCTTCAAGCACCCCAATCCCCAGGGGCCGGCGCCACAGTCATCTCCGAATGGAAGCGACTCACCAGCCGATACTTCCCCACAGTGGTGGATCCCGGCGTAACGGACACCGGATTGTCCCGGCAGCTCGTCTACGAAAAGGAACGCCTCGAAGCCGGCCAAGACCTGCTCAGCAGAGTTTCGGCACGCTACCGGATGGGCGGCGACGGCGAAGCGCACATCTATCCGCAACGCGGGCCCGTAGTGCTACGCATCGAACCCAACCAGGGACTCATCAACGTTTCCCGCAGCCAGTCAATCGACGGGCTCTATAACCGCTGGGTAGTCGAAGGAAAGAACGAAGCGACCGGCGACCCGATCTTCGGCGTCAAGGATATTGAAAACGGGCCGCTGCGCTACGGCGGAGACCACGGCCAAGTGCCGTTCTTTTACTCCTCCGAAATGATCACCACCGTCGCGCAGGCCACCACCTACGCGGAGAAGCTCCGCGATGAGTTCCTGGGCAACCTCGCCGTCGAGCTGAGCGCCGAAATCATCCCGCACCCGGAACTCCAAGCCGGTGACCGCGTCGAAATCGGATGCCCAGTACCGGCCGGCCACGTGGTCTACCTACCCGGAGACATCACTTCCATCAACAGGGCGGGCAGCCCCATCCCGGGCAACACCACCCTCACGGTGAGCTGCTCCTACACGGACGTCCTCGCCGCACTGGACCGGACCGAGTGGGCGCAGCACATCACCAACGAGATGCCGGAACTCACATGGGACCTGATGCCCGCCTCATGGGGCCAGCTCCCACCCGTACTTTGGTCCGAACTCTAGGAGGCCCGCATGCTTGCCCTGGTCAAAACCAAGGAAGCAATCCCCGCCGGCGGCACCACCCGCGAATACGGAACCGCCTACTTCGACGGCACGGAATGGTGGGCCAACGTGCGAGGCGGCATGCTCATGGCCCGCTGGAACAAAAACGTTCAGCCGGTACAGGGCGGCAAGATCGTCGTGGACATTACCAGCGACGGCAGGGGACTGGCCACCGCCCTCGTTGTCTGTGAGTACGACGACCAGCCGGCACCCTCCACAGGGTCCGTGCTTGCCGTCGGCGCGGACGAGATTATCTTCACGGGCGATGACGGCGGAACCTACACCACGAAGTCATTCCTCGGGCCGGTCACCGACTACGCACCAGGGAACCCGGTGAAGCTGTCCTGGGCATCGAACCAGCCCACCATCCTCGGGGTCATCGCAGCCATCAACGCCCCGCCCGCTCAGCCTCCGCTCCCACCACCTGCCGCACCAGACGTCATCCAGACGGGCCAGGAAACACTCATCGCCACCGCCACGGACACGTACGGCGTCGGAGGCTGGGGCCGGTGGGCCGGATCCCAGAACGGCGGCGAGCAGCTCTATAGCGGTTCGATGGCTGGCCAAGTACTGACAGGCAGTTGGTTCTACGGACCACCCAGACCAGCGCTCGCAGGGAAGACCATCACCCGGGTGCAGTTCCGTGTACCAGCCCGCCTCAGCAACGTCGGCAACTACAACTCCGCGGCCACCATGCACGTCTACGCGCACACTAGCCAGTACCGCCCAGGCGGCGACGTCGGGCGCTCCGTAGGTCCCATCGACGTGGTCCTTGCCGCGGGCCAAGTGCCGGCGTGGATTGACCTGCCCACCAGCGTCGGTCCGGTCATCGCAGCAGGCGGCGGCATCTCCATAGCGGGTGACCCGTACATCGGGCTCAACGGCAGACGCAAAGACCCCGAATCCGGAAAGCTCCTCATGGATTGGAAAATCTAAATGACGCAGACACTGAAAAACAAGATCGTCGTACCCACGAACGGCGACGAATACAACCTCGCTGCAGACCTTGCCACCGCTTTCCTCGGGGCCAACGTCGTCATACCGATCGCATCCAACGCTGCACGGACAGCCCTTCAAGCGCTGGGCGTCATGGTGGGCCAGTGCATCATCCGGACAGACCTTCCCGGCCAGCCCATCGAGACATGGAACGGCACCAAGTGGCTGGACTACGCCAGCGGCAACATCGCCCTCGGTGGTTTGTACCAGGCGTTCGGAGCCGGATACGGAACTCCGGGCTACGAGAAGCTCCCAACAGGCAGGGCGACCCTGCTGGGCATGGTGGGCACCACTGGCTCAACGATCACCATGACCGCCAACACCGCGTACCTGCTGGGCACCATCCCCTCGGCTATCGCGCCGGCCGCCGACGAGCTGTACAACCCGGGCACCAGCTCAGCCATGGGTAACAAGTGCACCCTCTACGTCCGGTCCAACGGCAACATCCACTTCGAAACCGCGACCGGGTTCACGAGCATCTCCCAGGGTGCGTTCTTCATCGGCCTCGGCGGAATCAACTGGAGGTCCAAGCCGTGATCGACGGAATACCCGCATGGGTAGGACTGGCATCGCCCCTGGGAGCCACCATCGCCGTCTTCTATCTGGTGTTCACTGGACGCCTTTGGGTGCGAGCGGCCCACGAAGATGTCGTCCGAGTACTCGAAGCGCAGATCCTCGCCCTCACCACTGACTGCAACAACTGGCGTTCAGCTGCCACCCTCGCCAACCAAACCAACAGCGAGCTCGCCAAGACCAACGGCGACCTCATCGAGACTGCCAAGTTCTCAGCGCACGTAATGACTGCCATCCAGGACAACGCGGCTGGAGGTGCCCATGCTGTTCCGGAAACTGCGAACTAAAGCCAACGAACGCCGGCGCCTGCCGAGCCTTCCACCGGTAGACCACAGCCTTGCTGAAGCCGCAATCAATCAAGCGGTGGACGTCCATCGCGCGGCGCAAGAGCAGCGAGCCGAGGCGGCGCAAGTCGTGTCCGAACTCAAGAGAGTCAATCTGCGCAACGGCTTCGCTCCGGCGATCGCGGCGTCTGTCACACAACGATACGGAGGCGCCCGGTGAGGGCTATCTACACGGGACTTCTGGCCACAACTGCATTCATCATCCTGGTGTTTGTCTTCTGGGGGAGCGGACTGAAGGCAATCAATATTGGCTATCTGGCCGCCTCAGTGTGTATCGCCCTGCCGGTGATCTATTGGGTCACGGCGCCTGACTGGTGGAGATCCCGCACCGGGCGGGCGCTGATGATGCTACTCGGCAGCCTCGCAGCCCTCTTCATCCTCATCATGACCAGCAGCCTGTTTGGCGCATACGAGTACCGCGAGTTGGTCCGCGCCTTCATCTACGGTGCGGTGCTGGTCTCCAGTGTCCGAGTCGCTGTCCTCTTCTTCCAGCTCAGGCTGGGCGCGGATTGGGCAGCAGACAAAAGGAAACCCACCGAAGCAACTAAGGAGCATCCATGAAACGCCTCGCAATCCTCGCCGTAGCTGCCGTCATCATGTTCATGACGGCAGCCGCCGGCCATGCTCACAACCCACCCGGGTACGTGCCGCCGCCTGACCCGCCCTACCACGAGGTCATTGTCACCCCGGAGACTCCCTGGTACGCGTACCCGGAATGCGGCGAAGAGCTGGACCTCGTCCGCCCATGGGACACCGCCCAAGTCACCTACGACGAGTTCTACCTCTACGGCACCCACTACAAGGTCACCGCGACGCTGACCAGCCCCACCACCACAGAGTTCGTCCGGCCACTCCCGGCCGGTTGGAAGCTGAATCCCGCGGCTCCGTGGCTTGCGGAGTTCATCGTGCCCCTCACACAACCCTGCTAGGAGCCGGCATGACAGCACAGTTGATTACACCCAATCCGAACATCCCCTGCAGGCCGGGCTGGTGCTTGCAGTATGTGCGCGAGACTTTCGGGATCGAGCCGGGCCTATATCCCACGGCCACCACAGGGTGGAACGGGGCGAAGAGAAAGTACCGCGACCGCAACTTCCCTGTTGGGGTCTGGCATCCAGTGTGGTTCAGCCTCAGGAACGTTCCCGCCGGCCACGTGGCCCTCCGCGCTCCCTGGGGCGCGGTCTACTCCACCAGCGATGACTCCAAGGTCCCGCACCTCCACCCGGACCTTGATGACCTCCTCAACTACTACAACCGCTACGGACAACCGATCACGTATCTCGGCTGGTCAGCGGACATTGAAGGTATCTCCGTAATCTCCGGCGAAACCATCAACCTCTCAAGCTCCAACCCAACCTCAGAAGGAGACCTCGACATGACCGGCGCTCAGCAAGTAACCGAATACGTCCAAGACATCGCCTACGACGGCTGGACCGACAAAGACGGCAAACCGCACCCCGGCTTCATGCTCGTCATCGAAGAGAACCAGCGGCGTCTGGACGGCATTACCAAGCTCCTGCTCCCCGGAGAGGGCGGCGAACGCGTCGCCGGCGTCATTCCCCAGATGATCGCAACACAGCAGGGAACACTGAACGCCATCCTGTCCGCGATCACGAACATCGGCGCAGGCGAACCCATCGACGTGAAGGCCATGGAGGAAGCCGCTGAGCGTGGCGCCAGCAAGGCCTTGGCCCAGCTCGAAGCCGTCGCCACAACCACCGTCACACTCAGCCAGGAAGGCTAACCCATGGAAGCTCTTGACCCCGTAGCGATCAAGGCGCTCGCAGCCCTCGGCCCCGTTGTCCTGTGGCTCATGGCAGTTGGCTTCTTCAGTCCGCTGGTTATCGCCTTGATCCAGCAGAGCAGGTGGTCAGCGCGACGGCAGTCCGTCGTGGCGTTCCTCTTCTACGTCGCGGTGGCCGCGGTGACTGCCTACCTCATGGGCATCTTCACAACGGCAGGAATTGTCGTCGCCGTCCTGGTCATCTTCATCACGGCAGGGAATAGCTACAAGCTGCTGTGGAAACCCACCGGCGTCGCGCCAGCCATCCAGGCCGCAACTCCGATAGGCGACAAACAGGGCAAACACGAAGCCTGACAACACGTTCCCCAGACTCACAACTGAATAGGAGGCCCTTGTGGCTGTAGAAGAGACGCCGTTGGGCTTCAAAGTTCCCGACGGCGACGACCCCGTACGGAACGGGGACAACCTCATCGCCGATAACGCGCTGGTGGCACAGGGCCTTCACCAGGAAGAACGCGCGCGACTGGTCACCCTTGAATCCCTCGCCGGGTTCGAGGGTGACCCTCTAGACCTCAACGACTCCGCCGTGGCCCAGGCCATCGCTGACGGGCCCGAATCATCGGGCGTGATAAACGATCTGCTGGGGCTCAAGGTAACGCCTCTTGTTGCTGCAGCAATTGCAGAGGACCCAACTGTCTCCCAGGCAGCTGCGAACCTCGCCCAGTCAACTGCGGGACTCCTGAAGGTCATGCCGGCCCTGACCGCCGGAGCAAACCTCAATACCCTAACGGTGCCGGGTATCTACCCTGTCCCGACTGGAACCATTGCCGCGTCACTCGTGGGCGGTCCTCCAGGGTTTGTAAACCCAGGCAACGTCACCGTCGTGCCGTCCTCGACTGCTAACGGAGTTCTCCAACAGAACGTCAACATGTACTGGACTGGAGGGCTAAGCCGATCCTTCACTCGACAGTCTGTTTCCAACGTCTACCCGTCATCGTGGGAGACTGCCAAGATGCTGATGGGCACTGTTCCCAACGGCACGAACTGGCACACGGTAGTAACTCCGGGTATTTACACTCTGGACTCAATCACGAACGCCGCGACTCACACGAACCTTCCGCCTACGCCGGGCGGGTTCGCGGGGCATATCGAGGTCTTGCCAGCAACAGCCTCTCGCGTGACTCTTCGAGCTACTGAGTGGGGCACTGCAACCGCTGGCACTCAATGGGTGCAGCCACAGAATCTTGACGGGTCGTGGCCTGCATGGAAGATCGAAGCTGGCCGGGCAATACAGCTGACAGCAACTTCCACCCTGGACACTCTGTTAGCCTCCGGGGAGTACAAGGCGGAAACGTCGCCGGTCGTGACCGGAGTGACGGGGAAGCCCAACGGAACCACCCAGCCTTTCCACGTTCGCGTCACACAGCTCTCGGCGGTCAACGGAATCTCCGAGCAGGAAGTGACTGAGTGGTCTGCGACCGGCCCGAAGATTTCCCGAAGGATGTCCCTCTCAAACGTCTACCCGGCGTCGTGGGTCACTGACAGTGGTTCGCTCACCGAACCAAGCCGCACAGTCTCAACGGCCCTGGGCGACTCCGTGGTGGAGGGTGGTGACATCAATGGACCTTGGGCGCCAGGCCAGGACTGGCCCACGAAGATGGGCGTCGAGCTGGGTATCACGGTCCGGAACTACGGCCGTTCGGGTGACACGACTGATGAGATGATGATTCGAATCGGAGCGCACCAGCCTTACTTTGCGGTGGCTGGCAACCAGATCCCAGCGAGTGGCACTGTCGCTTTGACCACCGCACAGGTGTTCGACTTTGCTACAACGAATGCTTGGCCCGGGACCCTGGCTGGCGTTTCCGGGACGCTTACGTGGACCGTTGGGAACACGTGGTCATTCACTCGTTCAACATCAGGTACGGCTGTTGCCGTCTCTGGCCGGGCGAGATTCACTGGAGCGCAGACTGACTGTGCCGGCGACACCCTGACAGTCCTTGTGGGCCGCAATGACCTCACGTTCGGCGGCACCGGAATGGAACAAACAAAGCCGGACCACATTGTGGCGAACATTTCCAGGATCCTTGAATGGGCAACACCGCGATTCAAGAACGTCTGCCTTGCCGGTGTCACCGCGACCACGACAGAAACGAACGGAACCCCTGGGCTTCAGGCGGTAAAGGAGGTCAATGACAGGCTGCGGGCGATGTACCCGGGGAAGTTCGCGGACCTCTACCGTTATCTTTCCACGACTGCACTGGCAGAAGCTGGGTTCACGCCTACGCCTGCTGATACGGCCGCGATGAATGATGGGCGCATCCCGCCGCAGCTCTATTCAGCGAACGACACAACTCACTTCCGTCCGGAAGTGGCGGCTGTAATGGCGCTATTCTTCGCACGCTACCATCGTGGCAAGGGGTGGGCGAACTAGTTCCCTGCCGGAAATTCATAAGCGCGAACGTTGAGCTCGTCGGGATCCATCGGCCCGATGAGAAACATTGCTTCGGCTTCAACGTCGGCGCGCTCTTGTTCGGTGGTGTTGTGTGGGGTTCCCATGCGCGCAATCGTACCAACAAAAGGAACCCCCACCCTAGATCGGGTGGGGGTTCCTTTTGTTGTGTGCATCAATTAGTGAGTGCGCAAGGCTGACTGCTCATCCGGATAAAGTCGGTTGTTCCAAAGCGTCCACGTCCCGTCGTCTTGACGGTAGAAGTGGGCGGAACTGCCAGCCTCACTCTGAACAGAAGCAATGTGCTTCAAGACCGCCTCGTCGAAAGTTTCAGCGGGGATTGGTTCCTGGTTGAGCTGCAACGCGGTCCCCTCGTCACCAGATCCATGTTGGCCCTCGGCCCAAATATCCCAAGTAGGCATAGCTGTCTGTCAGCCCCAGACTGCCACGGCTTTTTCGCCATCAGATGCTACGTGCTGGCCTGCGTGGCCAGTGTCGAGCACACAGGCTGCAAGCCACGGACCGTTCTGGTGCGTGCCGTCACAGTCCCCCACATGTGCGGGGTCAAGAGGGAATGGGTCGCCTGCTTTGATCATGGTTGTCTCCTGATAATTCGCGTCTGGGTCATGCCCATTGTGTTGGCATCATGGAGGGATGAGCAACTACGACGCCGAGAAATACGAGGCCCAAGCGCTGGCCGGCGACTGGCGCGCAGCGTCCACGGTCCTTTCCCGATCGATTGTGAAGCCGGAAGTCCTGGCTGCACTTATGACACCCAACGCTCACCGCGAAGTCATCCTCGGAATCATGGGCCGACCCGACGTCACTGTTGAGCAGCTGGCATGGGCGGCGTCGTGCGGTGACGCTCACGCTCTCGGGAGGATTGTCTCGAACCCTAAGGCGCCCACCTCCTTGGTTCGCGAGATTCGGGAGCGTGCGTCCGCCGGGGACAGTGAAGTCTGGGAGCATTTGCGGGACTATGCAGACAGGGTTTTAGAGCGGACCAATCGCGAGTCCGGGCTCCATCAAGGACTGCTCTAATCCGTACGGATGTTGACTGCTTTACAAACCTACTTCCACGCCCATCACCATAGGCTGGTTTGGTTGCCATCTTGGTTGCCATTAGCAAAAATGCGGACGCACCTCACCGCACATCAGCGCATCCGGATTCCGCGTGATTCCGGGACATTTGCACCTACCCGCACCCACGCGCACGCCCCACACTGAGACTTAAAATCCGCGTGTTGTGGGTTCGAGTCCCACCTGGGGCACGGACGGCAGGTGAGAGCTTATTCTCCCTTCCGCTGTGTGTGTGTCATCTTCCGCGCAAATTCCCAGCTGGCTCGTAGATTCCCCACAGGCAACGAGTGTTATAGGGATGTGACCTGAATCACTTATGTTCGCCGCCCAATTGCATTAGTTTGAGTCTTAATCAGGAACACCTGAGTAATCGCATCAAAGGCAGTTCGCACCTTTCGATCGAGGAGACAACGAATGTTTGATCTTTCCCCAGCGGCGCCCCGAGCCGCCAAGCTAACCGCGCTTGGCATTGGGGTCGCTCTCTTGGCCACAGCTTGTGGTGGGTCTTCGACTCCTACCCAGACTGGGTCTTCTTCCGCCGCCGCAGCAGGCATCTCCTGCCCGGCACCGAGCGGCGGGGCGGGAGCCGGCAACAGCCAGGCTGCCACCACCACGGGACCAGTACCTCCCTCGACCACCACCACTGACGCACCGCTGAAACTTGGATCGCTCCTGCCGACGACGGGGTCGCTGGCGTTCCTCGGCCCGCCCGAAATTGCCGGTGTCAACCTCGGCATCAAGGAAGTCAACGACGCCGGTGGCGTCCTGGGCGCCCCTGTCTCTGTGGTTCACCGCGATTCCGGTGACACCAAGACGGACATTGCCACCCAGTCCACCACGGCCCTCCTGGGCCAGGGCGTGAGCGCTGTCATCGGTGCGGCATCCTCGGGTGTTTCCAAGACGGTCATCAACCAGATCACCGGCGCCGGCGTCATCCACTTCTCGCCCGCCAACACCTCGCCTGACTTCACCACGTGGGACGACAAGGGCCTCTACTGGCGCACTGCACCGTCCGACGTCCTGCAGGGCAAGGTCCTTGGAAACTACATGGCTACCTGTGGTGCCCAGACTGTTGGCATGATCGTTCTGAACGACGCCTACGGCACCGGACTCCAGAAGAACGTCAAGGAAGCCTTCGAGGCTGCCGGCGGCAAGGTAGTTGCTGAAGAACTCTTCAACGAGGGTGACTCCCAGTTCAGCAGCCAGGTGGATAAGGTCCTCGCAGCCAAGCCGGACGCCATCGCCCTGATTACCTTTGACCAGGCCAAGAGCATCGTGCCCCTGATCACCGGCAAGGGTATCAAGCCCACGCAGCTGTTCATGGTTGATGGCAACACCTCGGACTACAGCAAGGACTTCCAGGCCGGCACCATGAAGGGCGCACAGGGAACCATTCCCGGTACGTTCGCCAAGGACGACTTCAAGAAGAAGCTCCTTGCGATTGATCCCGCCCTGAAGGACTACAGCTACGCAGGCGAGTCCTACGATGCCGTGAACCTGATCTCGCTGGCCTCTGAAGCCGCCAAGAGCACCAAGGGTACGGACATCGCAGCCAAGCTGAAGGAAGTCTCTGAAGGCGGCGAGAAGTGCACCAGCTTCGCAGCCTGTGTCACGTTGCTCCGCGAGGGCAAGGACATCGACTACGACGGCCAGTCCGGTCCTGTCACGTTCTCCGACGCCGGTGACCCCACCGAGGCGTACATCGGTATCTACGAATACCAGGACGACAACACCTACAAGCCGGTCCGTGAAGAGTTCGGCAAGCTCTAAGCCGCAGCTGATCTAAACCGCAGTCGGTAACAGGCCCCCTTCCTCACGTGGAAGGGGGCCTGTTCCGGGTTAACGCGGCCATCACACAGGCGGCCGACCTACCATGTCCTCATGAAGCTAACCCGGGAAGCACGCTCCATCGCCGTGGTCATCAACGCCGGTTCACGCAAAGGTTCCACTGCCCAGAAGCTGGTGGCCGAAAGCCTGGCTAAGGCGGAACTCCCGGTCTCCGCTGTGTATGCGGTGCCTGAAGGCGGGGACCTCGGCCGGACCCTGGAACGGGCCGTTAACGAAGGTCACGATCTTGTGGTGGTTGGGGGAGGCGACGGAACTGTTGCCTCCGCGGCAGGACTGGTGGCGGGTAAGGACGTGGTGCTGGGCGTCCTTCCACTGGGCACCGCCAATGACCTGGCCCGGACGCTGGAAATCCCTCCGGACCTGAGCCGGGCATGCGCTGCCCTCGCGGAGGGGAAAGTGGTGGACATCGACCTCGGGCGGGCCAACGGCCGGCCCTTCCTCAACGTGGCTTCAGCCGGCCTGTCCGTGGCAGTCACCCAAGCCCTCAGTCCGCGCCTCAAGCGCCTCATCGGGCCCTTGGCATATGGAGTGGCTACGCTGCGCTCCTTCGCCGGCCACAAGCCCTTCCAGGCCCGCCTTGAATTTCCGGAAGGGGATCACGAACCCGTGGAGCTGGAGAACCTGCTTCAGGTGGCAGTGGGAAACGGAAGGTACTACGGCGGCGGCAACGCGGTCTCTCCGACCGCCGGGATCGACGATCACACCTTGGACATCTATGCGATTCTGGCTGCGCCCCTGCGGCAGCAGGCAAGGATCGCGCGTTCGCTCAAGAACGGCAGATTTGTAGAAAACGAGCAGGTGTACCACCTCACCAGCCGGAGTGTCAGGCTGGTCACCACTCCGCCGCTGCCGGTAAACCTCGACGGCGAGATCGCCACCAGCACACCCACCGACTTCACTGTTGAACGGAATGCGGTGCATGTGGTGGTCCCGCGGAACAGCAGCAGCGCGACGTTTGAGGGACGCGGCTGAAAACACCGAAGGCCTGGTTCCGGTGCGACACCGGAACCAGGCCTTCGGGACTGACGCAGTTAGACCTCGTCGGCCAGGGTGCCCAGGTAGAGCTGAATGACCTTGGGGTCCTTCATGAGCTCACGACCGGTACCCGTGTATGCGTCCTTGCCCTGGTCCAGCACATAGCCGCGGTCGCAGATCTGCAGGCAGCGGCGGGCGTTCTGTTCCACCATGATGACCGAGACGCCGGCACGGTTGATCTCGTGGACCCTGAGGAAGGTCTCGTCCTGTTTGACGGGGGAGAGGCCTGCCGACGGCTCGTCGAGGAGGAGCACGGCCGGATCCATCATGAGCGCCCGGCCCATGGCCACCATCTGGCGTTCACCTCCGGAGAGTGACCCTGCCCGCTGGGCACGCCGTTTTCCCAGCTCCGGGAAAAGGCTGGTGACAAAGTCGAACCGCTCAGAGAAGTCCTTCGGCCGTTGGAACATGCCCATCTGGAGGTTCTCTTCGATGGTCAGCGCAGCGAACACGTTGTTGGTCTGCGGAACGAAGCCGACCCCTTGGGTGACCAGTTTGTTGGCCTTCAAACCCGTGAGGTCCTGCCCTCGGACCACGACGGTGCCGGAGTGGACCTTTACGAGGCCGAACATGGCCTTCAGGAGGGTGGACTTGCCGGCGCCGTTCGGGCCGATGATGCCGATCAACTCACCCTTGCGGGCCTCGATGCTGCATCCATTGAGGATGTTGACGCCGGGAATGTACCCGGCCACGAGGTTGGTGACTTTGACGACCGAATCGCCAGCGGGGGCATCTGCCGAGGCGGGCATTGCGGCTGTGCTGCTCATTTCCCATCCTCCTTCTTGGTTTCGACAATGTCGGAGAGGATGCCGGCGTCTTCAGTACCCACCACCGACTCTTCGTCGGCCTCAAGTTCTGCCTCGAGCACCTTAATGCCCTCTGCGTCGCCGAGGTCCACGTCGTGGTGGGCGCCCAGATAGGCGTCGATGACGGCAGGGTTCTTCATGACTTCGCCCGGAGGGCCTTCAGCCACCACCTTGCCTTCCGCCATGACCACAACCCAGTCAGCGATGTGCCGGACCATGTTCATGTCGTGCTCAACAAAGAGCACTGTCATGCCCTCAGCCTTCAGGTTCTTGATGTGGTCCAGCAGCGACTGCGTCAGCGCGGGGTTCACGCCGGCCATGGGCTCATCGAGCATCACCAGCTTGGGCCGCACCATCAGGGAACGTGCCATTTCCAGCAGCTTTCGCTGTCCACCCGAGAGGGAGGCGGCGTAGTCGTCCTTCTTGGCATCCAGCTTGAACTTCTCCAACAGGATGTTGGCCTGGGCCGTGATTTCCTTCTCGCGGCCTCCCCACATGCCCTTGAACAGGGCCTTGGAGAGCCGTTCACCTGGCTGGTCGGCTGCGCCGAGGCGCATGTTCTCCATGACGGTCAGCTTGCCCATCACCTTGGTCAGCTGGAACGTGCGGACCATGCCCATACGGGCCACTTTGTAGGAGGAAACACCGGCGAGGCTGTTGCCTTCGAACTGCCACTTGCCCGTGTTGGGCGTGTCAAAGCCCGTGAGCAGGTTGAACAGGGTGGTCTTGCCTGCACCGTTGGGGCCGATCAAAGCGGTGATCTTGTGGCGCGGGATCTCGAGGTACTCGACGTCCACTGCGTTGATGCCGCCAAAGGACCGGGTGACGTCCTCTGCCACCACAATGGGATCGCGCTTCTTGCAGCCGGGAGTGTTTTCCCCGACGGCGATGGGCCGCGAATCGGTCATGTAGTCGATATTTTCGGTATTGCGTTCGTTGGTCTCACTCATGCGAAAGCAAGCTCCTTCTTATTGCCGAAGACGCCTTGCGGGCGGAAGATCATCAGGAGCATCAGCGCAACGCCCACCAGGATGTAGCGCAACTGGCCGGCCTGGACGGTGGTCAGCCAGGTGACTGCCCCTGATTCGATAAGGCCGTAGAGCAGGCTCTGGGTCAGCGACAGGACAACCCAGAAGATCATGGCTCCGATGACCGGCCCCAGGACAGTGGCCATGCCACCGAGGAGGAGGCAGGTCCACAGGAAGAACGTCAGTTCCGTGCCGTAGTTGGACGGTTGGACAGCGCCGCGGGGGAGCGTGAAGATCATGCCCGCCAAAGCGCCCAGCACACCACCGATGATCAGTGCCTGCATCTTGTAGGCGTAAACGTTCTTGCCGAGCGAGCGCACGGCGTTCTCGTCTTCGCGGATGCCCTTCAGGACGCGGCCCCAGGGGCTGCGCATCAGAAGCCATACCAGCACACAGCACACGATCACGAGTCCCCAGCCGACCACGCGGATGAAGAAGTCGCGGTTGTTCATGCCCATGTAGGACCCTTCGGGGAAGGGGTTCATGGCATAGAACGTGTTCTCAAACGCTGCCAAACCGTTGGCCGAGCCTGTCACGCTGGTGAGCTGGTTGGTGGTGACCACGTAACGGACAATTTCCGCCGCCGCGATGGTGACGATGGCCAGGTAGTCGGCACGAAGCCGGAGGGTGGGAATACCGAGGATGAAGGCGAAAATCACCGAGCACAGAACCGAGATGATCAATGCGAGGAAGAACGGGGCATCGAAGCTCAGGGTTGAGATGGCGAAACCGTAGGCGCCAACGGCCATGAAGCCGGCCTGGCCGAAGTTCAGCAGGCCTGAGTAGCCGAAGTGAACCGCGAGGCCCAAAGCGGCAAGTGCGTACGCCGCCGTCGTCGGGCTGAACAATTCGCCAAGGGCGCTGGAGAAAATGAATCCGAAGTCCATGGCCCGCTCCTAACCCACACGCTCACGCCGGCCGAGGATACCCTGCGGTCGGAACAGAAGAACAACAATCATGATGAACAGTGCACCGACGTACTTGAGGTCGGCAGGAAGGCCGAACACGGTAGTCAGTTCCACGAAGATGCCGACGACGATCGAGCCGATCAGGGCACCGAAGACGGTTCCCAAACCACCCAGCGTCACGCCGGCGAAGATGAGAAGCAGGATCTGCGAGCCCATGTCGAAGGTGACACCTGGGCGGTAGTACGCCCACAGGATGCCACCGAGGGAGGCAAGGACACCGCCGACGATCCAGACAATGCGGATCACGGAGTCGACGTCGATGCCCGACGCGGCTGCCAGTGCGGGGTTGTCCGCTACAGCGCGGGTTGCCTTGCCAAGGCGGGTCTTCAGCAGGACGATGCCGATCAAGGCGATGACCACAGCACTGATGATCAGCGACCAGAGGTTGTTCGGCGAGATGGACACAGGCCCGATCTGGATCTCTGCGCTTTGCGCGCCGGGCAGCTGCTGTGTCGCGCCGCCGAAGAAGAACTGGATGACGTAGCGGATGGCCAATGCGAGGCCGATGCTGACGATCATCATCGGGACGAGGCCGGAGCCGCGCTTCCTGAGTGGACGCCAGAGTCCGGCGTCCTGGACGTAGCCGAAGAGCCCCCCGCCTACCAGTGCCAGCAGGATCGCCAGCCAGAAGGGGAGTCCGAAACCGTTGAACATGAAGACGAGGACGGCGCCCAGTGTCACCATCTCGCCATGGGCGAAGTTGGTCAGGCCCGTGGTTCCGAAGATCAAGGAGAGGCCAACGGAGGCGAGGGCAAGGAGGAGGCCGAAGCTCAGGCCCGCAACAAGCCGGTTCAGCAGGTTTTGGCCAAAGTCTTGCTGTTGGACCACGATGCCCTCGCCAAAGGCGAAGATCACCGACAGGTTGGAGGTCTGGCTGAACGTGACATCGCGGGGATTGTCCTGGCCCTCGGCCAGTGCGATGCCCTCCGGCAAGGTGGAGGTATCCAGCTCGATGGTGTAGGTGCCCTGGACAGGAACACCGATGGTCCACGCTCCATTGGCTCCGGAGGTTGCTTCACCTTCGAACCCGTTGCCTGAGGCCTTGACCTTGACGCCCGGTATGGGGGCCCGGGCGTCGTCGCGGAGGAAACCGCTGATGTTGTTCTGGAATGTCGTCGGTGACGGCGAAGGCGAAGGGGTGGTTGCCTGTGCCGAAGGGGCGGCGATCAGCAGGGCGGCGATGAGGGCTGCGAAAAACGCCCCCACGACTCTCTGCAGTCCCTTGGACCGTCTGATGGACGGGTCGCGCAGTGTGCTTCTCAAAATGGAAACCTCCACAGTGGGGGTGGTCCCGGCTGCGCCTTTGCAGCCGGTGCGAACGGTAAATGGGGCTTGTGAACAGTTCTTGCCTAGCTGCCTCGATTGTGATCTAAGTCACCCATGTGTGGCCTATGTTACCGCTCGGTGGGCTGAATAAACGCCCAGTTCGGGGGTGCAAACATCGCGATCGGATAACAACTGTGAAGCTATAGGCAACTTGTGATGTAGCTGGGCTTAAGTAAACCTTTGTTGTTTGAGGGTGTTTCTAAACGGTCAGGCTGATACCCGTCCCTGCCACTCTGGCGTTTTCGTGTCACGGTTGCGTTTCGTCTGGGTGAACAAGGGAACTTTCCCTCCCGCGCGCGCGTGGTAATTGGTACCGTGAATTATCACTTAGCCCTTTTTCAGGAGGACACCCGCAATGGCACTTGGCGGAAACCCAGTCTTCAACGGAAAGAATTTCCGTGGAGCAAAGCAGGCCCCGCCTGTACCGCAGAACCCGTACGGCCAGCAGTTTAACCAGGCACCCGGACGGGCGCCTGGCCAGGTGATGGACGGCCAGGCCGCTTGGTCTGCCCAGCAGCAGAACATGACCAACGAGCAGCTGCAGCAGATGTACAACCAGCCCTCGGCTGGTCCCGCCGACACCGGGCGCATGACCTACGACGACGTCATCATGAAGACCGTCGCCTGCCTCGTGGTCCTGGTTCTTGGAGCCGGCGTCACGCTGTTCGTCGCTCCCGGCCTCTCCACCATGCTCATGATCGTTGGTGCGCTGGGCGGATTCGTTCTCGCCCTGGTCAACACCTTCAAGAAGCAGCCGTCACCGGCACTGATTCTCGCCTATGCCGGTCTTGAGGGCCTGTTCCTCGGCGGCCTCACCCGCATCCTGGATGGCATGTACCCCGGCGTCGGCCTCCAGGCCGTCATCGGCACGCTGGCCGTCTTCGGCGTCACCCTGGTGCTGTTCAAGAGCGGCAAGGTCCGCGCCACCCCCAAGATGGTGCGCTTCTTCATGATCGCCACCATCGGTTACGCAGTCTTCGCCCTGATCAACATGGTGATGATGTGGACCGGCGCCGTGCAGGAGCCTTTCGGCCTGCGCACCAGCATGACGATTGCCGGCATTCCGCTGGGTGTCTTCATCGGCATCCTGGCCATTGGCCTTGCAGCCTTCTCGCTGATCATGGACTTCACCAGCATCGAAGAAGGCGTCCGCGCCGGCGCCCCGGAGCGTTACTCCTGGGTTGCGGCCTTCGGCCTGACGGTTACCCTGGTTTGGCTCTACGTTGAAATCATCCGCCTGCTGGCAATTCTGCGAGGCGACGACTAACTCCACCGGAGTTCGTCACACCTGAAATGCCCCCGAAGAGTCTTCGGGGGCATTTTTGTGTCCGGGCCAGCCATCGGCCTAGCTCAGGCGCTCGAAAACCACGGCCATTCCCTGCCCGCCGCCAACACAGAGCGTGGCAAGCCCCAACGTTCCGTCCCGCTCCTTCAGTCCGTTGAGCAACGTGCTGGTCATCCGCGCACCGGTCATGCCAAAGGGGTGTCCCAGGGCGATGGCGCCACCATGGACGTTGAGCTTGGCGGGGTCGATGCCCAGCTCACGCGCACTTGCCACCACCTGCACGGCGAAGGCTTCGTTGAGCTCCACGAGGTCGATGTCGTTCATGGTCATCCCAGCCAACGCCAATGCACGCCGGGAGGACTCCACGGGCCCCATGCCCATCAGTTCGGGGGAGAGGGCGCTCACGCCGGTAGACACCACGCGGGCCAGGGGCTCCAGGCCCAGTTCGCGTGCCCGGGTATCGCTCATGACAACCACCGCCGCGGCGCCGTCGTTGAGGGGGCACGCATTGCCGGCGGTGACCGTCCCCTCGGGGCGGAAGACGGGCTGCAGCGCTGATACTGCTTCGAGGGTTACGCCCGCACGGGGAGAGTCGTCCCGCGCCACCACTGTGCCGTCTTTGCGGGTGTACGGCGTGATGTCCCGGGCGTAGAAGCCTGAAGCGATGGCAGCCTCGGCGCGGTTTTGGCTCAGTACGCCCCACTCGTCCTGCTCGGTCCGGCTGATGCCGTAGCTGGTGGCGACGTTCTCGGCGGTCTGGCCCATGGAAAGGTAAATGTCCGGCAAGCGGCCGCCCAGTCGGGGATCGGTCCACGGAATGTTGGACGCTGCACGGGACGCCGTGCGTTGGGCCGCCGATTCGAAGAGTGGGTTGTGGTTGGCGGTATCCGTTTCGCCGGCGCCCGCCCAATTCTGGTATCGGGAGACACTCTCCACTCCGGCGGAGACGATCGCGTTGGCCTCACCGGATTTGATGGCGTGGAAGGCCATTCGCAGGGTTTGCAGGCTCGATGCACAGAAACGGTTGATGGTGGCCGCCGGAACTCGGTCGAGCCCCGCGAGGACGGCAACCACGCGGGCCATGTTGGACCCGGCTTCTCCGCTGGGTTCTGCACAGCCCAGGAGGAGGTCGTCCAGGCCTCGTCCGTCGTCCAAGGCGGGGTCAAAACCGGGGATCTTGGCGAGGGCGGCCTGCACCATGGCGGTTGCGAGGTCGTCGGGGCGTTCGTCCTTGAGCGAGCCTTTGAAAGCCCGGCCAATAGGGCTTCGGGCAGTGGAAACAATCACAGCCTCAGTCATGGCCACAGCTTACGCCCGGCGCCTGTAGGGGCGCCGGGCGGTTGCTGGAAAGCGGGTTGACGTCAGGCCAAACGACGGGCGCCCGCCGCCGGAGTCACGGTGAAGATGTCCGGTGCGGTGTAGCCCGCCTCCGAGAAGGAACGCACGACGGCGTCCCGCACCTGCTGCTCCTGGCCCACTGGAGTAAGTGCGATGGCTGAGCCACCGAAACCGCCGCCGGTCATGCGGGCGCCGATGGCGCCGTTGGCTCGCGCGGTGTCCACGGCGAGGTCCAGCTCAGGGCAGGAGATCTCAAAGTCGTCGCGCATCGAAACGTGGCTGGCATCCAAAAGGCCACCGATGCTGGCGGGACCCTGGCTGCCCAGGACTTCCACGGTCTGCAGCACGCGGTCGTTTTCGGTGACGACATGGCGGACGCGTTTCAACGTGGTCTCATCCAGCAACCCGGAGGCCTCCTCCAAACGTTCAACGCCGACGTCGCGCAGTGCTTTGACCCCGAGGATTTCGGCGCCCAACTCGCAGGAAGCGCGACGGGAGGCATAACCGCCGTCGGCGTGCGAGTGCGACACCTTGGTGTCGATGACCAGCAGCACGAGCCCTGAGGCCTCTGCGTCGAACGGGACCAGGTCCACGTGCTGGTCGCGGCAGTCCAGGAAGACGGCCTGTCCCTTGGCACCGCGCAGGGAGGCTGACTGGTCCATGATTCCAGTGGGTGCGCCAACGTACACGTTTTCGGCGCGCTGGGTAGCCAGCACCAGTTCCTCGGCCGGAAGGCCGGCTCCGGTCACATCATTCAGGGCGCTGATGACGGCGCACTCAATGGCGTGGGAGGAAGAGAGGCCAGCGCCCAAGGGCACATCGGAGTCGAGCAGGAGGTCGAAGCCGGGCACGTCGATGCCGCGCTCCTTCAACGCCCAGGCAACACCGAGCGGGTAGCGGGACCAGCCTTCTCCCGTGCCCGGCTCCAGCTCGGAGAGGTCAGCTTCCACCAAACCATGGCCACCGAACATGGACAGCAAGCGCACCGTGGAGTCGTCGCGTACCCGCAACGCCACTTTGGCGGTCTTGTCGATGGCGAAGGGCAACACAAAGCCTTCGTTGTAGTCCGTATGCTCGCCGATGAGGTTGACGCGGCCCGGTGCCTGCCACACGCCGTCGGGAGCTGCGCCAAACGTTTCCTGGAAGCGGGCGGCGAGGACGCCGGTATCTGTCGTGGTGGTCATGCTCGGGTGCCTTCCAGGGTCTTGGGCGATGCCGGTGCTGCGGCGACGCTGCGGAGGCGCTCCGCAACGGCTTCCGGGGTGGTGTCGTTGATGAACGCTCCCATGGCGGCCTCTGAGCCGGCCAGGTACTTGAGCTTATCGGCAGCGCGGCGGGGCGAGGTCAGCTGCAGGTGAAGCTGGCCCGCAGGACGAAGTGCCGGATCCAGCGGTGCTTGGTGCCATGCCGAGATGTACGGCATGGGCGTGGGGTAGAGGGAGTCGAGGCGCTTGAGCAGGTCAAGGTAGACGTGCGAGAGCTCATCGCGTTCTTCGCCCGTAAGGGCCGCAAGGTCAGGGACGCTGCGGTGGGGGACCAAATGGATTTCCAGGGGCCAACGCGCTGCAAAGGGGACGTAGGCACTGAAGTGTTCGGCCTCCAGCACCATGCGGCTGCCGTCTTCACGTTCGGCCCTGAGGAGCGAGGCCGCCAGCGTTTCCTTAGCGTCGACGTCGTCGTAATACTTCCGGGCCACGGCGCCAAGCTGGGCGGCGCGCGGCGTGACGTACGGGTAGGCGTAGATCTGGCCGTGCGGGTGGTGGAGGGTGACGCCGATGTCCGCGCCGCGGTTCTCGAAGGGGAATACCTGCTTGATGCCCGGCAGTGCGCTGAGCGCCTCCGTCCGCTGCGCCCAGGCCTCAATGACCGTGCGGGCGCGCGTCTCGCCAAGCTCAGCGAAGGAGCCCGTGTGCTTCGGGGTGAAGGCGACTACTTCGCAGCGGCCGTAGGCGGGGCCGGTAGTGCCATGGCCGCTGGTGCCCGGTGCCGGGAGCGGGGGAATGTCGCCAAGGGCCGGTCCCAGTGACGGGAAGCGGTTCTCGAACACCACGACGTCATAGTCCGAGGCCGGAATTTCCGAAGGATTCGCTGCGGTCGTGGGGCAAATGGGGCACTGGTCGGCAGGGGGAAGGTGCGTGCGGGCCTGGCGGTGGGCCGCTACTGCCACCCAGTCACCTGACAGGGCGTCATACCTGACTTCGCCGGGCTCTCCGCGCGCCGGAAGCTCGCGGTGGTCCACCAGTGATTCCGGTGTTCGCTCCGGGGTTCGGGGGTCGTCGAAGTAGATCAGCTCGCGGCTGTCCGCGAGGCGGGTGCTGGTGATGCGACTCATGGATCCATCATTCCACAAGTGACCAAAAACGCATAGTTTCTAACAAAAGCTAACATTCGGGAATCGGGGCGGTTTCCGTCATGCAGTACGGTATTGCCATGCCTGCCTCGCCATCGCCTGCTGAAAACGCACTCCAATCCGAACCCCGCCGTTTCGCCACCGGCCGTCAATTCGAAATCCGTCGCGGCGATGCGCTCGCCGTCATTACCGAGCTCGCGGCAGGCCTGCGGCTCTATTCCAAGGGCGGCGTGCAGCTGACGGAAAGCTACGGCGACGAAGAGATTCCTCCCGGCGCCACGGGCATCACCCTGGCGCCCTGGGCAAACAGGGTGGAAGACGGCGTCTGGCACCTCGACGGCCGGAAGCAGCAGCTCGACATCACCGAGGTCCCACGCAACAACGCCAGCCACGGCCTGCTGCGCAACACTGCGTATTCCCTGGTGGACGAGTCCGAGTTCTCCGTGACGCTGGAGGCCACCGTTTTTCCGCAGCACGGCTACCCCTTCCTGGTAAGGCACCAGGTTCGCTACGAGCTGGATGAAGCTTTGGACCTCCGCGTCTGGCAGTCCTTGGTCAATGATTCCCAGGAGAGTGCGCCCTTTGTTCTCGGAGCGCATCCATACCTTCGCCTTGGGGACGTCGCCCCAGAGGACCTGGTCCTGAGGGTGCAGGCAAAGACCCGGCTGGTGGCCGACGAGCGACTGATTCCCCGCAGCACCGCTGCGGTGGAGGGCGAGTACGACCTCTCAGTCGGTACCGCCGTCGGGAATCTGTTGATTGATGTCGCCTTGACGGACCTGACGTACGACGGCGGCGTGGCCCGCCACACGCTGACCGCGCCGGATGGGCGCAGCGTGAGCCTCGAGCAGGACGAGAACTGCCGATACGTCCACGTTTTCGTCACCGACACCTTCCCCGGCCGCTCCAAAGCAGTTGCCATTGAACCTATGACCGGCCCGGCGAACGCCTTCAACAGCGGCGACGGGCTGCGGTGGCTGGCCCCTGCTGAGACGTTCTCGATGACGTGGGGGATCACCGCATCCCTCTAGGCGTTTTTATGCCTGCCGCGCGGGCCGGTTTCCCATACGGCGTGGCCTACGGAATTATGGGTTCATGACGCCAACACCGGACGCCAAATCCCGCTCTGACCGCCAAATTGCCGAAGACATCCCCTACGGGGTGCGCATTGCTGCTGCCTGGTCGTGGCGGGCAGGACTGATCTTGCTCATGATCGGCGCCTTGGTCTGGCTGCTGGGCAAGGTCAGCTTCCTCATCATCCCGGTCATGGTGGCTGCCCTCCTGGCCGGCCTGCTGTATCCGGTGGTGGCCTGGCTCCGCGGCCGCAAGGTGCCTAACGGGGCTGCCGTCGCCATCACCGTGGTGGCCTTCATCGGCGTCATCGCCGGCGCGCTCGCCCTGGTGGGAAGGCAGCTTGCCTCCGGCTTCGGCGAGCTCTGGCAGGAGGCCTTGGCCGGAATCCAACAGATCCAGACGTGGTTGGCAGATGGTCCCCTCCACCTGACGGCAGACCAAATCGACCAGTACATTGCGGATGGCGCCAACGCGCTGCAAAACAACAGCAGCAGCATCCTCAGTGGCGCCCTGTCCTTTGGCAGCACCGCCGGACACTTTGCCGCGGGACTCGTCCTGGCACTCTTCATCCTCATCTTCTTCCTGCTCGAGGGCAGCCGCATTTGGGCCTTCCTGGTCCGTCTCCTGCCCAGGACCGCGCGAAAGGCCACTGACGGCGCCGGGCGTCGTGGGTGGACGTCCATGGTCAGCTACGTGCGTATCCAAATGTTCGTGGCGTTCGTGGATGCTGTGGGGATTGGCGTGGGTGCGGCCATCATCCAGGTTCCCCTGGCACTTCCCCTGGCAGTCCTGGTGTTCATCGGCTCCTTCATCCCGGTAGTGGGTGCCCTTGTTACGGGAGCCATTGCGGTGCTTCTTGCGCTGGTAGCCAACGGGCCCATCAACGCGCTCATCATGCTGGCAATCGTCCTGCTGGTCCAGCAGCTCGAAAGCCACATCCTGCAGCCGCTGGTGATGGGCAAGGCCGTGTCGCTGCACCCCGTAGCCGTGATCCTCTCGGTGGCCGCGGGCTCCTACCTCGCAGGCATCCCGGGAGCACTGTTCGCGGTCCCGTTGCTCGCCGTAGTAAATACGGCGGTTCGGTACATTGCCGGGCGGACGTGGGAACATGATGAAGGATTGGGCGGTTTGGAGCTTCAACCGGCTACCGCTTCTGCGGGGCCGGCCGAAGACGCCAACTTCAAGGAGGTTCACCTCCCCAAGCCCGAATCCCGCCTCGGAAGAGGCATCGCAGGCAAGAACAAGGCCGCAGGACGCCCCTCTGCTGAGGACCCTGCCGCCGACACCACCAAAGGAGAATAGTCAGTGAATACCCTCGAAACCCTGCCCGTCACGCTGGACGATGTCCTCAAGGCGCAGGAGCTGCTCGAGGGCATTATTACCAAGACTCCGGTGGAGTCGTCCCGTGCCCTGGGCAGCCTCGTGGGCGGCAACGTCTTCTTCAAATGTGAGAACCTGCAGCGCGCAGGCTCCTTCAAGGTTCGCGGCGCCTACGTGCGCATGGCCCGGCTGACGGAAGACGAAAAGAAGCGTGGCGTGGTGGCGGCCTCCGCCGGTAACCACGCCCAAGGCGTCGCGGTAGCTGCGAAGAGCCTGGGCATCAATGCCCGCATCTACATGCCCCTCGGTGTTGCGCTTCCCAAGCTGGCCGCCACGCGCAGCCACGGCGCTGAAGTCATCCTGCACGGCCACAACGTGGACGAGGCACTGGCCGAAGCACAACGGTACGCCAACGAAACAGGCGCCGTCTTTGTGCACCCCTTTGACAACGTGGACGTTGTTGCCGGCCAAGGCACCATCGGACTGGAGATCCTGGACCAGATTCCCAACGTGGACACCATCCTCATGGGCGTTGGGGGCGGTGGACTGCTGGCCGGCGTGGCCGTGGCCATCAAAGCCAGGGCCAAGGAACTTGGCCGGGAAATCCGCGTCATCGGTGTCCAGGCCGAAAACGCGGCGGCCTACCCGCCGTCGCTGGCCGCTGACGCCCTGGTGCCGCTCAAGAAGGTCACCACCATGGCGGACGGCATCGCAGTCGGCCGGCCCGGACAGCTGCCCTTCAGCATCATCCGCGAGCTCGTGGACGATGTTGTCACTGTCAGCGAAGACTCCCTTGCCCGGGCGCTGATCTTCCTTCTCGAGCGGGCCAAAATGGTGGTTGAGCCCGCCGGTGCCGTCGGAGTAGCCGCGCTGATGGATGGCAAGATCGAGAACCCGGGGAACACCGCCGTCGTGCTGTCCGGCGGCAACATCGATCCCATGCTCATGCTCAAAGTCATCCAGCGCGGTTTGTCGGCCGCAGGCCGTTTCATGACCGTCCGCATGATGCTGGATGACCGTCCCGGTTCGCTGGCCACGATCGCGCGCATCATTGCCGAAAACGATGCCAACGTCACTGGACTGGACCACACCCGTTTGGGCGGTTCCATCAGCATGGGGGACGTCTCCATCACCATCAACCTGGAAACCAAAGGCCACGAACACGGGGAGCAGGTTCTCGGCGCACTGCGGGCCGAGGGCTTCCAGCCCATCGTGGTGCACTGACCGGAGGAGCGCACATGGTGCTTGGAACGCCTGAAGGTTCAAAGGAAGAGGCCCAGGAGTCCCTCGCCGGGCGGGCCAAGGGCGGACTGCTGTTCATGGGCGGCTTCGTGATCCTGCTCTACGTCATCGAGATCCTCAACACGTTGATGCGGCATGGCCTGAACTCCACCTTTGGCCTGCGCTCCCGCTCCATGGATGGCGTGCTGGACATCCTGACGTTCCCATTGCTGCACGCGAACTTCAACCACTTGCTCTCCAACACCCTGCCGCTGATCATTTTCGGCTTCCTGGTGTTTATGTCCGGCATCCGTGTGTTCATCACGGCACTGGCGTTCAGCTGGCTCGGATCTGGACTGGCGGTGTGGCTGATTGGCGGGGGAGGGGTGACCGTCGGCGCATCGGGCTTGGTGTTCGGATTCTTTGCGTTCCTGCTGGTTCGGGGCTTCTTCAACCGGAACTGGTGGCAGATCCTGCTCTCCGTGGTGCTTTTCATGGCCTACGGCAGCATCCTCTTCGGGGTCCTGCCCACTGTCATGGGCTACGTGTCCTGGCAGGCGCACCTCGGAGGTGCCGTCGGTGGCATCATCGCCGCGGTCCTGTTGCGTCCCAAGCCCACGCCCGCCGCCCTCTGACCCAAGTAAGTCTCAGTTCAGGTCGTTCCCCAGCGCTGGGAACGACCTGAACTGCGACCCAGTTGGGTGCCCACACGAAAACGCCGGCCCGCCCCGCGAAGGGGTGGGCCGGCGTCGTGTATTTCGAGCCGCTGCTTAGGCGACGTAAGGCTTGGCGGAAACGATTTCCACCGGGATTTCCTTGCCGTTGGGAGCGACGTAGCTCAGGCTGTCGCCTTCCTTGTGGCCGATGATGGCGGCACCCAGGGGGGACTTCTCGCTGAAGACATCCAGATCCGAGTCCCCGGCGATTTCGCGGGAGCCGAGGAGGAACGTCTCTTCGTCGCCGGCGATGCGGGCAACAACCAGCATGCCCGGCTCAACGATTCCGTCATCAGCCGGGGCTTCGCCAACCTGGGCATCGCGCAGGAGTGCGGTGAGCTGGCGGATGCGGGCCTCGATCTTGCCCTGCTCTTCCTTGGCTGCGTGGTAGCCGCCGTTTTCCTTGAGGTCGCCTTCCTGGCGGGCAGCTTCGATCTTCTGGACGATTTCCGCCCGGCCAGCGCCGGAAAGGTGGTCCAGCTCAGCCTGCAAGCGATCGAAAGCTTCCTGGGTAAGCCAAGCCGCAGTGGCGCTATTGGTGGTAGACACGGATTTCTCCTCTAGATCTGACAATGCAAAAGACCCCGCCGAGATGGCCACTAGTGGAACTCAGTAACCAACTTAACGGGGTGAAGGTTTCATCCATTGTAGTAAATCCTTTGGACGAACCCAAACCGGTTGAGTCGTGGGTCACATGATTGTTATTTACCGCTGTCCACGATCCAGCAGCTGTCCACGACGCCGGAGACGGCCGGGGACTCGGTACGCAAGACAGTGCGTTGGACGGTGGTGCTGCCGCCGTCGGCACTCTCTTCGGGCTGGTTGGGCCCGATTTCCACAACCTTCCAGCCGACCACCGCGAACTTGGAGTCCATGGCCTTGATGGCGCATTTCGCGGTGGCTCCGGGGTACTTGGTGACTTGGTAATCCACTTCGGCCTGGGTGCCATCCACCGTGCTGTAGCCAATGTCCTTGAACGTAACTGGCGCCTGAGCCGACGACGTTGCGACCCATGCCGCGAACACAATCCCTATGACCAGTGCGACGATGACGATGTTCCGCTTGGTTTTGCGGGCCATGGCGCGCTTTTGACCGCCGTAGCGATTGGCTAGGCTGGTGCTTGCCGGTACTTGGGTGGCCGATAGGTCCTCTGAAGTCACCCGTCCAGTTTAGTGCCGATCCCGGCGCCCCATCACCGCCCCACCAGCTTGATACATGAAAGAGGAGCCGTCACGTGACAGCGTCCAGCAGTTCCGACCAGCAGCTGCGGCTGCTCGCCGTCCACGCCCATCCGGATGATGAGTCCAGCAAGGGCGCGGCAACCATGGCGATGTACGCCGCCGCGGGCGTGGACGTCATGGTCGCTACGTGCACGGATGGCTCACGCGGTGACATCCAGAACCCGGCCATGGAAACCGATCCGCATCCCAAGCGGGATATGGCCGGGGCCCGGCGCCTTGAAATGGCGAACGCGGCGTCGGTACTGGGAATCCAGCAGCGTTGGCTCGGATTTGTGGACTCGGGCCTGCCGGAGGGGGACCCCCTTCCGCCGTTGCCGCCGGGTTGCTTCGCACTCCAGCCGCTGGAGCGTGCCTCGGCGCCCTTGGTCAGGCTTGTCCGAAGCTTCAAACCGCACGTGATCGTGAGCTACGACGAAAACGGCGGTTACCCGCACCCGGACCACATCATGGCCCACAAAGTGGCTGTGGAAGCCTTCGATGCTGCCGGTGACCCTGAACGTTACCCCGGCATGGGGGAGCCGTGGGCACCGAGCAAGCTCTACTACGACCGCGCCTTCAGCCCGGAGCGGTTCCGGGCCCTGCACTTTGCGTTGGAAGAAGCAGGGTTGCAGTCTCCCTACGCCGAACGGCTTGCCGCATGGTTGGAAGCCGACGCCGAGGGCCACACTCCGCCGGTCCCCGGACACCAGACCACCACCCAGGTGAACTGCGGCGACTTCTTCGAAGCGAGGGATGACGCACTTCGGGCCCACCGGACGCAGATCGATCCGCTCGGTTTCTTCTTCGCAGTTTCACCGGATCTGCAGCGGACGGCATGGCCGTGGGAGGACTACACCCTCATCAAGTCCGCTGTCCCGTCCGAGCTGCCGGAGAAGGACCTGTTCGCAGGGATAAGATAGGACCGCCGGTAGTTTCTATCGCTCGTAGAAATTGCCGTATGGCCAACCAGCTTCCGGCTACGCGCTGCCTGTCGGCATGCATCAGCCCCCATAGAAGGTTTTGAACGTGCACCACTTGATTCTCGCCCTGACCGTCACTCCGTCGCCCAACCCCTCGGGCACGCTGCGTCCCGGCCTGTCCGAGGACCAGGTGACGCCGGGAACGTGGGGCTTCGTCCTCACGGCCTTCATCGTCATTCTCACCACGTTCCTGATTGTGGACATGGTGCGGCGGATCCGTCGTGTCCGGTACCGGGCGCAGGTAGAGGAAGCGCGCGTGGCTGCTGAGGCCGGCGACGCGGCAGATGAGAACGGCGACGCCGCTCCCGGAGCACGCTGACACCACCGGTAGCGGTTTGCCCTGGGCAAGCAATGCCCAGGGCTCGGAACCTTCGGCCCCTATCCTCGGAACCTTCGGCCCCTATCCTCGGAACCTAGCTCAGTACTGCCATCATGATCGCGATGAAGTGGGCTGCAAAAGCCAGCACCGTGAAGGCGTGGAAGAGCTCGTGGAAGCCGAAATGCTGCACGCTGAAGTTCGGTTTCTTGATCGCATAAAACACCGCACCTGCAATGTAGAGGGCTCCTCCGACGCAGATAAGGACCGCGGCAGCGGCGTTGGCGGCAAAGAACTGCGGCAAGTAGAACAACGCTCCGCAGCCCAAGGCGATGTAGACGGGAACGTACAGCCAGCGCGGAGCATGCGTCCACAGGATCCGGAAGAGCACGCCAATGATTGCCCCGGACCACACGAGCCACAACAAGGTGACAGCCTCGGAGCGCTCCAGCAAGGACCAGGCCAGCGGGGTGTAGCTGCCGGCAATGACCAGCATGATGTTCGTGTGGTCCAGCCGCTTGAGGATCATGCGGACTTTGGGGGACCAGTTCCCGCGGTGGTAAACGGCGCTGACGCCGAACAGCAGAAAGCCCGTCAAAGCATAGATGGCGGAGGTGATCTTGCGGTCAGTGGTAGGGGCAACCGTCACCAGGACAATTCCCGCTGCGAGTGCGAAAGGAGCGGCAACCGCGTGGATCCATCCCCGCCAGAGGGGCTTGGTTTCAAGGAGCTCAGCCATGATTAAACAATAACTTACGTTCCGGTAAGTTACTTCAGGGTAACAAGCGGCGAAAGGATTTTGACCGGCTTCTGCACCGGCCTGGCAGCTGGGGAAGGTAGCCTTGGATGTGCGCCGTCGTCGTACAAGCAAGGAAGTCAGGTGAGAGTCCGGTGGAGCTGCCCGGTTTCCTCTATGGCTTCTACGAGCGCAAACTCCAGCGAACACTCAAACAGGACCAGATCCCAAGGCACATCGGTGTCATGGTGGACGGCAACCGTCGGTGGGCCCGCCAGTTCAACGCACCCACGAGCCAGGGACACCAGGCCGGCGCAGACAAAATCCACGAATTCCTCGGCTGGTGCCAGGAGCTCGGCGTCAAGGTAGTCACGCTGTACATGCTCTCCACGGACAACATGAACCGCTCCGGTGAAGAGCTGGACCTGCTCATGGGCATCATCGCCAACACCATGGACCGCCTCGACGAAGACGAAGACGTCTCCGTCCACGCCATGGGCGCCCCCGAACTCCTCCCTGACTACTTGGCCGAGCGGCTCAACAAACTGACTGCCCGGACGCCTATCCAGGAAAAGATCCACGTGAACGTCGCGGTGGGCTATGGCGGCCGCCGCGAAATCGTCGACGCCGTGAGGGAACTCCTGCACGACGCCGTCGCCAAGGGACGCAATATGTCCGACGTCGCAGATGAACTTTCGGTGGACGACATCTCCCGCTTCCTCTACACCCGCGGCCAGCCGGATCCGGACCTGGTGATCCGCACTTCAGGCGAGCAGCGGCTCTCAGGATTCCTTATGTGGCAAAGCGCCTACAGCGAGTTCTACTTCTGCGAGGCCTTGTGGCCTGCCTTCCGCAAAGTCGACTTCCTGCGGGCGCTCAGGGACTATGCCGGACGCCAACGCCGCTACGGAACCTAGGGTGCGCTCCGGTTCACCAAAATTTAACGATCCGGACATGCGACTTGCCGACCGCGGATTGCGGAAATGAATGTGGCGGGGATTACGTTAATCACATCAGCAGGCAAAACCGCCCGCTGATCGGGGAGGCCAGTATATGGAGCGGACTAGCGCACCAGTTACAGGGGAGGCCACGCCCGGCCTTCCGGCCGAGCCGCTTCACCATTAGGCCGGGCGAACTGCCCGGGGCTGGAGTCGATGTGGCTATTTCTGAGCAACTGCCCGCAATGGTTTCCGACGGGGAAAGTGCAGCTACCTCTCGCACCAAGCGGGTCTCACAAAAAGGGCGGACCGCAACACCCGCCACAGGCCGCAGCTACGTGATTGATACGTCCGTCCTGCTCTCCGATCCACACGCGCTGTTGCGCTTCGCCGAACACGAGGTCATCGTTCCCATCGTGGTCATCAGTGAACTGGAAGGAAAACGCCACGATCCCGAACTGGGCTACTTCGCCCGCAAAGCACTAAGGCTCCTTGACGACCTCAGGATCGAACATGGCGGCCTGGACCACTCCATTCCCCTCGGAAAAGATGGCGGCATGCTTCGGGTGGAAATGAACCACATCTCCCCGGACGTGCTGCCGGCAGGATTCCGTGGAGGCGACAACGACAGCCGCATCCTGGCAGTGGCCAAGAACCTGGCCAACGAAGGCCACAACGTCACCGTGGTTTCCAAGGACCTCCCCATGCGCGTCAAGGCGTCCGCCATGGGACTGCAAGCTGACGAGTACCGCAACGAACTCGTCAAGGATTCCGGCTGGACCGGTATGGCCGAGGTGGAAGCCAACGACGACGAAATCACCACCCTTTACGGGCACGAACCAGTCTTCATCCCCGCAGCCGCCGAACTACCCGTCAACACCGGGCTGGTCCTCCTCTCCAACCGGGGCTCCGCCTTGGGCCGGGTGGGCGCGGACAATCAGGTCCGGCTCGTGAAAGGTGACCGGGATGTCTTCGGACTCCACGGACGCTCAGCCGAGCAGCGGCTGGCGATCGACATGCTCATGGACCCCGCCGTCGGCATCGTCTCCATCGGCGGACGGGCAGGCACAGGCAAGTCCGCGCTGGCCCTCTGCGCGGGCCTTGAAGCCGTACTGGAACGCCGGGAACACCGCAAGGTAGTGGTATTCCGCCCGCTGTACGCCGTGGGCGGCCAGGAACTCGGCTACCTCCCAGGATCCGAATCCGAAAAAATGAACCCCTGGGCCCAAGCGGTGTTCGACACGCTGGGTGCGCTGGTCAGCCAGGAGGTCGTGGAAGAAGTCATGGATCGGGGGATGCTTGAAGTCCTGCCACTGACCCACATCCGGGGGCGGTCGCTGCACGACGCCTTCGTGATCGTCGATGAAGCCCAGTCGCTTGAGAAGAACGTGCTCCTCACCGTCATGAGCCGCATCGGCCAGAACTCCAAGATCGTCCTCACCCACGACGTCGCCCAGCGCGACAACCTACGGGTCGGGCGGCACGACGGTGTTGCTGCGGTGGTAGAGACGCTCAAGGGACACCCCTTGTTCGGGCACATCACGCTGACCCGGTCAGAGCGGTCGCCGATTGCTGCCCTGGTGACGGAGTTGCTCGAAGGGGCTGAAATCTAGTCTCTTCAAGTGATGCGAAGGGCCGTGGCCGGGTTCGCCGGGCTGCGGCCCTTCGCCGTCGCTTAGACACGGGCCATAGGGACGGTCTGCGGTCGCTGGGCGACCTCCGACGTCCGATGGCCCGCGATGCGCTCCTCTGCGAAGGACCGCAGCACGGCTGGTTCGTCCTGCGACTAAAGCTTGAGGTACGTTTTCAGCTCTTCGTGGCCTTGGACTTTCAAGGTCCAGTCGGGGCGTTTGAAGGTGCCCGGGGTGAGGCGGACTCTTTGGACTTCCTCAACTTTTTCGCCCCAGCCGTCGCGGAAGATGCCGTTGGGTTCGTAGCCGAGGCTGGTGGAGACGCCCAGGGATTGCTGATTCCAGATGGCCGCTTCGGATTCGGCCACTTCCGCGTTCAGGTAATCGAAGGCGTAGCCGACGACGGCGGCGCGCATCTCCTTGCCGAAGCCCTGGCCTTGCGCGGACTGCTTGAGCCAGGAACCTGTGCTGGCTGTCTTGAGGGTTTTGAAGTTTTTGGCGCCGATGTCCTGGACTCCCAAAAATTCGTCCCTGTGCCAGACAGCAAGGAGCAGCGTCCAGGATTCGGGCGTGAAGTTCGCGCGGCAGCGCCAGTACCACTGGGCCATGTTGGGGGCCAGCTCGTCCTCCGGCAGTTCCGTCCATGGAGTGCTGAACGGGCTCTTGCCCGGCTGGTGGACGCCGGATCGGGCTGCGGCCACGGCGGAAGGGATGTCTTCGTCGAAAACGGGACGGATGGTCAACCTCGGGGTGGTGAGGGTGAGTCCGAACGGGGGCCAGAGTTCTGCCAGCGATGTCATCGCCGTAGCTTAGCCCGGAATCCGTCTGAACCTCAGGCCGCGGGGCCGATGTCCCATGAGATGTGGCGCCGGACGTCGGTGAGGTTCATGGACTCAGCCAGGAAAAGGTCGTCCAGCATGTACTCATCGACCGCGAGGATCTTCAGCCAGTGGCCTTTGCCGGAGGAGTCCCCGTCGAGGCTCTGGCTCGCAACGCAAACTCCCGTGCCGGCGTCGATCCTTATCAATGTCCGGCCAGGGTGGGCCAGGGGCTCGGCCGGATCAGAGGGCACATAGGTCCTGCTGCGGGTCACGACGGTTTCCAAGGCAGGGCGGCCCTCGTGGTCCACCTGCCGTGGTTCCTCCAGGAAGACCCGGTTGGTGTCCGGGAATTCCAGCGGCACAGGTGCGTTGCCTGCCAGTTCCACCGGGTCCAATGCGGCGGCAAGGCGGCCGTTACCGAAGGAGGGCTCGCCGTAGGCGGCCTCCGGGCGCCGGCGGACCAGGCCGGCGTCGTCATAAACGGGGGTCACCAGGTGGGCTGGAAGCAACCACGAACGGCGTGTGGCGGACACGTACAGACCATCCCGGGAATCGTTGATGCCGGTGGTGCTGTGCAGTAGCTGGCCATCCGGGGTCTCCAGGCGAAGCGCGCCCGGGCGCCGCAGCCAGACGCGGACCATGCCGGCCCCCGTCCCGGGCCGCTCCAAGTATTCGAAGCGGAGGCTCGTCCACTTCCACGGCGAAGAACGGCAGAGATTCCGGAATGTGGAGGACATGTCGAAACCCGGTCCAGCTGTACTGTAGTGCCCCATATCCACAGTTTACCTAGGGGTTCACGCGGCCCCGGGGCGAAACCGGATAGCATCCGAGGGTGATCCGACGACTCTCCGAACTCTGGGATGCCACACCACTGGGCTTCTGGCTCGTGATGGTCGCTGCCCTCTACTTTGTGGTGATGGCTGTCCGGCTCACGGTGATTGACGTGCGGAGCCACCTATTGCCCAACCGCATCGTGTTTCCGTCGTACGCAGTGGCCGGGGTGCTCCTGCTGGCCGCGGCGCTGGTGGCGTTCTTCTCTGACGCTGGCCCGGCTGTTGGCGCTGTGTTGTTCGGCGTGCCGGGCCTTGGAGTAATCGCCGGCGGCGCTGTCCTTTGGCTTTTCTACTTCGTGCTGCGCCTCATTCACCCGCCGGGAATGGGTTTCGGCGACGTCAAACTCGCTGGAGTGCTGGGCCTCTACCTGGGCTACTTGGGGTGGACCCATGTGTTCGCGGGGACCTTCGCCGCTTTCATCCTGGGCGGGCTGTGGAGCCTGGTCATCCTGCTGTCACGGCGCGGCACACTGCGCTCGGCCATTCCGTTTGGCCCGTTCATGCTGGCCGGCGCAGCGGCTGCCATGGTGGTCCTGCCGGCGTGAGGCTCCGAGCCGATGCCAACTGCGGCCAAACTGCAACGCTCACCGTCTTCTCCACGTTCACCGGGCCGCGGCATGCTTAGCCCAGCGAATGTTATGACGCGCCAGGAGAGGTTGCGATGCAGCGGATCAGGGTGAGGGTACGTTCCCTGCCTTGCGTGCCATGGATTCACACGCCACCATCGAATTGAAGGAAAGCTGAGACCATGGGTGCACCGGAATTCGTGCTCAAACTGAGGGAAAAGATCGGCAACGACCCCCTATGGCTGCCCGCCGTGCGGGGAGTGGTCTTCGATGACGAAGGCAGGGTTTTGTTGGGCCAGCGTGCCGACAACGGCCACTGGGCCCTCATCACCGGAATGCTGGAGCCCGGGGAACATCCTGCGCCCGGGCTCGTGCGGGAAATTTTCGAGGAAACCGCGGTGGTGGCCGAGACCGAGCGCATCATCGGCGTCGGGGTTGTGGGGCCGGTGACGTTCCCCAATGGCGACGTGTGCGACTTCCTGGACATCACGTTCCGGTGCCGGTATGTGTCCGGGGAAGCACGGGTCAACGACGACGAATCACTGGCCGTCGGGTGGTTCACGTTGGACGACCTTCCGGACATGAGCGCCGGGAACCTGGAAGCGATCAGGCTTGCCACGGAGCCCGAAGGCCCCGTGGCATACCAGCTGGAGGACTGAACCTACTGGCGCCCAGCGTCGGCATGGTCCTTGTCGAGGCTGTCCGACGCCGCCAGATCAGCTTCCAGCTTGGCGGTCTCCAAGCGTTGTGCTTCAAGGCGGTCAGCCTCGGCGCCTCCCACAGCCTCACCGCGTGCCACCATGCCGGCGGTGTCGGAGAGGGGGATCTGCTTCAGCGTGATCGCCAGGATCAACGCGATGGCGATAAAGGGCACCAAGTACCAGAAGACGGGCGCCAGGGAGTTGGCGTAAGCGTTGACGATGGCGTCGCGCAACTGTTCGGGCAACTGTGCAAGCGCCTGGGGATCCAGCGTGCTGGTGGACTGCGAGGCCTGCTCCGCCGAAGCACCGGCGCCGGTGAAGGCTTCGGTCAGCGACTCGGCAAGGCGGTTGGTGAAGATAGCGCCGAAGACGGCGACACCCAGCGATGCACCCACCTCACGGAAGTAGTTGTTGGTGCTGGTAGCCGTGCCGATCTGGTCAGCGGGAACGGAGTTCTGCACCACCAGGACGATGACCTGCATGATCAGGCCCAGGCCCGCGCCGAAAATGAACAGTTGCACGCAGATGACCCAAAGGGGGGTGGACGCCGCCAGCGTGGTCAGCCACAGCATCGCAGCGATGGTGAGCGCTGCCCCGAGGATGGGGAACATCTTGTACTTGCCGGTCTTGGAAATGCGGATACCGGAGTAGATGGACGTGCCCATCAGGCCAACCATCATGGGCAGCATCAGCAGGCCGGACTCAGCCGCGGACGTTCCCGAGGACATCTGCAAGAACGTGGGAACGAAGGCGATGGCGGCAAACATGCCCAGGCCCAGCGTGAAACCGATGGCCGTTGCATTGATGAAGATGGGGTTCTTGAACAGGCTCAGCGGAATGATGGGGTCCTCGGCGCGACGTTCAACCATCACGAAGGCAAAGGCCGCCAGGACCATGCCTGCGCCAAAGGCCCAAGTGAGGGGTGAATCCCAGCCTTCGTCTTTCTTGCCACCGAAGTCGGTGAAGAAGATGAGGCAGGTGGTGGCGGCGGAAAGGAAAAGGACACCAAGGATGTCGATCTTCTTTTCGGCCTTCTTGTTCGGCAGCGTGAGGGTGAACCACGCAGTGATGAAAGCCGCGATGCCAATGGGGATGTTGATGTAGAAGGCCCATTCCCAAGTGAGGTGGTCCACGAAGAAGCCACCAAGGAGCGGACCGGCCACAGCGGAGAGGCCGAAGATGGCGCCCAGCGGCCCCATGTACTTGCCGCGTTCCTTGGCGGGAACGATGTCGGCGATGATGGCCTGCGAGAGAATCATGAGGCCGCCGCCACCCAGTCCCTGGATGGCACGGAAGATCACGAAACCCCAGAAATCGGTGGCAAACGCACAGCCCACGGAGGCGAGGGTGAACAGGGCGATGGCAACAAGGAACAGATTGCGTCGCCCGAGGATGTCACCGAACTTGCCGTAGATGGGCATCACGATGGTGGTGGCCAGGAGGTAGGCCGTGGTGATCCACGCTTGGTGCTCCACTCCGCCCAGCTTGCCCACGATGGTGGGCATGGCGGTGGAGACGATGGTTTGGTCGAGGCTGGACAGGAGCATGCCTGCGATCAGCGCCGAGAAGATGATCCAGATACGTTTCTGGGTCAGCAGCAATGGTTCGGCTGCCTTCGAGAGAGTACTCATGCGGGGTCCTTCGAGGTTTCAAGGGTGTTGGGGCCCAGTTGGTGGTTCGTGGCCAGCGGCTGGGCAAAGAGTTTGCGCGCGGCGTTGAGGTTCTGCTCCAGAATCCCGCGGTAAGGGCGCGTGTTGTCCTCCGAGAAGAACTGCTGTGCCGTCTTCTTGGAGACAGCACCGAACAACACAGTGGCCGTCATGACTTCAGGGTGTTCGGGATCCAGGCCCTCGCGGGCGGCAACGAGCCCTGCGAATTGGCGTTCGCGGGCCTCCCCTTCAAGGGTGATCCGGGCAAGCAGCTGCGGCTCGGCCGTGATGGCAGCAATGAACTGCTGGACTTCGGTGCGGCTGATGGATGAACGCTCCATCAGGGTCACCGTGAGCACGTGCAGCGCTGCCAGGAGCGTGTGAGAGATGCTGTCAGGCGTGCGGGAGGGATTGCGGTTGAAGGCCTCCAGTGCCTCTTCAGGCAGTTCGTCGGAAAACGAGCCGATGACGGCGTCTTCCTTGGAATGGAAATAGTTGAAGAAGGTCCGGCGTGAAATCCCCGCCGCTTCGCAGACTTCTTCAACAGTGAAACCGTTGAGGCCGTGCTCCGCGGTCAGGGAACGCGCGACGGCGGTAATCGCCGTCCGCGTGGCGGCCCGCTTGCGCTCGCGGAGACCACCGTCGATATTTGCACTATTGCTCACAAAGTAAAGTTTTGCACTCCTGATGTAAAAGTGCAAAAAGATCGCGGTGTGCTGTTGCTCATAGTTCCGGTGCGAACATCGCCGGGTACGACGACGGCCGGTACCTTTCGTGCGAAAGGTACCGGCCGTCGTCGTGCTGTGGGTATTAAGCCTTGTGCGCGGGGGACGTCATGGTGGTGACGTCCAGGGCCTTGTCCAGCTCAGCCTCGGTGACTTTGCCTTCGCCCTCACCGACGAAGCCGAGCTTTTCGGTTGCCTGGCGGATGGTCAGGCCTTCCTTGACGGCGATCTTGGCGATCTTGGCCGCGTTTTCGTAGCCGATGAACTTGTTCAGCGGGGTGACGATGGACGGGGACGCCTCAGCCAGGAAGCGTGCGCGCTCCACGTTGGCGGTGATGCCGTCGATCATCTTGTCGGCCATGACGCGGCTGGTGTTGGCCAGCAAGCGGATGGACTCAAGAAGGTTGGCGGCCATGACGGGGATTCCGACATTCAGCTCGAAAGCGCCGTTGGTGCCGGACCAGGCGATGGTGGTGTCGTTGCCGATGACCTGTGCACAGGCCATGATCGAGGCTTCGCAGATGACCGGGTTGACCTTGCCCGGCATGATCGAAGAACCCGGCTGAAGGTCCGGAATGGCGATTTCGCCAAGGCCCGTGTTGGGTCCGGAGCCCATCCAGCGGAGGTCGTTGTTGATCTTCATGAAGGAGATCGCGATGTTGCGCAGCTGGCTGGAGCCTTCGATGAGGCCGTCACGGTTCGCCTGGGCCTCGAAGTGGTCGCGGGCTTCGGTGAGGGGCAAGCCGGTGTCGGCGGCGAGGAGTTCGATAACGCGCTCCGGGAAGCCGGCCGGGGTGTTGATGCCCGTGCCGACGGCGGTGCCGCCCAGCGGAACTTCGGCAACGCGGGGGAGTGCGGCGTTGATGCGCTCGATGCCATAACGGACCTGGGCGGCGTAGCCGCCAAACTCCTGGCCGAGCATGACGGGCGTAGCGTCCATGAGGTGCGTGCGGCCGGACTTGACGACTGCCTTGAACTCAACAGCCTTGCGGTCCAGGGAGGCTGCCAGGTACTCGAGGGCCGGGATCAGATCGTTGATCAGCGCCGAGGTAGCGGCAACGTGCACGGACGTCGGGAAGACGTCGTTGGAGGACTGTGATGCGTTCACGTGGTCATTGGGGTGGACAACCTTGTCACTCCCGGCAGCCGCGAGGGCGCGCGATGCGAGCTCTGCGATGACCTCGTTGGTGTTCATGTTGGAGGACGTACCCGAACCCGTCTGGAAGACGTCGATCGGGAAGTCGCCGTCGTACTTACCGGCAGCGACCTCATCGGCAGCGGAAGCGATGGCCTTGGCGAGCTCTTCATCGAGCACCCCCAGTTCGGCGTTCGCCAGTGCGGCGGCCTTCTTCACGCGGGCCAGGGCCTCGATGTGGGTGCGCTCAAGCGTCTTGCCGGAGATCGGGAAGTTCTCCACAGCACGCTGCGTCTGGGCGCGGTACAGGGCGTTCACGGGGACGCGAACTTCGCCCATCGTGTCATGTTCAATACGGAACTCAGTGGTGGAAGTCATGGGGCTAGCTTAGGGCGATTGGACGCCCCACAGAAAACCCGGAGGGGAGTGCTACGTGCTCCGGCGCCGGGGCCGGAGCACGGCCTCCTAGAGCTTGCCGATCCCGGAAACGAGGGCCGCACGGCCTTCATCGAGCTTGTACGACAGGCCGATCACAGCCACCCGGCCGTCGTCGATGGCGTCGGAAATCACACGCGAGCTGTCAGCCAGGCGGGCCGCGGTCTGCTTGACGTGCTCCACCACCATGTCGTTGACGTCCTCCTGGCTGTTGCGCTTGGCCGTCAGGACCGACGGCGTGATGCGCTCGACGAGGTCGCGGATGAAGCCGGGAGGCATCTCGCCCGTTTCCACCGCAGCCTTGGTGGCCTTCACGGCACCACAGCTGTCATGGCCCAGGATGACGATCAGGGGAACCCGGAGTTCACTGATGCTGTATTCGAGGGAGCCAAGAACGGCGTCATCAATGACCTGGCCGGCCGTGCGGACCACGAATGCGTCGCCGAGCCCGAGGTCGAAAATGATCTCTGCAGCAAGCCGGGAATCCGAGCAGCCAAAGATCACGGCAAACGGATTCTGGTTCTCAATGAGGGAAGAGCGTCGCGAAGCATCCTGGTTGGGGTGCAGGGATTCGCCGGAAACAAAACGTTCGTTGCCCTCGCGGAGACGGCGCCACGCCAGGGCTGGAGTCAGGTAAGTAGGCACGAGCCTTACTTTACGACGCGGACGGGGCAGTCCGTGAAACTGTTGCGCCGGGTTAGCCGGATACCGGGGCTTAAGCGGACGGCTGCGCTGAAGGAGTTACCGTGGCCGGAGCGGACGGCAACGGTGCCTGATCCGCGGACTTAACGACGGCGGCCGCCAGCGTTGCGAACTCGTCAAGGCTTGCAGTGCCGCTCAGGATGAGGGTGGTACCGCGGTACTCCAAGACCATGCTGCGCTTTTCCTTGCCGGAGTCGCGCAGCTCCCAGTCCTGGCCGCCGGCGTTTCGCGTGCCGGTGACCGGGAGGTTCTCCGTCTGCTGCAGAACCCAGGTGGGGTTGGCCTGGCTCGTCTGGGTGAGGCCAATGAAGGCCTCCTTCGGTGTCAGGAAACCAATCTCCCAGGTGGGGACACCGGATCCTGTGCCGGACTCCCAGCGCGCGTAGTTGGGTTTGAATGTGTCGCCGGTATCAGGAGTGACAGGTGTGAATCCTGCCACACCTGTGGCGTTGCGGGCGATGGCCGCCACATCAACATTGGGCCTGAAGCCCTCGCCCTTGGGGGCCGGGTTCATCAAAACGATGGGGAGGAAAGCCAGGACGCAGACCAGCAGTGCAATGACCATGCCAATGACCGAAGCGTTGGCCCGCTTGGCAGCTTTCGCCGCAATGACGGGTTTATACGGGGCATCGGGGATGGACTGGGCATCGTTTTGGTTAGCCGCTGCAGCGTCCGATTGGTTCCCGGCTGCGGGCTTGTCCTGCGTTTCACTCACCCCTCCATGATCCCTTATCGCGGCAGGGAACACACATCCGGCAACCTCACCGCAGGTATTGCGGGCTGTGGTCATCCAACGACTCCCAAGGGATGCGGCGACTATGATCGTTGGTAGAGGAACCCCGGGTTGCCCCGTGCAACCGTGTCCGGTCCCGTGAATCGTCACTCGAAGAAGAGGTTCAAGTGTCTCCTGCACCAATGACCCAGCAGTATTCCACGATTTCGCCGTCGCTCGCCGTCGGCATCGACGAACCCGACCGCAACCTTGCGCTTGAACTCGTCCGCGTCACCGAGGCCGCTGCCATTGCCGGCGGCCACTGGGTAGGCTTCGGCGACAAAAACAAGGCGGACGGCGCCGCCGTCGACGCCATGCGTTCGTTCCTTCACACAGTCCACTTCAACGGCGTTGTGGTCATCGGTGAAGGCGAAAAAGATGAAGCCCCCATGCTGTTCAACGGTGAGCAGGTTGGTGACGGCACCGGCCCTGAGTGCGATGTCGCCGTCGACCCCATCGATGGAACCCGCCTGACCGCCCTTGGCATCAACAACGCCCTCGCTGTTCTGGCAGTGGCGGAACGTGGATCCATGTTCGACCCCTCGGCGGTCTTCTACATGGAGAAACTGGTTACCGGGCCTGAAGCTGCCGACATGGTTGACCTTCGCCTGCCCGTCAAGCAGAACCTGCACCTCATCGCCAAGGCCAAGGGCGTCAAGGTCAACCAGCTCAATGTCATGATCCTGGACCGCGACCGCCACCGCCCGCTCGTGGAAGAAATCCGCGAAGCCGGTGCACGCACCAAGTTCATCATGGACGGCGACGTGGCCGGCGCCATCGCAGCAGCCCGCTCCGGCACCGGTGTTGACGCCCTCATGGGCATCGGAGGCACCCCGGAAGGCATCGTTGCAGCCTGCGCCATCAAGTCCCTCGGTGGCGTCATCCAGGGCCGCCTGTGGCCGACGTCGGACGAAGAGAAGCAGAAGGCCATCGACGCCGGACACGACCTCGACCGCGTGTTGTCCACCAACGACCTCGTCACCTCCGATAACTGCTACTTCGCAGCTACCGGCATCACCGACGGCGACCTCCTCCACGGCGTGCGCTACCAGAAGGACCGCGTCATGACGCAGTCCATCGTGATGCGCTCCAAGTCGGGGACCGTCCGCTTCGTCGAAGCTGAGCACCACGCTTCCAAGTGGGAGACGTACGCGCGCAAGCCGTAACCCCTACGCAGCCAACAGAAGGACGGCGGGCATCGCTCGGCGGCTATCTCCTCGTACCTCGTCGATTTGATGCCGCTTTCGCGATACTCGCCGTCCTTCTCTGTGCCCGGCCGGGTCGGCTTCGCGCTGATAAAGCGTGGGGGGGCCGTGCCGGGGGTGTGCCGCCACCACCTACTTTGATATTCCAACCCCTCGGACACGCCGGGATCCCCGGTGTGTCCGAGTGCCACCGGCTCCAAAGTTAGTGCTGGAGGTACGGGCGGATCGCGGGAATCGCCTAGCGGAGCCTGTCGCGGAGCTTTCTGGCCAGTTGGTAGGCGCCGTAGCGGAGTTTGTTGACCGGGAGGTCCCATGTGCCGGGGTAGGAGACTTCGCGGCCACCGAAGGACTTCTTGAACGCCGTGAAGCCTGCCCATTTGTGGTCCGGCTGGTCTTCCGGCGCTACTCCCCAGAGGTCCACGTGCTTGAGGCCCTTTTCCTTGGCATCGGCCATGAGCGTTACCAGGAGGGGGATGCCCGCGCTGAGCTTGCGGTGGGTGTCGTCCAGGGCCGCGTGGGCGTAGACGCGGGTGTCAGCGGAGTCGTAGGCGAAGGCTGCGGCGATCGGTTCGCCCTCAAGGTCTGCGATGAACAGCGTTCCCGCGCCCGAGGGCAGCAGGGATGCGGCCACTTGCGTGAGGTATTCATCGCTCTGGGGTTTGAAACCGTTCCGGGCAGCGGTCAGGTGGAGGAAGTGCAGGAGCACGGAAATATCAGCGGGGTCCTGGGAGGCCCGGAACGTCACACCCTTCTTGTGGATGTTCCGGTACAGGTTCCGGTTGGTGGGCTTCATGCCGGCCAGGACGTCCTTGAAGTCGCCGTCCAGGTCCACGATCCAACTCAGCTCGGGCTGCTGGTTGACCGGCGCCGGCCGGAAGCCGCGCGCGCGGAGGAGAGGACCGGCGTCGGATGCTGTGAAACCTGCGGCCGCAGGTTCCATCCGGATGAAGACCGCACGTTCTTTCTTCGCCAGTGACATCAAAGCCGCTGTGGCGGCGTCGAACGCTTCCACGGACTCCGCGACGGGGCCGTAGGGCGCATAAATGACCTTGCCGGCGGGGTTCTTTTCCTCAATGGCGAGGAAGCTCCAGCCCGGGCCGGACTGTTCGTGGACACGGCGTCCCAAGGAACGCTGGACAGCAGCCCATGCCGGGGTTTGCAGGAAAAACTCCATGAATCAGTTCCCCAGCCCTGTGGTCACTGCGAAAGCAATGCTGCTATCGGTTGCGCCCTGGACAGGATGGATATTCACGGGGGCCTCGACGTCGGGGATGAACGCAGCTGCGCCACGCTGAAGCAGGAGGTCGCTCTTGGGGGAATCGAGCATGACCGAACCGGACACCACCACGACGACGGCGGGACCGTTCTGTGCCAGCGGCACAGGCTCGGCGCCCGGGCCAAGCTCAATGCGCTGCAGCTGGAATTCCTTGAAAGGCGGACGGTACAGTTCCTGCCCGAATTCCGTTCCGGTCGCCTCGATGCGCGGCACTCCCAGCGCTTCGAAACGGACCGTCTTCATCAGCTCCGGAACGTCCACGTGCTTGGGCGTGAGGCCGCCGCGAAGCACGTTGTCGGAGGAAGCCATGACTTCCAGGCCAAGGCCGTGGAGGTAGGCGTGGACATTACCGGCAGGCAGGTACACCACTTCACCGGGCTCCAGGGACAGGTGGTTGAGGAGCAGGGAGATGAGGACCCCGGGGTCTCCTGGGAAGGCTTCGTTGATGTCCAGCATTGCCGTCAACGCTTCCCGATGCGGCTCCAGTGGTGCCCCGGCAGAGAAGACGGCGACTACCTCGTTGATCGCGTCGGAAACTTGGCTTCCGCCGTCGATGAGGCGGCTGAAGGCGGCCTTCAGGCCAGCGGGCTCGTCCGGCGCGGAAAGGTCCGAAATGACATGAGTGATAACGGGAGGAACAGAGATGGCAGCCGAATCAAGGATGCGGGCAAGATGCTCAAAAACGGCCTTGGACCCGGCGGAAGGACGGAAGCCACACAGAGCCTTGAACGGAGTCAACGCAAAGATCATCTCCGGCTTGTGGTTGTCGTCGCGGTAATTGCGTTCGGCGGCGCCGGAGGGGACTCCCGCTGCGTTTTCCCGGGCAAAGCCCTCCCGTGCCTGCTCGAGGCTGGGGTGCACCTGGAGTGACAGGGGCTGCTCGGCCGCCAGCAGTTTGGCGAGGAAGGGCAACCGTGGTCCGAATTCAGCCAGGCTATCGGAACCGAGGAAGCGCAGGGGATCCGATTCGATGAGCGCATTCAAGGGCTGCGTCACACCGTTGGGGTGAAGGGCCGTGGAGGGGGAGTCCGGGTGGGCTCCAATCCACATTTCAGCTTCGGGACCACCCGATGCCGGCCGCCCCAGCAAGTCTGCGATCGCCGTCGTCGAACCCCACGCGTAGGGTCGCAAAACATTCTCAATTTGGTACACGAAAGAAAGTCCTTATCGTTGCGCTGAACGTGGGTGGAACGGACCTGCAAGCTTACAGCGGTGCGCACTGTCCGTTGGTGGCGACGAGGTCACGGATGCCCTGCTCGTCGCCCTGGGCCTTGAGGCCGTTCAACAATTCGATGGTGATCGGCGTGCCGTCCGGTGTGGTGGTTACCGGCGTGAAATCCGCTGACGGCGACGGCAACTGGCTTGCGGGATTGAGCCCGGCAACCGGACCGGCGGCCATGACGGTACCGGCAGCGCCGTCGTCATAGGACACGACGGCGTCACTCGCCTTGGGCGTGTTGGACGACGCCAGGACTTCCTGGACCTTGGAGTGGATCAGGTCGAAGTCCGGCACGGTGGAGAACGACGCATCAAAGTCCGGAGGCCCGATGGTCAGGCGCTTGACGGGCTGGTTCTTCGACTTCAGAGCCAGGTCCACGAAACTGCCCAGCTGATTGGAAGAAATATTGGAATCCACCACCTTGGTCCCGGCATTGGCGATGTCCTCGAACTTGGTCAGCAGGGTGGCCGGATCAAGTTGCTTGAGCATGGCCTGCTGCACGCACTGCTGGCGCGCAATGCGGGCGTAGTCGTCCACGAACTCGCGGGAACGGCCATACCAAAGGGCATGGAAGCCATCCAGGTGCTGGTCGCCGGCGGGGATCCAGCCATCGGGCATGCCGTGGATTCCGTTGGCCTCATCCGTGACGGGACCACTGATGGGAACCCACCCGCCGGCCTTGATGTGGATTCCACCCATCGCGTCGATGAGCTTGGCGAACCCGTCCATGTCCACCAGGACGTAAGCCTGGACGGTGATGCCCAAGGTGCCTGACACCGCTTCCAGCGTGGCCTGCGCGCCGGGATCGGCAACGCCGGGGTAGAGGTCTTGATAATTGTTGGTGACCTCGGTGTTGACGGCATTGATGAGGCATTCGTCGCCGCAGTTGTAGCCCTCGGGATAAACCTCGCGCATGGGCGAGCCCTCGCTGAACTGGGCATTCTGGAGGTTGCGTGGGACGGAGATGATGGCACTCTCGCCCGTTTTTGCGTCGACGCTGATAACGGAGAGGCTGTCCGGGCGCCGGCCCGTCCTGTCGTCCCCGGCGTCGCCACCCATCATGAGGAAGTTGTAGCGTCCGTCCACGGGATCGATGGCCGGACCGGCATTGAAGATGCTGCCGATGGCGTTGCGGCTCACGTTCAGGACGTAGGCGATGTAGCCTAACGATCCGCTGGCGAGGATGGTGGAGACTGCCACCACCACGGCAATGATCGGCCGCATTCCCGGTGCCAGGAGCGTCGGCCTGATAATCCGCAAAGTGTTGAGGAACAGGTAAGCCCAGCCCAAAGCCAACGCCACCAGGACCACGATGATGATGAGGGATCCGACGGGGTGGGTGACGATGCTGAGCAGCATGGTGCGGTTGACCAAGGCAATGAAGAGGGTCAGCAGCGCCAATGCCCACACGGTGAGCGTGATGCGCAGCGCCACCCGGCCAAGTTTCCGGTCCCCGGCAACGATCTGGGCGCTGCCGGGGATGAAGAGGGTGAGCAGGACCAGCACGAAGGCGCGTTTGGTCCGTACCGGGGCGCTTGCGCCGGACGGATAGCGGACAGGATCAGTCAGGGCGGAACCGGGCTGATTCGAGGTCTTGTGCATGGTAGTCAACCGCAGCCTTCCTAGCGGGAGCTCCGGGCTGAGGCGTTGGCGGGAGAGAAGACTTCTTCTACTTTGCGCCGAAGGTTTTCACCCTTCTTGGTGGCGACGTCGTTCAGTTCCTGGGCAAACGTGAGCAGGTCCGACCGGAGCTTTGAGGCAAGTTCATCCGTTCCGGAGGCCAGGACGCGCACGGCCAGGAGACCAGCATTACGGGCGCCTGCGATGGAGACCGTGGCCACCGGTACGCCGGCGGGCATCTGCACGATGGACAGGAGGGAATCCATGCCGTCCAGGGTCTTCAGGGGGACCGGAACGCCAATCACGGGGAGGGGGGTGACTGAGGCAAGCATGCCGGGGAGGTGAGCTGCACCACCGGCGCCGGCGATGATGACCCGGAGACCACGTTCATGGGCTGTCTGGCCGTAACGGATCATTTCCGTGGGCATGCGGTGTGCCGAAACGACGTCCGCTTCGAAGGGGATGCCGAACTCGGCCAAGGCGTCCGCGGCGGCCTCCATGACCGGCCAATCGGAATCCGAACCCATCACGAGCCCAACCAGCGGGGCTGTTGATTCTGACGTCATGCGGTCTCCTCGGAGGTAGTCTGCGCCGGCATGCGGCCGTCACGGATGATGTCTGCAACGGCTGTGGCGCGCTGGCGGACGGAGTCGACGTCGGAAACCGAGCTGCCGACAAGGTTGACGTGGCCGATCTTGCGGCCGGGGCGAACGGACTTGCCGTAGGAGTGGACCTTCGCTGCCGGTTCGTAGGCCAAAGCCATGGGGAAGGCCTTGAAGAGGTCCTGGTTTTCGCCGCCAAGGAAGTTCTTCATGACTACTACCGGGGCCAACGCGTCGGTAGCACCGAGCGGGAGGTCCAGCACAGCCCGAAGGTGCTGTTCGAACTGGCTGGTGATGGAACCGTCCTGGGTCCAGTGACCAGTGTTGTGCGGGCGCATGGCAAGTTCGTTGATCAGGAAGCCTGCTCCGACACCCGGGGTTTCAAACAGCTCTGCAGCCATGACACCCGTGACGCCAAGCTCGTTGGCGATGCGCAGCGCAGCTTCTTCGGCGGCAGCTGCCACCTCAAGGGGAATGTTCTGGGCCGGTGCGATGACTTCGTCGCACACCCCGTCCACCTGGATGGTGTGGACCACGGGCCAGGCACGGGACTCGCCGCTGGGCGTGCGGGCCACCAGGGCGGAGAGCTCGCGGCTGAAGTCCACCTTGGCTTCTGCCAGCAGGGGGCTCATTGCCTGGAACCAGTCGGCAGTTTCCAAGGCTTCGTCCGGGGAGTCAACGATCCTGACTCCCTTGCCGTCATAGCCACCGCGGGGCGTCTTCAAGACAACGGGCCAGCCGATCCTTTCGCCGAAGGCCACGAGCTCTTCAACGGTGTTGACTGCTGACCACTCCGGGTTGGGAAGGCCGAGCCGGTCGATCGCAGCCCTCATGACCAGCTTGTCCTGGGCATTGACCAAGGCATCAGGTCCGGGCTGGACGTTAACGCCGGCATCCAGCAGGGCCTGCAGGTGTTCCGTGGGAACGTGCTCGTGGTCGAAGGTCAGCACGTCCAGGCCCTTGGAAAACTCGAGGAGAGCGTCCAGGTCCTTGTAGTCACCGATCGGGGCTGTGGCCACTGCGGCTACAGCCGAAACGTCCTCACCCTCGGCCAAAACACGGAGTTCGAAGCCCAGGGCGGTAGCGGGCGGGGCCATCATTCGTGCGAGCTGGCCGCCGCCAACAACGCCAATTACTGGAAAAGTCACAATGTTCAGCCTACCGAACCGGTGGCAGGATCACTGATTCTGCCGTCCTCCGGGCCGGTTTTTTGCGGCGTGAAGCGCCAGTATCGGCGTTCTCACAGCCCACCCAAAGGCAGCGCTTGGAAATCGGCGCTAAAATGGGTTTGGCCCATCGGCCCACTTTTCAACGGCCATGGAGGGTCATGATCACCACACTTGCAGATCGCATCCGCGGACTTGCCTCGCTTTTTTGGCGTGAGGTAGCAAAGTTCGGCGCCGTCGGCGGTGTTGCTTTTGTCATTGACTCGGCCGTTTTCATCTGGCTTTTCTCCGGTCCGATGCACGGCAGCGAAGTGTGGGCAAAAGCCATTGCAACGATTGTTGCCAGTGTTTTCTCCTGGGTCGCAAACCGTTTCTGGACCTTCCGCCACCGCAAACAGGCCAACGTCGTCCGTGAAGCCGTGCTTTTTGCCGTCATGAACCTCGTGGGCCTCCTGATTGCATCAGGGTGCGTTTGGTTCGCCAAATACGTCCTGGACCTCAATGACAAGCCTTCGCTGTTCATCGCCGGCAGCGTCGTGGGGCTCATCCTGGGCACTATCTTCCGCTTCTTCGCATACCGGTTCTGGGTGTTCAACGAAGAATTGGATGCCGAGCCGGAATTCTCACACGACCACGAGATCATCGAGCTTCACCACAAGGCCAAGGCCGGCGCGGAAAGCGGTGCTGCGAACCCGGCCACCGGCGAGTTCCCCTCAATCAAGAACGGCTGACGCGCTCGTTCTCCAGCAGGTGCCCGGTGACTTCCAGGTCCGGGTGGACCAACACTACTGAGCCATCTTCCTTCCAGGCACCCAACGACGCTGCAAGGCAGGGCTCCAAGCCTTCGGCGGCGCGTACCAGAAGGCGCACGCCGGGTTCCTGCGCACCGGCAAAACCGTCGATGAGGGCTTCGTGCGTGAGTGCTGATGCGCCCCGCACTGCCGGCAGCTCCGCCCCAGGGTCACTGTGCGCCATGAAGACATCGCCATGGGAGCGGACTTCCGCCGCGTAATCCACGACGCCGGATGGCAGCTCTCCCGGCCAGCGCATCGCCAGTGCCGCGAGCGGTACGGCGACGACAGCGTCGAAGTCTGCCCCGGCGTCGTCGTTGGGCTTGTCTGTGACCAGAAGATCCGCCGAGGTCTCATCGAAGACCACTTCCATCCCGAGCTGCCACGCCGCCAATGCCCAGACAAAGGACTTCCAGTGCGCCGGCAGGTCCAGCCGGATTGCCATTCCGGGTTCGGCGTCCAGTTCGTCCTGCAGGAGATTGCTGGTCTTGGCTACCCAGTTATCCAGGACCCGGCCGGAGAGCTCTACCCGTTCGGAGTCGGGACCGTACCAAGTGAGTCGTGGTGACGTTGAATGTCCGGATCGCAGGGTGGTCATCAGGTTCACTGCCGGGATGCTCATGCGTCAATCTTGCCACGGTGATCCCGCGCCGTCCTTGGGGTCGGCGGGGCGATTGTGAATTGCGCCACATGCGATTTTGTCCAATCGGTGGGGGCTCCGGGCTGACTCTGTTGTTTTCCGCGGAAATTCAATGAAAGTTCACGTAAATCGATGCGGGGCTCCCATTTGCCGCGGGTAGACGCGGCGGCGCCGCCAAAAATGTTGGGCGTGGCGCATCCCACGTTTCTACGGATTCTTGATTATTATCCCGGCGCGGCTTGACTGGTGGGTAGTTACACGCGTGTAATTAGTAATCAAACGCCGCTGCACAGAGGACCGGAACGTCGCCGGGAATCGGAAATACATCCAAGCAGCAGCTGCAAAATCAGGAGGGACGCCATGGGGCAAGCGTTGCGTATCCAGGAAGATGCAGTCGTCGCAGAACATGCGTCGGTGAAATACCGTTCGCGGGAAGTACCGGGGGATTGGTACGTCGACCCAGCGGACCCGGAAGCGGCAGACCGATACAGCCAGAATGTGCAGGACTCTTTGGAGGATCAGGCAACTGCCCTCCTGGCCGCACACGAAGCGCTGATCGGTGACCTGCCCGCTGGGCCGGACGAAGAAGTGGATGACCCTCCCATGGAGTTGCGTCGTCCGCTTGAGACGCCGGGGCAGCCCGTGTGGATCGGCCTTCCCGGCCAAGGCGATTTCGATGACGAAGGCGAACTTGGTTGGCAGACTGATGCGCTGTGCGCGCAGACCGATCCGGAAGCCTTCTTCCCCGAAAAGGGTGGATCAACCAGGGATGCCAAAAAGGTCTGCGGAGCGTGCAACGTCCGTTCGCAGTGCTTGGAGTACGCCCTCGCCAATGACGAGCGGTTCGGTATTTGGGGCGGACTCTCTGAGCGGGAACGTCGTCGGCTAAGGAAGCGAGCGGTCTAATTCTCAAGGAAGTTCATGTTACCGCCGTCGTGGTTTCCCACGATGGCGGCAACTATCTCCCCAGGACACTGGCGGCACTGTCGAACCAGACGCGTTCGGCAGATGCCGCCATTGGCATTGATACAGGTTCCACAGACAACTCGCTGGACTTGCTCCGTGAAGCTTTCGGCCAGGACAAGGTCACCACCTTCCAGCAAGCGAAGTCCGGCTTTGGCGCCGCCATCCAGGCAGGGCTGCAGGAGCTGGCTCCGGAGAGTGGCAGGGACAAGGACGGCAACGGAACTGAAACCGGCCCGGCCAAGTGGCTATGGCTTCTTCATGACGACGCTGCGCCGGCACCGGACGCCTTGGCGGAACTTCTCCACGCCGTGGAACGGGCCCCTTCGGTCACCGTTGCCGGATGCAAGCAGCTCGGTTGGGACAACGAGCGGCATCTGGTGGACGTAGGACTCTCCACCAGCCGCTGGGCCGAGCGCCTGACATTGATCGACGCGGACGAAGTCGACCAAGGCCAATACGATGCCCGCACGGACACCTTCGCCGTGAATTCCGCCGGCATGTTGGTCCGTCTCGATGTCTGGGAACAGCTGCAGGGCTTTGACCCTGCCCTGCCCGGTAGCGGCGATGACGTGGATTTCTGCTGGCGCAACTGGCTTGCGGGCAACAGGGTCGTGGTCGTACCGAGCGCCCGCATGTTCCACGTCGAGCACCGCCCGCATGGTTTGGGGACTTCCTCCGCCGCGCGCAAAGCCCAGATCCATATGCGGCTCAAGCACACGCCGTGGTGGAACGTGCCGTTCCAAGCTGTCGGGGCTTTGTTCGGTGCGATGGTTCGCCTGGTGTTGAGCATCCTGGTCAAGGAACCGGGCTATGGCTTCTCCCAGTTCACCGCAACTGTTGCGGCCTTGATGCGGCCTTTGGCGATTGGCAGGGGCCGCCGCATCGCGGCCAGGACACGCCGCGTTCACCGCTCCGTGGTCAGGGGCCTGCAGACGTCCACACGCGAGGTCCGGGCCAACAGGCGGTCATTGCTGGAAGCGATCCGTCCCAGTGAAGAAACTTCCGCTGTCTCGGACCTGCTGGCTCCCGAACCAAGCGGAGATGCCGCGGACGACTTTGCGGCGCTGGCAACAAACGAACGTGGATGGGTGGGTACAGGGGCAGTTGCAGCCTCCTTGCTTGCCCTGGCCGCCGCACTGGTTGGACTGCTCGGACTGGTCCGTTCCGGCACGGTTGCCGGTGGCGGGCTGCTTCCTCTGGCGGCATCGCCGGCTGACATTTGGGGCAACGCCTCCGCTTGGTGGATATCCCTTGGAGCAGGACTGCCCGGTCATGGCGATCCGTTCGGCTATGTGTTGTGGCTGCTGTCCCTCGTTGGCGGCGGAGACGGCGATTCGGCCATGGCCTGGTTGTTGATCCTTGCCATGCCACTGTCCGCTGTCGGCGCGTGGTTTGCCGCGGGTGCGTTGACTGCCAAGCGCCGTTTCCGGACGGTGGCGGCCCTGGCTTGGTCCGCCGCGCCGGCACTGCTGATCGCGATCAACGAGGGCCGCGCGGGAGCCCTGGTTGCACACGTCATGATGCCATTGCTGCTGCTTGCCCTGCTGCGCGCCTCAGGATCTGCCATCGGCCAAGGACGTTCGCATGCAGTAACGTCACTCAGCAGGCGGCCGGCTCCGATCCTTGGAAAACCGGGCATCAACGGGACACCGTCCTGGACAGCCGCGGCAGCCGGGGGACTGGTAATGGCCATTGTGACTGCCTCGGCACCGTCCCTGTTGGGCCCGATTGCCGTTGCGGTGATCCTGGCCGCCGTCATCCTGGGACAACGCGGCAAGACCCTGTGGTGGTCGCTTCTTCCCACCGTAGCTTTGTTCCTGCCGTACGGAATCTCCGTATTGGACAGGCCCCGTGCCTTGCTCGCTGATCCCGGCGTGCCGCTCACCTTCGAGGCAGCACCGCTGTGGCAACAACTGCTGGGCCAGCCGCTGGCTTTTGACGTCGACGCAGGACTGACCGGCCTGACGCTCTTTGGTCCCGGAGCCATGCCCTGGGCACTGCTGCTCGCCCTGTTGGTCAGCGCGCCGGTCCTGATACTCGCCGTTGCGGCATTGTTCCTGCCCGGCAAGCGCACCGCCCTGGCCAGGGTCTTCTGGCTGGCAGCGTTGACCATTTTGGCAAGCGGATGGCTGGTGGGTCATGTCGCCACGGGCGTGAACAACAACGTCATTGTGGGACCCTTTACCGGTCCGGCCGTATCGGCGGCGGGCATGTTGCTGCTCGGGGCTGCCGTCATCGGTGCCGATAAGATCTTTGCCGCTCCCCGCCGGATGACTGATTCGCAACGTCGACGACTGCCGCTGCGGCCCATCGCGTCCGGACTGGCCTTGGCTCTCCTCGTCGCCGGGCCCTTGGCCGGCATGGGCGCATGGGCAGTACAGAATGTCCTTCAGCCGTCCCCAGCACCCGGGGCGACAGCGGCACCGGACGCTACCAGGCCGACGTCGTCCCTCGGCTCCCCACGCCAGGTGTGGCCGGTGGACTCAGCTACTTTGCCGGCCACCGCGGTGGACCGTGGCCAGGGACCTGAACGTACCCGGACCCTGGTTATCACCAGCGGTGAGCAGGGTGCCTTCACGTCATCGCTGATGCGCGGCGCCGGCACGACCCTGGACAGTCTGTCCACTATTGCCTCCGCCCGGACCATCATCGGGGCGCCGGGCCGCGAAGAAACAGCCGCCGACGACGCTGCCACCGCATCCCTCCGCCGAGCCGTGGCCACCATTGTGGCCAGCACCGGTGTGGACCCCCGCGCGGACTTGGAACAACTCGGCGCCGGATTCGTAGTCCTCAAGGCCGCGGACAACGCGGCACAGCTGACAGCCAGCAGGATCGACGCCGTCCCCGGCCTCGTTGCCGTCGGCCAGACCGACGCCGGGTGGCTGTGGCGTGTCACGCCGAAGAACCAGCCTGCAGCTACCGCCGCGGATACTGCCCACCGCGTTCGAATCGTGGATTCCAAGGGCGAAACAGTAGGAAACCTGCCCTCCGGGGAAGTGTCCGTGGATGCTGCCGTGCCGGCCGGCGACGAAGGCCGCCAGGTTGTCCTGGCCGAACGGTCCGATCCCGGCTGGACAGCATGGATCGACGGCCGCCAACTTAAGGCCACCACATCCGGCTGGTCTCAGGCCTTCGAACTTCCGGCCAGTGGTGGTGAGCTGGAAATCCGGTACACGAACCCTTGGGCCCTGTTGTTCGGAATCCTGCAGGCCGTGGTGATCGGATTGACGGTCCTGTTGGCCATTCCGATGCCAGCACGCCGCACCCGAACCGGCATGTCGAGGGATGAAGTCTCCCTCCGTAAGGAGTACAGCAGTGTCTGACGACCAGAAGCCGCCGGTCGACCATAAAGCGTCCCGCAGCTCTCCCAAGGGCTCCCGAAGCTCCAACAAAGGCGTCATTACGGGCGTCCTCTCCGCAGTGGTCATCCTGGCCGCAGGCGGAGGTGCTGTTGCCGCGACCTCGATGGTGCCCCAGCCTTCCGGCGGTACCACTATGGATGTCCGGCAGGCTGATGTCCCTGCAGGGCGGTCCCTGGGTGTCTGCCCCGAGCCTGCAAGGCTGGTCAACGGCACCGTCGTGGGAACGGACGCGGACTTCAGCCCTGTCTCCACCACCGCAACCAGTGCCCTCAACGCTGTGGTGCTGAGCAACCCGGCCGGAACGGTTCCCGGAAGCAAGGTGACGTCGCTGGGAGGCGACGCGGTGGCTGAGATCGCCAAGGCCCCCACCAGCACTCCTACGCCAACGTCCGGTCCGCCAGTGCTGGCAGCAGGTGTTGCCTCTATTTCCCCCGTGAGCTCTCCGACAGTAGTAGGCGCGGATCCCCTGGGGAATGAGCAGGCATCCATGGCCGCCCATCTCAGCTATGCCGCAACAGATGGCGACCTCCGCGGCCTGGCCACGGCCCAATGCCAGCCGCCAGGTAACGATGCGTGGCTCCTGGGCGCCAACACCGCAGTGGGCCGCACGTCCGTCCTGAACCTGAGCAACGCCTCGGAGACTCCTGCGACAGTCAACCTCGACCTCTTCGGGTACGAAGGCCAGATCCAGGCACCAGGCGCGCGTGGCCTCCTGGTAGCTCCCGGAACCACCCGCTCAATAAACCTTGCGGGGCTCGCTCCGAGCGAATCCCAGCTTGCTGTCCACGTCCGCAGCACAGGCGGCCCTGTTTCCGGGACCATCCAGCAGAGCGTGCTGCGAGGACTCGCTCCCGGTGGCGTTGAGTATCTTTCGCCGGGAGACGGCCCCTCAAACCTGCAGGTGATGTCCGGGGTAGATATCCAGGACCCGGCCGCCACCAAGGCATTGGCCGGTAAATCAGGTTTCGCTGACGCTGTACCGGCCCTCCAAATCGCCGTTCCCGGTTCCACCGACGCCGTGGTGCAGGTGAGCCTGTACGGTGCCAATGGTGAACGAAAGCTTCCCAGCGGGGGAGTGGTGACGGTCAAGGGCGGATCAGTTGCCACGCTGAACCTGGAAGGAATTCCGGCCGGAACCTACACCGTCAAGGCGAGCTCGGACGTGGCATTCGTGGCATCGGCCCGCGTCACGCGGGGCGCCAAAGCCGAGGAAGCCACCGATTTCGCGTGGTCTCCCGCCTCGGCCCGCCTGGGAAGCCAGCATCTGGTAGCTGTTCCACGGGACGGCCAGAGGTTCCTGAGTTTTGGTGTGCCCGAGGGCCGCGGCACCATCAGCTACGCTCCAGTGACCGCCAACGGTGCGGTGGGCAAGGCAGTTGACGTCGATATGTCCGGTGGGACCACGTCGTTGATAGAGCTCCCTGCAAAGTCCGGAGACTCGCCGATAGCAGGGTATGTGGTCTCAGCTTCCGGCGACCCGATTTATGGGGCCTTGATCCTGGGCAAACAGGGCCGTGCGGACGTTTCCGTCGTGGCAATCCAGGACGCAGCGGCGGGACTTGAGAAGGTCCCGGTCTCGGTGGGGTACTAGCCCGGGGTGGGCGGGCAGCGAAAGCCGCCTGCCGCCGTCGTTATTGATACAGGGTTATTGATACCGGCGGCGGTACACGGGATCGAGTGTTTCCGGCGGCACGCCCAGCATTTCGGCGGTGTACTCGACCACGACATCATGGACCAGGTCCTGCAGTTCCTCACGGGTGTTGGAGCCTTGCTCCACCACCCGGCGGTAAACGGTGATCATGGGCGCTTCGCCACGGCCGCCGGGCGTATATGAGCCCATGGGGGCAGAGTTTCCAGTGGCGACCAGCTGTTCCAGATGGGGCGGGATTTCATCAACGGCAAAGAGCACGCCGTCGAGCTGTTTGCCCCACATGTCCTGGAGCCGCTCGGCGGAGTCCAGCACCATATCGTCGAACCGCTCTGACCGGGTTCGGAAACCAGGCAGGTTGGCGAGCATCAATTCGCCCCGCAGTCCCCGCCCGTGGCGGTTGCGCCGGCGCTGCCGGAAGCCGCGAACACCTGTACCGGCGTGTTCCCCCGCCTGATCGCCATCGGCGTCAGTCCACCGGATGTTGAACCCGGGAACATGTGGCTGTGACTGCATATATCGACTTTAGTACCGAGGAACCGCCAGCGCGACATCATGGCATGCACCGCGCCGGAGCTGGTGGCACTCATCGGTGTCCGTGGAGGGCGCGGGGGCCCCAATGCGCAGTGCAGGTGCCAATTGGCGCTAATCTGGGATGTTGTGGGTGCTATTCGTCAATGTTCAAGATCAGCCTGCCGCCAGTCCGCGGTGGCCACTTTGACGTACGTGTACGCCGAGTCGACCGCCGTCCTGGGTCCTCTCGCGACGTATGCCGAACCGCACGCCTACGACCTCTGCTCCCAGCACGCCGGAAGCCTGACGGTTCCACGGGGCTGGGAAGTCCTGCGCCTGGCGATGCCCGCAAACCCGCCCGAGCCCGGCCCTGATGACCTGCTGGCCCTTGCCAACGCCGTCCGCGAGGCAGCCTCGGCAGCACCTGAGTCGCCTGCCCGGCATAACCACGCGCAGATGGAACCGCCCGCCGGCGTCGAAGGAACTCGTCGCGGCCACCTGCGAATCCTCCGCGAACCGTCCTGACGGGCAGTCCTCTTTGCCGGATCCTGGCGTCGGGACGCAATTCGTCGCCGTGCTCCAAACCGGCTGATCCTGCGCGGTAGTCTGGAATCTGCAGATAAGTCCGCCAGCGGCGCCATGCAGGCGCCACCCAGGGAGCATCATTCATGCCAAAGGTCAGTCCTGAACTGTTGTCCATCCTGCGCTGCCCCGTGACGGGTTCAGCGTTGGTCCAGGAGGGCGAGGAGCTGGTCTCCACCTCCGCCGCAGCGGACGGTGAAAAGCTCCGCTACGCGATTGAGGATGGCATCCCGCTGCTCCTGCCTCCGGAGCTGCTTGCCGCGGCCAATGCTGCCACCTCCGGCCAGCACGATTCCAAGGCATAAGCGCACTTTCTTCTTCATCAAAACCGCACGGTACCCCTAAGGATTTCCATGACTTTTGACTTCAAAGTGGCTGACATTACCCTTGCGGAGGCAGGCCGCCACCAGATCCGCCTTGCCGAGCATGAAATGCCGGGCCTCATGTCCCTTCGGGCTGAGTTTGGCGCCTCTCAGCCGCTCAAGGGTGCGAGGATCGCGGGTTCCCTGCACATGACGGTCCAGACTGCCGTCCTCATCGAGACCCTCACCGCACTGGGTGCTGATGTCCGCTGGGCTTCGTGCAACATCTTCTCCACCCAGGATGAAGCTGCTGCCGCCGTCGTGGTCGGCAAAGGTACGCCGGAAAACCCCCAGGGTGTTCCCGTCTTCGCTTGGAAGGGCGAAACGCTGGAGGAGTACTGGTGGACTGCCGAGCAGATCCTCACGTGGCCGGGCGCTGAGACCAATCCGGAGCTCGGCCCCAACATGATTCTCGACGACGGCGGCGACGCCACGCTGCTGCTGCACAAGGGCGTCGAATTCGAAGCCGCAGGAGCAGTGCCCACCGCGACGGAAGAAGATCCCGAGGAATACGTCCTCATCCTGGACCTCCTCCGCCGGACCCTCGCTGCCGATCCGCAGAAGTGGACGCGCCTGGCTGCCCGCATCGAGGGCGTCACCGAGGAAACCACTACCGGTGTGCACCGCCTCTACCAGCTCGCCGAGCAGGGCAAGCTGCTCTTCCCGGCCATCAACGTCAACGACTCCGTCACCAAGAGCAAGTTCGACAACAAATACGGCATTCGCCACTCCCTGCCGGACGGCATCAACCGTGCCACGGACGTCCTCATGGGCGGCAAAGTGGCCGTCGTGTGCGGTTATGGCGATGTGGGCAAGGGCGCAGCGGAGGCACTGCGCGGCCAGGGCTCGCGCGTCATCGTTACCGAAATCGACCCCATTTGCGCCTTGCAGGCCGCGATGGACGGTTACCAGGTGGCCAAGCTTGAATCGGTCCTCGCACAAGGTGACATCTTCATCACCACCACGGGCAACAAGGACGTCATCATGGCCGAGCACATGCTGGGCATGAAGAACAAAGCGATCGTTGGCAACATCGGGCACTTCGATAACGAGATCGACATTGCCGGGCTCGCAAAGATTCCCGGTGTCAAGAAAGTGGAGATCAAACCACAGGTCCACGAGTGGGTCTTCGAGGCCGGCACGGGCTCGGAGCGGTCCATCATCGTCTTGTCCGAGGGCCGGTTGCTGAACCTGGGCAACGCCACGGGCCACCCGTCCTTCGTGATGAGCAACTCCTTCGCCAACCAGACGATCGCGCAGATCGAACTCTGGACCAAGAAGGACCAGCCCGCGGGCGAACGCGAATACGGCAAGCAGGTTTATGTGCTTCCCAAGATCCTGGACGAGAAGGTCGCACGACTGCACCTGGACGCACTGGGCGTGGAACTGACCGAACTGAGCAAGGACCAGGCGGATTACTTGGACCTTGACGTTGCCGGACCTTACAAGCCGGAGCACTACCGCTACTAAGCAACGCTGCGTCACCCAAATCGATGGCGAAAGGCCGGACACGCGACCAGCGTGGCCGGCCTTTCGGCTAGAATTGGGTGTTCAGTATTGCTTGCCGGGGGACAGGAAGACGGGAACCATGACGGAAGTCGCCAAACGGAAAACGGGCAAGATCCTTGCCATCGTAGGGATCTGCGCCGCTATTGCCGTGGGCGGAATTGGAGTCGCAACGGTGCCCGGGCTGCTGGCCGGTGGTACCCAGCTTGGTGGGGCCGCGCCGTCGCCGACTCCCACGGTGGAGGCCAAACCCGTGGAGTTGGGCATCACGCCGCTGGACGGAGCGATTGAGTGGAACCCCGTGGTGGGCCCACAGATCAAGGCGGTCAACGGCAAGGTCAAGGACGTGGTGCTGGCACCAGCCGATGGTGGTGTGCCAGTGCAGGGCAAGATCAGTCCGGACGGGACCACGTGGTCCACCGTGGAAGTCCTGAAGTTCAAGACCCAGTACAGCTATTCCTTCACCGTGGTGGATACCGCCGGGAAGGAAACCAAAAAGACCCAGACTTTTACTACGGTTTCCGCGGCCTATGAGGCCGACGCGTCCGTTTACCCCCGCAACGGCACTACAGCAGGTTCCGGGCAGCCCATCGAGATCAACTTCAGTGAGCCGGTGGTGGACAAGGCGGCCATGGAGAAGCGGGTTGCCATCACCGTTTCCTCCGGCCAACCTGTGGCCTGGCATTGGTACTCCGATAAGAAGGTGCGGATCCGCCCTGAAGCTTTCTGGGCTTCGGGTACCACCGTCACCGTCGACATGAAACTCCTGGGCGTCGACTTCGGAAACAAGATGATCGGCAACGCGGATGTGGTTTCCACGTTCACCACCGGCCCCCAGCGCGTGGCTGTGGTGGATGACACCACCAAGACCATGAACGTGTACTCCGACGGACAACTGGTCCACACCGCTCCAGTATCCCTGGGTGGCGAAGACTGGCTTTCTCCCACGGGCTATGCCGTGATCCTGGAGCAGGAGCGCAAATCCAACTTCAACGCCGGCAGTATCGGCCTCAAGCCGGGGGACAAGGGCTACTATGCGCCGATGGTGGTGGATTATGCCAACCGCCTGACGTGGTCCGGCGTCTATGTCCACCAAGCCCTTGAATCCGCTTGGGGGGCCATTGGCCGGGTCAACGTCTCGCATGGATGCGTCGGCCTGCTGCCGGACGATGCCGCGTGGTTCTTCAACAACATGAAGACCGGCGATGTTGTCCAGATCCTGAACACCGGGGCTCCTGCGGTGGAACCATTGGAAGGCTTCGGGGACTGGAACATCCCGTGGGCGAGCTACGCCCAGCGGTAGTCCCGAGGCTAGGATTGTCGCAGTGATTATTTCCTGCGCTCTTTGACCCACACTTCACGTGCCGACCATGCGTTGGCCCTCCATTTCGTGCTGCCCTCAGTGGTGATTCCGGGTGTCCCTGCGGGGAACCCGTTTGCGGGTTCCCCGGCTCCTTCCACCGGACCCCTTTTCACCCTTTGGAGCACCCATGACTCTTTCACCAACCCTTCGCCCGGACTGCGGCAGTTGCTTTGCGCTTTGCTGCACCGCTCTGGGATTCGCCCGCTCGGCTGACTTCGCCATCGACAAGCCAGCGGCCACGGCATGCCCGAACATGGCGGACGATTTTTCCTGCTCGATCCATCAACGCCTGGTGTCGCGGGGGTTCCGCGGCTGCACGGTTTTTGATTGCTTCGGCGCGGGCCAGGTGGTTTCCCAGCACACCTTCTCGGGCACCAGTTGGACTCAAGACCCCGCATCAAGGTCCTCGATGTTCGCCGTATTCAAAGTAGTCAGGCAACTTCACGAGATGCTCTGGTACTTGGCCGAAGCCAGTCAACGAACCTTCGATCCGGACCTCGCATCGGCAGCGGATCACTTGTCCGGGGACATAGCAACCATCGCCCAAGGCAACGCCCCCGCGGTGCTGGCCACCGACGTCGAAACCTTGCATGGAGAGGTGCGGACCCTCCTGATGGAGGTCAGCGAAGAACTGCGCGCCTCCTACGGTGCCGAGGACAAGCAGACGTTCGACGGCGGCCCTCACCGGGATGGTGAATCGGCCAGCGCGGACCTGGGCAGCAGAGACCTCATGGGAGCCAATCTTGCCAACCGGCGTCTCTGCGGAGCAGACCTCCGCAGTGCCTACCTGATCGGAGCAAACCTCAGGAACAGCGACCTCACAGCCGTTGACCTTCTGGGAGCAGATCTTCGCGGAGCGCAACTCCACGGCACAGACCTCTCCAAGGCCCTATACCTCACCCAACCGCAAATCAACGCCGCCGAAGGCGATGCCACAACCCTCCTACCCCCACGACTTACCAGACCGGCCCAGTGGTGATTTTGGCTGGTAGCAGCCGCACCAGAGCTAGGACTCGTGGCTGAACGGCAGCTTCCTGAGTCGTTCCCCGACGGTCGCATTCCGCTGCTCCGCTTGGCGCAGGCGGGCGAGTTCGCGGTTGCGCCGTTCCCCGAGGACTGCCCCGATGTAGTCCTCGGGGATGGTGCCTGGGGGAGGGGGAGGGGCGACGTATCTTGCGAGTTCGGACGCCAGGGATGCCGCCATGTTCACGCGCGATGCCGGGGCCATGAGGTACGCCTGCTGCACAAACGTTCCTGCCCTGCGCGCGGTGGCGTCGGGGACCCTGCCGATGTCAGCCATGGCTACCCAGGCCTGAAGGTAGTGGGGTGCCACGGGCATGATCCGTGGCTTGGAGGGAACACGCTGACGGAGCGAGTAAGTGCCGGCGACGATGTCGCCCAGGCGCTTGGACTTGTCGTTGAAAAGCGCTACTCCGATGGCCAGGCCACCGAACGTCATGTAGATCTCCAGGAAGCCGAGGAGGCCACGGATGAGGGCGTGGCGGAATCGGATGGACCCGCCGTCGTCGCGAACGATGCGAAGTCCTGTGGCGAGTTTTCCCAGGGACCGTCCGCGGGTGAGGGTCTCCACAGCGACGGGCACGATCACGACAGAGAATACGATGCTGCTGAGGACCAATGCCTGGATGGCGGCGTCATCGAGGTCCTGGGAGGCGGCGCCGATGAGGATGATGAGCAGTATCGCGAGGATGACCTGGGAGATGACATCAAGGATGAGCCCCAGTGCACGGGCAGCGAAGGAGGCCGGGCGCAACTCCAGGACCACTGCCTCGCCGGTGATGATTGAACTCATGCCCGCCCCCATGCTTCGCAAACGCGGCGGGCCCACGGCGTGCCCGCACCAATGAGTCTAGCTGCGGCACTGACCCGGTGGGTGGCACAGGCGCTAGGGTGGTGCCGTGGACATTGACGCCTTCTCGGCCGTGCAGGGGGACAAGTGGTCCCGGCTTCATTTCCTTGCGCACAAGCGCCGGCTCACGGGAGCCGAAGCGGATGAACTGCTGAGGCTGTACCAAACGGTGTCCGGACATCTGTCCCTGATTCGCTCCGTGGCCCCGGAGAGCGGCTTGTCGGCATCACTGTCTGCTGCACTGGCGCAGGCCAGGACACGGTTCACGGGCGCGCGCTCGAACTTCATGGAGGACCTGGCACGGTTCTTCGTTATTTCCTTGCCCGCGGCGTTCTACCGAATCCGCTGGCTCACCCTCTGGTGCGGGCTTGCCTTCGTGCTGGTAGCGGGCGCCTATGCCCTGTGGATCGGCACGTCACCGGATGCGTTGAGGGCCGTAGCCAGTGACGCAAAAGTGCAGCAGTACGTGGAGGAGGACTTCATTGACTACTACTCGGAGAATCCCGCTGCCTCGTTCGCAGGCGCTGTGTGGACGAACAACGCCTGGATTTCCGCCCAGGCCGTGGCGTTTGGAGTCACCGGGTTCTGGGTGCCGTTCATCCTGTTCATGAACGCACAAAGCCTGGGAGTCGCCGCAGGGCTTTTCCTGGCAACGGGAAAGATGGATATCTTCTTCAGCTACATCCTTCCGCACGGCCTGATGGAACTCACCGCGGTGTTCATTGCCTGCGCGGCGGGGCTCAAGATTTTCTGGGCCATGGTGCGGCCCGGTCCCAGGACGCGGCTCCAGGCTGTGGCCGATGAAGGACGGTCTTTGATGACAGTTGCCCTCGGGTTGGTGCTCGTCCTGCTCATTTCCGGGATAGTGGAGGGCTTCGTGACGCCGAGTGCGTTGCCTGTGTGGGCCAAGATCACCATTGGCGCGCTGGTTTTGGCTGGTTATTGGGTCTACACCCTGGTCCTCGGTGGGCGGGCAGCCCGCGCCGGTGTCACCGGTGACCTGGATGCCCACGACGCCGGGTATCGCAGCATCGCCGCGTAGACCTTACAGTTACGTTTCGATCTGGTCGCAGCCGGGGTGGCACCGCGTGTCTGTGTAAAGCCGGGCGGTAGGCTCGAATGCAGACAAGAGAGCCGGCAGCACCCCAATCGCCGGTGGATGCCTACGGAAGTGAAACCCGCTGTGAGCGACAAGAGCCAGAAACCACAAGAACCGGACACGGACGTCCATGAGGACCCCAACGAACCGGCCTTCGACTGGATGAAGCCGAAGGCCTCCGGCACTGCTTCCGGCGCAGCTCCTGCTACTACAGCGACGCCGGCCACCACCGCCACGCCGGCCACGACCGCGACGCCGGAAACTGAGACGCCCGCCAGCGGTCAGCCCGAAAGCCGCGCCGACCGTAAGGCTGCAGAAGCGGCCGACGCCGAGCCGGAACCTCCGCTGTTCGCTGACACGCTCGCTGGTGGCTCCACTGACAAACAGCCGTCGCACTATTCGGAACCCTTGCCGACGTCGGCCCTTCAGGTCCGTCCGCCGGAAGACGAGGTGGCCCGACGCAACGCAGAGCGGGAGCAAGCCGCCAAGGTGAAACCGATCGGCCCACGGGTTTTCCAGGTGCTGTTGGCCGTCTTCTATCCGGTGATCCTCCTGGTGCTCGCCGTCCGGGCGGTCACCAGCCCCCTGTTCCTGTGGGTGGAGTACAACCGCCCTGGTTTTCCCGGAGACGGCTACGGTTTCAGCACTGACGACCGCATGACGTACGGCTCGTACGCCGTGGATTACCTGAGCAACTGGGCCGGTCCGCGGTACTTGGGTGGCTTGGTCAACCAGGACGGTGCCAAGCTGTTCAAGGACAGCGAAGTGGCGCACATGGCCGACGTCAAGCTGGTCATATTGTCGTCCTTCGGTGCCGGCCTGCTGCTCATCATCCTCAGCATCATCGCCATCCTGTACCTGCGTAAGCGCAGTAACGGCGGGATCCGTCGCGGCCTCTTTGCAGGCTCCATCGTCACCCTGGTCATCATCATTGGCCTCGCTGTCCTGGCAGCACTGAGCTGGCAACAGTTCTTCACCGAGTTCCACCGAATCTTCTTCGCCAACGGCACGTGGACGTTCTCGCTGGAGGACACCCTCATCCGGCTCTTCCCGGGACAGTTCTGGATCGACGCGGGCATCGTCATTGGTGCCCTGGTGTTCCTCGTAGCGACGCTGACGTTCATCTTCACGTGGCCCACCAAGCAGCGTCGGGGTGCGGGCACAGCGGTTGACGAAGCCGATGCTTCAGGCGATGACGCTGCTGCGGATGATGCGGAAAGCGTCAGCAACGAACCAGCGGACATTAAGCGCTAGCCGCACCGGCTTCTCCGGGGACCACTCCCGCGGGCCAGGAGATCGACAAGGCGCCCGGGATGGTCTGTGCTGGCGATGACGGTCTTGCCGTTTTTCAACTCGATATTGATCTCGGGACCGCCGACGAGGTACCCGACCATGCCGGGCCCCATGTATCGGAGCCCGTACCCGCTGGGGCCGGCCGCCTCGTCGGTGGTCACCGTCGCGATTTCATCCCTCGGTAGAGTTCGTTTGACGATGTCGCAGAAGGCGATCACGACGTTCTGCGGGTCGACCTTGACCGTGACGGTCATGAAGGCGATGAATGAACCAGCTGCGGTGGTGACCAGGGGTGCGAAGAGCACTTCCGGCGTGTTCTTCAGGACGATCAGCACGAACAGCACCGGGCCGAGCGCAATCATCGTGAAACCCACGATTCGCGGTACCAAGGTAGACCGGACACGCGAGTAGTAGAGCGCGGGTAGTGGTATGCGTGATGGATCTGCCATGGGTTCCCCTTTGAACGTTTGGTTCGTGAGGAAAACGCTAGGGGGACAACAGCGGCACCTAGGGGGACATTGCCCAAAATAGGTGGCGATGTGGGCCGAATTAGGTGCTGATTTGGTTGTGCTAGGTGGTGTATCGCGGCGGTCTAGGTGGTGCCGCTACTTTTCGTAGAGCTTCTCCACAACCGACGGGAAATCGCCAACCACGGCGGCCCGCTTCAGTTTGAGCGAAGGCGTCAAATGCCCGGATTCGACGCTGAGCTCAGCCGTAAGGAATGCGAACTTCTTGATCGATTCAGCGGCGGACACGAGCTTGTTGGCCTCGTCCACCGCCGACTGCACGGCGGCGTTTACCCGGTCGTCCCGGGCTGCGTCCTCGAGTGACAAGGCATCCACCTTGTTCTCCGCGCACCAATCGGCAAGGCCCTCGGCGTCCAGGCTCACCAGTGCCCCGATAAACGGCCGGCCATCGCCCACCACCACTGCCTGGCCCACCAGAGGGTGCTCGCGGAGCTTCTCCTCCAAAGGTGCGGGGGCCACGTTCTTGCCACCTGCAGTGACCAGGAGGTCCTTCTTGCGGCCGGTGATGGTCAGGAAGCCGTCGTCGTCCAGTTCGCCGAGGTCGCCGGTACGGAAAAAGCCATCAACAAACGCAGCCTCGTTGGCTGCCTCATTGCGGTGATACCCCTTGAAAACGCCGATACCCTTGACCAGAACCTCACCGTCGTGTGCCACCCGGACGGTGGTGCCGGGAAGGGGGATCCCGACGGTACCGATACGCGACATGCTGGGGGTGTTCACTGTGCACGGCGCAGTGGTCTCTGTCAGTCCGTAGCCCTCCAGCACGGGAACACCCGCGCCATGGAAGAAATGGTTGTCACGGAGGCTCAGGGGACTGGCTCCCGACACCGTGTAGCCGACGTTCCCGCCAAAGATCTCCCTCACCTTGGGATACAGGAGTTTGTTGAACGCACGATGCTTCATTTCCAGCAGCCAACCCGGCCCCTGCCCCTGGCCACGGGAGGCGCGATCCACCGCCGTCGAATAATCCACAGCGGTTGCCGAAGCTGCGGAGAAGAGCGCCGACTTTCCGCTCATAGCGGCTTTGTGGCCGGCGCCGGCGTAGACCTTCTCGAAGATGCGGGGCACGGCCAGCAGGAAGGTGGGCTTGAACGTACTGAGGTCTGCCATGAGTCCGCTGGCGCCGGCACTATGACCGAGTGTGATGCCTGCCGTGAGGCAAACCACCTGGACCGCCCTGGCAAGGACGTGCGCCAGAGGCAGGAACATCAGCGTCCGTGCGCCTTGCTGCATCAGCAGTTCGGGGAGGAACGGGATGACGTTCCGTGCCACCAGGACAAAGTTGCCATGGGTTATTTCGCAGCCCTTGGGCTTGCCGGTGGTTCCGGAGGTGTAGACGATCGAGGCGATGTCGGCCAGGTTTGCGGCACTGCGCTGGCGCTCCAGCTCTGCGTCCATGATGCCGACTCCGACGGCGGAGACGCTGGTCAGGTTGGGGGCGTCGCCGTCGTGCTCCATCCGCACGATCGCCACGGGATCGTCCCCGAGCGCCGTGGACCGGTTTACCACGGCGTGCACGAGATCGGCTTTGGCGATGTCCTCGACAAAGATGCGCCGGGCACCGGAATCGGCCAGGATCCACTCGATCTGGCTTGCCGACGACGTCTCGTAGATGGGCACAGTCACTCCGCCGGCCATCCAAATGGCGAAATCAACCAGCGTCCATTCGAAGCTTGAACGGGAGAGCACTGCTACGGGGTCGCCGGGGCTGAGGCCACCGGCAATCAGTCCCTTGGCCAGGGCAGTGACATCGGCCAGGAACCGGGCCGCGGAGACGTTCAGCCAGCCGTTGGCCGTCTTGTGCGCGTACAGGATGCCGAACGGGTCCTTGGCGCAGCGTTCCAGGAGGAGGTCCGTCACGTTGGTGTTCGGGTCGGCCTCGACCAGAAGGTCTGTGCTGGCTTCCCTCACTGCTTGCCTCCTAGATCCACGATGGCATCCACATTCTCATCCGCCATTCTTCGTAGCTGATCACTTCCGCGGTCAGCACCGGATAGAAGAACGCAGTCGCCAGGACAGCCAAAATCAGCACCAGGCCCACCACGTAGAGCCCGGACCGCCGCCGCCACGGAGGATCGCTGCTGCGGCCCAGGGCCAACCCCAGCACGTACGTCAGGCCGAGGACAAGGAACGGCTCGAAGGACACCGCATAGAAGATGAACATGGTCCGTTCCGGGTACATGAACCACGGAAGGTATCCGGCGGCGACTCCGGCAAGGATGGCACCTGCGCGCCAATCCCGGCGGCCCGCCCACCAGAACAGCAGGATGACCAAGGCAATGGTCCCGCCCCACCACACCACCGGGTTGCCCACCGGCAGGATGGCCGACGAACAGGTTTCAACGACGCAGCCCGCGGTGCCCTGCTTGGGGGCCTGGTAGAAGAACGACGTAGGCCGGCCCATGACGAGCCAGGTCCAGGGGCTGGACTCATAGGGGTGGTCCGAGCTCAGTCCTTGGTGGAACTTGTAGGCCTCAAGGTGGTAATGCGCAAGGGACCGCACGGAGTTGGGCAGCCAATCCCATCCGGGTGCGGGATTGGTGGCCGCCCACTGCCGGTAGTAGGCGTCCTTCGACAGGAACCAGCCCGTCCAGGTTGCCGCATACGTGACGGCGGCGACCGGAATGATGGTCACGAACGCCAACAACCCGTCCTTGATGATGCCGGCACTGAACCAACTGCGGATGCCGGAAATGCGCCGGGCGCTCAGGTCCCACAGCACAGTCATCAGGCCAAAGGCAGCCACGAAGAACAGCGCGGACCATTTGGTTCCCACTGCCAAACCCATGCAGATCCCGGCAACCAGACGCCACCAGCGCATACCGAGCCAAGGACCTGCCACCAGCTGGGTGGGTGTTGGGCGACCGCCCGGCGAAGCAGCCGCCTGCGCGGCGAGCCGGGAAGCGAGACGACGGCGGCCGTCGTCGCGGTCCAACAGCAGGGCGCCGAACGCGGCGAGGATCCAGAACGCCAGGAAGACGTCCAGCAATGCTGTCCGGGACAGCACCAAATGGTGGCCATCAATGGCGAGCAGGAGCCCGGCAACGGCGCCGAGGGTGTGCGAACGGAACAGCTTCAGGGCAATGAGTGAGACAAGGAACACGGTCAGGGTCCCCGTCAGCGCCGCGCTAAAGCGCCAGCCGAAGGGATTGTCTCCGCCGAACAGCCACATCCCGAAGGTGATCATCCATTTGCCGACCGGCGGGTGGACCACATACTCCGGTGTGTTGAGCAGGACGTTCGGGTTGCCGGCATTGAAGGAGTCGTTGGCATTGGCGGGCCAGCTGCGTTCGTAGCCGCTCACCAGGTAGGAGTAAGCATCCTTGACGTAATACGTCTCATCGAAGACCAGGCTGTGCGGGGCGTCCAGCCGGAAGAAGCGGAGAATCCCGCCCAGGACCGCGGTGATGGTGGGGATCAGCCAGAACCACAAACGCAAGGTGGCCGGGTAATCGCGCCAGCTTTGGATCCCGCCGATCAGGCGCTCTCTCAGGGCTTGGGCCGTGTAGGCCTCGGCTGGCCGGACGATCCAGGGGTGGCGTTCCAGCCCCCGGCCCGGCAGGGGACTGCCCGGGTTGTCGTCCACAGACGTGCTCAGGCGGGACCGCGATGCGTCCCGTCTGGTCCGGGCGCCGGGCTGATCGATGCTGTCCACAACGCCCGTGTCACCGGCTCCGGCGGTTGCGGGGGACGCCACAGGAGTTCCGGAAGTGGTGGCAGGAACGGGCGACTGGTTCACCCGCCCATGCTACCTTTCCATCCTTGCTGCAGCGTTGAGGTGCGGCGTTGAGGACGGCGCGGCATTAGGCTTGGCAGGTGGACGAACAACGCAGCACCCCGGACGAGCCTCCCTTCAGCGATGACGTGTACGAGGCGACTCCTGCCGCCGGCGGCGGCGCAACCCCGGGCATAGGACGGATTGTGCTGGCGGCCACCCCCATCGGAAATGTGGGGGATGCCTCCTCCCGCTTGATCGAACTCCTGGCGACCTCGGACATAGTGGCGGCAGAGGACACCCGCCGTTTGCACCGGCTCGTCACGGCCTTGGGCGTGGAGGTCTCCGGACGCGTCATCAGTTACCACGAACATAATGAAGTGGCGAAGACCGGGGAACTCCTTGACCACGTGCGCGCCGGAAAGACCATCCTCATGGTCAGCGACGCCGGGATGCCCGCGGTTTCGGACCCCGGTTTCCGCTTGGTGGAGGGAGCCGTCGCGGCCGGCCTGACCGTTACAGCGGTGCCCGGACCTTCGGCTGTGCTGACGGCGCTCGCGCTGTCCGGCCTGCCAACGGACCGCTTCTGCTTTGAAGGCTTCCTGCCACGCAAATCAGGGGAGCGGAACTCCCGCCTGGTGGATTTGGCCGATGAGCGCCGCACCATGGTCTTCTTCGAGGCCCCACATCGTCTTGAAGTCATGTTGCGGGCACTGCACGAGCGTTTTGGCGCCGAGCGTCGCGCCGCTGTCTGCCGTGAATTGACCAAGACCTATGAAGAAGTCATCCGCGGCACGCTCCGCGAACTGCTGGAGTGGGCAGAGAGCAACGAGGTCCGCGGCGAAATCGCGGTTGTGGTGGGCGGTGCGCCTGAACAGGAACCCGGTAAGCCCGAGGACCATGTAGCCGCAGTGAACGAACTCATCTCCCAAGGCATCCGCTTGAAGGAAGCCGTGGCTGCGGTAGCCGATGACGCCCGCGTCAGTAAGCGCGAGCTGTACTCCGCGGTGCTTGCAGCACGCTGACGCGCGCTGTGCAGCTGCACAAATTGGCGTCCGCATGGCAGTGCGTGAAGGCGTAGACACTCCTTCTCGCGGGGCAGTACCGTGGCAGTAATTCAAGCCACTTCCGGCAACGAACCCCAGTGGTGCAATTCTCCAAAGCACCCAAGACGAAGGAGTCGCCATGACTGTCACGGTTGAACGCGAAAGCGAACTGCTGGCTTCCGTCCCCACCGGCCTGCTGATCAACGGTCAGTGGCGCCCGGCCGGATCCGGAAAGACCTTTGATGTTGAAGACCCGGCCACGGGCAAGGTCCTGCTCAGCATCTCCGACGCCGGTGCTGAAGACGGCGCCGCGGCCCTCGACGCCGCTGCTGCCGCCCAGGCCGATTGGGCCCGCACTGCACCGCGCGAACGCGGCGAAATCCTGCGCCGTGCCTTCGAGCTCGTCACCGAACGTGCCGAAGACTTCGCCCTGCTGATGACCCTGGAAATGGGCAAGCCCCTGGCCGAAGCGCGCGGCGAAGTCACGTACGGCGCCGAGTTCCTGCGCTGGTTCTCCGAAGAAGCGGTCCGCGTATCGGGCCGCTACTCCGCAGCACCTGATGGCAAGAACCGCCTCCTCGTGCAGAAGAAGCCGGTGGGCCCTTGCCTGCTGATCACCCCGTGGAACTTCCCGCTGGCCATGGCCACCCGCAAGGTAGCCCCCGCCGTCGCTGCTGGTTGCACCATGGTGCTCAAGCCCGCGAACCTGACCCCGCTGACCAGCCTGCTCTTCGCGCAGGTCATGCAGGAAGCCGGCCTCCCCGCCGGTGTCCTCAACGTCATCCAGACCTCCACTGCCGGCGCAGTCACTGGCCCGCTGATCAAGGATGACCGTCTCCGCAAGATCTCCTTCACTGGCTCCACCCCGGTAGGCCAGGCCCTGATCCGTGAAGCCGCCGACAAGGTGCTCCGTACCTCCATGGAGCTCGGTGGCAACGCCCCGTTCGTGGTCTTCGAAGACGCCGACCTTGACAAGGCCGTTGAAGGCGCCATCGCCGCGAAGATGCGCAACATGGGCGAGGCCTGCACCGCAGCCAACCGCTTCATTGTGCACGAGTCCATCGCCGACTCCTTCGCGGAGAAGTTCGCCGCGAAGATCGGTGCGCTGACCACGGCCCGCGGTACCGAGGCCGAGTCCAAGGTTGGCCCGCTGATCGACGGCAAGGCCCGCGATGGCGTTCACGCGTTGGTCACCGAAGCCGTAGCAGGAGGTGCCACAGCCGTCACCGGTGGTGCCGCCGTCGACGGTCCCGGCTACTTCTACCAGCCCACCGTGCTGAAGAATGTCGCAGCTGATGCCCGCATCCTGCGGGAAGAAATCTTTGGACCGGTAGCGCCGATCATCACGTTCTCCACGGAAGATGACGCTGTTCGCCTGGCCAACAACACCGAATATGGCCTGGTTGCCTACGTCTTCACCAAGGACCTCAACCGTGGCCTGCGCATCAGCGAGCGGATCGAGACCGGCATGCTCGGCCTCAACGCCGGCGTGATCTCCAACGCTGCTGCCCCGTTCGGTGGCGTCAAGCAGTCGGGCCTGGGCCGCGAAGGCGGTTCCGAAGGCATCGAAGAGTACCTGTACACCCAGTACGTAGGTATCGCGGACCCGTACGCCGACTAGGCGGCGCAGGATCCGGTCCACCGCTCTCGCAACAAGAACGGTTGACAAACGTAAGGGCCCGGCCACGGAATCACAAGTTCCGGCGTCGGGCCCTTTGCTGTGTCAGGGGGTCCTGCCGATCAGGAACAGCGGAGCTAGCGGCGCTGCGGCAGCAGGCCCCGGAGCATGCGCCAACCACGCGCGACCGCCCACCCCACAGCCTTTCCGAGCGCTGCCAAGGCCCGGAAGGGCGCGCCGAGGGCGTGCACCCATCGGCGCATCATCGACGGCGGCAGCCAGTCCGCGCGGAAGCGAACCAACCAGCGGGCGTTGTGCCGCATCGACTCACGGACGACGGCGATACGCGTCGCCGCTGGTGGTGTGGCTGCCTGCGCGGCTGCCTGTGCGGCAACGGCACCGCGGCCATAACGCTGCCGTTCGAAGTCCGAGGTGAGCGACGAGACTGCGACGTGCGCGGCGTCGTCCATTCCGCCAGTGTCGCCAAGGGCGGCGCTGGAGCGGAGCCTGGCGGAGAAGTGCCGGGGCGTTTCGCTGGGCGTGGACGGTAAGCCGTAGTCGGTGGCCAGATCCTGGAGTTCCGCCCACGCCAACTCGGGGGCTGGGTCTTTGTATCCGGGCATCACGGCGTCGGCGTCATCCGGAGGTTTCCGGTTCAGGCGGCGGCGGCGCAGCACCGTCCTGCTGAGCCGTGGCGACCACAGGAATCCCAGCAGCACCAGCACGCCCGCCGTGGCCGCCGCGATGGTGGGGAGCGGGTTCACACTGGCTGAGCCTGCGGCCGGAGTGTCCACTCCGGGCAGGGGAACAGGAGCGGGAGTGGCGGGAGCGGGGGTGGTCAGGACCTCTTTTTCGTCCGCGTTGGTGCTGAGGTTGGTGGGGGCCGAAGATTCAGTAGCGTATTCGGGAACTACGCCGCGCGAAGGAGTGGGCTCAAACGGAACCCAGCCCAGGCCCTCAAAGTAAAGCTCAGGCCACGCATGGGCGTCGCGGGCGTCAACCTCGTACTCCGGGAAGGACCCCTGACCGACCAAGGCCACGGACTCGCCGGTGAGCCGGCCGGGTGCATAGCCCACGGCAATGCGGCTCGGAATACCTTCAGCCCGGGCCATGACGGCCATCGCCGAGGAGAAATGGACGCAGTAGCCGCTCTTCACCGCCAGGAAGTCGGCCAGGACCGAGAGGCCGTTGCCGTCGTAGCCGTTCTGCACCGGCGCCTGCAGGGAATAGGTGAACTCGCCGGAGCGAAGATACTTCTGGAGGGCCAGCGCCTTGCCGTAGTTGCTGCCGGCGGATGCCGTGACCGAATCGGCCGTTTGGCGCACAATGTCCGGCAGGTTGCCCGGGATACGGAGGAAGTCATCCGAAATGCCCTGCGGGACCGCCGAGGCCTGGGACAAGGATTGCGCCGTGACCTTCGGGGCGGCGGAGAACACCACGTACCGCTGCGCACGGGTGGTGGTCTCGGTGCTCATGATGCTCAACGTTGCAGGATCCCAGGTCCAGCGACCGTTGAGGCCGTTCACCGAAGCCGGCGCGAACGGAGCAGGCAGGTAGGGGCTTGTGAACAGGCCTGCGTTGACGGACGTGACGGCGTTGACCACTTCGCCCTGGACGGCGTACCCCGTCTCAATCCTGTCCGCCCCCACGCGCCGCTCAGCGGAGCGGTCGTCGGGGGCCCAGGTTTCGCCGTCGAAATGATCGATGGTCACTGATCTCAGATACAGGGGCGCGCTGGAGCTCGTGGCATAAGTGATACGGCCAGCTCCCGTAGGACTCCGGAGGCTGTTGCCCAACGTGATCATGGGATTGAGCCCGTTGGAGGTACCCCATGGGCTCAGCCGCGAGCCCTGCGGGAAGGTGCCGGTCTCGAAGCCCGGGATTGCCAACGGAACCACCATGGTCAAGGCCAGGGCCAGCCCACCGGTAACCACTGAACGCCTGAACTGGCCAGCGCCCCGGCCGGATCCGGACTGCAGCCGCGCATCAGGGGCGAACCAGTGGCTGCAACCGAGAATGAGGAGGTAGCCCACGGCAGCGCCGATGAAGCCCGCAACGCCCACGCTCTGGGGCTTGATGGTGGCCGGAACCACCATGACGGCAAGCAGGCCAATGCCGCTGGCCGCGGGCATCGCCAGGGGTACAGCCAAGGCATCGATCAAGATCACCAGCAGCCCCAGGCAGGCGCACATGACGAACACTATTCCGGCGTTCGGCGCCACGGGAGCGCTTTCGGACACCACCGTTTCGGCAGCCCGTTTGATAAGGCGCCCGACGGCGGAGAACGTCCCCGCAGTGGGGATGAAGCCCGCAAGGCTTTCCTGGCGGCAAAACGTGAAACTCAGGATCCCCGCGAGGGTGGCAAAGGAACCCAAGGTGGCCAGCAGCGGCCGGGCTCGAAGCGCGCGGAGGACGGCCAAGGTCAGCGCCACGACAACCACGGTGGTGATCAATGGCATGAACCAGGCCCACCCCCTGAAGACACCGTTCAGGGACAAGGCAGCGCCAAGCACGGCCACGACAATGGACCCTGCCATGACCCAGGGGTAGGGGCCCGGCCCTGGTGCTCGTGTCCGTCGCGAGCCGGCCGGCTGCTTCTGGCCCGTCCCGCTGTTGGGCTGGGTGGGCGTGGGGGAGCCTACATGGGAGGTAGCGGTCACCGGGGCACCGCCGCTCCACGACGAACGTCCATGGCTGATCCGGCAGCGTCCACAATTCCGCCTTCGTCGAACGCTGACCAGGCTGCACCCAGCTGCGTCTTGGATGTGACCACGGCCACCCGCCAGCCCGCGAGCCGCAGAATCTCCAGCACGTCGTCGTTGTTCCGGGTCGCCTCCGTCACCATCAGGGCGAAAGCGTTGGCTCCGTAGGCCGCCGCAGGAGCCAGGGATCTGGCCTCGGCGGGAGTCAGCGTGCCCAGCAGCGCAAGAAGCGGGCCACGCAGTCGGTGGGCAGCGAGCTTGTCCATGAGCCGGTCATCAAAGGGGGCATCGGCAGAATCCGGGGTGGATGACCCCGCCGCGGCCTCCCTGTGTTCGGTGCCGTGATGATCCGCCCGGTGATGCTCACCCCTGGAATGCCTGGGACCGCTGAGCTCTATGGCCGCCAGTCCTTCGGCGATGGCCTGCAGGCCACCGGCACCCGCGAACTCCTCGGCATCAGGTTCCGGTGCCGAGCGCGAACGGTTGAACGCCGGGCTCCCAAAAGCGTCCAGAACCCGCAACGAGTAGTTTCGTTCTGCCAAATGGGACGTGATGGACATGGCTGCCGTGACAATCCACTCAAAGTTCGGACTCGTCACCAGGTCCGAGTCTTCGTCGTGGCCGCCAAACATGGATCCCGTTCCGCCGGCCAAGGCATTGAAGCGCTGGTCCAGGATGAGGGTGGCTTCCGGAGTCGTTACTGACTCCTCCTGGCGCACCATGAGTTGGCCATGGCGCGCAGTGGCCGCCCAATGGACCCTTCGCATGGGATCGCCGTGCCGGTACTCGCGGGTCATGATGTCGTCGTCGCTGGGGTTGGCGCGGATGCGCGTCGCGGTCACGCCGTCGTTGCCGCGCGCTCCAGCGAGTCCGGTGACGGGAAGGTCGACGGCGGCAGGCGTCACGGTGAGGATGTCGCCGTCGTCGATTGAATGCCGCCGAAGCGACAAGCCGAAGGGGTCGCTGAACTCTGCCGTGACCGGACCGATGCGGAACTGCCCGCGCTTGCCCGAGCGGAGGTGGTATTCGTAGCGGCTGGTGCCGCCGGAAGCTGACCGTGCGGGGAAACGGAATGCCGGAGGCTCTCCGAAGCGGGGAGGCAACTGCTCCTCCATGACCACGTGCCCAGTGGAATATGAGGACCTGGCCACGGCCAGTCGCACGGTGGTGGTGCTCGCTGTTTCCACAGTGGAGGGATTGAACTCCCGGTACACCTGGAACTTGGGCTTGAGAACCCGGACGCCGGCGAGGGCCGCCAGCGGCAGGAGGATCAAGAGGATGGCCAGCGTCAGGAGATCCCGGCGGCCCATGACGTAGGCGCACCCAAGGGAGATCGCCCCGGCCGCAAGCAAACCCCAGCCACGGGTGGTAAACAAATGCTTGGGGAGTCGATCAACCAGCGCCATTCCTGCCTCCTAAGCGGTGTGCCTGTCCCTGCGCCAGGCGCCAGGCGGCTCCTGGGCTACCGGAACGGATGCCAGGATGCCACGAAGAATGCTCTGGGGCGTATCGCCCGAGCTCGCCGCTTTGCGGTCCAGGATGATCCGGTGGGCGAGTACCGATTCCGCCACGTCCACCACGTCGTCCGGGAGCACGAAGTCGCGGCCGTCCAATGCCGCGGTCGCTTTGGCCGCACGGAGCAGCTGCAGCAATGACCGGGGGCTCGCGCCCAGACGGAGCCTGGCGCTGTCGCGGGTGGCCCGCCCGATTGCCACCGTGTATTCCTTGATCGCCGTGGATACGTGGACCTGCTGGACGGTGGCGATCATGGCAGCGACATCGCTGGCCGTGACAACCGGGGTTACTTTGACCAGGGGAGAGGACGCTTGGTGCGTCTCCAGCATTTCGATCTCGGCTTCCTTGTCCGGGTAACCCATGGAAATCCTCGCCATGAAGCGGTCCCGCTGGGCCTCCGGCAGGGGGTACGTGCCTTCCATCTCGATAGGGTTCTGCGTCGCCACCACCATGAAGGGCAACCCCAGCTGGTATGAATGCCCGTCCACTGTCACTTGGTGCTCTTCCATGCATTCCAGGAGGGCGGACTGCGTCTTGGCCGAGGCTCGGTTGATTTCATCGCCGATCACAATGTTCGCGAACACCGCCCCCGGGCGGAACTCGAACTGCCGTGAGGACTGGTTGTAGATGGAAACGCCAGTGACATCGGAAGGCAGGAGGTCGGGGGTGAACTGGATGCGGGAGACCGTACAGTCCACTGTCCGGGCCAGTGTCTTGGCCAACAATGTCTTTCCGACGCCGGGCACATCCTCCAGCAGGAGGTGGCCTTGCGCCAGCAGCACGGTCAGGGCGAGCTTCGCGGCGTCGGCCTTGCCGTCAATGACCTTGTTGATTGAACTGAGGATGCGTTCGCTGGCGTCGTGGAACCGCTCTCCGTCCATGACCTGCGGCCGATGCCCGTTGAGCGCGGCTCCATCGCGTGGCAGCGCACTGTAAGCCTCACCCTGAAGAGGGGTAGGTTCAACGGATACTTGTCGCTTGGACTCCATGGATTGCCCTTCAGCCGTGGCCGCTGCATCAGCAATCTGTTGTGCTGTTGCTGACCGTCTGTCCGTTCCAGACTACCCAGTCATTGGCCGCCGCTGACATAGTGCTCAGGAATTTATGTGCCGAGTGGAATTTATCGCCGTTGCCTCAGGAGGACCACGGTCCGATTAAGGTGGGAGCATGTGCAATTCCCTCGCTCCTGCTCCGTACCGCGCGTCCTCCGACGACACAGATTCCCGCAGGGAGTACCCGCCGGCACCGGAGCCGCTGCCCGTTCCCGTCATGGACAACCACACGCATCTGGACTTCAGGAACGGACTGATCGAGGTTTCCGTCAGGGACGCCATGGACGCGGCCCAGTCCGTGGGTGTGCAAGGAGCAATACAGGTTGGCTGCGACCTGGAGTCATCCCGCTTCACGGTGGAAGCTGTGGACGCGGACCCGCGCCTGCTCGGCGCCGTCGCGATCCACCCCAACGATGCTCCCGTTTATGCCGGGCGCGGTGAACTGGAGTCGGCGCTCGCCGAGATAGAGGAGCTGGCATCCCATCCGCGGATCCGTGCGATCGGCGAGACAGGACTGGATTTCTTCAGGACGCACGGGGACGGGCTGGTGCACCAGCGGCACTCCTTCCGGCGCCACATCGACATCGCGAAACGGCTCGGACTGACCCTGCAGATCCACGACCGCGACGCCCACGACGACGTTGTTCAGGTGCTGCAGGAAGAAGGGGCGCCCGACCGGGTGGTGTTCCACTGCTTCTCGGGCGACGAAGAACTGGCCCGGATCTGCAACACGAACGGTTGGTACATGTCCTTTGCCGGCACCATGACGTTCAAGAACGCAGGGAACCTCCGCTCGGCGCTGGCCATCGCCGAGCCCAGCCGGATCCTGGTGGAAACGGATTCGCCGTTCCTGACACCCCACCCGCACCGGGGACGCCCGAACGCGAGCTACATGGTGCCGTACACCGTCCGCTCCATGGCGGAAGTGACAGGAGATGACCTGTCCGAACTGTGTTCGCGCCTGGCGGAAAATACGCTCCAGGCCTACGGTTCGTGGGCCTGAGGCCTCGTCCAGGGAGCCCTCAGGGCGTCTGGTGCATGAATACCCGGTATGCAGAAGTCTTGGTTGCTTTATAACAGATCGGTTACTGTGTTAAACAAGTAGCCGGGGTCGGGGAAGGCCTTCGGACAGCTGGGCCGGTTGATTCCGGACTTAATCAGTTGAATGTATGTGGCGGCGCAGATGCCGGCAGCAAGAGTGGGACCAGGCTTTGCGCCTGGCCCCTCCGTTTTGCGGCTGGCATTATTTCTGTGCTTTTCCCCGTGCCCGGATGGTCTGAGAGTTATGGGCAATCGTGATCAAGTTCTTCACAACGGATGGCAAGTTCAGCTTCCTCAAAGTAGGCGCCCAGTTGCTGGTAGTTGCGGCGCTGGTGGTTGGTGTTGTGGCCTTCGTGGGCAACAACAAGACCGTCACCCTCAACGTCGACGGCAAAGTGAGCTCCATCCAGACCTTTGGCGGCACCGTAGACCAGGTGGTCAAGGCAGCCAAGGTTGAATTGAAGGACGCAGACCGGGTCTCACCCGCTCTGGACGCCAGTGTGGACAACGGCACCGTGGTGAACATCAACCTCGCCAAGGCCGTGTCCATTGAACTGGACGGCGCCCGCAAGACCGTGAACACGAACGCCCCCGACGTCGCCGCGCTGGTCAGCGAACTCGGAGTGGCCAGTTCCTCGGAAATCTCCCAACCAAAGGAAGCGTCACTGGAAGTCAGCGGCTCCTTCGTTTCCATCTCCACTCCCAAGACCATCAGCGTTGTGGCTGACGGCAAGGACACCAGCACCACCACGACGGCGGCCGATGTCGCCACCGTGCTCAAGGACACCGGCATCACCGTCGGCGCCAACGACCGCATCTCCCAACCTGGCAACGCGCCCATCGTCCAGGACATGGTGATCAAGGTCTCCCGCGTGGACACCAGCAAGACAGCCGAAGCCACTGAGGAAGTGCCCTTCGAAAGCGTGAAGACTGAAACTGCCGAACTGTTCAAGGGCGAGGAAAAGGTCACCCAGGCAGGTGTCGCCGGCTCCTTGGTCAAGACGTTCAAGCTGGTCCTCGTCGACGGACGCGAAGCCTCAAGGGCCCTCGTATCAAGCAACGTCACTACCAAGCCCGTCGCCGAGAAAGTCAGCGTTGGCACCAAGGCACGCCCCGTGGCGACTCCCGCCAAGGCGGCGGCAACCTCCAGCGGCCCCACCGGAGCTCCGAACGAGGCCATGTGGGACAGGATTGCCCAGTGTGAGTCCGGTGGAAACTGGTCCATCAACAGCGGTAACGGCTACTACGGCGGCCTGCAGTTCTCCAGCCCCACGTGGCTTGCCAACGGTGGCGGAGCCTACGCCCCCAACGCCAGCCTGGCCAGCAAGGCACAGCAGATCGACATCGCCAACCGCCTCTACGCCAAGAACGGCCTCCGCGACTGGGGCTGCGCGCACGCAGCCTGACCCCGCACAGGCGATACGATACCTAGGTGACTGAACCGAATTCCGAACCCGCCGCCGTCGCGCCCCTGCTGGGCGCCACAGACATCCGACGGCTTGCCGAGGAAATCGGTGTACGCCCCACGAAGACCTTGGGGCAGAACTTTGTGATCGACGGCAACACCATCCGCAGGATTGTGGCCGCCGCCAACATCGACTCCGACGAAACCGTTCTGGAGGTGGGGCCGGGATTGGGCTCACTGACGCTGGGTCTGCTTGACGCCGCCAAGAACGTCGTGGCTGTGGAGATCGACCCCGTGCTGGCCGGCAAGCTGCCGGAGACCGTGCGTGCTTGGCGGCCCGGGGCGGAGGACAATTTCCACCTGGTGCTGTCCGATGCCATGAAGGTCACCGAACTGCCCGTTCCACCCACCGCGTTGGTGGCCAACCTGCCCTACAACGTCGCCGTTCCCGTGGTCCTGCACCTGTTGCAACATTTCCCGAGCCTGCAGCACGGCCTGGTCATGGTGCAGGACGAGGTGGCTGACCGCCTGGCCGCAACACCCGGGTCCAAGATCTACGGTGTTCCGTCCGTGAAGGCCGCTTGGTACGGCCACATGCGCAAGGCCGGTGTCATCGGCATGAACGTGTTCTGGCCTGCACCCAAGATCCACTCGGGACTCGTGGCGTTCACCCGCCACGATCCGCCCCAAACGCATGCAACCCGCGAGCAGGTCTTTGCCGTCATCGATGCCGCGTTCGCCCAACGCCGGAAGACCCTCCGCGCCGCCCTCGCCGGGTGGGCCGGAAGCGCGGCCGAGGCTGAGCGGTGCCTGGTGGCGGCAGGTGTGGACCCGACGGCCCGCGGCGAGGTCCTGGACATCTCCGCTTACGTCAAGATCGCCGAAGCCCGCCACCCCGTGGACGCATGAATCCGGGCACCCGCAAACCAAGCAGCCTCCCGTTTGTGGGGGACCGCTTCCATGCCCGGACAGTTCGCGTCAAAGCCCCCGGAAAAGTCAACGTCTCACTGAGCGTCGGCCCGCTGCGGCCGGACGGCTACCATTCGGTGGCCAGTGTTTACCTTGCGGTTTCCCTGTATGAGGAAGTGGCCGCTACCAGCACCGAGGCTGAGGGGATTACCGTCAGCATCAGCCCGGAAAGCACGCTTGACCTCGACGGCGTTGACATCCCGCTGGATGAGCGCAACCTTGCCTACAAGGCCGCGGCCATCATGGCGGAAATGTCCGAGAAGCCAACGGGCGTTCACCTTGAAATCACCAAGCGTGTGCCTGTTGCCGGCGGTATGGGCGGTGGCTCCGCCGACGCCGCGGCCACGCTGTTGGCCTGCGACGCATTGTGGAACAGCGGCCTCTCCCGCGAGGAACTCGCGCACCTGGCGGCCGAGTTGGGCGCAGACGTGCCTTTTTCGCTCCTGGGAGGCACCGCCGTCGGGCTCGGCGTTGGCGACAAACTCTCTCCGGCCCTGGCCAAAGCGCAGATGGACTGGGTGCTGGTCTTCGCGGACTATGGCCTCTCGACGCCGGACGTGTTCCGCACCCTTGACGGACTCCGGGACTCCGAAGGCGCCGAGATCGCGGAACCCGTGGACGTGGATCCCACCATTCTCCAGGCGCTCCGCCACGGCGATCCCGAGACCCTCAGCCGGGTGCTCATCAACGATCTCCAGCGCGCGTCCATAGCCTTGGCGCCGCAACTCCGCGACACCATCGGACTGGGCGAAGCGCGCGGTGCGCTGGCCGGCATGGTGTCCGGTTCCGGTCCGACCATCGCCTTGCTTGCACGGGACTCAGTCTCTGCCAGCGTCCTCGCCGAAGAACTAACCCACCGGGGCCACACCGCGGTGGCTGTCCACGGACCTGTGCACGGCGCCCGGATCATCTCCGATACCCTCCTTTAGTACCCCCGCATTCCAGCAGTAGAAAGTAGTACCCATTGGCCCACCTGCTTGGCGGCGAAAACCTCACCGTTTCGTTCGCGACCCGCACTGTCCTCGACGGCGTCACCCTCGGTTTGGAGGATGGCGACCGTATTGGCATGGTGGGCCGCAACGGCGACGGTAAATCGACCCTCATGCGCCTGCTCGCTTTGCGCTCGACGCCGGACTCGGGCCGTGTCACCAAACGCGGTGACGTCAACGTCGGCTACCTGGACCAGGGTGACGTGCTCGACGGCGACCTGACGGTGGGGGCTGCAATCGTCGGTGACCGCGCGGACCACGAATGGGCCGCAAACGCCAAGATCCGCGAAGTGATGGGCGGACTGGTGGGCGACGTCGACTGGCACGCCAACGTCCATGCCCTGTCCGGCGGCCAGAAGCGCCGCGTTGCGCTGGCCAAGCTCCTCATCGAGGACCACGACGTCATCATGCTGGACGAACCCACCAACCACCTCGACGTCGAAGGCGTCGCCTGGCTCGCCCGGCACCTGAAGACACGCTGGCGCGCCAACCAGGGTGCCTTCCTGGTGGTCACCCACGACCGATGGTTCCTCGACGAAGTCTGCAACTACACCTGGGAAGTCCACGACGCCATGGTGGACATGTTCGACGGCGGATACGCCGCCTACGTTCTGGCGCGCGCCGAGCGCGACCGCACGGCCGCCGTCGTCGAAAATAAACGCCAGCAGCTCGTCAAGAAGGAACTTGCCTGGCTGAGGCGCGGCGCCCCCGCCCGAACCGCCAAGCCGAAATTCCGCATCGAAGCAGCCAACGACCTCATCGCCGACGTGCCCGATCCCCGCGACTCCGTGGCACTCAGCAAGATGGCCACTGCCCGCTTGGGCAAGGATGTGCTGGACCTCGAAAACGTGACGCTCGACTTCGAGGGTGGCGAGAGCGGCCAGAAGCTGTTCAACAACATCACCCTCCGTCTCGCACCGGGCGAACGGCTCGGGCTGGTGGGCGTCAACGGCGCCGGCAAATCCACGCTGCTGAAACTGCTGAACGGCGAAATTCAGCCGACCTCGGGCAAGGTCAAGCGCGGCAAGACCGTCGTCACCGCCGTGCTGACCCAGGACGTCAAAGAGCTCGACGACGTCTCCGACCTGCGCGTCATCGAGGTCATCGAACGCGAAAAGCGGTCCTTCAGCGTGGGCGGCAAGGAATTCACTGCCGGTCAGCTGGTTGAACAGCTTGGGTTCACCAAGGAAAAGCAGTGGACGCCGGTCAGCGACCTCTCCGGTGGCGAGCGACGCCGGCTCCAACTCCTGCGCCTGCTGGTAGGAGAGCCCAACGTGCTCATGCTCGACGAACCCACCAACGACCTCGATACCGACACCCTTGCCGCCGTCGAGGACGTCCTGGACGGTTGGCCCGGGACCTTGGTGGTGGTCAGCCACGACCGCTACCTGCTGGAACGCGTCACCGACAACCAAATGGCGTTGCTGGGCGACGGGAAACTCCGCGGCTTGCCGGGCGGAGTGGACCAATACCTCGAGCTGCGCGAGGCCGCACTTGCCTCCGGCGCCGTTGGCGGGGGCTCCGGTGCGCCAACTTCTGCCAGCGGAGCTTCCTCGTCCGCTGCCGCCCCTTCAGGTGCCAGCGAAGCCGAAAAGCGTGAAGCCCGGAAGGACCTCAACAGGGTCGACCGCCAACTCGGCAAGATCGCGCAGCAGGAGGAGAAGCTCCACACCCAAATGGCGGCGAAATCCGAATCCGGCGACTTCGACGCGCTGGGCGAGCTCAACGCCAAGCTTCGGGAGTTGCTTGACGAGAAAGAGGGCCTCGAGCTCGAATGGCTGGAGGCTGCCGAAATCCTCGGCGAGTAGGGGGCGTAGGCCGACGCCCCGACCGCCGAGGCGACAACCCCGTCTCACCTTTTGCGGTGGTGGGCTGGACGCTCTCTCATCTTTTGTGGTGGTGGGCTGGGCGCTCTCTCACCTTCTGTCGGTTTTAGGCAGCTGGTTCATATCCGATGAGCCAATGCAGGCCGTGGCGGTCCACCACTTGGCCGTCGGATGCACCCCAGGGCTTTGGTGACAGTGGGTCCAGGATCCGACCGCCGTCGGCGAGTTTGTCGAACCAATGGTGAAGAACGTCGGGTTCTGCCGCTCCCAGCAGTGAGAGCATGGCGCCTTCCATGCGGACGGTTTTGTCGCCTGTCGCAGCGTCAGATCCACTCAGTGAGACCACTCCGCTGAGGACGCCATGGGCGATGGCATCCGAGGGGCCATCGGTGCGGCTGAAGTCCTCAAACGTGTACAAGGAAAGCTCCCCGCCGAAGATCTCCGCGTAGAAGCTGAGGGCTTCACGCGCTGTGCCGGGAAAGGTGACGTAGAGCTGGGGTGCTGACATGAGCACATCCTACAAAGCAGACCCTCCGACCTTGCAATGACGCGTCACCAATCCGGCTTCCCAGGCGAGGAAAGAAGTACCCCGCGTCCAGGGGCTCAGGTGAGAGGGGGATGCCCAAAAACCCGCGGGCGGTGAGAGGGGGATGCCCAAAAACCGGTAGGCGGTGAGAGGGGGATGCCCAAAAACCCGCAGGCGGTGAGAGGGCGTCGAGGCGAGGAACGGGCCAGCACACGGAGGATGGCTGGTGCAGCGTCGGGAGGGGAATCAGCCCTCTGAACGCAGTCCGGGCTCCTTCTGCAGCCCGGTCAGGCCGTTCCAGGCCAGGTTCACCAGGTGCGCGGCGACGGCCCGCTTGTCCGGTGTGCGGCTGTCGAGCCACCACTGGCCGGTCATCGCCACCATGCCGACCAGCATCTGTGCGTACATGGCGCCGTCGGCTGCACTGAAACCCCGGCGTGCGAATTCATCGGAGAGCAGGTGTTCCACCCGGGCTGTTACGTGGGAGAGCAACGTGGAGAAGGCGCCCTCGGGTTGTGAGGGCGGGGCGTCGCGCATGAGGATCCGGAAGCCGTCGGTGCGGTCTTCGATGTAGCCAAGGAGGGCCAGTGCTGCGCGTTCAACCAGGACCCGGGGCTTGGCTTCGGTGCTGAGGGCCTCGGTGATGGAGTCCAGCAGAATCCGGAATTCTGTCTCCACGACCCGCCGGTACAAGCCTTCCTTGGAGCCGAAGTGCTCGTAGATGACGGGCTTGGAAACGCCAGCGTTGGCAGCGATTTCCTCGATGGTGGTGCCGTCCAGGCCACGGGCTGCGAAGAGGGCGCGGCCGATGCCGATGAGCTGGGATTTGCGCTGCTGGCCGGTCATCCTGACACGGACTGCGGGACCGGTGGCACCATGCTCCAGGGGTTCGGCGGTGTCCGCGGGACGGGGAAGTTCAGTGCGCTTGCTCACGTGACCATCATGCCTTACCGGCCCGCCGCCCCCGGTGGAAACAGGGTCATGGAGGGGTCCCGGAGTGCGCCAGTGAATGGGTGGCGGGCGGTCAAGTCGCGAAGCACGCAATGGTCATGGCAAACTAGATTCTTGTGTGTGCATCCCGGTAGCCCGGGAAACCGTCAGACCCTGCGGTCTGGTGGTGTGAATCATGCACGGTCCGCTCTGGTGTAATGGCAGCACCCCGGCCTTTGGAGCCGTGGAGTATAGGTTCGAATCCTATGGGCGGAACGGTCGGAAAATGCGCTCCTCTCTGTACCTGGAACGGCTCAAACGGTGCCTGGGTCCATTGGGATGGCAGCATTCCGAAGCCGGGTTACCCGGGACATACCGAGCAAGGAGAGCCAGTACGTGAGCCCCGAATCCACCGGTCCCGCAGCGGTCATAGTTTTGGCCGCAGGCGCTGGAACGCGCATGAAGTCCCGGACCCCCAAGATTCTCCACGAAATTGGCGGACGCTCCATGGTGGGCCACGCTCTCCTGGCAGCCCGTTCCATCACTCCACTGAAGCTGGCACTTGTTGTCCGCCACGAGCGTGACCGCGTGGCTGAGCACGTCACCACGCTGGATCCCGCGGCGCTGATTGTCGACCAGGACGATGTTCCCGGCACTGGCCGCGCGGTTGAGGTTGCCCTCAAGGCCCTCGACGCCGAGGCTGAACTTACCGGCACCGTGGTTGTCACGTACGGCGATGTCCCCCTGCTGACCGGCGAATTGCTCGCAGAGCTCGTAACCACCCATGAGGCTGAGGGCAATGCCGTCACCGTCCTCACCGCAGTACTGGATGACGCCACCGGTTATGGCCGGATCCTTCGCGCGGAAGACGGCACCGTCACGGGCATCCGCGAACACAAAGACGCAAGCGAGACTGAGCGCAGCATCCGCGAGGTCAACTCCGGCATCTACGCCTTCGACGCCGCGGTCTTGCGTACGGCCCTCTCGAAGGTCACCACGGACAACGCCCAGGGCGAGATGTACCTGACGGACGTCCTCGGGTTGGCGCGCGACGCCGGCGGCCGGGTTGCCGCCGTCGTCACCGAAGACCGCTGGCAGGTTGAGGGTGCCAACGACCGCATCCAGTTGTCGGCGCTTGTTGCCGAGCACAACCGACGCATCATCGAGTCCTGGATGCGCGCAGGCGTGACCGTGGTGGATCCCACCACCACCTGGATCGACTCCACCGTGACGCTCGACGAAGACGTCCGCTTGCTGCCCAACACCCAACTGCACGGTTCCACTACTGTGGCGAGGGACGCCGTCGTGGGTCCTGACACGACGCTGACGGACGTCAACGTAGGCGAGGGCGCGAAGGTGACCCGGACGCACGGATCGGGTTCCACGATTGGTGCCAAAGCGAGCGTCGGACCGTTCACGTACCTCCGCCCAGGCACGGTGCTGGGGGAGACCGGCAAGATCGGTGCATTCTACGAAACCAAGAACGTGACCATCGGCCGCGGCTCGAAACTGTCCCACCTGGGCTACGCGGGCGACGCCGAAATCGGCGAAGACACCAACATCGGTTGCGGCAACATCACTGCCAACTACGACGGCGAGAAGAAGCACCGCACGGTGATCGGCTCGGGCGTGCGCACCGGTTCCAACACGGTCTTCGTGGCTCCCGTGTCCGTCGGCGATGGCGCCTACAGCGGCGCAGGAGCCATCATCCGCAAGGACGTTCCCGCAGGTGCGCTCGCCCTCAGCCTGGCCGCACAGCGGAACGCCGAAGGTTGGGTCATAGCCAACCGCCCGGGCACAGCCTCTGCCAATCTGGCCGAAGCCGCCCAGGAACTGGCCTCCGCCTCCACATCCTCACAATCCCCGGCAACCATAGAAGAGGGCAAATAGGCATGAGCGAAATTACCGCACACGGAGAGAAGAAGTTGATTCTCGCCGCCGGAAGGGCGCATCCGGAGCTGGCGCAGGAAATCGCGAAGGAGCTGGAGACCGAGCTCCTGCCCATCGACGCCTACGACTTCGCCAATGGGGAAATCTACGTCCGTTCGGCCGAGAGCGTGCGAGGCACTGATGCCTTCGTCATCCAGGCCCACCCGGCCCCGCTGAACAACTGGCTCATGGAGCAGTTGATCATGATCGATTCCCTCAAGCGCGCCTCGGCCAAGAGGATCACGGTTGTTTCGCCGTTCTACCCGTACTCCCGCCAGGACAAGAAGGGCCGCGGCCGCGAGCCGATCTCCGCCCGCCTGGTTGCCGACCTCTACAAGACTGCCGGCGCGGACCGCATCATGTCCGTGGACCTGCACACCTCGCAGATCCAGGGCTTCTTCGACGGCCCCGTTGACCACCTGATGGCCATCCCGCTGCTGGCTGACTACATCCGCACCAAGGTCGAGGCCGACAACATCACTGTTGTTTCCCCGGACACCGGACGTGTCCGCGTTGCCGAGCAGTGGGCCGAGCGCCTGGGCGGTGCCCCGCTGGCGTTCGTGCACAAGAGCCGCGACCTCACGGTTCCCAACCAGGCCGTCTCCAAGACGGTTGTTGGCCAGGTTGAAGGCCGCACCTGCGTTCTGATCGACGACATGATCGACACCGGTGGAACCATCTCCGGCGCTGTCCAGGTCCTGAAGAACGCCGGTGCCAAGGACGTCATCATCGCCTGCACGCACGCTGTCTTCTCCGACCCCGCCGCGCAGCGCCTGGCCGATTCCGGCGCCCGCGAAGTGGTGGTCACCAACACGCTGCCCATCCCGGCTGAGAAGCGCTTCCCGTCATTGACGGTGTTGTCGATCGCACCGCTGATTGCACGCGCCATCCGTGAAGTGTTCGACGACGGTTCGGTCACCAGCCTGTTCGACGGCAAGGCATAACGCCGGACTGCTGAAAGTACGGGGGCCACCTGCCGCCTCACGGCGTCGGGTGGCCCTTTTCTTTGCCCGTTTTCAGTTCCGACGCGTTCCGCTGCTAAACTCTTGGGGATACCTTGGCGAGGGAGAGCACATCCGGTCCGCGTTTGATGGACCAGGGTTGCGGGTCTCCGTTATCGACTGGGTCTGCATCTCCTTCAACACAGGCGGAACGGCTGCTCGGCGGCCGCCCTCAGCCGGGCGTAGAAGGTCTCCAGACCTCCGCCCTTGCTGATAGACCAGCCCGGATATTTTCGGGCGCCACAGTAATCAAGGAGTACACATGTCTGAGCAGAAGCTCACCGCAGAACTGCGCACCGAATTCGGCAAGGGTTTCGCCCGCCGTGCACGCATGGCCGGCCAGATCCCGGCTGTTATCTACGGCCACGGCGCAGAGCCGATCCACATCAACCTGCCGGGCCGCGCCACCACGCTGGCAGTCCGCGTTTCCAACGCCCTCCTGGCGATCGACGTCGACGGCGAGCAGCACCTGACGCTCGTCAAGGACATCCAGCGCGATCCCGTAAAGCAGATCATCGAGCACGTTGACCTCCAGACCGTGAAGGCCGGCGAGAAGGTTACCGTCGACATCGCCATCCACGTTTCCGGTGAAGTTGCTCCGGGTGCTGTTGCCAGCCTCGAAGCCACCACGGTTTCCCTCGAGGCCGAGGCAACCCACGTTCCCACCGCCGTCGAGGTCAGCATCGAAGGCCTCAAGGCCGGCGAGAGCATCCACGCTTCGGACCTCGTCCTGCCGAAGGGTTCCACCCTGCTCACCGAAGGTGACACCCTGGTGGTCCGCATCGCTGAGACCGCTTCCGAAGCTGAAGAAGAAGCAGCACCGGCTGCCGAGTAGTCTTCTGACTGCTTGAGGCTTATGCCGTGGAGTGGCCGGGTACCTTCGGGTCCCGGCCACTTTCTTTTGGCCCTTGCCGGTAGTCCCTGGCTGGCCGCCTGTCCCCGCTGATAAAACCAACGTTCCCTAGGATGAGACCATGAGTGACACCTGGCTGATTGTCGGCCTCGGCAACCCCGGCAGTGAGTACAGCAACAACCGGCACAATGTGGGCCAGATGGTGCTGGATGAGCTCGCGTCCCGCATGGGTGGGAAGTTCAAGGTCCATAAGGCCCGCGCCCAGGTGGTGGAGGGCCGATTGGGCATCGGTGGCCCTCGCGTGGTCCTGGCCAAGCCCATGACTTACATGAACACGTCCGGGGGACCCGTAGCGGGGCTGTGCAACTTCTTCGACATCGCACCGGACCACGTCATAGCGGTCCACGATGAAATCGACATCCCTTTTAACACAGTCAAGCTAAAACTGGGCGGCGGTGAGGGCGGGCACAACGGCCTGCGGGACATCTCAAAAGCCCTCGCCACCAAGGACTATTTGCGCGTTCGCGTAGGGGTGGGGCGGCCGCCAGGGCGGATGGAGACCGCTGATTACGTGCTCCGGGATTTCGCCACCGCAGAAAAGAAGGAACTGCCATTCCTGCTTGACGAGGCGGCCGACGCCGTAGAGTTGCTCATGGACCAGGGCCTGCTGTCGGCGCAGCAGAAACACCACCCCGCGAAATCTTGAGCAAATCTTGAGGAAAGCCTGATGAAAGCCTGACGGTCCCGAGGACCCTAAGGCCTACAAAGTGTCGGCGCCCGAAGGTAGTGTGCATGGTACGCAGGTAAGCGGTGGGGGACTGTCGCGGATGTGTAGCGAAGGATGCGAATGTCGGCGGAGTTGCTAAACAAGGGCGGGGGAGGCGCAGCAAGGGCTGCGGCTCCCGATCTTGTGGGCGGACCAACCGACAGGCAAACGTGGTCACTCCTGGCCCGGAGCCATGATCTGTCAAAGGCCGGCAAATACCTTGAGTCACCTGATTCCTATGGAGTAGTGCTCACGGGCCAGCGGGGAATCGGCAAATCCGGGCTTGCCCGCGCTGTTGTTTCTTCGCTGGGGCCCAAGGTCCACAGCCTCCAATTGCGCAACACCGTAGCCAACGGCCAAACCCCGTACGGATGCCTGGGGTTCCTGTTGGCCCGGCTGCCGTCCGAAGCCGTAAGTTCCCCTACCGGGATCCTGCACGCAGTGACCAGCCTGATCAGGACAGAGGCCGCGGGCCGGGACACGGTTCTCATCGTGGACAACGCCGGTGGCATGGACCCCATGAGTACGGGCGTGCTGTTGAACCTCATGGCCACGGGTACCGCAAAGGTCGTTGCCACGGTCCAGCGCGCCAGCGACCTCCCTGCTGACTTCCACCGCCTGGTCCTTGAAGGTGAGCTGGGCGAAGTCCACCTCAACACCTTGAGCGAGGAACAGACCAAGCAAGTGCTGGGCTCTGTGCTGGGGCACTACGTATCCTCGACTTTGGTGGGCTCGCTGCATTCGGCTGTTGGCGGTAACCCGATGCTCCTCCACGCCCTCCTCGAAGAGCAGAGGCATACCGGCAATCTGGTCCTGAACGATTCCGTGTGGACGCTCAGGGACCGGATCAAGCTCGAGGGCGCAACGGTTGTTGAGGACTTTGTCCGCTCCAGGCTGGCGCGCGAAACGCAGGCCAGCAGGACCGTCGTCGAAATCCTGGCCTGTGCGCAGCGCGCCACCCTCATGGACCTGGCAGCCATCTTCGGGACAGAGGTCCTGGTGGAGATGGAGGAATCCGGGCTGCTCACCGTTGAGCGGTGCGGTGACCATTGGGTCTCCCTCCGCGATCCCTACGTTGGCGAGGTAGTCCGCGGCTGGTTGAGCACCCGCCGCAGGCGTGAATTACGCCTGATGCTGCACGGCCCCCAAGAGCCTGAGTTGCAGGGGTTGGCGGCGCAGGATCTCCTCAGCTACGCCGCGTGGATGCATTCGTGCGAGGACGAGCCAATGCCCTCGCCGGCGCATGCCCTCGCGGCCGGGCGTGCGGCGCTGGATGACTACGACCCCAATTTCGCCATCCAGTGCACGCTGTCACTGGGCCCGAAAGATGTGGAGTGGGTACCCGGGCAACGACTGAAGGCCGCGGCATATCTCATGCTGGACCTGCCGTTGCATGCTGCACAGGCGTTGGATGAGGTGTCCGAGTCCCATCTCGCTGCCCTGGATCCACTGGAATTCGCGGAGATTACGGCAGCAAAATGCCAGGCCATGACATGGATTGATGGGCGTTCGGGCATGGTGCCGGGAGTTGTTTCCGATGGGCTTGAGACCCTTGAAACCATGGCGGAGGCCTATCCGGCAGAGACGCTGGCCAAGGCGCGCAACCGCCTCCACCTGTGCAGCTACGAATACAACTCCTACATGGGCGAGTACGCCGCCATGATCGACGACCTGGAAGGGGAACTGGCCAAGGACCCGGACGCGGACCGCGAGCACTGGCTGAGGTCCTCCTTCTTCCTGATTGAGGCCCGTTGCATTCTTGGCCGGGAGCTTGAGGCGCAGGAACTCGCCAGGACCGTGTCACGGAATCTCGGTGACACAGACCGTCCAGCCCAGCTGGAGGAGGCCTTCGCCAGGCACGCCTTCCTGGTGCTGTTGTTGTCGGGGCAGTGGCGGCAGTGCATCGAACTCATACGGCGCACGCCATCGAGGTCATCACGGCTCCAGTACCGGGGTGCGCTGACTGAACTGGGCATCGGCCTCGCGTACGCCTACGCGGGCAAGCCTGCCAGCGCCATCGAACCGCTGCGGTCCGCCGTTGCCCAGCTTGAACTCCGTCCGGCCATGAACATGAACAAGGTAGCGTACGCTGCTACCGCTTTTGCCTACGCCCAAGTGGGCAATTCAGTGGAGGCCGGGCGGTATTTGGACCTCTACAGGACGTGCAGGGGAGTGGGGACATTCTTCTCCGAATCCGTTGCTGGGTTCTGCTCGGAAATGGCGGGGCGTTGGATGGGGGATCCCGAGGTCAAGCAGCGGCTCCTGGCGCGGGTGCGCAACGACATCGATAAGCAGCGGTTGACGACCGCCGGCATTTACCTCTTTGGTGCCACAGTTGAAGGGACCGACGACGAGTACCGGCTGCTCGAAGACATTGCCGGGCGTCGCCAAGGGCCCCTCGCCGAGATTTCGGGGAACCTCGCCCGAGGCGCCCTGGCCAGGAGCTCCCGGTCCCTCCTGGCCGCCGCGGATGCTGCCGCAACGCTGGACCTGCTGGTGGTTGAGGCCCGGTGTGTGGCCATGGCATTGGACTTTGCCCGGGACGCCGGCGAGACAACAGCGGCCCGGACAGCCCAACTGAGGCTGGAGCGCCTGGAACATTCCGTGTCAACATTGCCGATCCAACCGCGCAGCGACGCGCCGGTACTGACCGAGCGGGAACGCCAAATTGCTAAACTCGCCGGGAAGGGTGTCAGCAACCGTGAAATCGCGATGGATATTGGGGTGTCTGTGCGAACTGTCGAGGGCCATTTGTACCAAGTGTTTACCAAGCTCGGTGTGTCGTCTCGAGGCGAGCTCAATGGACTCCTATGAGGCCGGGTGCCCAGTAGTTTCAGTTCGGGTTGCCCATGCAGGCTGAGCACCTTGTAGGCCGGGACGCCGAACTGGACCTGGCCACCGGGATATTGCGCCAGGAAGGCGCAGGGGCTGTGCTCCTGGTAGCGGATCCCGGTATCGGCAAGACTGCCTTGGCAGCCGAAATCGCGGCCCGTCTGGCAGGGGAAATGGTGGTAATGCGGGTCCATGGGAGTCCCGCCTTGTCTGCTGTGCCCTACGGTGTCCTGGCGCCCTACCTGATGGACCTCCCGGTTGAGCAGGCCACCTCCCCTGTTGCGATCCTGCGCGAGTTCTGGTCACAGTTCGAAAAGCGGCGCGGTGGCGAAGGCGCCCGCCTGCTGCTCATCGTGGACGATGCACACGACCTCGACGAAGGCAGCACCCAGATCCTGGCCGAATTGGTGACGGCAGGATGGGCACGGCTGGTGGCAACCAGCAGGCCGCGGCCCGGTTTGCCGGCAGCCTTGCTCCAGCTCTGGTATGACGGCCTTGCCGAGCGGCTGGAACTGCATCCCCTTGACCAGGAAAGCGTCACTGAGCTGGCGGAGAAGACCCTTGGTGGAACGGTCATGGCCAGTGCCGCGGACGTCCTGCACTCCGTTTCCGAGGGTAACCCCCTGCTTCTGCGCTGCCTCCTGGACGACTCAAGGGCCGACGGAAACCTGGTGCGCAGGAATGGAGTCTGGTTCCTGACTCATGCCCTCTCAGGCAACGGCGAAGGACTGGCCGAGGTGGTGAGGAACAGGGTCCTGCGGACCAGCGAGGCCGAACGGGAAGCGATGTATGTCATTGCGTTGTCCGAGCCCGTCCCTGCCGCTGTCCTGGACACACAAGTGGGCAGGGAAACCGTGAGGTCGTTGATGGACAGCCGGTTGGTCCTGTCCACCAACGGGCCGGGCAGCCCGCTCAAGATGTGGCACCCCATGTACAGTGAGGCGCTGCGCCAGATCGTTTCGCCCGCTCGAAGCCTCCAGATCCGGCAGCGCATGGTCCAACACTTGCTCGCGGAACCGCCCACCGCCGAGGGCTTGCTGCGTTTGGTGAGCTGGGCGCTGGACTGCGGCGCCGACGTCGAGGATGAACAACTGCTGCAGGCAGCGTTCCTGGCCGCGAAGCTGCTCCAGAATCCCTTGGCGCTGGCCGCCGCCGGCAAAGTCAGCTCCGAGGTGCTGCGCCCGCGTGCCCGGGCCGTTATGGCCATGGTCAACTACAACGACGGCGACTTCAGCAGTACCGTACGGTTGCTGGAAGAAGACTTGGGTTTCCTGGACGCGGATCCGTCCGGACCGGTGGGCACAGGTCTGCTGTGGGCAGCTGCCCGGGCGGCGAATGGAGACTCGTCCGCGGACATTGTTGCCGACGCACGGGCCGCCGCCGCCACCCTGATCAAGGGCCGTCCGGCGTCGGACCCGATGGTTGGGCTGGTGGGGCGGCATGCCCGCGCCCTGGAATTGGCGGCCTTGGCCCATGATGGGCACTACGGAGAACTCCGCGAGGGCCTGGAGCGGTTTGCTGAAGTGCTCGGAACCGATGAACCGGATTTCGTGATGAACCGGGTTTTCCTGCTGGCCATGCAGTGTGAGCTGCTGACGGTCGAGGGCCGGGCCGCAGAGGCGCTGGAAGCCGGCCGTGAGGCCCTGGCGCTTCTGGACGCACCCTCGGATGAGCTCCTGTACTTCAGCGACTTCGTCCTGGCCCGCTACACCCTCGCAGCCTTGGAAGCGGGCGATTGGGGGGCTGCCGGGAGTGCGCTTGACCGCTATTCGGCCAGTTCGGCCTTGGGACTCATTGTTTTTGGTGGCGATATTCAGACCCTCAAAGGATTGTCGCTGCTGCGCCAAGGCCGCTTGGAACAGGCCACGGAGCTGCTGGCGCCCGCCGTCGAGGCGCTCCGGATCAACGACCCCCAAAGGCTGCAGGGCCTGGGCGGTGCCTTGGCGTTCTACGCGGCGGCCAAGTCCGGCGACACCGCACTTGCAGCGCGCTTGGCAGGTGAGCAGGACGAAGCCGCGGTTGGCGGAGCCTATGTAGGGGCCCTTTCGGAGCTGTTCATCCTCGCCGGTCAGGAACTGCTGGCAAAAGGCTCAGGGTTGGACAAACTGCGGAAGCTGCCCGAATCCGGGCCGCTGCATCGATGGCCCGGAGTTTTGCTGCAGAATCTTGTCCTCCGGGCAGAGCTCGGTGATATGCCGGCCATGGAGTCAGTCATGGAGACGGCGTCGTCCATGTCCGGTGCGTGGGCAGCAGGATGGCAGTCGATGGCGGCAGCACATCTGGGCGGTGAGGGCCAGGGCTTCGTCAACGCGGGCAACCTCCTGGCCGCCGCCGGTATGCCCGGCCCTGCCGCAGTGGCGTTCGACAAGGCTGCCCTGTCGTTCGACGCTGAAGGCAAACGCCCGGAGGCACGGCAGGCAGCGGTGCTGCGTGACGTGAGCGAAGCCAGCCTTGGCGACGCACTGGTCCATGACCCGAGTGCCGAAGCAGACCGTTCCGTGCCGTTGACGCGCCGGGAGCAGGACATCGTGGCATTGGCCGTTTCAGGACTGACGGACCGCCAGATTGCCGAGAAGCTGATGGTCTCGGTGCGCACCGTCGAAGGCCACCTTTACCGCAGCTACGCCAAGCTGGGTATCCGACGGCGCGAAGATCTCGGGGCGGCCGTCCGTCACTGACGGTGCCGCCCTTTGAGTACCCATAAAACCCGCAATGGGCCACTTGCGCCCCTGTCTGCGCGGAATTTAGCCAATCAATGGAGTAACGCGCGGGTGTTTGGCGTCCAAACCAAGTAGTGCCCTGTTGGGCGACTGAGTACAACAAGGTACCGGGCCGGAAAAAGCCGCGGAGTAATCGAGTACCAACTACTGGTGTACGGCAGTCGCCACCACGGCAGGATTGTTCTTGGAAGAACGGTTCAGCCCCAAGCATCACCGGGATTCCGAAAGTCGCATCATCCGCATCGGTGGTCTCTTTGAGCCGATGCACCGGCCATCGAAAGATGGTCCGGCCCTGGACGAAGCCGGCGGCGACAGAGTCTTCTGAGACCGAGACTCTCCCCCCAGCCGCCGCCGGCTTCTAGGCCAGGTAGCCCGCACTTCGCGGAAACCAAACCTCCCGGACCATGGGACTGCTGCTATTGGAGTGCGCATGCTGCCGGATCCCTGGCTGGACGAAGACACCGTCACAGTCGGGCTGAGGCCATCAGCATTCCCGGACCGGACGCGGCTCCTCGATATCATCCTTTCCGCAGTACCGTCATCCTCCATCAGCGGCATCGTGGTGGTGGGAGACCGAGGATCCGGAAAGAGCCACCTGTTGCTCTCCGTCAAAGCGGGGCTCCCCGACTCCATGGACGTCAGAAGCTTTGCAGGCAAGCCAGAGCTCAAAACCACCAGTTACGGAGCCTTGGGCGCGGCCCCTGCGGAGGAAGGCGACGGGGCAGCACTACCAGGACTTCACGTACTCAGGGCCCTCACCAGCACCCTTGGCGCTGCCGGGTATCTGTACACCCCAACGCTTGGCCGACGCCGGAACAAGCGCCAGTCGCAACCGGAACGTCCTCCGTTGGTATTGCTGGTAGACGACATCCACTACGTGGATCCGGCCTCGCTGGCTGTCCTGCTGCAGCTCATCCCCGGCTTCGGGGCAACGTTGGTGGCAACCGCGGACAGTCGCCGGCCCCTTCCGCCGGACCTCTACCAACTGTGGGAAGACGGCTTCCTGGAGCAGTATTTTCTTCCACCCTTTACTTTCTCGGAGGCACACGTGGTGTGCGAGGCCGTCCTGGGCGGCAGGGTCCAACGCCGCGCCAGCAGTCTTCTCGCTGCCATGAGCGGCTTCAACGTGGGCCTGCTTGGATTGGCAATCAACGATGCCCGCCACGCAGGGCTTCTTATGCGGAAGGACGGCTTCTGGACCATCGACGTCCGGGTCCATTGCCACTGGCCCGCTGTCGTTGCGCAGGTGCAGGCCGAAAACGCTGCCCGCCCACCTGAGGAACGGCATGCGCTGGAACTCATCGCGCTCGCAGAGCCCGTGGCGCTGGACGTCGTGGAACACCACTTCGGCCGGAAGGCAGTGGAGGATCTCCTGGACAACCACCACATCAGGTTGCTCCCCGGACGGCCACCGCTGGTCCGGACGAGTTCCTGGCTGCGTGGGGAGGGCACCCGCCTGTCTGTGCCGCGCCCCAGGAGCCTTGCACTCCGGCTGGGTGTTGAGGAGCCGCAACTTACGCGGGAATCGGCGCCCACCATGCTGCGCTGGATGAACTGGACCTTGGACTGCGGCCTCACACTCTCTGATGAGCTCCTCCTGGCTGCCGCCCCGGCCGCGGACAGGCCATCCACCGCAGAGCTTGCGCTGCGGGCCGCCGCGGCTGTGACAGAGCCCGGCCGGCAGGACGAGGCAAGGCTGCTCAGGGCACGGGCACTGGTGGCCGAAGGCCATATCGGCGAAGCGGCGCCGGAACTTCGGGAATTGGCAGCAAAGGCCGGGTCCGCCACCGTAAAGACCGATGCCGCGAACCGACTCGTGGCGCTGGAACTCCTGGGCGCTGTTTCCGATGAACCGGCAACTGGTGCTCCGGAGCAAGTTACCACAAGGGACACCGGGCTGGAGCAGGTGCCCCAAGGGGTGTCCGGGCTGGTGCTTGAAAACGTCCGGGAAGCCGAGCGCCTGCTGCAATCCGGAGCTGCCCCGGAGGCATTGGAGAGGTCCACAGCGGCAATGGCGGCCGTGGAAGCGGACGTGGGCTTGGAAATGTTCCGGCCAGGGGTGCTGCTCCGGCATGTGGTGTGCCTGCGGAACAACCTTGCGTGGGGGCAGGTGGACTCGCTCCTGGAATGCCCTTCCGCGTTCGTGCTCCCTAAGTATTTGGCCGTGTGCCTGGAGGTGGCCCGCGGATACGCCGAACTCAGCCAAGGGCTTCCGCGTGCGGCGCGGGGAACCCTGGAACCGGTGCTTGCGGAACTGTCCGACGCCGGCCTGCCGCCGGTACTCGCCCTGGCCGCAGCCATGCTGGCCTACTCGGAGGCGCTCTGCGGCAACCCGGACCTTGCCATGGAACGGGTGAAGCAGAGCCTGGCCGCACTCTCACGCGTGTCCCGGGGGCCCTCGGACCTCTTGCCTGAGCTCAGCACCATGTACTTGGCAGCGGCGCAGGACCAGGTGTCGGGCAAGCCAAGCCACCTGATGGCGCTGGCCGGACAACTTCACGCCCAAGGCAGTACGTTGATGGAAGCGGAGGCAGTGTCCCTCCTGACGCTCAACGCAAGCAGCGCCGCCGTCGACGATCTTGTGATCCAGCGCCGCCTGGCGGGGTTGGCTGCGGACATTCACGGCGCGGGCGGAGCAGCCCTGGGAACGTATGCCTCCGCACTGCTGGACAACGACCCCAAGACGCTCGAGTCGGCAGGGCGGAGCTTGTCCGCAGACCGGCAGTTTGCGCATGCAGCCATCTGCTATTCGCGGGCGGCCAGCGGATATGAAGCAAGAACCCGGAGCGCGGCGAGCCGGCGGGCCGCGGTACTCGTTGAGCGGCTGCGCGGTGCGTTCGACAGCGAAGCGGTTCCGCCGCTGGGCTGGGTGCCCGGGAGGGCAGGCGGCTGACGTGCTGTACGGCACACCTTCGGCACCGCACGCCAGGGGTCTCCGTGGGATAATGGGGAGTCCCTGAAGGATTTCCAAGGAGCGCCCCTTGACTGCCGTATCAACCCCCGCCTCTCTGCAGCGGTCCGTGCATGCCATGGACAACGCGGAGGTGTTGCGGATCCGGAACGACTTCCCGGTGCTGGACCAGCTGGTCAACGGCAAGCCCCTGATCTACCTCGATTCCGGCGCCACGTCGCAGAACCCGCTCAGCGTCATCGAGGCCGAGCAGGAGTACTACGAGCAACGCAATGCAGCCGTTCACCGCGGCGCGCACCACCTCGCCGTGGAAGCCACGGAGGTCTTCGAGGACGCACGCCAGACCGTCGCGGACTTCGTCGGCGCCCGGTACGAGGAAACCGTGTGGACCTCCAACGCCACCGAAGGCCTCAACCTGATCAGTTATGCCTTGTCCAACGCTGCTCTCTGGGCAGCGCAGGGGAGGGGCGGTTCGGCGTTGAAGGACCTGGCCATCGGACCGGGCGACGAGATCGTGGTCACCGAGATGGAACACCACGCCAACCTCATCCCCTGGCAGGAACTCGCCTTCAGGACAGGAGCCACGCTCAAGTTCATCCCCGTTACGGACGAAGGGACCCTGCGGCTCGACGCCGCCGCTGACATCGTGGGGGAGCGGACCAGGCTCCTGGCCTTCACCCATGCGTCGAACGTCCTGGGCACCATCAACCCGGTGGCGGAGTTGGTGGCCCTCGCCCGCCGGGTTGGAGCCCTGGTTGTGTTGGACGCGTGCCAGTCCGTGCCGCACATGGCAGTTGACGTCAAGGAACTGGACGTCGATTTCGCCGTGTTCTCGGGGCACAAAATGTTGGCGCCCACCGGGGTTGGCGTGCTTTACGGAAAGCGGGAACTCCTTGATGTCCTGCCGCCGTTCCTGACGGGCGGCTCCATGATCACCACTGTCACCATGGAGCGGGCGGAGTACCTGCCGGCACCCCAGCGGTTCGAGGCCGGCACCCAGCGCATCTCCCAGGCCGTGGCGCTCGCGGCCGCCGTGAACTACCTCACGGAGACCGGGATCGACCGCATCCATGCGTGGGAAGCAACGCTGGGACAGCGACTGGTAACGGGACTGGAGGGCATTGACGGCATCCGTGTCGTCGGTCCAGCCTCCGGGTCCGAGCGGATCGGTTTGGCGGCGTTTGACGTCGCCGGTGTCCACGCCCACGACGTCGGCCAGTTCCTGGACGACCGCGGCATCGCCGTTCGCGTCGGTCACCACTGCGCCCAACCCCTCCACCGCCGCTTGGGGCTGACGGCAACGACGCGAGCGAGTACTTACCTCTACAACACAACGGACGACGTCGACGCTTTCCTCGACGCTGTTTCCGGGGTCCGGGCCTACTTCCAGGCCTGACAAACGGCACAGGCCTTGTTGGCCGGAACGCCGTCAATCCACGATTTCGCCAGAACAGGCATCAACCACCGAACAGGCAACAACCACCATGAGTCTTGACCAGCTGTACCAGCAGATCATCCTGGACCACTCCAAGCAGCGTCACGGCAGCGGCCTGGCAGAAACGGCCGCCCCCGCCGGGGCATCCACCGGCCAATCGCACCAACTGAACCCTGTGTGCGGGGACGAAGTGACCCTGCGGCTCGCCGTTGCGGACGGAACAGTCCAGCAGATCAGCTGGGACGGTGCCGGCTGCTCCATCTCCATGGCGTCGGCCTCGGTGCTCAGCGAACTGGGTGAGGGCATGTCAGTGGAGGAACTGCACGCAGTGATCGAGAACTTCCGCGAGGTCCTCCGGTCGCGTGGCAAAGTCCAGGCGGATCCGGAGATCCTTGGCGATGCCGCCGCGTTCGAAGGTGTTGCCCGGTACGCGGCGCGCGTGAAGTGCGCCATGATCTCCTGGGTTGCCGCGGAAGACGCCCTGAACCAGGCCACCGCCTAGCCCTTCCGAAGCACCCGCGCGTCAGGCGCGGGCAAAGACGTCCGGTACGCCGTCGCCGTCGTCGTCCCGTTCTTCCTCCGCCTGCACCTGGCGGTAGCGCCGGTTGCGGGCCCTCAGCACGACGGCGGCCAGCAGCGCCGCTATCAGGGAGCCTGCCAGGATGGCCACCTTGGCGTGGTCATTGTGTGCCGAACCGGTGCCGAAGCTCAGCTCGCCGATCAGTAGCGAGACGGTGAACCCGATGCCGGCCAGGAGGGCCAGCCCGAAGAGGTCGATCCAGGCAATGCTGGAGTCGAGGCTTGCCCGGGTGGTCTTGGTGACCAGGAACGTGGTGCCGAAGACGCCAACGGCCTTGCCCACCACCAACGCCGCCACAATGCCGACGGCCACGGGATCCGAGAGGGCTGCGCCCATGCCATCGAGTCCGCCCAAGGCCACGCCGGCTGAGAAGAACGCAAAGACAGGTACGGCAAACCCTGCCGAGAACGGGCGCAGGCGGTGTTCGAAGTGCTCTGCCAGGCCCTCGGAAGGCTCTCCCTTTTTGCCGCTTGCCAGGACGGGCACGGCGAAGCCCAGCAGCACCCCGGCCACGGTGGCGTGGATGCCGGAGGCGTGGACGAAGCCCCAGGTAGCCAAGGCGAGGGGGACGAGCAAGTACCAGCTGCGGATCCGTTTTTGGACCAGGAAGGTGAAGAGGGCGAGCGGAACCAAGGCCGCCAACAGCATCAAGGGCTGGAGGCCCGTGGAGTAGAAGAAAGCGATAATGCCGATGGCGATGAGGTCGTCCACCACGGCGAGAGTCAGCAGGAAGGTCCGCAGGGCAGCGGGCAGGTGCGTGTTGATGACGGCCAGCACGGCAAGGGCGAAGGCGATGTCAGTGGCCGTGGGAATGGCCCAGCCCTTGAGCGTTTCGGGGGATCCCAGGTTGAACAGGACGAAGATCAACGCCGGAACCACGACGCCGCCGACGGCCGCGGCCACCGGGACCACTGCCCGGGCCGGTTTGCGGAGTTCGCCGGCAACGAATTCGCGCTTGAGCTCAAGGCCGGCGAGGAAGAAGAAGACCGCCAACAGGCCGTCCGAGGCCCAATGGCCAAGGCTGAGTTCAAGATGCAAGGGTTCGTAGCCGATCTTGACGTCGCGGAGCGCGAAGTAGCCATCTGCTGCGGGCGAGTTGGCCCAGATCAGGGCGACGACGGTGGCCGCCAGGAGGAGTGCGCCGCCCACGGTTTCCGTGCGGAGAATGGAGAGGATCCGGCGGTACTCGGGGTACGTGGAGCGGGAGAAGACTTTGCTGGAGCTGCTGGTATCGGGCGAAGGAGGGAGTTGCTGGGCCACGGGGGGCTCCTCACGGTGGGCGGGCATCACGAAGACATCGCCGACCAGACTTCCCGGCACACCATTGTCCATCTTACCCAACTGGGTAGCAGCACATGCTCCAATAGGGGCTCAGTGGAGCGTTTACTGCTACTCAGTTGGGTAAGGCGAGGGTCAGGCGACGAGGCCCGCAATCCCGATGGCCGCCGTCGCAAGGCCGAGCACCATGGAGATGGTGACCAGCACGACGTGGACCGTGAGGAACTTCGTGGCCTTGCCTGCGGCGTCGCGGGCGCGGGGGTCCTTCATGACACGCTTCAGGAACTGCGGCCACACAACCAGGGACCAGACTCCGGCAACGATCAGGACGACCGCAAGGATCGCGGGGATCTCCACGCTAGTGGCTTTCGAGCCAGGCCTGGGCCTGCTGCGACTGGATGTTCAAGGCCTTGCCCACCATGGGCTCCGCGGCGTCGGCGATCTTGCCACCGAGGAACGGGACCGAGGAGGACACGTTGCCTTCGAGCTCGATGCGGGTGTTGCTGCCATCGGCCACGAGGCGCTGAACGGCCGTGACGTCGAGGGGAGCACCCGAGATCTTGAGGGCGATGTTGCTGGCGCGCGAGCCGTCGGCGGCAGGGGCTTCCCACTGCTCGGTCTGGGTGACCTTCAGGGTTTCGCCAACGAACTTGCGGGCAATGTCCGGCAGCCGCGTGGTGGGGAGGGTACGGACGGTGGTGGTGGTGAAAGCACCGGCGGTGTCGCCGTCGATCGTGAACGATTCCAGGGAGCCGCCCACCAGTTCGCTCGTGTGACGCAGGAATTCCTCGTCGACAAATACGGCAGCTACGCGGTCAACGCTGTGCGGCAGGGTGGTGGATGCGCTCAGGGCCATGGGTCCTCCGTGGATGATGGTGGTGAAGCTTTTTAGCTCCCAACATCCTACGGGTTGTCCGTGGCCACCCCCGAACCCTGCTTCTGCTCAGCCTCCTGGAGGGTCATGGCCGCCGCCGAAATGTTGCGAGCCATCGACGGGAAGATGAACCCGTGGAACGGGTACACGCCCAACCAGTAGAGCCTTCCCGCCAAACCCCGGGGGAAGAAGATGGCTCGCTGCTTGTACAGGCTCCCGCCGCCGTCGGGCTCCACTGCCAGTTCCAGCCAGGCGCCGCCGGGTGCCCGCATCTCGGCGCGAAGGCGCAGCAGGTGTCCCCGCTCGATGGCCTCCACCCGCCACCAATCCACCACCTCGCCGGTATTCAGCGTCTTGGGGTGGCGCCGCCCCCGCAGCAACCCGGCACCGCCCTGCAACTTGTCCAGCCAGCCACGGATGCGCCAGGCCAAAGGCAGCGAGTACCAGCCGTTCTTGCCGCCGATGCCTTCGATGATGGTCCAGACGTGTTCGGGCTTGGCGTCGCTGTGGAAGGCCCGTTCATCCAGGAACACTTTGTAGCCGGCCCAGTCGGGGTCGCTCGGAAGCGGATCGGCATCGATGCCGGCGTTGGCCCACGTGGTCTCCACCTGCACGTCCCGTTCCTTGCCGAGCGCCAAGGCGACGGCACGGTGGTAGGGCGTCAGGCCGCCGTCGGGCTGCGGGAAGTAATCGTCGACGTCGTGCTCCCTTGACACAGCGTCGTGCTGCAATGACTGCACCAGAGGCAAGGACATGGACAGCGGAATGGGTGTCACCAGGGCAACCCACAGGCCGGCAAGCTTGGGTGCCGGGACGGGGAGCGCAATGACCAAGCGCCGGGGGAGTCCACGCTCCACGGCGTACTGGTTCATCATGTCCTTGTATTTCAGGACGTCCCGGGACCCGATGTCGAAGGAACGGTTCAGTTTCTCCGTGAGCGCCGCGGCAGCGACGAGATAATGCAGCACATCGCGGACGGCAATGGCTTCAACCCGGTTGTTGACCCAACTGGGCGCCGGCATGACGGGCAAGGTTTCGGCCAGGTGGCGGATCATCTCGAACGAGGCCGACCCCGAACCAATCACTACACCGGCTTGGAAGACGATGGCGTCCACCGGCGACTCAAGGAACACCCTGCCCACGGTCTCGCGCGAACGCATGTGCGTGGACAGCTCGGTGTTCTCCGGGTGCAGCCCACCGAGATACACGATCCTGTCCACCCCGGCCTCCGCTGCGGCTCCTGCCACGAGCCGGGCCATGGCTTCTTCCTTGGACTCGAACCCGCTGCCGGACGCCATGGAATGGACCAGGTAATACAGGACATCCACGCCGTTCAGGGCGTCGGCAAGGCCTTCGGCGTCGGACAGGCCGTTCTCGATGATTTCGACGTCGTCATGCCATGGAACGTCGGCGATCTTCTGTGGCGTACGGACCAGCACTTTAACTCTGTGGCCGGCTTCGAGGAGCCGGGGGACCAGGCGGCCGCCGATGTATCCCGTGGCGCCGGTGACCAGCACTGTCTTGGTGTCCTGCGGGGTGTTGGAATGCGTAGCTTCCGAAGGCTGCAAAGGAACTCCTGGGGCTGGGGGTAGAGGTAGGCTGGAATGACCCGGCGTTCATCTGAATTTCCGGGCATTTGTGTTGCCTGCCCTTGGACCCACCCTAGGAGTTTCTGTCATGAGCCTCAACGGTCTGCGCCGCGCATTGGCGGAGGACAAGACGTTCGCGCGCGTCCGAACGGAGGCACAGCGGCCTTTCAGCGACCGCAACACCGACTACCAGATCAGCGCGCCCACGGGCATGCGCGCCGTCCTGCTGGCGGAAATGGCAGATGCCCTGGCTTCCCAGGACGGCACTCCCGTGGTTCTCGCCGTTACCGCAACCGGCCGCGAAGCCGAGGACCTCACAGCCGCGCTGGGCTCCTATCTTCCGGCGGACTCCATAGCGACCTTTCCCAGCTGGGAAACCCTCCCGCATGAGCGGCTGTCGCCGCGCTCGGACACCGTTGGCCGCAGGCTCTCCGTCCTGCGCCGCCTGACCCACCCTGAAACGTCGACGGCGGCCCCGTTGCGCGTGGTGGTGGCCCCGGTCCGCGCTGTGGTCCAGCCCATTGTTGCCGGTCTCGGCGACCTTGTTCCGGTGACACTGCAGGTAGGACAGGAACGTTCGTTCACGGAGGTCGTCCGCGCCCTGTCCGACGCCGCCTATGCCCGCGTTGACATGGTGACGCACCGCGGCGAATTCGCGGTCCGCGGCGGCATCCTTGACGTCTTTCCGCCCACCGAGGACCACCCGATCCGCGTGGAGTTCTTCGGTGATGAAGTGGACCAGATGCGTTGGTTCGCGGTCGCCGACCAGCGCTCGCTGTCCGCGCCCGGGATCCACCACCCCACGGAACTGCATGCCCCGCCGTGCCGGGAAATCCTGATCACGCCCTCCGTGATGTCCCGTGCCTCGAAGCTGAAGGCCGACATGCCTGCCGCAGCGGACATGCTGGAGAAGATCGCGGGCGGCATCGCTGTTGAGGGCATGGAATCGCTGGCTCCGGTGCTGGTGGATGCCATGGTCCCGTTCGTGGACCAGCTACCGGCAGGCTCGCTTTCCGTGGTCATCGAACCGGAGAAGGTGCGCACCCGTGCGCACGATCTCGCGGCGACCAACGAGGAGTTCCTCGAAGCTGCGTGGTCAACAGCGTCCGACGGCGGTGCGGCGCCCCTTGACCTGTCGTCCCAGGCTTCCACGGATCTGCATGCCGCCAGCTTCAAGTCCCTCACCGACACCCGCTCCGCCGCCCTTGCGCACAACGTTTCCTGGTGGTCCATCACCTCGCTCGCCTCGGACGAGGACCTGGTACTGGATATCGACGTCCTCAACATGCGGGCCCGTGAACCGCGTGGTTACCAGGGCGAAGTGGCCGAGATGCTGGAGTTCATCGGCTCCCGCGTCCGCGAACAGTGGCGTGTGGTGGTGGTAACCGATGGTCCCGGGCCCGCCCAACGCCTGGCCGAGCTGTTCCACGACGCCGACATTCCTTGTTCCCGCGTTGAGTCCCTGGATAAGGAACCCCAGCCCGGAATCATCGAGGTGACCACCGCCGCCGTCGGACGTGGTTTTGTCCTGGACGGCCTCAAACTGGGCCTGTTGACCGAAGCGGACTTGCTGGGTCGCGCCACGGCCAGCTCCACCAAGGACATGCGGCGCATGCCGTCCAAGCGTCGCAACGCCGTGGACCCGCTGCAGCTGCACGCCGGCGATTTCGTGGTGCATGAGCAGCACGGCATTGGCCGGTTCGTCGAGCTCATCCAGCGCAAGGTCACAGGTACGTCAGCCTCGGACGCCGGGCTGCGCGAGTATTTGGTCCTGGAGTACGCGCCGTCCAAGCGCGGCGCCCCGGGTGACCGGCTCTTCGTGCCCACAGACCAACTGGACCAGGTGACACGCTACGTCGGCGGGGACACCCCGGCATTGAGCAAGATGGGCGGCGCGGACTGGGCCAGCACCAAGTCCAAGGCGCGCAAGGCCGTCAAGGAAATCGCCGGCGAACTGATCCGGCTGTACTCCGCCCGCATGGCATCCCGAGGCCACGCCTTTGCCCCGGACACCCCCTGGCAGCGCGAACTCGAGGAGGCTTTCCCCTATGTGGAGACGCCCGACCAGTTGACCACCATCAACGAGGTCAAAGCGGACATGGAGCGGGAGATCCCCATGGACCGGCTCGTGTCCGGAGACGTGGGCTACGGCAAGACCGAGATCGCAGTCCGTGCAGCATTCAAGGCCGTCCAGGACGGCAAGCAAGTGGCTGTCCTGGTGCCCACCACGCTATTGGCCCAGCAGCACTACGAGACGTTCACGGAGCGCTTCTCCGGGTTCCCGCTGCGCGTGAAACCACTGTCCCGCTTCCAAAGCACCAAGGAAGCCAAGGAAACGGCCGACGGCGTCAAGAGCGGCGCCGTGGACGTGGTGATCGGCACGCACCGGCTCTTGTCCAAGGACTTTGAGTTCAAGGACCTGGGCCTGGTCATCGTGGACGAAGAGCAGCGCTTCGGAGTGGAGCACAAGGAAGCGCTCAAGAAGATGCGCACCAACGTGGACGTGCTGGCCATGAGCGCCACGCCGATTCCGCGAACCCTGGAAATGTCCCTCACCGGCATCCGGGAAACGTCCACCCTGGCCACGCCTCCGGAGGAACGGCACCCCGTCCTGACCTACGTGGGACCGTATACCAACAAGCAAACGTCGGCCGCCATCCGCCGCGAACTCATGCGCGAGGGACAGGTGTTCTTCGTCCACAACCGGGTTTCCTCGATTGAGCGCATCGCAGCGCAGATCCGCGAGCTGGTCCCGGAAGCGCGGGTGGAAGTAGCGCACGGGCAGATGTCCGAGAGCCGCCTTGAGAAAATCATCGTGGACTTCTGGGAGAAGCGCTTCGACGTACTGGTGTGCACCACCATCATCGAGACCGGCCTGGACATCTCCAACGCCAACACCCTGATTGTGGATGGCGCGGACAAGTACGGGCTTTCGCAGCTCCACCAGCTTCGTGGACGTGTTGGCCGTGGCCGCGAACGTGCCTACGCCTACTTCCTCTACCCGTCCGAGAAGCCGCTGGGCGAGGTAGCTCTGGAACGCCTCAAGGCCGTGGCAGCCCACAACGAGCTGGGCGCCGGCATGCAGCTGGCCATGAAGGACCTCGAGATCCGTGGTGCGGGAAACCTGCTGGGCGGTGAGCAGTCCGGCCACATCCAGGGCGTGGGGTTCGACCTCTACATCAGGCTGGTTGGCGAGGCTGTTGCCGAGTACCGAGGCGAGGCCGAGGAGAAGGCTGCCGAGATGAAGATCGAGCTGCCCGTCAACGCCCACCTGCCCCACGACTATGTGCCCGGCGAAAGGCTGCGCCTGGAGGCGTACCGTAAGCTCGCCGCGGCCATTACCTATGAAGCCATCGACGAGGTCCTTGCTGAACTCGTGGACCGGTACGGTGAGCCGCCATTGCCCACCCAAAACCTCATTGCCGTGGCACGCTTCCGGGTGGGTGCCCGCGAAGCCGGCCTGTCCGACGTCGCGCTCCAAGGCAACTTCATCCGTTTCTCGCCGGCGCAACTGCCCGAATCCAAAACCATGCGCCTGAACCGCATGTACCCGGGTTCGCAGGTCAAGCCTGCTTTGGACTCCGTGCTGATTCCCAAGCCCAAGACTGCCCGGATCGGTGGACGGGATCTCCAGGACGCCGAAATCCTGCAGTGGGCCAACAACGTCATCGAAGCAATCTTTACCGACGTCCCCGTGAAGGCTGGCTAACCGAATGATGGGAGGACACCACGCCGCGTCAGGAGCCGCGGCGTGGATAGCTATTGCCTCGACCGGCCCGTACGCCTTGGGCTGGTACCCGCTGGATTCCACCGGCATCCTGATCGGAGCCATGGCGACGGCGGGAACAGCCTTGGTCTGCGACTGGGACCACCGGCACAGCACGATCGCGAATTCGCTGCCGCCGTTGTCGAACGCGATCGCCGTCGGAATCGAGAAGGCCAGCGGCGGGCACCGGCAGGGCACGCACTCCCTGCTGGGCGCCTCAGCCTTCGTGGTGCTCGCAGCCATGGCCGCACAGTTCCAGATGGTAACCCCGGTGGGCAAGCTTTCCGTGGGTGCAGGGCTGCTGTGCATGTTCATGATCAACCTTGCCGCCAAGGCCTTGAACCTGTTTCCCAAGTCCGGCTGGATCACCAATTGGCTTTTCGCCCTGGTGATGGCCGGACTGGTGACCTGGTTTGCGCCCGATCAGTGGGGATGGTTGCCGTTGTCCATGCTGACCGGTGTTGTGGTGCACATCGTAGGGGACATGATCACCGTGGGCGGAGTCCCACTTTTGTGGCCAATTGTCATCAAACCGCCAAAATTTCTCCGCAAATCCTTCATTAGTGGAATTTGGCGGGCAAACGGCGCCTTCTCCATTCCGCTGTTGGGGCGGGCTGGTTCGCGCCGTGAATGGCTGGTCCTTATTCCTGTCAGTGGATATGCCATGGTGGGCATGATTGCTTCGGCCTGGACGCTTGCCCAACAGCATTGGCCCGGAGTTCTGGCCGCTTTGGGCGGTGTTCTTCCCTTGCCTTAGGGGTGCAGCAGGCCTAGTATTACCGCACCTGCAGTGAGGCGTATGTAACATCGGTGGAATATTTGAAATGGCCCTCTACAAGTAGTGGGTTGCTGCTAAAACTGCGTACTCCGCTGCCAGACCAAGAGCTACTCCCTGAGATTTCGAGTAGTGACTACTCGTGCCTTCCGAGTAGAACCCCTAATAGCTTGGACCTCAACGTCAAATTGTTTGACTAAATGGAGGTTCAGATGGATCTGCTCCACTCGCACAGTATCCATACAGGCAGCAGGGGGAGTTTTCAAGCCCGGCAGGGGACCGATTCGCTTCGGCGTTCACACGTAGACCTTGAAGTGGTTATTCCTGCCTATAACGAGGCTGCCCGAATTCCCGGAACGCTCATGCAAGCAGTCGATTTCCTGGCCGGGCAGCCGTGGTCTTCCCGGATTGTGGTGGTGGACAACGGCAGCGTAGACGAAACGGGCGCAGTAGTCCGCAGGATATCCCGCGACAAAGGAAACGAAATTCCTATTTCCGTGGTGGGGTGTTCACGCCGCGGAAAAGGGGCGGCAGTCAGCAGGGGCCTGCTCAGCGGAACGTCCAAGTACACGGGCTTCTTTGACGCTGACCTGGCGACACCGCTTGAAACACTGATCCCGACGATGGCCCACTTGGAAGAGGGCGCCTCCGCGGTCATTGCTTCCCGTCACGCGCCAGGTTCCACCTTTGTCCAACCTCAACAACTGGGACGCCGGGTAGGCGGAACAGCCTTTCGTGTGCTGACCAAATCGAAGGTTAAAGGCATTTGGGATACGCAGTGCGGCTTCAAGTTTTTCGAACGGGCCGCACTGACGGCAGCCATGGTCCAGTGCCGCACCACCGGTTTTGCTTTCGATGTTGAACTGCTCCTCCGGCTCCAGCACCAAGGGGCCCGGATTGTTGAATTACCCGTGGCCTGGACGGATGTGGCAGCGTCTACTTTCCGGCCGTTCAAAGACGGAATTTCCAGTTTTGCCTCAGTTCTCCAACTACAAAAGGCGATGCCGTGACCGAAACCTTGGTAAATGCCGGCCTCCCGGCACAATTGGCCGGTCAACGGATCCTCGTCCTGAACTGGCGTGACATCAGGCACTCCCAGGCCGGGGGAGCCGAACAATACATGCACGAAATATCGCGTCGTTGGGTCGATTTCGGCGCCGAAGTGACGTGGTTCACCGGCCGTGAAGATCATCAGCCCGCCGAGGACGTCATTGATGGCATCCGAGTGGTCCGTTCGGGCGGCCCCTTGTCCCTGTATGGCAAAGCAGCCCTCAGAATGCTGCGTACGCGCAACCGGTTCGACGCCGTTATTGATTGCCAAAACGGGATTCCGTTCTTTTCGCCACTGTTCCTGCCCCGGGAAATGCCCATCGTTCAATTGATTCACCATGTCCACCAGGAACAATTCCGCACCCGCTTTTCGGCTCCGATGGCCGCCGTGGGCCGCTTGCTCGAAAGTACAGGGGCCAAGGCAGTCTATGGACGACGGGCTATTGCCGCGGTATCGCCATCCACCCGGCTGGAGTTGCGCAAGCTCGGGTTCCCCGGTGCCATCCACGTAGTTCCGAACGGAACCATCGAAGTGCCCCAGACCGTTGGCCCCCGCGATCCCGAGCCGACCATCGCCGTCGTCAGTCGATTGGTACCGCACAAACGGCTGGACCTGCTGTTGGGCCAGTTTGCCATTGCCGCGGCAAGCGTACCCAAACTCCGCCTGGAAATAATGGGCGATGGTCCCGAGCGGCCGCGTTTGCAGCAACTGGCCATGGACCTGGGCCTCGATGACATCGTGACATTCCACGGTTACCAACCCAACCACGTCCGCAACAGCCTGCTGAACAGAGCCTGGCTCACCGTTTCGACGTCGGCCTCGGAGGGCTGGGGTTGCTCGGTGATTGAGGCGGCCGCGTGGGGTGTTCCGTGCCTGGCGCTGCGCGTCCCAGGCATCCGGGACTCGGTGGTTCACGGGAGCACGGGCTGGTTGGTGGACACGGCTGCCGAGTTCGGGCCCGCCTTGGTGGCTGCCCTCGAGACACTCTCCGAACAGCGTGAGGCGGGCGGGATGTCGGCCAGGTGCCAGGACTGGGCACGCTGCTTCACCTGGGATCGCAGCGCAGCCCTGCTCGCCGGGGTGCTCATGGAAGAAGGAGCCTTGCGTCGCGGAGGCGTCGACGCCGGCGGTTCGTCATCGGACATGTCCACGCTGGTGCACTTTGACATGCCTGCCGGCGCCAACCTGGAAGCCATCCTTCGGCCAACCGACGAGGTCTCCGAAAACCAAGGGCGGGTGTCCGTGCTGATGAAGGGCCGGGACGAATTCGAGGCCTTCGCCATCATGAGGCGCATTGGAGTTGTATCAGCCGAACTCCGTGCCGTGGGCCGGAGCACGCTCCTGGCCGGTCCTGGAAGCACGTTTACACCTGCAGACGCCGTTGAGGGCATGTAGCGGACACCAGTCCATGGGGGAATTCGAGGGGGAAAAATGACTGACACTTTGCGCGCACCCGATACGAAGGCAGACGCCACTCCTGTGAAGCTACCGGAGCGGAAACCAGGACCAACCCCGGGCCGTGGGCCGAAAAGAGCATCGCCAACGGACAGCGGCGCCAGCGCCAAAGTAGCCGAAAACAGTGGCTTCCTTTCCGTAGCAGCTGGTTTGGTGGGGGTCATCAGCTACGCCTGCACACTGCTGATGGCCAACATGCTGGGCACGGCGGACTACACGCAGTTCGCGGCCGGGGCGATGCTTCTGGGTGTCGTAGGCATCGTCGCTTCCGCGCTCGTTCCCCTTCCCCTTTCCCACTTTGTGGCCGTCCACCCGGCAGGGTCGGTGGGGCGCAGGGACGGCATGGCCTTCTCGGTGTTCGTCTCCTTCATCGCGGGCATCGTTGCCGCGGTGACGACCGGCGCACTGACGCTGGCCTTCGCTACGCCGGCACTTGCTGCTGCTGTAGCGCTGGGTTCGCTGGCCATCTTCCTGATGGCGGCGCCGTCGGGCTGGCTGCAGGGTGAGCTGCGATTCAAGTGGTACGCGCTGACAACCATCGGCGAAGTGCTCCTGAGGCTGGTGTTCAGCCTCCTGGTGGTGGTCCTTGCCTGGGGTGCTGTGGGCGCGATCCTTGGATTCGCGGTGGGTGCGCTGGCACTGGTGGTTGTTCCTTGGTCCTTTTACCGGGACCTCCAGTGGCGCCCGGGTGTCCTGCGGCAACGATGGCGGTGGGCTGAGACCACTGACATCGCGTCCGTCCTGTGCGTGGTGTCGGTTCTGGTTGGCGTGGATGTGGTGGTGGTGGCGTTCCTGGACGAAGGTTCCGCCGCCGCAGGATTTCAGGCGCTGGCGACTATTGCCAAGGGCCCGGTCTACGTTGCGGCGGGCACCGCGTTGGTGGCGTTTCCACTGCTCCGCCGCCGCGGCGCCAATGTCCGCCAAGTACTCGCTGCCGCCTTCGCTTCCTTCAGTCAGCTCGCCGTGGTGGCGTTCGCCATCATCGCCACCGCCCCCCATGTTTTTGCCGGTGTGATCATTCCGGAGAAATATCATGGCTCCCTGGAACTCCTGCCCTGGCTTGCGGCCGCCGGTTTGGGCTACGCAGTCCTCACTGTCCTGGCCACGATCCTGCTCGCGCTGCGGGCATACCGGCGCTGCCAAACCGGCTTGGCCTGCGCCTGCCTCCTTGTAGTGGCAGGGCTCTGGGTGGGGTGGCACCTTGCTGCGGTCAGTGGCCTGGCCATGGGCTCTGCGATCGGGGCTGTCCTTGCAGCGCTGGTGATGACACTCATTTCATGGCCGGTCCTCACAGACATTGGACCGGTGAAGGGCGCCGGACGCTTCATGGGCGGCGCTGCCGCCCTGCTGCTGGTCCTTGCCGTCGCCAGCCAACTTCAGCCCTTCGTGTGGCTGGTCCTTGCGACCATCAGCGGGCTGGCTGTGCTGGCCCATCAGCGCGGTTTGTTGCCGCGAACGCTGGGCATTGGACCCTTTCGACGGCGGTTCGGGGCGCGTTCCCGGGCTGGCCGGCGGTCCGCGTCCCAGGAGCCTTTCAACAGCGTGCTGGCAGCAACCATGGTCCGGGTGGTTTCCAGTCCGGCGGCAATCTTCGTTGCCGTGTCCGCTGCTGCCTTTGGGGTGCGGGCCTTTGGCCTGGAGCGCGGCTTTGAGATGTGGGTGGATGAGTTGCTCTACGTCCGTCTGGGCGAGTCGCTGACGACAGGCCAGGTTCCCACCTTGCCGGACGGCCCGTTCTTCCTGCACCCACCGGGCTTCTTCCTACTGGAGGCCGGAGCCATCAAGCTCTTTGGAATCTCCGGCGACATCGTGGAAGTAGTGCTGCAACTGCGCTGGCTCAACGCCGCCCTGGGGGCAATCACCGTTGGCTTGGGATTCCTTCTGGTCAGAAGGCTTGCAAGCACGACGGCGGCATGGTTCACCGCGGTGGTCCTGGCCTTCGAACCCTTCATCCTGCGGAATAACAGCCATGCGTTCCTGGAGACGGCGGCGATGGCCTTCGTGCTCGCTGGCTTCCTCGTGCTGACTGGCCCGCGCCAGGCGGCGGGGAAGCTGCCCGGTATCCTGCGGCTGCCCGGTATCCTGCGGCTGGTCGGGGCTGGACTCCTGCTGGGATACGCCGTCCTGTGCAAGGACTTCTTCGTCATCTGCACAGTTGGTCCCGTCGTAGTCGCCGTGATCTGGAAGCGGACCCTGCCATGGCGGCAGGCTGCCGTCGTGATTCCTGCAGCGGCCGTGCCGTACGCGACGTACCTGGCCGTGGCGGCTTCGCAAGCCCACCTGCCGGATTGGATCGATGCGAAGACCAGCGGCTTGCTGCGGGCATCGGGACTGGAAAAGAGTACGGGCTTCACCGCAGAAGGTTCACCGGACATCGTCACCAGGTTGGTCGAACAGAGCGGACACTTTGGCACCAGCTACCTCCTGCTGGCCCTGTGCCCCTTGGCCGGTGCGATGCTGTGCTTCAGCCACCGGGCAGACCGGCGACTGATTGGTCTTGCCGGCCTCGCTTTGGGCGCTGCCGGGGCTTACAGCGCCGCGTTTGGCACCTTCGAGGAACAGTACGGGTATGGCGTCATGATCGCCGGGGTACTGTGTTCGGTCCTTGTGGTGGTTGAGCTCCGGGAGAGGTGGGTGCGGGGACGGACGTTCCTGGCCGTCGCCAGCCTGTGCTTCGTGGCCTTGACCGTGGTACAGGGTGTACGGACCGCACTGACGGTGGACAACGGCTTTGTCCAGGTCAAGGAGTGGGTCAAAACCAACCTCCCGCAGGAGGCCCGGGTAAGTGTCACCAACAGCACGGGTGAGTTCGCTTTTGCCGACGATCCACGGTTTGGTGTTTGGCCGTCCGCGCCCCTGATGCAGGGAGCCGGGGCAAGCTACATCCTGACGCAGTCACACCCCACAAGCCAGGGCTACGGCTACGCGAGGCCCGAGATGCTGACATGGCTCAAGGAGCACGCAACACCCGTGTTCAGCGCCGAGGGACCCACCAACGGTGCCACCACGCTCTGGTTTGTGCCACCTGCCGAACTCAGCGCCGGAGCTGCCGACGGCACGGGCACGCCCTCCAAAACCTACGAGACGGAACGGTGAACCCATGAGAATCCTGCATCTGGGTTTTGAGGATCCCCGCATGCCCGGCGCCGGTGGGGGATCGGTGAGGACCCATGAGATCAATCGCCGCCTCGCAGCCGACGGGTTCCGGATCACCGTGCTGACTACACGCTATCCGGGGTGGCGGGAGCGGGTTCAAGACGGGGTGCACTACGTACCGATCGGCTTCGGGCAGGGCAGCACGCGTGTGACCCGCCTGCTGGGGTATGTTGTCCGCCTGCCGTTCGAAGCCCGCAAACGTCGCGCCGCCGCCGACCTTGTGGTGGAGGACTTCTTCGCTCCGTTCTCCACCATGGCCGCCCCGCTGTGGACCAAAAGGCCCACCATTGGCGTGGTTCAGTGGCTGCACGCCCGTGAGAAAGCGCGGCAATACAGGCTTCCTTTGCACTGGTTGGAACGGTTCGGAGTCAGGCGTCATCGGCGGTGCATCGCCGTCTCGCAGGGAATTTCGGACCGGCTGACCGCCCTGAACCCGGACATCCACGTGGACGTGATCGGAAACGGCGTGGACCCTGCCGCCTGGAAACCTGTGCCAACGGTTGGCCAGGACATCCTTTGCCTAGGCCGGCTGGAGTTCACCGGCAAGGGCCTAGACCTGCTGCTGGCGGCCTGGGCACAATGCTGCCGGCGAATCGACGGAAAGCTGTTGATTGCAGGGACCGGCCCCGACGAGGCGACACTGCGCGCAGCCATTGCGAACGCCGGACTTGCGGACCGTGTGGAGCTCCTTGGTTGGCTGTCCGGAGATGCCAAGTTCCAGGCCTTGAGCCGTGCACGACTGGTGGTGTGCCCGTCCCGGCAGGAGACCTTCGGCTTGGTGGCCATCGAAGCGCTGGCCACCGGCACGCCGGTCATCGCCTTCGACATTCCTTGCCTTCGGGAGATTGTCCCGAAGGGTGCGGGCTGGCTGGTGGACGCGTTCGACGTCGGCGCCCTCGCCCGGGAGCTCGAGGCGCGGTACTCCCAATCCGGCCTGGAGTCCGTCGGTGCGCAGGGCCGGGCCTTCGCGGCCGGCTACAACTGGGACCGTTTGGCAACGCTGCAGGGTGCGGCATACCGTGCCGCGATAGCTGATCCCGCTGCTTTTGAAGCCCAGGTTGAAGGCCCCGCGGCGCTACCGCACATCGTCCGTTAGGAAGGCACCGTCTTGCCCCAGCAATCCAGAATCGATCGATCCTTGTCAGGCGATGCGCCGTGGCTTTTCCTTTCGCCGCACCTGGACGACGCCGTCCTGTCCTGCGGTGCGCTGATGGAGGCCCAGGCCCAAGGCCGCGAAGTGATTGTGGCAACCTTGTTCACTGAAGCGTCGCCGGGGCCGCACACACGGGCCGCGAAGTCCTTCATGAACCAATGCGCGGTCAAGGATGCCGGGCATTTGTTTGCCGCCCGTCAAGCCGAAGACAGGGCAGTGTTGGAAGACATGGGCGTCCAATCGATCCACATGGGAGCCGTGGACGCTTTGTTCCGCCGACGCCGGGCCCTCCGGTTTGGCAGCAGTGCTTGGGACAGGCTTCTCCCGGAAATGACGCACCGATATCCCACGTACAGGTTCGACATCGCGCTGGGACGGATCGCGAGGGGAGACCAGGAGCTCATCGGCCAACTCCGCACCGATGTGGCTGGGTTGATGGGGCTGACCGGGGCCGAGCTGCTGTTCTGCCCTGTGGGAGTAGGGAAGCACGTGGACCACCTCATCACCCGGGAAGCCGGCATGGCCCATCCGGAGAACCTGGTGCTGTACTCGGATTTCCCTTACGACCTCGAGGCCGAACCGGATGCACGGCGCTTGGCACAACTGGGCTACGTCCCGTGGAGCTGGGATCAGGGCCTTGCCAATAAGCCGCCCAGGATCCGGCAATACGGCACCCAGGCGGATGCACTTTTTCCCACTGGCGAGGTTCCGGTAAAGGCGGAGACCTACTTCGTCCCGGCTTTTTGAGTAGCTGACAGGCCGGCCGTGGTCAGCAACCTTCGCGGTTGTTCGACACAACATTGCCGGGAGCATCGCCAAGCTTCAAGGCCCCGCTCTGGCAGAAGACGTTGTCCGTCACCGTGATGTTCCTCAGGTCCCCTTGGAAATCCAGCCACGGTCCTGGCGTATCAACGACGGAGTTGTTCTTGACCACGATGTCATGAACAGCGGCGTTGCCGTCGTAGTAGCCGATCTTGACGCCGTTGGGGGATTCCCAGAAGCGGTTGTTCTCCACCGTGATGTTGTAGATCTCGTGCTTTCCCACCGCCAACTGCATTCCAGAACCGTGCGATCCGCCGCGGACCTTGTTATTCCGGTAGGTGACGTCGTAGACCGAGGCTCCAATGGTTTGCGCCACGAGGCCGTCGTCGCCGTCGTCTCCCTGGCGTTGATCGACAGTATTGCCTTCCACTATGCCGCCGTGTGAATCGGTGATGTGGATGCCGTCCAATTGATCGTATGTGCCGCTGCTGGTCACCAGCGTGTCATTGTTCCGGATGCAGAAGTTGCTGCTGGCGACCACCGCGATGGAGTAGGTAAAGGGGTTCCGGGTCCGGACATCTTCCACCAACGCATTGGTGGTGTGACGCACGTCCACCAGGTATTCAGTGAGCCGTTCCGAGGTGTTGCCGTCCAATTCCCCGCCGCTTTGATCTGCAGTGAGGTGGGAGATGGTGACGTTCTGCGCCCCGTTGGTGGTGATGAGCGGGTGCCCGCCGAAGGGTCCTTTGGTTTTCAGGAACCCCGGCCCCGCTTTCAGCACTGTGGCTTGCCCCGTACCCTTGAGGGCCACGTTGCTCTTGATGACCAGCGGACGCCCCAGCGTGAACGTTCCCTCAGGCAGTTCTACGATGCCGCCACCGTCCTTGGATGCGGCGTCGATGAGTTGCTGGAGGGACTTGGAGGTGTCCTCCGGGTCCAGGTAGCCGTTGACTGTGAACTTCTCGACGTGGGTGGCTTGGCTGCCCGGAGCGCTGCAGTAGGACGGGTTAGGGTCGACGGCGCCGGGTTTCGCCGCGACGACGGCCACGCCGAGGCCTGCCGCGGCCAATGCCACTACCAGCAAGGCAACCTTGGGGACCGCTGATTTCATGGCAACACCCTATCCTGCGCGGGTTTCCGGCGAGTTAAGCGGGTTAAAGCGGGTTAAAAGGAAACGGCCCAGGCAGCAGCCTGAACCGTTTCCCGACATGTGAAGGATTTAGCTTTCGCCCGCGGAATCAGAGCGGCCAAGAATGGTCTGCGGGATCCAGAAAGCCAGAGCGAACAGGCCCAGGCAGACGGCCATCGGCCACGGGTTCTCGAGGCTCAGGAAGGACAGCGAGTAGATGGCGCCCAGGAAGAGCACGAACATGACCACGAACAGCACAATGCTTGTGCCCAGGTTGTTCTCACGTTCAATGGGGGCGCTTGTTGCGTTCTTGGACATTCGTTCCTCCTCGGCCCCGCGGGGCTCAAAAATCTCTGGCGGTTGCGGAAGCCTCAGTAGGCAGATGAACCTTGTTCACCCTTGACGATGGCAATTCCGGAACTCGCTCCGATACGTGTTGCACCAGCAGCAATCATAGCCTGTGCATCGGCGAGGGAACGCACTCCACCGGAGGCCTTGACGCCCAAGTCCGGTCCAACGGTCTTGCGCATCAACGCAACGTCTTCTGCTGTGGCGCCGCCGCCGTTGAATCCGGTGGACGTCTTTACGAAGTCCGCCCCTGCCTCCACGGCTGCTTGGCACGCGATGACCTTCTGCTCATCGTTCAACATTGACGTCTCGATGATGACCTTCAGGATGGCTTCACCGGCGTGGACTGTCTCGGCCACGGCCTTGATGTCATCCACCAGCGCACCCTTGTCGTTGGCGCGGGCGGAGGCCATGTTGATGACCATGTCGATCTCGTCCGCTCCATCAAGCACAGCTCCGCGTGCTTCGAAGGACTTGACGTCGCTGGGCGTGGCACCCAGGGGGAAGCCGATCACCGAGCACGTCAGCACACCGGAACCTTTGAGGGCCTTGGTGACGGTTTTGACCCAGACCGGGTTCACGCACACTGATTTGAACTGGTATTCGATGGCTTCGGCGCACACCTTGAGGACGTCGGCCTCGCTGGCCTCCGGCTTCAACAGGGTGTGGTCGATGTAGGAGGCGATGTTCGCAGGGGCGACGGCTTGGTTGCTCATGGGATCCTTCCGTGCTGGGCGTGGCCGGCCCGGTGGCCGCAGGGTTGTCACTGCCCGTCAAAGGACCATCTTGCCACATGGCCTGAGGGCTTTTGGGGTTTGTCCACATAGGCAAAGTCGGCCCTGATGATGGTCCGGGATGGCTGGAAGAGTTGGGGTATGGAGCGGATTTGGAGAGGGCAGGCGGCCACTGCGGCCACTGCAGCGACTGCGGCGGTTGGGGATGTTTTGGCGGCCCTGCGTTCCGTCCACCTTGGTGTCGGTAGCCGTGGGTTGATCGACCAGATCCGCCGGCTGGAGCGCCAACACCATGCCCGGCGACAGACACACCCTGGAAACCACCACACCCACGGGACACAGCTACCGGTCGAAAGCCCCAGCCTTGCCGGGTTATAGACAGGGCTCTCGCACGTCCGCGGTGACAACTCCGGGGGTGATAGCGGAACCGTCGGCGACTCCAACAGGTTCGAGCATTACGCCCCCGGAGAGTTCACCGCAATCCCGCCGGGTTGGCCGTAGGGTGCGGTACCGGGACAAGTCGCCCGCGGTGGTTCGGTGAGGAAAGGGACTTCCAGCCGAGAAGGATCATGCTGCAAGGGGCGCTTGCAGATCCGCGAAGCCCGGCGAACCCAAGAGCATGCCCGAAGCGCACAGCATCGCCGAAGACTCGGCGGAGAGAAGCAAACCAAGGCGAAGGCCGTCGCAGGACGCGGCGTCGCCGATTGCCCAGATACCCGGAACGGAGGTGGCGAGGTCGCGCCCCACTGCAATGCCGCCGTCGGACGCTACCAGGAGGCCGGCGCTCTCGGCGAGATCGTTGCGTGCAGTGCGCTCCTCGGCGATGACTACGAGGTCTCCGTTCATGCTGCTGCCATCCTCGAAGAGGATGCCGGTTGCCGGGAGCGGGGAGCCAGCAGCAGACGCTACGACGGCGGCAGGGCGGAGGGTGGTGCGGACGGGACGGACCCCGCGTGCCCGCAGCACGGCCTCAGCCTGGCCAGCAGCAGGTCCGTTGCCTACGAGGATCCCCAAGGGGCGTCGGCCGACGATCCGGGTGACGTCCTTGACTGCTTCGCCGATGTTTGCGGCGTCGTCGATAGTGGAGTAGCTCAGGCTGGATTCGGCGCCCGCCACCGGGGGCAGGACCGGGGCGGAGCCTGTTGCGATGACCAGCTGGTCGTAAGCGAACTCCATGCCGTCCACAGTGGTGACAATCTTTGAGTCGGCGTCGATGAAGCTGGCCGGCTGGCCGAAGCGGACCGAGACCTGGGGGAGTTCAGCGAGTTCAAGCAGGGCGTCCGGGCATTCGTCACGGTTGCTGAGCACGGTGATGGTTCCGTCGAACGCGCGTCGCCGGGAGTCGGACCTTCCGGCAAGTCGCCGCACCAAAGCCTGGGCGGCGGGGCCTGCGCCTGCGATGACGATGTGGAGGGAAGGTGCGGACGGGGTGGCGGACATGTTTGGCCCTTTCGCTCATATGACCTGCTGTTGATCATCAGCGTATTGGGCCGGTTTTTCGCGGGTGTTTCCCCGCTGTTGCCATCTTTGGCGTATCCGTAGCGTGGTGTTTACCAGCCGGTAATAACGTGCGTCACATTCGGCCGCCCATGACCCTCAGTATCGGCGGAGCAGCTCGCGGAAACCGTTCCCAGCGAAGCCGGCCACTGCCCCCGCACGGTCCACGAGTCCGTGGGCGCCCACCGGTTCGAGGGAGGCCAGGAGCCCTGCAGCGTCGGCCAGGCTCATGCTGAGGTCGGCAACCAGCCCACCAACTTCCAGCCGGGCACGCCGCGTATCCGCCCAGGCATCCGGACCCGGGTCGTCACGCAAGGTGCGCGTCACGGCGACGCTTTGCCACCCGCCGTCGAGCCTTACCCGTGCACGGTACGTGACGTCGTCCCCCATGACCTCCACCCGGCCGCCTGCCAGGAACGCCCGCCCGAACCGTGGGTGCTCAAGGTATCCGGTGAGCTGAGGCGCTTCATCGCCGGGATCAGACGGAAGGACCACTGTGGCCTTGAGCGTCACGGGAGAACCGTCCAGGTCGCCGCGAAGGGTGTCGTTGAAGCGGACTCCCGGTGCCGGTTCAGTCATCGCAGTGCAGCTCGCATCCTTGGCCACTCCGGCGTCAGTCATTGATTCAAGGTAGGCGCGGGCATCCCGGTAACCCATCCCGATCAGGGTCTCGGCGTCGATCCTGCCCAAGTAGAACTCCGGGTCCAACGGAAGCGGGTGGCGTGGCCGGACCACATGCAGCACAAACTCGCGCCCGGCAGCTGCGGCAACCTCGAAATCCGCCAAGAGCGCCCCCATGGCGCTCATTTCGATCATGTGCACGTACTGTTCCAGCGGACCATCGCCCCAGTACGGCGTATTTCCAATGCACCAGACAAGCCACACTTCGTCGGCACCCCGCTGCAGGGCTTCGGCCACGTTGGCGTCCCGTACCCAGACCGCGTCGGTCCAAATCTTCCCGTCCCGTCGCAGGGGTGTCAGGAAGATGGGCAACGACATGCCCGCCGCCATGAGCCCGGCGTCAATGACCGTGGCGTCGAGTGCGTGGCAGCGCTTTTCGGTGAACTCCACTACGTTGAAGGAACCTTCGACGGCGCCCGGTTCAGCCGCGCGGGCGCGGATGGTTGCGTCGTTGATGCCCAGAGCCGGGAAGACTTTGCCGAGGATGCCGTCCGCATCACCGATGGCAGGAAGTGACCACGGCCCCTTGAGATAGTCACCCACAGGCAATGCCGAGCCGAAGTCCTTGACGTCAACCCCCGACCAACGGTTGCACATCTCCTCAGGCGACACTCCTGAGAGCAGCATGCCGGCCGTGAGGATCCCGCCGGAGGTGCCGTCAACATGGTGGAATTCCAGGCCTTCCTCAGCGAGCGCCTTCACCACGCCGGCCTGCCAGGCCACCCGCATACCGCCACCTGCGAGGACCAGCGAGCGTTTCACGGTGCGCTTCATCCTGCCAGCCCGGCGTTCGCTGGTGCCGCACTGATGCGACGCCAATAGATGAACAGGAGTATCGCCGTCGCGAGGTCGAAGAAGGCGACTAGCAGGGCCAAGGGTGAGAAGACGCCGTTGAGGACGCCGATGCCCACGGCTCCGAAGGCGCCGGTTTTCTGCAGGCCGGACCAGAGCACCACTTCCGGGGAAGGCACGGTGTTGAGCAGGGTGTGGAGGAGCAGTCCGCCGACCACGACCATGAACATGCCCACGGTGCCGAAGAGTTGGCGGGTTTCGGGGGTGGAGCCGGCGCCGATCAGTTGGAGGACCGGTCCGCCGAACGGAACCTGGATGGCACCGGTCAGCACCGTGATGATGGCAATGACTGCGAGGGCTGCTCGAAGTGGATCAGCGAGGGCCCAGGCGAGAGTGCCGGGAGGGTGCGGCCGGCGGGATCGGGCGGGGTGACCGGGCTGGTGCGCGGTCACGCGAACGACTCCAACAGCCGGCCGCGGTCCACCAGCAGCCACACCATGGCGGCCCAGGTGAGGGTGGATACGTAGAAGCGGATGTCGTTGAGCATCATCCAGCGTTTGAGCAGGGTGCGCAGTTCGGTATCGTCCGCGAAGTCGCCGCCACGGATCCGGACGTTGATGGGGATGATGATGCCTTGGCCCACCCAGGTCAGGACGATGATTCCCAGCAGGCAGATGATGGCGGGGATGACGCGGATGCTGCCCCATTCGGACCAGACGAGGATGCCGCCGGAGATGAACATGATGGGCACCACGATGGTGAAGAACTTGGTGGCCGCACGCGTGGGGATGCCGAAGTGCATGTCCACGTTGTCGCGGGCCAATGATTCCCATGTGGGGTAGAGGAAGAACTTGAGCACCCACATGGTGCCGACGTACATGGTGGCGCCGAAGAGGAAGTAGAGGGCGTTGATCAGGAGGAGCCAGTTCATTGGGCACCGCCCTGTACCCGGCTGCGGTCCGGCGGGGCCAGCCATTCCTGCCCTTGGCCCAAATCCACCACGCTGTCCATCATGTCCCCGCCGCGCAGCGCTGCGGCTTCGAGCTGGGTGGGGGCTGTGAGGAACCAGGCTTCGTAGTGGTCGTCCAGGACACCGTGGGCTTGCGGCAACCATGCGGTGAACACCGGTTTGCTTTCTACCTGCAGCTTTTTCAAGGGTTCGACGCCGGGCGCGTCACCGAGGATGAGCCGCGCCTTGGCTTGGGCTCCGAGGGCGATGTCCCCGGTGGCTTCGAAGTAGATGTCCGATTTCCAGAGCATGTTCCGGAAGACACAGTAGTTTGAGGCAGCGAGTTTGAGTGGCAGTTGGGTTGCGCTTGGCGCTGCGGGCCGTTCGATCTCGATGTAGCAGCCCAACTGGCCGTCCTTGTCGTACTGTGCGGAGACCGAGGAGTCCGTGACCACGAAGTCCAGGTTGGCTTGGTGTTTGGGCATTCCCCAGATCCCTTTGCCTCCCTTGACTGAGACTTCGGAGCTCACGGGCAGGTCCACCACGAACTGACCCAGCTTGAAGGTCTTTTGGAACAGCAGCGGGAGGATGGGCGGGGCTGGGCGGCTGCCGTGGGTGATGGCGATGGCCAGGGAGTATTCGATGTACTTCCCGATGTCAGTGGATTTGTAGTTGACCACCGTCACCACCAACAAGCCTTTGCCGCCGAGACTGAACGGCCGCATCTCGGAACCGGGGAGCGCAGCGGCCGCGGCTTTCTTGTTGATGGGGAAGGCCGCCATCAGTACGGGCGAGTCATCGGAATTGACCGGCATGACGTACTTGATCCCATCCGCGAAAGCATGCTGCCCGCGGAGCCGCTCCTGCCGCCGTGGAACCGGAGACGGGAGGAGTTTAAGCAAGGGTGTGGCCAGCTCGGTGAGGTTTTTCATGGTGTTGGCTCCTGGGCTGGGCTGATTGCTGGGGTTCCGTTGAGTTCGTTGACAATGACTGGGAAGGTGTCCTGCCAGGCGTGGTCGCCGAAGAAGACGTCCAAATGGCCGTAGCCGGGGATGAGGTGGAGTGAGTCCTTCCCGGGGCGGTGCTTTTGGAAGAACGCGAAGGTGCGTTGCTGGCTTTCGGGCAGGAAGCACAGGTTGTCCAGGCCGGCGATGAAAGCGAACCTCGCGTCGGTCTGGGGAGCCTCTGCGACGAAGTTGTCCGGCAGTTCCGGATGGTCGCCGGCAGCCACCATGTGCCCGGCTTTGATGCTGCGGCCCATTTCTTCGAAGAAGGTCACGGGTACCTCCGCGAACTCTCCGCTGAGCCACTGGTGGGTGGCGTCGTCGAGGTTTTCATGGGACCAGAGGGCCGGGCGGCCGCTGCCGTAGGTGAAGCTGACCATCTTGCAGACGGTGTTGTCGCATTCATGGTGCGTCGCTTTGACCAGGCCCCGGATGGCCCGGGTGAAGTACCCCTGCGACTTGTACCCCCACGCTGGTGACAAGTACGGAGTGAAGACCTTGACCACAGGGGTCAGGTAGTCGATCTTGAGCCGGGAGAACGCCGGAACCACCGGGTGCAGGGACACCGCATTGGACACGATGGTGTCCACTTGCGGCAGGAGTCCGGCCACGGCGGACATGGTGAATGATGTGGATCCCTGGCAGTGGATCACAGCCTTCATGGTCTCCGCGCCCGTCGCGTTCAGGACGTGCTCGACGGCGGCAGGATGGTCGTACACGGCAGCGTCGGCGAGCGTCCAGGACAGCGGATCGAGGTCGATGGAAGCCCGCCAGTTCAGCATCCACACATCCCAGCCGTCTTCGAGGAGGACGTCTACGATGGTGGTCTTGACCGGGGGCCGGAACAGCTCAGCCCTGACGCCTGAGCCGTGGACCAGTATCACGGGACCCTTTGTGGCTTCCGCCGGCGACGTGACGTGGACGAGGCTGAGCGGTGTGTTGTCCCGGGCACGGAGGGGGATGACCTCAGTCCTGTGCTCGGCACGGGTGATGATCATGGGGTGCTTCCCTTCTGTGTGATGGCGATGGTCCGTGCGATGGTGATGGGTTCTTCAAGAAGCCGCACGCCGGGCAGGCCGGTAACCGGAACCAGGCGCGCGCCGTCGTCGCTGCTTGCCAGCTGCCAATCGCGGCAGACTGTGTCCACCATGAGGGGGTAGACGGTGAGGTCGCCGTCGGGTGCGAGGTGGATGCGGAGGAAGCCTTTATGGTCCTCGATTGCCTGGCCGGACATCCTCCAGGAGGACACCTCTCCGCTGGGCGTCGCCAGGATGTACAGGGCAAAGGCCTCGCTGCCGAGCACCCAGCCACCCAGATGCACCAGCGCCAGGGCCAGGACCAGGATCACGAAGTCCGGCCAGCCTCCTGGCCAGGGAACCAGGATCACGACGGCGGCACTCACCGCGAGCGCTGACAGCTGGTACAGCGCGCCCCGGACAAAAACGACGATGCCTGCCTTGGCCACTCCGAGCCAGCGGGCAAGCGTGGAGGCGACGGCCAGCACCAGCGGAAGGGCAAGGACCAGGACGAGGACCAACAACCAGGTGTTGCCGCGGGTGAGGCTGCGCAGGCTGTCCACGAACGACTCGCCGCGGAAGGCGCTGAAGACGGTCCACAGAGTCAGGGCGGCCACCACGTGCACTATGCCGAGCGACAATCCGAAGCCGGGGTTGCGGATGGGGAGCCAGAACTGCGAGACGGGGTTGGCCAGCTGCGGGCCGAGCAGGCGGGAATCTCCTTGGCCCGGAAAGGTGGTGGGTGTGCGGGTGAACGTTCGGGCTGCGGCTGTGGGCTCAGGGCCTGGCACCCCCGTGCCCGTCAGCCCCGTGTGTTCGCCGTTGGAGGACTCGCCGGGAGCCGCCGACGGGGCAGGAAGGACGATGTCCTCCGGCAGCCCGTGTGTATCCGAGAGGTAGGCGCCGCCCAACCCGCAGGTGATCATCTGGGTCTTGCCTGGATCCGGTGCCTGGTGCTGGCCGTGGGAGTCCTCTCCGGGGTGGGAGTCCTCGTAGCGGGCGTAATGGTGGAGGTCGCCGGTGAGCCACAGCCGGACGCTGGCACCGGTGGCTTCGAACATGCCGGTTTCAGGGTTGAAGCGCCGGCGCAGGTAGTCCTGTTCGAAGAAGTTTGCCTGGCGGAACTCACCTAGGCCCGGATCAGCGGCGTCAACCCAGAAGGGGGCGGCCACGCAGAGGATGATCGCGTCACCTGGCTGCAATTGAAGGGTGACGTTCCGGTAGAAGTAATCCAGCTGCGGCTCGTCGATGTACTGACCCAATTGACTGTCCAGGCCCAACAGCCACCAGCCGGGCGTGCCGCCGCGGCCCGGCCCGGGAGGGGCTCCGGTGAGCCGGACGGCAAAGTAGCTGCGCGTCTGGATGGTCCGCCAGCCCCCGATGCTCCGTTGCCTGGTGAAGATCCGGACGAAGGAGGTGAGGCCGTCGTACCAATCGTGGTTGCCGGGAAGCGCAAGCATGATGGGTACGGGATCCCGTCGAGGGTGGGCCGGAAATGCCGTCCGGTACGGGCCGGCCATCCGGTTCTCATAGGCCGCCGGGGAAGCCACAGGGTAGACCTCGTCCCCTCCCAGCACCAGGATCCTGCCGCGGGGGAGCTCATGTCCGTCCACGGTCAGGGTGTCCTGGGCCAGCAGGGATGCCACCGTGTACGTGGCATCGAAGCCGTCGCCGAGGTCGGCCGCGAAGTCGAGCCACATGTCCGCCGGTGCCGACCCGGCTGCACGCTCGTCCTGAAGCCCGGCAGGCGAGGGCAGGCCCCGGCTGCTGACCGGGGGCTGCGCCGGCTGGCCCTGGACGGGAAGGTTATCCAAGCGCAGGGGATCGGCGGGAAAGCTGCCCTCAAGCTCACGCTTATCGCCAAAATCGGCGAATACGGTGGCCGCCGCGACCTTCAGCGCAGTCCTGGCCAGCGACATGGGTGAGAGCCAACGAACCGCCGCCTGGGGTGTGAAACCCAGGACGGCGTGGTGTTTCGCGAGCTCCCAGCTTTTCATTGCTTCGGCTTGAAAGGGAACGGGATACGTTTGAGCCCCGCACCGTAGACCTGCCGGAGTTCGCCACCGAACAACTTCCCGAAGGCCACCAATCCTGCAACGGGGGCTGGGCCTTCGGCGCGGAACGTGGTGAGTTGCTTGGCGAAGTCGAGAGGCCTGATGTAAAGGATGCCGGCGCCCACGACGCCCTCATGGCCGGTGTCGTCGGAGGCCGGCAGCCCGGCCTCCGGTGGAACGTGCCCCTTGAGGATGGTCGCATACAGGGTGGTGGTGTCCGCCCAAAGGTCGAAGCCTGCCTCGTTGTGGATCAGTTTGTGCCCGGTGAACGTGAACGGCGTTCCGCCTGGGTCCCGCAGCCACAACCGGTACAGCATGCGCCTGGCTGGTGCGCCGTCGTCGGAGGTGTCCTCGACAAACAGGTTGAACCAGCCACGCTCCACCGGCATCCGGCCGCCGAAGTAGTCCGCCAAGACATAGCCCTCGGTCTTGGCAGGGTGGTTCGGGTCGGCAACGAACGCGTCAATGTCCTCGGCAACAATGGTCAGCTCGAACATGATCCGACGGCTTCGGTCCCGCCCCAGGCTCCGGCCCTTTTCCGGGTCGGTGATGCCGGGACTGAACCAACCGTGCATCTGTTCGGTGAACCGCACGGACGTTGCATCCTTGTTTTGAGCGCCAGGCACCCCCAGGCCGCGACTGCGCACCCCGGACCCTTCGGAGACGGCGCTCGCAGGCTGTTCCTCGGGCGCCGCCTTGCCTTTGGTAGCGTCCGGTGCCAGAGCGCGCGGAGCGGACGCACTGACGTCGACGACGGCGCCTGCCGCCTCGCGCTCAACGGTCGCCTTTCCGCTGGACTCGCCCGGGGCCTGCGCATCTTCGGGTCTGATGCCTCTGTGGCCCGCCCTGTCCGCGTCCTCGACGATGTGGGCACACGTGCGTTCCGCGAACGCGGCGATGGTCAAGGACGGGTTGGCGCCCACTGGACCGGGCATAGCGGCTCCATCGACCACGTACAGCCCCGGGTACCCGAACACCTCGCCATAGGAATCGCAGACTGCCTCCCCGGGGTGCCGGCCGGACGGCGCGCCCCCGATCGGGTGGACGGTGATGACGCGCTTGGCCCACCACAGCGGGTTGTCAATGAAGTCGCCGTCGAGGTCTTTGGAAACCGACTCCATGGTTTCGCGGACGCGGCCGAAGTATTCCTTGGACGTGGCCATGGTCCAGGCGATGGCGAGCCTGCCGTCGCGAAGGGTCATCACGCCGTCGGGAATGTCCCTGCCCATGCCGAGCAAAGGCACCGAACTGGACGATAGACGGCCGTCACCCAGGGCTGCGGCGAGGTCGGCCGAGACGTTGGAACGGCCGGAGTCGAACAGCCTGTCCTTGAAGAGTTGCCCCGCGACCCTGGCGGTGCGTTTGATGGTGGTTCCCAACTGGGCGGTTTCGATGAGCCAGTTCATGAAGGCCGGATACCCGGCGTCCTCCACGTAGTAGCCGCGGCCATCGCCGTCGTCGTCGTTCGAATCCGGAACCCTGATCGCTGTGGTGATCACCGGCCCTCGGCTGCCGGCCAGCGTTCGGACGCCGGGACGCGAGCCGTTGGCAGGGGGAGTCTTGGCGCCCATGATGAACGTCAAAAGGTCGCCGTTGCCGCTGAACCGGGTGCCCAAGGCGTCACTGAGTGCCGGGAGGGACCCGCGGTTGCGGAGCAGCAGGAAGTTGGTGCCGAACGTACCTGCGCCCAGGATGAGCCTGCGGCAATGGATGATGCGCTCGGTGAGGAGTTCGCCGTGGTGGTCCGGATTGTGCACAACGTACCGGACCTCATAACCGCTGCCCGGCGTTCCGGAATCCAGCGGCCGGATGCCGCGGACATCATGGAAGGTGCGCACATCGGCGCCCTTGAAGGCCGCGGCTGAGACGTAGTTGTGGTCCAAGGTGTTCTTGGCGCCGGCGTTGCACCCGATGTCGCATTCACCGCTGAGCGTGCACGTCGTCCGCACAGTGTCGGGGCCATGGATGCTGCCGTAGCCGGGCAGGGGCAGCGCATGGTTGGTCCGCGGTTCCGCGGTCGGGCTGCTGGAGAACGTGATGGCAAGGGGCGGGCGGGTGATGGCCAGGCCCAGGTTCGCGGCCGATTTTTCCATGGCCACGGTTTTGGCCGTGTCCTTGTACGGGTAGGGGACAGGCTGGAGCATAGCTTCGGCGGCATCGTAGTAAGGTTCGAGATCTGCCCGGGTGAAGGGCCAGTTCTCGTACCCGCCGCCGGGAATGGGTGACTCGTTGACGAACCACTTTTCGTCTTTGCGCAGCAGCACGTTGGCGTAAATGAGTGAGCCGCCACCCAGCCCGCTGGACACCAGTCCCTCAGTGCCACGGAATGTCCAGGCGTCAAAGAGCCCGTACAGGCCGCGGTCCGGATCCCAGAAGTTCCTGCCCATCTCGGACGGCGAGCGCGCGAAGCTGCCGGGTGGGTAAGGTTTGCCGCGTTCCATGAGCACAACGGACTGCCCGGCTTCGGCCAGTCGAAGTGCGGCCACGGAACCGCCGAAGCCTGAACCAACCACCACTGCGTCGACTTTTTCGATGCCACTGCCCCGGTGGCGTGAAGGATCACTGGCGGGTTCGGTACCCGCATCCCCACTGTTCCCGGTCCCCAGACGACCCATGGCCGTTCCTCTCAGAGGAGAGCTGACTACATAGCTGCAGCTGACGGCGCCGGGCGTGGCCGGGCGATGCCTCCGCGGACTATGGGGCTTATGTTCCCACCGGGCAGGGGATCTGTAAATGAGGTGGAGTTATTGGGTAGTGCTCGGGTTAAGCGAGGCGCCTGTAAACCATGTCAAAGTCGTGTTCCAGCGGTCCACCGGGGTAACTGCCCCGCTCCAAGCGCGCAGTGATGGTGGTGCCATCCTCGCTGAAGCGGCCAACAAAGCGCTGAGGCCAGTCCGGTCCATCCCGGAAAAGGGTCCACAACTTGTCCTTGAGCGTCATGTCGTAGATCCGCGCTACGCCACGGGAGTCGAAATAGTGCTGCTGGAACGCACCGTCCGAGCCGGTGGCGCCGATGACGCTGACCGCGTTGGGGTAGTCGGGGTGCTGGACCGTGGAGCGCTGAATGAGGAAGCCTCCACTCTCGAGCCACTCGAAGGTCGTCCGGCCGGAGATTTCCCTGCCCGGAATAGACGTTTCCCATTCGCCGACGAGGATGTTCAGTTGCTCCAACGTGGGTTTTGGATCCCGTGCCATGGCTGCCCTCTCTTCGCATCTTCGCGCTGGTGAACAGGTTCAGCGTAGGACCCGTGCGTTCCTCCGCCTAGGGTCCAAGCCTCAGCTGTTTTCTATACGGCCAGCGTGGTGGATGGCAGGATGGGCGCATGAGCCAAGTCACGTGCGATCTGACCGTGTCCCTGGACGGCTTTGTTGCCGGCCCCGATCAGTCTCTGGAGCAGCCGCTGGGGGAGCGCGGCGAAAGCCTGCACCGCTGGCAGTTCGAAGAACGTGAAGCCAACGCAGCCGAGGTGGCTGGCATCCTGGAAGCCGGCGCCTACATCATGGGCAGGAACATGTACGCAGGGCCCGGCCCCGGCCCTTGGGACTCGGACTGGCGCGGGTGGTGGGGTGAGGAACCGCCATACCACGCACCCGTCTTCGTCCTGACCCATCATGAGCGGCAGCCCTTGGAGCTGCAGGGCGGCACGACGTTCCACTTCGTCACGAACGGTATCGAGGCTGCACTGGACCGTGCCCGGGAAGCTGCCGGCAGCAAGAACGTGGCCATCGCCGGCGGAGCGCAGACGGCCCGGCAGTTCCTCTCGGCGGGGCTGATGGACGAGTTGAGGCTCCACATCTCGCCCGTAATTCTCGGCGGTGGCGAACGATTGCTGGACGGAGTCGGGGACGTCCGCCTGGAGCCGGTGGACGTACGGGGGACCGGGCTCGTGACGCACGTACGATATCGGGTGGTCCGCTAGCCGAAGATTCGGTGACTGCAAGAATGGGCGCATGCCCCTCCATACCTATCCAATCCGGCGGCTTGCCGAGGACCCAGCAAACGTTCTTGATCGCGGTCGCTGGCCGGCAGCGCTGCCGCCTGTTACCCAGGTGCTTGATGAGGGCCTCGATCTGACCGCCGCCACGATCCTGATTGGCGAGAACGGGTCCGGAAAATCGACGCTGGTGGAAGCCATCGCCTTGGCCTACGGTCTGTCGCCGGAGGGCGGTTCGACTGGCGCGCGGCACACCACCAGGTCCAGCGAATCCGTCCTCGCCGATCACCTGCAGCTTGTCCGGAATGCCGGTGCCAGCCGGCGTGGGTACTTCCTGCGGGCCGAAACCATGCACGGATTCTTCACGTACCTCGAGATGAACCCGAGCACATCCGGGGACATCCCATTCCACGACATGTCCCACGGCGAATCATTCCTGGAATTGGCGCTGGACAGATTCAAGGGACACGGATTATGGGTGCTCGATGAGCCCGAGTCGGCTTTGTCGTTCAGCGGTTGCCTCAGCCTTCTCAGTGTTCTGAAGGACCTGTTGTCCCACGGAGATTCCCAGGTCATCATGTCCACGCACTCACCTCTTCTGGCGGCCCTTCCGGGCGCCCGGATCCTGGAAGTCGGGCCTTGGGGCCTGCGGGCACGCGACTGGGAAGATCTTGATCTTGTTGCCAACTGGCGGTCATTCCTGGACGCACCTCAGAGGTATCTTCGGCACATCTGACGCCACCTCACGTGGCCAACGTGCCGGGAAAGTGACCGGAGAGGTTCGCGAATGGGCGGGGCTTGCCCGATGATGAGGTCTGGTCCGGTGATGGGTCCCGTCCGGTGATGGGTCCCGTCCGGTGAGCGGCGTAGCCTTGGCGGCATGGGGAAACTATTGACAGCAGCACCACGCCTTACATTGGCCTGCGGAGCCCTGATGCTGTTGGGAACGGGGTGCGCATCGCTCGGACAGCCGGCCGCCGGCCTGCCGTCTGCCAGCCTGCCGTCCGCCGGGAGCCCAACCCCGGAAATCCGACCGGAAGTTGTGCTGTGCCAAGGCAACGAGGTTTCGCGTCAGGCGCTGGACAATCCACGACCGGCCAGCGAGCTCGGCCCGGAGGCCGCCCCGGCTCTCGCCGGCCGTGGGGTCTCGGCTTTTGACCCGGTCACCTGGCTGATTGCGCAGGAGAGCAGCGATCGTGTGATGCTCATGAACAAACTCGCAGCTCCCCAGGATCACGGCCACGGCGATGTCCGCGACTACATGTATATCGTCATTTCCACCCACTCCATGGCATCGGAACCAGGTAAACCGGTATGGGCGGTCGTCGAGTCATCGACCTGCACGCCCACGCTGGACCTTGGCGAGCTGAGAGCCGGCGCAGTCACTCTTGATCCCTCGTTGCCGCCGGCCCCTGAGTCCGATCGCGTGGCTCTCCTCGTCACGGAGTTCGACTGCAACTCCGGGAAGAACGCCGAAGGCCGGATTGACGTCGTCAAGCTCGTCGAAACAGAGTCCACGGTCGAGGTCGTCCTGGGGGTGCAGCCCGCCGGGGCGCAGTGGGCCACCTGTCAGGGAAACCCGGCGACGCCCTTCGCTGTCGATCTCGAACGGCCGCTCGGGAACCGTACCATCCTGGACGCCGCCGTCCTGCCCGCGCGCGAGATCACAGCACCAGCCCGGCCGGGAACCGGCGGATAGCTCTATCTGCCTTCCCCGCCCCAGCGGGGACCAGCAGCCATGCCATCTCCGGCCCGCGATTTCACGGTTCCGCGGGTAGGTTTCGGGTGGAGATCGAACAATGTCCGCCAACCGCTGTACACTCAAGTATCGAACATATATTCGAATAAAGGTGTGTTGTGGGCGTGATCGTCGGCCCCCGCGTGATAGATGCGGGCTTTTCCCTGATGTCGGTACTGCTGGCTCCAATCCCGGTGGCGGCAGGGTATCCATCGCCTGCCCAGGACTACTTTGACGGCAGGATCGATCTCAATGAGCACCTGATCAAGGATGTCACCAGCACTTTCGTGGTGAGGGTGACGGGGCAATCCATGGAGGGTGCCGGGATCAGCGACGGGGACGAGTTGATCGTTAACCGGGCGCTGGAGCCCAAGGACGGGTCCGTCGTCGTGGCTGTCCTTGACGGTGAGTTGACCATCAAGAGGCTCCGCGTCACGCCCTCAGGGGTGATCCTCCAGGCGGACAATCCCAAGTACCCGGACATTCGCGTGCCGGCAATGTCTGAGCTGACCATCTGGGGCGTTGCAACCACGTGCCTGCATCACATCTAGCTGTTGCCGCCCCCGTTGATCCCCGAGTTGATCCGTTCTATCTTTGAGTGCACAAACGCGACATATGCACTTGAAGGATGGGTCTACTCCTCGATGGTGTCAGTCCGGGCCGGAACTGCTCGAAATCGCAGCCGTGACACTTCGGATGCTGGCCGAACCGACCCGCCTCAACCTTCTTTGGCAACTCGCCAAACTCCGGCTCATCCAGGAGACCATCAACCACGCCGACCACCAAGTCAGTGGCGAACCCGCCCACGACTAACCCAAGCGGTGTGATCAGCGGCAGGTTGATATCGAACTGGAGCTGATGTTGTGGGCGGAGTTCGGTCGCTGCTGCAACGCGGTTTCTTGTCGCCGGTCGGCGGTACAGTTGATGCATTCGAAGATATATTCGAATGCATGGGGTGTCCTGCGTGATGATTGCGGGCATGCGTGCTAGTGGCGAACGCAAGGAGAATGATGTCCAAGCCAGCTCTCATGCATCAAATGCAAGAGATTGCCCATGTGGATATCAACTGCTTCTATGCGTCGGCGGAGAGGGCATTCAACCCCGCGCTGGAGGGCAAGCCATTGATTGTGTTGTCCAACAATGACGGTTGCGCCGTGACCAGGTCGCCGGAAGCCAAGAAGCTGGGCATTGGGCTGGGGGAGCCGTGGTTCAAGATCGCCCCACGGGCCAAGGAATGGGGGCTGATAGCGCTCTCCAGCAACTATGAACTGTACGGCGACATCAGCTCCCGGGTCATGGAGCTCCTGGCCCGCTACTCGGCATGGCAGGAGGTCTACTCCATTGACGAGGCGTTTCTCGGAGTCAGGGGACAACCGCAGGACTTGCTGGAGCTGGGAAGCACCATCAAGGCAGCCTGCCAACGGCATGTGGGGGTTCCGGTCTGTGTCGGAATCGCCCGCACCAAGACCCTGGCCAAGCTCGCCAACAAATGGGCTAAGCACAATCCAGCCTTCCACGGCGTATGCCGCTGGGACTCGGTCCCCGAAGCCCAACGCGAAGCTCTCATGGCACGGCTGTCCGTCATTGAAATCTGGGGTGTGGCAACGCGGCTTACCAAGCGCCTGAACGCCCTGGGAATCTTCTCAATCCTGGACCTGGTCCGCGCCGACCCGATTGCTTTGCGGGACAAGTTCTCGATTGTCATGATGCGAACCGTCCTGGAACTCCAAGGCACGCCCTGTATTCCCATGGAGGAAGAGAGAGTCGGCCGGGACCAACTGATCTTCTCCCGCTCGTTCTCCACACCGATTACGACGACGGACCAGCTGCGGCAGGTGCTCAGCGTCTACGGTCAAATGGCCAGTGCCAGGCTGGCCAAGCACGATCTTCAGGCCAAGCTCCTAACAGCGTTTGCCGCGACGTCCGTCTACAACCCGAACGATAAGTCCTTTCCCACGGTCACCGTGAGGCTGCCCATGCCCACGTCGGACCCCGTGCTCCTCACCAAGGCCGCACACGCGCTGGTCCCCAAAATCCAGGAAGGCGTGAAGTATGCCAAAGCCGGAATCATGGTCACGGACCTCCGTCCCAGCGGCAACCAGAAACCGTTGGAGATCTTCGAGAACCGTCATGAGGAGCGCGGCATCGGCCCCCTGCTGGAGCAAGTCAGCAAGCGGTATGGCCGGGGCTCCATCGGCCTGGGCCACGCCGGCATTAAGGGCGGCCCGGACTGGTCCATGAAACGGGACATGCTCAGCCCCCGCTACACCACCAACTGGGACGAACTTCCCCTGGTGAAGGCGGCGTAGCGTGGCAGGGGTCGAGGAAGCGGAGGACCTACGCCCGCAGCCGGTAACCGCGCTTCACGACGGTCTCCACGAGCTTGCCATCCGGCAGCGAGGACCGCAGCCTGCTGACTGTCATGTCCAGGGCGTGCACGGAGCCACGCAGGTCCAACAGGTCCGAGAGCGCTTCCCTGGACAATACCGCTCCGCCCGCGCCGAGCAGGGCCCGCAGCAGCAGGAGGGGGGCCGGTGCAAGGTCCACCACCTCACCGTTGATCCGCAGGCAGCGCCCACGCAGCTCGATCGTTGCGCTCTTGGTTTCCAAACGGCGCACGTGGTTCAGGGACAGGTGCTCCGTCACCAAGCGGATCAAAGCACCCATCCGGTAGCGGTCGGGGATAAGGGGCGTCAGCCCGGCGTCGACCAGTGGCTGTGCGGTGACTGGCCCCACCGCGGCAACAGTCACCGGCCCCTTAAGGGCTTCGATGAGCTGCCGGTAGAGGCCCATTTCGTGAGCGGTGCTCCACATGGCATCCACCGCGGGGGCGCTGGTGAACGTCAGTACATCGAGGTTCCCGCCCACCACGGCTTCGATCAGGCGCGGCAGTTTGTCCTCGCCGTCGGGCTTCACCCAGCGGTACGGGGTCACCGTCAGGACCGTGGCGCCGGACATGCGGAGCCGCTCCAGCTGGCGGACGTCGGTGTATCCGTGCAGCTGCACGGCCACGATCTTGCCACGAACGCCTTCGGCCAGCAGCATGTCCACCAGCGTGGCCGTGGTTTCGTCACTGCTGATTCCGACGTCGGCAAGACCGGCAGCGCGCACGGCACCGCGGGCCTTGGGGCCACGGACGAACATGCGGCAAGCGGACAGGGTTTCCAGGAGTTGCTCGCCGATGCCGAACGAGTCCGCGGCCTCGCACCAGCGGCGCATTCCGTAAGCCGTGGTGGCGATACAAATGTCCGGCTTTGCCGCAATGATGGTGCGGGTGTCCTCGATGAGGACCATGTCTTCCTGCACAGGAGCGATCTTCAGAGCGGGGGCGTGCAACACGCTCGCACCGCGGCGCTCCAATGCCTCAATGAGGTCACGGGAACGGCGGTGCGAGGTGACGCCGATTCGGAAGCCATCCAGCGGCGCATCGGCCGCTTCGGATACTCCCGGAGCGGCGGTGGCGTCGTGGACTTCGAGGGCGCGTGCAACAGTCATGTGTTCTTACCTTCAGGCTTCAAGGAGCGAAGCCGCGAGGCGGCTCAGTTCAGCGGATGCTTCAGCATGATTGCGGTTGGCTTCAGCCACCCGGACCACCTCGCCGATGACCAGAACGGCCGGGTTGCTGCAGCCGGTGGCTGCAGTTTCGATCGTACCCAGATCAGCGATGGTGGTGCGCTGTCCCGGACGGTAGCCACGTTCAACGACGGCCATGGGCATGTCCGAATTCATCCCGGCCCGACGCAGGCCTGCCGCCAGCTGGGGAAGGGTGCCGATACCCATGAGGACCACGATCGTGCCGCCAAGGCCGGCAAGGTGGGTGTGCTCCTTCTCGGTCAACGGGGCGTGGCCGGACACCACGGTGAACATGTGGCTCACTTCGCGGTGTGTCACCGGGATCCCTGCCGCTGCAGGAACGGAGATGGCACTGGTGACACCGGAAATCACCCGTACCGGGACGCCGGCCGCAACACAGGCGGCCACTTCCTCGCCTCCGCGGCCGAACACGTATGGATCGCCGCCCTTGAGTCGGACCACGTTCTTGCCCAGCAGGGCAGCTTCCACCATGAGCTTCTCGATGTCACGCTGAGTCACCTTGTGGAGGCCAGGCTGCTTTCCGACATCCACCAGCTCGGCAGAGGTCAGGTCGGCCAGTTCCTGGTAGGGAGCCAGCCGGTCATAGAACACGACGTCGGCATCCCGCAAGGCGTCAACGGCACCAACCGTCAGCAGGTCCAGGGCCCCCGGGCCTCCGCCTACCAGGGTGACGTGGCCCTCAGCGCCCGGGGCGGGCTCGAACGCAACCGGGATTCCGGCGTCGCGGCAGCGTTCCACCAGCGGCAGCCAGCCGGCCCCGCCGTCGTCCACTACTGCCACCAGGAACGGGCGCTCGGGGAGCTGGCCGTCGCCGGGCACACCCTCCGGGGTGCTCAGCCGGTACACATGGGCACCGGCGCTCTGGTAGCGGCGGATTGCTTGGCGGGCGGACTTGTCCGATCCCGTGACGAGGACGTCACGGCCGGTGAGATCGATGGTGAGCTGCATGGGAGACCCCTAGTTTTCTGCGCCGACGGTTTCGCTGCGGACCGGGATGGTGGAGGCAATGAGCACACCGCCCTTTTCTTCGTTCGTGGCCGGACGGATCTGGCCCCGCTCAGGAACGAAGGAGATGGATTCGTCCTTCTGGTTGGGAGCGTTGACGAAGGAACGGAAACGGCGGAGGCGCTCCGGGTCCTTCAACGTCTCAGCCCACTCGTCCTCGTAGGTGTCGATGTGCTTGGCCATGGCTGCCTCAAGCTCTTCGGCGATGCCCAGGGAGTCGTTGACCACTACCTCCTCGACGTGCTTGATGCCGCCGTCAAGCTCCTCCTGCCAGCGAGCGGTGCGCTGCAGGCGGTCGGCGGTGCGGATGTAGTACATGAGGTAGCGGTCGATGTACTTCAGAAGGGTTTCGTCGTCCAGATCCTTGGCGAGCAGCTGGGCGTGGGCCGGGGTGGCGCCACCGTTACCGCCGACATACAGGTTCCAACCGTCCGCCGTAGCGATCACGCCAACATCCTTGCCGCGGGCTTCGGCACATTCGCGGGCGCAACCGGAGACACCCATCTTCAGCTTGTGCGGGCTGCGGAGGCCCCGGTAGCGGAGCTCCAGTGCGATGGCCATCGCCACGGAATCCTGGACACCGAAGCGGCACCACGTGGATCCAACGCAGGACTTCACCGTGCGCAGGCTCTTGCCGTACGCCTGTCCGGACTCGAAACCGGCATCCACCAGTTCCTTCCAGATGTCCGGGAGCTGCTCAAGGCGGGCACCGAACATATCGATGCGTTGTCCGCCCGTGATCTTGGTGTAGAGGTTGTACTTCCCGGCAACGGCCGCGATGACGCCCAGGCCCTTGGGCGTGATCTCGCCACCTGCGATGCGGGGGACCACCGAGTAGGTGCCGTCTTTCTGCATGTTCGCCAAAGCGCGGTCGTTGGTGTCCTGCAGCGAGCCACGTCCGGCATCCAGGACATAGGCGGAGTGCTGGCTGGCCAGGATGGAGGCAATGGTCGGCTTGCAGATATCGCAGCCCGCACCGGTGCCGTACTTGGCCATGATCTCTTCGAAGGACGTCAGTTCCAGCACGCGGATGGCGTCGAAGAGTTCCTGGCGGGAGAGGCTGATGTGCTCGCAGAGTGCCTTGGAGACCTCGATGCCGGACTTCTTCAGCTCGCCTTCGAGGAGCTTCTTGAGCATGGGGACGCACGATCCACACTGGGTACCGGCCCTCGTGCAGCCCTTGAGTTCGCCGAGTTCCTGCACAGGAGCGTCGCCTTCGCAGGCGCCGCAACCGTTGATGGTGTCGCGGATGGTTCCGGCGGCCACGTTGTTGCAGGAGCACAGGATGGCGTCATCGGGGAGCTCGGTCTCCGGGGCCTCGCCACCGCCGGCAGCGCTCAGATAGGCACCGGGTTCGGCGGAGAGCTCGCGGCCCAGGAGCGGGCGGAGGCTCATGTAGGGGGAAGCATCGCCGACGAAAATGCCGCCCAAGAGGGTCTTGGCATCATCGGTGGTGACGATCTTCTGGTAAACGCCGCGGGCGGGGTCGGCGTAAACGATTTCGAGGGAGTGCTCGGTCCGGGCGAAGGCGTCACCGAAGCTGGCAACATCAACGCCGGACAACTTGAGTTTGGTGGCAGTGTCAAAGCCCGGGAAGGTCGCTTCGCCACCGTGCAGGCGGTCGGCAACGATCTCGGCCATGGTGTTGGCGGGAGCCACGAGGCCCAAGCACATGCCCTCGAAGTTGGCCACCTCACCGATGGCCCAGATCCCGTCCACTTCGGTAGCGCAGAAATCGTTGATGACCACACCGCCGCGCTGGCCCAAGCTGAAGAGCTGCTCTTCGCCTTCTGCCGCGCGGAAAAGGTCGTCGCGGGGTTTGACGCCGATAGCCACGATGACAAGGTCGGCGTCGATGGTGCGGCCGTCGGCCATGAGGACTCCGGTGACGTTGCCGTCGTCGTCCGTAACAACCTCCGAAGGGAAGACGCCACCGTGGACCTCGAAGCCCTTGGCTTCAATCAGCCGACCGAGCGCCTGGCCTGCGCCTTCGTCCAACTGGGTGTTCATGAGCCAAGGCGACCCGTTGATGACCACCGGAGTGGCACCGAGCTGCTCGGTACCGGCCGCGGACTCAAGCCCCAGCAGGCCGCCGCCGATGGTGACTGCGTTGACCTTGCGTCCCAGCTTCGCGCTGAGCTCGGCGATGGCCTTGTTAATGGCCCAGACGTCTTCGAGCGTGCGGTAAACGTGGGTGTGCTCGGCGCCGGGAATGGGAAGCCGGGCTGCATCCGAACCCGAGGCAACCACCAGGTGGTCGTATTCGTACTTGTTGCCGGCGGCCGTGAGCACACTCTTGGCAACCGTGTCGATCTTGACGGCGCGCTCGCCGGTCTTGAGGGTCAGGGCCTCGTGGTCCCACATCGATGCCTCGCCCAGGGTGAGGTCCACGTCGGTTTCGGTGAGGGCCTTGCTCAGCGCCACTCGGTCATAAGGGAGGTGGGCCTCTTCGGTCAGCACCGTAACCTGCCAACCTTCAAGTCCCCGGTTGACCATGGCATCGGCGAAACGGTGGGCAGCGGGACCGCCGCCGACGACGACGATGCGGCGCGGGTTCTCTGTACTTGAAGTGTGTCCGGTCACTGGTGGGCCTTTCGCAGATGTTGCAGACGGATCTCCGCAACTTGTGGTTCCAGCCTAGGGACGGGCAGTTTCGCTTCAGTTTCCCTTATGTTTCGTGATCTTAACTTCTGCATCACAAACGCATTTCCGGGGGCGTGAGGTCTCTTTTACGCGTTGGACACAAACGCGCACCCCTGTTGAAACACCCCCGCCCTAGCGTGGAGGAGTGGCCGCAAGCGTGGCCCGGTCCGGGGGAGTGACGGTGGAAATGCCAGCACCCGGACACAGTGAGAGGGGCTGAAATGACCGTAATTCTGGACCGTGCCGAGGACCTGACCACCACCGCCACGTGGCAGCGTGTTTGCCCGGTGGCAGAACTGGAAGTGGCCTGGGGCGAAGCGGCACTGATCGCCGGACGCCAGGTTGCTCTGTTCCGCACCGCGCCCACCGAGGTCTTCGCTGTGGCACAGCAGGATCCTGCAACGCTGGCCAACGTCATGGCCCGCGGCATCATCGGATCCCGAGGCAGCAGGCCGACCATCGCGTCGCCACTGCACAAGGAGGTCTACGACCTCGAAACCGGGGAGTGCTTCACCAACCCGGAACTTAAGCTCGCCGTCTTCGCCACCCGTTTGGTGGACGGTTTCATCGAAGTTGAAGTCTAGGACTCCTACAAACCCAAAGCTTCGCGGACATCCCTGAGGACATCGTCCAGGGAGGTCCGTGCTGCTTGGCGTGCCTCGGGCAGTTCGGCCGCGGACTCAACGGCCTGGATGACTTCCAGGTAGCACTTGAGCTTGGGCTCCGTGCCACTGGGACGGATAATCACGCGGGTGAGGTCCCTGGTCACATACAGCAGACCGTCCGTGGGCGGCAGGGCCTCGCTTCCTTCTGCCAAGTCGGTGAAGACCTCGACGGCGGAGCCTCCGAATGCTTCGGGCGGGTTGACCCGCAGGCGGTTCATCATGGCGTCGAGCAACCCGAGGTCTGCCACCCGGATGCTCAACTGGTCGCTGGCGTGCAGCCCGTGCACCAGGTACAGGTCATCAAGGGTGTCGAAGATGGTCCTGCCCTCAGCTTTGGCGGCGGCGGCCAATTCGGCGATCAGGACTGCTGCGGAAATGCCGTCCTTGTCGCGCACCAGTTCGGGCGCCACACAGTAACCCAGTGCTTCCTCGTACCCGTAGGTGAGGCCGGGAACCCGGGAAATCCATTTGAATCCCGTGAGCGTTTCCTCGTGCGCATACCCGGCTGCTGCCGCGATCCGTGAGAGAAGGCGTGAGGACACGATCGAGTTGGCGAAGACGCCGCCCCGGGTCTCTTCGCCCGCACCGGCGGCCATGCGCGCTACGACATGTGCGCCCAGTAACGCACCCACTTCGTCCCCGCGCAACATCCGCCAAGCACCGGTGGCGGGATCCAAGGCTGCGACTGCGGCGCGGTCGGCGTCGGGATCATTGGCCAGAACGATGTCCGCATCCGAGTCCGCGGCAGCCGCGAGAGCCAGGTCAAGCGCGCCGGGTTCTTCCGGGTTGGGGAAGGCAACAGTGGGGAAGTCAGGGTCCGGTGCCGCCTGTTCAGCCACCAGGGTGACGTCCGTGAAACCTGCGGCATTAAGGACTGAGACGGCCGTTTCGCCACCCACACCGTGCATGGGAGTCAGGACGATCTTGAGGTCCCGGGCGGGAAAGTGTTCCCGATCTGCCAGGCCGGCCATGGCAGTTTCATACTCTGCGGTGATGGCGTTGGGCAGCACGGTCCAGCCGGCCGCGGCCAGCTGAATCGAGTCCAGCGCACCCACAGCTTCGATCTTCGCCGCGATTTTTGCATCGTAGGGGGCCACGATCTGGGAACCGCGCCCGCTCTCCGGCACAGCGTGCCGCCCCAGGTAGACCTTGTAGCCGTTGTCCTGCGGCGGGTTGTGGCTGGCTGTGACCATCACGCCGCCGTCGCACCCCAGTGACCTGACCGCGTAGGCGAGCAACGGCGTCGGGAGCGCCGCCGGCATGAGGAACGTCTCGATTCCTGCTGCGGTGAAGATTGCCGCGGTTTCCTCGGCAAAGATGTCCGAGTTGTAGCGGGCATCAAAGCCGACGACGGCGCGTGGCCGGGTTCCCGGCGCAGCTGCAGCGACTGCTTCGGTGAGGAAAGCCGCCAAACCTGCCGCGGCTCGACGGACAACGACGCGGTTCATGCGGTTGGGACCGGGGCCCAGTGCTGCGCGGAGGCCGGCAGTGCCGAACTGCAGGGTGCCGTTGAAGCTGTCGCCCAGCTCCTGGGCTGCTCCCGCATCACCGCCACTGGCGAGTTCGGCGAGCTCCACGAGAGCGGCCGACGTCGCCGGATCCGGGTCTTGGGATGCCCATTCGCGGGCGTCGGTGAGCAGCTGTTCAAATGCGGCATCGCTGGATGTCATAGGGACAAAACTATCCTCAATGAGCCGCGAAGGGGCAACGAGGGGCAAGATCCCTTCCCTCAAGAGGGGTCTTAATGGGTGGGATCCCGCTCATCGGCGGCACTAAAGTGAGCGCGTTCGCACGGTGAAGTCCGTGTCGCCATCCAGGCTGAACCCTGAAGAACCCGTGTCGTCCCAGTCCGGGAAGAACGTGTCCGAAACAACCGCAGCTCCGTCTCCGGCGAAGACTTCCACAGAGGACGAATCCAAGAGGATGGTCAGATGGACCTTGTTCCCGGAGGATGGCAGGGCCACTTCGTGAAATGGGCTGAACTTTTCAGAGAAGTTGCCCGTTCCGGCCTTGGACCGGTCCACCCTGAGAGTGTGGTTCTCCTTGTTGTAGGAGATACGCAGGCCCGCATTGGCATCGGGCGATTGGCGGAGGATCAGTCCGGCTTCGCGGGCAGAGGTCAGTTCCATCTCGAGTTCGATCAGTTGGGCGCGGCCCGTGAAGTCCTCGCCGAGTGCCTGCGGTGAGGAGCCGATGGTGAGGTTTTTGCCTTTGACTTCACTGCCGGCGCGTTCAAGTGCCGTTCTTGCTGCGGAGGCGATGACGGACCGCAGTTCGAAACGGCGCTCTCCGCGAACCAAGGTGAGCTCGCGCGGAATCGCCATGGAACCTCGCCACGGAGTGGTGGGAACATGCTGGGCGTAGTCCCAGTTGCCCATCCAGCCAAGCAGCACGGGTTTGTCACCGGGCGCGCCGGAGATGGAGTTGGCCGCGTAATAGTCGGCGCCATGGTCCAGCCACTGGGATTCGTTGAGTGGGGCATCCGGTGCGGCCGCGTTTTCGGCTGTGAAGCGGGTCCCGTCGAATTCACCGACGAAGTACTGCATGCCCGAGCCGCCAGCTATACCGCCGGGGTTGATGCTGAGCAGCATCACCCACTTCTTCGCGGTGGAACCTTCTACCTTCATCTGGAGAAGTTCGGGCACCTCCCAGAGCCCTCCTTGGGCTCCGACTCCCGAGAAATCACTCAAGTAATCCCACTGGAGCAGATCGGTGGACTTGAACATTTTGACGACTTGGGCGTCGGCCACCACGGTGGTCATCACCCAGTAACCGCCCGGCTCATACCACGTGATTTTGGGATCGCGGAAGTTGTTGTTCGTGGGCGCGAGGTTCAGCACAGGGTTGCCCCGGTACTTCTGCCAAGTGGTCCCGTTATCCAGGCTGAAGGCGAGCGACTGTGCCTGCGCGCCCTGGGGGAGTGCACCGTTCTTCCCGTAAGCGCTGGTGTAGAGGGCCACCATCGGCGGATTCCCTGCCGATCCCAGTCCGGAAGCGTTGTTCGTGTCCATGACGATGCAGCCGGAGAAGATCTCTTCCTCGGGGCTGGCTTCCATGGCCACGGGACGCTGTTCCCAGTGCACGAGGTCTGTGCTGGTGGAGTGGCCCCAGGACATGTTGCCCCACGAGTTTCCGCGCGGGTTGTACTGGTAAAACGCGTGGTAGGTCCCGTCGTGGAAGACGAGGCCATTGGGGTCGTTGAGCCAGTTCTTTTCAGCCGTCAGGTGGGCAACGGGCCGCCAAGGATCCGAAGCGGTAGGTGCCGGACCCGTCGAGGTGGGGGACGGCGTCGGACTGGCCGTGCAGGAAGCGGCAGAAAAGGCGACCACGACGGCGGCACTTGCGGCCAGTAAATGGCGGCGGGACAGGTGGGGGTTGGGATAAGTCATGGGGAAAATCCTGAAGGGGTTGGGGTGGCAGGGGTGCTGGCCCTTCTGGAGCCAACACCCCTGCCGCGGCCTCACGGCCAGGGTTTTATGGCCTACTTGTAGTGGCCTTCGCCGCCGACGCGGACGTTGGTGGGCAGGTAGCCGAACGGGCCGAGGCCGTTCTGGCCGAAGCTGCGATCAACCTGCGTCACTCCGCCCTTGAAGTTCATCTTCACGGTGGGTGAGAGTGAACCGCCGCGGACACCGTCCACGTTGTCGATGAACGACTGCACCAGGCCTCCGGGCTGCACGTAGTGCGAGTAGGCCTGGAACTGGCGGCCATTCTGTCGGGGGTCCGGGCCTTCCGGGGCGTTGGCCGGCATGTTCAGGTCCGTGGGGGAACCCAGGGCCAGGCCGCTGTTGTTGACCGGCTGGTAGTCCGAACGGACGCCGTTGCCAACAAAGCCGTACACGCCGTCGGGACCGCGCATGCCGTCCGCGTAGGTGAACTGGTGGCTGATGGTGAACAGGTAGTACTTGTTCTTCCCGTTCTCGTTCTGGATGAAGATCTGGGGACGCTCAGTCTGGTCGTTGACGCAGTTTGCAGACAGGATCGGCGGAAGGAAGCTCCACTTGGTCAGGTCCTTGTTGTCTGCGACTGCCAGGCCCACGTTTGCTGTTTGGTACCAAGCGCCGGTGCTGTTGACCTGGGCCACGGTTTCGGCGTTGGGATCGCCGGGCTGGTAGCCCAGGTCTTCCTGCTTGCACTTGTAGGAGCCCCGGGTGCCACCGGTGTTGCCTTCGAAGACCATGAAGGTCTTGCCCGGGTGTGCGGGGTCCGCGAACGTGTACGGATCACGGAAAGCGAAGCCCGGGTTCTGGGCCTTGTTCTGGTACAGCTTTCCGTCCGGTTCCAGCAGTTTGGTGTGCTGGAAGCCATCAAAGCTCACGCCGTTCTTGTCGGCATGGATGGTGCCCAGGGCCTTGGCGATGGCCGCGTCGGGGGCGATTCCACCCCCACCGGCGTTGCGTTCGGCGATGTCATAGAACGTGGTGGCCGTGTAGAACACGTTGATCTTGTTGCCCTGCATGAGGCGGGTGGAACCGGACCATTCCGTGTTTCCGATGGACGTGTTGTCCAGGAACAGGTGTCCGCCGTAGTTCCATTTGTCCTTGGCAGGATCGGCGTTGGTCTTCCGGAAGAAGTAGCCGATCCGGGCGTTCCAGTGGCGCTGGTCGAAGCCGTAGCCTGCATGCCGGTCAGCCACCAGGGAGAAGATGACGTCATAGCCCTTGTAGCTGATCTGGTTCGCGTTCTCGTCGGTCAGGGACCAGGTGTCCCATACCCAGACGTCGTCGTTCATGGCCGGGAAGTCCTTGGGGATTTCCGGCATGGTGACGTTGGGGCTCATGGAGTTCTGGCCCGGTGCAACGTTGGGGTTGCTCTGGGCCATGATCTGTTTGGCGTCGGCGCGCGTCCACTTGGACGTGAAGTCTGCTGCCGGGTCGTAGGCCTGCTGCGTATGGGTGGTTGGCAGCGGGAAGCCGGGCGTAGGTGCCGGCATGGTGCTCGACGGCGGGTCGGCCGGCAGGTTGGCCTGCGCAGCGGGCGTGACCAGCAGGATGCTGCCTGCCACGCTGGCTGCAGCGGCGACGGCTACTGCCTGTCGCAGACGGCGGCGTGGCCGTAGAGGGGTTGAGTGCGTGTTCATGCTTGCTCTTCTCGCGGAGTGTTGGACTTCGTGGAGTGGGGCGCATGCCCTGTCCCCTGATGAGGGGTTCTTTTACTCAGGCGTCCGTCGATCCGCTGGAAGCGTCTTCGAAGGACGCCATCGTTTCGAGGTGGCGACGAGTCCATGCGGGGCCCTCGTCGCGGTGTGTTCCGGCACGTCGACTTACCGGAGCACTCTCCACGCTAGACACGTGTTAGGTCGCAAATCAAAGGGCATTTCATCTGCCCGGGAGGCTACCCGCCGGTAGATGCGCAAGCGCTTACATTGCCAACGTGCGCGCGTGACATTTCCGGCCAGGCAGGTCAAATGTTGCGCAACAAATCAGATTTATTCTGGGAATCTGCTGTGCATTTACTTCCCGCCCCCGATTGTTAGCGCACACGCCGACGCGCACCCTTAAACAGGAATGCGTGGCCACCTGCCAGTGACCACGCATTCTTTGGGGTTCGTCTTAGAGCTTGGCGATGATCTCAGCCAGGAGCTTGGAGATCCGCTTGCCCGCGGCCTGCCCGGCTTCCAGGACCTCCGCGTGGCTCAGGGGGACCGGGCTGATACCTGCGGCGAGGTTGGTCACCAGCGAAATGCCGAAAACTTCCATTCCCGCATGGCGGCCGGCGATCGCTTCAAGCGCGGTGGACATGCCCACCATGTCGGCGCCGATGCGCTTGGCGTACTGCACCTCGGCCGGCGTTTCGTAGTGCGGGCCCGTGAACTGGGCGTAGACGCCCTCCTGCAGGGAGGAATCGACTTCGCGGGCAAGATCGCGGATGCGTGAGGAATAGAGGTCGGTGAGGTCAACAAACGTAGCGCCCTCAAGCGGTGAAGTTGCGGTGAGGTTGATGTGGTCGCTGATGAGCACGGGAGTGCCCGGGGTCCACGCCTCGTTGAGACCGCCGCAGCCGTTGGTAAGGACCAGGGTCTTGCATCCGGCGGCTGCTGCGGTGCGGACGCCGTGGACCACTGAACGTACACCGCGGCCCTCGTAGTAGTGCGTCCTGGCGCCGAGGACCAGGGCCCGCTTGCCCTCTTTGGTGAGGACGGAGCGGATGGTGCCCACATGGCCCACGACTGCTGGTTTGTGGAAGCCCGGGACCTCCGAGGCGTTGAGTGTGGCGGTGGTTTCACCAATAAGGTCCGCGGCCTCCGCCCAGCCGGATCCGAGCACCAGTGCTACATCGTGGGACTCGACGCCGGTCTCCGCGGCAATGAAGTCAGCGGCGGCCTGTGCGGCTTCGAAAGGGTCTGTGTTCATCAGCTCAGTGTTACTCACTGGTACAAGCTACCTTGCGGCCACGGGACTTTGGTAGGGACCCGGGTGCTGGTGAGGGTGGACTGAGTGGCAGCCGGCGTGGCAATGAGCGAGAATTGAGGATTGTGACCACCCAAGTTGACTTCAGTGCCCCCCGTATCGCGATCCTGGGAGGTGGTCCCGGCGGATATGAAGCTGCCATGGTGGCCGCCTCACTCGGCGCCCACGTCACCATCGTTGAGCGGGCAGGCCTCGGCGGCTCAGCCGTGCTGACCGACGTCGTGCCTTCCAAGACCCTCATTGCCACCGCCGACCTCATGACCCGCGTCGGTGAGGCGGACGAGCTGGGAGTGAAGTTCGACGGCGACGGCACCGCGTCCAAGCCCCGTGCAGACCTTAAGCACATCAATGATCGTGTCCTGAACCTGGCCCATGGACAGTCCGAGGATATCCGTGCCGGCCTTGAGCGACTGGGCGTGGAGATCGTGATCGGTTCCGGCAAGCTGCTGGACAACAACACCATCGAGGTCCTGACCCTCGAAGGAACCCGCACCATCGATGCCGACGCCATCCTGCTGGCTGTCGGCGCCCACCCGCGCGAACTCCCCACGGCCAAGCCCGACGGCGAACGCATCCTCAACTGGGCCCAGATCTACAACCTGGACGAGCTCCCCGAAGAGCTGATCGTGGTGGGATCCGGTGTTACCGGCGCGGAGTTCGCGTCCGCCTACAACGGCCTGGGATCCAAGGTCACCCTGATTTCCAGCCGCGACCAGGTCCTTCCCGGCGAGGACACGGACGCTGCCAAGCTGCTGGAGGGCGTCTTCGAGCGTCGGGGCGTCCGCGTTTTGTCGAAGTCACGCGCGAACGCCGTCGAGCGGACGGACGACGGCGTGAAGGTCACCTTGGGTGACGGATCGGTCGTGACAGGCTCGCACTGCCTGGTGTGTGTTGGATCCATACCGAACACGGCCGGAATCGGTCTTGAAGAAGCCGGTGTGACCCTCACGGAGTCCGGCCACATCAAGGTGGATGGCGTTTCCCGCACCACCGCCCCCAACATTTACGCTGCCGGCGACTGCACAGGCGTTTTCGCCCTGGCTTCTGTAGCCGCCATGCAGGGCCGCATCGCCATCGCGCACTTCATGGGCGACGGCGTGAAGCCGCTCAAGCTCAACCAGGTGGCGTCCAACATCTTCACCTCCCCGGAAATCGCCTCCGTAGGCGTTTCCGAGGCCGATCTCGCCTCCGGCAAGTACCAGGGCGACGTGGTGATGCTGTCCCTGCTCAGCAATGCCCGCGCCAAGATGCGCAACACCAAGGACGGCTTCGTCAAGATCATCGCCCGCAAGGGATCAGGCACCGTGATTGGTGGCGTGGTGGTTGGCCCGAACGCTTCCGAGCTCATCTTCCCGATCTCCGTGGCCGTGACCCAGAAGCTCCACGTGGACGACGTCGCCAGCGCCTTCACGGTGTACCCGTCGCTCACGGGATCCATTTCTGAGGCCGCACGGCGCTTGCACGTGCACATGTAGGTTCAAACGCCGACGCCCGTTTCGACGGTTCGCTGCGCACCATGCCGTTCGCACGGCACCCTGCGCAGCGAGCCATCGAGGCGGGCGTTTCTGCGTCCAGCGACTTAGCGGATGCCCCGGTACTTGAGGCCGGCTCCCAACGCCGCCAGGCTCAGGCAAGCCAGGATGGCCAAGTAGTAGGCAGGGGCGACATCCTGTCCTGTGATCTCGATGAGGTACGCGGCGATCATGGGAGTGAAGCCACCGAAGGCCGCCACGGAAGCGTTGTAGCTGAAGGACAGTCCGGTTGCCCGGGAACGTGCATCAAAGGCGTCCGACATCACCGAGGGCAATGCTCCGAAGTAGGCGGCCTTCAGGCAACCGAGAATGGTCATTGTGGTGGCCAGAACCAGGAAGGACCTCCCGGCAGTCAGCCAGAGGAACAGCGGGATCACCATCAGTGCGGTCAGAATGACCGTGGGGATCATGATCCTCAGTCGCCCGAACTTGTCCGAGAGGTGCCCCACCACGGGTGTCCCGAAGGTGAGGATGACGCCCGTGATCACCAGGCAGCTGAACGAAGCTGACGGGTCGAGTCCCAACTGCTTGATCCCGTACGTAGGCATGTACTGGAGGATGAAGTTCACTGCCGTGGAAATGGCCAAGGCGCCTGCAGCAATGAAGATGCCGAGCTTTTGGGTCTTGAAAACATCCAGGATGGGGGATCCCGAGGCTCCGGCGTCGTCGTCGCTGCGGACGATCGGCGCTTCATCCACATGCTTCCGGATGAAGTAGCCCGCCGGGCCCACCAACAGCCCGAAAATGAAGGGGATGCGCCAGCCCCACTCGGTCATGTCCGATGCGGAAAGCACGGAGGTGAGGACGGCGACGAAGATGGCTGCCATCAGCGATCCCAAGCCTTGGCTGGCGAACTGGAAGCTTCCCAGGAAGCCCTTGCGCTTGGAGTCTTGGGCGATGAGGAACGACGTCGCGGCACCAAACTCACCACCAGCCGAGAAGCCTTGGACCAGGCGGGCAAGGATGATGCCGATCGGGGCGAGCATGCCAATCTGGTCGTAGCCAGGCATGAAGGCGATCATCGCCGTGCCGATCACCATCAGGCGGATGGTCAGCATGAGGCCCTTTTTCAAACCCTTCCTGTCTGCGTAGGAGCCAAGGATGAGGCCGCCCAGGGGACGGATCAGGTAGGAGGCGCCAAAGACGGCAAAGGCTTGGATTAGCTCCACTGCCGGGTTTTCGGCCGGGAAGAAATTGCGGCCGATGTAGATGGCAAGCAGGGCATAGATGCCCATGTCGAACCACTCCAGGGCATTACCGACCGTCGCGGCGGCAATTCCTCGCGTGGTCGATTTCCTGGACTGCGGGCGTACAACGTCGTCGTTGATGCCAACAGGTGCCGGCTGCTGCGCAGGACCGGCGTTGGGCGTTGTTGTCATGGTGTTCCCTCGATGATACGTAGTGGGATTCAGGCGTGGGCTGCTGTGCGGCGTTGCTCCAGGACAGGAACCTGGGCTTGGCCTAGATCGTGGAAGAGCCCGCACGCGATCTGCAGGCCTTCGCGGGCGATGGACTCGAGCATGTGTTCGTTGGGCGCGTGCTGCAGGCAACCGGGGTAGGAGTGCGGGACCCAGAGTGTCGGCAGCCCCAGGATGTCTTCGAAAACGTGGTTGGGGAGGGAGCCGCCAATGTTGGGCAGGATCGCCGGTGCCGTGCCCGTGGTCTCCGTGATGGACTGGCTGGCCCAGGCAACCCAAGGATTGTCCGGGTCCAACCTGCTGGCAGGAAAGACCGTGGTGACCCGGGCCTTGACCATGTCAAAGCCCTTGGCGTCCAGATGGTCCTGAAGTCGGCGCTCCAACCCGTTGGTGTCTGTTCCGGTGACGTATCGAAGTTGCAGGATTGCTTGCGCGGTTCCGGGAATGGCGTTGACGGGGTTTTCCAGGTCAGCAGCGCCCAGGGCCAGGACTTCCAGCGTGTTCCAGCCGTAGACCCGCTCAGCAGGGCTGAGGCTCTCATCGCCCCAGCCCTCATCAACGGCAGGGTCTTCGGGCCCCGGCAAGATTTCGACGCCGGCAAGGGCTCGCCGGACGGAGCCCGGTAGCGCTACAGGCAGCAGGCCGGGTATCTGAACCCGGCCATGTCCGTCCACCAGTGTGCCGATGGCGGCTGCCAGGGTGGTGGCCGGATTCCGAAGGAGCCCGCCCCAGTTGCCCGAGTGGTAGGAGCTGGGCCGCAGCTTGGCCGTGAGCTCAAAGCTTGCGCCGCCCCGGGCGCCAAGGAAGATCGTCGGAGTATGGGCGTTGAGGCGGGGACCATCGGATGCGATGAAGACATCAGCGGAGAGCTCATCCTGGTGCGAGGCCGCGAACTCGGCCAGGTTGGGCGAGCCAATCTCTTCGCCGCATTCGAACAGGAATTTGAGATTGAAGCCAAGCTTTCCCTGGTGGGCAAGCAGAAGCCGGAGGGCTGCCAGGTTTACCAAGTGCTGGCCCTTGTTGTCGGCGGTGCCCCGGCCGTACCAGTGACCTTCTTGAACGGAAACTTCCCACGGATTACGGCCTCCTGCCCACCGTCCCTCGTGGCCGTCCACCACATCGGCGTGTCCGTAGCAGAGGACCGTGGGGAGCTCAGGGCTTTCCATGCGGGTGCCGAGCAGGAACGAGTTGTCGCTGCCGTCCCACCGGTCCCACCGATCCACGGCGCACCCCATGTCCTCCAACAACTGGGTGAGGATGTCGTCCAGATATGCATTCAGTGCATCTCTTCCCTCAGGCTTGCCGCTCTCTGTCGGGTAGGAGACCGCTGTGCGCAGTTCACTGAGAAACGTTCCAGAGTCGATGTGATCATTAGCTGCAGCAAGGATTTCGGTGCGTAGAGTCATGGGCTTTGTTCCTCGAATCGTGGTGGCTAACTCCGACTCTAGATGTGGCCTGACTCACTAACCAGTATCCTTTTCTCAATAAGCTTTGACTTGAATGCAAATCGAAGGGAAGCGTGCGACGTGCAGCTGTTGCCAACATCGCTGATCTATTTCCGCGAGGTCGCCGGTACCGGATCCATCACTGAGGCCGCAGAAATCCTCCACGTCTCGCCATCAGCCATCAGCCGTCAAATGAGCAAGCTGGAATCCTCGGCCGGAGCTCCGCTCTTCCTCAGGCACCCGCGGGGCATGATGCTTACCGAGGCTGGGCGATTGGTGTTGGCGCATGCTCGCAGGAGCGAACTCGAAGGAGAATCTCTGCTCCAGGAACTGCGGGATACGGAGTCTCGGCGAACCAGCGTCATCAAGGTTGCCAGTGCGGAAGGGCTGGCTCACTGCAGGGTGCCTGCGGCCATCGCAACGATGGTAGCCAGCTACAGCGACGTTGTGTTCAACCTGGTGGTCGTGCCCTCAGCAGAGGCCACGCGTCAAGTGATCGACGGCAAGGCTGACATTGCCGCGGTGTTTGCCCTCGGGCCCCAGCGTGATGTCACTGTGGAGTATTCCTTACCGGCTCCTGCCTTGGCTGCTGTCACGCGCGATCATCGGCTGGCAGCTCGGGATTCGGTGTCTCTCAAGGAGCTTTGCGAGGAAAAACTTGCCCTCCCCGGACGAGGGATTACCCAGCGTGAGCTCTTTGATATCGCCGTCCAGCGGGAAGGACTTAGCCCTGAGATCGTCCTGGAAACGGATCAAGTGGGACCCATTCTTGCCTTTGCCCGGAGCGGCGCTGGAGTGGCGCTGATGAGCAGGTTTACGGTCCCGGCACGCGAAGACGCTGGTCTTGTTTTCATCCCCGTGGACAACACGGTCTTCCTCCAGCGGGAGGGACAAATCCAGACCATGGCCGGGCGCCGTAAATCGGCTTTGGTCACTGCCTTCGCTTCGGCCTTGGCGGACGAGCTCTTGGCTGAGTAGACCGGCTCAGTACTGCTTGCGCAGCGCCGAAAGGGCTTCAGCGAGGGGCATATTCAAGGCAGGGCCGTGTCCCGGGAGGACCACTGAAGCGTCAACATCATCGAGCCGATGAGTAGCCCCTAACGCCGCCGCCGGGTCCGAGTGGTACATCCGGTGCAACATCTGCGGGCCGGACATAGGGCTGATCGGGTGCCCGCTGACGAACGAATCTCCCACGGCGATCGCCTGGGCGGTTGGCAGCAGCAAAGCAACGTTGCCCGGGGTGTGGCCGGGAAGAAGGATCGCTTCAGGCTTTCCCGGCAGGCCTTGGAGCTTCTCCTGGGTCCAGGCCTCGGCCCGTGTGGCCGGCTCTGCTTGGAGGGCTTTGGCATTGATGACGTGCAGCATCCAGTGGAACACCTTGGGCCGCCACGCCCGGACCAAGACCTGGCCGAACGTGACCTGATGCTTCTCTTTGCCCTGCACATGGGCAAGTTCCTCGGGGGAGCAGAGGATGGGTGTGCTAAAGGTTCGGGAGAAGTAGGCGGCGGATCCTGTATGGTCCACGTGTCCATGCGTGATCAACATTGCCTTGGCTGCCGCGGGATCCAGGCCGAGCCCACGGACGGACTCCAAGACCAGGTCACGGTCGGCGGGGTAGCCGCCGTCGATCAGGATGAAGCCTGAGTCGTCACGGACAATGAGCCAGTTGGACGCCGGTCCCTCCACGAAAAAGACGCCGGGTGCTTGTTCGGAGATGTTCACCCGAGAAGTCTAGAGAGCTACGCGGCGTCAGGCGGCAGCCGCTTGGAAATGTTTTTCGATGATCCCCTTGATGTCCTCATGGCATCCTCCACAGCCAGTTCCGGCGCGGGTGGCCTTGGAGACCTCGCCGACCGTGCTGCAGCCTTCAACAACGGAGTCCTCGATGCTGGCCGCGCTGACCCCTGCGCAACGGCACACGGTCCGCTGGGGATCGTTGCTGGTTGCGCCGGCGTCAAGCTGGTCAGGCCCATCGAGCCGGAGCAGCAAGGACCGGTCGGCAGGCAACTCAGAGGAACGCTCGAAAAGCACCACGAGTTCAGCTGCAGTCCTGGGCATGCCCACAGCTACGAGGCCCTCCAGGACCCCGCCGCGCGTGGTCATCTTCACGTAACGGCCGTGCTCCGGATCTGCCCATTGGGAGATCTGCCGACGGGCACGTCCGGCAACAGCTCCGGCTTCCAACAACTCCTCATCCCAAGGATCGGCCTGGTTGTCGCCGGCCACTGCAAGGTTGATGCCCCGCGCCTTCAAGACCACCACTCCGGGCTTCTCCTTGGGCAACGCCTCCAGTGCATCCGCGGCAGCCTGGCCGTCACGGGCCAGAACCACCAAGTACTCGGCCAGCCATTCGGCCTGCCGCCACCCCGGGCCCACCAAGCCGGAAGGCCCACCTGCGGTACGGCAATCAACGCAGGAAGCGTCCGGGCAGCGCACTTCCGCGCAGTCACCGATCGCGAACATGTGCGGCTCGTGATACGTCCGGAGATGGTGGTCCACCAGAATGCCGGAGGCGACAGGAAGCCCACATCCCTCAGCCAGTTCGATACGGGGCCGGACACCGCAGGACAACACCAGCAGATCGCCGTCGATCGCGGAACCGTCATCCAGCAGCAAGGCCGAGAAGCTGCCGCCGGGTCCGGCCGTCTCCACTCCGGTGGAACGTGCGTTGCCGGCCATCCGGACGCCACCGGCGCGCAGGCTGTTCGTGAGGACGGAGCCGCTGCCGCGGTCGATGCTGCGTCCCAGGGGGAAGGGCCCGTTGTGCACCACGGTGGCCTGGGCGCCCTCTTCGGCGGCCGCGAGGGCGGTCTCAAGACCCAGCACGCCGCCACCCAGCACCACAACACGCTTGCCTTCGGCAACCGCGGCGCGAAGCACGGCAGCGTCCCGTAGATCACGCAAAGCTGTAACTCCGGCCGGAAGGACGGGCCGGGAGGGATCCGGGTTGAGTCCGGTCAGGTTGGGAATCTCAGGACGGGAACCGGTGGCGAACACCAGCCGGTCGTAGTGTTCAGTGGTGCCGTCCGAGAGGACTACGTGCTGGCGGGCGCGGTCGATCCGGTTGACCTTGATGCCCAACCGGACGTCAACGCCGTCGGACGTCAACTCGGACGCATCGGCCATCGCCAAAGCCTCGGCTGTGGTGCGGCCAACGCCGAGCTCTGCAACCATGACCCTGTTGTAGGCAGCCTCGATCTCCTGACCCACCACCAGCAATTGCACCAGTCCAGTGCGAACGGCGGGGAGCAGTTCGTCAATGAGCCGCGATGCCACAGGCCCGAATCCAACTACAACAATGCGTTCGCTCATGATGCCTCCTTGACGTGCAGTGGCAGCCGCGTCCCGGCAGGACCTGTGCTCGAGGCCAGATCCTTTGTGGAGACTGCCCGCCGGACCCATACCCGGCTGGTCTTGAATTCCGGCATGCCGGAGATGGGGTCTGTTGCCGCTTCGGTGAGGCGGTTGGCGTTTTCCTGGCCGGGGAAGTGGAACGGCAGGAAGACGGTGTCCGGTCGGACTGTGGTGCTGAGTTCAGCCCGGCAAAGTACTTCGCCGCGTTCGTTCGTGACGGTGGCGTAGTCGCCGTCGGCGATACCGCGGGCAGCTGCGGTGCCTGGGTGGATGAGGAGCCGGGCCTGCGGCTGCGACGCCATCAACTCGCTCACGCGGCGGGTCTGGGCGCCGGACTGGTAGTGCTCCAGCAGCCGGCCCGTGGCGAGTGCCAGGGAGTCGTCCGCAAAGGAACGCACAGCCCGCTTGGAGGGAGTGACGGGAACCATCACTGCGCGGCCATCGGCGTGGGCGAACCCATCGCCGAAGAGCCGCGGGGTGCCGGTGCTGCCCACAGGGTAGGGCCAGTAGGCAGCTTCGCCGCGGTCCAGCATGGCGTAGTCGATGCCCGAGTAATCGGCCAGACCACCAGCAGAAGCCAGCCGTAGCTCCTCGAAAACAGTCTCGGGATCATCGCTGAAAGTCGAAGGGGCCTCAAGAAGCTCCGCCAGCCGGGCCATGAGCCACAGCTCGCTCCGGACACCCGGGGGAGGCGTCAACGCACGCCGGCGACGGATCACGCGGCCTTCGAGGTTGGTCAGCGTGCCCTCTTCCTCGGCCCACTGGGTAACCGGCAAAACGAGGTCAGCTTCGGCAGCGGTCTCGGACATGAAGAAGTCGCAAACCACCAGGAAGTCCAGTCTGCGAAGACCTTGGATGACCGCGTTGGTGTCCGGGGCGGACACCACCACATTGGCGCCGTGCACGAAGAGGCAACGGACGCCGTCGGGTTTTCCGAGCGACTTGAGAAGTTCGACGGCGGGCAGGCCGGGGCCGGGGATGAGCGACTCATCGACTCCCCACACGCCGGCGACGTGGGCGCGCGCTGCGGGGTCGGTGATCTTGCGGTAGCCCGGGAGCTGGTCCGCCTTCTGGCCATGCTCGCGGCCGCCCTGGCCGTTGCCTTGGCCGGTGAGCGTGCCATAGCCGCTGCGGGCTGAGCCGGGCAGTCCAAGGAGCAGGCTGAGGTTGATTGCCGCAGTAGCGGTATCGGTGCCGTCTACGTGCTGTTCCACGCCGCGGCCGCTGAGGACGTAGCTGCCACCGGCGCGGGCGCCTTGGGCCAGTCGTCGGGCCGTCTCGCGGATGAGGGTGGCGGGGACGCCGGTGATGGACTGGACGCGCTCCGGCCAGAACGCAGAGAGGCTGCGAACCACGGCCGCGTAGCCGCTGGTGTTCTTCTCGACGTACGAGGCATCGGTGAGCCCTTCGTGGACCACCACATGGCTGATGCCCAAAAGGAGGGCCAAATCGGTGCCGGGCGTCGGCTGCAGGTGGAGGCCGCCGCCGTCGGACGTGAACGCTGCAGTAGCCGAGCGGCGGGGGTCCACCACGATCAGCCCACCGGCATCGCGCGCGCCCTGCAGGTGCTGGACGAACGGCGGCATCGTCTCGGCAACGTTTGAACCGAGCATGAGGATCACCGACGCGGTGTCGAGGTCCGTGACCGGGAAGGGGAGACCGCGGTCCACGCCGAAGGCGCGGTTGCCGGCGGCGGCCGCGGACGACATGCAGAACCGGCCGTTGTAGTCGATCCGGGACGTCCTCAGGGCGAGCCGGGCGAACTTGCCCAGCAGGTAAGCCTTCTCGTTGGTGAGGCCGCCACCCCCGAAGACTCCCACGGCATCATTTCCGTACTGAGCCTGGGTGTCCTTGACGGCTGCGGTGATGAGCATGAGCGCCTGGTCCCAGGAGATGGGCTGGTGCACGCCGTCGGAACCTTTGAGCATCGGCTCCGTGACGCGGCCGTTGTGATGCAACAACGACGCCGATGTCCAGCCTTTGCGGCACAGCCCGCCCCGGTTTGTGGGGAAGTCGCGCCCGGAAACTTCCAAGGGCACGGCGGGTGTGGCCGGTTCTGCGGCGGGCGTTGCCGCTGCCCCCGGAACTGCGGGTGCAGCCGGGGTCAGCGTCATGGCGCACTGGAGCGCGCAGTAGGGGCAGTGGGTATCGGCGCCGTTGGGCATCTAGATGTGTCCGATCGTGTTGCGCTTCTGGGCGGGGCGGATGTAGCAGACCCAGCAGACGGTGAGCATCAGGACATAGGCTCCAACGAATCCGTAGAACGCCGGGGTGTAGGAGCCGCTGGCCGTATTGGAGGCATTCAGTACCTGCGGGATGACGAATCCGCCGTAGGCGCCGATCGCTGAGATCAGGCCCAGGGAGGAGGACGCGAGCCGCGCGGTGGTGGCACTGGGTGCTCCGGAGCGTGCTGCACGGCTGGACGTTGCGAAGATGACGGGGATCATCCGGTACGTTGCACCGTTTCCAAACCCGCTGGCCAGGAAGAGCAGCAGGAACAAGGTGAGGAAGAGCCAGAAGTTCTTCAGCGGCAACGTCCAGATCATGGTCAGGGTGATGACGGCCATGGAGGCGAACGAAGCAATGGTCATCCGTGCCCCACCCATGCGGTCAGCCATACGGCCACCATAGGGGCGGGCCAGGGAGCCAACCAGCGGGCCGAGGAAGGCCAACGAGAGTGCAACTGCGCCGACATGGATGGACGAGAAGTCCGGGAAGTAGTCCTTGATGAGCTTGGGGAAGACGCCTGCGAAGCCGATAAAGGAACCGAAAGTGCCGATGTACAGGAACGCCATGATCCACAGGTGCGGTTCCTTCAGGGCGGCTAGCGAGCCGGCCACATCACCCTTGGCGCTGGTGAGGTTGTTCATGTACTTGTAGGCGCCAAAGGCGGCGATGATGATCAGCGGAATCCAGATGATGCCAGCCATCGGCAGGTTCACCGTTCCGGCCGCCAGCAGGGTGATGGCGATGGGAACAACGAGCTGCGCGACGGCGGCACCCAGGTTTCCGCCGGCTGCGTTCAGGCCCAGCGCCCAACCCTTTTCGCGGGCGGGGTAGAAGAAGGTGATGTTGGCCATCGAGCTGGCGAAATTACCGCCACCGAAACCGGCGAGTGCGGCCATCAGGAGCATGACGCCGAAGGGCGTTTCCGGGTTCGAGACACAGATGGCCAGGCCCGTGGTGGGAATCAGGAGGAGGAGGGCGGAGACGATGGTCCAGTTCCGGCCACCGAACTTGGGAACCATGAAGGTGTACGGGATTCGGAGCGTAGCGCCTACCAGGCTGGGGATGGAGATGAGCCAGAAGATCTGGTTGGTATCAAAGGTGAAGCCGGCTGCGGGCAGCTGGACCACCACGATGGACCACAGCTGCCAGACGACGAAACCGAGGAATTCGGCGAAGATCGACCAGTAGAGATTGCGCTTGGCGATGGACCGGCCTTCGGCTTCCCACTGGCCCTTGTCTTCGGCATCCCAGTTGGCAATCCAGCGGCCGGGGCGGTGTTCAAGGGCGGGGGCTGCGGTGGCAGTGGACTGGGCGGGGGCCAGTTCTTCTGCGGAGCGGTCAACAGTCACGGAGTGGCTCCTTGGTGGGGGACGTTGTTATTCCAAGGTAGGTTTCGTGCATTTCGTGGACGGGCGCCGTTTGTAAACGTGCTGTGACATTTCCCTATCGGAGGGGTCACCGGCGCGTGAGGCCATGGTGAGGTAATGTGGCCCGGACCACAGGGTGAGATTTTTTTGTGCGTCCGCATGTTGGACTTCGTTGTCCGGTCAATGGACAGCCGGAACTATTATTGAACTCTCGAATAAACCTTCGCCGGGTAGGCTCCTGGGGCATCGGCCGGCGTGAACGAAAGCTGCTAATACATGTCTTCCACCGCACCATCCAAGGAAGGCGAGTCCACTAAGCCAGTGAACTCGCGGGGCAAGGTGATCTTCGCGAGCCTGATCGGCACGACGATCGAGTTCTACGACTTCTATGCCTATGCCACCGCGTCGGTACTCGTCTTCCCGAAGCTCTTCTTCCCCGACGCCACTGACATCAATGCTCTCCTCAGTGCGTTTGCCATCTTTGGTGTTGCCTTCTTCGCGCGTCCCATCGGTGCCGTGGTCTTCGGCCACTTCGGTGACAAGATCGGCCGCAAGGGCACCTTGGTTGCTTCGCTGTTGACCATGGGTATTGCCACGTTCCTTATTGGACTCCTGCCCACGGCATCCATGCCGGGATGGGCAATCCTCGCCCCGATCATGCTGGTGATCCTGCGCTTCTTCCAGGGCCTTGCCCTGGGTGGAGAGTGGTCCGGTGCGGCCCTGCTGGCCACCGAAAATGCTCCCGAGGGCAAGCGGGCCATCTACGGCACCTTCCCGCAGTTGGGTGCTCCCATCGGTTTCATCATCGCCAACGTCATCTTCATCTGGATGAACGTGGCCCTGAGTGCCGAAGAGTTCCTGGCCTGGGGTTGGCGTGTTCCGTTCATCCTGAGCGCCGTACTGGTGATCGTCGGACTCTACGTCCGCCTGAAGCTGGTGGAGAGCGCATCCTTCACCAAGGTGATCGAGCAGGACAAGGTCCAAAAGCTGCCCCTCGCTGCCACGCTCAAGAGCCACTGGCGCCCTGTGGTGGCAGGCACCTTCATCATGTTTGCTACCTACGTGCTCTTCTACATCATGACCACGTTCACGCTGTCCTACGGCACCAAGCCCACCTTGGCCGGCGCGCAGGCCGCAGCCGAAAAGGCAGGCAAGCCCATGACCGCGGACCAGGTCGCGGCGTTCGTCCCCGGCCTTGGCATCACCCGGTCCGACTTCCTGTGGATGCTGATCATCGGCGTCGTCTTCTTCGGCATCTTCACGGTGGTCTCCGGACCGCTCGCGGAGAAGTGGGGCCGCCGCAAGTTCCTGCTGGGTGTCACCGCCGGGATCTTCGTGTTCGGCGCGCTCTGGTTCACCATGTTTGGTCCGGGCCAGGCAGCGGCGATGGTTGGCCTGATCGTGGGCTTCACGCTCATGGGCCTGACGTTCGGGCCCATGGCAGCCATCCTTCCGGAGCTGTTCCCCGCGAACGTCCGCTACACCGGTTCTGCCGTGGCGTACAACCTGTCGTCCATGATCGGGGCGGCTCCGGCATCGTTCGTTGCCATCGCGCTCTGGTCCGCCGCGAACGGCAGCACCTGGCTGGTGGGCGTGTACATGGCAGTCGCCGCGGTGATCACGTTCATTGCTCTTTGGCTGACCCGTGAAACCAAGGACATGGACTACGAGAACAACGTTGCCTAAGTAGCCCCTTAACGACGGCGGCTCCGCACCATTGGTGCGGAGCCGCCGTCGTTAAGGGGTTCTTTGCGCTAGTCCTCGATGGTGGCGATGACGGCGCCAGCCGCGACGGTCTCGCCGGCGGTGGCGGCGAGGCCACGCACTGTGCCTGCCTTGTGGGCGGTGAGGGGCTGCTCCATCTTCATGGCTTCGAGAACCACGATCAGGTCGCCCTCGGCCACCACGTCGCCCTCAGCGGCTGCCACCTTGACGATGGTGCCCTGCATCGGGGAGGTCAGGGCGTTGCCGCCAGCTGCAGCAGCCGTGGCGCCGGCCGAGCGGGAACGCTTCTTGGACTTTCCGCCCTTGGCACCTGAACCGCTGGAGACCGCGGCGACGCTGCCACCCAGGCCAGAGGGCAGGACGACCTCAAGGCGCTTGCCGCCAACCTCGACGACGACGCGCTGGCGCTCACCGGCGTCGGGCGCTTCAGCACCGGTGCCGGTGGCCGACCATGCCGGAATGCTGTTGACGAACTCGGTTTCGATCCAGCGGGTGTGAACCTTGAACGGTCCTTCAGCGGGAGCGAAATCGGGGTCGGTGACCACGGCGAGGTCGAACGGGATGACGGTGGGGATACCCTCAACAACCATCTCTTCCAGGGCGCGGCGGGAACGCTGGAGAGCCTGCTCGCGGGAAGCGCCGGTGACAATCAGTTTGGAGAGCATGGAGTCGAAGTTGCCGCTGATGACGTCACCCTGCTCGATACCGGAGTCGATCCGGATCCCGGGTCCTGTCGGGTTCTTCAACGTGCTGATGGTGCCCGGAGCAGGCATGAAGTTGCGGCCCGGATCTTCGCCGGTGATGCGGAACTCGAAGGAGTGGCCGCGGACCTCGGGATCGTCGTAGCCGAGTGCTTCGCCGCGGGCGATGCGGAACTGCTCGCGGACGAGGTCGATGCCCGTGACTTCTTCCGAAACGCAGTGCTCTACCTGGAGGCGGGTGTTGACTTCAAGGAAGGAGATGGTGCCGTCCTGGCCCACCAGGAACTCACAGGTTCCGGCGCCGAGGTAGTTGGCTTCCTTCAGGATGGCCTTGGAGGACTCGTAAAGCCTCTTGACCTGCTCTTCGCTCAGGTAGGGAGCCGGGGCTTCCTCAACGAGCTTCTGGTTGCGGCGCTGCAGTGAGCAGTCGCGGGTGGAGACCACCACGACGTTGCCGAACGCGTCGGCAAGGCACTGGGTTTCAACGTGGCGCGGAGCATCGAGGAAGCGTTCGATGAAGCACTCGCCGCGGCCGAAGGCTGCTGTGGCTTCGCGGACCGCAGATTCGTAGAGCTCGGGGATTTCGTCCATGGTACGGGCGACCTTGATGCCGCGACCGCCACCACCGAATGCTGCCTTGATGGCAACGGGGAGGCCGAATTCTTCGGCAAACTTCAGGATTTCGTCTGCAGATTCCACGGGATCAGCCGTGCCGGGGACCAGGGGAGCGCCAACCTTTTCGGCAATGTGGCGGGCCTGGACCTTGTCGCCCAAGGCTGAGATGGCCGCGGGGGAGGGGCCGATCCAGGTGATGCCGGCGTCGATGACCTTGGCCGCGAACTCGGCGTTCTCCGCCAGGAAGCCGTAGCCGGGGTGGATGGCGTCTGCGCCGGACTGTTTGGCGACGTCGATGATCTTGTCCATCACCAGGTACGACTCGGCGGCGGTGTTGCCGCCCAAAGCGTAGGCTTCGTCGGCGAGGCGGACATGGAGGGCATCACGGTCGGGGTCGGCGTAGACCGCTACGGAGGCGATGCCTTCGTCCCGGGCGGCTCGGATGATGCGGACCGCGATTTCGCCGCGGTTGGCAATCAAGACCTTGGTAAGAGGGCTGGAAATGGGCTGCGCCGGGTTAGCTGACAAGTTGTTGACTCCTTCTGTCCTTCAGGGAGCCTAGCGCGATTGTGAGGGTTCCGCCCATATTGATGGGGGATTCCGTGTGTGAGGCGATGTTCCTTTGTAGGGTTGCTACAAATGGCGTCTACTGCTCGTCCCTGTCCCAGAGTTCGGTGATTCCCACGTTCGCGTGGACCAGCAGGTCCCGCAGCGTAGAGATGGAAAGCCCGACGACGGCGTGCGGGTCGCCGTCGACCTTGCGGATGAAGGCCCCACCCAGGCCGTCGATAGTGAAGGAGCCGGCGCAGTGGAGTGGTTCTCCCGTGGCGATGTAAGCGTCGATGTCGTAGGTGCTCATTTGGGCGAAGTGGACCTCGGCGCTGGATACGGCCCCTACCGTGGCGCCGGTGCCTTCCGGAGTCTCGTTCTCGTCCGCATCTGCTTCGGTATCCCTGCAGTCCACCAGCCAGTGTCCGGTGTGCAACACTCCTTGCGAGCCACTCATCCGCAGCATCCGCTCCCGTGCCACGTCCGCGGTGTAAGGCTTGCCGTGGGACTCGCCGTCGAACTCGAACACCGAATCGCAGCCGATTACCAACGCGCCCTCGGCCTCGGGGAGCGCGGCAACGGCCTCTGCCTTGGCTCGTGCCAAAAGCAGCGCGGTGTCATGCGCGTCCGTCACGCCGTACTTGGCCTGCACCGCATCCTCGTCCACGTCCGAGACCAGGACATCATGCTGGATCCCGGCTTCCGTGAGCAGCTTGGTGCGGGCGGGGGACTGGGAGGCGAGAATCAATTGGGTCACGCCACCCAGCCTAATACCAACCATCTCTCACTTCCCGCGCTTATCCCGCCGACCCCCTATCACCTTCCGCGTGCTTAAACCGAACGCTCGCTCACTTGCCTCAAGCAAGTGAGCGAGCGTTCGGTTATATCGGCTGTTAGGTGAGAGACGGTTAGTGGACCAGTTCCTCGGATCCGGCCTTCGAGCGGTCCGTTCGGTTCAGCTTGGCGCCTTCAACGTCCACGTCCGGCAGGATGCGTTCCAGCCACTTGGGCAGCCACCAGGCCTTCTCGCCCAAGAGGTACATGACAGCCGGAACGATGGTCATGCGGACCACGAATGCATCAATCAGCACACCGAAGGCCATCGCGAAGCCGAGCGGCCGGACCATGGTGAGGTGGCTGAAGATGAAGCCGGAGAACACGCTGACCATGATGATCGCGGCTGCGGTGACCACGGCAGCGGCATGGCTGAAGCCGGAACGCACTGCGTGCTTGGCGGACTCACCGTGCATGAAGGATTCCCTCATGCCTGAGGTGATGAACACCTGGTAGTCCATGGCGAGGCCGAACAGTACACCGATCAGGATGATGGGGAGGAAGCTCAGCACCGCGCCCGGGTTGGCGACGTCGAAGATCCCTCCCAGCCAGCCCCACTGGTACACAGCAACCACGGCGCCGAACGCAGCGGCCAGGGAGAGCAGGAATCCGCCGGTAGCCAGCAGCGGGACCACGATTGAACGGAATACCAGGAGCAACAGGAGCAGGGAAAGGCCGACGACGATCGCCAAGTACGGTGGCAAGGCAGCCCCGAGCTTGTTGGAGACGTCAATGTTGCCCGCGGTTTGCCCGGTCAGGCCGATGGTCACGTCCAGGTCGTCCTGAATTGCTGAGCCCTTGGCCCGGAGATCCGACACCACCTGCACGGTGCCGGCGCTGGCCGGACCTTCCTTCGGAATGACCTGGAAGACGGTGGTGCGGCGGTCTTCGCTCAGGGCAATGGGCACGGCTGCGACGACATTCTCAACACTGCGAAGCTGGTCCGCCACGTCAAACTGCTTATTCTTGGCGTCGTTCTCGCTGAGGCCTTCCGGGAACTCGCCGACCACGATGATCGGTCCCGTCACGCCTTCCCCGAAGCTGCTGCGGGTGAGGTCGTAAGCCTTGAAAGCCTGCGAATCCACGGGCTCTGATCCGCCGTCGGGAAGTGCCAGCCGCAGCTGGGAGGCCGGCAACGCCAAGGCGCCCAGCAGGACCACGCTGGCAATAAGTGCAACCCAAGGATGGCGCGTCACCATGCCGCCCCAGCCGCCGCTGCTGCGCTTCTCTTCGAGCTCGCGGTCGGCGGCTTCGTGGCCGGGCTCAGCATTGTGCTTTGCGGCCTTGGCCCAAGCGCGCTTGGAGATGAGTCGGCGGCCGATCAGGGCCAGAACGGCGGGCGTCAGGGTCAAAGCGACGACGACGGCGACCGCAACTGTCGCCGCGGCGGCAACACCCATGACTGCGAGGAACGGCAGGCCGGGGACCACCAGCGCAGCCAGGGCGATGATGACGGTGAGACCGGCGAACAACACAGCGTTACCGGAAGTGCCGGTGGCCAGTGCCGCGGATTCCTCGGCGTCCATGCCGGCCAGGAGCTGGGTGCGGTGGCGGTTGACGATAAACAGGGAGTAGTCGATGCCCACCGCGAGGCCGAGCATCAGGGCAAGCATCGGGGAGATGGAGCTCATGTCGATGACGCTGGTGAGGGCAAACGTTCCGCCCACACCTACAGCTACGCCGATCAGGGCCATCAGGAGAGGAAGCCCGGCTGCGATGAGGGTTCCGAGCATCAGGATCAGGACCATGGCCGCGACGGCGACGCCCACGATTTCAGCAATACCGAAGATCTCCGAGACATCTTCGGTGATTTCCTTGCTGGCGTAGGCCGTGACGCCGGCCGATGAGACCGCATGGACGATCTCCTGGACTTCCTCGCGGACGGCAGGGTCAACGGCGTTAATGGAGGTCTTGAACTGGACCTGCGCTACTGCTGCTTTGTTGTCACTGGAAACAAAGCGGAGGCCTTCGGAGGCTTCGAGCTGTCGCTTGCCCAGAGCCAATGCGGCGGCGCCGTCGGCAGCTTCCTTGGCTCCGGCGTCGAGCTTTTCCTTGCCGGCAGCAAGTTCGGCGCGCTGTGGAGCCAGCTGGGCTTCGATCTGGGAGGGTGTGAGGCCTGAGGCAGCCAGTTGCTGTTCCGCCCCGGCGAGTTGGGTCTCGCCCGCTTCCAGCTGTGCGCGGGAGGCGTCAAGCTGGGCCTGGCCCTCGGCTGCCTTCGCCTCACCGGCAGCGATCTCAGCCGCGGAGTTATCCAGTTGCTCCTGCGTGGTGAACGGGTTCACCGTTCCTTGCACGTCCGGCATGGCTTCAAGCTTTGTCAGGGCAGCGGCCACTGCGTCCTTCTTGGCTTGGTCGAATCCGCCGTCGCCGGCGTCGAAGACCACGCTGGCCGAACCTCCCGAGGAATCGGGAAGGGCTTCCTTGAGCTTGTCGGCCATCTGCTGGGTTTCGGTGCCCGGGATGGTGAAGTTGTTGGACATGGTGCCGTGGAACGCTGCGGCCGAGCCGCCCACTGCCACCATGACGGCCAGCCAGATGGAGATGACCAGCCAGCGGCGCCGATACGAAAACTTGCCGAGACGGTAGAGGAACGAAGCCATGTCAGAACCGATCTGTGGTGGTTGGAACGGAGGGGGAGGCAGCTGAGGCGTGGAAAGAAGCGTCCGACGGCGGCGCGAAGCCGGCGCCCAGGAGGCCCATCGCATCGATGAGGTGCTGGCGAAGGACCGCCAGGGATTCCGCCGAGAGATCCGGGCCGCGGTCGGCGAACCAGACGGTCATTGCGGCTTTGCCGCACGAAATCACGGAGCCGGCCAGAGCGTGGAGATAGAGTTCGCTGACGCCGGCGCCGAGCCTGCTGCGGGCGGCGTCAATAATCTGCTCGGTGCAGTGTTCCCACGCTTCAAGCTCGGAGCGGGCCAGCTGGCGGTTGTCCTGGGTCAGGCTGAACAGCTCGGCCATGGGCGCCACGGACATGGGATCGGCCAGCGCCATGAGGGCTGCTTGGGCGGATTCGAGAATTGACTCGTCCGCCGGGCGTAGCCGGAACTGCTCCAAGGCGTGGTCCATGAAGCCGTCGGCTACTGATGCCAGGGCGGCTTCAAGGCTGGGGAAGTAGTTGAAGAAAGTCCGCCGGGATACCCCTGCGCTGGCTGCGATGTCTTCGACGGTGAAATTGCCGGACCCGTTGCTACGCAGAAGGTCCAGGGCTGCGGAAGCGATGGAGCTGCGGGTGGCCGCCTTGTTGAGTTCGCGTCGTGTGGGGACTGCGGCGTCGGCATGGGCAGGCGACTCCGCAGCGGCACCGTGGTTGCTGGTTTGGGTCACATACTTACACTAAGTGCAAGTTTGCACTCTGCGCAATTTGAGCTTTGGTAGGTGCAAAGAATCCCGCCCTCGTCCGCTCCGCCCACCGGTGAGCGGGGAGCGGGCGAGGACGGGATCCTGGATTGGTTGGAGACTGGCTGCCTAGAACTGGGTTGGCGGAGCCGGCGGAATTGGCTGGCCCGGCTGCTGCGGCTGTGGGGGCTGGGCTGGCTGCTGCGGCTGTGCGGGCTGGGCTGGCTGCTGGGCGGCGGTCTTGGTCAGGTAGACCGACTGTCCCGTAGCCCCGGGCTCACCCTCACCCAGCGGCAGGACATACACGGCGGTTCCGTACGCACAGACCTCGGTCCAGTTGGTGCCCATCTCGGACGTGTCGAAACGCATGGCGACGATGGCATTGGCTCCACGCTGCTGCGCTTCATTGACCATGCGTGCCATGACTTCCTGGCGGCTTTCGTAGAGTGCCTTGGTCATTTCGGGCAGCTCGCCGCCGCCGAGGGAGCGGAAGCCGGCAAGCATTTGCGAGCCGATGTCCCGTGAGCGGACGGTGAGGCCCATGACTTCGCCGAAGACGGCGTCGATCCGGTGGCCCGGGATTTCATTGGAAGTGACGATCAACATGGTCCGAGCCTATCCAGTCTTGGCCTCTTAAACAGGGAAATCCCCCGGGGAGGACTCCCCGGGGGATTTACGCCGTGCCAAAAGACTGAAGCTAGGCCTTGGAGTCGGCAAGTTCGCGCTCGTTGCTTTCGGCCGCTGCCTTGTCGGCGGCGTACTCGTCGGCAAAGGCGGCACCGTTGCGGGGTGCGTTGTACAGCGACTCATCCAGGATGCCCTGACGCTTGGCCACGATGGCCGGGACCAGTGCCTGGCCAGCCACGTTGACGGCGGTGCGGCCCATGTCCAGGATGGGGTCGATAGCCAGCAGGAGGCCGACGCCGGCCAGCGGCAGTCCCAGTGTGGACAGGGTCAGCGTGAGCATGACGACGGCGCCGGTGGTACCTGCCGTAGCGGCGGAACCGAGGACGGAGACCAGAACGATCAGCAGGTACTGGCTGAAGTCAAGGTTGATGCCGAAGAACTGTGCCACGAAGATGGCTGCGATCGCCGGGTAGATTGCTGCGCAGCCGTCCATCTTGGTGGTGGCGCCCAGCGGCACGGCGAAGGATGCGTAGCCGGAGGGGACGCCCAGGTTCCGCTCAGTGACGCGCTGCGTGAGCGGCAGCGTACCGATGGAGGAGCGGGAAACGAACGCCAGCTGCACGGCCGGCCACACGCCGGAGAAGTACTGCTTGATGGACAGGCCGTGAATGCGGACCAGTATGGGGTAGAGGACGAACAGCACCAGAGCCAGCCCGATGTAGATGGCGGCGGTGAACTTGCCCAAGGAACCGATGGTGTCCCAGCCGTAGATGGCCACAGCGTTACCGATCAGGCCTACCGTGCCCAGCGGAGCAAGGCGGATGATCCACCACAGGACCTTCTGGATGACGGCCAGAGCTGAAGCGTTGAACGTCAGGAAGGCCTCAGCCTGCTTGCCAACCTTGAGTGCGGCAACGCCGACGGCGATCGCGACCACCAGGATCTGGAGCACGTTGAAGTTGACCGCGGTGCTGACGGTGGTGGCAGCGTTGGCGCTCTCGGTCACGGTGGAGCTGGCGCCAAGTCCCAGGAAGTTTTTCGGGAAGAGGCCGATCAGAAACGCCCACCAGTCACCGGTCTTGCCGGCGTACTTGGCTTCTTCGGTGATGCCGGTTGCCGCGCCCGGCTGCAGGAGCACGCCCAGGCCGATGCCGATCAGCACCGATACCAGCGAGGTGATCGCGAACCACAGCAGGGTGTTCCATGCCAGTCGCGCCGCATTGGAGACCTGGCGCAGGTTGGCAATGGAGCTCACCACAGCGGTGAAAATCAAAGGAACGACGGCGGTCTGCAGCAAGGAGACGTAGCTGGAGCCGATCGTCTGGAGAGTAGCCCCCAGGCCGTTTGGGGAGGCCTTGGTGCTGCCCGTGTACTTGGCGATGAGGCCGAGGATGAGGCCCACAATGAGGGCCGCGATGATCTGGACGCCGAAGGAACCGGCCCACTTGGGGAGCCGGAAGCCGCTCTTGCCAGCTGCTGGGGAAGTGTTGGTTGAGGTGCTCACCGGAACACGTTAGGTGCATGGCCAATAACATAGCGAACGGACGTTGAGAAATGTTACGTGCGCAAAAGTTATTCCCGCCGCTTTGTGACGTTGCTCTCAGGGGAGGGTGTTGAGGGCCCCCGGGGAGCTTGCGTGCCATCGACGGTTAGTCGTGCGCGAAGAAGGTCGCCCATGGGCTCCCAACGCAACCCTTGTGGCGACGGCAATGGGCTCAACGTCGTCTCTCTGGACGAGGGCAAACACAGTGCTGGGAAGCACGACCGTTCGGAGCACATTGTCAGCCGGCGTGGGCGGGTCCGGAAGCAACGTCGTGGCTTATGCCCTGGACGATAAACAAGATCAGACCATCGGAGGGTACTTCGCCACGGCCGGAACCGGATTCTTGACCGGCGCTGGGGGATCCTGGGTTGTCGGCAAGGCGGGGGCCGCATGGGCTGCTCCAGAGGCTCCGCTTCGAGCGCTGGTATTTTAGTCGAAACGTCGAACTGTGGAACGATTTCCGTATCGCACGGTGTAACTTTTGAAAATCAACAGGAAACTGCTTCTTCTTTCGAAGTTGGCAAAGATTATGAGATTGATATTGGCTGGTTCTCCCGCGTTGTCATGAAGGACCTTAGGAACGGCATTCCGTCGGCTCACGACTATCGATTGGTGCGCTGACCTCGGCCGCGGGAGAGTTGTTGGCTGTGCTCGCGGCACACCGAGTGGCCCCAGCCTCTGGCCGGAGGCACTCGAGCCGAGTCAGCCCAGCAACGCCCGGCGCAGTACGTCCAAACCGACGGAGCCGATGTTGAGCGCCTTGCTGTGGAAGGACTTGAGATCGAAGCCTTCACGGGACTCCAGCTCGGCACGGATCTGCTCCCACAGACGCTGCCCCACCTTGTAGGACGGAGCTTGTCCCGGCCAGCCCAGGTAGCGGGTGAATTCGAACTGAAGCTGGCCTTCGCTGATGTCGAGGTTGGCTTTGAGGAAGTCGAAGCCCTTCTCCGGCGTCCAGGTGCCGGTGCCCCAACGTTCGGGGACGGGCAGTTCCAAGTGCACACCGATATCGAACACTACGCGGGCTGCCCGCATCCGCTGGCCATCCAGCATGCCCATGTGGTCACCCGGGTCCTTGAGGTAGCCCAGTTCCAGCATGAGCTGTTCGGCGTAGAGCGCCCAGCCTTCACCATGGCCGGAGACCCAGCAGACGTTCCGTCGCCAGTTGTTCAGAAGCTCCCGGCGGTAAGTTGCCGTGGCGACCTGAAGGTGGTGGCCGGGGACCCCTTCGTGGAAAACGGTGGTGGTTTCGGACCAGGTGGTGAAGGTGTCTTCGCCTGCCGGCACTGACCACCACATACGTCCGGGCCGGGAGAAGTCGTCGGAAGGGCCGGTGTAGTAGATGCCGCCCTCGTCGGTGGGGGCGATCATGCACTCAAGAGTTCTCATGACGTCCGGGATGTCGAAATGGACGTCAGCCAGCTCGGAGACTGCGCGGTCGGAGAGTTCCTGCATCCAGGCTTTCAAGGCATCTGTGCCCTTGATCTGGCGGGCGGGATCGTTGTTGAGGATGCTCTTGGCTTCTTCGATCGATGCACCAGGTTTGATCTGGTTGGCGATCTTCTCCTGCTCGCCGATGAGCCGCTCGAGCTCCTGAACGCCCCAAGCGTAGGTCTCTTCCAGGTCTACTTCAGCGCCAACGAATGAACGCGAGGCCAGCGCGTAGCGTTCGCGCCCGACTGCGTCCTTCTCCGGTGCCAGGGGCAGGAGTTCGTCCCGAAGGAAGTCGCCCAAGGCGCTGTACGCAGAACGCGCGGCCGCAGTCCCGGCGTCGAGCTTTGACTGGATATCCGCGGGCAGCGGCGCATCACCCACCGAGGCAGCAGCGGCCATTTTGGCGAAGAAACCATCCTCAGCGGCGTAGCGGCCGGTCTGCTCGACGACGATCCGGACTTGGCGGGCGGCGGCTACTTTTCCGTCGGCAGCAGCGGAGCGAAGGGACTCAAGATAGCCTTCAATCGCCCCGGGAACATTGGCCGCGCGGCCGGCAATGTGCTCCCACTGCTCAACGGTGTCCGTAGGCATGAGATCGAAAATGGCGCGGATGTCCTGGGCAGGAGAGGCAATGTTGTTCAGGTCGGCGAGGTCCCAACCCGACTCGTGGATTTCCAGGTCCAGGCCGAGCCGCTCGCGCATGGCGTCGAGGGTGACGGCATCCACATCATCGGACGGCTCAAGGCCTGCCAAGGCATCCAATGCCAACTTTGTGGCCTCCGCATGGGCCTCGGCACCGGCAGGGGAATAGTCCTGGTATTCGGTTTCGTGTCCCGGCAAGCCCAGCGTGGTGGCGAAACTGGGATTGAGTTCGATCAACTTTTCTGTGTACGCGTCAGCGACGGCATCGATGGCGGACTTTGGGCGTACAGGAGTGTTTGCAGTAGTCACCCACAGAGCCTAGCCGCGTCGCCGCTTACGTGAAAGGGTTGTTGAACTTTTCCATGTGCGGGAAAACTAGCCGCGGCTGCGCTTCCATGCGCCAGGGCCCGGTGACGGGTCCAACCGAAGCTGCTGGCGACGCACCCAATGCCGAACATTCGGCGTGGAAGCGGCCGTCGCTTCAGGGGTACCAAGGGAAACCACGACGGCGGCAATCGCCGCGAGCTCTTCGGCCGTCGGTTCGCCCTTGACCACCGAAAACAGCGGCGCAGCGGGTACCTGATCAGGCGCGGAATCAGCCCGGTGCTTCGGAGTGCTCACAGCGGGATGTTTCCGTGCTTCTTGGTGGGCAGGCTCGCGCGCTTGTCGCGGAGGGCACGGAGCCCGCGGATGATCTGGAGGCGCGTGTCGGACGGAGCGATGACTGCGTCCACGTAGCCCAGCTGCGCTGCCTGGTACGGGTTGAGGAGTTCTTCCTCATAGCCCTGGATGATCTCGGCCCGCTTTGCCTCGACGTCGCCGCCAGCTTCGGCAACAGCAGCAAGATCGCGACGGTACAGGATATTCACGGCGCCCTGGGCACCCATGACGCCGATCTGGGCGGTGGGCCAGGCGAGGTTCAGGTCTGCGCCCAACTTCTTGGAGCCCATCACGATGTACGCGCCACCGTAGGCCTTGCGGGTGATCACGGTGAGCTTGGGGACCGTTGCTTCGGCGTAGGCGTACAGGAGCTTCGCGCCGCGTCGGATGATGCCTTGGAATTCCTGGTCCTTGCCGGGCAGGAATCCGGGGACGTCCACCAGGGTGATGATGGGAACGTTGAACGCGTCGCAATGGCGTACAAAGCGGGCTGCCTTTTCAGAGGCGGAGATGTCCAGGGTTCCCGCGAACTGCATGGGCTGGTTGGCCACGATGCCCACGGTGTGTCCCTCGACGCGGCCGTAGCCGATCATGACGTTGGGGGCGTACAGCGACTGCATTTCCAGGAAGTGCGCGTCGTCCACGATCTGCTCGATGACCTTGCGCATGTCGTACGGCTGGTTGGCGGAATCGGGGATCAGCCCGTCCAAGGCGAGGTCGTCGTCGTTGAGTTCCAGTTCCTGGTCGTGCTCCACCACGGGGGCCTCGGACAGGTTGTTGGAGGGGAGGAAGTCCAGGAGTTCGCGGACGAATTCGATCGCGTCTGCTTCATCGGAGGCAAGGTAGGTGGAGGTGCCGGTGGTGGCGTTATGCTGCCGGGCGCCACCGAGTGTCTCCATGTCCACGTCTTCGCCGGTGACGGTCTTAATGACGTCCGGTCCCGTGATGAACATGTGGGAGGTCTTGTCCACCATGACCACGTAGTCGGTCAGGGCGGGGGAGTAGGCGGCACCGCCGGCGCACGGGCCCATGATGAGGGAGATCTGCGGGACCACGCCGGAAGCGTGGACGTTGTTGCGGAAGATGTCCGCGAACATCGCCAGCGAGGCGACGCCTTCCTGGATGCGCGCGCCGCCGCCGTCGTTGATGCCGACAACCGGGCAGCCATTGCGCAGGGCGAATTCCTGGACCTTGACGATCTTCTCGCCGTTGACCTGGCTCAGGGAGCCGCCGTAGACGCTGAAGTCCTGGCTGTAAATGGCGATGAGCCGGCCATCCACGGTGCCGTATCCGGAAACCACGCCGTCGCCGAGGGGTTTCTTCTTTTCCATGCCGAAGGCCGTGGAGCGGTGGACGGCCAGGGCGTCGAACTCGACGAACGAGCCCGGATCAACCAGGAGGTCGATGCGTTCGCGGGCGGTGTTCTTGCCGCGGGCGTGTTGCTTTTCAATCGCTTCCGGGCCGGAAGGCTGTTCTGCACGGGCCTGGCGGTCGCGGAAGTCGGCAATCTTTCCCGCTGTCGTTGTCAGATCGTGGCTCATCAAGTGTCTCCGGCTCTGTAGCTGATTTTCGCTGGCACAGTTCGTTCACGGTTAAGTAGCTTCCGTACAAAGAACAGGCCCCGATGGCCAGTCTAGTGACGCCTTTGCCGCGAACCGCTGTAGAAACCCTACAATTTTCCGCGTCCAAGCCAAATCCCTCACTATGTTACCCGTCGGTAACATAGTTGGGCTAGAGTGTCCCCATGACTTCAAGCAACGACGCTTCCCACGCACTTTCGCAGGCAGAGACTCCCTACGTGGCCACCGGTTCGCTCAAGGACAGGACCATCCTCATGTCCGGTGGCAGCCGTGGCATCGGACTGGCGATCGCCACCCGCGCGGCCCGTGACGGTGCCAACATTGTGATCATGGCCAAGACCGGCGACCCCCACCCCAAGCTGGAGGGAACCGTCTTCACGGCAGCGGATCAACTGGTCGCCGCCGGCGGACAGGCACTGCCGTTGGTGGGGGACGTCCGCAACGACGACGACGTTGCTGCCGCGGTGGCCGCCGCCGTCGAGCGTTTCGGTGGGATCGACGTCGTCGTTAACAACGCCTCGGCGATCGACCTCTCCCGCACCGATGCCGTCGACATGAAGCGCTATGACCTCATGCAGGACATCAACGTCCGTGGCACTTTCCTGCTCTCCAAGCTGGCGCTGCCGGCCCTGCGGGAGTCCGCTCACGGCCACATTCTCACACTGTCCCCGCCCCTCAACCTGGAACCCAAATGGGCCGGCATGCACTTGGCCTACACCATGGCCAAGTATGGGATGAGCCTGACCACCCTGGGCCTCGCCGAAGAGTTGAAGGACGACGGCGTGTCGGTCAACTCGCTCTGGCCGTGCACCTTGATTGATACTGCCGCGATCCGGAACATGCCGGGCGGGCAGCAAATCGTGCAGGCGGCGCGTGGCCCGGAGATCATGGCCGACGCGGCGCACGCGGTGCTCACTGGCACTGGCGCAACCGGGAATTTCTTCACGGACGAGGAAGTCCTTCGCGCCGCTGGGGTGTCGGACTTTGCGCCGTACAGCCTCGGCGCACCCGAGGACCGCCTGGTTCCGGACATCTTCCTCTGAGTCGATTTCGCCGGACGGATTTCTCTGGGCGGATTCCCAGACGCTTTTCGGTTCACGGGCCATCCCGGAGCGCCGCAACTGGATAGGATTCAGCTATGGATGCCGAACAGCCAGACAACAGCGAACCGCAGGTCCCGTCCGGGCCGTCCCGTTCTCCCTTGGACCGCGATGCGCTGCTCCAGCCGGACTTCCTGTCGGCCACGGGCATCTCCCAATTGAACATTGTCGCGTCCACGGGCTCCACCAATCAGGACTTGGTGCGCGCCGTCACGGTTGAGCCCAAAAAGTGGGCTGATCTTGCGGTGTTGACCGCCGAACACCAGACGGCTGCGCGCGGACGGTTGGACCGGCACTGGGAATCACCGGAGCGCTCGGCAGTGTCCGTGTCCATGGTCCTGCGTCCCGTAACGGCCGAGGGCATGCCCGTGCCCACACAGAGCTACTCCTGGCTTTCCCTGCTTGCGGCCGTTGCCCTGCGCGAGGCGTTGCAGGAAACCGCCGGAGTGACCGCTGAGATCAAGTGGCCCAACGACGTCTTGGTCAAGGGTCGCAAGATCGCCGGAATCCTGGCGCAGATGACACCCCTGGGCGACGGTTCGGTACCTGCCGTGATCCTCGGAGTGGGTCTCAACGTGACCCTGTCGGAAGATGAGTTGCCGGTTCCAACAGCAACGTCCCTCGCGTTGGAAGGCGCCACGACGACGGACCGCACCGCGCTGCTGAAGAGCTACCTTTCGCGATTTGCCCGGCTTTACCGCAGCTTCTGCAATTCCGAAGGAGACCCTTCCGCCGGTCTGGACGGCGGACCGTCGCTGCACAAACGTGTTGAGTCTGCCATGGTCACGTTGGGCCGCGAAGTGCGGGCGCACTTGCCCGGCGATCACGAACTGGTGGGGCATGCCTCACGCCTCGATGAGCATGGCTCGTTGCTGGTGGTGGACCATGGCGGCAGGGAACACGTCGTAACGGCCGGGGATGTGGTGCACTTGCGCGCCACGGAAAGCGGTTATGCGTAAAGAGCTGCTTCCGGGGGAGCAGGTCATCACCATCACGCGGCAACAGTCGCGTTCCCTCTTCTTTCCCGTCCTGGTCTTCGTACTTGCTCCAGCCCTGACCGGCTACGCCTGCGCCTGGATTGTGAAGGGCAATGCCGAGCGGGTCGCTCCATTCATTACAGTGGAATGGACTCCCTGGCTGATGGGCATCTGTGTGGTGCTCGCAGCGTGGTTGTTGATTGGCTACAGCCTCAAGCGCGTGCTGCGCTGGCGCTCCATCAGGTACATCTTGACGAGCAGGCGGATACTTGCCAAATTCGGAATGTTTCGGCGTCGCGATTGGCAGGTTTCACTGATGGCGGTCCGCAACGTGGGCGTTCATCAGAGCATGCTCCAACGGTCATTGCACTCGGGGAATATATCCTTGGATACCGGGCACTCCGGGACAGCCGTTCTGGCGGACGTTCCCGAGGTTGGAAAATTCAGGGGCTTCATTCTTGACGCGATGGACGAACTCCCGCAAGGTGAGGTTTTTGAGGGCCAAGTATTGACGGATTATGACCAGTTGCCATGGGAGCTGAGAGAAGGTGGAAGAGATGAGCGTTGAGGATCAGCAGTCCGGCGAGGACTTGGACCAGGAGTTCGACGCCGTCCCCGAACCTTCCGTGGATGAGGATACGGATGCCGGGCCTGCTCCGGTACCGGTGCAGACGGGTCCACCCACTGGGGTGATGTCCGCCGAACGCCTTGCTATTAAGGCGCTGGAGTCGAAGTTGCTTGGCGGCGAACGCAAGCTCCGCCGTCGCGAAGTCGCAGCCGGCGCAGGCGTATCCATTCTGTCCGCACGAAAAATTTGGCGTGCCCTCGGGTTCCCGAACTTCGGCGACGAAGACGTTGCCTTTACCGAGCGGGACCAAGCCGCGCTGTCCACCATCCTGGACCTCGTCAGGGCAGGGATCCTTACCGAGGAAGCTGCTATCTCGGTCACCCGTTCCATCGGGCAGATGACGGACCGCATGGTGGTCTGGCAGATCGAAGCCCTGGTTGAGGACATGGTGTCCGAGCAGGGGATTCCGGATGCGGTGGCCCGTAAGCAACTCGTGGGTCAGTTACCGGCCTTGGTGGATTCCCTCGAAGAGATCCTTGTTTATTCATACCGCCGCCAGCTGAATGCAGGAGTGCAGCGCCTCGCGGTGAGGGCCGAGGCAGGGCTGCAGGCGAGTGAGGAAGGCCGCGAGGGCGACGAAGATGACTCCCCGTTGCCCCTGGCGCGCGCAGTGGGCTTCGCGGACCTCGTCTCATACACCAGCCTTTCGCGTCGCATGAACGAAAAGACCCTGGCCCAACTGGTGCAGCGTTTTGAGAACAAGTGCGCCGAGATTATTTCCGTGGGTGGCGGACGCCTGGTCAAGACCGTGGGTGACGAAGTCCTCTACATCGCGGAAACGCCTGCGGCCGGGGCCGAGATTTCGTTGGCACTGGCCCAAGCTTTCACTGAGGACGAGATCCTTCCGCAGTGCCGCGTTTCCATGGTCTGGGGCCGCATTCTGTCCAGGCTGGGTGACATCTACGGACCCACGGTGAACCTCGCCGCCCGGCTCACCACCTTGGCCCAGCCCGGTACCGTCCTGGTGGACGCGATGACAGCCGCTGCGCTGGGGCAGGATGACCGTTTTGTCCTGGTTCCGCAGAAGTCGGAGAATGTCCGTGGCTTCGGTGAGATCCATCCTGTGATGCTGGCCCGCGGCCGCGGCAAGGGCCTGGTGCTGGACTAGGCGCGTGATCACAGCCCGCCTTCCAAAGCGCACGCTCTCTCACCTCCCGTCGTATTCTGCCCGACGCCCTCTCACTTCCTTCAAGAAAGTGAGAGGGCGTCCCTGTTTTGGGGGCGTTTGGTGATAGGGGATCGGGGGCGGCCCGGGCGGTAAACCGGGGAGCCGGACACGGGTGTTGACGCGTGGGTCCTCAGGGGATGAACGACGCGACTTAGCTAATCGATGGATTAACCCGGTAGGCTGTGGGTTGTTTGTGTCGTGATTTCGCCGTGGGGGTCGGCGCCGGCGGCTTCGTGCTGCCTGAACTGTGGGGGATTGTAGGATGGCTCTGCCTGATGGGTCCGGAAAACGCCGTGCCAAAAACCGCCGGCGCAAAGCCATCGCAACCACGGCCTTCACGGCGGCAGCAGCTGTCCTGGTGACTGGTGCCATCCTTTACCCGGGCTTCAAGACCACCGAGGTGGAACTCAACGACGGCGGCGTCTGGGTGGTCAGCAAGACCAAGAATGCTGCCGGGCGCCTCAACTATCCTTCGAAGTCCTTGGATGGCGCAGTGACCCCCGCCAGCACCAACTTCGACATCCTCCAGCAGGCCGGTGACATCTTCATTGATGACTCCGATGGCGGAACCATCAACCCTGTCAGCGCCGCCAACATGCGCCTCGGCGGCGACCAAAAACTACCAGGCTCCGCAGACGTGAGCTTCGGCAACAAAGTACTGGCTGTCACTGACCCGTCCAAGGGCAAGGTCTGGGCCGTTTCGCCCACCTCCATCGGCGGTTTCAGCGACGAATCGGAACCCTTGTTCGAACAGTCCCCGGGCGTCGTGTCCGTGGTGGGTGTGGATGACACCATCCACACCCTGGACCCAAAAACGGGCACACTGACGGCAACCAAGGTGGACGTCGACGGTCAGGCCGTGGATTCGCAAGTCCGCAAAGACGACGCACTGAAGGCCGACGGCGAAGTCCAGTTGGCCGCGGTGGGCGACAAAGCAGTGGTGCTCAATGAAACCAGCGGCGACATCGTGCTGCCCGGCGGCAGCAAGGTGCACCTGGACGATGCCCGGGATGCCAAGTTGCAGCAGAGCGGTCCAGCCGCCGATTTCGTTGCCGTTGCCACTCCGAAGGCATTGCTCCTGCAACCCCTGGACGGCGGGACAGCCAAGACTGTCCAAGCGGACGGCCAGGGCATTCCGGCTGCGCCTGTTCATCTGGGATCCTGCACGTACGCCGCGTGGTCCGGTGCCAACAAGTACGTCCGCGACTGCACCAACGAGGCAGATAACAGGCGGTCCGACGTTCCCAAGGCGAGTGCATCGCCGTCGTACGTGTTCCGTGTCAACCGCGATCTCGTGGTGCTGAACGACGTGAACTCCGGCAACGTCTGGATGGTCAACCAGAACATGCAGTTGGTCAATAACTGGGACGACGTCATCCCACCCCAACAGACCTCGGACGACGCCGAGAAGGACTCCGCGGACGAAGTCCAGCAGACAGTCCTTCCGGACCGCAGCAAACCCAATACTGTACCGGTGGCCAAGCCTGATTCGTTTGGTGTCAGGGCTGGCAAGACCACCGTTCTGCCCGTCCTGGACAATGACGCCGATGCCGACGGCGATGTCCTCACAGTCAGCACCAGCGAGCCATTGAAGTCCGGCGCGTTGTCCGCCGTCTACGGTGGCACCGGCTTCCAGATCGCGGTTCCGGCAGGAACCGCGGGTTCGGAAACGTTCAAGTATTCGGTCGACGACGGCCGGGGCGGTACGGGGGCCGCGGACGTTGACCTGCGCATCGTGCCGGCGGAGGAAAACAACGCGCCGCAGCCCAAGCCCAACCGGAACAACGCCTTGGTGGTCCAGTCCGGGAAGATTGCCAGCCAGTTTGTCCTCACCGATTGGTTGGACCCCGACGGCGATGACATCTTTGCGGTAGCCGTCTCCAGCAGCGATCCCGCGGACCAGGTCCGGATCAGGCCGGACGGCCTGCTCATCTTCCAGGACTCAGGGGCGGGACCGGGCCGTAAAACGCTGACCGTTAGTGTCTCGGACGGGTCCATGACCACCCAAGGGCAGATCAGCGTTGACGTCCGTGCTCCCGGTGCGCTGCCGCCCATCGCCAACGCGGACCACGTGGTTGCGGTGGCCGGCCAGGACACGGTGATCGCCCCGCTCAAGAATGACACCGACCCCCAGGGCGGCACCTTGCGGCTGGCGCAAGCACAGCCGGATCCGCAGTCGACCGCGGTGGTCGGGCCGGACCAGCAGACGTTTACTTTCAATTCGGCGTCCGTGGGTCCCCACTACGTGACGTACATGGTGACCAACGGACCGGCGAGTGCGCAGCAACTGGTGCGGGTGGATGTCGTGTCCGGAAACAGCGAGGGTGCGCCGGTGGCTGTCCGCGACATAGCCCTCCTGCCCAGCGGTGGCAACACCGTGGTTGACGTCCTCGGCAATGACTCGGACCCCAGCGGAGGCGTCCTGGTGGTCCAGTCGGTCACGGCGGCTGACGGGCTCCCGGTTTCCGTTGCAGTGCTGGACCACTCGGTGGTCAAGATCACGGACATCCGGGCCCAGGGCCAGCTCTCCCTGAAATACACGATCTCCAACGGCAAGGCGTCGGCAACGGGGGACATTTCCGTACAGGTTGTTCCGGCGCCTACCAAGCTTCAGGCACCGCAGGCCAAGCCGGACGAGGTATCCGTGCGTGCCGGTGATGTGGTGACCATCCCGGTCCTGGACAACGACACTGATCCCAACGGCGGAGAGTTGACCCTTGACCCCGTCCTGGCGCAGCAGCCTGACGCAACCGCCGGCAGGATCTTCGTTGCCGGGAACACGCTGCGGTACATCGCCGGCGAGGAGCCCACCACTGTATATGCGATCTATAAGGTCAGCAACGCCTCGGGCCAGACCGACTCGCAGCAAGTCACCATCCGGATCCGCGCCCGCGACGACGCCACGAACACCCGGCCCGAGCCCCGGAACCTGACTGCCAGGGTGGTTGCGGGGATGACGGTGAAGATTCCGGTCCCCTTGGACGGCATCGACGCCGATGGCGACTCCGTTCAGCTCATCGGTATCGACAAAGCTCCCGAACTGGGGACAGCGATTCTTCGTGACGGATACCTGGAGTTCACGGCTGGCGGCACGTCGGCCGGCACGGACACCTTCAGCTACCGTGTGCGGGATCGTATTGGTGCGGAGAACACCGGCACGGTGATCGTCGGCATTGCGCCCGCTGAAGCCGACAACCAGAAACCCATCGCCGTGGACGACGTCATTGATGTCCGGCCCGGCCGCCGGGTTGCGGTCAATGCCCTGAAGAACGACTCAGACCCCGACGGCGATCCCATAGCTTTGGTGTCGACGTTCGAGGCCAAACCGGAGCTGCAGGTTGAAGCTGCCGCGGGCAAGGTAGTGCTGACGGCACCCGGTGCAGCCGGTACGGACAGCATCAGCTACCGGATCCAGGACGACAAGAAGGCCGAAGCGTCCGCTGTCATCCGCGTCCAGACCAGCCCGACAGCGCCACTGCACGCTCCTGTGGCAGTGGATGACCGGATCACGCTCGCTGAGACCCTGGGCAAGACTGCCGTCGACGTTCCGGTGTTGAAGAACGACTCCGATCCCGACGGCGTGGCTGAAGACCTCACCCTCTCCCTGCCGGACGGAAACCCGAACGCCCGTGTGGGAACCGCAGGCAACGTGGTGGTGACGCTGCTGCCCCAGGACCAGTTGATTCCTTACACGGTCACGGATATTGATGGTCAGTCGGCTACCGCAGTCATGTGGATTCCCGGCCAGGGACTCCAGTACCCAACACTTTCGACCACGGACGTCGTGGAGGTCACCGCGGGGGAGGAAGTCACTCTGGCCCTCCAGGACCATGTGAAGGTCAGGGAAGGCCGCCAGCCACGTATCACGGTCGCGGACAAGATCCGCGTCCTGGGCGGCGACTCCGCGAATGTCATTGCCGGTGACGGTAGCGCACTGAGGTACGCAGCCCAGCCGGAGTATGTGGGTCCCGGCTCCATCACCTTCGAAGTGACCGACGGCAGCGGTCCGGACGACGCGGAGGGCCTGAAATCAACCCTGACGATCATGACCAAGGTGCTGCCGAACCCCAACGCCAATCACGCCCCCACCTTCAGCGGAGCCGCGATTGAAGCGCCCAAGGGGGACACGACGGAACTGGACCTGGCCAACCTCGCCGCAGATGTTGATGAACAGGATCAAGGCAAACTCGGCTTCAGCCTGGACGGTGACCTGCCGGGCGGATTTGACGCGCGGGTGGAGGGCACCGTCCTGAAAATAACGCCGGGCGGTTCGCTCAACCCGGGAGCCCGCGGGACGGTGCCGCTCAAGGTCACCGACGGCCGCTCGGAGCCTGTGAAGGCTGCCGTCACAGTTTCAGTGGTCTCGTCCAACCGTCCGAAGCCCGCAGCCAACGACGACGTCGTGGACAAAGCCAACGCCGGTAAGTCCGAGACCGTCAACGTGCTGGGCAACGACTTCAACCCCTTCAACGAACCGTTGACTGTGGTCTCTGCCGTGGTTGAAACCGGGTCTGCATCAGGCGCCCCCGCGATTGCCGGGGACTCGATCACAGTGACGCCCGCCGATGGTTTCAAGGGGGTCCTGGTGGTCAGGTACACCATCAAGGACAAGACCGATGATCCCAGCCGGCAAGCAGTGGGTCGGGTGCGCATCACGGTGCGGGACAAGCCCGATGCTCCGTCGGCGCCCGTCGCAACCGACGTCCGCAGCAAGACGGCCGTGCTCAAGTGGGCACCGCCGTCGGACAATGGCGCAGCCATCACCAAGTACACGGTGAAAGCGGCCGGATTCCAGCAGGAATGCCCCACCACCACGTGCACGCTGACTGGACTGACCAACAACGTCAAGTACGTCTTCACTGTGGTTGCCACCAACGAGGTGGGCGAATCCCAGCCGTCCGTCCCGTCCAACGAGATCACTCCGGATGAGAAGCCATCGCCCCCGGACGTCCCCACCATCAAAGCCGGTGACAAAGACCTGGCCATCACCTGGACCCCCGCCAAAACCGAGGGCTCCCCGGTGAAGCACTACAACCTGGAGATCTCTCCGCCGCCGGCCAACGGCATCGCCGTCAAGAACGAGGTCACCGGCCTCAGCTACACGTGGCCCGGCCTGACCAACGGCGTGAAGTACAAGGTCCGCGCGCAGGCCGTCAACGACCTTGGCCCGTCCGACTGGGGGCTGTATTCCGCCGAGGACCACCCCGCCGGCATCCCCGGAACACCGGCGCCGCCGAGCACCACGGTGCTGTCCGCCCTCGGGTCCCGGAACCAGCTCCGCGTCGACTGGTCCGAGCCGGGCATCAATGGTGACCCCATCAAGAGCTATTACGTCACCATGAGTGGCGGCAGCGGAACCACCCAGACACAGACCGTTCCGGGGAACGTCCGAACAGCCACCTTCGAGGTAGCCACCGACCAATCGGCGTACACGTTCACTGTTCAGGCCGAGAACAAAGCAGGCAAGAGCCTGGTCAGCGCGGCCTCAGCGCCACGCAGGGCAACAGGAAAGCTGGGTACTGTTCAAAACGTCAGTGCCACGCCGGCAAATACCGGCGCCGCCGGTGGCCAGCTCACCATCAACTTCACCGCCCTCGGCGATACCCAGCGCAACGGTTCCAAGGCCAACGAAGTCAGCTACACCTACTCCGCTGGCGGGCGTTCCGGTGCCATCCAGCCCGGGCAGACGGTAGGAGGCTTTGCCAACGGCCAGCCCACCAGTGTTACTGTCATGGCGCACTCCACGGTGGCGCCCAGTTCCGACGCCAGCAAAGCTGCTACGGCCACGCCTTTTGGTGCGCCGGGGACGCCGTCGGCGTCGGGGTCCAACGGGGCCGTGAACCAGAAATCTGTGACCTTCAACTGGTCGTCACCTTCACCATCCACCAACGACGTCAAGACGACGAAGATCCGCATCGACAACGGCGGCTGGGAGACCGTGGGCGCCTCTGGCAGCCGGACCATCAACACAGCCGGGTGGGAAGAGACGCACAGCATCGCCGTGCAGACCTTCAACTCGCTGGGAACCGGCGGCGCCGTGGCTTCAGCCAGTGCCAAGTCCGGGCGGCAAGGGGAGTGGACCACCACCATGAACCCCGGAGCGGTGGTGAGGTCCTGCAGCTTTACGCTGGGCGGAGCCAACTACGACCCCAATAGAAAAACGTGCGACGGCCAAAGCAACAACACTCCACCCTGGATGGCTTCCGCCGATCAAGGCGCCATTGTGGTGCGTTGTTACATCGACCAAACAGATAACTGGACTGGTATGCACCGTTGGTGGCGCATCGAATCCGGGTCTTACCGCAACGTTGGCCGGTACATCATCGCAGGTCACACCCACTTGGGAGACCCCGCGGGCATTGGAGCGCCCCCGTGCTGACCGTTGCAAAGGTTAAGCGCGGGGCACATCTCCCCATCGCGCGCGCTGTAGTTAAGGCCGTAGGCTGTCAAAGCCAATGGATAGCCCGGTCTCGGGTTTCCTTGGTTGGCCGTGGGGTGCGTGGGATAGTCTTAGGGACTGAAAATTCCGCCGCCGTATGGGGGTACTGCGGAATGTACGGCTGCCGGCATGTGCCGGTTGGCCAGGAAGTCGCTGGGGAGCGGCTGTATATCAAGGGAATTTTGGGGCTGTGAGAAATTTCTTCGGCAAGCTGGGGCTGACAAGGCGTCAAAACAAGAAGTTCATAGCGGGAACGGCTGCCACCGCGGCCGGCGCTTTGCTGATCACCGGGGCAGTGCTGTATCCGGGCTTCAAGACCACCGAGGTGGACTTGAACGACGGCGGCGTCTGGGTCGTGAGTAAAACCAAGAACGCCGTGGGCCGGTTGAACTACCCGTCCCGCGTGCTTGACGGTGCCGTGACTCCGGCAACCACCACTTTCGATGTCCTGCAGCACGACGGCAACGTCTTTGTCGACGACGAATCCGGCTCCACCATCAACCAGGTGTCGGCCGCGAACCTGAAGCTCGGCGGCGACAAGCAACTCCCGTCCTCGTCCCAGGTGAGCTACGGCTCCACCGTCCTCTCAGTCACCGATCCCGCCCGCGGCAAGGTCTGGGCTTTGTCTCCTTCCACCGTCAACGGTTTCGATGAAGAAGGAACCGAACCGGTCCTGACAGGGGACCAAGGCCTAGTGTCCGCCGTGGGAACCGATAACCGTATCTACACCGCGGACCCCGGCAAGGGCGAAATCACTGTGACCACGGTGGACGCCAATGGTGAACGGACAGACTCCCAGGTCACCAAAGTCGATGAGCTCAAAGGCGCCGGTGACCTTCAGATTGCCGTCGTGGGGGACAAACCTGTTGTCCTTGATGCCGGTTCCGGCAACCTGTTCCTGCCCGGCGGCCGCAAGCTCCAGCTGCAGGACGCCCGGGAAGCCAAGCTCCAGCAGAGCAGCGGGGACAGCGGATTTGTTGCCATCGCCACCCGCAAAGCCCTCCTGAAGCAGCCCTTGGACGGTTCCACAGCAGCAACAGTCAATGCCGACGGTGAAGGCGTCCCCGCGGCACCTGTGCAGGTCAGCAAGTGCGTCCACGCCGCCTGGTCCGGCGCGAACAAGTACGTCCGCGACTGCGACAACGACGCCGATGACAAGAAGAACGACGTTCCCAAAGCCAGCGCCTCTCCCAGCTACGTTTTCCGCGTCAACCGCGACCTCGTGGTCCTCAACGACGTGAACTCGGGAAGCGTCTGGTTGGTCAACCAGAACATGCAGCTCGTCAACAACTGGGACGATGTTGTCCCGCCCAAGAACCAGTCCGATGACCAGGACCAGGAGTCCGCGGACAACAACACCATCAACGTCCTTCCGGACCGCACCAAACCCAACCGTGCGCCTGAAACCAAACCGGACGAGTTCGGTGTCCGGCCGGGCCGGACCTCCATCCTCAGCATCCTGGACAATGATTCAGACCCCGACGGCGATGTCCTCACCGCTGCGGTAGGCGCAAACGGACCCAAGTCCGGGGCGCTGGAGAACATCTACGGTGGCTCAGCGTTCCAGATCAAGGTCCCCGCTGACGCCAAAACGGGCACGGAAACCTTCGATTACAACGCCTCCGACGGACGCGGCTTGTCCGCCGGTGGACAGGTCACCCTGCGCGTCGTGGCTCCTGAGGAAAACAAGCCTCCCTTCTTCAAACGCGGCGAGCCCACCACCATGCTGGTGGAGCAGGGCAAATCCGTCAGCCAGAACATCCTGACCGACTGGATGGATCCTGACGGCGACGACCTCGTCCTCCTGGACGCCAAGACGGACAACGACCAGGACCAGGTCAAGGTCCGTCGCGACGGCCTGCTCACGTACCAGGACTCTGGTGCAGCGCCGGGCAAGAAAAACGTCACCATCACGGTGTGGGACGGCCGTGCCACCACCACGGGCAGGATCGTTGTCAACGTTCAGCCGCCAGGCGCCCTGGCGCCGGTGGTCAACGCCGATCACGTCACGGCCGTGGTTGGCCAGGACCTGGTCATTGCGCCCCTCAAGAATGACGTCGACCCCAATGGCGGTGCCCTGCGGGTGGCGCACGTCGAGGCTGCCGGACCGGCAGAGCTGGGTCCAGTGACCGACGGCGGTACGTTCACCTTCCGGAGCACCACGCCGGGCCCGATTTACTTGACGTACATCGCCAGCAACGGTCCCCAAAGCAGCCAGGGCCTGATCCGCGTGGACGTGGAATCCGGCAAGGACGCTGGAGCGCCCGTTGCGGTCCACGACGTCGCACTGCTCCCTGTGGGCGGCAGCGTGTTGGTTGATCCGCTGGCAAACGACTCCGATCCATCCGGCGGCGTGCTGGTCCTCCAGTCCGTCACCGTCCCGGACGGCTCGTCCGCTTCGGTCAGCGTGATCGACCACAGCGTACTGCGCGTTACCGACGTGCTCGGCGCGAAGGAGCCGTTCGTTTTCAGCTACACCATGTCCAATGGCCGCGGCTCGGCCACAGGCACCGTGGGCGTCGTCCCGGTGCCGGCCCCCGCCGTCGTCGAGGCCCCCCAGCCCAAACCCGACGAAGTCAACGTCCGCGTCAACGACGTCGTGACCATTCCAGTCCTGGCCAACGACACGCACCCGCAGGGTGAAGAACTGTCTGTCGATCCTGTCTTGGCGCAGAGCATCCCTGAAGAAGACGGCAAGGCCTTCGTCTCCGAGAAGACGCTGCGCTTCATCGCCGGGCCCACGCCTAAGACCGTGCGTGCCATCTACAACGCGGTGGACCCCCAGGGCCAGAAGAGCGCCGCTGCCGTCACCATCCATATCCTGCCGCTGGAAGGCGCGCAGAACTCACGTCCGCAGCCGCAGAACCTGACCGCACGCGTGGTCGCCGGCGGCAGCGTCCGGATCCCGGTGCCGCTGGACGGCATCGACCCCGACGGCGACTCGGTCCAGCTCACCGGCATCGACAGCACGCCCACCATGGGAACCGCGACGGCGGGCAGCAGCTTCATCGATTTCGTCGCCGCTGGTGATGGCGCGGGAACCGACTCGTTCCGTTATAAGGTGATCGACCGCCAAGGTGCGGTCAACACCGGAACGGTGACTGTCGGCGTCGCGCCCCGTGGTGAAGACAACCAGAAGCCTGCCCCGGTGGACGACGAAGTTCAGGTCCGTCCTGGACGTCAGATCGCCGTGGATGCCACCGCCAACGACACCGATCCCGACGGCGACATCATCCGCATCCTGACGGACAGCATCGAAGCTGACGCAGGCCTCGAAGCCCAGGTCAGCAAGACCAGCGGCCGCGTTCTGGTCACAGCTCCGGCCGCCGAGGGAACCGTCAACGTCCGCTACTCCGTGGCTGACGACCGGGATGCCGTGGGCAATGCCAGCATCAGGGTGATCGTCAAGAACGACATTCCGCTGCAAGCTCCCATCGCCCGCGATGACCGCGTCACGTCAGCCCAAACGCTGGGCAAGACCGCCGTGGACGTTCCGGTGCTCAAGAACGACGAGGATCCGGACGGCGTGGGGGAGAACCTCAAGGTCACCACAGGCTTGGAGACAGCCCGTCCGGGCTCTGAAGGCAATGTGGTGGTGGACCTCACCGAGCAGCCGCAATTGGTGCCTTACACAGTTGAGGATGTGGACGGCCAGAAGTCCACGGCCATCATCTGGGTTCCGGGCATCGGCCAGCAGGTCCCGACGCTTGCCAAGGATGAAGTGGTGGAGTTGGTTTCAGGCCAGTCCGTCACCGTGAACCTGGCCGAATGGGTCAAGGTCCGCGAGGGGAAGTCGCCGCGGCTGACCCAGGCGGACCGCATCAAACTCATCGGTGCCGACGGCAGCGACCCCGTAGCGGGCAATGGAACAGCCCTGAAATACACGGCCGGCGCTGAATACGTTGGTCCCGGTTCCATCAGCTTCGAAGTCACTGACGGAAGCGGTCCGGATGATCCCAACGGCTTGAAGTCGACACTGAGCATCCGCACCAAGGTGCTGCCGGATCCGAACAAGAACAACCCACCGGTGCTGCTGGGCAGCGACGTGGATGTTCCCAAGGGTGACTCGGCCAGCCTGGACTTGGGCAAGCTCACCTCCGATCCCGATTCCGACGACGTTCAGAACATGAAGTACGAGTTGGCCGGTGCAGCCCCGGGCGGATTCAAGGTGAGCATCGATGGCAAGACCCTGAAGGTCTCCGCCGAAGACTCGGTGCAGATCGGTCAAAGCGGCACGGTCCAAGTGAAGGCGAAGGACCCTCGTGGCCTTGAAGCGGTCGCGACGTACAAACTGTCATTGACTGCTTCCAACCGTCCGAAGCCCGTAGCCAACGACGACGTTGAACCGGATGCACAATCCGGGAAGTCCGTCACGGTCAATGCGTTGGCGAACGACTCCAACCCCTTCCCGGATACGCCGCTGAAGATCATCTCAGCGGTCACCGAGACAGGCGAAGGCACGGCAGAGGCCAGCGGCGGAAACGTCACCGTCACTCCGTCGTCGGGCTTCACAGGGACCATGGTTGTTGCCTACGTCGTGGGCGACAAGACGGGCGAAACCTCCCGCTACGCCACGGCCCGTATCCGCCTCACCGTCAAGGACAAGCCGGCCCCGCCCACCACGCCTCTGGCTCAAAGCGTGGGCGACCAGACAGCGTTGCTGACATGGAACGCGCCGGCTGATCGTGGCTCACCCATCACCAAGTACACGGTGTACGGGGAGAACGGCTTCAAGCAGGACTGCCCCGCGAATACGTGTACGTTGACCGGGCTGACCAACAACGTGAAGTACCACTTTGCCGTCACCGCCACCAATGCGATCAATGAATCCGAGCGTTCTCCGGTGTCTGCCGAGGTCCGTCCGGATGTCAAGCCTGATACTCCGATTGCTCCCACACTGAAGTTTGGTGACAAGCAACTTTCGGTTGCCTGGGTTCCCCCGGCCAGCAAGGGCTCGCCCATCAAATCCTACGATCTTGAGATCTCGCCTGCCCCGGCCGGGCAGAATCCCCAGATCCAGAACCTCACCGGCAACAGTCATGTGTGGACCGGACTGACGAATGGCGTGGCGTACAAGGTCCGTGTCCTTGCCCGTAACGACGCCAAGGAACCATCCGAGTGGAGCCCCTACTCCGCCGCGGAAACTCCCGCTGGCGTGCCGGCCACGCCTGCTGCACCGTCGGTGTCCGGCGCTGGGTCCCTTGGCGACCAAAGCCAACTCCAGGTCAGCTGGGCCGCGCCGAACAACAACGGTGACGCCGTGTCCGCCTACACGTTGACCACGTACCGGGGCGGGGCCGTAGTGACCACGCAGTCGGTGGGGGCGACCTCGCAAAATGTCACCGTGACCAACAGCGAAGCTGACTACACCTTCACTGTTTCAGCAACCAACAAGGCAGGCGTCAGTGGGGTCAGCCAGCAGTCAGCGGCAATCCGTGCTGCGGGCAAGCCCGGTATTGTTGCCGCGCCCACGGCGGCACTGCTGGAAACCAATGCGGCCGGTGGCAAGATCCGCGTGGCCTTCAACCCACTGTCACAGAAGGAACGCAACGGAGCCACCGCCAACGAGATCAGCTATAGGTATGCCCTGACGTCCGGCGCCAGCAGTGGAGCCATCCCCGCCGGCGGCGGCGTCATAGCGGCACCGAATGGCCAGGACACGGCCGTGGTGGTGTGGGCAGTCTCCTCGCGAAACCCCACGCCTGGCGACAGGAGTCCGGCATCAAACACCGTGAATCCCTATGGGCTTGCGGCGGCGCCGACTGTTACCGGCAGCAAGAGCAGCGGCGTCGGCGATAAGACGGTGTCCTGGACGTGGAACCAGCCCAGCGGCAACGGCAGGCCGGTTACCGGCTACCAGTACAGCCTTGAGGGCGGTGCGTGGACTGACACCGGGCAGCGGAGTTTCTCCACGACCGTGGGCTTCAGCGAAACAAAAACGCTGAGAGTCCGCGCCATCAGCGGTGGCCAGGCCGGCAACGTCGGAAGCGACACGTCCCGCAGCGGATCTGCGCCCCCGCCTCCGGACCCGCCCGCAGGCGAGGTCAAGGCTCACAACAACACATGCCCTGGCCAGCCGGGAAGAACAGACACCTACAACCCCAGCGGTCCGTCCTGCGGCGTTGGCTGGGTCTCAAGTTCGGAGGGGTGGTTGAACGTTAACTGCACCAAGGACATCTACAACAACGGCACGCCCTGGTACCGCGTCACCCAAGGCAGCCACCCGGGTTGGTATGTGAAGTCCACCACTGTGGATCTCCGCGGAACCAGGCCGGGCGGTTGCTAGCCTGCTCGGGCCAGCACCAACAAACAACATCACGTCAAACCCCACCGATACATAAGGAACAGGATCAACCCATGACCATGACAAACGAGCAGGCCGCGTGGTTTGCAGAAACGTTCGAGAAGCTCGTGGCCAACGTGGGCAAGGCGGTCCTCGGCAAGGAGCACGTCATCCGGCTGACCTTCACCGCGATGCTGGCCGAGGGCCACGTTCTCTTTGAAGATGCGCCGGGCACGGGCAAGACCTCGCTGGCCCGTGCCTTGGCAGCAACGGTCCAGGGTTCGCACAACCGTATCCAGTTCACGCCGGACCTCCTGCCGTCCGATGTGACGGGTGTGACCATCTACGACCAGAAGACCCAGAAGTTCGAGTTCCACAAGGGTCCGGTGTTCAACAACATCGTCCTGGCCGATGAAATCAACCGTGCCTCGCCGAAGACCCAGTCCGCGTTGCTGGAAGTCATGGAAGAGTCGCGCGTGACCGTGGATGGAACCACGTACGAGGCTGGGCGCCCCTTCATGGTGCTGGCAACCCAGAACCCGATTGAGCAGGCAGGCACCTACCGCCTGCCCGAGGCGCAGCTGGACCGCTTCCTGATCAAGACGTCCATCGGCTACCCGGATCACGCGTCCACCGTGCGCTTGCTCGGTGGAGCGAACCTGAAGGACCGGTCGAAGGAACTGACCCCGCTCATCACCACTCAGGCCGTGGCCGACATGGCAGACCTCGCAGCCACTACGCACGTTGATACGGCAGTCCTTGGGTACATTTCGCGCTTGTGCGAGGAGACCCGCAACGCCTCAGAGACGCGCCTCGGCGTTTCGGTTCGTGGAGCCCTGGCCATGGTCCGCGCTGCGAAGGTGTGGGCTGCAGGGCAGGGCAGGAACTTCGTGCTCCCGGACGACATCAAGGAACTTGCACCCGTGGTGTGGACGCACCGTTTGGTGATGGATCCGGAAGCCGAATTCTCCGGTGCTACGCCTGAGGTTGTGCTCACCCGGGTCCTGGCCGACGTAGCTGCTCCGCAGCAACGCGCCACCGCGTAACCCACAACCGCATAAGCCAGTCCTGCACCCAGCTCAAACAAAGGCCTCCACATGTCCTCCAGCACACCCCTGACAAGGGCTGCTGACTCGTTCAAGCGCGCTGCGGCGGCAGTGAACGGCAAGATTCGCGGCGCCCGCACGTCCGGCAACGCACCGGTCAACCGTCCTGGTCGTTCCGGGAAACCAGGCAGATCCGGAGCTCTCCACCCGGCGGCCGTGTGGGCCGAAGCCGCAGGCACGGCCGGCGAGTTCCTTTCGCCCGCATGGCGCAAGGTCCGTGCCGTCTGGCTGAAATTCGCGTGGCCGGTCCTGTCCGTGGTGAGTCTGTTGGGCTGGGTAGTCCTCGCCGCTGCGATCGGGCTGTGGTGGGCCGGGCAGGCCTGGGGCTGGCAGGAGGCCAAGTCGGCAGCCATGGTGGCATTCCTGCTGTTCGTCCTGGCCATCGCATTCATCGTTGGCCGTTCGGCATACGGTGTGGTGTTGGACCTTGCCCGGACCCGCGTGGCTGTGGGCGACGACGCCGTAGGCAGCATTGCGGTATCCAACGTATCCACCAGGCCACTGCTGCCCGCATCACTGGAACTGCCCGTCGGCGCCAACACCGCCGTGTTCCATCTGCCGCGCATGAAGCCGGCCCAGGTGCACGAGGACCTGTTCACCATCCCCACGGCCCGGCGTGCCGTGATCGTGGTGGGCCCGGTCCGTTCGGTGCGCGCCGACCCCCTCCACCTTCTGCGCCGCCGCGTGATGTGGACAGAGCCCGTGGACCTGTACGTCCATCCCCGCACGGTGTCGCTGGGCAGCTCGGCAGCAGGCTTCATCCGCGACCTTGAAGGCATGCCCACCACCGAGCTTTCCAGCGCCGACGTGTCCTTCCACGCCCTGCGCGACTATGTTCCCGGGGACGATCGTCGCCATATCCACTGGAAGACCACCGCACGCACCAACAAGCTCATGGTCCGCCAGTTCGAAGAAACACGCCGCGCGCACCTCGCCATCGCGCTGTCCACCAACACCGATGAATACGACTCCGAACCGGAGTTCGAGATGGCCATCTCCGTGGCAGCATCCATCGGGCGCCAGGCCATCAGTGAACAGCGCGACCTCGACGTCCTGACCCAAAAAGGACCGCTCCGCTGCGAAACCGGCCGCAACCTGCTGGACGACGCCACCCGGATTGTCGGGGCGCCGATGCGGAAGACCGCCGTCGACCTCGCCCGGAACCTGTCCGACGCCGTCCCGAACGCCTCCGTCGTCTTCTTCGTCGTGGGCAGCCACGTGACAGCAACCCAACTCCGTACCTGCGCCGCCTCCGTGCCTCCCGGGGTCCGCAGCCTGGCAGTGCGCGTACAACCCGGCGCGGCGCCGTCGAGGGCCAACATCGCGGACCTGACGGTCCTCACCGTTGGTGACCTGGACGATCTGGCCATTGTTCTTCGAAAGGCGGCAGCATGAGCACCGCGCCGAACCAACGCGAGCGTCCCCGCGCCGCCAAGCCCACCCGCCGCGCCACCGGCGGATCGATTTTCGCTGACGGCCGCCCCTTGTGGCACTTCGCCGTTGACTGCGGCGCGCTGGTGGTGCTGCTTTTCCTGGGTGTCCTTGGCTTCAGCCTGAGCTTTGGGGGAGACCCGCGCTACCTGGTCGCCGGACTGGGCGGCGTGCTGCTGGGATTGGGCATTGCTGTCCTGAACGCGCACCTTCGCCTGGGGTTGCTGATCACTGCCGCCCTGGCTTTCGGCGCCTACATGCTGTTCGGTTCCGCCTTGGCTGTGCCGGACTCGGCCGTCTTCGGCGTCCTGCCCAGCCTCGATTCGCTGCGGACGCTGCTGCTGGGCGTCGTGTTTTCCTGGAAGGACATGCTGACTGTCGGTGTGCCCGTGGGTACGGCCAACGGCATGCTGATTGTGCCGTTCCTCAGTTCACTGCTCACGGCACTTGCCGCCGGCTTGCTGACGTGGCGCCTGAAGAGCCCGTACTGGCCGTTGCTTCCCGTCCTGGTCCTGTTTGTCACGGGTATCGCGTTCAGCACCAACGCCGGTTTCCTCAACGTCGAACGCGGCGTCTCCTTGACCATCGTCTCGATCGTCTGGGCGACCTTCCGTCGGGACGTCCTCCGACAGCGGAGCACCAAGACGGTCTCGGCCAACCGTCCGGATTCCGACGCCGGTGTTGCCCGCCGCGGCCAACTCCGCCGCCTGGGGACTGCTGCAGCCGTGATCGCCGTCGCTGTCGGCGTCACCGCCATTGCGTCTCCGCTGGTCAGTGCCAGCGATGACCGGAAGGTGCTGCGCAATACGATCGTCCCGCCCTTCGATCCCCGCGACTACATCACCCCCCTGGCCAGCTTCCGGAACTTCGTCAAGGACGAGAAGGACAGCACGCTGTTCACGGTCAAGGGCCTGCCCAAGGATGCCCGCGTCCGCCTGGCGGCCCTGGATGCCTTCAATGGACTGAACTACACCATGGACCCCAACAGCTCCGGCAACTTCAGCAAGGTAGGCGATGCCCGCTCGCTGAACACGCTGGCTGACACGGGGAGTCCGGTGAAGGGCACCAATTACGCTCTGGACATCACCATCGAGGACTACCAGGGCTACTTCGTTCCCGGCGGACGGCACACCACCGGGATGAGCTTCGCAGATACCTCAGGTGCTGCGTCCGGACTCTATTTCAACGCGGGGACCGACACGGCAGTGACCACCAAGGGCCTGGCCAAGGGTGATAACTACACGGTTCAGGTTTCCGACCCCGGGACACTGGAGCACGGCCAGTTGACGCAGTACGACTTTGCGAAGCTGACGCTGCCGGAAGCCGAGGAAGTACCCCCGATCATCGCCTCGCAGGCCAACGAGCTTTCGGCTGATGCGCCCACCGCCATCGACCGCGTCCGGCAGATTGAGGCGCACTTCCAGAAGAGCGGTGCGTTCAGCAATGGCTTGGTAACAGAAGGACAGCTTCCCAGCCTCCCCGGGCACAGTGCGGCCCGCGTCCGCAATATGCTCTCCGCCAAACAGATGCTCGGTGACGACGAACAATATGCCGTGTCCATGTCGCTCATGCTCCGTCACTTGGGCATTCCGTCCCGCGTGGTGATGGGTTTCTATCCGGACCCCAAGAGCCCTGAAAACGGTGCCGGCGACGTCAAGATCACCGGTAAGGACGTGCACGCCTGGGTTGAGGTGGCCTTCGACCGAGTGGGTTGGGTTTCGTTTGATCCCACCCCGCCCAAGGACAATGTGCCCATCCCGCCGGACCCGGAGAACAAGTCCAAGCCCAAGCCGCAGGTGCTGCAGCCGCCGCCCCCGCCACAGGAACCCGCGGACCTGCCGCCGGACTCCACGCCGGATGCCTTGGATGCGGACGAAAAGAAGAACAACCCTTGGCTGTTTTGGGGTCCGTTGCTGGCAGCCATCGGTGTTGCGCTGATTCCGTTGGGGATACTCGCCTTGCCGCTGCTGCTCATCATCTTGTTGAAAGCACGACGCCGGAAGGCGCGTTTCCGTGACGGCCATCCCGCCCAGCGGGTCGGGGGCGGTTGGAACGAAGTGATCAGCCTCGCCACCGACATGGGGGCGTCGATCGACACGAAGTCCACGCGGCGCGAATCGGCCACGGTCCTCGCGGATGCCTTCCCGACTGCCGGCAGCACCACCACGATTCTCGCCCACCGTGCCGACGCCGCCGTGTTCGGTGCCGGCCAGCCGAGCGAGGACGAGGTCAAGGAGTACTGGGAGATTGTGGATTCGTCGCTGACCGACATCACGGGAAGCGTCGGATTCTGGAAACGGCAGCAGGCCCGGTTCTCGCCGCGGTCCTTGTTGTCCGACGGCCGGGCAGCCCTGCGCCGCCGGAACCAGGTACCCACGGATCCCAAGGTCCGCCGCCGCTTTACCTTGCCGTTCAAGAAGGACACCACGGATGAACAATGAGGCCGAACTTTGCCCGGCCTGCAGGCATGCGGTCCGTCCGGGGGCAGCGTTCTGCACCCAATGTGGATCCCCGCTTAACAATCGCGGAGCCCGCAAGGAAGGGAACATCAACCACGCCCGGAAGGCTGCCTTGGAGTTCGCCACCCGGCAGGGCCTGCCCAATCCCGGTAGTATCTCGGTAGTGTCGGCGCCGGCGTCGCCCACGCTGCCGGTACATCCGGGAATGACCACAACGCCGGACGGAATGCCGGGGCCAGGGGGAGGGACCACTATGACTACCAAGCTCGACTTGGTGCCCGCGTCTGCCGGGAAGCGCCTTGGCGCCGCCGTGCTGGACTGGCTGGGCCCCATCGCGGTCCTGGCCACCAGCTTCGCAATCGGAATCGCGGGCATCACCCAAACCCGCAGGAACGGCTTCATTGTCTATGACACGGGCCTCCTGGTCCTCCTGGGCAGCATTGGCCTGGGTGTGACGGTGGTGTACACCTTCGTGTTGCTTGCGCTCGAGGCCAAGTCCGGCAACACCATTGGCAACCAGCTCATGGGCATTCGGAGTTCGGACGCTGACGGATATGCTCCCGGCGCCGGTGCCGTTTTTGTCCGTGGCATCATCACTGGCGGGGTCCTGCTCCTCGGCGGGATTGCCTCGGTCATTCTTTCTGCCCTCGGCTTGATTGACCTGGTCCTGTTTATCGGCCTGCCGCTGATGTTCCTCGGCGTCGTCTGGGCCATCCTCGTGGTGGTCTCCAGCGCCTGGGACAAGAACGGCAAGTTGCGCGGCTGGCAGGACAAGGCCGCGAAGTCCTTGGTGTTCGATGTCAACGCTGGACGCAATCCTGTTGCCACCGGTGGCATCCAAGGTCCTTACAGTTTCGCCCCCATGGACCTTCCGCCGGTGCAGGCGGTAGCGTCTCCGGTTCCTTCCGGGGCTTCGCCCATGGCCACTTCTTCCGGCGCTGGGCAGGCCGTGCCTGCCCAGGCTGTTCCTGTGGTTGCCACGCCGCAGCCCTCGCACGATCCCAACCAGTGGCGCCCACCGGCAGCACCCCGGCCGACGCCCGTTGCACCGCAGCAGGCCCCCGTGACCCAGCAGCCTATGACACAGCAGCCTGTGACACAGCAGCCTGCGGCCAGGGCCCAGCAGCCCGGGGGCATGATCCAGCCGCCTGCCGCTGTGATTCCGTCGGCGGCCACCGGGGCTCCGGCCCATCCCGACGACGACGTGGAGCGCACCCAAATGCGTCCGGGAACCACGCGCGCGCAGGCCGTTCTCCGCATCCGGATTGATGACGGGCAGGATGTCCAGCTCGGCGGGTCTGTCCTTCTCGGACGGAACCCGGCACCGCAGCCCGGCGAAGTCGTGGAGCAACTGTTGCCCGTCTCCGACCCCGGCCGGTCCATCTCCAAGACCCACCTGCACCTGCGGGTTGACGGCGACGGCGTCTGGGTCACCGACCGCAACTCCACCAACGGCAGTGCCGTCACCACGCCCGATGGACTTCAGACACGGCTCCACCCAGGCCAGGCAGTCCTGGTCCGTCCCGGTTCCACCGTTCATTTTGGGGACCGTTCCTTCCACCTAGGACAAGCATGAATTCACAGCCGGCTACCCCTGCCAATGCCGAAGCAGGTGCCGCCGTTGGCGCGTCATCCTTTGGCCTGAGCTACGGGTACGGGACGGACCGCGGCCTGCGCCGGGAGCTGAACGAGGATTCCTTCATCGCCGCGGACCCTGTCTTTGCGGTAGCCGACGGCATGGGCGGGCACGAGGCCGGCGAAATTGCCAGCGGTATGTGTGTCCGGACTTTGGGCAGTGCCCCGGAGCTCGCTGCGGGTGTACGAACTGCTTCCGCGGCGGACCTGCAGTCATGCCTGTTGAAGGCTGACGCCGCCATCCGAAAGGCCACGGGAGCCCGTGCGGGAACTACGTTGTCCGGCGTGGTGGTGGTGGAGCAGATGGGCCTGCCCTACTGGCTGGTGATGAACATCGGCGATTCACGAACCTACCGCCTCAGCCAAGGCGAGTTCACCCAGGTCAGCGTGGACCACTCGGAGGTGCAGGAGTTGGTGGATTCCGGCGACATCACCCCGGAACAGGCCGCCGTTCATCCCCGCCGCCATGTGGTCACCCGCGCTTTGGGCACGGGCGACGAAACCGAAGCGGATTTCTGGTTGCTTCCCATTCAGGAAGGCGACCGGATGATGGTGTGCTCGGATGGCCTCAACGGCGAGCTGGGGGATGACCACATGTTCCGCATCCTCAGCACAGTGGCCCATCCGCAAGACGCAGTTGACGCACTGATCCAGGCCGCCCTGAGGAGCGGCGGCCGGGATAACGTCACCGTGATTGTGGTTGACGCCAAAAACGTCCTGAACGACGCCGGCATCGCTACCACCGCGCCCCGCCCGGAGGCGGAGACCGAAGTTGAGGAAGACACACTGCCGCGGGCCTGGGTTGACGGCACCGATGCCCTTGGCGCAGACCACCCCAAAGGTCAGGAGGAAGGCATAGATGGCAAGCAATAACCGCCTTTCGCCAGTCCGTTACCAGCAGGGCGAATGGTTTGGTGTTGTCCGCAACGGAACCGTGGTGCTTTTGGGGCCGGACACGCCCCACGCCCTGATTGACACTGTCTGGGAGTTACTGGAGTCCGCGCCCGAGGCCCACGAGGTCCTCCATGAGGTGACGGACGCCTTCGGTGTTTCGCTGAGCCGCATCCCTCCATTCGGGATCATAGACTCCAAAGACGCACTCCGGGTGTTCCTCCGTGGTGATCTCGAATTGCTGGTCCAGTTGGCATCAGGCCCGGAACAGCTCACCGGTCGTGACGTCACCACCTGGACCGAGCGTCGACTCGCCGGTGTTTCGTCCTACAGCGTCCGCATTGGTGGCAGTGCTGCCCCCGAAGCGCCACCAAGCACCCTGCCTTTGGACGGCCTTCCCTTGACCGAGGGGGTAGTGCTGCTGTCAGTACTCGACGTTGCCCCCATCGGGCCAGGACGCGACGCCGCGCTGGCGGTCCCTGCCGCTATCGTTGCTTCTGCCGCCAGCGTTCCAGCCCAGGAGCCTGCATCAGCACGGGAGCCTGCACCGGCCCAGGAAGTCCAGCACGCCGCGTCGGACAGGGTTTCCGACGAAACCATGATCGGCTACACCGAGGCGGACCTCGGGTTGACCATCGCACCCGGCCACCTGGGGCTTGCGGCGGAACTGCCTGCGGTGGATGAACCTGCCGATGACGCCGCTGCCGCCGATGAATCCGCTGCTGATGAATCCGCTGCGGAACAAGATCTCCCCTCCGAAGAGCCGTCCTCCGCCGAAGCACCGTCCCCGGCAGACGAAGCTGACGTGGCGGAACCTGCCTCGCAGGGCGAACCGGACGCCGAACAAACGGCTGTGCAGGAACCGGCCGTCCGGGAAGACCCCGAGGAGTCCGGGGCTCCCGTCCACACCAGCACCACGGACCCCATGGTTCCCGCGCTGGAAAACACCACCAACTACGACCACTTATGGGACAAGACGGTGATGCGCAACATTGAAGACGCTGCTGTCCGGGTGGAAGACGACTCCGATGACCACGATGCTCCGGTGTCCAAAGGGCCGGATGCTCCGGCGCCTGCTGGGCCCGCCCTGCAACCACCGGTTCAGGAGTCGCAGGTTGGGGAACCACCGGCTTCTGAACCAGCTGTGCAGACCCCGGCAGCAGTTCACGGCAGTGGGTTGATTGAATCCGTCCCGTGGCTGCGCAGCGGCGCGTCCACGAGCGCAGCTGCCAGCGCCCAGCCCGCGGTTCCGTCCGGACTTGGTGCCGGGCCGGCGCCGCAAATGCCCTCCGGCTGGCCGCCTGCACCCGTGGCTGCTCCCGAGGATGAGGACTCAGACCACGACGGCCAGACCATCATGAAAAGCAGCCTCCCCAGTGATGATGAGGACGCCGCCAAAGCTGCCGTCGCATCTGTACAGTCGCCTGCTCCCAACGGGCCGCGGGTTTTGGCAAGGGTGTGCTCCCAAGGGCATGCCAACCCGCCCACATACCCGCAATGCTCCGTGTGCGGCACCGCCCTGGCCGGCGATGCCGAACAGGTCCCGCGTCCGCGCCTTGGCCGCATGCGTCTTTCCACCGGCGAACTGATTGATCTTGACCAGTCGTTGATCATCGGCCGGCAGCCCTCCGTTTCCCGTGTCCAAGGCGGCACCATGCCCAGGCTGGTGCAGGTGGAGAGTCCCGGAGGGGACATCTCCCGCTCTCACGTGGAGGTCAGGTTGGAGGGTTGGCACGTCATGCTGTGCGACCTGAAGGCAACCAACGGAACAGTGTTGATCAGGGAAGGCCAGGCACCCCGCCGGCTGGCCCAAAACGAAATGGCCATCCTGCTGGACGGCGACATCGCCGAACTGGGTGACGACATTTCATTGCGTTTCGAGGAGATTCTTTGAGTTCCAAGAGGCCCCCCGCGCCGCCTCCACCCATTCCGGGGTTCCAGTACGTCAGCCTGCTCGGCTCCGGTGGTTTCTCGGATGTGTACCTGTACGAACAAGACAGGCCCCGCCGTAAAGTGGCCGTCAAAGTGCTGCTCTCAGACCTGAAGACCGAGGGCGCACGCCGACGCTTCGAGTCCGAGGCGAACCTGATGGCCCAGCTGTCGTCGCATCCGTACATCGTGACGATCTTCGAGGCCGAGATCACGGAGAACGGCCACTCCTACCTCGCCATGGAGTACTGCTCCAGGCCGAGCCTCGATGTCCGGTACCGCCGTCAGCGCTTCAGCGTGGACGAGGTCCTGGCCGTCGGCATCCAGGTGGCGTCCGCCGTCGAGACCGCGCACCGGGCCGGGATCGTCCACCGGGACATCAAACCGGCCAACATCCTGGTGACCGACTACAACCGGCCTGCCCTGACGGACTTTGGTATCTCCGGCACCATCGGCGCGGATACCGAGGACGACGCCGGCATGTCCATTCCGTGGTCACCGCCGGAGCAGTTCCGTGGTGGCGCCGTGGACGGTGTTCCCGTGGACATCTGGGCGCTGGGCGCCACCCTCTACACGCTCCTGGCCGGTCGCTCGCCGTTCGTTTTGCCAGGACAGGACAACTCACAGCGCGAACTGATTTCGCGCATCACCAACTCATCCCTGCCCAGGCTGGGCCGTGCTGACGTGCCCGAGTCGCTGGAACTCGTCCTGGCCACGGCCATGGCGAAGGCTCCGGAGTCCCGTTATTCGTCGGCGCACGCCTTTGCCCTGGCGTTGCAGCGCATCCAGACAGAGCTGAACCTGTCAGTAACGCCCTTCGAAGTGCTTGAAGAACCGGGCCACGTCGATGAGCATCCGGATGACAATTTCGAGGAAACCCGGGTCCGGAGCATCGCGTCCATCGATCCGGACGCATCAGGAACTGCCACCACGGGTTCTGCGCCAACCTTCCCGGCGCGGACCTTCCCCTCCACTGTTCCCGGCGCTACCCGGTCTCCCGCCCATCCTGCCGACGCGCCGCAAACGGTCCCGGCAACCCCGGCCCACGCCCAGCAAACCCCGCCGCAATTCCACGCGCCCGTCCGGGACCACAGCCCCGTGGAGGAACCCGCGGTGGCAGAGTCCACTGTCCTGCGCGGCTGGCAAACACCGCCGGACCAGCCGGACGTCGACGCAACCGTCAGCCGCTCCGCGGCGTCCGCAGGGGCGTCGACGACGGAAGACGACGCCTCACCAGCGGACCACAGCAAACGCAACCTGTGGCTCGCCGCGACGGGCGCTGCGGTCCTGGTGGTCGCCGTCGTGGTTGGCATGGTTCTCGGTTCCTCGGCCCAGCCGAAAGTGGCCCCGACTGAAACGGCGAGCAAGCCCCCGGCCGATGCTTTGGACAGCGGCAGCGTCCCTGATGTCGAAGCCCTGGCCGCGGCGCGCGACACGACGGATCCGAACATCATCGTCTTCTCCTGGAAGAATCCGCAGCCAAAAGAGGGCGATACCTACAAATGGCGCACCAAGTCGGCCAAAGCTGACGGCGCCTACGAAACGACGCGGACCGAGAAGGCTTTTGTCTCCGGATTCGGTGAGCCGCCCATTTGCGTCCAGGTGATCATTGTCCGGGCTGACGGCAGCGCATCGCCTGAGGGCCCGGCCTCGATCGCCTGCCTGGACGGGTAGCCGGCACATGAAACTTGTTTACTGCCGACTGAGGAGGCACAGATCATGGGGGATCTAGCAATAGATTTCTGTGGGGAATGGTACGAACCATCCGACGAGGACATCTTCGACATCGGCCGTGAAGGTGACCTGGAGGTGGACGACAACCCCTACCTGCACCGACGCTTCCTGCAGATTGCCCGCTACGACGGTATGTGGTGGCTCAGCAACGTGGGCAGCATGCTCTCTGCCACCATTGCGGACGGTTCCGGCGGGATGCAGGCCTGGCTTGCGCCCGGTGCGCGGATCCCGCTGGTGTTCAGCCATACCAACGTCATTTTCACCGCCGGCCCCACCACCTACGAGTTTGCTGTCCATTTGAAGACGCCCTCCTTCAGGCACGAGGCCCGCGACGAGGACCAAGCGGGGGACACCACCATCGGCCCCGTGGTGTTCACCGACTCGCAGAAGGCCCTCATCGTTGCCTTGGCTGAACCGATGCTGCGACGCGAAGGCACGGGCTTCAGCGCCATTCCTTCCTCTGCGGAGGCTGCGAAGCGGCTCGGCTGGGCGTTGACCCGTTTCAACCGCAAGCTGGACAACGTGTGCGACAAACTGGACCGCGTCGGCGTCGTTGGGCTGCGAGGTGGTGCAGGGAAGCTCGCCACGAATCGCCGCGCACGCTTGGTGGAGCATGCCGTGACATCGCACCTGGTGACACCGGCCGACCTGCACCTCCTTGAAAAAATGACTGGAGTCGACGAAGGATGAAGTTTCGCCTGACCTTGCGGCGCGACCCTGCGGAAGCAAAGGACCTCGCCGTAACGGTGGATGGTCGTGCCACGGTTGCTGATATTGCCACGGAGCTTTGGGCTGCGGACCCCGTACGCAAGGGGACCGAGCCGCCGTCGAACCTGTCCATCAGCGTGGACGAAGCGTTTGTTGGCGGAGGCCTGTCCGGCCACGTCCTGAGGCCCACCGACAACCTGCTTGAGTCCGGGCTGCGGCCCGGTTCCAAGGTTTCGCTCGCGCAGGTGAGCGAGCAGTTCGCATCGAACGGACACGCGGCCGGCACCAACAGGGGACCGGCAGCGGCGACGTTGCGCGTGATGTCAGGGCCCGACGTCGGACGCGAATTTTCGCTGCCTTTCGGCACCAGCTACATCGGCCGGGACCGCGACGCCGACATCCGTCTCTCCGACCCACTGACCTCCAAGCGCCATGCGCGCGTCACGGTGGGCGAAACAGTGGAGATCGTGGATACGAATTCCGCCAACGGCCTCCTCATGGACGGCCTGCCCGTCACGCGGGCAACGCTGCAATCCTCGGACACGGTGACCCTGGGCGATACCACTGTGGGAGTGGTTGCCTTGTCGCGGAACCACTCCGGCGGCCCGTCGTCGCCGTTGGTGGACTTCAACCGGTCACCGCGTGTCCTGCCGAGGTTCGAGTCTCCCAAACGCGTGCCGCCGGCCGGTCCCAAGCGACCTGAGCACCAGCCGTTCCCGTACATCATGCTGGTGGCGCCGCTCCTGATGGGCGGCGTGCTCTTCGCCGTGACCCAAAACCTGCTCTCGGTCCTCTTTATGGCCATGATGCCGCTGTTCATCGTGGGCCATTATGTGGACCACAAGATGCAGAGCAAGCGCCAGGCAAAGGAAGGCCACAAGCAGTTCAAAGCTTCCATGCTGGCGTTCCGCGAGGACATCGACCGGCAGCAGAATATTGAGCGGGCCGTCAGGCTGCAGGAAGCACCTTCCGTGAGCGACACCGTGGACGCGATCTACAAGCTTGGTCCGCTCCTGTGGACCAACCGGCCTGAGCACCAGCACTTCCTGGGTGTCCGGTTCGGGCTGGGCTCCGCGCCGTCGCGGATTCCTTTTGACGAGCCTGGCGCCAACGAGACCGAACCCCAATACATGAGGGAAATCCAGGACTGCCTGCGGGAGGTCCGCGTCATCGGCGGCGTACCGATCGTCTCGCAGTTGCGGACCTCGGGTTCGTTCGGCGTGGCAGGGGACCGCAGCGTGGTGGACGACGTTGCCCGGGGCATGGTGCTCCAGTTGGTAGGCCTCCACTCGCCGGCCGAGGTTGTCCTGACATCTCTGACCTCTGCCCGTTCCCGTGAACGCTGGGACTGGCTGCAGTGGCTCCCGCACGTCGGTTCAGGCCACAGTCCGCTGTCCGGCGACCACCTCGCCGCAGGTCCCGGAGCCGGTGCCGCGTTGCTGTCCCGCCTCGAAAACCTGGTGGAAGAGCGCGAATCCATGGCGAAGGAGCCAGGCCCGCAGCCGCGGCCCGGACTCAAGGACGAGCACGAAGAAATCCCCGGCCCCGTGGTTCCGGCTGTCTTGGTGATCGTCGAGGACGATGCTCCCGTGGACCGCGGACGCCTCACGCGCTTGGTGGAACGCGGACCCGACTACGGCGTTCACGTTATGTGGGTTGCCGCCAACGTGCAGTCCCTCCCGGCGGCATGCCGTGATTTCCTCTCCGTCGACGGCGACCACGGCACCACCACAGGCCAGGTCCGTCTGGGCCGCCACACCTACCCGGTGAGCTGCGAAAGCCTCGATGCGGAACTGGCCACGCAACTGGCCCGCATGATGTCGCCGCTGGTGGACGTCGGAAACCCGCTCGACGATGACTCCGACCTCCCGCGGGCCGTCTCCTATGCCACCTTGATCGGCAAGGAGCTCATGGACAATCCGCAGGCTGTGGCGGAGCGCTGGCAGGAGAACAACTCCGTCCACGCAACAGCGGTACCCAACCGCAAGGACAACGGCAGCCTCCGTGCCCTGGTGGGTTCCAAGGGCGTGGAGCCGTTCTACCTGGATCTCAAGAACGAGGGACCGCATGCGCTGGTGGGCGGAACCACCGGTGCCGGCAAATCCGAGTTCCTCCAGTCCTGGGTGATGGGCATGGCCGCGGCGTACAGCCCGGACCGGGTCAGCTTCCTGTTCGTGGACTACAAGGGCGGCGCGGCCTTCGCTGACTGCCTGCACCTGCCGCACACCGTGGGCTTGGTGACGGACTTGTCCCCGCACCTGGTCCGCCGGGCCCTGACCTCCCTGCGCGCGGAACTGCACTACCGTGAACGGCTCCTGAACCGTAAAAAGGCCAAGGACCTGCTGGCGCTCCAACGTGAAGCCGATCCTGAGGCGCCGCCCTACCTGATCATCATCGTGGACGAATTTGCGGCCTTGGCTACCGAGGTTCCCGAGTTCGTCGACGGCGTGGTGGACGTCGCTGCCCGCGGCCGTTCATTGGGCCTGCACCTGATCCTGGCCACCCAGCGCCCTGCCGGTGTCATCAAGGACAACCTGCGTGCCAACACGAACCTCCGCGTCGCGCTCCGGATGGCCGATGAAGTGGACGCAACCGACATCCTGGGCGTGCCCACCGCGGCCTACTTTGACCCCTCCATCCCGGGCCGCGGCGCCGCGAAGACCGGTCCAGGGCGCATCCAGGGCTTCCAAACCGGTTACGCCGGCGGCTGGACAACGGACAAGCCGCAGCGTCCCCGGATCGACATCGTGGAGATGGCCTTCGGCTCCGGTCCTACCTGGGAACCGCCGCTGGTGGCCCAAGTTGAGGAAGAGCCGGCGGGACCGAACGACATTGCCCGGATGACCGGAAACATCATCCGCGCAGCCGACGTCCTGTCCATCGAGCCTCCCCGGAAGCCGTGGCTCAACGAGCTCGCGACCACCTACGACTTCTCCAAGCTCCCCAACCCGCGGACGGACGAGCGGCTCTTGCTCGGTGTCGCCGACGATCCCGCGCACCAGGACCAGCCCACCGTGTTCTATGAACCGGACAAGGACGGCAACATGGCCGTTTACGGTACGGGTGGATCCGGAAAGTCGGCGGCGTTGCGCAGCATCGCCATCGCCGCGGCGGTCACGCCCCGCGGTGGTCCCGTGCACGTGTATGGCATCGACTGCGGGTCATCAGGCCTGAAGATGCTGGACGGCCTTCCGCACGTTGGCGAAATCATCAACGGCGACGACGTCGAACGCGTGGGCCGCCTGCTGCGCTGGCTCAAGGAAGTAGCCGACGACCGGGCAGCCCGGTTCGCGGAGGTACGGGCCTCCACGATTGTCGAATACCGTCAGCTGGCCAACCGGCCGGACGAGAAGCGCATCTTCATCCTGGTGGACGGCATGTCCTCCTTCCGCGAAGGGTACGAGTACAGCAAGCTGTCCGCGCTGTGGGACATCTTCCTGACCTTGGCCACTGACGGCCGTCCCCTGGGTATCCACCTGGTAGTGAGCGGTGACCGCACCAACTCCGTTCCGGCGTCGCTCCTTGCTTCCATCCAGAAGCGGTTGGTCCTGCGCCTCAGCTCCGAAGACGACTACATGACCCTCGACGTCCCCAAGGATGTCCTCAACGCCGCTTCGCCTCCCGGGCGTGGCTTGCTGGATGGTCTCGAAGTCCAGTTGGCCGTGCTGGGCGGCAACTCGAACCTGGCCCTGCAGGCACGCGAAGTGGCCAAGCTCAGCCAGGCGATGCTCAGGCAGGGACTCGAGCAGGCACCGCAGATCCAGCGCCTTCCGGAACTGGTGGACCTGGATATCCTGCCCGCCGGCGCTCCGGACAACCCCGTCATTGGTGTCGACGACGAGACGCTGGGTTCGGCGGCCATCGCCGCCAAGGGGTCGCTCCTCCTGGCCGGCCCTCCGGGTGCCGGACGCACGGTCGCCTTGGTGACGCTGGCTTACGCCTTGCGGCGCTCCAACCCGCGGACGGACCTCATCTACATCGGCTCACGCCGCTCCGCTGTTGCTTCATTGAACATCTGGAGCCGCTCGCTCGTGGGGCCGGACGAGGTCTCGGACGTCGTGGACGACCTGATCGACAAGGCCTCGGACAACCCCGGCAGCATGGCCATCTTCATTGAGGGCCTGACGGAGTTCACGGACACGTTGGCGGAATCCGGTGTCGGGCGCCTGGTCACGGCGGCCATCAAGGCCGACCAGTGGGTGGTGGGCGAGTCCGAAACGTCCACGTGGTCCCAAGCCTGGTCCCTGGCCCAGCCGTTCAAATCCGGACGCCGTGGACTGCTGCTCAACCCCGGGGATGTGGAGGGCGACAGCCTCCTCAACACCTCCTTGGGCCGCATCAGTACGGAGTTCATTCCCGGCCGTGGCTACATCGTTGGACGTGGAAAGGTACGTAAGCTCCAAATCGCCATGCCGCCGGAAAACCGGAGCTAGGATTTGCCGCAGCGCAGGGGGATGTAGGAGGATTTCACGAAACACCCCCAAACCGGGACGCCCCAACGCCCCAACTGAGGTTACTTTCATGCGACACTCCGTTGTCCCTGCCGTTCTGTTGGCTGCCGGCTTGCTTCTGGCACCCGCTGCCGCCGCGCACGCTGCTCCCTGCGACGGGAAGTTTTCCTGCGCTCCCAGCGAGGGGGCCGACGACCCGTCGCCGACGCAGCCTGCGCTGGCCCCGGAAGCGGACAAGAAGCCGACGCCGAAGCCGGAACCAACCCGGGTGCGGGAAACTCAGAATGCCCCTGCACCGGCGCCAACGGTGGAGGCGCCACGCCCAGCGGTGACCCAGGCCCCGGTGAAGATGGCACCCCAACCGGCCAGTCCGGCGTCGAGCCCGTCCGAAGCAGCGTCGACCCCCGAGGCCACCGTGGCGTCAGCGACGCCGTCGGCTGCTCCGAGCGCCAGTGCCACCTCCGCCAGCCCAAGTCCGTCGAAGTCCTCCAACTGGAACACCCCGGTGGACAAGGGCAAGGAAACACAGGCCGCCGTGTTGGCCGGCAATTCCATCGAGGGGCCCAACATGCTGGGCCTGTTCGGCATTCTGGGCGGCGTGCTGATTGTGGGCCTGGGAGGCCTGGCGTTCGCGCTGTGGAGCAAGAACCGGCTCTCGTCGCACTAGCGGCACCGCAATAATGTCGTTGGCTTGCGGCAAGATAGACGTGTGAGCACACCAGAAACTGCGAATCCGGTAGAAACCACAGGTGAAGAGGCGGCTGCCGCCGTCGTGGAAGCAGAGGGCACTCCGCCTTCGGAGTCGTTGCGCGATGAGTACGAGCAACTGGCCGATCTCGTCCGCAAGTACCGGTATGCCTATTACCAGGAAGACTCACCCACGGTATCCGATGCCGAATTTGATGAACTGTACCGGCGTCTGGAGGAGCTGGAAGCCCTTCACCCGGAACTTGTCTCGAATGACTCTCCCACGCAGGAAGTAGGCGGCGAAGTCTCCTCGGCGTTCGCTGCCGTGGAGCACTTGCAGCGGATGTACAGCCTGGATGACGTCTTTTCATTGGACGAGCTCGAAGCCTGGGTCCGGAAAGCAGAAGCATCCGTGGCGAAGCTCGGAGATTCCGTCCCGCCCATCGCCTGGCTGACGGAGTTGAAGATCGACGGCCTTGCCGTGAACCTGCTTTACCGGGACGGCAAACTGGTCCGCGCGGCCACCCGCGGCGATGGCACCACTGGCGAAGACATCACCCACAACGTCCTGACCATCAAAGAGATCCCCAGGGAACTCAGCGGGTCCGGATACCCGTCGGAGGTGGAGATCCGGGGTGAGGTGTTCATCCCCTCCAAGGCATTCGTTGCGTTCAACGAGACCCTCGTGGCCGCAGGCAAAGCCCCCCTCGCCAACCCCCGCAATGCAGCAGCCGGCTCCTTGCGCCAGAAGGACCCGGCAGAAACTGCCAAACGGCCGTTGAGCATGTACGTCCACGGCATCGGCGCCCGCGAAGGACTCGAGGCCAAGAGCCAGTCCGAAACGTACAAGCTCCTGGAAGCATGGGGCCTGCCGACCAGCCCGTACCTTAAGGTCCTGGACTCCTTTGAAAAGGTCCTTGAGTTCATCGGGCACTACGGCGAGCACCGGCACGACCTCGCGCATGAGATCGACGGCATCGTGGTCAAGATCGACGACTTCGCCACCCAGCGGGCCCTCGGCTACACCTCCCGGGTCCCCAGATGGGCTGCTGCGTACAAGTACCCCCCGGAAGAAGTCCACACCAAACTTCTGGACATCGCCGTCAACGTTGGCCGCACCGGCCGTGTGACTCCTTTCGGTTTGATGGAACCCGTGAAAGTGGCAGGCTCCACGGTGGGCATGGCTACGCTGCACAACCAGGACGTGGTCAAGGCCAAGGGCGTCATGATCGGGGACATCGTGATCCTTCGTAAGGCCGGCGATGTTATCCCCGAAATCGTGGGCCCCGTGCTGGCCTTGCGCGACAAGCAGGTCCCACCGGTCCGGGAATTTGTGATGCCCACCGAATGCCCCTCCTGCGGCACCCCGCTGGCGCCGGCCAAGGAAGGCGATGTGGACATCCGCTGCCCCAACGCGAAGTCGTGCCCGTCTCAATTGCGTGAGCGTGTGTTCCACCTCGCGGGCCGTGGTGCTTTCGATATTGAAGCTTTGGGGTGGGAAGCAGCCATCGCACTCACTCAGCCCGCCGAGCCTGTGACGCCACCGCTGACCAGCGAGGCGGGACTCTTCAGCCTGACGCGCGAGGACCTGGCTGACGTGCTGATCCGTAGGGAGAAGCGTTCCAAGGGTTTGGGTACGGGTGAGTACGAACTTGTTCCGTACTTTTACACCAAGGGCACGGCCAAGTCCCCGTCCAAGCCAACGGCAACCACTGAGAAACTGTTCGGGGAGTTGGAGAAAGCCAAGAAGCAGCCGCTTTGGCGTGTCCTGGTAGCGCTCTCCATCAGGCATGTGGGCCCAACCGCTTCGCGGGCGTTGGCCACGGCTTTCGGGAGCATGGATGCCATCCGCAACGCCACGGAAGACCAGATGGCCCACGTCGATGGAGTTGGCCCCACCATTGCGGTCGCCCTGAAAGAGTGGTTCGCCGTGGACTGGCACAACGAGATCGTGGACAGCTGGGCTGCCGCCGGTGTGCGGATGGAGGACGAGCGGGACACCTCCATGCCCCGGACACTGGAGGGTCTCACCATCGTTGTCACCGGTACTTTGCCCACCTACAGCCGCGACGAAGCCAAGGAAGCCATCATCATCCGTGGCGGGAAGGCGTCAGGCTCTGTTTCCAAGAAGACCAGCTACCTGGTGGCCGGCGAAAGCGCAGGAACCAAGCTGGACAAGGCGGAGCAGCTCGGAGTTCCCGTGCTGGACGAGGACGGGTTCCGTGAACTCCTTGCCAATGGGCCCGCAAAGGCTGAGGCGGACACTGAAGCAGCACCCGAAGCGGACGCTGCCGAGGCGGTCTCCGAATGACGGACGTGACGGAGCTGTTGGCCGTAGCTCAACGTGCGGCCGCGGCGGGGGCTGCAGTGCTCGCGCAGAGGTCCGTCGGCGGCACCGGCGGCGATGGCCTGGAAACCAGCAATAAGGGCGAGGCCGGAGACTGGGTCACGGCCTTTGATGTCGCGGCGGAGAATGCGGTCCGCGACGCCATCCTTGCAGAGCGTCCCCACGACACCATCACGGGGGAGGAGCACGGCACCACGAGGCCCGAACAGCCTTCGGGTTACCGCTGGTCCATCGATCCCCTTGACGGGACCACCAATTTCATCCGCAACATCGTCTACTACGCCACCTCTGTTGCGGTAGCGGATTCCGACGGCGTCTGGTTGGCCGGCGTCGTTCACGCGCCTGCGCTGGGGCGCGTCTATTCGGCGGCCCGCGGTCAAGGAGCCTGGTTGGAAGCGGCCGGAGAGACCGCACGGCTGGCCGGACCGGTCCCGGGTCGCAAAGGACTCATCCTGGCCACGGGATTCAGTTATGACCCCGCGACCCGGGCGAGCCAATCTGCCGGCTTGGCCGAGCTCATGGAAGGCTTTGCCGATGTTCGGCGCCTGGGGTCCGCTGCGCTGGATCTCTGCCTGGTGGCAGATGGAACCTTCGATGCCTACGGCGAACGCGGACTCAACGAGCACGACTTCTCCGCCGGTGCACTGATCGCTGAAGAGGCTGGTTGCTGGGTACGCCGGCCGCGCCTTGAGAGCCCCCTCGACGGCGGACCCACCGCCGAGGACCGCCTTGCATCGTGGATGTGTGCCGGCACCTTGGAACTGTCCGGCAAATTCCCGCTGTAATCATCAAACCGTGATCACAACGCTCGCCATCGCCAATTACCGGTCCGTCCGGGACCTCACCATGGAATTGCATGGCTTGGACGTCGTGACCGGGGCGAACGGGAGCGGCAAGTCCTCGCTCTACCGGGCCTTGAGGCTGCTGGCGGAGTGTGCCGGAGGCGATTCCGGCAATGTGGTGGGCTCATTGGCCCGGGACGGTGGTCTGGCTTCCACGCTTTGGGCTGGACCCGAGTCCATCAGCGAGGCCATGCGCCGCGGTGACGTCCCTGTCCAGGGAACGGTCCGGCGGGAGTCCGTCAACCTGAAACTAGGGTATTCCGGCGACGACTTCGGGTACTTGGTTGATCTTGGCATGCCTTCCTCCAGCGGTGCCGGCTTTGATCAGGAAACCGGCCGGCCCCGCCCCTCGGCGTTCAGCCTGGATCCTGAAATTAAGCGGGAACAGATATTCTCCGGTCCCGTGGCAAGGCCGGGTTCCCTGTTGGTGGACCGCAAAGGGGGCCTCGCTAAGTTGCGGGGTCCGGATGGCGAGTGGACGGAGTTGTCCCGGCGGCTGGACACCTTCCAGAGCATGCTGACGGAAGTCTCGGACCAGGACAGGGCGCCTGAAGTGCTGCGGGTCCGGGACTCGGTACGTTCATGGCGTTTCTACGACCACTTCCGAACAGATACGGAGGCTCCCGCGCGGCAAGCGCAGCTCGGAACACGCACACCCGTACTGCACCACAGCGGCAAGGACCTCGCGGCCGCTCTGCAGACGCTGCGGGAAGTGGGCTTCGAACGGCAGTTGGATGCCGCAGTCGATCATGCTTTTCCCGGGAGCCGCCTGGAGATCGCGGTCAACGACGGCCGCTTCAGTGTCGAGTTGCGGCAGCCTGGCATGCTGCGGCCCATGAAGGCTGCCGAGCTCTCGGATGGGACGCTGCGGTTCCTCCTGCTGACCGCAGCGTTGCTGACCCCGCGCCCACCGGAGCTCATGGTCCTGAACGAACCCGAGACGAGCCTGCACGTTGACCTGATGCCGGCACTGGCCGGACTGATAGTCCAAGCCAGTGCCAACAGCCAGATGATCGTGGTGACGCACTCGGAGGCCTTGCTCAAAGCACTCCGGGAGAGCGGAGCCGCGCACGAACACGAGCTTTACAAGGACGTGGGCGAGACCCGGATCAGGGGCCTCGGCTCACTGGAAGGTCCGCTGTGGAGCTGGCCCAAGCGCTGAAGGCAACTGCGCGCTGGGCTGCTTATCGAGAGGAACGACGACGCCGGGCCGGTTCAGTCAGCCAGACCGGCTCATACCCCGCGTCGGCCGTGTTCAGGGTGGTCCCCGGCGGTACGATCTCATCGATCCTGTCCAGGACATCGGGGGACAGGTTGAGCTTGTCCGCCCCGATGGCTGCCTCCAAGTGTGCCAGGGTACGCGGCCCGATGATCGCCGAGGTCACTGCCGGGTGTTCCAGCACGAAGGCCAGGGCGAGGTGGATCAGTGACAGCCCCGCTTGCTCGGCCAGGTCGGTCAACTCGAGGACGGCCTTCGTTTTGAGGGCGTTCTCAGGCAGGTTCGGATCGTGCCGGGCCGGCTGGCGTCCCGCGCGGCTCGACGGAAGATGACCGCCCTTGGGCTGGATCCTGCCGGATAACCAGCCTCCGGCGAGCGGGCTCCATGGGAGGACCCCAAGCCCGTGCTGCTGCGCCAACGGGAGCACTTCACGCTCCGCTCCGCGGGCCAGGATCGAGTATGGCGGCTGCTCTGTGACCGGCCGCTCGCGGTGGCGTTCCCGCGCCACGTACTGGGCTTCGACGATCTGGCCCGGCAAGAACGTTGACGTGCCGATATAGCGGATCTTGCCTTGGGTGACGAGGTCGCTGAGGGCACCGAGTGTCTCGTCGATGTCCGTATCGGGTTCGGGCCGGTGGACTTGGTACAGGTCGATCCAGTCTGTTTGCAGCCGGCGCAGGCTGTCCTCGACTTCACGGATGATCCAGCGGCGCGAATTGCCGGCCTCGTTCACGTCGTCGCCGAGGCGACCGTGGACTTTGGTGGCCAGGATGACTTGGTCCCGCCGTCCCTGCAGGGCCTTGCCCACAATTTCCTCGGACTCACCCTGCGAATACACATCGGCCGTGTCCACCAGGTTGATGCCGGCGTCCAGCGCCCGGTGGATGATGCGGATGCTGTCGTCGTGGTCCGGGTTGCCGATCGCTCCGAACATCATGGTTCCCAATGTCAGCTGGCTGACCTTGACCCCGGTCCGCCCGAGGTTCCGGTATTCGGTCATCAGAAGGCCGACCCGATGGACGTGAGCTGCTGCGCGGCGGATCCGGCGAAGCGGTTCTCGGGACGGGCGAGTCCGTAGTGTCCGCGGAGGGTGGACTCGGTGTATTCCGTGCGGAACAGGCCGCGCTGCTGGAGGATCGGCACCACCTGGTCCACGAAGATTTCCAGTCCCGAGGGGAGGACCGGCGGCATGATGTTGAATCCGTCAGCTGCGCCGGCAAAGAACCAGTCCTGGATGGCGTCGGCAACTTGCTCGGGCGTGCCGGAGAACGTGCGGTGGCCACGCCCGCCACCCAGGCGGCCGATCAGCTGCCGGACGGTGAGCTGCTCACGTCGCGCCAGTTCCACAATCAGGGTGTAACGGCTCTTGGCTCCTTCGATCTCATCCTCCGAGGGCAGGTCGGCGGGCAGTTGGCGGTCCAGCGGGAGGTCTTCGGGCTTCAAGCGCAGCGTCTTGGCCAGCTGTTCCCGGGCGTATTCAGGCTTGATCAATTCGTCGAGTTCGCGCTCAAGCTTGAGCGCTTCGGTTTCCGTGGAGCCGATCACCGGGACGATGCCCGGCAGGATCTTGATGCCTTCGGGGTCACGGCCCACTGCAGCGGTGCGCGCCTTAAGGTCTGTGTAGAAGGCCTGGGCGTCGGCCAATGTTTGGTGTGCGGTGAACACGGCTTCTGCGTACTGCGCGGCCAGTTTCTTGCCGTCTTCCGAGGACCCCGCCTGCACGATCAGTGGGTGGCCCTGCGGTGAACGCGGGACATTGAGCGGTCCGCGGACGCGGAAGTGCTTGCCCTCGTGCTCGATGGCGCGGATCTTGCTGTCATCGCCCCAGACACCCTCGGCTTTGTCGGCCAGCACGGCGTCGTCTTCCCAGCTGTCCCAGAGTTTCTGGGCCACCTCGATGAACTCTGCGGCCCGCTCGTAGCGGACAGCATGGGCCGGTTGGTCATCTACGCCGAAGTTGCGCGCGGCGTCCGGTCCCGCCGTCGTAACGACGTTCCAGCCTGCGCGGCCGCCGCTGACCCAGTCCACCGACGCGAAGCGGCGGGCCAGGTTGAAGGGGTCGTTGTAGGTGGTGGAGGCTGTGGCGATCAGCCCGATTTTCTGCGTGGCTGCGGCGATGGCAGTCAGTAGCACTGTGGGTTCCAGCTTGCCGGCGGGGCGGCGGCCCACTTCGCCGAACAGGACAGGGGAGTCCGCGAAGAAGATGGAGTCCAGCTTCCCGCGTTCGGCCGTGCGGGCCAGGTGCTGGTAGTGCTCCACCTTGGTGGAGGACAGGGGATCGCTTTCCGGAAGCCGCCATGAGGCTTCGTGGTGGCCGGTGCTCATGAGGAAGGCGTTGAGGTGGAGGTGGCGCTGGGGTTCAGACATGGGTTTCTCCTTGATTCGGATAAGGGGGGTTCAGGCGGCAGCGTGGACGCCGAGGGCTTCGAGCAGTTCGCCCCTCAGCGATGAATGGTCGACGGCGGTTCCGGCGGTGCGCTCCAAGGCGACACGGCCGCCTTGGAGGACGATGACGCGATCGGCCAGTGTGATGGCCTCGTCGACGTCGTGGGTGACGAGGAGTACCGCCGGGCGATGGGCGGCCACGAGCTCCTTCAGGAGGGTGTGCATTTTCAGGCGGGTTAGGGCATCGAGGGCGCCGAAGGGTTCGTCGGCCAGGAGCAGCCGGGGCTCCCGTACCAGCGACCTCGCCAGGGCGACGCGTTGCTGCTCACCGCCGGACAGTTCGTGAGGCCACGCCTTTTCGCGGCCGGCGAGTCCCACCTCGGTGAGTGCGCGGCGACCGCGGGCATCGGCGTCGTGATCTTTGAGTCCCAGCGTGACGTTGCCCAGCACGGTGTCCCACGGCAGCAGGCGCGAATCCTGGAACACCACGGACACCTGCTCCGGGACTTTCACCACACCGCTGCCGCGGACGTCGCGGTCCAGTCCGGCGAGGGCGCGGAGCAGGGTGCTTTTGCCGCAGCCGCTCGGACCCAGGAGGGCGACGAACTCGCCCGGGGCAATATCGAGGTCGACGCCGTTGAGGACACCTTTGGGTCCGAAGCTGCGAATCAGGTTCCGGACGGAGACCTCGTAGGAGGGGCGCGCCGTAGTTAGCCCGCCAGTGTGCGTTGCCATGACAATGCCTTTCGTTCCAGGAGCCGGACGGCTGCATCGGAGAGCAGACCCAGGACGCCGTAGACGGCCAGGCCCAGGACGATGATGTTGGTTTGGCCATAGGTGCGGGCGAGCTCCATCATGTAGCCGATGCCGCTGGTGGAGTTGATCTGTTCGACCACCACGAGGGAGACCCAGGCACCGGTGACGGCGAATCGAAGTCCCAGGAAGAACCCTGGTAAAGCTCCCGGCAGGACAACGCGCCGGATGAACCCGGCCCGGCTCAGGCCCACGGTTTGTGCCAGTTCGACGTAGCGGAGGTCGATGCCGCGCAACCCGGCATGGGTTTGGAGGTAGATCGGGACAAACACACCCAGAGTGATGGTGAGGACCTTCATGGTTTCGTCGATGCCGAACCACAGGATCAGCAGGGGAATCAGGGCCAGTCCGGGAATGGCGCGCTTGATCTGCACCGGGCCGTCGATCAGGGATTCACCCACCCGGCTCAGGCCCGACAGGACGGCCAGGACGGCTCCCACTACGATGCCGAAGAACAGCCCCAAACCAGCGCGCTGGGCCGAGATGGCCAGGTTCTCCTGGAGCCGGCCATCTGCGATCAGTTCGCCGGCCGTTGAAACCACGGTCCACGGCTCGGACAGGATGCGTGGGTCCAACAAACCGGTCGCCGAGGCGACCACCCACAACAGGATCAGCGCGGCAGGACCCACCAGGCCTGCAAATCGCCGGCGCTTCCCAGGTCCCAGGCGACGGCTCGTGGGCCGGATGTCGGGGCGGCCGGTGAGGTTCGGGGCGAGGTGGGGTTCGACGGCGGCACCCGGGTGAGTGCCGGCGTCGCCTTTGAACGGGGGAGCGGTGACCGTCGTCGCTCGGCGGGCAGCAGTGGTGGTCATGGCTACGCCACCTTCGCTGCGGCAGCGTACGCCGTGCCGCCGATGGCCTCGAAGCGCAGGTCGTAGAGTTTGGCGGCGTCCAACTGAGGCTTCTTCTGTTCGCGGGCAAGCAGGTCGATGGTCTGCTGGTGCCGGGCAATCGCGTCGGTCCATGACGTGGGAAGGTCGCGCTCGCCGGCGGCATCGATCAGGTACTGGCCATCCTCGACGGAAAGCCCTTGGTTGTTGACGTAGTAGCCCTGGAGCCATTCCTTGGGGTGGTCTTGGATCCACCGTTGGGCCTGGCCCCAGATTTCGACGTATTCGGCAAGCGCCGCAGCCTTGGCGGGATCATCCAGCACCTTGGCCGGAGCGTACAGGTGGCCGGGATCGTCCCGGAGGCCGTGCCGCAGCGTGGTTCCGCCGTCGGCGCCGTACTTGGCCAGGTAACGCTTGATCTGAACGCCTCCCAGCGGAGCGGCATCAACCTGCTTGCTGGACAGGGCAGTGGAGTAGGTGTCGCCGGTGCTGGGGAGTTCCACGAGCTTCACGTCGCTTTGCTGCAGGCCGGCCTTCTCGAGGATTCGCAGCACCAGGGCGCCCTGTGCCTGCCCTGGGCTGTACGCGATCTTCTTGCCGCGGAGCCCTTGGAGGTCCGTGATGCCCGCGTCGGGTGCCACACCCAGCTCGTACAACGGGTGGTTCACGGCGTCCTGGCGGTAGACGCTGGCGACGATGCGGACATCCAGCCCGGTCCACGTGGCGTGGATGGGAGGGATATCGGCCACGGAGCCCACATCCAGGGCGTTGGCCCGGAACGCTTCGGTGGTGGCGGGGCCGCCGGAGATGTTGGCAAATTTCACGGGGAAGCTGAGCTTCTTGTCCAAGCCGGAGAGCTCGAGGGCGACCTGCACGGAGGGATCGCCCACAACAAGCGTGGTGCCTTCCGGGACAGTCGTTGCCAGCGGGGCCGTCACTTGTGCGGCCTGCGTGGCCTCGCCGCCGGCGGTTGCTGCTCCGCCGCAGGCTGTCAGGAGCCCGAGGGCGGGAATTGCGAGGAGGGCGCCAAGAATGTGGCGGCGGTTCGGGGGTGTTGTGGGGAGTTTTTGGGCGCGGAGGGACGCGGGGGACATGTAAAGCCTTTCAGGTGCGGGAGGGTCGCTGCAGCCCGGAGCCAAGGGTATCGACGGGGCAGCGGTGCAGATCGCTAGTTCTGAAGGCGGGATGGACAGCAGGAGTGAGCCTGCGTTGCGTATGCATGGAAAACGGTGGTGGGCATCGGTTCCTCCTGTTCTCTGTCTACGAAAGTCGGCACGGTGTGCGGGCGTCAGTCATTGGCCGTGTGGCAACTCAAGCACGCCCGCCACGCCCTGCGCCAGCGTTTCGACATGTCCCCGCAACAGCACGAAACCGGGGTTCACCGCGAGCAACGGAACTCCATCCGACGCCATGGGAGGCAACACAAAAGCACCCCGTCGGTTGTCCATCTGATCAACAAGACGCCCTCAACCGGCGTCGTGAATTCCGTTCACGACTGATAGTTCCATCACGGAAAGGGGCTTTTGGCGCTGTGCGCATGTGCGGCGCGACTACCATTGGTAGGTGCTTTCGCCGATTACCGTCCGTCCCGCCCTGCCCGAAGACTACGACGCCGTTGCCCGCATTACGCAGGAGTCCTACGTCACCGCGGGGTACTACGGCGACGCCGACCACCCGTACCTGCAGAAGCTCCAGGACGTGGCCGGCCGCGCGGAGCACGCTGAGATCCTGGTGGCGGAGCGCAACGGCGAAGTTATCGGCTCTGTGACGGCAGCTCCTGCCGGTGGCGGCTTCTCGGACATCGGCCTCGACGACGAGCTGGAACTCCGTACCCTGGTGGTGGATCCGGCAGTCCAGCGCTCCGGCGCGGGCCGTGCGTTGGTGCAGGCCGTCGTCGACCAAGCCAAGGCCATGGACGGCATCAAGGCTGTGTCCCTGACGACGGGCGCCACGTGGGAAAGCGCCAACGCCCTGTACGCACGTACGGGCTTTGACCGCGCGCCGCACCGTGACTGGTTTGTCCCGGGCACCGACATAAAGCTGTTCGTTTACCGGCTGGACCTCCCACAGTCATAAAGTTTCCTTCGTAAACGCCGGTCACCGGACCGCGCGAAGCGACAGGAAAGGCGCGGCATGCGCAAGACATTCGGCACGGGTTCGGTCTGGGAACAGACCCTTGGTTACTCCCGCGCAGTCCAGGTGGACAATACCCTCTTCATTTCAGCTACGGCAGCCAGCGGGGTCGTTGATGGTCAACCGGGGATTGTTGGCGACGACTTCTACTCGCAGACCAAGTACATCCTGGAGAAGCTGGGTGCCGTTCTGGAGGAGGCCGGCTTCTCCTACGAGGACGTGGTCCAGTCCAAGTTGTACCTGACGGACATCAGCAAGTGGGAAGACGCCGGCCGTGCGCACGGTGAGGTCTTCGGCGAGATCCGTCCGACCCTGGCACTGGTGCACGTCCTGCCGTTCCTGGACCCGGAAATGCTCGTCGAGATTGAGCTCGTGGCGCAGAAGCCCGCGTAACGCCCCCTGCCGTAGCGCCCCCAATTTGTAGCAGCAAACGCCCTTCTGAGCCCTCAAAAGGGCGTTTGCTGCTACCTGCTGGGGTTAGCCCGGGACGCCGTAACGGTGTTCAGGGCGGCCCGTGCTTCCGTAGCGGAGTTGGATTTCGACGGCGCCATCGTCCGCGAGCGAGGACAGGTACCTTTGCGCTGTGGCGCGGGAAACGCCCACCCTCTCCGCGACCTCGGCTGCGGAGTATTGCTCGCCGGCAACCAACGATTCCAGGACGGCCGCTTCCGTGGCGGACCGGGGTTTGGCGGCCGGCGTGACGTCACCGGGAATCAGGGAGCGCTTGGCACGTTCAATGGTTGTCTGATCGACGGCGGTCTGCTGGCCGAGGATCCGGCGATACCGCGCGTAGGACCTGAGCTGTTGGGAAAGGGACTCCGCGGTGAAGGGCTTGAGCATGTACCCCAGGGCGCCGCGGCGCAGTGCGACCTTGATGGACTGCGCGTCAGAGGCAGCAGTGAGCATCACGGCGTCGACGTCCAGCTGGCCCAGCAGGTCCAAGCCTGAGCCGTCCGGTAAGTACACGTCCAGCAACACCAGGTCCGGGCGCAGGCTATGGATCGCCTGCAGGGCTTGGGACACGGATCCGGCCGGCGCCAAGGCCATGAACCCGGCCACGGAATCCACATAGGCGGCGTGGAGCCTTGCGACGTGGAAGTCGTCATCCACGATCAACACCCTCAAATCATCAGCCACTGCTGTCCTCCCTCACCGTTGAGCCCGCACCGGCGTCTGCGGAATCCATGACGCCGGGGATGGTTGCCATGAAAACGGCGCCCGGACCGCCAGCGGTGCCCGATTCCAGTACGCGCACATCTCCGCCGCGCCGCCGCGCAAGCTGCCGCACCAAAGCCAGCCCCAAACCTTGTCCAGCCCCCGAGCGTACCGGTTGTTCCGACGTCGTGAATCCCTCGGCGAAGACTTCCTCAGGTTCCAGGCTCCCCAAACCGTCGCCCGAGTCACCCACCACGAGGTGCAGGGTGCCGCCGTCCTGGGTGGCGTCGTGGTCAGGGAAGTCGTCCAGCAGCTCAACTTCCACCCACCGTTCCGTGGCGGAACCGGCGACGGCGGCACTCACCGCGTTGTCGATCAGGTTGCCGAGCACGGTGGTCACGTCCTGGGGATCGGCAACGTGTCCACGGACCAGTGTCTCTGGCCCGATGCGCAGGGTCACGCCGCGCTCTGAAGCCTCCACCCCTTTGGCGCCAATAAAGGCCTGCAAATACGTGTCCTGGAGGAGTTCGGCCTGCTCCACGGGGAACTTCAATGGTCCCGTGGCGGAGGTCCGGGCCAGGTACTCCTTGGCGGAATCGTACTGTCCGATGCTCATGAAACCGGCGATGGTGTGGAGTTGGTTGGCGAACTCGTGGCGCTGCGCACGCAGGGCGGTGGACATGGTTCCCACGGCATCCAGTTGGCGGGTGAGCTGCTGCAGTTCCGTTCGGTCGCGCAGCATGACAACCCAGCCGAGGTCTTCCTTCCGGTGCCAGGCCTTGCGCGCGCTGGCCACCAGGACGCGTCCGCCTGCAACGATCTCCACGGCCTCTGCATCGCGGGCTGCCGGTTGGGTGAGCTGCCTCAGCTGTTCGGGTACGGCAGCACTTGCCCAGTCCTGTCCGGTGGCATCGGGGATGTCCAGGAGCCGGGCCGCTGCGGCGTTGAATACCGAGATCCGTCCGTCAGCCGCGATGCCGATAACTCCGTCATCCACGCCCTGGAGCACTGCTACTTGGTCGTGGACCAGCGTGCTGATTTCCTCGGGCTCCAAACCCAGGGTGAGGCGTTGCAGGCGGTGGCGGAGCAGGAACGATGCCAGCACGCCCGCCAAGAGGGCGCCGCCGGCGGTCAGGGCAATGGGCACGATGTCGCGGGCCAGGCTGTTGCTGAGGGACTCCACGGAATAGCCGACGCTGACCTCGCCAACAATCACTCCTGAACCCCCTGGACCGTAGACCGGAACTTTCGCACCGGCAGAAGGCCCCAGCGTGCCCGTGTTGCGCGTCGTGATTTCTTCGCCGCCCAGGGCGACGGACGGGTCGGTACTGACCCGTTCACCAAGCCGCGCCGTTTCGGGGTGGGCCAGCCGCAGGCCGGTTTCGTCCGTGATGACCACGAACAAGGCACCAGTACGGACCCGGACGGCTTCGGCCGCAGCCTGCAGGGGACCGGCGGCGAGGACCTCCGGGGGAGGCGTTCCCTGTTCCTTGCTGATCTCTTGGACGCCGGCCCGGATATCCGGATCCGCGGCAACCGTCCTGGCGAGGGTGAGTGCTTGGTTCTCGGCTTCCGTGCCGATCCGTTCGTAGACCAGCCAGCCGTGGACAGCACCGCTGAGCAGAACCACCAGCAAGACAACTCCCAATTGGAGGAGAAGTGTTTGGGTGGAGAAACGCATACTGACCCTGCTGAATCGCGGCACCCTTGCTCCTTTCGTCCAGCTCCATTGAAGCACTGAGCACAATGCGCAAAACGTTCGCAACGAGCAGTATTCCCAACAATTCCCGGAAACCCCGGCCAGTGACGGGCGCCACCATATCGTCTGTAGTGCGCATCACACCGACGTGGCGCCATTCACAGTAGTAAGGAGCCGGCCGTGCTGGTTTTGCTTGGATTCGCAATGATTGCGGTATTCATGGTCCTGATCATGACCAAAAAATTGACGCCCGTTCTGGCGCTGATCATCGTCCCCACCGTCTTTGGCCTGTTCGCCGGGGCGGGCCTCGGTATCGGCGACATGGTGATGGACTCGATGAAGTCCATGACCTCGACGGCCGCGCTCCTCATGTTCGCCATCATCTACTTCGGCCTGATGATCGACGTCGGACTCTTCGACCCCCTGGTGAAGTTCATCCTGCGCAAGCTGGGCAACGACCCCGCCAAGGTTGTCCTCGGCACCGCGATCCTCGCCGCAGCAGTCTCCCTGGACGGCGACGGCTCCACCACCTTCATCCTCACTACTGCCGCGATGCTCCCCGTCTACCTGCGGCTCAAGATGAGCCCCGTGGTCCTCACATGCGTCGCCGGCCTCGCCAACGGCACCATGAACATCCTGCCGTGGGGCGGTCCCACGGCCCGCGCAGCCACCGCGCTGCACCTGGACGTCAACGATGTCTTCGTCCCCATGGTCCCCTCGCTCATCGTTGGCCTCATCGTTGTGTTGGTCTTCGCCTGGCTGCTCGGACTGCAGGAACGCAACCGCCTCCGCACCACCGCCCCTGAGATCTGGGGCGACGTCGCCGATCCTTCGGAAGCGTTCGACGGCGGCACTGGCCGCGGCGGATCTGTCGCCGCCGGTTCGGGCTCAGGTAAGGGCCGCTTCGGCTTTGGTCGCAACAGCTCCACCACGCCGGCAGGCAAGCCGGGCACCGGCGGAGGCTCCGGCGTCGCGGTCCTCGAAGACCCGGCCACCCTGGTGGACGACCACGACACCGCCATGGCTGACACCGCACTTGACCCCAACCGCAAGACCCTCCGGCCCAAGCTGTTCTGGTTCAACCTGGGCCTGACCGTCGCCGTCATGGTGGTCCTGGTAGCCAACGTCGTTCCGCTGCCGTTTGTGTTCATGGTCGGCTCCGCCATCGCCCTGCTGGTCAACTTCCCCAAGGTCAAGGACCAGGGCGCCCAGCTGATCGCGCACGCACCCTCGATCGTCGCCGTCGTCAGCATGGTCATGGCAGCCGCAGTCCTCACCGGTGTCCTCAACGGCACCGGCATGGTCAAGGCAATGTCCGAGTGGCTCGTCCAGATCATCCCCGCCGACATGGGTCCGTTCATGGCAGTCATCACCGGCCTGCTCAGCATCCCGATGACCTTCTTCATGAGCAACGACGCCTTCTACTTCGGTGTCCTCCCGGTCCTGTCCGAAACCGCCGCCCACTACGGGGTGGATGCAGCAGACATGGCCCGCGCCTCCATCACTGGCCAGCCGTTCCACCTGCAAAGCCCCCTGGTCCCCGCGATCCTCCTGCTGGTATCCCTCGCCAAGGTTGACCTGGGCGACCACCACAAAAAGGTCCTGTGGCGCACGGCAGTCGTCTCGATCGTCATGCTGGCAGTCGGAGTCCTGACCGGAGCCATCGGCATCGGCTAACCCGCCGCGCAGCACCCCAACCCGGGTGCGCCGCAGGCGCAAACGGCCCAAACAATCCTTCGTGCCGCGGCGCGGAACGAACCAGAAATCCCCCGGAGGGCGGCCCGAAGCGGCCGCCCTCCGCGTGCTCGCTCGTGCCTCGCTTGGACGCACGCTTCCGGGCGCCCGCTTCAGCCCGCGCAGCACCCGGATGCCTGGGTCGTTCCGTGTGAAGGGCCGCCCGCTTCATTCCGCGCAGCGAAGAAAGTCCCATCCCGCGTTCCGATCAAGCCCACCCAGCCCACGTCCCAACCCAACGGGAAAGCAAAGTGCATATGGTCCGCTCAGCCGTCTTTGTGGTTGGGTCCAGAAGTGGGGTGGGTGCCGACCGCAAGGTGAGATGGGCAATAGGCGGCGGACCGGAGACATCCTGCCGGTCGCGTCTAAGCGAGGAACGAGCGAGCGACCAAAGGATCGTCTGCGGGCAGCCACCGAACTCAACCACTCGCCCTGCGCGCCAGCGCATCGTCCAGCAGGGGCGCATGGACAAGTAGACTGGTTCGGAAAACCATTTGAACTTTGCAGGGGAGATCCATGGCTGCGATCAACCGTGACGACGTCGCGCATCTTGCGCGTCTGGCTCACATTGAAATGAGTGCCGAAGAACTGGACAGGATGGCTGTTGAGCTTGCTGTCATCGTGGATTCGGTGAAGAGCGTGAGCGAAGCTGCGGGGGAGGACGTCCCGGCGACGTCGCACCCGATTCCGTTGACCAATGTGTTCCGTGAGGACGTTGTGGGCCACACGTTCACGGCTGAGCAGGCATTGTCCGGTGCTCCGGATGCTTACGAGAACCGTTTCAAGGTCCCGGCAATCCTGGATGAGGGCTAATCACATGACTGATCTGAAGAACGAACTCATCCGCCACTCCGCTGCCGATCTCGCTGCCAAGCTGGCTTCCCGCGAGGTTACCGCCGTCGAAGTAACGCAGGCGCACCTTGACCGCATTGCCGACGTCGACGGCCAGGTTCATGCGTTCCTGCACGTTAACGGCGAAGAGGCTTTGGCTGTTGCGGCCGAGGTTGATGCTGCCCGCGCTTCCGGCGGTTCCGCCGCCGAAGAGCTGCATGCCCTCGCTGGTGTGCCGATCGCCGTGAAGGACCTCATCGTGACGATTGGCCAGCCGACGACGGCTGGTTCGAAGATCCTTGAAGGCTGGAACAGCCCGTACGACGCCACCGTGGTGAAGAAGTTGCGCGCGGCCAAGATGCCGATCCTGGGCAAGACCAACCTGGATGAATTCGCCATGGGCTCCTCCACGGAGCACTCTGCGTACGGCCCCACCCGCAACCCGTGGGACCTGGACCGGATTCCTGGCGGTTCGGGCGGTGGCTCAGCTGCCGCCGTCGCCGCTTTTGAAGCGCCGCTGGCGCTCGGGACGGACACCGGTGGCTCAATCCGCCAGCCCGGTGCAGTCACCGGAACCGTTGGCGTGAAGCCGACCTACGGTGCAGTGTCCCGTTACGGTGCCATTGCCATGGCGTCGTCGCTGGACCAGATCGGCCCGGTTTCCCGTACGGTGCTGGACTCGGCGTTGCTGCAGGAAGTCATCGGCGGCCACGATCCGTTTGACTCCACGTCACTGACCGATCCCTTCAATGACCTTGTTGCTGCGGCCCGCGTGGGCAACGTGGCCGGCATGAAGATCGGCATCGTCAAGGAACTTCACGGCGAGGGCTACCAGGCCGGCGTCGAGAACCGTTTCAACGAGTCCCTTCAGCTGCTGAAGGATGCCGGTGCTGAAATCGTCGAGGTTTCCTGCCCCAACCTGAAGTACGCCCTGGGTGCGTACTACCTGATCATGCCGTCCGAGGTGTCCAGCAACCTGGCCAAGTTCGACGGTGTCCGCTTCGGCATGCGCGTGCTGCCCAAGGACGGTCCCATGACCATCGAGCGCGTCATGGGTGCTACCCGCGCCGCCGGCTTCGGCGACGAGGTGAAGCGACGCATCATCCTGGGTACCTATGCACTGAGCGCTGGCTACTACGACGCTTACTACGGCTCGGCGCAGAAGGTCCGCACGCTGATCCAACGCGACTTCGACGCCGCTTTCGCCAAGGCCGATGTCCTGATCTCCCCGACGGCGCCCACCACGGCGTTCAAGCTGGGGGAGAAGCTGGATGATCCGCTGGCAATGTATTTGAACGACGTCGCAACCATCCCGGCCAACCTCGCCGGTATCCCGGGCTTGTCCTTGCCGGGTGGACTGGCTGATGAAGACGGCCTGCCCGTTGGTATCCAGTTGCTGGCTCCGGCCCGCCAGGATGCCCGCCTGTACCGCGTGGGTGCGGTCCTCGAAACCATGCTTGAAGAGAAGTGGGGCGGCCCGATGCTTGCGCAGGCGCCTGAGCTTTCATCAGCTTCAACCACCGCCGGAGGTTCCAACTAATGTCCGTCGACGCAACCCTGAGCTTCGAAGAGGCCATGGAGAAGTACGATCCCGTCCTGGGGTTCGAGGTCCACGTGGAGCTCAACACCAAGACCAAGATGTTCTCCTCCGCGCCGAACGTCTTCGGTGACGAGCCGAACACCAACGTCAACGAGGTTGACCTGGGCATGCCCGGCGTCCTGCCGGTAGTGAACAAGACGGCTGTGGAGTCTTCCATCAAGATCGGCCTTGCACTGAACTGCAAGATCGCCGAGTCCTGCCGTTTCGCCCGGAAGAACTACTTCTACCCGGACACTCCGAAGAACTTCCAGACCTCGCAGTACGACGAACCGATCGCCTACGACGGATACCTCGACATCGAGCTCGAGGACGGCACGGTCTTCCGCGTGGAGATCGAACGCGCCCACATGGAGGAGGACGCCGGCAAGCTGACCCACATGGGTGGCGCCGCGGGCCGCATCCAGGGTGCCGACTACTCGCTGGTGGACTACAACCGTTCGGGTGTTCCGCTGGTTGAGATCGTCACCAAGCCCATCGAGGGCGCGGGCAGCCGTGCGCCTGAGCTGGCCAAGGCGTACGTCGCTGCTGTTCGCGAGATCGTGAAGAACCTTGGTGTTTCCGATGCCAAGATGGAGCGCGGCAACGTCCGTTGCGACGCCAACGTTTCCCTGCGCCCGCACGGCCGGGAACGCTTCGGTATCCGTTCGGAAACCAAGAACGTGAACTCGCTGCGCGCCGTCGAGCACGCCGTCCGCTATGAAATCCAGCGCCACGCTGCCGTCCTGGATTCCGGCGAGCCGGTCATCCAGGAGACACGCCACTGGCACGAGGACACACGTTCGACGACGTCGGGCCGGCCCAAGTCCGATGCTGACGATTACCGCTACTTCCCGGAGCCGGACTTGGTTCCCGTCGTCGCGTCCCGTGAGTGGGTGGAGGAGCTGCGCGCTACCCTTCCCGAGCCGCCGGCCGAGCGCCGGAAGCGCCTCAAGGAAGCTTGGGGCTACTCGGACCTGGAGTTCCGTGACGTGGTCAACGCCGGCGTCATGGACTCCATCGAGGAAACCATCGCAGCCGGTGCGTCCGCCGATGTTGCCCGTAAGTGGTGGATGGGTGAGATCGTTGGCCGCGCCAAGGTTGCCGACGTTGATCCTTCCGAGCTGGGCGTCACTCCGCAGGTCATCGTCGAGCTGAACAAGCTCGTCGAAGATGGCAAGATCAACAACAAGATGGCCACCCAGGTCCTGGACGGCGTCCTCGCCGGCGAAGGTACTCCGGCGGAGATCGTCGAGCAGCGCGGCCTGGCCGTTGTGTCCGATGACGGCCCCCTCTTGGAAGCCATCGACGCCGCACTGGCAGCACAGCCTGACGTGGCGGAGAAGATCCGTGGTGGCAAGGTTCAGGCCATCGGTGCGATCGTTGGCGGCGTCATGAAGGCCACCCGTGGCCAAGCGGACGCCGGACGAGTCCGCGAGCTCATCCTGGAGAAGCTCGGCGTCGAGGGCTAAGCACCCGCTTCAAGCATCACAGTAGGCCGCAGTTTTTACTGCGGCCTACTGTGCTTTGGGCGCACAATGGATGTATGGCCACTCTCAGACCAGGCCTTCGTAAGGGCCTCCTTGCCGGCGGGATCGCCGTCGCACTGACCGGCGGCGGGGCCGCCGCTGTGTGGGCGGGCACCCAACCCAGCCCTTCGCCGTCGAGCACCTCTGCTTCACCCAGTCCGTCCGCGACGACGAAAGCCAAGTCCACCGAGGGGCGTGGGCAGGCAATCCATGGCGAGCACGTCGTCAAGCAACAGGACGGCACCTTCCGCACCGTTGTCACGCAGCTTGGAACCATCGAGACCGTCAGCGACTCCGAAGTGACAGTGAAGAGCGAGGACGGCTTTGCCCAGCGGTACGTGATCAAGGCGGAGACACGGATCGCCAAGGTGCCTGCTGATACTTCGGATCTGAGGAATGGCAGGGGCCGGCCCACATTGCCGTCGGCCACGGCTGCCGACCTCAAACCTGGCGACACAGTGCGCATCAGCGGGACGAAGGACGGCGATACCGTCACGGCTACCAGGGTGGTATCGGGCGAGTTGCCTGCGGGCCTCAAAGGCGGCCACGGGCACAGGGGCCACGGGCCCAAGTAGGCTACAGCGCCAATCAGTTAGAGGGCCACAGTCCTGAATCCGAGGTTGCCGCTGGCTGAGTCCGGCGTGTTCGAGCTCCGTGCTGCGAGGCGGTAGCGGTTGCAGTACGAATCGTGGCAGAGGTACGAGCCGCCGCGCATCACCCTGCCGCGGCCAATCGTGGGCCCCTGGGGGTCTTCGACGGTTCCTGCTGCGAGGCACGTTTTGTAGTACTTGGGCAGGAACCAGTCGCTGCACCATTCCCACACGTTCCCGCTGGTCTGGTACAGACCGTAGCCGTTGGGGGCAAACGAACGCACGGGTGCCGTGGTGAGGTAGCCGTCCTCCACCGTGTTGCGGGAAGGGAACTCGCCTTGCCAGATGTTGCAGTTGTGGGCAGCCTCGCCTGGCTCATCGGTGTGCAGTTCGTTGCCCCAGGGGTACCTCTGGCCGGGTAGGCCGCCCCGGGCCGCATATTCCCACTCAGCTTCTGTGGGCAGCCGCCGGCCGGCCCACTCGCAGTAGGCCAGAGCATCGTTGTGCGACACATGGGTTACGGGGTGGTCCGGGATTTCGGACCAGTGCGAGAGCGGTCCTGCAGGGTGTGCCCAGTCGGCTCCACGGACGTTGAGCCACCAGGGCACGTTGTTGACGCGGTTGAGGATGTCCTGCGTGGCGGCTCTGACGGCCAGATGGAACACTGCCGATGTTCCGAACGTTTCCGACTCGGTTCGATGCCCGGTGGCGTCCACGAACGCCGCGAAATCCTCGTTGCTGACGGTGGTGGCGCTGATCCGGAAGCCTGAAATGGACACGTGGTGCACTGGAGACTCGCCGTCGGCTTCATAGCCCTCGCCGAAGGGGTCGCCCATCGCGAAGGTCCCGGCGGGGATGCCGACGTCGTTTGTTTCCTTGGACGCTGCGGGACTGCTTGCGGAAGGCTCGACGGCGGCGCGCACGTTCTGCTGTCCGCCCACGGTACGCAGGGGGAGTATCAGCCCCGGCCTGGAATGCGCCCGGGCGTCGGCGCCTGGGCTGCAGCAATCTGCCATTTCCACCTCCTGTGTGAATTCCACCTGCTTGTACTTTAGCGGGGCCGCGTTTCCGGCTGGTTGGGAAGCCGTCGGAATGATGAAAAATGATTTTTGCGGTCAGTTTCGATCATGATCTTGCAAAAAGAGATGCGCGTCACTTATGGTTTGTTAAACGGTTAACGAGCGTGGCTTGAATCACATTGCTGATTCGGCCTCAGCACTTGAGGAGACAGCATGAACTCGACGACGGAACAGGCTCCGGCATTGCCCGAAGCTCGCCGAGTCCCGGCCCCGGCAGGTGGAGACACCCCCGGATCCGGTGCGAAGAAGCGGAAGCGAAGCAAGCCCCCGCAGCAGAGTTTCCGATCCCGCCTGCGACGCGACAAGCAGATGTTGCTCATGATGGTCCCGGGCGTGGCCTTCCTGCTGCTCTTCTTCTACATCCCCATCCTGGGCAACGTCATCGCGTTCCAGGACTACCAGCCCTACTTGGGCATCGGCGACAGCTTGTGGGTTGGTTGGCAGAACTTTGTGGATCTGTTCGGCAATCCGGACTTCATCCACGCTTTCTGGAACACCTTGTACCTGGCTGCCTGGCAGTTGGTCTTCCTGTTCCCGGTGCCGCTGGTGCTGGCGCTGATTGTGGATTCACTGATCAGCACCCGGGTCCGCCGGATCTTCCAGAGCATCGCCTACCTGCCGCACTTCCTTTCCTGGGTGCTGGTGATCGCGTTCTTCCAGCAAATGCTGGGCGGCGCAGGCTTCGTCAACAACCTTCTCCGGGACTGGGGCATGGATCCCATTCCCTTCATGACCAACCCGGAAACATTCCCGGTCATGGTGGTCGTCCAGATGATCTGGAAGGACGCGGGCTGGGCAATGATCATCTTCCTGGCAGCCCTCGCCAGCATCGATGCTTCCCTCTATGAGGCTGCGGCGGCTGACGGTGCAGGCCGCTGGCGCCGGATGTGGCACATCACCCTCCCAGGCCTGAGGCCCGTGATTGTGCTCCTGCTCATCCTGCGCATCGGCGACATCCTCTCTGTCGGCTTTGAGCAGTTCATCCTGCAGCGTGACGCAGTGGGCGCTGGAGCCGCGGAAGTGCTGGACACCTTCACCTACTACACCGGCGTAGTGGGAGGCGGCTGGAGCTCAGGTGCCGCGGCCGGCCTCGCGAAGGGCGTGGTCAGTGCGCTGCTGATCTACGGCGCCAACAAACTTGCCCACCGCTTCGGCGAAGACGGAATCTTCGCAAAACAAGTGCGCTGAAAGCCCCGCTGACCCGCGCGCCTGCCGCACAAGGAGAACCCCATGGCAACAACACTTTTCGCTAGAAAACCCCGGGAACTTACGTACAACCCCAAGCGCCCGGTATGGAAGGAAAAGCCTTCCGCCCTGTACCAAACGGTCAAGGCAGTGGTCCTGATCGTGTTCAGCCTGTCCATTCTGACGCCCATCCTCCTGGTGGTCTCAACGTCGCTGGCCGACACTGAGCAACTCGTGAAGGCCGGTGGTTTTGTCCTGTGGCCGGAGCGTCCCACGCTGGAGGCCTACGCCACCATCTTCAAAGGCCCCATGGTGCTGCAGTCACTCGGCGTGAGCATGCTGGTCACGGCGGTGGGCACCATCCTGGCCCTGTTCGTGACCATCACCATGGCTTATGCCACCAGCCGGACGGTGCTCTTTGGCCGTCCTGTGATCCTCGCAGTCCTGTTTACGCTCCTGTTTGCGCCGGGCCTGATCCCGTCATTCCTCATGATCCGCCAGCTGGGACTGCTTGACTCCCTCTGGTCGCTGATCCTCCCGGGCATCTTCGGAGCATTCAACTTCGTGGTGATGCGCTCGTTCTTCATGAACATTCCGGGTGAATTGATCGAAAGCGCCAGGATCGACGGCGCCAACGACTGGCAGATCCTGTGGCGCATCGTGATGCCGCTGTCCAAAGCCGTGATCGCCGTCGTCGGGCTGTTCTACGCCGTCGGTTTCTGGAACTCGTTCTTCAACGCCCTGCTGTACATCAACGATCACAGCAAGTGGCCCATCCAGTTGCTGCTCCGCAACTTCGTGGTCCAGGGCAGTGGCGCGGCGGACCAGCTGGGAATCACCACCACACCGCCACCGCAGTCCATCCAGATGGCAGTGGTCGTGGTGGCGCTCGTCCCGATCCTGATGGTCTACCCGTTCCTCCAGAAGCACTTTGCCAAGGGCGTCATCACCGGAGCAGTCAAGGGCTAGTCCCGCCCCGAAGCCCACTATCCACAAGCCCAAACACCCAAAACCCCCAGACAAAAAGCAAGTAACCAGAAAGGGTTATGCCATGACGAGCACTACCTCCCAGGCCGGATTCAGCCGCCGCGGTTTCCTTGGCCTCGCCGGCTTGGCCGTGACCGCCGCAGGCTTGTCCGCCTGTGGTGGTGGCGGAGCCGCGAGCAACGGAGGCGCCGCTGCCTCAGCTTCGGTCAAGTTGCCCACTTACAAGGAATTCACTGGCGTCACCCCGGACATCGCGGGCAACGCCAAGGGCCTCCAAGCTGGCTACTTCAAGCTGCCCACCGCTGTGCAGTCCGTGAAGACGCCGCCGCTCAAGGGCAAGGTCACCGGTCTCACCGAAACCTTCGACACCATGAGCCCTGGCATGAAGGACAACCCCTTCTGGCAGCGACTCAACGCCAAGCTCGGCGGCGACTTGGAGCTCCAGATCGCCGAAGACATCGGAGACGGCTACCCAGCCAAGTTCGCGACCGTCCTGGCCAGTAACGATCTCCCGGACATGATGTGGGTTCCGCCGAACCAGGGCATCCCCAACGTCGGACCCATGCTCGAAGCCAAGTTCCAGGACCTGACGCCGTACCTCTCCGGTGACGCCGTCCTGGAGTATCCCAACCTGGCCGCACTCAAGCCCGATTCCTGGAAGACCGCCGTCGTGAACGGCAAGATCTGGGGAGCTCCCATCCCGAGTACCCCCTTTGGCCAGGTGTACCTGGGCAACCACGACATGTGGGCCAAGGTGGGCGGCTTCGAAGCGGCCAGCGCCGGCGAATTCCTTGAGAAGGCCAAGGAGCTGACCCGACCGGGGGACCAGCAGTACGCGCTCGAACCTGCCTATATCAATGCACTCCACATGGTCACCGAATGGTTTGGCGCCCCGAACAGCTGGGCCGTCAACAAGGACCGCACGCTGACCCACCTGTACGAAACCGATGAATACATGGCCGGCGTGGAGTTCACGGCCAAGATGTTCGCAGCCGGCGTCTTCTACCCGGACTCCAAGGCAACCGACATCCGTTCGCGCGTCGCCAACGGCAGCGTGGCCGCCCAGGTGGTGGTTGGCCCGCACGACATCCGCAGCTACCGTGCACTGAACAAGACCGCCCAGTTCGATGTCCTCATTCCGTTCAGTGCGGACGGCAAGGTCAAACCGGTGTACGACATGGGCTACGGAACGGTGGGCTTCACCCCGTTCAAGAAGGCCGACGAGGGCAAGATCCGCGAGCTGCTCTCGCTCATCAACTACCTGTCCGCACCGTTCGGCACCGTGGAGTACATGCAGAAGAACTTCGGCGAGCTCGGCCAGGACTACACGATCGACGGCTCCGGGAACCCGGCACGCACCGAAACGGGAACAACCAACGCCCCCGGACTGGTGTCGGCGTTGAACATCATGTCCAGCCCGGAAAACGTCATCTTCAACCCCGGTTTCGACGACGACACCCGGTATGTCAGCCAGCAGGAGGAGAAGCTCCTTGAGTTCGCCTGGCGGAACCCCACCAACGGTTCCTACTCGGACACCAACGCCAAGGTGGGCGCCAAGATCACCAAGCAGCTGCGCGACAAGGTAGTGGACATCATTACCGGCCGCGCCAAGATCGACGAGCTCAAGGACGCGGTCAAACGCTGGAAGAGCGAAGGCGGCGACAAGATGCGCGATGAGTACCAGGCCGCGTTGGACCCGAACGTGCCGGTGTTCAGGAGCTAGCCTCAAACCAACACGGACCAGACCAACAACGGACCAGACCAAGAACGCACCAACGCGTCAACACAAAGAACACCAGCAGGGGGAACCATGGCAAAAGCGAGCACCACCGGAATCCGGCCCACCATACGTATGGTGGCCGAGTTGGCGGGAGTTTCCACGGCCACGGTTTCCTATGTGCTGTCGGGGCGCCGCGGCGATGGCGGACCTGGGGTGTCGGATCCGACGGCGGAGAAGGTCAAGGCGGCTGCGGAGCGGCTCGGGTACCGCCCCAACCAGGCGGCCCGGGCCATCCGGACCGGCCGGACCAATACGGTCATCCTGTCGCTGACCATGCTGTCCGATCCTTGGTCCCTGTCCGTCATCGAGGCCGTGCAGAAGGCTGCGGTCCCGCTGGGAATCACTCCGATGATCCTGGGCGACGCCGACTGGGTCAAAGTGCTCGGCACCCACAACGCCGACGCCGTGTTCGTGGACGCAGTCCGTCCCGACCAGCGGGACGCCCTGCGGAAACTGGCCGAGCACGGAACCACGCTGGTGGTCTTCGACGAGGAAGTAAAAGCGGAGGGCTTCGACGTCATCCGTTCCATCGCCGGGCCGGGCTGCCGCATGGCCGTGGAGCACCTGCTCCACGGCCATCGCAGGGTAGCTTGTTTGACTCCCGCAACGGCGGCCGGCACCTCCGGCGGTACCCGGTACCGTGCGTACTCGGAGGCGTTGGCGGATGCGGGGATTCCGGAACGCGACGATTTCGTTGGCTTGTTCGATGGCACCAGTGCCGGGGCCTACGCCGCGGCCACGCGGCTGCTCAGCCTGCCGGACCGGCCTACCGCCATCTACGCCACCACCGATTACGCGGCTGTCAGCGCCATTAATGCCGCCCAGCGCCTGGGCCTGGCCGTTGGCACTGATGTGGACATCATCGGCGTGGGCAACACCGTGGAAGGTGAGCGGATGTCACCATCGCTGAGCACCGTGGGTCCCGTCGATTTCTTCGACAAACTCGCCCGGGTTCTCTTGAGGCGGGCCACAGGTCCGGCCGGCACGACCGCGACGGAGCAACCCGGCGTCCTCGACTTTCCCTGGCACTTGTTCGTGCGCGAATCGGCGCCGCACCGCAGCGCCGCAACCAGACTTTACTAGGAACCAGAAGAAGGAAAAAGCACACCATGGAAAAGGATTTGAAGGTCGGCATCGTAGGTTTCGGCCTGCGTTCAGGGCTTTGGAAACACGCCCATAAGCCGGGCCAGGGCTCCGAGGTCACCATTGTTTGCGACCTCAGTGAACGAGGCCGGGCGGACGCTGCGGAACGCATTCCTACGGCCCGGGTCACGGACGATCTTGAGGAACTGCTGGCCAGCGGCCTGGACGCCGTCCTGGTCCTGACCCCCGATAACCAGCACGCCGCCGTCGCGGTCCGTACGCTCAAGGCGGGCATCCCCACCTTCTGCGAGAAGCCGCTCGACATCACTGTGGAGGCTGCGGACTTGATCCTTACGACGGCCTACGAAACCGGCACCCGCTTGTACGTCGGCCACAATATGCGGCACATGCCGGTGGTCGTCCAGATGCGCCAGCTCATCGAGGAAGGCCGAATTGGCGATGTCAAGGCCGTGTGGTGCCGCCACTTCGTCGGTCACGGCGGTGACTACTACTTCAAGGACTGGCATGCGCAGCGCGCCAATGTCACCTCGCTGCTGCTCCAAAAAGGTGCGCACGACATCGATGTGATCCACTGGCTTGCCGGTGGCTACACCAAGCGGGTTGCCGCCGTCGGCGATCTTGCTGTCTACGGTGACGTAGCCAACCGCAGCAACAATGCCGGCAAGCGCATGGGGGATTGGTTCTCCATGGACAACTGGCCGCCCACCGAGCAGAAGGACCTGGCGGAGGTGATCGACGTCGAGGATATCTCCATGATGAACATGGTGCTGGACAACGGCGTCCTGGCCTCTTACCAGCAGTGCCACTTCACGCCTGATTACTGGCGCAACTACACGGTGATCGGCACCAAGGGCCGGATCGAGAACCTCGGCGACGGCCCCGGCGAAACCATCAACGTGTGGACCAGTCGGACGTCAGGCTATGCAGTGCCTGACGAGGTCATCACCATCCAGGACGGGGAAGGCGGCCACGGCGGCGCGGATCCCCGCCTGATCGAGGAATTCCTGCGGTTCGCTTCCGTAGGCGGCCAGACCCAGACCAGCCCCATCGCCGCGCGCCAGGCAGTAGTGGCCGGCATCCTCGCAGCCGAATCGCTGCGCGGGGACGGCTCGGCCCGCGAGGTTCCGGAACTCCCTGAGGAGATGGTGGAGTACTTCGACGCCGGCCAGCCCGCCCTGGTCCGCGACTGACCGTCCGCGGTCAGCGGGGGCTGGATAGCTCGATAAGCTCGGTCATGACGGTTTGAAGTGACTCGCAAACCGTCATGACCGATTTCCGTTTAAGAGTCTCCGGCCGGGCCAGGATGTCGATCTTGCGCACCGAATTCACCCCTGACAGCGGACGCAACACCACTCCGGCGTCCAGGACCCTGCGTGCCGTGAACCGCGGCAGGAGCCCGATCGCTCCGCCCGCCGAGACCAGCGCAGCGACAGTGGAGTAGTCGTTGATGCGGTGCAGCACCTCTGCCGGCCGCCCGCTCACGGCAACGACGGCGGCCAGCACATCGGCGGGGGAGTAGCCGTCGCGGCTGGTCACCCAGGATTCGCCCACGACGTCGGACGGCTCCAGTTCGTGCCGGGCTGCCAGGGCGTGGCCCGCGGGGAGCGCGATGTCCAGTGGCTCGTCGGCGAGCGGAATCACCGCCACTTTGTCTCCAGGCCACTGCGGGCTGTTGTCCATCCGGTGCGCCAAAACAAGGTCGTACCGGGCAGCCAACCCCGGGAAATCCTCCTGTGCCACGTCCTCATCGGAGAGTCGCAGCCGAGGCGACTTCCCGTCGTCGGACGACTTTCCGCTGGCCAGCAGGGCCGCCAGCGGCGCGAACAGCGCCTGGCCGGCACTGTGGAATGCGCTCACACTCACCGGCGCATCGGGAGCGTCGTGGTAGGCACCGATTGCTGCCCGTGCATCCGCCATGGCGTTCACGACGGCGGCACCGGCCTCGGCGAGCACGCGGCCTGCGTCGGTCAGCACCAAAGCCCTGCCCTCTTTGCGCGTCAACGGGACGTCCACCGACTTCTGCAGCAGGGCGAGCTGTTGGGAAACGGCCGAGGGTGTGACCATGAGTGTCTCTGCCACGGCCTTCACGCTGCCCAGGTCGCCGAGTTCCCGGAGCATCTGCAGCTGGTGAATTTCCATTAGCAAATACTAAATCGTTGATTGAGAAGAATCTAGTTGTGCTAAATCGTCGGCGGGGATTCAATGGACTCAGCAGCAGCGAAGCAGCCCCAGCAGTGAGGAATTCCATGAAGGCTCTCTACAAATCCGGACCGCACGCAGGGTTCGAACTCGTCGACCGTCCCGAGCCCGAAGCGGGTCCCAGCGACGTGAAGATCCGTGTGATGACCACCGGCATCTGCGGTACCGACCTCCACATCCAAAGCTGGGATGCCTGGGCCCAGGGCATCATCGAAACGCCACTCATCGCAGGCCACGAGTTCTACGGCGAAGTAGTGGAAATCGGCGAGGACGTCCGCGACGTCAAGGTGGGGGACCGGGTCTCCGGCGAAGGCCACATAGTCTGCGGCATCTGCCGTAACTGCCGCGCCGGTCGCCGCCAGATGTGCATCCACACGGTCTCCGTCGGCGTGCAGCGCGATGGCGCCTTTGCCGAGTACGTCGTCATCCCCGAAACCAACGTCTGGGTCCACCATGATGAATCCGTCACCCCGGAACTCGGCGCCATCTTCGATCCCTTCGGCAACGCCGTCCACACCGCACTGAGCTTCCCGCTGGTCGGCGAAGACGTGCTCATTACAGGTGCCGGCCCCATCGGACTTATGGCAATCGCCGTCGCCCGCCACGCCGGTGCCCGCAAGATTGCCATCACTGACGTCTCCGCGCCGCGGCTGGAACTTGCCCGCCAGATGGGCGTGGACCTTGCCGTGGACGTCTCCAAAATGCGCGTTCGCGAGGCACAGCAGGAACTGGGCATGCGCGAAGGTTTCGACATCGGTTTGGAAATGTCCGGACACCCCACGGCACTCCCTGAGATGATCGACAACATGAACCACGGCGGCCGCATCGCCATGCTCGGCCTTCCCAGCCAGTCCATCGACATCGACTGGGGCAAAGTCGTGACCCACATGCTCACGCTCAAGGGCATCTACGGCCGCGAGATGTTCGAAACCTGGTACGCCATGAGCGCCATGCTGTCCTCCAACCCCGTGCTGCACCGCAGCATCTCCGCCGTCGTCACCGACAAGCTGTCCGCAAAGGATTGGGAAAAGGGCTTCGAAATCGCCCGCAACGGTACAGGCGGCAAAGTGGTCCTCGACTGGACCGAACTGTAAGACCTGACTGCAACCGGATACCCCCAAAACCTAGGAGCACCCATGTATTCAGCCATCAAAGACCAACTGCAGGGCGAACTCGACGAGATCCGCAGCGCCGGTCTCTTCAAGACCGAACGGCACATCGACTCCCCGCAGGCCAGCCACATCGCCGCCGGCCAGCTCGGCCAGCCCGCCAACAAGGTCCTGAACTTCTGCGCCAACAACTACCTTGGCCTGGCCGACCACCCGGACATCATCGCCGCAGCAAAGTCCGCCATGGACGAGCGCGGCTTCGGCATGGCGTCCGTTCGCTTCATCTGCGGAACCCAGGACCTGCACCTGGAACTGGAGACCCGTGTCTCCGCGTTCCTGGGCACCGAGGACACCATCCTGTTCTCCAGCTGCTTCGACGCCAACGGCGGCGTGTTCGAGTCCCTCTTCGGCCCCGAAGACGCCATCATCTCGGACTCCCTGAACCACGCGTCCATCATTGACGGCATCCGCCTGAGCAAGGCCAAGCGCTTCCGCTACGCCAACCAGGACATGGCAGACCTCGAGGCCAAGCTGGTTGAAGCAGAAGGCTCCCGCCGGAAGATCATCGTCACGGACGGCGTGTTCTCCATGGACGGCTACCTCGCGCCGCTCGAGGCCATCTGCGACCTCGCCGAGAAACACGACGCTTTGGTGATGGTGGACGACTCCCACGCCGTTGGATTCATGGGACCCACGGGTGCCGGCACGCCTGAGCACGCCGGTGTTTCCGAGCGCGTGGACATCTACACGGGGACCTTCGGCAAGGCCCTCGGCGGCGCGTCGGGCGGCTACGTTTCCGGTCGCGGCGAGATCGTTGCGATGCTTCGCCAGAAGGCCCGCCCCTACCTGTTCTCCAACTCGCTCGCCCCGGCCATCGTTGCGGCCACCATCAAGGCAATCGAGCTGGTCCAGGAATCCGGCGAACTCCGTACCCGCCTGTTCGAGAACGCAGCGTTGTTCCGTCGCCGGATGAGCGAGGAAGGCTTCGAGCTCCTCGACGGCGAACACGCCATCATCCCGGTCATGTTCGGTGATGCCGTGGTTGCCGCGAAGGTTGCCGACGAGATGCTCAACAACGGCGTCTTCGTCACAGCTTTCAGCTTCCCGGTGGTCCCGAAGGGCGTGGCCCGCATCCGCGTGCAGCTTTCCGCAGCCCACAGCGCGGACGACGTCGAAGCGTGCGTTCAGGCGTTCGTCAGGAGTCGCGCCGCGGTCGCCTGACCCCCCCTCTCACCTCCGGCGGGTTTCCGCCTGATGCTCTCTCACCTCCGGCGGGTTCCTGCCTGATGCTCTCTCACTCCCTTGGGGCAAGTGAGAGAGCATTTGGGTTTAAGGGCGGTTAGGTGAGAGATGGTCGGTGGGTGGCAAGGGTTGGAGGGCTGTCGCCGCGGCCGCGTCGGTCTGACAGGATGGAGCCATGGCTTCGAATTATGACGTGGTAATCGTTGGCGGCGGCATCGGGGGACTGTCGTTGGCGGCGGCTCTGGCGGGTAAGTGCACTGTTGCGCTTGTTGAGGCTGAGCAGTCCCTGGCCTTCCACACTTCGTCGCGTTCCGCGCGGCAACTCATCCCCAGCTACGGCCCAGCGGTGGTCCAGGAGCTGACCATCCGGACACTGGAGATGTTGGCGGAGAGGGATGCCCAGGCGACAGAGCCGATCCTGACGCCTCGCGGGTTCATGCTGGTGGGGGACCAGGAGACTGTTCGCGCCGAAGCCAGCGGCAATATGCACCCCATCACCCACCAAGAGGCCATGCAGCTCTGCCCTGCGCTGAATCCCGATTCCTTCACCGCCGCAGGGCTGGATAACGGCTCCTTCGGCTGCAACGCCCCGCTGTTGCTCGAGGAACACCGCCGGACCGCCGAAGCTGCGGGCGTGGATATCATCACCGGCGCCAAGGTCCATTCGGCCCAGCGGCTGGGGAGTGGCTGGCAGGTGGGCGCGGGAACAGAAGGCTTCCAGTCCGGCGTCGTTGTCAACGCTGCCGGTGCGTGGGCGGATGAGTTGGCCGTTATCAGCGGCGTGGAGAAGCTCGGACTCCAGCCTTACCGCCGGACCGCAGCGATTGTGAACGTGGAGAACCCGTTGACGCCTGAAACACCCATGGTCTGTGCTGCAGACGACACGTTCTATTTCCGCGCCGAGGGCAACCAGGTACTGATCTCGCCGTCGGAAACGGTGCCCAGCGGAGCCGAGGACGCCAAGCCTTACCCAGGTGACGTTGAGGCGCTGATCAGCAAACTCAACGGTGTAACGTCGCTGGGCATCCGCTCCGTGGACCGTGCGTGGACAGGCCTGCGGACCGAAGCCGCGGACGGCATCCCCGTGGTGGGATTCGACGCCGAAGCGCCCGGCTTCTTCTGGTTGGCCGGACAGGGTGGCTACGGGTTCCAGACGTCCTCGGCCATCGCCGAACTTGCAGCCTCCCTGATCCTCGACCACGTCGCGGCAGACAGTCCGGAATCCCGGACAGCGGAGCAGCTCGCGGCAGTACGCTGGTCCATCCGGCGCTGAACAATAGGGTCATGAGCGGAATCACGAACGGGAACAGCGGCACCACCACTGTCATCACCAACATCGGCGAGTTGATGACCCAGGACCTCGAGCATCGAGTCCTCAGGGACGCGGCGATCGTGATCGAAGGTGAGCGCATCGCCTGGATCGGCCCCGCCAAGGACGCCCCTGCCGCTGACGCGAGAATCGAAGCGGAGGGCCGTGCCGTCCTGCCCGGTTGGGTTGATTCGCACTCGCACCTCGTTTTCGCCGGCGACCGCACGGCCGAGTTCGAGGCCCGCATGGCCGGTGAAAGCTACAGCGCCGGCGGAATCGCAGTCACCACGGGAGCCACACGCAGCGTCAGCGACGACGAACTAACCCGCCTCGTGCGGGACCGCGTGGCTGAAGCGGTCTCGCAAGGAACCACATACCTGGAGAGCAAAACCGGCTACGGCCTCGACGTCGCGAATGAGGCCCGCAGCGCCCGCATCGCCGCGGCCGAAGTGGACGAGGTCACCTACCTCGGCGCGCACTTGGTCCCGAAAGGCTCCGATCCGGAGGAATACACGGACCTGGTCTGCGGCCCAATGCTCGACGCCGTCCTGCCGTACGTCCGCTGGGCCGACGTCTTCTGCGAACGGGGCGCGTTCACGGAAGACCAGTCGCGTCGCGTCCTGACGGCGGCCCGCAACGCCGGGCTCGGCCTGCGGGTCCATGGCAACCAACTGGGCGAGGGGCCCGGGGTAGCATTGGCCGTCGAGTTCGCCGCCGCCAGCGTGGACCACGTCAACTATCTCTCGGACAAGGACATCGCCTCGCTCGCAGGAACCTGGGCGGGCTGGGACCCGGCAACGGGCGCCGGCGCAAGGGGCACCGTGGCAACCTGCCTTCCCGCCTGTGACCTCTCCACTCGCCAGCCCCTCGCGCCTGGCCGTGAATTGCTCGACGCCGGCGTGCAGGTAGCGCTGGCGGCCAACTGCAACCCTGGCACCTCGTACACCAGCTCCATGGCCTTCTGCGTGACCACGGCCGTCCTCCAGATGCACCTGAGCGTCCATGAGGCCGTCCGCGCAGCAACGTACGGCGGCGCCTTGGCGTTGGGCAGGGAGTCCGGGAACGACGTCGACGGCGAAAGGGCGGTGGGTTCGCTCGCCGTCGGGCATCGCGCAGACCTGCACATGCTGAAGGCGCCGTCGGCCACACACCTGGCCTACCGTCCCGGGATCCCGCTAACACACTCGGTTTGGCGGGCGGGCGCTCGGGCCGTCTGATTAAAGCAACGCGGGGTCACTTATGGCCCCTTCCGAGGTTACGGATGGGCTATAAGTGACCCCGCGTTGGGCTTACGCGCAGCTGAACTTCGCGTCGGCCCAATCACCCCAGTCGTCGCCGGCGTCGTCACCGTTCTTGTCGGCGATCAGCTCGACGTTCTGGACACCTGTGATGTCCACGGTGAGGGGAAGTGCTGCCGAATCGGCACTGAGAACGGGAGTCCTCAGCAGTTCGCGCCCATCGCCCTTGACGATAAAGACCACGGATCCGTGCAGGCCCTTGTTCAGCTTGGCGTCGTCCACTCCCACCACGGCGGTGAAGGCGTTGCACTTGGCTTCCGTTGCGATGCTGATCTTCGAGTCGGCGTGGACGCCGATGCCCTTCGGATAGACGACGCCGTCAAGCCGTAACGCGGGTCCGTCACCGGCGTTCTGCTCACCGTTGGCGCGGTCCCGTTCCGCAGGTCCCCAACCGTTGGTGCTGCCGATCCACGGCAGGTCGGAAGCGAACACAATGCCCGTCAGGACGGGCGCCGGCGGCTCCTGCGACGTCGAGGAACAGGTGAACTTGGCGTCGGCCCAGTCCGCGTGGTCGTTGCCGTTGGAGTCGCCGGCGTCGTTGGCCACCAGCTCCACGTACTGTGCTCCGGTGACGTCCACGGTCAGCGGCAGGGGAGCGCTGGTGGCGCCCAGGACAGGGGTGGTGACCTTGGTGGCGCCATCTGCCACAACGGAGAATTTCACGCTGCCCCGCGTCGGCTGGGCGTCGTCAATACCTACCGTTGCCGTAAAGGCAGTGCAGTAGCCGCCGAGGTAGTAGCGGACATTGCCGTTGGCGTGGGCACCCAAACCCTTGGCATAGACCGTGCCGTTCAGGGTGAGGGGTGTGCCGTCGCCCGTTCCCGTCCCGCCGTTGGACTGGTCCTTCTCGACGGGCCCCCAGCCGTTCGTGGCGCTGACCCACGGGTGGTCGCTGGCGAACACGGTGGCCTGCGGTGGTTTGGGCAGCGTCCGGACGGTGGACGTCGTGCTGATGGTGCGGCCGCCTGCAGGCTCTGTTGTGGTGGTGTATTTGGCCGAGGCAGTGATGGGGTAGTCGCCATCGGCCGAAGCGGGCGCGGTGATCTTCCACGTGGTGGTCAGGGTGCCCCCGGCCGGCAGGGTCGCGGCCGTTGCAGGCGTGGAAGGGGTTGCCGTCCAGCCCTCGGGAAGTTCGAGCGCAACGGCGAGGCCGCTGATGGCCGCCGGTTCGTCCGAGACGAACGTGGTGACGAAGTCCTGCGCTTTGCCCTGCTGGACCACATCGCCTTGAAGCGCAGCCGAGAGTTGGGCGCAGGCCGGGACGGCGCCCGAGGCGCCGAGGTCCTCCACCAAGAAGTTGTCCAGGGTGAAGTCCGAACCATTCGAGCTGCCGGTTCGCTGCAGCCCCACAAAGTAGTCTCCGCAGAAGCCGGTATCGAGGATCTGCTCAAAACGGGCGGTGGTGGTTTTCGCATCGATGGCTTGGCTGCCCGTCACTGCGGGACCTGCCTGCGAGTCATAACCGGAAACCCAGGCGTATTGCCCGGCCTTGGAGTTCTGGTAGTCGAAGGACACCTTGTACTTGTGGCCCGCCTGGAACGGTACGGTCGCCTCGGTGGTGCGGTAGACCATGCCCGGTCCACCGTTGGGGGCGAGGTTTTCATCGTGGGCGATCAGCGACCAGGTGCCGTCCAGCACTTCGTCGATCACGTTGGCATCCCAGCCCTTTTGGGTGAAGGGTTCGTTGCGCTCGGTGATGTGCGTGCGCGGGTCCGTGGAGCCGCCGGCGTCGCCTTTCACGAACGGTCCCCAGCCCTGGTCCACGTCCTCGAAGTCCTCGCTCAACACGCCGGTGGTTGCCACCCGGCTGGTCTTGACCGCCCGGAAGTCATCGACGCGCACGGTGGCATCGCCGTCGGCCGCTTGGACGGAAACGGTGGCCTTGGTGTTGTTCCGTGGCACGTCCACCAGCACCCGTACGCGCTGGAAAGCCGTGCCATGCTTTTCGTCACCTGCCACGTAGTTTTCGGCGTTGGACGAATCGATGGTGACGCTTTCGGTCTTGCCGTTGATGGTGACGGAGAGCGTGGTGGGACGGGTCTTGCCGGGTTGGATTTCCACCCAGGCACTGACGGATTGGGTTCCGGCGTCCAGCTTTACTTCCTGGCTGATCGACGACGGCGTTGCCCCCATCTGAGCGTAGCGGCGGCCTTTGTCGTCGCGGACCTGGGTGACGTTGCCCGTGGGGGTCCACGGGGAGAGATCGGCACCGTTGAAGCCGGGATCGTTGAACGCAGTGCCTTTACCGAAGTCGGCCTTCCTGGGCAGATCGGCCTTATTGTTCTTCGGGGCAAGGACATACGGCTGCTTGGCGTCGGCCGTGACGGTGACCTGCCCGTTGACCACAGGCACATCGGCCACCTTGACGCGGCCGTTGTCGGTCAGCTTGAACAGTTCAAGCGAGCCGGACGTGGCGAACTCCTTGGTGAGGGTCCACGTGCTGGCACCCCCGGCCGGGTTGTAGTGGTAGAGCTTGTCGGCCTTGCCGTTCTCCTTGGAGGACCACGGCAGCAGGTACGTTCCACCCTGCAGTACGGAGGTTCCACCCACCGTGATGTTGCGTTCCTCGGCGGTGTTTCCGGTGACGGCCAAGCCATCGGCGAGGTCGATGCGGTCGGCCGTCCACTTGGTGATCTGGTGGTGCTGCAGGAACTTGGCGGGCACGTTGGCCGTCCAGACGTTCTCGCTGAAGGCGTTGAAGTCGTTCTGGCCAGTCCAGCCTTCGAACTCCACAATGTGGCTCACGCCAAGCTTGGGATCGGGGTTCCAGACGTCCGACTGGGTGTTGTTGATGAAGCGCAGGATCTGGGAGTTGATGCCCTTGTTGGTGGATCCACCGTACTTTTCGTCGTTGGCCCAGTGGGACCAGGTGTTGTTCCGGGAAAGGTGGTCCGCCCATTCCGAGCCGACCCGGAAGCCGTTCTTGACGAGTTCCTGTTGCAGCCGCTCGGCCAGCCAGCCGAATTCGTAGTAGACGTCCACGTAGACGAAGTCCAGGTTCTTGTCCGTGGCTTCGCGCAGTTCCTTGATGCGCTGGGCGAGCTTGCCCGAGTTGATGTCCTCGCGCTGGTTCATGTAGTAGGACTGGTCCAGCCAATTCCAGCCCAGGCCTTTGTCGGCGCGCAGCAGGTCCTCGCTGAAGGACTTGGCTTCAGGGTAGATCTCGGTGGCATTGATGTGGACGCCGAAACTGGCGTTCCAGTCTTTGCCTTCCTTGACCAGCTTGTTGAGGTCCTCGAGGCCACCGGCCCGGGTGTTGAAGTTGTTGCCATAGTCCGTGTTCGCCGAGTCGTGGCCCTCGCTGGTGTAGCCCTTGAGCATGGCCACCTGACCCAGGCCGTCGGTGGCCAGGGAGATGCGTTTGACGTCGTCCAGGGTGCGCAGGAACGGGTGGGTTGCCTGGGAGGCAAAGTTGAACGGGATGTGGGTGATCACGTTGTCCGGTGTCTGTTCGCCCTTGTTGGCGCTGACCTGGATGGACCTCATGGCGATCGCCGCATCCTGCCAGTCCACGCCGCCGTCGGCATTCGCGTCGGGGGTGATGGCGACGCGGGTCCATGGAAGTTCCTCGGTGGCGTCGGAGCCCTCAGTGCGATACAGCCACTGACCGCTGGCGAGACCCATGGTGACTCCGCCGGCACCGTCGCTGACGGCTTGGCGCCAGAAGCGGCCGCGGTCCTTCGCGCCCGGCCCGGAGGACGTGTCATACAGGGCATTGGATTCAACTGCGGCACCCAAGGTCCCGGTGTTGGCCAGTGCGTAGGCGGAGCTCTTGGCAGCGGCATCCACTTGAGTGGACGCGGTGATCGGTGTGAACTCGTCGCCCGTAACACTCCGGTCCACGGAAAGGTTGGCGGTGGATATCTGGGCTCCGGGCTGGGTGGAGCCCACGGTCACCAGGTTCAGCCGGGGGAGTTGAAGCGTCTTCACCTGGTGCTCGGTGGAGTCCTTGATCTCCGTGACATTAAACGAGACCACGTTCTTTTTCACTGAGAGCCGCGCTTTGATCACGGTGTTGCCGAATTCGGGCACGGTCAGGACGTAGTCCCTCGCGTCCTTTCCGGAAGCGGTGGACGTTCCGGTGACCGTGTACTCCACGCCGTTGATGGTGATGGTGTTGAGCCGCGTTGTGGTGCCGTCGAGGCGTGCTTTGGAAGCTGTATGGGTATACCCGAGGACCTGCGGGAACGTGGTGGCCACATCCACCCTGAGTTGGCCGGACGTGAGGGTCGTTGAATCGGCGGCGCTGACGATCTCCGTGGGTTGGGTGGATGGGGCTGCGGTGGCGGGTTGAATAGCCAGCAGACCCAGCGAGGATGAGGCGACGACGCAGGCCAAACTTAGTGAGGCGAGGCGTCTGGGGGAGGACAAGCCGGGCATTATGCTCCTTCTTGATTTTTCCGAGCTAGTAACAATCATGTTCTTGCGGACCCGTCTAAGACTGCTGCATGGGACAGAAGTTGACAAGAGTTAACAGTCACTTAACTTAAAAGCACATGTCGGCACACGCTTTCCATGGTTATGCGACCAGCTCAGCCACCCGCAGTTAATGAGCGGTCTTCGCATGCGGATGATCCTTGTGAGATCGAAAATGATCGTTTAGTGTTTCTATAGATCAGAAAACGTCATTAAGCTGAGCGGGAGCGAAACAAACGATGAGCGAGAACACACTGGGTGCCTTCATGGACGAAGAGCTGGCCTCCCAGCCCGAAGTCTGGCAGCGCGCCGTCGAGCAAGCACGTTCCGAGCAACTGCTTCCCGCCGATGGCAAGCGCATCGCCGTCATCGGCTGCGGGACGTCCTGGTTCATGGCGCAGAGCTACGCTGCAGCCCGCGAATCCGCGGGTAAGGGCGTCACGGACGCGTTCGCGGCGTCCGAGGCTTTCCTGAACAACAACAGTGCCGATCGCCAGTACGACGCCGTTGTGGCCATTACGCGGTCAGGAACCACCACTGAGGTTCTTGAGATCCTGGCTGAGCTCCAGGGGATCGTCCCCACGGTGGCGATCATCGGCGACACCTCCTCGCCGATCGTCCCGTTGGCAGACGCCGTGATTGGACTGCCCTACGCGGATGAGCGTTCCGTGGTGCAGACCCGCTTCGCCACCACGGCATTGGTCTACATGCTGACCAGTCTCGGAATCGATGTGCAGCAAGCAATCGAGGACGCCCGGGACGCCGTCAGCGCTCCGGTCTCCCAGGAACTGCTGGACGCCGAACAATTCACTTTCCTGGGCACCGGCTGGACGGTGGGCCTGGCTCACGAGGCCGGCCTGAAAATGCGCGAGGCCGTCCAGGGCTGGACCGAGTCCTACCCAGCGATGGAGTACCGCCACGGTCCCATTTCCATTGCTGCACCTGGCCGCGTCACCTGGTTGTTCGGAACCCAGCCTGAAGGCTTGGACAACGACATGGCAGTCACCGGCGCCCTCTACATCCACACGGACAAGCATCCGCTGGCTGAACTGGCACGGGTCCACAAGGTAACCCTGGAGCGTGCGCGCGTCCGCGGACTGAATCCGGACCTGCCCCGCAACCTGACGCGTTCCGTCATTCTCGACGCCTCCGCCTAGGCACCCGATCATGGTTCTCGGAGCCGCAGAATCACCTGTCCTTTCATTCGACGTTGGCGGGACGGACATCAAAGCTGGTCTGGTGGATGCCCGGGGGACCGTTCTGGGCATGCGCCGGGTCCCCACGCCGTTGGATTCGGCGAGGCCGGGCGAGGCGGTCCTCGACCGGCTCGCCGAGCTTGCTGCGGAGTTGGCGTCCGAGTTCCCGGGCTCACCGGCCCGCGCCGCCGGCATCATCGTTCCGGGCATCGTGGACTCTGCTGCCGGAGTTGGCGTCTACTCCGCCAACCTGGGATGGCGTGATTTCCCGTTCACTGCCGAGGCCGAGAAGCGCCTGGGAATCCCGGTGGCGTTCGATCACGATGTCCGCTCCGCTGCTGCGGTGGAACACAGCATTGGTGGCTCGAAAGAGTTCAACGACGTCGTGGTGATGGTGGTGGGAACTGGAATCGCAGCGGCCGTGTTCTCAGGTGGGAAGGCTGTCACAGCGGGCGGTTTCGCCGGCGAGCTCGGCCATGCCCAGGTGCCGGACCCTGATGCCGCCGCCGGAACCGCCAACTCCACCATCCTGGAAGCCGTAGGTTCCGCCGGAGCCATCGCCAAGCGCTACCACCGGGCGTCGGGGAACAGGGTGAATGGCGCCCGTGGCGTCCTGCTCAGGGCAAATTCCGGCGACGAACTGGCAGCCCGTATCTGGGCTGATGCCGTGGATGCCCTCGCTTTCACCATCTGCCAGTGCGTCAACATCATCGGTACCGAGGCAGTGGTTATCGGCGGAGGCCTGGCTGAAGCCGGGGATGAACTCCTGGAGCCCCTCCGCGTCCGGGTGGACCAGATCCTCGATTTCCAGCGGCGTCCCCAACTCATCCGTGCTGAGCTGGGTCAAGATGCAGGCTTGCTCGGTGCGGCCTTGAATGCCAGGGCACTCTTGGGAGGCACCCAGTGAAACGCGCTGCTGTGAACCGCATCATTACCGTCACGCCCAACCCGGCCATTGACATGACCTACACTGTGCAGGGGATCACCGAGGGCGCCAGCCACCGCGTCCCCACGCCCTTGAGCCGGGCGGGCGGCAAAGGGATCAACGTAGCCCGCGTTACGCACCAGCTCGGCTACCCCGTCCTCGCCATTGCACCCACGGGTGGGGCGGCGGGCCAAACCCTCGCTGCTGAACTCTGGACGAGTGGAGTGCCGCACACCCTGGTGGGGGTCGCCGCCGAGACCCGCCGCAGCATCGCACTCGTCGATACCATCGCGGGGGAGACGTCCATCTTCAATGAGGAGGGCCAAGCCCTGCTGCCGGATGACTGGCGATCGCTCCGGATTGCGGTGGTTGAGGCCGTGAGTGGAAACCGCAACCTGCCGGCCTCCGTCCTGGTCGGTTCCGGAAGCCTGCCCCCGGGCGCTCCCGCGGACTTCTATCCGGAACTGGTCCGGTTGGCCCACGACGCCGGCATCCCCGCCATCATCGACACTTCCGGTCCCGGAATCATCGCGGCAGCAAAAGCTGGAGCCGACGTCCTCAAGCCCAACCACCACGAACTCGCAGAGGCCACCGGGGAGTCCAGCCTTGACGCGGCGGCCCTCTCACTGATCGACATGGGTGCCCGCACCGTGCTCGTCAGTGCAGGTGCGGACGGGATGCTCGCCTTCGACCACGCAGCCCCTGGTGGTTACTGGAGCGCCCGCTTGCCCGAGGCGCTCAGCGGCAACCCCACAGGAGCGGGCGACGCCGGTGTGGCGGCTGCCGCCGTCGCACTCGCCGAAGGCATTACCGAACCCCGCGAAATACTTCGCCGTGCCACCGCCTGGTCGGCCGCGGCCGTACTCATGCCCGCGGCGGGCGAAATCTCGCCGCGGTACCAGGAACTTCAAGACCAACTGATCGTGACATGGAAGGAGACCCGGTGACCCTGGTCAACACGCGGGAACTCATGGACAGGGCCGCCGCCTCCGGCACGGGCCAAGGCGCGTTCAACATCATCCACATCGAAACGGCCGAAGGGCTGGTGGCTGGAGCCGAAGCGGCCGGTGTTCCGCTGATTCTGCAGATCTCCGAGAACTGCGCCAAATACCATGGCGGGCTCGAGCCCATCGCCTCAGCCGCACTGGCGATCGCCCGTTCGGCCGCTGTGCCCGTTTCGCTTCACCTGGACCACGCCGAGTCCGAAGACCTGGCGCTCGCCGCAGTGGATCTCGGTTTCGGTTCGGTCATGTACGACGGCGCGCATTTTCCCTACGAATGGAACGTCGAAGTCACCCAGCGCGTAGCAAAGTACGCCCACGAGCGTGGTGTCTATGTGGAGGCCGAACTGGGAAAGGTGGGAGGCAAGGACGGCGCCCACGCCCCGGGCGTCCGGACGGACCCCGCCGAGGCCAAGGCATTCGTTGAGGCAACAGGAGTGGACGCGCTGGCTGTGGCTGTGGGTTCCTCCCACGCCATGACCGAGCGCAGCGCCGCTCTGGACCTGCACCTGATCACACGGCTGAAGTCCGCCGTCGGAAAACCGCTGGTCCTTCACGGCTCCTCAGGCGTCACAGACGAGGTACTCGTAGCCGCTATCGGCGCGGGTATGACTAAAATCAACGTATCCACACATTTGAACGGGTTCTTCACCCGCGCCGTCCGTGAGTACCTCGATGCCAACCCTGCAGTGGTAGATTCCCGGAAGTACATCAAGGCCGGCCGGGAAGCCCTGGTGCTGGAGTCCGCACGTATGCTGACGCTGTTCGCCAAAGCGAAATAGCAGGAACCCGCGAAAGGCTCGTCATGACCCGCACCGATCGGCTGACCGCCATCCTCGATCTCCTGGCCGAGTCCGGCCATGTGGAAGTCGAGGACATCGTGACGCGTCTTGGCGTGTCACCAGCCACGGCACGACGAGACCTGGATAGCCTCGCCAAGCAGCGGTTGCTCAGCCGGACCCGGGGCGGCGCCACCACTGGATCAGTGGCCTACGACCTTCCGGGCCGGTACAACCGTGACGATCACGCTGTGGCCAAACAGGAAATCGCCCTGGCAGCGTCTGCCTTGATCCGGCCCGGTGCTGTGATTGGGCTCAGCGGTGGAACCACCAACACAGCGCTGGCACAGCTCCTTTCCACCCGTGAGGACCTCAACGCTCCGTCTCACACGCCCACCCTGACCGTGGTGACCAATGCCATCAACATTGCCTCGCAGCTGGCAGTGCGTCCCAACATCAAGATCATGGTCACCGGCGGCATCCTGAACCCGCGCTCCTACGAACTCGTGGGCCCCTACACCGATGTCATCATGCAGAAAGTTGCTTTGGACATCGCGTTCATTGGCGTCAACGGCGTGGACCCGGACCTCGGCCCCACCATCACCGACGAAGGCGAAGCCATGGTCAACACGGTGATGGCACGCCGGGCCACTGAATCCTACGTTGTGGCGGACTCTTCCAAGGTAGGCCGCCGTTCCTTCGCCGCCATGGCCGGCTACGACTTCAGGCACCTCATCACCGATTCCGGCATCAGCGCCGAGGACAAGGCCGCCTTCGAAGCCAAGGGCACCGAAGTCATCGTCGCGGCCGCCAGCTAGGGTACCTGCTAGAACCGCATCCTCGGTGCGTGAAGCACTGAGTCGTCAACATCCCTGGGCACCCACTGGCTGAACGGCAAATCCAAACTGTACTGCCCGTCGTCGTTCTTGATCAGTGTGCGCAGCTCGGCGTTGTCCGGGTTGTTGAGCGACTCGAAGTACTCAACTGTCCAGTGGAACCAGCGCATGCAAAACAGGCGCATGGTCAGTCCGTGCGTCACCAGGAGTGCGTTCGGGGCATAGCTGGGCTTTTGCCAGTGGCGGTAGAGCGTCTCCATGAACGATGACACGCGGTCGTACACGTCAGAGCCGGACTCACCCTCGCGGAACCGGTAGAAGAAATGGCCGTACAGGTTGCGCAGCTCCTTTTGATCTTCGATTTCCCCGGCAATTTGGAAGTTGGCCCAGTCCTGTTCCCGCAGCCGGGGCTCCTCGATCACGCGCTCGATCAGAGGTCCAAGTTTCATCGCTTCCAGGGTTTGGTAGGCCCGCAAATACGGCGATACGTAGACGCAGACCTGCTCGCCATCGAGTTTCCGGCGAAGTGCTTCGCCGGCAATCCGGGCCTGCTCCACCCCCATCTCAGTCAGGGGGATCCGATAATCCGGCACACGGTTGTAGATGGTCGTGTCGGCATTCGCGGCCGACTGTCCGTGCCGGATCATGAAGATTCTCGCTGGGGCGCCCATCCCACCAAGCATAGGTGCGTGGTTCCCGGCAAAGTGGCAGGAACTGCGGGCAAGATGGGTACATGTTCCTTGCTTCCCGCCGCCGGCTGCGCGCCGAAGTACTTATTGTGCTGGGCCTTTCCCTGGGCCAGTCGGCCGTCTACTCCGTGGTGCAATTGCTGGACAAGATGACGCGGGCACCGTTGGCCGACGCCACCTCAACCCTGAACAGGTCCCAAAGCACCCGGGAGTACTTCGACCTTACGTACCAACTGCTGGACATCATCTTCGCCCTGGTGCCGGTGGCCCTGGTGTTCTATTTCCTGTCCATGCATATCCAGGCGAACCGGGATGGTGAGAGCGGTTCGGCCTTCGCCCGGCTTGGCTTCAATTTTGCCCGCCCCGGGAAAGACCTGATTCAGGGTTTGGGACTGGCGGCGGCTATCGGTATTCCATCGCTGGGTCTTTACGCGGCCGGGCGGGCCCTCGGAATCACCACGGCCATCGTGCCCAGCGGGCTGGACGCCTACTGGTGGACCGTGCCGGTGCTGGTCCTCTCGGCCATCCGGCACGCAATCGTCGAAGAAGTGATCGTGGTGGGTTACCTCATGGACCGCTTCGGCAAGTTCGGCTGGAGCATGCCGGTAGCCATCGTTGTCAGTGCCGTCCTGCGGGGCAGCTACCACCTGTACCAGGGCTTCGGGCCGTTCATCGGCAATGTGGTCATGGGGCTGGTGTTCGCGTGGATCTACACCAAAACCAAGCGGGTGATGCCGTTGGTGATTGCCCACGCCTTGCTCGATATCGTGGCGTTTGTTGGCTTCAGCCTGTTCGGTAAGGCGGTTGGCTTGGGATAGGGCCTTAAAATTATCCGGCCGCCATCGGTGGGTGACGTCCTTGGCACCCGCTGATGGCGGCCGAAGTTTTACCGGACATGGTTGACCGGTCCCGGGACTGGCCCGGATGGAGGGGGCTGTCAGATGGTGACGGCCCCGGAGGCGGTTTCGAAGGTGACGGCCAGGATGCCGGGGGTCCCGTGCGGGGCCATCCACTGGACCGCAACGTCCTCAAGCGGCTTTTCCACCGGCTCGCCCAACCACTCGGTGACGCGTTCGGCCGAGCCTGCAATGGTGAGGCTGGACATCTTGACGTCGCTCTCGTAAATCCTGGACGGGTGCAGTGCCGGGTCGCCCTCCCACTTGAGCAGGTACGGGACCTGGGGATCGGCGATCAAGCCGAGGATTCCGATTTGCTGCCACACCAGTTCGCGGCCGTCCGGGAACTTGCGGTTGCCCGGAACAGCGGAGCGGCCAAGCCGGTCTTCGAACGGGGCGAGGTCCTCAACAGCGACGCACCAGCCCATCCACCCTCCTCCGGCAGCTGAGCGTGCACGAACTGCTTGGCCAAATGGTGCTTTGTCTGAAGCAGGGTGGTCCAGGACCTCCACCACTTCAAGGTACTTGTTATCCGCAAGGGGAATGATCATGTTCCGGGTACCGAAGCGCGGGTGCACTCCGCCCCGGACAGCGTCCACTCCCAATGCCGCGGAAATTCGTTCGGTAGTGGCCAAAAGGCCATCTCGTTCACAGGCGTAAGAGACGTGATCCATGCGCATGGCTTCATCTTGGCACTTTGTGATCGGGGTCTCAGCTAAGTCAAGCCTAACTAAGGTGGGATGTGTATAAACCGTGACGGTGGGCGTCATGGAGGGACGCGAAAAGACCGAAAGATTCCACCGGCGTCACAAAGCTGTCCTAGCCTCCGGACAGTTCCTAGACTGGCCCCAGCTCACATCGCACCACATTCCCGCCAAACCCATGCGTTATGAAGAGGAGAACTCCATGTCCCAAGGATGGTCTTTCGAAACCCGCCAGATCCACGCAGGCCAGGAGCCCGACTCCGCCACAGGCGCGCGGTCGCTGCCGATCTACCAGACCACTTCCTTCGTGTTCCCCAGCGCCGAAAGTGCCGCCAACCGCTTTGCCCTGGCCGAACTCGCACCCATCTATACCCGGATCGGCAACCCGACGCAGGATGCTGTGGAGCAGCGGGTTGCGAGCCTTGAAGGCGGACTGGGCGCACTCTTGCTCAGCTCCGGCCAGGCTGCCGAGACATTCGCCATCCTGAACATCGCCGAGGCGGGGGACCACATCGTAGCGAGCCCCAGCCTGTATGGCGGTACCTACAACCTGCTGGCGCACACGCTGAAGAAGTTTGGTATCTCGGTCACGTTCGTCGGGGATCCTGACAACCTGGACCAATGGCGTGACGCTGTCCAGCCGAACACCAAGCTGTTCTTCGGCGAAGTGGTTTCCAATCCCCGCCAGGATGTGCTGGATATCGAAGGCATCGCCCGTACGGCACATGAGGCCGGTGTGCCCCTGATCGTCGATAACACCCTGTCCACGCCGTACCTCATCCGACCCATCGAGTGGGGCGCGGACATCGTGGTCCATTCCGCAACAAAGTACCTGGGTGGCCATGGCTCCGCAATCGCCGGAGTGATCGTGGACTCCGGCAACTTCGACTTCGGCAAGGACCCGGAGCGTTTCCCTGGCTTCAACACGCCGGACCCGAGCTACAACGGACTCGTCTACGCCCGGGACTTGGGCAAGGACGGCGCGCTGGGTGCCAACCTTTCCTACATCCTGAAGGCCCGCGTCCAGTTGCTTCGCGACCTTGGCTCGGCTGTGTCCCCGTTCAATGCCTTCCTCATTGCCCAGGGCCTGGAGACGTTGAGCCTGCGCGTGGAACGCCACGTAGCGAACGCCACCAAGGTTGCCCAGTGGCTTGAAAGCCACGACGACGTCGAATCGGTGGCCTATGCGGGCCTGCCGTCCAGCCCGTGGTACGACCGCGGCCGAAAGTATGGCCCCAAGGGCACCGGCGCAATTGTTGCCTTCAACATCAAGGGCGGCGTGGACGCCGGCAAGCGCTTCGTGGACGGATTGGAACTGCACTCCCATGTCGCCAACATTGGCGACGTCCGTTCCCTGGTCATCCACCCGGCGTCCACCACTCACAGCCAGCTGACGGTGGAACAGCAGGTCGCTGCCGGCGTCAATCCCGGCCTGGTCCGCTTGTCCGTAGGCATTGAGCACGTCGATGACATCATCGCCGACCTCGAAGCCGGATTCAGGGCTGCCAAGGGCGCCTGACGCCCGGGCTCATCACCTCCGCCGGGAACGCCGCCCGCGCCGACGATTATTCGCCGGGCGGCACTTCCGGGTGCTTCTTCGTGAATGAAGCTGGCCCAAACCGTCACACTGTTGTCACATTCTTCGCCAGAACCGCCCTGCATTTCCTAGACTCTTCGTATTAGGTCATGAGTGCCAGCACACAGCCCCGGCTTGCTGGCCGGCAACCCTCCTCCGCGGTGGGGTGCCCCGGGTGAAGACCTGGCCTGTTCGCACGCAAGGCGACGGGCAAGCGCGAGGATAGGTGTCAAAGGAATGACCATTACTGCTACAGCCCTTCCAAAATCCGGAGAAGAAGACGGAACCGTCAAGTATGCCGGGATCGGACCGCTGGAACTTGAAGCCGGCGGACTCCTTCCGGACGTTGTCCTGGCGTATGAAACCTGGGGCCGGCTGAACGCGGACGCGTCCAACGCCGTGCTCATCGAGCATGCGCTCACGGGCAGCACGCATGTCGCCCGTGGAGCCACTGACGAAGAAGGCTGGTGGGAGCAGCTGGTGGGGCCTGGTGCCACCATCGACACCGACAAGTTCTTCGTCATCTCCATCAACATCGTGGGTGGCTGCTATGGGAGTACCGGACCATCGTCGGAAGCGCCGGACGGCAAGCCCTGGGGCTCACGTTTCCCCTTGATCACCCTGCGCGACAGCACGGAGGCCGAAGCGCGACTGGCTGATGCCCTGGGTATCGATGCCTGGCATGCTGTGTTGGGCGGTTCGATGGGCGGCGCCCGGGCACTCGAGTGGGCCGTGACATTCCCGGACCGCGTCAAACGCTGCGCCGTCATCTCGGTGGGCGCCTACAGCACGGCCGAGCAGATTGCCTTCGCGCAAGCCCAGACTTTGGCGATCAGGCAGGACCCGAACTTCAACAACGGCGACTACTACGGCGGCTCTGCGCCCGAGCACGGTCTCGCGCTGGCCCGGCGCATCGCCCACATCACCTACCGCTCAGCACTGGAGCTGGATTTCCGCTTTGGCCGGCAAGCCCAGCACCAGGAGACACCGCTTGCTGCCGCGGTGTTGGGGGAGCGTGGCCGCTACCAGGTGGAAAGCTATTTGGACCACCAAGGGACAAAGCTGGTGCGCCGTTTTGATGCCAACAGCTATATCGCCATCACCGAGGCCCTCATGTCCCATGACGTCACGCGTGGCCGCGGCTCGCTGGAAGCGTCGTTGTCGCGGACCACAGCTGAGTTTTTCGTAGCGGCAGTGGACAGCGACAGGCTCTACTTCCCGGCGCAATCGCGTGAATTGGCTGCTGCGCTCCCGGGCGACGTGCCGGTACAGGTCATTGAGGCACCCATTGGCCACGACGGGTTCCTCACCGAAATCGGGCAGCTTTCAAGCCAACTTCGCCAGGCGTTCTTCGCCTAAGCCTCCGGACGTATCAAACGGCTTAGCCGTTCATGATGTCGGCGCGCTGCTTCATGTAGTCCTCCATGGCGATCTCGCCGTTGCTGAACTTCGCGTCCAGTTCTGACAGCTTCCGTGCCCGGTAGCCCTGCGGCTCGGAACCGCTGGATGCCGGGAACGGCGCAGGGGATGAAGGGCTCGACGGCGGCCCGGCCTGCGGTGGCGCATCCGCGGGGCGGACGACGACCGGCTCGGATGGGTAGCCGGGGTAATTCTGTTGCGGGAAGTTCTGTGGGGGATAGCCCGGACCCGGCAGGTTCTGCTGCGGGTACCCGGGGCCGCGGAAGTCGCCATGCTGGATCCGACGCGCCCGGGAGCGGTTGTACATACGGATCCCGAGTGGGATCAGCCACGAGCAGACGATGATCCAGAAGATCAGATTGTTCACAGTGCAGGCCTCCTAGGTCTTCTCCCAGCTTAGCCCTGCTGCTGAAATCGACTCGGCGACGTCACACCAGCTTGGTCTCCATTCCCAGGAACCGGCCGTAGCGCTCCGCCTCGGCCTCAAGTGCGGCCTGCTGCTCCGGCGTTGCCGGCCGGTTCATGCGCACGTCCAACTCACAAGCCCCGCCGGAAAAGCCATGACGCCACCAACCGGCCAGTCTGCCGTCCAGCAAGACCACGTGCAGGGGTCCGTTGTCCTCGGGGAAATATGGAGCAGTCCCGCCCAGGTAATGCCGGGACTGCGAGTAGCCCATGACGTATTCGTCGTAACACTGAATGAGGTCGACGCGGGGGAGCCCGGAATCCCCGGCAGGCGAAGAATCGCTACCGCTCAAGAGGGCCTCCGCCTCCTCTGCGGCCAGGTAAAAACCGAGACCGTCAAAGGACACCGACGCGAGGCTGCCGGGAGACAGGTCGTCAGCCACGTGCAGGCCCAGCTTCACATCTTTCATGGTCAGACCGGACCACACGGAACAGTCTTTGATGGTGGCCGGCCCGCGGCTGCTGAAGTACCTCAGTGCCAGTTGCCCCAAGGCGCGCTCGCGGGCGTCCCCGGTCAGTGAGGACGTACCAACGAAACCCGGCACTCGTTCCTGGAACAGTGCATACGTCTGTTTCAGGGCGCCACCGGCGGAGCGGACGGGGGTGCCGCTCACCAGGGTGCAGCTGATTTCCGCGTGCATCAGATGGTAGATAAATCCCAGTCCCTTGCTGGGGAAGCCGGCTTGCCCCAGTACTTGGGCCAACTCTTCGCGGGTCTTATGGGCGCCGTCCGCCACGGCCTCACCGAGGATACGGCCACTCAATGCCGCTGATTCCTCATCCACACCCGTCTGGCGGTACATGCCCTTGTTTCCCTGATGAAGCCGATCCGCCGAGAGCCCCATCAACCAGCCGAGATCGTCCCGGTGCACAAAATGCCAGGTGGGCCGGAGGATATGCGTCCGCAGGATCGTTCCGTCTGCTACAGCCTGCTCCACCTCGGTGGAGGTGCTGCCGGCCGTCCTTTGTGCCAGCGACCATCGCGCGTAGGGGAACTCCTGCGACTGGACGGCCAAGAGGTTGCGGACCACCTCTCCGGCATTCCGGGCAAGCGGAGCCCGTAACTGTTGCCTTCGCAGGCGCAGCCGCCGAACATTCTCCGCCATGCGGGTCTCGTCAGCCGTCACTGCGGTCCTCGACAAGCATTGCCGTCACCCTAACGGCGCGGCAAGAGGGTGCCGCTGGAACCGAAGACGGGTCCCGGCGTCGGACGCTTTGGACTGATGCCGTCGCCTGAAGATTGGTGTCGCAGCCTTCGGATGACCCATGGGACGAAGTACTCGCGCGCCCAGACGAGGTCGGAAGAGCGGGCCTCGCGCCATGTACGTGGGGGTAATGGTTTGGGCATCAGGGGCTCGAGTGTATGTTCTACGTTCAGTGCCTCCAGGACCATGGTTGCGATGGTGTGGTGGCCCAACGGGGAGAAGTGCAGGCGGTCGACATCCCACATTTGCGGATCAGCCAACTGCCGTAGCGACCACATGTCGGCCACCACGGCGTCGTGTCGTGCCGCTACCGTACGGAGGTTCTCGTTGTAGATAGCCACCTTGCCGCGAATGCGTCCCAGGACGGAGGCGGCCGTGTCCGGGCCGTTGAACAACACCACAGTGGCGCCGCCGGAGCTCAGCCCGCCCACCGCGACGTCGAGTTTTTCAGCCAGCAGATCGGGGTCGCCGCCAGGCCGGATGAGATCGTTGCCGCCGGCCGAGATGGACACCAGGTCCGGCTGCAACTCCAGGCAGGGACCAACCTGTTCGTCCAGAATCTGCTGCAGGAGCCGGCCCCTGATGGCGAGGTTGGCATACGCGAAATCCCCGTGCCCCCGGCCAAGCTCCTCAGCGACGCGATCGGCCCAGCCGCGGTAGCCGCCGGGGTTCGCGGGTTCGGGATCGCCGATCCCTTCAGTGAACGAATCACCCAGGGCCACGTAGCGGCTCCAAGGGTGTTTTTGAACAGGTCCGCCCGGTTTCAACAAAGGATTGTTCTCACTCACGCTCATATCCTGCCTCGTCACTGCGAACCTACGCCACCGTAGGTTGTTACTTCCGGGTAACTGTAAGAATGGAACCATGACTGAAGCCCCCGCATTCCCCGCGCCCGTTGTCCTGTGGTCCCACGACGAAGCCGAGCGTGCCGGCAAGCCACTCCTGGTCCTGCTGCACGGCTACGGTTCCAACGAGGAGGACCTCTTCAGCCTGGCCGGGCTGTTGCCTGACGGCTTCGTGGTGGCGGCACTCCGGGCGCCGATGCCCATGGGGCCGGGCTTCACGTGGTTCCCCCTCACAGCGTCCATCGACTACTCGCTGGACGCCGTGAAGCTTGCCGCGGAATACGCGCTGGGGTGGCTGGACACGGTCAAAGCCAACCACTCATCGGTGACCTTGCTCGGCTTCTCCATGGGCATGGCGATGGCTACCACCATGGTCCGCTACCGTCCCGCGGACTTTGCTGCCGTCGTCGGACTTTCAGGATTTGTGATCGACGCCGGCGCTGACGCCGCCTTCCGGGACCACGAACTGGATGGCTCGATGCCCATGTTCTGGGGCCGGGACCAGCAGGATCCGGTCATTACCCAGGACAAGATCGAATACACCATGGGCTGGGTGCGAAAGCACGTAGACCTCACCAAGGTGCTCTACACCGGGATGTGGCACGGCATCAACCAGCAGGAGATCGGGCACGTGGGTGAATTCCTGACCCACAAAGTCCTCACCGATTGAGTTTTTGTACAGATAACGCCCCCAAGAGCCGTTCTTGAGGGCGTTATCTGTACAAAATCCCGGTGCGTCAGGCGGCGGTGATCCGCACAGTCTGGCCGTTGACGGTCACGGTATCGCCCACGTGGAGTTGGCGGCCACGGCGGTCATCGATCTCGTCGTTGACTTTGACCAAGCCGTTCTTGATGAGCTCCGTGGCTTCGACACCGTCTTCCACGAGGTTGGCAAGCTTCAGCAGTTGGCCAAGGCGGATCATGTCGTCGCGGATGGGGATCTCTTCGATTTCCGGATTGCTCATACAGTAATGATGCCTGAAGTAGTGTGGGGACGGTGCCGCAGCCTTCTCCCCGTCCTGTCCTTCCGCTCGCCCTTGGCCTCCCCATTGCAGTCGCAACAGGCTTGGTCATCCCGCTCCAAGGAAGGATCAACGGGGCACTTGGCGCCAGGCTCGAGGACGGCATTGCCGCCGCCGTGGTGAGCTTCACCACAGGCCTCCTGCTCATCAGTGCAATTTCCTTTGCAACACCCAAAGGCAGGGCAGGCCTCCAGCGCATTATCCCCGCCGTCCGGAACCGCAGCTTTCCACGCTTCTATGTCATGGCCGGTGCCATCGGTGCATTGTTCGTATTTGCCCAGTCGTTCACCGTCGCCCTGCTGGGGGTAGCGCTCTTCACTGTTGCCGCGGTGACGGGGCAGACATTGAGCGGATTGCTGGTGGACCGGATGGGCATCGGACCGGGAGGGAAACGTGCCATCACGGGAGTGCGGGTCCTGGGCAGCGTCCTGACCGTTGCCGCCGTCGCCTGGGCAGTTTCGCCCCGGTTCGGCGGCGACGCCGATATCGCCTCCCTCGTGTTGCCCGTCCTGCTGCCACTTGCTGCCGGATTCTTCATGAGCTTCCAACAAGCCATGAATGGAACGGCCACCGTTCACTACGGGACGCCGATTGCAGCCACGCTGGTCAACTTCATTGCCGGGTCAGCCATCCTCTGGATCGCATGGCTCATTAAGCTTGCCGTCGCCGGCCCGGGCAATCCGCTTCCCTCGGAGTGGTGGTACTACCTTGGCGGGCCCATGGGCTGCCTCTTCATCGGGCTGGCGGCCCTCCTGGTCCGCAGCCTCGGCGTGCTGATCACCGGCTTGGGCATGATTGCCGGTCAGCTGGTGGGATCGTTGCTGCTCGACGTCGTGATCCCCAGTCCCGGCGCCGCGGTCGCCTTGCCCACGGTGCTGGGTACGGTACTGACGCTCGCCGCCATCATCGTGGCCACCCTGCCGTGGCCCAAAGGCGCTTTTGCACGAAGAGGCCCTGCCAAAGGCCGGTAGGCTAGGAGACGCAGTGCCCCCAAGTGCTTTTTCCAGTAGGGTCAAGTACTTTGCAGTAAATTTCCCCCAGCACCCCGCCGGACAACCTCGTCCGGAAACCGGGGCTAACCACCGCGGACCGCACCCAGCGGCCCTGTAGAACAAATGGAGTACCCATGGCAGCAAAATCCGTCCTTGACCAGGTCATTTCCCTCTCCAAGCGGAGGGGCTTTGTCTTCCAGGCCGGTGAAATCTATGGTGGCTCCCGTTCCGCATGGGACTACGGTCCCCTCGGTGCGGAGCTGAAGGAAAACATCAAGCGGCAGTGGTGGCAGAGCATGGTCCGAGGCCGCGAGGACGTTGTAGGCCTGGATTCCTCCGTCATCCTTCCCCGCCAGGTATGGGAAGCATCGGGCCACGTGGAGGTCTTCTCCGATCCTTTGGTGGAGTGCCTGTCCTGCCACAAGCGCTACCGTGCAGACCACCTCGAGGAAGAGTACGAGGAAAAGAAGGGCCGTCCCGCTGAGAACGGCCTCAAGGACATTGCCTGTGCCAACTGCGGCACCCGTGGCGAATGGACGGAGCCGCAGGAATTCTCCGGCCTTCTGAAGACGTTCCTCGGCCCGGTGGCCAGCGACGAAGGTATGCACTACCTCCGCCCGGAAACCGCCCAAGGCATCTTCGTGAACTTCAACAACGTGCTCACCACCTCCCGGAAGAAGCCGCCGTTCGGCATCGGCCAGATCGGCAAGTCCTTCCGTAACGAGATCACCCCGGGCAACTTCATCTTCCGTACCCGCGAGTTCGAGCAGATGGAGATGGAATTCTTCGTCGAGCCCGGCACCGATGAAGAGTGGCACCAGTACTGGATGAAAGAGCGCATGTCCTGGTACACGGGCCTGGGCATCCGTGAAGACAACCTCCGTTTCTTCGAGCACCCGCTGGAGAAGCTCAGCCACTACTCCAAGGGCACTACGGACATCGAATACCGCTTCGGTTTCCAAGGCTCCGAATGGGGCGAGCTCGAAGGCATCGCCAACCGGACGGACTTCGACCTCTCCACCCACGCCAAGGCCTCCGGCACCGACCTGAGCTACTTCAACCAGGCAACCAACGAGCGCTACACCCCGTTCGTGATCGAGCCCGCCGCTGGCCTGACCCGCTCCTTCATGGCCTTCCTGATCGACGCGTACACCGAGGATGAGGCACCCAACGCCAAGGGCGGCGTCGACGTCCGTACGGTGCTGAAGCTGGATCCGCGCCTTGCCCCGGTCAAGGCAGCCGTCCTGCCCCTGAGCCGCAACGAGGACTTGTCCCCCAAGGCCAAGGCGTTGGGCGCCCAGTTGCGCAAGAACTGGAACATCGACTTCGACGACGCCGGAGCCATCGGCCGCCGCTACCGTCGCCAGGACGAGATCGGTACCCCGTTCTGCATCACCGTGGACTTCGACACGCTCGAAGACCAGGCAGTCACCATCCGTGAGCGCGACACCATGAGCCAGGAACGCGTGTCCTTGGACAAGGTTGAAGGCTACCTGGCAGCACGCTTGATCGGCGCCTGATCGTGGCTTTGGAGTACCGCGAATGGAAGGAAGGCGACGACCTCGCCCTCCTGGAGATCTGGGGTAGCCCGGAGACCCTTCCCGCCGAGCAGTTCCGTGCCGCCCTGGCGCCGTCGGGCAACCAGCCATGGCGCCGGTGCATCGTGGCCGAGGACGTCGTGGATGGCGTACGGATTCCCGTTGCGGCAGGCGTGGTCCATGAGGCATCGCTGCACCCCGAACGCCTTTGGGTTTACCTCGAGGTTGCCAAGGACCACCGCCGGGAAGGCGTCGGTGCCACGCTGCTGACCATGCTTCGCCGCGAAGCCGGGAACTCGCCGTCGGGCGTTTCCAAGCTGCGCAGCAAGGTGGAGCCGGGAACTGCTGGTGCGGCATTTGCTGCGGCTGCGGGACTGGCACCGATCCAGCGTTCGCAGCTGGTGGTTGTGGAGCCTGAGCCTCTGTCATTGCCGAGGTTCGGCGACGGTTCCGAGGAAGCTGCGTCGGAGCGTGTGGAGGACCTGGCGACTGGTTCCGTTGAGCTCAGTGATGTGGTGGGTAAGTACTACTCGCACGTCCACCACTGGGATAGCCCGGGGGAGCTGGGCGTTGCAACGGTTCAGCGCTTGTTCCTGCATGACCTGACAGGTGCCCATGGCGCAATAGTCCTGCGCGCGCCCAAGGCCAGTGCCTTCGGCGAAGGCGTTCCCGCGAGCCGCAAGGGAAAGATCCAGGCGTTTGCCATCAGCTACGCCCAGGGCAACACCGACGAACCGTCGGACGTCTTCCTCGGCCATGATCCTCAACTGTCCACTGACGATGCGTCGGCTGCGGTGCGGGATCTGCTGGCGCTTATTGCCTACCAGCACCCGGTGTTGTTGGAAGTTGACGAATCGATGACGGCCCTGCGGAATGTCCTCACTCCGTTGCTGGAATCAGGCAAGGCCCACGTGCGCGGTGCGGATACGTTGATCGTGAGCGACTGACCACTGTTTCCGCACGTCAGGATCCCACGCCGTCCGTCACCATGGGGCAGCGTGGGATCCTGCGTTTAAGCTTCGCCGTGGGACACCCATCTTCGCTGGAGCCAACACGGCGGGCGGGTGACATCCGAATCCGCGCGTCCAAAGCCGGTCATTGTGGCGACAAGGAATGTGGACGTCCTGGGTCGTGGGGTGTCCGGGGCCCGCGTAGGGTTGAGGCATGAGGTTTTGCTGCTGATGGGCCACGGTCACTCCCACGGTCATTCTGAAAGTTCCGAGCCAACGCCGCAGGCTCTTGCCTCGCGGAAGAGGGCCAACTGGATATTGGCGGCCATACTTGTTCCGCTGGGCGTCCTGACCCTGGTGGCCATGATGGTCATGTGGCCCTCGGGCAGCCGGGAAGGGATCACTTTCTCAAGCCCGTACCAGGCTGCCCCGGGCGTCACGTTCGATACCGGCCGGATCCAGAGCGTGGTGGTGGAAAGCTGCACGCAAACCGGCCAGACGGATACGGGCCAAACAGGCACCGGCCAAACGGACGCCGGCCAAAACAATCAGTCCGGCGGCTCGCAGTGCACGTTCGCCTTTACGGAGCCGGACAAGGGCGGGGATGTAGTCAAGGTGGTCATCAACCCTGACGTTGCCATGTCCCACGGCGTGGACGTGGGGGACTCCATCCGGTACCTGAACCTCTCCGCGGTCCAGGGTGCCAACGCGGGCAGCGGCGCTCCTGCCTATGTCTTTGTCGATTTTGTCCGCAGCATTCCCATAGCGCTGCTGGCCGTCCTGTACGCGGCGGTGGTTATCGCGGTTGCCCGTTGGCGCGGCTTCCGGGCGCTCCTTGGGCTGGTGGGTGCGTACTTCGTCCTGGTCAGCTTCATCCTGCCCGGATTGGTGGAGGGCAAACCCCCGCTGCTGCTGGCGTTGGTGGGGTCCACGGTGATCATGATCGGGGTCCTGTATTTTGCGCACGGATTCTCGGCGCGAACGTCCACGGCCCTCTTGGGGACCATTTTTGGGCTCAGCATCACAGCGCTGTTGGCGGCCTGGGCTACGGATGCCGCCAACCTGGCCGGCGTCGGAAACCACGATGCCTCAACGCTGGTGAATATGTCGAGCCAGATCTCCATCTCCGGGATCATTCTCTGCGGCCTGATCATTTCCGGCCTGGGCGTGCTTAATGACGTCACCATTACCCAGTCCTCGGCAGTGTGGGAACTCTATGAACTGGCGCCCAACACCAGTGCCCGCAAACTGTTCACCTCGGCCATGCGGATCGGCCGGGACCACATCGCCTCCACGGTGTACACCATCGCTTTTGCCTACGCGGGCGCAGCCCTTCCGATACTCATCATCGTGATGCTCTACGACCGTCCCTTGGCTGAAGCGCTCACCAGCGCCGAACTCTCCGAAGAAGTCATCCGAACGCTCGTGGGTTCCATCGGGCTGGTTCTTGCGATCCCGGTCACGACGCTGATCGCCGTCCTCGTCGTCAAGGCGACCGGCATGAAGCGCCCAGCTCCTGCGGACGGGCCGTCGGTTGGTCCCGACGACGTCGAGGACACCGGCGCGCTGGCGGCAGCGGCCGCCGTCGCGCGGTCCGACGCGCACGACGCCGGAACCCGCCTCGACGCTCCCGCCAAACCTGCACGGCCGGGCAGCCGCCGCGCCCAGCGGGAAGCGGAGCGGCGCAGCCCGGAATAGCCCACTGATGACATTTGTCACCCAGAAGGTGTGACACCGTCCAGGGGTGCGACGGGCAGGACGCGGGTTGACTTGGTTGCAGAACAACAGCAACCAGGGAGAGCCATGAAAGCAGCAGGTGTGCCGGCCGTTCAGGCCGCCGGACTTCACAAGAGCTTTGGAAAGGTCCACGCAGTTCGCGGGCTGGACCTGACGGTGCAGCAGGGGGAGGTGGTGGCCTTCCTTGGCCCCAATGGCGCCGGCAAGACCACCACCATCGACATGATCCTTGGGCTGAGCACCCCGGACCGGGGCAGTGTCTCGGTCTTCGGGCACACGCCACGGGCTGCGATTGCCAGGGGCCAGGTGGCTGCAGTGATGCAGACCGGTGGCTTGCTGCGCGATATCAGCGTCCGGGAGACGGTGCAGCTCACTGCAGCGATGTTCGACTCCTCGCGCCCGGTTGACGAAGTCCTGACCCGCGCAGGCATCCTGGACATCGCGGACCGGAGGGTGGAGAAGTGTTCCGGCGGGCAACAGCAGCGCCTGCGCTTTGCCATGGCGTTGGTCTCCGACCCCGGGCTGCTCATCCTCGATGAACCGACCACCGGTATGGACGTAGCGGGGCGCCGTGATTTTTGGACTGCCATCAGGGCCGACGCGTCGCGGGGGCGAACCGTCATCTTCGCCACCCACTATCTTGAGGAAGCTGATGCCTACGCGGACCGGATTGTGTTGGTCCGCCAAGGGGCTGTTGTTGCCGACGGCACGGCAGCACAGGTGAAGAACCTCGCGTCCGGACGGACGGTCCGGGCAGCGCTGCCGCCGGGGGACCGGGAGCTACTGGCCGGGCTGCCGCCGGCCGCCACAGTGGAGTACGACGCCGGGCGCGTCACCGTCCGAACCTCCGACTCGGACACAGTGGTCCGCTACCTGCTCAACAACACCGGTGCCCACGACCTTGAAGTGGTCGCCCACAACCTGGAGGAGGCCTTCGTGGCGCTCACCGCGGACGAACCCGGGACGGGCGCTATCCACCACGCGTTGGAAGGAGACCGGGCATGAGCCAGGCACCAGCCATCCAGGACCGGAAGCCATCCGCAGGCGGCATCAACCGCACCTTCCTGTGGATAGAAATCAAGCGGATGCTCCGAAACCGCAGGACCGTCATCTTTACCGTCCTGATGCCGGCCATCTTCTTCTTCATCTTTGGGCTGTCCAACAAGGACCAACTGCTTCCCAACGGCCATAGCTACGGGCAGTACATCCTGATCAGCCTCACCGTCTACGCGGCCATGACGGCAGCCACAGGTGCGGGCAGCCAGGTGGCTGTTGAACGGGCGCAGGGCTGGAGCAGGCAACTGCGGCTCACCCCGCTCCTGCCGGGGGCCTACATTGCCGTCAAGGCAGCGGCGGCGCTGACCTTGTCCCTGGTAGCCGTCATTGCCCAATTCGTCATTGGTGCCATCGCCGGGGTGACCATGGACCCGCAGATCTGGCTGACCGCGGGCCTGGTTGCCTGGTTGGGGTCCCTGGTCTTCGCCGCCCTGGGCCTGTTCGTCGGGTACCTCATGCCAAGCCAGAACGTCATGCAGATCCTTGGCCCGGCGCTCGCCATCCTGGCCATGTTGGGAGGATTGTTCATGCCGATCGAGATCATGGGAGACACCTTCGGCGAGATTGCGAAGTTCACACCGGCCTACGGGATCGGACAATTGGCGCGCAGCCCCATCACCGGCGATTTTGATGCCCTCTGGATCGTTAACGTGCTGGTATGGCTGGCCATCTTCGTTGGCGGGGCGGCCATGGCCTTCCGCCGTGACACTAAACGTGTCTGAGCGCGTCCCGCGGTGACTATTGTGGGATCCATGAGCAGCCCTGGCCTTGGCGACACGTTCCGTGGGCCCGGGCCCCGCAAATGGTTCGTAGGAGCCGGATTCTCCATCATCCTCTGGGCCTGGCCCACGTGGAACCTGGTGTGGTCGGTGGACGAACCCCCGCTATGGAAGGTGGCTGCTTCCGCATCGCTGGTGGCTTTCTTCGCCGCCTACGCCGTCCTGCCGATGTTCAGCCGGAGCCGCGGAACCAGAACGGGACTCGCCTGTACGGGGATCCTGTTGGCTTTGAACGGCCTTGTCATTCTCCTGGTCGGCAAGGAGGCATTGTGGACCTGGCCGTTCCTCGCATGCGCCATCGCCATGACCGTGCTGCCGCCACGTGTGGACTTTGTCCTCATCCTTGCCATGGCCGCTGTGTCCTTGGCGACGGAACTGATAACCGGTACCCCCGAGCAGGCGTTCTTCCAGCCCGCCCTCATCCTGTCGCTCGGCCTCATGATGTCCTCCTTTGCACGGCTGATCCGGCAGACGGTCCAGCTCCGCGAGGCGCAAACCGAACTGGCCGACGCCGCAGTGGCTGCCGAGCGCAGCCGCGTCGCCCGGGACATGCACGACATTCTGGGGCACTCCTTGACGGTGATCGCTGTCAAAGCGGAGCTGGCCGGGCGGTTGATGGAAGGATCACCCGCGGATCCGGCCACGGATAGGGCCGCCGCGGAAATCAGCGATGTGCAGGACCTGGCCCGCGGCGCGCTCGCAGATGTCAGGGCCACTGTTGCCGGTTACCGGGGAGTGAACGTCCTTGCCGAGCTCGCAGCGGCCCGGTCAGCTCTCGAGTCGGCGGGGATCAATGCTGAATTGCCCGGCTCGGTGGAGCAGGTGCCGGCCAGGCACCGGGAACTGTTCGGCTGGGTGCTCAGGGAAGGCATCACGAACGTGGTTCGGCACTCAGGCGCCGGCCGCTGCCGGGTCCTGTTGACGGCGTCGAGCGTCATGGTGGAGGACGACGGCGTCGGGCCAGGTGCCGCGGGATCTTTCGGTAGCGGCCTGGCCGGGATCCGCGAAAGGGCAGCGGCTGCCGGTGGCAGCGTTAATGTGGGCTTGAGTGACCTGGGAGGGTTCAGATTGGTTGTTGAGGTATGACTATCCGTTTGGTGATTGCCGACGACCAAGCGTTGGTCCGCGGGGCTTTGGCCGCTTTGCTGGGGCTTGAGCCGGACATCGAGGTGGTTGCTGAGCTGGGTGACGGAACAGGAGTGGCGGACGCCGTCGTGGAATACGCTGCGGATGTGGCCATGCTCGACGTCGAGATGCCCGGGTTGGATGGCATCAGTGCCGCAGCGGCCGTCCGCCGGGCGGCGCCTTCGTGCCGGGTCCTCATGGTCACCACGTTCGGCCGGCCGGGCTACCTCAAGAGGGCCATGCAGGCCGGAGCATCGGGCTTCGTGGTCAAGGACACGCCTGCGCGCCAGCTGGCTGAGGCGGTCAGGCGTGTGCACCGCGGACTGCGCGTAGTGGATCCCGTCCTCGCCGCGGAGTCGTTGACCTCCGGCGACAGCCCGCTGACCGAACGTGAGGCGGACGTGCTTCGGGCAGCGTCCGACGGCGGCACCGTGGCAGACATTGCCAAGGCCGCGATGCTCTCCGAGGGGACAGTACGGAACTACCTCTCCGCGGCCATGGCCAAGACAGGCGGAAGGACCAGGGCGGAAGCGGTCCGGTTGGCCGCGGACAATGGCTGGCTTCTCTAGGGTTTCCCGCCGATTTGCCCGCATTTGCAACAATGGATGGGTGACTGTAGTAGCGACGCCCCCTGCACCAAAGCTCGAGCTCCCGCCATTGAAGCTCGGTGGGATCACCGTGGACACCCCGGTAATCCTCGCCCCCATGGCGGGCATCACCAACTCTGCCTTCCGCAGGCTCTGCCGTGAATACGGCGGCGGCATGTACGTGGCCGAGATGGTGACCTCGCGTGCCCTCGTGGAGCGGACGCCGGAATCGCTGCGCATCATCTCCCACGACGAGGACGAGAAAGTCCGATCGGTGCAGCTCTACGGCGTGGATCCTGTGACCGTTGGTGCCGCAGTGCGCATGCTCGTGGAAGAAGACCGGGCAGATCACATCGACCTTAACTTTGGGTGCCCAGTGCCCAAAGTCACCCGACGCGGCGGCGGCTCTGCCCTGCCGTGGAAGATCGACCTCTTTACGTCCATCGTGAACACAGCAGTCAAGGAAGCGTCCAAGGGCGGCATCCCGCTGACCATTAAGATGCGCAAGGGCATCGATGAGGACCACCTGACGTACCTCGACGCCGGCCGCATCGCCCGCGACGCCGGAGTGGCCGCCGTCGCACTGCACGGCCGAACCGCCGCGCAGTTCTATTCCGGCCAGGCCGACTGGTCCGCCATTGCCCGCCTCCGCGAGGCATTGCCCGACATCCCGGTGTTGGGCAACGGCGATATCTGGTCCGCTGAGGACGCTGTCCGCATGGTCCGGGAAACCGGCGTGGACGGCGTCGTCGTCGGCCGTGGTTGCCAGGGGCGCCCGTGGCTGTTCGGTGACCTGCAGGCCGCCTTTGAAGGCAGCGACCAGCGACACCGCCCGGGCCTGCGTGAAGTAGCCGAGGGCGTTTACCGGCACGCCGAACTGATGGTGGAGACCTTCGGAAACGACGAATACAAAGCGCTCCGCGAGATCCGCAAGCACATGGCCTGGTACTTCAAGGGCTACGTGGTGGGCGGGGAACTGCGTGCCAAGCTGGCCACCGTGCCCACCCTGGAAGTCCTGCGCGAATACCTTGACGAGCTGGACATGGATTCGCCCTACCCCGGAGTTGATTCCGAGGGTCCGCGCGGCCGCGCAGGTTCGCCAAAAAAGCCCGCGTTGCCCAAGGACTGGCTGGTCAGCCGTCAGCTGAACGCTGAACAGAGCGCGGAAATCTCCGCTGCGGAGCTGGACGTTTCGGGCGGCTAGCCTCACACGTGTAAGACTGACTCAAGAAGCTCCACACCCCGGCGCTTGGAGGAGGCAGATACCCATGGGAACCGAAGCAGTGCTTGGCCACAACGGAACCAGTCACGATTATGTGTTGGCCATTCCCGGATACGCCGAGGCGGATTCAGCACGGTGGGTCGAAGAGTCCCGCAAGACCACGTACCGTTCGGACTTTGAACGGGACCGTGCCCGGGTCCTGCATTCCTCGGCACTGCGCAGGCTGGGCGCCAAGACCCAGGTGGTCGCCCCGGACACGGACGACTTTGTCCGCACCCGGCTGACCCACAGCCTCGAAGTCGCACAGGTTGGCCGTGAGCTTGGCCGCTCCTTGGGCTGTGATCCTGACGTCGTGGATACAGCCTGCCTGAGCCATGACCTGGGACACCCGCCCTTCGGCCACAACGGCGAATCCGCTTTGAACGAGGTGGCTCACACCATCGGTGGTTTCGAAGGCAATGCCCAAACACTGCGCCTGCTGACCCGGCTCGAACCCAAGGTCCTGGGCGAGGACGGCAGGCCCGCGGGACTCAACCTGACCCGCGCCAGCCTGGACGCCGCATCCAAATACCCGTGGTCCGCCGTCGACGCCCCCGTCATCCACGGCCACCGCACCAGCAAGTTCGGCGCCTACGAAGACGACCTTCCCGTGTTTGAGTGGCTGCGTGAAGGCGCCCCCGGAAACCGCTCGTGCATCGAGGCCCAGGTGATGGACCTCGCCGACGACATTTCGTACTCGGTCCACGACGTCGAAGACGCTATTGTCGCCGGCCATTTCCAGCTCAAATGGATGGAAAACCCGGATCACCGGGCGCGCGTGGTGGGTTACACCAAACAGTGGTACTTGCCGCACAACGACCCCGCCGAAATCGATGCGGCCCTGGCCCGGTTGGAAGCCACCAGGGTTTGGGTCCGCGAGGCCGATGGCAGCCGGAAGTCCATGGCCGCCCTGAAGGATATGACCAGCCAGTTGATCGGCCGGTTCTGCCAGAGTGCAATGGAAACCACCCGGGACCATTTCGGGCCCGCCAACCTGACCCGCTACGACGCCGAACTCATGGTTCCCGAGGACACCGTCACCGAGATCGCGGTCCTCAAGGGCCTTGCCACCACCTTCGTCATCTCCACCGACCACCGCCAGCCGGTCTACGAACGCCAGCGCGAGGTGCTGCACGCCCTCGTGGGTGTCTTGAACGCCACCGGCGACCGTCACCTGGAGCCGATGTTCGCTGCGGACTGGCGCGACGCCGTCGACGACGGTGCCCGGCTGCGCGTGGTGATCGACCAGGTCGCATCGCTGACGGACGTGTCCGCGCTGGCCATGTATGAACGCCTTGTGGGCAGCCTCCCGTCCCTTTGGTGAGGGCCGGTGCGTTTGGCCGGAGCGACTAGGATGGTCACGTGGCTGGCCTGATCAAACGTGAAGATATCGACGAAGTACGCCAGCGCACGGATATCAAGGAAGTCGTTGACGGATACGTCACGCTCAAAGGCGCGGGACTGGGCAGCTTCAAGGGACTGTGCCCCTTCCACGACGAACGATCGCCCTCCTTCACCGTCCGCCCACAAGTGGGCAGGTACCACTGCTTCGGCTGTGGCGAGGACGGCGACGCTATCTCCTTCCTCCAGAAAATGGACCACAGCTCGTTCCATGAGGCCGTCGAGAAGCTGGCTGCAAGGATCGGCTACGAGCTGCGCTACGAGGACGGCGGAACCGGTCCCAGCCGCGAGGAAGTGGGCAAACGCCAGCGCTTGCTGGACGCGCACAAGATCGCCGATGAGTTCTTCCGCGCCCAGCTGCTGACTCCCGGGGCGGCCGAAGGACGCAACTTCCTGGATGGCCGCGGCTTTGACCGCGCGGCCGCTGAGCATTTCGGTGTGGGCTATGCCCCGCAGGGTTGGGACGCTCTCCTGAAGCACCTTCGTGGCCGTGGGTTCACGGACGCTGAGTTGAAACTCACAGGGATGTTTTCTGAGGGGAACAGGGGCATCTACGACCGCTTCCGGGGAAGACTCATCTGGCCCATCCGCGACATCGCCGGCGACACCATCGGCTTCGGCGCCCGCAAGCTCTACGAGGACGACCAGGGCCCCAAGTACCTGAATACCCCTGAGACCACGCTCTACAAGAAATCCCAGGTCCTCTACGGCATCGACATCGCCAAGCGGAACATCGCCAAGGAGCGCCAACTGGTGGTGGTGGAAGGGTACACCGACGTTATGGCCTGCCACCTCGCAGGAGTCACGACGGCGGTAGCCACCTGCGGTACTGCGTTCGGCACCGAACACATCAAGGTCGCCCGGCGGCTGCTTTCGGACGACGGCAGCGGCGGGGAGGTCATCTTCACGTTCGACGGCGACGCCGCCGGCCAGAAGGCCGCCCTGAGGGCTTTTGAGGAAGACCAGCGCTTCACGGCCCAGACCTACGTCGCCGTGGAGCCCACTGGTGCCGATCCCTGCGATCTTCGCCAACTCAAGGGCGACGCCGCGGTGCGCGACCTCATCGGTACCCGGAAGCCGCTTTTTGAGTTCGCCATCAGGGCCACTTTGCGCCGGCACAACCTGGACACCGTGGAAGGCCGTGTGGCCGCATTGCGGGAAGCCGCCCCCGTGGTGGCACAGATCAGGGACTCTGCCACGCGGCCCGGCTATACGCGCAACCTGGCTGGCTGGTTGGGCATGCCCATCGAGGAAGTCAGCAGCTATGTTGGGGCGGCCGCCAAGCGCGCAGCGTCCGGCGGCAGCACGTCGGGTCCCTCCGGCGCAGCTGAACAATCCGCGGCGGCGGCAGCACCGCCGTCGAGCGGTCCTGTCTTCCAACGGCCCGACCCCAGGGACCCGATAGCGGGTATGGAACGCCAGGCTCTGGAAGTTGTCCTCCAGGAGCCCGCGGTGCTTGGCGGGGGAGCGTGGGAACGTTTCGAGGCCTCGTACTTTGCCACCCCCGCCTATGCTGCCGTCCACACGGCAGTGCGCGCCGCTGGCCTCGCCCATGCGGCTGATCCGGTGGCGTGGGTGGAACAGGTCCGCCAGGAAGTTCCCGAGCCGCTGCGGCCTTTGGTGTCCGAGCTTGCTGTCACACCGTTGCCCGCCAGCACTCCCGAAGCCATGCAGCGGTACTGCCGGGACATCCTGGCCCGCCTCTTCGAACTGCAGATCACACGCATCAAAGCTGACAAGATGGGCCAGTTGCAGCGCTTGGACGCAGGAGCCAACCCGGAGGAATTCCAGCGCCTGAACCGGGAGCTCATGCAGTTGGAAATGGAACGTCGCGCGCTGCGTTCCGACGGCTGAGAACCTCGATTTCGTTTTCCGGCGGGCCCCTGTTAAGCTAGTAACCGCTTCATTCCTCCGTAGCTCAATTGGCAGAGCATTCGACTGTTAATCGAAGGGTTACTGGTTCAAGTCCAGTCGGAGGAGCGCGCAATACCCCCGTTCCGGTGATCCGGAATGGGGGTATTTTTTATACCCCCAGGGGGTATGCCGGGCCGATTTCGCATTCCGGTGAAACCTTTGCTAAAGTCATAACCGCTTCATTCCTCCGTAGCTCAATTGGCAGAGCATTCGACTGTTAATCGAAGGGTTACTGGTTCAAGTCCAGTCGGAGGAGCACAAGGACCCCGTACCGGCTTCCCGCCGGTGCGGGGTTCGTCTTTTTCAGACGAAATCCATCTCCACCTGCAGGAAGCGGGCTGCCTCGGCCACGGCTGCCAGGAACGAATCCTGTTCTGTAGGTGGGGTCCTGGGTTCGCGGGGATGCCACTCGTGCGGAGCTGAGTAGACGCGGGTGAAGCCGCCACCGGGTGGTGCGTAGAAAATTCCGAAACGCTGGACAGGCCACTCAGGCGAGGTCTCGGGTGCAACCAGCAGGGCTGCGTCGGCTTCGGGGTTGTACCACTGGGCAATGGGGCGGCGCCGGTCGTCGGTGAAGAGTCCTGCGGCGTAGAGGGCGGCTGACTGCGGGCTGGTCACTGAGCACAGACGATCCCACCACAGCGGCAGGATGCGTTCATCCCGTCGCTGCCAGGGTGCCGGAAGCGGCTGCAGCTCTTGCCAATGTGGCACAGCTCAACTTTATCGCCGGTAGGTGGCGCGCAAAAGGGTTCTAGCGCGAGAGCCCCAGACGCGGATAGAGCACCTCGAAGCCTTTGGTCAGTCCCGCGTTCAGGGCGATACCCACGTGTCCGCCGTTGGGGACCTCGTAGTAGGTGACGGTCATGCCTGCTGCCTGTGCAGCAGCGGAGACGGCTTTGGCGGCGGCCACGTACGTCACGTCGTCGGAGCCAACGGTGAAGACGGCCGTGGTGTCAGGGAATTGCTTGCCCTTCATGATGTTGATGGGCTTCTGGGCGTCGTAATCCGCCTGGTTGCCGCCGAAGATGGCTGCAAGATTGCCTGCCGGGTCCTCGGCGCCCGGGAACTCTTCACCGGAGATGTCCACCACGTTGCCCCACATTTTCGGGTATTTGACGGCGAAGGAGATGGCGCACTGGCCGCCGTTGGAGTAACCGGCGACGGTCCAATGCTCCCGGTCCGGGAGGATGTTCAGGTTGGCTTTGGCCCAGTTCACCACGTCCTCATTGATGTACTTCTCCACGTTGCCGTACTTGGCAGTGTCCAAGCAGAGGTTGTCGTTCTCATCAGGGCCGATCTGGTCCGCGACGATGGCAATCGGGGCAAGGCCGTTGTTCTTCGCCGCGAATTCATCCAACGCAGCCGATACGTACTGGGGGTCGGGGAGGCCGGGCTGGCCCATCATGAGGACGTACAGGGGCAACCGTGGCGGGTTGTCCGTCAGGGCCGCAGGAGGCAGGTAGATGCCGGCGGGCCGGGCGTCAAAGCCCGAGGCCGTTGCCGGTATCACCTGGGTGCCCACCTTGCCCTTGGACGGCATGGTGGCCGGGGGTTTCCAGCTTTGCCAGAGCGGACCTGCGGGGATGGACGCATCCGGGTTTGGCTTGTTCAGCTGGATGGCCCCCTCAGTGGAGATCCCCAATGCCGAGCCCAACGTCTTGTTCAGCCCGAACTCGGCGTTGATGCCCAGGGCGGCTACCAGGAGGAACACTGGAATGGCGAATGCCGCCACCACTTTCCGCCACGGCCGGCTATGGCGGAAGCTGACCGCGGCCAGGCCCAACGCAGCGAAGCAGGCGACGGCCCAGAACCACACACGTGGTGTCAGGCCCACGTGGAAGACATCCATGACGTCCTCAATGAGCCACACAGTCAGCCACCCCAGCAACGCAGCCGACACAACGGCGACGATCGCGGTGAGTGCCCAGCGTGCAGTCGGCCTGAGGAACAGTACAAGGAAGAACACGGCGCCGATAGCCCCGGCAATGGCCATGACGACAGGACCGCTGATGTCAAGTTTCAAGATGTCGTCCATGGCTAGGAAATCTGTCCGGGCCTCATGCGGCGGGCTCCCTTGCCACCATCTGGCGCAGCAGGCCTGCGCTTTGCGCGGGGGAGAGGCCCGGGAGATAAGCGGAGCCCACGGCGATACCGATGGATGGCAACGCCAAGGGGTCCTGATAGTACATATACAGGGTCCTGTGCTCTGGCTGGAACCGTGACTTGAAGGCTGCCAGGGACTTAAAGCCGTACATGGGTTCGAGTGCATTTCCGAGCAGTGCCAGGACCCGGTCCAAGGAACTTCGGTCACCCTCAGCAACGTCAGCTCCGGCATTGGCGAGCGGCGAGCCGGACAAGGAGATCCGGGGGACTTCTTCCCTGAAATGGGTCACGGCGGAGGCGATGAGGAATTCCATGACGCCCTTGAATCCGGTGGTCCGGCGCCGCATGAAGTCCAGGGTCCATCCGGAGATGACGCCGTTGCGGAACACCGGCAACCAGCTGGTGACTCCGTGGACCAGCCCTTCATCATCCACTGCCACGCAGCAGAGGACTTCGGGATCCTTCAATTCATTCAGGCCGCCCAACGTGAAGCCCATTTCGGGGAGGGCCTTGTCCGCTACCCATTCTTCGGAGATCTCTGCCAGCTGCGCCCTGGTTCCCGGAGGCATCGCATGGTAGGGATACCAGTGGTCCTTGATGGACAGCTTGTCTGCCCGGTTCAGCGCCGTGCGGACGTTCTGCCACTCCTTGCCCTTGAAGGTCATGGCCTGGACATTCAGGAGGGTCTCTTCCGCCACTTCCAGTTTTCGGAATCCCCTGGAAAGGAGCGGGCCGTCCAGCTCGGCAGTGGCTGAATAGAAGCACGGGGTGAGTCCCAGGCCGGCGCAGTGTTTCAGGAAGCCCGTGGCTGCGTCCGCATGGTGTTCCTCCGCGCCGAAAGGCCCGGCAACTGTGAGCGCCACGCCGTTGTGTACCTGATAGGCAACGCCGGCCTTCCGGTCCGGCGTGAACCAGTACTGGTTGTTGTCCCACAAAGCCATCCAGGACAGCGTGCCGCCGCCGTCGTGGAGCAACTCCCGGGTGTGCCCCAGGTCTGCTGCCGGATCCGTGGCGAGCTGCCTGAAACGCCGGAAGTTGTTCAGGACCAGTACCAGGATGCAGAGCCAGATGATGTCCCCGCCAAGTCCGTACAGCACCGTGCTCAACAGGCCTTGCGGGAGAGCGACGACAAAGGGAACCGGGAAGGGAACCAGGATGTGGGTCAGTTGTCCGGCAAGGTCCCACAGCGTTGAGCGGCCCGGATTGCCTTCGACGAACCAGAACGCCACGTAAAGGACTATGGCGACGACTGCCAGGATGAGTGAGCTCCGGCCCAGTACCCGGTATCCGGCATCGCTGGACTCCACCCGGAACTTGTGGCGGTTGGCCAGCAGCAGCGCCACGATGATCACTGGGGCGAGAACAGCCGGGACCGCATAGAGAAGGAGGTAGCCGAAGTCGTCATCGCCCAGGGTGACGTCCGGATCGCTCACGTACTGGAGGATGGACAGGACAGTGACGGCGGCCAGGTACGCCTGGATCACCAGGGTCAGGCGGTACGCCAGGCGGCGGCCGCGGCGAAGCCCCTCGGCGCAAACCAGCAGCAAGAGGACCGGAATCAGTGTCAGGATTGCTGCGCCGAAGCTTTGCACGCCCACGATGCTTTGCAGAGCCACGCAGTTGTTGTCGTTGTTGCAGGCTTCCTTGACTTCGTCGGCGTCGGGACTGGCTTGGAGCATGACCTCCGAGACGACGGACAGTGGCCCGATTTCCCACGTCCCGGTAAGTTGCGTCAGCAAAGGTCCGACGGCGAAGACGCCCACCACGGTGCCCACCAGGAAACGCGTCTCACGGAGAGTCGAGGAATGCAGCGAGCCTGCCCGGCGCCGGAGGACCAGCGACTGGACAGCCCAGCCGGCCACGGTGCCGATCACTGCGCCGGCAAGCGCCTGGAGTGTTTGTGCCACTCCTACGAACAGGGCGAACATCAATGAGGCGGCCAACAGCCACGTCCTTAGCCGCCGACGCCATAATGCGTCCAGTGCCGCCGTCGCACATCCCAGCGCGGCGGCAGCGCCGCCATAGGAACCCACCGCGTATTCGCCGCCCAGGAAACTCAGCCACTGGTCGCTGGCGTCGGTCCCGAAGGCCACCAAGGCCACAAGGACCAGGGCGCTGAGGGCTGATCCGCCGACGAAGGCGGCGAGGGCGAGCCACGGGCCCATGACGCGCTCGGCGATGCCCACGCCCACCAGGATCGCGGCCGCGCAGGCCAAATAGTCGAGCAGGGAGGAAGCAAAGAAAGCTGACGTGAATATGGACCACCACGGTCCTGGGTCCACCGCCAATCCCAAGCCCACCTGGTCCAGCAACGCCTCACTGGGTCCACTCAGCAGGCTCCCAGTCGCAGCCCCCAGGATCCACAGCGATGCCACCAGGCCCAGCGTCAGGGGCAGCCGCCGCACTGTTGCCAAGCCGCGGACACCGCCCCATAATCCCACAGCCGCGCTCATGTGATGTCCCCTTCACCGGTCCGGCACCGGCTACCCCGGCTGGCCACCATTCTGCCTTGCGGGACGCTGTTAGGGGAGGGGGTTGAAAAGTTCGACGGCGGCAGGCCGCTTTGCGGGGTGCGGTTAGTCCCGCTTCCAGGGGCCAGGGTTCACCCGGTACAGCACGGCGGCACCGATGACGGCCCCCAGGATCGCGCCGAACAGCGCGCTTCCTGCCGCCCGGCCGAGGACCGCGCCGGCAGTGGCGCCAAGCACGGCGCCAAGGAAGAGTCCTCTGCCGTTACGGTGCGGTTTGTTGGTCATGATCCCAGCCTACGGGTGTGTTCCTAATGGATGGAGGGAACAGTGCGGGGCCGGACCACCAGCCACAGGGCGGCGATCGCGCCGGTGATGCACGCGGCCATGACGGCTCCCATGGGGACTGCGGAGCTGACGCCCAGCCAACCGACCACCGGAGGCACAATTCCGGCCATCATGAACTGCGATGCGCCCAGGAGGGAGGCCGCCGTGCCTGCTTGGGCGCCATGGTTGGCCAAAGACAGGACCTGAACGCACGGGAACATGAAGCCGGTTGCACAGATGTAGAACCACAAAGGAATCAGAATGCCCCACAATCCCACCTGGAACAGGTCCAGAACGATGATCAGGATGGCCATGAGCAGCATGAAGACCGTTGCTCCGGCCACGATCCACTGAGGGGCCACCCGTCTGATCAGGCGTGAGCTGATCTGGACACCGGCAACAATGCCCAGGGAATTGATGCCGAAAAGGATTCCGTACTCCTGCGGCGAAAAGCCGTAGATGTCCTGGAACAGGAAGGTCGAGGCCGAGAGATAAGCAAACAACCCACCGAAGTTCAGGCTTCCCACCAGCACCATGCCCACAAAGATCCGGTCCGTGAGGACCGACTTGTAACGCTGCCCCACCGTGGTGGTGGATTTGCCCCGCTGGTCGGCCGGGAGTGTCTCGCGGATGAAGAAGATGGAGGCAAGGATCACCAGCAGGCCGTAGCCGGCCAGGAAGTAGAAAATGCCGGGCCACGGGAAAGCCAGCAGCAACTGCGAGCCGATGACCGGGGCCAGGATGGGAGCCAGGCCGTTGACGAGTGACATGCGCGAAAACATCCGGACCATGGAATAGCCGTGGAAGAGGTCCCGGACCATGGCCATGGCCACCACGCCACCGCCTGCCGCGCCGATTCCCATGAGGACACGGAACAGGGACAGCATCCCGATGTCCGTTGCCAGCGCAGCACCAAGGGACGAACCGATATGGACGGCCGTGGCAAGGATGAGTGGCAGACGGCGCCCCACTTTGTCGCTGAACGGTCCCACCACCAGTTGGCCGAGCCCGAAACCAACGGTGGTACCTGTCAGGGTGAGCTGGATGGCCGCAGCCGAGACGTCGAAACTTTCCTCGAGCGCCGGGAACGCCGGGAGGTATAGGTCGATCGTGAATGGACCCAGTGCAGTCAGGGCACCCAGCAGGAGAATGTAGACAAGTTTTTCGCGTCGGCTCAGGGAATCGCCCGGAGCAATGGGAGAGGTCACGATCATCTATCCTATGGCCCGGATCATATTTATTGGGCGTATGACGGGCGCGCCGCAGTGTGGTCCCGAAAGTTCAGCAGGAACCTGAATGATAGCTTTGAGGACAGGTGTCCGCGGCTGTAGATTTCAGGCCGCGTTCGCCTTACACGATGCCCAGAGGAAAGCAGTTAGGCGGAACCCATGAGTGGACGTCACACCGGCCGGACCAGTCAAGGACCAGCCATTCGTACTTTGCCGAAGACCCTCAAGCTCGTTGCACGGTTGGCCCCACGGCAAATCAACGACGAAATTGCCTTGGCCAAGGTGGAACTCAAGCGCAAGGCCACCCAGGTAGGCATAGCGGGCGCCTTCTTCGGCGTTGCCCTGGTTTTCCTCACGCTTCTGGTGATCGCCCTGGTCGTTGCCGCCATACTGGGACTGGCAACCATCATGCCCGGTTGGCTCGCGGCCCTGATCGTCGCAGCGTTCTTCCTCCTGATTGTCGCCATCGCGTCCTTGATAGGCGTTGCCAAGTTCAAGAAGGCCATGCCCTTGGTTCCCGAGGACACCATCCGGGGCATCAAGCACGATCTCGGAATTGCCAAGGAAGGCTCGTCCTTCGATGAGTCGATCCTGGATCCCAACTCGCCAGCTGCCAAGGCTGCCAAAGCTGAGAAGGAAGCCGCAGCGGAGAAGGCCAAGGCCGAGAAGGCCGCCAAGGAAGCTGCGAAGGAAGCGGACGCCGTCAAGGCGCCCACGGAAGCCGAGCTTCGCTCGCGCCTGAAGAAGCGCCGCGAGCACCTGACCGGGGTCCGTGACGAACTTGGCGAGCAGTTGGACGTTAAGAAGCAGGGACAGGCTTTGCTGGACAGCGCCAACGGCAAGTTCCAGGAAGGCAAGGAATTCGCGGCCGCGAAGCTGGCCGACATCGGAGATTCAGTGCCGGATAACCTTTCCGAACGGCTCGCTGCCCGCTGGAAGGATCTCGCGGCATTCGCGACCGCTGCCGTGGTCTTCGTGGTTGCCCTGAGGAAGCTGCTGAAGAAGTAGGCCACTATCCGAGGCAACAGAGACTGACAACGAGGAAGGGGGACACGAGTGAGATTGATCGGTGCTGGTTCGCACCCTGACCGCCCTCAGGTTGACCACGACCTCATCTTCACAGTCCCCAACATCCTCACGGTCCTGCGCTTCATGGGTGTGCCGCTGTTCGTCTGGCTCGTTTTGTCGGAACAGGAGTACGGTTTTGCGGTCCTGGTGCTCGTTATCATGGGCAGCACCGACTGGGTGGATGGCTACATAGCCAGGCGCTTCGACCAAACCTCCAAGCTGGGCCGCATCCTGGATCCCATGGCGGACAGGGCTGCGCTCCTGGCCGTTGCCTTCACGTTGGCGATTGCCGGCGTCGTGCAGTGGTGGTACTTGGCCGCGCTGTTGGTGCCCGACGCCATCCTGGCCATCGCCTCGCTGTTCTACTTCCGTAGCCACCCGGACCTTCCGGTGAGCATTATTGGAAAAGTCCGCACGGCACTGCTGCTGGTCGGCACCCCCTTGCTCGTCCTGTCCAAGCTGCCCATACCTTTCACTGAGGTGTACTTCGTGATCGCTTGGACATTCCTGGGCATCGGGCTTCTGGGCCACTGGATCGCGGCCTACAACTATTTCTGGGCCATCTTGCGTAAGGGTAAAGAATTGAAGACCGACGACGGCGGACACGGCTGATGGTGTGGCTGGCGGTTTTCCTTGCGGTACTTGGCGCCTTCTTCCTGGCGATTGGCGCCCAACGGCAGGGCAGCGCGGTCAAAGCCGATACCGGCGGCCTTGCGCTCAGCTCCAACGGATTCCTGCGGCTCCTGCGTAATCCGCGCTGGATGCTCGGACTGCTGTTCCTTGCCCTCGGAATGGTCATGAACGCCATCGCTTTGGTGTCTGCGCCCCTCACCGTCGTCCAACCGATCGGCGCGATCGCGCTCGTGATCACCACGGTGGTCAACGCCAAGGACCAAGGCCTGAGCATCAACCGCGCCACCGTCGTGGCCATCAGCGCCTGTGTCACGGGGTCGGCATTGTTCGTGTTGCTGGCAGTGTTCGTCACCCAGGAGAACCACCACGTCAACGCCGAAGACGAGCTGACAATCGTTCTGCTCCTGGCCGTGGCCGTGGGAATTTTCGGGACTTTGGCCGTCATGTTCAAGCACCGGATGAGTGCTTTTGTGTACATCCTGGGAGCCGGGGTCCTCTTCGGCTTCGTGGCCGTCCTGACCCGCATTATCGGCAAGCACCTGCTAGATCCCAATGGCCTGTTCCTGCTCAACGTCCAGTGGTACACGCTCATTGCCATTGCGGCGGCCGGGGGGCTCGGTTCCTGGTTCGTGCAGAGTGCGTACTCGGGAGGCCCGCCGGACCTCGTCATCGCCGGCCTGACCGTTATTGACCCCATGGTGGGCATCGCCATTGGGATTGTGATCCTTGGTGAGCTTCGTCCCGATGTCCACGCCGTGATGGCTATCGCCATGGCTGCGGCGGCTACGCTTGCTATCGTGGGGGTTATTGCCCTGAGCCGGCACCATCCGGAAGTCACCAAACGCAAGAAGGACGCGAAGGCGGCTGCCAGCAAGAAGGCCTAGGGCAGCGCTATACCTTGCGCCGCCGCTACACGCGGACCGGCAACCCGGCGACAACGCAGCAATGCCACCAGCATTGCTGTCCGCACCGTGACCATCAGGAGTTCTCCACGTGACCATTCCCGACACCAACAAGCCCCTCACGATTTTGATTGCGGCAGACACCTATCCGCCGCACGTCAATGGTGCCGCCCAGTTCGGCTACCGCCTGGCCAAGGGGATGACGGCACGTGGGCACAATGTGCATGTGTTGGCCTGCCGGCCGGACTCGGGCAAGAGCTATACGGAGTTCCGGGACGAAGCGACTGTCCACCGTCTTCGCTCGCACGGCGTCTTCACGCACGAGTACTTCCGCATCTGTTTCCCGTGGGAAATCAAGAAGGAAATCAGCCTGCTGTTCGACAAGGTCCAGCCGGACGTTGTCCACATCCAGAGCCACTACATGATTGGCGAGCACGTTCTCTACGAGGCCGTGAAGCGTGGCATCAGGATTGTAGCCACCAACCACTTCATGCCGGAGAACCTGAATCCGTTCCTGCCGTTCCCGCAGTGGTTCAAGGACATCGTGGGCCGTATCTCCTGGAAGGACATGGGCAAGGTCATGGGCCAGGCAGACGTGGTCACCACGCCCACGCCGCTCGCCGCCAAGGCAATGCACCAGCATGCCTTCCTTCGCAAAGTCCTGCCCCTGTCCAACGGCATCGACTCTTCCGCTTACGAGCTCCAGCCAGGGGAGACCATCGAGCCGCACAGCAACCCCACGGTCCTTTTTGCCGGACGCCTGGCCGAAGAGAAGCACGTGGACGTCCTCATTGATGCCGTGGCCAAGACTCCGCGTGCATTGAACGTGCACCTGGAAATCGTTGGCGGCGGCGAAGTCCGTCCGGCCCTCGAAGCGCAGGTAGCGAAGCTTGGGCTGGGGGATCGCGTGAAGTTCCTTGGCTTGGCCAGCGATGAAGACCTGCGTGAGGCTTACATCAAGGCCGATATTTTCTGCATGCCCGGAACAGCTGAGCTCCAATCACTGGTGACCTTGGAAGCCATGTCCGCTTCCACCCCCGTGCTGCTGGCCAACGCCATGGCATTGCCGCATCTGGTCCGTGACGGTGAGAACGGCTACCTGTTTACGCCGAACGACAGCAACGAGCTCGCTGCCAAGATCACCCAACTGGTGGAGCTTCCCCAGGATGAGTTGGAAGCCATGGGCAAGCTGAGCCGCGAGATGGTGGAGCCGCACAGCATCAACGGCACACTCCAGACCTTCGAGGACCTCTACCGTGGAGCTTCCTACGAGGACAAAGTAGTGTGACCAAAGCACTCCCCGGCACCTATTAGAATTGCTGGAGTGCTTTGCCCGGAACAGCTGCTTTGCGGTGGCTTTCCCGGGCGTCAAGGGGCTATAGCTCAGCTGGTTAGAGCGCGGGACTCATAATCCTAAGGTCCTCGGTTCAAGTCCGAGTAGCCCTACACATTTCACGGGAGCCGTGGCCGACGATTCATGTTCGTCGGCCACGGCTCTTTTGTGTTCCCACCATGGTGCGGTATGTTACTCATCAGTAACTTAGTCTTGGTCGCAGGTGACCACCCTTGAAGGAGCGAGCATGTCCAACGCTGCATTCGACGCCACTACCCTTCCCTATGCCGATGGTGATTTCTATGCCTTTGAGCAGATGCTGACAGGCAAGGAGCAGGATCGCCTGGCTGAAGTCCGCGAATTCCTGGCCCGCGAGGTCAAGCCCATTGCAGTGGACTGCTGGAACCGCGGTGAATTTCCCATGGATCTCATTCCCAAGCTGGGCGAACTGGACCTCGTTAGCCCAGTGCGCCGCCAGGGCTACTCCAATCTGTTCGCGGGCATGCTCCACGCGGAGGTCACCAGGGCGGATGCGTCCATTGCGACGTTCATGGGTGTCCACGACGGGCTCTTCACGGGGTCCATCGAGGCGCTGGCTTCACAAGAGCAGAAGGACGCGTGGCTGCCGGACATCTACGCCCTGAAAAAGATCGGCGCCTTCGGGCTGACAGAGCCCCTTGGCGGCTCCGATGTTGCAGGTGGCACCCGCACCACGGCAAAGCGTGACGGTGGACATTGGATCCTCAACGGCGCCAAGCGTTGGATCGGCAACGCTACCTTCTCCGACTGGGTAGTCATCTATGCCAAGGATGTGGCCGACAACCAGGTCAAGGCGTTCCTGGTGGATACTACGCTGCCGGGTTACTCGGCCACCAAGATCGAGAACAAGATCTCCCTGCGCACGGTCCAGAACGCGGACATCATCCTGGACAACGTGGTGGTTCCTGACTTCTTCAAATTGGAAAATGGGAACAGCTTCCGCGATACAAACAAGGTCCTCAAGGTGACCCGTTTGGCTGTCGCCTGGCAGGCCGTGGGACTTCAGATGGCGGCCTTCGACGTCGCCCGCAGCTATGCCGTGGAGCGCCAGCAGTTCGGTCGGCCGTTGGCAGCCTTCCAGTTGGTGCAGAACCAGTTGGTGCAAATCCTCGGCAACACCGTGGCATCCATGGGCATGATGGTCCGCTTGGCCCAGCTTGAAGATGCCGGCGTTGCCAAGGATGAGCAATCTGCACTGGCCAAGGCGTTCACCACTGCCCGCATGCGTGAAAGCGTCGCCCTGGGCCGCAGCATCCTGGGCGGAAACGGCATTGTCACCGATTACGGCATGGCGAAAATCTTCTCCGACGCAGAGGCGATCTACTCCTACGAGGGCACGCACGAAATCAATACCCTGGTCACCGGCCGCGCCATTACGGGAGTTTCGGCCATCGTCTAAGGGCCAAAAGATGTGGTGGCGTGAACTCAGTCAAGGGGAAGCAGGATGGAGGGCCGCATGTCCTCCACGAAGCCCAGGGGATTGACGTAGTCGTCGCCCCGCCGCACGCCCCAATGCAGGCAGGTTGTGCTGCCGCAATGACCGGAGCCGGGCTCCAGTGTCCCGATGACCTGGCCTTTGACAACAGCATCTCCTTGCTTCAGCCCGCTGGCCACCGGCTCAAAACTGCTCCTCAAACCGTTGCCCTGATCGATCGTGATCACTGCTCGATCAACCACGATGCCGGAAAAGGTCACCACCCCGTCCGACGGTGCGGTGACGGGGCCGCCGTCGGACGCTGGTCCTATATCCACGCCGCGGTGTCCACTGAGCCACGGCTTGTCCGGCGGGTCGAACGTCCGCAGGACTGAGGGCTTGGGGGAGAGTGGCCAGCTCCACCGCGGGTCCGTCCGCGACGGGGCGCCTGCCGTGCCCGCAAGAACGGCGGCAACAACAATAGTGGCAATCGGGATCTTCAAAAGGGCCATGGAAACAGCCTTCCCGGAAGGCCGGGTCGGAGCGATCCCCGGACTTCCTTATGTGGACAACCGCTTGTCGTGCGCGGTCAAACCGGTGGGGTCGCTGTAGTACACTTGGTGGAGCAGTTTGCTGTGCTCTCAAGCTTGTTCAGGAACATGTCTCATTCAGATATGTGGGGGTCCCAGGCTGACTACGCGTATCCAGCCCTCCACCAGTAAAAGCCTCTTGGCTTGATGCTGCGGAGGATTGTGCCTCTTGCGGTCCGGCTGAGCCCATGGCTCCATGCCGGATGAGAAGCGCAATGGATGCCAGGAGCCGCGCCCGTCCGGGCAAAGGCTAAACAACCGTCAACTATTGGCAGGGTAAGAGCAGCCCCATGGGCTCTCTCATGAATGACCTGCCGGAAGGAGCGTCGGCATGCCCGTCGTAACTATGCGCCAGCTGCTTGACAGCGGCGTCCACTTTGGACACCAGACCCGTCGTTGGAACCCGAAGATGAAGCGCTTCATCTTCACGGAGCGCAACGGCATCTACATCATTGACCTCCAGCAGTCGCTGTCCTACATCGACCGCGCCTACGAGTTCGTCAAGGCTACTGTCGCCCACGGCGGCACCGTCCTGTTCGTCGGCACCAAGAAGCAGGCTCAGGAAGCAATTGCCGAGCAGGCTACCCGTGTTGGCCAGCCGTACGTCAACCAGCGTTGGTTGGGCGGTATGCTCACCAACTTCCAGACCGTCGCCAAGCGTATCCAGCGCATGAAGGAACTCGAAGAGATCAACTTCGACGACGTCGCGGGCTCGGCATACACCAAGAAGGAGCTCCTGCTCCTCAAGCGCGAACTCACCAAGCTTGAGTCCAACCTCGGTGGTATCCGCAACCTGACCAAGGCTCCCTCGGTTCTGTGGGTTGTTGACACCAAGAAGGAACACCTTGCTGTTGACGAAGCCAAGAAGCTGAACATCCCGGTTGTTGCCATCCTCGACACCAACTGCGATCCGGACGAAGTTGACTTCCCGATCCCGGGTAACGACGACGCCATCCGCTCCGTCAACCTGCTCACCCGCGTTGTTGCCGACGCCGTAGCTGAGGGCCTCATCGCCCGTAACCAGCGCGCAACCGGCACCACCGAAGCTCCGGAAGAGCCGCTGGCCGAGTGGGAGCGCGAGCTCCTCGAAGGCAGCAAGGCCGAAGAAGCAGCGGCAACCGAGGCTCCGGCAGCAGAAGCTCCCGCAGCTGAGGCTCCCGCAGCTGAGGCTCCCGAAGCAGCTGAAGCTGCAGCCGGCGAAGCTGAAGCCAAGTAAATCTGGACCTTCCCTGATGCCGAAACGGCGTCGGGGGCAACTGACAGGATGGCGGCTCACACGGTGGGCTGCCGTCCTGTCAGTCCGTAATCACACAAATTTCTAGACAGAGGGGTTCACATGGCGAACTACACTGCTGCTGACATCAAGGCCCTGCGCGAGCGCACCGGCGCCGGCATGATGGACGTCAAGAAGGCTCTTGACGAAGCCAACGGTGACGCTGAGAAGGCCATCGAGATCATCCGCATCAAGGGCCTCAAGGGTGCTACCAAGCGCGAAGGCCGCTCGACTGCTGAGGGCCTGGTTGCTGCCAAGGTCAACGGCGGCGTTGGCGTAATGATCGAGGTCAACTGCGAAACTGACTTCGTTGCCAAGGCTGACAAGTTCATCCAGCTGGCCGACAAGGTCCTCAACGTCGCAGTCGAGTCCGGCGCAGCCGACCTCGAGACCCTGCTGGCCACCGAGGTCGACGGCAAGCCGTTGTCCGAGGTCGTCGTCGAAGAGGGCGCTGTCCTCGGCGAAAAGGTTGTTGTCCGCCGTATCTCCCGCGTTGAGGGCACCACGGTTGACGCTTACCTGCACAAGACGTCCAAGGACCTCCCGGCCCAGGTCGGCGTCCTGTTCGCTGTTGACGGTGAAGGCGAAGCCGCTGCCACCGCCGCACACGACATCGCTGTCCACGTTGCAGCCATGGCTCCGAACTACCTGACCCGCGAAGACGTCCCGGCCGAACTGGTCGAGTCCGAGCGCCGCATCGCCGAAGAGACCGCCAAGGCTGAAGGCAAGCCGGAAGCTGCTCTTTCGAAGATCGTTGAAGGCCGCGTGACGGGCTTCTACAAGGGTGAAGTTCTGGTTGACCAGGCATTCGCCAAGGATTCCAAGAAGACCGTTGCACAGGTCCTCGAAGAAGCCGGCGTCAAGGCAACCGCAGTAACCCGTTTCCGCGTCGGAAACTAGTAATTCATGAAAAGGGGTGGTCACTTCGGTGGCCGCCCCTTTTTCATGCATCCGTCCGGGTAGTACCTGCGCGGACGCACAGCACGATAATCTAGCCAGAGTCCACCAACGGGAGGCACCATGGAAACCGTCAACACTGCAATCCAGCCCGAGAAGACCCGCCGTCGTGTACTTCTGAAACTTTCCGGCGAGGTCATCGGCGGAGGAAAGCTCGGCGTCGATCCTGAGACTGTCCGGGCCATCGCCAAGCAGATCGCCGCAGCTGTCTCCGATGTCGAGGTAGCCATCGTCGTCGGTGGCGGCAACTTCTTCCGCGGAGCCGAGCTCTCCCAGAGCGGCATGGACCGTTCCCGCGCCGACTACATGGGCATGCTGGGCACAGTCATGAACTGCCTCGCACTGCAGGACTTCCTGGAGCAGGCAGGCGTTGAAACCCGCGTCCAGAGCGCCATCACCATGGGCCAGGTCGCAGAGGCCTACATTCCCCGCCGTGCCATCCGCCACATGGAAAAGGGCCGCGTGGTCATCTTCGGTGCCGGTGCCGGCCTGCCGTATTTCTCCACCGATACCGTGGCGGCACAGCGGGCACTCGAAGTACATGCCGATGTGGTCCTGATGGCCAAGAGCGGTGTGGACGGCGTCTACACCGCGGACCCCAAGAAGGATCCGGCCGCTGAAAAGCTCGATGTCCTCAGCTACGACGACGCCCTGCGCCGCGACATCCGGGTCATGGACCAGACGGCCATGACCATGTGCAAGGACAACAAACTCTCCATGGTGGTCTTCGGCATGGAAGGCGAGGGCAACGTTACCCGTGCCATCCTCGGCGAAACGCTGGGAACCCTGGTTACTCCCTAGCAAGGGCTAGGATATTTCTAGGACCGTCCGCCCCTTGTGGCGGATCTTTACTGTGTATTGGTGCCTGCAGTTGGGCAGCAACTATTTTCTGAGGAGAAACCCGTGATCGAAGAGACCTTACTCGAAGCCGGCGAGAAGATGGACAAGGCGGTTGAGGTAGCAAAGGACGATTTCGCCACGATCCGCACTGGCCGGGCAAACCCCGGTCTCTACAACAAGGTGATCGTCGAGTACTACGGCACTCCGACGCCGCTCCAGCAGCTGGCCTCCTTCGGTGTGCCTGACGCCCGGACCATCCTGATCACCCCTTACGACAAGACCGCACTGCGCGATATCGAGAAGGCTCTGAGTGACTCTGAGGTTGGCGCCAACCCCTCCAACGACGGAAACGTCATTCGCGTGACCATCCCCGAGCTCACCAAGGAGCGTCGCAAGGAATACGTGAAGATCGTCAAGGGCAAGGGTGAAGACGCCAAGGTCTCCATCCGCAGCATCCGGCGCAAAGCCAAGGACACCCTGGACAAGCTCGTCAAGGACGGCGAAGCCGGCGAGGATGAAGGCGCACGCGCTGAGAAGGAACTTGACGCCCTCACCAAGCAGCACGTCGACAGCATCGACGAACTGCTCAAGCGCAAGGAAGCCGAGCTGCTCGAGGTCTGATGAACCAGGCTGAGCCGGCGCCCGCTGAGCGGGTCCCGACACGCGACACCCCCAAACGCGCCAGGCGTGTGCGGGCGAACCCCACACCGAAGGCCGGCCGGAATCTTCCGGCCGCCATCGGCGTCGGACTTTCCATGCTTTTGGCTGTTCTGGGTGGCCTGCTCTTCCTCCCGTTGGGATTCGTCCTGCTCACTACCGCCTTCGGGGTGCTGGGTGTCTGGGAAGTTTTCCGGGCTCTTGAAGCCCAGGGCACCAGGATGCCGATCATTCCTGTGATGATCGGCAGCCTGGTGATGCCGGTATCTGCCTACTTTGGCGGACTTGAAGGTTTGCTGTTCACCTTGACGGCAAGTTCCGTTGCCGTTCTCCTGTGGCGTTCCATCGACAGTGCGGCGGGGGCGCCCCGAAGCGTGTTTGCCGGGGTTTTCACTCTGGCCTGGATTCCGTTCCTCATCAGTTTCGCGGCCCTGCAGCTCCACGCCACGGGTGGTGCCACACCTGTCGGCTTCTGGCCGGACGGGATTCCTGACGGCGCGTGGCAGATCGCTTCGATGTTGCTGCTGGTTGTCTCGAACGACACTTTTGGCTACATTGTCGGGGCCTCCTTCGGGAAACACCCCATGGCCCCCAAGATCAGTCCCAAGAAGTCCTGGGAGGGATTCGCGGGATCCGTGGGCGGGGCAATGGTCATAGGTGTCCTCGCCTGCATCTTCCTGTTGGACAAGCCCTGGTGGGTGGGGCTGGTGCTGGCCGTTGGCATGGTTGCAGCTGCAACTGCCGGAGACCTCGCCGAGTCCATGGTCAAACGCGAACTTGGCGTCAAGGACATGAGCAGCATCCTGCCTGGTCATGGTGGCGTGATGGACCGGCTGGACTCCATCGTGTTCGCAGCCCCTGTAGCCTATGTTCTGTTCGCGCTGCTAAGCGGCGTCTAACAAACCAATGAAGGAAAATTAGTGTCCGTGGATATTCGACGCCAGATTCCCGCATCATTCGACCGCGTGGAGCGCAGCAAGTACGGCTATAACGCCAAGCAAGTGGACGAGTTCCTCCAGCGTGCCAGGACGTCGTTCGAAAACCCTGTTGGCACGGCTGACCAAGTGGCCAGCGTGGACGTCCGGGACGTCGCCTTCGACCCCGTGAAGGGTGGGTACGACGCCCATAGCGTGGACGCTGCCCTGGACCGGCTCGAGGATGCCTTCGCCCGCCGTGAGCGGGACGACCTCATCAGCCAGCAAGGCGAAGAAGCCTGGTTGCGCCAGATCGGTAAACTCTCCGGAATCCTGCGTGGCCGGCTTCACCGGCCGGACGGCGAGCGGTTCCGCCGCCCGTCCAGGAAGCGGGCCCGCAGCTACAACATCCAGGACGTTGACGCCCTGTGTGCTGAGCTGGTCGGGTACCTGGAACACGACCAAGTGCTAAGCGTGGACACTGTTCGGCGCGCTGTATTCCGTGCGGCAAAAGGCGACGAAGGCTATGAAGAAGCCCAGGTGGACGCCTTCCTCGCCCGTGTCGTAGAGCTCATGGCGGCTATCGACTAGGCGTACCGTACGCTCAGCGGGAGCTGGGGGAGATCGGTTTGTTGTTCTTCCAGACGTCCAGGTAGCGACGGTGGCCCCGCACCAGCGACGACCCGAAGAATACCAAAGCGGCCAGAACGGCCACAGGGACAGCCACCACTGGGGGAAGCCCGGCGGTCAGGAGTGCTGATCCGAGCAGCAGGGCGATGAGGGCCGAGTTCACGAACCCCATGAAAACCATGCTGCTGCCAGCCACCTGGCTGAAGTCTTTCCGAATGCCCAGGAAGTAATACGTCCTTTTGGCACCTTCCTCGTCATCGTGAACGCCGGCCATGAGGAATGGCTCCATGCCTGGGTCCATGTCGACGTAGGCCGCCCGCAGGCGGTTCATGGCCAGGACGTACATCAAATCCTCCATGCCCACGCTCATGACCCGGACATGGGTGAGCAGGCCAACCACCAGGTCGATGCTGAGGACGGCCAGCGCGAAGGCCCTGAACGCATCCGAAAACTGGGTGGCGTTACCCACCAACGCCACGCTCAGAAGGCTCGCCGATGTGAACGTCAGGAACATGCTGATGCGTGTGAGTACTTCGCCCTGCGTGGTGCTGCGTGAGGCGAGCAGGCTCCAGTGCTCGGTGGCCAATAATTGCGCGCGGACGCTCGGTGACAACGCCGGCGGGGTTGCCGGTGGTTCTGGGCCGGCAGCATCCGGTTCCTCGGACATGGCGACATTGTCCACCCTGGCCGCTGTGCGGACAACAGGCCCCTGCTTTCGTGGGCTACCGCTCGGTGGCCACAGGCCGTTCCGGCACATGGAGTCGCGACATGACGCGATTCACCGACGCCGGCACACGGCTCTTCGTCAGGCTCGACACCACCACTGTCACGGCGAATGCTGACGGAACGCTCCATGCAGCAGGCTGCGCCAGCCACGCCGGCGCGTTGCCCGACCCCATGAGCGTACCGGCCACCATGGCGCCTCCGCAGAGGAGCGCTCCGGTCAGCATTCCTGCAATGGCGCCGGTATCGGTCAGCCCACGCCACCAGATTCCCAGGAGCAGGACAGGGCAAATCGTGGAGGCCGTGAACGCAAACACCAGGCCGACGCTGCCGGCCAGGGCCAAGGTGTCGGTCATGAAGGCAAAACCCAAAGGCACGACGGCGGCGAGCACCGCCGCGAGCCGGAAACCCTTGACGCTTCCGCCGAAGAGGTCCTGGCTGATGACACCGGACAGTGACACCACCAGCCCGGAGGTTGTGGACAGGAAGGCTGCGAAGGCTCCGGCTACTACGAGGGAGGAGAGCAGATCGCCTGCGACACCGCCGATCAGCTTGCCTGGGAGTAGCAGCACCAAGGCATCGGCCTGTCCGGACTGGGCAAGTTCGGGCGCGAACATCCTTCCCAAGGCTCCGGACAAGGTGGGAAACAGATAGAAGACGGAGAGCAGCCCCAGCACGATCAACGTCGTCCGCCTGGCAGATTGACCGTCAGGGTTGGTATAGAACCTCACCAGGACATGCGGCAGGCCCAAGGTGCCGAATAACAACGCCACCAACAGCGATATGTGCTGGTAAGCCCCTGCGGGAGCCTGCCCTGTGGGATTAACGGGCAGGGGGGCCTGGGGTTCTGAGCCGTTACCGGCAAGCACCAGCAACACGAAGACCACTGGAAGCGCCAAGGCCGTGAGTTTCAGCCAGTACTGGAACGCTTGGACGAACGTTATTGAGCGCATGCCACCTGCCACGACCGTGAGGCACACAACCACCACGACCGCCGTCGAACCTACCCACGACGGCAAGCCGGTGGTGATCCTGATGGTGAGCGCCGCGCCGTGGAGTTGGGGGACGATGTACAACCAGCCCACGGCCACCACCACCAGGCTCGTTACGCGGCGGACCAGCTTGGAATCCAACCGTGCTTCGGTGAAGTCGGGGATGGTGTAGGCCCCTGATCGCCGGAGGGGAGCGGCCACAAACAGCAAGAGCATCAGGTATCCGGCCGTGTAGCCCACGGGAAACCACAGAGCATCCGTTCCGGAAAGCAGGATCAGTCCGGCGACACCCAGGAAGCTGGCAGCGGACAAATACTCGCCGCCGATCGCCGAGGCATTCCACCACGGCGGGACTGTGCGCGAGGCGACGTAGAAATCGCCCGTAGTTCGGGAGATGCGCAGTCCGTAGAACCCGATGACCGCCGTTGCCAGCGAAACGGCCAGGAACGCGAACAGGCCGACAGCCGGATTCACTTATCCTCCACGAGGTCCCTGTAGCGGGCCTCATTCCGTGCCGCCGCGCGGTTGTAAAGCCAGGCACTCAAGCCAATAACGGGGTAAATTCCGGCCCCCAGCACCAGCCAGTCAAGCGGAATCCCGAAGATCCGGGTTTCTGCCACGCCCGGTCCGTAGACGAGGAACAGCGCCAACACGGCGAGGATGATCAGGAAGCCGGAGGCCACCACCAGAGCCAAACGCAGTTGCGATCGGATCAGGGACCGGATGAAGATCCGGCCGGCGTCGGAATCTTCGGTGACCTCGCGCGGATATGGCGACCTTCCCGGAGCCGCTGTGGCCGCCTGGCGCGGCGCCGTGACGCGGACGCGCGTCATCCTTGGGGCCGGATGCGTGTGGACTGCAGCTTGTCCCGGACGGAGGGCAGGTGTCTCCGGCTGATGGGGAGTTCAGCACCTGCCACGGCCACACTGGGGCCGCTTGCGGATAATTTAAGGTGCTGTACGTGGTTCAGGGCTATCAGGTATGAGCGGTGGATCCGGATGAACCCCGCTTCAGCCCATTTCTGTTCAAGGTCGCTGAGGGGAACCCGGATGAGGAAGCTGGCCTCAGCGGTGTGCAACCTCGCGTAGTCGCCTTGGGCCTGCACATAGGTGACATCGTCCCGCCGGATCATCCGGGTGGTGCTGCCAAGATCCACAGTGATCATTTCCGGTGCCGGCGTGCCCTCTTTGATGAGGTCGCTGATCCGGTCCACGGAACGTGAGAGCCGTTCCGCGCGCAGCGGTTTCAGCAGGTAGTCGATGGCGGCGAGGTCGAAGGCTTCCAGGGCGCAGTCTTCATCAGCGGTGACAAACACGACGGCGGGCGGGTTGCTGCTGCGGGAAATCGCCCGCGCGATGTCCAGACCGGACAGGGCAGGCATATGGATGTCGAGGAAGACGGCGTCCACGGACTCTGTTTCCAAGGTCCGCAGTGCCTCGGCGCCGGAAGACGCCCGGTGGATGGCGCCAATTCGCTCATCCAGTCCCAGCAGGAAGGCGAGCTCCTCCACAGCGGGCAGTTCGTCATCAGCGACGAGCACGTTGATCATGTTTATAGACTAACCGGCGCCTTAGGCGTCGTGGTCGGGCTGGGACTTCGGCACCCGCATGGTGATCAGGGTTCCTTCGCCGGGGGCAGTTTCAACGACCAGCCCGTGCTCGTCCCCATACACCTGCCGCAAGCGGGCGTCCACATTCCGAAGACCCACATGGTCGCCGTCTGCGTGGCCGGCTAGCACCGACCGCAGGTGCTCGGGATCCATGCCGACGCCGTCGTCCTCGATGGTGACTTCAGCAAATGCTCCGGAATCATTGGCGCAAATGGTGATGTGTCCGGGGCCCTCCTTGGCCTCCAAGCCATGCCGGACCGCATTCTCCACCAGCGGTTGGAGACTGAGGAATGGAATGACCGTGCTGAGGACCTCGGGCGCGATCCGTAGGCTGACTTGGACGCGCTCGCCGAAGCGCGCGCGTTCCAGCAGCAGATAACGGTCGATGCAGCGCAGTTCCTCGGCCACTGTGGTGAAGTCGCCATGCCGCCGGAACGAGTACCGGGTGAAGTCGGCGAACTCCACCACAAGCTCACGGGCCCGTGCAGGATCGGTGTTGATGAACGATGCTATGGCATTCAGGGAGTTGTAGATGAAATGCGGGCTGATCTGCGCACGCAAGGCCCGTACCTCCGCTTCCATCAGCAAGGTCCTCGAAGCCTCCAGCTCGGTCAGTTCCAGTTGGGCGGCAATCCAATCGGCAACCTCGGAGGTGGCTCTTACCAGTCCCGCCCCTGCCGCTGGCGCGAGGGCGGCCACTGAGCCAACTACCCTGGAGCCGGCCCGGATAGGAGCAATCACGGCACTGAACCCGTGGTTTCCGTGCTCGGCTTTTGCGTGGGGTCCTTGCCCGGCATGGGGCACCACGGCTGTGCGCCCGGTGGCGAGCACCTCCTCAGCGAGGCGCATGAGGGAAGGCCTGAGCTCCTCGGCAGCACCATCCCAGGCGAGCACCGAATCTGTGTCCGTGATCGCCAGGGCATCACAGCCCAGCAGCACCCGCAGTTGCTTGCTGGCTTTGGCTGCCCCGGCAGGCTGGAGGCCGCCCCGGAGGTGCTGCCCGGCCCGCGAGGCCGCGTGCAGCGTGTTGTAGGTGGCACGCTCTGCATCCGTGCCCAGATCCCGGAAGGAACGGATCACTTTCAGGCCAACGCCCACGACGACGGCGATGGCCAGCACGATCACGGCGACCGCGGCGGCTGTGAAGAGCGGGGAATCTGGCATAGGGCCAGCGTAGCCGGACACTTTTCCGCATCGCGGCCTGTTGTCCCGCATGTTCCCTCACATCCCACCGTTTGGCGCAGCGCCGCAACCGTTGAGCGACGGCATTGGGCGATCCTCTGGAACAGGCGCAGGGCCGCGTTCGATAGTGATTGCAGTCACGTTGGCAACGCATGTGCAGCTGATGTGGACACATCACACTCAGGAGGAACCATGGGTAATGAGGCCCAACCCCAGGACGCAACGGCGTCCGTGGACTTCCAGGAAGTCCAGCAGACGGAACGGTTCAAGACACTGCGCAAGCGGCACCGCAGCTTTGTCTTCCCGATGGCCGTCGTATTCCTGCTCTGGTATTTCGCGTATGTCCTCTTGGCCGACTATGCGGTCGGCTTCATGTCCATCAAGGTCTGGGGCAACATCAACGTCGGCCTGATCCTTGGCCTGCTCCAGTTCGTCACCACCTTCGGCATCACGGCGTGGTACGTGAGCTACTCCAACAGAAAGCTGGACCCGATCGCGGCTGAGATCCGCAACGAGATTGAGGGCCACGATTTCGATAAGGACGGCAATGTGATCAGCGGGGCAGCCAAATGAACACCATGGTCCCGGCAGTCAATGTCGAAGCGCTGAAGGACACCACCCTGCTCAACATGGGCATCTTTGCCTTGTTCGTTGCGGTCACCATGGTGATCGTTTTCCGGGCCAGCCGGAACAACAAAACCGCAGCGGACTACTACGCCGCCGGCCGTTCCTTCACGGGTTCGCAGAACGGCACCGCCATCGCAGGCGACTACCTGTCCGCAGCCTCGTTCCTGGGCATCACCGGCGCCATCGCCATCAACGGCTACGACGGCTTCCTGTACTCCATCGGGTTCCTCGTCGCCTGGCTCGTAGCCCTGCTGCTCGTGGCGGAGCTGCTGCGCAACACCGGCAAGTTCACCATGGCTGATGTCCTCTCCTTCCGGTTGCGCCAGCGACCGGTCCGTATCGCGGCAGCTCTGTCGACGCTGGCGGTCTGCTTCTTCTACCTCCTTGCACAGATGGCGGGGGCAGGCAGCCTGATTTCGCTCCTCTTGGGCATCAGCGATTGGGGTGGACAGGCGCTGGTGATTATCGTCGTCGGTGCCTTGATGATCATGTACGTCCTCATCGGAGGAATGAAGGGCACCACCTGGGTGCAGATCATCAAAGCCATCCTGCTGATCGCCGGGGCCGCCGTCATGACGGCCATGGTGCTCGCTATCTATGGCTTCAACCTGTCCAACCTGTTGGGCTCCGCTGCGGAAGCCGCCAACAACCCGAACATCCTCAACCCTGGCCTGCAGTACGGCAAGACGGAAACGTCCAAGCTCGACTTCATGTCGCTTGGCTTGGCGCTGGTCCTCGGAACAGCGGCCCTGCCCCACGTGCTGATGCGCTTCTACACAGTTCCAACAGCGAAGGAAGCCCGGAAGTCCGTTGTCTGGGCGATCTGGCTGATCGGCCTGTTCTACCTCTTCACCCTGGTGCTCGGCTATGGCGCAGCAGCCCTGGTGGGTGCTGAAACCATCAAGTCCGCACCCGGCGGCGTGAACTCCGCTGCTCCGCTGCTGGCCTTCCACCTCGGCGGACCACTGCTCCTTGGCTTTATTTCGGCCGTCGCCTTCGCCACCATCCTGGCGGTCGTAGCTGGCCTGACCATCACCGCGGCAGCTTCCTTCGCCCACGATATCTACGCGAACGTCATCTCCAAGGGCAAGGCCGACGCAACCACCGAAGTGAAGGTGGCACGTCGCACGGTAGTGGTGATCGGTGTCCTCGCGATCCTGGGCGGCATCTTTGCCAACGGCCAGAACGTTGCGTTCCTGGTGGCACTGGCCTTCGCGGTGGCAGCATCCGCGAACCTGCCAACCATTGTCTATTCCCTGTTCTGGAAGAAGTTCACTACACAGGGTGCGGTGTGGAGCATGTACGGCGGTTTGGCTGCGGCCATCTTGCTGATCACCTTCTCTCCGGTGGTCTCGGGCGCAAAGACCTCCATGATCCCCGGAGCAAACTTCGCACTGTTCCCGTTGAGCAACCCGGGCATCGTGTCCATTCCCTTGGCATTCTTCCTGGGGTGGCTGGGGACGGTCCTGGACAAGCGGCGCGAAGATCCGGCCAAGCAGGCGGAGATGGAAGTCCGCTCGCTGACCGGCGTCGGTGCAGAGAAGGCCGTGGACCACTAATAAGAGCCACCGCTCTAAGAAGAGGGACTCCTCCTGCCAGCCGCAGGGGGAGTCCCTTTCAGCGTGCGCTGAGCACCTACTTCTTCAGGCTCAGCCACTCCGTCAGCTGTTCCAGCGGCCACGTGGTGACGATCCGTTCCTTCGGGACGCCCAGGGCCTCGGCGCGCTCCGCCCCGTATTGCAGGAAATCGAGTTGGCCGGGAGCATGGGCGTCGCTGTCGATGCTGAACAGGCAGCCTGCGTCCAGGGCAAGCTTGATCAGGTTGTCCGGCGGGTCCTGCCGTTCGGGGCGCGAGTTTATCTCGACGGCGACACCCCACTCTGCGCACTCCGTGAAGACTTTGGCGGCATCGAATTCGGACTCGGGCCTGGTGCCCCGTGATCCCTGCACGAGGCGGCCGGTGCAATGCCCCAGGACGTTGGTGTGCGGATCGCTGATACCGCCCAGCATTCGCTTGGTCATGGTCTTCTTGTCAGCCCGAAGCTTGGAGTGGACGCTCGCCACCACAACGTCCAGCCGGCCCAGCATGCGGGGTGTCTGGTCCAGTGTCCCGTCCTCAAGGATGTCCACCTCGATGCCTTTGAGCAGCCGGAAGCCATCCTGCGATGAGTTGATCCCCTCCACTACGCCAAGCTGCTGCTCAAGGCGTTCGACGCTAAGTCCATTGGCGATGGTGAGATTGGGGGAGTGGTCGGTCAGGGCAAGATATTCGCGGCCGAGTGTCCGTGCGGCGGCAACCATGGATTCGATCGGCGATCCGCCGTCGGACCAGTTGCTGTGACTGTGAAGGTCTCCACGCAGGGCGGCCCGCAGGGTGTCGCCGCCGGATGTCAGCGCCTCTGCGCCGCGTTCGCGCAGGTCGGCCAAGTAGTCCGGGACCCTGTCTTCCAATGCCTGGGTGATGACTTCTGCGCTGCGGTTGCCGATGCCCTTGATACTGGTAATCCGTCCCGTCCGGATCAGCGTCGGCAGTTGTTCGGGCGGAAGCTGCCGGACGGCGTCGGCCGCTTTCCGGAAGGCTTGGACCTTGAAGGATGGGGCCTGGCTTCGTTCGAGCCAAAAGGAGATTTCGTCGAGTGCCTCGATGGGATCCATGGCTCCATGATCCACGAACAAGGCGCACCATCAACAGTGGGCAGTGTCGATGGTGCGCCTGTCCGGTCACCGCCTAGTGGTGGTGACCCGGGTCCAGGGCGGGATTGGAGCCCTGGCCGCTTTCCTCGTGTGGGGCCTGGCCGTGCTCACCGTGCGGGACAGCGTGCTGTCCCGCCATCGACGCGGCCAGGCCTGGTGTTGCAACTGAAGCAACAACGACGGCGGCTCCGAACGCGGCTGCCAGAAGCCGCCCGGTCCTTGGCTGGCCGTGGGCGCCGCCGTCGTTGGTCTTGTGCTGCCGCCTCAGCCATCCCGCTCCGGCAAGTGCCATGAGTGTCAGGCCGAGGGCGGCAAAGTGGCTCACATCGAGTGAGCGTTGGGTGGTGACGCCGGTGACGGTGGCAGCAAGGTGCGCAGCTGCCGCCACCGCGAGGACCGGAAGCGCGTATCGGGAGAATACCAAGGTGTTGCGGTGCAGCCCCCACAGTGACCAGGCCAAAAAGGCCAGGCCTCCTGCGAGGGTTGCGGCACCGGCAATCGCCGGGCCAGAGGTCACGGATCCGGTGAGGTACCCGGCAGCAAGGGAAAGCTCGACCATTCCGGCGGCCATCGCTGCGAAGTATACGAACAGCAAGGTCGCTGCGCTCAGCGTGGGGTGGTTTCTGCGTTCCATGGCTGTTGCCGTCCTCTGGCTCGTTGTTGGTGTTCAGTCGCGGCTCAGGTGTTGCTCAGGCGCGGGCGGAAGCTACTGCGGCCTTGTCCTGGGAGAGTGCGACGCCCAGCAGGACGACAGCACTGGCAAGGTGCAGGACGTTGTCCGCACCGTTGAGGGCGATGATGTTCAGCGAGGAGCCCACCAGGAACAGTCCAAGGATGCCTACCAGCAGGTAAACGCCACCGACGGCCGTGTTGACGGACTTGGACAGCGTGACGCTGTTCATGCCGGAGTAAAGCAGCGCAGCGCCAATGGCCAAGTGGATGATGTTGTGAAGCGGGTTGACGGCGAAGATGATCAGGTTGGCGCCCTCGGTGGCGAAGAAGCCGATTCCCGAGGTGACGAAGAATCCGAGGACGCCTACCAAGAGGTAAACGGCTCCGAAGATGGTGGCGATCAAGCGATTGGGCGAAGTACGCATTGGTCCGAACCTTCCGATGGTGGCCGGATTTCCCGGCCGTCCTGCTGAGCCCCGAGTGGGGCTCTCAAGCAGTGATTCGGACCATATGCGCAGGTGGATGGGTGAAAGTCCGGAAATATTTTCCGGTAACTATGGGCGGAGGCGGATGCTGCTCATCTTGAGGTCGTTGGTGCCTTCGAAGACGTATTGGAGGTCAATGGTTTTGCCGTCGCATTGCAAGGTACCGGAGAGATCGGCCTTGTTGTTGCCGTTGTTGTTGTTCACGCTCACCGAGTTGTAGTTGGGCTTGCACGAGCTATCCAGTTCCAGGCTGGCAATGCCGTCCACGAACGACTGCTTGTCCAGCTCGTCCTTTAATGGCTGGCTAAGGTAATTGTCGTAGGCCTGCTCCGATTGCCCGGACACCACAAGATTGGTGAACTCGTCGGCGAGGGACTTGGCCTTGGACGTGGCGTTGCCCACGAGGTTGACCAGCAAAAGGACACCTACCACCGCAAGCACGATCACGCCCGCAACGATGCTCAGCACGATCCACAGGACTTTTCGGCTCTTCTTTGGGGGCTGCTGGCCGTATTGGCCGGGTGCGTACTGGCCGGGTTGGTACTGACCCTGCGGGTACGGGTTCTGGGTCTGTGGGTATGGGTTCTGCTGGTATTGGCCGGGAGCCGCGTACTGCGGGTTGCCCGCCTGTGGAGCAGTGGTCGACGGCGGCTGTTGCCACTGGGGTGAGGCGCCGGTCTGCGGCGGGTACCCGGGTGGAATCGGGGGAGGGTTCTGTCCGGGCTGGTTGTTCCCGGGCTGGTTGGGTTCTTGCGGGTTGCTCACGATCGTGCCCCTTTCGGCAGCCTCCGGCAGCGCCACCACCTTGCCGGGGACCTCTGGCCGGCCCCCGTTGCGTCCTCTTGCATCAAATCGCATGCAGGTTCCCCGGGCAAGTACTACGCCCGGAATAACCGCAGGTGAGAAGCGATTTCAGGCTCCGGAGCGCCTGCCGAGCAATGGTTGCACCCGGTACGGGATCATTTCCCGCATCGCCAGTGCGGTATCCGTCCGTTCCACGCCGTCGCAGCCAAGGATTTTTCCGTTGATTCGGTAGAGGTCTTCCGCATCCAAGGCAACGACCCGCAGCAGCAGGTCCGCTGAACCCGTCAGGCCAAAACCTTCCAGGATTTCCGGTATGTCCGCGAGGTCCTGGGCGAGGGAGGCGAGTTTTTGCTGCTGTACATGGACTGTGATGAATGCCGTCAGCGGGTAGCCGAGTGCGGCCGGGTTGATCCTCCGCTCGAAGGAAAGAAACGCGTGCTTCTTTTCAAGTTGGGCCATGCGGGCCTGGACCGTGTTGCGGGACAAACCCAACTTTTGGGCGAGGGCAACCACTGTCCCGCGGGGGTCCTTCGCCATGGCCGAAAGGAGCCGGGTGTCAGTGCCATCCAAGGGTTGCATAATGCGCAAGATTAGCACGCCTCCAACCCTCAAAACAGGGCACAATGCTCAACTTCTGCCGGGGTAGTTGTACCCGATGCCTCTTGTGAGTAGGGTCACAATTAACTCCGGCGAAGGTGCCGGAGGGCCGGTCTGCGGCAGGATCACAAGTCCAGCCAGCGCCGACGAAACCGAGCCGGAAGGTTGCGATCACCTGTGTTGACGGATCAGGCGGGCAAGGGAGTGCATCAAGGCACTCCGGGCCCAGGACAAAGTGCACAAAATCCCCTGCGGACTGGCGGCGATCTGCTCCAGCTGGTGTCTCCGGAAGGCGACCGCATCAGCCATCCAGAATTCGACGTCTGGGTTAGGGACATCGGCGACGAGCAATTGTGTTCCCTGTATGAGGACATGACCGTCATCCGCCGTATCGACGCCGAGGCAACGGCTCTGCAGCGCCAGGGAGAGTTGGCATTGTGGCCGCCGCTCCTGGGCCAGGAAGCGGCCCAGATCGGCTCAAGCCGCTCGCTGCGCGACGACGACTTCGTCTTCCCGAGCTACCGTGAAAGCGGCGTGGCATACGTCAGGGGCGCCCACCTCTCCGAGATCGCCAGGGTGTGGCGAGGCAATGCCTCCTACGGTTGGGACCCCCAGCGAATCAACGTGGCCACGCCACAGATCATCATCGGATCCCAGAGCCTGCACGCCACCGGCTACGCCATGGGCGTCCAGCTGGACGGTGCGAGCACTGCTGTTCTTGCCTACTTCGGCGACGGTGCCACCAGTGAAGGGGACGTGAACGAAGCCATGGTGTTCGCGGCCAGCTACCAGGCCCCCGTGGTGTTCTTCTGCCAGAACAACCACTGGGCCATTTCCGAGCCTGTCCGCATCCAATCGCATGTTCAATTGGCTGACAGGCCAACCGGGTTCGGTATTCCGAGTATGCGGGTTGACGGCAACGACGTCCTGGCCGTCATGGCTGCAACCCGGGTTGCCCTGGATCGGGCACGCAAGGGCGGCGGTCCTACCTTCATCGAGGCTGTTACCTACCGCATGGGTCCGCACACTACTGCCGATGACCCCACCAGGTACCGAGACCCCAACGAGCTGGAAGACTGGGCAGCCAAGGACCCGATCCTGAGGCTGCACAAGCTCCTGGAAGCCAAGGGACTGCTGACTGAAGACGTGGCCGCCCGTGTTAAGGCAAAGGCCGATGCCGTGGCCGCCGAGCTCCGTTCCAGTTGCATCGATATGCAGGATCCGCAGCCATTGGATGTTTTCAACCACGTGTACAGCACACCAAATTCCTGGATTGAACGGCAGAAGGACCACTACTCGCGCTATCTGAACAGCTTCAACCAGCCTGTCGAGGAAGGTGCACTCTGATGTCCAAGCTCACGTTTGCCCGGGCCATCAACGCCGGCCTCCGCAAGTCCCTCGAAAACGATCCCAAAGTGGTCCTCATGGGAGAGGACATCGGTGCGCTCGGTGGTGTCTTCCGTGTCACGGACGGTCTCCAAAAGGACTTTGGAAAGCACCGGGTGATCGATTCGCCGCTGGCCGAATCCGGCATTATCGGCACCGCGGTGGGTTTGGCGTACCGCGGATACCGTCCCGTGTGCGAGATCCAGTTCGACGGTTTCATCTACCCCGCATTCGACCAGATCGTCAGCCAAGTAGCCAAGATGCATTACCGCACCCAGGGCCGGGTCAAGATGCCCATCACCATCCGGGTTCCCTTTGGCGGCGGCATCGGATCTCCTGAACATCACTCCGAATCGCCTGAGGCGTACTTCACCCACACCTCTGGGCTGCGGGTAGTAGCGGTGTCGAATCCGCAGGACGCCTACACGATGATCCAGCAGGCCATTGCCTCCGATGACCCCGTCCTCTACTTCGAACCCAAGCGCCGCTACCACGACAAGGGCGACGTGGACGAAAGCCTTGACCTTTCCACAGCCCTTCCCCTGGACAGGGCTGCTGTGGTGAACACCGGCACGGACGTGACCTTGGTGGCATACGGTCCTTTGGTGAAAACCGCGAAGGACGCCGCCATGGCAGCGGCAGATGAAGGCATTTCCGTGGAGGTCATCGACCTCCGTTCCCTGGCTCCCGTGGACTATCCCGTGGTGGAGGCTTCTGTCCGCAAGACGGGCCGACTGGTCATCACCCACGAGGCCGGCCAGTCCGGTGGCCTCGGCGCAGAGATTGCTGCCAGCATCACCGAGCGCTGCTTCCACTATCTGGAGTCTGCCCCCGTCCGCATTACCGGTTTCGATGTTCCGTACCCCTATTCGAAGCTTGAAATGCACCATTTGCCGGATCTGGACAGGATCCTCGACGGCGTCGACCGCGCCTTGGGCCGCCCAAACTCGCTGAGTGGACTGGAAGGATGACCGCCACCATGATCAAGGAATTCAGGCTGCCGGACCTTGGCGAGGGCCTGACGGAATCGGAAATCCTCAGTTGGAAGGTGGCAGTGGGGGACACTGTCACCCTGAACCAAGTCATCGCCGAGGTGGAAACCGCCAAGGCAGTCGTGGAACTGCCGTCTCCGTTCGCCGGAACCGTGGCGGCCCTTCACGAGCAGCCTGGGACGGTGGTGGAGGTCGGTAAGCGGATTGTCTCCTTTGAGGTGGACGACGCCGGATCCTCCAACGGAGGCAGCGCCCCAGCCGCTGGCAACAGGGCCGCCGTCGAGACTTCCGCGAATGGTTCTGCGGCCGCAGGCGACGCTGACGCGGTGGGGGCCCCTGCAAAGCGTGAGCCGAACCTGGTGGGGTACGGTGCCGTCGTCGAACATTCCGGTCGGCCGACCCGGCGCGCCCGTGGCCAGGTTCAGGAGGCCCGCCCAGGAACCTCTGTCCCTGGGCAACCACAGGCGGCGCCCGTCGCTGCGCCGGAATCAGAAACGGCAGGCGCCGAAAGGCCCCGATCCACCCCGCCCGTGCGCAAGCTGGCACGCGACCTTGGTGTCGACTTGGAACAGGTTCCGGGCACGGGACCCGGCGGGCTCATCACCCGCGAGGACGTCCAAGCCTTCACAGGTCCTCCGGAAACCGCATCCGAAGCTCAACCAGTGAGGGGCGGGCGGGAAACGCGCACAGCCATCAAGGGTGTGCGGAAGTTCACTGCCGCCGCCATGGTCCAGAGCGCGTTCACCGCGCCGCACGTTACAGAGTTCCTAACCATCGACGTCACAGCAACCATGGAGTTGCTGGGCAGGCTCAAGGGCAACAAGGCGTTCGATGGGTTCAAGCTGACGCCGCTGACCATCGCGGCCAAGGCCATCTTGGTGGCGCTGCGCAGTCATCCCACGCTTAACTCACGCTGGGACGAGGCGAACCAGGAGATTGTCCAGTTCAACTACGTCAACCTTGGCATTGCGGCTGCAACGCCCCGCGGCCTGACCGTCCCGAACATCAAGGACGCAGACCAACTGACGCTGCGTGAACTCGCCACGGCACTGACTGAACTGACCAACACGGCACGTGCAGGCAAGACGTCGCCATCGGATCTTTCCGGTGGCACCCTCTCGATCACCAACATTGGTGTGTTCGGGATCGACGCCGGGACACCCATCCTCAATCCAGGTGAAGCCGCCATCGTCGCCCTGGGCGCTGTGCGTAAAGCTCCCTGGGTGGTCAACGACGAACTCGCCGTCCGGCAGGTCATGTCGCTGAGCCTGTCCTTCGACCACCGCCTGGTGGATGGCGAGCAGGGTTCACGGTTCCTCGCTGACCTCGGAGCTATCCTGTCCGATCCCGCCATGGTCATGACAATGATCTGACGCTTCCAAGCTGCGCCGGCCCATCCCTTTACGAGTGCTTGCAGGAAACTGCGGTTAAGGGGTGGGTCGTCGCGCGTCAGGGGACAGGGGTCAATCTTCGGTTGGCGTGGTGCGGTTGGAGTGGACGTTGCGCCAGCTGTGCTCCGGTTCGAAGCCCAACATCCTTCGCGCCTTGTCGATGGACAGCATCGTTTCGTGCTGCCCCAGTTCCTTGAGGACCTCGACGCCGGGGAAGACTTCCGCGGCCAGTTCGGCGCTGCTTCGGCCCATCACAGTATCGGCCGCCGCGATGATGAAGGTCTCGAAGCCCGGTTCCCCGTGCTCAAGGGCGCGGACTACGGCGAGGGCACCGTCCCGGGCATCGATATAGCCCCACAGGTTCCACTTGCGCAGAGTTGCATCGGAGTCGAAGGACGGGAAGGCGTCGTAGTCTTCCGGGTCCATGACGTTGGAGAAGCGCAGCGCCGTGATGCTCAGCTCCGGGTCCCATCGGGTGAGCTGGATCGCCATCTGCTCTTCGAGGTGCTTGACCAGGGAGTAGGTGCTTTCCGGTCGGGCCGCGTACTCCTCGTCCACGGGAATGTAGGGAGGGACGACGTCGAAGGGGAGGCCCAGTACGGTCTCGCTGGAGGCATAGACCACCTTTTTGATGCCCGCCCGCCGTGCCGCTTGGAAGACGTTGTAGGTGGAGACCATGTTGTTCTCGAAAATCGCGGCGTCGGGGGCCAGCCCCGGGGCCGGGATGGCAGCTAGGTGAACTATTGCGTCCAGGCCGTCATGTTGGTCATCCAGGCCCATGATGACGTCCAGGACCTGCCCGTAGTTGCGGAGATCCACGTTGACGTAGCCCTTGCCACGGGTGCCGGCACGGTCAATGTTGAGCACTTTGTGGCCATCCTGCGTGAGTCGCCGGACCACGCTCCTGCCCAGTTTTCCGCTTCCGCCGGTGACGGCAATCCTCATGGTGTGCTCCTTGATTGTGGCTGGGCGTAGACCTTGTCGCCCTGTCGATTCAGCTGCTGAGCAGGGTCAGCAAGGTTTGAGTTTCAGCCTAGGCGGCTCCGCGGCAGAAAACAGCCTCACAGGCTGGCCCTGAGAGTCCTAGGAAGACACGAACGCCCCAAGGGCATACACGCATACGACCCAACGGGTTGCCTCCCGCTCGGCAGTTTGCCGGGCAGCTTCTTTTGCCCTGGCACAACTTGGACCTACGCAGCACAACCGGACGCACCCAGCATCAGGCCTGGACCAACACACCGTTTGTTGAGTCAGTCCTCATTGCTCACCTCTGTCGGGCGGGTTCATGTTCTGTGGGGTGTGTGGTGGTGGTTGCGTCGGGGTGTTTGTTGGGGGTCGATGTGGGGTGGGGGGATGAACCAGGGGACCCCGGTTGTCATGTCGATCCTCCATTGTTCTTTGTGGATGAGGTGGTGGTGGTGGCTGCAGAGCAGGGTGCCGTTTTCTGTTCCGGTGGTGCCGCCGTGGGTCCAGTACGTGGTGTGGTGGGCTTCGCACCAGGGTGCGGGCATGGTGCAGTCGGGGAAGGCGCAGCCTTGGTCGCGTGCGGTGATGGCTTTGCGGATGTGGGGTGGGAAGATCCGGGTGGTCCGGCCGATGTCCAGGACGCGGGAGTCGCTGCCGAGCAGGACGGGCATGATGTCGGCGTCGCAGGCTATTTTGCGGATGGTGTTCGGGTGGATCGGGCCGGTGAACGTGGCGGTGCCTGTGTTCAAGCGATCGGTGCCCGTGCCTGTGCCTGTCCCTATGAACGTGGCGGTGCCTGTGGCTGTGCCGGTTTGTGTCCTGGTGCCGGGCTGGTGGTGGCCGGTGCCGGTGAGTTGTTCGAGGAGGTCGCGGTGGTCGATGGTGACGGTGAGTTGGGGGCGGAGTCCGCCGTTGGAGGGTAGTTTCCCGGTGGTCATGGCGAGGGCGCAGGCGCCGGTGAGGCCGTCGAGGAGTTTCTGTGCCCGGGAGCGGCGGTCCAGGTCCGGGCCGGTGCCTGTGCCGTTGTCTGGGCTGTGCCCGGTATCGGTGTTGTCCGTGGTGCCAGGTCCGGTGCCGGTGCTGTTGCTGCTGGTGCTGGTGCTGTTGGTGAGTCGCGGGTTGGTGGCGGCGTTCATGGTGGTGGTGAGGGTTTCGATTTGTTCGTCGGTGGCGAAGATTTCGAGGTGGTGGAGTCCGTGGCGGCGTCGGCGGCGGAGGAACGCGCCTTGGAGTTGGTGGAGGATTTCTTCGGAAGGTTCGGGGCCGTCGTGGTCGATCCTGTCGGCCCAGCGTTTGGTCATTGTGGTGACGAAGTCCGGGTCGGTTTCGGTGGCGGTGGTGGTCAGGGCATGTTCCATCCGGGTGATGGTGTCTTCGTCGGTGAGGTGCCGGACCTTGTCCAGGGCGGTGCTGATGATCGACGCGGACCGGGACGGCACCAAAGCCGATCCGAGGGCTGTGGCGAGGATTTCGCGGCGGGCCGGGATTTCCTGCCCGGTCATGCCTTTCCGGGGGAGGACCTCGGCGGCGAGGGCAAGCCTGCGACGGGCCTCGCCGATGCCGATCCGCAACCGGGCCCGCAGGAACTCGGCTGCGTTCCGGTACCCGTCATCCAAGACACTGGCCTTGGACCTGGCCCCATCCACGGACAGTGCGTTGGTGGAACGTGCTTCACCAGCGGAAACTGGTGCCTCCGGAACCGTTGCGCCCGTGCCACTCGTTGGCTCTTCGGGTGCTTCCGTCCAGCCGGTCCGCCATTCCGGCGCTGCTGCCGAGGACCCCGGCCGGGAGTTTTGTGCCTCAAGCCGGGTCCGTTCCACCGCGTGGGCTGCGACGATCTGTAAGTACTCCACTGATCGGGAAATCTCCTCGACCTTGCCGGCAAAATCAGCAGCCTCAACAAACCCCAACAGGAAAGCCTCATCCGAGGCGGACAAGCGTGCGGAGTCCAGAAGTGCAGCGCTGTCGATAAGAAGCTCTGTCAGGTCCCGCCCGGCAGACGCCTTGGGACCAGGACGCTGAGTGTCGAAACGTTGGACTGGCTGAGCCGACGTGGAAACAAGGCTGGTCCGGGGATTCCGCTGAGCCTTAGGGATCGATCCTGTATTTTGGGCCGAAACGTCGGCCGGGGCGGGGCCCGTTAGCGATGAAGCCCGGGCGGACTTGGTTCTGCCGTTGAGCAGCCCCGCGGCGTGGAACCCACCGACCCAGGTGACGGTCGCCGTCGAATCCTTGAACCCGGCCTTATGCAATTCCGGCCTGCTCAAGAAGCGTCGTGACCGGGCAGCGGTCAGGGCGGCCACAGCAGGGGACGATTCCGCCCTGAGTGCCGAAAACTGCCCTTGATCTTCCATAAAAACATGATGTCAGGGGGGTCCGACAATATGAGGCCGTAGATGGAAGGCGGCTCAAACCTCCCGGAAGATAGACCGTTCAGGCTGAAGTCAGAGCCGCCAAGGCCATCTGTTCCAGGATAGGCCTGGCAGACTTCACCGCGATCTTCCTGCCGTGGTGGCGCACCGAGTGGGGTGTGGAATTGATCAACCCAAAGGCCGCGTGCGCACGGACCCTGAGCCCGGGGACATCTGCGTCCGTGTGGATGCGGGCCAGGACGTCAACCCACGTTTCGACGTACTTGCGCTGAAGGGATCGCACTTCTGCCTGGTCGGCGTCGCTGAGACTTCCGAAGTCCCGGTCCTGGACGCGGATGACGTCCGGATTGCTGAGCGCGAAATCAACCTGGAATTGGATGAGCCCCTTGAGCGCAGAGCGGGGATCGCCCGATGCGGAAACCACCCGCAATCCGCCCTCCATAAGGTCGCGGCTGACGCTGAGCAGAAGCTCCCCAAGGACTGCTTGCTTGCCGGGGAAATGCCGGTAGACAGCGGGGCCGCTGACGCCCGCTGCGGCACCTAAATCCTCAAGGGAGACTCTGTTGAAGCCATTCTGTGCAAAGAGCCCCGCGGCCGCGGACAACAGAGCCAGCCGTCGGAGCTCCTTAGCCTGGCCACGTTGGGTGGCGGCGCCACGGGTTCCCTCAGTGCTTGTTTCCCGGCCTCCGGTCACGTTCTCCTCCTTGGCGCCAGTCCCGGCACGCCTGACCGATAAGGCCCTGCTGTGCTGGACATCACAGTTAATAAAGACTAACCTAAATTTCAGTTACGCGGCACTAACCGAAGTGGCCTGTGGCCGGGAATGGAACAGGGGTCGATGGAGACAATCGCCAGCCTTGCGGGAGCCGCCAGCGGCACCTATGAAGCCAACCAGGAGGCGCAACTGGCTTTGGTGGCAGAACTGAAGGATCGCTTGGCGACGGCGGCCCTCGGCGGCCCGGCCAAGTCACGGGAACGGCACATCGCCCGCGGAAAGCTTTTGCCGAGGGAACGCATCGACTACTTGCTGGATGACGGCAGTCCGTTCCTTGAGATTGCGCCCTTGGCTGCCAACGGCATGTACAACGACGATTCCCCAGGGGCCGGGGTCATTGCAGGCATTGGCCTGGTCCATGGCCGGCACGTCCTGGTGATCTCCAATGACGCAACGGTCAAGGGCGGCACCTACTATCCGATGACCGTCAAGAAGCATCTCCGGGCTCAGGAAATCGCCTTGGAGAACAAGCTTCCCTGCATTTACTTGGTGGATTCCGGCGGAGCCTTCCTGCCCAAACAGGACGAGGTTTTCCCGGATAAAGAACACTTCGGGCGGATCTTCTACAACCAAGCCAGGATGTCCGCAGCCAAGATCCCGCAGATCGCTTCCGTGATGGGCTCGTGCACTGCTGGCGGTGCCTATGTGCCGGCCATGAGCGACGAGACAGTCATCGTGCGGAACCAGGGCACCATCTTCCTGGGTGGTCCGCCCTTGGTGAAAGCTGCAATCGGCGAGATTGTCACTGCCGAGGAGCTGGGCGGCGGCGACGTCCACTCCCGGATTTCCGGGGTCACGGACCACCTGGCCGAGAACGATCAGCACGCCCTCGAGATCGTACGGGACATCGTGGCGACGTTGCCGAAGCCGGCGCAGCCGGCCTGGGACGTGCTCGACGTCGTCCTGCCGCCCGTCGTCGACCCTTCAGAGATCTACGGTGTGGTTCCCACGGACGTCAACGCCCAGTATGACGTCCGCGAAGTCATTGCCAGGCTGGTGGATGGTTCCGAATTCCATGAGTTCAAGAAGAACTACGGCACCACCTTGGTCACTGGATTCGCGCACCTCCACGGGCATCCAGTGGGCATCGTGGCCAACAACGGTGTTCTCTTCAGCGAGTCCTCCCTCAAGGGCGCGCACTTCATCGAGCTCTGCGACCAGCGCGGAATTCCCTTGATCTTCCTGCAGAATCTCTCCGGTTTCATGGTGGGCAAGGACTACGAGCAAGGTGGCATCGCCAAGAACGGCGCCAAGATGGTCACCGCGGTAGCCACGGCCAGGGTGCCCAAACTGACGGTGGTCATCGGTGGGTCCTTCGGCGCCGGCAACTATTCCATGTGTGGCCGGGCCTACTCACCGCGGTTCCTGTGGATGTGGCCCGCAGCCCGCATCTCCGTCATGGGCGGAAACCAGGCCTCCAGTGTCCTCGCCACGGTCAAGAGGGACCAATACGAGGCAGCCGGACAGGAATGGTCCGCCGAGGACGAGGAAGCTTTCAAAGCTCCTATCAAGCAGCAATACGAGGATCAGGGAAGTCCCTATTACTCCACAGCCCGGCTGTGGGACGACGGCATTATCGATCCCGCCGACACTCGGCGAGTCCTGGGGATGGCCCTGGACGTCGTCTCCCGCCAACAACTGCCCGAGACCTCCTTCGGTCTCTTCAGGATGTGACCATGAGCCTGCCAACAACAGCCACAGCCCCACCCAGCCCGGCATCCACAGCCCACCCCCTCGGTTCCGTGCTCGTTGCCAACCGCGGTGAGATCGCCTGCCGGGTCATCAGGACCTTGAAGGAGCTGGGCATCCGCTCCGTCGCCGTGTACTCGGACGCGGACAAGGATGCCAAGCACGTGGCCCTCGCTGACACAGCTGTCGCCATTGGTGGCACGGCACCCTCCGAGAGCTACTTGAAGATCGACGCCATCATCGACGCATGCCGTCGAAGCGGAGCGGAGGCGGTTCACCCGGGGTATGGCTTCCTGTCCGAAAATCTGGAGTTCGCCAAGGCGCTGGACGCCGCAGGGATCACCTTCATCGGGCCGGGAGTCGGCGCCCTCGAAGTAATGGGGGACAAGATCCGCTCCAAGAACCATGTGTCGGCCTACAACGTTCCCTGCGTGCCTGGGATCGCCAAGCCAGGACTCACGGACCAGGAGCTGCTGGACGCTGCATCGGGCATCGGTTTCCCCTTGCTGATCAAACCGTCGGCAGGTGGTGGAGGCAAGGGCATGCATGTGGTGGAACGTATCGAGGACATGGCTGCCACCCTGCTCACGGCAAGGCGTGTGGCATCATCCGCTTTTGGGGATGACACCCTCTTCCTGGAGCGGCTCATCCGGGCGCCCCGCCACATCGAGGTCCAGGTCCTGGCGGACAACCACGGCAACGTCATCCACTTGGGCGAGCGCGAGTGTTCCTTGCAACGGCGTCATCAGAAAGTTATCGAAGAGGCCCCCTCGGCCTTGTTCGAATCGATGAAGGACGGGGCTGCACAGCGGGCGCGGATCGGCGAGGCCGCTTGTAACGCAGCACGTTCGGTCAACTACAGCGGCGCGGGGACCGTCGAATTCCTGGTTTCCGATGAACACCCTGACGAGTTCTTCTTCATGGAAATGAACACCCGGCTGCAGGTGGAGCATCCGGTCACGGAAATGGTCACCGGCATTGACCTCGTTGAATGGCAGGTGCGGATCGCCGCCGGCGAGGTCCTCACCGTAGCGCAGGCCGACGTCGTACTTAAAGGCCACGCCGTAGAGGCGCGCGTTTACGCCGAGGTGCCCGAACGGAATTTCATGCCGTCCATGGGCCGGATTGTTGGGCTTGCCGAGCATGGTGCCGCGGACCCCGCCGTGTCGGGTCAGCAAAAAGCCCACGCCAACGTGCGGATCGACTCCGCCATGCGGGACGGGCTGGAGATCACGGGCGACTACGATCCCATGCTCGCCAAGGTCATTTCGTGGGGGGTGGACAGGGCCGCGGCGCTGGACACCTTGGACGCTGCCCTTGGCCGGTACACCCTGCTGGGCGTGGACACCAACGTTGAGTACCTGCGCCTGCTGATCAACGACGCCGACGTCCGGGCAGGGCGCCTCGACACCGGGCTGATTGAGCGCAAACTGCCGACCATGGAGTTCAGGCATGCCGGCTTCCGCGAACTGATCGCCGCCGCTCTTACGCTGTGGCTTGAACGCACGGGCTCTGCGGTTGCGGGGGACGCGTGGAAGACTCCCGACGGCTGGCGCGTAGGTGGCCGCGGGGCGTGGACTACCACGCTGGGCGTTCCGGGTGGTGGACTCGCCACAGTGTCCATCACCGAGGAGGGCGGAACCGTGACAGCCACCGTCGACCACGGCTCTGGTGCCGGCACCGCTGCACGCGTCAAGGTACTGAACCGCAGTGCGGACACCGTTGTTGTGGAGTTCGACGACGGTCCCGTCACCTTCGCGGTGGGCGTGGCCGTCGACGCCGTCCACGTAGGCAACGATGGCTGGTCCTGCCGGCTTGAGGTCCTGAACCGGGCTGAACGCCTGCGGCGGGTGCTCGCCGGCATCCAGCGGGACGAAGGGGCCGCGGACCCGGAAGTGCGCTCGCCGATGCCCGGAACCGTGGTGTCCGTGTCCGTGGCCAACGGAGATTCCGTAGAGGAAGGCCAAGTGCTTTTGGCCGTGGAGGCGATGAAGATGGAGCACCAACTGGTGGCCTCGGTATCCGGAACTGTCCATCTGAGCAGCAAACCCGGGGACCTGGTCAAAGCAGACCAGGTACTCGCCACCATTCACGTACCCGTCGCCCCTGAAAGCGCGGCCGGAAAGAACACAGACAAGGAAGTCCAGCCATGAGCACCTTTGAAATGAACAGCACTTACGGGCTAACAGAGGAGTACCAGGACCTCAGCGACTCCGTCCGCGAGTTCGCCGACGAGGTGGTTGCGCCCGTCTCGGCCAAGCATGACGAAGAGCACAGCTTCCCGTACGAGGTAGTCAAGCAGATGGGGGAGATGGGCCTGTTTGGGTTGCCGTTCCCCGAGGAGTTCGGCGGCATGGGCGGAGACTACTTCGCGCTGGCCCTGGCGCTGGAACAGCTGGGGCGGGTGGACCAGTCCGTGGCTATCACCCTCGAAGCCGGCGTATCGCTGGGCGCGATGCCGGTGTACCGCTTCGGCACGGATGCGCAGAAGGAACAGTGGCTGCCGGAGTTGGCCTCCGGGCGTTCCTTGGCCGGCTTTGGTTTGACCGAACGCGAAGCCGGATCCGATGCCGGCGGCACCAAGACCAATGCCCATCTGGAGAACGGCGAATGGGTCATCAACGGGAACAAGGAGTTCATCACCAACTCCGGCACGGACATCACCACGCTGGTCACCGTCACTGCGGTCACGGGGCAGAAGGAAAACGCCGACGGCAGCACCAAGAAGGAAATCTCCACCATCCTGGTGCCCGCGGACACCCCCGGGTTCACCGCGGAAAAGCCGTACAACAAGGTGGGCTGGAACGCCTCCGACACCCACCCGCTCACCCTGGACAACGTTCGGGTTCCTGAAGCCAACCTGCTGGGGGAACGCGGCCGCGGGTACGCGAACTTCCTCTCCATCCTTGACGAGGGACGCATCGCGATCGCCGCCCTTGCCACCGGAGCGGCGCAGGGATGCGTGGACTTGTCCGTGAGGTATGCCAAGGAGCGCAGCGCCTTTGGGCAGAACATCGGCAAGTACCAGGCCATCCAGTTCAAGATCGCCCGCATGCAGGCCAGGGCCCACACAGCCCGTTTGGCGTACTACGACGCCGCCTCCAGGATGCTCGCCGGTAAGCCGTTCAAGACCGAAGCGGCCATCGCTAAGATGGTCGCAGGCGAGGCAGCCATGGACAACGCGCGGGACGCCACCCAGGTGTTCGGCGGCTATGGCTTCATCAACGAATTCACGGTGGCACGGCATTACCGCGACTCCAAGATCCTTGAAATCGGGGAAGGCACCACCGAGGTCCAGTTGATGCTCATCGCCCGCGAGCTGGGTCTGTAACCGCACGGGAAGGATCAAGGATGATTGACAAGGTTGTTGCCAGCGCCGCGGAAGCGGTGAAGGACATCCCGGACGGAGCTTCGCTCGCGGTGGGAGGGTTCGGTCTATGCGGCATCCCCGTCTCCCTGATCGATGCCCTCCATCAGCAAGGAACCAGCGCTCTGGAGACCGTCAGCAACAACTGTGGCGTGGACGATTGGGGCTTGGGGATCCTCCTTAAGGACGGACGCATCCGCCGGACCATCAGCTCCTACGTGGGCGAGAACAAAGAATTCGCGCGGCAATACCTTGCCGGGGAGCTGGAGGTTGTCCTGACCCCGCAGGGCACGCTGGCCGAGAAGCTGCGCGCCGGCGGCGCTGGAATCCCGGCCTTCTACACCAAAGCGGGTGTGGGAACCCAGGTGTCCGAGGGCGGTTTGCCGCAAAAGTACGACGCCGACGGGAACGTTGCGCTGGCGTCTGCGCCGAAGGAAGTGCGCACCTTCAACGATGCCGACTACGTCCTCGAAGAGTCCCTGACACCGGACTTCGGATTGGTCCACGCCTGGAAGGGTGACCGCCATGGGAACCTTGTTTTCCATGCGACGGCAATGAATTTCAACCCGCTCTGCGCCATGGCGGCCAAGACCACCATCGCCGAGGTGGAAGAGCTGGTGGAACCCGGTGAACTGGATCCGGAACACATCCACACGCCGGGTATCTTCGTACAAAGGGTGGTGGTGGCGCCGTCCAACGAGAAGCGGATCGAGAAGCGCACGGTGGCGTTATCCGGATCGGCAAGCAGCCAACAGGCAGGAGCCTAGCCATGGAATCGAACAGCCTCCAGGACTTGCCGCCCCGCCCCGAAGCCGTGCGGCACGAGTACCGTCGCGCCGACGTCGAACATCACGAAGCCAAAGGCTGGACCCGCAACGAACTGGCCGCGCGCGTGGCAAAAGAGCTCGCCAACGGACAGTATGTGAATCTCGGAATCGGGATGCCAACCCTGATTCCCAACTACATTCCGGACGGCGTGGAAGTCATTCTCCATTCAGAGAACGGCATCCTGGGAGTGGGGCCCTACCCGGCCGAGGACAAAGTGGATCCGGACCTCATCAACGCGGGGAAGGAAACGGTGACCACCAACGCGGGGGCGGCATTCTTCGATTCGGCGTCGTCCTTCGGCATGATCCGGGGTGGGCATGTTGATGTCGCTGTCCTGGGTGCCATGGAGGTTGCAGCCAACGGAGACCTCGCCAACTGGATGATTCCCGGAAAGATGGTCAAAGGCATGGGTGGTGCCATGGACCTGGTGTTCGGTGCCAAGAAGGTCATCGTCATGATGGAACATGTGGACCGCAGTGGCAGGCCGAAAATCGTCCAGGACTGCACGTTGCCCCTGACAGGCAAGGGATGCGTGGACCGGATCATCACCGACCTCGCAGTCATTGATGTCGTGAAGGACCAAGGAGATTCCCGTCTGGTCCTCCGCGAGCTGGCCCCCAATGTGACCCTTGAGGACGTGGTGGCCGCCACCGGTGCGGACTTGTTCGAGGAAGACCAGGAGCTCACCGTATGACCCGGGTGGTTGAGCAGCGTGGGCTGTACTTCGACGAACTTGAAGAGGGCGTGATTTACGCGCACAGGCCCGGACGCACGGTCACCGAGACGGACAACGTCCTCTTCACCACCATGACCATGAACACGCAGGCGCTGCACCTTGACGCCGCATGGAGTTCCGGACAACCGTTCGGGCAGCGGCTCATGAACTCCATGTTCACGCTGTCCACCATGGTGGGGCAGTCCGTGGCCCAGTTGACGCAGGGGACTATCATTGCGCAGCTGGGCCTGACTGATGTCACCTTTCCGCACCCGCTGTATCACGGGGATACCCTGTACACGGAAACGGTGATCACCGGCAAACGGTTGTCGTCGTCCCGCCCCGGACAGGGCGTGGTGACCATGCAGCACACCGGTCGCAACCAGGATGGATCAGTGGTGGCGTTGGCCACCCGGACCTGCCTGATGTGGACCAAGGAAGCGCACGCCGCGACGTCTTAGTTCTCCGTACCTGTCAGCACCCCACCAGCAAGGAACTTCATGCACTCTCCCTTCACCATGGGCCCGGCTCTCTTGTTCTGTCCTGCGGACCGGCCCGAGCGTTTCGGAAAGGCCTCTGACCGGTCCGATGCCGTGATCCTGGACCTGGAGGATGCTGTGGCTCCTGCGGACAAGCCGAGGGCCCGCGAAGCGATCCTTGAGCAGCCCGGTGCCGGAGCACTGGAGCCCAGCCGCACCATAGTCCGCGTGAATCCCGTGGGGACGGACGAGTTCGAGCTCGATCTGGAGGCCTTGGCGAAGACTCCCTACCGCACGGTGATGCTGGCCAAGGCGGAAAGCGCTGGGCAGCTCAAGGCTTTGGAGGGATACCAGGTCATTGCGCTCTGCGAAACGGCGGCCGGCATCGTCAACGCTGCTGCAATTGCCGCTGAACCCAACGTCGTAGGACTCATGTGGGGTGCCGAGGACCTGCTGGCTTCCCTGGGCGGGCTCTCCAGCCGGAACGACGACGGCGGCTACCGGGCTGTCGCACTTCACTCACGTTCCGCTGTCCTGCTCGCCGCGAAGGCAGCGGGCAAGGAAGCCATCGACTCCGTGTATGTGAACATCCCGGACCTTGAAGGCCTGGGCGTGGAGTCCCGGGATGCGGTGGCAAGCGGCTTCGGCGCGAAGGCCTGCATCCACCCGAACCAGGTTGCCGTGGTCCGTGAGGCCTACGCCCCTACTCCGGAAGCCGTTGCCGGGGCCACCGAGCTTCTGGACGCAGCGGCCGCCGCGGGCACGGGAGTTTTCCAGTTCAAGGGCAAAATGATCGACGGCCCCATCCTCAAACATGCCGAGGCGACCCTTCGCCGGGCCGGCCTTGCGCGAGACAGCAGTTAATGCCCATGTTTGTCGGGGAAAACATGTGCATTAACTGCCGTCCCGGCGCAGGTATGGAGCGCTAGGCGCGTACCGCCGTCGAGAAATCCGCCAATTCCGTCAGCTCAACAGTGGCAGGCCGTGCGGCCGTGCTCTTGATGGCTACTGATTGTCCGGTCTTGGCGGATTCCAGCACCGACTCCATGACTTCCAGTGCGTGGAATGCCAGCCGGCCGCCGGCCCGTGGCTCCTGTCCGGCCGGAGTCGCGGCGAGGTCTGCAATGCCGAAGCCCCGGCCGGAGTCCACATAGCCAGCGGAGACAGGGAGTGTCTCCCACTCCTGGGCGCCGAGGGCGAAGAGCTGCACGTCGCCCTCGAAGTGGTTGGGGTCCGGCACGATCAGCGACCCCGACTGACCGTGGATCTCGATGTTGGGGCTCTTCGTTTTCACGGCGTCGAAGCTCATGAACATCGTGGACAATGCGCCGGACTCGTGGACCAGGACACCGGTGACGTGCGAGTCGATATCCACCGGTACTTTTTGGCCTTCCCGCGGGCCGGACCCGATGGTGCGTTCGTTGCGGGTGTGGCTCGCCGCGCCCACCACCGAGACCACGGGCCCCAGCAGCGTGACCAGGGCCGAGACGTAGTACGGGCCCATGTCCAAGAGGGGTCCGCCGCCGGGCTGGTAGTAGAAGTCGGGGTTCGGGTGCCAGCGCTCGTGACCGGGAGTCGCCATGGTGGCCGTTGCGGAGACCGGTGCGCCGATCAGTCCGTCGTCGATTGCTTTCCGCGCCGTCTGGATACCTGTACCCAGCACCGTGTCAGGTGCGCAGCCAACCACCACACCTGCTGCGGCCGCAGCGTCGAGTACTTCGCGGGCCTCCCCGGTGGTGGCAGCCAGCGGCTTTTCACCGTAGACAGACTTACCTGCGGCGATTGCCTTCAGCGCAATGTCCGCGTGTGCCGCGGGGATGGTCAGGTTCAGGACGAGGTCCACATCGTCCGCGGCCAGGAGCTGGTCCACGGTCAGTGCCCGGACACCGTCGTACGAGTCGGCGACGGCTTGGGCGCGGGCGGGATCCAGGTCCGCGACTGCCACCAGGTTGATGGAATCCAGCCGGCGGAAGTTGGCCAGGTACTGGGCGATGATGGCGCCGCAGCCAATGACTCCTACATTTATCGGGATGCCCACAGCATGCCCCTTTCTATGATGGTGCGGACGTTGCTGTCCTGGAGGACTTCCACGCGGTGGCCCGGTGTGCTGACAAAGATCCTGCCCTTGCCCCACTGGCGGGTCCAGATGGCCGGGGACGTCACTTCGCGGTTCCAAGGGTCCCATTCGCGGACCTTCTGGGTGGTGGTGGCCAGGACGTCGATGTAGTCATCACTGAGGACCCAGTACTGCTCCGTGACGAGATCGAAATCGCCGATTCCCTGCGTGATGGGATGACCGGCGCCAGCAGGCAGGATGTTCACGGTGTACGGGACATAGTTGTCCGATTGTTCGCCGATCCGCTCGTCTGCGTGCTTACCGGGGTGGCAGGCAAACTGTCCACCGATCAGGTGCAGGTAGTCGGAGTTGTTGCGGTAGGAATCTGCGATGCCACCGTGCCAGCCCGCCAGGCCCGTGCCATTTTCGACGGCGGCGCGGAGCCCCTCGAATTCGTCCTTCTCAATGGTGGTCATGGTCATGCACTGAACGATCAGGTCCACGCCGGCCATGTAGTCGGGGTCGGCGTAAATCTTGGGGGATTCCTCCACCCGGACGTCGTAGCCGTTGTCCTTCAGGTAGGGAACAAACAGCTCGGTTGCTTCCACCGGCTGGTGTCCGTCCCAGCCGCCGCGGACCACCAGTGCTGTCTTGTTGTTGCTTGTCATGGTTTCCTTCGTTTCGGGGCGTATTCGTTGGAGTCAGGGTTTGCTGCGATCAGCGCGTTGAAAAAGCGGCATCAAAAGCAGTTGCCGGGGGACGGATGGCGGCCAGCTTGCGGACCATGTCCAATGCCTGGGGTGCGCCGACCAGCCGGTCCATGCCGGCATCCTCCCACTCGATGCTGGTGGGTCCTTCATAGCCAATGGCGTTCAGCGTGCGAAAGATCGGCTCCCAGTTCACATCTCCGTGGCCGGCTGTGACGAAGTCCCAACCTCGCCGCGGATCAGCCCACGGCAAATGGGAGCCGAGCCGGCCGTTGCGCCCATTGAGCTGCCGGACGGATTCCTTCACATGGACATGGAAGATCTTGTCCGCGAAGTCCTGGAGGAACATCACCGGATCCAGGTCCTGCCAGATGAAATGGGAGGGATCGAAGTTCAGGCCAAAGACTTCCCGATGGCCGATCACCTCCAGCGTGCGCTTGGCAGTCCAGTAGTCGTAAGCAATCTCTGAAGGGTGGACCTCAAGCGCAAAACGGACCCCCACGTCGTCGAACACGTCCATGATGGGATTCCAGCGGTCGGCAAAGTCCTGGTATCCGCGCTCGATCATGGCGTCCGAGGCCGGCGGGAACATCGCAACGCATTTCCAAATGGAGGATCCCGTGAAGCCCGTGACGGTCTTGACCCCAAGCCTGGCAGCTGCCCGGGCGGTGACCTTCATTGCTTCGGCGGCCCGCTGCCTCACGCCTTCCGGTTCGCCATCGCCCCACACTTCCGGGGCAAGGATGTCCCTGTGCCGCTCATCGATGGGGTCATCGCACACGGCCTGCCCGGTGAGGTGGTTGGCGATGGCGTGGACGCTGAGGTGATGCTTTGCCAGGATGTCCAGCTTGGCTTGCAAATAGGCGTCGTCTTCCACAATGCGCTGCGGATCCAGATGGTCGCCCCAACAGGCGATCTCCAAGCCGTCGAACCCCCACTCTCCGGCGAGCCGTGCCACTTCTTCAAACGGCAAATCGGCCCACTGTCCGGTGAAGAGGGTGATGGGTCGGGTCATGATGCTTCCTTGTCGACGTTCTGCCAGCGGCTTGAGTCGTCCGCGCTCGCCTCGACGGCGGCCAGGACCTTTTGCACCTGCAAAGCATCAGCGAACGACGGCGAGGGCTGCTCGCCTGCGCCGATGGCATTGACGAGGTCCACCACCTGGTGCGTGAAGCCGTGTTCATAGCCAAGGCCGTGCCCGGTGGGCCACCAGTTGGCGGTGTAGGGATGGGACGGTTCGGTGACCATGATCTTCCGGAAGCCTGCGTCGGGTTCCAAGGCCGCATCGTAGTACTGGAGGGAGTTCATGTCCTCGAAATCGAAGGCGATGGATCCCTTGGTGCCATTGAGTTCCAGGCGCATGGCGTTCTTGCGTCCGAGCGCAAAACGGGTGGCTTCGAAGATGCCGATGGGGCCGGAAGGAGCCCCGGCGCCAGCGCCGACGTCATGCCGTGCTTCAAAGCGGGCGGTGAACAGAGCGGCGTCGTCCACGGTCACCGGACCTCGCGGCCCGTCCGAACCGCCGTGGCCGCCAAGCCCCACGAAGTCGCCGCCCACAGGGCGTTCCTTCACGAAGGTCTCCAGCAGGGCCGAGACACCAGTGATGTTGAGGCCCGTGATCCATTGGGCGGCATCGATGCTGTGTGCACCGATATCTCCCAGTGAACCGGACCCGGACTTGGACTTGTCCAACCTCCAGGTCAGGGGAGCGTCGGCGTCGCTGAGCCAGTCCTGCAAGTACTGGGCGCGGACGTGCCTGATGTCGCCCAAACGGCCGTCGTCCACCATCCGCTTTGCCAGGGCCAGTGCAGGGGTGCGTCGATAGCTGAAGCCGCACATTGACAGCACACCGCGCTCGGCCGCAGCCTGTGCCACAACGGTCATCTTCTCCGCTTCTTCCACGGAGTTGGCCAAGGGTTTCTCGCACAGGACATGCTTGCCTGCCTCGAGGGCGGCAATGGCGATCTCCGCGTGGGTATTGCCCGGAGTGCAGATATCGATGAGGTCGATGTCGTCGCGCTCGATCAAGCGGCGCCAATCGGTCTCTACGGAGGCCCAGCCGTACTTGCCGGCTGCCGACCGTACGCCCTCCGCATTCCTGCCGGCCACGGCCGTGAGTTCAGGGCTGAGGGGCAAGTCGAAGAAGCGCGGTGCCGTCCGCCAGGCGTGTGAGTGTGCCGCGCCCATGAACGCGTAGCCCACCATGCCAACCCGCAGGGGTTTCGGTTCCGTCATGAGGAGTTCCTTTCTGCTGGAAACCAGTTACTTGCTGAATCCGGCCGTCAAACCGCTGAGCAACTGCCGGCGGGCCACCACATAAACCACCAGCAGGGGGAGCGTGGCCAATACGACCGAGGCAAGCACCGCCGGAATATTGACGCTGAACTCGCCCTGGAAGGTCCACAGTGACAGCGGTAGTACCCGGGTTTCCGGGCTTTGCGTGAGGATCAGCGGGAACAGGAATCCGTTCCACACATGCAGTGCGTTGTAGATGCCAACCGTGATGACAGCGGGCTTGGTCATGGGCAGCGCGAGGCGCCACATCATGGCCCAGTCCGAGCAACCGTCCAGCCGCATCGACTCGAACAACTCGTTGGGAACATCCCGCATGAAGTTGGACAGGATGAGTACGGAGACCGGGATCGCGAAGGCGATGGACGGCAGGATCAAGGCCAGCAAGGTGTCATACATGTGGGCCTTGGTGATCATCCAATAGATGGGGATGATCGTGGCGTGCAGGGGGATGGCCAGGCCCAGCAGGAACACATTGTTGGTCCAGCTGAGGAACCTGCCCTTCCCTCGAACGATCGCGTAGGCCGCCATGAACGCGACGAAAAGCGCCGGAACCACACTGCCCACCGTCACGATGAGGCTGTTGGCGAAGTACCTGGCGAAGTCGTTCTCCAGGACAAGCTTGTAGTTGTCCAGTGTCGGCTCTGCCGGTGGCAACATCGGGTTGGATGTGAAGAAACCTGCCTGGTTCTTCAGGCTGGTGATCACCACGTAGTAGACGGGCACGATGATGATCGCCAACCAGAGCCAGCCGCCCAGGCCGCCCAGGAAGTTGGGCCGCGAGCGGCCGGTCTTGAGGGGCCGACGGCGGGTGGCCACCGGCGCCGGAAGCGGAGCCGGTGCTGTGGGGAGTTGGGTAGTGGAAGCCATTACGCACCTTCCAATTGGCTGGCGTTGCGGTTCTTGCCGCCGAGTCGTTGAAGGAAGAGGGCCAAGGCCAATCCGATGACCACCAGGATCACTCCCAAGGCGCTCGCCGCTCCCATGTCGTTGGCTTTGAAGCCGGTGAGGTACATGTGCAGCGGAAGCAACCTGGTGGAGTAGCCCGGGCCGCCGGCTGTGAGCACGAAGATCAGGTCGAAGTACGCCAGGGATCCCACCACCATGAGGGTGGAGGAAGTGATCATGGTGTATTTGAGCTGCGGCAACGTGATGTTAAAGAACTGCTGGATACGTCCGGCGCCGTCGATTTGCGCCGCCTCATACAGCGAGGTGGGAATCTGCCGCACGCCACCTTGATAGATCAGCGTGTGGAACGGCACGAACTGCCATGCGATCACGAAGACCACCACGAACAGTACGAGGTCGGAGTTACCCAGCCAGTCCTGCGCAAGGAACGGCAGCCCCAGGCCAGGGCCGAGTCCGAAGTTCGGATCCAGCAGGGCCTTGAACGCGATGGCCACGGCGGCCGAGGACAACAGCAGCGGTACGAAGTAGAGCACGGCCAAGGCTGCCCGGTACTTCTGGCTGGCAGCGGTGAAGACACCGAGCAACAGGCTGATGGGTGCCTGGACGATGAAGGAGAAGAACATGATCTTGGCTGTCACCAACAGCGCGTTGCCTGTGACGGGATCGGCCAGGACCGTGTTCCAGCTGGAGAGTCCGTCCAGTTTGATCTCACCAAGTCCGTCCCAGCGGGTGAAGCTGAGGAAAAGGACTCCCAGCAACGGGAGGATGGCGAAGAGCATGAAGAACGCGAGGGCCGGGGCCGCCAGCCAGCCCGACGGACCCTTTTCCAGGGTTCGTCGGGACGGCTGATCCCGCCGGGACAACTGCTCCCGGGTGGTTGTTGTGGTTGACACAGGACTACTTCCCGATCGTCGCGTTCATGGTGGAAGCGAACTGCTCCGGGGTGATCTTCTTCAGGAAGATCTGGTCAAGGTTGGCCAACATCGCATCGCCCTGTGCCGGGGTCAGCGCCTGGTCCCACGAAAGCGTGAAGTCCGGAGCATCCTTGGCCATGCCATAGACGTAGGTCAGGAAGTCCTTGTCGGGGGATGCTGCCAGCTTGTCTTCGATGCCGGTGACCACAGGTACGGCGCCTGAATCGATCAGGCCTTGGACGTTCTCATCATTGAACATTCCGTCCTTGACGTACTCCAGTGCTGTCTTCTTCTGCTCCTCGGTGGCCTTGGAAGACACAGACCAGAAGTTCGACGGGTTGCCTACAACGTTCGCCGGATCACCCTTGCCACCTTCGACGGTGGGGAACGGTGTGTAACCAAGCTTGCCGCTCGAGACGAAGTCGGCTGCGTCCTTCTTCATGCCTTGGTAAATCCAGCTGCCCTGCAGAATCATGGCGGCTTTGCCGGTGTAGAGCAGGGCCTGGTCGGCGTTGCTGTCAGCGGCGATGGAGGAGAAGCCATTGATGAAGCCGCCGGCATCCACAAGTTCCTGGATCTTGGTCAGGGCCTCGATCACGGCGGGATCGGACCAGGCGTCCGGCTTGTTGGCAGCAATATTGGCGAAGACCTCAGGGCCGCCAATACGATCCACCAAGTATTCGAGCCACATCAGGTCGGGCCACTTCGACTGCCCGCCCAAGGAGAACGGTGCCACGCCGGCCTCCTTGAACTTGGGCACGAGGGCCATGAGCTCATCCCAGGTCTTGGGGGCTTCGGCGCCGATCTTGTCGAAGACCTCCTTGTTGTAATAGAGCACAACGGGCTGCACTTTGTTGTTCGGCAGTGCGTAGGTTTTTCCGTCGATGACGCCGCTCTCAAGGATGGATGGGAGGTAGCGGCTCTGGACATCGGGGTTCTCCTTGAGGAAGCCCGTCAAGTCGTCCACTTGGCCGGCGTCGACGTAGGACTTGAGGACGCCGCCGCCCCAGCCGTAGACGAGGGTGGGCCCTTGGCCGGCGCCGACGGCGGTGCGGACCTTGGTCTTGTAGGCATCATTGGCGAAGAAGTCGAGCTTGATGGCTGAGTCCGGGTGCGCTTTGTTCCAGGAGTCCACGGATGCTTGGAACACGGGCTGGTCGCCACCTGTCAGTCCCCACATGGTTGCAGAATCCGCCGAGGCTCCCGTTCCGGCCGGGCCGGAGGACCCACAGGCTGCGAGCGCGATCGAGAGTGCGGCTGCAGAAACGGCCATTCCGGCGGTACGCAACTTAAGGTTTTTCATGTGCAGTTTCCATTCGTCCTTCGGGCTCGACGCTGATGGCCCGGTTGTTCGTGTAAAAAGCCACACTTCGCGATGAGGAGATCGACTGCGATCATCCAAACATGCAGATTTTTCGAAATATTTCGATTGTCCTTTCGGAAGTGCCCACCAAACTTAGCCGTGAGCCGCATCACCGTCAAGGTCCAAGAAGGTCTAATTTCAGGGAATTCGACGTTCCATTGACGAACCTGCTCCACATCAATCACACTGATCTAGTCCGAAATATTTCGAAAACAGGAGCGTTGTGGAACGTCATCTCCGCCCGTCCAAGCTCACCTTGGCCGCAGTTGCCGCCGAGGTGGGTGTCTCGGCGCCCACCGTTTCCAAAGTGGTCAATGGCCGCGAGGACGTGGCAGAAGCCACCCGGGCCAGGGTCTTGGCGGCACTGCAGCGCACCGGCTACAAGTCGCCACTCCAACGCAAGAGCATCCCGGAGCACCGTGCGGTGGAGGTTGTCTTCGATTCCTTGAATTCGGCCTATGGGGTGGAAGTCCTCAACGGGGTAATGGAGCACGCTGCAGTGTCCGAGATGGAGGTCATCCTTTCCATCACCGGGCGTCAGGCAGCTTCGCCGCTGGGACCCGAGGAGCGGGCGCAACGCATGATCGACGAAGGCCGTGCAGGCATGATCGTGGTGACCTCTGCGTTCGGATCTGCCCAGTTGGAGGCGTTCAAGCGTCGCCAGATCCCCATCGTGGTGGTTGATCCACTGAATCCGCCGCCCGCCGACGTCTTCAGCGTTGGCGCCAGCAATTGGGCCGGTGGCAAGGCCGCGGCATCCCACCTGTTGGAGTTGGGGCATCGAAGAATCGCCTATGTTGGCGGCCCCTCGACCGCGGAGTGCAGCCAAGCCCGCTTGCATGGCTACATGGCCGCGCTGATGGCAGGGGGCGTAGCTGTGGACGACGAGTATGTTTCCGCCGGTCCCTTCAAACCGGAAAACGGGGTACGCGCCATGAAGGCCCTGTTGGCGCTCGACGATCCGCCCACCGCCATCTTCGCCGGCAGCGACAGCATCGCCCTTGGCGTCCTGGCTGAAGCGCGCCGTCAGAATGTGCGCATACCCGAGGAGATGAGCCTGGTTGGCTTCGATGGCACACACCAGGCTGAAGAATCCGTACCGCCGCTGACGTCAGTGTCACAGCCGTTGCAGGAGATGGGCCGCTCCGCGCTGAGCTTCATCCTCCGTCAAAAAAACGGCGAGGAGATCGACTCACGCAGGGTGGAACTGGCCACCCATCTGGTCGTCCGCGAGTCCACCGCACCACCGCGGGCGTCGAGCGCTAGGGAAGCTTTCGCCGTCGAAGGTTGAGCTGCATCGGCGGAATGGCGTCATACAGCAGTACCCGCACCCAGCGTTCGCCGGTGTCACGGAACTCCCCGCGGCTGGCAAAACGGTAAAGGTAGCTGCGCGCGCGCACCCACTGCGGGCGTTCGCCGTCGAACGGGTCCTGGCGGAGCAGCGCAAGGGTCGGCTTGTCGGCCTCCAGAAGCTTGTCCAGGAAGGTGTGGAACCAGTCCTCGTGGACAGTTCGCAGGGGCAGGAACCACATCAGCCAATCGAGCCGGAGGTGGTACGGCGCCCATTGCCGTGGGAGTCGCCGGACATCACCAGGTTTGCCCTTGAAGCCGTACTCAAGCCACCGGTCATCAGGAGCATCCGGCTCCTCAGAAGTAGTGCCCTCCACTACGATTTCGATTCGCTGCTTGGTCACCGTGCCGAATGCTCCATAGGCATTGACCAGGCGCCAACGGTTGAAACTGGCATTCATGAGCTGCCGGCTCGAGAACAGGTTCAGGAGTGGGCGGTAGCTCAGCGCCAGCAACAGGATCGTGACGGCCCCGACGACGGCGAGCCACCACGCCGGGGTATCGGCACCCTGGTGCCACTCAAGGGGGATCAAGGGAACAACGGCATGCGCCACCGGATCGCTCACAGCCGCGAAAGCCAGGACGATCGCCGCCCAGTTCAGCCAGGCGAAGTTTCCGGACGCCACCAGCCACAGTTGGGTCACGATGATGATGCCGGCGGCAATGCTGGCCAACGGCTGCGGTGCGAACAGGAAAAAGGGCACCACCAGTTGCGCGAAGTGGTTGCCCACCACCTCCACTTTGTGCAAAGGCGGAGGCAAGAGATGCGCCTGCCTGCTGAGCGGCCCGGGCATGGGCTGAGTCTCATGGTGGTAGAACATCGCCGTCATGTCCCGCCACTCACGGCCGCCGCGAATCTTGATCATGCCCGCACCAAACTCAAGCCTGAACACCAGCCACGCAACCAGGACCAAGATGGTGGTGGGTGGGGGAGTCTGGTCCGAACCAAGGAACGCCACCGTGAATCCGGCTTCGAGGAGCAGGATCTCCCAACCAAAGCCGTAGAACGCCTGGCCGACGTTGACCACCGACATGTAGAGGAACCACAGGGCAAGGAACGCCAGCATGGGCAGCCATGGTGGGCCTGTTTGTGGGAGGCCGACCACCAGGACGGCTGCGACTGCGATACCCGCCCAACACACGGCCTTGAGCAGTGCATCCGAGTATCGCCACCGGAAAAGCGTGGGCCTGGCCAGCCGGCGGGCCATGTCCAGGAAGTCCGGTACGGGCAAGAGGCCGTGCTCCCCGAGCAGAGCGGGGAACTGGTTGAGGGTGGAGAGGAACGCGATCAGGTACAGCGCAGCCGTTCCGCGCTGCAACACTTGCCGGGCGAATTCATAGTCCCGCGCATCAAACCAGGACAGCCACTCCACGGTTCCACGGTACGCGCGGGACATTGGTGGTCAAGCACTCCTGGTTTTTCCACGTGGGAAGCCCTTCCGTTCGCGGCTCTCTGTACTGACTGGGATACTTGAACCATGCAGCCGCGCAAGATCGTCATCCTCGGGTCCACCGGTTCCATCGGCACACAAGCGATTGACGTCGTCGATGCTGCCCCGCACCGTTTCGAGGTGGTGGCGCTCAGCGCCGGCGGAGGGAACCTGGAACTCATCGCCCAGCAGGCGGTCCACACCCGTGCGCAGGCTGTCGGAATTGCGCAGGGGGATCCAGCCACCCTGCGGCAACTGATCGACTCGGCAGCCTCAGCCGCAGGCGAGCGGGACTTCGCGCCGGAGATCTTTGTCGGACCGGACGCATCTACACAGGTCGCCGCCATCGAGTGCGACGTGGTCCTCAACGGCATCACCGGTTCCATTGGCCTGGCGCCCACCCTGGCCGCGCTTGGCACCGGAGCCACGCTGGCGCTGGCCAACAAGGAATCCCTGATCGTCGGTGGGGCGCTGGTGAAAGCGGCCGCCCGCCCCGGCCAGATAGTTCCCGTCGATTCCGAGCATTCCGCCATTGCCCAGTGCCTGCGTTCCGGCACTGGGCAGGAAGTCGAAAAACTGATCCTGACTGCCTCAGGGGGGCCGTTCCGCGGACGCACCCGCGAGCAATTGCACCACGTCACGCCGCGGGAGGCACTGGCGCACCCCACCTGGGACATGGGACTGATGGTCACCACCAACTCCGCCAGCCTGGTCAACAAGGGCCTGGAAGTCATCGAGGCCCACTTGTTGTTTGATGTTCCTTTGGACAGGATCGACGTCGTCGTCCACCCCCAGTCGGTGGTGCATTCCATGGTCCAGTTCGTGGACGGATCCATCATTGCCCAGGCCTCGCCTCCAGACATGCGGCTGCCGATCGCCTTGGGTCTCGCCTGGCCGGAACGGGTCCCGCGCGCCGCCAAGCCGTGCGACTGGAGCAAGGCCACCAGCTGGACCTTCGAGCCCCTGGACACTGTGGCTTTCCCGGCCGTGGACCTCGCCAAGGACGCTGCCAAACAGGGCAGCACTTTCCCTGCAGTGTTCAATGCCGCCAACGAGGAAGCCGTGCAGGCCTTCCACGCCGGCCGCATCCGCTTCACGGACATCGTGGATACCGTGGAGTCCGTCCTCAGTGAACATTCAGGCTCCTCCGAGCTAACGGTGGAGTCCGTGCTGGATGCTGAGAAGTGGGCACGTGCCCGTACCCTCGATCGTTTAGCCAGCAGCGCCCTCTAGCGCACAAACCCTTATGGAAGCAGTCCCACCGGCATGAGTCCCGTCCTTCTCTTCATTCTTGGAGTCGTCTTCGTCGCAATCGGCGTTGCGGTTTCCATCGCGCTGCACGAGGTAGGCCACCTGGTGCCTGCGAAGCTCTTCAAAGTGCGCGTCACCAAGTACATGATCGGCTTCGGGCCAACCCTGTGGTCCAGGAAGAAGGGCGAGACGGAGTACGGCTTCAAAGCCCTGCCGCTGGGCGGCTACGTGTCCATGATTGGCATGTACCCGCCCAACAAGGAAGACGGCGCAGTCCGGCCCTCCAGTACAGGCATGTTCCAGACGCTGGCCACCGAAGCGCGTTCGATGGCTCACGAGGAAGTGGGGCCAGGGGATGAAAACCGCGTCTTCTACAAGCTCCCCGTGTGGAAAAAGATCATCGTCATGCTCGGCGGCCCCGCCATGAACATGGTCATCGGGCTCATCCTGCTGGCTGTCCTGCTCATGGGCTTCGGTACAGCCCAGGCAACCACCACCATCGCGGACGTGTCCAAATGCCAGGTAGCTGCCGGCGAGACGGTGGACCCGGACTCCACGGAATGCAAGCCGACTCCAGCCGCGGCGGCCGGACTGCAACCCAATGACACCATCACCTCATTCGACGGAAAGCCCGTCACTAATTGGGAGGAACTGACCGGGTGGATCCGTGCCTCTGCAGGCAAGGATGTCCCCATCAAAGTCATGCGCAACGGCGCTGAGGTTTCCGCGACCGTGACGCCTGTGCTCTCATCGCGTCCCGTTGTCGGTTCCGATGGCCGCCAGGAACAGGATGCCAACGGGGTACTGAAGTACCAAGAAGTCGGGTTCCTCGGAATTGGCGCCCAAAGCGCATTGGTTCCACAACCGGCGTCGGCCGTCCTGCCCATGGCGGGGGAGAACATCAAGCAGATTTCCGGTGTGATCTTCAACCTGCCCGCCAGGGTGGTGGGGGTGGCGAAAGCTGCCTTCAGCGAGGAGCCCCGCGACCCGAACGGTCCCATCAGCGTGGTGGGTGTAGGCAGGGTTGCCGGCGAAGTCGCGGCCATGGAACAGGTGCCGTTGCAGGCACGTATCGGAACCCTCATCGGACTGCTTGCAGGACTGAACTTCGCGTTGGCCATCTTCAACCTCATTCCGCTGCTTCCGCTCGACGGCGGTCACGTGGCCGGCGCGCTGTACGAAGGAGCACGCCGCCAGGTGGCCAGATTGCGGGGCAAGCCGGACCCCGGATCGTTCGACATCGCGAAACTGTTGCCGGTCACCTACGTGGTAGCTGCCCTGCTCATGGCAATGGGCGCCTTGTTGATCTACGCGGACATCGTGAAGCCCGTGAACATCTTCGGCTGACCTGTGCATATTTTCGGGTCAGCTGTGAACTTTTTCTGCGCAGCTGGCGGGATAGGCTAGCTCCATGACTGTTTTCGCTGTTGAGTACGTATATGTCGCCGATTCCGGTGCCCTTCGCGACGAAGCCCGCCCAGCACACCGTGCCTGGCTCGGCGAACTGGCCGAGGAAGGCAAGTTGCTTGCCAGCGGCCCCTACGGTGACGGTGCCGGCGCGCTGCTCATCTTCAAGTCCGCAGACGAAGCCGGGCTCAATGACCTCCTCAAGCAGGATCCGTTTGCTGAAGCCGGAGTTATCGCCGGCATCCGCACCACGGAATGGGCCCCCATCATCGGTGTCCTGGCTGCCCACGCGTCCTAACCCGCGTTCTTCACCACAACGATCCACCCCAATCCAAGGAGTCCACGTGACCTCGGTCAGCCTGGGAATGCCAGCAGCCCCACCCCCCGTCCTTGCCCCGCGCCGTAAGACGCGGCAGATCAAGGTTGGCTCCGTTGGTGTTGGTTCTGATTCGCCCATCAGCGTTCAGTCCATGACCACCACGCCCACCACGGACATCAACGCCACGCTTCAGCAGATCGCTGAACTGACCGCGTCCGGCTGCGACATCGTGCGTGTTGCCTGCCCCTCCGCGGATGATGCCGAGGCTTTGCCCATCATTGCCCGCAAGTCCCAGATCCCCGTGATTGCAGATATCCACTTCCAGCCGAAGTACGTCTTCGCCGCCATTGAGGCCGGATGCGCGGCAGTTCGGGTGAACCCGGGCAACATCCGCAAGTTCGATGACCAGGTCAAGGAAATCGCAGCAGCGGCCCGGGACCACGGCACGTCCATCCGGATCGGCGTCAACGCCGGATCCCTTGAGCCGGGCATCATGAAGAAGTACGGCAAGGCCACCCCGGAAGCGCTGGTTGAATCCGCCGTCTGGGAAGCCTCGCTGTTCGAAGAGCACGGTTTCCACGACTTCAAAATCTCCGTCAAGCACAATGACCCGGTCATCATGGTGGCCGCTTACGAGATGTTGGCTGAGAAAGGCGACTGGCCCCTGCACCTCGGTGTGACTGAAGCCGGGCCGGCGTTCCAGGGCACCATCAAGTCCGCCACTGCGTTCGGTGCGCTGCTGTCCAGGGGCATCGGCGACACCATCCGTGTTTCCCTCTCGGCGCCGCCAGTGGAGGAAATCAAGGTGGGCAACCAGATCCTGCAGTCCCTGAACCTGCGCCCCCGCAAGCTCGAAATCGTGTCCTGCCCATCCTGTGGCCGGGCCCAGGTGGATGTGTACACGCTGGCAGAGCAAGTAACTGCCGGTCTGGAAGGCATGGAGATTCCGCTGCGCGTCGCCGTCATGGGCTGCGTAGTTAACGGGCCCGGTGAAGCCCGCGAAGCGGACCTCGGTGTGGCTTCCGGAAACGGCAAGGGCCAGATTTTCGTGAAGGGCGAAGTCATCAAGACTGTTCCTGAAAGCGAAATTGTTGAGACACTGATCGAAGAGGCCATGCGCATCGCCGAAGAGATGGGGGAGGCCGATGGCGAAGATGCTGTCAAGGGTAGCCCCGTGGTTAGCGTCTCGTAACGAGAACGGCTTGGGAGTCAGGGTGCTCGGCAACGCCGACACCCTGGCTCTTCGCGCCCTGGCAAGCGAAGACGTCGTGGCCAACGTCTTCATACTGGCGCACTTGGACAGTACCGGCACGGCGGCGCCCACCAGCGGGGGCGCCAGTGTTTTCGGCGTGTTCGACGACGACAGGCTCCTTGGCGCCTGCTGGGCCGGAGCCAATCTGGTTCCCGTGCAACTCGATCCGGAATTGGCAGGCTATATAGCCACGGCAGCCCACCAAACAGGACGCCGCTACGCTTCCATTTTTGGTCCAGCCGATACGGTGCTGGCGCTCTACTCCCGGTTCGAGCAACTGGGCCACACAGCCCACGAGGTCCGTTCCCACCAGCCCTTGCTCACTCTTTCGGGCGGCCCGGCCATCGGCGCAAACCCGGCCCTGACTTTTGGCACCATGACGGACTTCGACCGCATCCTTCCAGCATGCGCGGCGATGTTCGAGGAAGAAGTGGGCTACTCACCCTTCCTTGGCGGCCAGGAGTTCTACAGCAGGCGGGTCGCCGGCCTCATTCGGCAAGGCCATTCGCTGGTCCACATCGACGCCGGAGGCACTGTGGTCTTCAAAGCCGAACTTGGTGCTGTCACAGCCGACGTGACCCAGGTCCAGGGCGTGTGGATGAATCCGGAACTCCGGGGGCGCGGCCAGAGCGCCGGCTACATGGCCGCCGTCGTGAATCTTTCCAAGACCTTTGCTCCCGTGACGAGCCTGTACGTCAACGACTACAACGCCAAAGCCCGTGCCACCTATGACAGGGTTGGCTTTGAGCAGGCAGGCACGTTCGCGACAGTCCTGTTCTAGCCCCGACTGTGGCCTACATGGGGGGAGTCCAGGTCCCCTGTCAGGTAGCGCTGGATGTTCGGGGCCACCCAACGGACAACGTCCTCTTGGGTGGCGGATGCCAAGGGCTCAAGGCGGACCACGTACCGGGCCAGCATCAACCCCATCACCTGTGTCGCAACAAGATTGCCTCGAAGCCGCACCTCTCCTGCAGGGCCCGGGACTCCGGCCATCACCCGCGACAGGATGGTCCGGTTCACCATTTCCCTCAGCAGGGCCGTCTTGGCTTTGGACCCGATGGTCCCTCGAACAAAAGCCACCAGGCTGTGCTGGGCAGGGCTCTCCCAGAGGTGCAGGACCGCCCGGACAATCGCTTCCGCCCTCAGGGACGGGTCCGTGCTTTCGACGCCGACCACCACCTGGGCAGGGTCGGCGGGCAATTCAACGCATAAGGCAAAAAGCTCGTCCTTGCCCTTGAAGAAGTGGTGCACCATGGCGGGATCGACGGCGGCCTCACGGGCAACCTGCCGCAAACTTGTCCCTTCGAACCCGTGTTCCGCGAACAATTTCCGTGCCGCCGCAAGGATGGCCTGACGGGAATGGTCGCCCGCGCTGCGGCGACCACGCCGAATCTGGGGAAGGCTCATCGGGTTTGCCGCCGCAGCGTCAGCGATGCCAGGACCAGCACTCCTACGACGATCACGCCCATCACCAGGACGTCCTGCCACATCGAGGCCGTCGCTTCGGCATTCCCGGCGATTTCCTTCAACGCATCCACGGAGAACGTCAGCGGCAGGACGCTTGAGATCGTCTCCAGGACGTCATTCATCCCGTCGCGGGCAACGAACAGCCCGCACAGCAGGATCTGTGGCACCACCACGACCGGCATGAACTGCACGGCCTGGAATTCAGTGCGCGCAAAAGCCGAGCACAGCAGCCCAAGGGCGACACCCAGGACGCCATTGATGACAGCGACCATCACCACGAATCCCGGACTTCCCTTGATGTCCAGGTCGAAGACCCAATAGGCGACGGCCGTCGCCACCAGGGACTGCAGAGCGGCCATGATCGAAAAGGCCAGGGCGTAGCCGAAGAGGAGATCTGCCTTGTGGATGGGCGTGGTCAGGAGCCGCTCCAAGGTCCCGGATGTCCGCTCGCGGAGCATGGTGATGGAGGTGACCAGGAACATCACCACGAACGGGAAGATGGCCAGCATCATCAGGCCCACGCGGTCAAAGGTGCGGGGGATCCCCGGAGGCAGGGCCTCGTTGTCGAAGAGGAAGTACACGGCCGCCAGCAGCAGGGCCGGAACCACCAGGATCAGCCCTACGCTGCGGTGATCGTGCCTCAGTTGGCCAAGAACGCGGGCGGCCGTGGCGAGGGTCATACGCAGGTTCACGATGCCACCTGGCTTTCACTGCCGTGGTCGGCGGCTTTGATGATGGTCAGGAAGGCCCGCTCAAGGTCATCGCTGCGGCCGCGCTCAGCCAACTCCGATGGGCTGAGTTGCGCCAGGAGCAAACCGTCACGCAGCAGGAGAAGGGAGGAACAATGGGAGGCTTCCTCCATCACATGGCTGGACACCAGCAGCGTGGTGCCGGCAGCAGCCATTGCGGCGAAACGTTCCCACAGTTCTGCGCGAAGTACGGGATCGAGCCCCACAGTGGGCTCGTCCAGGACCAATAGCCTTGGGCGGGACACCAGTGCGCATGCCAACGACACCCGGCTGAACTGCCCGCCGGACAAATCTGCGGCTTTTTTCCGGGCGAGTGATGAGAGCCCGACGGCGGCAATCGCCTCGGCGGTGTCGGCCGTCGTCGCGCCGTGCATGGCGCCAAAGTACCTGACATTGGCTTCGACGCTGAGGTCCGGATAGACGCTGGCGCCCTGGGTGACGTATCCGACGTCGTGCCTGAGTGTCGGGCTGCCCGCAGGCAGGCCGAGAACGGACAAGGTTCCCCGGGTGATCCGCTGGACGCCGACAATTGCGCGCATGAGCGTTGTCTTGCCGCTGCCCGAAGGGCCGAGCAATCCGGTGATCCGGCCGGAATCAACGGTGAAATCAAGTCCGCGGAGGATTTTTGTCCGCGAACGGGAGACGTGAAGTTTGTCCGCTTCGATGGCCGCTGGAACGGGTGACATACGGGCCTCCCAGGGCTCCATTAATTCACCAAATGATGAAATAAAAGTAGATCCACACCCCGCAAGGGTCAAGGGTGGCGGCAACGCCGGGTAGCCCCAATCCTTGAAAATGTGTCTGCGATCACATAGGTTCTACCCAAGCCGTGTCGTTGGGGTGCGGGTGGCAACAGGGGGAAATCATGATCAAGACCTTGAAGGGCGCCATAAGCGCTTCGGCCATCCGAAAGCTCGGCAGTGACCAATGCTTCCCAGTCGCAGGCGATCCCGTTCCGCTGGAGGGAACGGCGATCTAGTCCCCGGACAGAGTCTGCGGCCGGCCGGCCGCTGAGCCACGCCATCGCAGGATGACCAGCCCATTGCGGCCAGGGGCTTCCACACGCGACGGCGTGGCTCTTCTGTGTCCGGCGCACGGCCAAGCGGCCATTCAAGCGGCAAGGCGCTGAACCGGTAGATTAGTAGGCAGTTGTTTTTGCCACATCTGCCATAGAAACGGATACGTACCCGTGGTCCTTCGCCTTTCCCAGTTGTTCCTGCGCACCTTGCGTGAAGATCCCGTCGATGCCGAGGTCGCCAGCCACAAGCTCCTGGTACGCGCCGGGTACATCCGCCGCGCAGCCCCGGGCATTTACACCTGGCTCCCGTTGGGCCTGAGTGTCCTGCGCAAGGTGGAGGAGATCATCCGCCAGGAAATGTCTGCCATAGGCGCCCAGGAAGTCCACTTCCCGGCGCTGCTCCCGCGCGAACCCTACGAGGCCACCAACCGCTGGACCGAGTACGGCGAGGGCCTGTTCCGCCTCCAGGACCGCAAGGGTGCGGACTACCTCCTTGCTCCGACGCACGAGGAAATGTTCACTCTCCTGGTGAAGGATCTGTACTCCTCGTACAAGGACCTGCCCCTGAGCCTTTACCAGATCCAGAACAAGTACCGCGATGAAGCACGCCCCCGGGCAGGCCTCCTCCGCGGCCGCGAGTTCATCATGAAGGACTCCTATTCCTTCGACGTTGACGACGCCGGCTTGGATGCCAGCTACGCCGCGCACCGTGCCGCGTACCTGAAGATCTTTGCGCGGCTGGGCCTGGAGGTCATTCCGGTGGCGGCAACGGCCGGTGCCATGGGTGGTTCCAAGAGTGAGGAATTCCTGTTCCCCACCGAGATCGGCGAGGACACCTTCGTCCGCTCGGCCGGCGGCTACTACGCCAACGTCGAGGCCGTGACCACCGTTGTTCCCGACGAGATCGACTTCACCAACGCGCCGGCAGCCCAGGTCCTGGATACGCCGAATACGCCCACCATCGATACCCTCGTGGACGCAGCCAACCAGCTGGCTCCGCGCAGTGAGTCCGACGGCGGCCCCTGGGCTGCCGCTGACACGCTCAAGAACGTGGTCCTCGCCGTCACGCTGCCCACCGGTGAGCGCCAGATCGTTGTCATCGGCGTTCCGGGCGACCGCGCCGTGGACCTTAAGCGTGTGGAAGCCAACATCGGTTCCCACCTGCCGATTGCCGGCGAAATTGGCCTCGAGGCTGCCAACGAAGAAGACCTCAAGAAGCTGCCGTGGCTGGTCAAGGGCTACATCGGCCCCGGCCTGTCACTTGACGAGCCTGTCCTTGGCCTTGAAGGTTCCTCCAAGGTGCTCTTCCTGGTGGACCCCCGCGTCGTCTCCGGCACCAGCTGGGTCACCGGCGCCAACGCCGAGGGCAAGCACGTCTTCGGGCTGGTTGCAGGCCGCGACTTCGCGTGGGACGGGGTCATCGAGAGCACCGAAGTGCGTGCCGGCGATCCCGCCCCGGACGGCTCCGGTCCGCTGGAAACCGCCCGTGGCATCGAAATGGGCCACATCTTCCAATTGGGCCGCAAGTACGCTGCCGCATTGGACTTGAAGGTCCTGGACCAGAACGGCAAGCAGGTAGTTGTCACCATGGGTTCCTACGGCGTAGGCGTGACGCGTGCCGTGGCTGCCCTTGCCGAAGCCAACCACGATGACCGTGGCATCGTATGGCCGCGCTCGGTCGCTCCCGCTGATGTCCACGTGGTGGCTGTTGGCCGTGGCGATGAGATCTTCGAGGCCGCTGAGAAACTTTCCGCAGAGTTGGAAGCCGCTGGCCTGGACGTCATTTTCGATGACCGTCCCAAGGTTTCACCCGGCGTGAAGTTCGGCGATGCCGAGCTCGTGGGCGTGCCCACCATCCTGGCCGTCGGCCGGGGATTGGTGGATGGCGTCGTGGAAATCAAGGACCGCCGCAGCGGCGAAGCCGAGAACGTTTCGGTGGACAAGGCCGTGGATTACGTGGTCAACGCCGTACGAAACCGGTGATTTCCGGCTTCGAATCAATCCAGCTCACCACAATCATCCTGATTGTGGTGGCTGGATTCGCCGCCGGCTGGGTTGATGCCGTGGTGGGGGGCGGGGGACTGATTCAGCTCCCCGCCCTGCTGCTGGTGCCGGGCATCACGCCTGTCCAAGCGCTGGCGACCAACAAAATGGGGTCCATATTCGGGACAACCACCAGTGCCGTCACGTATTACCGGCGCGTGGGGCCTGACCTCAGGACCGCGGTTCCCATGGCCGTGATCGCCTTGGCCGGGAGCTTCGGCGGGGCAATCCTTGCGGCCTCCCTGCCGGCCAGTGTGTTCAAGCCGATCATCGTGGTGGCGCTGATCGCCGTCGCCATCTTCACAGCCTTGCGCCCCCGCGCGGGCGAGCTGACAGCCCTTCGCCACGATGGCCACAAGCACTACGTCGTGGCCTGCCTCATCGGCGCTGTGATCGGCTTTTACGACGGCTTGATCGGACCCGGCACCGGCTCGTTCCTGGTGATCGCCCTCGTTTCGGCCATGGGGTATGCCTTCCTTGAAGCCAGTGCCAAGGCGAAGATCGTCAACATGGCCACGAACGCTGGAGCCTTGATCTTTTTCCTCCCGCACGGCTCACTGCTCTGGGGCGTGGGACTCATCCTGGGGCTGGCCAACATGGCCGGCGGCTACTTGGGTGCCCGCACCGCCGTGGCCAAGGGGAGTGGCTTTGTGCGCGTTGTATTCCTGATCGTGGTGGCCGCGTTGATCGTCAAGCTCGGCGTGGATGTCTGGAATGAGAACTTCGCGGCGTAGCCCTCCCGGGTTCGTCAGATAAAACTGCCGCTGGCGTTGGCCAGCGTCTTCAAACCGCGGACGACGGCGTGCGGCACCAAAGCGCTCGACGCCGGGTTGTTGGGGGATGCCTCGTTGGTCACCCGGACATCGAAAGTGCCCAGGCTTGTCTCAGCCAGCACGTGGTGGGCTGTCTGGTGGGCGGCCGGGTCCGCAATGAGCACCGCCTCTACTACGTCCCAGTTGCCCGCTGCCAGGGCAAGTGCCGAGACCACGTTGGTGGATTTGGGGAAGGCTTTGATCAGTTCTTCCGGCCCACCCCGCAGAAGCTCCACCGGCCGGGTGGTTGCGAGGAGCCGTTCCTTGGTTTCACCGTCCATCCACGGCTGCACCAGGGCCGCCGGCAGCTTCCGCGACTCCAGGGTGATGCGGTGAATGGTTCCGCCCGCCCGGGCGGCGGTGATCGCATCCAGTCCTCCCAACGCGCCGGTGGTCAGGAACGTCCGGCCAGGACCGCCGTCGAGCAGTGCTGTACGCAGGGAGCGGTCACACAAAGCACCGATCGAGGTGACCAGCAGGTCCTTGCCGGTTGAGACGGTGCGGGGGCCGAACTCGGCGACAGCGGCAACGCCGGCGCACTCCACCACCACATCAGCGGCTTCCAGGGCATCGTCGAAGCTGAAGCCTGTGCCGGCGTCGCCGTGCGGCACCACTCCGGCGAGCCTGACGCCCGGGGCGGTCCCGGCGTCGAGCAGTTCCACGATCCTCGAACCGATGGCCCCGGATCCAATCAGGGCGACTGTGAGTGCCATGGCCTAGTGCGCCGTCGCGCCGGGATCGGGCAGCTCATGTGCCCTTGGAAGATCATCGAGTGTCCGGCCGGCAAGGGTGCTGGCAACCCACAACGAGCGCGCGAGGTCTCCGCCGTGACGGGGTTTCCCGGCGTACCCCAGGGCGTTGTCCACCTCGCGGGCAATGCTCCACTGCCGGGCAGCCTCCGGATCAAGTCCGGCAGCGAGGCTGAAGTCGTGGCAGCGTTCCCGTAGTGCAGCTTCCGGGTCCGTCCGGGACAGGTCATGGATGCGGTTGCAAAGAATCGGCGCGACGGCGAACTCGGCCTCGCCAACCTGCGGTTGCGGGTCGATGGCCAGGTAATCGCCCCGGCGCGACCGCTGGTCGCTCATGACAGCCAGGATGTTCATGAAGTGGAGGTCCGTGTGCACCAGGACATCCATCCCGGAGCGGCGTCCCACGGCGCCACGCGTCTGGCACACTTCCAGGGCCGCTTCAAGCAGCCATCTGGGGAAAGGCCGGTCCAGGCGTTCCCATTCCGCAGGAAGTTCGTCACTCCACCGTTCGGCAGTTGCGGCAACATGGTCCAAAGCCCGCCATTCGAGCCGGTCATCGGGCGTGATGGAGAGCTGGCGCAAAATGGCACCCCAAGCGTCCCGGGCATCGTCCAGCGCGACGTCCTGGAGCCAATGGGTGGCATCAAGCCGTTCCAGGAGCATGGAGCAGCTGGGAGCATGCGCTGCCAGGAGCCGGGCAGCTCCGTGGCCGTCCCAGAGTGCCAGGGCATGGCGCTCCACCAGGGCTTCGTCGTGTGGGAAAGCGATCTTCAAGGCAGCCTGTGTGCCGTCCTGAAGGACCGGAACCACCAGGGCTCCGTGGCCGTTCCACGGTTCGGCGCCGGGAGCCAGGTCAACTGTGAGCTGCCAGCGATCAATCGCATCGGCGATAAGTCCCGGAAGGCTGGCCAGCCAGTCGCGTCCGGCGGAGTCGCGGTTGTACCGGGCGTGCAGGTCGCCCGGAATGGGAATCATCGCGTGAAGGGTCACGCGATCAGCCTAACTCTGCTGTAACGCGCGGCTCTCAGAAAACGCCGCTGGCCCCCAAGAGCGTTCCGATCCAGAACGTCGCCGCCAGTGCCAAGGCCCCGCCAAGCACCACCCGGGCGGCCGCACGGATGCGGGAAGCGCCGCCGATCCATGCACCTACTGCGCCAGTTACCGCCAGTGCAAGCAGGACTGCAACGAACGTCAGGGGCACCCGCAGTTCCGTGGGAGGCAACAGGATGGCCAGCATCGGCAGTATCGCTCCCAAGATGAAGGCCACAGCGGAAGCCAAAGCTGCGTTCCACGGGCTGACAATGTCGTCTTCATGGATATTCAGCTCTGCTGAAAGATGGGCGGCCAGGGCATCGTGCTCGGTCAACTCCTGTGCAACGGTCCGGGCCGTTTTGGCGCTGAGGCCTCTGGATTCGTAGATCGCGGCCAGCTCGTTAAGCTCATCCTCGGGTTGCTCCGCCAGCTCGCGCCTTTCCTTTTCGATCAGGGCTTTTTGGGTGTCGCTCTGGCTGCTGACGGACACATACTCACCCAAAGCCATGGAGATCGCGCCACCCACCAGGCCGGCGGTGCCTGCGGCCAGGATGCTGCCCGTGCTGGTGGTGGCACCTGCCACACCGACCACGATGGCAGCGACGGACACAATGCCGTCATTGGCGCCCAGGACTCCGGCCCGCAACCAGTTCAACCGGTGGGCCAGATCATCCCGGTGTGGTTCGTTCTCATGCATGGAGGCAGTGTCCTTGGAAGCCATGCATCAAGCCAAGCACTGGCGTGCTCTCGGGGCCAGCATGGCTAGGCTGGCCTATCCGCCAGCGGAAGGGGACGATGCGCCGGGCGTCGGCAGGGAAGGCAACCCGCCGGCGTCGACCTTTAGTCCTGGTAGCGCTGGCAAGTCTGCGCCCCAGGCCATGCTCCTGCGCGAGGCGGCCAGAAGCCCGTCCACGGCCCACGTCCGGGCATCGGCCGTGGACAAGGCAATAAGGTCCCCAAATACCAGTAAGGAAGTCGACTCGAGCGCGGCCAAGGAAGCGGCGGGGTCTTTGGCGAACTGTGCCGGGAGTCGGTAACCGGCTTCGCTGGCAGGCACGTCGCCGCAATTGGCGCGGGACAGCGCCTCCGACTGCTGCAGCGCCAGCTCGTGCGTTTGCAGGTCCCTCGCCGCCGCAGCCGCCGCCGAACTGTCCAGCCGTTTGAGTGCCACCTGATAGGCGTAGATGGCCTCCTGCTGGGAGCGGACCATGGCTGCCAGAGCTGCGTCCGTGGTTGCGGAGGTCGCTGCGGGGGTCGGACTCACTGAAGGACAAGGTGCGGCTGACGGTGTTGCGGCGGGCACCGTGGTCGCCGACGTCGCCGGTTCCTTCGGGACAGGCAGTTGCCAGGCTGCCGCCAGCTTTTCCGCCTGCAGAAGTTGGGCGGAGCCGACAGCAGCCAGCAGACGTGCGATGCCGCCGTCGGCCTCGCGGGCGTCAGTCAAGCGCTTCCGCCCGCTGACGGACAAAGCTGCAACAAAGGTGGCACGGGTGGCGTCCGGCGACGGTGCCTTGGTGGTGGCTGGGGATGTTGAGCCGGCAGGATCCAGCAGGGCCCGCGCATGGGTTGTCAGCAAAGTCACAGCGTCCCCGAGGACCGGCTTTTCGGTATCCGGGCCGGCCGCCTCTGCCAGTACGGTGGCCGATTCCCGCAACCGCAGCGTGTCCTCCAACGCCCCAACGCGTGCATTTTCGGTAAAGGTGATCGGCGGGGGAGTCCCGGAATCACGCGGAATAAGCACTATTCCTGTACCGGCCACGAGCAGCGCCACGAGGGCAACCAGCACTAGCCGGCCCCACGGTGGTGTTTGTCGTTTTTCGCTTGTCTGCCCGTTCACAACAGACCATGGTGTCACGTGGGCGGCAAACTCCGTGCACCATGTTCCCGGGAAAATCGTTAGGCTAGTAGTCACAACAACATCTATCGGGAGGCGGCGGGCAACGTGAGTGACTCGGAAGCCACGACTTCAACAGACCGTTCTGAATCGAACTCAACGGCCACCATCCACAACCCGGAAGAGAGCAGGCTTAAGGCGCTGCTTGAACCGGCCGTCCTTGCCAGCAGGCTCTACCTCGAGGATGTTTCCATCCACGTTGCCGGTTCACACCGCACTGTCCACGTCGTAGTGGATCTTCCGCAGGAGGAAACCGGGGGCGTCAGCCTTGACGCCATCGCGGACGTTTCGCGCGGACTGTCCGATATCCTGGACAACGATCCCCACGATGACGGCCGTCCGTATGACCTGGAGGTTTCTTCCCCCGGTGTCAGCCGCCCCCTGACCGAGCCGCGCCACTGGCATCGCGCCCGTGGGCGCATGGTCAGGGTCAACGTTATTCAGGGTGACAACCTCCTGGGACGCATCGCTTCGGTGGAGGATGACGCAGTGACGCTGATTCCCGAGCACGAGGTCAAGAAGGGCATGAAGCCCAAGCAAGGCGACCCCATTACTATTCCTTTCGACAGGATCCGCCAAGGAAAAGTCGAGATTGAATTCAGCCACCTCCACGAGGCTGCGCTGGAAAACGAGCACAACGGACCTTCCGAGGAGGCCTAATGGATATTGACATGAGCGCACTGAGACTCCTGGAGCGTGAGCGTGAAATCCCGCTGGATCTCCTGATTCCCACCATCGAGCAAGCGTTGCTGGTGGCGTACCACAAGACGCCCGGCGCCTTCGAGAAGGCTCGCGCGGAGCTGGACCGCAAGAGCGGTCACGTGACCATCTGGGCCACTGAGATCGACGACGACGGCGAGCCGATCGGCGAGTTCGAGGACACCCCGGCCGGTTTCGGCCGCATCGCTGCCAGCACGGCACGCCAGATCATCCTGCAGCGTCTTCGCGACGTTGAGGATGACAATGTGCTGGGCGAGTTCAAGGGCCGTGAAGGCGAACTTGTGGCCGGCATGATCCAGCAGGGCAACAACCCGCACATGATCCAAGTCAACCTTGGGTCTGTTGAGGCACTGCTGCCGCCGCCCGAGCAGGTTCCCGGCGAGAAGTACCTCCACGGAAGCCGCCTGCGCGCTTTCGTGGTGGATGTCCACCGTGGTGCCAAGGGTCCGTCCATCACGCTGTCCCGTTCGCACCCCGGACTGGTCCGCAAGTTGTTTGAAATGGAAGTTCCGGAGATCGCGGACCACTCCGTGGAGATTGTGGCACTTGCCCGCGAAGCCGGCCACCGCACCAAGATTGCCGTCAAGGCGAACACTCCGGGCGTTAACGCCAAGGGTGCCTGCATCGGTGAAATGGGTTCGCGCGTCCGTGCCGTCATGACGGAACTGAACGATGAAAAGATCGACATCGTCGACTTCAGCGATGACCCGGCAACCTTCATCGCCAACTCCCTGTCGCCGTCGCGAGTGAATTCCGTCACTATTACCGACGAGGCAACCCGTTCAGCCCGCGTAGTGGTGCCCGATTACCAGCTTTCGCTGGCGATCGGCAAAGAGGGTCAGAACGCCCGGCTCGCAGCAAAGCTGACCGGTTGGCGGATCGATATCATCTCCGACGCCGCTCCGGCGAAGGTCGACTAACACTCCAACCGGCGGCCCATGCCGCCGGTTCCGCGCCGCGCTTGCGGCGTACCTGGTTTCGGGAGTGCGGGGCCGGGGGGCTAGACTAGATGGAACCGGGCTTACGTCCGGTATCCGCGCGCTTTGGCGTGCCTCAGCTGCGTTTGCAGGACCGGGGCCCGTCGGGCGCCAGAAGCGTAAGGCAGGTTGGACACGTCGTGGCTGAACTGCTGGAACACGGCCAGGGGCCTGTTCGCACGTGTATCGGATGCCGGAAGCAAGGCTCCCGGTCCGAGCTTGTCCGGCTGGTCGCCCAAGGCGGCGGTTCGTCCGCTGTCCTGGTGGATGAACGACGCCGGATGGCCGGCAGGGGTGCGTGGCTGCACCCCAGCGAAAAGTGCTTGGCATTGGCGATCAAGCGGCGCGCTTTCGGAAGGGCCCTTGCAGGCGCTGCCGAAACGGGCGCCGTTGAAAGATATCTGATGCCGGGCACGCCACTTGTGGAGGCCCAGGCCGCCACGGGAAAACCGTCCAAACCTGAAAGCGGGTCAGAAAACTGATGGAAACCCGATGAGTTCCCAGCGATGAGTGCGTAACGATGACAACTTTGTTGCGCTCTGCAATGGGCCTTTCTGTCGCGATTGCGACAAGGGCCCGCAGTAAGAAGTAGACGGTTCGTGCCTGGCTCGGTGCGGACCGAGACAGGAGAAATGTGGCCAAGGTCCGCGTACATGAGCTCGCTAAAGAGCTCGGTATTACTTCCAAAGATGCAGTAACAAAACTGCAGGAATTGGGCGAATTCGTTCGCTCCGCCTCTTCCACCATTGAGGCCCCCGTCGTGAAGAAGCTTCGCGACGCCTATCCGGGTGCCGGTGCCGCAAAGGCCGCCGCTCCCGCAGCTGCTCCGGCGGCAACCCGTCCCGCAGCATCACGTCCGGCCGCTCCGGCACCCGGACCTGCAGCACCCAAGGCTCCGGCCCCGGCGCCTGCAGCGGCTGCTCCGGCAGCTCCTGCTCCCGCGGCACCGGCTCCGGCAGCACCCGCGGCTCCCGCCGCGTCCACCCCGGTCTCTGCCAAGCCCGGCGCCCGTCCTGCTCCCAAGGCAGAGACTCCGGCTCCGGCACGTCAGGGTGGCCAGGCTCCGCGTCCGGGCGGTCCCCGTCCGGGCAACAACCCGTTTGCTACGTCCCAGGGCATGCCCCGCGGCCGTGGTGGCGATGGCGATCGTCCGCCGCGTCCGGGCAACAACCCGTTTGCTCCGTCGCAGGGTATGCCCCGTGGTGAGCGCCGCAACGACGGCGAACGCCCCGGCGGTCCCCGTCCCGCGGCCGGCACGGGCGGTCCCCGTCCCGCAGCGGGCACCGGTGGTCCCCGTCCGGGTGCTCCGCGTCCCGGTGCACCCCGTCCGGGTGCTCCGCGTCCCGCCGGTGGTCCCGGTGGCGGAAACCGTCCTACTCCGGGCATGATGCCCAACCGCACTGAGCGTCCGGCTCCCGGTGGCGCAGGCCGTCCGGGTGGCGCAGGCCGTCCCGGTGGCGGACCCGGTCGTCCGGGTGGCGCACCTGGTACAGGTACCGGTGGCGGCGCTCCCGCCGGCGGTGGCTTCGGCAAGGGTGGCCGCGGTCGCGGTGGCACCCAGGGTGCCTTCGGCAAGGGCGGTGCCGGTCGCGGCAAGCAGCGCAAGTCGAAGCGTGCAAAGCGCCAGGAACTGGAGCAGATGAGTGCTCCGTCGCTGGGCGGCGTATCAGTACCCCGCGGTGATGGCGAGACCATCATCCGTCTGCGTCGTGGCTCGTCCATCACGGACTTTGCCGAGAAGATCGATGCGAACCCCGCGTCGCTCGTGACCGTGCTGTTCCACCTCGGTGAGATGGCCACGGCTACGCAGTCCCTCGACGAAGACACCTTTGGCCTGCTTGGTGCCGAACTTGGCTACAAGCTCCAGGTTGTTTCCCCTGAGGACGAAGAGCGCGAGCTGCTGGACCAGTTCGACATCAACATCCAGGACGAACTCGACGCCGAAGGCGACGACGTCCTCGAAGCCCGTGCGCCGGTTGTCACCGTCATGGGTCACGTTGACCACGGTAAGACCCGCCTGTTGGACGCCATCCGCAACTCGAACGTTGTGGCCGGCGAGCACGGTGGAATCACCCAGCACATCGGTGCTTACCAGATCAGCCACGTCCACGAGGGCACGGCCCGCGACATCACCTTCATTGACACCCCCGGTCACGAGGCCTTCACGGCCATGCGTGCACGCGGTGCCAAGGTCACCGATATCGCGATCCTGGTTGTCGCAGCCGACGACGGCGTTATGCCGCAGACGGTGGAAGCACTCAACCACGCGCAGGCAGCAAACGTGCCGATCGTCGTCGCGGTGAACAAGATCGACAAGGAAGGCGCCAACCCTGACAAGGTCAAGGGCCAGCTGACCGAGTACGGCCTGGTTCCCGAAGAATACGGTGGCGACACCATGTTCGTTGAGGTCTCTGCACGCCAGAACCTCAATATCGACGAACTGATCGACGCTGTCCTGCTGACGGCCGATGCCGCCTTGGATCTGCGTGCCAACCCGGACAAGGACGCTCGAGGCATTGCCATCGAAGCGAACCTCGACAAGGGCCGCGGTGCTGTTGCCACCGTCCTGGTGCAGTCCGGTACCTTGGCCGTGGGCGACACGATCGTGGCCGGTACGGCTCACGGCCGCGTCCGCGCCATGTTCGACGAGAACGGCGAGGCACTTGATGTCGCGCTGCCGTCCCGCCCGGTCCAGGTCCTCGGCCTGTCCAACGTGCCGCGTGCAGGTGACACCTTCCTGGTGACTCCTGACGAGCGTACGGCCCGCCAGATCGCCGAGAAGCGTGAAGCTGCCGACCGCAACGCCGCACTGGCCAAGCGCCGCAAGCGCATCAGCCTGGAAGACTTCGACCAGGCCGTTGCAGAAGGCAAGATCGACACCCTCAACCTCATCCTCAAGGGTGACGTGTCCGGTGCCGTGGAAGCCCTCGAAGACGCCTTGCTCAAGATCGACGTCGGAGACGACGACGTTCAGCTCCGTGTCATCCACCGCGGTGTGGGTGCCATCACGCAGAACGACGTCAACCTCGCAACGGTGGACAACGCCATCATCATCGGCTTCAACGTCAAGCCGGCAGAGCGCGTTGCTGAACTGGCTGACCGCGAAGGCGTGGATATGCGCTTCTACTCGGTCATCTACGCAGCAATCGATGACATTGAGATGGCTCTCAAGGGCATGCTCAAGCCGGAATACGAAGAGGTCCAGCTCGGCACTGCCGAGGTCCGCGAAGTCTTCCGTTCCTCCAAGTTCGGCAACATCGCAGGCTCGATCGTCCGCACGGGCATCATCCGCCGTAACACGAAGGCACGTGTCAGCCGCGACGGCAAGGTCATCGGTGACAACCTCACCGTTGAGACGCTCAAGCGCTTCAAGGATGACGCAACCGAAGTCCGTACCGACTTCGAGTGTGGTATTGGTCTTGGCTCCTTCAACGACATCAACGAAGGCGACATCATCGAGACCTTCGAGATGCGCGAAAAGCCGCGCGTCTAGGTTCCGTTTGGAACGGGTCCGTCGGGTTGCCCCGGCGGACCCGTTCCGTCCCCGTTTCTACTTTCCAGGAGGAAGTCATGGCTGATCCCGCACGCGCTGCCAAGCTGGCACAGCGGATTAAGGTCGTCGTCGCAGAAGCCCTCGGACGTCGCGTGAAGGATCCTCGTGTCGAGTCCATCACGGTGACCGACGCCCGCGTCACCAACGACCTTCAGCACGCCACCATCTACTACACCGTCTTCGGTGACGAGGTAGCCCACGCTGATGCCGCCCGCGCCTTGGAAAAGGCCAAGGGTGTGCTGCGGCAGGAAGTTGGCCGCAACATCACGGTCCGGCTCACCCCGACCCTCGAGTTCGTTGCCGACCAGATTCCGGTCAACGCCTCGAACCTTGAGGAGTTGCTGCGTGAAGCCAAGCGTCGCGACGCCGAGGTAGCCGCTTTGGCTGCCAGCGCCAAGCATGCAGGCGAAGCAGACCCCTACAAGGGCGACGCCCCTGAAGACATCGACGAGGACGACTTCGACGAAGAGGACACAGACCTCTCCGGCGACAACGAACTCGACGAAGACGCCAACCGCTAGAACCTCAGGGTTTTTTGTACAGCTCATGCCCCTAAGACTGCGTTTTAGGGGCATGAGCTGTACTCAAACTCGTTAGGATCAGAGCATGTCGGCGCACAGTGCTCAGCAGCGTGATGAATACCTGAACCGTGCTATCCGCCTGGCGGTGCAGAACGTTTCCGACGGCGGCGGTCCTTTCGGCGCCGTCGTGGTCACCCCGGACGGAACTGTCCATGAGGGAGTGAACCGGGTGACACGTGACCACGACCCCACCGCCCATGCCGAAGTGGTGGCGATTCGTCGGGCAGCGGCCGCAATGCAGAAGTTCGACCTCAGCGGTGCCGTGCTCTATGCCAGTTGCGAGCCCTGCCCACTGTGTTTGTCGGCTACCCTGTGGGCCAGGATCGGTCACGTCTACTTCGCAGCGGACAGGCATGGTGCTGCCCGGGCGGGCTTTGATGACGCCGTGTTCTACGAATACTTCGCCGGTACCAGGCCTGAGCTGCTTCCGGTAGAGCAGGCGGAGGTGGCCGCATCCGGTGACCCGTTCGAAGCCTGGCTGAACCACTCCCGCCGGACCGCCTACTAGTCCGAATGACCAGTACCGCCGCGGTGCTAAACGGTCGCTGGCAGGCGCCTGACGCCGTCGAGCAGGTCTTGCTGCCCACCGCAAAGGGCGATCCTGATCCAACCCTCGCCGATGGACCCGAACGCAGTTCCCGGCGCGAACGACACCCCGGAATCCGCCAGGAATTTGCGCACCCAGGTGCGGACATCCCCATCGCTGACGTGCGACACATCGGTCCACAAATAGAACGCTCCTTGTGCACCCAGATAGCGGATACCCTTCTCCGACAGCACGGCCGAAGCCGCGTCCCGGTTGCTGCGGTAGTGTTCGCGCGCGTTGGAAACGTAGTCCTGGGGTCCGGTCAGCGCAGCCAGCGCAGCGTACTGCGACGGTGAGGCGACGCAGGAAACGATCGCCTCCATGACATTGTTCATCTTTTGTTCCAGGCCCGGCGGGCAAACCAATGCCCCGATACGCAGGCCCGTGAGCCCATACGTTTTGGACAAGGTCATGGACGTGAACACGCGGGCTTCGCCGGGAACATCGCTGTCGAAGCGGGCCGGACTGATATGCGGGACGTCGAAGGTGAAGGCTTCGTAGCACTCGTCCGAAATGATCCAAAGATCATGCCGCACAGCCAGGTCCACCAGTTGGCGGGTGGCATCTTCGCTGATGACTGCCCCCAAGGGGTTGGAGGGCGAGTTCAGCATCAAGACCTTGGTCCGGGGCGTGATGAGTGCCTCGATGTCCTCGATATGCGGCTGGAAGTCGTTTTGAGGGTACAGCGGATACTGCACAGGTACCGCGTGGAGGAGGCGGCTCGTCATGGCAAAGGTGGGGTAGCCGGGGTTGGGAATGAGGATCTCATCTCCGGGGGAGAGCAGGAGGCTCATGGCGAAGTGCAGGCCTTGCTGGGCTCCGTCCACCACATAGACGCGCTCCGCCCCGATCTGAACACGTTGCTGTTCGCGGAAACGGGCTGCGAAGGCTTCACGGAGCGCCGGAATCCCGGCGTTCGGTGTGTAGTTGGTCTCATCACGGTCAAGGCAGGCAATGCCGGCGTCCAGGACATGGCGGGGGAGGGCAAACCCCGGTTCCCCGATGCTGAGGACGATCGCGCCGGGCGTCGCCCAGGCGGCCTCGGTGATCTCACGGATCTGGTTCACTGGGACGTCGCGCACGTGCGGGGCAAGCTCAGGCATGGGAGCCATCCTAGCCACCCATATACTGGTAAGCGTGCTTTCTGGACTGGTAATCGTTGACAAACCGCAGGGATGGACCAGCCATGATGTGGTTGGCCGGATGCGGCGGCTGGCTGGTACCCGGAAAGTGGGGCACGCGGGGACCCTGGATCCCATGGCCACAGGTGTCCTGGTGCTCGGCATTAATAAGGCGACCCGCCTGCTGACCTACATCGTGGGCACGTCCAAGACGTACACCGCCACCATCAGGCTCGGTGAAACCACTATCACCGACGACGCCGAAGGCGACGTTACGGAGGCCCGCAGCGCTGCGGATGTCACAGACGACGCCATCGCGGCCGGTGTTGCCGCGCTCACAGGCCCCATCCAACAGGTGCCCAGCAGCGTCAGCGCCATCAAAGTCAACGGTGAACGCTCCTACGCCCGTGTCCGCTCGGGCGAAGAGGTCAAGCTCGCCGCCCGCCCGGTCACCATTCACCGCTTCGAGGTCCACTCCATCACCAGGGTCGACGGCGGCAGGGTAGTTGACGTCGACGTCACCGTGGAATGTTCTTCGGGAACGTACATCAGGGCCCTGGCCCGGGACCTCGGCAACGACTTGGCTGTCGGCGGCCACCTCACGGCACTTCGAAGGACCCACGTGGGTCCCTACTCGTTGGAGCAGGCCCGCACCCTTGAGGAGTTGGCAGAGGATCTCGAGGTCCTGGAAATGTCACTCGCCGCCCGCGCCCTCATGCCCAACCGGGAACTGAGCGAGGAAGAAACCACGGAGATCTCCTTCGGCCGCCGCATCGCCGCCGGCCCGGGAGCAGGGACCCCCGACGCTGCCACGGCCGAGAATCCGGCTGCAGCGTTCGCGCCGTCCGGGGAACTGGTAGCACTGCTGGCTGACACCGGGAGCTTCGCCAAGCCGGTGCTGGTCTTTGCGCCGGGATCTGGGCCGGGTTCCAGTACCGGCGAGGGAACCGGGCAGGCGAACTAGGCATGGACGGATATTTTTACGCCCTCCTGATCATCGGATTGGTGTCCACCATCATGTGCGTCGTGGCCGGCCTCATGAAGAAAGCGCCCAACGACCCCACCATCTTTTCCGTGCTTGCCGTTGAACTGGTGCTGCTGGTGTATCTGGTGGGTTCGATCGTCCGCGTTGCCATGGGCGAACAAATCGCCGGGGAAACATGGGAGTTTTGGGGCTACTTGGTCACGGCGCTGATGATCCCGTTGGGAGCTGTCTATTGGGCCATCCTCGAACGAACCCGCTGGAGCAACTTCGTCCTGGCGGCAGTGGGCGTCACGGTGATCGTGATGGGCGCCCGCATGAACCAGATCTGGTACTGACCTTGAAGGAAGAACACAACGTGACTGGAACCGAGACAAACTCCGCGAACCGGAAGCCGCAGCTGAAGGACACCAGGAATACTGGTCCCGGCCGTCTCCTGATCGCGGTGTATGCCGTGTTCGCGCTGTCGGCGACGGCACGCGCTGGCTACCAGATCGCTACCAAGTTCGCCGAAGCTCCGCTGGCGCACATCCTGTCGGCGTTCGCCGCCGTCGTGTATATCGTGGCCACCGTTTCGCTGGCCAAGCCGGGCCGCACGTGGTTCAAGGTTTCGGTCGCCGCCGTCCTCACCGAGCTCATTGGCGTCCTGGTGGTCGGGGCCATCAGCCTCTTCGACCCCGTCGCGTTCCCGCACGACACTGTGTGGTCGCTGTTCGGCCGGGGCTATGGCTTCGTGCCGCTGATCCTTCCGGTCCTTGGCCTTCTGTGGCTCAACAAGCGCCGGCCGTCCTGAGCCGGCTGCCCTTCCGGGTAACCTTAGAATGTTCCGGCGCCGGGAGGTTGCCGGGCGGAACGAATATCTGCAGTAAAAGGCGAGGTTGATGGTCCACATCTGGAACGATCCCACCGAAGTCCCCAAGGACTTCGGACCTACTGTCGTTACCCTCGGGAATTTTGACGGCGTCCATCGCGGCCACCAGCATGTCCTGTCGCAACTGACCGATACCGCCAAACGGCACAACATTCCGTCGGTTGCGGTGACGTTCGACCCCCACCCTGCCCAGGTCCACAGGCCGGATGCGGCTCCGGAACTGATCATGGGGCTGCAGGACAAACTTGATGCCCTTGGTGACACCGGCGTTGATGCCGTGCTGGTCATGAAGTACACCCTGGACCTGGCCGCGATGACGCCACTACAGTTCGTCCGCGACGTCCTCCTTGACGGGCTCCACGCGGCACACGTCGTTGTAGGCCATGACCTCCGCTTTGGTGCCGGCAACGTGGGCGACGTCCTCACCATGCAGGAGTTGGGCGAAGCGCTCGGCTTTGGTGTGCAGGTAGTCAACGAATTCGGCGCGGGGGGTTTCCCGGTCCACGACGACGGCGACACAGACCGCCGCTGCTCCTCCACCTGGGTGCGGGAAGCCTTGGCCGAAGGCGACGTCGTGACAGCCGCAGCTGTGCTGGGCCGCCCGCACCGCATGCGTGGTGAAGTGGTACACGGCGCAGCCCGCGGCCGCGATCTTGGTTTCCCCACAGCAAACCTTGCCCCGGATTCCACTGGCTATGTTCCCGCGGACGGCATCTACGCAGGATGGTTGATCGACCAATCCGGCACGCGCTGGCCCGCAGCCATCTCCGTTGGTTCCAACCCCACCTTCGATGGCGTGAGCCGCCAGGTCGAAGCACATGTCATTGACCGCCCGGAGGAGAACGTGGAGGATTTCGATCTCTACGGCCAGACCGTGGCTGTCGAATTCACACAGCGGCTGCGCGGCATGGTGGCCTACCGCGGACCTGAGGCGTTGGTCGAGCAAATGTGCCTGGACGTAGCCCAGGCCCACGAGCTGCTGGCCACGCGCTAGGGCCATTTTCGACAACACTGCTGACCTGCCGGTAAACTGATCAGTGGATCCGGCTGCAGTCCGTGGCGGCTGGACCTGTTTTTGTGTGCGGCAACGCATCAAAGGCAACCCGTCAGCGAGGCGCTGCACCGGGAGGCACGGCACAACTCTAGGAGTTCACGTGGCACTTGACGCCGCTGTAAAGCAGTCCATCATCAAGGAATACGCAACCTCTGAAGGCGACACCGGTTCGCCCGAGGTCCAGGTTGCAGTCCTGACCCAGCGGATCAAGGATCTGACTGAGCACATGAAGGAGCACAAGCACGACTTCCACACCCAGCGCGGTCTGCTGGCCATGGTTGGTCGTCGCAAGCGCATGCTTACCTACCTGAAGAACACCGACATCGCCCGCTACCGTGCGCTCATCGAGCGTCTCGGCCTGCGCCGCTAGTCTGCCTTTAGGGGCGGCCCGCTCCTGTCCGGAACGGGCCGCCTTCTTCACCAACAACTAAAAACAGGAATCAACCGCATCGCGCATTCGCGGTCCTCGGTAGTGATTCCCGGGAAGCTCATCTGTGGTGATGACGCCCGTGGATCTCGATCGATGACCGGGTGTCGTACAGGCCAGGAAAAAAGAAGAGGCCTGGGTTGATGCGGCGGACTTCCGCTAACAGAAACGGAGGTGACTCTCTATGGAGGGTCCCGAAATCCAGTTCTCCGAAGCCATTATCGACAACGGTCGTTTCGGCAAGCGCGTCATTCGCTTCGAAACCGGCCGCCTTGCCAAGCAGGCAGCCGGCGCTTCGATGGTCTACATCGACGAAGACACTGCCTTGCTTTCCGCAACCACCGCAGGCAAGCAGCCGCGCGAAGGTTTCGACTTCTTCCCGCTGACGGTTGACGTTGAAGAGCGCATGTACGCTGCCGGCCGCATCCCGGGCTCGTTCTTCCGCCGCGAAGGCCGCCCGTCCACCGAAGCCATCCTGGCGTGCCGCCTCATGGACCGTCCGCTGCGCCCCGCGTTCGTCAAGGGCCTGCGCAACGAGGTCCAGATCGTGGTCACCGTCCTGGCGATCAACCCCGATGAGCTCTACGACGTCGTCGCCATCAACGCGTCCTCGATGTCCACGCAGCTTTCCGGCCTCCCGTTCTCCGGCCCGATCGGTGGCGTCCGCGTCGCCCTCATCGCCGATGAGCATGGTTCGCAGTGGGTTGCTTTCCCCAAGCACTCCCAGCTTGAGAACGCCGTCTTCAACATGGTTGTAGCCGGCCGCATCACGGGTGACGACGTCGCCATCATGATGGTTGAAGCCGAAGCCACGGACAACTCCTGGAACCTCATCAAGGAACAGGGCGCCACGGCTCCCACCGAAGAGGTTGTCTCCGAGGGCCTCGAGGCTGCAAAGCCCTTCATCAAGGCACTCTGTGAAGCACAGGCGGACCTGGCTGCACGCGCTGCCAAGCCCACCGTCGAGTTCCCCGTGTTCCTGGACTACCAGGACGATGTTTACGCCGCTGTTGAAGCCGCTGCTGCCGACAAGCTGGCTGCTGTCTTCCAGATCGCTGACAAGCAGGACCGCGACAACGCCTCTGACGAGCTCAAGGACGAAGTCCTGGGCGCGCTTGCCGGTACCTTCGAAGGCCGCGAGAAGGAACTGTCCGCAGCTTTCCGCTCGGTCACCAAGCAGGTTGTGCGCCAGCGCATCCTCAAGGACCAGATCCGCATCGACGGCCGTGGCCTGACGGACATCCGCCAGCTCACCGCCGAGGTAGAGGTTCTGCCCCGCGTCCACGGTTCGGCCATCTTCGAGCGCGGCGAGACCCAGATCATGGGTGTCACCACGCTGAACATGCTCAAGATGGAGCAGCAGATCGACTCGTTGTCGCCGGTAACGCGCAAGCGCTACATGCACAACTACAACTTCCCGCCGTACTCCACCGGTGAGACCGGCCGCGTCGGTTCCCCGAAGCGCCGCGAAATCGGCCACGGTGCCCTTGCAGAGCGCGCCCTGGTTCCGGTTCTGCCGACGCGTGAAGAGTTCCCGTACGCCATCCGCCAGGTATCCGAGGCCCTCAGCTCCAACGGCTCGACGTCCATGGGCTCGGTCTGTGCTTCGACGCTGTCCATGCTCAACGCCGGTGTGCCGTTGAAGGCAGCAGTTGCCGGTATCGCCATGGGCCTGGTTTCCGACCAGGTTGACGGTCAGACCCGCTACGCAGCGCTGACCGACATCCTCGGCGCCGAAGACGCTTTCGGCGACATGGACTTCAAGGTTGCCGGTACGTCCGAGTTCGTCACGGCCATCCAGCTGGACACCAAGCTTGACGGTATCCCCGCTTCCGTGCTGGCAGCAGCACTGAAGCAGGCCCGCGAAGCCCGCCTCCACATCCTCGAGGTCATCAACGCAGCGATCGACACCCCGGACGAGCTCTCCGAGTTCGCTCCGCGCGTCATCGCCGTCAAGATCCCCGTGGACAAGATCGGCGAGGTCATTGGCCCCAAGGGCAAGATGATCAACCAGATCCAGGAAGACACGGGCGCGGACATCTCCATCGAAGATGACGGCACGGTCTACATTGGCGCTACCAACGGTCCGTCTGCCGATGCAGCACGTTCCGCCATCAACGCCATCGCCAACCCGCAGGTACCGGAAATCGGTGAGCGCTACCTGGGTACGGTCGTCAAGACCACCACCTTCGGCGCCTTCGTCTCCTTGACCCCGGGTAAGGACGGCCTGCTGCACATCTCCGAGCTCCGCAAGCTGGCCAACGGCAAGCGTGTGGACAACGTTGATGATGTTGTCTCCGTGGGCCAGAAGGTCCAGGTCGAGATCACCAAGATCGACGACCGCGGAAAGCTCTCCCTGTCCCCGGTTGTTGCCGAGGAAGAGGGCGCAGCTTCAGAGGACGCACCGGCCGAGGCCGCTGAAGAGTCCGCAGAGTAGTCTGTAAGCAGTACACCCGGCGGGGCCGGTGGGCTTGAAAAAGCTCCACCGGCCCTTCCGGCCTTAACCCGAAAACCTGAAAGGCCTTGATGACTGTCGTACCCTTGCCGTTGGAGCAGACCCTTCCGGGCGGCGAATTGATCCATGGTGCCGAGGGCGGTTCCGTCGTCCGGCGCTCAGTCCTGCCCGGCGGCGTGCGCGTCCTGACCGAGGCAATGCCCGGTCAGCGTTCGGCCACCATCGGTTTTTGGGTGGCAGTGGGTTCGCGCGACGAGGCGGACGGCCAGCACGGTTCCACGCACTTCCTTGAGCATTTGTTGTTCAAAGGCACCAAGAGGCGCACCGCCTTGGAGATCGCATCGGCTTTCGACGAGGTTGGCGGAGAATCGAATGCGGCCACTGCGAAGGAGAGCACCTGCTACTTCGCCAGGGTCCTGGACACGGACTTGCCCATGGCCATCGACGTTATTGCCGACATGATCACCGGCGCGGTCCTCGATCCTGCTGAACTGGAGCAGGAACGCGACGTCATCCTTGAGGAAATCGCGATGGACAGCGATGATCCCACCGACGTTGCGCACGAGAAATTTGTGGAAGCTGTGCTTGGAAGGCATCCGCTGGCCCGCCCCATCGGTGGAACGCCTGACGCCATCAAAGCTGTGGCACGGGACTCGGTCTGGGCGCACTACCAGCGCTACTACCGCCCTGAGGAACTGGTCATCACCGCCGCCGGCGGCCTGGATCACGACGTCGTCTGTGACCTTGTGCTCGATGCCCTGACGGCTGCGGGCTGGCAGCTGGATGCTGATGCGGCTCCCGTTAAACGCCGTGGGACTGAACGGGCTGTCATCACGGGGACGTCGGGCCTGCATGTGGTCAAGCGGCCCGTGGAGCAGGCCAACATCATTATGGGTTGCCCCACCATCGTTGCAACGGATGACCGCCGTTTCGTCATGAGCGTGCTCAACGCTGTCCTGGGCGGAGGCATGTCCTCCAGGCTGTTCCAGGAGATCCGCGAGAAGCGTGGCCTGGTGTACTCCACGTACTCCTTCACGGCCGCCTACGCTGATGCCGGATACTTCGGCATGTACGCCGGTTGCACCCCTTCCAAGGTCCGCCAGGTGCTGGAGCTCCTGGGCGTTGAGCTGGAGAAGCTGGCCAAGGATGGCATTACCGAGGAAGAACTCCGCAAGGCAGTGGGACAGCTCAGCGGTGGAATTGTCCTGGCGCTCGAGGACACGGGTTCACGGATGTCACGGCTGGGCCGGGCCGAGCTCGTGTCCGGAGAATTCCAGGACATCGACGAGACCCTTGCCCGGATCCAGGCCGTCACGGTGCAGGAAGTGCAGGACCTGGCCCGAGAGCTCGCAGCGGCGCCCCGCACCATCACTGTCGTTGGTCCGTTCGAGGAAACCGAGACGTTCGGGCTCTAAGTCTCTGGACTCCCGCACTGTCAGCAGGGCAGCATGATCACACGGTGATGATGCTGCCCTGACTACTTTGGAGACGTGATGGATCTGCCCTCAAGCGGCCAAGCTGCGGAGATGCTGCACGACTTCATCGGTCACTGGCGGGGAATCACGGAGATAGCGGCCTCGCCGTGGGGGAGCGCCCGGACAGCCGACGCCGAGGTGGTATTCACCAGGGCCGCCGGAGGGTACGCCGTGGTCCAGAGCTACAGGCACCGCGAAGCTGACGGCGCGCATTTTGAGGGGCACGGCATGTTCACGGTGGACCGGGACCACGGAGACACCCTGTGGTACTACGTGGACAGCATGGGTCGGCCGCCTGCCAGCCCCGTTCGGGGAACGTGGAACGCAGGTACGTTGACCGTGGATCGGCGAACAGCCGACGGCGTTGCCAGGCACACTTTCCGCGTCGAAGATGGCGTCCTGGTGCACACAGCCGACCTCCGGCTCGAAGGGACAGCAGACTTCAGCCCCTTGTTGAAGAGCGTGTTCAGGAAGGCCTGAGCCTCAGCCGCCGGCGAAAGGCGGCAGGACATCGATGATGTCCTGCGCACCGAGCGGAGCCGAACGGTCCCGCACGGCCACCTCATTGCGGAGGAAGCTGCTGCGCGCCACGATGCGGTCCAGCGGTGGTGTTCCTTCCGGAGGCAGCGGGCGCTCGACGGCGAGGGCAGCTTCCAGCAGGGCCTCCAGGCTGGATCCTTCCGGGAGGACATGATGTTCTTCTTCCACCCCGGCGGCCGCGCGCGCGGCAGCGAAGTAACGGACAAGCAAGGGTTCAGCCTCCGATTGCGCTCATGCTGCGGTCCGGCTGGACGAAGTCCGCTGCGCCGAGACCAGTGTGGTCCATGCCGTGGGCCTTGGGCTTGACCCACATGGCATCCTGCCACCGCTCCGCAAGCTCATCGTCCGTGGCACCTTCACGAAGCAGGCCCAGGAGGTCGAACTCTTCGCGGGAGAAGAGGCAGCTCATGATCTTGCCCTCGGCAGTGATGCGAGTCCGGCGGCAGTCCGAACAGAACGGCTCGGTGACCGAGGCGATGATGCCAACTGTACCGAGGACCGGGCCCTCGGCTTCACCGGAAGCGGAGTCCCGGCGTCGTACTTCGAAGCGTTCTGCCGGGGCGCCGTCCCGTTCGCGGGGGTCCTGGCCCAACACGAAGTCGCGGGACAGCAGATCGCGGATCTCCGCTGCCGTGATCATGTTGCGCCGGGTCCACCCATGATCGGCGTCCAAAGGCATCTGTTCGATGAAGCGAAGCTCGTAGCCGCGGCCCAAGGCCCATGCCAGCAGGTCCGGTGATTCGGCGTCGTTGATCCCGCGCATCAGCACGGCATTTAGTTTGACCGGACCCAGGCCGGCTGCCCAAGCGGCATCGACGCCGGCCAGGACACGATCCAGGAAGGGACGGCGGGTGAGTTTGGTGAAGGTCTCCTCGTGCAGGGAGTCGAGCGAGACGTTGATCCGGGTGAGGCCCGCTGCCTTCAGCGCCGCTGCCTTCTTATCCAGACCCACACCATTGGTGGTCATGGAGATGGGGAGTTCCGGGTGGTCGCTCCGAAGACCGGAAATAATGTCCACCAGGTCAGCACGGACCAAGGGCTCGCCGCCTGTGAGACGGAGTTCCCGCACACCCAGGGCGTTGACGCCGATCCGGACGATACGAATGATTTCGTCCTTGGTCATCACGGCGGTTTTCGAGAGCCATTCCAGTCCCTCGGCCGGCATGCAATAGGTACAGCGCAGATTGCATTTGTCCGTCAGGGACAGGCGCATATCCGTAGCCCGCCTGCCATAGCGGTCCCACAAACCTGCAGGCGTGCCTGTGGGACGCGGCGGCGGGACCGCGACGCCAGTTTCCTTGTTTCCTGCGGCAACGCCCGAAGGGGGCACCGGCATGCCCAGCTGAACACTCATAAATTCAGGCTACGCCACCCTGGCAGGATAAGTGACACCGGTAACAGTCACACAGTTCTTACGGATTCCATACACTTGCGTCCCGGACGCCCGGATCGCGTGCCGGTCACCGTTGGCAAACCTATGCTGAAAGCGTGAGCACATCAACGACACCACCAGCGGAACCAGGAAACCGCCGGATCCTCCTGGTCGAAGACGAGGAGACCATCGCTGCCGTCGTGCGCGACTACCTGCTTCAGGCAGGGTTCCAGGTTGATATGGCAGGGGACGGCTTCACCGCACTCAAGGTCGCTGCATCGCGTCAACCCGACCTGGTGATCCTGGACCGCATGCTGCCCGGACTGGACGGCGTTGAGGTGTGTCGCCGGCTCCGCCAAACCATGAGCGTACCGGTGATCATGGTGACGGCGTTGGGCACCGAAGACGACCGGATCCTCGGTTTGGAGATGGGAGCCGACGACTATGTCACCAAGCCCTTCTCGCCCAGGGAACTCGTTCTCCGGGTGAAGTCGGTGCTGCGGCGGAGCATCAGGGAGTTCACGCCCGAACCACCGGTGGAAGCCGCAGGACTCGCACTCGATCCCGCCTCCCGCACGGTCACACATGGCGGAGTTCCCCTGGCGCTGACGGTTCGCGAATTCGATCTCCTGGCGTTCCTGATGCGCCGGCCCAACCAGGTCTTCAGCCGGGAAGAACTCATCAAGGCCGTATGGGGCTGGGACTTCGGGGATCTGTCCACCGTTACAGTCCACGTGCGTCGCCTCCGGGAGAAGATCGAATCCAATCCCACCAAGCCGGAGCTGCTCAAGACGGTCTGGGGCGTCGGTTACCGGTTCGATTCCTCCGCCGGCGCCCACGAAGAGCAGCCGGATTCGAAGGAGCGTGCCCGTGGAGGGCAGTGAACTGTGGACCATCCTCGCCTGGGTTCTGTTCTGGGCGGTGCTCATCGGCGCCACCACCTTGATGCTCCTGCGATTGCTTCGCCGCGCCTCGGTGCTCGCCCGGATCTGCCTGGTGGTGGTGGCAACTGTTGCGGTGCTCGTGGCGGGCATGGTCAGTGCCTTCAACGCAATGTTTATCTCAGCGAGGGACCTTGAGGTCATGTGGTACATCCTGGCGATGGCCTCCGCTGTAGCCGTTGCGTTGTCACTCATGCTCGGTGCCGGTGTTTCCCGCGACGCGGCCCAACTGGTGGACGCTGCCCGGCGACTCGGTCGCGGTGAAACCTTGGCCAGCACCGCCGGAGAGGGGCGGGGGACGGCTCCGGCCATGTCGTCCGAACTTGCCGAACTGGCACAGGAACTTGAGGCCAGCAGCCGCAGCCTTGCAGAGTCCCGGGAGCGGGAAGCCGCTATCGAAACTGCCCGGCGGGAGCTTGTCTCGTGGATTTCGCATGACCTCCGAACGCCCCTGGCCAGCATGCGCGCCATGACAGAAGCACTTGAGGACGGCATGGCATCGGATGTCCCGGGCTACTACCGGAAAATTATCGGGCAGACCGAGCAGATGACCGCCATGGTCAATGACCTCCTGGAACTATCCAAGATCCAGGCCGGCAGCCTCCGCATGCGCGCCGAACCCCTGGACCTCTATGACCTCGTCAGTGATGCTTTGTCTGACCTGGCGCCGCTGGCCGCCAAACGCGGCATCAGGCTCGACGGCGGCGGAGACCGTGAATGCATGGCCGTCGCTGACGGACCCAGCCTGGCCAGGGCCGTGCGGAACATCCTGTTGAACGCCGTCATCTACAGCCGGCCCGACACCGATGTCCACGTCAGCGTAGGACGGGACGGCAACGTACGGGGCGGCAACGCAGTGATTGCCGTGCAGGACCAGTGCGGTGGCATTCCGGATGAGGACCTCCCGCATTTGTTTGAAACAGGCTGGCAGAAAGACCCCGCCCGCGGTACCGCCGAAGGACTGCAGGGCAGCTACAACGGCGCCGGCATCGGACTGAGCATGGTTGCAGGGATCGTCAAGGCACACGGCGGATCAGTCACCGTGGACAACGTCGACGGCGGCTGCCGCTTTACCCTGTCACTTCCGGCAGGATCACGTCCGGCCGTGTCCCATCCGGCTGTGCCCCTTTCGGCGGAGACCCACCCGCCATCTTCCGTCCCGGCCACATCCGGGACCTCACATGACGAACGCCCAGGAGGCGCATCATGAGCACGCCCAACAGCGTTGACAATCCGGACCCGCGCGTGGTCGCAGCCGAACCTGCCGCACCGCCGACACCACGAGGCCACCTCCACCCCCGCTTGTGGGCAACTGCGGCCGGCATGGCTTCGGGAGGTGCGGGGATCGCCGCAGGTGAACTGACCGCCGGCCTCCTGAGCCCCCTGGTTTCCCCGGTCACGGCTCTGGGCGGAGCCGTGATCGATGCAGTGCCTCCGGCTGTGAAGGACCTGGCTGTGCAGCTGTTCGGTACGGCGGACAAGGTCGTGTTGATTGCTTCCATCGGGATCGTCGCAGGGTTGCTGGCAGCGCTCGCGGGAGTCCTGGAGCGTCGCCGCGCTGGCTGGGGCCTGGTACTGGCCGGGTTGGCCGGAGCGGCTGGCCTGACCGCCGTCGTGACGCGTGCACAGGCAAGCCCGCAGGGGGCGCTGGCCCCGATCGTCGCGGCGGTTGTCACGATGCTGCTGTTGCGAACGCTCATACGCCGACTGACGACGTGGGCTCCGTCCACCACAACGCCGGCCGGTCAGGGCCACGATCCTGCGCCCTTGGCCAGACGGAGCTTCCTGAACGCGCTCGCCGGAACATCCATCGCCGCGGTCGTGGCGGGGACAGTTACCGCCGTCCTGACCAGGGCGACGGCGGTGGCTTCAGGTTTCCGGGGCTCCATGACACTCCCCGAGCCCGCCACAGCACCACAGGCCATCCCCGCAGGCGCAACCCTCCCTGTGGATGGCATCAGCCCTTTGGTGACCCCGAATGCCGATTTCTACAGGATCGACACGGCCCTGACGGTGCCTGCCATCGATCCGCCTGCCTGGAAGCTGAAGGTCACTGGAATGGTGGAGCGGGAGATCGAACTGGATTTCGCCACGCTGCTTGCCAAACCCATGACCGAGCGTCACATCACCATTGCCTGCGTGTCCAATAACGTCGGTGGCGACCTTATCGGCAATGCCCTCTGGCTGGGGTGGCCCGTCCGCGAACTTCTGGCCATGGCCGGTCCCAAAGCCGGCGCCGACATGGTGCTCTCCACCAGCAACGACGGTTGGACGGCAAGCACGCCCTTGGAGGCCCTCACCGACGAGCGCGACGCACTGTTGGCCGTGGGAATGAACGGTGAGCCCCTCCCGCTCGAACACGGCTTCCCCGTGCGCATGATTGTGCCGGGACTTTATGGCTTTGTCTCGGCCACCAAATGGCTCACGGAACTCAAAGTCACACGTTTCGCAGACGACACCGCCTATTGGACGCCCCGCGGCTGGAGCGATCACGGCCCGATCAAGACGCAGTCCCGCATCGATGTACCCCGCAGCGGCAGGACAGTCCAAGCCGGCCAAGTGCAATTCGGCGGTGTGGCGTGGGCTCAGCACCGGGGCATCAACCGCGTAGAGCTCCGCGTCAACCGCGGACCATGGCAGCAGGCCACCCTCGCCAGCGCTATCTCCACGGATACTTGGTACCAGTGGCAGCTTGGCATCGACCTCACGCCAGGCGATTACGAGATCCAAGTGCGGGCTACCGACTCCACGGGCCAGCCGCAGACCGAAGACAAGGCCGCGGTGGCTCCCGACGGCGCCACGGGCTATCACACCATCAGCGTGAAGGTGGGCTGAGGCCCTAGTCTGGGTACGTCCGGAGATTTCCCGGAAGCCAGCGTATCCACACAGGAGGATGACCGTGCCCAGATCAGTTGCAGACCACCGTCAAGCAGTGGCGGAACTGCTGACCGGCGCGACCAACAACAACGGTCACCGTCGCCTGCCGTTGCTGGAAGCGCTCGGAAAGGCGCTCGCCGTCGATGTCTACGCGCCACTTTCGCTGCCGCCGTTCGCTAATTCCCAGATGGACGGCTTTTCCGTCCGGTCCGCGGACATTCCCGACGACGGTGCGGAGCTTTGGGTGGCTGCGCCCGTTCCGGCAGGTGCCGCGCCGGCACCTCTGAAGGCCGGCTTTGCCGCCCCCATCATGACCGGAGCCATGATCCCTGACGGAGCTGACGCCGTCGTGCCTATCGAAAAGGCGACGCCGAACTCATTTCCTGAGGCAACAGCCAAGGATGCCGTTGTAGACGTCCCTGCCGTCGCTCCCGGTACCTATGTCCGAAACGCTGGCAGTGACATCGAGAAGGGGGCGTTGGCCCTGGCCGCCGGCAGCCTGCTGGGGCCGGCGCAACTTGGCTTGTTGGCCGCCCTGGGCCTGGCGACCGTCGAGGTTCGTGAGTCGTTGCGCGTCCTCCTGGTCACCACTGGAGATGAAGTGGTGGAGCCGGGGGAGGAACTCACCGCAGGCAAAATCTATGATTCCAACGGAACACTGCTGGAAGCCTCCATGCGGCAGGCCGGCCTGGACGTGGTTCGTGCCGGAATTTCCGACGACGATCCTGCAAGCCTGTTGACTGTCCTTCATCGCTACACCCGGAAGACGGACAGCCCCGTTGACCTCATCGTGACCACCGGGGGAGTGAGCAAAGGTGCCTACGAAGTAGTCCGCCAGGCCATGTCCGGACACGCCGTCGACTTCCTGCCTGTGGCCATGCAGCCAGGCGGACCGCAGGGTCTGGGGTCATTCAACGACGTTCCATTCCTTGGTTTTCCCGGAAATCCCGTCAGCTGCCTTGTCTCCTTCGAAATGTTCCTCCGACCCGCGCTGTCACAGGTCGTGGGACACCCGGCGCCGCGACTGGTTCGCAAGGCAGTCCTGGCCGAACCGCTGACCTCGCCGGACGGCAAGCACCAGGTGCGTCGCGGCACCGTGGGAGGGGACGGTGTCCTCCGCATGGAAGGGGGCGCCGGGTCCCACCTGGTCCACGCCTTGGCCCGCGCCAATGCCCTGGTCCAGATCCCCATCGGCGTCACGGAACTCGCCGCAGGAGCCGAAGTGGAAGTATGGATGCTGTGAATGAAACTCCCGCGACCACAGAACACGCCGGCGGCCTGACGCACCTCAGGCAAGACGGCACCGCGCAGATGGTGGACGTCTCCGCGAAGGCCGTCACCACGCGTGAAGCCACCGCCACGGCAACCGTCCGCACCACCCCCGAAGTACTGGTCCTGTTGGGCGCCGGTGAGCTGCCCAAGGGTGATGCGCTCGCCGTGGCACGCGTGGCAGGGATCATGGCGGCAAAGAAGACTCCCGAGCTGATCCCGTTGTGCCATCCTTTGCCGATCTCCAAGGTCACAGTGGATTTCGACCTGGGCGCCGACTCGGTGGAAATCCTGGCCACCGTCAAGACCAGGGGCGTGACCGGCGTCGAAATGGAAGCGTTGACTGCAGCATCGGTCGCGGCCCTGAGCGTTTACGACATGATCAAGGCCGTGGACAAGCATGCCGTGCTGACCGACATCCGCGTGCTCGCCAAGAGCGGCGGCAAAAGTGGCGACTGGGCGCTGACCGGGGAAGCAACCCACGGGGAGTCCGGCGCATGAGCGCTTGCGAGCCGAACGCACACGGGCCGCGGAAGGCCGGCGTCGTCATCGCCTCCACCAGGGCGGCGGCCGGAATCTACGCCGATGAGACAGGCCCCATCATCCTCGATTGGCTCAGTGAGCACGGCTTCGAGACTTTTCCCACCATGGTGGTGCCGGACGGCGAACCTGTGGGAGCTGCCCTCAGGGCCCTCCTGACGCAAAACCCTGCCGTTGTCATCACGAGCGGCGGTACCGGCCTCAGCCCGGATGACCGGACCCCGGAGATGACGCTTCCGCTCCTGGACCGGGAAATACCCGGAATCATGGAAGGAATCCGGCGCGCGGGCACCGCGAAAACTCCCATGGCCATGCTGAGCCGTGGCCACGCCGGAGCTGCGGGGAAGACGTTCATCATCAACCTGCCGGGGTCTCCCAAGGGCGTCATGGATGGATTGGCTGTCCTGGACCCGGTCATCGGGCACCTGTGCGAACAACTGGAAGGTAGCCATGGGCACTGAAACAGACTTCGAAGTAGTCAGCGCTGTCCTCAGCGCCGAGCCCATTTCCGTCGACCAAGCCATCGCTGCGGTTGAATCGGACACGGCCGGTGCAGTGGTCAGCTTCAGCGGCGTGGTGCGGAACCACGACGCCGGCAAGGCCGTCGACCGGCTCAGCTACAGCGCCCACCCCACAGCGCATCAGGTCATGTCGGACGTCGTTGCGCAATTGGTCGCAGAGCATTCAGGCGAAGCCGACCAGCCCGTCCGCATTTGGGCCGCCCACCGGATCGGCATGTTGGAGATCGGCGACCCCGCGCTGGTTTGCGCGGTAGCAGCAGCCCACCGCGGGCAGGCGTTCGCTGTGTGCTCCGAGCTGGTGGACCGGGTCAAAGCGCAGGTTCCCATCTGGAAGGAACAGTTCTTCACCGACGGCACTGTCGAGTGGGTTGGCGCAGGCGAGTAGGCAGGAGTAACGGTTCCTGCCGGGCTCCGGCCCGGCGGTAGGGTTAATGGCATGACCGAACAACTTGCTGTTGCAGTGCTGGGCGCCCACGGGCGCATGGGAATCGAAGCCGTGAAGGCTGTGGAAGCAGCCGATGACATGAAGCTCGTAGCCGCCCTGGGCCGCGGCGATTCCTTGGAAACACTGCTGACCGCCGGCGCACAGTATGTTGTTGACCTCACCGTTCCGGACACCACCGAGACCAACGTCCGGTTCGCCGTCGAGCACGGGATCCACGCTGTCGTGGGAACCACTGGTTGGAACGCCGACAAGCTGGAATCCCTCCGTTCCCTGTTGGAGCAGAAGCAAGACACTGGCGTCCTCATCGCCCCGAACTTCGCCCTCGGGTCCGTGCTGGCATCTGCTTTCGCAGCCAAGGCCAGCCAGTACTTCGAATCCGTTGAAATCATCGAGCTGCACCACCCCAACAAGGTGGATGCACCCTCCGGCACAGCAGTACGCACCGCACAGCTGATCGCCACGGCGCGGCAGGAAGCCGGGGTTCCGGCCAGCCCGGATGCCACCGAAACGTCGATGGATGGCGCCAGGGGCTGTGACGTGGATGGTGTCCGGGTCCACAGCGTCCGGCTTCGCGGTTTGGTCGCCCACCAGGAAGTCCTCCTTGGCGGGCCCGGCGAGCAGTTGACGTTGCGCCACGATTCCTTTGACCGTGCCTCTTTCATGCCAGGCGTCCTGCTTGGACTGCGCAAGGTCGCTGCGCACCCCGGCCTCACGGTGGGCCTTGACGGCTACCTGGACCTGGGGCTCTAGGTCCATGGGAAATTTTTGGACGTCGTTGAAGAAGAACCGCACCAAAATCTGGGTCGGCGCCATCACCTTGCTGTTGGTGCTGTACCTGGTGGTCTCCGTGCAGCGTTCGTTCCTCCTGCTCGGCGACCCCAACCTGGTGGCCAAGGGCATTGGGGCGGCCTATCTGGTCCTGCCCGTAGTTGGTGCGTGGGCCCTCATCCGTGAGCTCCTCTTCGGCGCCCGCACGGAGCAGATGGCCAAGGTGCTGGAAGCTGAAGGCGGCTTGCCCGAGGACACTTTGCCGCGTACGCCGGGTGGGCGGATTGTCCGTGCTGCCGCGGATGCCGAGTTTGAGAAGTACCGGGCCGAAGCCGAAGCCGCGCCGGACGATTGGCGCTCCTGGTTCAGGCTGAGCTGCGCCTACGATGCCTCAGGGGACCGTAAGCGCGCCCGGGCGTCAATGCGCGACGCCGTGAAGCTCTTCCGCTCTCAGCCCACCGCAGCGGGCCGGTAGCTGCCCAGCCTCGACGCCGTGTGGGCCGCCCATTCCAGAGGCCCGCGGCGCCGGAGCAAGGCAAAGCACACGCCAATGGCGACGGCGCAGAGCGCTTGGGTCCAATACATGCCTTCGTCGGTCCACCCTGCAGGTAACGGCTGGTTGGTGAATCCGGACACTACCCACACGTGGGCTGAATAGAGGCTCAGCGTCATGGCACCCGGCCCGCTGAGCACCAAGAGGACGTTGAACTTGATGCGTTCGGCCACGGTGCCGAGCAGCAGGAAGAAACCCACCACAGCGGCCGCCGTGCCACCGCTGTGCAGCAGGTCCAGGGTGGTCCCTGCATGCGGGGACGCGGTGGCCAACCACCACCAGGAGCCTGTCTGCTCCAGCCCGGTCAGGTTGACCTGAAGCATGCTCTCCAGCGGGTAGCCCCTGGTTCCGGGGAGCGCCTCCAGCGCGGCCCGGCCGCCCCAAGCCTCCATGGCAAGGAATCCGACGAGCTTCGCGGCGGTGGCCACGACGATTCCGGTGGTCAACAACCGCAACTGGACCTTCGCGGTTGTCAGCGCCAAACGGCCGATCACCAGTCCGATCAGGAGATACGAGATCCACTGGAACACCGGGTAGTAGCCCGTGAAGAACAGGTCGGCGAGAAGGCGCCCGGGCGTCCCCAGGTCCTCGCTGTTCGGGTTGTGGCCCAGCTGCAGCGGAGGGGTGGCGTCCAACAGAAGGGGCCGGACCAGGTACGCCAGCACAGGGGAGACGAGGATCCACCCCAGCGCCCAGAAACACAGTGCCCTTAGCCGCAGGCCAAGGAACGGAAGAATACACAGGAAAAGTACGGCGTAGTGCACCAGGATGACGGCGATGTTGACGTCCAGGCCTCCCAAGGTGAGGCCGACGACGGCAATCACCAGGGCGCGCATGGCGACGCCACCCCTGGCGGCCCACAGTTCGCTGCCTTTCCGTGGCTCCTGCTTACCGGTACTCAGTGCCAGGCCGATGCCGGCAAGGACGGCAAACAGTGCTGCAGACCGCCCCGAAAAGACCAATCCCACGAACGTCGGCTCCCACAGCGGGGAGGGCCCGAACGTTGGTACCAGGTGCGTGGACATCATGCCAAGCAACGCTGCACCCCGGGCGGCGTCTATCCCCGTGAGCCGGGAGGAGATCGTGCCGCCACCGCCTGCTTTCCGCGGAGGCGCCGTCTCTTGCGAAGTCATGCTGCGATGGTCTCATAGCCAACTGTGAGCCGGGGCAGCGGTAGAGTCCTATGGCATGGAATCCGTCAACGCCCAATGGGCTGGAGCTTTCACGATCGTCCACGACGCCGACGGCTGGCACCAGTTCCGGCGCCTTGACGGTGCCCTGTTCATGCCCCCGGCCACGGATGGCTTGGAAGAGCGGGCCAGGATGTGCGCCGGAATACATGCGACATGGACGGCGACGTCCGGGCATCTGGTGATAGAAGCCGAAGGTCCGGAAGATGGGTCCCCGTTCGACGTCCTGGTGAACGGCGTCCTTCGCCACCGCGTGCCCAGCGCGGGACGCGTCAGCCACGATCTCGATCTGGGTGCCCTGCCTCCGCAATCAACTGTTCAGCTGTGGTTGCCACAGTACGGTTTCCTGAGGGTGCTGGAGGTTTCGCTGAAAGGCGAGGACGTGAAGGTTGCCGCGGAAACCGGCAAACGGTGGATCGCCTATGGCAGTTCCATCACCCAATGCAGGCAGGCCGACGGGCCCTCCGAAGCATGGCCAGCGCTGGTTGCAAGACAGTACGGCTGGCAGTTGCAGTCACTCGGATTTGGCGGCGAATGCCAACTGGACCCAGCAGCTGAGAGCACCATCGGCCAACTTCCCGCTGACTTCATTTCCTTGTGCCTGGGCATCAACACCTACAACGTAGCCGCATTTTCGGGACGGACATTCGCCAGCCAGGTCCTGGGTTTCCTCAGCAACATCCGACGGGCACACCCCGGCGTTCCCATCGCTGTTATCTCTCCCGTTTTGTCCCTTCCACGGGAGGACATGCCCAATGCGGCCGGGTGGACGCTCGCCGACTACAGGAGGGCACTTACAGGCGTGGTCCGGGCAATCCGCGAACGCGGCGACATCCGCATCCATCTGGTGAATGGCGAGGAAGTGTTCACTCCGGAGGAGGCTGCCGCACTGATGCCCGACACATTGCACCCGAACAACGACGGATACCGACTCATGGCCAGCAGGTTGGGTCCACAGTTGGCGGCCGTCGCCAACGCGAACAACTGACCGCGCCCGGCGTCCAAGGCCTTGTCTTCGAATATATGTTCGAATAACATGGCAGGATGAACGACGTTCCCAAGCCACCCGAAGGCCTTGCCGGCCCCATGAAAGCGATGAGCCCCGGCGTGGTCGACTTCCTGTTCAGGCAACTCGTGGCGGGAGAACCTCCCGAAGACACCCAGTGGCGCCGTGAAGGAACAGTCCTGGCCGAGCAACCGCCGGGGCCTGAGTTGGCCCGCAGGCTATCGGAGGCTGACGTGGATTCACTGACGCCGCTGGAGCTGTTCGAATATGTCCGCGCTTCGCAGCGTTTGGTGGCCTGGGCAGAGCAACTCAAGGATCGGGCCGTCGCAACGTATTGCTCAGAGCAGCCTGCGCGGACGCCCGGGATCCCCTTGCCTGATGGAAGTCGGGCTGCAGCGGAATAAGCTGGCCGGGTGAACCTGATGCCCCCGCAAGCCCCCATGCACCTGCCGGCCCAGCACCTGGATAGTTCGCCATCTGAAGCCATGCCAGTTGAGACCAAGCCCCGTCCAGGCGAAGAGCCATCGGCAGCGGCAACATTACGGGCCGCCGTCGTTCAATATGAGGCGTTGCTGCCGGGTGTCGGGGGAGAAGCGGTGGAGGCAAACGTTGCCGCCCACGTGGCGCTAGTGGAGCAAGCCCATGCCCGCGGCGCGCGGTTGGTTCTCTTTCCCGAACTCTCACTGACGGGTTATGAGCTGGGCGTGTTGGAGGGGACAGGTCCCTCTGGTCGGCCATCACCGTGGCTGAGCGACGGTGATACGAGGCTCCAGCCCCTCCGGGACGTCTGTGCCCGCACGCAAACCACGGCCATTATCGGAGCAGCCTGGCGGGAGGCCGACCAGACTCCCCGGCTGGCTTCGCTCATCATTGGCCCGGACGGTACCGTCAAAGCCGTCTTCAAGACGCACTTGCATGGGGCAGAGCGTGAGCTGTTTGTGCGGGGAAGCGGCCCGGGAATTATCGATATTGACGGATGGCGGGTGGCGCTCGCTGTTTGCGCCGATGCGGCTTATCCGACCCACGCCGGGGCCGCCGCTGAGGCGAAGGCGGACGTGTATGCAGTGTCTGCCCTGTACTCGAGCGGTGATGAACTTCGTCTCGGCCTCCATATGGGCGCCCGTTCCATGGACCACAGGATGTTCGGTTTGTTGGCCAACCTTGGCGGGCAAACCCCGTTGGGTGCCTCTTGTGGGCTCAGCGGGGCGTGGGGTCCGGACGGTGCGGCCCTGGCTCAGGCGGCAGGCACTGGAACGGAGGTCGCCGTGGTGGCATTGGACCGGTCCCGCCTCCACGCCTACAGGTCCGGCGGCGAAGCATGAGGACCATCACGCGGAACCCATTCTTGTAACAAGCCCGTGACAGGGTAACGTTTTTCTTATGTCTGACTCGCGCGCCCACAGTCCCGCCCTTGGTACCCTCCTGACCGCCATGGTCACCCCGTTCACCGAGGACGGCAAGGTTGACTATGAGCAAGCAGCCGCACTGGCAGAGAAGCTCGTGCAGGACGGTTGCGACGGACTCGTGGTCACGGGTACCACCGGAGAGACCTCAACGCTCACGGACGATGAGAACCTTGGCATGTTCCGGGCGGTCAAAGAAGCCGTCGGCGGCAAGGCTGCCATTATTGCCGGAACGGGCACCAATGACACTGCCCACTCCGTCCACCTGTCCCAGCGCGCAGCAGAGGTAGGTGTCGACGGCCTCCTGATCGTCACCCCTTACTACAACAAGCCAAGCCAGGCCGGCGTCCGCGCGCACTTCGAGACGATTGCCTCCTCAACGGACCTGCCCGTCATGGTGTACGACATCCCGGGCCGTTCCTCCATTGCGATTGCTCCGGAAACCATGATCGGCCTGGCCAAGCACCAGAACATCGTGGCAGTTAAGGATGCCAAGGCAGATTTCGCCGCCGCGACACGTGTCATGGCTGAGACGGACCTGCTCTTCTACTCCGGCGATGACGGATTGACCCTTCAGTGGATGGCGCTGGGCGCCGTCGGCCTGGTGGGCGTCACTACCCACGTGGCCACGCGTCGCTTCCGTGACCTGATCGACGCCGTGAACGCCAGCGACCTCGCTACGGCGAGGACCATCAACTTTGAACTGGAACCGGTGGTTCGTGGAACCATGACGCGGGTCCAGGGCGCAGTAGCCGCCAAACAGATTCTCAAGTGGCAGGGAGTCCTGCCCAACTCGGTTGTCCGTTTGCCCCTCGTGGAGCCGGACGCGGCCGAGATCGAAATCATCCGCGGGGATTTGGCGGAAGCCGGAATGGACTTCAACGTCTAGGCCGGTACCGCCGGAAAGTAGCACAATATGACCCAAACCGCCCTTCCCGGACTGGTTACGCCGCCGAAACTGCCGAAAGGCACACTGCGGATTGTTCCGCTCGGTGGCCTGGGAGAGATCGGCCGCAACATGGCGGTCTTTGAAATCGACGGCAAATTGCTGGTCGTTGACTGTGGCGTACTCTTCCCCGAAGAGACCCAGCCCGGAGTCGACCTGATCCTGCCCGATTTCTCGTACATCGAGGACCGCCTCCAGGATGTAGTAGGCGTCGTGCTGACACACGGTCACGAGGACCACATCGGTGCCGTTCCTTACCTGTTGCGTCTCAAAGCCGATATTCCCCTGATCGGATCACAGCTCACCCTGGCCTTGGTGGAAGCAAAGCTCCAGGAACACCGGATCAAGCCTTACACCCTGACCGTTACTGAGGGCCAGGTGGAGCAGTTTGGCCCGTTCGAGTGCGAATTCATAGCCGTCAACCACTCCATCCCGGATGCGTTGGCAGTCTTCATCCGGACGGAGGGCGGCACGGTACTCCACACTGGCGACTTCAAGATGGACCAGTTGCCGCTGGATGGCCGCATCACGGACCTCCGCCACTTCGCGCGACTGGGTGAAGAGGGCGTGGACCTTTTCATGGCCGATTCCACCAACGCAGACGTCCCTGGGTTCACCACGGCTGAGAAGGAAATTGGTCCCACCTTGGACCGGTTGTTCGGGCAGGCCAAGAAGCGCATCATCGTGGCTTCCTTCTCCTCCCACGTTCACCGGGTCCAGCAAGTCCTTGACGCCGCAGCCAAGCACGGCCGCAAGGTTGCCTTCGTGGGCCGGTCCATGGTGCGCAACATGGCCATCGCGGCCAAGCTGGGGTACTTGGATGTGCCGGACGGCATCCTGGTGGACATCAAGAACATCGACAACATGCCGGACGACCGTGTGGTCCTCATGTCCACTGGTTCCCAGGGCGAGCCCATGGCTGCCCTTTCCCGGATGGCCAACGGCGACCACCGGGTGGTAGTTGGACAGGGTGACACCGTCATCCTGGCCTCCAGCTTGATCCCCGGCAACGAGAACGCCGTATTCCGCATCATCAACGGCCTCCTCAAGCTGGGCGCAGACGTGATTCACAAGGGCACTGCGAAGGTTCACGTGTCCGGACACGCAGCGGCTGGCGAGCTGCTGTACTGCTACAACATCCTCGAGCCCCTGAACGCGATGCCTGTGCATGGCGAAACCCGCCACCTGATCGCCAACGGCAACATCGCGCTGGAATCCGGTGTGCCGTCCGATGGCATCATCCTCAGCGACAACGGCACAGTAATCGACCTCAAGGACCACAAGGCCAACATTGTTGGGCAGGTGGAGGTTGGATTCGTGTACGTCGACGGTTCAAGCGTGGGCGAAATCACCGACGCCGACCTCAAGGACCGCCGCATCCTGGGCGATGAGGGCTTCATTTCCATCATCACGGTCATCAACCGCACCACCGGCAAGATCGTGTCCGGACCGGAAATCCATGCCCGTGGCGTGGCGGAGGACGACTCTGTCTTCGATGAGATCATTCCCAAGATCAACGCCGCGCTGGAAGAAGCCGTGCTGAATCACGCAGACCACACCAACCATCAGTTGCAGCAGGTGGTGCGCCGGATCATCGGCACGTGGGTCAACCGCAAGCTCCGCCGCCGCCCCATGATCATCCCGGTGGTCCTGGAGGCGTAGCCCGCAAGCAACATGCATTCCCAAGGGGGCCTGAAATCCGCGGATTTCAGGCCCCCTTGCGGTACCGTGGCACGTATGGCGACCCGTACTACCTCCACGCCACGAGGCAGCTCCAGCAGTAAATCCGGCGGCACAGGCCGGGGCGGAGCTGCATCCAAAAGCAGCGCAGCCGCAGCCAGGAACGGCCGGGGAAGCACTGCCCGCGCCAAGCAAGCGGCCGCCGTCGAACCCCAGGCTCCGCTGCCATTGCGCATGCTTTCGGGTTTCTGGCAGGGCATAGGCCACGTGGTCGGTGCCGGGGTGCGGCGCATCGGTTACGACGTGAGCGACCTCGACCCAGCGGATCGCCGCGACGGCGCAGCCCTGTTCAACCTGGTACTTGGGATCACGATCGCCACCTTCGCCTGGTGGGGCCTCACGGGCTGGCTCCCGGACATCGTCTTCAGTGTGGTCAACGGAACGTTTGGCTGGATGTCCCTGATTCTGCCGTTCATGCTTTTTGTCTGCGCCTTCCGCTTGTTCCGGAAGCCCCAGGATGGCCGGGGAAACAACCGGGTAGGCATCGGCTTCATGATCATGACCCTGGCCGGTTCCGGCCTGGCCCACGTCATTGGTGGCCTGCCCACAGTGGCGGATGGATTCGACGGCCTCCGCCGGGCAGGCGGCATGCTGGGCTTCCTCGCCGCCGCGCCCTTGGCTGCAATCCACGTCGCTGTTCCGGTGGTCCTCTACAGCCTGTTGGCATTTGTCTCCTTCCTCATCGTCACTGCCACCCCGTTCGGCGCCATTCCGGCCCGGATCCGGGGCGCCTATGAGCACCTCATGGGCGTTGATCTTTTGGACGAGTCCGGCAAGGACGCCCATGACCGGAGCTACCTCTACGAGAATGACGGGACCGCCAAGCCCAAGAAGAAGAAGCGCATGCGCCTCTTCGGCAAGGATGAGGAACCCGACGCCGGCCTGGAAGGCTACGTTGGCGACGAGGCTTTCGAGCATGCAATAGTCGACGACGACGAAGATACCGGCGCGTCCGCGCCGCGGGTTCCGCCGGGCGTACGGCGCCCTACCCAGGCGGAGATCGCCGTCGGGAAAATCAAGGCCGCCCAAGGCCTTGGAGCTGCCCAGGGCCTTGGAGCTGCCCCCGGCATCGACAACCCCACCGAGGCCATCCCTGTCATCACTCCGGAAATGATGGCACCTGCCCCCACTATCGCCCAGGTCCCCGCGAAGCCGGCCGGCGCGCCGCTCCCGCAGGCTCCGATTCCGCAGCGCACGGAGCAGCTGTCACTCGCCGGGGATGTCACGTACACCCTTCCGGCCTCTGATTATCTGACGCCCGGCTCCATTCCGAAGGAGCGCACGGAGGCGAATGACGCCGTCGTCGCCGCCCTGACGGACACTCTCACCCAGTTCAACGTGGATGCCGCAGTGACTGGCTTCAGCCGTGGTCCTACGGTGACCCGCTATGAGATCGAGCTGTCTCCGGGCACCAAAGTGGAGCGTGTTACTGCTCTGTCCAAGAACATTTCCTACGCTGTCGCCTCGAGTGATGTCCGTATCCTGAGCCCCATTCCCGGCAAATCCGCCATCGGTATCGAGATTCCCAACACGGACCGCGAAACGGTCTCGTTGGGCGATGTTCTGCGCAGCCAGAATGCCCGCCGGACGGACCACCCCATGGTCATGGGAGTCGGCAAGGACGTCGAGGGCGGCTACGTGGTGGCCAACCTTGCCAAGATGCCCCACTTGCTCGTGGCCGGTGCCACCGGCGCTGGTAAGTCGAGCTTCGTGAACTCCATGATTACCTCCATCCTGATGCGCGCCACCCCGGACGAGGTGCGCATGGTCATGGTGGACCCCAAGCGCGTGGAACTCACGGCCTACGAGGGTGTCCCGCACTTGATCACACCCATCATCACCAACCCCAAGAAGGCCGCGGAGGCCTTGCAATGGGTGGTTCGTGAGATGGATGCCCGCTACGACGACCTCGCCAACTACGGTTACAAGCACATCGACGATTTCAACAAGGCAGTCCGTGCGGGCAAGGTGGTGCCGCCAGTGGACTCCAAGCGGATCATCAAGCCCTACCCGTACCTGCTGGTGATCGTGGACGAGCTCGCCGACCTTATGATGGTGGCGCCGCGCGACGTCGAAGACTCGATCGTCCGCATTACCCAGCTTGCCCGTGCCGCCGGTATCCACCTCGTCCTGGCAACCCAGCGCCCGTCCGTGGATGTTGTCACGGGCCTGATCAAGGCGAATGTGCCGTCCCGTATGGCCTTTGCGACCTCGTCCGTGACGGACTCCCGCGTCGTGCTGGACCAGCCGGGCGCAGAGAAGCTCATCGGCCAGGGCGACGCGTTGTTCCTGCCGATGGGCGCCTCGAAGGCAATGCGTGTCCAGGGTGCCTGGGTCACGGAATCAGAGATCCATAAAGTTGTGGAACACGTCAAGGGACAGCTTCAAGCTGTGTACCGGGACGACGTCGCTGCCGAAGCCCCGAAGAAGCAGATCGACGACGACATCGGAGACGACCTTGAGGTCCTGCTGCAGGCGACCGAGCTTGTGGTCACCACGCAGTTCGGATCAACGTCGATGCTCCAGCGCAAGCTCCGTGTGGGCTTCGCGAAGGCCGGACGCCTCATGGACCTCCTCGAATCCCGTGGCGTCGTGGGCCCCTCCGAGGGATCCAAGGCCCGCGACGTGCTGGTCAAACCCGACGACCTCGCGGCCGTTCTGGCAGCGATGAAGGGCCAGGAGTCACCTGCTGCGCCTGACGCCCACACAGCGGCCTTGAGCGACAACGCGAACTCGAACATCGCCGTCGGCGGTTACGCTGAGGATTTGGTCCAGGCGGACCTGGACAACCGGACGCAGGCCGTTGAGTACTACGACGGCGCTGACGGCCCCGATGACGACGATGAAGGCGGCGAAGACGCCTGGTCGCTCACGGGGCGGTAACTCAAAAGGCGGACGCCCCAAAGACGGTAGCCTAGAGGAGTGACTACAGCCGAGGGTGATAACGCGACTTCCAGCAGCTCCGATGTCTGGAACCTGCCCAACATCCTCACGATGCTCCGCATCGCCCTGGTTCCCTTTTTCGTCTGGTTCCTGCTGGCGGACAACGGCGAGTACGGGCTCTGGCGCTGGGCCGCCGTGGTGGCTTTTGCGGTAGCCATCTACACGGACAAGCTCGACGGCGACATCGCCCGGGCGCGTGGCCTCATCACGAACTTCGGCAAAATCGCCGATCCCATAGCGGACAAGCTGCTCATTGGTTCCGCCCTGGTGCTGTTGTCCATCCTCGGGGAGCTGCCCTGGTGGGTGACCATCCTCATCCTGGTGCGGGAGTGGGGGATTACCGCACTTCGGTTCGTTGTCATCCGGTACGGCGTTATGCCGGCCTCCCGTGGCGGGAAGCTGAAGACCGTGGTCCAGACCGTTGCAATTTTCCTGTACATCCTTCCGCTGAAGGCGATCGCCCCCTGGCTGGGTGACGTCGCCTTCTGGGTCATGATGCTGGCCCTTGGCATCACTCTGTGGACCGGCGTCGAATATGTCATCCAGGCACTCAAGCTCCGCGCGGCGGGACGTCGCGCGTGACGTCCCGTGACGGTGGGGGCGAAACCGCGACGGCGGTCGTCGGCGCCGCGATCGCGAAGAACGTGACGGTGGCCACGGCTGAGTCGTTGACCGCTGGAATGGTGGCCGCTGCACTGGCCAGCACGCCGGGCGCTTCAGGAATGCTTCAGGGCGGCGTAGTCGCGTATCAAAACTCCGTCAAAGCAGGCGTCCTGGGTGTCCCGGAGGAGTTGCTTGCGGTCGTCGGTTCCGTTGACGGTGCCGTTGCGAAGGCCATGGCCGACGGCGCCCGTCGAGCCTGCGCTGCCAACGTGGGGGTATCCACTACCGGCGTCGCAGGTCCAGAGTCCCACGATGGCAAAGCGGTGGGAACGGTCTTTATTGGGATAGCCACCGACTCTGGAACCGAAGCTTTCGAATATGGGTTCTCAGGTGACCGGCAGTCCATCCGGGAGCAGGCCCGGGACGCTGCCTTGGCGCGCCTTCTTGCCGCGCTGACCGACGTTGGTTACCGTTCGTAAAGTAGCCGGGAACAAAAACTGATTGCCAATAGTTGTGTCATTGTGTCGCTTCGGAAGAGCCGGGGCGCCTAGGATGTAGAAACCAACCCGGTCCGCCAGCCAGCGAACCGGATGAACGAGGGAGCAAGGCGATACAGATGGTAAAGCAGCCCGTATCCGTAAACGGCGTTGTCCGCTGGAAGGATGTGGGCTTGGCTGATCAGGCACAGAGCGAACAGAAGGAGCGCAAAATGGTTGTACTACGCCACGAGATCGGTGATGTACTGCGCGATGTCCGCCAGCGTCAGGGCCGTACCCTCCGCGAGGTTTCGCACAGCGCCCGCGTCTCACTTGGATACTTGAGTGAAGTTGAACGCGGCCAGAAGGAGGCTTCTTCCGAGCTCCTGTCTTCTATCTGCACAGCCCTGGATGTTCCGTTGTCCCACATGCTCCGCGAAGTCAGCGACCGCGTGGCCGTTGCCGAAGGCGTGGCCGTACCGGACACCGTTCCGCAGGAATTCTCCCAGCGCTACGGTCGCGACCTGGACCTTACGGACGACTTCCCGCAGGGAATGCTCTCCGGGGCCCGGTAGCCGCTCCACCAGAATTACGACGAAGGTCCCCAGCCAATGGCTGGGGACCTTCGTCGTTTGGATTAACTGAGGCGCCGGTTGGCGCAGGTTCCCGTCAATCGCCTGCTGGTTTGTCGTGGGCGTCTGTTTCCGGTTCCTTGACATTGAGCACGCCGTCGCCGTAGATGGCGTTGAGCCTGCCCATGTAGTCGGCAAGCGTCTGAACATCCTCCAGGGGCCATTCGCCCAGCCGTTCGCGGAAGACCTGCCTGCGGGCATCCTGGACCTGGTGCATCTTTTCCTCGCCCTTGTCCGTCAGGCGGATGGACTGGGCCCTGCCGTCCTGCGGGTCCGCTTCCTTGTACACGAGGCCGATGCTTTCCAGGAAGGCGATCTGGCGGCTCACGGACGGCTTGCCTACGCCAATGCACGTGGCGAGGTCCGTAAGCCGGATGGGGCCTTCCCGTCGGATGACGGTAAGCAGCCCGTAGGCGGCCGGTTCCATGTCAGGGTGGACCTGGCGCGACAACTGATGGGAAATCGATCGGGCGCGGCGCCAGAGCAGGCTCAGCTGGTGTTCCACCTGCTGGAGGGCGTCGTCCACGGCGTCGCCTGGCACGGCCTGATCGGGCGTGCTCGGGAGAGGATTGCTCATGGCAACCATTCTAGAGTCCGGCTCCGTGAGAGACTCTATCCGTGAGGGCAAGTGACTTTTGGCGTTTGATGGACGATGAATTCGGGGCAGGCTATTCCCGTGTCCTGGCTGGCTCCCTGGTACTCGCCGGCGTTGGTGGACGTACTGCCGTGGAGGCGCTGGCCTCCGGTTTCCACCCCCGCGAGGTGTGGTTGGCCGTATGCGAAGTCCAGGACGTACCTCCGGAGCGCAGGTTGGGTCGGGACATCAAGCCGGCCTCGAGCTGAGATCGGAACCCCCGCGGCGGTGGGGACACGCCGGGCCGTTGTTCGAATATCTGTTCGGATGGGGATATGCTCCTGTGAGAGGAAAATTGATCCTGAAGGCCGCTTATCCGGGCATCCGGAATGCCCGGTTGTCCACATAGCCGGAGTCGGCTTGGAAAAATGTCAGTGCAGCGTAATAGCGTCTGACAAGACAGGAAAGCGGCCCTTCGGGCCACTCCACAGCGAGAAAGCATCAGAGGTGTGAACCATGGCGGCAACCCCGGATCGTGAGAAGGCGCTCGAAGCAGCGCTTGCCCAGATCGACAAGCAGTTCGGCAAAGGCTCCATCATGCGCCTGGGTGATGACACCCGCGCTCCTATCGAGGTCATCCCTACCGGCTCCATTGCACTGGATGTCGCCCTTGGCATTGGCGGCCTGCCTCGCGGCCGCGTCGTGGAAATCTATGGCCCGGAATCATCGGGTAAGACCACTGTTGCGCTGCACGCTGTAGCCAACGCCCAGCGAGCCGGTGGCATCGCGGCCTTCATTGACGCCGAACACGCCCTTGACCCGGACTACGCTGCCAAGCTTGGCGTGGACACCGACGCACTCCTGGTCTCCCAGCCGGATACCGGTGAGCAGGCGCTGGAAATCATGGACATGCTGGTGGGCTCAGGCTCGCTGGACATCGTGGTCATTGACTCCGTGGCAGCATTGGTTCCCCGCGCCGAAATCGAAGGCGAAATGGGCGACTCCCACGTTGGTCTCCAAGCCCGCCTCATGAGCCAGGCCTTGCGTAAGATCACGGGCCGCCTGAGCCAGACCAAGACCACCGCAATCTTTATCAACCAGCTGCGTGAAAAGATCGGTGTCTTCTTCGGATCCCCGGAAACCACCACGGGTGGTAAGGCGCTGAAGTTCTACGCCTCCGTGCGCATCGACGTTCGTCGCATCCAGACATTGAAGGAAGGTGCGGATTCCGTCGGTAACCGCACCAAGGCAAAGATCGTCAAAAACAAAATGGCTCCGCCGTTCAAAATCGCCGAGTTCGATATCATCTACGGCCAGGGCATCTCCCGTGAGGGCGGCATCATTGACATGGGTGTCGAGCACGGCATCATCAAGAAGTCCGGCTCGTGGTTCACGTACGACGGCGATCAGCTGGGCCAGGGCATGGAGAACTCGCGGCGGTTCCTGCGGGACAACCCTGAGCTTGCCCAGGAGCTGGAGCGCCTGATCAAGGAAAAGCTTGGCGTTGGGGTCAAGCCGGAGGAAGACTCCCCGAAGCTGAAGGCCGTTGACGGTTAGGAGAGGGCCGGATCCGGATTCGTCCGTATCCGCCGATCCCGAGCCTGACCCCGAATCCGTGGCGCGTGCCATCGTCCTGAGGCAATTGACGATGGCGCCGCGGAGCCGGCTGCAGCTGGCCCGCAAACTCGCAGAACGAAATGTTCCCCAGGATGTTGCCGAAGCGGTCTTGGACCGGTTCGAAGAGGTCCAGCTGATCGATGATGCAGAGTTCGCCAGGATGTGGGTCCGGAGTCGTTCGCAAAGCAAGAAACTTGCCAAGGGCGCACTTCGTCGCGAGTTGGCTGATAAGGGTATTGAACTGGATGCGGCCGAAGAAGCCCTGTCGCAGCTCAGTGATCAAGACGAGGAACTGGCCGCACGCGAGCTTGTTGAGCGCAAGCTGCGGCCAGGCGTCGACCTGGCGGATCGTGCGGAGCGGGACAAATACACGCGCCGGCTGGCATCCATGTTGGCACGCAAGGGCTACGCCCCGTCCGTGGCCTTCAGAATCGTCGGTGAGGTGCTGGCAGAAGCCGGTACCCTTGAGTAGTGAGTTTGACCATTCCCTCCCCAGCAGCTGCCACCACTCCTTCGGATAAGCCCAGGACCTATCAGGTCCGCACTTTCGGCTGCCAAATGAACGTCCATGATTCAGAGCGCATGGCGGGACTCCTGGAGGACGCGGGCTACGTGCCCGCCGAGGGTGAGCCCGCTGACGTGGTGGTTTTCAACACCTGCGCTGTTCGGGAAAACGCGGACAATAAACTCTACGGAAACCTCGGCCAACTGAGGCAGGTCAAAGCGGAAAACCCGGGCATGCAGATCGCTGTCGGTGGTTGCCTGGCCCAAAAGGACAGGGAAACCATAGTCAAGAAGGCGCCGTGGGTTGACGCCGTGTTCGGAACCCACAACGTCGGCGCGCTGCCGGCCTTGCTGAAGCGTGCCCGCCACAACAACGAGGCACAACTTGAGATCCTCGAGTCACTGGATGTCTTCCCCTCAACCCTTCCCACGAAGCGCGACTCCGTTTACTCGGGGTGGGTTTCCATCTCCGTGGGTTGCAACAACACCTGCACGTTCTGCATAGTGCCCTCTCTCCGCGGCAAGGAAAAGGACCGCCGTCCAGGGGAGATCCTCGCCGAAATACAGGCCCTGGTGGACGACGGGGCTGTGGAAGTGACCCTGCTGGGTCAGAACGTGAACTCCTATGGCGTGGAATTCGGCGACCGTGAGGCGTTCTCGAAACTCCTGCGCGCCTGCGGTGCGATCGAAGGTCTGGAGCGCGTCCGCTTCACCAGCCCGCACCCGGCCGCATTCACCGACGACGTTATCGATGCCATGGCTGAGACGTCCAACGTGATGCCGCAGCTGCATATGCCGTTGCAGTCCGGTTCGGACAAGGTCCTCAAGGACATGCGGCGTTCTTACCGGTCCAGCCGGTTCCTCGGGATCCTGGACAAGGTCCGTGAGCGGATTCCGAACGCAGCCATCACCACGGACATCATTGTCGGGTTCCCCGGTGAAACAGAGGAGGATTTCCAAGCGACCCTTGATGTCGTGGAGAAGTCCCGTTTCGCCTCGGCCTTCACGTTCCAGTACTCCAAACGTCCCGGAACGCCGGCCGCGGACCTGCCTGAGCAGCTCCCCAAAGCCGTCGTACAAGAGCGCTTTGAACGGTTGACTGCGCTCCAGGACCGTATCGCCGCAGAGGAGAACGCCAAGCAGCTGGGGCGTACGGTTGAAATCCTTGTGACCGCCCAATCGGGGCGAAAAGCCGGGGAAACCCATCGGCTGTCCGGTCGGTCCAAGGACCAGCGACTGGTCCACTTCTCCGTGCCGGCCGGGGCTGAGGCTCCCCGTCCGGGCGACTTCGTCACAGTCACCGTCACAGAGGCAGCCGCCTTCCACCTTGTCGCGGATCCTGCCAGTACAGAGGAATATCTTTTGCGGCGTTCCCGCGCTGGTGATGCGTGGGATCGTTCCCAGGCTGATTCCTGTGGGGTCCCAACCCCGGGATCGCCCTCCGGCAAGGCCGGGGTGTCCTTGGGCATGCCGGCGCTGCCGATTCGCCGAGCCTAGCTGCGGACCTCCGGATCACATGTCGGATTTCCCTCAGGAAACACCCCAGCCTGTCATTGCTGTCATAGGACCCACCGGTTCCGGCAAATCAGATCTGGGCGTCAACCTCGCGTTGGCCCTGGACGGTGAGGTTATCAACGCCGATGCCTTGCAGTTCTACCGGGGCATGGATATTGGCACGGCCAAGATCACCGTGGCGGAGCGCAAGGGCGTACCTCACCATTTGCTGGACACCATGGACGTCACACAGGAAGCCAGCGTGGCCGGCTTCCAAGAGGAATGCCGCGCTGCCATCGAGGACATCCACTCGCGGGGGAAACGCGCCATCGTGGTGGGGGGCTCTGGACTGTATGTCCGGGCAGCCTTGGACGTCCTGGAGTTTCCCGGCACTGATCCGATGATTCGAAGGGCGCTTGAAGAGGAGTGTGAAGTGCGCGGGCTCGCACCGCTGCGCGCCCGCCTGGAGGACGTCGATCCCGTGTCCGCGGCCCGCCTTGGAGACGCCCGTCGAGTGATCCGTGCACTGGAAGTGCACCAGCTCACTGGGCGTCCCTTCAGTTCGTTCATGCCGCAGCGGGAGTATTTCCAGCCTGCCCTGCAGATCGGCCTGGCCGTGGACAGGGACGTACTCCGGGAGCGGCTGGCCACGCGGGTTCATCGGATGGTGGAGGCCGGCCTCCTGGATGAGGTTGAACGCCTCGATGCTGCCGGACTGCGGATGGGCAAGACCGCCTCCCGTGCTTTGGGTTACGCGCAGTTCCTGAAGGTTCTGGACGGCGAAAGTGATGTCACGGCTGCGGCGGAGGAAACCATCGTGGCCACCAGGCAGTTCGCCAGACGCCAGTTGACGTGGTTCCGGGCAGATCCCCGCATCACCTGGATCGACTGGCAGGATCCCGGCTTGGTGGCCAAGGCTGTGGCAGCTGCCGCGCAGTAGCCTGTGCAATTTCTGGCCGAACATGCGTGGAAGGTAGCCTAGTCCCATGGATGAAACCGTCGCAGTTCCCGCCCCGCAGTCCGCAACTGCCGGTGCTCCCGTAACCGCTTCCAGCCTTACCGGTCTTGGGTTTTCCAAGGGCCACGGAACGGGCAACGACTTCGTCCTGATTGCCGACCCCGGAGACGCGCACGAGATCACTCCCGAGCAGGTTGCACAGCTGTGCGATCGGCACGTGGGGATTGGTGGAGACGGCCTTATCCGCGCCGTCCCGTCACGTTTTCTCCCTGAGGGCCGGGACCTGCTTGAGAAGGATCCGGACGCCGAATGGTTCATGGATTACCGAAACGGCGACGGTTCCCTCTCGGAGATGTGCGGTAACGGCGTTCGTGTCTTTGTCCACTTCCTCATTGCCGAGAAATTGGTGGACCTGGGTCCGGGCGAAACTTTGACCATCGGAACACGCGGCGGCATCAAGAAAGTGGTTCGCACCGCCAACGGCTATGCCGTGGATATGGGCCCGTGGGAGTTCATCTTCCCGCAGGAAGCCACCAGCAAGGCCATGGATGCCCTGGTCAGCGCTGAAGGGCTGGAAGTGGCAAGGCCAGGCCTCTCAGTCAGCATGGGCAATCCACATACCGTGGTTGCCCTTGCGGAGATCAGCGAGCTTTCGGCCACGCAACTGTTCAAAGCGCCGGTGGTTGATCCCAAGCCGGCCAACGGAACGAACGTCGAGTTTGTTGTTCCTGCAGAGCCGCTGGTTGAAGAGGGCGTGGGCACCATCACCATGCGAGTCCATGAGCGTGGCGTGGGGGAGACCCAGTCATGCGGTACCGGTGCCTGTGCCGCCGCCGTCGCCATCCGTCACTGGGCCGGCAATACGGCGCCGAACGATTGGCACGTCAAGGTTCCCGGCGGCGTCGTTGACGTTAAGTTCTTCCCCGGCGCGGGCGGTCGCGAGCACGTAGAGCTCAGCGGCCCTGCCGTCATCGTGGCTACTGGGACGCTTTCCTGACCCGAATAATCCTGAAAGACTTGGACGTACTCTCGCGCGAAACCGTGTAAGTGCTGTCCAGTTCACCGGCGAGCCACCGCTGGAGGGAATCGGAGCCAAGGTTCTTTTGAACCACCAGCCATGCATTGCCTCCTGGGGCAAGGCGGGGAATCCACTTCAGCAAGAGCGAGTGAAGTTCATCTTTGCCGATTCGGATGGGCGGGTTGGACCAGATCGTGTCGAATTCGACGCCGGCGTCCACCTCGTCGGGGAGGCTCGCCGTCACGTTGGTCAAGCCCAGGGCCGCGGCGTTCTCGTTGGTCAGCGTGACGCACCGTTCGTTGACGTCCACCGCGTGCACCTTGGCATGGGGTGCCATCAAGCCCAACGTCAAGGCGATGGGACCCCAACCACAGCCGATGTCCAAGAGGTTTCCCTGCGGCGAAGGCGGCGGAACTTCCGAGAAGAGTATCGCGGTACCTTTGTCGACGCCGTCGGGGCTGAAGATGCCGGAGGAGGTCTGCAACTGGCGCGTGGCTCCAGCGAGTTCCACCGTGAGGGGCTTTCTGGTGAAAGGTCCGGCTGGTTGGGCGGTGAAATAGTGTGCAGACTCCATAATTTGCCAGATTAGTTGGCTAACGGCGCCATGGGAAACTGCCCCGGCCAAGGGGTGGTTTGACACCGGGTGATAATGTGGAACGCATGTTCTTGATCTTCGAGTAAATAGCCGAAACCCGCCTGGTTCATCAGGCGGAGCACGGCACCGCCCGCGATGCAGGCCCGTCTTGGCCACCAGCCAAGCACGGGTCTTTCCGCCAGGCAGGTCCTACCGGCACAATCCGTTGGCTTTTTCCCGTCACGGACTCCTTGAAGATCCCACTATCCAGTCAGCTTCCTGATCCGCCAACCACTCCGGTTGCACGGTCGGGGCGGGCAGTGTGCAGTCTCCAGGTCGCCAGGAACCTCTGCGCGGATCCAACCACGCCGGAACACAGCAACCGCTGCCCATGTCACGGGTGGCCGTTCAGCACAGGAGGCCCTTTTGCCCCAAGCCCGTCAGCCCAGCGCGAATAGCGCCCCATTGAGCAACAAACAGCACTATTCTGGAATTGCCGAACAGTCTAAGGAGACCATGACCACCCAGAAGCACTCCGGATCCGATTCCGACGCCCAGGACATGAGTCCTGAACAAATCCAGGCCGTCATCGACCGGATACTTTCCAAGGATGTACCTGCGCCGTCATCCGATGACAACGAAGCCAATGGTGTGTTCGGCAAGGCGCAGGCGATTTCGACGCTTGACCAGGAACACAGCATTTACGACGGCGACCAGGAAGACCTGGCTGAACGCCGCGCACTGCGCCGCACCGCAGGTCTGTCCACTGAACTCGAAGACGTCACCGAGGTCGAATACCGGCAGCTGCGCCTTGAGCGCGTTGTCCTCGCCGGACTGTGGACCGAGGGCACCCTGGCCGATGCCGAGAATTCGCTTCGCGAACTTGCTGCGCTGGCAGAAACTGCCGGCTCCGAGGTCCTTGACGGTTTGGTCCAGCGCCGCACGAAGCCGGACCCGGGCACCTTCCTGGGATCGGGCAAGGCCCAGGAGCTCAAGGACATCGTTGCCGCCACCGGTGCGGACACCGTAGTGGTGGACACTGAGCTGGCACCGTCCCAGCGCCGCGGCCTTGAAGACATTGTCAAGGTCAAGGTCGTGGACAGGACCACCCTGATCCTGGACATCTTCGCCCAGCATGCCAAGAGCCGGGAAGGCAAGGCCCAGGTTGAGCTTGCACAGCTCGAATATCTGCTCCCGCGCCTCCGTGGCTGGGGTGACTCCATGTCCCGCCAGGCCGGTGGCCAAGTGGGTGGAGCCGGCGCAGGCATGGGCTCGCGTGGTCCTGGTGAAACAAAGATCGAACTGGACCGGCGTCGCATTCGCACGCGGATGGCCAAACTGCGTCGGGAAATCGCCGCGATGAAGCCGGCCCGCGAGACCAAGCGCGCCAACCGTCGTCGCAATGCTGTTCCTTCTGTCGCTATCGCCGGTTATACCAACGCCGGCAAGTCGTCGCTCCTGAACCGCTTGACCGACGCCGGTGTCCTGGTGGAAAACGCCCTGTTCGCTACCTTGGATCCCACCGTTCGCAAAGCCCAGACTCCGGATGGCATTGGCTACACGCTGGCCGACACTGTTGGGTTCGTCCGGTCTCTGCCAACGCAGCTGATTGAGGCCTTCCGGTCGACGCTGGAGGAAGTTGCTGACGCGGATCTGATCCTGCATGTCGTGGATGCCTCGCACCCGGACCCAGAAGGTCAAATCGCTGCCGTACGGGCTGTTTTCACTGAAGTGGATGCCCGCAAGGTTCCTGAGATCATCGTCCTGAACAAAGTCGACGTGGCGGATCCTTTCGTCGTGGAGCGCCTCAAACAGAAGGAGCCCCGCCATGCGGTGGTTTCCACTCGTACAGGCCAGGGCATCGCTGAGCTGTTGGAAGACATCAGCCAGTCCATTCCGCGCCCGGGCGTACGGCTTGAGCTGCTTATTCCCTACGACCGGGGAGACATGATCAGCAAGCTGCACAGTTCTGATTCGGAGATCCTGAACCTGGAGCATGAGGAAGACGGCACCCGCGTGGTGGTCATGGTCCGCGAGGGCCTGGCAGCCGAACTGGAGTCTTTCGTCAGCAATGGTTGAGAAGGTGGCGGCGGACGCCGTCGAATCGGTGGGAGAGAAAGCCACCCTTGAGCTGTTGGATCGTGCTGTCGCCGGCATGGGCGGTCAAAGCCGTGCCGGCCAGCACGAAATGGCCAAACATGTCACCCGGGCAATTGAAACCGGGGAGCACCTGCTGGTCCAGGCAGGAACGGGAACAGGTAAGTCTTTGGCGTACCTGATTCCGTTGATCGCGCATTCCATGGACAGCAACAAACCGACGCTCGTGTCCACCGCCACCTTGGCACTGCAAACCCAGATTGTTGGCCGGGATCTTCCCCGGCTGTTGGAGACCATCAACCCTGCCCTTGAACGACCCGTCAACGTGGCGCTCGTGAAGGGCAGGGCCAACTACGTCTGCCGCCAGAAGCTGGAAGGTGGGTTCCCCAGCGAAGAGCCGTCCGAGGGGCAGCTGTTTTCCTTAGGCGAGGACACCAGCGTGCCGCACTTCGCGGCATCCATGGGCGGACCGCAGTCACAGCTCGGCAAGGAAGTGGTCCGCCTCCGCGAGTGGGCCGAAAAGACGACCACCGGCGACCGTGACGAACTGATGCCCGGCGTCACGGACCGTGCCTGGCGGCAAGTCTCTGTGACCTCCATGGAGTGCCTCGGCGCGCAGAAGTGTCCGGTGGCTGAAGAGTGCTTCAGTGAGTTGGCGCGGTCCCGCGCGGGTGAGGCCGACGTCGTCGTCACCAACCACGCCATGCTTGCCGTCAGCGCCTTTGAAGGGCTGGCTGTGTTGCCTGAGTATGACGTCGTGGTGGTGGACGAGGCACACGAGCTGCAGGATCGCGTGACCGGCGCGGTCTCGGGCCAGTTGTCTGTGGCCATGGTTCATGCCGCGGCGTCAAGCGCACGCAAGCACACCGCCATCACGGTGGATGCCCTCAACGCTGCGGCGGAGCGCCTGGACATGGCCATCGCAGGGGTGCCCAACGGGTTGCTGGCCAGTGGGCTCAACGACGAACAGCTTGACTGCCTTGACCAGTTACGCGATGCGACCCGCGCGGCGCTCTCAGATTCCAAGACCGACTCTTCCAACGCGGTCGACGGCGGCAGGCAGCTCGCTCGCTCACGGCTCATGCTCATTCTTGAATTGTGCGAGCGGATGCTGGCCGCCAAGGAGAACCGGGAAGTGGTCTGGTTTTCCCGCAACAGCACCTTCGACCCCCAACAGGGTTACTCGCAGCCTGATGAAACGGCACCGGCACTGATCAACATCGCGCCACTCAGCGTCGCGGGACGGCTGCGCGAAGGCCTCTTCGAGGGCCACACCGTGGTGCTCACCTCCGCCACGCTGGCGATTGGCTCTGCCTTCGAACCGGCGGCTGGAGGTCTGGGCCTCATCGGCGACGGCGCCCCGAGCTGGACCGGGATTGATGTTGGATCGCCCTTTGATTACCCCAAACAGGGGGTGCTGTATGTTGCCAAGCACTTGCCCAAGCCGGGGCGTGGGACCTCGCCCGAGGCTCTCGATGAGCTCGAAGACCTCATCCGGGCATCCGGCGGGGGAGCGCTTTGTCTCTTCTCTTCGCGGCGAGCTGCCGAAGAAGCCGCCGACGCCATGCGGCTGCGCCTTGACATGGACATTCTCTGCCAGGGCGAATCCACCATGGCTGCCCTTGTGAAGCAATTCGCAGATGAGCCGGACACTTGCCTGTTTGGCACCATGTCACTCTGGCAGGGCGTCGACGTGCCGGGTGGTTCGTGCCGCCTGGTGGTGATTGACCGCATTCCCTTCCCGCGCCCCGACGATCCCCTGATGACTGCCCGCTCCCGGGCAGTCGCCCAGTCGGGCGGGAATGGCTTCATGGCCGTGTCAGCAACGCATGCCGCCATCCGCTTGGCACAAGGCGCTGGGCGCCTTATCCGTTCAACGGGAGACAAGGGAGTCGTGGCCGTGCTTGACTCACGGCTGTCGACGGAACGCTACGGCGGTTTTCTGAGGGCTGCGCTTCCGCCGTTCTGGGCGACGACGGACAGGGCGGTTGTGCGCGGCGTGCTGGAACGCCTGGGCTCCGCCAAGGCCTCCTAGGTCCAACAATGCCTCGTGGGGCCAACAAAGCCTCCTGGGTGCGGCAAAAGCCGCCCAGGAGGCTTGGGGTACCTACCTAGTGGGCACCTACAGGGAACGCAGAACAGAGACAACCTTGCCCATGATGGTGGCTTGGTCGCCAAGGATTGGCTCGTATTGGGTGTTCTGGGGCAGCAACCACGTGTGGCCATCGCGCTGACGGAACGTCTTGACGGTAGCCTCGTCATCCAGCAGTGCGGCCACGATGTCGCCGTTGATGGCGTCGTTCTGGCGGCGCACAACAACCCAGTCACCGTCGCAGATGGCGGCATCAATCATTGAGTCGCCTGCCACCTTCAGCATGAACAGTTCGCCGTGGCCCACAAGTTGCCTGGGAAGGGGCAAGACGTCTTCCACTGCCTGGTCAGCCAGGATGGGGCCGCCTGCAGCGATCCGGCCCACCAGGGGAACCATGGCAGTATCGCTGGCGCTGGCCAGCTCCGTGACGGCAAGGCCACCCGCGCTGCGCAGCGTCGCAGGGGCTTCGACGCCGGGAATTGGTCCGCCATCCAACGTCAACGGCATCAGGACTTCCATGGCACGGGGACGCTTGGGGTCCCTGCGCAGATAGCCGAGCTTCTCGAGCTGGGAAAGCTGATGCGTGACACTCGACAAACTTGCCAGGCCGACGGTGTCACCGATCTCACGCATGCTTGGCGGATACCCATTGTCATTCACCGAGCGTTGGATGGTCTCCAGAATTTTTTTCTGCCGGACAGTCAGGCTCTTGGGACTCTTTTGAGGCTGTTGGCTCCGCAGGGGTGCCCCGCCGCCTGTGGCTTTCGCTGCCATGTTCGCCAGTGCCTTTCCATTCGCCCCGGAACGATCCAGGGGTGTCGGGTCTGCAAAAAATGTCAGACCCTCCTGTTCCACTGAAACAGTGCTGTTTCTTCACTCAAACGTAGGGCAGGCACAGGCGTTTATCAAACATTTGTTCTAGCGAGTCTCGACACCGTTCGTTGATAAGTGCTAAAAATGTCATAGCAAGGTTCGAATATGTGTTCTATAAACCCGAACCGGATGACGGATGTTCGAACAGAGTGTTCGAACATCCGGGATCGGGGGAGGGGAACACAAAGAATTGGCAGCCATGTACCGGAATCCGGCGCAAGGCAATAGCTCAGAAGGGCTCAGCTCATGTCCGCAATCACTACGTTCGCTGATTTCCGCACTACCCAGGCGCCGACGCGCCTGCGTCTTACCCGCCGGGGTCGGATGGTCTTCTTTGGCATCCCCGCAATGCTGCTGGTGGCTGCGCTGCTGAGCCTGGCCGGTTTCATTACGTCCCCTGCCAAGGCCTCGGACTCGCAGGCGCAGCTCCAGCCGCCGGTCGCGGTGACCGTGACGGTCCAGCCCGGGCAGTCGCTGTGGGGTATCGCCGGCGCAGCTGCTCCGGAGCGCGATCCCAGGGATGTCATCTCCGAGATCATTCAGCTCAACGACCTCCATGGTGGCCGGATCCAGCCCGGGCAGCGTTTGTTCGTCCCGGCAAGCTAGCGCGTTCCACCGTGGCTGGATCCGGTGGCGCGGCGTCACAGTTACTCGGCAGTCCCGGTAGCCCCTTAAACTGTCTTGGTGAGTGACCAGCTTGAGCGACTAGACCGACTACCCCTCCGGACCAACCTGCGTGGACTGAGCCCTTATGGCGCACCGCAGCTTGACGTTCCTATCCTGCTCAATGTCAACGAGAACACTCATGGCGTTCCCGCGGACGTCCAGGCGGCCATCACGGAAGCCGTTGCCGCCGCGGCCACGGGGCTGAACCGCTACCCGGACCGGGAGTTCACTGAACTGCGCGAGTCCTTGGCCGAATACCTTGGCCACGATCTCACCCCGGACAACATTTGGGCCGCCAATGGTTCAAATGAGGTCCTGCAGCAGATCCTCCAAGCATTCGGCGGACCCGGTCGGAAGGCACTCGGATTCCCGCCCACGTATTCGATGTACCCCCTGCTGGCCAGTGGCACGGATACCGAATACGTACGCGGAGTCCGGGCAGAGGATTACGGTTTGGATGCGGCGTCGGCGGCAGCGCAGGTTCGTGAAACAGGAGCCAACATTGTGTTCCTGTGCTCGCCCAACAACCCCACCGGAACAGGCCTGGGCCTGGAAGTTGTTGAGGCCGTTTACGAGGCCGGGGAAGCCAGCCAGGCCATCGTGATCGTCGACGAGGCCTATCACGAGTTCGCCCATGACAACACGCCAAGTGCCCTGACCTTGCTGCCCGGGCGCGAGCGTCTGATCGTTTCCCGCACCATGAGCAAGGCCTTCGCCCTCGCGGGCGCCCGGCTGGGCTATATGGCCGCAGCACCCGAGGTTACAGACGCCATCAGGTTGGTCCGCCTCCCGTATCACCTGTCGGCTGTTACTCAGGCAACTGCCCTGGCGGCCCTCAACCACCGCGAGGCCCTCATGGCCGACGTCGAGGACATCAAGGTCCAACGCGACCGCATCGTGACTGAACTCCTGCGCATGGGTCTCAAGCCTTCAGCCTCGGACTCCAACTATGTGTTCTTTGGCGGGCTCGAGAACCCGCACGCCATCTGGCAAGGCCTGCTTGACGCGGGTGTGCTGGTTCGCGACGTCGGCATTCCCGGACACTTGCGGGTCACCGCAGGGACCGAGCCGGAAACCACGGCCTTCCTTGAGGCGCTGGAAGCGCTGCTGGACGGCCAGCCGCCACAGCGCGCCTAAACTTGTCCATAGACCCAACCCACTCTTCGTGTATAAGGACGTCCCAATGAGCGAAACCGGCGCCACGCCGTCCGCTGCCCGCACCGCGCGCATGGAGCGCACCACCAGTGAATCCTCCGTCCTGGTGGAGATCAACCTGGACGGGTCCGGTGTCTCGGACATCAGCACCTCTGTGCCTTTCTATGACCACATGTTGACCGCGCTGTGCAAGCACTCGTTGATTGACATGACCGTCAAGGCCACTGGCGATACCCACATCGATGCCCACCACACGGTGGAAGACGTGGCCATTACGTTCGGCGAAGTCCTGCGCACTGCTTTGGGCAACAAGGCCGGCATTCGCCGCTTTGGCGAAGCTACGGTTCCCTTGGATGAAGCCCTGGCCCACGCCGTCGTGGATGTTTCCGGTCGGCCCTACCTGGTGCACGGCGGCGAGCCCGCGGGCCAGGAATACCACCTCATTGGTGGCCACTTCACTGGGTCGTTGACGCGCCACGTTTTTGAAGCCATCACCTTGCACGCCGGAATCTGCCTGCACATGAACGTACTGGCGGGCCGCGATCCGCACCACATTGTGGAAGCACAGTTCAAGGCTTTTGCGCGGGCACTCCGTGCAGCGGTGGAATCCGACCCCCGGGTCGAGGGCATCCCCTCGACAAAGGGGGCACTGTGAGCGGCCAGGTCCTCAAGGACGGCGCGGTGGCCGACACCATCGCTTCGGTGAGGCCCGAGTCGCCGGAAGGCAAGCCAACTGTCACCGTGCTCGATTACGGTTCGGGCAATGTTCGGTCCGCTGTCCGGGCACTTGAGCGTGCCGGTGCCCACGTAGTGTTGAGTTCCAAGCCGGAAGACGTCCTCAACGCCGACGGACTCGTCGTTCCCGGGGTGGGCGCGTTCGAGACCGTCATGAAGGAACTTAAGGCCGTGGATGCGATCCGCATGATCGGTCGCCGGGTGGCCGGCGGGCGCCCTGTACTGGCCATCTGTGTTGGCTTGCAGGTCCTTTTCGAGGCCGGGGTTGAGCACGGCACTGAATCCGAAGGCATGGCAGAGTGGCCAGGCAAAGTGGAGTTGCTGCCTGCTCCGGTTGTCCCGCACATGGGTTGGAACACCGTGGACGTTCCCGAAGGTTCCAAGCTTTTCGCCGGGGTGGAGCAGGAGCGCTTCTATTTTGTGCACTCCTACGGTGTCCAGGAATGGAACTTCGATGTTGTGCAGCCCCGCATGGCCCCGCCCCAGGTGACGTGGTCCGAGCACGGTGCACGCTTCATTGCTGCAGTCGAAAACGGCCCGCTGTGCGCAACGCAGTTCCACCCCGAGAAATCAGGGGACGCCGGGGCGCGGCTGCTGCGGAACTGGGTGGACGGGCTGAAAAAGCCCGGCACACCAGGTGCGGCAGCATCCGGAAGCGGTGCCGCCTAGATGTGGTCTGTTGTCCTCATGGGCCTCGCCGGTGTGCTGGTGGGTGGCGGCATTTCCTTCCATCAGCAGAAGAAGCCCCGCTGGGTTTCCATCTCCTTTTACGTGCTGGCGGGGATGTCCCTGCTGGCCGCCTATCTCTTGACGCTGCCCGGTACCTGAACCGGTCACTCGAATAACCGCGCCACCCTCGAACTCCAAGGACCCACATGACCACCTCCTCCCAGTCCGTTCTGGAACTCCTGCCCGCCGTCGATATTGTTGATGGCCAGGCAGTCCGCCTCCTGCAAGGAGAAGCCGGCTCGGAAACCAGCTATGGAACACCGCTGGAAGCAGCGCTGAACTGGCAGAACGCAGGCGCCGAATGGGTTCATATGGTGGACCTTGACGCCGCTTTCGGTCGTGGCAACAATGCCGACCTCATCAGTGAGGTTGTCTCACAGTTGAACGTGAAGGTGGAGCTGTCCGGCGGTTTGCGCGATGACGAATCACTGGAGCGTGCCCTGGACCTTGGCGTTGCACGCGTGAATCTCGGCACGGCAGCGTTGGAGAACCCCGAGTGGACCCGCAGGGCCATCGACCGCTTCGGTGACAAGATCGCCGTCGGTCTTGATGTCCGCGGTACTACGCTCGCCGGTCGTGGCTGGACGAAGGAAGGCGGGGACCTCTGGGAGGTCCTGGCCCGCCTTGAGGATGCCGGCTGCGCCCGCTACGTCGTCACTGACGTCACTAAGGACGGCACCTTGCAGGGACCGAACGTGGAACTGCTGCGCCAGATGGTGGAGAAGACCGGAAAGCCTGTTGTGGCCTCGGGGGGAATTTCAAGCCTTGAGGACCTCCGGGTCCTGCGTGAACTTGTCCCAATGGGCGTGGAGGGCGCGATCGTGGGCAAGGCTCTTTATGCCGGCGCCTTCACCCTGCCCGAAGCCCTGGACGTTGCCGGTCGCCGCTGATGTCCCAGGACGCCGGACACCCGCACGGAAGCCACGGCCACCATGGCGCCGGCAGCCGAAACCTGCCGGGCCACATCGCCGCAGCGTTGGCCGGCGCCGGGGGAGCGACTGACTCTGCCGGGCAACCGTGGGCAGGCCGGAGCCTGACGGGAGACGACGCAAAGATCCATAACTTCGAGGACGACGACGGGACGGCGGACGCCGGTTACCTCGCCGCCATTGCCGGGCTGGTCAACGGGACCGGAGGCGAGGCCGAAGTAGTAGCCTCACTCGCCACGGCGCGGGTTTTCGTTCCGGTTGTCGCCCAGCTCGCCGAGGAAGCCGACGGCGTTGACGGACTGCATGCCGACAAGCAGGCCGATATGGCTTTGGTCACACTCACGGCGCCCGACGGCCGTAAGGCCATGCCTGTCTTCACCTCGGCCGCAGCCCTCGAAGCGTGGCACAGCGATGCCCGTCCCGTGGCCGTTTACGCGGCCCGTGCGGCCCTTTCAGCTGTCTCCGAAGGCGCGCAGTTGTTGGTTCTGGATCCCGGCTCGGACTTCACCTTCGTGGTTCGTCGCCCGGCAATGTGGGCACTCGCCCAACAGCGGGACTGGACGCCGTCATACCTTGATGATCAACTGGAGGCTGCTCTCGCTTCCACGGTGTCAGCCTTCCGGACTGTCCGTCGGCTGGAGACCCAACCGGGCGCCGGCGTTGCGTCCTTGACGGCTGACGGCCGCACGGTCTCCGGTGGTGGGTCTGGCCCGGAGCTGCGGGTGGTGCTCTTCCTCGAAGACGGACTGGATGCCGTGGCTGTGCAATCGTTGGTTGGCCAACTCAACGAGGCGTGGGCTCGGATGGATTCCTTCGCTGAAGGCGTTGACTCCATTGAAGTTAAATTGCAGCGTGCGGCGCAGGAGCCTGGGCAGCACTAACGGCAGTTCCGGTTCCCCGGTCTGCCCCGGGGGAACAAGAGGATTTGCCAGTGAACTTCGCTCTCTACAAAGAGATGCTGTCCATCCGCCCTGTCAGGCGCCTGTTGGTGGTGGGCATGATCGCGCGCATCCCGCATTCCGCGGCGGGCGTGCTCCTGACGTTGCACATCGTTCTAACCCTGGGCCAGGGCTACGCCGCCGCTGGTGCAGCGGCAGCTGTGATGACGATCGGCATCGCCCTGGGCGCGCCATGGCGTGGTCGACGAGTGGACACGGTAGGCCTGAGGAAGGCCCTGATCCCGTCGGTCGTCTCTGAAACCGTGATCTGGTCCATCGTTCCGCACGTCTCCTATGAGTGGCTGCTGCCGCTGGTCTTCGTCGGCGGGCTCTTCACCTTGCCGATCTTCAGTGTTGTGCGTCAGTCGTTGGGTGTCATGGTGGAGGGGGAGCAGCGGCGTTCGGCGTTCGCCCTCGATTCCATCGCAACGGAACTTGTGTTCATGATTGGCCCGGCTGTTGGTGCGATCGTTGCCACCAGCGGTTTCTCTGCGATCGGCCTGACAGCGGTGGGCATTTCGGTCTCCGTGGCGGGGCTGTTCCTGATGTGGTTCAACCCGCCCACGCGAAGTGACGTGGCCTGCACGCCGCAAGAGTCCGCTGAGCGGGCTGCGGCAGACCTGGTTGCGGCTGAAGCGGCGATGGTGGCTTCCGCGCCGGCCCATGTTCAGGAGGCGGCCTCGGAGATGGCCTCGAATACCTCGCGCGGTTCAGCGCTCCGTGACCGCGTCGCGAGGAATTTCACCTGGTTCACAGTATCCGTGGCCGCATTGTTCGCGGTGGCCGCGGGATCGGGCATGGTGCTCAGTGGGTCGGACGTGAGCATCGTTGGGCTGCTGGAGCGTGGTGGGCACGAGAATGAAATTGGCATCGTGTTCTTCTTCTGGTGTGCCGCGTCCGTGGTGGGCGGACTCATCTACGGATCCATGAAGCGTTCGATTTCGCCCATGCTGTTGCTGTTGGGCATGGCCGCACTGACTATTCCCATGGGCTTCGCACAAGATACCTGGACCTTGGCTTTCCTGTCGCTTCTGCCGGGCCTGTTGTGCGCACCCGTCTTGTCCGCATCGTCGGAGAAGGTTGCCGACCTCGTGGACGAGGAACGCCGAGGCGAAGCCATGGGCTGGTATGGCTCGGCCCTGACGGCCGGCGTCGCGCTGGGCGCCCCCTTGGCAGGTGTTTTCATCGACGCCGTGGGTCCTTCCGCTGGCTTCGCGGCCATCGGCTCAGCTGGCGTCGTCCTCTGTATCGCGGGCCTGGTACTTACGTCCATGCGTCGACGGGCCGCCCGCGTCTGACCCGGCAAACTGGTGGAAAACACGACGGCGGGTCGACCATGTGTGGTCGACCCGCCGTCGTTTGATTCTTTCGGCAGTTGGCGCTAGTTCACCGGACCGGTGAACTTTTCGCCCGGGCCCTTGCCTGGTGCATCCGGAATGAGCGAGGCTTCGCGGAAGGCGAGCTGCAGTGAGCGGAGGCCGTCGCGCAATGGACCGGCGTGCTGGGAGCCGATTTCCGGGGCGGCAGCGGAGACCAGGCCGGCGAGGGCCGTGATCAACTTGCGGGCTTCGTCGAGGTCTTTGAGGTCCTCGGCGTTGGGATCATCCGCCAGGCCTACCTTGACGGCAGCAGCACTCATCAGGTGAACGGCGCCGGTGGTGATGACTTCCACGGCGGGAACTTCAGCGATGTCGCGGATCTGCTGGGAAACCCCCGTGTCGGCGGCAGGATCGGCGTCTTCGCTGTAGGAGTTGCGGGAATTGCTGTCTTCAGTGCTCATACTGGTAAGCTTGTCACAGACCGACTGGAAGTCGTTATTCACAGTGATCAATCACAGTGAACATCAGCAGTAATGCTCCCGCCGCGTGCAATGTGCGCTTGGCGGGTTGTTTCTGTAGAATTGTCTTTCAGTTTGCAAGCGGAGTTCTCTCCCACCCGCGTCAGCCGTTTCCCTTCAGGGACGTGATCCCTTTCGGGACAAGAGGTTGCCGGGTACCTGGTCGGACACTTGGGTGGCACAGCCACGCAGAGTGCGTACTTCCCGCAAGGGGAGTCAGCCGACCGTTGAGGCCTTCGATTGCACCAGCAATTGGGGGCCTTCTCTATTTGCCGGTGAAATTACCACAACCACAGGAGCTTTAACATTAGCGAGCCAAGAATCAATGAGCGTATCCGCGTCCCCGAGGTGCGGTTGGTCGGCCCTGCCGGCGAACAGGTAGGAATTGTCCGCATCGAGGACGCACTGCGTCTTGCTGCCGAATCCGATCTCGATCTCGTTGAAGTTGCCCCGCAGGCTAAGCCTCCTGTTTGCAAGTTGATGGACTTCGGCAAGTACAAGTACGAAGCCGCAGTCAAGGCCCGCGAAGCCCGCAAGAACCAGACCAACACGGTTCTGAAGGAAATTCGCTTCCGCCTCAAGATCGACAAGCACGACTACGAAACCAAGCGCGGCCACGCACTTCGCTTCCTCGGTGCCGGTGACAAGGTCAAAGCCATGATCCAGTTCCGCGGCCGTGAGCAGCAGCGTCCCGAAATGGGCATCCGCCTGCTCCAGAAGTTTGCTGAAGACGTTGCCGAGGTTGGCATCGTCGAGTCCAGCCCGCGCATCGATGGCCGCAACATGGTCATGGTGATCGGTCCTTTGAAGAACAAGGCTGAAGCGAAGGCTGAAGCCCGCCGTGCGGCCCAGCGTGCCGAAGCCAAGGCCCAGAATGAAGCCAAGGCATCGGGACGGGTGGACACCACTGGTGACCAGGCTCCCTTGACGCAGACCCTGGGTGACCTTCTTCCGGCCGGCCTGCTGGCTGGCGAAGAAGAGACCAAGCAGGAAACTGTGGAGGCCCCCGAGGTTGAAGCAGCCGTGGCTGATGAAGCTCCGGTTGTTGAAGAAACCCCGGCAGCTGAAGAGGAAGCGGCGGTCGAAGAGGCTGCTGTTGCAGAAGAAGCTCCGGCGCCTGTCGTCGAAGAAGCTCCTGTTGTCGAAGAAGCGCCCGTAGTCAAGGAAGCCCCGGCTCCCAAGGCTGCACCGGCCAAGGCCGCTGAGGTCCCGGCTGCTCCCAAGGCTGCACCGGTCAAGGCTGCTGAGGCTCCGGTTGCCAAGGCTGCCCCGGCCGAGACTCCGAAGCCTGTGGTTCCGGCAACTCCGAAGCCCGCAGTTCCTGCGGCTCCGAGGCCCGTAGCCAAGCCGGCAGCTCCCAAGCCGGCAGCCCGGCCCGCGGCCCCCAAGGCCGCGCCGAAGCCTGCATCACGCAAGACCAACTAGTTCAACGCCGCGGAGGCACTGCCTCCACCGGCAAGCAACCAGCACGCCGGCCCTCGTAGGCCGGCTGCGCGAAAGAATCGCGGACTCGTCCGTGGATACGTAAGGAGATCGGTTCCCATGCCGAAGATGAAGACCCACAGCGGTGCTAAGAAGCGCTTCAAGCTGACCGGTACCGGCAAGCTGAAGCGTCAGCAGGCCAACCGCCGTCACTACCTGGAGCACAAGTCCTCCAGGCTGACCCGTCGCCTCGCCGGCGACAAGCTCGTCTTCAAGGGCGATGCCAAGGTCATCAAGAAGATGCTCGGCGTCTAAGTTCCAAGTTCTTTGGTTGCTGCCATCCGGCAGTGGCCGACTACACCAAAAGCCTTCTCAGGCCGGCCGGGTTTCCGGCAGTAGCAGCTTGGGATAAAGATTTCTGAAGGAGTACGCACGTGGCACGTGTGAAGCGGGCGGTAAACGCCCACAAGAAGCGCCGGGTTGTCCTCGAACGCGCCAAGGGTTACCGCGGTCAGCGTTCGCGCCTGTACCGCAAGGCCAAAGAGCAGCTGCTGCACTCGTTTGTGTACAGCTACGGCGACCGCCGCAAGAAGAAGGGCGACTTCCGTCGCCTCTGGATCCAGCGAATCAACGCTGCATCCCGCGCCAACGGCCTCACCTACAACCGTCTGATCCAGGGCCTGAAGGCCGCTGAGGTTGAGGTTGACCGCCGCATGCTGGCAGAGCTGGCTGTCTCTGACGCCAACGCTTTCGCCGCTCTGGTGAACGTTGCCAAGGCTGCACTCCCGGCTGACACGTCCGCTCCGGCCGCCAAGGCTGAGGCTGCTCCGAAGGCTGCAAAGGTTGCTCCGGCAGCCGCTACGGCAACGGCTGTCAAGGCTGTCGTTTCCGAGAAGCCGGCAATCGACGGCGCAGTTGCTGCCGATGGCGACGAGGCTCCGGAAGGCTACGCCATCAAGGGCAACGCCGAGTCCAAGAAGTACCACGTTCCGGGTTCCACCTGGTACAACACCACCGCTGCTGAATACTGGTTCTCCACCGTTGAGGCTGCAAAGGCTGCCGGTTTCGAGCCGGCCGGCGGCGAAGCCCGCCAGCAGATCAAGAACTAGTCGCAACTGCCACTAAAGTTCTTTATATGAACGAAACCGGGCGCCCGCAAGACTTTCCGATGACCAACCCCCGAGCTGATCGGGTGAGGGACGTCGCCAAGCTTGCCGGGCGCCCGGCGCGTTTAAAGCGCGGACGCTTCCTGGCGGAGGGTCCGCAGGCGGTGCGCGAGGCGTTGAGCCTGCACCGTGAGCGCACCGCGGCGGGTGGTCCCGCCGTCGTGCATGAAGTCTTTGCCAGCGAAGCTTGCCTTGACCGTCTTCCCGAACTTGCCGACCTCGCGCAGGGAACGCCGCTCCGTCTGGCCAGCGACGAAGTGCTGGCCGCCATGGCGGACACGGTCAATCCGCAGGGGATTGTGGCCGTGTGCAGTTTTGTGGACGTGAGCCTGGAATCAGTGCTCGACGCCGCTCCGCGCTTGATCGCGGTCATGTGCCAGGTGCGGGACCCCGGCAACGCCGGCACCGTCCTGCGCGCAGCTGACGCTGCCGGAGCCGATGCCGTGGTCTTGACCGGCTCGAGCGTAGACATCTACAACCCGAAGGCGGTTCGTTCGACCGCTGGGTCCCTCTTCCACCTCCCGGTAGTACTTGGTGCCGACGTTGAGGACTTGGTGGAGCGCTGCAGGCAGCGCGGTATCGGCGTTCTGGCCGCGGACGGTTATGGGACGGTCAACCTGGACAGGCTCCAGGACGAGAATGCTGCCCGTAGGCTCGGGAATGATTCCGTGGCCTCTGAGTACGCGCTGGAGGCGCCCACAGTGTGGCTGTTCGGCAATGAGGCCCAGGGGTTGTCCGACGCCGAACTGTCACTTGCTGATCATCGTGTCGCTGTTCCGGTCTACGGAGCGGCTGAGAGCCTGAATCTGGGCACGGCGGCCACTGTGTGCCTCTACGCCAGTGCACGTTCCCAGCAGGGCGCCAGAGTGGGGAATGCGTAAACAGCGCGCCGCCGGGTACGGTATTGCTTGCAAGATCAGACGATGACGACTCTTCTTGGCCCATTCCATACTTTCCCAAACCCGAAGAGGTGAAGCTTTCGTGGCTGCAGGTGGCGGTACCAAAGCGATTGTGGCGGCCCTCGCCGCGAATTTGACCATCGCTGTATTGAAGTTCATTGCATTCTTCCTGACGGCGTCATCGTCCATGCTTGCTGAAGCCATCCACTCGGTGGCCGACTCCGGCAACCAGATCCTGCTGCTGGTAGGCGGCAAACGCGCCAAGCGCGCCGCCAGCCCGGAGCACCCGTTCGGCTATGGCCGCGAGCGGTATATCTACGCGTTCATCGTCTCGATCGTGCTGTTCAGCGTCGGTGGCCTGTTCGCGCTGTACGAGGCCTGGGAAAAGTTCCAGCACCCGCACGGCATTGAAGGTGCCTTCTGGTGGGTCCCACTGGCGGTCCTGGTCGGCGCCATTATTGCCGAGTCCTTCTCGTTCCGCACGGCGATCATCGAGTCGAACCATGTCCGTGGCCAGCAGTCATGGGTAAAGTTCATCCGTAACGCCAAGCAGCCCGAACTTCCGGTGATCCTCCTGGAAGACTTTGGTGCGCTCCTCGGCCTGGTGTTCGCCCTCTTCGGCGTCAGCATGACTCTTATCACCGGCGACGGCGTGTGGGATGCCCTCGGTACAGCCATGATCGGCCTCCTGCTGGTTGCCATCGCTGTGGTTCTTGCCCTGGAAACCAAGTCGTTGCTGCTGGGGGAGTCCGCCACCAAGGAGGATGTCCAGAGCATCACCACCGCCTTGGAGGCCGACGGCACCCGGATCATCCACCTCAAGACCCTGCACCTTGGGCCGGAGGAGCTGCTGGTGGCTGCGAAGATCTCAATGGAGGCGTCCGAAACGGGCGAGGAGATCGCCAAGGGAATCGACGACGCCGAGCAGAGGATCCGGGCAGCTGTTCCGATAGCGCGGGTCATCTACCTCGAACCGGACATCGAACGGGTCCAGGCCCCGCAGGTTTAGGCTGACCGCTTTACAGAGTTAACGCAGATGGGCTCCGCTTTCGCGGAGCCCATCTGCGTTAACGCTTGGTTCGAGTCGCTGCTGATGTCCTTATCAGGTGGCAAGTGGTCGTTTGCGTTCCAGCAGGCCGCTCAACAGGGCCACTCCAAGGCCCAGGATGGCCAGCACCGCGCCCACGAGGGCAGGCGCCACGTAACCCCAGCCCCAGGCGATGACAGTGCCACCGAGGAAGGCGCCGAGGGCGTTGGCGATGTTCAGGGCTGAGTGGTTCAGTGAAGACGCCAAGGAGGCGGCACCCGGGGCAGCGTCCAAGAGGCGGGTTTGCAACGCAGGGGTCAGCATCGATCCGACTCCTCCAACAACGAAGGCCATGATGAAAGCCGCCCAGGCCCAATGCGCAGCTATGGCGTAGACCACCAGGGCGACGGCGATTCCCGGCATGACCCAGTAGATGGTGCCCATGACGGATTTGTCGGCGATGCGCCCGCCGATGATGTTGCCCACCACCATGCCGAGTCCGTAGAGGGCCACCACTGCAGGGATGAGGCTTTCGGGAATACCCGCCACGGACGTCATGGTGTGGGCGATGTAGGTGTAGACGGCAAAGAACCCGCCGAATCCGATGATGCCGATCAGCAAGGCAAGCCATACTTGAAGACGCTTAAGCGCTCCGAGTTCCCGCCGGATGCTGGCATCGGGGTGGGCCGCTTGGAAGGGAACGAACTTCCACACCATGGCAACGGTCAGCAGCCCGATGGCGCCGACAATGATGAAGAGCAGCCGCCACCCGAATGTCTGCCCAACCCAGGTGGCCAAGGGCACGCCAATGACGTTGGAGACGGTCAGTCCTGCCATCACCATGGAGATCGCCCAACCCCGCTTGGTTGGGGCCACAAGGCCGGCCGCGATCACGGCTGCTACCCCGAAGAAGGCTCCGTGCGGAAGGCCCGATGCGAAGCGGGAGAGCAGCATGAAGCCGTAGTCGGGGGCGATGAAGGATGTCAGGTTGGCCAGCGAGAGGAACAGCATGAGACCCAACGCAAGGTGCTTCTTGGGGAGCTTCGCCCCGAAAGCGGCGAAGATCGGCGCGCCGATGACCACGCCGAGGGCGTAGGCCGAGATGAGGTTTCCGGCCTCGGGGGTGCTGATGCCGAGCCCGTCCTCGATTTCCTTCAGCAGCCCCATCATGGCGAACTCGGTGGTACCAATGGCAAACCCACCCATGGCCAACGCCAGGATGGCCAGGCCAAGGTGGCGCTTTCCTGTTGTGGCGGTGGCGGGTGGGGACACGGTGGTAGTCATAAGCCTGCTTCTTGAGGGTGCCTTGTGAGCTTGGGGAATGCGGAGAAAAATCCGATAACAAGTTTAGTCCCGCGGCTCGTCATTGGCGTCGCAGTGTGACGATGCCCATCATTCCGGGCGCCAATAGACTGGTCCGGTGACTGCATTGATAAATGTCGTTGGCGCTGCTGTTGTCGACTCCCTTGAAGCCCCCACTCGCCTTTTGGCTGCGCGCCGCTCAGCACCGCCCCAATTTGCCGGTATGTGGGAATTCCCTGGCGGCAAGGTGGAAGCCGGGGAGACTGCGGAGGCGGCCCTGCACCGCGAACTCGCAGAAGAACTGGGTATAGAGGTTCGGCTGGGGCCTGAGTTGGAGTCTGGCCACCCGGGCGGGTGGGTCCTTAACGACCGTGCAGCCATGCGTGTTTGGTTCGCCGAAACCACCGCTGGCGAGCCCGCTCCGTTGGAAGATCACGACGAACTGCGGTGGGTCTCAGTATTGGCCAGTGATGAAGCTCTCAGCCTTCCCTGGATTCCGGCGGACTTCCCGATTGTCCGGGCCTTGTTGGAACGGGTAGTCGCGCCAGCCTAAGAGCGGAGCAGGCAAGTGCTGCCCTGTCTTGTCCGGGTTCGTCTTGTCCGGGTTCGTCTTGTCCGGGTTCGTCTTGTCCGGGTCGACTCTGCGCGGCCGCGGCCCTCAGAAGAGCGGCTGCTGTCCGGGCAGGGGAGCACTGCCGACCGCAGGGGTGGCTGCGGATGCCTGGGCAGGGCGGGCATTGCGGTGGCTGAATCCTGAGGTCCTGGTGTAGCCGTACTTCGCTTTGAAGTGACTGATACGGCTGGTCAGCCAGGTGCTGTATTCCTTGGAGACGTAGGAGCCTTGGCCGTAGAGGCGGCGGTACTTGCCCACGAGTTCGGGGTGCTGGGTTGCCAGCCACTGCATGTACCACTCCCGCGTCCCTGGCTTGAGGTACAGTGCGCCGGCCGTGACGCCCGTAGCGCCGGCTTTCGCAAGTTCGCTGAACAACGAATCAAGGGCCTCATCCGAGTCTGTCAGCCACGGCAGGATGGGCATCGCCATGACGCCGCAGCCGAGGCCGGCATCCCGGAGCCGGGAGATGAGTTTGAGCCGGGCCCTCGGAGAAGGGGTGCCGGGTTCGACCAGTTCGGCAAGATCCTCATTGGTCATGGCCAGCGAGATTCCGAGGTCCACAGGGACCATGGTCGCAGCGTGCTTGAGCAGGGGAATGTCCCGGGCCAGAAGGGTCCCCTTGGTCAGGATGGAGAACGGGGTACCGGAATCGGCCAGTGCCTGGATGATTCCGGGCATGAGCGCGTAGCGGCCCTCGGCCCGTTGGTACGGGTCTGTGTTGGTTCCCAGCGCCACCTGATGCCGTTCCCAGGACGGTTTGGCAAGTTCCTTGCGGAGCACTTCGGCTGCGTTGATCTTGACCACCACTTGCGAGTCGAAGTCCCGCCCGGCGTCGAACTCCAAGTACGTGTGGCTCTTGCGGGCGAAGCAGTAGACGCAGGCATGGCTGCATCCGCGGTACGGATTTACGGTCCATTCGAAAGGCATGGTGGAGCCCGAAGGCACCTTGTTGAGCACTGACTTTGCGGTGACCTCATGGAAGGTGACTCCGGAGAATTCGGGTGTCGAGATGGAACGCACAAGCCCGGACAGCGGCAACAGGGCGTCCACGGCCGGGGCAGGGCCGGGAGCCGGATTGCTGCTGGTTCCGGACGCCGGTCCACGCGTTGGTGAAAGTGCTTGTGCGTCCCATCTCATGAACTCCATTCGAATGTATGTTCGAATGATTGTCAAGGACCCCATGGGGAGATTGCCGAAGCGTGCAGTCGGGCGTTGCTAAGGTTGGGCCCATGATCCTGCTGACTGGCTTTGAACCGTTCGGGAATGAGGACATCAATCCTTCCTGGCTCGCCGTGCGCCGTGCACGGGACATCCTTAGGGCCGAAGGCCTCGACGTCGAAGCCCTGGAGTTGCCGTGCGTCTTTGGTGAGTCGGCAGTTACCCTTGGGCAGGCCATAGGCACCTTCAACCCGGACCTTGTGATCTGTGCAGGCTGGGCCGGCGGCCGTTCACGGATATCCCTGGAACGTGTGGCCATCAACATCGATGACGCGCGGATCCCCGACAACAAAGGCCGGAAACCTGTTGATGAGGAAGTGGTCCCCGGCGGCCCGGTAGCGTACTTCGCGACACTGCCCATTAAGGCTGCACTGCGGGACCTCCGGATCGCGGGAATCAAGGCCGAGGTCTCGCAGTCTGCCGGAACGTACGTGTGCAACCACATCTTCTACGCCTTGATGCATTTCCTCGCGTCACGGCCATCGGTTCGCGGCGGGTTCGTGCATGTTCCGTGCCTGCCAGAGCAGGTGTCAACGGAAGGTGACACGCCATCCATGCCGTTGGAATCCATGGCGGAGGGTCTCGCCGTCGTCGTCCGGACAGCCCTACGGACCCAGGCTGACGCTAAATTGAGTGCCGGCGCCATCCACTAGAGAAGTTCCCATTCCACCGTGACGCTGGCCGATACGGAGGACTCTCCTGCCTCAACGGGCTGGGCTTCAGCGGAGAAGGACGCCCTGACCATCCCGCCCAGGGGGATGGGGGTGCCATGCACAGGCTCCTGGGAAATGGACTTCACCTGCCCCAACCGCGCAGAGGCCAGTGATGCGTACTGTTCGGCACGCGCAAGGGCGTCCTGCCACGCCCCTTCCTGCGCCTGGGCCGTGACCTGCGTTGCATCGGCGAAGCCTTGCTCGATGCTGTTGATCCTGATGTCGTCTCCACCGGCCGCAACTGCGGCCGCTATAGCCGCTGGAGCATCCGCATGCGAACGAATTCCCACGTGCAGGGTGGTCGAGGCCACATAGGCCGTCACCTTTTGGCCCTGCCCTTCCACCCAGACCAGATCGGCGCGCAGGTTCAGGCCGCTGGTCCTCAGGTCGACGTCGGTGACGCCTGCCAATCGCAGACTGGCAGCGACAGCGCCGGCCGCCTTTCCGGCGTCGTCGTAGGCTTTCGCTGCTGTGTCCCGGCGCGTCTCCACGCCGAGCATCAACGTGACCAGGTCCGGAACAGCCTTGGCGCTCGCGGTCCCGGTAACAGTGATGGTTCGTTTCATGAGGCCTCGATTCCGTTGCCGGCAGGTCGGTCCCGCCGATGGTGGTCAATGTCAATGTATCCGCCTGCCGCGAGCCCTGCCTGGCGCTCAAAGAAGTTGCCCGACGCCGGATTGCCGCTGCGGAGCATTGACCAGCCGGCGGCGACTCCATAGAGGGCAAGGAACGGCAAGCCCAGGCAGTACGCGTATTGGGTGCTGTGGCGTTCCTCGTGCCCCAGCAGTACAGCGTTGCTGCCAGCTACCCCGTGGGGTGCGCGGTAGATGACGACGTTCCCCAGCGTGAAAGCTCCTGCGTGGGGGAGTTTCCAGTCGTACCCGGCGGCGATCAGAAGTCCGCGGGGCCCTCGGGACACCGTAGTCCGGGCGGCGGTGGCGACACCGAGCCCCAGCAGCGTGGACAGGTTCAGGACGTTTGCGACCTGCCGTAGGCGTTGCGCGGGAGTCATGAAGCAATGCTAGACCCCTCGCCTATGGCACGGCGCGGGCGGCGAGGATACGCTGATCGGGCACCCGCCGGTGCAGGGGAATGAATATGGGGGAAGAGGATCAATGAACGCGAAACGCGCCTTGGGCGTCGTCGGTGTCCTGCTTGCGGTGATGGTTGCACTGACCGGTTGCGTCAAGCTCAACATGTCCGTGAAGGTCAACAATGAAAAGAGCGTGGACTACGAGGTTGTCTACGCCATCCAGAAATCCGTGCTGGGCGAGAAGTCCTTCGACGAGTTCATGGAGTCCAATGGCAGTGGCAGCCAGCAGATGGATATCCCCGACGGTGCCACGGTGGTGGACTACGAAGACGAAAAATACAAAGGCAAGCGGATCACCGCGGCCAACCTTGACCCGTCCAAGCTCGCTGAGTCTTCCAGTTCGGAGAACCCCTTCGAGCTGAAGAAGGAAGGGGACTTCTATGTCCTCTCCATGGGCGGAGTGACCGGCGCCGACAGCAGCGACCCCCAGGCTTCCAGCATGGCCAAGTCCATGTTTGACGAAGCCTCCGTCAAGTTCACGTTCCCGGGCAAGGTAGTGGAGGCAAAGGGCGCCACCGTCGATGGCAACACGGCAACGTTCGACATGCTCTCCATTAACGAGACGGTGGTCCAGGCCAAAGCTGAAGCCAACGCGGGCGTGCCGATGTGGATCATCTGGACGCTGGTGGCTTTGCTGGTCATCGCAGCAGCATTAGTGCTGCTGTTCGTGCTGTTGCGCAGGAAGTCCGCGCAACCGGCGCTCGCCGGCGCAGCACCGTATGGACAGCAGAGCAATGCACCCCAACCGGGGCAGGAAACTTACCAGCATCCAGTTCAACAGGATTCCTACCCCCAGCCGCCCTCCCAGGCACCCCGGCAAGATTGGGCCGGGCAGGGTTACACGCCGGGCGCGCCGCCAGCGCAAGGGCCGCATCCGCCCCAGCAGCCCGTTCAGAACCACGACGACGGCCAGTCGCCGCCGCCGCCCACCGCACCGCCGTCGGGCGCCTAGGGGATTGCCGCCGTCGAAAGTTTCGCATAGCGGGACGTGTTCCGGTGGGTTAAATCCCGTCCGTGACGTTCAACTAGACTGAAGAGTAGTGCCTGCCGTCCGCGGCGAGCACTGCCCTTTCGTTTTGCAGGCCTGCCTTGCCGGCCGCTCCCAACTCGTAGCTAAGAACAGTAGATGACTGACACTTTGCCAGGCGCTGCCATCCCGAATCCGCTGGATGAAGCCGCCATCAACGCCGCCGTCGAGGACGCCATTGCCGCAATTTCGGCTGCATCCTCCCTCGAAGAACTCAAGGCTGTCCGCCTCGCCCACACCGGCGAGAAGTCGCCGCTGAGCCTGGCCAACCGTGAAATCGGTGGGCTCGCCAAGGAACACAAGGCTGCGGCCGGCAAGCTCATGGGATCCTCCCGTGGCCGCGTCAACCAGGCGCTCGCAGCCCGCACCGAGGTCCTCGAGGCCGAGAATGACGCCCGTATCCTGGTGGAAGAAACCGTGGATGTGACGGCCGCGCCGCGTCGTCGCCGTGCAGGCGCCCGCCACCCGCTGTCGACTTTGCAGGACCGGGTTTCGGACATCTTTGTTGGCATGGGCTGGGAAATTGCCGAAGGGCCCGAAGTTGAGTCCGAGTGGTTCAACTTCGATGCTTTGAACTTCAAGCCGGACCACCCGGCCCGCGAAATGCAGGACACATTCTTCGTGGAGCCCCCCGAGGCGCACCTGCTCATGCGTACCCACACCTCGCCCGTGCAGGTCCGCTCCATGCTGGAACGTGAAGTTCCCATCTATGTGCTGTGCCCAGGCAAGGTGTTCCGCACCGATGAACTCGATGCCACGCACACGCCTGTCTTCCACCAGTTCGAGGGACTGGCGATCGACAAGGACCTGAGCATGGCGGATCTCCGCGGCACGCTGGAGCACTTCGCCCGGCAGATGTTCGGCGACGAAGCCTCCATCCGCCTGCGCCCCAACTACTTCCCGTTCACGGAGCCTTCCGCCGAACTGGACATCTGGCACCCCGGTGCCAAGGGTGGTCCGCGCTGGATCGAGTGGGGCGGCTGCGGCATGGTCAACCCCAACGTCCTCCGGGCAGCCGGTATCGATCCGGACATCTATTCAGGTTTTGCCTTCGGTATGGGTATTGAGCGCACGCTCATGTTCCGCAACGAGGTCGGCGATATGCGCGACATGATCGAAGGCGACGTACGTTTCAGCGAGCACTTCGGGATGGAGATCTAACAGTGCGTATCCCACTTTCCTGGCTGCGTGAATTCGCGCAGGTACCGGCCGATGCAACGGCCGAAGACGTCATGGCTGACCTGGTCAAGGTTGGCTTTGAAGAAGAAGATGTCCACCGTCCCACGGACGAATTGACGGGTCCTGTTGTGGTGGGCCAGGTTCTGAGCCTGGTCAAGGAACCGCAGACCAACGGCAAGACCATCAACTGGTGCCAGGTCCGCGTGGTCCCTGAAGGCCAGGAGCAGATGCTCACAGGCGAGGGCATTGATCCTTCAGGCGTGCAGGGCATCATCTGCGGTGCCCACAATTTTGTTGAGGGTGACAAAGTGGTTGTCACCCTGCCGGGAGCTGTCCTGCCCGGTAACTTCCAGATCTCGGCGCGCAAGACCTACGGTCACCTTTCCGCGGGCATGATCGCTTCGGTCCGTGAACTGGGCATCGGCGATGACCACGATGGCATCCTTGTCCTGTCCCGCATCGGCCTGGACCCGGAGATCGGCACTGACGCGATGGAGCTCCTGGGTCTCTATGACCAGGCAGCCGAAATCAACGTCACGCCGGACCGCGGGTACGCGTTCTCCATCCGCGGTGTAGCCCGCGAGTACGCCCACGCCACCGGAACCTCGTTCGTGGATCCGGCGTCGAAGGTCAACGCGCCGGACTCCCTTCACGGCGGCTACGGCGTCAAGCTCAACGACGACGCCCCCATCTACGGCAAGCCAGGCTGCGACCGTTTCGTGGCCCGCACGGTCCGGGGCGTGGATGCTTCACGTCCCACGCCGCCGTGGATGTCAGCCCGCCTTCGCCTGGCCGGCGTTCGCTCCATCTCGCTGCCCGTGGACATCTCCAACTACGTGATGCTTGAGCTCGGCCAGCCGAACCACTGCTACGACCTCGACAAGCTCGCGGGCGACATCGTGGTACGCCGTGCAGTGGCGGGGGAGAAGATCACCACCCTTGATGACAAAGAGCGCACGCTCGACGTCGAGGACCTGCTGATCACCGATGACTCCGGCGCTATCGGCATCGCCGGGGTGATGGGCGGTGCGCACACTGAGGTGTCCGACGCCACCACGAACATCCTGGTGGAAGCCGCGCACTTCGATGAAGTGTCGATTGCCCGCTCGCGCCGTCGTCACAAGCTGCCATCCGAGGCATCCAAGCGCTTCGAGCGCGGGGTGGACTGGCACGTAGCCAACATTGCTGCCCAGCGCGTCGTGGACCTCTTGGTGGAGCTCGCCGGTGGCACTGCAGATGAGGCCGGAACCGACGTCGGAACCGCTCCTGACGCCGTCACCATTGACCTGCCGGCAGAGTTCGCCGCAGCCCGTATCGGCATCGATTTCACCGAAGAGCAGATCACCACTTCCCTTGGGGACCTTGGCGCTGTGGTTGAAAAAACCGCCGCCGGTTACAGGGTCACGGCTCCCAGCTGGCGCAATGACCTCGAAACCAAGGAAGACCTGTCCGAGGAAATCGCGCGCCTCGTCGGTTACGACAACATCCCCTCGACTCTTCCGGTGGCCCCTCCGGGCCGTGGCTTGAGCCGCAACCAGCAGCAGAAGCGCCGCGTCGTCCAAGCTCTGGCGGATGCGGGGCTCACCGAGGTGCTGTCCTACCCGTTCGTCTCCAAGGCAGCCAACGACACCTTCGGTGTGGCCGCTGAAGGTGCGGCCCGGCCGGCGTTGAAGCTGGCCAACCCCATCAGCGAGGAACAAGGATTCCTCCGCACGTCCATCCTGCCGGGCCTGATCGAGGTCGCCCGCCGCAACCACTCGCGCGGTTTCCGTGACCTGGCACTATATGAGGCCGGCTCGGTCTTCCTTCCGGGCGAGACGCTGGGCACGGATTCCATTCCGCCGCTTGGCGTGAAGCCCTCGGATGAGGTTCTTGACGCACTGTACGACGGCGTCCCGCACCAGCCGCTGCACATCGCCGCTGTTCTGACCGGACATGATTCACCGGCCGCAGCGACGCACGCGCCGCGGGCCTGGGACTGGGCAGACGCTTTGGATGTTGCCCGTCTGATGGCCGACGTCCTGGGTGTTGAGCTGGTTGTCAGCCAGGGCAGCCACCAAGCGTTCCACCCTGGTCGTGCAGCGCAACTCGCGCTGCGCAACGGCGATGTCGTCGGCTACGCCGGAGAGCTTCACCCCAAGCTCCTGGCTGCGCACGACATGCCGGCACGCTCCGTGGCACTTGAGGTCAACGTGGAGGCACTGTTCGAAGCTGCCGCTGACGTGATCGTGGCCAAGCACATCTCCGGATTCCCCGTAGCGACGCAGGACGTTGCCTTGGTTGTCCCGCAGGATGTGCCGGCAGACCAGGTCCTCTCGGCACTGCGTGAAGGTGCCGGCGAACTCCTCGAAGACGTCGCGTTGTTCGATGTCTACGCGGGTCCCGGCATCGACGAAGGCAAGAAGTCATTGGCGTTCGGCCTTCGCTTCCGTGCTGACGACCGCACGCTGACGGCGGATGAGGCTTCTGAAGCCCGTGCCGCAGCTGTTGCTGTTGCGGCCGAGCGCTTCGGAGCAGTCCAGCGCTAAGCGCCCTGTTCGAGTAAATCCCCGGGACCTGATGGTTCCGGGGATTTTCTTTTTATTGAGATTGAGCTCCCAGCATCTTGACAGACTATTCACATGTGTATGACAGTTTTGTCATGCACATGTGAAGCATGTGTATCACATCCCTCGCACGGTTCATTGAGAGCCGTCCCTTGAAAGGTACCCATGAAGAAGCAGAACGTTGCTTTGCTTGTCGGGGCTGCAGTTATGGCTTTGACGTCCTCGCTTGGTGGAGCCGCAACAGCGTCAGAGCCGACGCCGCAAGTAGCCTCCGCCGAGGTCCAACCTGTATCGCACACAGTGGACCCGTCGCAGACGTCCGGTTCCGCCGCGTCAGCATTGGCAGACAGATACACGATTGCCGCACCGTCCAAGAACGGCGGCGCCTCCACGGACTCAGTCATCGGTGCGGATGGTCGCGTCCGCATCACTAACACCACCGCTGCACCCAACCGCTCCATCGTGCAGATTGAGTTCAACGGCGGCTACATCTGCTCCGGTGCCCTGATTTCCGATGACACCGTGCTGACTGCCGGGCACTGCGTGCATGAGGGTGGCACGGGATCGACAGCTGACTACTCCTGGGGCGTCAAAGTGGCGCCGGGGCGCAATGGATCAACCGATCCCTACGGTACGTGCGGCGCCACACAACTCCTGACGGACCAGCGCTGGATCGACTCGGCGAACACCAACGCCGACTGGGGCGTCATCAAACTCGACTGCACCATCGGCAACACCACGGGCTGGCTTAACTACACCGGTACCACCGCCAGCCTGAATGGCACCAGCACAACGGTGCGCGGCTACCCGGGGGACAAAGCGTTCGGCACCATGTGGTCCATGACCGGCCCCATTGAGAGCACCACCACCGAGAAGGTCTACTACAAGATGGATACCTATGGTGGCCAGAGTGGTGCCCCCGTCTACAACAGCTCCAACACCATCATGGCCATCCACACCAACGGCGGCAGCTCCAACTCGGGTACCCGCATCACACCCACGCTGGCGAACTACCTGACGTCGGTGAAGTAGCCCAGTTGAGTTAACCCACCAACAAGTGTTCCCCACAGCGTCTTCAGGGCTGCGGGGAACACTTGTCAAAGTTTGCCAAGGCTGCAGCTTGCTGGGGCGAAAGTTACAGAGGTGGATGAATGCCTGGAGTACATCGCCGACGAGAAAGCGTCCGAGGAGGATTGGAAGTTACTGGGGGAGCCGTTCCTGAGGGCCCTGCATAAAGCCCAGACAGGGAATCCATAAAGGTTGGCCCGCAACAGAGAACGACGGAGTGAAGCATACAAGGCCGGCGGCGCTGGCACTGCATTCGTCAGCGTAGCCACGGACAGGATTGACTGCTCGTTGGGGCTACGGCAATGGAGATACCCCCAGCCTTTGTGTGTCTGAGGGTATCTCTTTATGGAAGAACGGCCTTCGACAGCCTCCTCACCTACGGAAGTTTCACGAAACTGTCGAGGCGCTCCCATTCATGGGTTTCGTTGTTCAGTACGGTGGTTTGGGCGCCGTTGCCTCTAACCTCCCTGAGCCCGTACTGGTAACCCTGCACTGAATATTCTGACAATTGGCCATCCTGGCCCGTTTGTGGCATGAGTAGGGCGACATACTCTTTACCGGCCTCGACGTCGACGTCGTCGGTGATCTTTGCCCTGATGAACTTTGCATCGGTAGGCTTCGTGCCGCCGTTTAGTTTCAGGATCTTTTCCTGCTGGGCCTTGTTGAGACTGTTCCAGTATTCGTCGTAAGTTACAGTTCCGCCAACCCGCGAATAGTTCACCTGCGCGCCCGGGACAATGTCGCCCTTGTAGGCCTCTCGGACAGTCATTTTCCCCACGGTCTGAGGAAACACATACTGATTGGTGATGGGGCTGAATGTACGTCCACCGCTGATTGACTCGACGTGAATTCGCGCGACGATAGGATACTTGTTGAACCCGTAGAGGGGGTCCGTTGGTTCCCAAATAAAATCAACATCGGTCCCGGCAAGTCGAATCTGGTCGGCTGGAATATTGGCATAGGCGTCGTTGGAGCTTTGTGGAACCGACTGCTGACCGAGCTGACCGGACTCCGTGTTTGTGGAGTTGGGCATGCCCGCTGCGCATGCCGGCAGGTTACCTAGCAGCAGCACTGCCAGGATCATGATGGGTGCTTTTAGTTTGTTCATGGTGTAGGTGTTCCCCCTTGCATTCTGTAGCTGGAGAGGCGTGAGCTGCTGGCCCGCCAGGGGCGAAGCATTGGTCCTGGAGTGGAATCAGTACAGGATGTTGATGGCATCGTTATCTACCCCTGTCACTCGTTGGGCGACACGTCCATAGGCTGTCTGGCACATGATGCTGAAAGGAATGTTGTTGTAGTGGGCAAGTCCGAAAGCGTGACCCATTTCGTGGATGGTAGTCCCGAGAGCTGATTCGTTGCTGGTGCTGGCCAAGCTATACACGGAGTTGTTTATGTGTACCTCTGCATACGTCCAATTGGACGACTCGGGGTAGATTGTGCCGCCGGTGGCGGAGAAAAAGGAGGTCCAGGCTAAGACGTTCATACCTCCACCAAAGTAGGCATCATTGTGTTGATGAAAGTCCATGGTGGAGCCAATATTGCTACCGACGAAGCTGATGTAGATGGGATTACTCCACCCGGGATACATCCAGTTATTTGCTGCACCTTTGATGAGGTGTTCCCAATTGCCGACTCCGGAGGAGTAGTTGAGCCACGCCGTGACGTTGCCAACACCGTTTTGATAGCGGTGGCCGAATGTTGGTGTTGCTGCGTGGGCGCTGGTGGCCGGCAGCATGATCATGATCATTACGACCAAAATTGCCAGCAAGGAATTTCCAGCTCTTACAAATCTTCGGGTGAATTCCAATTTGCCTAAGTGGAAAAGTTCATCCAGGGCTAAGCGTGACTTTTGATTGAGATTCTGCGGGATTTGGTGCATTTGGCCAAGATCGTATTGGGAATCTTTATTGGCAGCGGTAGGGCGGTTTTTCATCATCGGGTCCCCCTGTACATTTAGAACATCATTGTTCCATGTTGCGCACAAGGGTCATCCCTTATGCAATCCGAAGCTACAAGCTCCGGAAGATAGTCGCTTCATCTTTTAGGCTGAGAATGTAGAGCCAACCAGCCCATTTAGTTTCGTTTAGCTGCAGAGTACAGGAGGCGAACCTCCTTGTCAGGAATAAAGTCCAGATTCAAACGGAAACTTCAAAAAGGCATATAAATCAAGGGGTGTTTTAAGACTCAAAATAGATAGTGCAGAAACATTCCTATTCTCGCGTCACGATTCTAGGTTCGATGTCACTTAAGCAAAATCGCGATGAGTATGACCAGGGCCGGCTTTAGGGCTAACGATCGAGCATGTCCGGGAATTTATGACGGCGCCTGCATGAGCGATCGCTCAGGGGAGATGACTAGCACGGAAGGCTGCTGATTGTTCAGCAGGTCGTCGGGTCGCTGGTTCCGAAGGCTGGGCATCGCACGTGTTCGGCATTTCGAATTCCTCGTCGCAGAATGCCCTGCAACGTTTCGTGAGGGAGCCCGATTTGGGCATAGACACGGGGAGATGGCAGAGTCGTTTGAAGCCTGGCTGACGGGGAAAATCCACCCATAGCTGTTGCAACATGTCGCTGGGAACATAGCCGTGAGAGGGGGCATGATGCAAAGCCCAGTGATTGATCTGCGCAGGCTCGATGATGTGCCTGGTGCGGGCATCGACCTCAAAAAGCTCGGGGAACCTGCCCAGGAACGCGCACTCCGTTTCACCAGTGCCAAGGACCGTGAAGAATTCGTCGCTGGCCGCGTGGCCTTGCAGCACTTCGCCGCCTCGCTGCTCTACGTGGATCCTGCCCGGCTCGTCCCCGACTATCACTGCCCGCAGTGCGGCCCCGGCCAGGATCACGGCCGCCCCGGTTTCCTGCTCGACGGCGGTCCCGCGCCACTGTCGCTCAGCGCGTCCCGGGCGTCGGGCTGGCTGCTGTTGGCCGGCGTCGTACGTCCAGCGGAGGGTCTGCGGCTGGGTGTGGACCTTGAAGTGGTCAGCCGGGTTGGCTTCGACGGCTTCGACGACGTCGCCTTGACCGCAGCCGAGAAGGAATTCCTGGTCTCCATCCCGGTGCAGGATCGAGCCATGCAGCGCGCCCGGCTCTGGGCGCGTAAGGAAGCATGGCTGAAGATGACCGGCGAGGGCCTGCGGCGTAACCCGGCTGAGCTGGACGTGTTGGACCTGCCCGGCCTGCGGGATGTCACCGATGCGGAGCTGCCTGAAGGATTAGTCGCCGCTCTGGCCGTTGGCTAGCGCGCTGAAGGCAGCGGCGGAAGCGCAGCCTCGTAGAGCCATGGCCGGAGAATCGACGCAGCATCAAAGCCTGGAATGAACGAATCCGCCGCCTCAATGAACGCGTCCGTGGACACCGAGCTGTGCCGGTTGGTGGCCGTCCAGTGCTGAAGGAAACCAAAGAAGGCCTCGTCCCCAGCTGCCATTCGCACCGCATGAACGGCCAGCGCACCGCGCTTGTAGACACGGTCATCGAACATCAGCTCCGGGCCGGGATCGCCCACCAGCAGATCCTGCGGCCCGGCGTCGAGCCTCTTCCATGCAGCCGTTGCCCGCGCAGCAACAGTCATGGTCCGGGATTCTTCGGACCACAGCCACTCCGCGTAGCAGGCGAAACCTTCGTGGAGCCAGATATCTTTCCAGCTGCTCACGGTCAGCGAGTTCCCAAACCACTGGTGGGACAGTTCGTGGGCGATCAGGCGCTGGGAATCCCAGGAGTCGCGCATATGGTTTCGGCCAAAGATGGAGACGGTCTGGGCTTCCAGGGGGATTTCCAACTCGTCCTCCGTGACAACCGATGTGTAGTCGGTGAACGGGTAGGGGCCGAAGCAGTCCTCGAAGGTCCGCATCATATCCGGCTGGCGTCGCAGGCCTTGAAGAGCATCCACCGCCATTTCGGGGGTGACCGCGACGAACTGCGGCACCCGGTGATGGGTGTCGTCCACGTGCAGGGGAACCTTGGCGTAGCGGCCGATCTGCACCGTAGCGAGGTAGGTGGCCATGGGTTCAGCCTGTTCGTAAACCCACGTCTCACGGCTCGACTTGCGGGAGTGGGACACCAACGTGCCATTGCACACAGGACGGTAGTTGTCGTCTGTGGTGACGGAGATGAGGAAGCTGGACTTGTAGCGGGGATGGTCATTGCAGGGGAACCATGAGGCCGCGCCGTTGGGCTGGCCGGCGACCAATACGCCGTCGTTCAATTCTTCCCAACCGACATCGCCCCAGAGGCCGCGGCGGGGCTGGGGGTTGCCGTCGTAGCGGATCTCAAGCGAGAACTGCTGGCCAGGCTTCAACGGGGACGCCGGAGTGAGAACCAGGTGTTCTGCCCTGTGGCTGAACTTCTGGAGCTTCTTGCCGTCCAGTTGAACTTTGCTGGCCCGCAGGCCCACCAAGTCAAGGACAACCTGCGCCAGAGGTTCCAAGGCTGTGCATCGCAGGACCGCCCTGCCGACCAGCCTGTTGCTGCCCAGCCTGACGTCGAGGTCCAACTCGTACCGGTCCACGCGGTAGCTGGTGCTGCCGTGGTCCAACGTGTAGGGGTCGGCTTCGGTCATGGGGGTGGGGATTGGTACGGTCATGATCCGTCCAATCTACTTGAGGCGCGGCGCTTGTGCAGACGGGCCCACCCACGGGCTCACCGGGTTACCCATCCAGTACGTTCCGGCCGGGACTGTCTCACCGCGCATGACCAACGACGCCGGCCCAACAGTTCCGCCGTTGCCGATGCTGGCTGCGGGGAGGATGACGCCGTGCGGACCCATGGTGGCTCCGTTACCCAGCGTCACGGTGTCCAGGCTCATCACACGGTCGTGGAACAGGTGCGTTTGCACTACGCAGCCGCGGTTGACGGTGGAGTTCTCGCCGAGGGTCACGAGGTCGGCTTCGGGCAGCCAATAGCTTTCGCACCACGTTCCGCGGCCGATCTTGGCGCCGAGACCGCGCAACCACCACACGAGAGCGGGAGTACCGGCGGCAGAGCGGGCGAACCACGGGGCGCTGACCATCTCGATAAAGGTGTCCACTACCTCATTGCGCCAAATGAACGAGCTCCATAGGGGGTGTTCGCCTGAACGGATGGTTCCCACCAGGACCCATTTGGCAACAATGGCGCTGAGCGCTGCTACTGCTCCTGCTGCCAGCATCACCACGCCACCAAGCACCGCCGCAATCCAGTAGCCCCACCCTCGCGCAATCCAGTCCAGGACCAACATCACCCAGACGGCGATGGTGACGGTGAGGATGACCGGCACCAAGCGGCACAGTTCCCACAAAGCCCGTGCAACCTTGAGTTTGAGGGGCGGCCGGAAGGTTCGGGTTTGGTCCGCGTCGACGGCGGTGCGGCGCAACCTGACCGGCGGGCTACCAAGCCACGAGGTTCCGGATTTTGCCTTGGCGGGGGTGGCGGACAGCACGGCGACGAGGGAGTTCTTGGGAACGTTGCGTCCCGCCGCTGTCATGCCCGAGTTGCCCAGGAAAGAGCGTTTTCCGATCTTGGCCGGGCCGATCTTCATCCAACCGCCACCGAGCTCGTAGGAGGCCACCATGGTGTCGTCGGCCAGGAAAGCCCCGTCGCCGATGGTGGTCATCTTGGGAACGAGCAGCACCGTGGAGGCCTCTACGTTCTTGCCAACCTTGGCTCCGAGGAGGCGCAGCCACATGGGCGTGAACAGACTGGCATAGACAGGGAAGAGCAGGTCCCGTGCCATGTCCAGGAGGCGTTCGGTGGCCCAAACCTGCCAACCGATTCGGCTGCGAACCCGGTAGTAGCCCTCCTTGAGGCCCAAACCGAGGAGGCGGGCCACGACCAGGATGAGTACCAGGTTGCCGAAGAACCACACCAAGGCGGCAAGCGGGACGGCCAGCGCAATCTGCGGAAGCGCAGTTTCCAGGGATTCGTGTCCCTGGATGAACGCCAGGACCACCAGGGCGCCCGCGAATGCGGAGATGTAGGGGATCAGGGCCAGCAAAGCCGAAGCGCTGGCAAAGGCGGAGAACCAGAGCCGGTCAACCACTGGCCGCCTGGTGATTGTTTCCGGCCATTCGTGCTTGGCTTTTCCGCGGCGCTCAGCAGGGGAGCCGGCCACAAGGTGTCCTGCTTTCACTTTGCCCAGTACTGCCGATCCTGCATCGACGTGGGCACCCGCGCCGATGGTGGCCCCCGGCATCAACGTGCTTCGAGCACCGACGACTGCACCGGCTCCCACATGGATCTGGCCGATGTGGACGGAGTCACCGTCAACCCACCAGCCCGAAAGGTCCACTTCGGGCTCGATGTTCGCTCCGCTGCCCAAGGACAGGAGACCGGTGACCGGGGGAAGCGAGTGCAGGTGGACGTCCTTGCCGATCTTGGCCCCGAGGGCCCGTGCGTAGTAAGGGACGAAAGGCGCGCTGGCCAGGCCGATGGCGCCCGACAGGTCTTGTATTTGTTCGGCCAGCCACAGTCGCAGATGGGTCTTCCCTGAACGCGGGTAGGTGCCGGGTTGGATCCTGCCCAGCAGCACCTTGGCTGCAACCACTGAGATCGCCATCCGGCCGAGGGGACTGACGAAAATCAGCCATGACGCCGCGATCCACCACCACGAGACGACGGGTGCGGCGGCAAAGCCGGCGAAGTCTGCCAGCAGCCTGTTGGCGGCCATGAGGTAGGTGAGCCAGCGCATGCCCACCAGGATGTGCAAGGGCACGCCCATCAGGACTTGGAAGATCTGCGACTTCAAGGCCGTAGGACGGACGGTCCGCTCAGCAGCCGGACCCGGCGCGCCGCCGTCGGGGAGTGATTGCCGGGCGGTATCGATCAAGGCGCCGACGCGCGGCGTGGCATAGATGTCCGCCACGGTGATGGTGGGGTAACGGACACGAAGGGCAGAAACGAGTTGGGCCGCCGCCAAGGATCCGCCGCCGTAAGCGAAGAAATCGGCGTCGAGGGAGCTCACAGGGCTCCCCAGCACGGACTCCCATTGCTCCACCACCCAACGGGCGTCATCGGGCAGGTTCAGCGGGGCGTTCCCGGCCTCGGTTGCGCCGGCACCGGCCAATGGCCAGGGCAAGGCATGGCGGTCCACTTTTCCGCTGGTCTTGGTGGGGAGCGAATCCACGACGGTCAGCAACGGAATCAAGGCTGCCGGGAGGCTCTCGCCCAGCAGACGGCGGGCCTCGTCCATGGACAAGTCATGGCCGTCAACGGGGGCCAGGTATCCAACAAGGATCTGGTTGCCGGCGGCTGTGGTCTGCACGGCCGCTGTTGCGCCGGCGACACCAGGCAAAGACTGCAGTGCCGCATCCACCTCGCCCAGTTCGATCCGGCGTCCACCGAGTTTGACCTGTTCGTCGGCGCGGCCCATGAAAATCAGGCCTTCGGCTTCGAAGCGCACCAGGTCACCCGAGCGGTAGGCGCGGTCCCATCCGAGGGTTGTCATGGACGCGTACTTCTCGGCATCCTTGGCCGGATCGAGGTAGCGGGCCAGCCCCACACCGCCGATGATCAGTTCGCCGATCCCGCCTTCGGCGACCGGAACCCCTTGCGAATCGACGACGGCGAGGTCCCAGCCGTCCAGCGGCAGCCCGATCCGCACGGGGCCGGGTCCGCCCAGCGGAGCGGCGCAGGCCACGACAGTGGCCTCCGTGGGTCCGTACGTGTTCCACACTTCGCGACCGTCCACGGCGAGCCGCTCGGCCAATTCGGGCGGGCATGCTTCGCCGCCGAAGATCAGCAGGCGGACGTTTTCCAATGCCTCGGCCGGCCATAGGGCAGCAAGGGTGGGCACGGTGGACACCACAGTGATGCCGTGGTTGATCAACCAAGGCCCGAGGTCCATACCGGTTCGAACCAACGATCGTGGTGCCGGGACCAGACAGGCACCATGGCGCCAGGCCAGCCACATTTCTTCGCAGGAAGCATCGAAGGCCACCGAGAGGCCTGCCAAAACACGGTCCTGGGGGCCGATGGGTTCAGCCTGGAGGAAGATCCGGGCTTCTGCATCAACAAATGCCGCAGAGGAGCGGTGTTTGACGGCAACGCCCTTGGGAGTCCCGGTAGATCCGGAAGTGAAGATGATCCAGGAGTCATCATCCAGCCCGGGCTTGGTGGGGGTGGAAACAGGCTCCCGTGCTGCACCGAATGGTTTGACGTCCAGGCCCGCACCGATGACAGCGCCAACGTTGGCTTCGCCGAACACCAGGCGCGCCCGCTCGTCGGGATCGTCGGCATCCACCGGAACATAGGCCGCCCCGGCCATGAGGATGCCCAGGATGGCAATGTAGAGCTCGTTGGTCCCGGACGGGATGCGTACGCCGATTTTGTCACCGCGGCCCAGGCCTGCGGCGTTCAACGTCGCCGCAAACTTACGGACAGCCTTGAGCAGTTCGGTGTAGCTCAAGGACTTGTGGCCATCATCCAACGCCGAAGCCTCGGGGAATGAGGCGCTGGTCTCTTCCAGGATGTCTACGAGGGTCCGCTCGGCGGGTGCTGCGGCGCCGCCCGGCAACTGGGGGCGGTGGGTGGTCAAGGCAGGCGTCTGCCCGGCCCCCACGGGATGTTCTGTGCTCACGGGCCCAGCTTTTCGCAGAAAGGTGAACAAAAGGTGTCGGACGTTTCCTGTACTTCACATTTTGTTGCGTTGCTGTTCGCCTGAAGGTCGCCGGATGTTGGGGAGCCGGGCATGGCTGCTACGGCACCAGCAGGACTTTGCCCGTGGTGAGGCGGCCTTCCAAGTCCCGGTGGGCCTGGGCTGCCTCTGCCAGGGGGTACGTCGCTCCGACCCTGACAGCGAGAGTGCCGTTGGCGGCGGCGTCGAAAATCTCCGCTGAGCGCCAGCGGCGCTCGTGGGTGTTTTGCACGAAATGGGCCATCGTGGGCCTGGTGAGAGTGAGGGAACCCGCGGCGTTCAGGCGCTGGGGATCGAAGGGTGGCACCGGTCCGGAGGCTGCGCCGAAGAGCACCATGGCGCCACGGATGCGCAGGCTCTTCAGGGAATCGTCAAAGGTGTCCTTGCCGACGCCGTCGTACACCACGTTGACGCCGTCACCGTCGGTAAGTTCGCGGACCTTGTCAGCAAATCCGTCGTAGCGGAGTACCTCGTCGGCGCCGGCCAGGGTGGACAGTTGGGCTTTTTCGTCCGAGGACACGGTGGTGATCACACGGGCTCCGCGGGCCTTCAGTAGTTGCGTCAACAGCAGACCAACGCCACCTGCGCCTGCGTGAAGCAGAACGGTGTGGCCGGGCTCCACGCGGAAGGAGGAGTTCATCAGATAGTGGGCTGTAATTCCCTGCAGCGGCAAGGCTGCGGCTGTGTGATCGTCGACGCCGGCGGGAACCGGGAGTGCCTTGCTTGCGTCCACGATGGCGTACTCGGCGTAGGTCCGGGACCCCTCGGCGGTGGCAATCCGATCGCCAACGGAAATGTCCTCCACCCCGTCGCCAACGGCCTCGACGGTGCCGGCTGCTTCGGCGCCCGGGGTGAAGGGGTATTCCACCTTGTAGGCCCCGCTGCGTTGATAAGTCTCAATGAAGTTGACCCCGGCAGCTGCGACCTTGATCAGCAGCTGGCCGGGGCCAGGTGTTGGTGGTTCCACGGATGCATACTCAAGGACGTCAGGTCCTCCGGGCTGCCGTGCAACGATGGCGTGCGTCATGGTGGCTCCTCACTCCGGGGCGGTGGTTTCCGGTGCCCGGTTTCAGATTCCATCCTAGGGAGGTTGGGGCCTCCCGTGTCGAACGCCTAGAAGCGTCCGTGCGTCGACGCCACCGGGCAGTCGAAGCCGCGTCCGGCGGCGAGGCCCACTTCGTTGAGGTAGCTGACCACGATCCCGTAGGACTGCATCAGCGTCGTTTCCGTGTAGGGGATTGAGTGCTTGGCGCAGAATTCACGCACGATTTTCGTGGCCTTGTACAAATGGGGGCGGGCCATGTCCGGGAACAAGTGGTGCTCCACCTGACGGTTGAGCCCACCGAGGAGGAAGTCCATGAAGATGCCACCGGAGATATTGCGCGAGGTCAGGATCTGGCGGTTGAGGAAGTCAACACGGCTGTCCTTGGGGAGGACCGGCATGCCCTTGTGATTGGGCGCGAACGAGGCTCCCATGTAGAAGCCATAGACCATGATTTGCACGCCAAGGAACGCGAATGCCATTCCGATGGGGAGGAAGGTGAAGGCGAGCACTGGAAGAGCCGCGAGCCTTGCCACGAGGATGGGCGTCTCCACCCAGCGGTGGCGTACCTTCTGCTTGCCGAAGACAAAGCGAAGCGAATCGAACTGCAGGCTCAGGCCCAGCAGCGTCAGGAGCGGGAAGAAGAACCAGCCCTGCTTCTTGGTGAGGAACGCCAGGCGTCCCTTGCGCTCGGCAGCCGCGTCCTCGTAGAACACCAGGGCGTTGTTCCGGATATCCGGGTCTTTGGAAATGACATTGGGGTGGTTGTGGTGGGCGCCATGCTTTTGCTCCCACCAGGAGTAGCTGATCCCGGCGACGCCGGTGGCCAGGAGGCGGGCTGACCAGTCGTTGGCGCGGCGTGAGGCGAAGATCTGCTTGTGCCCGGCCTCGTGCGCCAGGAAGCTCAGTTGTGTGCAGAGAATGCCCACAGCTGCGGCGATCAGGAGTTGGTACCAGGATTCGCCGATCAAGGCGAAGCCGAGCCAAGTGCCGGCCATGAGGAGTGCCAGGGCCACGAAGACCCAGATGTAGAAGCCGCTCCGGCGTTCGAGGAGTCCTGCGGCTTTAACGCTCTTGAGGAGCTCTGAATAGCTTTGGACGACGGGATTGGGTTGAATAGCGCGAGCTTTGGGGCGCTCAGCGGTGGACGTGGGTGACATGAATGTGCCCCGTATCGCTAACGGGCAACGCTGCAGCCGACGTTCGGACTGCACGGTCTGGATCACCCTCCACTAAGCATACGCGCAATGGTCTAAATAATGAGACGCATCACAAATGCATGCATAAATATCGGACAGCATGAATATTCTTGCTGTACAGTGGAGCTATGACTATTTCTGTTGCCGTCTCCGGTGCCAGCGGCTATGCCGGAGGAGAAGTGCTGCGCTTGCTTGCGGGCCATCCGAACGTCACCATCGGTGCGATCACTGCGCACAGCAATGCCGGTTCAAGACTAGGGGAGTTGCAGCCGCATCTCCATGGTTTGGCCAGCAGGATTCTTGAAGACACCACCGTGGAAAACCTGTCCGGCCACGATGTCGTGTTCCTGGCCCTGCCGCACGGAGCTTCCGCTGAGATCGCGGCCCAGCTGCCGGAAGGCACGGTAGTCATCGACGCCGGCGCGGACCACCGCCTCCAGGATGCCGCGGCGTGGGAAAAGTTCTACGGTTCGGCACACGCGGGAACGTGGCCTTACGGCCTGCCGGAATTGCCAGGCCAGCGCGAGGCCCTCAAGGGTGCCACCCGCATCGCCGTCCCCGGCTGCTACCCGACGTCGGCCCTGCTGGCCTTGACGCCCGGGTTCGCCAACAACCTCCTCCTGACGGACGACGTCGTGATTGTCTCCGCCTCGGGTACCTCCGGTGCCGGCAAAGCAGCCAAGGTCAACCTTATTGGGGCTGAAGTCATGGGTTCCATGAGTCCCTACGGCGTAGGTGGCGGACACCGCCACACTCCTGAAATCGAACAAGGGCTGTCCAACGCTGCTGGCGAGCCGGTGACGGTGTCCTTCACGCCTACCCTGGTTCCCATGAGCCGGGGCATCCTCACCACGGCCACAGCGAAAGTTGGCCACGGCGTCACTGAAGCCGAGCTTCGCCAGGCCTGGGCAGATGCTTACGACGACGAACCGTTCGTGCACCTTCTTCCAGAAGGCCAGTGGCCCACCACCAAATCGGTGCAGGCTTCCAACCACGCCGTGATGCAGTTGGCCTTCGACCAGCACACGGGCCGCGTGATCGTGACCTGCGCTATCGACAACCTCACCAAGGGGACCGCAGGCGGAGCCGTGCAGTCCATGAACATTGCCCTCGGCCTGGACGAAACCGCCGGCCTGAACCTGCAGGGAGTTGCACCGTGACCATTACCGCACCCAAGGGATTCCGCGCCGCAGGCATCAAGGCCGGCATCAAGGCCTCCGGCAACCCGGATTTTGCCCTCGTGGTCAACGACGGTCCGTCCAAGGCCGCCGCCGCAGTCTTCACCTCCAACCGGGTAGCCGCTGCCCCGGTTCATTGGTCCCGCCAAGTGGTCAGTGATGGCCGTGTAGACGCAGTGGTCCTGAACTCCGGTGGCGCCAACGCCTGCACCGGGCCGCAAGGGTTCCAGAACACGCACGCCACGGCTGAGAAAGTGGCCGAAGTGCTGGGTGTCTCAGCTTCCGACGTCGTGGTTTGTTCCACCGGCCTGATCGGCGAGCAGCTGCCGATGGACAAGATCCTTCCGGGCGTGGATGCCGCTTTCGCTGAACTGTCTGAGGACGGTGGTTCGGCAGCCGCCACCGCCATCATGACCACGGACAGTGTGTCCAAAGAAGCAGTCTTCACAGGTTTGGACGCCGAAGGAAAACAGTTCACCGTGGGAGGCATCGCCAAGGGTGCCGGCATGTTGGCGCCGGGTCTGGCAACCATGCTGGTGGTCCTGACGACGGATGCCCAGGTGCCGGCAGATGAGCTCGACGTCGTCCTTCGCGACGCCACCCGGGTCACCTTTGACCGCGCAGACTCTGACGGTTGCATGTCCACCAATGACACCGTTGTGCTGCTGTCATCGGGAGCCTCTGAGGCCTTGCCGTCCACCGAGCAGTTGGGCGCAGCCGTGACGCAGGTCTGTGCTGAACTGGCTCGCAAGTTGATCGGAGACGCCGAGGGCGCCAGCCACGACATTGCGATCCGTACCTTCAACGCAGCCAGCGAACGCGACGCCGAAATCGTCAGCCGCAGTGTTGCCCGGTCCAACCTCTTCAAAGCTGCCATCTTCGGTAAGGATCCCAACTGGGGCCGCGTGCTCTCAGCTGTGGGAACCACTGATGCAGTGTTCGAGGCGGACCAACTCAACGTCGCCATGAACGGTGTGCAGATCTGCCGCAACGGCGCTATCGGTGATGACCGCAACCTGGTGGACCTGGAGCCTCGCGAAGTGTTGGTTGAAATCGACCTTCAGGCCGGCGACGCCGAGGCGACCATCTGGACCAACGACCTCACGCACGACTACGTGCATGAGAACAGCGCCTACTCGAGCTGAGCTTATGACAATGACTGCGCATACCCGCGAAACCACGTCCATGAGCGACGCCCAGGACAAAGCCGGCACGCTGATCGAGGCGTTGCCTTGGATCCAGCGTTTTGCCGGCACCACCATGGTGATCAAGTACGGCGGCAACGCCATGGTTAACGATGACCTTCGTCGCGCCTTCGCCGAAGACATCGTGTTCCTCCACCACGTGGGCATCCACCCCGTGGTGGTCCACGGCGGTGGCCCCCAGATCAACTCCATGCTCGGCCGGCTCGGCATCGAGTCCGAGTTCAAGGGTGGTCTCCGTGTCACCACTCCCGAGGCCATGGACGTAGTCCGCATGGTCCTCACGGGCCAGGTGGGCCGTGAACTGGTGGGGCTGATCAACTCACATGGTCCCTACGCCGTGGGCATGTCCGGTGAGGATGGCGGGCTGCTGCGCGCCGTTCGGACGGGCACTGTTGTTGACGGCGAAGAAGTGGACCTCGGCCTGGTGGGCGAGGTAGTTGGCGTCGACCCTGCCGGTATCAAGGACATTCTCGACGCCGGTCGTATCCCCGTGATTTCGACCGTCGCCCCGGAGATCGTGGACGGCGGAAATGGCACCGGCCAAACCACTGGGCAGGTCCTGAACGTCAACGCAGACACGGCGGCCGCAGCAGTAGCTTCGGCATTGGGTGCCACCAAGCTGGTCATCCTGACCGACGTCGAGGGCCTCTACGCCAACTGGCCGGACAAATCGTCGCTGATCTCATCGCTGACAGCCTCGGAACTCCGCGACATGCTGCCCAAGCTCGAATCGGGCATGATCCCCAAAATGGCTGCGTGCCTCAAAGCCATCGATGAAGGCGTAGAACGCGCACATATCGTGGACGGCCGCCTGCCGCACTCGATGCTGCTGGAAACCTTTACGACCGCGGGCATTGGCACGCAAGTAGTACCCGACGAGGAAGTGAACGCATGAGCGAAACTGTTGGCCGCAACCCGACCGGCGATGGACCCCCCGCCCGTCCCCAGCCGCTCCCCGTCCTCGCAAGCTCGGACGGGGACCCCGGCGGCAGTGGGCCCATCGCGGTGCCCGACCACACCCGGGGGTCCATCGCCGGATCGGATGCCAAAGCTTCCGTCATTACTGGAGTGAGTAATGGCGCCGACTGGCTTGCCCGTTACTCGTCCTCGCTGATGGGTGTTTTTGGTACCCCGCAGCGTGTCCTGGTCCGTGGTGCTGGGTGCCTCGTGTGGGATGCCGATGGCAAGGAGTACTTGGACCTTCTCGGCGGCATCGCAGTGAACGCCCTGGGCCACGCCCACCCTTTCGTCACCTCGGTGATTTCCAGCCAGTTGGCTACGCTCGGGCATGTTTCGAACTTCTTCACCAGCCCCACGCAGATCGCACTGGCCGAGAAACTTCTGGCCATCAGCAAGGCCCCGGCCGGTTCCAAGGTCTTCTTTGCCAACTCCGGCACCGAGGCGAACGAGGCAGCCTTCAAGCTGGCCCGCAGGAACAACCCGGACGGGAAGCGGACCAAGATCATCGCCCTCGAGGGCGCCTTCCATGGCCGCACCATGGGCGCCTTGGCACTCACGGCGAAGGAAGCATACCGTGCGCCATTCGAGCCGTTGCCCGGTGGTGTGGTCCACATTCCGTTCGGTGACATCGATGCCCTGCGTGCCGCCGTCGACGATTCCACAGCAGCCGTTTTCCTGGAGCCGATCCAGGGCGAAGCAGGCGTCCGGCCCCTGAGCACCGAGTACCTGCAGGCCGCCCGCGAGGCAACCACCAAGGCCGGTGCGCTGTTGATCCTCGACGAAGTCCAGACCGGCATCGGCCGCACCGGAAAGTGGCTGGCCAGCGAAGCCGCAGGAATTGTGCCCGATGCCGTCACGCTCGCCAAGGGCCTAGGCGGCGGCTTCCCCGTGGGTGCGCTGGTCACCTTCGGAAGTACGACGTCGGCCCTGCTCACCGCAGGGCAGCACGGCACCACCTTCGGCGGAAACCCGGTAGCTACGGCCGCCGCGCTGGCCACGCTGCACGCCATCGAAAGCCAAGGTGTCCTGCAGAACGTGCTGAACCTCGGAGCGCATCTGCGCGAGGGACTGTCTGCCGTCGATGCTGTCACTGAAGTCCGCGGCGAGGGCCTGCTGATTGGCTTCGATGTGAACGCCGACGTCGCGCCGGCCATGGTGACCGCAGCTTTGGATGCAGGCTTCATCATCAACAGTCCGGGCCCGCGGACCATCCGCCTCGCCCCTCCGCTGATCCTGACCACCGAACAGGCCGACCGATTCCTGTCAGCCCTGCCCGCCTTGATCGCCACGGCTACCGCCCAAACCGCTAAGGACGCACAGTGAGCACGTCAACCACCCGCCACTTCCTCAAGGACACGGACCTGAGCCCAGCCGAGCAGGCTGAGGTCCTGGAACTCGCGGTCCGGATGAAGGCAGCGCCATACAGCGTGCAACCCTTCGCCGCAGAGGGCAACGGCCGCAAGACCGTAGCAGTGATCTTTGACAAGACCTCCACCCGCACGCGTGTTTCCTTTGCCACCGGCATCGCGGACATGGGCGGCAACGCACTGATCATCAACCCGGGTGAAGCGCAGATCGGCCACAAGGAATCCGTGGAGGACACGGCCAAGGTCCTGGAGCGCATGGTGTCCACCATTGTGTGGCGGACCGGTGCGCACTCCGGGCTGGTAGCCATGGCGGAAAATTCCAAGGTCCCCGTGATCAATGCCTTGTGCGACGATTACCACCCGTGCCAGCTGTTGGCCGACCTCCTGGCCGTCAAGGAACATAAGGGTGACCTGGCTGGATTGAGCATGGCTTACTTGGGCGATGCGGCGAACAACATGGCCAACTCCTACCTGTTGGCCGGTGTCACTGCGGGTATGCACGTTCGCATCTCCGGGCCGGAGGGCTACCTGCCTTCCGCGGAGATTGTTGCCGCTGCACAGGAACGCGCTGCAGGGACCGGCGGCTCGGTGCTGATCACCAGCGATGCCGCCGAGGCCCTCAAAGGTGCGGACGTCGTGGCCACCGACACGTGGGTCTCCATGGGCCAGGAATCCGAAAAGGAAGCCAGGATGCAACTCTTCCGCGAGTACTCCGTGGACGAGGCCGCCATGGCGCAGGCTGCGCCGGACGCGGTCGTGCTTCACTGCCTTCCCGCGTACCGCGGCTACGAGATTTCGGCCGGCGTCATTGATGGCCCGCAGTCAATCGTGTGGGACGAGGCAGAGAACCGGCTCCACGCCCAGAAGGCACTCATGGCATGGCTGATGCACCGTTCCGGGCTGGCCTTCGTAGACGGGCTTTCCCCCGTTGAGGGCACTGGGGAGAGCACGTTCTAGTGTCCGCCAATCCGTCCGTGCCGGGCGCCAGCCCTGCCACCAAGACTGCCCGGCAGGCGCGCATCACCGCGATCCTGACGGGTGAGTCCGTGCGCTCCCAGGCAGAGCTTGCAGCCCTGCTGGCGGACGACGGCGTTCAGGTCACCCAAGCCACCCTGTCCCGCGACCTTGTGGAACTCGGCGCAGTCCGGGTCCGTGGCAAGGAAGGCGCGTTGGTTTATGCCGTTCCGGGGGAGGGCGGGGACCGCAACGCCAAGAGCGGGGTCACGCAGGAAATCCTGGACGCACGGTTGACCAGGCTTTGCGGCGAACTTCTGGTCACCGCGGAGGCGTCGGGCAACATCGTTGTCCTCCGCACCCCGCCTGGAGCCGCCAACTTCCTGGCGCTGGCCGTGGACCACTCGGTGATGCCCTCTGTATTAGGTACGATCGCAGGCGACGACACTTTGCTGTTGGTCGCCCGGGATCCCGATGGCGGGGCGGAACTGGCGGCCCGTTTTCTGCGCATGGCCGAAGAAGCCGGGCCGGCCAACCAATAGATCTTCCAGCATTGATTCACACCAGCATTGATTCGAATGAACCAAGCAACAACAAAGGAGCACTCTCGTGACTGAGCGCATTGTTCTGGCCTACTCCGGTGGCCTTGATACGTCCGTAGCCATCGGCTGGATCGGTGAAGCCACCGGTGCCGAGGTCATCGCTGTGGCCGTCGACGTCGGACAGGGCGGCGAGTCCCTGGAGACCATCCGCCAGCGCGCCCTTGGCTGCGGCGCCGTCGAGGCTTATGTGGCCGACGCCCGCGACGAGTTCGCCAACGAGTACGCGATGCCCACACTGAAGGCCAACGCCCTCTACCAGGGCCACTACCCGCTGGTTTCGGCCATCTCCCGTCCCGTCATCGTCAAGCACCTCGTCAAGGCTGCCCGCGAATTCGGCGCCACCACAGTCGCTCACGGCTGCACCGGCAAGGGCAACGACCAGGTCCGCTTCGAAGTTGGCATCCAGACCCTCGGCCCGGACCTGAAGTGCATCGCACCCGTCCGCGACCTCGCCCTGACCCGTGACAAGGCCATTGCCTTCGCCGAGGAAAAGGGACTGCCGATCGAGACCACCAAGAAGAACCCGTACTCGATCGACCAAAACGTCTGGGGACGCGCCGTCGAAACCGGCTACCTTGAGGACATCTGGAACGCACCCACCAAGGACATCTACGACTACACCGCTACGCCGGAATTCCCGCCGGCACCGGACGAGGTCACCATTTCCTTCCAGGCCGGCGTGCCGGTAGCGATCGACGGCGTCAAAGTCACCCCGCTGCAGGCCATCCAGGAACTGAACCGCCGTGCAGGCGCCCAGGGCGTTGGCCGCATCGACGTCGTCGAGGACCGCCTGGTCGGCATCAAGTCCCGTGAAATCTACGAAGCCCCGGGTGCCATGGCGCTGATTACCGCGCACAAGCACCTCGAGGACATCACCATCGAACGCGAGCAGGCCCGCTTCAAGGCCACCGTTGGCCAGCGCTGGTCCGAGCTGGTCTACGACGGCCAGTGGTTCTCCCCGCTCAAGCGCTCCCTGGACGCCTTCATTGAGGACACCCAGCAGTACGTTTCCGGTGACATCCGCATGGTCCTCCACGGTGGCCAGGCGATCGTCAACGGTCGTCGCTCCGAGACCTCGCTGTACGACTTCGACCTCGCTACCTACGACACCGGCGATACCTTCGACCAGTCCATGGCACGCGGCTTCATCGAGCTGTGGGGCATGTCCTCCAAGGTTGCCTCTGGCCGCGACCTGCGCGTCGCAGGCGAGTAATGACGTCCGCAACAAACGAAGGCGCACTGTGGGGCGGCCGGTTCGCCGGCGGTCCCGCGGATGCGCTGGCCGCACTGAGCAAGTCCACCCACTTTGACTGGCGGCTTGCCCGCTATGACATCGCCGGTTCCAAGGCACACGCCCGCGTGCTGGCCAAGGCCGGACTGCTGGACAACGCCGAACTTGAAGGCATGCTCGCCGCCCTCACCCAGCTGGACGAGGACGTCGCCAGCGGCGCGTACCTTCCGGCCGAGAGCGACGAGGACGTGCATGGTTCGCTGGAACGCGGCCTCATTGAGCGCGCCGGAACCCAGTTGGGCGGCAAGCTCCGTGCGGGCCGTTCCCGCAACGACCAGGTGGCCACCCTTGGCCGCATGTTCCTGCGTGACCATGCCCGGATCATTGCAGGCGGTGTCCTTGCCACCATCGACGCCCTCGTTGAGCAGGCCAAGGCCCACCATGGCGTAGCCATGCCCGGCCGCACGCATCTGCAGCATGCCCAGCCGGTGTTGCTGAGCCACCATCTTTTGGCGCATGCCTGGGCTTTGCTTCGCGACGTGCAGCGTCTCCAGGACTGGGACAAGCGTGCCGGCGTTTCGCCGTATGGTTCGGGTGCGTTGGCGGGGTCATCCCTGGGCCTGGACCCCGAGGCCGTTGCCGCGGACCTCGGCTTCTTCTCGGCCGTCCACAACTCGATCGATGGCACCGCCTCCCGCGATGTCTTCGCCGAGTTCGCCTGGGTGTGTTCCATGATTGGCGTGGACCTGTCCCGGATCTCCGAGGAAGTCATCTTCTGGGCAACCAAGGAATTCTCCTTCGTCACGCTGCATGATTCGTACTCCACGGGGTCCTCGATCATGCCTCAGAAGAAGAACCCGGACGTTGCGGAGCTCGCCCGTGGCAAGGCAGGGCGCCTCATCGGCAACCTGACAGGCCTCCTGGCGACGCTCAAGGGTCTGCCGCTCGCGTATAACCGCGACCTGCAGGAGGACAAGGAACCGGTCTTCGATGCTGCCGACACCTTGGAGCTGCTGCTTCCGGCCGTGTCCGGCATGATTGCCACGCTCAAATTCAACACCGAGCGCATGGAATCACTGGCCCCGCAGGGTTTCGCACTGGCCACGGACATCGCGGAATGGCTTGTCCGCCAGGGCGTCCCCTTCCGCGAGGCCCACGAGCTCTCGGGTGCTGCCGTTAAGCAGGCCGAAGGCCGTGGCGTGGAGTTGTGGGACCTGACGGACGAGGAATACGCAGCAATCTCGGAGCACCTGACTCCAGAGGTCCGCAGCGTACTGAGCACGGAAGGTTCGCTCAACAGCCGTAATTCGCAGGGCGGAACGGCACCGGCCGCCGTCGAACGCCAACTGGCGGCCTTGGAAGCGGAACTGGACGCAGCGCGCTCCTACGTCAGCTAGAACGCCAAGCGGGGCGGCATTTCGCAGCGATGCCTTTCGGGCAGAGCATTGCCAGGTGCCGTCCCGCTGTGCGTTAACATGGCGCTATGACTCAGATCACCCCCGACGCGCTGCCCGCAGAGCTTCACAAAGCCGCCGGCACCGTCACCCGCCTCCTCGCCAAACTGGACGACTCATCCGTCGCTGAACCGTCGGAGCTTCCTGGCTGGACCCGGGGCCACGTCCTTGCCCACCTTGCCGGAATCTCCAACGCGATGGGCCGTCAACTTGAGTACGCGCGCCGCGGCGAGACAGTGGAACTGTACGACGGCGGCATGGACGGGCGTACCAAAGCAATTGAACTTGCCGCTGGACACAGCCTCGCGCAGCACACAGAGTCCCTCACCTCTGCGTTGGGGTCTGCTGTTTCCGCATTTGACGCTTTGGGACCTGACGATTGGCAAGCGCGCATCGCCTACAGGGACGGAACAGTGTTCGACGGCGGCCTCGCCTTGTGGCGCGAACTCACAATCCACGCCTCGGACCTGGGCCTGGGGTTCGGTCCGGAGACCTGGAGCCGACCGTTCTGCGAACACCTCATCGGGTTCCTCGCGGCACGCGTTCCCGAGTCGCGCAAGTTCGTCCTGCAGCCCACCGGCCTGCCCCCGCGGAGCATCGGCAGCGGCGGCACTTCGGTTGCCATCACGGGCATGCTCACGGACATCGCCGCGTGGCTTGCAGGCCGCGAGCCCAGCCTGGGAAGCCTCAGGGCTACGGCCGCTGCCGACGGAGTCGAGCTTCCGGATCTTCTCCCGTGGCCGGCTGCCCTGCCCGCCAACCGCTAAGCACCCAGACGCTGTCTCACGGATTTCCCTTTTTGGGGCGGCCCCCTCTCACGGATTTCCCTTTTTGGGGCGGCCCTCTCTCACGGATTTCCCTTTTTGGGGCGGCCCTCTCTCAAGGCCCCTTGGAGAGAGGGACGGCCGGAAGGGGGCGGTTGGTGACAGGGGCAGCCCCTACGAGATTTTGGGCCGTGCCGCTGCCCGCCATAAATGCATGGTCGCGTACGAGCGCCACGGGCTGACTTCCCGGAAATCCGCGCTGAGACCGGCCCCGGCGGGCAGGACCTTCAATCCGTTTCGCACCGCGGCATCATTGGCCAGGAAAACATCCGGAGAGCCGAGGACCCGCATTGCCACGTAGCCCACTGTCCAGGGCCCAATGCCGGGCAACGGGAGCAGCTTGCGTTCAAGGCCGGCAGGGTCGTCGCCGTAACCGAAGTCCAGTGCTCCTGTGGCCATCGCTTCGGCCGCAGCCACTATGGAATCGATCCTGCGTTGTGGTCCCCTGAGTAGTGCCCGGCCGTGCTCGGCGATCTCAACCGCCGTCGGAAACAAAGTCTCCAAGCCTGGGGCGCCGGCCCCGGCCGGGGAACCTGCGGCGGACAATTGCGTGAGTGCTGTTCGCGCCGCCGCCACGGTGATCTGCTGGCCGATCATGGCCCTCATTAGCAGTTCCTGGGGATCCATGGCTCCCGGGACACGAATTCCGGGGATGGCCTCCACACTGATAGCCAGCCGGGGGTCTGAGGCCAATGCGTCGTCAATGGCCTGCGGATCGGCGTCGAGGTCGAACAGTCGGCGCACCCGACTCAGCAGCGCGGGGAGATCGTGCAGGTCCACAGCCGTGGCCGTGAGCTGCAATGGTTTACCCACTGCCGAGGGGCTGTACTTCACCGAGAACGAAGCACTGCCCCCCGCGAGCCGGATGGTCCGGGCGTAGGTCCGGCTGCCGTCGGCCCCTGTTCCTGCCAGTTCGACTCCCGGGACCGCGCGAACGGCCAGGAAGTCGAAGATTCCCGGATCGAACGGTTCCCTGTAGGGCAGGGTCAGCGTCAGGGCCGCGGGAGCCGACTCGCAGGGAGCCGCAGAACCCCGGCGAACTCCGGATTTCACCCCGGTGGCGCGCAACGCCGTCGGGGTCATCGCGAACACCTCGCCGATGGTGTCATTGAATTGCCGCACGCTGTTGAACCCTGATGCGAAGGCTACATCCGCCAAGAGCATGGTGGTGGAGACCAAAAGGGTCCTGGCCGTCTGTGCCCTGCTTGCACGGGCCAAGGAGAGGGGACCGGCACCCAACTCGGTGCTGAGGATGCGGTTGAGCTGCCGTGCGGAGTAGCCCAATCTGTGGGCCAGTCCGTCAACGCCTTCACGGGTGATGACGCCGTCGTTGATCAGCCGCATTGCCCGGCCGGCGATGTCCGAGCGGATGTTCCAGGCGGGCGTTCCGGGGACAGCTTCGGGGAGGCACCTCTTGCAGGCCCGATACCCGGCTTCATGGGCAGCGGCGGAGGTTTCGTAAAAAGTGACGTTCTCAGCTTTGGGCGTCCGGGCAGGGCATGAGGGCCTGCAGTAGATTCCGGTGGAGCTCACGGCCGTAAAGAACTGGCCATCGAACCGGGTGTCGCGGGCGTCGATTGCCCTGTAGCGCTGCCAGAAGTCCATGGCTTCATCCTGCCAGCCCGCCAGTGACCCCTGCTAGCGGGAATCGGACATGGCCGTGGAGTGGGTCTTGCTAGGGTCTGGGCATGGGTTCGTTCATGGAAGACGGAATCAGCCACCCCGATGAAGTACGCAGTTTCCTCACAAGCGACGCGCGCGTCATCGCTCCGCTGATCCTGGGCTCCGTCCTGACATACCACTCCGATGCCGGTCCGGTCTCGGTCAGACTCACCGAGGTCGAGGCCTACATGGGTCCGCGTGGTTCGGAGCATCCCGACCCCGGATCCCATACATTCGGGGGTCCCACCGCCCGGAACGCGCCTATGTTCGGCCCGCCCGGTTACCTTTACGTCTACTTCACGTATGGGATGCACTATTGTGCCAACATCGTGTGCGGACCGGAGGGCTTCCCGTCTGCGCTGCTGCTGAGGGCTGGAGAAATTGTGGAGGGGGAGCAGCTTGCCGCCGTTCGCAGGCCTGCCTCCAAAACGCACAAAGACCTCGCCAGCGGCCCTGCCAGGCTCGCCTCCGCACTGGGACTCACGACGGCGGACACCGGCCGCGACGCCCTCGCGGAACCGTTCAGTCTGTGGTTACCCAAGACGCCGGCGCCGGCGGCGGCCGTGGCCAGCGGACCACGGGTTGGGGTGGCCGGGCCGGGCGGCACCACTGAATATCCGTGGAGATTTTGGATTGAAGACGACCCAACGGTGTCCCGGTACAAGGCGGCCCGGCCGCGAAACCGCACCGCCGCAGGGTGATTTGCCGCGAAAGCAACGCAGCCGGCAACGAACTTTATGTGACGTAGTCCGCTTGATGACTTGTACCCCGCACGTTTACCAAAATCGCTGTAGAATGGTAGGTCTGTCTTTTGCGATAGGGGTTACGGTTCGATGCACGATGCTGATTTGGTCCACGAGCAGGAATATGTAGCTGGGCTGTACGCCCGGCTCGATGAGCTGCGCGCAGAAAAGCGCGCCCAGCTGGCGCAGGTGCGCAGGGCCGGCGCGGTGGGAACCATGCAGAACGTCTCAGAACGTGACGCATTCGCGGCACTGTACGAAGACCGCCTGGCCCAACTCGACGCCGTCGACGATCGCTTGGTCTTTGGCCGTCTGGACCTTGATTCCGGGGAAGCCCAGTACATCGGCCGCATAGGCCTGTCCACGGCCGACCTCCAGCGGCTGATGGTTGACTGGCGTGCGCCCGAGGCCGGCCACTTCTACCAGGCCACCGCGTTCGACCGCCAAGGCGTGCGCCGCCGTCGTCACCTGATCCTGCAGGGACGCGACGTCAAAGCCATTGAGGACGATGTCCTGGACGCCGGGATGCTCGCCGACAACGACTCCCTTCAGGGCGAAGGCGCGTTGCTGGCTGCGCTGAACTCCAAGCGCACCGGTCGCATGTCCGACATCGTCGGAACCATCCAATCCGAGCAGGACCGGATCATCCGTTCCTCCATCTCGGGTGCGCTCGTGGTCCAGGGCGGTCCCGGAACCGGCAAGACCGCTGTGGCCCTGCACCGTGCGGCCTACCTGCTGTATACCCACCGCGATCGCCTCAAGAGTGCCGGCGTTCTCCTCGTTGGACCGTCGTCGTCCTTCATGCACTACATCGAACGTGTGCTGCCCTCGCTCGGTGAAACAGGCGTGGTCATGGCAAGCCTGGGGCGCCTCATGCCCGGAATCCACGCCGTACCGGAGGAAGACGCCGACGTCGCCGCTCTCAAGGGCAAGCTGGATATGGCCAAGGTGGTGGCCAACGCCGTCGCGAACCGCCAGCGGACACCGGCCGAGGACCGCATCCTCGAAGTTGATTCCCGCAAGCTGACACTGACCGTCCGTCAGGTTCGCCGTGCCCGTGAGAAGGCCCGCGCTACCGGCAAGCCGCACAACGAAGCCCGCCTGACGTTCGTCAAGATCCTGTTGCGAGAACTCACGGAACAGCTGACGGACCTTGTGGAGGAATCGAACATCGGCAACAACGCCGATCGCGCCTACTTGGCCGAAGACGTCAGGTCTGCACGGGACGTGCGCATCATGCTTAATCTTTGCTGGATGCCGATGACCCCGGAAAAGCTCATCTCCGAGCTCTTCAGCAAGCCGGCCATCCTTGAAGCTTGCACGCCGCACCTCACGCCCGGACAACGTGCGCTGCTGCAGCGCCCTGTAGACGCTCCGTGGACGGAAGCCGACGTCCCGCTGTTGGATGAGGCTGCCGAACTGCTGGGTGAGCTGGATCCGGCCGCGGGCAGGGGACTGGCCCAGCAGGAAGCGGATCGCGCCCGCGACGTCGCCAATGCAAAGCAGACTCTGGCGAACATGGAAGCAATGGGCGTCGACGTTCTCGTGTCGGCTGAGGAGCTCGCTGACCAGAATCAGGAACGTGAAGGACGCCTGACGGCGGCCGAGCGTGCCACCAGCGACCGTTCATGGGCCTTTGGCCACATCGTGGTTGACGAGGCCCAGGAACTATCACCCATGCAGTGGCGGCTCCTGGTGCGGCGCTGCCCGCTGAAGTCCTTCACCATCGTGGGTGACATTGCCCAAACCAGTGCCGCCGCTGGTGCGAATTCGTGGCAAAGCGCCTTGGCGCCGTCGTTCGGTGACCGCTGGTCGCTCGAAGAACTCACCGTCAACTACCGCACGCCGTCCCAGATCGCAGAAGCCGCGGTCCGCATGGCCAACCGTGCCGGCCTCGTTGTCTCGGCGCCCAAGGCCGTACGCGAAGGTAAATGGTCACCCATCGTGGACCATGTGGAGGCAGATGGCATTGTGAAGCGCCTGGTTGAAATCCTGCCGGAAGAAGTCGAAGCGATCGACGGCGGCCTGCTGGCTGTCATCGCCGACGGACCGTTGCTGCCGCAGGCCACGGCGGCACTGCGGGAGGTCTACGGCCGCCGGATCGGCGCCGGGGCCGGCAGCTACGAGCAAGACATCGTGGTGATCAGCCCCAAGGAAGCCAAGGGCTTGGAATTCGATGGCGTTGTGGTCCTGGAACCGGCGGCAATGTTGAACCACGACCATGGCAAGGTGGGCGATCTCTACGTTGCCATGACCCGGGCAACGCAGCGGCTGCGCCTCATTGCTGCCGCGCCCGTACCTGCCGGCATCGAGCGCTAGGAAAAACGGGCCCTGCAATCCTGCTAACTTAGATCTCGTGTCACACGTAAACAACCTCGAGTCCCAGCACAACGATCCCGCCTTTGCCAACGTCTGGCAGGAGCTCAAATGGCGCGGCCTTGTCCACGTTTCCACTGATGAAACGGAACTGGAAAAGCTGCTCGCCGGGGACCCGATCACGTATTACTGTGGCTTCGATCCCACCGCGCCCTCGCTGCATCTGGGCAACCTTGTGCAGTTGCTGGTGATGCGCCGCCTGCAGTTGGCCGGTCACAAACCTTTGGGCCTGGTGGGTGGATCCACCGGCCTCATCGGCGACCCGCGTCCGACGGCGGAACGCACCTTGAACACTAAGGACACCGTTGCGGAGTGGGTCGGCTACCTTCAAGGCCAGGTGCGTCGCTTCCTTAGTTTCGACGGCGAAAATTCCGCCCGCATGGTCAACAACCTGGACTGGACGGCGCCGCTGAGCGCAATCGACTTCCTGCGTGAAATCGGTAAGCACTTCCGCGTGGGCACGATGCTCCGCAAGGATGCCGTCGCCTCGCGCCTGAGCTCGGACGAAGGCATCAGCTACACCGAGTTCAGCTACCAGATCCTGCAGGGAATGGACTACCTCCAGCTCTTCCGCGACTACGGCTGCGCCCTGCAGACGGGCGGCTCGGACCAGTGGGGCAACCTCACCAGCGGCACTGAACTCATCCGCAAGGTGGAGGGCAAGAGCGTGCACGCCATGGGTACGCCGCTCATCACCAACTCCGACGGCACCAAGTTCGGTAAGAGCGAGGGCAACGCCATCTGGCTGGACCCGGACATGTGCAGCCCGTACACGTTCTACCAATTCTGGCTGAACACTGCTGACGCGGACGTGGTGGACCGACTCAAGGTCTTCACGTTCCTCTCGCGCGCTGAAATTGAGGCGCTTGGACAAGCCGTGGCGGAACGTCCATTTGCCCGTGAAGGCCAGAAGAAGCTCGCTTTCGAAGTGACTTCCCTGGTCCACGGTGTCGACGCTACCGAGAAGGTCATTGCCGCTTCAGCCGCGCTCTTCGGAAACGGCGATCTTACGGTTCTGGACGAACGCACACTCGAAGCCGCTACGGCGGAACTTCCTTCGGCAAAGATCGGCACCGACGGACTGGGGATCATCGACCTCCTGGTTGCCTCGGGTCTGTCCGACAGCAAGTCCGCTGCCCGTCGGACTGTGGGGGAGGGCGGCGCGTACGTGAACAACACCAAGGTCTCCGATCCCGACGCCGTCATTGCCCAGGATCAACTGCTGCATGGACGCTACCTGCTCCTTCGACGTGGCAAGAAAAATCTGGCCACCATTGAGGTTTCGGCCTAGGAATCCTGAAGTAGTCAGGGCCGGCAACCGTTATGGTTGCCGGCCCTTTCTGCGTCTGACCATGTTGTGCGCCGCGCGGTGGGCGTAAGCCGACGCCCGCTCACCTAATCGCCGTTTTTGGTCGACGCTCGCTCACCGGGGGCTGTGCTTGTGTGATGGGCTTCACTGAAACCTGTGGCTGCTGTTTTGGGCTGGTTGGCGTCTTTTTGGGGTTGTTTTCCTTGTGTTTGCGGGGTTTTTGGGTGGTGTTGGGGTGGATTTGGTGTGGGGGTGGGGCGCGTGTAAAGTTATTCGAGTCGCCGCCGCTGTTGCGGATTGATGGTGACAATCTCCCTTCAAATTGCCGGTTTCGGTGGTGCTTTGGTGCGCTGCTGGTTGGTGTGGGAGGCCCGGGTTCTGGTTTGCTTTGTGCGGCTGGTTCGGGTAAGTTTGAAAAGTTGCTCCGGAGCGATCCTGGACCCTGTGGGGTGTGGGTGGTGCCGGTTGTGTCTGTTGTTTGAGAACTCAATAGTGTGCCAAGTTTGTTGATACCGATTGTTTTATTGATTGGTTGAAATTTATGCCAGTTCTGTCATGCACCCCCGTGTGTGGTGGGCTGGTTTTCAGCTGGTTTCGAATTTTGTGCAGCCGTGTTCGCCGTTATTTCCGGTGGGTGTGGTTGTGTCTGTTTGATTTGTTTTACTTCAACGGAGAGTTTGATCCTGGCTCAGGATGAACGCTGGCGGCGTGCTTAACACATGCAAGTCGAACGATGATCCCAGCTTGCTGGGGGATTAGTGGCGAACGGGTGAGTAACACGTGAGTAACCTGCCCTTGACTCTGGGATAAGCCTGGGAAACTGGGTCTAATACCGGATATGACTCCTCATCGCATGGTGGGGGGTGGAAAGCTTTTGTGGTTTTGGATGGACTCGCGGCCTATCAGCTTGTTGGTGGGGTAATGGCCTACCAAGGCGACGACGGGTAGCCGGCCTGAGAGGGTGACCGGCCACACTGGGACTGAGACACGGCCCAGACTCCTACGGGAGGCAGCAGTGGGGAATATTGCACAATGGGCGCAAGCCTGATGCAGCGACGCCGCGTGAGGGATGACGGCCTTCGGGTTGTAAACCTCTTTCAGTAGGGAAGAAGCGAAAGTGACGGTACCTGCAGAAGAAGCGCCGGCTAACTACGTGCCAGCAGCCGCGGTAATACGTAGGGCGCAAGCGTTATCCGGAATTATTGGGCGTAAAGAGCTCGTAGGCGGTTTGTCGCGTCTGCTGTGAAAGACCGGGGCTCAACTCCGGTTCTGCAGTGGGTACGGGCAGACTAGAGTGATGTAGGGGAGACTGGAATTCCTGGTGTAGCGGTGAAATGCGCAGATATCAGGAGGAACACCGATGGCGAAGGCAGGTCTCTGGGCATTAACTGACGCTGAGGAGCGAAAGCATGGGGAGCGAACAGGATTAGATACCCTGGTAGTCCATGCCGTAAACGTTGGGCACTAGGTGTGGGGGACATTCCACGTTTTCCGCGCCGTAGCTAACGCATTAAGTGCCCCGCCTGGGGAGTACGGCCGCAAGGCTAAAACTCAAAGGAATTGACGGGGGCCCGCACAAGCGGCGGAGCATGCGGATTAATTCGATGCAACGCGAAGAACCTTACCAAGGCTTGACATGAACCGGTAATACCTGGAAACAGGTGCCCCGCTTGCGGTCGGTTTACAGGTGGTGCATGGTTGTCGTCAGCTCGTGTCGTGAGATGTTGGGTTAAGTCCCGCAACGAGCGCAACCCTCGTTCTATGTTGCCAGCGCGTTATGGCGGGGACTCATAGGAGACTGCCGGGGTCAACTCGGAGGAAGGTGGGGACGACGTCAAATCATCATGCCCCTTATGTCTTGGGCTTCACGCATGCTACAATGGCCGGTACAAAGGGTTGCGATACTGTGAGGTGGAGCTAATCCCAAAAAGCCGGTCTCAGTTCGGATTGGGGTCTGCAACTCGACCCCATGAAGTCGGAGTCGCTAGTAATCGCAGATCAGCAACGCTGCGGTGAATACGTTCCCGGGCCTTGTACACACCGCCCGTCAAGTCACGAAAGTTGGTAACACCCGAAGCCGGTGGCCTAACCCTTGTGGGGGGAGCCGTCGAAGGTGGGACCGGCGATTGGGACTAAGTCGTAACAAGGTAGCCGTACCGGAAGGTGCGGCTGGATCACCTCCTTTCTAAGGAGCTGCTTGCAACTGGTTGCTGTGCCTGCATGGGTGTGGTGGTGGTTGTCAGTGTTGCCCATTGCGCAGGCGTCTGTTCTGCGGTGGGTGCTCATGGGTGGAATATCAACGAATCAAACTTGTTTGGCATGGCCTTTACCGGTTGTGTCCTGGTGCCAGTACGGCGACCTGTGCCTCTTTGGGGTGTGGTGTTGTTTGGAACGTGGCCGGGGCGTGCGGTTTGTGGGGGTTGTGTTTGGCGCACTGTTGGGTCCTGAGGCAACAGGACCTTTTTGCAGCAATGCAGGGGGGCACTTCTGGTGTTTCTTTTGTTCCTGCTTCCGGTACTGCTGGTCACTGTTTTCAGCCCTGTGTGGGTTGTGGTGGGTGGTGGTCTGGTTGATGGGGTTGTTGTTTGAGAACTACATAGTGGACGCGAGCATCTAGAGCACGCACGTGGCTGATCCTTTTGGGGGTTGGTGTGTGTGTTCTTACAGCAATTTCTTATGAATGAACCTGGCCCTTGTGGTCGTGGTTCTCTCGAGTAAGTTTTTGATCTTTGTGTGGTCAAGTTTTTAAGGGCACACGGTGGATGCCTTGGCATTAGGAGCCGAAGAAGGACGTAGGAATCTGCGATAAGCCTGGGGGAGTTGATAACCGAGCGTTGATCCCAGGATGTCCGAATGGGGAAACCCCGCACAACGCTGTCATGGTGATTGTGTGACCCGCATCTGAACACATAGGGTGCGTGGGGGGAACGCGGGGAAGTGAAACATCTCAGTACCCGCAGGAAGAGAAAACAAGAGTGATTCCGTTAGTAGTGGCGAGCGAACGCGGATGAGGCTAAACCGTTCCATGTGTGATAGCCGGCGGGCGTTGCATGGGCGGGGTTGTGGGACTTTCCGTTTTGGTTCTGCCGGACCAATGGGGTGAGAGCATGAGCATAGGTGAACGGTCTTGAAAGGCCGGCCAGAGAGGGTGTGAGCCCCGTAACCGTAATGTTGTGTGCCGCCTGGAGAGGATCCCAAGTAGCACGGGGCCCGAGAAATCCCGTGCGAATCTGTCAGGACCACCTGATAAGCCTAAATACTTCCTAATGACCGATAGCGGACCAGTACCGTGAGGGAAAGGTGAAAAGTACCCCGGGAGGGGAGTGAAACAGTACCTGAAACCGTGTGCTTACAATCCGTCGGAGCCAGTCTGATTCTGGTGACGGCGTGCCTTTTGAAGAATGAGCCTGCGAGTTAGTGTTACGTCGCGAGGTTAACCCGTGTGGGGTAGCCGTAGCGAAAGCGAGTCTGAATAGGGCGAGTGTAGTGGCGTGATCTAGACCCGAAGCGGAGTGATCTACCCATGGCCAGGTTGAAGCGACGGTAAGACGTCGTGGAGGACCGAACCCACTTCAGTTGAAAATGGAGGGGATGAGCTGTGGGTAGGGGTGAAAGGCCAATCAAACTCCGTGATAGCTGGTTCTCCCCGAAATGCATTTAGGTGCAGCGTTGCGTGTTTCTTGCCGGAGGTAGAGCTACTGGATGGCCGATGGGCCCTACAAGGTTACTGACGTCAGCCAAACTCCGAATGCCGGTAAGTGAGAGCGCAGCAGTGAGACTGTGGGGGATAAGCTTCATAGTCGAGAGGGAAACAGCCCAGACCACCAACTAAGGCCCCTAAGCGTGTGCTAAGTGGGAAAGGATGTGGAGTTGCGAAGACAACCAGGAGGTTGGCTTAGAAGCAGCCATCCTTGAAAGAGTGCGTAATAGCTCACTGGTCAAGTGATTCCGCGCCGACAATGTAGCGGGGCTCAAGTACACCGCCGAAGTTGTGGATTTCACACATTGCCCTAGCCTTCGTGGTTCAGGGGTGTGGAGTGGTAGGGGAGCGTCGTGTGGGCAGTGAAGTCGCGGTGGAAACCAGCGGTGGAGCCTACACGAGTGAGAATGCAGGCATGAGTAGCGAAAGACGGGTGAGAAACCCGTCCGCCGAATGATCAAGGGTTCCAGGGTCAAGCTAATCTGCCCTGGGTAAGTCGGGACCTAAGGCGAGGCCGACAGGCGTAGTCGATGGACAACGGGTTGATATTCCCGTACCGGCGAAAAACCGCCCATGCCAAGCGGGGGATACTAACCGCCCGGAGCCTGCCCGCTCACCCTTGTGGTGTTGTGGGTTTTGGCCGAGCGCGGGACCTGATCCCGGGAGGTAAGCGTATTAACAGGTGTGACGCAGGAAGGTAGCCGGGCCGGGCGATGGTTGCCCCGGTCTAAGGATGTAGGGTCAGGGATAGGCAAATCCGTTCCTGTGTGTTTCGAGCACAATCCTGAGATCTGATGGGACTCCCGTTTGGGGGGATCCGGTGATCCTATGCTGCCAAGAAAAGCATCGACGCGAGGTTTTAGCCGCCCGTACCCCAAACCGACACAGGTGATCAGGTAGAGAATACCAAGGCGATCGAGAGAATTATGGTTAAGGAACTCGGCAAAATGCCCCCGTAACTTCGGGAGAAGGGGGGCCTGCCCCGTGATGGAGACTTGCTCTCCGTGAGCGGGTGTGGGCCGCAGAGACCAGGGGGAAGCGACTGTTTACTAAAAACACAGGTCCGTGCGAAGTCGCAAGACGATGTATACGGACTGACTCCTGCCCGGTGCTGGAAGGTTAAGAGGACCGGTTAGCCACTTGTGGCGAAGCTGAGAATTTAAGCCCCAGTAAACGGCGGTGGTAACTATAACCATCCTAAGGTAGCGAAATTCCTTGTCGGGTAAGTTCCGACCTGCACGAATGGAGTAACGACTTCCCCGCTGTCTCAACCATAAACTCGGCGAAATTGCAGTACGAGTAAAGATGCTCGTTACGCGCAGCAGGACGGAAAGACCCCGAGACCTTTACTATAGTTTGGTATTGGTGTTCGGAGTGGCTTGTGTAGGATAGGTGGGAGACGTTGAAACCCGGACGCCAGTTCGGGTGGAGTCATCGTTGAAATACCACTCTGGTCACTTTGGACATCTAACTTCGGCCCGTGATCCGGGTCAGGGACAGTGCCTGATGGGTAGTTTAACTGGGGCGGTTGCCTCCTAAAAAGTAACGGAGGCGCCCAAAGGTTCCCTCAGCCTGGTTGGCAATCAGGTGTCGAGTGTAAGTGCACAAGGGAGCTTGACTGTGAGAGAGACATCTCAAGCAGGGACGAAAGTCGGGACTAGTGATCCGGCGGTACATTGTGGAATGGCCGTCGCTCAACGGATAAAAGGTACCTCGGGGATAACAGGCTGATCTTGCCCAAGAGTCCATATCGACGGCATGGTTTGGCACCTCGATGTCGGCTCGTCGCATCCTGGGGCTGGAGTAGGTCCCAAGGGTTGGGCTGTTCGCCCATTAAAGCGGTACGCGAGCTGGGTTTAGAACGTCGTGAGACAGTTCGGTCCCTATCCGCTGCGCGCGCAGGAAATTTGAGAAGGGCTGTCCTTAGTACGAGAGGACCGGGACGGACGAACCTCTGGTGTGTCAGTTGTACTGCCAAGTGCATCGCTGATTAGCTACGTTCGGATGGGATAACCGCTGAAAGCATCTAAGCGGGAAGCTCGCTTCAAGATGAGATTTCCATACACATTTATGTGTGAGAGGCCCCCAGCCAGACCACTGGGTTGATAGGCCGGATGTGGAAGCGAGGACTAAAGACTCGTGAAGCTGACCGGTACTAATAGGCCAACAACTTACACCACACAACACACTGCACGCGTCCACTATGTGGTTCCCGAACAACAACCCGCTTGTTCCAGGAACAAAAACACAACAAAATAACAACACCACAGTTGTAACCACACTTCCCACCCACCCCACCCGGGGTACGGACGGGTAACAAAGTTACGGCGGTCATAGCGTGGGGGAAACGCCCGGTCCCATTCCGAACCCGGAAGCTAAGACCCACAGCGCCGATGGTACTGCACCCGGGAGGGTGTGGGAGAGTAGGACACCGCCGGACAACCATTAAGAAGAGCCCCGACCACGACGGTCGGGGCTCTTCACATTTAACCACCAACACACCCCAACACAGCGTCCACTACATGGCTTCGTGAATTTAACCAGCAGAGTAGACACCCGGTACGAGGTGACCAACCAGGAGCAACCGCGAGTGCAAGGGGGCCTGTGAGACTTGCCACGGGGCACCTCTAAGAGCCCCCTTACGTTCGGCGGCCGTGGTCGCGTCGAATAGAATTGCATAAGACATACGAGTCGGTAGCTGAGCGCTGCCGGCGGCGTGACAACGAAATAAGGGTTATGAGCGACTACGCACGCGCCAGTGGTCGGCTCGCAACAGGAGGAATCCACCATGGCTGAGCACAACGGCGGCAATCGCGGCGGTAATCGCGGAAACTTCGGCGGGAACCGGGATGATCGCGGTTCGTACCGCCCCAACAACAACTCAGGCGGCGATCCCCGTGGGTTCCGTTCCAGGGAGAACCGGGACGGCAATGATCGTCCGGCCCGTGATGGCGAGCGTCGCTCGTTCAGCAATGACCGTGGTGATCGTAAGCCGTTCGGTGATCGTCCGGCCCGTGATGGCGAACGCGGCTCCTTCAGCAATGACCGTGGTGATCGTAAGCCCTTCGGTGACCGCAGCGATCGTCCGGCCCGGGACGGCGAACGTCGCCCGTTCAACAATGACCGCGGTGATCGTAAGCCCTTCGGTGATCGTCCGGCCCGGGACGGCGAACGCCGTCCGTTCAGCAATGACCGTGGTGATCGTAAGCCCTTCGGTGACCGCAGCGATCGTCCGGCCCGGGACGGCGAACGTCGCTCCTTCGGCGGCGACCGTGATCGTAAGCCCTTCGGTGACCGCAATGACCGTCCGGCCCGCGATGGCGAACGCCGCCCGTTCAACAATGACCGCGGTGATCGCAAGCCGTTTGGTGATCGTCCCGAACGTGGTCCGCGGAACTTCGATGGTCCCCGTCGTGATGGCGATGATCGCCGGCCGTTCAACAATGACCGTGGTGATCGTAAGCCCTTCGGTGACCGCAATGACCGTCCGGCCCGGGACGGCGAACGCCGCTCCTTCGGCGGCGACCGCGACCGTAAGCCCTTCGGTGACCGCAATGACCGTCCTGCCCGCGATGGCGAACGCCGCCCGTTCAACAATGACCGCGGTGATCGCAAGCCGTTTGGCGACCGTCCCGAACGTGGTCCGCGGAACTTCGATGGTCCCCGTCGTGATGGCGATGATCGCCGCCCGTTCAACAATGACCGCGGCGACCGTAAGCCCTTCGGTGACCGCAATGACCGTCCGGCCCGGGACGGCGAACGTCGCTCCTTCGGCGGCGACCGCGACCGTAACGACCGCGGCAACTCCTGGGAAGACCGTCCGGCCCGCGTTCCGAACGCCAAGGACATCCGCAGCTCCAACCGTCCCGACCGCGAACGCTCTCCCGAGATTGACGAGGACGTTACGGGCAAGGAACTAGATCGTGCCACGGGTCACCAGATCAAGACCCTCGAGGAGCAGAGCGCAGGCTGGGTGGCCAAGCACCTTGTGATGGCCGGCCGCTTGATCGACATTGAGCCCGAGCTGGCCTTCCAGCACGCATTGGCCGCAAGCCGTCGCGGCGGGCGCCTTTCGGTTGTTCGTGAAGCGGTGGGCCTGACGGCCTACGCCGCGGGCCACTATGGCGAGGCGCTGCGTGAGTTCCGTACGTACCGCCGCATCAGTGGCTCCAACGTGCACTTGCCTGTGATGGCTGACTGCGAGCGTGGCCTCGGACGTCCGGACCGTGCACTGGATATGGTTCGTTCTCCTGAAGCCCAGGACCTTGATGCTCCGGGCAAGGTGGAGCTCGCCATGGTCGCTTCCGGTGCCCGCACAGATCTCAAGCAGTTTGATGCTGCTGTCACCGAATTGGAGATCCCCCAGCTGGACATCAACCGGGCCTTCTCCTACAGCCCGCGTTTGTTCCGCGCCTACGCTGAAGCCCTCAGCGCGGTGGGTCGTACCGAGGAAGCGGACAAGTGGGCCCGCCAGGCGCTCGTGGCAGAGAATGCCTTGGGCGTTGGCGACTTCGCTGAGCCGGAGATCCTCGACCTTGGCTGGGACGAGCAGGAAGAAGCAGCTGCGCGTAAGCCGCGCTTCGAAAAGCGGGCCCCGGAGGCCGACGTCGTAAAGCCTGAAACGGAAACGGTCATCGCGGAAGCCGCGGCGGCCGACGTTGAGCACGATGAGGTTGAACTTGACGACGCCGAGTCGGACTACTTCGAGTCGGATGACGCGGAGTCGGACATCGACTCAGCTGAGGAAGAAGCTGAGGAAGCAGCCAAGGAAGAAGACACCGAGAACGAGGGCAACGACTCCCAGCATGGCTGATTCACTGATCTCATCCTTTGATGCTGTCCTTTCAGACCTGGATGGTGTGGTTTATGCAGGACCGCATGCCATCCCTGGGGCCGTGGAGTCATTGCAGCGTCTCGAAGCCGTGGGCGTTGGCCTGGGTTATGTGACTAACAATGCCTCCCGGACACCGGCCCAGGTCGCGGCGCACCTGCGTGAGTTGGGTGCGCCGGCGGAGGACCATCAGGTGGTCAGTTCCTCCCAGGCAGCAGGGGAGCTTCTGGCTTCCATGCTGCCTGCGGGGGCGCATGTGCTCATCACGGGCAGCGCGGCCTTGGCCCATGAGATCGAATTGGTTGGCCTTAAGCCGGTTCACAGTGCTGCCGAGTCCCCTGTGGCCGTAGTCCAGGGCTTCAATCCGGAAATTGGTTGGAAGGATCTCGCGGAGGCATCGTATGTGGTGGCCGGGGGAGCCATGTGGTTTGCCACCAACACGGACATGTCCATTCCGCAGGCCCGCGGTATGGCGCCGGGGAATGGCACGCTGGTGGCCGCGGTGGCAGCGGCCACGGGAAAGACCCCCTTGGTGGCAGGTAAGCCGGAGGCTCCGCTGTTCCATGCCGCCGCAAAGCGGCTCAACTCCACCCGGCCCCTGGTGGTCGGAGACCGCCTCGACACCGACATCCTGGGCGGTAACCGCGCTGGATTTGCGACGGCGGCCGTCCTCACCGGCGTGGACACCACCCGCACCATTCTGGCGGCGCGGACCGACGAACGTCCCGACTATCTCCTCGCGGACCTTGGGGGCCTTTACGCGCCCTACCCCGAGGTCGTCAGCGACGGCGGAACGTTCCGTTGCGGTGCGGCCTCAGCGGTTGCCGGGGATGGCACAGTCACGGTAACCGGTGACGAGGACGACCTTGACGCTTGGCGCGCGGCCTGCGCGGCCTGGTGGGCGGCAGTTCCCACCACGGCCGTAGCTCAGGCGCCGCAGCTGGACTGGCAAACTCAGTAGACTGGCAAACTCACTAGACTGGTGCGATGACCGAGCCCAACAACCTTCCGGAACCGGAACCGGAAAGCCTCAGCGGCCAAGAGGGCCCGGAAGGCCACATGCTTGACAGCCCCGAACCGGAACGCCCCGAGGTTCAATGGCCGGACGCCGCGACTCCCACGGGAGACCCGCTGGTGGACAAGGCCTTGGGGCTCTTGGGCCTTGTGCCAGCGACTCCTGTGGCAGACCACGGTGACCTTTACTCAGGAATTCATGACTCCCTGCTGGAGGCCCTGGACGCCGAGCCCGGACTTCCGGCGTCCCCCAAAAGCATCCCCCGCCCGGAAGGCGACAGCTAAGGCATGGCACGTCTCGATCAGGAACTCGTCACCCGTGGGCTGGCGAGGTCCCGTACCCATGCCGCAAAGCTCATCAGCGACGGAAAGGTCAGTTCGGCAGGAACTGTCCTCGCGAAGGCCTCCATCCAAGTAAATGCTGACACTGAATTGGACGTGGAAGCCCATCTGGAGGACATCTACGTCAGCCGCGCCGGGCACAAGCTGGACGGCGCGCTGAAGGCGTTTCCCGCCGTCGTGGTTTCCGGAAAGCGGTGCCTCGACGCCGGTGCCTCCACAGGTGGCTTTACCGATGTCCTGCTCCGGCAGGGAGCGGCAAGTGTGGTGGCGGTGGACGTCGGGCACGGCCAGTTGGTGCCGCACCTCCGTGATGACGTCCGTGTGGACGTCCACGAGGGCCTTAACGTCAGGTACATGACTCCCGAGCAGATTGGTGGTCCGGCGCAGCTGACGGTTGCTGATCTGTCCTTCATTTCTTTGACCCTCGTGGTGGCGCCGCTGGCTTACTGCACTGAACCCGGCGGCGACCTTGTCCTGATGGTCAAGCCGCAGTTCGAAGTGGGCAAGGAGCGGCTGAGCCGAACCGGGGTGGTCTCATCCGAGAATGAACGACGGCGGGCCGTTGCCCAGGTTGCGCGGGCTGCGGTGGACGCGGGGCTGGATCTGATGGACCTCGCGGCCAGTCCGCTTCCGGGCCAGGACGGAAATGTTGAGTACTTCCTGTGGATGAAGCGCAGGATGTCCGCTGTGTTGCCTAAGATCGAAGAGCGTGACGGGGACGTTGCTGCGTTGATCAAGAAACTCTGGCCGAACCACTAGAAAGCAGAACCCGATGAGCAGGCGTGTACTTGTCCTTGCCCACACAGGGCGGGAGGAATCGCTCCGTGCAGCGTGGGATGCCTGTACGCAACTGCATTCGTCAGGCTTGGTGCCCGTGCTGCAAAAGTCCGAGCTCGCCGATATTGAGCGGTTTTTCGGTGCGTTGGATACGCCTATTGAGATTCTCAACGACCACGTCAACCTGGAGGACGTGGAGTTGGTCATGGTCCTGGGCGGCGACGGAACCATCCTGCGGGCCGCAGAGTTGGTCCGAGAAGTGGACGTCCCGCTGCTGGGTGTGAACCTGGGACACGTTGGCTTCCTGGCCGAGAGTGAACGCGCCGACCTCGCCCAGACCGTCGAGTGGATTGCCAGCCGTCAGTACACGGTGGAAGAGCGCATGACCATCGACGTCCAGGTCTGGGTCAAGGGCCAGAAGATTTGGCACACGTGGGCGCTGAACGAGGCAGCCATTGAGAAGGCCAACCGCGAACGCATGTTGGAAGTCGTCACGGAAGTGGATGAACGTCCGTTGACGTCCTTCGGATGTGATGGCGTTGTCCTGGCAACCCCCACGGGTTCCACTGCCTATGCCTTCTCTTCCGGCGGGCCAGTGGTATGGCCTGAGGTGGAAGCCTTAGTCATCGTTCCCATCAGTGCCCATGCGCTGTTCGCCAAGCCCTTGGTGGTGTCGCCGAGGTCAAAGCTGGCCGTGGAAATCATGAGCAGGACCGACGCCTTGGGCGTCCTCTGGTGCGATGGGCGGCGTTCCGTGGATCTCCCTCCGGGTGCCCGCGTTGAAGTCACGCGCTCCGCGACTCCGGTGCGGCTCGCGCGCACACACAAGACGCCGTTCTCAGCCCGGCTTGTCCGCAAGTTCGAGCTGCCCATCCACGGCTGGCGTGGCCCGGCTCCCCGGAGCGGCGAAGTCCACACCGGTCCCATCCCCGTCATCCGTACCCTTTCACCGGCTCCGTTGCCCAGTCCGCGGGATGTAGATGGTCCCCGGGACGGTGACCTTCCCGACTCCACGAATGCGAAGTGAACCATGCTTGAAGAACTCCGAATCCGTGACCTTGGCGTCATAACGGACGCCGCCCTGCCGCTGGGGCCTGGCCTCAGCGTCGTGACCGGCGAAACCGGCGCGGGCAAGACCATGGTGGTGACCGCCGTCGGGCTTCTTCTGGGTGCCCGATCGGATGCCGGCGCCGTCCGTAGCGGCGCCAAGTCCGCATCCGCCGAAGCTGTGCTGAAGCTGGACCCCGCGCACAGCGCTGTGGAGCGTGCCAAGGAGGCCGGCGGCGAAGCGGAAGAGTTCGACGGCGTGGCTGAGCTCCTGCTGGCCCGCACCGTGGGTGCCGATGGTCGCAGCCGGGCATACGTTGGCGGGCGCGCGGCACCTGTGGGCGTGTTGGCCGAACTGGGGGAGAGCCTGGTGGTGGTCCATGGCCAGTCGGACCAGATCCGTCTCAAGAGCGCCACTGCGCAGCGGCATGCCCTGGACAGGTTTGCCGGGGCACCCCTGGCGAAGGTGCTGGGGGAGTACCAGGAACTGTACAACCACTGGAAAGCCATCCAGGCAGAACTTGAAACGCTCCGCAGCGAAGCCCGCGAACGCTTGCGGGAAGCTGAGTCTTTGGACGCGGCCCTGAAGGAAATTGACGAAGTGGATCCTCAGCCTGGTGAGGACGACACGCTGAAGGCCGAGGCAGTGAAGCTGGCCAACGTGGAAGAACTCCGGTTGGCGGCAGCGGCCGCCCATGAGTCCCTCATCGCCGAGGAATTCGGGGATGCAGGGGATGCAACGTCCATGGTGGATGCGGCGAAACGGACTTTGGAACACGTAGCCGACCACGACGAAGAACTGCGATCCGCTGCTGCCCGGCTTGCCGAGGTGGGATTCCTGCTCAACGACATCGCGGCCGAGCTCTCAAGCTACCAAGCCGCCTTGGACACCGAAGGCCCTGAGCGGCTCTCCGAAATCGAGGAACGCCGGGCCGCCCTGGCCAAGCTGATCCGCAAATATGCCCCGAGTATCGACGAAGTGCTCGAATGGGCGGCTACTGCGAGGACGCGCCTGGACGAGTTGCAGGATGACTCCAGCCGGATCGAGTCCCTGGATGCTGAAGTGGCCTCTGCGGAGGCAACTCTCCGCAAGCAGGCATCGGCCATCAGCAAGGCCCGCCTCAAAGCGGCCAAGGACCTCTCAGCCCGGGTGAGCGCGGAGCTGAAGGCCTTGGCGATGGCGGACGCCACGTTGGTCATCGAGGTCGATGGCAGCGGCGCACTGGGCCCGTGGGGCTCCGACGAGATCGCTTTCCTCCTCCAGCCGCACTCAGGCGCCCCGGCACGTCCGTTGGGCAAGGGAGCCTCCGGGGGTGAACTGTCCAGGGTCATGTTGGCCATCGAGGTAGTGCTCGCCGCAGTCGATCCTGTTCCGACGTTCGTCTTCGATGAGGTGGACGCAGGCGTGGGTGGGCGTGCCGCCGTCGAAATCGGACGCCGGCTCGCCATGCTGGCCCGCCACGTCCAGGTCCTGGTGGTAACGCACCTGCCCCAGGTAGCTGCCTTCGCCGATCAACACATCCGCGTGACAAAAACGTCCGTGCGGGGCGCCGACGGGAAGACGACCACAGGTTTCACCTCCAGTGACGTCCAGCTGCTGAGCGATGACGAACGCGTCAAGGAACTGGCACGCATGCTGGCCGGGCAAGAGGACTCTGAGTCCGCGCAGGCGCACGCCCAGGAATTGTTGGACGACGCGAAGCTCCTGCCACAGCGCGCTTAGCTTTGGAACGAGGCTCCGAGGGGAGTGCGAGCACTATCACATCCGGATACTTAATCCCGCCCGGCTCTTGCTTGGAATGCGGTGGTGAGCAACTATTGACCATTTGGGGAATCCGAACAGACGCTTGGAAGGCGTAATTGATGATAAGCTCGAATTCCGTGGTGCAGCGATCAAATTCCCGTGTAAATTCCCGGTTCCCGGGCTCGTCCAAGACGACCAAACACATCTTCGTCACCGGTGGTGTGGCGTCCTCGCTCGGTAAGGGTCTGACGGCTTCAAGCCTCGGCCACCTGCTGCGGGCACGCGGTTTGTCTGTAACTATGCAGAAGCTCGATCCCTACCTGAACGTGGATCCGGGCACGATGAACCCCTTCCAGCACGGCGAAGTATTCGTGACGGATGACGGCGCCGAAACCGACCTCGACATCGGACATTACGAGCGCTTCCTCGATGAAAACCTTGAAGGTTCGGCCAACGTCACGACGGGCCAGATCTACTCCACCGTTATCGCCAAGGAACGTCGCGGCGAATACCTCGGAGACACCGTCCAGGTCATTCCGCACATCACCGATGAAATCAAGCGCCGCATGCGCCTGCCTGCCGAGGGCAAGAACGCTCCGGACGTCATCATCACCGAAATCGGCGGCACGGTGGGCGACATCGAGTCGCAGCCGTTCCTGGAGTCGGCCCGCCAGGTCCGCCAGGATGTTGGCCGCAACAACGTCTTCTTCCTGCACGTCTCGCTGGTCCCGTACATCGGTCCTTCCCAGGAACTGAAGACCAAGCCGACGCAGCACTCCGTGGCAGCGCTCCGCTCCATTGGTATCCAGCCTGAAGCGATCGTGATCCGCTCCGACCGCGAAGTGCCGGACGCCATGCGTGAGAAGATCGGCCGCATGTGCGACGTCGACATCGATGCCGTGGTTAACGCCGCCGACGCACCCAGCATTTACGACATCCCCAAGACCCTTCACTCACAGGGCCTGGATTCCTACATCGTCCGTGCGTTGGACCTGCCATTCAAGGACGTTGACTGGAGCAAGTGGGACAAGCTGCTTGAAGCCGTCCACAACCCCAAGCATGAGGTTGAGGTTGCACTGGTGGGCAAGTACATCGACCTTCCGGACGCTTACCTCTCGGTCACAGAGGCACTCCGCGCCGGCGGTTTCGCCAACGAAGCCAAGGTCAAGATCCGCTGGGTCCCCTCGGACGAGTGCGAAACCCTCGCAGGTGCGACCAAGGCCCTCGCCGGTGTAGACGCAATTTGCGTGCCCGGTGGCTTCGGCATCCGTGGCCTTGAGGGAAAGCTCGGCGCGTTGAAGTTCGCCCGTGAAACCAAGCTCCCGGTCCTGGGCCTGTGCCTTGGCCTGCAGTGCATGGTGATCGAGTACGCCCGCAACGTCGTTGGCCTCGAAGGTGCTTCCTCCAGCGAGTTCGAGCCCGATTCCAAGTACCCGGTCATTGCCACCATGGAAGAGCAGCTGGACATCGTGGACGGCAAGGGCGACCTCGGCGGCACCATGCGCCTGGGCCTGTATGAAGCCAAGCTGGACGAGGGTTCGGTCATTGCCGAGACCTACGGCACCACCACGGTCAGCGAACGCCACCGCCACCGCTACGAGGTCAACAACAAGTACCGCGAGCAGATCGCTGCCAAGGGCCTGGTGTTCTCCGGTACCTCTCCCGATGGCAAGCTGGTGGAGTACGTTGAGCTTCCCCGCGAAGTCCACCCGTTCTACGTGGCAACACAGGCGCACCCGGAGCTCAGCTCCCGCCCGACGCGTCCGCACCCGCTGTTCGCAGGCCTGGTCAAGGCTGCCCTGGAGCGTCGTGAAGGCGTAGCCGTGGACACCAAGTCCGATGCCCGCGCGGTAGCTGCCAAGTAAACGCAAGAACTAACGAAGGACGGCGCGATGCCCGGCATTTCTGAACCCCCCCGCACTTCAAGGCAGGTTTCGGATATGCCGAGCCCGCGCCGTCTTTTGTCTACCAACAAGGTTTACGAAGGCCGCATTTGGGACGTCGTCAGCGACTCGTTCCAGCTCAGCGAAGACACTGACACCCTGGTTCGCGACTACATCGACCATCCGGGCGCCGTAGCGGTGCTTCCCATGAACGTGGACGGCGAGATCCTGCTGTTGAAGCAGTATCGGCATCCCGTGGGCATGGACCTCTGGGAGATTCCGGCCGGCCTCCTTGATATCGAAGGCGAGGACTTCGTGGTGGGCGCGGCACGGGAGCTGGCAGAAGAAGCTGACCTCAACGCGGCCACGTGGAACGTCCTGGCGGACTTCTTCAACTCGCCGGGCTCGTCCAGTGAGGCCATCCGCATCTATTTGGCACGCGGACTCAGCGATGTCCCGGAAGCGGATCGGCACACCCGCACCGATGAAGAGGCGGAGATCGAGTTGCATTGGGTTCCCCTCGAAGACGCGGTACGGGCTGTGCTCGAGGGCCGCCTCCACAATCCCTCGGCGGTAGTCGGTATCTTGGCTACTGCTGCCGCGAAAGCTGATGGATTCACCAGCCTTCGTCCTGCCAACGCGCCGTGGCCGGCCCATCCGAGCCAGCGCTGAGCATGGCCGAAGCCGCCACGCGAACTCCTACCGGCATTGATCGCGCAGTAACGGACTACCTTCAGCATGTAGGTGTGGAGCGCGGCCTGGCCGCGAATACCCTGGCTGCGTACCGCCGTGACCTGGCCAGGTACTCGAATTTCCTGGCGACACAGGGAGTGGAGCGGCCCGGCAATATTACCCGGCATCACGTGACCGCTTTCGTTCAGGCACTGTCAGACGGCAGCGACGGTGCCGCTGTGCTGGGTGTGCGCTCTGCGGCACGAACAGTTGTGGCCGTCCGCGGACTTCACAAATTCTGGGCGCTGGAAGGAACCACGACGGCGGACCCCGCCAGCGATGTCCACCCGCCCATGCCTGGCAAGCGGCTTCCAAAAGCCATCAGCGTTGGCGAGGTCACGCGCATCCTGGAGGCGGCGGGCGCGGATACGCCTACCGGGCTCAGGGACCGCGCACTCCTTGAATTCCTGTACTCCACCGGAGCCCGCATCAGCGAGGCCGTCGGTTTGGACGTGGACGACGTTTCCCTCGAAGACGCCGGTGGCGATCCCGCCATCGTGCGGTTGTTCGGTAAGGGTTCCAAGGAGAGGCTGGTGCCCCTTGGCTCTTACGGAGCCCGCGCCGTCGGGGCCTATGTCGTCCGTGGCAGGCCGCTGCTGGCGTCCAAGGGCAAAGGCACGCCGGCGCTGTTCCTCAACGCCCGGGGTGGCCGGATCAGCAGGCAGAGCGCCTGGACCATCCTCAAGGTGGCGGCCGAAAAGGCCAACATCACCAAGGACGTCTCGCCGCACACCCTGAGGCACTCTTTCGCGACACACCTGCTTGAGGGTGGTGCGGATGTCAGGGTGGTGCAGGAGTTACTGGGTCACGCCTCGGTGACCACCACGCAGGTTTATACGTTGGTCACCGCGGATACGCTGCGCGAGGTTTATGCAGCGGCGCACCCCAGGGCGCTCGGATAACCAGGGCGCTCGGCCAGCCGCCCAGTTACCCGAGTACGTCCAGCGTCACTTCCAGGGCGTCGACGAACAGTGCCAACAACGAGGTCACCAGGCCTGCCACCAGCAAGAGTCCCGGGTGGGCGAGCCCCACCACCACCCGCTTGAGCTCGGGGCGTCCTTTGAGGAACTTCTTGGGAACCCTCGTCTTCACCGGTACTTGCCGCCAGCCCCGCAACCGCCGCAGGAACCAGGCACAGCGCACGATGAACGCCATCCAAAGGATCGAAAGCACCAGTGGAACCGCGGCCAGCATGATATTGAAGCCGAGGGCCGTGACTTCCTTTTCGGAGTCGCCTATCAAGGACTGGACCGTTGTGGAGATGGAGGCGCTCATCACCACGGAGGCGGCCCACACCATGAACGCAGCAACGAGCGCCAGGAACCGCACGAAGAAATGACCCAGTACCGTTGCGTCCACAGCCCTGAGGTGGCTCCGGGGCGTGGCATGCAGGACCACCAGCGTCGAGACCAAGGTAGGCAAGGCAGCCAGAAGGACCAACAGGTACCAGCTCCATCCGGCGAGGTCCACCACTTCGTCCAACACGATGAGTCCGGACCATACGACCGTCCAGGCCCAGCCTGCGTAGAGCGGGTGCGCCACCAGCCATCGGGGCAGCCACGTGTCCCGCTCCGGCCTCGCTTTGCGAACAGTTTCAGAAGCAGCTTCGTCGCCGGCACCACCCACGGTGGACTGCAGCTCAGCGGCGTCGTCGACGGCGGCCACTGTGGCGCGCACGTCACCCCCACCTTCAGTCATGGGCTCACTGTAGCAATGGCGGCCGCGGCAGGGGAGATCAGGTTAAGGTAGGCAGCATGACTGCAGCCCATGTGACCTTGTGCTTCCTCCTCCGCGACGGCGCGGACGGCGAACATGTTCTGCTGGGGACCAAGAAGACTGGTTTTGGCCGGGGCAAAATTGTGGGTGTCGGCGGACACGTGGAGTTGGGGGAGACCGCCTCGCAGGCGGCGTGCCGGGAGGTCATGGAGGAGATCAACGTAGTGGTCCGTGCCCCGGATCTGATTCCGGCGGGCACTGTCGACTTTGTGTTTCCGGCCAGGCCGGATTGGAACATGGCCACAACGGTGTTCCTCACTCGATCATGGGAGGGAGATCCGTCCGAAAGCGACGAGATCGCCCCTGAGTGGTTCCCCGTTACCCGGCTTCCGGTGGAACGCATGTGGGCCGATGCCGAGCATTGGCTGCCGGCCATGATCTCGGGTCAGCGGATCGCCGTGCGTGTTGCGTTGGCCGAGGACAACGAGAGTGTGGCCGACGTGAGCACCGTTGAGTGGGTGGACCAGGAGCCTTAAGGGTGGACCGGGAGCCTTAGGAACAGCGACGGCGGGCCGGTCACCATGTCGGTGACCGGCCCGCCGTCGTAAGTCTCCTGAAGTACCAGAAGCGTTACGGCACGTGCCGCTCTTCCGGGCCGTTGTATTCGCTCAAAGGACGTATCAGCGAGTTGGCGGCTACCTGCTCCATGATGTGTGCGGTCCATCCCGTGATGCGGCTGGCGACGAACAGGGGCGTGAAAGTCTGGGTGTCGAAGCCCATGAGGTGGTACGTGGGGCCGGCCGGGTAGTCGAGGTTGGGCTTGATGGCCTTTGCCTCGTCCATGGCCTGCTCCAAGCCGTTGTAGAGCCCCAGGAGCTCAGGCCGGCCGTAGTGGGCGATCATCTTGTCCAGTGCGGCCTTCATAGTGGGAACGCGGGAATCACCGTGCTTGTAGACGCGGTGTCCGAAGCCCATGACCTTCTTCTTCTGCGCCAGGGCGTCCTCCATCCAGGCGCGGGCCCGTGTGGCCGCTTCCTCGAGGGATTCTTCGCTGCGGATACCGATCTCATCGAACGTGTGCATCACGGCCTCGTTGGCACCGCCATGCAGCGGACCCTTGAGGGCGCCGATTGCTGCGGTGACCGCTGAGTGCAGGTCTGACAATGTGGACGTGACCACGCGGGCAGTGAAGGTGGAGGCGTTGAAGGAGTGCTCGGCGTACAGGATCATCGAGACGTTGAACGCCTCAACCACTTCGGGAACCTGCTCTTCGCCGAACGTCATCCACAGGAAGTTCGCCGAATAGTCCAGGTCCTGACGCGGTTCGATCGCGTCCTGGCCGCGGCGGCGGCGCTGGTCATAGGCCACGACAGCAGGCATGGCCGCCCAGAGGTCGATGGCCTTCTTCATGTTTGCCTCGGGGGAGGAATCCTCGGCCAGTTCGTGCCGGGCACCGAGCACCGATGCGGCAGTGCGGCAGACGTCCATGGGGTGCGCCGTAGTGGGCAAAGTATCCACCACCGACTTGACCACGGGGTCCAGGGCGCGGCCTGCACGCTCCCGGGCAGTGAATTCTGCCAGCTGGGCTTCGTCAGGCAGTTCGCCGTTCCACAGCAGGTAGGCAACCTCTTCGAAGCTGCATTTGGCGGCCAATTCCTGGACCGGGTACCCGCGATACAGCAGCGAGTTGGTGTCCGGGTTGACCTTCGAGACGGCGGTGTAATCCACCACGACGCCGGCAAGGCCTTTTTTGATGTCAACAGCTGCCATGCTGCTCTCCTTCGTTCATAATGCAAGCGGCCCGGAAGCCCCGGACTGCCTGCTTTCCCCTGTATGAATCCCGGGTCCTAGCGAGTGCCAGGAACCTGGAAGTTGAAAACGCCGGTATCGAATTGGTTGTATGCCTCGTAGTCGACGAGTTCGTAGAGGCGCGCACGCGTGAGCATGTTTTCCACTTGCGCTTCCTGGGTCCCCGCAGCCTTAATCGATTCCAGAGTACGCTCTGCAGCGCCCATGGCAATGCGGAGCAGGGTGACCGGGTAGATGACCATGTTCACGCCGACGCCCTGAAGCTGCTCCACGGTGAAGAGGTCGCTTTTGCCGAACTCGGTCATGTTGGCCAGGATGGGCACGTCAACTGCGTCGCGGATGGCCTGGAACTCGCTCAAATCACGCATGGCTTCGGGGAAGATGGCGTCGGCGCCGGCATCCACCAGTGCTTTGGCGCGGCCCTGTGCGGCCTGGATTCCTTCGACGGCGCGGATGTCTGTGCGGGCCATGATGAGGAAGTTCGGGTCGCGGCGTGCGTCTGCTGCGGCGCGGATGCGTTTGGTGGCGGTGTCGATGTCGACGACGTTCTTGCCGTCCAGGTGCCCGCAGCGCTTGGGGTTGAACTGGTCCTCAATGTGGCAGCCGGCCAGGCCCGCGTTTTCGAGTTCCTGGATGGTGCGGGCTACGTTCATGGGTTCGCCGAAGCCTGTGTCGGCGTCCACCAAGGAGGGCAGGTCCGTCATGCGGGCGATCTGTCCGGCCCGGGTGGCTACCTCGGTCAGGGTGGTCAGGCCGATGTCCGGCAGCCCGAGGTCGTTGGCCAGGACGGCGCCGGAGATGTACACGCCGGCGAAGCCCTTTTCCTCGATCAGCCGTGCTGAGAGCGGGTTGAACGCACCAGGGAACTGCTGCAGGGTCCCGGAGGCCAGCAGTTCCCGCAGCTTGAGCCGTTTCTGTTCGGGCGTGACTTTGGAGTACAGCATTTAGAACAGTCCCTTGGGTGCGTTGCTGAGGTCGATCACGCCGGGTGCTGCTGTGATGTTCAGTTGGTCCAGTTCGCCTTCGCCCAGTTCGGTGACGCGCTCGACGGCGGCCAGGAACCTTTCGATTTCGGCTTCCTCCACCAACCCGGCGGCGAGGGTGCGGAACTTGTTCACGTACTGCTCGCGGGCGAACGGCCGGGCACCGAGCGGGTGCGCGTCGGCGACGGCGATCTCGTCCGTGACAACCGACCCATCCGTGAGCGTGATGACAACAGTGCCGCCGAAGGCTTTCTCTGCGATGTCCAACGAGTGGTAGCGGCGGGTCCATTCCGGGTCTTCCACGGTGGTGACTTTGTGCCAGAGTTCCACGGTGTCCGGGCGTGCGGCGCGTTCGGGAGCGTAGGAGTCCACGTGGTGCCAGGCGCCGTCCTGCAGGGCGACGGTGAAGATGTACGGGATGGAGTGGTCCAGGGTTTCGCGGGATGCGGTGGGGGAGTACTTCTGGGGGTCGTTCGCGCCGGAACCGATCACGTAGTGCGTGTGGTGGCTGGTCTTGATCAGCACGGATTTCACCTTGGCCGGGTCGGTGGTTTCGGGGTGCTCGCGGTGGAGTTTGCGGGCGAGGTCGATCCACGCCTGGGCCTGGTATTCGGCAGAGTGTTCCTTGGTGTACGTGTCCAGGATGGCGCGCTTGGCTTCACCGGGCAGCGGCAGGGGAACCTCGTAGGAGGCGTCCGGGCCGTCCAGCATCCAGGCGATCACGCCGTCTTCGCCTTCGTAGATCGGCACCGGTGAGGTCTGGCCGCGCATGGAGCGGTCTACGGCTTCGACGGCCATTTTGCCTGCGAAGGCCGGGGCGTGGGCTTTCCAGGTGGAGATTTCGCCCTTGCGGGATTGCCGGGTGGCGGTGGTGGTGTGCAGGGCCTGGCCCACGGACTGGAAGATCGTCTCAACATCGAGGCCCAACAACGTGCCGATACCGGCTGCGGCGGACGGGCCGAGATGGGCCACATGGTCGATCTTGTGCTTGTGCAGGCAGATGGCCTTGACCAGGTTCACCTGGATCTCGTAGCCGGTAGCGATGGCACGGACCAGGTCCGCGCCGTTGGAACCGACGTGCTGGGCGACGGCGAGGATCGGCGGGATGTTATCGCCCGGGTGGGAGTAATCCGCGGCCAGGAACGTGTCGTGGTAATCGAGTTCGCGCACGGCAACACCGTTGGCCCAGGCAGCCCACTCCGGGGAGACCTGCTCGCTGATGCCGAAAACGTGGGCGCCCTTGCCGTTGGTACTGGGCGCGTGCGTGAGGGCCTGCGCGCGGGCGGCGACGATGGGTGCCCGGTTCAGCGAGGCGATGGCCACCGAAGCGTTGTCGATGATCCGGTTGATCACCATGTCGGTGACCTCCGGGGTGACCTCGACGGGGTCGGCGGCGACCACGGCGATCTTGTGCGCCAACTGCTCCTCGCGGGGGAGGTTCTCTTCGCTCTTGTAGACGCGGACGTGGTTGATCTTGACCATGGTGCTCCTTCTAGTGAGTCGTTCTAGCGGGCCGGATGAGCGGCCTTGACGTGGGTGAGACTGCGGTGGAGGTGAAGTGTGGTTGCGGCCTCTGCCAGCCGCGGGTTGCCGGCGGCGATGGCCTCGGCGATGGCGGCGTGCTCGGCGGCGGCCGCGTGGAGCCTGGCTGCGTCGTCGGCTGCCAGCCGGCGGACCCTGACCAAGTGGACTCGGAGGCTGCGCATGGCCTGGGCCAAATAGCTGTTTGAAATTGCAGAGTCGATGGCGTCGTCCAAGCGGCTAACCAACGCGTAGTACTCGTGCCGCGCGGGGTCCTCGTCGCTGAGCAATTCAGGCGCCAGCAGCAGTTGGGCATGCAGCTCGGCGAACACCCCCGGCTCGCCACGTTGGGCGGCCAGGGCCGCGGCCCTCACCTCAAGGGTTTCGCGCAGTTCGAACAGTTCGTCAATGCTGTCCAGCGAGATATCGGTAACGACGACGCCGCGGCCTCCTGCCGCCGTCGTGAGTCCTTCTGCGGTGAGCCGGCTCAGCGCTTCCCGGACCGGGGTGCGGGACACGCCAAGACGTTCGGACTGCTCGACTTCCGCGAGGACCGTGCCTGGCCGAAGGCGCCATTCAATGATGTCTTCACGGAGGGCGTTGTAAGCCCTATCACTGGCGCGCATGCCATCAGTGTATACACAGGGCCCTCAAATAGTCATTAAGGCGACCATAAATCGCATCTCTGTATACATACGAGTTTATGCGCGGTTCCATCCGTACTCGTTTTCCGGCCGGCCAGGGGTGCCGTACCGCGGCGCCCTGGTGACGGTGCCGGCGTCTGCCAAGTACTCCAGGTAGCGGCGGGCGGTGACGCGGGACATGCCAAGCGCGTCCATCACCTCACTTGCTGACACCGGCTGATGTCCGGCCCGCACCAGGTCTTTCACTGCCTCCAACGTGGACCCGGATAGGCCCTTGGGTAGTGGAAGCTCTGTTGGTGCCCGAAGACTGGCAAACGCTTGGTCGACGTCACTCTGCGATGCTCCGGCTTTGGAGATCCCGGACATCGAACCAGCCAACTGTTCGCGGAAGGTCCGGTAGCTGCCGAGTTTGTCCGCAAACGTAGCGTAAGTGAAGGGCTTGATGAGGTACTGCACGACGCCGATGGAGACGGCGCTGCGCACGATGTTCAGTTCCCGGACGGCAGTGATGGCAATGATGTCGGCAAACACTCCTGCAGACCTCATGCGCCGGGCGACATCCAGGCCGTGCAGGTCCGGCAAATTCATGTCCAGGAGCACCAGGTCCACCGGCGTGGCGGATGCGGCGAATTCGCCAAGGATGCGAAGGGCTGACTGGCCGTCGGGCGCCGTCCCCACCAAGGTGAAACCGTCCAAGCGGCCTATGTAGACGGAGTGGGCGTCCGAGGCTATCGGCTCGTCCTCCACCACAAGGACGCGGATCTCTGTCATGCCTTCTCTTCCTCGGGAACCGGAGCGGGCAGCACAACGTGGAACTGTGCCCCGCCGGGATTGCTGATGGTCATCGTACCTTTGAGCCGATCCACTGCTTGACGAACAAGGGCGAGGCCGACGCCGCGGCCATGGGAACCCCGCGGATTTTCAGTCGAGGACTTGGTGCTGAATCCGTACTGCAGGATGTCATCAATGGAGTCCGGGTTGATTCCGCTGCCCGAGTCCCGCACCGTGAATTCGACGACGGCGGGCCACGCTTCGACTTCCAGCTCCACCTTCCTGGGCAACCCGCCGGCGGCTGCAGCATCAATAGCGTTGTCCAGCAGGTTTCCCAGGATGGTCACCAGGTCCTGGACCTCCAGGCCCCGGACACCGGAATCCCCGGACGTCCTGACAACCAGGTCCACCCCACGTTCATGGGCTTCGGCTGCCTTGCCCATTACCAGGGCGCTCATGACGGGCTCGTCCACAGAGGCCACCATGTCATCGGTCAGCTGCTGGCTGAGTTGAAGATCCTTGGTGGCAAAGTCCAGGGCCTGCGGAGTGCGGCCCAGTTCCAGCAGGGACACGATCATGTGCAGCCGGTTGGCGTGCTCATGGGTTTGGGCCCGCAAGGCATCAGAGAGAGTCTTCATCGTTTGGAGTTCCGTGCCCAGGGACTCGATTTCCGTGCGGTCCCGGATAGTCGCCACTGTGCCGTAGACGGCAGGTTTTTGCCTGCTGCGCTCAGGCACCGGCCCCACCGCAGGAGCCTGGTTGACCACTAGTATCCGTGAACCCGTCAGATGGATTTCGTCGTGTGCTGGCCGGCCGGATTCGAACAGCGCCCGCAGGCTGCCATCGAAGGGGAGCTCGGACAGTTTCGGGGCAGCGTCAGGTGACCGGTCGGCGTCGGAGGGTTGGAGTCCCAACAGCTCCGCTGCCTGGTCGTTGTACATCACGGCTTTCCCCTGTGTGTCGATCAGGATCACGCCCTCGCGGACCGAATGGAGGACGGACTCGTAGTAGGCGAAGAGCTGCGCCAGCTGTTCGGGTCCCCATCCGCGCGTGACGGAGCGGAGGTAGCGTCCCAGCAGCCAAGAAGCGAAAGACCCAAAGGTCAACACCACCAGCGCAATCCCACCAATCACCCCCAACCGCTCGGCGACATCGGTGTCCACCGTGCGGACCGTGACGCCGGCAGCTACCAGGGCCTTGATGTTTCCATCGCTGTCCTTGACGGGCGCAATGGTGCGGACCGATGGGCCCAAGGTGCCCGCGGTGACTTCGGTGAATGTTTCGCCGCGCAGCGCGGGTTCAATGGTGCCGATGTACGGCTTGCCCAGCTCCTCTGTCCGGGGATGGGTCCAGCGTGTCCGGTCCGGAGCCATGATCGTGATGAAGTCGGCCTCGGCGTCGTCCATGACGTCCCGGGCGTAAGGCTGCAGGACCGCAGAGGGATCTGCCGTTCCGGCCGCCTCCAGGACAAGGGGGTTGTTCGCGATCGAGGCTGCGAGGGCAAGCATCCGTCCACCGGCATTGTCATAGGCCCTGTCCCTGGCCTCCACAACGGAGAACGCCCCGAAGACCGCAGTCAGCACAAGGACGAACAGCAGGTTCGCCACGAACAAGCGGCGGGCGATGCTCCAGCTGTGAAACACATGGACCTCCATGACCAATATGACCGCAACGGTGATGTGTGTCACCAACGGCTCAATGATGGATATCACACAAGGGCAGCGGAGTGGACATCAGTGCAGGACCGCAGCGCCTTTACACAGTATCCAAAGGAGAATCCCATGACCTCTCAACGAGGAGAGTCGGCAGTAGCTGCCAAAGCTGGACGCAAGGGGCTCGACAAGTCGCATTACTTGTACATCGCTGTCATCCTGGCCGTAGTGCTGGGTGCAGTGGTCGGCCTGGTGTTCCCGGAGGTCGGCAAGTCACTCAAGCCGCTCGGCGATGGCTTCATCAAGCTCATCAAAATGATGATCGCTCCGGTCATTTTCTGCACCATCGTCCTGGGCATCGGCTCCATCGCCAAGGCGGCCACCGTTGGCAAGGTCGGCGGCCTGGCCCTCGGCTACTTCGTGGCCATGTCAACCTTCGCCCTGGCTATCGGCCTTGTGGTCGGCAACCTGATCCACCCGGGTGAGGGGCTCAAGCTGACCCCGTACGATCCCACCAAGAAGGCCGACACGAACAGCACCGTCGACTTCCTCCTGGGAATCATCCCCGGTGACATCCCCGTGCTGCCTACCCTGCTTGCTGCCATCCTGGTCGGTTTCGCCCTGCAGAAGATGGGCAAGCAAGGCGCCCCCATCCTCGGCGCCATCGGACACGGACAACGGCTTGTCTTCCGCATCCTCATCATGATCATGTGGCTGGCTCCGGTTGGCGCTTTTGGCGCCATCGCCGCCGTCGTCGGTGCCACCGGTGCCCAGGCGATCCTCAGCATGTTCACCCTGATGCTGGCCTTCTACGTCACCTGCGCCCTGTTCATCGTGGTCATCCTGGGCACCCTGCTTCGTGCAGTTGCCGGCGTGAACATCTTCCGGCTCATGAAGTACCTGGCCCGCGAGTACCTCCTGATCTTCTCCACCTCTTCCTCCGAGGCCGCACTGCCCCGCCTCATCGCCAAGATGGAGCACCTGGGTGTCTCCAAGCCGGTGGTCGGCGTCACGGTTCCCACGGGCTACTCCTTCAACCTTGACGGCACTGCGATCTACCTGACCATGGCTTCGCTGTTCGTCGCCAACGCCATGGGCACGCCGCTGGACCTCGGTGCGCAGATCTCCCTGCTGGTCTTCATGATCATCGCCTCCAAGGGCGCGGCAGGCGTTACCGGTGCCGGACTTGCGACCCTGGCGGCCGGCCTCCAGGCACACAAGCCGGAACTCCTGGGCGGCGTGGGCATGATCGTGGGAATCGACCGCTTCATGTCCGAGGCCCGCGCGCTGACCAACTTCACAGGCAATGCCGTGGCAACCGTCCTGATCGGTACCTGGGTCAAGGAAATCGACAACGGACAGGTGGAACGCGTCCTCTCCGGGAGCGAGCCCTTCGATGAGCAGACCATGATCGCCCACGGTGTCGAAGAAGAGGCTGCCCCTGAAGCCGACAACCGCGAGAAGGCAACCGTCTAGCAAGGACGAGTTCCTGCAGGACGGATGAGTCGAAGGCCGGCATCCCACGGGGTGCCGGCCTTCGGCATTTAACGCCCCACCGCCGGACCAATTGCCGAACCTTCGACCTCAACTAGAGGGTCAAGGCTCAACGGTGGGACAAAGTCAAGTTCCCCAAATAACCGTGTCGGGCGCTGTAGCCTAGGTGGGTAGTAGCGCTGTAGCTGGGGGCCAGCGGCAGGGAAGATCGTCGTCGAAAGAGTGGTTAGATACGTGAGCATCGAACGGGGTTCAGCAACGCTGGAAGGCACCGAGCTCGATCTGGAAGACGCCATCATGGGGCCCACGGGCCGCCCTCACCGCGAATTTCCGGAACCGGCTCCACTTGCCTCCCACGGCCCGGCGAGAGTCATCGCCATGGTCAACCAAAAAGGTGGCGTGGGCAAGACCACGTCCACCATCAACCTCGCTGCTGCGCTCGCCGAATACGGCCGGCGCGTGCTGTTGGTGGACTTCGATCCCCAGGGCGCACTGTCCGCGGGTCTTGGTGCCAATCCGCACGAACTGGACCTCACCGTCTACAACGTCCTGATGGACCGCAAAGTAGACATCCGTGATGCCATCCAGCAGACCGGCGTCGAGGGCGTTGACCTTCTTCCTGCCAACATCGACCTCTCTGCCGCGGAAGTCCAGCTCGTTAACGAGGTGGCCCGCGAGCAAGTCCTGGATCGCGCGCTCAAGAGCGTCGAGGACGATTACGACGTCGTCCTGATTGACTGCCAGCCGTCCTTGGGACTCCTGACCGTCAATGCGCTGACGGCGGCCCATGGAGTGATCATCCCGCTGATTTGCGAGTTCTTCGCCTTGCGGGCCGTTGCGCTCCTGGTGGAGACCATTGAAAAAGTACAGGACCGGCTTAACCCGCGACTTCAGGTGGACGGTGTCCTGGCCACCATGTACGACGCCCGCACCCTGCACAGCCGCGAAGTGATCTCACGCCTCGTGGAGGCCTTCGGCGACAAGGTCTTCGAGACTGTCATCAAGCGTTCCATCAAGTTTGCGGATGCCACCGTGGCGGCCGAACCGATCACCAGTTACGCGGGCAACCACATCGGTGCCGACGCCTACCGCCGCCTTGCCAAGGAACTGATCTCGCGCGGCGGCGCGCCGTAGCGGACGGTGGGACCCTCACTCGCCCCGACCGCGGACGCGGGTTCCGCCGTCACCGCAGAAGCGCCCGACGCCGGTACGTCCGAAGGCCGTAAGGCGGGCTTCGAGGTACGGCTGGCCAACTTCACCGGCCCGTTCGATCTCTTGCTTGGCCTTATTTCCAAGCACAAGCTGGATATCACCGAGGTGGCCTTGGCCACCGTTACCGATGAATTCATCAAATACATCCGCCGTCTCCAGGAACTGGGGGAGGACTGGGCCCTGGATGAAGCCAGCGAGTTCCTGGTGATCGCGGCGACGCTGCTTGACCTGAAGGCAGCCCGGCTTCTGCCTGCGGGCGAGGTGGAGGACGCTGAGGATATCGCGCTCCTGGAGGCAAGGGACCTTCTCTTCGCCCGGCTCCTGCAGTACAAGGCCTTCAAGCAGATTGCCGGAATCATGGGCGAAACCCTGGAACAGGAAGCCCGCCGATACCCACGGCAAGTGGCACTGGAAGGTCATTTCGCCGCCCTGTTGCCCGAGCTCGTGTGGCGGCACACGCCCGGGCAGTTCGCGGAACTCGCCGCCAAAGCACTGAAGCCCAAGGACGTAGCCCCGGCCGAGGTGGGATTGGACCACCTCCATGCCCCTCCGGTCAGCGTCAAGGAGCAGGCCGAGATCATGGGTTACCGCCTGAAGTTGGGTGCGCCACTGTCCTTTCAAACGCTGATAGCCGATGCCGAAACAACCTTGGTGGTGGTGGCACGTTTCCTGGCTTTGCTGGAGATGTTCCGCGACCGTGTGGTTGCCTTCGAACAGCCCGGCCCCCTGGCCGAGCTGACGGTTCGCTGGACGGGCGATGACGCCGGCTGGGACAGTTCCAGCTTGAATGAGGAATACGAAGCAGGGCCCGATGCGGGAAGCGGAGAGAACACCAGTGAGTGAGCAGGAAACGGCCCTTGACGGTCTGTCTGAACTGGAAATGCTGCCCGGCGGTGCGCGGTCGGCTTTGGAGGCAGTCCTCATGGTCATTGACGAACCGGCCACCTCCGAGGAGTTGGCCGTGGGACTCAACGTAACGGTCGCCGTCGTCGAGGATTTGCTGCATGACCTGCAGCGGGAGTATAGCGGCTATACTGTTAAAGCCCCGGACGTGGATGCTGTCGGCTTTGCCGATGCCAGCACTGCACCCCGGGGTTTTGAATTGCGGAACGTCGCCGGCGGGTGGCGGATCTACTCACGGTCGGATTTTGCCGACATCGTGGGCAGGTTCGTTCTCGAAGGGCAGACCACCAGGCTCACTCAGGCAGCGCTTGAAACCCTGGCGGTCATCGCTTATCGGCAACCGGTCTCCAGGGCCCGGGTGTCTGCCATTCGCGGCGTCAACGTCGATTCTGTAGTCCGGACTCTGACCCAACGGGGTTTGATCGAGGATTCCGGAAACGATCCCGAATCCGGAGCTGTCCTTTACCGGACAACCTCCTACTTCCTGGAACGGATGGGCATCGGCTCGGTGGCGGAATTGCCCCAGCTTTCGCCGCACCTTCCAGGTTTGGAAGGGATCGACGAGCACTACGACGCCAGCCGGATGTAGCCACGGCTGCATCGGCACAGCACGAGAACTTAATACGGACAAAGCGGCACCATACGAACGGTGCCACAGCAACAAGGGGCAGACGATGTCTGCCCGGCTGGCTAGTGTTGATTTCAGCACTGAATGCCGGCCATTACTACACAAGGACGGGTCATGACACAGGCGGGACGCCAGAGTTCACCACGTAACGGTTCGGGACGCAACAGTTCTGGACGCAATGAGGCCAAGGGCGGCGCAGGCCGCTCCAACGCCGGCGGCTTCTCCGGCCGCGGCGGAAGCGCCGGCGCGGGAAAGCGCAACTTCACCCAGGGCGAGGGCCGCCCGTTTAAGGCTTCCAAGCCACGGGAAGCGGCCCCCTTCGATCCCGATAACCCCACATCGGCTGCCGACTTCGATCGGCGCGAGGCCGCCAGGCCCGCCAAGCCCTTCCGCAAGCCAGGCTCCAACAAGCCCGGCTTCGGCAAGGCACCGGGAACTCCGGGCGCAATAAAGCCGAAGGCGAAGCCTGCCAAGCAGTTTGGCTCCAAGGCCTTCGGCAGCGAACGCTTCGGCCAGAACCTCGGTCCCATCCGCAAGCCGGGCCGCAACCGTGGTCCGCGCCAGGAAGTCCCGCAGTCGGACCTCCACGACGTTGACGGCGTACGCCTGCAGAAGGTCATGGCCCAGGCCGGCGTGGCTTCCCGCCGCGTGTGCGAGGAAATGATCCTTGAAGGCCGTGTCGAGGTTGATGGCGTTGTCACCACGGAGCTCGGAATGCGCGTGGACCCCACGTCCGCCGTGATCCACGTTGATGGCATCCGGATCCAGCTCGACGAAACCCTCGTGTACATGGTCTTCAACAAGCCCAAGGGCGTCGTTTCCACCATGGAGGACCCCGAGGGCCGCCCCTGCATCAGCGACTTCCTCAAGAACAACAAGAACAAGGGCGAACGCCTGTTCCACGTAGGCCGCCTCGACGTCGCCACTGAGGGCCTGCTGCTGTTGACCAACGACGGCGAACTCGCCAACCGCTTGACGCACCCTTCCTATGAGGTACCCAAGACGTACCTCGTCCAGGTGCGCGGACCGTTCCCGCAGGGCGTCGGTGCGAAGCTGAAGAACGGCGTCGAGCTTGAAGACGGCGTGGCTGCAGTGGACTCCTTCCGCCTGGTTGACTCCACACCTGGCCACGTCCTGATTGAGGTTGTTCTCCACTCGGGAAAGAACCGTATTGTGCGCCGCATGTTCGACGCCGTCGGCTTCCCCGTTGAGCGGCTTGTCCGCGTCAAGGTCGGTCCCATCGGCTTGGGCGATCAGCGCCAGGGGAGCATCCGCAACCTCGGCAGGCAGGAAGTCGGTCACCTCCTGGCATCCGTAGGGCTCTAGGGCATGTCGGCATTCGGTACGCACGGCCGGGGCCATCTTGATGGTCCGGTCGTCGTTCTTGGTACTGGCTTGTTGGGGGCCAGCATTGGCCTCGGCCTGCGCGGACGTGGAGTTCCGGTCTTCCTTTCCGACCCCTCGCCCACCAACCAGGCTGTGGCGGTGGACATCGGGGCGGGACGGCCGGTGGCAGAACTGGAAGAAGAACCCCAGCTCGTCGTTGTTGCTGCACCGCCGGATGTTACTGCCGACGTTGTCCAACAGGCACTGACGGACTACCCGTCCGCCGTCGTGGTCGATATCGCCAGCGTGAAGGCCACTATCCAAGCGCAGCTGCGCGAACGCGGCGTGGACCTTTCCCGTTATGTGGGTACGCACCCAATGGCGGGCCGGGAAAAGTCCGGTCCCGTGGCTGCGCGGGGTGAGCTTTTCACCTCCATGCCGTGGGTTGTCTGCCCGTCGGATGAAACCGGAGCCAATGCCCTGCAAACGGCGCGTTCGCTCGCTGGTGACCTGGGCGGTATCGTCTCCCAGTTCACGGCCGATGAGCACGATGAAGCCGTGGCCTTGGTGTCGCATCTGCCGCAGGTCATGTCTTCCCTGCTGGCCAGCCGGCTGCAAGGTACGCCCCTGCACGCCCTGTCGCTGGCAGGCAACGGGCTCCGTGACACCACCCGCATCGCAGCCAGCGATCCCACCCTCTGGGTTCAGATCCTGGGCGGCAATGCCGAAAAGGTTGTGTCCATCCTGCACGGTGTCCGCGAGGACCTGAACCGCTTGATCGGAACACTGGAAGAACCGGCGGCGCCGGGTGCCCGGCTCGATCTGGCTCAGCTGATCAGCGAGGGCAACGCAGGACAGGCACGGATTCCGGGCAAGCACGGTGGACCTCCGCAGGCGTACTCGTGGCTCACTATCCTGGTGGACGACAAGCCAGGCCAGATTGCGCACCTCCTTACGGAGATCGGCGAGATCGGCGTGAACCTTGAGGATCTTCGACTCGACCATTCGTCGGGACAAAACGTGGGCATGGTGGAGCTCTCCGTGCTTCCCAGCAAGCACGACCTCCTTGTTGAAGCTTTGACTGACCGTGGATGGCGGGTACTCCAGTAATGACGCGTGAATTCTTCGGCCCGGAAACGGTCGCCCGCCCGGGCAAGCCGTTGGTGATTGCCATCGACGGCCCTTCGGGATCGGGCAAGTCCAGTGTCAGCAAGGAAGTTGCCCGGCGCTTGAAGCTGGCGTACCTCGATACCGGTGCGATGTATCGTGCCTTGACGTGGTACTGCCTCAAGACCGGCGTTGACCTCCAAGACGGCGCGGCAGTGGAGCAGGCTTCCAAGGCCATGCCTTTGGAAATCAGCACCACCACCGTCACGGAGTACGTGGCCGTTGACGGCACGGACATCACGGATGAGATTCGGGATCCCCTGATCTCGTCGTCGGTGAGCGCCGTTGCCACAACCCTGGGTGCCCGCACCGAGCTCATCCGTCGCCAGCGCGAGCTGATCGATCAGCACCATCACCGCATGGTGGTGGAGGGACGCGACATCACCACAGTCGTGGCTCCCAATGCCGAGGTCCGCATGCTCCTGACCGCCAGTGAGGAAGCCCGGCTCCGGCGTCGCGGCATCCAACTGGGTGGTACTCAGAGCAGGGACCAACTCGCCGCCCAGGTCATACAGCGCGACGCCAAGGACTCCACAGTGGTGAACTTCACCCAAGCAGCAGATGGTGTTGTGACGCTGGATTCCTCGGATCTGAACTTTGAGGAAACTGTAGAGACCGCTCTGGCGATCGTCAGCAAGGTGATCTATGGCGACTAGGAACCAGCTTCCCTCCGCGTGGACCAGGGCGTGGAGCCGACCCGTTGGTTGGTTCCTTGACCACGTCATCTACCGGACCATCGTGGCGGGCAAGGGCAACGTTCCCGCTGCCGGACCGGTTATTTTCGCCGCGAACCACATCAGTTTCCTGGACGGGCCGGTGATGTTCGGCGCGTCCCCGCGTCCCATGCACATCCTCGTCAAGAAAGAGATGTTTAAGGGAATCCTGGGGTCAGTCCTGCGGGGATCCGGACAAATTCCGGTTGACCGCGCGGGTGACCGCACGGCCCTGCATATCGGAAAGCAACTGCTCGACGACGGCCGCTGCGTCGGGATTCTTCCGGAAGGGACCCGGGGGAGCGGTGCAGCCGAAAGCATCAGCAACGGGGTTGCGTGGCTCGCCATCAACTCAGGAGCAACTGTCATTCCGGTCGCCATCCTCGGAACCCGCCAGGGCGACGAGCACCGCGACCATATCCCCAAACCACGCCGGAAGCTCCATGTCAGCTTCGGCGAACCCATCACGGTGAAGCGCCGGAAGGGTGAACCGGGGCGTGTTTCAATGGACAGGGCAGCTGCGGAAATCCGTGAAGCCCTGGCCGGACACGTCCAGGACGCCATCCGGGCAACAGGCCAGGGCCTTCCCCAGGATCCTGCGCCCGGAGAACCAACTCCGCAGCACCGCCACACAGCAGTAGCCGGGACGCCGGCAGACCACCACTAAGGAAAGTGCAATGAGCGATACGACTCAAAAATCCGGCCTCCACGGAGCCGGCGACGACGAATACACGCCCACCGGCACCGACCAGGTGGCTGAAAACCTGGCTGCCCTGGACGATGACGAGGCCGAGCTCCGCGCGGCTACCCTCCGGGCCGGCCTGGACGACTACGAACTCGACGAAGAAGACGCCGCGCTGCTCAGCGGTGAGTACGGCGATGAGGGCGACGAAGGTCCCCTCAAGCTGGATCCGGTCCTGGCCATCATCGGACGCCCGAACGTGGGCAAGTCCACGCTGGTCAACCGCATCCTGGGCCGCCGCGAAGCCGTTGTTGAAGACACCCCGGGCGTTACGCGCGACCGCGTCATGTACTCGGCCCGCTGGAATGGCCGCAACTTCACGTTGGTCGATACCGGTGGATGGGAGCACGATGCCAAGGGCATCCATGCCCGCGTAGCCGAGCAGGCTGAGATGGCCGTTGAGCTTGCCGACGCCGTTCTCTTCGTCGTGGACTCCGCCGTCGGCGCGACCGCCACGGATGAGGGCGTCATGAAGATGCTCCGCAAGAGCAAGAAGCCGGTCATCATGGTGGCCAACAAGGTGGATGACTTCGCGCAGGAAGCCGACTCGGCAACATTGTGGGGCCTCGGCTTCGGCGAGCCGTACCCGGTGTCGGCGCTGCACGGCCGTGGCGTGGCCGACCTCCTTGACCACGTCATGGACACCCTGCCCGAGTACTCCTTGGTGGAAGGCGTGGAACGCTCAGGTGGCCCCCGCAGGATCGCCCTGATCGGCCGCCCGAATGTGGGCAAGTCTTCCTTGCTGAACAAGCTCGCAGGCTCTGAACGAGTTGTGGTTGATCCGCTGGCCGGCACCACGCGTGACCCGGTTGATGAGTTCATCGAACTCGGTGACCGCACATGGCGCTTCGTGGATACCGCGGGTATCCGCCGGCGCCAGCACATGGCCCAGGGCGCCGACTTCTACGCGTCCCTGCGTACGCAGGCTGCGCTCGAAAAGGCGGAGGTCGCCGTCGTGCTTCTTGCCGTTGACGAAGTCCTCAGCGAGCAGGACGTCCGTATCCTCCAGCTGGCTATCGAATCCGGCCGTGCACTGGTTCTCGCCTTCAACAAGTGGGACCTGCTGGACGACGAACGCCGCCGGTACCTCGAACGCGAAATCGAACAGGACCTTGCCCACGTTGAATGGGCTCCGCGCGTTAACATCTCAGCCAAGACCGGCTGGCACAAGGACCGCCTGGTCCCGGCGCTGGACATCGCCCTGGAGAGCTGGGACCGCCGTATCCCCACGGGACGCTTGAACGCGTTCCTGGGCGAACTGGTTGCAGCGCACCCGCACCCGGTCCGCGGCGGCAAGCAGCCCCGCATCCTCTTCGGCACCCAGGCCTCCAGCCGCCCGCCGAAGTTCGTTCTCTTCACCACTGGGTTCCTGGATCCCGGATACCGACGTTTCATCACGCGTCGCCTGCGCGAAACGTTCGGCTTCGAGGGTACGCCCATCGAGGTCAACATGCGCGTACGCGAGAAGCGTGGCAAGAAGCGCTAAGTGAGACGGGCATCACAGCCAACATTGGCTGTGATGGCGTCTCCGACCTCCAACTTCGTGTAAGCTTTTGGAGGTGGTTCGGCCGGACTGCTTAGGTGGGACTCTTCGGAGGAAAACTTAGGCGGAGAACGGTGGAACCAGCGGGCTGTAGCGCAGCTTGGTAGCGCACTTGACTGGGGGTCAAGGGGTCGCAGGTTCAAATCCTGTCAGCCCGACCAAAAAGGCCGGAATCACGCGGAAACGCGGGATTCCGGCCTTTGGTCGTTAAGCTGGCACGATCTCCCGGCCCCGCTTGTCGGTCCTCGCGTTCAACGCCAGGGAGAACGAGCAAGGCCGGAAGCCGGCTACACCCTTTCCAGCGCCCCGAGGGCCCTCACCAGTGGCTCAAGCTCGGGAACTGACTCGGCTGCCTCCAAGGCGGAAGCCAACGTTTCATCATGCACCGGTTTTGCCGCCTCATGGAGCTTCTGGCCGGACAGCGTCAGCTCTGTGTAGATGCCGCGGCGATCATCGGCGCACAGGATGCGGGTGAGCAGCCCCCGGTCCTCAAGCCGGTTAACCAGCCGGGTGGTGGCGCTGCTGGAGAGGGCCGTGGCCCGGGCGAGCTGCTGCATCCGCATATGCCAGCCGTCCTGGCGGCTCAGTGCATCCAGGACCGTGTACTCCACCACGGACAGCTCGCTCGAAGCCTGGAGGGACTTCTCCAGTTCCGCCTCGATGCTTCCGTGCAGGGCGGCAAGGGTCCGCCAGCCCTGCGCCCGTACTTCTACGGCGTCATCCTTGATGCCCATGTCTGCTGTGCTCCTGCCTGGTTTTCGTGTCGATCGCGACGCATCCCAAAGTAGTTGCTTGCGCAAGTACCTAGCGTGTGCAACTATATATAAAGCGTCTGCAACTATTATTCTACGGTTCCCGGCGGCGCACTTCCACTTCCCGAGGGAACCAAGCATCTAAGGAGCTCCACATGCCCGCAGGGTTGATTGCCCTTGCCCTCGGCGGATTCGGTATTGGCCTGACCGAGTTCGTGATCATGGGCCTTTTGCCCGAGGTTGCCGCCGATTTCCAGGTCAGCGAGGCTTCGGCCGGCTGGTTCATCTCCGGTTACGCCCTCAGTGTCACAGTTGGCGCCCTCCTGGTGACGGCTGCAGTCACCAGGCTGCCTCGCAAGCCCGTACTCATTGGCTTGCTGGTTCTCTTCATCGCCGGCAACTTCCTGTCCGCGATCGCGGACAGCTACACAGCTATGCTGATCGGCCGGATTGTCGCAGCCCTGTGCCACGGAGCATTCTTCGGTATTGGTTCGGTGGTGGCTGCCAGCCTTGTGCCGGCACACAAGAAGGCTGCTGCAATTGCCATCATGTTTACGGGCCTTACTGCCGCCAATGTCCTCGGTGTTCCGTTCGGAACCCTGCTGGGCCAGAACTTCGGATGGCGCTCAACGTTCTGGGCCATTACGGTCATCGGCGTCGTTGCACTTCTTGGCATCGCACTGATGGTCCCCAAGGCCAGCACAGAACCTACCAACGGTCTCCGCAGCGAACTGGGGGCGTTCAAGTCCGGCCAGGTGTGGCTCTCCATCATCGTGACCATCCTCGGCTTCGGCGGTATGTTTGGCGCCTTTACCTACATCGCGTTCACGCTGACGGAGGTCTCCGGGTTCCAGTCCAGCGCCGTGCCGTGGCTGCTGGTGCTCTTTGGCGGCGGCCTGTTCGTGGGTAACTTCCTGGGCGGCAAGGCGGCCGACAAAGCACTCGACAAGTCACTCGTCGTCATCCTCGCCGGGCTCGTCGTGGTGTTGGTCTTCTTCGCCCTCACGGCGTCCAACAGCATTGCCACGCTGATCTCGCTGGCACTGATGGGCGGGTTCGGCTTCGCTACGGTCCCAGGCCTGCAGATGCGGGTCATGCACTTCGCTTCCGCTGCCCCAACCTTGGCGTCAGGGGCCAACATCGGTGCTTTCAACCTGGGCAACGCGCTGGGAGCCTGGCTTGGCGGCGTGACCATCACCGCCGGCCTCGGCTACACGTCTCCCATCTGGGCAGGCGCGGGCATTACGGTCGCTGCGTTGCTGGTCATGGTCTTTGCCGCTGCAGCAGCCAAGCGCGGGGGAGCAGTGGCACCCGCCGGAACGCCCGACGTCGAACGCGAACCGCGTGAGGCGCCTGTCGCCTGACGCTGGACATCGGTTAAGAAAGGAAGCCCGCCACGGATCGTTCCGTGGCGGGCTTTCCGCGTCCTACGTGTTGGGCGATGCACCGTGTGTATTGGGTGAGGCGTCGCGCGATTCCTGGTCTGCGGTTTTGGCGGCTCTCAGGCGTTCATTTTCTGCCTGCTTCAGCACCTTCATTTGTTTGCCCCGCCGCCGCCAAAGGGCCCACAGGATGGTGACGGCAATGAAGATGAGCAGTGCGGCAATGGCCGAAACTGCCGTCCACGTTGTGAAGAAACCCGCATCCACGCTCAGGGTACGCTGACCGGCGTGGGCCGACTCCGTGCTGCCGAAGACGATGCCGGCGGTGAGCAGGTTGGGGGTGGCAATGGCGACGGCCACCAGCACAATAGCGATTTTCCAGGGCCAGGTAATCGACTTGCGGGTGGCCTGCCATGCGACAAGGAGCGGAATGAAGGTAAAGACGAAGCCGTAGAACATGCCCACCAGGACGCTGGCGCCAAGATCACGCCTGATCTGCCCGGCGATGACGTCGGACCACCAGCGCGGCAGGATGGCCCCGAGGATAAAATAGGCGGCCACAGCGACAAGCAATGCCACCAGGATCAGGATTATTTTTACGCCCCAATTACGCTTTTTCTGAGCCGGTACTTGTGCTTGTTCAGTCATGGGTCAATCATGGCAGAGACCCCATCAGGTGCAGGGGAAATGTGCCTATACTTTCAGCGGTGGCCACCAGCACAGGCCGCCGTCGAGGTTCGTCATTGTCCCGATGAAAGGCCACCCGTGAGCAATATTCCAGAAGAACTTTCCTATACCGCGGAACACGAATGGGTTACCGCTCCTGATGCCGACGGCGTTGTGCGGATTGGCATTACCGACTTTGCGCAGGACGCGTTGGGCGACGTCGTGTATGCCCAGATGCCTGAACCGGGGACCAAGGTCACCGGCAACGAGGTAGTTGGCGAAGTCGAATCCACTAAGAGCGTCAGTGATATCTACGCCCCGGTGAGCGGCGAAGTCATCAATCGCAATGATGCCCTTGACACAGATCCTGCCCTGATTAACTCGGACCCTTACGGCGAAGGCTGGCTCATCGAGGTAAAGCTCGCAGAAGCAGATGCAGTGGATTCCCTGCTCAGTGCATCGGAGTACGAACAACAGGTAGGCTAAAGTTATCTGGCCCGCCAGGCTGATTTTCCCTAGCGGAAAAGCGCGACGGCGGGCCAGCAACCGATTTGCCCGGCGGTACCGGGATGCGGAAGTGCCTGGCAGGTTTTGGAACTGCCGGCGGATGAGGAGGAAATTCCATGGTTGGCGGCGAACAGAATCAAGCCAATGTCGGGAACGGCGCGGAGGAACAGCCGACGTCGGAGACCACCTCGATCAGCATCACGCCAACGTGGGACGAGCCAAGCGTTGCCCCCAAGTTGGCCCCGGAAGAGCGTGCATCAGTGGAAGCACTTCCGCCGAACTCGGCTTTGCTCATCGCGCATAGCGGTCCCAATGCCGGAGCCCGGTTCTTGTTGGACGCGGACACCACCACGGCGGGGCGGCACCCGGATGCGGATATCTTCCTCGACGACGTCACGGTGTCGCGTAAGCACGTCCAGTTCCTCCGCTCGGCATCGGGCTTCGAGCTCGTGGACATGGGCAGCCTCAACGGAACGTATGTCAACCACGACCGCGTTGACCGGGTGCAGCTGAAAAGCGGCAACGAGGTTCAGATCGGCAAGTTCCGGTTGACCTACTACCTGAGCCCTGTCCGCGCAGCAGGCCAAGTCTGACGGGGTATCTGCCTGTGGCTATTGCCCAGTCGGACCGCCGCGGACCGCAGGTCCTGAACATCGGGGAAGTCCTGGCGCAGCTGAGCGACGACTTTCCGGGGATGACTGCGTCCAAGATTCGTTTCCTGGAGGAAAAGGGGCTCATCAACCCGAAGAGGACCCCTGCCGGCTATAGGCAATATGCCGATAGTGACGTTGAGCGCCTTCGTTTTGTCCTCGCACTGCAGCGCGACCAGTATCTGCCGCTGAAGGTCATCAAGGATTACCTTGATGCCATCGACCGCGGAGAGCGGCCGGAGAACCTTCCGCCTGGCGTTACTGTGGCGCCCAAAGCCGTGTCGGATGGGATGGCTGCGGAGTTGCAGGGAAGGGCCCGCGCGCTGACCGAGGAACAGTTGCGCGTCGAGTCAGGTGCCAGTGTTCCTTTGCTGGAGTCCCTCTTGAGCTTTGGGCTGATCAGCCATAGTGGCGGACGGTTCGACGAACATGCACTTCAGGTGGCCCGGGCATGCGTGCAGTTGGAAAGCCACGGCCTTGAGCCCCGGCACCTTCGTCCCTTCCAGGCTGCGGCGGATCGGGAGTTCGGCTTGGTCGAAAGGGCGGTTGCCCCCCTGACATCCCGGCGCGACGCAGCCTCACAGGCTCGCGCCGCAGAGGCTGCCCGGGAAATCAGCGACCTCTGCCTCACCCTCCACAGGGCGCTCGTCCACGATCGCATCTCCCGGATGGATAGCTGATGATCGAAGTCGAAATCGTTGGCGTCAGGATTGAATTGCCGTCAAACCAGCCTTTGGTCCTCCTCCGTGAACTCAACGGCGAGCGGCACGTTCCTATTTGGATCGGGACGCCGGAGGCCAGTGCCATCGCCCTGGCCCAACAGGGTGTGGTGCCGCCCCGGCCCATGACCCACGATCTCTTGGTGGACGTCGTGGAATCCCTGGGGCATTCCATCATCAGCGTCAACATCGTCGCCGTTGAGGACAATATCTTCTACGGACAATTGCAGTTCGACGACGGCACGGTCGTCAGTTCGCGCGCTTCAGATGCGTTGGCTCTGGCGCTTCGGGCCAAGTGCCGCATTTGGTGCGCCGATGCCGTGATGGAAGAAGCCGGCGTCCGCATCACGGAACACGATGAAGGAGAGGACTCCGAACCTGATCCAACAGTGGACGAAGAACGCGAAATGCGGCGCTTCCGTGAGTTCCTGGACGACGTGGAACCCGAGGACTTTGAGGGCTGAGCCAGCCTAAGCCTAAAGTTGAGGGTGAAAGTTTCGACACGACTGGAAATTGGGGCCAAGGTCTTTGACCTCGGCCCTCGACGGGCCTAACGTCGAAGGTATCAAGTTCCCGTTGCATACACTGCCTGCGCAAGTCACACTGGAAGGTGCGGACTTGCGGGAATTACACTGCTGCATTTCAGTGTTGTGCCAGCGTATGCACCGTCCCCAAGGGAACTGAGAACAAGGAGGTCACGTGAGTCCGAAAGGCGAAGCAGGCGAGCTGAAGAAGTCCTCTGCCGGCATTGCTGCGCCCGCATCCGGCGCCCAAGGTTTGCTCTTCACAGAGGACCTTCCCGTGCTGGACGAGGACGCGGGCTACCGCGGTCCCACAGCATGCAAGGCCGCAGGTATTACGTACCGCCAACTCGACTACTGGGCACGTACTGGACTTGTTGAGCCCGCCGTTCGTGGCGCAGCCGGATCCGGCTCGCAGCGCCTCTACGGCTTCCGCGACATCCTGGTTCTCAAGGTTGTCAAGCGCCTCCTGGATACGGGTGTCTCCCTGCAACAGATCCGCACCGCGGTGGAACACCTCCGCGAGCGGGGTGTTGAGGACCTTGCGCAGATAACGCTGATGAGCGACGGCGCCAGTGTCTATGAATGTACCTCTGCCGACGAAGTCATTGACCTTGTTCAAGGCGGCCAGGGTGTCTTCGGCATTGCGGTTGGACGCGTATGGCGGGAAGTTGAGGGAAGCCTCGCCGCCCTTCCGAGCGAGCACGCCGCGGAGCAGTCCTTTCCCGACGACGAACTGAGCAAGCGGCGTGTGGCCCGCCGCATCGGCTAAATGCCAATCCGATAGACCGTGAGCTTTTACAAAGAAAGCCTCTTCCCTGAGGGAGGGGGCTTTCTTGCGTGCGGCCGGGATTCCAAGGCTTGTCGACCCCCCGGGCTTGCCTAGCGTTGGCGGCGGTCCCGCAAAGACGGCTGCCCCGCCAGGAGGCTTTGCAGGAGCGCATCAAAGAGCTTGGCGGAGTTCTTGGCCGAATCCCCGGGCCAATGGTGGACCGAATGGGCGGCACCCTGGATCTGCTGCCAGTTGGCTTGTTCCGGAATATGGGGAGTCAGCAGTAAGTCGCCGAACATGGACTCCATCTCGGCAAGGCGGAACGTGTGCTCGGCCGACCCTGTCCGTACACGGTTGGCAACGATGCCGGCCGGAGCCAGGTTGGGAGCGAATTCCTGCCGGAAGAGCTGGATGGCCCGCATGGTGCGTTCAGTACCGGCGACGGAGAACAGCCCGGGCTCGGCCACGAGGACGACGCGGTCGCTGGCATTCCACGCCATCCGCGTCAAACCGTTGAGGGAGGGCGGGCAGTCCACGAGGACCAGTTCATAGTTAGTGGTGCCTGCCAGCACGGCTGAGAGCCTGCGAAGGTCGCGGCGGCCCAGGTCCGGGCGGTCGTAGATTCCAGTGAAGGCCGAGCCCACTGCGACATCCAAAGTCCCGTCGCTGGAACCATTGGAGACCCAGCTGCTGCCGGCCACATTGTCCTGGAGCCGGGCCTTGCGGGGGCTTTTGAGCATTCGCCCGATGTCGAGCTGTCCGCCGGGCTGAACGCCAAGCGCCGTCGTGGCGTCGGCGTGGGGATCGAGATCCACCACCAAGGTAGGAATGCCGGCTGCGAGGGCCGCGGACGCCAGACCAGTGGTCACGGACGTCTTTCCCACTCCACCTTTGAGGCTGCTGATGCTGACTACTTGCACTTGAAAACCCAAAACCTAACGCCGGTTGCCGTATCGCGCTGATTCGGCTCCGGAAGCGCCGGAGCCGGGGCTTGCCGAAGCCCCTTCAACATCATATGGTGCATCGCGGCCGAATCCCGCTTTCTACGCGCCCGGCCGTGGGGGAGAAGGGTGGCAATAGCATGCTGTCGGATCGCGCGCACGCATATACAGCCCACATGACGATTCCTTTGTGATGGTTGCCACAAAGATTTGTGTTTGATGCTGGCGGCACTACACACTGTGACCACCGACCGATCCACCCGCAATGATGCAGGAGAAGTATGTTTTCGAAAATTCTGGTGGCCAATCGCGGCGAAATCGCGATCAGGGCGTTTCGCGCTGGTTATGAACTTGGCGCCAAGACCGTAGCCGTCTTTCCGCACGAGGACCGTAACTCGATCCACCGGCAGAAGGCCGACGAAGCCTACCTTATCGGCGAGGTGGGCCACCCCGTCCGCGCCTACTTGGACGTAGAGGAGGTTGTCCGCGTCGCCAAGGAAGCCGGCGCAGACGCCATCTACCCCGGCTATGGCTTCCTTTCCGAGAATCCGGACCTCGCCCGCGCAGCACAGGCGGCGGGAATCACGTTTGTGGGTCCGCCTGCGGAGGTACTGGAGCTCGCAGGGAACAAGGTTGCCGCACTCGAAGCCGCCCGCAAGGCCGGTGTTCCGGTCCTGAAGTCGAGCAAGCCGTCCAAGGACCTTGACGAGCTCATTGCGGCCGCGGACGAGATTGGGTTCCCCATCTTCGCCAAGGCCGTCGCCGGCGGTGGTGGCCGTGGCATGCGGCGCGTCGAGACGCGCGAAGCCCTGCCCGAGGCACTGCAGTCCGCCATGCGCGAGGCTGATGCGGCTTTTGGCGACCCCACCATGTTCCTCGAGCAGGCCGTGCTGCGTCCCCGCCACATTGAAGTGCAGATCCTGGCGGATGCTGAAGGTAATGTCATGCACCTCTTCGAGCGTGACTGTTCACTGCAGCGCCGCCACCAGAAAGTTGTGGAGATCGCACCGGCGCCGAACCTGGATGAGAACATCCGCCAGGCTCTTTACCGCGATGCCGTGGCCTTCGCGAAGGCCTTGAACTACGTGAACGCAGGAACTGTTGAGTTCCTGGTGGACACTGAGGGTGAGCGCGCCGGCCAGCACGTCTTCATTGAAATGAACCCCCGCATCCAGGTCGAGCACACCGTGACAGAGGAAATCACGGATGTGGACCTCGTGCAGGCGCAGATGCGTATCGCCTCGGGGGAGACCCTCGCGGATCTCGGCCTCAGCCAGGAGACAGTCTCCATCAAGGGCGCCGCTCTTCAGTGCCGCATCACCACCGAAGATCCCGCCAACGGTTTCCGTCCGGACGTCGGAAAGATCACCGGTTACCGCTCTGCCGGCGGCGCCGGTGTAAGGCTCGACGGCGGCACGGTCTACTCGGGTGCCGAGATCAGCCCGCACTTCGACTCCATGCTGGTGAAGCTGACGTGCCGTGGCCGTGACTACCCGGCAGCGGTGGCCCGTGCCCGCCGCGGCCTTGCTGAGTTCCGCATCCGCGGCGTGTCCACCAACATCCCCTTCCTGCAGGCCGTCCTCGCGGATCCGGACTTCAATGCGGGCAACGTGGCCACGGACTTCATTGACAAGCGCCCCGAGCTGCTGAAGTCCCACATCTCGGCCGACCGCGGCACCAAGCTGCTGACATGGCTGGCTGAGGTCACCGTGAACAAGCCGAACGGCGAGCTGACTGTCCACTCGGACCCGGCCAGGAAACTGCCCGTGATCGAAGGGCCGGTTCCCACGTCGGGCTCGCGCCAGAAGCTGAAGGAACTCGGGCCTGAGGGCTTCGCCAAGGCATTGAGGGAGCAGCAGGCCCTGGCAGTCACGGACACCACGTTCCGTGACGCCCACCAGTCGTTGCTGGCAACCCGCGTCCGCACCCGCGACCTCGTAGCGGCCGGTCCGGCCGTCACCGCACTCATGCCGGAACTTCTGTCCGTCGAAGCCTGGGGCGGTGCGACCTACGATGTCGCCCTGCGCTTCCTTGGTGAGGATCCCTGGGACCGCTTGGCGGCGCTGAGGCAGGCACTTCCCAACACTTGCCTCCAGATGCTCCTCCGTGGACGCAATACCGTTGGCTACACGCCATACCCCGAAGAAGTCACTGAAGCTTTCGTCAACGAGGCTGCGGCCACGGGCATCGACATCTTCCGCATCTTCGACGCCCTTAACGACGTGAACCAGATGGCTCCGGCGATCCGGGCAGTGCGTGCGACCGGGACCGCCGTTGCAGAAGTTGCCCTCTGCTACACGGGCAACCTCCTTGACCCCAACGAGGACCTGTACACCCTCGACTACTACCTTGACCTCGCACAGAAGATCGTCGACGCCGGTGCGCACATCCTGGCCATCAAGGACATGGCAGGCCTGCTCCGTCCTGCCGCGGCCGCGAAGCTTGTGGCTGCCTTGCGTGAGCGCTTCGACCTGCCCGTGCACCTCCACACCCATGACACCGCCGGTGGCCAGCTCGCCACCCTCTTGGCGGCCGTGGATGCTGGAGTGGACGCTGTGGACGTCGCTGCTGCCTCCTTGGCGGGTACTACGAGCCAGCCTGCCGCCTCGGCGCTGGTGGCGGCTTTGGCCAACACTCCCCGTGACACAGGCCTCAGCCTTAAGAATGTCGGCGCCATGGAACCTTATTGGGAAGCTGTTCGCCGTGTCTACGCGCCCTTCGAGTCAGGCCTGCCGGGCCCGACAGGACGTGTCTACCAGCACGAAATTCCTGGCGGCCAGTTGTCGAACCTTCGCCAGCAGGCCATCGCGCTTGGCTTGGGTGAGCAGTTCGAAGCAATCGAGGACATGTACACCGCTGCGGACCGCATCCTGGGCCGGCTGGTCAAGGTGACGCCGTCCTCCAAGGTGGTGGGTGATCTTGCACTGCACCTTGTTGGCCTGAATGCCGATCCTGCGGACTTCAACGAGAACCCGCAGAATTACGACATCCCCGACTCCGTCATTGGTTTCCTTTCCGGCGAGCTGGGAGATCCTCCCGGTGGCTGGCCCGAGCCGTTCCGCACCAAGGCCCTCCAAGGCCGCAGCATCAAGGTGCGCGATGTGGACATCAGTGCCGAAGACAGTGCTGCGCTCAAGGGTGACTCCAAGACCCGCCAGCACACGCTGAACCGGTTGCTCTTCGCAGGTCCCACCAAGGACTACTTGAAGAGTGTGGACACCTACGGCAACATTTCCGTGCTGGACACCCGTGACTACCTGTACGGATTCCAGCAAGGCTCAGAGCATGTGATCGAACTGGAGAAGGGCGTCCGGCTCATTGCCCAGCTCGAGGCCGTATCCGAAGCCGATGAAAAGGGCATGCGCACGGTGATGTGTACGCTCAACGGCCAGTCCCGTCCCGTGGTTGTCCGTGACCGTTCGGTGGTCAGCAACGTCAAGGCAGCCGAGAAGGCCGATCCTGCCCAGCCCGGCCAGGTGGCTGCCCCGTTCGCGGGTGCCGTGACCGTCACGGTCAAGGCAGGCGATGTGGTCAATGCCGGAGACACCGTTGCGACCATCGAGGCAATGAAGATGGAAGCCTCCATCACGACGCCGGTAGCCGGCACGGTGTCGCGCCTTGCGATCTCGTCGGTGGAGCAGGTCCAGGGCGGCGACTTGCTGTTGGTGATCGGCTAGCTATCCGCTAAAAAAGTACCCCGTCCGGCATGGTCCGGACGGGGTACTTTTTTGTTGTGGTTGCGATTCGCTAGGACGCGCGGGGCGCCGAGTACATTTCCTCGATCACGGCGTCGAAGTCCTTCATGACCTGTGCACGCTTGACCTTCAGGGAAGGGGTGAGATGGCCGGACGCTTCAGTGAAGTCCGCGGGGACAATCCGGAAGGACTTGATGGCTTCAGCCTGGGACACAGACTGGTTGGCCTTGCTGATGAGCTCCTGTACCGCAGCCTTCACCACAGCGTGGTCAGCCGCTTCGGCCAGCGTGGTGCCTGACGTCAGTCCGTGGCGCTCCAGCCAGCCAGGGAGGGCTTCTTCGTCCAAGGTAACCAGCGCGCCGATGAAGGGGCGGTTGTCTCCCACCACCAGTACCTGGGAAACCAAGGCGTCGGCCCGGATCTGGTCCTCCAACAACGCTGGAACCACGTTCTTTCCGCCGGCGGTGACGATGATTTCCTTCTTGCGGCCGGTGATCTTCAGGAAGCCGTTGCTGTCCAGCTCGCCAATGTCGCCGGTACGGAACCAGCCGTCAGCGAAGGTCTCTTCCGTGAGGTCTTCGCGCTTGTAGTAGCCGCGCATGACGCAGACGCCCTTGGCGAGGATCTCGCCGTCGTCGGCAATCTTCACGGAGTTGCCCGGCAGGGGAGCGCCTACTGTGCCGATCCTGATCATGGAGGGGGTATTGACGGAAATGGGCGCTGTGGTTTCGGTCAACCCGTAACCCTCCAGGATTTGGAGGCCGATGCCTTGGAAGAAGTGGCCGAGGCGCTCACCCAAAGGGCCGCCGCCTGAGACGGCGTGCGCCACGTGGCCGCCCATGGCAGCGCGGAGCTTGCCGTAGACCAGTTTGTCGAAGACAGCGTGCTTGATCTTCAGGCCCAGGCCGAGTGAACCGGACTCACGGGCCTTGGAATAGGCGATCGCCGTGTCCACTGCGCGGTGGAAGATGGCACCCTTGCCGCCGTCCTCGGCCTTGGTCAGCGCGGAGTTGTACACCTTCTCGAAAACGCGGGGTACGGCGAGGATGAAGGTTGGTTGGAAACTCTGGAGGTCGGGTAGCAGATGCTTGATGTCCGGCGTATGGGCAACCTGCACGCCGCCGGCCACAGCCAGGACCGAGATGAAGCGCGCAAAGACGTGGGCCAGGGGGAGGAACATGATCGTTTTGGCCGACTCATTGACGACTTCGGGAAGTGCCACCCGGGCATTCTCGGAAAGTTCCACGAAGTTGCCATGGGTCAGTTCACACCCCTTCGGCCTGCCCGTGGTACCCGAGGTGTAAATGATGGTGGCGAGGTCGGCAAGGCCGGCCGAGGAACGACGGGACTCCAGTTCGTCGTCGGGGACTCCGGCGCCGGCGGCGCGCAAGGCATCAAGTCCGGCGCCTTCAAGTTGCCAGACGTTGGCCACCGAGGTGATGTCCTCCGCGGCCACGGCCTGGCGAATGACGTCCTCATGGTGCGATGCTTCGCCGAAGGCGGCCACGGCGCCTGAGTCACCCAGGTTCCATGCCACTTGCGAAGGGGAGGACGTTTCGTAGATCGGCACCGAGACGGCGCCGGCAAACCAGATGGCGAAGTCCACCAAAGACCATTCGTACCGGGTACGGGACATAATGCCCACGCGGTCGCCTACGCCGACGCCACTGGCAATAAGGCCTTTTGCCAGAGCCCTCACGTCCTCGAGGAAGTCCGTGGCGCGGATGTCCTGCCATTGTCCGCCGTCGTCCAGTTTGGCAAACAGTGCAGGGTTGGAGGCCTTTTTCGCCTCCCGGATCACGAGGTCCGTGATGTTGGTTTCCGGGGCGATGTTCACGAGGGGAGGAACACTGATTTCACGCACGGTAGCTCCTTTGATATCCACGGGCCACGAGAGGGCTGCTTTCACTCTAGTATGCCCGCTCGCGGAGGTGTGTTCTATTTCACCTACTGGCGAGTAACTTTACGGATGCCCCCTCATTTCAAGCAACTTGGGACCATTCGGGGGGGCTCTTGCCCGTTGGGCAGCATGCGCGCAATAAGATGATGGGATGCCCGCACTACGGTCCACTTTCCGCGCCAGAACCAAGCCAACCGCCACGGCATCGAAGGACGTGCCGTGGGCTGCCCGCCGCAGGCATCTGGGCCGTCGGGGCCTGGCGATCGGCATCGATATCGGCGGCACCAAGGTGGCTGCCGGCGTGGTGGATGCCGGGGGCAGGGTCCTCGCTGAGGCCCGCAGGTCCACTCCCGGTGCTGATCCCCGGGCTGTGGAACAGACCATCGTGGAACTCGTGGATGAGCTCAGCGCCGAACACCGTGTGGCCTCCGTAGGGATCGGCGCCGCAGGGTGGATGGACCTCGACGGCGGCACGGTGCTGTTCAGCCCGCATCTCGCCTGGCGCAACGAACCGCTCCGGGCGAGCCTGCAGAAGCTGCTGAGGCGTCCGGTCCTCCTGACGAACGACGCTGATGCCGCAGCCTGGGCAGAATGGCGCTTCGGTGCCGGCCAGGGCGAGAGCCGCCTGGTGTGCGTCACCTTGGGCACGGGCATTGGCGGTGCCATGGTGATGGATGGCCGGGTGGAACGCGGACGCTACGGGGTGGCGGGCGAATTCGGGCACCAGATCATCTTTCCTGGCGGCCACCGTTGCGAGTGCGGCAACCGAGGGTGCTGGGAGCAGTACGCCTCCGGTAATGCGCTGGGCCGTGAAGCCCGGCAGCTCGTGCGGACCAACTCCCCGGAGGGCCGTGCCCTTCTGAAGAAGGCGGGCGGGACCGCAGACAACCTCACCGGAGCCGCTGTGACGGCCTTGGCCCTTGAAGGTGATGCCACGTCGCGGGAACTTCTGGCAGATCAAGGCGAATGGCTGGGACTGGGATTAGCCAACCTGGCCGCTGCCCTTGACCCCGGGGTGTTCGTGATCGGCGGGGGACTCTGTGATGCCGGGGAATTGCTGGCCGGCCCGGCCCGGGAATCGTTTGCGAAGAACCTCACTGGCAGGGGGTTCCGGCCCATGGCGGGGATTGAGCTCGCGGCGCTCGGTCCACGTGCCGGCATGATCGGCGCTGCGGACCTTTCACGTGTCAGCGGACGCGCCCACAGCTAAACCGTTCGCCGCAGAGGGGGCGTCGGCACTTAGATACGGGCGCCGTCGTCGTCCTCATTCTTTTCCTGCGGAAGCCGCATGATGAGGAAGACCACGGACGCCACGAAGGCGGCCACAATTCCCAGGATCGCAGCGAGCGGCGCTGAGCGCCAGAACATCGCCGTGAAGAGCAACGCAACGGGTCCTCCCACTGCACCGACCCAGGCCAGCATGGTCAGTGGCTCGGTGCCGGCAAGGCTCGGGGGTTCCTCGGGAACGAATGCGTCGTCGTCCTCGACCTCAAAGTCACGTGGGCCTTGCGGCCGACCCGCCGCTTCAGCAGTGGCGGGAACTGCTGCCGGTTCAGGCGCGGTTTCGGAGGGCGGCGTGGACAATCCCAGGGGATCGAAATCCCTGAAGGTTTTGCTGGATTCACGCAGTGCCGGCCCGGCCTCGCCGGGCGATGGCTCCCCATGATCGGACGACGCCGGTTCCTCCACCGTGGAGGACTGCGTCGCTTCCAGCCGGGCCACCAGGTCCAGCCATACAGCGTCGTCGTCCTTATTGGCGCTTTGATCGGCAGAATTCGGATCAGGCCTGTTCATGGGCTGTGTCCTTTTCGGAGGAAGGCCCGTGTCCGGCCAGGGCTGCAACGGTCTTTTGGATGAATTCCACGGTACCCGCGAAGATCTCCGGGGCATCGTTGTCGAGCGTGGCCACGTGGTAGCTGTTGCGCAGGTAGCTGATGTCCACGGGTGCGCTCACCCGGGACCGCAGGAACTCCAGGCTCGCATTCGAGATGACGTTGTCCACGGTTGACTTGTACACCCGGACGGGGGAGCTGATGCGGGGAAGGATCGAGGCAGTGTCCTTATACATCTTTTTCAGTTCGTGTGCTGCCGCTACAGGCGTGCGCGCGTAGGCGCCCTCATCCTGGTCCGGCTTGAGGATGTCGTTGGCAATCGCCGGAGTTGTTTTGACCACATACTTGAGCGCTGCGACGATGACGGCACGCGGATCATCAAGGACCAGCCCAGGGTTGACGACGATAGTGCCTGCCACAGGACGCGTTGCTGCGATCCGCAACGCCAGCGTGCCTCCCATGGACAGTCCCGTGGTGAAGACGTAGTCGCACTCGGCGGCCAACTCAAGGTAGGCCTCATCCACTGCTCTGTGCCATTCCCGCCACGAACGGGTGGCCATGTCCTGCCAGGTGGTACCGTGGCCGGGCAGCAATGGCAGCCTGACGGCATATCCGGCCGCTGCCAAGTGCTCGGCCCAGGGCCTGACGCTGTGCGGGCTTCCTGTAAACCCGTGGGACATGACGACGCCAACGCGCGGCCCTGACCCGTTCCAGCTGCTGAGGAACGGTGAGAAATCCGGAAGCATGTTCATGATGACTCCGAGGCTACTCTGTCGCTGGCGTGCTGACGGAAAAACTCTGCTGATTGTTCGAAAATGGTGGGCGCGTCAACATCAAGCGTGGCAACGTGGCCGCTGTGGGGAAGCGTGACAATTTTCAACCGGGACGATGCGATGTGCCTGCTGATGGTGGCCACGGAGCTTGGCGGTATGACACCGTCCACTGACGACTTGAACACCAACGCCGGAGCGTCCACCCGGGGCAACCCGCGGGTCGCCGCCCGGAAAAGCTTCTTGAGTTCATGCACCGATTTCAGGGGTGTCTTGGAATAATCGCCGGTCTCGGCGGTCGCCGGGGCTGGTGTGTCCTCCACTATGGGTGTGGTGGTGCGCATGACGTACTTGAGGGCGCCAACATACTTCACCCTGCGGTCATAGAAGCTGAGGCCAGGGTTGACCAGAACCAGCCCGGGAACATCGTGCAGTGAGGCTACCCGAAGGGCCAGTGCACCTCCCATAGACAGTCCCGCGACAAAGCAGCTCTCAGTCCGAGCGGCGAGGTCCAGGTAGCTCTGTTCAAAGGTCCGGTACCAGTCCTGCCACCGCGTAGTTGCGAGATCCTGCCAACTGGTGCCGTGGCCGGGAAGGAGAGGCACGGAAACAGCGAATCCCTGGGAAGCCAAGTACTCGGCCCAAGGGATCATGCTCAGCGGGCTGCCTGTGAACCCATGGCAGATTGCCACGCCCGTGGAGGCATTGGGTCCATGCCCGGCGTGGTGGAATGCGAGCGGCGCAGCAGGTGAAGGGCGTTCCGTCATGTGTCCCATCGTGTCACTCTTCCGGACATTTCTCACTGGAGTAGGGTTGCTGTTGAATGCCGGCCGGGTTGCCGGAAGCACGTCAGCCGTCGGCCGTGAGAGGACAAACGTGTTCTATTGGGTCATGAAGAGGATCTTTCTGGGTCCCATCCTTAAACTCCTGTTCCGGCCCTGGGTCAAGGGCTTGGACAATGTTCCTGAAAGTGGCGCTGCGATCCTCGCGTCCAACCATTTGTCCTTTTCGGACTCCATTTTCCTGCCCCTCATGGTGCACCGGCCGGTGATCTTCCTGGCCAAGTCCGAATACTTCACTGGAAAGGGGCTCAAGGGGCGGCTGACAGCACTGTTCTTCAGGCTGAGCAACCAACTCCCCATGGACCGCTCCGGAGGGGCAGCGTCGGAGATGTCACTGCAGGCAGGCAAGGACGTCCTGACCGCGGGGGGCCTGCTGGGCATCTATCCGGAAGGTACCCGCAGTCCCGATGCCAGGCTCTACCGCGGCAAAGTGGGAGTCGCCAGGCTTGCCCTGCAAACACGTGTGCCCGTAGTGCCGGTGGCCATGATCGGGACTGAGAAGGTCCAGCCCATCGGCAAACGGCTGCCGAGCATCCGTCGGGTCGGCATCATTTTCGGACAACCACTGGACTTCAGCCGCTACTACGGCATGGAGGATGACCGACTGATCCAGCGGGCCGTGACGGATGAAATCATGTATGAACTGATGCGCCTCTCCGGCCAGGAATACGTCGATGAATATGCCGCGGTGGTCAAGGCCCAACTGGCCGGCAAGGGCCCGGAACCTGTCCACAAAGTTGAAGTCGCCGAGGACGCCACCGAAGACATTGCCGACGACAGGGATGAGCCCAGGAGCGGCGGGGACGAATCCCCACGGAAACTGTGACGTCAACGGCAGCATCGGTTACGCCACCGGTCCCGAAACCCTGCCGGAGGCTACTACTCTTGAAGGGTGACTGAGCTAACCGCGAACACCGCATCCTCCGCAACAGATCCCCTCGCCAGCACCGCCCAGAGTGGGGCAGCGAACTATCCCGGGCTCGATGCCTGGCGGGACCTGCCGATTTCCCAGCAGCCCACGTGGTCTGACGCCGACGTGTTCAAGGCTTCCGTCAAGGAGCTTTCGGTGGTGCCGCCCCTGGTTTTCGCCGGGGAAGTCGACGTTCTTCGCGAGCGACTTGCTGCTGCGGCCCAAGGTAAAGCCTTCCTCCTGCAGGGTGGCGACTGCGCCGAGACTTTTGAGGCCGCCACCGCGGACAAGATCAGTGCCCGCGTGAAGACAATCCTCCAGATGGCGGTGGTGCTCACCTACGGCGCGGCTATGCCGGTCATCAAGATGGGCCGCATGGCAGGGCAGTTTGCCAAGCCGCGATCGTCCAATGATGAGACCCGCGACGGCGTGACGCTTCCCGCCTACCGCGGCGACATCGTCAATGGTTACGACTTCACTCCCGAGTCCCGCGCGCATGACGCCGGCCGGATGCTGCAGGCTTACCACACGTCCGCTTCCACGCTGAACCTTATCCGCGCCTTCACCCAGGGCGGCTTTGCCGATCTTCGCCTCGTTCACCAGTGGAACAAGGGCTTCACTGAGAACCCGGCGCACGCGCGCTACGAATCGCTGGCACGCGACATTGACCGTGCCATCAGTTTCATGGAGTCATGCGGCGCCGACTTCGAGGCACTCAAGCGGGTGGAGTTCTTCGCCAGCCACGAGGCACTGCTGCTCGACTACGAACGCGCCCTCACACGCATCGATTCACGCACCGGACTGCCTTACGACACTTCCTCGCATTTCCTGTGGATCGGCGAGCGGACCCGTGAACTGGACCACGCTCACGTGGACTTCCTGTCGCGCGTACGCAATCCGATCGGTGTAAAGCTCGGGCCCACAACCAGCGGCGACGACGCCCTGCGCCTGATCGACAAGCTGGATCCCAACCGGGAACCGGGCCGACTGACGTTCATCACCCGTATGGGTGCCAAGAACATCCGCGAGAAGCTGCCGGCCGTCGTCGAGCGCGTCACTGCCTCGGGCGCGCAGGTTCTGTGGGTGACTGATCCCATGCACGGTAACACCGTCACGTCGCCGAACGGCTACAAGACCCGGAACTTCGACGACGTCATTGATGAGGTCCGTGGCTTCTTCGAGGTCCACCACTCGCTGGGTACCGTTCCGGGTGGCCTCCACGTCGAGATGACCGGTGACGACGTCGCTGAGTGCTTGGGCGGTGCCGACCCGATCGACCAGGACGCCTTCCTGGACCGTTATGAGTCAGTGTGCGATCCCCGCCTGAACCACATGCAGTCCCTTGAGATGGCGTTCCTGGTGGCCGGAGCCCTCTCCAAGCGCTAGAGACACAACAAAGGCGCGGTCCGGATTCCCGGGCCGCGCCTTTCGTCTTCCTGTGTAGGACTAAACGACCGTCAGCGTCACTACAGATCCCTCAGGCACGTCCTTGTCCACCGGATTCTGGTCCCGAACGGTACCAAAGAAACCGCCCAGGATCTCATTCACCTTGACCTCGAACCCCAGCGCTTCCAGTTGCTGCCGGGCCTCCTTGGCTTGCTTTCCGATGAAGCTGGGCACCTTGACCATCTTGGGTCCCTTGGAAACGGTCAGGGTCACGGAATCGCCCTTGACGAGCGTGCCGTTCGCCGGGGCCTGGGCGACAATGGCGCCCTTCGGGACTGTCTTGTCGTTGACAGTCTCCGGAGCGATCACGGCTTTCAGTCCAACGCCCTGAAGGGCTTTGGCGGCAGCGTCCTGGGACAAACCCCGGACGTCGGGAACGGGGATTGGCTGCGGACCCTTGGAAACCGCCAGCGCCACAGGTGTGCCGTGCCGCACCTCGGTGCCCTTGGCAGGGTCCTGGGAAATCACGACGCCGGCAGGTACCTTTTCGTCGAAAGCCTCCGTGACGTTGCCCAGCGCCATTTCGGCGGCGTTAAGGGCCGTTTTGGCCTCGTCCAAGGTGCCACCGGTCAGTCCCGGCAGCGCGAAAAGCTGGGCCCCCTTGGAGACCAAGACAGTGATGGGCTGGAACTTCCGTACTTCGGCGCCGGACTCCGGTTCGGTTCCGACGGCCAGCCCGGCCAGGATGTCGTCGTCGAAAACGTCCCGCGGCTCCGACTGGAATCCGGCAGTGCGGAGGAGCTGCTGGGCCTCCGCAACTGTCTTGTTCTTGACGTCGGGTACGGTTCCTGGCGATCCGGGCCCCATGCCGAAGAACCAACCCGCGGAAGCCGCGAGCATTGCCAGGATAACGATCACGATGGTCCAGATCACGCCACGGCGGCGGGGATTGCCCTCCCTGAGCGGGCGAACGGGCGTCGCTGCAGCACGTGCACGGTCTTTGGTCTGTTGCCGTTCGAGGCGCTTCAGTTCCCGTTTGCCGGGTTGGCGAAGGTCCTGATCGGCATCCGGACCGGTCGTAGCTGCCTTCGACTGCTGAAGGGCTGCCGAACCGGCCGCCATGACGGTGGTGGGGTTGCTCTGGTGGGAGATGAACTCGGTGGGCGACGCCGTTGTTGCCAGCGCCTCCGTTGGATTCCCCGCCGTGCCGGCCATGGGAGTGGTTGGGGACATGGCCGCGGGGGAGAACGGTGCTGGGCTTTGACGATGGTCCAACTGCTCGTCGGTGAGGGTGGTGCGGATGTGGCGGAGTTCGGCCAGCAAGGCAGTTCCATCCACGGGCCGGTTCTCGGCATCTGCTGCCGTGCACCACTGGACCAATTCATCCAGGTCTTCGGCCAGTCCGGGGGCTTCGTCCGAGGGTCGCCCGACCGTTGCATTGACGTGTTGGTATGCCACTTGAATGGGGGAGTCGCCTGCGTAGGGCTGCTTGCCCGTCAACATTTCGTAAAGCATGATGCCGGCCGAGTAGATATCGCTGCGGGCATCTGCGGGTTGTCCCAGGACCAGCTCCGGCGCCAGGTACGCCACAGTTCCAATCAGGGCCCCGGTACTGGTGTTGGCCGAGACAGCCCTGGCCAAGCCGAAGTCGCCCACTTTGATCCGTCCGTCATCGGCAATGAGGACGTTTTCCGGCTTGATGTCGCGGTGGATCAACCCGGAGCCGTGGGCAGCGGCCAGGCCTTCGACCACAGGATCTATGAGTGCCAACGCCAGGCGCGGCGGCAGGGCACCTTGCTCGGTGAGGATGTCACGAAGCGTATGCCCCTTGACGTACTCCATGACCAGATACGCGATGTGGCCGTCTTCGCCTTGGTCCAGAACTCCGACAATATGCGGGTGGGACAGGCTTGCGGCGGCTTTGGCTTCGCGGCTCAGCCTTTCCAGGAACGTGGGATCGTTGGCCAGGTGTGGGTGCAGGACTTTGAGGGCCACGTCGCGCTCCAGGCGCTGGTCCGTGGCCAGATAAACAGTGGACATTCCACCCCTCGCGAGGCGGGAGCGGACCAGGTAGCGCCCGTCCACAATGGTCCCGATGAGGTGGTCCTGCGTTGGTTCTTGCACCATACGATCCTAAACGAGGCAGGGAAAGGGCCCGAATCCATAAGGGATCCGAGCCCCTTCCGAGGTGCTGTAGAGACCTAGCCGAAGGTGCGCTGGCGGGCCTTGATCGATTCGACGTACCGCTTGGTGTCGTCGTACATGCCGTACTTGCTCACCGAGTACTGGCCTTGGTAGTAACCGGCAATCGCGGTGTCCAGGTCCTTGCTCGTGGCAATCAGGGCGCGGATGATTGCCACGCCCGCGGTGGCGTTGTCGTAGGGGTCCAGCAGGTTGAGCTTGCGGCCCACCAGGTCCGAAGCCCATTGGCCGGAGGACGGGATGACCTGCATGGTGCCGATCGCGTTTGCGGGAGACACAGCCCGCTGGTCGAAGCCGGATTCCTGCTCGGCGAATGCCATGGCCAGGGAAGGGCTGACGCCCATGCGCCGGGCCGTATCGGCCACGATGCTCTTCATTTCGGCGCGGCTGGGAACCGGGGAAGCGTTGAGCAACGCCTTGTTTTCGTTGGCGGAGCTGACAACCGCAGGCGGGTAGGTGAAACCCAGGAACGTGCTGGGGACCAGCGGCTTGGTGTCCCCGGCAGGCTGCAGGCCTGCACCGGGAATGGTCAGCTTCTGGCCCGGGTAGATGACCGTTGTTGCCGTGACATTGTTGGCCGTCATCAGGGCACTGAGGGAAACGCCGTGCCGCGAAGCAATGGAACTGAGGGTGTCACCGGCCTTAATGGTGTACGAGCCTGTGTTTGCCAGCGGAGCGGGTGCAGGAGCGGGTGCTGGAGCCGGAGTAGCTGGCGTCGAGGGCGCGGATCCGCCGCTGACCTTGATCTTCTGCCCCGGATAGATGATGGAGCTCCCGTTGAGGTTGTTCCAACTGAAGATGCTGGACAGTGGTACGCCGTGCTTGGCTGCAATGGCGCCAAGGGTGTCGCCGGATACAACCGTGTAAACCGTTGCGTTGCTGGGGGCGCTTGGGGCTGCCGGGGCGGACGGCTGCGCAGGTGTGGCCGTTGCAGTGCCCGTAAGTTTTATGCTCTGCCCCGGGTAGATCAGGGTGGTGGCAGAGAGCTTGTTCAGCTGGAGCACCGCATTGGTATCAAGGTTGAAGCGGCGGGCGATGGCGCTGATGGTATCGCCGCGGACAATCGTGTACGTGTCCGGGACCGAGGGTGCCATGGGGCGCAAGGCGGAGGGCAGGGTGGCGGCAACGGCCTGTGCAGGAATGACGGTGCCCGTGGTGACGGCCTGGGCTTTCATGGCGGCAGCCAGTGTGGCGGGCACTTTACGGGGTTGCGGTGCCTGTGAAGCCATGGACGGTTGGGCCAGGGCAAGCGAGGACAAAACCACGGCAGGAAGCGCAGCCGTGGTTGCCGCGATGACCGGCATGCTCATGGTTCGTTTCGGCGAGCGGGGCGTCGTCATGAAAATGTCCTCATCTCAACAGCGGGGTTGTTTGATGGCGCTGTTGTCAGTGTTACCAATGTTACTGATGTTATCAATGGTGCAAGTGTGATCAGTGTGAATCTCTCACACTTAATGAATCGGCACAACAATTCCTGCCGTTCGGGATTCTTGGAAATCAAATTGTTGGCAATGAAAACGGCGACTTAACGACGGACTCCAAGGTCCGCCGTCGGACTCCGGCTAGGCGCCGGGCAGGGCGGCGTGGCAACCTTGATTCGTGAGTAATGTAGAAAGCCTTGTTTCCGAATGGCTCCCGCTGCCGGATGTCGCCGAGCTGCTGGAAGTTTCCATCACCAAAGTCCACGGACTGTTGGATGAGCGTGCGCTGGTAGCCATCAGGCGGGGAGAACGGAATATCCGCTCAATCCCCGCCCTGTTTATCCAGGATGGGCATGTTGTGGACAGCTTGAAGGGAACCATTGCGGTTCTCAGCGACGCTGGTTACAACGACGAAGAGTTGATCATCTGGCTTTTCACGCCCGACGAATCACTGCGGGGACGTCCCATTGATGCCCTGCGCGAGGGGCGGAAGACAGAGATCAGGCGCCGCGCCCAGTCTTTGGCCTGGTAGCAGGGCCTTCCTGCCTCAGGGATGTACCAAGAACTGAATTAACACGATGACGACGGCGGTTCCCACCGCCGTCGTCTGCTTATGTCCTGCCCGCCCCGGTCCAGGGCGGCGTTGCGGCTTTCGTCAGGCTGCGCGGCTAACGGCAGCCTCGGCAAGCTGGCTCAGTGCCTTCAGCGGGACCTCTTCGAGCGGCAAGCGTTCCAAGGCCTCAAAGGCCTGGTTGCTCAGCGCCGCGATCAGGGATTCCGTGGCGTCCAAAGCGCCGCATTGCACGATGATGCGGCGGATTTCGGCGACATCGGATTCGCCGAGATCGGGATTGCCCAGCATTCGGTCGAGGTAATCTGCCTCGGTTGCAGTTGCCTGGTTGATGGCAAAGCCAACAAGAACCGTGCGTTTGCCTTCACGCAGGTCATCACCAGCGGGCTTGCCGGTGGTTTCGGGGTCGCCGAAAACGCCAAGCACGTCGTCCCGCATTTGGAACGCCTCGCCAAGGGGCAACGAGAATTGCGAGTAGCTCTCCAAAAGCCTGTCCGGTGCTCCCGCGAGAGCTCCACCCAAGGCCAGCGGGTGCTCAGTGGAGTATTTCGCCGATTTGTACCGGATGATCGATTTTGCGCGGTCCACCGAACCAGCACGGTCACGTACGGGGCCGGCCACCTCTTCAAGGATGTCGAGGTACTGACCTGCCATGACCTCTGCCCTCATCACGTTGAAGATGCGCCGGGCAGGGCTTCCCGATGCAGCCCGGGGCCCTATCTCGGTGAAGGACTCCTCGCTGAAGGACAAACAAAGGTCACCGGTCAGGATGGCGGCAGCGTCCCCGAACCTGCCGCTGTCCAGAGCCCAACCGTTCATCTCGTGGAGTTGGCCGAAACGCTTGTGCACGCTGGGGCCACCCCGGCGGGTATCGGAGCGGTCGATGATGTCGTCATGGATCAGCGCTGCTGCCTGGAAAAGTTCGAGCGCACACCCGGCCGTGACTATATCGGGGTCCTCTGCACGGCCGCCGGCGCCTCTCCAGCCCCAGTAGCACATCAGTGCCCGGAGGCGTTTGCCGCCGGTGACCAGGCTCGAAATTGATCCGATCAGCGGCGAGACGTCCGGAGACACCGTTGCCATGAGGTCCTCTTGCTCCGACAGGAAGCCCTTCAATTTGCCGGCAACGCCGTCGATGAAGTGCGTCTGCTCGGTGGTCACCTGGGCCAAAGCCGTCACTTGATGGACCCGGACGCCACGTTGGCGCCGATGGTGAAGGTGGACACGCCTTCCTTCTGCCGTATGGACACGTTCACGGTCTCGCCGTCGCCACGAATGAAGTCCAGGGAAGTGACGTTGCCTACAGCTTCCGGCCCGGGGACCAGTTTGAAGCCCTGCGCCTCCAATGAAGCCTTGTAGTAGTCCACAACACCCTCCGGCGGAGCTTTGATGGTTCCCACCAGCGCCACAGTTGCCAGGGATGCGCTCTTGTCGAAGCTGCTGGAACGTACCGATGTCTTGGGCATGACCGGAATCAGCTGCTCAGGGAAGCCCGGAACCAGTGCATTCACCGTGGCCGTGGCCCCTGGTGCTGGCGTGGCCGACTCGGTTGAAGCCGTTGTCTCGGGCGCGGACGTGGAGTTGGAGGCGGCCGGGGTTGACGTTGCCGAGGTCGTGGAAGCATCCGTGGGGGAGGGCGCAGCCGAACTGCCAGGGGACGGCGTGCAGGCCGAGGCCGCCACAGCGACACTTACTGCGAGCAGGGCAAACCCTCGCGATCGAGGAGTTCCAAAGAGCTTCACAGGGTATCCTTCCGGGGGCTGAGCCTGACTGTGCCTCCAGTTTAGTCAGTGGCCGGGCATAGTATTGCCGATGTGAGGCAGGAAGCATTCGGCGGCGCCCAAAGGGCCGGCAACGAGCCCGCCCGCAGTGCTGCTGAGGCCCTGCGGGAACTGAGGCGAACCAGCATACTTCACGTAGACATGGATGCCTTCTTCGTTTCCGTCGAACTCCGCAGTCGTCCGGACCTTCGGGGAAAACCGGTGATAGTCGGCTTCCCGGCGGAACGGTCGGTGGTGCTTTCAGCTTCCTACGAGGCCCGGGCCACCGGCGTGAAGTCCGCCATGCCCATGTCCATTGCCATGAGGCGGTGCCCTGCCGCGGTGGTCATCGAACCCCGGCACACACTGTATTACCAGGTCTCCGCCCAGCTGATGGAGGTCTTCGCCTCCATTACGGACCTGGTGGAGCCGCTCAGCGTGGACGAAGCCTTTTTGGATGTGGGTGGTGCGATTCGACGGCTCGGCTCACCGCTGGACATCGGCCACCTCATCCGCCGGAGGGTCCAGTCCGAACTGGGCATCACGGCATCAGTAGGAATCGCAGGCACCAAGTTCGTGGCGAAGATCGCATCTACCCGGTGCAAACCCGACGGCATCCTGCAGATCGATGCCGAAGACACCGTCCCCTATCTGCACAGCCTGCCTGTCAACGCACTGTGGGGAGTAGGCGGGAAGACCGCGGAAGTTCTGGCGCGCCTTGGCATTCGAACCGTGGCGGACGTGGCGGCTACGCCCTTGGCTTCCTTGAAGAAGGTCCTCGGCGCCAGCGGAGAGCATGTCCACCGGCTGTCCATGGGGGTCGATCCGCGGCCAGTCACACCCACCAGGCTTGAGAAAAGCATCGGGGCGGAGGAAACATTCTCAGTCGACACCGGGGATGAAGCCCTGTTGCACAGGGAGTTGCTGCGCTTATCGCACCGAACGGCCGGCCGCCTGCGCAGCTCCGGCATGTTGGCCAGGACGGTGGCGTTGAAATTGAGGTACTCGGACTTCTCCACTGTTACGCGAAGCCGGACCGTCCATGCTCCGGTGGACAGTGCGCAGATGATCTACCAAGTGGCAGTGCAGCTGCTGGAGTCGTTGGGCCCCCGGTCCATGAGCGTCCGCCTCGTGGGAGTGCGGGCAGAGCAACTGGAGCCCGTCGGCCAGACCTCCCTGCAGCTGAGCCTGGATCGACGGGACGATAATTGGCGGGCCGCGGAGCAGGCATTGGACCGGGTTTCCGAACGCTTCGGGTCCAAAACGTTGCTTCCTGCCCGGCTTTTGGAACCGGGTAAGCCTCCAGCAGGCACTTAAGGCATGTGAGGTTGGTCCCGCAAGGCCCCGGGCGTCTTTCAGAACGGCGTCCGACAAACTATCCTATTTATTACAGAGACTTAGATCGTCTGGACAAACTGTTTCCTGAACAGTCGGCCCTAAGATGCCCGCTGAACCAAGAGGGAATTTTGGGAACGATTTTCTTGGTCCGATCGTTTTGGTAACAGACGCACAGGACGCGTTATGTCCAGACGCTGGCTGACTAAAGGAGGTCGTGATGCCCCTCTCGGAGCATGAACAGAAGCTGCTTGAGCAACTCGAAAAGCAACTTCATGAGGACGATCCGAAGTTCGCCAACACCATGGGTTCGGATCCCATCCGCAGTTGGTCTACCCGGCATGTGATTATCGGCGTCCTGGGCGCCATTGCCGGCATACTCCTCCTGCTCGTAGGGGTTTCGATGCAGGCGATACCAGTGGGTGTCCTCGGCTTCGTCGTCATGGGTGCTGGCGTCTACTTCGCCACGTTGCGTGGTGCGGCCTTTGGCAAAGCCAGCAAGGGCAAGCCGGGAAAGGGTAAGCCCAAGAGCTCGTTCATGCGCAGTCTGGAAGAGCGCTGGGACGAACGGCGCCGCGACGACTCCTGACTGACACCTTTCGCCGTCGGCCGGCGGCATTGCTTCAAACACGCCCCTTGACTCCCGGGTAGGGATAACGGAAGACCCGCATTGCGGGTCTTTTCGCGTTTAAGTGGGATACGAGGCATTCGTGGGAGCCCTCCACTTTCCGCCCGTTCCTCCACCCTCCTCCCTTTGCTCCACTTCGCACCACCCGGATCCGATTCCTGGCCCGGACCGGCCATCGGCAGCCGGACTTGCTGCTGCACGCCTGCCCGCACGCTGCCGGATGGCTTTTGCCCTCCACTTCCAGCCGTGGCCCCTAAAACCGCGCCAATTCGGGGCTCGCAAATCTCAAAGTGGTGGAGAAACACCCTGTGTTGCGTTGACTGTGGGGCATTGTGGAGTAAAGTGGAGCGCATAAGAGGGTAGTGGCAGTGTTGGGAATGAGCGGGCACCTTGACTGAGGGGCGGTGGGGCCAGTGTTTCTGGGCACTCACTCGCCGCGTCTCGATGAAAAGGGCCGGATCATCCTCCCCGCCAAGTTCCGTGAGGAACTTGCCGAAGGGTTGGTCCTCACAAGAGGCCAGGAACGCTGCATCTACGTCTTCAGCCAGAAAGAATTCGAACGCATTCACGAATCCATGCGGGAGGCCCCACTGTCCTCCAAGCAGGCTCGTGACTACATTCGGGTTTTCCTGTCCGGAGCCTCTGACGAGGTACCTGACAAGCAGGGGCGTGTGACGATTCCGCCGGCGCTCCGGGCGTATGCGGGACTCGGTCGGGAACTGGCAGTTATTGGTGCCGGTACCAGGGCTGAGATCTGGGATGCCGAAGCTTGGAACGAGTACCTCAACGAGAAGGAATCAGCCTTCTCGGAAACCGATGACGACAATCTGCCCGGGTTCATCTAACCGGTCGGAGAAAGCAGCACAACCGCTTCTTGAATGGGATCTCCAGCCGCCCATCGAACAGTCTTCCTGGCTCAACTTCCCCTGAGCCAGGCCGGCGGGACGATAGGCGCGGATGGGGATCCGATTCAAGAAACAGCAGGCAAGCGATTGAAGAAAGAGGAGGCAGCGTGGAAGAGCAGGACGCGGCAAAGCCCACATCGGAGCGCCACGTACCCGTCCTCAAAGACCGCTGCATCAATCTGCTGGCTCCCGGGTTTGAGGCTGCCAGGAAGCGCGGCCAGACACCTGTGGCCATCGACGCAACCCTTGGCATGGGAGGGCACTCCGAGGCGATGTTGCAACGCTTTCCGGACCTGCACCTCGTCGGCATCGACCGCGACGAGGAAGCCCTTGCCCTGGCCGGTGCCCGCCTTGAGCCCTTTTCGAACCGGACGGATCTGGTACATGCCGTATACGACGAAATTGACGACGTGCTGGCGGACCTTGGAATCCCTGAGGTGCACGGCATCCTGATGGATCTTGGCGTGTCATCCCTGCAGCTGGACGAGCGTGAACGTGGGTTCGCCTACTCCTACGACGCCCCGCTGGATATGCGGATGGACACCAGCCGCGGCCAGACCGCCGCCGATGTGGTCAACAACTACAGTGAAGACGAACTGGTTCGCATTATCCGCAAGTGGGGCGAAGAAAAGTTCGCTGGACGTATTGCCAATAGGATCGTCAACGCCCGCGCCGACAAACCGTTCGCTACTACCGGCGAACTTGTGGAGCAGATCCGCAGTGTAGTTCCTGCCGCAGCCGCGAAGAGCGGTGGGCATCCCGCCAAGCGCACCTTCCAGGCTTTGCGGATTGAGGTCAATGAGGAACTCGATGTCCTGGAACGCGCAGTCCCGGCAGCCGTTGCCGCGACGGCCATGGGAGGCCGGATCGTGGTGATGTCCTATCACTCGCTGGAGGACAAGATCGTGAAGTCAGTCTTCCAGGCCGGCTCCAAATCCTCGGCCCCGCTCGGTTTCCCCGTGGAACTCGAAGAACATAAACCCGAACTGAAGACCATCACCAAAGGCACCGAAGTGCCTACGGCTGCAGAAATCGCTGAAAACCCCCGTGCGGCGTCCGCCCGTCTGAGGGCCGTGGAGCGCATCAAACCAAGGAGAGACGCATGAGCAACGCCGCAGCGAAGACACTGCCCTCCGTGGTGGGCAATACGGCCCGTGCGCTGCCGGCTCCCGCAGGCAAGCCCGATACCGGCCGCAAGGCCCGCACTCCGCTTTCACTCGTGCGCAGCGCGCCGGGCAAACGACGGACGCCCTTTGTGGTGCTCTGCTTCGTGGCTATGGCGGCGGCGCTGCTGACGGTCCTCGTCTTGAACATCTCGGTTTCCACTGCCCAGTATCAGTTGGTGCAGCTCAAGGCCGAAGCGGCCACCTTGAACAAGGAAAACCAGGACCTGACACAGAGGAAGCAGAATTTCGAGGCTCCCCAGAATCTGGCAGCGAAGGCTGCAGAATTGGGAATGGTCCCGTCCACTGTTAAGGGACAGATCGATCTGAAGACAATGGCCGTCACCGGAAAGGCGACGCCTGCAGTTAAGGGAGACAATCCCGGAGCGCAGCTTGCCCCGCCTGCCGTGGCGGGCATGCTGGATGTGGTTCCGTCGGTGACTACCAAGGATCCGCTGGAAAACTTGAAGCCGGTTACTCCGGCGGCGCCGGCAGCAACACCGGCGACTCCGTCAGCAGCACCGACGACTCCGGCAGCTGCACCGCCGGTCGAACTCAATGGGGGATCGGTCCCGGCCCCCCAGCAAAAGGCACCCGGACAGTAGTCCACCAGTCCACTGACGCAAGGCCAGCAGCAAGGAATCAACGTGGCTCAGAACCCCGGCACATCGAAAAAACCGAAGACGCCGGCGGCAAGAAAGCGGTTGCGGGTTGGTCTTGGCATCATGCTGACGCTGCTGCTGGTGGTGGGCGGCAAGCTCTTCATGGTCCAGGGCCTGGATATGGGCGGGATGGCCGAGGCGGCCTTGGCTAAACGCCTGACGCCCCAGGTTCTGCCTGCAGAACGCGGGCAGATTGTCGATGCCAACGGCACCGTCCTGGCCAGCAGCGTCATCCGCTACAACCTCGTGGTGGACCAAACCGTCAACACGGGAACCGCGACTTTCCATCGCTTCAACGACAAAACGGAAAAGCTCGACGAGATCACCCGTGACCAAGGGATTTCCGACTTGGCTGCGCTTTTGGGTACTGACGAAGCCAAAGTACGTGAGGCGCTGACCGGTGAGAAGCAGTATTTCGTTGTGGCCAAGGACATCAAGCCGGAACTCGAGGATCGAATCTCCAAGCTGTACATCCCTGGCCTACGCGCCGAAGGTGTCAGCAAGCGCGTCTACCCCAATGGCAGCGTTGCCGGCGGCGTGGTGGGCTTCCTCCAGGACGGAACCACAGGCCAAGCGGGCATCGAACAAACCCAGGATGAGGTCCTCCGTGGTGTTGAAGGCAAGCGGGTCTTTGAGATCGGCGCTGACGGCCTGCGCATTCCAGTGGCCACTGACGAGCTGACTCCCGCCGTGGACGGCAGCGACGTCAAGCTGACCATCAACACGGACATCCAGTACTTCGCGCAGCAGGCCATCCAAAGCCAGGTGGACAAGATGAATGCCGAGTGGGGGTCCATCATCGTGATGGACGCCAAGACCGGCAACCTGGTCGCTTTGGCTGACACCAATGCCCCGGATCCCAACGATCCCGGAAAGGTCGATGCCAAAGACCGTGGCGTGCGATCCGTAACGGCCGCGTATGAGCCCGGTTCAGTGCAGAAGATGATCACCGCTGCGGCAGTCATTGAAGAAGGCAAGTCCTTCCCGTTGGATCACTACACGATTCCCCCTTCCTACACGATCGACGGCCAGACCTTTACTGATGCCTTCGAACACGGCACTGAGGAACGCACGCTCGCTGGGATCCTGGGGTGGTCCATGAACACCGGTACCGTGATGGCCGGTAGCCGGCTGACCAAGGAGCAACGGTACGACTGGCTGAAGAAATTCGGTATCGGTGAACAGACCGATATCGGCCTGCCCGCAGAAGCCACCGGCATCCTGGCCAAACCCGAGCAGTGGGACGACCGCCAGCAGTACACGGTTCTCTTTGGGCAGGGCGTTTCCCAGTCGACCTTGCAGACAGTGCGTGCCTTCCAAAGCATCGCCAATAACGGTGTCATGCTTCAGCCCCGGCTCATCGACAGCTACATCACTCCCGAGGGCGAGGAACAGAAGGTTGCCGCCAAGGATTCCCGCCAAGTGGTGTCCAAGGATACTGCCCAGCAGGTCCGGGACATCCTGGAGAGCGCTGTGACCGAGGGGCAGATCAAGGACGCGGCAATCGACGGCTACCGTGTCGGCGCGAAGACAGGAACGTCGCAAGCGCCCCGTGAGGACGGGCTTCCAGGATTCGACGGCTACACGGCCTCCATGGTGGGTATGGCACCCATGGACGACCCCCGCTTCATTGTCGAGGTAGTGCTTCAACGACCCAAGGGAAACATCTACGGACTCACCAACGGGCCCGTGTTCCGTTCGGTCATGGCACAAGTGCTGCGGACCTACAACGTGGCGCCGTCCACGGGAACACCCGCGCGCCTGCCCCAGTTCGTCAAGTAAGCTTCTTGGGCGTCTGTTTCGGCCAAAAACTCGATCAACCACTAACGGCCCGGGCGCCGCTGGCCCCAGGCCGGTCGTTCCACGAGCACCAACGGAGAACCACGTGTCAGAGCACAATGAGGCAGCTAACAGCGCCACGACGCCGGATACCGGCAGGTCCGTCTTCCGCCCCGAATCCGTGGCCGCGGTGCCGTTGGCCACGATTGCGGAGGCACTTGGAATAGCCGCACCGGAGGGCAACCACGACAGGGGAGTGACAGGCATAACCCTCAACTCCAGGGCCGTGGAATCCGGCGACCTCTATATGGCCTTGCCGGGCGCTTCGCGCCATGGTGCCGACTTTGTTCCCCAAGCCGTCGCCGCCGGTGCCGTGGCCGTGGTCACGGACGACGCCGGGGCACGCCAACTGGCGCTGGCCGGCGAGCAGCCGGTTCCGGTGCTTATCGTGCAAGAGGCGCGTACCGCCGTCGGACCTTTGGCTGCGCTGATCTACCGCAGCCAGCCGGCGGAAGGCGGGTTCCCGTCCCTCTACGGTGTCACCGGTACCAACGGAAAGACCACCACGACCTACTTCATCAACTCGCTGCTGCGTGCTTTGGGCAAGACTCCGGGACTCATTGGGACCATAGAGATCGTGGCTGGCGGTCAGCCTATCCCGAGCCTCCTGACCACCCCGGAGTCCACGGATGTCCATGCCCTGCTGGCTCTGATGCGCGAACGGGGCCTGGAAGCCGCGTCCATGGAAGTCTCGTCCCACGCGATCTCCTACCACCGTGTGGACGGTGTGATGTTCGACGTCGCGGGTTTCACCAACCTCACCCAGGACCATCTGGACCTGCACGGCAGCATGGAAGAGTATTTCCGCACCAAGGCGGAACTCTTCACCGCCAGGCGGGCCCGCCACGCTGTTGTCACAGTGGACGATGACTGGGGGCGCAAGCTCGCGGAGCTGGCCGATATCCCCGTCACTACCCTCTCGGCCAACGAGGCCACCGCCGGGTCCGACTGGCACGTCGCGGAAATCACTGCCCGCGGGCTCGGCTCCGCATTCGAACTCAGGCACGCCGACGGACGCGTGCTGCGCGTCCACACGGGCCTGCCTGGAGCCTTCAACGTGGCCAACGCTGCCTTGGCCACCCTCATGGTCCTGGCGTCGGGCGTTGACGAACAGACACTCCAGTCGGCCTTGGACACCCACGATCCTTTCACGGTGGCCGTTCCCGGGCGCATGCAGTTGGTCTCAACTGAGCCAGCCGCAGTTGTTGATTTTGCCCACAATCCTGATGCTTTGGCGCGTGCGCTCGAAGCCGTACGCTCGCCACAGGAGGGGTCCCGCGTCATCGTGGTCTTTGGTGCAACCGGCCAGCGCGACCAGGGCAAGCGGCCCACCATGGGTGCCATCGCTGCGCGCCTTGCCGATGTGGTGATCGTCAGTGATGACGATCCCCACGACGAAGACGCGGCATCAATCCGCGCCGAAGTCCTGCAGGGTGCCAGGGCAGCCCGGGATGCCGAAAAGCTGGGCAGCGACATCATCGAGTCCCACCCGAGGGACGCCGCGATCCGGCTGGCCGTTGAGATGGCCACTGCCAACGACACCATCCTTATCGCCGGACGTGGCCACGAAGTGTGGCAAGAGGTCAAAGGCGTGAACCTGGCACTGGACGACAGGGTCGAGTTGCGCGCCGCCTTGACATCCAAGGGATTCAGCGTTTCATCGGACCAGCGGATAGAGTCCTAAACCGAGATGATTGCACTTACTGCGGCGGAGATCGCCGACATCACCCATGGCCGATTGACCGGAGCTACGGACATCGCGCCCACCTCCGTCGTCACTGATTCACGGGAAGCGACGCCCGGTTCGCTCTACGTTGCCAAGCCCGGCGAGCACGCCGATGGCCACGACTTCGTCGAGGCTGCCTTCGAACGCGGCGCCGTACTGGTCCTCGCCGAACGTGAAGTGACCGACGCTGGCGGAAGCCCCTTTCCCGCCGTCGTAGTCGATGATGCCGTCCTGGCAATGGGTGCCCTCGCAGCGGAATGCGTCCGTCGCATCCGTGCTGAACGCGCACAGCGCGGCGAAGACTTTACGGTCATTGGCATCACCGGATCGGCCGGTAAGACGACCACCAAGGATCTCTTGGCCGGTGTGCTTTCCGTGGCCGGTAAGACGGTGGCGCCGCAGGGTTCCTACAACGGTGAAGTGGGCGTGCCCTTGACGGTTTTCGCCGCCGACGCCGATACCCGCTACTTGGTCATCGAGATGGGTGCCACAGGCCTTGGCCACATCAAATACCTCGCAGACATGGTGAAGCCGGACATTGGCGTTGTCCTGGTGGTTGGTACGGCACATGCCGGAGAATTCGGCGGGGTTGAGAATATCGCCACTACGAAGGGCGAACTCGTTGAAGCCCTTGGCGAGCACGGCACGGCTGTGATCAACCTCGATGATGGCCGCGTAGCGGCCATGCGCTCCCGGACCAAGGCAAAGATCCTGGGGTTCACGGCAGCGCCCGCCACCACCGAAGAGGTCGAAGCGCGCAACGTAGTGGTCAATGCCCAGGGTTTCCCGGACTTTGATCTCGTGTTGCCCGACGGCGGCCCTGCCGTTGAGGTGCGAAGCCGCCTGATCGGTGGGCACCATGTAACCAACCTGCTGGCCGCGGCCGCAGGTGCGTTCGCCGCCGGCATCCCGGCCGCCGACATTGCGTCCTCCCTCAGCTCACAGTCGGCGGCAAGCCGCTGGCGCATGGAGCGGACTGAACGCGAAGACGGCGTCACCATCATCAACGACGCCTACAACGCCAACCCGGAATCAATGCGGGCAGCGCTGCGCACACTGGCAGATCTTGGACAAGGCCGACGGACCTGGGCTGTACTTGGAGCCATGCTCGAGCTCGGGGAGGACTCCATCCGCGAGCACACCGCAGTGGGCACGCAGGTAGTCCGGTTGAACATCTCCAGGCTTGTGGTGGTGGGACGCGAAGCCAGGGCCCTCTACGTCTCGGCCATCCAGGAAGGATCCTGGGGCGATGAATGTTCGTTCACCGAGACTGTCGAAGAAGCCTACGAGCTCCTGCAGAACGAGCTCGAACCCGGTGACCTGGTGTTGTTCAAGTCCTCCAACGGGGTAGGGCTGCGGCATTTGGGTGATCGGATAGCATTACCTCCACGGGCCGAGCCCACCGGAGACAACGCGGCTGAAGCTGCCGCAAGCGAAGGGAACGAGCTGCTGTGATTGCACTTTTGATCGGCGCCGGCGTCGCCCTTCTGGTGGCCCTCATCGGGACGCCCCTGTTCATCAAGTTCCTCGTGGCCAAGAGCTACGGGCAATTCATCCGCGACGACGGTCCTACATCGCACCACACCAAGCGTGGAACGCCGACCATGGGCGGGACCGTTGTAGTTGCGGCCGTGCTCATCAGCTACTTCGTGACGCACCTGATCATGTGGATGATGAACCCGCGGTCCCCTGGACCGTCCGCGTCAGGACTCCTGCTGCTGTTCCTCATGGTGGGCATGGGTTTTGTGGGCTTCCTGGACGACTACATCAAGATTTCCAACAAGCGCAGCCTGGGCCTGAACGCCCGGGCAAAGCTGATCCTCCAGGCTGCCGTCGGAATCATCTTCGCGGTGCTGGTACTGCAGTTTCCCAACGAGGACGGACTTCGGCCGGCATCCACCCAGATCTCGTTGGTGCGGGACATCCCTTGGCTGGACCTGGCTTTTGGCGGGACAGTGCTCGGCGCGATCCTCTTCGTCGTATGGTCCAACCTGATCATCACTGCTGCCACCAACGGCGTGAACCTGACCGATGGCCTGGATGGCCTTGCTGCGGGCGCGTCCATCATGGTCTTTGGCGCCTACACCATCATGGGAATCTGGCAGAACAACCAGGCCTGCGGATCACCCAGGGAAGCAGGAAGCGGTTGTTACCAGGTTCGTGACCCCATGGATCTTGCCCTGTTGGCAGCGATCCTCAGTGCAGCCTTGGTGGGCTTCCTCTGGTGGAATACCTCGCCGGCCAAGATCTTCATGGGGGACACGGGATCCCTGGCGATCGGCGGTGCCGTGGCAGCCTTCGCGATTCTGTCACGCACGGAACTCCTGCTGGCTTTCATCGGCGGCCTTTTCGTCCTGATCACCCTTTCGGTCATCATCCAGGTGGGCTTCTTCAAACTCAGTGGCGGCAAACGGGTCTTCAAGATGGCGCCACTTCAACATCACTTTGAACTGAAGGGCTGGGCGGAAGTGACAGTGGTTGTCCGCTTCTGGATCCTCGCCGGCCTGTTCGTGGCCGCCGGCCTCGGAATTTTCTACGCTGAATGGGTGGTACTGCTGTGAACGGAAGCCCGGAGACAACGCCGTCGGCCGCCGACAGGCTCAGCGAACTCACCAGCTGGGACGCTGACTGGAGCGGCCTGCGCGTGGTGGTGACGGGAATCGGCATGTCCGGCTTCTCGGCAGCTGACACCCTCATCGAACTCGGTGCCAAAGTGGTGGTGGTGGACGCAGCCACCACGCCAAAGGCCAAGGCGCAAGCTGACACCCTGAAAATCGTGGGCGCCGTTGAGGTGCTGTTGGGGGAGGACGCGGTCAATGCCCTTCCCCTGATCGACGACGCTTTGCCCGAGCTGGTTGTCACGTCGCCGGGATGGCGGCCGGACCAGGCCCTGTTGGCCGCCGCCAAGCGGAAGCACATCCCCGTGTGGGGCGACGTTGAGCTTGCTTGGCGCCTCCGCGTCCGCGCAGGACGCAAGACAGCTGACTGGCTCACCATTACGGGGACGAACGGCAAGACCACCACGGTGGGCATGACCGAATCCATGCTGCAGGCAGCCGGACTCAAGGCAATCGCGGTCGGCAACGTTGGAACGCCGATCCTTGACGCACTCCGGGATCCGGTGGACTACGACGCGTTCGCTGTTGAACTCTCCAGCTTCCAGCTGCATTGGAGCCATTCCCTGTCACCAGTGGCAAGTGTGTGCCTCAACGTTGCTGAAGACCACGTGGACTGGCACGGGTCCTATGCCTCGTACCTGGCGGACAAGGCCAAGGTGTATGAGAACACCCAAAAGGCGGCCATCTACAACGCCGAACAGATCGAAACCGAACGCATGGTGGAGAACGCGGACGTCGTTGAGGGTTGCCGCGCCATTGGGTTCACCACGAATACTCCAGCCATCAGCATGCTGGGTGTGGTGGACGGACTGCTGGTTGACCGCGCGTTCATTGCCGAGCGCAAAGACTCCGCCGCGGAGCTCGCCGCTATGGCCGACCTCGGGCCTGTGGCGCCGCGCCACATGGTGGCCAACGCGTTGGCGGCCGCGGCCTTGGTACGTGCATACGGCATAGAGCCAACGGCGGTAAAGCAGGGTTTGGCCAACTACCTGCCGGGCGCCCATCGCATCCAGGTGGTCGCCAAACGGAACGACATCCTGTGGATCAACGACTCCAAAGCCACCAATCCACACGCTGCATCCGCGGCGCTCTCTGCCTTCCAACACGTCGTGTGGATTGCGGGTGGGCTCTCCAAGGGTGTCAACTATGACGACCTCGTCAAAGAACACGCCCGCCGTCTGAAGGCCGTTGTCCTTATTGGGACCGATACCGAAGCGCTGGAAGGCTCCCTCCAGCGACACGCACCGGATGTCCCCGTGATAGCGCAAGCCAAGGGCGACACTGGGATGGTGCAGACCGTAGCCGGCAACGCCGCCTCGCCCATCTACGGCGAGGCCATCATGGGCCAGGCCGTGGTGTCGGCGGCCGAACTGGCCACGCCAGGGGACACCGTCCTGATGGCACCCGCGGCTGCATCCATGGATCAGTTCTCTTCCTACGCTCACCGCGGCGATGCTTTCATCCAGGCAGTTCGCGAGCTTGTGGAAGGGCAGGCAACGACCACCGAGGAGTAACAATGGTCAGCACGCCCACCCGCACCCGCGGCAAAAACCCGCGGGACGGGAAGCCCAAGGCTTCGGTGCGGGCGCCCAAAAAGCCTTCCGGGCTCCGCCGACACCTGCGAGGCTTCTGGGAAAGCCTTGAAGGCAAGAGCAAAGCCCCCAACAGCTCCACTTACTACCTCATCCTGGGCTGTGCCCTGGCCTTGACTGCCATTGGCATCATGATGGTGTTGTCGGCCTCGAGTGTCGAGGCGATCTCCGAAGGGAAGTCGCCCTACGCGGACGCCCTGAAGCAGGCGATGTTCGGGGTGCTCGGAGCAGCAGCCATGTACGTGATCTCGCGAACCAACGTGAACTGGATGAAGAGGTTGTCCTGGTGGGCGCTGGGTGGCGTCGTGGTACTCCTGGTCCTGGTCCAGGTCATGGGCAACACCGTCAACGGCAACAAGAACTGGATCGACGTCGGCGGAATAACGCTCCAGCCCTCGGAGATGGCCAAGCTGGTCCTGTGCGTATGGATTGCTGCCGTACTGGCCCGCAAGCAAAAGCTCCTGCACCGTTGGTGGCATGTCATCATTCCCGTGGTGCCCGGAGCCGGCCTGGTGATTGCGCTGGTGATGCTCGGGAACGACCTCGGGACAGTGATCGTCATTGCGGCCATCACGGCGGCAGGCCTCTACTTCGCCGGGGTTCCGGGCAAGATGCTGGCCATAGCAGGGGCCGTTGGGGCAGTGGGTGCCGTGCTGGGAACCATCAGCAGTGCGAACCGCATCTGCCGCATCACGTCCTGGTTGGGCACAGCGTCGGCCTCCTGCACCGATAACTTCGACTTCGACTTCCAGTCCACCAACGGCATGTACGGCCTGGCGCAGGGAAGTTGGACCGGGCTGGGCCTTGGCCAAAGCCGGCAGAAGTACAACTGGCTTCCCGAAGCCCACAATGACTTCATCTTCGCCATCATCGGAGAAGAGCTTGGACTCGTGGGAACCCTGGTGGTGTTGGTGCTCTTCGCAATCCTGGGCATCGCCATTTTCCGGGTAGTGGTCAGGCAAACAGACCCGTTCCAGCGAACACTGGCCGGTGGCATCATGGTGTGGCTCCTGGGACAGGCCAGCATGAACATGGCTGTGGTCACCCAGCTCCTTCCGGTGGTCGGTGTGCCGCTCCCATTCATCTCCTACGGAGGCTCAGCCCTCGTGATGTCCCTCTGTGGCGTGGGCGTAGTGTTGTCCTTGGCCCGAGGCCAATTGCCGCCCCAGCAACGCCCCCGGTTCCTGCCGCGCCGTTCTCCGAAAACCGCACGAAAGCGTACATAGCACTTCATGACTTCTGACTCCCGCAACGCGTCCAAGCCCTTGTCCGTTGTCCTTGCCGGCGGCGGTACTGCCGGGCACGTGAGCCCGCTGCTCGCAATCGCCGATGCCATCAAGGACAAGCATCCGGAAGCTGCAATCCTGGCTGTTGGCACGCCGTCGGGCATGGAAACGCGGCTCATACCGGCTGCCGGCTACCAGCTCGCCACCATAGACCGTGTCCCTTTCCCGCGGCGTCCTTCCGTTGACCTGGTCAAACTTCCCGGCCGTATGATGGGAGCAGTCCGTCAGGCCCGCCGCATCCTTGAGGATGCGCACGCTGATGTCCTGGTAGGCGTGGGCGGTTACGTCTGTACGCCGATGTACCTCGCCGCACGGAAACTCGGTATCCCCATTGTGATCCACGAGGCCAACATGAAGGCCGGCCTGGCCAACCGCGTCGGTGCCCGTTTCAGCAATCATGTTGCGGTGGCATTCGCCGGTACCCGGCTGCGGGGTGCACGCCATGTTGGCATGCCCATGCGGCGAGCCATCTCGGGACTTCACCGGACAACGGCGGCTCCTGCTGCCAAGGCTTCCTTGGGCCTGGTTCCAGAACGCCCCGTGTTGATCGTCACCGGTGGTTCCTCGGGCGCACTCAGCATCAACCGTTCCATCAGTGCAGCCTTGCCTGCGCTGGCGGCCGCCGGGATACAGACCCTGCACATCACGGGCAATGGGAAGGCCGTTCTCAACGACGACGGCGGCCTGCTCACCGCCGAAGGGTATCGCCAGGTTGAGTATGTGGATGGGATGGAGAACGTCTATGCAGCCGCGGACGTCCTCCTTGCCCGTGCCGGCGCCGGAACTGTCAGCGAAGTGGCAGCCGTGGGAGTCCCGGCCGTGTTTGTGCCCTTGCCCATCGGCAACGGAGAGCAGGCACTGAATGCTGCGCCGTTGGTGGATGCAGGTGGCGCACTCCTGGTTGATGACAAGGACCTCAGCCCTGAATGGCTGGAGCGGGAGCTCATTCCGCTCCTGACTGACCACGACAGGCTCCTCCAAATGGCCAGAAAAACCGAAGCCCTTGGTATCAGAAACGCCGATCAGCGCATGGCTGATCTTGTCCTGGAAGCGGTATCCGCATGACCATCAGCATCGCCCCCCTCGAATCCCTGGGCCGGGTCCACTTCATTGGCATTGGCGGCGTGGGAATGTCCGCAGTCGCCCGGATCATGGTGGCGCGGGGTGTCCCCGTCAGCGGAACCGACGCCAAGGACCTGCCGGTCATGCACGACCTCTCCTTGGCTGGAGCCCGCATCGCGGTGGGATACGACCAAAACAACCTTGCCGACGCCCAGACGATCGTGGCCGGCTCTGCCATCCGGGCCGACAATCCCGAGCTCACTGCGGCACGTGCCGCCGGGCTGCCCGTGCTGCACCGGTCCGAAGCTTTGGCTGCCACCATGGCGGGCCACCGTGTAGTTACAGTGGCGGGTACCCATGGGAAGTCCACCACCACCTCCATGATTGCCGTCCTGCTCAAGGAAGCCGGCGTTGACCCCTCTTTTGCCATTGGCGCCAACGTCCCGGCGTTGGGTGTGAATGCTGCCCATGGGGAGTCGGACATCTTCGTGGCCGAGGCCGATGAATCGGACGGATCCTTCCTCAATTACCGTCCGCTGATTGCCGTGGTGACCAACGTCGAAGCCGACCACCTTGACCACTACGGGACGCCGGAAGCGGTCTTTGCCTCCTTCGACAACTTTGCGGCGCTCCTGCCGGCGGACGGCGTTCTCCTGGCCTGCGCCGACGACGCCGGTGCCCTCGCCCTGGCCGAGCGGACGGCGTCCCTGGGAACCACGCGCGTCCTGACGTACGGGACATCGGACGACGCCGACATCCGCCTGTTCGACGGCGGTCCCGGAGACGTTTCGGTAGCCGTTGGTCCTGACGTCCACAGGGTGGAACTGCAGGTCCCGGGGCGCCACAATGCCCTGAACGCGGCAGCCGCGTTCGCGGTCGCCGTCGAACTTGGTGTGAATCCCGAAGATGCGGCGGCGGCGCTGGGCCAGTTCACTGGCGCGTCACGGCGCTTTGAGCTCAAGGGCCAGGGGAGGGGTGTGCGGGTCTACGACGACTATGCCCACCACCCCACGGAGGTTCGCGCCGCCCTGTCTGCCGCCCGCTCGGTAGCCGGGGGCAACAAGGTCCATGTCCTGTTCCAGCCGCACTTGTTTTCGCGCACACGCGAGTTCGCCGGGGAATTTGCTGCTGCGCTGGACGCGGCGGATACGGCCCTGATCCTGGATATCTATCCTGCTCGCGAGGACCCCATCCCCGGTGTCACCAGCGCTTTGATCGCCGATCAGCTTGCCACTGGCAGGCTGGTGGGGGCAGGGGAGGCAGTGGACGCCCTGATGGCGGTCGCCAGCGACGGAGATGTAGTCCTCACCGTCGGTGCCGGCGACGTTACTGCTTACGGGCCAGTGATCGTGGAGGCGTTGGGTGGCTAGCACCCGCAAGCCGACGTACAGGCCGGGAGCGGAGTCGCGCCCGCCGGATGCGGCCCGTTCGGGAGGATCCAAGGCGGTGCCGGACAAAGGCCGGGCTGAGGGATCAGGCGAAGTCATCAGCGCGCAACGTCCCATCGAGCCGGACAGTAAGCGGGAGACCCGTTCCCAGCCAGCCACGGCGACCACGTCAACAAAGGCCCCGGCGTCGGATAACGTCATTGTCTTTCCGGAGCCCAAGGGCCGGCGGCAACGCAGGATTATTGGGTGGACGCTTTCCATCGTGGCCGCTGTTGTGGCGGCCCTGATCGCCGGTGCGGTCTTCTCGCCGGTATTGGCAGTCAGGACAGTGACAGTGGACGGCACCACACTGCTGACGCCCGACGCCGTTCAGCAGGCTTTGTCCGGCCTGGAGGGCAAACCGCTGCCGCAGGTCACCGAACAGGAGATCAACGAGCTCTTGAAGCCGCTGGTCCAGGTCCGCTCCGCAACCATGGAGGCGAGGCCGCCGTCGGAGTTGCTTGTGCATGTGAACGAACGCGTTCCGGTGGCGCTGCTCAAGCAGGGTGACTCGTTCGTGATGGTGGATGTGGACGGGGTGCAACTCGGGGCTACGAAGGACCAGTCGGCGGTGGCACTGCCCTTGATTGATGCGGGAGCCGGGGCGACGAACACAGAGTTGTTCAAGGCGATTGCCGCCGTCCTGGATACGTTGCCGGCCGATGTCCGCGCCCGGATGTCGACAGCTTCGGCGGCCTCCGCGGATGCCGTCGAACTGAAATTGGTGGACGGAAAGACGGTAGTGTGGGGCAATGCCGAGGACAGGGAACTGAAGGCGAAGGCACTTGAAGCGCTGCTCAAGATGCCGGCTGACCCGAAGGTTCCCGTCAGCGTGTACGACGTCAGCGTCCCGCGGCATCCATTCACAAAATAAGCAGCTTTGAGAACGTAACCTACGGCCGGCGGTGGCCTTATTTCAGGACAATCACACGACACGCGCAAGCGGAGATTGCATGTGCGAACCATAGGAAATACCGTCGCAGTAGAGTTACTTGACATAACTATAACCTTCAACTAGAGGGTTAAGGTCCAAGGATTCAAGTTGGACTCGATCAGTTTCGCTATAGGACACAAGCAAGGGGCACGAAACGTGGCAGCACCGCAGAATTACTTGGCCGTCATCAAGGTCGTCGGCATCGGCGGCGGTGGCGTGAACGCAGTCAACCGTATGATCGAGGTCGGCCTTCGGGGCGTCGAGTTCATCGCCATCAACACTGACGCGCAGGCGCTGCTCATGAGCGACGCCGACGTCAAGCTCGACGTTGGACGTGAACTCACGCGCGGCCTTGGCGCCGGCGCAAACCCCGAGGTCGGAAAGCAGGCCGCGGAAGACCATGCCGACGAGATCGAAGAAGTTCTCCGGGGTGCTGACATGGTCTTCGTTACCGCTGGTGAAGGCGGTGGCACCGGTACTGGTGGGGCCCCTGTGGTCGCGCGCATCGCCCGCTCCCTGGGTGCGCTGACCATCGGTGTTGTGACCCGGCCGTTCACTTTCGAGGGCCGTCGCCGTGCAGGCTCAGCCGAAGCCGGCATCGACGCCCTTCGCGATGAAGTCGATACCCTGATCGTCATCCCCAACGATCGCCTCTTGTCCATCAGTGATCGCAACGTCTCCGTCCTGGACGCTTTCCGTTCTGCGGACCAGGTCCTCCTTTCGGGCGTCCAGGGCATCACCGACCTGATCACCACTCCCGGCCTGATCAACCTTGACTTTGCCGACGTCAAGTCCGTCATGCAGGGTGCTGGCTCGGCCCTGATGGGCATCGGGTCGGCCCGTGGTGAGGACCGTGCGGTCAAGGCAGCCGAACTGGCCATTGCTTCCCCGCTCCTGGAGGCCTCCATCGACGGCGCCCACGGCGTCCTGCTCTCAATCCAGGGTGGGTCGGATCTGGGTCTGTTCGAAATCAATGAGGCTGCACGCCTGGTGCAGGAAGTAGCCCACCCCGAGGCCAACATCATCTTCGGCGCCGTCATTGATGACGCCTTGGGTGATGAAGCCCGCGTGACAGTCATTGCCGCAGGCTTTGACGATGTCAAGGCAACCTCGCCTTCGATGGACCAGTCCCGTCCCGCCCAGAACCCGGTGCCCTCGGAGCGTCCCGCCGCGCCCAGCAGTGCACCGTCCAGCGCTGCTGCCCCGCAGCACGCCACGGCAGGCATCGGTGCCGCGGGCTTGAGCAACTGGGGCCAGCAGCGTCCCTCTGCACTGCCTGCAGACTCAGGCTTCGACGTGGACCTCCCCGCCGTCGTCGAGCCTGATCTCTCGGGCAGCCGCTCCGACGACCTCGACGTCCCCGACTTCCTGAAGTAAGCCACGTTCGGAGAGTCAGTACCAGGTGTTTTGGTGGCGCAATGAAGTTCGTCCCGGCGTTTCCGTAGCCTTCACGGATACGGACGCCGGGAACCTGGCTCTCCATGTGGGGGACAACCCCGCTGAGGTAATGGCCCGCCGCGATGAGTTGAACCGGGCCGCGGGGCTGGGGGCCGATCAATTCCAATATATGGATCAGGTCCATGGCAACACCGTGGAGTTCATCGAAGTCAACGGGCCCGGGCCCACTGCTGACGCAATGGTGTCAGCCGCAGCCCCCCGCGGTGCACCGCAGCCATTGGCGGTCATGGTCGCGGACTGTGTGCCGGTGGTGTTCGTGGGGAGCGGCGCAGGAAACGGGCACGTGCTCGCCGTAGCCCATGCCGGACGCCCTGGCGTCGCATCAGCTGTTGTTGCGGCCACCGTGGAGGAAATGCGGAGCCGGGGAGCCGTAGGGATCAGCGCTTGGCTCGGTCCATCTATCTGCGGGTCCTGCTATGAGGTGCCGGAACAACTGCAGGCCGAGGTAGCTGCGCGTGTCCCGGCCACCCGGTCCACCACATCCTGGGGAACTCCGGCCCTGGACCTTCCGGCCGGTGTGCGGGCACAACTGGCAGCGTTGGATGTTCCCGTGGAGTACTCGGGGGAGTGCACGCTGGAGAACGATTCCCTTTTCTCATACCGCCGGAATTCCCGGACCGGCCGATTTGCAGGTTTGGTGTGGACGCATGACTAGCCTTGGACACGACGACAAACAGCAGGAAAGCCTGTCAGGCGATGCCCGCACGGCCGTTCTCGCCCAACGGCTGGGTACGGTTGGGCGCCGGATCGGGACAGCGGTTGCTGCAGCCGGACGCAGTGACCCGCCACGGCTGATCGTGGTGACTAAATTCCATCCGGCAGAGGATGTGCGCCGCCTCGCCGCACTTGGTGTTACCGACATCGGCGAGAACCGGGACCAGGAAGCAGCCACCAAGAGCGCCGGGCTTACCGACGTTGATATCCGTTGGCATTTCATTGGGCAGCTCCAAAGCAACAAAGCAAAATCCGTCGCAAAGTATGCTGCCTCCGTCCAGTCGATAGACCGGCCTCAAGTCGTTGACGCCTTGGCGAAGGCCATCATGCGGGAACAAGGTGCCACCGGCCGTGCCGACCTCGACTGCTTCATTCAAGTCAGCTTGGAGGACGACGCCGGCGCGCACCGCGGCGGCGCACGCCCGGCCGACGTCGAGGTTCTTGCCGCACAGATCGAATCCGCTGCCGGGCTGAAGCTCTCGGGCCTGATGGCCGTGGCGCCCTTGGGGGCCGATCCGGAAGCGGCGTTCGAGAAGCTTGCCGGTATTTCCGAGGCTCTCCGTGCCATTCATCCGGCCGCGGTGGCAATTTCCGCCGGGATGAGCCAGGACCTGGAAGCCGCCGTGAAGTTCGGGGCGACACACCTGAGAATTGGCTCCGATATTCTCGGATCCCGTCCGGCCGTGGGGTAGCGTCAAAGTATTGGAATGACGGGCCGGGGTTCCAATATGTCAAGTCATGGCGGCCCGCCTACTGCAGAAACGATAGGAGTGCACCATGGCTGGCGCTCTGCGCAAGACAATGATCTATCTTGGGCTCGCCGACGGCGATGAACACTACGAATCTGAGCAGGCCGTCGCCTCGCACCACGACGAAGAACGCCCCCAGGCACAGGAACGGGAAGAGCGCCGGGCGCCCGCTCCCGTCCGGGAAGTTGTCCGCGAAATGCCCACTGTAGACGCCGAAGAGGAATACCGCGCACCCGTGACACCCATCAAGCGTGCGGCCTCCAGCCGCGAAGATGCCTCGGGCCTGAGGCAGATCACCACCGTTCATCCCCGTTCCTACAACGATGCCAAGGTCATCGGTGAGAGTTTCCGGGATGGCATTCCGGTCATCATGAACGTCACCGACATGGGCGAAGCCGACGCCAAGCGCCTCGTGGATTTCTCCGCCGGCCTGGTCTTCGGCCTCCATGGCAGCATCGAGAGGGTGACCAACAAGGTCTTCCTGTTGTCGCCGTCGTACGTAGAGGTCATTGGCGACGACAAAAAGGCCAGCGAAACGCAGGCCAGCTTCTTCAACCAGAGCTGACACCGATCTTTGCAGATGCCAGGCGGGTCAACCCGCCTGGCATCTGTGTTGCAATAGTAGGGACCGATCGGCATTCCGGAACAAGTGGGAGATCTGAGCTAACTCGTGGGCATTGTTTTCGGCCTTATCTATATTGTGTTGTTGCTGTTCTTCATTGCCCTGATCATCAGGCTCATCTTTGAATGGGTTCAGATGTTTGCCCGCCAGTGGCGGCCCCGGGGTGTGGCATTGGTAACAGCGCATGTGGTCTACTCCGTCACGGACCCTCCGCTTGGCAGGCTCCGCAGGCTGATACCGCCACTCCAACTGGGTGGTATCTCCTTGGATTTAGGCTTTCTGATCCTGATAATTGCGGTCAGTATTGCCATGGCAGTAACCAGCAGCTTGGCCTAGCTGCTGAGCGGAACCCGGACCACCGATGGTTCAAAGGCCGCAAATTCTCCAAATCAACACGATGGTGTTGAATTGGAGGAACCAGATGATATTTAGGTACCGTAGTTTTGAACGGCCGGAAGGCCTACTGACTAACTAGACCAACGAGGTGACCAGATGGCTTTGACGCCAGAAGACGTTGTCAACAAGCGCTTTCAGCCGACCAAGTTCCGCGAAGGCTACGACCAGGACGAGGTAGACGACTTCCTCGATGAGATCGTGGTGGAACTTCGCCGCTTGAACCAGGAGAACGACGAACTTCGCAAGAAGCTCGGAGAAGCCGGTTCGGCTGTGCCTGCTGCAACTGCTGCGGCTCCGGTCGTCGAGAAGGTTCCTGCCCCCGTCAAGGTCGACAAGGAAGCCGAAGCCAAGGCGGAAGCCGAAGCCAAGGCCGCCGACGCTGCCAAGAAGAAGGAAGCCGAGCAGGCCGCAGCAGCTGCCGCCGCTGCCAAGGCTCCGGCCGCCAGCAACAGCGTTACCCCTTCCGCTGAGTCCGCTGCAGGCCTGCTGGCCATGGCGCAGCAGATGCACGACAAGCACGTCTCTGACGGTGCGCAGCAGAAGGAAAAGATCATCGCCGAGGCTCAGATCGAGGCTTCCAGCCTCGTCAACGATGCCCAGGAGAAGTCCCGCAAGATCCTTGGTGCACTCGAGCAGCAGCGTTCCGTTCTTGAGCGCAAGGTTGAGCAGCTCCGTGGCTTCGAACGCGATTACCGTTCACGCCTGAAGGCCTACATCGAAGGCCAGCTGCGCGACCTGGATGCCCGTGGTTCCGTCGCTGCCCCTGAGGTCGGCGAAGCAACCGCAGACGTTTAGCAAGTATTCTGAAAGCCGGTGGCTGAGGACTCCTCGGCCACCGGCTTTTGCTGTTAAAACCCTGACAGCGCCCCACCACGCTTCCCGAATGAAAGCACTATGACCGACGACTTCACCGATGACGCCTCGCAGCCGGCGCCCACCGCCCGCCGTAAGTGGCGTCCGGCCATGCTCTGGCTCTTTGCCGGCTTCGCCGTGTTTGCCTACGCCTTTGACCAGCTCACCAAACTTTGGGTCACCAGCACCATGACCGAGGGTGAGCGGATCCCCGTTCTTCCTCCGCTGCTGCACTGGTACTACATCCGGAACTCCGGGGCGGCCTTTTCCATTGGCGAGAATGTGACATGGATCTTCACGATTGTCATGGCGGCCGTTTCCGTGGCAATCCTGTTCCAGTTGCGCCGGCTCGGGTCTGCGTGGTGGGCCCTGTCCCTGGGACTCTTGCTCGGGGGAGCTTTGGGCAACCTGACCGACCGCTTGTTCAGGGAACCGTCGTTCGCCATGGGGCACGTGGTGGATTTTATCCAGTTGCCCAACTTCGCCATCTTCAACATCGCAGACTCCGCGGTGGTATCCGGCGTCGTCATCATCTGCCTGCTGACGCTGCGCGGTATCGGCATGGACGGCCAGCGGCAGCCTGCTGGTCCAAAGGCGTCCGATGAGGCCAAGCCTGCGGGCGGCTCCATGGGGGAGACAGCCGGTGAGTGATCCCGTAGTGGTACCTGAGGAACTGGCAGGCAAGCGGGCGGACGCCGGGCTTGCACAACTGATGGACATTTCCCGGTCAGCAGCGGCGCTGTTGATCGCAGAAGGAAACGTCACGATTGCCGGTGTGCCACTTGGCAAGTCGGCAAAGCTTGCCGCAGGCGCGGTGCTGGACGTTACCGTTCCCGAGCGGCGGGACCCCTTGGAAGTCGTGGAGGAAATTGTGGAAGGCCTGAAGATCCTGCTGGATGACGAGGATTTCGTTGTCATCGACAAACCGGTGGGAGTCGCTGCCCATCCGTCTCCGGGGTGGGTAGGACCCACCGTAGTGGGCGGTCTCGCCGGCGCCGGCTACCGGATCTCGACGTCAGGTGCTCCTGAACGGGCAGGGATCGTCCACCGCCTCGATGTCGGCACGTCCGGGGTCATGGTGGTGGCCAAGACCGAACACGCGTACACGGTGCTGAAGCGCGCTTTCAAGGAACGCACCGTGGAGAAGGTGTACCACGCAGTGGTGCAGGGACTGCCTGATCCTTTGGAGGGCACCATCGATGCCCCGATTGGCCGCCATCCCGGGCACGATTGGCGTTTCGCGGTGATCGAGGACGGCCGTCCGTCCGTGACGCACTACGAGGTCCTGGAAGCGTTCGGCAAGGCAACGCTGGTGGAAGTCCATCTGGAGACCGGCCGTACCCACCAGATCCGAGTTCACTTTTCAGCGCTCCGGCACCCCTGCGCCGGAGACCTCACCTATGGCGCCGACCCGCGGCTCGCGGCCAACCTGGGGCTCACCCGGCAGTGGCTGCATGCCCGCCAGCTGGGCTTCACCCATCCCAGCACCGGCGAATGGGTGGAAGTGAGCAGCGACTACCCGGCGGACCTCCAGTACGCCCTGGATCTGCTCGCCACCGGCACCGCCTAGAGAGCCGCCCCGTCTGCGACCGGGTTCTGTCGGACCCGGGACGGTAGACTGTCGTGGTGACTTCCAGCAATGATTCGTTCGTCCACCTGCACACCCACACCGAGTACTCCATGCTGGATGGAGCGGCCCGCTTGGGCGAGCTGTTCGACGAAACCGAACGGCTGGGCATGCCGGCACTGGCCACCACGGACCACGGCTACCTGTTCGGTGCGTTCGACTTCTGGCGCAAGGCCACGGACAAGGGCATCAAGCCGATCATCGGTGTCGAAGCCTATGTCACCCCGGGAACGGCCCGGGGCGACAAGGAACGCGTACGCTGGGGCGACGAAAGCCAGCGTAAAGATGACGTCTCCGGCGGTGGCTCCTATACCCACATGACGCTGCTGAGCTACAACAACGTAGGAATGCGCAACCTGTTCCGCGCGTCTTCCATCGCCTCCCTCGATTCTGTTTTTGGAAAGTGGCCGCGACTGGACCGTGAGCTGCTGAACACATACTCCGAAGGCTTGATTGCCACCACGGGGTGTCCGTCCGGAGAGGTCCAGACAAAACTGAGGCTCGGGCAGTACCGCGAAGCCGTGGAGGCTGCTGCTGAGTTCCGCGATATTTTCGGCGCAGAGAATTACTTCTGTGAGCTGATGGATCACGGCCTCGACATTGAACGGCGTGTCATTGGCGACCTCCTGCGACTTGCCAAGGAGCTCAACCTCCCGTTGGTGGCCACCAACGACCTCCACTACACGCATGAACACGATGCCAAGGCCCACGAGGCATTGCTGGCGATCCAGTCGGGCTCCACCCTCCTGGAGCCGACGTACGACAACGGTGGTTCCCGTTTCGCGTTCTCGGGCAGCGGTTACTACCTCAAGTCGCCGCAGGAAATGCGGGAACTGTTCCGCGATCACCCGGATGCCTGCGACAACACGCTGCTCATTGCCGAGCGCTGCGAAGTCTCGTTCAATACCGGCGCCAACTACATGCCACGCTTCCCCTGCCCGCCCGGAGAAGACGAGACCTCCTGGCTCGTCAAGGAAGTAGACACCGGCCTCAAGTACCGCTATCCCCAAGGGATCCCGGACAAGGTCCGCAAGCAAGCGGACTATGAATTGGGCGTCATCACGTCCATGGGGTTCCCCGGCTACTTCCTGGTGGTCGCGGACTTCATCAACTGGGCCAAGAACAACGGAATCCGTGTTGGCCCCGGCCGTGGTTCCGGTGCAGGCTCCATGGTGGCCTACGCCATGCGTATTACCGACCTCGACCCCCTGCAGCACGGCCTGATCTTCGAACGCTTCCTCAACCCGGACCGCGTCTCCATGCCCGACTTCGACGTCGACTTCGATGATCGCCGCCGCTCCGAGGTCATCGACTACGTCACGAAGAAGTACGGTGACGAGCGCGTGGCGATGATTGTCACGTACGGCACCATTAAGACCAAACAGGCGCTCAAGGACTCATCGCGTGTGCTGGGCTATCCGTTCAGCATGGGCGAGACTCTGACCAAAGCCCTTCCTCCGGCCGTCATGGCCAAGGACATCCCGCTGGCGGACATCCAGAACCCGGAATCCAAGCGCTACAGCGAAGCGGGGGACTTCCGCCAGCTCATTGCCACCGACCCCGAGGCTGCCAAGGTCTTCGAGACAGCTCTGGGTATCGAAGGACTGAAGCGGCAGTGGGGTGTGCACGCGGCCGGTGTCATCATGTCCTCGGACCCCATCATCGATGTCATTCCCATCATGCGCCGTTTCCAGGACGGCCAGGTCATCACCCAGTTCGATTACCCGACGTCCGAAGGCCTCGGCCTCATCAAGATGGACTTCCTGGGTCTCCGAAACCTGACGATCATTTCGGACGCCCTGGAGAACATCCAGATGAACCGTGGCGTCGACCTGGACCTGGAAAACCTGGAACTCGACGACGCCGCGTCCTACGAGCTCCTGGCCCGCGGCGACACCTTGGGCGTGTTCCAGCTGGACGGCGGACCCATGCGGTCCCTGCTCAAGCTCATGAAGCCCGACAACTTCGAAGACATTTCCGCAGTCCTGGCTCTTTACCGTCCCGGCCCCATGGGCGCCAACGCCCACACCGACTACGCCTTGCGTAAAAACGGGATCCAAGAGGTCATTCCCATCCACCCGGAGCTGGAAGAACCCCTCAAGGAAATCCTTGGCGGCACCTTCGGCCTGATCGTGTACCAAGAGCAGGTCATGGCCGTGGCACAGAAGCTGGCCGGCTACTCGCTCGGACAAGCAGACATCCTTCGCCGGGCCATGGGCAAGAAGAAGAAATCGGAGCTGGATAAACAGTTCGCCGGGTTCTCCCAGGGCATGCAGGACAACGGCTACTCCATGGCTGCCGTCAAAACACTGTGGGACATCCTGCTCCCGTTCTCCGACTACGCCTTCAACAAGGCCCACTCGGCCGCGTACGGCGTCATTTCCTACTGGACCGCATATTTGAAGGCGCACTATGCGCCGGAGTACATGGCTGCCTTGCTCACGTCAGTGGGTGATGACAAGGACAAATCCGCCATCTACCTCAATGAGTGCCGCCGCATGGGCATCACGGTGCTCCCGCCGGATGTCAACGAATCGTCCTTGAACTTCACCCCTGTGGGAACGGACATCCGTTTCGGCATGGGCGCCATCCGCAATGTCGGCGTCAACGTCGTGGATGCCATGGTTTCCACCCGCAGCACTGAGGGAAGCTACACGTCGTTCAAGGACTTCCTCCTGAAGGTACCCGCGGTGGTGTGCAACAAGCGCACCATCGAATCGCTGATCAAGGCCGGGGCGTTCGACTCCCTGGGCCACCACCGGCGTGCATTGGCGATGATCCACGAAGAAGCCATCGATTCGGTGATCACCCTGAAGCGCAACGAGGCGATCGGCCAGTTCGATCTCTTTGCCGGCTTTGAGGACCAGGAGCCGGAAGCCTCGCTGACCACAGAAATCCCTGACCTTCCCGAATGGGAGAAAAAGGACAAGCTGTCCTTTGAACGGGACATGCTGGGCCTCTACGTTTCGGACCATCCGCTGCAAGGGCTGGAAGGCGTTCTCAGCCAACATGCTGAGCAATCCATTACCTCGATCATCGCTGAAGATGGACCGCACGACGGCGCAATTGTCACCATTGCGGGCATGATCACCTCGTTGAGCCGCAGGATCGCGAAGGCCAGCGGAAACGCCTATGCCCGCGCGGAGATCGAAGACCTTGGCGCCTCCATGGAGGTCATGTTCTTCGGCCAGGTCTATGGGCCCATCGCCTCGGTCCTGGCGGAGGACCTGATCGTGGTGGTCAAGGGCAGGCTGCAGCGCAGGGATGACGGGGCAGTGACACTGAACTGCATGGAGCTCTCGGTTCCGGACCTTAGCGAGAGCGTGAACGGACCGGTGGTCATCACGATTCCCACGTTCAAGGCAACGGAGGCGGTGGTGACGGACCTGCGTGATGTCCTCCGGACGCACCGCGGGAACTCGGAGGTCCGGCTGAAGCTGATGGGTGATACCAAAGTGGAGGTCATGGGCCTGCCCGTGCATATGCGGGTGAACCCCAGTCCCTCACTGTTTGGTGATCTGAAGGTCCTGTTGGGTCCGGCCTGCCTGGATAACTAGCCGGATCGATGCCGCTCGGTTAGATTTCGTAGTCGAGCGGCGCCGGCTTGCTGTAACCACCGCTGTGGTAGAGCAGGGGAGTGCCGTCCTCGCCGACTTGGCCGTCGATGACCTCGACCACCACCACGGCGTTGTTTTCGAACGACAGGCGCATCTGGATCTTTCCCACGAGCCAGCCGCTGACATCCTTGAGGATCGGCACCTCGTGGGGGCCCGGCTCCCAGTGGTCGCCCTCAAACCGGTCGCGTGTCCGTGCGAACCGATTGGCGAGTGCTTGGTTCTCGAGCCCCAGCATGTGGACTCCGATGTACTCGGCGTTGGCCACGGCAGGCCATGAGCTGGAACTTCTGGCCATGTTGAACGTAAAGCGGGGCGGTTCGGCGGACAGCGAGGCCACGGAGGTCGCGGTGAAGCCGAAGGGCTGTCCATTGAGGTTTGCCGTAATGATGGCTACTCCGGCGGCATGCCGGCGGAACATTTCCCGGAAAGTCTGTTCAAAGCCGGCTGGTTCGCTTGCCACGTGGGTCTATCTCCTGGACTGGGGGTCTGCGTCTCACCTCAGGGTATTCCTCAAGGACTGTGGGGTCCTCATTTTGTTGAGCGTGCGTGAACCTTTGTTAATGTGAGTTGTATGACCGAGCCAACCGTGCACGTCCCAGCTGTTGCCGAACCGGCTCCGGCTCCCCGCCCCCGCCGTTTCCGGGAGGCTCGCTGGCTTGTCCTTCCGGCGGCTTCCGGTGTCCTTCTCGGCGCGCTCTGGTGGCTGCTCGCGCCTGGCGGGCTGAACCTGGTCTCCGGCAATCCCGAGCTCGCCGATGCGGCCAATCCCGGATCCTGGCTCCCACGGGACCTGGTCCTCGCTGGGCTGATGCTGGTGGCAGGATGCTTCACCGGCGTCATGCTTGACGGAAAACTACAGGGACCCAGCGTGGGGCGGCGGCTGGCGTTCGCACTTGTTGGTGGCGCGGTGGGCGGGGTCATTGCCTGGCTGGTTGGCCTGCTGGCAGCGCAACTTTTTGGCCCGGCGCCGGACCCGGCTCTTGGCCCGGGGTTTGGTTTCACGCTCCGCTCCTACGCTGTCCTGGTTCTGTGGCCCGCTGCCACATCGTTCATCACGTTCGTCCTGGCGCTGTTCGGGGTTCTTTCGAAGAAGCCCGTAAAATAGTCGGGTGACCACTTCTTCGGATACCTCCGCCCGCGCCGCCGCTTCCCTCGACTTCCGCACCATCGATTTCCGGGGCCGCCATCTTTCCTTGGCGGAGCTGCGTGCTGCCGTGCCCAGGGCGCGCCATCAGACGATGGCCGACGCCGAGCAGAAGGTCCAGGACATCATTTCGGCCGTTCGGAGCCAGGGCTTTGCTGCACTGGCGGAGTTGGCAAAGAAGTTCGACGGCGTGGATCAGTCGCACCCGCGCGTTCCGGCCGAGGCACTCACCCAGGCTTTGGCCGGGTTGGATCCGATGGTTCGTGCCGCGTTGGAAGAGTCGATCAGCCGAGCCAGGCAATTTGCCGATCAGCAGCGCCCGGTCAACGTTGACGTCGCCTTGGCCGACGGCGCCGTTGTCAGCCAGAACTGGATTCCGGTGGGCCGCGTCGGTCTCTATGTTCCGGGTGGACTCGCCCCGTTGGCGTCCTCGGTCATCATGAACGTCGTACCCGCAGTCGCGGCCGGCGTCGAGTCCATTGCGCTGGCTTCTCCTCCGCAGAAGGACTTTGGCGGGCTGCCGCACCCCACCATCCTGGCCGCCGCAGAACTGCTGGGCATCGATGAGGTGTACGCCATCGGTGGCGCGCAGGCCATCGTCTCCTTTGCCTATGGCATTCCGGGTTCGGGAGGGGAGTTGCCGATCGAGCCCGTGGATGTGGTCACAGGACCTGGAAACATCTTCGTCGCCACGGCCAAACGGCTCGTCAAGGGCGTGGTGGGCATTGACTCGGAGGCCGGCACGACCGAGATCGCCATCCTTGCCGATGCCACCGCTCAAGCGCCGCTTGTGGCGGCCGACCTCATCAGCCAGGCAGAGCACGATCCCAAAGCAGCATCGGTCCTGGTGACGGACTCGGCCGACCTGGCTGACGCCGTCGTGCTTGAACTGGCATTGCAAGCGGCCGGAACCAAGCACAGCGCCCGCGTCCTGGAGGCGTTGTCCGGGCCGCAGTCGGGCGTGGTTCTGGTGGATGATCTTGAGCAGGGAATCGCAGTCTGTAATGCCTACGCTGCAGAACACCTCGAAATCATGACGGCGGATGCGGCTGTTGTTGCATCACGGATCCGCAACGCCGGCGCGATCTTTGTCGGTGACTACAGTCCTGTCAGCCTGGGTGACTACTGTGCCGGCTCCAACCACGTCCTGCCCACCAGCGGGACGGCGGCTTTCTCTTCCGGCCTGAATGTCACCACGTTTCTCCGTGCCGTGCAGGTCATCAACTACGACCGTGCTGCGCTGGAGCAGGTCAGTGGCCACATCGTGAGCTTGTCCGGTGCCGAGGACCTTCCAGGGCACGGAGATGCGGTACGGATCCGCTTCGCATAAGGGGGTCAACCACTACATATACGGGTGCCCACCACTACATGTAGTAATTACACGCTTGTCATTACGGTGTAGACGAACGTAAACTGGTGCCGGAAGTGAAAACTTCCGGCACCCTTTGCGTCTCCGGCAACCTGCCGGGCACGGATTGTGCCGGAACAGTCAGGGGAGGCCCAGCGTGTATTGTCCGTTCTGCCGGAATCCCGACTCCCGCGTCGTTGACAGCCGCATGGCCGATGACGGTTCTTCCATTCGCCGCCGTCGCCAGTGCCCCGAATGTGGCCGTCGTTTCACCACGATTGAGACCACCAGCTTGTCCGTCATCAAACGGTCCGGTGTCGGTGAACCCTTCAGCCGGATCAAGGTCATCAGTGGCGTCCGCAAAGCGTGCCAGGGGCGCCCGGTCACCGAGGACGACCTCGCAATGCTGGCCCAGGAAGTCGAAGAAAACATCCGTTCGTCCGGCGCGGCGGAAATTGATGCACACGAGGTAGGCCTGGCTATTCTTGGCCCACTGCGAAAACTGGACGAGGTGGCGTACCTCCGCTTCGCCAGCGTTTACCAGGCTTTCGAATCCCTGGAAGACTTCGAATCGGCTATCTCGTTGCTTCGCCACGAGCATGAAGAGCACGCGAAAACAGCCGCCAAAGAAGCCACGGGCTCTCAGAAGAGTCAACTCTAGCTCCGGTGGCGGTGCGGAGGGGAAGCCGCAACCGCCACCGGCACCGTACAGGGCCTTGACCCGGTCAGCGTCCTCCGGACACGGGAAGCACCGCGCCGGTGACGTACCCGGCATCGGTGGACATCAGCCACATGACGGCCGCTGCCACTTCCTCGGGCTCAGCCCCACGCCCCATGGGAATGGTGGGGTTCAGTCGTTCGACCCGGTCCGGCATTCCGGCCGCTGCATGCAGGCCGGTGTTGGTGCTGCCGGGGGCCACTGCGTTGACCCGTATGCCCTGCTTGGCCACTTCGGCCGCTAGGCCCACAGTCAACACATCCACGGCCCCTTTGGTTGCGGCGTAGTGGACCCACGTCCCGGGGGAGCCTGCCTTTGTGGCTGTGGAGGAAATGTTGACGATGGATCCGCCGCTCCCGCCGTTGTCCGCTGAGAGCCTGCGCACTGCTTCCTGGCACATGAAAATCATTCCGGCCACGTTGACGTCAACAACCCGCTGCACTGTCTCTGCAGGCACCTCGACCAGCGTGCCGATCAGGTTGCCGGTGATGGCGGCGTTGTTGACCACCGCTGTCAGCGACCCAAGAGCGAGAGCTTCGTCGAACAAACGCACGACGTCGGCGGGGCGGCTGACGTCCGCCTGGACAGCCAGAGCCATGCCGCCCCTATCGATGATTTCCTCGACAACGGTTTTGGCGCCCGCACTGTCCTCGGAGTAGTTGACCACCACTGCGTACCCAGCGCGTGCCGCAGCGTAGGCCACGGCAGCGCCGATACCGCGGCTGGCCCCGGTGACGATTGCGACTCCGATGTCCGGGGCCCCGCCGTGAGCCATCCGTGCCTACTTTGCGAGTTTGTGGTGCAGGGCGACCTCAAGCGCGGCGCCAACTATGCCGGCGTCGTTCTTCAATTTTGCGGTGACGATCTTGGTCCGCAGCTCAAGGTGCGGGAAGTACTCGTCGGACCGCTTGGAGATGCCGCCGCCCACAATGAAGAGTTCGGGTGAGAACAGGAACTCGACGTGCTGGAGGTATCGGTTGAGCAGGACGCCGTACTCGTCCCAGCTCAGGCCGTCGCGTTCGCGGGCCACGGCGGAGGCCTTGGTTTCGGCGTCGTGTCCGTCCACCTCAAGGTGGCCGAGCTCGGCGTTGGGGACCAACTGGCCGTTGAAGATGAAGGCCGAACCAATGCCGGTACCCAACGTGATCACCAGGACCGTTCCGTCCACGCCTTCGCCGGCGCCATAGCGGGCTTCCGCCAGGCCGGCGGCGTCGGCGTCGTTGATGACCTCCACAGGACGACCAAGGCGTTTGGTGAACGTCGAGTCGATGTCGGTGCCCAGCCAGGTCTTGTCCACGTTGGCTGCTGAGTTGACCACGCCGTGCTGGATGATTCCAGGGAAGGTCACGCCCACCGGAGAATCTGCAGCCGGGGCATCCGGCCTGCTGGAGAGTTCTTCGACGATCTGGGCGACAACCTCGGCCACTGCCTCCGGAGTTGCGGGCTGGGGTGTGGGAACGCGGAAGCGATCCCCGATCAGCTTGCCCTTCTTCAGGTCGACGATGCCGCCCTTGATGCCGGTGCCACCGATGTCGATTCCGATCAACGGTGCGTTCTTGTGGGTCTTCTCATCCTTCTTGGACAATGCAATTCCGATCATGGCAGGAGGGGATGGGCATGGCGCAGCCGCCCGGGCTGCAAAGACCTTCCGGAGAGCTTAGGGAAGGGTCAGGATTTCCGCGCCGGTCTCTGTGACCAGCAGGGTGTGTTCGAATTGGGCCGTGCGTTTGTGGTCCCTGGTGACGACCGTCCAGTCGTCGGCCCACATGTCCCATTCGATGGTGCCGAGGGTCAGCATGGGTTCGATGGTGAAGACCATGCCTGCCTCGATCACGGTGTTGTACGCCGGGGCTGCGTCGTAATGCGGAATGATGAGGCCCGTATGGAAGGCCTCACCCACGCCGTGGCCCGTGAAGTCCCGCACCACGCCATAGCCGAAGCGTTTGGCGTAGGACTGGATGGCACGGCCGATTACGTTGATTTCGCGGCCCGGGGCCACGGCCTTGATGGCCCGGTTGAGCGACTCCTGCGTACGCTCAACCAGCAGACGGGATTCTTCATCCACGTCGCCAACCAGGAAAGTGTAGTTGGTATCCCCATGTACGCCGCCGATGAAAGCGGTGATGTCGATGTTAAGGATGTCGCCGTCCTGGACCACCGTGGAGTCGGGGATGCCGTGGCAAATGACCTCGTTCAGTGACGAGCACAGGGACTTGGGGAAGCCCCGGTAGCCCAGAGTGGACGGATAAGCGTTGTGGTCCAGCAGGAACTCGTGGCCGACCTTGTCCAGCTGGTCGGTGGTGACGCCGGGCTGGATGTGCTTGCCGACCTCGACGATCGCTTGTGCGGCGATTTTGCCTGCGACCCGGATCTTCTCGATGGTCTCGGCTGATTTCACTTCGGAGCCGGTGAACTTGGCGGGTGCCTTCTTGCCGACGTACTCGGGCCGGGCAATGGAGGCCGGGACGGGCCTTTCGGGGCTGATGGTTCCCGGGGTGAGGGCGCCGATGGGTGCAGTCGAAGCTAGAGAAGGCATAGATTGATCATATAAGGCACACAAGAGACGTAAGTAACAAAGTGTGGCCCGGTTCCTGTGACCCCGCCAACGTTACGCGTCCACGGCACGAATGATCGAGGAGGAGACGTGACGGAGTACTGGTACAACGTCAAGACGCACGAGATCGAAGAAGACGCCATGTCCGATTGGACCCAGCTGATTGGCCCTTACAAAACCAGGGAAGAAGCCGAGCACGCGTTGGAAAAGGTCAAAGCGCGCAACGACGCCTGGGATGCCCAGGACGACGACTAGAAGGAATGCTCGGGTCCGGGGAACTGCCCGGACCTGACGTCCTCACCGTAGGCGGCGGCAGCATCGCTCAAGGTGGTGCGAAGGTCGGCATACTGCTTGACGAACTTGGCCATCTTGCCGCCCCGCAATCCTGCCATGTCCTGCCATACAAGGACCTGTCCCGTAGTGCTGTTGCCGGCACCAATCCCTACCGTGGGGACCCGCAAGGCGGCATCGACGGCGGCAGCAGTTTCCGCTGGAACCATCTCCATGAGCACGCTGAAGGCGCCGGCATCCTGCAAGGCAACTGCGTCGTCGACGAGGCGTTGCGCATCGTCTCCGCGACCCTGGACCCGGTAGCCGCCGAGGGAGTGTTCGCTTTGCGGGGTGAAGCCGATGTGGGCCATGACCGGGATGCCGGCCTGGACCATGGCTTTGACAGTGTCCGCGTAGTAAGCGGTGCCCTCAATCTTGACAGCGTGCGCCAGCCCTTCCTTGAGGAACCGGACACCGGTGGCCACCGCCTGTCCGGGCGAAACCTCATAGCTGCCGAACGGAAGGTCGGCTACGACCAGGGCCCGCTTGGCTGCCCGGCTCACGGCCCGCGTCAGGGGCAGGAGCTCGTCCACAGTGACGGGAAGGCTCGTCTCGTTGCCGAAGACGTTGTTGGACGCGGAGTCGCCAACCAGGAGGACTTCGATTCCGGCTTGGTCAAAGATTTCGGCGGTGTACTGCTCATAGGCAGTCAGCATGGCGAAGCGCCCGCCGTTATCCTTGGCCTGCTGGAGGTGATGAATCCTGACCCGGCTGATCGGCTTCCTGCCGTCCGCCGGGGGCGTCGCGGCCGTGGCAGCAGGACCTGTTCCGTAGGGTGCGGGAACTTCGGCGGGCGTGGTGGACTCAGGAAGGTTGCTCGGGGCCATGGGTAGAGCCTAAGCGGTGCCGACGACGCCTGCCACCAGTGTGCCCGGCGTCACGGAATGTAAACGCTGTGTTACGCGCAAGTACTGCTGCGGCATTAGCACCGAACTCTTAGTAGAGTGAAGGCTGAGTTGTCGTGGCTTCATACCATTGGAACCAGCGGCATGGACACTGAATCGGAAAAGAGGCCCTATGGACCGCCAGCAAGAGTTCGTTCTGCGGACGATCGAAGAGCGTGACGTGCGCTTCGTACGCTTGTGGTTCACCGACGTCGTTGGTTCGCTCAAATCGGTGGCACTTGCTCCCGCCGAGGTTGAAGGCGCCTTTGAAGAGGGCCTGGGGTTCGATGGTTCGGCCATCGAGGGCCTTGCCCGCGTATTCGAGTCCGACATGCTCGCCCAGCCGGACCCGTCCACCTTCCAGATCCTGCCGTGGCGCGGCGAGACGGAACAGACGTCGAGGATGTTCTGCGACGTCCTGACTCCCGATGGTGAGCCCTCCGCGGCAGACCCCCGCAACGTTCTTAAGAGGACGCTGGCCAAGGCTGCGGACATGGGCTTCACCTGCTACACCCACCCGGAAATCGAGTTCTACCTGCTCAAGTCCAAGGACCTCGGCCCGGACGGCTCGCCTGTTCCCGTGGATGAAGGCGGCTACTTCGATCACGTTCCGGGCGGCGTGGCCCAGGACTTCCGCCGCACGGCCGTCACCATGCTTGAATCCGTAGGCATCTCCGTGGAGTTCAGCCACCACGAAGCCGGCCCTGGCCAGAACGAGATCGACCTCCGTTACGCGGATGCCCTGCAAACCGCGGACAACATCATGACGTTCCGGACGGTCATCAAGGAGGTCGCCCTTCAGCAGGGCACGTACGCCACCTTCATGCCGAAGCCGTTCACGGACCACCCCGGTTCCGGCATGCATACCCACTTCTCCCTGTTCGAGGGCGACACCAACGCGTTCTTCGAAGCCGGAGCCGAATTCCAGCTGTCCAAGACGGCACGCCAGTTCATCGCGGGAATCCTGAAGCACGCACCGGAATTCACGGCAGTCACCAACCAGTTCGTGAACTCCTACAAGCGGCTGTGGGGTGGCGGCGAAGCACCTAGCTACCTGAGCTGGGGCCACAACAACCGTTCTGCACTTGTCCGCGTCCCGCTCTACAAGCCCGGCAAGGGCCAGTCGGCCCGCATCGAGTACCGCGGCATCGATTCCGCCACCAACCCGTACCTCGCGTACGCCGTCCTGTTGGGCGCCGGGTTGAAGGGCATCGAAGAGGGCTACGAACTTCCCGCTGCCGCCGAGGACGACATCTGGTCGCTGACTACCGCGGAGCGCAAGGCCATGGGACACGCACCCTTGCCGGCCAGCCTTCACGACGCCATCCGTGCCATGGAGGAATCGGAGCTCGTAGCTGAAATCCTTGGTGAGCAGGTGTTCGAGCACTTCCTGCGCAACAAGCGGGCGGAATGGCAGGACTACCGCCTCCAGGTCACTCCGTATGAGTTGCAACGCAACCTCGGCATTCTCTAGGCCGGGCCAGTGAGCCTTGCACGTCGGCTCATCTCAGCCGGATTCAGTGACCTCGAAAAAGGCGAACGCTTCCTTGCTGCCCCCGAACTTGAGGGCATAGACGAGGACGCACTGTTTGCCGGTCTGTCCATGTCGGCCAGTCCGGATACCGCGCTCCAATCCTTGGTTCGGCTCATTGAGAAGAATCCAGGGCTGAAGACGCTGGCAGCGGCCGATCAGGACTCCTGCGAGCCCATGTACCGCCTGCTGGGGGCCTCCGAGGCGCTGGGGGAGTTCCTCATGCGTCGGCCGGAACATCTGGATGTCTTCGATGTCCGCGTCAGTCCGGAGCCTCTTCAGGCCTCCAACGAAGAACTCCGGGCCATGCTTCTCCGCTCCGTCAAAGCCGAGCCGGGCGCCCAGCGACCGGTTGCCGGAATCACCGGAATGCCGGCTTACGCGGCCTTGAGGACTGCCTACCGCCGGGGACTGACTGAGCTTGCCATCAAGGACCTTTGCGCTGCCTCGCCCCAGGATTTCATGCCGGCCGTCGGAGCCGAGCTGGCCGATCTCGCTGGAGCAGCCATCGAGGCCGCCCTTGCGGTATCCCGGGCCGAAGCGGCAGGTCAGTTTCCGGCGGAGGAAATCGCCGACGTCGGGCTCGCCGTCATCGGCATGGGCAAGTGCGGTGCCCGCGAACTGAACTACATTTCCGACGTCGATGTCATCTACGTCATTGAAGCGGGGGAGCTGGAGGACGCACGCGCATCAACCATCGGCACGGCGCTGGCTTCAGGGATTTCGCGGGCAATTTCTTCCTCTGCACCGGAACCCGGTCTATGGGAGGTGGACGCAAATCTGCGTCCTGAAGGTAAGTCGGGGCCGTTGGTCCGCACGCTGCCTTCGCACTTGAGCTATTACGCACGCTGGGCCGAAAGCTGGGAATTCCAGGCGCTGCTGAAGGCCCGGACCATAGCTGGCGACCGGGAGCTGGGGCAGCGTTACGAGAAGGCAGTGGAGCCGCTCGTTTGGGCTTCGGCAGGACGTGAGGGCTTCGTTGAGTCCGTGCAGGCGATGCGCCGCAGGGTGACAGATTACATTCCTGCCGCCGAGGAGCAGCGCCAGATCAAGTTGGGCCGCGGCGGCCTCCGCGACGTCGAATTCACGGTGCAGTTGCTGCAGCTTGTCCATGGCAAATCCGACGAGTCCCTTCGGTGCAGGGACACTACCTCAGCCATTGCAGCGCTTTCCGCGGGAGGGTACATCGGCCGAGCGGACGCTGCCGCCTTCGACAACGCCTACCGCTATCTGCGCCTGCTGGAACATCGGATCCAGCTGTTCCAGCTTCGGCGTACGCACCTCATGCCCTCGACCGAAGACGCGCAGCGATTCCTCGCCAAAGCCGTGCTGGGGCCCTTTTCGCTGGAAAGGCCCCACCCGGACCAGCTCATGGGGACCTGGCAGAAGACCAAGAAAGCCGTGCGGGAACTGCACGAGCGGATCTTCTACAGGCCGCTGCTCAATACAGCGGCCAAGCTCAGCAGCGAGGATGCCAAACTCAGCCCGGAGGCAGCGCAGGGGCGCCTCGCTGCGCTTGGTTACCAGGATCCGCAAGGCGCGATGCGGCATATCGAGGCGCTGACAGCGGGCGTCAGCCGCCGTGCGGCGCTGCAGCGCCAACTGCTCCCCATTCTGCTGGGCTGGCTCGCCGAAGGCGTCGATCCCGACGCCGGATTGCTCGCCTTCCGCAGGGTCAGCGAGGCTCTCGGCACCACTCACTGGTACCTGGGGTTGCTTCGGGATTCCCAGGCCGCCGCGGAACGCCTGTGCCAGGTGCTGTCCAACTCGCGGCTCATTTCGGACCTGCTGGAGGTGTCTCCGGAGTCCGTGGCGTGGTTGGGCAGCGATAAAGAGCTGGTACCCATCCGCTTTGAGGCCCAGTGGCAGGAAATCCAGTCCAAGCTGTCCCGCCATCCGGATCCTGAAAGTGCCATGAGGCTTATCCGGCTGATCCGGCGACGCGAGATCCTGCGGACCGCAATTGCGGACAGTTCAGGTTTGCTCGACCAGGATGCCGTGGGACTTGCCCTGGCCGAGACCGACCGGGCAGCAGTCCTGGGAGCATTACATGTGGCGGAAGCCGTCATTGCCTCCGACGGTCCGCTGAAGACGGACGTCCTGGTGGTTGCCATGGGCCGGCAGGGCGGACGCGAGATAGGGTACGGCTCGGACGCGGACGTCATCTACGTGCACCGCTCGCGGCCCGGATTCACCGACGCCGAGGCCCAGGAACAGGCGACGGCGATCGTTTCGAAAGTCTCCAGCTTCCTGACCCAGCCCCTCAAGCCCGCGATCATGGCCGAACGGGTCCTTACGGTCGACGCTGACCTACGACCCGAGGGCAAGAACGGCGCCATGGTCCGGTCCTTGGAGTCATACGCGGAGTACTACCGCAGGTGGTCCCTGATCTGGGAGGCCCAGGCACTTCTGCGGGCCCGCCCCATGGCCGGTTCGGATGAGTTGGCCGCCGATTTCGTGAAGCTCATTGATCCCATCCGATACCCGAAAGAGTTGGCAGAGCAGGATGTACGGGAGGTCCGTCGCATCAAGGCCCGGGTGGAGTCCGAACGATTGCCGCGCGGGGCCGACCCTGCCCGGCATGTCAAGCTTGGGCGCGGTGGACTGAGCGATGTTGAATGGCTGGTCCAGTTGATTCAACTGCAACACGCAGGGAAGTATCCGGAGCTTCGGACCAGTTCAACTCTTGAGGCGTTGGCCGCCGCGGTGGAGCTGAACTTCATCGACGAAGACGACGCCGCGCTCCTGCGGGAGGCGTGGCGGCTCGCCAGCCGTATCCGTTCCGCGAACGTGATCGTGACGGGGCGGGCATCCGACCTTCTCCCGTCGTCACGTAAGGACCTTGAGGCCGCGGCACGGTGGTGCGGTTACGCTCCGGGACATGCGGGCCAGTTCGAAGAGGACTACTTGCGGCTAAGTCGACGCGCCAGGGGAGTCTTCGAGAAGATCTTCTACGGAAACTAGGCGTCGGACATGGCGATGGCGGCCTTTTCCCGGGCATGCTGCAACATGGCGACCACGGGCACCCCTGGTACCAGCGAGCCGTCAACGACGTAGCCTTCCTCGCGGCCCGTTAGCACTTCCACCATGCGTTGCCGCCACTTCTGGAGTTCGCCCTTGTACCTTGCGTCGTCGGCAAGGTTATTGCACTCCTTCGGATCGGCGTCGAGGTTGAAGAGTTCTTCGGTCCCCTTGCCGGACCCCCAGATGTATTTGTGGTGGCCGTCGGTCAACCAATGCAGGTTCTGTCCCCAGTACACATGTTCGCCGTGCAGGACCTCCCGGACGGCTTCGGTGCTCTGCCCCCGCACCAGCGGTGCAAGGGTCTTTCCATCCACGGAGTCAGGGATGGGCAGCCCGGCGAGGTCCAGCAGCGTGGGCATGATGTCCCGGAGTTCCACTACGTGGTCCACGACGCTTCCATGGGCCGAGTCCTTGGCTGCGGGTGCATTGGCGATGATGAATGGTACGCGGGCAGATCCCTCGTAAGGCACGGCCTTGCGGAACATGTGGTGGTCGCCCATCATTTCGCCGTGGTCGCTGGTAAAGGCGATGACAGTGTTGTCGGCAAGCCCGAAGTCGGCCAACGACTCTTTGATCCGGTTGATCTGCAGGTCGATCTGTGCCATCAGGCCGTAGTATCCGGCCCTGGCCCGGTGGACCACATGATCCGGCATCCTCCCGTAGCTGGCCTGGTAATCACCGTCCTGCCGGTGGTCGTCCCAATGATGTTCCCAGTTGCCTTCCACGGCTTCATAGGCGGGAATGTTGAGGTACTGTTCAAAAGCCCACGACGGCGGATCGTACGGCGGGTGGGGGCGGTGGAAGGAAAGGTAGAGGAAGAATGGCTTCACGGGGTCGCGCCGGTGCATCCATTCGATGGCCTGGGTGCCTATCCAGTGTGTCGGATGAAGGTTTTCTGCCTTGTCCCACGGGCGGGCGACAATCGAATTGCAGTTGACGCCGTGGTCGAAGTATTCCGCGTCCGGACCCATGCCCGGTTGCCTCCGAAGCCACGGGACATAGTCGTCGAACATGGCAAAATGCTGCTGGTGTTCCCGACGGGCGTGGTGCAGGTAGCCATCGTGCAGGATGACATCGTCGAAGCCGAGACGGGAGCGCTCCGGCCACACATGCATCTTTCCGATGGCCTGGGTGTGGTAGCCGCCTTTTCTGAATTGGTCCTGTACTGTCACCGGGTGGACTGCGTGAAACGGCACGCCGTCGTTGTAGCCGACCCGCCCGTGCCGTTCCTGCGATTGGCCGGTGAACAAGGCAGCACGGGCAGGAACACAGGACGGCGTAGCAGAATAGCCCTTGGAAAACCGGACACCGTTCCGGGCCAATTCGTCCAGGTGGGGCGTCTCCAGATGGCGATGGCCGTCCGAGGAAAGGCAGTCACCCCTCCATTCATCGACACAGATCAGGATGACGTTCGGCTGGCTCATCGTCAGGGGTTCCTTCGACGTAGGGAACTATTGTGACAACCCTAGTAGGAAGACGCCCTCTAATGCTTGAATATGACTCGGGTGAAGAGATTGCAATCATCATTGATCAAACTGATGTGGGTGATGTGTGGCTCATCCCGCTCAAACTCCTGGACGACGACTCGCGGGCCATTCACCTTGGGGAGGTGGCCATGCTGTCCGTCGGGGAGGGGCAGCGTGAGTTCGTCGGCGACCCGCTCCGCATGATGCTGATCGGTCTGGAGGAAGAATCCCGGTTGCCGTATGTCATCGAGTCCGGCGGGGAGGCCGTAGGCGTGCTGACCCTCCAGACCGGCGCTGCGCGACTGGCGGGGTGGCCCGACGACGAGTCCGCGTGGCTCCTGAGGGGGCTTCTCATCGACACCGGAAACCAGGGGCGGGGCCTCGGTTCCAGGGCGGCGCGTGCGGCAGTGGAGGAAGCGCGCAAGCTGACTGGCCGGCTGGGTGGCGGCCAGGCCGGCGTCGTGCTCTCCGTCAACGAACATAATCCGGCGGGCCAGGCCGCCTATCGCAACGCCGGATTCCTGGATGCGGGCCGGTATCAGGGTGGGAGTTCCGGTCCGCAGCGAATCATGCACAAGGCTTTCGCCTAACGATGACCTTGTCAATGGCGGCGGGAGGCTTCCTTGGTGCGGGCGGCGCGCCAGTCAGGCCTGTCCTGGGAGGCCATAGCCGTTTGCCTCGGCGTCAGCAAGCAGGCCGTGCACAGAAGTATGGAAAGCAGTAGAGGGGTCTGTTCCGGGGCGGGCAGTGTCGATTACGATTCTCCCGTGACAATCATGGTGGATTCGGAGGGTGCCGCTTTCTCCAACGTGTGCTGTTTCCGTTGTGAGCAGGCAGGTCCCCATTGGTCCTCGCGGCATGGCCGCGCCGGCACTTTTGCTTGCCGCCGGTGCTTTGCCACCTTCTCCGACCACGAACCTGCTGTAGGAGCTGGGGGAGTCGAAGGCCACGGTTCGGCCTTTGTCGAGGGGCTGCGCTTCCTCGAATCCAAGTAGTCGCCGCGTCCGGCAGCCGAAAAAACGAGTACACGCTACTCGTGCCCCCTCCAGTGCTGCGAGGGCAGCATGGTCGGTATGACAACGTATGTGATTGAACCAGCGGCCCTGCTCCATCGCTGCCAGTGCTGCGGTGAAGAAACAGACCGGGTGTTCTGTGCTGACTGCGCAGCGCCGGAAGAAACCGGTCAAGCGCCAAGAACCAAGCACTGACCGCTCGAGGCTCGCCCTTCCGGCGGGGCAGTGAGCACCAACGGTGCAGGGGGCTGGTCCATTGTGCTGCGCAAAAAGGATCTGCACAAATAAAAAGGCTCTGCACAAAAAGGCCATCCCCCCGGTCCATGTGGACCCGGGGGATGGCCTTTTGTTATCGCAGGCGTTGGTGCCTAGACGCCGTAGTAGAGCTCGAACTCGTACGGGTTCGGGCGCAGTGACAGCGGGCGGATCTCATTCTCGTACTTGTAGTCGATCCAAGTGTCGATGAGGTCCTGGGTGAAGACGCCGCCGGCCTGCAGGAATTCGTTGTCCTCGCGGAGAGCTTCGAGTGCTTCTTCCAGGGAGCCCGGAGCCTTGGGGATGTCCTTGGCTTCTTCGGCAGGGAGCTCGTAGAGGTCCTTGTCGATGGGGGCCGGGGGTTCGATGCGGTTGCGGATGCCGTCGATGCCGGCCATCAGCTGGGCTGCGAACGCCAGGTACGGGTTGGAGGAGGGGTCCGGAGCGCGGAATTCAATGCGCTTGGCCTTCGGGTTGGTGCCCGTGATCGGGATGCGGATACCGGCGGAGCGGTTGCCCTGCGAGTAGACCATGTTCACGGGAGCTTCGAAGCCCTTGACCAGGCGGCGGTAGGAGTTGACCGTCGGGTTGGTGAAAGCAAGGACGGCGGAGGAGTGCTTCAGCAGGCCGCCGATGTACCAGCGAGCCATGTCGGAGAGGCCCGCGTAGCCCTTCTCGTCATAGAACAGCGGGTCGCCGTTGCTCCAGAGCGACTGGTGGCAGTGCATGCCCGAGCCGTTGTCACCGAAGACAGGCTTCGGCATGAACGTGACGGACTTGCCCCAAGCATCCGCAGTGTTCTTGATGATGTACTTGAACTTCTGCAGGTCATCAGCAGCCGCGGTCAGCGTGGTGAACTTGTAGTTGATCTCGGCCTGGCCAGCGGATCCAACTTCGTGGTGGGAGCGCTCGACCTCAAGGCCGGCCTTGTCCAGTTCGATGCACATGGCGTCGCGAAGGTCGGCCTGCTTGTCGGTGGGGGAGACCGGGAAGTAACCGCCCTTGACGGGGGTCTTGTAACCGAGGTTTCCGCCCTCTTCCTTGCGGCCGGTGTTCCAGTGTGCTTCTTCAGAGTCGATCTTGTAGAAGCTGCCCTGCGGGGAGGACTCGTACTGGATGTTGTCGAAGACGAAGAACTCGGCTTCGGGAGCGAAGAAGGCGGTGTCGGCGATGCCTGTGGATGCCAGGTACGCTTCAGCCTTTTCGGCTACACCACGCGGGTCGCGGTGGTAGGGGTCGCCCGTGCGGGGGTTCACGATGGAGAAGTTCAGCGCGAGCGTCTTCTCGATGCGGAAGGTGTCGATGAAGGCCGAGGTCACATCCGGGATGAGCTGCATGTCGGACTCAGCGATGCCCTGGAAGCCGCGGATGGAAGATCCGTCAAAGAGCTGGCCGTGGACGAAGAAATCGAGGTCCACGCTCTTGGCCGGCACGTTGAAGTGCTGCTGGACACCAGGAAGGTCGGTGAAGCGGATATCGACGAATTTGACGTCTTCGTCTTTGATGAACTTGAGGACTTCGTCCGCAGTCTTGAACATCTATGCTCCTTATGCATATCAAGTAACAGGCCCGGAAGGCCGCGTGGTGCAGCCCATACCAAAGCTCCGGAGACACAAAAGATCCCCTTGCCATGGTGGCTGGCAACTCCTACCACCTTAGGGAGATGGGATTTCCCGGGGGTGTCGGTATTGTTTCCGGCAGGTTACAGAATCATCTGTCGTGTAAACGGTAGTCGGCTTTCCTGTGTCTGGTCCAAGCCGGTCCGATGGGCGAACACCGCACGCGTCCCAAGGACCTTGGATCCCGGCGTCTGTTAGCGGTGAGTCGGACAGCAGGCAGGCCAGCCGTTAGGCTTGAGGTGTGGTAGATCGAAAAGACATTGGCTCCTGGTTGAGCGGCCCGGACACGTCCGGAATCTCCAAGTATCCCGGCGAACGACTTGGTCTGCCCGAGTCCGGCCCGGGCTCCATTGCGCGTGCTGGTCGCCGCATCCTGGGCATCATGGTGGATTGGACGATCGCACTGGTGATCAGCAACTTTGCCTTCGGCGGAAACCAGTGGGCTACGCTCGCCATCTTCGCTGCGGAACAGATTCTCTTGATTGGCACGCTGGGCTACAGCATCGGCCACAGGATCGCCGGTATCCATGTGGTCCGCTTGGGCGGCGGTCCCGCAGGTCCGGTGGCTGCCGTAGTGCGGACACTGCTCTTGTGCTTGGTCATTCCGGCTGTCGTGTTCGATCCCGATCAACGAGGCCTGCACGACAAAGCCATGAACACGATTCTCATCCGGATGTAGCATCCGTTCCCCATAACGAAGCGCGGCAAACAGAAACCGCCCCTCCTCTGTATGAGAGGAGGGGCGGTTTTTCGTTATGGTCGTCAGCGTCCGCGCGCGGCCTTGCGGTCCGGGCGTGCCTTGTAGGGGTCAATGCCCTTGGGGATCGGGAGACGGTTACCCAGGGAGTTAATGCGCTTGCTGACAGCGTTGACTTCGATCTTGGTGAGCTCCTTCTTGAGCTTGCCCATGGTCTTGGCCAGTTTGTTCAGCGGCACCTGTCCCTCTCCGCGTCCGGATTCGAGGACGTGGATGGTGACGTTCGGGAGAATCCGGGCCAACCGCTTGCGCTCGGCATCCACGAGGGGCTTGACGCGGTGCGAGGGTCCTTCGCTCACCAGGACTACACCGGCCCGGCCAATGGCCATGAACACCGCATCCTGGGTACGTGGATTGACTGCCACGGGCTGGTCCTGTGTGACCCATCCGCGACGAAGCGTTCCCAACGCTGCACCTGATGCGCCCGGCTGGTTCTCGATTTGCGCGAAAGCTGCCTTTTCCGCACGGCGGGAAAGAATGAACACCGCAGCCAACAGGCCAAGGGGAATGCCGATGATCAGGCCGGTGACCCAGTTTTCCAGGAGGAAGCCGATGAGGAAGGCCACAGCCACGACGGCAAGGAAGGCGAGCACCATGATCCACACGACCTGGGGATCGTTCCGCCGCGTCATCTTGAAGACTTCAGCGATCTGCTTCAGCTGGCTAGGCTTCTTTGCCTTGGCTTCCTTGGGCTTGCGCTGGAACAGCCCACGCTTGGGTGCGTCGGCCGAGGGGGTCGATTTGTTGGAATCAGGGGAGTTCGCCATAGTGCGTTAATTCTACGTGATGTACGCCCAGACGCTGGACGCGTTGCCGAAGGCGACACCGGGTGCGGGGTACGGCGCGACGGCACCAGCTGGTGGCCGGCCTCCCACACATGGGGATTCCTTTTTGATTTTTCCGTCATGATTCAACGCGAAGCGGCACTTGTCCATAGTGAGTCCCAGCTGCGGAGTGCCTCGACGTTAATGCCACGGAGTGCTCTTGCGATGCGTACTGATCAACGAGGAACCCCTGGGGTCCTCGACATCAGTGCGCCCTCTACACGTTCGACCCCATAGGAACCAAATGCCCGATCTGCCGCCACTACTAACCATCGTCCTTGAGGAAACGGGACAGCTTGACCGCGAGTCAGCCATGTACCGACGACTGCTGGCCGCGCGCCTGCGCCTGGAGTCGCAATTCGCCATCCTCCACGTGGAGAAGCCATTGACGACGGCCGGCATCTCACAGCTCTGCGAGGAGATCGAGAGCAAGTACGTCATCTTCATGCGTACCTCCCATCTCCTGTCCGCGAACTATGTGAGTACCATTTTCGAGTATTTGCGGACACGCACTGTCTATCTCGCCGAGCCGGTTGTCTACACCGGAGCCATTGCCAAGAACGTGGCCGGCACCAAGATTGACGAGGCATACCACTACTCCCGCGACACTGACGTCTTTGGCGTTGCGTTCAATACCAGGCGGCTGGCCGACGCGCTGGAGGCGCTGGGCGATGTGGATCGATCCGCCATCTACATCAGCTACCGGATGTACTGGTCCATTGCGAAGGTTAAGCCGCTGAACACGGGCTTCTCGATGGCCTCGGACACGAAGGCAGCCATAGGGCTTCACATAACGGGAGAAGCAAGCCGCTTGGCTCCGATAATCCCGACTTCAGCCAAGGAAGTCAGGCTGCACCTCTTGCGCTATGTTGCGCTGTTCCTGCGGGGAATGCGGGGACAAAAGGCAACATCGATCAGCTTGAGCCATCTACGTGAGCTGATTCGCGGCTTCGATCTGATCGACCTGCTGGCGTTGGTTGAACCGCTGCAGCCTTTCGAGGCGGCCTGGATCCGATGGCTGGACGATCCGGCCGCCAACAAGCAGTTCTATAAGCAACTGAGCGATAAGGACGCGTATTTGGTCTTCCGCGATAAGGCGGACAGTGAAGAAAACGCGTTGCCGCTGTATGAGTTGCTCTTCAACGAAGAGATTCTGACCATCGAGAGGTGTTATCTGGCGCGAAACCTCAGGTCCGGCCACGCCAGGCCCGGGAGCTACAACTTCTACAACCGGCCTATCGGTCCGTCCTCCACAATTTTGTTTTTCGACCGGCCGCTGCAGGCAGACGACAACGCAGAGCACCTCTACGAGTACTTCACAAAGAATCATCCGGAGTTCAACCAGGCATACTTCGCGCTCAACCCTAAGTCTCCTGACTGGGAGCGTCTGGAGAGTAAGGGCTTCAAGCTGATCCCCATCTTTACGAAGGAGTTCTACGAGAAATTCCTGGTGTCCGATCTCGTGGTCTCATCGCAGATTTACAGCATCAGGTACAGAGGCAAGTCGTTCGCGAACTCCCGTTTTGTTTATCTCCAGCACGGTATCCAGCTCAATGACATGTCCGATTGGGTGCTCTCGAAGTACTTTGACGTTTTCGTTGCCACAGGCCGGGTTGAAGCGGACTACATGAGCAGGCTCGCCCCGGTCGAGACCCTCAACTCCGGACTGCCCCGATACCAGTCCTTGGCGCGCAACGCCCACGGGCAGCAGCATCTCCTCTTTATGCCTACGTGGCGTTTCAACCTGCATCAGTCGTCATCGGAGCACTTCGCCCAGTCGACGTACTTCCGCGCCATCGACAAGCTGCTGTCTGACCCCGCGCTGCTGGAGTTCCTTGAGGACACGGACCGCGTGATGCACGTAAAACTGCACCCCAATGTGGAAAAACGCGCCGGGCAGTTCAGGTTCTCTGAACGCGTCGTGCAGTCGGATTTGAGCTACCGCGAGGCTATCCGTTCGGCCGAAATGGTGCTGACTGACTACAGCTCCGCCGCCCTTGACGCCGCCTTCATTGGCACTCCCATTGTGTATTACCACTGGGACGCTGCGGATTTCTTCCGGGATCAGCCGTATGAAAGTCGCTTGGACTACGTCGACGACGGGCTGGGACCGGTGTTCAGTGAGCACGCCGAGGTTGTGGAGCACATCATCCAGGAAGGCTTCGCGGACACGGATCCCAAGTTCATCCAGCGTCGCGAACGTTTCTTCGAAGGCGTGGATCCGGCACGCATCAACGAGAAAATAGTGGAAAGGATGTTGAGTCTCTGATGACGTTGATTCATGGCTTCAAACGGAGCATCACCAAGGTCGGCAGGGCGGCTGCATACTCGCCGGCAGGCTTGGAGTTAGCCCGGGCACTCCTGGCATCCCGCGCTGATTCACCGGTGCGGCGGATCATCAAGGCCAAAGGCCTGGAGGGCAGAATCCGCCGCATTGCCTCTGAAAGCCTTCCCCAAGGCATCTACTTCGCCAAGCTGACGATCGGCGGCTGGGAGTCCTGGAAGGGCAAACCATTCCGACTCTTTCAGGACGGGAAAGTGGTTTATGGAAACAAGGTTGAGCCACCAGCCCGCGGCTTTCCGCTCGAGTACCGGAACATCATGGTCACCTCGGACGATATCTCGCACTTCACCCTTGATATCGACGCTCCCTATGAGTTGAAGATTGGGCGTGGAGCCTTCACTACGCCGCAGCAACTCAAATACGATGACCAGTACGGTGTGGAACAGCATGGTGATGTTTTCTACTCCCTTCGGGGCAACACAACTAATCCGAAGAAGATGCTGATCACGTTTCCGGGTTTCGGTCCCTCAACTACCCGGATTTCCTACGCCGTGAGTTACCTCAAGGACCTCACGGATGCCGATCTGAAAGACACCCTCATGGTGTGCTTTCAAGACCGCTACCTGGTGGCAGGCTCCTACATGATGGTCGATAACGCCGGCAGGCCGCTTGACCACCGTGTTCGACATGCGATTGACGGGCTGCGTAGCCGGTTTCACATTGATCAAGCGGCAATGCTGTTCTTCGGCGCTTCCAAAGGCGGCACTATCGCCATCCAGTATGCCAAGTACTTTCCCAATGCCAGCCTGCTGCTTGCAGTCCCGCAGATGAACCTTCCGTACTACTTCAGCAAGCCCTTCTTCAAGGACAACCTCTTCCGAAACCCTGCCTTGCGTGACACCGATCAACCGGAAGACCGCCTCCGGCGATACTTCGCAGAGGGCCGCAAAATAGACTACTTCTACACGAATTCGGATGAGTTGAGCAATCACTCGCTGATCGAGCTGATATCCGATGTTCCGAACCTTGCCAAGTACCGCATCGACGGCCAACACTCCGACGTTGCCCGCGCCGCGTTGCCTGCCATGTTGGGCATCATCCGGAGGTTCCTGAAGGGCCCCGTTGACCAACAGTTCGGCTGCGAAGAGTTGCGTACCTTCCGCCATGGACACACCGTCCAGGTTCAAGTACGTGTTGACCCCGCAGCCTCTGAGGTAACTGGGGCAAACTGGTTCATTGAGGGATGGAACGGCAGGACGCGTTTCCTGCAGCTGATGACGGAACATTCCTACAACTTCGTAAAGTACACATCCATGGAGCAAAGCCTCTTCCCGGCTTACGACTCGATCGATCAACTCAGCTCGGTGGTCGCCATGGAAGCCACTGGAACCACATGGACAGGATCGTTGCCTGGCCCAGTGAAGCCTGGAACGAGAATCCCAAAGCTCAAGATGAGTTCCCAACCGCTGACTCTTCACGCCGAATCAGCCAGTGAGTACGTCATCCTCGACGGCGATGCATTTGCCCGCTACCGCTATCGGTGCCATCGCCTCGCGTCTGACGGCGACACGATGGAAATTCATTTCGTTCCCGATGCCGAAGCAGAGGTTGCTGAAGCCCTCTCCGGAGATATCAGCAGGCGGATCGCCTACAAAGCAGTCATCCAACCGCTGGATGGGTGGTCCATGGCAGACCTCGTAGCTTTGAGATTCGTCATTGCCGCCGGAGTTCAGCGCTTGCTCATCGTGGTCCACGGAGACGAGTACGTCCAGGCGTCGGAGGTCCTGTCCGCGGTTGATTGGGATGACGTTTGCCTTCTGAACCGTGAGTCCGAGGCGGTGCTGGCCGGTGCCGGGCAGCAGTGATTCGGGCGGCAATGGCATGGCTCGAAAAAACCAGGTGATCCACTCCTACGCGGACGTTTCCAAGGTCAGGGATAACGTAGTCCATCTCAAGGACACCCCCGGCTCCGAATTCACCGCATCAACAGTTGAATTTGCCGGGACTGGAAATGTCCTGTTCGTCGAGGACGGTGCCCGCCTACGAAATACGAGACTCCGCTTCCTGGGAAACGACTCAGTCATTCATCTGCGAAAGTCCCATGGCTTCCTCAAAGTGATTGCCACCGTATTTGAAGAGTCCGTGTTCTATCTGGGACCCGGGGCAACCTTCACGGCAGAAGCCCGCGTACTTCCCACCGAGCGCAAGCACGTCATCGTTGGCAGGGACGCAATGTTCTCGTCGCGTGTTGCGTTCAGGACGGCTGATCCTCACCTGATCTATTCCGTGGAACACCACCAACGAGTCAACCCCAGCGAATCCATCTGGGTAGGGGATCACGTGTGGTTGGGGGAGGACACCCTGCTCCTCAAAGGTGCCAAAGTTGGTTCGGGCAGCATTCTTGCGGCCAGGGCCCTGATTACCAAGAAGATCCCGTCCAACTCGACAGCGGCCGGGGTGCCTGCCCGGATTGTTGGCAACGGGATTTTCTGGACGAGACCTTCTGTGCATGGTTACACCGCCGCCCAAACCGAGCTGAGCCATGACCATGCGGGAGACGAGTTTATCTTCTCTGCCGACGAAGAGCCCGCGGACATCCAGAGTCTTGAGCGCGAACTGGATGCAGCCACTTCCGGCATAGGAAGGGCAGCTTGGTGCTTCCAGCTGGATCAGATGGACGGCAAAAACCGCTTCTATATCGGGTGAGTCAACTCAGCCGCGCCATCTGAGTGTTCACGGCGCGGCTGAGGACGGGGTGGTGGAGCAGTGCCTAGCTGTGGGCGGCGAGGATGGTGGAGGCTTCCTGGCGGGTGGTGCCGGAGGACTCGATGTGGGCCAGGGCGGCCGGGATTTCCCAGCCCTTCTTCCGCATCGCGGTGGCCCAGAGGCGCCCGGCCCGGTACGAGGACCGCACCAACGGACCCGACATCACACCAAGGAAACCGATCTCCTGGGCTTCTTCCTGGAGGTCCACGAACTCCTGCGGCTTGACCCACCGGTCCACCGGCAAGTGCCGCTCGGACGGGCGCAGGTACTGGGTGATCGTGATCAAATCACACCCGGCCTCGTGCAGGTCCCGCAGCGCCTCGGAGATTTCCTCCCGGGTCTCGCCCATGCCCAGGATCAGGTTGGACTTGGTCACCATGCCCAAATCACGGCCCTGCGTGATGACATCCAGGGACCGCTCGTACCGGAATGCCGGACGGATCCGCTTGAAAATCCTCGGCACCGTCTCGACGTTATGCGCGAACACCTCAGGCTTGGAATCACAGATCGACGCGATGTGCTCAGGCTTGCCGGAAAAATCAGGGATCAACAACTCCACCCCCGTGCCCGGGTTCAGTTCGTGGATCTTCCTCACCGTTTCGGCGTACAACCAGACACCCTCATCGGCCAGGTCATCACGGGCCACTCCGGTCACCGTGGCGTACCGCAACTGCATCGCCTGGACGCTCCGGGCCACCTTGGTGGGTTCGAACATGTCCACCGGGGACGGTTTACCGGTATCGATCTGGCAGAAATCACAGCGCCGGGTGCACTCGGAACCGCCGATCAGGAACGTCGCTTCCTTGTCTTCCCAGCACTCGAAAATGTTCGGGCAACCGGCCTCTTCACAGACCGTGTGCAGGCCTTCCTTCTTCACCAGGTTCTTGAGCTGGACAAATTCAGGACCCATCTGGACCTTGGCCTTGATCCACTCGGGCTTGCGTTCAACCGGGACCGCCGCGTTACGCGCCTCAACGCGCAGCAACTTACGGCCTTCAGGTGCCAAGGTCACTGGAGTGCTCCTTCGGGGGTGGAAACGAGTGCTTCTTCATGCTTGCGGAACTCTTCCACGAAGCGGTCAACGATGTCGGCAGGATTGATGGTCCGGCCTGCTTCCAGCGACATGGTGGTGACGCTGGCGTCAGTGATTCCACAGGCGATGATCTGTGCGTAAGGCGCCAGGTCATTGCTGCAGTTGATGGCGACACCGTGCATGGTGACACCGTCCAGGACGCGTATGCCGATGGCGGCAATTTTGCGGTCCGGACCCTTTTCATCGGCAAGAATCCAAACCCCTGCCCGGCCCTTCACAGTGACTGCGTTAATGCCGTAGTCACTCATGACCGCGATCATGGTGGCCTCAAGCCGTTCCACATAGTCGCGGATACCGGCGCGGTTCTTGAGTTTGAGAATGGGGTAGGCAATCAGCTGGCCGGGGCCGTGCCACGTTAGTTTGCCGCCACGGTCCACGGGAACAACGGGTGTCCCGTCAAAGGGACGCTCGTGATCTTCCGTGAGTTTGCCGGCCGTATAGACGGCAGCGTGCTCCAGGAGCAAGACGGTGCTGTTCTGCTCGCCCGCAACAACTTTGTTGTGGATCTCGCGCTGCAGGTCCCAGCCCTGCATGTAATCAACGAATTCCGGGGCAAGACCCAGTTCTGAAAACTCAAGAGTCATGGGTTCAAGCTTAGACCCAGCAGGACAGTGGCCATGATTTTGTGGTGAACCTCTCAGTCGCATCCTGCGCTGTCGTTGGCAAGCTGCCGGAAGCGGGCGCCCTGTGGATAACTTCTGCGGAAAATCCCCTGGTCCGGTAGACCTTGTCTATGGAAAAACTGGATATTCCCGCCGGTGTCGTGCCCCTTGTTCCGGGTTACCAGATATCCCGCCAATTGGGCCAAGGCAGCAGCTCCACAGTTTGGCTCGTGACAAGGAACAGTGACGGGGTGCGTCTTGCGATCAAGTGCGGCGGAGGAGCAAGCGGAGAAAGCAGCAGCGGCGGCGTCATCACAGAAGGTGTTGCGCGGGAGGTCAGGCTCCTCGCGGGCTTCAAGCATCAGCACCTCGTTCGAATTCATGAAGTCCTGCCTGTGACTGGAGGCGCCGGGGACACTGCCGGGATTGTCATGGACTACGCCGCCGGTGGCTCACTGGCCAACCTGATGGCCGGGCGGGGCATTCTTCGCGTGGGCGAAGCGGTGACCATGCTGACCCCTCTCGCCCAGGCCCTGGACTACCTGCATGTCAACGGTGCGGTACACGGAGACGTGTCGCCGGGGAATGTGTTGTTCACGGCAGAGGGGATGCCACTGCTTGCAGACTTCGGTGTGGCCGCCATGGTGGGGGGCGCCCAGCAGGTCATGGATGCAGGGACTCCGGGCTTCAGGGATCCATCAGCCGTCGCTGCAGGCGGTCATGCCCGGCGCGAACTGCAGCCACAGCGTGATGTCTATTCGCTGGCCGCCGTTGGATGGTATTGCTTGACCGGATCTGCCCCGGCGGACACCCGGCACCGCCCACCTTTGTCCCTGCTGGTTCCCGATGTTCCCAAGTCCCTCATGGCTGCTTTGGAGGCTGCGCTTGACGCCGATCCCCATGTACGTCCGACTGCCCGGGAACTCGGCACAGCGATTTTCAGAAGCGCTGCTCCCGAGCCGCTGGACTTGTCCGGAGCCGTGCATCCCTCCGTCATTCCAGAGCTGCTCACCCGACGCGAGGCGTTGGGGCGCTCACCCCGCCGCGCACCACGGTGGATACGCCGGTTCCATCAATTTCCGTCGGTCGGACCAGAGGCCACAATCCGAGCGGAAGGCCGCCGACGTCGAAGCACGGGCGCCTGGATCAAGAACCTTGCGTTGGTCCTGGCGGCCGGCATGCTTATTGGCGCCGGTGGGTGGACCGTTTCCCAGCAGGGCCCCCTGCCGTGGCAGCAGAACCAGGCGTCTTCCACTCAGCCGGCAGGATCCATCGAAAGCAGCGCACCCAGCCTTGTGCCAGCACCCGGCCCAGCATCCTCAACCGCTGCCGCGCACGCCGCGGACCTGCCCGAAGCCCTTGCCGAAGGCCTTCGGGCTGAGGATCCGGCAGTGGCAGTAAAGGCATTGTCATCCGTTCGTGATGTCGCCTTGGGACAGGGACGCCTTGACCTGTTGGCCTTGGTCAACGTGCCGGGATCACCCGCTGAAGTTGCCGACAACCAGGTGGCGGATCACCTCAAAGAGGCAGGAACTGTTTTCGCCGGGTTTTCGACGACGTTGTCCGGAGTGAAAGTTGAAGGATCCCCGGACTCCAATGACGTAATGGTGGGGGCTACTGTTGCCACGTCGACCTTTGAGGAACGCGATTCGTCGGGGGCAGTGGCACACACCTGGCTCGCCGGTTCGCCGCAAGACCTCCGTTTGCACGTGGTTCGCGCAAACGGCCGGTGGCGGATATCCGGGATCCTGGCCCCAAGTGTGGCCGGGTGATGAGTTGAGGAGCTGGTCAGCGCGGGGTGTCTTGAGTCAGCCAGGTCATGGCATCAGAGAGCGATGGGTGCTGCCAGTGGAAACCAGCCTCCGCCAGGCGGGAGGGCTCCATTCGCTGGTTGGCCAGAACGAGTTCATCTGCCAGTCGTCCGAGAACCAAACGCAAGGCAGGCCGGGGGACACGGCAGACGGCAGGCCGGTGGAACGCCTTCGCGAGGCTTGCGACGATCGCGTTGACATCCGCGCTCTCCGGCGCGCAAACATTCACGGGTCCATCGATGTCGGATGTGAGGAGATATGCCAGCGCCCGTGCTTCGTCGGTCAGTGTTATCCAAGGCCAGTACTGGCGCCCGTTCCCAAACGGTCCACCGAGTCCGAGTTTTAGCAAGGGGAGCAGCGGCCCAAGTGCGCCTCCGGAGGTGCTGAGCACCACGCCGGTCCTCGGAGTCACTACCCGCACGCCCGATGGCGCTGTCCTTGCGGTGCGCTCCCACTCAACACACAAACTGCCCAGCACGCCTGCGCCGGGGCCCGAATCCTCGCGCAGAACGCCTTCGCGCGAGGCGCCGTAGTAACCGGACGCGGATTGGCTGACGAAGGTAGCCGGCGGACTGGCAAGACGTCGCATGGCGGCCGTCAGGGTCCCTGTGGCCTGGAGACGGGAATCCCGGAGGACCCTTATCCGCCGTTTGGTCCACGGACGGTCCCCGATGCCGGCACCGGAGAGGTTGACTACGGCATCGGTGTTGTCCAGGACGGCCTCATCGAGTTCTCCCGCCGCCGGGTCCCACGTCCATTCACCAGTGTCCCTGGCAGGTCGCCGTACCAGGCGGATGACGTCATGGCCCTGACCCCGCAGGTGCCCTGACAGTGCAGTTCCAATCATTCCCGACGCTCCGGACATCACGATTCTCATGACCCATCTCACCATGGGCAGCGTGTGTGGCGGAAACGCCTGTCGGTGCGGCTGAGGGTGGGCACCTCTTGACTATGATCGAACAATGACCTCCTCCAGCTACCTCCGTTTCCCGCATGTGCACGGCGATCTGGTCACTTTCGTGGCAGAAGATGACATCTGGATCGCGCCCCTCTCCGGCGGCCGTGCCTGGCGTGTTTCATCGCAGCAACTGCCAGCCAGGAACCCCCGTTTCACTCCCGACGGGAAGCGGCTTGTATGGACGGTGATTGTTGGGACGTCACCGGAGGTCGTGACGGCAGAGGTCGACGGCGGTGGATACAGGCAGTTGACCTACTTCGGACACAGCACCACAAAAGTCAAAGGCTTCACCCCTGCCGGAAACGTGGTGGTCACCAGCGCTTTCCAGCAGGCCGAAAGCCGGCACACGCATGCCTACAGCCTCCCGCTTGACGGCGGTGCCGCCGTCGAACTTCCTTTCGGTCCCGTTGAGGCAGTTGCTTTCGGTCCCGAAATCGGTGATGAGAAGCCCGTGGTCCTGGCCAGCGTCCTTTCCCGCGAGCCGGCATGGTGGAAGCGATACCGTGGCGGCACCGCCGGCAAGCTGTGGATCGACGCCGACGGTAACGGTGAGTTCGACCGATTGGTACCCGAGGTGGATGGCAACGTTACCGACCCGCTGTGGGTCAATGGGCGCATCGCTTTCCTGTCAGACCATGAGGGGTACGGAAACCTCTACTCCGTGCTGCCCGATGGGTCGGGGCTGCGCCGGCACACCGACCATGAGGACTTCTACGTCCGGCACGCCAGCACTGACGGCAGCCGGGTGATTTTCGAATCCGCCGGAGAACTGTGGATGATCCCATCGCTTGACGGTGACGCCGAGGCTGCCAAACTGAACATCACCCTGGGTTCAGCGTCCCCGGCCCGCCGTCCGGCACCGCTCAAGGCCTCTGCGCACCTTGGCGATGTGGTTCCCAACGCCGCTGGCACTGCCAGTGCCGTCGAAGCGCACGGAACCCTCCATTGGCTTCGCCACAAGGACGGTCCTTCACGGGTGGTGGAAGCGACGCCCGGAGTCCGCGCCCGCTTGCCACGTCCGCTCACTGACGGCCGGATCGCTTACGTCGCTGACCACGGCTCCGTTGAAGCCGTGTACATCAAGCGCATCGCTTCGCGTCTTTCCGCAGCTGTTGAGGTGCCTGCAAAGGTTGATCCAGAGCCCGCTCCGGCCGGCGACTCAGATCCCTTGCCCAAGCCTGTCTCCGCCTCGAATGTGCTCGGGCAGGGGAGCACGTCGGTGCCGACGACCACCCCCATAAAGCCAGCGGACGGGGGCGCAGCTCCGGAAGGGGACCCAGCCCGCGAAAAATCCGGCGAGGCGGTCGAACCGTCGGCGGACACTGTGAGCGGATCGGCGACACCCACAGGCCTTGTACCAGCGGAAGACACGGGTGACGTCCGCATTGATTTCCCGTCGCCTACGCGTACGAGTGCCCTGGAAGCCAGCCCGGACGGCCGCTGGCTGGCCATTGGCACCGCGTTCGGTGACGTCTTCGTGGCCGATACTGCGGCGGGCACCCTGACCCTGCTGGTCAGCGTTGGTGAGGGCAGCATCGATCAACTGGCGTGGTCCGGTGACTCGCAGTGGCTCGCATGGTCCGAGCCCGTCACTTCCTTTGGCTCGCGGAGCAAACTCCGGATCGCCCGCCCAGGCGAGGCTGAGGCCGGCATCATTGATGTCACGGATGGGCGTTTCTGCGATGAATCGCCGCGGTTCACCCCTGATGGTAAGTTCCTTGCTTTCCTGTCCAACCGAAGCTTCGACCCCGTATATGACGGCCACTCCTTCGACTTGTCCTTCCCGAGCCCGATCAAGCCGTACCTGGTTGCCTTGGCCGCGGACACCCCTTCACCGTTCGGCCCGTCCGTTGACATGCTCGAGGATGTCCCGCCCACCTCGACCAAGTCCGACGACGGCGGCGCACCTGCCGTGCGGGTCGATCCGGACGGCCTTGCGCACCGAGTCATCGCAGTCCCTGTGCCCCAAGGAAATTACACGGAGTTGGCTGTCGGAGTCGGCGCACTCTTGTGGCTCGATACTGAGCTCGCGGGCGTCACCGGTGAAGGCAAAGGCACGCTGCAGGATAAGAAGAGCTCACCATCGTTGGTGCGCTATGACCTGGCAAAGCGTAAGCAAACCACCCTGGTTTCTGCTGTGGACAGATACCGTTTGTCGGGCGACCTGACACGGGTTGTCTACATCCTCGACCAACAGGTCACGTCCGTGCCTGCTGACGCCAAGGTGGATGAAGACTCCGGAGACCTTGTGAAGGTGGAACTTAACAGGGTCCGCGTCACCCTTGACCCCGTGGCTGCGTGGGGACAGGCATTTGATGAGGCGTGGCGCCTCCAGCGGGACTTCTTCTGGACTGCCGACATGGCTGGCCAGGATTGGGACTCCGTGTACAAGCGGTACCGCCCTGTGGTGGATCGCCTCGGTTCCCATGACGACCTGGTGGACCTGCTGTGGGAGATCCATGGCGAGCTGGGGACCTCCCACGCCTACGTTAAGCCGGCCGCAGTGACGGAGCCCGGACGTAACGGCCAGGGCCGGCTTGGCGCTGAGTTGCAACTCGGTAAGCAAGGCTGGGAGATTACACGGATTCTGGCGGGGGAGTCGTCCGACCCCTTGGCTACTTCACCCTTGACGCGTCCCGGAGCGGACGCGAAGGTGGGCGACGTCCTTCTGGCGATTGACGGCGTCGAACTTTCCGCGGCCTTGACACCGGCCATGCAACTGGCGGGCGCTGCAGGCAGGACTGTCGAGCTGACGCTTCTGAACGGTGAAGGACATGGCGAAGCCGCCGGTGACCAGCGTCGAGTGGCCGTGGTACCTGTCCGTGACGAGGAGAGGTTGCGGTACCAGGATTGGGTCAGGGCCAACCGTCGTACGGTACGTGAGGCCTCGGACGGCAAGTTTGGCTACCTCCACGTCCCGGACATGATGGCCAACGGCTGGGCGCAGCTCCACCGCGATCTGGACACCGAAACTGCGCTGGATGGCCTGATCGTGGATGTGCGGCGCAACCGTGGCGGGCATACGTCCCAACTGGTAGCCGAACTGATCGGACGGAAGGTCACCGGATGGAGCATGCCGCGCGGAGAGAAGCCGCGTACCTACCCGCACCATGCGCCGCGGGGCCCTGTGATCATCCTGGCCGACGAATTTGCCGGATCGGACGGTGACATCATCACGCAGGTTTCCAAGCTCAGGGGCATCGGCCCGGTCATCGGTACGCGGACCTGGGGCGGCGTGGTGGGCATCGACAACCGCTTCGCCTTGGCCGACGGTACAGGTGTGACGCAGCCCCGCTACGCCACCTGGTTCAGTGGCGGGATCGGATGGGACGTTGAAAACCGCGGGGTGGAGCCGGACATCGAGGTGCTTTTCCCACCCCACGCCTACGCTGCAGGAACAGATCCGCAGCTGGAGTACGGGATCGGCGCGCTCAAGGAAATGATCCAGGAACTGCCGACTGATCGTCCGCCCCTGCGTGAGGGCTACCGGAAGGTGCGGCCGGCACCACTGCCCTCGCGTCCGCAAAAGGGCTAGCAGGCGGGTCGGGCACAGAAGAGCCCCGGCATCTTCCCGTGAGGGAAAGTGCCGGGGCTCTTCTGCTGATCAGGCCTTGGTGGTGCTACGCCGCCAGCGTGGCATCCAACGTGATCTCGATGCTGGCCAGTGCGCCGGAAACGGGGCAGCCGGTCTTGGCGTCCTCGGAGATACGACGGAAATCCTCTTCTGAAAGACCCGGAACCTTGGCAGTCATCGTCAGGTGGCTACCGGTGATGCCGGTGCCGGGAACGAACGTCACATCAGCCTTGGTGTGCACTTCTTCAGCAGTGAAACCTTCACCAGCAAGGGCGTGGCTGAAAGCCATGGAGAAGCATGCGGAGTGGGCAGCTGCAATCAGTTCCTCGGGGCTGGTCTTGCCGCCGGACTGCTCGGTACGGGCCTTCCACGTGACATCGAACGTGCCCAGGCCTGAGCTGTCCAGCGTTGTGTTGCCGGCGCCTTCAATCAGGTTGCCGTTCCAAACCGTGTGTGCGGTGCGTGTTGCTGCCATGTCCACTCCTTGGGGTCGTTGTGAGTCGGCAACCAGCCTTCGGCGGGTGCCACCGGGATCAATCCTATGGACTATGCTGCCGGACCGCACGGCCATTCCGCTGTCAGTGGATTGTGACCCCTAGACTGGCCGAATGGATACCGAAGAACAGGTAATTGGCACGCACGGCCGGGGGCCCAGAATCGCGTCGATCATGATCAACGCGGTCGATGCCGCCCACTTGGCGGCCTTCTGGTCGAAACTGCTGAACATGCCCGTTGCCGCAGAACATGAAGGTTTCATCTGGCTGCGGCCCTCGGAACCCGGCTACCCCCAACTGGCGTTTCAACAGGTCGCCGCGCCCACCGAGGGGCGACGCCGGCTTCACTTGGACCTCCACGACGGCGATGCCACGGCTCTGAGACGAAGGGCTGAGTCGTTGGGAGCTACTTTCGTCGGGGGACATGACATCGCGGATTTCCACTGGGACGTCATGCAGGACCCCGAGGGCAACGAGTTCTGCATCGCCCAGGAGTAGCAATTCCATAAACAGCAGCCGCCCCGCTGTGCATGGATGCACTGTGGGACGGCTGCCGTGGTTCAGGGCAATGTCGAGGGGAAGATACCCGGACTAGTTCCAGAGGGTGGCGATTGCGATGTTCACCAACGCCAGGCCGCCGACACCGTGGGCCAAGCCAGTCGATACTGGTTCGCCGTTCTTTACCTTGCGTGAGCCGATGACGGCAAGGACTGCAACGGCCACGCCGATGGCGAACTTAACGCCAAGCTTGAAGTAGTTGGGGTCGGCGTCCGGCAACAACGGGAACAGCCCCATCATTGCGATGCCCGTCAGGAGCTGAAGGAAAGCGCCGTCGCGCTGGCGCGGGTGGACGGTTGGCTCCCTGAGGGTGGCGATCCAGTAGCCCACAATCATGGCTGCGCCGACGATGTGCAAGAACACCAGAATGTTGAAGAGAATACTCATGCCCCCAGCTTATCCAGTTGGTTCTACGTCACGTAGCAAAGCCACGCGCGAGTGGGTACAGCAAAGGGGCAGGCCACCGGTTTTCCCGGTAGCCTGCCCCTTTTGTCCTGTAGGCGCCGCCTACTGGAGCCGAGTCCTAGAGACCAAGGTCAGCTTCGAAAGCACCTTCCTCAAGGCGGGCCTTGAGGGTCTGCAGGAACCGGCCGGCGTCCGCGCCGTCCACCAGGCGGTGGTCATACGTCAGGGACAGGTACATCATGGAGCGGATGGCGATCGAGTCATCGCCATTTTCGTCGGCAACCACGACAGCGCGCTTGACGATCGCGCCGGTCCCGAGGATACCCACCTGCGGCTGGTTGATGATCGGGGTGTCGAACAGTGCGCCAACAGAACCGATGTTGGTGATGCTGAACGTACCGCCGGACAGCTCGTCCGGACCGATCTTGCCGTCGCGGGTACGGCCTGCGACGTCGGCGATCTTGCCGGCGAGGCCCGCAAGGTTCAGGTTACCGGCGTCGGAGATGACGGGAACCAGGAGGCCCTTGTCGGTGTCGACGGCGATCGCCAGGTGTTCGGCGTTGTGGTAGGTGATTTCCTGCTTGGACTCGTCGTAAGCAGCGTTCAGCTTGGGGTGCTGCTTCAGGGCCTCGGCCACAGCCTTGGCGATGAACGGCAGGAAGGTCAGCTTGACACCGTTCTGGGCCTGGAACGAGTTCTTGGCCTTGAGGCGCAGCTTGGCGATCTTGGTCATGTCGACCTCGTGCACCTGCGTCAGCTGGGTGGAGACCTCAAGGGACTCGCGCATGCGGCGGGCGATGACCTGGCGGATACGCGGGGCCTTCTCCGTGGTCCCGCGCAGCGACGATGCGACGACCGGGGCAGCAGCCTTGGCAGCGGGCGCTGCCGCAGGAGCCGATGCAGCGGGGGCTGCGGCGGCCTGCTTGGCTTCGGCAGCGGCCAGGACATCCTGCTTGCGGATGCGGCCACCGACACCGGTGCCGGAGACTGACGCGATGTCCACGCCATGCTGGTTGGCAAGCTTGCGGACCAGGGGAGTGACGTAACCGGATTCCGAAGAACCTTCAGTCGCGGGAGCAGCCGGAGCAGCGGCAGGGGCCGGAGTGGCTGCCGGTGCGGGTGCAGCAGCGGGTGCGGCCGCGGGAGCCGGAGTGGCCGCCGGAGCAGGTGCTGCTGCCGGTGCGGGTGCTGCTGCCGGTGCGGCCGGAGCTTGGGCAGGAGCTGCGGCGGCAGCCGGAGCAGCTGCGCCGGATCCGATCACGGCCAGGACGGAACCAACCTCGGCAGTCTCGTCCTCGTTGACGCGGATTTCCTGCAGGGTCCCGGCAACGGGCGAGGGAATCTCGGTGTCGACTTTGTCCGTGGAGACCTCAAGGAGCGGTTCGTCGACCTCTACGGTGTCGCCAACGGCCTTGAGCCATCGGGTGACGGTTCCTTCGGTAACGCTCTCGCCCAGCGCGGGGAGGGTTACTTCGTGGCCTTCGCCGCCCGAAGCTGCGGGAGCTTCGGGTGCCTGGTTCTCTTCAGCGGCCGGAGCCTCTTCCGCCGGTGCAGCCTGCTCGGCCGGAGCAGCGGGTGCTTCCTCAGCCGGCGCAGCTTCTGCAGCAGGAGCGCCAGAGCCGGAGCCGTCGCCAATGCGGACCAAGGGGGCGCCAACTTCAGCCGTCTCGTCTTCAGCGACGAGGATTTCTTCGATGACGCCTGAGATCGGAGAAGGGATTTCGGTGTCTACTTTGTCGGTTGAAACCTCGAGCAGCGGCTCGTCGATCTCTACCCGGTCACCAACCTGCTTGAGCCAGCGGGTGACGGTTCCTTCGGTGACACTCTCACCGAGGGCGGGCAAGTTAACGGATTCAGACATGTCGTCCCCGTTCTCCTTATTGATCTTTGTGCGGATGAATTCTGCTGGTCCGGGCCGGGTGCATCCGGCAGATTCCGCTGCATGCACCCGACCCGTTTGTCTTGGGTAAAGACTTAGCCGTGGAGCGGCTTGCCCGCGAGGGCGAGGTGGGCTTCGCCCAAAGCTTCGTTCTGGGTGGGGTGGGCGTGGACCAGCTGGGCCACGTCCTCCGGGTATGCTTCCCAGTTCACGATCAGCTGGGCTTCGCCGATCTGCTCGCCGATGCGGGAGCCGATCATGTGGATGCCAACTACGGGGCCATCCTTCTGGCGAACGAGCTTGACGATGCCACCGGTGCCGAGAATGGAGCTCTTGCCGTTACCGGCAAGGTTGTATTCCTGGGTCTGTACCTGGTCGTCGCCAAACTTTTCCTTGGCGGCCTTTTCGGTATAGCCGACCGTGGCGATTTCAGGCTCGCAGTACGTGACCTTGGGGATGTTGATGTCTTCGACGATGGCCGGGTTGAGGCCGGCGATTTCCTCGGCGACGAAGATACCCTGCTGGTAGCCGCGGTGCGCGAGCTGGACGCCCGGGACGATGTCGCCCACTGCGTAGATGTTGCCTACGCCGGTGTGGAGACGCTCGTTGGTGATGACGAAGCCACGGTCGATGGTGATACCGGCTTCTTCGTAGCCCAGGTTGGCAGTCACGGGGCCGCGGCCAACTGCGACGAGGAGGAGGTCGGCTTCGAACGTCTGGCCGTCAACCAAGGTGACCTTGACGCCGTCGTCGTTCTGCTCGACACCCTGGAAGAAGATGCCGGTGGTGAACTTGATGCCGCGCTTCTTGAACGCACGCTCAAGGTTCTTGACGATCGATGCGTCCTCGTTGGGAACCAAGGAGGGGAGGCCTTCGATGATGGTGACGTCCACGCCGAACGACTTCCAGACGGAAGCAAATTCGACGCCGATGACGCCGCCGCCAAGGACGATCGCGCTCTTGGGGATGTAGTCCATGGTCAGGGCCTGGTCGGAGGTGATGACCTTGCCGCCGATTTCCAGGCCGGGCAGGGAGCGCGAGTAGGAACCCGTAGCAAGGACAATGTTCTTGCCCGTGTAGGGGGTGCCGTTGACGACTACCGTGTTGTTGCCCTGAAGCTTGCCTTCACCCTCGATGACGGTGATGCCCTTGGACTTGATAAGTCCCTGAAGGCCCTTGAACTTACCGGCAATGATGCCGTCCTTGTAAGCGTTCACTGCCGGCATGTCGATGCTGTCGAGCGTGACGTTGACGCCGTACTTGGCGGAATCGCGTGCGTGGTCGGCCAGTTCGGCCGAGTGCAGGAGTGCCTTGGTGGGGATACAACCGTTGTGCAGGCAGGTTCCGCCGAGCTTTGCCTTTTCCACAAGGCCAACGGTGAACCCAAGCTGTACGGCCCGCAGGGCGGTGGCGTAGCCGCCGCTGCCGCCACCGAGTACCAGGATGTCGAATTCTTGCGCAGTTGCCTGATCGGCCACTAAAACGCTCCCTCGCGTGAATGATGACACGGGACTGGTGTCATCTGGTCTTTGGAACTTGTTCTGCCGTGATTATGCCAGCACCTAAGTTCTCTTGCATTTGTGACTATCGAGTTCACCTTAGCGAACCACCTACCCATGCTCCACCCTCTGCGGGCGTTTGTGGAGCGCTTGTGTCGAGACTCACGTTCACTTGTGACATAGCGCTACACGCCGCATAATTCCGGGGTTGTGCGGGCTCCTGCAGGGGTGTCCCGCGGGTGTCCGCACTACCCCGGAAGGGCGTGGGAGTGCCGCTTAGGCAGAAACTGCCAGGAGATCCTCGGCGTAGGCAACCAAGGTACGCACGGTGCATCCGGTTCCCTGCTTGGGGGTGTAGCCGTAGGGGCTCCCGTTATTGAAGGACGGACCCGCAATATCGACATGGGCCCAAGGGATCTGCTGGCCGTCGCCGTTCTTGCCGACGAATTCGCGCAGGAATACGGCGGCGGTCATCATGCCGCCGTTGCGCTCACCGATGTTGGCGAGGTCGGCCACCTGGGAGTCCAGGCTTGGACGCAGTTCCTCAGGCAGCGGCATCGGCCAGACCAGCTCGCCGGCCCTGTCTGCCGCGGATTTCAGGGCTGATGTGACTGAGTCGGAACCCATGACGCCAGCCGTGCGCAGTCCCAGCGCAATCAACTGCGCGCCGGTCAGCGTGGCGACGTCGATGATCACATCGGGCTTCTCGAGGCCTGCAGCGACAATACCGTCAGCCATCACCAGGCGGCCTTCGGCGTCCGTGTTCAGGACCTCCACTGTCTTGCCCCCGTAGACGGTCAGGACGTCCGCGGGCCGCTGTGCGGCTCCTGAAGGCATGTTCTCCGCGATGCAGAGCCATGCGGTTGCCTTGACGGGCAAACCCAGCGAAGCGATGGCCAGGACAGCGTTAAGTACGACGGCGGCACCGGCCATGTCGCTCTTCATGTCGCCCATGCCGAGGGCCGGCTTGATGGAAATACCGCCGGTGTCGAACGTGATGCCTTTGCCCACGAGTGCGATCTTCTTCGTGGCCTTTACCGGGGTGTATTCGACCTTGACCAAGCGGGGCTGGCGGGTGGAACCCTTGCCTACGCCGAGGATTCCGCCAAAGCCTTCCTTTTCCAGCCGTTTCTCATCCCATACGGTCACTTTGACCGGCAGGCCCTTGGCGAGTTCCTTGGCGGACTCTGCGAAGGACTCCGGGTAGAGGTGGCTTGGCGGCTGGTTGACCAGGGTGCGGGTGGAGTTCACGGCACGGGCCAAGACTGTTGCCCGGTCAAGCGCGGGTTGGGCTGCTTTGGGGTCGACATCCGAGAAAATCAGGGCTTTGGCCACAGGGGCCTTCAGCCCATCCTTGCTGGAACGGTGCTCCGTGTAGGAGTAGGCGCCCATGGCGGCACCTTCAGCAACGGCCGCGACGTCGGCGACTGTCGTCGTCGGGAACGCAAGAGTCACTGAGGAGACGCCGGCCAGTTGCCGGACCGCTGATCCAGCGGCGCGACGCAGGGCCTCTTCGGTGAGGCTGCCGGCGTCGGACAATTTACCCACGCCCGCCAGGACCAGAATGCCCGAGCCCGTCTCGGGCAGGCCTGGAAGCCGGTGTGCCTGATCTGGGGCGCCGGTGATCCCCAACAGCTTCAGGGAGCCAGCGACTGACTCGGCCGCTTTAGCGCTCAAGGGGTTCGTGAGCAGCACAGGCCCATCCGCGCCTTGCGCAACTCCAATCACAAGTGCGTCGCTGGGGGACTTTTTCAGGTCCTTGGCGATAATGCCCAGGATGATGTCAGTAGTCTTGACCACGAGGATGTTTCCTCACTTCTCTCTGCTTTTGCATGGCGGGGCCGCATGTTCGGCGGCCTGCCCCGGTACGTGCCCGACGTCCTCTTGCGACGGCGGCCTTGGTCTTCTGGGCCAGCTTCGCACGAGGATGCCGGCCCGTTTCGATCGTAGTCTCTCGAGCGCCGCGGACAGCAATTAAATGAGAGCTGCGGCACATCCGGGGCAGGAATGCCCGTTGGAGGTGCAGCGTTGTACGAATTAGTAGAATCCCGCAGCCAGGACTTTGTGCCCTCATGGTGCTCTTTGCCCGGCTGCCCGGGATCTTCCCTTACTTTGTCATTGCGAAAGGAACACGCCGTGTTTGAACGGATATCCGGCTCCCTCCTGGACCCCGAATCGCTATACGCACGTAATATCGAGACCTTCCACAGCCCGGAGTTGCGCGGGCTGGACATGGTGATGGGCTTCACGGGCTTTGCCGATGCGGGCCATGTTGTCCGGCAGATCAACGCGGAACTGTTGGAAGAACTTGATGCCGAGGTGGTGGCCATGTTCGATGCCGACCAACTCATTGACTACCGTTCTCGCAGGCCCCACATCAGCTTTGTCGAAGACCATCTGCAGGACTACCAGGCTCCCAAGCTCGGCCTGTACAAGTTGAACGATGGGCTGGGCCAACCGTTTCTGCTGTTGGCCGGGTTCGAACCGGACCTTCAGTGGGAACGTTTCTCGCGTGCCGTCGTCGGAATCGTGGAACATCTCGACGTGAACCTGGTGACGTGGATCCATTCCATCCCGATGCCCGTGCCGCACACGCGGCCCGTCGGAGTCACGGTGCATGGCAACCGGCCCGATCTCATCGAGGGCATTTCCAGCTGGAAGCCCACGGTGGATGTTCCCGCGGCTATTGGCCACATCCTCGAACTCCGGCTCACGGAAGCCGAACGCAATGTTGCTGGCTACGTCATCCACGTGCCCCACTACCTGTCAGAAGCTGAGTACCCTCCGGCAGCCGTAGCCGGCCTGGAGTACCTGGGGGCGGCCACATCGCTGATGCTGCCCACGGACCGACTCCGCGAAGCGGGTAGGGAAGTGGGCCGCCAGATAGCCGAGCAAATCGAGGCGTCGGAAGAAGTGCAGGCGGTGGTCACCAATCTGGAGACGCGCTACGACGAGAAATCCGAAGGCGTTGTCCGCCGCTCCCTGCTGGCAGATGAGAACGATGAACTGCCCAATGCAGAAGACCTTGGCGCCGCCGTTGAGGCCTATCTGGCGCGTAAAGACTCGCCTCAATAAATCATCTTTGATCCGGCGCGGGGCATAATTGGGGGGTGAATGCTCCCCGCGCCTGGCTGATCTGGACGATCGGCGTGCTCGCTTACCTGGTGGCCGTGGCGCAACGGACTTCATTTGGCGTGGCCGGTTTGGAAGCCACTGAACGCTTCCATGCGAGTGCGGCCGCCATCTCCTTTTTCACGGTGCTGCAGCTCTTGGTTTACGCGGGCCTGCAAATTCCGGTGGGCGTTTTGGTGGACAGGTTCGGCTCCCGCGCGATGATAGCCGGGGGCGCCGTGTTGATGGGGCTTGGTCAGCTACAGCTTGCTTTCGCGGACAGTGTTCCCGGGGGCGTGTTGGGCCGGGTGCTTGTTGGGGCCGGGGACGCGATGACCTTCATCTCTGTGATCCGGCTGGTTCCTTTATGGTTCGCCCCGGCCAAAGTGCCCTTGGTGACGCAGCTCACCGGAATGTGCGGCCAACTGGGACAACTCTTCAGCGTGGTTCCGTTTGCCCTGCTTCTCCACACCGCCGGCTGGACTCCGGCATTCCTGACGCTGGCGTCCATGTCCGTGGTGGCCGTGGTGTTGGTCCTGGCACTGCTGCGGGATGCGCCTCCAGGGCACCCGCCAAAGGAAACCGGCCAGGGCCTGAGGGCCACGGGTGTCTCGCTGTCACGTGCTTGGAAACAACCGGGAACCCGGCTGGGCTTATGGAGCCATTTCACAGTGCAGTTCAGCGGGAACCTCTTCGCGATGACCTGGGGCTACCCGTTCCTCCTGTCAGCGCAGGGCCTGGATGCCGGGACAGTCTCAGCCCTGATGGCACTGTTCGTGGCCACCGCCATCATTGCCGGCCCTGGCTTTGGCCGCTTTGTATCAAAGCATCCGATGCGACGGTCTGCGATGGTCCTCCTCATCACTTTGGCCACGGCATTGGCGTGGGCGGCTGTGCTCCTCCTCCCGGACCGCGCCCCGCTGTGGATGCTGGTGATCCTGGTGGTGGTGCTGGCTGTAGGCGGGCCCGGGTCCATGATCGGTTTCGATTTCGCCCGGACGTTCAATCCGTCGCACAGAATCGGGACAGCAACCGGCATCGTCAACGTGGGTGGCTTCATTGCGGCCCTTGTTGCGATCTATCTCATCGGCTTGGTTCTGGATCTCTTGAACGCCAGCGGTTTCTCCGGTGGCGATTTGTATGGACTTGCGCCTTTCCGCATAGCCCTCAGCGTGCAGTTCATCCTCCTCGGCCTCGGTACCGTACTTATCCTCGTGACCCGGCGCCAGGTCCGGCGGCAGATGGCTGCGCAGGGAATCCATGTTCCTCCCTTGGCGGCGACCCTCGCCAAGCAACGCCGCGACCGGATAGAGCGGCGCCGCTCTGCGCGTGCAGATGCCATCGAAGACCGGCGCGGCGGCCGTTAGCCTGCACGACACCACGTCCAGGGACTTTCTCCCGGTGCTTTTCCACATAGGCAGGATGGTCCCTGTTTGGCCCGGCCGCACCTACGCAGGCTGGAAGCATGACCACCAACGAAACACTCAGCATCCACCAACCCGAAGACATCCTTGGCTACATCCCGTACACGCTGGGCTATTGGCCGGAAGACAGCTTGGTCGCCATCACCATGCAGGGAAATGTTCTGGGCGCGACGCTTCGCGTTGATCTCCCGTCCCGAACAACGGCTCAGGCCCTGGCCTGCTTTGCCGTACAGATCCGCAGGTACCTGGAGGCGGATGAGGAGGCCGACGGCGTAGTGCTTGCGGTCTACACCGATGCCGGCTGGGAGGACGGCGATGTGGTCCACCGCATGATGCCCATGCTCAAAGCATTGCAAGAGGACTTGGAGCGGGTTGGCATGCCCATGCGGGATGCGTGGCTTGTCGGGACCGAGTACTGGCGCAGCGCTTACTGTTCGGATGAAGGGTGCTGTCCGCTGCCAGGACTTCCGGTGGCCCGCATTAAGGACAGCCGGTTGAGTGCTGAGTTGGTGTACCGGGGAAGCGCTCTTGGGCCGTCGCCAAAGGGCAAGCCCGGAATACCCAAGCTCACCAGGGCCGGAGCGCTTGATCCCCTGGTGCTTGAGGCGGAGTCCCGATACGGAGAGCGAATTCTCGGCATGTGGCGCAGTGAAGGCTGCCTGGAGGCCGTCCTTGCCGTCTGGAAGCATGTTCTGGACGTGGCCGGCCCAAACGGGCCGTTGCATCCTGGACCGGATGCTGAGCTCATGGGGTTCCTCAGGACAACCCTGAAGGTCCCTGCCTGGCGGGACGCAGTGGTGGTCATGGCGGCCGCCGGTATTGAATCGGCAAAATCCGGTGCACACGCCTTCGGACTGTTCACTGCTGATGACACCGATGCGACGGTGTTCGATCCCCGCGAACTGGGCGTGGCGACCCATGGAGTCGCCCCTCCAGTTCCAGGGCCTGAGGATTCCAACGCGCCGGGAAATGTGTTCACCTATGGAGACATCTTATTGGGGATGCAGCCGGACAAGCCGTCCTGGAACCATCTTGATCAACTGCAGCAGGTCCTCGCCGGGCTGTGCGTGGAAGGGGAATCAGGGGAGGTGGCGGCAGCGGCCTTCACCCTTCAGGGCTGGATTTCCTGGTGTAAGGGAAGCGGTTCCATGGCCCATGCCTCCCTTATCCAGGCGGAGGCTGCCCAACCGGGTTACCGCCTGGCCGGACTCCTCATGGAAGTCCTGGGCCGGGGCGCGGTCTGTCCCTGGGCCCGACAGCCCGGCTCTGCATGGCGGGGCTACAAGGACGCCAACGCATAGCCGTTCCGCAGTAATCAGGCGTGGGTTTCGCAAAACCGTGAGACAATGGATGCCGAGACCCGGTTGGGTCCGCGTTCGAATGCCTGCATTGGCCCGGAAACGGGAACAATACAGTGTCGTCGGGAGTTCTACATAGTGGCTCTGCAGACGGCGATCGCATTTGAAATTGATCGCGGACTTGACAGGGTCATAGTGGTGTTGCCCGTATGGTGATTCCACAGACCGCCGCTAGAAAGGTTTTCTGTGACCCCGTCTTCCGTCGAGAAGGAACCCGCCGCCCAGGCCGAATTGTCCGCTGAGGAAAAGAAGGCGGCCACAACGGCAAAGCGCGCAGCGACACGTGCTGCCAACAAGGCCTCAGAGGGCGACTCTGACAAGCCGGCACCCAAGAAGCGTGGACCCAAGCCCGGCGCGAAGGCCGCTGCTGAAGCCGCGAACACGTCCTCTGGCTCCGACGCCGAGGATGCCAATGCCGAGGACGAAGACTTTGATCCCGCAGCAGCGGAGGAAGTCGAAGTCGGTGAAGACGACGCCGAGGAAGGTGCCGCTGCCGCCAAGGATAAGCCGGCTCCTTCCGGATCGGGATTCGTCTACTCCGATGCCGACGACGACGACGCCCCGGTCCAGCAGGTCATGTCTGCGGGCGCCACGGCCGATCCCGTCAAGGACTACTTGAAGCAGATCGGTAAGGTTGCCCTGCTGAATGCCGAGCAGGAAGTCGACCTCGCGCTCCGTATTGAAGCCGGCCTCTTTGCAGAGGAAAAGATCAACGCTGATGACGGATCCATGGATCCCAAGCTCAAGCGTGAACTTGAATTCGTCATCCACGACGGTAAGCGTGCCAAGAACCACCTGCTCGAAGCCAACCTTCGCCTTGTGGTATCTCTGGCCAAGCGCTACACGGGCCGTGGCATGCTCTTCCTGGACCTGATCCAGGAAGGCAATCTGGGCCTTATCCGTGCGGTGGAGAAATTCGACTACACCAAGGGATTCAAGTTCTCCACGTATGCAACGTGGTGGATCCGCCAGGCCATTACCCGTGCCATGGCTGACCAGGCCCGTACCATCCGTATTCCGGTCCACATGGTGGAAGTCATCAACAAGCTGGCGCGTGTCCAGCGGCAGATGCTTCAGGACCTCGGCCGCGAACCAACGCCGGAAGAGCTGGCGTTGGAGCTGGACATGACGCCTGAGAAGGTTGTTGAGGTCCAGAAGTACGGCCGTGAGCCGATTTCCCTCCACACCCCGCTTGGCGAGGATGGGGACTCGGAGTTCGGCGATCTTATCGAGGACTCGGAAGCTGTTGTTCCCGCTGACGCAGTCAGCTTCACGCTGCTCCAGGAGCAGCTGCACTCCGTTCTGGACACGCTGTCCGAGCGCGAAGCTGGAGTTGTTGCGATGCGCTTCGGCCTGACCGATGGACAGCCGAAGACTTTAGACGAAATCGGCAAGGTCTACGGAGTGACGCGTGAGCGCATCCGCCAGATCGAATCCAAGACCATGTCCAAGCTGCGGCACCCGTCCCGCTCGCAGGTCCTCAGGGACTACCTGGACTAGAATTCCAGCATGTACATGCGGCCCAGTCGGACTTCCGGCTGGGCCGTTTTGTTGTGCCAGGTTCGCGCGCCGGGTAGGCCTGTTTAACGCGATGAGGCTCCTCCCGGTTGGGAGGAGCCTCATCACCTGCTCAAAGTGGTTTTCCGGACAGTGCCCGGATTGCCCTGCCTAGTCGGCGGGGACGGTAGCCTTCTCGTTGAGGCGCTCGGTCTCATCGTGCCAGTCGGAAGTCATGGGCCGAAGCGTGGCTTCAACTGCACGTGCGTGGTGGCCGCAGAAGAGCAGCTCACCGCCGGAGGACTCGAGTACAACGCGGACGTACGCCTGGGCTCCGCAACGATCACAGCGGTCAGCTGCGTTCAGCGTGCGGTCTGCAACTGCTGTTGTCATGTCGGCCTCCTTAGTAGTTCTGTACATCCATATAACCAGCATTCGATGCAGATCCATGGCAAGGATGGGTCACTTTCGCTGTCCGCGTATCACATGTGCGTAACGTAACCATGCAGGTTGCGCTCCTGCGGGAGTGGCAACCAGTGCCGGGCGGCCTTCGCGGCTAGCCTAGTATGGGCAGTGTTTGCCTTGAATTACCAGCAAGATCACGGCTGGGAAACACCCCTGAGATATACCCCGAAGGAGCACACCGCGAGTGGCACCGAGTTCTGAATACAACGCCCGGCACCTGTCTGTCCTTGAAGGCCTGGAAGCCGTCCGCAAGCGCCCGGGCATGTACATCGGCTCCACCGACTCCCGCGGCCTCATGCACTGCCTATGGGAAATTATCGATAATGCCGTTGATGAAGCCTTGGCGGGCTTCGGTCACGACATCAAGGTGATCCTGCATGCAGACAATTCCGTGGAAATCCATGACGACGGCCGTGGCATTCCCGTGGACGTTGAACCCAAAACGGGCCTCTCCGGCGTCGAAGTTGTCTTCACCAAGCTTCACGCCGGCGGCAAGTTCGGCGGCGGCTCCTATACGGCGTCGGGCGGCCTGCACGGCGTTGGCGCCTCAGTGGTGAACGCGCTCTCGAGCCGTCTGGATGTCCAGGTGGATCGCGGAAGCAAGACCTACCAAATGTCATTCCGTCGGGGTGAGCCCGGCCGGTTCGTGGATTCAGGGTCCAAGCCGGGACCTGAGGCAAAGTTTGAGCCGTTCGTTGAAAACTCGGTGCTTGACGTTGTGGGCAAGGCCAAGCGTGGTGTGACGGGAACCCGCGTTCGCTATTGGGCTGACCGGCAAATCTTCACGCCTGACGCGAAATTCTCGTACGACGACCTGGCGGCACGTGCCCGCCAGACCTCCTTCCTGGTGCCCGGGCTGAAGATCACGGTCCGTGACGAACGCAAGCTTGCTGGAACGCCGGGGGAGCACGGCGCGCATGAAGAAGTGTTCCACCACGACGGCGGCATCAGCGAGTTCGTTGAATTCCTGGCCGCCGACGCGGGAGTGACGGACGTTTGGCGTCTTCACGGCTCGGGAAAGTTCAAGGAAACCGTTCCGGTCCTGGACGAAAACGGGCACAGCAAGATCGCCGAAGTCGAACGCGACTGCGAGGTGGACATCGCCCTGCGTTGGGGTATTGGCTACGAAACCACCATGCGAAGCTTCGTCAACATCATCGCCACACCCAAGGGCGGCACCCACCAGTCCGGCTTTGAGGCCGCCCTGCTCAAGACGTTCCGTAAGGCCGTGGAGACGAATGCCCGCAAGCTGAAGGCCGGCAACGACAAAATCGAGAAGGACGACATCCTTGCAGGCCTGACGACCGTTCTGACAGTCCGTCTTGCGGAACCCCAGTTCGAGGGGCAGACCAAGGAGATCCTGGGCACGTCGGCGGTTCGTGCCATTGTGGCCAAGGTGGTTGAAAAGGAGATCACTGCACGCCTGAATTCGGCCAACCGCAACGACAAAGCCCAGTCCGCGCTCCTGCTGGAGAAGATGGTCAGCGAGATGAAATCGCGCATCTCGGCCCGTGTGCACAAGGAAACCCAGCGACGCAAGAACGCGTTGGAAACCTCCTCGATGCCCACTAAGCTAGCCGACTGCCGAACCGACGATGTTGCCCGCTCCGAGCTGTTCATCGTTGAGGGTGACTCCGCGCTGGGTACGGCCAAGCTTGCGCGCTCCTCCGACTTCCAGGCACTGCTTCCCATCCGTGGCAAGATCCTCAATGTCCAGAAGGCCTCCGTGGGAGACATGCTCTCCAACGCAGAGTGTGCCGCGCTCATTCAGGTGGTTGGTGCGGGTTCGGGACGCAGCTTCGATATTGACGCGGCAAGGTATGGCAAGGTCATCCTCATGACAGACGCCGACGTCGACGGCGCGCACATCCGTACTTTGCTGCTGACCCTGTTCTTCCGCTACATGCGGCCGATGGTTGAGGCTGGCCGCGTCTTTGCGGCTGTGCCGCCCCTGCATCGGGTGGAAGTGATCAACCCGGGCCAGAAGGCCAACGAGATGATTTACACCTACTCCGAGGCCGAGCTCCACGTCCTTCTTGCCAACCTTGCCAAGGAAGGCAAGCGTTACAAGGAGCCCATCCAGCGCTATAAGGGCCTAGGGGAAATGGATGCCCAGCAATTGGCTGAGACAACCATGGATCCGCGGCATCGGACCCTGCGGAAGGTGGGGATTGAAAGCGCGCAGCGGGCGGAGGAAGTCTTCGACCTTCTGATGGGTTCGGACGTGGCGCCCCGCAAGGAGTTCATCATCGCCGGTGCTGCCACCTTGGACCGGGAGCGTATCGACGCCTAATGCCGGGGCGGCTCGGGAGCGGCCTGACGGGGGTTGGGGCGGGTCCGGGAGGAGGGGCGGCAGACGCCGCCGCTCCGACCACCAACGCCAAAGCGCCGGGTCCCCAGGGCAGTCCCGCGGCAACGGCAACTCCGCCCACCAGAAGCGGGCCGCCGGCGTCGCCGAGTTCACGTCGCAGTTCGGCGGAGCCCATGGTCCTCCCGAGCCGTTCCGTTGGTGTTGAATCCGCCAGGCGGGCAAACGCAAGGGGTGTTGCCACGCCGATGCCCAAGCCGATGAGGACGGCGGCACAGTAGATCCACCCGGCTCCCGGCAGGATGCCGGCCGTCAGTGTTCCGACTGCAATGGCAAGCAGGCCGGGGAAGCAGCTTCCCGTGTGGCTCGCTGCGCGGTCACTTGGCTAGCCCAACAATCCCGGCACGATCAACAATGCCGTTGGTACTGCCAGCAGGAGCGCCGAAGCCGCCAGGACCAGCACGCGGAGGCCCTTGGTGAGTGGAGGCTGCGGCGAGAGTAGTCGGCTGACGCGTGACGCCGTCGTTCGTGGCGAGTCGGCACCGCCGGTGGCGCTGACTGTATTGCCTTCGACGACGGCACCCCCGGCGTTGAGCCCCGGGGCTCCGATGGCCGGCTGCGAGTTTCCGCTGGCGACGATCGCGATGGCCTTGATCAGTGTGCCCTTGCTTTCGGTGCGGAGCGCGACGTCATCGGCCAGCATCTCGATCAGCGAGTTCACGGCCGTCTGGGCCAGCCTCGTGGTGGGGAACCAGGGCAGGGCCTGCCGCCATGCGGCGAAAGCCCAGAGCAGGAGGTCGTGGCGCTGGGAAAGATGGGCGTTCTCATGAATGAGCACAGCCCTGAGTTCTGCGGGTTCGAGGGCGGCCATGAGGCCGTCGGACAATACCGTTACGGATCGGGCGCCTCCGGGCAGGCAGTAGGCCACGGGGGAGTCGTGGTTGATCACCACGGTCCCTGGGCCGTCGTCGGAGGGTGAGGCAAGCAGGGCAAGAAGTTCACGGTGCCGCCGCCGTTGGCGCTCAATTTTGTAGTAGGTCAGCAGCAGGGTGAAGACCAGATGCGCGGTGAGCAGGGCCGCCGCGGACAATGCGAACAGGTGCCAGAATCCCAGCGCCGTAGTGGGTTCGTTGTTGAAAACCATCCCGGCCAGGCTCTTGAGTCCTGCAATGAGGTTCTCGCCGATGGGTTCGAGGCCATAGACGAGCATGGCGCCAATCATGGACAAGCCACCGGCAAGGGCTATCGCCTGCCACAGGACCATGGCCGTGAAGGGGGATCGTGCCGGCCACTGCGCGCGCGAAAGCAAAACAGGTACCGGCCACGCCAGAATCAATGCCAGGACCGCAAGCAGGTATGAGGTCCAGAACATAGTGGCTAATTGTAGCCGAGCAGTTTGCGCAGGGTAGCGGCTTCACTTTCGGTGACGGAACCAATGAAACGGGCCAGTACGGCCTCGCGGTCCGGGGCGGAGCCCAGGACTTCGTGCATCAGCTCGGCGGTGTGGTCTGCGCGGCTGGAAACTGCCTGGTAGCGGTGCGGACGCGTTCCACGTTCGCGCTCCACCAGGCCCTTCTTCTCCAGGCGTGAAAGTACAGTCAGGACCGTGGTCACGGCCAGATCCTTGCCTTGATGACCCGCGGTGCCGTCGCCGGCTTCGGAATCCTGCGCCAGAAGATCACGCAGTGTATTGGCGGTTGCAGCCTCCTGGCCTGCCCAGAGCAGATCCATCACTGCCCGTTCCAGTTCCCCAAGACTTGCCATTTATACGTCCCTACCTTCCGCTTCCCGGTGCAGGGTGGCTGCTGCCGGGAGCGATGATCCAACATTCCACAATAAATCTACCGCTTTTCAGACCTTCATTCTACGTGAGGTAGAACTATCGGCGCGCCGCGCCCGGATGTGAACCCTTGCGCGTGGGTGACGCCACTTGAAGAATGGGATTCGTCGCCCGCCATTTGTTCTACACTGTGTAGAAGAGAAGTTTTCTACGTGACGTAGAAGTAAGTCATCGTACTTCGGTCCACCGCACAAAGGACAGCCATGGACGCCTTGGAAATCGCACGCTGGCAATTCGGTATCACTACCGTCTACCACTTCATGATGGTTCCCCTCACCATCGGCCTCGGTCTGGTGGTGGCCATCATGCAAACCATCTGGTACCGCACGGGCAAGCCCGAATATCTGCGGATGACCAAGTTCTGGGGAAAGTTGTTCCTCATCAACTTCATCATGGGTGTGGCTACGGGCATCGTGCAGGAGTTCCAGTTCGGTATGGCCTGGAGTGAGTACAGCCGGTTCGTCGGCGACGTGTTCGGCGCGCCTCTGGCCCTCGAAGCACTGCTCGCATTCTTCGTTGAATCGACATTCCTTGGACTATGGATCTTCGGCTGGAAGCAACTCAAACGCGGTGTTCACCTGGCCTGCCTGTGGATCGCCGTCATCGGCTCGGTCTTCTCCGCCTACTTCATCATCGTGGCCAACTCATGGATGCAGCACCCCGTTGGCGTGGAGATGGTGGACGGCCGGCCCGTGATGACCGACGCATGGGCGGTGTTCACCAACAACACAGCCCTGGTAGCCGTACCTCACACGCTCTTTGGCGCACTCGCCGTTGCCGGTGCGTTCCTCCTGGGCATCGCCTGGTACCACCTGTGGCGCCGCCGGCACGACGGCATCGACGTCGTGGGCAAGGACGGCAGGCTGGTTCCCGGCGAAGCCGCGATCCCCGGTCGGGACAAGTCCGATTACACGGTGTGGATGAAGAGCCTCAGGATCGGTGCAGTCGTTGCCATGATCTCCTTCGCAGGCACCGCCATCACCGGTGACCTGCAGGGCAAGCTGATGTTCGAACAGCAGCCCATGAAGATGGCCGCAGCCGAAGCTGCCTGCCACGACGGCACCGGATTCTCGGTCCTGAGCGTCGGCAACCTCGGCGCCACCAACTGCGATGACATTGTGGCCGTCATCGAAGTACCCGGCATCCTTTCCTTCCTCGCCAAGGGCGACTTCACGACCGAAGTAAAGGGCGTCAACAGCCTGCTGGGAGAGTACAAGGAAAAGTACGGAACCCACCTCCCGGACAACCCGCTGTACGGCGACCGCGCCGGACAGGAAATCCAGTATGTGCCAGTCATGGAAGTTACCTATTGGGGTTTCCGCATGATGATCGGTTTCGGCGGAATCGCTGCCTTTGCGGCCCTCCTGGCACTCTGGGTGACCCGCAAAGGCGTGGTACCCCGGTCGAAATGGCTCATGCGACTCGCTGTATTCGGCATCCTTGCACCGTTCGGAGCCAACGCAGCGGGCTGGATCTTCACCGAAATGGGCCGGCAGCCATTCGTCGTGGCCCCCAATCCGGACATGAACGGCATCGACCAGGTGTTCATGTTCACTGCGGCCGCCGTTTCCCCGGGAGTCAGTGCCGGTGAAATCATGACCTCGCTGGTGGTCCTCACCGCCATCTACGCCGTGCTGCTGGTGGTCGAGGTGAAGCTGCTGGTCAAATACATCCGTGGTGGCGTGGCATCGGCCATGCCGGAGTTGGCCCACGCCGACGAAGGCAAGGACACCGACCACAGTGACAAGAACGATGCGGGGCCGGATAAGACCGGCGACGACGTCCTGGCATTCGCCTACTAGAAGCAGAGGAAACTGACAATGGAACTGTTGCCAACCATCTGGTTCGTGGCCATCGCGGTGCTGTGGACGGGGTATCTCTTCCTGGAGGGCTTTGACCTCGGCGTCGGCATGCTGATGAAACTGTTCGCCCGTAACAACACCGACCGCCGGGTATTGCTGAACACCATCGGTCCTGTGTGGGACGGCAACGAGGTGTGGCTGCTCACCGCAGCCGGAGCCACCTTCGCGGCCTTCCCCCTCTGGTACGCCTCACTGTTCTCGGCGCTGTACCTGCCGCTCCTCTGCGTCCTGGCAGCACTGATCTTCCGCGCTGTCGCGTTTGAATACCGCGGCAAGGTGGACTCGGAACGGTGGCGTAACCGCTGGGACTGGGCCATCGCCGTCGGGTCCTTCGGTGCAGCCTTCGGCATCGGCGCCGCCCTGGCCCTGACCACCACGGGCCTTCCCCTGAATGCCAATGGTGACCGCATCGGCGGCCCGATGTCCTGGTTCAGCGGTTACGCGCTCCTGGGCGGCTTCGGTGTGGTGGCGTTCGCGCTGGTTCACGCCCTGGCCTTCCTTGCCCTCAAGACCGACGGCGAGGTGCGGCACCGTGCCCGCCGATGGTTCGTGCGACTGGCGCCCGTTGCCGTCCTGCCCATGTTCGGATGGATGGTTTCAGTACAGTTCCTCAGTGGCAAGCCGTGGACCTGGGCCCTGGTGGCGGCCGCAGCAGTGGCCGTCGTCCTGGCATGGACGTTGGCCCGGGCCGGGTCCGAAGGGCGGGCGTTCGGTGCGTTCGGTGCCTTCATTGTCTGCGCTACGGCGTCGATCTTCGGGGCAGCATTCCCGGTCGTCATTCCTTCCACCCTTGATCCAGCCTTCAACCTGACCATCTCCAACGCCTCGTCGTCGGATTACACACTGGGCCTTATGAGCATCGTTGCAGCCATTGGCCTGCCCTTGGTGATTGCGTACCAGTCATGGACGTACTGGGTGTTCCGCCGACGTGTCAGCGCGGCCCATATTCCAGAGGCCCACGGGTTCCTTCCCGCGATTGCTGCCAAGGTCCTGATCGCAAAGGACAGCCCGTCCGCCAGCAACACAACGGGAGACTAGCCGCCCCATGAAGCCCGTGTTCCCGTCCGGCCCCGCCACGCGATCAGCGCTCTACGCCCTAGGCCTGCTCTCTGCCCTCAAGGCCTTGTCCCTTGTCCTTATGGCCCAGGCCGTGGCGGGGATGCTGGCAGGATTCGCTGCCGGAACCGGAGACTGGGACTGTGGACTCATCTGGGGGGCTGTGGGAGCTGTCCTGAGGTCACTCACGGTGTGGGGCCAGGGCATCGCCTCCCGTCATGCAGCCCTGGGCGTCAAGGAGGAGCTGCGGGCGCAGCTGTTGAGGCGCTCGCTGGCCGACGGAGGCCCGTCGCCGGTAGCGGGAATGAACGACGGCGGCCTGGCGATCCTCGCGACGCGGGGCTTGGACGCACTGGACGACTACTACACCCAATACCTGCCCGCCCTGGTGAACTGCGCCACGGTGCCGCTGCTGATCGGGGCCAGGATCCTGTTTGCCGACTGGGTCAGCGCCGTGGTGATCGTCCTGACCGTTCCTTTGGTGCCACTGTTCATGGTCCTGATCGGCCGGCACACCGAGGACAGCGTCCGCGACGCCCAGACCACCCTCCGCAAGCTCTCCGGCCACATCCTTGAGCTGGCCAAGGGCCTGCCGGTGCTGGTGGGCCTGGGGCGCGCCAGTGAACAGCGCGCAGCATTGGAAGATATCTCGGAGCAGTACCGAAGCAAGACCATGGGCACCCTCCGGACCGCTTTCCTCTCTGCGCTTGCCCTCGAACTTATTGCGACGATTTCCGTAGCCGTGGTTGCCGTGTTCATCGGTGTCAGGCTGGTGGCAGGCGACATGGCCCTCGAAGCCGGCCTGCTGGCGCTCATCCTCGCCCCCGACTGCTACCTGCCACTGCGGGAGCTGGGCACAGCCCACCACGCCAGCGACGACGGCCGGGCAGCCTTGGAAACCACCAACGCCGTGTTGGAGGCACCGGCCCACCAACCACTGCATGCAAGTGGCCCCTCGAGCACAGCCTCAGCCGACCTTGTGGTGAGCGGACTGTCGGTGACCTATCGAGGAAGGTCCGCGGCCGCCGTCGGGCCCCTCAGCTTTACTGCCCCACGGGGCAGCATTACAGCCCTCGACGGCGACAGCGGCGCCGGGAAGAGCACCGTCTTGGGCGTCCTCGCCGGACTCATCGGACCAGGGCCGGACGCTGCCGTCACGGGAACCGTGACAGGATCCGGGGCTGTGGCATGGGTGCCGCAACACCCCGTCATCGCAGCAGAAACGGTCCAGGAAGAGATGGAGCTGTACCTCGACGGGTACCAAGGCGACGTCACCGAGGCAGTCACACGTGTCCTTCAGAAGGCAAAAGCTGAACACCTGGCAGCCAGGAATCCCGCCGAATTGAGTCCCGGCGAACTGCGCCGGGTTGCCCTTGCCCGGGGCCTGGCAAGGGTGGAAGCCGGGGCCACGGTCCTGCTGCTGGACGAACCCACGGCACACCTGGACCACTACTCAGCGGGGGCGGTCCGCAACGCCATCGAAACGCTGCGGGGCACCGTCACCGTGATCCTTGTGGCCCATGATGCCGACACCCGTGCGCTCGCCGAGCACCTGGTGCCCATTGGAAGCAAGCGCCATGAGGCCGGGCCTGAGGTTCCACTGGTGCGCGCCAGGAACACCACGGACTCAGCCGCAGCCCGTGATGCAGCTGCTGTGGTCCACCCCGTCATGAACCCCGCCGCAAAGACCAGCAGCCTGAAGGGCCTGCTGGTGATACTGAAGCCCGTGCAGTGGAAGTTCGCAGCAGCTGGCACAGTTGCAGTCCTGGCCGCCCTGTTCGCCGTGGCGTTGTCCGGTTTGTCCGGCTGGCTGATCATCAGGGCAAGCGAACAACCTCCCATCCTTTACCTGCTCGGCGCAATCGTGGGCGTCAGGTTCTTTGGCATCGGCAGGGCCGTGCTGCGCTATTGCGAGCGGCTCCTCACCCATGACGCCGTGTTCGCCGCCATGACCCATCTCCGCGGAGCACTGTGGGCAACCCTGAGCCGCAGGGCACTGTCCCTGAGGCGCCTCCTCCACGGCGGCAACGTGCTGGGCTCGGTCGTCGATGACGTCGACACCCTCCGGGACCTCCTACCGCGGGTAGTGCTTCCCCCAGTGACCGCAGTGGGCGTCGGCGGAGCAGCGATCGCAGCCACCGCCATCATTCTGCCCGCAGCGCTTCCCGCCGTGGTGGTGGCGTCAGTGGCGGGCCTTGCCCTTGCCCCGCTCCTTGCCGTCCTGGCTGACAGGAACGCGGCCAGGGCCGAACAGCAAATGCGCTCCGCGGTACTTCGTGGCGTTGCTGCAGCATTGGATGCCCGGGCCGAACTGACGGCCAACAGTGTGGCCGGGCCGCTCCTCAAGGACCTGCGCACCAAGGATCGGGCAGCCACACTCTCCGCCCAACGCTCGGCATGGGCTGAAGGCCTCGGCCAATCGGTGATCGTCCTGGCTTGCTCATTGGGAGCCCTGTGGGCAGGTGCCCTCAGCGCTCCCTCGGTTGCCAACGGTTCGGTTGCCACCGAACTCGTGGCAGTGGTCGTCCTGATGCAGCTCGCCTTGGTGGACGCCTTCGGCGGTATTGTCTCGGCCGTACGACAAGCCCCGGCGCTCGCAGCTGTCCTCGGGAGGGTGGCAGAATCAGGTGCGCTGGACGCTCCTGCCGCAGTTGACCGTGCCGAAACGCCCGACGGCGGCCCGCAGCCGCTCCCGGATCGCGATGGCAAAGTGGGACTTGAGTTGAACGACGCGGCGGCCGCCTGGCCCGGGGGTCCGAACGCCTTCGCCGGCCTCACGGCCGAAGCCGGGCCGGGCCGCTGGCTTGCAGTGACCGGACCCTCGGGCGCGGGAAAGACCACGCTACTGTCCGTACTGCTGGGCTTCCTGCCCCTTGCGCAAGGAAGTGCCAAGTTGACAGGCGCGGCGGCATGGTGCCCCCAGGAGGCGTACCTTTTCGACTCCACTATCCGGGGAAACCTCTTGCTGAGCCGCCCGGCCGGAGCGAAACCCAGTGAGGACGACATGCGCAAGGCCTTGGCCGACGTCGGACTCGACGGGGTGGTGGCCGCATTGCCAGGTGGGCTGGACGCCCGCATCGGCCCTGGCGGCTCCTTCCTCAGCGGCGGCGAACGGCAGCGGCTGGCGATGGCCAGGACGCTCTTGACCGGAGCCTCAGTCTTGTTGCTCGATGAGCCCACCGCGCACCTGGATGCCGGTTCGGCACGGGAAATGATGGCCATCCTCCGCAAAGGGCTCAAGGACGTCACTGTAGTCCTGGTGACGCATAACCCCGAAGACATCGATCCGGCAGACGCGCGACTTGAGCTGCCTGCAGCGCGGCCCGCTGCTTACCCAGCCGTGGGCGCGCCGGAGCTGGTGGGAAGGCCTACCCCTCAGTAGCCTGTTGGCATGTCTTTCGAAGCCCCAAGCCAAGCCTTGCCTGACGCCGACGCCACCGGACTGCAGTGGCGGCCAGCCACCATGGAAGACCTCGACAACTGGGCCGGACTGATTGCCCGGACTGCCGCCGTCGAACATCCTGCGTGGTACGAAAAGCGCGGCGACCTGATCCACATCCTGGAGTCCAGTAAGAATCCGCCCCGGACGAGCACGCTGCTGGGCCTGGACTCCGGGGGAACTGCTCGTGCTTACGGGCGGATCTCCAAAAACCCCAGGGGCGACAAAGCCACGGGCATGGCGTGTGTCGATCCCGAATGGCAACAACGCGGAATCGGCTCCGCTGTCCTGGTGTGGCAGGAAGAGCAGGTCCGCAGGCGGTTCCAGGCCGACCAGGCAGCCGGGCACACCACCGCCCCACCCCGGCTCCGCGTCCAAACTGAAGAGCAGCACGATCACCAGGCCACGCTCTTGTTGGGTCACGGCTACGGTACGGTGCGCTGGTTCAATGAGATGCACCGACCCTTGTCGGCAGGTCTGCCGGAAGTCCCGCTGGGTGCAGGGCTGGAACTGAGGACCTTGGATCCCACGCTCTTCGAGCCGGTACGCCAAGCGCACAACGATGCTTTCCGGGACCACTGGGGGAGCGAGCCCAGGGACGAAGAATCGTGGCGCTTCACCATCGAGGAGCCCACAGCGCGGCACGATCTCAGCGCGGTGGTTCTCGACTCCGCTACGGGGGAGGTGGCCGGGTACCAGCTGACCAGCTTCGACCCCCATTCGGCATCCGATCGCGGATTCAAGGAGGGCTACACCGAACTCCTGGGTGTGCGGCGCGCCCTCCGCGGCCGTCGCATAGCCCAAGCACTGCTGGCCGACGCCATGCGAAGGTACATCGACGCCGGAATGGACGTAGCGTCACTGGATGTGGACTCCGCCAACCCCACCGGGGCACAGGAACTCTACCTCGGCATGGGCTATACGCCGGTGAACCGCAGCATGACGTGGGAGAAGATGCTCTAGCCGGGATTCCTAGCCATCCACGTCATGAAGATGGTGGACAACATCGTGAAGGAAGTACTGCGAGAACGTCAGCACAGTGAACGAGGACCCGTTGCTCCGCGTTCCGGAGCGCTGCCAATCATCCTCCACCACGCGGGCGAACGACTCGGCGATTTCCTGGCCCTCGGCCTCCAGCTGGTCGGCCACGGTCCGGGGATCTGCCGAACCGTATTCTCCGTCGATGGCGGCCTGGTCCTGGTCCCAATTGGCAAACCGGGCGTCGTCCTCGGTCAGCATCAGGTTCAAACGTTGGTCAAACAAGCTGAAGACATCACGGACGTGGCAGGCGTACTCCAGGTTGGACCACGTGTGGTCATTGGGCCGCACAGCTGCATCCTCGCGGCGGAGGACAGCCCTCCACCGTGGAAGCATGTTCAAGACCGTGCCCGGCACCGTGGAAGGAGTCACCGTGGCAGGGTCGAACCCGCACTCGGGGCAGGGTTCGGACAGTACCCAGGTCCAGTCTTTTTCATCAGGGATGATCGGCATGCGGCCAGTCTAAGCCGATCCGCCCCGGACCCCTTTGCAGACGATGAAATATGGTGTCGTTTTCCAATTACTTACCTGCCCGCCCAAGAGTAAAGTTCGTTCCGGGGGGAGAGCCGGAAAAGAGAAGAACATGCTCAAGGATCAGCAGGTTGGTGCCGTCCTACCGGCACAGGACATCGCCCGGGCCCGCGCGTACTACAGCGAGAAACTCGGACTCGAACCCGAAAATCCGGACGCCGACGACAACCTCCAATACAGGTGCGGCGATGGAACGGGATTCTTCGTGTACCAGACCCCCAACGCCGGGTCGGCGAAGAACACCCAGATGGGTTGGATGGTCAGCGATGTCAAGGCCGCAGTGGAGGAGCTCCGCGGCAAGGGAGTCACGTTTGAAGACTACGACTTCCCTGGATTGAAGACCGAGGACGGGGTCGCCACGATGCCTGACGGCAGCGCTGCAGCATGGTTCCTGGACAGCGAGGGAAACATTCTGAGCCTCAACCACAACGGCTAGCCCATGCGGTGGCCCGCAGGCCACGGCAACAGCAAAGGCCGGAGTGTCCAGCCCCGGCCTTTGCCGTGCACTGCTGATTACCCGGCGGTCTCTGTCCACGCCATGCTCGGGCCAATCGCCTCTACCGGCTGTGACAACGGCACGCCCGAGCCATCCCGACGGCCGTGCTCGTGCGGAAGCGCCCTGGCAACCCCGGCCGCGGATGATGCTTTGGCGGGTCCGTGCCCGGCCCATGCCATCAGCAATGTGTCCTCGCCCTTCAGGAAGCGGTGCACCCTCACTCCACCGGTGGCCCGCCCCTTGGCTGGGTACTCGTCGAAGGCTGTGACCTTTGCGGTTCCTGGTGCCGTGCCGGGCAGGGCGCCATTGGTGCCGGCAATGGTCACCACGACGGCGGCAGGATCGTTGGCGCGCACGGTACCGAAGTGGATCACATCATCGCCGGCGGCCAGCTTGATGCCGGCCATGCCACCCGCCGTGCGGCCCTGCGGCCGGACGTTGGAGGCGCTGAACCGGAGCAATTGCGCCTGCCTTGTCACGAAGACGAGATCGACGTCGTCCTCTTGTGCCGGTTCAACGGCGAGGACTGAATCCTTGTCCTTCAGGGCGATGATTTCCCAGTCCTCGCGGTTCAGCGGGTAGTCCGGCTGCACACGTTTCACGACGCCCTGGACCGTGCCAATGGCCAGGATTGCATCCAGGGGAACGAACGCCACCAGGGTTTCACCCTTGACCAGCGTGATGAAGTCCTTCGCCGGCACGCCCCCGGCGAGGTTCGGCAGGCCGGAGACCGGCGGGAGGGTGGGCATGTCCATCACCTGCAGGCGCAGCATGCGGCCCTGGGAAGTGACGGCACCGATCTCGCCGCGGGCAGTGGTTTTAACGACCGACCGGAAGACATCATGCTTGGCCCGCGGCCCTGCTTCGGCCAAGGGTTCCTGGTTGGACGTCCTGGCGATCTGGCCGGAAACGCTGAGCAGTGCCCAGCAGGGGTCGTCCGGAATTTCAAGGGGCAGCGCGGCGGCCTTGCCCTTGGGACCAGGGGTGGCTGCCGCGAGGGCCGCAGCCACCGTGGGGGAGACCGCTTCGGATTCGAGGAGCACAGTGCGGCGGGGCGTGCCGTACTTCTCGGCGATAACGGCCAGCTCACCGGATACAAGATCGCGAAGCAGCTCATCCGAAGCAAGGATGGCTTCGAGCGCTTCGATTTCACGGCGAAGCTCGTCCTGCTCCTTCTCCAGTTCAAGGCGGGAGTATTTGGTCAGCTGCCGCAGCCGCAGTTCCAGGATGTAGTTGGCCTGGATCTCGGTGAGGTCGTAAATGGACATCAGCCGCTCACGCGCTGCCGAGGCTTCATCGGAGGACCGGATGACCTGGATGACCTCGTCGATGTCCACGATCGCGATCAGCAGGCCCTCCACCAGGTGGAGGCGGTCCTTTTTCTTGCCCAGGCGGAAGGAGGTACGCCGGCGCACAACGTTCAGGCGGTGTTCGACGTACACCTGCAGCAACTGCAGGAGGCCCAGCGTCTGCGGCTGGCCGTCCACCAACGTCACGTTGTTGATCCCGAAGGAGTCTTCCATGGGCGAGTACCGGTACAGCTGCTGGAGGACGGCGTTGGGGTTGAAGCCGTTCTTGAGCTCAATGACCAAGCGAAGGCCGTGGTTGCGGTCCGTCAGGTCAACCACATCGCTGATGCCGGTCAGCTTCTTGGCGTTGACGGCGTCCTTGATCTTCTCGATGACCTTTTCCGGGCCCACCATGTAGGGGAGCTCGGTGACAACCAGGCCCGTGCGTCGTGCGGAAAGCTGTTCCACCTCCACCTTGGCGCGGGTCTTGAAGGAACCGCGGCCGGTGGCATAGGCGTCGCGGATTCCGTCCAGGCCCACTATGCGGCCGCCAGTGGGGAGGTCGGGCCCCGGGACGAACCTCATGATGTCTTCAAGGGTGGCGTCAGGGTTGGCAATCAAATGGCGGGCGGCGGCGATGACCTCAACGAGGTTGTGCGGCGCCATGTTGGTGGCCATGCCCACCGCGATGCCGGTGGTGCCGTTCACCAGCAAGTTGGGGAATGCGGCCGGGAGGACGTCAGGCTGGGTCAGCTGGTTGTCGTAGTTGGGGACGAAGTCCACTACGTCTTCGTCGAGATGATCCGTCATTGTCAGCGCAGCGGCCGCCAGGCGCGCCTCGGTATAACGCGGTGCTGCCGGGCCGTCGTCGAGCGAGCCGAAGTTGCCGTGTCCGTCGATCAGCGGCAGGCGCAGGGAGAAGTCCTGTGCCATACGCACCATGGCGTCATAGATCGCGGCGTCTCCGTGCGGGTGGAGCTTACCCATGACCTCGCCCACGACGCGGGCACTCTTGACGTGTCCACGGTCAGGGCGCAGCCCCATGTCGGCCATCATGTACAGGATGCGCCGTTGGACAGGCTTCAGGCCGTCGCGTGCGTCCGGGAGGGCACGCGAATAGATCACTGAGTAGGCGTACTCCAGGAAGGAGCCTTCCATCTCGGAAGTGACGTCAATATCGACGATGTTCTCGGTGAAATCGCCGAGGGGCTCGGCTTTGCGTGCGGAAGATTGGCTGCGGGCCATGGGGTCGGTGAATCCTTGAAAGTCGTACTGCGGATGTTTTAGCTAGGCTAAGCCTATGGTGGATCAGCCCGGCGTTGGCATTTATCCGGAATATTGGGAGGCCGATGTCGTGCTGCGCGATGGCGGGACAGCCCACCTTCGCCCCATCCGGCCCGAGGACGGCGACGCCTTGCAGGCGTTCCACGCGGGCCAATCGCAGGCTTCGATCTACATGCGGTTCTTTTCTTTCAAACCCCGGCTCTCGGGCAAGGAAGTGCGGCGCTTCACCGAAGTTGACCACATCAACCGCGTGGCTTTCGTGATCACCATCGGCGGCGAAATCATGGGTATTGGCCGCTACGACCGGTTGGATGATCCGGACGAGGCTGAAGTCGCCTTCAACATTTCGGACGCCCACCAGGGCCGCGGGATCGGCTCCATCCTGCTTGAGCACCTTGCCGTTGCTGCCCGCGAGAACGGCATCCGGCGGTTCACCGCCGAGGTCCTTCCCGATAACCGGAAGATGCTGATGGTCTTTGCCGACGCCGGTTATGACCTCACCCGGCAATTCGACGATGGCGTGGTGAGCGTCGAGTTCAACATCGACCCCACGGAGAAATCCAGGGCCGTGATGGAGTCCCGTGAGCACCGCGCGGAGGCGCGCAGCGTGCGCGACTTGTTGTCGCCGTCGTCGGTGGCCGTTATTGGGGCCAGCCGCAAGTGGGGAACTGTCGGGTATCAATTGCTCGAGCACATCATCGAAGGTGGCTTCACGGGTCCGGTCTACGCCGTCAACCCTGAGGCGTTCGAACTTGCCGGCATGGTCTCCTTCGGAAAATTGTCGGAAATTCCAGGTCCGGTCCAGCTGGCCATCATCGCGGTGCCCTACGAGGAAGTACCCAAGGTGGTGGACGACTGCGCTGCCGCAGGCGTCAAGGGCATAGTGGTGGCCACTGCCGGTTTTGCCGACGACGGCGAGCGGGGCCTCGCGCGCCAGCACGAGTTGGTGCGCCGCGCGAGGGCGAACGGCATGAGGGTGATCGGCCCGGAGTCCCTCGGAATACTCAACACCCACCCGTCCGTATCCCTCAATGCATCCATGGCGCCCACCATGCCGCCGAGGGGGAGCCTGGGCCTGTTCAGCCAATCGGCCGCTGTGGGCATTGCCGTGTATGCGGCAGCCAGCCGCCGACGACTCGGATTGTCCTCGTTCCTCTCGGCCGGAAACCGCGCCGACGTTTCCGGCAACGACGCCATGCAGTACTGGGAGGACGACGCCGATACCTCCGCCGTGGGCCTGTACCTGGAGTCCATCGGTAACCCCCGTAAGTTTTCCCGCCTGGCGCGTCGGTTGTCCCGGAGCAAGCCGGTGATCGTTGCCAAGTCGGACGTGACGGGCCTGAGCCTGCCCCCCGGACATGAAGTGCGCACCACCCAGGCGCCTGCCGCCGCAGTGGATGCCATGATGCGCCAGGCCGGCGTCATCCGGGTTGAGACCATTGAACAGCTCATGGACATCGCCCAGATCGTTTCATCCCAGGCGCTGCCGCAGGGCCCCGGCGTCGCCGTCTATTCCAACTCGGTAGCCCTCGGAAAAGTGGTGGCAGACAGCGCAGGACCCCTTGGACTGGACGTCAGCCGCTTGGTGACGGAGGTTGACCTCGACGCCGGCATGTCGCTTGCGCTCCCGGCACTTCGGAACAGCCTCATGGAAAGCCTCGCCGACGACTCCGTCCACGCGGTGATTGCCGCCCTTCTCCCTGCCCGCGGGCTCACGGTGGAAGCGTTGGCAGGTGTCCTGGCGGAATGTGCAGCGGAGGCTGGAAAGCCGGTTGTTGCGGCCTTCACCGGAATTCTTGACCCCTCCATGCATGTGGAAGGGATGCTAGGTGCTGCGGGCAGCCCCGTGCTTCCGTGCTACTCGAACGCCGGCGCCGCAGTGGCAGCGTTGGCCGCGATTGTTGGCTATGCCCAGTGGCGTGACAGGGACCAGGGCTTGTTCGTCGAACCGGACGGCTGCGACGTGGATGGCACCCGGGAAGCGCTGACGGCAATGCTGGCCGGTGTCACCGGCGAAAAGATCAGGAAGCTCGACGCCGGTGCTGCCGCGGCACTGCTTGCGGGTTACGGAATCAAGGTGGTGCCAACGCTTGGATTCGGCACCCCGGATGAAGCGGTGCAAGCGGCGGACTCAGTGGGCTGGCCCGTGGTCCTGAAGACCACCGATCCTGCGCTCCGGCACCGACTGGACCTGGGCGGTGTGCGGCTGGACATCCAGGACGCTGAGTCGCTGCGCCAGAACGTTGCCCAGATGCGGCGCGCGCTGGAACCCTACGGATCACCGTCGCTTGAGGTTCAGGCCATGGCTCCGGTGGGACAGGCCTGCACCTTCCGCGCCATGGAGGATCCGTTGTTGGGACCTGTGCTTTCCTTTGGATTGGCAGGCGATGCAGTAAACCTGCTGGACGACTGGGCCCACCGGGTCCCGCCGCTCTCGGCTGCGGACCTGCATGACGTCATCCGTTCGCCGAGGGCCTCCCGGAAGCTGTTCGGTTACCAAGGGCTGCCTGCCGTGGATGTGGCCGCCTTGGAGGACATCGCCTCCAGGCTCGCCAAGTTGAAGGATGACCACCCGGGAATTGCACTCGTGGAATTCAATCCCGTCCTGGCCGGTCCCTCAGGCGCCACAATCCTCGGCGCCGAGGTCTGGATCGGCAATGCCGCGCAGCGTACCGACAGCGCTCGCCGTGCCATGCGAAGTTAGCCACAGGGCGGAGCAGGCGGTTAGGAAGTCATCAAGCGATCTGTGAAAATGGGGGAATGAGCACCCAGTCTCCGACGCCTCAATCACGCCCGTCCAACACCGGGCACCACACAGCGCACAACCACAGCTCGCAGGGGCAGAGCCTGGACCAGGCGCTGCAGCAGGCAGGGTTTTACCCGCGGTTGGTGGCCGACGTCGTCGACGACGCCCTGGACGGCCGGGAGTGCCTTTCCCACCTGGTCCATCTGGAGACACACTTCGACCGCGCCGAGGTCCGCAGGCATATCACCGTGTTGGTGCTCACCGAAGACATGTTGGTGATCACCCATGTTGACGACCAGCAGCTGGATGAAGCCGGCGAGCAGATCGTCGCGCAGATTTCCACGGAGTCCGTACCGGTGGCACAGATCCGCTCGGTGGTCCTGAGCTACATGTACTCCCAACCCCAGGACTACAAGCCCTCCGATCCTGTCCGGGAGCTCACGGTCTCCATCGCGTGGTCCGGCGGGCAGCGCCTGGACATGGGGCCGGCAAGTTGCGGAGACCCCCAATGCGAGGCCGACCACGGTTACAGCGGAACCATCGCGCAGGAAGACATTGTGCTGCGCATCAGCGCTGAAGCAGATGGACTGCAGGCGGTCCAGGATGCCAAGCTCTTTGCCCGCGCCCTACGCGCCGTCAATACGGGTAATCCCACTCCTGTCCAGCACCCCAGCATCCCCGCTCCACGGCCGCGTTCGGGCGTCTTCAGCAACCGCCTGAGCCGCGGACACCAGCGTTGAGGGAAACCGCACAGGGGCACGGAGACGCCTCGTCCGGGAGTGCGTCGGCGACCGATGTTCCCTCGGCACCGCTGTTCGGGAGCAAATCCATCGCGGAAGTTTTCACAAGTTCCGCAGCAGCGCTTGGCGTGCCCGGCTTCACCAACCACCTCCAGTTGCCGTCATCGAAGCGCGTCTGTGTTGTCCTGGCCGATGGTTTGGGCCGGAACCTTCTCAAGTCGAAGGTCTCCCACACGCCATTCCTCCGCTCAGTTCTCGCTGACGGGCAACGCAACACCCCGCAGTGGATCGACTCGGCATTCCCCAGCACAACGGCCGCGTCCCTCGCGAGCCTGGGCACCGGTTTGCCGGCCGGGCAACATGGCATGGTGGGCTATGACGTCCTTGATCCGGCGCAGGACAAGGTAGTCAACCTCCTGGGAAACTGGGACTCACAGGTGGACCCGGTGAAATGGCAGCCCCATGCGACCATCTTTGAACGCCTCGCGGCAGAACTGGACGTCGTGACAGTCAGCCTGCCGCAGTTCGGCAACTCACCCATGACGCAAGCCGCGCTCCGGGGGAGCCGCTTTGTTGGCGGCACCACGCTGCATGCACGTACGGCCGCGGCCGCGGAAGCAATGTCCGGTGGCGGCCGCTCCTTGATGTATTTCTACGTCAATGAGCTGGACAAAGCCGGCCACCGCTACGGCTGCCAGTCGGATCGGTGGGAACACCAGCTCGAAGAACTCGACTCCACTGTGAAAAGGCTCTCCGCAACGCTGCCGACAGGCACCACCATCCTGCTCACCGGTGACCACGGCATGCTGGATGTTCCCGAATCCCAGCGGATCGACTACTCCGCTGACGAATCGCTGGTGGCCGGAGTCCGGCACACTGCCGGCGAGCCACGCATGGTGCATCTTTACCTTGAGCCTGACGCCACGGAGGCACACCGGGCCGCCCTCATCGCTGCCTGGCGCAGTCGTTTTGGCGAACGGATCTGGGCCTTCACCCGGGACCAGGCCGTGGACGCCGGGTTGTTCGGTGCGGTCCGCCCGGAAGTGGCACCCCGCATCGGCGACGTCATGATCGCCGCCCGCGACACCTTGGCGCTCTATGACACCCGCCGTGCCCGGCCCACATCGCTGGAGGTAGTGGGCCAACACGGCTCGTTGACCAAAGCCGAGCGCGAAGTTCCCTTGCTGTGCTTCCCCGCCGCAGGAAAGAAGGGCAAACGTGGCTGAGCTGGTTTTCTTCTCAGGCACCATGGACTGCGGTAAGTCCACCCTGGCCCTGCAGATGGACCACAACCACCGCGCAAGGGGCCGTGGAGGGGTCCGCTTCAGCTGCAACGACCGTGCCGGGGACTCGACGATCTCCAGCAGGCTTGGCCTGCAAACCGACGCCGTTGAGGTTGAGCGCTGCACTGACTTTTGGGACGAAGTGGTGGTCCGTCGCACCAGCGGACTCCGTGTGGACTACCTCATTTGCGATGAAGCGCAGTTCTATTCGCCCGCCCAAGTGGAGCAGCTGGCCCGCGTGGTGGATGAGATGGAAGTGGACGTCTTCGCATTCGGCATCACGTCCGACTTCCGCACCAGGCTGTTCCCTGGCTCGCAGCGGCTGATTGAGCTGGCCGACAAAGTCCAGGTGCTGCAGGTGGAAGCATTGTGCTGGTGTGGCCGCCGGGCAACGCAGAACGCCCGTACGTTGAACGGCATCATGGTGGTGGAAGGCGAGCAGGTAATGGTGGGCGACGTAGCTCCCACTGCCGACGACGACGAAGCCTCCGGGATCCCGGATACGGGTGCCGTGGGAGATGAAACCGTCGTGGGCTATGAGACATTGTGCCGGCGCCACTACATGCGTCGCGTCACGGCGCATGGCGCCAACCTGATGGCCGGAGCAGACCAGCCGCTGCCGTTCGACATTGATGCCTGTCTATGGCCGGGTGCGGGGGAGCTTCACCGCAGCCAAGCCTCCAGCTAGTCTCCGCGGGCTCCGAAAACGATCTCGTCCCAGCTGGGGATGCTGGACCTCTTTGGCCTTGAAGGCTGACGTTCCGCAGGTGCGTCAATGTCCTTGGAAACGTCGGAGTCCTTGGACTCATCCGCCGGTGTGCCGTCCTTGTGGTCTTCCGGCAAGGATTCCCCGCGTAGGGATTCTCCGCGCACGGGTTCACCCTCGGCGCGGGGCGCGCTGCCGCCACCCAGGAGTTCGTCAAGCCCAGCGGGCTTGCGGCCCGACAGGGACGTAACCGGACGAAGCGGGCTGGCTACTACGGTGATTTCGCGGGTCTCCGTGCTGACGCCGTCGTGGAGCTTCAGCGAATCGTCGTCGTCAGTGTCGTGTGACTCGAAGTGCCGGGGCGCCAGGCTCAGCCGGGACAACATGGACGGCCGCCCGTCCTTGCGAGGAGCTTCTTCTGCAACAGGCGTGGCTGGTTCGGGGTCTGCGGCGGCGGGTTCCTCGTGGATTTCATCCAGTTCCTCACCCGGCCGCGGGTGGGCGGCGGGAACATTGCTCAGCAGGACAGCGAGGGCGTCGTCCGCATCCTCGTCCACGCCCAGGCGCTGGCCGCGACGCGAACGGAGCATTTCCAGGAGGCTGTCCGATTCTTTCGCCGAGGCGCGGGCGGCCGTTTCGGCGTCCGATTCAAAGTCGAAAGGCCGGTCCGAGACGGCCGCAAGCCTGCGGGCTGGGACAGGTCCATCCAACGGTTCGAGTTCACTGAGCTGCTGGGCCCAGCGGTTGGCGTTCTGCAATGACTTGCGCTGCGGGCTGAAGGTCCACATGGCGGGAGGTTCCTCGCCGATGCTCCCGTGGGTGCCAGGAACGGTTTCGAAACGTGCGACGACGGTCCAGGAACCGTCGGGGCGGCGCCACGAGTCCCATTCGACCGTGGAGGAATCGATACCGTGGGCAGCGAGCCTGTGGTCCACCATTTCGCCCAGGGTGGCCGGGTTGTCGCCAAACGCCGAGCGATAGATGTCGTGGCCGGGGGCAGGGGAGGCAACCTCGATGTTCCGTGCTTGGCGGGCCACGTACTCACGCTCCGCGAGGACCGGGCCTTCGTAACGCTGGACGTTGGCAAGGGGGAGACCTGACAGTTCCGCGACTTCCGCAGCCGTAGCTCCGCTGCGGATCCTGGACTGGATATCCCTGGGAGACATGGCGATGGGTGTGTTTGACGCACGGGCCGCCACTTGGGCAGGGGTCCGGCTCGCCGCGGCCCTCAAAGCCTCGTCGATCGGAAGCTGGAACATCGCACCGCCGGGGCCGCTCAATAGCAGATGCCCGCCGTCGTCGTGGACGCCTACCAGTCGTAGATCCTGCATAACACCCTCCACCACATGGCATAACTGACATTCGAAACTCTGCCACCCGTCGGGGTGTTTTCCTACTAGGAACGAGGGCGTGCCGTGATATTCCGGTGAAAGCGGCGTGATCCGGAGTACTTTCGGGCCAAGGCAGGGACTATGGACTTTTCCAAACCGTGGGAGGACAATCTGGCCGATATCGGGCACAAATCCGGGGCGTCCGGCGTTGCGCACTTACACCGGCGGCGGACGTACCGCCGGGATCCACCCGAAACAGGTATCCCACCCACAGCGTGTATGGAGGATGAGGAAGGACCATGGCCACCGATTACGATGCTCCGCGAAAGACCGAGGAAGACGTCAGTGAGGATTCCCTTGAGGAACTTAAGACGCGCCAGTCGGGGAAGCAATCCTCCGCGGTGGACGTCGATGAGACCGAACTGGCTGACGGCTTCGAACTGCCGGGAGCGGATCTCTCCGGAGAAGAGCTCCTTATCCAGGTCATGCCACCGCAGGCGGACGAATTCACCTGCTTCAACTGTTTCCTCGTCAAGCACAGGTCCCAGATCGCTACAGAGCGGGGCGGCCACCTGTATTGCAAGGAGTGTGAGAGCTAGGTGTACTGTCCCGGCCGGTGTTAGTCCCGCGGGGCGCTCAGGGCGGTGACAAGCTCATCGGGCCGGCGGGACGACGCGAGCCAGTACGGAGTGCGGTCAGCTGGATCGGTGATCTCAATCTTGACCACAGGGTCAATCCAGCCACGGAAGCACATGTAGGCCAGTCCATTGAGGCGCGGGCCCCGCTCGGCTGTAGCTTCCGCCTTCTTGAAGGCCTGGACAGAGCCTACGAACTTGCGGTCGATGCTTGCCCTGCCAACCCGGACCGTGTCGGCAGTGACGGTGATGGTGGGCGTGGAGAGCACCAACATGATGGTCATGATGGCCAGCAGGACCAGGGCGGCAATAATGCCCGTGGCTGCGCTGATGGGGCCAAACATCAGGACGCCCGCGCCCGACAGGCCAACCACCACAACCCAGATCCACACTGACGGCCACAGCTTTTCGGTGTACAGGACCTCGGAGGCTGAGGGGGTGTTCCGGGCAGGCACAGGGGAGGACTGGTCAGGCGTAGGCATGCCTCCAGCTTATCGGGCCGTGGACTGCCGCGGCGCCCAGGGTCACGCCTGCCGCTGACATGGGCGGTCCTGCTGGTGGCCGCTCCCCGTAGAATGGACCACTGTGAGCAATGAGACCGCAGTATTCAGTTCAGACGCCGCCCCTTCAGCCGTGGAGGCAGGTGATGCCCGCGCAGCCTACGGCGCACCTACTTTGGACGTGCAGCTGAAAATGCTCGACAGCGGTTTGGAAGCCCCGTCCTACGCGCACCCAGGCGACGCAGGCGCGGACCTCCGGGCCCGTGAGGATGTGCACCTCGCCCCCGGTGAACGCAAACTCGTTCCCACCGGCGTCTCCATCGCACTGCCGGACGGATTCGTGGCGCTCATCCACCCCCGTTCAGGCCTGGCCACCAAGCATGGACTCACCGTGGTGAACGCTCCAGGCACTGTGGACGCAGGCTACCGTGGCGAAATCGCAGTCACGCTGCTGAACACCGACCAAAACCATGCCATTGACCTCAAACGCGGCGATAGAATTGCACAAATGGTGATTCAGCGCGTCGAATACGCGCGTTTCGTGACCGTTGACCAACTGTCCGAATCTGTTCGGGGATCCGGCGGCTTCGGGTCCACTGGCGGCTTTAGCGCCCCGAAAGCCTAAGCAAACTGCTGAACCCGCCGCGTGTCGCAGGCTACCGCTTGCCTCAATGGCGTGGGTTATCGCGGTTTATCGTGGTTGCGGTTTACTTGGGGATAGACCACTACTAAGGAGAAAACCCAATGCTTTTTGGGCGCGGCAAGAAGTCCAAGGACGATCGGTCGGAATCGGCCGGCACCGTCGGGGAACCGGGGGTCGAGGCACAAGGCCCGGAATCAGGCCAGGCAGGCACGCCTGGTGATTTCCGGCTCGCCAAAGGCCCCTTGGACATAGACGAGATCGAGGACCATGACGGCTACGTCGACCTCGGTGCGCTCCTGATCGCACCGGCCGAAGGTCTCCAGCTGAGGCTTGAAGTGGAAGAAGCCACCCAACGCGTGGTGGCAGTGACCATGGACCTCAACGGTTCCAGCCTGCAGCTCCAGGCGTTTGCGGCCCCCCGTTCCGAAGGCCTGTGGGACGAGATCCGGGAACAGATCACTCAGTCCGTGACGAGCCAGGGCGGGGAAACGGAAGAAATCTCCGGGACCTTCGGTACTGAGCTCGTCGCGAAGCTGCCAGCCGAAGCCGCCGATGGCAGCCGCGGCTTCCGGGCAGCCCGCTTTATGGGCGTGGACGGGCCGCGCTGGTTCCTCCGTGGTGTCCTTGGAGGACCGGCTGCCTTGGAACGTGAGGCCGCTACGGGTCTGGAAGAGCTTTTCCGCCGTGTGGTCGTTGTCCGTGGCGACAACCCGATGCCGCCCCGGGAACTTCTCCAGCTCCGCCTGCCCAAGGACGCTGCCGTGCCCGGGCAAGCCGGCGCCCCGCAAGGTGCCCCCGTGATGGAGCAGCCGGAGCGAGGGCCGGAGATCACCCAGATTGGCTGACACGCCAGGTCACAACGGGGCAGCCGACCGGTGGCCCCAAGCCGACGGAGTGCGTGATCTTCCAGCACGGGGCCGGGCGGTATGCACCGGATTCATCGAATCGGTGACGCACCAGCCGCCCAGTGAACAGCCGTTCTTCTCGGCTGTGGTTGTCGATGCCTTGCGGCCCGGAACCCAACCGCCAGCCGGGGGAGCCAGGAGGCCATATGACCGCCTTCGCGTTATCTGGCTGGGCAGGTTGCGGGTTCCAGGCATCGAAGCCGGTGTGCAGCTTCGCCTGAACGGCATGGTGACACAAGTCGACGGACTGCCGGCCATGTTCAATCCACGCTACGAAATACTTTCCCGTCAGGAGCACCTATGACCGTGGCCAACGGATCAGAACCGCAGAACACCGGGGATGCTGTTCCCGAAGACCAAACAGCACCCGGGCGTGACGCCGCAAAACCCGCCGTGGAAGGTCCCAGTGTGTCCGATATCGCCGCCGGGTACGCTGAAAAGGCCGGCCTCCACAGGAACAGCGCGGGCCACGTGGACATGCTGAAGTCAGCTGGCGGATGGCAAGGCATTGCCGAGAGCATCCTTCCGGGCTTGGTTTTCCTGGTAGCTTTCACCGTCACCCGGGACCTGACCCCTGCCTTGGTTGCAGCGTTGGCTGCTGCCGCGGTCTTCACGGTGGTCCGGCTGATCCAGCGGCGCCCCCTGACCCAAGCACTTGCCGGCGTGGTGGGGGTTGGAATTTCTGCCTGGCTGGCCAACACCACGGGCAAGGCCGAAGACTTCTATGTCCTCGGATTCTTCACGAACATTGCCTACATAGCCGCCATGGTGCTGTCCATCGTGCTGAAGTGGCCCATAGCCGGTCTGCTCTTCGGCTTCGTGCGCAACGAAGGACTCGAGTGGCGCAAAGACCAGGAAAGACTACGGGCCTACAAACTGGGCACGTGGATCGTCGTGGCGGTGCTGGCGTTGCGCCTAGTGGTGCAGGTGCCGTTGTACTTCATGGGTGAGGCTGGCCTGACAGCGTTGGCGACCACCAGGCTCCTGATGGGCGCCCCGCTGTACATCCTGGGACTATGGGTTGCCTGGCTGGTAACCAAGCCGGCACCTCAACCGTCGAAGCCGTCGTCCTCAGCGGACTGATCGGCAGCTTCGGGGGCGCCCTCACGAGGTTCCCCGCCGTCGTCGGAAGCCGGTGACAAAAGTGCCCGCAAGCCGTCCTCAGCTGCGATGGTGGTGACGAAGAAGAGCTCGTCACCACCGTCAAGCACATCATCCCGGGTAGGCGTGATCGGCGCCTGGTCGCGCAGAATCGCAACCAACGTGGCGTCCTCGGGCCAGTCGATCCCACCCACCGTGCTGCCGATGACGTGGGAATCATGCGGAACGGTGAATTCCACGATCGATGCCACGCCTGTCTGGAGTGTCAGCAGGCGGACGATGTCGCCGATTTCAACGGCCTCTTCCACGAGCGCCGTCATGAGCTGCGGGGTGTTAACGGCCACGTCGACGCCCCAGGAATCGTTGAACATCCAGTCGTTTTTGGGGTTGTTCACGCGCCCTACAGTGCGTCCCACGCCGAATTCCGTCTTGGCAAGCAGGGAGACCACCAGATTGACTTTGTCGTCGCCAGTGGCGGAAACCACGACGTCGGCGTCCTCGAGTTTTGCGTCCTGCAGGGTGCTGAGTTCGCAAGCGTCGCCCACCAACCAGCGTGCGCCCCGCAGCCCGCTGCGGCCAATCACCTCGGGCTTCAGGTCGATGAGGAGAATCTGGTGCTTGTGGGCGAGCAGCTCACGCGCAATGGACGAGCCGACGCTTCCTGCGCCAACGATGACAACTTTCACTAAGACTCCTTGGCGGGTGCTTTGACGAGGATCCGGCTGATCTCGGACGTTCGGTCCAGGCTCAGCATCGCGTGGACCGTGTCGCCCTCCTGGTATGCCGTCCCGGATTGGGGCAGCAGGCCTTCACCGAACCGGGTGAGGAAGGCGATGCGGATTCCGGAGGCAGCTTCGATGGAACTGAGGCTGTGCCCGATCCAGTCTTCGTGCAGGTCCACTTCGGCCAACACGAGGCGGCCTGATGGCTCGCGGTAGTCGCCGGCCAAATGCTGCTCGGGAAGTATGCGGCGGAGGACCTGGTCGGCGCTCCAACGGACGGCTGCGACTGTGGGGATACCAAGGCGCTGATAGATCTCGGCGCGTCCGGGATCGTAGATTCGTGCCACAACATGGGCAACATGAAATGTCTCGCGGGCCACGCGCGTGGCCAAAATGTTTGAGTTGTCGCCACTGGAGACGGCAGCGAAGGCGTAGGCCTCTTCCACGCCCGCCTGCTTGAGGGTGTCCCGGTCGAAGCCGACGCCGGTGACCTTGCGCCCGGTAAAGGTGTTGCGCAGCCGGCGGAAGGCCCGCTCGTCCTGGTCGATGATGGCGACCGAGTGGCCCGCATCCTCCAAGGTGTGCGCCAGGGTTGCGCCAACACGGCCGCAGCCCATGATCACGAAGTGAGCCACCATGTCTCCTTTATGTGTGTTGTCAGTCCCGCTCGGTATGACTTTACCGTTGCGGCGTGGGTTGCCTGCGACAACCGTCATGACATCGCTGGGGATTCAGAGTAGCTTTGCGGAGTGCTGACAATTCTGAATGCCGCGAAGCGGGTGTTGGTGGGCCGGCCAGTCAGGAATGACCGCCTGTCCCACACCTTGTTGCCCAAACGCATCGCATTGCCGATCTTCGCCTCGGATGCCTTGTCCTCGGTAGCTTATGCTCCTGACGAAATCCTGCTGACACTGGCCCTTGCCGGAGTCAGTGCTGTGGCATTCTCACCGCTTGTTGGCCTCGCCGTCATGGTGGTTTTGCTCACAGTGGTGGCGTCCTACCGCCAGAACGTCCACGCGTATCCGTCCGGCGGCGGCGACTACGAGATCGCGAACGTCAACCTGGGCAAGTACGCCGGGCTCACGGTGGCTTCGGCGCTCCTGGTGGACTACGTGCTGACGGTTGCCGTGTCCATGTCCTCAGCCGCCACGTACCTCACCACTGCCATCCCGGCTCTGCATGGCCAGCAGGCACTGATCGCCACGGTCGGCGTCATCATCCTGGCGCTGGTCAATCTGCGTGGCGTCAAGGAAGCCGGGACAGTCTTCGCCATTCCCACGTATATCTTCATGGCCTCGATCCTCGGCATGACTGGCGTCGGCATCTTCCAGGCCCTCACCGGCACCTTGGGCGAGGCGCCCTCCGCCGACTTCACCATCGTCCCCGAGCCTGGCTTCGATGAAGGCCTGGTGGGGCTCGCAGGGGCCTTCCTGCTTCTGCGTGCCTTTTCTTCGGGCGCTGCTGCCCTGACCGGTGTTGAGGCCATCAGTAATGGCGTCCCCAATTTTCAGAAGCCGAAGAGTAAGAACGCGGCCACCACGTTGTTGTTGCTTGGGGTTATTGCTGCTTCCATGCTGGCGGGAATCCTCTACTTGGCGAACGCCACCAAAGTGCACATCGTCCTGGATCCGGCCCGGGAATTCCTGGTGGACGGCAAGCCTCTTCCAGAGGGGTACATCCAGACTCCAGCCATCAGCCAGATCGCGGACACCATCTTCGGTTCGGGCTCCATACTTTTCTATGTCGTGGTTGCTGCCACGGGCGTCATCCTGGTTTTCGCCTCCAACACCGCCTTCAACGGATTCCCGGTACTTGGCTCGATACTTGCCCAGGACGGCTACCTCCCGCGTCAACTCAGAACCCGTGGCGACAGGCTCGCGTTCAGCAACGGCGTCCTGGCCTTGGCCGCAGGCGCGCTGGTCCTGATCCTCGCGTTCAACGCAGATGTGACCAAGCTGATCCAGCTCTACATCGTGGGCGTCTTTATTTCGTTCACGGCCAGTCAGCTCGGCATGGTCCGGCACTGGGGCCGCGAATTGAAACTGGCCAGGGACAAGGCCGTGCGCCGGAGGATTTTCAAGTCGCGCACCATCAACATGGTCGGCTTTGGCATGACTGCACTGGTCCTGGTGATCGTCCTGATCACCAAATTCGAGCAGGGCGCCTGGATCGCTTTGCTCGCCATGTTTATTCTGTTCCTCATCATGTGGAGCATCCGTGCCCACTATGACAACGTGGCCAGGGAACTGGCGGTGGACGAGGACTCGTCGCCGCGTGCGTTGCCTACGCGTGTCCACGCGGTCTTGCTTGTTTCACACGTCCGCAAGCCGGTCCTCAGGGCGTTGGCTTACGCCAGGGCGTCACGGCCCTCGCGCCTTGACGCGATAACAGTCGACATCAATACCGAGGAGACGGAGCACACCGTCCGGGACTGGGAGAAACTGGAGATTCCGGTTCCCCTGACCGTCCTGGCCAGCCCTTACCGCGAGACCGTGACCCCCATCATGGATTACGTCAAGAACATGCGCCGCGACTCACCGCGGGACTTGATCGTGGTCTACATCCCCGAATATGTCGTGGGCAAGTGGTGGGAACAACTGGTCCACAACCAAACAGCACTCAGAATCAAGACGAGGCTCCACTTTGAACCCGGAGTCATGGTTGCCAGCGTTCCGTGGCAGCTGAAGTCGTCCGAAGAAGCAAAGGCACTGCAGGATACCTAAATGACCTCCCATCGCATTTCCCCCCACGCCGGAACGCCCGCCAACGAAAACCACAGTGGGCCAGGTACTGAACTTGTCGTCGACATTGGTCCCATTGCACACGGCGGGCACTTCGTCGCACGCCACGAAGGGCGCGTCATCTTCGTCCGGCACGCCATCCCGGGGGAGAAGGTCCGCATCCGCTTGACCGACTCCGGCGACTCATCAAGCTTCTGGCGCGCCGACGTCGTCGAGGTCCTTGAGCCTTCACCGGACCGGGTCCCGCATTTCTGGAAGCCCGCGGACTCACTGGCCGCGTGGAACCGGGGCGCGCCGCCGGTTGGCGGTGCCGAGCTTGGGCACATTTCGCTGCAGCGGCAACGGGCGCTGAAGGCGGAAGTTTTGGCCGAACAGCTCAAGCGGCTCGCCGGTTTGGACCTCGCCACCGAGGTGGAAGCCGTGGGGGACAATCACGACGGCGGCCTCGGCTGGCGTACGCGGGCCAGCTTTGCTGTCACTCCCAAGGGCCGGTTGGGCATGCACGCGCACCGCTCGGACGTTGTGCTTCCCATCAAGGAGATGCCCTTGGCACTCCCGGGACTCAACGGACTGAAGCTGTGGGATCTTGACCTGTCAGGCATCGCCCGCATTGAGGTTGCTGTCCCTGCCAATGGTTCGCGGCCCCTGATTCTGCTGGCGCCGGAGGAGGGCACAAGCCCCAAGAGGATTCACAGCATTTTGTCGCAGCTGCCGCATGACGTGTCGGTGGCAAGCTTCGACCCCAGCAAGGGGGAAGTCCTGCAGTTGCGCGGGAGGACCTGGGTGCAGGAGACCGCAGCCGGCCACGAATACCGTGTCACGGGGGAAGGGTTCTGGCAGATCCACAAGGATGCGCCGGATACGCTGGTGGGCGCTGTGACGGACTATCTTTCCAGCGGTGGGTACTTGCAGCCCGGCGCAGCAGTAGCGGACCTCTATGCCGGTGCCGGGCTGTTTACGGCACCGCTGGCGGACGCCGTCGGTGTCACCGGCTCGGTGCTTTCGGTGGAGGGTGCCCCGGGCACCAGCAGGGACGCCCGCAAAAACCTGCACGGTGAACCACAGGTGGAAATCGTTCAAGGACGCGTGGAGCGTGTCCTCCACCAGCGCGCCCGGAGCTTCGACTCCCTGGTGCTTGATCCACCGCGGGCCGGAGCCGGCAAAGCCGTGGTCAAGCAATTGATGGCAACCGGCCCCCGGGCAATCGCCTATGTGTCCTGTGATCCTGCATCCTTTGCGCGTGATCTGGGTTACTTCCACCAGGGCGGTTGGAGGCTGGAGGCCCTGCGCGCGTTCGATCTCTATCCGAACACCCACCACCTTGAAACCGTGGCGCTGATCGTTCCCTCCTCGTAGCCCGGGTGTCGCCCGCCCGCGGAGTGCGGCGGGCGGCACCGGCTTTGGCGGCTGCATGCCACTCTTTGGATGGATGCCACTACGATGGGCGTAGTAGTCCCGCTCCGCAGGAATCAACGCCGCGGGCCGGGGTGACCAAGAGAGATGCCGCCCGGCTAAGTAAGGTGCGCCTAACTGGCTAGCGGCCAACCACGCGACAAAGATGAAACTGTTGCGAGAGGAGTCCTGCCATGAGCACTGTGGACAGCTTCGGTTCCAAAGGCGTACTGAATGTAGCCGGCACCGATTATGAAATTTTCCGGTTGAACTCCGTAGAGGGCGCAGACAGCCTTCCGTTCAGCCTTAAGGTATTGCTTGAAAACCTCCTGCGGACTGAGGATGGCGCCAATATTACGGCGGACCATGTCCGCGCCCTGGCCGGTTGGGATCCCAATGCGGAGCCCGACACGGAAATCCAGTTCACCCCCGCCCGCGTCATCATGCAGGACTTCACCGGCGTTCCCTGCGTTGTTGACCTTGCCACCATGCGTGAAGCAGTCAAGGAGCTCGGCGGCGATCCCAAGCGCGTCAATCCCTTGGCACCTGCAGAAATGGTCATCGACCACTCCGTCCAGATTGACGCCTTCGGTAACTCCGGCGCACTGGAGCGCAACATGGAGATCGAATACCAGCGCAATGGTGAGCGCTACCAGTTCCTTCGTTGGGGCCAGACCGCATTTGACGACTTCAAGGTTGTCCCCCCGGGAACCGGCATCGTCCACCAGGTCAACATCGAGTACCTGGCACGCACTGTCATGACCCGCGAGGTAGACGGTGTAGTCCGCGCCTACCCCGACACCTGCGTTGGTACCGACTCGCACACCACCATGGTCAACGGCCTGGGCATCCTGGGCTGGGGCGTCGGCGGCATCGAAGCCGAGGCAGCAATGCTTGGCCAGCCCGTCTCCATGCTGATTCCCCGCGTTGTTGGCTTCAAGCTCAACGGCAGCATCCCTGCCGGCGCCACCGCTACCGACGTCGTGCTCACCATCACCGAAATGTTGCGCAAGCACGGTGTCGTTGGCAAGTTCGTCGAGTTCTACGGTGAGGGCGTTGCGGCTGTGCCGCTGGCCAACCGCGCCACCATCGGCAACATGAGCCCGGAATTCGGTTCCACGGCAGCCATGTTCCCGATCGACGACGTCACCCTGGACTACCTGCGCCTCACCGGCCGCTCACAGGAGAACGTCGCGCTGGTCGAGGCGTACAGCAAGGAACAGGGCCTCTGGCACGATCCTTCCCGCGAACTGCGCTTCTCCGAGTTCCTCGAGTTGGACCTGTCCACTGTTGTTCCGTCCATCTCCGGCCCGAAGCGTCCCCAGGACCGCATCGAGCTCACCGATGCCAAGGAGCAGTTCCGCAAGGACATCCACAACTACGTCTCCATCGAAGACGGCAGCGTGGACGAGTCCCTGGACGAGTCCTTCCCCGCATCCGATTCGCCGTCCTTCACGCACGCCGACTCGCACACCACGGAGACCGCACGCGTTGCGTCGGCTGCCAACGGTGCGCACGGACGGCCGTCCTCGCCGGTGCACGTCAAGACCGCCGATGGCCGCGAATTTGAGTTGGACCACGGCGCAGTGTCGATCGCCTCGATCACGTCCTGCACCAACACATCCAACCCGTCCGTCATGCTCGCTGCTGCCCTCCTGGCACGTAACGCCGTGGACAAGGGCCTGACGTCCAAGCCGTGGGTCAAGACGTCCGTAGCCCCCGGCTCCAAGGTCGTCACCGACTACTACGAGAAGTCCGGCCTGACCCCGTACCTGGAGAAGCTCGGTTTCTACATCGTGGGTTACGGTTGCGCCACCTGCATCGGCAACTCCGGCCCGCTTGAACCGGAAATCTCCGAGGCAATCCAGGCCAACGACCTCTCCGTGACGGCAGTCCTCTCGGGCAACCGCAACTTCGAAGGCCGTATCAACCCGGACGTGAAGATGAACTACCTGGCGTCGCCGCCGCTGGTCATCGCCTACGCCCTGGCCGGTTCCATGGACTTCGACTTCGACACCGATGCCCTGGGCACCGACTCCGAAGGCAACGAGGTCTTCCTGAAGGACATCTGGCCGAACCCCATCGAGGTGCAGGAAGTCATCGACTCCTCCATCGACGAGGCCATGTTCGCCAAGGGCTACGAGGGCGTCTTCGACGGCGACGACCGCTGGAAGGCACTCGACACGCCCGCCGGTGACACCTTCGCCTGGGCTGAGGACTCCACCTACGTGCGGAAGCCCCCATACTTCGAGGGCATGAAGGCGCAGCCGGATCCCGTCAAGGACATTTCAGGTGCCCGCGTGCTCCTGAAGCTTGGCGACTCCGTCACCACGGACCACATCTCCCCGGCAGGCTCGTTCAAGTCGGACACCCCGGCCGGCCAGTACCTGTTGGCCAACGGCGTGGAGCGCAAAGACTTCAACTCCTACGGTTCACGCCGTGGAAACCACGAAGTCATGATCCGCGGTACCTTTGCCAACATCCGCATCAAGAACCAGCTCCTGGACGGCGTCGAAGGTGGCTTCACCCGCGACTTCAGCCAGGAAGGTGCACCGCAGGCCTACGTTTACGACGCCGCGCAGAACTACCAGGCAGCGGGAACGCCGCTGGTGGTCCTGGCAGGCAAGGAATACGGTTCCGGTTCATCCCGTGACTGGGCAGCAAAGGGAACTGCACTTCTGGGTGTCAAGGCCGTCGTCGCCGAAAGCTACGAGCGCATCCACCGCTCCAACCTGATCGGCATGGGCGTCCTTCCGCTGCAGTACCCCGCCGGCGAGTCGGCAGCAACACTGGGCCTGACCGGTACGGAAACGTTCGCAGTTGAGGGAGTGACCGAGCTGAACAACGGCACTACGCCGAAGACGCTCAAGGTCACGGCTACGGCTGAGGACGGCACCGTCAAGTCCTTCGACGCCGTTCTGCGCATCGATACCCCGGGCGAAGCGGACTACTACCGCAACGGTGGCATCCTGCAGTACGTACTGCGCCAGATCTCCGCATAGTGGACCAGCTGGTTTCCAGCTGATTCCTGTGCCAGACAGCCCCGGCCGGTCATCTGACCAGCCGGGGCTGTTGGCGTCCACTGAACGCCACACCCCGGATCACGTGTGTGCGGAAACGCGGGCGCCGGGCACGCGCTAAAGTTAACAAGCACGTCATTCACCCTAAGGAGGGCCGTTGGGACTTTTGGAAACCGTCAAGGATCCACAGGACCTGGCCAAACTGTCCGGCACGGAGCTGGAACAACTGGCCGGCGAAATCAGGGAATTCCTGATCACCAACGTAGCCGCCACGGGTGGACACCTTGGCCCGAACCTGGGCGTCGTCGAACTCACACTGGCTGTCCACCGGATCTTCGAGTCGCCGCGGGACAGTATCGTCTTCGATACCGGGCACCAGTCCTATGTGCACAAGCTGCTCACTGGCCGCCAGGACTTCAGCACCCTTCGCCAGCAAGGCGGACTTTCCGGCTATCCGGACCGTGCCGAATCCGAGCACGACATAGTGGAGAGCTCGCACGCGTCATCATCTTTGTCCTGGGCAGACGGTATTTCACGCGCCCGCCAGTTGACTGGCGAAGGCGACCGTTTCGTCGTCGCTGTTGTTGGCGATGGCGCCCTGACCGGCGGTATGACGTGGGAAGCGATCAACAACATCGCAGCCGACAAGCGTCGTCGCGTGGTCATCGTTGTCAATGACAACGGACGATCATACGCACCCACCGTCGGCGGATTTGCCGATTACCTCGCTTCGCTGCGCCCCACCATCGACTCCCTGCGCACTACTCCGGCCTATGAGCGCATGCTGGACTGGTGGAAGAAGAAACTGCAGAACGGCGGCCCCGCCGGGCAGTTCACCTACAAGAGCCTGCACGCCATGAAGAAGGGCATCAAGGACTGGTGGGCACCTCAAGGTATGTTCGAGGACCTTGGAATGAAGTACATCGGTCCGGTGGACGGGCACAGCCTCCAGGCCATGGAAAACGCCTTGAATACCGCCAAGGCCTACGGCGGACCTGTGATCGTCCACGCCATGACCGAGAAGGGCCACGGTTACGCCCCGGCCCTGGCGAACGAGGCAGACCAATTCCATGCCGTGGGAATTATCGACCCCGAAACCGGTGAGTCCACGGAAATGCCGGGTGCCAGATCGTGGACCTCGGTGTTTGCCGAGGAGATCGCGGACATCGCCGATGAGCGCCAGGATATCGTTGGCATCACCGGCGCCATGCTCATCCCGGTCGGCCTTCACAAGTTTGCCGAGCGCCACCCTGAGCGCGTTATCGACGTCGGGATTGCCGAGCAGCACGCCCTCACATCCGCTGCCGGTATGGCCTTCGGCGGCCTCCACCCCGTGGTGGCGGTCTACGCAACTTTCCTGAACCGCGCCTTCGACCAGCTCCTCATGGATGTGGCGCTGCACAAGGCCGGCGTCACGATCGTCCTGGACAGGGCAGGCGTGACCGGCCCGGATGGCCCCAGCCACCACGGCATGTGGGACATGGCCATGGTTCAGATCGTGCCGGGACTCCATTTGGCAGCTCCCCGCGATGCCACAAGGCTCCGTGAGGAACTGAGGGAGGCCGTCGCCGTCGATGACGCCCCCACAGTGGTGCGGTTCTCCAAGGGCAGTGTCGGTTCGGAGGTTGAAGCCATCGACAGGCTTCACGACGGCGTGGACATCCTCGCGCGGCGACCTGAGGGTTCCACTGAAAACGATGTCCTCATTGTCAGCGTCGGCGCCATGTCCGAACTCGCCCTCGATGTTGCCAGCCGCCTCGGCGCGCAAGGCATCAGCTCCACGGTGGTGGATCCGCGCTGGGTCCTTCCTGTGCGGAAGTCGATTATCGCCCTTGCTGCCCGCCATCGCCTGGTCATCTGCATTGAAGACGGCGTGCGTGCAGGCGGCGTCGGATCGCGCATCCGGCAGGAAATGCGTGCTGCGGGCGTGGATACAGCCCTCAACGAAGTCGGTTTGCCGGTCGAGTTCCTGGTACATGGTTCCCGAAGCCAGGTGCTGGAGCGCGTGGGACTGACCGCCCAAAAGATAGCCCACGACGTCGTAGCGCAGGTTCTGGGGACAAAAGTCCCCTTTGCAAGGCCCCTCCCGGGCCAGGAGCACCCCACCACCGGAAGCCTGCCCACGTTGTGATGGACCACCGTAGTCCGGGCTCGCTGCAGCCCGGTGACCTCGTTGTGTCGAGGAACAGGAAATGGAATGGCAAGGCCCACTGGGTGGTGCCCGGCCGCTACCTCGGCGAAGACATCCACGGCTGGTGGATTTTTCAGGGTGCGGGGGAGTTCTGTTCACGTCCCGGGGCAGCCTTCTACGCGGCGTCGGACGCAGTACTGTTGGTCCCACGTACCGGAGAGTTCGTGGCCACGTTCTACGACGATACGTACCCAGGCGACTTCCGGATCTACGTTGACGTTGCCACCGCCCACAGTTGGAACCCCATCAAGCCGGGCGTCACGGAGTTCCATATGATCGACATGGACCTGGACGTGATCCGCTCCACCAAGCACGGCGTGTTCGTGGACGACGAGGACGAATTTGAGCAGCACCGGGCAGCCATGGGCTATCCGGACGACACAGTGGACGCTATGCGCGCAGAATGCGCAGCCCTTTTTGAGGCAGTAGTGGCCATGAAAGCACCATTCGACGTCACCGGAGCCAACAGCACCAGTGCCGAGTGGTTCAGGAAAGGACGAGCATGAGCGGCATTATTCGCACGTACAAGCGGGACGACGAGGGAGTCCTTCACTTCCGGGAAGCCTGGTACGACGACGAGGACCAGCAGTTCGTGATCAATCACGGCGTTGTGGGCCACCAGAGCAAGACGGATGAGACAGACGTCGACGACGACTCCTCGGTGGAAGGCCTAATGGCGGCTTTTGCCGCGCAATGCGAAGAAGACGGATACGCTGAAATTCCCGAGTCCGATCAGTTTTGGGTGGTTGCCCAGATTGCGTTGAAGACCAAGGACGGCACCGAACGCGACCGGCACCTTGAACGGAAAGCGAAGGCAGCACTTACCGGTGAACTTGCCTGGCGTGGGCTCGGCATAGTGGACCGATCGGAAATCGGCAACGGCCACCTGAACATTTTCTGCCTCTGCCCTGATGTGAATAAGGCAGTGAACGCGATCAAGATCTGTGTTCGTGGTGAGGATCTGGACTTCACCAAACTCACCATTGCCGCGGCACCCCACAGCGAGCCCGGTGCCTTCCGGGTGAAGCACTCGCCCAAGCAAGGCGTGGGCTTTACTCTCTAAGTAGCACCCAACGCACCAGGAGGGACCACCCATGTCGTCCAAGAGCAACTGGCCCGGACATACACCGCTGCCCAAGGGCCTCGCTGCCCCTGCGAGACGGGCCTTGGCGCACGAGGGAATTGAGACATTGGAGCAGCTGGCGGAGTTTGGCGAGGCGAAAATCGCCAAGCTCCACGGCATGGGACCTGTGGCCATTGCACAACTTGAGGACGCCATGGAGGAATCGGGAATCTCCTACAGCGGCGGCTAGGCTGAATTCATGACTGAATACCGACGCCTTGGCCATTCCGGATTGACCGTCTCAGCTGTTGGGCTGGGCTGCAATAATCTGGGGCGCGCCAATACACCCACCGAGTCCCAGGACGGCACGGACGCCGTTGTCCACGCCGCACTTGATGCCGGAGTAACGTTCTTCGACGTTGCGGATGTCTATGGACGCGAGCCGGGCCTGAGCGAGTCCATGTTGGGCAAGGCCCTGAAAGGTCGCCGTGATGACGTGGTCATCGGTACCAAATTCGGCATGGACATGGGCGGCGTCAACGGCAACGATTTCGGTGCCCGGGGTTCACGCCGCTACGTCGTGAAAGCCGTAGAGGCGTCGCTCCGCCGCTTGGATACTGAGTGGATCGACCTCTACCAGTTCCATACCCCGGATCCTCTGACGCCCATCGAAGAGACCTTGGCGGCCTTGGATGACTTGGTGACCAGTGGCAAGGTCCGCTATGTCGGGCACTCCAACTTTGCCGGTTGGCAGATCGCCGAGGCTGAGTATGTCGGCCGCCAGGCAGGGGGTGTCCGCTTCATCTCGACGCAGAACCACTACAACCTGCTGGACCGCCGTGCCGAGCTCGAAGTCCTGCCCGCGGCGGGGGCCTTCTCCTTGGGAGTGCTCCCGTATTTCCCGCTCGCCAACGGACTGCTGACGGGCAAGTATTCTGCCGGCAAGGCACCGGAAGGGACTCGGCTGAGCCACACGCGCACCAACCTGGTGCACGACGCCGATTGGGAACAGCTGGGCCGCTTCGGCCAGTTCGCCAAAGAACGGGACATCACCGAGCTGCAACTGGCCTTCTCCTGGTTGGCCGCGCAGCCCGGCGTCAGCAGCGTCATCGCCGGTGCCACCCGTCCGGAGCAGATCCGCGAGAACGCTCAAGCAGTGTGCTGGGTCCCGACGCAGGAAGACCGGGACGAAATGGACGAGATCTTCCCGCGCGCGCCCAAGGTGGCGCTTTTCTAGACGAAGGGGAAGAGGGCCGTGGCCGGAGCAGGTGCTCCAGTCACGGCCCTCTTCCGTCATGTGTCCGGTGGCTTAGGCCGGTGCGGATGCGATTCCGGGTGCCAGGAACCTCTTGCCGTTGACGCGCTCCGATGCGCCCACGCGATCAAGGTACGGTGTAATGCCACCGAGGAACATCGGCCAGCCGGCGCCCATGATGACGCAAAGGTCGATGTCCTCAGGTCCGGCTACGACGCCCTCTTCAAGCATGAGCCCGATTTCCTCTGCCAAGGCATCCTGTGTGCGGCGAAGGACTTCCGCGCCCGTGGATGGGGTGTCGCCGAAGGACAGGATGGCCATGGTTTCAGCCGGTATCACAGGTGCTCCATCGGGGCCCGGGACCCATAGGGACTTCACTCCGTTGTCGATGAGTTTTTGCAGGTTCTGCGATACGGGGAACCGGTCCCCGAACGCTGCGTGGAGCGATTCCTGGACATGCTGCGCAACCGGCAAGCCAACCATGGCGCTGAGCGTGAAAGGCGACATGGGCAGGCCCATGGGGCGTAGCGCACTGTCAGCGACGTCCGCCGGTGTTCCTTCGTCGAAGGCTGCGATGACCTCGCCCATGAGGCGGAGCAGGATACGGTTCACCACAAAGGCGGCGGCATCCTTCACCAGCACGGCCGTCTTCTTGAGGCCCTTGGCGAGTTCGAAAGCGGTAGCCAGGACGGCGTCGTCGGTCTTGGGCGCCCTGACGATCTCCAGGAGGGGCATGACGGCCACCGGGTTGAAGAAGTGGAAGCCCACCAGGCGTTCAGGGTGTTTCAAGTCTTCGGCCATGGCCGTGACGGACAGTGAGGACGTGTTGGTGGCCAGGATGCACTCGGGGGAGACGATCGCCTCAACTTCGGCAAAAACCTGCTTCTTGATGTGGAGCTCTTCGAAGACGGCCTCGATGACGAAGTCGGCATCGGCAAATGCTTCCTTGGAGACGGAACCTGTGATGAGCGCCTTTGTCCTGTTGGCGGCGTCGGGCTTGATCCGCCTCTTCCCCAGCATCTTGTCCACCTCGGCATGGACGTAGGCCACGCCCTTGTCCACCCGGGCCTGGTCGATGTCCGTCATGACGACGGGGACCTTGAGTTGCCTTGCAAAAAGCAATGCGAGCTGGCTTGCCATGAGTCCTGCACCCACGACGCCGATTTTGGTCACCGGGCGGGCCAGCTTGCGGTCAGGGGCGCCTGCGGGACGCTTGGAGCGTTTCTGGACGAGGTCCAGGAACGCGTACACAGTCGAACGGAATTCGTCAGTCTGCATCAGGCCGGCGAGGGTCTCGCATTCAAGTTCGGCTGATTCCGCTTGTGTCATGGTGCGGTTGGCTTCCATGACATCCAGGACCTTGGCCGGGGCGGGGGAGGCGTTCGACGTCTTCGCCTCAACCACTCCGCGACCTGCTGACACGGCGGCCGCCCATCGCGTGGCAACAGCGTCGTCCGAGGCATCCACTGCGTTCTTGCGTTCTGGCGTTACGTCGCCGGTGATGACGCGGGCCGCCCATGCCAGCGACTGCTCAACGAAGTCAGCGGGTTCAAAGATGGCGTCGGCAACGCCGAGCTCAAAGGCCTGCGGTCCGGTAAGGGTTCGGTTGTTGCTCAGCGGGTTCTCGATCATGACCTTGACCGCATTCTCGGGACCGATCAGGCGAGGAAGGATGTAGACGCCGCCCCATCCCGGAACGAGGCCGATGAAAGCCTCCGGCAGGGCCAGCGCACCGGCGCCGGTGGAAACGGTCCGGTAGGTGGACTGCAGGGCGATCTCAAGGCCGCCGCCCAGGGCAAGGCCGTTGATGAAGGCGAAGCTTGGAACTCCCAGATCTGCCAGTGTGCTGTAAACGGCATGGCCAAGCTGTGCCATCCAGAGGCCGTGCTCACGTTCCTTGAGCGTTTTCACGGCTGAAAGGTCGGCGCCTGCCACCAGGAAGTACGGCTTGCCGGTGACGCCGACGCCCACGATTTCACCACGTGACGCGCGTCCCTTGAGGTTCTCCAGGACGCCGCCCAGTTCAACCAGGGTGTTGGGGCCCAGGGTCGTGGGTTTGGAGTGGTCCAGCCCGTTGTCCAGGGTGATCAGAGCGAAAGTGCCTGCCCCGGGAAGCTGGATGTCCTGGACGTAGGAATGGGTAACGACTTCGTCGGGGAAGAGGGCGGCGAGCTTGTGGAATTCGGCGGCGCTCATGCTGCGGCTCCTTCGGTGGTGGCGGTGGTGGTATCAGCGGTGGAGGATGCGTAGTCGGCGTGGTGTGGGTTCTCCCAAATCACAGTGGCACCCATGCCCAGGCCAATGCACATGGTCGTGATGCCGTACCGCACTGAAGGATCTTCCTCGAATTGTCGCGCGAGTTGATTCATGAGGCGAACGCCGGAGGAAGCGAGCGGATGCCCGACGGCGATCGCCCCGCCGTAGCGGTTGACCCGGGAGTCGTCGTCGGCGATGCCGAAGTGGTCCAGGAAGCTGAGGACCTGGACCGCAAAGGCCTCGTTGATCTCGAAGAGCCCGATGTCCTCTATTCCCAGGCCGGCGGACTTGAGGGCCTTCTCGGTTGCCGGAACGGGTCCGATGCCCATGACCTCCGGCTCGACACCGGCGAAGGCATAGGAGACGAGGCGCATTTTGACCGACAGGCCCAGTTCTTGGGCGGCTTCAGCCGAAGCCAGGACGGCGGCGGTGGCTCCATCGTTGAGACCTGCTGCGTTGCCTGCGGTGACCCGGCCGTGGGCCCGGAAAGGCGTGCGCAGTTCGGCGAGGTCGGCCACGGTGGTTCCAGGGCGAGGGGGCTCGTCCGTGGTGTGGAGGGCCCAGCCCTGGCCGGGCTTCATGGTGGCTACGGGCACCAGGTCATGTTGGATTTGCTGGTTGCTGTAGGCGGCGGCCAGTTTTGCCTGGGAAGCGGCAGCGTAGGCGTCCGTGCGGTCCTTGGTGATCGCAGGGAAACGGTCGTGCAGGTTCTCGGCCGTGTTGCCCATGTTCAAGGCTGCCGGGTCAACGAGGCGCTCTGACATGAAACGCGGGTTCGGGTCTGCCCCAGCTCCCATGGGATGGTTTCCCATGTGTTCAACGCCGCCTGCAATGACCACATCGTAGGCGCCGAAGCCGATGCCGCTCGCCGTCGTTGTCACTGCCGTCATGGCGCCTGCGCACATGCGGTCGATCGCGAATCCGGGAACCGTACGGGGGAGTCCGGCAAGCAATGCGGCCGTCCGGCCGATGGTGAGGCCTTGGTCGCCGGTCTGGGTGGTAGCGGCGATAGCCACCTCGTCGACGCGGTCCGCAGGCAGTGACGGGTTCCGCCGCATGAGTTCGCGGATGCACTTCACAACGAGGTCATCGGCCCTGGTGCCCGCATAGATACCCTTTTCCCCGGCCTTGCCGAAGGGGGTACGTACACCGTCCACGAAGACGACATCGCGAACGTTCCTCTGAGCACTGCGTGATGGACTCATGTTTAACTCCTCGTTGAGACATGGTGCCGGATCCCGCATCGCGGGTACTCCGGCTGGCATTGATGCAATGTTACTCGTGGGTAACTTAGCTTGCAAGGCGCATGCTGTCCCTGTTGGCCCGGTTACGGGGACGCAAAAGGCCCGCCACCGCGAACCGTGGTTCGGGTGACGGGCCAGGAGTCGACACTTGCTCAGCCGGCTTCCTTGGGTTGCTGTGGTTCCTTTGCCTGGTGGCTGTCCTTCGCCTTGGCCTCTTTGGTCGGAAGTGGCTTCGGGTTCAAGCATGCTTCGGTGAGGATGGGAGCAGCGAAGGAGACCTGCCACTCGCGCGCACCGAGGGTCCGCAATTCAGCGGCCACGGAGTCCAGTGAAATGTCAGCCGGTGGCCGCCACGTAACGCGTCGCAGGTAGTCCGGGGTCAGCAGGTTCTCCACGGGCAGATTGAGTTCGTCGGCCTTTGCCTGCAGGGCAGGCCGTGCAGTCGCCAATCGTGCCGCGGCCTCGGGGTCCCGGTCCACCCAGACCCGTGGCGGCGGCGGGGCGTTGGTGGGCAAATGCAGGGGTGGCAAGTCGGTCAACGTGCGGGCGTTGGTGATGCAACGCAGCCAGCGCGGGGCCTCACGTTGGGCTGAGCGGCCGTGGAATCCCTTCGTCGCCAGGAGTTGGGGGACGGTGGTGGGCATGGCTTTGGCGGCGGCAACGAGGGCGGAGTCGGGAATGAGCCTGCCCGGTGCCACATCCCGTTTGCGTGCCAACTGATCGCGTTCATTCCACAGTTCGCGGACAGCGGCCAATTGGCGCCGATCACGGATTTGGTGCAGCCCTGATGTCTTCCGCCACGGATCGACGCGGGGCGGGGAAATTCCTGCGGCGAGGATCCCGGCAAATTCCTGGTCGGCATACTCCAGCTTGCCGTCCGCCTCGAGCAGTTCGATGAGTTCTTCGCGTAGTTCTGCCAGGACCTCGACGTCGAGGGCCGCGTAACGGAGCCACGGTTCGGGCAGTGGGCGGGTGGACCAGTCTGCCGCGGAGTGTTCTTTGGCGAGTCCGAATCCGAGGAGTTGCTCGATGACGGCAGCCAGGCCGACCCGGGGGAGTCCGGCGAGGCGTGCGGCAAGTTCCGTGTCAAACAGTTTGTCCGGCCACATGCCAAGCTCGGACAGGCAAGGCAGGTCCTGCGTGGCCGCGTGCAGGATCCATTCGACGCCGCGCAGGGCGTCGTTGACGATGTCCAGGTTGTCGAACGGTTCGGGATCGATCAGCCAGGTACCGGCACCCTCACGGCGGATCTGCACCAGGAAGGCGCGCTGGCCGTAGCGGAAACCCGAAGCGCGCTCTGCGTCCACTCCGGCCGGTCCTGTTCCTGCCGCTATGGCAGCAGCACACCGCTCAAGTCCGGCGGGACTATCGATGACAAGTGGCACGCCTTCGCGGGGAGTGTCGAGGTCGATGACTTCAGGGACGTGGCTGTCGAAGCCGTCAACCTTGATGTGGGTGGTGGGATCAGCAACCGGATCGCCGGCTGTGGTTTTATCCAGATTTTCAGGGGTCATGGTGGCTTAAGCTTACCGATTCACGCCGAGGCAGGTTGCTGGCGGCAGTTTGGATGCGGTTGACGGCATGTGGCGGACGGTCAATTCAGCCTCCTGTTGGGAAGTCCCGTGACGCCCGGCGGAAGCGGCGGCAGCCCGGCAAATGTACAGACCATGTCGGACCAGGCCTCCAGGTGGGCCTGGACGTCCGCACTGGCAGGAGTCCAGGAAGCGCGAAGTTCAATGTCTATGGTGTCCGGGCGTTCGGCCAGGGTGCCGAAGCTCTCCGAGAGGATTCTCGTTGCCGTGCCACCAGCAGCGCGGTAGGGGGCTGCGTGGTTCTCGAGGGCGTCCACCAGCCACGTCCAGGCAACAGAGCCCAGCATGCTGTCGTTGCCCATTTCGGCGTCCATCTGGGCGCGGATATAGGTGACAATCCGGAACTCACCCTCCCACACTGCCGATCCGTCGGGATCATAGAGGAGGATGAAGCGGCCGGTGGCGAGTTCGTCGTCTTCTTCGCTTGCCGGTGTGGTGGCCTGGCTCGCTGCGAAGGCCTTGGCGGCCGGTCCATGCACTGGAACCTGGCGGGTGGCTGCGGTGGGACTGAAAACTTCCGCGCCCAAGGCCACTGCGTACGGGGCGAGCCTCGCAGGTGCAGGAATTTCATCAAGGCGCAGTTCACTGCGGCATTGAGCTTTTCGTAGCGTTCCCAGGGCGACGAGAAAGTCCGAGGGAACCTGTGCGAGGGCGTTCACCCTCGCAGATTATGCGGCCGGGGCGGCGAATCCGTGCAGGCTCGCCGCCCCGGATTGCATGGGGTTATGCGGATCCGAGCTCCTGCTTAATCCCTGCGACAAAGGCGTCGATGTCGTCCTCGGTGGTATCGAAGGAGCACATCCAACGGACCTCGCCGCGGGCAGCGTCCCAGTCGTAGAAAGCGAAGCTCTGGCGCAGGCGGTCGGCAACGCCCGTCGGAAGGATGGCAAAGACGCCGTTGGACTGCGTTGCCTGGGTGGGCTCCACGCCGTCGATCGCCTCAACGGCGGCGCGAAGGCGGGCTGCCATGGCGTTGGCGTGGGCGGCCGATCGCAACCACAGGCCGTCCTCCAGTAATGCGATGAATTGGGCCGAAATGAAGCGCATCTTTGAAGCGAGCTGCATGTTCATCTTGCGTAGGAACTTCAGCCCATCGGCGGCTGCCGGGTTCAGTGCGACCACGACTTCGCCGAAGAGCAGCCCATTCTTGGTCCCGCCCAAGGACAGGATGTCCACGCCGGCGTCGCGGGTAAAGGCACGCAGGGGAACGCCTAGGTAGGCGGCGGCATTAGCCAGGCGGGCACCATCCATGTGCAGCTTCATGCCCTTGGCGTGGGCGTGGTCGGCAATGGCGCGTACTTCTTCTGGCGTGTAGCACGTGCCCAGTTCGGTGGTCTGGGTAATGGAGACTGCGAGGGGCTGGGCGCGGTGTTCATCGCCCCATCCCCAGGCTTCCCGGTCGATCAGCCCAGGAGTCAGCTTGCCGTCCTCGGTAGGTACCTGGAGGAGCTTGATCCCGCCGATGCGCTCAGGAGCGCCGTTCTCATCCATGTTGATATGCGCGGTGGATGCGCAGATGACAGCTCCCCAACGCGGCAGGAGTGACTGCAGGGACAGGACGTTGGCGCCCGTTCCGTTGAAGACCGGGAAGCACTCGATGCCAGGGCCGAACTGCTGCTCCATGACGTCCTGGAGGCGTGCCGTGTAAACGTCCTCGCCGTAGGAAACCTGGTGGCCACCGTTGGCTGTGGCCAGTGCTGAAAGAATTTCCGGGTGCACGCCGGAGTAGTTGTCCGAGGCAAAGCCACGAACCGAAGGGTCATGGAGTTGGCCTGGTACGGCGCTGTGGATTGCCTCTGCTGTGCTCGTCACTTGTTCATTCACGCTTTCAAGTCTATTTGGCCAGCAGGATGCGCTGGCCATTCAAATGTTCTGCCGGTTCTTCGAACAGCCCGACGGCGGCAGCCGCGAGTTCTTCGACATCTGTGTAACCGGGGAATCGCCTTTCGGGGTGGGCTTCCCGCAGTGCTGGATCCACGAGGGCTTTGACCACAAAAATAACTGCGGCGCTGTGCTGCACGCTGGGAGCGATCGTGCCGGCCGACTGCGTCCGCCGGAAACCGTCGGCCACCGCCAGCGTCCACGCTTCAGCAGCAGCCTTTGCCGCCGCATAGCTTGCGGCCGCGGCCGTAGGAGCGGATGCAGTGGTTGAGGACACCATGGCCAGCCGGCCGTAGGGAGATGCTTCAAGCTGGCTGTAGAAAACCCGGGAGACGTTCCGCAGGGTAGTGACCGCGCTCCGTTCCATGGAGTCCCAGTCTTCATCAGACTGGTCCTCGATGCCCTTGGCGCCGCGCCACCCACCTACCAGATGGACGATGCCGTCGATGCCTTGAACCCCTCGGCCGCCAAGCTCGTCCGCCAGTTCACGCACGGACCCAAGGTCAGCGAGATCGCACACCAGTGGCGTCACTCCGTTGCCGGCTTCCACAGCCGCCGCCGTGATGCGAAGCTCGTCCGAACCCACGGTAAACACCTTGTGACCGGCTGCCCCCAATGCGCGCGCCGCAGCGATGCCGGACGCGCTGCTACCGCCGGTCACAAGGATGGTCAGTGTGCTCATCAGGCTACTGTCGCGCCGGTGATGCCGGTGGTGGACTCGATGATGGGGCGCATCTTCTTCTCCAGTGCTTCGTAGAACATGGACAGCGGGAATTCGTCGTCGAGGACTTGGTCGGTCAGTCCACGGGGCGGGCCGTCCAAGGGCAGGGCCTCTGGCCCCTTGGCCCAAACCGATGCAGGGTGGGGAGTTACCGTACTTGAAATAAGCTCGTAGGCAGCCAACCAGTGGGCGGCCTTGGGGCGGTCGATGGAGCGCCAGTAGAGCTCTTCGATTTTGGCGCCGAGTTCCACCACAACCGATGCGGCTTCGTCCCAGTCGATGGAGAGCTTGCTGTCCGTCCAGTGAAGCACATGGTGCTGGTGCATCCACGCAAACAGGAGTTGGCCGCCGAGGCCGTCGTAGTTGCGGACCCGGTTGCCTGTGATGGCGAAACGGAAAATCCGGTCGAAGATCACTGCGTACTGGACGAGCTTGGCGTGCTTTCGGGCATCGGGATCCGCTTCTTCGTCCTTTTCAATGCGGACGGATTCACGGAACGCCGTCAGGTCACAGCGCAGTTCCTCCAGTGAGTACAGGAAGAAGGGCATCCGCTGCTTGATCATGAAGGGATCGAAGGGAAGGTCGCCCCGCATGTGCGTGCGGTCGTGGATGAGGTCCCACATGACGAACGTGCGCTGGGTAAGTTCCTGGTCCTCGATCAGCTGGGCTGCGTCCATGGGAAGTTGAAGGGACGTCGTTGCTGCGGCTGCCTTCAGGACTCGCCTGAAACGGGCGGCCTCGCGGTCGGCGAAGATGGCTCCCCACGTGAAAGTGGGGGTCTCACGGACGGCGACGGTCTCCGGGAACAACACCGCAGAGTTGGTGTTGTATCCGGGGGTGAAATCGACAAAACGGATGGGGACGAAGAGCTTGTTGGAGTACTCGCCGGCCTCCAGGCCGCCGATGAACTCCGGCCAGATGACTTCGATCAGCACGGCTTCAACCAGCCTGTTGTTGCTGCCATTCTGTGTGTACATCGGAAAGACCACCAAGTGTTGGAGGCCGTCGATGCGCTGTTCCTGGGGCTGGAATGCCTGCAGTGAATCCAGGAAGTCCGGGACTCCGAACCCCCCCTGTGCCCAGTGGCCAAAGTCTTCCACCAGCAGTTCCAGATACCGGGCGTCGTGGGGGAAGAGCGGGGCCAATGCGGTGATGGCATCTGTGATTGTCGCAACGAGGCTGGCTGCCTCGCCGTGGGCGCCGGAATCGGCGATGGAGCCGTCCTGCTCCTGGTATGCCTGCAGGGCCGTGGCCGCAGCCTTAAGCGAAGCCCACTCGGCGTTGTCGGCGGTGACACGCGGGAGGCTGGAGGTGGCGGTGATTGTCATGGAGCTCGGCCCTTTCCAAGTTGGTGATTTCTTCTGGGCCGAGCGTAGCAAGCAAAAAGCATCGCTAATCCAAGAATGGCTTGAGCATAAGAAACTCTCGTTCAAATGAGGTTTCTACGTGGTTCGAGATCCAGCGCCGCACCTGTTTTACCGCTGGAGATGCTCCCGGACGGACCGCATCTGGGCGATCCGTCCGGAAGTGCTAACTCTCTTCGGGGTTGACCAGTCGGAGTGAAACGGAGTTGATGCAGAATCGCTGGTCCGTAGGGGTGCCGTAGCCCTCGCCCTCGAACACATGCCCTAGATGGGAATCACAGTTGGCGCAGCGGACTTCAACACGATCCATCCCCATAGTGCGGTCATGAAGGTACCGGACGGTGCCTTCAGCCAACGGCGCCCAGAAGGAAGGCCAGCCACAATGGGAATCAAATTTCTCCCTGCTCGTGAACAACTGGCTGCCACACGCACGGCACTGATACACACCTTCAGTGTGGGTGTCCCAGTATTCGCCGGTGTATGGCCTCTCGGTGCCCGCCTGCCGCAGGACCCGGTATTCTTCCGGGGTCAACTCCTCGCGCCACTGGGCATCGCTCTTCTCCACAGGAGCAGAAGGTGTCTTGCTGGTGTTCTCAGGAGTGTTCATGCCTTCTGCAACGCTCACGAGTCGCCGATAAATCCCGAACCCGCGTACAGGTGCAGGACAGGAAGGCCCAGTTGATCCTGCGCCTTGTTGGCCCAGTCGGTGTGGAAAGTATCGGCGATGGCATGGGGACGCGTCACCACGACAGCCTGGGCAGCATCGAGCGCCCGAACCTTCGCAACCAAGCCGGCCACGGCACCGCCGTCGAAAACCTCTCCCGTGACGCCGCCACCCAAGCCGGCCAAGGCCGACAGCGAAGCCGCCAACGTCTCGGAAGCTTCTGCACGCTCGGCCTCGGGGTCCGGCGACTGCGCAGTGAGTTCGCGGAACGCCTTGGCAATTTCAAGCAAAGAAAGATTCTCCAGGAAGTCCACCAAGAGGTGTCGCTCGGTATTGGAAGGCACCAGGACAACAAGGGGTGCGTCGCCACCATCCACAAGTTTGGCGATGTTAACGCGGTCGTCGGGGCCAAGGGGCTCTTCAGTCAGGATGACTATGGGATCACTCATGGCTACAGCGTAGTCCCGGGGAACCGGTGTCCGCAGGCTTTTGGTCCCGAATCCGCGGGCCGCTGCGCCGCGCGGTCCGTAAGTGCACCGGGCGGCGTCAGGAACGGCAACAATGGAACCATGGCATCGACTAACCGGTCAGCGAGCGACGCTGCAGAGAACACACTGTCCCTCCGCACCAAATGGGCCATTGCCGGCTTCATCGCGGGTGGCACCCTCGCCGGACTGGTGGGAGCCGGGTCCTCGGCGCTCGCAGTCTACTTTGCCCGCCGGGTCATCACCCCGGCCGCCCGCCACGAGGACCAGGAAGTCCTGGCAGTCATCCGAAGTGACCAAGGGCTGCAGGTCATCCTCGCCGCCACCCCTGATACGACCATCGACGGCGTGTTCAGCCTCTTTTTCTCTGGCGGCCAGGGCCACGCCAGGATTGGCCGGATCGTGTCGTATTCTCCTGCGGAACAGACGGTCCTTCGAGAGGTCGAGGAAGTCTACAGCGGCAACCTGCAGGAGGCCCGCCGCGGGTGGTGGAGCGGTGCTACCTACCCGGACCCGGCCGCGATCGGCCTTGCGGCTGAAGACGTGGACATCGAGGTCGACGGCGGGAAGGCACCGGCGTGGCTGATCCGCGCCGACGCTTCGGCGCCCGCCCCTGTGTGGGCAATCATGGTCCACGGCCGAGGCGCCACCCGGCTCGAAGGGCTCCGGGCAGTACGTACCGCGCACGACCTGGGCTTGGACAGCCTGCTGATCTCCTACCGCAACGACGGATTGGCTCCGTCGGCACTCGACGGTCGCTATGGACTGGGATCCACTGAATGGCGCGATGTTGAGGCTGCGATCGAATACGCGCTGGAGCATGGGGCACGGGAGATCGTCCTTTTTGGGTGGTCCATGGGCGGGGCCATCAGCCTGCAGACGGCCGATCTCTCCAAATACAGGCACCTGATCCGCGCCCTTGTGCTGGACGCCCCTGTTATCAACTGGGTCAACGTCATGGCGCACCACGCCGAAATGAACAGGATTCCCTACACTGTGGGGCGCTATGGACAGCTGATGCTGGGACACCCGCTGGGGCGCAGGCTCACCGGCCTCGCGGCGCCCGTCGACTTGAAGGCGATGGACTGGGAAGCCCGCGCCATTGAGCTGCGCACTCCTACGCTGTTGATCCACAGCGTAGATGACGATTACGTTCCCTTCGGGCCATCTGCAAGCCTCGCTGAAAAGAACCCGGAAATGGTCACCTTTGAGCCGTTCAACGGCGCCCGGCACACCAAGGAATGGAACGTCGATCCGGAACGGTGGCAGCGCGTGGTTCACGCCTGGCTGCAACGCCAGTTGGCTCCGAGGAGCAATCCGGGACAGGGCGGCAGTGCGGGCCCAGCAGCTGTGTCAGGACCTGTCGGATAGGGCCGTGCCTGGCTTCAGCCCTTCGCCGTCGGAGAGGTACCGATGGGTGCAACGGCGGCCTTGGTCAGCTTGATAAGGTCCCTCGGAGCAAGTTCGATGTCCAGCCCCCGGCGTCCGCCGGATACCAGGATGGTGGCAAAGGTCAGCGCTGATTCGTCCAGAACCGTTGGAGAGGACTGGCGCTGTCCCAGCGGCGATATGCCGCCAAGCACATAGCCGGAGCGACGTTCAGCGGCTTTGGGATCTGCCATGGCAGCTTTCTTTGCCCCCAGGGCGGCGGCCACGGACTTGAGGTCGAGGTTGCCGGACACTGGGACAATGGCCACCGCCAGCCGGCCTTCAACTTCCACCATCAGCGTCTTGAATACCCGCGCGGTCTCGACGCCCAGGACTTCGGCGGCTTCCAGGCCGTAACTGGCAGCCGCCGGATCATGGGCATAGGGGTGCAGCACAAAGGGAACGCCGGCCGCAGCAAGCGCTGCAGTGGCCGGCGTTCCCTGTGAAGCCATCTTCTTGGCCATACCGTGTGGGCGTGCCTTTCAGTGTTCCAGCCGGTTCAGTGTTCCAGCCGGCCCGCGGCTGCAACCTTGCGCTTGATACGGCCGAGCATGGCGGTCATTCCCCGCATGCGCAGGGGGGTGATGGCCCGGGTCAGGCCCAGCAGTTCGGGCATGTCGTCCGGAACAGCCAGGATTTCTTCGGCTGTCAGTCCGTCCAGGCCCTCGTGCAGGACACCTGCGAAGCCACGGGTGGTCGGCGCCTCCTGCGGAGCCTTGAAGAAGAGCCGGTACTTACGGGCACCGTCTGGATTCTTCTCGGATTCGATGGTGAGGAACAAAGGCGACTGGCATTCCACGACCTGCTCCAGCAGCTCGGGGTGGTCCTTCAAACGCTCAGGAAGCTCCGGCAGGCCCCTGGAGAACTCAAGCAGAAGCTGCAGGCGGTCAGGCTCCGTCAGTGCCTGGAAGTCATCGACGATCTCCGCCAATGCGGCGGGCAAAGTGTACGTACTCATCTCTTCCAGCTTACGCACTACAGCGGCGAATGCACTTTGTGTGCCGCAACACTACGGGCCCCCGCTGCTTTGCTAGTTGCTTGCGAAAGCGGCAGGGACAGCACCCCGGTCGGCGCCCTTGACGATGGGAACCCGAACCGCGTTGCCCCACTCCGTCCAGGAGCCGTCGTAGTTGCGTACGGTATCGAAGCCGAGGAGGTATTTCAGGGCGAACCACGTGTGGCTTGAACGTTCGCCGATGCGGCAGTACGCCACCACGTCGTCGCCCGCCTTGAGCCCGGCCTCGCCGAGGTACAGGGCTTCGAGTTCTTCACGGCTGCGGTAGGTGCCGTCTTCCGCAGCGGCGCGGGCCCACGGAATCGATGCGGCCGTGGGGATGTGGCCGCCACGGAGGGCGCCTTCCTCGGGGTAGGCCGGCATGTGGGTGCGCTGGCCGGTGTATTCCTCGGGGGAGCGGACATCGATCAGGGGGTTGCCCAGGTGCGCCAGGACGTCTTCCTTGAACGCGCGGATGGGAGCGTCATTGCGCTCTACCTCCGGGTATTCGCCGACGGCGGGCTGAGAAGCTTCGGTGGTCAGCTCGCGGCCTTCAGCGATCCACTTGTCCCGGCCGCCGTCCAGGAGACGGACATCCTGGTGGCCGAAAAGGGTGAAAACCCAGAGGGCGTAGGCGGCCCACCAGTTGGACTTGTCGCCGTAGATGACCACGGTGCTGTCACGGGAGATGCCCTTGGACGCGGCGAGGGCGGCGAATGCGGCACCATCCACGTAGTCACGGGTGACTTCGTCATTCAGGTCGGTGTGCCAGTCGATCTTGACGGCGCCCGGGATGTGGCCGGTCTCGTACAGGAGGACGTCTTCATCGGACTCCACGACAACCAGCTTGCCGTCGGCAATAGCGCCGTCTGCAAGTGCTGCGGCGAGCCATTCGGTGGAGACAAGGCGTTCAGGGTTCGCGTACGACGCGAACTTTTCGTTCTGTTCAACGGGGTAGGACATGGTGATGGCCTTTCACTGACAACGGACGGAGCCAGGCCGGGGAGGATGGTGCAAGCGCCAGCCCGGCGTGCTCCCAACACTAACCACGGGTCGCCAGGAATGCTTCCCTGTGGTCATACGGTGAAACATGGGCTTGGTCACGTGTCCGTTCCGAGCGCTCCGAAGCCGGTATTCTTGCTGGGGACCTAATACCGAAGGAACGGACCACCGTGGTACAGATCGAACAACTGGCTGCCCGCACGCCGGCAGTCTCCGTGGAGGAACTCCTCAAGGGTTTCTACCCCTCTCCGCGATTCGGAGAGGTGTCGTTCGACAGCTACCGGCCCGACCCGTCGCAACCGAGTCAAGCAAACGCTGTAAAGCTCCTCTCGGCCTTTGCAGATGGTGTGGGCTCCGACGAAGGCAGCGGGCTCTTCAAGAAACTGTTCGCCAAAAAGGCGCCGGCCACCAGGGCGGGAATCTACCTGGACGGTGGCTTCGGTGTCGGTAAGACCCACCTCTTGGCGTCTCTGTGGCACAGGTCTCCGGGTCCGAAGGCCTTCGGTACCTTCGTGGAATACACCAACCTCGTGGGGGCACTCTCCTTCCGAAAGACTGTTGAAGCCCTCAGCAGCTACAAGCTGGTCTGCATCGACGAATTCGAACTCGACGATCCAGGGGACACCGTGCTGATGTCCCGCCTCATGCGTGAACTGGCCGACGCCGGCGTCAAGCTCGCTGCCACGTCCAACACCCTGCCCGGTTCGCTGGGCGAAGGGCGCTTTGCCGCCGTCGACTTCCAGCGTGAGATCCAGGTCCTCGCCGACCAATTCGACGTCGTCAGGATCGACGGCGAGGACTTCCGCCATCGCGGCTTGCCGGCTGCTCCTGCGCCGCTCAAGACAGAAGAACTCAAGCACCGCATGAAAGCCGAATTCGACGGCAAGACTGTGGCCGTGGACGACTTCCGCACCCTCGTCAACCACCTGGCCGCCGTCCACCCCAGCCGTTACCGGCAGCTCATCTCGGGTGTGGAGGCAGTGGTGTGGAGTGACGTCGAAACCATTACCGAACAGGCGGTCGCCCTGCGCTTTGTGGTGCTGGCCGACCGGCTGTACGACAAAGATGTTCCCATCCTTGCCAGCGGCGTCCCCTTCGATAAGCTCTTTACCGAAGAAATGATGACCGGCGGCTACACGAAGAAGTACTTCCGCGCTGTTTCCAGGCTGACCGCACTTGCCCGTGAGGCCCAAAACCACGAGCCTGCCTGATTCAGGCCTTCTGAAGAGGCTCCCTGCTCTTCAGCATCCAGCGGACCAGGATACCTCCAGCCAGAGCCCAGAAAGCAGCGCCCACACCGGCGAAGCTGAGGCCCGATGCTGCCAGCAGGAAAGTGATGCACGCCGGAATGCGTTCCTCGGTGACGGCCAGGGCGGAGGATATTGACGCGGCCAAGGTCCCCAGGAGTGCGAGACCGGCCACGGCCTCAAGAAGTCCTGGCGGGGCAGCAGCCACCAAGGTAACCAGTGCTGCGGATGCGGCTGCGAGGACCAGATAGGCGAAGCCGGAGACGAACGCGGCGATCCAGCGCCTGCCATGGTCTTTGCCCGCCTCCTCACCCGCGGCCAGTGCCGCGCTGAGAGCAGCCAGGTTGATGGCATGGCCTCCGAAGGGTGCACCGACCATGGTTCCAGCTCCAGTGACCAGCATGGATGAACGCCATGGCGTGGCGTACCCAAATGACTTCAGCACCGCGACACCGGGAATGTTCTGCGACGCCATCGTGACGATGAACAAAGGCAACGCCAGCCCCACAGCAGCCTCCAGGGAAAAAGCAGGGGTGGTCCATTCCAGCCTGGGCAGGAGACTGTCCACGGGTACCTGGACACCATTGGAAGCGATGTGGATTCCGATGACGGCAAGGGCAACCAGCAACGACGCCGGGACCGACCACCGCGGTGCGAATTTCATCAGGACAACCCAGCACAGGACCACTGGAGCAATGAAGAGCGGCGCCGAGCCCAACGACTTGAAAGGCGCCAGGCACAGGGGGAGTAAGACTCCGGCGAGCATGGCTTGCGCCAATGCCGTGGGGATTTTAGCCATGAGCCGGCCCAGGACGGGAAGCAAACCTGTGAGGACGATCAGTACCCCGACGATCAAAAAGGCACCAACGGCGGCCGGCCAACCGCCGTCGACCATTCCAGCAGAGGCGAGCAGCGCCGCGCCAGGCGTGGACCATGCGAGCGTCACCGGCATCCGGGATCGCCAGGACAGCCAGAGAATGCCCAGGCCAAAAGTAAGGGTCAGAACCAGCAAGCCGCTGGATGCCTGGGACTGATTGGCCCCGACAGACTGCAAACCCGCAAGGACAACAGCGAATGACGAGGTGAAACCGACAAGCGCCGTGACGATGCCGGCAGTGATCGGTGGGCCCAGTGGCTCCCGGTTGGTCCGGGGTTGCGTGGTTGACGGGGAGACTGAAGGCATAGAGACCAAAGTACCTGACCGGCCAAAGGCGACCGTAAGATTTGGCCGTTAAACGCCAAGGGCACCGGTGGCGCCTCTCGGCGGGACCGGTGCCCCCTTGACGTATCTGGTACGGCGGCTCAGGCAGCTATGGCTGCTTCGGCTCATCCGCGACGGGAGCCTGCTGAGGCTCTCCGTCATTCTTGGCCACGAAGTCGGAAGCGGCATTCTGGACCTTGTCGACGTGACCGGCGTACTTGCCGCCCGTCTTCTCGTCCACAAAATCCCCGGCCTTTTCGATGCCATTCTTGATGGCTTCTTCGTTGCCTTGAATGAGACCCTGAGCCTTACCCTTCAGGTCGTCAATTAAACCCACGGGCACCTCCCTTCCATCGCGGAGCCAGTTCGCTCCTCCGCGTCCGACCCTAACACCAGATGGTATGGGTGCCAAGGGTTCGGGGCGGTGCTGTGGTCAAACTATGCCGACGGCGTACTGGACACCTTATGGCGGGGACTATCCGGGTTCATCAGCGAGTGCCTTCGGCCGTAGGCGAAGTAGATCACCAGCCCGATGACCAGCCACACTCCGAAACGCAACCAGGTTTCCCAGTGCAGTTGGAACATGAGGAATGCCGAAGCAAGGACGCCGAAGGCGGGAACCACCGGCATGAGCGGCAGGCGGAAGGTACGCGGAGCGTTGGGCTTGGTGTAGCGGAAGACAATCACGGAAACACAAACCACCACGAAAGCGGCCAGGATACCGATGTTGGTCAGGTCGGCCACTTCCTTGATGGGGAAGACGCCGGCAAGGAACGCCGAGGCGACGCCGGCGATCCATGTGACGCGCTGTGGCGTGCCGTGCCGGTCCGTTTTGGCGAACCAGCCTGGCAGCAGGCCGTCGCGGCTCATGGAGAACCACACGCGGGTGACGCCCAACAGGAACGTGAGCATGACGGTCAGGATGGACAGGACAGCGAAGACCGAGATGATGGTGGCAATGACCGGGAGTCCGACCCCTTGGAACGCCGATGCGAAGCCTGCGGTGGGATTGATGTCCTTGTAGTTCTGCATCCCCGTGAGGACCAGCGTGGCAGCGACGTACAACAGCATGGCAATGATCAAGGACAGGATGATGGCCTTGGGCATGTGCTTCTTGCCGTCCTTTGCCTCTTCCGCCGCTGTACTCATGGCGTCATAACCGAAGACTGCGAAGAAGACGGTCGCGGCGCCGGCAATGACCGGACCGAAGCCACTGGGCATGAACGGGTTGTAGTTCTCAGCGTTCACGTAGAAAATGCCAAGGCCGATGATGAAGAGGATCAGGATGACCTTGATGGCTACCGCGACAAGTTCGAACCGGCCGAACGCCTTGGTTCCACGGCTCAGGATCCACGTTACCAAGAGGCAGACGAGGATCGCGGGGAGGTTGATGATGCCGCCCTTGCCCTCGTCGGCAGTGGACGTCATCCAGGTTGGCATGTGGATTCCGATGCCGGAGAGGAACGCGTCAAAGTAGCCGGAGATGCCGATGGCCACCACTGCCACGATCGCGATGTATTCCAGCAGGAGGTCCCAACCGATGAACCAGCCAATGATCTCGCCAAGGGCCACATAGCCGTAGGTGTAAGCCGAGCCGGCACGGGGGATCATCCCAGCGAATTCGGCGTAGGAAAGCGCGGCTGCGCCGGACGCCAGGCCGGCGATCAGGAAGGAAAACAGCACGGCAGGGCCAACGCCCGGAGTTCCCTCGCTGCCATGGGCTACAAGTCCGGCAAGGGAGAAAATCCCGACGCCGATAATTCCGCCGACGCCGATGGCCGTCAGTTGCCAGAGGCCAAGACTCTTGAATAGTCCGCTGTGCTTGTTTTCTTCCTCAATGTCGTCGATCGGCTTGCGTCTCAGGACGGACTTGGAAGTCGTCTGTTGATTCATGGGGGTACTCCTGCCAGTTGGCCTGGAACGGTGATGAGCTCGCAGTACATTATGCGAGCCGAATCACATTAGATAAAGCGAATTCTTCTGAGGGGTATCAGTTACTTCACGTAATGAGTCGGCGATAAGCCAAAATTGGGCACAAAAAAAGCAGCTCCGGGGAGCTGCTTTTCTTTTCTGGAGCGGACGACGAGATTCGAACTCGCGACATCCACCTTGGCAAGGTGGTGCTCTACCAGCTGAGCTACGTCCGCACATGTTGTCTTCCGGGCTGATGCCTGGCCGTCAACAACAAACAAGTTGCCTTGTTCTGGTGGGCGATACTGGGATCGAACCAGTGACCTCTTCCGTGTCAGGGAAGCGCGCTACCGCTGCGCCAATCGCCCGTTACCGGGTCCTTCAATGTCCTTCAAAAAGGAGAGCGGACGACGAGATTCGAACTCGCGACATCCACCTTGGCAAGGTGGTGCTCTACCAGCTGAGCTACGTCCGCACATGTTGTCTTCCGGGCTGATGCCTGGACGTCAACAACAAACAAGTTGCCTTGTTCTGGTGGGCGATACTGGGATCGAACCAGTGACCTCTTCCGTGTCAGGGAAGCGCGCTACCGCTGCGCCAATCGCCCATGCATCCAGCCAACTGCTGGAAGACATGGTTTTCACCGAGGTGGGTACGGGATTCGAACCCGTGTATACGGCTTTGCAGGCCGCTGCCTCGCCTCTCGGCCAACCCACCGTGTAAGCCGAATTCCGGGGAATTCCTGCTTTGACAGTGCCTTGCGAGCGGACGACGAGATTCGAACTCGCGACATCCACCTTGGCAAGGTGGTGCTCTACCAGCTGAGCTACGTCCGCAGTGTCGTTTCGGCGGGCAGCCCTGCAGGCTTTCCGTCGCTTTCCGACGAGTAAAAACTCTATAGGAGGTTCCTGCAATCTCCAAATCGGTAGCTTGCATTGGTGCGCGATGGCCCCTGGATCCTTGATTTTCCGGGAAACGCACGGAGTTTCATGGCTGTAATTCCATGGTTGTAGTTCGACTGCAAATGCAGCGCTCAGATGGGTTTTGCATTCCAGCGATGGTCCGTTAGTGTTTTCTATGCACCCGGGCGATTGGCGCAGTGGTAGCGCGCTTCGTTCACACCGAAGAGGTCACTGGTTCGAACCCAGTATCGCCCACCACCGGGAAGCCCCGTTTGGACTGATTGTTTCGGTCCGAACGGGGTTTCTTTTTGCTTGCGCCTTGTTTGTCTGGGGATTGTGCGTTTCTGCGTCACGAACCTGGTGGACGCGATACCCATCAACATGCGCGAACAAAAAGAACCAGAATTGGCCCCGGCTGCCGCGGAACCCGCCCTGCTGTTCGAGGATCTTGCCTTGACTGCCCCTATCCTCGCTGGAAAGCTCGCCCGGCTGCCCCCGGAGCAGCTCGCAATGGTCTTCCCGCCGGAGAATTCTGTCGGCCCTGTATGACACAGTCTTTACATGACTGCTCCACTGCTTGCCCACGCTACTGACTACGGCCGGATGTATGCCCGCTCCACCACGGAGCAATTTTCGGTGCCCTCGATCACCACGGTAATCGGACAACAGGCGCACTCATTGGATGGCTGGTTCAGTTACATGGGTGCGAGCAGTCTCGCTGCGGATCCGGAGCTTCCCGCGATCCTGGGGAGTCCAGCCAAGACCCGCCAGGCCATCAACAAAGCCGCCAAAGCGGCGGAGGTGTACCGGGATGCAGCGGCAGCACGCGGCGACCGCGTGCACACCTACTGCGAGCAGGTTGCCTTGCGTGCTCTGGGGCGCCCGCACCGCATGCAGGAATGCCGGGACGACCTCGCAGCCCATGGTGAGGAGGCGTTTGCCGCCCGTTTTGATGAATGGTGGGAGCTGTACCGGGTGGAGCCGTTGGCCCCCGAGATCACCGTGTGGAACAAGACTGTGGGCTACGCCGGGACACTTGACCTTGTGGCCCGGATCAACGGACGTATCTGCCTGATCGACTACAAGACCAAAGGCACTACCCGGGACGGAACGGTCAAGGCGCTGGATGACAAAGTGGTCATGCAGCTTGCCGCTGGAATGAAGGCTGAGGAGAGCCTGGTTGATCCCGTTGCCGGGGAATGGGAGCCATGGAAATACGGCGACAATCCCATGCTGCTCGCTGTAGCCATCGGAGAGACCGAAGTCAGGCCGATGCGGGCCAACCCGGAAATCCTCAAGCACCACTGGTGGAAATTCTGCGCCCTTCGGCGCGTCTGGGAAATGTCGGCAGACGTCTCTGCAGCGGGACAAGCACTGTTGCCCATTGCTCCACCTGTGTTTGCATCGGTTGGGGCCGGGGCGGCAAACAACGGCAGCGGCGAATGACCTCAACTAAACTGGCTTAGGCTCCGCAACACCCGGAGCCGGGTTTGACGATAGTGAGGACTGACAGCACATGGCAATTTTGAGTATCCGAATCATCGGGGATCCGGTGTTGCGCACCGTAGCGGACCCCGTCACCGATTTCGGTCCGGAGCTCGCCAAGCTGGTAGCTGACATGACCGAAACCATGGAAGACGTAGAGGGTGCAGGACTCGCCGCTCCTCAGATCGGTGTCAGCCAGCGCGTTTTTACCTACCGCATTGGGGGAGTGGAAGGCCACATCATCAACCCGGTCCTGGAGAACAGCGATGACTTCCAGCCGGACGAAGTAGAGGGTTGCCTCTCGATCCCCGGCCTGGGCTTCCCGGTCCGTCGTTTCCGGACAACCAGGGCCACCGGTGTTGATATCAACGGCAACCCGGTCTCGGTGGAAGCCGAGGGCATGCTTGCCCGGTGTTTCCAGCACGAGACGGACCACCTTGACGGCATTTTGTACACGGACAGGTTGGAAGGGGAAGACCGCAAGGCAGCTCTCCGTGCCATCCGGAACGCCAATTACCACGCCATTACCGAGCAGACCACGTCCAAGCGTGCCAACACCGTGGGATCAAGCTTCGGTGGCGGCAGCTTCGGAGCGCCGGAGTGAGGGTCCTCTTCGCCGGAACTCCCGCCGTCGCTGTCCCTTCGTTGGATGCTTTGGTCAAAGCCGGTTTCGACGTCGTTGCTGTCCTGACGCGCCCGGACGCACCTGTTGGGCGGAAACGCATCCTGACTCCATCGCCTGTGGCTGCACGGGCGATGGAACTGGGTATCGAGGTCATTCGTGCTGCAAAGGTCGATGCCGGTACCACGGCCAGAATCGCGGAGTTCACTCCCGACGTCGCCGCCATTGTTGCCTATGGAGGCATCGTTCCCAAAGCTGCCTTGGGTGTCCCAAAGCACGGCTGGGTCAATCTGCACTTCTCCCTCCTCCCTGCGTGGCGCGGCGCAGCGCCGGTCCAGCGATCCATCATCGCTGGAGACGATGTCACCGGCGCCGTGACATTCCAGCTCGAAGAAGGCCTTGACACCGGGCCTGTGTTCGGGACTCTTACTGAGACAGTTGGTCCCGAGGATACTGCCGGTGAGCTGCTGGAGCGGCTCTCCATCAGCGGTGCAGTACTGCTCAGCCAGACCCTCTCCGCGATCGACGCCGGTCAAGCGTCACCTCAGCCTCAAATCGGGGACGTGTCCTTGGCTCCCAAGCTGACGCTCGACGACGGGCGTCTGGACTGGCAACAGCCCGCACTGGCCTTGAACCGCCGGGCACGCGGGGTTACTCCCGAGCCCGGGGCATGGACCACCTTGGACGGCCAGAGAGTCAAGCTGGAATCTGTCGAGTTGAGGCCCGAAGTCAAGGACCTGGCGCCTGGGTCCATCCGTGCGGATGGCAAATCCGTCCTGGTGGGAACCGGTTCCCATGCACTAGCGTTGGGCCGGATCCAGCCGGCAGGCAAGAAAATGATGTCGTCGGCTGATTGGGCCCGCGGCTTGGCAGCACCCGAGAGAGTGGTATTCGAATGAGCGAGTCCGGCCGCCGAGGCCCCAACAACAGCGGGAGCCGGGATGGCGGCGGGCAAGGAAATCGCGGACCACGCGGCGAGAGCAAACGCAATGCCCAGGGCAGGGAGCGGAACAGGGGACCCCAGCGGGGCTTCACCAACAACGCGCCCTCCCAACGGACGCGCCGCGCTGATCCGGCCCGCCTTGTGGCCTTCGAAGTCCTCCGTGCCGTTGCTTCCGAGGATGCCTACGCCAACCTCGTGCTTCCAGCCCGCATCCGCGAACACCGCTTGGATCGCCGGGACGCCGGCTTCGCCACAGAGCTGAGCTATGGCGCCTTGCGCGGTCAAGGCACCTATGACGCCATTCTTGCCCGCTGTGTGGACCGCCCCCTTGATCAGTTGGATCCGGCAATCCTGGATGCCCTCCGGATTGGCGCCCATCAGTTGCTTTCAATGCGAGTTCCTGCGCATGCGGCGTTGGACCAGACTGTTGGCCTGGCACGAGCCGTCATCGGCGCAGGTCCGTCGGCCTTGATCAATGCAGTCCTTCGCAAGGTCACTGCCCACAGCATGGGCGAGTGGCTGGACATCCTGCTGGCCAATGAAAACGATGAGACCCGGATCGCCTCGCTCCGGCATGCCCACCCCGAATGGATCGTGCGCGCACTGCGCCAGTCACTGGTCAACCATGGCCGTCCGAAGTCGGAGATTGATGACCTGCTGGAGGCGGACAACGCTGCGCCGGTGGTCAATCTTGTGGCGCTGCCGGGCTTGGGAAGCCTGGACGAGGCTTTCGAAAATGGGGCCACGGCAGGGGAACTGGTGGAAGATTCGGCATTGTCCGCCGGTGGAGACCTCGGTCGCCTGGAGACGGTCCGTCGCGGAACCACCCGTGTCCAGGATGTCGGATCCCAGCTGGTTGCCCGTGCTTTGGCCGGCGTGGACCTTGGTGCCCCTTCCGGAAGCGAACGCTGGCTGGACTTGTGCGCCGGTCCGGGAGGCAAGGCCGCTCTTCTGGCTGCCCTGGCGCACCGGGACGGCGCTACCTTGTTGGCCAATGAGCCCGCGCCACACAGGGCGAAGCTCGTACAGCAGGCCCTTTCAGCTGTTCCGGAGGACACCTGGTCGGTACGGACCGGTGATGGACGCGACGTGGGTTCGGAACAGGCAGAAGCTTTCGACCGCGTGCTGGTTGATGTTCCCTGCAGTGGGCTGGGAGCGTTGCGCAGGCGACCCGAATCGCGGTGGCGACGCTCACCCAAGGACATTGGTGACCTCGGCCCGTTGCAGCGTGATCTCCTGAAGTCTGCAATTGATGCCGTGAAGCCCGGCGGCGTGGTTGCTTACGTGACATGCTCGCCGCACCCGGCCGAGACCACCGCGGTTGTCAGCGACGTCATGTCCAAACGTGAGGACCTGGAACTGCTCGACGCCGGTCAGGCGCTTGACGATGTCAGCCTCACCGGGAACTTGGGCGCCGGTCACGAACAAACAGCCCAGTTGTGGCCGCACGTCCACCAGACCGATGCCATGTTCATGGCCATCATCCGTAAGAAGCCGTAAGTGCCGGAACCCGGCTTGCCATTCCCACCGACCCGAAGGGGCTGCCTTGTCTCAGTGCTGTATCAACCCGAGCATCCTGTCTGCGGATTTCGTCAACCTTGAGGCGGAACTTCAACGGATCAGCAATGCCGACGCCGTCCACGTTGATGTCATGGACAACCACTTTGTGCCCAACCTGACGCTCGGCCTGCCGGTGGTTCAGAGGATTCAAGCAGTCAGTCCGGTTCCATTGGACGCGCATTTGATGATTTCCGACGCCGACCGCTGGGCACCTGCCTACGCGGATGCAGGCGTGGCGTCAGTGACATTCCACGCGGAAGCCGCCATGGCCCCCGTCAAGCTGGCACGCGAACTGCGTGCGCGGGGATCCAAAGCGGGAATGGCCCTTCGTCCGGCTACACCGGTTGAGCCCTACCTGGACATGCTCAGCGAGTTGGACATGCTGTTGATCATGACGGTGGAGCCCGGATTCGGTGGACAGTCCTTCCTGGACATCACCCTGCCCAAGATCCGACGTGCGCGGGCGGCAATCGAAGGTTCCGGCATTGGCGTGGCCATCCAAGTGGACGGGGGCATCACTGAGGAGACGATCATCAGGGCAGCCGAAGCCGGTGCCAATGTGTTCGTGGCAGGCTCGGCGGTCTACGGGCACCAGGACCCCGCAGCGGCGATCGAGCGGCTCCGTGCGGCGGGTCAGGCTGTGACGGCGACGTTCGCCTGACGATCGTCACCACATGTTACGAAGATGGCCGGGAATAGCCCGGCCATCTTGGTAGTTGTGGCAGAATAACAACACACATACGTGCTCCGGGGTCGGTGTAAGTCCGAACCGGCGGTTATAGTCCGCGACCCGCGAGCCATCGGATTCCAAGTGATTGGATCTTCGATGGCAGACGGTTGAACTGGTGAAATTCCGGTACCGACAGTTAAAGTCTGGATGGGAGAAGCACGTACAGTCATGCCGTGGGCGTTCCTTTAGCGACGTCCGGCATTGCGCTGTCGTACACCCCCGGAGTCATCGCGGCTTACTGGGAAGGAACGGCATGGACTTTCTGCGATGGCTCTTCGAAGCACAGATCCCCGTTGGAGGATCTGCTCTTGTCTTACGCGAAGTGCTTGGAAACATCTTTGGGCTCCTCAGCGCCCTCGGCGGTATGCGCCGCAAAGTCTGGGCTTGGCCGATCGGCATAGTCGGCAACATCCTCCTGCTTACGGTCCTCCTGGGCAACGTCTTTGGTGCAGCAGCGCCGGCTACCCTGTGGGGGCAAGCAGCACGGCAGGTGATGTTCATCGCCGTCGCCGTTTACGGCTGGTATCGGTGGCAGCAAGGCCGGCAATCGAGCACACAAGGGCGCGCCATTGTGCCCGGCTGGGCCAGCAACAAGGTCCGCATCGCTCTGATTGGTGCCATGGTGGCGGGCACAGCGGCACTGACGCCCTTGTTTGACGCCCTGGGCTCCTACCCGCCGGTCTGGGCCGATGCCTGGACCTTCATGGGATCCCTGCTGGCAACGTACGGGATGGCCCGCGGCTGGACAGAGTTTTGGCTGATCTGGGTGGCCGTGGACATCGTGGGTGTACCTCTGCTGTTCAGCGCAGGCTACTACGCCAGCGCGGTGATGTATCTCTTCTACGGTTTCTTCACCCTCACTGGCTTCTTCGTTTGGTGGCGGGCCGAAAAGCGCGAGCGGGAAAGCCGTGATGGCGGCAGCCCGGCCGTTGCAGTTTCCACGGGAGCTGCCCAATGACCACCGACTCGACTCTTTACACTCCGGCTTACACTCCGGCGGAAAGTACGGCCATGGATGCCGCGCTGACCGCAGCCCTTGCAGGACCGCGCGGGGCCAATCCGTTGGTTGGTGCAGTGATCCTCAGCCCCGACGGCGAACAACTGGCAACGGGGTTCCACCGGGGCGCAGGCACGGCCCACGCCGAGGCCGACGCGATTTCCGTAGCCCGCCGGCAGGGAACGGACATCACCGGGACCACCATGGTTGTCACGCTCGAGCCCTGTAACCACGAGGGGCGTACCGGACCCTGCGCACAAGCGATCATTGCCGCTGGAATCGCGAAGGTGATTTACGCCGTCGACGATCCGCACGACCCCGCCGCGGGCGGTGCGCGGACGCTCCGTGCGGCTGGTGTTGAGGTGCGGTCCGGCCTGGCCCTCGGGAGGGCCCTGGACCTCAACCGCGAATGGTTTGACGCCGTTGCCGCCAAGCGTCCGTTTGTCACCTTGCATATCGCCCAGACACTGGACAGCCGTATCGCTGCCGCGGATGGCACCAGCCAGTGGATTTCCAGCCCGGAGTCGCTCGCCGACAACCACGGGCTGAGGGAACTCATCGACGCCATTCTGGTGGGAACCGGGACGGTCCTGATCGACAACCCGCGGCTCACGGCCAGGACGGCGGACGGTGAACTTTCCAGCCGGCAGCCAATCCGCGCTGTGATGGGGTTGCGTGACGTCCCGGATGATGCCGCTGTCCGCGGAACCGACGGGCGTTTCGTGCACTTGCCAACCCGGGATCCGGCAGAGGCTTTGGGGACGCTGTTCGATCAAGGAATCCGGCACGTCATGGTGGAAGGGGGCTCGTCCATATTGAGTACCTTTCTTGCCGCCGACCTGGTGGATGAACTGATTGTCTACCTGGCTCCGACGCTGCTGGGCTCCGGTACCCCGGCACTGAACGACCTTGGGATCACTACGCTGGCCGACGCGCAGCATTGGTCCTGGGACGAAGCCGGGGGCGGAGCGGTCCGGACGCTGGGCAACGACCTTAGGCTGCACCTGCGGTCCCCACGGGGCGCCGCCACCACGATCAAGAATTCGATTCCGCAGAAGAATGTGGTTTCACGCAGTGAAGCTGCGGAATATGTCACAGGAGGACACTGATGTTTACGGGAATAGTCGCTGAGCAGGGCACCGTGCTGGGCATTGAGCATGACGGCGACGTCAGCGCCACACTGAGGTTGAAAGCGCCCACGACGACCGATGGCCTGGCTTTGGGTGGATCCATCGCCGTCAACGGGGTGTGCCTGACAGCTACGCAGATCGAGGGTCAGGACTTCAGCGTCGATGTGATGGGGGAGACCTTGGTCCGAACAACCATCGGCGGACTGGCCCCAGGGGACACCGTGAACCTCGAACGCTGTGTTCCTGCGGGCGGGCGCCTGGACGGCCATGTGGTGCAAGGGCACGTCGACGGCGTGGGTGAGCTGCTGGAGCGCGAGTCCTTGGGCAACTGGGACCGCCTGCGCTTCGGTGTGCCGGCCCCGCTGGCACGATACATCGCCGAGAAGGGTTCGATCGCCGTCGACGGTGTCTCGTTGACGGTCACAGCCGTCAGTGCGGCGGCCGAAACGGCTCCGTGGTTTGAGGTGGGACTGATCCCCACCACGTTGGAAGAAACCGGCCTGGGAGCCAAGCCCGTAGGTGGCCGCGTCAACCTCGAAGTTGATGTTCTGGCCAAGTACACCGAACGCCTTTTGTCCTTCGCGCCGCAGCAAGGGAGCACACGATGAGCGCCCCCGCCAAGACATCGCCTACGGGCTCGGCCCGAACCGGGCTGGATCCCGTCGAAGCAGCCATCGCGGCAATCGCCGCGGGCCAGGCGGTGATCGTGGTGGACAACGAGGACCGCGAGAACGAAGGCGACATCATCTTCGCCGCCGAGCACGCCACGCCGGCCCTCATGGGATGGACCATCCGGTACTCATCCGGCGTCATCTGCGTACCCCTGGATGGCGAACGCGCGGATGCACTGGTTCTTCCTCCCATGGTGGAGATCAACGAAGACGCCAAGGGAACTGCGTACACCGTTTCCTGCGACGCGGCGATTGGGGTCAGCACGGGCATCTCGGCCACGGACCGGGCCCTGACGGCCCGGATCCTGGCAGATCCGAGCAGTTCTCCGGCATCGATTACCCGTCCCGGGCATATTTTCCCGTTGCGCGCGGTTAACGGGGGAGTGCGTGAACGACCAGGTCACACGGAGGCTGCCGTGGACTTGTGCCGACTTGCCGGGCTCGCTCCGGTGGGTGTGATCGCAGAGTTGGTACATGACGATGGTGAAATGATGCGCTTGGACAGTTTGCGCGACTTCGCCGCCGACCACGGATGCCCCCTCATCTCCATTGAGGACCTGGTGTCGTATGTGGAGGCGGTAGAGTCCCAGGCGGCACATGTTTCACGGGGAGACGAGGAGAAGCGATGACCGCATCGACCACACGCAGCAGTGACCACACGGGCCCCGCGCCCCACCCCGTCAGTGGTGGGCCGATCGTGCAGTTGCCCACGGCTTTCGGCGACTTTGTGGCACAGGCGTGGACGGACCATGTTACGGGCGTTGAACACCTCGCCGTGAGCTCGCCCAATCCGCCCAAGGACGGCCGTGCCCCGCTGGTCAGGCTGCACTCCGAGTGCCTCACCGGCGATGTGTTCGGTTCGTACCGCTGCGATTGCGGAGAGCAGCTCGCCTTTGCGTTGGAACTCATCCATGCGGAAGGTGGAACGTTGCTCTACCTGCGTGGACAGGAGGGCCGCGGGATCGGGCTGGCCAACAAGATCAAGGCCTATGCCTTACAGGAAGCCGGCTTCGACACCGTTGAGGCCAACGAACAGTTGGGCCTGCCTGTCGATGCGCGCTCCTACACTGCGGCCGGACAGATCCTGGCTGAAATGGGGCTGCACGAGGTCCGCTTGCTGAGCAACAACCCCGACAAGCAGCACCGCCTGGACAAGGCCGGAGTAACAGTAGTGGAAATGGTGCCCACCGAGGTGCCATCACGCGAACAGAACCTGCGCTACCTGCAGACCAAGAAGGACCGGATGGACCACCGGCTGACGCTCGATGTCGAGCCCGTCAGCAATGGCAAGACGCCTTCAAACCACACCTTTGACAACATTCAAGACTGAACGGACCCACAGCAAATATGAGCGGACACGGCGCGCCCAGCATCGACCTCACTACCCTCAACCCTGAGGAAACCTCGCAGCTCAAGCTCGCCATTGTGGCGGCAAGCTGGCACACGCAGATCATGGACGGCCTGGTGGACGGTGCGCTTCGTGCCGCCAAGGAAGCCGGCATCGCCGAGCCTACGCTCCTGCGAGTTCCGGGCAGCTTTGAGCTTCCCGTTGCCGCAGCCAGGCTCGCACCGCACTTCGACGCCGTCGTGGCACTCGGCGTGGTCATCCGCGGCGGGACGCCGCACTTCGACTACGTTTGCCAGGCTGCGACGTCGGGACTCACCGACGTCAGCGTCAACACCGGCGTGCCGGTGGGCTTCGGCGTCCTCACCTGCGATACCGAACAGCAGGGCCTGGACCGGGCCGGCCTTCCCGGCTCACAGGAAGACAAGGGCCACGAAGCGGTTACTGCCGCCCTGGCCACGGCAGTGACGCTGAAGCAGTTCAGCTAACGCCCTTTGCCCGCAGACGACGAAGGGGATGTGAGTGTGTCTTCACTCACATCCCCTTCGTCATGCAACGCCCCAACAAGCGTTGGCCGCCCCGGAGCAAGTAGTCTGGAGGGCGTGAAGAATTTCGAGACGCTGTTCGCAGAACTGAGTGAGAAAGCAGCGACCCGCCCGGCAGGTTCGCGCACGGTTGCCGAACTGGACTCTGGAATCCACGGTATCGGCAAGAAGGTGGTCGAAGAGGCCGCCGAAGTCTGGATGGCCGCGGAGTACGAATCGGACGAAGCCGCTGCTGAGGAAATCTCCCAGTTGCTGTACCACTTGCAGGTCCTCATGCTCGCCAAGGGCCTCAGCCTGGAAGACGTTTACAAGCATCTCTAGCCACGCCACTCCGCTTGCTTGCTGCGGAGCCCCCTGCGTGGCCAAGGTGCCTGAAAACCTCCATTCCAAAAAGAAAGTCTCCCAATGCTCCGTGTAGCAGTCCCCAATAAGGGATCCCTGTCCGAAGCCGCCTCGGCAATGCTGTCCGAGGCGGGTTACCGCCAGCGCCGCGACACCCGCGAGCTGGTCATGGTTGATCCCGACAATGACATTGAATTCTTCTTCCTCCGTCCCCGCGACATTGCTGTCTACGTAGGCCAGGGAACCCTGGATGTCGGCATCACGGGCAGGGATCTCCTGCTCGATGCGAAGGTCGAAGCCGAGGAAATTCTTCCCCTGGGCTTCGCCCCGTCAACCTTCCGTTTCGCTGGTCCGGTCGGTGACTTCGCCGGCGTCGAACAACTTGAAGGCAAGCGCCTGGCCACCAGCTACGACGGCCTGCTGCGCGACTACCTCGCCGAGCGGGGCGTTAACGCCAAGGTGGTCCGTCTGGATGGCGCCGTGGAATCGTCGGTGCGTCTCGGCGTCGCGGACGCCATTGCCGACGTCGTTGAAACCGGAAACACCCTCAAGGCCGCCGGCATGGAAATCTTTGGCGACCCCATCCTGAAGTCCGAGGCCGTGCTCATCCGCCGTTCCGGCTCTGGTGGGGCCGCAAATGGAACTGCCAAGGAAATCGACATCCTCATCCGGCGCCTCCAGGGCGTCCTCGTGGCCCGCCAGTACGTCCTCATGGACTACGACATCCGCAAGGACCTGGTGGAGGACGCCGCTGCGCTGACCCCGGGCCTTGAGTCGCCCACGGTTTCGCCCCTGCGTGACTCCGAGTGGGTTGCGGTGCGGTCCATGGTTCCGAAGAAGGAAACCAACCGCATCATGGACGAGCTCTACGACCTCGGAGCACGCGCCATCCTGGTCAGCAGCATTCACGCCTGCCGTATCTGACCCGCGCCACAACAGAATCTAGGAGCAGCACATGGCTGTAGCCGTACGCGTCATCCCCTGCCTGGATGTCGACGCTGGCCGCGTCGTCAAAGGCGTCAACTTTGAAGGCCTCCGCGACGCTGGTGATCCCGTGGAACTTGCGCACCGTTACGACAACGGCGGGGCCGATGAACTGACGTTCCTGGACGTCACTGCCTCCTCCGGGAATCGCGAAACCACGTTCGACGTCGTCCGCCGCACGGCTGAGGAAGTGTTCATTCCCCTGACCGTGGGTGGTGGTGTTCGTGGTGTGGCGGAGGTGGACAAGCTCCTGCGCTTCGGTGCGGACAAGGCGTCCATCAACACTGCAGCCGTGGCCAGGCCCGAGGTCATCGACGAGATCACGCGCCACTTCGGCTCACAGGTCCTGGTGCTCTCGGTCGATGCGCGCCGTACCCGCGCAGGCGACATCCCGACGTCGTCCGGTTTTGAAGTGACCACCCACGGCGGCCGTACCGGAACCGGGATCGACGCCATTGCCTGGGCCAAAGAAGCGGCAGACCGGGGTGTGGGGGAAATCCTGCTCAACTCGATCGACGCCGACGGCACCAAGGACGGCTTCGATCTCGAATTGATCCGCCTGGTCCGCGCTGCGGTGAACATTCCGATCATTGCCTCGGGCGGCGCCGGGGAACCGGCACACTTCCCGCCCGCCGTAGAAGCGGGAGCTGATGCCGTACTGGCCGCTTCGGTGTTCCATTTTGGGCCGGACGACATGATCGCCCAGGTCAAGACCGCTATCCGCGAGGCCGGCTTCGAGGTCCGCTAGCTTTCATGGCTTAAAAAGCAATGGAGGGTCACCGTGCAGGTGACCCTCCATTGGTGGCTTAAAGGCCGATGTCTGCGGACTGCAGAAGCGCGACGGCATCCGGCTGGCCTTCGAAGGTGACCAAGGCCTGGCTGGTGCGACCGTGCGCATGCATCAGCAGCTCGCCCGGTTCGCCAACGATCGCAACGGAAACGGGAGCCCGCTTGGCGACATGCCGCGGCCCGGTGGGGCGTACCAGTACGATGCCGAGATCCACGCCGCGGTACAAGAAGGCAGCCCGTTTGATGAGGTCGTCCCAGAGGGCGTCCGAATATGCTTCATCGAGTGCCCGGGGCGCCCAACGGTCGCCGGCACGGCGAATGTCCTCGGTGTGAACAAAGTACTCAATGAGGTTGGACGTCTCATCCAGGGCTTTGATCTTCAAGGGGGAGAGGGCCGGAGGGCCGGCGCGGAACGTCTTGATGAGGTCCGCGTAGGCGTCAGGGCTCTTGAGCTTGGCGGCAAGCTTGGAGGTGGCTTTTTCGGAGGCCTTGCCCAGGCTCGGGATCAGGAGCCCAAGGCCCACTGCGATCTTCCGTTCGCGCAGATACAAATGCGCAGCAAGATCCCGGGTTTGCCACCCTTCGCAGAGCGTGGGGGAGTCAGGTCCGGCCGCCAGCAGGGTTTCGGCCAGGACTTCTCGGGAAGGATCGACGAAATGCATCACTTGTGAAACTAGCACGATCGGAGCGCACTTGCGCAGTGGAACCGCCGCAGAATCCAGCTCCCTGCAAAGGCACTAGACTTGATCTGATGTCAGAGCAGTCCGCCCCCAGCCCCTCTCCCGCCACGGAGCTTTCCAGCGACCCCGCGAGCCCGTTGCCGCAGGAGATCGCCAGCGCCCTCAAACGTGATTCGTCCGGGCTCGTAGCCGCCATTGTGCAGCAGTACGACACCAACGAGGTCCTCATGCTTGGCTGGATGGATGACGAGGCTCTCCACCGCACCATGACCACGGGTCGCGTGACGTTCTACTCGCGCTCCCGCCAAGAGTACTGGCGCAAGGGCGACACCTCCGGACACGTACAGTTCGTGAAGTCTGTCGCCCTTGACTGCGACGGCGACGCCCTCCTGATCCGCGTGGACCAGATCGGCGCAGCCTGCCACACCGGTACCCGGACCTGCTTTGATGGTCGCGACTTCACCGTCGTAACGGGCCACCGCGACTAAGGCACCCACTAACTTTCCACTGACGCACCACCTCAGACAAAAGGCGGAGAAATAGCCATGCAGGACCTTGGAATCATCAGCCCGGGCCTGGAAGAGTTCCGCGAACTCGCCGTCCACAGCCGTGTTATTCCTGTTCGACTCAAGGTCCTGGCTGACGCCGAGACCCCCATCGGCCTGTATCGGAAGCTGGCCAAGGGCCAACCCGGAACGTTCCTCCTGGAATCCGCGGCAGTTGGCGGCGCGTGGTCGCGCTACTCCTTCATTGGGTCAAAATCCAGGGCCACCCTGACCACGAAAGACGGCCAGGCCCATTGGATCGGTGAGCCGCCCGTGGGGGTTCCCGTCTCAGGTAATCCCGTTGACGCGGTGCGGGACACCATTGCTGCCTTGCAGACAGACCGTTTTGAGGGACTGCCGCCCTTCACCTCCGGTTTGGTCGGCTTTCTCGGATGGGAAGCCGTCCGTCACTGGGAGCGGCTGACATCCCCGCCTGAGGACGACTTGCAGCTGCCGGAAATGGCGCTGAACCTGGTCACTGACATGGCTGTGCATGACAACATGGACGGTACCGTCCTCCTGATCGCCAACGCCATCAACTTCGATGACAGCTCCGAGCGTGTCGATGACGCCTGGCATGACGCCGTGGCCCGCGTGAAGGGCCTGCTGGAGCAGATCAGCACTCCTGTTGCCCAGCCGGTCTCTGTCCTGGAAACTGCCGCCCTGGACTTCGCCTCCAGCGTGCAGGAACGATGGGATGAAGCCAAATACCTTGAGGCGATTGACCGCGGCAAGGAAGCCATTGTTGACGGCGAGGTGTTCCAGGTGGTGATCTCCCGCCGCTTCGAGATGGAGTGCGCCGCGGACCCGCTGGATGTCTACCGCGTCCTACGCAATACGAACCCCAGCCCTTATATGTACCTCTTCAGCCTGGAGGATGCGGACGGCCGCGAGTACTCGATTGTGGGCTCATCGCCGGAGGCTTTGGTCACGGTGACCGGTGAAGAAGTCATCACCCACCCCATCGCCGGCTCACGTCCCCGTGGAAAGACAGTGGAGGCCGATAAAGCCCTCGCCACGGAGTTGCTGGCCGATCAGAAGGAGCGGGCCGAGCACCTGATGTTGGTGGACCTCTCGCGCAACGATCTCTCCAAGGTCTGCGTCGCCGGTACCGTGGACGTCACGCAGTTCATGGAAGTGGAGCGGTTCAGCCACATCATGCACCTCGTCTCCACAGTGGTGGGTGAGCTGGCCCCCAACGCCAAGGCCTACGACGTCCTGAAGGCAACCTTCCCGGCAGGCACCCTGTCCGGGGCTCCAAAGCCGCGTGCACTCCGCCTGCTTGACGAGCTCGAACCCCACCGGCGCGGTATCTACGGTGGCGTGGTTGGCTACCTGGATTTTGCGGGCGATATGGATATGGCGATTGCCATCCGGTCTGCACTGCTCCGGGAAGGCCGCGCCTATGTGCAGGCCGGTGGTGGAATTGTTGCCGATTCACACAAGCCGTCTGAAGCGCTGGAGACGGTGAACAAGGCAGCTGCGCCGCTGCGCGCCGTCCACACCGCGGGATCGCTGCAGAACATTTCCGCCGAAACGGTGGGGAACACCGACGCCCTCGATGACGGGACTTCCACACCATGAGCACGGCATCTTCAGCGGCTCCGGTCAGGCAGCCGCCGCGCTGGGCTCGCAAATCAACGCTGGTCCTTGCCACCACAATTCTGGCCTTGGCAGTGTTTGGGGCCACGACGCAGACCTGGATCGAGGTGCGACTCGACCCCACGGGAGCGTCCAACAGTGACCTCCACGTCCAAGGTAGCAAGGCCGCCACTGCGGTCACGGCGCTGGCCGTTGTTGCCTTGGCGGGCGGGCTCGCCGCTTCCATCGCCGGAAAGATTGCCCGCTGGATCATCGCAGTCCTCATCGTCTTGTCGGCGGCCGGAATCATTCTGGCCGCTGTGACCGTACTTCTTGATCCGCTGGGTGCCGCACAAGGGGCCATTGCGGCCGCCACGGGTGTCTCGGGCGGACAGGCCGACGCGGCAGCCACTGCGTTCCCGATCGTGGCCATCGTTGCCGGATCCCTCCTGGCCGTCTGCGCCATTGTCCTGCCGCTGGCCGGGCGCCATTGGACCACTCGGACCAAATACGACGCCGGCACCGGGGGGCGGAAGAGCAACAACGGGCCGGTGGACGAGATTGACAGCTGGGACAGCCTGTCGCGCGGTGAAGATCCCACGTAGGCAGCCAAAACTGGCTTTCGGGCAGGAGTGGCGCAACAAAAGCCCACACGCCTGTCCTGACGTCGGACGATGTCCCGGACGCCGTCAATAAATGGCAGAATGTAAGCAGTATTCATCCTGAGGAGATTTCACATGAGCAAAACCACAGTGTCCGCAAACCAAGCTGAATCCACCATGGCCAGCCACGCTGACGCCATCGGCCACGGAAACAGCCCGGCTGCCTGGACCTGCGTACTTGTGATGCTGGTCGGTGCGCTGATTTCCTCCATCGCTTTCGTTATCGCCAGCACCCCGATCTTCGTGGGGGGCCTGGTTGTCATGGTCATTGGCCTCATTGTGGGCGGCGTCATGCGCAAGGCGGGCTACGGAGTTGGTGGCAGCAAGCTGCAGAACAACGGCCACTAATCGTGACCGTTCTTGATGACATCATTGTTGGCGTCAAGGAGGAGATGGAGGCGCGCAGCCGCCTCGTATCCCTCGCGGAGCTGAAGGACAGGGCCGCAAGTGCCGCCCCGGCCCGCGATGCGTGGGCAGCTTTGGGCGGTCCCTCATCCGTCCGCAACGACCTCAAAGTCATCGCCGAAATCAAGCGTCGCAGCCCTTCCAAAGGCGACCTGGCGCCGATCGCTGATCCTGCGTCCCTCGCGGTACAGTACGCCGACGGTGGAGCTTCCGTTATCAGTGTCCTGACCGAACAGCGCCGCTTCGGCGGTTCGTTGGCGGACCTCGATGCTGTACGCGCCGCCGTCGAGACGCCGTTGCTGCGCAAGGACTTCACGGTTGATGAGTACCAGATCTGGGAAGCCCGGGCCCATGGCGCCGACCTCATCCTGCTCATCGTCGCGGCACTATCCGACGCGGAACTTGCGGAGTTCAGCGCCCTCAGCCACGAACTCGGCATGAACGTGCTGGTGGAAACCCACACGGAAGAAGAGATTGAGCGCGCCGTCGCGGCGCAGGCCAAGATCATTGGCATCAATGTCCGCAACCTCAAGACGCTCGACGTCGACCGCTCGGTTTTCGGGTCCCTGGCAGGATTGATTCCGGCCGAGGCCGTCATCGTTGCCGAATCGGGCGTCCGGGGCGCCGACGACGTATCGCACTACGCCGCGGGTGGCGCCAACGCCATCCTGGTTGGGGAGGCGCTGGTCAGCGACTCCACACCGCGCGAACGCATCACCGAATTCAAGGCAGCTGGAGCTGCCGCCATCGCCGTCAGGAACTGAGGAAGTCACTGAATCACGGCGAACAGCCGCAAGGCAGCCCGGGCTTGAGCCTGCGGCTGCCTTGTGGCACGTGGAACTACCCAATGAACTAACTGGAACAGGACGGTGAGACTGATGGTCGACGCGCCAACAGCCGGCTCAGAAGAGAATGCGGCCGACGCATTCCTGCAAGGTGGCCCTTCGCTGCGCAACGCCTCCGGGCCCTACTTCGGCAACTACGGCGGTCGTTGGATGCCCGAGTCTCTGATCGCCGCCCTCGACGAAGTCCAGGACACGTTTGAGAAGGCCAAAGCCGACCCCGAGTTCCTCGCGCAGCTGAAGGACCTCAACAAGAACTACTCCGGCCGGCCTTCTTTGCTCACCGAAGCGAAGCGCTTCTCCGAGCACGCCGGCGGAGCACGCATCTTCCTCAAGCGCGAAGACTTGAACCACACCGGGTCCCACAAGATCAACAACGTCCTTGGCCAGGCCCTCCTCGCCAAGCGCATGGGCAAGACCCGCGTGATCGCAGAAACCGGAGCCGGACAGCACGGCGTTGCCAGTGCCACGGCCGCAGCCCTGTTGGGACTCGAGTGCGTGGTGTACATGGGCGCAGAGGATTGCCGGCGCCAGGCGTTGAACGTGGCCCGCATGCAGCTGCTCGGTGCCACTGTGGTACCCGTGACCAACGGATCCCAGACACTCAAGGACGCCATCAATGATGCCCTTCGCGACTGGGTGTCGAACGTGGAGCACACCCACTACCTCCTGGGAACCGCAGCAGGAGCACACCCGTTCCCCGCGATGGTGCGCTACTTCCACGAAGTCATCGGCGAAGAAGCCCGCAGCCAGATCCTGGAGCAGACCGGCAAACTCCCCGACGCCATTGCTGCATGCATCGGTGGTGGCTCGAACGCCATCGGTTTGTTCCACGCCTTCCTCGATGATGCCTCCGTGAAGATCTATGGTTTCGAGGCCGGCGGAGACGGTGTCGAAACCGGCCGCCACGCTGCAGCGATCTCCCTGGGCCGTCCGGGCGTGCTGCATGGTGCCCGGTCCTACCTCATGCAGGACGAAGACGGCCAGACCGTCGAGTCCCACTCCATTTCGGCTGGCCTGGACTACCCCAGCGTTGGTCCGGAGCACTCGTATCTGGCCGACATCGGGCGCGTCACGTACGAGGCCGTCACCGATACCGAAGCGATGGACGCCTTCAGCCTGTTGTGCCGGACAGAAGGCATCATCCCCGCCATCGAGTCCTCGCACGCCTTGGCGGGTGCCATCAAGATCGGTAAGCGGCTCACCGAAGGCAAGGAAAACCCTTCCGACGTCACCGTGATCGTCAACCTTTCCGGTCGTGGAGACAAGGACGTGGAGACTGCCGCGGCCTGGTTCAACATGTTGGACGAGGAAGGGCACGTCAAGGGCACAACGCTGTCCACGCGAAAGCCCAAGGGGCCAGAGCGCACTGCCGAAGCCGCCGTGGATGTCAACGAGGACCAGAACTGATGACTGAAGAATTCGCCAGCAAATCCGCTGCCGCCATTGACCGTGCCAAGGCAGAAGGCCGTTCCGCCTTGGTGGGCTACCTTCCTGCGGGCTACCCCACGGTCAAGGAGAGCATCGACGCGGGAATCGCCTTGGCCCGCAACGGGGCGGACCTCATCGAAATTGGAATCCCGTACTCCGATCCCGTGATGGACGGCCCGGTCATCCAGGCCGCTACTACCGAAGCGATCGCCAATGGATTCCGTGTCGCCGATGTTTTCGATGTCGTTGCCGGCATCACCGCAGCCACGGACGCGGCTGTCTTGGTCATGACGTACTGGAACCCGGTAATGCGTATGGGCGTCGACGATTTTTCCCGTCGCCTCGCTGAAGCCGGGGGAGCAGGCCTCATTACTCCGGACCTCATCCCCGACGAGGCATCCGAGTGGTTCGAAGCCTCGGACAAGTACGGATTGGACCGGGTGTTCCTCGTGGCGCCGTCGTCCACGCCCGAACGCCTCGACATGACGGTGAAAGCCAGCCGAGGGTTTGTGTACGCCGTCTCGATTATGGGTGTCACAGGGACCCGCACCTCAGTCAGCAGCAGCGCCGAAGACGTGGTCGCCCGTGCACATGCTGCCGGTGCCGAGCGCGTGTGCGTGGGCCTGGGTGTCTCCAACCCGGATCATGTGCGCGAAATTGCCGCCTACGCTGACGGCGTGATCGTCGGAACCGCCCTGGTGGCGGCCCTCCGCGATGGCGGCGTGGACGCCGTCGGGCAACTCACCAAGAACCTCAGCGCCGGCCTGGGCCGCGCCGCTGCAGAAGCCTAGGAAAAGGAAACAGCGAAGCGAATGCAGACCGTCCTCCACGCAGCGGCAATGGTCCCCATGAGTATCCCGAGCCCTTCGTGGTCCGGTTTCGACATTCCGCTCCCGTGGGGGACGTTGCGTATCCACGCCTACGCCCTCTGCATCCTGGCGGGCATCATCGTTGGCCTGTGGCTGACATCGGCCAGGTGGAAGCGCCGCGGCGCTCCCGAAGGAAGCCTGTGGGATATCGCCATCTGGGCTATTCCCTTCGGCATCATCGGTGGTCGCCTCTACCACGTGTTCTCCTCGCCTGACGCGTACTTTGGTCCTGGCTTTGATGGCACTGGCGACCTCTCGCTGATTCCACAGATCCAACGCGGCGGTCTGGGCATTTGGGGTGCCGTTGTCCTCGGTGCGGTAGGTGCCTGGATTGGTTGCCGGCGTGCCGGCGTCAAGCTGACGGCCTTCCTGGATGCAGCAGCGCCGGGGCTCCTGCTGGCCCAGGCAATCGGACGCCTGGGGAACTGGTTCAACCAGGAACTCTTCGGGGCGCCGACCACCCTGCCGTGGGGACTTGAAATTGATCCCGCCAACGCGAATTTCCCGGCGGACATGGCTGCGGATACGCTCTTCCACCCGACGTTCCTTTACGAGATGTTGTGGAACCTCGCAGGCGTGGCCATTCTGCTGTTGCTGGACAAGAAGTTCCACTTCCGCTGGGGACGGCTCTTCTGGCTGTACGCCGTGTACTACACCCTGGGCCGCGTATGGATTGAGGCCCTGCGCATCGACGATGCCGAACAGATCAACCTGCTTGGCATTACCACCCGGCTCAATGTGTGGACAAGCATCTTTGTCTTCATTGCGGCCCTGGCCATCTTCTTTATCCTGGGTCGGCGAGGCCGGCCTGTCCCCGATACCCCTTATTTGGCGGGGCGGGAGCCGGAAGAGAAGAAGGAAAATGAGCCTGTTCCGGTGACGAGCGTCACCAGTCATGATGTGGACGCATCTGTCTCAGATACTGGTTCGCGTGGTAATCTCCCTGATAACCAAAGCGATTCGGGCCACGTTGACGAGCCGCAGGAAACAGCAGGGAAACCGGAGAAGGACACTGCGTCCACCACGGATTCCACACCTGCTGCAACTGCCGCGAGGAAGGCCCCCGGATCCACACCGGATGAAGGCGACACCAAGTAGCCGCATCCGGTAAAGGGGCAACAGAGTCACCGCTCGTAGGGCCCAGTCCACAGCGTCGTGGCACCCCGGAAACCGGACCGCAGCATACCGATGTTCACTGGTCAAGCCGGGGCCAGAGGTCTGCGTAACTGTTCGTTGCGCTGGATCGGCTGGCCTACAATTCCAATTACTAGCGCTTTGTTGTGCCCGTCACAGGGCAGGCAAGGTGGGGCCAACGTTGTCCCTTCCATACGCACGATCTCGAGGAAGGACGTCTCCCATGACCCATCTTCATAACCCCGGTTGGTCCGAAAATATCGAACCTCAGGGTGCCATGTCTCCGTTCAAGCGCTTTGCTGCGCTCCCGGAGGCCCAGGGTCTTTACAACCCTGATAAGGAGAAGGACGCCTGCGGCCTGGCTATTATTGCCACGCTCCGCGGGGAACCGGGATACGACATCGTGGAAGCGGCACTGACCGCCCTCCGCAATCTCGAACACCGCGGCGCCGTGGGCGCCGATGAAGGTACTGGCGACGGTGCGGGCCTGCTGATGCAGGTTCCGGACGAGTTCTTTAGGGCCGTCACAGAATTCGAACTGCCTGCTCCCGGCCAGTACGTGGTGGGCACCGCCTTCCTTCCTGCCGAGTCCCGCGAAGCAGAAAACGCCAAGGCCGGCATTGAAGCCCTTGCAGCTGACGAGGGACTGACTGTCCTTGGCTGGCGTGAGGTTCCCGTGGTCGCTGACCTCGTGGGTGCCATGGCCCGGGCGTGTATGCCCTACTTCTCCCAGCCGTTCTTTGCCTCCGCCACCGGCGAGCAGCTCGAACACAACGAGCTGGACTCCCGTGCCTGGCGAATCCGCAAGCGTGCCCAGAACAAATTCGGCGTCTACTTCCCGTCGCTGTCCTCCCGCACCATCGTGTACAAGGGCATGCTGACCACCGCTCAGTTGGAGCCGTTCTACCCGGACCTCTCGGACAAGCGCTTCAAGACCAAGCTCGCGATCGTCCACTCGCGCTTTTCCACCAACACGTTCCCGTCGTGGCCTTTGGCGCAGCCTTTCCGCACCATCGCCCACAACGGTGAGATCAACACGGTCAAGGGAAACCGGAACTGGATGCGTGCCCGCCAGTCGCAGCTGGCCAGCCCTCTGCTGGGCTCTGTTCCCGAAGAGCTGTACCCGATCTGCACCCCCGGCGCCTCTGACTCCGCGTCCTTCGACGAGGTAGCGGAACTGCTCTGGCTCTCCGGGCGTCCGATCACGCACTCGATCATGATGATGATCCCCGAAGCGTGGGAGAACCACGCCACCATGGATCCTGCCCGCCGTGCGTTCTACGAATACCACTCGCTGCTCATGGAGCCCTGGGACGGTCCCGCTGCAGTCTCGTTCACTGACGGCAACCTCGTGGGCGCAACGCTGGACCGCAATGGCCTGCGCCCGGGACGCTACTGGATCACCGAAGACGGACTGATCATCTTCGCATCCGAAGTTGGCGTGATCGAAGTTGAGCCTTCCAACGTGGTCAAGAAGGGCCGCGTCGCCCCGGGCAAGATGTTCCTGGTGGACACCGAGGCCGGCCGCATCATCGACGACGCCGAGGTCAAGGCCGAGGTAGCTGCTGCGAACCCGTGGGCCGAATGGCTCAAGGACAACCTGATCGATATCAACGAGCTGCCTGAGCGCGAGCACGTTGTCCACACCGCTGCGTCGGTCAACATCCGCCAGCGCACGTTCGGCTACACCACCGAAGAACTGAAGATCCTGCTCGGACCGATGTCCCGCACAGGTGCCGAGCCCCTGGGCGCCATGGGTTCCGATACGCCGGTTGCGGTTCTCTCCAAGCGTCCGCGCTTGTTGTTCGACTACTTTGTGCAGTCCTTCGCGCAGGTCACCAACCCGCCGTTGGATGCCATCCGCGAAGAGCTGGTCACCTCCCTGAAGTGCGCCATTGGTCCCAATGGCAACCTCTTGGACGGCAAGCAGGTCCGCCAGCCGCAGATCTCGCTGCCGTTCCCCGTGATCAACAACGATCAGCTGGCCAAGATCGCGAACATTGAAACCCCCGACGGCGACCGCATCGCCATGAAGGTCCGTGGCCTGTACCGCCCCGAGGGTGGTGAAGCAGCACTCCGTGCGCGTTTGACGGAGATCTGCGAGCAGGTTTCGGGCGCTATCAACCGTGGCGTGCAGTATGTTGTGCTGTCCGACCGTGACTCGAACGCCCAGTGGGCGCCGATTCCTTCGCTTCTCCTTGTCAGCGCAGTCCACCACCACCTGCTCCGCAGCGCAAACCGCACCAAGACCGCGCTGGTGGTTGAGGCCGGCGACGTCCGCGAGACGCACCACGTGGCGGTACTCATTGGCTACGGCGCTTCCGCCGTGAACCCGTACCTGGCCATGGAATCGGTGGAACAGCTGATCTCCAACGGCGATGTCACGGGCGTTACTGCCGAAGACGGCGTCTACAACCTCATCAAGGGCCTCGGCAAGGGTGTCCTGAAGATCATGTCCAAAATGGGCATCTCCACCGTGGCTTCCTACACCGGCGCCCAGACCTTCGAGGCACTGGGCCTGTCCCAGGAACTCGTGGACGAATTCTTCTCCGGCACGCACTCCCAGCTGGGTGGCGTTGGCCTGGACGTCATTGCTGCCGAAGTCTCGGCGCGCCACCAGATGGCGTATCCGGAGGGCGGCATCGAGCACCCGCACCAGCCGCTTCTCGGCGGCGGTGAGTACCAGTGGCGCCGCGACGGCGAACCCCACCTCTTCAACCCGGAGACGGTGTTCCGCCTGCAGCACGCCACCCGCGAACGCCGCTATGACATCTTCAAGTCCTACACCAAGGGCATTGACGACCAGTCCGAGAACCTGATGACCCTCCGCGGGCTCCTGAAGTTCAAAGACGGAGTACGTCCGGCAGTTCCGCTTGAGGAAGTGGAGCCCGTCTCCAGCATCGTCAAGCGGTTCTCCACCGGCGCCATGAGTTACGGCTCCATCTCCAAGGAAGCCCACGAAACCCTGGCTATCGCCATGAACCGTTTGGGCGCCAAGTCCAACACGGGTGAAGGTGGCGAGGACGTTGACCGCCTGCTGGACCCGGAGCGTCGCTCTGCCATCAAGCAGATCGCATCCGGCCGCTTTGGTGTGACCAGCCTGTACCTGACCAACGCCGATGACATCCAGATCAAAATGGCACAAGGCGCCAAGCCCGGTGAAGGCGGCCAGTTGATGGCCCAGAAGGTCTACCCGTGGGTAGCCCGGACGCGCCACTCGACTCCCGGCGTCGGGCTCATTTCCCCGCCCCCTCACCACGACATCTATTCGATCGAGGACCTCGCGCAGCTCATCTACGATGCCAAGCGCGCCAACCCTTCGGCCCGTGTCCACGTGAAGCTGGTTTCGGAAGTCGGGATCGGCACGGTGGCCTCCGGCGTCACCAAGGCGAAGGCCGACGTCGTACTCGTTTCAGGTCACGACGGCGGTACCGGCGCCTCGCCGCTGAACTCGCTCAAGCACGCGGGTGTGCCGTGGGAACTCGGCCTCGCCGAGACCCAGCAGACCCTGATGCTCAACGGTCTCCGTGACCGCGTGGTGGTTCAGGTTGATGGCCAGCTCAAGACCGGCCGCGACGTCGTCATCGCTGCCCTGCTGGGTGGCGAGGAATACGGTTTCGCAACCGCTCCGTTGGTGGTGTCCGGCTGCATCATGATGCGCGTCTGCCACCTGGATACCTGCCCCGTCGGCGTTGCCACCCAGAACCCTGAGCTTCGTTCGCGGTTCAACGGCAAGCCCGAGTTCGTGGTCAACTTCTTCGAGTTCCTCGCTGAAGAGGTCCGTGAGATCCTCGCCGAGCTTGGCTTCCGCACCTTGGAAGAGGCCATCGGCCACGCTGAGGTTCTGGACACCCGTGAAGCGATCGATCACTGGAAGGCCGAAGGGCTGGACCTGGACCCCATCCTGCACGGTCTGGAGTTCGACGACGACGTGCCGCTGCGTAACATGACCGGCCAGAACCACGAGCTGGACAAGCACTTTGACCAGCGACTGATCACCATGGCGCAGGAAGCACTCAGCGACCGGATGCCGGTCAAGATCACCCTGGACGTCATCAACACCGACCGTTCCGTGGGGACGATGCTCGGCCACGTGGTGACCAAGACCTTCGGTATCGATGTTCTGGCGACGGACACCATCGACGTCACGCTCCACGGCACCGCGGGCCAGTCCCTCGGGGCGTTCCTGCCCGCCGGCATCACGCTGCGCATGTTCGGCGACTCAAACGACTACGTCGGCAAGGGCCTCTCCGGTGGCCGCATCATCGTCCGTCCGGACCGCACCAATGTGTTCCAGGCTGAGCGCAATGTCATTGCCGGCAACGTCATCGGCTACGGTGCCACCAGCGGCGAAATGTTCCTGCGTGGCCAGGTTGGCGAGCGGTTCCTGGTCCGTAACTCCGGTGCGACCGCCGTCGTCGAAGGTATTGGCGATCACGGTTGCGAGTACATGACCGGTGGCCAGACGCTCATCATCGGGCGCACAGGCCGCAACTTCGGTGCCGGCATGTCCGGTGGAACCGCCTATGTGCTGGACCTCCAGCCCGAGCGGGTCAACAAGATGGCCCTCGATACCGGTGAACTCCAACTCCTGGAGCTCGACGCCGAGGACCGCGACATCGTTCACGGCCTGCTCACCAAGCACGTTGAGGAAACCGAATCCGTCCTGGCCGGCCGTCTGCTCGAGAACTTCGACGACACCGCCGCCCGCATCACCAAAGTACTGCCGCGCGACTACGCCGCAGTCCTGCAAACCCGTCTCGACGCCATCGAAGAGGGCCTTGACCCCGATGGCGAAGAAGTATGGTCTCGAATCCTGGAGGTAACCGGTGGCTGATCCACGCGGATTTCTGAAAGTCCGGCAGCGCGAGACGCAGCCACGCCGTCCTGTTCCCGTCCGCATCATGGACTGGAAAGAAGTATACGAAGCCCAGGAAAAGGGCGTCCTGAAGAGCCAAGCCGGCCGGTGCATGGACTGCGGCGTTCCGTTCTGCCACCAGGGCTGCCCGCTGGGCAACCTGATTCCCGAGTGGAACGACCTCGTGTGGCGGGATAAGGGTGAAGAAGCCATTGAGCGGCTCCACGCTACGAACAACTTCCCGGAGTTCACTGGACGCTTGTGCCCTGCCCCCTGTGAAGCGTCCTGCGTGCTGGGTATCAACCAGCCCGCCGTGACCATCAAGCAGGTTGAGGTCTCCATCATCGACCAGGCCTTCGATAACGACTGGGTCCAGCCCCTGCCGCCGACGCGCCTCACGGGCAAGACCGTGGCGGTCGTAGGATCCGGTCCCGCCGGCCTTGCCGTGGCACAGCAGCTGACCCGTGTGGGCCACACCGTTGCTGTCTACGAACGCGACGACAAGATCGGCGGCCTGCTCCGCTACGGCATCCCCGACTTCAAAATGGAGAAGGAACAGGTTGACCGTCGCCTCGAGCAGATGAAGGCCGAGGGTACCCGCTTCCGCACTGGCGTCGCAGTTGGTACGGACGTGACCTGGGAACAGCTGCGCCGCCGTTACGACGCCGTGGTTGTAGCCACCGGTGCTACCGTGCCGCGCGACCTGCCCATCCCGGGCCGTGACCTTGAGGGTGTCCACTTCGCCATGGACTACCTGGTTCCTTCGAACCGCGTAGTGGCGGGGGAGAACCCCGAGAACCACATCGATGCCCGTGGCAAGCACGTTGTGATCCTCGGCGGCGGCGACACTGGTGCGGACTGCATCGGTACCGCCCACCGCCACCAGGCTGCGTCGGTGACCACGCTGGCGATCGGCAAGCAGCCGCCCGCCGAGCGTGCCGCCCACCAGCCGTGGCCGACGTTCCCCACCCTGTTCGAGGTCGCCAGCGCCCACGAAGAAGGCGGCGAACGGACGTACCTTGCTTCAACCGTTGAGTTCGTTGGAGAAAACGGCAAACTCACCGGCGTCAAAGTTGCTGAAACCGAGTTCGTGGATGGCCGACGCCTTCCCAAGGCCGGTACAGAACGGATCATCCCAGCTGACCTTGTCTTCCTGAGCCTTGGCTTTACCGGTGCTGAACCGGCAGGAATCACGGAGCAGGTCAGTGCAGAGTTCGACGGTCGGGGCAACGTTGCCCGCGACGGCTACTACATGACAAACACCGAGGGCGTGTTTGTTGCCGGCGATGCCGGACGTGGCCAGTCACTGATTGTGTGGGCCATTGCGGAAGGCCGTGCGTGCGCGGCCGCAGTGGACAAGTTCCTGATGGGAAGCACCATTCTCCCGGCACCGGTCGCCCCCACCGACCGGGCGATAGCGGTCTTATAGCGCCGGCAGGAACAATCTTTTACTCAATCAGCATGAACTACTTAGGGTAGGTATATGAGACGCGCGAAAATTGTGGCAACTTTCGGCCCGGCTATCTCCAGCTTCGACAACACCCTCGCGGTGCTGGAGGCCGGCGTCGACGTTGCTCGCATGAACATGAGCCACGGCGACTACTCCGTGCATGACATCACGTACGAAAACGTCCGCAAGGCTGCGGCGCAGTTGGGCAAGCCTGTTGCGATCATGGCCGACCTCCAGGGACCCAAGATCCGTCTTGGCCGTTTTGTTGACGGACCGCACGAGCTGGCCGTAGGCGATACCTTCACCATCACCACCGAAGACGTTCCCGGCACCAAGGACATCTGCTCCACGACGCTCAAGAGCCTCACCGAGGACGTCAACGTAGGCGACGCCCTGTTGATCGACGACGGAAAGGTGGCGCTGCGCGCCATCGAGGTTGACGACGTTAAAGTTGTCACCACCGTGACGGTTGGCGGCAAGGTGTCCAACAACAAGGGCATCAACCTGCCCGGTGTTGCCGTCAACGTCCCCGCCCTGAGCGAAAAGGACGAGGACGACCTCCGTTGGGCCCTCAAGCGCGGCGCCGACCTCATTGCACTCTCGTTCGTGCGCGATGCCTCAGACATCACGCGCGTCCACGAGATCATGGATGAAGAAGGCCGCCGCGTGCCGGTGATTGCCAAGATCGAAAAGCCGCAGGCAGTGGAGCAGCTCCACGAGATCATCGACGCCTTCGACGCCATCATGGTTGCCCGTGGTGACCTCGGCGTCGAACTGCCGCTCGAAGAGGTACCGATCGTCCAGAAGCGCGCCATTGAACTGGCACGCCGCTGGGCCAAGCCCGTCATCGTGGCAACCCAGGTCCTGGAATCCATGATCGATAACCCGCGCCCGACGCGCGCCGAGGCTTCCGACTGCGCCAACGCAGTTCTCGACGGCGCCGACGCAGTCATGCTCTCCGGTGAAACCTCCGTGGGCCAGTACCCCATCGAAACCGTCAAGGTCATGGCCCGGATCATCGAGTCCACCGAAGTACACGGCCTTGAGCGCGTCCCCCCGCTGGGAACCAAGCCCAAGACCCGTGGTGGCGCCATCACGCGTGCCGCCGTCGAAATCGCCGACCAGCTGGACGCAAAGTACATCTGTACTTTCACCCAGTCCGGTGACTCCGCACGACGCCTCTCGCGCCTGCGCCCGGTCAAGCCTGTCTTCGCTTTCACCCCGGTGGAGCACGTCTGGAACCAGCTCGCCCTCACCTGGGGCATCCAGCCGGTACTGGTCCCCACCGTGGGCCACACCGACGAGATGACCGCACAGGTTGACCGCAGCCTCCTGGACATGAAGCTCGTGGACGAAGGCGACCTCGTGGTCATCGCCGCCGGTTCCCCTCCAGGACAGGCCGGTTCCACGAACTCGCTGAAGGTCCACAAGGTAGGCGACCTCGCCGATACGTCCACTGTTGACGCATCGCGCAAGGAACCCGTTGGCCCGTGGCCTGAAAAGAAGTCCAAGGCCAAGGCATAGTCCTCCGGTCTTAAGAGAATGCGGGCCCCGCCATGTGGTGGGGCCCGCATTTCTTTTGCTTTCTGGCATGTACGACGGCGGCCACGCACCTCGTGTGAGGTGCGCGGCCGCCGTCGTGCGCTGCTTTTTTGGTCCGGTGCTAGTTGACCTGGTTGATGATGGTTTCGGCAACCTCACGCATGCTGAGGCGACGGTCCATGGAGGTCTTCTGGATCCAACGGAACGCTTCCGGCTCTGTCAGGCCCATCTTGGTGGTCAGGAGGCTCTTGGCGCGCTCTACAAGCTTGCGCGTGGCGAACTGCTCCTGGAGGTCGGACACCTCGTTCTCAAGCGCCTTGATTTCCTCATGGCGGGAAAGGGCGATCTCGATGGCCGGGATGAGGTCCGCGGGGGAGAACGGCTTGACGACGTAAGCCATGGCACCGGCGTCGCGTGCGCGCTCCACCAATTCCTTCTGGCTGAAAGCAGTCAGCAGCACAACAGGTGCAATGCGCGCCTTGACGATCTTCTCAGCCGCCGAGATGCCGTCCATAACGGGCATCTTCACATCCATGAGGACAAGGTCAGGCTTGAGTTCCTCGGCCAGCTGCACAGCTTTCTCGCCGTTGTCTGCCTCGCCGACGACGTCGTACCCCTCGCCCTTCAGAATCTCGATAATGTCCAGGCGGATGAGGGTCTCATCCTCGGCTACGACAACGCGTCGGGCCGGCTGGGCTGTGGACGTGGACTCCGTCTGTTCGGTCACGGGATCTCCTTGAAAAGGTTCGGCGGGTTCATGTCCATCTTAGTGTGGACCGTTGCGGAGCATGATTTTGTTGCACTCGCGCGCCCGGTTCTTTGAATCAGCCTATCTGCATGTAGAGTAGTTTCGCGTGCTGGGAAAGGATCGCGTTGCTCACAGAAATGAGAGCAGTCAGCGAGATTTAACTTCCCGGTAATCCGCGCCCGAGTGGCGGAATTGGCAGACGCGCTGCACTCAAAATGCAGTATCGAAAGGTGTGTGGGTTCGAGTCCCACCTCGGGCACGGCATACCCCCTTGTCAGAGGGGGTTTTTGCTTTAACGTGTGTACATTCTGGGTGGTCAGGTCCCTCTGACACTGGCCGCGGGGTGTGCCTGGCGCCGCGGGTCGCCTGTGAACTTGTGGGGGAGCGGGTTCAGGGCGATGGCTGGCGGGCCCTCCGCTGGCTGTGATCTGGGGTTATGCGTTCCTCTCCTGGTTCGTCAGGTAGGTCGTGGTTGTCCTACACCTCTTCATGGGTAGGTGCTTTGTGCGCAACATGACTTTGGGAACTTGCGTCAAAGATCCTGGTTTCGGCTCGTTCCTGAGGTGAAGAGGCTTAGCTGGGGAAGGCTTTGTCAGGCCAAAGGGGGTGTGGACATTGTCCACACTTAAATCTCCTTTGTTGAGCCTGATTCCGGCCATTGGCTTCTCCCTTATTCCGCCTACACCTATTCATGCATGGGAGTGGCCGTAGCGACATGACGCGGATCCTGAAGCGCTGCGTGTGCAGAGTCATTGCGCGAGGAGAGTTCAGTAATAACGGTCGCCCGAGTGGGTTTCAATGTGGTCTTGGCCGTGTCATCGACGCGCACGGCGTAATCAACTGGGACACGGGCCCGCTGCAGATGACCGTTCCCAGCGGTGCCAGCAGAACATTGCAGAGACGACGTTTCTCGGCTGATTCCGTGGTCTCTCCCATGGATCGATTCGGATCCTCCGTCGGCTGCCCGCCACACCGCTCAGTGCCCGTTCCGTAAGGGTCTTTCTTGCGTCTGAGGTATGCGCTTCGCTGCTTGGCCGGGGAAGCGCCTTCTTCCTGCTGGCCCGACACCCAGTCAGCTTCAGGGGTGGAGAGAGCTAATAGGTTCGCTAGCGACAAGGGCAAAGACCAGGACGAATCCTGGCCTTTGCCCTTGTCTCTCGCTATTGATGGGTTCGCGCCGTCAATTTGGGTGGAAGGTTTTGGAAGGAAGGATGATTAGCTAGCCCTTGACTGAGCCCGCCGTGAGTCCTTGGACGATGAACTTGCTGGCGAAGGCGAAGATGACCAAGGTCGGCACCACCGTCAGCACTGCGGCAGCTGACATGGAACCCCAATCGATGTTGAAGCTGGAGATGAACCCGGCCAGTGCCGTCGGGATTGTCTTGTTGGCGTCGCTGTTCATCAAGGTCACCGACAGGAAGAGCTCGTTCCAGCAATTCACAAAGTTGAACACGAAGCTCGCGGCCACGCCTGGCAGCATCACGGGGACCAGCACCCTGAACAGTGCACCTACGCGGGAACAGCCATCGATCATGGCCGCCTCCTCCAGTGCATCGGGGACGTTCTCGAAGAACCCGCGCAGCATGATGGTGCAGAAAGGGATGCAGATCGCGATGTAAATCAGAATCAGCCCCGTCTTGGAATCCACGAGGCCAAAGTCGCTCATCATCAGGTACAGCGGGCCCAGCGCTATGAAGCCGGGGATCATCTGGGTCACCAGGAACGCGCCCATGACCGCGCCGCGGCCGGAGAACTCGAAGCGGGCCAACACGTAGGCGGACAGCAGCGAGATCAAGGTGGCCGCGGTGGACGCAACGGTGGCCACGATCAGGCTGTTGATCATGTACTGGCCGAAGTCCGACTTGGTGAAGAGGCCGATGTAGTTCTCCAGGGATAGCTGGCGCGGCCAGTAGTCCAGCGGTAGCGAGTAGATCGCCCCCGGTTCCTTCAATGATGTGATGATGATCCAGTACAACGGAAACACGGTGACCAGCAGGCACAGTGAAAGGAAGACGACCTTGCCGATGCGCCCGGCGATGCTTGCTCGGTTGATCATTTCTGCGCCTTTCGGGGTCGGACCGTCATGAGGTAGAAGGCGGCGAAGAGCATGAGGGTGACGACGACGATCAGGCCCAGGGCCGATGCCTTGCCGTAGTCGCCCTCCTGCGTAATTTTGATCATGTAGGTGGTAATGATGTGCGTCTGGTCGGCCGGTCCGCCGCCTGTCATCGCGAAGATGATGTCGGGAAAGTTGAAGATCCAGATGACCCGCAGCAGGATCGTTAGGGCCAGCGTGGTGGCGATGCTGGGAAGAGTGATGTTGAAGAAGGTCCGCACCTTACCTGCACCGTCGATCGCCGCTGCCTCGTACATCTCGTCAGAGACGGACTGCAGGGCGGCGAGGATCATGATGGCGAAGAAGGTCACGCCGTACCAGATGTTGGCGATGACGATGGCCGTCATGGCAAAGCCTGGTTCCGCCAGCCACGGGATGGGGGATTCGATCAGCCCGGCCTTCATGAGCAGATCGTTGACCACGCCGAACTCGGCGTTGAACATCCAACGGAACAGCATGCCGATCAGGAACCCGGACACGGCCCAGGGGAAGAAGAGGAAGGCCTGGTAGGTGCCGCGCATCCGGAAGCGCCGCTTCAGGAAGAGCGCGACGGCGAAGCCTATCACCACCTGCGGCGCAAGAGAACCAACCACCCAGACAACTGTGTTGCGCACGATGCCCCAGAACTCCGGGGCATCGAACAGGCTTTGGAAATTCCCGAACCCCACCCAAGAGGTGTCGGAGAGGTCGTTAAGGTTCCAATGTCGGAACGCCATTTGGCTTCCGGCGATCATCGGATAGTAGGTGAAGATGCCGACGAAGACCGCTGCAGGCCCCAGGAAGGCCAACAGCGTCAGCGCAGTCTTGGAATTGAAAGGCCGCTTGTTTAGATTCTTGTTGCTCGCCCCGGGTGGCGCGTCCCGACGTGGGGAGGGACGCGCCGCCGCGTGCTCAATTTCGAGAGTCATTGTTGGCTAGCCTGCCGTCTTTTCAGTCCAGTAGGTGTCCCAGCTGGCGAGCAGCTCAGCGGTGGACAGCTTCCCTGACAAGACGCCCTGAATGTCGCTGTCGGCCTTCTTGATCCACTCGGCCCACCAGGACACCCCGCGGGGCTGGACGACGGGGATGTATGTCTGCGGGTTTTGGGTCATGGTGAGGTATGCGGCCCAAGGTCCGGTGCTGTAGAAGCTGTCCTGTGCCGCGGACTTCAGAATCGGCACCAGGCTGTTCTCCTTGGTGAAGGTGGTGGCAGCGTCGCCCTCGGTGAGGTATTTGACCAGCTTCACGGCCTCGGGCTTGAGATTGGAAGTGGCGGCGACGCCCCAGCCTGCGGTACCTACGGGCTGGAGGGCTTTGCCGCCGGGGCCGACGGGCATAGGTGCTACGTTCCACTGCCCGGTGGTGATGGCCTTGGACTCTCGGACGGTGGCGATGACTTCGGGATCCTGCAGCAGGAACGACGTCGAGCCGTTGCTGAAACCCTGCACCATTTCGGGGTAGCCCCAGGCCGCGGAGGACGGGGGGGAACCCTTCTTGAACAGTTCGAGGTAGAGGTCCATGGCCTCCTGTGCCTTGGGCGAGGAGAAGATTGTCTTGCCGCTGCTCAGCCTGAACGCGTTTTCCTTGTCGACTTCATCGGCTACGTACGCCCCGATGATGGTGATGGCGGTGGAATTGGCGTTGGGGCCGCCCCGGAAGGCGTAGCCAAACTTGCCGTCGTCGGGCTGGTTAAGCGCGGTGGCCTGGGTTAGCAGGTCGGGCCAACTGGCCGGTGGACCGGAGAATCCGGCATCCTTTGCCAAGTCGGTGCGGTGGAACAGGGACAGGCCGTAGAAGCCGTAGGGAATGTAGTAGGTCTTGCCGTCCTGCTTGGAATAGTGGACTGCGTTGTCTGTCAGGTCCTTCCAACCGTCCCAGTCTTTGAGGTCTGCGGTCATGTCGTACAGCCATTTGTTGGCGCCGAATGATCCGACCGTGGTGTCGCGGGTCTCGACGACGTCGACCCCTTTGCCGGACTGAAGCATTTGCTGGATCTTCTGGTCGGCCTGTTCTGTGGGCGGCGAGATCAGGTCCACATTGATGTTGGGATTTTCTTTTTCGAAGCCGGAGATCATTTTTTTGATGGTCTCTGTGCGGGTTGGGTTGGTGAGGCTTTCGACCATCTTCAGGGTGACCTGGCCATTGCTTGCCGGTTGCTCGCCGCTACAGCCGGCAAGTGCCAGGACGGCCGCTAGGCCCACTGCGGCGGATGTGATGAATCTGGATTTCACGGGGATCCTCCATTGACTGACTTGTTCGTGGAAAGTGGTCGCCGCGCCGGCTTGGCGGAGCGGCGATGGTGGTGCTCAGTTGGTGCGGTCTAGCCGTACCAACTCGGGGACAGCCTGCTCGGCGAAAATTCCGTAGCCCGCGGGTGAGCCGTACGGCAGAACGGAAATTCGCGGGACACCCTGCCCGCCGAGGGTGGGAAGAACAGTTTCTATGTCCCGTTCCTCCCACATGTACGCCGGGACCGCGTGTGAGTCCTCGTGAATGGCGACCATCGCGAACTGCCCTAGGAACCATTCGCGCGGGTTTTCATACAGGCGTGTCGTGAGCCGGTGCTGGGCCGCGTGCTGAACCGAACCGTAGGGGCCGCGGGTGAGATGAACCTTCGACGACATGAGGGTCCAGTTGGATATCGAGGGCGGACCGTCGACTGTCATCATCGGCTGCGGTGCCGTGAGGGGCGAGGGCAACATGAGCGTTTCCTTGCTCGGGAGTAACGGGAACATCAGTAACGTACATCACGGCCCATCCAAAGACAACAGACAACTAAGGCAAGTCATAGGATCACTTTCGCGATAAGTCGTTGAATAGCGCTCTTTGGAGAGCACTTTCTTGGATAGTGATATGATGACTTTGTTATGAAGTATGACAAGAGGCTCATTTGGCGCTCTTGTCGCGGTGGGAGCGTGTAGTCTCCCATTAGAAGCGAAGGAGGCGGCGAATTGAATGCAGTCGAGACGGCCATGGAGGGCCTGCGGAACAAGATTGCCTCGGGCGAGCTTGCAGCCGGGCAGAAGTGCCCGCCGGAGGCGGAACTGTCCGCCCAACTAGGCGTGTCACGCAGTTCTCTGCGGGAGGCGGTGCGTGCGATGTCGGCTCTGGGCGTGATGGAATCCCGGCATGGCTCGGGAACTTACGTCTCCTCCCTGGACCCGACCGTGGTCCTGCAAAACTTTGCGTTATTGGTGGACCTGCTCCCGCTGGACAGGCTGCTGGAACTTTTTGAGATCCGCCGACTGCTTGAATCCCACGCAGCAGCAACAACGGCCGCCAATGCCACACCCGAGGATTTGACCGAGCTCATGGCGCTGGTGGCCAGCATGGAGGCCGCGGTCGATCCCACCGAATATGCCGAGCTCGATTTCCGGTTCCACGAGGCAGTCTGCCGTGCTAAGGGCAATTCCACGCTCTCAACGCTGGTCAGGGTCTTCCGATCCCGCGGCGATCATTTCCACATCTACGATGGTGAAGAAGGCGAAATCGTGCGGGCCAACAGCACTGCCGGGCACCGGGCCATCGCCAGCGCGATAGTAGATCGTGATCCAACATCGGCCGCCACCGCCATGGCTGCGCACATTGCCCAGACGGAATCCCTGCTGAAGAAGCGTCGAGCGAGCCCGCGGAGCCAGAACTAACTGGGTGACAACTGAGCCCCTCCGGCACACCTAGGACGGTACGTGGATCCGGCGTCGAGCAGTTCCAACGGCAGCTCGAGCTCAAGGTACACGGTGGTTCGCCCTTGGGCACACGTCCCGATCCGGCATGCCATGCCCAGCCGGCCCGATGGTGGACGACGAGGACGGCGTTTCACCATCGAACACGGCCATGTGAGCCGCCATCCAGCGAACACTTGAACATCTGCCGACGCCAAAACCAAGGCGCGGCTCCCAGCCTCCCTGCCCATCGCCCGTAAACGGGCACCTTAACTGCAGGTACCGGAACGACAGGAACGATATGTCCCCTCATCGTCAACGACAGAACGTCAACGGCCCCATTCTGATCCCTGGAAGTAGTAAACCCGGACGGTGCAGGGCCCCGCACCAGGCTAGCGACAAGCTCCCCGGTCGAGGTCCGGCGGGCTCGACGAGCCATCCGGGGGCATCCGGGGTCAAGACGTTGGCGGTGGCTGCCAAGTGAGCGCCACGACGGTGACGGGTACCCTTCCCGAAGCGATCCATTTCAGGGCCAAGGGATGCTCCCTCCTGATCGACCTCACCGAACCGGGTATACCTGTGATCCTGCACTGGGGAGCCGATCTTGGCGTCCTCGGCGAGGACGGCGTGGCCGCCGCCCGGATAGCAGGCTCTGCACACATCCCGTACTCGTGTTCGCCCAACGTGCGAGAACCTTCGCTTCTGCCGGATGCCCGCAATGGCTGGCTCGGTCGTCCCGGCCTGTTGGCGTCCCGGCAAGGACGCCAGTGGGCACATCATTTCAGCGTGACGTCAGTAGATATCAACAGTGTGCCCTGCACGACCCCCGGTGCGATCGAAACCGGTCCGGGTCGGCTGAGAGTCCACAGCACCGACCATGAGAGCGCGCTCGAACTCGACCTCGACGTCGAACTTCATTCCTCAGGGCTGCTGCGAACCAGAGCAAAACTCACAAACAGGGGCGATCCCCTGGAGGTCCAACAGCTGCACCTCAGCCTTCCCGTACCAAGGCAGGCCAGCGAACTCCTGGACTTCGCAGGACGCTGGGGAATGGAACGTATCGTGCAGCGTCAGCCCTTCGCCGTCGGTCAGCACCTACGGGAAAACCGGCGGGGCAACACCGGCGTCGATGCCGCCCATGTCCTTCACGCCATCGAACCAGGAACAGATTTTGAGCAGGGTGAGGCATGGGGGGTACACACGGGTTGGAGCGGTAACCACGTCCACGTTGCCGAACAAGCAAATACCGGCGAACGCCTACTGGGCGGCGGGGAACTGCTCATGCCCGGGGAGATACTCCTTCAGGACGGCGAGGAGTACCTCACTCCGTGGATATACGGCTCCTACGGTGTCGGGCTGGACCAAGTAGCCCACCGCTTCCACGACTACCTCCGCGCCAGGCCACAGCATGTGTCCACGCCACGACCTGTCACACTCAATGTTTGGGAAGCAGTCTATTTCGACCATGACGAGCCGCGGCTGCTCGAACTCGTTGATCTCGCCGCAGATATCGGCATCGAGCGATTCGTTCTCGATGACGGATGGTTCGGTGGCCGCCGGCACGCACGCACCGGACTGGGAGACTGGAACGTATCCGAGCAAGCCTGGCCCCAGGGCCTGCATCCGCTTGTCGACGCCGTCAAAGGCCACGGAATGCAATTCGGGCTATGGGTTGAGCCGGAGATGGTTAACCTCGACTCCGACCTGGCCCGAGCCAACCCCGAGTGGATTGCCAGCGCAAGGGCTGATCCGCCCATTGAGCAGCGACACCAACACCTGCTGGACCTGACGAATCCCCGATGCTACAAGAACATCAAATCCCAACTCGAAGCCCTACTGACCGAATACCCCATTGATTACCTCAAATGGGACCACAACCGGGACGCCGTGGAGGCAGGCTCCCAAATCCGGGGCGGAACCCCTATCGGACACGATCAGACCCTGGCCGTCTACCGCATGATCGACGAACTGAAATCCATGTTTCCAGGCCTGGAAATCGAATCCTGCGCCGGCGGCGGCGGCCGCATCGACCTTGGCATCCTCGAGCGGACAGACCGTGTCTGGGTCTCTGATTGCATCGACCCACTCGAACGGCAACGCCTGATGCGTTGGACAGGCCAGCTCATTCCCCCCGAACTCATGGGCGCCCATGTTGGGTCCCCCCGATCTCACACAACGGGCCGAACACATGACCTTTCCTTCCGGGGGGCCGCAGCCTTGCTGGGACACTACGGCGTCGAATGGGACCTCAGTTCAGCCACCATGAATGAACGGAAAAGCCTCGCCGGATGGATCGCAACCTACAAACAGCATCGTGCCCTCATCGCCTCCGGACGGGCACTGCGGGGCCCTGACCCAGCCGAGGACACCTGGCTGAGCGGTGTCACAGCAGCCGACGGAAGCGAAGGACTCTTTGTCATCTCAAGCATGGCATGGTCGGCAACCAGACCCAGTGCCCGGGCGAGACTGCGTGGACTCGATCCCGCCAGAAGCTACAACGTAACACCGGTAGTCCCCGCCGACCTCCCGTCGGGACTTGTCGAAACCGCTTGGTGGTCCCACCAAGGCCTCGCGATTCCAGGCTCGGTCTTGCAGATCTCCGGCCTGCAAATACCCACCACCCATCCAGAACAAAGCATCGTCATTCACGTAAAGGCAACAACCGGACCCGACCGGCCAAGGAAAGGGGCCGATGGGAAACAGGACGAAGACAGCACTGACCCGGAAAGTCCACTAAGCCGCGGATCCAAACGCTGAACGGACACCTCCCGCCCGGCAGGAGCTCCGCCGGCGCGACTCCCGCTGGGCGGATGGCCCTGAAACAGAAACAAATGAGGGCCGGACGGACTAAGCCCGGCGCATAGCCATCATGGAACGGCCTACTGACAGATTTGCCCTCGCCAGGGAAAACATGACCTGCCGCGGTTTCACCTGGGCCATCACTGCAGCGCGGGGCCCGCATTGCGGTTGTACGCTCGGCCCGCAGAACCCGCAGGGATTCCACTGCTCCGTTCCGGGAGATTTCGGGGTGACGCCTGCCCTGCCGGAGAGCAACGATTCTGCGGCTTGATAGGCATCGAGTGGATCGGATTTTCCCCGCAGCCGGCGTGCCTGCCGGTTCGGGCGCATCACTTCCACCACGCGGATGCCCTTTCGGGTGAGCACACGTGAGAGTTCGGCGCCGTAGCTGCCGGTTCCTTCCACACCGGCGGCGAGAACGGAACCGAAGCCGGTGTACATTCCGTGTGGTCAGGTCCCTCTGACACTGGCCGCGGGGTGTGCCTGGCGCCGCGGGTCACCTGTTTGGTTGTGGGGGAGCAGGGCCAGGGTCGTGGCTGGTGGGCCCTTCGCGTGCTCTGGACTGGGGCTATAGGCTCCTCTCTTGGTTCGTCCGGTAGGTCATGTTTGGCCTACACCTCTTCATGGGTAGGAGGACTGAGCGCAACATGACTTCGAGATCTTGCGTCAAAGATCCTGGGTTTGCCTCGTTCTGGCGTGAGGAGGCCGGGCCGGCCGATATTTTGTCAGGCCAAAGGGGGTGGGACATTCTCCACACCTAAGTCTTCTTTATAGTGACCGATTGCAGCCATTGGCTTGTCTGTTCTTCGGGCTACATCTACTCATGCATGTGAGTTGCCTTGGCGTCACTACGCACTCCAGCTGGTGTGGCACTCCGACGTAAGAGTTCAGTCCCTAATACCGAGTGTTTTCGGGCTGGCTATGTCTGTGTAGTCGTCGAGGCTCTACGAAGTAGTAGTAGAGCGGTCCCGGCGCAGATTTTAGGGAGCTAGTGGAGCCTGCGGAGCATTGTCATCCCACTCGATTGTCGGCTGAGAATGCCTGTCGTGAACTTGCGCATCGAGCTGGCGTTGCCCGTTTAGATCTAAGGTGCTTACCCTCGCGTACCGGAATCGCTGGCGAGTGATGGCCAACTGCTGACTGTGGTCCTGGGGGTAGGGCTAGGCGAAAGGCTCTAGTTAGCCGTCGACGATCACTTTGGCGTTGGCAAAAAGGCCCGCGGACGTCCAGCAGCTCGGCCTAAACAACCCCAACGACCACCGGCTCGCAGCCGCCTCGACGGCAAGCCATCCATCAGCGGCAATTGCAGCCAGCATCCAGGGTGAGGACGCCGTGGGGCGCGCCGAGTGGGAACATTTGGTCTGATATCAGAGGAGTAGTAGGCTGGCCGCACGGCAGAGGCGGTATCCGCTTGCGGCATGGCGAAAGGAACAGTCGGACGTGACAGCGAAGTCCACGGGACGGTCAGTCAAGGCTCTGACATCGGTCAAGCGCGTCAGCCCGACCCAGCAGATCCGGGAGCAGTTGCTGGGGGCGATCGAGCGTGGTGAATACCCACCTGGATCCGCACTACCCTCGGAGCGCGAGCTGTGCGAGACTTTTGGCGTCAGTAGGGTCAGCGTGCGCGAAGCAATCGCCGGGCTTGAAGCGATGAAGGTAATCACCGTTCAGCATGGACGCGGCGCGTTCGTCCAGGAGAGCATCAGCGAGCGATATGCTGGGTCATTTGCCAAATACCTTGAACTGCACCGAGAGCAGTTAATTGAACTGACCAAGGTGCGTGGCGCCCTTGAATCCCTTGCGGCCGAGGAGGCCGCGCGACACGGCGATCGAGATGACCTTCGGGCAATCGAGGAGGCCGAACGCGAGTTCGAGCATGCTGCCAGCGCTGGTGACGGCCTCGACGCCGCCGAACGAGACCGTGCATTCCACCTCGCCATCGCTGATGCGTCGAAGGGTGAGTTGCTACCTCGGCTTATTCACGAACTCAACGATCTTCTGAGTGAGTCTCGCGGAGCCACTTTCGCCCAGAAGGGCCAATTGCAAAAGTCGGTTCAGGATCATCGCGATATCAGCCGGGCGATTGCCGAGGGCGATCCCGCTGCTGCCCGACATGCCGTGGACGTGCACATGACCAGGATTGGCGACTGGCTGTCCACGCTTCCCCACGCTCTCAGTGAGAATGGGCAGCGTTCGCCGGAGTAAGAAGGCCCTAGGCGATACGAGCAGAAGGCAATACAGCGCCCGAGGGGCCAGCTCGTCCTTCGGAAGTCAATGGTCGCGGGGCAGATCTTGGCCGGCCGGACCGGCCCGTGCCTGAAAGGCCTCGGGCCGAGAGCCCCTAACCCGGCCAGGTTCCTCCTTCTCAAATCATCTAGTGGTGGTCCGGGACTCGGAAGCTGGCCGGTCCCGGTGACGGCACAAGCTCCTCGCGAGGTGCGAGGGAGTCCAACGCTGCGGCCAGCACGGGCACCCGACGCCTCAGGAGGGCAACGGCAGCGAGGTACAAGAGGCCGGATGTCAGCGCCGAAATGATGATGTTTGCGTACACCTGGGGCACCATGGCGTTCACAGGCACCCCGACTGCGACGCTGGCTAGCGCTAGCCAGTTGACGCCGTTCCAGTACCAGTAACGGCTGCCCTCCCCTCGGAATAGTGCGGGGACGTCGATTCGCCATCTGGAGGCGATGACGTAGTGCGCGATGAAGACGCCAGCCATCGGCGCAAACAGGTTCCCGAGTTGTCCCATGGCGCCGTCAAACCCGCTGATCAAATGCTGGCTGGTGGAAAGGGCGGTGCCCAGAATCCCCACGATGAGAGTCCCCCAGAACCTGCCCAGATTCTTGAACATGCTGGTCAGTGCGAGGCCTGCAGTGTAGAGATTCTGCACGTTGATGATCCAGGCGTCGAGCACTATGTAGGCCAGGACGAGGGCCAGCAGCCACCCGACGCCGCGGGTCGACTCGACAATTACGCCCAGGGGGCCCTCTGGGGCTTCGCCGCGGACTGCGGCGACGGCATAGCCGCCTATGAAGGAACAAATGAGCTGGCCCACGATCGCGGCGGAGATGGTTCCGATCCACATCTCTGACCGCCTCCGCGTGTAGCGGCAAAAGTCAGCGGCATCCGTGAAATTGGAGAACCACGAGGTGCCCCAAGCGATCATCCAGAAGATGATCAGTGACGTCTTGTCGACGTTCGCGCCGCCGAACGTGAGTGCCTGGTGCGGTGCGAAGCCATCATGAGGGAAGGTCATAAGCAGGTAGACGATGACGGCCGAGAACACGATCTTAAAGATGAATGCGAAGCGGGAGAGTTTCATCAGCGCGTTGTAACCATAGATTGAGACGGTCAGCTGCAAAATTGCACAGCCGACACTGATCCAAAGCACGTCGACCTTGCTGTGGAGCAGCGCTTCCAGCACAACTGCGATACCCGTCGCGGCCGCGACAGTCTGGAAGGCGAACCAATAGACGCTGGAAACGGCCCGCAATGCCGATGTTACGGTCGCCCCACGCACGCCAAAAACGGACCGCATGCTGACCAGTCCGGGAATCGCATAGTCGCTGCCCACGGTAGCGGCCACAAGGTAGGCAGAAAATCCCACGAGAACGCTCAAGATCCCAGCAAGTGTCGCCTCCCACAGGGACATGCCAGATGAGATAAGTAACCCACTGATAGTGATGGTCCCTGGATTTACAAGAAAGTTGAGGACGATGGTGAAGATGTCCCACCACCGAACGGTGCGTAACTCGTCGGGGATCACCTCCACGCCAAACTGCTCCACAGCTTTGGGCTGGCGATACTTCTGGGCAAGCCGTGCTTCCAGTTCAGCTGGTGTTTCGGCCATACGGAACCACCTCATACCTTCGGGATAAACTGGTAAGTTGTATCATATGTGAGCACAATCATATTCGTGAGATATCCAGCTGACAAGAGGGAAAAGGCTAGAGGGCTTGAAACTCGGAGTTCGAATGGTCATTAGAACCCGCGACTTCGGACAGGCTGATTCCGCCTTGGGGGCAGGCTCTTTTCTGCGGCCCGATCAGTATGCAGGCGTGCTCAGCGGACCCGCATCCGTGGACCCGGTGTAACCACGTGCTTCCGACCTGATCGTTTCCAAGAAGCTTCCGAGCCGGGCCCCGCTTGCTCGGCGATATGGATTAGATGCCGCCGTGTTTGCAAGGCGCTGCACCTCCAGCCGGTCCCGTCCCTCACCGGGTTAACTATCCGGGTATTCCCGGCGGCGCCCAAGCACACGGTTCTTTCGCCCTCCACGTGCCGGGTTTCAGCGGGTGCTTGGCAGGCTGGCTCGCCAGGCCGCCGGCTTCAGCGCCGGACGTCTGGGGGATAGTCATTTCGGAGATCTCGGTGGTTCCGCAAGTGCGCTCGGGACCAAGGGGTTAGGTGCCGGTGAGGGGGGATCGTTTTGTCTTGGCTCTGGTTCGACCTTGTGTGGAACAAACCCAAACTTCGTAGCCCTCTGATTTTTCGAATAGGCGCCGTGAATGGTCCTGGCTTAGCCTTAGCCAAAGCACACTTCCGTCATCGGTCGTCATCTCGACACGGCCGCGCCTGGGGGGATTGGATGCATGCCGGATCTCGATGTCAGCGCCTGGAAGGATCCTCCAATCATCGACCCTAACTGTCGGGCCAAATTCTGAGGCTGTTCTTGGGCGATCGTAGGTTGGTGCGGTTGGGTTTTTGAACATCCAGTGGTTCCGTTTCGGTCGGTGCTGCCTGCTGTGGCAGCGACTATCTAAATTGAATTCCCTACTGCCGGCCAAGGGGCGTCACATCACTCTGTGGCACGGTGGGGAAGTCGAAGTTGCTGGCTGCATGGATGGTGCTAGGCCACTCAGGTCCGTCACGGCACGCTAGTGTGTGCATGACCCGGCCAGGTTAGATGGTCGGTTCCGGGCTCTCAGTTTTGAGCCCGGAGAGACCCCTAACATTTTGTATGGCCTCCGCGATGCCAGCAAGGGCGCGGGCTGCGGCCATGCCATCCAGGGCCTGGTGGTCAAATGTGAGCGATAGTGGAAGTAGCGCAGGTCCGTCCGGAGTGACGTGATGTGTAGCCCCGATTCCCAGGATGGCGACTTGGGGAGTATTGAGTACTGGCGTGAACCAGTGAATCCCCAGGCTGCCCAAATTCGAAACAGTAAAAGTCCCACCGGAAAGTTCCGGCAAGGTTATCTGTCCCTCCCGGCATCGTCGGATAAGTTCCCGGCTACATCTGGCCACGTCGAAGATAGACAGCTCGTGGCAGCTGCGTATAACTGGGACCAGTAGGCTCTTTCCGTTGTCGACGGCGAATCCCAAGTCGACGCTTGGATACTGCCTAATTTCGTCTTCAGTTATGGTCGCGTTAACTTCCGGGTACCTCCCCAACGCGCGGGCCACTGCATAGAGGAGCAAATCGTTCATGGATACCGGTGGGGCGCCGGACTCGGCTGCGGACTTCATATCTGCAGCCAGAGCGAGCAGATCCGCAGCGTCAGCATAGCGGGTGAGGGTGACTTGAGCGGTCTCTTGAAGTGAGGATCGCATGCGCTGCCCCGTGATCTTGCGGGCTCCGCGAATTTTCACGACTTTGACAGTCGGATTGCTTATTTCAGGAGGTACAACAGTGGTCATGGCAAATCTACCTTCGAGATGGGTGGGATTTGAAGGGCTTCGAGTCGTTGTCTCGAAGCCCTTCAAGGAACGCAACTACCACTCAGGGGTGGTGATGCTTAGTCGTACAGGGTTGTAGTGACGGGAACGTGGTCGCCGAGCCCTGCCCGGGAGACGATTCCTGCCGCCCGGTCCCGGGCTTCTTCGCGAAGTTCTTTTTCGTTCAGATTTTCAACCTGGCCGTCCCTGAAGACGGGTTTGCCGGCCACCCAGGTCTGAGTGATGCTGGCCGGGCTGGCGGAGTAAACCAAGGCCTGAATCGGATCGGCATAAGGCGTCCATTCGTGGTGGTCAAGGTCAAAGAGGACCATGTCCGCTTGCTTACCGACTTCAAGGGAGCCGATTTCGTCGTCCCACCCCAAGGCCTTCGCGCCGTCAATAGTGGCCATCCGGATCGCTTTCTGGGCTCCGACGAGGTTCGCATCCCGCCGCGCATCCTTGAATAACCCCGCCACGATGTGGATCTGGCGATGAAGATTGAGGTTTCCAGCCGCCGAGACACCATCGGTCCCGAGGCCCACCGTAACGCCGGCCCGCATCATCTCGGGATACTTTCCTATGTCGGCCGCACCCTTGGCGAGCTTGAGCGAGCTTGATGGGCAGAAAGCAACCGAGGTTTGGTGGTCAGCCAACCTTTTAACCTCCTCGTCGCTGACAGCGACTGCATGAGCCAATACCAAATTTGAGCCTAGGCCGCCGTGATTGGCGATTCGCGTGATCGGCCATTCGCCGTGCATTCTGTGACTGACCTGGGCTTCCTCCAAGCTGGTGGCAATATGGTATGTCGTTCCCACGCCCATTTCCGCTGCCAGCTCACGGGCTCCGATATGGAGATCAAGGCTGCAGGGTTCCTTGCCTTCGATGTTGACCCAGCAACGAATGCGGCCATCCGCATAACCGTTCCACTCTTCGACGCTTCGTTTTAGGGTATCGAGCGCAATGTGATGGTTTTCGAAGAAGTGGTGATCCATCATCTCTTCCGACCAGCCATGCGGTGCCTCCTTCGGACGTCGGTCGGCCGCATGGCGACCAACGATGCCGCGGATTCCAATTTCACCGGCAGCACGAGCCGTCAGGCCAGCATCATTCTGTGCCCCCATGTCAAGGAAGCAGGTCGTTCCGCTTCGGAGCATCTCCGCCGCGCCGAGCAGGACGCTCACGCGTTCATCCGCTTCGTCGACATGGGCATAGAAGGGTTTAGCCCAATGGAAGACCCATGCCCGCGTGGCTAGAACATCGGGAAATACGGCACGACTTAGGGTCTCCGATAGATGGACATGGGCATCGATGAAGCCAGGTGTGATGCCGGTTTTTGAACCATCGATAGTCCGGTCGGGGGAGCGACCCTGAAGTCGGGCGCGGACTTCCCGCGTGGTGCCAATATCGGCAATCTTTTTGCCACGTACCAGCACAGCGGCGTCGCGGATGACTTCATCATGACTGTTGGCGGTAATTGCGAACTGCAAGTGTTCGATGAGCGTCGTGATGTCGCCTTCTCTGCTCAAGTTCATTTTCAAGAGGTTTCCTCACCTTGCGATTTTTGGGATTGAGTCTCGCCACAACTATGCGGATACTTATAGGATATCTGTTGTAATACCAGTTTGGAAGATCTACATCCCAAGACCCTGGAGGATTTATGAGGCACGAAGTCGAGGACCGTCTGAGGTCCATGATGGCTGAGCGCGGCATGGATGCACTTCTGTGCCTCTCGCCGGAGAACAACGCATACGCGGCCGGGTTCGTCATACCGTCCCAGCCACTAATGAGGTGGCGTGTTGCCGCCACCCTTCTGCATGTCGACGGGAGAAATGCCATCGTGTGCGTCGATATGGAAGAGACGACCGTACGGGCGGCGGAGCAGAAAGCCGAAATCCGGGTCTGGCGAGAGTTCGTCGATCGACCCATGGAGACTGTCGCCACATTGCTGAAGGACTGGGGCCTCGACAGCGGGCGAGTTGCTGCCGAACTCTCTTATCTCTCTGTTGCCGAACATGCCGAACTATCCCAATTACTGCCCTCGATCCAGTTTTTGCCCGCTGAGGAGCTGTTGGTGCGTGCACGGCAAATCAAGACGCCCTCGGAGATGGCGCTGCTCGAGCGCCTATCTAGAATTTCGGATGAGGCCATCAGGTCTTCCCTTGATTCCGTGAGGGCTGGCAGTTCCGAGATGGATTTGGCAAGCGCTCTCACCCGAAGCGTCTATGAGCAAGGCGCACAGCAGTTCAAGCTCATGATTGTAGCTACGGGAGAGCGTAGCCAGTTGCCGAACGTTGGTCCAAGTAACCGCGTCCTCAAGTCCGGAGACGTCTGTCGTGTCGAGATCTTCTCTGTCATTGATGGGTACCAGGCCGGTGTCTGTCGAACTGCAGTCGTCGGCGATCCGCCGCCAGAGGCAGAACGGATCTATCAGAACCTGGTGGACTGCAAGCAACTGATTCTGGAGGAAATGATTCCGGGCGCGAGCTCAAACAGGGTCTACGAAAAATATCGAGCCAAGTTTGATGAACTCGGTCTGCCTGCCATCTCCTTCGTGGCGCACTCCATTGGCGTTAATCTTCATGAGGCACCGTACTTCGGCCCTTATTCAAACCAGCCGATCGAGGAAGGCATGGTGCTGGGAATGGAGCCTTTGGTGTACAGAAGCGGCTACGGCTTCGGCATGCAGATCAAGGACATGGTCTCGATAGGTGCTACGGGTCCCCGGGTTCTCTCTGACGTCATCGACACGGAAAAGCTGTTCAGGATCGAAGCATGAGCAGCCCCTCAGCTTCCCAGGTCCGCATCGACCACTATGGCCTGAACGTACCAAATTTGGAGCAGGCAGTTTCGTTTTTTCAAGAGGCATTCAACGCGCAGGTTGTTTTCCGGCTCGCTCGGATGCGCGACCCTGATGGCGGGAGCATGCAGCGCATCGGTGCCGATCCTCGGGATGAATTCGAGGTGGTGATGCTGGATCTGGCCGGGCAGCGGCTGGAACTTCTGCAATGGTGGAGCCCGCAGGGGACGAGAAGGCCGCTTGGCGCCACCGGTCACGGTGCCAGCCATCTGGGGATGACTTGCCCTGACCTTGCCGCGACGCTCAACCAACTGCGGCGAATGCCGGGGGTTACCGTGCTTGGTGAGCCGCAGACTTTCACAGAAGGTCCCACTCCAGGCTTGACCAACGCTTTCGTTCTCACGCCGTGGGGGAGCTCCATTGAACTGGTGAACTGGGGTGTCCAGGCGGCTAGGCCTTAATCAGGCAACTACGCCTTCTGGCCCCAACGGGCCCCGCCGATGTGGCCCGGAGGATCCTCCTTCGGGCCACATCGGGAACTCACTCCCCGAGATTCGTTGCACCAGCTCAGAATGCTTGATCGATGGGATCGATCAAGCATTCTGAGCTGTGGTGCTGCCCACCGTGGGCAGTCGAGGGTGTTACCAAGCGGAGCTTGGCCGACTCAAGCGGTAACCGTCGTGGCTCTCACCAGAGGGTCGGAGATGAATCGAAGTTCAAATGCTTCGATTCCGTGAACTCCAGCAGTCCGTCCACACCCTGTTGACGGCCAATGCCGGATTTTTTGAACCCCCCCACTTCCATTTCGCCATAGAAATGGTGGTAGGTATTGATCCAAACAGTTCCTGCTTCGACGCCTCTTCCGACGCGCCAAGCACGGTCAAGGTTGTTCGTCCATAGGCCGCAGGCCAGCCCGAACTCAGTGCTGTTGGCGACATTTATGGCTTCCTCTTCCGTGCTGAACTTCTGGACTGCCAAGACGGGGCCGAAGACTTCTTCCTTGATAAGCCTCGACGTTGAGGGAAGATCGGTGACGATTGTTGGAGCTACGAAGTTCCCCTTGTCATAAGGCTGCTCATCCAGCGGGACACCCCCGGCGACTACTGTTCCGTCCTTATGACCAATCTCGACATACTCCCACACTGTCTTCTTGTGATCTGCGGAAACCAAAGGCCCCATGTCCGTGGCCGGATCCAGACCGTCGCCCACGCGCATCTGTTTCACGCGACCAACGAGTCGCTCCACGAACTCATCGTGAATGCTTTCCTCCAGCAGCAATCGGCTGCCAGCGGTGCAAATTTGACCGGCAGATGAGAATACTGCGTTTTCGGCTCCAGCCAGAGCCTTCTCCATGTTGGCGTCCGCGAAAACGATGTTAGGCGATTTTCCTCCCAGCTCAAGGGAGACCTTTTTCAGGCCGTCGGCAGCACGTTTCATAACGTTGATTCCGGTTACGGAATCGCCGGTGAATGCAACCATCCCGATGCCCTCGTGAGTTACCAGCCGATCACCAACAGTTGCTCCTGGACCCACGACGGCGGCAAGAATGCCATCTGGCAGGTCGTGGTCTTTCGCCAAGAGGCTTAGAGCTTGGACGACGACCGCCGGCGTCAAGCTAGCGGGCTTGACCAAGACGGCGTTTCCTGCGGCCAGCGCGGGTGCCACTGCCCGGATGGTCAAATTGAGAGGATAGTTCCATGGCGTTATGGCTGCGATGACACCTATAGGCTCTCTGAGAACAACGCCATGAACACCGTCTTTAAGTGCACTGGAACGGCCAAAGAGCGATCGGGCACACCCCGCGTTAAATTCAATCATGCTGATGCTACTGAGGACTTCACCCCTAGCCTGGCTGATTGTTTTGCCTTGCTCCCTCGTCAGCAACTCGGCAAGCGCCTCAAGGTTCTGGCGCATCCGCTCTGCCCAGCGGAAAAGGACCCTCGCCCGCAGTGCTCCGTCGTTGCGCCACACGGATTTCCTGAAGGCATGTTCGGCCCTTTCGACCGCTTCGTCCACTTGACCGACTGTGGACGTGGAAACTCGAGCAACAAGCTCACCGGTTGCTGGATCGAAACTGCCCAGAGGATCTGCACCAGCGAACAGGCAAGGATTTGTGCTCGGACCAAGATCCAATGGAGTCCAGGGTCCGCGCTTGGTGAATGATGACACGATTACACACGCTTTCATTAGTGATTGAGGTCCAGGCCGGCCCGTTAGAGGCACGGTTCTCCCGCGCTCAAACAGGGCTTTAGCCTGAACACCTAGTTCGGGAGGAAGTCGTTTGTGAACGACTTGGTGACGTCAAAGTCAGAGGGAAGCTGCCCGATGGAGGCCAGTTGGTCCCGCAGCGTGCTCCAGCGCTCTTCAGTCATCTTGCCGATCTGGCTGCCCAGGTAATCCCCTTGTTGAATGATCCGAGCCGAACCGTCAAAGGTGGCCTCATCGGTATCTTTATTGGATTTCATGATCGACGACTTTGCGTCGGCGGGATTCTTGACGAAATTCTTCCAGCCCTCGATGGATGCGGACACAACCCGGCGGACAACTTCCGGCTGTTCCTTCACCACTTTGTCCGTTGTGAACAGCAATAGACCGTAGGGGTTGTACCCGGCATCCTTAGCTACGCTGAGGATATTGACGTCGATACCCTCCTGCTTCGCGTTGAATACATCTGATGTGACGAAGCATTGCTGGACCAGATTTTCATTGCGTTTGAAGTCAGCAAGGGAGCCCGTGTAATTGATATCCTGGATCTTTTGCAAGTCAAAGTGAGACTTGATGTAGTCGAAGTACGGACTGGGAACCCTTGAGACCTGGTGCCCGTCGATGTCTTTGAAACCATTGATGCCTTGCGATTGATGCGACATCATGCACTGGAGATTCGTGTCATATGCAGCAGCTACGGCCACAATAGGCAATCCATTCTTGCGGGCAAGAAGGACTTCGTCAGCATTGGCGACACCGAAGTCAGCCTGGCCGGCGGCGACTTGGGGGATAGTTTGAATCCCTGGCCCGCCCTGTTTTACATCCAGGGTGACACCGGCATCTTTTCCATACTGGTTTGTCATCGTGTCCCAGTAGCCCCCCTGTTCGGCTTGGGCAAACCAGTTCATGAGGACGGAAACAGTTTGAGGCTTGTCTTGGCTGGGGGAGTCACCGGCGCTGTTTGCGCACGATGTTGTAAAGAATGCGACGACGGCCGCGGTGGCCGCGATCCGAGCCATACCTGAGAATTTCATAATTTCCTTCGGGAGTAACAGATGCTTCCAGTGAAGCTGGAGGGGTCTAGGCGTCATCCTTGAGCGCTGATTCATGCCAGTGTTTGATCAGACGGTTGCCAAGGAGGGTGACGACGATGAAGAACGCGAACCCGAGGAGCGTTGCTGCGAGGACCTCTGCGAAGAGCAGTCCAGTGGCGAGCCGGGATTGTGCGAAAAGTACTTTTACCCCCAAGCCGCCCTCTTCTCCACCGCTGCCGATAATGAATTCGCCCACAATGGCACCCACGACGGCCAAACCCGCCGAAACCCGCAGCCCGGCGAAGATATTCGGGAGAGCGCTCGGCAGCCGCAGCTGGAGGAACTCTGTGGTCCGACTGGCATGGTGCATCCTGAAGAGGTCACGGTGATTCCTGTCCGTCGAGAGGAGTCCCAGCAAAGTGTTGTTCAAGATTGGGAAGACGGAAATCATGAACGCGATCACAATGACTGCCGTCTGGTTGTAGCCGAACCAGAGGACGATGATGGGTGCGACTGCTACCACCGGGACCGTCTGTAGAAGAACAGCGTAGGGATAGAGGCTGCGTTCGAGCATCTTCGATTGGCTCATGATGATCGCTGCCGCAAATCCTACGATGATAGCGAGAGCGAAGCCGGCCGCAGCCTCAAGGAAAGTGATCCGAAGTCCCTGTAGAAGAGTCTCTGGATTCTCGACGATGGCCTGAAGAACCTGTTCAGGTCTGGGAAGCAGATAGTTTCGGTCTCCATAAACGGTGCCAGCGAGAACTGACCATCCGGTGAGGACCAACACTAGGACAATTGCAGGTGGCAGGACGGAGACCAGGACTGATTTGGGTTTAGGTGTCTTGTTTAATTTTTGTCCTGCAGTTCCGTTGGCTGTAACGGGGGCGGACTTTGATAGCTGCGTGGTCATGCGTTTGCCCTTTCACGGAGGCATTCTGATATTTCAACGCTCAGGGCAGTGAACTCAGGAGTTCGACGGAGCTCTGGCGTGCGGGGATACGCAAACGGGACATCGAAGATACGTTCAACGCGGCCAGGACGTGCAGACATGACCACCACTCGGTTGGAAAGGTAAATGGCTTCATAGAGATTGTGGGTGACGAAAACAGAGGTGAACCCTTTTGAAAGCCAGATGTGCAGGAGTTCGTCCTGCAGGATCTCGCGGGTGAGTTCGTCCAAGGCAGAGAACGGTTCGTCCATGAGGAATAGTTCGGGCTGTAGTGCCAGTGCCCTCGCAAGAGACAGACGCATCTTCATTCCGCCTGACAGATTCCTCGGATAGGAGCGTTCAAACCCTTCCAACCCGACCATCTTCAGGGCTGCCGCTACACGCTTGCGCCTTTCGGTCTTGTCGATGCTTTCCAGCTCGCAGATAAGACTCGCGTTTCCCTCGACCGTTCTCCACGGAAGCAGCGTCGCATCCTGGAAAACAAAGGCGCGGCGGTCGTCTTTCGGTATCGCAACCTCACCGGAAGAGGGCGCGGACAGTCCTGCAATAATGCGCAGGAGTGTCGACTTCCCGCAGCCGGAAGGACCGAGAAGGGAGACAAATTCTCCTTTGGCTACCTGCAGCTCAACTGGCTGCAAGGCGATCGTCCCGTTGGGGTACGTTTTCGATGCGCCGGCGACGTCGATGTGTGGATCGTGCGTCATCATGTAGGACTCCTTTGAAGTGGAACTCGTGCAAAGTGCTGGGGAGGCCAGGCGTTTACCGCCAAGCGTTGATTGTCAGTTCTACAACTGGACTGACGTGTTACCTGTGATCTCCATTACTCATGGTTGCCCCGACTTGGACGGTTGTCAAGACAGGTCTGCGTTCTTTGTTTTCTCGTTGTTCGTCAGTCCTTGGGGAGAAATTCCGTTGTGTAAGCGGCGCCAGAGTCGAAGTCCTTTGGGATCAAGCCGACGGACACGAGCTGGTCGCGCAGGACGTTCCAACGCTCGGGCTTCATGGCGCCAACCTTGCTACCTAGGTAACCGCCCTGGGCTATCGTGGTTGCGGAGAAATCAAAAGTTGCTTCATCGGCGTCCGGATTGGCTGCCATGACGGCTGCCTTGGCGTCGGAGGGGTCCTTCAGGAAGTTCTCCCACCCCTGGATGCTCGCCCGTACTACGGCCGCCACGAAGTCTGGCTTTTCCTGCACGGTCTTCTCGGTTGTGAAGAGGACCAGGCCGTAGGGGTTGTAACCACCGTCCTTTGCGACGCTGAGCACATTAATATCGATCCCCTCCTTCTTGGCCTTGAACACATCGCCTGTAACGAAGCCCTGCTGAATCAGCCCATGGTTCCGCTGAAAATCAGCGAACGATCCGGTGAAATTGATTTCCTCAATTTTGTCGAGGGCGAACGTCGCCTTGAGGTAGTCGAAGTACGGCGCCGGCCGTCGGGAAACCTGATGACCGTTGAGATCGTGGAATGAGCTGATGTCAAGATCCTTGTGTGACAGCATGGCGAAGAGGTTCGTGTCATACGCCGCGGCAACTGCGACCACTGGAAGGCCGTTCTTCCTAGCAAGCAGAATTTCATCGGCATTGCCGATGCCGAAGTCCGCTTGGCCAGCCGCCACTTGGGGGATGGTTTGTATTCCGGGTCCGCCCTGTCTCACGTCCAGCATTACGCCGTCGCGCTCTGCGGCTTTCTTTTGCATGGCGTCCCAGTAGCCGCCCTGTTCTGCCTGGGCGAAGTAATTCATTAGTATCGTGGCTGTCTGTTGGGGCGGCGCCTGTGCGGGTTGACCGTTCTGGGAACCGGACCCGGACTGAGTTGTGCTCGCACATCCCGTAGCACTGAGAGCCAGTACGGCCATTGAGGCCAAAAGTCCTGATACGCGTTTGGATCGCATGGTGTCCTTCATAGGAGGGAGCCAGTCGGAGGTGCGCGGCTGAAGCCGCATGTCCCTTCCGCTAGCGGAATCAGTGAGCGCCGATGTCACCGGCGGGAGAAAAACACCCTTCAACAACTGGCATGACATGTGATATGTTTCACCGTGTTCCCAATATTTGATTCATCCCTCACGAAAGTCAAGGGGGCCAGCGTGCTTGATTTCGCCGTCGCGAACACGAGCCGGGCACCCGGCTTCGCCGTCAAAATATCCCTAAGTGGCGCGGGCATGCGCCGCAAACATCGCGAGTAAGGGCAAAGATGCCGTTTATTGAAATCCATATGTTCGAAGGGCGAACTGCAGAGCAGAAGCGCGCCCTGACCAAAGCAGTAACAGAGGCAATGGTCGAGCACGCAGGCGCCAAGGCGGAAGGCCTGCACGTTGCCATTTCCGAGTACTCACTAGACAATTGGGCGCGCGCCGGCGTCCTCGGCATCGATAGGACGGACATCTGATGCAAGAATCACCGCTGGGTGGACTGCCCCGGGAATCTGCTGCCCTTCTTGTTATCGATCCACAGAATGCCTTTGTTCATCCCGAGGGCACGCTGGGCTTGTCCGGGGTAAATATTGCCCCTGCCCAACATGCGATGAAGTCCATCCGACGTCTTGCAGAGCAGTTCAAAGCGGCAGGTCTTCCCGTCATTTGGACCCAACAAATACATCTGGAAAAGGACGTCTCACGGGATGCCAAAGTGCTCGCTTCCCACACTCAGAAAAGGGCCCGCGTCTCCGCGCTCTCGGGTACGTGGGACGCAGATTTCGTGGACGAAGTAGCGGACCTCGTCGATGACCCCACGTATGTCGTAACCAAACATCGCTTTGGTGCCTTCTACGAAACGCGTCTGGATTCCTTGTTGCGGATGCTCGGCGTCCGGACGCTGTTCGTCACCGGCGTGACGGCCAACGCCTGCGTGGAAACTACCCTGCGCGAGGCGTATCTGCGGGATTACGATGTCGTAGCCGTGAAGGACGGAATCGCCGCTGTCAGGCCCGAATGGATTGACACTGCCGAAGCCGTGTGGCGTCAGTACCTTGGGGTGGTGGCAAACGAGGAGGAAGTCCTCGGCTGGCTTGCCCGAGGCAGCCGCCCCCAAGCTTTGGGGCTGCATCACCTGCTCTTAGAGACGAAGGACCTGGAAGCTGCTGAAAGCTTCTACTTTGAAGTTCTTGGATTCAACGAACGAAAACGTGAAGACTTCCGGGACGGGCGAAAGTTCGTTGCAACGCACCAAGGGCTGGCTCTTGTTGAGCGAGCTTCCGAAGCCACTGGCACAGGTGGGACTCTGGAGCACCTTTGCTTCCGGGCCCGTGGGATAGATGCCATTGCCAATCGCGCCATGGCCGCAGGACACCGGATCGTTAGGGGCCCTGGCCCCGGGCCCTATGGCCACACCGTCTACATCGAGGACCCGGACGGAAATGAAATCGAGCTGTTTGACATACCTACGACGACTTCCGGCTCTGGCTCCTAACAACCCAAAACTTCTGCAGCAGCAAAGGCGAAGACATGAAAATCACTGACATCAAAGTTCACCTGGTCCGTCTCCCGGCCCGGCGGGACCACAACTGGGCTTCCAAAATGTCCACTCCCATCGGTCACACGGCGATTATCGAGATTGAGACCGACGCCGATGTTACCGGCTGGGGTGAGGCACCTGCAGGCGCAACCTGGGGCGGAGCGCACATGAGGTACTACGGCGAGTCGCCCGAAACGGTGCGCCTCATTATTGAGAACTACCTCCTGCCGGCTGTCAAGGGCCTGGACCCAGTCGAGATTTCACTGATCCACACGGCAATGGACAAAGTCATCAAGGGCCATCCTTACGCGAAGGCAGCCATTGACATTGCTTGTTATGACATCGCAGGCAAGTTCTTGGGCGTCCCCGTCAGCACCCTGTTGGGGGGTGCGCACAAGAACTCGATCGAAGTAGCGCATTCCTTGGGCATCATGGAGTTGGAGAAGTGCTATGCGGAGGCAGAGGCTGCGGTTTCCGAAGGGGCATTGACTATCAAATGCAAAACTGGGCTCGATGCCGAGCGAGATGTGACTCTGGTCCGCGAACTTCGTAAGCGCCTCGGTGACGACATCAAGATCCGGGTAGACGGCAATGAAGGCTATGCCTCGGTCTCTGAGGCTGTCGCTGTCACCTTGCGGCAGGAAGAGTACGACATCCTCCTGTGCGAGCAGCCGGTTATTGGCGCGGCGGGACTGGCAAAGGTCGCTGAGCGGATCAGTTCACCCGTTATGGCAGATGAATCAGCGTGGAACGTCCAAGACATCCTCGAATTGAATTCGTTGAACGCCGCTGCCTGCATTTCCCTGTACGTGACCAAACCAGGAGGACTTTTCAAGGCCCGTCAGGTTGCAGATCTTGCAGAGCAGCTGGGCATGTACAGCGATATCGGTGGTTCCATCGAAACCGGCATCGGGAACGCGGCCAACCTCCACCTGGCCAGCGCCACAAAGATCGCTACCTTACCCAGTGTTTGCCCCGTATCCACACCCGAAGGAGCGGGCGGCCCATCAACGGCCGGCATCTACTACTTGGACGATGTCATCATTACGCCATTCAAATTCGAAAACGGTCGGGTCTTCGCTCCTGAGGGTCCAGGCCTCGGAATCGAGGTTGACCGGGAGAAACTGGCCAGGTACTCGGTATGACCATTGCAGTCCTTGGTGCTGGAGGTGGCGGACTGTCTGCGGCCGTCGAGTTAACCGCGGCGGGCCACGATGTAGTCCTGTGGAATCGCAACCCTGACAGACTCGCCCCTCATGTCGATCAACACGTTCGTTACCGGGGAGTTTTCGGTGAAGGCGCCGCCAAAATCAGCGCCATGACCTCGGACCTCCATGCCGCAATAGACGGTGCCGCGGCAGTGGCTGTTTGCCTGCCGAGCGTTGTCCATGCACGTCTCTTTCAGGAATTGGCGACCGAAAAGTGTTCGGTGCCAATCATCCTGAATCCTGGACACACGGGAGGAGCGCTGCATCTTCGTGCAGTGTTCGCCAGTGCCGGCGTCTCGGTCCCCCCAGTAGCAGAGTTCTCGACTTTGACCTACGTTGCCCGGGTAGATACAACGGGAGCCGTCAACATCAGCGGGCGGGCAAACCAAGTCCGTGTTGCGGCTCTGCCAGGTGGCGCCGACGCAGTCTTGAAGGCAAAATCACTGTTCCCGGGATGCGCCGAAGTCTCCGACGTACTGGCCTCCAGTCTGTCCAATGTCAATCTGGTCCTCCACCCGCCAGGGGCGGTACTAGGGGCATCCTGGGTGGAGGCCACGGGCGGAGACTTCACCTTTTATGTTGAAGGAATGACTGCGGGAGTAGGGCGCGTCCTGAATCAGCTGGACATGGAGAGATTGGAAGTGGCTAGAGCCTTTGGCCACGAACTTCCACCGCTGTCGACGGAGATGGCAGCCATTGGCACAGTGGACGAAACTGCCGCTCAAGCGGGCAACACTGTCGAGGCAATCAGGGGTGGCGCTGCCAATGCTGCCATCGCAGCGCCGGACTCTTTCTCCCACCGTTATTACCAAGAAGATCTGGCGTTCGGTTTACTGCCTTTCGTTGAACTGGCTCGAATAGCGCAGACGCCTGTTCCTGTAGCCGAAGCATTGTTGAAGCTTGGTGCTACTGCTGTCGGAGGGGACCTGCTGGCGGCCGGTTTGGATGCTGGACGTCTCGGTTTGAAGGGTATGACGCGGGACGGGCTCATTGAGTCCGTACGGGTATAGGAGCAAGGTCTGACTCAACTTGGCGACAGCCAAGGAAGGAAGTGAACTACGTGAAGCTGGACAACCGAAAAATCGCAGTGATCGGCGGTGACGAGCGTGAGCAAGAAATTGCCAGGCTTGCCGCGCTTACAGGAGCCAGGGTCAGCGGCTATGGCTTTCCTTGGCCTGAGGGCGGAGTAGACGGGGTTACGTTGGAAGACTCGGCGCGGGAGGCCTTGGAGGGGGCGGACTACGCACTGTTCCCCATCCCGGGCCAAGCTCTGGACGGCACCTTGTTCGCCCCCTTGTCGCCGGAACCGATTCGACCTGACAAAGATTTGCTGTCCGTGATGAATCCCGGGTCATGGATTATCTTGGGATGGCCTAATGAAGAATTGAAAGCGGCCGCAACGGCCCACGGTGTCCGCTTCAGTGAATATGAGCATGACGTTGAACTGATGTTGTTGAGAGCTCCGGCAATCGTTGAAGGTGCCTTGGGCCAGGTCATCGCCAATACGGACATCACCATCCACAACTCAGACGTCCTGGTCATCGGTCACGGGAACATAGGGCGCATGCTCGCGCGGACTCTCGTTCTGTTGGGTGCCCGTGTGCATGTGGCGGCACGGAACCCCGTCCAGCGTGCAGACGCCCTGGCGGCAGGGTGCGTTCCTCACGACCTGGATGAAATTTCGAACGTCGCCCCCACCGTGTGCATGGTCTTTTCCACGGTCCCTTCCTCCGTCATGGACCGTGAAAAACTCGCCCTATTGCCACCCAAATCCTTAGTCATGGATCTTTCAGCCCCGCCAGGGGGGCTGGATCTTAACGCTGCCCGCGGACTTGGACATACTGCAGTGTGGGCACGGGGCCTTGGCCGGAGGGCTCCCATAACTGTGGGTGCAAGCCAATGGAGTGGTATCGCCAAACGCATTGAGGCCATAGAAGGAGACAAGAACTCATGAAGGTGGACCTGGTCCTGAAGAACGCCCGTCTCGTTGATCATGCTGGCGAACAGCGTGGAGCCCTGGCAATCTCCGGCGGACGGATCGTAGCTATCGGCGATGACGCATTGTTCACAGATGCCGACCGAATCATCGACGTTGGCGGCAAAGTAGTCATGCCAGGGGTAGTGGACCCTCATTGTCACTTGGGCGTGAACTACGGCTATGACGACGACATGCGCACTGAAACGGCCGCCGCAGCCCGAGGCGGTGTTACAACCATCCTGCTGTTCATTCGGAATATGGAAGGTTCGTACGTTCCGTTCTACAAAGACAGGAGGGAACGGGGCGAAGCCAACGCCGTCATCGACTTCGGCTTCCACTTCGGGATTCAGCGTGAAGAGCATGTGGCAGAGATTCCCGAAATTGCCAGACTGACCGGTGTTCAGTCGTTCAAGTGCCATATGGGCTATGAACCGGGAAATCCCATCGGTATTGTTTCTTCGACAGACGCTTGGGTGTTCGGGGCAATGCAGGAAGCCGCCAAACTTCCCAACGGAATCGTCTCTGTACATTGCGAAAACACCGAACTCGTCCAGCTTCTGAAGAAGGACATGATCGCGACCGGGCGACAGGATCTGGCCGCATACACCGAGTCGCGTCCCGTCTTCGTCGAGGAAGAGGCGATCGCGAGGATGATTAAGTTCTCGGAAATCACGGGCTGTCCTTTGTATATTGTCCATACAACTGCTGCTAAAGGGCCGGTCATGGCGAGCGAAGCCCGTACCCGGGGGATCGATGTCACTGTTGAAACCTGCCCGCATTACCTGACTCGGACTGCCTATGACAACGATCTGAGTGCAACCGCCAAAATTTCTCCCCCCTTGAGGGATCAGGTGCAACTGGAGGGTCTCTGGGAGGGAGTCCTTGGAGGCGGAGTGGGAACCTTGGGAACCGACCATGTTCCCTTCAAGAAGAATGGCGGAGACCTATGGACGGAGAAGCCCGGCGTAGTCACGTTTCCGTGGGAGCTTTCACTGATGCTTCATTTCGGGGTTCATCAGCGGGGAATGTCACTCTCACGGTTGGTGGAGCTCAATTCCTACAACCCTGCCCGTCGTTTCGGACTGTATCCACAGAAGGGTGCCTTGGCCGTAGGCTCGGATGCTGATCTGGTAGTCGTGGATTTGGAAGAAGAACGGGTTGTTGAGCATGACGGGAAGGGCACGTGCCTTTACGAAGGCTGGAATCTGAGAGGCTGGCCTGTCATGACAATCTCCCGTGGGGACATCGTCTACGACCGCGACCAGGAGGCTGAAGCAGCCTTTGGTCGCGGGCTCTGCGTCAGCGTTCCCGACTCAGAGCGTGGGAACGACGCATGATTACGGAGGTAGGAACGGGGCGGCGCGTCCTCAGGTCGGTGTCAATCCACTTCATGTGGGACCAACTGCCCATGCCCGAGCGGGTCTGGGCGGCAGCTCGTGCCGGTTTCGACCTGGTGGATCTCTGGGACTGGCGGAACGTCGATATCGACTCCATCGCGAGAGCCGCTCACGAATCCGGTGTAGGAATCAACGGTTTCTTCGGTAACAGAGAGTTTTCAGCCTGCGACCCTGCGCAGCGAGAATCCTTTGTACAGGAAGTCAGGGAATCGCTGGAATGCGCAGTGCGAGTCGGCGCACGCCAACTTCATCTGTTCTCCAATGCCATTCGTCCGGGTGGAGTCGTGGTTCCTGGACCGCCTGTTCCAGCGAGCTCCTTGCAACAAGCCTGCGTGGACGCTCTGCGCGAAGTCGCTCCGCTGGCTGAGGCCGCCGGCGTTACGCTCATCTTGGAACACTTGAATGAGGTGTTTTTGCCGGGCTACCTCTGGATCGGCGCAGGGTCAGTTGTTGACATCGCACGTGAAGTAGACCACCCGAACGTGATGGTTGTCTTTGATGCGTACCACCAGCAACTCGGGCAGGGCCGGCTCGGAGAGCACCTGCTGGCCGCCATGCCGTATTTGGGACGCGTGGACATAGCCGGGGTCCCCGGCCGGCATGAACCGGGGGTAGGAGAAATCGACTTTAGTTACCTTCGTGAGCTGCTCGATCAAGAAAAATGGCACGGCACGGTCACCTTCGAGGTGATGCCCAGTAACGGAAATCCGGCCAAGGCCGTGGAGATGATCGACCAGATGTTCCCTCTGTCTTGGTGCCGGCGAGGTGAGGCCGAGTGATGCCCACCGGACTTTTGTCAGACTGCGTGGCCGTCGTCACCGGAGCCGGATCAAGGGGAGGCCAGGGAGAAGCTGAGGCCAGACTTCTTGCACTCAATGGCTCGAAGGTCATACTCGTGGACCTGGAGACATCAGAGGGGGCGTCCATAGCAACTGAGATCGGGCCGGAAAAGGCCCAGTTCTTTGCTATGGACGTTACAGACGCGACAGCGTGGAACCGGCTAGCTACCCTGATCCGTGAGAACTTTCCAACGATCGATATTCTCGTCTACAACGCCGGGATCTGGCTCGATAAGGGTGTTTTTGATACCTCGCCTGAGGAGTACCGCCGCGTCGTCGAGGTCAACCAGACAGGTGTATATCTGGGAATGCACACGCTCGGTCCCCTGATGCAGGAGAGCGGAGGCGGATCCATAATCAACACGTGCTCGACGTCCGGCTTGAAGGGAGCAGGCATGCCGCACGCCTACGCTGCCAGCAAGTGGGCTGTGCGCGGAATGTCCCGAGCGGCAGCCTACGAACTGGCGGCCTTTGGCATCAGAGTTAACGCCATTTGCCCAGGTGTGATTGATACTCCAATGATCGAAGGGGGCCCTGGTGTTCTGAGCGTGATTGCTGAAACGATCCCCTCGGGAAGGGTCGGTAAGCCAGAAGATGTGGCGCAACTTGTCCTTTTCCTGGCCTCCCACGCAAGCAGCCACATTTCCGGAGCAGAAATTGCAATCGATGCAGCCGTCTCCGCCTAGGATCCAGTACGCCATATATTGCTTGGACGGGCCCAATCGGCAGGAGCTAAGGGCGCGAAACTTGAAGTCGCATAAGTGCCACATTGAGCATTGGGCGCCGCACATCATTATGAGTGGGCCGCTTTTGGCCGCCGACGGAAAAAGCCGTGAAGGGCAACTCTACGTCATTGAAGTCGAGAGCGCCGACGAAGCTCGTCGATTTGTTCATGACGACCCGTTCACAATCGCCAAGATCTTCACCCAGATTTCCATCCAGCGATTCTCCCCTAGAATTCACATGGGTCGCAGAACAAAAGACGCGCAGCTAATTGTTTGACGGATCTTCAGAATGCTTCTTCCTTTCCGCCGGGACCGCATTCCAAGGTGGAGTCGGTGACGGAGAACCCGCGGGTGCCGGCGACGGTACTGGGGGAGGGTGTGGGCTGGTTCCCGGTCGTTGGCCTGGTTCGGGGAGAACATGACCTGGGCTCGGTCGGCCGGATAAGGCACTTGCTGATCCAGCGGACAGGGTCAATTGCGAACCCGGGGAGCATGCCCAATGCGACCTGTGGTTCCTGGAGGTGCGGATATCCGTCGGGACCGGAAAGCCCGGGTTTTGTCGGTGCTGGTGATGGTGTGCTCGCATTCGTGGTTCACTATGGCCCGGATGCTCCCGACCCGGATGTTCATTGGACCCGCTGGCTCTGATGTTGGACCTGATCGGTTCCCTTGGCGGGTTGCCGCGGCGGCAGATCTTGGATAGCAAAACGGCCATCGGCCGTGGAACAGCTATGGCGCCGGAGTCGCTGCCTTCGCGGGGTCCTCGCGACCAGGATAGACAGACGGTTGGTCCGGCGAACCGGGGGCCGGCCACGGAACTGCTCGCCCAGGACAGGCCGCGATGTTGCCGCTGCCTCCGGTTCCGCCGTGACAGGGTTCGCTGCGAGAGTCAGGATCCATCGGGACAACTACGGCCGGATGGGGTCCAGAGACTACTCCGTGAAACCGCAGGCGATCGGCAGGTCCGTCGATGACACCGCGAACCTCTGCTGTCAGTTCGTCTCCTCCTGCTACGAGCACGCCTCTCTTATCCTGGCCTCGAACTTTCCTTTCGCCCCGTCTCCAGCCACCGGCTCAACACACGTAAACGGTCTCGTTGCCCTCGACAGGATCGAAGAATACGGCAGTGCAAGCAACGTCAACATGGGCCACTTTTCAATCCGCGAGATGGCTCACCTTCTACCGGCGTTGACATCGCGTCACGATCCGGTTCCAAGGTTATGTGGTGTTGGCGGCCTCACAAGTGAACCATCGATAATTGGTGGCACCAAACAACAGCTCGAACCTTTGAATACGTAGAGGGCCTCGGCGCGGAACTGCACCGCGCCGAGGCCCTCCTGAATGGGTGAACAAGCGCTCCGGCGCCGTCATGCCGAACCGGAAACCGGGCACAAACAGTCACGCCGGCTCCTTGCGATCAGCTCATTCCCACGCTTCGAAAGCTCTCAACCCAGTTGAGCATGCCCATCACATGCCGGACCGCGGCGTCGTGGGCGGCTGCGGAGTCGCCGGACAGGATGGCATCGATGATGGCCTTGTGCCCGGCTACGGAATTTGGCAGTTGTCCAGGTTGGGAGAAGAGGATGTCTCGGGATTGCGTGAGTAGGCCGTTCAGATCTGCGAGCAGCCCTGGCAGCAACACACCTCCTGAGGCCTCAGCTATTGAGCGATGAAAGGCGACATCGAGCAGGGCGAGTTCGGCCGGGTCAACGGCAGAATCTACTGCTTCTGCAAATTCAGAATGAGCACGTTCGATTGCAGCCCGGGCGTCGTCCTTTGTTCCACTCGCGGCCCGCTCGGCCGCGAGGCCGTCCAAGGCCCCACGGACATCAAGGAGTTCGCTCAGTTCGTCCCTGTGCATCTCAAGATATAAGGCGAAGGCCCCAGCGTAGGCACTGGATATTCCCTCCCTCACCCGGGCCCCTTTGCCGTGCTGAATCTCGATGAGTCCCGTCGCTTCCAGACCTGCCAATGCTTCCCGGATGCTCACCCGGCTCACACCGAAGGCCTCACCGAGCTTGCGCTCGGAAGGAAGGAAAGTTCCCGGGGGATAATCCTTTCGTCTAATCGCGGCCAGGAGCTGATCTCTTACCTGCAGAGTTGGGCTAACTCTTTCAACAGCAACGAAAGAGGAGCCGGTATCTGTTTCACTCATTTCTGGCTCCGATCAGACTAGGGAGTACTAAAGGCCAGCGCGGTAGCTCTCATAATCCTGTTGATCAGATGCGATCGTGATGACGGGAGCACCGACTTCCACATCGTCCCCTTCCTGGGCGAGCAGGGCGCCGACAATACCTGAGGTCGGTGCCTCCAACTCGACGGTGATCTTGTCCGTATCGATGGTTGCTAGAATTTGACCCTCCGTTACTGTATCTCCAACGCTGACATTCCATTCAGCAATAGTTCCTGACTCCATAGTGACTCCCCATTTGGGGAGGGGAAATTCATTAGCCATGCTATGTCCTTAGATGTTGATGTTTTGGTTCTGAATTGTGGGCTTGCCAAGCAATGTCCGCACCGATTCAGCGATCTGGTTTGTCATTGGCAAAACAAATTGTTCGAGCACAGGGGCATAAGGAACGGGGGTGTTGCGGCCTCCCACACGCTGCACAGGGGACCTGAGCACGTCGTAGCAATGCTCTGCTGCCCAGGCGGCGATCTCAGCACCGAACCCACCCCGGGCGGGCGCTTCGTGGGCGACCAGAAGACGGCCAGTCTTCTCAAGGGAGGACCGCAGTCCCTCATAATCAAACGGTACGAGTGTTCTGGGATCGAACACTTCGCAGGAGATGCCTTCTTCGGCCAGCGCCTCGGCCGCCTGCATGGCATATTCCCGAGTTTTTAGGTAGGTGACGATTGTGACGTCCGTTCCCTCCCTGTGGATCCGGCCCGAGCCAAAGGGGATGGGGTCGATTTCAACCACTTCACCGGCCGGACCTCCTCTGCCCACATAAAGACCTTTGTGTTCAAAGAACATGACCGGATCCGGGTCTCGGATTGCGCTTTTCATCAATCCCTTGGCATCTTCCGGCGTCGACGGTGCCAGAACTTTCAGGCCCGGCACATGAGTGAACCACGACTCCAGGCTCTGTGAATGCTGTGCCCCTGTGGACCCATTTGTGCCGGTCACCATTCTCACAACCATTGGCGAGCTGAGCTTGCCACCGGTCATGTAGTGGGTCTTAGCGGCTTGGTTGACAATCATGTCCATAGCCAGCATCGAAAAGTCGCTGAACATGATTTCCGCAATTGGCCGGCCTCCTACGAGCGAAGCTCCCACCGCCGCGCCAACGATGGCTTCCTCGCTAATGGGCGAATCCCAAAGGCGATCCGATCCGAAACGCTCCCAAAGGCCTTTGGTGACGCCGAAGACGCCTCCGGATGCACCGACGTCTTCCCCGATAATGAAGACGGCCGGGTCCCGCTCCATCTCTTCGGTTATGGCCTGACGAATGCCATCTGCAAAGGTAAACTTGCTCATCGGAGAGCCCTTCCGTTGTAGGAATCTACGTAAACGTGTTGCAGGGCATCTTCAGGTGAAGGGTGCTCCTGCTCTTTTGCCCACTCGATGTCGCGGCTCAAACGTTCTTCCACCTCTTGGCGGAGCGCTTCCAGCGACTCTTCAGTGGCTCCCAGTTCATCCCGGAGAACGTTGGGGAACAGGACAAGAGGATCCCGTTTCATCCAAGATTCCACTTCTTCTTTAGGGCGGTATCGCGCCATATCACCTTCGAAGTGACCCTTGTGGCGGTATGTCTTGGCTTCAATAAGAGTGGGGCCCATCCCGTTCCGGGCCCTGTCGGCTGCTTCAGCCGCTACTTGCCGCACTGCAAGGACATCATTTCCGTCGACGACCACGCCTGGCAATCCGTATGCAGATGCCCTATCGGCGACGTTCTCCAGGAGCATGTGCTCATTCTGTCGGGTGAACTCACCATATAGATTGTTCTCGCAGACAAAGAGGACGGGGAGTTTCCAGAGAGCAGCAAGATTCAGGGATTCGTGGAAGGCCCCCTCGTTGGAAGCGCCATCCCCAAAGAAGGTAACCGCCACCGCGCCGCTACCGGTCCTCTTGAGCTGCAATGCAGCCCCGGTAGCCAAAGGAATGCCACCTCCGACGATCCCGTTTGCTCCCAGGAATCCGAGCTCCGCATCAATCATGTGCAGAGACCCACCCTTCCCCGCGTTATAGCCGGTTGAGCGGGCAAACAGTTCGGCGTACATCCGTGCAGGATCCGCTCCACGTCCGATTAGATGGCCGTGCCCCCTGTGCGTGGATGTGAGCACGTCATTTTCTCCAAGAGCGGCGCAAACCCCCACCGCTACAGCTTCCTGGCCGCTGCAGGGGTGAAGAAAGCCCGGAATCAAGCCGGATGCCCTGAGTTGCGCGGCCCGCTCCTCAAAGCGGCGAATCAGGATCATCCGACGAAGTAGGTCCATCCCTTCTTCCAAATCGATGCCAACGGCTCGAGTTGCCGTTTGGGTTAGAGAGTTAGTCATTTGCGAAATCCTTATCTAAGAGGTCTTGTGCCGCCAGCTACGATGCTGAGAAACCGCCGTCAACCAACATCGCGGAACCCAGGACAAAGGAAGCATCGTCAGACAGAAGAAATGTTGCTGCTGCAGCAATTTCGTCTGGTTCTGCGTAGCGGCCGATGGGGTGCTTGGCGGCGAAATGATCTGGCTCTGATCTTTCAGCATTGAGCTGTCGAAGCAGGGGAGTCATAGTGCCACCTGGGCAGATGCAGTTGGCTCGAATGCCTCTTGAGGCGTACTCCACGGCGATCGATCGCGTGTACTGAAGTATCGCGCCTTTAGCGGCCGCATATGCGGCGAGTTCCGGGGCTCCGCAAACTGCAGCGGTGGAGCCGAACGTGAGGATGGTGCCGTAACCCTGCTCCAACATTTGTGGTATCACGGCACGGGTTGTGAGGAACGTACCCAATACATTGACGTCCAGGACCTTGCGGAACACGTCCTCCGAGAGCTCATGCGTAGGCCCCGATGCCTGGATGCCCGCAACAGCCACCACCGCATCAATTCCACCAAGGGTTTCGTTGACTTCGCTCACCAGCCTTGCCGTATCGGAGGCATTGCAGACATCCATGGCCCCGGCGAACGCCAGCGTCTTGTTCAGCTCTGGCTTGACGAGGTCCGCTCCGGCGACAATGGCACCCTCCGCAGCAAGACGTTGTGCGACGGCCGCGCCGATGCCCCCTGCTGCCCCGGTGATGAGGACTCGACGACCGTTTAAGCCTTTCATAGGATCCTCCCTAAATTTCTGTCTCCACATCTCAACATGTATTACATCATGCCAGTTACCATAGTGGTATGACCAGTGTTTTTTTCGATTCATTTGTACTCCGTTCCGTCACCCTTTCCTCGGCAGCAGTCAAAGTGGACGTCCACCTGCGGGACGGCGCCATAGAAAAGGTCGTGCCGCTGGATGCGCGGGAGCGCCCGCATGCTGGATCAGCGGATGCTGCAGGCGCGTCCCCTAACGAAATGGACATGGATGGGTATCTTCTTCTGCCGTCTCCGGTGGAGCCCCATGCCCATTTGGACAAGGCGCTGTTGGGGCGACGCGTCCCAAACCGCACAGGAGACTTGGCTGGCGCGATTGAGGCGATAAAGGCGGCCTACCCATCCATGACAAGGGACGATATTGGCCGCCGTAGCCTGTTGGCAGTCACGGAAGCTTTGACGCGAGGGTATACGGCAGTTAGAACGCACGTTGACTGCCGCGAGGAGATCGGCACCACCGGCATCGAAGCTATCGTTGATCTCAAGCGAAAACTGACGGGGATCATTGACCTTCAAATTGTGGCCTTGGCCGGAGAGGTCGGCGGTGACGACGGGGCGCCCAACCGGTCGACGCTCCAAGCCAGCCTGGAACTCGGCGCCGACATTGTGGGGGGCGTTCCCTCCCTGGAGCGCAATCCCAAGGCTTCGCTACGTGAGTTGATGGCCATCGCCGGGGACGCGAGGTGTGGCATCGATCTGCATATTGACGAAACAACTGATCCAGACATTTTCGTACTCAGGCAACTGGCCCGCAGCATCCTCTCCTCGGGCTTCGCGTACCCGGTTACGGCCTCACATTGCGTCAGCTTGGGCACGCAATCGGCGGATGCGGCAAGGGAGGCGGTCCAGCTCATCGCCGATTCCGGGATGTCGATTGTGACGTTGCCTCAAACGAACTTGTTTCTTCAGGGAAGAGGCAGCACAACGAGGAAGCCGCGGGGACTTACGGCAATCGAGGACCTCTTGGCAAGTGGCGTTACCGTTGCCGCTGGAAGCGACAACTGGAGGGACCCGTTTAACCCGATGGGGAGGATAGATGCCCTGGAGACGGCCTCCTTGCTAGTATCCGCTGGCCATTTGATGCCAGGCGATGCCTACGTATGTACAAGTACGGGAGCGCGCCGCGCCATGGGCCTTCCGGAGGTTCGGGTCGCCGCTGGATACCCAGCGGACCTGTTGGCTATTCGAGCAAATTCCTTGGAGGAAGCGATGGCCTCCGGAACACTCGATCGAGTCGTCCTCAAGGACGGCCGCGTTGTTGCGCGGACGGAGGTAGCCGTCAACCTCTCATCGCACCTGCAAGCGCTGATTGAAACGGCGGACTACTAAACTGCGCGGCCCAGTCCGACCTTCTGGCGCTAGGAGGCCGATGAAAGCAGGCGACGCGTTCTCCTGCAACGTCGAGGGGAATGTTGTGGGCGGCCGGCCAGGGGAGCGCTGCCTTTGAGAAAAAGATAGCCCTTCCGTTGGTTATCTCATATGATGTCTGTTGTACTACCAGTAGGCGTATGATTTCAGTTGCAAGCGGCTTACTGAGGGCTCTAGTGGACGAAGACGTTCAGGCTCGACGCAATGGAATGGGAGAGATGGACGTGGCAAGTGTCGGAATAGTCGTTGAAATGGGTCAGGAGACACGTGTTGCGGCGACACCCAAAACTGTGGGCCAGTTGGCCGTATTGGGCTACACGGTGGTCGTAGAGAAAGGCGCTGGCGAATCTTCGTCCTTTCCTGACGACGCGTACGCCTCAGCTGGAGCGCAGATTGTTGGCGCCGATGAAGCCTGGGGCAGCGATGTGGTGCTGCGTATCAATCCGCCCAGCGAGGAGGAGCTGGATAAACTCTCGGCAGGCGCAACCCTCATCGGGATGCTCAGCCCTGCTCTGCGACCCGAGTTGGTTGATGCGCTGGCAGCGCGACCCATAACAGCCTTGGCGTTGGACGCTGTGCCCCGAATCTCGCGGGCGCAGTCCATGGACGTACTGAGTTCCATGGCCAACATCGCCGGGTACAGGGCCGTCATTGAGGCCGCTCATGAGTTTGGCCGGTTCTTCACGGGCCAGGTCACTGCAGCGGGGAAAGTGCCCCCTGCCAAGGTTCTGGTTGCTGGCGCTGGTGTTGCTGGCCTGGCCGCTATCGGCGCCGCAAGCAGTTTGGGTGCGATTGTGCGGGCGACCGATCCCCGGCCAGAAGTGGCCGACCAGGTGAAATCCATCGGTGGTGAATACCTCAAGGTTGAGGTTGCAGACGAGATGAAGTCATCTGATGGGTATGCCAAAGCCACTAGCGAGGTTTACAACCAACGGGCGGCGGAAATTTACTCGGAGCAGGCACTGGATGTCGACATCGTCATTACTACCGCCCTCATCCCGGGGCGGCCCGCGCCGAAGCTGTTGACAGAAGAAGATGTAGCCAGCATGAAACCGGGCAGCGTCATAATTGATATGGCTGCTGGTCAAGGCGGCAACGTCGCAGGTTCTGTTGCTGGTGAACGTAGGGTCACGGATAACGGCGTTGTCATCCTTGGGTACACGGACCTGCCCGGGCGATTACCTGCCCAAGCATCCCAGCTCTATGGAACCAATATCCTGAACCTCTTGAAACTCCTGACCAAGGGCAAGGACGGACAGCTTGCGATCGACTTCGACGACGTCATCCAACGATCGGTAACGGTTGTCAGGAACGGCGAAAAGACGTGGCCGCCTCCGCCCGTCCAGGTTTCCGCTGCTCCCACTGTTTCGGATGAGTCGACTCGTGCTGACGTCAAGGAACATTTGGCGCGTCAGGCAGCCAAGAAGAAGGGTCTTAGCCCCGCAGTAAAGGCCGGACTGGTTGTTGCGGGGATCGCAGCACTCTTTGGGATCAACGCAATTGCACCGGACCCGCTGCCGCAGCACTTCACAGTGCTGATGCTCTCGGTCGTCGTCGGGTTTTACATCATCGGGAAAGTCCATCACGCTCTGCATACTCCATTGATGTCGGTGACGAACGCCATCTCCGGCATAATCGTCGTCGGCGCTTTGCTGCAGGTTACTTCTGCCAACCCGGCTGTACAGGTTGTTTCCGCGACGGCAATCCTGCTCGCAAGCATCAACATCTTTGGCGGTTTCGCCGTCACCCGCCGAATGCTCGCGATGTTCTCCCGCGGAGGGAAATCTCATGAGTAATTACGCGAAGCCAGCGAGTTCAACAACGATCGAGGAGTTCAACCGTGTCTGAAGCCGTCTCCGGTGCTCTAACCGCAGAGTCAATCGCTGGAGCGGCTTACGTCGTTGCCGCACTGGTGTTTATCCTCAGCCTTGCAGGGCTCAGCAAGCACGAAAAGGCGAAGGGCGGTGTGGTTTACGGCGTTACTGGCATGGTGATCGCCCTTTCTGCAACCGTCTGGTTGACCCTTCAGGGTGCATGGGGCAATAACCAAAACTTCAGCGGGATGATTTTTGTCCTGATCGCCGTATTGATTGGTGGGGCCATCGGGCTGTGGCGCGCGCGTGTCGTTGAGATGACCGGCATGCCCGAGCTGATTGCGCTGCTGCACAGTTTCGTGGGCTTGGCAGCAGTTCTGGTCGGATGGAACGGACACTTGGAAACGCCGCACGTTGCCGAGTCCCTTCTGGCCATTCACCACGCGGAAGTCTTCATCGGCGTCTTCATCGGAGCCGTGACATTCACGGGTTCGATCGTCGCCTTCCTTAAACTGTCAGGGCGAATGAAGTCCGCCCCGCTCACCCTGCCTGGCAAAAACGCCATCAACCTAGGTTCCCTGGCAGCATTCGTGGTCCTCACCGTTCGGTACGTCAATGACTCGCAACTTGGCTTGCTCATCGCAGTTACAGTCCTGGCGTTGGGTCTGGGCTGGCATCTCGTAGCATCCATCGGCGGCGGAGACATGCCAGTGGTCGTGTCCATGCTCAACAGCTACTCAGGATGGGCGGCTGCAGCCGCAGGCTTCCTGTTGAACAACGACCTCCTTATCATCACTGGTGCACTGGTGGGCTCCTCCGGTGCGTACCTTTCCTACATCATGTGCAAAGCGATGAACAGGTCCTTCATCTCCGTCATCGCTGGCGGGTTTGGTGTGTCCGCACCGAAAGCGAAAGATGCTGAATACGGTGAGCACCGCGAGATTTCGGCTCAAGAAACAGCGGAGCTGCTGTCGAATGCCTCAAGCGTCGTCATCACCCCTGGGTACGGCATGGCCGTCGCACAGGCACAATATCCGGTCGCCGAGCTTGCCCATAAATTGAAGGAACGCGGAGTTGATGTCCGCTTTGGCATCCACCCTGTCGCTGGACGATTGCCCGGCCACATGAACGTCCTCTTGGCTGAAGCGAAAGTGCCCTACGACATCGTCCTGGAGATGGACGAAATCAACGATGATTTGGACGCAACGTCGGTGGTGCTGGTCATTGGAGCGAATGACACAGTCAACCCGGCGGCAGCCGAGGATCCAAGCAGCCCTATCGCAGGAATGCCCGTGCTGCGCGTATGGGAAGCCGAGAATGTTGTTGTCTTCAAGCGCTCCATGGCAGCGGGATACGCGGGCGTACAGAATCCTCTATTCTTCCGAGATAACTCCCAGATGCTGTTCGGCGACGCCAAACAGCGCGTGGAAGAGATACTTCGGGCATTTTAGGTATGCCCATAGCTGATGGCCCGCTGCAACCTGGGATGACGTCCGGGGGCCTAGTGGATCAGAGCAGTGCGACAACGGACGAGGAGACCGGCCGTGCGTGAACGCCCGTGGCTCGCCCGTGTGAGGAGGAAAGAGCTGAGAGCGCGGCGGAAGAACGAACTGCCCTATGCCGACGCACCCGTGGTCGAGACAGATGTTTTCGATCTGGACACGATTACGGCTGCTCCGTGGGTGGGCCTTCATCACCGGCACGAGTTCCTTCTTCACTTGAATCATGAATTCCTCGGTAAAACCGCAGGAGATTGAAGAACGTTTTCATGTCCTGATTCGGTCCGATCACCACCATTCCCGTGCGCGCTGCAGCCCTCATTTGCAAACTTTAAACCAAACGGCTGAGATGTAATGAGATATGGCACCATGAAACTCAAGGAGTGGCCTGAACCGACTATTTCCCTGCCACAGTCACACCAGTCTTCTGCTGACTTGGCCAGAGTCGAGATACAAAGGCTCATCATCTCGGGTGAATTTATGCCGGGAGACCGCTTGCGGGAACGCGAGCTATCCCAAATTCTGGCTTTATCGAGGATCCCTGTCCGCGAGGCACTCCAGCAGTTGCAGGGGGAAGGTTTCGTTAAGTCGTCACTAAGGCGCGGGGCAATTGTAAAGCGCGTTACTTTAAGCGACGTCAACGAGCTCTTCGACCTGCGACTCACTTTGGAGGTCTTCGCCGCCCGCCGCGCTGCGCAGTCGGTGCACAACGGGCATCCAGCGGAGCATCTGCAATGCCTCCTTGCTCAAGCAGAAGAAGCGAGCGTCCGCCAAGATCCGCTAGGTCTAGCTCACTGCAACACGGCATTGCATGCGGAAATCGTCGTCCTTTGCGGGAATTCGCTGCTGGAGCGAACCGTCAGTCCGCTCCTCAGCAGATTGCATTGGTTGTTTTCGCTAAGTGGAAAAAGCTCCCTCGAAAGCCAGTGCCCACAGCACCAAGGGCTGATACAAGCGATCCAAAGGGGTGCCACGGATCTAGCAGGAGCACTTGCCATAACCCATATCGAACTCACACGAGAACGCGTCATCCAGGCCTTGGCTGAACGTCTTCAAGCCCCCTAACTCACTTGAGGGTTCACCGCGATGCCGGGGGTGAAGATTTCCTCTTCAAGCCGACCAGCAGGCCGGTGAGCATGAGGACGACGGAGCACTTGTTTTCCCGATGGTCGATGGCAGTTCCTTGATCAGGTGAGTCTGGTTCGATGCTGGCTTGGTTGGTGCGCGGTCATTCGGCAAAATGCGCTATTGGTTCGGCTTCGTCCGAGGAGTGGTGGTGACGAGGATCGGGGCTTCGATCTGATGCTCGTCCCTGAGCCAGTCCGGCAGCATCCGGTCGACGAACAAGGTCAGTTCTGTGGCTGTCTGTGTGGGCTTTTCGAGCCAGTCGAGAAGCAGTGAGAGGATCGCGCCCACGAGAAACACTGCTGCCTGCTTGGCGTCGAGGCCTGCAGGCCTAGCTTCAACCGCCGCAATGGCCGCGGTGAGGTGGGTGACCAGCGTTGAGTGGAGTTCGGCGAGTGCGGGCGTCTGGGTACCCGGGGTCAACACGGCTAGGCACAACACCCTGTGCTCGGCAAGGTGAGTGAAGAACTCCTCAAACCCGACCTGCGACACGACGGCCGGAGTGGACTGATCCTCATCCTCGCGGAGCATCGGCTTGAATGCGTCGAGCAACTCCCTGAAGGCTGCGACACCCACATTTTCGGCGCCGGTGAAATGGTTATAGAACGAGCTCCGACTCACGGCAGCCTCTTGGACCAGCGAGGAGACCGTCGGTGATGACTGGCCGCTTTCAAGTTGGCGCTCAAACGCGTCAAGCAAAAGCTGGCGCGTGCGCACGGCCCGCGGATCCGCTGCGTTGCCTTCGCGCATGAATACTGCAGGAGGCGTGCCGGTGAGGCCCATCGCGTCCCCTCTCCCCATAGTCTCTTGGACCTATCCTACGATTGCCCATCGACATCAACTATCGTACAGTTGTCCATCAGTGCTTGAGAGCGACAGTTTTCGGGCCTTGACCTGAAGGAGGACAAAGATGTCAGCAGTGGACAGGTTCGATCCGGAAATCTTGGCGCTTTTCACGGCGGCCGCCAGTTCAACCACCGAGAGTCCTGAATTCATCATGCCCGAACGTGGCGACGCGATGGGCCTGCGGTCCGTCATTGACGCAGGCCTTGCCGTCATCCCACGACCCGTAGTCGCAGGGGTGTCGGGAGATCCGCACAGGGCCGAACGTAGGGACGGGGCCGGCATGGAACTGCGTTGGTACTCCCGCGACGATGATGATCGGGAAGACCGGGCGGCCATCGTCTATTTTCACGGTGGAGGCCGGGTCGCCGGAAAGATTGACCACTACGACGGCGTCATCCGACACTACGTCCAGGAAACCAACGTGCCAATGCTGCTGGTCGACTATGGCTTGGCTCCGGAGTACACAGGAACCTCCGCGCAGGAAGATGGACTTGCCGGCCTTGAATGGCTCATCAACCACGCCACGGACCTGCGCGTGGACCCCGCTCGGATCGGCGTGATGGGCGACAGCGCTGGAGGCGGCGTGGCCGCAGGAACGGCAATCCTCGCCCGGGACAAGGGCGTCGGTGTAGCGAAGCAAATCCTGATCTACCCCATGCTTGACGACCGCACCACGGTCCCGGATCCGGCCTTGGACGGCTTGGCCACCTGGACGCCCGATACGAACTGGACGGGTTGGCACGCCGTCCTCGGGGACAGCATTGGCGGCGGGAACGTCTCGCCCGTAGCCGCCCCGGCACGCCTGGAGGACTTCTCGGGCCTCCCGCCCGCTTACATTGAGGTTGGCGACCTCGACATCTTCAGGGACGAATCCATTTCCTACGCGCAGCGGCTGCACCACGCAGGAATTCCTTGCGAACTCCACGTGAATGCGGGTGTCATACACGGCCACGACCTCATGAGTTTTGACATGCAGGTCACGCGGCGCACCATCGCCGATAGATGCCGAGCCATATCGACCCTGTAACCCGCCGTGGCACGTCCGGGAAGTCTGATTAATCGCCCTCCCGGGGTCGTCAGAATCGGTCGCGGATCCAGAACGGACGCCCGGCAAAGGTTGCATTCCCATGCTTCGTTGTCGGCCTCCGGTACCTTGAGTCCGTCAACAATCCGCAATCCCGCACAGCACTGCGCTGGAGGCTGCGGCCGGGGTTGGGCACGGCGGAATGCGCTCCTGAGGATCTGTTCTTCTGGTGCGGCGATCTTGCTGGATGTTTCATCGTTCGAGCGAGTAGACGATTTGCGAAGGCTGCGGCACTCGCTTGCTGCGGCCCTCCAAACGCTCACAAGAGTGTCGGCTCGCTGTTCTTCGGCGGTCGTTCGAGCAAAAAGGAAGTGTGGACAATGATGCTCCTATTGTTGTCAATGGTCGCTGGGCCAGGGGCCATGTAGGTTGCCGTGGCCTCCGCTCCGGCCTCAAGGGTCGCTGCCGCGATCGCTGCGCGACGGCCGGGGGCCGCCTTTGACCCCCGGGGCTTCGGTGTCCACGGTCAGGTTGGAAGCGCCCGGTTCACCGGTGGATAGGGTGGATGCGCGTGGGCGGTGGATTGGTTGTTGAGCCAGGTCTCGTAGCGGTGGTGGGCGTCGTTGTCGTGGGAAAGTCCTCGTTCCAGACGGGACAGTGTGGTGGGCCAGACGCTCAGGGCATCGGCCGCTTCTTGAAGGGTCAATCCTTTGGTTGCGCGTGCTTTCCGGAGGGTGGCGGCGTCGGGAGCGGGACGCGGGTGTTGGAGCTGGTTATAGATTTCGCGGGCGACGTAGCGTTTGAGGCAGCGCATGATTTCTTTGGTTCCTTTGCCTTCCTGGCGTCGCCTGGCCACGTAGGCCCGGGTTTGGTTGTCATAGCGCATTCGGACGAGCACTACGCGGTGGATGGCTTTGTTGGCCTGTCGGTCACCGGCGCGGCTTAGTCGGTGCCGGGTCGTTTTGCCTGAGGAGGCGGGGATCGGGGCGACGCCGACGAGGGCGGCGAACTTCGCCTCGGTGGTGACGCGTTCGGGGTTGTCTCCTACGGTGACGAGGAGCTGGCTGGCGACGTCGGTGCCGACGCCCTGAATGTGGCGCAGCATTGGTGCGTGGAGGGTGAGGACGGTGTCGAGTTCGGCGTCGATCAGTGCGAGCTCCTGGTGCAGGTGCCGGTAGCGGACGGCGAGCCGTTTCAGTACGGTCGCGGTGCTGGTCAGGGGTTCGGATGGGGCGCCGGAGGGTCGTGTCTTTTCTAACGCGGCCATTAACGCCGGGCTCGTCATGGATCGGTATCTGGCGCGGAGGGTCTCCGGTGCGGTTGTCAGGATTGTTTTCACTTGGGCCATCACCGCGACGCGGGCCCGCATTGCGGTTGCGCGCTCGGCCCGCAGCACCCGCAGGGATTCCACTGCACCGTCCCGGGATTTCGGGGTGACGCCTGCCCTGCCGGAGAGCACCGATTCGGCGGCTTGATAGGCATCGAGTGGATCGGATTTTCCCCGCAGCCGGCGTGCCTGCCGGTTCGGGCGCATCACTTCCACCACGCGGATGCCCTTTCGGGTGAGCACGCGTGAGAGTTCGGCGCCGTAGCTGCCGGTTCCTTCCACACCGGCGGCGAGAACGGAACCGAAGCCGGTGATGAAGTCGATGATTCCCTGATAGCCGGCTCCCGCTGCCGGGAATTCCTTGTCCGCCAGATGTTGGCCGGTGTCGGTGATGACTCCGACGTGGTGGGTATCGGCGTGGGTGTCGATCCCGGCGATGACTTTCAGATATTCCTTTGTCATGATGAAACTGCCCTGACCTTTGAAAGCGATGGGAAAAGGGCACGCCGGCCGGGTGGGCAGACAAGACAGTAATGGGACTCTTCGGAACAAGCTCCTATGAGGTCATGTCCACTTGGCCGTCGCGTTTACTGCGGCCGTGTTGTGGTGGACAGATCATTGTCAAGACAACCCTCACGCGGGCGTCAGCCACACTTCGAGCCACACCGCAACACACCCAATTCCATCATTACTGTCCACACTTTCCGCCCCGGTCTGGCCCGTACAGCCGCCGGATTGGCCCGGATTCCGCATGTTTCCGCCACATCCCAGCAATGACAAGGCCTGGAATCCCGTTCGAGTCCCACCTCGGGCACGATGTTGTCGCAGGTCAGGGGCCTATATGGCCCCTGACTGTGTACAAAACCCCTAAAAGCGTGTGCAGCGACGTAGCGTTTTATGCATGGCCAGCATCTCTACACGTACCAAAAAGGACGGTTCTCAGTCCTTCATGGTGCGTTGGCGGGACCCCAAAACACACAAGGCCCAAGGCCTGACTTTCGTCTCCCATTCTGAAGCCGAGACACTCAAGCGGGGAATGGGGGAGCGGAATAGGGACTTCATGAACTTTTTGGTTGACTGGAACACGGTTTGGGGAGGCTACCGCACTCACGCTCGCGGACATTGATTTGTTTGGGAAGCAGCAACTGCTGGCATCAATAAGGTCTGGAAGCGTGATGGGCAGAACCAGTTCTATGTCGAACCCGGAACGGGCACCAAGGGAATGCAAAACCCAAAGGGACGGAGGCTGGGCCTCCAAACGCAGGTATCGCAGAGGGTGAGATTCCTTCGAAGCAGCTGCCTGAGGATCCATCGAGCAATTGGTATTGGTGCACGGGGCACTGCGGGCACCTGCATATCGGGCACTCACGCATCGACTTGAGCCGGGAGTCCCACCGGGCCTTGGGGGAACCGGGCTGCCTTGGTTGATCTGTTGGTGAAGTCCAGAGGCAAAGCTACGCACCGTGAAGTTGCCGCCGTGGCAAAGATCAGGCCTATCAGGATCAAGAAGCTGGAAGATTTCTCTACGGAGAGGATCGACCTTGATGCATTGTTCGCGGTCATGGCCGTCTATCGACTCCGGCCTTCGGCTGTCTTCAAGCAGTAGCAGCCGGCGCTTCCATCGGCGAATTGTTCGAGCGCGTGGGAACCTCCGGGCTCCCGTTTGAAATACTGCTGTCAAGCTTTGGAATAGCCACGCCTGCGGAGGAAAATCATGGACCGAGAAGACATCAATGTGTCGGAGTGGCAACAAGCCGCCACCTACCTGGGGCAGGACCTGACCGGGTACATGCTCGGGGTCCGGGATGTCCATAACGTCCAGGCGTTTCCACCCGCTCAGCAGGACCTGGCTCGAATAATCCTGCGGTTTGTAGGAGACGGGCCCCGGGTGGGGCGTGCTGGATTTAACCGAACAAGCGACATTCTGTATCGATTCTGTAGCTATAGGGAAGAGTTGGGCGGGTGTTTGGCTACAGCCCTGCATTTTGAATCCGGAGGGCCCCGTCCTGCGACGTCCAGTGAGGATGCGGTTGAGGAGGCACTGTGCCGGCTGGCAATAGATGCTTTTCCAGCGCTTTTGATTGCCCAGTCGCAGGACCATGGCATGTCGCTGTCGGGCCACCTGTATTCGCATCCACTCAAGCAGCTTGCTGACTCGCTGATGTATCAGCCGGATGAGCCGCTCATGGGTCTTTTTCCTCATGCTGTTTTTGCCAATGACCAAGGAACCGGCGAAGCGGATCTTCTGCTCAACTCGTTCCTGAATTGGAGCGACGGAAGCGGGGGCTCGATCCAGTTTGGTGGACTTGCCGCCTCCATCCTGGAGAAGAGCAGCGGTGCCGGACAGCCGGGGCTGTCGGATCTTGAATCGTACGTTGTCTGGGTTCGCAGGATGTTGGCTGTTGCGCGCAAGCTTGCGCAGAGGGAAGAAGTGACGCTGTTCGAGATCGCAGGTTGCCCTGGGGCAACACTTGCTCCAGAAGTGCGTGAGATCAACATCGGGAGCGGCAGACTGCGTCGTTTGGCACGTCCGGAAAAGAACCTGTTCAGTTACTGGGCAACTGATGCCGTGGTGTTGGAGCTTCCTGTTCGGGTTCAGGTCCTGGAAATTGCGGAGAGCGCCGAGGCTCTGTCGATGTCGGGCCAGGACAGGATGTCAAAGGGGCAGGACTTTCACCAGAAGGTCGATTCGGAAATCAGCAAGGCCCACCTCGCTGTGCTTTTGGCTTCCAAGGAAGATGAAACCCTTACCATGGGGCAGTCTTTCAGGGGTTGGGCCAACCCCGTGGTTGCCGGTCAATCACAGAGCCAGAAAGCCGCGCCGTGGCGTCCAACCCTGTATTTCTCACGACCGTTGGAAGCTGATGACGAGAAAGGAATCGATCACTGGCACGCATTGGCAGGGATGGCCCCGAAAGGTTTGGCCACGGGACGGGAACGTCTTCTGTCAGCGGTGAACGATAGGGACCACCCCTACGACGGATTCATTGACGCAGTCATGGTCTGGGAGAATCTCTTCGGCGCGAAAAGTGAAACCATGTTGCGCGTGTGTGGTGCACTGGCGCACGTGCTCCATCCTGATGATGCTGAGAAAAGGGAAGCGTTTTTTAACCGAGCAAAGCTTATGTACAGCAAGCGGAGTACTTTAGTCCACGGTGGGGCGGGTGAATTTCCTTTGGCTTTGGCCTATGAGTACTGGAAGGACGCGGTTCAGTACGCCATCCAAGCCTGGCGGCGCGTGCTGGAAACTGACTCATTGCGCACATACGACGATTCCGCCAAGCGAGGAAACCATGTCCTCATCAGGGGGATCGTCGGATAGGGGCTTTGGCAACCTAGGGCTTTGTCGCGACGCGATCGCTCTTCGCCAGCAGGGTGAAACGTTCGCACGCGACCTGCATCATCTCTGCAGTCGATCCCACAATCAGCGCAAGGTTCTCATAACTGACGGTGACCCTGAAATCTGCGCCCAACTCGTCCGCCGTTCGAGCGACCTCGGTGAGCCAGTTGCTCATCAGTGTTGCCCATCGCTTCCCATGGGCGTGGCCGCTGCAAAGTTGCCATGCAGCAAGCCAGGAGATCGTTGGCTCGCTGTGAAGGCGCTCAAGTTTCTTGAGTATCAATGAAGTGGTGGGCATCTTGAGTTTCTCGACGTCCAGTGATTCAATATTCGCCAGGTCGCTGACCTGCTGGATTCTCTTCCTGTATTCCTTGGCCCACTTCGTGAACTGGATGCCGACTTCCTTTCGGAACTGGTGTGCGAGGTGAATCTCACCCATCTGGGTGATGATGCGTCGTTTGATTCACAGCTTGGAGTTGGCTGCTTCCAGCAGCCATAAAGCTGCCGTCACGCGCGGGGACACGATGAACAGCGCGGATCCCGTCTTGGTGCTCCCGTTGTTCATAGCGCACTCACTCATGTGCTGCTTGTGTGCTGCCTTTTCTGCCTATGGACGTCAAATGCGCTTTGGCAACAAAGGAGGCGTCCAGTAGACGCCTCCAGATCCGAGACCTTTTGAACAGCGAATCCAAGCGGCCACCGTCTTCGTTGCCAGCGCTGATACCCTCGGTTGTGGGAGGTTTTGATGAAATTTCGTGTTATAGGTCCTTTTGACACACCGAGTCGTCTGCCCAATGAGGGTCTCGTCGTCCTGCGTCGTGACAATTGGAACGACTTTGGACTTAAGTGTCTTTTCGAGGCTGAGTTTCTACCGCCATATGGCGAACCCGTTGCTCTGGGACCAGTGAAGATACTGAAGGCCGGCCAGGTTAGTGGCCCAACGCCCTTTACGGCTAATACTTTCAGTTTCCTAGACGTTACGTATTGCTCCTTGGGTCAAGACATTGAGTACTACGAGAAGGTAGCTAGCCTTCCACGCCGTGACAGAAGCAGACTCCTTCGCGCACTTCGCGATGCTGCGACGGACCAAAGGATTGCGGCCGAATTTCGCGATGAGCACGGATGGGCCACATCGCTTCTCAGGTTTGGACAAGCCGAGTTTAGCCTCAAATCCGCAAGGTCACTTTTTGGTTTTTCCCCCTTGTCGAAGGGAGTTGCATCTTTCCTGCATCGCGGCGAAGGGCTCGATGAAGCAATTCGGTTTGACTTCGACGACTCTGGTCCCTTGCCGGGCCGCTGCAAAGTTCTAATCGGATACAACGGCGTGGGTAAGACCCGGCTGCTCGCGGATGTCGCAAGGGAAATTAGTAAGGTTGATCGAAGTCGTCAGTATGTGGGAGAAACTGGGCAAGCCGTATTTAGTGCGGTTATTGCTGTTTCGTACAGTGCGTTTGATGTTTTTGAGCTACCTCCCATGGAAACAGAAGACGAGGCTGTAATTCGGCGTGATGACACCTCCACTACGCGATTCGGATACACCTATTGCGGTCTCCGCCGTGTAACAGGCGAGCCCGAAAGTTCTCAGTTGAAGTCGATCGAAGAGCTTGATCGCGAACTGGTGGCGGCGTTCGATGAGGCATGTAGTCGCGATACCGCTGCGTTCATGGGGGCATTGGCAGATATAGAGAGAGACCCAACTTTTGGGCGGGCAGGGATTAGCCTGACATCATGGCTGGAGAGCGGCCTACTGCCAACAGCGGAATTACGGATGCTGAGTGCGGGGCAAAAGATCGTACTCAATGTAACTATTCAGCTTGCTGCGCACCTCCGAAGTCGATCTCTAGTTCTTCTGGATGAGCCTGAAACCCACCTCCACCCGCCCCTTCTTGCAGCTCTATTACGTGGAATCCAAAAACTTCTAGAGGGCTTTGATTCCTTTGCAATAATTGCAACTCACAGTCCTGTCGTTCTTCAGGAGGTCCCGGCAAAGGACGTCCGTGTCATCGAAAGGTATGGTACTTCGATTCGAACGTTTGAGCCGCAGTTAGAAACCTTTGGTGCGGCAATTGGTGAGCTCACGCATGAGGCGTTTGGTCTCGACAACTCGGTTTCCGACTACCGTGCGGTTATTCGGGAGTTGGCTGCGGCGATGGACCTTGATGATGTGGAGAACTTGTTCCCATTAGGTCTAAGCAGTCAGGCCAGGGCGTTGGTTATCAGGACCCAGTCGGCCTCGGGGCAGCTTTGATAACGCTTCCAACACCTATGACAGACGAGAGGGATCTCTACGACCGGCTCCGGGACCATCGGCGACTGCGCCTAACAAAGGAGTCGCTAAACAATGCCAGGGAGTCAGTACTAGAAGCCTACTCAACCTACCAGCACGGCTCACTCGCGGGACTCGCAACAATTATTGGCGATGAGTACACGGCCGAGTGTCTGGTAGCTAACTACCAGGCGGTGAGATCTGGCGGTCTGCGTAAAGACGGTGCTGAGATTCTTGCCAGGAGCAGAATCTGCTGCCTATGCGGACTCCGAGATACGAGCGAGCTGGACCACTTTCTTCCGAAACTTAAGTTTCCGGAGTTTGCCGCGTATACCATCAATCTCGTACCTGTATGCGGAGTATGCAACAAAGCAAAAGATGAGATCTATAAGACTCCCGATGGCGCACTGGCGTTCATACATGCATACTTCGACAAACTTCCTAAGAACGAGCACTTCCTCGTTGCGAACTTAGCTTTTGAAGGATCGGTCATTCCTTCCTTCCACTTAGTCCGTCCTCTGGCAATGAGCGAGTCGACATTCGAGATCCTGTCATCGCAGTTTGATCGGTTCCAACTCGCAACGGCCTATGCCGAGGAAGCGATTGAGCTACTTACAGAGAGGTTCGGGGCTTTGAATGCCTACTTCGCGGAAGCAGGGGCCAGCTCCGTGGAAAAGTACCTGCGCAGAGAAGTTCAAAGTGTCGAACTGCGCACAGGACTCAATCACTGGAAACCGGTGATCCTGAGGTCGGCAGCTGACTCTGTCCATTTTTGCAGCGGTGGTTTCAGGCTTTTGGCTACTTGAGTTGACGGAGCTAGCCACCGGCTGGAGGCACATGGCCAACCGCGATGCAACGACGCAAGGCATCATGTCACTCCCTCCACTCACAGCTATGAAGTCGTGATCCTACTTAGCTCATTCCAGAGTCCTCTTGGTTGTGGGTCGCCGCCGGAAGGGTTACTCGAATGGTGGGTCTGATGATGCTGCCACGGACGATGAATTCGGCGTTGACCTGGGAGTACTCGGTGGTGCTGATCGGGATAGCGGTGTTGGTGACGTAGATGCCGTCGCGGATGGTGATACTTTTCATGTGCGAGCACTCCGGTGAGGGCCGCGATGAAGGACACCGGCCAACGTCAAGGTTACGAAATACAAGAACGTGAGCGCATGACATGTGTTTCGTCAGACGGTCCGCAGCGCAATCTGAGACGCTCCGGCCAGCAGGCAAAAAGGAAGTGTGGACAGTAATGATGGAATTGGGTGTGTTGCGGTGTGGCTCGAAGTGTGGCTGACGCCCGCGTGAGGGTTGTCTTGACAATGATCTGTCCACCACAACACGGCCGCAGTAAACGCGACGGCCAAGTGGACATGACCTCATAGGAGCTTGTTCCGAAGAGTCCCATTACTGTCTTGTCTGCCCACCCGGCCGGCGTGCCCTTTTCCCATCGCTTTCAAAGGTCAGGGCAGTTTCATCATGACAAAGGAATATCTGAAAGTCATCGCCGGGATCGACACCCACGCCGATACCCACCACGTCGGAGTCATCACCGACACCGGCCAACATCTGGCGGACAAGGAATTCCCGGCAGCGGGAGCCGGCTATCAGGGAATCATCGACTTCATCACCGGCTTCGGTTCCGTTCTCGCCGCCGGTGTGGAAGGAACCGGCAGCTACGGCGCCGAACTCTCACGCGTGCTCACCCGAAAGGGCATCCGCGTGGTGGAAGTGATGCGCCCGAACCGGCAGGCACGCCGGCTGCGGGGAAAATCCGATCCACTCGATGCCTATCAAGCCGCCGAATCGGTGCTCTCCGGCAGGGCAGGCGTCACCCCGAAATCCCGGGACGGTGCAGTGGAATCCCTGCGGGTGCTGCGGGCCGAGCGCGCAACCGCAATGCGGGCCCGCGTCGCGGTGATGGCCCAAGTGAAAACAATCCTGACAACCGCACCGGAGACCCTCCGCGCCAGATACCGATCCATGACGAGCCCGGCGTTAATGGCCGCGTTAGAAAAGACACGACCCTCCGGCGCCCCATCCGAACCCCTGACCAGCACCGCGACCGTACTGAAACGGCTCGCCGTCCGCTACCGGCACCTGCACCAGGAGCTCGCACTGATCGACGCCGAACTCGACACCGTCCTCACCCTCCACGCACCAATGCTGCGCCACATTCAGGGCGTCGGCACCGACGTCGCCAGCCAGCTCCTCGTCACCGTAGGAGACAACCCCGAACGCGTCACCACCGAGGCGAAGTTCGCCGCCCTCGTCGGCGTCGCCCCGATCCCCGCCTCCTCAGGCAAAACGACCCGGCACCGACTAAGCCGCGCCGGTGACCGACAGGCCAACAAAGCCATCCACCGCGTAGTGCTCGTCCGAATGCGCTATGACAACCAAACCCGGGCCTACGTGGCCAGGCGACGCCAGGAAGGCAAAGGAACCAAAGAAATCATGCGCTGCCTCAAACGCTACGTCGCCCGCGAAATCTATAACCAGCTCCAACACCCGCGTCCCGCTCCCGACGCCGCCACCCTCCGGAAAGCACGCGCAACCAAAGGATTGACCCTTCAAGAAGCGGCCGATGCCCTGAGCGTCTGGCCCACCACACTGTCCCGTCTGGAACGAGGACTTTCCCACGACAACGACGCCCACCACCGCTACGAGACCTGGCTCAACAACCAATCCACCGCCCACGCGCATCCACCCTATCCACCGGTGAACCGGGCGCTTCCAACCTGACCGTGGACACCGAAGCCCCGGGGGTCAAAGGCGGCCCCCGGCCGTCGCGCAGCGATCGCGGCAGCGACCCTTGAGGCCGGAGCGGAGGCCACGGCAACCTACATGGCCCCTGGCCCAGCGACCATTGACAACAATAGGAGCATCAATGTCCACACTGCCCGCCTCGGACTGGCCCGTACAGCCGCCGGACTGCCCCGGATTCCGCATGTTTCCGCCACTTCCCAGTGTTCCCAAGCCTAGGAATCCCGTTCGAGTCCCACCTCGGGCACAGCATACCCCCTCGTCAGAGGGGGTTTTTGCTTTTACGTGTTGACAATTGTTGACACGAGTCTCTGATGTGTGGTGCCGGCTTGTGCCTGACCGCCGGTTGGCCTGTTCAGTTGTGGGGGAGCGGGTTCAGGGGATTGGCTGGTTGGCCCTCCGCTGGCTCTGAACTGGGGCTAAGCGGTCCTTCCTCTCCTAGTTCGTAGGGTAGGTGTTGGTTGTCCTACACCGCTTCATGGATAGGGGTGGTGACAACAACATGACTCAGGAATCAGAGGCAGGACTGCTTGGTTCTGATGCGCCTTCGGGCCGAGCAGGGATGCGTCGACGGGGTGATCCGCTTCCGGATAGCCGAGGTGCGTGTCCGGCAGAGCGCCCGCATTCGAGCTCGCGACCGTAAAGCCAACGACGGCGTTATCGTCCGCCATCCTTCGCGTTGGTTTGGGGCTCGCTAGGCTTCGTATATTTCGAAGAGGTGCTGCTCGGAGCGGTCGAGGTAAGCCGCCAGGAGGGAGGCGGCCTCTTCGAAGCACGCGTCAGTCAAAGCTTTGGCGATCTTCTCGTTGTCCTCAACGTAGCGTGAGTAAAACTCCACGTTCACGGGCTCTTTGAAGAAGAACAGTCGCATTTCCGCGAGGACCTGGTTCATGAGGGTGTTGAGTCGCTGACTTTCGGCCATTTCGACTATGGCGCGGTGGAACCCGAGGTTGGCATCGGCCAGTCGTTCCTTGTCTTTGGCTTTCGCCGCAGTCTTACCGTGGGCCACCGCTTCTTGGATAGCCGCGATGCGTTCGGCAGAGCCGCCATTCCGGACTGCGGTGACCTCGATGGCGCGGCGGACGGTGTAGAAATCTCGGAGGTCATCGGCTCCTGGGGCAGCAACGAAAACCCCGCGGTTGGGGAGGCGGATAACAAGGCGTTCGGCGCTGAGTTCGGCGAAGGCTTCCCGAAGGGTGTTGCGCGAGACGCCAAGCTCTTCGGCGATGGTGGGTTCGTTGAGGCGCAAGCCCGGTACCCACTTGCCTGTGATGAGTTGGCGACGAAGCTCCGCCGCGACCCGCGACGCGACAGCGGGAACCGCTACCCGCAGCCTCGCGGCGGGGCCCAGTTCGTAGTGGGCGTCATCCAAGAGTTCCCCAGCAGTGTCCATAGAAACGAATCTACACTCTCTCACGAACTTTCACTAAGAGAATCGTTGAACGATTCTCAAACTTAAGCAATGATGGGTCCATCACCTTTTCCTGAGATGAGGATCACAATGAATCAAATCGACTTGAACAGTGACGTCGGTGAATCGTTCGGGCGATGGAGCCTGGGCGACGACGACGCAGTGTTCCGCTCTGTCTCCAGCGCTAATGTCGCGTGTGGCTTTCATGCCGGAGACCCATCGGTCATGCGGGCTACCTGCGAACTTGCCGTCCGTCGCGGCGTCACTGTGGGGGCGCACCCCGGCTACCGTGACCTTGCCGGCTTCGGCCGCAGGTTTATGGACATCGCACCGAACGAACTGGCCGACGACGTCGCCTACCAGATCGGTGCCCTCCAAGCCATGGCAGCCATCGCCGGCACTACGGTCAAGTACGTCAAACCCCACGGCGCTCTAGGCAACGCGATAGTCCACCATCCAGCACAGGCCCAAGCCGTCGTCGATGCCGTACGCTCTGTGGACCCCTCGCTGCCGATCCTTGCCCTCGCAGGATCCGAGGTCCTGATCCGTGCAGAGAAAGGAGGGCTGCGGGGAGTGCCCGAGGCCTTTGCCGATCGTGCCTATACCCGTGACGGGGCTTTGGCGCCGCGCAGCCTGGAGGGCGCAGTCCTTCACGATCCGGAGCTCATCACCAAACGTGTGGTCCGCCTGGTACGGGAAGGAAAGATCGAGACCATCGACGGCTCCCACATCGATGTCCGCGCCGAAAGCATCTGCGTCCACGGAGACACAGCAGGAGCAGTCCAGATTGCATCAGCTGTCAGGGAAGCCCTCGAATACCAGGGAATCGCTGTCAGGAGCTTCGTGCCATGACCACCGAGAAAAACCTGGCAACCCCACCAGCCCTACACGAACACGAGAAGGCCATGTCCACAGCAACCTCCCCACAGCAGGCCAAGCTCCGCAAAAGGAGTGCCATCAAGGCCTACATCGCCAGCCTCAGCGGAACATCGCTGGAATACTATGACTTCGCCATCTACTCCGTCGCATCCGCACTGGTATTTCCCAAGATCTTCTTCCCCGGCAATGACGAATTCGTCGGCCTCTTACTCTCCTTCTCCACATTCGCCGTCGGCTACCTTGCACGACCCCTCGGCGGCGTGATCTTCGGACGCCTCGGTGACCGGCTGGGCCGAAAACACGTCCTCGTTGTCACACTCCTGCTGATCGGTGCGGCCACCATCCTCATCGGCGTGCTGCCTGATTACAACGCGATCGGCCCGGCCGCCCCGGCGATCCTCGTTCTCCTCCGACTGGCGCAGGGAATCGGCGTCGGCGGCGAATGGGGCGGGGCGGTGTTGCTCTCCAGCGAATTCGGCGACCCGAACAAGCGAGGCTTCTGGTCCTCCGCTGCCCAAATCGGCCCACCCGCAGGCAATCTCATGGCCAACGGCGTCCTCGCCATCCTTGCCGCCTCCCTCAGCAACGAAGCTTTCCTTTCCTGGGGCTGGCGCGTGGCCTTCCTGGCCTCCGCACTCCTGGTGGTCTTTGGCCTGGTCATCCGCCTCAAGCTCGAAGAAACACCTGTGTTCAAAGCCTTGGTGGAAAACAACGAACGCTCCGAAGCGCCACTGCGTGAAGTCTTCCGCAACGAACCCCGTGCCCTCATCGCAGCAGCCCTGTCCCGCATCAGCCCGGATGTCATCTACTCCATGTTCACCGTCTATGTCGCTGTGTACGCCACCAAAGAACTGGGCATGAGCACCGGCAACGTCCTCACAGCCATCCTCGTCGGCTCAGGTGTACAGATTTTCATCATCCCGACGGCGGGCGCCCTCACCGACCGCTTCAATCGCCGGCTCCTGTATGGCATCGCCGCAGCAGGCAGCGCCATCTACATTCCGCTGTTCTTCATCATGATCCAGGACCGCTCAGTCGTGACCCTCACCCTCGGTGTCGTCGGCGGCTTGGTCTTCAACGGCCTGATGTACGGTCCGCAGGCAGCCTTCATCACCGAGCAGTTCCCTGCCCGCCTCCGCTACGCAGGCAGCTCTTTGGCCTACACACTCGCCGGTGTTCTTGGCGGCGCCATCGCGCCCCTGATCTTCACCGGCCTCTACGCAGCCACCGGAACCTGGTACCTGATTGCTGTCTACCTGGCCGTATGCGCCCTGATCACCATCGTCGGTGTCTCCCTTGGCCGCGACCCCAAGCCCGAAGAAGACCTAAGGCTCATCCATGACGTCAGCGCCTGAAACCCAGCCCGACATCCACATCGAATCCCGTGTGCGCTCAGTGAGGGCTGTTGGAGAGCGCGGTGTGCTGGCCGAGCTCGCGGCACCCCACGACGTGCTCGCGCTGACAGACCTGCTCAACCGGAACCCATTTCCCGGGCAACGCGAGGTAGTCCCGGCAGCCGAAACAGTCCTAGTCACCGCCGAAAGCCCCACAGCCATGCTGAGGATCAAGAAAGAGCTGCAGCATCTGCCCATTCCGCCCTATCGGCACACGAGCGACAAGCTCGTCGAGATCGAAACCGTCTATGACGGAGAAGACCTGCAGATAGTTGCCGAGCTGGCAGGCATCAGCCCCGAAGCTGTGGTGGCGGCCCACACCGGCCAGCTCTGGACTGTGGCATTCACCGGTTTCGTCCCGGGCTTTGGCTACATGGTGGGGGAGAACGACGTCCTTACCGTCCCTCGCCGGGATACTCCCCGAACAAACGTGGAAGCCGGTTCGGTGGCACTGGGAGGCAGCTATACCGGCGTCTACCCCCGGCAATCACCGGGCGGCTGGCAAATCATTGGACACACCAGCTGCCCCATGTGGGACAGCGAACGCGCAGAACCAGCTTTGGTCAGTCCAGGGACCAGCGTCCGGTACAAGGCCGTGCGCGACAGGGCGCAGGTGACCAGATCGGTACCGGTTCCCCGGAAGGTCGACGGTCCGGGACTCAAAGTTCTCCGAAGCCTACCCCTCACGCTGATCCAGGACCTTGGCCGTCCCGGTTACGCCGCTATTGGGGTCTCACGCTGTGGGGCACTGGACCAAGGCTCACTGCGCCGGGCCAACAGACTCGTCGGCAACCCCAGTGGGGCCGCGGCCATGGAAATCGTCGACGGCGGGCTGACTGTTCAGGCGGTGGGGGATCAGATTGTGGCCCTTGCCGGGGCCCCGGCAGGAATGCAGATCACTTCAGTTAACGGTTCGCGCGAGGCCGCTGCCGCCTGCCCTGTGGCGTTGATGGACGGAGAAACCCTGGTGCTCTCGCCGCCGACAACGGGGGTACGCAGCTACCTGGCTGTCCGCGGCGGAATAGAAGCCGAAGAAGTCCTGGGCAGTCGCTCGGCAGACACCATGGGAGGACTGGGCCCGGAACCATTGGCAGTAGGCCAGTTCCTGCCCGTCGCCCCAGCCCCAAGAACTGCGGTAGGGGAACCGGAACAACAACCGGATTTTCCCGCCGACGAAGTGTCCGAACTTGAACTGGGGCCCGGGCCCCGCGCCGACTGGTTCGCCTCCGACGCACTCCAGGCCCTGTTCAACCAAGACTGGACAGTCACGAACGACTCGAACCGGATCGGCATGCGGCTCAGCGGAACCCCACTGGAACGCATCCGCCATGACGAACTTCCCAGCGAAGGCACCATTTGCGGCGTGGTCCAGGTTCCACCGACAGGGCTGCCGGTGGTGTTCCTATCTGACCATCCCGTCACCGGAGGCTATCCGGTGATTGCCGTCGTCGCACCCAAGGACTTGGACAAGGCAGCCCAAATCGCTGCCGGAGGCCGCGTCCGCTTCAAACCTTCACCACTGATGACAGAAAGTACTTCCTGATGCGCAAGATCCTGATCGCCAACCGCGGAGAAATAGCCGTGCGGATCGCTTCGGCCTGTAGCGACGCCGGTCTGATCTCGGTGGGTGTTTACTCCGACAGTGACGCTGACGCCGCCCACGTCATGGCAATGGACGAAGCCTATAGTCTCTCCGGCCGTACACCGGCAGAAAGCTACTTGGACGTGGACAAAATACTCCATGCTGCAAAGCGCTCCGGGGCTGATGCTGTCCATCCCGGCTACGGGTTCCTCTCCGAGAACGCCGATTTCGCCCAAGCCGTCGTCGACGCCGGTTTGACCTGGATAGGCCCCAGCCCGGACGCGATCCGCGCGCTGGGGAACAAAGTCACGGCCCGGCAAATCGCGATCCTCGCCGGTGCGCCCCTTGTAGCGGGCAGCCCGGGTCCGGTGGCCAGCGCAGCAGAGGCACGCACCTTCGCTGAGGAACATGGGCTGCCCATCGCCATTAAGGCCGCCTTCGGTGGGGGAGGGCGCGGCCTCAAGGTAGTCCGGGACCTGGACGCAGTGGAGGAAGCGTTCGATTCCGCCGTCCGGGAAGCTGTCACCGCCTTCGGGCGCGGGGAGTGCTTCGTCGAGCAGTACCTGGACCGCCCACGGCACGTCGAAGCCCAAATACTGGCCGACACCTTTGGCAACGTCATCGTCGTGGGAACACGTGATTGTTCCTTGCAGCGACGCCACCAAAAACTCGTCGAAGAAGCGCCGGCACCGTTCCTGACCGATGAACAGCGCCACACCATCCACACAGCGGCCAAAGCCATCTGCGCGGAAGCAAACTACACCGGCGCGGGAACCGTGGAGTTCCTGGTGGCCCAATCCGGCGCCATTGCCTTCCTCGAAGTCAACACCAGGCTCCAAGTGGAACACCCCATCACGGAAGAAACCTCCGGGGTGGACTTGGTGCAGGAACAATTCAGGATCGCCCAAGGCTTGGCCCTCTCCCTGGACGAGGACCCCGCACCCCGCGGGCACTCCTTCGAATTCCGGATCAACGCCGAGGACGTAGGCCGCGGCTACCTGCCAACCCCCGGGACCGTGCAGTCCATCGCTGTTCCCACCGGTCCGGGCATCCGGCTGGATTCCGGTATTACTGCCGGCTCGGAGGTCTCCGGGGAGTTCGACTCCCTCATGGCCAAACTGATTATCACTGGTGCGGACAGGGATCAAGCCATCCGCCGGGCCCGCCGGGCCCTGAAAGACTTCACCATCACCGGTCTGCCGACGCTGCTGCCCTTCCACCGTGCCGTGGTCGAAGCCCCAGACTTCACTGAAGAGTTCTCCATCCACACCCGCTGGATCGAGAACGAATTTGTCCACGGCATCACCGCAGATCCCTCCTTCGATCCGCAGCACCCGGATCCCCAGCCTACGGTGACCATTCCCCTGAACATCGACGGGAAGCGGGTCATGGTTGGCTTTCCCGGGAACCTGGCGCGACTGCTCGGCGCAACATCCTTAGGCCATCAGTCCGCCGGCAACACAGGCGCTGAGTCCGGCAGCGCCGACCCGGAACTGGTCCGGTCGCCCATGTCCGGGAAGGTCGTCAAATGGCTCGTCGACGTTGACGCAGTTGTCCAGGAAGGAACGCCCGTGGTGATTCTCGAAGCGATGAAAATGGAAAGCGTCGTTCCTGCCCCGCACACCGGGCGACTTGCAGAAGTCCTGGCCGCAGCAGGCAGCACTGTCAAAGCAGGGGCGAATCTCGGCAGGGTCATGGGCGAATAAACCCTCACAAACCTGGGAGCAACGGCGCGGCGGCAGGGAAGCCTGTCACCGCGCCGTTGCTTCTGTTTTTAGCTGCCCTCTGCAAGGTCCCGTGCGCACCGGATGAAATGCATCGTGAGGGTCTCAGAAGCCCCATCGCGGATGACCAAGGACAGTTCAACCAGATCCACCCGCTCGGCAAGATCGCGGACAACGAAACCTTGTTCCGCCGGGCCAATGGATGAATTCGGTGCCAGCGTGACTCCCAGCCCGCAGCCGACCATGGCGAGCTGGGAATGGATCGAGTTGGCGAAGTGCTTCGCCTGAGGGCTGAACCCTGCCTTCCGGCAGGCAGCGACCATCTCGTCATGATAGTCGGGGGAGATGGCACGCGGCAGCCAAACCCAGGCGTCATCCCTGAGCTCAGCAAGATCCACCGGAGTCCCGGACGCGGCAGCAAGATGCGTTTCGGGCAGGGCAACAACGAAACGGTCCCGGCGCAGCGGAACTGACGTGAGGCCTTTGTTGGCGCCGGATTGACGGATGATGGCGACATCGAGCTCGCGGCGAAGCAACCTGTCGGGCCCGTGATGGGTGTCGATCTCCGATACCTCCAGTTCGACGTCAGGCCAATCACCGGTGAAGCGGCTCAAGACTGGAGGCAGCACACTGTTGAAAGCTGAAGTCACTGCCCCAATGCGTAGGGTGCCGGCCATGCCCGAGATTGCTCTGGCGGCGACATCCTGCGCCCGTTGGGAGGCCTGGACCAGCAGCCGGCATTCTTCGAGGAACAGCGTCCCGGCATCGGTGAGCAACACTGACCGGCTGGACCGGGTCAGGAGGCTGGCCCCCAATTGCCGCTCCAGCTGAAGGATGGCCTGGCTGAGGGGTGGCTGGGACATGTTGAGCCTCTCGGCAGCTCGCCCGAAATGGAGCTCTTCGGCGACCGCTATGAAATAGCGTGCCTGACGTACTTCAATCATCGAGTCGCAAAACCTCTTCCAGCCATACAAACATAGACCTTCACTATATCAATCCGAGCCTGTCTACTGGAAGCATGACTTCCAAAACAACTCTCTTGGAGCACTACGCGGCACTGGATTCAGCTGCTGTCTCCGATGCCCTCGACGCCCTGGGCCTGCCGCCGGGACAGGCTGGTTTCCTGCCCGTCTGGGGAACCCCGAAGATCGTCGGATTCGCTGTCACCGTGCAGCTGGAACCATACGTTCCGGGTCCTTCCGGTGCGCACATCGGCGCGACAGCCGTCTCGGCAGCCAATGACACCAATGTCATCGTCGTCGCCAATGAAGGACGCACCGACGTTTCCTGCTGGGGAGGGCTCCTCAGTCTCGGTGCCTCGCTGAACGGGGTCCGCGGTGTCGTGGCGGACGGTGCATCACGTGACGTTCACGAAGCGAGGGAGATGGGCTTCCCTGTATTCGCCAAGGGACGCATCCCGGCCACTGCCCGGGGCAGGCTCCAGCAGCGCTCCACCGGTGAACCCGTTCAGCTGGGCGTGGTGACAGTCACTCCCGGCGACCTGGTGTTGGCCGATGAAACGGGCGTCGTTGTCGTCCCTGCCGCCCACGTTGACGAGGTGCTCGAACGCGCCCAAGGTGTGGCCGCACGCGAGCAGGCCATCGACGCCGACCTGAGGGCCGGCGTCGCACTTCACGAAGCCATGCGCGACGCGCGCCTGGCAGGAACCACAGAGGAACACTGATGAACACCACCACTGAAACCAGCGTCATTGAACGCCTGGCAGCCCTGCCCACAGCCTCGATCTCCGATGCCATGGACGCGCTCGGCCTGCACGGCACACTGCACGGTTTGTCGCCGCTGACCTACGACTTCCGCGCCACCGGACCGGCATTCACTGTCCAGTACGCCCCGGCTGGCGAAAGCCGCGGCAGCGTCGGGGATTTCCTGGACGACGTACCGGCCGGGTCAGTCATCGTCATCGACAATGAAGGACGCACCGATGTCACCGTCTGGGGCGGCATCATGACTGAGGTCGCCGCCGAGCGCGGCATCGCCGGAACCGTCATCAACGGCGTCTGCCGGGACATCTCCACCTCGCTGCAGCAGAACTACCCGCTGTTCAGCCGCGGCAAGTTCATGCGCACCGGAAAGGACCGGGTCCAGCTCGTCACGGTCCAGACCGAGGTGACCATTAACGATGTCACCATCTCACCGGCGGACATCATCTGCGCCGACGCCGACGGGGCGCTCTCTGTACCCCGTGCCCGCGCTGAAGAGGTCGCCGACCTGGCCGAAAAGATCGAAGAAACCGAAAATCGGATTGTCGAGTCGGTCAAGGCCGGTGCCACTCTGGTCCAGGCCCGCAAAGACCTCGGCTACCACGACCTCCAGTGGGGTAAAAAGTGACCAATGCAGCCCGCGGACACTCCTCCGCCACCCTCTATGAAGCCTCCAAACTGCCCTGTGCCTGCGATCCCGGCATCAAACCGGCCTGGCCCGGAGCCAAAGTCACCGGACCGGCGTTCACCGTCCGCGGCGTCGGCGGCGACAACCTCGCCCTGCACCACGCAGTCCTGAAAGCACCGGCCGGCAGCGTCCTCGTCGTCGACATGCAGGGCGCCGAACACGGCCACTGGGGCGAAATCCTCGCCGCTGCAGCCCAGCACCGCGGCATCGCCGGACTGGTCATCGACGGAGGCGTCCGCGACGTCGACGAAATGGCGGAGATGGACTTCCCGGTCTTCTCCCGCAGCGTCACCGTCGTCGGAACTGCCAAGCACTACGCCGGAGACTTCTCCTCCCCGGTCCGCGTCGGCGGCCTGACAGTCCGCACCGGCGACCTCGTCGTGGGAGACTCCGACGGCGTTGTCGTCCTGCCCCGGGATGCCGTCGACGCCGTCTTGGACAAAGCCGACCGGCGCGTTGCGGACGAGCAACGCTTCCTCGGCGAAATCCGAGAGGGCAAAACCACCCTCGAGATCTACTCCCTCTAGACGGAAGAACCCATGACAGTCACGTCCTCTCCACAGTTGGGCGCTCCCGAACGGATCGCCGCCTCCAGCCGCCGCCCCGCCACCCTGGGTGCGGCTGCACCGGGCACCATTTCACTGGCCATGGGGGAGCCCGACGCCGGCACCCCCACCGCGGTTGTCGACGCTGCCGTCCGTTCCCTGGTTGGGGGACGGACCCGGTACTCGCCCATGACGGGAGCGCCGGAACTGCGGGAGGTGCTCGCGCGGAGGATCTCCGCCGGGCACCCCCGTGCGACCACCGCACAGGAAATCGTCCTGACCCACGGCGGCTCCGCCGGGCTGGCCGCGGCCATGCTCGCCCTGGTCAAGCCAGGGGAACGTGTGCTGATCCCGGAACCGACCTACTCCCTCTACGCCGACCATGCCGCTATGGTCGGAGCAGAGGTCCTCTGGATTCCAGCCCTCCCGGACGGTTCCCTGAACCTGGCGGCTCTCCGCCAGGAGGCTGCGGCGGCCCGGATGATCATCCTGTGCAACCCCGGCAACCCCACCGGGCGTGTCTATCCGGCTTCGGACCTGGCCGGGGTCGGAGAAATTCTGGCGGATCACCCGGACCTGCTGCTGCTCTCCGACGAAGCGTACGGAAGCATTGTCTTCGACGAACTTGAGTTCGTCTCGGCCCTTGACTTGGCCGAGGTTTCCGCTCAGGTGGTCTACTGCAGCACCCTGTCCAAAACCTATGCCATGACCGGGTGGCGGCTCGGTTTCGTCGTGGCTCCTGCTCCCCTGGCGGACAAGATCAACCTGATCCACCGCACCATCAACGGACCACTGAACACCTTCGTTCAGGATGCTGCCCTGACAGCCTTGGAAACACCGGACAAGGACCTCCAGACCCTGACGGCCTCCTACCAGGAGCGACGCGACATGGTGATCAAGGCACTGAACGGAATTCCCGGCGTCGAAATCCTCTCGCCCCAAGGTGCCTTCTACGCGTTCCCCCGCATCACCACGGCTTTGGGGTCGGACGACATGGTGGCCCGGTTTGCCAAAGCCGGTGTCCTGGTCCGTTCGGGAAGCGAGTTCGGTCCCTCCGGAGAAGGCCATGTGAGGCTCTCCTTTGCCACAGACGCGGCGAGCCTGGACGAAGGTCTTCGCCGCTTCGCGGCAGCCGTCAGGGACTTCCCGTGACAGGCAACACCGGGCTGACCATTGCCGTATCCAGCCTTGGGCTGCCGTCACGGGCCGAAAACGCCCTGGTCCGCCACGGGATACGGACCGTCGAAGTGTTGACCACCTGGTCCCGCCTCGAACTGTTGACCCAGGTGGTCGGTCTTGGCGACGGGTCCTTGGACCTCATCGAAGCAGTCCTCGCGCACATGGGCCGCCACTTGGCCGCCGATGACGCCGGTCGCCGGTATCACCAGCCACGGGCGGGCACCAACCAAAGACACATCAAGAACCACCACGCCTGGGCTGTCCCTGCCCTTTGAGCCCCACCATCCTGAATGGAGAATTCCTTGCCTGGCCTGACCAAGCTTGAGCCTTTCACCCTTCCGCTCGACGTCGACGGCGTCCGCGTCGACGTTGCCGGCATGTATCGAGCCGGTACCGGCATTCCTGTCGTCTTTCTCCATGGCTTTGGCTCCACCAAAGAGGACTATGCCGACGTCATCCAGCAGCCAGGGCTCGTCGACCGCCCGATCCTGGCCTACGACGCCCCCGGGTGCGGCGCAACCTCCTGCTCGGACCTGAACGCCATCTCCGTGCACTTCCTCGTCAGCGTCGCGAAAGAAGTCCTTGCCGCCCAAGGCATCGAGCGCTTTCATCTGGTGGGTCACTCCATGGGCGGTCTCACAGCCCTGCTCCTGGCAGACCAGGCGCCCTCCCGCGTTGTCAGTTTCTCGGACATCGAAGGCAACATAGCACCCGAAGACTGCTTCCTGAGCCGCCAGATCATCAGCCACTCCCACCCGGATCCTGACGGCTTCTTCAAGGACTTCCAGGAACGGGTATGGAAATCCCGGTTCTACTCCAGCAGCCTTTACGCGGCAAGCCTGCCCCACAAGGTCAGGCCCGGTGCCGTCCGGCCAATCTTCGAATCCATGGTGGAACTTTCCGACAACGGCGGCCTGATGGATCGCTTTTTGGCGCTGCCGTTCCCCCGCATGTACATGTACGGAGTGCAGAACAATAGCCTGAGCTACCTGCCACTGCTCGCAGAGAAGGGCGTTGAACTCGCCGAAATCTCCCGCAGCGGGCACTTTCCCATGTACTCGAACGCCCCCGAAATGTGGGACCGCCTGACCCGGTTCTTCCAGAGGAGCGAACAGTCATGAAACGCAGAGATGAAACCCCGGACCGGCTTGTCCGATACGACGAATGGCCCGCCCTGATCGGCGGCCACGTCCAGATCCGGAAGCATGGAATCCCGGTCCAGGCCGGCATCGTGGACCACGCCATGGCCGACTCTTCTACCGTGTGGCTCCGCGGCAGCGGCATCCAACCCCGGAGGGCTTTCGTCCGCAAGGAAGGTTACGAAGTCTGGATCAGGCCCCGGGACCTCCAGTTGCGCACTCAACCGGCGGCCGCAGCCTTCTAACGTAGTGCGGCCCGGGTCGCTGGGCCGCTTCCAACGGCCGCACAAGGATGTGCGGCTCAAACCCATGGAGAAAACATGAAAATTCCCGCGCATGACAGGGCGGACGAACTGGAGAACGAGCGGGAGCGCACCGGCGATGTTGCCTCGGCCGTCCGTGACTTTGCCAGTGAAGAACAGGGCTATCACAAGTCCCTGAAGCCTCGGCAAATCCAAATGATCGCCATCGGGGGAGCGATCGGCACCGGCCTGTTTATGGGCGCCGGCGCCCGGCTGAACGGCAGCGGGCCTGCACTGGTGCTGGTATATGCCATCTGCGGCTTCTTCGGCTTCCTGATCCTCCGGGCACTGGGCGAACTGGTCCTGCACCGACCGTCATCCGGGTCCTTTGTCTCTTACGCCCGTGAGTTCTACGGCGAAAAGATGGCTTACGCGGCCGGGTGGCTCTACTTCCTGAATTGGGCCATGACCTCCATCGTCGATGTCACAGCAGCGGCCCTGTACTTGAAATTCTGGGCACCCTATTGGCCGCCGCTTCAGGAAACGCCCCAATGGCTGCTGGCCCTCATCGCCCTCGTTGTGGTCCTCTCCCTGAACCTGGTCTCCGTCAAGCTCTTTGGCGAGATGGAATTCTGGTTCGCCCTGGTAAAAATCCTCGCCCTCGTCACCTTCCTCATCGTCGGCGTCGTCTTCCTCCTCAGCGGTGCAGCCACGGACGTCGGCCCCACAGGCTTCGTCGTGTTCTCCGACAATGGAGGGTTTTTCCCCAACGGCGGGATCGCCCCGCTCCTGGCCGCCAGCGGGGTGATCTTCGCCTATGCCGGCATTGAGCTGATCGGCACCGCTGCCGGGGAAACCAAGGACCCGGCCAAGATCATGCCCAAAGCCATCAACAGTGTGGTGTTCAGGATCGCTGTCTTCTACGTCGGCTCGGTGCTCTTGCTCTCCCTGCTCCTGCCGTTCACGTCCTATAAGGGCGGTGAATCACCGTTCGTCACCTTCTTCTCCCACCTCGGCGATCCCCAGGCAGGTGCAACGGCCGCCACCATCATGAACTTCGTGGTGCTGACCGCGGCACTGTCGAGTTTGAATGCGGGGCTCTATTCCACCGGGCGGATCCTGCGGTCCATGGCCGTGAACGGATCTGCGCCTGGTTTCACCGGCCGGATGAATGCCAAAGGCGTTCCCTACGGCGGAATCCTGTTCACCACGGTGGTTGCCCTGCTGGGCATCGGTCTGAACGCTCTCGTGCCCTCGCAGGCCTTCGAAATCGTCCTGGAGATCTCCGCACTGGGAATTATCGGATGCTGGGCGACCATCATGCTGTGCCAGATGAAACTTCACCGGCTCTCCAACGCGGGGTTGATCACACGCCCCGCCTTCCGGCTGTTTGGGGCGCCGTGCACCTCATACCTGACCCTGGCCTTTCTGGCCTTCGTGCTGATTTCCATGGGTTTTTCCGAAACCGGGCGCTGGGTCCTCGCTTCGCTGCTGGTGCTGATACCGCTTCTGGTCATCGGCTGGTTTGTGGCCCGTGAGGGTATAACGGCAGCGGCCAATGAACGGGAAGGATACACCGGTAGTGTGCCCGTCCTGGCGAACCGCACCTTCATTCAACCGGAACGAACCCCGAAGGACAGCCACACACCATGACGATTCGGAACCCGGGAGCCGCCACCGTTCCCGCACTCGTTTCGACGGGGCATCATGCCCCCGTCAGCGGGTGGTGGCGGCCCGACGGCGAAACAGTGCCGTTCCGGCACGTCCCGCAAGGCGCCATGATGCCGGCCTTGCGTGGTCGTAAAGTCCGCTGGAAGCTGGAACTTGAAACCCCTTGGTCGGCGGAGCCGGAGCACGAGGCCTGAAGAGTGCCTTTTGGGGCACGATCACTCTGTCGTCGCAGTGTCAGTACCCGATAGTCGCTCTTCGGGTAGATCCCAAGTGGGCGTCAATGGCGGTGCAGGTGAGGGCGAGATCCTCCCCGTTGAGCCCATCCACGATGGCCTGGTGTTCGTTCAGAACCTCAGCCGTCCGGGAATTTCCTGTGCTGATGGCTTGGATGCCGATCCTGAGCTGTCGTTGCCGCAAGGAAGCGTAGAAGTCCGCCAGGACAGGATTACCGGCAGCTTTGACGATGAGGTTGTGAAACTCGGTGTCCAGTTCAATGAAACGGACGGGATCGGAGGCGGCCAGTCGCTGTTGGTCGATGAGCCCTTGAAGAGCGACGAGATTCGCGTGGTCGTAGTGGCCATGGCTTGTCACTGCCCATTTCTCCACAACCGACCGTGCCTGCAGGTTGGCCCGCACTTCCTGATCTGTGATGGGAGGAACGTATGCACCCTTATGCGGGACGCGTTTGATGTAGCCCTCGGCCTCGAGTCGGAGCAAAGCCTCACGGACCGGGGTCCTGGAGGTGCCGGTGGCTTTCGCCAGGGTCGCTTCGTTCAGGAATGTTTCATCCTCCCTGGGCAACCCGGCGATGAAGGAGGTGATCCACTGATAGGCGACCTCAGGAGCTGTCGCCCCGGGGGAGGGAACCGGGTCCATGGGAACCTTTCGTGGGTCAGATTTCCGAGAGCCCCGAGGCGGTGGTCCGGATATGGCTGCGGATGGCTGTCTTGGCCAGCTCGGGGTCTCCGGATTCCAGGCCATCAACAATGGCTTGGTGCTCGGCGATGACGGCGGCCTGCCGTTCGGGGGTGTTCATGAGTGCGCGGACGCCGATGCGGATGTGCCGTGCGCGGAGGTCGGTGTACGACTTGGTCATGAGGGAGTTCCCGACAGCCCGGACCAGTGCAATGTGGAACTCGCTGTCCCAGTCGACGAATTCGCGTTCGTGGCCGGCGTCAGAGCTTTCAAGCTGGTGCTTGAGCGCGAGCTTCATCGCGTCCAGTGGGGCGGTGCCTCGTTCCATGACGACTTCGGCGGCGTTGGTTTCGAGCACCGTGCGGTATTCGAGGGCTTCACTGATTTCCTGTCGGGTGACCGGAGGGATGAATGCACCGTGCCGGGGCACCAGCTGCAACAGTCCTTCGGATGCCAGGAGGAGGAAGGCCTCCCTGACCGGCGTCCGCGAGGTTCCGCCGACCTGTTCTGCGACTTGCTCCTCGGTGAGGAAGCTGCCGTGGAAGGCGGAGTCCGGGAGGATGGTGTCGCGGATGTAGTCGTACACCCTGTCGCGGTTGGACTGGCTGGGGGTCTGCATAGTTTCAGTATACTCCCCGCATACGTTGATCTTTTGGAGGCTGCCCCCGCGGTGGGGCGCAGGAATCTCCCACGCCCCACCATGATGAGGGCTAGCCGATGGGCGTGGCCATGGGTACCACGTCGTAGACGAGGCTGATGGTCCGCCCCAGTGCGGGGTCGGTCAGTTCTGCCCGCCAGCCGTCAGCGAACTGGTTGACGCCTTCGGCCATGTTCACGGTGCCCGAAATGAGCACCGTTCCAGGGTTGAGCAAGTCGCGGTCCTTGAGGACGCCGACCCAGTGAGACGGCGGGAGCAGGTCCCCGAGAGTCGCTTTCTGGATCTGCTCTTCGACGCCGTTGTTGGTGACCCATGCCGTGAGCGTCAGGTCATCTACATGGTCCTCGACCTCGCTCAGCAGCCAGGCATCGGTGGCCAGAACGTCAGGGGATGCGTTCTTTGACCAAGCAATGCCGTGAACCTCAAGCTCACGGTCGGTGTGGTCGCAGGCCAGGGTAAGAAGGACGCGTCCGTCCGCTGCGACAACGATGGCCCACTCCACTTCACCTGAGGTCTTGCCGTGTTGGACCGGCACAACGGTGGTCTGCTGGGCCAGGTACGGCGAAACCGGATACATGGTCGGCGTGACGGTCGGGGCGGGAACGCCCAGCAGTGCCAACTCCTCTACGTGGGCCTTGACGTGTTCCTGGTGACGGCCGGCGTATCCGCCGTTGAGGAGGTGGGTGACGCTGACGTCAAGGGTTTCACCGCTGGGGAGAGTGAACTTCAAGGACATGATGGCTCCTTCAAAAACATTTGATTTGCAGGGTATTGCTGCGATCTGCATCACAGTATAGTGTGAGTATACACAGCCCATACGCGTCTGTATACAAAGCCCATACGCTTTGGATGACAGCTACAAAAGCAGCTTGTGTCAGGACCACCGCCCCCATCGGCGCTATGTCTTTCAAGGCACTCTTAATCAGGAGGCATCTAGTGACTGAACAAATATCCGCATCGCAACAAACAACCCCGGCAAGGCCGGGCCAAGGCAAAAGAGGCTTCATCGTCGCCCTGACCGGGACGAGCCTGGAGTGGTATGACTTTGCGATCTACTCGGCAGCCTCCGCGCTGGTCTTCGGCCAGGTGTTCTTCCACTCCGACGATCCTCTGGCTGGCACCTTGGCAGCTTTTGCCACCTACGCCGTCGGCTACGTCGCCCGACCCCTCGGCGGTATCCTCTTCGGCCGTCTCGGTGACCGAATCGGCCGCAAGAAGGTCCTGGTATGGACTCTCCTTCTCATCGGCATCGCCACTTTCGCAGTAGGGCTGCTGCCGGGATATGACACCATCGGCGTTGCCGCCCCCATAGCTCTTGTCTTCCTACGGCTCTGTCAGGGCGTGGGCGTCGGCGGCGAATGGGCCGGAGCCGTACTTATCTCAAGTGAACATGGCGACCCGGGCAAGAGGGGCCTCTTTGGCTCCGCGGCCCAGATCGGCCCGCCGCTGGGCAACCTTCTCGCCAATGGCGCCCTGGCTCTCCTGGCGCTGCTCCCCAAAGAGGACTTTCTGTCCTGGGGCTGGCGTGTAGCGTTCCTGTTCTCCGCCGTCTTGGTCGTCGTTGGACTGATGATCCGGTTCAAGATCGAAGAGACACCGGTCTTCGAGGCCATCAAGGAACAAGGGCTGACCCCGAAGTCACCGTTGGCTGAGGTCTTCCGGACTGAACGCAAGGCACTGCTCGCCGCCACCATGTCCAGGATCGCCCCGGATGTCATGTACGCCCTCTCGACGGTCTTCATCCTTACGTACGCCACCCGTCAGTTCGGACTCCAGCCCGGGCAGGCACTGCTGGCAGTGGTCATCGGCTCAGCCTTCCAGGTCTTCATGGTGCCGGCAGCGGGGCATCTCTCCGACCGGATGAACCGCCGACTTGTCACCGCCATCGGCGCGGCATGCTCCATTGTGTTCCCGTTCATCTTCTTCCCGCTGATGAGTATCGGATTCATCGGAGTTGTACTGGCCGTCATCTTCGGCTTGCTCTGCAACTCACTCATGTACGGACCCCAGGCCGCCCTCGTCTCCGAGCAGTTCAGCCCGCGGCTCCGGTACGCAGGCAGCTCCCTCGCATACACCATCGGAGGTGTCTTCGGCGGCGCCATCGCACCCCTGCTGTTCACCTGGCTGCTCGGGACGTACGGAACGTGGTTGCCCCTGGCCATCTACATCGTCGTAGTCTCCGTCATCACACTCGTGGGCGTAAGCCTCGCCAAGAACCCGGACGCCCGCGAAGTCGCTGGCCACTCCGTCTACTGACCAGCGCAGTTCATACCTCCAAAACGCACCATCAACCACTAAAGGGACATCAATGTCTTCTGAAAGCCTGTCCATCTCTGTCCAGCAGTTCGCCACTACGGTCAATCCGGCACAAAACCTGGAGCTTGTCCTCGACGCCGTTCGACGCGGTGCAGCGGCCGGAGCCCGCATCGTCGTCCTGCCCGAAGCCTCACTAGTGAGGTTCGGGGCCGCGCCTGCAGCTCACGCCGAACCCATCGACGGGCCATGGGCCTCCGCTGTCCAGCAACTTGCCAAAGACCTCGGCGTGATTGTCCTGGTCGGAACTTTCCAGCCCGCAGCTGACGGGCGGGTCCGTAACACCATTCTCGTCACAGGCGAAAACATTCACGCCGGATACGACAAGATTCACCTCTACGACGCCTACGGGTTCTCTGAATCAGCAGACGTGGAGCCGGGAAACGAACCCTTCACCTTTGAAGTGGACGGCGTCACCGTAGGCGTGGCAACCTGCTACGACGTCAGGTTCCCCGAACTCTTCCGCGAACTCGCCGATCTCGGCGCCCAAGTCATCATCGTGACAGCACACTGGGGAGCCGGCGAGGGCAAGGTCGAAGCCTGGCGTCTGCTCAACCAAGCCCGCGCCATCGACTCCACCACCTGGATCGTCGCCTGCGACCAGGCAGACGCTTCCACGGCAGGCATTGAGGAGCCGACAGGACCCCGCTTCGGCGTCGGCCACAGCCTCGTCGTCTCACCCATGGGTGTCGTCCAACAGGAACTGGACGAAAAGGTCGGACAGCTGGACGTCACCGTCGACGTAGCGGCCGTGGAGAAAGCCCGCCAGGTCATCCCGGTCCTTGCCAACCGTCGCCTGGGAGTGGCGGTGTAGTTACGACACCGAAAAGGGTCCCGACGCCCCACGCCGCCACAATGACTAACGCGGTTGGAGGACGTTGGGGCCCTTTTCATTTTCAGATTTTGGTTTATAGGAACCGACCCTCAGTTATGAGCCACTTCAGCTGACGATCCTAGCCATAAAGCTTGCGTCTAGGGCATGTCGAGGGGGACTGCCCCGGCTTTTGTTGACTCGGGGTCTTAGGCCGCTGTGAGTGCGGTCCGGTTGATTGTTCCATATTCGATCGGCAGGGCTTCCCAGCCGTCTTTGCCGGCGCCGGCGGTGGTAGGTTCTCTCGATCCAGGTTGTGATGGCCAGCCGGAAGTCTTGCTTGGTGAGCCACCGGTGACGGTCCAGGACGTTCTTCTGCGGCAGCGAAAAGAATGACTCCATCGCGGCGTTGTCCGCGCAGGCCCCGACCCGGCCCATCGACCCTGTCAGGCCGTGGTGCCGGAGCGATTCGACGAAGTGACGAGACCGTAACTGGGCGTATTCAACCGGTCGAAGCAACACCTGATCATGGAGGTGTTGGATGTCGGTTCGAAATCGTCAGAAGCAGGTACGGGCGTATCGAGGGCAGATCCCTTCGCCGGGTCGTCCGTCAGTGGCCTGCCGCGAGTGCCGGGTACGGTTCTGGGTCGCGATCGCGAGTGGTGCGAAGACCCGGGACGCCGGCGTCGCGGCGGGCGTGTCAGAACCGGTGGCGCATCGCTGGTTCCTGCACGGTGGCGGTGTGAATCCTCAGCTGACCCCGAAACTGTCCGGGCGGTACCTGTCCTCGAGCGACCGTGAGGACATCGCATTGTGGCGTGCGCAAGACTGTGGGGTGCGAGAGATTGCTCGCCGACTGGGCCGAAGCCCATCTACGATCTCGCGGGAGCTGCGTCGGAACGCTTCGACGAGAACGTATCGGTTGGACTACAAGGCGTCTACAGCGCAGTGGCATGCCGAACGACGAGCCCGCCGTCCCGAGACCGCGAAGCTGATCACGAACGATGACCTCCGCGCTGACGTCAATGACAAGCTCAGCGGACACGTCAGATCGGGCGGAGGAGGCCGCTTGGGCCCGGTCGGCCCGGTCTGGGACGGGAAGAACAAGCCGCATCGGGAGGACCGCGAATGGGTGTGGGGTTGGAGCCCTCAGCAGATCGCGGAACGCCTGCCGGTTGAGTTCCCTGATGATCCAACGATGCGGATCTCGCATGAAGCGATCTATCAAGCTCTTTATGTTCCGGGCCGGGGCGGGCTTACCAGGCAGCAGGCGTGGCACCTGCGCCGGGGCGCACGAAACGCACGCCACGAGTGCGAACACGTCAGCAGGCCTGGGCGCATGTCACCGACGCCACAACCTTGAAGAAGAGACCTTCCTAAGCCGACGAGCGGAAAGTCGCAGGCCATTGGGAGGGGGATCTCATCATTGGTCTCAACCGGTCAGCGATCGCGACTCTGATCGACCGCACGACGCGTTTCGCCATTCTCGTTCATCTGCCTCGGCAGAAGGGGTACGGGCTGGTCAAGCCGGCAAAGAATGGGCCTGCATTGGCTGGCTACGGGGCGGTCACGATGAAGAACGCCCTCGTCCGAACTTTCGAGCCGCTCCCGGCGGATCTGCGGTGCTCCCTGACCTGGGACCGTGGGAAGGAGATGTCCGCGCACGCCCTTCTGACGCAGGAGATCGGGTTGCCGGTTTATTTTGCCGATGCGAAGAGCCCGTGGCAGCGCGGGAGCAACGAACATCTCAATGGGCTACTTCGGCAGTACTTCCCGAAAGGCACCGACATCTCTCGCTGGAGCACCCCGGAGATCCAAGCTGTCGCTGACATCATCAACAACCGGCCGCGCGGCGTCCTGGGATGGCGCACTCCAGCGGAAGCCTTCGCGGACCAGCTAAGCTCAGTCCCAATAGCAACTGTTGCTTCGACCGGTTGAATACGCCCTGGTACCCGCGATCCGAGTGCACCACGGTCCCTGCCGGGCGGCGCGCCCGCACCGCGTTCTCCAGTGCGGCCACGGCAAGCGGGGACTTCATCCGCGAATCCATCGAATACCCGACGATCCTGCCGGAATAGACGTCCTTCACCGCGCAGAGGTAGAGCTTGCCCTCGGCCGTGGGATGTTCGGTGATGTCTGTCAGCCACAGCTCGTTCGGTGCGGCGGCGGTGAAGTCCCGCTCGACCAGGTCGTCGTGGACCGGCGGCCCGGGTCTGCGGTTCAGGCCGCGTTTCTTCGAGAACACCGACCAGATTACCAAGCTCAACGCGAAAGGCGACGCGCTCCGCGAGGCATTCCTGCAGGCGGGGATTCAGTGCAACGGATTCGGATCGCTCATAAGGATCTTTCCAGCCGACATGACTACTACGCGGTGGAAGGCTTACCGGGAAGGGGTGCTTCTGGGTACGTCTGGACTGATTGCGCTGTCGACAGCTATGGATGAGGGCGTCATTGAAGAGATCCTTCAGTGCGTCATCAGAATCAGCCAGCAGTAGTCGAACCTGGGAGACCCGGGAGTCGGACACTGGTTGTAGGCACCAGGCACCAGGCACCAGGCACCAGGCACCAGGCACCAGGCACCAGGCAGCCGCCGTAGCCCCGAGGTGAAGCTAAATCTGAAAGGCGCGGAACCTGCGTTCCGTGCCTTTCAGATCACGGGAATCCATACTCCTGCCCGGGGGGAGGAGGGCGCTACGGTTCGCCCGGCAGTTCGGCCCCAAGAATGATGCGGGACACTTGCACGGCTTTGTCGGCCATGATGCCGAGTTCCGCGTCGTTATAGTTGCCAGGAGCCCATCGCGTAGCACCCTCCAGAAGGGTCACCACCATCCCGACTCGTTCCTCTGGTTTGGAATGGCCCATGTCCCGGGCGGCAGCTGCGTACATGTTTTCGTGGAGTGCAACCCAGTCATCCACTTGGGTCCGCAGGTCTACGGGAAGGATCGAAGCCATCCTGTCGGTTGCCACGAGCAGGTCCCACAGATTGCTTTCGGGAAGCCTGACCTGTCTGGTGAAATGCAGCCTCACCATGGCGTCCCAGAAGTCATCTGCTGATTCCGCGTGATCAACGGCCTCGAGAAGTGCCGTGCCGAAACGGTGAAAGTGCCAGCGCAGTGATTCCGCGACAATTTCGTCCCTGCCGTTGGGGAAATGCGAGTAGAGGCTCGGCGGTTTGATGTTGACGGCGTTGGCGATGGTCCGCATGGAGACTGAACTGAACCCGTTGGCGATGGCTAGTTCCAGAAATGCCTCGAGTATGTGGCGTCTTGAAGCCCCTTGGCCGGCCCAATCCCATTCTTCCAAGCGGTGGGCGAAGGTGTCGCGGGCGGCCTTGTAGGAGGAACTGCTCATGCTTTGACCCTAACAGTCGTGGGGGTTGACCCTTCGGAAGCGGTCCATCGCCGTGGCACATTAAACATGGTCCAACTTTACGCAAACTCTTGGCTAACGACCATTAGTTAGCTACCCTGAAAGAGGCAAGACCAGCACGGCTGGTTTCGCCGCTATCAGCGCCTTAACAGAGAGGAACGGATCATGTTGGTCGAAGATTCGAACCGGGGGGCCAAGGGAAGCAACATGACCTTTGGCAGTGGGCTTTCTGGCATGGTCGCCGCCTACATCAGCGCCCGCGCGCTGGAAGACGATGCGGCTCACAACGACAACTGGCAAGCGCAGCAAGCCTTCCACCCCAAGGGTCAAGGCCGGGGGCGGACGTGGCTTGGCTCCCGCCGCCGCGGTGGTACCGCCGTCGTTTCTTAAATACCTGGCTCCAGCAGAAAGAACCAACTGACATGTCCTCTGCCGAAGTACTTTCCCCTTGGGTGCCGCGCGAGCCGCTGCTGCAAATCAACCGGCTACGCGAACTCTTCCTCATGCAGCCCCATGCCGACCTCAGCGGAATCCGACCCATCGTGGCACGCTCCTGGTACAGGAGCAGGGCTGCCGGCGTTGATGCTGTGGCAGACCGAGGATTCTTTGACGAGGGTCGCGTGGACGAACACACCATCCAGGCGGCAGGGCCACACCTGCAGAAACTGGACGAGGTTGCCGCGGACCTTGGCGGGTACGTCAACCTGACAGCGCCCAATGGCGTACTGGTTAAAGCGGACTACCTGCGGGATGACGGCTTCCCCGCCGGATATTCGCTCCTTGAGGAGAGCTGCGGAAGCAACGGGGAGGGCCTGGCCCTTGAGGAAGGGCGTGGTGTCTGGCTCGCACCCGAAGAGCACTTCCGTGAGGACATGCGCGGTAACTGGTGTTTCGCTTCCCTCGTCCGCGACCCTTTCCACAACAGGGTTCGGGCCGTCATCGGACTGACTCTACCCGGTAACCGGGTCACTTCCTTGGAGCCATCGTCCACTTTGCTGATGCTGGAAGGAGTTGCCTCCCGGATCGAGCGTGACATTGAGGTGCGGACCTCATCCAGGGAACGGGCTCTACTCAGCGAATACCTGAGGATCTCCCGACGCCGCGGCAACCGGGCAGTAGTTGCCCTTGACGGCAAGAACTCCCTCCTCAACACCACAGCAACGGCCACCTTGGAAGACGGCGACATTTCCGTCATCTCCGGGTATGCGAAAGCGGTCATGTCCTCCGGGCGCGAACTCAACTGTGAGGTCTCGCTCCAGGGGCCTGGGATCTCCACCCTGGAAGTTTCGCCCGTGACCTTATCTGCAGCCAATATCGGGGCAATCGTGGTGGTCCGCCCACACTCACCTACCAAGGAGCGTCCGACGCCAACCGATACCAATGAGGTAGAGCCGCAGGCTGCCTTGCCGGATGCGGCAGACAGACTCGTGAAGCATCTCGACGGGACGAGCATGGGCTTCAAGCGGACCTTGAGCCTTGCCCGGAAGGCTGTAGAGCAGGAGCGCTCCGTTGTCATCATTGGTGAGTTGGGTAGCGGTAAACGCCGGCTTGCCGGCGCAATTGCCGACACTCGTGGGCAGCATGTAGTGGTCGATGCCAGGGGTGGCTCGCTACGGAATAACCAACTCCGGGATGTGATCCATCGAGTATCCACCGAACTGCCATCAACATTGATCGTCGAACATGCCGACGAACTTTCACAGAACGAGGCAGCAGAGCTCGCCCGGAACCTTAGGGGCAATGCCACCACCAAGCTTGCTTTCACCATCACACATCCAACCGATGCCACCTTGATACTCTCGGAGGCGTTCAACGTCTTGGAGATTTCGGTTGAGCCGCTACGCAACAGACGTGAGGACATTCCGCAGCTTGCGGTAGCTATTGCTGAAGAGATGGGAGACCGGAGGTTATCCCGACGGCTTCTTACAACGCTGACGCATGCTGACTGGCCGCGAAACATCGACCAGCTCCGAGCCGTAGTGTCCAACGCCGTTGAACGCGCCAGTGGAGCAGAAGTAACCGTAGACGACCTCCCGCAGGGGTTTCATCGGGTTCTGACCAAGGGGCGGCTGTCCCGTCTGGAGGACGCCGAACTCAGCGAGCTGCGAACTGCACTGCAGGAGGCATCGGGTAACAGGAGCCTCGCGGCAGAGACCTTGCAGATTGGACGCTCCACCCTCTACCGCCGGATGGACTACTTCCGCAGTAGAGGCTTCGACCTCTAACCCCGAAACCGTGTAGTGAAGCAGCCGGCCGCCGCTAGTGGCCGGCTGCTTTTGGGCTGTGCGAACCCTGATGGCAACCGGTGGGACACTGTCCCACCTCAGTGTCTCGAATTGGCACGGATGAACCTGCACATATCGCGTTGTACTTGAAATCACCCGGACACCGGCACCCTTCCAACGGGTGCTCGGCAGATGAAAAGGGTACTCAACGAACAGGACGACGACTATGACCCGCGATGCCCAGGGAACCATTCTTGTGGCCCCCCATCACTTTCCGAACCTTGACCGCGAGCACGCACTCGCAAAGGAGTTCGGTTACACACTCAACCCGGCGGCCGACGTCGAAGCCTTCCGTCAAGGCCTTCCCGAAGCCGACATCGTCATGATCACCCCCTACGCGAAACTCACAGCCGCGGACTTCCCGGTGATGTCGAAATGCAAGGCTGTCATCAGGTACGGCATTGGCTACGACAACATCGATGTTGACGCAGCCACTGCAGCGGACATTCCCGTGTCCATTGTCCCGGGCACCGCTTCGGAGGAAGTGGCCTCGCACGCGTTCGCGATGGGGTTGGCGTTGGCCCGCCGTCTGCCGGCAGGTGACGCATCGATCCAGAACCTCGGTTGGGCCGGGACCATCGGCTACGACACCCCGGTTCTGTCCGAACTCGAGGTCGGGGTCCTGGGGATGGGCCGCATTGGTCAACATGTTGCCCGCATGTATCAAGCCGTCGGGGCACGGGTCCGGGCCTACGACCCGTTCGTGACTGAGAGCTTTGTGGAGCTGACCTCCCTGGACGACATCCTGGAAAACTCCGACGTCGTCTCGCTCCACCTGCCGCTGTCCGCGGATACCGCAAACCTGATCTCCAAGGACGTTCTGGCGCGCATGCGCAAGGGCGCAGTAGTGGTCAACGTATCCCGCGGCGGTCTCATTGAGGAATCAGCCCTTGCCGAGGCACTCACCACCGGCCACATTGCAGGTGCTGGCATCGACACCTTTGCCGAAGAGCCGCTTGGGGCTGAGCACCCGCTCCGCACAGCACCCAACACCATCCTGACGCCCCATATTGCCTGGCGTTCCAACCGCTCCACAGGTGCACTTCAGGAGGGCGCCGTTGAACGTGTCCGCTTGGCCCTGACCGGGCAGCCGCTCATCGACCTCGTGAACTGAAAAGACTGGAGAGAACCAAGTGGGAACAGAACACCAGAAAACCATCACACAAAGCCACCCTTTGGAGGATCCACATCTGCGCAGGGGGCCTCGCGGATTCCCCCTGTTGCCTGGCGGTTACGGCCGCTCGACCTATTACACGGGAGCACCGAGCCCGTACGCCATCCGGGGCGAGGGCTACCGGGTCTGGGATGACCGTGGTCATGAACTGATCGACGCGAACAACAACTTCACCTCCTTGATTCACGGGAACGCGCACCCCGAAATAACGGAGGCAGCGACCAAAGCGCTCACCGCCGGCGCCAGCTGGGGAATCCCCAACCTCTACGAGTGGGAACTGGCAGACCTCCTGCTTTCCCGCCTGCCTGAGCTCGACCAAGTACGGTTCGCCAACTCCGGCACCGAGGCCGTGATGTCCGCAATCCGCATCGCCCGGGCGAGCACCGGACGCGAGAGAGTCATCGTCACCAAGGGCGGCTACCACGGAACATCCGACGTGGCATTGGTCCCGGGTGGCCCTGCCTACCAGCGTGGAGTAACCCGTGGCGTGATCAACGATGTCACCGCGGTGCCCCTTAACGACGTCGATGTCCTGCGCCAGGAAGTTGAAGCAGCACCGGACTCCTACGCAGCCATCATTCTGGACCTGTTGCCCAACAGAGCCGGCCTCCTCCGGATCTCCGAGGAGTTCGTGCACACCGCCAGGGACCTCGCGACTCGGTACGGGATCGTCCTGATCATCGACGAGGTCATCAGCCTGCGCCTGGGATTCAACGGCTTCAGCGGTGAATATGGTGTTTCCCCTGACTTGCTCACCACGGGCAAATTGATCGGCGGGGGCTTCCCTGTTGGCGCTGTTGCCGGCAGGGCTGAACTGATGGCCGAGGTGGATCCGACCCGTCCCGGTAGCTTGCCCCATGGCGGAACATTCTCCGGCAACCCGGTCAGCATGGCCGCGGGGTCGGTCGCCTTGCGCCTCTTCACGCAAGAGGAAGTAAAAAGGCTGAATCACCTGGGCGACACGACCCGGGACACAGTGAACGCGAAGATCGCCGACGCCGGCTGGGAAGTGCGCGGCCGCGGCTCGCTGCTGCGCGCGGTTCCGACTGGCGCGGAAAAAGTTGACGAGCAGACTCAACACGAGCTGTGGTGGGCATCTTATGAGCGCGGCTTGCTCGGTTCGCCAGCAAACCTGCTGTCCTTGTCGACACCCATGGACGAAAAGGTTGCGGGGGACATCGCTGACCGCCTTGCCGACGCCGTGCTGGCCGTGGCAAACCAGAACCCGGCAACGGAAGGCACGAAGTAACCATGAAGATCGTTTCCTACCACCACGAATCGGGCGTCCGCGGGGGAGTCCTCATCGACGATGCCGTCTATGACCTGGAGCTGCTCCTTCAAGGCTCCACAGAAGCCATCCACGGAGCCACGACTTCCGTCCGTGAGTTCCTGTCACTCTACGGTGACCGGATCCCTGCCATTTCCTCCGGCATTACAGCACTTGCCTCCGAGGACCCGGTGGCCCGGGTCGGCGCATTGAACGAGGTCCGGTTGACCACACCCATCACCGATCCGGCCAAGGTTCTGTGCATTGGACTCAATTACAAAGACCACGTTGCCGAAACCGGGCGTGCTTTCCCCGAGTATCCGGACGTCTTCGCCAAATTCGCCTCCACCATGATTGGCCCCGAGGACGAAATCGGCGGCGCTCACGTCAGCAACAACCTCGATTTCGAAGGAGAAGTCGCCGTCATCATAGGACGGCGGGCGGCTGAGGTCTCCGAGGACGAAGCCTTGGATTATGTCGCAGCCCTTGCGCCTCTCAACGATGTCACGGCACGCGATCTCCAGTACCGCGGGACTCAGTGGCTGGCTGGTAAGGCCGTGGACGGTTCAACCCCGTGGGGTCCCGCCATTGTCACGCTGGATGAAGTGGGAGACCCGCAAAAGCTGGACATCGCGACACGGGTCAATGGCATCGAAGTGCAGCGCTCGAATACCCAGCATCAGATCTTCTCCATAGCCCGCATCGTCTCCTACCTTTCGAGTTTCCTCACTCTCGAACCGGGAGACGTGATCGCCACAGGCACACCACAAGGCATTGGTGCCAAGCGGAATCCTCCAGTCTGGCTTGAACCGGGCGACACGGTGGAAATCGAGATCGACAAGGTGGGCCTGCTGCGTAACCGCGTCGGCAAGCCTCAGCTTTAACCCCTCCAACTCTAAGAAAGTTAGATGACCATGAGTGAAGTACAGACACAACCAGGTGAAGCGAGGTACCGCATCGCCGTCGATACCGGTGGCACGTTTACGGACGTGGTGGTCGGCTCGAACACAGGCGACATGGCGGTCGGCAAGGCCCTAACCACCTATGACCGCGTTTTCACTGGCTTTGAAGCCTCAGTCCGCAGGGCTGCCGAGTCGGTTGGCTGGAGCGGTGATGACGTCCTGCGCAATGCAGACGTGATTGTTTACGGCACAACGCACGCTACCAACGCAGTTCTCACCGGCAAGGTGGCCAAGACTGCTCTCTTGACCACTGACGGATTCGCCGACACCCTCCTGCTTCGCGAAGGCGGACGCCGGGATGCTTTTGACTCCAAAGCTGCCTACCCTCCGCCGTACATCCCGCGTCACTTGACCTTCGAAATCACGGAGCGGATTTCCGCCGAGGGTGATGTCCTGGTGCCGCTGGATGAAGCGAAGGTGCGCGAAGTGCTCGGCTCCTTCAAAGAACAGGGAATCGAGGCAGTGGCCGTTTCTTTCCTGTGGTCGATCATCAACGACTCCCACGAGAAGCGCGTTGCGGAACTCATCCAAGAGATCCTTCCCGATGTGCCGTACACCTTGTCCAATGAGGCCAACCCAACAATTCGCGAATACCGCCGTTCCTCGGCAGCGTCGATTGATGCCTCCCTGAAACCGCTGATGGCGGACCACCTTGGAAAATTGCGTTCCGACCTCCAGGAGTATGGGTTTGGCGGTGACCTCTTGGTAGTGACCTCCGAAGGCGCCGTGCTCGACGTCGCTGATGTCCTGGACCGCCCGGTACTGCTGCTGAACTCCGGCCCTTCCATGGCACCCCTGGTTGGTGCGGCCGCCGCTCCCGATCGCGACACTGTGGTGGTCTGCGATATGGGTGGCACCACGTTCGACGTGTCCTTGGTTGAACAGGGCGTCGTTCGCCACACCAGGGAAGCTTGGCTGGGGGAGCCCTTTGTGGGCCACCTGACAGGTTTGTCCTCGGTGGCTGTTTCCAGCATTGGCGCCGGCGGTGGCAGCATCGCATGGATCGACGGCGGCGGTCTGCTTCGTGTGGGTCCGCAGAGTGCCCGTAGTACTCCCGGACCGGCCGCGTATGGTCGCGGTGGCGAGGAACCCACCGTCACGGACGCTTGCGTCGCTTTGGGTTACCTTGACGCTGACGGATTTGAAGGCGGATTCACGTTGAACCGTGAGGCTGCCATCCGCGCCATCGATACCCGCATCGCTGGCCCCTTGAACATGGACACCTTGCAGGCGGCACAGGCCATTTTGGATGTATCCGCCAACCACATGGCAACAGCAATCCGCCAAGCTTCCTTGGAACAGGGTGTTGACCCTCGAGGTGCCCTGATTGTGGCGGGCGGCGGTGCAGGTGCCATGGTGGCGGCCGCCATCGGCGTGCTCCTGGAAGCTGATACCGTCCTGATTCCCGCGACCGCGGGCGTGCTCGCGGCCTACGGCGCGCATCGCGCTCCGATTGCTACGGAATTCCTCTCGCCCTTGCACAACGACACCCGTAGCTTCGACGCTGGCTCCGCTTCGCGGGCCGTTGAGGAGCTAACGGGCAAGGCAGAGGTGTTCGCCAAGAGGTTCGATGGTGTGGGCGCTGCTCCCAGCGTCACCTATTTTGTTGATGCCCGATACCCGGGCCAGGCCTGGGACTTGCGGGTGTACTTGGACGCTGCGCCCGACACTGCAGCTGATGCTGCGGGCATCGTTGAGCGTGCCTTCCACGAAGAGCACGATCGCCGCAACGGCACGCACGATCCGGACAGCCGCGTGGAGATCATCACGTGGGGTGTCAGGGTCGAAATCCCGCGGCCTGAGCTGACAAAAGATCAAGCCGAAGTGGGCCGCGGGACTGAAGTTCACCGCACGGACTCCATTGTGTTCGGGGGCGAAAGTTTCAGCACCCAGCGATACCGCGGAGTCACCCTTGCCCCCCGGGACAAGATCGTTGGCCCTGCTGTCATCGACCAGCCCACAACCACCATCGTGGTGCCACCGGAGTGGAACGCCACGCTCGACGAACGATCCAATATCTACCTCACCCGTAAGGAGGCGTAACCATGACGCGCGAATTCGATCCCGTAAAGCTCTCGGTCCTCGCTAATGCATTCGACGGCATTGTCCGCGAGATGACCAACGGCCTGCTGCGTTCCGCCCGTTCCTCTGTCATCAACACTGCCCGCGACTTTTCGTGTGCTGTTCTGACCGCTGATAACCAGCTGCTGGCAGCAGCAGAGGGCGTACCGGTGCACGTCTTCGGTGCCGGACCGCTCGGCGAGGACATGGTGCAGTTGCACGACGACATCCGTGAAGGTGACGCATTCCTGCACAACGATCCCTACATGGGCAACTCGCATGCTGCCGACCATGTGATCCTCGTTCCGATCTTCGTCCATGGACGTCACCTCTTCACGGCAGTCACCAAGGCCCACCAGGCCGACTGCGGCAACTCGCTGCCTACCACCTTCTTCGCCACAGCACGGGATGTGTATGAAGAAGGTGCACTGATCTTCCCGTGTGTCCGTGTTCAGCGTGACCATAAGGACATCGACGACATCATCCGTATGTGCCGGTCCCGCATCCGTGTGCCTGACCAGTGGTACGGGGACTACCTGGCATCGGTCGGTGCGTCGCGCATCGCCGAACGCCGCATTCACGAGCTCGCCGAGAAGTTTGGTGTCGAAGACCTGGTGGACTTCGTGGATGCCTGGTTCGACTACTCGGAACGCCTCACCGCGACTGCGATCGAAACGCTGCCCGAGTACGTCCTCCATGGCTCCTCGGTCCACGATCCCTTCCCCGGAACCAGCGCGGACGGCGTGCACCTGCAGGCAACCGTTGAAGTGAAGCCCAAACAGGGCAAGATCGTCATTGACCTGCGTGACAACCCGGACAATCTCCCCAATGGCCTGAACCTCACAAAGGCCACGGCTACGGGTGCTGCCTTGGCCGGCATCCTCTCCGGCATCCCGGAGAACCTTCCGAGCAACGCGGGCACCTTCCGTCGAGTGGAAGTTCTGCTCCGGGACGGCTGCGCCGTCGGAGTTCCCAAACACCCGTACTCCTGCTCATCGGGCACCACCAACCTCGCCGACCGGGTTGTCAACATCGTTCAAGCCGCGTTCTCCCAAATAGAGGACGGCTACGGCACGGCCGAGGGAGCGGCGGGACAGGCACCGGCAAAATCTGTCATCTCCGGTATTGACGAACGTAACGGCAACGCCTATGTCAACCAGATCCTTGTTGGCGGCGTCGGTGGACCAGCTACACCCTACGTTGACGGCTGGCCTACGTATCAGCGACCCGTCTGCGGCGCACTGCTTTACCACGACAGCGTCGAGGTAGATGAGCAGCGCTACCCCATCTTGGTTCACGAACGCACCCTGGTTGCTGATACGGGGGGAGCAGGAAGGCAACGAGGTGGCCTCGCGACCCGTGTGACCATGGAACCCCGCGGTGAAAGCGTCACGCTGACGTACGGAATCGAGGGCAAGATCAACCCGCCGAAGGGGGTCCGCGGCGGCCACGATGGTACCAAGCCGTCAACCTGGGTTGAGGATCTCACTACCGGTGAACGTCGCGAGATCCCCGTGGTGGGTCGCTACGATCTCCAGTCCGGCGAAAAGGTCGTATCCATCACCCCTGGAGGCGGTGGATACGGTGACCCGCTGGAACGCGACGTCCTCGCAGTCCTGGACGACTACCGCGAATCACGGATTTCCCTGGAAGCGGCCGCTGCACAATACGGAGTCGTTATTGCCGACGGCGGCATTGACGAAGCAGCAACGGCCAAGACGCGCGAATCGCGCCTGGCCAGCTAGAAGTACCAGCCATAGCAACTGATTCCGGGGCGGGGTATAGTCCTCGCCCCGGAAGGTTTCACCAACTACTGACGGAGAATCACATGGAACCCATTCGAGTCGGCATTATCGGCGTCGGAAACGTTCTCAACCAATACCTGGACAAGATCGGTGTCCACCCGGACGTGAACGTCGTGGCACTCGCCGACGTGAACCCGGACGCTGTGAAAGCCCGGGCAGCGGAGTATTCGGTTGCCAAGGCGCTCTCACCGGATGAGCTTCTGGCCGATGACGAGGTTGAGCTGGTCCTGAACCTCACTCCACCCAAGCTCCACGCACCTGTGACACTCCAAGCGATCGCTGCTGGCAAGCACGTCCTCTCGGAAAAGCCGTTCGCTACTTCCCTCGAGGAAGCACAGCAGATTCTGGATGCCGCCCGGGAGGCAGGCGTCAAAGTGGGATCCGCCCCCACCACCTTCCTTGGCTCCGGCATGCAGACGAGCCGCAAGCTCATCGATGACGGTTGGATCGGAGAGCCTGTAGCCGCTTTCGCATCCTTCGCATGCCGCGGCTACGAGCACTGGCACCCCAACGTTGACCCCTTCTACAGCCCCGGCGCCGGCCCCATGCTGGACATTGGGCCGTACTTGATCACCAACCTGGTGAACTTCTTCGGTCCCGTGAAACGCGTTTCTGCCACAACACCGCGTTCATCTGAGACCCGGCCGCGTCCGGGCAAAGACGGCGAAGTCATCCACATCAAGACCCCGACACACGTCACCGGCACTCTCGACTTCGAGTCCGGTGCGACCGCCACCGTCATGGTGAGTTGGGACATTTGGAATCACAATCTGCCGCATTTGGAGGTCTACGGAACAGGGGGCTCCTTGGCTGCACCGAACGCGGACCACTTTTCCGGCGCTCCCGTGCTGCGACGCGGTGAACCCGGTGACCTGGCCCTGGACATGACTCCTCCGGGTGGAGGCGACTGGCGCGAAACGCCCATCACACATCGGGACGACGCCTACCGGGGCATCGGCTTGGCTGAATTCGGCTATGCCATCCGCAAGGGCTTGGAACCTCGCACAGGAGGGGACTTCGCTTACCACGTACTCGAAGTCCTGCTCGCCTTCGAGGCCTCCTCGGAGCAGAGCCGCCACATCGAGATCGAAAGCACCTGCCAGCGGCCACGTCCACTGCCTTCTGTGGGGCCGCAGGAGCCTTACCGCTTCGACTAAAAAGTCACCAAGAAAACAGCAGCCGACGGCGGTACACGCGTACCGCCGTCGGCTGCTGTTTTCTGCTTTCTACTGATTTACCGCTGAGGGAACCGGCCGCGTATCAAAGTGGGACACACCACGGCCCCCCGACGGTGAAAACCTGAAGTTCGGGCGAATCGGTTTGCAAATGCCGACGCACCTTCGAATTTAGGAGATCGCATGACTAGCACAGCCGCTGCTGACATCGGCACCGTGGTCGACAACAAGGCCGTCCGCCGCCGCACTGTCGCACAAGCAATCGTTGAATACCTTCAGGTCCAATACAGCGAACTGGACGGTGAGCGTCGTCGCCTCGTTCCCGGCATGTACGGCATTTTTGGCCACGGAAATTCCGTTGGATTGGCGCAGGGAATCGACGAGTACGGTGTGGATTTCCCCCACTACCAGGGCAAGAATGAGCAGTCCATGGTCCATGCAGCCATTGGTTTCGCAAAGGCTTCCAACCGCGCAGCCACCCTTGCGTGCACGGCTTCCGCAGGGCCGGGGTCCACCAACATGGTTTCCGGGGCCGCGACGGCAACCACCAACCGCCTCCCCGTGCTTCTGTTCCCTGCCGACATCATCAACAACCGTTTTGGTGATCCGGTGCTGCAGCAGATCGAGCATCCGGTAGAGAGGGACGTCTCCGCCAACGACTGCTTCCGTCCGGTCAGCCGCTATTTCGACCGCATCACTCATCCAGCCCAACTGCTGTCCACCCTTCCTGAGGCCATGCGTGTCCTTACCGATCCCGTGGAAACCGGCGCCGTCGTGGTCTGTCTGCCGCAAGATATTCAGGGCGCGGAATTCGACTTCCCGGAGTCCTTCTTCACACCGCGGGTGTGGCACATTCGTCGTCGTCCGGCTGTGGAGGACGAATACCGCGATGCTGCCGACATCATCGCGAACGCCGAGCGTCCCCTGCTGATTTCAGGAGGTGGTGTCCGGTACTCGAAGGCCCAGGACGAACTGGCACGCTTCAGCGCCGACTTCGGAATCCCGGTCACGGAAACCTATTCAGGCAAGGGCAGCGGCCCCATCAGTGAGCTGAACCTGGGCGCGCTGGGTGTGACCGGAACGGTGGGAGCCAACGAAATCGCCGATGGCGCTGATGTTGTCATTACTGTTGGTTCACGCCTCCAGGACTTCATCACCGCTTCACACTCGTTGTTCCAGAACCCCAACGTGAAGTTCGTCAACCTCAACGTTGGCTCGTTCGACGCGCACAAGATGGGTTCATTCCCGGTCATCGGCGATGCGAAACTTTCGCTTGCGGCGCTGCGGGAACGACTGGCAGCCATTGCCTTCGGCACCTCCGCTGATTACCGCAGCGAGATCGCGGACGCTCGGAAGGCCACCCTTGAGGTGCGCAAGCACGATCTTCAGGCATTCCCCGGTGAAAACATGAGCCAAGCCCAGGTCATCGACGTTCTGAACCGCACCGCAACCAACCAGGACGCACTGATCCTGGGCTCCGGTGGTGTGGTTGAGGGCATACACAAGGCCTGGGATACGTCCAACGGCGCCGAAATCCACTTCGAGTACGCCAACTCGTGCATGGGCCATGAGATTCCGGCCGGCCTCGGCTACCGGATCGCACGTGGGGACGCGCCGGGAGAGGTCTACGTCTTGATCGGTGACGGCACCTACTTCATGCAGCCAACGGAGCTGGTCACAGCCGTACAGGAACGGAAAAAGATCATCACCATTGTGATCGACAACCGCGGACACCAGTGCATCTGGCCGCTACAGGTCTCCAAGGGTGGCCCCGGGCGCGAGTTCGGGACACAGTATCGGGAACGCAGCACTGAGTCCGGTCGCCTTGACGGGGCAGTTCTGGACTTCGACATTGCCGCCAATGCCGCCAGCATGGGATGTGCAGCTTGGTCCACCTCCACCGTTGAGGAGTTCCAGAATGCGCTCAAGGAGGCCAAGGAAGGGGACGGCCCCGCAGTGATCGTCGCTCGGGTGGAGCCTTGGCGCTACCTGTCCGGCAGCGGAGCCTTCTGGGACGTGGGAGTGCCTATGACCTCGCAGCGTCCGGGCAGCCAGGAGGGTACTGCAAAGCACTTGGAGGGCCGCGCCCGCCAGCGCTTCTACGCAGCCACCACTGCACCTGACCAGCGCTAAGCGCAACAGGCGGGGCCGTCATGCGACGGTCCCGCCTGACCCATTTACCGGACCATACTCAGCCTAAATACTGACAAAGGAGTACCAACATGAGCGCATTTACCGTTATTGATCCAGCCACGGGAACCAAGCACGCACAATACCCAGCGGCCACAGATGCAGAGGTAGAAGCCGGCCTGACCGCAGCCCAGGCTACCTACCAGGACTGGTCACGCACCACCACAGTGGCTGAGCGGGCTGCTTTGGCCAAGCGCCTGGCCGAACTCTTCGTGGAACGCAAGGACAAGCTGGCAGCCATCATCAACCGGGAGATGGGCAAGCCCCTCGCGCAGGCGGCCGGAGAAGCAGAGTTCTCCGGTTCCATCGCCGCAGCCTTCGCCGAGCACGCAGAGGAATGGCTGGCCGACGAGGACCTTGAGGTAGCCGATGGTCTGCGGACGTTCTTCCGGTACCAAGGCCTGGGCGTAGTTCTGGGCATCATGCCGTGGAACTACCCGTACTATCAGGTGGCACGCTTCGCGATTCCCAACATCATCCTGGGCAACACCGTGATAGTCCGCCACGCGAGCCAATGCCCGGAATCTGCTCTGGCACTTGAAGAGCTGTTCCGCGACGCCGGCTTCCCGGACGGCGCCTACGTCAACCTCTTCGCCACACATCAGCAGATCTCAGACATCATCGCGGACGACCGCATCCAAGGCGTTTCTCTCACTGGCTCCGAGCAGGTGGGCGCAATCGTGGCTGAGCAGGCAGGCCGTGCCTTGAAAAAGTGCGTGCTGGAGCTCGGCGGTGCCGACGTATTCATTGTTCTCGACACGGACGACCTGGATCAAGCAGTGCGAAAAGCTGTCATGGGACGGATGGGCAACACCGGTCAGTCGTGCAACGGCTCGAAGCGAATCGTCGTGCTGGATAAGCACTTCGATGAGTTCTCCGAAAAGTTCAAGGCAGCCATTGCCGGCCAATCGTACGATAACGGCGACTTTGGCCCGATGTCTTCAGATTCAGCCACTAAGTTCCTGAAGGGGCAGGTACAGGGAGCCATCGATCAAGGTGCCGAAATCCTGGTGGGCAATAACGAACCGCAGGGCAACGTCTTCACCCCAACAGTGATTACCAATATCACTCCTGCCATGGACGTCTACAGTGAAGAGCTCTTCGGACCGGTTGCCCAGCTTTACAAGGTCAGCAGCGATGAGGAAGCCATCAAACTCGCGAATTCGTCGCCGTATGGCCTCGGTTCCGTGGTGATTTGTGATGACCACGAGCGTGCCGAGCGGGTAGGGAACCAGCTCGACGTCGGAATGGTGTTCATTGGCGCCTAC